>OZ244198.1:0-3252500 GCA_965216735.1 Arenicellales bacterium
GGTGTGTACCCCTGGTGATTGGGCGGTAAAGGTCAAAGACGTGGAGCCAGGTGGTTGGTCATTTGAACACGCCAACACCTTCTACCCCGATATTGATGATACCGGGGTTGCACTAATAGTATTGGCACAGGTACGTGAACAACTTAGCGCCAACACAGACGAGAGGAATGTGATCGATGAAGCGATTCGCCGCGCAGAAAAATGGTTAATAGCCATGCAATGCCGTAACGGTGGATGGGCAGCATTTGACAAAGACAATGATAAGGAAATTTTAACCCGTATTCCGTTTTCGGATTTTGGCGAAGCACTGGACCCACCAAGCGTCGATGTGACCGCCCATGTACTGGAAGGATTTGGTTTGCTCGGTTTGACACGTACGAATGGTGCGGTCGCCAAAGCGTTGAACTATATCCGGGAAGAACAAGAACCCGAGGGTAGTTGGTTTGGACGCTGGGGTGTGAACCATATTTATGGTACGGCTGCGGTATTACCTGCATTAAAGGCATTGGGAGAAGACATGCACGCGGAGTATGTGCTTAGGGCGTGCCGATGGCTGGTTGGGTGCCAAAATACCGACGGTGGTTGGGGTGAAACGCCCATGTCGTACATGGACGATAACTTGCGTGGTAAGGGCGAAAGCACGGCATCCCAAACCGCTTGGGCCATCATGGCTTTGTTGGCGGTGGACAGCGCTGACTTCAAATCAAGTATTCATCGTGGTGTAGAGTATTTGATTCAGAATCAAATTGACGGCACCTGGCGCGAAGAGAAATACACCGGCACCGGTTTTCCTGGCTACGGTGTGGGCGCCCGTGCCGATCTGGTGCGTTTGAGAGCCAGTTTGCAACAAGGTAAAGAGTTGTCCCGCGGTTTCATGATTAACTACAACATGTACCGGCACTATTTCCCGTTAATGGCGCTTGGCCGCGCGCGTACCTATCTCACTGGCAGCGAATGAATGTCATTGAAGCGTATGTCCGATCGCGCAGCTATGATCTGGCATTTAAGCGTGGCAAACGTCACTTTAACGGACAGCGTTCGCATTTTACGTTCGATCGGCGTCCGGTTTGTTTTCGCATAGGCTCGTCAGACGCGGGCGATGCTTTGGAGATTTTATTCTCTGGACGGCATTGCATTTATCGTTTGCCCGCCGCATTTCGGCCATCGGTGATCTGGGATATCGGCGCTAATATCGGTCTGGCCACACTCTACTTCAAGAAACGATACCCGCACGCCACGATACACGCGTTCGAACCCCAGAAAGAAAACTTTCAGCTGCTTCAACTCAATACCAGTGGGTTGCCGGGTGTTAATCCGTGTGCATACGCGCTGGGTGAGCAAAGCGGTGAGATCGAGCTAGCGGCTAAATCGGATCGTTCCACCAATAGTTACTCAAGTGTTTTACATGGAGATAATCAGGCATCCACTGAGACCGTCCCCATTCGTTCGGTCAGGGAAGTTTTACAGGAGAACCACGACCGGGTGGTTGACCTCATCAAGATCGATACCGAAGGTGCGGAGTACGATATTCTGTCCGCTTTTCCTCATGATATCTTAACCAAGGCAACGGTCGTCGTCGGTGAACTGCATGGATACAAAGATGAACAAACACTGGCGTTATTGCAACCGGGTTTCGATATCACTATGCGCAAAAGGTCGAAGTCTACGAGTCCCTACACAAATTTTCTTGCCATCAACCGGCAAATACATGTGGAATATCAGTAAAAAAGCGGCCGAATTTGGGCGCGCCGATGCCATCGTTGTGTCCATCCCCACCAGCGGGCGTACATGGATGCGGGTGTTTTTAAATGCTTACTTTGCTAAGTCCGCGGGTGTGGAGTTTGATTGGCATGCACATAAGTCAGAACACATCGATTTTCCGCGGGTGTTGTTTACTCATGACTTGTGGGCCCACAGGCATACCAGCAGCACGTGGCGACGGCTACGTGGTCGTAACCGCGTGCCTAATCGTTTACGCAGTGAAAAGAAGATCATACTGCTGGTGCGCGACCCGCGCGATATCATCGTATCTTTGTACTTTCAATTGAGTAAACGCGAGCGACGCTTTTGTGGAGAAATGGGTGAGATGTTAAGACATTCAAAGTTTGGTATCGAGTCGATAATTGACATCTTGAATCATTGGATCAATGAATGGTGGGGAACGCCAAAATTCAAGTTGATTCGCTACGAAGACTGCCGTCGTGATCCACACAAGGAATTCAGTGCCTTGGTTGAATTCATCGAGGAAGTGCCGGTTAACCAGCAGTTGGTGGTTGAAAGTCTGGAATTCGCCAGTTTTGACAGCATGAAAAAACTGGAAAAGAGCAAAAAAGTGGAGAGTAAAAGTTTACAGCCCAGAAACGACAGCGATCCCGAATCATTCAAGGTACGGCGCGGTAAAGTCGGTGGTTACAAAGATTATTTAAGTAAAGATGATCAGGCGTTTTTAGAGCTGGCTATTGCTGGGCTGGATCACCGCTTTGGTTATCAAACCCCGGCAGTCCTAAACGATGCACAGCGTTAAGGTTGTTCTATCAAATTGACGATCAGCTCAGTTCGGTTTTGAATCTGATCTATCGCCGTATAGCGTGAACCGTTTTTGCACCATCGTTCACGTTCCGATGATGTCAACATATGGGCAAATTGACGGTTAAAATCACTTTGATCGAATGGTGACTCGCAAACCAGACCCGCATCGGCACGGGTCACATGGGTTGCATAGCCACAGTTTGCGGTGACGAGTGCGGGCAGTCCCGCAACAACGCTTTCCAGTATGACCGTGCCTGTATTTTCACTGCGTGCGGCGTGTACGAACAAATCCGCCGAAAATAAGAATCGTGGTACGTCATCACGGCCCTGAAAAAAACGCACGTGTTTTTCAACATCTAATTGCTTAGCCAACCGGGTCATCGGCGTGGGATCATCCCGGCCCACGATTAGCAGGTGGTTGATGGCTTTTTGTTCCTCGGGTAAAGCCGCTAAGGCGCGAATTGCCCGGTCAACACCCTTACGTTCAAAGTCCGAGCCGATACACAACGTTAAAAGATCATCGTCGTTGTAACCGAACTCCGCACGAAATTCCCACCGAATGTTATCTGCATTCACCGGGCGCAGGCAATGCGGGGATACGGCGGGTGGCAATACATGAAACCGCGTTTTCGGAGTACCGTAATAATGGATACAGTGTTTTTTTTCCGCCTCTGACAACATTAATAATTTGGTACTGGCAGCCGGAGAAAACACCATGCGTTCATAGGACGAAAAGTGGCGATAACGAGCGGTGTAACGGTAGTACCAACCGCGTAGTGTACGTGCCTTGTGTTCGAAACACGGGTCGGCACCATAGTAAACGTCCAATCCCGGCATTTTGTTGAAACCCACCACACGGTCGTAGTTGCCGGTTTTCAGCAAAGGGGTTAACAAAGCGGTAAAACGCTTGTACCGGTTGTGATTGCGTTTTGGCGATACATCGATTTCATGAATGTTGATTCGGTTGGGCTTGTCACCCTGCCAACTTAACGTATACACATCAACCTTATGGTCATGCTTGGCTGCAGCCAGTGCAATGTCAAGAAAATCACGTTGCAAACCGCCATAAGGGAAGTAGTTATAAAGAATAAACGCGAGTTTCATTTTTGCGCCCGTTGCAAACGCCGTTGCAGCGTACGGGTGGCAATACGGTGCATTATTTTTTTTGTTTGCTGATTATTCCACCTGCGGGTGTTAGCGTAAGCAAGAAATACACGTAACCGGTCAGAATGGTTTATCCCTTTGACAGCATGGCGGTTGACTTGAATCAGATTGCGCATTTGCAAACGCTCACGTAGAAATGCCGGAACTTGAGTACTACGGTCGTGATCGATAAAAACAATGGCGGTGGGATTTTCCGGGTTGATCAATATATTCGTCACAACCAGATCTCCGTGCACATAACCGAGATTATGTAGCCTGCCTATTTCCTGCCCCAGTGTTGTGGCCAGTGTTTTTTTGAGAATTTGATGTTGTGAAGAATTTGAATGATGCAACAACTCGGGCACGTGGCTGAGATCAACAAAAGGTAATTTTTCGATAACGAGTATGCCACTGTAAACATCGTGGTTTTTATTTTCACCACAGACCAAAGTTGTAGGTGTTATGAAGCCATGTACAGAAAGTTCCCGGTTAATTCTAAATGCACGCCGCGGTTTGGATTCACGCAAGTGTTCTTTGAGTGCTTTTAGTCCACTTGGTTTTTTGTAGAGCTTAAGATAAGCGGTGAACGGATCTTTGTGGTTACCCGGAAGCTCGATCAATCGGCTATCCGCATGGCGAGATTGCCGCCAATTTGCTTTGCTCTCCTCTATATATGTCTTCAAATGAGACCACCACGCATCCTCCCAGTGGTCGGTGCTAACGGATAATGTCCAGGCTTCGCGTTGGATGTCACGATGGGATTTCACCGGATATTTACGTAGCTTGTTTGTTTATCGTATTGATGCCAGCATGTGAAAAAAGGCGTATCATGATGCGCAATACGCCAGCTCACAGCACGGGTAACTATCATGAGTCTGTTTTCAATTTTTAGTAAGGACAAGGATTCGAAAGATACGACCAAAAAAGGCGACGCAGTCGAGTATAACGGTTATACCATCACGCCGGCGCCACGCACCCATGATGGGCAATATCTAACCGCGGGGGTCATTTCCAAAGAATTTTCAGAAGGCAACCGGGAACAACATTTTATTCGCGCAGATTTTTTTACCAATTGGGATGATGCATGCAAACAGGCGATCGTAAAGGGTAAACGAATAGTGGATGAACAGGGAGATAAACTGTTCCAGACTGTAGATTAGCGATTTTCCGGGACATCATACCCCCAACGTTGTATAAACTCTGACCATTGTTGTGATACGCGTGTCATGTCATTGGTTTCGTATTCATAGACGTTCTTTTTATAGCTCGCTTTTTTTTCTAAATATCGCTTAAACCGGGATTTTGTCTGGCCGAAACCGGAAATTTCCAGTCGATTGTGAATTTTTTCTAGTGTGTTTAGGGGCTCCTGTTCAAGAGCCTCAAAACGGATCTCCATAAATTGATTATCCGGTAGACTCGTGCCGTCACGTATCAACGCGTTCATTATTTTCGGATAGGTACGCAATACCAAGGTTGGAATATCGACGTTTTCGTAGTCTTGCAAGGCAAGTTCTTGCAGCAGGCGTGTGTAAAAATATTTAGTGGAAGGATAAACAACATAGGGATTACGATGGATATGAATAAATTTAGCGTCAGGCCACAGCTTCAACAGGCGTGGAATATGAGCCGAATAGACGGGATTTTTCATCAACACCGGTTTGTCGCCTTGACTCCGTGACACTTTCCCAAGGAAATGCAACAGATACTTCTCCCATAGAGCAATCTCCTTTGTCGTAGTGTTATCCATAAAAACGCCACGACGGAAGTGATAGTCAAAACGTTTTGGAAAATAAATACCGTGGTAGTAAGACAAGGGAATCATATTCGCGAGTGCGATTGAATCTTCCTGCGGTGAATCGATATTGACTTCGACATTGTCGATGTATCGATCCGCGGGTAACGCTTTTTTCAGCAACGGCTGAAATGCGCGAACGATGCCCAATACATCCCAAGGCAGACCCGACGCCAAGGGCGAGATATGAGCAAACCCCGGGGACAGTGATAATACATTGTGTAAATATGTGGTGCCGCTACGCCAATGTCCGACAATGAACAACGGCGCAGGTAATTCCTGCCGTTTGCGTTGATTAAACAATATTGTCTCGGCGGTAGAAAACGGCCAACGTAACAAACTCGCAAAAAGTACAACACCAATTCGTGAGGCGGAGGATAAAGGAAGCGAACCATTCGTGGTCAACAGCCAAAACAGTGTCTTTGGGTTTGCACCACACAGTGGGTGGAACAAGCCGGGCTTGTGATTTGGAGCGGGCAAACTCGCGGTTATCGGGACTCGCCGTTTGATGTTTTGGAGTGCAATTAGATGATTAGGCGCTGGGTGCTACGCGTGATTTGACCGCCTGAGTGGCCAGCGTTTTGCCAAGATTCCACACCGAACCGGGCACTTTATGGGCATCGGCGATGACGTCGCTTACCGCATCCGCAATCCAACGTTTGTCATCTTCATTCAGAATCAACGGTGGTAAAAACTTGACGATGTTCATTCCGTGCCCGGCTACCTGGGAAAGAATACGATGATTCTTAAACAGTGGGATGGTAATCATCTGGCTGAATAAACCCTTGTTCGCGGTCTCCAGCATTTTCCATGATGTCTTCAATGACAAGCTGGCCGGTTCTCCGAACTCAATAGCCATCATCATGCCCTTTCCACGCACCTCATACAGGAATTCATACTTTGGCACCAGTTTTCTGAGATCGGATAAAAGCCGTTCACCCAAAGTGCGTGCGTTCTCGACTAATTTTTCCTGCTCCAGAACTTCTAACGTAGCCAGTCCGGCAGCCATGGCCAGGTTGTTTTTCGAAAAAGTGGAACCGTGCACCACGGCGCGATCCATGCGGTTAAACACTTTATCAAAAATCCATTTCCGGCAAGCCACCGCACCGATGGGTATAAACCCACCTGACAAGGCTTTAGCCATACACAATATGTCGGGCTCTACATTCCAGTGTTCTACCGCCCAATAACGCCCGGTTCGTCCCAAACCGGTTTGTACTTCATCGGCGATAAATAATGTACCATAACGCCGGCACAGATCGGATACGCCGGACAAATAGTTGTCTGGTGATATGAACACGCCATGACCTTGGATGGGTTCGACAATGAATGCAGCCACATCATTCGCTGACAAAGTCTGTTCCAATGTGTCTAAATCGCCAAACGGTACCCGTATAAACTCAGGCAAGAACGGCCCGAAGCCATCGCGAAAATGCGCATCGCCGGTTGCCGACAACGAACCCATGGTTAAACCGTGATAACCATTGTCACAATAAACAATTTTTTTGCGGCCAGTAGCACAACGGCTAAATTTGATGGCTGCTTCCACCGCTTCGGTGCCAGAATTGGAAAAAAAGAACTTTTCCAGGCCGGGCGGCACAATAGTGGCCAACTTTTCCGCAAGCAGTCCTGATAATACGGAAACATCGAGTTGCACCAGATGAGGTAGTTCCGCGTTCAAGACATCCGTCAATGTTTGCACGACTTTTGAATGATTGCGGCCAAGGGCAAAAACACCGAAGCCGCTGAGCAGATCCAGATAACGTTCGCCCTTGTCATCGAACAAATATGCGCCTTCGGCTTTTACATAGTGTCTGTCGAAACCGATGGTCTTAAGTACCTTGACCATTTGTTGATTAAGAAAGGTCTCATGCAGCACAAAGTTATCTTGTTGCCTTTGCTCAATTAGTTGGAGAATGTCCATGAATTTACTGTTCGCGAATCTATCGGTGTCTAGTGTTTAGGTAGTTGCAATGCAACGAGTGCCGCCGCATGGATGCCTGATTGATATGCACCGTGGGCGGTGGAAAACGCATCTTTCGATGTCGCTTCCCCGGCAAAATACAACCAGTCGTCTACAGGCTGGGCTAGTTGTTCGCGTTGTTGCGCATGACCGGGCAACGCATTGGAGTACGTTCCTTGTACATAGGGATCGTTGTGCCACATAACGCACTTGGTGTTTGCAATGTCTTTGGTAACGGATGAGCCGTACATTTTTACGAGTTCTTGTCGCGCAAAGTCGACGGCTTCGGCCGAGTCGATCTCTTTAAATTCGCTGCACCACGGACCACCAAAGTAACCGATCACCGTATTGTGAGCAAACGGTCGGATTTGAAAGCTAACTGCATGGGGAATACTTGGATCGTAAGTGACGTACTGGTGTTCAGGCAGCGGCGAAGATGTTTTGACCTTAAATACAACTTTCCCACCTTGTCCTAACGGCAAGTGACTGGCGGCGAATAACTTCCAATCAGGTAGACGCGGATCAAATTTTATGTCACCTGAAACCAGAACATTGGTTGAGACAGTGAGGATAACCTTAGCGGTGCGAATATCGCCTTTGTTAGTATTGACAGTGATTATGTTGCCGCTGTAACGAATTTTTTTTACTATTGTATTTAAACGAACATCGACATTTTCTCCGTAGCGCGCGACGAGTGCGCCGTAGCCGTTTTTCACCGGCCAATCTTCATGGGTTTCGTTGTAACTACCTAGATCCAGCGTGGAAAGTCGTTCTGGTGCTGCGGTGGTAGTCGCTTGCAGCACAAACAAATAAAGCGGTTTCCATTTGTCATGGCGAGGCAATATGTCAGTTATCGGAACTTCCTGGCCTTTTGTGTAGGCATGAGCCAAGGCTTGGTCACATTGATCCCAGTATTGATTCCGGCTTTCTAATTCCTCATTACTTTCCCAACGATCACCGAGATGCATTCGCCATTTTGCAACACGGGTGTCGTACTCGAATTTCCACTTATCCGCCATCTCCCGAAACGGATTAATACTGGCGGAATGCAGCCAATGACAACCCCAATCGACTGGGGCGCCAAAAGTATGTGTGTCGGTCCATGCGCGGCCGCCCATGCGTTCTTTCGCCTCCAACAATTCCGCGGAATAACCCCCAGCGCGTAGGATTTTTGTGGCTGCCAGACCGGCGGCTCCGGCGCCTACGACGACAACATCCGTGTCTTTGGTTCGTTCATTCATGGATTCCGGCGTTATTAAATACTGTAGGAGTTAAGCCGTTATACTACCGTTTTCTCGGTATCGCGGAAAAGCGTAATGGATAGTCAGGTTTACATCGTCATTGTAGGTATTGCGGCGTTTTGGTGTGTCATCACTTATAACCGTTTTATTAAAAGAAAGAATCGGCTGGAAGAAGCCTGGAGTGGTATCGATGTGCAACTCAAACGGCGTGCCAATCTCATCCCCAATCTGGTGGAAACGGTAAAAGCCTACGCCAAACACGAACGGTCAACTCTGGATGAACTGACGCAACTGCGCACAGGAATGGATAATTCGGAATCGGTTTCCACGCGCAGCGACGAAGAAAGCAAAGTTTCCAACGCCTTGCGGAAATTACTTGCGGTGGCGGAAAACTATCCGGAGCTGAAGGCAAATGCGAACTTTCTCGAGTTGCACAATAACCTGGATGAAATAGAGGAACAAATTCAGTTGGCCAGACGTTATTACAACGGTTCGGTAAGAAATTGGAATACCATGATCGAATCGTTTCCCAGCAACCTGATTGCCAATGTGTTTCACTTTGTGCAGGCGGAATATTTCGAACTAGAAGCTGTCGAGGAACGGGCGGTACCGGAGGTGAAGTTCTAGATTCTGGTTTGTTCAGAGCGACATCGATTTAATCAATCTTATTGTGCTGCATCGGTTTTTATTTTTAATCTCTTTCAGTTTTGTCGAGCCGTGGAACGACGGCAGGGACCCGTCGCTGGAGTCCACGGCGAGGGAAGCTGTTAAGCCAAAACTGATGGGCGGCCTTCTTTTGGGTACTTTTCTTAGCCGCGCAAGAAAAGTACCTCGCGCCTTTAGGCGTGAAATACCAGTACTAGCTAGTTATAACGTTTTATTGCTTTTGTTGTTGTGCAAGGCGGTATTCGCGGATGAGCGCATACTCAATTTCCACAGCGATATTACCGTCCACGAAGATGCTTCCCTAACAGTGACGGAAACCATCACGGTGCGCGCGGAAGGCAATCAAATCAATCGGGGTATCTACAGGGATTTTCCGACGCGTTATGAAGACGCTTCGGGCAGACGATTTAACGTTGGCTTCGACGTCGTTTCCGTTAAACGGGGTGGCAAAAACGAGCCTTATTTCATCGAATCCATTGCCAACGGTAAACGCGTTTACATCGGCCAAGAGAATGTATTTTTGAAACACGGACGATATACCTATGAGTTGACGTATAAGACCGACCGGCAGCTTGGGTTTTTCGACGATTACGATGAACTGTATTGGAACGTGACCGGTAACGGTTGGGATTTTTATATTGATCAGGCCAGCGCCACCATTTATCTGCCGGAAGGAATTAATCAAAACGACATCCAACTGTTTGCGTACACGGGGCCGCAAGGTGCGAAGGGTAAAAACTATCACCATCGAATTGACCCACAGGGCCGGCCCTATTTCGAAACCACTAAAATACTTCGTTCTCGAGAGGGGTTAACCATATCGGTTGCCTGGCCACCGGGATTTGTGCAGCGTCCAACGGGAATGCAACGAACTTTAAATCAGATTAAAAGCCGTACCCCGGAACTCATTGGAGGTGGAGGCTTGTTAGGCTTGCTAATGTATTACTTGATTGTCTGGTTCAGAGTAGGCCGCGACCCGGATAAAGGTACCATCATTCCACGGTTCGAACCACCGAAGGGATTATCACCGGCAGCCGTTCGCTATATTTCGAAAATGGGTTTCGATCACCGCGCCTTCGCAGCCGCAGTGATTAACATGGCGGTGAAAGGTTATGTATCGATTATCGATGACGATAAAGCATATACATTGCAACGGGTGAATAACGACAAATCGGCACTATCCAAGGGGGAACGCAAACTCGCCGGCAAGCTATTTCGTAGCCGCCAAAGTATCGAATTGAAAAAGACTAATCACAAAATTATTTCCAGTGCCGTCGATGCCCTTAAAAAACTGTTCGATACCGAATACCACAGAGTTTATTTCTTCAAAAACAGCGGCTATTTGATTGTCGGTGTTCTAGCGGTGATCGCTATTGTCGTTGCCTTCGGAGTTACATCCGGCAACAAGACTGCAGAGTCATTCGGCATGATCGCCTGGCTTACGGTCTGGTCCATTGGCGTTTACTTTCTATGGGCCGAACGCCAGACCTTAATGGCCGTCATATTCACTGCCATTGAAATTGCCGCATTGGTGTCTTTTGTCGATGTGTTATCGATTTGGCAAATTGGTTTATTAATTTTTCTCATTGGCATCAATATTGGATTTTATTTTTGGCTAAAAGCACCGACTCTCCTCGGCCGGAAAATTATGGATGAGATAGACGGTTTCAAGATGTATCTAGAAGTCGCTGAGGAAGGCCGTTTGAATACACTCAATCCGCCTGAGAAAACACCCGAGTTATTTGAAAAATATTTACCCTACGCTTTGGCGTTGGGTGTCGAACAAAAATGGTCGGAGAAATTTTCCGATGTGCTATCCGAAGCGGCAACCGGTGACGAATCCTATAATCCCAGTTGGTACAGCGGTTCGAATTGGAACTCCGGCCGCGTTTCCGGATTCACGTCATCACTAGGATCCAGTCTATCCTCCGCCGTTGCGTCATCGTCTGTTGCCCCCGGATCCAGCTCCGGCGTAGGTGGTGGTGGTGGCGCCGGTGGTGGTGGCGGAGGAGGCGGCGGTGGGGGTTGGTGAAGCGGTGCTATTTTTGTTGGGGGGTACAATATATAGACCACCATCTCAGGGTAAGGAGGAAGCGATATGTCGAATCATTCCACCCAACTTCATCGTCGTAAAGCACTCCAGGGCATAGTCGGCGCGGGTTCCGTTGCGGGCTTAGTTGCTGCGCCGGATAAATGGGTTAAACCAGTGGTGGATAGTGTGATACTGCCGGCACATGCGCAGACGACTGGAGTATCCGAGTTTTGCGAAATTACCAATATCGTTGCGGAAAACAAATCTGGCCCGATAGAGCTTAATCAAGGAGAGAAGATACAAGTGCTTGTCGATGTAACGGTAATAGATCCCAATGGCAACAACGCTTTGGTAATTGTAGCTTTAAGAAGTCCCTCCGCTAATGCTGTCAATTACTTGTTGATCGAAGGCAAAGAAATTAATGCCAACGGTCGGAGTGTTGTTAAGTTTCATATTGGCTCATGCTCAAATGGCTGTGTGTTTAAAGAAATAGATCTTAAATATTTGGATGTTAATGTGAGAATTCTGGGTTCTTTTATTTGTCATAAACAAACGCGTCAGGTGGACTATTTTGTAAGGGGTGATGTAATTGAGAATACTACAAATGCCTAACTAGTTTCTGTCCAGAAATTCGAAATTAAAGGATAAGGAATAGTTTAGGAAAGAGTTAAGTGCTCCGGTGTTTCGAGTAGAATTGAGTTGCAAAAAAACAATTCGACTGAAACACCGGGAGCCGCGATGAGACAAACCCGCGCCGCACAGCAGAGTATATTCCAAACCCGGACAGATCACGAGATTGCGCGAGAATTGAAGCGCATGTCGGATTGGTTGGATGCACATCCCACGCTATTGGATTTGGTGGGCGAGGACATTCGCTCATGCGGTGGGTCAAG
Organism: Arenicellales bacterium; assembly: GCA_965216735.1. Classification (GTDB taxonomy): domain Bacteria; phylum Pseudomonadota; class Gammaproteobacteria; order Arenicellales; family CBDCFT01; genus CBDCFT01. The sequence continues at coordinate 12,260 of OZ244198.1, forward strand.
ACGAGGACGCAGCGGCTTGACGCTGGACGCGATTTTGAGATGTGCGATTCTCAAGCAATACCGTCGAGTCGATTATCGAACGTTGGCATTTTACTTAAAGGACTCGGTATCGTTCATGGAGTTTGCCCGAGTTGAGCATGACTGGGCGCCGTCAAAATCGACGCTGCAAGGGTTGATCAGTGCGATTCGATCCTCGACATGGGAGGCGGTGGACCGATGTTTGCTGGCTAGTGCCCGTGAGAAAGGGATCGAGAGCGGTGAGGTGATCCGGATCGATGCCACCGGGACCGATACGGCGATCCTGGAACCGAGTGATTCCGGTCTGCTGTACGATGGTGTGCGGGTTATGGTGCGGTTGCTGAGGGTGGCGCGCAAGCTGGGCGATATCGAGTTTCATAACCACCAACGCAAGGCCAAACGGCGGCGCTACACGATCATGATGGCACGGACGAATGCGCGGCGGCGCCCGTTATATGAGGTCCTGCTAAAGGTGACGATTGACACTCTGGGCTATCTGGATGAGGCGTATAAAGTGTTGTCAAAACAGTCGGATACACGATCGTGGTGTGCCAAGGTGGAGGATTATCGGCCATTGATCGTGCAGATTATTGAACAAGCCCAACGCCGTGTGATCGATGGCGAAAGGGTGCCGGCGCAGGAAATAGTGGTGAGTTTGTTCGAGCCGCACACCGCTATTCTTGTCAAGGGTCAACGTGAGGTTCAGTACGGACACAAGCTGAGTCTATCGAGCGGTACCAGTGGTCTGGTGCTCGATGTGGTGGTCGAAGACGGTAATCCGGCAGATCAAGTGTGTTTGATCCCACTGATTAAACGTCATATTGCCCACTCCCCAATCGTTTACCAGTGGTGCATCCGATCGGTTAGTCAATGCTGAGGGATCAGTATCTTTTGAAGTACCTAATCCATTTGCTGATGGCGCCCTTCTTGAATTAGCGCCATTGGTCGATAGGCAATTTCACGTCTATGCTGATGCGGCGGACGATACCCCTTCACACGTTGCAACCGTTAATGTCGATTACACTTGGTTGCCGTAATTGCTACACATGCATTCCTGGTTTTATAGATTCTTGTAATGTGAAGTGAAAAGGCCCCGAAAATTGGGGCCTTTAAACATGTGTTGCTTGTGTCAACTAGTTCGCGGTCGTTTGCTGTGCCGTGGTTAGCGGTGCGTCGTCCAACCCGCGGTCGTAGTTGAGACGCTTAGCCGCATCCATGGTCATCAACTGCATAAAGTTGCGCACTTCCATGTCGGAACCCGTCGGCGTTGTGCCAGCGCCGTTACCCCCGCCAAACACGTATTGCGGTACCGCACGTTTTGAGAAGGCGTCAGCCCAAATACGCTGAATATCGATCTCGGCTTCGAGTTTTTGCGCCAACGCGTTATCCGCGCGCAGAATTTTCTCCTTTTTGTAGGCTTCCGCGTCCGCAGCTACACGTACTGCCTCGGCGTCGATTTTCGCTTTCGAGAGCAAAATCTCGGAAGTCTCTTCCTGGATGCGTGCTTGTTGACGTTGCCTGTCCGCTTCAATCAGCGCTTCCTTCTTTTTGGTCTCGGCCTGGGTCGTCACCTCGATCTGTTGTACCTTCATCTCGGCCTGACGCTCGGCGACTTCACGGTCACCGCGGGCAATGGCCAGCAAACGTTGTTCTTCTTCCTGGATTTTCTGCTCGCGGGCGATAGCACGCTTCGCTGATGCCTCTTGTTTTTGCTCCATGCGTTGCACGAACTTTTGGTTAGGTTTCATGTCAGTGACGCGTGCTTCGTGCACTGTGATTCCATACAAGGTGAACCTTTGTTCTTTACGCAAGGGCAAACCGGTGACTGGGTCAACGCGTTTCTCGACGATGAACACGGTTTGTGTTTGATCGCCAAACGTACTTTGCTCCAGCGGCGACGATGCATCGGCTTCGGATGTTTGCAACTTGACCGCACCTTTTCGGATCTCCTTACGCTGTACAGAGTAAATGCCATGTTGCATTTGATTCTCGAATTCGTTAATGAATTCGGTTCTGCCGCCGGAGTAATAATCTTCCGCCGACATCAATGACGCCGTCGCCTGCAATGTTTCCTGAAACGACGGAATCAACGCTACGCGTAACAAGTTTTCCGGTGTGCGGTATTCATGGGCCATGCGCAAAAATGTGTCTTTGTCCGTCGGCAAACGAAATCGAACAGTTGCCATGGCGTTGGCATCGACCTGGTCAAGGAACATGATGTTAAGCGGCGGTAAACTGGCACTGGCCAGTGAAGTTTCGGTTTCCGCGTTCAAGCCGTCCGCCGTCGTGTCGTCCGCCAGCACAGTCATGGCTTTCTTCCACGCGTTTTTACGTCCGAATAGATGCATGCTGTATCCGACGCCATCTACTACACGTTCTTGGCCCGTAATGGTGCGAACATGGTAGATATACCCGGGTTCGGCATAGAAAAAGATCTGATTGAACGTTCCCGCCGCAAACAGAATCAACGTGAGCACAATCAGCCCGGCGCGCACGCTGTTTGGCACGGGAAACGGCGTCCTTTCACGTAAACGTTGTACCTGATTTTCGTCAAAGCCGTCGTGTTCGGCTTGGGTAATACGCCGTTCCACGCCAGCGTCGTGATAAGACTTCCATACCGACAGTCCGATGACCAGCAGAATGGTGAAAACACCTAGTGTGATCCACAACATGATAAACCCCCTGTTTTGTCTTTAGGATTGAATGGATTTTCGCAACGATTCGATTTGTTGCGTTTTATCGGCGAGGTATTGATCGAGCGCTTTTAGAAAATAAGCTTCGAGTTCCTTATCTTCCCCGCCAAAGTTGCTGATAATGTTTTGGTAAACCGTTTTCACTTTAGGACTAACCGAAAATACGATCTTTTCGTCACTGAAGTGATCGTCCAGCAACCCGCGAATCAGCCCCGACATATTTAATCCAGCTTCGTTGACTTTGTCGTACTGCTCCCGGTTCAGCAGTACATTAATTCTTTGAAATTTTTTCTCTTTCTTTTCAATCATTTATATAATAGTATGTATTTTTACTAAATTATACATATAAATACACATTATTGTCAATATATACATACATATATGTATATACTACGATAAAGGAGCGAGTTGCGCGAAAGCTGATTGTGTAGTTCGCCGTCAAGTTCGCGCTTTGTTAAATAGGCGATGACCAGGGGCTTTCAAAACGAATTGCGATGGTGGAAGCGACTGCACGATTAATCCGGCCCGCTGACAGTCGTTGTAGCAATAAAAATCGCTAGTACGGAATCTGGTCTTTCGATTCCCGCGCCAACGGTTCATTTGCATGGGTTCATTCAATATTCACGTCCGTCCGTTGCAAACAATCGTCACAAATAGGAATAGCGCTATACATCTTGCCCGTGTTGTGGTTAAAGCTAGTTGTCTGGGCCTGGAAAACTTCTGAGGATCCATAATGGTTATGGCAAACGACATAATAACTGGAATTAGTGTAGCGACTAATGGCGCTCAACAAGGTGGGGCCGTAAGACGGCGAGTGGTAAAACCGTTTACGTTTAATGGCAGTGCTGGCGAATACTTTAAGATTTGGATTGTTAACGTCCTGCTGTCGATTATTACGTTAGGGATTTATTCGGCGTGGGCAAAAGTGCGCAGCAAACGCTATTTTTACAGCAGTACCATTGTTGATGGTCATGCGTTTGAATACCTTGCCAAGCCTAAACAGATTTTAATTGGCCGCTTAATTGCCGGTGCGGTATTAATAGTGTATGTCGTGGTTTCAAATGCTTTTCCCGGCAGCGAGATCGCATTTTTCGTGTTATTCATTGTTGCATTGCCATGGTTGATCCGGCGTTCATTGACGTTTAACGCGCGCTTTTCGGCTTATCGAAATATACGATTCGATTTTAAAGACACACTTGGAGCGGCGATACTTAATTGTTTGGTGTGGCCATTGTTAGCGTTTTTATCTCTCGGTTTGTTGTATCCATTCATGGTCAAGCAGTGGAAATCCTATGTTCTTGATCATAGTCGTTACGGCGTCACACCGTTTCAAATGAAGGCGCCAATGAAAGAGTTCTATATTTATCATTTTATTGTGTTGTGTTTTTTAGTGGGTGTTGGCCTATTAATATGGTTCCTTGGAACGAAGGTATTTTCAGAAAGCGTCAGCGTGTTCTTAAGCAACATGAGTGGCGGGAATATGAGCGCCACCGGAACAAATGAAATTCCAACATCCACCGTCGGTTTTATCATTGCTGCCATGACGGCCATGTATATTGTATTCGCGTTAGTGTTCTTGTTCGTGCGCGCGTTTTTAACCGCTGAAATTACGAATCTAGTTTGGAACAATACGCGGCTCGCGAACCATCGCTTCCACAGCACATTAAAAACGTCAAAACTGTTTTGGTTGTTCTTGTCGAACGCGCTTGCGATTATGTTATCGGTGGGCCTGCTTATACCCTGGGCAAAGGTGCGCATGGCGCGTTATCGTGTGGAACAGTATCAGTTGTTGGTATCCGGTGATTTGAATAATTTCGTTGGCGCCGAGCAAGAAAAAGTGTCCGCAATGGGTCAGGAGTTGGGTGACTTCCTGGATGTCGATGTTGGGTTGTGATTGAAATCGACGGTGTTTATTTCAGTGGCAAATCATCGCTGCCACAGCGTGCGCGTGTAATTTATCTGGGCAAAAACAAGCTGAAAATCGATTCGCCTTATGGCGAAATCGAAGTCTCTTTGGATAAATGCGACATATCGTCACGCTTGGGAAATACCCCTCGGGTTTTGCGATTCGCAGATGGGTCTGCGTTTGAAACCCAAGATAACGATGCCATAGACAGTATTTTGCGTGAAGGTGATGTGGGTGTGTTCGGGCGGTTTGTGCATGCCCTCGAAAGCCGCTGGCGATTTGTACTGACTTCGGTCGTCCTGACCATCGCTTTAGTATGGTTTGGAATTGAGTACGGTATTCCGGCAGCGGCGAATCACGTTGCGAAAATACTGCCTGCCTCCACTAGTGTTGCACTGGGAGAGGGAGGTCTCGAGGCGATGGATGAATTTATTTTTGAGCTAACAGCACTTCATCCCACCATCCGACAACGGCTACGTGGACGATTCGATCAATTAGTGGAGCCCCTAAAATCCCCATTTGACTATCGTTTGGAATTTCGTAAAAGCCCGGTCATTGGCCCAAATGCCTTTGCATTACCGTCCGGAATTATCGTGATGACGGATGAACTGGTTAACCTGGCGAGCCATGATGACGAAATCGTTTCAGTCTTGGCTCACGAAATCGGTCATGTGGAGCATCGTCACAGTATGCGAACCTTATTGCAAAACTCGGCAGTGGCCTTAGTCGTCGCGTCGGTTACAGGAGACATATTTTCCATTTCGGCACTGTCTGCCGCGCTACCGACGATACTCATCGAGACGAAGTTCTCTCGACAGTTCGAAACGGAATCGGATAAGTTTGCCCTTAACCTAATGCGTCAACACGGTATTGACTTGAATCGATTTGCTGATCTTATGGAAAAGTTGCACAACGAATTCGGACCCGAGTCCGAAGCCCTGGGTTTTTTATCCACGCATCCGTTAACCAAAGATCGGATCGCTATGTTTCGTACAGCCGCTGCCAACTAGTGTGTACCGTTAACGTGATGGTGGTCCATCATTGAGAAATTTTGGTCCAGTGTTATTGCAATTGAGACACAATTTGTCCCAGTGTCTTTGTTGCTGTATCGATTTTTTCCGACCAGGGATATCCGGTAGAAAGCCGGATGAAGTTTTTATATTTTCCTGTTGCGGAAAATAAATTCCCCGGTGCAATACTGATATTTTTTCGCAGCGCCCGTTCAAACACATCATTGGCGTCGACACTGCGTGGCATTTGCACCCACAACACAAAACCGCCTTGCGGATCTGTCACCCGGCTATCTGCGGGAAAATAACGCCCTACAGCATTACGATAACGCTGGACTTGTTGATTATAGATGCGGCGAAGTTTGTTTAGGTGTCGATCATAATGACCGGCGTGCAAATATTCGGCAACGATGCGTTCGGTCAGGCTGTTTGTGGATCGTGCCGTCAGTCTTTTATAAGCTGCGATTTTGTCCATCATTTGTCCGCGGCCCATTATCCAACCGACACGATAGCCGGGCGCCAACGTTTTTGAGAACGACGAACAAGTGACCACCAGACCTTTTTTATCGAATGCGAGACAGTTGTGTGGCCGGCGTTCACCAAAGTACAACTCGCCGTAGATATCGTCTTCGATTAACGGTATATGAGTACGTGCAAGTAGTTTCACCAGTTCCTTTTTCTTTTCATCCGGCATCAGTGAACCCAGCGGATTGCCGAAATTCGGTATCAGAAATACCGCTGCAATCCTGTTTTTCTTTATCGCGTCGGCCAAGCTGCCGATTTCAATGCCGTCAGTGGGATGGGTATCAATTTCGACTGCCAATAAACCGAGTTGTTGAATAATCTGGAATAACACGAAGTAGGTAGGTGATTCCATAGCGATAACATCGCCGGGTTTTGTGACCGCGCTTAAACTTAATGTTAGCGCCTCGACCGTCCCGGTGGTGGTTAGCACGGATTCGGAATCAAGCATAGTGCCGCCATCGATTCCGCGGAACGCGATTTGCTTGCGTAATTCGTCTAAACCTGGGGGTAAATTGTATTCGAGACTGATGTGTGCTTTTTCCTTAGCTACCTGACGGGCGATTTTTGCCAGTGTGTAAACCGGTAACAACTCCGTGGCTGGATTGGCCAATCCCAACGGTACATTGTTTTCGCGATTAAACGCGCGCAAGCAAGCGTCCAGTGTGCTCAGTATGTCAACTTTGTGTGGACGGGTAGAAGGTGTCTTTTTGACTGGTGTTTCTAGCAGTTTTCTTTGAACTTCGCGCACGTAAAATCCTGACTGTGGACGCGATTCGATGACCCCGGCGTCCTCGAGTTTTACATAGGCCTGATTCACTGTGGTGACACTGACCCCGAGTTTATGACTCATGGATCGCAGCGACGGTACGCGATCGCCAGCTTGTAGTACACCATCGTCTATTCGCTCTTGAATGACACGGGCGACTTGTTCGTATAAAAACTCCGATGTGTCTTGGTAGATTTCTGGCACGGCGGCAACTGTGTTTATTAAAACGAAGTAAAATTGTTATGGATTTCAGTGATCCTCAAATTGTTATGGTACAAATTCGATAAATCTGTAACTGTTATGTAATCAGTATATTTCGTAAGTTAAGCAAGGTAAACCCGATGTATAACGAGAGTAGTTTAGATGACGCTGCTAGCACTACGAATAATCAAGTTTTCTGTGGTGAAGTTTAATGCGATTTAACCAACAATATTGTTGCGGACAGGATATTCAAGTGGACGAAATCAGCTTACCGAGATGAAGGATGATTAGGTCGAGAGGCACCAGCGTTTACCACGATGTGGCTGATATAGAGTCTCGAAACCGCTTTGGAGAACCTAGCAGAATGATGACTGGGAGAGTGATGAAATGACTATTCCACTTTATGTAGTCGATGCATTTACCGATAAGCCTTTCGCGGGCAATCCTGCGGCTGTTTGTCCATTGAAAGACTGGTTGAGTGACAACGAGATGCAATCCATTGCGGCGGAAAACAATCTTTCCGAAACGGCTTTCTTTGTTAAGGACGGTGGTGACTATCGTATCCGTTGGTTTACACCGGCGTGTGAGGCGAAACTCTGCGGGCATGCGACGTTGGCATCGGCCCATGTGCTTTTAAAGGAACTGGAAGTTGATACAGGCGAGTTGGGCTTTCAGTCCTTAAGTGGGCGGTTAACGGTTAAACAAGAGGGTGAACGGCTAGCGCTGGATTTTCCGGTATGGCCACTTAAGCCTTCGGATGAGTTAGATGCAGTAACACAGGCGATTGGATTAACACCCTCTAAGGTTTGCTATGGTGGTGACGATCTGATGGCGATACTCGATAGCGAAAAGCAAGTAAGAAATATCAGCCCCGACATGAACTTGATAGCTAACCTGGACGCCCGTGGACTTATCGTCACGGCACCCGGCGATTCGGTGGATTTTGTATCACGATTTTTCGCACCTGCCGCCGGTATACCCGAAGATCCGGTGACCGGTTCAGCGCATTGTGTGTTGACACCGTATTGGGCGGCGGAACTGGAGAAAACGAGTCTGACAGCAAAACAAGTATCAGCCCGTGGTGGTGACTTGAAATGCGAGCTGCGAGGAGAACGGGTCAAGATTGCCGGTCATACACGTTTATACTCGCAGGGACAGATTTATCTTTGAGTTATTCTGGTAGTGATTTCTTCGTCCTTATTTTTATCATTATTGTTTTTTAGCGTCGCCGCGGCATTCACGCCCGGCCCGAATAACATTATGCTGACGGCATCGGGTGCGAATTTTGGTTTCAGGCGAACCATACCCCATATGCTGGGTGTTACCGGTGGATTCACTTTATTATTATTGTCCGTCGCATTTGGGTTGGGCGTATTGTTCACCACTTATCCTGTATTGCAAACCGTTCTAAAGCTTTGTGGCTCGGCTTATTTATTCTATTTCGCTTGGCGCATTGCGATATCAAGACGCGGCGGAAATAGCGGCGGTTCGGCTCGGCCATTCACATTCCTGCAGGCATCCGGGTTTCAATTCGTCAATCCCAAGGCTTGGATGATGGCGATTTCGGCATTAGCTGCGTTTACGCTAGGTGGCGACGACTATGTGGGTTCTGCATTTACGGTAGTGCTTGTTTTTATTGTGGTAACGACCGCAGGAGTGGCAACGTGGTCGGCATTTGGCACCATGATAGGCCGTTTACTCAAGACGGAGCGCGCTTTCCGTATGTTCAATATAGTCATGGCAATCCTAACCGCGGGTTCGGTAGTATTGTTGTTCACCCGTTAATTGACAATAAGCTTATGAGTGACGATTGTATTTTTTGCAAAATCATCGCAGGCGACATCTCCAGCTTTAAAGTCTATGAAGACGACGCCACGCTTGCATTCATGGACATCAATCCAGTGCATGACGGACATGTATTGGTTATTCCCAAGGAACATTCGGCGAATTTAATGGAAGTCCCGCCGGCGGCATTGTCGGCGACATCGACAACCGCACAAAAAGTGGCGAAAGCGGTTCAAAAAACTTTAAACCCTCCGGGCATGAATCTATTGCAATGCAATGGCGAAGCGGCCAAACAATCGGTATTGCACTTTCACATGCATATATTGCCTCGTCAGATGGATGACGGTGCAACTTTGAACTGGGAACTGATTCCTGGAGACATGGATAAAATCGGAGATCTCGCGAAACAAATCGCCGGTAATCTAAGTTAGAAGTCCGAAGGACGAAATCCCGTTCGCTTGATTGAGCGCTGGATGTTACTTACGTGATTGCTTTACGCGGAAATCGCGCCAATCGAAAACCATGAGCAAAAACATCGCCCATCCGAGCGATAATGGAACAAACAGAAATCGAGCGAGAAACTGCATGTGAATGCCTGTGTGGTTTTTGAATATATAGAAACGAACAAACACAATGCCGATCGCAAGGACGAATGGCAACAGCAGGAACAAACAGTGCGGCCGCTTGCGAGCAATGTCTCTCGCCGCGCCAATGACAATCGCGGCTACAAACGCAAGAATACCGCTCAGCAACAGCTTGTGCAAAATATTCTTTTGGTACGCCGCCGTTAACCAATAAGCGTGATCCAACCCGCGCCAAAGTATGGGTACCGTATATTCCTTGCCAGACGGTGATAAGTTCGATAGTCGCGGCTGTAAGGCTGAAACGAATGTTCCAACGCTATTTTCCCACCCAAGAACCAGCGCGCTGTATATCTGATCGAGCACAATGCTGCCAAGAAAACCAAAGAAAAACACCAATAGGCAAATTCCGATGCTTTGGTATTTTCTTAGCTCAGGTTCGTCATTGGCAACGAGGAAATAGACAATGAGTGTGTACAATGGTAGGGAAAGCAGTAAATGTCCGTCCAGCAGAAAAATATAGGCAGACCCGATTCCCGCAAAAAGAAAAAACCATTTGTAGACAGCTTTGTTTATATTTAAAGCGACGAGTCCAAGCAATGCGGCAATTGAGGCAACGCTCCACAAGTATGCCAGCGCCAGGGACAGCCCACCAAAAAAGTTGATAGCCGAAAAGAAATAGCCGTAAACGATAACGGGTGAGAGCACCCAGAACATCCGGCGCGAGACCGAGAATAGCAGCAAAGCTATCACCAAATAACAAAAGCTCGATGCGGCTTTTAAAAACTGGTTCATCTGGAATACGCTCATGACACGTAATCCGATTGACGCAAATGCCTTGGCTCCCCACCAGTAGCGATGTTTCAGGAACACCTTTACGGGTTTTTCCTTGTTGTGAACCAGCTTATCCAGTTGGTCGCAGTGGTCTTTGGTAGAGCCGCGTACTCGGGGAATAGCAATGGCGTCGGTAATATTGTGGTTCCGGGGCGCGATTAAACTGAGATAAACTTGGCAATCTGGGTTCAAATCAGCGCCGATCAGTGTGCGTGTGGACTGATAACCGAAGGCCCATGCGGGATACTTGATGTTGACCAGATTGTTTGTTGAAAACGCTTCGCGCATAACCTGTTTCGCACGTATCGGATCCGAGAAGTTCGCGGCATAGTGAAGCGATACCAATAAAAGCGAGCTGAGAATCAGACCCGCGCCAAGTTTGCCAATAGACCAGACGAAGCGCGAGAGGTTATTGCCGGTCAATTCAAAAAGTATATTGGAATCGGGTCGTTATTTTGAAGGTGGCAATATAAAAGTAAATAATAATTTCGTCTATGAATAAATTAACTGGCGACAGGCAAATCAAATTCAAATGCCGTACCCTGACCTGGTTCACTGTTAACGGTAATGGTTGAACCATGTAAGTCCAATATGCGTTTGGCAATGGCAAGTCCAAGGCCTGCATGAGTCGCATCCTCGCTTACATCGTCGCCACGGTAAAATCGATCGAACACATAAGGCAGTTCTTCTTTTGCTATACCTTTGCCTTGATCACGAATGGCAACGATCACTTTTCCATTTGTTGTTCGGACTTGAATAGAGATTGAACCACCTGCCGGTGTGTATTCAATCGCATTGACGACAATGTTATCCAAAACCCGTTCGATAAGAGCAATGTCCGCAAGCACTAACGGTACCTGCGTTGGGATATCCGCAACAAGCCGTAACTCTTTTTGCTCCTTACGTAATTGAAATTTTTGAATGACGTCTTGAATCAAATCCCGGATAGAGAACGATTCCAAATTTGGTTCGACCTGCACTGAGTCAAATTTTCCGAGGTCGAACAGAGCATCCACCAATATAGCTAGATGTTGCCCGTAACGCAACGCAATGTTGAGATACTCTTGACGTTCTTTTTCGGGTAACGAATCGGCTTTTATTTTCAGTGTCTCCAAATACCCGTTCATGGAAGCGAGCGGTGTCCGTAAGTCATGGGAGATATTGGTCACCATTTCGCGACGTTCTTTATCACTGTCTTTTAGTTTTTGAAATTGGTCCACAATGCGTTGCGACATCAAAGCAAACGTGTTTTGTAACTGGTCAATTTCATCGCGTTGCTTTTGTACGGCCAGGTCATCATTTATGCTATGGGTAAAGTCGCTCTGATGAAATTGATTCATGGCGTCGGCTAAGCGGCGAACGCGCCGCGTCATGAACCAAAAAAGCAAGAGCCCAGCAATCAAACCAAAGACAAGACTGATGGCGACTGCATAAGTCGATAATCGTACAAAGTATCGATCAGCTAGGGCTTGTTCCACTGAATCAACGGCTTCGCCCCGTAATACAACGTATAGATAGCTCTGAGTGTCTTGAAGCGATGGGATAGCCGCTACCGAAAACGCCTTTTGTCGCTCAAGGTTTCTTGGATCATCGCCAAGTACAGGATAGGATTGATCAGCTTTGAAAAATGCCTTGATAGGATCGAGCGACACACTGCTCCTGACTACCTGACCCGGTTCCGCCGAATACGACAATATGTTTCCCTTCGAATCGAGCAGGTAGACCTCAATACTTGGGTTGATTTCCATGAAATACATGAAAGTGTCTTTCAATGCAGTTTCATCGATTTGGCCCCCGCGCACAAGGTTGTTTTCCGTAACCAATGTCTGGGCCAAATTCCGATTGAATGTCTGACTGACTTGATCAAGGTGCCGCCGCATGGTGTAGAGACCGACCACTGCGTAAATCAGTCCGACCGCAATCAGTACTACGACCAACGCTAAGGAGAGTTTCGCGTAGAGTGAGCGTAGCATCAACTAGTTTGGAGTTGGACCGGTGAGAACGAGTAAAAACGATGTTGTCTTAACTTCAGAGAGCTTCTGAAAATTTATAACCAACACCCCACACAGTAAGTATGTAACGGGGGTTTGCCGGATCAATTTCAATTTTGCCGCGAAGGCGATTGATGTGGGAGTTAACAGTGTGCTGATAACCATCATGACCGTAACCCCAAACATCGCTCAAGAGTTGTGAGCGGGTATAAACGCGGCCAGGATGACTTGCAAAATACAACAGCAAATCAAATTCTTTTGCGGTCAAATTTACATCCTTTCCATCAACGACGACCTTGCGACGCCCGGTATCAATGGACAACCCGTCTAAACTAATAATTTGTTTCTTATCTTCCTGCTTGGCACCCAAGGCAGCAACGCGGCGTAGTAGCGCCTTCGCTCTGGCCACTAGTTCAGCGATGCTAAAAGGTTTTGTCAGGTAGTCGTCCGCGCCAATTTCAAGCCCGAGAACGCGATCGATTTCAGAAGATTTCGCCGTCAGCATGAGAATCGGAATATAGCTCGATGCTTTGCGAATTTCGCGGCAGACATCCAAGCCGTCTATTCCTGGCAACATTATGTCGATAATAACCAAATCGTATTCGTTTTTTTGAAAGCTGTGCAGTCCCGCTTCCCCGCTGGTAACAACATCGGACTGAATATTGATATCACGTAAGTGCATGCGAACGAGTCGTCCGATATCCGGGTTGTCTTCAATCACCAATGCCCGATGACGGGCCCCTGAGGGTTTCGTTTGGGTAGCCATCGTTGTGTTGCGGTTCAGTTCTACAGCACTATAAGCGGTTTGTGTATTTTGCATCAATAAAACCTCGAACGTATAAAGAACAAAGGCGATGCAATGCATCGCCTTTGTGTCGCGGTGGACACTAGAGTCACCGCAATCTAACGCAACGGATTAGCGGCTGATAACGATACGCGCCACCGGGTTTTGCCAATTATGAACCGCGGAGTCGAGATCGCTAATACCGCCTGTTGGATCACTATCGCCGACCACACCTGGATGGATATGAACCGACGTATTGAGTTCAACACTTGTAGCCCCCGTTCCACCACCCCCACCGATGCCGCTGGGATCACCGGGTATGCCCGGTCCCGTCGCACCACTAGCGCCAGGATTCAATAGCTCATCGTTTATTTCGGTACCCGCATCATAAGCACGAGCATGCCGCACACGTTGGTGATGCCGTGGTGGAATACGAACCGAGTCCAGACCGACAAAAGCATCATTAGTGGGTAATACCATAGCTACGATGGAGATTCGCCGATTGCCACCGGCGATACTGACTTCTGCGGTTGCCGTTTCGCCGGGACCCAGTGGTGTTTCATTTGCGATGTCAACGGCAGCACCCAATCCTTCAGCAATGCCTTGCAAATCAGTGACGTCACCTGCCTCGGCTACTTTTTCTAATGCTTCCGACGCCGCCTCGCCGATTTCGAATAAATCAACATTTCGACGGTGGGCGACGACCAATAATGGTGTAAACCAGCTACCGTGGGTGATGTTGGTAATTTCTACGGTCACGGTGTTAGTAGCGTAGACTGATCCGGCGACAACAAAACCAGCAAAGGCTGTTGCGACTGTTAAGAATTTTTTCATATTTACACTCACTTTGGTTTGATGTTTTTGGGGAGTGCAAGCGTGTCACACAGGTATCGCGTACCTGTCATGAAATTCTAAAAATACTGTAACAATCGATACAAAATTGTGTATCTAGCGTTAGCCGGTGGGCATGGCCTGATAAAAGCCATTGGCTTCGACCAGGTGAATAGGTGTTTCGAAGAGATTGCTTAAACTGCTGTCGGTCATCAACTTATCCTTCGCTCCATCAGCAACAACTGCACCGTCTTTTAGTAAAACCACCCGGCTGATTTCCGGCGGTATTTCATGTAAATGATGCGTGACCAAAATAATGGTTTTTCCTTGTTGCATGAGATTGCGCACGATATTCAGATAATGAAACGTCATTGGAAGATCGAGTCCGCTGGTGGGTTCGTCCAGTATCAAGGCATCCGGGTCATTAACCAAAGCGCGGGCGAGCAGGAACCGGCGTTGTTGTCCGGTGGACATGGCTTCGTAAGATTTTTCAGCCAATGCGGAAATCGCAAGATCGTCCATAATGGTCTGTGCTTTTTCGATCTGCCCAGGACGGAATTCTTGGTATCCCCATGTATTAATACTTGAATAAAAGCCCGACAGCACAACATTCAAACCGTGGGCATTGCCGGCGTAGTTGATGTGTAAATCGTTGGAAATCACACCCAGCAGAGAACGCAATTCCCAAACGTTCCAACGCTCCCGGCCGTACACCCGCACATAAGACGAATCCGAATAAACCGGATAAATATCGCGGGTGATCAGCTTCATAAAAGTTGTTTTGCCGGCGCCGTTGGGGCCAATAATGGCGGTGTTTTCGCCATACGGTATCACCAGCGAAAAATCTTGGAATACTCGTGTGTCGCCGCGAAACACGGTCGCGTTTTTGATTTCGATGATCGGGTCTGTCATTAGGCAGCGATACCGAACGTGAGTCTATACAAGGCTTGGAAAACCCGGCCGCGCATCATACCATCATGTCATGTCCGCACATCTACATTCTGAAAATTTACCGACTGCCGCTTCGGACAACGATATCACGACCTTGGCGGCGTTTATCGATGGTCACAGCCCCGTGTTTGTATTGACCGGGGCAGGGTGCAGTACACAGTCCGGTATTCCGGACTACCGCGACGCGCAAGGTGATTGGAAGCATTCGCAGCCTGTGCAATATCAAGATTTCGTAAAAAAACAGCAAGCGCGCAAGCGTTATTGGTCACGCAGTATGTTGGGTTGGCCGCGGGTGCAGAAAGCGAAACCCAATGCCGCGCATAATGCGCTCGTGCGTCTGGAGCAATCAGGCCATGTCGAACATCTGGTCACACAAAACGTGGATGGTTTACATCAACGTGCGGGTAGTCAACGTGTCGTCGATTTGCACGGAGACTTGAAAACGGTTCAATGCATCGACTGTGGCTTTGAAATGTCTCGTGCCGAGATGCAAACTGAATTAGAAGAACATAATCCGCCTCCAGATGCCACGGCACAATCGACATTGCCTGATGGTGATGTGAATCTGGACGATTCTGACCTGACGGATTTCCATGTTCCACCTTGTCCACATTGTGCGGGAATATTAAAGCCAGCGGTGGTTTTCTTCGGCGAATCGGTTCCACGGAAGCGTATCGATCAGGCCCGGTTCTCCCTGCATAAATCGGCGGCAATGCTAGTCGTTGGTTCATCGTTAATGGTTTATTCCGGATACCGTTTCTGCCGTTGGGCAACGGAACAGGGCAAGCCGATTGCGGCGGTCAATATTGGGAACACACGGGCTGATGGGGAAATCGATTTAAAACTGCAGCGCGAGTGTGGAGCGGTGTTAAGCGCTGTCACGGATTTACTGGATGCGTAGATAAAAAACAGTTGTCGAGCGCCGGTTGGCTATCGGGTAGAATTCAGCCGGAAATATTTCATAATTCATACATCGAAACGAGGAGAACTCCCATGGCAGCAAACATGCCGATGACAGAAAACATGAATGCGGCGCTGAATGAACGTGACGCTAAGCACTTGATTCACCCCTTGCACAGCGACGCCGTTCAAGCTGGAGGAAAGGTGTGGGTGAGTGGTAAAGGCGCAATCCTGATTGACGCAGATAGCAATGAATATCTGGATGGTTTATCCGGATTGTGGAACAACACCGCCGGTAACGGCCGGCAAGATCTGGCCGATGCCGCCGCCGAACAAATGAAAACATTGGGTTATGCATCGGGTTATGCCGGTAGCACCAACCCGAAAGCGATCGAATTAGGCGAACGTCTAGCCGATATTTGTTATCCGCAAATCAATCATTTCTTTTTTACCTCCGGCGGTGGTGAATCGACGGATAGCAATATTAAGATGGCGCGTTACTACTGGAAGCTGAAGGGTAAACCGGACAAGGTTAAAATTATCTCGCGTCAATGGGGTTATCACGGTGTCACCATGGCGGCCATGAGTGCTACCGGTATGCAAAAGTATTGGCCGATGTTTGAACCCCGTATGCCGGGTTTTGCGCATATTCCTTCGCCTTATCCGTATCGTTACGAGGCACCCGAAGGGGAAAGCCAGGGTGTCGCGGCGGCCAATGAATTAGAGAAAAAGATTCTTGAGGAAGGCGCCGATACGGTCGCCATGTTTATTGCCGAACCGGTGCAAGGCGCTGGCGGCGTCATCGTGCCGCAGGACGATTACTTTCCACGCATTCGCGAAATTTGTGACAAATACGAAGTGCTGTTGGTGTCTGATGAGGTCATCACCGGTTTTGGCCGCACGGGAACGATGTTTGGCCTCGAACACTGGGGCGTGCAACCGGACATGATTCAATATGCGAAAGCCATTACCTCTGGTTATTTCCCGCTGGGTGGTATCGGTGTCAGTGACGAAATTGCACAAACCATGCACGACAGCGGGCAAATGTGGATGCACGCATACACCTACAGCGCACATCCTGTTGGTTGTGCGGTTGCGCTCGCCATGCTGGATATCATCGACAAAGAAGATTTCCCTGCACAGGCTGCCAATAAAGGCGAACGATTCTTGAACAATCTGAAGCAAGCCGTCGGCAACCATCCGCATGTCGGTGATGTGCGTGGCAAGGGTCTGATGTGTGGCGTCGAACTGGTTAAAGACAAAGCAACCAAAGAAGAATTTGATCTGGCGGAAAAGGTCGGCGCACGTGTGCACGCCGCCTCCGTCGAACGCGGCATGTTTAGCCGGGTGAGAGACGATGTGTATTGCCTCGCCCCACCCATCGTGTCCACCGAAGCGCAACTCGACCAAATCGTCGAAATCATTCGCGATTCAATCGTGGAAGTTCTGGGAAGTTAGACTATCATTCGGTGGGTTACGCGATTACCGTGACCCACTGAAAGAATAACGTTCTCTCAAGATTACTTCGCCGTTGTATTCCTCTCGATATCTATTAAAGGCAAAAGTCAATCAAAATGATTCCGAAAAAGCGAGTGAAAAATCCAGTTTGAACAGAGCGCAGCTAGGGGAGGGCACAATGCATTGCACCAGATGATTTTATCTAGTTAGCAGGATCTGAACTACGAGTACTATCTTTGGATTGCCGATGTTTGTTTTGGCGGCGTTTGTGGTTATGCATTCGTTGTTGCATCATTCGTTGTTTTCGGGACTTGCGTACCGCTTTTTTGGTTTGATGTTCCGCTTTAATCGTTTTCCAATCAATTTCTCTTCTATTAGATGGCTTTTTTCCATACGCCTTACCCAGCTTAAACGGACCGTAGTGTTTTCGTTTTCCCCGTAGTTTGTGTAGGGCGCAACACGTTGCGCCGTACGGTTGGGTTAAAGCCGTAAGATATTGATTGCATTGGAACCCAGGATGCTCTGTTTTTCTTCATTGGATAACAAGGGCAGTTCCATCACTCGTTCGACAGTGTGATCGAGGTCGTACCAGGGAAAATCAGAGCCCATCATGATACGTTGTGGGCCGATGTCTTTGATCAACTGAGATAGTTGTTTTTCCGTTGGACCGTTTTCGCTATCCGTCCATTCGATAATCTCACAACAATCGAAAAACGCATTGGGATACGTGTCTGCGATCTCTTGCGCTTGCTGCCAGCTCGCGCCACCCATGTGCGCCAGCACGACCGTTAGGTTGGGAAACGTTTTTAACATTTCGCCAAACGCACGCGGTTCAGCCAATTCATCGCCGTTTTTATCCGGACCTGAATGACCGATGATGGGAACTCCAAGGTCCCGGCATACGGAATAGGCCGGCCATAACCGGTGGTCGGACATATTGAATTGCTGAAACGCACCGTGCAGTTTCACGCCTTTAGCGCCTTGATTTTCCACCATATCGCGCACATGTTCCGCACATTTTTCGCCGGACATAGCGTTAACATCGACGGCAATGAATGCCGCAATCTGCGGATACTCACGGGCGATGTCGCAACCCCAGCGATTGAATTCGATGAGTTGATCTGCGACATTCGCGTCAATCTCTTGAATGGCCTTTATTCTCTCTGTTTCACCAAGTCCGGATGGAAGATTTGCGATTGCGGTTTCCCTAGCGACGTTGGCCGAAAAAAGGTTGACCATAACCGCTTTTGAAATGCCGCTTGTTTGCATGGCGTCGACTACTTCTTCGACGGTGCCGTTACATTTGCCCTCATGTACGGCTAATTTTTTACCGTACTCCCAGACTTCGTAGCCGTTTTTCTCGCGCAGTCCTTCTTCCGGCGTTCGATACAAATGAACATGCGCGTCGACTTTTATGATATCGGACATGGCTCAGTTGTTTGCTTATAAAACGGAAATGCCAAATGATTGCGTTAATATTAGACAATAAAAAGTAAGTAGAGATTTTATCTGGGTTTGCATCAGTAAGTCGCCGCGAGGCGCGCTTCCCACAAGAAAGGTGATATTCTGCCAAGAGAATTCAGTCTCTTCAGCGCCTAACGAGAATAAAAATTTGAACATTACGCAGCGGAATCTCGAATGTAGTGTTTGTTGATACGAATGGCGAATGCGCTTAAGGCTATCATGACCATGCCTAGGGCCACGAGAGCGAGCGGCCAGCCAAAAGAATCGACAAAATGTTGGCTGGTAAAGTATCCGATATAAGCTAAGGTCGCAACGGTACCAACGAATAGTAATATTCGACTGCGTACGATGGTGCTCAAATAAACAATACCCGTGGTTATACCCAAATAGATTATTTCGATTGCTGAGTTCTCCAGTAACTCGAACGCGCCGCATAAGAATCCAGTCGAACCCAACAAATACCAAACTGGTGTGATGACACGGTGTTCCGTCTTATCGATCCCTATGCATGTTAAAACAACGGCTGCACCGAGGGTCAACGCAATAAGCTCTTCGTCGATTTTCAGTAGATCGAGCACAGTACCGGTAAAAAAGGTCGCGAAAAACAATGTTAGAAATACAAGTGTCGAAGTGCGGAGTGTCCAAAAACTCAACATGTATTGTATGGATAATGTGCCCGTCATCACCAGCACAACGTAGCGCCAATTGTGGTCCATGTTAAGTTCGTAACCAGCTACCAGTATTCCAGAGCCTTGTAAAAACGCGCTTAGTAAAAACAGTGGAATAGCGGCTTTGTGAAATCGTTGATCTCTATGTGCCACCATTGCCATGATAAATGTTGCGATTCCCGATCCGAGGGTTATGACAATGCGTGCGGCACTATTCATCCCGTCCCAGTTCATCGCGATAAATATGCAGATCCCTGCGAACATGAACATGCCACCGAGGTAAGCGAGGGCACGCATCAGATTGGACTGTTTGCCGTTATTGTCTTGTTTCTCAGCGTCTTTGATGATCGATTGTAAGTCGTTCGCCGTGATTCCGTTATCCGTTATCAATTTCACGATGGAATTCAGTACGTGAGTCTTGTTATCCATTGTCCGGCTCCTGTTCGGTAACCCAACCGATAAAGTCCACGCGATTGGCATAGAGATCGTTCGGTAAGGGAATAGAAATGCGATGCCCGTCTTTTTTCAAGATAATGTTTTCGCCGCGCGGGTCATAGAAAAGTTCACCGAATATTCCGCCGCCGCCGCGCCTGTTTGCTAAAAATGTATATCCATCCGGCGAAATGTTGGTCGGGGCTAGATTCAGTTTTTCTACTGTCGGTATCTTGAGATGTTCGCCAATTTTCATATCACCATGGAGTTCGATATCGATTTCCGATACCGACTTTGATTTGTGATCATAATGGTAGAGCGTGTTGTGCCAACCGATCTCATCTTTTGTTACCATGGCCTGAAGTTTTCCGTCTTTTACTTTGAATACAATGTTTCGTTGTTGGTGTTTGTTGTATTCATATCTCTGGTTGGTGAAGAGAAAATCGTATGCAGGTGGTTCAATAAAAAATCGTGGCAATGTCGATGCCAATAGGAAAAATATAACCACGATGATCGGTAACCCGATACCGGTCGCTAATACGAGGTTTTGTCTAATAAGGTTTTTCATCGTTCGTATCCCTGGTAGGCACTCACTCAACTGTTTGTAGTTCTAAGAAATAGTGAGATGGAGATTGCCTTATCGTATCGAAAAAAGAAACCAATATGACAAAAGTCGCAAGAGATATATCCAAAAGTATCAATAAACGATACTTTTGGAAATCTAAGAGGGAACGAAGAAGGTTTGTCTAACTGATTTGAGGAGTTTTCTACTGGGGTAAGCGGTGGAGTTCAATGTAAATCTTTGGAATTGAAGACGTTGCCTAAGTGAAATTCGTTGACGCTGCTGGTCAGAGATTCTTCAACGCCGATAAGAATGATCCGCTTAAGTTGATCCTGTGGATTTGCGCGCAAGGTGTCGCGTAACAGTTTTATAAACGTAAGCGGCGTTATGTTCCCATACGTGCAGCCAAGCATCGGCAAGCGTAAAGTGTTCAAACTGCGGTCCGCTGTTACGTACAAGATTTTTTCCAGTGCCAATTTGACCCAAGATGCACTACATATGGGTTCCTGTTCGATGTCATAGACAATGGCAGTTAGTTTTACAGGTTTTGTGTCTGTTACTAAAACCTCGCCGGGTGTCAACGGCTCTTGATCTTCAATTTCCTGCGCTAGTGACTTTATGCCGGTTTCAGGTTCGTCCAATATTGTCCCGACTCCCAGCAACTGATAGGTGTCTTGCTCGATGACGACAGCATCACAGTTTTGAGCCTGAGCAGAATTAGTAACAACTATTGGAACCGTTTCAATTGTCAATTTCATTGTATTTGTGTTATCGCTCACGGCCTGAACTTGTAGCGAAAGCGGATTTCATAGCCAATATGCTTGTCCCCCCACGTTGTTTCCGAGGGAAGCATGCCTCGCGGCGAAAGAAATTACCAAAATATTTACTAAGCCACTTATAGCTGGTAGGGGCGCGGTTGCCACAACGTAATATATTTGGTCTAAGCCAAACTCCTTTCTAAAGCCACTTTATCTAGGTAATAACAGCATATTTCATTGTCACCATTCATGAGCACCGGTACCAACGTATTGAATCGTCGGTGCCATTCGTTATTGGCATCAATATCGCAAACATCGACGGAAAAATTTAATTCGCTTTGGAGTTGGCGGAGTTGTTCCAACATGTCTTCGCATAGATGACATCCTTGTCTTGAGTACAGTGTCAATGTCTGCAACAGCTCGACCTGTGTGTGATTTACGCCTTCAGTTCCGCTTCCAGCTCGCTCACCAAGCCGGAGGGAAGGTTTAATGCAGCGGACAATTCATCCAGGTAAGCTCGTTCTTTGTCATTAGCGATATCGATGACTAAGCGTGATGCCAGATAAATCTCCGCGGCGCTTTCGGTAGAATCCGCTAGTGCAGCGATGACGGTGACGTCTGCGGGGTTATTCACTTCCCCTCGAATCAGTTCGGCAGCATCGCTATGCAAACCCAGTTTGGAAATTTGCTCATCGATCTTTGTACGCTCACGATAATCGATATGACCATCAGCGTTGGCCGCCGCAATCATTGCCTTCAACAAAACTAAACTGCGATTCTGCGCCTTGGGTTCTGCTAACTTATCAATGGATTCTTCGACCGCGGAGGTCTTATTTTGACTTGCCTGCCAGCGTTGGAAAGCTTTGTAGCCAATTGTGCCGATGGCGGCGAGACTGCCTAATTTTAGCGCTGTTCCTGTTAATCGGCGTCCGGCACCGGTACCCAGTAACAAAGCCAACGCGCCTGCCGCCATCGCACCCTTACCCATGCCTTTTAACATTGCATCGCGATCCGGGCCTTCTTCCGGCACGCCAAGCTTGGTTTCCGCGACCTCCTGACCCTGACTGGCCATTTGTTTGGCGGACTGTAAAAGTTCGTCTAATAGCGATTTCGTGTCCATAAATTTGCGGCCTCATAATTGTAGAGCGATTTTGTTAAATGCTTTGTTGTCGAATTCAGGGTCTTTTAGATTTGCCCTTTGGCGAATGAGTTCGACAACGGTAAACTGCGCTGACATTGACTATCAATCCAACGTCAGGGCTGTAGAGAGGAAAATGGTCAAGCATCTTTTTAAATATAAATAACATGGGAAATCAGGGCAAGTCCGTGAGGATTTGCAAGACTAAATGCGCCTGTGTCGGTTGGGTGAGAATAGCGCTTTTCATATTTGCGATCTTTGTGGCATCGTTTGACTCAGATTCGCGGGCATTCGGTTCTATGCCTGAAGATCAGTCCTATACCATTCCCCTAGAGAAAATTCGATACGCTAAAGGGATTAGAGATTGGAGATTTACAAAGGACGGTATTGAATTTATTTTCGAAAAAAATGGTTCCAGTTTTATAAAGTGGGAATATTCCGGTCCTAGAAAAGATCACAAGTTGCGGGTGGAAATTGCCAAAATGGAGAGCATTGTTGCAATTAAACTGCCGCAGCTACGGCGGTATCGGAGACGTTCCGAAATTACTGAGTCTACATGGGTTGCAGTCGATCAGGCGAAAGATACGTTATTTTTCGGCCTAGCTAAGAGTAATGTGCCAGAAATTAGTTTGAGAATTCGGGCGGGGTCAGTCGATGCGCCAAGTATCACTATTAGAAGACTGACGGTTGAACCCTATCGATTTATGGATCAGCGTTGGTTCGTGTATGTTCTTACAATGACAGTGGGAGCTATGTTGTTATTGCCGGCATTTTTGAGTTACGCAACATTAGGAAAAAATGTTCAGGTTAAGAGTACACAAATACTATGTAGCGTTCCGGCTTTAGTTATCACGTTCTGGTTTATTCTCTACCTCCTGTTTCTTGCGATTTCTCGGTTAGTCGATCAAAGTGTTACCCCGCTGTTTATGCTGGGAGCATATATTGGGCTGAATAGTTTGTTAGTGGGGTGGTTACTAGTGGGCAAAAAAGTGAGGCTACTCGCTGAGTTATGTTTAGGTACGTGGCAGGAGTTGGTTGCGTATTTCATGATGCTGATAATCGTTTGTATGGTATTGGTATCGCATGAAATCTTGCCGTTATTTGATATGGCGTACACGGCTATTGCGGGCCCAAAAACATTTTTTGGTTTTATGGCTCATGATCCAATGTTCCAGTACGTGAACGGTCTTGCTATAGCGAATTTAAAACCGTTCTCCGACTACTATGGATCATCTCACATGGGTTACTTGTTTTATCAGGTCCAGGACCGTGAAATATTGGTCGGTGCAATATATGCGCCGTTTCGGTTGATGACGACCGCCGTATCCGCTGCTATTGGTACTAGTTATGCACTTTATACGATTTTTGGCGCTTGTCTCACTGCGCTAGTCATATTTCCCGTTTTGGCACTAGCCAGACGTTTTGTTGATTCCAGGTTTATATTTTTTGTTACTGGCGCATTTCTGCTCAATGCTGTTATGTTGCCAAATATCTATCTTACCTGGTTTAAATTGTTGGGTGCGGGGTTGATTATCACAGGTTGTATTTATTTGTTGGACCGCGGCGATAGAAAATTGCCGTGGCTTTATAGTGGAATCAACTGGGGTATCGCCGCAAATGTACATGCCGGGGCAGTATTGTGCCTTCCATTTATTTTCCCCTGGTTGGTTTACAAAAACATAGATTGGACCGCGCGATCGTTTTTTGCCACTATTTTAAAAGCGTTGCTCTTGTTAGCCTCGTTTGTAGCTTTGTTGTTACCATGGGCTTTGATCAAGGCGCGATATTTTCCGGACCAATATGCCCTTATCCGGGAGCACTTTTTCCCAGCGAAAATAGACGATGGATTGCTAAGTTCGATAAAAGCGTTTTTTGCTAACAATGATATTAGTGAACAGCTCTATACGCGACTTTCCCGTTTGAGAGGTACGCTGCGAGAAGATGAACTAATAGATATGGCGAACTCCCTTTTTTCGGAAAATACCTACGAGTTTTTATTGGGGTGGAACTACTATGAATTTCAGTTTGTGATCTTTCTTTTTATTCCAACACTTGTGATATTAGGAATATCATGGATTTTGAGCGGGAGAACTCCGAGGGGCGAACTTGCTTTTGTAGAGTCAAATGAAATTCACGATAGCTATCTTCAGAAAAAGTCGAATCGGGAGCCCTGGATTCTGATTTTGATATCGTTCATTTCCATCGCTGGTGTCATATTTATGACTTACGGCAAACATCCACCTGACTTAACTTATTCATTGCCTCTTGCCAGTATAGTAATCGCACATTTAATGCTGGTTTGTATTATCATCCGGTTTGGAAAGGCGGGAGTCATTGTATATTCTTTGTATCTAGGATTTTCAGCGTATCGATTATGGGTTTGGTTGTAAGGTAACCATACGGTGCCTATGTTTCTGGTTTATGTTTTGTTCGTTAATTTGGGACGATAAATTCATCGCATGGTTGATTCGTCTGATCACCTGGTAGATTCCGACAAGGATAATATCCAGGATACACATTGTCGTTCAGAGGTCGCGGAGAGAGCAAGTGAAATCTATACAAAGCGATTTTCGGATCGCGTCGAAAAAATAAGAGAGATTACATGGGAAGTTCTGTGTGAGGAGTTTTTTCAGTCATATGTTTCATTCGATGACATCGTGGTTGATATTGGGGCTGGAGATGGTCACTTTATAAAGAATATTCGTGCTGCACGGCGCATTGCGGTCGATATAAGTGAGCACGTGAACACATTAGAGAATTCAGGGGTTGAAGTTGTCGTCGGATCGGCGTTAAAACTTGCAAAACTTGTTCCTACAAAAGTGGATGTCATATTCTTGAGCAATTTTTTGGAACACTTGCCAAACAAGAATCTTGTTCTGGATTTGCTTGACCAATGCCGAGAGTCGCTTAAACTAGATGGTTCGCTGCTAATTCTTCAGCCAAATATACGATATGTGGGCCCTGCATATTGGGACTACATTGATCACCATATTGCACTCACTGAACACAGCGTGGTAGAGGCACTGGACGTCACCGGGTTCGAAGTCACCAGTTTGGTTCCTCGTTTTTTACCTTATACATCTAAATCTCGATTGGCTAGTATTGCTAAACCCGATCAGTACCGGTGGTTTGTTCGACTTTATCTACGGGCAAGAATTCTTTGGCGAGTATTTGGTCAGCAGACGTTTATAGTGGCGCGAGCAAAAAGCGAGTAAGGTAATTTCGAATTAATTAGGCTTACAGAATGAACAAAAGATTGTTAGAAGGCCATTGCATCGGAATTATTGGTGGTTGCGGTCATGTCGGGTTACCCTTAGGTGTAAAACTCAGTCTTGCCGGCGCCGATGTGCGGCTTGTCGATATCGACGTAGAGGCGGTTGAGATGGTAAATCGCGGGGAATTTCCGTTCATTGAGAATCACGGTAATGAGCAGCTTCGCCGTGCCATTGACTTGGGGTTGCGCGCAGTAACAGATGATTCACAATGCCTTGATGCCAATGTGCTCGTATTTGTTACCGGGACGCCCGTCGATGAGCATCTAAACCCCAAACTCTCCGACGTCTTGAAGGTATTCAAATCGTACAAACAATATTTTTCATCTGAGAAACTTATCATAATGCGGTCGACATTATTTCCGGGCACGATGGAACATCTATATGAGCGCTTAACGAATGATTTTCCCGGTATCAAGTTGGCTTTCTGTCCCGAACGAGTGTCTCAAGGTCATGGTTTGGATGAAATCGAAACTATTCCGCAAATTGTGTCGGCATATGATGATAAAAGCTTTAAATCTGCTAGTGAAATATTCACTGCTATCGCTCCGCAAGTTGTCAAGCTTTCACCGTTGGAAGCCGAGCTCGCAAAATTGATGGCCAACTCGTGGCGGTATCTCGAATTTTCTATCGCAAATCAGTTTTACATGATTGCTGATTCTTGCGGAGTGGATTTTCATCGTGTATTCAAAGCGATAAAGCACCAATACCCTCGCGCGAACGGTTATAAGTCTCCAGGATTCGCTGCAGGACCGTGCTTATTCAAAGACACTATGCAGTTGGCAAGTTTTTTTGATAATCAATTTTATCTCGGTCATGCTGCGATGTTAGTAAACGAAGGCCTGGCATCATTTGTTATTGACAAATTGAAAAAGAAGATTGGCGCGAGGTTATGGGGTCGAACGATAGGTTTACTTGGTATGGCCTTTAAAGCAAATAATGATGATATCCGCGAATCACTGAGTTTTAAGGTAAAGAAGTTATTGGAGTTCCAAGGGGTGACAGTATTATGTGCAGACCCATATGTGCCGGGGTCTGATGACTTAGATGACGTTCTCGAACAATCTGAAGCACTGGTACTTTGTACGCCACACGATGAATACAAATCGCTTTCTCCGACAGTGACTTGTATTGATATTTGGGGATTATTGTATCCGTCTGACATCGACGTATTACCCGCGGGGCGATAAAAAACACTAAAACATATGATGGAAAAAAAAATATTGGTAACTGGTTCTGCCGGATTCATTGGGGGGTATGTTGTTCAGGAACTACTTAACAACAATTGGGACGTTATCGGTGTAGATAATTTTTCCAAATATGGATTGGTTGAAAAGTCCTATGCGTCAGATACACGATACCAATTTTTTGAATTAGATATTAAGAATACCGAACAGCTCAGTGAATTACTCGCAGATTGCACCCATCTGTTAGCGGGGGCTGCGATGATTGGCGGCATCAGCTACTTCCATGAATATGCATATGATCTTCTTGCTGAAAACGAGAGAATCATAGCATCTACCTTCGACGCGGCTCTAAATGCGTATCAAAACGGTAAACTGGAGAAAATTACCGTATTGAGTTCAAGTATGGTGTTTGAGTCGACCGATATATACCCGACTCCCGAAGGCGCGGAACTTGTATCACCTCCACCCAGAAGCACATATGGATTCCAAAAGCTCGCGTGCGAATTTTTTGCACGCGGTGCCCAAGAGCAATATGGATTACCATACACCATAGTTCGGCCGTTTAATTGCGTAGGTATCGGTGAGCGGCGAGCCAGAGGGGATAAGGATGTTTTGTCCGGTAATATCAAGCTTGCAATGAGCCACGTTGTGCCTGACTTGACCCAAAAAATAGTAAAAGGTCAGGACCCGTTACGCATTCTGGGTAAAGGCAATCAAGTGAGGCACTACACGTATGGGGGCGATTTGGCGCGTGGTATTCGAATTGCCATAGAACACCCCGCAGCTTTAAACAATGATTTTAATCTCTCTACAGCGGATTCAACAACAGTGCTAGAACTGGCGGAGATGATTTGGAAAAAAATTAATTCCGGTAAGCCTTTTCGGTATGTATCGGATGAACCATTTCTCTACGATGTTCAAAAGCGTGTCCCGAAAGTGTCGAAAGCGAGAGAAGTTCTCGGTTTTGAGGCAACCACCTCGCTAACGGACATTCTGGATGAAGTAATACCCTGGATTGTGCGGCAGGTGGAGCTAGGGAATATTTAGAAGAACGGTGACTGACTCGCTAAACATTAAGCAATCAGATCCTGGTAACTCCGTTATTCAAATTCTTGTTCCAATTTATAACGAAGGCAAAAACGTAGATGTCTTATACACAAATCTTATTAAGGAGAATGTTGATTTTGACCGACTGATATTTGTCCATGATCTATATAACGATACGTCGCTACCTTATATAAGAACCATTGCCAAGCGCGATCCACGCGTGATCGCAGATAAAAATAACTTTGGTACCGGGGTAATTAATGCATTACGTTGGGGTTTTTTGCGCTGTTGCCCAGGTCCTGTAATTGTTTTGATGGGCGACAACAGCGATAAGCTGTCGCTTATCCCTAAGATGGTTCAACTGTGGCAGACAGGTGTGACGATCGTCGCGCCCTCTCGCTACATGCGAGGCGGCAAGCAGCACGGAGGAGAGCTGTTAAAAAAAACCATGTCGCGGTTGGCGGGTGTTTCACTAAAATTTTTCGGATTCCCGATCACCGATCCGACCAATAATTTTAAACTATATGACGGCGAGTGGGTGAGGGATCAGCATATCGAAAGCACTGGTGGGTTCGAGATTGCCCTTGAACTTTGTTACAAAGCTTATATGCAGAATCGTAGCGTTCTTGAAATTCCTACTGAATGGTATGACCGTGAAAGTGGTGAAAGCCGATTTGACACGAAGAGATGGCTACCTCGATATTTAAAATGGTACACCATGGCGCTTTGCAAGACCATCGGGCGAGAGGTGGCCGGAAATTTTGTAAAGAATAGAAATTGTTCTATTTAGGTTTATATCAAGAAAAATCCACGGTGAGTGCCGCACCGAGTGTTGTTTTAGCGAGAAGTATTTTCTTCATTATCGCGACTGAATACGTCGTTCGGTAATAGTTGGAAGGTCAATTTGCGATAATGGTTATCGAAGGCAACTAAACAATGGAAACACTGTGTGAACCGACAGGAGTGGCAGCGGCATCGAATTAGCAACATTGTACAGTCCGCACTACTACTGCTTGCGATGGCGGCGAGACTGCCTAATTTTAATGCTGTTCCTGTTAATCGGCGTCCGGCACCGGTACCCAGTAACAAAGCCAACGCGCCTGCCGCCATCGCACCCTTACCCATGCCTTTTAACATTGCATCGCGATCCGGGCCTTCTTCCGGCACGCCAAGCTTGGTTTCCGCGACCTCCTGACCCTGACTGGCCATTTGTTTGGCGGACTGTAAAAGTTCGTCTAATAGCGATTTTGTATCCACGGTATTGTCCTTTTGGTTAATGGAGTAGATGATCTATTATCTTCTATTCTTGACGTGAATTCATTGCCAAAACGACTGCAAAGAAAACTTACGGGTAGCGATGACTATGATTATGTTTGAAGGCAAAAATGTGTTTGGTGAGGAGCTGGAATTGTGTTCAAACTCACCATTGACTGGATTCACACGGAGCGGTTGTTGCGATAGTGGACCCGAGGATGTCGGATCACATACGGTCTGTGTGCAGGTCACTAACGAGTTCCTTGAATTTAGCAAGTCGCGCGGTAACGATTTATCGACACCAGTGCCGGCGTTCGGATTTCAGGGCTTGAGGTCCGGTGACCGTTGGTGTCTATGTGCGGCGCGATGGCAGGAAGCCTTAGAAGCTGACGTGGCACCAAAGGTAGTTTTGCGTGCGACCCACCAAGCGGCACTCGAAATTGTCGATATTGACAATCTTAAAAAGTATGCGATTGACTTGTCCTAAGTATTGGAACGCTAGTTACGTAACAAACCATGAACAAACAAGAATGGCAACGCCATCGCATTAACAATGTCACTCAGTCGGTGTCGTTACTGCTTGCGTTGGCGACAATACTTTGTGCGATCGGATGGGCAGTTGCGGGTTGGTCGGGCGCCCTGTTAGCGTTAATCGGTGGAATCATCATGGCGGTCATTTCACCTAAGATTTCACCGGCACTTATCTTGCGTATGTATCGTACTAAACAATTGACTCATGCCCAAGCACCAGCGCTAATGGATACCGTGACAGAATTGTCGAAACGTGCACAGCTAGAGCAAACACCCAAGTTGTACTACGTGCCCAGCCCCGTGTTAAACGCGTTCGCCGTGGGGCATTCGGACAAGGGCGCGATCGCGTTAACCGATGGCATTATCCGCAGACTCAATTTACGTGAATTGACCGGTGTATTGGCGCATGAACTTAGTCATATTCGCAACAAAGACACTTGGGTCATGGGGATGGCGGATTTGTTTAGCCGAATGACTCACACTATGTCCATGGCGGGTCAGTTTCTTTTATTAGTCAGTCTGCCGATGATGTTGTTCGGTGGAGAAAAAGTAATCGGGTGGCTGGCAATTTTAGTGTTAATTTTCGCACCGGCCGCGAGTAGTTTGATACAACTCGCGTTGTCGCGTACCCGCGAGTACGATGCTGACCTGGGCGCGGTCGAGTTGACTCGCGATCCGCATGGCTTAGCGCAAGCGTTGCAAAAAATGCAACAGTATCAAGGCAGAAGATTTGAGCAAATACTATTGCCGGGTCGAAAGCTACCCGATCCTTCTTTGTTACGCACCCATCCACCGACTGACGAGCGTATCGAACGGTTGATGGCGTTGAGTGAAACTGGAGAGTCTACACGAGTCAGCCGAATACCGGATTTTGAACGCTTCAACACCTTACCACCTATACAGCGAGTACCACGTTGGCGTTGGCATATGATGGGGCTTTGGTACTAGATTCAGGATTACAAAATCCATGAGAGTTCGTTTAATCGGACGCTTTTTCGTTTGCAATCTGTTATTCGCACTAACCGGTTTGAATTAACTTTACAAGCGATCCCGTAAACCCTGCAGGACAATATCTTTGTAACTAACTACACCAATCACTTTCTCGTTTTGAATCACCGGTGCACGGGTGAGCCCGAAGTTTTCAAATAGTCTTGCACAATAACGAATGTCCATATCAGGGTACACTGAAATCACAGGTTTACTCATCACCTCATAAACATTGACCCTGTCCGCTGCTTTGTTGGCGGCTAAAACCTTTTTTGCAATATCTGCTAACAACAGTATTCCGAATTCGTCGTTTTCATGACGCCGGTTAACGATCCAACATTCTGTGTCGATGTGTTTAGCGTCCCGCAGCGCATCCGCAATGGTTGCGATACCGTCGACCATATCGAATTCGGTTTCCATGACGTCTTTTACCCGTACGATACCATCTTGTGTCATAGCTCTTCCTCCACAGCTTGTTGAAGTTTTTCTACTTGATGGGCAACACCAACGGCGTCCTCCACATCGACCTGAAACGCGATACCCGCTCCGGCTTTCGAATCGAACTCGCCGACGCGAGCAATGTATTCCAATATTTCCCGGCTCATGTGTTCTTCGACGAGAAATAAAATAACATCGCGTTGGGTTTCCAGATTCAACCCCAAAAAGGTCTTAGGTGCCTCCAGCCCCTCGCCACGCGCCCGGCTGATAATTGTGGCACCGGTCGCGCCACGTTCACGCGCGGCGTCCATTACCGCTGCGGTTTTGTCGTCCTGTACAAATGCGCATATAAGTTTGAAATGCATTTTAGTTCTCCACTTTGGATCGTTGGTTTCGTTTGGCCCACCACTCAGAAATTTGCGCATAGGCCATTACCGTAATCATCGGAAATAAACTGGCAAAAGCGATCAGACCGAAACCGTCAATGACCGGATTGCGCCCGGGCACGGTGCTGGCCAGACCCAGACCCAGAGCCGCTACCAGAGGAACGGTGACGGTGGATGTGGTGACACCGCCGGAGTCGTAGGCCAGCGCGATGATCATGCGCGGCGCAAACACCGTTTGAATGACAACGACGATGTAGCCGGCAATGATATACAAATACAAGGGTGTACCCGTCACAATGCGATATGCGCCGAGCGCGATGCCGATGGCGACTCCCAGCGCGACCGCGATGCGCAGCCCCCATACACCGATGGCACCTCCGGATACCTGATTTGCCTTTATGGCAACAGCTAACAGCGCGGGTTCCGCAACGGTGGTTGCAAAGCCAATGGCAAAGGCGAATAAGTAAACCCATTTGTATTGACGCCAGTCGAGTGCTGTCACGTCCGAAACCGTATTCTTGATGCTGCTGATAAACGCCGGATCGGTCAATTGTTGCGCCATCAATTTTCCCAGTGGAAATAATGCGAGTTCCAGTCCTTCAAGGAAGAAAGATAAACCCAATAAAACCAACACGAATCCGGACAGTACACGGTTGAGATTTGGGATGGGGCGGCGCAATACGAATAGTTGAAACCCAACGATAATCCCCGCGATGGGCAAAACATCCTTAATCGTAGATAGCATTGTTTGTATCAACTCGACAAACATCTTGCTACACCAGCATGCCGTAGGCCATAACAAAAATCATAGGAGTCAGCGAAGCGAACGCGATCAGGCCAAAGCCATCAGTCATCGGGTTGCGCCCTTTGATACTGGAGGCGAGACCAACGCCCAGAGCAGTCACTAGAGGTACTGTGATAGTCGATGTGGTGACACCACCGGAGTCATACGCAATTCCGATAATTTCATCCGGCGCAAAGACGGTCATTACGATAACGCCGATGTAGCCGGCGATAATCAGGTATTGCACGGGCCAGCCCCGAACAATGCGCAATACCCCTATGACAATCGCGAAGCCGACCGACAAGGCGACGGTAAAACGCAGTCCCAATGCGTATTTGGCCTGTGCTTCATCTGAATTAGCGATGACACGCGCCTCGGCGGCTACAGCGGCTGCCTCGCCCGCTACTGCAATTAAAGCGGGTTCGGCGACAGTGGTACCAAAGCCGAGAGCGAAGGCGAATAACAACAACCACAGTAAACTGCCCTTGCGCGCGAACGAATAAGCCATGGCTTCGCCAATCGGAAACAATCCCATTTCGAGTCCCTGAATAAACAATGTCAATCCGATGACGACGAACAGTGTCCCAATAATAATTTCGGTAAAGTTTGGGATGGGTTGTTGCAGGACGAATGTCTGAAAAAAGCCAATCACCAAAATGATTGGCAGCAGGTCACGAAAACTATCCAATAGAATCTTTAAAAATGCTCGAAGCTGCCTCACCGGTTCTTATTAAGTTATTTCTTGATTCTCGATGTCTACAAACTAGATTGGTCAGCCGAGGATTTTATTGACCGGGGACAATAAATGGAAACGAAAAACAGCCAGTTTTATTTTTCGCTAATGCGATAAGTGCAACGCCTAGCCTCTTCCAGCAAGTATTCTTCCCGGTTAATTCGATAGCCTGATCCCAAAGATTTTTGTAGCAATTGGAGTTCCGAACGGCAAAATCCTTGACATTCTTTTGCTGCCGCGCAAATGGGGCAATGATTTTCCATCAATAGAAAGTTCTTATTGTCAATTTCCTTAATCTCAGCCATATATCCCTCCGCGGAGCGTAGATTCGCCAACGCCTTAACTTTTTCTCTCAAGTTATGGTGGGTTTTTAGTTCGCTTTTATAGTGTTTTAGGGTTTCTGCTTCACGCTTCGCTATCAATTTGTCCAAGCCCTTTTCGCCGAAGGTTTTTCTTACCGAACGAATTAAATCCAAAGTCAATTGTGCGTGACTGTCCGGAAAACGATTATGTCCAGTAGGAGAGAGAACCCAATAGCGTTTCGGGCGGCCGACGGATTCTGCAATATCTTCGTATTCAATAAAACCATCGTCGAGTAGTTTAGCTAGATGTTGTCTTACGCCCGCGGATGTGATCCTAAGGTAACGCGCTAACTCGTCGGCCGTTTGTTTCCCATGGGTTTTTAACCGAAACAGAATTCGTTCTTCACTTTTCTTCATGGTCTTATGACTCTAGCACTGATTTCGAGTTACAACAATAAAGAAAGTAATTACTTGACAAATAATTGTTAGTAATATAGAAAGTAAATACTTATTAAACTAAGGAGAAACAAGATGATACGCTTGGAGCACGTCAACATAACCGTCCCCAACATCGACCACGCCATCGATTTTTTGATCCATCTTGAACCTGAATTCCGGGTGCGGCATCGAGGCTTATCCCAAGAAACCGGTCGTAACTGGGCTCACTTGGGTACGGATGAAACTTATGTCGCTATCGAGGAACCCCACCTGGAAACAACACCTGGCACGCAAAGAACTCCATATGTTGATTTTGGTATCAATCACATCGGTTGGGTAGTGAGCGACGTGGAGTCCATTGCAACACGGCTCAGCAATGCGGGGTATCGCCGTGTTGATTCGAATCAACTGCATCATCCTTATCGCAAAAGGATTTATTTTTATGACAAGGCCGGTTTTGAATGGGAATTGATTGAGTACTTCACCGAGGATCCAAACAAACGCAACGAATATGAGGTTTAGCATATAAATCATCTTCGTTCCCGGAAGTCTCATTCGTGCAAAAAATCATTCCTGTCATTTTTGTCTCAGCACTTGGAATAAGTTGGGGAGTTTATTTTTCCATTGTCAAGATCGCTGCGGAATCCGGGCTTTCCTATACAGGCATTGCGGCAGTCACCACTATCGGTGTGATGTTGGGCATGATTGTTATCGCGTTGATAAGACAGCGATGGCCGTCTTGGAATAAGAATTCCGTTCTGTTCTATACCACTTGTGCCATTTGTGGCTATATCGTTCCTTTTCTGATTGAGCTTGTTTGTGCCGCACAACTACATGCCGGCGAATTAACACTTATCGTTACGACATCGCCGATTTTCACACTGATTATTGCTTGGCTGGTCAAATCCGATCATCTATCGTGGCGTCGTGGTTTGGGCATTATTACGGGATCGTTGGCCGTTTTATTAGTATTGTCCGATGAAGCTTCCGGGGTCGTGATCAACCGGTGGGCGGCACTCGCATTGGTTGTGCCGGTTTCGTATGCCTGTTATCACAACTATGTCGCTAAGTTCTGGCCAGCGGGGTTGGATTCATTTCAAGTGGGTTGTGGCGAGATCATCGCAGCATCGTTATTGCTCATGCCTTTGTATCTTTTCTTTGGAGACTTGGGTGACGTTAAAAGTAACTGGCACGCGGGGCATTGGGCGATTGTTTTGATGATCGGGATGGCCATCGTCGATGTCTATCTCTATTTTGAGGTGATTCGTCGTGCCGGGCCTATTTTTGCATCTCAAGCAAACTATATTACCGTCGTTGCCGGGGTAGTCGGTGGTATGATCGTTTTCTCGGAGAAACCTTCTTCCAACATCTGGATCAGTGTGTTGCTTTTATTACTCACCCTTCATTTGCTTTCGAAATCGAAAACCGGTCGCGCTAGCGAGAACGCGTCACAGCGATCATTGGTGAATTAATCCGTTTTGTTTTTCAGAACATTCTGTGCTTCCGTTGACAGGTCGCGTGTTAACTGGTCCGCGGGTATCTCGTGTGCCAGCGACACGGCTTGACCCGCCCAGAGCGGGGTAAAGTCGTCAATTGATTGAGCTTCCGCTTTGGTTCGTAGCGGGGTCAAATCGACGGAGGCGAGCGGGAATGCGGGCGCATTATTGTTTATCGGACCTAGTTCTTTCATCAGGCGGTTAACAATTCCACGCGCCGGCCGGCCGGAGAAAAGATTGGTCAAAGCCGTATTGTCATCTCGTGCATGCTTCAGTGCCGCTCGATGCAGGTCAGACGTTTTCGCCTCCGGGCAGAGCAAGTATGCGGAACCAATTTGTACGCCCATGGCACCGAGAGCGAATGCTGCTGCGATTCCCCGGCCATCGGCAATACCGCCCGCTGCGACAACAGGAACACTAACAGCACTGGCGATCTGGGGTACTAACGCCATCGTGCCGGATTGCGACGTCAAATCATCGGATAAGAACATGCCGCGATGTCCACCGGCCTCCATGCCTTGGGCGATGATTGCATCGACGCCGATATTCTCCAGCCAACGCGCTTCGGCGACGGTGGTAGCCGAACTCAAGACCTTGCAACCGGTGTTTTTCACACGTTGGAATAATTCCGTTGCGGGTAGTCCGAAGTGAAAGCTAACAACAGGCGGTTTTATGTATTCGACTAATTCACAAGCAATTTTATCGAACGGTCGTCGGATCGCTTTGGTTTCATCCGCACTGAATTCAAGTCCAAACTCTTGATAGTAGGGGGCAAGGCAGGCGCGCCATCGTTCGATTTCTTGTGGATTGATCTTAGGTTCTTTATGGCAAAAGAAATTAATATTGAAAGGTTTATCCGTCGCAGAACGGAATTGCGCCGTCTCTAATTCAATTTTATCGGCCGACAGCATGGCACAAGGTAATGAACCCAATCCGCCGGCTTGCGACACAGCAATAGCGAGTTTAGCGTCATTGGATCCCGCCATTGGTGCTTGAATGATCGGCAGTTCTATAGCTAACAGATCGAGTAATTCGTGGTTAGGCCACATCAGGTATTTCCAAGTTCTAAAAAGTTATCGATTACAATGATGCTATATCGGCGGTGAACAAACAAATTTTTGGCGTCCACACATAGAAGACATGCGTTTAAACCTAATCCAAAATTAGCAAGGAAATATATGACGACGATGCAACAATCCCGGCTTTGGCCATACATTTTAGTATTGTTTGCTGGCGTAGTCTGGGGCGTCACTTTTTCGCTTGCACGTATCGCCACCAGTGCTGGTGCACATCCGCTGGGTTTGACCTTTTGGCAGGGAGCCGGCGGCGCCATTGTATTATTGGTTATTTGCGCAGTCAGAGGCTGTTGGCCACAGCTCACCATGCAATATCTCAAGTTTTATGTGTTGCTGGGGCTCATCGGAACCGCAATTCCAGGCGTATTGTTTTTCTATGCAGCACCCCATGTACCCGTTGGTGTGTTAGCCATCACTGTCGCCACAGTGCCTTTTATCACCTATGCAGGCTCGATGTTAATGAGTATCGATAGTTATTCTGCCAAACGCACTATCGGAATTGCAGCAGGAATGCTAGCTATCGTTGTCCTCGTCGCGCCAGAAACCAGTTTGCCGGAAAGGTCTATGGTGATATGGATAATAGCCGTCTTGACATCGTCGGTGTTTTATTCGATCGAAAGTATCTACGTCGATATTTATGTACCTAAAGATACGGACGCGTTCGCGTTACTGGCCGGCATGTTAATAGTTGCCGCGACGTTGATCTTGCCAATCGTGCTGGTGTCGGATGCATTCGTGGCGTTGAGTTGGCCATGGGGTGATGTGGAGTGGGCAGTGGTCGTAATGGCCATTGTTAGTAGCTTGGCATATGCGACGTTTTTGTATGTCATTCAGATCGCGGGCTCTGTATTCGCTACTCAAACAGGTTACGTAGTCACCCTTTCAGGTGTGTTTTGGGGTATTGTCATATTTAATGAACAGCACTCTGCTTGGGTATGGTTGGCCCTGCTCCTGGTATTGTTCGGTTTGACGCTAGTATCTCCGCGCGAGAAGGCGCCGATATTGATAGAGACGGTCGATTAGTGACGCGTTAGCGGTTTTAGTAGCAGCAGAAAAATCACACAAGTCGTAGTGATTAGTCGATAATAGGATGCAAACACTAAAATATTGCTTATGACACCATCGTCCGCCGAAGACGTCACCATCAACCAATCGGTTGCAATACTGATTGACGGGAACAACATCGAACGCAGTATTCACTCGGAGACTGAAGATACGGGCACGATGCTGAATTTCGATACCTTAATACCACGCCTGCTCGACAATCGCGGATTAAATCGATTGGTCTACTTTCGCGAAGGAAAGCAAATCTCATCGAAACTAAAAGAACGTTTGCATGATAACTACCACGGATCGGTAAGACCCTGCCACAAAAGTGCGGATATTCCACTGACGATCAAAGCAACACAGTTGGCCAGTAAGGTCGATACGATCATTATCCTTTCCGGCGACTCTGATTATGTGGAATTGGTTAGGCATTTAAAATCTGAGGGCGTGCGTGTTGAGATCGCAGCGATTCCTGCAACAACATCCAGTCTATTGGTCGAAGAAGCCGACTATTTTCATGCAATCACTAAGGGCGATTGGTTTACCCTCACACCCAAGGCGACAAAGAAAAAAACCGGCAGCCGACGGCGTAACTGAGCTGTCAATTGTCAGTTATCGGCGATCAGTATTTGTTGCGGCATTTCTTTGACCGCTGAAAGCTGAGCGCCGACAGCTATAAATAGAGATTGCGTCGGCGTCCCGCCTCACAATGACTGGCGCCCGTCATGCTGAAGGAGCAAATGCGACTGAAGCATCCAGTCAAAATTGTCGCTGCGAGGCGCCGCACCCACAAGAATATCCAAATACTAAATTCTACTCGTGGGAGGCGTGCCCTCACGGCGAGCAGATCGCGTTCTTTTCGTCAAATCTTTCGCGAGCAAGCTCGTTCCTACCCACTGATAGCTGAAGGCCGATAACTCAGTGCTACAAACTCAAAACTTATAGTAACGTTTGTTTAGAAATGTCAGTACATCACGCACTTCTTCCTTAGTCCAAGTCAGATTCTGATATTCCTTCCAACGCAAAATATAAGCTTCTATAGCTTCCAACGAACCCGCTTTTCGTCGCTCGCGCACATGCACAACACTGGTGTGACAGGCGGTGCAATGATTGCCATATAACTCAAAACCACGCGCAAAACCTGCTTCTTCCTGGGCGTGCGAGTAACCGGCAAAGCTAAGAGTAACGAAACATAAAATCGAATATCGTGTAAGCCACCGTAGTATCGTGTTTTGTTTATACCGATTATCGAACACTGCATGCTCCTAACTGTTGGCTGCCTCTAGTGTGTACGAGGCAATACAGTCAAACATTGACTTGGATCAGTTCTGTCGCCGGTAGTGGTCGGGATGCAAAAGTCATTCCCGGATTCCGTTGTACTTCATCCTGGCTACGCAACTATCGCGCCGGGGCTGTGCCCCACAAGACTCGTCGACAATTGCCAATGGTTGCTGAGTCGTCGCGAGCCATCTCGCTGTCGATAGCTAAATGCTGAAAGTCGCCTGCTAAAACTAATAGCTAACGGCTAATATCCAACAACTTTAGTTCAGCTTGCTAGACGCGAGGCGCGTTTGCGTTCGTATTCTTTGAGAAATTGTTTGCGTATGCGGATATGATTAGGCGAGATTTCCAATAGTTCATCATCCCCGATGAATTCCAGGCCCAATTCCAACGTGATACGCATGGGTGCCGCTAACGACACATTATCGTCCTTGCCGGCGGCACGAATATTAGTCAGCTGTTTGGCTTTCATCGGATTAACCGTGAGATCGTTATCACGGCTATGTAAACCGATTACTTGTCCTTCGTAAACCTCATGTCCCGGCTCGATAAATAAACGCCCACGTTCCTGCAGATTAAACAAGGCATAGGCGAGCGCTTTGCCGGTAACACCGGATATCAATACACCGTTACGCCTGCGTGCGATATCCCCGCGATATGCAGGTCCGTAGTGATCGAATACGTGATACAGTAAACCGCTGCCTGAAGTTAGCGTCAGAAACTCGGATTGAAATCCGATTAATCCGCGCGATGGAATCACATAGTCCAAGCGCACACGGCCTTTTCCATCGGGTGTCATGTTGTCTAATTCCGCACGCCGTTTGCCCAAAGCTCCCATGACCGTGCCTTGATGGATTTCTTCGACATCGACAGTGAGTTGTTCATATGGTTCTTCCCTTTGCCCATTGTTGTCGTGATAAATCACCTCAGGACGCGATACTGCTAGTTCGTAGCCCTCCCGGCGCATGGTTTCCAGCAGAATGGACAAATGCAACTCACCGCGCCCTGACACGATAAATTTTTCCGGGTCGTTGGTTTCTTCGACACGCAAAGCGACGTTGTGAATGGTCTCGCGAAACAACCGGTCTGATAGTTGGCGCGAGGTGAGGTACTTGCCGTCTTGGCCTGCGAAGGGTGAGTTGTTGACCTGGAATGTCATGCTGATGGTGGGTTCGTCCACGCTCAGGCTAGGTAGTGCCTCGACCAAAGAAGGATCGCATACCGTGTCGGAGATGCCGAGTTTCTCTATACCGGTCACGGCGACAATATCACCGGCTTCCGCGGCATCAACTTCAATACGTTCCAGTCCCATGAATCCAAATATTTGCAGCACACGACCGGGGCGCTGATTTCCTTCCCGGTCGACGACGCGAACGGGCGAATTTGGAATAATTTTCCCGCGTTTGATGCGGCCGATGCCGATGGCGCCAACATAGGATGTGTAATCCAATGACGATATTTGCATTTGGAAGGGTCCATCCGAATCGACATCGGGGTAGGGTGTATGCTCAATAATAGTTTCGAACAGTGGCGCGAGATTATCGCCGGGTTGATTCATATCGAGTGTCGCGGTTCCCTGGGTGGCTGAGGTATATACAACCGGGAAATCCAATTGTTCATCCGTCGCGCCCAAACGGTCGAACAAATCGAATGTGTCGTTCACCACTCGGTACGGGTTCGCGCCGTCACGATCAATTTTATTGACCACTACAATGGGTTTCAATCCGTGTGCGAATGCTTTTTGGGTAACGAAACGGGTTTGTGGCATCGGCCCTTCCACCGCGTCGACGAGTAGCAATACAGCATCGACCATAGACAATATGCGTTCCACTTCGCCTCCGAAGTCCGCGTGCCCGGGTGTGTCAACAATATTTATTCGATGATCCCGCCAACGGATCGCTGTATTTTTGGCCAGAATGGTGATGCCGCGTTCCTTCTCTAGGTCATTGGAATCCATAATACGTTCAACCGCGTCGCCGCGTGTATCCAGCGTGCCGGATTGTTGCAGCAGTTTGTCAACCAGTGTGGTTTTGCCATGGTCGACGTGTGCAATAATCGCAATATTGCGAAGATTTTTAAGCATTTACAGCGAAGCGGAAGTAGAAAGGCGCGCGATTGTAACGGAAATCGGCCCGAAACTCAGCGGGTTTTTACGATCGCTAACAAGTGAGTCCCGCCACAGGATGGCGCTGACGAAATTATCGAACATCTGGTAACCTCTTGTTAGTTTCCAATTTACTTTTAAAGAGATTTCGCTATGGACCCCAGTATTAAGAATTTAGAAATTAACATGGACGCCACGGATTTGTATCGGGAGGACACCATCACTGATCGTCGTGCTGGCACCATTCGACGGCTAACACCGATTACATCCGATGGTGCCGACGATAGTTCCCGAAGTGTGGTTTATGTTGGTCAAGCACAACTGGCAACACCCATGGGTGCTCTGCCTATCGGCTTTGAGATCGATGCCGTATCGCTGAACGATGCAATCGCTAAATTTCCAGAAGCCGCGAAACTCGCGGTCGCCGAAACGGTCAAGGAGATGAAAGAGTTACAACGTGAAGCGGCTTCCTCAATTGTGGTACCAGAAACTGGAGCCACAGGTTTGGGTGGACCCAGTGGTTTCGGTGGTCCCGGTGGCAAAATTCAAGTGCCGTAGCGAAGTTACTAGTGAAGGTTTTGAAATTATGCCAGGTCGATGACATGGTTTTCGAGATCATCGGGGTGAATGTGGTCTTCGCAAAGCACTCTGCTACGCACTGAAATACCCGCTTCATGCACCGTATTCAAATCGCCTGAAATCAGCGGATGCCACCATGCTAACTCGCGCCCCTTGTGGAGCACACGGTATGCGCAGGTGTTGGGCAATGTCTCGAAAACTTCGCGTTCCATTGACCGCAAATCAAGACAATCAGGAACTTTAACTATTCGATGCGGATAGTCACTACAGCGGCAAGTGTCGGTGTTTAACAAACGGCAGGCGACGTTAGTATAGTGCAAACGGCCAGTATCGATATCTTCGAGTTTAACCAAACAACAACGTCCACAACCATCGCAGAGTGACTCCCATTCGTCATCCGTCATTGTATCCAATGATTTGATTTGCCAAAACGGTTCGGGATACATGATTGTTTAGTCGGTGTTTTGGTCGTCCATGGATTTCAATTGTTGAAAGGCATCCAGCGCGCGTTGCCGTGCGAATGCGTGATCGACAATAGGATGCGGATAAGTTTCTCCGAGGCGCACTTTGGCATCGTTTAGCACTTGTTCAGAGGCCTTCCATGGTTCATGAATAAACTTGTTCGATAGCTTTGCTAATTCCGGTACCCAACGACGTACATAGTTACCGTTGGCATCAAATTTTGCTCCTTGAAGGGTTGGGTTAAAGATTCGAAAGTAGGGCGCAGCGTCCGCACCACAACCGGCGACCCACTGCCAACCAGCGGAATTGTTTGCCAAATCGGCATCGACCAAAGTATCCCAAAACCAAGCAGCGCCTTGTTGCCAAGGGATGAGCAGATGCTTTACCAAAAAAGACGCTACGATCATGCGAACACGGTTGTGCATCCAACCGGTTTGCCACAACTCACGCATACCGGCATCAACAATGGGGTAGCCGGTTCTGCCTTTTTGCCAGGCCTTTAATGCGGCAGCATCTTCGTGCCAGGGCAAGGCTCTGAATTGTTCACGAAACGGACGTTCTGGAAAATGCGGCCAATGAAAAAGTAAATGGTAAGAAAACTCTCGCCAGGCGAGTTGTCGTAAATACGCTTCAGCTCCAGTGTTCAGTGTGGCGTCTCGTGTTAACGAATTGTAGCCGGCTTGCCAAATTTGGTGCGGGCTAATCTCGCCAAAATGCAGGTGTGGGGACAATCTTGAAGTAGTCCATCGATCTGGAAAATCTCGTTGATCTTTGTAGTCGGTTACGCAATGCTCGAGAAACTGTTCTAGTTGTTGCCGTGCGCCTGTTTCTCCCGGTGTCCAGTACTCGCTGAATTGGTTTGCCCAATTCGGACTCGACGGTAGTAACTTCCAGTCGTCCAGCTTATCCGAATCAAGTTTTTCGTTAGAAAAGTCGATCTTGTCCGGAGTACTTCTCGGTGATCGAGCATATTTTAAACAGGCATTGTAAAATGGGGTAAATACCTTAAATGGATCACCCGCATTCGTTTTTATTTCATCGGGTTCAAATAGCAGGCTTCCACCAAATCGTCGTGTTTCGATATCTTCTTTTACAAGTACCTCGTGAAGTTTTTGCTCAAGGTCGACTTGATAAGGCTCATACCCTCTCGTCCAATACACCGATGATGTACCGGTTTGTTCTACTAATTTGGTGAGTTCTGACGACGTTTCGCCCCGTCGGAAAACAAGCTGCCCCCGACGTTGTTTTATAG
Source organism: Arenicellales bacterium (assembly GCA_965216735.1). Taxonomy (GTDB): domain Bacteria; phylum Pseudomonadota; class Gammaproteobacteria; order Arenicellales; family CBDCFT01; genus CBDCFT01. Next base: position 55,172 of record OZ244198.1, read on the forward strand.
CATCAGCTAACGATTGCAAGCTATGATGTAACCACCATCGGCTGGCGCCACCCCTAATCCACCGGCCCGGTGTAACGTCATCAAGAATAAAACAAGGAATAATCGGTTGGTCCGTTCGAGCAGCGGCATTGAGTGCTGGATGGTCCTGAAGACGCAAATCTTGTTGGAAAAGAACTACAATTGGTTTCGTCATTTACAGTGTGCTACGGAGAATGCAGAAACGAGTTTATAGGATGACTATTCATAGGAAAATGAATGACTATTGGAGGATATAATCATGCTGAATGTGAACAGAACGTATACTTGACTTAAATAACGACGCAACTAAAACTCATGAGTGATCGGTACAAAATCTTAGTGTTTCAACACATAGACGTCGAACATCCAGGGATTTTTCGTCGATTCTTGGCTGAGGATAACATCGACTGGGATGCCGTTGAGCTGGATACGGGAGAGAAAATTCCAGCATTGAATAACTACGACGCATTGTGGGTCATGGGTGGACCCATGGATGTGTGGCAAGAGGACGAGCATCCATGGTTGCAAGAGGAAAAATCTATGATTCGTACCGCGGTGCAAGATTACAATATGCCCTATCTCGGTGTTTGTCTCGGGCATCAACTACTGGCTGATGCACTAGGTGGTCTTGTCGGCAAAGTGGATACACCGGAGGTGGGCGTGATGCCGGTAAACATGACCGAGTCCGCAAGAAGCGATGCGATTTTTAGTGGTCTGGATTCATCAATTCAAACCTTGCAGTGGCACGGTGCAGGTGTGTTGGAACCGGCTCCGGGTACGAAAATATTAGCGGATTCACCTCTGTGTGCGGTGCAGGCGATGCGTTGGGGTGATCACGCTTACGGGATCCAATTTCATGTCGAAGTTGAGGAAGATACCGTAACAAATTGGGGAAAAGTTCCTGAATATGCTACCGCCCTGTGTAATACCCTGGGTGCTAACGCCCTATCTGAATTCGAAAGTGCCGTCAGCAAAAATATGAACAGTTTCAATCAATCGGCGAGGCAAATTTACAATGGCTTCATGGGCTTGCTTGAAAAACGGTGACAGATTTCAGTTATCGTTTTGACGATTTTTTCATTTCTTTTGAACCTTGTAACTGGGAAACGGATCAAATGTTCTGTCAATCTTTAGGAAGACTTACTTCGAATATGGGGCTTTAGGAGAGTACTATGAACAGATTTGTTAGTTTATCGGGCCGCTACGCCTTTGTGTTTGTGGCCCTTGTATTTTTTGCAACGACGACAGTGAATGCCGATGCGGGTGGTGGCGGCTCCTCCTCAAAGCTGGGTGAGGTCAAAAAAGTCATCAAGAAAGAAGATTACAATGCGGCAATCGAGGAGTTGGTTCGCCTGAACAATGAAGAAGCTGGTGATGCGGACGTGCTTAACTTGCTTGGGTATAGTCATCGCAAGCTAGGGGATTTCGATAAAGCGCTAGATTACTATCAACAAGCCTTGAACGTTGATCCAAAACATAAAGGTGCGCACGAATACCTGGGCGAATTGTATTTACAAACGAATCAACTCGAAAAAGCGGAGGAACAACTCGCTATATTGGATGATATCTGCATGTTAACCTGTGGCGAGTACCGTGATTTAAAAAAGTCGATAAAAAAATACAAACAAAATCAATAACTGGCTAGAGTTTTTTAACAGACGATAACTTCAGAAAGTTTTTTATCAGACTGTTCGATCAATCGTTGCAGTGCTTTAATCATGCACGATAGCTACGGCCCGATCAAAACTAGGGTGGATGTGTTTCAATGCATGACAAAATCTATTGCGCTTTCGTTTGTCCCACATTGCCACAGTGAAATAGTGATTCAAAAAACGTTGTAGTCCAAATTGCTTTAATACCGATTCGTCCTCGGCATGCCTGACCAACAGCTTAAAATTGCGAACACGCTTCCTGATCCCTAGTGACCACGGGTAAAAACTCATACCAGCAAGATCAATCAATCCGAATTTACCGCAAGCGGTTACCACGACATTGGCTAAGTGGATCGAGCGAAAATAAATGCCCTGTTCGTGAAGCAACGCAAGGAAAGCGGCGAAATCAGCCAGACGTTCATTGGATCGTGTATCTCCACTCATCCATCCGCGTAGGGTTTGACCCGCTAAAGGTTGGTAAAAAACAGCGTCACGTGCCTTGTCCTTGATACGCAGGACCTCGATAATCGCTACTGTGGGTATCTCTCGCTTTTCCAGTTCTCGTGCTGCGTGAGCAAATCGTGTGGCGTAGGGGTTCCACGCAGCCGATGACCACTTGCGCTTGCGACGAAAGAGCTTCACCATCTCCCCGCCGGGTAGAAGCAGCACCTTATCGCCGTGTCGATCACGCGATATCACTGTGGCGTTTTGGACCCGTCGCTCATAGTCTGAAAGGGATATAGTGCGCATCTGCATAGTTCCAGCCAACATGAGCAGCCATCATGTCACCGATGTGAACTGTATTTCTCCGCTGTTCAGAAAGCACGCTTTATTGAAAAGCGTGAGATCCAGGGGATTCGGTAAACGGACATCCTTAAGTCCTGGACACGGATCTACAGATGGGTCGTAAGACCGATCAATCTGAGAGATGAACACGATAACGCATCCTTGATCACGCGCGAATGACTTCAGTGCAAGAACCTGATCCATAAGTTCCGGGTTCTCCCGTTTTTGATCCAAGAGTTGCAGGTAATCGATCACCACGACGGTTCCTCGTGATGCATCCACCATCCGCTCGATAATGTACTCAGCGCTGATAGCATCAGAGTTATAGAACCTGAATCGATCGTTGAATTCTCCAACATCTTCACCGATGCGTTTGAATAAATCTTGGATGTCCTTTTCATTGTATTCGAGTGAAAAAAATACACTTCGACAACCTGATTTCATCGCTTTGACGACGAGTTTCAAACTCATCATCGTTTTTCCATGACCCGGGCGTGCTCCTAAGAGCAGTAGCTCACCAGGCTTCAATCGAGCAAGCACTAGACCTGCATGGTCAGCATCGGATGCCTGCCTTGTGAGCAGGCTCCATCTGTTGAAACCCTCCTTGTTGGCAACGCGATCCAGTGCTTCGTGTAATGGAATCCGTTGTTCACGTGCGAGGAGTTTGGCTCGATGCCTTAGACGATAAATAGGTGCAGACAGCTTCATAGAAAACCTCCCGTTGCGAGCGGTGGTCACAGTCCCTCCTTATGTGTTTTGCTCAAACAGTCGGTTCGATGACGATACGGCTCTATACGTTGTGTATTTTCCCAAATGGAGGGGGGAGGTCTGGGCCATGGCCTGGATATCAGTATGCACCAACCCTTTTCGAAATGAAACTCCCATATCCGCGTTATTGCGTCGAAAGCCACTTCGGTCCGTCAAGAAAATAAAATTAGTTTATTCAAGGTGGTCAGTGATTAGATCGAGTACTATCTGTCGCGTTGACGATGCTACGTTTTTACGGCAGATTCCATCTCTTCCACAGTACGTGGCCAATCTTTTTTGAGTAAACGTGACAACGAACGATCGGCAAGTACTTTTCCATTTGTCTGGCACCGCGGACAATAGTTTGTCTCGTTGGTGGCGTAACGAATACGCTGTATGCGTGTGTTGCAAACGGGGCAAGGTTTGTTAGATTTTCCGTGCACCGCCATGTCATCATGAAACCCAGTGACTTTTTCCGGAAAGTCGTTGCCATAGTCATCCCGTAACTTAGTAGTCCACTGTTCAAGTGTTTCGCGGGTGGCGTCGTAAAGACGTTTAATTTCTTCTTCCGATAATTTTTGGCTCATTGCAATGGGAGACAACCTCGCGCGATGCAATATTTCGTCAGAGTATGCATTGCCAATGCCACTGAAAATACGCGGATCGGTCAAGGCACGTTTCAGGGTATGGTTGGTTTTGGTTAAGACTTGCTGGAATGTTTTCAAATCGGTTTCTAGTGGCTCTATGCCACCAGGATTAATCGAGTCCAGTGCATTTTTGCCCTGTAATAGATGCAGTGAAGCGCGTTTTTTTGTTCCCGCTTCGGTTAACGACAACAATCCATTATCGAATTCAAAGACGGCGCTACAACGTTTCGTTGGTGGTTTGGAGTCTATTGTGTGCCAATGCAACCTGCCTGCGATCATCAGATGTAATACCACCCATAAGTCACTACTGAATGCGAACGCAATACGTTTACCGACACGATGTAGCGATGTAACGGATTTCCCTACAAACTGCTCAAAGGGCGGCTCGACAGTTCGTAGTAGAAATGGGTTATGCAAGTGAACCCGCTGTAGCGGATGATTTACCACCCGTTGTTCCAGGGCTTCGATATATATCTGAATGTCGGGTAGTTCAGGCAAGGGCACTTCTACTGCGTCTTTTTCCGTGATTTCTACGTCACCGATTTTTGCTTCTGCAAAATCGGCATACAATACATTCTGAACATAAACACCGCGCTCAGCTCCTCATGTATTGCGTATACACAACGGCCTCGCACCAGTGCTTTTTCGCATTCACGTAAAAATCCGAACAAATAGCGGTGCCCGCAAGTGCGGAATTGCTAGTGGATATTATAAGATTTTAGCAGCGCGTTTCGGTCCACCGAATTAACAGTAACGGTATGGGTTTCCTTGTTGCGCAAAAATGTTACCGGTATCTCAACACCTGCATCACCTACACCCCAAACGGATCGAAACAAGTCGGCCAGTCCGCTGACGGGTTTGCCGTTAATTTCCATAACAATGTCGCCCGCCGCTATTCCCGATTGTGCCGCAGGCCCGCCATCATACACGCCGCCGACAACTAGGGTCGCTTGATTTTCTTGCACAAACCAACCTAACCATGGCCGTGGGGGCTTGTTTTGCCGGCCATAGGTTCGAAGCTCTTCCAGTATGGGTCTTAGTAGATCGATGGGTACAAACATATTCGCGCTTTCTACGTCGCCGGTTTGATCCACGGTTTGTAACGCAAGGGAACCGATGCCACACAGTGTGCCGTTGTCATCGAAAAGACCGGCGCCGCCCCAATTGGGATGCGCCGGTGAGGCGAAGATGGCTTCGTCTAGCACATACTCCCAATACCCGGCAAATTCCCGCTTGGCGACGACTTCGGCGGTTATGATTTGCTCTTCGCCACCCGCGCCAACAATGATGACCGGGTCCGAAATCTGCAAAGTCGTGGAGGAACCCATCGGTGCGGCCGGTAAGTCTATCTTCTGCAACGCCTGCACCAGACCGAATCCGGTTTCCTGATCGTATGCCAATACATAACCCGGTATGGCTTGCGACCTGTAATCAACAATCCACACGGACTCTGCCTCGGTAACAAGATAACCAATGGTGACGACCAAACCTGGGTCGATAATCACACCATGACCGGAACGTTCGGTGCCTAGAATAGGGGTAGTGAGGGCATCGTCGGGAATACTCGAGCGTAGTGAGACCACCGATCTTAGTGTAGCTTCAAGATCGAATTGAATGTCAGCCACGCGTGGTGTGGACATAGTCATATTATAAAACAGTGTCGCGAGCGACTGATGAGTTGTTCAACCTATCTTACGCTTATCAACACAAAGTATCTCTATATAGCTATTCGGGTATTTCAATTTCCAACGTTTGCATCAAATCTTGCGCATGTTGAATTGGCACACCAAGATTGGAGCCACCGAACTCCGGAATAATGGCGGCGTTAATGGCAATGACGTTTCCACGCAATGTTAATACCGGTCCGCCACTTCCGCCTTGGGTGGTTTCTGCGTCATATACGATGGCATCGTTGGTCACTTGTCCGACAATGCCGCGGCTGGCGAGGGGTGTAATAAATTTGTGTTTGGCGAGTTCTTGCGCGACATCCCAGAAGTCGGATTCATCGTTTTCGCTAAGACTGGCCACAAAAGATTCGCCCGCTCGGGCGAGCAGGGCACGTATTCCCGTCGGGAAGCCCATTACAATGACCTCGTCACCCGCTTGGGGAACGGAGGTCGACAGCGTGAGTGGAGTACGCAATCTTGCAGCGTCGGCGCAACGCATAACGGCGATGTCAAATTTGTCGCTGACACCGACCAGTTCAAGGTCAAATGGCTCGGTTTGATCAGGTAGATAACCAATCAGACGGTGGTGTCGTGGCGCTAGGCCCAACTGTTGGATACCAATGGCGTCTTCATCTTTTTCCCAAGGTAAGGCGACATGCCGGTTGGTCAGGAGTGTTCCATTGGGCGCCGCGATGAAGGCGGAACCCGTATAGGTGGCTTCCACTAGCGGTCCTTCGCCTTCCAAGGTAACGAGTGGTCTGCCGCCTGGAATGCGCATAGGTTCGCCCTCGGCATCAAGCGCCAGACGTAAGGGTTTCCCACTCTCGGGGTCTTCGAATCCAAAACTGCCAAGAATGAATACCACCGCCGGCGCGGAGTTTGCGATAACGCTTTTTGTAGCTTTGGAACGAACTTCCAGAGCGGTGACCCGTTCTTCGGCTGCAATTAGTCCTCGTTCGATATCGGAACGTACGGCTTCGAGTTCTTCGCGGGTTAACGCTTCTTGTTCGGCGCGTTCCAATAATTTCGCCAAACCTTGTACACGTTCCTGCTCACGTGCCAGACGTTCTTCCAATTCGCTGGTTTGCTGGGTGACGGAAACGATAATTGCAGTCAAAGCGGTTATCGCGATGACGACACTGATGCGAAACCAGAGTGATGTTTTTGTCACCAGTTCTCGACTGATACCAGACAATAGCGAGGGTAGCTGACGCCACATGGGTCTATCGTCGCGGCGTGCGTAGTCGACACAATCTACGAAAACATCTTTTACGGATTTGTAGATTTGCGCTCCCGCGGGATATTGGCGAAAACGAAACACCGGCCCACGTTCGATTTCGACCAAATCGCCGGAAGTCAGCAACCGATTTTTAGTTTTTTCTCCGTTAACCCATATGGATCGTTCCGAAGTTGTTTCGATTTCGTAGCTTTCGCCGGAGCGGTGTAAGGTAGCAATGAGTCGTTCGGTTGTGACTCCATCAGGTTTAATAAATTCGATTCCAGTGTTACTCGCTTCGATCCAAAGCGTTTTCCCCTCGATTTTTACTGTTTGTCCGCGTTTTGGCCCGGATAAATGAACAATCGCTACCGTCTTGTCAGTACCATTGGCCTGTACCGTTGCGGCTTGATCATTTTCCTGAACGGACATTGTTTCGTTATGGATTGGTTTGCTGATGGTCTAACGGCGATAAGCGATAAACCGCCTCAATTAATGAACTCAATCCCTTTTCTTTAAAACGCGGAACCTTATCGAGTATTTCATTTCTGCGTAGTTGGTCGACCCTGCGCCAATATTTATACAATTCCCTGACTTCTTCCAGTACAACTGAGAAGGGTGGACCCTCCATTTCATGCTGCTGATATTCCAACGTGATGAGTAATGTTTCGGCAGATGGCGGCATTATTTGTCGTAAGTGTTCGACATAACGTTTACGCATAACCAGTGGAAAGGCGATCAACGATGCTCGATCGTAAATGGCGCCGACGGAGGCTAAGTGTTGTACTTCGAGATTAAAAAAGTCGCCACACAGGATGTCGATATTGCCCGATTGCCAAAGTTCGAACGTATCTTTGTTAGATCTCTGTGCAGTTAGATCATTTTCAATAAAGAAATCGCTAACAGCGATAGAGCTAATTTCAATACCCAGAACACGATATCCGTTTTCTGCCAGCCATAACATATCCAAACTTTTCCCACATAACGGTACGAATACCGTAGTGCCCTTGTTCAGAGAAAATTCCGGCCAATACTTTTGCAGTAGTGGATTAAAAGCATTCTGGTGAAACGCAATCTCATTGTTACTCCACCGCTCGTGCCAGAATTCTTCTCGCATGTAATGACAAGGCTTCCTTAGTTTGGATTAATTAATCGGACAATGTTAAAGATTGTAATGTTTTTACGGATATGAAATTGCATAAAAATGCGCCTGCAAAACCTTAAAACAAGCCATTTATCTCCATGTTTTGTGACCAATTTCACTTGTTTGTTGTGAAAACTTGATTTTGGTCAATGACGCTTAGGAGTTATACTATGTGTGGGCGTCGTTTCGGCGGGGATACCGTGGCAAGCATACTTGTTCGGGCCGAAGCGGCTTGGCGTTGTGATTTCAGTAATAGTGCTGAAACAGGGGGTAACTGTGGGCATATTAAAGTGTCAATGGCGGCAAGCATTCGTTTTTGTTTGTCTATTTTTATTTACGTCGCTAAGCCAATCTGCAATACGCAGCGGTGAGCGTGCGTTCGACTTCGATTCAGGACTAATCGCGGACAAGCCGGATTTGTATTTGCGTTCGGCCAGTTTCACACTGGCGGAGCAATGCGAACCCGCGAATCCAGTGATGTATGTCACGGTCGAGATTGCTAATCTAGGCAAAAATCCTGATTTACTGCGTACCAGAGGTAACTTTGTGTACGCGGTCAACACGCGTATGAAACATTGGGGTAATGGTGTGTTAGTGCCCACCGTTTTGCAGGGCGGTACCGAGTCCGTTACTTTTCCAATTTATTACTACGGCGCTTCGCCTAAGTTTATGCCCGGCGTGCACCGGTTTGTGGTCGGCGTATCTTTAGGTAAGGATGCAGACGAAGCCAACTATGAAAACAACCGCTTCGGTCCGGTCGTGGTTGAACTACCGATAGACTTTTGTGAAACCGGTTTGGAGTTAACCGAGGGATAGATTTTAACCTTGTAAGAGTTTCACGGCGACTAATACTACGCCTAGTTTTTCTTCCAGTGACTTGACAAGGGAAAGCTCAGCCTCATCAAGTTTATCGGTTTTGCTTTCCAAGGTATCGAAAGCGATTAAGATTTTGCCGAGCCGTTTTTCAAGCTGTCTAGTGGCGTCCAGATCCGGCACATCGATTTGGTTTGAAATGCTGTAAAGCACGCTAGTCCCTCCGCAGAGTTATTGTCAAATCTGGTGTATGAACGAATTGGATTAAGCGGCGATCTGATGGTTTGAAGTGAGCTCGATTCCGTCTACAAATTTGATTCCGTCAATCACTTTGGCTAGATAATTAAAGCCGCGTAGTCGACGCCAGTTCTTCTCGGCACATTGTCCTAATTTGAACATCATGTGCAACATACCATCTCGAGTCAAACAGCCCTTGGAGCGTTTGGTTCGGTGTCGGATGGTTCCAAATGTCGACTCAATAGGGTTGGTGGTTCGCAAGCTCTGCCAGTGTTGAGCAGGGAAGTCATAAAATGACATCAGTTCGGGATGATCTTTTTCTAAACACTGCGTGGCCTTGGGATATTTAGGCTCATAGGTTTGGATGAACGTGGTGAAAGCGCTTTCAGCTTGTGCTTTCGTCGGTGCTTGCCAGATGTCCTGTAAGGATTGTTTGGCTTTAGGCTGAAGCGATTTAGGCAAACAATTGAGCACATTCATGCTCTTATGCATCCAGCAGCGTTGGTGACGAGTGTCAGGATAAATTTCATCCAACGCCGACCAAAACCCCATGGCCCCATCACCAATGGCTAACTGCGGCGCACCCATTCCCCTGGACTTCAGGTTGAGTAATACCTCGCGCCAACTCTGCGTCGATTCGCGCACACCATCGTCTATCGCCAAAAACCGTTTCTGGCCCCGTTCATTGACACCAATAATAACCAGGGCGCAGAGTTTGGCTTGCTCTGCCCTAAGACCACTGTAGACGCCGTCAGCCCAGATATAGACCCAACCCTCCTTGGACAAATCATCTTTACGAAAGGCTTCATATTCTGAAGCCCACACTTGTTTCAGGCGCGACACCGTACTCGCCGATAACCCCTGTGCATCCGCCCCCACCAGCGCTTGTAAGGCCTGCGACATCTCGCCACTCGATACCCCTTTCAAATACAACCACGGTAAAGCCGCTTCCAGCGATCGGGTCTTACGAATATAGGGAGGAACCAACGCGGATCGAAAGGTGACCGGTTCACCACCTCTGGAGCGAACCTTGGGTATCTGCACCGTCACCGGTCCAATTCCCGTTTGAATTGCTCGGGTGGGTTGGTAACCATTACGCACAACAGCCGCTTTGCCATCGGCGGTGTGTTGTTCAGAGAATTTATCGATAAACTCCATCATTTCTGCCTCGACCGCTGTATGGATCAATTGCTGCGCCCCGCTCTGCAGTAGCGCCGTCAGCTGATCGGTAAAACTACCTCGATCTTCAAGTGAAATAACGTTACTCTTACTCATGAGTGGCGTATCCTCGTTTGATTAAATTAAAGTTCAGCAACTTCAAATTAATCAGATACGCCGCTTTTCTTCAACTTCCTAAACACCAGATTCAGTTATAACTCCCCTCCGCACGGTTATCGCAGGATGTCATCATGGACTTTTGTTATCTTTGATAAAAGATGGTTAGTGAAATCATTTGTAGTTGTTATCACTTAACCCTGTGGAACATGGTAAAACTTCATCGAATCTCGGTTGACCAGGTACGACCCGTAGCAGTCGAATTCATAGAAATAAAATAAAGTCCGAGATAGACCGCAATACCGACGTATAGTAGTTAGTACTCGTAAAAACATCACTGACGTTTGAATCAAATGAAGAGGTCGTGCGTCGTTATTTAGTAACGATGCACGTTGCTGTATATCCTGAGGGGCTCAAATCAACAAACGAATGAAGTAATCGGTTGTATGTCTATGTTATGGTTCTACTTGTTTGCAAAAAATACGACTTTCAAGTAGTGAACTCTGAGTACATCTCAATGAGGGCGATCACGTCCGCTCAAATGCCATGGGCTCGATATTCGACGACATTGACTCCCTAAATCCACTGCACGAGCAATACGAGAGACTTGAACGTCTTATTCGACCGTACCGTGAGCTGGAAGCGCAGATGGCTCGCTTGATCGAGCCACATGCTGAACTGTACAAATATGCACTGGAAAGCGCTTCGCCCTTTGCGCAAAGGCATCTAGAGGCAATGCGACTTCTTCAACCATCAGTCTTAAGTGAGCTCGAAAGAGTACGCGCGGCAATCGAGTCTCCAGCACTTCGGCAGATCGAAGCCGTCATACAACCCCAAAAAAGGTTTGCGGAGCAGCTGCAAAGAGCAATTTCGCCGTATTCCGATTTGTTTGACTCACTTAGAAAGAACGTCCAGTCACATGCTGAGTTATACCAGCAGATCGCGGAACGCCTCGATCCTCTCCGCAAAATGCTTGAGCGGCTGGAAGAGTTGGATATCACAGTAACTGAAGATGGAAGGGTTACCGTCGGACGCAATACCGTTTCAGCAGGTGATATCGAATCCGCACTGGATAGCCTCCCCGAAAGCACGGAAGATGTTGAATCCTTCATTGGCCAATTCATCGATTGGCTAAAGCGGCTTTCGGAGCCTGTTCGCTACGCGATCTTGTACGTACTATTGCCGTATCTGGTAACTATCATCGGAAATCTAACAACCCCTCTTTATGAAGATTGGTGGAAAGAACACTCCCAGCTTGATAAACGAGTGGTCAAAAAGGAAATCGTTCGAAAGGCACAGGAACAATTCGATCCTTCAGATTTGACGGCGTTTAGATTTGTTTATGCCACCTCTTTGAACGTGAGATCAGATCCGAAGCGAAATGCGGAGATACTGGATACCCTTATCACAGGGAAGGTTGTAAAAGTGATTGAGAGGCGGCGTTCGTGGACCTATATAGAGTATTATGATGATCATCTTGAAGAAAACGTAACAGGCTGGGTCTTTTCTCGGTACATTCGAAAGTTCGTGAAATAAATGCTCCTTTGGGGGCGCGAAATAGAAATCTAACGTGGCCCTCAAACTGACGTTCACACACGCCGACTGGTTTGACCACATAAGGAGGCATCCAGATAGCTGTCGAGCAAAGGAGCACGGTAATATTGTGCCAGAATTTGAGGGAAGATCACTCCTTGAACGAGCGATCTTAGTTCTAGACCAGGTGTCAGTGTTTCAACTCGTTTGGGTTGCCTTGATCAACGCGTCATGCTCTACAACAGTGAGTTTGATTCGAATGAGTTCAAAAGGTCGCTGCTTTGGACATCAAAGCGAGGTTAAAAAACTCCCGTCAAACCGAAGTACAAAATGCTGGAGGTTTTCCGGCATGGGAGAATCCGGGGGCCTTAAACGAATTGGTCAACGGATTTCTAACGAATACTTCGCCCTTAATTTGCTCAAAATGCACCCCGCTTGTGTCCGTTGACCGGCGAAACCGACGTTGAAGCCCACATTCAATTGTCCGAACGGTTGCAATATAGCAACAATTCCTGCGCGGTAAGATTTCTTATTCTTCGGATTGGGTAGCGAGTGTTCTACTGGCGCTTTAATACTCGTTGCGGCCATTGGGTTATTTAAGGAAGCTCTGAACAAGGCGTTCAATTAACGAGCACACGCTCCGTGAAAAAATAAATGACTTGATTTGGCGGATTGCGCCTAGAAATTGGCCCTTTCTGTGTTGTTTTTCCGTCATTTCCCATTTTATAGACGCATTGCTCCATCAAGCGGCCAATTGCCGCCTTGCCAGATAAAAGTTTGCCAGGGCCATTAACGTAAATACCTGACTCGCATTCTTATCTATCCCTGTGTATCTCACCTTTCGATAACCCCACAGATTCTTCACGACACCAAAGATATGCTCAACACGGGCACGGGTCCGATTGCTCTTGCGATTAAAAGAGTGGTCCGCACAACTGAGCTTCTTACCCCGACGAGCCTTGCGGTTGATGCGCCAAGTGATACCCGACGATTCCAGGGCTTGCTTCTTCGAGTCACTGGCATACGCTTTGTCACCATAGACCGCCTCCTCATCTCCATGGATCAAATCATCCATCAATTGCGAATCGTGTACACTGGCATCGGTCACCGCCACACTGTGGGCGCGGCCTTGCTCATCCGTTCCCACATGAATCTTCATGCCAAAGTGCCATTGGTTGCCTTTCTTGGTCTGCTTCATCTCCGGGTCCCGTTCCTTCTTCTGGTTCTTCGTCGAACTCGGTGCCGAGATGATCGTCGCATCCACTATCGTCCCCTCGCTCAATATCAAATTCCGATCCGATAAGTACTTCTCCGTCTTACGAAATAGTTTCTCAGTCAGGTTATACCGTTCCAGGCGATGCCGAAACCGGCAAATGGTCGATTCATCTGGTATGCCATCAAGACTTAACCCGGCAAACAATCGCATCGAGGTTATATCATAGAGACTGTCTTCCATCGCCGGATCACTCAGTCCGTACCATTGCTGCATAAAGTAGATTCGCAGCATTGACTCCAGTTCGATTGGTGGACGTCCGTTTCCTCGAGCCGGATAGCGGCGTTTGATGACGTTAACAAGCTCTTTCCAGGGCAGTATCTCTTCCATTTCAGACAGAAACAGATCTTTGCGCGTCTTTTTCTTTTTGACACAATACTCAAGGTCGCTAAAGCTTGATCCAGACATTAGATAGGTAGGGTTGTTGAAGATTAGTCCATTATCTCATTGACAATAACTTTTGCAGAGTTTCCTAAGGTTAATTGGCGTCGAAGGCTGACCCGTCTTTTTAAGGAATTTTATTTGCTCTAACAATGAGATACACGAAAATTTGGTGGGTCACCGTTCGGCGCCGATATGGGTCAAATTTCAACGCTGATTGACAACCTATCAAACAGCGTTCATTTTTGAACAATGTCAGCTTCCAAAAAATGATCGGTTTGGGGAGTCAAAAAATAACTGCTGTAATTTGACAACCCAGATTAATTAAATCGGCATTTAATTTAAATTCTTGATTTAACGCTTTTACACACATGCGGTCGTTGTGTTGAGCCCCGCACTACAAGCTCGGTGTCGAGTAACACCGAATCTGGCAGTTGTTGTTTGGTAATTGCGTCGATAAGATATTTTGTAGCTATCTCACCCATATCATGAGCGGGTACTCGGATCGTAGTGAGTTGTGGCGTAACGTGTTCGGTAATTGGATGGTCATCGAAGCCGATGATTGAAATGTCTTTAGGTACAACATACCCAGCCTCCCGACAACCATGAATAGCACCAACAGCTTGAATGTCGTTAGCGGAAAACACAGCCGTTATACCCTTATCCTGTTCCAGGATTCGTTCCATAGCAATTTGTCCTTCCGTAAACTCAAAATCACACTCCTGAATCAAGTGAGAGTCAACGCTGTTTAACATTCAGCCAAGAAGAGCCGTTCAGAATATGATGCATTGTGGCTCATAAAGTTTCGTCAATTGGCAAACCGAAAGCTTGCAATGTGGCGATTTGATATGCCGAATTGATTGCAGAAATAAGATTCGCGAAGACGGCATCAGCACAAAAGAACGGGGCGCCGCAGCGCCCCGTTGGTATCTGACTGGAGAGATCCGTTTGCCAAAACCTACTACGCTGAGGAAAGGTGGGAGCGCCCCCCCCGATAGGCCAGGACGTTTAGCCGCCAGCAAATATGCTCTTCTTCAAGATTGAGTGGACACCCCAATTGCCATCGACCACCTGAGTAATGCCAAAATCGACCGCCACCGTGATCAGCGAAATGGCTTCGTCCTCGCTCAGATTCTGGGTAGTCATCAAAAACTGCCGCATCTTTCTAAACGCGTCCCGTAAAGCGAGATCAACTGAGGATTTCTCATAGATCTTGCTTTGCGCTTCAGGTCCTAATTCCGCTAGGAAATTCGCAAAACTAAAACCGTGCACGAGCCATTCATTCTGAGTTTCCAACAGCGGATAGTTGAGTTCCTCCAGTGGAGTACCCTTGAGGCTGTCCCGCTTGTGCACGATCAACTGGAACGTCCCAGTCAAAGAACACTCGACAGCAGTTCCACACAGCTCCGAATCGCCCTGAGAGGCGTGAGGATCCCCCGCAGATAACAACCCGCCCGTTACTGCCACGGGGTAGTACATGGTCGCGCCCTTACCAATGCGCCAGTTATCGATGTTACCTCCTGTATAGCTCGGTGGAATAGAGTCCACTATATCCACCTCGCTGGGTGCCAAACCTATGACACCGAAGTGTGGCCGAATGGGAATACGGGCGTGCTTCAAAATATCATGACGTTCCTCCACTGAACTATGATCTACCGGGACACCCGGATAATCGATGGTCTTGTGAACGACCCCGAATGGGTCTGTCTGGGGTGTCCAACGAAAATTGTACACAGCCCGGGCCCAGTCTATATCTCCTGAAGGATCGACTTCATATATCGTTATCACTTCTCGTGGATTCGGCTCCTCAATGAGGTCTTTATAGTGAAATCCCCACCAAGCGGCGGCGTTGCTACCAAAACTGCGGCCTGCGTACTCGGGATTCCCACTTGGACGCGGTTGAACGTCAAGGATACGGACTTCCAGGATGTCTCCCGGTTCGGCACCACGAACAAATACTGGACCGGTACAGATATGAACGCCGAAACCTTCACCAGCCCCCCGTCCAAGGATCGAAGCATCCATTGGGCCGGCCCCGCGCCGGTCTACACCTTTTCGATCCTTGTCCCAATAGAATACGCTCTCCGCTCCCGGATCACCTTTTATCATCCGATCGAAATCATCGTTTGCATGATGAGTGAGTGTCTCAAGTGTTACAAAGTCACCCGAGTCCACCTCGACAACGGGTGGAAGGTTTTTGCTGAAATAACCCCAGTGCACGGTCTTATCGGTCGCGGGAACGTGGTGATGGTTCCTCATGCCGGGTTTCGATAGGCCTTTTAGCCCCTGGGCTTGGGCGGTAGTCACGTAAGGTAATCCAAGACCTGAAATCGACGCCGTAGTGCCAACAGCGAGGCTGGTTTTAAGAAACTGCCGTCGGTCGTTCGCGACTACCTCGCCTTCATATTGCTCGTTCTGAGCCCGTATCTTAGAATTCATGCTTCCCGATTCGTCTTTATGAATCATTTCTATCTCCTCTGGTGCGTCGTTAACACTTCAGCCTACTTTGGGTAAGCCATTTGTTGACCGCAGCTGCGCTGAAAGCAGCTGGAAAACTTCAGCCAGAATACGGTTACGATAGAAAAGAGAGCCCGGCCTACTTAGGTCGCCACTAAGAGGAGTCGAAACCTACATGGCCAGGAGTTACCCAAATTCATCCCGTCGCAAGAATTTCGATATCGTCTTATGGATGACGTGTACCAAGAGTGAAGCGGTTGGTAGTTGGTAAGACGTGCTATCAGCTCTCTAATCGCCATTACTGTTTCCGCCCAAATTGTTTGTTGTCAGCCCGACAAGCTAACCCTGAAACATCTACGTAAATAAGGTTACTCTTCGTTGACTGTTCGTTCAAGTTCTAGACATTTTATGTGCCGAGAAGGTGGTCGGCTGTCGGAGCGATCATGTCACCGGTAAGTCCCAAACAAGGGGTTTTGCACCCTAACGAATATGCTCCTATGGCCGGATTGGGTCGGCGTACGTATTATCAGCCCGGTCTAAAGTAGTCTGCAGTTAGCCGTAAGCGGCTGTCGCGCTGCCCAAAACATTGAGGGTCTTACGTCCGGTGTACGCCATGTTGCACGCATTCCTTTGAATGCAAGAGCTGGTCGAGATAGGAATTTACAACGTCATCGGGTACGTCCGCTCTAGATGGGAACGGACGTTGAGCCCTGTTCCCAGCGACCGGCAGTTGTGGATCGATAGTGAGCATTATTGAACTGACAAACAAATTGGTTTCAGCCGAATGGTGAATCTCAGGCAACCATATGTGGGTTCGGAGAGCGCAAGCGAAAAACACGGATTTCACCCACAGCCTGATCGGCGTGCGAGGCCAACCCGACGTAAATGACCCAGGAGATCATCTCCCCGTCAACACTTGTTATAAATAAGATACAACCGGTGGGAAGTGCGAATCAAAGAGATAGAGTGATCAAAATCAACAAGTTAACGCAAGATGTCTCACGTCAATTACTTTGTCCGGTCGGCGTCAATTAGGTTGGCCGATGGATTTAGCCTTTCAGTGTGCCACGTAAGGAGGCCGTAGGCCGACTGAAGTGGCACACTGGGCAGCGATGCTCCTGATCGCTGAATGATTATTTTGATTTCCTCTTTAGTGATTGTTTTTTACGATAACTGTCTTCGTTACACTCGATAATGGTCGCGTGGTGTACCAAACGGTCAATGGCGGCCACCGTCATCATGTTGTCCTGGAAGATTTGATCCCAGTCACTAAAGGCCTGATTGGAGGTAATAATCAATGATCCGGATTCGTAACGATGGGCGATGAGTTCGAACAATACCTGGGTTTCCATCTCGTTCTTTTTGACATAGCCAATATCATCCACAATCAGTACAACGTACTTGTCGAGTCGATTCAGTGCTTCCATCAGGCCCAGTTCGGTGCGGGCTTTTTGTAAGTGTTGCACCAGGGCGGTGGCAGAGCTGAACTTTATCCGAATGCCTTTTTCGATCAATCCATAGCCGATGGCACAAGCGAGATGGGGTTTACCCACTCCACTGGGACCGAACAGGAGTACATTGTCGCCCTGTTGTACCCATCGCGTATCGTTGATGAATTGAGCGATCTGATTTTTGCGAACGGTGTTGACCGCATTAAAATCGAATTCACTGAGTTTTTTACCCGCCGGTAGCTGTGCTTCTTTGGTATAGCGCAATAATCGTTTGTGGTAACGATTAGCGGCCTCTTGTTCACACAGTGTCGCCAGATAATCTTGTGGTAACCATTGCTCTTCAATGGCTTTATGGGCCGGGTTTCCCAAACGTTGGCGATGCCGGCCAACTTCAGCTCTTTGAGTAATACCGGTAAAGAGGCCGCGTTAGACATAGGCGGCCTCCACGGTGTGCCCCAGCAATTGGTTGTAATCGGCCAATGGGTGTTGGTGCGATGGGATATCCGGTAGCGATGGCGGTGGTGGTAGGAAACGTTCGCGATAATCGGCCTGTGTGGGCAAGTGCCCTTGCTGGATTTGCCTTAACACACTAAACAGTGGTGGGCCCGGTAGGACTCGAACCTACGACCAATGGATTATGAGAACGCCAAAGGAATTGGCAAAGGTATATTTTTCAATAACTTATCGGGGCGTCCGTTGCACCGATTTGCAGGGTTTTGCAGCACAATGCACGGCTCATCTACGCAAAATCCCCGCAAGCCCAAGTGTTGACTCAATCGATACATTGGCATATGTTTAGGCATATGCCATATAGGTTGAATTAAAACGATGGAAGATATCGAACGACACGTTAAATTGTTTCGCAACGGCCGCAACCAAGCACTCCGAATTCCCCGGGATTTTGAGATAAAGGGGGACGAAGCCATTTTACGCAAGGACGGAGATCGACTTATCGTAGAACCCGTTCGAAAAGGACAATTGTTATCGTTGTTAAGCAGCTTAAGTCCCTTGAAAGAAATATTCCCTGATATAGACAAAGACTTACCTCAACTAGAGGACGCCACTTTGTAAAATGACTCTTCGGTATCTTCTGGATACGAATATCGTGTCTGATCTTGTCCGAAATCCCCAGGGCATGATAGCTGATCGAATTGCTGCGGTAGGGGAAGATTCTGTTTGTACCAGTATTATTGTCTCGAGCGAGTTGCGATACGGTGCGGAAAAATCCAGTTCACAAGCGCTTATTGATCGTGTTGATCTGATACTGTCTGCGATTGAGATATTGCCATTTAATGAACCCGCTGATCGTCACTACGGAACACTTCGCCAACAGCTTACAGCTAAGGGAACTCTAATTGGACCAAACGATTTACTCATCGCCGCGCATGCACTCGCTGAGAGACTGATCATCGTGACTGCAAACTATGGAGAAATTTCCAGAGTGCCGGGGTTGATTGTGGAAAATTGGCTGGGTGAACGTGGGTAACTTTTGGACGTCGATTAGCCTCTAACTCTAATCTGGGTCATTTTTACATGCCGGTACACATGGCAGCTTTATGTAGTATGACCTAGGATTCTTTGATCTGGATTTGGGGTGCGTAGAACCCGCCCCGAATCCTTATCGTACAGAAACTGTAAACCATGTGCCCGGTACAAAATGTAAACCATGTCTCCGGTAAGGACCGATGTCTTACCGGTAGTGAACACCCTTACATAAGGTGTGACCACGTCTGGGACTGTTGCATCATCCGTGTCAAAGCAGTCAATAGATA
This sequence comes from Arenicellales bacterium, assembly GCA_965216735.1. Lineage (GTDB taxonomy): Bacteria > Pseudomonadota > Gammaproteobacteria > Arenicellales > CBDCFT01 > CBDCFT01. Next base: position 74,241 of record OZ244198.1, read on the forward strand.
AAGTCGTTAAACACCCAGTTGAATCAGCGATGTCGTTGAGTGTTATGTTCGAATTTATATGTGCACATGTATGCGGAGGACAAGCCAAATGGTCTGCCAAAGCTCGCCTAAAATCGTTTCGGACGCGAGATCGGTCGCCAGCACGATGAGACCGACGAAATGGTCCGCGCCGCCGGCATCGAAGTCCGGCTTCCAGATCATCGAACTTGCTCCTCGATAGCGGTCATTTCACGCTTGAATGGCACGGCGTCGGGATCGATATCGGCGTCTAGGTTACGGGCGTACTTGTGACCTGCATACACAGCGGCGGCGATGGTGCCAGGTGCATAGGCATCGCCGATCAGATCCACGGACTTGATCCCTGCGTCAGCCCAATCCGCTTGTCGGAAGCAAAGCGAAAGGAACAGATCGTCATTCGGCAGGCGCGCTGTCACTGGAACGACGACATCGCACGCCACTTCTTCTCTCTCGCCTGTGAATACGCATTCCAATATGGCTGTGCCGTCACGCACCTCGACCAGCGCTTTGCTGACGTGAACGGCGTCGCAAACGTCAATGACGGCTTTTTGTATCCGGTGTTGGTCAAGGGCAGCCGTGGACCAGCTAGATACGAGGCCGTCAGTGGTGACAAAGGTCACGCTTTTGCCGTCAGCGGCCAATTGTTCAGCCATCAGGCTGCCCATGTAGTAGTGATCGTCGTCGAATATGAGATAGCTATTGCCGCTTCGTTTTCCAGCCATGACGTCGTCGGGAGTGAGGCTTCGTTCATCTAAACCCGGAACAGCATGTTGATGATATCGGCCGATCCCGTCTCGGCGCCAATATGATCCCGTTGCAATCGCCACTCGTTCGAAGCCGAGCTCGAGAACATCATCTGTACTAAGATCACTCTCTAAATAAGTTTCGACATTAACCATGGGCAGCAACAGTATCTCCCGATGATCCTTAACGCGTCCCCAGGTCGAGAGGCCAGGCAGACGCGACTCTCTGGCAACCCGCCCACCCAACTCGGCCTCCCCTTCAGCAAGGGTCAAATTGTAGCCGCGCTTGCCGAGATGGTGTGCAGCCTCGAGTCCGGTCGGGCCTGCGCCGACGATCAGAATCTTGTCCTCGGAGCCTTTGGGCGCAGCCTGTTCCGGGTGCCATCCCTTTCGCCACTCCTCGCCCTGGGTCGGGTTCTGTGTGCAACGGATCGGTACGGAGAGCTCATCATGTGCGACGCATACGTTGCAGCCGATACACTCTCGAATTTCGTCTACTCGTCCCTCCTCGATCTTCTTAGGCAAGAACGGATCGGCGATCGACGGGCGCGCCGCGCCAATGAAATCCAAGACGCCGCTCTTGATTTGTCGAACCATGGTATCGGGAGAGGTAAACCTGCCGACGCCAACGACCGGTTTGGTGGTCAGTTTTTTGATCCGTTTGACGAACGGTTCTTCCACCGCTTCGGGTGAGAACCGCGAGGTTTGAGAGTCGTTGGTCCAATCCGACAACGTCACGTCCCAGAGATCTGGAAGCTCCGCGAGCATACCGATCGCGTCCTCCGCCTCCGAGGTCTCCAGTCCCTTGTTGCCGACGAGTTCGTCGATACTGATCCGGATGGCCATGGCCGCCCGCCCTGCAATCTCCTCACCGGTGTCTTCCAAGACCTCGCGCAATAACCGCACGCGGTTCTCCAGATTGTCGCCATACTCATCATCGCGATGGTTCCAACGCGGTGACAGAAAGTGAAACAGGACCGACAGGTTGTGCGCGGCATAGACATAGATGATGTCGAAGTCAGCCTTAAGCGCCCGCTTGACTGCCGCGCGATGCCAACGACGCAGATCGGCAATGTCGCCTTTGTCCATGGCCCTGCACTGAACGGGGTGCAAGTGCCCACCCACTTGTACGGGGAGGTGGCTTGGCGCAAGCGGGATCTCCCGCGTATACAGACTGGCAACGGCATACGAGTTGTAAACGAGTTCAATACCAGCGAGGGCGCCGTGGCCATGGACGCCGTCGACCATCAGCTCCAGGGCAGGCAAGTCGCGATCGTCCCAGATGCGCATTTCCACCAAGGGAGAGCTGTCGGCGGAAGGATGGAACTCGCACTGTTCCGTGTTGACGACAGCCCAACCTCCCTCTGCTTTGATCTCGCGCATCCTCGCCATGGCGGAGGCATGCAAGTAACCGAGGCCGTTGCAATGAGGGACCTGATAGAAACGGTTTCGCGCCGTTTTCGGTCCAATCTGAACAGGCTCGAACAGAATATCGTACCGGGGGTCTCTGGCCATGGGACTAAGCTTCACACTTCCAAATCAAGCTGTAGTATCAGGCGGATTGCCGACCGTATTTTCTCGCAGAAGCGACGAGCACACCGGAGTCGGCTACGTCCGCTTCTTTGTCTTGAAGAGCGGTGGTCGGCAGGCACAGCTGCCCCCACCTAGGCTAGTCTTGCAGGGATTAACGTAGCCACGCGGACCAAGTCGCCTTGTTGTCATCCAGCCATTTCTGAACGACGTCTTCGATGTCTTGACCGTCGACCTCGATATCTCCGAGCATTGTCGACACGTCTTCGCTGCTCATGCGGAAGAGATGAAGCAGTCGGGCCGCTTCCGGAGTCTTGTCAGTAAACTTCTTGCTGGCGAGTTTCCAGATGTAACCAGGCGTGTACCCGCAATCCCATGTCGCATCCGGGTTCGGTCCCCATGCAGGATCGTCGTAGCACGCTTCGTCATGTTCGGGGTAAGTAATGAACTCACCGTCGACACTTTCGAAAAACCAGTGCGGTATAAAACCCCAGCCGATGATCGGCTCTTTCTTGTCCACGGCAGCCTTGATCGTCGCAACCATAGTGATGGGCGATCCTGAGCTGATCGCTTCAATTTCAAGGCCTAGGCCGTCAAGGCGTTTTTGGGAATCGGTCTCCCAATCGGCTGGTGCGTCAACCAAGCGGCCACGCGGCTCGGTCTCGACGGTGGAGAGCGCCTTGACGCAGTCTGGATCCTTGAGACCTTCCCAGCTCGGAAGCCCTGGGCATTGTTCCTTTACGTATGCCGGATACCACCAGCCTTCGACGATTTCTATTCCGGCCGGACCGTAGTTGACGACATTGCCGCTCTTGACCGAGTCAATGAAGTTGCCCCAACCGGTCGTATCCCAAAGCGCTGCGGCGACGTCTAGATCGCCGGTTTCCACGGCGGCGACCATCGCAGTGTAGTCGACACGCACGAACTCAACATTATAGCCGGCCGCCTTCAAGACGCCACCATACAGATAATTGACGATGTCTCCATCATTGGAGTCCATCAGTGAGATTTTGATTGGATCCGACGTTTCGACCGCCGGCGCCGGAGCAGCCATGAATGCGAAGGCAAACATGCCTGCGGTAGTACAGCCCAAGATCTTACGCCAAATATTCATTGCTAAGCGCCTCCATTTCGTTTCCACGAGATTGTCTGTTTTGTCCACGCCCCTAGGACCGAACCTCGGCGGCATCGCCGCCACGCATCAAATCCCATCGACGTTTATGACTTAGTTTCCCATACTAAATACATGGAAAAAAATATGCATTTCCTTAAGCGTACTTGAAGAAATCTAAAAGTATTGCCCATGGATTCGAGAGATCTTTTCTCGGGGGTGTGGAGCTACCGCCCATCTATCGCGGTCCGAAGGCGCCAGTGGGTCAAAATCGCTGTAAAGGTTTCGAGTGCGAGTGACGCTCTCTTTCTGGGCCGGGTAATGACGCCGTGCTGCGACTCATAAGTTAGCTCGGTGCGATCAATTCGCGACAACTCGCCTTGCTCGACCCAAGGCTCCGCGTAATGGCGCGGCAGGTAGCCGATATAACTACCCGACAGCAGCAATGAGAGCATGCCCTCGATCGTGTTGGTCATTGCTTCCTGGCGGATGACACTCAGATGATCCCTGTCGAACTCCTGAAGATAGGATCGCACGACCGTCGGGAACGTCGAGAGATCCGCATCTTTTGCTGTCCTAGCGGTCGCGCCAAACAACGTGTGTCCCCGCCCGCAGTAGACGTCATGCTGTTCGACAAACAATGGCACGAACTGCAAGCTGGAACCGCTGCGACCGAAAGGGCCGATTGCAGCGTGAATGCGGCCATCGACAACGTCGCGCTCCAGTTCTTGCTTTGGTGCGATCACCAACTCGATCTCGACGTCGTTGTCGACATTATTGAACTCGCGGATTATCTCGCCGATCGAGAAATTCGGATGAGACACCAGAGCATCAGACATGCCGATGACGAGCTTGCCTGCAACAAGGCTTTTGACGTGGGCGATCGTGCCAGCGAAGTCGTCGAGCGATACGAGGATGCCCTTGGTCTCCTCGTAAATGATGCGGCCACGTTCCGTCAGCTTGAAACCGCTCCGTCCACGTTCACAGAGGCGAACTCCCAAACGACTTTCGAGGTTGGACATGTGAATGGATATCGTCGAGCTGGAGACGTCCAGATAGGATTCCGCGGCCGCGAATCCGCGTGCCTCGACGACGGTCACGAATACCCGAAGCAGTTTTAGATCGACGTCCGAAACTCGTTTCATAGCAATGTTGCCGTCAAATCCGCTCTGTCTACTCGGTATGTTTGAAAAAGGCTAAAGTAAAAGTTTGCTGATTGCAATCCTATCGAAGTCAGTTAACCGATATCATGCCGCCCAATATGCGTCGACAAGAACGGTTCAGTCCAAGACGCATCCGACCGACGAACAGATTTAAAGGAGGGCGCTTCATGCCGCTGGATAATGATCGCGAGATATTCGAAGTCGCAGAACACACCGAACACGTGACGTTTCAGGCAACGAAACGCAAGACGGCGAACGATTTCGACCTACCTATGGTTGAACACGATCGCCTTGCGTTTACGCCGGAAGAGTTTATTCGCCGATACGACACCATTCAGGCGGCTATGGCCACGAATGAACTTGATGCTCTACTGCTCCGGAGTCCCGAAAATATCACGTACCTCAGCGGTTATGAGACACCCGGTTACTACAAATACCATTGCATTGTAGTGCCGAAGGACGGTGAGCCGGTGCTCTTAGTTCGGGATTTCGAGTGGATCAACTCCCCTGAGTTCGCCTGGAATACACGTATCGCGAAGGTCTACGACTACGACCATCCTCCGAGCGTGACTGTCAACGTTCTGCAGCAACTTGGTTTGACAGCTGGCAAACGGATCGGTGTCGAGAAGCACAACTTCTTCTACACGGTAGACGAGCATGAAACGCTCGTCGCTGAACTTCCGGACAATACTTACGTCGACGGCACGCAAATCCTGTGGGATGCGCGCATGATCAAGTCTGACGAGGAGATCGCCGTCATGCGAAAGTCAGCGCATCTCGTGGACCTCGCTATGCAGGCTGGCTATGACGCGACTCGACCGGGCGCGAGCGGCGACGAGATCAACGCGATCGTCAATAAGACCCTTTTCGAGAACGGTGGCGAGTACATGGGGTTGCCCCCCTTCGTCCTTGCTGGTGACCGGTCGTGCCTACCGCACCAGACAGGTGGCGTGAACAGGCTCGGGGACGATGACGTGATGTACTTCGAGATATCTGCGGCTAAGCATCGTTACACAGCGGCCTTGATGCGAACAATCTTCGTGGGCAAACCCAAAGACGAATGGATACGCGCCGCCGAAGCATGCATCGAGTCCGTGGGAGCGGCGTTAGAGTTCATTAAGCCTGGCGCTACCTGTCATGATGCGGACGTTCATGCGCGCGCCGTGATGGAGAAAGCAGGGTTCGGTAAGTATTTTCGGAACCGTTTGGGGTATTCAATCGGAATCAGCTATCCGCCCGACTGGGGAGAAGGTGAGGTGATTTCGCTCCGTCGGGGGGAGTATCGAGTACTCCAACCTGGTATGACGTTCCATATGCCTCCGATGGCCCTCAAGTACCGCGAGTACGGTATCGGCTTTTCGGAATCTATCGTCGTGACGGAATCTGGATGCGAGAGACTCTCAAAGTTACCGCGAGAGGTTGTAATTAGGAACTAGGCTCCATCAGGATGCCGCACGCATCTTCTCAGTCCATAAGGGTGGGTCGACTGGTTGCCGATCTCGATACCTTGGCCCGATTCGGATTACGGGAAGACGGTGGCGGCATAGACCGCCCAGCGTTCTCTCAGGCCTATCGCCAAGCCGCCGACTGGCTTATTGAAACGATGCGAGAAGCCGGAATGTCGGCGCGGATGGACTCGGCCGGAAACATTATCGGCCGCCTCGGACCAACAGACGGCCCCGCGGTTGTGTGTGGATCACACATCGATAGCGTACCAACGGCAGGGAAATATGACGGAACCCTGGGCGTACTGGCCGGCCTCGAGGTTGCCCGTTGCCTGAGCGAAAACAACATCGATCTAGACAAGGCGTACGAGGTCATCGCGTTTATGGACGAGGAAGGAGCGTTCCTCGGCGAGTTCGGTGCGCGGGCTATGATCGGCGATTTCAATGACGACGAGTTTGAGGATTGTCTCTCCCGTGATGGAACATCCCTCCTCGATGCGATCAAAGAGTTTGGTCTGGATTCTTCGAAGATTTGTGATGCAGTGCGGTCCGAGGCGGACTTCGACGCTTACGTTGAGCTTCATATCGAGCAAGGCCCTGTACTCGAAAACGAGGGCGTTGACATTGGAATTGTCGAGAGTATCGTCGGGTTGCAGATCAACGAGCTGAACTTTGAAGGCCAAGCCAATCACGCTGGCACGACACCGCTACCCTATCGGCGGGATGCGTTTCGCGCCGCCGCGGAGACCGTAACCACCGCATTCAAAACCCTGGAGGGAGACTTCCCCCCCGATCTTCGGTTGACCTACGGCGTTGCCGACGTATCACCCGGTGCTCAAAACGTCGTACCGTCCCATGTCCGATTGATACAGGAAATCCGCGCCGGCCAGGAGTACGGGATCGATGCGGCTTGCAGGATGACGATGCAAGTCGCGGAGAGAATATGTAAGAAGTACGGCGTCAAGGTCGGGTCCCGTCTGATTTCGCGAGACCCCACGGCAAGAATGTCGGACCGGGTATCCGGTCTAGTCGAGGCCGTCTGTCTGTCGTTGGAACTGAAAGCCAAGCGAATGCCGTCGGGAGCAGGACACGATGCCCAGATTCTCGCACAGGTGTGCGATGCCGGCATGATCTTTGTGCCAAGCGCGGGCGGTATTAGTCACAATCCTGCCGAGCATACGTCGGTTGCAAATCTGGGGGCGGGTGCCGCTGTTCTATACGAAACGCTTCTCGGTCTTCTCGAGGCAGCCTGACCGAAAAATCAATTCGCGGGCAAACTTTGGTTCGTGAGAATGGGATGGAATGTTGCTTCAGCCAACAATTCGTATGATTAGCCTCTCTAGATGTTATTCACTTTTACATGCGCCAAAGTTAACATCTTTACATCGAGTCTGTTTCTTGAACTCGCCGTGCTTTAGAGTTGAAGCGCATCGGAAAGGCGCTGGTGTGACCGGGTCGTTCTAACAATGAGTCGATAGTGCTCCTCTGGGGACCAGATAAATATTGAGACGGGATATGAATAAGGCAAAAGCCATTCTTGAGTGCAAAAGCGTCTGGAAAGTATTCGGGCCAAATGCGGAGTCATTCATGGCTGATCCCGGTCCCGAAGCCGGTACAGAGATGTTTGCGCAAAAGAACATGATTGTTGGTGTCCGCGACGTGAATTTGAACGTCGTTCAGGGCGAAATCTTCATCATCATGGGGCTTTCCGGTTCCGGAAAATCAACCCTCGTCCGCTGCATGACGGGCTTACACGACCTCACACATGGCAAGGTCATGATCGAAGGCGTTGATGTCGCCAATCTTTCGGAAAAGGATCTTGTCCAATTGCGCCGTGAAAAGATCAACATGGTGTTTCAGGATTTCGCGTTGCTGCCTCATCTGACTGTTCTGCAGAACATCGCTTTTCCCCTGAGGGTACAGGGAATGAAGCGACGGGACCGTGAGGCGGTCGCACGCGAGATGATCGAACTCGTCGGCCTGAGCGGTCGGGAGTCGTATTACCCGGACGAGTTGTCCGGCGGCCAACAACAAAGGGTCGGTATCGCACGCAGTCTGACAACGAAGCCGGAAGTCTGGTTCCTCGATGAGCCGTTTTCTGCGCTCGACCCACTAATTCGCCAGGACATGCAATCCGAGTTTCTGCGGCTCCAGAACATGCTGCATAAGACGATTGTCTTCATCACCCACGACTTCGATGAGGCTGTTCGTCTGGCTGACCGTATTGCAGTGATGAAGGACGGAAGAGTCGTGCAAATGGGGACGCCAGAAGAGTTCATCCTCGAACCGGCCGACGACTACATTGGGGAATTCACCAAGGATATTCCAAAGAACAAGGTTTTGCGCGTCCGTTCCATCATGGACAGCGCCGCCGAACCCACGAACGATGTAGAACTGAAAGCCGATTCACGAATATCAGAAGTCATCGCGCAAGTAGTTGAAAGTGACGGCCGTCACCCGGTCGTTGCGCCGGATGGCAGCGTCATCGGCTCCCTTCACCGGCGCGACCTCGCACCCTACTTGGTGTGAACGGGGACGTGTCGATGAGCGTAGCGGTCATGAATGCACTGCCGCGAATCCGAGTTCAATACGTTGTATTTGTCGGCACCACCGTTGTCGCTACCTTGATCTGGTTGCTGTTGGATCGAGACAGCCCGTGGGTGGTCTACCCGCGGGGTTGGATCTTGGATCTACAGTCGCCGCTCGGCGATGGGATGAAGTTTCTCGCAAGAGAGTACGAGATTGGTCCCATCAAGTTCTCTGAAATCACGCGCGGCTTTGGATGGCTGATCTCTCAGCCGTTCGAGTTCTTGGGTGGAATCCTTGCTAAAGGGTTCACGTTCTACAAACTGGATGCACCCCCCGACGTCATTCCGCCGCTTCCGTGGATCGGCATTGCTGCAGTTTTCACACTGATCGCTTGGAACTTTGGTACCGCCGGCCTTGGAATCTGGACAGCCTCGACGTTCATCCTATTCGCTGTATTCGACCTGTGGGAGTCGGCAATGTTGACCATGGCGTCTGTCCTCATCGCCGTCGTCATGGGCGTTGTCGGCGGCACCATGCTCGGAATCTGGGGGTATCGGAACAAATTCGTCGATGCGGTCTTGCAGCCCTTCTACGACGTCATGCAGACGCTGCCGCTGTTCTCGTACTTGGTACCGATGATCTTGTTCTTCGGATTTGGCCCAATCGCCGCGTTGATGGCGACCGTCATTTTCGCAATGCCGCCGATGGCACGTGTAACGACCCAAGCGATGTACTCGGTGCCGGCCACAGTGGGCGAGTTCGGCAGAATCGCAGGGTGCAGCCGCTTCCAATTGACGTGGCTCGTCATGGTGCCGGCGGCTCGAAAAGAGCTCCTGCTTGGTGTCAATCAAGTCATCATGTTGTCGCTCGCAGTCGTGATTGTCGCTTCCATTATTGGCGCCGGCGGCCTCGGCGGAGACGTTCTGAAGGCGCTGCGCTCCATGCGCATCGGCGACGCGTTAGCCGCCGGTTTGGCCATTACGTTCATGGCGATCATGTTGGACCGCGTATCCTACTTGATTGCGATGCGCCGCCCGGTCCACGAAACCGAAGATCCGGCTTGGTACATCCGGCACAAGTTGCTCATTGCTTCGTTCTTCATCCTGGTCGGGACGACAGTGTTGTCGTTGGCAATTCCGGCGATACACACGTGGCCCGAAGAATGGACGATCTCGGCAGGTCGTTACGGCAATGGCTTAGTGACCTGGATTTCGACAACATTCGACAGTCAAATCGGCGCACTGCGCGACGGCGCACTCCGCCACGTCTTGAAACCTACAAAGATCTTCTTCCTGGCAGTGCCGTGGTCGAGCTTCGTTCTCGTCGTCGGGGTGGTTGGTTGGCTGCTTGGCGGGTGGCGCACGGCGCTTCTGGGGTGCTCGGTTTTCGTCGCCATTGCGGCGCTTGGTTATTGGAAGAAAGCCATGATCTCGCTCTATCTGGTGTTTCTCTCGGTCATCGCGGCCATGGCGATCGGATTCTTGCTTGGGCTTTGGGCCGGATTGAATCGGCATGCCCACAGGGTGCTCATTCTGATCGTCGATCTGTTGCAAACTCTACCGACGTTCGTTTACCTGATTCCCGTCGTGATGATCTTCAGCATCGGAGATTTTCCGGCCCTCATCGCCATTACTCTGTACGCGATTGCGCCGGCCATCCGGTACACGGATGCGGGTATCCGACATGTCCGGGAATCTTTGGTCGAGGGCGCGAGGATGTCGGGGTGCGACAGGCGCCAGATCCTCTGGCTTGTCAAGGTGCCGCTCGCCTTGCCCACGATCCTGCTCGGTCTCAATCAAGTAGTGATGATGGCGTTCGGCATGCTGGTCATTACTGCGCTAGTCGGGTCCCGCGGCCTTGAGGAGTTGACTCTTCGAGCGATCGCGCGAGTCGAGCCAGGTGACGGTCTGTTGGCCGGCCTAGGCATTGCAGGCATGGCCATCGTGTTCGACCGCTACATCAAGGCAGGGAATCGCAAGCTTGCGGATTATCTCGGCATTCCCGTGCCGAGGTGATAACCTGAGAAGATCGAATAAGAGAACCAAATGCCAAATCCACAGCATGGGGACATCGTGTTTCCGCAAGAAGAGTTCGATCGGCGCGTCGCCAATTTGCGAAGCCTGATGGAAGAGCGGCGGCTGGATGTCGTTGTCCTCGCCATGCCGCACGATCTCTTCTATCTCACCGGTTATCAGACGCCAGGCTACTATTGGTTCCAGGTGTTGGTCGTGCCGCTCGAGCACGAGTCGTTCATGGTCACGCGCTTGCTAGAGTCATCGAACATTCCGGCTCGCACCTGGATCAAGATTAGCAGGCCGTACAGCGATTTCGAGGATCCGACACAGATACTCGCGGACGCATTTCGGGAATTCGGTCTCGATAACGCCCGGATCGGCTACGACCGGGACGCCTATTTTTTCCGCGCCTTCGAGCAGGAAGGCTTTATCGCCAAGCTGCCGAACGCAACATTCGAAAACTGCACAGGCATAGTCGAGCAGCTTCGGATCGTAAAATCCGACCTGGAGCTCGAAAAGATGGAGCGCGCCGCACGCGCCACAGAAGCCGGCATGATGGCCGGCATCAAGGCTTCCGCCCCCAGCGTCAACGAAAATGAGATCGCCGCTGAGATTTATCATGCCATGCTCCGCGCCGGATCCGAATGGCCGGCCATGGCGCCTTTCGTCGCGACAGGATGGCGCGGTGCCGTGGGTCACATGACTTGGGAGCACCGAACGCTCGAAGAGCAGGACTACGTCTTCCTCGAAGTGGCCGGCTGCTACAACAGATACCACGCGCCGATGATGCGGACGGTCACCATCGGCGAAACGCCACAGGCCATCAGGGATGGCGAAAAAGTCTGCCTGGACGCCATGCAGGCGACCATGGAGGCGATCAAGCCTGGCGTGCTGGCATCCGACATCGACATCATCGCCCGCGACATCATCAAGAAAGGCGCGCCACATGTGGAACAAGCGGCGCGGACTGCCTATTCCATCGGCATTGGATTTCCACCTGACTGGGGTGAGGGGCATATCCTGAGCATGGTTAAGGGACATGATCGCCCGCTTGAGAAGAACATGACTTTTCACTTGATTCCGTGGGTCCAAGTACCGGGGCATGGCGGCGTCGGTATCACCGAATCCATTGTAATTACGAAGGACGGTTGCCGCTCCCTATTCAATTTCGAACAAAAAGTTTTCACCGCATGACCCACATGCCGGCCCTATCGGATATCTACTCTGCGCGACAGCGGATCGCCGGTTCAGTGATGCGCACCCCGCTTGTCGAATCCGCCCTGTCGGAGGACATCGGGCATGGAATCCATCTAAAGCTGGAAACACTGCAGCCCATCGGCGCATTCAAGTTGCGCGGCGCAACGAATGCCATCCACAAACTGACTGACGAGGAAAGACTCCGTGGGGTCGTCTGTTGCTCCACCGGAAATCATGGCCGGGCGGTCGCATACGCCGCGAGAGCAGTCGGTGTCAAGGCAATCGTTTGCGTTTCGAGCTTGGTCCCCGGGATCAAGGTAAAGGCCATCAAAGCGCTTGGCGCAGAAACTCGTCGGATCGGCAACAGCCAAGACGACGCGGAGGTCGAGGTCGAACGGTTGGTCAACGACGAGGGCATGATCAACATGCCACCCTTCGATGATCCGGACGTCATCTCGGGTCAAGGCACGATCGGTTTGGAAATCCTGGAGGATTACCCAGAGGTCGAAACGATCATGGTGCCGGTCTCCGGCGGCGGGTTGATCTCGGGAATCGCCGTCGCCGCGAAGACCATAAAGCCATCGGTCCGGATCGTCGGCATCTGCATGAAACACGGCTCAGCCATGGGCTCGAGCTTCGAAGCGGGAGAGCCGGTCGCCGTCGAAGAGGTTCCGTCACTGGCGGACTCCTTGGGTGGCGGACTTGGCTTTGAGAACCACTACACGTTCGAACTCTGTCGGAAAAACGTCGACGAGCTTGTTCGGATTGATGAGCCGGAGGTCTACGACGGCATGCGATCCCTGTTCTATCGCGATCGGCTCGTTGCGGAAGGCTCGTCCGCTGTATCACACGGCGCGATTGTCGCCGGCCTCGTCAAGATTACCGGACCGACGGCCATTGTTGTCTCCGGGCGGAATGTGGACATGGATCAGTTCTCGGCGGTCGTTGCGGGCGAGCCCGTGCAACTGGGAGGCCGGCAAGTTGGAGGAATCTGTTGATATGGCGAACGACATCTTGATCTTGAGTGAAGCGGAGCTGCACGAAGCGGCTCAACTCGATTTGGAAGCCGTCAATGTGATCGAGAGCGTTTTCAATGGCCTTGCAGGCGACGGCGTTGTTATGCCGCCGGTCCTCTCGATGCACTTGGATGATGCTAATGGCGAGGTGGACGTGAAGACCGCTTACATTCCGGGTTTCGCATCGTTTGCCGTGAAGATCAGCCCGGGTTTCTTCGACAATCCTAAGCGCGGATTGCCAAGCACAACGGGCCTCATGGTGTTGCTTTCGGCGGAAACCGGTCTTGTCGATGCCGTGCTCCTGGATAACGGCTACTTGACCAATGTACGAACTGCTGCCGCAGGCGCTGTCGCCGCACGCCACCTAGCGCCAAGCACCGTTAACACGGCCGGCGTCATCGGTGCGGGCGTACAAGCGCGTATGCAGATCGAGGCGGCGCATTTGGTTCGACCGTTCTCCGACGTGCTGCTCTGGTCGCCTGATGATGTCCTAAACGAAAGCGCGGTGGCGGAGATCGCCGAAAAAACAGGAGCAAACGCGAAAATCGCGACAAGCGCCAAGGAAGTCGTGGCATCGAGCGAGCTTGTCGTCACGACAACACCCGCTAAATCGCCAGTTCTGATGTCCGATTGGATCCACCCCGGCATGCACATCACCTGCATGGGCGCCGATCAGCCGAGCAAGAACGAGATCGATCCCAAAGTGTTGAAGCGCGCGGATCTTTATGTCTGCGATCGTGTGGCCCAATGCGAGCTGATCGGGGAACTCCGCACAGCGCGAGAAGCGGGCTACCTCGTGGATATTACGCCGCCGGAACTGGGCCAGATCGTGGCCGGCGGCGCCGAGGGCAGACGCGATGATTCTGACATCACGGTGTGCGACCTCACCGGCACCGGTGCACAGGATACCGCAATCGCCAACTACGCATTTCAGAACGCCCAAAACGCCAAGGCCGGTCTGTCCGCCGATCGATAGGTGAAAGGTCACATGAGAGTTTTCGTCAACGACGACCACCGATTGCATCAAACGAAGTTGGAACTGGTGCCGGGAAAGTTCGTTCCATGTCTCGACACCATTGCGCGTGTCGATGCCGTTGCCGAGGCGCTTCACGATCGCAACCTCGGGAAATTTGTGTATGCAACGGCCGCAAACAAGGCCGATATTCTGGCCGTTCATACCCCGGATTACATCGAGTTCCTGGAGACAGCCTGGGCGGAATGGTGTGAAGCGTTCGATGCTGAGACCGACGGATTCCCATTTGTATGGCCGAACTGGCGCTTGACGCGAAAATGCCCGAAGACCATCGACGGAAAGATCGGTTACTACAGCATCGACGGGATCAGTCCGATCACGGAAGGCGTATGGCCGGCTGCGATCGGGGCGGCTGGAGCGGCGCTCGCTGCTGCGCGATCCGTTATCGATGGAGATCGAATCAGTTTCGCTTTGTGCCGCCCGCCCGGGCATCATGCAGGTCCCGATCTGATGGGCGGTACAAGCTACATCAATCACACTGCGCTTGCCGCGAACCTGATGACTGTCGACGGCGGCCGTACAGCGATCGTCGATATCGACGCGCACCATGGCAATGGAGCCCAACTGATTTTCTGGGACCGAGACGACGTTCTCACGATCTCGGTGCACGGCGATCCTGCTTACGAGTTTCCATACTTTTCGGGCTACGCCGACGAGACCGGAGAAGGAGTCGGCGAAGGACTCAACCTGAATCTCCCTTTGCCGATTGGCGCAACCATTGAGACCTACCTCAGTGCTCTGGATCTGGCCATAGAACGGGTAACGGATTTCGGCCCTGACCTCCTGGTGATCGCGCTGGGTGTCGACGCGGTCCAAGAGGATCCAGGGGGACACTTAGGGCTCTTGCCGGACGATTTCTCGACGATTGGCGAACGACTCGCGGGTCTCGGTCTGCCGGCTGTTGCTGTGCTCGAAGGTGGTTACAGGCTGGATGTCATGGGCGCTTGTGTTGCCAATGTGCTCGAGCCGTTTCAGTGAGGACGGGGTATGTCTCACGTAAAAAAGTTCGACTACATCGTTGTTGGGGCGGGGTCCGCAGGGTGCGCGATTGCCTCGCGGCTGAGCGAAAACCCTAGTATTCGGGTCCTTCTGCTGGAAGCCGGCGGTACCGACATCAATCCTTTTGTCGCCTCGCCGCTTGGTGAGACGGCGATGCTGGAGCGCGCGCAGGACTGGAACTTCCCATCCGAGCCCGAACCGATGCTCAACAACGCAAAGATGAAGTTGGCCCGCGGCAAGTGCCTCGGCGGAAGCTCGTCGATCAACGGGCAAATCGCTTTTCGCGGTCATCCGGAGGACTACGACGAATGGGAGCACCTGGGCAATCCCGGCTGGAGCTACCAAGACGTCCTTCCCTTCTTCAAACGGATGGAGACCTATGAGGGAGGTGAAAGCGCGCACCGCGGTGGCAGTGGCCCTCTATCCGTAATCAATTCAACATTCTCTCATCCGCTGTGGGACGCGTTTATCGAATGTGGAAGAGAACTTGGTCACAAAGAGATCAAGGACTTTAACAGCGGCGATATGGATGGGTTCGGATATTGCCAGCATACTCATTACAAATACCCATTGCTCCGTTGCTCGTCGTCCTATGCCTATCTCCTGAAAGCTCGATTTCGCGGGAATTTGACAATCAGCAAACACGCATTTGTCCAACGGCTAATCATTGAACAGGGCCAGGCCAAAGGTGTTAGCTATCGAAAAGACGGACGCATGATCGAGGCCCATGCTCGCTGCGAGGTTATCGTCAGCGCCGGCGCGTATATGAGCTCAAAGCTCTTGCTGATATCCGGTATTGGGCCAAAGGACGAAATCGAAGCTGTCGGCGTGGAGTGTATCAACCACCTGCCTGGGGTGGGAAAGAGCCTCACGGACCAGATCGGTTCGTTTGTACAACACCACTCAAGGCAGCCTATCTCGTACTTCAAGTACACTAGACTGTACAACCAGATCGTTGCAGGGCTGCAGTGGCTGACCTTGGGACGCGGTCCGTTCACCGTCTTTCCGATGAACTGCTCTGCGTTCCTTCGCTCGGAAGAGGGACTACGCCAGCCGGATGTGCAATTCTATATGTTCCCCGTCGCGGTAAATGCCTACAAGGACGACACGTATGATACCCGGTTCCACGGGTTCAACATTCACTGGGGGCAGATTCATCCGGAGTCCGCCGGCGAGATTACGCTGCGGTCGGACGACCCCGACGAGTACCCTCGCATCATCACTAATTTTTTCACGCACGAGAAAGATCGTCAGGTGAACCGCTGGGCGTTTCGCATGGCAAGGAAGATGATGGAAACCAAAGCGCTCAAGATTTTCAGCGCGGGTGAGGAAACACCTGGAACGCCTTGCGAATCTGACGAGGAGATCGATGAACTCACGAGCCGCTACTTCGCCAATCATTATCACGCGTCTGGCAGCAACAAGATGGGACCGTCAAGCGACGAGCGGGCAGTCGTTAGTGATGAATTGAAAGTCCATGGAATAGAACGGCTTCGGGTCGCGGATGTTTCTATCATGCCAAGGCCAGTGAGTGGCGGCTTCAACATCCCATCGATCATGATCGGTGAGAAGGCGTCCGACATGATCCTGACCGATCATGAACGTCTTCGAGATCAGCAACCGGGAGAATGAGCGTGAGCAACGTGAAGGGACAGTCGCGGTACTTCCCGATCGAAGAGTATGAAACGCGTTGGCAGAAGACCTGGGCTGAGATTCGCAATCGCGGCTACGAGACAGCCCTGATTTGCGGTAAGACCGGTTTCGTCTACGAGCGTGCCATGGACCTGATCTACCTGTCGAACTATCACTCTACTCAGGAACAGGAACCCGACACAGTCATGTGGCAAGCGCGGTCTTTCTCGGCCGTGGTGTTTCACGGCAACCCTGAGCCTGCAGTTCACATGGTCAGGGATAGGAGACGACTTTGAGTGACATAACGGTCCTTGGAATGGGTGCCATGGGGACGGCGATGGTCAGTGCGTTCATTGAGGGTGGCCTGTCTGTAACGGCCTGGAACCGGACATCGGACAAATTGGCCGCCGTGGAGGCGCTTGGCGCGCAGTGCATCGCTCAATGCGCCGACGCCATACGGCAGAGCTCGGTCACGATCGTCTGTGTATCCGACTACGAAGCTCTTCACGATATTTTCAGCCGGCCCGGTGTCACACCGCTGCTAGACGGCCGAGTTATCGTCAACTTCAGCACCGGAACACCGAATGAGGCGCGATCGGCGGAAGATACGATCCATAGCCTGGGAGGTTACTATCTCGATGGTGCTATCCTCGTCTATCCGGCGAATCTCGGAGCGCCGGACGCAAAAATTCTGGTATCCGGGAGCGCGCGCGTGTTCGCGAGTGTCGAATCCCAACTTCGCCATATGGGTGGCGATCTTCGCTATCTCGGGCAGAACGTCGCAGCAGCAGCAGCGCTTGACCTGGCATTCTTGTCACGCTTGATGGCGATCGTGTTCGGCACCGCGCATGGCGCTAGTATCTGCGAATCGGAGGGTGTCTCTGTCGGTGATTTTGCTGATTTGTTGCCCAACGGCGATCGAGGCCAGATCATTGCGCGGGCGATTCACGACGACAATTTTTCTGTCGGCCCGTCCGGCGCCGCTTCAGAGGTCTCACAAGGTGCGCTTGCGCGACTCTGCGAGCAGGCGGCATGCGCCGGCATCAACAGCGAGATTCCACGCGTATTGCGCAATCTGGTTGATCGCGCCGTCGCGCTTGGCCATGGCAAGGAAGAAACAGCGTCGGTGATCAAGATTCTTCGGGCGCTTGAGCCAAGATCGTGAGAAAATTGGACGATTATGACATCGCCATTCTTCGTACCCTGCAGCGTGACGGTCGGATCACCAAGGCGGCGCTGGCGAAAGCGGTCAACCTGTCGTCAAGCCCCTGCTGGGAGCGGCTTCGTCGACTCGAGGAGGCTAGCTACATCACTGGTTACCGCGCTGAAGTAGATATACGTAGAATTAGCCCGGTGATCGAGGTCATCGTTGAAGTGACGCTGGCAAACCATCAAACAGCAGATTTCCAGCGTTTTGAAACGGCGGTCGAAAAAGTGCCGCAAATCGGGTACTGTGCTGCAACCGGTGGCGGTATCGATTATGTCATGAAACTGATCGTCCGGGACGTCGATGCCTACCAACGGCTTATGGACAAGCTTCTCGACGAGGATATTGGTATCGACCGCTATTTCGGTTATGTCGTAACCAAGCAGATCAAATCGACCCCGCCATTATTGAATGATTCCGATGATATAAACGGTTGAGACGGTGTCGCCGGTAGGTCCAGAAGAATACTCTGTCCGCCATATGACAAGTAATGATTTTTTCTTCTTTAGGCGGCCACAACAAAACAACATTCTTCAATCTTTCCACTAAGATTATCGTATTTAATGCACGCCGCTCGGAGGCATGCTTCAATGCATTGAGAGATTGAAAATGAATACCAAGGGACACCGACGAACTTGTACAAACCTGCTTCGGCTACTCGACGATCAGAAGCTGATCCGCGAGTTCAGCTACATCGGTGGCAGCTGGGTCGCCGCTGCGAATGGCGCGACGGTTGAGGTCGAGGACCCCGCGAATGGCGCTTTATTGGGCAATGTGGCTGCGTTGTCTGCCGCCGAGAGCGCGGCCGCCGTCGACACCGCCCATGACGCATTCCCGGCTTGGGCGGGTTTGCTACCTCAAGAACGCTCCAAAATTATCCGTCGTTGGTTTGAGCTCGTCGTTGCGCACAAAGAGGACCTGGCGCGGATCATGACGCTGGAACAGGGCAAACCGATTTCGGAGGCCCGCGGAGAAATTGATTATGCGGCTACTTTTCTCGAATACTACGCGGAGGAAGCTAAGCGGCCGAATATCGAGAGCGTGACCTCGCATTTGCCCGACGCAGAGGTCGAGGTTTGGCTTGAACCCGTTGGTGTTGCCGCTCTGATCACACCATGGAACTTTCCTTCCGCAATGATCACGCGAAAAGCGGCGGCTGCACTCGCGGCGGGTTGTACAGTCGTGGTACATCCGTCACACGAAACCCCGTTTTCCGGTTTAGCACTGGCCGAACTAGCCGAGCGTGCCGGTTTTCCGACAGGCGTGTTCAACGTAATTGGGGGGCGCGCCTCGGTGGTGGTGCCACCGTGGACTGAGGATCCCCGTGTACGTGTGCTTTCGTTCACAGGTTCCACTGTGGTTGGCAAAGTGCTCTACGGGAAGTGCGCCGAAACCGTAAAACGCATTGTCATGGAACTCGGTGGTCTAGCCCCATTTATATTATTTGCTGACGGCGATCTGGAACTCGCAGTCAACGAAGCCATTAAAGCGAAGTTCGCAACTTCAGGACAAGATTGCCTGGGGGCCAACCGCTTTTTTGTAGAGCGGCCGGTTTACGATGAATTTTGCTGCCAGTTTGCCGACCGCGCAGCGGCATTGACTGTGGGGCCAGGTATCGAAGACCCTGATATCGGTCCGTTGATGAACGAAAAAGCGGTTGCAAAACAGGAAGAACATATCGCCGATGCGCTTTCGAAAGGTGCCAAACTGGCGTGCGGAGGTCAGCGCC
Organism: Arenicellales bacterium; assembly: GCA_965216735.1. Taxonomy (GTDB): domain Bacteria; phylum Pseudomonadota; class Gammaproteobacteria; order Arenicellales; family CBDCFT01; genus CBDCFT01. The sequence continues at coordinate 93,608 of OZ244198.1, forward strand.
ACCACGCTGGACCACTGTTTTTCCAACCTACAGTGTTGACGGATGTGCCGCTGAATGCGTTGATCATGCACGAGGAGACCTTCGGCCCAGTCGCGGCGATAGCGGCGTTTGACACCGAAGAGGAGGCATTAGACCGAGCGAATGATACAGAATACGGTTTGATCGCCTATCTTCACACGCAGGACCCACGCCGGATATACCGTGCGAGCCGCTCGTTGCAATATGGCATGGTTGCGGTCAACCGGACAAAAGTCACCGGCGCCCCGATTCCGTTTGGTGGCGTCAAACAATCCGGGTTGGGCCGGGAAGGTGCGCGGTTCGGTATGGAGGCATTCATGGATGTGAAATACGTCTGCCGTGACTGGGCCTGATAACTATTTACTGGAAAAAACTATGTTAAACAATGATCAACTAAACCGATGGGACCGAGAGACGTTTTTCCATCCATCCACCCATGTGGCTATGCATGCACGTGGCGAGAGTCCTCAACGTATCGTGGTGGGTGGCGAAGGTGTGTACGTTACAGACAACAACGGACGCAAGAGCTTGGACGGTTTCGCCGGTTTGTACTGTGTCAACGTCGGTTACGGTCGTAAGGAAATAGCGCAAGCCATCGCCGACCAAGCACAGCAACTCTCGTATTACCACGCGTACGCCGGACATGCGAGCGAGGCGGCCATCACGTTGGCCCACATGATTATCGAGCGCGCACCGACGCACATGAGCCATGTCTATTTCGGCTTATCCGGCTCGGACGCCAACGAAACCAATATCAAATTGGTTTGGTACATTAACAATGTACTCGGCCGACCGGGAAAAAAGAAGATTATTTCGCGTTGGCGTGGCTATCACGGCTCTGGTGTGATGACCGGGTCACTGACTGGTCTTGAGCTATTTCATAGTGCGTTCGATTTACCGCGTGTCCCTATACTACATACGCAAGCCCCCTACTATTTTCGCCGCGACGACTTGGATCAGACTGAAGAACAGTTCACCACCGATTGTGCGAAGAAACTGGAAGAACTTATCCTCGCTGAAGGCCCGGATACCGTAGCAGCGTTTATTGGTGAACCCATTCTGGGTACCGGTGGACTGGTGCCCCCTCCGCAGGGCTATTGGTCGAAGATTCAAGTTGTCTTAAAGAAGTACGATATCTTGCTCATTGCGGACGAAGTTGTCACCGGTTTCGGCCGCCTCGGATCCATGTTCGGTAGCGAGCATTACGGTATCAGACCGGACATCATCACAATTGCAAAAGGGCTAACCTCAGCTTATGCACCCCTATCGGGGTCGATTGTCTCAGAAGAGCTTTGGAAAATTTTGGAACAAGGCTCCGATGATCTAGGTGTGTTCGGACACGGCTGGACTTATTCTGCACACCCACTTTGTGCGGCCGCTGGGATTGCGAACCTGAAACTAATCGATCGTCTAGATCTTGTTACCAATGCTCGCGATACGGGTGCGTACTTTCAGAAATCACTACATGAAGCATTTGATAATCACCCGATTATTGGCGATGTCCGTGGCGAGGGCCTAATGGCAGCGCTCGAGTTCGTCGCCGACAAAGACGATCGTGTGTTTTTTGACAGCTCGAAACAAGTTGGGCCGAGGATAGCAGCGGCGGCGCTCGAACATGGCCTCATCGCCCGCGCGATGCCGCAGGGAGACATTTTGGGCTTTGCACCACCATTATGTATTTCCAAATACGAAGTGGATGAACTTGTTGACATGACCTTGGCTGCGGTCACAACGGTTGCCGAAGAACTCTAGTCAGGAATGCATGTAACAAAAAAATGAACGTATATCTTTCTGTTTGCTGATACTTCACGGACGACTGACTACAGCGAGTTTCGCTATATAATTGATGACAGTGTTGACGTCGCGGGAGACCGGAGTCATTAAGGTTTGTTAGCCATCTGCGCATAACTCGCTATGTCACCAACACACCAATTCCTCCACGACAGAGAGCTAACAAACCTTAACGTTAGCACGCATTTTTGCTGTTATACAAAATTATCCGTAGTTAGCGTTTTCGGCAGTTCTATTTGGCGTTAATCCTTCGTGCACATCAAATCACGATTCACCCGAGCGAAATCAAATTATTTTTCCGCTATCGGTTCCCTCGCGGGGGAACCGATATCCAGTGAGTGCGGTGGATAAATGCCTGTAGATTGATACGGTAATGAATCGACTTGGGAATCGAACTCAAAAAGATGCGCGTCACTACGCAATCGTGCATTGGGTAGTGACGCGCCTGGCAACAGCACGTTCAATAAGTAATACCAACACGATTAGCGTGGTGATGGGTTTGTGACGCGATAGATTGTATATATACAAATTCGATCTTCAGATCGATTTTGCCCACAAAGCCATCACCAACAGTGTCATCGAAATGGGGTCTGGACGAGCTGCTTTTGTGTTGGAATGAAGTCAGTGCAAATAGACAAAAAGCCGATGTCAAGAGGATATCCGTTCCACAACGGGTGAACGGATATCCCATTGAAAAATTCGTGCGATTGGAAAACAATATGCCACGAATGTAACAAGAACCGGAATGCTGTCCCGGAGATCGGTCCTCGACAAGAGAAGATCTTGTCCACGACAAAGGCAGTGCCCGCGGCTCCTAAACTCATGAGAGGAGCACTGGTTCGGTCAATCGACCGGGCCACTGAGTGCCGCCCCGTGTTATCGAAAAATTGGGTAACGCGAAGGGCAACCTTCCTACGGATACCCGTTATCCGTGTGGTGTGTACCATGCACCTGTTTGCGACTACCCACAAACAGACAGGTGCTTGAGTACGGCACCGAGAGACAAGCGTCATAAGGGACGCGAGGTTGCGCATGGGGTTGGTACTCGGTTTTTCAAACCATCATCCCATTCCTGCCTTAAGTTCCCACAACCCTTCCACGAGAAGGTGCTCCCAAATTCGGTCTTGCAGGCGAACCGGATAGCGGAGCCAAGGGTGATGTCATCCAAGATGACGCTGATGACGATATAACAAGCTGTACCACGGCATCACCCACCTAATCGACCTGCAACCGGATGACTAAAGTGATCCGGCGGCCTATTACATGAGGGCCCGGCTATGGAAGTACTTGTGTGCATGGCCGTAAAAATCCGCTGATAGAAGATGGTGCAATCCTGAACTAAGGGAATTCACCATCAGGCACAGACGAAGTCTGTGACTTGCGGAGCAACACTCACCGATAGAGTTCACACAAGTGATGGATTAGATGTATAGGAGATCGAGAGTTAAACGAAGGAATGAACGGAAATGGCACACGGCAATGAAATGCAGAAATGAAACGAAGGAGAAAGTGTGATGATGGATAGACAGATACGCCATAGAGAGACGTCACCATGAAAAAACTGGCGTGGGAACTCAAACAACTGACGAAGCGTAATCGCGATGGCGCTTTTGCGACCCAGAAAGCGCGACAGCAACACCTGGATCTATTCGCCCGTCAATTGGAGGCCATGGGTTACAAAAGTATGGGTAGTCACTCATTGCGACAAAAACACGTCGATGCTCTGATTGAGCGATGGAAGCGTGAAGCATCGTCTCGAACGGGGGAGAAGCTCACCTCCGCGACCATTGCCAATCGTCTTATTGCCCTGCGCTGGTGGGCGGACAAGATCGGTAAACCGGGTGTGGTCAAGCCCAAGAACAGAGACTACGGTATATATAAGGAGTACGAACGTTTTACCGAAAATAAGGCAAAAGAACTACTGCCCGAACACTTAGCGCGTATTCGTGACCCCTATATCCGTTTAAGCCTACAGTTACAGCGCTACTTTGGTTTAAGGCGTGAGGAGGCGATGAAGATTCAACCCAAACTCGCCGATCAAGGTGATTGTCTGTACCTCAAAGCCAGTTGGACCAAGGGCGGACGCCAACGTACTGTTCCCATATCCAATCAGAGACAAAGGGAATTACTCGATGAAGCGAAACAACTAGCTAAAGGCGGATCATTGATACCACCCCATCTTCTATACAAACAACATCTAAAACGCTTCGAGCATCAAACCCATGCAGCGGGTATGGGCCAAAGCCACGGATTAAGACATCGGTTCGCACAAGAGACTTATGCACAGTTAACGGGATGGCAATCCCCAGCAGCGGGTGGACCTAAACGCAAAGCATTATCGCAAGAGCAACAACAGGTTGATCTTAAGGCACGCCAACAACTCACCACATGGATGGGTCATGGCCGTATCCGTGTATTGAATGCCTATATCGGAAGGTAGTGATAGTAAAACTTCAATATTTATGGAGAACCTTCTTGTGAATGCACAACGGCTAGTCAATGAGAAGATAAGAGCTCAGTGACACGCCAACCACACGGTAATGAAAGTAGCAACGCGGTAGCTGTTACTACCGTATTGCCACGGCTATTGCGTTTTCGGGATGCCCCGCTGTACTTGGGTATGGACCGAAACCGATTTAACCAAGAAGTCAGGCCCTATGTGACCGAGATACCGATTGGCACACAGGGTGTTGCCTTCGACCGACTTGATTTGGACGCCTGGGTGGATCAGTATAAACACTGCAACGGGCGTCCCGGTCAACTCATAGGAGAAAGACCATGGGACGTAAAAGAACGCCGGGCCTATACAAACGTAAAGGCACCTGGCATATCGACAAAAATATCTACGGGCGGCGAGTTTGCCAAAGCACTGGCACTGATCGACTTGAAGAAGCGGAACGTTTCTTAGCCCGTTTGGTAGAAGGTTCACGCCAAGCAACTATATACGGCGTAAGACCAAAATGGACGTTCGAACAGGCGGCCGCGAGATTTGTGCACGAGAATCAGCACAAACGTAGTCTGAATGCAGATGTTTACAGACTACAAAATCTATTGCCCTGGATAGGCACGTTGCCACTGGAGAGTGTTCATAGTGGAACGTTGCAGCCTTGGCTTGAGCATCGACGGAGTGAAGGTGTTAAAGCTGCAACGATCAATCATGGATTGAAAATAGTGAGACGCATCTTGAATCTCGCCGCAACCGAGTGGATAGATGAACAAGGACTAACGTGGATAGCATTTGCACCAAAGATACGACTCTTAGTAGTCAGGGACCAGCGCCAGCCTTACCCACTATCGTGGGAAGAGCAGGATCGTCTGTTTCACGAACTGCCAAGGTATTTGGCGGACATGGCCTTGTTTGCCGTCAATACCGGTTGTCGTGATCGTGAAATCTGTGGATTGCGTTGGGAATGGGAAGTCAAAATCCCCGAACTCACCACGTCCATGTTCATCATTCCGGGTAAAGTGGTTAAGAACGGAGATGAGCGATTGGTGGTTTTGAATCGTGTTGCACGTTCGGTCGTCGAGGGTTGTCGAAATCAACACCCGACACATGTATTTAGTTGTAAAGGACGGCCCTTGGTACGAATGCTCAGCAATGGATGGCGGGCTGCAAGAGCGCGAGCCGGATTACCACAGGTTCGTGTACATGATTTGAAACATACCTTTGGACGACGCCTTCGTTCGGCAGGTGTGAGTTTCGAAGACCGCCAAGATTTGTTAGGACATCGATCAGGGAGAATGACGACACACTATTCGGCTGCTGAGCTTTCGAATCTGATTGATGCAGCGAATCGTGTGTGTGAGCGTGATAACGGGCGACCACAATTGGTCGTTTTGCGAAGACTTTCAGTGGCTTAGCCGCTAGGTCCCGCAAAATCCCCGCGCGCGCTAGTAGGATAAAAGGTCGAAGGGCGCTAAGTGATTGATGTATTACCCGATAGATAGGTAACACATTATACCGGAGACATAGGTTACACAATGACGGCATTTGGGGGACCCCAAATGCCGTGGAAAGAGAGTAACCTGATGGACGAAAGAATTAAGTTTGTTGGCCGCTTGCTAGATGGCGAGAAAATGGCCGTGGTGTGCCGTGAATTCGGAATCTCCCGTAAGACCGGCTACAAGATCTTTAATCGCTATAAACAATGGGGTCTTGAAGGGCTTGCTGATCAGAGTCGGCGACCCTATCGGCACGGTAACCAGATTCCCTTTCAGATCGAACGGTCCATTGTTCGGATCAAGAAAGAACGCCCCAGCTGGGGGGCACCGAAGATTCGCGAGAAGCTGATCAGGCTGTATCCGATGATCAAGCCCCCTGCCAAGAGTACCGTACACGCCGTGCTGGATCGTCATGGTTTGGTGAAACGCCGCAAACGCAGGCGCTATCGGGCACAAGGCACACCTCTCCACAACGTCAAACGCCCCAATGCCCTATGGTGTGCCGACTATAAAGGGGAGTTTCGTCTGGGTAATCGGCAGTATTGCTATCCACTCACGATTACCGATTATCACTCCCGCTACCTGCTTGCCTGTGAAGGGCAATCTTCAACCAAAGAGCGATTCGCCTTTACGGTCTTTGACCAGGCATTTCATGAGTATGGTCTACCTGATGCTATCCGTACCGATAATGGTGTGCCGTTTGCCTCGCCACATGCGTTGTTTGGGCTAAGCAGACTATCGGTGTGGTGGTTACGATTGGGGATCGCCATTGAGCGGATTAAACCTGGTAATCCACAACAAAATGGGCGACACGAACGCATGCATCTCACGCTCAAGAAAGAAGCCACCAAACCACCCGGCTATAACTTGCTACAACAGCAAAGCCGGCTAGATGACTTCCAGCAACAGTACAACCATGATCGACCGCATCAAGCCCTCAATATGAAATACCCCGGTGAAGTGTATACACCTTCCACACGAGTCTATACGCCGCCGCAGAAACCAGATTACCCTTATCATGACAAAACCGTGCGGGTCACGCAGTGTGGTCGCATTTGCATGGGTAGCCGTAAGATCAACTTGAGCGTTGTGTTTGCAGGGCAAAGCGTGGGAATCCGCGAGGTCGATGACAACATATGGCTTGTCAGCTTTATGCATTATGATCTAGGATTCTTTGATCAAAACGAGAACAGAGTCGCGCCGGGAGACAATCCGTTCGCACTAAAAGTGTTACCTATGTCTCCGGTATAAACCGTTACCTATGTTCCCGGTCAAGACCCACTAAACAGTGGTGGGCCCGGTAGGACTCGAACCTACGACCAATGGATTATGAGCCCACAGTGACGAAAAATACAATCAACTAAATCAACATATTACACACGCCGGCCCAGCGCGAATGTGACTTAAAGTGACTAGAGATGACTAATGATGACAGTTTTCAGTCACGTTTTGGTCACGGTGGATACCATAAATAAGGTGCCCTGAATCGCCAGGTTCTAAATTTCCAATTCGAGCAAAAACGTTTCAAGAATTTGAGCAGCAATTTCGGCGTCGCCACCGGTAATCGACTCTTCTTTGTTATGGCTAATTCCTCTTAAACAACGAACAAACAGCATCCCGATAGGCGTTAAGTCCGCCATTGCGGAGGCGTCATGCGTTGCTCCCGACATTAAGTGTGGAATATCTTGACCAATTTTCTTCGCAGCGCCTTCGAGAGTTGAGGAAAGCTTCGGATCACATTGTGCGGCATTTTGAGCATACGTTCTTTTAATATCCGTTTGGAGCTGACGTTGAGCAGCGACTTGTTGAATGTAATTTTTGATGTCGTTGCCGAGCGCCGTCCGAACTTCGTCATCACTAGAGCGTAGCTCAATTTGCAGTTGGGTTTTGCCGGGTATGGCATTTGGGGCATTTGGATTCACATTTAATTGGCCAACGACGCCTACTGCCTGTTCGGTGTCACGGCATAACCGTTCAACTTCGAGCACAATTTCAGCCGCACCGGTTAAAGCGTCTTGCCGTAATTCCATCGGTGTCGTTCCCGCATGCCCAACTCGACCGTGTAGCGTCACAACCCAGCGTTCAATTCCGCAAATGGCGGTAACAATTCCTACGGGTGATCCCATATTTTCTAACACCGGTCCCTGTTCGATGTGCGTTTCGACATAACCTAAAATGTCATGGCGATTTCGTTTCAGATTGTTTATTTTTGCTGGTTGAAGACCGAATTCCCGCATTGCTGATTCCATGGAGATATTGTTTCGATCTTGCATTGTCAACACTGCAGAATCAAAAGTCCCGGCTAGCGCCCTAGGCGCCGACTAACGCTGTTGGAAAGCGCACACCTTCCTCATCGGCAAATGCCAATACTTCAATAGAAAAGGGCAGTTCTATGTTCTTTAGATGCTCAAGAACGACAATCGGCAGTACCACCCCTAAAATTCCGTCGTACCTGCCACCCTGGGGAACACTGTCTTGATGCGAGCCTAACAAAAGCGTTTTTGAAGTCTTAGTTCCTTCCCGCCGCCCAATGAGCGTGCCAGCGCTATCCAACTCAGTTTTTAGCCCGGCAGATTCCATCCAGCCACGCAGCAGTGTTAGTGCATTCCTATGTTCGTCAGTAAATGGTAAACGTGTGACGCCTGAGTTGCTCACTGAGCAATTGGCCAAAGTGCCCAATCGTCCCATGATTTCATCACCTATTTTTAGCAACGATACGGATCCTCAATAGTGGGCAAGCGCGCAACAAATGACGCATAGTCTTGGGATTGGGTTTTTGCAACCAATGATTGCAAATCGTTAATTGGTGTTGCACTGTGATCTATGCGCAAATCGATGGGCGGATAATTGGGTGAGACAACTTTTATCGCTGCCGACATTAGTCCCCGTGAATCGCCGCCCGCATCTGCCGCTGCTGTCAACGCGTGCAACAGTCTCACAACCAAATCACCATTTGCGTCGATGAACTTATTCGCCATTGCATCGAGTACATTGTCATTCACTAACCAATTACCTGCGACCGCAATGTCCGCGTTCACAGAGTGTGCTTTAGTGTCGTGATTACTCTTTCCTGTCCAGCCAGCGGTCTGCCCTTGCGCATCGAGCACAATCAGTTGGCGGTAATCCCGGCCCGCGTCTTCATTAGTGATTTGGTCCACGACGATTTCTGGATACTCGCGAACGGCCAAAGAGGATAGTGTGAGGTTTGCCCACAGCGGGCTAACAGAGAAACCCTGAGTAGCGACCACGCCTACACCCGCCTGGGCGTGCAACACCCAAGCGCCGACGGCGAGATTTCCGGTTGCTGCTGCGCCGCCAATAGCGTTGGTTTGGGGGTCTCGCGCCAGAATAGAGAAGGTCATGTTGTTGGTTGTTCGTGTAAACGTATCAATATAGCATTTATCATGATAAATTTAGGGTGCAAATCAAAAACAAAGGTAGGAGCCATGAGAAAAATATTCGTTTCCTTCGGCCTTGTTTTGGCCGCGATGTTAACCACCACCAATGCAATTTCGCGGACACCTGACAACGTACTAGTCGTAGGCCAAATTGCCGAGCCCAAATCGCTGGATCCAGCCACGGTAACAGCGGTAAATGATTTCCGTATTCTGATGAATATCTATGACGGCCTCGTCCGTTACAAAGATGGCACTTTGGAAGTCGAACCTTCCCTCGCGGAAAGTTGGACGATAAGTGACGACGGATTGACCTACGAGTTCAAACTGCGTGATGGTGTAACCTTTCATGATGGAACATCTTTTAATGCGCAAGCGGTTGAATTTAATTTTGATCGTATGCTCGATGAGAATCATCCCAATCACGACACAGGTCCGTTTCCGCTGTCATTTTTCTTTTCATCCATTGCAGACGTTGAAGCAATGGACGATCAAACGGTTAAATTCACTTTGTCCGAACCCTATGCACCGTTTTTGTCAAATCTTGCTTACCCAACTGGACTCATCATATCTCCTGACGCGGTGAAGCAACATGGCAAGGACTTCGGCCGCAATGCGGTGGGAACGGGTCCGTTTAAATTCGCCGAATGGGAATCGAACGCCAAAGTCGTCGTTACACGTAACGATGATTATTGGGGCGGAGCACCGGCACTTGAGGCTATTGTTTTCCGGCCTATCACCGATGCCAATACCCGCGTTGCGGAAATGCTCTCCGGCGGTATCGATATCATGGTCGAGATTCCACCCGACAACGTAAGTCAATTCGATGGTAACGGGTACGTTCTGCACGAACAGGCAGGACCGCATGTCTGGTTTCTAATTCTCAACGCAAAAGAAGGGCCGTTTGCCGATAAACGAGTGCGTCAAGCCATCAACTACGCGATCGATAAAAAAACATTGGTTGAAAATGTGTTGCAGGGCACGGCCGAGGTAGCGGCCGGTCCGACACCGCCGGCATTTGCATGGGCATACAATGAATCTTTGCAGCCGTATCCTTTCGATCAGGAAAAGGCTAAAGCACTTATAAAGGAAGCAGGTGCTGACGGCGCGGAACTCATTTTCTATGTCACCGAAGGTGGTTCGGGTATGCTCGATCCAGTTCCAATGGGTGCTGCCATTCAAGCCGATCTTGCAAAAGTGGGGCTCAATGTAAAAATCGAAACCTATGAGTGGAATACGTTTCTCGGTAAAGTCAATCCAGGACTAGAAGGCAAGGCGGACATGGCGGAAATGGCATGGATGACTAATGATCCGGATACCTTGCCATATCTTGCACTACGCACGGATGCCTGGCCGGATAAAAAAGGATTTAACTCCGGGTATTACTCCAATCCAGACGTGGACAAATTATTAGAAGCGGCACGTAAATCGACGGATCAAACAGAACGGGCCAAACTTTACAAAGAAATGCAGGAAATCGTACGTGACGACGCACCTTGGGCGTTTATCGCCAATTGGAAACAAAACGCTGCTACCAGCGACAAAGTCCAAAACTTCAAACTGCAGCCGTCGTTCTTTTTGCTGTTGAAGGACGTTAACAAAGGGTAAAAATTTAGATGAAACGGTGTCACAACCCGGATGTGACACCGTGCTTACCAGGGAATGGGTAGGGGTGATTTTGTGCGTGAGTACATTTTAAAACGTCTACTTGCGGTGATCCCGGTGATACTGGGATTGACTGTCATTGTCTTTTTGATCATGACCTTGATACCGGGGGATCCAGCTACGGCAATTCTCGGGTCTTATGCAACACCTGAGAATGTGGAAAAAATCAATCGGGAACTGGGTCTCGACAAACCTGTTTTTCAGCAATACTTCATCTGGCTGGCCAATATTGTTCAAGGTGATTTTGGCCGCTCTTATTCGCTTAACCGGCCTGTGTTAGATGAGGTTTTAGAACGATTTTCAGCCACGTTAATTCTGGCCGGCACATCGTTAGTTTTATGCACGATTTGGGGATTACTGATTGGCATTTGGACCGCCGCTCGTCAGTTTGAATGGCCGGACAAGTTGCTCACGTTTGTCGTTTTGATTGGAATCTCGACGCCATCATTCTGGCTTGGGCTGTTGCTGATACTCTTATTCGCCGTGCAACTGCAGTGGTTGCCTGCGAGCGGTATGTTTGCAATTTACGGAGGAGGCGACTTCGTCGATTTATTGAAACATCTGCTACTACCCGCTGTTACGTTGTCAGTCGTCGCAACAGGCGTCATTGCGCGCTTGACTCGTTCGGCAATGTTGGAAGTGTTACGTCAAGATTTCATCCGCACTGCCCGTGCAAAGGGACTGTCGGAACGACGGGTACTGTACGGCCATGCTTTTAAAGCCGCACTAGTCACAGTAATTCCGGTGATCGGCGTGCAAGCCGGGTTTGTATTGGGAGGTGCGGTCTATATTGAGACTGTTTTTCAATGGCCAGGCGTGGGGCGCATGCTAGTAAACGCCATATCACAACGGGATATCCTACTTGTTCAGGGTGGCGTCATTATCGTTGCAGCGTGCTACATCATTTTTAATTTGCTAGCCGATATCACCCAAAGCTGGTTAGATCCGCGTATTAAAACCTGATTCGAATGGTGCTCAACGCGAGTATCGCGCTTTTATTGCGTAATCGGTTGGCGGGTTTCGGCGCGGTCGTTTTAGTCATTGTAATTGCAGTATCTTTACTTGCGCCCCTTCTTCCGCTGCACGACCCAAATCTTACTGATCCAGCGAATCGTCTTTTACGCCCTATGACACCTGGGCATTGGTTGGGCACGGATCATTTGGGGCGCGACTTATTGGCAAGATTGGTTTGGGGTACGCGGTTATCACTCGCCGTTGGTGTCTGCGCAGCGCTTATCGCGGCTTTGATCGGTTCTATGATTGGAATTGCCGCTGGTTTTTTTGGCGGCCGTATTGACAACTGGTTAATGCGCACCATCGATACATTGATGGCGTTTCCCTATATCTTATTGGCGTTGGCCATTGTCGCAGCACTCGGACCTGGATTATTGAACGCCTTGTACGCTATCGCCATCGTCAACATACCCTTTTTTGCTCGTAACATTCGTGGGGCGACGGTAACCATCGTGCACCGTGAGTTCGTCGACGCCGCCCGGTTGTCGGGAATGAATAGCTGGCGACTTATATTGAGCGAGATATTTCCAAATGTTGTTCCTGTCATTGTCATCGCCATGTCGACAACCATTGGTTGGATGATTCTCGAAACAGCGGGACTATCATTCCTCGGACTCGGTTCTCAACCACCCCAAGCGGATTTGGGTTCGATGCTGGGTGAAGGACGCAAGCTACTGATCAACGCACCCCATGCGTCTATCGTACCCGGAACGATGATTTTTATTATTGTTATGAGTATTAATTTATTGGGTGACGGTGTGCGTGATGTCCTCGATCCCCGTCTACGTTCGGGCGCCTTGTCACGGCCCGCGCCGGTCACGCGAATTGACCGAAAACAAGCGCAGGAAAGTGACATACGCAAAGAATATATCCTCGATGTTGCGAGCTTGCATACGCAATTTGATGTAGGCGAGCGTCGATACATGGCGGTCAACGGAGTTGACTTTGAGCTTAGAGCGGGAGAGTGTCTTGGAATAGTCGGAGAATCCGGTTCCGGCAAATCGGTCACAGCGCTTTCCTTGCTTGGTCTCGTTGCCTCTCCACCGGGTGTTATCACCGATGGCAGTGTGAATTTTGAAGGAAAAGATTTGCTTTGCGCGGATTGGGAAACACTACGGTCTATACGGGGCAGCCGAATTTCCTACATTTTTCAGGATCCGCAAGCGACGTTGCACCCGTTGTACTCCATTGGAAATCAGCTTGTCGAAGCGATTCGTTGTCATCGGCCGTTGTCTCGAAGTGCGGCGCAGGTGCATGCAATTGGGTTGTTAAGACAAGTACATATCCCAAATGCAGAAACCCGATACCACGACTACCCACACCAGCTGTCTGGTGGAATGCGTCAACGCGTTAGCATCGCCATGGCGCTTGCCAACGATCCTGACATTCTCATCGCCGACGAACCGACAACTGCATTGGATGTGACCGTACAAGCCCAGGTCCTTTCGTTGATGTTAGCGCTTCAACGCGAACGTGGACTAGCGCTGATATTCATCTCACATGACTTTGGTGTTATTGCTCAGATGTGTGATCGCGTAGCAGTTATGTATGCCGGGCGTATTATTGAAGCGGGAAACACAAATGACGTACTGAAAAAACCATTACATCCCTATACGGCAAGATTGATCGAGTGTGTACCCCAACTTGGTGGCGGAAAACGTGAACTCGTGGCTATTCCAGGATTACCGCCCGCCGTCGATCGATTGCCAGCGGGCTGTGCCTTCTCGCAACGTTGTCACACGGCACAAGACAACTGCTTCCAAGACACTGTTGAGACACGATACCTATCCAGTACTCATTCGGTAAGGTGTCATTATCCGCTCGGAGTCGCGTCATGACCGCTGCTTTGGAAGTCCACGCGTTGTCGAAGGCATTCGGTGGAGAAAAGTCGTTACTAGGAAAACCGAAACCGCGAGTGCACGCCATCAATCGTGTCAGTTTTGGTGTTAACCAAGGTGAAACACTTGGAATCGTGGGTGAGTCCGGTTGCGGCAAATCCACGCTTGCTCGTATGCTAGTGGGTTTGCTGTCACCAAGCGAAGGAACCATTCAGATCGAAGGTCATGAACTTTCCGGCTTGACTGACGACTCGGCAGCGTTTGGACGTTTAATCCAATACGTATTTCAAGATTCGATTAGTTCATTAAACCCGCGCAAGAAAATCCGTCAGATCATGGAGGCGCCGTTAATACATTTATTCGGTGCGAATACTGTAACGCGTACTGCACGAATTGGAGAGTTATTTGATGTGGTGAATCTTAGCCGAGACATGCTTGATCGCTATCCGCATGAGTTCTCTGGGGGTCAAGCACAGCGTATCGGAATTGCCCGTGCTCTTGCTGCAAGTCCCAACATTCTTGTATTGGACGAACCGGTGTCGGCACTCGATGTGTCTGTGCAAGCGCAAGTGTTAAATTTATTAGCCGAGCTACGTCAAGCGTATAACTTGACTTACTTGTTTATCAGTCATGATCTCGCCGTTGTCGAAGCAGTGAGTGATCGAGTGGCTGTACTTTATTTTGGTTCAATAGTTGAGTTGGGTCCAGCAAGTTCAATATTCGCCCATGCGCGTCATCCTTATACCCATCTTTTAGCCACTAGTGCGCCGACCATCTCCAACAAGCATGCTCATATCCAAGATATTGCCGCGGAGTTGCCCGATCCCTTAAATCCACCTGCGGGGTGTGCTTTCGCGGATCGATGTCATCGCGCTCAAGATGATTGCCGTCAATCACGCCCAGAGTTAAGCAACGTTGATAGTGAACACCAGGTCGCCTGTTTTCACCCTATAAATCAATAAAATGAAAAATAATAATCATCGAAGTAATCAAAAAAGCAATCGGCCGAGCACGGTATCGGAAACGATTAAGAATTGGATAACTAACAAAGGCATGACGCCCGGTGATCGGTTGCCTCAGGAACCCGATCTGATAAAAACCTTTGGTGTCAGTAAGGGGACAATTCGTGAGGCACTAAAAGTGTTGGAGACACAAGGACTCATCCAGACAAAAACTGGACCGGGCGGAGGTGCTTTCATCACGGAGTTACCGGCGAACCGGGCGCGGGCGTTACTGGCAAATTATTTCTTTTTCAAAGATCTTACGATTGCCGATATTTATGAGCTTCGATTAGCGCTTGAGCCCGAACTCGCGGCTGAATTAGCAACGCGTTTAAGTAGCGAGCAAATTAATACGTTAGAACAAACCATGGTGGTCTACGATCATCCTCCCGCAACAATTGAAGAGGAACAGCGACAACGCATAGCGGAGCTTGAATTCCATGAGAGGCTTGCTGATTTCTCCTCGAATCCCTTACTCGGTTTTGTTTGTGGATTTTTGGTTTCGTTATTGAAAGATTTGGCGGTGTGCCGGCGAATATACAAAAGATCAAATCCCAAATTACGCGAACGTGGTCTTTCTTATCAAGGTCAGTTGATTGAAACATTCAACGCGCGGGATGTCGAAGGTGCACGATCCGTCATGAAAGCACATATGACATCCGCCAAAAGATTGATGCTCGCACAAGAGGCAATCGTAGATCGTGGTTTTCTCAGCTTGGTGGGCAACGACCCAGGAGGCCAATGACTTTCCTTAGACACTAAAAGTAGGTCTCTGGTCAGTGACGTCTGGATTAACTGAATTGATGAAGTATGAGTGAGTATTAACTTATCGGAAGCTTAAGTGAATTATTATGGACATAGATCATCAAGTTTTGATCGCCTTTAGTCACGTTTTGGTCACGGTCTATGGCCGAACAATAAAAAGACTTACATAAGTAATTATCATCATTGAAAAATTCCTATTTTTCAGCGAAAGGCATGATGGATAAAAATCCACGGGCCGATCACGTTTTCCATAGATGTGGTTTGTTGTAACCTATTGAATTAAAAGAGAAATGGTGGGCCCGGTAGGACTCGAACCTACGACCAATGGATTATGAGAACGCCAAAGGAATTGGCAAAGGTATATTTTTCAATAACTTATCGGGGCGTCCGTTGCACCGATTTGCAGGGTTTTGCAGCACAATGCACGGCTCATCTACGCAAAATCCCCGCAAGCCCAAGTGTTGACTCAATCGATACATTGGCATATGTTTAGGCATATGCCATATAGGTTGAATTAAAACGATGGAAGATATCGAACGACACGTTAAATTGTTTCGCAACGGCCGCAACCAAGCACTCCGAATTCCCCGGGATTTTGAGATAAAGGGGGACGAAGCCATTTTACGCAAGGACGGAGATCGACTTATCGTAGAACCCGTTCGAAAAGGACAATTGTTATCGTTGTTAAGCAGCTTAAGTCCCTTGAAAGAAATATTCCCTGATATAGACAAAGACTTACCTCAACTAGAGGACGCCACTTTGTAAAATGACTCTTCGGTATCTTCTGGATACGAATATCGTGTCTGATCTTGTCCGAAATCCCCAGGGCATGATAGCTGATCGAATTGCTGCGGTAGGGGAAGATTCTGTTTGTACCAGTATTATTGTCTCGAGCGAGTTGCGATACGGTGCGGAAAAATCCAGTTCACAAGCGCTTATTGATCGTGTTGATCTGATACTGTCTGCGATTGAGATATTGCCATTTAATGAACCCGCTGATCGTCACTACGGAACACTTCGCCAACAGCTTACAGCTAAGGGAACTCTAATTGGACCAAACGATTTACTCATCGCCGCGCATGCACTCGCTGAGAGACTGATCATCGTGACTGCAAACTATGGAGAAATTTCCAGAGTGCCGGGGTTGATTGTGGAAAATTGGCTGGGTGAACGTGGGTAACTTTTGGACGTCGATTAGCCTCTAACTCTAATCTGGGTCATTTTTACATGCCGGTACACATGGCAGCTTTATGTAGTATGACCTAGGATTCTTTGATCTGGATTTGGGGTGCGTAGAACCCGCCCCGAATCCTTATCGTACAGAAACTGTAAACCATGTGCCCGGTACAAAATGTAAACCATGTCTCCGGTAAGGACCGATGTCTTACCGGTAGTGAACACCCTTACATAAGGTGTGACCACGTCTGGGACTGTTGCATCATCCGTGTCAAAGCAGTCAATAGATAAAGTCGTTAAACACCCAGTTGAATCAGCGATGTCGTTGTGTGTTATGTTCGAATTTATATGTGCACATAGTATGCAGAGGACAACCCTAATATCTTTTGAGTGACTGATTCTTAGAGTTATACTATTGTAAAACAAGAATTAAAGTTATATTATTGTATAACTTCAGATTTTAGGCGGCATGATATGACAGAAATAGCAGTGAGACAGTCTGGCGGTGCCAATATCGTCAGCATCCCCAAAGCAATCGTTCAAACACTCGGCCTGACCGTGGGCTCGAAGCTGGATCTTACCATCCAGGACAATAGCATCGTGCTCACACCGGTTGAAGACGAGTTGTCACTTGCAGATCTGTTAGCTGGAAGTCCTAAAGAATGCTTTGCCGTGACAGATGAAGATCGTGACTGGATTGATGCCGTGAGGTCAGGTAAAGAGGTTTGATGCCGCGCCGTCATGTAAAGAGGTTTAATGTACATACCTGATCAGGGCGATATTGTCCTCTTTAGTTTTGATCCCAGCGCTGGTAGAGAAATTATGAAGCGCCGGCCAGCTTTCGTCATCTCCAAGCGTATATTTAATGAACATACTGGTTTCACAGTGGTCGCGCCGATTACCAGTACGATCCGGAACATGCAGCTTGAAGTGGTCTTACCGGAATCGTTAGAGACGTCCGGATCGGTGTTGGTGCATCAACTCAAGTCCCTGGATTTTGCGAACAGAGAAGCAGAGCGAATCGAAACTGCACCGCTGGCAATTACACAAAAAGTGCTGGGGTTGGCCAAGGCGATTATTTCGTAGGGACTATTGCTATGCTGTTGTTCCCAATAAATCATCCGCACATTATGTTTAAGCAGCCAAACGGAAGTATTCATGAAGCAGTCCGCCGGCCCGCTTGAACAAAACTATTTTTCCTCCATTAAATCTCTGCACATCACGATGCTGCGGGTGTATCCCACTTTATCTGATTCCCGTTTATACGAAGCCGCAGAAGTATTGAAAACATCCAGGCTTAGAGCATTTTTTACCATCACTATTCCTGGTGCACGCTACGGAATCATTAGCACAGCTTTTGTCATTTTTACTCAAGTGTTTACAGATTTTGGTGTGCCAAAGGTGATTGGTGGAAACTACAATGTTTTAGCGACTGACATCTACAAGGAAGTGGTTGGCATGCAAAATTTTCAAATGGGCGCTGTTATATCGATGGTTTTGCTTGTTCCAGCCATGATCGCTTTTTTCATAGATCGTTATTCTAGGAAGAAACAAGTTTCTTTGCTTACTGCGAAATCGGTTGTGTTCAAGCCAAAAAAGCATCCTAAGCTCGATACGATCATGTTTGGTTATTGTTCGATTCTAGCCATAGTTATCCTGGCAATGATTGGAATGGCCCAGTTTGGTGCCTTGGTTAAATTTTGGCCATATAATCTTAATCTAACGCTCTCCCACTACAACTTTGAAGTAGCCGGTTTGGGTTGGGACTCTTTTTATAACTCCGTACGAATGGCGTTTTACACCGCAGTGTTTGGAATAATAATTATTTTCGTTGGTTCTTATTTAGTCGAAAAATTACGCTCAGACGAGAGGACACGAAGTATTGTCCAGTTTTTCGCTCTTGTTCCAATGGCTGTTCCTGGTCTTGTGCTTGGGCTGTCATTCATTTTTTTCTTCAACGCAAAAAGCAATCCGTTAAATTTTATTTATGCCACTATCGTCATTTTAGTTGTCAATACAATAGTCCATTTTTATACGGTGTCGCACCTAACTGCGACAACGGCGCTTAAACAAATGGATAAAGAATTTGAGTCGGTATCTTTATCTTTAAAAGTCCCGATATTTAGAATGTTTGGCAAAGTGACGGTGCCGGTATGTCTGCCCGCCATTTTTGACATATCAATTTACTTATTTGTTAATGCGATGACTACGGTGTCTGGGGTTATCTTTCTATATACCTACAACACAACCTTAGCGTCAGTATCCGCTATTCATTTGGACGAGCAGGGGGACGTAGCGGGTGCCGCTGCCATGGCGATGCTAATCGTCTATGTATCAATTTTTGTCCGTCTACTTCACACCATTGTTACCAAAGGTATATTGAATCGAACACAACGTTGGCGTCACAACCTGCCCGTTGATAGGTAGCATAGGTGCATTCGAAGTAGGGCGGTTGTAGCCCGTCAGCGAAAGTCGGATAAAAGGGGTGATTGAACGAGATGGGTTTTGGTCTACGAGCAGTCACGATGTCAGAGTCGAGTGACCACACGGTGGTTCATCAGAGCAATGGATATTAATCCACGGGCTGGTTGGGTTTTTTATAGAGAGCGTTATTTATAAGTTATTGAATTAAATAGTGAAATAGTGGGCCCGGTAGGACTCGAACCTACGACCAATGGATTATGAGAAGGCCGACGGAATTGGCAAAGGTATATTTCCTAACAACTTATCGGGGCGTCCGTTGCACCTATTTTCAGCGTTTTGCAGCACAATGCACGACTCATCTACGCAAAATCCCCGCAAGATTCTTTATAGAACAATCCTGTTTTGAAATGAAACATCTATGTAGAGTGTTCGGAGTCAGGTGGTGAGCCAGGCAGTAACTATAGATAGTCTAGATCTATTATGTGATTTGCAGAATAAATTTGCAATCATGCGGCTACCATTTAATGCTGCGGTAATGGAAGATAAAAATTTTCTTTGTAAGCTACAACCACCTTGGAGTTAAATACTATGAAAAAAAGCCAAACGGTACTGTTCCCAACCTGCAGTGCGGTGCCGAAAAAATATAGTGAGCATATGGCGCACGAACAAGGTACTGTAAAGTCCACTTCACGACGATCGTTCCTTGGTAATGCCGCGTCGGCTGTCGCAGCGGCAACAGTTGCATCAACATCCAGTGCGATCGCTGGTCAATTGGAAGTTCAACCGTCTTCTAAATCGATGGGCCGCACTACTGTTCCACAAGGGTATGGCATGCCATCGAAATTCGAGGCGCATGTCACGCGCAACCGTAGCGACATATTTGTCAACAAACAGAACTTCTCTGACTGGAGCATGACGCCCATTCAGCACCAGCAAGGCATCGTAACGCCGAACGGTCTGATATTCGAGCGCCATCACGCCGGCATTCCGGACATCGATCCCGACACGCACGAACTCGTCATCCACGGCATGGTGCGTCAACCCATGCGTTACACGATGGATAACCTGATGCGCTATCCATCGGTATCGAAGTTTCATTTCATGGAGTGCTCTGGAAACGGCTTGACCGACTGGCTGGCCGTCAAGTCTACAACGGTGCAGCAGACGCACGGTCTGCTATCGTGCTCCCAGTGGACCGGTGTCCCGGTGTCGTGGCTACTGGACGAAGTTGGTCTCCAGCCCGGTGCAAAATGGTTGCTGTTCGAAGGTGCCGACGGCTCCGCACACGCCCGCAGCATTCCAATCGACAAGGCGCTCGACGACGCCTTGCTGGTGTACGCATCCGGCGGCGAAGCACTGCGCCCGGAGAACGGTTATCCGCTCAGGGCGTTCCTGCCAGGATGGGAAGGAAACACATCCGTGAAGTGGTTGCGACGGATCAAAGTTTCGGACAAGCCGTGGCACCTGCGTAGCGAAACCGCCCGCTACACCGATCCCATGCCGGAGGGTAAGTGGCGACAGTTCTCCATGGATATGGAATGCAAGTCGGTTATCACCAACCCTTCGGGTGGCATGCAAATGCAGGGTCCGGGGTTGTACGAAATCCAGGGCTTCGCCTGGTCCGGACGCGGCACAATCACCGCGGTGGATATCACCACCGACGGTGGAAAGACCTGGCGTACGGCCGATCTGGAAGGACCTGTGATGGACAAGTGCCTGACCCGTTTCCGCTACCGCTGGAACTGGGATGGCGGGCCGGCCAAGATCGCCAGTCGAGCCGTTGACAACACAGGCTACGTACAACCGACGGTTGCCGACCTGGCATCCCAGCGAGCCATCGTCGGCTTCGTACAACACCACAACGGCATATTTCCTTGGGCCATCAACGAAAACGGGGAGGTGTCCAATGCAATTGCGTAAAATCACGGCAATCGCTGGGCTGACACTCGCCATGTCGATTGGCAGCACGTTCGCGGATAGCTCCAAACCGGCGGTGAGTTTCGGTACGCCCATCAGCGAAGCCGATGTGGCCGCCTGGGACATCGATATTGAGACACCGACGGGAAAAGGATTGCCACCAGGATCAGGCTCTGTGGAGCAAGGCAAGGCAATATTTGCTGCGCAATGTGTTGCATGTCACGGCGAGGATGCAGCGGGAGGTTCGCAGTATGGCTCCATGGTTGGCGGAGTTGGATCATTTGTGACCGAAAAACGACGCTTGACCCCTGGCAGCATGTATCCGTACGCGCCGATCCTGTTTGACTATATGCGACGTGCGATGCCTATGACCGCGCCTCAGTCCCTGTCGAATGACGAGGTCTATGCATTGACTGCCTATATCTACGCCTTGAATGGATTGGTTGCAGAGGATGCCGTACTCGATGCCAGCTCACTGGCTGCAATTGAGATGCCGAATCGCGACGGATTCATCGTCGATGATCGACCGGATGCGGATGCTACGCGTTGCATGGAAGGGTGCTAGCCTGACCGCATGGAAATCACGAGCCGCCATGAACTGGCGGCTCGTTGAAATTTCTGTGATCTCTTAGACAATACAGGTCACTGACAAACATCACTTCCGATTAAGCCATTGGTCGGGGCTATTGGAACATCAGGTGCATGTTTTCTGTTTTCAGTGATATGCCGATTTCTTCCCCTGGTGTGCCCGTCAGCAAAAGTTGGACTGTAGCCTGTCAGCATAAGTCGGACAAAAAGGGGTAATTGAATAAGAGAGGGTTGTGAATCATAGTTAACCTTTCCAAAAAAGATCATGGCCACAGATCACAACTTACGACAGTTTTCGATCACGTTTGCGTCACGGTCGGTTACCGATTACGAGATCAACGTACATAAATGATTGTCATTGTCGTAAGAATATCGGTTTGGGCCAAGAGGGCCAATGGACAAAAATCCACGGGCCGGTTGGGTTTTTTATAAAACTCGTTCTTTATAAGCCATTGAATTAAATATGTCGTTCCTGATACATAGGTTCCAGTTTATTCCGGGAGGATAGGTTACACAATTAGGCATTTGGGGGAACCCCAAATGCCTTGGACATTGAGTAACCTGATGGATGAACGACTGCGTTTTGTAGCAAAACTCCTCGATGGAGAAAAAATGGCCGTTGTATGCAGAGAATTTGGTATCTCTCGCAAAACTGGCTACAAAATCTTTAATCGATACAAGGAATTCGGTATCCGTGGATTGGAGGATCGTTCTAAATCCGCTTACCGACACCCTAACAAACTGCCTTTTCAAATTGAGAAGGCTATTCTCCGTATCAATTTAACTATTAAACACTCTGGGTCGACGCAAGGTATTTATAGGTAACACAATATGTCGCGCACCTTAATCAGTTAAAACAACAGAAAACGGCCAAAGGACGAAACCGCTATCGCGGTAGGGGTGGGCGGGGTTGTGTCGGAGTCGTCGTGAATTGAGCTAGCAAAATGGGCATCCCCTGTGTTGAGGTTGTGTTGCTACACGACAATCAACAACACAGGAGAACATCCCATGGCCCAGTCTAACAAACCCATCAGTGCTTTGCGCCAGCGCATGATTGACGACATGACGCTACGTCAGTTACATCCCAACACACAACGCGCCTACCTACTCGCCGTTAAGAAGCTCACGCAGTTTTTGGGTAGCGCGCCCGATGGCGCATCGTCGGAGGATCTGCGTCGGTTCCAAAAACACCTCGTTGAGCAGGGGGTGTCGAGTCCGACCATCAACGCTACGATCCGTGGATTGCGGTTCTTCTTCGAGATCACCTTGGAGCGCCCACAGAGGCTCAAACGGATGAGTCCGGTGCGCGTGCCGGAGCGTTTGCCGGTGGTCTTAAGTAGCGAAGACGTTACCCGTTTATTGAACAGCGCACCGAACCTGAAGTCCAAAGCGGCGTTGTCGGTGGCCTACGGCGCCGGCTTACGGGCCAGCGAAGTCTGTCACCTGAAGATCACGGACATCGATAGTGAACGAATGATCATCCGCATCGAGCAAGGTAAAGGCGCGCGTGACCGTCAAGCGATGCTCTCACCGGCGTTACTGTGTTTACTGCGTGCCTGGTGGCGGGAAGGCCGGCGCCGCGGCAAGATGCTGCCTAATGGTTGGCTTTTCCCGGGCATGAACCCCGTCAATCCACTCTCGCCACGTCAACTCAATCGGATGTGCAAAGTGGCCGCAGCGGCGGCCGAGTTGGATCAACGGATCTCCCTGCACACCTTGAGGCACAGCTTCGCAACGCACTTGCTGGAGCAAAAAATCGACATCCGGATTATTCAAGTATTACTCGGCCATAAGAAGCTGACCACCACGGCACGCTACGCCCATGTCGCCTCCAAGACCTTGACCGAAGTACAAAGTCCCCTCGACAGGTTAACCTTACCCGTGCCGTAAGGTGGCACGGCCATCGCTTGAGGTGGCAGACATTTTTAGACAAGACGGCGAGACCTGGCGCCAGGCACACGCAGGCCATATCAGCCTGGGCCAACTCCAAGTCATGTCTGCCATCGAACGCTGCCGAACCGATGCGCTCGGCGGCCATCGCCTGCACTGCGAGCAGTGCGATGATCAGCGCATTGCCTATAACTCGTGTCGCAACCGCCATTGTCCGAAGTGTCAAGGACAAAAGGCCGAACAATGGTTGGCGGATCGCCAGGGCGAACTGGTGCCGGTGGCCTATTACCATGTGGTGTTCACCCTGCCAGCCCAGATTGCCCGCATCGCCTATCAGAATAAAGCACTGGTGTATGATCTGCTGCTGCGAGTCAGTGCCGAAACACTGTCGATCATCGCAGCCGATCCCAAACACCTCGGCGCCAAGATCGGGCTGACCGCGGTGCTGCATACGTGGGGATCCGCCATGATCCATCACCCCCACGTCCACTGCATCGTCCCCGGGGGCGGACTCGATCGGAATCGGTGGGTGGCGTGCAAACCAGGGTTCTTCCTGCCGGTACGGGTTTTGTCGCGATTGTTCCGCCGCCTGTTCCTTGCGCAGCTTCATCGCCTGCATCGCGAAGATCAGCTCAACTTCTTCGGTGATTTAAACCACCTCGCCAGCCGCAACGCATTTACACAGTATTTAGCACCGCTCAAGCAAACCAACTGGTTCGTCTATGCCAAAAAGCCCTTTGCCGGACCCCAAGCGGTGCTCGCTTACCTGTCTCGCTATACCCACCGCGTGGCCATCTCCAATCATCGATTGATTGCCTACGATGAAACCGGTGTGACGTTCCAATACAAGGACTATCGCTCTAAACGCTGTGTACGCTACAAACCCATGACGCTCGCCACCGATGAGTTCATCCGCCGCTTCTTGATGCACGTGCTACCCAAGGGGTTGCATCGCATCCGTCACTACGGCTTGTTCGCTAATCCCGTACGGCGTGATCATTTGACCCGACTGCGCCAGGCACTGAACGCACAGAACACGCCCTGCGAACCTAACGTTGAAGCATCCGCAACGGCGCCACCCACGTTCGTGTGCCACACCTGTGGAACACCACTGCAGATCGTCGAAATACTCAGCCCCAAGACAAGGGCACCCCCTTGACGTTCCTTCGTGCCGACATAAAATGGGACAACGCGAATCCGTGTTGGCGCTCTGCTATTACCCCAACCGAACCCACTATCCCCTACCTACCACTACCCGCAACAAATCTATCTGTAAATCGAACCCATCAGGCGTTGATCACGTCGGCTCACCACCCGCTGACGTCTACATCCAGCACATTAATGACCATCATCCCTGAATAATCCCCATAGCCAGCAAACCGCGGTTTCCTCCCCTGGACGTTATTCGACACCCGCTCCCAACGCAGCGCATTCACTGCGCGTGCCGCCTCCGCGGCCGTCCAATAACGCTAATCATTAACACGCATTTTTGCTGCAATACAAAATTATCCGTAGTTAGCGTTTTCGGCAGTTCTACTTGGCGTTAATCCTTCTCGCACATCAAATTCACGATTCACCCGAGCGAAATCAAATTATTTTTCCGCTATCGGTTCCCTGGCGGGGGAACCGATATCCGGCGGGTGAGGTGAATGAGTGCTTGTCGATGGCTGTGATGATGAATCAACTTCGAGATTGAACTCACAATGTAGCGCGTCACTACGCAATCGGGTATTGGGTAGTGACCCGCGGGCCCAACCCGCGTCCTATAAGGATCGCGCAGCGATTCCGAGCAGGACAAGGGAAGGACGCACGGGAAAATGGACAGAAAAACGAAGTTGATCAAGGACTTCGTTCCCGCATCCTGCGCGCAGAGAACAACAAAACAGGGTAGCGAATTTTTATACACAAACTATCGATTGGGATTGATCGATAGATGACGACGAAAGGACACAAACTCGATTTGTTGGGCCGGTACTGCATCCGGAGAGGAACTTGAGACGGTCATCGCCAGATGACGGTCGAAAAGGCCAAAGCAGCAAGACACCGAAGTGCTCATTGAGAACCGGTGTCGGGTTTGGGCTTCTCTAGAGTATAGAGCAATCACCCAGATCATGAGCCGACCGATCCAGTGTCATCACTGGGTCGGGATATCGTAAGCGGATTCGTTCCGTCGAGGTGCACCGACAGGATGTCGGTGCACCGATCTCATCGGAATTAGGTGTAGCCGGAGTCCTTAAGCTCTGGCCCGGAAGCCGGACCTGATTCATCCCCGTCACCCTCATTGCCAGGACATGCTGCCCAAATGATTGGGCGCACCGCAATGGCGGTGGCGAACGATTGATCCGGTCTTCAAGCCAGGTGAGACCCAAGGATCATCGACAAATGATGAGGACGGCATGAACCCATTTCTCTTCACTCGTGAGGTAGTCAATCCCCGTAAAAGGAGGTGAGTCCCATGTACTAGACGTCTTCACCGATCACGCTGCATCAGGAGCGGATGCGTTCGCACCTGACGTCAATGTCGTAAGGACCCGGCTGGCAATGCGTGACCAGCCGTAAAAATCCGTCATCAGCCCCTCTAGTGGGGGAACCAGCGCACCGCGGTGCGTTCGGGGGCGGATAAACACTAACCCGAGTGGGCACGCAGAAGTTGCAATGAAGTTGTGAGTCAATGAAGGATTGAATAGAAATCCAGAACATCGAATTGGAGGACAGAGCTATGCAAAAACAGACATGCAGGATGTTGGCGATTGGAAAGGTTGGAATGGGAACTTAAGCAAATGAGTTACCGTAACCGCGACGGTGCCCGGAGTACCCAGCGCGATCGCTGGAAGCATTTGCAGTTATTTGCGCGCCAATTGAAAAGCCTGGGTTATGTGCACATGCGGGCCACCTCGCTCAAGACCAAACACGTCCAGGCGTTGTTGGCCCTGTGGCGTGAACAGGCATCGATGCGTAACGGCCAGGCCTTGAGCGAAAAAACCCTGAAGAATCGTATGACGCAGCTACGCTGGTGGGCCGAGAAGATCCGAAAGCAGAACATCGTACCGCGGGATAACGCGTCCCTGGGTATCACCATTAAGAATGAGAACCGATCGAAGGGCAACAGGGTGCGGGACCTGAGCCCGCAAATACTGAATCAGATTTCGAGTCCCTACATTGCCCTGAGTTTGCAACTGATGCGGCATTTTGGACTGCGCCGTGAGGAGGCGATGAAGTTCCGACCGATGGAGGCGGACCGGGGTGATCGTATCCTGCTCACACCGAGTTGGTGTAAAGGCGGAAGGGGTCGATCCATTCCGGTCACCACGCCGATACAGCGGCAACTCCTTGACGAAGCTAAGTCCCTGGTCGGTCGGCACTCGATGATACCGGTGGAGATAACTTATCGCAGACATTTAAACCGTTGGGAATACGAAACCCGTCAGGCCGGCATCGGACAAACCCATGGTCTTCGTCACCGTTTCGCGCAAGAAACTTATCGGCAACTGACCGGGTGGAAAGCTCCATTGGCAGGTGGGCCAACACGCCAAGAGCTTAGCGCGGAGCAGACGACAATCGATGTTCGGGCGAGACAAACCATCGCCCGCATACTCGGTCACAACCGGACGGATATCACCACGGTGTATTTGGGTAAGTAGTCCATGAATACCCCGCTATTGCTGACCGTCAAACAAGCCGCGCACCAGCTCAGTGTATGTCCCCGCACCGTGACTCGCATGCTCGAAAAAGGCGAGTTACCCAAAGTAAAGGTGAGGGGTGCAGTCAGAATACCGGCCAAAGCACTGGCACAATGGGTGGAACAATCCACCCGTCTGCCGGATAATGGTCATCGCGCTGGGCCGGTTGTGCGTAAAGGAGAAAGCACATGCCATTTAAGCGTAAAGACAGCCAGCTCTGGTGGGCAACTGTTGTCACATCGAGCGGCAAAAGAGTTAGACGATCTACTGGAACGAAAAACCGCAAGGAAGCCACCGCACTAGAGAACAAGTGGCGCACCGAAGCGTACTTGGACTCGAAGTGGGACCAGCAGCCGTCGCGAACGTTCGAGGAATTGATGAGCGCGTATCTAAAAGCAACGCAAACGGAAAAACGCAGTGCCCATACGGATGTCATCCGTGTGCGTGCGTTGCGGCGTTTTTTTGGGGATCGGGTGATGAACGATCTGCGTGGCAAAGACACACGTGCGTACATCGAGATTCGACGAAACGACGGCGTGCGTAATTCGACCATCAACCGGGAGTTGGCCTTGTTGTCGGGTGCGATCACTTACGCCAACCGCGAGTGGGATTGGGAATTGCCCAACTACATTCGTGGGCGGCTGTTGCGTGAACCCGAAGGCCGGGTGCGTTGGTTGACCAAGGTGGAAGCGCAAAACCTGATCAAGGCTGCGGAGCAATCGAAATCGCTTGTGATCGCAGACTTTATCCGTTTAGCCTTACACACGGGTTGTCGTAGTGGGGAATTGTTGGGCCTTGAATGGCGGCGGGTCGATATGACCAACCGTTTGATTCATCTTGAAGCCGAACACACCAAGACGGCGAAGCGACGCAGTATTCCGATCAACGATGAGGCCCGAGTGGCGTTGGTCAACCTTTCGCGGTTGCGTAACGCCCATTGGTCGAAAAGTCCATTGCTCTTTAGTCACCCGGACGGGCGACAAATAGGGACTGTAAAGCGTGCATTCGAAGGAGCGTGCAAACGGGCGGGGATCGAGAATTTTAGGATTCACGATCTACGCCATACCTGCGCTGCATGGATGGTGAGTGCCGGGGTGCCGTTGGCCGAAGTACGTGATGTGTTAGGTCACACTTCGGTCACGATGACGGAGCGCTACGCGCACCTCGCGCCTGAGAATTTACGGCACGCCGTGACCAAACTGTGTCACGCTGAGTCACGTTTTGGTCACGTTTTTGACGATGTCGCCGAGGCGTGACAAATGTTGTCATCTGTAAGTTATTGAAATCATGGATGAAACAGTGGTGGGCCCGGTAGGACTCGAACCTACGACCAATGGATTATGAGTCCACTGCTCTAACCAACTGAGCTACAGGCCCATGGGAAATGCGAAAGCACCGATTATTTCGGCTGGGAAATTTTACCAGACTATCTAGTCGACCCTGAAGAATTGACAAGTTGTTAAAAATAAAGAGAAAGGATAGTCAATTTGATAAAATAAATTGCAAGAAAATGATCAAATGGATGCAAAAGCTGGCAAAAGATGAAGCCCAAAAAGCCTGATAATCACCCGGATTTATTTCGCGCTCGCCTATCTCAGATTCTGAATTTATCCCACCCATTATGCCGATTGGCGGAACATATCGATTGGGATCGGATTGAGCGCGAAGTCGAAGCACTTTACGCCTCTGGTCCCGGTCAACCCCCCTTAGCGACCCGATTAATGGTGGGATTGCATTATCTGAAGTACACGTTCAACGAAAGCGACGAGAGCGTGGTTAAGCGTTGGGTGGAGAACCCGTATTGGCAGTACTTTTGTGGTTTTGATCACCTACAGCACGACCTACCACTGCACCCCACCAGCTTAGTGAAGTGGCGCCAACGGGTGGGCGATAAGCTCGATGTGTTATTGGCCGAAACGATCGACGTGGCGCTGCGCACCCGTGCGTTAAAATCGACAGCACTCAAGCATGTGAACGTGGATACCACAGTGCAGGAGAAGGCCATTGCATTCCCCACCGATGCGCGGTTGTATCACAAGATGCGCAAAACGCTGGTTCGACAGGCGCAGCGACGTAACATCCGTTTGCGTCAAAGCTATCGGCGGGTGGGTCACAAGGCGTTCATCCTGCAAAGCCGCTACGCCAATGCTCGTCAGATGAGGCGCGCGGCGAAACAAACCCGCAAACTCAAGACCTATTTGGGCCGCGTGATGCGCGACATCGAACGAAAGGCTGATCCTGGTGATGAATCGCTGCAAACGGTGTTGATGCAAGCTAAGCGCCTATTCCATCAACAACGCCATGACACCAATAAGCTGTACAGTGTGCATGAACCCGATGTGCGGTGTATTGCCAAGGGCAAAGCACACCAACGCTATGAGTTTGGTAACACAGCATCGTTGGTCACCACCTCAAAAGGCAACTGGTTGGTATCGGCCCAGAGTTTAATCAACAATCCTTACGATGGGCATACACTGAGCAACGCATTACAACAAGCGCAAACACTCACCGGCATTACACCCCAATTTGCTTATGTTGACCAAGGCTATAGGGGGCATGGGGTAAAACAAACCCGGGTCCACATTGTCGGAAAAATACCCAAACGTGCCAGCGCCAGTGTACGCAAATGGATGAAGCGACGGGCAGCGATTGAACCGACTATTGGCCATCTTAAATCAGACCACCGGTTGGGGAGAAATTATCTCAAGGGCAATGCCGGTGATCAGGCCAATGTCGTGCTCGCAGCAGCCGCTTACAATCTAGCCAAGCTGTTGGCTTGGTTTTATTGTGCCTGCGAAAAGTACTTGTCGACAGATGAAAAAATTAACAGATTGCGATTGCAGACTCTATTCATCGCAAATTAGTGAATACTTCAGGGACGACTATCTACGAAAGATAGCCGGAAGGTTACCTTGTCTTCAAACAGCCGGCATCCCCCGAAGATCGTGGTCAGGGGATGCAGACTCGTTCTAGCTTTCGAGGAAGCTGCGTAGGTGTTCCGAACGCGTAGGGTGGCGTAGCTTACGCAACGCTTTAGCTTCTATCTGACGTATGCGTTCGCGAGTGACGTCGAATTGTTTACCTACTTCTTCGAGTGTGTGATCGGTGTTCATACCGATGCCAAAACGCATCTGCAGCACTTTGGCTTCGCGTGGTGTCAGCGTATCCAGAATGCTGTGTGTCGCGTCGCTGAGTCCGGATGAAGTAGCGGCGTCCAGGGGTGCTTCCACGTTTTTATCCTCGATAAAGTCGCCGAGATGCGAATCTTCGTCATCACCAATCGGTGTTTCCATCGATATCGGTTCTTTCGCGATCTTGAGTACTTTTCGAATTTTATCTTCCGGCATTTCCATGCGTTCCGCCAGTTCTTCAGGCAGCGCTTCGCGTCCTTTTTCTTGTAAGATTTGCCGTGACACGCGATTGAGTTTGTTAATCGTCTCAATCATGTGTACGGGGATGCGAATGGTGCGTGCCTGATCTGCAATGGAACGTGTAATTGCTTGGCGAATCCACCAGGTCGCATAGGTCGAAAACTTATAACCACGACGGTATTCGAACTTATCTACTGCTTTCATCAGACCGATGTTGCCTTCCTGGATAAGATCCAAAAACTGCAACCCACGATTGGTGTATTTCTTGGCAATGGAGATCACCAGTCGCAGGTTGGCTTCCACCATTTCTTTTTTGGCACGTCGTGCTTTGGCTTCACCGATAGACATGCGGCGGTTGATTTCCTTTAGCTCGGAAATCGGCATACCGACCTTCGCTTCCAGTTGCAACAGTTTTTGTCGCGCTGTCTCCAAGTCTTCCAGTTTTTCTTTTAATAGATCGGGATCGCCTTCACCTGTTTTGATGAGTTTTTGTGGCCAGGATGGATCGGTTTCGTTGCCAACAAAAACTTGCATAAACGTCTTTCGTGGTACTCGCGCTTGATGCACGCAAATATCGACAATGTACTTTTCGCGCGCGCGCACTTGCTCGACAACATCGCGCACGAGGTATGATAGGTGATCAATTTGCCGCGGTACGAATTTAATCTCTAAAAACTCACGCGCGAGTTTTTTTTGATGCTTGGCAATTTGCTTCGCACCGATGCCGTACTTATCCATAGCCCGGCCCATCGACGCATAACCTTTACGGATACGGGCAAAACGTGTAAATGCTTCTTCCGGATCGGGACCGGTGTCCTCTACTGTTTCATCTTCATCATCGTCTGCATCTTCAGCGTCGTCATCTTTCTTTTCAGCGTCGGCGGAGAAACCAGGTGATACAGGAATTGGTTCTTCTTCGGCATCCGGATCGATGAAGTCAACCAGCAAATCGGTCAACCGCATGTCACCGGCTTCCACACGGTCCGCTAGTTTGATGATCTCGTAAATTGCCAGCGGACAAGTCGCAATGGCATTGACACTTTGGCTAATACCGTCTTCGATACGTTTGGCCAATGCAATTTCATCTTTTCGTGTCAACAAATCCACCGTACCCATCTCCCGCATATACATACGCACTGGATCAGTGGTGCGGCCAAATTCGCTTTCCACCGCTGTCGTTAAAACGGCCTCGGCTTCCTCGGCGACTTCTTCGTCGTCAGGATTGTCCGTTTTCAGCAGGAGACTATCGGGATCGGGTGGCTTGTCGTATACCTCGATGCCCATGTCATTAATCATATTGACCACCGCCTCAATTTGGTCGGTGTCATGCATATCTTCGGGCAAGTGATCGTTAATCTCACGATAGGTGAGAAAACCTTGTTCCTTGCCTTTGAGAATTAGCCGTTTGAGTTCAGACTGTTTGGTTTCGGATTCCATGCAGTGGTCCCAAAAATGGTTACATTGAATTGGACGGGCAAAACAATTAATTATAACGTGATTTTTAGAGTTTTCCTAACAATTTTCGTTGCCGAATCAACTCTGAAAGCCGCTGTTTATCAGGCTTGGAGAGGGTGGATTGCTCAGATTTTGCAAGTAGTTCCTTAATTTCCTGGCCAAGGCGTTTATCAATCAATTTGTGCAATATCTGATCAAAGGCCTCAACCACGTTATCGTCAGGCACTAAATGGTTCCAGGCAGCCAGTTTTTCAAGGTGCGTGTGGTGTGGGCTGTGCCGAAATCGCTCCAGTAAACCGGCGGTGTTCAGCTCCGGCTCGGTGTCGATCAAATCGATCAATTCAATTAACAAATCCACACCTGCTTGATCCAGTCCAGCCAGTTTTTCAACGTCGCCCCGGCCTCGTGTCTCGCGCGGGTGTTGCAACAACAGGACCATAGCCTGAGCAACTGGAGATAAAGTTGTGGGCCTAGCCGGCTTGAGCGGCCTGGTTCGTTGTGAGATGTTGGATTGTGGTAGCTGGGACCTAACGTCGCTCAGATCGTCGGTATTAATACGTGCTTTGGTCGCCAGTCGTTCCTCCATTGATTTCCTCAAAACCCCGTTGGGTAACTTTTCTATTAATGGATTGCATAACTGAAAAAGACGCGCACGGCCGTCCGGTCGCCTCAGATCAGTTTGCGCTGTTAGATGTTTAAAGAAAAAATCGGGCAGGGGCATTGCGTTCTTGATGCGTTCTCTAAAAGCATCGGCGCCTTCCGCCCGCACCGTGGAATCGGGATCTTCTCCATCCTCTAAGAATAAAAATCCGATTTGAAAACCATCTCGTAACGCCGGCAGGGCGACTTCGAGAGCGCGCCAGGCAGCGTCGTGGCCAGCACGGTCACCGTCGAAACAAAATACAATTTCCGGCGCCAGGCGAAACAATCGCTCCAAATGGGCCGCCGTGGTCGCCGTGCCTAAAGTCGCGACCGCGTTGTCGACGCCCGATTGCGCAAGGGCGACGACATCCATGTAACCTTCCACTACAATACTGTGTTGCGAGTCGCGTATAGATTTGCGCGCGCGATATAAACCGTACAATTCACCGCCTTTGTGAAACAGCGGTGTTTCGGGCGAGTTAAGGTATTTTGGCTCACCGTCTCCTAGGACGCGTCCACCGAAACCAACCACCCGGCCGCGATGATCTTCGATGGGAAAGATGATACGGCCGCGAAAACGATCGTAGTAGCCACCCTTATCTTTCCGAATCAATAGCCCAGTGGTTGCCATGGATTTTTGTTTATCGTCTGAAGTGCCGATGGATCGTAAAAGTCCGTCCCAACTGTCGGGCGCAAATCCAAGATTAAAAGATGCGGCGATCTCGCCACTTAGTCCACGTTGTTTAAGGTAATCAATAGCGGTTTGTGCATCGGCATGTTCACGTAATTGCCGCTGGTAGTAGCGATTTGCATCTGACAGTACCGTCAACAACTCTTTGGTTTGATTCGGTGCGGTGGTTGAGCGTGGTTGGCCTGGTTCAGTGGGAACTTCCAGACCCGCTTGGGAAGCCAGCTCTTCGATGGCTTCCGGGAACGACAAGTTGCCGAATTCCATCAGGAAGGTGATGGCGGTACCGCTTTGCCCGCAACCAAAGCAGTGATAAAACTGTTTTGCCTGACTGACCGTAAACGAAGGCGTTTTTTCATCATGAAATGGACAACGGGCTTTGAAGTCCTTGCCCATTTTCGAGAGCGGTACCCGACTGTCGATGATGTCAACAATATCGACACGCGCCAACACTTCATCGATGAATGTTTGTGGGATTTTTCCAGTCATGACGATAGTGTATACAAACCTATCTTAAAATGACTGCATGTGGATACGGCGTCCGTATTCAACGCCGGTCAAACGAAATTAACTGAGTCGCTCCTTGATATGAGCGCTGACAGTGCCCATGTCAGCCCGGCCCTGGACCTTCGGTTTTAGCCAGGCCATGACTTTGCCCATATCTTTCATTGTGCTGGCGCCTGTTTCTTGCAACGCCTGGTCGATCAGTGTGGCGATTTCATTCTCAGCAAGAGCTTCCGGCATATACTTCTGCAATACTGCGATATTTTGATTTTCTTTATCCGCCAGATCTTGTCGTCGGCCTTTTACAAACTGATCGGCCGCGTCGCGTGATTGTTTAATGGATTTTTCAATCACGTTCAGCACCTCATTGTCGTCCAGTTCAATTTGTTTATCTACTTCTCTGCGTTGAATCGCGGCCCGCAACATGCGAATCGACTCCAATGAAACCGTATCCTTGGCACGCATAGCGTCTTTCATGTCTTGCTGGATTTGGGATTTGAGTGACAAGGCCTTTAGTAACTAGGGATTACGATTGGTGAGGTCGAGGGTTTTAGTACACGAGATCGGATACCGTTGTCGGCGGCCGACTTCAGTCAAAAACTAACTTAAAATCTCGATAGTCCGAATTTCGGTATTTAGAGGTTGGCTGCTGACAGCTATGTGCTAGTACAATCGTTGACGGCGTGCGCGTTGACGGGAGACGCGTTTAGCTTCGCGTTTTTCGGCTGCGGCACCTTTGCGTTTGCGGACGGTGGTAGGTTTTTCGTAGTACTCGCGTCGGCGAACTTCTGTAAAAATGCCTGCTTTCTCACAAGACCGGCGAAAACGCCTTAGTATGACATCAAACGGTTCGTCTTGGCGGATACGGACACTGGGCATATATGCGTAACTCCTTGAAAAACTTGAATTCTGTAAGGGTAATTAAATAATGGGGGCGCAATTCTATAGACAAGCCGCGTCAAAGTACACTTTCGTACCGGTTTTTACGGTTTTCCGCCTATGAAAACGCGTGTTTTAGGCATAGAAACCTCGTGCGATGACACCGGTATCGCTATTTTTGATACCGAACAGGGTTTATTGGCGCACCGTCTGGCATCCCAGGTCGAATTGCATCAACTATATGGAGGCGTGGTGCCCGAGCTGGCCGCGCGCGACCATATTCGAACCGCGCTGCCGTTAATACGAGAGGTAATGCGGGAGAGCCAATCCAGCGCAAATGAAATCGATGCGGTAGCCTACACTGCGGGGCCTGGACTAACCGGTGCTTTGTTGGTGGGCGCGTCCATCGGACACAGTCTAGCCTATGCTTGGGGCGTTCCCGCGCTAGGCGTGCATCACATGGAGGGACATTTGTTGGCGCCGATGTTGGAAACACCCTCACCTGAATTCCCTTTTGTTGCACTGCTGGTTTCCGGGGGGCACACGATGTTAGTGGATGTTGAAGGTGTTGGACAATACCGGCTAATGGGCGAGTCATTGGATGATGCCGTGGGCGAAGCGTTCGATAAAACCGCTAAAGCCCTTGGTCTAGGTTATCCAGGTGGTCCGGCAATTTCCGGTGTTGCCGAACAGGGTGACCCGAGCCGGTTTAAATTGCCACGGCCGATGACTGACCGGCCGGGACTGGATTTTAGTTTTAGCGGTTTAAAGACAGCGGTGATCACAACCATACAACAACACGAAAAGCTCAACGAACAGACAATCGCGGATATTGCCGCTGCATTTCAAGAAGCCGTTGTTGATACGTTAACGATTAAGTGCCGTCGTGCCATGCAAGAAACTGGCCGCGATACGCTGGTGGTATCGGGTGGCGTCAGTGCGAACTTGGAACTAAGAAAAAGTTTGACCGGTCTAGGCAACGAAGAAAGCGTGGACGTTTTTTACCCTCGTCCCGAGTTTTGCACCGACAACGGTGCCATGATCGCCTATACAGGCTCGGTTCGTTTGAGTGGAGACGCTAGAACCGACTTGGGATTCGATGTTTTTCCGCGTTGGTCGCTGATGGATTTGCCGTCGATTGAGTAGATTTTAGTTGTTAGTTTTTGGTTTCTCTAAAACGGCTTCTGGATGCCCGCCTTTGTTAGCACGACTAACAACTAAAAACTAACAACTTACACACTATCCGCGCGACAATCTTATTCGCGTCTCTTCTCCACTTAGAATGCGTTTAATATTTTCCCGATGCCGCCAAATCACCAATGCCGCCATGACAATGGTCATCATCATAGCCGGCGTGCTGTGCAACAAGAACCATGCATACAAAGGCATCGCAATAGCTGCTAGCAATGACGCGAGGGATGAGAATCGTGACACCAGTGCAACCACAATCCAGGTGACTACGCCCAGCAATCCCAGCACAGGGTTCAAAGTTAGATAGACACCCAGACCGGTAGCGACACCTTTGCCGCCACGAAATTTCAAAAATACAGGATACAAGTGACCAAGAAACACGACCAGACCACATGCTGCGATAATCCAAGTTTGGTCGGTAAGCGTGCGGGCTAATAATACGGCCACCACACCTTTCAACACATCGCCGATCAATGTCAGTGCCGCTGCCAGTTTGTTTCCTGTACGCAAGACATTGGTGGCGCCGGGATTTTTTGAACCCATGGTGCGTGGATCGGGCAGGCCCATAACACGGGAAACTATAACGGCCGAAGATACGGACCCAATGAGATAGGCAGCAAGCGGTAGTAATAGATTAATCAATTAAAGTTTGGTCACAGTTGTCGAGTCAAGACACCTTCGCTTCGATTGGTTATAGTTGTGCAGCCATTAAGCATAACAGGGTGAACCGTGGATATCATTTATTTGCACGATTTGAAAGTCGATTGCGTGATCGGCGTGTGGGAATGGGAACGGCGCATTCGTCAAACATTAACCATCGATTTGGATATGGCAACGGATATTCGAAAATCCGCGTCGACCGATGACCTAAAAGATACACTCAGTTATAAAGACGTTGCAAAATCAGTGCAATCATTTGTAGAACAGTCCGAATATCAACTTGTCGAGACACTAGCTGAACATATTGCCGAAAAGTTGCTTGATGAATTCAAAATCCCCTGGTGCCGTGTACGCATTAATAAATTTGGTGCGGTGCGGAGTGCGGGTGACGTCGGTGTAATTATCGAACGGAGCGACAAGGGTTAGGAATGTTTCGATTGCACGTGAGTGGAACCGTTCTCTTATTAAGACAAGCGCCTCGCGGCTTAAATAGATTTACTGTGACCAGTTTTCAGCTGTCAGTACTCCGATCATAGATGTTTTCTGGGCGGTGACAGTCGAGAGCCGACGACTTATCTATCGCGGCGAGGGCGTCCCACCCACAAGAAAAATTAAAAGCGTGATCGTCACGGTGCAACGTGTTGCGTCGAATGCCGAATAAAAGGATGTTAGACGCCAGCAGGATTATCTAGATCATGACCCAGATCCTTCAAATCTTGGTAGCGGTCACCGATACGATGGTGGGGTCGGCCGCCGTTAGAGCCACCGAGTGCAATAAGTATCTCGTCGGCGGCAGGCGCATCGCTGATTGAGAACTGGATAGTCAGGTAATGCGAGCGCCGTCCGGCGTCGTTTTTATCCATCAAGGGGATCATGATGGGTGTATTGGCCGGGCCGCGAATGTTGGTAAAACTGAGATAGCTTTTCGCGCCGACGGCTTCGCGATAAAAATTTCCGAACCTCAGTGTATGGATGAGTCCGGATGCATGTTCGATTTCACCGGATAGTCCCACAATCGCCGCTTTACCATAGCCTTCGATAACATCGCCTGAACCGGCCAATGCTACTATCCGTTTTGTCATTTCTTCGCCGAGAATCGGTCCAAAAGCCTGAATCTCGGGTTTAAGATTTTGCACAAATCCGCGGCCAGCCCAGGGGTTTTTTATAACTGCCGCAACAGCAAACAAATGTAATGGGATTGGTACGGTCTTGCCGCCTTCGATGTGCGTTTCCTCCTCGTAATTGACGAATTTTCTAATTTCGGGACTCATTGGTCTTGTCTAATGTTTGTTAGCGAACATGTCCGGCTGAACATAGTTTTTAACCAGACATTATACGGTGGTTGCTTCATATGCAAGTGAGTCCCACTGTCTCTTGGTTGACGGGCGTTACATCAGTTTAGTCGAATCCGGTTAATGACGATGTAATCTCGCGCTAGGAAAGCCGCGGGAATTTTTAGACAAGTTTCATCAAATTTAGCTTGCCCACAGGTGCGGCACGAATATACATTCCGCGCGTTCGCAACTCGAAACTCTGCGTGTGCCGAGTGTATTTTCGGGTACATGAATCGTTCGTATGAAGGTGGTTTGAAATCCTGACATTAAAAGAATAGGGGACTGCCATGCATGTTCGCTATCCGGTGGGACTGCACAACATTGCACGCCCTGGAATTAAATCATTCGCGCTGTTATTCGCTCTGGAGTCCATGACCAGGGCTTTGCTGGCAACAGTGATCGCATTACAGGCACTCGAATTGCTCCACCACACGCGTGACGTCAGCGTGCTTTATTCGGCGGTTGGAATTGTCGGTCTTGCGACTAGTTTGACCATACCTCTGTTGGTTAATCACATAGGACGCCGATGGGTGTACACCCTCGGTACGGTGGCGCTAGTAGTCGCGGCATTTGCTTTCGCGACAGCAACCGTTACCGGGCAAGCCTTGGGGATGTTGATCCGCGTATTTGGAACGGCATGTCTTAATATCACCACTAGTCTTTACATCATGCAGTACATTAAAAAACGCGACCTGACTCGTTCAGAGCCGTTTCGGTTGCAGGTGGCTGCGCTGGCGTGGACACTAGGTCCGTCGATTGGGGTATATCTTTATACTGAGTTTGGAAACGCCTGGCCTTTTTTTACCAGTGCGGTCTCCGCGGCTTTGCTTCTGATTGCGTTTTGGTTTTTACGGTTAGGCGACGATCCCGTTATCACGGACGGTAAGCGAGGATCGCCCAATCCTCTAAAAAACATCAATCGGTTTATGCGACAGCCCCGTCTGCGTTTGGCTTGGTGGATTACGTTCGGGCGTTCGTCTTGGTGGGTGTTCTTTTTTATTTATACCCCCCTGTACATGGTAACCGCGGGTAAGGGTGAGTTGATGGGTAGCATTATTGTATCCGCCGGCAACGCCATGCTTCTACTGACTCCGCTGTTCGGGCATTTTGCAAGAGACCACGGTTTGCGCAAAGTCATTGTGTGGGCATTTGTTGGTTGTGGTTTGGCAACATCGGCTTCAGGGTTGGTTGCCGGTGCGCCGCTTTTCGTAGCCACGTTGTTGTTGATTGGCAGTCTCGCTTGTGTGGCTCTGGATGCGGTCGGCAATATTCCGTTTATGCGCTCCGTGCGGGTTTGGGAACGTCCGGCGATGACAACCGTTTTCCGGACTTATATGGATTTTTCAGAACTATTAACGCCGGCCATTTTTGCCTTAATTCTGACTTTCGCCGATTTGAACGCCGCGTTTGTTATCGTTGGCTTAATGATTGCAAGTTTTGCTCTGTTCGCGCGGTTCTTGCCCAAGTCGATGTAACTATTTGCTGTATTCCTTTGGACTGCCCAAATACTTCAATGCAGCGACGGCCGCGTTGAGCGCATCGTTCTCAGTGTTTTTGGCGTATACCACGAAAGCGTTCAAATTAAATCCGGTACCTGAAATCTGCTGAAGTTCACCGGTACCCAGCGGGCCACGCACGATGCGTTCGGGGAAATAACCGGCACCAGCGTTTTCCAAAACATATTGCAGTCCAATAAAACTGGAATCGACATACAGATGCGGCGTCGACAGTTCTTGATGCGTGGCATGGTGAAATGCGTCGAATTCCGCACCCCAGTTCACATAGACATAGTCTTTTGCTGAAATTTGAGCCGCCAATTTTTCGTTGGCTACCAGTATCAATTCACTTTCGAACAACTTTTCCACCACCAGGTTGGGCCGTTGTTGTGGCGTGTACGTGACCGCAATATCAAGTGTGCCATTAGATACCTGGTCGATGAGTAACGCCGGCGTGCCGCGGTGGGCGCGGATCGCGATTTCGGGTTCGTTGTTCTTCATCCATGAAAGCCACTCCAACAATAGTTGATCCCACAGACTGGTCTCACCACCGATAGATACCACGGTGGAGTACGTGGCGGGATGCGCGAGGTCGTGCCGGGCCTGTTGCCACGCGCGAACTAGTGTAGTCGCATAACGTTCGAATTGAACACCGATGGGGGTTGGGTCCGCACCGGTTTTGCCACGAATAAACAGAGTTTGCCCCAGTTCCTCCTCAAGCGTGCGAATACGGGCGCTCACCGTAGACTGTGTTACGTGCAAGCGTTTGGCCGCGGTTACAAAGCTGCCCGTCGCCAACACCTCCAAAAATGTCCTGGCTTGATTGATGTCCATCGATCATATCGCTGCGAAAAAAGGTTTATCTATCGGTTTTTTGATTGACAAGCAACAAAAAATTTCGTTTGAAAATCGGCGATATTCACCCCAAATTCCGCGTCCAATGATGAGTGTTTTGGTTGAATAGCCGTCTCCGGGAGTGAAGACGAAAGGAGTCAGCAAAGCATTACTGTGTCGGCGGGTTTAGATAAGACCGCAGTTGATTGATTACGAGGTTTTAAAATTATGGGGAAACGACGAACCGAACCGGATAATTACTCAGATATTGAGGAATTCGACGTAGACGAGTGGGCAGAAAAACTCGCCGATCTTACCGATCCTTCTAATTCAGACACCGTCGGGCGCAGCATTGCACCGGCGTGGCGACGTATCGAGGAGTATAAAGAAGATCGCTGGCTACGGGCGCAACTGGAAGACGTATTCTAGAACCTATCTCAAAATATCTACACCTCGCTGATACGTCGTTAAAAACACCCTCAAAATGTTTATGTATTCTCATATACGCTCCGCATTTTCGAGCGTTTTCGCCTCGTCTGAGCATCGCTCGCCTAATTTGCGATAGGTTCTAGTTGCTTAGGGCGATTTCTTTGTCCAGGTATTGTCCGCTTGGCGGCAAAATCGCATCGACGATTGTTCGGTAAAGCCTTTGGCATGACGCACTAGCGCGATACGTCGGCAGTATTCCTCAGAGTCATTATCGGTGCTGACTATCTGCAAGGTACCGTTCGCACCGCTCTCGGGGTTCCCCCAACTCAAGATGTAACCGTCCGGTTGGCTATCCAATGCAAGTTCCACCATATCGCTAAACATGGCATTGTCCTGTTCGGACAACAAATCAACTTTCTCGCTCAACAGGAATTGCAATTCATCTGCTTGTGCAGCGGCCAACCAGAGGGAAGCTAACAAAGTTAGAATCGAACAGTAATTAGAAAATTGAATGTTGAGTTGCATTCGGAGCACGTGAAACGCAGCGTCACTGTCAAATACCATTATCGATTGGCTAACATTTGATCCAATCGATCGGGACTGAATCCATCCATACGTTGATTACCGACCAAGATAATCGGTACACCCTTACCTTTTAAACGTTTGTATTCTTGTCTACCAATAACACTGTTTTCCACGTCGTATTCGTTAAATGCGATACCCTTCGATCGCATATAGGTTTTAGCGTGTTCGCACCAGGTACACCAAGTTGCCGTATAGATTTTGACTCCGCCACCGGTCACACTGACAACATCTTGGTCCTGGATTTCACTAGCCGTTTCCAGAGACAATACTTGAATTGACAACGCCTCCGCCTGATCGTCTATGGGTTGGTCGGAATAGTGGATTTGTCCGTTCTCGTCTACCCACTTGTACACGCCTTGGGCCAGAACGGACGTGCCGCAAAAAATAACGCTTAGAAACAACAAGTATTCGATGATTTTCATGGCACCACTGAACGACCCCCATCGATTCGAATGAGTTCACCGCTCACAAATGAAGCGTCTTTTACAAGATACAACACAGCACGCGCGATATCATCTGCCGAACCGGAGCGTTTAAGCGGTGTTCGGGACACGATGCGTTGTTGCGTCACTTCATCGCTATTGGTTTCCGGCCACAAAATAGCGCCGGGGGCGATGGCATTAACCCTTGCCTCCGGCCCGAGTTCAATGGCCAGTGAACGCGTCAGCGATAACAATGCTGCTTTAGTCGCGCAGTAAATGGCGTGGCGAACGAGTGGTCTTTCCGCATAGATGTCCGCGATATTAACGATGCAACCGTTACTCTGTTTCAACGGCTCCGCCGCCGCCTGGCTGAGAAAAAAAGGCACCTTCGCATTGGTCGTGAACAGTTGATCCCAATCTTTTTCCGAGGCATTTTCCAGCGCTTGTTCCGTAAACATGGATGCGTTGTTCACTAATACGTCCAGCCGCTTGCATTGTTCCACTGTCTCACGCACTAGATGTTTTACTTTGGCAATGTCGTTTAAGTCGCCACGCACCAGCATGATCGAATCAGAGCGTATCTGGTTCAATTCTTTTTGTAACAAGTGTGCAGCGTCCGCCGAACCACGGTAATGCACCACCACACGCATGCCTTGGGCATGCAAAATACGCACGATGCTGGCCCCGATGCGTCGTGCACCACCAGTGACAAGTGCCACTTTGTCCGCAAGATCAGACACCATGTTTTGACTTGTCGTTTGTGCGCGTAACGGGCATCATTGCCGCCCCCCCTGCATATTTTAGTTCGTTCATTATACTCCTGATGTTGGATTTAAGTTCCGCTCAGCAATTTTTGACAGATCCTGGACTACCGGCGCCCAATACCGATG
This sequence comes from Arenicellales bacterium, assembly GCA_965216735.1. GTDB lineage: Bacteria > Pseudomonadota > Gammaproteobacteria > Arenicellales > CBDCFT01 > CBDCFT01. The sequence goes on from OZ244198.1 coordinate 136,092, forward strand.
CGGCCCGTCACAGCCACCAATTGTGTCGGGTTATCAGGAGCCGGATGGAAGCGAGTGGCGGGCAAATCGGGTTCGACGAGTTCATGCACATGGCTTTGTACCAACCCGGTTTGGGTTACTACGTGTCAGGGATGCGAAAGTTTGGAGAAGAGGGTGATTTTATTACCGCGCCGGAAATGGGCGATTTGTTTGGGCGTTGTATCGCACGACAATGCCAGCAAGTCTTGGCTATTACGGGTGGCGATATCCTGGAATTCGGTGCAGGCAACGGCACACTGGCTGCGCAGATTCTACGTGAATTGGCGAGGCAAGATTGTTTGCCTAAACGTTACCTTATTCTAGAGGTGAGCCCCGAACTTCGGCAACGACAACAAGCCTACCTGAACAACGAAATTCCGCGAATCGCTCACTGTGTTTTATGGGTTGATGCATTGCCCACGCATTTTGATGGTGTGGTGGTTGCGAACGAGGTGTTGGATGCCATGCCTGTGATACGTTTTCGCGTGGGTGAGCACGGTTACGAAGAAATGAAAGTGGTATGCGAGGGAAATTGTTTTGTTGGTCGCTATACTCCACTAACTCGAGGTTCAATTATTCCGAACACGGCTGCGCTTCGCTCGTTGAATCTGGCGCCCGGATACGAATCCGAGGTCAATCACTATGCGACCGCCTGGATCAAGACCATTGCTGACTGTATGGGCAAAGGTATCATATTCATTATTGATTACGGATTCCCACGCAGAGAGTTTTATCATCCGGATCGTTCTCGAGGCTCTTTGATATGTCATTACCGACACCGCGCACACACGAATCCATTTATTAACATTGGCTTGCAGGACATCACCGCACATATCGACTTTACTACTTTGGCGGAAACCGCGGTGGATGCGGGGCTTAGGGTGGTGGGCTACACCCAGCAAGCGGCGTTTCTGATGGCTCTCGGTATTTTGGATTTAGTCGAATCGCCGGCAAATGATGTGAAAGCGCATATCACCCAAACAACAGAAATAAAAAAACTAACCTTACCGTCTGAAATGGGGGAATTATTTAAAGTGTTAGCGCTTGGCCGTGGGATTGACGAGTCGTTGCAAGGATTTGCCATGTCCGATCACCGGGCACGATTATAATGGATTGGTGGCAGGCCGTTTTCCTTGCTTTCGTGCAAGGTATCACGGAATTTTTACCCATCTCCAGTTCCGGTCATCTGGTGTTGGTGCCGAATGTGCTGGGTTGGGACGATCAAGGTTTGTCATTCGATGTCGCCGTGCACGTCGGCAGCATGTTGGCCATCGTCGGTTATTTTCGCGATGACTTTCGTGCGCTATTCCACGCGGTTAACAACCGGCATCTTGATGAATCCAGTATCCACCTGGGCTTGGTAACCTGGCTTGCGGTCGCCACTGTTCCCGCTGGAATAGTCGCTCTCACACTAAATGACATTATCGAATCGTTGTTGCGTAATCCCATCAGTGTTGCCATCGCTCTCATTTTTTTTGGATTAGTGTTGTGGTGGGCGGACAGCACTAGCCGGCGCACACGTGAAGTAGCTGATATGAACTGGCGTGACGCATTGTTAATCGGTTGTGCGCAGGCGATTGCATTGATACCCGGAACATCGCGTTCCGGAATAACGATTACTGCGGGATTAGTGCTAGGTCTGACAAGGGAAGCGGCGGCGCGGTTTTCATTCTTAATGGCGGTGCCTGTCATTTGTCTAGCCGGCGGTTGGAAAGCGATGGAATTGATGCGTTCACCGGCCCAAGTCGAGTGGAGTGCAATGGTAATCGGTTTGGTTGCGTCAATGATTACCGCTTACGCATGTATTCATTGGTTCCTAAAGTATTTGCGTCGCTTCTCGTTGTTACCGTTTGTGATTTATCGTGTGGTGTTGGGGTTAGTGCTGTTGGTTATGTTCTACTAAATAATCTAGTCTTTCTTTTAGTGATTATTAATATTTTTGCACACCGGACAAAGTTGGATTAACTAATACTTTTAAAAACTCATTTCGCCTTTACGGCGAGTGACTTTTGTTTCGGCAAAAGTCACCAAAGCCATCTTTCGCGCTCGCTACACCGTTAGGTTGTTTTGGTACAAAACAACCTAACTGTTCCCTCCTTGGTGCGGTGTTGTTTGGGGGTTGCCCTACAGGCACATCCCTGTTGCCTGGAGGTCAACGCACGCCGTCCAGGGCCTGCCCCTACGCGAGCTTAATCCTTCACAACACGCGCAGTCGTCGGTTTGCTCGAACGCAAAGAGAAAAGGTAGAGAAGTTTAGTACATGGATTACGCGCACAATTTAAGGTATCCAAAATAAAAGCTGTAAGGTTAGAGCGAAACGTGTACGGCTTAACGGAATCCAGTTCGGTAAGTTGACAACAATTTACCTATTTATTGAGTTGTCTTTGTAACGTAGCCCTTTCATTTTTCTTTACTTCGGTAATAGCGATTAGCCGGCGCCCACGTAGCTTGGCGCCGATGACTGCACCATCGGAGGTCTGTGCGACCACATCGCTGATGTCCACACTGTTTGCCGCCGCATGGTATTTTTTCAAAAGGTCGCCAAACGGATAATCGATTCCGGATTTCCCTTCGCGTCCACGGGCATCGGCTTCGCAGGCAAGCGCGAACTGTTCAAGCATTTTTGCATTGCGAAATGTATCCAGCTCTTCCAGTAGTTTCAAAACAGTGTCGGCTTTTAACTCAGACAAACGATTCATCTTTAAATGAAAACGACATACTTTTAATGCTAGTGTTGTGTAGTCTTTGGGCACCCGTAAACGTTCTCCCATCGCTTTAATGGCCTCCAACCCCGTTTTTTCGTGGCCAATATGTTTTGGCCATTGGTCTTTTGGTGTGAGTGCTTTGCCGAGATCGTGCACCAGTGCGGCGTAACGCACCTTCGCGTCGTCGCTTAACCGCGTGGCTTGGTCCAACACCATCAAAGTATGAACGCCGGTGTCGATTTCCGGATGATAGCGCTCAGGTTGTGGCACCCCGAATAGCGCATCGATTTCAGAAAAGACACGCGCCAGGGCGTTGCACTTGCGTAATATTTCGATGAATCGTGATGGTGTTTTGGTCAACAAAGCGCGGTGTAGCTCCGCCCACACGCGTTCGGCCACTAACGCGTCCGCTTCGCCGGAATTGACTATCGACCGCATTAACTCCATAGTCTCAGGCGCGATGGTAAATCCTTGTGTTGCGAAACGAGCGGCAAAACGCGCGACACGCAATACACGCACCGGGTCTTCGGTAAATGCCGGTGACACATGACGTAAGATTCTTTGTTCAATATCCGCTTGTCCGCCGTGAGGATCGATCAGCATCCCGTCGCGGTCCCGCGCCATGGCGTTGATGGTCAAATCCCGGCGTAGCAAATCCTCTTGCAGAGTCACGCCCGGCGTACTATGTACGCTAAATCCGCGATAACCGGGACCGGTTTTACGCTCCATGCGGGCCAGGGCATATTCTTCATTTGTTAAAGGATGTAAAAAGACCGGAAAATCCTTGCCAACAGCCCCGAAACCAAGTTCAATCATGATTCGGGGGGTGGCGCCTACAACGACCCAATCGCGCTCGGTCACATCGAGCCCCAGTAGTTGGTCGCGAACGGCACCGCCGACAAGATAACAGTCGAGGCTATCCGCGGGGTCAGCCATGGTTTATAGTGTGATACGCCGCTTGGGACGTGTCATTGTCATTTTAATTGCAGTCAGTATGCTTTCCGGTTGTTACTATTTTCAATCGGCGGTTGGCCAGTTGAATGTGGTCAGCAAAAGCCGTTCCATAAAAAAACTGGTGAACGATGATAGTACGGACGCGGAGCTAAAACAAAAACTCGTGCGGGTACAAGCTATGCGTGCTTTCGCCAGCAATGAGCTCGGTCTTCCCGACAATAAAAGTTACAAACGCTATGCAGATATAAAACGCGACAAAGTCGTATGGAATGTATTCGCTGCTCCTGAATTATCGGTCACACCGGCACAATGGTGTTTCCCAGTTGTGGGCTGCGTGGCTTATCGGGGTTATTTCAGTTACGCCAAGGCTAAGTCGTTTGGCGCTAAATTGGAGAAGGGTGGATTCGATATTTTTGTCGGTGGTGTGCCGGCGTATTCGACACTCGGTTGGTTTAATGATCCATTGTTGAATACGGTTATCAACTATTCCGATGTCAATCTCGCCGGTTTGATATTTCACGAGCTGGCTCATCAAGTGGTATTTGTCAAAGGTGATACCACGTTTAATGAATCATTCGCCACGGCGGTGGAGTTAGAAGGCATGCGTCGTTGGTTGCAAGCCGCCGGGGACGCGGAAGGTTACCATGCTTATGTACAGGATCAACGCCGTGAGGAGGAAGTGATTGGGTTAATACTGGACTATCGTGACCTGTTAAAAACGCTTTACGAATCCGACATCTCTGCCGATCAGAAACGACAACAAAAAACCCGGACTTTGACGGAGTTAAAACAGGCGTATCAGACAATGCGCGCTGACTGGCAGGGTCCGTCGCGCTTCGATAGTTGGTTTGCTAAACCTTGGAATAACGCTTACATGATTCCCTTCGCAGCCTACTATGATTGGGTACCCGCTTTCACGGCATTGCTCGAAGAAAACGAAGGTGATTTAACGGCGTTTTATGGAGAGGTAAAACGGTTGGCAAAACTGAAACCCGATGATCGTGCCGCCAGGTTAGACGATATGACCAAATTGGCGTTAAGCACTCAGCCCGCACACAGCGCATAACAGGTTTTAACGCGATGCCTGTTGTCTAAAAGTGTCGAGTGTCCCTCCCCTGCGCGCACTTAGATATCCCGGAACAATCTCTTCCATGGATTTAGGCCGCACTCCAAAGACCGGTGGAAATGGACAATCGCAAACCGAATCGACTTGCAAAGAGTGATAATTATCCATAGTAAAAGGTTTGCCTGGTGCGAGTTGCACCGTCTTCGCTTGCAATCGCGCCATCTTATCGTTAAGCCGTAAAATCTTTCGTCGTATACCCATCAACCGCACTAAATATTCGACAATTTCCTGAAGCGTATACACTTTCGGGCCGCATAAGTCATAGCGTTGTCTGATTGTCTGTGGGGCATTTATCGAGTCGGCAAATGCGGTCACAACGTCTTCAATAAATACCGGTTGAAATCTGGCATTCGGGCAAGCGAGCGGAAACACCGCGGGTACGTGCCGCAACAAATCCGCAAAACGGTTGGTAAAACTATCGTCTGCACCAAAAATGACGGAAGGACGAAAGCTGGTCGCGGCCAATTCGGTCGCCGACTCGTGCACGAAGTTTTCCGCGATACCCTTAGTGCGTAAATAATGACTGGGACCGTCCGGATGCGCATTGAGGGCACTCATGTGTAAGTAACGTTTTACACCGGTTTTTTTGGCCGCAGTAACAATGGTCTTGGTTAATTCAATATGGGCGCGTTCGAATCCTTTCCCATCTTTGCCGCTTTCATTAAGTATGCCAACAAGATTAACTACTACATCGCAATCATTGAATACGGATTCCAGGAATGCCTGCTCATAAACATCGCCATTAACAATAGAAACGCTAGGTAAGATCAGTAACGATTTTTTCCGTTCGCGATGGCGGCTGGGAATAACGGTTTTGTAGCCTAGTTTATGCAGGCGCCGGGCGAGATGGTGCCCGACAAAGCCGGTGCCACCGACTATACATATTGTTTTCTTTGTCATAAGCGTTTAACCCTGGTTTTGCGCTAAGGAATTTGTCGCCACCGTCGGCATACGTGTGTTTAGTCGCACCATGTCGCCACCTAACCGATTATTGTAAACCGTGGCGTAAGCCAGCACATTCTTTACAAAATTGCGTGTTTCCTTAAACGGAATGGTTTCTACCCAGATATCCGCATCGATAGAACCTTGCCGGGGACGCCAGCGATCCGCACGTCGTTCACCAGCATTATAGGCGGCGCTGGCCAAGGCCTGATTGCCCTTGTAACGATTGATCAGAGAACGTAAATAACGGGTTCCAATGGCGATGTTGTTTCGGGTGTTAACGATAGAAGCACGGGATTTAATGTTTAATCCCAATTCGCGGCCGACCCGCCGCGCCGTGGCCGGCATGAGTTGCATCAAACCCAGAGCGCCGACCCCGGATTGTGCATCAGTAATAAACGCGCTTTCCTGACGGACAATGCCATAAATCCAGGCTGGATCAATGTCATTGCGTTGTGCGTTTTGGTGGATGTCGTTTTCGTACAGTAATGGAAATCGGATGTTGAGATCGTCGGTAAATTTGGATTGTGCCGCCGTGATGATAGCTTGACCATGCCAACCCGCATCAAACGCCAACACAGTTGCATGACGTAGTGTCGTGGCGTTCGCATCGGACAAATACCAGCGCCATTGGCGGCGCGCCATTTCCATATCGCCCACGGTAAATAAGCCCAAAGCCATTTGCATACCACGCCGCTTGGCAAGCGCTTGAAGTTTGTCAGTATCCACGGGCATGGGGCGATGCGTCATGGCATAGCCCGTGTTTATCCGGTCTGCCGCGAGAAATCCGTAGTAATTGCGAATAGCAGCGAGTTCCCCATAGATATGTTTTGCGTCAGTTTGTTTCCCGGTTTGTTCCAGTGCGCGGGCTTTCCAGTAGCGCCAATTCGGTTCTTGTTGCTCCTCGCCAGTCATGTGATTGAGCGCGATTAGCGCGCTGTTCCAGTCCCGATTACTCAGGGCTGCGCGTACACGCCATGCACGCATGGAAGGGGTGAGGGATTCTATTGCGGACGGTGGAAACCAGTCATAAGCGTTCGGCAGACTGTCCAGCGCCGCATACATGGCCGCATGACCAAAACCCTGTTGTTCAATTTGTGAAGGCAACGAGTGACGCCGCGTCAAAGCATCCCAGGTTCGAAATGCGGACATCGGATTTGTCCGGGCGAGCCGATTGATGCCGTGTAACAAGATTCCTTGCGCGTGTTGTGAATTAATGTTGTAAGACACATTTGTTAGCGCATTGACAGGATTTTCATGCGCACTAATCCATCGGTTCACCCATTGTTGCTCGGCTGGTTCGAGGTAAGTCCGGCTCAGATAGCGTGCCATACCCGGTTGGCGGGCCTCCATGGCTAGTTCAATACGCGCCCAAACCCTATCGGCACTAATCAATCCGTCCGCCTTCCATGCGGCGAACACGGGATCGCAGGCGTCGGGCAAACTTTTAGGATACAACCAAATCGATTCGATCGCTCGATCTAATTCGTTATCGATCCCATGGCCGGACATGAGCAATCTTAAGTAATGGCACTCGAGTTCTGTGTCGCCAACATCATCGTAGACTTGCAAAAAAGTCTTCCATTGTTTCTCGTCGGCTAGATGTCGCAACCATTTACGGCGTAATAAGCGCGAAACTACCGCGTCGGCATTGCTCGCCAAAAAACGTTCTATGATTCGCGAATCCGTTGTATCAAGCCGGGTGCGAAGATATTCATATTCCAGAAATGGTTTTAGCGATTCGTTGTCTAATCGCTTTAACTCGCTTTGAAATGTAGCGAGTTCGTTTGAACTCAGCGCGCGTTTTGCTTCCAAGTAAGCCTGCCGGTCGTCAGCGTATGTATTATTGTTAGATAATGAACAAATTGACCAGACGCATGCGGCCACTGTAAGTACAAAAATGCGTTTGAGCTTAAACGCCATATTGTTTGCGGTAGTTCTGTATGGATTCGAGTTCATCCCGGTAATTTGATTCGTCGGACAAATATTGAATCAATGTATTTAAAGTCGCAATGGCGTATACCGGTATGCCATATTGCTGTTCGACTTCCGCGACCGCGGACTTTTCGCCTTCAACGGTTTTCTCCTGCCGGTCCAGGGCAATGACGACCGCGGCGGGCTCCGCTCCGGCGGTCTTGATGATGTCAACCGATTGCCCGATTGACAAACCTGCCGTGATCACGTCGTCGATGATCACGATCCGGTCCGCTAGTGGTGCGCCGACCAATTCGCCACCCTCGCCATGATCTTTAGCTTCCTTACGGTTAAAAGCATACGGGACATTGGTTGAATAGTGCTCGGCCAGGGCCATGGCGCATGCGCTGACCAGGGGGATACCCTTGTAAGCTGGGCCGAACAACATGTATTCGCCGCGTACATTGTCTAACAGCGTTTGTGCGTAGTAACGCCCCAGCCGGGCGAGGGATTGGCCATCGTTGAATAATCCGGCGTTGTAGAAGTAAGGGCTGGCACGGCCTGACTTGAGTGTAAAACTGCCAAAACGCAGCACGCCGGTGTCAATGGCGAATTTGAGGAAGTCTTGTTGGTATGCCTTCAAACTGACGCGTTCTTATACTGATTTCAAAGACTTCTCGAGTACACTACTGCGCTATTCATCCAGGGTTAACTGACACATGCGTATTATAACGGCTAATTTGAATGGTATTCGGTCCGCGGCACGTAAGGGTTTTTACGACTGGTTGCGAAAACAGAACGCGGATGTTGTTTGTCTGCAAGAGCTTAAAGCACAAAAAGATCAATTGACCGACGATGTGTTTTATCCGAAAGACTACCACGAGTATTTTCATACGGCGGAGAAGAAAGGCTACAGCGGTGTGGGTATCTATACACGACATGAACCCGATAAAGTTATCGATGGCATCGGGTGGGCAGATTTCGATGCCGAAGGCCGTTATATCCAGGCGGATTTCGGCAAGCTAAGCGTGGTGTCGATTTATATTCCGTCCGGCACCAGCAGTCAGGAACGGCTAGACATCAAGCTTGGGTATCTTGAACGCTTGAAACCATTTTTTAAAAGTTGCCGGCGCAAACGGCGTGAATTTATTTTTTGTGGCGATTGGAATATTGCGCACAAGAATATCGACTTAAAAAACTGGCGCTCGAATCAAAAAAACTCCGGCTTTTTGCCGCAAGAGCGGGCATGGCTGGATTGGTTATACGATGACGCCGGTTATGTCGATGTTTTTAGGACTGTCGATCAGCGCGAAGAACAATACACTTGGTGGTCCAATCGCGGTCAAGCCTGGGCAAAGAATGTCGGCTGGCGTTTGGATTTGCAGATAGCCACGCCAAAAATCGCGCAATCCGCCAAGGCGGTCAGCATTTATAAGGATGAACGTTTTTCTGATCACGCACCGTTGACTATCGATTACAACCATGATATCTGACGCGCAGACGCAGTCTTGGCGCGATGCTTGGTTGTTGTATACAAGGCCACGGGTCATTGCTATGTTGTTTCTTGGGTTTTCGGCCGGTCTGCCGTTATTCCTAGTGTTTGGCACTTTGTCTGCGTGGCTGCGAGAAGCGGGTATCGAGCGCAGTACCATCGGTCTGGTGTCGTGGGTGACCTTGTTTTACGGATTCAAGTTCGCCTGGGCGCCATTGGTAGACAGAATGCGTCTGCCGTTTTTAACTCATTTGCTCGGCCACCGCCGTAGTTGGATGTTGCTCGCGCAAATCGGCGTGATTACCGGATTATCGCTGATGGCACAATCCGATCCGGCTACACAGCTTCGTGTATTGGTGTTATCGGCTTTGTTAGTGGCTTTTTCGTCTGCAACCCAGGACATCAGTATTGACGCCTGGCGTATCGAAGCGGCGCCGGTGGATTGGCAGGCTGCGATGGCCGCGACTTATCAGATCGGTTATCGACTAGGTATGATTGTGGCGGGTGCAGGTGCTTTATATGCCGCGGAGTTCTACTCATGGCATACGGCGTATCTGTTAATGGTGGTATGTATGGTGTTAGGCGTTGTCACCACGGCCTTGATACCGGAACCGGAGCGTCAAAGTATCAAAGAAACCTGGCAACAGGAACAACGTGTTGTCGATTTTATTGCCCGTTCGCAACATTTATCACCGGGATTGCGCAGCGTCATAGCCTGGTTTATCGGCGCGGTGATTTGTCCGTTTACGGAATTCTTTTCCCGCAATGGCGCGTTGGCAATCGCCATTCTTTTGTTTATTGGTGTTTTTCGATTGAGCGATATCACCCTGGGAGTCATGGCTAATCCCTTTTATATTGATATGGGTTTCAGCAAAGCGGATATCGCCAGCGTGACCAAAGTTTTCGGACTTATTATCACTATGTTGGGTGCATTGGTTGGCGGCGTACTGGTGGCACGGATCGGATTGATGCGTATGTTGTTGATCTGCGCCTTACTCGTCGCCGGGACTAATCTCATTTTTGCCTGGTTAGCGACTCAGGATGCTCGAATAAGTTATTTGATTCTAGTGATCAGTGCAGACAATCTAAGCGGAGGAATGGCCGGTTCGGCATTTATCGCGTTTTTGTCTGGCCTCACCAACAAGGCCTACACCGCAACACAATATGCCTTGTTTAGTTCATTGATGCTATTACCCGCGAAATTTCTTGGTGGTTTTACCGGCTTCGTGGTGGACGGTTTTGGTTATCAGACATTTTTTATTTACGCGTCCGCCTTGGGAATTCCCTCGATTGTTTTGGTGTTTTATTTGATGCGTAGAAAAGTTGTAGACAAAATGGCTCAGTCCCCATAAGGGGTTGCCTTGTAGCTTTCAGCGGTCGGCACCGAGTCGGGTAGGAGCGAGCGTAGCTCGCGAGTTGCTATTACTAGATGCTTTAATCGCTACGCTCCTTCTGCTTGACAAGTCACCATTAACAACTAATTCAGTACTAGCAGCTTGGTGTGGTTAATAGGTGTGACATCTGTTGCGAAGAATAGTACTTATGCAAGTAGCGCCCTCCCGATATCATATATCGGTTGGTGCACCAGCATTAACAACAATATCAAAATGATAATGACCACAAACGGTGAGAAATCGATATTGCCAACGGCGGGAACAAAACGACGTACCGGCCGGATGATTGGATCAGTTATCGCATTCAACAGTGAAATACCCGGATGATGGGCATGTGGATTGACCCAACTGATAACGGCTCGGATTATCAATGCAAAGAAAAAAGTGTAAATGGTCAAGTGAATGCAATCGGCCAACGCCAATACTAAAACGCCGCTGGACTTTGGCATGAAGCCGCTGAACAAAACGACAACAAAAGTTTTCACAATTGCAATTGCCACCAACAATACAATTGCCGACAAGTCGATACCAAACAAACCGGGAACCACTTTGCGTAGTGGTTTTAATACCGGGTTCGTGATTTTGACCAAAGCTTGTGCTATGGGATTGTAAAAATCCGCGCGGAAAAGTTGGAATAGAAAACGCAACAACACCGCGATCATAAACAAGGTAAAGACCAAGTCGACCAGAAACACGACCGCATTTGTGACATAACCTCCGCCCATCAAATTACTCCCCGTTAATTGTTGTTTTCGGTTTTGGCCATGTTATCGGCCAATTCCCTTGAACGTTGTTCGGCTGCTTTGACCGCCTGGTTGACAATCCTACGCATAGATTCGTTTTCCATTACCTCAATTGCGGCTTGCGTGGTGCCGCCCGGAGAAGTCACTGCCTGTCGCAGTTCGGCCGGAGACTCATTGCTCTCTAATGCAAGTTTCGCCGCGCCCAGCGCCGTTTCTACAGTCAGTAAGTTAGCGGTGTCTTCATCCAAGCCACTTTCAACGGCCGCTTGCTGGATTGCCTCCATTAAATAAAAGAAATACGCCGGGCCACTGCCGGACACTGCGGTGACGGTATCCAGTTGTGCCTCGCTTTTCATCCACACCGTTATCCCCACGGCGCGCATGATGGATTCAGCACTATCGTGTTGTTCTTCGCTTACGATTTCGTTGGCATATAAACCGGATGCGCCCGATGCGACTAAAGCAGGCGTGTTGGGCATTACCCGCACGACAGGAATACTAGGCGCGGACCATCGTTCGATACTGTCAAGCCGTATACCGGCGGCGATAGAAATCAATAACGGCTGCCGTTCGGCAATAGTGGCCTTCATCGATTCTACAGCAGACTTCATTACCTGAGGTTTTACCGCGAGCACCAGAATGTCCGCTTGCTCGGCGACGGATTGATTATCCGAATACACTTTGATGCCGAACGCGTCCGCCAACGCGTCTCGGCGTTTCGCTTCGGGTTCCGATACGACAATCTTGTCGGCGCCGTAGTCTGCAGCCAAAAGCCCGCCGATCAGACTGCGTGCCATATTGCCACCACCGATAAAACCGATGCAATTATTCATCATGAGAATCTCGCTCTAAGTATCGGTTTAAAGGCTACTTTAAAAATAGAAAATTGTCGATGTGCGATAGACTATATGAGTAACAAAATGCTTGAAGAGATGATTGCCATGTACGACTTGGTAGCATCTCAGTCGTGTCGGCAACAATGCGGTGAGACACGCCCACCGCATTTATTGACTTACTGATATCAATTAAGCAGCGCGACTATCAATTAAGCAGCGCGACGTTTATTGCCGCGTAACAACTTGCTTACTTCGCCCTCCGCAAACTTGGCTCCGGCGATATCTTCAGCGGCTCGGTTGGCCTTTGCTTTGAAAGTCCAGGCCAGTGGACTATGCGGCTTCCACGCCAGACGTTCGTTGACTAGGTTGCGTGCCAAACCATGTTGTTTGGAACGAATAGCCGCTTCAATCAAGGTTTGACTTAAGATGTCTCTTTGCGCGTGGCTACCGCCAAAGCGATTGGCCTTGGTTCGGATATACATTAACTCGTCCACGGTTTGCGCGTATTTGCCTTGCGTGAAAGCGGTGAAAGCGCGTGCTGCCGGTAATCCCACTTCGCGGCACATCATGCCGTTAATACCCCCATTATTTTGGGCGGTACGTTCCAAATCCTTTAGCACCTGCTGAGCCTCCTGGTCACGACCGGAATAGATAAACGCCATCACCGCGTGAACGTCATTAAACGGATAGTAGCCGTTTTCCTCCGGTGTCTTCTTAGCCCACTCGTCCGCAATCTGTGACCAGCGGTTACCGGTATCCACATCGCGTAGTTGAAGACGCCACAACAGTGCCGATGCATCCAACATCTGCAATGACATGTCGGTGGGTCCGGGATTGATCTTGTAGTCATACAGATTCAGCGCACGTGCATAATCGCAGCGGTCAAGATAATAAAGCGCCAAATGCCACCAGTTGTGAAACGCAAAACCATTGTCCGGCGCCCAATCGTTTTCACGGGATGACAAAAATTCTATGCCGTCGTCATAACGTGCCTGCATTTCCATAACGTGGGCAATGGCATGTACCGCCCAACCATCTTTGGCCTCCAACTCGAGTGCTTGGCGGCCGGTTTCTTCGGCTTTAGCGTAGTCATTACATTCTTCTAATCCGAATGCATGCATGCCGAGAACATAGGAATAACCCAGAGTGGATTCATCCCAATGAGGCAAGGCACGGGCCACACGATCACGCAGGTTCAATGCGTCGCCTAAATAAAAATCAGTCAGATGTCCCGCCTGCAAAGCAAGCGCATCCCTCGGATAGTCAGCTAGAACCTTATCCCAAGTGACACTGGCACCACGCCAATCACCTTCCAGCCATTGTCTCGCGGCGCGCGTTAAACCACGTTCGCGTTCATTGCTGATACTCGACAACGCTTCGGCGGATTCGACGCTGTTTGCAATCTCGGGAACATATTGCCGTTCCGACATCATCATCAGCATGGTCGCCCGGAATGCATGCCCCAGTACGAAGTCCGGATCTTCTTGCAAGGCAAGTTCGATGGTCTCGACCGGATCGCCCACGTAAGTTTGAAATTGCTTTAGGGCGGTTTCATAGAGTTCCAACGCCCGGTTGTTTTCAGTGGAAACCGGCTCGTTGCGCGCATCTGTTAACATAAAAAATCTCCTTTGGAATATTTTGTAAAGCGAATGAGCCGGTGTATAGCTAACGGTCACCGCAACCAGCCGCGCATGCTACGAATTATTTATTTCCATATGATTTCAACAAATCGCAGGAATTGTTTCAATTGTTTCAGTCTGCGTGTTCGGAACCCGTTATCAACCGCGCGCCCCGCCCGTAGGTCAGGTATTGCCAGAACCAGCGAAAGGTCACAATGACAGGGCTGGGCACACCAACCAGAAAATAGATATGCGCGACACCCCATATCCACCACGCAATCCATCCTTTTGATTTTATAAATGGAAATTCGATGACTGCGGAGCTGCGTCCGATGGTTGCGAGGTTACCCGCATGCCGGTAACGAAAAGCAGGGAGCAAATTTGTTTTACCAATACGTGTCGCAATCAACTTTGCCACGTAACGGCCTTGTTGTTTTGCTGCCGGTGCAATACCGGGGACCTCGATACCACGGCCATCTTTCACACTCGCAGCGTCACCAATTACAAAAATATGCGGCAGACCCGGGACCGACAAATCGGGACCGACCAACACTTTTCCCGAACGATCGGTTTGGGTATTCAGCCACTCACCGAGGTGCGACACGGTGACACCGGCGGCCCATAATACAGTCGCTGTTGGCAGGCGCTCCGATTCGAATGTCACGCTGTTTTCATCACAATCGATAACTCGTGTATTCGTTCGAACTTCCACACCTAATTTGCCAAGCGATTTCCGTGCATAGTCGGACAACGATTCATGTAGACTGGGTAATATCCGATCGCCCGCTTCGACCAAAATAACATTCGCACTGCGCGGATCGATGTGTTGAAAATCCCTTGCCAACGTGTGATGAGCGAGTTCAGCAATGGTACCGGCCAGTTCCACGCCGCTGGGGCCGCCGCCAACAATGACAAAACGCATCAGTCGTTTACGTTCTTGTGAATCCGATGTGATCTCCGCTTGCTCAAACGCCATTAACAAACGACGTCTGATTAAGGTGGCATCATCGATGCTTTTTAGTCCAGGAGCAGCACCTGCCCAGTCATCATTACCGAAATACGAATGTGTCGCACCCGTCGCAACAATCAAATAATCAAAACCAATCATTCCTTTACCTAAAATCACTTTATTCGCTTTTGTTTCGACACCTTTTACTTCATCGAGCAGTACCGTCACATTTTTTTGTTGGCGTAATATAGAGCGTATTGGCCAGGCAATATCCGACGGTGCTAGACCGGCCGTGGCAACTTGGTAAAGCAATGGTTGAAATAAATGATAGTTATGCCGGTCCACGATTGTTATTTCGGCATCCACGCCCGCCAGGGTCTTGGCCGCAAATAAACCGCCAAATCCCGCACCGGCAATCACGATTTTAGGTCTTCTTCGCATCGCCGATTCTACGGTCACGCTAGTTGGCCTTTAGTGGCTGGTGTCAATTCGGGTTTGTAAAGCCACGGCGTGGTTGCTAAATATCCAGTGGGTGCCGAGACTCGCTTCGCGGTGCATGACATTGGTGGAGCGCACAAAACCGGTACCCCATTTCATATTGCGTTGCGCCAGTTGTTGCCGCATCGATCTATTCAACAATAGATAATGTCCGGTGAGTCCACCATAGTTTTTATTTAAAACCGTATTGAACAGTCGTGTGGTATTGGTTTGCGCGACGGGTAAAAAAGTCTGTGGTGGTGCTGAGTCTAGATAGTCGAACATTGCTGGATTCAAGCTCAGAAAATGATAATCGTGTTCGGGCTCCAACCCACTTAAAATGCTAGCTAACCTTTGAGCGTAACCGGGTTCAAAACCATGTGGTTTCAACTCCAACATCAAATGGATTCTGCCACCGAATCGATCGGCGACTTGTTCAAGAGACGGTATATCCGGACACTTATGTTGTAACTCGGATAGTGTTAACTCTCTCGGGCATATCGATACGTCATTGAAAACACGCAGACCGTTGTTGTCATGCATGACGACGGGCTCGCCATCCCGTGTCCACTGAATATCCATTTCAACACCCCACACACCCGCTTCAAGACATGCTTGAAACGCCGTTACGGTGTTCTCTTTTATCACGCGGTTGCCATCATGTTGTCCACGGTGACCGACAATTTTGCATTGTTGCAGCGCGTCGGTATGCGCGGAACGTCTGGGTACCGCAGCGTAGAAACCATCTACGGTGATTTGCAGGATTTTTAGAATCACTTAATTCCTTAACTATTCACCAAAACGGCTAAAACCAAATGGATAAAAGAGAGTCTAACTGAAATCATTCCTAGCATTAATCGCTGTTCGTCAATCGATATTCTAGGTAGTCTATGTCGCTCAATTAAATCCTCATTCCAGGCAAGTGAGCAACCATGTATAAACTTTATTGGTCAAAGGAAACGGGTGCACTAGCGCCCCAGGCGGCGTTGGAAGAAGCAGGCGCTGAATATGAACTCATTGTCACCGATACCAAAACGGGAGCGCATCAATCGGCGGATTTTTTAGCGCTCAATCCGCGTGGACAAGTGCCGGCCTTGATGTTGCCCGATGGGTCTATCATGACGGAATCCGCTGCCATGATGCTGCATATTGCTGATGCGTTTCCAAAGGCGGAGTTAATGCCACCCGTAAGCGATGCACAGCGGGCGCAAGTTTATCGATGGTTGATTTTTGCGGTGGCTAATTTTTATGAAACGGATCTTCGCTACTATTATCCTCAGCGCTACACGACCGATGTCAATGGCGTCGATACGGTTAAAGCAGCGGCAATGCGTGATTTTGATAAGTGTTTTGACATGCTTGAAGCGGTAATTGGGCAAGGACCATTCTTACTGGGCAAGACTTATTCAATCGTAGATATTTATTTAACCATGCTGGCGTACTGGCACCCGGATGTTGATGTGTTATTCAATCGTTGTCCGTCTTTACAACTATTGTGCGACTCAGTGAGAGCACGACCAGCCGTCGAGCGAGTCTGGTGTCAACATTATGACTAGCTTAGGGGGGATTAACTCCATAATTCAGGTTTTGTTAACTTTGCAAGTGTATAACTCGAAGTGCTCGCAAAAGAGTTGATTGTTTAATAACGCAAAGGGGATGCGTATGAAAAAAGTATTTGTGATATTGATGGGAGCCAGTATGTTATTGCCTGTGGCTTTTGCTGATGAAGTCGATGTGGGAGGTGGAGCCGTGCAGGTAGATGAGGGTGGTGTTTCTATTGGCGGTGGCGTGATTGAAGTATCACCGGAAGGGGTTAAGCTACCCGGTGTTGAAGTCAAGACGACACCCGGTAGTGTTGAAATTGACACCGGTGCGAATACTTCAGGGCAAGCCAGGTCAATGTCAGGTCAAGTGTTTAGTGGGGATGATTTCAGCGACTCCGATCTGAGTGGCCGCAGTTTTGCCGGCGCGAAACTGATTGGTGTGAACTTCAGTCGATCGAATTTGCGTGGTGCTGATTTTACCGGCGCGTCTTTACATGGGGTTGATTTTAGTAACGCCGATTTGACTGATGCGATATTCGTGAACGTTTCCATCCAAGGTGATGACTTCTCTGACGCGACTCTGATGCGAGTGAATTTTACCGATTCGCGTTTTCAAGGGGCGGACCTTTCCGAAGCGAACTTACAAGATGCTTGTTTCATTCGCACACATTTGACCGGAAACGATTTTAACGATGCAAGTATGGCAGGTGTGATTTTCACTGGCTCCCATCGTTTGGGTAACGATTTTGGCGATACCGATTTATCCGTCGTCGTGTGGGAGGGCCCAAGTATTTGCCCCCATGGTCCGCAACTGGTCGCGGCTCGTCCCGAAGTGACAGGAGCTGCGATGATTACCAAAGCGCTAGTGGTGGGCGAGAATGCAAAAGTCGATTTAACGGTAAACTTTGAATTCGATTCCGACCAGATTCAGGCGCAGGGTCATGCTCAGGTTTTAGAGATTGCCAATGCACTCAAGTCGCCGGAATTAGCCCGTCACCGCATCATGATTGAAGGTCATACCGACAATCTCGGCAAGGACGATTACAACCTTGATTTGTCTTACCGTCGTGCGGTCACCGTGATGCGGGCTTTAAGTGAGCAATACGGAATTCAAACCAGCCGATTACAGGTCAATGGATTTGGCGAGACAAAGCCCATTGCTACTAACGAAAGTGATGAAGGTCGTGCGTTAAACCGACGGGTAACTTTGGTCAATATGGGGACTTAGTAAAATCGAACGCCCGTTTACGACTGGTTATCCCAAGTATTACATTTGATTACCTTCTACGACCGTCGCGGGATAGACGTTATCCTCACTTTTCCATAACAAATTATCGCCATCTCGCGTGACGTTATAGCAGGCTTCATCCGGATTGGGTGGCCAAACCGAACAATATTGTCCCTGTTCATTAATACGCCAGGTGCCGTTTGTCGCCGCGCTGTTTTCTTCTTGGTAAATTGTAGTTCCGTTTTCATTGAAAAATTGCTTGTACGGCTTTCCCGCCCATTCACCTATCATGGTGTTGCCGGTCAATAATTCCCGAAATTCGTTCTGAGTCATTGGCTCCGCGGCTTTGGCTAAGCTAACCAGCATAACGCATGGAATCAGAGCTTTAATCGATGAAATAGCGTGTGTTGTGCGCATGGTTTACCTCCGATGATGAATGGACAACTTTATTACATGATTTGTCGATTGGCATATCATTTAGGCGCTTTTTTTACATATTTCCGCTTCCGTGTGTTTGCGAGTGACTGCGGGCTTGTGCGAAACTTGAGACTCCCTAGTCAAATAAAACATTGAGGATATAGAGATATGAAGTTTTCCCGTAAGTTGATTGGCGCAAGCATGGTCGCCGCTTTAACTGTTGCCGGTACCGCACAAGCTGCCGATGTCGTTATTGGCGTGCCGAACTGGCCGTCGGTCAATGTGACTGCCAATGTCTTAAAAGTGGTGCTAGAAGACAATTTTGGGCTTGAAGTGGAATTGCAAAACGGTACCAACCCTGTCGTATTCGAAGCTATGGACGGTGGCAGCATGCATGTGCACCCGGAAGTGTGGTTGCCAAACAAAGTAATCTGCACGATAAATACGTAAAAGAAAAGGGAACGGTGAAAATGAATCCGAATGGCGTATCCGCCTTTCAGGGAATGTGTGTTACCAAACACACCGCTGAGGAGCATGGTATTTCGAAATTATCCGACCTGACTGATCCTGATATAGCCGCTTTGTTTGATACCGATGGCAACGGAAAGGGAGAGGTTTGGATTGGTGCATCGGGTTGGGCATCGACCAATGTGGAAAAAATTCGCGCCAAGAGCTATGGCTACGACCAGACCATGGATTTAAAAGAAATGGACGAAACCCTGGCATTGGCCGAAGTCGATAACGCAGTGACACAAGAAAAACCCATCGTGTTTTTCTGCTATACACCACACCACATGTTTGCCTTGCATGAACTGGTGATTTTGGAAGAACCGAAATACGACGCCTCAAAATGGAACGTTATTCAACCGACGGACGATCCTGACTGGTTGGAAAAATCCTCGGCACCGGTGGCATGGGATCTGGCCTATCTGCACATTCATTATGCGACTGAACTGGAGTCTTCCCACCCGGAGGCCGCTTCATTGTTGTCAAAGGTGAAGTTGGACACGGATACGGTATCCTCGATGACATACGCGCTGGTGGTGGAGAAACAGGACCCGGCCGACTTCGCAAAGAAGTGGGTTGCTGATAATGCCTCGGTAGTTGAAGGCTGGCTCAAATAACCAATCCAGGTTTGTAACCCTTTCTAACAGCTAAATTAAACCGAATGGCGCTGAAATCAGCGCCATTTGTGTTTATTCCCATTCATTGCTGTCCCGTTAACTTTACGCCAAAGAAGTTTGTCGATCATCGATCTGGCGATTAGTCAGGACCGGATCGCCTCTGAGTAATGGAACCAATTCTCTTTTGTCGAATAAATTAGACTGTAACACCCTGATAATTTGCTGCACTGTCCGATCTATACCATTAGCAAACTTCAAATAAACAATCATCAGGTAGGCACACAGAGCAATGTATATTCGCGTCATCACTGCATTCTTACTTGTACCGGTGAAGGACTTGATTTTGAGATTCTGCTTAATGCATTTGAAGAACAACTCGATCTGCCATCTCGATTTATAAATATCCGCGATAGTCTTTGCACTCAGCTTGGTGTGATTGGTAATAAACACATAGTGCTTGCCAGTCTCTGGGTCACGATAGCCAATTCGGCGTATGAGTCCAGGGTAGTCCTGGCGCGCATAGTGGCCTGTGTATTCAATCAGCTGATCAGAAGTAATTCCCTTGGATTTGTTTACCTTTCTTCGCTCTACGGTTCGATACTTAGCATTCTGTTTCTGGCGGCTGACAAAGTAAACACCTTGACTATTCAGGCGGTTAAACCATCTATAGTCAGTATAAGCACGATCAATCGCAACGATGCTGCCAGCGGTCAGTTTAAGTTCTCTAGCCACCTTCACATCATGGGTTTTACCGTCTGTAACGGTACAAAATTCAGGTAGAAATCCAGATTGGTTCAACCCGACATGGAGTTTAACGGCCCCTTTTGTCGTTCGAAACTTGGCCCATGGGAAGAGAGATAAGCATAGATCAATGGTGGTTGAATCCAATGCATACAATGGATTTTTAAATCGAAACCCGTGTTGCTGGGGATGTTGCATGCATCTACCCAAGAGCTTATGGAATAACGCCTCGTATAGCTGATAGGGCTTCTGCTCGTTGATGCGGGCTAGTGTCGTTCTGCAAATATTCGTGCTACCGATATGATACAGACGATGGGATTGTGCTCGAACATTGTCGACAATGTCTCGCAGGGAGTGTCGGCCTGCTAGTTGCCCAAAAAGCATCGCAGTAAACTGGCTCCAACGCGAAGATTTTCGAAACGAGCGACCAGAATGATAGGTATTTGCCAACTGTTCAAACTCATGTCTCGGAACAAGTTTAAGCAATTGAGCGAAGACTGTATTACAATGGGCCATGGCTTGGTTTTTGTTTTGGTTCAATAGGTTAGGAGTAACTGTATTTTACCAAAACGCTTAAAGAACCAGGCCATTTTTATTCCTTAACGGGACAGCAATGATTCCCATTATAAATTTATAACAAGTGCGAGGGCGGCGTAGTGGATGAAGACGTAATTGTTCTAGACGATGTGTGGAAAATCTTTGGCGATCGTCATCAAGAGGCCATGGCGGCCGTTAAAAGCGAGGGATTGACCAAACCGGAAGTGCTGCAGAAATTTGCCTGTGTCGTCGGCATTGCCGAGTGTTCATTTACCGTAAAGCGCGGTGAAATTTTTTGTGTTATGGGCTTGTCCGGTTCCGGCAAGTCCACCATGGTGCGACATCTAAACCGGTTGATCGAACCCACTGCCGGCAGCATCAGTGTGTTGGGGCGCGATGTTTTGGCGCTGAGCGAGAACGAGTTGCGTGAGATGCGCGCGGTCCATATCGGTATGGTGTTTCAACACATGGCATTATTTCCCCATCGCACAGTGCGTGACAATGTCGCTTTCCCGTTGCAAGTCCGTGGTGAACCCAAAGCCAAACGCTGGGAAGTGTCGCAAAAATGTTTGAGCCTGGTGAATCTCGACGGTTATGAAGATCGTTTCCCGAGCGAGTTGTCCGGTGGTATGCAACAACGGGTTGGACTGGCGCGCGCGTTGGCGTCCGATCCGGAGGTGTTGTTAATGGATGAACCGTTTTCGGCCCTCGATCCACTCATTCGCCGACAATTGCAAGAACAGTTTATGGCACTGTCAGCGGATCTGCATAAAACCACCGTATTTATTACCCACGATCTGGACGAAGCCATACGCATCGGCAGCCGTATCGCGATTATGAAAGACGGCGTCATTGTACAAATCGGTACGGCCGAGGAGATTGTTACCAATCCCATTGACGACTACGTACGCGATTTTGTCGAGGGGATATCTACCTTGAAACTCATTTTTGCCCATACGATCATGACAAAATTTGATGAATATCAGCCGCAACACGGTGACGATCTGACCAAGTCGCCGCGGGTTTCGCATGATACGGATTTGAGCGGCCTGATTGATATTTCAACGACCACCGATCAACCTATTGTTATTCAAGACGACGGCAAAGACGTGGGTGTTGTAAGTAAAACAACGCTGTTGCAAGGCATCAAGAGAGGAGGCGACTAATGGAAGAAACCGGTATCGTAGCGCAACCCAAATCACTGGGTAGCTCCATTGGCGAATTCGTTGAGCACAATGATCAATATTACAATCGCGAATTCGAGAAGATTCAATCGGCGACCCGGTTCCCTTGGTCATGGAATACCATGGCCGCCATTGCCGGCCCGTTCTGGGGCGCCGCGCGTGGTTTGTGGGGTTACTTTTGGACTTTCCTGGTACTCGAGCTCATGGCTTTGGTTCAACTTGGTCGAGGCCTATGGGGAGATTTAGGTGCCGACAAGATTGCCCGGGCGGAGAAGTTAAATACTCGATACAACGAATTGTACCAGCGTGGCCAGGAAGCATTGCAGGCGGGTGATCCGGATGCTCAGGGTTTGATTACTACCGCTGGAAATTTAAAACGCACGGCGGAGCGCGTCATGATGGAAGCGCAAGAGGCCGCAGCGGGCGCCACCAAGTATCTAATTATTGGCATCGTCGTGCTTCTCATTTTACGCATCATCCAAGGCTTCTACGCCAATCTGCGTTATGAAAAACAGTATTTACATTGGCGTGCAGAACCGACGACTCCATCGGGTTTCAAGTGGTCTTGGGCAGGATTTGGCGGCGTTCTTTGGTTGGCTATTGTGCCCCTTACCTTGTATCGATTTACCGTGACCAAACCGAACAAGTTTATCACCGAGTTTCCGATGGATAAGCAATTGTTTACACCCATTGCGAATTGGATGGAAGGCGGTTTCGATTGGTTGTCGGTTAATTTCGGCGGTGTCTTCGATAGCATCATAAACGGTATACGAAATATCCTGGACGGATTGGAAGTAGCGTTTGTGCAAACGCCATGGCCGGTTGTCATGGTGGTCATATTAGTGACTGCCTGGCGGCTGGCTGGTCCCCGTGTCGCTGTTTTTACCGCGGCGTCACTGGCTTACCTGGGTTTTCTCGGTCTTTGGGAAACCAGCATGATTACCGTCGCGCTTCTCGGTGCCGCCGCCTTCCTGTGTATCGTCATTGGCATTCCATTAGGAATTTGGTTTGGCAAGAGTCAGCGTGCGTACAACGCGGCGTTGCCGGTGCTGGATTTTATGCAGACCATGCCTGCATTTGTGTATCTCATTCCCATTATCGCGTTTTTCGGCACCGGTAAACCACCGGGTGTTTTGGCGACGATTATTTTCGGCATGCCACCGGTCATTCGATTGACCGCTCTGGGAATGCGCGGCGTGCCGGAGGGAACAAAAGAAGCTGCGTTAGCCTTTGGTTGCACCAAGGGCACGTTACTACGCGATGTCGAGATTCCGCTGGCAATGCCGTCCATCATGACGGGAATCAATCAAACTATTTTGATGTGTTTGTCCATGGTGGTGATTGCATCTCTCATTGGCGCGGAGGGTCTGGGCCGCAATGTGCTGGAAGCACTGCAATACGCGGCGAAAGGTCAGGGTATGCTGGCCGGTCTAGCGATCTTGTTTTGCGCCATGGTGATCGACCGAATTATTCAGGGTCACTATAAACGCAAGACCGAACGTCATTAGCGGAATGCGAAAAACTGGTTTTTCCCGGAGGAGTGAAAGTTCAATCATTGAAAACATTTACTAAGAGTTTCACTCAACAAGAGCCGATACCAGATATTGCAATAGAACGTGCTGTTGCGGTCCTAAAAACCGGTCGTTTGCACCGTTATAACGTCGTCGAGGGTGAGGTATCTGAAGTTGCGCTGCTGGAGCAAGCGTATGCACGCTATCAAGGTGTGAAATATTGTCTAGCCTGCGCATCCGGTGGCTATGTCATGCACATTGCATTGTGTGCATTTGGGTTAGAGCAGGGTGAGCCGGTGTTGACCAATGCTTTTACGTTATCGCCGGTGCCCGGTGCGATTCACAACGCAGGCGGCAAACCCGTATTGGTGGAAACTACGGAGGACTTGGTCGCCGATCTGGATGATTTGGAGCGAAAGATTAAACAAAGCGGTTCGCGCATTATGTTGCTCTCACACATGCGTGGTCATATTGTGGACATGGATGCATTGTGTGCATTGTCGAGTAAACACAATGTTGCATTAATCGAAGACTGCGCGCACACAATGGGAGCGTCCTGGGGCGATCGCAAGAGCGGAAACTTCGGTGTTGCGGCTTGTTTCAGTACCCAGACCTACAAGCACATCAATTCCGGCGAAGGAGGGTTCATCACTACTGATGACAGGGATCTCATTGCCCGGGCCATAATACTTTCCGGTTCTTACATGTTGTATGAGCGTCACGCCGCTGCGCCAGAAGCGGGATGTTTCGATCAAATTCGTCTGGACAATCCCAACTACAGTGGTCGTATGGATAATCTACGCGCCGCTATTCTTAGACCGCAACTCAAACTACTCGATGAAAACTGCCAGCGTTGGAATGAACGCTATCGAACAATAGAAAAGGTGCTGGCGGCCACCCCGGGTTTGCGTGTCCCCAAACGCCCTCGGCAAGAACACTATGTCGGCAGTTCTATTCAGTTTTTAGTTGACGATATAGGTGACGCTGAAATATCGGAGTTAGTGAATAAATGCGGCGAACGCGGTGTAGAGATAAAATGGTTTGGTACACCGCAACCGATCGGTTACACCAGCCGGCATGACAGTTGGCGTTATGTGGAACCACAGAGTTTACCGGAGTTGGATCGAATTCTTGGCATGCTTTGTGATTTACGTATACCCTTAACATTCACGGTAGAGGATTGTTATACCATTGGTGAAATTATCGGAGACTGCGTCACGGAATTACGCAGATCAACTAACACACATTCGCAGATAGCACAGGCGTCGTAAATATTGTTACGAACCAGAATAAACAAATTGAGCTTCACCGAGGAGAATATAACCGAATGACAATTCAAAAATCGATTACCACCTTGTGTGTACTAGTCGTTGCCTTTGTATTTCCATTTCAAACGGTTTGGGCGGCAAAACCCGAGATTAACATTGGCTTTTTTAACAAGCTCGCTATTCACGGCTACGACCCCGTTGCCTATTTTACCCAAGGCCAACCGGTAGAAGGGGACAAGTCAATTACACTGGAATACAAAGAGGCGAAATGGCTTTTCGCCAGCGAGGAAAACCGGGACTTGTTCCAAACCAATCCCGAAAAATATACACCTCAATACGGTGGGCATTGCGCGTATGCCGCCAGCCGGGGCTATATCGCTGACGCCGATCCCATTGCCTGGCGAATCGTCGATGACAAGCTCTACTTGAACTATGACTTACGGGTCAAACGCACATGGGAAAGCAACCTGGAAGCTAATATCGATGCAGGAGATCGAAATTGGCCGGGTCTGCTCGAGCGGTAGCTCAGCAAAGCCGCATCGAGAAATTTTCGAATATTTCAGGAATCTTGGTTTGCTGGTTACCACATGCCTGCCGCAGCTGATCTTCTGTAATCATTGCGTTTGATAAATCGGCATTTGACAAATCCGCTCCAAACAACTCAGCATCCTGGAAGTTGGTTCCGTCAAATCTTGCCCATTGAAGATTTGATTCAGCAAGGTTGGCGCCTTTCAAATTGGTATCCAAAAGAAGCGAACCTGAGAGATCGGCTTGATATAAATTAGCGTTTTCAAAGTCCGCAGCGGCCAAATTTGCCGAAACAATATTCGTATTAGGCATCACGGCACCATGGAGATTGGCCCGTAACAATTCTGCGCCCGTCAGA
Organism: Arenicellales bacterium; assembly: GCA_965216735.1. Taxonomy (GTDB): domain Bacteria; phylum Pseudomonadota; class Gammaproteobacteria; order Arenicellales; family CBDCFT01; genus CBDCFT01. Next base: position 161,701 of record OZ244198.1, read on the forward strand.
TTGGTCCCACTGAAATCAACATTTTGCAGTTGTGCATCAGTCAAATTGCTTCCACTCAGGTCTGAGTCCTGAATAAGCGCACCCGCCATATTAGCGCCTATAAGAATTGCGGAACGCAAGTCTGATGCTTGCAATCTCGCACCGCTGAAATCAGCCGTCTGAAAATGTGCCCATCTAGCATTAAGCCCGCTCAGATCTCTCCATCTGAAATCCGAATCTAAGACAACGCCACCAATCATGTTCAAGTGTTCGTCCCGGCTTGCGACGGTTGTACGATGTAACTGCGGTTTGTGTTGAGAATACTCTTCAAAAGGGGTGTCGACTAAGTCGGTTACAGAACGGCCGATTTGTAGTTGCCGTGTTGACGATATGAAATCAGAATCGACTCTTAAACCGGATATCTTATAGGCAATAGCGATGCCGAAAATAAGTGCTATCAACGACATCGAGATGGCTATACGGTCCTTGCTCAACATGACTTTTCTTCTATGGAGCCTGTTTCATAAGAGATTCACAATATGCCGACAAGTTTCTCGCAATCTAGCATTCGTCACTAGTTTCCACTATCTCACTGTCGAGATCCCTAGTCCAGGCGGATAAAGATAACAACGGTTCTTCTGCGGACTGCATGGTATGAGCAACGTATTCATCATGAAAATTTAGGTGCCGGAAGAACGCTTTTTCCGGCCCACAGTACCGCGTTTCCATTGTCATTTAGCACTGACGACATAGTAAATCTCCGGTGCTTTGTGGGCACGGCCGGCATACAATGTGAAAGGAGTTTGTAACGACCATCCTAAGAAGACATCTTTGCAGTAGAAGTTTGATGACACCCAACGTTTTGGGCCAGGTCGGAACTGGCACGTACTAACGCATCGACAGCGGTCACCCCGTGTTCGTTCACAATAACCGGATTAACGTCTAACTCGGTCAGCGGCTCACACAGCGTTGCACACATTGTCGAGAACGCACTGAATGCAGCCACAAGTGCATGTATATCGCAGGCAGGAGTGCCACGCGTACCCTTTAGTAAGGGAAAAAGTTTGAGTTGCTTTAGCGTTCGCATTGCTGAGTGTCTCCCGAATGGAGCAAGGGCAAACTGTCGATCTTCGAACAATTCAATCAGCGTACCGCCGGCGGAAACCATCACCAATGGTCCAAAGTCGGGATCTTTAATAAAGCCAAACGCGAGTTCGACTCCACCCCGCGCCACTTTTTGCACCAAAACGTCCCGCCCTAGTTGATTACTCATCTCAATGTAGCTCTTCTCGAGTTCTCTCTCTGAATTCAAACCCACGACAACACCGCCAACAACCGTTTTATGGGAAATATCGGCACTTGCCGTTTTTAAAACCACCGGATAACCCAGTTCACCGGCAGCTGACAATGTATCCGCCAAATTGTTGCATTGTTTATTTTCGACCGCCGCAATTCCGAAATCGCTCAACATCGCAAGTCCTCTGGCCTCCCCAAACTTTTGCTTGGAAACGAGTATGTCATGCCATTTGTCAACAATTCGCACATCAGGCAAGGATGGAATAGTTTCGGTGAGTGTTAGCTGTTTCTTTACCTCACGTCGATTTCGAATCAAAGAAATTGCGGAAAGCACCTCGTCCAAGCCGTTCAAAAGTGGTACTCCCACGTCCGCCAAACAATCGGACAGGCTCCGGTTGTGCGTTCCTGAAAAACTGGAATAAACAAAGCATGGTTTGTCCGTGATCTGAGGAAGTTGCAAGGCAATATCCACAAGTCCGGCGTCATATGTATGGTCATCACTAGCATCGATTTCGTAACCAAGCAGGCCGACCTCACTGGCACCTGCTAGTACTTCTAGACCATGCTTGAACAGTTCGGAAAAGTTTTCGTTAATTGCCCCAGCACAATCCAGTGGGTTGGATGGTGGCAGTGTCTCCGGCAGAATATTTCTTAGTCGTTTTTCAGTTTCCATCGAAAAATTTGCCAATGGCACCGAGTGCGATTGCGCTCTGTCAATAAACAACTCTCTTAGCCCACCAGAATCCGTGATCGTAGCAACTTCTCCTTCGCCCATTTCTCGGCCATGCGATAATAACATCGAGACATTCATCAACTGGTCGATAGTATCGACTGCAATCACACCATACTTTTCAAACAGGGCGCGATAGGCGTCATAGCTTCCCGCCATGGCGCCGGTATGGGATACGGCCAGCGATGCGCTTTCGGCGGTTCGGCCAACCTTACAAACAACGACAGGTACACTACACTTATGTGCTTTCTCGAGCGCTCTCATGAATCCTTGAGGATCGCGTGATCCTTCCATAAATAGCGCAATCACCCGTGTAGTCGGCCGGGTGATGACATAATCCACATACTCATCAACCGATGCCGCGATCTCCTGTCCCGATGAGATTGCAAGATCAAAACGGTAACGCGGATCGTTCAGTGCCAACAACGTGAAAACGGACCCTGAGTGGGCGATCAATGAAATACCACCTGTTTTAAGCTGTGTGGCGGAGTAAAAGCTCGCGTGACATCGATCAGGCACGTTGAAAAAACCCATTCCATTGCCGCCACAAATGGGAAAATCCGCTTCACGCGCCATACTTCGCAAACGATCAAGAAGCGACTCCCCGTTTCTAGTTGAACTTTGACAAGCATCAAAAATCACCGCCGACTTCGCACCGGACAAAATAGTTTGTTCTACGGTCGCTTCCAAACGGGCTGCGCCAACATTGAGTATTGCCAGATCCGGTGGCGTTTCTAATTCGCTCAATTCATCCACACAACATTTACCTTCAATTTCGGTGTATCGCGGATTGACAAAGTCTATTGGGCCGGCGAATCCGCTATTTAGAAGTGTAATTACAGTTTTATTACCGACACTGCCTTGACGGGGAGAGGCCCCGACAAGAGCAATAGAACGAGGTGAAAGCAAAGGATCGAGACGGTGACTGCTGTCGCCGTCAACAGGTTTAGTCTTTGCGTGCTGCACTTCGATTTATCTCGTCACCTGCCCTTGAACTTCGGGGCACGTTTTTCGGAAAACGCTTTCGAGCCTTCTTTGAAATCATCGGAAGTCAGCATACGCTCGTAGTGCTTCAGACCGCTTTTACCCACCCAGGCTTTCCGTGTCACACGGTGTGCGTCTTCGGGCGAACCGTAGCCCGCATTACGCATGAATTCTTTCAATGCCTTTGATACTAATGGTGCGCCAGACGCTACAATGTTAGCCAGTTCGCGGACATGTGCGATTAACTTTTGACTAGGAACCACATCACGCACTAAACCCCAATGTTTGGCCTCCCGCGCCGACATTCTGCGACCAGTCAGTATCATATCCACTGCTACGTTGCGCGGCACCAGATGATGGAGTTTTTGGATTGCCCCAGCGTCCGGCAAAAAAACCACGTTGCATTTCCGGTAACCAAAACGACGCATTGTCAGAGGCACAAATGATGTCTGCCGCCAATACCATTTCAAATCCACCACCCACCGCAATGCCATTCACTGCTGCGATAACCGGCTTGTACAAATCCCAGTACTCCGGAAGACCACCGAGTCCGCCGGGCCCGAGATCAAACCCTTCTTCATCTGAAATACCTTCACCACGGGCTATCGTCTTGAGATCCCATCCTGCGGAGAAGACACTTTTTTCATTTTCTCCGGCCATAAGAATCCCAACACGCAACGCGTCGTCATCATTTAATTGTTTGAAGGCGTTGAACAAAGCGGTGCTGGTCTCGACGTCCAGCGCATTGGCAGGGGGGCGATCGAACCTCACCTCGAGAACAGCGCCCTCGCGTCGAACGCTAATCGTATCGTTCATTTTCTATTCATTCCAAACATTGGCTTCTTGTTCGAAATTTTCTCGCTGTGGTCCGACCAGACAAAAGCGTTGACCCGTCGGAGCTTCCATGACTATCCAGGTTTTGACCGCAGCGATGCGTTTTGCACCCAGTTTTTCAAGCCGAGCTGCTTCTGCCTCGAAGTCGTCAGTTTCAATATCGATATGAACACGACTCTCGTGATCGACTCTTTGTACTTCAAGATGTGGTTCATTCTTGCCCGCGTTTTCCAAACCAATGTATTTTTCGTCGTTTTCGTAGGTCTTAGTGGAACAACCCAATGCTTCGCTCCAGAACCGGGCTGCTCCCGCAAGATCATTCGTTTGACAATCGATAATGAGACCACCTAACCGGCTTTTGTGCATGATGTTCCTCCTAGGTAGAGTTTGAACTGTTAGGTTTTGTATAACATGATTTTCTGTCTTCTAAATAGTTGGTGGATTCAACTAGCAAGTGCAACTCATACACCTGTTAGAGGGTAAGCTGAGATAATGAAAGCTTTTCTTCTGACCAAAGATGAGAAGCACAATGAATCATTATACCCAACTTACCCAAGATCAAAGATATCAGATTTATGCGATGAACAAAGCTGGTTTTATGCAATCGGCCATCGCAGAAGAAATTGATGTCCACAAGTCGACAATCAGCCGAGAGCTCAAGCGCAACAGTGGATTGCGAGGTTATCGACCCAACCAAGCACACTCGTTTGCATTATCAAGGAGAGACAAAGGGGTGGTGCGGATATTATCGAGCCACTGGCAGGAAGTAGAGCGTTTGCTTAGATCCTATTGGTCTCCGGAGCAGATTGCTTGGCGCTTGTATGAAGAACAAGGTTATTTGATCAGCCATGAGTGGATATATCAGCATATTTATCGAGACAAGCGCCAAGGAGGCTCTCTGTATCGCTATCTACGTTGCCAGAAACAAAGAAAGAAACGATACGGCAGTAATGAACGTCGTGGGCAGATACCCAATCAAACGATGATTGACGCACGTCCTAAGGTTGTAGAAGAACGTTCCAGGTTAGGAGATTGGGAAGGAGACACCATTGTCGGCAAAGGTCATCAGGGTGTTCTGGTTTCATTGGTTGAGCGTCTTAGTCGCTATACGGTACTGGGTCATGCAAAGGCTAAACGAAAAGATCTTGTGGCAGATGAAGTGATTGAAAAGATGCGACCCTATCATGAACAATGTCAAACGATTACTTACGACAATGGTCGCGAGTTTACGGATCATGAACGAATGGCTGATGAGTTGAAATCTGACATGTACTTCGCACATCCCTACTCGTCATGGGAGCGTGGAACAAACGAAAATACGAATGGTTTGATCAGACAGTTTTTTCCAAAGAAGATGTCGTTATTGAAAGTATGCGACGAAGCATTACAATTGGCCATGGATCGACTGAACCATCGGCCGAGAAAAACGCTGAATTGGAGAACACCTCATGAGGTGTTCTCCAATTCAAATCAAACCTTGACTGTTGCACTTACAAGTTGAACCCGGGGTTTATAGATTTTCGAGCCTTTACAATTTCTTCACGGTCTATGGTTGCAGTTATTACCTCTTGATTACTACCTGCAATGGCCAGAATATCATCATTGGGTGCGGCGGTGACGCTGTTACCGCAATATTCGCAGCCGTTTCCATTTCCCACGTAGTTCGCACAGGCAACAAAAGTTGCCGGGTGCAAGGTGGATTTTACGATAGTTCACTAGTCCTGAGCCATTCGCATCGAGCGCGATTAAGGAACTGTAAATTCAATTCCCATCACGCTCGGGATAGCCGTAAGCAATAGCCGTTTCGTAGGACTGAGCGATAGCGGCGGCCGTACACGTAAATTTCCCGCTGGATGATTCTGCCAATGTAGGTGCCACGTTGCCAGCGTTGTAACCAGACATAAACAACTCGAGAAATAGCAGTAAGTCGGCCTCTAGTTCTCTCGCTTGTCCGGTTGCCCTCTCGAGTAACGCGAGTCACGCATTGATCCCTGATGTGGAGCATTGACCTTGAAGTACTCCGAGATTCATACACATCAATTCAACTTAGTAGTAGTCGTTATTGGTTTAAACAGAATGATTCTTGTCCATTGGGTTATTGTAAACTTACTAACCACGACTGACATATGTTGTGGTAAAACATTCGGGAAACTTAAAAACTAGACGCAACAAAGGAGTGGCACAATGCAGAATGAACTTTATTATCTTTCCGCTAGCGATGCGATAGCTAAATTTAAATCACACGAATTATCGCCGGTTGAGTTAATGCAGGCGGTCATCAATCGGGCAGCGGAAGTCGAGCCAAAAATCAATGCGTTTTCGTTTCAGTTTTTTGATTATGCCTTGGAAGCGGCAAAGAAATCGGAGCAACGTTACATGCGTGGTGGGCGTTTGCGTTCCCTGGAAGGATTGCCGATGGCAATTAAAGATGAATCGGAAATAAAAGGCCAACCGCTAACCAACGGCTCCCTAATCTGGAAAAACCAAATTGCCCAACAGACATCGTTCTGCAATGAGAGATTAATTCGTGCAGGTGCCATTGTCCACGCACGTACCACGACCCCTGAATTTTCCTGCGTCTCGTTTACCCATTCTAAGCTATGGGGTGTGACACGTAATCCCTGGAATCTTTACTACACGCCCGGCGGCTCCTCCGGTGGGTCAGCAGCGGCTTTGGCCGCGGGCACAACGGTCCTGGCCAGTGGTTCGGATATCGGAGGTTCAATACGCATACCTTCATCGGCCTGTGGACTAGTGGGATTCAAACCGCCCTATGGCCGCAACCCGGAGAACTATCCGTTTAATCTGGATTTTTACAATCACGCTGGACCATTGGCACGGACGGTTGCGGATTGCAGGGTCATGCAAAACGTAATGGCAGGCCCGCACGCCAAAGATATTGCCTCACTGAGACCGAAAAAAACCATACCCGCGAAGCTCGATGACATAAAAGGATGGAAAATAGCTTATTCACTCGATCTTGGGTACTTTGAAATTGAGCAGGACGTTCGCGAAAATACATTGCAAGCCATTCAAGCCTTACGTGAGCAAGGTGCGCGGTGTGAAGAAGTTAAATTATCTTGGACAGCGGAATGCCAGCAAGCGGCATGGAATTATCTAGGTCACCTTTTTGGCGTCTGGATAGGACAATTAACGGAGGACCACGCCGATGAGATGACGAACTACGCCCGCCGGTTTGCCGAGCGCGCACAGAACATTTCTGCGAATGACTATCTTCAGTCTCTAGAGACTGCGGGGCGTATGTACGAGGAATTTGGCCCGTTGCTGGAAAAGTTCAATGTGTTCATTTGTCCGACTCTGGCCAAGGCTTCAGTCAAGGCGGACCTTGATCCGATCAACGAAAAAGTAACTATAAATGGCAGAGAGGTCGAACCTGTTTTGGGGTGGTGTGTGACTTATCCTTTCAACACATTGAGTCGTTGTCCGGTAATGTCTATGCCGTCGGGTTTTGCAAAGACCGGCGTGCCCACGGGTGTGCAGATTGTGGGTAAAACATATGACGATGTAAGTGTTTTTCGCACAGCCGCGGCATTAGAAAAAGCCGATCTTTTACAAGGTCAGCGGCCACAATTTGTTGATTCACGAACTTAACATGACCGAGTTATCTCATTTTGTTAGTAAATTAAACGGTGCCGATCCTGAAATTGCCGCCGCGATTGCGGGCGAACACGATCGACAATGTCATCAAATCGAATTAATCGCGTCGGAAAACTTTGTCAGTAATGCCGTATTGGCTGCACAAGGTTCGGTCTTTACGAATAAAACCGTCGAAGGTTATCCGGGCAAACGTTACTACGGTGGTGCGGAGTTTGCCGATCAGGTTGAGAGTCTGGCCATCGAACGTGCTTGCCGTTTGTTCAATTGCGCGTATGCCAATGTACAGCCGCATTCAGGTAGCAACGCGAACCAAGCTGTCTATCTCGCATTGCTGAAACAAGGCGATGTTATTCTTTCCATGGACATTGCCAGCGGCGGGCATATCAGTCACGGTCATCCGGCCACGTTAACTGGCAGGGATTATCGTATCGTGCCTTATGGCGTAACACGCGATGCCGGTTTGATTGACTATGATTCCGTAGAGGCGTTGGTGGAACAACATAGACCGAAAATGATAATTGCGGGTGGTTCGGCCTATCCCCGGGCTATCGATTTTGAGCGCTTGCGTACCATTGCAGGCAAGGTTGGCGCCTATTTACTGGCAGACATTGCACATATAGCGGGATTAGTTGTGACCGGAATGCATCCCAATCCGTTTCCGCATGCGCATATTGTCACGACAACTACATACAAAAGTCTGCGCGGCGCACGGGGCGGTATGATTTTGGCGGATGACGAGAAGTTGGGTAAGAAAATCAATAAGGCGGTGTTTCCCGGTGTGCAAGGATCGGTGTTGTTACACGGTGTTGCAGCGAAAGCGGTGTGTCTTGGGGAGGCATTGAAATCGGAGTTCAAATGCTACAGCCAAATGGTAATCGACAATGCGCAAGTGTTGGTTAAAACATTGTCAGACGCCGGGGTCGGTTTGGTCTCCGACGGTACCGATACCGGCATGTTGTTAGTCGATTTGCGTTCAAAAGGTCTGACTGGTGATGTCGCGGTGAATAGTCTCGAAGCCGCCGGTTTAACCTGCAATAAAAACTTGATTCCCTTCGATCCACAACCTGCAGAAATTGCATCCGGTCTACGCTTGTCAACCAACGCTGGTACAACGCGTGGGTTTGGTGAGCAAGAATTTAGTCAAATTGGGCGGTGGATAGCGCAAGTACTGGATGGTCTATCACAAGACAATACGGTTAATGAACAAATAGAGCAAAGAGTGCGTGGGGAAGTTAAGGAACTTTGCGACCGTTTTCCTTTTTACTCGGCGTAGACACGCCTCGTTGAGTGCCGACAGTTCTAAGACCGATCGTCAGAATTGGTAGAGGTTAATCGTTCTAATACGTTAAGCCAAGAGGGTTTATCGGATCGACAAAATTAACCACAAACGATTCTGGTCAATGTTGGAAGGTTACATTGTGACGGTGGTCGCATGGTATGCGGTGGTCAAATGGTTGTCTATTCCGTCATTCAATCTAAACCAATGCATTTTATGAGTATCTGTTTAGTGTCTCGGTCCCACAAGTTGTTCGCCGACGTCAATGGTCAAGAAATCCATGTTTCTTTGTAGGCGGACTTACTGTCCCAAACATCACTCACCGATCATTCACACGAATAGCCAAGTAAATTGAGTCCTTCCTCCAAATAGTCCGCCACCAGCGGCGTACCAATTAAATAGTCCGCCGAACGGTTGTTCCAACTGTCACCTGCTTCCTGCAGCGCCTTGTCCCATTCGTCCGTGCTGAAATCGCCGCGTCCTAGCCACATGAGCGCCGTCAGATTTACTTGTTGATCGGGTTCTAGATCCTCAATCATCGATTTAATTTCTGATTGTGTATGATCACGCTCGTCGTTATCGGAAATATTCGATACGATACTTTCATCCAGATTTATTTCGTCCTCATCGATTTCTTGTACTTCCTGAGTCTGGAAATCGCGGGCTAATGTGATGAGTTGGCATACAGTTTCTGGGTTGATTTCTAGCATGACGTTATCCGGCTTTGGTTGTTTAGACTACCGTAGGTTTTCGATCATACTAGTTTATTGACGCCGGTCAAATTCTTAACACCTGGATCTTAGAGAAAGGAAGGTAAATATCCAAAAAAACTTATCGTGTTTATTTGGTTACACCTTGATGCTTAACTGCAAATCAACGTTCAATGGAGACTTGCGTCATGTCCTGCTCATTGGATGATAAAAAAACAAAAGCCTGACGGATTATCGCCGCCAGGCTTCTATGGGTTGAGTCAGGTGTTGAATTCCCGAGATCGAATTATTTGCCTAGGGCGTTTTTTATCAATCCGACGATGATCATCAAAACACCACCGCCAACACCGCCCGAGGCGATGCTCCCGATAATGCTACCGATGTCTAGTCCTCCGCCACCGGCTGCGAGGCCTAAACCACCCAACACGCTCGCGCCGAGCCCGCCGCCAAGGATCCCAACAAGCGAATTTAATGCGGTTCCCAAACTAAAGTTTTTTAGCAAGGAACCAGCAAGGTTGCCGCCAACCGCACCGCTGATTAGGTTAATGATAAGTGTGACAATATCCATACAACTTCTCCTGTGTTTTCAATTAAATACAACATAGGAATTGTATCGGTAAACTGTCTGTTCAAAGCGTCGATGAACGTTAAACAGTGTAAAAACTGCAGGTAGCCTTACGACATGAAATCGCCAAGTTACATAAATTACTATTTGTGTCTTCTTGATTTCCCTCTAGCGATTACATCTTCAGATAAATTAAACGTTACACTCCCCGACGCAGTGCCTCGATGCGTTCTTCCAATGGGGGATGTGTCATAGTCAATTTCTTTAATCCGGCGACGCCAATAAGCCCGCCATTCACACCAAGGGCCTGCATATGCGCCGGCAACTGTGCTGGCCGTTGAATTTGTTTCAAGCGTTCCAGGGCACGAATCATTTTATCCCGCCCAGCCAATCGTGCGCCACCGGCGTCTGCCCGGTATTCGCGCCAGCGACTGAACCAGCGTACGATAATAGTCGCTAAAAATCCCAGTATGGTTTGGGTGATCATATAGGTGAATCGATAACCCATGCCACGTCCGTAACCGTAACCTGAGTGATTGTAACCGCCCCCTTGCCGTCGATCCACAAGCGCCGAAATGATTTGCGAAAATACGATGACGAAAGTGTTCAACACACCCTGAATTAGAGATAACGTCACCATGTCGCCGTTGGCAACGTGACTGACTTCATGTCCCAGCACCGCTTCGACTTCATCTTGATCCATGGTGTTGAGTAATCCGGTGCTAACGGCGACTAATGCGTTATTTTTGTTGGCTCCTGTTGCAAATGCGTTTGGTGCCGAGGACTCAAATATGGCCACCTCGGGCTTACCGATTCCCGCCTTGTCAGCTTGTGCGTACACTGTATTAACTAACCAGCGTTCGGTATCGTTGCCGGGTGATTCGATGACCTGTGCACCGGCTGATCGTTTTGCCATGGTCTTAGACATCATCAAGGAAATAAAAGACCCTGCCATTCCCACCACACCAGCCATTACTAGCATGGGCATGTAACCGGCCCCCGGCTGATTGAGACCTAAAACCGTCAACACCAAACCTAGGATAAATAAAACAGCCAGATTGGTGCCGAGAAATAAGCCGATTCGCATCATTGTATTATTCTCCGGATTGCGATTTTTGTACTGTATCAAAATATTGCGAATAAATAGTAACGTTGTTTAACGAAGAATAAGCACATAAGGCTTGAGGTTTATCAGTAATTTGGTTATACCCATTTGCAGGCAATTGAATGAATTGCCGATATTTCATAATTCTAGGAGTAAGCAAATGGTAGATACAGTAAAAATATTGGGTTCACTGCTAGCGGGGGGTGGTTTGTCATCCGGTTCCGGCGGTTCCATATTAAAATCGGTGCTAGGGGCGGCAACAGCGGGTTCCCAGTCTCAAGGGGGTGGTTTAGGGGATTTGTTAGGCAGCGTGCTTGGGGGAGCAAAGTCCGGTGCTGGCGCTCAATCCGGTGGTGGGTTGGGGAGTATTCTTGGGAGCGTTCTTGGTGGAAAACAACAGAGCCAATCTTCCGGCGGTGGTCTGGGCGATTTACTCGGAGGGGTGTTAGGAGGCGGGTCCAAGGCGTCAGGGGCATCGAGTGGCGGGACCGATCTTGGCAGTCTTATTAATGCAGCACTGAATCAATATGGTCACAGTGAACAGGCCGTGCAGAAGCGTACACAACCGAAAAGTTTTGAGGAGCATTCTCCGGGTATGGTGCATAGCGAGGCGTGTCAACAAGCAACGTTGATGATACGAGCAATGGTAAATGCAGCTAAGGCGGACGGCAGGGTCGACAAGCAAGAGCAGGAAAAAATTCTTGGCAAGCTGGGCAATGTCACACAGGATGAAATTGATTTTCTTAAAAACGAGATGGCGCAACCACTGGATGTCGATGGTTTTGCACGCAGCGTACCGTCAGGTATGGGCAATCAGATTTATGCCATGTCGTTAATGGCCATCGATCTCGATTCCAACCCAGAGGCGAAGTATCTGCATCAACTTGCACAGGGGTTGAACATATCGCCACAAGTCGCCAATCAGATTCATACACAGTTGGGCGCACCGACACTGTATTCGTAGTGGAGTTATTCACTTAACAATCAAATGATCAGCGCCTCCATTGAGGCGCTGGTTTTCTCACGTTGCGCTACCGAACTTATTCGGGTTGTGTCCTTGTGCTAACGTCTACCCGTGTTTCAGGACGCATCCGATCCGCGGGAAGGGTCAAGCCCACCTGGACAGTTTGAATTTTCTTATTTCTTTTGGACTAGGTGCGCGGAATCTCCGACTGTTTATCAAACAATTTTTTGGATCTTTTCTCGAAATACCATTGAACCGCTATTGATTAGGAACATACCTATAATAATTACGATAACACCAAAACCAAGTGACCACGTGAAAGACTCGCCTAACATAAATATCCCTATCAACATCGCAATGGCGGAGCGCAAATAACTCTGACTGGCGACGCCTATGGACCCAATCGTTGATATCAATCGGAAATAAAGGAGTAATGCACCCGCTGTTGAAAATACCGAAAGGGCGAGGGCCGCTAGTAACGCGGTTGTTTCAATTTGAAACTCCCAAGGTTTTTCCACTAATAGTGCAATCGGCACTAGCCACACGGACGCCCAAATCATCGTTGTAGCTGCTGTGATGGATGCCGGCAGATTTTTGAACTGACGACCGTATATCGCAGCGCACCCGTAAAACAATGCACCTAATAACACGGCAAGCTGCGGGATTACCTGTCGTCCAAGATTCGATAACACATCGATTCCCACTAGCAAAATAACGCCGGTCATACCGAGTACGGCTCCGAGTAACTTAACCATGCCGATCGATTCATGACGTGTCCATAGCAACGTCAGAAGAACTACAAATATCGGCGATGTCGAATTCAAAACACCCGCCAATCCGCTATCGACATACTGTTGACCCCAAGCCAACACCGTCCAGGCGCCGATACTGTTAAAGAAGGATTGGACGAGTAAGGCAGCCCAGGTTTTCTGGCTGGTTGGAAAGCAGTGACCCGCGTGTTTTGCCATGATCGTGAGAAGCACCGCCGCAATGCTCACCCTTATTGCCATCAGGGTAAGCGGTGGAAACGACACCAGCGCTATCTTGATCAACGAATAAGAAGCACCCCATAGCAATGCGAGTAATATAAGCAAAGCATATTCAAATAGTGGCGGGCTAGTGGAGGCACAGTTCGTCTTCGTTGTCCAGCAGATCGATAGCATCAAACGGCATTTATCCGGCAGTCATCCATGAATACGCTGGCTGTCAGATGGGGCCTGCTTACGATCACGTATGCCATAGTCTCGTGTGACCTCGGCAATACGTAATCGGTAGTCAGAGAAATACTGATTACGGCCGAGTTTCTGAGCCGTTCGATGCTCGATTGTATTACGCCACGTTGTGACTGCCTCTTCGTCACGAAAGAATCCTAGCGATAAAATTTTGCCTGGTTCATACGAACTCTCGAAGCGTTCGATAGAAATGAAGCCGTCAATATTTTCGACTAGCTCTCTGAGCTTGGCTGCTTCATCCAGATAATCTTGTTTGTGTTCCGCCCTCGGCCACACTTCAAACAACATAGCGATCATGGCTGGATAAGTTCTGCATGAGGTGCCGAAGCCAAACGCAGAAAAATGCGATTCTCACGTAAAAGGAATTTCTTCTTTTGGGCGAATTCGTAATTCGCCTTGCCGTCTGGATGTTCCACTAAACGGGTACGATAGACTTCGTATTCGGCCAGACTGCCAATGTTATACACGCCATAGGCCGTAGTACTCGAACCTTCGTGAGGCGCGTAATAACCGATCAAATCCGCGCCACAAAGCGGTATCACTTGCCCCCAGTTGCGGGCGTATTCTTCAAACGCCGCTTTTTTGGTCGGGTCGATCTCATAACGGATAAAGCAGGTGATACTCATCGATTTCTCTCCTGGTTAGTATGGGAGATGAAACCATAGCAGCTTGAAAGTGGGGAAAGATTCGATTAACATCGAACTATGAAAGACGGACCCAATATCGTCGGTATTGCCGCATTGGTCGGCGATCACGCGCGCTGTGCCATGTTGACCGCATTAATGACAGGCGAAGCATTGACGGCAACAGAGCTGGCCGCGGAAGCTAATATCACCAAACAAACCGCCAGTTCACACCTCGCTAAACTGAAAGATGCGGGACTAGTGGCAGTAGAACACCAAGGCAGACACCGTTATTTCCGCTTGGCGGCGCAGGATGTAGCCCAGCTTCTAGAGAGTTTGATGGGGGTTGCCCAAAGAACCGGTGCCACGCGGGTTCGTCCGGGCCCGCGCGAACCCGCGCTTAGAAAAGCCCGTGTGTGTTACGACCACTTGGCCGGCGATATCGGTGTTGCCATCTATGACACTTTTCTAAAACGGCGTTTCATACGAGCCAGTCAAGTTAATAGTGAAAAAGGACCGGTCATCGAACTGACCAAAAAAGGACGGCAATTTATTGAAGATATGAATATCGATTTTCAAGCAATGACTAATTCACGGCGTCCCGTTTGCCGGCCTTGTTTGGACTGGAGTGTGCGACGGCATCATCTGGCGGGATCTTTAGGGGCTGCGATTCTTAATTACTGTTATCAGAAAAAATGGGCCAAACGGATTGATGGAACCCGCGTCGTCCACTTCTTCCCTAAAGGTGAACACTCACTGCGTGAGACGTTTGGAATGGTCGGATAGCGGCTCTTTAATAAACTACCCCGTAGCTTGCTGCGGGGTGGTTTATTGCAAACACACCACAGTGAATCCGACCAGCGCAAAAATTTCTCCAAAAATAGTAAGGCAACCCATGCCTTTTTTGATATCCGAGTCGTTGGTATCGGAATCATTCACTTGTAACCACCCAACTGCTTGATGATCAGTTCACTAAATTGACATTCGAACGCCGTTCATCGCTTGGTGTGCGGTTGTAGTGTGTGCGATAGACTTTTGAGAAATGCGATGGCGTGGCAAAACCACAGGCGATGGCGATATCGATGATGGGCATAGTGGTTTGTCGTAACATACGCCGGGCACGCTCCATACGAAAATCCAAATGATATTGCCTCGGAGTAGTACCCAAATACTTTCGAAACAGCCTTTCGATCTGCCGTCCCGTGAGACCCACCTGGCGCGCCAATTGTTCACGTGAAAATCCCGCCTCAGGATCGTTTTCCAGTAGTTCAATAGCATGCAACAATTTTGGATTGCTGACACCGACACGTGTGCGTAGAGGCATGCGTTGCATATCCTTTTCATCGCGAATATTCTGATGAATTAACGAGTCCGCGACTTCGGCTGCTAACTGGGGGCCATGTTGCAGTCCGACCAGACACAACATCATGTCAAGACACGCCGTTCCACCGGAACTTGTTAGCCGGTTACGGTCAATCTCGAAAACATCGGGCGTAGGACGCAACAACGGAAATTCTTCGCGAAACGTATCTAGATTTTCCCAATGCAAGGTGAAGCGGTAACCGTCCAACAGTCCGGCGCGTGCAAGCAGATAGGGCGCTAGGGTAACGGCTCCGAGGGGACGGCCACTGTGCGCCCAACGACGCAGTTTGTTAAATACCGTTTTACTATGAAAGTTCTCGATTCCCGTACCCGCGACCAGCATCAACATATTTAAATCGTCGGTGTCGTCGATACTACAATCGGGAGTAACTTTGACATAGGAAGACGATTGAATTTGATTTCCATCTAATGAAATGAGTTTCCATTGGTATAACTCCTTCCCGGCTAGACGGTTAGCCATACGTAACGAGTCAATAGCGGAAGCGGCAGACAATATAGGAAACGGCTCGAATAACAAGTAACCGATGCGATACGGTGTTCCGATCTCGATGTTTTTGTTCAATTCACTTATCCGTGAAGGCGAGAAAACCAAATAAAATATGTCGCTGTTTCGACAGCGATTATCACAACAATGCAGAGTATAGATAATACAATGAAAACAGCGGCTTAAGCACTACCATGTCTCGGGAGCGTGCTGTGCGGCGTCCGCGCCGTAACAAGCAAACCAGTGTGTTGGCTAAGCAACTGCCATTTCAGCGGGTGCGTAATCCCTACGCGCCTTTAGAGATCATTTCGTCGGATCAACTGGAGTCCATCCACAACGCATCTCTTGATGTTCTAGAGAACATCGGCATCAACTTTTTGCTGGAGGACGCGAGAGAGATTTTAAAAAAAGCCGGTGCGGAGGTAAAAAGTGATGACTCGCGTGTACGTTTTGACCGAGAACTCATCGAAGAGTCGATCTTGCACGCGCCGTCGAGTTTCACGTTGCACGCGCGTAATCCTGAGCACAGTTTATTTTTTGGCAATCAACATATCGTTTTTTCTTCGGTCAGCAGCCCCCCCAATGTATCGGATATCGAACGAGGACGGCGTACCGGGAACTTTGAGGACTATTGTGACTTTTTACGATTGGCACAAACTTTAAACATTGTTCACATGACGTTTGGTCATCCGGTGGAACCCATGGATATAGAGTCCACCATACGTCATTTAGTTTCAACCAAAGCACGTGTCGAGTTAACGGATAAATGTTTTTCCGGGTATTCGCTGGGACATGAGCGAATATTGGATGCCATCGAAATGGCACGCATCGCACGTGGTATATCCGAACAACAACTGTTAAACGAACCCAGCATTATTACCAATGTCAACGCAAATTCACCCTTGCAGTTCGATATTCCTATGTTGTGGGGCATGATCGAATTAGCACGGCGCAAGCAACCGGTCGTGGTGACACCGTTTACGTTGGCCGGAGCAATGGCGCCGGTGACACTAGCCGGCGCATTGGCTCAACAAAACGCCGAAGCGTTAGCCGGTCTCGCATTTTTACAGATTGTCAATCCGGGTACGCCGGTGGTTTACGGTGGCTTCACTTCTAACGTTGATATGAAGACCGGTTCACCCGCGTTTGGTACACCAGAGAACGCCAAGGCCACCATCATTGGTGGGCAACTCGCACGCCGCTATAGCATCCCCTATCGTTCTTCGAATTGTAATGCATCCAACGCTCCCGACGCACAAGCGGTTTACGAAGCGCAAATGTCCATCTGGAGCGCGGTGATGGGGCACGCGAACTTGTTGAAGCACGCGTTCGGCTGGCTGGAAGGCGGGTTATGTGCCTCATTTGAGAAATACATTATTGATGTGGAAATGTTGCAAACTATGGTCGAGTTTTTGAAACCGGTGATCGTTGACAACGACGAGCTAGCGATTAGCGCCATCGCCGATGTTGGGCCCGGCGGTCATTTTTTTGGTACGGCACATACGTTAGAACGTTACGAGAGTGCCTTTTATACGCCGTTATTGTCGAACTGGCGTAATTTTGAAACCTGGTCGGAGGATGGTAGTGTCAGCGCGACCCAGCGTGCGCACAATGTGTACAAAGTTATACTGGCGGAATACGAATCGCCGGCACTCGACCCATCAATCAAAGAGGAATTATCAGCGTTTGTTGACAAACGTATTGCCGAGGGCGGAGCTCCTGTGTAAGCCCCCGTGCAGTCGGCTGTACTCCTTCAATATGATGGAACACCTGTCATTGTTGCGACACTTCACTCCTCTCAATGACATGAAAACTAAAATATCTGATTATCTAACGTCCGCCACTCACATCAACCAAAGCGCCGGTCGTGTAAGACGCGTCATCCGATAATAACCACAAAATGGTTTTTGCAATTTCTTCCGGATAACCACCGCGTTTCATGGGCACGAGTTGCTTGACGCGTTCCACCCGGTCAGGCTCGCCACCACTGGCATGGATATCGGTATAAACCACGCCCGGTCGCACGGCGTTGACCCGAACGCCTTCTTCCGCCACTTCTTTGGCCAGACCAATCGTCATGCTATCGATGGCGCCCTTGGATGCGGCGTAATCGATATATTCGTTAGGCGCACCCATTTTTGCCGCAACGGACGATACATTGACGATGGTACCGCCTTGTCCTCCGTGTTTGGTGGACATGCGTTTTACCGCTTCCCGTGCGCACATGAATGAACCGGTCACGTTGGTCCCCAGCACGCGGTTTAAGCGGCCGGAATCCATGTCCACCAGACGCATATGGTGTTCCAGAATACCGGCATTGTTGACCAACGCGGTCAACGTTCCCAATTCCTTGTCCACTGTCTCAAATAGTCGAATCACGTCGGTTTCCACCGCCACATCTGCAGCAACCGCAATAGCGGTGCCGCCACCTGCGGTTATATCGTTTACTACGGCGTCGGCGGCTGTCTTGTTACTCAAATAGTTGACACAAACAGCGTAACCTCGTTTTGCAGCGAGCTTTGCTATCGCTGCACCAATGCCGCGGCTGGCACCGGTAATAACCAAAACTCGTTTTTCGTTTGCCATCTAACTTCTGCATCCTAAGTTTTTATCCGTTAACTCGGAGCTATTGATATCTCATGAAAGATATCGATACACATTTTCGATCTCTTTAGTTGCTAACGGCCACATGCCAAATAGTTTTATCAAGTCGGCTTTCTTTGCGTCTTTTAGATTAATATGATGCGGAAAGTTCTTTGGTTCAAATTTTATACCCGTGAGGTTTTCTGCCTCGTTCAACTTTAATTTTTCTCTTGTTTGATATGGTAGTCCACTTTTACACTTGGCTAAAACATTTGTGAGTCGACTATCCGCAGATAAGATAACAACATTATCGCTTCCATGTATTTTTGACAGATGTATTCCCATAGCTATTATTAAATGATCGAATGTACCAGCCGGGGCGACGTTTGCTCTGGAGTTTCTTCTTGCCCTCGATATTTGGAAATAGTGGTCAACGGGGGCTACAAGATTCATGGCTAAAACGTGATATCTGGCTAGTTCATAGTGGTAGATGAATTTGCCATTATGTATATCATCTTGAAACTGTGCTACGAGTTTACGATATATCCGTGTATCAAGTGTGCCCGTTCTTGAAACGTGTCTATTCCAATTACCAAATGAATATTTCATAAAGACACTAAACACTTCCGCGACACAAAAGTTAGGAAGGTAGAAAAAGAAATCCGTTTCCCTAGACCGACGAGAATTAAAAATAACTTCAATTCTGTCACGTACATGTCGGGATTTTGTGCTTCTTGGTAAATAGTAGGCTGCGGTTACATTCGCATCTAACAAACAATATTTTGGAATACTTTCAGTCATCAGTGAACTTACTTTTCTATAGATACTAAATACCGATATTTTTTAGTGAACTAGTAGTGTTGTCACCGACGTATTCGAGTTCCGGAATGGAAAATTCACCACGCACCCAATAAACTTTGTTATCGATCGATATTGTGGTATCAAACATAGACCAGGCGATTTCACCAGGTGCATAGTCACCACAAGTGTGAAAATGTGTGTAGCGCGGGCCGGCAAAAGCCACAGCACCCCAACGTTCAATATTTTCGACAGCAGGACGGTGGTAGTAAGTCATGGGATTAATCCCCGCATGCCAGGAATGAACGGTGTAGGGATCGATATCGAATAACGTGCAGACATGCTCGTAATGATTTCGAACTTTCTCTATGGTAATGGCCTCACCTTCGAAATCCAGCATCCGCCCGTTTTCGACAAAGACCGTTACCGGGTGATCCAGCTTTAATGTGGAAGGTTCGTAGTGGCGATGACTGGTCGCCATCAGCCAATGGGTAATCACGGCTCGGCCGCTCATAGTATCGCAGGGAAGGGGTGGAAAAATAACGATGAAAAATGTCCCTAAGGTGAAGGCATTGTCTTCGACTTTACGCTGCGATCCATTCTTTTGAAAAGTGCCGGTTAAATCTGTTCCCAGTGGGCAGGTGATATGCCATTGGTTCGCTTGATCCATTTCCTGAATGAGTTGATCCAGAATGCTTTGCATCGTGCCATGCGGGACGGTGCGGAAAGGGGAACCTAAAAATTCCGCGTCCAGGGCGTAGCACATTGTCTTGGTTCCGTTGCTTTCAATCTCGGTAAATCGAATGTTGTTACCGATACGGCTAAAGAAAATGGCGTGGTCCGAGCGATTGATTTCATGTGCTAGGGTATCCGGAAACGCTTATGGGCCGTCAATCAATGCTGGCTTTACGACCCGTACGTCGGCACCCAACTGTTTTGCTTCATGTCCGACAATATCAACGACGTCGTGGTGGTAAAAGCTGCCATCAGGTTCGTGTATCAACAATAACGATTGCCCTGGTTGTATATCGAGACAATTCTGCAGGAGATTGAGTGCTCCCGTTTTTTGTTGTTCGGTTACTTGCATATCTCAGACCTTAAGGAATGTTTTGATGCGCTGAGAGCATCGCGCAATGACAAATCATGATTTGCGTGTATCTGTTTTTGTTGGATGAGTAATTATTTTACAAGGCTAGATGGTTTCCTGGGTGTGGTCAATCACTTGTGTCATTAGGCACGGGGTTCTAAAATCGTACAACCCTGCGGGTCTAAAAGAAGTTAGATGATGACGGTACAGCACGACCGAACAGACGATCAGCTAATCGCGGCGACCATTGACCTTGAGCGCTATCCGATTCATGAGTTGTCGCAACCGTCGGGTTTAGATTTATTAAAGCGTTGCCGGCGAGACATTCAGTCGTCGGGTGTGTGTTTGTTACAAGGATTTTTGCAATCCCAAGCCGTTGACGCGATAACGGCCGAAGCCAACGCTAGGCTCGATAAAGCATTTTTCTGTCATAACACCCACAATGCTTATTTGAAAGACGACGATGCGTCGTTTCCCCAAGAGCATCCACGCCGGCGCCGTTTGCAAACGGATGTGGGTTCCATCGCTTGTGATTATTTGCCAGCCGACGGTGTGTTATGCCGGTTGTATCAATGGGACGCGTTGACACAATTCATTGGCAAAGTGCTCGACCATGACGCCTTTTACCGCGGTGAAGATCCTTTGGGGGCGTTATCCATCAACGTATTCGAGCCCGGCGGCGGTCATTCGTGGCATTTCGACGAATCGCATTTTACCGTCACCATCATGATTCAACCTGCGGAGAAGGGCGGTGTGTTCGAATACGTTTCCAATATTCGTACGGCGGATAATGACAATTTCGAGGAGGTCGGTCGGATTTTGGATGGCGAACATCCCGGCGTTTTGGAACTGCCATTCAAGCCCGGTACGCTGTCGATTTTCGCCGGCCACAACACTTTGCATCGTGTGACAACAGTCGAGGGGACACGGCACCGCCTGGTGCCGGTGCTGACCTACGACGTGAAACCGGGTTCCATGAACAGCGATAAAGTGAGAATGCTGTTCTGGGGTAGGACCGGACGCGAGCAGGCCGCATGACAGCGGTTCCCATTCCCGAATCAGCCATTGCGCAATTCGAACGCGATGGCGTGATTAAACTCAGCGGCTATTTCGATCAAAAATGGTTGGATAGTCTCGCCATTGGCGTTGAAAAGAACTTTGCTGATCCAGGGCCTTGGGCAACAAAATACACACCGGACGGCGCGCCCGGAAATTTCTATGACGATTATTGCAATTGGTCACGTATCGACGAGTATCGCGAATTTGTTCTCAATTCGCCTGCGGCGTCGATTGCCGGTCAGCTCATGCGTTCTAAGGAATGCCGGATCTACCACGACCATGTGTTGGTGAAAGAGCCCGGCACCAAGGAAAAAACTCCCTGGCATCATGACTTATCCTATTACGGTTTGGAAGGCTCGCAAGTCTGCAGTATTTGGTTACCGTTAGATCCAGTTCCTATCGAAGCTTGCCCTGAGTTTGTCGCGGGTTCGCATCGTTGGGGTAAAAAATTTGTGCCACGCTTGTTTATCAGTCATCAGAACTATGCTGACGTGCAAGACGAATTCGGACAAGTACCGGATATTGACGCAGCCCGCGATCAATATGAAATCTTGTCCTGGGCATTGTCGCCCGGTGACTGTATCGCATTCCACATGTTGACATTGCATGGTGCACCCGGCACAGAAGCGATCAAGACCCGTAGACGGGGATTTTCTACCCGTTGGATGGGCGATGATGCCGTGTTTGCCAAACGGCCGTGGGATACATCACCACCGTTTCCGGAAGTCGATCTCAATCCCGGTGACTTAATGCATCATACGTCGTTTCCGGTGGCCTGGAGATCATTAAGCTAGCTTGTTAAGTGACATTCTTAAATTCACTTTGAGGAATAGGGGAAGAGCTTAACGGGGAGTTAGATTCGAAGATTTATCAATTTTCGCCAATGTGGTTCTCGTCTTTGACTGGTCGAGATGTTTCGGCAAACCAGACGGCTAGTCCGGGTACACCTAATAATAGTTCGCGTGCGCGTTTTACCAACGCCAATGTTAATGCTTGTGCTGGTGATAATCCCAGTGACATTCCGACTAGCACTAGGGCCCCTTCAGTAATGCCGATAGCGCCCGGAATGAGAAAACCCAAACTGCGTGCGGCAAAGGCAAAACTTTCAAGGATGACGAGATGGGTGAATGGTGCCGGGATTTCTACTGCAAATAGAATCAAAAATGTCTCGCCCATGCCGGCGAACCACCCGGCGAGGCGCCATCCAAATGCCATTAGTAACCGTTGTTTTTGCCGGTAGAGACTCTCCACTTTGTCGGCGAAGGTGTGTGTATTTGTAATGATCTTTTTCCAACATTCGTTCCGGCCGACATATTTCGCTATGCGAATAGAAAAGCTTTTTAAGCTCCGCGATTGAAAATAAAAGAAAGCGAACAACGAAACGATGAATAATAAAAGTGCTGACATCATCTGTACGGTAAACGTACTGGTGCCGGTTGTGTCTAGCAAGCATATTGCACCGACCAAGGTAAACAATGCCTGTGCGAACAGACCAGTGGTAAAGTCGACCAATACGGAACTGCTTGCCATGGTTCCATCGACACCACGTTTAGTGAGTAATCGTGCTCTGACAATTTCCCCACCGATTTGCGCAACGGGTAACAGGTTGTTCACACTTTCCGTGATCCAGCGCAGTATCGACAAGTGGATACTGGATGGTCGTTTTTCATGATCGATGAGTTGCTGCCACCCGAGTGTATGACAATACAAAGGCACGATGTGAAATACTACGATGGGTATTATCAGCCAGCCCACCGCACATAAACCGGTAAGTACGTTACTCAAATTGGCGCGTGCAATCAGTGTCGCAGCCAGACCCAGCCCGGCCGCTAATAGAATAAGTCGAGTCCAGAATTTATGCTTGTTAGATCGCACGTCTTAAACTAAGCTTTTTTGATGATACGGATACGCTCGACGCAGACGGGCAAACACCAAACATGCATTGCATTATTCGGGCAAAGATACGGGAGGTTCGTATTTTTCCTTGTCACGAGTGTTGTTTTGGCAGGATGTATTACAACCAAGACTGCCGATGGTCGCCGATTGGTAATGGGGGGCGAGAAATTCAAGTCTTATGTTGAACAGGTGTTTCGACAGCAGAACCGGGTAATAGATGATCTTATTTACGTTTTACCGGAAATAGAACAAACCGATGAAGACCTCGCATCCCGCTTGTTGCAAGCGGAATCGGAAATGCTCGAAAGCTGTCGTCATCTCAATTCACTGGCGGCCAGCTACCGGGATAAGCGCAAACCAGGGTTTTTTAAGCGAACGAAAGTTTCCCGGTCCGTTGCGCACTGTGACCGTGCGGCTCAAAAAACTCAAAGCCTGTTGGATGAAGTCGAAGGATGACAATTAAATACGGCTTATGGCAGTGTGGGATCAAGACCTTGCCGCAAAAAGTCTACGATCACACCGCGCAGAAAATTGAAACCGATGGGGGTCATTGCCAAGAACGACGTTTTATGTCCGTAGTTAATGCTGATGCGTTCCGGTCTACCTAACGCATGCCACATGGCGTCGCGTGCGGTGTCTGGCATACAGGTATCGTTACGCGCATCGATAATCAGGATCTCGCTGGGATCCGACCGGCCAGCATACAGGGCCGGGTTAAAGTCGTGATAAATTTTTTCTACAAAATTTCGATACTCATCAACCGACCAATCGAAACGTTCCGTAATTACCGCACGTACGTCTGCTAAGCGGCCATAGCAAACCGCAATCATTTCGCTGGGATTTGCAGCCCCCATCACCAGGACAGAAGTGGCGAATCGTTGGTCGTGGGGCAACACCAGGGCTGCCGCGATTGCGCTAACGCTAAAACCCACCAGACCGATACGTTGAGGATCGATATCGGTCTGGGTTTCGCTCCAATCCACCAAGCGGCGGATATCGATGACGTTTGTTTGCAGCCGTTCCGTCGTTTTGGTAACGGCCTCGGCAAATTGCTGTTGGTCTGCTGCCTGTTTTAACCTCTCCCAATCAAATAAGTAGTGTGGACCTTCCACCCACATTACATTCAAACTTCCCTTGCTTTTCCTGATCAGCGAGCGTGTGATTTTCTCCGGCGGATAGGTAGAACTCCCCCAGATCGGCAGAACAATAACCAAGCCCTTACGACCGGGTTGTTTGCTTTGGTAATAACGGATGGATATGATGTTGTCCGGTTGACCGTTGTCACCGCTGGACGGTATCTGCACATGGCGCAGGATGTA
The DNA here is from genome assembly GCA_965216735.1 of Arenicellales bacterium. Taxonomy (GTDB): domain Bacteria; phylum Pseudomonadota; class Gammaproteobacteria; order Arenicellales; family CBDCFT01; genus CBDCFT01. The sequence continues at coordinate 186,226 of OZ244198.1, forward strand.
GTGTTTGTTTTTTTCTTCGTCCAAGATATGGTTTTCGAACGGGATCGCTTTTTTAGTGTATTCGAAGCGTTGCGAAGCGACGATTGTCGTTGTCTGAGTTGTATTGTCGGGGCGATAAGGGATGTGTGCACGGCTAATGCAGGCCGACATAAACAAACAACTCAGTATTAATGAGACTACTCGCCGGTGCATCTTGGTGCCATTACTGCTCTGCGTTGTTTGTTATTTGCCGCTCTAATTCACTGAGTAGATCGTCAAAATCGCCGTCATTCAATATATTGTTGTACTCGGCGCGTTTTAAAGCGAGGTCACTGACGCCATCCACCACAATGTTTATGATACGCCAACTATCGTCGGATTCACCTAAATGATATTCGAACCCGATAGGTGGTTTGTCCTTTAATTGCAACCCACTTTGCACAATCACACGACCGCGTGTCGAGGATTCTTGTCCTAATATTTTGAACTTTTCATCGTTGTAAGTGGAAAAACGCGCCGCATAGGTTGAAATACTGAGTTCGCGAAATTTATCCAAAAACGCAGATTTTTGATCATCGCTGAATTCACGCCAGTGCCGGCCCAAAACCAATTTGGAAATGGCGGATATATCGAGTGTCTCGTCGACAATAGGCGCAATTTTTTGAAAACGCTGTTCGTAGGTCATTTCTTCAGCGCTTTGCATCAGTTCGATAAGTGAATTTTGTAGGTGCTCAACAGTATCGTTTGCGTCCCGGGCGAATGTGTCGTTGTTGGACCACGCAGTCAAAACCAGCCACATCATCAAACCTGCTAGTTTTAAACTCCCCCTGGTCATTGTTTGAGCACTGCCTTGTTGCCAGCCGGGTAATTGCGTCCCTTCCAGGAAGCGCCTTGACCACACCAGTGACGAAAAGCGGATGTCCATGTCATCGCTAAGAATAAAAGACCGACAACCGGCAAAAAGGCGGATGCCGCCGGCGCCAAGCCGTAATACACCAAGGTCGGGATATAGCAAACCACCATCAACACCCAAGCAACTAGACAAAGTGCTTGTATCATGCCTTCACTAGCAACAAATACGCATAGAGGTGTTGCAAAAGCGAGTAGCATGAGAACGGTACACAACAAAAGCCATCCGATGGAATAACGTAACTGTGCAAATGCCGTACGTGCCACCATATTCCAAATACCAGCCAGGGATTTGTACTCGCGTACACTGTGTGCCGAATGCGTAAGTCCGGTCCATATGCGAAATCCAGCGCGCTTTATCAATTTGGCTAACGCACAGTCGTCAATCAGATGATCATAAATTTTTTCAAAACCAGCCACTTGGTGCAATGTATCAGAACGGATTAATACACAACCACCTGCCGCCGCCGCAACCTGACTCAATTTTGAGTTAGATAGACTGAATGGGTAAAGCAGTTTGAAGAAAAATATAAACGCGGGCATGAGCAAACCTTCCCAAAAATGCAGCATACGCAAACTCGCCATCACCGAAACCATATCGAAATTCTTGGTTTCGAGTTGCTTGCGCAATGCGGGTAAGAAACCCAGACCCAGTTCGATATCTGCATCCAGCAGCAAGATCAACGGTGTATCCGTTCGTTGCAAGCCTTGCTGTAAACTCCACAACTTGCCATTCCAACCGTTGGGAGTGGGTTTACCGGACAACAAGCTGGTATGACGTAAACCAGGATGACTGCTAACAATCGCAGCGGTGTCATCCACCGATTCGTCGTCGATCACAATCACTTTGTGATTGACACCTTGCTCCATGACGGCGCTCAAGGTTCGTGAAATATGCTTGGCCTCGTTGCGGGCAGGAATCAATACGGTGATATCGCTTAAGTCCGTATCTAGGTCAAACTCGATTGGTACATCTAAGGACTCACGTGTGCTCCAGGGACGCCAGGGCAACAGCCATATGAGCGTCCACAGGGTTGCTCCCAACGCTGTGATGATCAGAACGATGATTTCCAATTTCAGATTAATCTGAAAGGATTTAGTGTAGTTGTGCTGAGTCTCCTGCTCGCGAATACACAACCGGCAGCTCCGGCGCCATTGCCCCTTCGGTTCTTGGTCCGTGCAGGAACACACCCAGCGCACGTAACGGATGCGCTATGGTGTCGGCGACCGCCGTTCCCTCGTATCCGCAATGCGCCATACAGTTATCGCACTTGGGGTTGCGACCGGTTCCGTAATTTTCCCACTCGGTATCTTCCATCAACGCTTTAAACGTCGGTGCGTAACCGTCGTCTACCAGTAAATAACAAGGTTTTTGCCAGCCGAAAATGTTGTAGGTGGGGTTGGCCCAGGGTGTGCATTGGTAGCTTCGATTACCGGCGAGAAAATCAAGAAACAAACTGGATTGATTGAAACGCCATTTGCTACCGCGTTGTTTGCCCATTCTAAAAATGTCTCTGAACAATGATTTGCTTTCGGTGCGGAGTAAAAACACCTCTTGTTGCGGCGCGTGCTGGTAACTGTATCCCGGTGAGACAGTCACACCTTCGACACCTAACGACATCGCATAGTCAAAAAAATCGGCTACCTCTTCTGGGTCTTCGCCGCTGAACAACGTGCAATTGATATTAACTCGAAAACCGCTTACACGCGCCGTCTTGATGGCATCGACCGCTTTGTCGAAGACGCCTTGTTGACATACCGATTCGTCATGCCGTTCGCGATTGCCATCCAGGTGAATAGAGAAGGTCAAATACGGCGACGGTGTATATTCATCAATTTTTTTCTTCAGCAAAATCGCGTTAGTGCACAAATAGACAAACTTCTTACGCGCAACGATACCTTCCACGATTTGTGGCAATTCTTTGTGAATTAGTGGTTCGCCGCCGGGTATGGAGACCACGGGTGCACCGCATTCGTCCACCGCTTGTAATGCCTGTTCGACATTTAATCGTTTTTGCAGAATGGGTTTGGGATAATCGATCTTGCCACAACCGGCACAGGCAAGATTGCATTGAAACAACGGTTCCAGCATCAATACCAACGGATAACGTTTTTCGCCCGTTAGTTTCTTACCGAACAAATATTTGGCGACTTTATACTTTTGTATCAGCGGTATGGGCATCGCAGAGGGTTAAAGGGCTTGCATTTGTTCGTTAAACTCGCTGCGCAAACGCGCCCATTCGCTTTTTAACCACGGCGTATAATTTTCCGACTCGTGCAATAAGTCGTGGTCGAGTTGCTTGGGTTTGATAAAACGCCAATCGGCGAGTTCGGTGGTATTGGCCCGCACTTCATCGGACGTCTTGCCGATGTACACCCAACAATATTCGTACTCCGATCCCGCATCGCCAAAACTGGCGTGATACACGAACTTGTACATGAACTGCAAATCGCTGGTAACGCCTAGTTCTTCATGTAAGCGGCGGTTAACCGCTTGATCCATGCTCTCGCCCCGGCGTGGATGACTGCAACAACTATTCGCCCAGTACATTGGCCATAAACGTTTATCGGGGCTGCGTTGTTGCAACAATAATTCTCCATCATCGTTAAACACGAATAAGGAAAACGCGCGATGCAATAGCCCATGACCGTTATGGGTTTCGCCTTTGGTCAGGTGACCGATCTCTTCGTCGAGATGATTTACCAGTATCAACTCGTCCGAATCGGATGACACTACCGCATCGTTTCGCAATGCGTTCATAGCGTTAGCCAATTTGTATCTCCTTTGCTTGTAGACCGGAGTCGCGGATTGCATCACCAACGCGGTTGGCATGTTGCGCGTCTTCACACAATGCAATCATGGATCCGCCGCCGCCACCGCCGGTGAGTTTTGCGCCCAGGGCGCCATGCTGCCGGGTGAGTTGAATCAAATCTTCTAACTCGGGACTGGACACCTGCAACGAGTTGAGCAAACCCTGGCAAACATTCATTAGATCACCCAGTAAAGGTAAATCGTTCGTCTTAAGCGCTTTTACCCCTTGCTGGGCAACGGCATCGATTTGATCGAAGATGCCCTCGTACAACGATTTATTTCTGCCCCACATTTCCCGCACATTGGCGACGGTCCTGGCGGTCAGGCTTTCAACACCGGTAATGCCGATTACCAAATGTACGGGCTGTTTTGCTTTGAGGGCTTGCATCAGCGGCGGATCATCGGCACGGTATAATAACAATTTGCCATAAGTGGCTAATGTGTTATCGACTCCGGAAGGTGTCCCATGGGCGACTTTCTCGCACTCAAAGGCAAGTTTGTTCACGTCTTCATCGGATAAACCCAAATCGAAGTGTTCGCCAATGGCACGAATGATGGCGACAGCCACTGATGCCGAACCACCCAGGCCCATGGCGCGTGGTACACCGGGAAACACCATGATACGAAAAGACCGGTCAACAAGATCATAGTTGTTCAACAATTTGGCCAATGGCTCTTCGAATGACAAAGGGTGTTCCGAGTCCGCCAGCAGGGTTTGTTCGACTTGCCAGCGTGGAATCAGCAATTCGATGCCGTGGTCGCTGTCCTCGACCTGCGCCTGCACCGCCATGGGTATCGGCGCAGCCAGGGCATGACGACCGTATACCGCGGCATGCTCGCCCAATAAGATAATTTTTCCGTGTCCCGCGGTTAAGGTTGACGACTTTTTCTTCCGTCGGGTTTTCTTGTTGGAGCTGGTCAGATCTTTTACGATTTCCTTTGCTTTCCAGATTTTGATTTCGCCACTTTCGATCAACCGCTCGACCACGATATCGAAGATTTCTTCCGGTGCGCTGGCGGCAGTGGCGACACTGCGTGCATGAAGTGTCATGTGTCCTTTTTGAATACCTTCGGTCACCAGTGCCCGCATGGCGGCGAAGTTTTGCGCCAAACCGACCACCCCCATAATCTCGGCCAGATTGCGCGCAGATTTTGCGCCCAGTATACGGTGGTTCAGAGCCACCGTCGGATTGGATTGCAACGGGCCACCCACGGTGCCGACTTTCATCGGGATTTCGATTTCACCCACCAGGTCGCCTTGCTCGTTTTTCGACCAGCGGGTCAGCGATGTGTATACACCATCACGGGCGGCGTACGCGTGGGCTGCCGCCTCAATGGCACGCCAATCGTTACCGGTGGCGATGGCTACGGCATCGACGCCATTCATTATGCCCTTATTGTGCGTGGCCGCGCGGTAAGGATCGACTGCGGCGAACTCGCCGGCCAGTATGATGCCGTCGCGTACTTCTTCGCCGCTGTATTCGTTGAAGTTCAGAAACTGCTTGGGTACGCGCATTTGCGCGAACACCAGGGCGCGGTCGGATAAGTTCGACAGGATGCGCAAGAATACTTTGCCACCGGTGATGCTTTCCACCAACGAAGCGATGCCTTCACACATGGTATTGACCAGATTGGCACCCATGGCATCGCGTGTGTCCACTAGTAAGTGAACGACTAGCATGTCGCCAAGTTGTGATTCGTGGATATGCACTTCTACGTCGGTTGCCCCGCCACCACGGGCCACCATGTTGGGGTGCAGGCTATTGGCTTGATTCAATATATCTTGCTTTTTATCCAGCAAGGTTTGTTTCGCTTTTCTTAAATCGCGTACACCGATAATTTGCACCTGACCGATCAGAATGGGTTCGGTACTGCGGGCGGTAAAACCACCACCGGCGCGAACAGTTTTCGCGGCGGAACTGAGGGCGGCGACAATAGAAGGTTCTTCCACCACCAACGGTATTACATATTCTTCGTCATTGATGAGGAAATTCAAGCCCAATCCCACTGGCAACCCCATGACACCAATGACATTTTCTATCATCTTGTCGGCGCGGTTGATATTCAAAGTATGACGTCCGCTGACCAGCGAAGAATAATCGTCATGCGACAGTAAGCCATGCTGGTGCACGGCACGTACCCGTTCTTGTACCGACATCTTATAAAAACGAGGGATTCGCGAAGTTTGCATAGTTATAAATTGCTTGTTCCTTAATCAAATACTGCGGTTGTCGATGCGTACACCCTGGGGATCAATGTGTAAACCAACGGTTTTAAAACCAGCTTGCTCCACTTTCGAGTGCAACCGACTCAGAATATCAGGGTCATTACTCAAGGCGACACCCAAATCACCACCACCTGCGCCACAGAGTTTGTAGATAGCGCCTGTTTCCAGCGCTATCTCGTGCATGCGCTCGTGTTCAGCTGAGTAAATATCCACGCCACTCGCCTTACCTAAACGCCGCAAAGCGGCGCCGTAGGCGGCAACGGTTTCTAGCAGGATTTGCGCGTCGTTGTCTTCTGCTGCTTTTAATCCGGATGCCGATATATCTTCCATATCACGTAACATGGCTGTGGATTCGGCCACCCGGTTATCACGCCAGCTTTGGAAAGCTTTGAGGAAAGCATTGGTGGCCGCACCCTGACCTGTCCAAATAAACAATAGTGATATATCGTCCGGCATAGCGATCCGTTGCACGTCGGGTGTACCACTGCGCAATGAATAGCGAATCACACCACCCCACATGCTGGCGGCGACATCTAGACCACTGCCTCGTCCACCCTGCATGGCGCGATGAGCACGCATCAATAAACCCAACCATTTTTCCCGCGCGAACCTATCCAGAGGAAAACCGGCGTATTCGGCCAGCGCAAAGGCCAGGGCGACGGTGAGAGCGGCACTCGACCCTATACCGAGTTTGTCCGAGCGTCCAGATTGACTGCGGTAGAAAAAATTTAAAGTCAGCAGGGTGGCGGTAAAACCGGGTAATTGAGTTACGCTGATCAGACCTTGCGAGACTAACGCACGTAACAGGTGTGCGACCGGGCGCAATCGATTAACCACCTGACTCCCCACACCTTGCCAATCTAAAGTACCGTCCTGCTGTAGTTTAAAGTCGGCGGTGTCGCTGATAATTCCCGGCGCGTCAATCGCACACAGGTTGACATCTTTTGCAGGCAATTTGGGGGACAGTGTAACCTCGGCACGGCGATCAACCGCCAGCACCATCGACGGTGCGCCTTCCAGAACAGCATATTCACCCAGCAATACCAGTTTGCCCGGTGCTGATGCAGTCACAATCAATGCACCGTCTCCCGTTTAACACCGGTCAAAATTCGAGCTCCTTTACCCAATTTGCTGGTCAAGACGTTTAAAACACCGGGTGTATCCGTGAGTGCATCGCGCACTTGTTGTTCGTATTCAGGCAAGCAGATGGCTTTGAGTTGTGGTCCGGCATCGATGGTAAAAAATACTGGAATACCTTGGTGACGCATTTCCCGCACCCTGTGAATGCCTTCAATGGTGCCGCCGTTCCAATATATCAATCCCGGTTCTGCCGACATCATGACAGCGTGCATTTTCAAACAACTATGCTCGCTGATTCTAACCAGCGACTCAAAGTCATGCTTCAAGACAGCTTTGCGTGCGGTGATGAAATCGTCGTGCGCGGTTTCTATCCAGGCCCGATAGTAATCCGATGTGTGGGCGGTCAGTTGCATACCGGCCGTGGACCCGGTGTGTTTAAGTTCGGTCGAAGTCACTGCGATCAACACAGTCAACGGCCATTCGTCCGGCTCCAACAACGGTTTGGCGATGGCGTCGCCAGGTGCGCAAGGCATTTCTACAAAGCCACCGAATACCGAACGCGCGGCCGAACCGGACGCGCGACGCGCGATGTCGGAAGTTTCACTGGCACTCAAGTCTAACTTCAATGCATCAGCCGCAGCGGTTACCAGTGCGGCAAAACCTGATGCCGATGACGCTAGCCCCGCACCGGTGGGAAAATTGTTTTCGCTTTGTACTACCGCGCCGTAATCGACACCCGCCTTGCGCCGCAGGATATCCAGACAACGTTTGACTCGTTCGGTTTGATAATGATTTTTTTTGCCGTCGATACTTACCTCATCGTTTTGCAGATCAGCGTGAAATTCCACTAGGGTACGGGTCGATAACGAGTCCAGGGTAATAGATAAGGAATCCACCGCAGGAATATTGCGTTCCACATCACGCTTACCCCAATATTTCACCAGGGCTATATTCGGTTGAGCTTGTGCCGTTGCTTGCATGGGTCCGTTGGTCAAGGCTGAGTTAGTTCGATACCGGGTCTGTTGGGTTTTTGTGGCGCAAATAACAAGAAATTGTTACTACCTTGTTATTGTTAGTTGACAAGATACAAGGCTTAGTTCCTATCGCGGCTTGAATTATAACCCATGCGTCGTTCGATTACGGCGGCCTGTCTTGGTTTCCGATGTTAGTGGAAGTTGCTATTAAAGCCGGCAACACAATCAAACTACAAAATAGCACCATGATCATACCCATGCTGAGCAACCGGCCCATGCTGGCGGTGCCGGGGTGAGAGGAAAGGGCGAGTCCACAAAAACTGCACATGGTGGTCAGGGTGCTGTAAAAAACTGCCCGGCTGGTGCTGGTAGCTAATAAGTTTCCGTCCGCCGGTGGTTGTGCCCGTGACCGATGTACCATGTGTATGCCGCTGTCGACACCCACGCCTAGTAATAACGGCAAGGCAATAATATTGGCGAAGTTGAATGGGGTGTTGAATAACACGGCGCACGCGCTGGTCAGGATGGCGGCGAGCAGTAATTGAGATATGACTGCGCCACTATCTTTGAGTCGGCGAAACAGAACAAATAAAATGATCCCGATCAACACAAAAGCCGTGATGAAGGCCGTACGAAAAGCATCGACTACGGTCGCACCCGCTTTAATGTGGATGACGGGCAATCCGGTGGCCTTGGCTGCACTGGATTCCACCGCGTTGACAAACCGAGCCGCGGTCTCGTGTTGATTTACATTTTCACCCGGTAACACCTCGATTCGGTATTGACCGTCGTCGCTGATCCAACGCTCAATCAGTGATGCGGGCAAATCGGTCATGCTTATCTTGTCTGCGCTCAACAGTTTATTCAGGCGGGTAATCAGGAACGGTAAGGTGGCCAGGATGGTTTCCGTCAGCGACGACAATTGTGTTGCGTTGCTGGCATCAGGAACACTGTTCCGCCAGGATTGTATTGCCCTATGCAAGTCCCTTGCTGATGTTGCCTGACCCTCTTCAGTGGTGTTTATGTAATCGGCTAAAACATTAATAAAATGGCTAATACTGGCATAATCGGTTTCGGGATTCGAAATAGTTGCGAGGGGTTCCGGTAACGGTCCACCCAAAACTAAATTCGTTTCATCAATAAGCGCCAATTTCGATTCCTGTTGTTGTGGGACGAATGAGCCAATCCAGATCGTGTTTTTGACTTCCTCATATCGTTGTAACGCCAGGATATTGCGTTGCGCATCCGCTTCGTTGGGACTGAGTACCGACAAAGTTAATGGTGGGGTTTCGCTGTTATCGATAAGATCAAGAAATGTTTTGACCGACGCAGTGTTCTGATCACGCAAATTGACCGGATTGTTGTCGAATCGAATTTGATTGCTTAGGACCAACGCGATAATGGCGATACCCACACTACTTAATCTGATTACCTGTTTGTGGATAGTTATTCGCCTGCCTAAAACTGTTACCCAGGGAGATGCCGGGGTTCGCGGTGTGAAATCCGGTTGGAATCTGGCAATCAGCGACGGCAAAAAAGTTACGCTAAGAATAAAACTGATAAACATGCCCGTGCCGGAAATGATGCCTAATTGACTCACTCCGGAAAAATCCGTGGGTATGAAAGCGTAAAACCCGATGGCCGTGGTGATGGCACAAATCAATAACGATGGCCCCACTTCTCGCGCCGACATTGTCAGCGCATGGGTAATGGAACCGGTGGGGTACGGGTGGTGACGCACATGCATGCAAAAATGAATGGCAAAATCGATACCGAGGCCGATATAAAGCACTGCAAACGCAACGGAAATAATGTTCAGATCGCCGATAGCGATTGCGGCGAACGCCGCGGTCATGCTCAGACCCGCTATCAAGGTTATCAGGGACGCGGCAATCAGCTTCGGCGACGACAAAGCCAGTAGCAATACCACAGTGACCAATACCAGGGTCAATAAGGCGGTAAACAGTGCGCCCCGGGAAACACTTTGCAATTCTTCGGCTTCCATGGCAACACTGCCGGTGATACCAATCGAAATGCCGGCGTCTTTATCCATATCTTGTTCAATCACCTTATTTCGCAATTCCTGGATCGCGTTTTTTGCATTGTTTGGGTTTGGCTCAACTAACAAAAGACGTCGCCGGTCTGAAACTTCCACGGGTTCCGTTTGCATTTGTTCTTGCCAAGACATCCGGTGGAATCGATTTTCATTTTCTGCGGTAAATGCCGCGGTTAATGCCTGAAATACATTGTCGAGTGAATCATCGACGCGATGTTTTTCGATCGCCCGTACCAACAAATCGAACAAGGTTTCCAGACTGGGCCGCTGCGCCAGTTTTTGTAAAAAGGGTTGGGCGCTGGCGATCTGATCGGTCAATTGAAAAAGTTCGTCTTCATTTAAAAACAGTAGACCGTGTCTATCGAAAAACGCACCGCCGCCAGGAGAATAAACACTGCGAAAGAATTCGGGTTTTTCGCTTATAGCAGCTGCCAAGGTCGAGCGCGCTTGCTCGGCGAGTTCCGGTGTATAGCCGTCTATGACGACAACAATATTCCGCACCAGTTGTGGAAAATTTTTCTTAAACTCGATTTGATGTTGTCGCCAGGGTAGATCCCGGCTAATCATATCCTCGGTGTTAGTGTTGATGCGCAATTGGCTTGCCGCTGCAAAAACCGATAATACGGTAAGCGCTGACATAACCATAATCACTACGCGATGGTGCATGCATACCCAACCGACCCAGCGTTCAAGTGCAGTCGCAATAATGGCTGTCATGAATTTGGGTCCAAGAATGGGATCGAGATTGTGTCAGCATTACCATGCACATAACGAGGAGCTGGTACACTGAACAACCGATGTCAGCGACTTAAGAGCACGCCGGTAGTTACGTAAGAGCTTGGGTAGATGACGGAGATCGTTGGGGTGTTTTACAAGATCGAGACCCAACTTCCTCCAGTTGCAATCGGGTTGAACCATTAGTCTTACAAGATGCGGTAATGTGTCGTTTGCTTCGTCACTAATTGCACGTATAACCAATGTGGGAGTGCGTGCTTGATAACCGGCCGTTGCCACAGCACCGCTTTCCATATCGACGCTACCGGCGTTCGTAGCCGCAAACAATCGCGATTTTTCATCTGGATTCATAACGATATAACTTGTTTGCAGCAGCGGACTGGTATTGAAATAAACTGAGTCATTTAGTGTGCTTGTAATCGCTTCAAACCAAACCGGTGACACGTTGTAATGTTTTTTGTCCTCCGTACAAATGGTGTTAGGAATAATCACCGTCCCGCCAGGAATCGCCGGATCTAGCGCGCCTGCGAAACCGAAACTAAGAAGATGAGTAACACGTTGTCGGATTAATCCGTTAGACGCAGCCAAAGCATTTTCTGCGCCTATACCACTTACTTGTAAAACGTAATTTGTTTGCTTGGACACCGCTCGTTTGAATATTTGGGCTTCTTTCGCAGTGGCAGTAACGATACCCAAAAGCCCGTGATCTGTTGATGCCATAAATACCAATACTTACCGCTAATACGGTTTAAGTTACCGGTGAATCGTCGAGTGATAAAAACTCTTGGAGTTTTACAGTCGTAGGAAGGAGTTTAGTCTAGTGCGTTCAAGCTCAATCGGTTACTGGCAAATTTGGGAAAACCATAAGCACGCGGCAATCCGTAAGCAGCCAGCTTGAACAACAAACGCAACATGTTGTCACTAAAACAGCAAGCGGAGGTGACGATGACAGTGGTGCGCACGGTTTTACGTGGGACTTTCACTTCCGCGCTGCTGGCAAAATCCGGATTGTGACGAATTCGCTGCAATGTGAGTAAGGCGAGACCGATACTCCATAAACAAAAACGCCGAATGCCGAATTCGCGTCTCGGAATGAGCAATGTGTATTGCAAGGCGTTATGCAGGTGGGCATGTGCAATGCCAACTAAGTGGTTTATGCCGCGTGCGAACGAGGTATTTTTATTACCCTGCGATATTTGATCGAGATCGAAACCAACGGAGTCGAATACGTCCCGTGGTAACCAACATGTCTCGTTATCTAAATCATCCCAAATATCTTTAATGATATTGGTCATTTGCAAGCCTTGGCCGAAGGATGCCGCCAACTGCATCATGTGCCCGCCGCGGGCCGCCATTTGTTCAGAGTGGTCGCAAAACAACTCGGTTAGCATCTCTCCCACCACGCCCGCCACGTAGTAGCAATATTCATCCAGGGTATCCAGACTGTCCAAACCCCGGTGCTTGAGTGCATGTTGAAAGCGCGGCATGCCTTTGCACATGGTGCCGATGCGCTGTTGCAAAATGTCCTGTTGGCGCGCACTAAAACTATGAGTGATACGTAATACACGGTCGGTGTTTTTGATCAGATCACGCTCCTCGACTAGCGCATTCTTCGATACCAGTGGGTAAGCTTGTTCCATAAATGTCTCGCTGGGTACTTGTCGACGCAAGGCGGCCAGAAACAGGTCATGAAAGTGTCCTTTTTCTTCGATATCGATGCCGATGTCGTCTTCGATGGTGTCGGCAATTCGGCACAATAAATAAGCGTTGGCTACGATTCCGCGTAAGGGGTGAGGTAGCTGTGGAATAGTGAGTGCAAAAGTCCGTGATACACCGGTTAGTATCTGGTTTTGATAAGCTTCGTCGGTAATTGACGATTCCGTTTTCGTCTCATGCAGGTCCGGGCCGCTTGTTTCCAACGACGGTTCTGCAGGACGCACACCGGACAGTCGAACATCGTTTGCGGACATGGAAATGGACAGTTGTACGTTTTCTTGTTGTCTTGCCGCAGATTTAGTCATCTGTGGCGCAATCGAGTTCCTTGTGCATGACGGCTGAGAGTCTAAAGGATCATTAACGCGATTTCAGGATTGTCGTGTGGATCAGTCAGTGTTTTTTTGCCGTGGTCCAAATATCGCCGTGCCAATTCGCACATGGGTAGCGCCTTCGGCGATAGCCGCTTCCAGGTCGTTAGTCATGCCCATGGACAAGCAGTCCAGTTGTAATCCTTGAGCTATTAATTGTTCTTGCAACTCGCGTAGTTCGGCGAACACTTTGCGTTGGCTCGCGAAATCCGTGTTTATTTCCGGTATCGCCATCAGCCCGCGCAGACGAACATTCGGCAGTTCGGCCATCTGGTGGGCGAGTTCCGTAGCGTGATCAGGACTGACTCCTGCTTTTGAGACCTCGTTTTGTAAATTGACCTGGATGAACAAGCTTATTGTTGGTTGTTCCGCGGTTCGGTGTTCACTCAAGCGTCTGGCTATTTTGTAACGGTCGATACTATGTATCCAATCAAAATTTCCCGCGATGTCCCGGCATTTGTTACTTTGGATATGGCCAATGAAATGCCATCGTAGCTTCAAATCGGATAGCTCGCCTATTTTAGGTAATGCGTCCTGTAAGTAGTTTTCCCCAAAGTCTACTTGGTCTTGTTTGGCGATCAGCCGAATGTCCGATGCCGGGTAAGTCTTGCCCACCGCCACCAGGGTCACACTACCGTCCGGTCGACCATAGTCAAATTCCGCCCGACGAATACGTTGAATCAACTGCCGATAGCTTTGGATCAGCCTTTTTTCATGTTCGATAATGTTCATGTTCTGTCACATAGCGGAAATGAATCGCTTTGCGAATTGATCTGCTTACGTCCAATTGTGTAATTTCGTTAAATTGGCTCCGGTTACCCTTGAATTCTAAGGATTTACACAATTTCAAGGGATATAATCCAACGTTCGGTGTATTAACTGGGTTGGAGTTTCTCATGGATATTTCTGAATTACTTGCTTTTGCCAACAAAAATGGCGCATCGGACTTGCATTTATCGTCTGGTTTGCCGCCCCTTATCCGCGTCGATGGCGAAATAAAGCGCATCAACGTCGATCCGCTCGATGATCGTGCCGTGCACGGCATGATTTACGACATCATGAATGATAAACAGCGCAAGGCGTTTGAGGAATTTCTCGAAACTGACTTTTCTTTCGAATTACCCAGCATCGCCCGATTTCGTGTCAACGCGTTTAACCAGATGCGCGGTCCATCCGCAGTATTTCGAACCATTCCAACCCGTGTGCTGACGTTGGAAGAACTCAACGCGCCTTCGGTGTTCAGTTCGGTGGCCATGAAGCAGCGTGGATTGATTCTGGTGACCGGACCGACCGGTTCGGGTAAATCCACCACATTGGCCGCCATGGTGGATCATATCAACAATACAAAACACGAGCACATACTCACCATCGAAGATCCGATCGAATTCGTGCACGTGAGTAAAAACTGCCTGGTCAATCAACGTGAATTGGGGCCGCATACCCACGATTTCTCGGCAGCACTGCGGTCAGCTCTGCGCGAAGATCCGGACATTATTCTAGTGGGTGAGTTGCGTGACCTCGAGACCATTCGTCTTGCATTAACTGCGGCGGAAACCGGTCACCTGGTCTTGGCGACTTTGCATACCACGTCAGCCGCCAAAACCGTTGATCGTGTTGTCGACGTATTCCCGGCGGCGGAAAAGGAAATGGTGCGTGCGATGCTGTCAGAGTCCATACAGGCTGTTATTGCACAGACGCTGATAAAGAGGCCCGAGGGTGGTCGTGTGGCCGGATGGGAAATTATGATTGGAACACCGGCGGTTCGCAACCTGGTGCGTGAAAACAAAATTCCGCAAATCTATTCGGTAATGCAGACCGGACAAGAGCATGGAATGCAGACCATGGATCAGCATTTAGTCGATTTGGTGAAGCGTCGTCAAATACCGATGGACGTTGCGCGCGCACGCGCTTTGGACAAGAGCAAGTTCCAGGTGACGGCGCCAGCAGCTGCCGCCGGAAGGAGGTAAGCGCCATGTCAGTCGCGAAAATGTTGCAGTTTATGGTTCAGAATAATGCCTCGGATTTGTTCATCACTTCGCTGAAACCGCCATGCGTCAAAATCGACGGCAAAATCCGGCCTATCTCCCAGGAATCCTTGACGGCCGAGCAGTCGCGTGATCTGGCTTACAGCATCATGAACGAAGAACAACGCCGTCAATTCGAAGCGACCAAGGAATGTAATTTCGCCATTAACCCGGTTGAAATTGGGCGCTTTCGTGTCAATGTGTTTATCCAACAGGGTGCCGTCGGCATGGTGTTGCGGACGATTCAGACGTATATTCCCGAAATCGAAGAATTGCATTTACCGCCCGTCATTGCCGATCTAGCGATGGAAAAACGCGGACTTATCATTTTTGTCGGTGGCACGGGTACCGGTAAATCTACCTCTATGGCCGCCATGCTGGGTTTTCGAAACCAGAATAGTTATGGCCACATCATCACTGTCGAAGATCCCATAGAATATGTGCATGAACATCGCAATTGCGTCGTCACGCAACGTGAAGTCGGTGTGGATACCGAGTCGTTTGAATCGGCCTTAGTCAATGCCATGCGTCAGGCGCCGGATGTTATTCAGATCGGCGAGATTCGAACCCGTGACACAATGGATAAAGCCATCGTGTTTTCGGAAACCGGTCATCTGTGTTTGGCTACCTTGCACGCGAACAATACCTATCAGGCCTTGGACCGCATTATCAACTTCTTCCCGGAAGACCGTCGTACACAGTTGTTGATGGATTTGTCCATGAACCTGAAAGCACTGGTATCGCAACGATTGATCCCGATCAAGGACCGCAAAGGCCGGGTACCCGCCATTGAAGTCATGATTAACACGCCGTTAATTGCAGATATCATTTTGCGTGGCGAAATGCATGAGATTCTCGATGTGATGCGACGGTCAACCGAGCAGGGTATGCAGACTTTTGACCAAGCCATCTTCAATTTGTACGAACAAGATTTTATTACTTACGAAGATGCGATCCGCAACGCAGAGTCCAAAAACGACGTGCGTCTGCGCATCAAACTGGAAGGCAAGGATGCGGATACCGATGCCTTGGGCGACAGTTTGAAAAACGTACAATTCTGATTTTACACCGGCAGCGACCGGTCTAAGAGCACGTCGCGGATGCGCTCTTGAACATTGTCCAACTCGATCATCTCGTGCTCACCGTGACGGATATTTCTGCTACGGTTGATTTTTATACCCGGGTTTTAGGAATGCGGGAAATTGCATTCGGTGCTGGTCGTATTGCATTGAAGTTCGGTGATCAAAAGATAAATCTCCACCAAGCCGGCAAAGAATTCGAACCAAAAGCCAAGCTTCCAACACCGGGTTCTGCCGACTTGTGTTTTATCGCTGAAACACCGGTAGAACAAATCGTCGAGGAGTTAATACAAGCCAATGTGCCCGTTGAAGAGGGGCCGATGGAACGAACCGGGGCAAAATCAAAACTGGTTTCAGTTTATGTGTGTGATCCCGACGGAAACCTGATCGAGATCTCCAATGAGCAAATCGACTAAGCGTGTACAAAATGCCCTGCAAGCCTTAGGCCTGGCTTGTGAAGTGGTGACATTGCCCGATTCGACACGTACCGCAAAGGAAGCCGCCGCCGCCGTCGGGTGCGAAATGGCACAAATCGCAAAATCATTAGTATTTCGAGGAGTTCAAAGTCATCAACCGATCTTGATTGTCACCAGCGGCGTTAATCAGGTGGACGAAAAGTTAGCGCAAGCAGTCGTCGGCGAAGAAATTGCACGGGTCGATGCTGATTTTGTTCGTAAACACACGGGTTTCGCTATCGGCGGTGTACCACCGTTAGGTCATACGAATCCCATCAAACGGTTTTTCGATGTCGATCTAACTCAATACGATGAGATATGGGCTGCAGCGGGTACACCCAATGCGGTAGTCCGGCTAAGCCGAGATGATCTAAACAAGCTGGCTGCAAATTCCTATGTCAAAGTTCAAGGTCGCTGATCTCAAATAAATATTCAAAGTACTTGTAAGAGATGGGCGATGAGATGACGGCTGCGGATGGTCACGCTGAAACACCCTTACATGATGCCGCGTGGTCGGGAGATCTCGATGCCGTAAAAAGGCTTGTCGATCGTGGATTTGACGTAAACTCCAAAGACTCGGTTGGAGAAACGGCAATTTTTGGTGCTGTCTCATGGAGTCACCGTAATATTGTCGCTTGCTTATCGAGAAAGGTGCGCGAGTCAACGTAAGTGATGAAAACGGCCAGACATCTCTTCATTGGGCAGCTGGTCACGGAGATTTAGCAACGGCAAAAACACTTGTGAATGCAGGTGCAGTAGTTGATGTTAAAGATGCCGACGGTCATTTGCCGGTAGATTTGGCACATACGAGCGGTAAAGGTGAACTTGTTGCATATTTAAAAACCGTTGGGCCTTCATGGTCATTTCAGCGACTATCAAAAAAATCGAAGTAAATTGTTTGTCAGCAGGCCCGTTCCTACAATTGTTCTAAAAGCGCGGGACGAAACAGGTTTACCAGCGTAGTATCTAGAGGCGTCTCATTCCTAGCAATCAGCGTAAACAATCTTGCCGTCAACAATCGTGTGACTCACTTTTCCTTTAAATTCCCAATCTGTAAATGGCGAGTTGTTTCCACGGCTTTGAAATTCGTCTTCGGTTAGCGTCCATTCTTTGTCCGGATCGAATATACAAATGTCCGCGTCAGCGCCAACGGATAGTGCACCGTTACTAGTCCCTAAAACCTTACTTGGCCCAGTGGTGAGCGATTTGATGGCTTGAAACAAAGACATCACGCCCTCATCGATCAAGCGTAATACCAGTACCAATAGTGTTTCCAAACCAGAGATACCGGGCGCAGCTTCGTTGAACGGTGCGAGTTTTGCATCGGCGCCATGGGGTTGATGGTCTGAACAGACCGCAGTGACAACATCATCGGTCAGGGCTTGTCGCAAGGCGTCGCGATCTTTAGCGCTTCGTAGCGGTGGCAGTACAAAGCACTGTGTATTGAACAAGCCGATATCATGTTCGGTTAAATGTAAATGGTGAGCCGTCACATCACCAGTGACATTTAATCCCCGTTGTTGTGCCTCAGCCACCATGGTTACTGCCCGTGCGCTGGATAGTTGGCAAAAATGCGCGCGCACTCCGGTGGTTTCAATCAGCGACAGATCCCTCGCGACACCCACGATTTCGGCCGCTTCCGGGATGGCCGGCAAACCCAAACGTGTACTCATCTCTCCCTCGTGAACACAACCATTGCCTTGTAGCCATGGGTCCTGGGCATTCAGAAAAACCGTTAGACCGAAGCTCGATGCATATTGCATGGCGCGTCGCATTACCAGGGTGTTGGTGACCGGTTCGTCGGCATTACTCAACGCGACACAACCGGCTGCCGCCAATGCCGCCATGTCGGACAAACGCTCGCCTTGCAACCCCGTGGTCAATGCCCCCACCGGATATACTTTACTCAAACCGACATTGTGCGAGCGGTCTTGAATCAAATGCGCCATGGCAGGCGTATCGACGGCGGGATAGGTGTCCGGGGGACAGCACAACGATGTGATGCCACCGTGCACTGCCGCACGGCACTCGCTTTCGATAGTTGCTTTGTGTTCTTGTCCGGGCTCGCGCAAGCGCGCCTGCAAATCCACTAAACCCGGGCAAACGATTTTTCCAGATGCATCAATATTTTCGTTTTCGGAAAACTCTTCGGGCAGTTCGCCCACGCTGGCAATGCAACCGTCTGCAACGTATACATCGAGTATGTCGTCAATATTGTTAGCCGGATCAATAACACGGCCATTCCGAATGACGAGGTTCATTGCCTTGTGCCCTCAGTTACACCACCCATGAGCTGCGCCATGATGGCCATACGAACGGCTATGCCGTTGGTGACCTGCGGCAAAATCAGGGATCTTTCGCTATCCGCGACGCTGGAGGTGATTTCCAGTCCACGATTGATGGGTCCGGGGTGCATAACCACCGCGTCGGCTTTCGCACAACTCAGTTTTTCTTCAGTCAAGCCGTAGTGACTAAAGTATTCCTGTTCGCTGGCAATTAGTTGTCCTTCCATGCGTTCGAGTTGCAGGCGCAGCATCATTACAACATCGACGTTGTTCAGCCCCTGTTGCATGTCTGTAAACGGTGTGACCCCGAGTGTTTCGATACCGGTAGGTAACAAGGTACGCGGCGCGATGACGCGTACTTCGGCAGCGCCCAGCATGTTCAATGCATGAATCTGTGAGCGCGCGACCCGCGAATGCAAAATATCGCCAACGATCGCCACGCGTAACGGAGCAAAATCGCCTTTGTATTGACGAATGGTAAACATGTCGAGCATGGCCTGGGTGGGGTGTGCGTGGCGGCCATCACCGGCGTTAATAATCCGCACGTGTTCTGGTACATGTTGTGCGATTAAATGAGCGGCGCCGCTGGATGAATGCCGCACGACAAACATGTCGGTATGCATCGCCTCCAACGTGCGAATGGTATCCAACATGGTTTCACCCTTGCTGACAGAACTCCGTTGTACGTTTAAATTAATGACATCCGCCGAGAGACGTTTCGCGGCGATTTCAAATGTGGTGCGGGTGCGGGTACTATCTTCGAAAAACAGGTTAACGACGGTTTTTCCCCTTAATAAGGGGACTTTTTTTATTTCCCGTTGCCCGAAGCCAATAAACGATTCAGCGGTATCGAGAATGCTGCTGATGGTTCCGCGGGTTAACCCTTCGATAGTGAGAAAATGTTTTAGTGCGCCATTTTTGTCGTGTTGTATGTCCCGCGCAGGCATCGATAATCTTAAAGTTCAGTCTCTTTTTATTATGGATAACTCAAGTTGGTCGGGGCCGGACAATTTAATGTATTCGTCCTCGTTCATTTGTAAATGTTGTCCGATCACGTCCGCTTGTATAGGTAATTCACGGCCGTCCCGTTCCACCAACACCGCCAACAGGACACAGCGGGGCCTGCCGTAAGAAAATATTTCATTCAGTGCGGCGCGGATGGTGCGCCCCGTGTGCAACACGTCATCCACTAAGATAATACTCCGCTCGTCAACATCTTCAGGCAGGTGTGAACCTTTTACTCGAGGATGTAGACCGACACGGCTGAAGTCGTCACGGTAAAACGAAATGTCTAGCGTACCGAGTTCGGTGTGCAAGTCCAAAGATTGATGCAATCGTTCGGCCAACCATACCCCACCGCTGTGTACGCCGATCATCAACGTATGGGAATTCAGTAGTTGCTGCATCGCTTGTTTCATCTTGTCCAAAATGTCGGTCACTGGGGGCAGGTTTGTGCTAATCATTGCTGCGCACCCTATGTTGCTTTTTCGGCCATGTATGATTGCAGTATGTGTTGTGCGGCGATAGCATCGCGCTGTTGTTGTAACTTTTTAGAAATCCGCTTTCCTTGTCGTGATATAGCGCGCAAAGTAATGTTTGCTTGATCGCTGCTCAAGCGTTCGTCCATCCATTCCACCGTTAATCCAAAACGCTTTTCCAGTTCAAAACCGAATGCACGTGCCGGTTTGCACGCTTCGCCGGTATCACCATCTAAATGCAACGGAAGACCGACGACGAGTAAGTCCGGTCGCCATTGTTCAATGAGTTTCGCCAAGTGTGACCAATCAGGTTCGCCGTCGATTACACGGGCGGTGGCGACGGCTTGGGCGGTTCCGGTAAGTTCCTGACCAGCAGCGACACCTATTTTGTGGGATCCGTGGTCGAACGCCAGCAGCGTGCGGAGCCTCAAGCGTGGCCAACCTGGGATGACATGAGGGACAGGTCTATCCCCAGTCGTTGAGCAGCTAGGGTCCAGCGATCCTCGACCGGTGTTTGAAAGATAATGTTTTCGTCTGCCGGACCACTTAGCCAGGCGTTCTGACGCATTTCGCTCTCCAATTGTCCTTCACCCCAACCGGCGTATCCCAGCGCCATCAAACACCTTTTTGGTCCTTTGTTATCGGCAATGGCTTCCAGAATGTCTCGTGACGTAGTCAGCGTGAGATCATCGCTGATTTGCAGACTAGAATCCCAATCGCCTTGTGTGCTGTGCAGTACCAAGCCGCGTTCTGTATGGACAGGGCCACCGTTAAAAATGAGCGAATCGGGTTGATCGATATTTTTGGCTGGCAAATCCAGTTGTTGAAAAACGTCGTCCAAGGTGAGTTGTGTCGGCCGGTTAATGACTATGCCCAGCGCACCGTTCTCATCGTGCTGACAAATCAGAGTGACCGTGCGTTCGAAATTAGGATCTGCCAGGCTGGGCATGGCGATCAGAAACTGATTAGTTAGGCCGTGAAATCCTCCCATTACAATGCCCCTGGGTTAGCCACGCAGGAACTGCCATGTACGGATAATATGTAACAGATCGACCTCCTCTCTAAAATCCCGTGGGAATGGCATAAACGGCGCTGCTTTGCGCACAATTTCCATAGCCGCTTTGTCCAGCAAATCGTAGCCGGAGGGTCGCAACACGTTGATAGCTTCGATGTTGCCGTCCGGTTTCAACACGACATCCAGTACCAGGGTGCCCGCCAGATGTCGTTGTTTCGCTTCCGGTGGATAGTTTTGGTTGCCGATCGTTTCCACTTGCGAGCGCCATATTTCCATATACGTCGCATACTTGGATTCCCGTGTAGAGGCGCTGAGAAATTTTTGCCGCAAATGTGCTTTGGCTTCCTCCACAACCGGACTGAGTTTGCCTTTGACCTTTGCCTCCTGTTGAGTCGGCACTGACTGATCCGGCATGGGCATATCAGTGTTGTTGGGATCGACAGAATCCGTTTGCTCCGCTTTGTTTAGACGATAAATGCCAGGCGCGATCTGTAATAAGACGTTCAATTCCTCGCGTCGTGAATTGGCTGCTAACAATGCGGCACGTTGGTTGTTAACACCTTCGCTATCGATTTGGTCCGGGCTGCGGGCAATACGTCGCTCATCGGCATCACCCCCCCCTTTCTGTTGCATATCGGCTATGAAGTCCGCCTCCTCGGGCGCTTCTTCTGCTGGTGTGTTGGCCAGTGTCACATTTAAGGTCGGCGGTAAGGCCTCATGCGGCGCGTTTGGCGTGGTAAACGCTACGCCCAGTGCCACAAAGACGTGAGCAATGGCGGAACCGAATAGGCTGAATCCGAATCGATCCGCGCTTGTCATGGCCCAATGCGCTCCATTGTCGCTGTGTGTGACATCCGCTCACCCAGTATCCCCGTTATTAAACTTCTAATAATAATGCCGGGTCGCGTGCCTGAAAACAGGCTACTCCGTATGCCGTTGGGAATAGATCTACCCTGCTCGGTGAATTCCGTCAGGGTCAAAAGCGGTATTGACCACATAACACCGTTGATTATACGCGGGAATACCCGCGTTCGTTAGAAAAAACACTTGCCGTTTGTACACCAGCGTTGTAAAACGCACCTCATTGATTGAGGGTGCTCATTTCACCAAAGTTTACACATCACCGGGCTTGATAAGCGCTGGAACAGGCGTTTGTGCTGTCAATAGTCGTTAAATGCCAGAATTACCGGACACCGACTCGATTTGCCGAATTCTCGTCGACGCGGCTGATAAAATGGCACTGGGGACACCCAGGGGTGTGTCCACACAATTCAAGGACGACGGCAGTGTGGTGACTGCCACCGATCTCCAATTGCAAGAGTTTATTGTTGGCGAGCTTACTAAACGCTGGCCACAATTCACCACTCTTGGCGAGGAAATGGAGCACGCTGAACAAGCTGAGATTTTACAAACCGAATCTCCGGGTGTATGGAGCATCGACCCGCTTGACGGCACCACCAACTACGCCGCCGGTTTTCCGTTTTATGGCATATCGGTTGCGCTGATTGTGGGCGGACAGTCTCAGGTGGGGGTTGTGTTTGATCCGGTACGCAAGGAAGCATTCGCTGCACGCCGGGGGGCGGGTGCGTTGCTCAACCGTAAACCACTGCGCACTCCACAACGGCCAACCGTTTTACGTGAATGTGTGGCGAATGTTGATTATAAAAGACTGGTGACACGATTGTCGGATCGTTTGGTACGGTCTTGTCCCTATCGTTCGCAGCGGAATCTGGGCACTAGTGTCATAGAATGGTGTTGGTTGGCGACGGGTCGGATACAGTTGTATTTACACGGTGGACAAAAACTATGGGATTTCGCGGCCGGAAGCTTAATACTTACAGAAGCCGGTGGTTTTGCCCGATCCATTGAAGGGGACGCCATTGACGGCCGCAGTATGGCTAAACGTTCGGTGGTTGCCGCAGTTAACGCGCCGCTGTTTAAATCCTGGTACGGATGGGTGGCGGAAACCATGGGCCAAAGTTCTAAAGTAGTTGTTAACTGACTTTCCGTGAATTGTTTTAACGAATAACTTTGAACATGAGCGACAAACCTAAGCTGACTGCCCCGGGCCGTTTTGATAAGGCCAACGCTATTCGTGCCCTAAGTATGGACGCGGTGCAGAAGGCCAATTCTGGTCATCCTGGTATGCCCATGGGTATGGCGGACATTGCCGAGGTGTTGTGGAGTGATTTTCTGAAGCACAATCCGGCGGATCCCCAGTGGGTAGACCGCGATCGTTTCATTTTATCGAACGGTCATGGTTCGATGCTGCTTTATTCGTTGCTGCACTTGACCGGCTACGATCTTTCCATTGATGAGTTAAAAAACTTTCGTCAACTGCATTCCAAGACACCCGGGCATCCGGAATACGGGCTCACGCCGGGTGTCGAGACAACCACAGGACCGCTAGGTCAGGGCGTCAGCAATGCCGTCGGCATGGCGTTGGCGGAGAAAGTGCTGGCTGCTCAATTCAATTGCGGCGACCATACCATCGTGGACCATTTCACCTATGTGTTTATGGGCGACGGTTGTATGATGGAGGGGATTTCCCATGAAGCGTGTTCGTTGGCCGGCACGTTGGGCCTGGGCAAACTGATTGCGTTTTGGGACGACAATAATATCTCCATCGACGGGGAAGTCGGTGGCTGGTTTACCGACGACACACCGGCGCGTTTCGAAGCGTATGGCTGGCATGTGGTTCCTGATGTCGACGGTCATGATGCAGATGCGATCAAACGGGCGATTGACATAGCCCGCGCCGAGTCCACACGACCGACGCTGATTGGTTGCAAAACCATTATCGGGCGGGGTTCACCCAACAAGGCCGGCAAGGCTTCGTCGCACGGTGCCGCATTGGGCGAAGATGAAGTGGAAATGGTGCGTGAAAAAATTGGCTGGTTATATGCGCCGTTTGAAATTCCGGAAAATATCTACAACGCTTGGAACGCGCGTGATCGCGGAAAAGATGTGCAAGCGACTTGGCAACAACGTTTCGCCGACTATCGCTGGGCGTATCCGAGTCAGGCGGCGGAGTTCGAACGCCGCATGGCGCGTAGCTTGCCCGCCGGTTGGCAATCGACCGTAGAAAAAACCATTACCCAAGCAAACGTCGCAGCCGAAAAAGTGGCTACCCGCCAAGCATCGCAAAAAGCATTGAATGCCTATGGACCGGTATTACCGGAACTCATCGGCGGTTCGGCTGATTTAACCGGTTCTAATTGCACATTGTGGAGTGATGCCAAAACCATCACCCGTGATGACGCCGATGGAAACTATATTTATTTCGGCGTGCGTGAGTTTGGTATGAGCGCCATTACAAATGGCACATGCCTGCATGGTGGGTTTATTCCTTATGCCGGTACGTTTTTGATGTTCTCGGAGTATGCGCGCAACGCATTGCGCATGGCCGCCTTAATGCGAATACCGTCGATTTTTGTGTATACCCACGATTCCATAGGCCTCGGTGAAGACGGTCCGACTCATCAAGCGGTGGAACAAACCGCCACTTTACGTTGCATACCCAATATGTCGGTATGGCGGCCTTGTGATACCGTGGAAACGGCGGTCGCCTGGCAGGCAGCCATCGAAAGCACCGACCGGCCGACCAGTTTGTTATTGTCGCGTCAGGGTTTGCCGTGCCAGTCGCGCGACCCAAGCCAGATACAAAATATTCGCCGGGGCGGCTACGTAATACTGGACTGTGCGGGCCAACCGCAGGTCATATTAGTCGCTACCGGCTCAGAAGTAGAGTTGGCGGTGAATGCAGCCAGGGAATTACAAAATGGCGAAATAAAGACGCGAGTAGTTTCCATGCCTTCGACGGATGTATTCGATGCGCAGGACGAAAACTACAGACAATCCGTATTACCCGATCACATTCGATGCCGGGTAGCTATTGAAGCGGGTGTGACAGCCGGTTGGTGCAAATACGTCGGCAGCGAAGGAAAGGTCATTGGTATCGACGCTTTCGGCGAATCGGCGCCGGCGGCTGACGTATTCAAGCATTTTGGTTTTACCGTAGAAAATATTGTGGGTAGCGTAAAAGATTTATTGTCTTGATTCCTTCATCAAGACTTCATAATCGACTGATTTTCAAATTAACCACAGGAGTTAAATATGTCCATTAAAGTTGCCATAAACGGCTTTGGCCGCATTGGCCGCAACGTTTGCCGTGCGCTGCACGAATCGGGACGCGCCAGCGAAATCGACTTAGTCGCGATCAACGATCTGGGGGATGCCAATACCAACGCGCATTTGTTAAAGCACGATACCGCCCACGGCAAGTTTCCGGGCGAGGTCGTCGTCGATGGTAATGACATCATCGTAAATGGCGATCGTATGCGGGTGTTAGCCGAACGCGACCCATCTAAATTGCCGTGGGGCGAGATGGGGGTGGATGTCGTATTGGAATGCACCGGTTTGTTCACCAGCAAGGAGAAGGCCGGCGGCCATATTGCCGGTGGCGCGAAAAAAGTCATCATCTCCGCGCCGGGCGGTAAAGATGTGGATGCAACCATTGTCTATGGGGTCAATCACGATGTGCTTAAGGCCAGCGACACGGTAATATCCAACGCATCGTGCACCACCAACTGCCTGGCGCCATTGGTCAAGGCGTTACACGATGGCATTGGTGTCGAACGTGGTTTAATGACCACCATCCATGCTTATACCAACGATCAGGTGCTTACTGATGTTTATCATTCGGATTTACGCCGGGCCCGCTCCGCCACCCAATCCATGATTCCCACCAAAACAGGCGCCGCGGCCGCAGTCGGATTGGTATTGCCCGAACTAAACGGCAAACTCGACGGTTTTGCCATCCGTGTTCCCACCATTAATGTGTCGATTGTAGATCTGACTTTTCACGCGTCACGCGAAACATCAGTAGACGAAGTGCATCAGGTCATCAAGACGGCATCGGAGGGTAACCTCAAGGGAATTCTGGAATATTGTGATGCTCCACTGGTATCGGTGGATTTTAATCACACTCCCGCATCGTCGACTTACGATGCTTCCATGACCCGGGTCATCAACGGCAATTTCGTCAAAACCTGCTCCTGGTATGATAATGAGTGGGGTTTTTCCAACCGCATGCTGGATGCGACGGTCGCCGTCATGAACGCGAAATAAGCAACGGGTGATTCTTGACCATGTTGTATATGTCTGGTGTAGAACTCACCGGTAAAAGAGTACTCATTCGTCAGGATCTCAATGTTCCACTAAAAGACGGAAAAGTCAGCAGTGATCAACGTTTACTGGCTTCGTTACCGACGATAAAACTGGCAGCAGAAGCCGGCGCGCATGTTATGTTGATGTCGCACTTGGGTCGTCCCAAGGAAGGTGAATTCGATCAGCAATTTTCCCTGCGACCGGTGGCGGAACGTCTGTCGGAGTTGTTGGGCATACCGGTTCGCTTGCAACGCGACTGGATCGATGGGGTCGATGTTGCTGCGGGCGAAGTCGTGTTGTGTGAAAACGTACGTTTCAACCGTGGTGAAAAAATCGATGATGAAACCCTATCCAAGCAAATGGCAGCATTGTGCGACGTTTTTGTCATGGACGCGTTTGGCACTGCCCACCGCGCCCAAGCGTCCACCCATGGTGTCGCCCGTTTCGCACCGGTTGCGTGTGCGGGTCCATTGTTGGCGAATGAGATTGAGGCGTTGAGTAAGGCCTTGAACAATCCTGAACGCCCCATGTTGGCCATTGTGGGTGGTTCTAAAGTTTCCACCAAGCTCACGGTTTTGAAACAACTCACTAAGGTGATTGACCGCTTGATTGTCGGTGGTGGTATTGCAAATACGTTTATGCAGGCGGCCGGTCACGCGATTGGCAAGTCATTGACGGAAAACGAATTGGTCGATGAGGCACAACGCTTAATGGCAGAAGCGAAGAACCGTAATGCGGATATTCCAATTCCTGTCGATGTGGTAGTAGCCAAAGAGTTTAGTGAAAGCGCAAAACCGGTGATCAAAAACGTTGGCGATATTGCGGATGATGACATGATTTTTGATATCGGTCCGCAGACAGCCTGGCAATTAGCCGAGATAATCAAACAGGCGGGCACCATTGTGTGGAATGGACCAGTCGGCGTTTTTGAGTTCGATCAGTTCAGTGAAGGTACGCGGGTGTTGGCACAATCCATAGCGGATAGTGATGCCTTTTCCATCGCCGGTGGCGGTGATACGCTGGCGGCCATCGATAAATTCGAGATCGCGGACAAAGTATCCTACATTTCCACCGGTGGCGGCGCTTTTCTTGAGTTTCTCGAAGGGAAAAAATTGCCGGCGGTCGAGATTCTCGAACAACGGGCTAACAAAGTTTAGCTAATATCGTTGCATGCAAAGAAGGACAAAAATAATTGCCACCCTAGGACCGTCCACGGACCGCAAGAAGGTACTGGACGATGTGATCAAGGCGGGTCTCGATTGCGCCCGAGTAAATTTTTCCCACGGCAACTTCGACGATCACCGTCGACGTATTCTCGATGTTCGCAACAAGGCCGAGAAGGCCGGCAAGCCCATTGGTATGTTATGCGACCTGCAAGGACCAAAAATCAGAATAGAGGGATTCAAGGATGGATCTATCCAGTTGCGTAATGGCACTAAATTCACAATTGATCCGAGGCTGGGCTCCGAAGACGGCAACCGAGAGCAAGTCGGCGTCACCTATAAACAATTACCCAACGATGTACGCAAGGACGACACCTTGTTGTTGGATGACGGCAATATCGTTTTGCGTGTAGAAAAAGTGGACCAAACGATTCAAACCCGTGTCATTACCGGCGGTGAGTTGTCGGGAAATAAAGGTGTGAATCGCCGGGGTGGTGGTTTGTCTACAGCCGCACTGACCGAAAAGGACCATGAAGACATTCGTTTTTCGGCGGAAATGGAGATTGACTATCTCGCGGTATCGTTTGCACGGGATGCCGAAGATATCGAGACGGCCCGGCGTCTGCTGCGTGAAGCTGGTGGCGATGGCCACATTATGGCCAAGATCGAACGCGCCGAAGCACTGGAAAACATAGAGGAGATTATCGAAGCATCCGATGCGGTGATGATCGCGCGTGGTGACTTGGGTGTGGAAGTGGGTAATGCGGAACTGCCCGGTGTGCAAAAGCGTTTGATTCGTGAGGCGCGACGCCGCAATACCATTGTAGTGACCGCTACACAAATGATGCAATCCATGGTGGATAGCCCGCAACCGACCCGGGCGGAAGTCCTGGATGTAGCCAATGCAATTTTGGATGGTTCGGATGTGGTCATGCTATCGGCGGAGACTGCAGTGGGTAAACATCCTGCGCGCGTAGTAGCGGCCATGGATAGAATTTGTCAGGGAGCGGAGCGTCATTTGGAATCGGTAGCGTCGGCCGGACCCAATGATCGTACATTCAACAACGCCGAGGAAGCGGTTGCCATGGCGACCATGTATGCGGCCAATCGGTTGGACGTGGCTGCTATTGTCACCTTGACCGAATCGGGTACCTCGGCCAAATGGATTTCCCGTTTGGATTCGCAAATACCCATTTACGCCATTACCTCTCACCCGCGTACGCAACGTCGTGTCACGTTGTATCGCGGTGTATACCCCATTGACTACACCATTGATGTCAGCGACTATGAATCGGTGGATCGTGAGGTGGTCAATGAAATGATTCGGCGTGGTATTGTGAACAAAGGTGATAGAATAATTATCACGAAAGGTGACCGTGCCGGCGTCGCCGGTGGCACCAACACCATGAAAATCGTAAGAGCAGGGGATCACGCTGCCGATACCAATCCCCGCTGAACAATTTTTACTCTGGAGTACGACATGAATCTTGAACTACTGAAACAAACCGCTGCTGCTATGGTGGCGCCGGGTAAAGGCATTTTGGCCATGGACGAGAGCCATCCTACCTGCAACAAGCGTTTTGAAGCATTGGGTATTGCGACGACGGAGGAAAATCGTCGCGCTTATCGCGACATATTGGTGACGGGACAAGGCTTGGGTGATTACATCGGTGGCGCCATATTGTTTGATGAAACCATACGTCAGAAAACCCTGGCTGACGTGCCGTTTGCAGAATATCTCAGCAACGTTGGTATCGTTCCCGGCATCAAAGTGGATGCCGGCGCCAAACCGTTGGCCTTGCATCCGAACGAAAAAGTCACCGAAGGTCTGGACGGATTACGTGATCGTTTGAAGGAATATTACGAGCTAGGCGCGCGTTTTGCCAAATGGCGGGCCGTGATTACCATCGGCGACGGAATTCCCAGTAACGCTTGTTTGGTGGCGAATGCTCACGCCTTGGCGCGGTATGCAGCCTTATGCCAAGAGGCCGACATCGTACCTATTGTCGAGCCGGAGGTATTGATGGATGGCGACCATACTGTCGAAATATCATTCGAAGTTACACAAGAAACCCAACAATTGACGTTTGAGCACTTGGAACAACAAGGCGTGGTGTGGGAAGGTATGGTTTTGAAACCCAGTATGGTGATTGCGGGGAAAGACTGCCCGCAGCAAGCCGGAATTCAACAAGTGGCGGAAGAAACGATTCGTTGCTTGTTGAGCACGGTGCCGAAAGAAGTCCCGGGAATCGCCTTCTTGTCCGGTGGTCAAAGCGACGAAGACGCCACCGCCCATCTCAACGCGATGAACAGCATGGGGCAGGATTTTCCCTGGCGTGTGACGTTTTCGTATGGCCGGGCGTTACAACATGCAGCCATGCAAGCCTGGAACGGTAACGCCGATAACGTCGCCAAGGCGCAGGCGATTGCAGTACACCGGGCTCGCATGAACGGCCTAGCGTCAAACGGCGAGTACGAACCGGAGTTGGAAAAAGCGGCCTAACAACAATTGCGATAACATTATGGGGTGGGTTGGTCCGCAAGGACGTAACCCACCGCAACCGATTAGCGAGTACTGAATACCCCTTAGTCACGGGCTAAAAAATCCATGCGGTATTTTTTCTCCGGTCATCTTACGTGACCTCGATGTCTGGGTAGAGCTTCGATTTCTTTGAAGGCGCTACTGATTGATGGTCTGAATTTAATCCGCCGCGTCTATGCTGGCGTGCCCGGTGATCAAAACACAGAAGAACATCTAAAAGCAGCGATCAACAGTTGTCTGGCCTCGTTACGACGCGCGTTAACAAACCACGATCCCAGTCATGCCGTCTGTGTGTTGGAAGACGGCGGGCGCAGCTGGCGTCATGAATTATTGCCTGACTATAAACAGGATCGCCCGCCAATCCCTCCTTTGCTTAGCAAAGGTTTGCCAGATATTCACGAGCGGTTCGAGCAGGAAGGAGTCAAATGTCTCTCCGTGCTGGGTTTCGAAGCGGACGATGTGCTAGCAACGTTAGCATACAAGATTGCGAGTCATGGAGGAATGGCGGTGATTTTATCTACCGATAAAAGCATGTGTCAGTTGGTTGGGGACGGTATACAAGTCTACGATCACTTCGCTGGTCGATATCTGGACGCACAAACCATAGAGGAAAAGTTCAAAGTAAGACCGGATCAGTTGTCTATGGTGTTTTCTTTGGCCGGTGACAACTCGCTTGGAATACACGGTGTTAAAAATGTCGGTTTGAAAACCGCCGCCAAGTTAGTGGCCGAATATGGTGACCTGGATTCCATTTTAAGCGCGGCAAAAGACATTCCCGGTAAATTAGGACAAAACCTGAGCGATTGTGCCGAAGACGCCCGTCTCGCGCAGCGCTTGATGACATTACGTATCGACGTCGAGATCGGCATTAATTTGAAAGAACTGCGTGTTGATCCGATTCCTTTCTGAGCGGCACGTTATGCGAAAAGACGTCGAAGTTCGGAGAGGTGATACAGTGCGGGTAAACGCTTAGTAATCGGGGGCTTTTGTCTAATTAGTCGACCCTGAAGAATTGACAAGTTGTTAAAAATAAAGAGAAAGGATAGTCAATTTGATAAAATAAATTGCAAGAAAATGATCAAATGGATGCAAAAGCTGGCAAAAGATGAAGCCCAAAAAGCCTGATAATCACCCGGATTTATTTCGCGCTCGCCTATCTCAGATTCTGAATTTATCCCACCCATTATGCCGATTGGCGGAACATATCGATTGGGATCGGATTGAGCGCGAAGTCGAAGCACTTTACGCCTCTGGTCCCGGTCAACCCCCCTTAGCGACCCGATTAATGGTGGGATTGCATTATCTGAAGTACACGTTCAACGAAAGCGACGAGAGCGTGGTTAAGCGTTGGGTGGAGAACCCGTATTGGCAGTACTTTTGTGGTTTTGATCACCTACAGCACGACCTACCACTGCACCCCACCAGCTTAGTGAAGTGGCGCCAACGGGTGGGCGATAAGCTCGATGTGTTATTGGCCGAAACGATCGACGTGGCGCTGCGCACCCGTGCGTTAAAATCGACAGCACTCAAGCATGTGAACGTGGATACCACAGTGCAGGAGAAGGCCATTGCATTCCCCACCGATGCGCGGTTGTATCACAAGATGCGCAAAACGCTGGTTCGACAGGCGCAGCGACGTGGTATCCGTTTGCGTCAAAGCTATCGGCGGGTGGGTCACAAGGCGTTCATCCTGCAAAGCCGCTACGCCAATGCTCGTCAGATGAGGCGCGCGGCGAAACAAACCCGCAAACTCAAGACCTATTTGGGCCGCGTGATGCGCGATATTGAGCGTAAATATGATAGTGATGATCAGTCCCTGCAACCCCTATTGCTGCAAGCCAAGCGCCTGTTCGATCAACAACGCCATGACACCAATAAGCTGTACAGTGTGCATGAACCCGATGTGCGGTGTATTGCCAAGGGCAAAGCACACCAACGCTATGAGTTTGGTAACAAAGCGTCGTTGGTCACCACCTCAAAAGGCAATTGGCTGATCGGTGCACAGTCACTACCGGGCAACCCCTACGATGGTCATACCCTGCAGGCGGCATTACAACAAACACACGCCTTAACGGGCATCACCGCTCAAAACGCCTATTGTGACCAGGGTTATCGTGGTCATGGCATGAGGGGTAAAACCCGGGTCCACATTGTTGGAAAAATACCCAAACGTGCCAGCGCCAGTGTACGCAAATGGATGAAACGACGGGCAGCGATTGAACCGACTATTGGCCATCTTAAATCAGACCACCGGTTGGGGAGAAATTATCTCAAGGGCAATGCCGGTGATCAGGCCAATGTCGTGCTCGCAGCAGCCGCTTACAATCTAGCCAAGCTGTTGGCTTGGTTTTATTGTGCCTGCGAAAAGTACTTGTCGACAGATGAAAAAATTAACAGATTGCGATTGCAGACTCTATTCATCGCAAATTAGTGAATACTTCAGGGACGACTAATTAGGGTAAATTGAACGTAGAAGAATCTCTGTTTCACGAAAACGCCACGGGTATTTGATGTGCCGCCCATCAAAGTTTTTTCGTGTATGCGGATTCATGACCAGCACTTCCTTCACTTCCCATTTGTCCATCGGGCTTAGTTGATCAGAGTCGATGGTATTTTTGGGTGTGCAGCGAAACAACAACACGGAACCATTATCTAAAGCCGTTATCAATTCTTGTATCTCCGCATCGAGACCAGTTTCTTCCTTGGTTTCGCGAATGGCGGTTTCGGCACCGGTCTCGCCGGATTTGCGATGACCCATGGGTAATTGAAGTTGTTCCAAGTGGTTAACACTTAAAACGACGCCTTGGGGTGTAGCAATAAAACAACCGGCTGCGACAAAGTTGGAAGTGTCCGCTGCAACAATATTAAGATTTACGCTTACAACGGTGACTAATAGCAACGACGACGAAGTACGCAATATTCAATCGCTAGCAAGGAAACTTTGATAATCTGCAATGGTATCGGCAACCGCGGCGTGAAACAGTTTTTCACCAGCTTCAATACTCGCCAAGACCGGGTTAGAGCCAATGCGTCCGTCCGGAAAACGTTTTCGATAGTCTTGCGCATCGCGGATGGGTCCATTAGGCGCTAATTCTGGCTGCATGGTTGCATTTTTCACTGAATGCGGATGAGCAAAATAGGTCAGCGATACTTCCGAGGGCGTAGCGTGACTGCCTTCCGCATGCCCGAATAGTTTTTTCGACAGCGCTTTGACTGCGTTGCCATGCCACCAGTTCTGTATTGCCAAACGCAATGTTCTTTCATTGTTTTCGTTCTTGAAACTGGACTGGGCATAGATTTCTGAGAAAGCAGCAGTCAGGGTTGCGATATTGCCGCCATGACCATTTAGAAAATAAAAGTGGTCGAAGCCGTGCCTGGCCAATGAATTCACGACATCGCAAATGACCGCAATTAATGTCGAAGGTCTTAATGTAATAGACCCGGCAAAACCAAGATGATGTTGCGCCATGCCAATACTGATAGTCGGTGCGACCAAAACTTCGATTTTTTCGGTCATGCCCTTGGCAATGGTTTCTGGGCAAATCGCGTCGGTGCCGATTAAACCGTTGGGTCCGTGTTGTTCGGTGGAACCGATGGGAACAACGATGGCAGTGAAACGTTGCAAGTAGGCATCGACTTCCTGC
Source organism: Arenicellales bacterium (assembly GCA_965216735.1). Taxonomy (GTDB): domain Bacteria; phylum Pseudomonadota; class Gammaproteobacteria; order Arenicellales; family CBDCFT01; genus CBDCFT01. The sequence goes on from OZ244198.1 coordinate 219,936, forward strand.
CAGGTGGAATGTTGAAGAATCATATTGTTTTCGCGTTATGGTGAGCGGAATCAGTGGATTTGTTTATACTGCTATAGTAACGCAGAACAAAGCAGGTTCGTGTAATACGAATTGTTTCACAAGAACTTCCTTTGCCAATTACCGGAGAATGTATCTTGGACTTAAAAATCAAAGGCAAAACCGCTTTGGTATGCGCATCCAGCAAAGGCCTGGGCAAAGCCTGTGCCATGTCGCTGGCGCGCGAGGGCGTGAATGTAGTGATAAATGGCCGCACACAGGAAACTCTGGATAAAGCCATGCAGGAGATAAAAGCGCAGACTACGGTAACGGTAAGCGCCGTCTGTTGCGACATCACCACCGAAGCGGGACGGCAACAGGCGTTGGCTGCTGCTGACTACTATGACATTGTGGTGAACAATGCCGGTGGACCACCTCCCGGAGATTTTCGAGACTGGGATCGGGACGCGTGGATAGACGCGTTGGATGCCAACATGCTGACACCAATCGAAATTATTCGCGCAACGGTTGATGGCATGATCGAACGTGGCTTTGGCCGTATCGTGAATATTACATCCGGCGCGGTTAAAGCACCGATATCGTTTCTTGGTTTGTCTAACGGCGCCCGTACGGGACTGACCGGGTTTGTCGCGGGTGTTGCCCGGCAAGTGGTGCGACACGGTGTAACTATCAATAACTTACTACCCGGGCGATTCGATACCGATCGTTTACGCAGCGGGATTCAATTTAACGCTGACAAATCAGGCAGTGAATTTGATGAAATGTTTGAAGCCGGCAAAAAAGCAATTCCGGCAGGGTGTTATGGCGATCCGGTGGAGTTCGGTGAAGCCTGCGCTTTTCTATGCAGTGAGCAGGCCGGTTACGTTACCGGGCAAAACTTTCTCATTGACGGCGGCGCTTTTCCGGGTACGTTATAGAAAGTAAGTGATTTTGATATAGAAAAGGAGGATGACAATGCCTGAACTGAGAGGTGAATGTTTGTGTGGACGAATCAAGTTTGAAACATCGGGTCCTATTGGCACTATCGTAAATTGCCATTGTAGTATGTGCCGCAAGTGGCATGCGGCGGCGTTTCGTACCCGCACGTTGGTAAGAACATCGGATTTTCGTTGGTTATCGGGCGGGGGGTTGTTGACACGTTACGAGTCGTCGCCCGGTTATACGAAAACATTTTGTAAAGTGTGTGGCTCGAATCTGGTGAGCTATTATAAAGATGCGCCGGACGTTATTGGTGTGCCTTTGGGCGGCGTAGAGGGTGATCTCAGAAAGAAACCGGAGTTACATATTTTTACTTCCAACAAGGCATCCTGGCATGAACCGAGTGATGACATTCCCCAGTACGAACAGTTACCTGAGGATACCGAGTTCCTACGCAAGATAGAGTGATGTTTCGTTTGAATGTGATGTAGGATATGAAAAAACCGGACTGGTATTATGACGAGATGCGTCAGACCGGTGTTGATTTTGAAGATGAGTCAGCAGTTATATCTTATGATGCGAAGCAAGGTTCAACGAGTGCTGCTGAAAAACAGTTAGTTGACCAACTAAACATCAAACCGAAGCATGTTGTGGTCGATATGGGTGCGGGGACTGGTTCTTTAGCCTTGGAAACGGCGAAGTGTTGTGACAAAGTGCATGCAGTAGATGTTTCCAATGTCATGCTCGCGTTTTGCAGGAGCAAGGCCGAGTCAGCCAATATATCTAATATACGATTTCATCACGCCGGGTTTCTGACTTACGAGCACCAGGGTGATTTAGACGATGTCGTCGTGTCCCGTTACGCGTTGCATCATTTGCCGGATTTCTGGAAATCGGTAGCGCTAAAGCGCATTAGAGCGATGTTAAAACCAGGAGGATTATTTTACTTAGAAGATGTTATTTTTTCATTTGACTCGAACGACTATGAACACGCGATTGATGGCTGGGTAAACGAGACGACCCAATCCTCAAATTCGAGTTTCACAACCCAAGAATTCGCAACGCATGTTAAAGAAGAATACAGCACCTACTTCTGGATAATTGAAGGCATGTTAATTCGAGCCGGTTTTGAGATAGAACACAAAAAGATCAATGGCAGAGAATACGCGACGTTTGAGTGTCGAAAGCCAGGATAGTTAAGAAAAATGCATGGTTTGAAACCTCACGACAAGGGCGTCAACATAGACTGGGGCAAAACCTCGACGGACTACGCAGTCTACAGACTAGGCCCACCACAACTATTTTATGACTGTTTGCGAGCGTTTGATATCGGGCTTGAAGGACAACGAATTTTGGACTTAGGTACGGGAACGGGTGTTTTAGCACGGCAATTTGCAAAACAGGGTGGAAAAGTCAGCGGCATCGATATTTCGGGAGCGCAAATTCAAGCTGCGTGTGGTCTGGCACGGCACCAAAAACTGGATATTACATTCGACGTAGCAAGCGCGGAGACGGTGCCCTATCCGGATAATGTGTTCGATGTCATTACCGCTAACCAGTGTTGGTTATATTTCGATGCCGAAAAAGCCATTGCAGAGGTGAAACGGTTGTTGTCCGAGCGCGGCGCATTAGTAACCTCACATTTCTCTTGGTTACCGCGCCAAGATGAAATCGCCCGTATTAGCGAGCAATTGGTACTAAAATATAATCCCGCTTGGAGTGCCGGTAACTGGTCAGGAGAAATACCCAATTGTCCGGATTGGGCTGTACAGGATTTCGATGTGGCGGCAATGTTTTTCTTTGACGTGGATGTTCCATTTACGCGTGAATCATGGCGTGGACGCATCCGAGCCTGCCGTGGTGTTGGCGCCAGTTTAAATCCGGATCAAGTCGCGAGGTTCGATGCGGAGCACGATGAGTTGCTTAAACAGATGGCCGGAGATGAATTTACCGTTTCGCACCGAGTGGACGCCCATATTTTTCGACCGAAAGACTAAGTCCTAGGCGGTTGCTTCTCTGACTACCGGTTTTTCGTTAATCGGCCAATGAAACAACGCAGAAATAACACCAAGAGCGATGCTGATCCACCAAATCAAATCGTACGACCCGGTGGTGTCAAACAAACGACCGCCTAACCATACGCCAAGAAAACTGCCGACTTGGTGACTAAAAAAAACGATACCAAACAACATGGCCATATAGCGCGGTCCGAAAATTTGCCCAACCAAGCCGGAGGTCAATGGCACCGTCGATAACCATAAAACACCGATAGCAGCGGCGAAGAGAAATGCCGATACGTTGGTTAATGGCGTAAAGATAAACAAGGCTATAACAATTGAGCGAGAAAAGTACAGTGCGCTGAGTAAATACTTTTTGCTATAGCGTCCACCCAAGATTCCGGAATAGTAAGCACCGAATATATTAAACAAACCGACAGTGCCGAGGGCCCATGCGCCCAAACTGGCAGATAGACCGCCATCCGTAAGATAAGCTGGAAGATGCGTTGCGATAAACGCGACATGAAAACCACACACAAAAAATCCGCCAATTAAAAACCAGTATCCGCTATGACCACTCGCTTCTTTCAATGCTTCGCCTAGGGATTGTTGTGGACCTTTGTTTTCGGGGCGCCCTGTCAGAACACGCGCCAGCGGCACCATGCCTACGCAAGTGATGCCGAGTAAAATTAGCGCGGTCGACCAACCGTAAGCGGACAAAAACGCCTGTCCCAATGGTACTAGTAAAAATTGTCCCAACGAACCGGCGGCGGTTCCGATACCCAGGGCCCAGGAGCGTTTTTCTTCAGGAACGGCTCTGGCCAATGCTGCCAGAACAACGGCGAAAGTCGTGCCTGACAAGGCCATGCCAATGAGCAAGCCTTGTGAGATATGCAACATCAACGGCGTTGTGCTGTGGGCCATTAAGAATAAGCCCGCCACGTATAATAAGACGCTAACAACAATGACTCGACCGGAGCCATAGCGATCGGCGATGGCGCCAGCGAATGGCTGGGACGCGCCCCACATCAGATTTTGCAGGGCAATGGCGAGGGCGAACACTTCCCGACCCCAACCGTTGGCTTCACTCATGGGCGTTAAAAACAGACCAAAACTTGCCCGCACGCCAAAACCGATCAGCACCAGCAAACACCCGCTGATAACAATCAGCAATGTTTTATCTACGATCGCTTTCACGGATGTTCGATAATTTAATAATTTAACGTGGTTTTTGTGTCGACCGGACGCTATCGGATATTGGTGTTGACAATGTGCGACCGGAATTTATTGTTTATCCAAAGATGCGGTAATCAAGCGCACGGGTTCATTGTCACGCAGACGTGTGAACTCCAAGTCAAGGCCGGTGGCTGTCAATGTCCGTGTGTATACCAGCATTTCGTAGCCGCCATCATCGGTAACCAATAAGGCGTAGACTATCAGTGTCTCATCGTTTACCTTGGCCCAGACGTAGGGATCGCCTTTCATTGGATCCAATGCCTCGCGCCCGCCAAATAAATCCGCCTTCATGGCGGAGGAATACACATGTTCGCGGTCGGTGGCAACAAAATCGATGGAATAAGATTTTTCCTTAGGTTCTGACCCGGGTTTATGGGTGATAGTTTTCCACGCCACATTGAATCCATCCTTAGTGGATTTGATGGATACGCTGAGATCGCGTTTGTATTGGGTACTATCGACTTCGTAAGTCGTCTCACCCACATACTCACCGTAGAACTTTTGATACGGGTGATGATCTGCAACGACCGAAGAGGTGCCGCAAATCATTAGAAATGCCGTAACGGCCGGAAAGAGATGTCTTGTATTCAGCATGAAGTGTCCTGCCGCTATTTGTGAGCGACTGCACATTTAGACCTTTTTTGATCTATCAGTTTCCATTTTAGCCGATACGAAGCCCCAAATGACGCCTATCACTAATCCTGCGGTGTGTGACATATTAGCGAATCGAACATTAAACACATACTCGAATATTCCAGACCAGCAGATAATGAACCAAATCAGGAGAGCATTGATCAGCGAACGGGGCAGACGTATACCAAAGCGCGGGTTGAACCGGCCTTGCATCCATAAATAACCAAACAATCCGTACAAAACACCCGACATACCGCCAAAACGTGGTCCGGATTCCCAGTATTCAGCCAGGTTGGAAACGATCCCGATGACAATGACCAGGGTAATCAGCGCCAAGCCACGCCGTTGCGCCTCCATGGCACGGCCAAGAATCCATAAGGCGAGCATGTTGAGAACAAGGTGAATAACGCCATAATGAATAAATATGGGCGTAATTAAACGCCAAAATTCACCAGTTCTTATTTCTGGAAGTTGGTGAATAAAACGCGCAGAAATATATAGTGGCTTTAATACGTTTTGTGCTTGTCCAAAACCTGAGGCTAACGCGACCAGAATACACACCGCTAGCAGTGTTAAGGTAATCGGGGGTAAGTTTTTTAGCAATTTAGTGTCAGCCCGATATATTCGTACCGCTTGTCTGTGCCTTTAAGCAGTCTAGTGTATCGATGACAGCGCGCTAATCACTTTCAATCATTTCAACCCGATCACTGTCGCCAAGTGTAACTTGTCGACCGTCTAAAGTGACGAAGGTTTTTCCTTCGATAGATTTTTTGTGCGCTTGATAGTTAAACGCCTCACCATTGGCATCAATCACCTTTATATTCACGATCTTGTTTTGTTCCATCCAGAAAAATAAATAAATCAAACCGGACACCAATAAGATCAAAGCGACAAAAATATAGGCTAGCATTTGCGACGAAATACCCTTGGGTTGATCCGGTACAACCGCAGGGATAGCCTTTATTGACTGTGTTTGATTGCGGTGGCGAAACACAAACATCACCACCACAATGACCGCTACCGTAAAAAGTATTTTGGTGAGCATAGATTCTCGCTAGGAAGCAGTTTGTTTAAGGCGTGGCATGGACTCGTCGCCTGTGGTGTCCTTAATGTTCTCCCAAACAGGCCGGTCCAGACGAAAAATTTCACCCAAGCGCGCATAGTTACTACCAGCCAGTCGGCATGCCGGATCGAGTTTTTGCGGTGATACGCGTCCGTTTTCCCACACCGACTGATCGACATGAATGTGAATCACTTCCCCGATGACTATATTGCCGTTACCCGCCGGAATTATCTGGACGCTACGGCATTCGAAATGCGCTTTAGCTTCTTTGACACGGTCTGGAGTGACATTACATGAGTTGATGGGTGTTAAACCGGCCCAACCGAATTCATTTTCATCGGAGGGAAAATCGGTCGAGGTGAAGTTCATGCGTTCGACCACATGCATGGTAACGATATTGGCGACAAATTCTCCGGTTTCTTGAATATTACGCAGACTATCTTTCAAGCCGACGGAGCTGAATATGACGTGCGGTGGATTGTGTGCGACAGCATTGAAATAAGAGTAAGGCGCAAGATTAGGAACGCCTTGCGATGAAACACTGGAAATCCAACCGATCGGACGAGGAATCACCAAACCGGTCATGAGATAGTAAATATCTTTCGCCTCCCAATCGCTGGGGGCAATTTCAATATCCTGGTTGAGATCATTCGGTGGCGATTTGTGTGGTGCAGACATTCGAAGATTGTTTTGTGTTGTTGAGACGCGGGAGTATACCTTAGCTTCGTATTCGGCTTGGTGGTGAACCAACGTGGCTTGACGGTGGTCATAAAATGTTACAACCCAATGATCTCAGTCCCGTGAACACTCTCGTGCATTCGTGTCAATGGCATTACCGCGTGGCGCGTATTCTATTATTGATCGTCATCGCTTGGTTTGCTGTGCGCGGCTATGTCGCTGCGCAATCCGACATTTCTAGCCGGTGGTCTTCGGAGTGGCCGAATACGGACTTCGATATTACAAACATAGACCTGAGTGAAATTTTATCCGGAGGACCACCCAAAGACGGCATACCTGCGATTGATCAACCTGAATTCGTAAATAACGAAGAAGCGAAAGAATGGTTAAATCCGTTAGAACCGGTGATTGCCGTTTATATTGGTGATGCTGCACGCGCCTATCCGTTGCAAATTTTAATGTGGCATGAAATTGTCAACGACACATTAGGTGACACACCGATTTCAGTCACGTTTTGTCCATTGTGTAACGCATGTATCGTGTTCGACCGACGGGTGGAAGATAAATTGCTCGATTTTGGCACCACCGGGAAACTACGCAAAAGCGATCTTGTGATGTACGACCGCCAGACAGAAAGTTGGTGGCAACAATTTACCGGTGAAGGCATTGTCGGTGACATGACCGGTGTAAAACTAAAACGTGTACCTGCACAGATTATTGCCTACGAAGATTTCGCCGAAGCGTTTCCAGAAGGAGAGGTGTTATCAAGAGAGACGGGATATTCCCGCGCCTATGGCCGCAATCCGTACAGCGGTTATGATCGCATCGGTCAGAACCCGTTCTTATTCGATGGCGAAGTCGACAAACGTCTGCCCGCCATGGAGCGGGTGATTAATATCACCGTTAACGGCACGTATCGCATCTATCCGTTTTCCGCGTTCGACGGCAATCCTGTCATTAACGATACCGTTGATCAAACATCGGTAGTGTTGTTTAGCCGCAAGGGAACGTACTCCGCGCTAGACAAAAGCGTTATCGCAGAATCACGAAAGATTCCATCCGTTACCGCGTTCCAGCGGCGGCTTGGCGACCGCGAGTTAAACTTTCATGTCGAGCAGGGTGTTATTGTTGACGGTGAAACTGGTTCAAGTTGGAATTTGTTCGGTCAAGCCATAGCCGGGCCACTCAAAGGCGAAGTTTTGCAACCGGCCGACAGCGGCGTGCACTTCGCCTTCGCCTGGTTGGCGTTTAGACCCAATTCCGAGATTTATTCTGCGAATTAGCTGCAAGCAATACAGACCGATTGTATATAGCTACCTAGACCCCCAAACGTGTTAGTGCAGCATTAGTGCATCGAAGCGAATAAATGACTGCGTTCATTTAAATTGAATAATGTTTTGCCGCCGGGATATGCATCCGTGGCGGTGACCAATTGGGGATGCTACGCTTCTCCTTTTTTGGACATCCCAACGCTTTGAAGTAAGTTCGAACCCAAGGAAACGGTCCGTATTGCAATGGGTATGAGACGATCAGCAAGAACTTAAAATCGTTTCGTTCGCACCCACGTTGCTAAGGTTCTTTAACTTACGCCTGTAACATTCTTCGCTACCGCTAAACCCGGATTCAGCCCGTACTCCAAGCACATGGACGTTACATGCCTGCGATCTTGCAGGTTTGTTTGACATATCCATAAGGAAATAGCTCGAATAGCCGCAGCCTTGGCTGCTTTTGTCAGTGTCGACACGCGTTGCTAAATACTTAACCACATGGCGAATATCCGGTGTGATCCCGTGTTCGGCGTAGTATTCATGCATGAACGTAATAGCTACCCGATGATTATCGTCATGCATCAGTTCCTCTGCGCGCGCTAACGCCCGCGCGATGCCCGGCGTCCAATCGTCTGGATTGACGAGATACCCCCTCTCGTCTCAGAGCACTGTTATGTTATTCGTTGTCAATGAGGTCTCTTTAATCCTATTTCAGATTAATGGGAACCGGTGAACCACACACCACCCGGCGGTGATTCGCCAAGATAATCACAACGTGTGAGTCTGATCGAGGTACGTAGATTTCGGTGTTGACATTCACCAAGGCATCCATCGATGGTTTACAACATTAATGGTTTGTTTCTTGTATTCGAAACAATCAATGATGGCAAACAGCACACGCCTCGTGTTCGGCTTCTCCCAATATCCACCGTCATTGTATGAAAACACGTCCCGGTTCCGCCTAATTGTTGCTTACGCCTTGCCCTTCTTTTGCAAGTACTAAGACCATTAACAATTGAAACAAAGTGAGGTTTTTTCGAAATCGTATAGAAACATTTTTTCAGTATGGTGTCCGTTCTCACCATTGATCTGACAGGAGAATGAGGATGAAACAACTAAATATTTACACTATTGCTACATCATTGATACTTACTATCACCGCCGCTTCGTACGCGCAAGACCATCAGTCCGAGTTGACAAAGCACACTGGACAATCGGCTTCTGAAATAGCGGCGGTTGCGTCAAACTATTTTGATGCCAACTGGACACTGCTTGCCGATTCCAAGTTGTCGCAAGCAAGCACGGACGGAGAAATAGTAGATAGGGCTGACGACTACCTCAATGCAAATTGGCGCATTAACCGGGAGTCTTCGCCTTCAGCAAAAGCCGATAGCCGGTCGTACACTGACTATTTCGATGCGAACTGGTCAGTTTTCGGACGTAAGTAACGAGATTTAGAATGATTCGCCCATTTTGATACCGCGAAGTGTTTATCGATGACTATTGTGACAACGGTCTTCCTAAATTTGCGGATTTGCCCGGTTCATTCGGTGGCCCCGACACACAACTCAGTGAATGATCCATTGTTTTCATGAAATCGATACACGCACGTTACTAACCATCACCATGAAAACTAGACTGCACAAAGCGGAATGTAGTTGGCCACTAGAATATCCCTACCGATCCGCAACTAAGGTTGACGCGCACGCGTTAACTGAGCTCATTAATATCGCCGGTGAGGGGTTACCACTCTACATCTGGCAAGGCATGGCAAAGACCAACGAATCTGCGTGGAATGTCGGTAGGCACCGTGCTATGCGAGATTACGGTGGTTTTTCATACCGTAATTCAATTGTACGAGACAAACCGGGTAAGGTGGCAGGATGCATGGTCGGCTATCCATTGGAGCGCAATACAGATCTCGTTTGTTACCAAGATATACCCGCCATGTTTGTACCATTGCAAGAATTAGAGGATCTGGCTTCTGATGCCTGGTACATCAATGTGCTCGCCGTGTATCCAGATTATCAGGGGAAGGGTTTCGGTACGTATTTTTTGACGATCGCTGAACAACTTGCCATAAATGCAAACAAAAATGGCTTGAGTCTTATCGTTTCCGATGCTAATTGCAGTGCAAAAAGACTCTATGAACGATGTGGTTTTCGTGAATTCAGTTCTAGGCCGATGGTAAAGGAAAAATGGGTAAATCCCGGAAGCAATTGGATACTCATGACTAAGAAATTTACCTAGGGTCCGTTGGCATTTGAAGTTAAATTCTTGTTTCAACTCATTACACTTAGTGGCGCCATTGCGAAAAAAAAGTGCTAGTGTGAGATATAAAGCTATCATGTAACTTCGATAAAAAGTCATTTGTCCTGTGTGCTAGTACAATGTGACCGGGCGAGGTGTTCTCTTTGATTGGTCGCGACACCAAAGCCGAGCCGTCGTAACTCATGCTGTTTGCCGGTTTTGATACTAATAATGTATATCCTAAACCGTTTCCCACCATACCACGCACCATTTCGAAAGAGGGTGAACGAAAAGCGACATGCGGAGTAATACCCACCTCCTCAAACAGAGAGCAGAAGTAGTCCCGGCTGGGTGGAATATCCAGTAATACCATGGGTTCGTTCACGAGTTCATGTAGCGATATCTGTGTCGACTGTGCCAATGGATGAGCTGCTGGCAGCAAAACATGAGGCGAAACCTTTGCGAGTGAATGTGTACATACTGTGCCGCTGATATTGAAATCGTACATTAAGGCAATGTCAAAATCGTTGTTCTCCAAGCCTTGGATAAGTTGTTGTTGCGTACCTTCGAACAGATGGAAGATAGCACTATGTTTTTGCAAAAAATCTGCCATCAGGCGCGGTAAAAAGAAAGGTCCTAATGTGACAAAACAGCCAAGACGCAAACATGGGCGTTCACTTTCTGTCTCGGACGTTGCGACAAAATGGTCAAGCTCGAACAAACGTCCGTAAGCACGGTTAGCATGGACTAGTGCACGCCCGCTTTTGCGATAGTGGATGTCTTTAACCTCGCCAATAAAAATATAGTGTGATCCAAACTGAAAATGTTCGCTGATTGAGCAATCAAAGTTAACCAACGCCCCTTTCAGTACGGGGGCCCCTGTGGTCAAACGTGTCCAGTCTCCGCAGGAAAATCGATCGTCATCAGGCGCCTTGATGCGACCGGCGAAGGTATCCGAGACGTACGACTGATCATCGCGTAACACGTTTAGACACATCACACCGTTCTTACACAGCGCCTCACAGGCTTTACTCTGGTGGTGCACACACACCAACAACGAAGGTGGATCAGCAGATACAGAACACATTGCACTGACCGTTAACCCGGTGCGACCTTGCACGCCATCGGTCGTTATCACCGAAACCGTACACGCAGCGTGACTCATACCCTCTAAAAACTCGTTACGTTCCACTTTCGCTCCAACATTCAATTGGTTAGTAGGTATTCGGGTATAGCTCCAGGCGCATTTCACTACATGGAAAACGACGTTATCCAGAGTACAATGGATAATAGAGTTAAGCGGTTATTCATCACAAAGTTGTCGGGCTAGATACTGGGTAAACTCATGGTTCTCGCGTTCTAGCCAACACAACGGACCGGATACCGACAAGGGCGCTTTAACACCTCTTGCGATCCCTTCTACAACGTAACGATCTTCCGCATTGACCTTTGTAAGGAAATTAATGACGTCATTTTTTAATTTATCTGGACTATCGCTGGCGACCAGCACTTCAGGTGCCAGCGCGGCTCCATAACGAATATGCACATGATCACAGTCCATAGGCTGCAATGACAAATACCATAGATGGTCGGGCGCTAATGCATACATATGCGAAGGGAATACAGTGGGCAAAATAGACGTACGTCGTTGATCTCCGGTGAGTCGAGTGTTATCCGGATGTGCGTTACCAACAGGTGCTGTTTCCCGCTTGGTGAAGTACTGATAAGTGAACGCGGGATTCGGGGGTAATGACGAGAAGCGTGTGTCTTTAACTGGGAAATGACCACCTACAGTTTCTCGATGAGCAACTGGTAAATGATAACCTTCCATGAAATTTTCAGTTAGCAGCTTCCAATTTGTATTCCAAACATGATCTTCCTGGACGATCTGCACATAACCAGCCATACCATAATCGGCAATCACATTTTGTAACTCAGCCAGAAGCACCGCCACCGACTCAATATCGGGATTGAGTGTGACGTAAATCCACCCTTCCCATTGTTCGCAACGCACGGCCAGAAGCGAATAATCAGCTTTGTCAAATCCAGGGCGTTCCCGCATATAAGGAGCTGCAACGAGCTCGCCGTCGATGGAATAAGTCCAGGCATGATAGGGGCAGGCAATACGTTTGCGCGCACACGTACCGACGCCGTCTAACAATTGCATCATTCGGTGACGGCACACATTAGCAAACGCGTGAATATCGCCATCGTCCTGGCGGATGAGCACAATGGGTTGCACACCTATAAAGTATGTTAAGTAATCACCCGGGTTGGGTATTGAATCGACACGCCCCGCACACAACCACTGTTTGTTAAAGATTCTCTCTTTCTCTAACTCAAGTAACTCCACCGAGGTGTACATCTCAGAAAACATCGCTGCCGCCTGTTCAAGTGGCAGAGCAGCGAGATTCTTTAGACTATGTAGTATCGTGCTCAGATCGGACATTGGATCGAAAGGAAATTCTGGTCCTTACTATTGGGAAACTTTATGTGCAATCATCGTCAGGGATAATCGCTTCAACATCGATTTCCATTACCATTTCCGGAAGCGCAAGTCCATCGATAATCAGTCCGGTCGAACAGGGAAATACGCCTTTCAACCATTTTCCGATAACGGTGTACACCTCTTCTCGGTAGGCCCTATCGGTCAAGTAAATTGTTGTCTTGCAAATATGTTCAAGTCTTGAGCCTGCTTCTTCGAGTAATGTTTTGACACATTGCATCGCCATTTCTGTCTGCGCAGCAGGGTCTCCAACTCCGTGAAAATTGCCGTCGAGGTCAAAACCCGTTTGGCCGCGCAAAAACACGCGATTGCCTGCGCGCACGGCCATACAAACATCGTTACTCAGTCGTTTGCCCGGATACATATCTGCTGTATCAAAGGGTCGAATTCTTGTGTGTGCCATGGTTATATCTCGCTTTATGGATAGAAACACCGTTTAATGTTGTTGAATGACATTGTTTGAGAGACCAGCGGCCGTTTGTACAAACTCCATAGCCTGCGAAAAATCGAAATTGTTGTATACCGCATTCAAATGAGCGAACGGCGGTGATTGCGCAAAGAGTTGGAACGTTATTTTGTGTCCGGCGTAATCGGAGTTAAGTAAATCCCGACCAAACGCGAGCAGTTTGCGCCGGTCAGAAGCGTTCCAAAATTCGTTTATATTGTAGTATTTCTGCAACCACTTTCGCGGCCCCTCCCCTTCAAAGGCCGCTGAATTGGGTGTCACACACACTTGACCGCCACAGAGTTCACGTGCCAGGTGCACCATCGCCGGTAACTGGCTACAGGCGAGTACTCTACCCGTATAGAGCAACGATTGGTTCGGCATTAGCAAATCGCGCGGGCTTTGTTCTGCGGTGGCGATCGCTGCCGTTAAATGCGCATTGATACCCTCGCGGTAACACACGAGCTGTGCGATTTTTTCCCGCACGGCGGGCTGGTTATCCAAACCGGTTTGACGAACATTGAATAACGCAGTTCCAATCATCAAGTCCGCGACGTGTAAGATGCGTAACACAAAAGCATAGGCGCTATAGCGATGTAGAGTGCCACGGATGAAGGACGCTGCCCGGGTGTGTTGGTAGAACAACACATCTTCCCAGGGGATCAGGACATCGTCGAAGATCAATAGTGTATCGACTTCATCGAAACCGCTACTGAGGGGGTAGTCCGCCTGGTTTTTCACCCCGGCAAACCCGCTGCGGCAGATATGCTTTAATCCCGGTGCGTTCATTGGGCAAATAAATCCCACAGCATAGTCGGAGAGTTTTGCGTCACCCCAGTTGGCGATGGTCGGTTTTACAAACGCCTGATTGGCGTAGGCCGCGGCCGTCTCGAATTTTGCACCGCGTACCACAATGCCAGCGTCGGTTTCTTTGACCGCGTGTAACAACATGTCCGGATCCTGATCTTGTGGCCGTTTAGATCGATCACCCTTGGGATCGGTGTTGGCCGATACGTGAAATGTATCGCTGACGATGACTTTATCAATATGTCTAGCGATATTCTCACTAAACCGTGGGTCAACCTCGGCCAGTATGTCACTGCCATCGTACAACGACCACATTTCACCGGCGGTTTCATCGCCAACACGGGTGACTACTCCACCGATATCTCTCATCACCGTTGCCACCGATTCGCGTTTGAGCGCCCAATCCTCTTGCGTCTTTGGCAGTTTCAATCCGATGGCAAATCGTTCATCACCATCAAGGTAACTCATGGTGTCACGATGTTTGGATTCGTGCGCCATGTCGTAGATACGTGCGCGAATATCGACAATCGGCTTAAATGCCGGGTGTGAAGGCACGTCTTCAACACGTTCGTCGTCAATCCATACTTCTCGACCATCGCGTATTGATTCACGGTATTCGTCACCGGTTTTTAGCATAGTTGTCTCCAGATGGCGGATAAAGAAAGGTCAATTTTGCATTTCCCTTTATAGAAGATAAAATATTATTTATCTATCTTTTGTATAGTTAACATCTTGTTTAAATTTTCACTCAAACAATTGGAGTATTTTGCCAAGGTTGCCGAATCTGGCAGCTTTGCTGTTGCTGCACGCGAGCTTCATATTTCCCAGCCTTCTATCTCTTCAGCTATTTACAAACTCGAAAACGCTTTAAACGTCCAATTGTTTGTGCGACACCATGCGCAGGGTGTGTCGTTAACCTCTGCCGGCGGTCGTATACTCGTCGAAGCTAGAGACTTGTTGGCACATACTGACGACTTTCGTCAAAACGCGCTGGGTTTGGGTGAGCAAATGCAAGGCCGGTTACATATCGGTTGTTTTGGTCCTATTGCATCCATGTATCTCCCGGCAATAGTCACACAGTTTTTCAAACTCTACCCTGGGGTCGATTTAAAGCTTTATGAAGAAAATACGGAGGCCCTCATCGCGGGCTTAGAGGGCAATCGATACGATATTGCCATAGTGTACAAACTTGATGTACCCCCCGCGCTCAAGTTGGAATCACTCGTGAGTTTAAGACCTTATGTGATATTACCTACAGACCACCCGCTTGTTGGCAAAAGCGCCATACCATTGAAGCAACTCGCCAAGTATCCAATGGTGTCGTTGGATTTACCGCGCAGCCGTGAATATTTTTCAGCCTTGTTCGAAAGCAAGGGATTGAACCCGCCAATCAGCATGCGTTCACCATCATTCGAGACCGTTCGCGCGCTTGTTGCTAACGGCGCGGGATTCTCCGTACTTGTCACCCGTCCACATCACAATATGAGCTACGACGGAAACCATGTAGTAGAACGCGAAATCAAGGATATAATTCCCTCAATGGACATCGTGATTGTTCGCCATGGAAAGACCCGACCAACACGACTGCTGACCGCTTTTGTCGATCACTGCAATAATCACTTTTCCGATTTCGAACAGTGCGCTCGCCAACCCTCAACGTGATGCGAAGATCATGATGCGGACGTAAGAATTGCAAGCGTGGTCATTTTTACTCGTTCTATTAGGGGTTCCACTTACACCGTGTCACATAGATCTGGTTGCAGGAAAAAACGAACGAGTCTGACATTACTAAATGGGGTCTACAGATGATGTGCGTACAAGATGTGATTACGTAAACTAAATGCCAATATTACTTCTGTTTATAGCACTATTGCGGACATTTTTTTAACTTTGTTATTCCGTCCGAAACGGACAACGGCTAGAAGAGTCATTGTTAGGTCGTTTACTGCCTGAGGATTACAATCAAAGGCAGGTATGTTAGTGGTTGATGTCTATCACCGTTGTCACCAATAATTCCGGTTACTTGTCATTAATTCGCGCCTTCTCTGCTTGCAGTTCTTGAGTACGCGCATCGATGCTGGCTTTTAAATAAAAACTATCGCCGACATGTTCGCTGGCGGTGTGTAGTTGTTCCAGCGCTTGGTCGATATCGTACAGTAAATAATAGTATTCGGCTAAGGCCTGGTAGGACTCCGCAATTGCGCCGGTCTCGCCGGCAGCCCGCGCCAACATTTGATACAGACCCGGGTTTTTAGGTTCATGGCGAATTTGTTTACGCAAGATCGGTTTCGCCTGTTCGGCGTTATTGGTCTTGAGCAGAGCGTCAGCGTAGTATTGTTGCAAGAGGTTGTCGTCGGGAAATAATTCCGTTGCGTCGGTCAATGTCTTCAGCGCTTGTTCGAATTGACCGGCCTGCAATTGAATTTGCGAGTACGCGATGTGGTAACGCGGTGTGTCGACGTGCGATAGAATCAGTTTTTCGATTTCAGCCAGTGCCGGTTCATACTGGCTGCTGGCGGCGAGCGCTAGAGCGTAGCCATAACGCTCAGCATTCTCATTTTTGAAGTTACCCTGTTTTAGATTGTCTGCGAATTGCGCCGCGGCTCTAGCCGTATCTTGAACTAAAGTTGCGCGAATCTTTGCACGGATATGATGAAATTCCTCGTCCGATCCTGGTGGTGCGGCGGGGTAGTCCAAGGCCCGTGCCTCGGATTCGGCAATGCGGTTGACGGACAACGGGTGGGTGCGCAGAAATTCCGGTGCGTTGCTCTCGCTTAAACGAGTGGATTGTTCAAGACGGCCAAAAAACCGTGCCATAGCGGTGGGGTCATAGCCTGAACCGGCTAAGGTACGAATGCCCAGATTATCCGCTTCGCGCTCAAAGTCGCGGCTAAAGCGAAGTTGCGCTTCCAGCAAAGCGGCATTGGTCGCCGCCAGGGCGGCGGCGCCGGCCTGGCCACCCAAGAGTATGGCGCCAACTAAAGCTGCGGTGGCAGGTAGCGATTGGCGTTTGGCCGCGGCAATCATGCGTGGCAAATGGCGTTGGGAGATATGCGCAATTTCGTGCGCCAATACGGCGGCCAGTTCACTCTCGCTCTCGGTTGCCAGTATTAAGCCCGTGTGTACGGAAATAAAACCACCCGGCACGGCGAACGCGTTTAAGTCCGGGTTATCGATTAGAAAAAATTGAAAGGGCTCTGTGGGTGCATCGCTGTTGGCCACTAACAAGTCGCCTAGGCGATTCAAGTAATTGGTGAGTTCGGGGTCGGTGACGAACTTGAACTGCTTGCGCGCTCCACGCATAAATTCACGTCCAAGGGCTTGTTGTTCGGCGTCGGAAATGACGGCTGCCGAGCTATCACCAAGATTCGGTAAATCGGTCGCGGTTGCAACGGGCGGCAGAACACCAACCAGCACAATCACTAACGATATGCCGACATACGGGATTCTCAGGGTGAGAATTTTATTCGTGAGTAACCTAAGCACTTTGCGTGAAGGGATAGTGGTATTCTGTGTGTCGTCGTTTAATAACATTAGACAAATTAATACCGTCGAATCAACTATGACATCTGCTAGTAGCCGTTTATGCCGACATTGTTTGATATTGGTAGCCCATGGCAGCCGGCGTCATGAGTCGAATGAGGAAATAGAGGTGCTGGTGCGTGAACTCGGTACTGAACTCCAGCAGGATTTTGATGCGGTCACGCACGCATTTCTCGAAATCACGCGTCCATCGATTTCCGATGCCTTCGATACGGCGGTGCAAAGTGGTTATGACACCATTACTGTCTTGCCCTATTTTCTCGCAGCGGGGACACATGTGCATAAAGATATTCCGTCCATCGTTCAACAAAAGCAAGCTGATTATCCGGATATTGATATTCAATTGACGCCTTATTTGGGTTCTGACGAAAGAATTATCACCATACTAGCGGCGTTAGCGCGGGAAGCGATGTCCTGATAGTTATCCGGTTCTGGTTTTGTCAACTATTTTACGATGACGTTTGATGCACTCGTCCTGAATAAACGCACATTCAATTCCGGGGAAAACTAGAACTCACCCCAACTGCGGCGGCGTTTCCAGCGTATCTTCGGTAGGATCAATCCAATCACTATGCCTAAGAGCACCACGCCCGCGCCCCGTACAAACCAGCGTGGTGCAGTTTCGTCTTTGAGAATGAGATTTTCCCGGGTCAGTGTTTCTTTTTGGTCCGCCAGTTCCTTAATCACCTCCTGCAAGTTCGTATTTTCCTGGTTTAGCGATAAAGCGCTGGCAGCCGTCGTGCGCAACTGCGAAAGTTCGTCGTCCAAGCGTTGGTTCTCGCTTTTTAATTGCGTAATAGTGCGTCGTAAATCGTCCATTTTTTCCATTTCCGCACGCGCCTTTAAGTTTTCTGCTTCCAGTATCGCCATGTGTTGGTTATTTTCAATAATTCGTTCGCGGGCGCTGGGCTGATCCATCAGAAAACGCGTTAACACCCAACCTTCGTTGCCTTCAGGGTCGCGCACTTTTGCGTAACCGCTATCCTCGTTGACCGACAGGATTTCCAGCTTGGTACCGCTTTTCAACATACGCAGAATCCGGTTTTGTATGCTTGGTCCGCTACGCAGCGTAATTTCCAACTCGTCGCTGACATATTGCGATTGTGCGTATACCGGCGGCATAATGAAAATCGGCAACGCTAAAAAAAGGAAAAAGGAATAACGCATGTGCTAATGGGAAGTTTTTATGGTAATTCCAATGTTAACGTTGAGCGGGGCATATCGTGCGCCGCAAATAAGGGTGGTCAATCGCGCCCAACGATAACAAACAAGACCGGTTAGTCTAGTGATGTGTGGGAGGTACGGCGGGATAATCGTCGATTGCCATTTGACACAAGGCAATAAGCAAGCGCGCACGTGTTTGCACATCCGATGCTTCCACTAGGGCTTGTTTGTCCGGCACCTCCAACGGCAACTGCATGGACAAAACGTTGGTGAGATCACCGGCTTCAACATTATCGAAAACATCTGGATCGAACTCGATGTTTTTGTTTTTCAGATAATTGGAGGCCACGGATTTCACGTTTGAAATGTCGATATCTGTCGCCTGCGCCGGCTCCAGATCGTCCTTGAACTCGTTCCACATGGGTCGTACAAGGCGATACGGTTTTTGTGTTTCGGTTTCAGCCTGTACACGAAAACGG
This sequence comes from Arenicellales bacterium, assembly GCA_965216735.1. Taxonomy (GTDB): domain Bacteria; phylum Pseudomonadota; class Gammaproteobacteria; order Arenicellales; family CBDCFT01; genus CBDCFT01. The sequence continues at coordinate 238,941 of OZ244198.1, forward strand.
CACACACCGGTCAATACAATCAGCAAGCGTTCGTCCCCGGTCTCGCTAAAAGCGGTAATACGGCCGGCACACCCGATTTGATAAATCGGTACCGGCTCATCGGATTCGTCTTTAGCGCCGCGCGGTTGTATCATGCCTACCATGCGGTCTTTCCCCAGTGCATCCAAAGTCATGCTGAGATAGCGGGGTTCGAAGATATTCAACGGTAGTTGTGCTTTTGGCAGCAAAATAGCACCGGTCAATGGAAACACCGGCAACTGATCCGGCAAGTCCTCGAACGCGGGTTGAAACAGGTTTTGAGGCATGAGCAGACTGTACCGTTTTGCCGATGTGTACTCAATATCGACATTGTAATTGTTGGAAATGCGTAAGACCGGTGAAGCGATCTGCTTTATAGCGAATGCGCCGCCTGTTGTCCTTGGCTGACATTAACTCGCGATAACAACAATGCACCAATAATGAATAAGATGGCCAGCGACAGAATCGAAATACGTGGATTGCCAAATATTAAACCTGTCCAACCCATTAATACCGGTCCAATAACCGCGGCGAATTTCCCCAACATGTTGTAAAAACCGAAAAACTCGCCAGCCATGCGTTGCGGAATGATCTGGGCGTACAACGACCGGCTCAGCGCCTGCACACCGCCTTGCACTAAACCCACCGCAATGGCCATAACATAGAACTCGTATACCTGGTCGATAAAAACCGCCCACACGGTAATGATCAGGTAGACGGTAATACAAATAAATATGCCGGGTTTGGCGCCGATTTTCTCACCCAATTTACCAAAGGCAATGGCCGAGGGAAATCCAACGAATTGAGTGACTAACAAAGCGACAATAAGTACGTTGGAGTCAAATCCGAGCGATAAACCGTAATCCACCGCCATACGGATCACCGTATCGACACCGTCGATGTAAAACCAGTATCCCAGCAGAAATAAAAGCACCATCCGTAACTGACGGATTTTAGTGAAGGTAAGCCTCAATTGGTTGAATGCTTGTTTTATCGTATTGCCGCTGTTTTGATTGGAAACACCCTTGGGTTCTTTTACGAACAGTAGCAACGGTATGCTGAACACTGTCCACCAGACGGCGACACAAATAAACGATAGCCGCACAGCCGCAGTAACATCAGCGAGACCAAACACCTCTGGCCATAAGGTGAGCGAGACGTTAAACGAAAACAGGATTCCGCCGCCTAGGTAACCCAGTGCAAATCCAAGACCTGAGACGAAATGCAACTTGTCTTCAGGTGCGACCGAGACGATAAGAGAATCGTAGAAAATGTTGGCGCCGGAAAACCCAAGAGCGGCAACGGCGTAAATGCCAATTGCTACTCCCCAACCGCCTTGGCCAACAAAATACAGGGCGCCGGTCATCACGATACCTATTATCGCGAACACCACCAACCAGCGTTTGCGGGTGCCACCAGCATCGGCAATAGCGCCCAACAAAGGTGCTAATACCACGATAATCAGACTGGCAATGGAATTGGCCGCGCCGAGACGGAAGGTGCTCATCGTCGCATCCGTGCCAATGCTCCAGAACTCCTTGAAAAATATAGGGAAAAATCCAGCCAATACGGTGGTGGCAAAGGCGGAATTGGCCCAATCGTACAAGGCCCAGGAATAAACGGACTTGTTGTTTAAAGACATCCTAACAGTTTTTAACACATTCCCGCTTGATAGGTGCGGTGGTGAGCGTAAGATAGCGAGTCTGAAGTGAAGGTGTCGCGAGGCGGAGTTGGCGGGTTAGCGATAAATCTCCATCAATTCCTCTGGCTAATTAAACCACAAATAGGTGTACCAAATTCTGGGGTGTATAATGACGAATACTGAAAGTGATGGGGTTACGTACGCTGAACCCAGCGAAGGGGCTGAGACTTACCAATTCTTCCACAACGAATCCAGGGAACAACAAATCGTGAGTGAACAGCCAATAGGGGATTTGGAAACAGAGATTGAAGCAACGCCTGCAGTGGAGCCAAAAACGGCCCCGCCTGCAAATATGGGCGATCCTATTGCTTTTTTGAACACCGTGGTAATGGACTCAGTTGAGCGGCGGGCATCGGACATTCATTTGCGTGCCGGCCAATCGCCGCTGGCACGTATCGATAGCGCACTGATCGTATTAGGACATCTACCGGTTCTATCGGCGCAAGACATGGAAAACTTCGCCCGCGCTATTTTGACTTCCCATCAATGGGATACTCTGCAAGATGGTTTGCAAGTTGACTCATCAGTCGCAACCGACAATGGCGGCCGCTTGCGTGTCAACACGTATTTTCAATTGGGCACCATTGCCATGGCCATGCGTGTGGTGCAAACCAAAGTGCCGCACATGCGCGAAATGGGGCTACCCGAAGCCATCGACCGCGTCGCCCATCTTGAGCGTGGCTTGGTGATTTTGACGGGCGCGACTGGTTCGGGTAAATCGACCACCATCGCGTCGTTGATTGACGAGATAAATCGCAACTATCCAAAACACATTATTACTATTGAAGATCCGGTCGAATACATGTTCGAGGATAAGAAATCTATTATTTCGCAACGCGAAATCGGCATCGACGCACCGGATTTCGCCAAAGCAATGAAGGCTGCGTTGCGTGAAGACCCGGATGTCATACTGTTGGGTGAAATGCGTGACAAGGAAACCATGGAAGCAGCGTTGACCGCCGCAGAAACCGGCCACTTGGTGTTTACCACCTTGCATGCACCAGGTGCACCTGAAACCATTACTCGTTTGACATCAGAGTTTAGCGCTGAAGCGCAGCCCACCATCCGGGCGAAATTGTCATCGAATTTACGTGCGGTTATTGCCCAACGTTTGTTACCGAAAAAATCCGGCGAAGGGCGGGTCGCCGCAGTCGAAGTAATGCATGTTAACTCACGGGTTCGCGAGCTGATTTTGGATCCATTACGGGTTAAGGAAATCGCCGATTTACTCAAGAAGAGCAGTTTGGTGGAAGGTATGTTGTCGTTCGACGAACACCTGTTTCAACTGGTTAAGAACGACCTGATTTCGGAGGCTGAAGCGTTGAAACACGCAACCAGTGCTACTGACCTTAAGCTCAAGATCGACGGATTCGGTTAAGGGCGCTTCTCAATGATCTTTTTCCGCGATTGAGGCATCACCGATTTTTGCTCCTGCAAAATTGGCATACCGTACATAAGCACCGTTCTCGGTCTCGCGTGTTGGGTGCACACTACGGTCTTGCGCGCAGTGCTTTCTTGCACTCACGTAGAAATCTGAATAAATAGAGACGCCTTTGTGTCTTTACGTCGGTGTGTTTACAGACGACGCCCCACGGCAATTGTCGTCGAAGGCCGTTCATGGAAAAATAAAACAGGATTGACGACCGATTCATTATTTAAATGAGCTCGGCTAGAAACAAATATGTTATCGACGAAGAAGGCTATCGGCCAAATGTGGGGATCATTGTTTGTAATGATGACTCACAAGTGTTGTGGGCGCGCCGTGCTAGCCGCGATGGATGGCAATTTCCTCAAGGAGGTATGGAACCGCACGAATCGGCAGAACAAGCGGCGTACCGCGAGTTACAAGAAGAAGTGGGTTTACTGCCCCAGCATGTGCGATTGGTAGGGCGTACTCAGGATTGGTTACGATACGAGGTTCCAGCTAAATTGTTGCGTCGGCGGGGTTACGGTTTCTGTGGACAAAAGCAAATCTGGTTTTTGTTCCATCTCATTGGTACTGAAGACGACATTTGTCTCAATGCTTGTGACAATCCCGAATTCGATGCGTGGCGTTGGGTAAACTATTGGGATCCGTTGCGACAAATCGTAAAATTTAAACGTTATGTTTACGAACAGGCGCTGAAGGAGCTAAAGCCCTATTTGAGTGGGATAAATTAAACGGTTTAGCTACCCGCTATTAGGATTACTCGCTTTCTTTTTCTAAAACCTCGATCTGCCCCAGTTTTTGATTCACAAACGCGAATTCAATGCCAAGTTCCGGATAACGAATCAAATCTTCTTTGGGCTTTTTGCTGGGTTCGCTATAGATTTGAAGTATGCGATCCGGGGACATGCCAAAGCGCGCGCCTTCCAGGGTTTGAAAAATAGAGGCCGGTGTGCCACGCACCGCAATTGATTGCACTGTATCTTTACCGGATACGATAATCAGCGACGCCGCTTCGGGCTTGTAAAACCAGTGCCGTTTGGAGCCTGGCAAAGCAGATTTCTCTTCTCGTTCCGGTTCACCCCACAAATCCAGCACTTGTGAAAATGGGATACCCAACCGGACTTCCCTGAACCCAACCCCGGCCTCAATAAACGCATCCTGCTGCAGGAAAAGCTTCATGCGTTCTTCCATGGACAAGGTTTCCAGGGATTGAGCGTATAGCACATTGGTGCCGGTCAAGCCGGCAATGAGTACTAAAATTCGAAACAGTTGCATTAGATCGCCGTTAGGTTTTTGTCGTCCTGTTTTCTTGTTCTGGGCTGTTGAGCAACAGGCCATTAACGCTGATACAATCGTACTGGAATCATAGCACGTTGCACTCAATGGAGCGGTATCGGTGATAAAGACACTACATGCTGATATTACTACTCTGACTGTCGATGCAATTGTTAATGCCGCCAATGAATCCTTGCTCGGTGGCGGTGGTGTGGACGGCGCGATACACCGAGCAGCCGGTCCTGAGCTGTTGCACGCTTGCCAAAAACTAAATGGTTGCCTTACCGGCGAGGCAAAGATAACACCGGGTTTCAATTTACCAGCTCAATGGATCATTCACACCGTCGGGCCGGTGTGGCGTGGCGGTGAATGCGGAGAAGCGGAGTTGTTGCGCGCTTGTTATGACAATTCACTGCGTCTGGCGCAGGAGCACGGTGTCAAGACCATCGCATTTCCTGGTATCAGTACCGGCGTGTATGGCTATCCAAAACACGCGGCAGCCGGTATAGCCGTTAGCGTCATGCAAGACTATGTGTCTGATTTTGACACTATTATCTGTTGCTGTTTCAACGCGTCGGATCGTGCGCTATACGATCAGATTCTGGATTGAATTTTTCCGATGAGTTCGGTTGTCGAGCGCTTATACCGGATAGGAATCGATCGCACCTCGCCACCATGTCGCTCGACCGCATCTTTGCCGACAATTTGATCGACTTGCCAATCACCGCCCTTAACCAATACATCGGGTTTAATCCGGCAGATTAATTGCAAAGGCGTGTCCTCGTCAAACATTATCACCAAGTCGACACTCTGCAAAGCAGCCAACACAGCGAGCCGGTCTTCAAGAGGGTTGATAGGCCGCCCCAGGCTTTTTCGTAAACGCTGAATTGATGCATCGCTGTTCACACCGACGACCAAACTTAATCCCAGCGTAGCCGCTTCTTCGAGATAGGCAACGTGTCCCCTATGCAGGATATCGAAACAGCCGTTTGTAAACACCAACGGTCGTTTTAATGTCGACAGTTTCGATTCCAGTTCGTCCGTGGTTGAGACAATTTTGTGCGTACTACCGGTCATATCGCCACACATGAATGGTGACCAAGCAAAAGATGAGTGGATTGGTTAGAACCTGTCACACAATAGCCGAGCGCCGGCAAGACGAGGCGAAAACAATCGATAAAACGCAGTGTACACGCTAGTACATGAGTATTTTGAGATTGTTTTCAACGAAGTATTGGCAAAGCGCAGGCATTTTGCGGCAGGTTCTAGATGTATTCGAATACCTTGACTACTTTCCTCACGCCCCTTACTGTCCGCGCCGATTCAGTTGCCGCTTCGGCTTCTGTCGGTTTCACCAGACCCATTAAGTAAACGGTGCGGTCTTCGGTCACAACTTTTACCCGGTTGGCGTCAAGTTTTAGATCTTGATAAAGCCGTGTCTTTACTTTAGCGGTTAACGCACTGTCATTGCTACGTGCACCAAGACCGGCTTTGCCGGCGATGGTGATTTCATTCACGACTTGTTTGGTTTCTTCAAACGAGCGCGCGATATTCAACACCGCATTGCGTTGATCTTCCGTCGGTGTTTGCCCGGTAAGCAATACCACGCCGTTCATGGCAGTAACGCCAATATGCGCATTCTGGCGCAAGCCCTGGTCCGACAAAATTTCCTTGCGAATGCTGACTTCAACGGCATTGTCGTCGATATAAGTTCCGGTAGTACGCCGGTCAGTAGCGATGTCGATGGCGGTGACGGTGGCGGCACCGACTGCCGCGGCCACACAACCCGAAAGTAGTGCAATATTTACAATCAGCAAAAGTGAGTAGTATCTGGGAGTAAATAGTGATCGCATGAAGTTCCTCGCCGTGTTTAGCTGTTGTGTAGTTGAGAATCGATGAGATGGCAAATGCAATGAATGACGATACCATGTACTTCCTGAATGTGAGGTGTACGAGTATCCGCTACGCGAATTTCTATATCGTCTTCATTGAGCATGGCCGGAATTTTTCCGCCGTCTTTTCCGTTCAAGATGATGCAGGACATATTTTTTTCATGGGCCGCGCTGATAGCGGCGGCGATATTACTGGAATTGCCCGAGGTGGTGATACTAAACAATACGTCGCCGTTTCGACCTAACCCCGATATTTGCCGCGCAAAAACATGTTCAAAGTCATAATCATTGCCGATTGCGGTCAGTGCAGATCCGTCGGTAGTTAATGTTAATGCAGGCAAGGAGCGTCGTTCGTCCATAAACCGGCCCAGCATTTCCCCCGAGAAATGTTGGGCGTCGGCAGCAGAACCGCCGTTGCCACAAACCAGAATTTTACCGCCATCCTTGATCGCTTCCGACATGGTGTGTGCGGCCTGGACAATGGGCTGTGTAATGGATGTCAACGAGTCCTCGGTAACACGTATACTTTCTTTAAACCATTCGACAACCGCTGTGTTCGCATTCATAAACTAGAAAGCGTTGGTAATCCAATCAAAATCGGGTTGGTCACGGTGCTCAGTGACGGCTACTACATCAAAACGACAGGGTTTATTTCGAACACGGGGATGTTGTTGAAGATAGTGTTCAGCGGTGGCGCGTAACTTACGCTGTTTATTTTGATCGACGCTGGCCGCCGCCCCGCCAAAACGGTTTGACTTGCGGTACCGGACCTCGACGAAGACGACATCGTTGCCATCTTGCATGACTAAATCTATTTCTCCGAATGCGCAGCGATAATTCTTCTGCAACAATTTCAAGCCACTTTGCTTTAAAAAGGTAAACACACAGTGTTCCGCCCAACGGCCTGTTTGTAAATGACGATCAGTGCGTGCGTTCAATTATTCTGTCGAGGACTGTGATACCGAGGGCTCGTCAATTGCAACATCCAGTAGTGTCGGCACACCATTGCGAAACTGGGCCCATTGACTCTCGCGCACAATCAAGCCATTCGGTTCAACCCGCAGCGATGCAGTCACACCTGCATAACGTGCCAGCGGGTTTTGCCGCAAATACGCCAGTTGCGGCACCAAGGCGTAAGCATCCATACCCAATGCATACAATCGGTCCAGGGGCGAATATTTGCCACTCCATTCACGTTGTACGAATTGACGTAAATGCGCAAAGGTGCCGGTATTGTCCAGCATCCATGGCATGTCATTGAACATAATCCCTTCCAGATCCACGTCGTTAATCGGGTCTTCGTATCCCCCATAAACATGGGAAGTAGCGTAGATGGGTAAGTCATGCGCCAAGAAATAATCGAACTGTGGTTTAATCAGCCGCGCTTGATTGGTTTTGGCGGCAAGAAATACAAAGTCGAGGTCCTGGCGTGGTTTGGGGGTAAATTTCTTTTTGTTGCTGGAACTGCTCGACGTGGGAATATTTTGTATGCGCAGAAATTCGCTAACAGTCGTGGAAAAATCAAGATCTTCCTCATAATAAAGCTGTGATTCCAACACAATACCGCCGAGGGATTCCCAACGTTGTTGAAACGCATGCAACATACGTTGACCCCAATCCGACAACGGATACAAAACACCGGCGAAGCGGTGGCCATCGGCGTATGCTCTGTCCGCTACTTGCACCGCTTCTTGTTCCGGTTGCAAGCCGAATTGAAACACACCGGGTGGCAAGTCAAAATCGTAGCCTGGTATACCGAGTAACAATATAGGCCGTTCTAACTCCGTCGTTTGCACCAGACTATCCACCGCACGTTTGCCAAGGGGGCCGACAATAAAGTCAGCGTTCGCCTGCACGGCCGCATGATAATAAGAGGGTGTCAATTCCGTTTGACCGCCGATGTCGTATAACACCACTTGGGGTTTGCCAGCGGAACTATCGGTATCGTGGGCGGCGGTAAAACCATCGTAAAACGCCTGGGCGGCGGCGCTGTGATAGGAACTCAGCGGCAACAACAATGCAACTTGTTGAATAGGACCACCGGCAAGGGCATCCCCTTGTTGGCCGGATTGGGTCGACTCCAGACCGGGATGACCGGGATAACGGGCACTCCACTGCTGTATCGCGGCATGGAGTTGTTCGGGCTGGTCGTTGAAATCACGGCTTATCTGGGCCAACTCGATCCAACCACGCATGGTTTGATCACTGGTCGCGGCCAAGGCATTACTGAGTTCAGTGGGAGACATGTAAGACAACACACCCCATAACTGTTGGTTGTGGTCTTTTTGCTCCTCGTCAGTGGATAAAAACTCGCTGCGGTTTTGCAGACTTTGCAACGCTTCGATAGACAACTCCAGTGCAAATTCGGATTCAGCGCGATAAGACCAGACACGGCTGAGAAAATCCGGCGCCATCCCGCTTTTCACCGTTAACTCACGCAGTATGCCAAGTGCCGCACGGTGGTCTCCGTTTAACTGGGATGAACGAGCCAATAACAAATCGCGGCGGGCGCGATGAAATTCGGGGACACGCGATAAATCCAATGTTTCCAGAATCTTGCGCGCCTCCGAGACGCTACCATCTTGAAGAAACCGTTCCGCAGCGTGCAGAAAGTAGGTTTCGCGGAACGGTGAGTTCGCCGATTGCGCATAATTGAGATAATCTTGCGCTGATAACTCGGAATCCAACTGCCCGGAAACCGTGCTTGGCAGATTCGATCCTGCAGTTTTCTGGGTATTGCCGGGTTCTCTTGTGGAAGACTCGACCGGAGCCGGGCCATCCGAGATGAATTCAGTGGCACAGGAACTGGTTAACAACACAACCAGTATTACCGGCAGCGAACATCGCAGGGGCGCAGGAAAACGCCGGGAAAAATAACTTCGGGATATCGCGGTCACGGTGCTTTAGTATAACGAGTGAAACAGGTATCGGGCAAAACCGGAGAACCCAAGATAGGAAAATTATTTATCGTTGCCACGCCGATTGGTAATCGTGAAGACATCAGCGAACGTGCGTTGCGTATCCTTGCTTCGGTGGATCAAATCGCCGCGGAGGATACCCGGCATAGCAACGCATTGCTACGCTTTTTTGAAATTAATACCCCCACGGTTTCATTACACGAGCATAACGAGGACGCGCGTGTTGCGGTGTTGATCGAACAGATGTTGCAAGGTAAGACTTTTGCCTTAATTAGCGATGCCGGTACGCCGCTGATAAACGATCCGGGCTACCGTCTGGTGCATGCCGCCCACGACGCCGGCATTCCGGTCATACCGATACCCGGCCCGAATGCAGCAATAACGGCGTTGTCAGCCGCGGGTCTGCCTACGGGCCGGTTTGTGTTTGAAGGTTTTTTACCCGCTAAAGCCGGCGCCCGCCGCCGTTTTTTGGCGGCAGTGGGCGGCCAGACACGCACCATGGTGTTTTATGAATCGGCCCATCGTATTGTTGAGTCGTTGAGGGACATGAGCGAGGTGTTTGGGCCGGAACGTGAGGCGGTCATTGCACGTGAACTAACGAAAAAGTTCGAAACCATTAAACGAGCGTGTCTCGCCGAATTGCGTGAGTGGTTGCAGTCCGATACGAACCGGCAACGCGGTGAGTTTGTTGTGTTAGTACGCGGTCGCGCCGTGTCGAGTGCATTGGATGACCTATCCGTCAAAACAATGCGGGTTTTGAGTAAACGATTACCCTTGCGGCAAGCCAGCGAATTGGCCTCAGAAATCAGCGGTAAACCCCGTCGAGAATTATATCAATGGGCACTAAAAAACGGTTTGATCCGCGAATGATCAGTGCTTGGTAATGTCTGTTATAGTTAACTTGAGAGCCGGTCAGACAGTCGCTCCGCCACTCTCTTGCATATCCTGTTACCCCGGTGTGTAGCAGAGTGGCGGGGAGGAAAGTCCGGGCTCCACAGGACGAGGTGCCAGGTAACGCCTGGGCGGCGCAAGCCGACGGAAAGTGCCACAGAAAATATACCGCCTGACCATACGCGTATGTTCAGGTAAGGGTGAAATGGTGCGGTAAGAGCGCACCGCGTTCGTGGCAACACGAATGGCAAGGCAAACCCCACTTGGAGCAAGACCAAATAGGGATCCGATGGCGTTGTCCGCGCTGGATCCGGGTAGGTTGCTTGAGGTACGCGGTGACGTGTGCCCTAGATGAATGACTGTCCGCGACAGAACCCGGCTTATCGACCGGCTCTTAATCGTTTATTCCCGCTACTATTGGTCCCAAAGACGATTCTTACGAAAAATCGAAAACTTTGCATCAAATCTTCAAGTTTTTTCTCAGGTATAAATCGAAAAAACCCTTATAAATCCGATATTTTGCTTGACATGGCTTGTTTAGCGTGAATATAGTGTCGAAATGTGGGGATAAGTGGGGATTAATGGTTTTTAAAGAAGGTTTTGGTCTGAGATGTTTCGAGGAATTAATGCCGTTAGTCTTGACGCAAAAGGCCGGGTGGCGATCCCGACCCGCTATCGTGAAGACATTACCGCGCTTGGTGGCGGTCAGGTAGTGGTAACCATCAGCCCAAACGAACGTTGTCTATGGATGTACCCCCACGCGGCCTGGCAACACATTGAAGAAAAACTAGTCGCTTTGCCCAGCCTTGATCCCAACGCGGAACGACTCAAAAAAATCCTCATCGGTCATGCCTCCGATTGCGAGCTGGATCGTAATGGTCGGGTGTTGTTGACGGCTCCGTTACGTGAATTTGCGGGATTAAACAAGCGAGTCATGTTGGTGGGGCAACTGAACAAGTTTGAAATTTGGAATGAAGAACTATGGGAGGCACGGCGCGAAGAGTTGTTAGCACCCACAGCGGTATCGCAGCCGATATCGATAGAACTTGAATCCCTGTCGTTGTAGTTCGTCTTATGATTGGGGCTCGATGACAGGACATAAACATACGCCGGTCCTGGCGCAAGAGGTGGTGCGCGCTCTAAACATTCGATCCGACGGTACTTATGTCGACGCCACATTTGGGCGCGGCGGCCATACCCGCGCCATTTTGGCCCGCCTAAGCGAACATGGCCGGGTATTGGCAATAGACCGAGATCCACAGGCAGTGGCCAGTGGGCGAAGCGAATTTTCAAACGAGCCACGCATTCGCGTCGTTCATGCGCGGTTTTCACAATTAGCCAACATCATAACCCAATACGGCGATGCGCAGCCGGTCATGGGTGTAGTATTCGATTTGGGTGTGTCCTCGCCGCAACTGGATATCGCAGAACGGGGTTTTAGTTTTCGTCATGACGGGCCGTTGGATATGCGTATGGATCCGGGTTATGGAGTCAGCGCTGCTGAATGGTTACAAGTGGTAGATGAGGATGAATTGACCCGAGTGATTCGCAACTTGGGTGAAGAGCGTTTTGCTAAACGGGTTGCACGCGCCATCGTACAAAAACAGCGAGAACAACCTTTAACCACTACGCGGGCATTGGCGGAAGTTGTGGCTGCCGCCGTGCCCACACGTGAACCTGGGCAACATCCAGCAACACGCACTTTTCAAGCCTTGCGTTTGCAGGTGAACCACGAATTGGAAGAATTGTCCGCGGCCTTGCCTCAGGCGTTGGATTGCCTTGGTCCCGGTGGACGGCTTGTGGTGATTAGTTTTCATTCCCTTGAAGACCGCATCGTTAAACGCTTTATTCGTGACGCTGGTCGTGGTGATCCATATCCTGCTGATTTACCCATTCGAGCCCGTGAGTTGAGACCAAATTTGCAGGCGCTTGGCCGCTCTATAAGAGCATCTGAAGAGGAGATCAAGCGCAATTCCCGTGCACGCAGTGCCGTCATGCGTGTCGCAGAAAAAATGGAGCAAACAGGTCAAGCTTCTAAATGAACAGAGGCATCACTATTTTAATAGCGCTGGTCATCGTCACTGCTTTAGGCATTGTGCATGTGCGCCACCAAAACCGGGTGCGTTTCGTCGAATTGCAAAATCTGTACACGGAGCGCGACCGGTTAAATGTCGAATGGACACAACTGTTGCTCGAGCAGGCGACCTGGTCGTTGCATCACGTGGTAGATAAAGAAGCACGCACTAAACTGGATATGGTCACACCGCCTGCCGATGAAATCGTCACTTTACACGTGCCAGCATTGGGATTCCGGGGAGACACCGGTGAGTAAACGGCAGCGTCAACAACAACTGTACGCCGGCCGGCACTGGTTTTTATTGGGTTTGATGTTGCTCGGTTTGACCGCGGTGTTCGGCCGGGCGGTTTATTTACAATTATTCGCTACGGATTATCTGCAAGCCCAGGGTGATGCGCGTTATTTGCGATCGGTAGAAATCGCGCCCAGCCGTGGCATGATTTTGGACAGAAACGGTGAACCGCTGGCCATCAGTGCGCCCGTGGATTCGATATGGGCCGATCCCGGAACCCTTGGTAGTGCTCCTGAACAATGGCCGGAATTGGCAACAGCACTGGGGGTGAAAGTCTCTGACATCAAAACCAATGTTGAGAACTATGCCGGCCGTGAATTTATGTATCTCAAACGGCATTTGTCGCCACCGGATGCACAAAAAATTGTCGACCTGAAAATTCCCGGTGTGTCGGTGCAACGGGAATATCGGCGTTACTACCCGGCGGGCCCGATCTTTGGTCATGTGCTCGGTTTCACCAATGTCGACGATCAAGGTCAGGAAGGATTGGAGCTGGCCTATAACAAATATCTGGCGGGTACACCCGGAAAAAAACGTGTCATGCGTGATCGAAAGGGTCATGTAGTGGAAGACGTTGAAAGCATACACCCGGTAGAAGATGGAAAAGACTTAAGTTTGAGCCTGGATTCGCGTATTCAATATATGACTTACCGTTACCTGCAATCGGCGGTGCGCGAACACGATGCAAAAGGCGGATCGGCGGTGGTACTGGATGCTAAAAACGGTGAAATCCTGGCCATGGTCAACGAACCGACGTTTAATCCTAATAATCGTAGCGGGATAAAAGACGGCAAGTTTCGTAATCGTGCCGTCACCGATGTGCTGGAACCCGGTTCCACCGTCAAACCCTTCACCATTGCCATGGCATTGGACAGCGGTCGTTTCTCACCCGCAACCGCTATCGATACATCACCGGGTTGGTTGCGTATCGGACGGCACACGATCAGAGACGTACACGATTATGGCGAATTAACCGTATCCGCTGTGATCACCAAATCGAGCAACGTCGGTGTAGCCAAAATTGCATTGCAACTACCGGTGGCAGACTTGATAACACTTTATCGAAGGATCGGATTTGGCGAGTTATCGGGTAGCAGCTTGCCGGGAGAAGTGGTGGGCAGTCTGGTACAAAGAAACCGCTGGCGGGAAATCGAACACGCGACACTGGCTTATGGTTATGGTGTATCGGTCACACCGTTGCAACTAGCGCGGGCTTACACCGCGTTAGCGTCCGATGGAAAACTGCTGCCAGTCACCATGATCAAACGCACGGGCGCCGTGCGTGGCGAACAAGTCATCGACCCGGACATTGCCTCGCAAGTGCGTTCCATGCTTGAGACCGTAGCCGGCAGCGAAGGGACGGCTAAATTGGCGCGGCTCGCCCAATACCGAGTCGCCGGCAAGACCGGAACCGTGCATAAGTTGGACGCGAACGGCCGTTATGCGCCAAAACGTTATTTGTCATTATTTGTAGGGTTTGTACCGGTATCGGACCCGCGATTTGTCATGGCGGTGGTGGTGGATGAACCGCGCGGGAAAAAATATTACGGCGGGCAGGTGGCGGCGCCGGTATTTGCCGGTGTCATGAAGGGGGCATTACGGTTGCGCAACGTGGCACCCGACCTCCCATTGGAAGATCACGGAGAGCAACGCCACCAGGTGGCGCTCAGCCACGGATGAGTATGAATACGCCGTCAATACCGCCGCCTATTCGTTGCTTAAAACCATTACTTGCCGGTATTACTGAAGTAAACGAATCCGACAATTGCAATATTAGCCAGCTTACGGCCGATAGCCGGGCTGTAAGGCCCGGCAGTTTATTCTGTGCCTATCGCGGCTTGACTGCCGACGGTCGCGATTACATTGGTGACGCAGTTGGCAATGGAGCGTGTGCCGTCTTGTTTGAAGCCGGCGATGCGGGAGACGCTGAAGACTGCGGCGTACCCGCTTACTCGGTGCGAAATCTGCAACAACAATTAGGCAATATCGCGCATCGGTTTTACGGTACACCGTCACAACAACTCTTGGTCATTGGTGTTACCGGTACCAACGGCAAGACGACCTGCGCGCATTTGACCGCGCAGGCGCTTAAGTGTTTAAACCTTAACACCGGTATGAGCGGAACATTGGGTTCAGGTTTAATCGAATCCATCGCGCCGCAATCCCTCACCACCCCAGACGCGATACAAGTACACGCTATCCTGGATGAGTTATTGCGACAACACGCCGATGCAGTCGCCATGGAAGTGTCCTCCCACGCGCTGGATCAAGGACGGGTTAACGGGGTGGAATTCGATATCGCCGTATTTACCAATCTAACACGTGATCATCTGGATTATCACGACACAATGCAGGCCTATGGCACGGCCAAGGCGAGTTTGTTTTCCCTGCCGGCAATTCGGCACGCGATCATTAACATCGACGATGCGTTCGGCTCAGACTTGTTGAAGCAGGTTCCACCCGGCAAAGTTTTGACCTATGGTAGCAGCGACGCGGACATTCAATTGCTGGATGTGGTGGTTGAATCCGATGGCTTGTTTTTACACCTAAAGACACCAGCCGGGCCCGTGCGGTTTCGCTCACGCTTGCTTGGGCGGATTAATGTTCCCAATTTGTTGGCCGTCACCGCGACTTTGTTTGCTTTGGAGTATTACGTCGACGACATCGCGGCGACTATGACCCAACTGCGCCCGGTGCCGGGACGTATGGAACTGTTTCGCGGTTCCGAGCGTGCTCCTGCTGTGGTGGTGGACTATTCGCATACACCGGATGCCTTGGAACAGGCGTTGTTGTCATTACGTGAACATACTCAAGGGAGACTGTGGTGTGTGTTTGGTTGTGGTGGTGACCGCGACAAAGGCAAGCGACCACAAATGGGTGCCGTGGCCGAACGCCAAGCAGATTATGTTGTATTGACTGACGACAATCCGCGCACTGAAGATGGTGGTCAGATTATTCGGGACATATTAACCGGTATGAAGTCCATGCCTGTTCGACAGACACGTGACCGTCGCCAGGCCATCGCTTATGCGATCAATAATGCACAGGTTGGTGATTTAGTACTGGTTGCCGGTAAGGGTCATGAAACGACACAAACTATAGGCGATCAGCTTATCACGCTCAGCGACCGCGAGGTTGTACAAACCTGTCTGCAAGAGGTGATGCACTAATGCATCTCAGCATAGCAGCGCATGCACTCGGTTGTAAGCACTGCGGAGCCGACACGGAGTTTGAGCGGGTGGTTACCGACACACGGCAGATGCAAGGGGGCGAATTGTTCGTTGCCTTGCGGGGTCCGAACTTCGATGGCCACGATTTCATCGAACAAGCGGTCGAGCGAGGTGCGGTCGCCTTATTGGTTAGCCGGCGTGGGGTTGTGCCGTTACCGGCTTTGGTAGTTGATGATACGACCCGTGCGCTGGGTCAATTGGGAGCCTATTGGCGCGCACAACACGATATTCCAGTTATTGCCATCACCGGCAGCAATGGCAAGACCACGGTCAAGCAAATGCTGGGGTCGATCCTGGGTCAAACAGGCGATGGGTTGATAACAGAAGGGAATTTAAACAACCACATTGGTGTGCCGTTGACCTTGCTGCGCATGGGTGCATCCGATCAATTCGCGGTGATCGAGTTAGGCATGAATCACGCCGGTGAAATCGCCTATCTCACCCGCCTGGTCAAACCAAAAATTGCCCTCATCAATAACGCCGCCAACGCCCACCTGGAAGGTTTGGGCAGTGTGGAAAATGTTGCCCGTGCCAAGGCAGAAATTTTTCAGGGACTGCCTTGTGATGGTATCGCCATTATTAATGCGGACGACAGCTTCGCATCGTATTGGCGCGAGTTGGCCAGTCCTGTTCGCTGCGTCACTTTTGGTCTGGATAAGCCAGCGGATGTGAGTGCAACCATCAAGGAAAATGGATTGGTGAATGCCATCCGCTTACACACACCCACCGGCGAAACCGACGTACGATTACCGATTCCCGGCCGTCACAATGTCATGAATGCGTTGGCCGCCACCACGACCGCCTTGCAGACGGGTGCCTCGCTGGAACAAATAAAGGTAGGGTTGGAGAACATGGCGCCGGTGCGTGGACGCTTACAAAAGCGCCAGGGAATCAACGGCGCCACAGTGTTCGACGACACCTACAACGCCAACCCGGATTCGCTTTATGCCGCTATGCGGGTGTTGACCGGTTGTCACGGAGAAAAAATCTTAGTGCTCGGCGACATGGCGGAATTGGGTACGGGGGCTGAGGCCATGCATAGCGAGGCCGGACAGGCGGCGCGTGATGCCGGTGTCCATCGTTTGTTTGGTATTGGCAAATTGACTCAAAACGCCATCGCTGCATTTGGCGCCAATGGCGAACATTTCGGCGACTACGACGCATTGATTGATGCATTGCGCGAGGTAATGGATGCGCAGACGACACTGCTGGTGAAGGGCTCGCGTCGCATGCACATGGAAACGGTAACCGATGCGATTTGCCATGAGCAGGTAGGTGGCGACCTTACGACGGATAGATTTCGCGAGGAAGCGCACCACTAATGCTGGCTTTTTTATTCGAATCATTATCCGATCAGTTTGGTGCGCTCAATGTGTTTCGTTATCTCACCTTTCGTGGTATTTGTGGTGTGCTGACTGCGTTGGCTGTCTGCTTCATTTTTGGTCCACTCATGATTCGCAAGCTAAGTCATTACCAGGTGGGTCAGACCATACGTCAAGACGGGCCACCGACACATTTTGAGAAAGTCGGTACACCTACCATGGGTGGTGCTTTGATTCTGGTAGCGGTGGTGTCGGCAACACTGTTGTGGGCGGATTTGACCAATCGTTTTATCTGGATTGTTTTGTTTACCTGCATCGCTTTCGGTGTTATCGGATGGATCGATGACTACCGTAAGCTGGTGAACAAGGATCCACGTGGCATCGGCGCGGCGACCAAGTTCATCTCACAAAGCGCCGTTGGAATAGCCGGCGCCCTGTTTTTGTATCACACTGCGAGCTCACCAGCCGAAACGGAACTTATCGTTCCTTTTTTTAAGACCGTCGCCGTGGATATCGGCATCTGGTTTGTCCCGCTCACTTATTTTGTCGTGGTCGGTTCCAGCAATGCGGTCAATCTCACCGATGGTTTGGACGGTCTGGCGATAATGCCGACTGTATTAGTCGCAGGCGCGTTGGGCATATTCGCCTATCTAACGGGTAATAGCGTATTCGCTGAATATCTAGCTATACCGTACATACGCGGCGTTGGTGAAGTGTTGATTTTTTGTGCTGCACTGGTCGGAGCGGGCCTGGGCTTCTTATGGTTCAACACCTATCCGGCACAGGTGTTTATGGGGGATATCGGTGCGTTGGCGCTGGGCGCGGCCATTGGCATTGTCGCGGTGGTCGTGCGACAGGAAATCGTGTTGTTCGTCATGGGCGGTATTTTTGTGGTTGAAACCGTTTCAGTCATCTTACAAGTCGTTTCATTCAAGTTGATCGGTAAACGCGTTTTTCGTATGGCGCCGTTACATCATCATTTCGAATTAAAAGGCTGGCCGGAGCCACGAGTCAGCGTACGTTTCTGGATTATTTCGCTCATTTTGGTGTTAGTCGGTTTGGCCACCTTGAAGATTCGGTGACACAGGGTGCCGGCTAACGCAATCATGATGACCCAAGCTAACAATGCACCCAGCGCTTTGGTATTGGGTTTGGGTAAAACCGGTTTGTCTTGCGCGCGATTTTTGTTACGCCGCGGTTACGAAATCAAGGTGATGGATTCCAGAGCAGCGCCGCCCATGGAATCAGCCTTGCGACAATTGGACGCCCAAGTGGATATTCGTACCGGCGGCTTTGACGCGGATTTACTCACCGGCGACGATCTTGTTGTAGTCAGCCCGGGAATATCCGCTAACGAGCCAATGGTGCAGGCGGCGCGCGAGAAAGGCTTGGAGGTTGTGGGCGATGTGGAGTTGTTTGCCCGGGTGGTGGCAAAACCGGTTATTGCCATAACCGGATCCAATGGCAAGAGCACGGTAACCGCATTAGCCGGGGAGATTTTGAAAGCGGCCGGAACGAAAGTCGCGGTTGGTGGCAATATCGGCACGCCGATTCTGGATTTACTGGATGATGAACAGGCGGAGCTGTTCGTGGTTGAACTCTCGAGTTTCCAGTTGGAAACGACACGGAGCTTAAAACTGACGTGCGCGACAGTGCTTAATCTGAGTATGGATCACATGGATCGCTACAGCGGAATCAAGGATTATGCCGCCGCCAAGGCACATGTTTTTCGTAACACTGCCATGGCGCTGGTCAATCGCGGCGATCCGCTGGTGCGTGACATGGCAAATGGACAAACCAGGGTGACATTCGGCGCCGATGCCCCACCCCACCAGCAAGATTACGGTGTGCTGGAGCGTGATGGCCAGCAGTGGTTGTCGTGCGGCAAAAGGTTGCTCATGCCGTTGAACGAAATACCGTTATCAGGACTGCACGGAAAAATGAATGCCTTGGCCGCTATCGCTTTGGCCGAAGGTGCGGGCATTGAATTCGACGATGTGATGCGCAGTGCAGTTGCCACTTTTAAAGGACTACCGCACCGGATGGAGATAGTCAGTGAATGGAATGGCGTGCAATGGATCAACGATTCCAAAGGTACCAATGTCGGCGCCACCGTCGCTGCGTTGACCGGTTTTGACGTGCCGGTCATTTTGATTGCAGGTGGACAGGGAAAAGGCGCCGATTTTTCTCCAATTAGCGATGCCTGCACCAGGTCAGCGCGAGCTGCCATTTTATTCGGAGAGGATGCGGGCAAAATCGAGAACGCGATAAAACACCGGGTCGATGTGCATCGTGTAAACGACCTGGTATCGGCCGTCGCAAAAGCCCATGAACTTGCACGTGCAGGCGACGTGGTGCTGTTATCACCAGCGTGTGCCAGTTTCGATATGTTCGAAAACTTCGAACAACGCGGTGATGTTTTTCGTCAATTGGTATTGCAGGAGCGATCATGAGCGCGGCACCACAAGCGATACCTGCCGCACCGATAAGCACACAAAAAACGGGCAACGATTATGGTTTGGATTATTGGTTGTTGGGTGCAGTGATCATGTTGCTTAGCGTCGGTTTGGTGATGGTTTATTCGACCACAGTGGCAACTGGACAATTCACCGGTAGTACGCGTTATTTGTTTTTGCAGTCAACTTATATTGCCATCGGTTTGTTTTTGATGTGGTTGGTAAGCCGTATTGAGATCGACTGGTGGCGCGGCGCGGCACGGTTGTTGCTGATAGCCGCCGGTGTGTTGTTGGTGGTCGTGCTTATCCCCGGCATCGGTGTGGAGGTCAACGGTAGCCGGCGCTGGTTGCCGTTGGGCCCGGTGCGTGTCCAACCGTCTGAAATCGCCAAGATTTGCATTCTTCTTTACACAGCAGATTACCTTACCCGCAAAACCGACACCTTGCATAAATTCAAAGTCGGCGTAGTTAACCTCGCCGTTATTATTTCTACGGCGGCGGGTTTGATGTTATTTGAACCCGACCTCGGCAGTACGGTGGTGTTGGCAGCAACGATATTCGGCATGATGTTTCTAGCTGGAGTGCGTATTACGCACTTTAGCTTCTGTCTGTTGATCGGGATTGCCTGTGTGGCCTTGTTAACCGTGGTATCGCCATACCGCATGCAACGGGTGGTGAGTTTTCTCCGGCCGTTTGACGACCCGTTCAACAGCGGCTTCCAACTCGTACAAGCATTGATTGCCTTCGGTCGCGGCGAATGGTTTGGCGTTGGTCTGGGTGGCAGCATTCAAAAACTTTTTTATCTGCCCCATGCCAATACCGATTTTATTCTGGCGGTATTGGGAGAGGAGCTCGGACTCCTCGGTGTCAGCGCCGTTGTCGTATTGTTTGGAATCGTGCTTTGGCGTGCTTTTGCCATCGCCCGCCGGGCGGATATCAGTGGTAAGTACTTTGCCGCGCGGGTCGCTCAAGGCGTGGGTATTCTGCTGGCCTTGCAGGCTATTATCAATATGGGTGTCAACCTTGGACTGTTGCCGACAAAAGGTTTGACCCTGCCATTCATGAGTTACGGCGGCAGCAGCATGGTAGTCAGTTGTGTAGCCATTGGACTGTTGCTGCGGATTTATTGCGAAACCCTGCCACGCTCCGGAGGCCAACGATGAAGCCTTTGCTGGTCATGGCGGGTGGCACCGGTGGACATGTTTATCCGGCTCTGGCGGTGGCCGAGTTATTGCGCGATCGCGGTGTCTGTGTGGTCTGGCTGGGTACACGTCACGGCTTGGAAGCGCGGGTAGTACCTGCCGCAGGATTTCCCATTGACTGGGTTTCGATTCGCGGATTACGTGGTCATGGAATCCGCCGTTGGTTAGTGACACCCTTTCTATTGGTCCTGTCCCTGGTACAGGCCGCGAACGTTATTTTGCGGCGCAAGCCGGGTGCTTTACTCGGTATGGGCGGTTTTGCTTCGGGACCCGGAGGCGTGGCGGGGTGGCTCTTACGCAAGCCATTGTTGTTACATGAACAAAATTCGATCACCGGTACCACTAATCGTTTCCTGGCAAAGCTGGCAAAAAGGGTGATGAGTGGATTTCCTAAGCCATATGGCATCGAAGCAGCCGAATACACAGGTAATCCGGTGCGGGCAGAGATCGCCAAATTGGATTCACCGCAGATTCGTTACGATCAACGCCGAAGCGAATTAAGGGTTCTGGTTATTGGTGGTAGCCAAGGTGCCCAGGTGTTAAACACGATAGTGCCTCAAGCCCTACGCGAATTTACCAGCGAATCTAAGCTTCAGGTGTGGCATCAATGTGGCAAGAATCGAGTAGAAAAAGTTCAACAAACATACGCACTGGTGGCCGGTAACGCGTGCGTGGACGAGTTCATTGAAGATATGGGGCAGGCCTATGCCTGGGCGGATGTTGTAATCGCCCGTTCCGGCGCCATGACCGTGAGTGAATTAGCAGCCGCCGGTGTGGCGTCGATATTGGTTCCTTTTCCTAATGCAATCGATGATCACCAGACTCAAAACGCGTGTTACCTTGTGGACGCCGATGCGGCGATTTTATTGCCTGAAAGCGAATTCACTGCACGTGCCTTAGGTGAAATTTTAGCTGGATTGATAAAACAAAGGAGCCGTTTGCTAGACATGGCCAACAATGCACGTGCATTGGCCAAGCCGGATGCCACCGAGCGTGTTGCGCAACGTTGCATGGAGGTACTCGGTGCGTGATCGTGTTAATCGTATTCACTTCGTCGGTATCGGTGGCAGTGGTATGAGTGGTATCGCCGAGGTGTTGTTGAATCTTGAGTACGAAATATCGGGTTCCGATATCGCGGTGACACCGACCACGGAGCGTTTGCAACGCAAGGGCGTGACGTTTTACACCGGACATGATGCGTCAAACATCGGACAAGCGGATGTGGTGGTCGTGTCTACCGCCGTTTCGGGCGAGAATCCCGAAGTTAAGTCGGCCATCGAACAAAATATCCCGGTGATTCCACGTGCGGAAATGCTGGGTGAACTCATGCGTTTTCGCAAAGGCATCGCCGTTGCTGGGACCCACGGAAAAACCACTACCACCAGTTTGGTAGCAAATATCCTGGCGCGCGGTGGGTTAGACCCGACGTTTGTAGTGGGTGGTTTAGTGAATAGTGTCGACAGCAACGCACGTTTGGGCGCCGGTGAATATCTGGTGGCGGAAGCGGATGAAAGCGATGCTTCGTTCTTGCATTTACAACCGCAAATAGCGATCGTGACCAATATCGACGCCGATCATTTGTCCGCCTATCAGGGTGATTTCACTACCCTTAAACAAACATTTGTCGACTTTCTGCACAATCTGCCATTTTACGGACTGGCGGTGTTATGTGTGGACGATCCGGTAGTGCGTGAGATCCTGCCTGACTTACGCAAACCCGTGATTACTTACGGCACTAGCGATGATGCGCACTATCGCGCAGTCGAAGTCAAACAACTCGGTTTGAATATGACATTTAAAGTCATTCGACCTGGAAAACCCGAAGCATTGTGTATCACGCTGGTTATACCCGGTCATCACAATGTGCTCAATGCGTTAGCCGCCATCGCTGTGGCCGACAATTTGGGTTTGAGTACTCAGGCAATTGTTCAAGGCTTATCTGCATTCGAAGGCATTGGCCGGCGTTTTCAAATTCGTGGCGAAGTCCCGTTCAATTCCGGTTCAGTGTTGTTGGTGGACGATTACGCCCACCACCCGCGTGAGTTGCAAGCCACTTTGGCGACTGCTGCCGGTTGCTGGCCGGATCGCAGACTGATTACTGTTTTTCAACCGCATCGGTACAGCCGTACACGGGATTTATTGGATGACTTCAGTCAGGTTCTGTCGTCACAAGACCTGGTGGTGATTACCGAAGTCTATCCGGCAGGCGAGTCACCTATTGCCGGTGCCGATGGCCGTGCGTTGTGCCGCGCCATTCGCGCTCGTGGCCGGATCGATCCGATTTTTATTGAAGACGTTTGGCAATTGCCCCGGGCTTTGCCCGCCATCCTTGAAAGCCATGATGTCGTAATCACGCTTGGCGCCGGCGATATCGGACGTGTGTCGCGTCACATTGCTGAAGCTGGATTTGGCGATGCTAGTGCTGACGATGCGGGCGTTGAGGTGATGCAGTGACTGGATCGATGACGGAAACATTGCATACAGAAAATCTGCTCGGCGTATTGCGTTATGACGAACCCATGTCAAGTCATACCAGTTGGCGTGTGGGTGGTCCGGCGAAATATTTTTATACTCCGCGTGACAGGGACGATCTAGCACGGTTTTTGAACCAGCTCCCAAATGCGACGCCCATTGTTTGGGTAGGTCTGGGCAGCAATTTACTTATCCGCGATGGTGGATTCCTCGGTGCGGTAATTTGCACGCACAAGGGATTGAGCCGGTTGGAAGATCGTGGTGACGGCGAAATCTATGCCCAAGCCGGTGTTCCGTGTGCAAAAGTCGCGCGTTTTTGCACCAGCGCAGGTTTGGCCGGGGCCGTGTTTTTGGCCGGCATCCCCGGTTCCATGGGTGGCGCATTGGCCATGAATGCTGGCGCCTTTGGGGGTGAGACCTGGGACATTGTCAAAACCGCTGAAACCATTGATCATGATGGTAAGGTGCAGGTGCGTAACGCCGATGAGTTTAACGTCGCTTACCGTTCCGTCGTTATTCCCGATGGCGAGTGGTTTACCGCCGCCACTTTACAACTCGAAGCAGCGCCGGACGAAGACGGCAAACAGCGAATTAGCGAATTGCTACGTCAAAGAGGTGCCAGTCAACCGATTCAAACCGCCAATGCGGGTTCAGTTTTTCGTAATCCTGAAGGCGATTACGCGGCACGTTTAATCGAAACCGCCGGTTTAAAAGGTGCTAGGGAGGGGGGTGCGGTCGTCTCGGAGAAACACGCAAATTTCATCATCAATGCCGGCGATGCTCGGGCCGCAGATATTGAGCGTCTGATTCAACGTATTCAGGAAACTGTGCTACAGGTGCACGCCGTCGAATTGGAACCGGAAGTGCGTTTGGTGGGAGAACCGCTATGAGTATGTTGACGCGTACACCGACCAAAGACGGCGATGCAAAGAAAGATGAAACTCAAAAACCAGGTTTGTTGACTACATTGTCGAGACACCTGGTAGCGACTTTCGCCGTGGCGCTTGCCTTTCTCGCCATTGGTGCGGTTATCGCCGACCGTTTGTTACGGCCCGGAGCTTTCGAGTTTAAACGTCTGGATGTGCGTGGTGAGTTCGAAAAAATCGATTTGGACGAGGTCGAACGTGTGGTCGCGGCAACGGTGCAGGGTAATTTTTTCTCGGTTGATCTGGGTGAAATCGAACAAGCGGCGAAAACAGTCCATTGGGTCAGTGCGGCCCAGCTACAGCGCCGCTGGCCGGATACTTTGATCATGCACATGACCGAAGCAATACCCATCGCACGCTGGGGTGAGTCGCAATGGTTAACAAAAGATCAACAAGTCATCGAATTACCTGAGGACGTCGCCCTGGATCATTTGCCAGTACTCGTGGGTCCGGCGGAGATGCACGAAAAGGTGTTTAATCAATACAAGCATTGGGGCGCGGTTTTAAAAGCGGTAGGTCTTACGGTGCGCGAAATCGAATTCACACCCCAGGGCACATGGACCATGCAGTTAACCGGTAAGGCCGTCGTACCGTTGTTCAAAGACGATGAGTCAGCAAAAGATGATGCCACGATGCCAAAGACCATGACTCGGCAACAAAGCATTGTGCTAAGAATGGGTAAGGACAGTGTCGACGGACGCGTCACCCGGTTTGCGCAAGTATTCGCGCGTTCATTGAAATCCGAGTTTTATCGCATTGCCGCGGTGGACTTGCGGTATCCCAATGGTTTCGCTGTCACCTGGACGCAGGAATCCGAAGACGAACAGACCGTGCAAAGCAAGCTCAACTCCTCCTCCGGCGACGCATAAAGGACAAACGAATGGCGAAAAAATCAGATGACCGGTTGATAGTGGGGCTCGATATCGGCACGTCCAAGGTGCTCGCGATCGTCGGTGAGGTCAGTCCGACCGGTGAGATTGAGATTATTGGTGTGGGGCATCATCCGGCGCGCGGCTTAAAAAAAGGTGTGGTGGCCAATATCGAATCCACCGTTCAATCGATTCAACGGGCGGTGGAAGAAGCGGAGTTGATGGCGGGTTGCCAAATATACTCGGTATTCGCCGGGATCGCCGGCGCGCATATCAATAGTTTCAATTCTCACGGCGTCGTGGCGATTCGTGATAAAGAGGTCGCCCACGGCGACGTCGATCGGGTGATCGAGGCGGCGCGAGCTCTGGCGATACCGAATGACCAGAAAATCTTGCACATCCTGCCACAGGATTTTGTCATCGATGGTCAGGAGGGTATCCGTGAACCTGTCGGTATGAGCGGCGTGCGTATGGAGGCCAAGGTGCACATCATCACCGGTGCAGTCAGTGCGGCGCAAAACATCGTCAAGTGCATACGGCGATGTGGGTTGGAAGTCGATGACATTATTTTGGAACAACTGGCATCCAGTTATTCGGTACTGACCGAAGACGAAAAAGACCTCGGTGTGTGCATTATCGATATCGGTGGCGGCACCACCGATATCGCAGTGTTTACCGAAGGCGCCATTCGCCACACCGCCGTTATTCCTATCGCCGGTGACCAAATTACCAATGATATTGCGGTGGCCATCCGTACACCCACCCAGGCAGCGGAAGACATCAAGGTTCAATACGGTTGTGCCTTGACCCAGTTGGCTAACCCCGACGAAACCATTGAGACACCGAGTGTGGGTGACCGGCCGCCACGTAAACTGGCGCGTCAGACATTGGCCGAAGTGGTGGAGCCCAGAGTGGAAGAGTTATTCGGACTCGCCCAAAACGAATTGCGTCGCAGTGGTTTTGAAGAGTTGATCGGCTCCGGCATTGTTCTTACCGGCGGCAGTTCCCGTATGGAGGGCATGGTGGAGCTGGGTGAGGAGGTGTTTCACATGCCGGTGCGTTTGGGGATGCCCCAATACGTAGGGGGCTTAAGTGAAGTGGTGCGCAATCCGATTTATTCCACCGGTGTCGGTCTGATTCAGTTCGGACATACCAATCGTGCAGGCAATATTCCTCGTGAGGACAACACATCGCTTTTCAAGAGCGTATTCGAGCGCATGAAAAGCTGGTTTCAGGGCAATTTTTAAGGCGCAATGAACATGCAACGAATATTTGTCGTTTTCTTTCCTTTCAATCAATCACTTAACTCAATTCCCATTGCGGAGGTCTACCATGTTTGAAATTTTGGAATCCGTTGGCCAACAGGCCGTCATCAAGGTTATCGGAATCGGCGGTGGCGGTGGCAATGCCGTGGACCATATGGTGGCGACAGCCATGGAAGGTGTCGAATTTATCAATGCCAATACCGATGGTCAGACCTTACAACGTTCCAATGCGAATACATTGTTGCAAATCGGCGAACACCTGACCAAGGGTTTGGGCGCCGGTGCTAATCCTGAAATCGGACGTCAGGCGGCGTTAGAGGATAGGGATCGTATTGCCGATGCCATTGACGGTGCAGACATGGTGTTTTTAACCTGTGGCATGGGTGGTGGCACCGGCACCGGCGCTGCGCCGATCGTGGCGCAATTAGCGAAGGAAAAAGGCATCCTAACCGTAGCCGTAGTGACACGTCCGTTTCCATTCGAAGGGAAGAAACGCATGGCCATGGCTGATCACGGCATTCAGGAATTAGGCCAGCACGTTGATTCCCTTATCACTATCCCCAATGAAAAAGTGTTGGATGTGATGGGAAAACAGGCCACCTTGCTGGATGCGTTCGCCAGGGCTAACGAAGTGCTGCATAATGCGGTGCAAGGCATTTCCGAGTTGATCACCCGCCCCGGACTGATTAATGTGGATTTCGCCGATGTCCGCACGGTGATGTCGGAAATGGGTATGGCAATGATGGGCTCTGCCTCGGCCAGCGGCGATGAGCGGGCGCGCGAAGCGGCCAGGGCCGCGGTCTCCAGTCCGTTACTGGAAGACATTAATATTCATGGGGCCAAGGGTATTTTGGTGAATATTACCGCCGGTTTGGACATGGCCATCGGCGAATTTCAGGAAGTGGGCGATGTGGTGCACGAGTTTGCATCGGACGAAGCAACCGTAGTCATCGGTACCGTGTTGGATCCGGAAATGAAAGGTGATTTACGAGTGACGATGGTGGCGACCGGTATCGGGGCAACGCAACAGGGTAAACAACAGAAGCCCTACAAAGTAGTACACGCGCGCGCCAGACAACAGGAGTATCAACAACTTGATCAACCGACAGTTATTCGGCGCAAACGGGTGGCGCATGGTGGCGGTTCAGCCGCTGTTCAGGAGGAAACGAATATGGATTACTTGGACATACCCGCTTTCTTGCGCCGTCAGGCGGATTGATTACCGGCGTTTAAAAAGATAGGCTGAAAGCTAGGGTTAACGGTACACAATTGGAGTCAAGTGGTGTAGGATTCGCCACCGCTCGAGACTCGTGTTTTCGGAACAATTGCACTCGGCAACAACCAATAACTAACCTCACCCCATGATCAAACAACGTACGCTGAAAAACGTCATCCGGGCGACCGGTGTGGGTTTACACACAGGCGACAAAGTGTTCCTTACCCTGCGGCCGGCACCGGTGGACACCGGCATCGTATTCAGACGTATCGATCTGGAACCGGTGGTGGAGTTACCCGCCCGGCCTGAAAACGTCGGCGATACACGGCTTTCCACTACTCTTACGTGTAGCAATGCGCATATTTCCACGGTGGAACACCTGATGTCAGCCTTTGCCGGCCTAGGTATCGACAATGCTTACGTCGATTTGACTGCACCGGAAGTCCCGATCATGGACGGCAGTGCTGGACCTTTTGTATTTTTGCTGCAGTCTGCCGGGATCGAGGAGCAAAACCGGGCTAAGCAGTTCATTCGCATCAAAAAGACATTTGAAGTCAACGACGGCGATAAATGGGTACGTTTTAGTCCTTTAAACGGCTTTAAAGTGACTTTTACTATCGATTTTGACCACCCGATATTTCAGAATTCGTCGCAAAAAGCGTCGGTGGATTTCTCAACAACTTCATTTGTAAAAGAAGTGAGCCGGGCGCGGACGTTCGGTTTTATGCAAGACGTGGAAGCCTTGCGTGAAGCGGGTTTGGCCCGTGGTGGTAGCCTCAATAACACCATTGTGATGGATTCTTTCCACGTGCTGAACGAAGATGGGTTGCGTTACGAAGATGAATTCGTCAAACACAAAGTATTGGATGCCATCGGAGACTTGTATCTGTTGGGTCATCCCTTGATTGGCGCTTTCGATGCGCACAAATCCGGTCACGCGCTGAACAATCGGATTTTGCGGGAAATGGTGGCGGACCAATCCGCCTGGGAATTGGTAACTTTTGATGATCCGGCTGAAGCGCCGATTGCGTTTATGATGCCCGCAGCAGCGGCGGCGTGAGCATCGGGACCGGAATCAACCTTTTAATTTGCGTGTTCGCTAAGTCGTATTAGATTCGCTCTCAGAGCGTCGTGTTTCACGTTTTCCGCCGTTTGTCGCAACAGCTTGGCAGCTTTCGGCTGAATACTGTTGGCTTGCCGTGTAGATTTATGGTGACTGCTTTCCTGCTGACGTCGTGGAATAACCCGGACACGCAATTCCCTGATCTCAATTCCGTGACTTTCCAAACTTTGTTGTAGCGATGTTTTTTGGTGCATGACGGCGTTGCCCCATAGAGGAGAATCGGCATAAACCGATAATATCGATCCCTCAAAGGCAAGAATTTCGGTATGATTCAATAGTCCCGGCGGGCAAATCTGGCGCCATGCCGCATTCGCTCGTTGAGAGCGCTTAACGTCCAATTGCTGGAATTGTCGGGCAAGCAATTGGGACAATAAATTGAACGACGCTGACATACTCTAAAACGCGTTAAACACCAACAAAATTAAAGTCTATTCACTGAACTGAACAAATGCGTATTATCTGGACGGCCGAACACGACGGCAAGGTTTTGATGCGAATTATCCACCCCCTATTCATCGTAGGAGTTGTATTGGCTGCATTGGGGATTGGATTTACTACCGGTTGGATTGCCAACCCGACCCAAATCTCTAGCCCACTAGCGGCAACTCCAGTACAAGATGCCTGGCAGCCAGGATTGCAAGCCGAGGTGCGGCGGCAGAAGCAAGTTATCACCCAACAGGAGCAGGATATCGCCAAGGCCAAACAGGCCATGAGTCATCGGGTAGAGGCGTTAGGCGCTCGTTTGGGTATATTGCAAGCGGAAGTATTGAGACTCAATGCTTTAGGCCGCCGTTTGACCGATGTCGCCAGTCTAGATCAGGGTGAATTTGATTTTTCACGAGATCCCGCCGTGGGTGGCCCGTTTCCGTCACTGAACACGGAGGTTAGCCAGAATGCATCATTTCAAAGTGACAATCTCCTGGTCACGTTGGATAACCTGTCCTCTGAAGTCGAACGTAACAAAAACCAGTTGTTGCTGCTGGAAACCTTAGTCATCGACCGTAAACTGGATCACGCACGTTCGCCAGACGTATGGCCAAGTGCCGGGTGGGTTTCATCCGGTTACGGTAAACGCCGTGACCCGTTTACCGGTCGCAAAGTATTTCATGAAGGTATCGATATTGCCGCCGATGCGGGGACACCCATCAGGGCAGTCGCCTCCGGGGTTGTGGTCAGCGCAGGCAAGGATGGTCCGTATGGGTTGATGGTCGAGATCAACCATGGCGACGGTGTTATTACGCGCTACGCACATACCGGCGCAGTCAGTGTGAAAACCGGTGATAAGGTCGAGAAGGGTCAAGTCATTGCGGTGGTCGGTGACAGCGGTCGCACCACCGGTCCGCATCTTCACTTTGAAGTTATTCGTGATTCAAAACACGTTAATCCTCGCAAATATTTGCTTACCTCCGGCTGACCCACTGAGTAAGTGTTTGGCCACCGGATTTTCTTTTAGGAGTTCGCTTTTTTATGTTGGGTAAATTAGTGACCAAGGTCGTCGGCAGTCGCAATCAGCGATTGTTGAAGCGTCTGTCTAAAACCGTCGCGGCCATCAATGCGTTGGAAGAGGAAATTAAGGCGTTAAGCGATTCGGAACTGGCCGCCAAGACACCGATGTTTCGTCAACGTATCGAACAAGGCGAGAGCATGGAAGCGATTTTGCCGGAGACATTCGCCGTAGTGCGTGAAGTGGGCCGGAGGATGCTGGATATGCGTCACTTCGATGTGCAGTTGGTGGGTGGCATGGTGTTGCATCAGGGCAAGATCGCCGAGATGCGCACAGGTGAAGGTAAAACCTTAGTCGCGACGTTACCAGCCTATCTCAATGCTGTTGCCGGTAATCCGGTACACATTATTACCGTTAACGATTACTTGGCCCGCCGCGATGCCGAGTGGATGGGCAAAATCTATAAGTTTCTCGGTCTGACCGTAGGGGTCATCGTCTCTGGCCAGGATAATGTGGAGAAACGCGAAGCCTATGCTTGCGATATTGTCTATGGCACCAATAACGAGTTCGGCTTCGACTATTTGCGTGACAACATGGCATTTCGCGCCGAAGACCGGATGCAGCGGAAATTGGCCTACGCCATTATTGACGAGGTCGATTCGATATTGATCGATGAGGCGCGTACGCCACTGATTATCTCAGGACCGGCCGAAGAGAGCACTGATCTTTACACCAAAATAAACGCCATCATTCCGAAACTAACCCGTCAGGAAACTGAAGATGGACCCGGTGATTACAGCGTGGACGAGAAAGCAAAACAAGTTTTTCTCACCGAAGAAGGTCATGATACCAGCGAGCAATTGCTGGAGCAGGCGGGTCTGCTGCCTGAGGGCAGCAGTTTGTACGACGTCACCAACATTGGATTGTTACATCACCTCAATGCGGCACTACGCGCACATACGATGTTTACAAAAAACGTGGATTACATCGTACGCGATAATCAGGTCATTATTATTGACGAGTTTACCGGCCGCATGATGCCGGGCCGGCGTTGGTCGGATGGCTTGCATCAAGCGGTGGAGGCCAAGGAAGGGGCGAAGATTCAACAGGAAAATCAGACCCTGGCGTCAATCACGTTTCAGAATCTGTTTCGCTTATATGACAAGCTTGCCGGTATGACCGGAACGGCGGACACCGAAGCCGAGGAGTTACAACAAATTTACGGTTTGGAGGTGGTGGTGATACCGACGCACAAACCCATGATCCGTGACGATGCGCCCGACCTGGTGTATCGGACATCAGAAGAAAAATACACCGCCATTATCGATGCTATTAAAGACTGCAATAAACGACAGCAACCGGTTCTGGTGGGGACAGCATCCATCGACTCTTCCGAGTATTTATCGAAACTGCTTAAAGAACAAAAAATCGAACACGAAGTGTTGAACGCAAAACAGCACGAGCGTGAAGCGCACATCATTGCCCAGGCGGGACGCCCCGGGGCCGTGACCATCGCTACCAATATGGCGGGCCGGGGCACGGATATTGTGCTCGGTGGGAATGTGGAAATGGAAATTCAGGATGCGGGCGAGTTATCACCCAGTGAGGAAGAGGATTTAAAAAAGGCGTGGCAGGAGAGACACAACCAAGTGATCGATGCCGGCGGCTTACATGTATTGGGTACCGAACGTAATGAATCGCGCCGTGTGGATAACCAGTTGCGTGGACGTTGTGGCCGCCAGGGCGATCCCGGTTCCAGCCGGTTTTATTTGTCCATGGAAGACAATTTAATGCGTATTTTCGGATCCGAGCGTGTATCCAATTTAATGCAGAAACTCGGTATGGAAGAAGGTGAGGCCATCGAACATAACTGGGTGAGCCGGGCAATCGAGAATTCGCAGCGTAAAGTTGAAGGACGAAACTTCGATATCCGCAAGCAATTACTTGAGTTTGACGATGTCGCCAATGAACAGCGTAAAGTGGTGTATGACCGGCGTAATACGTTAATGGATGTTGATGATATTTCCGAGCACATAGCCGGCGAACGTGCGGAGGTAATAGAGGAAGTTATCAACCGAAGTATTCCACCGCAAAGTATGGAAGAGCAGTGGGATGTAGAGGCGTTGGAAACCGAACTTGCCAACGAGTTTGGTCTGAAATTGCCGGTCGCCCAATGGTTGAAGGACGACGACAGTCTGCACGAAGAGAGTCTGCGCAAGCGAATCGAAGAAGAAATCGTTAAGGCCTACGAGCAAAAGGCGGCAACCGTGGGTGAGGATGTCATGCGGCATCTGGAAAAAGCCGTGATGCTGAAAGTGTTGGATGAACAATGGAAGGAGCATTTAGCCAATATGGATCACTTGCGACAGGGCATAGGATTACGTTCTTACGCGCAAAAGAACCCAAAACAAGAATACAAACGCGAATCTTTCGAATTATTCACCGCCATGCTGGATCGCGTGCGTTACGAAGTAATCAGTATCTTGTCGAAAATTCAGATTCAAACCGAAAGCGAAGTCGAGTCGATGGAAGCCCAGCGGCGCGAAGCGCAAAAAATGGAATTTTTGCATCCCGATGCATCTGCACCTAATCTTCCACTGGAAGAAGAAGCTGTAGTAGGTGATGAGCAAGGACAGACTGCGGTAGCCGCGGCACCCGCGGTTCAGCCCTATGTTCGTCAAGGCCGAAAAATTGGACGCAACGAACCTTGCCCGTGCGGCTCGGGTAAGAAATACAAACAGTGCCACGGTAAGTTGAATTAAAACTGGTTTGCGGCCGTCAGCTATCAGCAATCAGAAAAAATACTGCAAATACTGACAACCGATCTTAACGCCTTTGGTAGGAGTGAGCTTGCTCACGAATTGCGCGTATGGGGTTCTTCAGTTGCTACTGCCCCTTAAGAATGACGTGATTGTTTATTGCACTAACTAACAACTTGCCACCTCATTCTTCAGCACATCATACAACCAAGTTCACATAGAATATTGAGTATGCCTATCCTTCAATCCGTCACTGGCACGCGTCGCATTGGTTCCCCTACTCTTGTCCTACCTCCAAGTCAGACACGGGAGCACGGCAATCAATGAAACGATCACCGCTGGCGCCAGCAAAGTTTCCCGACATCCCTGAAATCGCCGGCGTACGCGTTGCCGGCATCAGTGCGGGCGTAAAAAAAGCCGGTCATCCTGATCTGTTTTTAGCGGAGTTAGATAAGCAAACGAGTGTCGCCGGCGTTTTAACCAAATCCTTGACGGCGTCTGCACCGGTGGAATGGTGTAGAGCCTTGTTACCAAAAGGCCGGGCCCGAGGCGTTATCGTTAACGCCGGCAACGCCAATGCATTTACAGGAAAAGCGGGCGAGGCGCATGTTAAGCAAATGGTCGAAGCGGCCGCCAATCACCTGGGTGTCCGTCCAAGAGACGTATTCGTCGCGTCCACTGGCGTTATCGGCGAGAAGCTTCCCGCTAATCGTATTGTTAAGGCTCTGCCCAAGTTGGTAAAAAATCTACCAAAGAATGATTGGGAAACGGCCGCGCGAGCAATCATGACCACCGATACTTTTCCGAAAGGTGCTTACGCCTCTACGGAAATCGGTGGCAAGCCGGTGACGATCGCGGGCATCGCCAAAGGCTCGGGCATGATCGCGCCGGACATGGCGACCATGTTGAGCTTTGTCTTTACCGATGCCGCCATTCCTGCGCCGGTGTTGCAATCGTTGCTAAAACACACTGCCGACCGGACTTTTAATTGCATCACTGTAGATGGCGATACATCAACCAGTGACACATTATTGCTGGCAGCAACAGGCAAGGCTGGAAACAAAAAACCAATATCTTCAAGCGAAAGATCACTAATAAGGTTTCGCCAAGCCTTGCACGCCGTGTTGGAAGATTTAGCCACCCAAATCGTGAAAGATGGCGAAGGTGCCTCCAAGTTTATCGAAATCAATGTTACAGGCGCGACATCATTTCAGGCTGCACGGAAAGTCGGATTAACAATCGGAAACTCGCCATTAGTAAAAACGGCTATTGCAGGCGAGGATGCCAATTGGGGTAGGGTGGTCATGGCTGTGGGCAAGTCCGGACAAAAAGCTGACCGCGATCGCTTGAAGATATCCATGGGCGGCGTTCTTATCGCGGAAAAAGGCGAACAAGTCCAGGGCTACGAGGAATCTCAAGTATCCTGTCATTTAAAAGGGCGAAATATTAAGCTCGATGTTGACCTTGGAGTAGGTCGTGGCAAGGCAACGGTTTGGACTTGCGATCTGACCTACGACTACATACGTATTAATGCCGACTACCGATCCTGATGGGCGGCTGCATGTCGCCGTCGGTATTATTCGGGACTCTCGTGGGCGGTATTTAGTTTCTCAAAGACCCGATGGCGGCTGGCATCCAGGAAAGTGGGAGTTCCCCGGCGGCAAAGTGGAAGCGGGTGAAACTGTTTTGGCAACGCTAAAACGTGAACTGGCGGAAGAACTCGCAATTGATGTAATGAAGGCAACGCCGCTAACCCGGTTACATTTCGATTATCCACAAAGACGTGTCTATCTGGACGTCTGGATGGTCGATAGTTATGAAGGCCAGGTGATTTCGAACGAGGAGCAATGTCTGTGTTGGGTGGAACTGAATCAGTTTAAAAAACTTGATTTGCTCGAAGCTAACTCCGCAATACTGGAACTATTGGAGTGACAACCGGTGTCAAATTTTTCACGATTTGAAGACGGGTGTCACGATTGTTCTACATGATTCGTGTTAAACCACGTGGTTGAAGAATTAGGGTGTTTAGGTTTGAGTTCGCATAGAATGCAACCACGAATGATGCGGTTCGCGAGCTCATCGTCCTACCGACTCTGGTTCAAATGCCCTGGACAACAGTGTGACTTCGCAGGTATGACGAAAGGGTGTCATTTCCAAGAGTTTGTCCATGTCTATTGTTCCGGAACGTCGTCCGTCATCAGTGCGATGACGCAAGTTCTAGGTACTCCTGGTGTAAACGATCAACTTGATTGGTTAAGTCCGGAATTGTCCTTGAATTTTCAATGACATCGTCCGCTGCCGCCAGGCGTTGTTCTCGCGATACTTGAGATTCAAATATACGACGAATCTCCCCCTCACTCAGACCGCTGCGAATGGTTATCCACTCAATGCGTCGTTCGTCGAAAGCGTCTATCACTAGAATTCGATCGACCATTTCCTCCAGTTCATTTTCGATTAGTAATGGAATCACAAGAACACAATAGGGGCTTTTTGCTTGTTCTGCTTGTTGATACATTTCCATTCGAATCCTTGGATGCAAAATAGCTTCCAATTGTTTACGTTGCTCGGGATTGTTAAACACAATACTCCGCAATTTAGCGCGGTCTAATTCGCCATCGCTTTGCAGAATGTCAGGCCCAAATGTGTGTGCGATTTCCAGGTACGCTTCTTGGCCTTTTTTTGAAAGGGCATGGGCAAGCTCATCGGCATCGATGACCGCAATGCCGAGATGGCGAAAGCGATTGGAAACAGTCGTCTTGCCGCTTCCG
Source organism: Arenicellales bacterium (assembly GCA_965216735.1). GTDB lineage: Bacteria > Pseudomonadota > Gammaproteobacteria > Arenicellales > CBDCFT01 > CBDCFT01. Next base: position 274,487 of record OZ244198.1, read on the forward strand.
ATTCCCCCCGTAAGACCGATGCGCAGTACCAATCGACTGTTAGGCTTGTATTCCGGTAAATTGAAGATAAGAACTAATCAATGTATGACCCCACAACATGGCGATCCAACCGGCGATGGCGAGGTAAGGCCCGAACGGAATCGGAATGTTGCGATCCCGTCCACGCAACACGATCAGGGCGATGCCAATCACGGCGCCGGAAAGCGCCGAAAGTAAAATGATTAGCGGCAATAATTGCCAGCCAAACCACGCGCCAAACAGGCCGAGCAATTTGAAATCGCCAAAACCCATGCCCTCTTTTCCGGTCAATAACTTAAACACATGGTACACCAACCACAGTGACAAATAGCCCGCCGCAGCGCCGATGACCGCCGACTGGATATCGGTAAAGGTGCCGTTTAGATTGATCAACAAACCGAGCCACAGAATGGGTAGCGTAATAACGTCAGGTAGGATTTGGTGGTCGAAATCGATAAACGACAACGCAACCAATGACCAGGTAAGTAGCAACGCTGCCGCACATTGCCAGGTGACACCAAAGTATAAAGCCACGGCGATTGATAGAATCGAAGTCAAAAGTTCGACAATCGGGTAGCGCAAAGAAACCTTCGCTTTGCAATTCGCGCATTTCCCACCCAACAATGCGTAACTGATAACAGGAATGTTTTGCAGCGCGGTGATTTTGTGTCCGCAGTTCCGACATGTTGATGGTGGTGTTAGGAGATTAAACTTTTCCGTATGCGGTTGCTGTTCAACATCGGGTTCGAGTATTTCCCGGCATTGCTCAGTCCATTGTTTTTGCAACATTTTTGGCAACCGATAGATCACGACATTGAGAAAACTACCGACACATAGACCTAACACTCCGGCGGTGATAAGAAAAAACGCCGGGTTGTTTTTTAGCAGTTCGATAAAGGCCATCGGGGTAAATTTGATTTGCCGGTTATTTTAAGCAATGCAATCTGATCGAGGGATGTGAGTGAGCGGTCCAGCTTTTCACCAACATCTACTGGACTCTTCGCCGTTGGCTCAGAGTGACAAGATTTTTGTCATCGCGAGCCGCGTCAGCGGCGTGGCGATCCCGTTTTAGCGACAAAATCGAATGAGATTGCTTCTGCATCTTGCCTCGCAATAACATGGTTTTTCTTGGTATCATTTTGGATAGGTGGCGGCGGGAAAGAACTCCTCAAACCCGTTTGCAGCTAAAACCACTCCTACTCCATTGATCGCCGATGGCTTTCGTGTCATCGCGAACCGGCGCCGCTATCTCATCGCTGTCTCAATGCGAACAGTATCGGTAGGGCGGAACGTGTTCCGCCGAACATCTGCCTCACAAGCCAAACCCATTCGGGAATGGAGCCCTCTACTGCCAACAGACAAGGAGCGAGCTTGCTGGCGAATGGGAAGCCTTAGAATACCGCTGCCATCTTGAAGATGGGCAAGTACATGGCAACCACAACCGTACCTACCACGATGCCGAGAAACGCAATCAAGAACGGTTCGATCAAGCTGCTAATAGCGGCAACTGCGTCATCAACCTCGCGCTCATAGAACTCACCTACTTTATCGAGCATGGTCTCTAGTTCACCCGACTCTTCGCCCGTACCGACCATTTGCAACATCATGCCCGGGAACAACCCTGTTCTTGCCATAGACTCCTCCAGCGGGCGGCCGGAACTGATGTCTTGTCGCACATCAAGAATACCTTGCTCGTAGACTCGGTTACCACACGCGCCGGCGACTGAATCGAGCGAGTCCATCAGGGGAACCCCTGCTCCGAACATGGTAGCAAGTGTGCGCGCAAAGCGTGCCAACACCCCTTTTCTAATGACTTCACCAAATACTGGAAGTTTCAAACTTAGTTTGTCAATTGTAAACTTTAGTTTGTCAGATCGTTTATAGGTGTATCTGAATGCGATAAAGCCAAAAATTATTGCGCCAAGCCCTATGTACCAAAATTTTTGAAACCATTCAGACACTGTGACCATAAACCTGGTCAGTGTTGGCAGATCTCCCCCAAAACCCTGAAACAAAGCTTCAAATTGAGGAATAACGAATATCATCAGCAACGATACAACAACGATCGCGACGACAATGATGGCTGCCGGATAAAACATCGCCGATTTAATCTTACTTTTAATCGCCTCGACTTTCTCCATATGTAACGCGACTTTGTCCAACAGTATATCCAGCGTTCCAGACTCCTCGCCTACCGCCACGAGGTTCGTGAACAGGCGATCAAAATGTTGCGGAAATGGTTTGAGTGACTGGCTCAGACTAGTCCCGGCTTCGACATCTTGTCGAATAGTGGTTAGCAATTCCTGCAAAGATTTCTTTTCCTGGCCGCGACTTAATGCGCTCAAAGTCTGTGCAATAGGAATACCGGCATTGATCATAGTTGCCATTTGCCGGGCGGTGAATGCAATGTCTTTCATCGTCACTCTTCCGCCAAAGCTGAATAACGGCTTAGCCTTTTTGCGAACCTTCTTTGGACGAATGCCCTGTCGGCGAAGCGCGGTGTTGACAAAGGCGACACTCGTGCCGTCCATCTCGCCTTTAGTGACTTTGCCATTGCGGTCGGTGCCGACCCAGGTATAAGTGCTGATTTTAGTGCCAGGATTTTTTGCCATGATTAATTACATATTCGTTACGCGTTCGATTTCAGCCAAGCTGGTAATACCGGCTTTGACCTTCCTTAAGCCCGATTCACGCAGGTCACGCACGCCTTCGCGCCGGGCTTGATCCTCAATATCTAGTTGCGTGCCGCCATCCAACATGATGCGAGTGGTCTCTTCGGAGATGGGCATTACCTCATAAACGCCGGTACGTCCCTTGTATCCCGCCGTGCAAGAGCCACAACCAACGGGTTCAAATAATTGAATGTTGCCGATATCGTCCTCTTTAAAGCCGGCTGCGAGTAAAGCAACATCGGGAACATCCGCAGGTTGCTTACAGACCTCGCAAAGTTTTCTGACTAATCGTTGCGCCATAATTAAATGTACGGATGAGGCAACGTTGAATGCAGCGACGCCCATATTAAGCAGCCGGGTCAATGTTGCCGGAGCGTCGTTAGTATGCAATGTGGATAACACCAAGTGACCAGTTTGCGATGCCTTGATGGCGATCTCGGCCGTCTCTAAATCCCGAATTTCACCGACCATTACGATGTCAGGGTCTTGACGCAAAAACGAGCGCAATGCGTTTGCAAAAGTAAGGTTGGCCTTCACGTTAACATTGACCTGATTGATACCCTCGACATTTATTTCAACAGGGTCTTCCGCGCTCGAGATATTCACCCCGGGTGTATTTAACACACGAAGAGCGGAATAAAGCGACACCGTCTTTCCGCTACCGGTTGGCCCGGTGACCAGAATCATGCCGTAGGGCCGCTGGATTGCTTCCGAATACAACGCGAGTTGATCCTCTTCCATACCTAGCGTCGATAATTCCAGATTTGCTGCCGAAGTATCCAACACGCGAATAACGCACTTTTCGCCAAAGAGCGTCGGCAAGGTGCTAACACGAAAGTCGATGGTCTTGGATTTTGACAGTTTGATTTTCATGCGACCATCTTGTGGTATGCGTCTTTCCGCGATGTCCAGCGCGCTAAGAATTTTAATGCGCGCAACAATTCGCGGTGTCAGCGCGACGGGCGGCGAGGCCACTTCGTGTAGTACTCCATCCACACGGAATCGGACACGGGTTTTTTTCTCGTACGGTTCAATATGAATATCCGATGCACCTTGCTTGATCGCATCGACTATGATCTTGTTGACGAAGCGAACGATGGGTGTATCGATCTGATCTTCAGTAACTGCCTGGTCGTCATTGGATTCGTTTGCGACATCGATGTCATCGAGACTGTCATCGCCAACCATATCCGACAGGGATGTGTCATTCATATCCAGCGCAACATCGATTATCTTATCCAGTTGCCGCTTGTCTGCCAGGATGGGTTCGATACCTAATCCAGTATGAAATTTGATGTTGTTTAAGGTGCGCGAATCGCTGGGATCGCTGACAGCAACAAACAACTTTGAACTACGCTTATGCAACGGCAGTATCACGTGCTCGCGAACAAGTTTTTCAGGTATGAGGTCGACCGGTGCATTATCCCAGGCAACGGTATCTAAATCGATAATCGGGATTCCGAATTCGTGCGACGCCGCCAGACAAACGGCCCCGGTATCAACCGAGTTGCCGACAAGTAGTTCGGAAAGGAATGATTTACCTTCTTCCCGGGCCCGGTTAGATACTTCAAACGCATCGGATTCGCTGACGATGCCCCCAACGACCAGCCGCCGCGCAAATCCGCTCAAATTGAGTGATATATTCGGTGTAGCCATGAATCCCGTCAGTTTCGGTTTAGTACATTAAGTAGTTATTTTATGCAACCCCACTCGCGAAGCATATCATCATGGCGAACCACTAAGAAGATTGGAATTGTGAAGAAGTGTAATAAATAATAAATCAATTAGCAAAAAATACTTATATAAATCAAATAGTTAGTTCTACTTCTTTTTTGTCTAACTGCCGCTCCAAACGTTTAATCCATTCTGAACGCGAATGCCAGGCGATTGTTTGGATACTACTCGATACTTTGGTTCTACCCGTGTTTGTATCAGTAGGTTCTGGATAAGCTACTTCATTGCGGTGATCATTATATGCCACCCAAAGCGGCGGCTCAGCATCTCATACAGCCAACGCGGCGTAATCCGAAAAAGAAACCCGTAGCCTTCACCAAAAACGTAGTCCAAGAAATAAGAAACTGATTGAAATTTGCCAAACAACTCATCAATCTCTTTTAGCGAATAACGACGTACGACAGGACACAATTCATCTTTATCTTCAAAAGGTATTCGGGTAATCCGGTGTGCTAACTCGTTTAAAGAGTGACGATGATACAGCATTATTTTTGCTTCCCCTTGCGGTTTTAACACGCGAAAAACCTCATCGATTGTCGCGTTCGTATCCGGGGCATGGTGCAACACGCCGAAGGAATAAACGTAATCAAAGTGGTTGTCAGGAAATTGCAGATTCATAGCATCCCCGACCTGAAAAGTACCATTGAGGTTTTCTTTCTCAAACCTTGATCGTGCCGTGTTGACCCCGACTTCGGTTAAATCGATTGCTGTTAAATTAAGGCCATGTTTCGCCATTGTGTAACTGTCTAGACCTATCCCACAACCAATTTCAAGCACGGATTTCCCAGGTTGCATGGACTGAATCCATGGCAAAAGATGGCGATGTGATCGATACCGCTGCTGTTCCAATTCCTCGAAGTATTGGTCGTCCCCACGGGTGTGGTCGGTGACCGATTTTCCCAGTATTTTTTCGGCGTTGACATTTCTTGTCCAAAAGTCCCGTACTTGGTTAGTAAGATCGGGAGTGTGTTCTGGTTCCACGGCTTCGATTCTGCGCATATAAATTCCTACGTTTCTAAGATTCTAATTACATATGATAGTTTCTACTTATAGGGCGTGGGGGTCGCGAATTAGTTACATACGCTAAATGAAGTGCGCAGGCTAACAGAATGTCAGGAATCACGGTCATGAGCCGCGCCAAGATGGCAATAGAAAGAGGAGCGGGTGCCGGATAGTGAGCTTTTAGCCCCAGATAAAACATACCCTCACGTACTCCGATTCCCGCGGGTGCCCAAATACTTACAAAACCGATAACCCACGCGACCGCGTTTAGCGAAATAAATTTCACTACAAGTTCTGGTGTGATTGGAAACCCAAGGCCTCGTATAAGAGAACACAAAGCGGCACCGCCGACAAGCCAAGTTGCGACAGACAATATCATAAGGTAGGTTCCCCTTTTTACAGTGATGTCGGGAACGGACAAAGAATCTGCACTGAACTTGTTTATAAAGTTGATGAAATAGGAACTGATTTGTGGATGAATCAAACAAACTGTTCCCACGATCATACCCGTGACACTTGTCCATAACAGACCAGCGGATACATCTAAAACGGAAACTGCGAAGTAAACGCCTACGATAGATCCAGACCAAAGCAATAGAATCGTATCGTAAATTAAACTAACCGATGTTGTGGCCACACTGGTCCCTTTCTGTTTGCCCAAGTAAAATCGTGCTCCAATGTACCATATGGAGCCAGGGATATAGGCGGCGAGATTGGATACAAAAAAGGTATGCAAATGCGAAAACAACGAATTCAAAGTCAGTTTGTTGTTTGAATTAACGATCAGGGCCCATCTGATTGCACCTGTAGTTCGACGGCATGTTTCTAAAACAATTGCAAGAAATACCCACCCAACATGTAAATCGAACGAAATACTGGAGAGGGTGTTCCAATTTTTTACAGAATAAAGGCCTAACGAAATAAGTATAATTGAAATCCATACATAACCGATCCATCGGAAAATGAAGTTCCGATTTACTTTACCTTCACTAGATTCCACGTTCTTAGCCAATAGGCGGAGGTATTTCATTGTGTGCGAAATCTTGTGCGTCCAAACTGCGAATTTCACAAACTTGACCACAATCACCTAGGCTAAAGTCTTCAAGATGATTCCAATTCTTTGAATAAATTTTGATAGTTCCAGGTGTCATCTTTCTATTGCTTCGATTAGCAATTGCCGAAACACCCACAACGTTTATGTCGGGTCCTAGGACTAATCCTCTTGGAAATTCGTTCGTTTTGCATAATATCTTCCCATTCACTGTCTCTAATTGTCCTGCTTCGGAGTTGCAGACGGCAATTTGGCTGTCTTCTAACCATACGTTGTGAATTCGACTTCCTATCCTATGTTTTGAAACTAACTGTTTGTCGGGATAGGAATATTCCCAAACATCACTGGGACCATTGTTGTGGCCGACTAGATACATCCGATTATTGTGAATCCAAATAGAGTTAAAGTGATGTGTATCTTTCTTGTGATCTTTCGAATCTAGTGATGGATACCAGATATTCCAATTCTTCGGGGTTTTTGTATTGCAAACAATGTAGCTGTCGTCTCTAGAACAAGAACAATACAGTGCGTCATCATAATAAAAAATTTGATGCAAACCACCCGCAGGTACATCAAATTTTTGGCAGTCTACCATGGACAATCGGTCGTCAAATACGAGTAACCTCGGTCGTTCAAAATGGCTAGTTGGCATAAAGTTGGGGTACCATCTAGCCGCCACATAGATATATTTATGATCCCATGTTATACCGTAATAGAGCCCGTATTTTTCAGAAATAATTTGTCGCTCGCCTGATTCAATATCAAAAAGCAGTAAGTAGCGCGAAGTCCCTATTAGTAACCGTTTCGTTTTGTTCATATTAGCGCAGTTGTACCTACAAAACGCTAATAAGTGCTTGCTCGCTTAAACACATGGGTATGTTTGCAAGCTTCGGTTTTTTTGCCTTCCAAATGATTGCGAAAATATCGTTTGACAAAAGCAACTTTAGTGGTGTTTTGCTCAGAAGCTCGAGAGTGCGTCCAGGCCACTTCGCCATAAGCGGATAAACATTGTCTCGGTTATCGTTGTATCGATCCATTCCAGCGTTCCATCGCGCCTGAGCAGGAATGTGTTGCTCAAGCCAGATTCGATGCGGTATTCCGATATTTTTAAGCATCCGGCTTAGTTTCACCGGATCTTGTTCATTGATATGTATCTTCTTTTCGTAGGGATTGCGTGGGTCGGCAGGAACTTTCTTATAAACTCGATGAAGCAATGGGTAAGTAATATCATAGACCCATCTATTGGGGAGCGTGTGTACCACCGCGTAGCCATTCGGTGATAACAATCGGTGGACTTCACCAAACATTTTTTCAAGTTGATCAGGATAAAGATGTTCCACAATGTCCAACATCGTTATACGATCAAAGCTATCTGATTGAAATGGTAGTTCGCATGCGTCGGCTTGCACGAGATTCATCCGTCCAGATGATTGATTTTCATGGACAGACTTGACTTTAGTTGCAAATTTTAGGGAAGCGTCGGAATAATCAATTCCAACCGCATTTACACCCATTTGGCAGGCAACGGCGGGTACTTCTCCTCGTCCACAAGCAATGTCAAGCAGATTCAATCCGGTGTTTAACTCACATAACTCGATCGCACGCTGAACGCGAGGCCTGAGTTCAATCGGCCCATCCGTTAAAAGGGCCTGGTTGCCTTCATTACCCCAAGCCGACTCGATCCAGTCGTCTGAATATTCACTCTGTTCAACGGCCTGCTCTAACGGTTTTGAACGATCTTCCATTTTTTTAGTTATCTCCCTCGTGAGTTCGCTCAAGATGATCTGAGTGTATTAGGTTAGCTGCTTCAATGGCTGCTTTGGACGAAGCGATATAGCTTTCCGAGGGGATTCTATCGGCAGCACTGTCGCGTATTGCTGATAAAAACACGTCAATTTGTTTCGCGTGACCGCGATCCGCGCCCGACCAAATTTTTTTACGTTTTACTGACAGGCCAGAAGCCAATTCCATGCGTCTGTAATCTTCGATCACAGCCACTTTGTTGTCGCAAAAGACCTCAACGCGCTCATTGGGGTAAGCCTTTGACCCATTGGAAAGATACGCAACGGATGCTCTTGAACCATCTTGGTAATCAAGTTGGATGAGTGCGTTGTCTTCCGAAAGGAAGTCTTGTTGTGAGCTTTGTAATGCGGTACTGGATACACGGGTCAATGGACTACCGATAATGTAATTGCAGAAGTCGATGTGATGACAAGCTTCGCCGATAATAACACCTCCACCTTCGACCGGATCGTGGAGCCAGTGCTCTGGCGGACGGTATCCGACGTTAGCGCGATAAAGGATTGCCGCTGGTTGTGCTCTCTCGCCAATAAAATTTTGAAGTTCAATGGTGAAAGGCGCAAACCGTCGGTTGAAGCCGACCATAAGAATCGTGCCTGAGTCTCTCCACGCTTGTTCCACCTGATCCAGTTCATCCATAGACAGCGCAAGCGGTTTTTCCACGAAAACATGTTTCCCACGTTTTAGTGCTTCTACGGTTAATTGGGCATGGGTGTCGTGACGAGTAAGTATAAATACGCAACTAACCGCGTCGTCGTCCAAGATGGATGAGGGTTCTGAAGTGCAGTTCTGGAAATTATAATTCTTCGCTAAGGCCTTTGCACGGACACCCGATGCGGAGACGATCGATCCAAGAGTGATATTCTTATGCTTAGCTAGTAGCGGTAAAAATTCATTCGTGGCAAAACTACCGGCGCCGATTACACCCACAACTGGAAATTCGGATTGGCGCGTAATTGCATCCCTTGCTTTTTTCGCAGTGATAGGCACATCACGTGTAACTGTGTCTGACTTAGCGCTAACCGGATAATGTATAAGTATGGCAGTATGAGGTTCTTTCGTTTCACCTGATATAATTTCAAACGCGGTTGTCGCCTCTTCTACACCAAATTCATGGGTTATCAATGGTTCGATATTGATATTTCCCATTGCAAGCTGTTCCAGAAATCCCGCCATATTCCGGTTTTCGGTCCACCGGACATATGCAACTGGATAGTCAATCCCCTCCAGTTCATAACTTGGGTCCGCGGTTCCGGGTCCATATGCCATCGATGTCCTTAGCTCCAGTTCCTTAAAAAGATAAGTTTCACGGGGTGCATTCATCTCCGTTCGGCCAACGCATATGACCTTGCCCTTTTGCCGGGCTAACTCGCCCGCGAGTTTTATGGGCCCATTGTCAGTGGTTGCTGCGGTGATTATCACCGCATCGGCCCCAATTCCATCAGTAAATGCGTTCACCTGCTCCGCTAGGTTTGGTGCACTTATTAAACTCCCCTCGCAATATCCTTGTTGTTTTACAAATTCTACTCGCGAGGGATCGATATCGAGACCAAATACATTGCAGCCGGCGGCCTTCAACAGTAAAACTGTGAGTTGTCCGATGAGTCCTAATCCGATGACCACGACGTTTTCTCCAATTCGAACATCGGATACACGGATACTTTGCAACGCAATAGATCCGACCGTCGCGAATGATGCGAATCGAAGTGCGAGATTGTCCGGAACTTTAACGCAAAGATTTTTGGGAACCGCAACGATCTCGGCGTGATTAGCAAAACCGGGCCCGCCACATGCGACGCGATCACCAATCTGAAAACCGCTAACGCCGGGTCCTACCTCAATGACGGTGCCTGCACACGAATAACCAAGCACCAAAGGCATATCGAGGCTACGCATTGCGGCATTGTAAGCAGTCATAACGCCTTGAGTCTTGGCGACTTGCATGACTTTTTTCGCTTGTTCCGGACGGGCGCGAGCTTTACCTATCAAGCTCATTTTGCCTAACTTGACGGTACCGCCTTCAGTCCCGCTGCTGATAAGCGAATATTCGTTTCTGACTAACAGAAACCCAGGCTTGACAATTGGCGCAGGGACTTCTTCAACGCTGCACTCGCCAGTCTTAAGGTTTTCGAGAATTTGCTTCATGCACTAATCCTTTCTGTCACGTATTCAGTTGAAGATGCTCGGTTGGACTCTTTCTTTGGTGTGGCAACAACGATAAAGCCTTTGGTTAAAAGTTCATCTTCACTATATTCGCTCAACTCCTGTCGTAAGCTTGGTGTCAATAACTGTTCTCCTTCGCGCCCCGTTGGTATCCATTCCGCTATGTCAAACTCGTGTTCGAATGCCTCACGATAATCCTTTGTTCGCAGACTGTTGAGCCATGACGGTATGTAGCGGTGTTTATACTCACGCAGGTGGTCCCAAGGGGGTACAACTTTGGATGGCTCCGTGTCGGGATACTTCCATGCGATATGATGGCCGCCTGAAAGACTGGTAAAACTATGCACATATATATACGTCATTCCATTGGGTTTTAGCACGCGGCTAAGTTCTTTTACGGTACGTGGAATATCGCTTATATGTTCAAATACCTCATGAGATACCACAAAGTCAAAAGTATTGTCGTCAAAATCTATGGTGGTAGCGTTTTGGGCTTTCAGTTCAAGTCCATCGAATCGCAAATCAAAAGGCGCAAGTTTGTCCAACTCCTTATAATATGGCCGGGCAAAGACGAGTTCCCAAACCAGGGTTCGAGCTACCCTCTCAAACCCGTTGGTTTGTAACATCTTTTTATATTTTCCGAACGAGATACCGGACTGCGTAACCTCGGTGTCAATACCTGTAACATTCGCACCCGCGGAATGAAGTAGCAGCGAAAGCCAATAGGATTTTCCACAACCGACGTCCAGGATACGTTTACCTTGAATTGATCCAACGTAATCAATCAAAGAATTAAAAAACTCATAGTGCTCGAGCGCAAAATCCCTATTATGTGTCAGTCCATAGTGCATCATGGATAAATACAGGCCGAGTTTTCCGGGCAATACGGGGTCAGGCATTTCGCTGCTCGCCTAGATGAAACAACAAACGACTTAGCGCACGGCACATCCAGGCATTGCACCAACGCAAAAGTGTGAAGCGTTTTATGCCTCGCCTCGTCTCTTGATAGTAAAAACGGCCCTCCGGGTTATACATGCGATCGATTGCCCAGCGCGCAACTCGAACACTTAGTTCTGGATATTCTTTTAGATGCCTGCCGAAAGTCAGTATGCCTTGTGCGGCACCGTGAATGTCATGTGGCCACTCGGTATCATACATCCAGCGTGGTGCTCCTTCATCTGAAAAGAAATGCTCGGCATAATAGGCTAGACCATTGCTGTAATTCTTTTCAAACGACCAATCACTTGTTGCTTTCATATACCGATCGAGCGCATCCAATATGAAACCGGTATGGTAATTATCATGCGTAATATGTGAATCCTGTGGAGGATCAGTGTAGAACCACGCGTCATATTCTGTTTGCTGATTGACAACGTAATTCACGAGTCGGTGCGCTGTATTCTTTAACCCATCGTCACGTCCAGAAAGGTGGCAATATTGTGCGATGACAGAACCGATTAAAATGCTCACGTCCATCACTCGCATCGTCATGGAAACCGGCATGTAGCTTAAACATAGTTCTTTTGATTCGTCTTTGAGAACTTTCAAGTCTTCTCGAAAAAACGGAATCGCATCACCTACTGTGTCCAAATACTTTGAATCTTGTGTTACGCGGAACATTTCAAGATAGGCTTCGCACACAAATGATGTGACTACGGCATTAGGGGTGCCTGTGGGTGCAAAGAAACCCGGGTCCTGCCACGGATAATGATAACCCCAACAATTGCCGTGCCAGTCACCCTTTGATTTCAGATTTTCTAATGTATCTATGAGTGTTGTGGCCTCCACTAGGTATTTTTTGTCGCTAGTTACATTGTAAAGATCGATAAGGCCCTGGTTAAACAAAGCCAATCCTTTCGGGTTGTAGGTATGGGGGATCAGGAGCAGTGGACGCAGGTTGATAGGGGTGCGTGTAACCAATTGAACCGCCGCAATGCGAGGCCATTTCCCCCAACCAAATAAACCCCAGAGAATAGGGCTATTCAGACCGTCGTGTTTGTTCCAGCCACGATAATTTTGTGCCCGGCTCCAGGAGTAGACCTGGTCTAATATGTGACGAACTTCCTCTACAAATTCAATCGACGGCGTGGTTGTTACTCGATTCATGCGCAGTTCACTACTTCCACTGTCATCGATCTCATGAGAACTAAATCTTCGGCCAATCTAGTTCTCGCCCATCGCTGCTTTCTCGCCACTAGCTTCGAATAACTCTAACCAAATATGGGTGCCAATCATCATGTACAGCATGAAATAATGCCAGCGTAATCCCTTCGATGGTTTGTAAGCTTGAACTTGTTTGATAAACTGCGGATTAAAGATACCGTTTTCGCGAACTACATTTTCATTAAGATAGCGTTCGGCGAGAGTCGATAAAAAATCCCGGAAGAAGCTAACAGCGTCCACTTGAAATCCACTCTTAGACCGGGAGATTATTTCTTTAGGTAGAAATTCTGTCATAGCTTGTTTAAACATTTGTTTCTGCCGGCCGCCGGGCATCAGTTCAGCGGGTGAAACGTTGAGCCACTTCGACGAATATTCAAGATCCAAAAAAGGTACCCGCACTTCTAATCCCTCCGCCATACTACAACGGTCTTCTTGCCATAGCAGGTCGTTGACCATTTTTTCTTTCCATTCAAATTTCCTAAACGCATCCAGTGGATCGTCACACGCGGGCCATTCATGGCGAACGTTTTCGAAGGCATTGGGAAGTTCGGCATCCAGCATGCGGGGTCCATAAATTGATCTTCTCATCTCAGGAGAATCCCAAGCGTTACGTAGTAGCGCGTATACGCAAGCCCAATCGCCAGAATTTGCTAACATCATAGAGGCACGTAAAGGTTCAGTCCACATTCGTTTGTCCAGAATCTCGAGCATGTAATTCGAAACATTCCCGCTGATCGAAATCAGTTTCTTCCCAAACCATCTTTGCGCTGTCACAAAATGATGCATTAATCGGTGCGTGTTATAGCCAAAAAATAATTCATCCCCACCTAATCCCGATAGTACAACCTTGACGTATTTCGATGCGTGTTTAGCGACCTGATTTACCTGGTATGAATTAATTTTCGGCGCTTCTAAATGCCAAATTAGCTTTGTCAGCGATTCCGAAATGGATTCATCCATATGGCCTTGAATATTCTCGACTCCCAGCAACTCGGCGGTGCGCGTAGCGTTTCTTGCTTCGAATGGATCATCGCCGGCGTCGACCGTGAAAGTTCGTATCCCTTGGTTTGATCTTATTTTGGCAAGCGCCGTTATCATTGCAGAATCAATTCCGCCGGATAAATAAGTTCCGACTTCGACATCAGCCACCAGTTGCGATGTGGTGGCATCTTCGAGTCCCGATAATATCTCCAGGTTCGTTTGATCTGTTGTGTGGTAGCTAAATCTACTGCATTTGGGCGGGTGATCCGGTTGCCAAGTTAAAATTGACCCAGGGAGTAGTTGTTTTACGTTCGCAAACAGGCTGCGGTCGTGCGAGACGTAGCGCAGGTTCAAAAACAGATGAAGGCTTTGTTCATCAAGCTTCGCCTGACTCTGGTTCTTTGCCACTATGGCTTTAGCCTCTGAAGCAAATATAAGGTCGCCTGACCTTGTTTGACTATAGAACAGCGGCTTAATACCTATCGGGTCCCTCGCCAGTAAACCCATCTGTCTTCGCTCGTCCCATAACGCGAATGCGTACATTCCCCTTAGCAACTCAAAACCAGAATCGCCCTTGTGGAGATATAGATTAAGAATAACTTCCGTATCGGAATTCGATTGGAACGTAAATCCTTGCTTGATCAGGTTGTTGCGCAATTCACGGTAGTTGTATATTTCGCCGTTGTAAGTAATCGTCACGTCGCCAGAGATCGACGACATGGGCTGCGCCCCGTCAGCAAGGTCGATAATGGATAGTCTTGTGTGACCGAATACGGTATTACCCATGACTTTAAATCCTTTGCCATCGGGGCCACGATGGGCAATCGCTTGCATCATATTTTTTATGTCTTGTTCGGCGTAACGCTGATCACGAACTTCGCCAAACCACCCCGCAATTCCACACATTAAAAAATTAAGTAAATTAAGTAAAGAGTGTGCCTTTTTTATATTTCAAAAGATACGATTCGTAATCTTCGATACAGTCAACTATGAATTGGGCAACGTCAACGGTTGACGAGATAAGTTGTTGTTGAGCTCGTATTCGTTCTTTTTCGGGATAGTCAATAATCCACTGTATCGCATCTCTGAGTTCATTCAAACCTAGTGTTCTTACGTTTTTTACCAAGTTATATTTTTTTTCTTGTTCGTCTGTGTATCCTCTACCGGTATTCGCCGCGTAGACAGCGGGAATGCCGAGCACGGCGCACTCGGACGCCATAGTTGCGCTTTCGCCGATAAACCCGCGGCAGAATGCGAGTACATGATGGACAAAGTTTGAATCGCCCCGGTATGCTAGTTCGCGCATCCCGTTGGGAAGGTCTGCCTCCGAAGAGATAAGGATCTTGCCATGAGGTTTCAAAACCTCGACAACATCCCCCAACAGCTTGGTTGACCAACCGCTTTCCGATAAATCGTGATTTGCATTCCATGAAACCAGCCTAAGAAAAAATGTATCTTTTTCGGCATCTAACCCGTTTTGTTCGGCAATATAACGGTCCGGTTTAAATCTGGACGGGTGAAGGTAGGACAGTTCGTGATAACCGGGATAGTGAATCGTTTTCCTCTCTGGGGTCGGGCCCTGGTAGCATTCCGGTACGACAAGGCAATCTGCTAAAGGGTATGTCAGCGCGTTTTGAAGTTTGGCGTTTTCCGTATCGTAGAAAACGACGGAGGGTTTTCGTATCAGCGCGCCCACGTGCGCAACAAAGATGCCGCCAATCTCGGTCAAGACGTCAGGCTTGAACTTGCGTGCCACTTTATAAAGGGCGTAATCACGGCTCACCAGTTCTTTCAACATGGACCCTATAGAGCCGTCGCCATGCGTCGAGAGAATCTTATGTTCAATGCCCATACTATCCAGCAAAGGTATAGTCATTTCCTTTACCCGGCTGGTGACAAGTATATCGTGCCCGCGTTTCTCGAGCAGTGACATCGGATTACGGAAAAAATGCACATGTGCAGGGTGACCAATATCAATGAGAACTCTCATTTGTGTTCGTGCCAAATAGTAAAGCCGGAAAAAATTTAATCTAGTTAACTTGCGAGTCGCTGGATAGTTTAGGCGAGTGAGTCGGGGGGGCAGGTAATTCATCTTGGTTGGTGTATTTATGCTCCTCGCTGTATCGATAGTGCAAAGCAGATACTTGTTCGGACACAATGCCGAAAAGAAATACAAACAATGAAGCGAGATACAGAACAGCACTCATATTAGTAAATCTACCTGCGGTAAAATAAGTGTATCCATAATAGGTGGTCGCTATTGCAAAGATCGCCAAAGCGATCGGTAAGAAAAATCGCATTGGCGAAAATAACGCGCCAACACGCAATATGATCACTAAAAATTTCAAGCCGTCGTGCAATAGTCGTATGTTGCTTTTTCCGATACGTTTTGCCGCCTTGATAGGTACATAGGTCACCGGATAACCGCAACGAAAAAATGCCATGGTGCTAGTGGTCGGATAAGAGAATCGATTGGGTAACAAATACAAAAAATGACGAAAAACATCAGCCCGTGCCGCACGGAAGCCCGAAGTTAAATCGTCAATTCGATAGCCGGTCATCAATGACGCCAGTTTGTTATAAAAGTTATTGGCGATATGGCGTCCCCAGGAAGCCTGGCTTTCTGGTGTGCGGGCGCCAACCACTAAATCAAAACCCGCTTCCAATTGCTCGATAAATCTTGGAATATCTTGGGGGTCATGCTGACCATCAGAATCCATGAATATTAGGTAATCGCCAGTCGCATGGCGCGCACCGGTTTTTACAGCCGCCCCATTACCTATATTATGTGGATGTTTAATTATTCTTGCATTTTCGATCGCTTGAATGGGCGGGGTTGAACCGTCGTCCACAACAATGACTTCAGCGTCAGGGAATTGTTGATTCAGTTCAGCGACCAATCGAGGAACTGCTTCGTGTTCATTAAAACAAGGTGTGATAATGCTCAGTCGTGTCTCACTGATCGACATTGGGTTCGTATTTTTCCATCACGTTCGTTATATGTCGTTCCCACGAGTCAATTCTATCTTTGTGCATCGGAAAACCAAATATTCGGTGCTTATCTATCTCTCTCGCCAAAGCGATTGATTCTACAGCGTCGTCAAATTCGCGTTGGGCGACGTGCAAGTTTGTTTTGAACAATGCAACATCAACAGATCGATAATGGCTTAATGTTTCACTAAGCATTTTTATGGCCTTGTTTAATTCTCCTTGTTCCACATACCGTTGCGCTAGCGCATAACGGAGATGGCCTGTTATATCCGAATTACTTAACGTCGCCGGATTGTCAAGTAACGCATTAATCATATCATCGATTTGCTCTTCTTCTATCCCGCGGCAATTACCGCTCCGTTTCAATTCTCTTATTACTTGGATGGCTTGTGGTGCAGCGAAATCGGGCTTTCCCTTTCGCAACACTGCATAGAGAGATTCGAGTTCTGCTGGCGTCGGGGATTTGCCCGTTACACAAGGTACTATAAACAACTCTATCTGTGCACTTGTATGTTCAGGGTGAAAGCTAAGTAACTGTTCAATTCTCTGGTTTGCTTTATCTATATGACCTCGAAGTGCCCATTGATTAGCCGAATTTTGTTGGGCGCGCAGAGATGATGGATGCTCCTCCGCCCATATCTCCGACATTAACAATGTATCGCCCCATAAAGTCGTATTCTGCCATGTGGCGAGGCCACAAACACCAATAAAAATCGCCGCCACTACATATGCTAAGTCTCCGACCTTTTTAACTAACCACAGTATTGCAAAACCTAGGCCCACCAATGGGCCGATCATTGCGACATAGTTGCGATGTTCGAAATAGATTTCAAGTTGAAGAATCCCACCCTCTAACGAATGAGCGGCGACAAACCACAATACTGCGAAACTGAACACAGGCGCCCGTCTTCTGTAAAACAAGGCGGCACAAACTATAGTGCCTAGAGCAAGCACCGCAAATACGGTTGTCATGGGATCAAACAGTGAGTGTGAAATAACAAAATCGTCGTGTAAAACCCCAGTACCTAAACGCCGTGGTATGAGTATGTTCCCCAGGTAATCCCAAAGCACGCGGCTTTGTGTTAACAATCGCTCAGTTAATGAAAACGGTCGAAAATTATATTTTTTCAAGATATCTGGTAGCTGGAAGAAGTGCCAGGCTACTAGTAAACCTACAGGTGTAAATAAGAAGAGTATTGACCAAGGTCGCCACCCAGGCGGCACTGAAATGTTGTTGCCACGTAGCAAGGTGTATTCAACAACGAGAAGCATGAGTGGTAGCAAAACAGCGGTTTCTTTGCTTAATATGCCCAGTAAACCAGGGCCACCAACGCTCAGTGACATAACAATCAGTCCGCGAACTGGTTTGGAGCTTGATAGCAGTCGACCCTTTATGTAGCCAATTACTCCCAGTATCACAAACAATCCTGATAATTGTGCCATCCGCTGAATAACATATAACACTGAAGAGACGTTAAATGGATGAAGCAACCAAATTGCGGCTACACAAAGGCCGATGAAATACGTACGTCTTTGTGTAAATGTTCGATCAATTTGGAAAATTAAAATTGTTAGCCAGAATACTAATGTGCCGACTAACGTATGGATGAGTACATTTGTATATTTGAACAAACGCGGATCGGCGGGCCAGTAATTGTCGTTGATAAGAAATGAAGCCATGGATAAAGGGCGGCCAAGCGGTCCTGAATGGCCCGAAAAAACGAACCTCGACAAGCGAGTACTCGCTTTCTCGTCCAAATATTGTCCCAGCGGTTCAAGATTATGTGTGTCATCTAAAATGAATTCACCTGATAAGCCAGGCCAATAGATGACCAATGTTGTTCCAACGACAACAAAAAGCAGCAAGCCCGCTAGAAGCGGCACGGTCAGATTTTTATTCATGCCGCGGGCAGCTTGTTTTGCAAGTGAACCGACTGGTGGGGTAATAAAGATAATAAAAAAGCCTCCGATGTGACCACCGGAGGCTTTTTGTATCTAGATTAGTTACTAACTGAATCTACTAACGGCACTGAGGCGGAAGATAACGATCTACCACGGTGGTGCCGGCAACGTCAGTACAATCCCAGACAATCGAACCAGCATTTGTAGCGGGCTGTAACATTACCGTATTAGCACCGGCAAGCGCAGGAATACCATTAGTAGCGGCGGTATTATACGTAACGGTGATCAGACCACTCCCTCCAACGGCGACCTGAGTCACGTAGTCACTGGTAATTGTGTTAGCAGCCGGCAGCCCAGCCTCTGTGTTATTGGTTGGAAATACGTTGTTGGAGGAGAAGGTCTCCGCAACAGCTAGCTTCGCGGCGCCAGAAAGATTGAGACCTTCCGAAACCTTCGCACGAATGGTGTAATCTTGGTACGCCGGAATCGCGATAGCGGCCAAAATACCGATGATCGCAACCACGATCATGAGTTCAATCAATGTAAAACCCTTTTGTTTCATTTCAATAACCTCTAAGTGAGTTAAGTTAAAAATTCAGTTGCGCCGGATAAAACTCCTCTACCGACTAAATTCATCCCCGTAGAATGCTCTAATCCGGTGAGACGCGTCTAAGTTGATGCAGGCTGCGTGCCAAAATGATTAAAAAAATCCAGAAAAATAAAATATTCAATGATTACAAGAGGTTAATGATCCACCTATTGGGCGTTTTGGGTTCACAGACTTTTGAGAAATCAATAAGTTGGCCTTTGATCTGACACTTTTGGTCATAAGCCTCTGACGAAATTTGTCAATCAGACAGGAAATGTCGATTGTGTCTAACTGTGTCATAAGTGTTGGAAAGTAAACAGCTTTTGGTTTGTTTGGATTATAGCCTCTAATGGGGTGTGGGGTTCTGCCAAACAATTGAATCTTAAACTAACACTTACACACGAGATTGCTTCACTTCGTTCGCAATGACATCGGCCTCTCTTTCGCGACCAAGATCGCTCCTACCCCTGAAAGAGATCGCCGCGAGGGCGGGTCCCAACAAAAGCGATCAGCATTCAAAACCAACTACCAAAATGTTAGCCACTTTATGGTGGAAAATTCACCACTCAGTGGCTAATATAAGGCCATGTATAGGCGAAACATCGAGGGTAAGCTTTTCTTGGCGTTGACGGATACGCCGGTTGTTCTGCTGAACGGAGCCCGCCAAACGGGAAAGACAACGCTTGCGAGAAACTATGCAAATACTGCCTCTATCCCTTATGTCACCCTGGACGATGCGACGCAGCTAGCCGCAGCCCGTTCAGATGCACAAGGGTTTCTCAGCGCGCTTGGCCCGCGGGCAGTTATTGATGAAGTTCAAAAGGAGCCGGAGTTGTTTCCTGCTATCAAAATATCCGTGGATAGCGACCGCCGTCCAGGCCGTTATCTCCTGACGGGATCGGCCAATGTTTTATTACTCCCTCAGATTTCCGAATCATTGGCCGGTCGTATGGAAATTCTCACCCTGTGGCCACTCTCCCAAGGAGAGTTAAATGGTATACGGGAACGCTTTTTAGAAGCAGTATTTTCAGAAGAGCTGCCCCGGTTTCAAGTCAGAAAGCCAGTTGGTCTACTAAAAGACAATGTTTTAGAGGGCGCTTTTCCGGAGGTTGTCCAACGTTCCAACGAAAAACGACGAGAGGCGTGGTTTACGTCTTATATTACGGCGCTGCTGCAACGCGATGTGCGCGATCTATCGAACATCGACGGGCTAACGGACATGCCGCGTTTGATGTCCCTTCTCGCCGCCCGTAGCGGAAATCTGTTGAATATGTCCGAACTGTCCCGCAGTTCCGGTATACCCAACAGTACGCTTAAACGTTATCTAAGTCTTTTGCAAGCGACGTTCTTATTTCAACCGCTGCCGGCTTGGTCGTCAAACTTAGGTAAGCGTTTGATCAAATCGCCCAAAATTCATCTGATCGATTCCGGTTTGGCCGCCCACTTGGCAGGTGTGACTCAAGAGAGTCTGCAGCGAATGCCGGTGCTTCTTGGGCATCTGTTTGAGAACTTTATTGTCAATGAATTGCGCAAGCAAATCGGCTGGTCGAATCGCCGAGTGAATATGTATCATTTTCGGACAACTGCGGGGAGGGAAGTAGACATTCTACTGGAGGATGCAGCCGGGCGCTTGGTCGGTCTGGAAGTTAAGGCATCGGCCACCGTGGTGCCAAAAGATTTTTCCGGGTTTGACGCGCTGTCGGAAGGGGTGGGGCAGCAATTCGTGCGAGGCATCATACTGTACACAGGGGATCAGCCGGTATCCTTTGGGAAGAACTACCTGGCATTGCCGGTTAGTGCCTTGTGGCAGATGTAAGAGAGCTGGAATTAACGATGGAAATTTGATCGGCGCTAAAGAAATGAGATTGCTTCACTTCGTTCGCAATGACATCGGCCTCTCTTTCGCGACCAAGATCGCTCCTACCCCTGAAAGAGATTCGCGCGAGGGCGCCCCTCCCACAAGAAAGACGAGATTGCTTCCCGGAGCCTACCCGGCGTGAAGTCGAATAGGTGGCTGGGAACCTAGTTGCCGTCATACCGAAGGAGCGGAGCGATTGAAATATCCAGTTCATATTATTCGCGATCATGATCGCTCCTACCAGATCCTTAGTTGTTGTTGGAAACGATGCTTGTGAAAGCGACGTAGATTTTAACGAATGCCCAATTTTTGGATTTTGTAGCGCAGGGAGCGGAAGCTGATGCCGAGGCGTTTGGCGGCTTCGGTCTTGTTATTGTTTGTGGCTTTAAGGGCTTTTTCGATGGCGTCGCGTTCGATTCGGGACACATAGTCATCCAGTGACTCGCCTTGTTGCGGGCCTGACGTGGTTTCGGTTGTTATGGATACGCTACCGGGTTCGGCTAATTCGGCAGTCGCATTTTCAACGGTAGGAATGAGCAGATCGACTTCTGTAATAGTGTTTCTTTCACATAGGGCTAGGGCTCGCTCCAAAAGATTTTCCAATTCGCGAACGTTGCCAGGGAAAGTGTATTGGGCGAGTTTTGTGATCGCCTCGTCCGTAATCGTGGCGGCGCCATTTCCAGCCAATGTCTTTAATATATGCCCAGCAAGAATGCTTATGTCCGCCGGATGTTCGCGTAAAGATGGCGTGCGTAGTTCAATAACGTTGATGCGGTAATAGAGGTCCTGGCGAAATTTCTGATCTTTCACCAGTTTTTCCAGATTTTGATGGGTCGCGCTGACTAAACGCACGTCTACCGGTTTTTCCTGGGTGCTGCCGATCGGCCGTACCGCCCTCTCCTGAATCGCACGCAGCAATTTGACTTGCATGGTGAGGGGTAAATCGGCGACTTCGTCTAGGAAAAGTGTCCCGTGATTAGCGGCCTGAAACAGACCTTCCTTGTCAGTCACGGCGCCGGTAAAACTGCCTTTTTTATGACCGAAAAATTCGCTTTCCATGAGTTCGCTCGGTATGGCGCCACAGTTCACGGGCACGAATGGCCCGTCTCTGCGCGGCCCCTTTTCGTGAATCAACCGGGCGACTAATTCTTTACCGGTTCCCGATTCGCCGCGAATGTGCACTGGCGCATCTTTGCGCGATACCTTATCTATGAAGGTACGTAGTTCCCGGATTGCACTCGAGTCTCCGAGCAGCTGATGGTCGCCTTCGTTCTCTTCTAATGCTTCCGTTTCCCCATCTACCTTTCGCAGTTTCAAGGCGGTGTTTACCAGATTACGCAGGTTTTCCAGATGGATGGGTTTGGAAACGAAGTCGAAAGCGCCGGCCTTTAGCGCTTCAACCGCGGTTTCCATGCTGCCATATGCGGTAATAACCGCGACCGGCATGTCGGGGTAGCGTTGTTGGATGTGTTTTACTAGTTCGATGCCGTTGCCGTCTGGGAGCTGCATATCGGTAAAACAAAGATCGAAGCGGTCTTTTTCCAGTAGCTCCCGGGCGGCGGTGACGGATTCCGCCGCGCCGCTGTTGATCTGCATTTTCTGCAGCGTCAGTGTCAGCAGATCGCGGATCGGCGGTTCGTCGTCGACAATTAAAACATTAGGCGTCGAGCTCATCTTCATCCCGCGCGATGGGTAGTGTTACACGGAAACGGGTCTCACCTTGACTGGGCACGAGATCCAATCGGGCATTGTTTGCCTCGCACAGTTGCCGTGCGATGAATAGACCCAAGCCGATACCGGCGGGTGTGCTAGTGAAAAACGGTTCGAAAATCATCTCCGCATTTTCGGGTGGAATACCCTCGCCGGTGTCCATCACATCCAGCGTCGGATTGGAACCGTCAACGGGTACACGTATCAACATTTTTATAACCGGCTGGGCGTTAAACGGCGGGCTGTGACGGACGGCATTGACGCATAAGTTTGTGATCACTTGATTTAAATGATCGGCATTCATTTTCACTTTAACATCGGGCCCGTCCACCTTGACCGCGGCCTTGGGTAGACCGATTGAATGGACAAAGGCATCGCGGAAATTGATCAGCCATGTGCGTAGTCCGAAAACCGTATCGCCGCTGCTGTAGCGGCTGAGTTTTAGGATGGATTCGATAACGGTATTGATGCGCTTGGTTTGCTCGTCGATGATATGCAGTAACGATTTGTCTTCGTCAGAAAAATTAGGTGATTCGCGTAATAGTTGTTCGGCGTGACTGATGGCGCCTAATGGATTGCGTACTTCGTGCGCAATGGCCGCTGCCAACCGGCCAAGTGCCGCTAATTTTGCGTCCTCGGTGCGCTGGTTGGTTTCGGTGACATTTTCCAGATAAATGACTCTGTTATGACCGATGGATTGAATGGTGGGTTGCAATACCGGACCATCCGGTTTGGGTTGTATCTGCTGCAAATGCACGCCAGGGTTTTCTTTGTACTTGCGTGTCATATCGTACAGCTCCGGCGAAATGCCCGGTAGTGCGAGTCCTTCGTACTTGTTGTTGGTACCAAATAGTTCCCGGGTTTTATCGTTGACGGTTTGGATAATGTTATCTTCATCAATAAAAAACACGCCCAACTCAAGCCGATCAACAATCCCCCGGTTAATTTGATCTAGACTTTCAATGTCAGCACCACGCTGTTCCGCTAAGGCCTCTGCTTGCGCCCCTTTAACTTGAATACGCTGAGCTACCGTTCGTATAACCAAACCCACGGTCAAAATCGCGGCGCCGAAAACACCTACTCGTAGGACATTGTTCAGTAATGCGGCATCGCCGAGCGATACCAATATTTGCTGAGCCAACAGTAGAATGAAGGCAAAAGCGGAATAGAACAACGTCATCCGAGTGGATAGCAATACCGCAGCGGCGGCTATTGAGACCATCAGTAAAATAACCAGACTGGCGTTGACGCCATTGCCTGCGAATATCAATAACGCAATTAACAGGATGTCCAGGCCAATCTGATAATTGGCCTGAATGATATATCGCGGTTTTGCGATGCTGATGGTGTAAAAATTCACAATACAGCTAATCGCGATGAGCAGTGTCGCAACAAGCGTCAGCAGCGGGAAACGTGAATCGAGAATACCGAACCGATCTTTGGTTAAGACGCTGACTAGTAGAATGCCCGCCAGAACCAACCGGTATACATTAAAGTAGTATAGTGGTTGCCATTGACTGTTCACACGTTCATCGTCCATTGCTTCGTCCATAGCGTCGTCGAACTCATCGAGTTTGGCTGCTTCACTCATAAGTCATTCTCACTCAAAGTTTGCGAAGAGTTGGGTTGAATTGTCTTTTAGGTATCCCTTGTCACCTGATCGATCGCGTTTGAATGTTGGCCGGCTGCGACCGATAGCGGTAGTTTAACAGTGTGTCAGCGTTAAATGGTCGTTTTGAGTACTGTTCACTAACTTGAGAATTAGCGTCCTATTAATTACCGGAGCCTACTCTTGCCACTGTCCACACATCAACGCGTCTTACGCCGGATTGTTTCAGACAGCGGGCGAGTTCGTCGGCCGTGCTACCGGTAGTCATGACATCGTCAATGATGGCCACGTGTTGACCCTTGATGGATTTAATGATTTTAAAGGCATTGCGAACATTGGCCCGGCGTTTTTTAAACGGTAATTCGGTTTGCGGTGGTGTCGGTTTAACACGGCCAACAGATTTATAGTCGATGGCAATACCAAGCTGCTTTGCAACGCTTCGGGCGATTTCCAGCGACTGATTAAATCCTCTCTCTCGTAAACGCTCTTTGTGTAAGGGTACAGGAATTACTGTTTCAGGGATGGGCGTCTCTGTCGAGGCTAGTCGATGTGAAAACATTTCCCCCAAAATTCGTGCGAATTCAAGTTGTTTGCTGTATTTAAGCCGCTTAATGAAATGATCAATAGGGGTGGTGTAGTCAAATCCAGCGTATGTTTGGTCGAAATGTGGTGGTTGCTTTTGGCACGTTCCACAAACTATATTTTGTTTGGATTTAACCCCACATATGGGGCAATAACTATTAATAATCGGAATACTTTTACTACATTCGCTGCAAATATCAGTATTTTCCGAAGATGAATCTCCACAGATGATGCAAAAACGTGGAAAAACCCAGTCTATTGCTTGGCGCGATAATACGTTGGTGCTACTCGTCCTTAGCTTTACTCCCATGGCGAGTAATTATTACAAAGAAACATTATTCTGTATCCCACTCCATCCAACAAAATTTACCATTCCGATAATGGAGATCTGTTGTTCATGTTGTGAACGCTGTTTTGGGTGCTAAAAGAAACGATATCCAATACGTGTTCGACAACGCGGCGGACACCTATGGCAACGCGGCTGCTTTGGATCGCAGTGTCGGGAGTGAATTGCTGTCGCGTCTGGATCTTTTGAAGGCTTTGCCGATACACATTCTGGATGCTGGATGCGGAACCGGTATCTGCTCCCTGGAATTGGTACAACGTTATCCAAACGCCATGATTAGTGGTATCGATTTGTCGTCGAAAATGCTGCAAGTAGCCTCGCGACGGGAGGGCATTGGTTGCATGCAATTTATCAAGGCGAATTCATTACAACTTCCGTTTGCCGACAATCAGTTCGATCTGATTGTTTCAAATTTGATGTTGCCTTGGTGCGATGTCGCTGCTGTGTTGACCGAATTTCGCCGTCTGATGCGGCCGGCTGGCGCCTTGATGTTTAGTACATTTGGCCCGGATACACTTATCGAGTTACGCGAAGCATGGGCACGCATGGACGAGCGACAGCATGTTCATGATTTCTACGATATGCACGACATTGGCGATGCGCTCCTGCGTACGGGATTCGCCGAGCCCATCGTTGATGTGGATCGAGTGACCGTCACCTATCCGTCAACCGATGCGTTATTCGCAGATCTCAAGAACAGCGGCACTGTCAATATCCACCCATCCCGTCGCCGAAGTCTGACGGGTAAGCAGCGATTCGCTGCCTTTCGCGACACTTTGGATACGTTTCGGGACGAAGACAACCGCATTCCGCTGACTTACGAGGTGATCTATGGACATGCTTGGACGCCGCGGGAGCAGGATATCACGACCGCGTCGGTGCCGCTTGAATCGTTGCTGCGGGACACACGCTTAAAATGACTTGGAATGTGTTTCTTGCCGCGCTGAAAGAGATCTGGCGACTGAAGAATCCAGAAAATCGATGCGTATGACTGGATTCTTCGCGGAGCCTGCGCTGAGCGGAGTCGAAGGGACTCACGATGATCATAGCTCCGTGTCGTCGCGCGCCGAGATCGCCTTTGCTTGAGACCGCATTAGTATTGTTGTGGGAGACACGCCCTCGCGGCGACAACAGTTTCGCTGTTCGTAAGATTGCCGGTTACTTTTTAAAGTCTTAATAAGGCAGAACAAGTTCCGCCAAAGGATTTCCAGCTTCATCCCACGCCAGATTCAATGATGTTGCGATGTTTTGTATCCGTGTGATACCTTGCCTATGCTAAAAATCCACCGATCGCGGATATCTCGTTGGAACAACCCATACTTTCGCTTGTCATTCGGCCAAATTGCTGTTTGACACCCATTCGGGCCGGGTTGGTTGTGGCCGTATTGAGTGTACCGCCCCTGGTCGTGGGAATTGGTTTCTCGATAGCAGGAGCATGGCCGGTACTGCCGTTTGCGGGCCTGGAAGTCGCATTGCTCGCATCGTGTTTTGTTCTAGTGATGCGTGGTGCACGTTATTGCGAAATGTTATCGGTCGATAAAGACACTGTTCGGTTGCGAAAATTATCGGCGCGCTATGATAAAGAGTATCGGTATCAGCGTTATTGGACCCAAGTGCGACTCGAACCGGGTCGATCCCGGCTACACCCGTCGCATTTGAAGATCGGGTCGCATGGTAAACATGTGGAAGTGGGGCGCTGTATGACCGAACCGGCGAGACAAGATTTAGCGAAACGACTAAAAATAGCAGTCAAAGCGCGGTATTATTACGCGCTCAATTGAGGACGCGACAGATCGTCCCATAAAAAGATTTATAAAAGTTAGGAGATTTGCGTAGATGCGCACTATTCGAAACACGCTGGCTTGGATCACCACGCCGGCTACAATAATGTTTTACAGCACCGCCCATGCCGAGTGGGGTTTAAACCTACAGCCACCAGCCACTGACGTCGCGGAAACTATCATGGGTCTGCACAACAGAATTATGTTGGTGTGTCTTGTTATTTTCATTGTTGTATTCGGGGCGATGTTTTATTCCCTGTATAAGCATAGAAAAAGCAAGGGCGCGGTCGCAGCTCAATTTCATCACAATACCAAGCTGGAAGTCGTATGGACCGTTATTCCAACCTTGATCTTAATAGGTATGGCCATTCCTTCCACTAAGGCCCTTATCAAAATGGAAGATTCCACTCAGGCCGAGTTGACAATCAAAGCGACGGCTTATCAATGGAAGTGGCAGTATGAATATCTGGATCAAGGAATCAACTTTTACAGCAATTTAAGTACCCCCCGTGTACAAATCGAAAACCAAGACGCTAAGGGTGAGAACTATCTATTGGAAGTGGACAACCACTTGGTGATACCCGCGGGCAAGAAGGTGCGTTTGCTGCTCACGGCTAACGATGTTATTCACGCTTGGTGGGTGCCCGCCTTTGGGGTGAAAAAAGATGCTATCCCGGGATACATTAATGAAGCTTGGATGAAAGTGGATGAACCTGGGGTCTATCGGGGTCAATGCGCGGAATTATGCGGTAAGGATCACGGATTCATGCCGATAGTCGTCGATGTATTAGCGGAGAGTGATTTCCAAGCATGGGTGCAGGAACGTACCGACACCGACGTCGCGGCTGCGGATACCGCTACGCAAACGGATACAATGCAGGTGGCAACTGCTGAGACCGAAGAGTCGCAGTCCGGTGGCGAATTGACTCTTGATGAACTGATGCAGCAGGGCAAGGAAGTCCATGCGCAATGCGCGACCTGTCATGGCGCCAATGGAGAAGGGTTGCCAGGCGCATTCCCGGCTATCGCGGGTAGCGCCATAGCCACCGGCCCGGTGAGTGAACACATCGACATCGTAGCCAATGGGAAATCCGGCACCGCCATGCAGGCATTTAAAAATCAGTTAAGTGATGCTGAGCTCGCCGCTGTGATTACTTATCAGCGTAATGCGTTTGGTAATGACACGGGCGATGTGGTGCAGCCGGCAGATATCGCCGCTAAGCGGTAGTTTCGTATTTTCACGTAAAAGAATTCTAGCTTCAGGAGACACATAAGAATGGCAACCGCTGAAACAGCTCATCACGACGAACACCACGCTCATGGTTTGATGCGGTGGGTAACGACGACTAATCATAAAGACATCGGTACGTTGTATTTGGTGTTTTCGCTGCTGATGTTCTTAGTCGGTGGTTTGATGGCGATGTTCATTCGTTTCGAGTTGATGCAACCCGGATTGGCGTTCAATCCACATTTTTTTAATCAGATGACTACCATGCATGCGCTAGTCATGGTTTTTGGCGCGGTCATGCCGGGTTTTGTCGGATTTGCTAATTGGCAAATTCCAATGATGATTGGTGCGCCGGATATGGCATTGCCGCGTTTGAACAATTTTAGTTTTTGGATTTTACCGTTCGCCGCGACCCTGCTAATGATACCGTTAGTGGCGAGTTGGTTTGGGATCGGTAGTGGGGGGCCCGCCGCCGGGTGGACACTGTATGCGCCGTTATCGATTCAAACGGGAATGGGGATGGATTTCACCATTTTTGCGGTTCACATGTTGGGTGTTTCGTCCATACTCGGCGCGATTAATATCATCGTTACTATCATGAACATGCGCGCCCCGGGCATGACTTTGATGAAGTTGCCGCTGTTCGTTTGGACCTGGTTGATTACCGCATTTCTATTAATTGCGGTAATGCCGGTGTTTGCAGGGGCGGTAACCATGTTGTTGACCGATAGGCACTTCGGTACAGCGTTTTTTAATCCGGCGGGTGGTGGTGACCCTGTCCTGTTTCAACACATCTTTTGGTTCTTCGGGCATCCCGAGGTGTACATTATGATTTTGCCGGCCTTCGGTGTGATCTCGCAGATCATCCCAACCTTTGCCCGCAAGCCGCTCTTTGGCTATGAGTCCATGGTGTTCGCGACGGCAGCCATCGCATTCCTGTCATTTATTGTCTGGGCCCATCACATGTTTACTGTGGGTATGCCGTTAACGGGGGAGTTGTACTTTATGTACGCGACCATGTTGATTGCCATTCCCACCGGCGTAAAGGTGTTTAACTGGGTCAGCACTATGTGGCGTGGCTCGATGACCTTTGAAACACCCATGTTGTTCGCTGTTGCAGTGGTTTGTTTGTTTACTATTGGTGGATTCTCGGGATTGATGTTGGCTATTACCCCAGCGGACTTTCAATATCACGACACCTATTTTGTGGTCGCGCATTTTCATTACGTGTTGTTTTCGGGTTCCGTGATGGCCATGATGGGTGGTGCTTATTACTGGCTGCCGAAATGGACCGGTCACATGTATGACGAAAAATTGGGCAAATTACATTTCTGGTTGACCACTATCTTTTTTAATATCACGTTTTTCCCACAACATTTTCTTGGTTTAGCCGGTATGCCACGGCGTATCCCCGACTATGCATTGCAATTTACCGAGTTCAATATGATTTCCAGTATCGGTGCGTTCGGTTTGGGACTTTCGCAACTGTTATTTGTGTATATCGTTTATCAAACCGTTAAAGGTGGTGAAAAAGCAACCGATAGAGTTTGGGATGGCGCACATGGTTTGGAGTGGACATTGCCGTCGCCCCCACCACACCATACCTTTGAAACCCCACCGCAAATAACCGCTGCGGACGCACATTCCTGAGTATTCCTTAACACAGATGCCCGTTTTGGATGACGACAGTAAACGCCGTGGCGCCAATATTCGGTTAGCGTTGATTTTGGGCGGTATTGCCTTTTCGTTATTTATTTTTGCCGTGTGGGAAAGCACTCAGTGAAAGTGAGCACGAATCCGGCGAAATCGAATCGTCGCCTGGTTGCGGGGTTGAGCATGGCTGCTTTAGCGATGCTTGCATTTTGTTTTTTGGCGTTGCCGCCGCTGTATAACCTGTTCTGCGAATTGACCGGTGTGGGTCTCAACAATACCGGTGTGGTGTCTGCCGAAGCGGCGAATTTGTCGGAGCCGGACAGCGAACGTTGGGTAACGGTGGAATTCACAGGAAATGCCAGTGGTTCGTTACCGTGGGAATTCAGGCCCATGGTGACCAAAATGCATGTACATCCCGGCGAAGTATCAGAAGTCAGTTATTTTGTGCGCAATACGACCAATCAGCGTATGGTCGGTCAGGCCATTCCCAGTGTCACCCCGCAGGAGTCCTCGCGTTATTTCAATAAGACGGAATGTTTTTGCTTTACCAACCAGGTATTGGAGCCCGGTGAGTCGCGTGAAATGCCGGTACGTTTTGTGGTTGACAGCAATTTGCCACAACAAGTGAATACAATCACCTTGTCTTACGCTTTTTTTGATGCAGCAGGACACGAGAAAGACAGTTCTTAACAAACTAGACGAATAAAAATTTACGATAACGAGGCAATTATGAGCGAAGCAGCCAATCGCTATTACGTTCCCCATGGCAGTAACTGGCCGATAACCGCATCCATCGGTTTGTTTACTCTGTTATTGGGGTTTGCAATGTTCTTAAACAACGCGTCCCTAGGATCATGGATCATGATAGCAGGGGTAGTGATTATGGCCTATATGATGTTCGGTTGGTTCGCTACCGTGGTGCGCGAAAGCGAGGGCGGCATATACAATCGAGATGTCGACGTGTCTTTCCGCATGGGCATGGGTTGGTTCATATTTTCTGAAGTGATGTTTTTCGGCGCGTTTTTTGGCGCATTGTTTTATGTACGTAACTATGCCGTGCCCTGGTTAGCGGAGACCGAGTTATTGTGGCCGGGTTATGATGGTACGTGGCCGACCGCCGGACCCGAAGGGCAACGGTTTGCCGGAGAACAGTTGGAGCACATCGATCCGGCGGTTGAATTTTCTACCATCGCACCTTGGAAAATTCCGTTTCTAAATACGGCGATCTTGCTCTCTTCCAGTGTCACCGTCACCATCGCGCACTGGGCGCTTAAAGCTAATAAACGCGGTCTACTGATTTTCTGGCTGGCGGTGACCGTCGCGTTGGGATTTCTATTTGTTTATTTCCAGGCAGGTGAGTACATAGAGGCCTACCGGCACTTGGGATTAACCTTAGGCACGGGCATTTACGGCGCAACGTTTTTCATGCTAACCGGTTTTCACGGCCTGCATGTCACTATTGGGGCTATCATACTCAGCGTTATTTTGATCCGTTGTATCATCGGTCATTTTCGCCCGGAACATCATTTCGCGTTTGAAGCGGGTGCCTGGTACTGGCACTTTGTCGATACGGTTTGGGTGGGTTTGTTCTTTTTTGTCTATATACTTTAAAGGGGATGCCAAAAAGAATTCGGTAGTCTGTAAGTTGCACCTACAAACTAATCTTTTTGCGAGTGGTGTGTGGGATCCAAGGTTCTGCTGGGTTCTATCCAGCCTGTGTAAACGCCGATTCCAAGTAGTGCGAATAGGACAAACCAGATTCCGACACGCCAAGTAAGTGCCCTGACCGTACGGGTGCCTTGACCACGGTCTTTTAGCATAAACCAAAGGGCTGAAAACAAACTGGCAACCATGGCTACTAGTAGCAGCGTCAAGAATAATTTCGCGATCACGTGCGATATCATTGTTTAGTAAAAACACCCCCATCATATCAGAATGATTTGTAAGCGCGGATGCCAATGTGAAACGAATCGTTCCCATCATCGTGTCGATCGTTTTGTTTCCCGCATTCATCGCTATGGGTTTTTGGCAATTGGGTAGGGCCGCACAAAAACTGGAAACAAAAAACAAGGTGATACATAGAAGTCAGCAGCCGGTAAAAAGTCTGCCCGAAGAGATTAACGACCTATCCAGTATTGAGTTCTCCCGTTTCGCTTTCAAAGGTGTTTACGAGCCTGAATATCAAATCCTGTTAGACAATCAAATTCATCAGGGCCAGGCCGGTTATCATGTGATCACACCGGTCAAGATTTTATCCACTGACAAACACGTGTTAGTCAATCGCGGCTGGATTCCATGGGGCGAGAGCCGGGAGTCCTTACCAACCGTGGAAACGCCACGAGAAGCAATGCAATTCCGGGGCCGTGCTGTGCTACCGTCACAGGACTATTTCACATTGGAAAAAGCGGATGAGAGTGTGAACGAATGGCAAACCCGATGGCAGCACCTGGATTTAAATAAGATACAGGCGCACTTACCGTTTTCGATTTATCCCCTGGTCATCGAACTTGACGTCGAATCCACTGCAAGCGGCTTCGTGCGCAACTGGTTAAGTTACGACGATACGTGGATCCAACGCCACCGCGCTTATGCGTTTCAGTGGTTTTCCTTAGCTATATTGTTAGCGATCATTTGGATTGTGTTTGCTATTCGAGTTCGACGCGGGACGCAAAGATAATGTCAACAATGGAAAATATCGTTGAGCCACAGACATCGCGTGGGCGCAGGACCCTAATCATGGTGGTGCTGGCATTTGCCGCGCCCATCGTTTTCGCTCTTTTATTTTGGTCCTTCTGGCGTCCGTCCGGATTTGGGAATCATGGCGACTTGGTTCAGCCGCCCCGCGTGCTGCAATCCATCCGACTGGCTACTTTAGACGGAAAGCCGTTCGATTTGCATGTATCAGAACCAAAGTGGACGTTGGTGTATTTTGATCCAGGTGACTGTACCGAGCGTTGCCAGCAAAGCTTGTATAATATGCGTCAGGTCCGCCTGGGTCAGGGCAAGAACACGTACCGGGTGCGTACCGTATTGATAGTGCGCACACCACGAGAGTCCGTAGCGGCCGCGATCAACGACAGCCTCCCGAGCATGTTGGTGTTGACCGGCTCCACAGCGGAAGTAGATGCGGTAGCGAGTCAATTCATAACTGAATTGGACGAACCTTTTAGTACCAGTGGCCGATTCTATCTGGTCGACCCGTTGAACAATTTGATGATGAGTTTTTCGCCGCAGTTGGATCCACGTGACGTGCTTAAAGACCTTAAACATTTGTTGAAAGTGTCACAGATTGGCTAACCAGTTTTTATAAGGAACTTTAATTGAAAGCACAGGCCGCTACCGCTAATCAATCAACGATTCGCTGGTCGGATCAACTCGGTCAATATTACCGGTTGACCAAACCCCGGGTGGTTGCGCTGATCATGTTCACGGCGATTGTGGGTATGTTTCTAGCGACGCCGGGTATGGTGCCCTTGTCCGTACTCATTCTGGGTACCCTGGGTATCGGTCTGGCGGCCGCATCCGGTGCGGCTATCAATCATCTTTTGGATGTCGATCTCGATGCCAAGATGGTGCGTACCCAAAACCGGCCATTGCCTACGGGACATTTGAATCGCACCCAGGCATTCCTGTTCGCCATTGGTTTAGCGGTAGTTTCAATGATCATATTGGTGGCGTGGGTGAACACACTGACCGCGATTCTGACTTTTTTTTCACTGGTGGGATACGCGGTGATTTATACCGTCTTTCTGAAACATGCGACCCCACAGAATATTGTTATCGGTGGCGCGTCAGGGGCCATGCCGCCTGTGTTGGGCTGGGTGGCGGTCACGGGCAGTGTTTCTTCAAATGCCTTGTTGTTGTTTTTAATTGTGTTTTGCTGGACACCACCGCATTTTTGGGCCTTGGCATTATACCGTCATGAAGAGTACGCTAAAGCCGGTGTGCCCATGCTGCCGGTCACCCATGGTGCAAAGTTCACCCGGCTGCACATTTTGTTATACACCGTCTTATTGACCGCGGTCAGCATCATGCCTTTCGCGACCCATATGTCCGGTTGGCTGTATTTATCCGGTTCGTTGGTGCTTAACGCCGGGTTTCTGTATTACGCGGTGCGTCTATATTTCGATTACTCTGATGCCTTGGCCAGAAAAACTTTCGGCTACTCTATTCAATATTTGGCCATTCTTTTTGCAGTGATGTTGATCGATCATTACTTTCAACCAGCGGTGACGTTACTGCGACAACTGTTAGCATGAAAATCACCGGGCGGGTCTATCGAAAACAACCCGTTTCGGGTAATAAACCACACAATCCACAAGCGCTTTTTTCTATCGGCCAGTTGGTACGTCATAAGAAATTCGACTATCGTGGTGTGATTATCGATGTCGATGCGTGTTTCCAGGGTAGCGATGAATGGTATGAACAGGTCGCGCGATCACGTCCACCAAAAAATAAACCTTGGTATCATGTTTTAGTGGACAATGCGACTCATCAGACATATATCGCTGAGCGCCACCTAGAGGCGGACAAAAAAAATTCACCCATTAACCATCCGCTGGTGGATACGGTATTAGGTGAGTTTTCACAAGGACGGTATCTTCCTAAAACAAACATAAATTAAGCAACGATGGGCGGGCAGATTTCACCATGAAATCGACGGACAACGCCGCCGAAAATGTTGACTCCTATGTTAAATCAGATATCGCCTATCTGCTGACACCGGCTGCGCAAAGTCGTTACGTGCTCGCGGCGTACTATGTTCGACGGTGCGACCACATTATTGAAATTGGCGGGCGTTCTACTCCAATCACGGATTTTTTGACCCACGTGCCCCGTAGCATTTTAGTACTGGACCCCAAAATGCAGGAATACTCGATGGACAAATTACACGGGAAGTCGTGTCACATACGCCACGTTAGTGAGGAATTTCAGAGTTGGGATTTTGATCTCGAGAACAAGAACTATGGACTGGTCATTCTGGGTTGTTCGATAAAACACTTTAGCGAGGACACCATTCAGCGAGAACGGGAATGGAACAAACTGATTTCATTGATTGACAATGCGTCCGTCACCGTGCTGGAGTACGCCACTGATTGGCGCAACGGGGTGGATAATTTCGAAGCTATCTACCATCGCACACGGGCACAAATGGTGTTGCAAATTGACATGGATATTAGTTCCAATAACGATGTGGATACGCCCTATTTCTTGCGCCGATTCGTGGTTTTCGAATCGAAAAATACCTGCACCTAGTATTACAAATCATCGTTCCAGCACTATTACCGATCCTGTATATGACACTGTTTTAATGGCAGCCCAACAAAAAAAAATATCAGGCGCATTAGCGTTAATAATATTAGGGCTTTTTACTCGCGTTGCATTTGCCCTGCAACCACCGGAAGTTCCCTATTTCCAACAACAGGTCAGCGATGGTGTGTTGCCACCCGTGAGTGAAAGGTTGCCAAAGACGCCGTTTATTCTGCCGTTCGATCATGCCGATCAAACACCGGGCGAATACGGTGGTGATTTGCGAATGTTAATGGGTAAGTCCAAAGACATACGCATGATGACGGTTTATGGCTATGCGCGTTTGGTGGGTTTTGATCGAAATTTGGAATTCCTTCCGGATTTGCTGGAGAACATCGATGTCGTCGACGATCGTGAATTTACCCTGCATTTGCGCCCGGAACATAAATGGTCGGATGGTCATCCATTTACCTCTGAGGACTTTCGCTACTACTGGGAAGATATCGCCAACAACGAAGAACTATCACCGTTTGGTCCACCCAAGGCCTTGCGTGTTGGTGATGAATTACCCAAGGTCGAATTTCCTGATGAACTGACCGTCCGCTATTCCTGGTCGCAACCCAATCCCTATTTTTTACCCGCCCTTGCTGCTCCACGACCGCTATACATTTACAGTCCGGCCCATTACTTAAAGCAGTTTCACGCAAGTTATGTGGAAAGTGAAAAACTCAACGCTTTGGTGGAAGAGATAGGTTCACGGAACTGGGTCGGGTTGCATCACAAAAAGGACAAGCAATATAAGCAGGACAACCCCGATTTGCCTTCCTTACAACCCTGGGTGAATACGGTAGCGCCACCGTCGGACCGTTTCGTATTCGTGCGCAACCCTTACTATCACAGGGTCGATCCTGACGGACGCCAATTGCCGTATATCGACCGTGTTGTGATTAATATTGTGAGTCCGGACTTGATACCGGCGAAAACCGGTGCTGGTGAATCGGATTTGCAAGCCCGCTATCTACGATTAGATAACTACACATTTCTGAAAGCCGGGGAGACGCAAAATAACTTCACCGTACATCTATGGAAAAAGGCAACTGGTGCGCAGATTGCCTTGTATCCGAACTTCAATAGCAACGACCCGGTGTGGCGTGAATTGGTTAGAGATGTACGTTTCCGGCGCGCTTTGTCGCTGGCTGTGAATCGCCACGAAGTGAATCAGGTGATCTACTACGGTTTAGTATTTGAGAGTAACAACACTTTGTTACCCGATAGTCCTTTGGCGAAGCCCGAGTACCAAACCAAGTGGGCGACTTATGATCCTGACGCAGCGAATCAATATTTGGATGAGCTTGGATTGACCGAACGCGATAACCGTGGTGTGCGTTTGCGCCCGGATGGTAAACCGCTGGAAGTAGTGGTGCACACAGCCGGCGAAAGCACGGAAGAAACAGATGTACTTGAGTTGATCCACGATAGTTGGTTGGATGTCGGAATCAAGCTATACACCAAACCGTCGCAACGGGAAGTCTTTCGTAATCGTGTCTTTTCAGGTGAGGCCATGATGTCGGTGTGGTCCGGCGTGGACAACGGTATCGCCAACGCCGACATGAGTCCCCATGAATTTGCACCCACGACACAAAATCAATTGCAGTGGCCCAAGTGGGGGCAGTTTTACGAAACCGGTGGCGATGCCGGGGAGGCACCGGACATGGAAAATGTCGTGCGGCTTGGCGAATTAAACAACTATTGGCGAACTGCGGCTTCCAGCGATGAACGCGCAAAAGTATGGCGGGAAATCCTCGACATACACAGCGATCAAGTCTTTAGCGTTGGAGTAATCTGTGGTGCACGTCAACCGGTCGTTGTCAGCAACGATTTACGCAATGTGCCTAAAGAAGGCATCTATTCGTGGGAACCCAGCTCTTATTTCGGCATCTACCGGCCGGATACGTTTTGGTTTAATTCAGACAATCAATAACCGAGGTCTTGGACAAAACTATTTGTGAGACCGCTATTTGCGTCCATAGGACCTGGGAGGAGTATGACTTCTATGCCAAATCGTATACTACTGAAGATAAGAAGCCATTACTTGTTTGCTAGTAGTGTGACTATATATTTGGAAGAAAGCGCTGCATCAATCATGGGAGCACGGTGAGGTGTCCAAGTATCCCAATCGTACGGCTCTGTCGCAATCGGTTTTAGACGAGGCTTAAGCAATTCGACGTCTTTTTGGGTAAACCAGTTTTGCCAGTCGCCGGTTCCTTTAGTGCGAACCACGCGATTACGTGGTGGCGGAATATCCACATTTGCGTTTATGGGCACGCCAAAAATTTGTTCCAACTCTGAAGTACTGCCCGAAACAAAATCTTCGTAACGTACGACGATGGGTGGTTTTTTTAATTGATTCCATATTTCACGCGCTATTTGTTGATCGATTTCGGTGCTGGCAATAACATCCACGCCGTCAAATTGTTTGCCGGTTTCAATCAACTCGCAGAAACCGACTGACGCAGGATCGGTTTCTTTTTTACGTAGCAAATTCAACATGACTTCGAGTTGCCCGGGATTTTTGCTTAATGGCCGGTGACGGAAGTTATACAAAAACCGGCTGATAACGACATCGCGTGGATCACGCTCTATCCAGACAACCCGGTTGAATTGCTTGAATATTCTGTATTCGTGCTCTTTGACAGTGCCAATTAATTTCTTAACGATAATGTCTTTAGTGAAACGGCCGACAGTCTTAAGGTCGGGTGGTTCGAATATTACAGTGTGCTCGCGATCGGTCGTGCGATTTAAGGCGTCGTGCAATGCGTAGAGCAAGGCGGTGGTACCGCTCTTGCCTTGGCCGAGAATTAAAACCCGCATTCCGGTTTAGCGGTGGGTATTACGGACAAGGATTGGGATTAGCCGTATGGATTTGTTCGATCTCCTCCAGTATCGAGTCATCGAGTTTTAAATCGGTGCTTTGCAAGTTTTCTAGGAGCTGTTCGCGCGTGGTAGCGCCGATGATGTTACTGGTTAAAAACCGCCGGCTATTGACATAAGCAAGGGCCATTTGCGCAGGATTGAGTCCGTGTTTTTTGGCCAGTTCGACATAGCTACGGGTGGCTTGCCGTCCACGTTCGGTCAAATAACGTTTAAACTCCTTAAAGCGCGTCAAACGCGCTTGCTCCGGCCATTGGTTGTCTAAATACTTGCCGGTCAAGGTGCCGAACCCTAGTGGCGAATACGCTAGTAATCCCACCGACTCGCGATGTGCGATTTCGGCTAGACCAATTTCAAATGTTCGGTTCAGCAGGTTATACGGATTCTGAATACTGACGATGCGTTGGGTGTCTGTTTGTGCCTGGTTGAGATATTGCATAACGCCCCAAGGGGTCTCGTTGGATACGCCAATGTATCTGATTTTCCCGGTTTCCGTGCATTCGGTTAGCGCATTGAAAGTTTCCGCTATGGGTATCCATTGGTCTTTTTCGTCGTGAACATAGCCTAGTTTGCTGAAATAGTTAGCCTTGCGCGAGGGCCAATGAACTTGATAAAGATCGATATAGTCGGTTTGTAAACGTCGCAGGCTACCGTCAATCGCTTGCGTAATATTTGTTCGATCCAATTTTGACTTACCACCGCGAATATGTTTCATGGGAGAAGGGCCGGCCACTTTGGTGGCAATGATGACATCATCGCGTTTTCCTCGGTTCTTCAGCCAGGTTCCAATAATACGTTCGGTTTCGCCATAGGTTTGCGCACGGGCGGGCACCGCATACATTTCAGCGGTGTCGATAAAATTAACGCCATGGTCAAATGCCATATCTAACTGCCCATGGCCTTCACTTTCAGTATTCTGTTCGCCGAATGTCATGGTGCCAAGACAAATCACGCTCACTTTAATATCGGTGTGGCCGAGTTGCCGGTATTCCATTGTTGGGTTTCCTAAGTGAGTTAGGGTCCAGTTATTTGAGTTATGCTAAAAAGCATATTCTATCCTCTTTAAACCGGCAAACCGATGAAACAATTTTCACCTGCCTGCGAGCGCAACAAAGACCCGATTCTTTCAACATTGCATAATATCCTGCCGAGAAAAGGTTTGGTGCTCGAAATCGGTAGTGGCACCGGTCAACATGTCACCTATTTCGCCGAGCGCTTTCCACAACTTACCTGGCAACCGACCGATTTGCCGGAAAATCTGCAAAGCATTCACGCGTGGCGCAACGAAGCAAAGGCAGATAATATCAACGAGCCGTTAGAACTTGATTTACTCTCGGACACTTGGCCATTGGTAAGCGCCGATGCCATTGTTTGCATCAATACGATTCATATCGTTTCCTGGCGGTGCGTAGAGAAGTTATTCAAAGGTGCAGGGGAGATACTTGACAAAGGGGGTCTGTTTTATGCCTATGGCCCGTACCGTTATGCTCATCGCGCACTGGAACCTAGCAACGAACAATTCGATCGATGGCTAAAAGCACGTGATCCTGAAAGCGGCATTCGTGATTTTGACGCTGTGAACGAATTGGCTCAAAAACAATCGTTGTTATTGAACGGCGATCTTGCCATGCCCGCCAACAATCGCTCTATTTGGTGGTGCAAAGTGGTTCAGTAAGAGTGAACTATTTCCAATAAGGAGCTAAAGCTATGTACCTTGTGTTTGCGTACTTCATAAGCAAAACGTTCGGCAATATCCATGATTAATTGAGGACCGTGATAAATGAGTCCGGTATAAATTTGAACAGCGCTCGCACCCGCCTCAATTTTTTTCCATGCATCATCAGCGGACAGGATGCCACCAACGCCGATAATGGGTATTTTCGCATTCAGTGTTTTGCGCAGATGGCGAATAACTTCGTTCGACAATGCTTGCAATGGTGCGCCACTCAATCCACCGTTTTCACCGGCTAGGGCAAGGTGCTTCATTTGTGGTCGTTGTATGGTTGTATTGGTGGCAATGACCGCGTCTAATTGGTGATACGCTACCAGTTGCGCAATGATCTCGATTTGCTCCTCGTTGAGGTCGGGCGCAATTTTCAACGCAATCGGCAACGAATGTCGGTTAGCATCGCTCAGCGCGTCGCGTTTTTTTTTAATTTTATCCAGCAAATCATTCAGTTGATCGTCTTTCTGTAATTCGCGCAAGTCTTTTGTGTTTGGTGATGAGATGTTAATAGTGACGTAGTTTGCCTGGTTGTACACCGTCTCTAAGCAGGCAACATAATCTTCTGCGGCCTTTTCCAATGGCGTTTTTGCATTTTTTCCGATATTAACGCCGATAGGTATTTGTGCATTCTTTTGTTTCAGATTACGCAAGAAAATTTCCAAGCCTTCGCTATTGAAACCCATACGGTTAATAATAGCTTCTTGATTGGTAACCCGAAACATGCGTTTTTTAGGGTTGCCCGGTTGCGGTAGCGGCGTGATCGTACCCACTTCCAGCCAGCCGAAGCCCATAACCGCGAAGGCGTTCATCGCCGAGGCGTTTTTGTCCAGACCGGCGGCCAGGCCGATGGGATTCGGCAAATCGATGCCCATGATGTTCAGCGGGATGTGCGGAACATGACAACCCCAATGGCTTTCGACGAACTTGCATAAAAAGTTTGACTTCGATGCGTGGGATAACATAACCAAAGTCAAATTGTGGCTAGCTTCCGCGTCCAGTCGAAATAGCAACGGTTTTAGCAGTTGGTAAACGTCGTACACTTGCTGCCTAAAACTGTTCGTCGTTTCGCAAAAACCGCCATTTCCCCAATGGTAGCCGGCCGAGTTTAATGTTCCCTATACGAATGCGCTTAAGAAACATAACTTGCAACTCGACTTGCTCGCACATGCGGCGAATCTGCCTTTTGCGTCCTTCACGCAAAACGAAACGCAGCACACCCGGTTTAGTCTCGTTAACTTCAGCCGGTTTCAACTTCCGGCCGTCCAGTGATAACCCGTGCTGCAACAACTTCAGTTTTTCTTCAGTAACATTTCCACTGACACGAACGACGTATTCTTTTTCGATTTCGCTATCAGGACCTATCAGGTTGCGCGCAATGCGACCGTCTTGCGTGAGTACCAGCAAACCCTGTGAGTCGATGTCCAAACGTCCTGCCGGCGCTAAGCCATGCAAGACACTTTTTGATGTGTTAGGCCAAGCCCTAGCGTTGGTGCAATTTTCTTTTGTTATCAGTACTGTTGCAGGTTTGTAAGATTTTTCAGCCTGGCCTGAAACATAGCCCACCGGTTTGTTGAGCAATACGGTAATACGGCGTTCTTGCTGACGCTCAGCGCGGGGATCAAGCTCGATGGCCTGGCGAGGATCGGTTTTCTCGCCCAGGATAACGGGTTTGCCGTCGATAAACACCCAGCCACGCTCGATAAATGTATCCGCCTCCCGCCGTGAACAAATGCCGCGTTCGGCCAGCAGTTTAGAGACGCGAACCTGGCTCAATAAGTTTTCTACTTTTTCGTTGCGGCGGTTAACGTGCGTGTGGCCGCATCCGCCGCGTTGCCAATGTAACTAGCTGGAGTCAATTGCAACAAACGTTGCTTGGCTTGGTCAGGGATGTCCAGGTCATTAATAAAAGATTGCAGACTGGCCTGGGTAATACCTGCTTTGCCACGCGTGAGCGCCCTAAGTTTTTCATAAGGCTCCGGTACGTTGTAACGCCGCATCACGGTTTGCACAGCCTCGGCCAATACTTCCCATGCATTGTCGAGGTCTTGTTTTATACGTGCCGCGTCGATTTCGAGTTTGCCCAGCCCGCGTATGGTCGAACGATAGGCAACCAGACAATAGCCCAATGCAATGCCGAGATTACGTATAGCGGTGGAATCACTGAGATCCCGTTGCCAACGGCTAATGGGTAATTTTTCGGCAAGATGACCCAGTAGTGCATTCGCTACGCCCAGATTACC
Source organism: Arenicellales bacterium (assembly GCA_965216735.1). Classification (GTDB taxonomy): domain Bacteria; phylum Pseudomonadota; class Gammaproteobacteria; order Arenicellales; family CBDCFT01; genus CBDCFT01. The sequence goes on from OZ244198.1 coordinate 316,467, forward strand.
TTCCGCGTTTTCGAAGTCGATCGGATTCACCTTGTGCGGCATTGTGGAGGAGCCGGTTTCCGTCGCCACTACCTGTTGTTTGAAGTATCCAATGGCAATATACGCCCACAAGTCCCGGTTCAAATCGATCAACACAGTGTTGAGCCGCATCAGGGCGTGACAAACTTCAGCGATATGATCGTGGGGTTCGATTTGGGTAGTCATGGGGTGATAGTCAAGACCCAGTGATTCGACCAAGGATTGCGCCAAGGCCGGCCAATCGACATCCGGGTAAGCGGCAAGATGGGCGTTAAAGTTGCCTACCGCACCGTTTATCTTCGCCGTTATTTTTACCGCATCGAGATTACTTTTAGCCTGGCCTAAACGATGAACGACGTTGGCTAATTCTTTACCCATAGTGGTGGGCGTCGCCGCCTGACCATGGGTGCGTGCCAGCATGGGAACATCGACCTCGCCCTGCGCCAATGTGGTCAAGCGCTCGATTAAATCCTCGATAACCGGCAACAACGCTTGGTCACGTCCGGCGCTTAACATCAATGCATAAGATAAATTGTTGATGTCTTCCGATGTGCAGGCAAAATGAACGAATTCCCCGACGGCTTTTATCTCTGCGCGATCCTCGCACTTTTGCTTGATGAAATATTCCACGGCCTTGACATCGTGGTTGGTAGTGCGCTCGATGGTTTTGACGCGTTCCGCGTCCGCGACCGAGAAATCCTCAATAATTTTTTCCAAAAACTCCGTAGAGTCATCCGAAAACGGTGGAATCTCTTCTATCTCCGGCGTTGCGGCCAGGTATTGTAACCACTTTATCTCTACCCTGATGCGGTGCCGGATTAGCCCGAATTCGCTGAACAGAGGGTGTAACTCCGCCGTTTTTGACCGGTAACGGCCGTCAAGCGGTGACAGCGCGGTAAGTTCACTCAATGTATTTACGGATTTATCCGGGTTACGAGCCATTTTGCAGTGATCGTATTGATTATGCCAGCGATATTAGCATAGGCTTGTTTCCGGTCAGTTTGTTTGCCCAAGTTACTCTTCTAATATACATACAACCAGCGCCTTGTCTGCTTTTGACTCACTTTCTTTGCAAGACGTTCGAAGACTGGCGATCCGTCCTTTTCGAACAGGTGAGGGTTCGCGTCCCGATGTGTTACTGATCGAACAAAACAGTGAACGGGCGGTATTGAAGGATCACAATGCCTGTGATCCTTTATTCGGATTTGTCTTGGGCCCTTTATTGGTCCGGCGGGAGGGGCGCGCGTTGGAAAAATTGCGTGGCATAGAGGGTATTCCGGATTTGATTAAACGGGTTGACCGTCGCGCCCTATTGATGACTTATGCGCCGGCGCTACCGGTGAAGCAATGTCATGAATCGGTGGATTGGCCGGTTTACTTTTCCCGTTTATCCGAACTCGTACAAAAACTACATACACGGGGCGTAGCCCATTGTGACTTGCGTAGCCCTAACAACATGTTAGTGGACGAAAACAATAATCCTTTTGTAGTAGATTTTGTCGCCTGTGTTTTTCGCGGCGCGTCGTGGAATCCACTGAGCGGCTGGTTATTTAACCAATTTTGCCGGGTTGATGACAGCGCAATCGCTAAAATGAAACGCCGTTATGCCCCAGAGTTACTCAATCCTGAAGAATCGATTCTGTTGGAGCGCAATTCACTACTTGACCGCTGGGCACGGGGATTCGGCGTTACTGTGCGCAATATCAGTCGGTTATTGTTTACACGCCGACATACTTAGACGTCGTTCTGTACGCTTGTCAAATTGATTATGGATTTTGGGGAGAGGATGACCCGAAAAGAATTTCCGCCAAAGATTTCGTGAATGGCACTGCATCTCGAAAGTCCAGGTGCGATCCGTCTGGTAGCGAATACTTAGATAGTTCCTCGTGATCTTTAAAGTGAATGGTGTCAGCCGACGTTGTTTCTACTAGACGACGCCAGTACTTGTTGCGTGGAAACACCTTTTCGTCGATTTCCCACATGCCTTTATCAGTCGGAAATCGAACGAACACGACCCGTCCACCTCTTAATTGAATTTGATTCACGTATCCCTCTAGCTTATTCAGCCAGCGATCAAACTCGTCATCCGATACCGATGACCAGTTGAGTAGTTTTCTCTGTTTTTGTAGTCGATCGGCGTACATCTCGTCTGTGTCAACGTTAGTATAGTTTCCTTGTCTTGAACGATCCGGATAAGTAGTCAAATACCCCTCAACGGTTGGGTCACCATGCAATGCACGATCTAACAGATGGTAAGGTTTGATCCCCATGGTCCGTGTCGCGAAAACCCGGTTGACGGTGTTTTGTAACACCGTTTCTAGTTTGCGATAAAACAGAGGTTGCTTGGACTGTTTTATCTTCTCGTGAAACGCGAGCCATTCCACACCTCTTCGATCGCCCGGATTTCGAACACCGGATGCGAGCCAGGAAACGATTACCGTACCGTTGATGTTCTCGTCTTGTGCAAGGTCTTCTAATACCGGCACGAAGGTAGAACCATCAATCGCCAGTTGTATGGGATATTGTTTCGTGTACTGACTGAGTACCTGTAGGTTGACCCCTAGTTGAATTCGCGAGGCACCTACAAGAATAACGCCATCCTTGCCAGCGCTCGACGCGCGTTCACGCAATTGACTCCACAACTGGGGTGTATCCGCAACTGAGCCCGCCTGAACACCCGCATTGCGCGCAGCAATTTCCCAACCGATATAGGCCACAGCGATAGTATTGGTTGTAATAATCCATATCCGCTTCCAACGATGGGGCGTGTCCAATAGGTGTTCGACGGAAGACATGCTAGAACTGAAAATAGATGAATGCGCGCTCATCGCCACCGGTCTTAACCAGAACGACCAACAGCAAACAACTCAGCACTAAGGATATAAACCATCCCGGTAGGTTGGCCAAAACTCCATAGATAGTGCGTTTGCGCATCAGTTGGTGGTACACGACGAAGCCCACGAGCGTAGCGACGACCAGCAAAACATTCTGCTCTCCTAGCACATACTGAGTACCGTCTCTTCCGAGCGCGGAGAACATTAACATGGCTGTTTGCATATCCTGAGAACGGAAGAATATCCAGGTCACGCTGACAACGACAAATGTAATGAGACTCAAACTGAGAACACCTAAACTCGACTGGAAGATTCGGGATAAGAATTGAGCCTTTCCCTGTAACACCCGTTCGGTAACTAGATAAGCTCCGTGGAGTCCTCCCCAAATTACGAACATCCAGGAGGCACCGTGCCACAGTCCAGCGACCAGCATGGTAAAGAGGAGGTTGCTTAGTGTGCGGCCCGTCCCACGTCGATTACCACCTATGGGAATATAAAGATAATCACGAAACCAGGTGGATAGCGATATGTGCCAGCGTGACCAAAAGTCTGAAAATCCGACGGCTGCGTAAGGTGCCCTGAAATTGTCCGGTATTCGAAAACCCAGGCACAATGCCGCACCAATCGCACAGCACGAATAACCATTGAAATCGAAGTAGATTTGTCCCGAGAACGAAAAGACACTGAGCCACGATTCGAACGAGCCCACGCTGCCCGCGTTCTCGAAGACGCTGTCCACCGCGGGGGCCAGTATGCCATCGGCAAGAACCACCTTTTGAAATAGCCCCATTACGATAAGCGCTAAACCCAATCCGAGCTTAGAGGCATCCAGCGTTTTCGCATTCAGGCATTGAGGCAAGAAGTGCGACGCCCGGACAATGGGCCCTGCGACCAGCTGCGGAAAGAAAGATACGAATAGGGAGAAATCCAATAACGAATAGGTCTTGTCGAGCTTCTTTCGATAGATATCGATGGTGTAAGAAAGCGACTGAAAGGTATAAAAGGAAATCCCAACGGGTAACACGATATCGAGACTCGGGGGTGTGTAGCTATATCCCAGCTTTTCAACCAAAGAGACAAACGAATCCAGTAGAAAACCGGCGTACTTAAAATATGATAAAAGACCCAAATTGACGAGCAGGCTGGTAGCCAATAGTAATCGCCGACGTCCTCGACGTGGTTCGTCGAACATGCGTCGCGCCACAAGCCAATCCACGATGGTGGATATCGCGATAAGTACGATAAAAAACGGATTCCATGCAGAGTAAAAGATGTAACTCGCTACCAACAATACGGCTTTACGTGCCGTCCAGCTCGTTGTCGCGTAATACAAAAGTATTACTGTGATAAAGAAAAGTACGAATGTGAGGGAGTCAAATTGCATTTGTCAGAGCGCGTAAATTCCTAAAATTCTTATTTTTTTGCGCCTCATATTTAGCCTAAATAAAACGCGTAAGGATAAATATTTGGGCGGTGTGGAGTGAACAGTGCGAGGAATTGGGCCGTTGAAAATCTGCTGGATAGGATCTGAGTAGTGCTTACGCCGCGCTTAGCGAAGGCTCTGTTGCTGTCCGTTCTATAACGCCGCCACCGAGGCATGTGTTACCGTCGTAAAACACTATGGATTGTCCCGGTGTGACCGCACGTTGCTCTCGTTGGAAGCTAACGAAAGCTCGCGAGCCATTCAGAATTTCTACATTGCATTCTTGATCGGCTTGGCGATACCGCGTTTTAGCTCGGCACCGAAATTGAGAACCAGGACGCTTACCGGCTATCCAATGTAAATCTTGAACAAATACGTATTTTTGTAAAAGCGCTGGGTGATCGTGTCCTTGCACAACGTACAAAACATTGTGCGTCAAGTCTTTGCGTGAAACATACCACGCATCGCCTTCACCACCGATGCCGAGTCCATGACGTTGACCGATGGTGTAATACATCAAGCCATCGTGCATACCCACTATCTCTTCACCGAGGTTTCGAATTTCGCCGGGTTGCGCTGGCAGGTATTGCGACAAAAACGTCTTGAACTTGCGTTCACCGATAAAACATATTCCGGTGCTGTCTTTTTTATCAAAGTTGGTAAAACCGAGTTCCTGTGCGCGCTTACGTACTTCAGATTTACGCAGACTTCCAAGGGGAAACAGCGCGCGTGACAACACGTTTTGCTGCAAGGTGTAAAGAAAATAGGCTTGATCTTTATTGGTATCGACACCTTTCATCAAAAGGAATTGGTCGTCGACCTTAGTGATTCGCGCATAGTGACCCGTTGCAATATACTCCGCGCCCAGCTTTTCGGCATGCTCAAGAAATTCCTTAAACTTGATTTCCTTGTTGCACAGGATATCCGGATTCGGTGTACGGCCGGCCCGGTGTTCATCCAGCGAACGTTGAAACACACGCTCCCAATACTCATGAGAAAAGTTGACCGTCGATAGTTCGACGCCTAGCGTGCGGCATACTTGCTCGGCATCGTTCAGATCCTCCGCCGCGGCGCAATAATCGGCGTCATCGTCTTCCTCCCAGTTTTTCATGAAAAGCCCATGAACATCGTAGCCTTGTTCCAGTAGTAGCGCGGCGGCTACGGAGGAATCCACGCCGCCCGACATGCCAACGACGACTTTAGGCTTGGAAGAACTCACCAAGTTTTTCGCTTACTCCGTCTCGATATAGTTATCGACATAGGAGGTGAACCACGGCACGTCCACCCATTCGTCCGCGTTTTGCACGTAAGGAAGATAACCGTTGGGATGAAACCACGAGTCCACCACATAGCGTTTGCCTGTGGTGTTGTCCTCGATTTGCCCGGACCAATGCTGATCGAACAAGGACTTGCGATGGGCGCGCTCGGTAACCCGGTGCCATTTCAACAGCCCTTTTTGTTCGAACAATTTCAGATAAGTTGTGGTATTACGCGATTCGTCGATGCAATCCAGTTGTCCCGGGAATCGGGCATCTTCCGACAAGTTTTGACCGACATCATTGGATGTCGGTGTGTGATTCCCGATGACCGCTTCCATCCAGCCAATGGCATGACGTATTTGTTGTCTTTCGGACCGCGCATCGCCGGCTACCGGGCTAAACCAACCTGCCACAGACTTCCACTCTTCATTGGATAAGGAAACCGACGCCTGACGCTTACACCCAAAGTCGTAACACACCGGAATAGCGTTCAACGATACGCTGCCTTCGTTTGTGTGACCGGCGACGGCTACGAATAAAATGCTAATTGCTGTTACGCGCAGAATGGCTTTTACAAGCGGACTTTTGGTCATGGAGTGAATCCCTTTGGGAGCAGGAGATTAAAGTTGCACGATGAGTTATGCTGTGCGGATTCTATTTATTTCTATATAAACTTCAAGTGCTTATGCTAATTCGGCCGCAACCTCGTTAGCGCTGTTTTCCTCGGCTTTATCGAAATAATGCGGCGCCATAATTTGGATAAACTCTTTTGCTTGGGGCGACAGTATTTTCCCTTGACGCAACACCACACCGTAGCTACGCGTGGGGAAATACTCGTTCAATGGAATTTGTGCAAGCGGTTCGTCGTGACCAAGACAAATGTCTGTCACGATAGAGACACCGAGACCCATTTCCACATATTTTTTGATAACTTCCCAGCCACCGGCTTCTAACGCCACCGTATAGTTGAGTTTATGTTGTTGAAATACGAGATCGACAATACGCCAGGTGCTGAGATGCCGCGGCGGCAATATCAATCCGTAGGGGCTGATGTCTTTCAATTGCAACGCTTTCTTAGATGCCAGCGGGTGATCTTCGGCGGTGATCAATACGGGGTTGTAGGTAAAGATAGGTTGGTAATCGACGTCGTCCGGCACTTCCAGCATGGAACCGACGGCAAAGTCCGCCTCGTCTGCCCGTAACATAGCCATCCCATCGCGGCCAGTGACATTGTGCAGCTTAATCCGCACGCCAGGGTAACGTTTGGCGAATTGTTTAATGGGCTCCGGCAAAATGTAGAGAATTGTGGATTCGCCGGCTGCGACATTGAGTTCGCCTCCTTGTAAATTACCGCACTGTGCGGCAAAACTATCCGCCAGCCCGTCCATGCCTTCAACCAATGGCATGGCCAACTCCAGCAGAGTCTTGCCTTCAGCCGTCAAGCGAATAGTCGGGCCACGGCGCTCAAACAACGTTACTCCGAGTTCACGCTCAAGTGCTTGAATTTGCAGGGAAACCGATGGTTGGCTTAAATATAGTTGCTCGGCGGCACGTGAGACACTGCCGCTCTTAGCGGTATAGCAAAAGGCGCGCAGTTGTTTGAGGCGGTTCTGCTTATAGTAGACGGGAGCGGGAGAAGTCATAAGAATAGTAAAATTCAATGATAAATATTAAAATAATTGTCTTGGGAAATACAAGACAGGGGTTCTAGAATCCAACGTTAATACGCGACTTCATTGGACGAATGACCACAATTTATTATTCTTTGGGCAGGCACGATCAATCACTGAGGGCAACAACATGACTTGGCAACAAACGGCAACAGATCTGCAACGCGAGTGGGCGGACAACCCGCGTTGGAAGGGCATTAAGCGTGGTTACAGCGCGGAGGATGTCACGCGACTCCGTGGTTCGGTAAAAATCGAACACAGCCTGGCACGCATGGGGGCGGAAAAACTGTGGCGCCGTCTAAATACTGATGATTTCATTCCAACATTGGGCGCTTTAACCGGGGGGCAGGCGGTACAACAAGTCAAGGCCGGTGCCAAGGCGATTTATCTGTCTGGTTGGCAAGTTGCAGCGGATGCTAACAATAGCGAAACCATGTATCCGGATCAATCTTTGTATGCGGTAAATTCCGTGCCAGCGCTAATTCGACGTATGAATAACGCATTCAAACGGGCTGACGAGATTCAGCAGGCTAAACAAAACGGTTCTATCGATTACTTTGTTCCGATCGTGGCGGACGCAGAAGCCGGTTTTGGTGGTGTGCTTAACGCCTTTGAATTGACTAAATCCATGATCGAAGCGGGCGCTGCGGCAGTGCACTTCGAAGATCAACTGGCATCGGTGAAAAAATGCGGCCACATGGGGGGTAAGGTATTAGTACCAACCCAGGAAGCGATTCAAAAGTTGGTGGCCGCGCGCTTGGCCGCCGATACCATGGGTGTGCCGACGGTTGTCTTGGCGCGTACCGACGCTAATGCAGCGGCTCTTTTAACCTCGGATATTGACGAGCGTGACCGCGAATTTGTAACCGGTGAACGTACGTCGGAAGGTTTTTATGTCACCCGCGCCGGACTCGACCAGGCGATCGCGCGGGGATTGGCTTATGCCGAATACGCAGATTTGATCTGGTGTGAAACCGCGGTACCGGATCTGGATGAAGCACGGCGCTTTGCCGAGGCCATTCGTAAGAAGTACCCGGAACAGTTGTTGGCCTACAATTGTTCGCCGTCTTTTAACTGGAAAAAGAATTTGGATGATGACTCCATCGCCAAATTTCAACACGAGTTGGGCGCCATGGGTTATAAGTATCAATTCATCACCCTGGCTGGTATTCACAACATGTGGTACCACATGTTTGATTTAACGGAAAATTACATGAAACGCGGCATGTCCGCTTACGTTGAGATGGTGCAGGAAAAGGAATTTGCCGCCGCGGAACGTGGTTACACCTTCGCTAGCCACCAGGCGGAAGTGGGCGCTGGTTATTTCGACGATGTAACCACCGTCATTCAGGGTGGACAGTCTTCCGTGAAAGCTATGGAAGGCTCCACCGAAGAAGAACAATTCGATACCGCACAACAAGCGTAAATATTTGTAAACTCATCTGATATCCTCCTCTTGATATTAGGCGGCGTTTGGGTTTCCCAACGCCGCTTTTTTTGGTCCTCAAAATGGCTACGCTTCGCCGATACTTCGTTGGAAAGAGGGCGCGAAAAATGCTTGTGTATTCGCATATACACTCGACTTTGGCTTTCTACCTCCTGCATCCTTGCCGTTGTGCGCTTTTCGATTTTTTCCGCCTCGTTTCGGCATCGCTCGCCTATTTTGAAACCGTCTGACAGAAAATCCTTGGGCAACTGTTTTTTGTCAAGGTCTTAACCCCTTGAGAATCCCTCCAGATAACCCATAATATAAACAGTATATTCATATTCTTTGCGTGATTTTGGTTAGAAAGACAGGTGAGCGACGAGCGGCAAATCGGAAGGCCTGAAGGTACGGTTGTTGAGCGCACTAAACCCAAACTTGAGCGCCCTAAACTGTACAAGGTTATCTTGATAAACGATGATTACACGACAATGGAGTTCGTGGTTATCGTACTGATGCGTTTTTTTCACAAGTCGCCGGAACAGGCGGAACAAATCATGTTGCATGTACATCAAAAAGGCAAAGGCGTTTGTGGAGTGTATACTTATGAAATTGCCGAATCGAAAGTGCGTCAGGTGTTGGACTTCGCACGCGAACACCAACAGCCGTTACAATGCACTATGGAGCCAGAATAATGTTATCCAGTGAACTCGAGACTTCGTTAAACGTCGCTATTCAAAGTGCGCGCGAACACCGCCACGAGTTCATTACTGTGGAGCATTTACTGGCGGCACTTTTAGAAAATTCTTCAGTGGTGAGAGTATTGCGTGCCTGTGGCGGCAATATCGAACTATTACGACAAAACCTAGTTCGATTTCTAGCCGAAGAAGTGCCGGTGTTGCCGAACGATAGCGAAGATGAGACCCAACCCGGTGCGGGATTCCAACGCGTCGTACAACGCGCAATTTTGCATGTTCAGCACAGTAACCAGAAAGAAGTCACAGGCGCTAATGTGTTAGTGGCGATTTTTGCCGAGCGTGATTCCCACGCCGTTTATTTCCTGCATCAACAAGATGTAACACGATTCGATGTAGTAAATTTTATCTCCCACGGTATATCAAAAGTTGCTGGCGAGAATGCGGGATTGCCGGCGCCGGATGGTGAACAAGATGCTGTCGAAGGGGGCGACGGTCAAGAAACCAGTGCCCTTGCGGCGTTCGCAACCAATCTAAACAGTTTGGCAGAAGTGGGACAAATCGATCCCTTAATCGGGCGCGGCCAAGAAGTGGAGCGAACCGTTCAAATATTATGCCGCCGCCGCAAGAACAATCCATTATTCGTGGGCGAGGCAGGTGTTGGAAAAACCGCTATCGCCGAAGGTCTAGCAAAAAAAATTGTGGAAAGTGAAGTACCCGAAATACTCGCGGATAGCACGATTTACGCTTTGGATATGGGTTCTTTATTAGCGGGAACCAAATACCGGGGTGATTTTGAGCAACGATTAAAAGGCGTGCTCAAGGAATTAAGCAAGACCGAGGGGGCAATTTTATTTATCGATGAGATTCACACCATTATTGGCGCCGGTGCGGCATCTGGTGGCGCCATGGATGCGTCGAATTTGCTAAAACCGATGCTGGCATCCGGCGAAATCAAGTGCATCGGTTCCACTACATATCAAGAGTATCGCGGGATTTTTGAAAAAGATCGTGCACTGTCGCGGCGCTTTCAGAAAATCGATGTGACTGAACCTTCAGTGGACGAAGCCGTTAAAATCTTGCGTGGTTTGAAATCGCGTTTCGAGGAACATCACGATGTTCGTTTTACTAAACCGGCATTGCGCAGCGCAGTTGAGTTGTCGGATCGTTACATTAACGACAGGCACCTGCCGGATAAAGCGATTGATGTGATCGACGAAGCCGGTGCGCATACCCGATTGCAACCGGAAGCCAAGCGCAAGAAAACTATTGGCGTGCACGAAATCGAAACAATCGTCTCCAAAATAGCGCGTATTCCACCCAAAACTGTATCTAAATCGGACAAAGAGTCTCTGCGAAATCTTGATCGCGATTTAAAAATGGTGGTGTTCGGACAGGACGAAGCCATCGATGCTTTGGCCAGCGCCATAAAACTAGCGCGCTCCGGCCTGAGCAGCCCTGAAAAACCAATTTCGTCGTTTTTGTTTTCCGGCCCGACCGGTGTAGGTAAGACCGAAGTCACCAAACAATTAGCCTATACCTTGGGAATTGAACTGGTACGGTTTGATATGTCCGAGTACATGGAGCGTCACACGGTGTCACGTTTGATCGGTGCACCACCGGGTTATGTAGGATTCGATCAAGGTGGACTGTTGACCGACGCCATTAATAAACATCCACACGCCGTCTTGTTGCTGGACGAAATCGAAAAGGCACATCCGGATGTTTTTAATTTGTTATTGCAAGTCATGGACTATGGTGCGTTGACGGATAATAACGGGCGTAAGTCGGATTTTCGCAATGTCATTATCGTCATGACGACTAACGCAGGCGCCACTGAGGTCAGTCGTGGTTCCATGGGTTTTGTTACTCAGGATCACACCACCGATGACATGGAAGCGATTAAAAAAATGTTTACACCGGAGTTTCGCAATCGTTTAGACAGCATTATTCGTTTTAAACCGCTGGACGACGACACGATTATGCATGTGGTGGGCAAGTTCGTTATGGAATTAGAACATCAACTACAGGAAAAAAATGTGCACTTGGAGGTAGATGAGAAAGCACGACAATGGCTTGCAAAACACGGCCATGAGCCGACCATGGGGGCCCGTCCAATGGCACGTTTGATTCACGACAGAATCAAAAAAGAGCTGGCCGATGAATTATTGTTCGGTAAACTCGCTAATGGTGGTGACGTTACCGTCAGCGAAAAAGATGGCGAGCTCACCTTCGAAATTCATTCCAAAGAATTGGTACCGGCATAGGGGTGGTTGATTGCGAGAAAAAATGGCGGGGTAGTGCCTTTTGTTGAGGAGCAAAACGACGAAGCAATCGCGTTCGTTGGTCTAGCAAAGACGAGATCGCTGCGCATGGTCGTGATGACAATAAAAAGCTGTCGGTTCCCGGGTTTCAGCATTCAAAAGTAAACACCACCGTGAAAAAACGGTCATGTTGAGCACGGGCGAAGCATACAGATAATCCTGTCGCCGCAAGGGAGCACCTTCCACAAATTATCCGCGCGATCTTATCGTCCTAAATCAATACCCTCCGCACTTTCAAGTAAAAAACGTGTTGTTTTCTTGTCTTTGTAATACACAATCTGGACAGGCAAATTTCCGAATTTTGGAGCGATCCAAATAACCAATTTACGGTTATTTTTGTCAATACGCCGTTTTTCAATGCGTAAAGTATCGAATTCGCCGTTCGGCGTCTTCAAAATCTCGCTCACTGGTTCCGAGTAGCGGTAAGCGCTTATTTTTCTGCCATCCACAATATGACCCGTAGCATTTGCAAGTTCAGGTAGCGGGCGCCACATTAAACTTGTCGGAAAGCTGCCGACGTCCAGGGTTACACCCTTTGGTAACGGAATGGTTTCAGCTTCACTAAATCTCACTTTACTCCTACTCCAATCCAGTTCCGCAGTACGTTCATAATTTTTGCGACCGGAACGTGACTCCGAGTAGCGTAATGGAATTAAATCATCGCCGTTTACTTGATAAACCACTTTTTCTTTTGTTTCATCGTTGGATAATGTTGCCGCTATACCTTTTGGAATAGCCGTGGACGATGTGATTAGCCGGCCGCTGTGACGCGTAAACTGAACTTCATACTGTCCCTTGACGGGACCTGATTTTTCCACGGAGTACGTCAACGTCATTTGTTCGGGAATCTGGTCTGAGCTTACGATGGGTGTAGTTATTGCGGCGCCCAGCAAAACTACGAATAGCAAATTCTTGATTGCAAACTTATTCATTTACTAAATATCAACAATTCCTTGCTGCGGTGACAGGCGGCCGTCTAATAATACCTTGTTGTTTTCAAACGATAACCGGTTTTCAGCAAACCATCGAATGGCTGTTGGATAAATTTCATACTCGATTTCGTGCACTCGTTGTTCCAAGGTTTCAACGGTATCATCCGCACATACGGTGAATGCTCGCTGAATAATAACCGGCCCACTGTCCAGTTCCGGTGTCACGAAATGCACGCTTGCGCCGTGTCGGGTCGCGCCACCATCCAGTACACGTTGATGGGTGTTCAGCCCCTTGTATTCCGGTAACAGAGCCGGGTGAATATTAATCAGTCGACCGTGGTAATGTTCGACAAAATCGTTTGTCAGAATACGCATAAACCCAGCTAACACAATGAGTCCAGGTTCATAGTCATCGATCAATTTCTGTAGCTCGGTGTCGTAGTCTTGCCGCGTTTTATATTGTTGATGATCCAGGACTCGCGTTGATATACCTGCCTTCTTAGCTCTTTGTAAACCATAAGCGTCCACGCGGTTACTGATGACGGCGATAATCTGTGCGGGTAATTCTCCGCGTTCGATGGCTTCAATGATTTTTTGTAGGTTGGTGCCACTGCCGGATATCAGAACGACAATACGCAAACTCATGTTTGGATTACAACCCTTTCGGCATCATGGCTAAGTTGCTCGATGTGTCCGATACGATATACAGTTTCACCGTGCTTCTCGAGAATTGACATTGCTTGTCGTGTAAATTCTTCTCGGACGATTACCACCATGCCGATACCACAGTTAAATGTTCGATACATTTCGTCACTAGTAACGTTGCCTTCGGTTTGCAGCCAGGAAAATATCTCCGGTCGCGGCCATTGTTGATTGTCCAGTACGGCACACAAACCGTCGGGCAAGACGCGTTTGATATTACCCGGCAGGCCACCACCGGTAATGTGCGCGATGGCCGATATATCGATGTCGTGGGTCAAGGCCAACAATGAACGCACATAGATACGCGTTGGTGTGAGTAAGGTATCTCCCAGGGTAGCGTGTGCGAAGCGATCGCTTAGTTTATGATGGCCGGACTTGATGATTTTCCGCACAAGCGAAAAGCCGTTGGCGTGTACGCCGTTGGATGCCAGGCCGAGTATGGCATCTCCCGGCGCAACCCGGGAATGGTTGATTATTTTTGATTTTTCCACGGCGCCAACACAAAAGCCCGCAAGATCATAATCATCCTCGCCGTACATGCCCGGCATTTCCGCCGTTTCACCGCCGATCAATGCCGCACCCGCCAGTTCGCAACCATAACCGATGCCGGTAATGACTTGCTCCGCGACGTCGTGTCGTAGGTGGCCCGTGGCCAGATAGTCAAGAAAAAACAAAGGTTCAGCACCGCATACCGCAATATCGTTCACACACATGGCGACTAGGTCGACCCCAACAGTATCGTGTTTGTTTAATTCAATAGCGATTTTCAATTTAGTGCCGACACCATCCGTGCCCGAAACTAAAACCGGTTGTTTGAAGCGGCCGGTAGGTAATTCAAACATTCCGCCAAATCCCCCGATGCTTTCTACCCATCCCGGACGGCGGGTGCGCTCGGCGATGGGTTTTATGGCGTCGACCAAAGCGTCGCCGGTTTCGATATCGACTCCGGCGTCACGGTAACTTAACGAAGGTCTGTTCATAAAACTCAGCGGACAGGAAAGTCATTTTCGATGGGGCTATGGTATCTTAACGCGCACAAAAATTGTTGATACGAAAACATCAGGACACACGTAGATTAGCCATTGCTTTCTCAAATTCCTAATTTATTAACGTTGTTGCGCATCGGTGCGGCGCCGGTAATGATCGTGTTGCTCAGGGATCAGTCTTATCAACTCGCCTTCATGATTTTTCTCCTTGCAGGTATTTCCGACGGCCTAGACGGCTACTTAGCCAAGCGCTTCAATTGGGTCAGCCGGCTCGGTGCCGCCCTTGATCCAGTTGCTGATAAGATGTTGATTATAAGCGCCTTTGTGATGTTGGCCTTGCTGAATCGGATACCATTTGCCTTGCTAATCGGGGTTGCCTTTCGAGACCTTCTGATCATTGGCGGCTACATCATGTTAGTTACTCTGAATGGCCACACGCATATACAACCGAGTTTAATCAGCAAATTAAATACATTTTTGCTCATCGCTTTGATATGCCTGGTACTGATGGATTTGGCGCAATGGTTATCATTTCCGGGTTTGATTGAGTTGTTGGTTTGGGCGGTGGGTATTACCACTGTGTGGAGTGGGGTTCATTACGCATGGGTGTTTGGTGTAGGGCGTGAAGCCCCGCAAGAAAAAGAGAAACGCCCGCTTTCCCCCGATCAGGTCTAATGCCTCGTCAATTGCTGTTACCGGTCCGTTTACCCGACATTGCGGCGTTCGAAAACTTTTTCACCGGAGATAATCAAGAACTCATTGCTTATCTCACTTCAGTGGCCTCAGGTAAGAGTGACTCCGGCCGCATGATTTATTTGTACGGTGATAGTGGTTGCGGAAAGACGCATCTTTTACATGCAACATGCCGTTGTGCAAATCAAACCGGGCAAACGGCAAGTTTCGTTCCCCTTGGTGACACAAGTTTGTCCCCTGAAATGTTAGATGGATTTGGACAAAACAAAATTGTTTGTCTGGACGATTTACACTCAATTGCAGGCAACGAACCATGGGAACGCGCGATATTGGTTTTATATGAACAACTGCGCCAACGGGATGCAAGCGTTGTTGTCACGGCAAACTTATCACTGGAAAAAAACGGTTTGGTGTTAGCCGATTTAGAATCCCGTTTGTCCAGTGGGCTCAATTATGGGGTAGTTCCCCTCGATGACGCCGAAAAAAGCAGGGCATTGCAATTACGCGCCCAATGCAGAGGTTTTGTTATACCCGAAGAAGTGGTTTCCTATGTTCTGAAACGTTACCCACGGGACACCCACAGTTTGTTTGGGTTGCTGGATAGAATAGATGACCTCTCGTTATCGGAAGGCCGGAGAGTCACTGTTCCGTTGATTCGTGAGTTGGAATCAATTATCTAGACGGGCAATTTCACGGCAATTTCGGCCAGACGTTTACCCATGGCGACACACAAGTCCTTCTCAATGTCACTAACCGGATTCTGGCTATCGGCACCGGCGTAGTGGCTGGCGCCATAAGGTGTGCCACCGTCTTTGGTTTGCTGTAAGCCGCTTTCGCTGTAGGGAATGCCAGTAATAATCATGCCATGGTGTAACAGTGGCAACATCATCGAAAGCAAGGTCGTTTCTTGTCCACCGTGGAGGCTTGCGGTTGATGTGAACACCGCCGCAGGTTTGCTTTGCAATGCGCCGGACAACCACTGCACACCGGTTTGATCCAAAAAATATTTTAACGGTGCAGCCATGTTTCCGAAGCGGGTCGGCGAGCCTAATGCCAGCCCAATACATTCTTCGAGGTCGCTCAATGAGGCGTAGGGTTCGCCGGACTCGGGAATGTCGTCTTCAATAGCCTCGCACACGGTTGATACCGGGGGCACTGTGCGTATGCGCGCATTGATGTTCTCGACTTGTTCGATACCCCGCGCGACATAACGTGCCATTTTTGCAGTGGCGCCGTAGCGACTGTAATACAGTACCAGAATTTCAGCCATATCAGAGAATTTCTAAAACGCTTTCCGGCGGTCGTCCAATGGCTGCTTTACCGTTTGCTACTACGATAGGTCGTTGCAACAACACAGGATGATCGACGATGGCTTGGATGAGTTCGTCATCCGGAGATTCTAAGTTAAGACCCAATTGTTTGAAAGATTCTTCATTGCTGCGCACGACGTCTTTTAGCGGTTTGTTTAACAGTCTAAGAATATTTTTTATTTCGGTTTGGTCCGGCGATGTCTTCAGATATTCAATAATAGTCGGTTCAATACCCTTGTCTTGCAACAACTGCAAGGTTTGGCGCGATTTGGAACAACGCGGATTATGATAAATCGTGACGGACATAGCGATCTCCGGGTTATTGGCTTGTTTGTTGACCGTTTCGTAGTCCCGATGTTAGGTTGCGCTCAAATTCTTCGCAAGTAGGCACAACGCATATAGTGACGGTGAAACGATTGACAGACGCGGTTCTCAGCACCGTAAAAATGGTGTCCAGACGATTGCAAGAAGACAAATGTTTACGTGTCGCCGCCGCGTTATCATTTACCACCTTGCTGGCGTTGGTGCCGCTGATAACGGTGGCGTTTTCCATGTTGTCCGTATTTCCGGTATTTGAACAGTGGTCCGGTGCGTTCGAAGATTTCATGTATCGTAATTTTGTACCCGCGGCAGGGGATATCGTGCGTGAGAACCTAACCCGATTTTCGCAACAAGCTGGCAAGTTAACAGCCGTGGGTTTGGTTGTGCTGTTGCTCAGCGCATTGTTCTTGTTGGCAACGGTGGAAGATAATTTTAACGAAATCTGGCGGGTGCATCGTGGTCGCAGTGTGTTTCAACGTTTGCTGGTGTATTGGGCGGTGATTTCTCTGGGGCCCTTGCTGATCGTCGCCAGCCTCTCGGTGAGTTCTTACGTGCTCTCCTTGTCTTTCCTTCCCGATCAAAGAATCTATCAGGGATTTATGTCACATTTTCTGCCGGTATTACCTTTTCTATTGGAAACCATCGCATTCGTTTTATTTTTTATGGCCATGCCCAATTGTTCAGTACGTTTTCGCGACGCCTTAGCCGGTGGCATCGTCGCGGCTGTGTTATTCGAATGTGCAAAAAAAGGTTTTGCCATTTATGTGTTGAATTTCCGCTCATACGAAGTTATTTACGGTGCCTTGGCAACCATCCCGATATTTCTGATATGGATTTATCTGTCCTGGTTGGTGGTGTTGGTGGGCGCTCATGTCGCCGCAGTCTTACCCGAAGCGACGCGGGGATCGGTAATGACCGATACGCAAAAATTCCGGGACGGTATTCGAACGAACTCGTGAAATGCGTACGGTTTCAAGTGTCCGGCCGGGTGCAAGGTGTCGGCTTTCGCTACGCCGCTATGCGTGAAGCGCAAAGCCTTGGAATTACCGGCTGGGTAAAAAACCTATCCGATGGTGATGTAGCGTTGTTAGTTTGTGGTGACAATCAACACCTCGATCAAATGGAACAGTGGCTACAACACGGACCAAGATTCGCCGTTGTCACTTCTGTGCACCGTAGGCCATCGAGTGAAAAAGCGCCAGACAATTTCTCAATTCGGTGATTCGGTTAATTCGATTATTGACTTGAGTGCGTCCACCAAATCGGCGAGAGGGATATCCTGAGTTTTCCCGCCGCGGCGTGAACGATATTCCACCACACCATTTTCCAAACCACGCTCTCCGACTACCAAACGGTGCGGAATACCGATCAAATCCATGTTGGCAAACATCACACCGGGTCGTTCGTCGCGGTCGTCTAGTAACACCTCAAATCCTGCATCACCGAGATTTTCGTACACCGAAGCGGCAGTTTCCCGTACTTTTTCCGATTTGTGATAACCGATGGGCACAATGCAAACATCGAACGGCGCGATGGGGTCTGGCCAGATAATGCCGTTTTCATCATGGTTTTGTTCAATAGCCGCTGCTACCACCCGGGTTACGCCAATACCATAACAACCCATATGCAGTGGTACATTCTGGCCTTGTTCGTTCAAACAAGTCGCGTCTAAGGACTCACTGTATTTGGTTCCTAGTTGAAACACATGACCGACTTCAATGCCGCGCTTGATCACAAGTTCGCTTTTCGGTGACTCAGGGCAAGGGTCCCCGGCAACCGCTTTACGTAAATCCGCGACCACGGGTTCCGGCAGGTCCCGGCCCCAGTTCACACCACGCAGGTGTTTTTCATCCTGGTTTGCGCCGCACACAAAATCCGCCAGCACGGATGCTTCTGTGTCAGCAATCACTGGTATAGAAATCCCCGCAGGACCGATAGACCCAACGTCCGCCCCGGTCACGGCTTTAATTTCGCTGTTGCTGACAAACTTTAATGGTGTCTTGACCTGTGGAAACTTTTCCGCCTTAACGGCATTGAGTTCGTGATCGCCACGCAACACTAGTGCCACCAATCCTTGTTCGCCTTCCACAATCAGCGTCTTGACTGTACTCGTAGCATCGATTTTCAGTGATTTGCACAGCTCTTCGATACTGTGCACGCCGGGGGTGTCAACGGTGGTCATTGTCTCAGTGGCATCCCCACGCGAAATGTTCGGTGCCGGGGTCGGTACCATTTCGATATTGGCCGCGTAACCGCAGTCCTCACAAATGGCAATGGTGTCCTCGCCGGTGTTTGCTAACACGTGAAATTCATGGGAATAGCTGCCGCCAATTGCACCGCTATCGGCACGAACCGCCCGTGACGCCAGCCCCAATCGGTCGAAGATGCGCACATAGGCGTGGTACATCTTCTGGTAAGCTTGCTCCATACCAGCCACATCGATGTCAAAACTGTAGGCGTCTTTCATAATGAATTCGCGGCCACGCATAACACCGAAACGCGGACGAATCTCGTCGCGGAACTTGGTTTGAATTTGATACATATTCACCGGCAGTTGGCGGTAGCTTTTAATTTCGCCCTTGGCGATCATGGTAATGACTTCTTCATGCGTCGGGCCCAGGCAAAAATCCCGTTCGTGCCTGTCTTTGAAGCGCAACAACTCCGGACCATAATCCCGCCAGCGGCCAGAATCCTGCCATAATTCCCCTGGCTGGACCGCAGGTAAAAACACCTCCATGGCGCCCGCGCGATTCATCTCCTCGCGAATAACATTTTTGACTTTGTGCAGTACCCGGTAACCCATCGGCAACCAACTGTATATGCCTGCCGCCGTGCGCCGAATCATACCCGCGCGGAGCATGAGTTGATGACTGATGATTTCCGCATCAGCGGGGGTTTCTTTTATTGTCGCGAGTAAAAATTGAGTAGTGCGCATACTGAGAAGTATTCTTGATAAAAAAGCGATTCTAACGTGTCCAACCCTTTAACGGGTTTTCCAGCGGGATATGACGATACTTGAACAAAGGAATTAACACCATACCGGCAATAAAACCGCCGATATGAGCACCAAAGGCCACACCGCCGCCTTCACCATCACCGCTCATAGCGGAACTGATTAATTGCATTAAGAACCACGCACCCAGTACCCACATAGCTTTAAGACGAATTAGTTGCGTAAAAAATCCAAGTGGAATCAGTATCAGCACGCGTGCATGAGGATGGAGTAACAGGTAAGCACCGAGCACACCGGAGATGGCGCCACTTGCTCCTACCATGGGAATGGCCGAATCGGCGTTGGGCAAAGCATGGGCAAACACGGCTACGATGCCGCAAACGACATAAAAAATCACATATCGAATATGACCCATGGCATCTTCGATGTTATTGCCGA
This sequence comes from Arenicellales bacterium, assembly GCA_965216735.1. GTDB lineage: Bacteria > Pseudomonadota > Gammaproteobacteria > Arenicellales > CBDCFT01 > CBDCFT01. The sequence continues at coordinate 336,448 of OZ244198.1, forward strand.
ATATCCATAGATACAGCATGTTACCAATCAAATGCATCCAACTACCGTGTAAAAACATGGATGTAAAAATAGTCATGTAAGTAGGGACAATAGTGATTTCCGGTGCAAGTTGGCGTTCGCCGAATAAGGTTATCGGTATCGCGCCCAGGCCATAGGTGATAAGTTGTTGACTCTGTGTATCGTGAGAAAACTGCCATAAGAAAACCGCCACACACATGACAATAATGGCTATGGTCACAACAGGTGTTATGTTTGTCGGGTTGTCGTCACGCAGAGGTATCACAGATTAGGGTTTTGATCATTCCAGAAATCGGCAGGATAATACCTTAAATTCACGACTCACTGGCGCCAGCGCTAACGACAAATCAATATAACTATGTTCAGTTTTAAAACTTGTACACCAAACTCCTTAGCTGAAGTGCGCTCACTGTTGGCCGCATGCGATTTACCTTATGCCGACATCGATGAACAAATTGCAAAGCACTTTTTGTTGGCCATGTGCAGTGATGGCGAGTTGATGGGCGCTGTTGGTGTGGAGAAGCATGAGCAGCACGGCTTATTGCGATCTCTGGCGGTAGTGCCGCAGGCCCGTAACAAGGGATTAGGTAAACAATTAGTTAGTCGAGCAGAGATTAGTGCAAAAGAATCGGGTATTGATTCGCTGTATTTATTGACCACGACTGCGGAAGCGTACTTTAGACGCCTAAACTATTTGCCTACAGACAGAGATAAAGTACCCACTAATATCGCTAAAACCAGCGAGTTTACCCATCTGTGTCCGGACAGTGCGATTTGTCTGCGTAAATCACTTGGTTAAACCGGTTCAATTGCATCGATACGTGCGGCGTGGGAAGATGCTGGGCATGATTTGCGAGCAAATCATATGCGGGAGGGCACTATGCGACTTAAAGTAATCTTGATCTCGATATTTGCACCGATATTATTGTCGGCCAATGTAATGGCGGCCCAGGGCGACATTGGTGCGTCGCCGGAATTGCAACCGGATCCGGAGTTTTCACCTGAAGAAGTGGTGCGCATACAAACCGAGGCTTTGGGTAACAATGATCAACCTTATCCGGATGCGGGCATTAAAATCACATTTCGGTTTGCCTCGCCTCAAAACAAACTCTCCACCGGCCCATTGCCACGTTTTGTCGGAATTGTACGCAGTCCCGCCTACGCTTTAATGATTAATCATGCCGATGCTGAATTCGGTCCTGCCTATGTCGAGGGAAATGTTGCGCAAGTGCCGGTGTTGATCACTACACCGGATGGTGAACAAGCGGGTTATGTTTTCCGGTTGTTACGTCAGTTGGAAGCGCCGTATGAGCAATGCTGGATGACGGATGGGGTCGTGCCCATGCCGCTAAAAAATTCTGGTGATATTGAACTTTAACGCTACAAACGTGGGCGGTAATGAAAAAACCGATGAGTTATCCCCGCTGTATAAACGCATTTATGCATTGGTCGAATTAATCCCTGCCGCTCAAGTTGCCACTTACGGCCAGATCGCGGAAATGGTCACTTGTTCGCCACGTCTAGTGGGTTATGCCATGGCGGCAGTATCAGAGCATTTAAATCTACCGTGGCATCGTGTCATTAACAGTCAGGGCAAGGTAAGCGTGCGTTCCGATGGCGTACCTAGCGCTGACCAAAGACAACTCTTACAAGATGAAGGCGTTGCCTTCGATGCACGTGGGCGGGTGAATTTTGATGAGGTCGGTTGGCACGGTCCGGATTGGGAATGGTTGCAATCTAACGGTTACAACGTTGCCCCTCCTGCGGGTAACAAACGCTCTTAAGACTGGCACCCAATGATTCGTGCCGGGATTCATTTGTTGCTGCATTTAATGGTGCCGGCGGCGGTGGCCAGGGTCTGGTATCGGCCGCGTTGGTTGCACGCATTTTCAATCATGATTGCTACCATGCTAGTCGATTTGGATCATCTATTAGCTGATCCAATTTATGATCCTAATCGATGTGGCATTGGCTTTCATCCGTTGCATAGTGTTCCGGCAATTACTCTATACACCGCATTTTTATTTTTCCCCCCATTAAGATTAATCGGTATCGGCTTGCTAATTCACATGGTGTTGGATGGAACCGATTGTGTTTGGATGTATTGGGAAACAGGTACTCTTAATTTTTCTTTATGAATATTCGTCCCGCGCTTGTCAGCGCTTAGGACGAGTTCCTTTTCTTGACGGCCAAGAAAAGGAACCAAAGGAAGGTCGCCCCTACGTTCTGGCTCCTTAAAGGAGCTTCCCTCGTCGAAAGCCGCTTGCGACGGGCCGGTTCGACGAATCATCCACGATTCGGAAAACCTTAAATCGGCTGTCCATGCCGATTTATCCCTGCAATCGCCTTTCATCTCGGCAGAACGCAAAGGGAATAAAAGACGGGTAGGGGAGATTTTAATTGCGAATAGTTTTAACTGGATGCTTTATTGTCGTTCAGCATGACAAGTGAGCTTTGTCGTCATGCTGAACGAACGCAGTGAGTGAAGTATCCAGAAAACTAATTGTTAACAAAAAATTGATAGCTGACTGCCGAACGCAGATCGCCGACTGCCGGTTAACCGTTACCATCGTTCTTTCTCCCATTGACCGGGATTTGCCCAACCCTCTGAGTTCAGCCAATCAGGTGTATTTTTGTAAGATGCAATATCGTATTCATAAACCACGTGGCTGGCGGAGGCGTCAAGTACAGTTAATGTCATGCCTAAGGCCAGAAACTCGGCAGCAGGCCAATCGGTAGTGTCTGGTGCAATAACAATAAAATGACGGGTCAATACATCACGACATTTTGCCAACACCGGCCACATCTCAGATGGTTTATACCCATCCAATGTGATGACTCCGAGATCGTAGCGATGCTGTCCGGTTTTGATGATTTCGTGTGGTTGCAGGCAGCCTATCTCGCATTCCGTCTGCGTGGCTTCGCCAATAGCAAACAATGCATTTTTGTCACCACCCGCGATGAGTAATGATCCGGGTTGCAGTTCCGCCAAGCGGGATTGGACGAATTGCAAGATGGACTTATTCACGATGATTTACCGGCCACAGCCAAGCGGCACCACGTACTCCCGAACTGTCACCATGTCGATTAGGAACAATGGCGGTGCGTAACTCGTCGTTGAACACATAGTGTTCGACCCGGTTACGGCCCTCAGTATACAAATATTCAATATTGGATAATCCGCCACCGATGACGACAACGTCGGGGTCGAGAATGTTAATGACTGACGCAACCGCCCTGCCGAAGCGGTCGAGAAACTGGTCAAAAGTTTTCTTAGCAGTGGCATCGCCGTCGCATGTTTTTTTAACGATGTCAGGTGGTTTATCACAGGGGTCACCACCGTTAGCGATGTGACATTGAACAAGTCCACGCCCGGACAAAAAAGTTTCCACACAACCTTTTTGACCACAATAACAATCGGGACCATTGGTTTCTAAAATATTGTGACCCCACTCTCCGGCGATGTGTTGTGCGCCGGAGATAAGTTGTTGGTTGACTACGATGCCACCGCCTACGCCAGTTCCCATAATAATGCCAAACACAATCGTTTTATTTTTACCCGCGCCATCAATAGCTTCGGATAAAGAGAAACAATTGGCATCGTTTTCAATCTTGATCGACCGGCTGAGTAGTTGCTCCAAATCCTGCAACAGTGGCCGATCATTTAGACAAACGGTGTTGGCATTTTTCATTTTGCCGCTGACACTCGATATGGCACCCGGTGTACCGATGCCAACCCGGCAAGACTTTCCCGCGTGTTGTTCCAGTTCCAGTACCAAATCCTTGATACTGCGAACAATGGCGGTATAACCCTGGGTCGTGGGTGTTGAGCGGCGAATTCGACGAACAATTCTGCCATCTTCGTCCATGACAATACCCTCGGTTTTGGTCCCGCCCAGATCGATTCCTATGCGCATCACGGTATTTTGCCGGTTTTCTGCATTAAAATAACAATAGTTTACTGGTGTGGTGAAGTGTCTTTTAATACGCTTAGAATCATGAAACCATTTTTAAGAATGGGCGTTTGTCTGGCGTTCATGACACTATGGCTTAACGCGCAAGCCGTCGAGATTCAAATCTTAGTGCTCACTCAGGATAAAGCGATTATCAATGTTGACGGTAAACGGCGTGTGTTGAAAACAGGGGAAACCAGCCCGGAAGGTGTTACCTTGGTTGATTCAAACAGCGATGAAGCGATTATCGAGGTGGATGGCCGCGAGGAAGTTTATCAACTCGGTGTGGTGGCGACATACGGAAGCGTCAGTGATGAGCCAAATAACAGTAGTGTTACTTTGTATTCCGATTCGGCCGGTTTTTTCTATGCCGATGGAAAAATAAATGATCGACCGGCACGTTTTCTAGTGGATACTGGTGCCAGCTCGGTAGCTATAAGCAGTGCTTTCGCGGATTCCATCGGTCTCGATTACTCCAAAGGCACCCCCGGTATCGCGGAAACCGCCAGTGGTATCACGCGTATGGTCGCGGTCAAGCTTAATTCCGTCTCGGTGGGGGGAATAAAAGTCTACAATGTCGACGCCAGTGTCATACTGGGTGCTTATCCGGCGGAACCATTGTTAGGCGCCTCGTTTCTCGGACGTGTCAATATGACGCGAACGGGCAAAAAATTGGAACTAAAAAAGAGTTATTAGATCCGCAATTCAGTTAGCCACGCTTATCCCTCGAAATCTGTGCAAAAGCGGAATGATTGTGGATTGATTCAAAATTCTCGACCGATACCGTGTACGACTCGATGCGTTCGTCCTGATTGAACACGGATGCAACATCGCGTACTACGTCTTCAACAAATTTAGGATTATCGTAGGCTTTTTCGGTGACGAATTTTTCGTCGCTGCGTTTTAAGGAGCCGTAAATTTCCGAACTGGCTTGTTGCTCCACTTTTTCAATGAGTTCTTCCAGCCACACAAAGGCATTGGCGCGCACCGACAAGGTGATATGCGAACGTTGGTTATGCGCGCCGTAATCGGATATCGCTTTTGAACACGGGCAAAGACTGGTCACCGGGATGACAATAGTAATGACGATGTCGGTTTTGCCTTGTTTAATCGAACCGTTCAAGGTGACATCGTAGTCCACTACGCTTTGTATCCCGGAAACCGGCGCCGCCTTTTTGATAAAAAAGGGAAACCGGATTTCAATGTTACCCCGCTCTGCTTCTAGCCGTTTACACATGTCGATCAACAGTTGCTTGAAAGTGCTCAATGACAAGGCATCGGACTCTTCGCTCAGAATATCGATAAAACGCGACATATGCGTACCTTTGACATGATGTGGCAAGGCGACATACATGCTGACTATGGCAACCGTGGGCTGAGATCGTCCATCGCGCTGACTAATACTCAGTGGATGGCGAAGGCCTTTGATACCGACCTGGTCGATCGCGATATTGCGCCCGTCCGGGCTGCCCTGGACGTCGGCAATAAACGCTTTGGTGATCGGGTTGGCACTATCCATGATGGATATAATTACTTTAACTCGCTGATTAAAATGCTGATTTAAGCAAACCGGACCTGAAAAGTGTAAGTAGATTACGCTCCGAGAACAAGCCGATTATTGCCTAAATCTTAAAAAGCAGTTTGTTTTTAGCACTAATAGTGACGATTAACCAGAAAGTCCGCGAGATCAGCCAGTAAATGAGTGTTTCCAGGTAATTTATCAAGATTCACTATAGCTCGTTCGTGCCATGTTGTTGCTGCCGTCCGTGCGCCATCGATACCCAATAAACTGACATAGGTCACTTTGTTCTGTGCCTGATCGGAGCCGCCGTCTTTTCCCAGTGTTTGGGTGTCAGCCGTTGCATCGAGAATATCGTCTACCACCTGAAACGCCAAACCAATGCAGGCGGCGTACTGGTCCAACGCATCCAAACTGAGGTCATCGATATCTTTGTGGCATAGCGCACCCAATGCCACTGCCGCACGAATTAACGCACCGGTTTTGAGCCGGTGCATATTTTCCAGGTCGTCCAGCGTTAACGAATGACCGGTCGCGTCGAAATCGATAGCCTGGCCGCCTGCCATGCCGTGCGAGCCACTGGCTTGGGTCAGACGGGCAATCATTGCGTTACGTTGCCGATCGCTAATCGTGAGTGTCTTGTCAGTGGCTAAAGTGTCGAACGCCAGGGTTTGTAACGCGTCACCGGCGAGGACAGCCATGGCTTCGCCAAAAGCTTTGTGGCAGGTCGGTTTGCTACGTCGTAAATCATCGTCGTCCATGGCCGGTAAATCGTCGTGGATCAGCGAATAAGCGTGGACCATTTCCAATGCGCAGGCTGGTGTATCCAATACGTCTGGTTTGACACCGAATAATTCGCCACTACTGTAAACCAGCATCGCACGCAAACGTTTGCCACCACCTAGACAGGCATAACGCATGGCCTGATGCAGTCGCGTGGGTTCGTGATCCGGTTTTGGCAGCCGCTGTTCCAATGCCTGTTCAACACGTTGTTGGCACTCGTGCCAGCGGGTTTCAAATGCGGTCAATCCGGTTCGTCCACCTCGAACGGTTCGGTGTCATAGCCGCCATGTTTCTTAACCAGTTTCTCCACACGCAATTCGGCTTCTTTCAGACTTTTTTGACAAGAGCGCGACAATTCCATACCACGTTCGAAGTTCTTCAGCGATGTCTCCAGCGTTTGATCACCACTTTCCATTTGTTCGACAATTTTTTCCAGTTCGCCGAGTGCTTTCTCGAAATCGACTGACGGCGTTTTCGCTTTCTTACTGGTTGTTTTTTTTCTGCTAGTGGTCATTCGATTGGAACGTTAAAAAAAGGACTCTTGTTTGACACCTTATGGGCCTGAACCTAGAATACGGGCGCATCCGGGCAAGCCGCTTGCGGCCGGGCCCGCATCTTACCGTATCCATTAATAACCACCAAATCGGAGATCCGAATACATGGAACTCAAAGGCAGTAAAACCGAACAGAATCTGAAAGAGGCATTTGCCGGGGAATCGCAAGCGAACCGGCGGTATTTGTACTTTGCCGCCAAAGCGGATGTAGAAGGCTATAACGATGTCTCGGCGGTGTTTCGTTCAACGGCGGAAGGGGAAACCGGTCATGCGCATGGGCATTTAGAGTATTTAGAGGCGGTGGGGGATCCGGCGACGGGTTTACCGATTGGGACGACCTCGTCGAATTTACAGGCGGCGATTGCCGGGGAGACCCATGAGTACACGGACATGTATCCGGGGATGGCCAAATCGGCGCGTGATGAAGGTTTTGATGAGATTGCGGACTGGTTTGAGACCTTGGCCAAAGCGGAACGTTCTCATGCCAATCGCTTCCAGAAAGCCTTGGATAACCTGGATGCTTGATTGTTGGCTGCTTTAGACCATTTGGTTTTTTCGCTAGGGCCGGTTTCTCCGGCCCTAGTCACTTTTGCATAGTAAACACCGCGTTTAGCTTGTCGATGTTGTTTTTGCATTCAGTGGGATGGTCTCGATTTAATGCCACGTAAATACGATTCATCGTCTATCGAAGTTCTGACCGGACTGGAACCCGTGCGTAAACGCCCCGGGATGTATACCCAGACCGAGCGGCCCAATCATCTCGCCCAGGAAGTCATCGATAACGCCGTCGATGAAGCTATTGCCGGTTATGCAAAAGTCATCGATGTTGTGCTACACGACGATGGCTCCATGACCGTGGCCGACAATGGCCGCGGCATGCCGGTGGATACACACAAGGAGGAAGGCATTCCGGGTGTAGAAGTGATTTTGACCCGCCTGCATGCAGGAGCAAAGTTTTCACAAAAAGACTACACCTATTCCGGCGGTTTGCACGGTGTTGGTGTGTCGGTAGTGAATGCATTGTCCAAACGATTGGAAGTGTGGGTGCGGCGCGATGGTAAGCAGTATCACATGCGTTTTGGCGATGGCGATAAAAAAACGGCATTAAAAGTAATTGGCAAGGTCAGTGCGCGGGTTACCGGAACCGTTATTCGATTTTGGCCGGATGCCAAATTCTTTGACAGCATTAAATTTAATGTGCCACGGCTAAAACATTTGTTGCGTGCCAAAGCAGTATTATGCTCGGGGCTTGAAATTAACTTCGCCGATGAAAACGATGCAGACAACAACGAATCATGGTATTTCGAGGATGGTTTAAAAGCTTACTTGCTAGAAGAGTTGGGCGATGTCGAATGTATTCCCGTTGATCCTTTCATCGCGCACTTTAAGGGCAACGATGAAGAAGCGGATTGGGCCTTAGTTTGGGCGGCGGATGCGGAGGAGTTAGTCGCGGAAAGCTATGTGAATTTGATTCCCACGGTACAGGGTGGTACCCATGTCAATGGTTTTCGCACTGGTTTGACGGAGGCCTTGCGTGAATTTTGTGAATTCCGTGATTTATTACCGCGTAGTGTAAAAATTACACCGGAGGATGTATGGTCGCAATGTGCCTACATATTGTCAGTGCGGCTAAAAGATCCCCAGTTCAGTGGTCAAACTAAGGATCGCTTATCATCCCGCGATACCGCGGTGTTCGTCTCCGGTGTAGCCAAGGACTCCTTGAGTTTGTGGTTGAACGAACATATCGCCGATGGTGAACGTATAGCGCAACTGGCGATCGACAATGCACAACGCCGTCTACGCGCCGGTAAACGAGTCGAGCGCAAAAAAATAACTACGGGGCCGGTTTTACCAGGAAAGTTAGCAGATTGCACCAGCCAAGATGTTGATCAAACTGAGTTATTTTTAGTGGAAGGCGATTCGGCGGGTGGTTCCGCCAAGCAAGCACGTTCGCGTGAGTTTCAGGCGATCATGCCTTTACGTGGAAAAATTTTAAATACCTGGGAAGTCGATTCCGCCGAAGTACTGGCCTCACAAGAAGTGCACGATATTGCCGTGGCCTTGGGTGTTGATCCGGGTTCCGACGATTTAAATGGCCTGCGTTATGGCAAGGTGTGTATTTTGGCGGATGCAGATTCCGATGGCGCACATATCGCAACTTTGCTCTGTGCGTTGTTCGTACGACATTTCCCGGCGTTGGTCGCTGATGGTCGTGTGTGTGTTGCTATGCCGCCCTTGTATCGAATTGATGTGGGCAAACATGTGTTCTACGCACTAGACGATGATGAACGCAAAGGCATTCTTGATCGTATTGAGGCAGAGAATATTCGTGGCAAAGTTAACATTCAGAGGTTCAAAGGCCTTGGTGAGATGAACTCAATGCAACTGCGCGAAACCACCATGGATCCCGACACACGCCGCTTGGTACGTTTGGAAGTAAAAAAAGGTGACGCGACGCAAAAAATCCTAGACATGATGTTAGCCAAAAAACGGGCTGCTGATCGTAAGGAGTGGCTGAGTGAAAAAGGTGATCAGGTAACCGTTTAAACCCAGAGATTATTCTAATGCCCAGAAAGCGATCTTCCGATAAAGATTCCGATCAGTCGCGCTTGACGTTTCAACCGGAACTCGAACGCGTACCCATGGCGACGTATACGGAACGTGCGTATTTACATTATTCAATGTATGTCATTCTCGATCGGGCGTTACCGCAGGTTGCTGATGGATTAAAACCGGTGCAGCGCCGGATCGTTTACGCGATGTCAGAATTAGGTCTCAATGCGGGAGCGAAATACAAAAAATCGGCACGTACCGTTGGCGATGTGATTGGTAAATTTCATCCCCATGGCGATTCGGCTTGTTATGAAGCCATGGTGTTGATGGCACAACCGTTTAGTTACCGTTATCCCCTGATCGATGGGCAGGGCAATTGGGGATCGACCGACGATCCTAAAGAGTTTGCCGCCATGCGTTATACCGAATCGAAATTAACCAAATTCGCTGAGGTGTTTTTGTTTGAGTTAGGGCAGGGAACCGTTGATTGGCAACCTAATTTTGACGGTGAATTGCAGGAACCCAGAGTTTTTCCAGCGCGTCTGCCGAATATTCTTCTGAACGGTGTATCGGGTATTGCCGTGGGCATGGCGACGGACATTCCACCACATAATATTAAAGAGGTGGTCAGTGCTTGTGTGCGTTTGTTGGAAGAACCTAAAACGACAATAAAGCAACTGTGCAAACACATTAAGGGCCCGGATTTTCCCAGCGAAGGCGAGATTGTTACGCCACAAGACGAATTGGTCGCCATGTATGAAACCGGCAATGGATCCGTGCGCCAACGAGCGGTGTACGAACGCGAAGATGGCAATATCATCTTAACGGCGTTGCCGTATCAAGTATCCGGTGCACGGGTACGCGAACAAGTCGCGGCGCAAATCGCCGCTAAAAAACTACCGATGGTGGTGGATATTAGGGACGAATCCGACCATGAAAACCCTACACGTTTGGTTATTGAACCGCGTTCCAATCGTGTCGATGTGGATGCGTTAATGAACCATTTGTTTGCGACCACAGATCTGGAACGCAGTTACCGTGTGAACCTAAATGCTATTGGTCTTGATGGCCGACCCAAAGTGTTCAATTTACGAGACCTGTTATCGGAGTGGCTTAAATACCGCACCGATACTGTCCGACGCCGTACGCAATTTCGTTTTGATCAAGTTGTCGAGCGGCTGCATATACTCGATGGCTATTTAATCGCTTATCTCAATATTGATGAAATCATCAAGATAATACGCACCCAGGACAAACCAAAAGAAGCGTTGATGAAGCGCTTTAAGTTGAGCGAAGTGCAAGCGGAAGCCATTCTCAATTTACGTTTGCGTCAATTGGCCAAGCTCGAAGAAATCAAGATTCGCGGCGAGCAGGGTGAGCTTGCAAAGGAAAAAGCGAATCTGGAAAAAATTCTTAAATCGCCGAGGCGCTTGAAAAATCTTGTACGCGATGAATTACTCTCTGATGCCGAGGAATACGGCGATGATCGGCGATCGCCAATCGAAACCCGTGAGGCGGCTAAGGCGCTGGATCAAAATGCCTTGATACCCTCTGAGCCTATCACCGTCATTTTGTCGGCAAAAGGCTGGGTGCGGGCGGCTAAAGGGCATGATGTTGATCCGATTAGCCTTAGCTACCGTTCCGGCGATGGGTTTTTGCAAGCCGCCGGGGGTAAAACTAACGAGATATTGCTGTTCATGGATTCCACCGGACGTGCTTATTCCGTGCCCGCGCATAGCTTGCCATCGGCACGCAGCTTCGGCGAGCCGCTCAGCAGCAGTTTGAATCCGCCGGCCGGTGCGTCATTTGCCTGTGTGATGATGGGCGCCGAAGATACACAGTATCTGGTGAGCACCAGCGCCGGCTATGGTTTTGTCGCGCGTATCGGTGATATGTTAACTAAAAATAAGGCCGGCAAAGCCGTATTGCGGGTACCCGAAGGTGCTTTGGTATTACCGGCACCGCGAGTGACTGATGTTGAGTACGACTGGCTCGCGGTAGCTACCAACGTGGGCCGCTTGCTAATTTTTACCGTGGGCGAGTTACCCGAGCTGGGAAAAGGCAAAGGCGTCAAACTCATTAACATTCCCGCGGCGAAATTCAAATCCGGTGAAGAATGTGTTGTGAGTTTAGCCACATTCAGTGAGGGTGATAGCTTGGTCGTACATGCCGGTAAACGCCATCTCACTTTAAAACCCGCTGATTTCGACAACTATGTTGGTGAACGTGCCCAACGCGGCCGGTTTTTGCCGCGTGGTTTAAGGCAAGTGAAAAGTATTGGAGTCGCGAAATAAAACATAGTGACAATGGACAAACTCCACGAAACATCCAGTGAAGATGTTCCCGTCTCCCTTGAGGAGGAATGTGTGGAAGGGGGTGGCACAGGATATTACAGGTGACTTAAATGCGTTCCCTCTTACGCCAGGAGAGAAGGAGTTATGGTGCGATTCGTTACCTCAATGCTTGAATTGATCGCCGTGCAGCGCGTCTCCTACAGCATAACTTAAAAAGGTAACTCCAAACCGGGCTGTGTTTTGTTGATTAACTCGCGAAACCGCTCCTGAATTTCGGCGAGGTTTTCCTGCTTGTCGGCTTCGAAACGCAAAATGATTGTCGGCGTTGTATTGGAGGCGCGTACCAGACCAAAGCCATTGTCGAAATCGACTCGCACACCATCGATGGTATTCACTTGTCCATCCGGAAACGACGCGTTCGCCACTAATTTTTCTATCAACGCATGGTGCTCGCCTTCGTTCATTTCCAGACGCAACTCGGGTGTGTTAACGGTGTTGGGTATGTCGGCAAAGATTTCTCTGGATGACCGTGTGTCGGCAGCGACTAACTCACACAAACGCGCGCCGGTATACAAGCCGTCGTCAAATCCGTACCAGCGGTCATTGAAAAAGAAATGACCACTCATTTCACCCGCCATGGCGGCACCGGTTTCTCTGAGCTTCGCTTTAATTAGGGAATGACCGGTCTTCCACATAGTCGGCTGACCACCCGCTTTGCGAATCGCTATGGGTAAGATCTGTGAACACTTCACGTCATAGATGATCTCGGCACCGGGTTGGTTCTCCAAAATATTCTTGGCGAATAACATCATCACCCGATCCGACCACACGATATCGCCACTCGGTGTGATCACGCCGCAACGATCCCCATCGCCATCAAATGCTAAGCCAATATCAGCATTTACTTCTCTCACTTTGGCAATGATATCCCGGAGATTTTCCGGTTGGCTGGGGTCGGGATGATGATTGGGGAAAGTGCCGTCGACCTCGCAGAATAATTCATACACTTCGCAGCCAAGTTCCTTATACAGGCGTGGCGCGATGCCGCCGGCAACACCGTTACCGCAATCGATCACCACACTTAAAGGTTTGCTGAGTTTTACGTCGCCGGTGATGCGTTGAATATAGGCGTCAACAACGCCTTCTTGCCGAAATTCCCCATCCCCGTCATTAAAATCGTTTTCCTCTATACGTTTACGCAGGGCCTGAATCGCGTCACCGGATAAGGTTTCGCCGGCAACCATCATCTTGATACCGTTGTATTGTGGTGGATTATGGCTGCCCGTGACCGCACAACCGGAGCCGGTTCCCAGGTGATGGGTGGCGAAATAAACAACTGGCGTCGGTACGCAACCGATATCGATAACATCGCAGCCGGTTGAACGAATCCCGTTGCTCAGTGCGTTACTCAGTGATGGGCCGGACAAACGCCCGTCACGTCCGATGACAATGGTGTCTTGTTCGCGTTGCTCGGCCTCGCTGCCGATAGCCTGGCCGATGGCTGTGACGCTTTCTTCCGTTAGTGAATCGTCGACAATGCCACGAATATCATAGGCCTTGAAAATCTCCGGTCTAATTTTCATTGGGTGTACAATGATTAGTTGGCTTTGTGGATGGCGCGTTTATCCACTGCCAACGCCGCTTCATGTACGGCTTCGGCCAGGGTTGGGTGCGCGTGAATGGTGCGTGCCAAATCCTCGGAGCTCGCTTTGTATTCCATAGCAAGAACCGCTTCGGAAATGAGTTCCGATACGTGGGGGCCGATCATGTGTACGCCGAGTATGCGGTCAGTTTTTTCTGCTGCGATTATTTTCACAAAACCGATGGGTTCTTCCATGGCACGTGCGCGACCGGTGGCAGCAAACGGAAACATTCCTATTCTCAATGATTGGCCGCTTTCCTTAAGTTCTTGCTCGGTTTGACCCACCCAGGCGATTTCCGGCGCGGTATAAATCACCCAAGGCACGGTATTGAAGTCAATGTGGCCAGTGCCAGTAACGATAGTTTCTGCCACGGCTACGCCTTCTTCGGAACTCTTGTGTGCCAGCATGGGCCCACGCACCGCGTCGCCAATGGCATAAACGCCTTCAACACCGGTGCGGCAATGATCATCCACTTCGATAAAGCCACGCGCGTCTATAGTGACACCGGCATCAGGCGCCAGTAGATTTTCGGTATAAGGGCGGCGGCCGATCGCGACGATAAGCCGATCGAATTCGATAGTTTGTTCATCCTTTTTATCGGTGTAAGTAACGGACACCGCACCGTTTTTGACTTCGGCAGATTGCACCATGGCTCCGAGGCGGATATCCAAGCCTTGTTGCTTGAATTGTTTTTGCGCTTCACGCGATACGTTTTTGTCGGCAGCGGCAAGAAAGGTATCCAAGGCTTCCAGCAGCGTGACCTCAGCACCGAGGCGCCGCCAAACGCTGCCTAGTTCCAAACCAATGACACCTGCGCCAATTACGCCGAGCCGTTTCGGCACTTCTTGAAACTCCAAAGCCCCCGACGAGTCCACGATGTATTCCTTGTCAAAAGCCACATTGGGTAGGGGCATGGGTTGCGAACCACTGGCAATAATCACATGCTTTGCTTGCAGTGTTTGCGTGACGTGGTCGGATTCAACGTCGAGCACCTCAACACGCTTACCCGCCAGTAAGCGGCCGTGACCGTGGATACTGGTGACTTTGTTCGCCTTGAACAACATGCCAATGCCGTCGGTCAGGGTCTTGACAATTTTTTCCTTGCGCTGAATCATGGTGGGCACGTCTATGCTGGCATTATCGACCGTTATGCCATGGGCGGCGAATTGGTGATGCAATTTATGATATTGTTCGGACGAATCCAGCAAGGCTTTGGATGGAATACACCCGACGTTTAAGCAGGTGCCGCCCAGGGCGGGAAGATTTTCATGGTTTACCCAGCGGTCAATGCAGGCCGTATTTAAACCGAGCTGTGCACAGCGGATTGCGGCAACATAGCCCCCGGGCCCCGCGCCAATTATTACCACATCAAAGGAATCGGACATGATCTCTCCGTATTGTTAGTGTGTCGGCGGCTTCCATGCCAGAAAATAGTTTACACCCCAAGCAATATGCGGGCGGGATTTTCCAGTGACTCCTTGATTGTCACCAAAAATTGCACGGCTTCGCGGCCGTCGATAATGCGATGATCATAGGATAGAGCAAGATACATCATCGGGCGAATCGCAACCTCACCATTCATTACCATCGGCCGGTCCACAATGTTGTGCATACCCAATATCGCGCTTTGCGGTGGGTTGATAATCGGTGTTGATAACATGGAACCAAACACACCGCCGTTAGTAATGGTAAAAGTCCCACCGGTCAATTCGTCCATACTCAACGCGCCATCCTTAGCTTTGCGGCCGTACTCGTTGATGTCGTTTTCAATCTGGGCGAAACTTTTTTGTTCTGCGTCACGAACGACGGGTACGACAAGACCACGGGGCGAAGAAACAGCGATGCCAATATCGCAGTAGTCGTGGTAAACAATATCGCCATCTTCGATAAACGCATTAACCGCGGGAAAACGTTGTAAAGCCTCAATACTGGCTTTGACAAAAAAGGACATGAAACCGAGCCGTACACCGTGTTTCTTCTCGAACGCATCGCGGTACTCGCTGCGCAGTTTCTTCACTTCGTATAAGTCCACCTCGTTGAACGTGGTTAACAAGGCTGCGGTCTGCTGGGATTGCACCAAACGCGCGGCAATGGTTTGCCGCAAGCGCGACATGGGTTCGCGTCGTTCTCCCCGCGCCCCCTTGGCTGCTACAGGTGCCGGTTCGGCGGGCGGCGGCGTGGGTGCTGTTTGCTCTGGGCTGGCTTGTTCGGCGAAGTAGTTCAGTACATCTTCCTTGAGAATACGGCCGTTAGGGCCGGTGGCGGTGATAGCGTTAACATCGATGCCATGTTCTTCCACCAGTCGCCGTACGGCTGGGCTGAGCCGATCATCGGCATCTGTCGTCGTGGTTTCAGATGTAGGAGTTTCTTCACTCGGTGCGGGAGCCGCCTCTGCTTCTACCGCGCCAGGCTCCAGGACGGCAATGACTTCCTGGCTGAGTACAGTATCACCGGCATTGCGTTTAATCTCTTTCAACACGCCGTCAGTCGGTGCCGGTACCTCCAGTACGACTTTTTCCGTTTCTATATCGACCAGGTTTTCGTCACGGCGCACGGCGTCGCCGGCATTCTTGTGCCACTCCATCATGACCGCGTCGGCCACCGACTCTGGCAGAGTCGGAACTTTAATTTCAATTGACATGAGCACTTATCCTTTCGACATTGCTGGTGTCGGTATGTGTCAAGGCCTGGTCGACCAGGGCGTTTTGTTGTTGTAAGTGCAAAGAATAATAACCCACAGCAGGCGCAGGCGAGGCTTCACGTCCGGCATAGCTCAGAGTCTGATCAGCCCGCAAACAATCACGCACATGGTGACGAATTTGATACCATGCACCCTGATTCTTGGGTTCTTCCTGACACCACACGACATCCGAGGCGTGTGGATAAACATTCAGTTGATTGGTGAGTAAATCTTTTGGGAACGGATGCAGCTGCTCCATACGGATGACGGCGATATCGTTGAGTTGGCGCGCGTCGCGTTCGGTCAGAATATCGAAATACACTTTGCCGGAACACAGCACTATTTGTTTGACCAACTCGGCGTCTATGGACTCGGTCTCCGGAATAACCGGCTGAAATTCACCGCGGGTAAGATCTTCCAAATGGGAGATCGATTGTTTATGCCGCAGCAGACTTTTTGGCGACATGACGACCAATGGTCGGCGCAGTGGCCGCACAATTTGACGGCGTAACATATGAAACATTTGTGCCGGTGTGGTTGGCACGCACACCTGCATATTATGCTCCGCACACAGTTGCAGGAAACGTTCCAACCGCGCAGATGAGTGCTCAGGTCCCTGACCTTCGTAGCCATGGGGCAAAAACAACGTCAGTCCACATAACCGTTTCCACTTCGCCTCGCCACTGCTGATGAATTGATCAATGACAACTTGTGCGCCGTTGACAAAATCCCCAAATTGGCCTTCCCAGATGATCAGCGTGTTGGGTTCCGTGGTGGCGTAGCCGTATTCGAAGCCTAACACTGCTTCCTCGGACAACAGTGAATTGATAACCAGGAACTTGTCTGGATTACTTTCGATGTTGCGCAAGGGCACGTAGGTGTCGCGGTTTTTTTGATTGTGTAACACTGCATGGCGGTGAAAAAAGGTGCCACGGCCAGAATCCTGTCCGGATAAGCGCACGGAATAACCGTCATCGATTAAGGTCGCGTAGGCCATGGTTTCGGCAAAGCCCCAATCCATGGGTAATTCTCCGGCTGCCATTTTGGCGCGGTCTTCTAGAATTTTTCGCACACGGGGATGCAACTCAAAATCTTCGGGTAATCGTTCCAGTTGATGCCAAATCGATTGTAGACGTTCCGCATCGACACTGGTGTCTGCTTCGTCCGTCCATTCTGCGTCAATAAACGGTGTCCAATCGACCATGTACTGCGCTTTGTTGGGGTCGATTATTTGACCCGCGACCACTCGGCCTTCGTCCAGCGCATCTCGGTAATCATTCACCATTTGTTCCGCTTCGTCGTGGCTCAACACGCCATCGGACACCAGACGTTCAGAATAGACCTGACGTGTGGTGGGGTGTGAACGAATGGCTCGGTACATCACCGGCTGGGTGACCGCAGGTTCATCCGCTTCGTTGTGGCCATGTCGGCGATAGCACACCAAGTCGACAACCACGTCTTTATGGAATTCAGTGCGAAAATCCAATGCCAGTTCTGTCACAAAAATCACGGCATCGGGATCGTCGGCGTTAACATGGAAAATCGGTGCCTGCACCATTTTTGCTACTTCGGTGCAGTACAGGGTGGAACGCGCATCCAGTGGGTTGCTGGTAGTGAATCCGATCTGGTTATTGATGATGATATGCATCGTACCACCAGTGCCGTAACCTCTCGCCTGCGACATATTCAGCGTTTCCATAATCACGCCCTGCCCGGCAAACGCCGCGTCGCCGTGAATCAAGATAGGCAGGATCATGCTGCGTTCGCGGTCATTGCGCCGTTCCTGACGCGCACGGACAGAGCCTTCCACCACCGGGTCGATGATTTCAAGATGCGATGGGTTAAAGCTCAACGCGATGTGCACGGGTCCGCCCGGTGTCAGGATATCCGACGAAAAGCCTTGGTGGTACTTGACGTCGCCGGTATCGGTATCGTGATCTTCGGACGAATATTTGCCCTCAAATTCACTAAACAGGTCCGCCGGTGCTTTGCCCAATGTGTTGACCAATACGTTTAAGCGGCCGCGATGAGCCATACCGATAACTACCTCGCGCGCGCCGATCCCGCCAGAACGTTGAATGAGCTCCGACAACATCGGAATCAGACTTTCGCCGCCCTCCAGGGAAAAGCGTTTTTGACCAACATATTTGGTATGCAGGTACCGTTCTAAGCCTTCCGCCGCGGTAATTCTTTCCAGTATGTGTCGCCGCTCTTCATTGGAGCGCGATGGCCGTACCTGCATGGTTTCGAGCCGCGCCTGAATCCAGCGTTTCTCGCGGGTGTTGGTGATGTACATGTATTCTGAGCCCAATGGCCCGCAATAAATGTCATTGCACAAATCGATGATTTGTCTAAGTGGCAGCTCGTCAGAGGCGGCTAGCGATCCCGTATTAAACATGGTATCCAGATCCGTTTCAGTCAAGCCGTTAAAATCGAGATCGAAATCGGGAATGGGTTGGGGCTTGGTTAAACCCAGGGGGTCGAGGTTTGCGATCTGGTGACCACGGGTGCGGAAAGCATTGATCAAGCGCAACACTGAACTTTGTTTTTGTGCCGCGTCGGCGGTCCAGGGTTTAAAGCGGTGGTCATAATCGCCTTTGGCTTCGCCAGCAGGCGCAATGGGTTGTGTGGTCGGCATTGCAGCGAAAGTCCTGCGCCAGCTTTCGCTGACGCTGGCCGGGTCTTTCAGGTATTCGTGATAGAGCTGATCTAAATAGCTCAGATTACCGCCGGCGAGATAAGAGGTATTCACTTTGTTTGATGCATTATCGTTCATCGTTGAGCCACTACATTGTTGGAATCATCAAGACTGAAGCTTGTTTTCAACCCGTCTCATCACCCGACAACTCCATTGGTTTGATTATAGGCAAGACCCGCTTAGATTTCTTCAATTTAACGTGTGTTGTTTAGTGTGAGTATAAATCAAACGCTATTGCCTGCCGGTATGACCAAACCCACCTGCATTGCGTTCGCTGGCCTCGAATTGTTCGACCACATCAAACGTGATTTGCTCAACACGAATAAATACCATTTGTGCGATACGGTCGCCGGGTTCGATGACAAAGCTGTCCGTCCCCCGATTCCAAACCGATACGAATACTTGACCCTGATAGTCGGAGTCGATCAGCCCTACCAGATTGCCCAGCACGATGCCGTGTTTGTGCCCCAATCCTGAACGTGGTAGCAACACCGCTGCCAGCGACGGATCTTCGATGTGAATGGCTAAACCGGAAGGGATTAGCTCGCACTCGCCAGGATGGATAGTCAACGCTTGAGCGACACAGGCACGAATATCCACACCTGCCGCCCCCGTCGTGGCGTACTGCGGCAGACCGAATTTATCGCGCAGACGATTGTCGAGAATCCTGAGTTGAATCTTTTGCATCGAGCCTGTCGGCGATGTAGGCGATGAGTTGGCGGGCGAGTTTGGTTTTGGGCGCAGACGGGAGTTCCTGAACACCGCGCCGGTCGACAAGGGTTATAGTGTTGTCATCCTCGCCAAAACCACCCGATTTGGCACCAACACGATTCGCGACAATCAGATCGACACCTTTTTCGATGAGTTTCTTGCGTGCTTGATTGATGAGATCGTTGGTCTCCGCCGCGAAACCCACCGTAAATGGTTTATCAGTTAACTTCGCAACACTGGCTAAAATGTCCCGGTTTTTCACCAGCTCCAGCTGCAGGGTGTCCCCATGTTTCTTGATCTTTTGTTTCGCGCTTTGTGCTGGCCGGTAATCGGCAACGGCGGCAACACCGATGAAAACGTTGGCCTGTCCGATGCATTCGTGTACCGCATCATACATTTGTTGCGCCGACTTGACGCACACCATAGTTGTCCGTTGCGGCGGCGTTAATGCTGTGGGCCCGGTAATCAAGGTGACAGCGGCCCCTGCTTCCGCAGCCGCTTGTGCCACTGCGTAGCCCATTTTGCCGGAACTGTGATTGGTCAATACACGTACCGGATCGAGCGCTTCCCAAGTTGGTCCTGCGGTAACAACGACATTGACACCGCTGAGCGCGTTATTTTCAAAAAAAAATGCGATCTGTTCGGCGATAGTCTCCGGCTCCAGCATACGGCCCGGGCCGGTTTCGCCGCAAGCTTGATCGCCTTCACCGGGACCCAGCAGGGTGAATCCCCGGCTAGTCAAGGTGGTCAAGTTTTCCTGTGTTGCAGGGTTTTTCCACATCACGCGGTTCATCGCAGGCGCCAACGCGATGAAGGCGCCGGTTGCTAAACAGAGTGTGGACAGCAGGTCATCAGCCATGCCATGGGCCAACCGGGCGATAAAATCAGCACTCGCCGGGGCGATAACAATGGCATCTGCCCAACGCGCCAGCTCGATATGACTCATGCCGGATTCTGCCTCAGCGTCCAACAGATGTTGGTGGACGGGATTGGTACTTACTGCCTGTAACGTGAGCGGGGTGATAAATTCGGTAGCCGCGGGTGTCATCACCACACGCACCTCGGCTCCACGTTCGCGCAGACGGCGAACCAGGTCGGGGCTTTTGTACGCGGCGATGCCGCCGGTGATCCCGACAAGAATGCGTTTGTGGTTTAATGTATGCATGCGCTAAAGTGTTTCGGGCTTAAGCATAACGCATTCATTTAACTGACAAAACTGCCAAGTTCCGGTTTATGTCCATTAAGGATTGGCCAAGCGATGACCGCCCGCGCGAAAAGCTGTTGGAAAAAGGCGCGTCTGCGCTATCCGATGCGGAACTTTTAGCGATCTTTTTGCGTACAGGCACCAAAGGTTACACGGCGGTGGATTTAGCGCGTGAATTGATTCAACGTTTTGGTAGTTTGCGTCAACTACTAAATGCGAATCAGGAAACGTTTTGTCAGGCGAACGGACTCGGTAAAGCCAAGTACGCCCAACTACAGGCGTCTCTGGAAATGGGAAGGCGTCATCTGGCGGAGCAATTACACCGTGGTGATCCGCTGACTTCGTCCAAAGATGCGCAAGCTTACTTGCAAATGCAGCTCCGCGATCGAAGTCGTGAGATATTCTGTTGCATATTTTTGGATACACGCCATCGGGTGCTTTCCTACGAGGAATTATTTTCCGGCACGATCGATGGCGCTACCGTACATCCACGCGAAATAGTGAAACGAGCGTTGGAATTGCATGCCGCGGCGGTTATCGCGGCGCATAATCATCCCTCGGGTGTGGCTGAGCCCAGCCGTGCTGACGAAACGCTGACCCGCAAGCTAAAGGAGGCGCTGGCGTTACTGGATATTCGTCTGCTGGATCACTTGATTGTTGGGGATGGAGAGTGTGTCTCGCTCAGTGAGCGTGGTTTGTTGTAAAAATCATGCTACGACTACTAAAGTGGGCGCGAATCTGGTATAACCCGCGGCCGCATTTTCAATAACACCGAGTCACCACAGGGTAAAGCAGGTCATGTCACGGGTTTGTCAAGTTACGGGTAAACGTACCACATCCGGTAATAACGTTTCCCACGCGAACAATAAAACCAAGAGAAAATTTATTCCGAATCTCCACTATCGACGTTTTTGGGTGGAGAGTGAGAATCGATGGGTGCGTTTGCGCGTGTCCAGCAGCGGGTTACGTATTATTGATAAGAAGGGTATAGATGCTGTCTTGCAAGATCTTCGCGGTGACGGCATAAAGGTTTAAGGAGGCCGATTATGCGTGACAAAATCAGGTTAGTATCCAGTGCGGGTACCGGGCATTTTTACACTACCACCAAAAATAAAAAGACCGTCACTGAGAAAATCGAAATGCGTAAATACGATCCGGTTGCGCGCAAACATGTGATCTACAAGGAAGCAAAAATTAAATAACTTTAGGGACTATTAGCTGTCAGTCTTTGACGGCCAGCTTTCTGTCTTCAGTCTTCCGCCCCCTGTCATTTGAACAGGGGTGTAATTTCCTCGCGTGTCTGGTTTAATACCGCCCGACTTATGCAGGGTGGTTACAAGTGCACGGTTTGAATCAACATTGCTTACGTACAGATGTCGCGGGCATGCCGTTGGACTGGATCGATTATCGGGACGCCGTACGTTTGTATCATCTCGATCAGGTAATGTACGCGTGTGGAGTAGTAATGTATGAAGTCCATGGCGGTATCAATGCCAAAACCGGGCTGCGGAGCAAGATTGAAATCAATTCGATTATTGCCACCCGCGGTCATAGCGAAGCCACCCGTAAAAGCAGCCGCGAATACATTCCCCCTCTGAGTAACCAAGCGCTATTCGCTCGTGATGCGGGAATGTGTATGTATTGTGGCGAACGGCGACGTGGTGGTGAATTATCGCGGGATCACGTGACACCTATCAGCCGGGGCGGCGAGGACAGTTGGAACAATGTAGTAACTGCGTGCAAGCGCTGTAACAATCACAAAGCAGGTCATACACCGGAAGAGGCAAATATGACACTGCTGGCGGTGCCGTTTACACCGACCCACGCCGAGTACGTCTTTCTGCGCGGACGACGGGTTTTAGCCGACCAAATGGAGTTTTTAGCCACCCATTTTCCGCGTACCAGCCCGTTACACGAACGCCTAAAATTTCGTTGCTAAGAAATTTGTGCGGCGGTTTATAGCGCGCTGGTTAAAATGCGTACTGCAGCTTATAACCACGCAGACGCATAGAGAATTCTTCCAGCGCCTGCACACCAGAGGCTTCCGCCGCACGGCACCATTCTTCCAGCGACTGGAGGAGGTTTTCATGCGAGGCAGCCGAGCGATTCCAGATAGCCTGCAGGCGTTGCTTCATTGCATACACTTCGCGTAATCGCGGATTGATAGCGAGTAACTGTTTTAGACGCAGCCGGTTGGCGTCGTTGAGACGTTCGCGCGATAACAGGTAGCGGGCTTTTTTAGTGAGCGTCCAGTGTTCTTTGTTCGTGCGATCGGTTTTTTGCATTTCCTCACGGCACACACTGCGCAATACTTCTTTGATGAAATTCGCCATTACCTGAAAGCGATTCTCCACCACGGCGCGCACTGTTTCCATGTCGCAGCGATGCTTACCCGGTTCCGTGATGATCACCGGCGGTGTTTTGTTGACCTTAGCCAGACTGAACGTCCGAAGAACTTTTATATACAACCAACCCAAGTCAAACTCCCAGGGTTTTATGGAAAATCTCGCGGAACTGGCATAAGCGTGGTGATTGTTATGCAGTTCCTCACCGCCAATGACAAACGCCCAGGGTACGATATTTCGGCTGGCATCGCTCACTTCGTAATTACGATAACCCCAATAATGGCCGATACCATTGATCACCCCGGCGGCCCAAAATGGAATCCATGCCATCTGGGTTAACCAAATCAGGAATCCCGCTAACCCGCCAAACAACAATACATTCAACAGCAACATCGTAGCCGGTCCCATATAAGTCAGTGGTGTATAGATGTGTCGTTCCAGCCAATCATTGGGCGCGCCGTGGCCGTACTTATCCAAGGTCTCCTGCTTGTGTGCTTCAGTGTGGTATAACAAAGCACCGGTCCACAACACACGGTGAATTCCATAAATCTGTGGGCTGTGAGGGTCGTCGGCGGTTTCAACTCGGGCGTGATGTTTGCGATGCACTGCGATCCATTCCTTGGTTACCATGCCTGTGGTCAACCACAACCAAAAACGGAAAAAATGACTCACAATGGGATGCAGAGTCAACGCCATATGCGCTTGATTACGATGCAGGTACAAGGTCGTACCGGCGATCGTAATGTGAGTTAAGCCAAGAGCCACTAATACATAGCCCCACCAGGGTAGTGAGATTAAAGGTTCAAAAAACATTGTGATAACCCCCTGCGATTAATTGTAAAGTTAGTTACCTTGCTAATTCGATGGTAAACGTTTCCCCGCCATATTCATGCACACTATCGTGGGCTTCGATAATAACCGTAGTGATTTCGGGCGGGATTTCGACGGCGCCGAGACTGCGCGTAAACGGTTGCTCGTTGACATGCGGGTGCAACAGCTCGCGCCGTCCCAATTCATTGCCTTGAGTATCCAAAATGCGCCAGTGATTAGCGTAGTGCTCCCAGCCCTCGTCATCGTGTTTCAGTGTTGCGCTGAAATTGCATGTTGTGTTCGCGCATTGTGCTTTGGCACTGACGACATCCGCTTCACCCGCGTTGGTAACAGAAGCGGCAAGCGAACATATAAAAAAAGAAAAAATGTGGTTGTTGGGACAGGCTTTGGAACGCACAATAATATTAACGATCTTGAAGGATTATTTTGCCCGGTAAGTAATGCGTCCTTTGCTTAAGTCATAGGGAGTGAGTTGCACCGTTACCCGGTCGCCCCTTAGGATGCGAATATAGTTCTTGCGCATTTTGCCCGAAATATGGGCAATGATTTCATGCCCGTTGTCGAGTTCAACTTTGAATTGGGTGTTCGGAAGGTTTTCAATCACCGTACCTTCCATTTCGATATGCTCTTCTTTCGCCACTTCGTTAGGATGGATGCCTCAAAAAATAAGCGGCCTATCATGCCGTATGCGTCCGCCTGGGTAAACCCTTAACTAGGACGGGTCTGCCAACGCCCGTTTCTAAATCCCTGCAAGGGTCGGAAATTGTCTTTATAACTCATCTTGTTACAATCATTTATCCAATAACCAAGATACACCCAGGGCAGGTTCAGGGTTTTGGCATATTCCACTTGCCACATGATGGCAAAGGTTCCCAAGCTGCGTTTCGACAAATCCGGGTCGAAAAAAGTGTAGATCGCTGAAATCCCATCTTCGACACGGTCACAAACCGCGACCGCCGCTAACGTTTCTTGTAGCCGCATTTCGATAAAAAAAGAATCGACACTGCTTTCTACCATGAATTCGTTGTATTTTTCAGGATCGGGATCGTCCATATTTCCTCCTGTATGCCGCTCGCTCTGATAGCGAAGGTACAAATCAAAATGTTCTTTGCGAAATTTCGGTGACGCACATTTGACGGATAAGTCGCGATTGCGCCGCCAAACACGTTTTTGCGACTGACTAGGTTCGAATGCATGGGTGGGGATGCGCACGGAAACACAGGCCGAACATTGTTCACAATGAGGACGGTAGAACAGGGTTCCGCTACGGCGAAACCCCTGTTTGATAAGCGTGCTGTACAGCGGTGCCGTCACATTAAAATGTGGATCGACCAACAAGGTGGTCGAAATCTTGTCATCAAGGTAGGGACAGCCATGTGGTGCCGACAAATACAACGTTGGCACTTTGTCATGGGCGGTCATAATACTTGGAGACTAAGTATTTGCGACTGGATTTATACGGTGGATGGGCAAAGGTTTAGTCCCGGATCGAGTTGCCAACTCCCCTTGTTGTCATCGTGGAACAAGGATTGCGATAATTCTCGCATAAATCGTTCACGGCTAATGGATTGCGCACCCAGGCGAAACAAATGGTCGGAAGCGATTTGACAATCGATCAGGCGAAATGACCAGGCTTTGAGTTGTGCGACCAATGTGGCCAATGCCACTTTGGACGCATCGGTAGCGCGGCTGAACATACTCTCGCCAAAAAATACACGCCCCAATGCGACGCCGTACAATCCACCGATCAACTCCCCATCGGCCGACCAAGTTTCCACGGAATGCGCATAACCCAGCCGGTGTAACTCACAATAAGCGTCATACATGCTAGCGGTAATCCAGGTGCCACCGTCACTTTCATCTCTACGTGGCATGGCGCAACCACGCATCACCTGTGCAAATGCTTGATCTAGTGTTATTTTGTAGCCGCGATTTCGAATGGATTTACCCAGACTGCGCGAGATTTTGAATCGATCCAAATACAACACCGTGCGCGGATCGGGCGCCCACCACAATACCGGTTGCCCAGGGTTGTACCAGGGGAAGATGCCCAACCGGTAAGCCTCCAACAGACGGTGGACACTGAGATCGCCGCCAATGGCTAGCAATCCTTCCGGTGAAGCGTCACTCACCGGTGGAAAAAAATAGTCGTTGTCAGATCGAAATTCACGCACGCCGCTGGTACCCGTCCGCGCTATTTTAACTCACATAGCCTTTGGTAGTGGCGACCTTCAACGACTGATCTCCAATAGGTAATGTGCCCAGTTTTTTGGGTAGACCACAAGAATTTGCACCGCGACTAGAAAAATACAATGGATCAAGCTGACTTTTTGAACGGCGAATGATGCTTTAACACCGTATGGTATTCGTCAATGCCCGCGCGTTCGCGTTGCAAGAAATCGGCAACGGCGTGACTGAATTCTGGGTGTTTCAGCCAGTGGGCGGAGTAGGTAGGCGTGGGTAACAAGCCACGATTGAGTTTGTGTTCACCCTGGGCGCCCGCCTCAAAACGTTGCAGTCCGTGTTGGATGCAATATTCAATGGCTTGGTAATAGCAAGTCTCGAAATGTAAGTCTGGTATCCAGCGCACTGCTCCCCAGTAACGACCGAGTAGCACATCGGTGCCGATCAAGAAATACGCACCTGCGACCGTTTGGCCGTCTTGTCTGGCAAAGATCAGCAAACAATGTTGTGGCATGCGCCGTCCGAGCTCGGTGAAAAATTCCAAGGATAGGTACGGTATTGCACCCCGCATCTCGACAGTGGAACGATAAAACCGATAAAAAGTTCGCCAGTGTTTGTCATCCAATCTGTCCCTACTAATCCACTCAAATTCGATATTTTGTTCGCTTACGCGACGGCGTTCACGGCGAATTTTTTTGCGTTTGGCGGAGGAAAAATTTTGCAAATAATCGTTAAAATCCGCATAGTTCTCGTTGTGCCAATGAAACTGATTGCCGACACGTTGCATGAAATCGTTTTGCAACAAAACAGCATTATCCTGCGGAGTGGTGAACAACCAATGGATGGATGACGCGTGGTTTTCTTCGGCACATTTTTTTACAGCACTCGCTAACTCTTGTCGCACCTCGGTTTCATTGGCATCCGGGTGAATCAGCATGCGTGACCCGGTCACCGGCGTGAACGGCGCAGCAATCAATAACTTTGGGTAATAGGTATGACCGTAGCGGTGGTAGGCGTTGGCCCAGGCCCAATCGAACACATATTCGCCATAGGAGTGGTATTTCAAATAAGCGGGTACGACCCCAAGCACCTTATCCGGATCACTGGATTTGCTCAAAACGACATGACGTGGGTCCCAGCCGGTATCCTTGGCCACGCATCCCGTTTGTTCTAGCGCTTCTAGAAACTCATGTCGAAAATAAGGAGTGTCATCATTAACACAAGCATTCCAGCAGGTTGTCGGAATGTCGGCAATAGCTTTGGCGATATGCGCTTGCATGGGAAGATTTTATCATCCCGGTCATTTCTGACTGCCTTTTACATCGGGGAATCACATCGAATCGGACGTTTTTAGCCACTGGTTTGTGATAGATAAACACTATCTGGAAAATTTTCTTTCAAAACGCGCAGCGTATCCGTTTCCAATTCGCGCATGCCCATTTCACGATAGGCCGTTGCCATCAGACCCAGCGCCTCTTCTACGGATGGAGTGGTTTGGTAATTTTCTATCACATACTTGGCGCGTCCGAGCACTGCGACGTAGGCGCCATGTTTTAGATAGTAACGCGCGACATTGATATCGTGTTGCGCAAGACCATTTAACAGATAGGCCATGCGTTGCTTGGCATCATCGACGTAGCGGCTGTTGGGAAAGCGTGTGACTAATTCCTTGAATGCATTAAACGCATCCAACACCGCTTTTGGATCGCGTTCGCTGATTTCCGTCGTGCCGGCAAACTTGCTCAGGATGCTGTCGTCTTCGGTAAAGCTGGCTAGCCCACGTAAATAATAGGCATAGTCGACGCGTTCATGCGTAGGGTGCAGGCGAATGAATCGTTCGACCGCTGCCAATGCTAATTCCGGTGATTCGTTTTTATAATGCGCATAGGCAATGTCGATTTGCGCCTGCTCGGCGTAAGTCCCATAGGGATAACGCGCTTCGAGTTGTTGATAGGATAGGATGGCTTCGTTGTAGTTGCCGCGGTTCAGCGCGTTTTTTGCGATGTTGTACAATTGTTGGGGTGACAGATTTTCATTTTCGTCCGCTTTTTTCCTATCCGAAGCGCAACCCACTAGGATGAATACCAGCACAACGGCGGCAGTTTGCTTGAGAAGCTTAGAAGAGAACAAAGACATAGTTCGATCACTAAATGACGAGAAGCGAGGATACCTTGAAACCGGTCCCGGTTGAAGTCAACGACCATGAGATAATCGAGGGTGAAGAAGCGTTACTGCAAGTGGCTATGCCCGGCGAACTGGCAGGCAAACGGCTCGATCAAGCGTTGTCCAAACTATTTCCGGATATCTCCCGTTCCAGTCTGCAACAATGGATTCGTGAAGGTCGGGTGACTCTCGATGGGAGCGTGCGGCGACAACGCGATCCTGTCATTGGTGGTGAAGCGATTGTTATCGATCTGCCGGCGCCGCAACCGGGTGATTGGGCAGCCGAATATATTCCACTCAACATCGTTTACCAGGATAAACACATTCTCGTTATCAACAAACCGGCGGGTATGGTGGTACATCCCGGCGCCGGCAATGAGCGTGGCACGTTGTTAAACGGACTCGTTTATTTCGATACCGGATTGGCCAATTTACCCCGTTGCGGTATCGTCCACAGGCTCGATAAAGACACGTCGGGTTTGTTGGTCATCGCGCGTAGCGAAGCAGTGCGCCAGCGCCTCATCGAGACTTTGCAGCATCACAGTATTTGGCGAACCTACACCGCCATTGTTGTGGGCACCATGATTGCCGGTGCTCGTATCGAGGCACCGATAGGGCGGCATAGCCGTGATCGCAAACGCATGACGGTGACGGCGAATGGGAAACCGGCGGTGACGCATTACCGGGTGCAGCAACGTTACCGGGCGCATACGCAAGTGCGAGTTGAATTGGAGACCGGACGTACTCACCAAATTCGGGTTCATATGAATCACGCCGGTTTTCCGATTGTCGGTGATCCGGTGTACGGTGGCCGATTGCGTATTCCGTCCAACGCCACACTCGAATTGAAGAATGAGCTGCAAACGTTTAAACGACAGGCTTTACACGCGAGTCAATTGGCGTTGTCGCATCCTGTTTCCGGCGAGCCCCTGCAATGGTCGGCGCCGTTGCCCCAGGACATGAGGAGCTTAATCACTGCGTTGCAGGAAGATGCCCGGCAGCATGGGATACAAAATTTATGACGATCACAGTGCAATGGGCGCAATGGGATTGTCCAAACGGTGTTAAAGCGTGCACGACATTGCGTCATGGCGGTGTCAGCGAAGGCGTTTACCAATCACTCAACCTGGGTGCCCATGTTGGCGATGATCCTAAGGCTGTTTATCAGAACCGTGAGCGTTTGAAAAATTTTCTACGCTTACCGAACGAACCGGCGTGGCTATCGCAAGTACATGGCACCCGCGTCATCGACGCTGCGGTTGCCGATAGTAATGGCCAAGCTGACGGTGCGTTCACGAATGTTCCTGGAATCGTGTGCGCAGTGATGACGGCGGATTGTTTACCGCTATTTTTGTGCGACAAGGGCGGCGACAAAGTCGGATTGTTGCACGTGGGTTGGCGTGGTTTAGCCGCTGGCATTGTCGAGCAAGGGGTAAAAGGAATGGACGTCGAACCGGCACGACTGCTTGCTTGGTTGGGTCCTGCTATCGGACCGGAACAATTCGAGATTGGTGAAGAAGTTCGTGCACAACTCGACAATGGCCAGGGTGCCGCACGAGCATTTCGACCATCACTTAAGTCGGGTCACTGGTTTGCAGATCTTTGTGTATTAACAAGATTACGGCTGCAATCACTAGGCATCACCAATATTAGTCAATCGGACGCCTGTACCAAAACCGATTCCTGGAACTATTTTTCCCATCGCCGGGATGGGGTATGCGGACGCATGGCGTCCGTGATTTGGTTGGAGCACTAGCAAACTGTTTGTATCAGAGTGTTATCGGCTATTGACAGCTTTATGAATAGGTCTATTCTTGTGATGTGACACCCGGATTCGAGCATCCTGTGTGTCTAATTGAGAAAACCTACAAGCCACCGGGGACATAGAACAATGAAATTACAACAGACCGATATTTGGTCGCTCGTTGGGGAGTCGTTTTACAAGCAACCGGATCATTTGGCGTGGATTTGCCGGCAGAATCGTAAAGAATCGGCAGAATTTTGTTATGGTGAGATTCGCGATTATGCACTGACCACTGCTTCTAAATTACGCGAGCAAGGTGTCGGTCGTGGTGACATCGTCGGTGTGATGGCGCCTAATGGGCCTCACTGGACGGTAGCTGCTTTAGCGGTATGGAAAGTCGGTGGCATCGTCGCGCCGATTCATATCGGTAACAGCGATCACGAGATTGAACAGCAGATTAAGGCAGTCGAGCCGAAAAAGATTCTAGTGGATGGCGTAAAAAATCCACCAAACCCTTCGACGGCGATAGATTTAGCGGCCGATAGTGAACGTGTAGAAGCAGAACGGCAGCAATCTATTCCACAAGAGCCCGACAGTGAGGCAGTCCGTATATATACCTCTGGTAGTACCGGTGTGCCCAAAATGGTACGACTCTCGCACGGGAACATTACTTCCAATGTGCTTGCAGGTTCGACGATGGCGACGCTTGAACCCAGCGACCGGTTTTTATCGTTGTTGCCTTTTTCCCATGCCATGGGGCTGACCGGTGTGTTACTCCTCCCCATGTATGCTGGTGCGACCATGGTGTTACCCAAAGTGTTGGCGGCAAACGAGATACTGGCCGCCATGGCGGAAGAAAAAATTACTATCATCATTGCGGTGCCGCGTTTGTTTCGTAATATCATGATCGGTCTGGAAAAGCGGTTTACTGAAGGTGGTAAGGCGATGGAGTTTTACCGGCAGTTCTTGAAAATCTTGCCGTTGTCGTTACGCCGCCTGGTTAATTTCCCCATTCGTCGTCATTTTGGTGGCCCGTTAAAATGTTGGATGAGTGGCGGTTCGCGTCTCGATCCAGAAATCACCCGCTTTTTTCATGAGATCGGTATTCCTTTACGTCAAGGCTACGGTTTGACGGAAACGTCACCGGTCGTTGCCGTGCAGGAGGATTTTGACCGCGTGTTGGACAGTGTGGGTAAGCCGGTGGAACACGTTGAGGTCAAGATTCATGAGCCCAACGAGGAAGGCAGCGGTGAGTTATGGGTAAAGGGACCAAATGTGATGCTGGGCTACGTGGACGAAGACCAAACCCGGGAAGTCATGGAAGACGGCTGGTTTAAAACCGGCGATATCGCCCGAACCGATGCCGACGGCAACATTACTTTGACCGGCCGCAGTAAACGGCTTATCGTCACCGAGGCGGGTAAAAATGTTTATCCTGAAGAGCTGGAAACCCTGCTCGAACGCGATCCCACGGTAAAAGAAGCAGCGGTGATCGAAGTGGATATGAGGCCGGCGGCTATTGTGGCCATGGAGGGGGATGATCCCGCAGACGGTGCAAAAAATGTTTTAAAAGCATTCAACAAACTCGTCTCCAAACACAATCAAATCACCCGCTTCGCGTTGGTCGACGAATTACCACGCACACCATTAGGTAAGATTGCGTTGAGTGTGTTAGGGGATGTGTTCGCAAAAAATGAAGTGGCGTAGTTTTGCTTTGGCTGCTCGTCTGGCGTAATAGCCATTCTATAAGGCAAACCAAAGAAAAGTTACCGATGGGTGGTGACTCAATTTGAAAATGTATGAATAAAGAGGATCGCCGAAGCGACCCTTAAGTTTTACGTCGTTAACACAGCTAGTAATAGCGCAATAGATATAACTATCGCGGCCACATTCACAGTAATCTGGACGTTAACATTTATCTTAAACATTACAAATGCTCAGTTTAAGACCTGCGCAGGTCGTTAAAAACCTGTGAGCTTTTATTCGCACCCTAGCTGGCGCTATCGCACCAAGTTGTACACCTTGGGTTGAAACGGGTAGGTGAGTGGGCTTTCCACCCCGACCGCCTAGCGGTCTTCCTCACAAACCCTTAAGCTGCGATTAAGTTGAACGCAACCCGGGACACTTCTGCCCCTCGCCGAAACTAAGGCGTACACCTTGTTTCGGTTAAGCATAATTTTATCATTAATAGGTTAGCTGAGAGACGTGATTTCGCCTTTATGGCGAGCAACTTTTGTTTGGGCAAAAGTTGCCAAAACCGTCTTTCGCGCTCACTGCACCATTGATTTGTTTTGAAAAAAACAAATCAATGGTTCCCTCCTTGGTGCGGTGAGTTATAACTGAATCTGGTGTTTAGGAAGTTGAAGAAAAGCGGCGTATCTGATTAATTTGAAGTTGCTGAACTTTAATTTAATCAAACGAGGATACGCCACTCATGAGTAAGAGTAACGTTATTTCACTTGAAGATCGAGGTAGTTTTACCGATCAGCTGACGGCGCTACTGCAGAGCGGGGCGCAGCAATTGATCCATACAGCGGTCGAGGCAGAAATGATGGAGTTTATCGATAAATTCTCTGAACAACACACCGCCGATGGCAAAGCGGCTGTTGTGCGTAATGGTTACCAACCCACCCGAGCAATTCAAACGGGAATTGGACCGGTGACGGTGCAGATACCCAAGGTTCGCTCCAGAGGTGGTGAACCGGTCACCTTTCGATCCGCGTTGGTTCCTCCCTATATTCGTAAGACCCGATCGCTGGAAGCGGCTTTACCGTGGTTGTATTTGAAAGGGGTATCGAGTGGCGAGATGTCGCAGGCCTTACAAGCGCTGGTGGGGGCGGATGCACAGGGGTTATCGGCGAGTACGGTGTCGCGCCTGAAACAAGTGTGGGCTTCAGAATATGAAGCCTTTCGTAAAGATGATTTGTCCAAGGAGGGTTGGGTCTATATCTGGGCTGACGGCGTCTACAGTGGTCTTAGGGCAGAGCAAGCCAAACTCTGCGCCCTGGTTATTATTGGTGTCAATGAACGGGGCCAGAAACGGTTTTTGGCGATAGACGATGGTGTGCGCGAATCGACGCAGAGTTGGCGCGAGGTATTACTCAACCTGAAGTCCAGGGGAATGGGTGCGCCGCAGTTAGCCATTGGTGATGGGGCCATGGGGTTTTGGTCGGCGTTGGATGAAATTTATCCTGACACTCGTCACCAACGCTGCTGGATGCATAAGAGCATGAATGTGCTCAATTGTTTGCCTAAATCGCTTCAGCCTAAAGCCAAACAATCCTTACAGGACATCTGGCAAGCACCGACGAAAGCACAAGCTGAAAGCGCTTTCACCACGTTCATCCAAACCTATGAGCCTAAATATCCCAAGGCCACGCAGTGTTTAGAAAAAGATCATCCCGAACTGATGTCATTTTATGACTTCCCTGCTCAACACTGGCAGAGCTTGCGAACCACCAACCCTATTGAGTCGACATTTGGAACCATCCGACACCGAACCAAACGCTCCAAGGGCTGTTTGACTCGAGATGGTATGTTGCACATGATGTTCAAATTAGGACAATGTGCCGAGAAGAACTGGCGTCGACTACGCGGCTTTAATTATCTAGCCAAAGTGATTGACGGAATCAAATTTGTAGACGGAATCGAGCTCACTTCAAACCATCAGATCGCCGCTTAATCCAATTCGTTCATACACCAGATTTGACAATAACTCTGGTGCGGTGTTGTTCAGGGGTTGCCCTGCAGGCACATCCGTGGTGCTGGAGGGCAACGCACGCCGTCCCAGGCGCTCCCCTGAATCGGGCTCATTTCTTCACAACACACGCAGTCATTGGTTTACTCGAACGCGAGAGGGAAACGAAACCTGAGATTTGTCATGCCTTGGAAAGTAGGTATCCACCCAGTCAATTAAATTCGCCAGCAAGCTGGCTTCTACAATGGTCTTTTTCCCTTGGCGTTCTGCCGAGACGAAAGACGGTTGCAGGGATAATTCGACACGGAGGTTGATTTGAGGTTCGCCGAATCGTGGATGATTCGTCGAACCGGCCCGTTGCAACCGGATTGAGTTGAGGGAAACCCGCTAGGGTCAGAACGTAGGGGCCGCTTTCTTTGGTGACTTTCTTTTCGCGTAAAAGAAAGTCACTCGTCCGAAGCGCTGAAAGCGCGGGACGAAAAGTTTTTTCACCACAGATTGTTATACTTTCCATCCATGCCTAAATCCATTCCTACGATTGTTTTAATCATAGTTTTCGCTGTAGTTGCGATATTCCTGTTACGTTGGCTAGCCAAATGGTGCGAAACCCATCAAGTAGCCGACTGGGGTCATGCCTGGCTAAACCGGTTGGATGGATTTAACCGCTGGTTTTGCCACAGCTTTCATCGTTTACAGGCCGAACCCATTCCATTACCGGATAATGGCGGCGCCGTTGTCGTTTCTAATCATATTTCAGGGTTGGATCCGCTTCTGTTGATTGCATCCTGTCACCGGCCCTTACGTTTTGTCATTGCTGAGGAGCAGTACAATCGTTGGTGGCTACGTTGGTTGTTGGATTCGGTGGGGGCGATACCCGTCAATCGCAGTAGTCAACCGGAAAAAGCCTTTTACGCAGCGCGCAAAGCGCTGGACGAGGGCGAAATAGTGGCCATCTTTCCCGAGGGTGGCATACCGGATGTGGATAAACCCAATGTGCGTTTAAAGCGTGGTGCCACCATTCTGGCCAGCCTCGCCCAAGTGCCGATTTTTCCGTTGCGTTTGGATGGCATCGTCGGAAAACGCCTGCACCTATTGGCAGTATTGGTGCCAAGCAAAGCGCGGATTAGTGTGGCTCCAGCATTGACCTGCGACAATGATACGGCCAAGGATTGTTTGCACCGTATCGCGCAGTTTATTACCGGCAGTGTCAGTCTGAAACAGCGTCAAAATACTGGCTAGGTGGTTGATAATCCACGGTTTGGCCCTATTTAACTAACAGCGATTTGGTATTAACGACGTTGGGAGCAAACACAGCCGAGGAAACCCCGATATGCGAATGGATAAATTAACATCGAAATTTCAGATGGCGCTGAGCGATGCGCAAAGCCTCGCGGTGGGTCGTGACCATCAATT
Organism: Arenicellales bacterium; assembly: GCA_965216735.1. GTDB lineage: Bacteria > Pseudomonadota > Gammaproteobacteria > Arenicellales > CBDCFT01 > CBDCFT01. The sequence continues at coordinate 371,435 of OZ244198.1, forward strand.
TATTGAGCCACAACATTTGTTGCTGGCGATGATGGATCAGGAAGGCGGCACCGTGCGCCATCTGCTGAGCCAAGCGAATGTCAACGTCAATTTATTGCGCTCACAGCTCGGTGAAGCCCTGGAAGACTTGCCCCAGGTGCAGGGCAATGCGGGTGACGTGCACTTGTCCAACGATCTTAGCCGTTTGATCAATGTCACGGACAAGCTCGCGCAAAAACGCAACGATCAATACATCTCCAGCGAACTCTTTGTGCTGGCTGCAGTGGATGACAAAAGCACTGCCGGGCAATTATTGCGCAAAGCGGGCGCCTCAAAAAGCGGTCTAGAAAAGGCCATTGATGAAATACGTGGTGGGCAACATATCGACGATCCCAATGCCGAAGAGCATCGACAAGCGTTGGAAAAATACACTATCGACATGACCGAACGGGCCGAACAGGGCAAACTCGATCCGGTCATCGGTCGCGACGATGAAATCCGGCGCACCATTCAGGTGTTGCAACGGCGTACGAAAAATAACCCCGTACTTATTGGCGAACCCGGTGTGGGTAAGACCGCCATCGTCGAAGGGCTAGCGCAAAGAATCATTAATGAAGAGGTTCCAGAAGGACTAAAGGGGCGGCGATTGCTGTCGTTGGATTTAGGTGCATTGATTGCTGGTGCCAAGTTCCGCGGCGAATTCGAGGAAAGATTGAAAGCTGTGCTCAACGATTTGGCTAAACAGGAAGGGCAAATTGTTTTATTTATCGACGAGTTGCACACTATGGTCGGTGCGGGAAAAGCGGAAGGAGCGATGGATGCCGGCAACATGCTAAAGCCGGCGCTGGCGCGTGGCGAATTGCATTGTATTGGCGCCACGACGTTGGATGAGTATCGTCAATTTGTCGAGAAAGATGCGGCGTTGGAGCGGCGTTTTCAAAAAGTTTTAGTAGATGAACCCAGCGTCGAGGACACTATTGCTATTTTGCGTGGCCTGCAGGAAAAATACGAAGTGCATCATGGTGTGGAGATCACAGATCCTGCGCTGGTTGCGGCGACGACTTTGTCGCATCGTTATATCACCGATCGAAATCTGCCGGACAAAGCTATCGACCTAATGGACGAAGCGGCCAGCCGTATTCGTATGGAAATCGATTCCAAGCCTGAGTCTATGGATAAGCTCGACCGGCGTTTGATTCAATTAAAAATCGAACGCGAAGCCTTAAAAAAGGAGACCGACGAAGCGTCGCGCAAGCGTTTGGAGGTGTTACAGGGCGAAATCGACGAACTCGAACGTGAATATGCGGACATGGAAGAGCAATGGAAAGCGGAGAAGGCTGCAGTGCAAGGCACGCAACATATTAAAGAAGAACTCGATCGCGCACGCATCGAAATGGAAGCTGCACGGCGTGCGGGCGATCTTGCCCGTTTGTCCGAATTGCAGTACGGGCGTATTCCTGAGCTGGAGAAACAGATGGAGTCTATCGACGAGGTCGAACAAAAAGAAAACACCTTGTTGCGTAACAAAGTGACTGAGGACGAAATAGCAGAAGTCGTCTCGGCATGGACAGGTATTCCGGTATCGAAAATGATGGAAGGCGAGCGTGAAAAATTAGTACGCATGGAAGAAGAACTGAGCAAGCGGGTTATTGGGCAGCAGGAAGCCATATCCGCGGTATCCAACGCCATTCGCCGTTCGCGCGCAGGATTATCCGATCCCAAACGGCCATACGGTTCGTTTTTGTTTCTGGGTCCCACTGGTGTCGGAAAAACCGAATTATCCAAGGCGCTGGCCGCGTTTATGTTCGATACCGATGATGCCATGGTGCGCATCGATATGTCGGAATTTATGGAGAAACATTCCGTCGCGCGGCTTATTGGCGCGCCACCGGGTTATGTCGGCTATGAAGAAGGTGGTTATCTAACCGAAGCAGTGCGCCGCAAGCCTTACTCGGTGATTCTTATGGACGAGGTCGAAAAAGCGCATCCGGATGTCTTCAATATTTTGTTGCAAGTACTTGACGATGGGCGCTTGACCGACGGTCATGGGCGTACGGTGGATTTTCGTAATTCTGTCATCATCATGACGTCTAATCTGGGCTCCAGCCAGATCCAGGAACTGGCGGGTGAAGCAAACTACGACAAAATGAAATCCGCTGTTATGGAAATCGTGAGTAGCCATTTCCGGCCCGAATTTATCAATCGCATTGACGATATGGTGGTATTTCATCCGCTTAATCGCGAGGAGTTAAAAGCGATCGCGCGTATTCAGGTTAGGTATTTACAAGAACGATTGGCTAGCCGCGATATGATCCTGGAATTCACCGACACCGCACTGGAACGACTGTCCAATGTCGGTTTCGATCCGGTCTATGGTGCTCGGCCGTTAAAGCGTGCTATTCAAACGGAAATCGAGAACCCATTGGCACAGGCTATCTTGCAAGGCAGTTTTGAACCCGGAGAAACCATCGTGTGTGATGTGCGTGACAATGACTTTGTGTTTGAAGAACAGAGCATGCCTCAGGCCCAAACTGCATAGCTTGGCGTGACTGTGCGTTGAAAAATTGCGCACATTGAAGTAAAGTTCCTACAGGGGTAACACAACATAAAATACATGCGAAAAGGAAGGCCTGTTTACACCAAAATAGGTGGTTGAATGGAAGCCGGTTTTATGAATACTTTGGGGTGTAGTCAATGAAAGCAATGATACTTGCGGCGGGCAAGGGTACTCGTGTGCGTCCGCTCACCTATGAACTACCCAAGCCGATGATCCCTATTCTGGGCAAACCGGTAATGGAATTTCTGGTGGAAGAACTGGCACGACATGGGTTCGACGAGATTATGGTCAACACCAGTCATCTTCCGCACCATATTGAGAATTATTTTGGCGATGGCCGGCGTTGGGGCGTGGATATTGGTTATTCCTTCGAAGGCCATATCGAAAACGGCAATATCGTTGCCACACCGATCGGATCCGCCGGCGGTATTAAACGCATTCAGGAATTTGGTGGATTTTTTGACGATACATTTTTAGTAGTCTGTGGCGATGCGCTCATTGACATGAATCTCACTGCAGCGGTACGACAACATTGGCAATCTGGTGCTAAGGCCAGTATTGTCACCTTGGAAGTACCGCTGGAGAAAGTTTCCAGTTATGGTGTGGTGGTATGCGATAAAGACGGACAGATCACCTCGTTTCAGGAAAAGCCCTCCGTCGAAGAAGCCAAATCTACTTTGGTGAACACCGGTATCTATATTTTTGAACCCGAAGTCATCGACCTTATACCGTCGGGAATCGATTACGATATCGGGAGCGAATTGTTTCCGGGCATTTTGCAAAAAGGTTTACCGTTCAATGCCATTCGCATGCCGTTTAACTGGATCGATATCGGCCAATTGAGTGACTATTGGCAAGCAAACCAACAACTCATGCGTGGTTCCATGCGTGATATCCGTATGCCGGGCACCGAAGTCATGTCCGGTGTTTGGACGGGTTTAAACGTGAATGTTGATTGGGAGCATATTCGTATCGAAGGCCCGGTTTATATCGGTGCCAATTCATATATTGAAAAAGGCTGTGAAATTGTCGGCCCGACCTGGGTTGGCCATGGTTGTCACCTGGAAAGTGGCGCACGTATTACCAGGAGCATATTGTTCGAACATTCCCGTATCGGCTCCCAAGGTGTGGTGGAAGAGGCAGTCGTATTCGGACGCAACTGTGTGGATAAAGACGGTGTGCCATTGCGCAATGGCGATCTTGATCACCTCGACTGGGTCAGTGATGCACGTGATCTACCGCATCCGAGCGCCGCGGTGGTAAATGCATAAAATATATGCGCTAGTTTCTCCAGGCATCCAGTCAACTAAGTTGCAGATAGTCGCGCAAAATGATGTGCCGAAAAATTAGAAATTAGGGATTCACTTCCTGGGCCGATATCTGAGTCGACTCGGTTAACAAGCTGTTCACCCGCTTCACATACGCGGCGGGTTGTTTGAGTGGTGCGCCTTCGCTTAGCGCGGCTTGGTCGAATAACACATGCGCCCAGTCATCGATACGTAACGGATTGTCTTTCAGGCGTTCAATAATGGGGTGGTCGGGGTTGATTTCCATAATGGGTTTGGCGGTGGGCGCATCTTGCCCCATCGCTTTTAGCATACGTTCCAGATTGCCACCCATGTCGTGTTCGTCGGCAACTAGACAGGCAGGCGAATCCGTGAGTCGGTAGCTCACCCGTACTTCTTTAACTGAATCGCCTAGAGCGTCTTTAAATTTGTCGGTAATGTCTTTGAGTTCCTTTTCTTGCTTCTTATCTTTTTTGGGCTCTTCGAAATCGTCCAAATCGAGTGCACCCTTGGCTACGGATTGCCACGGCTTTTCGTTGTATTCCGTTAAATGATTCACCACCCATTCGTCAATCGGGTCGCTGAGCAGCAACACTTCGATACCGTGTTTACGAAAGATTTCCAGGTGTGGTGACGACTGGGCCGCCGCGTGAGTTTCCGCGGTGATGTAGTAAATCGCCTTTTGTTTAAGCGGCATGCGTTTGACATAGGCGTCCAAACTGACGGTTTGTGCATCGCTGTCGTCATGGGTAGTAGCAAAGCGCATCAGCTCCGACAGCGTTTTTTGATTCTCCAGATCCTCGACGATGCCCTCTTTGAGCGCCTTGCCAAATTCGTTCCAGAAGTTTTGATATTTTTCCTCATCGTTGTTGGCGAGTTTCTTTAGTTCGCCGAGGATTTTTTTTACCGAGCCGGCGCGAATTTTGTCGATTTCCTTATTCTTCTGCAGGAATTCCCGCGATACATTGAGTGGTAAATCCGCACAATCCACCACACCACGCACAAAACGCATATACGACGGCATCAGATATTTGGCGTCGTCCATGATAAAAATGCGGCGCACGTAAAGTTTCACGCCGTGACGTTGTTCGCGATCCCATAAATCAAACGGCGCTTTAGATGGAATAAACAATAGGGAAATGTATTCCAGTTTACCTTCGACCTGATTATGAATAACGCATAGCGGCGGTTGTGGGTCGTAAGCGACCGACGTGTAGAATGTGTTGTACTCTTCATCGGTGATGTCTTTTTTCGAACGCGCCCATAGGGCGGAACCTTTGTTCACCGTTTCCCATTCGGGGGTTTCATCTTTCTTTTTGTCTTTGTCCTTTTCCCCCGATGGCTCGGCCAGCATTTTGATGGGCAACGAAATGTGATCGGAGTATTTGTTGATGATGCTGCGCAGACGGTAGCTTTCAAGAAATTCATCGTGGTCTTTGCGCAGATGAAGTGTGACCTCAGTGCCGCGCTCGGGGCGTTCAATAGTGCTGACTTCGTATTGTTCTGTCCCGTTGGATGACCAACGTACACCTGTGTCGGCAGTTTGGCCGGCTTTTCGGGTCTTAAGCGTTACTTTGTCCGCGACGATAAACGCGGAATAAAATCCGACACCAAATTGGCCGATCAGATTAGCGTCTTTACTGTTTTCGCCGGTCATGGCCTCTATAAATTGTTTGGTGCCAGAACGAGCAATGGTGCCGATGTTTTCAATGACTTCCTCACGGCTCATGCCGATACCATTGTCGGTAACGGTAATGGTGCGGGCATCTTTATCGACATTGACATGGACAGATAACTCGTCACCAGATTCCAGCAGACTTTCGTCAATCAGGGATTCGAAGCGTAACTTGTCGCAAGCGTCGGACGCATTGGAAATCAACTCCCGCAGAAATATTTCCTTGTCGCTGTACAGTGAGTGAATCATCAGGTGCAGAATTTGCTGTACTTCGGTCTGGAAATTCAGGGACTCGGTCTGGTTTTTATCGCTCATTGCGGGAAAGTCTCCTCAGGACTGCTGGATATCGTGGATGAGTTAGTTTGCCCATAACATAGGTCTTTGTGCAGGAATTTCAAGAGATCAACCGGTAATTCGCGTTGACGTTGCATGGGCCGAAACGTATAGTCGCCGCCCTGGATGCCGGATGGCCTTGCAGCGGCTTTTGCGTCAGACTCATCGGGGTATAGCGCAGCCTGGTAGCGCACCTGCTTTGGGAGCAGGGTGTCGGGGGTTCAAATCCCTCTACCCCGACCAACGCCTGGAGACTAATACTTGGAATGATGCGGCTATAATCGCCAGACAAAACGGTTATCATAGCGCCCGTAGCTCAACCGGATAGAGCAACGGCCTTCTAAGCCGTAGGTTACAGGTTCGAGTCCTGTCGGGCGTGCCAGAATACTTATGATTGTGCGGGCGCGGAATGCAAGAACAGTTGGGCGAGACGTATGGGGAATCGATCTGGTGAGTCGGTTTTCCCGGTGAGCGCCTGGTCAGGAAAGCCGGTGCGTAATGAAGCAGATATTGCGTCGCCAGGGATGACAGATACAAAGTTAAACAATGGTGAGCGTAGCTCAGTTGGTAGAGCTCCGGATTGTGATTCCGGCGGTCGTGGGTTCGAGCCCCATCGCTCACCCCACTCTTACAGCGTTGTGGGTTTGGTCGGTTAACCTGTTTCTAACTACAGACAACGATCAAGTTTAGAAAAAAGCTTGAGCACACTGTGTGGCCTCTTCACCGGCGATTAGTCACCGTGCACGGCGCACTCTTCTCCTATGGTACCCACGCCACTTCGACAGATAAGCCGTTGTGAACAAGGGAGAGTTATTGATTCTCGCAGCGATTACTGTGTTGTTGTTTGTCACGTTGCTGTGGATCGATACGCCGGAGGATTCAAGACAGTGGTTGTGGACAACCTGGCTTTCAATTGTTTTTTTTTGGTCTGGGAGCAATCCAACTTTCACTGGCATCTCGCAAAATGCTGCTATTCGTTGTTCTTTGGTTAGTGACAGCGGCTAATATCATTGCAGTTTCTTATTATTTCGACAATCTTTTTACCGCGATATTCACTGGTTGTTGGTACCTGCTAAGTGCCTATGTGATTGTTGGTTTCGCGTCTCATTCCTCAAAAGCCATGTGGCGATACTGGTTGGCGACCAACGTGATGATGTCCATGCTTTTGCTATTTTTCACACCCAGTGTGAACCGTATAACATTGACGCTAAAAAACGTGGCGGTTCCCACACATTTCTCTTGGCAATCAGAGGCTGTCCATAAAGATTCTAGTCGGCTTTGCACGTTCAAATATTTTGTTAACCATTCCTTGAACGAGGAGTCGTTTACCTTGTGCTCTCCGAGCCGATTCAGTACACGAAATGATATTTTGATCCGCGTCGCAGTAAATCGTGAAAGTGGTATTGATATATTGTCGGTGTCGTATAGCGCCTTGGTGGGCCCAGTAAGCTTTCCTGTTGTATCGCTGCAAGGTGCTTCATTAAGTGGTATTGAAGCAGTAATCCAAAGTCAACGTAGTTTGTTTCAATACGGCTCTACCGGAGTTTCGATTCAGCCCATTAGATCGGCTGATCCCGTCTGGTTAAAACTACCGGTTACAAAAAATTTGCGATCATCGCCAAAAATGGTGTTCACAGCAATAATTGTATGGTTATTAGTAAGCAATGGATTGCTTTTGCTGTGCAACCTGTATCAGTCAGCTTCGCAGACTAGTGCCAAGTCTATAAGTAGGGACAAAAGCGGGCGCATATCAGCAGATATGTCTTCAATGTACGATCATTGCCGCATTTGCAAAAACGTTGTTTACGTGCTGTTAGTTTTATTAACGGTGTTTTACATCGCCTATTCGGTTCGCGGGTGGTTTGCTGCCGATGACTTCCTGCTATTGGCAACCTACGAAGACCTTGCATGGAATGAGTTACTTTTTAAGCATTGGGGTCGTGTCATTACAAGGCCAATCTATTTTCATTTTATGCAAAAATTTTTTTCGACCCAGGCATTCTTTTACTACTTATTCAACGGAATCTTAATCTGGATTAATTCGATCTTGTTCGCTTTAATTGTTAGACGTCTTTGCGGGTCAAAAGTTATACCGTTGACGTTGTTGATGGTTGTATTTCTAATTCCATTTACGACTTTAAGAAGTTTTGCGTGGATTTCCGTAGAGCAACACATCATCCCACACTTTTTTGTCCTCATATTCGTTTTACTTAGTTTTCAACTAAAAGATAAATTTTCTTGGAAGATGGTCGCGTTGCTGCTATTGGTGTTTACGCTTGGTCTCGTTTCGAACCCTATGTCCGTTATCGCTCCAAGTATTGCACTCGTTGCTACCTATGATAAAGTTTCTTACAAAAATCCAAGACATATAAAAGTACTAATCTCGATCTTATTTCTCGGCGGTATGTTTGCCGTAGCGTATAAATTACATGTCACTCATCCCGAAGTAGCATACACGATGGCGCTGGAATATGTGTGGCTAAGAAATAACTTATCACATTTATCAAAATTTCTATTTTCTTATCCTGGCGTTGCTATATTTTTATCGCTCACTATAACGGTAGTTGTCGTTTCTGTCTTTGGTAGAAGTTTGCTTCCCCTACGATTACTAGTGATATCGGTAATTTGTGCATCTCCTTATTTATTTTTAGTATTAGCGAAAGAGGTTTACTACCATTCGCTTAGTTTTCCGTTCTTTCTTGCTGCAGTGCTCGTTTCCATTTTGGTATTCGTTGAAAGTTTTTTTTCTCATAAGTATCAAACGTTAACCATTTCATTGCTAACGATGTTTTTGTTGTTGTTTTTAATTAAGCAAGCATTTCCTTACTATCATAAGTTCTATAAATTTCCTAATGGGAGGTCGCATGTAAAATTGGTGCAGGAGATCGAAAAACTCGGACTCAAAGAAACGATTATCTGTGCATATGAGAATAAACGATTGGCACTACCTCGAGAAAGCAAACCATCAAGACTATCGCTGACAGGTAACTATATTTTCAGTTTCTTTAACCGAAATGGCAATTCCATAGTTAATGGAACTAAAGACCCGGTGTGTCACGAATCGGGTTCTTCCACGATAAAAGTCGTGTTGAAACCTAATCCGGCGCCATTTCAAGGTAGCTATAAATTTCAATTTTATCGTGATGGTCAACCGATTACCGTAGAATGATTCTCTAGTTCATTTGCTATATTGTTATTTCGCATTGGCATAATTCTCGCGGACAATTATTTTTAGAACACTTGGTTTGATACTGTAGGAAATTATGAGCGTGTAGGATTATTTCGCCGTGCAACATTGTAAGTTTGATAAATGAGGATAATATAGTAATCCTATGCCTCCATAACGCGAATAAAAACAACGTTCTTGAGTTTGTCGATTTGTCAAACTTGCGCTTGTCTTTAGGATGATTCAGACTTGCTTAACACAAATAGTTGGACGACGCGGGCCGTTAGCTCAGTTGGCAGAGCAGCTGACTCTTAATCAGCTGGGCAAAAAAATGTTTTAAGCAAACGCCCAATATCAATACATACCTCCTCTTTAACGCAACTGTTGCGGGAGGTTTGTATGGGTATCTCGATTACCATTGTCAGTAGTAAAGGCGGGGTCGGCAAGACGACGCTGGCGGCCAATCTCGGTGGCCTGTTAGCGGATTCCGGCTACCGTGTGCTGTTGCTGGACGCCGATGTGCAACCGGCGCTGTCCAGCTTTTATCCCCTAGATTTCAAGGCCAATAACGGCTTGTCCCATCTGTTTCACCGGGCTGAAACCGAGGATGCGATCAGCCGTACTGCTATCGCCGGTCTGGATCTGATCTATTCCGACGATCCCGGTGGGGCATTATCCAATTTTATTCTCCACACCCCCGACGGCCGGGTCCGGCTGAAGTTCGCTCTGGCCGGGATTGAAACAGAATATGACTTCATCCTGATCGACACCCAGGGAGCACGTGGACCACTGCAGGAAGCCGCGGTCCTCGCCGGGGATCTGCTGATCTCGCCCATCGCCCCGGATATCGTCTCTGCCCGGGAGTTTCGCCGTGGCACCCTGGACATGCTCAAAAGCATGGCGCCGATGGCGCGAATGGGATTACAAATTGGCCCACTACTGGCGGTGATCTACCGGATGGAACAAACCCGCGATGCGCGGGATATCGCCACTGCCATCCGATCAGCCGGCGCCGATGAATTCACTCTTCTGCAGACTATTGTCCCGGCCACCGTTGCTTATAAACGGGCTGCAACCCAACAACTGCCTGTGCATCAGGTTGAACCCAGACGCCGTGGCCCTACCCCAAGCGCAAAACAGACCATGGAAAGTCTGGCGACGGAAATCATTGCCTTTGCCCAGCATTATCTAGATCATGATCTGAGTGAACTCCGTTCTTTCCGGAAAACTGTTGAAGCCATAGAAAGTGAGGCCCCTATGGGAAAAATGGAGGGATCCACATGACCAAGAAACAAGGCAGTGAACATTCAATTGAGTCCATGCTCAATGCCGGTCATTTCGGCAAGGCCGATAAACCGACGGCATCAGTCGATCCGGTGCAACCGACCAAGATCCAGATCACCCTGGATGAGATCAAGACCTACGATCACAACCCAAGACAGGCGGACAACCCGGTGTTTCAGGAAATCAAGGAATCGATCCGCAAGACTATCGATCCCAAGTCCATCCTGCATGTGACAAGGCGACCCGGCGAAAATCAATACATGATCTGTGCTGGTGGCAATACCCGGCTGCAGGCGATACAGGAATTGTGGGCGGAGACCGAGGACGAGCGTTTCTATCGTTTCGATGTCATCTATCAGCCCTGGGAATCGGAAGTCCGGGTACTAGCCGATCACCTGATTGAGAATGATTTACGCGCCAACCTTACCTTTATCGATCAGGCTTTGGCGCTACGCCGGTTAAGAGAAGAACTGGAGAACGAACGCGGTGAAAAACTCTCCTTGCGTAAATTCGAGAATGGGTTGAAAGGACTTGGTTTTGCCAAATCGAATGCTTTGTTATCCCGAATGGATTATACGATCGACATACTTTTTCCTCTAATACCGAACATACTAAGAAGCGGTTTAGGAGGAAACCAAATAGTTCGTCTTCGCAAACTTCATAAAGCCTACGAAGACCATTGGCAAGACAATGCCCGTGGTGAAGTCGATGAACGTTTTGTAGCGATCTTCGAAGACGCCATGAAAAGCCTGGATACGACGGACGGTGGTTTCGATTTCGATACCTTCCAGTCCCTGATGAACTCCCGGGTCAGCCAGGCCTTGGGATTGCCGGGATCGCACTACGTGGATTTCAGTATCCAGACCAACCTCAAGGGGATCCGTGACGACAAGTTTAATTTCTCGCCGGGAGTTCAAGGGAATCAGGATGTTCAGCTGGTGCTCACCCCGCCCCATCTTAGGCAGCGACCGTTGGAATCCAAAGCAATCAGCGGATCGGAATCAGTTTCCACAGCTCGCGACATGCCATCACGCGAGACACCGGATTTGTCTCCACCGAGTGATCTCAGTCTGGGGCAACTGACCCAGGGGGTTGCATTGGAATCGGAGGCAGTTCCTGTTCCGGATATGGACAGTAGTGATATTGGAAATGCAGGAGTAGGCCTGGAACGCTTGCGGCATCGCGCCTACGAGACCGCACGGGAGATTGCCGTGGCCATCGATTCCGTTCTGGTTCATTGTGTCCTGCCCTATGATTTGGGATTCGGTTATCTGATCGACCTGCCGGGCAAGCCGATCCAGCTGGAAGAAGGCGCGCCCTGGGAAGACCGGGTGCACACCGTCACCATCAGTATGACCTGGTGGTTATTATTGCTGTTGTCGGAAGTCCCTAACCTGCCGCTGCAATATTCCAAGCATCTGCCCGAAGACTATCTGCTGGCCCGGCGCCTGCACGAGGACAGTGATCGGGTCTATGGCCATGTCGGCCCCATGCGTTACATGGACCTCGGCAAGATGCTGCAGAACCCGGTCAAGTTTGGTCCGATACTGGCTTCGCTGTTCACCCTGGTGCAGATAGGTCAACGGATCCGAAGGCTGGCAACCGATGATCCCCATATAGCCATCAGTCTGTGGCAGCCCCAATGATGTTTGTTTAATTTCTTGTCTGTACTTACTACACCACCCCCTTCAGGATTGGAGGTATTTCTTCATGACACGATCACACACCCTTCGCACCTCGTCTGAATCTTCACAACCATTGCGATCCGCCAAACGGGTAGACAACTGTGAACTCGCCCGGCTGCTGAAGTTGATCAGGGCCGGCAAATTCGAACAACTGCGCAAGGAACGCAATCAACGGAGAAACCACCATGGCTAATTCCGATACGTTGTATCGTGAAATGAACTTCGCCCTGCTCTATACCATGGTGCGGGCGGCCAGTGAGGGTAAATACGAAGTATTGGAGCAATTCGGCTATGACCTGCAGATGGTGCATCACCTGGGTGAGCTGAAACTCAAGGACTTTGTCCTGTTAACCCGGGCCCCGGGTTGCTTTATCGATACCCGTACCAAGAAGGCCGATAACACGGCATTGGCGAATATGTTGACCTACACGGGCGCCAAGGCCCGGGACCGGGATGCCATCGACGAACTGATCCGGCGTGGCGCCACCGCCAGCATGATCCAGGCATTGGAACCCAGCCTGGACTATGAGGACCATGGCTGGCGGCGCAAACTGCTGGGCGTGGAACGCCAGGCCGGTCGGCCGCCGAATGTGGATGACGAGACCTTGAGCCAGTTGGAGCGCGCCTGGGAGCAGAGTAATGATTTTACCGGTTCCCTGGCGGAACGCTTGCTCAAGGTTTGTGATGACACCGGATTGGGCGCGGATCAGATCTGGACCGCCCTGCGTCAGTTGCTCGAACTACGGCCCGACGATCAGATCGATCCGGTACTGGCGCAACTGCCACTACGCCGGGTGGCGTAAACAGGTAGAGATCGCAAGATGACGGGCAATGGTGCAGGAAGGACGTTATCGTCACGGCGGCAACAAGTCGAGGCGATCATCGCCGATGCCCGTCACCGCTACGCCGGCGCCGATGCCATGATCTTCTTCGGCAACCGTCACGAGACCTATCCCAGTTTGTTATTACGCGATCCATTTCTCAAACCCACCCAGATGGTGTTGTTCCTGATCTTGTATGAACAGTTCCAGGCCTCGGGGCAACAGGCGACCAGCGCCCGTATACCGAATCTCACCGTGATCACCCGACGGCTCAAGGTTACCTCACGTACTACGGTATCGCATTGTTTCAAGTTATTACGCGCCACCCGTTGGTTGACCCTGATCGATCCACAGATCAGAGACACAAGCGGCCAGTACCGGGGCAATCTATACGCCCTGCACAGTGAGCCCTGTTCCTTGAATGATACCTTGTACCTGGATCCGGGGTATATGCAACTCATCGAATCCCTGGCCGATGATCGTGATCCACGTAACCGCATCACCGGCCAGGCGGTGCTGGAAAAGATCGATATCGAACTCACTGAACGCAGTACTGAACAGATACTGGAATCTCAGGATCCGACAGATCGTTTGCCCGAGCTGCCGGACATCGATCGCACCGGCCAACGATTGCAGGCGCAACAAGCCGCGGACTCTTACGAGCAATGGGATCAGAGCGAAATAGATGAAAATCACTCTCCTTCCCTATCTTCTTCTTCCCAAGAATCCGATAAGCCATCGCTGCAATCTACAACAACCGCCGGCTCCTTCTTTTATGCAGGGACGATAAATCCCGCTGTCATGCAACTTGAACATGCTGATGATGTTGAACACATACCTGACAACCGGATGGAAGCAAGACAGGATAAACCCGTGTCCAAAAACTGGACATGGCGAGACAATACAAGAAATGAACCGTGTCCAAATATTGAACACGGTGAAAACTCACAATTAAAACAAAATCCGACCGTTTATCGGTCAGACTTACCATGTCCAAAAATTGGACATGGTTTCGATGTCCAAAAATTGGACACGGTCCAAAAATTGGACACGGTAGGTAGTAGTAGTTATATAAATAAAAAAACCACTACTACCCCCCCTATATCCCCCCCTTCGCCGGAGACGGAATCAGCGATTGACTGGGATGCGTTGGATTATCCGAAACTGCTCAAACCCAACGAGACTGCCCTGGCGAAGCGGTTCCTGCGCCGTCTAGCCAATCCCGAGCAAGTCCAGCTCGTACTCGACGAACTGGCCGGGCGAATGCGAACCAAGGAGCAAACCGGCGGGCGGATTCACGACCCGCTGGCCTATTTGGGCCGCCTGGTGGCACTGGCCAATCAAGGCGAACTGGAACTGTCATCCAGTGCGTTGAATATCCACCAGGGCCGTCTGCGTGAAACGCAATTGAAGGAGGCCAGTATTCGGCGGGGTGAGGAGATTCAGGAGATGCTACGAAAAAATGAAATAAATGACTGACGAATGATTTTGAAAATTGCTTACTGGCTAAGCAGTAATACATAACAGGTTTTAAGTGCTTACAGGCTAAGCAGATCAAGTTTCCAGAGAGATATAAATTTTGCGGCAGATGAAAGAGCAAATATTTCCAGTTCAATCATTGAGGAAACCCAATTGAACCATCAAATTGAATCAACCCCACATCAACAGTCTGCTGTACCCGGACAGATGCACAGCAGTACGAACTCAACTGACGCAATCGATGGAATAGCCAATACCGGTTCCCCGAGTGCGTTGCGTGGCGATATCTATCTGACTTTGCACACCCGTACGGCGATCCGGGTGATGCGTGGACGGCGGGCGAATCGCAAACGCGACGTCGCCCCTATCCTTGGCCTCTACCATTTCGGTAGCCGGATGCGGGATATCTACCGTGCCGCAGCTGAAGACGATCCTTATGCCGACCGCACCCTGGTGCATACCGAGCGCCGGTTCGAAGCTGCCGAGAACAAACTGAAGGAACTGATCCGGCAACTGCAGCAACGGCTCGAGCGGGTCCGCGCTAACCAGATGGAAGTCGAAGAATGCCTGTCCATGCAACCACGCCGGTTCCGGATCAAGACGCCACGTTACGGGGCCCAGGGAGCGCGCCTGATCGGCATCCTGGATAAAGTGGTACGCCTGGCCTACACCGCCAATCACGTTAACCAGATGACCCGCCGGGAGATGAAGCAATTCATCGATAGCGCTGCCCATGAAGTGCGATCGGCGTTCTATCAACAGGAGCAATACAAGTACCTGGCGCTGACCCGGGATGACATCCGTCAGCAAACCCAGCGCTGGGGTCTGGCGTTGGAACAGATGGGGAAACTCGAAGCCGAATTTCTCAAGGCCGAGACCAAACCCAAATACGGTCCGGCTATCCGGGCCCAATCCATGATCTCGACCACTTTCATGACCCCGGAGCAACGCAAAGAGATTCAGGATCCCGAAGCCCACAGTGAAATCGAGATCGAAGAGCTAAAAGATCCGAAACCGGAATAGACAATTCATGTATCCCAGACAATCCATGCCGGGACAGACAATCGTTGTAAAAGGCCCTTTTTACCATTTTAAGGGTAAGGGGGTGATGTGGCGCCAATGTCTGATTTGATGTTGATACCGATGCACACATTGTCTGCCCTTACCTTTAAGGATCAATGATCGCATTCCGCCAGGCACCACAGTCCCACGGTGAATTGATTGCCACCTTGAAACGCCTCGATGCCATCCTCGAGGAGACCCGCGTTGATATGACCAAATTACGAAATCAATATACAGCTACGTTCCGCAACATGCCGATGACACTGGCCTGGCATACATCAGCCGGGGTGCAATCGCTGCGCTGGCGCAAGACCGATCGCAGACAACACTACTTCGAGTTATGCACCAGCGAGATGGCTGAATCGATCTTAAGTGAACTGACACCCGATCTCGTTTCTCGACTGATCGCCGTCGATCGTCAACGCATCGATCTGAACTTTACCTATCAGACTGCGTTTTATCTGCGTAAGCGTTTGCGCCAATTACGCGATCAACGTAGCGCGATCAAGGCCATGCGTGTGAAACACCAATGCGTGGCTTCATGAGGTTTCACGTTGAACCAGTTTTTGTTTAAAACCCATCTTTTCTTCTACAGCTTTTTCATTGAGCCCAATAGATCGAATGTGATGCAGTGTGATGGCAATTCATCACCACCAATGGGAGATCACGGCCATGAACTTTACCTACGACGAAGGCTACGTCCATTCCATCGAACACTCGCGTAAACAGGTAACCACTGAAGCCGGCGATGAACTGCGCGATCTCGCCACCTTGCGGGTCCGCTTCAATCGTCCGATTCCCAAGGACGATGGCTGGGGTGACAAAGGTGGTTTCTGGGCGAATGTCGAAGTCTGGGGCCATCGGGCCACACACCTGGAATGCATCCGCCAGGGCGCCATCGTCGGTGTGGCGGGTAACCTGGTGTTGAACGAATGGAGCGACAGCGAAACCGGCGAAGAGCGTTCCAGCCTGGTCCTCAAGGCCCGTTCAGTGACCCTGGTTCCGGCCTGTATCGAAAGCGTCACTTTCAAACGAAAATCGGAACCAGAGGATGATGACGAGATAAATGAAACAGCCGAACCTGATTCCCTCGATTTGGCCGAGGCAACCGCATCCTGACCAGGATACTGAATCATCTTGCAGCGCCTGGAGTAAGACTGTTTACGGGTCGCTTTCCTCCGCTTAATCCTGATCTCCCGCCGACCTGGCTCCAGGCGCTGCTTTTCCTTTACCATCTTTCCCGTTACCAGCTAAATCACCGATTCATAAATCCTTACTCCATGCGCCAATATTCTTTGTTGCGTGGGTGAGGAAAATAGAATTAGTTTCAGGGTATTAGATTTTTAACGCCGGCAATGAGCGTATCGTTGCACCCTACGCAGGCCTGGCCTGCACCCCAGCGGGACCGTAACGGATAACGATTCATCTGATTCGTAACGCCACCTTCCTCCCGCACAGCCTGATTCATTCCGGCTGGTGGTAATCAACTGAATTTTCTGCTTGTACCCTCCGGGCGCGATATCAACTCCCGGCAGGGGGTCTGGATCGTACTCCGGAGATTTCTTTCCTTCCATCTCATTCTTTAAGGAGTCACGACTATGACCAATCCTCAGCAAGACAATCGGCAAAACCATCGTCAAGATAATCGGCAAGACAACCGGGTGGTATACGATCACCATGCCCGCGCCTTCGGTTATCTCAACCGGGCGCGCAAGGTGCCGGTGCGTAACGGCACCGATTACCTGGCGGTGGATTTCACTGCATTGGAGGGTATCGTCCGCGATACCGACGACAAGGCCCAATGGGATGCCTTGAATCGTACCCGCTATACGGCCCGCGTCAGCGGGGCCGGCGCACAGCGGTTGATCACCGACTTCATGCAGGCGATCAATGACCGTGAGACTACGGTGTGTGCGCGTGTCACCCTGGGTGTTTCCTGTCCCGAGATATTCACTCATCAGAAAGGATCCAAGGCTGGCCAGCAGGATGTCAGCCTGCGTTCAAGGCTGTTGTACGTGGCTTATCTCAAGGTCGGCGATACCGTGATTGATCTGGAAAGCTACAACGCCAGTCACGATGACACCATGGATGAAGAAGCGCACGTTGACATCTCTGATCAGGATGATGGCGGTGAACCGGCTCAATCTGTCCGGTTAGCGGCGATGTAATTATCCATTGTTTATTTACATCCGGTTTTTCCGGAACGCCTCGGTGTGGGACTTTCTAAGTCCCGCACCGTTGATTGTCTTCCGGATCGTTCGTAAGGCAATGGTAGTGGAAGGTGATGAAACACTACAAAACAATTCTGTCCATCTTCCCAACTTTTAATCAGGGTGATTGTCCGGGCTATAATGATCTTCAAGCGAGACCGATTTTCACCGCCGGCAACGAGCGCATCGTTGCACCCTATGCAGGCCTGGCCTGCACCCATGCGGGACCGTAACGGATAGCGATACACAAGGTATCGTCAACGCCTCTGAGAACCCGCCAGGTCGCAAGACCCGGGGCAGACCACGAATGTCGTACGGGAACTCCCTGAGTCCAACAAACCGCCAGTTTGTCATAGTAACCCGGCGGCGATTCCTTCCTGCGCGAGTGAGGGTGAATACCGCTCGTTGATCGTTCGGGGCATGGCCTTGCCATGCCCTGGATAGGTGATGGATTGTTGTCAGACCAGGCGTTTCCGTTTAACTGATGTTTCCATATTATGACAACGCCGGATAAGCGGAGCCGCTTGGTTCCGCCCTTATCACCGGCTGCCTGCGTCGGAAAATGCAGGTCCCTTTGTACGGCCATGCCGTGCGCTTGAATGCATACCCGCGTCGCTCCTGTCTGCCGGGTGTCCCGTTACCGTAACCGGTAACGGTCCGGAGCTGAGGTGATCTCCATCACCGATTTGACCGGGATAACGGATGTTCAGCTCCATCCATACCGTACGTTCCATTCAGAACGATTGAATCAAAGGTTTTTTCTGTTTGCAAAAAACAGACTCCCCCTGAAAGCCCCTGCCTGGCAGGGGCTTTCCCAAAGGGCCTTGAGAAAGGGCTTTTTGGGAAAGCCATCGAATTTTTCGCCGGCAACGAGCGTATCGTTGCACCCTATGCAGGCCTAGCCTGCACCCACGCGGGGCCGTAACGGATAGCGATTCTCTGAATCGTTAACGCCACTGAAACCCCGCGCTTTCCGGGTTCACCGGATTGGTGGTAATTCACTATTTTTTTTCCATCCCAACGGGGACAGGCTTCCCGTGTGGGGTTCGGTGTGTCTCCGTTTTCCTTCACTTCATTTGGAGACATCATCATGAATCAAAATTCTTCACCGGTAAAATCATCCGATTGGATACGGGATGCAGCCGGTCATTATCATTTTCCCGGTCCGGTTCCACCGGATCGGTTATTGCAACTCGCTTCGATGATCTTGAGGCAACGTTTCAAACCAGGAGCCTTGATCGAGAACCCAAAAGCGGCCTGTAACTATTTGCAGTCACGCATCGGTGGTTATGAACGCGAAGTGTTCGCCTGTTTGTGGCTGAGCCAGCGTCACCGAATAATCGTATTCGAGGAATTGTTCTACGGCACCATTAACGGGGCATCGATCCATCCACGCGAGGTGGTGAAAAGCGGATTACGCCATAACGCCGCAGCGTTGATTTGCTGTCATTGCCATCCCAGTGGTGACCCGGAACCCAGTAATGCCGATATTTCGATCACGAAGAAGCTGGTCCAGGCACTCGCCCTGGTCGATATCAAACTGTTGGATCATGTCGTGTGCAGTGTGTCTGCATCGGTATCGCTGGCACAACGTGGGTTGATTCAAACCAACGCTTAATTCGTTTAAGTCATTTTACTTCTCTTCATTCCACCGGGAGACCACTCCCGGTGGGGAGCGGTTTGCCTGGTGGATTCCCATTCACCTTTATGGAGATTCCAATATGCAAACTTCCAATCAAGCCGCCGTTATCAAGGCGGATAACTCTGATGAGAATCGCAGGACTCGGATAACCGAACTGAACGATGCGTTTCGGCAAGGCCGTGGTTCCGGCAAGACCATGATCACCCAGGGTATTGAAGCTCAAGGTCCTGAGTTTGTGGTGCGGGCCCATCTGGCTGTGTGTGGTTTCGATGATTTCTCGCCGGATAACGATCCTCATGGCGAGCATGATTTCGGGTCCTTCGAGATCGATGGCATCAAATGCTTCTGGAAGATCGACTACTACGATCGAGCCTTGGAGTACGGTTCCGAAGATCCGGCGAATCCGCTGATCACGACTCGGGTGCTGACGATCATGTTGGCCAGTGAGTATTGATGGAGGGCGATGATGATGAACCCTTCGGATAGGTTAGAGATCGACAATGCAGATCGAGCGAGCCTTGGCAGATTATGTGTTCTGCCGGTTGCCGATCACGATAATGCGCCACCCGGGACCATGATCATCGATGCGCTGGCGGACATCATGCACTACAGCCATAGCGAAGGCCTTGATTTTCGGTATTTGTCATCAATGGCAACCGAGCATTTCAGGGCTGAGATTCAATGTGGCTGTTCGCTTTGTCCGCAATGATGAATGCCAGCCATCGCTGCGTGATCTGGTTTATCAGCGATCGGGTGATCTGCATTTGCTGTTGACGGCAGATCAACCGCGATTCGGCGATTCATTACTTTCTTTTCACTCACCCCACGGGGAAATATGTTTCCCCGTCCGGGGGAGGCGTGTGTCCCCGTGATTTCTTTTCACTTCTTTTGGAGGTATTAATCATGGGTTGGTTATACACACATAAACCGGCCACCGAATCGGTGGCCGACTTTTTTCGTCGGCGCTGGAATTATGAAGGTGACGACCATTGCGCCGAAGTGCTGGATGTGGCGGTGGTCAGGTTGCGTACCGCTTACCTGGCCGTACGGCGTACCGGGAAAGCCGATGGTAAATCATTCGTTTTCGGTGTCGTTTGTCTTCTCGGTTACGACCGTAGCGATCCGGACTATAACTTTGGTTACAAAGACATCACCGAGACCATGGGACCAACGCAAAGCGATTGTCCGCGGCGGATTCTCGAGTTGTTATCCGACTTCGAGGATTTTCCCGATGGCGGCAATGACTATGCCCGCGAATGGCGGGAACGCTGCTGGAAACGTATCCGTCAACGCGAGACGTTGAAACGACATCCCAATTGGGGTGTGTTGTTACCTCGTCCGGCGCGGTTTGACAATGGCGAGACGGTGCAGTTATTTCGCAAGGCCAGAGTCCATGGCCGGCGTAATTGCTTTACCGGCTGGAATGACAAGGGGCTATACAAGCCGCCATTGGATATGGACTACCTGATCCTCACACCGGAACAGACCGGTCCGATGTGGCTGTTTCTACACCAGGGCGGCCGGCTCGAGGAACGCTATTGGCATCATGATCGCAAACACGAGCTGCACCGTGTTTTCTTTATGCGTTCATCGAGTCTACGGCTCAAGGCCGCATTGGAAGCGGCCAGGGTGTTACACACCCACGAGGATGCGTTACCGGTGTTGCTGCAAGTAGCCCAAGGCGGACCGTTGTCGATGTATCGTCTCGATGCGAAAGGTAATCCGGTGTTGTATGAAGATAACCGTCCGTTGGTCATGACATGTGCCCATGGCGACTTGCATGAGCTGGTTCCTGAAGGCTATGTCGGGCTGGTCGCCCGCAAGGGCGGTCAATACGGCACCGACGAAGGGCGTTTTTTCCTGGTCGATGAGACAGAGTATGAGACCTGGAAGAATGCATCGCCGGATTTGAGCATTGGCCGTAGTTTCGTGATCGACCCGGACCGGCATCGTGAAGTGCCGACCAACACGCCGCCACCGGTGACCAAAGAGCGGCGTTTCGATGAGGTCTTTCCTCATGGCCTGAGTCTTTCGGCGTAAGTCATTCTCCTTTCACCCTCTGCCGCTTGCGCGGTCGCGCCCGCTTCTACGATTTCGAGCCGGCCGGGATGATGGAGTTGATGTTGACCGATGATTTGCCGTGCTGCGCCGGTGTGTATTTCGGCGACTGGACGGTAATTCATTATCGTTGCGGCCGGTTGCCTGAACAAACCGGGCTAACGCAATCAACCGATACAATGCTTTAAGTTTCGTTTTTTACTACCGGCCCAGCCTCTGCTCACGCGCAGGACCGGGTCTTGTCTTTCACCCTTGCGGGTATGCTGTTCCCGCAAGGGAGGGGTGTATCCGCTTTTATTTTGGAGATACACCCATGACCCATACTTATTTTCATGCGCAGTCTTCTGCCCGCGTGTTCGGCGGACAGCCGGAGGACTATTTACCCATACACGAATGGTTCGATGCCACCAAAGAGCATTACGGCGATTTTCGGCATCGGGCTTTGCGTCATCACACGCTGGGTATTTTCGAGTGTGAACGCGTGTTTGGCACCACCATCAAGAACAGCGAGGGCAAGCACGTGCCGGTGCGTTATATCGGTGAACAGCATGTTCTCGAGGACTGTGGTGGCCGTATACCGACC
This sequence comes from Arenicellales bacterium, assembly GCA_965216735.1. Classification (GTDB taxonomy): domain Bacteria; phylum Pseudomonadota; class Gammaproteobacteria; order Arenicellales; family CBDCFT01; genus CBDCFT01. Next base: position 393,255 of record OZ244198.1, read on the forward strand.
CTGGCCGATTGGCTTTCTCGGATCGATCCTGCGCCGTGGATGGCGAAGGCCACGCCCACGGTGCTGGGACATCGCACCCGGAGGGCAGTGCAATGAGCAAGCTGCCGATCACGACAATTGACAATGATCTGGATAATCGGGTGATGCGATTGCCGCCCAAGATTCGACAGCCTTTATTGGGTTTGCTGGCTGTCGGACAACTCGATGAAAACACTGTGTCGGTGTTGCTGGACGCGGCCGACGCCGCCGGCGATGCCCGGCATTTGCTGGGTTTTGCCGTCGGGCTATTGTTTATGCAATCAAAACGCATTCCGGTGGCTGATGCGATTCGCATGGCGAAGCGCCAGGGACGGCGGATCAGCCTGGGCTGGAGTCCGAAACGCTGGAAAGCCGAACATGATCGGCTGTCCCGCGCGGAAACCCTGATCCGGCTGGGCGCGGAGAACGTCGCTTACGATGTTTCCGCGTATGCGGTTCACTTGCCCGAACGGTTTTCCGGTTATCTGATCCGCAGCAGCCGGCGTCTTGGCATGGAAGGGCTGCGGCAACGGCATTGCGTCGCCAGTTATCACGACCTGGTTAAGCACGGCTCCTGCGCGATCGCCTGTGTGTTTGTTGATGGACAACGCTGGACCGTGCAGTTGCACCGGACGGATGACCCGCAGCGGCCGTTGCGGATCAGCCAGATCAAGACCCGGCATAACGGACGGCCCGACAAGGCGGCCCGTGAGCGGATCTATTCAATCCTGGGGATTCCGCTGCCGCAGTCGGTTCCGGCCGGAAGCGGGGGCGAGCCGGATTCCCGTTCCCATATTCGGCAAATGCAGCAGGTATTGCCTGTGCTGCGGGACGCCGGCATCAGAAGTGCTTCTGTCTATTTCTGCGGCAGCGGCGATTCGGGTTCCCTTGATCACGTGGTCTACGATCCCAAGGATTTCGATGGTGCGGCGTTAACGCTTGAATTGGACCAGGCCAAAAATCGGTTCAACCAGGAAGAAGGCTGTTGGGAAACCACTGTCGAAAAGGCAACCGTATCGATGAATGACGCAGTCGAGTCCCTGGTCGAAGACTATCTCGAGACAACGGATGTCAACTGGTACAACGATTCAGGTGGTTACGGCGAGTTTCATCTCGACGTGGGCACGGGTACGACCAGCATGGAAGTGAATGTCAATATCGAGGAATCGCAATGCGAGTTTGATGAGGAACTGGATATCGAGCCTGGCGAACCCATCTGATCCCGGTTTGATTCAAGGAAGAGACAGGCAAGGAATAGGTATTTGAACGGGGCCATCGGGCCTCGTTTTTTTTGGCATATTGCCCTTCACGAGGAACGCCCGGCGTAGTAATACGTCCGGTGTTTTTAAACAACATCCTCGAATAAATGCCTTTATTTTGTTTATAGCTTTTCCGTAGAGATCCAAAAACCCACACCGTAACGTTCCGGCTTTCCATTCCTTGGAAAGCACGTTATGAAGCAACACAGTTTTCCCATTCACTGTCTTAGTACGGTCGTTGTGCTCATGTTGGTGATTTCCGGCCCAGCGAATGCAGCCGGTGAAACATTACGCACACAGGTCGGCCGCTACATCACCCTGGCCCCAACTACCACGGTCGCCCAACGACTGCCGTTACTCATTACCACCGATATCCGCTTGCCCGGCAATGTGACCTGGTTGCGGACTGCAATTCGTTATGTGCTTGATGACAGCGGTTACGAGCTGGCCCCGGATGCGGTCAACTGTCCCGAGATTCAAGCCATCTTCGAGCGCGATGTGGCTTCCGTGCAACGGCATTTCGAGCAGGTCACGATCCTCGAGGCCTTACACGCGCTGGCGGGACCGGCCTTTGTCATCCGCCTTGATCCGGTTTCCCGGCTAATCGCCTTCGACCTGGCACCGGCGTTTCGTTCTCCGGTTGTCAGCCCCAACAATCCCGATTTTCCGCCGGCGATGACCGAGTCCACGGTTAGGCAACTCGTCAAGGCAACGCCCTTGCCGGCGTCAGCCGTGGAATCCTCCCGCACCGAGAGCAAGGCCACGCCTTTACCGGAGTCGCCGGCGGAAATCCGCTCTACCGATCCGGTCTCGCCACCGCCTCCTGAAACTTCTCCTCTGGTTTCGCCCGGCGAGGACGGAACGGGAGTCACTCATTTAATGTCGACCGATACCCGATTCGCCTCTATCAGCTATACACCATATGCCGGTCCCGTCAAGCCTGCGTATCCATCAACCGGTTACGACAGCTCACCCAAAGCCACCTTGACCATTGTCGCGCCGGCTAAGCCGAAGCGTTGGCGTGACTGGCCGCCACGAAAACCCACCTTCCCGGATAAATGATCATGCAATCAAGACCTGTTTTTCTGCTGCTGACGATGGTGTCCGTGTTGTTTGTCAGTGGTTGCGCGTCCATGTATCAACCCAAGCAACCGGCCTTGCCGGCTGCTCCGGAACCTGTCGCAACGCCCAAACCTGCGCATCCGCTGGTGGACTATCCGCTGCCGCCGTATGTGGTCATCGACCGGATCGATCTGACCGATGTGGCCGAATAATCGATTGTTCGATAATCCCGGCGCAGCGCCTGGTGGGAAAGCGCCGGCGGTGTCCTCCCGCATCGCCGGCGTGATCCTGTTTATTGCGTTGCCCGTGTTGGCGCAAACCACATCGCCCGGTTTATTCGGTGATCCCGGCTCTCCTCCCTCCGCCCCCCTGGTCACGCGGCCGTATGCCGTTTCTCCCTTGCAGGAGACGGATGCGGCCGTGGCGGCCGAACGCTGGGGCGTCGCTCAGGAGGATTGGGGGCGCTACGTGGAGCTGATGCAGGGCGAGGCCGGGATGTATTACAGCCACATGGAGCCTGCAGCGGTATTGGGCATCTATGCCCGTGACGATGCGGAACGCCAACGCTTTGCCGAATTGTGGACCCAACGGGAACACGATCGGGTGACGAAGCTCTTGGATTTCAACCGGGCCTTTCATACCGCCAACCAGAAGTTGTATGCCGACGCGGAAGTCTTTGACCGGGATCTGCTGGAATCCATGGTGCGGAAGATCAGTAAAGCGCAGCAAGGCATTGTTCCCGGTGAACGGGTGGCGCTGTTTATTTCACTGGACTGTGCAGAATGCGATCGGTTGACCGACAAGCTGGTGCAACGCCAGACACCGATGGATATCTACGTGCTGGGCGCTAAGACCGATACGGCGATCCAGCAATGGGCCATGCAGCGCTCGATTCCACTGGAACAGGTCAAATCAAAACAGATCACCCTGAATCATGACAACGGAACGCTGAAGTGGGTCAGTAGTTCAGCCGATAGTGTTACACCCCAGGTCTATTCCCAACATGAGGATGGCTGGGCCCTGGTGGAGTTGGCGAAGCTATGAACCGCTATCGTCATTCCTGCCGATGGGGGATCTGCTTCCTCGTCTTGTGGGTATTCGGGGCCGGTTTCGTTCAGGCTGAGACGATTCCCAAGGCTTATCAGGAGGCGGGCTTACGCGCCGGGATCTCTCCGGTGGTGTTGTACAGCATCGCCCTTGTCGAATCGCGCAAGCGCACCCCGACCGGCTCCACCCGGCCCTGGCCGTGGACATTGAATATCCAGGGTGAACCGTATTTCTTCGAGAGCCGCGAAGCGGCGCTGGCCCGGATCGAGTCGACGCTGGCCGAGGGCATTACCGATTTCGGCGTCGGTGTGATGCAAGTGCACTGGAGTTTTCATCACCATCGCTTTGATAGCGATCCGGCCAAGGCCCTCGATCCTTACGAGAATCTCAATACCGGGGCGGCGATTCTGGCCGAATACTGGCGCGACACTGGCAGTCTGTGGCAGGCGGTGGGCCGATATCATTCCGCGACGCCGGATTTGGCCCAGGCCTATCAACGCCGCTTCGCCGAGAAGCTCACCAATCTGCTGGCCGCCGATGGCGGTATCGAGTCATGGTTACTTGCCAGCCGGTAAATAGCTCCCTTACCCGGATACTGGCAATGGTCTTGTTGATGGCCGGCATCCAACCTGCTGTGGCCGCTTTCCAAATCCCGGCAATCATCGCTACGGTTGGCCCGACCGAACCGACCACGGCGTATGTCGATCTGTGGCGTGAGCGCACCCAACCACCTGAATTTCCCGATCTCAAAAAAGCCCTGGATGAAGCCGGTAATGTTCTCAACCGTTATCGCTCGATTCGTACTAACCAGCTACCGGTGCATACGCCGAACATGACGCCGGGCAAGGAACCGGCGCGGTCATTCTCGATTCCCAGTCTGCCGCAACCGGTCTGCCTGGTCGGCACCGATGAATATTCACGCCACTGGATTGCCCATCACCGGCAACGCCTGCTCGATCTCAAAGCCATGTGCATCGTGGTGGAAGCGCCGGATCGGGCCTCGTTGGATGGCCTGGTCAAGACTCTGGGCGAGATCCCCTGGTTTGCCGCCCCCGGCACCGATATCGCCAAGATACATCAACTCTCGCACTACCCGGTGCTGATCTCCAGGGAATACATCGAACAGTGACGGATGGCTAAGACCTATCCCAAGGAAAACCTGCTCCGCGCCCCGGTCGAGGGCTGGACGGCGATCTTTTCCTTTACCTGGGCCGTGGCCACATTATTGCTCGCCCCCTGGTTGTTATTAACGCCCCACGTGGCGGTACCGCTGGCTGGATTCTTTTTTCTGTACGGTCTTTACGATCTGAACCAGTGGCGCAAGTTACGGCGCTATCAAAAAGCCCTGGTGATCCCGCCGCGTTACACCATGCGCTCCAAGGATATTCCGCTGTCCCGATTTCGCCAGTTCATGGGCAGGGGTTTCCTGTGGCGCGACACCCATGTGCAGCGGCGTTATGAACTGTCGTTACCCAAGTACGCCCATCTGCGCCGTTTGCCCTGGCGTTACCGAATAGCGCAGACCATCGAATGGTTTTGCGAGACCCGGCCCAAGCTGGTGTGGGTACGTCATTTATTAGCCTGGGATTCACCGCTGAATCCGGTAAGACCATTCCCCAAGGTCGAGGGCGATCCCACCATTCATGCCGTGGGGCTCTGGGAGAAGGTACGTGAGGTCACTTTCGATCTGGCTGGCCGTGTGGGCCATACCATCATCCTGGGAACGACAAGAGTCGGCAAGACCCGGTTGGCGGAAATCTTTCTGGCCCAGGATATCCGTCGCGGCGATACCGTCATCGTCCTCGATCCCAAGGGCGATCATGATCTGCTGGCGCGGTGTTATCACGAGGCCAAGCGTTCCGGCCGGTTGGATCATTTCTATGTCTTCCATCTGGCCTACCCGGAGATATCGGCCAGGTACAACCCCATCGGTACTTTCTCCAAGATCACCGAAGTGGCGACGCGGATCGCCGAACAGCTCCCGGCCCAGGGGAATTCCGCCGCCTTCAAGGAATTCGGTTGGCGGCTGGTGAATTCCCTGGCCATGGCGATCAAGGAGATGGGCAAACGGCCGGATTACAAACTGATCAAACGCTATGTCGACGATATCGAGCCGCTGTTGATCCAGTTCGGGCAGAAGTGGCTGGCCAAACACGGTCCACGCGACTGGCGCGACCAATTGCGGGCCATGGAAACGGAAGTGGCCGAAGGCAAGAGTCTGTCCTTTGAAGAAAAGAAACGCGGTCCCCAGGCCGTGGCCATCGCCCGCTTGATCCAACGGGTGGTGGCTGATCTCGATAACCTGGATGCGGCCATGGGTGGGGTACTGGCCTGGTTCAAATACGACCGTACTTATGCGGACAAGATCGTCTCCAGCCTGGGTCCGTTCCTGGAGAAGATGACCACCGGCAAGGTGGCGGAACTGTTATCACCGGATTACACCGACTTGTCCGATCCTCGGCCGATTTTCGACTGGCGCCAGGTGATTCAAACCAACGGCATCGTCTATGTGGGTTTGGCCGCATTACAGGATGCCACCGTCGCCGCTGCTGTCGGTAATTCCATGTTCGCTGATCTCACCGCCACCGCCGGCTATCTCTATGCCCGGCGTGATCCCGGTTCCACCGGCTTACCCAAACTGAAACCCAAACACACCTGGTTCGGCCACTGGTCTATGAATGGCAGGTATGGAGAGGACAGCTGGGACTATGCACCCATCAGTCTGTATGCCGACGAATTCAACGAACTGATCCGGTCCAATGACGTGGTGCAGATGTTGAACAAGGCCGGCGGGGCCAAGTTCGCCATCACCGCCCTGACCCAGACCTGGGCCGATGTCGAGGCCAAGCTGCAAAGCCGGGCCATGGCCGAACAGGTGGCCGGGAATCTGAACACGGTGATCATGCTCAGGGTGGTCAACGAAGACACCGCCAAGATCATTACCAACCGCTTGCGTAAATCCCGCATCACCCAATCCATGCAGGTGTCCGGGGCCACCGGATCATCCGATCCGACCACCCCGGTGGTGTTTACCTCCACCACCCAGGAACGGCATATGCCGCTCGAGACCGACACCCTGCAACCGGACGACATTATGTCGTTGCCCAAGGGCCAGTGCTTCGCCTACCTGGAAGGGGCCAAGCTGTTCAAGGTGATCCTGCCCGAACCGTTGCCGGACAAGAGCGAGTTGCCGGCCGATCTACAGACCATGACCGAGCACATGCGCCGTAGTTATACGACTTCACCGGACTGGTACAAGGATACCTGGTGGGATCATGTGATCCTCAAGCAACAGGGTTTCGACGGCGAGGAAAGCACCGACCATGTGGCCGAGTCGGCGGAAGGCCAGGCAGAGGGCGAGGATGATGGCGATGCCGATCAAGCCAACGACTGGCAGATCGGCGACGAGAACATCAGCGCGGATCTCGATGGCTTGGATGATTAATCATGGCGACCCGCCGCGAACACGAACGGCCGCGTCGCGAACCCGGTCCCATCAACCGGCTGTTGCATTGGCCGGTGATGCTCATCGTGTCGCTGATCGTTGCCTTTGTCTGGTCGGTGGTGATCGAGTTGGTGCTTCACGGCCAGGGCGCGGCGGCGCATTCGACTTCGGTGCTGGAAACCGAAGTCGGTTACCTGCACAGGGATTTCAGTTATGCCGTGGGCTGGCTATCCAGTCCGTTTACCTTTGTCAGTCAAGCCCTGGAATGGACCCGGCGCGAAGTGGTGGGGACTCTGGGGCTGAACGGCTCCCTGGGTACATTCATGGCGACGGTGCGCAATGTCCTGTTGATCATCGCCGTGCGCATCTCCCTGGTGGTTTTTACCCTGCCGACCACCTTCGCCTTCATGGGCACCTGGGGCCTGGTCCAGGGCATGAAGATCCGCGAACTGCGCAAGGCCGGCGGCGCACAGGAAGGTGGTGCGGTATTCCACATCGCCAAGTTCATCAACAAACCCATCGTGTTGTTGCCGGTGATGCTGTACCTGGCGCTGCCATTCGCCATTCATCCGTCGCTGGTGTTTTTACCCTTCGCCGCGCTGTTCACCGCAGCGGTGGCGATCATGGCCTCCCGTTTCATGAAGTTCTTTCTTGAATGAATGGAAATATCGCCATGTTCAAACACCACGCTCTCCCACTAAATGACTTACCCCACCGACGAGGTATTTCTCCCATGCCGTTATCCCTCCAATCCTTTGCCGTGCCGGCTGTTGGATTCAGCCTGCTGATGGCGAGTGCGTTCGCGATGGCTGCCGAAGGCTTTGCCGGCAGCGCCGCCGAGCGCGAATCCCTGGCCCGCTTATCCAGCGAGATCGAGGCTCTGTATCCGTTGATCGACGAAGCCAAACGTTCCAGTGCGCAACCGTCCGGTCGTTTCCGTTTCGAGTATTCCTGGCTCAAGCGTGACCTGGAAAGGATCAAGCAGGGCATCGATGAATGGCTGGCGCAACCCGACACCACCCCGCGCGAGATCACGCCGCTCGGTGGCGATTACACCCAATAGAGCCATCGATGCCGAAGATGCCACGACACCCCACACCAAGGCCCTCATGGTCATTGCTGTCGCCATCGTTGGCGATGCCAGTCCTGTTGACGGCGATTCTATTGATGGCCATTCCGTCGACGCCGGTACAGGCGGCGGTCATCGGCAGCGATGTCGGTGCGTACTTTCAGGCCATCGCCGGTATCCCGCCGGCAGCGCTGGCCGTGTTCTTTGCCGGCATGGTGCTGGTAATCGCGATTGCCTGGGCGGCCTGGGTGACCCGTGCCCAATTCGTCAATTTTTTCCAGGGCCGGATCGGCTTCCCGATGTTCCTCGGTTCCCTCGGGGTGTCCCTGGCCATCGTGCTGATCATCTGGATGTATGCCTCGGCCTGACCATGTTTTCTCCATTTCTCTCGACCCGTCCACACCTCAACAGGAGTTTTACCCTTATGAATCGTAATCTACTCAACTTCTATCCCGCTTCGCCTTCCGCCGCGTTGCGTTTCGATCTCACCGGCACCCGGCGATTGATGTTGTTTCTAGTGATCGCCTCAGTCGTATTGCTGGCTGCGTTCGCGATGCTGTTTCCCGAGTCGGCATTCGCCCAGGCGATTCCCAAACCGACCATCCCCGGCGGTGGCGATGCGACCGATCCGTGGACCGGTATCAAGAACCTGGCCATCAATGTCGCCAAAATCCTGCTCTGGTTTTTGTTGATCGCTGCCTTCATCGTTGGCGGTTGGGTGGTAATCACCGCTTTCGTCAAGGCCGTGCGCGATCGCGATATCGGTGGCGTGGTGTTGTACTTTTTTCTCGCCATGATCGTGGTGCTGATGGTCTGGTTCCTGGTCTTCATGGGCGATGACATTCTCACCAAGTTTAGCGGCGGGACCACCCCAGCGCCGTAATCCATCATGGCCTTGACCGACGATCTGCCGGCCCCCGGACGGCTCAACTACGAACCGGTGTTCAAGTGGAATTGCAATACCACGGAGATCGCCATGATCGCCCTGGTGATCTTTCCGCTGGTGCTATTAATCGGGCTGGGGTTGGGATTTCTGCTCCGGCATTGGGAAGCCACGCTGATGTTCACCGTCTTCGGCACCCCGCTGGCGGTCTGGCTGGGCGGGCTGATCCTGGGCGATATCAAACGCGACCGGCCGGAGGGCTATTACCAGCAAAAAGTCATGCGGCTGGTGTCCCGGTCGCGTGGCCGTTTCCCTCAACTTAACTCCCTGCCGGGCTTCCGCGACCTGGTGTTGATCGAACACACCGGGTCGTGGGATGTCACGGCGTAATCCACTTAGGCAATCACCATGAACGACGATGCGGTCGATACCCTGAAAACTATCAATCGCGGCCTGTTCACCCTGGTCTGGGTGCTGGTGCTCACCCTGGGTGCGTCGGTCTATGGCTGGATCGAGGCGCGTAAGGCCATCGAGATATACATCCCGCCCGATCTGTCCCAGGGCGCAGTATTGCATGACGGCGAGATCCCGGTCACCACCATCTACGCCAATGCGGATTATCTATTCCGGCATCTGTACTTCTGGCCGGAGGACGGCGAGCAGGACTACCGCAATCGGATCAAGCACCTGGCCGCCATGCTGACACCGCGTTGCCGCATCGAACTGGATAACGATTACCAAACCCGGCGGCACAACATTCACGGCGTCAACGAACTGGCCGGGCGTAAACGGTATGTCTATCCCGCGCCCGGTGCGGCCTTCGATGCCTCTCGCGTGGAAATCCTCTCCGATGACGTCTGGGTGGTGAACCTGGACATGCAGGTCATCGAGTATCAGCACGATCGTAAGGTCAAGGACGCCCTGGTGCGTTATCCGCTCCGGGTGGTGAAGATGAACGCCAACCGCGAGATGAATCCCTGGAACATCGCCCTGGATTGTTATGCCGGTGAACCGCAACGACTCGAAGCCAATTTGACCACGACTGAGGAGGGTAACTCATGAAGATGAAACCACCGCTGTTGATCGCCGGTCTGGTCTTGTTGTGGCCATTGGCGTTATCAGCACAATTGCTGAATCAACCCGGACAAACTGGCGTTCCCCCGATCGATGGCCCGCCTGCCGGGCGGGCAGGCGGACCGACACCGGTGCAAGCCCCGGCTGAAACAAGTAGTGAGGAACTACCAAGTGCATCCGTTCCTGATCAAACGCCATCCACGCCAATTGAAACCGCCAATGAACCTATTGTCGATGCCCCTGCGCCGGCGGAGTCCTGGGTGGAGAAAGTCAACGGCGACTTCGGCCTGGACAGTCCGCCATTGGTGACCGGTGCCACTGCTTCGGGTGGTCCTGCGGGCGAACAACGTATTACCTGGGACGGCAATGCGATTAGCGTGATCCTGCCTGTGGGGGTGGAACGCAAGGTCGTGTTTCCGCAAGCCATTGCCGAACTCAAGCTCGATCCCGGCATTGCTCCGGCCAAACTCAGCACTACGCCGTTGAGCGATGTGGTGTTGTGGAAGGCACTGGAGCCGTTCGAAACCACCCGGGTACTGGTCAACGACAGCACCGGCATGGCCTATGCGCTGGATCTGAGTGCTGTCGAGACAACCATACCAGCGATCCCGTTGGTGATCGAATTCCCCCAGGCCCGGCAGCCCCGCCATCGTGGTCCGTCGCGGCCGCACATCCCGGTGCATACGGTCGATCCCCATCGTTACAGCTACCGCGCGCTGACGCAGTTTGCGGCACAACAGCTTTATGCGCCGGAGCGATTGATCCAATCCGTTCCGGGCGTGGTCTTATCCGATGTGGTTCGTGAACCAGTCCGGCTGTTGCGCTACGGTGAATTCACCGCCACCCCGGTGGCTTCCTGGCAGGCACCGGGGTTGTATGTGACGGCGGTCAAACTGGTGAATAACCTGAACCGGGCGGTGACTTTCGATCCGCGAAAACTCATCGGCCGTTGGTTGACCGCCACCCCGCAGTTCACCCAGGTCGCCCCCAAGGGCCAGGGCGCGGACACCACAGCAGTGTATTTGCTCTCCAAACAACCCTTTGCCGAGGCCCTTGGATTATGGAATCGTGCGTGGAACCTGCCGCCATCGTCCAATGCTCGTGAGCGCGATCGAAACGGACCGGACGGTTATCAGGGGGGATATCCCGGATTGAGCGGCCTGGGCATGTCCGATCAAGGGAGGAGCTGATCATGGCCTTACCGCAAAACAAGATGATACCGGCCATGGCCATCATCGGCCTGGCCGGTCTGATTACCCTGGTCCTGACCCTGGAACCCGGCGGCTGGATGCAGAAACTGCGCGACCGCACCACCGGTGGCCAGGCCCAGGCTGCAGACCAGGACAAGGGCTCCGAATCGGTGGAAGCCCTGGCCTCGGAAGTCTCGTCGATGGAATCGCAACTATCAAAAGCCCAGGCCGAACTCCAGGCCATGCGCGAACTGGAACAACAACGCCAGGCGCAAAGCGATCAGGCGTTCAGCGAGAAGCTGAACAAGTCCATCGGCGCAATCAAGGAGGAGTACGACAAGACCGTTAATGACCTGATGAACTCGGTCCGGGTGTTGTCGGATCAATTGAAGCAACCCGCACCAGCCGGTGGGCAGATGCCGGTGGGTAACGGGATGGACACCGGCACCCTGGAGAACGGCTTTCGGGTCTACCGGCCGCTCGGCAAGGGCGGCAGCGGCAATCTCTTTACCCGCGCCGCCGATTCAACCCGCAACGCCATCGATGGTTTGTTGGGCGGTAACCCACTCGATCCGTTTGACGGGATGAATGAGACCTCGGGTGAATCGGAGTTTTCCGCTCTGCCGGTCTATACCGTGCCGAAGAACAGTACTCTGATGGGGGCGACGGCCATGACTGCTTTGATTGGCCGGGTGCCGGTGAATCAGATCGTATTTCAACCTCTACCGTTCAAAGTAGTGATGGGCCGGGAGAACCTGGCCGCCAACGATATGTGGCTACCGGACGTGGAACGCATGATCTTCGAGGGACATGCCAGCGGCGAGAGTACCCTGAAGTGTGTACGCGGCACGGTGAACTCGGTCACCTTCGTCTTCCGTGACGGCACTATTCGTACCGTCCCCGACGACAACACAAATTCCAATAACGGCATCGGCTGGATCTCCAACGAACAGGGTTATCCCTGTATTCCCGGCCAGTTCGTCACCGACTTTCCCAAGACCCTGGCCGAACTCGGCGTCGCCGGCACCCTGGCCGGGTACGCCGACGCCATCGCCGACAGCGAGTCCTCGGTGATTGTCGATGGTGGCAGCATTTCCCGCATCGTCACCGGCGACAGCACCCGGTATGCCCTGGGAAGGGGCGCACAGACCGGATTCGATGAAGCCGCCCGCGAGATTGCCCGCCGTGCCCGCGATCGCTATGACGCCGTGGTATTGCAACCGGGAGCCAAGGTGGCGGTGCATATCTCCGAACAACTGGAGATCGACTTCGAACGCGGCCCAGGTGCACGGCGGCTGAACCATCTGGCCCGTTACGACGCCGCGTCGGCGAACTACGGCGTGGATTAAACCTGACAGGAGAAATCACCCATGAAACGATCCATTCTTGTCATCGCCTTATTTGCTCTCGCTGTCTCCGCCTGCACCACCCCGCGTAAAGAGATATTCAAGGAAGAAGCCCCGACCATGATGACAATTCACGGTCAAGCTGTCGGACGTAGCACACCTGTTAGTTTTGTTGGGGATAGCCAGGGCGATATCAGCGGCTACAGCCGCGAGGCGGCGAATGAGATTCACCAGTTGTTTCCCACGGTGGCGAACCCGACCCTGACCATGTTCGTGTTCCCGCATATCACTGTAGAGGGCAATCCCATACCCGGTTATACCACGGCGTTCCCGATGTACGAGAAGGCCGTCCAGTTCGCCTTGCCCGGGGAAAACCCATGAACCTTCTGGTCAACGGTTCGACGCTCGAGGCGGCGAAGGCGCTCCAACCCAAACCCCCCCTTCACCGGCACCTCCTTAACTGCCTAGGCATCGTCCAGCGCAGTGGCTTGCAGGCACCGACGATCAGCGAACTGGAGCAGATTTACCGCCGCCCGCCGTCGTTTCTCAAGTATATGCCGTACCGGCGCTACGACCCGGAATCAGGTTGTTTCCTGTTTAGGGATAACGTCTCCACCGGAGCCTTGTTCGAATTGCGGCCCATCGACGCGCAATCGCGGCCGGAGGACATGATCGAAGAATTCGCCGACAAGGTGGCAACGGCGATCTCCAGCATCCCGCAAAGGGTGGACAAACCCTGGGTGGTGCAGTTCTACCTGCAGGACGAACCGCTGACGGCCCTGGAACTGACCTTGGATCAGTACATGCAACAGTTCGGTGAGGAAACCCCGTTTCGCGAACATTACCGTGAGATCATGCGCCAACACTTCGAACTCATCGCCCGCCCGGGCGGAATGTTCGAGGACACCCTGGCCGGGGTACGCTGGGGCGGTAAATACCGCCGTATCCGGGTCACCCTGTATCGTGAACAAAAAGGCGAGACCTGGCCCAATGCGTTAGGACAGATGCCCTGGGACGAAGTGAATGACGTGGCCCGGCGTCTGGCCGCCGGTCTCGATGCCGCCGGTATGGCGGTACGCCGCGCCAATGGGCGCGATCTGTTCGAATGGCTGTTACCCTGGTTCACGCCCAAACCGGCTGGATTCAAGGATGCTTACGATCTGCTCCGGGCCTTACGTTATCCGAGTGATGAGGAAGTGAAAAGCCGGGTGCCGGTGAACTTCGACCTGGCAAGTTTTTGCAATCAGGCCTATCCGCAATCCTCACCACCGCGTGACGGCATCTGGGAGTTCGGCGGCTTGTCGCACCGCATCGTCTGTTTCGACTTCATGAACCGGCATCCCAAGCCCGGTCATTTCACTCTGTCCGGACACCAGGGTAAACATAAAGCCGCCTTGTTCGACAAGCTGCCGCCGGGGGCGATCTATACCCTGACCGTGGTCATCCATCCCCACGATCATGTCATCGGTGAGATCGAGCATCTGCAGGAGAAAGCCACCGGCACCGCCGACCAGGAGGAAGCCCTGGAATCAGTGGATACTGCAAAACTAGCCCTGCGCGGTCTGGCCCGGGGTCATGACCTGCACAAGATGTTCGGCGGGGTGTTTCTGCGCGCTGCCGATCGTGAGCAGTTGGCTCTATATACCACCAATACCATCGCTGCCCTGTCGGCGGCGGATATCCCGGTGGTCGATCCGACCCCGGGTAAGGATCTGGTGGGCCTGGAAGCTTATGCCTATGCCTTGCCTTTCGCCTACACCCCCAAGGTGGACAAGCAAGTACGCCGCACGCAATACGCCTGGCTGGAGAACATCGCCTGTCTTGCGCCCATCTATGGTTATTCCACCGGTACCGGTAAACCCGGTTTTGTCTATTACAACGGCCTGGGCGAACCGATGATGTTCGATCCGCTGAATCCGGATGACCGCGAACGGGTCGGCCACTCCCTGATCTTCGGTGCATCGGGTGCGGGCAAGTCGGCGATCATGAACTACAAGGTCTACCAGGCCATGGCGGTGCACAAGCCCTATCTGTATATCATCGATGTGGGCGATTCCTATCGCCTGATGGGCGAACACTTCAAACGCATGGGCCTGTCCACACATTACGTCCGTTTTACCGCCGACGCCAATCTGTCCATCCCGCCATTCGCCGAGGCGGCGACCTGGCTGGACCGGGAACAGGCCGGAGAGCTGGAGGGCGGCGAGGATGAACGCCGCGATTACCTCACCGAGATGGAAACCGCCGCCACCATCATGCTCACCGGCGCCGATCCGAACAAGGAACTGTCACGGGTGCGCTCCAGTATCCTGCGTCACGCCATCAAACTCATGGCCATGCGCAAGCAACCGATAAAGGACAAATACCAGCGCCAGGCCATGGTCGACGACCTGATCGACGCGCTGCGTTCCCTGGGCGAAGGTGAGCCGATTCCCGGTTCCGACCGTCCCTTGCAAAGCGATCTGAAGTTGGACGCCGCCACCATGGCGGAGGAGATCAGTTTTTTTGCCACCGGACTGGAAGCCCGGTTTTTCAATCGTCCGGCCGATACCTGGCCGGATGTCGATGTGACCATCATCGACCTGGGTATTCTCGGTACCTCGGACAGTTACCGGGCCTCGCTGGCGGTAACCTTCGCCGGTCTGATGAACTATCTCAATACCGTGATCGAATCCCGGCGTATGTCGGGCCGGCCGACGGTGGTAGCGATGGACGAAATCCACGTTTCCACCGAATTGCCGCTCAATGTTGCCTTGCTGGTCAAGGCGATCAAGATGTGGCGGCGCTGGGGCGGCAATCTGTGGCTGGCGACACAGAATGTCGGCGATTTCCACGACGACGCGGCGAAGATTCTGTCCAACTGCGAATACTGGTATCTGATGGGATTGACCAAGGCGGAGATCGATGAGATCGATCAGCGTTTCCGCCGCTTGACGGACGAGGAACGCTCGCTGCTGGTATCGGCGCGCAAGGAACCAGGCAAGTTCGTCGAGGGCGTGTTGCTGAAAGAACGCGAAGCCAAACTGTTCCGCAATGTGCCGCCGTCTCTGGTGCTGGCCCTGGCCAAGTCCGGCCCCGAGGAGAAAGCCGAACGCGCCCAATTGATGGAAGCGCATGGCATCACCGAACTGGAGGCGGCGTATCGGGTCGCCGAATCCATCCATCAACAACGGTTGCAGGTGTGAATGGAACGCAAAGGAATTTGCTGTCAATGAAACAGCTCCTTCGAGGCTCGCTGCTGCTGACAGCATTATTGAACTTCAACTGTGCTGTCGCCGGAGGCGCACAACCCGATCATGTGGTGGTACTGACTTCTCCGAACTTTCCGATCGCCGGGGACAGCGAACTGAAACGGCAGGGAATCGAGGTCGTGGTATTCAACCTGGCCGATGTACGCCACACCGAACAAATCATCGATGGTCAGTTACCGCCCGATGAGAACCGGGCGCGGGATCAGGTCGAACGCATCATCGGCCGTTATCAGAACGAGTTGATGCGTGGCTGGCAAGGCATTGCCCAGGCCTACAAGTGGGGAATCAAACAAGTGCCCGCCATCGTCTTTAACAAAGGCGAGTCAATGCTTTATGGCGAGACCCATCTCCCTCGCGCCGTCACGCACTGGCGGCAATGGAAGGCGAATCAACAACCATGAGACGGCAGATATTAAAACGCCTGGTCGTCTTATTGTTGTCCTTGCATCTGGCCTTCGGCCCGTTGCGTATCAACCCGGCATTCGCCGGCATCGATCTTCCGAATTTGTCCATGTTCAAATCTGGCGAATTCACCACCGAAGACGTGGCCATCCAGTCCTTGAACCTGGATTGCCTGGAATACTGTTTTACCGGTATCTGTGTGGCCCTGTATTGCACCGTTTGCGGGGTGACGGTGTGCTGCACCATCAATACCAGCCCGCAGGTGACCCACTGGATGCCGGATTTCGTGATCTCCGGTTATAACGACCCCGGCGATATCGCCTGGTCAGAGGCCAAAACTTTGCTGGGTCCGGCCACCGAAGCGGCAGCGGCCGCCATTCTCGGTGTTCTGATCGATCTGCCGACTTACGGCGGCGGTCACGCCCTGGACTGGAAAGAGGAATCCTCCGAACGCCAGCGCACTGAACGGAACTCGCAGATGTACTACAAGGAAGTCAGTGTAATCGGCAATCCCATCGTCGCCATTCTGTCCCTGTTGCTTTCATCCTCAGTGGGCATCGAAGCCTTGGCCCGTATTATCCGCGAATACCTTGAGTTCCTGGGCTTAGCCGACGATGTCATTGCGCAATTGATTGAGGAGCTGGGGCCACTGCTGGAAACCATTGAGGATCTCGCAGACACGGTCGGCGGTATTCCTTTATGTCCGTCGGACGTGGATCTGATGTATCCGTATTTCCAATCCGAATTCGATGCCTTGACCTGGCGTTTCGGCTTGCCAGAACTGTTGTATCCGGCGACCTGGGTGCCGGGGATGCGCGAGATCGGCAAATGGCCGTTGCACACCTGGGGTTCGGTGCATCCAAGACAGGGATTCTTGACGGCCATCGAGGAACCCAAGGCCGCCGGGGTGATGGCGCAACGCGCCATTGATGTGGTCACGCGGGACGACCAGCCGCATATCTATACCCATTACGAAGAAGCCGGTCCGTCCAACGAGGACGAAGACAAGTGGCTGATGATCTCGCCAATCAAGGATGAGGAGTGCGAGCCGTTCGGCAATCCCGATTATTCCCTCGGCGACATTCTGCATCTGGGCGATGAACGCACCGTCTCGGACGGCAAGTTCGGCTGGTTGTATTGGAACGAATACGACTGCTGTCCGTGGAAGAAAGGCGTCCTCATCGCCGTGATTCCGATCCCGCCCGTTTGCTTGTTTTAACGCCTGCCAGGAAAAAACCACTATGAAGCCAAAAACAATCCTCATTAAGCGCCTGATCGCCGCTGTTGCGCTGTCTCGAACGATTCCACTGACATTACCTGACCTAACAAGTGGCGATAGGTCCATTCAGCGCGTTTGGCGCGGTTCTTTGAGATCGCTCCTGTTTGTACTTGCTATCGCGCTCGGCCTGGCCCTGCCGGCCACGTCCTCCGCCCTGGTGACCTACGATCGCGACAGTATATTTTATTACGAGATCGGCGGCAGTTCGGCGACGCCGTTACCGCAGCATTTCGGGGTTTCGAAAACCCTCATCGCCAGCGCCGACGCCCGCCTTAACTACAGTTGTGGCAACTTCGATCTGCTGGAGAACCTGGAAAGCTTGTTCGACGAGTTCAAGAACGGGATCGACAAGGCCATCCTATTATTGGAATTCGCCGCCAAGTCCATCATCGATGCCTTGCCGTTGTATCTGCTGTACCGGGCCGATCCCAACCTGGCCAATATGTTTGTTAACGCCATGGCCCGTTACGAGGAAATCATCCGTATTGCGGTACGCGATTGCGAACAAACCGAGCAGGCCATTCTTGCCGGCGACAATCCTTTCAAGGGATTTATCCGCATCGCCAAGGCCAAGAAGTGGGGCGACCAGCAAGAAGAAGGCGCGACCGCCACCGAAGCCCAGGAGGCGGTCAATGAATCACCGGGCCCGATCATCTGGGTGGACGGCGAGGAACGCGGTGGTGCCGGGCAGGAACCGATCCGGGTGATTGGCGATGTCTGTGGTGTGGGCTACCGGTTATTGACCGAGGGCGCGGATGCACCGCCCGATGGGGTAGACAGCCGGATTGAAACCATTTGGCCGGATGAAGCGGCGGCCTGTGAGTGGGCGACCGAAGTCCTGGGTGAGCTGGAAATCTGGACCGAGGAAGAACCCCCCAAACAAACGCCAGGTCTCGGCACGGTGCGGCGGCTGGAAGCCGTGATCGAGGAAATCGAGTTAGCGTTGATGGAGCTGGTCGGCGACCAGGTGTCGTTTACTGACGATCAACTCGAGGAACGGCTGGCTGAATTCGAAGCGCCGGGTGTCGCAGTCACTATCGATCTGATCGATGCGATCCGTGATCTGGCTCCGGTCAGTATGGAGATTGCGATCGGCCGGCTGGTGACCGAGATCGCCGCCGCCCAGGTGGCCGAGGAAATCCTTACCATGCGCCGGATATTGCTGACCGGTTCAAGAGAACCACATGTCTACGCCACTCCGGCCTGGGGACACTTACGTGACTACGTGATCCCTGAACTCGATCAGGAATACGAATACCTGCACCAGGAGAACGCTTTCAAACGTGAGTTTGTCTCGCAGACGGCGGTCGAACTGCTGGAGCAATACTACGGCAAACAGACGGCGGTGCCGCCGCGTAATGCACCGTCTCTGAATACCCCGCAAGGCGATATCCCACTGCGTGACGGCGCAATCATCCTGCCATCCAACCCCTAGGTAAATGCCGAAATTTGATCCTGAGAACAGTCAGAGAACAGACAGGAGATCGGCGTCATGAAGATCCTGTTTCGGAGCAGTGTCGCGGTTATCGGCTTGATGCTGTTTGCACTGATGGCCGGTGTCGTGATTCTTGCGCTGTATCCCGATCTCGCCAGTCTGACCCAGGCACAAGTGCAATTCGATAAGACATTCAAACCGGTCCTGGGCGCGATCCGGGTCATGATTTTCGTGGCCATCATCGTGTTCTGGCCCCAGCTGGTCGCCCGGATGGGTTCTAAATTGAACTGGACCGATGAGGAGATCGCGGACATCGCCCGGCATTACCGCTGGTTCATGGTGCTGTGGCTGGCGGCGTTGGAAATCCTGTTTATCCGCAATGGTGTCGGTGTTCTGTTGCGCTGGCTGAATTCGTAAACGGATATCCAAATGAATCTGACTGTAGGCTCGTATCTGGAACTCTACACCACCATGTACGGCTGGCTGGTGTACAACCTGATCTGGGATCTGCTGGTCATGACCATGATCGCCTTTTTGCCCTTCGGCTGGATAATCGCCAAGAACTGGCGCGATGCGGTGGCTTCAAGCGATGAGCGGCCGCCGGCGACAGTCGCGGTCAAACGTGTCACCATCGAATTGTCGATCGCCTTTATTGTGCTGTTTCTGGCCGGAATTCCCATGTATCAATTGCGGCCGCAACTGATCGAATATCATCCGACGCCTACCTTCGAGAATCTAAATCCGGCCCCGGTCACCCAGGCCACCGACCCGACCACCTACAAGACCACCCTGGGCGCGCATACCGTGGAGGGCGGGATCGTGGAGATCCCGGCCTGGTGGTGGGTGACTTCGGCCATCTCCACCGGCATGGCCCATGCCATCGCCCAGGCCCTGCCGCGAGAAGGGGACATCCGAGCCGCCCAGCAACAGATCGGCCAGGTCAATATCAACGATCCGCAAACTGTCGCTGAATACGGGCAGTTTGTCTCGGATTGTTTCGCACCGGCCCGGGCCAAGCTGCAACAACTGATCAGCATGAAAGGCACGGCCGGTTTACCGGCCGGTATCGCCAGTGCGATCGCCACCTACGGCAATGTCGATGTTGAATGGGCCGGTTCGCACGGGTTCCTGGATTCGGAGGGATTCTATAAACCCTCGAGTAATTCTTTCGACACCGGCGCGGGGCTGCGCGCCCGCTCGCCGGTGGAAGGCTGGCCGGGCGATACCCAGCAGGAACGCGATTTAGGATTAGCCGGCAAGCCCTGGTGCGACGACTGGTGGCTGGGCACCGGCGGTCTGGGCCTGAAGGAAAAGTTACTCCTCGAGACTCAGGCGAACGATGGCTTGTGGACTCGAATGAAAACCGCCGTCAGTCAGCTCGCCGGCGTCGATGCGATCACTCTCGAGGATACTCGGATAAAAAACCTGTTGAGTCAGACCGCCGCCCACCATATCGCACCGGATTATTCATACGTCTATCAGACTTCGAGCGCCAATCCGACCGAATGGGTATTGGATAAATCGGCCGGTATCCTGCAACGGGTGTTCAATACCATGGGAATCGGTACAGCTACCCTGGGCTTCAACACTGCCCTGGATGCGATCAAGATGTTTCTGCCGATGATGCAGGCGGTATTGCTGATGGGGATCTTCGTGCTATTGCCTTTCGCCATAGTCATTATGGCCTATCGATGGGAATACCTGTTCGCCTTGACCCTGGTGGTGTTTAGCTTCCACTTTTTCACCGCCCTGTGGGCGCTGGCGAACTTTTTCGATCAATACCTGGCGCGGGCCTTATTCCCAACCACTGGCTCATTCCTGACCCTCCTAATAAATGATGCCAGCGGCTCCTTGAACAAACGTATGTTGCTGGACATCTTGACCGGGGGATTGTTTCTGGGATTGCCGTTCGTGTGGTTTTTCTTGATGGGGGTTGCTGGTGTTGGTGCAGTTAAAGGAGCCACCTATATGACCAGTCAGGTCGGTGCAAAAACACAATCTGCTGCAGAAAGTGGTGGAGGTAAAGTTGAACATACAGCAAACAATGTCACCACCCTCCCAAATAAGGGGACGGGTGGCACTAAAAGGGCTGCTTAGGTAATGTTTTCTGAATTACTCGTGAGGATTCGGATCAAGAGGATCGTAGATACCACGAGGATCTGTACCATCGTCCCATCTATTTTTTCCTCCATTCCACCAAATACGTCCAATCACAGGACCTGCATCATGCTCGTTATTAGGCTCAGCCATTACCTCCCCGACAGCGTACGAAAAACGCTCTAGGACGGTGGCAGTCAGGCCCTTGATCGTGGTTAAAATACTCATGTTAATTCACATAATTACTCCCGTTTCAGCGGCATTGTCAAGTCGAAACGGGATCGAAAAAGCCGATTATGCACCCTCCACCCTGAAATGGGGCTGAATGGCTGTCATTTCTATCCACCGTGAAACGCGAAGGCTTAATACCAGCCAGATTTGTTTTAAAAGCTGATTGTTTCCGTCCCCCGAATCCGTTACTTTGCTGCCAAAATCTATTTATTCATCTGATTGCATCTCTGAATCCAGTCATGCCTTCCCATAACAAGCCATCACAAAACCCCGAAGATATCTTGCAGACCGGACGTTTGCGTTTTATCTGGCGTGAAGCCACCAAGGGAAATTTCCAGCCGGGCCTTGATGCCGGCATCAGCCAGGAGAATATGGAAAAGCTTGCCACAATCAGTGAGAAAGAACTCGATATCCTGGCGGAAAATGTGGATGTGATTTTTCGGGATATTGATCTAGAGACCGAGGAGATTATTCCGTAGAATATAGGTGCATCTCTCCCTTACTGACAGATACCTGTCAGCTGTGCTTAGTATCACTGAGAGAAGACAGAAGGACTATAATGAGTATTCAACATGCTTTTCATCAATGGAGGGTATCTGTTCGTCAGAATTCGAGTGTCTGGCTAATTTTATAGAAACCCGCTGGGCCAATGCCGCGCCCGATGCGCCAATCCCGGAATGCCCGATCAAGGGAAATATCAATTCAAAAAGGATTGGATTTATCATACCCTTTACAGTCGTCATTCTTAAGCGTACCTAGACCAACAAAAGTAGGGCAGAGCGCCATATTCTAATTTCCCCAGCATGTATTTATGCCAAATATTCGAAAATTAAAAAAAGCACAAATGTTGGTGTATGGCCTAAAAGGAGTTTCGCAGCCGAGTCAGCACTTCTGCTTCGCACCGATTCAGTGCAAAGAAGAACTCACTATTGGTCGCGGAAGTGCGGGGGCGTCCCCACAATAATTTGTACTCTTCGTGTGATAATATCTGTAACCGTTCACTCTTTGTCAGGGTATCAAATTCAATAAATTCAAAGGGATATGACATGGAATGGCTCTTAAAACCAATCATCATATCACTTTTGCGTGCTACGGATGTGTCATCTCCCTACTGCACCCATTCGGCGATTTGGGCGAAAATAACCGTATTCAGATTAACGAACAGTGGAGAATCTGGTTTATGTGGGGTGATGACGGCTTGAGTTACAACCGAATGCGTCATGTGCATGATTGTAAAGTTCTGTGAGATGAACTCCACGATCTCTCGACCTCTGCGGACAATCAAGCCTTTACCTTGGATGAACACGGTAATCGAATAACAGAGATTTTCGAGGGTAGCGAGGCATAACTGCAGACACCGCGCTGCGACTGTCGTGCTATTTTGGTACGCCACCCGAGTTCTGGATGACTCTTCAGAAGTCCTACGAACTCCGGATCACAGAGATTGAAAGCGGAGAGCAAATAACAAAGAAGGTTAAGTTACGTTCCGCTGCTGCACATAGTTAACAACGACGTAAAGGCAAAGTATGACTACGAAACAGAATAGGTACAGTTGGTCCATTGTCGCAGCAGACAGATTTATCCGTGCTACCAGAGACTCAGGGTACAAGAGTACTGCCAGTGCAATTTCAGAACTCGTCGACAACGCCATTCAGGCAGGAGCAACCTCGATCGACATTCACATTGCGAAAGCAGAGGCGACTAATCAAATCGAAGTACAGATCATCGACGATGGTTGCGGTATGGACCCGTTTACTCTGCGCCAGGCTCTGCGGTTTGGCGGTAGCTCTCGATTTAACGACCGCTCCGGTCTCGGTCGATTTGGTATGGGCCTTCCAAACAGTTCCTTAAGCCAGGCAAAACGCGTGACCGTAACATCGTGGACGAATCTCAATGCCAAGAATCAATCAGGTCGTAATGTTGTGGGCTCGGGTAGGCCAATCTCTACTTATCTCGACGCCGACGAGATCGCCGATGGAAAAATGACCGAGGTACCGTCACCACTCACCATTCGGCATGGAGGTACGTCGTACCAATCTCATTCTGGCACCGTCGTTCATTGGAGCAATTGTGATCGCCTGGACTTTCGACGTCCAAGCACCATCTGTAGACACGTCTCTCGGGAACTCGCACGCCGTTTTCGCTATTTCATCGCTCAAGGGGTAACGATCTCCGTTAATGACAATGTAATCAAACCTTTCGATCCGCTGTTTATGCGATTTCGCAAGTCTCAGGATCATGCTACGCAGTACGGTGAGGAAATCCGCTACACAATTTCTGCTAACCCTGACGACAAAACGGCCCCAACCGGGACAGTCCGCGTATGTTTCTCGGAGTTACCAATCAAGAAGTGGGCTCGCCTTAGCAACCAGGAAAAGCGCAACCGCGGAATTGTTAGTAAGGCCGGTGTATCTATCGTACGAGCACATCGCGAAGTCGATTACGGGTGGTTTTTTCTCGGCAATAAACGGAAGGAGAACTACGATGAATGGTGGCGATGCGAAGTTCACTTCGAACCCATCCTAGACGAAGCGTTTGGGCTCACCCATACCAAACAGCAAATTCGACCACAGCAGTACGTTCTCGAAGCCTTGTGTCCGGACATAGAAGCCGCGGCGCGTGCGCTCAATGCCCGAGCGCGGAAAGCCCATGCGCAGTTGAACAGGGTGCGTGGTGCCAAGCGTTCAGAGTCGATCGCGAGTGATCGATCCGAATTTCTTGAGCCGGTACAAAGTGTTCATTCCGCTCGATTGAAGACGCCTTACAAGATCCGCGTCGCACCACTCGATGACGGTGCATTTTACGCGTTTCGATCACAGCGTGGCCGGTTCGTTCTAACACTCGATCCAGACCACGCCTTCTACAGGGAGTTGTATGCACCGCTAAGCAAGTCCGCGTCGACTCGGGACCTTCAAACTCTGATTGAACTCGTTCTGTTTGGCGCAGCACGTGCTGAAGCGACGATGGCAACGTCGGACAAGGAACGACTAAGTGTCTTTCGTGGTAAATGGGGTAACACGCTCGAGACATTACTCGGTGGTTGACGGATTGTCTGGATGAATTGGGACTCCGTTGACATAGCCCTGCCAAATAACACTCGCGCGCGTCGAGAATACGCTAGCTACGCACGTCGGTTACAGGCGCAGATGCGTTGCACAGAACCTATCGAGCTTGTGCGTCGTGAACGTAGCCGAATGCTCTTGAACAGTGCATCTTTACCGGCCAACCATCGAGCGACGTATCGAGCGAGCGCATTGATTCTGACCGATCTCGCATTGCAGGGATGGCGCATTCGGGTTACTCGTAATAATCAAGTGTCTGTCGCACCGCCGGGAGTGTCAACCAGTCGAGAACGTGTGCGCGAGGCCATTCGGGCGCAAGAACTTCTAAAACGGGACGCACAGCTGGAGCAACCTTCGGTCAAGGCATTCATCAACGAGATGGAGCGCAAGAGACTCTATGAGGACCGTTTTGTATCGATCTTCGATCTGATGCGCGACGGCCAAGACTTGGCTGAGTCGTTGCGCAAAGCTCGTGCAAGTAGTTTGAATGGTGATGCCCTTTCAAATGAGATCAAACCATACGTTCAGTTTGTCGATGCTGAAAAGCGTTGCGAGTTCACAGGTCATCGCCTCAGGGACATCTGGAGGTATTTTCGACATACGTGGACCAATCAATACACCAGTGTTCCTGGTCGATCTATGCAGATCCTGGTGCGTGATTCAGCGGCTCCCAATCACCCGGTGATGGGGATTGCATCGATCTCGAGCCCGATTATTCAGATCAGTGAGCGTGACAAATGGTTGGGATGGCACCCGGAGTCGTTTATCGAACGGCTAAAAAACGAACCATCCGCAAGACTAGCCCGATGGCTCGCCACTACTATCGACACAGCAGTGGCTGAGACCTACACGGCCGATTTTGTTCGAGAGGGACTAATCACGCGATGGTTTCTTAATAATCCCAAGGAAGAATTAGTCCGCAAATTGCGATCATATTCAACCCAGCAGAAGAAGCGTCACCATCGATACTCACGTCGCTCGGACTTTCGAAGCAAAGCTGAGGACGTATCGAGCGTTTCGCATTGGCGCGAGCAAGCGTGCACACCACTCTACAAAAGCAAACGGGCGGTGGCATTGGCCGATCTACTCGAGATGCGTTTATGCCTGCAACGACATTTCGACGGCCGGTTCTCAGCAGCCAAGCTGCGGGCTTTAACAGAGACGGCGACCGGGCGTCGCATCATTGCCAAGATCGTGCGCAAAGCAAAAGCTGATCGCGTCGGCGTCGCGATGGCTGACATCACAGTTTGTGGTGCGGTCCAACCATATAACGCTCTGCTCGGCGGCAAACTCGTGAGCATGTTAGCGATTAGCCCAGCTGTTGTCGCGGAGTACCAACGACGCTACGCGAAGGCTGTCAGTCAAATCGCATCGTCCATGGCTGGACGACCCATCGTTCGCCCATCGAAACTCGTCTATTTTGGGACGACGTCGCTTTATGGGAACGGCTCCAGTCAATATAACCGTGTCAAATTACCAACTTCAGTGCTCGGCGGATCTGAAGAGGATTACATCGCCTACAAGGAGTTGGGGCAATCCGAGGCGTATGGTACGTCTCAATTTAGCGATGAAACTGTAAAAGCAATTGTAGAGTGTCTGCGTCAGTCAACGAACGGAGAGCGTGTCCATAGCATATTCGGTGAAGGCGTGAGTCCGCGACTTCGCAAAGTGCGTGAAGGCCTTACCCTGCTCGGTTTCCCCGAACAAAGTCTTCTGCAACATGGTCGTCGTCGAAGCGTCTATGGTGTGGTGCTCGCGCATAACACACGCGATTATCTTCTTGGTATCGATCGCAAGCCCCAGTACCGCGTTGCGATTGGCGAGCCCGACTCCAACAATGCGATAGTCAGTTGGTGGCGACACCGATGGTTGAGCAGTCGTATACAGTCAGACCAAGTACTGAAGCAGGTCGCATTACATCGACATGTTCATCCAATGTGTCATGGTGCGCGAGTACCCGCGAGACCATCTCAGGATCCTGGCACACTTAGCTCGGATCTTGGCTAATGGCTGCATCACTGGAGGATTGGCAACAACGCTTAGCATCGATATTTGATGATGTGACCCTAGCCAAACTCGACCAGCCTCATGAGCCAGTGACATTTGCGCTGGAGCACGGACTCGATGAAAGCGAATTGAGTGCGCTGCGCACCGAGGTGTGCAGCAATGTCAGGTCGTTACGTCTCGACGACTATCTCTGTTGGACGGTTTACGCAGCTGAAGTGGGTTACCAGTATGCGGGTGATGAGTATTGGCACACGTTTCGCGAACAGACGCCGTGTTGGGATCAACGCGAACGTCCGTTCATCAAGAGATGTTTCAAGAAATTTTGCAAGGAATACAACGGTGCTATACCTCGAGGTAGCTGGGCCCAGCATCGCTCGATTATCTGTTGGCCGATCACGCACGCCATCTTGCCCAAGGACCTACAGCGTCAGCTGGCGGAAGTACTTTATCGAGTGCGTCATAGTGTCGTGTTTGACGATGTCGAGTCTCCAGGTCAACTCGGCCGCATCATCGCTGCCAATAGCTTGAAGGCGACCTCACGATTTAGGCAATTGGCTAACGAGCCGGAACTCATTGGACAGATTGCATCCGCGCTGCTGCGCGATGATCGCACCGGCGAGTGGATTGAGCCGACCACTTTGACACGGATTACAACCGACTTAAACGTCGAGGAACAGGCCCGCTCATGGTTAAACGATGCTAAGCACCATGTGTCGAGAAGAGCCAGCGTCAGAGGGCTCCGGCGGCCGGGTGTCGATAGTACCACCACCAGTGTGTCGCAAGATAAATCGCCGCGCCCCCAGATCAGACCAACCATCACTCTCCGGCCGCGTGGTCAACAAGGGTGGCGCCCGGTCTTGGAATCACCCAATCTCACGCCATTGGTCCGCTACTACCCGGACCTACAGCCCTTGTTCGAACGCGCCACGGTACAGTTCGCGAAACATGAAAGACGGTACTCAGCACGCGCGTTGTTGCATAGCTCGCTTCCGGTACCACAATCCGACTGGCCGCAAACTGGCGCACCTCTCTTGGCGTTCGATCCAACGCACCCAGATCTCGATGCGCTGTTGGCACACACGGCGACAATGCCGGAAGGACCTTGGCTATTTCGGTTAAACGCTGATGGCGTCGCGCACGAGGTAAGGTCGCGCCGCGTGTCAGCGGACGGCGAATACATCGTCGTAACCCTCGCAAGTTCGACGAGTTCCGAAGGCGAACGGGTGGACATCGGATGTGATGACTACTGCGGGTGGCATTTTGGAGTGTCATCACTCGATGACATGACCGCTACACTCAACGCCTGGGGGCTAGATGCGGCACGTCAAGTGACCGCAAAACCATGTGGCTTGGCCCCTTGTATTTGGGACAGACAAGGCTCGGCCGAGTGGTTGTCGACAGACCAACCGCTCGTTCTACTCACCGCCAACTACGCCATCGCTCGATTTAGCGTCACGATGGATGTTGGCGCGAGTATTCTGGAACTCGATTGCCAACCATCGACGAAGAACACCGCGTATCTGTCACTACCGAGTCTTCCCGCAGGTGTGTACCACCTCGAGGTCATCGCTCACCCGGTTGATAGCAGCTATCGCTCCGAACATGGGGAAATGGAAATCGCGATCAGAGATGTATCTCCAGATAAGGACGTCGGTGTTGCCATGCTGGTTACCCAGCAACCCCAGGACGGTACCCTCGTCGAACTCTTCGATGGTCAATTGGAAATTCAAGTCCTCGGGCCACCGACGCGGAATGTATTAGTGACATTGGAACTACAGAAGAAGGGCCGTATAGCTCCTTTGTATGAGTCCGAGTCCACATCACTGAACTTGCCAATATCCGTACAAGACTTTACGCGATTCTTAAGCGTACTCGTCGGGCAAGAACAAGCGTTGTCAAACGCCTATGCCGAAGCTGACCGTTGTGTCTTGCGTTTCGATGGGGGAGACATCGGAATTACCGAGTGTCACTTCGATCGGCCCCCAACGGCGCTCCGTTGGGGACTTGCAAAAACTCGTGATAACTATGCCATCACACTGTACGACGATGTCGATGATCCTACAGCCATCGAGATATCGCGCTACGAATTTTCAACCCCTCTAAGGGAGCGAGAGGTTTCCGAGACCGAACTTATACGAGCTTCAAATGGTTCAGCGACGCCGGGACTTTACGTAGCGAGGACACCGGAAAATATGGCGGCCACAATCGTGCCAGCTTCAGCCGAACAACTTCGCGTTATCAAGCCACACTTCTTCCGACCCGAGCGCTCCGTGGAATCAGTCGAACGCTTCTTAGAAACTATTGAGGTGTGGTACGGCGTCGACTCCCGAGGCAATTTGTTTGGCCGGTTTGCGTGGCGCGTTGCCATCAGCGCGTTGACGCAACAGTTAGTCGGGCTAGTCAGTGGGACGGCATGGTACAAAGCAGAACGTGCGTACCAGAACAACAACAATCCTGAGGCACTGAGCAGGCGCATCGCCTATAAGCATTACGGCTTGGGTTGGTCCGAAGCTCTGACCGAAGCGATCGATGATTTTGCGAAGGCGGATATACCGTATCGTATTTCTTGCTTGTCGGCCGTAACCAACGAGTCGTCATATCTTTGTGAGTTTGTGTTGCGGTTGACAAGCGAGCCCGCATCAATAGATAGACAAGAAACCGCGGAGTTTCGACGTACCATTGATACGGTTATGCAGCGTTCTGAACTAACGCGAGCTGCGCGATTCGTCGTCCTAACCACCACCGCGAAAACCGAGCCTTCTGACGATCTTGGTCGCGCGACGTACCCGGGGTGGCAATGGAACTAAACCCTCTATCGCGTCAGGACGTTCTACAACGCACTCTAGAACGCGTTGGGCTATCGGAGGGCGCTGACCCACTATCCGTTGAGTCGCTAGCTAGTATTCTGCGCCATTCGGCAAGTCTGCTCTGCCCATGTTCTCCGCCGGGCATTCTATCGGCCGTCACCGAAGCACTCCAACCACTACTATCGGTTGACGACCTTCGCGAACGGTGTCGAGCTGTGCTTGATGAACTCGTCGCTCACGGCGACCTAGTCGAATTCGATGACATTTCGGGATTCGCACAAAACCGACTTCTATATCTCGCGCCGCCGGCGTTCGTACCAGTTGGCACTTCAAAGGCTCTTATCGTTGGTGTTGCGCCTGATGGCGTCGAGCTACTTCCTGTTGGGATTATGGCAACACGAAAGGGTGTTGCACGTATCATTTCAGACATTGATCATCCGAGCATAGAACAACAGCTGAGACACGCGGGACTGCATGAACTTCCCTATGAAGTTTGGGTGAAGGCGCCAACTACTCGACCATTTGACGCGATAGTTCGGCAATTCGACAAAACTCTCGAGCGCCAACCCCCAAGTGACGCCGTGGACGGCCTACGGGTATTGGACACTGCTATTCAGAGCGCATGGTATCGTGAGCGTTGGACCGCTCCAGGCTCGCTAACGGGTCGATACATTGGGACGCGCACACGACGCTACGGCGCCGACCTATGGTGCTACGTCGAATTGGTAAACGGTATGCCATCCCGTCTCGTAGACCTACCCCAAGGACGAACGTCAGAACGTGGTTGCGACCAGGCGTGGCGACTGCAGTGCGCGCTCGATGCCAGTCATGGTGTGCCACAGAGGTATCGCCTAAAGCCCTTAGACGCCAAACGCAGCCGTTTGAGTATTCATTTGCCCTGCCCGGCTTGGTTACTGCGTCGTTGGGATTGCATTGGCGAGCGCGGCGGCGAAAGTGTGTTTGTGTTCGACTTTGAACGTTCGGACGCAAACCAGGAGGTGGAAATATTGCAACAAAGCCTGTGGATGGTGCCAGAAGAACACGAGGAACACGACGATGTCACTGACGATAGCTGAAACAACGGAACGACTGCAACGCGCAATTTGTCAATACATAGAGGCGACCTATCACATTGGCCACCCGCAAGTGATCCAACAGCGTCGCGACCTACTTAATGATGCCGGTGTCATAGCCCAACGCCCATTCATCGAAAGCACCCCGAAGTACCAATCGACCAAGATGTTAAGGGAACTCAGACTGGATCCAGACGTACTAGGTTTCCTCCAGTCACTCGCCGTCCCTACAGAAGGCGACTCACCGTTGCTCTATGACCCACCGTACGAGCATCAAGCGCAAGCATTGCAAGGTGCGTTGGTGGACCACAAGAGCCTACTCGTTATGACAGGAACCGGGTCCGGTAAAACTGAGTGTTTTCTACTACCAATCCTTGGCAAACTCGCGAGTGAAGCAATTCACTCAAAAATCGCATTTTCGCGGCCCGCCATACGCGCTCTAGTCTTATATCCTATGAACGCTTTGGTGAACGACCAACTGGCACGTTTACGTCTGATGTTTGGCGACCATCGTGTGACTGATCAATTCATCGAGTGGGGTGGTCGACCATTGCGATTTGCACGCTACACCAGTCGCACACTGTATCCGGGTGTGCGCAACTCTAAGAAAGACGGCTCCCGGTTAAAGTCAATTGAAACCTTCTATATCGAGCAATTGAAAGCCGCATCTGGTGGGTCACCCGAAGAGCAGAAACTGGCCACGCACTTGGTTGAGTCCCTTAGGAAAAGAGGCAAGTGGCCATCAAAGCCTGATCTCGAAGCTTGGTACGGCAAGCCAGGTACTCGCTGGCAGAAAAACGGCGAGTACATACGTGGAGTCCGACAGGACGAGGATTCGGAACTTATCACGCGACATGAAGTTCAGGCAGCCCCACCGGACATCCTCGTGACCAACTACTCAATGCTCGAGTATATGATGATGCGCCCACTCGAAAGATCCATTTTCGATGCGACGCGGGACTGGCTGGCTGCGCACCCGCAGGAAAATTTTCTGCTCGTCGTCGATGAAGCGCACATGTATCGGGGTGCTGCGGGGGCAGAAGTCGCACTCCTTCTTCGACGCTTACGCAAACGTCTCGACATCCCAGAAGAACGCCTACAAGTCATCTGCACAAGTGCAAGCTTCGCAAACGAAGACTACGCGATCGAATTTGCAGCGCGTTTGACCGGAAAATGCTCCTCGCAGTTTGCTGCTCCGGTGCGTGGAAATCTGGCATTGCGGTCCCCCACTGGTGTTGGTGACCTTAAGGACGCCAACAGCTTAACGAGCGTCGATCTCGATGCATTTTACGCTTCAACATCGGATGTCGAACGCTTGCACCATATCAAACGCTTCCTTGCGCATCGAAAGATTGATGACGTTACCGATTCAATCGAGCACGTTCTGTACGAGGGGCTGAAAGATTTTCCCCCGATGAACGAATTGATCAACCAAACGATGCAGCAAGCGTGTCCGGTAGCTGAACTCGGAGTCGAGCTATTTCCCGGGTTGGATCGTGAAACGGCGGATCGCGCGGTCACCGTCCTTGCTGCACTCGGTAGCCTTGCACGACCGGATCCGCAGCAACCTAGCTTGCTACCCTGCCGCGTTCATGCGTTCTTCCGGGGACTGCCAGGCTTGTGGGCTTGCCTCGATTCACACTGTTCGGAACTACCAACCAATCAACAAGGATTGGGGCCAATCGGCAAACTCTACGCACAACCCCGCGATCGCTGCGAGTGTGGTGCCCAAGTGCTCGAGTTTTTTACATGTCGCAGCTGTGGTGCTGCCTATGCACGTGCATACACAAACGACCTTTCGGATCCCGAATCGCTTTGGTCTGAACCAGGCGTTGCGATACGAACCGCTGGCGGGTACATCGAAGAATTCGAACCTATCGATTTGTTTCTCGAAACGCCTGTGGTCGAGGGAACCACCGAACTTGTGCTATTTGATCTGGCTACCGGCCAAGTAAATCCAGCCGTACCCAGCGAATCATTACGCGACGTCTACCTGTCTAAGACACGTCACGATCCAGCAGACAAAACTAGTACCCGACCCGGACAGTTTCGACCATGTGCCGTGTGTGACGGGAGGGCCTCGTACGGGCGATCGTCCGTTCAAGATCATCAAACGAAAGGAGACCAACCATTCCAAGCGTTGATCACCGAACAGATTCACGTCCAACCCCCAAGCGCACCACGCACTGAATTCGCGCCACTACAGGGAAGAAAAGTCTTAGTGTTCTCCGATTCACGACAAACCGCCGCTCGTCTCGCGCCAAACTTGCAAACCTACTCCATGCAAGACGTGATGCGGCCCCTTATTGTTTCCGGGTACAGCATTCTGAGTCAGTCCCCGCGCATGGAGCCAAGGCTATCCCTGGAATTCCTCTACCTCGCGGTGCTGCTCGCTGCAAATAAACTCGGTATTCGCCTGCGTCCCACACTACGAACAACAGAGCCGTTTACCGAAATGCGTGATGTTCGCAAAGCGATTGATGCCGACGTACTGAATGACGACGATGCACTTGCGGACTTGGCACTTGATGTACGAGGAGCCAATCCACCGCATGCGCTGTTGCGCGCGATGGTCGCGCCACTCAATGATCGCTTTTACGGACTCGAATCACTTGGGCTAGGTTCTGTATGTGAATCACAGCAGGTTGCAAGTGATGTGATTGCCCTGCCTGAAATTCCACAATTCGCTGAAACCGAATTACAAAAGCTCGCGTTGGCTCGCGTATGGCTCCGCGCGTGGCGTGCAACGGGATTCCATCTACAAGCGATGCCAACCAATTGGTACAAGGACGTGTATGACACTCACTCCGGTAGTTTTGAGGTTGTGAAGCGGTTTCTCACCGACGCCGCCACCCTGAGAGCATTCAATAAGTTCTGGTTACCGAATCTGCTCGATATTTTTGCGGAGCAGGTGAGCGGTAAGCAACATCAGCTCCGTGGAGGTAAGATCTCGCTGCTGCTTGAGGGCGACTGGGCTTACTGCCGTCGCTGCCGAGAGACCCAACGTCCCTACCCGGAACTAACGCGGTGTATCAATTGTGGTTCTGACACGGTTGATGTGATTGATCCGGATAACGATCCTGTTTTCCAAGCACGCAAAGGTTACTACCGGGCAAGCACACTCGCGGCACTGGACAAATCTGCACAGAACCCGATGGCACTCATTGCGGCTGAGCACACCGCACAACTCAATGCTGCTCAGTCGGACGAAGTTTTTTCGAAGGCCGAAGAGTACGAACTGCTCTTCCAAGATATCGATTTGGGCAGCGAAGACTCGCGTCTTGGTCGAACGGCTATAGACATATTATCGTGCACCACAACGATGGAGGTGGGCATCGATATCGGAGCACTGTCCGGTGTGGCCTTGCGAAACATGCCACCGGCTCGAGCGAACTATCAGCAACGAGCGGGCCGTGCGGGCCGTCGTGGGACCGCAATCGCAACAGTTACCGCGTTTGGCAGCGCGGACAGTCACGACGAGCACTATTTCAGCCACCCAGATCAGATGATCCGTGGGGAAGTAGCTGACCCAATTCTGAACGTCGACAACCCTGACATTGCGCGGCGGCACGTCACAGCATTTTTGCTACAGCGTTACCACACCGATCGGATTCAGGAGATTGCGCCTGAGGATCAACCACAGCTATTCGCTGTGCTTGGGACGGTTGGTGATTTCAAAAAGCCAGGATCCCGCCTCAACATCCACAACTTCCAAGAATGGTTGCATGAACATGAACACATACTCCGGACTGAAATCGATGATTGGCTCCCAGTAGAACTCGATGATCACGAAAGAAGTACAATCCTTGCCGAGTTCGCTGACTATACGCACGCTGAGGTCGCCGGCGCCATCCTAGCCGTCGATGATGGGAAGCAAGAGGAACTCGATAATGCAGACCACGAGGTCTCAAGCGTGGAGGTGCCGGCGGAAGAAGACGAAGAGCAACCGACAACGGACCCGGGCTCAGCAAACCTGTTGGACCGCCTGCTGTTTAAAGGGATCCTACCCCGTTACGCATTCCCGACCGACGTCGCCACCTTCCACGTGTTCAACGCTGTAGAAACCACACGTTATAGACCGGTATTCCAGTACGCACCGTCACAGGGATTGACCACGGCATTGAGCCAGTACGCACCAGGCAAACAAGTTTGGATCGACAATCGGCTATGGACGTCCGGCGCAATTTATTCCGTAATGTCGGAAGAACGGTATCAAGCTTGGGAATCTCGCACGTTCTATCTCGAGTGTAGCGTCTGCCACTATTCAAAGACAGTTGAGCGCGCTAAAGCTGAGAAGGGTGACGTCAGCGACTGCCCCGCTTGCGGAACATCGGAAACGCTCGGTCCCGCTCGCTACTGGATGCGACCGCCTGGGTTCGCACACCCGATTCAAATTGAAGAGGGCACCTCGCCTGATGATCAGCCGGCACTCAGTTACGCTACGCGTGCGAAGTTAACCGCACCGATCACAAGCGGCGATAAACGGTGGCGAAAGTTCAACGAAAGGGTGAACTCACTGTATCTTCGCGATCATCTCTTGGTCACGAACCGAGGACCAAAAACCGAAGGCTACAACTATTGCACCCGTTGTGGGTGCGTCGAACCCGCGGTAGGCGAATCCACTATCCAGCAGTCGCATCTGAAGCCGTTCCCCATGGAGAAGGACCAAGCATGTCCGGGCGGCGCAACAGCAACCGGCATTGTGTTCGGAACACAATTCATTACTGACGTACTTCTATTGTCCATCGTATCCCCGGAGCCGTTGTCGTTACGACCGGGGTTGCTGGCAACCGACATAGCGCTACGCACAGTTGCCGAAGCATTGACCGCGTCTGCATGCGAACTCCTGCAGCTCGAGCATCACGAACTCCAAGCCGAATACCGTCCATCGCTAAGCGAGTCAGGGCAACTCGGTCGAGAAGCCGAGATTTATATCTACGACACACTGTCAGGCGGCGCGGGGTTCGCGCGCCGGGTGGAAAGTTTAGGTGATTGTTTGTTCGAACACGCCCTCACAAAACTGATGAATTGCGCCGAGAATTGTGATCGCTCTTGCTATCGGTGCCTGCGATCCTATCGAAATAAGTTCGAGCACGATCTCCTCGATCGTCAACTCGGCGCAACACTCTTACATCACATGCTTCACGGCGGTGCTCTTCAGGTCAATGAGCATCGGTTACTACACTTATCGAAGAGATTGGCTGAAAACCTCCGCCAACATCAACAAGGTTTCGATGTACAAGAGGATGCGACTATCCAGGCTCCCAATATCGGAAAGGTAGAGGTCCCACTTCTCATTCGAATGGGATCCAAGGTAGAAATCGTTGTGGCGGTCCATAATGGCTTGACGCCAAACTATCCACCAAGTGCCAGCCTAAGGGAACTCGCTGAGTTCTCGCTAATTCCTGTCTTCACGGTCGACGAAACGATCGTTGCTCGTAATTTACCAACCGCGACCAAGCAGGTTCTCGACTTCATTGCAGGGAGCTAACGGTGCATAGTTTCAGCGCCGCTATTGAAATGCCCCAGGTCTGGCCGTCTCCACCGGACCGCATGAGTTTTAGTACCCTTACCGATATCGAAGCCTGTCCGCTGCGTTGGGGATTGTCTAAGTCAATGTACAGTAGCGAATGGGGCCACGCGGGTTATCCAGCTAAACCCAACATGGCTGCATTTCGGGGAATCGTTGTACACGCCTCGATTGAGACGGTCGTCCAACAAACCGCATTGCGCACGGAGACGAACTTTGGTGAACGAATCACCTCAGTATTACGTGGCGCCGGCGGACTTAGTGCGATCGTCGATACTTCGATGCGAAATTCGGTAGCAAAATACGAAGGCAATCCGCGCGCCGTCCGACTATTGAAAGAAATTGAGCATCAACATGTTGAAATTCGAGCACAAGCCCGAGTAACAGTGCAAACCGCACTTCGTGAACTAGCCACGCTTGAACTCCACGTACAAGACAAGCAGAGTCCTACAAATAATTTCCCGCCCAAGGGTTCAGCGCTCTCTGCAGGCGTTTATTCAGAGATCGCACTGAATGCTAAGCACGGTTGGTACGGGATAATTGATCTACTGATAGTCGATGAACTTGATATTCGGCTGGAGGATTTCAAAACCGGAACCCCAAAGGAAGACGATGCCGAGCAGCTGTTGATCTATGCCTGGCTCTGGTGGGCAGACCGAGTTCGCAATCCCGCCGCTAGGCTCCCTGGAAAACTCATGATCCGATATCCTGGACAACAGCAAACCGTCCCTATCCCATCGCTTACAGAACTTCAAAGCCTGGAAACCAACCTCCTTGAACGCACTAAAGCTATTCGATCGGCGATTCAGAGTGGTGAGTTTCTCGCATGTCCCTCAGGTGAGAATTGTCGATATTGTACGGTGCGCCAACTCTGCGACGACTACTGGAACTCGGAATTTTTGGCTCTAGCACCTGAGAATAAGCTCGGAGATGTCGAAGCCGTTGTAATCAAGGTTCTTAGTCCCCGTATGTGGCAATTAGAGGTGATCAAAGGATTTTGCGCCGAAATATCTAATAAGGTCTATGTTCGAGGAAGTCTCCCCGCCAAGAACATCTCAGAGGGCTCCACGGTAAGACTCCTGGACGTCAACTTTGAAACTCAACTAACTGATGCCGACTTGGATGAATACTTTCTCCAGCTAACGACGGCATCCGAAATCTACTGGCTGATAGACTCGAAAGCTAACCAGCATCCGTGTCATGGTGTGTAGACGGCCTGTTGAAAAGGTCTATTTAGAGTGAGCGAATTGATATAATTCGTTATCCAATCTTGAGGTACGAAGATGCAAGGTTGTCTCGATCCGCAACAGGAGTTGTTCTGTACGATTGATCTAGAAGGATTTATTCCCGCCGATCACTGTCAGCAATGGGTGTGGCTATCACACTGCCGCCTTTACCTGTTTCAACTGTCAACCAATTTCGCTGGCTCTCTCGGTACTTTGATTGCTAACTATTCACTCTGCTCGGAATTTGGTAATTCTCAGGTATTTTTAAACTGAATGAAATCCTTTATGAAAATCGGAAAGTAGCTTGAAGCTACGACCTGCCAGAGATCCTGTTTCACCAAT
The DNA here is from genome assembly GCA_965216735.1 of Arenicellales bacterium. Classification (GTDB taxonomy): domain Bacteria; phylum Pseudomonadota; class Gammaproteobacteria; order Arenicellales; family CBDCFT01; genus CBDCFT01. The sequence continues at coordinate 430,390 of OZ244198.1, forward strand.
CAGCTTCAGGTATCCACCTGGATTTGCCTCCGTCTCGAGTATTCTTGAAACAACGTCAACAACCTGGTCTGGTTGATTGCTGTGCTGGGAGATGCAAATTCTCGCATCGTGGCCCGCAAGCCAAGCTCCTGCCGACTCATAGTCGAAGTCATCTGCATCTAATAAATGCGGTGCTTCAGAGTAGAGTCGTTTCGTGTTTTCACCATTGAGATAGTTCCTCAGAATAAGAAACAGGTCTGCGGCATCCTTTCCAGGGCTTCTTGTATGGCGGTCCGCCCAAGCAGACAGCTTAAGAACGACGAGCATAGGCAAGGAAACGGTTAAAACGGTTTGTTCTTGTGGGAGGTGTATTTTTACAGCAAATGCCCGGGCTTCGCGATAGCCCAAAACGCTCATTGTGCTGTCGTCCGGCCACATGATGTTTCCATCTGGTTGCTCAACACCACCAAACGGGATGAGATCAACGGGCATGCTATCGCGATGAATTAGCCGGTGGCTTGCAGGTTGTCCTGGAGTGAACGCTTCGGATGCGAGTAACGCTTCACGGATTAAATCGAATTCATCCCAGTTGGCTACGGCGAATGCCAAGTCGACGTCTACCGTAGCGCGGGCCACAGGTACTCCAAAGCCATAGTGGAGTTGTAGGTCTCTGGCCATGGCTCCGACTATGAATGGTTCATATGCAGGGGTCGCTTTCCGGAAGTCAAAGACCAATTCAGCCAACCAGCCCAGTTCTTTTTTATCGGACAAATCCATCCACAATTTTTTGGAAGATGAGATCTGCGGTCTCTAAACAGCGTGCGTCACCAATAAAAAGGAGATCCGCATAGATTAAGGGCAACGGAGCGACATTTTTGTCGTCGATGTCGAATTTCCAGAATCGTTTTAGTATTTCGACCGGCCCGCCCGGGTCCTGGCGCAGTTTGTAGTCGAGCAACAATCGCGGCTCCGCTTTTTCGCCATACAAAGTGACGGTCTCTGGCCGTAAATATTGGGTCACTCGGTCGGCTGCGGGCTCCCCGCCCAATAGCATGTGATATTTATGAGGCTGGAGCTTCTTCCACCATTGTTGCTTTTCGGCACGATAACGACCGATCGCTAGCTTCGGCCGCAAAGTCCGCGCGTACGCCTCGGCCCACTGTTTTAACAGTAATTCTGGCTGTAGTAGCCGACGCTTACCCGCGACTTCGGCGATAAACCCGAGCTTGGGTAGTTCGGCCATGACCCAACCAACAGTGCCATGAGCGACTCCTGCAAGCCTCGCGATTTCTCGGTAGGGCTGATCTACCCATTCGGGGTGGCATAGCAGTGCAAACAAGACTTTTATGCCGCTTGCCTGAAAAGCACGTCCCGTGCCTACTTTTGCCGTGATTTGTTCACCAGGTCGCTCCCCCTTGACCCACACATACAACGGTGGTTGATTCACGAAGGCGTTGCCTGCCGTGTCTAGAAAAGCTATACCGCGCTCTTTCAATGCCTCGGCTAGAGGAGGTGTCACATAGTCGGCGACCAGGAGTGGGGGTTTTCCGTTCCCCTCAAGTTGATGGAGAGTCGCCCCCAGCGTTGCCGGTCGAAGGCCTTTTTTTATATGGGCAACATAGGTGCGTGCCTGACGGCCACGGCCAATTCGGACGAGCGCATCGATTCGACGATTGTCTAGTACAGGCTCTAGCTGTGTAATTTCAACTTCGATACCGAGCCGCCGCGCACCGGCCAACGCGTTTTCCAGTAGATTATGTTCGGTATAAGTGTCCATATAAATGAATTGTCCACGTAACGTGGACATAAGTCAATAGTGGACATTTAATGATATCGATAATCTTGAATAAATATTAAGTCATTGATTAGTCCGTAAAAGCCGAGAAACGGTAGACGGATGAACTCCAAATAAACGCGCCGCATCTGCGGCCGTCTTCTTGCCTTCGGATACCATTTTCACAATTTCCTTCTGTTGATTTGGTTTGAGCTTCGGGCGACGACCACCAATACGTCCGGCCCGGCGCGCCGCTTCCATTCCGGCTTGCGTACGTTCCTTGAGCATGGCCCTTTCGTATTCAGCGAAGGCCCCAACCATTTGCATCATCATCCGTCCGGCTGGCGTTGTTGTATCAATGGCTTCGGTCAAACTACGGAATCCGGCCTTGGTTGCTTGAATTTGTTCCATCAGTGTCAACACATCACGGAGTGATCGCGACAACCGGTCGAGTTTCCAGACCACAACAACATCGCCTTGACGAAGTTGACCGAGTAGTTTTTGCAGTTCTGGCCGCTCCCAACGGCCGCCTGATGCTTTCTCCCGGTAAATGCGTTCACATCCTGCAGATTTAAGTGCCTTAACCTGAGCAGCCGTATCCTGTTTATCAGTGGAGACGCGTGCGTAGCCTATCAGCATAATCTCGATTCCGATGTTGCATAAATATATTGCGATAGCTTTTTATTATGCAATACCCTTTTGCAACGTGCAAACCTTTATTATTTCGTCAAGATTTTATTTGTGCGTAAACCATCGTTTTGGCAAATTCCGACATATGCAATCGCGTCTAAATAACACGTTGATCTTTGTTCATAGTAACAGCCTCCCCAACATTAACCTTATAGGATAAAATGTCCCACAAGGCCTGACTTACCTACAACTGATGCATGAAAAAACTACTGAAAAACAGTACTTTACATAGCAGCAGTTCATCCTGATACGGCTTGCCCGATATCACCGGAGTGACTGACCGATTTACATCGGAATTCGTGTCCGTTTTGAACCGGATTCAGTGGTCGATTTCGTCGGAATACGCAAGTATTAGCCTTGCCAGCAGCCAATCAATATTTTGTGAATTTTTTCACAGAAATTCAGGCAAATTTTCGATATATGTTTCTTTGGGGTATGTCTCATATCGGTGGCTTAGATTGCCAAATGGGAGGAGGTGCCCGCTACTCAAGAGGAGAGATGATGGCCCGGGACTGTTTTTCACCTCGATATTTAGTCGGCTTGATACTGCTGACCGCCTTCATTCTGAACGGTTGTGTTCGCAATGAGCCCTGGCGGACGGCAACGGCAGAACGAAGGGAAATTGTCTACACACCGGATTTTAATCCTGATAAGTGTGAACCCGATGACCCCTGCGCAAAAGCACTCGTTGAGGTGTTTGAAGACGAGAGCGGCGACAAGTTATTTGAAATCAACTACATCGAATTCACCGAGCGTGGCAATGTGTTCGATACCGAACGCACCCATTTCGTTCTTGATCGAATTGAAAACTATGCCACCAGCACTGATGGGGTTATAACCATCGTTTTTATCCATGGCTGGAAAAACAACGCCAGTACCCGCAACGAAAACGTCCAGGCGTTTCGCAATCGATTAAAACGATTTGCAAAAAGCAACCAATTCATCCAGGGCCGGCATGTTGTTGGTGTCTTTATCGGTTGGCGAGGTACTTCGGTGTCGTTACCGTTGATCAAGGAATTGAGTTTTTGGGATCGTAAAGCTGTGGCGGAGAAAATAGGCAAAGGTGGTGTCACCGACATATTACTCGATCTCGAAAGCTACGATTCCAAGCAAAGAATGAACGTTCTGGTGGTCGTCGGCCACAGTTTCGGGGGCGCGATCTTATTGAGCGCCTACAGTGAACTGATTCTAGATCGTGTCAAATCGCTGGCCAAGCATAACGGGACTCTGCCAGCCGGCACCTCAGTGGCGGACGCATTGGTGCTCATCAATCCTGCTATTGAAGCCAATGAGATGCTGCGGGTCAAAGAAGCCATCATCAAGCATCAGAAAAACTGGAATGGATCCACCCCAAACCTTATGCGGGTACTCAGCACCAAGGCAGACAAGGCGACGCACCGTCTGTTCCCCTTGGGACAATTACTGGGTACGGTCGTTACCTGGAACCAGGAGCAGTTGTCTCGAGGCTACCTCAAAGCCAACGAGAACCCAGAGACACTGAAATACCTACACGAACGCACTCTCGACAAAGCAACCGTTGGTAATTTTCTACCGTTTCATACTCAGGAGATGGTAACCGATGACGGGTCTGACGTGCCTTGGGCCTTCAAAGACCTGTGTAACGGCAGTAGTCGACAGGTCACTGACGAAAAAGCACCGATATTTGACTGCAGCGGTGATGACCCGGTGCAGTTTGTTTACACCCCAAAAGAATTCATGAAGGGTCATAGCGACATCTTCAATGATGAAGTGAGTGCCTACATCATCACCAACATCGACACCGCGTTGCGCCAATCGATCAAGGAACCGACTATTCCGCAGATCGAAACACAGGAATTGCAAACTAAGTCACAGCGGTTCGAACAGGATTTTCAGAGAACATACGAAAACATCAAGGGAGCAGATCCCAATCCCCAAAATTAGTAGGGGTAATCAGATCATATATTAGACAATAGCGCGGAGGAGATCGATGACAAACTGGATAATTCGTCTTGATGTAACGTGGCTTTTTCTATTCCTATTTTCTGCTTCCAATAGCATAACCTTTGCACAACCTATTCCTAATCCTCTCTCTGTAATATTCCCTCACGAATGGATTGGCGATATCGATGATGATTCATTTCCCGAGCCCTCCGGTATCAGCTTCCACCCATCTCGTTCAACGTTATTCGTCGTTGGTGATGAAGGTCATGTGGGAGAATATGCGTTGGATGGAACAAGGATAAACATGAAACATGTGATAAGCGAGGATTTTGAAGGAATCACCAATAACCCTGAAACCGGTTTGTTGTATATCGCAGTCGAAGGCGAAGAATCCATTCTTGAGCTGGATCCGGATGATTTTTCGATAAAGCGAAATTTTCCGATTAATCGCCGAATCAATGGGGAGCTGGTCATGAAGGAAGGAGGAGAGGGAATTGAAGCGATCGTATTCGTTCCAGACACAACTCATCCACATGGCGGAACGTTTCTGGTTGCCAACCAAAGCTTTAAAAAAGACAATCCAAATGACGAATCAGCGATTTATGAAGTCGAAGTGCCATTAAAACAGCCGGGTGAACCCGTAGATCCCGCCAGGATAATACGCCGCTTCACGCCCGGTGTTATCGATCTGGCTGCTTTACATTTTGATTCAACCACTGATCACATATTTGCCTTGAGTGATAGCACTAATTCAATAATCGAAATGGATCGTAACGGTACGCTCATAAACATCAATGCCTTTCCCGGAGATAACCAGGAAGGTCTCACCGGAGATAACGATGGCAATCTATATATTGCTCAGGATTCTGGTGGGATTATCCATGTAGTGTGGAAGCGACCACAGTAAAGTGAAACTAGTTCTCATGTAGACTACCAGTTAACGTAATTCAAATATCTTGGACGTTAAGTGTACTGAAATCTGTAACCGTGATATCGAAATATTTTACAAATTATTTTCGAATTTGAAGAGTTAAAAATCACAGAAACCAATTCAGCTGGCCTGTGTTCAAAATTATGTAAAGGGCCCATGTTATTGGGATGCGTATACGGATCAAGATATTAGGTCAGTAAGGAGGGATGCATGCCAAAGGACAAGTTATATATAAATGATCAAAATTCGCATAATTTGATCCGCATCCCAAATGTCGTGATAGCATGTGAGATTCGCCTCTATCGTGATGGACTAGCTCACTTTCTCAACAAAGATTCGCGACTGAACATTGCGAGTGTCTGCGCTAGTGCCAAGAAGCTAGTTACTCTTTTGAGAAATATCAGTGCTGATGCACTTTTGCTAGATACCAATCTTCCTGGTTCGCTGGATGTCGTTATCGATATCTTCCGATTGGTACCGAATTGTGTTGTTGTTACGTTAGGACTTAGTGAGACGGAAGAAGAAGTTCTTCCATATATCGAACGCGGTGTTGCCGGATATGTATGTAAAGAGGGTTCCATCGACGATGTAGTGAACACCATTTTGTGTGCTCTCAACGATGAGTTAGTCTGTTCGCCTCGCATTTCGGCGGCATTACGACGTAAGCTATCACAGCTTACTAGCACAGAGACCCAAACCCCAAAGCTCACTAGGCGTGAACAGCAGATAGTTTCGCATCTACAATATGGCCTGAGTAACAAAGAGATCGCGTCTCGGCTCCACATCTCCGTCTCGACAGTGAAGAACCACGTGCATAATATCTTGGAAAAGCTCAATGTGCGTTCACGTTTCGAGGCAGTCCTAACACTACACAACGGGTTCGGTGAGTCGACGGCCATCAATGCGCGTCTCCAAGACTTGCCCGAAACCCTCTGACGCAGCCCACTGTACTAGGGCGACTAGATTCCTCAACCTTGCAACAAAATCGGCAAGATCACACTCTGGCAGAAGCGAGTGCGCCTTTGGATCGGCTCGCAAAGGCCCAATTTGCGTGTGAAGATCTAGGCCCACAACTAGATCTAAATTAGATCCCAAGGTTCATGTCAGACCCCAGACGTTGGAAGTATAGTTGGGAGCTAAAGCACAACCCGATGGTCTGGTCAGTGAAAAAAATAAAGGTTCTAGTCGCAGATACGCCCGCCATGCTCTATGACATCGTTGGCAGTCTCATTCGCGAGCAGGAGGACATGGATCTGACGAGTCCCTCTAGCAGTGCGGGTCTCGAGGTAGACCTGGTCGAGCAATGCCCAGACGTTCTTCTTATAACCTGTGATCGTGATCGCTTGGCAGATGCATCAAGGCCTTTTTTCAATCACTTGCCGCGCTTACGGGTGCTAGCTCTCGCCAGTAGCGGCAATGACGCAGCTTTGTGCGAGTTACAACCACGCGTGATACCAAAAGGCATTATGTCACCCGAGAGCTTGTTACGCACGATTCGGGAAGTGATGGGACGACGAACACCGGTTACGAAACGGACGTATGCTCATGAGTAGCGTGCTTATGGACGACATGACTGTCCCCTGGACGGCGGTAGGTGCCGGATTCACCGTGAGCGCCGACACTATTGCACCACACACGGAAGCACCCGGCAGTAACCTGCTTGAACTCGCTCCTGGAAGCTCGGGTGACCATGTGCGCACTGTACTGACGGCACCGTTGGACTTGACCGAGTACGACGAAATCCGCTTCTGGGTACGCGCGCATACCGTTGCAGCCGGCACACGCCAATGGCCGTTTCTGCTTCAGTTCGAGTATGACGACGTCGGCGATCTGCCAACGGATGAGCATCGTTGGTTTATACCCGTCAATCGGGCTGACCGTTGGGAGCAGCGCAGAATCGGTATCGAGCAAGACCGGCGCTCGCAGGTCACCGAGCTGCGGATCAGAACGGTATCCGATCAGTCGGTCAACATGCGTGTGAGCGAGGTCCTCGCCACACGAGGAGAACTCCTCGTCGATGCGGAGTTTGCTCTACATCGCCGGCTTGCGTCAATCCGACTACCCGGACTGGAAAACCTGGGGTTAGCGGCCCCAGTTGTCGCGGGGGCTGTTCAGGTCGACTTGGTAGGCCAGCCCGACATTCAGATTGGCAACGTAATCCTGTTAGAGGGTGGTGACGCCGGACCGGAAGAACGGACCCTCACGGGTGTGAACGTCGTGGGCGCGCAAACGACAGTGAGCTTTGCGGAGCCGCTGCTCGGCAACTACGCGTTGGCGATGAGCACGGCGTCGCTGATCGTGCCGGTGCTCTTCGAGCGGCCCGCCGCGGCAGCCGCCATGTCCCCCATGTTGATCGCAACATCATTGGACGCGCGCGAAGATCTGCGCCAATCGCTCCAGTATCAGCAGCGCGACAGCTTTCGCAGCGTCAATGGTGCGGTACACGCAAGCGTCAGGCCCGCGCCGCGCGTGTACATGCTCGATTACCAGCTGACCGTGCTCGCCGCACGCCGGCGCGAGCATCAATACATACACGTCGAACTGCTGCGCAGGTTGTCGCGCGACATGCCGCTCAGGATCGCCGGAGCAATGACCCCCATCGAGATTCTCGCGCCGCCGGAGCTGCCAAAGGACCGCCCGCTCGGACTTGCCGCGCCGGTGTATTTACGCATCTATGCGCCGCTCGAACAGGCGCCTCGTGCCGCGGTGCCCATGCTTGACGAGTTCGCGCTCGCGGCGGCTCCTTTCGACCCGGACAACCCACTGGCGCCTTCCGAATTCGAACGCATAAGGATCGAGTTATGAGCCGATTCCCTTTGATACCCGAGGACACCCTGACTGTGAGCGTCGACGGCGGCGCGTGGCAAACGCTTACGTTCAAAGCAGCCGACTTCAAGAAAAAGGGTGAGATCAACGCCGCGCAGATTGCAAAGGTCATCAACAAGAGCGGGATTATATCAGCCCGGGTGAACGAGGCTGGTGCGCTGATTCTCGAAACGCCCGATGCCGGCGGGCACGCGACGCTCGAGTTCGACTGGGACCGCTCCAGCGCGGCCGCCGCTCTCGGTCTGCTGCGGAGAGAGGGTGCGGCTCGCGGTCGCGGCCTCTGCGCCGCCATCGTCACAGGTGAGGCGCAAGGTCCATTTCAGTTCGAGGACGACGCGGCGCTGCACGTTCGGGTAAACGACCAAGCGGTCGTGCTCAACATCGGCAAAGGCCGCTACAACGCCGCCAAGCTAGCCGCAGAGCTCGATGAGCAAACGGCGGACGTGCACGTGACCGCAACCGCGGCCGGCACGCTCCAGATCAGAAACGAGTCCGTCGGTCCGGATGCTCGATTGCAGATAACCGGCGACGATGCGCAGGCGGAAGCGTGCGCGGCGCAGCTCGGGTTCGCGACCAGCGCGAGCGCGGCGCAACCGCACGTGCGCGAGCCCGCTCGGGTTGCCTGTCCGGGTGCGCGCGCAAAACCCGTGCTGACCAACCTCACGAGCGCGGCTATCGAGCTTCACTTGGCTGGTGGGACGATGCTCGTGCCGGTCGGCGGTCGTCACGAGGTCTCTCTACCCGATGCTGCTTCGCCGCCCGTCCAGGCGCTTGTTGCCGCCGGCAAACTCGGTATCAGCAACATCACGTGAATTCCACAACAGAGGATCGAGTCAATGAGTGAAGTGGGAGTCAACGTTTTCGAAATCGAAACCGTAGGCGGCGTCGTTGTCGCTGGCGCGGCGACCTCGGTGACCGGCATTCTGGGTGTCACCGAGCGCGGTCTGCCGAACGTCCCCGTGCGTATCACCAGCACGGAGGGGTTTCGGCGCCGTTTCGGGTATTACCGGCAAGATGCGAACACCGCGCACGCGATTGATTTGTTCTTCGCCAACGGCGGGAGCGAGTGTATCTGCACGCGTGTTGTCGGTGCGGGGCATAGTCCCGCAACCGTTACGCTCAGCGACCGGCAACCGGTGGCTGAAGGCTCGCTCGTGGTCTCCGGGGGTTTTCGTGGGAGAGTTGATCCCGGACCCTGGGGCACTAACGTACAGCTGGACGTGCGGGACGATCCGCGGCTTTCGATCGCCTTGGCGGCGGACGCCGGCGCGGGCGTCACGAATCTGCAGCTTGCCTCGGTTGAAGGGCTCTCTGCCAGCAGCGTGGTGCGGATCAGCGACGCGGCGACGAGCTTTTACCGCAGACTCGATACGGTCGATGCGGCAACCTCGACGATTACCTTCATCGGTGGGACACCGGCTGCGCTCGCCGTGGTGGATACGGTGGTGCAAAGCGCGGAGTTCCGTCTCATCGTGCAGCGCCGCGTGCAAACGACCGCGCCGTTCGAGACTGTCGAGGACTGGCGCCACCTGTCGATGGAGGCGGATTCGCCGGACTATGCGGTCAGTCGACTCAACAACGAATTGAGGGGATCCGCCTACGTAGTGCTGCGGGATGTCTCGCTACCCGCCGCGCCGGTGGGCGAGAAAAACCCGCAGATCGTTTCCGGCCGCGCCCTGACCGGAGGCTCGGAGGGCACGCTGTCTGCGGCAAGCTATATCGGTGACACCGCCCAGCGTACCGGTGTCCACGCGTTTTTCGACGAGGTCCCGCCGCTTCTGATCACGCCCGATTTGCACGCCTTGGGCGCCGCGGACGTCGGCTTGGTCAATCGCGCAATGCTGGACTTTGCGCAGACACACAGTGCGTTCTACATTGGCACGTTGCCCGATCGCGGCGCGTCGACTACTCCTCCGCGGCGTGCCGACGACTATACGGAGGCGGTCAGCGATTACGTGACGACGATCACGACTTTCATGCAGCCGCTCCATGCAGCGAAAGTGTTTGGTGCCTGGTACGGGCCCAACGGCTCGGTGTTCGATCCGGTCGCGCCCGGCACGACGAAAACGCGCTACATCGCGCTCGACGCAGCCGTCGCCGGCATATTTGCGAAAACCGAGCGCGAGCGCGGGCTGCACAAAGCGCCTGCCGGCGTCACGACGCGGGTGGCGGGCGTAAACGCGGTGTCGGCGGAAGTCACTGACCCGCAGAACACTCACGTCGTGCGGGTAGCGCGGGCGAATCTTGTGCGCACTTCGTCGCGCGGCGGAGTTGCGGTCTCGACTTCGCGTACTGCATCGTCAGATCCGCGGTGGTTTTTCGTCAACGTGCGGCGGTTGTTCAACTTCGTCGTACGGTCGCTGCAGTCCGGCATGCGTCCGTTTGTCCACGAGGTCCACAATGCGGGGCTGCGCCGGCGCGTCAAGGACGCGGCCTCGGCGTTCCTTGCCGGCCTACATCGCAATCGCGCTTTCGGACAGGGCACCCCGGAGCAGACGTACCGCGTCAAATGCGATCTCGAGAACAACAGTCCCGAGGACATCCGTCTGGGCCAGCTAAATCTGGATGTGTCCTTTTTCCCCTCGCGCCCCGCGGAAGAAATCAACGTCACCGTTGGCCTGGATTCCAGCGGCGTTCTGACTAACGAAACCTAAGGAGCAGAATCATGGCGGTTATCGGTGTCAACGTTATCGAAGTCGAGGGCGACAGCCTCGCGGATTTTGTCGCCGCTCCGATCGCCCGGCCCGCGTTTCTCATTCGCAGTGAACGCGGTCCGGTCGACACTCCTGTGCGCTTGCGGGGCGTGAGCGAATATCGACGCTGGTTTGGCGGACATGTCGAGAATCTGTTCGGGTCCCACGTTGCGCAGGGCGTGATCGACAATGGCGGAAGCGAGATGCTTTGCGTGCGAATCGTGGGAGCGGGCGCCGTCGCGTCCAGCGCCACGCTCAACGACCGCGCCGCCGCCGGAACGCTACTCATGCAGGCGGGAACGCACGGTGCCCAGGATCCAGGCGAATGGGGTGATTCCCTCACCGTGTCCGTCGAGGAGAACCCGCGCGCGCGCTCCGCCATCGTAGCGCAAGTGACGAGCACCAATGCCGAGCCCTTTGCGCTTGCCGCCGGCAATCAGCTCGACGTTACCGTCAACGGCGCAACCGTCGTCTCGGTCACGTTCAATGCGGCCGATTTTGCGGACATCACTGCCGCGAGCGCGGAGGAGGTGGTCACCGTCATTCAAGCTGCGAGCACGCAGCTCAACGCCGCCGTTACCTCCACCGGCAACATCGTGCTGTCCGGCACCCTACCCAGCGCCGGCTCCCGGCTCGAGATTGCCGGAGGCGCGGTCGCCGCGCTCGGCTACGTCGCCCTGAACGACAACAGCGACGAGGGCTTGAACGGGGCCGCGGAGGTCGTGGTGCAAGCCATCGCGGGCTTTGCCGTCAATCAAGCCGTGCGGGTCATGACGCGCGGACATGCGGTGGGTGCCTCGCTTGCCGCGCCGGTTGCAATCATCGATGGCGCGACGTTTGATGTGAGCGTTGACGGTGGGCCTAACGAGACCATTCAGTTCACGAGCGGTGGCGCCATCGCGGACCTCGCGAACGCGACGGCGCCGGAAATCGTCGCAGCCATCAACATGCAGGCGCAGGGCTTCGACGTCGCCTTGGACTCCCAATCCCAGATCGTGATCCGGTCGAACACCTTTGGGCCCGGGTCGAGCATTGCCATTGCCGCCGGCGCCCCGGATGACGCAGCTGCCCCGATTGGCATTCTCGCTGCCGTGCCGGTTGGTGGGACCGAGGCGATTCAGACGGTTGCCGGTATCGGCGAACAAGCTCGAATCGTGCGGCTGGACGCCGCGCTGCCTGCGGTCACGACACCGACCGGTGTGGCCCGTATCGACTCTGCAGAGTTCGACCTCGTGGTGCATCGCGGTGGGACCGAGGTCGAGCGGCATAGCGGCCTCAGCATGGAAACGGGAACGGATTTCTATGCGGTCGCGGTGGTGAACGACGAGCAGTCCGGTTCGAGCTTCGTCAGGTTGACGGATCTCGGCAGCGGATCGGGCCCGGGTATGAACGTCCCGGCCCCGATCAGTGAGGTGGCGCTCGTCGGTGGCAACGACGGTGCGGCGCCGTTGGACAACGACTACATCGGCGATGCAGCAACGCGCACGGGCTTGCATGCGCTCGATACTGAGGGCTTCGAGCTGCTCGCCTTCAGCGATACGACGGCCCCTGCAGTGTTCCAAGCTGCGCTCAACTTTGCCGAAGCGCAGGGCACAGTGATGTGCATCGGCACAGGCGCGCTCGGCATGGATGCCCAGGCCATCGGCGACTACGCGGCGCAGTTTCGCGCCCGCAATGCCTACGGCACGATGATCTGGCCGCGGGGCATGGTCGCTAACCCCCTGGATACCGATGGCAGCGCGCCAATGCTGACCGTGCCGCTCGTGGGTCATTACGCGGGCATGCTCGCCAAAGTAGGCCGCGAGCGGGGGTCGTGGATCTCGCCGGCGGGCGATAAAGCACGTATCCGGGTGCTCGGATTGGAAACCAGCGTGACGGATGCGACGCACACCGATCTTGCGGAGAATCGCGGCGTCAGCGTGATTCGCGCGATACCGGGTAGCGGAATCATTGCCGACTCGGCGCGCACGCTCGCTACTGACAACACCAAACGCTACGTTTCGACGCGCCTGTTCCTGAACTTCATCAAAGCCACGTTGCTCACCAACATGGACATCTTCCTACAAGAGCCCATCGATGAGCGGCTGTGCAACCGTGTATCTGATGCGATTCGGGCTTTCTTTCTCGGGCTGTGGCAGAACGGCGCCTTCGGTAGCGGGGCAGCCGACGAGAGTTTCCGCATCGACTGCGGGCCCGCACAGAACACCCCGGCGCAGATTGCGCAGGGCATATTCAACGTCGAAGTCCTCTATCGCGCGCTGAGTCCCGCGGAGTTCATCATCGTCCGTGTCTCGCAGCTACGCGCAGAAACCGCAGTGACCGAGTCGTGATTCCCTAAACTCAATGACTGGAGTAACAAACCATGCCTGAAGTCACCTACGCACAAGCGGCCCCCGTCTCCACGTACTCCGTCGAAGTCGATGGCCGACAAGTGCGCGTCAACAAGGTCACCATTCCCGAGGTCGAGTTGCCGATGGCGGAAATGGTCAACGGCGGCGATCCGTACGTGCGCAAAGTCATGGCCGGGCCCGCTAAATACAGCGAAGTCGTCATTACCCGTTACCTCGACGGGAGCGAAGAAGACTCGTTCTTTCAAGATCTGTTTCAGGTCGTATTTTCCCCGACCGGAGCGTCCGCCGGATCGCGTCAGCGGTACACGATTGCGATCGTCAAGTCGCAAGTCGACGGCACTGAAGTAAGGCGTTGGATACTGCACGAGTGTTGGCCGACCAAGTGGACGGTAACAGAGCAGGACGCCGCGTCCAATGACCTCCAGACGGAGGAGTTTACGTTGGCTTGTGATTATTGGGAGATCGTCTGATGGCCGCTCCACAAACGCAAGTGCAAGCTGAGCTCAAGCAAACGGCGGCCCCGGTCGCCACGGCGCGTGAGTACACGTTCAAGCTTCCCGTCGGGTACTTCGACGAAGCGGGTGGCTGCCGGCGCAAGATCCGGATCCGCAAGATGACGGGTAAGGAAGAAGCGCTGCTGACCGACCGAAAGCTGCGCAACAACCCAGGTAAGCTCATTACGGAGCTCCTGACAAGCTGCACGCAGACGCTCGGCGACAAGCCGGTGACGACGCAGATCGCAAGCGAGCTGACTTCCGCAGACCGTAACTTTGTCTTACTCGAGCTGCGTAAGCTCACGTTCGGCAACACGATGGAAGGACGTTATTCGTGCCCAAGTTGTTCGGCCTCGTTCAACGCAATTGAAGACCTGGAAGCGTTCGAGTGCCGCTACGCCGATGGGGAGTCCATGCCAGAGATCGAGGTCGAGCTCGAAGACGGCTACACGGACGCGGACGGCCGCACGCACCGGCTCGCTCGGTTTCGCTTGCCGACGGGCAAAGATGAAGAGCGCGTTGCCGTCGCGATGCAGAAAAATCCCTCGCGCGGGCTCAACGCCTTGCTCGCGCGGTGTTTGATCTCGCTCGGCGACATGGAGCCGAATCGCCTCAAAGGCCTAGGCCAGCGCTTGTTCGCGGAGCTTACGATGAGCGACCGGGCGCGCATCGAACGTACGATGCGCGAGCGCACGCCCGGTGTGGATCTGCGCCACGAGGTCGAGTGCGAGCATTGCGGCCACGAGCATAAGGCGGCGTTGGACATGACCCATTTTTTCTCGCTGCAGTAGCCGATGGGTCACGGCTACGCAAAGAGATCTTTTATTTGGCCTATCACCTGCATTGGTCTCATGAGGAAATCATGACGCTCTCGATCGATGAACGGCACAGTTTTCTGGAATTGCTCTCGCAGCAGCTCGAACGTGAGGCAAAAGCGGTTAAACAACCACCGCGTCATTGATACCGGAGGACGGGAAATATGGAGGACAACGGGTGCCCATCAGTCTAGACGAAGCCTTTGCCGGCGCCCTGGGTGTACAGCTGGGAGTCGGCAACGACTTGCAGGATCAGTTCAATCGCATGTCACGTGCGCTCGAACGCAGTGGTGATCCGCTGGCGGATATCGGTTTCGAAGTCTTTACGGTCATACGCGACCTGGCGAGTACCTTGCAAGCACCGCCGCTGCACGTCATGCCGGTGCGGGTAGTCAACCTCGGCATGCTCGAACTCATGGCTGTCGGCTCATATGCGTTCCTCGTCCTTATTTTCCTGAAGCTGCTGCGGCTATGCCGGCAGATCGGTGGCGTCTCAGTCTCGTTGAATCGAATGAACGCGCAGCTTACACTCGCGAACGCCTATCTCGCGGCGCTGCTGAACTGCGTGTGCGGTCGCATAGCGGGTATGTTTGCGGTCGTGATTGGGCTATTCCAATCGCTGATCGCTCACGTCGCCTCGCTGTCCGTTGCGATCCTCATATCCACCAAGAGCGAACATAAGTTCATTTTCGACATCGGGCCCAATCTCAAGGACCTTGATTTTCTCGCGTTGCTCGCCCTGATCGTGGGGCTTGCGACATTCGGTTTACCCGCGGCGGTTGCTCTCGTCGGCTTGGCCTTGGGGCTCGCGCTCGCCGCGGGCGCAATCTGGCTGGTGGCGAAGGCGCTACAACAGATGCCGGCCAACTCCAAGGAGCTCATCGACAGCCTCGGCTGGCTCGCGGTGGGCTTGCTGTTCGTCGCCGCGGTGGCGGGCATCGTCGCGAGCAGAGGCAAAGCGCTGCTTGCCGTCGTGCTGGGGCTCGGCACACTATGGCTGTTTTTGATGGGCGTTGCGTGGGCGTTGAGCCTGATGCCGAGCAACACGAAGGAGATCGTCGAGGGCTTACGCGAGCTTTTCATCGCTTTGGGGTTGATGTCGATCTTCCTTGCAGCCTTGAGTCCAGAGCGGTTCAAGCAGGTGGCGCTCGGCTTTCTCGCTATCGGTGCATTTGTGCTGGCACTTGGCGGCGCCATCGCCTTGATGGACAAGGAGACGCTCGACGCCTTGCCGGGTTTGCAAACGCTCTTCGACGGCATTATCGCGCTCGCGGAGAAGATCGAAGAACTCGCGGGCACTGAGGGGATGCTCCAGAAGGTTGGGCTGGCTTTCCTCGGTATTGTTGTCTTCGTTGGCCTGCTAGGCGCGGTGCTGAAGCTCTTCGACGCCGAGACGCTGTCCGCGCTGCCTGGGATCGAGGCGCTCTTCACGAGCATTATGAACCTTGCAGATGCCATCACCGGCTTCAGCCCCGAGCAGCTTTGGACGATCGCCGCCGGGTTCGCGGGCATCGTGCTCTTCGTTGGCTTGCTCGGCCTCGCTATGAAACTCTTCGATGCGGAAACCCTGTCCGCGTTGCCGGGGTTGCAGGCGCTGCTCGACACCATTATAAACCTAGCGAACGCCATCACCGGCTTCAGCCCCGAGCAGCTTTGGACGATCGCCGCCGGGTTCGCGGGCATCGTGCTCTTCGTTGGCTTGCTCGGTTTGGCACTGTGGTTTTTCGGCGACAGCATCGCGCAAGCGGCGGCGCCGATGGCGATGCTTATCGGCAGCGTGACGGCGCTGGCTTCCGTGTTTGCCAATTTCGATGCGGGGCAGCTCTTTGTCCTCGGCATCGGCCTCGCACTCCTCGCTGGATTCGTTTGGGCGATCGCGGCTGCTGCGGTCTTCGCCGGGCCGAATTTGAATTCGCTCGCAGCCGCGATCAGCGCACTCAACACGCTGCTGAATACCGCAGCCAGCGCCGCGGGCAGCGTCGCGGAAGCGATCCGCAGCATCCCGAGCAGCATCCCGCTCCCGTCGCTGCCCTCGCTGCCGCTGGTCGGTTCGAGGCAAACGGGCGGGCCCATCGACGAAACCGGCAACTATCTCCTGCACGAAGGCGAATTCGTGCTCAATGCCGCTCAGGTAGATGCGCTCGAAAGCGGTCGGGTGCCCGCCGGTGGCTCCACATCGGTCAGCGTCGGTGCGGTCAACGTATCCCTCAACGCGCAGAGCGTCGATCAAGAATCGATCGGGCCGCTGAGCGAGCAGATCGTCGCGCAGATACAGGCTCAACTCAGAGAGCTTGCGGTCGATCAACGCTTCCGCTCCGGCGAGCGCGTGGAGGTTGGGTAATGATTGGGCCGAACGTCGAGCGCGGCTATATCCGCTCCCGCGGGGTGCAGCCGGAGATCTTCATCCGATTCCAGTACAACCCTAACAAAATCACGGACAAACGGGCCGTGTCTTACGCCGCGGTCAATACGCCCGGGCAGATCCTGCCGTTCAAGCAGTACACGGGCGGGGGCGATCGAGTTTTCACGTTCTCGGTCGAGATTGCTGGGGTGCTCGCCGGGCGAGAGCCCGCCGACCTCGAGATCAGTGTGGACAACGACGGCAGCATCGTGCCGGAGTTGCGTAAATATCAGGCGCTCGTGTACCCAAGGACGTCGGACTGGCAACGTGCGGGCCGCAGCTTTGCAAGCCTCTATGCGGATACGCAACTGTTCCAGACACCACCGACGTGTCTCTTCGGGCTAGGTGACCGCGTGGTCGATTGTTACGTGTCCGACTTGTCCATCGACGAGACGATGTTCAACGCAGGACTCAAGCCGCTGCGCGCGACGGTGAAGTTGACGCTCGTCGAGCTTGCGCCGTACGGGGGACCGCTGACGCCGACGCTGGGGGATGCCAATGCCGGTTAAGCAGAACAGCCGCTACGCGCAGCAGGCGACCCTGGTCGCCACGACCGCGACGGGCGATCCGCGCTCGGTGCTGACGTTGCGTCTCGAGCGCAAGCGAGGGGCTGAGCCCAGCACCCGCCACGTGGTTGTCGAGGGCGAGACCATCGATCTCATCGCCAAGCGATTTTACGGCGACGAGAAGCTGGGCTGGCGCATCCTCGACACAAATCCCCTGGTCTATCCGCTCGACATACGGCCAGGCGACATTCTATTGGTGCCCTCGATCGGTCTGGCGACGAGCGCCGTGCGCGCGAGGCGGTTCACATGACGTTACGCAGCCCCTACATGAGTGTGCACGTCGAAGGCGAGGACATTTCGGATTGGGTGGAGGCCGTGACGGTTACGGAGGACGACCAGGAGGCGGATGCGCTGTCGCTGACCATCCCGGACGAGTTCATGGTTTATGCCGACGGAATCATGGAAGGCAGCTTCGTAGAGGTCGACGTCGGGTATGCCGCGCCCAACGAGCATGCGCTCCTCATGCGCGTGATCCTGACGAAGATTGAAGTCGACTATCCCGCAAACGGCAGGGCAACGCTGCGCTTGAAAGGTGAAGACCGTTCGATTCAGATGGGTCTCACGGAACGGCGCAAAAAGTGGAAAGGATTGACCGTGACCGAGATTGTTAGAGAGATCGGCCAGCGCTACACGTTCGCCGACATCGTCACCGAGCTTGATCCCGACCCGGTCATCGACGGCAAGCCGCTGCACCAGGATGGGAAAACGGACCTTGCGTTTCTGCTCGATACCGCGCGCCGCTACAGAGCGAAGTGTTTCGTCGAGCTGAACGAAAACGCCGAGGAGGTATTGTATTTCATTCCCGAGCGGCGCGTCCTGAGAGCGCGCCGGCTGGACCGTTTCCCGCTCAAGTACCGCTTGGGCGCCGACAGCAACCTCATATCTTTCCAGCCGAAGTTCAACGGCTCCTACATCGATCGGCTGAAGGAGACCAACGATGTGGACGACGACGGCGAACCGTTCTCGAGCGAGGAACAACCGCCCTATGAGGAACCTGCGATCGTTCCGGATCCTGTCCGTCTGGCCCAGGTCAGTCCAGCCGATTCGCGCAGAGTGCTGGCGCTGAACGCGGCCGGTAGCGCTCGGCGCACCGCGTTTCGGGCGGAGCTCGCGGCGCGCCGTGCCGCGGTCGGACAGGTGAACCGCGACCGACAGGACGTCGAACATAGCAACATCCCACTGCAGTCGCGTCAGTCGGGAATGGCGGCGCGCGGCACGACCATTGGCAACATCTGGCTCAGAGCAAAATCGATTGCCGTGGCTGGGGGCTTGAACGACCGCTTCAACGGCGAATGGTACGTGCACCGGGTCGAGCACTCCATCGCGCGGCAAGGATTTCGCACGAGCTTCGAGTGCGTGAGGTGATATGGCGGACTGAAATAGGAGGTGATTGATGGCAAGCAACTACTTCGGGCTTTACTCGGGTTGCGTGACGGACAACGTGGACCCCGATGACAAAGGACAACTGCACGTGCTCGTGCCTCAGATCCTCGAGCCCGGCGAGACAGTCGTTGCGAAGCCTCTGTTGCCATGGGGTTTTTTTTATCTGCCCGAGATCGACGACAAGGTCTGGATTCAGTTCGAAGGTGGCGACCTCGCTAATCCCGTGTGGGTTGGAGCGCAGTACGTGGCCGGCGAGTGGGCCGAGGAAGCGCAGCGCGAGGCCCATCGGCGCCGCGTCATACGTTCAGCGGCGGGGCACGTGGTGATCATGAACGACGCCGCAGGTGAGGAGTCGATCGAGATCTTCAGCGACTCGCGTGTCGTTATTCGCTCGTCCGGCAGCATCGAGATCAAGGCGCCGACAGTTGTCATCAACGGTCGCCCTGTCGCGCCAATGCCGCCGTCTTTCACGATATAGGGTCGAGCCATGGCTGAAGTCGACATCGACATCCCCTGCGTAAAACTCCCTGAGCTGCCGGAGATACCGAGCATCAAACTTGTCGGCGGTGCCGAGCTAAGGGCGTTTTTGGACATGTCGAAGGGGATGCCCAACAACTGTAGCGTCACTATGAGTCTGATGGCGCAGATTTCACCCTTGCTTGCTAGCCTTTCGCCGCTTATTCAGATTGTCGGTGTTATTGAAGCTATTGGCAATTTTGCGAAAAATCCTTTGGTCAATGCGCCAGATCTGGTCGCAAAGATCTCCGAGCTCGCGCAGCTGTTTGCCTCGTTCACGCCTGCTCAGATTGCCGTGACCATAGCCGGTGTGCTTAAGCTTCTCGTGAGTTTTCTCGAATGCGTTATCACGATGCTTTCGAGCAGCATCAGTTTCCAAGCGGAAATCGCCGGCATTCGCGGTGAGTACGACCTGGACCTGAACCCACCGAGCCTCGTGCTGCAAGCTTCGCTCGACTGCGCGGAAGCCAATGCCGAGCTTGCGCTCGAGCAGGCGTCCGCGATGATGGGACCCGTCGAGCCGCTGCTCGCGATTGTCGGCACGCTCAGCTCGCTTGCCGGGATCAGCCTCGATCTGCCGTCGACCGACCTGTCCGCATCTGCAGACGCGAGTGCAGCGATCGAGGCGCTCGAAGACGCCGTCGGCGGCTTGAAAGCCGCCCTCGATTCGCTGCCGGTGTAGGTATGGCGCTCGGTACGAACAACACTGTCTGCATCGAAGCCTTTGTCGAGGCCATGCGTGCCCAGCTTTTGGCGACGGATCCGGAATCTGCCCACAAAGTCGACAATCCCATCGTGCGGCAGAACTTCGAGGCCTTTGGTGACGCTGTCTTCCGGATCACGGTGCAGGAAGCGGATGTGCGGTCCGAGATGACCGACGACCCGGCGTTCTGGAACTGGCTCGGTGCGCTGCAGCTTTGGGCGGCACAAGCGTCAGCCTGGCAGAGCGGTGTGGCCGCAGCATTTGCGGCGATGAATCCGGCTGCGCCCGGCGCGCTGGCGGATTTACGGAACGACATTATGGCTCTGACGCCTCCGGACCCGCCGCCCGCCGCACCGACCGCGCTGAGTGGGCGGATCATATGAGCACGATGGGCGGCTTGTCGATGCCGTTCCGCGTAACCGGCGGCGGTCTGCAGATGACGTCCGGCGTCGACAAGGTCGCGCAAAATGTGCGGCACCTGATCAACACGCGCATCGGTGAGCGCGTCATGCTGCACGATTACGGTAGCGGAATTCATGTCGCTCGGGACGAGCTCAACTCACGCGAGCTGACCGGTTTCGTCCGGCACGAGCTGGGCCGCGCCTTGCGCACCTATCTCCCGGAGATTCGCGTCGAAGGTGAGATCCAGGTGCGCGCAGTAGACAACAGGCTATTCCTCTCTCTCAAGTACCGGCCCGTGGCGCAGGCGCGGCTGCAAGAGTTGGACATAGAGCTATAGGAAATGATGATGCTGGATCCGCGCCAACTCGACTACACCAACATCGACTACGAATCTTTACGTGAAGCAATGCTGGACCTCGCGGCGGAGAGCATCCCCGAGTGGACGGACAAGAGCGAAAACGATATCGGCACCGCGCTCGTGGAGCTCGTGGCATACGCGGCCGATGTATCTCTCTACTACCAGACCCGCATTGCGCAGAACCTCTTTCCCGCGACGGCCGACGAAGCCGAGCCGATCGCGCAGCTGCTACGGCTGATTGGCTACGAGCTGCACGGTGCACAGGCGGCATCGACCACGCTGCGGCTCGGCTTCGATCCGGCCGTGGCGACCCCGATACTCATTCCGGCCGGCACCGGGTTTGTCGTCGATCTGCCGAACGGCGCTCAGCTCAACTACGAGACCGTGCGCGACGTCGAGATCCAGGCGAGCGATCTTAGTCCCGTCGATCCGGCACAGCCGGACCCAGCGGACCGTACGCTGCGCTTCTATCATCCCGTGACAGTTGTCGAAGGCACGACGGTCGGACCTGAGCTCATCGGCACGTCGGACGGCAGTCCGAATCAGGCGTTTTTCCTATCGCAGCGGTTCGTCCTCGCCGATTCCGTGGAAGTGTTTGTCAACGAGCCGGCTGGACAAACCCGCTGGCTCGAAGTAGAGACGCTCGCGCGCAGCGGCCCCGGCGACAGACACTTTATCGTTCTGTGTGACACCGCTGGGCGAGCGCAGGTGCAGTTTGGCGATGGCTTCAACGGCATGCTGCTCGAAGCGGGCACGCTGGCGATGCCGGTGACCGTCGAGGTAACTTACCGCACAGGTGGCGGCGTGCTCGGCAACGTCAACCGCGGCACCGAGTTTAGCGCGACGTTGCCGATCGTGCGCCGCGCGGTCAGCATCGCCGCGGCCGCCGGAGGGGAAGACAGCGAGCCGATAGAGAAGGCACGGATGCTCGCCCCGCGCCTCTTCCGCGCGAACGACAATGCCGTCTCGCGCCAGGACTACAAGGATCTTGCGCTGTCCGTCCCAGGCGTCGGCAAGGCCCTGGCTGTAGCTGCGAACTGGAATCACGTCGTGCTGTACGTCGCGGCGTCGGGACGTATCGAGCAACCCTCGGAGGTGCTGCGCCGCGACGTGCTTGAGTACATCGAAGCCCGGCGGATGCTGACCGCCGCCGTCTCCGTCGTTGGGCCGCTCGCCGCGGACATTTACATCAGCGCGCGGGTGCAGGTGAAGCCGTTTTTTGCAGAAGCCGACGTGCGGCAGATTATCGAGCAAGCGATCGCCGAGTACTTCGCGTTCGACAATGTTTCGTTCGGCCAGGCCATGCACGTCAGCCGTGTGTACGACGCCATCCAGAGCCTTGAGTCCGTCGATTCGGTGTTCATTGATCAATTCAGCCGCGATTCGAACGGCGGCGTAGATAGCGACGGCACGATAGAGCTCGATCCGCGCGAGCTGCCGCGGCTTGGCTATTTGGAGAATCCGCCGGTGCCGCTGCCGGCGGTGGTGGCTTTGCTCGAACTGGACGGTGGGGTGACCTGATGGCGATGACGGTCTCGGCGGTGACGGCCGAGCCGCTCTTGCGCGGCAATGCCGCCATCGTGCACTGGCAGAATCCGCCTGCCGCGGACTTTCCGGCAGCGACGCCATTTGTGGCTGTGCGCCTGGTGCGCCGCGAGCGTCTCTTTCCGCGCGACGCGGACGATGGGGAGACGGTCTATCAGGGCGATATCGTGTCGGAGGTGGTCGATGACACACTGCAGCCACTGACGACGTACTACTACAAGGTGTTTACCTTAGATACGGGCGCCAATTTCCGCTCGGACGACAGCTCTACCGCGGCAGTCTATGCGACGGCGGATTACGGCCTGAGCGAACGACTCTATCAGCTGCTGCCTGCCGTGTACCTGCGCGACGACCAGCCGCTCGGCGCAGCGGAAATAACGATGCTGCCGCCGCTCGTGCAGGAGCGCCTCGCCGGCTTGTCGGCGGATCTACGCGAACGCGGGCAGCTGCGGCGATTTCTCGCCGCGCTGCTCAGGCCTTTCGATCTCGTGCGCAGCTTCGCGGAGGGCTTACCGCAGCTGCGTGACATTGACCGCATGCGTCCGCAGTTTCTACCCGCCGCGGCGCAGAGCATAGGTTGGGAGCTGGATCAGACGCTGTCGGTCAGCCGCCAGCGTAACGAAGTCCGTTTTGCCCCGCAGTTTTACCGGCGCACCGGCACCGCACCGAGCTTGTGGGAGCTTGTCAACCGTTACACCGCCTGGGGTGCCCAGTTTGTCGAGTACGCCGAGCACATTGCAAAAACTCACGAGCCGCCACAGTTCAATCACTACGCCCTGCTCGACACGGGCGGCGTTTGGCGCAGCCGCGACGACGCAGGTTTGCTGTTGGGGTTCGGACCGGGCAACGACACGGCATCCGGGGCAGGCTCGACTCCCGCGGAGCTGATCGGCAGCATCGCAGAACCCTTCAACCTGCACGACGGGCAGCAGTTTACTTTCTCGATCGACGGGCGGCCGCCGATCAGCATTGTGTTCAGAAGCCGCGATTTCGCGGACATGAGCCTCGCATCGGTTGCAGAAGTCGCGGACGTCATCAACGCGCTGTGTGCCGAGTTGACCGCGGCGGCGCGTGCGGACGGCCGCCTGGAGCTTGTCTCGCATACGCTGGGCGTGGATTCGCGTATTAAAGTCGAACGCCGCGCGGCCGAGCTTGTTTCCATCGAAGCGGCGCCTCGGGGACGGCTCTCGCTCGTTACCGACGCCGCCGATCCTACCCGCCGCTGGATGTTTTATGCGTCTTATGCGCCGCGCGAAGCGACGACCGAAATCGCCGTCCAGGAAGCGCTGCGGGGATTCTGGCCGGATTCGCGATTCGCAACCGAACCCAGATCGGCGACCCCGACGTCGACACCGCACGCGGTCGATGTCGAAGGGCTGCAGCGCAGTCGCGTCCACTTCTCGCTTTCTAAGCCGCGGCGCGAGATCCGCTACCGCCTGCTGCGTGGCGGCATCTGGGGCCCGTCGCATGCAGTGGCTGCAAACTTCCCCTCCACTGGCGAGCCCAGCGCCACGCAGCTCCCGGATCAACGCTTGTTGTGCAGCTGGGTTAGCCCGCCGGAGTCGTCCGCGGCGGAAGTCTTCTTTAATCTGGGTGTGCCTACCGCAGCGCAGCCGGCCCGTGTCCGGGGAACCCGTCCGGCGCCGTTTGCGTTGCGCCCGGGTGATCTCCTCACGTTTCACGGGCCCTGGGCGGACGCGCGGGGCGTCGAGTTCGTCAGTGCCGATTTCGTCGACATCAGCACCGCCACGGCCATTGAAGTCGCCGCGGTCGTAAATGCGCGGCTACCCGGCATAACCGCGGTGGTCCAGCCGGACCAGACGCTCCTCTTCGAGACCGATGTGGCCGGGGGTGACATGGCGCTGGCGGTCGATTTCGAGAATCCACGCGCCGCGCAAGCGCTGGGAATACCGGGGAGCGTTGCCGAGGGCGACTGGGGCGACCGCGTCGAGTTCGGGGAGCCGGCGGCGATCGGCACCCTGGCACCCGGTAGGTTCGCGGATCTCCAAGCTGTCACCGATACGGCCGGTATCGTATGGCTTTTCTATGCCGCACACCGCAACGGCAGCTGGGATATTGAAACCGTGCGCTGGGATGGCGTTGCATGGAGCCCGCCTGAGACGTTGGGTGCGGGTGCGGGCGGTAACCGAGAACCCCATGCCGTCGTGGATGGGGCTACCGGCAACCTGTGGCTCGTATGGGCGCAACGCATCGGCGTCGGCACCGCGGCCGATGAATGGATGCTGATGCATCGCGTCTTCGATGCGGGCACGACCCTCTGGTCGGCGGCAGCAAGCTTCGTGGCGGCGCCCGCCGGAGTCGCCGACAGGGAGCCGGCCGGCGTGCAGATTGCGTCGGGTGACATTCGCTGGTTTTTTCGGACCAATCGCGCAGGCGGGGTAGACATCTGGGAGGTGACCCTCGACCCCACGACGAGGGCGGTAACGCCGCCGCTCGCCGTCACGAATACTGCAGAAGCAAACACCTGGCCCGCGCCGACCGAACTAAGCACCGGACAAGTGCTGCTACTGCACCGCTCGGACCGCACTATCTCACGCGGAACTCTGGGCGCGCGCGCCTTGGCGCCGGTCGACAATCGCGTGATCCCGCTGCCGCGGCGACCGGAGCGCGTCGTTTCACTGCCACCGTCGAGCTCTCGCTCGGTGGACCCGGGCACGTTGACCCGGCAGACGGGCAGTCAAACTGTAGCGTTGACCGACACGGCGCGACTCGGCCTGCGTGACACGCGGCTGGACATGTTGTCGTACACACCTGCAAAGCCCATTCGCAGCCCCGTTGAGGCACAGCTGGACAACGGTGATTTGTATACGCGCGGCACCGTTGGTCTCTACCTGCATCAGCTCGTCAGTGGGACGGTGTTGGGTGCGGCTGAGCAGGAGCGTCTCTTCGCGATGCTGCGGCGATTTCTGCCGATCAACGTGCGAGTGGTGGTGCGTGTGGGTCCGCCAATATTCATCGAACTCGTCTATCCGCCCGGCGCAGACATACAGGAAAGCTACCAGGACGTCTATCCGTTTATCGAGCGGTACGAAGGTTTGCAGGACAACTTCGCTGCGGATTTACCGAACTGGGAGGTCTTCCTCACCAACACGCTCGGCCACGTCACTGTGGACTTTACCGACCTGACAACCGCACGGCGGCGAATGTTCTTTCCGCCACCGCTATGAGCAACAAGGAGATCAACATGCCGGCCGATTATCCAACCATTCATCTCAAAGGTGTGTTCCGCGATGTGCTGCGCGATGGAGATGGCAACGTCATCTGGGACAGTGGGATACGCAGTAATGCGATCGTCGACGACTGTAGACGTTTGCTTGCGGGCTTCATGCGGGGTGCGCCGACGGGGAGCATCGGCATTCAGGGATTGCGGGTCGGCGCCGGAGATCCCGCCTGGGATGCGATGCCCGCGCCGCCGCCAGCGTCCACCACGCAGACCGCGTTGGTCGATCCGGCCCCTT
The DNA here is from genome assembly GCA_965216735.1 of Arenicellales bacterium. Taxonomy (GTDB): domain Bacteria; phylum Pseudomonadota; class Gammaproteobacteria; order Arenicellales; family CBDCFT01; genus CBDCFT01. Next base: position 456,219 of record OZ244198.1, read on the forward strand.
TTTTGCTGCCGCTTGTCGACCTGCAGCTCGACTACTTGACGGGCGGCGTCGTGAGTGCGACTCCGACGAACAATCTGCAGATTGTGGCGAGCTTAGCGCCGGGTGTGCCGCCATGGCCAGATGCAGCACATACGACGGCGACGCTGCGCGAGTTCGGGCTGGTTGCCGAGCTCGATGGCTCGCCCGTACTCATCGACTACGTCACGCATCCCGCGATCGCCAAAGATCCTTTGAGCACGCTCGATCGAACGATTTGGCTCGTGTTCTAGCGATATGACCTTCTGGAGGTGTAAATCATGCCCGTCATAACTCCCTCAACGTTTGATGCGCTGAATGGCTACAAGTCGGTGGTGTACGGCCAGCAGGTTCCGCTCGTCGACGCCGATATCAACGAAGAAAGCGATATTCGCCGATTTGAAACGCAGTCCGCATTGAAGTGGATCCTCGGCGACGGCACGCCCGAAGGCCACGACGACGCGTTTCGGATCGTCGCAACAGGGCTCGCGAACGATTTCGAGGTGCTCTCCGGCACGCCGCCCGCGGCGGACGCGCTCGAGAACGTCGGACGTTGCTTTGTCAATGGCTTGCAAGTGCTGATTTTGATCCCGAACGGTTTTATGTTCTCCGATCAACCGCTGCACGACTCGCAGCCCGGCTCAGCGGCATTAGCCGCGGCCCTCGGTGTGCCGCAGATTTCGTTGGCAGTGCCGGTTGCCAATGGTGTCTGGACGATCTTCGTTGATGTATGGCACAGGCTTCTGACGGCGACCGAGGAACCCTCGCTGATCCACCCGGCCCTCGGCGTGGAGAGCTCCGCGCGTTGGCGCGAGGAGTTCGCGATCCGTGTGCGGGAGGGAACGGAGGCGCCGCAGCAAGGGGACGCGGACTATATCGCTGACCACCACTACCTCGCCCTTGCCCATATAGAACGAAGAAGCGGGGATCCGCTTGTCAATGCCGACGATGTGACCGATCTGCGCCGGCGGCAGCTGCGCGTGCAATCGAGCCTCGACATCCAGCAGCTGATGGCCGATTCGTTCGGGCCGGGATACGTGTTGGATACCACCGGAAACACCCGGCTGCCGTTCTCCCTGCGCGAGGTCATCAACGCGATCCTCGGCGATGGACGGCCGGCCGTGATCGGGCCGCGTCTGCTCGACTCGACCTCGCCCCCATATCTCTTTCCGGCGAGTACGTTTGCCGCGGACGGCACGCAGTGGGTTGGATGGGTCGTCCCCGGTGCGGCGCCGGGGACGTTTGAGCTCATGGTGCAGCACGTCGACGCCGCGGGGCCCGTCGCGCCGGCGTCGCAGTTTGTTCTGCCGGGCACGGCGCAATCCGGTGTCGCGATGGCGAGCCAACCGGACGGCAGCGTGTGGGCGATCTATTCGGTGCTCGACGGCAATTTCCAGGTTCGCGCGCGCAGGCATTTCAGCGGGGTCTGGGAGCCGGAAATCACACTGGCCGCGGCGGACGAGAACCATACGCCGGTGGCCGCAACGAGCCCGGCAGGCGAGATCCTCGTCGTCTGGGTGCGCCGCATCGGTGCAAATGTGAGCTTGCACTCGCGCATCATTCAGCTCGGCGGTGCGTTGACGCCCGAGGTGCTGGCGGCGCCGGACTCCGAGCCGGAGCCCGCGGTTTTTGGGATTGCGCTGGCGGCGCTGCCGAGCGGTGATTTCCGTCTTTACGCAATTCACGATCCGGGCGGTCCGCCAAACTGGCCGATTCGGGTCAAGCAATTCTCGGGCGGCGCGTGGGACCCCGCCTACGTGGCCCTCACGGACGCCCCGGTGGATGTCTTCGTCGGACTCGCGGCAGCGCGCGACCCCGCGGGCGGCGATTGGCTCTTCTGGGTGTCTGCTGAGGCAGGCGTCGGCGTGCTGCGCGCGCGCCGCGTGCTCGGCACGGATGTGTTTGCGGTCAGGCAGCTCGATGCCGCACCGACGCTCAGCGGCGCGCTCGCCGTCACCGATCCGGACGGCAACCTGCAGGTCATCTATCCGAGCGCCACCGAGCTCAATCGTCAGTTTCTGATATTCGAGATATAGGAGGCTTGAATCATGGCTATTCGCAAAATCGCTGCCGCGTCAGTGGCAATGTTGTTGTTCCTGTCGCCTCCGGCCGCGCTTGCGGCGGTCGAGGCGGACGTCTCCAATAGCTCGACGTCGTTGCCGAAACTCAATGGCGCGGGCAACGACTGGGAAGCGTTTGGACCGTTGATCGCACACCCAAACAGTGGCAAGACAATTGTCGTACGCTTTGTGCCGAACCCGACTGCCGTCGTTAATCTATCGAGCACCGGTATGTCGAGCGTAACGCTGCGCCCGGCAAGCGCGCCGGCACCGGCGATCACCTGCACGGAAAGCAACGTGGTGCCGCCGCCCGTACCGCCCGGCGTCGACCCGACCAGTGTCTGCTTCTACAGGATTGACTCGCCGGGCACCACCTTTGCCGATGTGCACATTAGCTACTTCGGCATACTCGAGGTCGGTGACACGATCCGCTACACGATCAGCGACCTTGGTGCCGGGGTGGACACGTTTACCAACTTCGACAGCGACACAGTGATCGGGCCCGACCCGACGCCGAGCTCCGTGGGTCGCGTGCCGGTGCGTTTGGCAGTGGTGCTCGACAAGTCCGGTAGCATGGCGTGGTCTTCGAACCCGAGCGCGCATCCGGAGTGCGCGTTGAACCAAGCACCAACCTTACCGGTCTGCCAGCCGGATCGCTGGACGGTTCTGGAGCAGGCGTTCGGTCAGTTCACGAGCGTCGCAGACGCGTACAAGCTCATGGGCGATCAGTTTGCAGTGGTCGTGTTCGATGACGACGTCGACGACCCGGCGGACATCGTGACAGCCTTTGGTGACGCCGGGGCGCCTGTGTACGTTCCGATGACGGCTTCGAATCTCAGCAACGCCCTCAACGAAGTCACTATGAACATCAACCCCGGGGGATCGACTTCCATCGGCGCAGGCGTCGCGACCGTTGTCAACGGTGGGCCATCGGACCCGGACGATCCGCTCGAGAACGCGGCGCACCGAAACATGCTGCTGCTCTTCACGGACGGTGCGCAGAATCGTAGTCCGTTCATCGAGCTCAATCCGATGGACTCGACAGAGCTCAGGCTCAGATTCGAGCCTGGCCCTACCTTCGAGACCTTGGCGACGCCGCAAACGGAGACGAGTCCTGCCGCCTTCAATATCTGCCCGTTTGCGATGGTGGCGGACGATCCAGCTGGCTTCGGCCCGATCGCCGACATCGCAAACGTCGGTTGCAGCAACTTCTATTTCCTTGCGCCAAGTCTACAACCTGACAATTCACTCCTGATTGAGTACTTGATTGATGTCCTCAATCAGACGTTACTGGGTGACAAGCTGGAGACCGTGGCCGTGGAGAATAACAGGTTGACGAGCTCGGGCGGCGAACCGCCGCTGACCACGTTGTCGGTGGATCTCGGCGCGGACAACGTTGCCGCGACCTTTCTCCTGAAATGGGCGCGGGCGGGCAACGACGTACGCGACGTGGTGCTGCGCAAGGACGGCGTCGACTTTGTTGTCTCCACCGCCGGACAAAGCAGCGTGGACGTACGCCGCGGCCCAGATTTCATTAATCTGACGGTGCGCGCCCCGTTCTGCAATGCGTCCAACAACTGCGTCAATCCGGCAGGGACCTGGGAGCTCGTTTTCCGGCCAATATTCGAAGTCGCGGAAACCTTCGACTACTCGTTCCTGACGCTGGTCGACAATAGCTCTCTTGCGACTGAGTTTGCCGTTTCACAGCCGACGGAAGGCGTCGGCGAGCCGATCTCATTGCAAGTGCAGATCACGGAAGCCGGCGCACCTGTGACAGGACTTCCAGCGGGCGCTGTCGTCGCCGTCGTCACCCGGCCAGACTCGGGTCTCGGCAACGTGCTGTCCGATGCAAAGGTCGACCTGCCCGATCCGGGGCAGCTGCCGGATCCTATACAAGGTTCCGGCCTCAAATTCAATGAGATGTTGCGGGACCCGGCGTTACGTAGCGAAGCGCTCGGTGCGATCCTCGCGAGCAATCAGACGACCGTCCAGCTGACCGAGTCTTCACCGGGCGTCTACTCGGGACAGATGACGGATACGGCTGTTGAGGGTACGTACGAGATACGCTTTCTGGTGGAAGCTAACGCACCGTCCAACGGTCCGATCAAGAGGACGCGCTCGCAGACCTACAACGTGCCGGTCGTGCCGGCCAGCGCGGCAACTCTCGCAACCGTGGTGGTAACTGCGCTGCCCGAATGCGGCGATTTCCCGGGCGGTTGCTCGGTCATCACCGTCAGACCGGTCGACGCGCTCGGCAACCGCTTGGGGCCCGGTAAGGCATTTGGCTTCAGGGTCACGGGCTTTGACGGCGTGCAGCTCGATGACGTCGTAGACAACCTCGACGGCAGCTACAGCGTCGAAATCGGATGCAATCAGGCGAGCGACTGCTCACCGACCATTGCGTTCGGCAAATACGAGGTCGGCTCCGTCGACGCGGGTCAGGCGCCAGGAATCCTCGAGCTCATCCTGAAATACTGGTGGCTGATCCTGCTCATCATCCTCCTGTTGCTGTTGTACTTCTTCGTGATTAAGAAGTAGGGATAAATGTTGTTGGAACTTGGTAATCATTCCTTCGCAAGGAAATTGCTTTGTTATAAACCAGGGAAACAACTGTTGATGATCCTCTTTCAAAAGCTAGCTCCGCTCAATGGAGACAGGTTATTTATTCATTTTAGAACCTTAAATGCTACTTATTTGTGGAATTTCTCACAGAAAGTGATGGCATCGATTAACTAAGATTAGCTTTAGGCTTGTTGAATCAAGGGAGGAATTCCATGCCAGGCACAAGAGTGGATGTTCAGGTTGTCAACATCGTAGACGGCGATACCATTAAAGTAACGACTCCGGACGGAAACGAAAACATCCGCATCCTCAGTCTCGATACGGAGGAATCGAGGCCTAGTGGTTCTAAACCGGAAACACCGTTCGGACATGTGGCTAAAGCCGAAGCGGAACGCCTATTTCAATCCGGCGATACGGTCACCTTGGAGTTCCCGGGGAAGGAGCCATTCGACGAATGTTGGCGCATTCACCGCGGTAACTACGACCGTCCATTAGCATATGTATATCTGTCCGATGGCACAGATTATCAGGAACACATGATCCGTGAAGGGTTCAGTCCTTATTTCGTAAAGTACGGTTATGCGATGTATGACGAAAATCATCAGAGATACGCGCTAGCCGAGAAGAACGCGCAGATCAAAAGAAAAGGGATATGGGATCCGACAACCAATGGTGGCGTCGAATTTAGGAACTACGCCATGCTTGCTGTGTGGTGGGAAATGAGAGCGCATGTTGTTCAGCACTACCGGGAGTTTAGGGTGGGTCAACCAGGCGAAGTTTTGGATTGGCGGATAGACTACGATGATGTTGTGCAGTTGGCCCAAAACAATCAAGAAAGCCGAGCTTTTGTCGATCTTAGGGATTTGACAAGAGTGGGTGGGCGCCACGGTTTAATCCGCGTCGGATCCCAGGAACGGCCATTCGATGTATTCATCAGAAACACGGATGCCGGCAACGGTGAGCAAATTCTTGACTTGTTAACCACAAGGTACTTGCCTGGGGACGCAACAAAGCCGAGACGCGGTTATACTTATCTTAGTGGACAGTTCTCGGAATACCAGGGACGCCCACAGATTACAGTGGCATCTGTGAATGACGTATCTGATAATCCGTGAAGGAATCCAAGTGTTTTTTTGCCATACATCAAAATACAGGAAAGACTCTCGACTGGTCATTCGCCATCTGATCCTTTCCGTGGTCCAATCGAATTACAGAGGAAGACATCTGAATATGATCTTCGTGAAAACCGCGTTTAAAATGGAGTGGAATTTTTATGCTGCTTGCCCGCTAAATTTTTATTTATGCTTTAAATTTTGTGATCCATCACATATTTGACAACAAAAGGTTAGTTGTCTTTTGAATAAGGAGAAACACAAATGAGACACGAATTCGTAAATCAACAACCAGTCCAAATTGAAGCCGGACCACCAAACACGATACAGTCCGTCATTGAGGTAAGCGAGTTACCAGGTGCGAAGGTCGAGGATGTGCAAGTGGTTGTTGATATAACACACACATGGACGGGTGATCTTGATATATATATTGTCAGTCCTGAAGGAACTGAGGTGTTGCTGGTGGGTCGAGAAGGAGGTAATCGAGACGATTTCCAAGGTACAATATTTCGAGCTGATGCTCCAAACTCAATAGAGGGTGCAAGCGCACCTTTTCGCGGTGCGTTTCGACCAGAAGGCAATCTTACGGCTCTGAACGGAAATGTCGCACAGGGAACGTGGACGTTGCGTATTGAAGACAATGCACACCAGGACGGTGGTGCGCTCAATCGCTGGACTCTGGGGTTGAATACCGATGCTGTTGCACCTGCGGCGTTTAATGTGGAAATCAGGTTTTTAGGCGGATTGTCACCTGCTCAACAAGTAGCCTTTGCAAATGCGGCAGCAAGATGGTCTGAAATCATTGTGGGCGACGTACCGCCTGTCATGATTGATGGAGAACTGATCGACGATGTGTTGATCGAAGCACAAGGTACACCAATTGATGGCCCTGGTAACATCCTCGGTCAAGCAGGTCCCCGTTACATCCGACCAAGTTCGCATTTACCGATAAAGGGTATTATGTCGTTTGACACAGCGGATTTAGACCGAATGGAATTAGACGGATCACTAGAGGACGTTATCCTGCACGAAATGGGTCACGTACTCGGTATTGGAACAATCTGGAGTCAGGATTTCTTGGGACTTCTAGTGGGCGAAGGGGCTATTGACCCAACGTTTGTCGGTGCTAGTGCGATGCGAGAGTACGGTCAATTGAGAAATCAAGCAGATCCCGCAAACGGCGATACACCAACACCCGTACCCGTCGCAAATACCGGTGGCCCTGGTACTCGAGATGGTCACTGGCGAGAGGCTGTATTCGGGGATGAGCTTCTAACCGGTTTTCTTAGCGGTGCGGTTCGCCCACTAAGCCGCATGTCAGTAGGTTGTTTTGAAGATATGGGTTATCAGGTCGACTATTCGTCAGCAAATGGGTACACCCTTCCAAGCATGCTACGAATTGCCGAAATTGGTTTATTCGGAACACGTGATGCAGTAGACACCTGTGCGATCGAGAGAATAAAACCAGTTATCGTACCAGCGGCAGCGATGATAAATACTCCTTAATCGCAATTGACTCCAATAGGTGGTGGGCCAACTCGCCCACCTTATTTATTGTATGAGGGTTAGTGTCTTTGCAAGTTCTAGTAGTTTGAGCTCAATTAACCTTAGACGCTGTAGATTTTCGATATCAGGAAATGCTTGAGCATTACCAACTAAGTCACCATGGCGCACTATGTGTTCGTTTCCCCCTAAATTGGAGCGAATCAACGTCGTACCTGAATGTACTTGTGACTGACTTACGAATGTAGCTTTTGGGCTCGCTTCTGACGTTTTGGTTGCGATAGCTACCTCCACTTCACGGTTTATATCCTGTTCGTTGATCTTTGTTAATTGTTGCTCTTCGAAAATATAGGTACGTAATTCATCGAGTTGCTCAGTGGTCAACTGATGCTCACCTCCACCCAAGCGTTCACTTAATGATACGCGTCCATCATCAAAGACAATAATCTCTGCGGACGTGGACTCAATCGCGCTACTCTGCAACTTACTCCACTCAATTAAAATTTCACTTGCCATAGATCTATTCTCAAAAGTAGCGGTTCTGCAACCATTCGTACCGAAAAGAACTACAGTTACTATGTAGGTGGCCGCGTAAAATAGTTTCATGCGATATAATATCATTCCCAAAAAATCAAGATTATTATCCCAGCGATGCGCATCCACTTTAGGCATCTGGCGGATTTCATTTTATAGCCTCGTTGTACAGTAAAATTCTTTGAATGAGGTCATTCCACTTATCAGTGATTAACTACGGGTGGAGGTGAACTGCCAGCATTGGCTCCTCATTTGGTACAATACTCATGTATAACTTGCGGTTTTTAGATTGGAAATTTCAAAAATCTGGATTTAACCGTTTTGCAACTCCCATATTAAGGAAATACTCTGGGGAGAGTTAAGCTTAACCAATGTGAGCGTCAATATCAAAATGAACCGCCCCGACTTTCCCGGAGACTCAATTACTTGAGAGCGGCCCACGACTTCGGGCGTCGCGCTGTCACGACGGGAACAGGGAAAAAACATCGCGTATAACTAGCACCGTGGCTAGTGCGAGGTCTTCTATTCACTTGTGTCACGAGCACCCGATTGAGAGCTTGACCTGAACTGTAATCAACGTGTAGTCGCTGATGGCGTGGGCGTTGCCCCGACCTCGAATGAAAGAGTGAATCATTGCCACAGTTTCGCTAGCCGCACCTGAATCCAAATTGATTGTGCACCGGAGGGTAATGTGGCAGGCAAACGAAAGACGAAACGGCTACGGATCGTATCCCCAGATTGTGCGGGAATAGATGTCGGCAAGCGCAAACATATGCGGCTGTTGACCCGGCCAGGAGCGAACAGGCAGTTCGTCATTTCGGTTCGTTCACAAGTGACCTAGAGACTCTAGCGGACTGGCTAGGCGAGTGCGGTGTAAAGATCGTGGCGATGGAATCGACAGGTGTGTATTGGATTCCGCTGTGCGAGGTTCTGGATCGAAGAGGACTCGAAGTGCACTTGGTCAATCCTCGTGCGACGAAACATGTGAGAGGGAGGAAGAGTGATGTATTTGACTGTGAGTGGATTTGGCAGTTAATGAGCTACGGTCTGCTTCGTGGCGCATTCCGCCCCGCTGACGCCGTCTGTGAGCTCAGGGCTTATGTGCGACAACGCGATCGCCTTCACAAAGACACCGCCCGATCCATTCAACACATGCAAAAGGCGCTAACGGAAATGAACATACAACTCGACAGCGTCCTGAGCGATATCACCGGAAAAACTGGGCTCACGATATTGCGTGCGATCGTTGCTAGCGAACACGACGGTACGCAGCTGGCTAAATACCCCAATTATCGAGTAAAAGCCGATGAAGCGACGATTGCTCGCGCATTGCAGGGCAACTGGCGAGATGAACATTTGTTCGCACTCGAGCAAGCGCTTGCCCGTTTTGATTTCTTCCGGGCACAGATCGATACGGTGGAACGGCGTATACGAGTGGTGCTGCGATCGCTTGCTACTGCCGACGATAACAAAAACACGGTTTAGCTGGAATCGAAACGTAATGACAGAATTCTGAAAGGCGCGTTACGTGCAATGCTGGGTGTTGATCTAACAGCGATTCCGATGATTGAGGTAGAGACTGCGCTGGTGGTTGACAGTGAAATCGGTCCGGATTTGCACCGATTTCCGACTCGTGAGCATTTTTGCTCCTGGCTGACGCTAGCGCCCGGGACACGCATCAGCGGTGATCGTAAATTAAGCGGTGCACCACCGAAGCGCGTCAACCGAGTGGGCCAAGCACTTCGGATGGCCGCTGCGTCGGCGCGCAACAACAAGTCCTACATTGGCGCCGCACACCGAGCTCGACTCACCCGACTCGACGCCGCGCGCGCTAATAATGCGACCGCTCATCAACTTGCCCGCTTGATTTACGCCATGCTGACTCGTGGTGAAGAGTATGTGGACCGAGGTATTGAAACCTTTGAACAACATCGCCGTGAAAGAGAATTCAAAAATCTTCAGCGTCGTGCACATCGCTTGGGAATGACCCTCACAGAAACCGCCGCATAAAAAGCCTGTGCTTTATCTGTTCCATGAAAGAATTGAGTGATGAACAAGAGCACAAGATATTCCCCGGAAGTCCGGGAACGAGCGGTTCGCATGGTATTGGACCAACAATCAGAACATACCTCGCAGTGGGCAGCGATTGGATCGATTGCACCGAAGGTGGGTTGTACCGCAGAGACCTTGCGTAAATGGGTACGTCAACATGAGCGAGATCAAGGTTTACGCGAAGGATAGACTACAGCGGATCGCGAACGTCTCAAGGCGCTGGAACGTGAGAACCGGGAGTTAAAGCGAGCGAATGAGATATTACGCAAGGCCTCGGCTTTTTTCGCCCAGGCTGAGCTCGACCGTCGACCCCAGAAATGATTACCTTTATCGACGCACAGCGAGCTGAGTACGGAGTCGAGCCGGTCTGTGCGCAGTTACCGATTGCCCCGTCGACGTATTATGAGACCAAGGCCCGTCAAGCTGATCCTTCCCGGCTACCGCCTCGGGTCAAACGGGACAACGAGCTGAAGGGCGAGATACGGCGTGTCTGGGAGGCGAACTTTCGTGTCTACGGAGCACGCAAGGTGTGGCGTCAATTGAAGCGCGAAGGGATCGAAGTCGGCCGTGGTGCGGTCGAGCGGTTGATGCATGGGCTGAAAATCCAAGGAGTCAGGCGTGGCGCCAAGCGAAAGACGACCGTTTCCGATGAATCCCAGGATCGTCCGCCGGACCGCGTCAAGCGTCAATTCATGGCCACCTGTCCCAATCAGCTGTGGGTCGCTGATTTGAGCTACGTGGCCACCTGGGCGGGTTTTGTCTATGTCGCTTTCATTATCGATATCTACGCCCGTTTCATCGTCGGCTGGCGGGTCTCCACCTCGTTGAAGACCGATCTGGCACTGGATGCCCTGGAACAGGCGCTGTGGTCACGCCAAGCCCCCAACGGGCTTATTCACCACAGTGATGCCGGTAGCCAATATCTTTCCATCCGTTACACCGAGCGCTTGAGAGAAGCCGCTATCGAATCCTCGGTGGGCCGTGTCGGTGATTCTTACGACAATGCCTTAGCCAAATCCGTGATTGGTTTATATAAAACCGAAAGTGATTCGACGGCAAGGCCCTTGGCGCAATAATGACACGGTTGAATATGCCACCCTGGAATGGGTCGACTGGTTCAATCACCAGCGGCTTTTGGAGCCCATTGGCAATATTCCACCGGCAGAGAAAGAATTGGCGTATCATCGTCAAGAAATCGGTCAAGCCATGGGGGCTTGACTCAAACGAAACGGTCTCCGGTAAACCCGTGGCGATTCAAAACCATCTATCTCATCACTAATGAGAATTTAAAATGCCCAAGATAAGGATCTGGAATTTAATGCCAAAGGCATCTTATCCAATCATATTCAAATATTTTTAGATGGACATATAAACGGCATGTTTGGTAGGGAAATCATTAATGGCAAAGCCTTGCCCGAAAGGGCCGCCGCAATCCTTAGTAATAGGCGGATTGCGGCAAAGGGAAAGGGATTTAAAATTGAAAAGGCAATCAATTGATCACTTCCCTTATTTTACGTTGTCTTCAGATACGGATTGGGTTTGGGTATTTTTTCTCCAAACAACATGGCTGTATCGGTAATCAGAAATCCCTTGAGCAAGCTTGGTCGCCGATTATCACCGGTCACCTTATAGGTGTGGATATTCGTACCTTCCGGCGTCTTATGGTTGAGTCGTAATCGTTGTGCCTGTTTCTGGACATTGTTCCAGGATTCGTATTCCGGAAATTGTTTGAGAAACTGACGGAATATCTCCGGGCTGACCAGCAACACCCCTTCCTCCACCACATGGACTACGGCATCGACATGGTTATATTGGATGCGGCCTTGTTGCAAACCCTGGATCAGCCAGTCGTAGAAAACCCGGCCCTTCGATTGATTGTCGTTGATCGTATTTTGAGTTGGTGAATAGGTTGGTTGATCGTTAGTCAGCGTGCCGGGATTCCGGTGTAGCCGATTTAAATCACTGCTGCTTGTTGTATTTTGCGTATCGCTGGTACTAGGCCAGGGACCGTACACTAGTTTGTGATCCGGGTTAGGTTCTGATTGAGATGGTTCCTCTGAAATTGGGCAGTCCAGATTACCCGGAACCTGAGTTGGCAATTCAACGCGGTTTTCACTTTCGGCAGTCCCGCTTATTTCTTCATCTTCTGTTGTAGGATTCGCCACGATTTCGATCTGACCACTGAAAACAAACGGCCTGTGATCCACCAGTGGCCATATCTTCTCCGGCCGGAATCGTAATACGGTAAATGGATTCGGTTTCCAGTCGGCTTGTGTCACCCGGATACGCCAGATGGCCTGATCGTTCTCATTGGCAATGACCATGCCATGTTGCATCAGGATATCGAATAGGCGTGAATTCGATGAGGGAACACCACTGTGACCCTCCTCAGTCAAATGCTGACGCAATGTACTGACGGTACGCGTGCCCATCATCCACAAACCCTCATCGGTCAGCCAGCCGGCCGCGCCCGGCCGATTGAGGGCCAATTCATTGCGGTCTAATTGTATACGCAAGGCTGTAAGCAGCTTTTCATGCAGGGGCTTGGTACGAGCCGCCATATAGGTTCCCTGCCCCATTCCATGGATGGCCCCCTTATTACGGGCTACAGATAGCTGATCAGCTTCAGAAACGATCTGCCCCAGTACGCCGGCTTCATCTGGATGACCGGTAATAGCAGCACTGAATGCGGCAAACACTTCGATATTGGTATTCAACCAGGCTAAACCTTCTGCTGGGAGAATCTTGGGAACAAGTAGGGCCGCCGTTCGTTGATGCAAAGCATAATCCCGGTCACGACGGAATTCCACGGCATACCAGCGCCCCAGCTGATCCATATAACCGGTAAACGGCGACCAGGATTCGGATAACGGCCTTTTTCGTCGATCATGTAGGGTGATCTGCTGGTCAACTGCAATTTTGCCGACATCGTGTAATAAAGTTGCCGCGAAAACTGCATATGTCCATAGCGCTTCATTTCGGCTGACGTCTTCTGGGGGAGCATCAGCTGGCAACATATGAGCGCGCCGGATTTGTAAAGCATTCAGCGTGGATTCCAGAGCATGATCCAGCAACCCTCCAGGAGCGGCATGATGATCAACTTCTGAGGCCGGGAGCTGTTGTACTAGCCGTGCAAATGCATTCAATGCAGGCCGATATAAACAGTCGAAGTAACGTTGATTGGTATGGCTGGCTTGATAGATTCCTGTAATACAGGTTTGTCGATGGATAGGATTTAATAATGTTTTTACCGGCAATACTGGCCAGACTCCTTTATCAGCAATAGTGGCTTTTCTAGGTTGACTTGATCTCAGACAAGACATGGCTAACTTAGGCAATGATAAAAAGATAACATTGGCCATCGTTATTTGTTCCTGCCTTGATGGTCAATAACCCCAGCTTGATGGAATGCATTCGCTGGTAGTGAATTTCATCATGGATTCCTGATAGCATTCGCCACGCGGGCTGGTGGTTTGGATATCACCTTTTTAAGCGGAGGAATAAAACAATGACGTTAAATCATATCACAGTACCCCAACTCGTAGAACGTTATACAGAGTACAAAGTGTTGCGACCCGCAACCATCATCAATTATCAGAAAATCGGGACATTATTTATTGACGGGATAAATCTGCCAAACATCGATATTGCGGAGTTATCAACCGATCACATCATCGCATTTCGATCTCTAACGCTTTCCCGTGCGAAACCCGTTACCTGGAACAATTACTTCCGACATTTAAAAGCGTTGTTCAATTTTGCTGTGAAAATGTGCTACATGGAGACCAATCCATGTGCTGATCCAAATTTGAAGGCCAGAAATGGAAAGCCTATTAAAAAAGTCCTGAATGAATCTCAGATTCGAGAACTGATTCATTTTTTTCAAACCTCTTCACGGGCACCCGAACCTGCCTGGTTCTGGACAACCGTGTTACAAACACTCTATTACACAGGCATAAGACGCAGTCAATTGGTAGGCCTGGTTTGGAGAGTTATAACTGAATCTGGTGTTTAGGAAGTTGAAGAAAAGCGGCGTATCTGATTAATTTGAAGTTGCTGAACTTTAATTTAATCAAACGAGGATACGCCACTCATGAGTAAGAGTAACGTTATTTCACTTGAAGATCGAGGTAGTTTTACCGATCAGCTGACGGCGCTACTGCAGAGCGGGGCGCAGCAATTGATCCATACAGCGGTCGAGGCAGAAATGATGGAGTTTATCGATAAATTCTCTGAACAACACACCGCCGATGGCAAAGCGGCTGTTGTGCGTAATGGTTACCAACCCACCCGAGCAATTCAAACGGGAATTGGACCGGTGACGGTGCAGATACCCAAGGTTCGCTCCAGAGGTGGTGAACCGGTCACCTTTCGATCCGCGTTGGTTCCTCCCTATATTCGTAAGACCCGATCGCTGGAAGCGGCTTTACCGTGGTTGTATTTGAAAGGGGTATCGAGTGGCGAGATGTCGCAGGCCTTACAAGCGCTGGTGGGGGCGGATGCACAGGGGTTATCGGCGAGTACGGTGTCGCGCCTGAAACAAGTGTGGGCTTCAGAATATGAAGCCTTTCGTAAAGATGATTTGTCCAAGGAGGGTTGGGTCTATATCTGGGCTGACGGCGTCTACAGTGGTCTTAGGGCAGAGCAAGCCAAACTCTGCGCCCTGGTTATTATTGGTGTCAATGAACGGGGCCAGAAACGGTTTTTGGCGATAGACGATGGTGTGCGCGAATCGACGCAGAGTTGGCGCGAGGTATTACTCAACCTGAAGTCCAGGGGAATGGGTGCGCCGCAGTTAGCCATTGGTGATGGGGCCATGGGGTTTTGGTCGGCGTTGGATGAAATTTATCCTGACACTCGTCACCAACGCTGCTGGATGCATAAGAGCATGAATGTGCTCAATTGTTTGCCTAAATCGCTTCAGCCTAAAGCCAAACAATCCTTACAGGACATCTGGCAAGCACCGACGAAAGCACAAGCTGAAAGCGCTTTCACCACGTTCATCCAAACCTATGAGCCTAAATATCCCAAGGCCACGCAGTGTTTAGAAAAAGATCATCCCGAACTGATGTCATTTTATGACTTCCCTGCTCAACACTGGCAGAGCTTGCGAACCACCAACCCTATTGAGTCGACATTTGGAACCATCCGACACCGAACCAAACGCTCCAAGGGCTGTTTGACTCGAGATGGTATGTTGCACATGATGTTCAAATTAGGACAATGTGCCGAGAAGAACTGGCGTCGACTACGCGGCTTTAATTATCTAGCCAAAGTGATTGACGGAATCAAATTTGTAGACGGAATCGAGCTCACTTCAAACCATCAGATCGCCGCTTAATCCAATTCGTTCATACACCAGATTTGACAATAACTCTGGTTTGGAAAGATATTGATCTACAATTCAATCGCATCAAATTGGTCAGTGAACTGAGTAAGACGCACCTTTCTTGGGATATACCCATTCACCCCGAATTACACAAACGGATAATTGAATTAAGAAGAAAGACAATCACCGCGTGTGGATCTATTAAAGATCATGAACAGGTTTTTAACGTGACTTTTTTCAATCCTCGATATTCTGGTAATCGATTAACGAAAGATCAACTCACTGGATTCTTCGTTCGCTTAAAGAATTTAACCGGGATTAAAGTCTCTGCGCATCGTATTCGTCATAGTGTTGGCACACATCTTCTAAAGAAAAGCATGCATAGCGGTTCTGCACCTATAGCTCTTTGTCTCGTTCAACAGCTTTTTGGGCATCGTGAAATAACCACGACAGCTACTTACCTACACACTGATTTGGATGATTTAAATAATCTCGTTCTGCAACTTCCGACGTTATAACACTCGGATTTTCATAATCACCACACCTCTTTTAGGTTCCAAAATGGATGGATATTGTTAGAATTAAGAGAGCTTTGTATTAGACATGATGTCTAATACAAAGCTGAACAAAACCATAGATAGGAACTAATTTCACTCGAACTTTCATGACTAATTGGATATCTTTTTTTTCAATTGATAGTATTGACATGTGGTATTAAGTTCACGATGATATATCTAGAGGCGGTTTGTTGAGCAGGGCCGTTAGCTCAGTTGGCAGAGCAGCTGACTCTTAATCAGCGGGTCGTAGGTTCGAGCCCTACACGGCCCACCAATAAAAGCCAAATCAATCAAAAAGTTATCTAAGCTCATTGGTTGATTACCTTTTGATCTAATAGCACCAGTGCCGGAGTTTTGCCGGACTTTTCCCGGCAAACGCGATTTGCAGCCTCGATCAACTCTTCCAATTCGGGCGCCGAGTAATGTGTGGTGATATCACCGTTACGATGACCGAGTAACACCTTTCGCGTCTCAAGCGGTACGCCTGCAGCACGAAGTCGACGACCGAACGTGTGTTTTAGATCGTGTATCCGAACATGCGGTAGTCCCACTTCGCGGCGGATATGCTTCCATGCGCTGTTATTGACTCGCTTCATCGGGAGATTGCGATAGGAAAAAACGTGCGTTGTATGTTGCCCACGCATCTCTTCAACAATCGACTTCGCTACCCGATTCAATACCACTAATCGATCCTCACGGTTTTTCACCACTTCACCCGGAATAATGAACACCGAAGTATTCAATTCCGGCACCTGGACTTCCCAGTCCCATTGCAGCAGACATACTTCCTGTTCCCTACAGCCGGTGTTCACCTTGAACAAACACATCCTGGCAAGATGAATTGGCAATGCCTGAAACAGCCGCTGCTGTTCGTCCCATGATAACGGATACGGTTTGCGTGCATCCGTTATCGGTAGCATCTGAATCAACGGTGTCGAGTCTAGCCATGGTCGTCCTTGTTCATCGCGCCATAATCTTGCCGATAGATTCAAAACACGCCGCACCACACTCAATGTCATATTGATGGTGCGGTTCTTGACACCGTCACGTTGCCTCGCCTCGATATAAGGCCGCAACGTGCCTAGGTGTACCTGGTTTAACGGTAAGTCGCCGATATAAGGATCGACTTGTTTTAAGTATTGGGCATAATCCCCAATACTTGCCAAGTGCAGGTTCTCTTCCAAAAGCCTTGTTGCCGCTTCGCGAAAAGTCGGAACCCTGCGCGCTCCGAATACCTTGACTTGCCGTATGGCCTCAATGCGCTGAGCCAGTATCAGCTCGGCTTGCTTGAGGTCGCTCGTGCCAGTGCTCTCATGAATCGTTGTTCCGAGGACCTGTTTTTCGATATGCCAGATTCCCTTGCGATTCCGGAGCCCCGGTGTCTTTCTGCGTCCCATAATGTACCTCCAGATGTTGAGGCGGGACGCCCGTTGCGGTGTTTATACTGATCCACCCAGGCGTCCAAATCAAGTCGGTCGAAAGCGATGCCTTGAGAGCCGATGGGTATCTCGGTGAGGTAAGGGCGTACCTCACGATTAAAACGATTACGGTCCATACCGAGATATGCCGGTGCATCGCGAAATCGAATCAAGCGCGGCAACAGATGAGGCGGTTTATTCATGCCTAATCTCACATCGATATCACAACTCCATATCTGTCTGTTACAGGTCAAAGCGTTTTGCCATGACCGCTGTTTGGCTATGTGGTACATCATTCGTCGTGTTGTTCCGTATCATTTGCGCCACGACAGGGCATCTGGCTGCGTGTTAACGCGGGTTAGTGTTTATCCGCCCCCACCGCACCGCAGTACGCTGGTGCCCGGGCATAGCCCCCGGACGCATGACGGATTTTTACGGCTGATCACGCACTGTCAGCCGGGCCCTTACGGCATTGGCACAGTGGGCGGACGCATCCGCTCACCGTAGCAGCGTGTATCGTCGAAGACGTCTTGCTCATGAATTGGACTCACCTCCTTCGATAAATAACTAAAACGGAAGATTTAGGTGTCGTCCCGTCCTCGCGTGGTCCACCGGCGATCCTCGGTTCACCTGCCATAGACCGGATCGCGCAGTGTCCGTCGGGAGACGTGCGTTGCATGCAGATGCCACTACCACGCACGCTCGCTGTGACGAAAGGAGTTGAACCAGGTCCGGTTTCCGGGCCGGGGATAAAATGCCCCAGCATCACCTGATTCGGGAATATCGGTGCACCGAGATG
The DNA here is from genome assembly GCA_965216735.1 of Arenicellales bacterium. Lineage (GTDB taxonomy): Bacteria > Pseudomonadota > Gammaproteobacteria > Arenicellales > CBDCFT01 > CBDCFT01. The sequence continues at coordinate 474,160 of OZ244198.1, forward strand.
ACTGCCTTCGATGCACCTGGACGGGCGAACCCGCGGTGGATATTCCGATCTTGGATAAACCAAGATCGGTCGGCTCATGATTTGGGAGAGATCCAAACCCGACACCGGTTCTCAATGAGCGTATCGGTGTCTTGCTGCTTCGGCCCCTGATGACGCCATCGCCGAACGAGTCAATCGGCTAATGACCCATCAAGTGCTTATCCGGATGCAGTACCGGCCCAACAAATCGGTCTTACTTCAGGTGATGCAGTTTACACCCGTATTCCGGGCCACGATGCGCTAACCCGTCCCAACGCTGTGGAACACCGCAGGCACAGAATCCCGTTTCTAGCCTGCGTCATTCCCTTATCACTTCGAAAACCGGTATTCAACCCCGCACGCCGTCTACCTTTGACGCGCGGGTCACTACCCAATTCTTGCGTAGTGACCCGCGCTATCGTGAGCCGATTGTTGAATTAATCACCTAACCCGTTCACATCGCTTGGGACGGGTTGATCGATTGGAGTAGGTTTGTGACTAGATGGGCTATATTGCGTCATACAATGCGATGCAATGATGAAATAGCTACTGACCAGTTCAAGTAAGAGGTACTAGCTGTAGACAAAACTATGGGTAATTATGGCCAAACATGGTTAGTGAATACCACCCGCGCCGACGAGATGAGTGGCAAGTCTGTGGCCTGTTCACACACGTTTCAATGATTGCAGCAACGCGAATCAGTGGCGGCATATGGAGGATTAGCCTGGCAGAAAAACACGGTGCCTTATATTGAAACAGATTTGTAGGAGAAGAAAAAACAATGTCTTGTGAGTTTGGGGGAAAGTGGCTTGATGATCTGAACAATCACGGGCTGAATAAGGATTTTTCGGGAAGCGATCTTTCATGTGCAGTTCTTGCCGGGGCCCTACTGGATGATCGTCTTAAGACTCTTCTCGAAAAGTATTTTTTAGCTCCCCAAAATCCGAAAAGAGATCGGTTGTTTGGTCGCTTGGGTTCGTTAGAGTCCTTTTCCGCGCGTATCGAAGTAGCGCGCAGATTAAATCTAATATCCGAAGGAACTCGGAAGGCGCTAGATTGGATACGCGAGATTCGAAATCTTGCTGCTCACGAAACTGGCTTCACATTCGATCAAAACGCCGTAGAGCATCGTGTGCGAAATGTAATCACGGAATTAAGTGTCGAGGGGCCAGTAACGGACTTACTCAACGCTCCGTATGACGATGTCAAAGGTCACTTCGCAGCAGCAGTCATTTATTTAGTCGTTAACCTCCAAATCGAAGCCGACAACACAAATCAAACGACACACGAACCTATTGATGCGCTCAGTGATTCAGAGTTCTTTGACGCCAGCCCCTTAAAGGAGTAGAAATAAAGCGATAAAAGGTTTATCTTTTTTTCTCAACTCAATAAAACAGGGGGTAAACAATGGAGCATTCCATATTTATGGATAAGTACAAGGCAAATGAAATAGCTGTGGATATTGATCGAAACAAGGCGGGATTTATGTATGAGAAGCAAGGTGTGATGCCTCAAAAACTGAGAACCAAGCAAGCGAATATAAGAGCCGTTGCATTTGGAAGTATATTGGTCGGCTTGGCGCTATTCTTTTTTGCACCTTGGTGGGCGGGAGTAGCTGTCTTGCTTATAGCTCTCTACATGTTCCCGCAAGTGCAAAAGCAAGCAGCAAAAGGGGTTCTCGAAGCATCATTGCAGAACTCGCAAATATATGAGATCGCAGTGCAGAATCATGTTTTAAAAGTAAGAGAATTGACCTAACGATGTAAGCGAGGAGAAGAGGTATCTGAGTCCAGGTATGGTGTCACGTTGACTTAGAGTGCCGTGTAGCATTGGCTGACGTTACGCTATGCAGCTAAGTGCGACCATTGAGGTATTTGGGGCTTAGTTAATGAAAATGTTAAGGTGACACCGATGATGACAGAACCGCAATTCAACCGGTACTCAATTGCTTTGTTCGATTTTGATAAGGCGGCGGAATATGCCGAAGGGGCCGCTCGCCACTGTGCGAACACGCTAGAGCACGAAGCGCTCATCTTTGCAGCGATCATGTGTTATTGCAGACCATTTTCTACTAATGAAAGATCAAAGGATCCCCCCGCTGTTCAGCGATTGACACTCGAAGACTTCGCTACACTATCCCTATCTGAGCAAGAACGAAATCTCCACGACGAGTGTAGGAAACTTAGAAATCAAGCTCTCGCGCATTCGGAATGGAATCGTAATCCCACTAAATTCAATAAGCCATCTGGGGTCATTTCTAGCCGCCCATTCTCTCTTTTCACTAATAGGCCTGACATACAAGCTCTTGCGAACCTATCTAAGCGTCTCGCGCACGAGTGCCACAACAAAAGAGCCGACTATGTATCTGTGTCGAGATATGCACCCTAACCACATATCGGGTATGCGCTGTATGTACGCCGACTGGCCAATGCAAGAAATTGTTTGGTTGCCAAACTAAGTTATTGTGATATTTACCTGAATACCGGGGACCAAAGATGAACAAAGCTATTACGGCATTTTTAGTGTTTTGCGCGTTTGTTACCGCTAATCCTGCTATAGCGAATTGCACAGCAAATACTATTGGTAATACGACTTTTTATAGCTGTTCAGATGGTACGTCCGGTACTTCACAGAATATCGGAGGTACTACCTTTCATAGTTTTAGCGACGGAACCAGTGGTACTTCTCAGAATATCGGGGACACTATTTTCCACAATTACAGTGACGGTTTATACGGGACATCGCAGAGGATCGGAGAAACAACATTCCACAACTATACTGATGGCACCTTCGGAACCTCTCAAAGCATTGGTAACACCACGTTCCACAACTTCAATGATGGTACTAGTGGCGCCACTCAGAGCATCGGTGATATAGACTACTACAAATTTGAGTAAGCCGTAATATATCAGCACCTAAATTAGGTCCGGTGGGGGGAGCAAGAAACTTGGTAAAAAAGTGGCACAAACTTGTGCGTGATAACGAACGCGTGGCCGCCTTAAACAACGGTCACGGCCTGTTTGCTCAGTGATTAATCTATTTCGCTGGATTGTTGCACTTCCTTTGGGTGTTTTAGCAGCGTTTGCTGCGCAAATGTTCTTAGCTTTCACGTTCAGCATTGCCCATGGCTTCGAAGAGGTTGCCGTGTTTTGGGAATCTCAGGACATGGCAGGTATGCCGATAAGCGGAACGTACATGATCCTTACTACTCGCATCTTTGGAGCGTCCATGTTTGTAGGTGTCACCGCTTGGGTAGTTCCAAAATTTAAGAAGCAAGTCGGTTTTACTCTCGCAACAATAGTCAGTGTCATATTTATAGCACTATTGATTTACTTGCTGTATGCAAGCTTCCGAGTTGAGTTGATTTTGGACCTTAGTGCGTGGTACCGAAACATACTTGAAACGGCTAGCATCATCCTTGGCTGTGTGGCCGGTGCAGGGGTGTCGTCTGGCTTGGATAAAACGAAAAGTAACCTATCGTAATAAGCACGGAAGTATTAAATCTTATTAATATCAAGTAATAGGAAAATGCTGTTTTGTACCTGTGTTAGATCTAAAGTTTTCTGATTCTCATTGGGCGACGGTTCCCCATGAAAATGATTGTATCGTTGTGGGTCCGACTTATGGTTGATGAACTACAGCAACCTCCAAGTCATTACCGTTATGCAAGTTTGCTTGTAATGGTGCATTCTTACGTCGAGGTCACGAACTAACTATTTATAGAATTCATGCCGGACTTTTGCCGGAGTCGGTTCTGAAAAGTCGTGCAAAATGCTGAAAAATGCAACGGACGCCTTCACCAAAATAGGTTTAAAAAACAATTAGTTACAGCTTAACATTTCAACTCTTAATCAGCGGGTCGTAGGTTCGAGCCCTACACGGCCCACCAAAAAAGAAGTTATAAAACAAAAACATACCGACCTAGTTCACACCCACCTGTTTCTTGAGAATCACCAATGCGGGACTTTTGCGTGAGTCAGTCCTGCACACTTTATTTGCAGCCTCGATTAAGTTCGAAATTTCGTAAGCGCTCAATTAAGGACGCCCTGTTAGGCTGAGGATAGATGTGCCAGTCTCGCTGTTTTAATCATGGTGAGGCAAAGATGGTAACCAAAGTGGAAAGAGCGATGACCGAACGCAAACGGTATTGGCCGGAACACGTACGGGCAGCGGATGCGAGCGCCGAATCGAGAGCGATTTCGCTGATCTAAGAGTACATTTTAAAGATATAGTTGCAAAGACATACCATGCAATGGAGTCACTAGCGCAGCTAATTCGACCCGCTAAACCACCGCCAGTGGCGGTGCGAATAAAGCGGGTTATACCGTTAAAGGAGTTGTAAATATACCGGAGTTGATTTCTCCTCTCGCACTGGGCCTGCACAGTCCAGCCAAGAGGAGAAATCGCAATGAGACAATGGCAAAGCCAAGCTCACGTGAAGTGGTATTGTCGTTACCACGTCGTGATCGTACCGAAGTATCGCAAGAAATCAATGTACGGAGCGCTGAGAAGAGAAATCGGTAAGATAATGAAAGAGTTATGCCGACGCTATGAAATTGAAGTGGTAGAAGGGCACGTGATGGCGGATCACATCCACATGTGTTTGAGTATACCGCCGAAATACAGTGTAGCCAGTGCGATAGGCAAATTGAAGGGCAAATCGGCGATTCATATCAATCAGCAATTCGGACGTAGACGAAACGTAATGGGGTTTCAGTTTTGGGCTAGAGGGTATTGCGTCAGTACGGTAGGGTTAGCCGAGGGCGTCATACGCCACTATATACGCACCCAAGAGCAAAGAGAGAGAACGCAAGAACAGTTGCATATAGATATTTAATTTAATCGTAAATTGTGCAGGCTCCATGCCCCCTTATAGGGGGCATACACAAACTACCCGCTAGGCGGGTAGTACATGATTTGTTGCTTTTGACGGCGCGTTAAGACCACGCCGCTTTCATTTATATTGACATGTAGCAATACATGGATTCGACGGCCTGGAACTTCAGCGCGTAGTTTTGGGTCGACACCGGTGGTCGGGGTAAATACTCGAGATTTCAAAAAGACTCGTCGATCAAGAATGTTACGAAGCACATCCCCGCAAACATTATCTTGCACGCCATTGACCCGAGGATTAGGAATTCTAGGACAATTGTCTTTGTTCGAGGGAACACCGTCAGCATCCGGGTCTTTTGCGGCCGGATCAAATTGATCAGGCGAAAGAGAAGCCGATTCCAGGGATGACTGGACACTTTCCGATTCCGAGTTTTGTTGTTCGCTCGGTACAGCGGTGCAACCAGCACTTATCAAAAGCATGACAGCAAGCAAAGCGGTGGGTATAAGCACCGTTGACTTCGATGCAGGATGAGTGTGCCGCATCCGTACGAAGTAATAATGTAAGTTAAGGAAAATGCGGTCTGAGAATCTTCTGTGGTTGCGTTCAACTGGAATCGTTCGCCTCGCTAATACAATGCGTCGGGCAATATTGATGGTCATTGACATACACCTCCGTGTGTTTTTGTCAGATAATGTGGTTCGCCCGCGTTGAAAGTAAGTACAGCAGGCTATCACCGTTGATCGACTATAATCTTCCGCGTTTTGGCACTGTAAGTCTGTGAATTAGTGCATCGCGTCGATGTCAAAAATTGCACAGCTGCAATGAGTTCTAGTAACTGATGCGACGAACGGGAAATTTACATAATGGATGGCATGGTCCCGCCTCCACCTTTTTGGTAGGGCGGTAGATACTGAGAGTTCACCCACAATGAAGGAGAATGACCATGACTACCATCCATACGATCGGCATCGATATCAGCAAGAGCGTTTTTCATCTCATTGGCACCAATCGGGCTGGGCGCGTTATTTTGAGGAAGGTACTGAAACGATCTGAGGTTCGCCACTACCTGGCAAACTTACCCAGTTGCTTAATTGGCATCGAAGCGTGTGGCGGGTCGAATTACTGGGCACGAGAACTGCAAGGCCTTGGCCACACGGTAAAGTTGATGGATGCGCGTTATGTCAAACCCTATGTCAAGGGTAACAAGAACGATTTCAATGATGCCGAAGCGTTAGCCGAAGCTGTGCGACGACCGACGATGCGTTTTGTACCGATTAAGAGTGTCGCGCAACAAGATATACAAGCCATTCACCGGGTTCGCTCAGGGCTAGTCCGTCAACGCACTGCGATGGGCAATCAGTTGCGCGGATTACTCGGTGAGTATGGGATTGTGATGCCAACGGGTGTGGCATCAGTGCGTCGTCGACTACCGCAAATATTGGAAGATGCGGAAAACGGCCTCAGCACTTCGATGAGGACACTGCTTGCGGAGCTGTATCAACGGTTAGTGGATGTCGATGCGTCCATCAAGCAGTACAACCAACACCTTGAATTCGTGCAGCAACAAGATGCAGCCAGCACGCGCCTACGCACCGTTGTGGGTTTTGGGCCGGTCATTGCCACCGCCATGGCTTGTGCCTTGGGCGATGGCACGGCATTTAAGAACGGGCGACAGGTGGCCGCTTGGCTCGGCTTGGTACCGAAGCAACACAGCACTGGTGGGAAGACGGTGCTGCTCGGTATTAGCAAACGAGGCGATCGCTATCTTAGAACACTGCTGATCCACGGCGCGCGCAGTGTGGTGCGCTATGCCGATAACAAAGACGATCGGTTGAGCCGTTGGGTTGTCCGCATCAAGACAGAAAAGGGATTCAATATCGCCACCGTCGCTTTGGCGAATAAACTGGCACGTATCGCATGGGCCATGTTGTATCGAGGTACCGACTATCGGGCAGCTTAACCCCTAACGCTTCATTTCTCACCGACCCATTGCGTAAATGTTGAAAAGGTGATGGCAAAACAGGGACAACCGGCGTAGCGAGAACCTGACTAATGCGAGGGCTCATTTGAAGCCGACTAAGGGATAAGGGCGATACGCGCGGATGACCATCAGGGCCACAAGCCACCAACGAGCGCTTGATACAAAGGCCGAATGTAGGGCCGCAATCCTGATTTTGCAATCAACGAATCAGCACTTGGCAAAGGAGACGGGACCATGTAGGGCATTATCCACCACGAATCTATTAGCCCCCGATAGTAATGTCACACTATCGGAATGAGTCATTTAGGGAAAAGCGGCGCTAGTTAAATAACCACTTCACTCGTGTTTAAAATGGTACCATATTATGGTACCATTTGATTTATGAAGCGTAAGCACCGTCGCACACTGGAACGTGTGTTTACCCGCCCGACACCGGCTAACATCCGTTGGAATGATATTGAGGGATTGTTTGTTGAATTGGGTGCCGAGATCAGCGAAAGGGAAGGCTCGCGCGTAGGGGTGTTTTTGTTCGATGAAATCCGTGTGTTTCATCGACCCCATCCGAGCCCTGATACCGACAAAAGTGCGGTGGCCAGCATACGCGATTGGTTAGATACGAATGAGGTAAGACCATGACGACGAATATGATTGATATTGATGGTGTAAAGGCCGTGGTGTCTTATGACCCTGACATTGAATTATTTCGCGGTGAGTTTGTGAGTCTCAATGGGGGCGCGGATTTCTACGCCAATACCGTGAAAAAACTTCATGCAGAAGGTAAGAAATCACTGAATGTATTTCTTGCGATGTGTGAGGAAAAAGGCATTGAGCCGCACAAGCACTTTTCCGGCAAATTCAACATACGCATTGATCCAGCGTTACATGAACGCGTCTCTGCTAATGCAAAAGCCAAAGGCCAAAGCATTAATACCATCGTATCCGAGGCGTTGGAAGAACATATCAATTAGAGGCAATGCGATGGTTCATGCACGAAAGCCACACGGATCGCTTCGGGTTGAAGAGTACAAAGAAAAGCAGTCGCCCAGTGACGATGATCACGAAGATTGGTTAAAACAAAACCAAGCTGTTGTCCGCAAATATTATAGTCACCGTCAAGACGGTGCTAATTCATATTGTTATGGATTGCCGCCCTATTAACGCCGCGTCCTCCATCACTTATGGTGTTAAACGAGCCGGAAACAAGTTTACACCCTGATTTACTTCCTGCACTGGCTAGACTAATTAGTAATGCATCCGAGCACACGCAGGTCTGGGTTGTTTCACATGCGAATCGCTTGATTAATGCTCTAAATGAACATCCTGACTGTCATTCGATTGAGCTGTAAAAAGACCTTGGTCAAACTTTGGTAGTAGACCAGGGGTTGCTTGATGAACCTGCCTGGCATTGGCCGGATTAGAATACAATTGAAATCGATATTCAAAATCTATAATAGTGCAAGTACCGTAGCCAGTTTGTGGGTAGTCAGTATGATGTTGCCCGCACTAATTCTTGCGAAAGAGGAGATACCGTTTTGGGTTAAGTCGTCCGGGTTGGTTGTCTTCGTTATCATTGGATTTTCACTTACGCAATATCGTAGTTATAAAATCTCCATAGGTAGCTGGGCGTTTTCTGATTTTGTAGCGTACATACTCGTGCCCATAATTTTGTTTTCATTTGTGACATTCATGATATATGTCGGAACCTAAAATCAATAAGTGATCTCCTTAGTTTTCAGAATTCAATGATTCCTTCTAGTGGTCAGGGATTGCTTGAAGAGTCTGCCTGCCATTGGCCAGATTGGTAAAAAGAGTAATATACTAATATTGTATAATTATTCAATATTATATATAATAGTTGCGTGAAAGACCTCATATGGGTAGGTAATTCGTTAGAGGTAGTGCGTGTCTTTGATGATGATGTCAAAGACGAGATTGGGTATCAATTGCACCGTGTTCAGAGTGGTGACAATCCTTACGATTGGAAACCAATGTCCGACGTTGGCGCCGGTGTGCGGGAAGTTCGTGTTCGGATCAGCAAGAACGCCTACCGAGTGATGTACATCGCATCGTTTGAAGATGCTGTCTATGTCTTACATGCATTTCAAAAGAAAACCCAAAAGACCTCTACGCAAGACATTCGATTAGCGAAACGACGGCTGTCAGCGGTACTCAAAACGCGAGGACAAAATTGATGACTAAGATGACTAAATCCACTGGTAATGTATTTAAAGATCTCGGGCGTTCCGAAGCGCAGGCCGAGAATTTACGCGTACGTGCTGAACTAATGCTAGCTATTGAGCGCCATATCAAAGCACAAGGGTGGACACAGACTCAGGCCGCGAAACACTTTAAGGTGCCGCAACCACGTATCAGTAATCTGATGCGTGGCAAGATCAACGATTTCACAATCGATACATTAGTTAATATGTTAGGTTGTGTCGGGCAAAGAGTGTCATTGGCAGCTGAGTCACTACAAGATGACTACGACCCGGCAATTGATGAGATGGCGGATAAACTTGGTGATGTCCTGGATCTCTTACCAAGACTCAAACAACGCTATCAGTCGCTTTCACTTAAGAAATCGACTAAGCAGGCAACCAAGTAGTTTGCAGTCACAAATTGTGAGCGCAAGTCACGTTCCTTAAGTAATGTGTGAATTTTACGACCTTACTGACCGGTGTAAGTTTTCCAGCATCGGCATCGGCTATCCCACGCTCTATGGAAGCGCGTAGTTCCAATTCATACATCACCTCGTCCCAAGTTACGTTATCGGGTAAGTGATCTACGATCTCTCGCGCTTGTTGTTTGACAGGGATGGGTGTCACAGTGTCAGATTCGGGTCTCATAGTCATTCAATTGTACCGTGCCCTGAGGGCGTGTATGCGTTTACTTCGACTCTGTCGAAACGATGACAACTGCAAAAGAACTTTTCTCTGTGTGACGTAATTGTGACGTGAACATCGTCACGATACCCGATTTTCGGTGATTTTCACGTATTTTTGAGAGTGGCAAGCGCTGCAAGTAGTTGATAATAAAAAGAAAAGAAAGTGTCAGGGTCGAACTCTTAACCAGTGGGTCGTAGGTTCGAGCCCTACACGGCCCACCAACAAAAGCCAAACCAATCAAAAAGTTAACTAACCTCATTGGTTAATTACCTCTCGATCTAACAACACAAGTGCCGGACTTTTCCCGGCAAACGCGATTAGCAGCCTCAATAAGCTCTTCCAATGTCAAATAGCATTGAAATGTTAACACTATCAGCGTCGAAATAATGAACATCTTTTATTTTGCAAAGTTACTTCACTTGCAATACAAATCAAATGGTTACAAATGAATTTATTATTATGATCTGTTCAATTTCAAACGCTGATTTGATGTAAATTTTGTTCAGATTTGCTCGCTGTTCAACAGTCAGCGAACAGGCCTTACAATCGGCGATGGATCGGTTGAACCACCGGCCGAGAAAATCGCTGAATTGGAGAACGCCTCATGAGGCGTTCTCCAATTCAAAACAAACCTTGACTGTTGCACTTACAAGTAGAACCCAGGGTTCAGCAAAACCGTTTGAATTGGGCAAAGGTTTTATGGCGTAATCGAGCAAGAGGGTTCGTAGTACACAACCGCTGTCCGTTGTGTGTGCGAGCCCGGTAATTAGAATCGCGAATTAAACTGTCAACTGATAGTTGACATTTGTCATCCAATAGATTACAGTTTGTCTATGATTCGGTCGTTCAAACACCGTGGACTAAAAGAGTTGTTTGAGACAGGCCGGAGTAGGCGAGTACGTCCTGATCTACAAGATCGCACGTTACGTCGTCTTGATGCACTCGATAACGCCGGAAAGTTGAATCAACTCAATATTCCTGGGTTCGATTTTCATCGACTGCGTGGTCGTCCGATACGGTATTCCATTCATATCAATGGACCGTTCTGTATTACCTTTGAGTGGGATGATGGTGAAGCGGTTCGAGTGGACTTGGAACAATACCACTGATGAATAGAGAGTAATCACCATGACTGAACTTAAGGCAAAGCGACCCAACCGAATACCTACCCATCCCGGCGCTTTATTGCGTGAAGATGTCTTGCCGGCGATGGGCTTGTCGGTGAGTGAATTTGCCCGCCGTATCGGCATCTCGCGTCAGCGGATACATAAGATTCTGGCGGAAACCGATTCCATTACACCGAATACAGCACTGCGCATCGGCAAGCTTGTGGGTAATGGGCCTGAGATATGGCTGTCCATGCAGCAAAACCATGACCTGTGGCGAACACGGAAAGAACTTAAAGAAGAGATTGCCGAGATCAAGACTTATCGGGTCGCTTAAGGTTCAATGAGTAAGAATCATCTACAGCGATCAGTCGTCGTTTAAGAAACCCGCTAATGGGGCAATGAGATTATTTGAGATCACAGTTTGTGACTTCAAATTGTGTTCTCAGTGAATTTCCAAATATTTTGTTCATCCTACGCTGATCGAGAATCCGCTAGCAAAACCCTTAACAGCAATCGTAATTACGCGCGATATCGTAAAGCGTCTCACAAGGCGCAGTTTTTTGATAACTTATCCAGAAGTTTGGACTAGGAATATTTAGAACTCGAATCACAGTTTTCTAACGCCGAAAATCCGTGCCGGACTTTTGCCGGGATCAGTGCTTAAAAGTCCTGCAAAGTGGTGCAAATTGCAACGGGCGCATCCGCCGTAGGTTTAAAAAACAATTAGTTACAGATTAAGATTTCGAATCTTAATCAGCGGGTCACAGGTTCGAATCCTGTCGGGCGCGCCAATTAAATCAAGGTCCATACCGGAGATATGGTTTACAGTCGGATGACGATAGGGTCGACGACTGCGATCCTCGAGTCCGAGAAGACCGTGATCCTTATAACGATTAAATATCTTGTAGCCGGTGGACCTGGAAATCCCAAACTCTCTACACACCACAGCCATCTTTTCTCCGTCGAGAAGTCGGGCCATCAATTTCAGTCTTTCATCCATCGGTTTACACGCTTTCCACGGCATTGGGGTGCCTCCCAAATGCCTAATTGTGTAAACCCTCTCCCCGGTATAATTCGTAACCTCTGTCTCAGGTACGACGTTTCCGTTCAGATATCAATAGATTATCGTTCCTATTTTCGGCATTGTCCTTTCTCCACTGCTTTACAACAAGCCGTTGCTCAATTTTTGACTTGCTTAAAAATCAACCGTTTAACCGAGTGCTTGAGCAGCTGTTTAAAAATCAGTTGGTCGGTTTGTTCAGTAGCATGCAATATTTTTTAATAATCATGTACGTTCCAATTGTGCTGGTCTTGGAGGGTGCTAAATTACATCGCCGCGGTGTTAGACCTCTGCAGTGATATCAACTGCGGATTTTTCTGTGGATAGTCGGGGGTTAGAAAAAAATTAATCAATCATTTTGCTAACACAGTAAATACCACTTGTATTTTTTTACATAGTACCTGTGTCAAATTCCATAGAGTCGGGGGTTCCTCACCAATATACTGCACGCCGCGAGTAACCCACACATGGTGGGGTAATGCTGAATTGCAATGCTGCGCCGTACTCGTGTTGTAATCAACAAATATTCCCATAAGGACATTGAATTACAGGAGGTAGCATTACATGTCAACGGAAGGCGGAAATCCTAACATCTTACTCATCATTGCAGACGATCTCGGTAAGGACTTGGTCGATATTACCGGCACCGGGTTTGATCGCACCATGCGGGTCATCACCAATGACGGCTCGGGCAATATCACCGGACAACTACCCAATCTGAGTCTGTGCTTGCGAAACGGTGTGAACTTTACACACGCATGGGCCCAACCAGCGTGTTCACCTACACGTGCATCGATCTACACCGGTTTGCATCCGTGGAAAACCAGCGTCGGCAGTCCTGTGGGCAACCCGGAATTGGATACCACAATCAGTCTGGCGACGTTACCGGAAGTACTCCCCAGCGAGTATGTCTCTGGGTTATTCGGTAAATGGCATCTGGGCGACGGTGCGGCCACCAGCCCGATTGAACACGGTTGGGACAAGCACGTTGGAACCCTGAAGGGCGTCGTTCCGAGTTACTACGCCTGGCCCGTTCTTAACTCAGACGGCATCTACGATCAGGCCATCGCACCGTACAGTACGGAATACGTCACGACGGCGACGGCACGTGAGGCGACCGATTGGATCAATGCCCAAGATGCCGATACCCCCTGGTTTGCTACTATTGCTTTTCATACCCCCCACAGCGCTACCGGCACGGACAAGTTTGAGGCACCACCGGCGGGCACGACGGGACTCACCAGCGCTCCTATTGGCATCGATACCACGGGTGATCATTACCGGGTTAACCTCATGACCCAAAACATGGACTACACCATTGGTGAGATGCTTGGTACGGTAACAGGGGGAACCATCACACCTATCGACCGCAGTCAATTGGAGAACACCATTATCATCTTCATTGGCGACAATGGATCCGACGTCCTGGTTGCGACTGAAGAAGAAAAAACGTTTATCTTCGAGGGGTCGGTGAGTGTACCGATGATCATCGCTGACGGTAATGCTGTCATGGCTGAAGTGAACGGTGAGTCGGCCAGTCCGCGATTTCTACACTATCAGCGGCGCGGTTCTACCACACAAGCGATGGCGCATGTTATCGACATCTACGCCACCGTCTTGGGACTGGTTGATCCCAATGCCCATACCAACGCGAGCAATACCGATTCAGTTGATTTAAGTGAGTACCTGACAACACCCATCGTCGTATGGTCGAATAACCGTGGTCCCGGACGGCCTCCCATTGATCCGACCAATCCGAATGATTTTCCGACACCTCCATTCGATTTACCCACATTCACAATTGTAGAGGGGCGAGAATCCAATTTCGCTCAGTGGTACACAGCGGGCATCGAAAGAGCGACCATCCGAAACAACGACTATAAGTTGAATTTTGATCGCGATCCCAATACCGGGGACTATTCCTACGCACTGTATCGATTTGAGGAGGGTGTGATTCCCGGCCGGGAGGATGATGGATCAGCCACGGATATATATGATGATGCGCTTAATGGGATCGACGTTGAGGCACAAGACAATCTAAACCAACTCCTGGACGAGTTGATTAATAACTACCAAGCCAACAACAATACTGACGAATCGAGTCCGTTCCCAGATCCTCGTTAACGGAGTGGTGTGTTGTCAAAACAACGCCGACTCCCAGATATCGGAACCAAGGGATATGCTGGCTCAGCAAGTCTAGATTTCTGTGTGGAAGTTTTGCGGGATTGCGTTATGCACAGTGGTGCGCAGTTCCGCAAAGAGTTCTAAACAACAAACTGGACCATTTTGGCTTGTCGCTTTTCAATCTAAGGGTTGGCTGGTTCGAATCCGGTGCGGCGTAGTATGGGCATCTGCGTTAATTTTGGCACCATATGTTGGTATCGGTGTAAGTGGCTTTGACGCTTCTGGTAAAGGTTTAGTTGAACGTTGACGTTTGGTGCAAACCGGTACGACTGTCTCGTTTGATTTAAATTATTGTAAAGAAGAGATTCGTTTTTCATCGATTCATCTTCGCAATATCACCTGTTTGGGTGAAGATTCAATATGCGTGTATGGAGTAGACTAGGATTTGAAATGATCTTATCGTAGATCGATGCATTGGGTCAGAGAGCTGTTTTTATTTTACTGACTGAATCTTTTTGTTTGCAGGACAAAGGAGGGTGGCCATGGACAGGTATGATGATGTTGAGGATAGGGATCGTCGTAGTGTGTTACGTATAGGTAAGGAGCCGGGTGACCGGCAACTAATGGGAAGTCTTTCATTTCGTCGTCGCGACGGTATTGATGATGACCCGTTGCCCGATCCACCAATTGATTTACCTGAAGACCCGCCGGAGCAGGTGTCTGTTCCCGAAATTGCATTGCAATTCAATCCCTGTCTGGAACAATTAAGAATCGATCCCGCGGGTGCGATTGCTGCTGTCGAACAGGCGCTGGAGGGGGATCAGTATATTGATTTCGCCCAAGTGCGTTATCGTTGTAATGATGGGACGGGAACGCTCGGTATCTGGTTGACGCCGACCCTCGATAGTGAAGGGGATGCGGCACGTGAACGTGGTTTGGAGCGTGTCGATTTGCTGGAGGCTGGTGAGGCGTTTGCTATTTTTATTACCCGCGCTTATGTACGCCGACGGGCGTTACAGATCTGGAATAACTTGCCTAAACGATTGGACAGCGACGGAAATTTCAGCTCACGGGGACCGGTTCATTTAACCGGAATGAGCGTGCGTTTCGAGGCGCCGGATAAAATCGTCACCCGTATTGACGGGTATGACGAACGGCCGTGGCCGGATGTGGATTTCACCCGCACCATCACCGATACCCTCGACGGCACCAACGCCGGTGTACTGTGTGAGACCACACAGGATACCGATGCGAGTTTCAACTGGTTACATATATTGACTACGCTCACCATCGCCTTGCCTTGGCACCTGTATTTGTTTATCGATGGGTTGACTAGTGGTAGCGGTGGCAGTGATGGTGGTGGTGTCGGTTGTGGCATTGCCAGCTTTATGCCGGTCGAATTCAATATCGGTGGTGGCGATAAACTCATCATCAGTTATCGCGATGTGCGGGTCACCTCGGGTGGTATTACCGCAGCAGGTGTTGCATTTCCCACGGCAAGGGAGCCGTCGGCACGAATTATTGGTGATCGCTTTAAGAGCGTGAAATCCGGTGCAACATCGGTCACGGTGGAATTCAAAGTGAATACCACCGACATGCGTGAACCCACCTATAACTGGTTTGCAGACGGTACGGTGTTTTCCCGCAACGATGCGACCACGTTGGTGCGTTTCAATGTCGGCGATATCCCGCCGGGAACATCGGTCAACCGAACTGTTACGGTAAACGTGCGTGACGCGGACGGTTTGCAGGCAAGCGACAGTATCGAAGTGGGTCTGTTTATGCCGCGTGAGGATACGCAGGACGAACCGCCGGTATGTCAGGTTAGACCGTGGTTGCCGCAATGCCAACTCGATTGAAGATAATTCGGTTCAATTTTTGATTTTGTTTTAATTCATAGTTGTTGCGGAGGTGCACTATGTTTAATCGGTATCAGATAGTTTCGTTCGGGTTTTTAACAGTGATGGCCGTGTTGGTGAATCCTGTGCACGCCGTCGGTGGTTGGATGGGGCAGGACACCTTGCATGTACCGATGTCCTGGTGTGTGGTGCAGGGCAGTCCAGCCGAGGCCGATCCCGATGTCAATGGGGATACCAACACCGATGTGGTGATCTGGCGGTAAAACTGCGCTACGAGCAACGCATTATCTCGGTTGAATTGGTGATGAGCTTCAAGGCTAAGGGGCTGAGCTACCCATAACAAATGTACTCAAGGATTGGGTACACTAACGCTATAACAACAGGTGGAGATGGAGTGATGACGGGTTTACGACGTATCGGTCTGGTGTGTCTCGGAATCCTATGCAGTGGTAATGCACACGCGCAGGTGCTCACGAATCATCAGATCGAGTTCAATGCCATCCAGGACTTTGCCTTCGATCCGGCCTACCTGATCAGTGGCGAAGGCGGTGGCACGCTCAATGTGCCACAGAGTATCCGTACCCACACCAGGCTCAATGCGACGGCTGGGTTTGGTCATCCCACCATCGTTGACCGCAAGAGCTTGTCGGTCGCCACGAATCATCCGAATCCCGGATTCCTCGGATTCGAGGACTTCGCTCAGGAAGCCATTCCGGAAAACATACCGCACAATGACGCCACCCATGTATTGGTGGATATATCGGGTGACAACAGGCCTGATGCACTGATTGCTGATCGCGGGCAATCGTCTTTGCAGATCACGTTGGGGCAGAACCCGGCCGATGGCAGCTTCCAGGATTCCACCAAATCGATGTTGTTCGATTCACCCGTGCGGGATCTGACCGCCGTCGAGGAGGGGGGTCTGGTATCCATCGGTGTGTTACATGAAAAGACTCTGCGTGTATTGCAAACGAAAGCCGGTACACGCAACGGCGGTATTGGTGATTTACTCGACAAGACGGGTGAACAGATTCGGATTCGGGGTCGCGGCGCACGGGTGGCGGCCCATGCGACACGATCCGGTGCGCTATTCGTTGTATTGAGTGAAGACACTGGGGGTTTGCGCTTAACCACCATTGTGGCCGATGCACTAAAAAACTCGTTGCAACAACACGATAGTGTATTGTTTACCGATGACGATAGCGCCGTTGAAAAAGCGGTGACGGTCGCAATGTCCCACCTGGATGACGACAGACTGCCGGAAGTGGCCGTCTTGAGTGCGGTGCTTGAAGACCAAGACAATGTGGCCGACAGTGGACGTTTGCGTTTGTTCAATATTTCCAGCCGTTGGCGTTTGCGTCTGCAACAACAGGGCGCGGCAGACGGTGTCGTTATCGATCCGGTATTGCTACCCGCTCAACTGGATCGCGATGATTGTGTCGATCCGGAAAAAACCGTGTTACCCACCGCCATGCGTATAGCCGATATCACCGCCGTACGCGGACGGCACGGGCCTGATGGGCGACACGATATTGTCGTCGGCGGTGATGTCAGTTTGTTGAAGTGTGATGTCACTCGTCCCTTCGCCCAGGTGTGGCGTGTGGATGAGCGCATGCGGTTACGCAGCGTGGCGCAAACCGTTGTGATCGAAACCTTCAATCAAGATCTCGCCGATAACCCGCATGTGGTGGATCTCGAGATTGCCCGTTTTAATAGTGATGACCTGCCGGATGTGGCCTTACTCGATCAGGCGAGCAATGGTCTGATTGTCTTACGGCAACAACCGCAACCCTGTATCACGTTTATCACCGCGATCACTCACGGGCACCAGGGTACCAAGTCCATCATGGCTGAGGCGCAGCGGTTGTCATTGGGTGTACTGGGTGACGGTACGGTCGAACCGGTACCTTACAATAATGAGTACAACGCCATGCTGAGCGATCGGGTGGACGGGATCAATCAGGCGCGGCGTACGCCGGATCCGGATGCCAATCCCCCGCGACCGGAACTTTGTCCGACAGCTCACATTGCGGTCAATGGCCATTGGGAACAGGCGACATCTAACGGTGCTCTCGGTCATGTCGTTGGTCGTGCCGGGTGGATCTTAAGTTCACTGGTACCTTCGCCCACTTGCTTTCTGCCACTCCCGGCATTGCCGCATCCGGAACCCATTGGTTATTGGTTGTCGGCATTCTGGTTACTGGTACCACCGCCGCCTGTCAATATCGATGTCGATTGTCTGGTGCCGTTACCGAATTACGGTTCGCGCGCGCAGTTCTTTCTGGCCGGTGTCGGCGGTGCGACCGAGTGGGTGTCCCTGATGGTATCGGGTGCAGCGTCGCGCACCGCAGCTACGGATTTGGCTACTACCATTGATCGCGCGGTACGCATCGCACGCCGCTCCATGGACACCTGCACTGGCCAGATTGCCCTGGACACGGTGGGTTTCAGTCGTGGCACCGCGGTCACCAGCGCCACCATGCAACAGGTGAACATTACACCGCTCAGTTTTAACGCCGATGCCAGTATCATTTATCTTGACGCCATCGATCCCAGTTGGGGTCCGACACCACCGGTCTCCTCAACCTATCCGATGTGGTTCAACGGCGACAGTATTCGGCCTTGGGCCAAGTCCGGTTACTTCGTCAACGATCCATTGGTGATTACCCTCGGTTCCGCGCGTATCTCCAGCGTATTTGCTGATAGACCGGATCTGATTCCACCCTCACTCGATCCGACCGTCTCGGCTATTCAAAATGCACTGAATCCCATGCCACCGGCATTAGCCGGCATCGGTATTTATCGCGATATCGTCGGTTTGCCCTCCGGCTATGATCGCACTGTCCCACTGGGCCTGCCAACCGGTGGTTGGTTTGCCCGGGGAGTCAATCTCACTCATGGTGGTGTGCGCATGGGTTTGATACCCGCTCCCTCCGATCCACCGCAAACACCGCCAATAACACCCGCACCACCGGAAGGTGTGCCAACCGGGTATGCGTCATTAGGTGGACCGCCACCGACATTCGCCAACGCCACTCACATCGGAGCGTTTCTGCTTGATCCGTTGACGCCGGTGCCGGATTTTCCCGGTTGGCGCAGGAATGCCGTGAGCGGTTTCGACGACAGCGCCATGTTACCCGACGAGTGTCAAACTGATGGGGGGTCGGACGGGCAGGATGATGTCGATAATGATGCCGTTGCGGATGCATCGCAGGACGAATTCGTCGCCGATCCGGAATTCAATCTGGCGCACGGCATTGTGGCCAATTCACGTGACCTGATTGAACTAACCGAAGGTTTATCGCCCGATAACAAGGATTATTTTCTGAATCAACTTATACCGGGAGATGAGTCCAAACCCATACGCCAATACATCACCGCGGCCGCGGAAAAAGGTTTGCCACCCGGCGAAGGCGTCGGCAGTTGGAGCGCCCCCGCCAATTGTTCGTCCTGCCCGCACGTGGTCAGTGACGGTGATGAGTCGCGTCTGCCCCAGTTTCGCCAACGCCTTAGTCAGAGTCTGCCGCTACCGAGCGACGGCGATGACGCGCAGGGTATCGAGCAACTCAACGAGGCCTGGGTTGCCGCCAGTACCAACCAAAACAATATTCCCGACGGTGATCGCATGCATTTGTATGGTTTATTGGCTGCCGGCGGGACGCGACTCGATGATGCGCAACTGGTGTTCGGTGCGAGTGCCAAAAAGATCGTTCAACACTTATTGCCTGCGTCACGCCATCATAACCGTCTCATCGTTCGCGTGTTTTATAAGCGTGCCAGCGACAACGGCGTTCTCGAAGTGACGCTCAAGGGCGGAGGTCTGAATGTCAGTAAAACGATCGATGACAGCGCGCCGGGCAAACTGACCGAGTTATTGTTTGAAGCGGAGCGGATACCCACTTCAGCATCGGATAATGTTCCATCCGACTCACTGCTACTGACTGGTCGGGATGTGAATGTGTCGGCGATATCAGTAAAACCTTACACACCATGGAATAACCCAAACGACGGTCGTCACTATGAGATCATTCATCTGCCCCAGGGTGTGGACTGGCAGGCAGCCTACAACATGGCGAAACGCAAATCCTATGACGGAAAAGTGGGTCAATTGGCGGAGTTTCCTGACAACGATGCAGCGTTCATTGGCGAAGTACTCAAACAACTGAATGCGCGTCATCCCGTTTGGTTGGGTGCACGGGGTGAGACTGGTGATGTCAGCAGTCTGCAATGGTTATCCGGTAATGAGTTGGTATCGGTGGATATCGATAATGCATTTGAAGCGGAACTGGAAAAACGCAGTTATGTATTCGCACATCCCGATGGCAAGCTCGCCAGCAGTGGTCTGCGGGCAACGGTACAAGGCAAGGCGATTGGTCTGTTGGTGGCTTATTGAGTCATGCGTATATTTGACGCAGCAAAATCATATGCCAGTGTTGTTTGATACGGCAGCCAAAAAAGAATTGTAGCTAAGTAATCAACATCGGATTTCTTTGGTGCGCAGTAGTCTATTAAGGAAGCTCTGAATAAGTTTGAATAGATGAGATAATACGTTATCGCACAAACGGGATATAAACCAGATGAATGGTTCAAGTTTCGCAGATCTTGAATATTCGGTAAAAAAGAGAACCACACGTAAAGAGAAGTTTCTCGCGGAAATGGATGAAGTTCTGCCGTGGAAAGAGTTATTGAGTGTTATCAAGAGCTACTATCCCAAGGCAGGTAATGGACGCCCGCCGATTGCGCTGGAGTCCATGCTGCGCATTTACTTTATGCAGCAATGGTATGGGTTAAGTGACCCTGCAATGGAAGACAGTCTTTATGATATGACGTCAATGCGTTTGTTTGCTGGACTCGGATTGGACAACATTCCGGATGAGTCGACGATTCTGCGATTTCGTCATCGTCTGGAACGCCACCATCTCACTGAGAAGCTGTTTCGCAAGACAGAGCACTACCTGTCGCAACGCAATTTGATATTGAGTGAGGGTACGATAGTGGATGCCACGATCATCGCCGCGCCGAGTTCGACCAAGAATGAGAACAAAGAACGTGACCCGGACATGAGGCAGACCAAGAAAGGGAACATGTGGTATTTTGGGATGAAGGTACATATTGGAACAGACACACAGGGCCGGGTGCATAGTGTGGTGGTGACCGATGCGAGTGTTCATGATTCTCAAGTTATGGATGACCTCATCCATGGGGATGAACAGGTTATCTATGGAGACAAGGCGTATGCCAGCGCTGCCCGCAAAGAGGAAATGGAAGAAGCCGGGGTAACATGGCGGGTCAACCGCAAAGCGCGTCGTGGCAAGAAACTAAACTGTGCGGATCACTCGTTCAACCGAAAGAGTAATCGCACGCGGGCCAAAGTGGAGCATCTATTTGGCGTGGTCAAGCACCTGTGGGGGTATCGCAAAGTGAGGTACAAGGGACTCGATAAGAATGCGAGTCAGGTGTTTACGTTGATGGCGCTGGCCAATTTATACATGGCGAGACGCGAACTCGCTACCTGATAAGGATTGTTGCGTCTTGAGATCAGACAATGATCAAAAAGAGCGACAAAAATCACATCAGCTAAACCGACCACTATCAACATTAGGATTAAAGTATGTCAGTGATTGCAAACCTACTCTATTAGGTAACTTGTTCAGAGCTTCCTTAAGTAGGAAGCGGATACGATTAACGTAATCTAAAGCCCCGGCGACCCTGTTGTAATCGCCTTTGCACGAATGCTCCATATGCTGTTGGAGAAAGTACATTTTTTTTGATGTCTGCGTAAGTTGCAAAATCGACAAGCCACAACAATATTTTTTTGCTCTACACCGCCGCCGTTTGCGTGTGCCAGTTGTGATAGCTACATACTTGCAGGACAGTCTGGATAGAAATTATTGTAATCGTTCTCTGAGAATTTCATAAGGTGTTAAACCGTTAAATGCGCCATGCGGTCGTGACAAATTATAAAAGTTTTCGCACTGGGTTAATTTCTCTTTGAGGTCGACGTCATCCACATAGTTGAGTAGCTGATAAAACGCTTCCTGATCGGATCGATGTGATCGCTCAACCTTTCCATTCAACTGAGGCGATCGGGGTTTGATGTAGACATGGCGAATCCCTTTATCTTCCAGATGCCAGTGAAACTGGGCCTGGAACTCATGCCCTCGGTCTATGTGTATCTCCCGAATGCGAATTGGAAATTTCTCGATGACATAGTCGATAAACCGAATAGCATTTTTCTGGTTGTGACGGCTATAGATTTTTGATGCCCTGACTCTTGTCGCATCATCAATCGCCGTATATTGATACCGTTTGACAGTGCGTTTTATCAATAAATTTCAGGAACTTAACATTGACTTGTATTTGATGACCGGGTACTTGTTTTTGATAGCGTTTAGTATGGACCTTACGCCTGCCTACGTGCTTTGGAAGGCGACTGATGCCATGGCGTTTCAGGATGCGCGAGACACCAAGCATTGCTAATCTTTATTCCATGGTACCGGGTCATATACCGCACAATACGCATAGGTCCCAAATGATATTTCTTGCGTAAATATAAAACACGATCAACCACTTCTTGTGAAATCTGACTGGGATGGTTTTTTGCGATGCGCGGTTTGTTCGCCAGACCTGTTTCACCGGTTTCGTCATACAGGGATTTCCAGCGATAAAAAGACGATTTAGATACCCCAAAATAATGGCAGGTGGCTCTTACATTACCTATTTTTTTGCATGCTCCAGCACACGCATTCGCGTTTGTGTAACACGCTGATCTTTGTTCATGGTCACAGTCTCCTGGGTAACAACAGTTTAGGATAGACTGTCCCACAAGGTCTGACTTATCTACGGTATAAGTCTATTTTCATCAGACCGAATTTAGGCTATATTCAGTCTTATCGTATATGTTGGAACCGAGCACGATGAAGTTATCTGAAAATACCAAACCGGTTAGTTATTTAAAAGCCAAGGCTGCTCAAGTGATTGAAGACCTAAAGCGCAATCATCAGCCAATGATTATTACGCAAAACGGCGAGGCTGCTATGGTGGTCCAGTCTGTACAAGACTATGAAGAAACACAAGAAACCTTAGCCTTATTAAAGATTCTGGCGCAGAGTCAAAAAGCGGTGGCGGAACGTAAAACGGTCACCGCGAAAAAGGCATTCGCCGATTTACGCAAACGACGGGGGATTAGTTGAAGCGCCGGGTGTTACTGTCCCTGCCCGCGAGCAATGATCTATCCGATATCAACGATTATTATCTCACTGAGGTGAGCGATGCCGTGGCGGCCAGGATTATTGATCGCCTGGAACAAGCAGTTACTAGTCTGGAAAACGTGCCCGACCGGGGAAGCGTCCCCAAAGAATTGTTGAACATAGGTATTCGTCAATACCGGCAAATCATTCAAAATCCGTATCGAATTATCTACGAGCCTTTTGAAAAGCAGGTGGTCGTGCATGCCATACTAGACGGACGGCGCGATATGCAGACATTGTTATCACGCCGCATATTAAGAGAATAGTAGTACACCGTGCTCCGTAAAAATTATGTTTTAGCCAAATAACTAATTCTCTTCAGAATCAATCAGACTCTTGTGCCCGGTCAGCGAAAGTTCGACAAATCGGGGTGACAAAATGACGGAGAATTTTCTTCAGTAGAGATTAAACATCGGTGCGGGAGTTTTGCGGGGATGAGTCTTGCATTGTGCTGAATAGTCCCGCAAAATGGGCAACGAGCGTTCCGGATAATGCTGGAAATACAATAAGTTACACTTTAGGTAGTCATCTCTTAATCAGCGGGTCGTAGGTTCGAGCCCTACACGGCCCATCAATCTAACCTAAATGGCAGGCAACCCGCCCCCTCAAAATAAATCAGGTTGTTGGGGCAGTGTTGCTGGAACTGTCAGGTCACAGCCCAATTTCTCGTTGACCATTTTAATGAAGTATTGCGCGAGCAATGGCGATTCCAACTCGTGGTTTTGGTGAACAAAGAAGCAAATTTGGCTCAGACCCTGTTCTGTCCAAAGTTTAAGCCTGTCAATCCAATCGTCCAGTCGGTTGTAGTCAGAGTCATGATTGGCACCGACATAGCGGATGAAAGCAATGGGTGTGGTTAAGCGCATGTGCAACAAATCCCTGCGGCCCGCCGTATCTGTGATGACATTGGTAATTGCGTATTGTTCGTACAGTTGGTATAGCTGCGAGGCGACGGTCGTGTCGTTAAACCAATCGGTATGTCTTAATTCAATCGCTAATGAAAACGTTTTGTCCCAACGTTGAACAAAATTCACCAGATCATTCATTGTCTTTGGGCTGAAGTTATCCTTCATCTGAAGGAAGACCGTTCCTAACTTGCTATCCAGAGACGACGCATTAAACAGAAACTCTTCGACATATCGATCAATGCCGTTTAACCGTTTCCGGTGGCTTATGACTTCAGGAATTTTAGGAAAGAAAACGAAGTCGTCGGGAGTTTTGTTTTTCCAACCAGCGAAAACGGAAGCAGGAAAAATACGATAAAACGTTGCGTTCAGTTCTATAGAATTAAATTGGGTGCTGTAATAAGACAATTCATCCTTGGTTCCCAGCGGATAGAAATTTTTAAGATCTTGACTATTCCATTTGGCACAACCCACATAGACTCTAGGCTTGTGATGGACTTGCTCACAACTAACTTTGTTCTTTTGCAGTTGTGTTGCTGTGTCGGGGTGATCGATCGGCAGAATAAATTTCTCCCTCTCGGGGTGGTCAATTTTTCCAAACTTCATGATTTAAAAAATTGATAGTCAACGAATCTGATCATCTGTTAATTGATCAATCTAAAAGCTGGGGGCTGCAAGGCTTTTAATTTCAACATTAACGCATGCTGGTAGTTCGCTGGTGAAGGCTCGTTCAAGCGCCTGATCGAGTTCATTCGTTTCAGTGACATATTCGCCATGACCACCGAGGCCTTTGACAGCCAAATCATAACGCGTGGCGTTGAGTTCGCATCCGATTAAACGGTCGGCACCGTAGTCGCGTAATTGAATTTGCACTTCAGCATTCCAACGCGCATCGTTTCCAATAATTGCGATAAACGGTACGCCGTAACGCAAGGCGGTATCGAATTCGCTCAAATGAAAACCCACGCTGCCATCTCCCGTTAGAGCTACCACGGTCGCATCGGGGCGGTTCAGCTTTGCCCCGATGGCATAACACAAACCGCCACCGATGGCACCGGACGGCCCGTTGATAATCCGTGTCGGCGCATTGATATAGGCTTGTGCCCATTGGCCGAATTCGCCACCATCGGTGACGAGTATCGGTTCTTGTACGGATTCGAGAACACGTTGCACTGATCGACATAGTGCAGCGGGGTGATTTTTTTCTGATTTGGAATCGTTAACGAAGTCATTATCGTAGGCCGCAATGGCTTGTTTTACCTTTTCTCGCCAACAACGGCGATTCGTTGGGTTGTTTTCATTTGCTTCAATGAGTTGCTGCATTGCTACAGTGGCATCACCTAAAACGCTGACGATGGTGCGACCGCCCAGCAAACTTTTCGCCTGATTTAATGCTTTCGCGTCCGCTTCGATAACCATAAATTGACACTGGGCACCAAATGGTGGCGATTGTGCTAAGTTAATTGAGAAATCAACTTTTTTGCCAAGACACAATACGACATCTGCCTCAGGCAAAATTTGCGCAAAAGTGCCCAAGGCCGGATCCCTTAGCCCACGCGGGCTTTGCACGGCGATAACCGGTGTATCGAGAGATTCTTCGAGCGATTTTGCAATTTTTGCGGCGCGGGAAGGGTTTGAAGCGGGTCCGGTGAGCACCAGGGGTCGATTGGCTGAACTTAGTATCTTGAGAATATTTATTACTGAATTTGCCCCCAGCGGCATGACTTCTGGAACGAATTGATGCGCCAAAGGTAGGTCGACATTGCCAACTTGTTGTGTTAACAAATCGATCGGTATGGAAAGATGAACCGGTCCCGGACGACCCGATTTTGCTATTTGAATTGCGGTGGCGATGTTGTTACCCAGTTCTTTTGCATTTTCACAACGCAATGCCGCCTTACAGATGGGCGTTGACATCACCGTTTGCGCCAATTCCTGAAACGCACCCATGCCATCTTGCGCCATGGGTGTATCGCCACTAATTAATAGCGTTGGGCTTTCCGCCGCCATGGCGGAATACAAGGGTGACAGCGCATTGATGAATCCCGGTCCTGCCGCCACCAAAGCAACACCTATTTCGCCACTGAGTTGTGCCCAGGCGTCGGCCATGTACACGGCGGCGGCTTCATGGCGCACATGAATCAAGTTGATATCGGTATCTATACAGGCGTCGAAAATCGGCATAATCTGGTTGCCGGATAAGGTAAATACTGTTCCAACCCCTGCACTGCGTAGCGTAGTGGCAACAAGGTCCGCGCCTCTCAATATTTCTTTATTCTTTTTCACATCGGATAGTTTAACGGCACGACCATAGTAAGGTATTTTTGTGAAACAATGGGTACTCGAACTTGACGCGGGTTTCTGCGAGAATCCGCCGCACCGGTTAAGATGGACATTGAGCTAAATCGCGAAAGTGGCGGAATTGGTAGACGCGCTGGATTTAGGATCCAGTGGGGCAACCCGTGGGAGTTCGAGTCTCCCCTTTCGCACCAGCTATAATCGAAGCTCGGAGACATTTCAGCCCATAACTTGTCAAAGATAGAATTAACACTTAATTCCGAGAGTATTTGAATGCGAGTATCGGTAGAGAATGCCGGGCCGATCGAGCGACGTATGACCGTCGCCGTACCGGCCGACGAGATGGAAAATGAGATCGCGACACGGCTTAGCAAATTGGCGCGTAGCGTGAAACTACCGGGGTTTCGCCCCGGTAAAGTGCCTAAGCACTTGGTCGAATCCCGGTATGGTAGCCAATTGTTGCAAGAAGTTGCGGGCGACATGATCAATCATAGTTTTCGCGATGCGCTGGGTCAGGAAGGATTGGTACCGGCGGGTAGCCCGGTTATCGATACTAAGACAATGGAACGCGGACAGGATTTGGAATATGTAGCCACTTTCGATGTATTTCCGGAAATACCAAATCCGCATTTGACCGGGTACAAGATAGAAAAACCCCGCTGCGAAATCACCGAGGCGGATATTGACCGAACTCTGGAGCGCATCCGCAAGGGCCGGATGCAATGGGAGACCAAATCGGACGGCGCGCAAGAAGAGGACCGGGTGATTATCGATTTTACCGGCAAAATAAATGGACAGACTTTCGCCGGTGGTGAAGGTCATGACTATCCGGTGGTGTTAGGTGCCGGCACGTTATTGCCGGAGTTCGAAAAAGAATTGGACGGTGTCAGGGCCGGTGACCAACGGTCATTTTCACTAACGTTCCCGGATGATTACCCCGGCGAGGAAGTGGCTGGTAAAGAGGCTACATTCGAAGTCGATGTCAAGGGTGTGGAAAGTCCGAAACTGCCGGAAGTCGATGAAGAATTTATAAAATCGTTTGGTGTGGAAGCAGGTACAGAAACGGCGTTACGCGATGAAATTAAGGGGAATCTTCAACGCGAATTTGACGGCCGCTTACGTACTTACTTACGCGATCAGGTGATGGAGGGTTTGCACGAAAGCAATGACATTCCGTTACCAAAACAAATGGTGGAGGATGAAATCACACGGGCTATCGAAAACAACAAGGCTGTGATGGCGCAACAGGGTATTAAAGCGCCACCCGACATCGATCGAAGTCTGTTTGAGAAAGAGGCCAAACGTCGCGTCGCACTGGGTTTGGTGGTACACACAATAGTGGACGAACACAGCATCCAGCCGGATGCAGCATTGGTGCGCGCGCGTATTGAAGAGATGGCCGCGGGGTATGAACAACCCGAGCAGTTCGTGCAATGGTATTATTCCGACCAGAAGCGGTTGGCACAAATCGAAGCCGTGGTATTGGAGGAACAGGTGGTCGATAAATTGCTATCAGAAGCGGATGTCGAAGAAGTCGTCATGCCGTTAGAAGATTTCATGAACAAAGCGGCGGGAATCACTGCCGCCACTGACGACAGTCCGTCGTCATAGTCGGGAGACCAGACATGTCAGATATTTCATCCCGCGATCCCGCGGGCTACAACCGGGCGCACACTAACGCCCGGATCAATGGCTTGGGCCTAGTGCCCATGGTCATTGAAACCACCGGGCGTGGTGAACGTGCCTACGATATTTATTCTCGCTTGCTCAAAGAGCGGGTCGTGTTTTTGGTCGGGCCGGTGGAGGACCACATGGCGAACCTCGTCGTAGCACAGCTTTTGTTTTTAGAATCGGAAAATCCGGACAAAGACATACATCTTTATATCAACAGTCCAGGTGGGCAGGTGAACAGCGGTCTCGCCATTTACGACACCATGCAATTTATTAAACCCGATGTGAGTACCGTGTGTGTGGGGCAAGCGGCCAGTATGGGCGCGGTTATTCTGGCCGGCGGTGCGGCCGGTAAACGCCATTCTTTACCCCATGCGCGTATCATGATTCATCAACCTTGGGGTGGTTTTCAGGGCCAGGCTACCGATATTGACATCCACGCCCGTGAAATACTACGCATTCGTGAGCGTTTAAATCATATTCTGGCACGTCATACCGGTCGTGAAATTGACACGGTACAACAGGATACAGAGCGCGATCATTTTATGGGTGGGGATGAAGCGGCCGAGTACGGTCTCATCGATTCGGTCATTAGCCAACGTGATATTGAAACCTGACGCGAGCTAAATTTCTGATAAATAAAACGAATAATCTATTGCAGTCATCAGGTTTTTCGAGCACAGAATAGTATGATACGGATCATGTACAATAGACGGGCCGGATGAGTGTAATGCTTCATGTGGGAGTCCTCTAAATCGCTTAGTCGGCAAAGTAGTAAATATCGATGAAGCAAGGTTATAGGAGGTGTAATGGCTGACGACAAGCGTGATGGCAAAGGCGAAAAATTGCTGTATTGCTCGTTTTGTGGCAAAAGCCAGCACGAAGTGCGCAAACTCATCGCAGGACCCTCCGTATTTGTGTGCGATGAATGTGTCGAGCTGTGCAACGATATTATTCGCGAAGAAGTCAGCGACACCGGCGAGGGGGAAAGCGGCGAAACCAAGTTTCCTAAGCCGTATGACATTCGCGCCATTCTGGATGAATACGTCATCGGTCAATCTCAAGCCAAGAAAGTTTTGGCAGTCGCTGTGTATAACCACTACAAGCGCATCGAAAACCAGGAAACGGTGGGTGATGTCGATATCTCTAAAAGCAACATTTTAATGATAGGCCCGACTGGTTCAGGCAAAACGTTGCTGGCGGAAACATTGGCCAAACAACTCAATGTTCCGTTTACTATCGCCGATGCGACTACTTTGACCGAAGCGGGCTATGTGGGCGAAGACGTCGAGAACATTATTCAAAAGCTACTGCAGAAATGCGATTACGATATTGAGAAAGCGCAGATCGGTATCGTTTACATCGACGAGATCGACAAGATTTCACGCAAGGCGGACAATCCATCGATTACACGCGATGTTTCTGGTGAAGGTGTGCAACAAGCTTTGCTTAAATTGATTGAAGGCACCATTGCGTCAGTGCCGCCCCAGGGTGGGCGCAAGCATCCACAACAGGAATTTTTACAAGTGGATACACGTAATGTATTGTTTATTTGCGGAGGCGCTTTTGCCGGTCTGGAGAAGGTGATTCAGGATCGCTCGGAAAAATCCGGTATTGGATTCGGTGCGGAAATTCGTAGCAAATCCAACGACAAGCAGGTGGGTGAAACTCTGCGCGATCTGGAGCCGGAGGACTTGATAAAATATGGATTGATCCCTGAGTTTGTCGGTCGCTTACCTGTGGTAGCAACGCTCAATGAACTCGACGAAGATGCGTTGGTGGAGATTCTAGTCGAGCCCCGCAATGCGCTGGTCAAACAATACCAGAAACTGTTCAAACTCGAAGGCGTGGATCTGGAAATTCGCGAGGATGCATTACGTGCAGTGGCGAAAAAGGCTATGGACCGCAAAACCGGCGCGCGAGGATTGCGCTCGATATTGGAAAATGCACTGTTGGAAACTATGTATGAGTTGCCGTCCATGCAAGGGGTGAAAAAAGCCATAGTGGACGCAGGTGTCATCAACGACAGTGCACAACCGTTGTATATTTATGAGGACAGCGAGCAGAAGACTGCTTCGACTAACCAACATTAACAAAGCTGCGTTCTGCGGCGCGACACACACCCTTTTGCTTTTTGGGGCATGGGTAGGTATTGAATAATTTGATTGTCAATACCATATCTAGCGTTATAACTCGATATAATTGTTATAGCTGGTAAACAAGCCTTGATTTAACCGGCATATTTGGCCATAAACAGAGATACATCATGACGAACGACGTGATTTCCCAAGATACGATTTTTCCTTTACTGCCGCTGCGTGACGTAGTGGTGTTCCCGCACATGGTGATTCCACTGTTTGTGGGCCGCAAGAAATCTATTCAGGCCTTGGAACGGGCGATGGAGACGGGCAAACACATTTTGCTGGTGACTCAAAAAGACGCGGGCGACGAAGATCCGACGCCGGAACACATCTATGAAGTCGGCACTATTGCCAATATTTTGCAATTACTCAAATTACCGGACGGCACGGTCAAGGTGCTGGTAGAGGGCGAAGAACGCGCCGCGATTTTGCGCTATACCGAAATAGACGATTGTTATATGGCGGAAACGGCGCAAGTGTTGACCGATCCGCTGGATGAACGTGAAGCCGAAGTATTGATGCGTACTGTAATGGCGGAGTTCGATCAGTACGTCAAACTAAATTCCAAAATTCCACCCGAAATTCTGACCTCGTTGGCAGGTATCGAAGACGCTGGACGATTGGCGGACGCTGTGGCGGCGCATTTGAATTTGCGTATCGACGAAAAACAGAAAATGTTGGAGATGTCCGATATCCGTGAACGTCTCGAACATATCTTAGGCGTGATGGAATCTGAAATCGATTTATTGCAAGTCGAAAAACGTATTCGTGGTCGTGTGAAAAAGCAGATGGAGAAAAGCCAACGCGAATACTATTTGAATGAACAAATGAAAGCCATCCAAAAAGAATTAGGTGACATGGAAGATGCACCTAATGAGGTGGATGAATTAGCCAAGAAGATCGAAGAGGCCGGCATGCCCAAGGAGGCACGCGAAAAGGCCGATGCAGAGTTGAAAAAACTCAAAATGATGTCGCCGATGTCAGCGGAAGCCACCGTAGTGCGTAACTATATCGATTGGTTGGTCGCCGTACCGTGGAAAAAACGTACCCGCATCAGTAAAGACTTAGCCGCCGCCGAAGCCGTATTGGAAAAAGATCACTA
Organism: Arenicellales bacterium; assembly: GCA_965216735.1. GTDB lineage: Bacteria > Pseudomonadota > Gammaproteobacteria > Arenicellales > CBDCFT01 > CBDCFT01. The sequence continues at coordinate 505,397 of OZ244198.1, forward strand.
CGGTTTGGAGAAGGTTAAAGAACGCATTATCGAATACCTGGCGGTACAACAACGCGTCAAGAAAATTAAGGGCCCGATTCTATGTCTTGTGGGACCACCGGGTGTAGGTAAGACATCGCTGGGACAATCCATCGCACGAGCGACCAATAGAAAATTTATTCGTATGTCCCTAGGTGGTGTGCGTGATGAAGCGGAAATCCGTGGACATCGGCGCACTTATATCGGCTCGTTACCGGGTAAGATTATTCAAAACATGTCTAAGGTGAAATCCAAGAATCCGTTGTTCATGTTGGACGAAGTAGACAAGATGTCTATGGATTTTCGTGGCGATCCTTCATCCGCCTTGCTGGAAGTATTGGATCCTGAACAAAACCATACGTTTGGTGATCACTATTTGGAAGTGGACTACGATTTGTCTGAGGTCATGTTCATAGCAACGGCGAATACTTTGAACATACCGCCACCATTGCTGGACCGCATGGAAGTGATTCGTATCTCCGGTTACACCGAAGACGAGAAAATTAACATCGCGACACGTTACCTGGTTCCCAAGCAACTAAAAAATAATGGCTTGGACGACAAAGAAGTATCGATCGGAAAATCGGCCTTGGTGGATATAGTGCGATATTACACTCGCGAAGCCGGTGTGCGTGGATTGGAGCGTGAAATATCCAAGATTTTCCGCAAGGTGGCAAAAGAGTTATTGCTCAACAAGGACAAGAAAAAGATCAATGTCACTTCACGTAATCTGAATAAATACCTAGGGGTACGTCGTTTCCGTTATGGTCGCGTGGAAGAACAGAACAAAATCGGACAGGTAACCGGTCTGGCCTGGACAGAGGTCGGTGGTGAATTGCTGACCATTGAGGCAGTAGCTATGCCGGGTAAAGGTAAGCAGATTTACACCGGCAAACTAGGTGATGTGATGCAGGAATCCATCCAAGCTGCAATCAGCGTTGTGCGCAGTCGCGCGGGCAAATACGGTGTTAATCGCGAGTTTTATCAAAAACAGGATGTGCATGTTCACGTACCCGAAGGTGCAACACCGAAAGATGGACCTAGCGCTGGCATCGGTATGTGCACGGCGATTTTATCTGCGTTGAGCGGTATCCCGGTTCGTGCGGATGTTGCCATGACTGGTGAAATTACTTTGCGTGGTGAAGTATTGCCTATCGGTGGTTTAAAGGAAAAACTGCTCGCGGCTCACCGTGGTGGCATCAGGCAAGTCATTATTCCCAAAGAAAACGAAAAAGACCTCACGGAGATTCCACAAAACATCAAGAAGGATTTAGACATTCATCCGGTTAGGTGGGTAGAAGAAGTGATCGAGTTATCCATGGAACGTGTACCGAATGCATCGACGGGTTCGGGTAAGTCGGGTCGCTCGAAATCCGGCCGCGGAAAAGAAGAGGCGCCGCAAACGGAGGGCGTCACAACGCATTAGTCAAGACTTTTTAGTATCGCGTTTAGGCATTAAATGTGCTTAAACGCGTTGACTTATTCACAACCTAACCTCACCCAAATAATTAAACAAATCACTTCGGTATAGCACGCAAGCACTTGCTTCGTAACAGTAAGTGGCTAATTGATGCCGCTGAAAGCCGCATAAACACTACGTTTTTTCTTGACAGTCGATTTTTTTGCTTGGTATAAGGTCGCCCCTGAGGGAAGCGTGTCAACGACGAGATGCTAACCTCATTACCGTGCACCCTAAATTGAACTCGTACAAAGAGGATTGAATAGTGAACAAAGCCGAATTGATCGATCTTGTTGCTGATAGCGCTGATTTATCCAAAGCCGCCGCCGCCCGAGCAGTGGACGCGGTTTTCGATGGAATAACCGAAAGTTTGCAAAGTGGGGATACTTGTACTTTGGTTGGATTTGGAACCTTTTCTGTTAGTTCGCGTGCCGCGCGCACCGGTCGTAATCCCCGCACCGGCGAAACCATCACCATTGCCGCATCGAAAGCACCAAAATTCAAAGCTGGCAAAGCCCTTAAGGATGCCGTAAACTAGCGCGCCCTCGAGGGTAGTAGGGCAGTGAGGGTGCTTAGCTCAGTTGGGAGAGCGTCGCCCTTACAAGGCGAAGGTCGCAGGTTCGAGCCCCGCAGCACCCACCACCCGGAGCGGTAGTTCAGCTGGTTAGAATACCGGCCTGTCACGCCGGGGGTCGCGGGTTCGAATCCCGTCCGCTCCGCCACAAACGAAAAAAAGCGAGGTTTTATACCTCGCTTTTTTGTTGCTAGCATTCGATCGCTATTTTTAAAGTTGATAAACTTTGACCCGGCTTTCCTGAGATATTCCAGTAACACATTGTCTAATGCCACAGAGTTTTGACTAAAAACACGAAGAGCACCCAATGCTGATTAAAATCCGCCAAAAAGCCATGACTTGGTTTGCCAAGGCCTTGATAACGATCTTTGTCGTGGCCTTTGGTTTGTGGGGTATTAATAACTTTTTCATTGATCAGGGCAACGTTAATGTGGCCGTGGTCGATGGTACAGACATTGATTTGTACACTTACCAAAATGCCGTCGATCGACAACGGCAAAATTTGTCACGATCATTTGGTCAAAATCTTGGTGCCGATTTTTTTTCTACACCCGCTTTTAGGCAAGGCGTGCTGGATGAACTGATCGCCGAGGTATTGTTATCCAACGATGCTCAAGAACGGGGTTATCAGGTGGGTGACGCTCAATTGAATCAGTTTATCCAAAGCACACCGGTTTTTCAGACCGACGGCCAATTCGATCCACAAGTATACGAGCAAGCCTTGCGTTCGGCGGGTTACACGCCGGGCCGATATGAAGAACTGCAACGCCAGCAACTACCGCTTGGTCAGATTCAACGTAGTTTCTCCGAAACCGCATTTGTCATCGAACAGGATTTGAACGAAGCGTTAAAGTTGGCGGAACAAAGTCGCACTGCGGACTATGCGATCGTTGACTATGCGCGTTTCCTCGAAGACGTTACGGTGAGTGCCGAAAAAATCGAACAGGAATATAACGACAATCCAGACAATTATCGCGCACCAGCGCGAATGAAAGTTAACTATATTGAATTGTCGGTGGATGCGTTAGCCCAGCAAATTGAACTCACCGATGAGGAACTGCGGCAGGTTTATGAAGAAACGAGAGCACAGTACACCGAGCCCGAACAACGCCGTGCCAGCCATATTCTGGTGAAACTCGAACAAGACGCCGATGAGGCTGCTCAACAAGCGGCTTTGGAGAAAGCGCAATCTTTGGCAGAACAGGCACGTTCGGGTGCGGATTTTTCCGAGCTTGCCAAGGAGCATTCCGAAGACGCGGGGTCGGCGGCGGGTGGCGGTGATCTCGGTGTGATCTCGCCGGGTGCAATGGTAAAACCGTTTGAAGATGCCGTGTTTGCGCTTGAGCCGGATCAGGTCAGCGAGCCGGTGAGAACACGTTTTGGTTATCATGTCATCAAGTTGACTGACTACGAGCCGGAAAAACAGCAGCCTTTTGAAGACGCACGCGATGAAATATTGCAAAACGAAAAAAGCCGGCAGGCGGAAAACCGTTTTGTGGAGTTATCCGAAACGTTTCAAAACCTTGTTTACGAAAACCCGGAAAGTCTGGATGTCGCGGCTTCCGATGGTGAACTAAATCTGGAAATTAGGGAAAGTGACTGGTTTACTGCTGACCAGGGTAGCGGGATCGCAGAAAGTCCACAGGTGCGGGCGGCCGCTTTTGCCGACGATGTGTTGGTTGACGATTTAAACAGCGAAGCTATCGAAATCACACCTGATCGTATCGTTGCGATGCATAAACTCGATTACGAAGAATCACGCTTAAAAAGCTTGGATGAGGTGCGCGAGGAAATACAAGAAGACTTAAAGACTCGAAACGCTCAAGAAAAGGCAGTTGAATTTGGTCAGCAATTACTGGAACAGCTTCAAAGCGGTGGCCGTTGGGACGAGACCTTGGAAAAATCCGAATTACAGAGCGACGTGCTACCCGAATTGTTGCGGCAAGCCGGCGCACAACCGGTGCGGCAAATTGCGGAAGCGGTGTTCGCTGCACCGGCAGCAGCGCAAAACGCACCCGTTTATGGCGGGGTAGAATTGGATAACGGTGAATACGCTTTGTATCGTCTAACCGGCGTAAAGGATGCCGACCCGGCGTCCGTTGAAGCGGGGCGTAGAGAACAAATTCAAACGACAATTCAACGTCACTGGGGTCAAGGAAGTTATGTCTTGTATCAACAAGAATTGCGTGACGGCGCGGACATCAAGACCTTTCCCGATCAACTTTTTCCAGAGCAACTCTGAAATAAACGGCCGCGTTAATCCGGATCGTTCACGAAACGGTCGCTGATGCCGACCATATGAAAACCCGCATCCACGTATGTTATTTCTCCGGTAATACCGGATGCGAGATCGGAGCATAGAAATGCCGCTGTGTTGCCTACTTCCTCAATGGTAACGCCACGCCCCAGCGGCACTACTTTTTCGTAAAAGTCCATCATCTTTTTAAAACCTTTTATGCCGGCCGCCGCCAAAGTTTTAATGGGTCCGGCAGATATGGCGTTGACCCTAATACCGTCCGGCCCCAGCGATTGGGCAAGATACCGAACGTTGGCTTCGAGACTGGCTTTGGCTAAACCCATGACGTTATAACCTGGCATGGAACGATTCGAGCCGATATAAGATAGGGTAAGTAATGCAGCCTTGTCCGACATCATGTCACGACCGGCTTTTGCTAAGGCGGCGAAGCTGTATGAACTAATCTCGTGGGCGGTTAGAAAACCTTCCCTTGTCACTGCATCTAGATAAAGCCCTTCCAACTCATCCCGCGGCGCGAAAGCAACAGAATGAATCAAAATATCACAAGCATCCCAATAGTTATCCAACTCGGAGAAAACGTGATCGATTTGTTCATCGCTATTTACATCACAGGGCAATACAATGTCGGAGCCGACTTGTGATGCGTATTTTTCAACACGAGGTTGAAGTTTTTCGTTTTGATAGGTAAAGGCCAGTTCCGCACCTTGTTGATGCATGGCTTTGGCGATCCCCCACGCGATCGAACGTTCACTAGCGACACCGACAATAAGGGCACGTTTCCCAGTTAGGAATCCCATATGGTTACCTCGCATTCTTTGGTGTTGAGCATCATTATGTCTGGTTTTAGTGAGTGCGCTTGTGGGATCATTATACCAAGCGCCCGTAGTTAGCATAATGCTGTTTGTATCGAACACCAACGTTTCACGGAAAGATTGTTTCAAATGAATCTTAAAAAATGGCTTTTACTTATTCCGGCCGTACTACTCGCGTTGTTGTTGCAGTCGGTATTGTGGGTACCCGATTATGAGTCACAAGCTAAAGGTAATCCGAAAAGACTCGCGCAGTTTGTCGAAGGCTCCATTGGTGACGCTAAGATATTGAATCCCATCTTGCATTCAGATACTGCCAGCGCTCGTATCGTTGATTTGGTATTTGAAGGATTACTGGCACTCGATGAGAATCTGCAACTACGTCCGAATCTTGCTAAAGATTGGACCGTCAACGAAGAGATTTATCTGGTGGTGAACCCCAACGCGGCATTTCCTGATGGCGATGCGGTCACCTCTGCGGAGTTGGAAAGACGATTAAAAGACTATGTATCGAATTCATCTACCGGTTTGGAGTCAATCCAAACAATCAACCAAATCAAGCCCGATTCAAAAACGCAAACCATTGAGCTCGACATCGGCGAACACGAACCGGTTACCGTTACCATAAGTGTTCAAATACCCGAAGTGATACAACTTGAACTTGACCAGGTAGACGAAAATTTTTATGAAAAACTCGTTCCGTTGCTGGGGGAAAGCTATGCGGAAAATATCCCGCGCACTGAATGGATACATGTCGCTTCACCGCAATACAAAGACAAATTGAAGAATCGCCTGACTGATTTAATTCCAGTGTTGGAACACAATCCTGTTATCACCTTCCAGTTGCGCGATGATGTGACATTCCATGACGGCCACGCCTTCGATGCTGGCGATGTGAAATTCACTTACGAAGCCATAATGAATCCACGTAATCTGTCGCCACGTACCTCCGATTTTGAACCCATCAAAATGGTGGAAATCGTCGATCCCAACACCGTGCGGGTCGTGTACAAACGCTTATTCTCGCCCGCGGTTAACGTCTGGACAATGGGCATTTTGCCGGAGCATTTGCTCAACGACCATGCATTGCAAGCGGAAATAAAGCGACGGAGTATTACTGGTGAGGCAGCCGGGTCGTTTGGCTTGCGTGAGAGTAAATTTAATCGGGAACCAGTTGGAACAGGGCAGTTTGTATTTCAATTATGGGAAGGTGATGAACTCATCCATCTGCATGTAAATGAAGATTATTGGGGTCGAGTTCCAGAATATGAACACTACTACTATCGTGTGTTACCGGATGGCTTAGCCCGGGAAATGGAATTTCGCGCAGGCGCCTTAGACGTTTACGGTCCGGAGCCCCATCAGGTTGATCGGTTTCGCGATAGTGACGAATATCAAATCTTTTCCAGTCTAGCGCTGGGTTACACCTATATCGGCTACAACAACCGCAAGCCCTTATTCACCCACAAACGCATTCGTCAGGCATTAGGCATGGCAATAAACACTGACGAGATTATAGACTATGTATTGTACGGTGAAGGGGAACCTACGACTGGGCCATACCCAAAGGTAACGGATTGGTATAACCACGGAATTCTGCCGCTTGCATATGACCCCGAGGGCGCTATTGCAATATTCAACGAGTTGGGATGGAAAAAGAACGACAATGGAATACTAGAAAAGGACGGTAAGGTGTTTGAATTCAATTTAATTACCAACAACGGAAATCCAAGACGTAAAGCAGTGCTGAGTATTGCGCAAAATGCCTGGCGAAAAGTCGGCGTTAAGGTGAATACACAACTCTTCGAGTGGGCCGTTTTTCTGGAAGACTTTATCAATCCGGGAAAGTTTGATGCTGTTGTCCTTGGTTGGCAAATGGGCGCCGATCCAGATCTGTATCAACTTTGGCATTCGAGTCAATCTGGTTTTGCTCAACTTAACTTTGTCGGATTTAACAATCCCACGGCGGACGAACTCATTGAACGTATCCGGCAAACTTATGATTTGGAACTACAAAAAAAATTAACTCACGAGTTGCACGCGTTAATTGCTGAAGAACAGCCTTACACTTTCTTGTACGCGCCTCTAGCTACCCGTGTCATCGATAAAAAAATTGTCATGGTGGAAGACGAAGGGGGATTCTCACCAGTCAAAGCGGCGCAAAGTGGCGATTTGTATTATTACTTTGATCGATGGCGTAAGTTGGAACACGCCGCCGCATTTTAGAGCCTGATGCGGCACACTACTTCGTTAAAACTTTGTTCAAAATGCGGGGCGCGGAAGGCGCAAACTCAATGTAGACTGCGCTTTTTGCAAAGTTTCGCCTTATATTGCACTCGCCTCAGACTTTTTTACTACACTGCTAGCAGCGAAAAATGCGCACCTATCTAGTCAGGAGTTTCTTACAGCGATTGTTGTTGCTGTTTTTCGTCTCGGTTATCGCGCATGCCATTGTGCATATCGCACCGGGTGAGCCTAGCGAAGTGGATCCGACCAATCCGCGTATGAAGCCCGAAGACATTGCCAAGATTCGGGCCGCGTTTCATCTCGATGAACCACTGCACTTGCAATACGTTTATTGGATGCGTGATCTATTCACCGGTGAACTCAAGTCATTTAAAGACAGTCAGCCGGTGTTGCCCAAGATCACCAATCGTTTTATGAATTCATTGCCTATTTTTATTTGCGCCACCTTAATTGTTTGGACGCTGGCTTTCCCCACCGGTATCCATGCAGCTGTGAAACGTGGTTCTTTGTATGACCGTAGCAGTACGTTCATCGCCTACGGGCTGATATCTATACCTGGTTTCTTTCTTGCCTATTTGGTCATTCTCTGGGTCGTACAACAGTTCGGTATTCCGGTGATCGGTATGCGTACGTTTGGCACCAGCGAGGCACAACCCTGGTTACGTTTCATGGATCGTATTTGGCATTTGGTAATTCCATCGATCATGTCGGCCTTGGTAGGTATTGCTGTGTTATCGCGTTATGTCCGGTCGCAAATGGTGGATGTATTACAACAGGAATATGTGCGTACGGCACGGGCAAAAGGTTTGGATAACGACACGGTGATTTACCGGCATGCGTTGCGCAATGCATTGCTGCCTTTTATCACCATGTTTGGGCTCATGTTGCCGGCACTAATCGGGGGATCGGTGATCTTTGAACAGATTTTTGCTTGGCCGGGTATCGGCCGTTTGGGTTATGAGGCCATTTTGGCGCGTGATTTTCCGCTGGTATTGACCATTAATTTTATCGCCGCGGTGTTGACCTTGGCTGGCACATTTCTGTCAGATGTTTTGTACGCCGTTGCCGATCCGCGAATTCGTTTGAACTAGATGAACAGTGTGACGGCATCTGTGGATTATGCGGGCACAGTGAATAAACCACCGGATTCACCCGCACGCCAAGCTTGGCGCATTCTAAAAAGCGACCGGCTCGCCTGCACCGGGTTAATCATTCTTGTTGCCTTAATTTTTGTCGCAGCCGCCGGCAAGTGGCTCACTGAAACACGAAGTGGGTTCGATCCTTCGACGGTGCGTCTGGTGGATAAACTGCGTCCACCCATGTCGTCTATATCGGATTTGGTGCCGGCCGGAGAACGTCCAGCCTTGGGTCTGTATGTTTTAGGTACTGACGATTTGGGCCGTGATGTGTTTGCACGCATGTTACAAGGTTCCGTAGTCTCCCTGACCATCGGTTTTGTTGCCGTCGGCATTGCTACTGTGTTGGGGGTCTTCTTTGGGGCGCTCGCCGGTTATTATGGTGAAAGACGGTTGGGGTTTATTTCTGTTGACAGCCTCATTATGCGGTTTACCGATGTAATGTTGTGTTTTCCCACATTCTTTTTAATCCTGACCGCAGTTGCGCTATTGCCGCCTAGTATTTATAACATCATGGCCATTATCGGTCTGACCAGTTGGATGGGGACGGCGCGTTTTGTACGGGCGGAATTTTTGTCATTGCGCGGCCAGGACTTCGTCGAAGCCGCGAGAGCGCTAGGCTTGCCAACTTGGCGTATTCTTTTTATTCATATGTTACCCAACGCCATAGCACCTGTTTTGGTGTCGGCGACGATTGGTGTGGCGAGCGCGATTCTGACTGAATCCGCCTTAAGCTTTCTCGGTTTTGGTGTGCAGCCACCGGACGCTACCTGGGGAAATATTTTGTCCGATGGTAAGTCTTATATTTTCGATGCGCCTTGGTTGTTTTTCTTTCCGGGTTTCGCCATTGTCGTGGTGGTGTTGGGGTTTAATCTACTAGGCGAGGGATTGCGCGAAGCCCTCAATCCCAAGTTGCGTGGCCGTTAGATGAGTGTCGCGACAAAAAAGGAACAAGTCGTACTCGATGTTTCCGATTTATCCGTCGCTTTCGATATCGAAGGAAAAAGCTCTACGGTGGTCGATAACGCTAGCTTTCGTATTCACCAAGGAGAAACCTTGGCATTAGTGGGGGAGTCGGGTTGTGGCAAATCCGTTACCGCATCGGCGGTGATGGGTTTGATTGAATCGCCCGGGCGAATTACCGATGGTAATGTGAGTCTTCAAGGCCAAGAACTCATTGGACTTTCCGAGTCCGCTTTGCAAGATGTTCGCGGAAAAAGAATCGGTATGATTTTTCAAGAACCCATGGTGGCATTGAATCCTTTGTTCACCGTAGGCGATCAGATTGCCGAAGTTTTGTTGTGTCATACCCAACTCGATCGTGTTGCGGTCGACCAAAAATGCTTGGAACTATTGGATCAAGTGGGGATACCCGATCCGAACAAGCGATTGCATCAGTATCCTCATGAAATGTCCGGCGGCATGAAACAACGGGTCATGATTGCCATGGCCATTGCTTGTAAGCCCGCTCTATTGATTGCTGACGAACCGACGACCGCACTGGATGTGACCGTGCAGGCACAAATTTTGGGTTTAATCGGTCAATTACAAAAAGACATGAATATGGCCGTGCTATTGATTACACATAATCTGGGCATTGTCGCCCAACATGCAGATCGGGTGATAGTGATGTATGCCGGACGTATTACTGAATCGGCGCCGGTGAAGGATTTGTTCGCCAAACCGGCCCACCCTTATACACAAGGTTTGTTGAAGTCCATACCCCGCGTTGACGGTGCCACTACACGTTTGTATTCGATCGAAGGAACGGTGCCGTCGCCGGACCGGTTTCCCACAGGTTGCCGGTTTTCAAATCGTTGCCCCATTGTGATGAATCAGTGCCGTCAGTTTTCACCAGCCATGACCCAAAGACAAAATCATCACTATGCGGCGTGCTGGAATGAGTAAATCCAGATAAGTTCTGCATGAACACTGCCAAGCCGACCTTACTACAAGTAACAAATCTGCATAAGTACTTTCCGGTACGCTCGGGTTTCATGCAACGTGTGTCGGCATGGGTTAAAGCGGTGGACGATGTGAGTTTCGAAGTGCGGTGTGGCGAAACATTGGGCCTGGTAGGCGAGTCCGGTTGCGGCAAGACGACGTTAGCACGTTTGTTGCTGCGTTTGATCGACTCAGATAGTGGTCGAATTGAATTTGACGGCGATGATATCACACATAAAAAGTCCGGCGATCTGCAAGCGTTTCGCCGCCGTATGCAGATTATTTTTCAGGATCCGTATAGCTCCTTAAATCCACGGTTGTCCGTGGAACGTATTCTTGGTGAAGCCGTGCTCGTGCACGGCAAGGCCGTGCGGAACAACTTAACGGAAAAAGTCGGCGCGTTATTGGAGACGGTGGGACTCGATGCTTCCCACTGTTACCGTTATCCGCATGAATTCTCCGGCGGCCAACGTCAGCGCATCGGCATCGCCAGGGCGTTGGCCTTAGAGCCGGAATTGATTGTATGCGATGAAGCGGTGTCCGCACTCGATGTCTCTATTCAAGCGCAAATTATCAATTTGCTATCTGATTTAAAACAGCAGTTTAATTTGTCCTATATATTTATCTCGCATGATCTGAATGTGGTGCAATACCTGGCTGACAGAGTGGTAGTAATGTATCTGGGAGAGATTGTCGAGACTTCGGATACAGCGGCGTTGTTTCATGCACCCATGCATCCCTACACCCAAGCATTGCTACAAGCCAATCCGGTTCCCGATCCCACTATTTCGCCACCAGTCAATGTCATTTCCGGTGATGTTTCCTCGCCGGTGAATCCGCCGTCCGGTTGTCGTTTTCATACCCGTTGCCCACAAGCTATGCCACTGTGCAAAGAAACCGCGCCGGTTTTGCAACAGTGCAAAGATGGAGAAGGAAAAGTGGCTTGTCATCTTTATGTCTGACACATTCTCGAATTCTTTATAAGTCATGCGTGAACAACCTGCTCGTGTTGCCGTATGCTACGATGGTGGCTGGGCGACAGATCTTGCACAAGAATTTGGACTGGTTCAGACAACTGATAGAGACAATCATTTCGATTGGTTGCTTCTTTGCGACGATGAACGGTTATGTCTCGTCGATTGCTGCCACCCAGCATTTAGACCTCTAAGCATTGACTTTAACGTTCCAGGCGGACAAATAGCCCGCAACGATCCCCTACGCCGGGCGATAGGCAAAGGTGTAAAAGTGGTGTTGGACGCAACAACAGGTTTGGCTTCGGATACTCTGTTGTTGTTAAAAATGGGTTATAAAGTCATTGCCGTCGAACGTAGTCCCGTTATTGCAGCGTTATTGGCCGATGCGATGCAGCGATGCACCGACGAGAGAGTATTAGAAAACTTAAACCTTGTTCATGCGGACGCCAGGGATTTTCTAAGCGAGCATGATTCGCGAACATTAACCATCGATGTTGTCTACATGGATCCTATGTACCCGGCTCGCAGCAAGACAACCGCATTGAAGAGAAAAGAGTGCCGCATGTTGCGCCGCATTGTTGGTGATGACGATGATGCGGATACACTACTTGAGCAGGCACGCCGGTACGTCAAACGTGTAGTGGTAAAAAGACCGCCTGATGCTGTCCCCATTGCGAAAGATAGTGCGGGAAACATCACCGGCAAGCTTGTGCGCTTTGATATCTACCGCGGAATATCTTAGTGAGTGATTCGGACCCTTTATTTTATTGTCCGGTCATTCCTGATGAATACGAGCGAATCACGTTAGATGAGCGTGAGTCCCGGCACGCCGGTGGATCACGCCGCCTAGGTGTCGGCGATACCCTTAGTTTATTCGACGGGGAAGGAACGCTCGCTATCGCCGGATTTGTCGAGAAAACGTCGGACGGCGTTTGTCTTGAGATTCAGAAGCGGGAAACGCATGCGCCTGATCAAAAGGTGATGCATTTGGTGTGCCCCATCCCCAAAGGTGATCGTGCCGGTGTTTTGCTTGATATGGCCACCCAAGTCGGGATGACCGACTTTACACCGTTGATTTGTGAACGCGGCTTGAACGAACGTATTACCGGTACTGCGCGGCAACGATGGCAACGAGTCGTGGTAGAAGCCTGCAAACAGAGCCGCCGGCTGTTTTTTCCACGAATGCATGAACCGGCAAGCCTGGAAAAAATATTTCAGGATGCCAAGCACAGTAGTCAAGTCGTCTGGGTAGCCGACGCAACCGGAAAAACAGTCAACGAGTACAAAAGTAGTTCCGGTATTTCTTTCATTAACAATGTGATGTTAATCGGACCCGAAGGCGGATTTTCCGCCTCTGAAATTTTGTTAGCAAAAGAATATCAAGCGAACTTTGTATGCTTGGGTAACAATGTTTTGCGTATTGAAACTGCCGCGGTATTGGTGGTTGCTGAGTTATCGCGACAAAATATATCGCCTTTATCTGTTCGATTTTATTAAAACTGTGGATGATTAAGTTATGAAATTTACTGCAGAGGAATTGAAAAATGATCACCTGGCTTCGTCGTCAACACGAAAGCTGGAGAGGCATTCGGACGATCATGCTAGTCGGGGCCGTGATCGCTATCGTCTTTTCAATAGTCTACTATTTGAGAGGAGAGCCATCATGGCATGTGCTCCCGCTATTTCTTGTTGCATGCTATGGGTTGTCTTACACGCTGGGTTCTTGGGCCGGACGTCCCGAGGTTTCACTATTGCTTAAACTTATAGAAGAGAGAATGGACGAGGAAAACTAATAAACAAAGTGTTCGGATGGAACTCGATCTGCAATTAAGCAAGACCGTCACCGACGTCATTCCCGCGTAGGGTGCACTTAACAATATGAATTTACTTAAGGAAGCTCTGAACAAGTTACCTAATAGAGTAGGTTTGCAATCACTGACATACTTTAATCCTAATGTTGATAGTGGTCGGTTTAGCTGATGTGATTTTTGTCGCTCTTTTTGATCATTGTCTGATCTCAAGACGCAACAATCCTTATCAGGTAGCGAGTTCGCGTCTCGCCATGTATAAATTGGCCAGCGCCATCAACGTAAACACCTGACTCGCATTCTTATCGAGTCCCTTGTACCTCACTTTGCGATACCCCCACAGGTGCTTGACCACGCCAAATAGATGCTCCACTTTGGCCCGCGTGCGATTACTCTTTCGGTTGAACGAGTGATCCGCACAGTTTAGTTTCTTGCCACGACGCGCTTTGCGGTTGACCCGCCATGTTACCCCGGCTTCTTCCATTTCCTCTTTGCGGGCAGCGCTGGCATACGCCTTGTCTCCATAGATAACCTGTTCATCCCCATGGATGAGGTCATCCATAACTTGAGAATCATGAACACTCGCATCGGTCACCACCACACTATGCACCCGGCCCTGTGTGTCTGTTCCAATATGTACCTTCATCCCAAAATACCACATGTTCCCTTTCTTGGTCTGCCTCATGTCCGGGTCACGTTCTTTGTTCTCATTCTTGGTCGAACTCGGCGCGGCGATGATCGTGGCATCCACTATCGTACCCTCACTCAATATCAAATTGCGTTGCGACAGGTAGTGCTCTGTCTTGCGAAACAGCTTCTCAGTGAGATGGTGGCGTTCCAGACGATGACGAAATCGCAGAATCGTCGACTCATCCGGAATGTTGTCCAATCCGAGTCCAGCAAACAAACGCATTGACGTCATATCATAAAGACTGTCTTCCATTGCAGGGTCACTTAACCCATACCATTGCTGCATAAAGTAAATGCGCAGCATGGACTCCAGCGCAATCGGCGGGCGTCCATTACCTGCCTTGGGATAGTAGCTCTTGATAACACTCAATAACTCTTTCCACGGCAGAACTTCATCCATTTCCGCGAGAAACTTCTCTTTACGTGTGGTTCTCTTTTTTACCGAATATTCAAGATCTGCGAAACTTGAACCATTCATCTGGTTTATATCCCGTTTGTGCGATAACGTATTATCTCATCTATTCAAACTTATTCAGAGCTTCCTTAATCAAATTGACTCGCGGGAGGCGTGCCCTCGCGGCAATCTTAATGATTGCCAGAATACAAAGAGAGATTGCTTCGGTATCCTGCCCCGCAATGACTAGTCTCTCGTCATTATGACGGAAGGTAGCGACTAAGCTTGTCTTTGCCACTCATCTGTATGCTGAACTATGAGTCAAAAGCTTCATTATCCCAGTCGCTCAACCGCCTCGATTTGAGCTTTGATTTTGCTGAGTGCTTCGGTTAGTTCGTTTAATCGTCGTTTTTCCTTTTCCACGACTTCTGCGGGCGCGCGATCGACGAAGTTGGGGTTTTTCAGTTTTGTGTCCGCGCGGTCGAAATCGGCTTGATATTTTTCCTGTTCTTTGGATAAGCGTTTCAGCTCTGCATCCCGGTCGATGGCGGAACCGAGTGGAACTAAGAGTTTCATTTGCCCTGCTAACGCTGTGGCGCTTTCCGGTGTCTGCTCGTCTTCATGCAGCAAACGGATGCTGTCCAAGCGTGCCAGCGACATGAGAATCGATTCGTTGTTTGATAAATAAACCTTATCTTGCTCGGAGGCCCCTTGCACCCATACCGGCAAGCGTTTCGCCGGCTCGATATTTATCTCGCCACGTATATTGCGTACGCCGGTGATCACCGACTTCAACCATTCGATCTCCTGTATTGCGTGCTGGTCAATGCGCTCAGCTTGTGAAACAGGGTAGGGTTGTAACATGATAGTTTCACCAGTTTTACCCGCGAGTGGTGCGACCTTGATCCAGATTTCTTCGGTAATGAAAGGCATCACCGGATGTAACAAACGCAATGACGCTTCCAGCACACCCAACAAGGTTTTACGGACACCGATTTTATGTGATTCGCCAACCGATTCATTGTTCAGAGTGATCTTGCTAATTTCCAGATACCAACTGCAGTATTCATTCCAGACAAAGGAATACAATGCCTGGGCGATGCGGTCCATACGGTATTCCTTAAATCCGTTCTCGACTTCCTTTTCTGTCTGTTGCAGTAACGAAATGATCCAACGGTCCGCGTTCCCAAGTTCGTATTCTTCACCATTCGTACCGCAGTTTTTTCCTACCACATTCATTAAAACAAAACGCGTAGCATTCCAAAGTTTGTTACAAAAGTTACGATAACCCTCTATCCGCCCGAGATCGAAACGAATATCGCGACCTTGAGTCGCCAGGCTGGCGAAAGTGAAACGCAAGGCGTCGGTGCCGTAAGCAGGTATGCCATCGGGAAATTGTTTGTGAGTGGCCTTTTCGATTTTTGGCGCGAGTTGTGGCTGCATCAAACCGGTGGTGCGTTTTTTAACCAGCGTGTCGAGTTCGATGCCGTCAATCAGATCCAACGGGTCTAAGATATTGCCTTTTGATTTAGACATCTTTTGCCCATCAGCATCGCGTATCAAGCCGTGTACATAAACCTCGTGAAAGGGTGCCTTGCAGGTGAACTTGAGGCCGAACATGATCATACGCGCGACCCAAAAGAAAATGATATCGAAGCCAGTCACCAGGACGTTAGTGGTATAAAAAGCACGCAGTTCTGGTGTTTCCTTGGGCCAACCCAGGGTTGAGAACGGCCACAAGGCAGACGAAAACCAAGTATCGAGGACATCTTCATCCTGGGTCAGTTCAAGACTAGCATCCAGATCGTATTTCTCCCGCACTGCTTGTTCGTTGTTCCCAACATAAATATTACCATCGGCGTCATACCACGCCGGTATGCGATGTCCCCACCATAATTGCCGTGAAATACACCAATCCTGAATGTTGTGCATCCATTCGTAATAAGTATTTTTCCAATTGTCGGGTACAAAACGGATGGTGCCGTCTTCGACCGCTTTTATCGCGGGTTCTGCCAACGGTTGTATTTTTACGAACCATTGATCGGTCAGATAAGGTTCAATCACTGCATGCGAGCGATCGCCTTTGGGCACGGTCAGTTTGTGATCTTCGACTTTTTCAATCAGATATTGGGACTCAAGATCAGACACAATCTGTTTACGCGCGGCATAACGGTCCAGGCCATCATAACGAGTACCAGAATCTTGAATAGTCGCGCTGGGATCCATGACGTTAATCAACGGTAAACCGTGGCGCTGACCCACTTCGTAGTCATTAAAATCATGAGCCGGTGTAATCTTTAGACAACCCGAGCCGAATTCCCGTTCAACATATTCATCTGCAATAATGGGAATCTCACGGTTTGTCAGTGGTAAGGCGACCATCTTGCCGACGAGATGCTGATAGCGCTCGTCGCCGGGATGTACCGCCACGGCGGCGTCGCCCAACATGGTTTCCGGTCGCGTGGTGGCCACCGTGACATGACCACTGCCATCCGTTAACGGGTAACGGATGTGCCACAGGCGACCATTCTGTTCTTCCGAGATCACTTCCAAATCGGAAATGGCTGTGTGCAGAACGGGGTCCCAATTGACCAGGCGTTTACCACGGTAAATCAACCCCTCCTCATATAAACGTATAAACACTTCATGCACCGCTGCAGATAAACCCTCGTCCATGGTAAAGCGTTCCCGGCTCCAATCGACCGATGCGCCCATGCGTCGCAGTTGTTGGCTGATAGTGCCACCGGAATGTTCCTTCCATTCCCAGATGCGTTTGACGAAGGCTTCGCGTCCGAGATCGTGACGGGTTTTGCCTTCACCTTCCAACTGACGTTCCACTACCATTTGCGTGGCAATCCCGGCGTGGTCCGCCCCCACTTGCCAAAGTGTACGGTGCCCTAACATACGATGGTAGCGAATTAACGCATCCATAATGGTGTCTTGAAACGCGTGGCCCATATGCAAAGAACCGGTGACATTGGGTGGCGGAATCATGATGCAATAGGGTTCGCCGTTACCGGTCGGTACGAAACAACCAGCGTCTTCCCACCGCCGATAAATCGTTTGTTCGATAGCGTGAGGATCGTAGGTGCTACTTATGTTTGAATCTGTCATTATGTTTGCATCGGAAAAGAGCGTGGCGGGCGCGATTATACGATAGTTCGTCGCGACAACTGGTGCGTCGCTAGAGTTCAGTGAATAGCCTCGTTCAGGCCGATTCGGGTTTTAGCCAGTCGCTAATGGCTTGTTGAATTCGTTCCCGTAAACTTTCGCCAACGTGAGTTTCGAGTTCGCTTCCCAATTGTTCCTGTAAAGTATCCTCGATAATTTCCATCACCTGGTCGGTAACCACCGTCGGTGGCGGAAGTAGCAAAGACTCTTCGGCTGTTTCTGGTTCGACACGCATAATCATGGATGGATCGTCGAGTACCGATTCGGATGCGGAAACCAATGGTGATGTAGTTTCATCCGGAATCATCACCAGATCGTCTAATACCGGAATGGCGTCGGTATCGATACTAGATTCGTCGGGAGATAAGATGGCATCGACGATCGAAGAACTGTCAACGGATGTGTCGCTGGGTGGCGGTATTTCCCCTGACATAATTGAGTCGATATCGAGATCGTTGTTCGCAATTAAATCCTCGATCTTGGCCAACTCATCGATTATTTGTTTTTTGGCCGGACTGGATCTTCTCGTTGATCTTGTTTTCCTTTTGCGTTTAGCCATGGACAAACCTCATCACACTTTTACCTGATGAGTTTCAGGCTTGTGTCCCTGGTCTTGATAAGCCCGGTAACGGGCACGGCCATTTGCCTTGCTGTCGTTGCTGGCATCAATTACTTCGGCGACGCGTTCAAACTGCGAGCTATAGGGACTGACTTGTTCGCACAAGGATACCAGTAAACCGTTCATCCACTGAGGCGGAGCGGTGTCGCCGATAATAACTGGATAATCTTCTGCACTGGCGGGAGTCAGGGTGTCGACACGCGTATGTGGGATAAAACTGCTCTGCGAGAAAGTCCACAATAAATCATCCATTTTTCCGGATTGCTCAGTGCTCTCTACTTGCACATAGACCGTGTGCCCCAATTTATAGGCTTTCTCAGTCAAGCGGCATGCAAATCGCAACTTACCGTCCGGCAAATGCCGGTTCAACACGTAAAAATCGATACGTTTTGGGCTTGTCATACCTGACGCGGCTATTCGCCTGTTTGAGATAAGTCCTAGTTGGTGTTTGCACTACGGTTGATCAAAAACTGGACTAACAGAGGCACGGGACGGCCGGTCGCCCCTTTTGGATTGGAATCACGCCATGCGGTGCCCGCGATATCCAGATGCGCCCAGGAAAATTTTTTCGTATAGCGTGCCAGAAAACAAGCGGCGGTTATCGCCCCGGCATCACGGCCACCGATATTCGCCATGTCCGCAAAAGGACTTTCCAGTTGTTTATCGTATTCTGACCACAAAGGCAACTGCCATGCCCGGTCACCGCTGGTTTCACCTGCCTGCAGAATTTCCTGCGCCAGATCGTCGTTGTTGGCGAACAGACCGCTGGCGTAGGCGCCCAGCGCCACCACACATGCACCGGTTAATGTTGCCATGTCGATCACCACGGCGGGTTTGAAACGCTCGGTGTAAGTCAACGCGTCACACAATATCAACCGTCCCTCGGCATCAGTATTTAAGATTTCTATGGTTTGGCCAGACATGCTGGTGACGATATCACCGGGTTTGTTGGCGTCGCCGTCGGGTAAGTTCTCGCTACTGGGAACAACACCGACGATATTGACCGGTAATTTCAATTCCACCGCCGCCAGTAACGCGCCGAACACACTGGCGGCACCGCACATGTCATATTTCATTTCATCCATTTTTGCGGCGGGTTTGAGTGAGATACCGCCGGCGTCGAAAGTTAATCCTTTTCCCACCAACGCCACGGGTGCGTCACCCTTGGCTCCGCCCGCGTATTCCATGACGATGAGTTTTGCCGGTTGACGGCTGCCACGTGATACCGACAACAGCGAGCCCATACCCAGGCGTTGCATCTTGGCTTCATCCAGAATCGTGACTTTCAGCCCATGGGTCTTACCCAAGTCAGTGGCTTGTTCGGCCAGGTGTGTGGGCGTACATACATTACCGGGACGATTGCCCAGATGCTTGGCCAACGCAATGCCGGCAACGATAGCTTTACCCTGTTTGACACCGGCCCTGACCGCGGTCTCGTCATCCTTGCCAGTGTAGATCCCCGTACGTTTCAGCGCCCGCTTGTTGGGTTTTTTGCTTTTGAGCTCATCGAACTCGTACACCGTATCGCCGATATTTTCTACCAGCTGTTTGGCTTTCCAGGTGGCGTCGCAACCGTCCACTGGAATATCCGACAACGCAAAAACCGCTTCCTTTATCTTTGTATGGGCCAGCGCTTTGACCGCGTCGGCGACGGCTTTGCGATATGTGCCAGCGTCCATAGTTAATTTCTTACCCAGTCCGATCAGTAGGATACGTTTGGCTTTTACACCACGGGGTGCAATCAGCATTTGCGCACTACCCGACTCGCCGCTTAAATGACTGCTGCCAACAGCATTTTGCAGCAGGCCACGGGTGGATTTATCCAGGGCTAAGCCGGTGGGCGATAACTTGCGAGAATTGGTAATGCCGACAACCAAGCATTCGGTCGGTACTGATTGTGGTGGTCCTTTTTTGACAGAATATTGCATGAAACTCACGATAAAATTTAGTTGTTATTTAAGATAAACTTCCATTATTACAGTTTTAAGGGCCTGGCGCGCATGTAAGTGTTAAACGGCACCTGGCGGCGAGTCCATCGATAGTATTGCTTCGATCATTAAGACATTGTCCTTTGTTTGCATGAACGGTGTCAAAGTTTCACTGTTAACACGACCATCATGATACTCAACCGGGCGCTAATTCGCGAAGTATTGCAGACCAGTGGGGCGGTGACCCTGGTGATGCTGAGTATTTTCCTAGTGGTACGGTTGGTGGGATTCCTACGCCAGGCGGCGGATGGTGAGATTCCGGTGGACAGCTTGATGGAGTTATTGTTGCTTAAGCTGGTGACTTATATGGATGTGATCTTGCCATTGATGTTGTTCGTATCCATTTTGATGGTGTTTAACCGCTGGAACCGTGACAACGAAATGACGGTTATTGCGGCCAGCGGTATCGGTATTCCGCAGTTTCTGCGTCCCATGGGGATACTCATGATTGTCGCCGTCCTCTTGGTGGGTAGTTTTTCGTTGTATTTGTCGCCGCTGGCGGTGCGTGTGTCCGAGACCATCCAACACGAGTACGACAATCGCAGCGAAGTGTCGGGTATCGTGCCGGGGGTGTTTACGGAGACACGGGGTGGCGAAGGTGTTTATTTTATAGAGCGTTTCGACGGTTCCGAAGATCGCTATAAAAATGTGTTTGCATACGGTGTTTCTGTTGGCCGTGAAGGTGTCGTTATCGCCAAGAGCGGATTCAAACAAACCGATAAAAACACGAACGATCAATTCTTGATCCTAAAAAACGGTACGCGTTTCGAAGGTATTCCCGGCGATCCTGACTATACTGTGGTCGAGTTCGAATCTTATGCCATCCGACTCAAGCAACGTGCGCAAAAAGAGGTAGCCATTCCCGTTGCCGGCATACCCACGCTGCAACTATCGGCCGGTACGCATCATCGTCTGCAGTCCGAACAACATTGGCGTTTTGCCAAACCGTTTGCCATCCCCGCACTCATTCTGTTTGCCATGGCTTTGAGTAACGTGGACGTACGTCAAAGCAGGGTCACAAACATGTTGCTTGCTTTTTTGATTTATTTTGCCTACACCAATTTGCTCGGATTGGCCGTAGCAATGATGAATCGCGGTAAGTTGAATCCAATGTTCGGGCTTTGGACGGTACACGCCGTGTTTTTCGTTCTGGCGTTATATTTGTTTTTACGCAGGTCACGCAACAAACCTTTTATCCCTAGGATATGGGCCAGGTTTCGACCTCGTTTTGCCTAGATGATTTCTATTTTAGATTTATACATCGCCCGAATTATTATCCAGCAAACGTTGTTGGCATTCGCGGTGTTGCTGGGTTTATTTATCTTCGTCACTTTCATCGATCAGTTGGGCGATTTGGGGGTCAATGATTTCGGTATTGCCGACGCCATACGTTATGTCGTATTGACCATACCACGTACTATTTATGAATTGTTTCCTATGGCGGCTTTATTGGGTTCCATGTTGGGATTATCTATCCTGGCTAACGATTCGGAACTTACCGTGATGCGGGCTAGCGGACTATCGGTGTTCCAAATTGCAGCGGCGGTATTGAAGATTGGCGTGTTGTTTGCTTTGGTCGCGGTACTGCTAGGTGAATTCGTAACACCAACGACAGAAACCATGGCCCAACGCGGACGTGCGGAAGCGCTTCAACGGCATATTAAACAACAAACAGACTTTGGTTTGTGGATGAAAGACAACCGAACATTCGTTAATGTCGGCGAAGTGTTGCCCGATCTCACCTTGTTGCGTTTGCGTATTATTGAGTTTGATGAGAATGACCGTTTGCGCGCATTTGCGTATGCGGAACGGGGTGAATTTGATACTCCCGGTGAAATTCGGGGGTGGCGTTTGCTTGACGTTCGTCAAACTTTGGTGGATGAAGAAGGTAATGCACGTCCTCAGCTTGTTGACACCGCCGTATGGGAGACACAGGTTTCACCGGACATTCTCTCGGTGTTTTTAATAAAACCCGATCAGCTTTCTATCTGGCAATTAAATCACTACATCGGTCATCTCAATAGTAACAGTCAGGATACGCGGCGATATAAACTCGCATTTTGGTCCAAACTGTTTTTACCGCTATCGACGGCAGTTATGGTGATATTGGCCATTCCGTTTGTATTTCAACAAATTCGGAGTGGTGGCTTGGGGCGTAACTTGTTCATCGGTATCATGTTGGGAGTTGCGTTTTATGTCGTTGATAAAGGGTTTGGTAACATCGTACAGGTTTATAACATCCCGCCATTCATTGGTGCGTTGATCCCGGTAGCGGCATTTTCGGCGCTGTCTGTATTTATGCTCCGCCGAGTTTAGCGATAATAGCTCTCACTTGCCCGTCCAGAAACACAACGCACAACGCACGGCCATCGTTGCCGCTTGCTTGCGCATGAATGCGCAAGGTATTAATCAAGGAAGCGCAGGAAATATCAGTGTTCGTACCGCGGATGGATTTTTAATTACACCATCCGGTATCGACTATGAGTCATTGACACCGGGGCAAATTGTTTCAATGGCTTTAAACGGTGAGTGTAATGGGAAGATTAAACCATCCAGCGAATGGCGCATGCATAGAGATATTTACCAGGTGCATTTAAAAGCCGGCGCGGTGGTGCATGCACACCCGACATTCTGCACCGCCTTAGCTTGCAGGCAGGAAGGTATCCCAGCGTTTCACTATATGGTGGCGGTTGCAGGTGGCGACGATATCCGTTGTGCAAGTTATGCCACCTTCGGTACGCAGAAGTTGTCCGACAACATGTTGAGGGCTCTACACTCCCGTAAAGCCTGTTTGCTGGCAAATCATGGCATGATTTGTTTCGATCACGATCTTAAACACGCGTTGGCATTAGCCATCGAAGTGGAGGCTCTGGCGCGTCAATATTGGCATGTGTGTCAACTGGGTAAGCCCAAATTGTTGTCCAGACAGGAAATGATCGATGTTAAAGAGCAATTCACGAGCTATGGGCAGGAATGAGGCAGGAAAGCCGTTACCGGTCTCCCGTTTGTGTTTGCGGCATGTGTTTTCATCGCACTACCGGCACTAGAGTTCGTGCTGGATGACACGCTGCATTGGAATTTTGTGATTAAGTTGCAAATAGACAAGTATCGATCCATTATTCCATTTGTCTCGTTTACGATGTTCAGGTTAGCTATTGTCACGGCATTTCTTCACATTGCTCTTTGGCTTCGGCATTGGCGCTACGGACGATGAGTGTCGCCACCAATTTCATTGATGTTGCGCTTGAGCAGGCGCGTGTTGCTGCAGACACGGGCGAGAACGCCGTTGGTGCTGCTTTAGTAAAGGACGATGATTTAATTGCGGTTAGCCGTCATCGTGTGGGCGAAAGCAATGACCCCATTGCCCATGCAGCGATGGATTGTATTCGTCGGGCGGGACGGCGTATAGATTACCCTGACTTGACACTCTACTTAACTTCGGCACCGTGCATGATGTGCGCGGGTGCGATATTGCAGTTTGGAATTGGCAATGTGGTGGTTGGCGCCCAGCCGTCAAATAATGAAATCATTGGTCTACTGTGTGACAAAGGAGTCAACGTCGAGATGCTCAACCACGCGAAATGCAAAAAGCTAGGTCAGGAAATCTCATGAAACTCGCGGCGCCCACTAAAGACGATTATCGATTTATCCGCGAAGCTTATAACGAAGCCGCCCAGGGGTTTGAGCAAGGCGGCGTCCCGGTCGGCGCGGTTATGGTCAAAGACGGTGAAGTGATTGCGCGTGGCCGCAACAAAAGAGTGCAAGAGGGCGACTCCGTAATGCATGGTGAAACGGATTGTCTGCGCAGTGCGGGTGTACGTTCTGACTACGATCAAACTCATCTCTATACGACACTTAGCCCGTGCATGATGTGTACCGGTGCGATCCTACATTTTGGTATCCCGCGAGTTATCATAGGCGAGAACAGGAACTTTCCCGGCAACATCGAGTTTCTGACAGATCGAGGAGTGGAGGTGGTTCTGTTGGACGATCAAGAATGCACAGGCCTTATGTCGCGTTTTATCAAAGAACGCCCCGACATCTGGTTCGAAGACATCGCAGGTAACGAAGCAATATAGTGTGGGGTGGCGCTCCCGCCGCGGTTGCGTTTAACGCAGAACTCTTTAGTTGCCGCCAGGCGCAGTGATGACAAAAATCTTGTCATTACGGAACAACGGACGATTAACTTACGCCGATCGAATCTGTGCGTCTGGAATTTGTTTTGGAAAACAATCTTCACACATGAAGCGGGTTGAAACCATTCCACAAATTGATAACAGTCTTAGAAATGATTGGTTACCTCTTAAGAAAACACCGAAACGGCAAAGCCGATTTATTTTATGGCGGGAAATACCATTTCAGGCGTGTAGTTTTGGAAACTGTCGAGGGTTTTGCGGTTGCATTGTTCTTGTATATCGGTACCTGAAACAACGGCAGTCGCGCATTTGAAGTTTTCGCGTAACCACAAGGTCTTTTCGTTTTCTTCGATGCACACCGCAGCCACACCCGCAACGACACCTTGTTGCCTTTCGACAAGCTTTATTGCACCACCCATAGTACCGCTGGTTTCCACCCATTGATCGACTAACAATACCCGGGTACCGGGTGCGAACGCTGGTTTGCGTAGCTCCATGTTCTGAGTTCGTCCGGAGTAGTTGGTGAACTCGACCGAATCGGTATCCAAAGGAATTTTTCCGGCCTTGCGAATCGGTAACATGCCTATTCCAAGACGCGTAGCGATACCGGCCGCCAACACAAAACCCATGGCATCCAGTCCACCCACCACATCAAAATTATCGGCTTTAAACGGCCCGACTAAATCATCTAACAACGCTTGGAAGGTTTCTGCGTTGATATACAAAGACGATGGATCCAGCCATGCGAACTTCTCGCCCTTGGTGTTGGGCGCCATGCGGGTTAAATACCAGCGGTCACGCTTAATTTCAGACACACGCTTAACCGGTCGAGGTGAGACCGGCCTCTTTCGCAATGAACATCAAACGGCGTAGGCGTTCAGGTTCGATATTGTAAAAATCTCCGGCGAGATTTATACCCGTCGCCACCATAATACAATCAACATTTTGCACATATTTGGTCGCATTACTGGTAGTTACGCCGGAGGCAAGGGCAAGCGGTGCATCGCCAGCACCACGGCGAAAGGCAGCCACTTTTTCAACATCCGCTGCTTCGCCGGTTGCAACACCCGAAGTCGTGACTACGTCCATGTACTGACTAGCGACTTTCGCAGCGTATTCGAACTTGCTTTCGGTAACGGGCCGTTGTTTTTTAAACGCCGTGCCGCCGAAATACATCCCATCCCAATGGTATTCTGCGCGGGCCTCGGCGACCGCGTGCGCACCCGGTTGATCATCAATGGATCTGTTTTCGTCGACAGCGGAGTTATCGGCCCAGTACGCGTCGACCAAGGTGCCTTCGTTCTGTAACTGAGCGAGTATAGGAAATGCTCCGAGTCCATTTACCCCGAGAAAGTTAACACCCATCCAAAGGCTTGGATAAATACGCCGGATTTTCCTAATGATGGGTAACATTTCTTCCGGTCCAAAATCATGATTGATCAAAAACACGCCGCGGGCACCTTCCCGCATGACCACTTGGACGTTAGATTCTGTCTGATCGTGATTGAGCACATGAATTACCGGGAGTACCACCGGCCCTATGGATTTAAAGATCTTTCTAAATTCGTTTCGATTCATTGTTTTATCTGCGAATTTTTAACTACTCCCTCGGGAGGCCTCTTTTAATGCAGACATCGGGCCGGATTTTGTTAATATAACCGGCACCCCCGAATCGCTAACTATAACTGCAACGGCGGGTTTTATCCACGCTGAACGAGGAGTCATTTGATGAGCAGAACAACTAAATCTAAATCCTTAACCCGCCGCGATTTTTTGAAGTCGTCATCTGCCGTCGCGGTAGCGACGGCTGCTCCCATGGTGTTTACATCGCGAAAGTCGATGGCGCAGGCTGTAGAGATAAATATGTTAGGTTGGTACGGTACGGCGGAACCAGATATGGTGGCCGACTTTGAAGTTGCGAACAATGTCAAATTCGTACCCAAGTATTATGCAGGCGGCGACAATATGCTCGCGGCCCTGGCGCAAAATCCTCCCGGCACATTCGATCTAATCCATACCGATGCCGAATACGCTCGCTTGCTAATTGAGTCCGAGCTTGTCGATGAACTGAATCCAGCCGATTATCCCTTCGATGATTTAATGCACGAAGATTTCAAACAGTTCCCAGGTCACTGGAAGGATGGGAAACTTTATTCGTTGATTACTCGCTATGGACATTTGGGTGTTTCCTATAACAAAGAACATGTGACTAAAGAAGAAGCGATGTCTTACAATGTGTTTTGGGATTCCAAGTTAAAAGGCAAAGTGGGGCACTTCGATTGGCACCTGCCCAGTCTTGGTGAAATAAGTTTGCTCAACGGTAACAATGATCCGGGTCCATTTGACATTACAGAAGAGCAGTGGAACGAAGTAAAAGAAAAGACGTTGTCGCTAAAACCACAAATTGGCGGTTACTTCGATTTTGGCGGTACTTTCGCGAGCCTTAAGAATGGTGAAATGTTAGCCATGTGTGGTATTGGTGACTGGGTGACCGGGATACTCGAAAGGGACGGTGCACCGGTTACGTCAGTTGTTCCTAAAGAGGGCGGTATTCAATGGACAGAGTCGTATAGCGTCGTTTCAACGTCTACGAAAAAAGACATAGTTCAAAAATACTTGGAATACACCATGTCACCGGAAGGCCAAGTGAAATCTGCTCAAATGTTAGCCTATCCTGGATTTGCAGTTACACATGACGGTCGAAATCTGTTAAATGAAGTAGACCCAAAAGAAGCGCAACGAACTGGCCAGGTCGATGGTGCCGAAAATGACCCGATTGTTTTGATTAACGAAGGACAGATTCATTATCGGGATACTCCAAAGCAACAAAGTCTGGAAGATTGGAATGATTTTTGGTCGGAATACAAAAACGCATAGTCCCTAAAACCCCAAAGGCGCCGAATGCGCAATGTGATTAACGAAGCGGGCCGTAGTGCCCGCTTCGTGCTTTAAATCAGATAATAGGTTCTCGAGTTTGATGACCATGCCGCCGTCAGAACTTACAAAAAAAAACAGACGTTTTGATGTTTATGCGCTGACTTGGCGCATGCCGATGATCATCTGGCAGTTTCTGTTTTTTGTCGGTCCTTTGATTTTCATGATCGCCATGAGTTTTTTCCTGGTGAAGAACTATCGCATGGTCGAAGCGTTCGAGATGAAAAACTGGATCAAAATGTTGTCGCGGGGTTATTTTTGGGACTCGTATTTTCTGACGCTAGGATTAGCCACGTTATCGACGGTCGTGGCGACCTGCTTGGCGTTCCCGGCTTCTTACGCGCTTTCGTTTAAGGTATCCGAGAACACTCGTCGTTGGGCCATCTTTTTCTTGATTATGCCGTTCTTCACCAGCTACTTAGTACGGACGTTTTCTTGGTATGTCATTTTGGCCGAATCGGGCGTGATCAATGCAGTGCTGGGCTACATCGGCCTTGGTCCTTACACTATGCTAAACACTAAGTTCGGGACCTTGGTGGGTTATATGACATTAACACTACCGTTGGTCATCGTCTTGCAAACCTTGTCGTTATCAAACGTCGATAAAAATCTTATCGAAGCAGCACAAAATCTCGGCGCCGGCCGTGTGCGCACTATTTTTACGGTCATCGTGCCGGCGGCGAAAGTGGGTTTGATTATTGGCGCAGTGTTTTGTTTTATTTTGTCATTTGGCGATTTTGTCGCGCCGTATTATCTGGGAGGGTCAAAACCACCCACCATGCCTATCATGATTATCGATACCACAAAGTCCGGTCAGCAATGGCCACGGGCTGCAGTCGTCGCCATCATGATGATGATCACGCTTTTGATTGTTGCTTTTGCAGCCATCGCTGCCGCTTACCGAAAGAAGGCTAGCTCATGAGTAACGAATCCACCATCCGTTGGTTCTTGCGTATTTATCTGGTGTGCATATTTGTTTTCATATTCACACCTATCCTGACCAGCATGGTTTTTTCTTTTAATTCAGATCGTTTCCCGACGATTCCTTTGGGTTCGTTTACCTTGAAATGGTATGAAACGATTTTCAACGATCCGGACGTTTGGGATGCCGCGCGCACCAGTCTAATTGTTTCATTGTGTACCGCCGTGCTTTCTACATTCATCGGTTTTTGTACGGCGTATACCGATTTTCGTTACCGTTTCCGGTTTAAGAATGGTTATCTCGCATTAGCGCTGCTGCCACCCACTATACCGCTCATCATTATGGCACTCGCCATGCTTGCTTGGTTCTCACGTATTGGTGCATCTGGTCAGATCTGGTCTGTCATCATTGCCCACACCGTGCTTTGTTCGCCATTTGCCATGGCGGTCATACGTCTTCGTTTGCAGCAAATGGATAGCAGTCTTGAGGCGGCGGCGTGGAACCTGGGCGCGAGCGAATGGCGTGCCATGCGTCATGTAGTAGTCCCATTCGTGAAACCCGCGATTGTGTCGGCTCTGTGCTTAACCATGGCGGTGTCGTTCGACGAGTTTGCCGTCGCTTGGTTCGTGTCGGGTCTAAATAAAACTATTCCCGTTATCATTCTCGAAATATTGCAGGGTAATATTGACCCGCAAATCAACGCTATCGGAAGTATCGTATTTATAATATCGATCACGCTGGTAGTCATCGCGCAGTTATTTTTCATGACGCGCCATAAGAATTCCGTACAACTCAATAGCGATGTCTGAACCGTTGGTCGAATTCGATGGCGTGGTTAAACGCTTCGGCAATGTTACGGCCGTTAAACGCCTGGATCTTGAAATCTACGAAGGTGAATTTCTTGCCATCATGGGTTCCAGTGGTTGCGGTAAAACGACGACGTTACGTATGCTAGCTGGATTAGACACACCGACGGAAGGCGAGATCCGATTAAACGGACGCCGCGTGAATGAAGTAAAAGCTTCAGAACGCGATACCCCCATGGTGTGGCAAACATTGGCATTGTTTCCATTTCTAAATGTCACAAAGAATGTCGAATTCGGTCTCAAAATGCGTGGCATGGACACTACGGCGCGCAGACAGAAAGCAAGCGAGTGGTTAGCGCGTCTGGAAATTGAGGAATTCGCTGAACGCGATATTTCGCAATTATCGGGAGGACAACGCCAACGCGTCGCACTGGCTCGCGCATTGGTGACTGAACCGGAAATTTTGTTACTGGATGAACCACTAAGTGCATTGGACGCTAATTTAGTCGTGCGTATGCAAAGTGTTTTGTCGTGTTTGCAAAAAGAAATAGGCATTACCTTCGTCTATGTGACTCACAGCCAGTCTGAAGCTTTTGCGATGGCGGATCGTGTCGTGATCATGAGCAAAGGCAGGGTGGAACAAATCGGTACTCCAAAAGAAGTGTATCGTGCGCCGGCAACGCGTTTTGTGGCGGAGTTTGTTGGTAATAACAACATTTTAGACGGTGAGGTGTCTAAGATTGAAAATGGTGAAATTATTATTGAATCTTCAGTAGGAAAGTTAAGAACTGTCGCAATACCTGAGTTGGATGTCAGCGTTGGCGACAAAGTGAGCGCAATCGTGAGTGCGGATAACATCGTGTTGTCGGAGCAGACACCGAAACACCCAAACCAAGTCAGTTGCCGTGTGATTAGCGAGGAGTTTATCGGATCGGTTGTAACGCTTCATGTCGAAACTGAACAGGGCGTTGAATTGAAAGTTCAAAAGCAACAACGTGAACTTGATACACTGGATATTCGGATCGGGAAGCCCTTGTGGGCTTCCTGGCAAACGAAAAATATTTATCTGCTCGCGAAGCATTAAGGTTTAGAATATTGAATTTAGTGTCACGTGTTTCGATGCGTAGCGGAAGGGTAATAATATGAGCGAGAACGGGAACAATAAACGGCATATTGTTTTGCACTCCCACCCAACGGGCGGACAGTCACCGATCCCGCTGCAATGGGGAGCCCAGGACGCCAAATCGCGTGGGCCGGTGGTCAGCGCTCCTTCGGCGCAAAGTAGGCGCAATGCAATTGGTGCGCACTCAGGTTCATACGCGGTTTACCGCGCGTTGGCAGTTGCTTCCGGCAACTTGAGTCCATTACATAAACCCGATTTAACCAACACTGCTCCTGCCGAGAGGATCGGGCCATTCCCACAGTGGACTAGTGAAGACAAAATCGTGTCCATGGATCCGTATGGACACGTGGTGAGTGAATGTTACGCTGAGGCTATTGATGAAGGTCTCGATATTCGACCGACCATTGCCGTGACCAAGGCGCGTTTGACGGTTCCTGAGTTCGGCAAGCACATTGAGCAGGGTAATTTAGTGCCGGATGGTAAGATTTTGTTGGAAACGGGGGAAGCAAATGTCATCAAGGTTGCGATCGAACCTGTCTGGTATCTACCCGGGATTGCTGAGCGCTTTCATACAAAGGAATCGGATTTGCGGCATACGTTGTTCGAGCACACGGGGGGTATGTACTCCGAGTTAGTGACACGGCCTGACCTAAAAGTGTTTTTGCCGCCGATTGGTGGCGTCACTTTATATATCTTTGGTGATGTTGAAGGAATCACCGACCCGCAACGCGAGTTGGCATGCCGTGTCCATGATGAATGCAATGGCTCAGATGTGTTTGGTTCGGATATTTGCACTTGTAGACCGTATCTCATTCATGGTATTGAAGCGTGTATTCAAACCGCGCAACAAAACGGTGTTGGTTTAATCGTGTATAACCGCAAAGAAGGCCGCGCGTTGGGGGAAGTCACTAAGTTTTTGGTATACAACGCTCGCAAACGCCAGGAGGGTGGCGATCGTGCCGATGCTTATTTTGAACGCACAGAATGTGTGGCCGGAGTTCAAGACGTGCGCTTTCAAGAACTAATGCCGGACCCGTTACACTGGTTGGGTATTACGCGTATTGATCGCTTCGTCTCCATGAGCGATATGAAATACAACGCGCTAACTGGTCAGGGAATTGAAGTCATGAATCGTGTGCCGATCCCGGAGCATATGATTCCTCCCGATGCGCAGGTGGAAATCGAGGCAAAAAAAGCCGCTGGTTACTACACAGAGAGTGTAGCCCCCACCGGAGATGATTTGTCTAAGGTGCGTGGTCGCACCTTGACGGACTACTAGATGTTAAATACTTGTTATTGCATGGCAGGATGCCGCAGCAATCTCGTTGCTGCATACTAATGTAAAAAGAGAGATCGCCCCCGCTTCGCTCGTAATGCCTATTGGATGGGATCGCAATAGTTTGTTCTTTTGCACCCCTAAAAAAACTTATTCCAAAACAGCTTTGTCAATAACCTTCCGTTGATCAACTCCGTCGACTGGCTATTATCCGCCGAAGCGATCCGGGCACGTTGCCGGGAAATCTATGAACTCGGCCTCGCGAACCAGCTCGATCATTTTTCACTGCACGTGGACAAGCTGGAACAGTGCGCAGACTTTGTGCTTGAAACCGCGAAAGAAGCTTATCCCGATTTAAATATTCCGTTTCACAGTCGTTGGCGGCATTTTGTTGTCGATGGCGTGGATCGCTGGCAAGCTTTTTGTAAGCTACCCGTTGATCTTGATAATTTAACAAAATCACAAATAGGGTTCGATTTAGTCTTTGTCAGTGTTTTGCTGGATGCCGGTGCGGGAGAAGCATGGAGTTATCGCGATTCAAAAACCGGCAAGACACTATCGCGCTCAGAGGGTCTGGCTATTGCTAGTTTCGACATGTTCTTACGTGGTGATTTTTCATCTAATCCCACGAATCCCTGGCAAGTGGATGCAAAGGGGTTATTACACTTCAGTGGGAATACACTGGCTGAGGGTTTTCAAGTTTCTAAAGATAACCCCTTAGCTGGTTTCGACAATCGTCTCGAACTATTGAATCGTCTTGGTGAGCAATTAAATCAACGTTTTTTTGTGAAAAACGATCTGAATCCACGTGTTTCCGAATTTCTGAATACGCTAAAAAAGAAATTTGGAGATTCACTATCAGCGGGAGATTTGCTAGCTGAAATTTTGCATTACTTTGTCGATATCTGGCCACACGGTAAAGTGGTAAACCACCAATGTGTGGGAGACGTAGGCGTACACAGTAAAGTTAATAGTAGGGAGCTGCCAAGCAACCTCGTGCCGTTTCACAAGCTATCGCAGTGGTTGGCTTATTCCTTGATCGAACCGCTGCATTGGACGGGTATAAGGGTCACCGATCTTGATCAGATGACTGGGTTGCCGGAATATCGTAACGGTGGCTTGTTTATTGATACAGGTGTGTTACATCCAAAAGCACATGTTTTGGAACAGACGCACGCCGCAAACGCCGAACCCATTGTAGAATGGCGTGCGCTGACGGTTTGTTTGCTCGATGAAGTGGCGGCCACAGTACGCAAAAAACTAAATCGGACGGCAAACGAGCTTCCGTTGGTAAAAATTCTACAAGGTGGTACTTGGAGTGCCGGTCGAAAGATCGCACGACAACTGAGAGCGGATGGGTCTCCTCCTATTCGACTAAAAAACGAAGGTACGGTATTCTAAAAACTCAAAATAATGAGCACCCGCTGTTAATTCAAGCGAGGAGTGTATTCAATGAACGATACAGGAACTGAGAAGCTTCAAATCAATGTCATTACACATCCGTTGATTAAACACAAGCTGACCTTGATGCGCCGGAAGGAAACGCCAACGGCGTTGTTTCGGCAATTATTGCGTGAGATTGCGTTGCTACTCACTTACGAAGTAACACGTGATTTGGAAATGACGGAAAGCGAAATCGAAACGCCGCTGGAAGAGATGGCGGCGCCGGTGTTGAAAGGTAAAAAGCTGTGTTTTGTCTCGGTGTTGCGTGCGGGCAATGGTTTGTTGGATGGCATGCTCGATCTTCTGCCCTCGGCACGGGTAGGCCATGTCGGTTTATACCGCGATCCGGAAACCCTTGTCGCTGTGGAATATTATTTTAAAGTGCCACACGATCTTGGCGATAGACTCGTTATCGTCGTCGATCCCATGCTGGCTACCGCCAACTCCAGTATTGCCGCTGTTCAACGCTTAAAAGACGCGGGCGCCAAACGCATGAAATTTTTGTGCCTGTTGGCCGCGCCTGAAGGCGTTAGGGCATTTAATACCGCACACTCCGACGTAGAACTTTACACGGCCGCATTAGACAGCCACTTAAACGACCACGGTTATATCGTCCCCGGTTTAGGCGATGCGGGTGATCGGATGTATGGGACGAAGTAAAGCGGTCTTAGTAGCGAAGCAATATGTGTTAAGTGAGACAAAATTCCAATTTCTGTATTAATCATTAGGGAAGCAGTTGATGATTAACTTCGAGCAGAAAAACAACTGCTTCAATTATAGGATTGCCGGTGTAGTAGTGCATGAAAATCATGTTCTTTTACAACAAGCAGAAGACGAGGATTATTGGACATTTCCCGGTGGTCGGGCAGAATTTAATGAACGTGCTGAAAAAACGCTAAAGCGCGAAATATGTGAAGAACTCGATACGGAAGTTGATATTGTTAGACTCCTATGGTTGGTGGAGAATTTTTTCCCTTACGCCGGAAAAAATTATCACGAGATCGCATTTTATTTTTTGATGAACCTTCCGAGTGCGTCGAAATACCTTCAAAAGACAAATTCTTT
The DNA here is from genome assembly GCA_965216735.1 of Arenicellales bacterium. Lineage (GTDB taxonomy): Bacteria > Pseudomonadota > Gammaproteobacteria > Arenicellales > CBDCFT01 > CBDCFT01. The sequence goes on from OZ244198.1 coordinate 539,190, forward strand.
TCGAGGTATGGAAGAAAGGACAACTTTAGTATTTCAGTGGTTCCCTATCGAAGCGGGGGAACTTGCTAAATTACCATTACTACCATCGTGTTTACAAAAAGCACTGCAAGTACTACCAAAATCGATTGAACACATTGTTCATTATAATCGTTAAGATTGCGTAGTCCAAGTGTCAGTAATAGCGAAACGTATTGCGCCGAGTGGGTATTGATCAGCGTGAAAAGTACTCCTTTAAAAACTCATCAAAACCGATTTTATCATTAGCTTCAATCTCGGATTGTTCGTTCAAAGACTTTTCGGCGAGTTCGGTAAATAAATTTTCGCCTTTTGCACTTAATGATTGTTGCTTGAAATAGTCTTCGTGCTCGTTTGCTTTTCGTAGCGCAAACTCGACGAATGAATCATCGTCACGGCGCATTTCGTCAATGATTCGTGCGGCGGGGGTCTGGTCCGGGTTAGTGAGTTTGGATTTGGCGTTGTTAAGGGCGGTGCTATAGTCTTTGCTATTCAGTTTCGAATCAAACAAATCGGCCACCCCGTCCAGTTCATCCAGTAATCGCGATGCCTGATCTTGAAAAGCAACCGTCTGCCCGTCGTTTCGCAGTTTTAATTCGGGTGCGCGTCCACGAAACGCGACCTCGGTCTGATTGAAATCGATGGCACCCGTTTCTGCATCGGTGATTTTAGGGCTGGGTGCGAACAAGCAATACAATAAAAACATGTCGACGAAGCGCATGGTATCGGCGTCGATGCCTACCGGGACGAACGGGTTTAAGTCGATACAACGCACTTCGATGTACTCCACGCCGCGATTCGCCAGCGCAGTGGTAGGCCGTTCGCCGGAACGTGTCACCCGCTTGGGCCGTACAGCGGCATAGTATTCGTTTTCGATTTGCAACAAATTGGTGTTGAGCTGGCGGTAGTCGCCATTGACTTTGACGCCGATTTTTTCGTACTTTGGAAACGATTGATCCGTGGCATGTCGAAGCGAGCCGACAAACTCACTCAAACTGTTGTAGCAAATATCGATTTCCGCTTGTGCACTGTTGTGATAACCCAACGTGCTCATACGCAATGTTGTCGCGTGGGGCGCGTAGAAAGTCACTTCGTCGAAACTTTCCAGTTCATGATCGCGTCCATTGACAAAGGATTTACACACTGCGGGTGAGGCGCCAAATAGATAGAACAACAACCAACTATGACGATGAAAATTACGAATGGCCGCGAAATAATGCTCGGATATTCGATCTTGCCGTTGTTCCTTGCGAATACCCCAGGGTAACCAGGCATCCCAAAACGTATCCGGTAATGAAAAGTTGTAGTGAATCCCCGCAATGGCCTGCATGAGTTTGCCATAGCGGTAGGCCAAGCCACGCCGGTAAACATGTTTCATGATGCCGATATTTGACGAGCCGTACTCTGCGATGGGTATGGAATCTTCGCCGCGCACGATACAAGGCATACTGTTCACCCACAGTTTTTCATCGCCGATGTTTTGGTAAACGAAAGTATGAATACGGTTAAGACAATTCAACGTGCCTTCGATGCTGGTTGATACCGGGGTAATAAATTCCAGCAGAGCTTCGGAATAGTCCGTGGTGATATGCGGATGGGTTAATGTCGAACCCAGCGCGCGCGGATGCGGAGTTTGCGCCAGTATGCCGTCGGCATCGATGCGTAAACTCTCTTTTTCAACACCGCGGCGTATGGCGTCAAGAAAATCAGCGGCGCCGCTTTCTTGCATATGACGCAAACTGAATTCAAACGAGTCGGTCATTGTTTCACCGTGTCGAGTTTTTTTGAGATTAGTGATGGTCGTTCGAGCGTTGTATGAGGGCGGGCATTGTAACGGTCACAACGCCACTGTGAAACCATAATCGTTAGCTGGTGCGCCGGCACAGTCTGGTATGATTAGATGCTGCGATAACGAGTTCGTATGTGCCGTTTGCGCGGCGTGTTCATTGTGTATTCATTCAACCGGATTAAGCTTTAGCGATTAACTTCGACAATGTGGCATCAGGACAAACTGGACATTCACACGAGTGGCAGGGACAGCTATGACATAACAGCGGATATCGGCCGTATTGTTAAAGACAGCGGTGTTATGACCGGTTTGTGTCATGTATTTATTCATCATACCAGTGCCTCACTCATGATTTGCGAAAACGCCGATCCGGTGGTGCGTACCGACTTGGAGTCTTTTATGCAGCGGATTACGCCTGACGGTGATCCTTTATATAAACATCGCGACGAGGGTCCGGACGACATGTCCGCCCATGTGCGGACACTACTAACCGAAACCAGCCTGTCGATACCGGTCAATGAAGGACGGCTGGTGCTGGGAACCTGGCAAGGTCTTTATTTGTGGGAGCATCGGGTGGCGCCCCACGCACGCAAGGTGACGGTCACAATCAACGGTGAGTAGCTTATCGCTGATATTCGTGGAATGAATACAAAAATTTCGAATACGATCAACCGCCGTATATCCATTGCACCGATGATGGATTGCACCGATCGTCACGATCGTTATTTGTTGCGTCTGATTTCCCGGCATGTACTGCTTTACACCGAGATGATCACGACGGGTGCATTGTTATACGGGGATAACGCTAAGTTTTTGGCTTACGACGATAGAGAACACCCGGTGGCTTTGCAGTTGGGTGGTTCCGAACCCGATGACATGGCGCGTTGTGCACGTATGGCGCAAGATGCCGGTTACGATGAAGTCAACATGAATGTCGGATGTCCCAGTGATCGGGTGAAATCGGGCCGGTTTGGTGCGTGCCTAATGGTTGAATCGCAACGTGTTGCCGATTGTGTCGCAGCTATGAACGCCGCAGTCACCGTTCCGGTGACGGTTAAGACGCGCATTGGTATCGACGATAGAGATTCCTATCAAGAGTTGTGTGCTTTTGTTGAACAAGTAGCCGCAGCGGGTTGTCGCGTATTCATTATTCATGCACGCAAGGCCTGGTTGCGTGGTTTAAGTCCAAAACAAAATCGGGAGATACCACCCCTGTGTTACGACACCGTCTACCGGTTAAAAAAAGACTATTCTGATCTGCATGTCGGCATCAATGGTGGTATTCGTACATTAGACGAAGTCGATCAACATTTGAACAAAGTCGAGAGTGTGATGATTGGTCGCGAAGCGTATCGAAATCCTCATTTTCTGAGTGAAGTGGATACGCGTTATTTCGGTGGTTTTCAACCAGTGCGGAGTCGTGAAGCTATCCTGGAAGATTACTTGATCTATATCGAGCAACAATTAGCTCAAGGTGTGTATCTAAAACACATGGCACGTCATATATTAGGGTTGTTCCAAGGCATGCCTGGCGCAAAAGCGTGGCGCCGTGCCATTAGCGAGAACGCGTATCACCCCGATGCGGGTTGTGAGGTCATCCAAACCGCAGCGCGGCATGTTTTATCGACGCATCGTTTCCATGAGTCGAATCAAGTTGATTTGCCTGTGTTGGCGCACGCGGCAATAGCTGTTTAGGAGTTGTGTCATGAAAACGTTTTTCAAAATGGTTAGCTGGTTAGTGGTCTGTGTGGTGTTGTTAGCTATCGGTTTAGTGATAGCGGTTACGATTTTTGTGGATCCGAACGATTTCCGTGAAGAGATCGCGCAGGCGGTCAAAAAGCAAACTGGCCGGGATCTAAATATCGAAGGTGATCTCGAACTTACCTATTATCCCTGGCTAGGGCTGTCTACGGGGAAAGTGGCGTTGGCAAACCGTGAGGGTTTTGGTGATACGCCCATGTTGCAGGTCGATGGCGCGAAGGTACGAGCAAAGCTGCTACCGCTGCTGAAGAAGCAAATCAAAATCGATACCGTGGTGTTGGAGTCACCCAAGATTGATTTGCAGATAAACTCAGATGGCGAACCTAATTGGGGTGATCTGGTTCCTGTGAGCGACGATAAAGCAGCCGAGCCAACCGGTCCGGAAGATGTGGGTGCCGGTGTCGGTGCATTGGCTGTAAATGGCGTTGAGATAACTAACGGCGATGTGAGATGGCAAGATCAATCCGCCGGCCAGAACTATCAAATCAGCGGTTTGACACTTAAAACTGGCGATGTTTTGAAGGGTGAACCGGTTGAATTGGAAACCGCGTTGAACATCAGTGGCGATGGAATACCGGGTGCGGTAGCTATTGCACTGAATTCAACCACAACCGCCGATCTGGACAATCAGAAATTTATTTTCGACGATCTGGATTTTTCCGCCAAAGGGGAGGGCATCGATGCATCGGTGCAAACACCTAGTCTTTCGGTAGATGCCAAAGGTGGTTTGGTCGATCTGAGTTCAGGGGCAATTGTGGCAACTTATCGGGCGATCAAGGCCGATTTGTCACTGGGTTCAATGAATTTCGATATGAATACGCAGCAGTTGGCGGCGGTTGATATCGCCGCGAATGTGGCCGGTACCGTTGACGGTGTGACCGGTCCCATGATATCTGCGCTTAGCTTGGGTAAGTTGGATTTTAATGTGGCCGGCCAAACGGCCGCCATCGAGCAACTGAGCGGTTCATTCGATGGTGCGGTTGAAAACGTTGGCGGGCCATTCAAAGTGACCATAGCTTCGTCCGCAGTCGATGCTGATTTGACCAGTCAGGCGGTGGTGGCCAATGATTTAAATGTCACGTTCGATGGTGTACTCGACGCGATTGAAGGGCCGCTCAAATCCAAGTTGGATGCCGGTGAGTTTAAGGCGAACATTAGTAGCAAACAGTTCGATTGTAGGAGCATTTCTATTGATGCAGATTTAGACGGCAAATTCGCCACTGTCGCGTTGCCAAGTGCGACAGCGGATGTAAACGATCAAACCGTTTCTATTCCGGAGTTAACTTTGACTCATGCCGATGCCACGGTGCAAGCCGCTGTGCAAGGCAAACAAATCATCGACGCGCCTGCTTTTTCGGGACGGGTGTCGGCGCAACCATTTAATTTGCGCCAGTTGATGGATACATTCGATATAAAATTCGAGGCGTTATCGCTCGATGCGTTAGCAAGCGTCGGTTTGGATACGCAATTTGCCGCGACTACCAACAGCGTGAACCTGTCTGATCTTTCCGCCGTAGTGGATGCCAGCAAAATTAATGGGTCAGTGGCCGTGAATGGATTTGCCGCGCCAGCATATGAATTCGATTTGTCGATAGACCGGCTGGACCTAGACAAGCTGTTGGCAAAATCGGAAAAGAAGGTTGCCGCAGAACCCGATACCGGTACGACGCCACAGACATCCGGCGAGAATGAAGCCACCGGACCAGCAGGTGGCGTCACTGCACAGGAAGCCGCGGCAACGGAGATACCTGTTGAGACTTTACGGGAGCTAAAAGCCAATGGTTCGTTGAATGTGGGTGCTTTGCGTTATAGCGGTGTCGACATGGTAGACGTAAAAATAGGACTCAACGCCCAAGATGGTCTGATTCAGGTAGCGCCGCTAACCGCCAATCTTTATTCGGGGACTTTAGACGGCAAGATTGTGGTTGACACTACCGGACAAACGCCGGCGATTACGGTGAGCAATCAGTTTACTGCTATCGATGTCGGTACTTTGTTGCAAGTCGCCGATATATCCGACAAGTTGGAAGGTAAAGGTACCTTTAATATCGATCTCAGCGCACAGGGGGCGACCGACAAGGCCCTAAAGGCTTCGAACAGCGGGTCGATCGGGTTTGAATTTCGTGATGGTGCAGTAAAGGGATTTGATTTGCGTAAAATGATTTTGGAGGCGCGCAGTTTTCTGGACAAGCTTAAAGACGAAGAAAGCGAAGTTGAAGGCGATCCTAACGATGAGACTGGATTCACAGAACTCAAAGGTGTGATCAATCTGCAGAATGGCGTTGCCAGCAACAAAGATTTGTCTCTCAAAGCGCCGTTATTTCGTGTGGGCGGCGATGGATCAGCTAATATCATCGATCAAACGGTCGATTATTTGTTGTCGGTTACAGTAGCGAACACTGCCGAAGGTCAGGGCGGTGAAGAATTAGAAGAACTGGATGGTGTAACTGTGCCCATTACCGTACGTGGTTCTTTGGCAGATCCGAAGTTTCGGGTTGACTTAAAAGAGTTGGTGAAGTCCCGCATCGACAAACAACTGGCTGTCGAAAAAGAAAAACTGAAACTACAGTTGGAAGCTGAAGAAGCAGCCGCTAAGGCGAAGCTCGAAGCAGAGGAGGCGGAAGCGAAAGCAAAACTGGAAGCGAAGCTCGAAGCAGAAAAGGCAGAATTGAAGAAAAAGTTGGATCTGGAAGCGTTGGAATCGGAAGGCGAGGGTGAAGAGGAAAAGGACAATAAGGAAAAACTTAAAGATAAATTGAAAAAGAAACTACTGGAAAAACTGGGTAGTTGAGTGAAGCAATCACATTACAGCATCACCGGGTAAGCGAAATAATTAGTTGATGCCCGAATCTGAGATTCGCCTGCGTAGGTCAACGTTATTTATGCCGGGGCACAACGAACGTGCTTTGGATAAGGCACGTTCGTTAGATTGCGATGTTGTGATTATGGATTTTGAGGATGGCGTGCCACCGAAGACAAAACCCCAAGCACGTGACTGTGTAACGAAGGCACTTAAAGAAGGTGGATACGGTCATCGCGAGTTGGTGGTGGGCGTTAACCCGATAAATTCCCAGTGGGGCCATGAAGACATTGAAGCGGTAGCGAACCTTGACATCGATGCTGTTATGCTTCCAAAGCTTGAATCCAAGGACGAAGTTATTGCGGTTGTTGAATGTTTGAATGCAAACGACGGACAAGCAAAGTCGATTTGGATGATGGCGGAAACGCCGCGTGGTGTTTTGAATATTGATGCTATCGTAGCTTCTTCCCCACGGCTCGATTGTATTGTGGTTGGCACAGAGGATTTAGGTAAAGCCATGCGCGTACCGCCTAGTCCGGGTCGTCTCGGTATGCTGAGCGCCTTGACAATTTGTGTATTAGCCGCCCGTGCCCATGGTCTTGACATTCTCGATAGTGTGTACACGCAATTAGATGATACAGATGGCTTGCGTCGCAGCTGCGAACAGGGACGCACGCTTGGTTTTGACGGAAAAACATTAATACATCCGAGTCAGATTGAAACGGCCAATACCATCTTTAGTCCGACTGAAGAGTCTGTTACCTGGTCACGAAAGGTGGTCGATGCATGGGATCGCGTGTCTTCTGACGATACCGGTGTGATTACCGTTGATGGGGCTATGGTAGAGCATTTGCATGTCGCGCAAGCGCGACGGATTCTGGCGTTGCAAGCAGCGATTACAAATCGTTAATGAAAACGCCGTGCATTGATGTTGACGACGGTGGATGCCGTGAATATATTTTGCGCTCCTATTCGTTAGCTTAGGTCCAGCGAACACTGTCGATCTTTGCGGCGGTCTAGACAGGCCTTTGTAGCAGGCTTATTCCCGCAACCCGCAGGCGATAGAAACTATTCGGACAATTTTGATTTGCTGTTTATCTTAAGACTGATAAATGCATGATTAAAGTAACGGATTTATCCAAGCGGTTCGGTCCTATTACCGCGGTGGACAATATTTCGTTTACGGTGAGTAAGGGCGAGGTACTGGGTTTTCTTGGGCCCAACGGTGCCGGCAAGTCCACTACCATGAAAATGATCACTGGATTTTTGTTGCCGGATGCAGGTCGTATATCCATCCACGGCGACGATGTATTGGAGAGGCCGGTGTCGGCAAAACATCGCCTGGGATATTTGCCCGAGGGTGCACCGCTTTATTCCGATATGACGCCGCGATCGTTTCTCGACTTTATCGCCGATATTCGGGGTTTTTCCGGCGATGAAAAACGTCAGCGAGTTGAGTCGGTGATAGACAAGGTCAACTTGCAATCGGTGCTCGATCAACCCATGGATACCTTATCCAAAGGGTTTAAGCGGCGAGTCGGTTTGGCGCAAGCCATTTTGCACGATCCTGAAGTGTTGGTGTTGGACGAACCGACAGATGGTCTCGATCCCAACCAAAAACAAGAGGTGCGCGAATTGATTCGTACCATGGCGCCGGAAAAGGCCATCATTCTGTCGACACATATTTTGGAGGAAGTCGACGCCGTGTGTTCACGTGCGATCATTATTGCGGGTGGCAAGTTGGTGGCGGATGGAACACCAACAGAACTGGAAGCACAGTCACCGTTACACAATGCCGTCATTGTTACATTGCCTGAATCCGATCGCGATGCTGCAAGCAAAAGTTTCAAGCAGTTACCGAGTGTAAAAAAAATTGAAACATTACAAGAAGGAGTCAACGGTGTTTCAGCGGAATTACGCTTGATTCCGCACGACGGAAGAAATGTGCTCGCCGAAGTGAATCAGTGTGTGCGTGACAATCATCTCAATGTGGCTGAAATTCGCCTGAATCGCGGGCGTCTGGATGATGTATTTCGACGTATTACACAGGATGTACAATCGATAAGTTAAGGGAGTAACACCGTTGAGTAACATTGCAATCATTTTCCGGCGCGAACTGCGTAGTTATTTTTCCACACCCATCGCTTACGTTTTTATCGTCATTTTTTTGTTCTTAAGCGGCGCGCTGACATTCTATCTCGGCGGTTATTTCGAGCGCGGTCAGGCGGATCTGATCCCATTTTTTACCTTTCATCCATGGTTGTATTTGTTTCTGATTCCAGCTTTGGCGATGCGATTGTGGGCTGAGGAACGCAAAAGTGGCACTATGGAGCTATTGCTGACGCTTCCTATCACCATGCCGCAGGCTGTGCTGGCAAAATATTTGGCTGCCTGGGCTTTTACGGGTATTGCCCTGGCGCTTACCTTTCCAATTTGGATTACGGTCAATGTACTGGGTGATCCCGACAACGGCGTCATTCTTGCCAGTTATATCGGCAGTTTGTTTATGGCCGGTGCTTATCTCGCCATTGGCTCGTGTATTTCAGCTATCACGCGTAATCAAGTGATCGCCTTTGTGGTCAGCGTTGTGATTTGTTTGATTTTTATTCTTAGTGGATTCCCTCTGGTGCTGGATTTCTTCGCCGGTTGGGCGCCGGAAGTTATCGTGGAAACTATCAGCTCGTTTAGTTTTCTTACGCACTTTAGCGCTATCAGTAAAGGCGTCATCGATTTACGCGATGTTGTTTATTTCATGTCCATTATTGCGTTTTTTCTGTTTGCCAACGCGATATTGATCGAGTGGAAAAAAGCGGATTAAACACCAAAAGAATGAATATACGATTACTGACTGTTAGTGGACTGGTGATTGGTGTCGTCATTTTGTTGGCGGTCAATATTATTAGCAATACCGCATTTAAATCCGCTCGCCTCGATCTAACACAAAATCGTTTGTATACCTTATCGGATGGCACGCGCAACATCTTGTCCGAACTGGACGAACCGATAACGTTGCGTCTATTTCTATCGCGTGCAGCCGCTACCCGATTGCCGGGAATCAGTACCTATGCCAATCGGGTGCGTGAAATGTTGCAGGAGTATGAGCGCGCCGCGGGCGGTCAAATCAATTTGCAAATCATCGACCCGGAACCTTTTTCCGAACAGGAAGACCGCGCCGTAGGTTATGGTTTGCGCGGCGTACCGCTGGATGATCTGGATACCGTTTTGTATTTTGGTTTGGTGGGCACCAGTTCTACCGACGATGAGCAAGTCATTCCTTTTTTCGCGGTCGACCGGGAAGAGTTTCTCGAATACGACTTAACCAAGTTGGTGCATCAACTCGCCAATCCTAAACAACCGGTCATTGGATTAATCAGCGCCTTGCCTATCGAAGGATTTGCCGGCGCCAACGCTATGGCCATGCAAGGCATGCAGGAAATGCAAGCGCCGTGGACTATCGTCGATCAGATGCGGCAATTGTTTGAAGTACGGTCGATTGGTGCCGAAGAAACGACCATCCCTGACGACGTCGATGTGTTGATGTTGGTGCATCCGAAAGATTTAAGCGAGCAAATGTTGTACGCCATCGACCAGTTCGTATTGAATGGCGGCCGTGCCCTGGTGTTTGTCGATCCTTACGCCGAAGCGGATCAGGCCGGTGGCGCATTTGGTATGGGCGGTGCTAATGCGTCGAATTTGGACACCTTGTTCAAACAATGGGGTGTCGAAATGCCCAGTGCGAGCGTTGTTGGTGATTTGCAAACGGCGGTGCGGGTGCAAACAACTTCCGATTCGCGTGCCGTTGTCGTCGAGTATCCCGTGTGGATGGATGTGCAGCCGAATCAAATCAACAACGACGATATTGTGACATCCGATGTCGGCAACCTTATGTTTGCCACCGCCGGACAGTTAAACGCGGTCAATGAGGTGGGCACTGAGTTGACACCATTGGTGCAAACTACTGCCAACGCTGCTGAGGTGGATTCGGCGAATCTGGGTCTTGGCGGTGATCCTGAAAAAATACTGCGGGAATATCAATCCGGGGGTACCACACTGAATCTCGCCGTGCGTATCATCGGCTCGGTTAAGAGCGCTTTCCCTGATGGGCCTCCTTCGTCTGTTTCGGTTGATGCGTCAGAAGATGGTGACACGCAATCTAATGGCGATGAAAGGGAAAACATGGAAAAGGCGGATGACGACACAAGTGAAGCCGAACATTTAAGTGAATCAAAGGAAGACGTGAATTTAATCATAGTGGCTGATACCGACTTTTTACAGGATAGATTTTGGGTACAGGTACAAAATTTTCTAAGTTCGCGTCTGGCCATACCCACCGCGGGCAACGGCAGTTTTGTCATTAACGCGTTGGATAATCTGGTCGGCAGTAATGATTTAATCAGTGTACGTAACCGGGGTAGTTTCTCGCGGCCATTTACCCTGGTGCAGGCCATACGTCAAGATGCCGAGCTGCGTTTTCGCCAAACCGAACAACAATTGCTGAACGAACTTACCGCTACGGAGCAGAAGTTAACGGAACTGGATCAACAAAAAGATGCCAATGAAAGTTTGATTTTGAGCGAAGAACAACAGGCGGAGATCGAACGTTTTCGTCAAGAAAAAGTCCGTATTCGAAAAGATTTACGCAACGTCCGGCACGAGTTACAAAAAGATATCGAGCGGGTGGCCAGTGTCACCAAGTTCGCCAATATTGGGCTCATGCCGCTCATTATTGGAATTGGTGCGGTGGTGTTTAGCGTGGTGAAACTGCGCCGGCGCAAGTCAAAAAACAAAGGTTCCTAGTGTTACGAAACAAATCATTAATCATTCTTGCCATTACTGCCATTGTTTTGGTCGCGGTGGCGATGTGGTCGCGTAACGAGCCAACGGAGATTCAGTCGTCGGACAACAAATTATTACTTCCGGATTTAATGGCGAAAATTAACGCCGTAAAATCAATTAATATCAAATCGGCGGACAAGGAATTCTCTGTACAAAAAACAGATAATGGTTGGGCTATCGATCAAAAGAACGGCTATCCGGCAGATACGGAAAAGGTACGCGCCTTGCTGCTCGGGATGGCGCGCACAAAACGTCTCGAGGCCAAAACCAAAAATCCGGAGTTGTACGCGAAATTGCAATTACAGGATGTCGACAATGAAAGCGCAAAATCGATTCTGGTAAGTCTTGTTGGCGATACGGATGAGTCCTTGGCCGATGTTGTTTTTGGCAAAAGTCAAGCGGCCAAAGCGGATTCCGGGCAACGCGAATACTATGTGCGTATCAGTGACGACCCACAATCGTGGTTGGTGCAATCTGATTTTGAACTGGAGCCGGATGCGGCGAGTTGGTTAGCACGGGAAGTTTTAAAGCTGGATGAATCACGTATCCGTTCTGCCGTAGTGAATCATGATGACGACTCCACCGTCCAAGTGCAGCGCGAATCCAGCAGCGAGGCAAACTTTGCATTAGCAGATGTGCCGGAAAACAAAAAAATAAAATATGAGTTTGCAGTTAACGATGTTGCTAAATCGTTTTCCAACTTGGATTTGGACGATGTTGTCAAAGCCGACGATGTTGATTTTTCTGCAGCCAAAAAAGCCATCATGCAAAGCTTTGACGGCTTGCGTATCACTTTGGAGGCGGCCGAAAAGGACGATGTCACCTACGCCCGTTTGCAAGCCGAATTTGATCCGTCCTTGGTGAGCGAAGATCAATCGAGCGCGGAGAAAAAACCGGAACAGGACGCGAACGCGCAAGACGAAAATTCAACAGAGACAGGTGTACAAGTGCAAGCCACCCTGAAGTCAGCCGATGAAATCCAGCAAGAAGTGGAAACACTCAATGCACGTTGGTCCGGTTGGGCCTACCAACTGCCGGATTTTGAACTGAACAATATTTTCAAACCGCTGAACGAATTGCTGGAAGATATCGAAGCGGCGGATGGCGAGGAAGCATCGACTGACGGCGACGCGGCGGCGCAAGACTAGCTAACAACATACGGCTTTCAGCGTACAGCTTTCGGCGCGCAATCGGGTAGGAGCCAGCTTGCTAGCGAATAAGACCGGATCCCATCCTTAGGTCCGCCAAACGCGTGCGCCGCTGCACTAGCTTCTCTTCAATCGCTGCCTTCCTTCAGTATGACATAGGGTCTTTCATTGCATGGTTAAACGCCCATGTCAGCTATGTTCCTGAATACTGGAAGCAGAGTGCTGACGGCAGTGTTTAAAACGATATTGCCACTCACTTATATTTCGACAGCGTTACCATTCTGATATGCTCGACAGCGTTAACTGATTTACCTTTGTAACTCTAAGTGGAGACCGAGATGCCTGAAAGCACGACTGAACTCAATAAAGTTAGCCGCCGTATCACGCAACCTCGTTCCCAAGGCGCATCCCAAGCCATGTTGTACGCTACCGGTATGATAGATGAGGATTTAAATAAAGCCGAGGTGGGTATTGCCAGTGTGTGGTGGGAAGGGAATCCTTGCAATATGCACTTGAACGATTTGGCCGCCGTGGTGCGCGAAGGGGTGCAAGCCGCCGGTCTAATGGGCATGCGTTTTAACACCATCGGTGTTAGCGATGGTATTTCTATGGGCACCGAGGGCATGAGTTATTCCCTGCAGTCGCGCGATTTGATTGCGGACTCGGTGGAGACCGTCATGCGCGGTCAATGGTATGACGCCTGCATTACTATCCCGGGTTGCGATAAAAATATGCCCGGTTGTGTTATGGGTATGGCACGGGTGAATCGACCCTCGTTAATGGTGTACGGCGGCACTATTAAAGGCGGTCGCCTTGACAATCAAACCATCGACATCGTATCCGCTTTTCAGAGTTATGGTGAGTACGTCGCTAAGAAAATCGATGATGATAAACGCCAACAAATCGTAAGAAATGCCTGTCCCGGTGCCGGGGCTTGCGGTGGCATGTACACGGCGAACACCATGGCCAGTGCCATCGAAGCATTAGGCATGTCTTTGCCTTACAGTTCGTCCAATCCCGCACTCGACAACGCCAAACGCGAAGAGTGTTTACGTGTTGGCGAAGCGATCAAGTTATTGTTGCAAAAAGACATCAAACCGAGCGACATTATGACCCGTGAGGCATTTGAAAATGCCATGGTCATTGTCACAGTCCTGGGCGGATCGACCAACGCGGTATTACATTTAATCGCCATGGCACGGGCGGTGGGTGTGCCGCTCACGGTGGATGATTTTCAAGCGGTGAGCGACCGGGTGCCGTATCTGGCCGATCTCAAGCCCAGTGGAAAATATGTCATGGAGGATTTACACAACGTCGGCGGTGTTCCCGCGGTCATGAAATATTTGTTGGAGAACAGTTTCATTAACGGTGATTGTTTGACCGTTACCGGGAAGACCATTGCCGAGAATCTGGCTGATGTGCCCGGTTTGAAGGATGGTCAGGAGATTATCCGACTCCTGGATAAGCCTATAAAAAGCACCAGCCATATCCAGATATTGAAGGGCAATCTCGCGCCCGGCGGTGCGGTAGGAAAAATCACCGGTAAAGAAGGCGTGCGATTTAGTGGGCCGGCGCGGGTGTTCGATTCCGAAGAAGATATGTTGGCGGCATTAGAGCAGGGTAAGATTCAAAACGGCGACGTGATTGTGATTCGTTACGAAGGCCCCAAAGGGGGGCCGGGCATGCCGGAAATGCTGACGCCGACGTCGGCTATTATGGGTGCGGGACTCGGCAGCGATGTTGCGTTAATAACTGACGGGCGTTTTTCCGGTGGCTCGCACGGGTTTATCATCGGCCACGTAGTACCCGAGGCCCAGGAAGGTGGCCCGATTGGGTTAGTTAAAGACGGTGACCGAATTACCATTGATGCGGATAAAAACGAATTGTCGGTCGATGTTAGCGATGAAGAAATGGCGGCACGCAAAAAGGCATGGAGTGCGCCGTCCTATAAGGCGACACGTGGTACTTTATATAAGTACATAAAAAATGTGCGTGATGCCAGTCAAGGATGTGTGACCGACGAGTAAGAGGCATTTGCTAAATAAAGTTTTTTTGGCCCAACGTTACAATTAACCCTATTTGGTAAACACACTCGATCCGACCCTGATAGTGCAACGCTTATCAGCGGCACATGTTCCAGCTGCTAATCGATTGCATGTGTTTGACGAGATCGATTCTACCAATAGCTTCCTGCTGGATTGGCCGGATACCAACACACTGAATGGCCGGGTTTGCTTAGCAGAGCATCAGTCAGCGGGGCGCGGTCGGCATGGTAGAAGTTGGCACGACTCGCCGGGTGGCAGCATTATGCTGTCCATGGCCTGGATAATGAAATCCCCGGCTTTATTAGGCGGCCTGAGCCTATGTGCAGGTGTGGCCATTGTCAGAGTAATGCAGGCCACGGGAGTGGATAATATTCAGTTGAAATGGCCAAACGATGTGTTGTGGGATGGGCGTAAACTGGGTGGCATATTGGTTGAAACCACTCGTGAGAATAATGATACTTGGCGACTTGTGACCGGGGTTGGTTTGAACGCCTGCTTTAAAAAAAAATCTGTGCAAATTGATCAGCCTTGGATTGATTTGGCGGAAATTGAACAACAAACCGATATTTCTTTACATGACCGTCACCAACTAGCTGCGGAGATCATTATCGAGCTGACTAATATGTATGGACAGTTTTCACGGCGGGGGTTCGTTCCATTTCGGGATGAATGGATGACATCCCATGCCCACCAGGATTGCGAAGTACGTGTTATCGGGGGTCAGCAGGTCCTGCGGGGAACTGCTATCGGTGTGGATGACACAGGCGCCTTGCAAATTCGGAAAGCCGACGGCGCTGTTGAGTCCGTCGTCAGTGGCGAGATCAGTGTCCGTCCGGTGTGAATATTGAATCATGACGACTTGTCTTCTGATGGTGGATGCCGGTAACTCGTGTTTGAAATGGGCGGTGGATAATGGGCATGAACTAAGCCATGTCGAGCACGCGCCCATTTCTGATCTAGATTTACTCGGTATTTGGGGAACACTCCCGGTTCCTGATGCGGTATGGGTATCGTGTGTTGCGCCAGATCGTATTCGTAGCGCAATTCAGGATTATTGCGCGCAAACATGGAACCTCGACGCACAATTCATTGAGTCTAAGTCACAGCAACTGGGTGTGACTAGTTACTACGACGACCCCACGCAGTTAGGTAGCGATCGCTGGGCGGCCCTGATAGGAGCAAAAGCGCATCATGAATGTCCGTTGGCCATCATCGATTGCGGTACCGCAGTGACCGCGGATGCTTTAAATGCGGATGGAGAGTTCCTTGGCGGTGTCATCATGCCGGGTGCCGAGTTGATGATGCACTCGTTGCAGAGCCGCTCGCAATACATCAATGAGATACAATCCGTGCGTGAGAGTGTATTTGGGTGTTCAACCGGTGAATGTGTATACACCGGTGCAGAATATGCGGTTGCCGGGGGTTTAGACCGGGTATTACAGGAGTTTGCAGTGGAATTGGGTAAGGAAATGACGGTGTTAATAACGGGTGGGAATAGGGATAGAGTCATGAATTTATTGAAAGCACCGGTGAAACCGGTAGCCGATTTAGTATTAGTGGGATTGGCGTGTATCGCCAGAGCCGCAATCAAAAATAGTCAGAGAATAACAACATGAAATGGCTTTTCGCGGCGTTGGTGTTGGTAAACATGGCGTTGTATTTGTGGGCTTCCGGTCTGGAGCGGCATAGTTCTTCGACCAATGGCGCTACCCGGCCACCGGTCAACGAGAAAAGCATGCGCCTGCTCAACGAGGTCACTTTGGGCGAAGTCGGCAATGAAACGGTTGAACTGTCTGCGTTGTTACCCCAGCAATGTGTACGGGTGGGCCCGTTTAGCGAAGATGAGACATTTAATAAGGCCACCGAGGTGTTTGACGAATTCGATCTGGCCTATGACCGGCAAACGGTCAATGCCAGGCAGGTTCAGTCTTTTCGCGTACAAATGGGACCGTTTGACGAAGCCGTGGAAATGGAAACGGAAATCGCGAAACTACAAGAAATGGGTATTGACGCTTATCCAGTCAAATCCGCGCAAGGTGAAGATGTTATTTCATTACAATTATTCCCCCAACAGGGCGCTGCGGAAAACCTGGTTACCGAACTGGCTGGCCAAGGTTTCCAGGCGGATATCAGTCGCGAGGTCGACTCTCTTGGTCCGTTTCGTTGGTTAGAGGCGTCTTATACCCAGGCCGCTACACTGGAGGGATTACGTTCCACCGATTGGGGTGAACCCCAAGTGCAAGTGCAAAGTGCCGCTTGTGACAGTACCAAAGACGGATAGCCGCTGGGCCAAATCGTCTTTCGACCCACGTTGAATCACGCCCAACACTGTTGTCACCGATAAATTGATTCATGCCCTGGCACTGGGGTTCGTGGCGACGCGGAATGCTAAGGAAGTGATAAGGCGACCCGCGATATTTGTCGATTGGGACTTAATTCGATCTGTCTGAGATTTGCAAATTGGCATGAAAACTGATTGCAGCAAAGCGGTAGTTTCCCTACAATCGGCGCCCCCGAGCGCTTAGCGTCGGGTCGGCGCCCGCATAGCTCAGCCGGCAGAGCAGCTGATTTGTAACTATTGCACCTTGGTAAAGAAATTTGGCAAGTGGAGGTGGCTAAAACGGGGAAACCTTCCTCCGCGACAAGACGTTCGCTTAGCGGGCGTGCTAGCGCGGCGATGGCAATCCCGTGCTACTTCGCGTACAGGTTCACGCTTGCTATGAATGTGAACATCGCGGGGGAGTGTAGAGACTTTACACCACCCACCTAAGTCGGTAATTCGATAAGGTGAAGAGAAAGTCCAGACCCCAAACCCGATCGGGGCTGTGAAAACAGTAGTGGGTATGAATCAGCAGGTCGGGGGTTCGAATCCCTCTGCGGGCTCCAGATGCGAGGGCGAGAACCGATTTGTTTATTGACGACAATACTTTATCAGGAGATAATTAACTGTTTACGCAGATTTTTCAGGAGGGGTTCCCGAGCGGTCAAAGGGGGCAGACTGTAAATCTGCTGCTTCGGCTTCGGAGGTTCGAATCCTCCCCCCTCCACCATACGTGGAGGAAGTTTTTTTGCGGAGGATGGGAGCACCAACCCGCGGTTTTTCAACATAGGGTGACTTTATTGAGCTGAAATTTAATCGCGGGTGTAGTTCAATGGTAGAACCTCAGCCTTCCAAGCTGATGATGTGGGTTCGATTCCCATCACCCGCTCCAGGTGAGCATGTTGGGCCCACATAGCTCAGTCGGTAGAGCACTTCCTTGGTAAGGAAGAGGTCACCGGTTCAAATCCGGTTGTGGGCTCCATTTATTGGCGCCACTAAAGATATATTCTCAAAGCGCAGTCATTTTGTAATAGGTTCTAGCAACTCTGGTTTTTTATTTTTGATTCACACAGTTTGTTTCTGACAACTACGAGCAACGAGAGGTAAGTACAAGTGTCGAAGGAGAAATTTGAGCGCACCAAGCCGCATGTGAATGTAGGCACGATCGGTCATGTGGATCATGGCAAGACGACACTGACGGCGGCGATGACCAAAGTGTTATCGGCGCAACACGGAGGTGAGGTCAAAGCGTTTGATGAGATAGACAATGCGCCCGAGGAGCGCGAACGCGGTATTACCATTGCTACCGCCCATGTTGAGTACGAAACTGACGCGCGTCACTATGCGCACGTGGACTGTCCGGGTCATGCCGACTACGTCAAAAACATGATTACCGGAGCGGCACAGATGGACGGTGCTATTTTAGTGGTGTCGGCGGCCGATGGCCCCATGCCCCAGACTCGCGAACATATTCTGTTGGCCCGCCAAGTGGGTGTTCCCTACATTGTCGTGTTCCTTAATAAAGCCGACATGGTTGATGACGAAGAGCTGTTAGAACTGGTTGAGATGGAAGTGCGAGAACTGTTAGACAAATACGAATTTCCCGGTGATGACACCCCCATTATCAAAGGCAGCGCCCTGAAAGCCTTAGAGGGCGACAGCTCCGAGATCGGCGAGCCCGCCATCCTGCAACTGGCTGAGGCCCTTGACAGTTATATACCCGAACCCGAACGGGCCGTCGATGGTGCCTACCTCATGCCCGTGGAAGATGTCTTTTCCATCTCAGGGCGCGGTACCGTTGTGACCGGAAGAATCGAACGCGGTATAGTCAAAGTGGGTGACGAAGTTGAAATCGTCGGTATCAAAGACACCCAAAAGACCACCTGCACCGGAGTGGAGATGTTTCGCAAACTTCTGGATGAAGGTCAGGCCGGTGATAATGTTGGCGTCCTCTTGAGAGGCACCAAACGTGACGAAGTCGAACGTGGGCAAGTGCTGGCCAAACCGGGTTCCATCACCCCGCACACCAAATTTGAAGCCGAAGTGTACGTCTTGAGCAAAGAAGAAGGCGGGCGACACACCCCGTTTTTCAACGGTTACCGGCCCCAATTTTACTTTCGCACCACCGATGTGACCGGCAGTGTGGACCTGCCCGAAGGGGTAGAGATGGTGATGCCGGGTGATAATGTGAACATTACCGCGAGCCTGATCAGTCCGATTGCGATGGAAGATGGTCTGAGGTTCGCCATTCGAGAGGGTGGCCGCACAGTGGGTGCCGGCGTAGTATCGAAAATTATTGAGTAGGGGTAGCCGGAGAATTAAAGCGGTCTCATACCCTTCGCAGTTGACGGCGCAGATTTTAGGCCAGTAGCTCAATTGGCAGAGCGGCGGTCTCCAAAACCGCAGGTTGGGGGTTCGATTCCCTCCTGGCCTGCCAACGTGACTAACGGGTAAAGCGCAGAAACATTAAGTTGTAAGCATGGATCGAATCAAACTCATAGGCGCCGTGGCACTGGTTGTTACCGGTGCGGCCGCGTTTTACTACTTCGCGGACGCGCCTTTGGCGTTGCGTATCGGTGGTGTGTTATTGAGTGTAGCGGCCGCGGCCGGTCTTGCGGCGACCACTGAAATCGGAAAGGAAACCATTGAGTTTATTAAAGGCGCCGATCTGGAGCGGCGCAAAGTGGTGTGGCCAACCATGCGCGAAACCTGGCAAGGGACGCTGGTGGTTATCGTCATGGTGATTATCGTTGGTTTGTATTTATGGATACTGGACACAATGTCGTTTTGGGTAATTTACGATCTGATACTAGGCACGAACAACACGTAACTAACGACAGAGTTAACGATTCGTATGGCAAAAAAGCGTTGGTATATTGTGCATGCATTCTCGGGTTACGAGAAACACGTACAAAAGTCGTTGAAAGAGCATATTCAGCGCGCCGGTATGGAAAAATACTTTGGCGATATCCTTGTGCCCACGGAGGAGATCGTCGAGTTGCGTGGCGGACAAAAACGTACCAGTGAACGCAAGTTTTTCCCGGGCTATGTATTGGTGCAAATGGAAATGAATGATGAAACCTGGCATCTGGTCAAGTCGGTTCCGAGGGTGACCGGGTTTATCGGTGGCACCAACTCCAAACCAACACCGATCAGTGATCGCGAAGCCACTGACATCATCGAGCGCATGGAGGCAGGCGCGGACAAACCACGGCCGAAGTTTTCTTTTCAACCGGGCGAGCTAGTACGGGTCATCGATGGGCCTTTTCAGGATTTTAATGGCACCGTTGAAGACGTTAATTTTGAAAAGAGCAAGTTGCGCGTAGCGGTCTCGATATTCGGCCGTTCGACACCGGTAGAGCTTGAATTTAGTCAGGTGGAAAAAGGTTAGAAGTCAGTTTTTAGTTATTGGTTGTTAGTTATTAGTTTAATGATTCGGGGAGTCAGGTTGTGGTGTTTGACGTTTGTACCCGCGGAGTAAAATATGGCAAAGAAAATCGAATCGTATATACGATTGCAAGTACCGGCGGGTGACGCTAAACCTAGTCCACCGGTCGGACCGGCCTTAGGTCAGCACGGTGTCAATATTATGGAGTTTTGCAAGGCATTCAACGCCGAAACCCAGGGTGTGGAACAAGGTCTGCCGATCCCTGTGGTGATCACGGTTTATAACGACAAAAGCTTTACCTTCATTAAGAAGACCCCGCCGGCGTCGGTATTGTTGAAAAAGGCACTGGGAACTGACAAAGGCAGTGCGGTGCCTAATCGCGATAAAATCGGTACAGTCACTCGGGCACAATTGGAAGAAATCGCCAAAGTTAAGATGGAAGATCTTAACGCCTACGACATGGATCAAGCGGTGCGCATTATCGCTGGCAGTGCGCGTAGCATGGGCATCGAGACGGAAGGTGTGTAATGGCGAAATCGAATAAACGTTATCGCGCAAGCACTGATAAACGTGAACCGCACAAGCTTTATCCTATCGACGAGGCGTTGAAGTTGGTAAAAGACACCGCCTCGGCAAAGTTCGATGAGTCCGTCGATGTGGCCATTAATCTTGGTGTCAATGCGCGTAAGTCCGATCAAAATGTACGTGGTGCGACCGTGATGCCACGTGGCACCGGTAAGACGGTGCGTGTGGCTGTATTTGCCGACGGTCCCGCGGCTGACGCAGCTCGTGAAGCCGGCGCAGACATTGTCGGCATGGATGATCTGGCAGCGACCGTGCAAAAAGGCGAAATCGACTTCGATGTTTGCGTTGCGACACCGGATTCCATGAAGGTGGTCGGGCGTTTGGGTCAAATTTTAGGTCCACGTGGACTTATGCCTAATCCCAAGGTGGGAACAGTGACGCCGGATGTGGCCAAGGCGGTACAAAATGCCAAAGCGGGGCAAGTACAGTTCCGTATTGATAAGGCGGGCATTATTCATTGCGCCATTGGCAAGGTTTCATTTGAAGAAGATGCGTTGAAAGAAAACCTAATGGCGCTGCTCTCGGCATTGCAAAAAGCGAAGCCGGCCGCGTCAAAGGGCCAGTATATTCAACGTTTAACACTATCGACCACCATGGGGCCCGGCGTGCGGGTCGACCGTGCGTCGGTAGTGCAATAGTAAGATTTGGGTCTTCGTTTTCAAACTAAATATGACAAAGAATTCGCTTTCGACTCAGTGTCTAGGTTTGGAAACGGAGGTGTCAAAGACCGCAGGTGCGGCGTGTGGCGCTGCTTAATGTTCGACAAGGTTGTTAATCGATCCGGTTGATACCTGCGCAGACGGTGGACCCGATGGAGTCGTTGGTCTCCTGATGGTGAACACCGATATGTTGGAGATTGTGTAATCATGAGCTTAAGTCTCGAGCAAAAAAAGGCAGTTGTCGCTGAGGTCAGTGAAAAATTATCCTCGGCCCAGGCGGCGGTGTTAGCCGAATATCGGGGACTTACCGTGTCGCAACTAACGGATTTACGAACTGAGGCCCGAAATGCCGGTGTGTTCGCTCGTGTGGTGAAAAACACCTTGGCAAAACGTGTTGTCGAGGGTTCCGATTTTGCATGCCTGTCGGAACACTTGGTCGGCCCGGTAATGTTGGCAGCATCGGAAGATCCGGTTTCAGTGGCTAAGGTCTTAAGCAAATTTGCCAAAGATAACAATGCCCTGAAGATCACAGCCGGCGCAATGAACGGTGCAGTGCTGAATCAGAGTGAAATTCAGGCGCTAGCCAAATTGCCAAGCCGTGAGGAATTATTGGCTAAGTTGATCGGTACCTTGCAGGCGCCGATGCAAAAATTCGTGCAAACCCTCAATGAAGTACCGAGCAAGTTTGTTCGTACCTTGTCTGCGGTGCGCGACGAAAAGCCAACCGAGTAACACGAGTAAGTTAAAGATTAATTAATAGAAGTTAGCAATATTTATTCAGGAGATTAACAATGGCTTTATCCAGACAAGAGATTATCGATGCGGTCGCTGAAATGTCTGTGCTTGATTTGTCGGAAATGATCAAGGAAATGGAAGAAAAATTCGGTGTGTCCGCCCAAGCTGCTGCAGTAGCGGTTGCAGCGCCTGCCGCAGGTGGTGGTGAAGCAGCCGCCGCTGAAGAGAAAACCGAATTTGATGTGATTCTTTCTAGTTTTGGCGACAAGAAAGTCGGTGTGATCAAGGCGGTTCGAGCCGTCACCGGTCTTGGTCTCAAGGAGGCCAAGGACCTGGTTGAAGGTGCGCCCACACCGGTCAAGGAAGGTGTCAGCAAGGAAGAGGCTGAAGACATTAAGAAGCAAATTGAAGAAGCTGGTGGTGTTGCGGAACTGAAATAACCGCCTCTTTAGTGTTGCTGGTTTTAAGATTCTTGGCGGGATGTCTCGCTGGCTCGCACGCTGGCGAGACACCGCCGTGGATTGTGAGATTTAAAGGCATTTGATGATGTCGATTCATCGAATCAATTTTCTGCGCGTTAGCACGACGCCACCTACTACATATGCCGAGGGCTATTAATTAATGGGCTACTCTTTCACCGAAAAAAAGCGTATTCGTAAAAGTTTTAGCAAGCGAACCGAAATTCCCCAGGTTCCTTATTTATTGCAAACGCAAAAGGATTCTTATCGCAATTTTTTACAGGCCAGCATGGCGCCGGAGCAACGCATCGATCAAGGCCTACAGGCGGCGTTTAAGTCCGTATTTCCTATTGAGAGTTACAACGGTTCCGCCACTCTGGATTTCGTCAGTTATCGTCTCGGAGTTCCACCCTTCGATGTCAAGGAGTGCCAACAACGCGGTTTGATTTATTCTGCACCGCTGCGGGTGGTATTACGTTTGATGATCTTTAATAAGGAGAGTAAAACCAAAACGGTCAAGGATGTTATCGAACAGGAAGTGTACATGGGTGAGATTCCGCTCATGACCGACAATAGTACTTTCGTCATCAACGGTACTGAACGCGTTATTGTGTCGCAACTTCACCGTTCACCCGGTGTGTTTTTCGATCACGATCACGGCAAAACACATTCGTCAGGAAAGTTACTGTTCTCCGCACGTGTGATACCTTATCGCGGTTCATGGTTGGATCTTGAGTTCGATCCGAAAGATTTGTTGTACATCCGTATTGACCGGAGGCGCAAACTGCCCGCGACTATATTGTTGCGGGCCCTGGGCTACAGCACCCAGGAGATTCTCGCCATGTTTTTCGAGAACGATACCTTCCATCTCAGCGCAGACAAGATTGAAATGGATTTAGAACCGGAACGTTTGCGCGGACAACAATTAAATTTCGATTTCACCGGTGCAAAGGGCAAGATGATTGTGGAGGCAGGTCGTCGTATCACCGGCCGACATATAGGTGAAATCGAAAAGCTGGCGCTTAAAACAGTCACCGTGCCTGTCGAGTATTTGGTTGGCCGCACCTTGGCTAAAGATGTTGTCGATCAGGAGACTGGCGAATTACTGGCTCAGGCGAACGATATTATCACTGCTGAGCTTGTAGAACAGCTCATCGAGGCCAAGATTAATGCGGTGGAAACGATTTACACCAACGACCTGGATCGTGGCCCGTTTATATCAGATACCTTGCGCATCGATACGACTACCAGCGAACTGGAAGCACAAGTCGAAATTTATCGCATGATGCGTCCTGGTGAACCGCCGACAAAAGAAGCGGCACAAACCCTGTTTACTAATCTGTTTTTTAATCTCGACCGCTACGATCTATCCGCCGTCGGCCGCATGAAATTCAATCGTCGCCTCGGTCGGGACACGGATGAGGGACCAGGCACGCTCAGCCAGCAAGATATCATCGAAGTGATGAAGATTCTGGTGTCGCTGAAAAACGGTCATGGCGAAGTCGACGATATCGATAATCTGGGTAATCGTCGTGTTCGTTCGGTAGGTGAATTAGTGGAAAACCAGTTTCGTATCGGTTTGGTACGGGTCGAACGTGCCGTACGCGAACGTTTAAGTCTGGCGGAAACCGACCAGCTTACACCGCAGGACTTGATTAACGCCAAACCGGTGTCGGCAGTAGTGAAAGAGTTTTTTGGTTCCAGCCAATTATCGCAATTCATGGATCAAACCAATCCTTTGTCCGAGGTCACGCACAAGCGCCGTGTATCGGCGTTGGGTCCAGGTGGTTTGACCCGCGAACGGGCCGGTTTCGAGGTGCGCGACGTGCATCCGACGCATTATGGGCGGGTATGCCCCATCGAGACACCGGAAGGACCGAATATCGGTTTGATTAATTCCATGGCTGTGTATGCACGTACCAACGAATACGGTTTTCTGGAAACCCCTTATCGCAAGGTGGTTAAGGGAAAAGTCACCGACGAAACCCAATTCTTATCGGCCATTGAAGAGGGTAAATACATCATCGCCCAAGCCAACGCCAGTGTGGATAAGAACGGCAAACTGACAGATGAATTGGTGTCTTGCCGGCATCAAAACGAATTCACTTTGTCGAGCCCGGATCAAATCGATTTTATCGACGTTGCTCCGTCTCAGATTGTGTCGGTCGCGGCGTCTTTGATTCCGTTTTTGGAGCATGATGATGCCAACCGCGCCTTGATGGGCTCTAACATGCAACGCCAGGCGGTGCCGGTGGTCAAGACCGAAAAACCGTTGGTGGGCACCGGTATGGAGCGCAAGGTCGCGGTGGACTCCGGTGTTACCGTGGTGGCCCGACGTGGTGGTGAGGTGGATTCTGTAGACGCTGGGCGCATTGTCGTTCGTGTTAACGACAATGAAACCAAACCGGGAGAAGCGGGTGTAGATATTTATAATTTGGTCAAGTATACCCGTTCAAACCAAAACACCACTATCAATCAACGTCCACTGGTGAAAGTGGGCGACGTAATCGCGGCCGACGATGTGTTGGCGGATGGTCCTTCGACGGATACCGGCGAATTGGCTTTGGGTCGCAATGTATTGGTCGCCTTCATGCCGTGGAATGGGTACAACTTCGAAGACTCCATTCTGATCTCGGAAAGCTTGGTGAAAGAAGATGTGTACACATCCATTCACATCGAAGAGTTATCCTGTGTCGCGCGTGATACCAAACTCGGATCGGAAGAGATCACCCGGGATATTCCAAATGTGGGTGAAGCAGCCTTATCCAAACTGGATGAATCTGGCATCGTGTACATCGGCGCGGAGGTCGAACCGAGTGATGTGTTGGTCGGCAAGGTAACGCCTAAAGGTGAGACCCAGTTGACACCGGAAGAAAAGTTGCTGCGCGCGATCTTTGGTGAAAAAGCGTCCGATGTAAAAGACACATCGCTGCGGATGCCGTCGGGAATGTCCGGTACGGTGATCGATGTTCAAGTATTTACCCGCGATGGTGTCGAAAAAGATGCCCGGGCGCGTGCCAATGATGCCGATGAAATGGCACGTATCCGTAAAGACCTGGACGATCAGTTCCGCATATTTGAGGAAGACACCTATAACCGTATCGAGCGTTTGCTGATCGGCCGTGTTGCCGAAGGTGGCCCGGGTTTGAACGTTGGGGATAAAGTAACCAAAGGTCATCTCACTGAAATTGATCGTAAGCAATGGTTTGATATCCGCCTGCGTAGCGAAGAAGCCAATCAGGATTTGGAACAAATCCGTAACCGCATCGAAGCACAACGCCGTGAGTTTGATGCTTTGTATCAGGAGAAGAAAGACAAGCTGGATGCCGGCGATGACCTAGCTCCCGGTGTCTTGAAGATGGTTAAGGTGTTTGTCGCAGTGAAGCGGCGCTTACAACCCGGCGACAAAATGGCTGGTCGTCACGGTAACAAAGGCGTAATTTCAAAAATCATTCCGGTGGAAGACATGCCTTACATGGAAGACGGTACTACGGTCGATATTGTGCTTAATCCGTTAGGTGTGCCATCGCGAATGAACGTCGGTCAGGTGCTGGAAACCCATCTTGGATGGGCTGCCCACGGTCTCGGCAGACAAGTCAACGACATGTTACGTCAACAAAAAACTGCTGCCACAGTTCGCAAGTTTGTGGAGAAAATTTACAACGACACCGGTCACAAGGAAGACCTGAAATCGCTGACGGATGACGAGGTCATGGAACTGGCGAGTAATCTGCGTGGCGGTGTGCCCATGGCAACACCGGTATTCGACGGTGCGTCGGAATCCGAAATAAAGGGTATGTTAGAACTGGCGGGGTTGCCGCAATCGGGTCAAACCCTATTGTATGACGGACGAACCGGAGAAGCGTTCGATCGTCCTACTACGGTGGGTTATATGTACATGATGAAGCTGAATCACCTGGTGGACGACAAGATGCATGCGCGTTCCACTGGTCCCTACAGTCTCATCACTCAGCAACCGTTAGGTGGAAAGGCTCAGTTTGGTGGCCAGCGGTTCGGTGAAATGGAGGTGTGGGCGTTGGAAGCTTATGGAGCCGCTTACACCTTGCAGGAAATGCTTACGGTGAAATCCGACGACGTTGCCGGCCGTACCCGCATGTACGAGAACATCGTCAAGGGCGATCATCACATGGAAGCGAACATGCCAGAATCGTTTAATGTGTTGATCAAGGAGATTCGTTCTTTGGGGCTCAATATTGAACTTAAACACGATAATTAGGGTTGCCGCCTGCCAATGAATCGCAAAAAACTTAAACTTTTTGACTTAAAAGCCGAGGTAATTCGATGAAAGACCTGTTTAGTCTATTTAAGCAACCCGGCAGAATTGAAGACTTTGACGCTATTCGCATTGGAATCGCGTCTCCGGAAAAAATTCGTTCGTGGTCTTATGGTGAGGTAAAAAAGCCGGAGACTATTAACTACCGTACCTTTAAACCCGAACGTGACGGGTTGTTTTGCGCCAAGTTATTCGGGCCCATGAACGATTATGAATGTTTGTGTGGCAAGTACAAACGCCTAAAACACCGCGGTGTTATCTGCGAAAAATGTGGTGTGGAGGTTACCTTGTCCAAGGTGCGGCGCGAACGCATGGGACATATCGAGCTGGCCACGCCGGTCGCCCACATCTGGTTTTTGAAGTCATTGCCGTCCCGCCTGGGATTGTTATTGGATATGACCGTGCGTGAGATTGAACGGGTGTTGTATTTCGAAGCCTATCTGGTGGTTGATCCGGGTATGACGCCGTTGGAGCGCGGCATGTTGTTGACCGAAGAGAACTATCTCGATGCCATTGAGCAATACGGCGATGAATTCGATGCACGTATGGGCGCCGAAGCGGTGCGCGAATTGTTGCGTGGTATTGATCTCAAGGCCGAAGCATTGAATTTGCGCGAGGAGTTAGCCGCGACCAACGCCGAGACCAAGATCAAGAAATTCACCAAACGCTTAAAAGTTATCGAAGCGTTTATCCATTCGAACAATAAACCGGAAAACATGATTTTGGAAGTGTTGCCGGTGTTGCCTCCCGATCTGCGTCCGTTGGTGCCACTGGATGGCGGTCGCTTCGCGACCTCAGATTTAAATGATCTTTACCGGCGCGTCATTAATCGCAATAACCGCCTAAAACGTTTATTGGATTTAAACGCGCCAGACATTATCGTGCGTAACGAAAAACGCATGTTGCAGGAAGCTACCGATGCGCTGTTGGACAACGGTCGCCGCGGTAAAGCGATTACCGGTGCCAACAAGCGTCAGTTGAAATCATTGGCCGATATGATCAAAGGTAAACAAGGCCGCTTTCGGCAGAATTTGTTGGGTAAACGTGTGGACTATTCCGGCCGGTCGGTTATCGTAGTGGGTCCGACATTGAAACTGCATCAATGCGGGTTGCCTAAGAAAATGGCTTTAGAACTGTTCAAGCCGTTTATTTTTAGCAAACTGGAATTACGCGGTATGGCTACCACCATCAAGCAGGCGAAAAAGATGGTGGATCAGGAGAGTGCCGAAGTGTGGGATATCCTGGAAGAAGTTATCCGCGAGCACCCGGTATTGTTAAACCGCGCGCCAACACTGCATCGTTTGGGTATTCAAGCGTTCGAGCCGGTACTGATTGAAGGTAAAGCGATTCAGCTACATCCATTAGTATGCACACCGTACAACGCGGACTTCGATGGCGACCAAATGGCGGTGCATATTCCTTTGTCGGTAGAAGCGCAACTGGAAGCACGTGCCCTGATGATGTCCACTAACAATATTCTTTCGCCCGCCAACGGCGAGCCGATTATCGTGCCCTCGCAGGATATTGTGTTGGGGCTTTATTACGTCACCCGTGAGCGTATTAACGCTAAGGGCGAAGGTTTGGTTTTTGCCAACGTAGCGGAGATTCGTCGCGCTTATCACACCGGGAGTGTTGAATTGCATGCGCGCATCAAAGCTCGTATTGACGAAGAAACTATTGACGCGGATGGCGAGAGTAAAATCGAGTCGACACTGTACGACACCACTGTTGGTCGCGCCATGTTGTCGGAGATCTTGCCGGTAGGTTTGCCGTTTAGTGTGCTGAATCGCGATATGAACAAAAAAGCGATTTCAGAGACCATTAATAGTTGTTACCGGCGCGTCGGTTTGAAGGACACGGTCATTTTTGCCGACCAATTGATGTACACCGGATTTTCCATGGCCACCAAGGCCGGTATTTCCATTGGTGTAGACGACATGGTGATTCCCGACGACAAGGAAACCATTTTGGGCACCGCCGAAAACGAAGTTAAGAGTATTCAGGAGCAGTATAAATCCGGGCTGTTGACCGACGGCGAACGTTATAACAAGGTAGTCGATATCTGGACACGTACCAGCGAACGCGTTGCCAATTCAATGATGGGTGAGTTGGGCGTAGACGAGGTTATTGATCGCCAAGGCAATAAGACCACCCAGGAATCATTTAACTCTATCTACATGATGGCGGACTCGGGGGCACGGGGTAGCCATGCCCAGATTCGACAACTAGCCGGAATGCGAGGTCTGATGGCCAAGCCGGACGGTTCGATTATTGAAACCCCGATTACCGCGAACTTCCGCGAAGGCCTGAACGTGTTGCAGTACTTTATTTCCACCCATGGCGCACGCAAAGGTTTGGCGGATACGGCGTTAAAAACCGCTAACTCCGGTTACTTGACCCGTCGTTTAGTCGATGTGTGCCAGGACTTGGTCGTGGTTGAGCAGGATTGTGGCACAAGAAATGGTATTCACCGAGAGGCCTTGGTGCAAGGCGGCGAGATCGTCATGCCCTTGCGTGACCGCATTCTCGGACGCGTTGTCATCGGCGACGTTATCAGTCCTGTCGATGAGACGGTTCTGTTAAAAAATAACGAGATGATTGATGAGCGCGCGGTCAAGCGTTTTGAAGAACACAATATTAACGAAGTGACCACGCGCTCTCCGGTTACCTGCGATACTCGTTACGGTATTTGCGCCATGTGTTACGGGCGCGACCTCGGGCGAGGTCATTTGATTAATCGTGGCGAAGCCGTCGGTGTGATCGCTGCGCAAAGCATCGGAGAACCCGGTACCCAGTTAACCATGCGTACTTTCCATATCGGTGGTGCGGCGTCACGTGCTGCAGCGGTGAGTAACATCGAGGTCAAGAACGAAGGTACGGTTCGGTTTAATAATGTCAAAACGATTACTAACTCCAGCGGTAAGAGTGTCGTCGTGACCCGCTCCGCTGAGTTAGTTGTGGAAGATGTACATGGAGTATATCGTGAGCGCTATAAAGTGCCTTACGGTGCGATGCTTGAAGTGTATGATGGCGATAACGTCGCCATTGGCCAATTGATTGCCAGTTGGGATCCGCACACCCATCCGATTATCACCGACGTCGGTGGTAAGGTCATGTTCGCGGATCTAGTTGAGGGTGTGACGGTGAACAAACAAACCGACGAATACACCGGTTTAAGCACTTACGTTGTGCTGGATAGTAAACAAAGACGTGGCACAGCGCAGGATATACGCCCCACTATTACCCTGGTGGACGATACAGGTGAGCCGTTGAAATTAACCGGTACGGATGTCCCCGCACGTTACAGCATGCCGGCCGGCGCCATTATCATGGTGGAGAATGAATCCATGGTTGGTGCAGGCAATGTGTTGGCGCGTATACCCCAGGAGTCTTCCAAGACCCGTGATATTACTGGTGGTCTACCACGAGTGGCGGAATTGTTCGAAGCGCGCAAACCCAAAGACCCTGCCATCCTGGCATCGGTCTCAGGGGTCGTGTCTTTCGGTAAGGAAACCAAAGGCAAACATCGCCTGGTAATTACCGATACCAACGGCGAAGATCATGAAACCCTGATTGCCAAGACCCGCCAGATCACGGTTTTCGAAGGGGAAAACGTGACCAAGGGTGAGGTCGTTGTGGAAGGTTCACCGATCGCCTCAGATATCCTGGCAATGCGGGGTGTCGAGGAGTTGTGTAATTATATCGTTAATGAAGTGCAAGACGTTTACCGATTACAAGGTGTAAAAATTAACGATAAGCACATAGAGGTGATTATCCGGCAAATGTTGCGCAAGGTACGTGTCGATGAACCCGGTGACACCGAGCATCTGCCGGGCGAGCAGGTCGAGCGTGCGCGCATGCTTGAAGACAATGAGACGATCATTGCCAAGGGTGGTAAGCCTTCGGAGTTTTCCCCCATATTGTTGGGAATCACAAAGGCCTCGTTGACTACCGAGTCGTTCATTTCAGCGGCTTCCTTCCAGGAGACCACGCGAGTACTCACCGATGCGTCGGTGAATGGCAAAATTGACCATTTGCGTGGGCTTAAGGAGAATGTCATTGTCGGCCGTCTGATTCCAGGTGGAACCGGGCTCGCCTATCACGAAGACCGTCGTCGTCGTCGTCGTGAATCCATTGGAAAAACCCGCGAGCTGGAAGAGTTATTGGGCGAAACACCGGCAGCAGTGGAGCCGTCTGACGCGGAACCGTCAGCAGGTGACGAAGCGGTAAATGCATGACCTTTATGCTGCTAAAGATACGATTGTTGTTAACGACGACAAAAACCGGCAAAAGCGTTGAAAATGCTGGCTTGACAGCAATGCGGGCTAGGCCTAGAATCGCCGCCCTTTGCGATTGCCGACGCATCAGTTGTTTACTGGCAATTTAACTTATAAATCAAATGCCTACGATAAATCAGTTAGTCAGAAGTCCGCGCAAGCAGCAGGTCAAAACGTCGAATGTGCCTGCACTCGCGGCATGCCCCCAGAAACGCGGGGTATGCACGCGCGTATATACGACGACGCCCAAGAAGCCGAATTCGGCTTTGCGTAAAGTTGCCCGTGTACGGTTGACTAACGGATATGAAGTAACGACCTATATCGGTGGCGAAGGACATAATCTACAAGAGCACTCGGTCGTGCTGATTCGCGGCGGTCGGGTTAAGGACCTCCCTGGTGTGCGTTACCACACCGTGCGCGGTGCGTTGGACACGTCCGGTGTCAATGCGCGCCGTCAAGGGCGATCGAAATACGGCGCGAAACGGCCTAAGTCCTGATCCGTTTCCAGTTTTAGCGCGGCTGCCAAAACTTTCGCGCTAGCTGATAAATTTACTTATTAAATGCATGGCCTGCGTGGATTAGTCGGGTCTAACTAGCACTGGTTTACAAAAGGACAAAACCGTCATTCCCTGAATTGCGTGTAAGCCGTTCCCGTGGTGACGTCCAATCGGTGCAAAATATTTTTGTAGTGAACTAAAGATTGAATGCCAAGACGACGCGAAGTACCAAAACGCGATATTTTGCCTGATCCGAAATACAAGGATCAGACGGTAGCGAAATTCGTCAATATATTGATGCATGACGGCAAGAAATCGGTTGCCGAAAAAATCCTTTATGGTGCGTTCGATGTGAT
Source organism: Arenicellales bacterium (assembly GCA_965216735.1). Lineage (GTDB taxonomy): Bacteria > Pseudomonadota > Gammaproteobacteria > Arenicellales > CBDCFT01 > CBDCFT01. Next base: position 571,153 of record OZ244198.1, read on the forward strand.
TACCGAACGTGGTAAAGGCGATCCGGTCGAGTTGTTTAATCTGGCATTGGAAAACGTTCGACCTTTGGTCGAGGTAAAGAGCCGGCGCGTCGGTGGTGCGACTTATCAAGTGCCCGTCGAAGTGCGGGCGACACGACGCAACGCTTTGGCAATGCGTTGGTTAGTGGATGCAGCGCGCAAACGTAGCGAGAAATCCATGACCCACCGATTGGCGGGTGAATTTATGGACGCCGCGGAGAACCGTGGCGGCGCCGCCAAGAAACGTGAAGATGTGCATCGTATGGCGGAAGCCAACAAAGCATTTTCGCATTACCGGTTTTAATTTTTGTAGAAATATTTATCTAATTTTTGCAACAGGAACTGATTAACTAGTGGCACGGACAACTCCACTCGAGCGATACCGCAACATCGGAATCATGGCGCATATCGACGCTGGTAAAACGACGACGACGGAGCGTATTCTGTTTTACACCGGCATTTCCCACAAGCTAGGCGAGGTGCATGACGGTAATGCGGTGATGGATTGGATGGAGCAGGAGCAAGAGCGCGGAATTACCATCACCTCCGCGGCGACCACCTGCTTCTGGAGTGGTATGGATCAAAGCTACCCGGAGCATCGCATTAATATTATCGACACACCGGGACACGTCGATTTCACTATCGAAGTTGAACGTTCTTTGCGTGTGTTAGACGGTGCGGTCGCTGTGTTTTGCGCGGTGGGTGGTGTAGAGCCACAGTCCGAAACAGTGTGGCGGCAAGCGGACAAATATAGTGTGCCACGCATGGCTTTTATTAATAAGATGGATCGCACTGGAGCGGACTTCAATCGAGTAGTCGGGCAAATCAAAACCCGACTGGGCGGCAATCCGGTGCCGATTCAAGTGCCTATCGGGGCTGAAGACGCTTTCGAAGGCGTGGTGGATCTAGTCAAAATGAAGGCCATCTATTGGGACGATAGCACCAAGGGTGCCTCGTTCGAAGAGCGCAATATCCCCGAGCATTTGCTCGATGAGTGTAAACGCCTGCATGAGCAAATGGTCGAGTCGGCGGCTGAAGCGAACGAAGAACTTATGGAGAAATACCTCGACGCGGGAGAACTCAGTGCCGAAGACCTTAAGAAAGGTCTGCGTATGCGCATATTGGCCAATGAAATTGTGTGCGTTTTGTGCGGTTCGGCGTTCAAGAATAAAGGTGTGCAAGCATTGTTAGATGCGGTCATTGACTATATGCCTAACCCGACCGAAGTGCCCGCCATCAAAGGTTTGGACGAGTCGGAAAGTACAGTCGAGCGCCCGGCGGATGACCAGGCGCCGTTTGCCGCCCTGGGTTTCAAGATCATGACCGATCCGTTTGTCGGGCAGTTGGTGTTTTTTCGTGTGTATTCGGGTGTGGTCGAATCCGGCACGACTATTTATAACCCGGTCAAGGACAAACGTGAGCGCATCGGTCGTATCCTGCAAATGCATGCAAACGAGCGTCAGGAAATCAAAGAAGTGCGCGCCGGCGACATCGCAGCGGCGGTCGGGCTTAAGGACGTGACCACCGGCGACACGTTGTGCGATCCGAAAAACGTTGTCGTGCTGGAACGTATGGAGTTTCCCGAGCCGGTCATCGCACAAGCGGTCGAACCCAAGACTAAGGCCGACCAGGAAAAACTAGGTGTAGCGTTGAACAAACTGGCCCAGGAAGACCCGTCTTTTCGCGTGCGTACTGATGAAGAGTCCGGCCAAACCATTATCTCCGGTATGGGTGAATTACATCTGGAAATTATTATTGACCGGCTAAAACGCGAATTCAGCGTCGATGCGAATGTTGGCAAGCCACAGGTGGCCTATCGCGAAACCATCACCCGTGAAGTGGAGCAAGAATATAAACACTCGAAACAAACTGGTGGCCGTGGTCAATACGGTCATGTTTATCTGAAAGTAGAGCCGTTGGAGCGGGGCTCCGGTTTTGAGTTCGTTGACGCAATCAAAGGCGGCGTGGTGCCAAGAGAATACATCCCGGCCGTGGAGAAAGGTGTTACCGATGCGATGGAATCCGGTGTGGTTGCCGGTTATCCGGTCATCGACGTGAAGGTCACTTTGTATGATGGTTCTTATCACGAAGTTGACTCGTCGGAATTTGCATTTAAAACGGCCGGTATGATGGCATTTCGCGACGCAATGCAACGCGCCAACCCGCAAGTGCTGGAACCGGTTATGTCTGTCGAAGTGGTAACACCGGAAGAGTATATGGGTTCGGTCAACGGCGACTTGAATAGCCGTCGCGGCATGATTATGGGTATGGAAGAAGTGCCCAGCGGTAAAGTGATTCGAGCTGAAGTGCCCTTGGGTGAGATGTTTGGATATGCCACGGCGTTGCGTTCAGCGACCCAGGGTCGTGCAACGTATTCGATGGAGTTCTCAAAATATTTGCCGGCACCAAAAAATGAATTAAAAAAAGCGAGTTAGGTGAACTGGTAGTTTGATTGGATAGTTAATAAGGTAGTCAACAAGATAACGAGAGGTAAGTACAAGTGTCGAAGGAGAAATTTGAGCGCACCAAGCCGCATGTGAATGTAGGCACGATCGGTCATGTGGATCATGGCAAGACGACACTGACGGCGGCGATGACCAAAGTGTTATCGGCGCAACACGGAGGTGAGGTCAAAGCGTTTGATGAGATAGACAATGCGCCCGAGGAGCGCGAACGCGGTATTACCATTGCTACCGCCCATGTTGAGTACGAAACTGACGCGCGTCACTATGCGCACGTGGACTGTCCGGGTCATGCCGACTACGTCAAAAACATGATTACCGGAGCGGCACAGATGGACGGTGCTATTTTAGTGGTGTCGGCGGCCGATGGCCCCATGCCCCAGACTCGCGAACATATTCTGTTGGCCCGCCAAGTGGGTGTTCCCTACATTGTCGTGTTCCTTAATAAAGCCGACATGGTTGATGACGAAGAGCTGTTAGAACTGGTTGAGATGGAAGTGCGAGAACTGTTAGACAAATACGAATTTCCCGGTGATGACACCCCCATTATCAAAGGCAGCGCCCTGAAAGCCTTAGAGGGCGACAGCTCCGAGATCGGCGAGCCCGCCATCCTGCAACTGGCTGAGGCCCTTGACAGTTATATACCCGAACCCGAACGGGCCGTCGATGGTGCCTACCTCATGCCCGTGGAAGATGTCTTTTCCATCTCAGGGCGCGGTACCGTTGTGACCGGAAGAATCGAACGCGGTATAGTCAAAGTGGGTGACGAAGTTGAAATCGTCGGTATCAAAGACACCCAAAAGACCACCTGCACCGGAGTGGAGATGTTTCGCAAACTTCTGGATGAAGGTCAGGCCGGTGATAATGTTGGCGTCCTCTTGAGAGGCACCAAACGTGACGAAGTCGAACGTGGGCAAGTGCTGGCCAAACCGGGTTCCATCACCCCGCACACCAAATTTGAAGCCGAAGTGTACGTCTTGAGCAAAGAAGAAGGCGGGCGACACACCCCGTTTTTCAACGGTTACCGGCCCCAATTTTACTTTCGCACCACCGATGTGACCGGCAGTGTGGACCTGCCCGAAGGGGTAGAGATGGTGATGCCGGGTGATAATGTGAACATTACCGCGAGCCTGATCAGTCCGATTGCGATGGAAGATGGTCTGAGGTTCGCCATTCGAGAGGGTGGCCGCACAGTGGGTGCCGGCGTAGTATCGAAAATTATTGAGTAATCAGACGGACGTTTTAAGATACAAGTTGTAACGTGAACCTAGCTACGTACGCATGAAAATAGACGGTCAAAAAATTCGAATTCGATTAAAAGCGTTTGATCACCGTATGATTGACCGTTCCGCACAGGAAATCGTGGACACCGCAAAGCGAACCGGTGCCTTGGTGCGTGGTCCGATTCCATTGCCCACCAAGATCGAGCGTTACACCTTGTTACGGTCGCCCCATGTAAACAAGAAATCCCGCGACCAGTATGAGATCCGCACGCATAAACGTATTATGGACATTATTGAACCAACGGATAAAACCGTAGACGCCTTGATGAAGCTGGATTTGGCCGCGGGTGTCGATGTGGAGATTAAACTGAATTAACTCTGAGTAGCGCAACTATATATTGCAGTCATGACCATCGGTATCGTGGGAAGGAAAATTGGAATGACCCGTGTCTTTAACGAAGAGGGTACGTCTTTGCCAGTAACGGTAGTGGAAGCCACGCCGAATCGTGTGACACAAGTCAAAACTCCACAACGTGATGGCTACAGCGCCATACAAGTGACGGTGGGAGAGCGCCGGCCAAATCGGGTTACTAAATCTGAACGCGGTCACTTTGCGAATGCCAATGTGGAAGCGGGGCGTGGTCTATGGGAGTTTCGTGTTGACCAGGCTGCTATTGAGGGTTATGCCCAAGGTGCCGAAATCAAGGTGGACTTGTTCCAAGTCGGGCAAAAAGTGGATGTGCGCGGTACCACCATTGGTAAGGGATTTGCGGGTGTAATGAAGCGGCATGGTTTTGGTGGCGGGCGTGCCACCCACGGTAATTCTAAAGCGCACCGTAAACCGGGTTCCATCGGTCAGAACCAAGATCCGGGCCGCGTTTTTCCGGGCAAAAAAATGGCGGGTCAAATGGGAAACGCGCAACGCGCGCAACAGAATCTTGAAGTAGTGCAAGTCGACAATGAACGACATTTGATTCTGATAAAGGGATCGATACCAGGGCCACGTGGCTTCGACGTTGTCATCCAGCCGTCGGTTAAAGCCGATGCACCAGCAGCAGCTAGCGAAAGTTAGAAAAGAGTAAACGAGTAAGACTGATGCAGTTAAATGTACTCAAATCAGACGGATTGCCCGCGAACGAAGTGGATGTGGCGGATGGTGCATTCACCGCACCGTTTAACGAAGGGTTGATTCATCAAGTGGTTACCGCGTATCAAGCGGGTGGCCGCGCAGGCACGCGTGCGCAAAGGGATCGTTCGGCGGTGTGTGGTGGTGGCACAAAACCCTATCGGCAAAAAGGCACGGGCCGGGCACGGGCAGGTACTATTCGAAGCCCCATCTGGCGTGGTGGCGGTAAAGTGTTTCCAGCCACGACCAGAGACTATTCACAGAAAGTAAATCGAAAGATGTACCGTTCGGCAATGCGATCAATATTGTCTGAACTGGTACGGCAGGAACGTTTGGTTGTTGTGGATGGATTTGCCATAGATGAACCAAAAACCAAGTTATTAGCTGAAAAGCTCGATACGTTGAATGGCCTAAATGCTTTGATCGTGACGGAAACAATAGACGAAAATCTCGTGTTGTCTGCGCGTAATCTGCCGGATGTAGATGTTTGTACTGCTGGCGAAATCGATCCCGTGAGTTTGATTGCTTACGAAAAAATTATTTGTACGCTACCGGCGTTGAAAAAAATAGAACAGGTACTGGCGTGAACGAAGAGCGATTGTGTCAGGTTTTGTTGGCGCCGCGTCTGACGGAAAAGGGCACGCGATTGGCGGACAAGGATCGTCAAGTAGTGTTTTCCGTGCTACCGGACGCGAACAAACTGGAGATCAAACAAGCCGTCGAAAAGCTATTCAAGGTTGAAGTAGAGTCGGTACAAGTAGCCAATATGCGTGGAAAAATGAAACGCTTTGGACGCGCATTTGGGAAACAAAAGAATTGGAAAAAAGCGTATGTCCAGTTAAAGCCTGGACATGACATTGATTTCACTGGTGTTGTTTAATTTTAGGAATTTGAGTTAACGGAAAATATCTTCATGACACTGGTAAAACTAAAACCCACCTCACCGGCACGACGTGGCACTGTCAGAGTCGTGACGCCGGAATTGCACAAGGGCAAGCCCCATGCACCGTTGGTGGAAACAAAAACACGCATCGACGGGCGTAACAATGCCGGCCGTATTACCGTACGTCATCGTGGCGGCGGACACAAACGCCGTTACCGGGTGATCGATTTCCAGCGTAATAAAGATGGTGTGCCGGCACGTATCGAACGTATCGAATATGATCCCAATCGTACTTGTCATATCGCCTTGGTTTTATACGCCGACGGGGAACGCCGTTATATTCCAGCACCAAAGTCCTTGACGGTGGGTGATGAGATTCAATCCGGTGCAAATGTACCGATTGCGACGGGTAATTGCCTGCCGCTACGTAATATTCCCGTAGGTTCGACCGTGCATTGTGTCGAAATGAAGCCGGGTAAGGGGGCGCAGATCGCGCGTTCGGCCGGTGCGTCAACACAATACTTGGGTCGGGAAGGCGATTATGCCCAGTTGCGTTTACGTTCTGGTGAAGTGCGCAGAGTGCATCTCGATTGCCGGGCAACGTTGGGTGAGGTGGGCAACGCAGAAAATTCGCTACGCAAACTGGGCAAGGCCGGGGCAAAACGCTGGCGTGGTATTCGCCCGACGGTTCGGGGCGTGGCAATGAATCCAGTGGATCACCCCCATGGCGGTGGTGAAGGCCGTACTTCGGGTGGGCGCGACCCGGTGTCTCCCTGGGGTGTCCCCACTAAAGGTTATCGTACGCGCAACAATAAACGCACATCGACCATGATTATTCGTAGACGCAATAAATAGTAGTAGACAAAGAGAGTCATGCCACGTTCAGTTAAAAAAGGGCCATTCGTCGATCACCACCTATGGACCAAAGTGCAAAAAGCACGCGATGAGGGGTCGCGCCGTCCGATCAAAACTTGGTCACGACGTTCCATGATTATGCCGGAATTTGTTGGCTTGACTATTGCGGTCCACAACGGACGTCACCATATACCTATTCTGATATCGGAAAACATGGTCGGTCATAAGTTAGGTGAGTTCGCTCCGACGCGTACTTTCAAAGGCCACAGCGCTGACCGCAAGGTGAAATAGGATAGCGATTTTGATTTAAACGATGGAAGTCAGAGCAGTTACAAAATACGTTCGACTGTCACCGCAAAAGTGCCGCTTGGTGGTGGATCAAATTCGTTCCAAACGGGTAGGGCGTGCTTTGGAAATATTGCAGTTCAGCAATAAGAAAGCCGCGCAACCGGTGAGGAAGACACTGGAATCCGCCATCGCCAATGCCGAGCACAACGAAGGGGCGGACATCGACGAATTGCGTGTCAAACGGGCAATGGTGGACGAAGGGCCGGTACTGAAGCGCTGGCGTCCACGAGCTAAGGGCCGGGCCACACCAATTATGAAACGTACTTGCCACATTACCGTGGTGGTCGATGACGACGCTCAGGAAGATTAAGGGCGGCGGTAGAGAAGCAAATAAGAGAGTAACCATGGGTCAAAAAGTTCAACCAACCGGTATTCGTCTAGGTATTGTTAAAGACTGGGGAGCGAAGTGGTACGCGTCCAGAGCCGAGTACGCCAATCATTTGACCAACGATCTTAAGGTCCGGGAATACCTGAAAAAGCGTCTAACTAACGCAGCGGTGAGTAAGATTTCTATTGAGCGGCCGGCGCAAAATATGAATGTGACTATTCATACGGCCCGTCCCGGTATCGTGATCGGTAAAAAAGGTGAAGACATCGAACGTTTGCGCCGGGAGTTGACCAAAATTAATGGGGCGCCGGTGCAAGTGGCGGTGGAAGAAATACGCAAACCGGAAATGGACGCCACCCTTGTGGCCGAGAGTATTTGTCAACAATTGGAAAAACGCATCATGTTTCGCCGTGCCATGAAACGCGCGGTGCAAAACTCCATGCGTTTGGGTGCTAAAGGCGTCAAAGTCATGGTTAGCGGGCGCTTGAACGGCGCTGAAATTGCGCGGTCGGAATGGTACCGGGAAGGCCGCGTGCCTTTGCACACATTGCGTGCGGATATCGATTATGGTCTTGCCGAAGCCCATACCACGTACGGAGTTATCGGTGTGAAAGTGTGGATTTTTAAAGGCGAAGTCTTCGATGAAGATGAGACCCTAGAAGCGCAGGCTGCGGACACAAAATCTGTCGCCGCTGCTTGATTTATATTAATAAAGATAATTGAGACAGCGCTGAGATTTAAAAAATGCTGCAACCCAAACGAACCAAATTTCGCAAACAGCAAAAGGGGCGCAACCGTGGCAATGCAGGCCGCGGTAGCAAAGTGAGTTTTGGCGAATACGGTTTAAAAGCGACCGGCCGTGGACGTATGACCGCGCGTCAAATCGAGGCCGCACGGCGTGCCATTAATCGCCATATTAAACGTGGCGGGCGCTTGTGGATCAGGGTTTTCCCGGATAAGCCGGTGTCGAAGAAACCGCTTGAAGTGCGCATGGGTAAAGGCAAGGGTAATCCAGAATACTGGGTGGCCCAGATCAAACCTGGGCGGGTCATTTATGAGTTGGAAGGTGTGTCCGAAACCTTGGCGCGTGAGGCGTTTCGTTTGGCGGCGGCTAAGTTGTCCGTATCTACCACCTTTGTTAAACGGCAGGTGATCTGATGACGGGGAAGTTTGCTTCGGAATTGCGTGCCATGTCTGGCGAGGAGTTGAACGAGGAATTACTGGGATTGCGTGAAGAGCAATTCAAATTGCGCATGCAACGCAGCACGGGCCAACTGGCCAATCCGGCACGTTTCAACGCACTGCGTAAAGATATTGCAAAGATTAAAACCGTGCTGACTGAAAAGAAGGCAGCGGCTACTGAGACAACGACAAGTTCATGAACACCGAGGCTGACAAACGTAAAGATTCCGTTACCCGGCGCACGTTACCCGGTACGGTCATATCGAACAAGATGGACAAATCGATTACTGTTTTGGTGGAACGTCGCGTGCGTCATCCACTGTATAAAAAGTTTATAAAACGTTCGACTAAATTGCATGCACACGATGAAAACAATGAATGTAATCAAGGTGATAAGGTCTTGATCGAAGAATGCCGCCCCATCTCCAAGAGCAAGAGCTGGCGGCTGGTTGAAGTGGTTGAGCGGGCGGTATAGGCGGTAACGGCAATGATCCAGATGCAAAGTAATTTAACCGTCGCCGACAATAGCGGGGCGAAGCGTGTCCAGTGCATAAAGGTGTTAGGTGGCTCCAAGCGCCGCTATGCGGGTATTGGTGACATAATTCGCATCAGTATTAAAGAAGCGATTCCAAATAGCCGTGTGAAAAAGGGCGATGTGTACAATGCCGTGGTCGTTCGCACAAAAAAAGGTGTACGCCGATCGGACGGGTCCCTGATTCGTTTCGATAGCAACGCTGCCGTATTGTTGAACCCGCAACTACAACCCATCGGTACACGTATTTTTGGTCCGGTGACACGCGAGTTACGCACAGAGCGTTTTATGCGCATTATTTCTTTGGCACCGGAGGTCTTGTAAAGGATGCGTAAGATTCGCACAGGTGACGAAGTGGTGGTATTGGCCGGGCGAGATCGTGGCAAACACGGTAAGGTATTATCGGTATTGGATGATACTCGGTTGTTGGTAGACGATGTGAACTTGGTCAAAAAACACACGCGACCCAATCCGAACAAGGGCGAAACCGGCGGCATCGTCGAAAAGGAGGCCCCGATTCACGTGTCCAACGTGGCGATTTACAACCCGACGACAGACAAAGCAGACCGAGTGGGTATCAAAGTACTGGAAGACGGCCGTAAGGTACGGTATTTCAAATCCAACCAAGAAGTGATCGATTTATAAGCCGCAACTATGTCACGTTTACAGGAACATTATAAGGAGCACGTAGTTCCCAAATTGCGAGAACGCTTCGCCTATACCAACACCATGCAGGTTCCAAGGATCTCAAAAATTACGATGAACATGGGTTTGGGTGAGGCGATTACCAATAAAAATGTGCTGGGTACTGCCGCCGATGAATTGGCCAGCATTACCGGTCAAAAAGCTATTGTAACTAACTCGCGTAAGTCAGTGGCTAACTTTAAGGTGCGTGAGGGTTGGCCTATTGGTTGCAAAGTCACTTTGCGCCGCGAACGTATGTATGAATTTTTAGACCGGCTGATCTCAGTGGCGATTCCGCGCATCCGAGATTTCCGTGGTCTATCCGCGAAATCGTTTGATGGCCGTGGCAACTATTCCTTTGGTTTGCGTGAACAAATCGTGTTTCCGGAAATCGACTATGACAACCTGGACGCCGTTCGCGGGATGAATGTCACCATTACCACCACCGCTCGTAACGATGAGGAGGCGGAAGCGTTGCTGAGAGAATTTAACTTTCCCTTGCGTAGCTAGGTGTAGGCAAGAAAAGATTCGAGATTAGAACATATGGCGAAAAAATCAATGATTGCCCGTGAAGTGAAGCGGCGTCAACAGATCGAAAAGCACGGTAATAAGCGTATCGCATTAAGGAAACAAGTTGTCGATATGTCACTCAGCGATGACGAGCGTTGGGAAGCGATGATGGCTTTACAAAGACTGCCACGGGACTCGAGCCGTTGCCGCACTCGTAATCGCTGTAATCTGACCGGTAGACCGCGTGGTTATTACCGTAAATTCGGTCTTTCACGTAACAAGCTGCGTGAAGTCATTATGCGGGGCGACGCACCGGGTGTGGTCAAGGCCAGTTGGTAATTAGCGAAATTCGATAAAGGTTTTTGTTTATGAGTATGTCCGATCCCATCGCCGATATGTTGACACGTATTCGCAATGGTTTAGCTGCTGACAAAGCTACCGTGAGTATGCCCAATTCCCGTGTTAAATCATCGATCGCTAAAGTTTTGAAAGAAGAGGGTTATATCGCCGACTTTAAAACCGAAGCGGGCGAGCCATACGTCAATCTGGAGATCGAATTGAAATACCATGAAGGGCAACCGGTAATTGAAGAATTGCAACGCATTAGCAAACCGGGGCGCCGGGTGTATGCCGCCAAGGATGAATTGCCATCCATTCGCGGTGGTATGGGTGTCGCCATTGTTTCGACATCACAAGGCATCATGTCGGAAAAAGCCGCACGGGCCGCGGGCACCGGCGGTGAAGTATTATGTTCGGTGTATTGAGAACGGTTGGATAGTCACAGGATTTAGAAATCAATGTCGCGGGTAGGAAAAAATCCGGTTAGTGTTCCCAGCGGGGTTAACATCAGCCTCGCCCAACAACGCGTATCTGCAAAGGGTCCCAAAGGGGAACTGTCGCTGCAACTGCATCCCGCCGTGGAAGTCGTTCAAGACGGCGACACCTTGAGTATTAAATCCCAAGGGGAAGACAATGGGGCCATTGCCGGCACCATGCGGGCTTTGGTGAACAATCTGGTGCTTGGCGTATCGACCGGTTTTGAAAAACGATTGAGTATCGTCGGTGTCGGTTACCGTGCCCAGGCTCAAGGTAGGAAGCTTAATTTGAACTTGGGTTTCTCGCATCCAGTGGTGTATGACGTTCCCGAGGGCATCACCGTAGAGACGCCTTCACAGACCGAAATCGTGGTGAGTGGCGCAGACAAGCAATTGGTCGGCCGCACTGCGGCGGAAATTCGTCAATACCGCCCCCCAGAGCCATACAAGGGGAAAGGTGTTCGTTACTCGGACGAATATGTCGTGCGTAAGCAAGCAAAAAAGAAATAACGATTATCGATTTAAAGATTATTTGTATGGGCACAAAAAAGACAACACGGTTACGCCGGGCACGCAAAGCGCGATGCAAGATTCGACGTCAGGAGGCCAATCGGCTTTGCGTGTTTCGCTCACCGCGTCATTTATATGCACAGGTCATCGCTGGTGAAGGCGACACTGTATTGGCCAGCGCCTCTACGGTGGAAAAAGAAGTGCGTACGCAGTTGAAAAATGGTGGCAATGTTGAGGCTGCCAAGGTGGTTGGTGCACGTATAGCCGAGAAGGCGAAATCCGCCGGCGTGGAAAAAGTGGCATTTGATCGTGCCGGCTTTAAGTATCACGGCCGCGTTAAGGCATTTGCGGACGCGGCGCGTGAGGGCGGTCTGAAATTCTAAACCGCTGACAAATGATAACTTGCTGACAGATTAATATGGCAATTCAAACCGAAACAATTAGTGAACAACGTGGTGAATCGCTGCAAGAACAGTTGGTCAATGTCCGCCGTGTTGCAAAGGTAGTGAAAGGCGGCCGTATTTTCGGGTTCTCCGCATTGACCGTCGTTGGCGATGGCAACGGACGGGTTGGCATGGGCCGGGGCAAAGCGCGCGAAGTACCGGTTGCCGTGCAAAAAGCGATGGAAGATGCGCGCCGTAATATGTTTAAGATAGATTTAGTGGATGGCACTTTGCATTACCCCGTGATTGGCCGTCATGGTGCGGCCCAGGTCGTTATGCGTCCGGCGTCGGAAGGCACCGGTATTATCGCCGGTGGCACTATGCGTGCGGTCTTCGATGTGGCCGGTGTGCGCAATGTATTGGCCAAGGTCATCGGTACCACGAATCCAGTAAATGTTACTCGCGCCACCATTGCCGGTTTACGTTCCATGCATAGCCCGGAAAAAGTGGCGGCTAAGCGTGGCAAAACAATTGAAGAAATTACCGGCTAAAGAGCTTACTATAGAGAATAATTGTGGCTGAGACACAGAAAAAGTTACGTGTAACCCTTGTACGCAGCATTCATGGACGTGGCAAAAAACACCAGGCCTGCGTACTTGGTCTTGGCCTGCGTCGTGTGCATCACACGGTGGAAGTCGAAGATACACCGGCGGTGCGTGGTATGGTGAACAAAGTGGCCTACTTGTTGAAGTGTGAAGAAGTGTAATCATGCAGCTGAATAGCATAAAACCCGCGAACGGTTCGCAACGTAAACGTAAGCGCGTCGGTCGTGGCATGGGTTCCGGTGTGGGTAAAACCGCAGGGCGCGGACACAAAGGACAGAAATCTCGTTCCGGCGGATATCACAAGGTCGGGTTCGAGGGTGGACAAATGCCTTTGCAACGGCGCTTACCGAAGCGTGGTTTCCGTTCAAGAATGGTACGAGATTGCGCGGAAATCAGGTTGCATGAACTAGATAAAGTCGGTACGGAAATGATCGATTTGTCGGCGTTGAAACAATCCGGGCTGATCAACAGCGCAGCAAAGCGCGCGAAAGTGTTTGCTTCCGGTGAGATCAACAAGTCCGTCACTTTAAAGGGCATTGGTGTCACTAAAGGTGCGCGTGCGGCTATTGAAGCGGCGGGCGGCAAGATCGAGGATTAGTGGTTGGAGTGATACTCAATGGCTAAACCAGGTGTAGCTAGTCTCGGAGGAACGGGGAAGCTGACGGAGTTACGTCAGCGTATTCTGTTTGTGCTAGGTGCCCTGGTCGTGTTTCGTATCGGTACGCATCTGCCCATTCCAGGTGTGGATCCGGCGGCGGTAGCCGAGTTATTTAATCAGACCCGCGGTTCCATCATCGATGTGTTCAATATGTTTTCCGGTGGTGCACTGTCTCGATTGTCTATTTTTGCACTGGGCGTGATGCCGTACATTTCGGCGTCCATCATTATGCAAATGATGACGGCTATCGTTCCCTCGTTAGAGCAACTGAAAAAGGAAGGAGAGTCCGGACGCCGCAAGATTACTCAATATACGCGTTACGGAACCGTAGCGTTGGCCACGTTTCAAGCCCTCGGTATTACTTTCGCCATCGAACCTCAGGTGGTGGCGGGCGGACCGGTCGTATTGACGCCGGGTTTGGGATTTAAGTTTACGACAGTCGTAACTTTGGTCACCGGCACTATGTTCCTGGTCTGGTTGGGCGAGCAAATTACTGAGCGCGGCATCGGTAACGGCATTTCTTTAATTATTTTAGGTAGTATCGTCGCTGGTTTACCGGCTGCTATCGCGGGAACCTTTGAATTGGCGCGCACCGGCACTTACAGTTGGGCGTTTGTATGGATTATTGGCGCAGGCGCGATTTTGGTCACCGGTTTTGTGGTATTTGTCGAGAAGGGCCAGAGACGGTTGACGGTGAACTACGCCAAACGCCAACAGGGCAGGCGTATGGTGGCGGGGCAGACCAGTCATCTGCCATTGAAATTAAACATGGCGGGAGTAATCCCCCCCATTTTTGCCAGCAGTATTATTTTATTTCCGGCCAGTATTGGCAGTTGGTTCGGGCAAGCGGAAGGTATGGGGTGGTTGCGTGACATTTCCACTACCTTGGCTCCCGGTCAATTGATTTACACATTTTTGTATGCGGGTCTGATTATTTTCTTTTGTTTCTTTTACACCGCGTTGGTGTTTAATCCGAAAGATATTGCGGACAATTTAAAAAAATCCGGGGCGTTTTTGCCGGGTATCCGGCCGGGACAACAAACGACAAACTACATCGATAAAGTGGTGACGCGTTTAACCTTAGTAGGCGCCTTGTATATAACATTTGTATGTCTTATTCCGGAGTTTTTGATTGTTAAGTACAGTGTGCCGTTTTACTTCGGCGGTACATCATTGCTGATTATCGTGGTGGTGATGATGGATTTAATGTCACAGATTCAATCGCATTTATTGTCACGCCAATACGAAAGTTTGATGAAAAAAATGGGCGGCGCCCCCGGGTTGGGGGGGCTCCCGCGCTAAAGGTAATGTTATGAAAGTAAGAGCATCGGTTAAAAAACTCTGCCGCAATTGCAAAATCATTCGTCGTCACGGAATTGTTCGTGTCATTTGCAGGGACCCACGGCACAAACAGCGGCAAGGTTGAGCAGTTGAAATCCGGGAATAATCAACGTATTATCCGGCGCCCCGTCGCGCGAGATGTAATCGTACCCGTCTCTCCCAGGATCGAATCAGGAAAATTAACGTGGCACGTATAGCTGGCATTAATCTACCGAATCAAAAGCATATCGAGATCGCTCTGACCTCGATCTATGGTGTCGGTCGCCCGACGGCCCAGCAAATCTGCGATTCGGCCGAAATTCAACGTACTGCCAAGGTGTCGGATCTTTCCGAGCAGGACGCGGATAAATTGCGCGCGGAAGTGGCCAAACTGCAAGTGGAAGGTGATTTGCGTCGCGATGTATCCATGAATATTAAGCGTCTGATGGATCTGGGGTGTTATCGCGGAATGCGTCATCGCCGTGGTCTGCCAGTTCGTGGTCAGCGTACATCAACCAACGCACGTACCCGCAAGGGTCCGAAACGGCCGCTAAAGAAATAGTCTGAACAATACTCGTAGAGCACGCATCCAGTTCTAATATGGCAAAACCCAGCGCCAAAAAGTCGAAAGTTAAGAAAAACGTTGTTGAAGCGGTCGCGCATATCCACGCGTCCTTCAACAACACGATCATTACCATTACCGATCGTCATGGCAATGCATTGTGTTGGGCGACCTCCGGTGGTGCGGGATTCAAAGGATCACGCAAAAGCACACCGTTTGCTGCTCAGGTAGCAGCCGAGAATTGTGGCCGTGTCGCGCAGGATATGGGTGTCAAACATTTGGATGTCAAGGTGAACGGACCGGGTCCGGGACGCGAGTCGGCGGTGCGCGCGTTAAATGCTCTGGGTTTTGAGATCGGTCAAATAAGCGATACCACATCAATTCCGCATAATGGTTGCCGGCCGCCGAAAAAGCGCCGCGTTTGATGTAAAGATTGGCAGAAAGATTATCTTATGGCACGATATTTAGGACCCACTTGTAAACTGGCGCGGCGCGAAGGAACCGACTTATTCCTTAAGAGCCCGGTTCGACCGATAGATTCGAAATGCAAATTCGAACGCTCACCAGGATTTAAAGCGGGCGCACGTCGGCCACGGATTACTGTTTTCGGCACGCAGCTACGTGAGAAGCAAAAGCTGCGACGTATGTACGGCATTTTGGAAAAGCAATTTCGTAATTACTATATCGAAGCCGCACGTTTGAAAGGATCGACCGGTGAAAATTTGTTGCAATTGCTGGAGCGCCGATTGGACAATGTAGTCTACCGCATGGGATTTGCGGTCACCCGGGCGGAAGCACGACAATTAGTGAGTCACAATGCCATTCAAGTGAACGGTAAGCGCGTAAACATACCTTCTTATCAAGTGAGCCCAGGCGATGATGTTGAAATCCGGGAAAAGAGTAAAAAACAATTACGGGTAGAGGCTGCGCTGGAGATCGCCGAACAAATCGGATTTGTTCCCTGGGTGGAGGTAGACATAAAGAAAGTGAAAGGCATGTTTAAAGCGTTGCCGGATCGCGACGAACTACCACCGGATATAAACGAATCGCTGGTCGTCGCGTTGTATTCGAAATAACAACCGCCCTCGGGTCACTTTTAACAAAGAGGAACCTTTAGTTATGCAGGATCCCACTACCGATTTCCTAAAACCGCGTTTGGTCGACGTTACGTCCACCGACGACAAACACGCCCGTATCACTATCGAACCTCTGGAGCGTGGTTATGGCTACACATTGGGAAACGCCTTGCGGCGTATCCTATTATCATCCATGCCCGGCTGTGCCATCACAGAAGTGCGTATGGATCGCGTTTTGCATGAATATTCAGCCATCACCGGCGTGCAGGAAGATGTCATTGACATTTTGCTCAATCTGAAGACACTTGCTTTGAAAATGCATGCGCGTCAGGAAGCCATTTTGCGTTTGCGCAAGCAGGGGCCGGGTGCTGTAACTGCTGCGGATATCGAACTCGAGCACGACGTCGAGATCGTCGATCCTGAACATGTGATTGCGCATCTGACTGAAGAGGGGTCGCTTGATATCGAAATGAAAGTGACTCGGGGCCGTGGCTATCAGGTCGCCGATTTGCATAAGGACGATGAAGAAACAAAAGCCATAGGTGTCATGCAACTGGATGCTTCTTATAGTCCGGTTCGACGTGTTTCCTATTCGGTTGAAAACGCGCGTGTCGAACAACGTACCGATCTCGACAAACTCATTATCGACATCGAGACTAACGGCGCTATCGATCCGGAAGAATCCGTTCGTCGTGCCGCCACGATCTTGCATGAGCAAATCGCTGTTTTCGTCAATCTGGAAGAGTCGGCGGCGGAGTCCCCGGCCCGGGAAGAACCCGCAATCGATCCGATTTTATTGCGACCAGTAGATGATCTGGAACTCACCGTGCGTTCGGCAAATTGTTTGAAAGCGGAGAATATCTACTACATAGGCGATTTAATTCAGCGCACTGAAGTCGAGTTATTGAAAACGCCTAACCTTGGTAAGAAATCACTGACTGAAATAAAGGATGTATTGGCTACACGCGGATTATCACTGGGTGTCAAACTCGAAAACTGGCCCCCTGCCTCGCTGCAGCGGGATAGTGGTACCGCAGATCGTCGCGAAACGCTGGGTATTCAATAATGCATCATCAAAAGTCAGGCCGCCCGTTAGGCCGGACCTCCAGCCATCGTACAGCGATGTTTCGTAATATGGCGGCTTCGTTGTTCCGTCATGAACAAATCAAGACGACCTTACCCAAGGCAAAAGA
The DNA here is from genome assembly GCA_965216735.1 of Arenicellales bacterium. GTDB lineage: Bacteria > Pseudomonadota > Gammaproteobacteria > Arenicellales > CBDCFT01 > CBDCFT01. Next base: position 588,426 of record OZ244198.1, read on the forward strand.
ACTGCGGCGGGTGGCTGAACCGTTGATTACATTAGCCAAAACACCGTCAGTGGCGAACCGGCGGCTTGCTTTTGCCCGTCTACGTGATCGCGATATGGTAGTGAAACTTTTTGATGATTTGGGCGTACGCTTTAAAGATCGTCCGGGTGGATATTTACGAATTTTAAAATGCGGTTTTCGGCCAGGTGACAAGGCGTCAATGGCGTATGTGCAACTGGTCGATGGACCGGCGGGAGGGCTGTCGGCGGACGATGAAACCGACAGTAAGGCGACCAAGGAGACGAAAGCCGAAGACTGATCTTAGTAGGTCAACGGTAATGATGTTTAGGCCTGCTGTCGGCTACCGGTAGCAGGCCTTTTTTATAATGGAAGCTCTAAATAATTTATCCATGAATTCAGAGCGAGAGAAACGAAAATGGCGGTTTTCGTTTTTCTCCAAAATCAACGACCTTAGGTTGTTGATTTTGCTGATACATCCCTGTATCAAGAGAAATTCTGAATAAATCAGAGTTTCCTTAACGGTATCACTCAGGCTCGCCAAATGCATAAGCGAAATAAAACGTGCAAAAATGAACATCTATCATATCTGGTGTAATTTGAAACCGGGGATTAAGGATACCGATTTCTGCGACGCGGCAAAGCTGTATCTGGATCATCTCAAACAAAACGGACGATTGTCTGAATCTCGCATTACACGCCGTAAGCTCGGTCTAAGTCCCTCGCACCTTGCCGAGTTTCATATCATGCTGGAATTTGAATCATTAAACCAACTCGACGGTGCTTTCACTAATGTGTCGTCCCGGGCCGATCCGGTGGAGAGTTTTCATCACGCGGTCAACTCGAAAGTCCAGGACGTCAGTTTTGCCTTGTACCGGGATTTTCCCGACCCGCATCGAGTACGTGGTCAGGAAAAGTTTTGAATGCGTAGTAAACACCGGATTCCATAAGAATTGATCGATTGGAGTTAAGTGGTGTTTGACCAGAATAACGGTTTCTTAGTCACCTTTCTGGAAATCATGTCAGCCTTGTTCGTATTTGCGATTGGGCTGACAGTGATTGTGGTGGTCGTGCTGTATGTAATTGATATCACCCAAACCAAGCATGCGATCCGGCGTAATTTTCCGGTCATTGGCCGTTTCCGTTATTTCTTTGAACATTTGGGTGAGTTTTTCCGTCAATATTTTTTCGCTATGGACCGGGAAGAATTGCCGTTCAATCGCGCGGAACGAACCTGGGCTTATCGTGCGGCCAAGAATCTGAATAATACAGTTGCGTTTGGTTCCACCCGCGATTTGCGTCGTGTCGGTACGATCTTGTTCGTCAATTCGCCTTTCCCCGTGCGTGACGAAGAGGCAGTGGCACCCAGTGAACTCACCATCGGACCGTATGCAAAACAACCCTATACCACCAGCTCGTTGTTTAATGTTTCCGCCATGAGTTATGGTGCTATTTCACGCCCGGCTGTGGTGGCTTTGTCCCATGGGGCGGCAAAGGCGGGCGCCTGGCTAAACACCGGCGAGGGCGGGTTGGCCCCGTATCATTTGTCCGGCGGCGCCGATATCGTATTCCAGATTGGCACAGCCAAATACGGTGCGCGCACCGCTGACGGACGTCTAGATGACAATAAGCTGTGTGAAGTCGTGGCGCACCATGAGGTCAAGATGATCGAATTAAAACTCAGTCAGGGGGCCAAGCCGGGCAAAGGTGGCATTTTACCGGGGGCGAAGGTGACTGAAGAAGTCGCGGCGATTCGCGGCATACGGGTTGGTAAGGATTCCATTAGCCCCAACCGTCATGCCGAGATTAACACCATCGACGATTTACTCGAATTTATTAATCGCTTGCGAGGTGTCGCCGGAAAACCGGTTGGGTTCAAAGCAGTGTTGGGTGGCTATGGTTGGCTAGATGAATTGTGTGAGCGCATCATCAACCGTGGCATCGAGCAGGCGCCTGACTTCATAACGGTAGATGGCGGGGATGGCGGTACGGGTGCAGCCCCCATGCCGCTGATGGACAATGTTGGTTTGCCTTTGCGAGAGAGTCTGGCGCTACTAGTCGATGCGTTGCAAAAATATGACCTAAAAGACCGTATTAAAGTAATCGCGTCGGGAAAACTGATTACGCCGGTAGAAGTCGCCTGGGCATTTGCGATGGGTGCCGATTTCGTGGCGTCGGCCCGCGGCAATATGTTTGCTTTGGGTTGTATTCAGGCATTGCAATGTAATAAAAATACCTGCCCGACGGGTATTACGACGCACGATGCCGATTTGCAAAGAGGCTTGGTACCTAAAGAAAAAGCACAACGTGTCGCCCACTACATTAAAAACATGGTGCATGAAGTGGAAGTTATTGCTCATTCTTGTGGCGCGCGGGAGCCACGGGAACTCCGCCGTCATCATGCGCGTATCGTGACCCCTTCCGGGCAGTCAGTTCCATTAAACGAATTGTTTCCGTACCAACAACCGCTAAACGCCGCGGCGTAATGCGCACGTTATGTAAGGACTGAACATTGACAAACTACAGTTCACCGCTTTTCGAATCACTGCGGTCACAGGCCAGTGACACATGGTTTGCTTATGTCGAACATGAGTTCGTTCGACGTCTAGGCGAAGGCACCTTACCGCGTCAAGTATTTCTCCATTATCTAAAACAGGACTATATTTTTCTCATTCACTTTGCCCGGGCTTGGGCGCTGGCCGTATTTAAATCGGATCGCATTGAAGAGATGCGCACTTGCACTGGGACAGTGCATGCCCTGATTGATGAGGAAATGCGACTACATATCCAAACCTGCGCAGCTGAAGGTATTGATGAAGCTGCTCTCGCGGTGACAGTCGAAGAGCCCGAAAACCTGGCCTATACACGTTTTGTTGTCGATACCGGAATGAAAGGTGACCTGCTCGACTTGTTAGTCGCTTTATCACCTTGTGTTTTTGGGTATGGCGAGATTGGTCGTTGCTTGGTTGCAAAAATTGGTGAATCAGCTGTCGATCATCCATACAAAGATTGGATAGATACCTATGCGGGTGCGGAATATCAATCAGTATGTGTCGATGTCGGCGAACTGTTGGAAAATGTGGCTAATCGTCTCATTAGTTCGGAACCGATAGCATCGCCACGATGGCCTGAGTTGTTAAGAATATTTAAGACAGCAACGCGTCTTGAAGTGGGTTTTTGGGATATGGGTCTACGCAGCTTGTGATTCGAAGGAGGGCAGGCGTCTGTTAGTTTAAACAACAGGTGAGACAAATGAATAGTGAACAATTTGTTTCAATGATCAAATTGCTTGTTCGCGATTCCGCAATCGAGGATACATTAGAAAATTTATCATATCCACCGGGTCGCAATGTTTCCGAAATCGAACAACAACTGTCAAACTGGCTTAACGCTCTATCATTACAGGATCGATAAAATATCGAGGCAACGATTGGATGTGCAGTCGATGAAACCATCGTCGGCCTATTGTGTGTTCTTGATGGGGTGCGAGCGATAGAAAGCGGAGCGAATAAGGGTCGTTTAATTTTCAAACATTTGGGTCAAGAAGAAACAATGCTCATGATCCCAGTAAGGTTGGATTGCACGATATCTATAATGCATTAATAGCATAGACAGATCTAAATAGAAGTGAGCCGGCTGATACTTTCGTTTAACTGGCGCGCCCGACAGGATTCGAACCTGTGACCTTCGGCTCCGGAGGCCGACGCTCTATCCAACTGAGCCACGGGCGCATTTGTACTCTGTCATTCTAAACCATCCCTGGGTCGTCTAGCCGGCGAATCCACGTTCGGTGAATTGCAAAGCAAACGTAGCCCGGATGGAATGAAATCCGGGGCTGTGTTCAAGTTTTCCGGATTGTGTAAGCTTCACCCGGACTACACTTACTATTGATATACCTCTTTTGTAATACGTGCGTAGTGACGCTGTGCTTTAGCACGATTTCCACAATCCGCCATAGAACACCAACGCCGGCTGCGATTGCGTGATAAATCCAAAAATAGCCAGCCACAACGCGGCCCGGCGCATGAGCTGATACGTTCACGTTGCGATGAGACTAACAAATCTACGCCGCTCCACAATATAGGCCAAAGCGACTGCAAAAGCGGATCCGTCGATTGATCCATTTGCCACTGATAGTTATTGGGGGAACATGTCAGCCGATGGCGTGCCGGTGCACGTTCTAACCAATCATTGACAATCTCAAGGCTCGCTTGTTGGTGTGGTTCCTGTAGATACAGGCTAGCCAACGCTTCTCGCAGCGCAATTGCTTCATTTAGTACATCAATCGCATCGTCTGGTCGGGCCTTAGCTGCGCCTTCAATTGCACGTTTTTCCTTGGATGTGATCGCTTGGGCTGCCTTACACCACAGCAACAATTCCTTGTAACTGGTCAGTCGCTCACCTTGATCGCTTGGGTCGTTCCGCCAAGTAACCGTATTCACGAAATCCAGACACAACACGCCCGCCACCAGGTCCGGTGACCGTTTCGCATATGACGTGGCTTCGGTTCTGTTAATTCTAACCACCATAGTGGTTGACATTATAAACTATTTAGCATAAGTTTGTTTATAACCGATATAATGGTTAGATAAAATGAATAACTATGGGATTAAATTTACGTCCATTGGCGCACTGCATGGAGCGCGGCGCAGTCTGCCACTGGCATTGAGTGTGTTTGCCTACGGGGCCGTATTTGGCGTGCTCGCACGGCAAAGTGGTATGACCTTCGCTGAGGCCACATCCATGAGTTTGTTTGTATATGCTGGTTCCGTCCAACTGATTATTTTGGACTTTTGGGTAGCGCCATTGCCTGTAATAACTATTGTGATTACCACGCTCGTTATCAATCTACGTTATCTGTTGATGGGCGCTGCGTTGAAGCCTTGGTTTTCTAGCGTCAAACCTGCCCATGCATATTCATCCGTGTTCTTTATGGGGGACGAAGACTGGGCCTTGTCCATGCACGAATTTCAGTCCGGCGGTAAGGACTCGGCTTTTCTGATAGGCGCCGGTTTGGTGCTTTATCTCGCTTGGTTGTGCGCTACGATCGTTGGTTATCTGATGGGCAGTCAAATCCACGACCCGGCTGCATGGGGGCTCGATTTTGCGTTTGCCGCTGTATTCCTCGCACTACTCACAAGCATGTGCAAGGGTAAGTCGAATGTTTTTCCGTGGCTTGTCGCAGCGGGCGTTGCCATTTTCGCTGAACGATGGTTACCCGGGAAGTGGTATATCGTGCTGGGTGGGCTGGCCGGCAGCACGGCAGGAATCATTAGTGATCGGAACTGACGCTTTTTTAGCCCTCGCCGGTATGGCGTTGGCGACTTATTTCACGCGGGCAGGGGGTTTATGGTTAATCAATCGGGTGACCGTCTCGCAGCGGATGGAGCAATGGTTGAATTATCTTCCCGGTACGATACTGGTATCGCTCCTGGCGCCAATCGTCGTATCCGGCGATCGTGCTGAATTAATTGCAATTGCCGTGACCATACTCGTCGGGGTTTATAGTAAAAACATTTTGCTCACAATGGGTATTGGTATCGCCGCAGTCTGGTTGCTTCGGAATGTTCTTTAGTATCGATAGCAATGTTAGCTATTCAAGATCGGTAGCAATCGAACCATTATTTAAAAAAGGAGAGCAAACATGATGATGAGAATCTGGCATGGAAGAACTCTGGGTGCGGATGGAGATCATTATGCAGAATTCATGCGGGCGCGTGCGGCACCCGACTACGGTTCAGTCGATGGGTTGCAAAAATTCTATTTTTTGCGTAAGGATGAAGAAGATATCAGTCACTTCCTATTGCTTACCTTATGGGACTCGATGGATTCGGTAATGAAGTTTGCAGGTGATGTGCCCAGTAAGGCGAAGTATTATCTGGAAGACGACGAGCTTTTGTTGGAAAAAGAGGACGAGGTTGCCCTGTACGAGGTGTTTATGGAGCGGTGAGAACTATTCACTTTGAGAAACCACGGCTTCAGGAATCGCGGATTTCTAAGCTAACAAAACATCAAACGCCAAATCCACCACCACCCGGTGTTTGGATAACAAACACATCGCCTGTTTGCATTTCGGTTTTATCGGTGCCGCTGAGTTTCTCAATGTCGCCGCTGGTGCGTTCGACCCAGTTACGTCCCGTCGCACCGTTTTCGCCGCCGTTTAAACCATAAGGTGCTATTTTGCGATGACCGGACAAAATGGCGGCGGTCATGGGTTCCAGAAATCGCATGTGCCGGGTAGTGCCGTCACCACCTTTGAATTTCCCTTTACCGCCACTGCCACATCGTATCGCGAAATCTTCCAGTAAAACCGGGAAACGCCATTCCAAAATTTCCGGGTCGGTGAGACGCGAGTTGGTCATGTGGGTATGAACCGCATCACAACCTGGGAAATCCGGTCCTGCCCCTGAGCCCCCGCATACAGTTTCGTAATATTGATAACGCTCGTTACCGAAGGTGAAGTTGTTCATAGTGCCTTGCGCGGCTGCAAGCACACTCAGCGCGCCGTAAAGTGTATCGGTAATGCATTGTGAGGTTTCAACATTGCCGGCAACCACCGCAGCCGGATATTGCGGGCTTAACATGCAACCTTTCGGTATGATGATTTTTAAAGGCTTCAAACAACCTTCGTTCATAGGGATATCATCGTCCACCAATGTCCTGAAAACATACAAAACTGCGGCACGTGCGACCGCCGAAGGGGCATTAAAGTTGCTCTCCTGTTGCGCCGATGTACCGGTGAAATCAATCACCGCAGTTTCTTCGGCATGATCGATGGATATGGTGACTTCAATATGGCTGCCATCATCCATGGGGTAGCGAAAATATCCATTTTTTAACGCGCCGAGTACGCGTTTTACCGCCCCTTCGGCATTGTCCTGCACATGACCCATGTATGCCTTGACGACATCGAGACCGAAGTGTTCGCACATTTTGCGTAGCTCTTGCACACCTTTCTCATTAGCCGCAATTTGTGCTTTCAGATCGGCGACATTTTGTTGAATGTTGCGGGCAGGGTATTTGCCCGATGCCAATAGTTCGGCAACCTCTTTTTCACAAAACCGGCCCCGATTGACTAGGGTGAAGTTATCAATGAGCACACCTTCTTCGTCTATGTGACGACTGTCCGGTGGCATCGAACCTGGCGTAATGCCGCCGATATCTGCGTGATGGCCGCGTGATGCAACAAAAAATAATAACTCATGAACTTCCGTGTCAAACACCGGTGTGATGACGGTGACATCGGGTAAATGCGTGCCGCCATTGTAAGGATTATTCAGTACATATACATCGCCGGCTCGCATTGTGTCAGCACGATTGGCAATCACTGTTCGTACCGACTCACCCATAGATCCTAAATGTACGGGCATGTGCGGTGCGTTGGCGATGAGTTGGCCTTGCGTGTCGAAGATAGCGCAGGAAAAATCCAGGCGTTCCTTGATATTGACTGAGTAAGCGGTGTTTTCCAGCGCCGCCCCCATTTGTTCAGCAATGGACATAAACAGGTTGTTGAATACTTCCAGCATGATGGGGTCCGCATCCGTGCCGATAACCTGGCGTTTAGGCAAAGGTACGATGCGTTTAAGTATTAAATGATTTTGTGCGCTCACTGTTGCCTGCCAACCGGGTTCCACAATAGTAGTGGCATTTTGTTCGATAACGATGGCCGGGCCGTCAATGACATCGCCTGGCCGCAATGTGTCGCGATCATACGCGGGCGTTTGGTGTGATTGCCCCGAGGAAAACATATCCACAGTGCAGATCGCTTTGAGCGCTTCATTACGATGTTGCTGATTCATCGTTTCATCCGCCACGTCTGTTGTTTTGCCGATCGCTTCCACTGAAATGGCGTCAACAATAAGTGCCTTTCCTTGCATAACAAAGCCGAAGCGTTCGCAGTAGGTACTTTCAAATCGTTCAACAATTTCATACAAACTACCGGCATCAACTACCAAAGCCGAATCGGTGCCTTCGTATCGAATGTGTACACGGCGGTGCAAAATGATCTCGTCCCCGCTGATGCCTTGATTGAGTATCTCTTCTCGTGTTTGTCGCTCTAGTGTTTTAAAGTCCTTTTCAATGGTATTAACGGCGGATTTATCCAGACGTATTTCCACGGATTGCTCACGCATGGCGCGAATGTCTGCCAAACCCATACCATAAGCCGACAACACACCGGCCAATGGATGAACAAACACCGTTTTCATGCCCAGCGCGTCGGCAACTAGGCAGGCATGTTGACCACCAGCGCCACCAAAGCAACACAAGGTGTATTCCGTAACGTCGTAACCGCGTTGTACGGAGATTTTCTTAATTGCGTTAGCCATATTTTCCACGGCTATTTTTAAATAGCCTTCGGCGACCTCTTTTATGTTGGGTTTTTCACCAGTCGCGTTACCGATTTCAACGGCCATTTCCGCAAAACGTTGTCGCACCACCTCACCATCCAGTGGTTGATTGCCGTTTGGTCCAAAAATTTTTGGAAAAAGATCGGGTTGCAGTTTGCCTAACATAACATTGCAATCGGTTACCGTAAGAGGGCCGCCGCGTCGGTAGCATGCAGGACCGGGGTTTGCCCCGGAGGAATCGGGGCCCACTCGATAACGCAAACCATCGAATTTTAGAGTTGAGCCACCCCCTGCGGCGACAGTATGAATACGCATGATGGGTACACGCATGCGCACCCCGGCGACCAAAGTATCAAAGGCACGTTCGTATTCGCCGGCGTAGTGCGTGACATCCGTGGAAGTACCGCCCATATCGAAACCGATAATTTTTTTGAAACCCGCCATAACGGCAGTTTCCACCGCGCCGACGATACCTCCAGCGGGACCAGATAATATGCTGTCCTTGCCTTTGAACAATCGCGCGTCAGTGAGTCCGCCATTAGATTGCATGAACATCAAACGCGCACCTTGCAACTCCGCAGCGACCTGATCGACGTAACGCTGCAGTATCGGCGATAAATAGGCATCGACGACGGTCGTATCGCCGCGGCTGACCAGCTTGATCAGAGGACTTACTTCATGCGAGACCGACACTTGTGTGAAACCGATGTCCCGTGCCAGCTCAGCGACGGTTATTTCGTGATCGTGGTAACGATAACCATGCATAAACACGATTGCGCACGAACGTATGCCTTTGTCGTATGCCTGTTGTAAATCTCTTCTCGTTGAGTCGATGTCGACCGTGATTAATTCTTTGCCGTAGGCGTTATAGCGTTCGTCGACCTCGATGACTTGTTCGTACAATAATTCCGGCAAGATGATGTGCCGTGCGAAAATGTCCGGCCGGTTTTGGTAGCCGATACGCAAAGCGTCACGAAAACCACGTGTTATCACCAAAACAGTACGATCACCTTTGCGTTCCAGCAGCGCGTTGGTGGCGACGGTCGTACCCATTTTGACCGCCTCAATCTGTTGCGCCGGTATGGTTTCTCCGGACGGTAAATTCAATGCGGTACGAATGCCTTGTAAGGCAGCGTCGAGATATTGTTCTGGATTCTCTGATAACAACTTCAATGTCTTTAGTTCGCCGGAAGGGGCGCGCGCCACCACATCGGTGAACGTACCGCCGCGGTCAATCCAGAATTGCCAGCGTTGCGAGTCCGGTTGCATGGAAGCGTTTATTATCTTGGTTGATTTCGGCAGTACATTCGGGGTATCAAGTTGGCGCAGCGTTTCGGCGTGCTTCTAACAGGGAATCCGTGGAGTAAATAATTAATGCTAACCATATACAAGTAAAAGTGATGAGTTGATGTGCTCCAAAATCTTCTTTGTACACTAACACTGCTAATAAGAAGTGTCCGCTGGGAGCAATATATTGGCAGATGCCCAGTGTCGCGTAGTTTAATCGTTTGGCGGCGATAATTACCCACCACAAGGGCAGCACGGTTAATGGACCGGAGAGTATGGCCAGCCAGTCTGTTTGCAGATCGACCTGAGTAAACGCAAGCTCGCCATTCATTTGCAGCCATAGTATATAAAGGAGTGCGAATGGAAACATAAGTAGGGTTTCCACTGATAGGCCGGGCAGCGAACCCACATCAGTTTGTTTGCGTAGAAGACCGTAAAAGCCGAATGAGAATGCTAATGACAACGACACCCAGGGCACGCTACTCAGTTGCAGGGTTTGGTAAGCGACACCCACCGTTGCCAATAAAACGGCGACGATCTGCCATTGTCGTAACCGCTCGTGCAATACCACAATTCCCAGCAAAACGTTAACCAGCGGATTGATGTAGTAGCCCAGACTCACCTCCAATACACGACCGACCTGTATAGCCCATATAAAAATCAACCAGTTGACACCTAGCAAAACACCGGTAAGTACTAATAAGCCTCTTGTTTTAGGATTGCGGAACGCTGCTGTAACTTCTCTGTATTGCCATGTTACCAGTAGCAATATTGCCAGGGCGGGCAAGGACCAGATAATGCGGTGTGCCAGCATCTCGGACGATGCTACATGTCCGACGGCTTTCCAGTAAATGGGAATGAACGCCCAAAATCCGTATGCGCTTAACGCAAGTAATACACCGTTGAAAGATTTATCCTGGGTTGGTGTCATGCTGTTTTTTTGGAAAGCGTCCTGTGTTATACGGAAATAGTGAAGAGTTCAGCTGAACAACGGGAACTAGCCATCGACCCGGCGACGGGTTTGATGCGAGGTGTTCGCTATGCGCTGTCGCCAAATCACGACAAGCGTCCACCAAATTGCGAAGTCGACGTTATTATTATTCATGCTATCAGTTTACCGCCCGGTTGTTTCGGTGGCCCGGAAATCGAGTATTTGTTTTGTAACACCTTAGATACGGATCAACACCCGTACTTCAGAGAAATTTGCAATCTTAAAGTCTCTACCCACTTCTTGATTCGCCGCAATGGCGAGATCGTGCAATTTGTTCCAGTGACTAAACGCGCCTGGCATGCGGGTGAATCATTTTGCTTAGGGCGTTCGCAGGTCAATGATTTTTCAATCGGAATTGAGTTAGAAGGTTGTGATGAGCTGGCCTTCGAACAACGGCAGTATGAAGTCCTCGTCCAACTGACCCGGTGTTTGTTCGAAGCATTTCCCAATCTTTCGCCCGATCGATTATTTGGTCATAGCGACATTGCACCGGGTCGTAAAACAGATCCGGGACCATGTTTTGATTGGAAAGCTTATCGGGGTGCTTTAGCTTGCGATTAACTCGCGCTTTTTTTGCGCGGCTTTCGTTCGTGCTTCCACAGCACGTCCGTTTGACCGGCAGATTTATTTAGACTGCGCGCCATCACAAACAACAAATCGGACAAGCGATTCAAATAGCGGCGTGCATTGTCCGAGGCGTTACCCATTCTGGATAAGGTGTAAACCCGGCGTTCGGCACGCCGGCACACGCTGCGTGCCAGGTGACAATAGGCCGCTGCCTTGCTTCCACCCGGCAAAATAAATTCTTTTAACGGTTTTAGCCCGTCGTTGAGTTCGTCTAAAAAAAGTTCAAGGCTGGTAGTTTTTTCTTCGTTGACCATAGAATAACCAGGCATACTTAATTCGCCGCCGATATCAAATAAGGTATGTTGTACTTCGTTTAGACAATCTCTGATGTCGTCGGGCAATGATTCCGTCATTAGAATGCCGATGACGCTATTCAATTCGTCAACTGTGCCCATGGCCTGAACCCGTGGGTTGTCTTTGTCAACACGGGAACCGTTCCCCAGGCCGGTCGTCCCTTGATCGCCGGTACGGGTGTAGATTTTCGATAGTCGGTTACCCACGGATTTTGATAAATGATATAAGTTGTAAATACGTCAGTAGGCAGTGTAACAATACACCACCGAGGCGGGTATAACACCTTTCCTTGGTGATAGACGAGAATTAAAACACGCGGCGGTTTGCGCTGTTGACTAACCCTAGAGAAGATTTCAGTTGTTGTGGGTCAGGAAATCGTTGTTGTGGTGTCGAGGTCATGTTAACACGATGGCACACGGGGCACTCATGCCATTCCTGACGGCTGGAAGAGTTGTTTTGACTACGGACTGGAACCATCAGTGAATGGCAACAACGACAATGCATAGCGGGGTCTCCGGATATGAACGCGATTGGTTGGGGGGTTGGCCGGGCGCTATCCTAGGGTGCGAAAAAGCGAGCGTCAACCCCATATATTGGGTTAAAATATACTCCGAAACACAAGATGTAGGTTGGCCCGAGTGTTACGTCCGCGAGTTAAAGTGATCTGGTAAGAAGGGTTCATCACAAGGGTTGGCCTAATGTGCAATGGATGGGTACCGAGGTACTAATGAGCGTGGCGTTAAAGCTTTCTTGTAAAGTGTAGTGACCCAAAGGTACCATCGCCGGTTCTATCGCACGCAGATTTATCCCCCGAGAGGTTAGTGATGTTTACAGGCAGCATGGTCGCACTGGTGACTCCTATGCACGAAGATGGCTCCGTCGACTACGATGCGTTGCATCGTTTAGTCGAGTTCCACATCGAAAATGGCACCGATGCCATTGTTTCCGTCGGTACGACTGGCGAATCCGCCACACTAGACCCAGTTGAGCATATGCAAGTGGTGGAAAAAACCATGGTATACGTGAATAAACGTATTCCGGTTATCGCCGGTACCGGTGCGAACTCCACCAGCGAGGCGATTGAGTTAACCACCGAAGCGCAAAAGCTGGGTGCGGATGCTTGTTTGCTGGTTGTGCCTTACTACAATAAACCAACGCAGGAAGGTTTATATCAACATTTCAAAACCATCGCCGAAACGGTGGCCATCGATCAAATACTATATAACGTACCGGGACGGACCAGTTGCGATATGCAAAACGAAACCACCGAACGTCTATCGAAGATTTCAAATATAATTGGTATAAAAGATGCCACCAATGACGTTAGTCGTGGCGCCGATCTGGTTAAACGTTGTGGCGCCGACTTTGCGGTTTATTCCGGCGAAGACGGTACCGCGGTCGAATTAATGTTGGTCGGTGGCAAGGGTACGATTTCAGTGACCGCTAATGTGGCGCCAAAGTTGATGCACGAGATGTGTACGGCTGCTGTCGAGGGAAATGCGGACGAAGCCCGGTCGTTGAACGAGCAATTGGCACCGTTACATAAGGCACTATTTTTGGAATCCAATCCGACGCCCAGTAAATGGGCATTGCAGGATATGGGTTTAATCAAGGGCGGCATCCGCTTGCCATTGATCCCATTGTCTCAGCAGTACCATGAACCCGTGCGCGAAGCCATGCGACATGCTGGCGTCATCTAAAACCTTTTTTCTACGAATTTAATTTTATGCAACAGGGCGAACAACTCTATTCTGGCAAAGCAAAATCGGTTTACTTAACAGACGATCCGAAGCGGCTCATTTTGCATTTTCGTGACGACACGTCCGCATTCGATGGCGAGAAAGTCGAGCAACTGGATCGCAAAGGCATGGTGAATAACCAGTTCAATGCATTCGTCATGCAAAAGCTGGAGCAAGCAGGGATCAAAACCCATTTCGAAAAGGAACTTTCTAAAAATGAATCGGTAGTGAAACGTTTGGATATGATTCCGGTGGAATGTGTAGTGCGTAACATTGCGGCTGGATCGATTTGCAAACGCTTGGGCGTAGAAGAGGGCATCGACCTCGATCCACCGACTTTCGAGTTTTTCCTCAAAAACGATCCGTTGCATGATCCGATGATTAACGAATATCACATTCGCTCCTTTGGTTGGGCGACAGCCGAAGAAGTCGAAGCTATGAAGGAACAAACATTCAAAGTGAACGAGGTCCTGAAAAACTTATTTGCTGACGCCGATATGTTGCTAGTGGACTTCAAGCTTGAGTTTGGCCGTTACGACGGTGATGTTTTGCTTGGTGACGAATTCACACCGGATGGTTGCCGGGTGTGGGACAAGGAGACACGTAAGAAGCTGGACAAAGACCGCTTCCGCCGCGGTATGGGCGATGTGGTCGAATCTTACGAAGAAATTGCATTGCGGTTAGGTATGGAGATGCCGCATTTACAAGGGGCGGGTTGAAAGCTAACTAGAGTTAAATATTCGAATAATAAATGCCGGAACGAATCGCGCATTGACCGATAGCGGTGAAGTTTTGGCGCTGCACGGCGCCAATGCGATGTCCGGGTTTCGTCACAAGGCGGTTGTCGAGCGTCTGAAGTATGTGGATCGCTATATCGTGGATGCGCGCGCAAGTTATCGATATTTCGTGCATTTACAATCGGCACTGGATACCGAACAGCGTTCAGTTCTTGAGCAACTACTGGATTGCACAGCCCCGCTGACCGGGCCGAGTAGTAGCACAGAACTTCTGATCGTTCCCCGTGTTGGCACTATTTCTCCTTGGTCAACCAAGGCAACAGACATCATTCACCGTTGTGGCCTCACCGCTGTAAAGCGCATTGAACATGGCGTTTGTTGGCAAATTGATCCGACGTCAGGTTATGAAATTGACAACTGGGAAATCATTAGTGCCTTGCTACACGATCCAATGACGGAAAGTGTTTTGTACGAGGTATCCCGCGTCACGGAATTGTTTCAACCGGCATCACCAAAGCCGCTTGTGTGTGTCGATGTGATTCAAGGTGGCCGTCAGGCGTTGGAACGGGCCAACAGCGAATCTGGATTCGCCTTATCGAATGACGAAATCGATTATCTGGTCGCGCAATTTCAGAAGCTTAACCGTAACCCCACGGATGTCGAGTTGATGATGTTCGCCCAAGTGAATTCTGAACATTGTCGGCATAAGATATTCAACGCGGATTGGATTATCGACGGCGACACCATGCCGCATTCCTTATTCGGTATGATTCGCGAAACGCACGAGAAAAATCCCAAAGGTACGTTAGTTGCGTATGAAGATAATGCGGCTGCCATCGAAGGTGTGGGGCGCGGGCGTTTTTTTTCGGATCCCGTTACCGGTGAATACCACACCCACGACGAAGCGGTGCACTTCGTCGCGAAGGTCGAAACCCACAACCACCCTACTGCTATTTCGCCGTTTCCCGGCGCGGCCACCGGTTCAGGCGGCGAAATTCGTGATGAAGGGGCGACCGGCCGCGGTGCCAAACCTAAAGCCGGTATCACCGGGTTTTCGGTTTCAAACTTGAGAATACCGGCTGCGCTGCAACCTTGGGAAGAACCCGAATGCAAACCCAAGCGTATCGCTAGTCCCTTGCAGATCATGCTGGAAGGCCCGGTAGGTGGTGCATCATTTAATAATGAATTCGGTCGCCCGAATATCGGCGGTTATTTCAGAACCTTCGAACAACCCATCGATGGTGACGGCGTGCGGGGTTATCACAAGCCTATTATGGTTGCTGGTGGTTTGGGTAATATCCGCAACGCTCATATCGGCAAGAAAAACATTCCGGCGGGTTCATCCATTGTTGTATTGGGAGGCCCTGCCATGTTAATTGGTCTGGGTGGCGGTGCCGCCTCCAGCATGGCGACCGGGGCCAGTAGTGAACAAATTGATTTCGCATCTGTACAACGAAGCAATCCGGAAATGCAACGCCGTGCACAAGAGGTTATTGACCGGTGTTGGGCCATGGGCAAGTCAAATCCCATCTTATCCATTCACGATGTGGGTGCAGGTGGATTGTCCAATGCTTTGCCGGAATTAGTTCACAGTGAAAATGGTGGTGCGTGTTTTAATTTACGCTCGGTATTGTCCGACGATTCGGGCATGAGTCCCATGCAAATTTGGTGTAACGAAGCTCAAGAACGTTACGTATTAGCGATCGACCGGGAACAATTAGAAGAATTCGAGGCGATATGCAAACGCGAACGTTGTTTGTATTCAGTGGTCGGAACGGCGACCCAGGACGGACATCTACTACTGCAAGATGATGCGTTTGAAAACATAACAAGTGACAACGACTTACAAAAACGTTATGACCATCCCATCGATCTCGGTATGGAATTGTTATTCGGTAAACCACCGAAAATGCAGCGAGATGTCAGACGCAAACAAGCTGAATTGGTTCATTTCGATACCTCGAACATCGAAATTGAAGATGCGGTAGAACGTGTATTGCGGCTGCCCGGTGTTGCCGATAAAACATTTTTAATTACGATTGGCGATCGTAGTGTGACCGGATTGGTGCACCGCGATCCTATGGTGGGGCCGTGGCAAGTGCCGGTGGCAGATGTCGCAGTTACGATTGCAGGCTACGAAACTTTTTGTGGCGAAGCCATGGCTATGGGTGAGCGCCCGCCATTGGCTTTGATAAACGCACCCGCCAGTGGACGTATGGCTATCGGCGAAGCTATCACCAATATCGCGGCGGCGCCTATCAATAGCATTGAACAAATTAAATTATCAGCGAACTGGATGGTGGCTGCTGGTTATCCCGGTGAGGATGCAGCGCTGTATGACACAGTCAAAGCTATTACTCTCGAATTCTGTCCGCGGTTGGGACTTTCGATACCCGTGGGCAAGGATTCCATGTCCATGCAAACCCGCTGGCAGGAAGAGGGGCAAGAACACATCGTCACCGCACCATTGTCTTTGGTCATAACCGCTTTCGCTCCGGTTTCCGATGTCAGAGAGACGTTGACACCGCAACTACAGATAGTAGGCGAACCGACTGAATTGTTACTGATTGATCTTGGGGCAAAGAAAAACCGTGTGGGGGCATCGGCGCTTGCTCAAGTCTACGGGCAAATCGGTGACCAAGCACCGGATGTGGATGACGCGACACGCTTACGCGTCTTCTTTGATGCAATTCAATCTTTAAATCGAGAGGCTTATTTACTGGCTTATCATGACCGTTCGGATGGTGGATTGTTCATCACGTTGTGTGAAATGGCTTTCGCCGGACGCGTCGGGGCCAGTATTCGGTTAGACGAGCTTGGTGAAGATGTTGTTGCTGCGCTTTTTAATGAAGAATTGGGTGCGGTCATTCAGATACGCAGAAAAGATCGAGACGCGGTGATGGCTGTTCTCCAGAGAGTCGGTTTGGGGGATATGACGATAGTTTTGGGACAGGTCAGTGCCGATGACAGGTTGGTTTTTTCGAGAAATGGGCGCGAAGTGTATAAAAACTCTCGCACCCATCTGCATCGTATCTGGTCGGAAACCACCTGGCGAATGCAATCACTGCGGGATAATCCGGAATGCGCGCAACAACAATACGACTCCATTCTTGATGCGGACGATCCCGGTTTGCATGCTAAACTGACTTTCATCCCCCAGGATGATGTTTGTGCGCCTTTTATTGCCAGCGGTGTGAAGCCTAGAGCCGCCATATTGCGTGAGCAAGGTGTCAACGGGCACGTTGAAATGGCCCATGCGTTTCATCGCGCAGGATTTACCGCAGTCGACGTCACCATGACCGATATTCAATCCGGTGACGTAAACCTGGATGATTACAAAGGTATCGTCGCTTGTGGCGGGTTTTCCTTCGGTGATGTGTTGGGTGCGGGTCAGGGTTGGGCCAAGTCCATTTTGTTTAACCCAGCAATGCGTGATCGGTTTTCCGCATTTTTTGATCATGCCGATACATTTGCGCTGGGGGTTTGTAATGGATGTCAGATGATGGCAGCGTTGCGGGAAATCATTCCTGGCACCGCGCATTGGCCAAAATTTACGCATAATCGATCGGAACAATTTGAAGGTCGTTTAGTCATGATAGCGATACCGGAAAACCGTTCGTTGTTTTTTAACGGCATGGCAAGATCGCGTTTTCCCGTCGTAGTCGCCCATGGTGAAGGACTAGCGAAGTTCGATGATGAAGATGCTGTTTCAGCTTTGATTCAGAACAGACAAGTTATCATGCAGTTTGTGGATAACTACGGGGGGGCCACGGAGACTTATCCCTACAATCCGAATGGATCGCCTGATGGAATAACGGGTTTAACCAACGCCGATGGCCGTGTCGCCATTATGATGCCGCATCCGGAAAGGGTATACCGTACGGCCACCAACTCCTGGCATCCGGCGGACTGGGGTGATGATGGGCCATGGTTGAGGATGTTTAAAAACGCGCGTGTGTGGGTGGGTTAAAAAATTATTACGCTCAATAGTGTTATGTTGAATAGTTACTTCAAATGCGGGGTCTTGAAAGAACAAACTGCGTGTAAACTTTGTTTCCTCGTAATTGTTCGCTTTGTCTTCTTTTCACTCGTCACGTTTTCGAAAATTAGTATGTTCAAATGGAGCTGATAGTTGGCTACTAAACAATTCAATGCAGTTGGGTTTCTGATTCGGTTGGTTTCGGCGCTGGCACTCGTTTTTTCGACATATAATCCGGAAAAGCCATACTCCTATTTTTACTGGGCACTGCAGCCGTTAGCCGAGGATGTTGCTACTTTTACTGTGCTCAAAGGTTTTGTCGGTGTTGTTCTAATCATCGGTTGGGCTATTTTTCTACGTGCGACGTTCCGCTCGCTTGGAACAATCGGCACCATCCTCGCCATCGCTTTTTTCACCATGTTACTGTGGTTAATCGTCGACTTGGGTTGGATAAAAGCGGGCAGTGTACGGACAATTTCTTATTTGATTTTAGGCGGGTTGGCTGGTGTGTTAGCCGCAGGAATATCTTGGTCGCATATTCGTAGACGTGTGACCGGCCAAATCGATGTCGATGAAACTGACGAATAAATGTAAGGAGAGAATCATGCGAAAGCTTTTAATAATCCTATTTCCGGTTTTGCTTATCGGTTGTACCCAAGAAGTGCAGAACAAATTCGGACGTGCGGTGCAGAACTGGACCGGCACCAACGGCGTATTGGAAATCTATGCGTCTGACAAGTTGGTCAAACGATTTATGAGAATCGATAAATTATCGACTGCGATAGGTACCAGCGATGACGTTCCACGTCCCTACAGGTTTGGTTATGGTGTGCTGGATGAAAACTTAAACTTTGAGGTCGATAGTAGCGAGAAAAAAGTTTATTTCGAAATCAGCGATTACTCAACATTCTACGTTTTCTTTGAGAATCCTGCGTCGCAATAAGCTCGCTCAGTGCGATACGTCATGCTCTACGCCAGCTTAAAGAGATATCAATGATGATTAATATGAGCAAAGTTCAGAAATTACTACAGCTTGCAAGGAAAAGGCAGTCCATAAGATATGATGGCTACGCGTCGATTGGTGATTATGACAATGGACTTTGGGAATGTGATTATATATCTCCATATAGTAAGTCCGCTCACAACGAAGATGCAGAGGTAGTAATTATCCTGCAGGATTAGTGTTCTTCAAAGGACTTTACAGGTGAAGTTCGTGAAGAGGAATTAACGCTTGGGTATCCACCATCAGCTCCGACGAATAAAAATCTTAAAAATTTGTTAGAGAATCATCTCAATTTAAGTCTAGATCAGACGTATGTTACTAATCTTTTTCCATATATAAAGTATGGTGAAACGACTGCGAAAATACCCCCTAAAGATCTCAGAAGAGCCGCACAAGAATTCACTTTACCCTTAATTGAGATAATCAATCCTAAAGTGGCTATTTGTTTTGGTTTGACTGTTTTTAATGCCGTAAGAGCAGCTTGTGGCTTATTCCAGATTAATTCTATGGATAAAGCGATTAAGTCACACTTTGATTTTTTACATACGAGGCTTTTTGCCAGGCACATCCGAGCCCCCAAGGCCAAAATATGCGGAATAGAGGGGGTATGGAATAGAGGGGGTATCGACAGGGTATCTGTAGATTGGGAGAATATGAGATCATACATTCTCAATAGCGAGCGTAGCCCGGATAAAATGAAATAGAATCCGGGATAGTGCGTTGTGAAAGTATTCAGCGAACCTCAAATCAACCTTCCTGCCGATTTTTCCTACGGTCATCTTTCGTCTGGGTAGAACGTAAAGGATCAAAAAAACAACGGTAGGAGCGACCTTGGTCGCGAGTTGTTGTAAACGGATACCTGCCTTCGCAGGTATGAAATGAAACGCCAGCCCAATGATTCGATAACAATCAACGCAAGCTTGAAAGATTGGCGATTAGTGCACTCTCTGCGCGTTCTATTTCCTCGCTTACTTTACTTGAGACCTCTGATTCTGGCGCATAACAAGATGCAGCCGCTTCTTGGCAAGCTTTCGAGGTTGTTTGGATAGTCTGTACTAACATGCGTTCGATAACGGCTGATGCTTTGGCCAGTTGTTGCTCGTTCAAGTCGAGGGCAAAAGCCTCGGCCAAGTCCCTGACGGTATTGTCCGAAAGTTCGTGAATACTCATTGCGATCACCTAAATTTGATTTATTAGGAATCTTGAAATGTTACAACAATTGTTGCGTCGAATGGGTACGATGTAGCCATATGGCTACAAACCAAGAACTACAACACACCGAGTTCCTGAGCATAGTTCAAAACAGGTTGAATCTCCTTTATCAACCCTTGGTCAAGCAAAAACTCGGCAAATCGCTGGTAGCGGCCGCTATCCAACGCGGCGGGGCGTAAGGCAAAACGGGGCAGGGTGTCGCGCCAGGCGCGCTTGTTGAGTTCGTCGTCCAACGATTTGTCGTGTGCAATAAATAGTTCCCACGCTTCGTCGGGATGATTCATCATAAACTGTGTTGCGTTTTCAACGACGGATAAGAAACGCAGGAGAGCGGGATTGTCCAGGTGTTCGTTATTCGCTACAAAAATCAATTCATCATAAGCGGGTACGCCTTCTTCTTCGACATAAAATGCACGTCCCGGTTTGCCGACAATATCCATCTGGTTAAGTTCGAAGTTTCGAAAGGCGCCGATTACGGCATCGACTTGTCCTGAAATCAGTGAAGGCGATAACGAAAAATTGACGTTGATGAGTTCGATGTCGGCGGTTGATAAATTATGCCTTTTGAGCATAGCGTTGAGTAAAGCGTCCTCAAAACCGCCTACGGAGAATCCCACTTTCTTTTCTTGCAAATCGGCAATGGATTCGATAGGACCGTCGGCCAACACCACAAGACTATTCAATGGTGTTGCCACCAGGGTACCGATGCGTGTCAGTGGCAAACCTTGATCGACTTGCAAATGCAGTTGAGGTTGATAGGAGACAGCGATATCCGCTTTGCCTGCGGCGACTAGCTTGGGTGGGTCATTCGGGTCCGCTGGTGCTATTAACTCGACATCGAGATCTGCTTCCTCAAAGTAACCTTTGTGTTGAGCGACGACCAGCGGTCCATGATCGGGATTTACAAACCAGTCCAAAATAACGCTCAGTTTGTCCGCGGCCATACACACATTGCCGCCAAACAAGATGAAAGCAATTCCAATAAAAATATTTCTAGAGATCATCGATAACTCCTAGTCAGTCAGCGAAAGGGTTTCGGGTTGCCAAAACAGCAGACGCCCCAGCACCCAATTGATAAAAAAGTAAATTGTGATTGCCAGCAGCGCTAGCACGAGCAAAGCTGCAAACATAAGATCGATTTGCATGCGTCCGTTAGCATGGAGCATGAGAAAACCCAATCCGCGGCTGGAGCCTACCCATTCACCGACGACCGCGCCAATCGGGGCAACCGCCGCGGCTACGCGCAGGCCGGAAGCGAGCGCAGGCAAGGCGGCTGGGAGTCTTATTTGTTTTAGTATGGCGAAATTAGATGCGTTCATAGTGCGCGCTAGGTCCAACCAACCCGTATCGGTATGGCGTAGACCGTCATAACAAGCGGCTGCAACCGGGAAGTAAATGATGAGGACCGCCATCGCAATTTTTGATGCAAGTCCGTAGCCAAACCACAATACCAAAACGGGTGCTAAGGCAAACACGGGTAACGACTGACTGACGACGAGTACCGGTAGTAACCAGCGGCGGGCGGGCCGGAAATAAGTCAGACACAAAGCACTGACGACGCCCAGAACTGTGCCGATAATCAATCCAAGGACAATTTCTAATGCAGTTACCGTGGCGTGGTGGAAGATTAAGACGAGGTTTGCAGCCAGTGTGTTCAGAACCTTCAAAGGTCCAGGCAGGATATAGACCGGAGCCTGGGTGACTAACGTGACGAGTTGCCAGAATAAAAGGAGGCCGATGAATAGTGTGATCGGGCGCAGCATAGATTTCCAACGATGTTCTTTGTTCGTTCGACTTGTCACGGATCAATATATTGATTATGGCCAAACTTTAAGCCGCAAGTCGTTGCCAAATTTCCGCTTGCAAAGACCCAACCTGTGGATGATCCATGGCTCTCGGGGGCGGGTCCTGTGGAACGATGGGCAGGCTTAAAACAGCGGGGGGACCACCGCCCAGGATGTAGATGCGATGGCCAAGACGCAACGCTTCTAGAGGATCGTGAGTCACCAGAAGTATCGTTTTGTCTTGCAGTAACTCAGCGGCTAAAGTTTGCAGTCGATGCCGTGTAATCGCATCCAATGCCGAAAACGGTTCGTCCATCAAGATGACCGGCTTATCTTCGAACAATGTGCGCGCTAGTGCTACACGTTGGCGCATCCCGCCGGAAAGTTTTGCCGGATAACGGTCTGTGTCTTCCCCCAGTCCGACTTGATGTAGTAGTGCCATCGCCCTGTCAATGTCGCCTTGATTAACTTCGCCACGTAACCGTACGCCTACCAACACGTTTTGTAGGGCAGTCAACCAGGGCATAAGTAAATCGGTCTGTGCCATGTAGGCCACGCGGCCGTGGAGTGTCTGTCCGTCGTTACATTGAATGTTGCCTTGGCCCTCGTCGTTGAGTAAACCCGCCAATAAACGCAACAAACTGGATTTACCTATACCGCTTTGCCCTAACAAACAAGTCCATTCGCCCGCAACAAGCATGAGTTCCAGTTTGTCAAACAACAAACTATCCTGGTAGCGAATCCTCGCTTTTTTGATGGATACGGAAATCACAATCCGGTGATAACGTAGTCAGAAATTGCCACGTGCATCCAGAAATGCTTTTGTGGATAGCGATGACCATGAAGTTAATTTATTTCTTGCGGCGTTAAATGAGTCATACACTTTTCTCGTCATTTCATTTTTTTTGGAGAAAGTTAAGAGTACCTCTTCGCCTGTTTCACGCGCGGCCTGTATAACATCTTGTGGAAAAGAACGAACTTGAACACCATGTTTTTCGATCAATGTATTCAAAGCTTCGGCGTTGCGCCATTTGGATTCAGCCAATGCAAAAGCGTTCTCCGCTGCGCAGGCGTTGCTTACAACATCGCGCAAATCATCGGGCAATATGGATAAGACTTTTTTGTTGACTAGACATTCCCCCGTTCCGTTAGGCTCGTGAAATCCCGGCAAGTAATAGTAAGGCGCGATTTTATAGAACCCGAACGCTAGGTCGCTGGCCGGTCCCACAAACTCCGCGCCATCTAAAGTGCCGGATTGCAATGCACCAAATATTTCTCCCGGCGGTAAGCTCACCGGTGTCGCTCCCAAACGGCGGTAAATCTCCCCACCCAATCCCGGCATGCGGTATTTAAGGCCTTTCAAATCATCCAAGCTATTGACTTCCTTTTTGAACCAACCACCCATGCCCGTCCCTGTATTACCAGCCATGTAGGGTTGCACACTAAAGTCTGCATATGCTTGTTCCCATAGCTCCTGACCACCACCGTGATAAATCCATGCAGCATGTTCGTCAGGTGTCAACCCAAAAGGCACGGCGGTAAAAAATACCGACGCGGGAATTTTCCCTTGCCAAAAGAAAGAAGCGGTGTGACCAATCTGGGCAGTGTTTTGCGACACCGCATCGAACACTTCAAACGCCGGCACGAGTTCACCGGCCGCGTAGAGTTTTATTTGTATCCGGCCATCGCTCATTTGTACGATTCGATCTGCCAGTCGTCGCGCGGTAACACCAGGCCCCGGCAGATTTTTGGGCCAGGAAGTCACCATATTCCAGTGCAGGGGATCGTTCGCTTTGCTGGTCGAAACAAATGGTACACTAATGGTCGCTGCGGTGAGTGCGATGGCTTGCCGACGTTTCATTGCTCTATTTCCAGTATTGGTAAAAGTGGTGTACCGGCCCATGTCCTTGGCCAATCGATAGTTCATCCGCGTGGGTGATGGCGTTAGAAATGTATTCTTTTGCTTGAGCGACGGCATCGTTGAGGGCCAGGCCCTGCGCTAGAAACGCTGTAATTGCGGATGACAAAGTACAACCCGTACCGTGGGTGTTTTGCGTATCAACGCGTTTTGCCTCGAATCGCCTCGTCCCTTCATCCGTAACCAGGACGTCTGTACTTTGTTGGTTTTGCAGGTGACCGCCTTTGAGTAATACGGATTTACACCCGAATTTCAATAACTCATGAGCGATATCTTCCATGTGGGCTGCATCGATTGATTGAATATCCAGAAGCACGCAGGCCTCGGGCAGGTTAGGTGTTATTAAAGTGGCAAGGGGAATGAGCGTGGAGCGTAGGGCATCGACGGCATTGTCTTGCAGTAACTTGTCGCCGCTTTTTGCCACCATCACTGGATCTAGCACGACACGATCAAGCTTATGTTTGGACAGACCTGTCGCAACGGCTCTAATAACCACCGGTTGGCTCAGCATGCCTATTTTCACGGCGTTAACTGTCAGGTCACTGCACACCGCATCGATCTGCTGGCTTATGAATTCGGGTGTCACATCATATATCGCGCTCACCGTTTGTGTGTTCTGCGCGGTCAACGCGGTAATTACTGATGCGCCATACACACCGAGCGCAGAAAATGTTTTTATGTCGGCTTGGATGCCGGCACCGCCACCGCTGTCCGAGCCAGCAATGGTGAGCGCGATAGGTGTATTTTTCTTCATTGCAGTCGTTAAGTTTGCTGTCGTTTGAGTTGGGTATCGACTGTATCGCGTAATTGCGCGAGCGCCATTTCTGGTTCCTCGGCATCCCACACTGCACTGATCACCGCTATACCATCTACGCCGGCATCGATAACCTGTGCCGCGTTTTCTGACGTAATACCGGCAATCGCGATCACAGGACCCTTGAATTCTTTCCTTACACTCGAACATAGACAGCGTAATCCATTGAGCCCGATGGGTGGTTCAGGATTATCCTTGCTCGTAGTCGCGAATACGCCGCCGATACTGATGTAGTCGATTTCGGATAGTGGGGCGCGTTGCAAGTCACATTCGTTTTTAATGGAAAGTCCAATCACAGCGTCGTCCTTGAGGACTCGTCGTATCGCATCCGCTGTCATGTCTTGTTGGCCCACGTGAACACCTGCCGTACCCACGGTTATGGCAATATCGACGTAGTCATTTATCAATAGTGGTAGATTTTGTTTGTCGCACGCGGCTTTCAATTTAGTAGCCGTGTTAAACAAGTCCTCCGCATTGGAAGTTTTATCCCGCAATTGCAGTATCGTGGCACCGTGCGTTGCGACATCCACAATGCCTTGTACACTGAACTTTTCGATATGCGTTGGTCCTGCAATTAGATGCACACGGGTATCGACGTAATCGGAACCTATCATTCGATTCGGTTCCATTGAGTTATTTCACCGTCACCTAAGTTGTAAAGACAATCCACAATTTCACATTGCAGGCTTCCAGGGCCAGATGCTCTTTCGGCGGCAACTTCGCCGACTATACCCATGACAACGAGTGCGCCCGCGGCTGCCTCGAAAACATTATCCGTCACCGCGGCGAACGCAGCGACCAGGGCAGACGTCGCACAACCTAAACCGGTAACACGGGTCATCAGTTCGTGGCCATTAAAAATCCTTGTTTGATGATTGCCATCGGTGACCATGTCGGGCTGGCCGGTTTGTGCAACAACGGTTTGTTTGGAGAGGGCGAATTCATTGACATCGTTGTCTTCACCAATCATTGCGTGAATCTCGTCGAGGTTGGCGCGAATAACGGCGGGTTTTTGATTGAGGAGTTGTTGTGCAAACGCCAATCGTTTTGTTGATCGATGCACAAAAACCGGGTCGAGTATCCAGAGAGTTTGATGGGCATTCGCTATTTCAATGGCGGTGGGTATGCATTGAAAACGATCGGAACTCAAGGTGCCGAGATTGATCAGCAAAGCGTTTGCGTTAGCAACAAAATCGCTAATTTCGCCGGGATCAATCGACATGCTGGGAATTGCACCGACGGCCAATAGCGTATTGGCCGTAAGATTCATTGCCACTGTGTTGGTAATACAATGTACCCGTGGCTTGTCCCGGCGGATTTTGTCCAAAAGCTCCACACAACGTTGTGAGTCGAACGACGTTTTGTTAATGGGCGTCTTCTCGTAATGGATCCGAAATCGTGGGGCGAGGGACTGAGAGTGTTTGCTGATAGGCATCATCTCAATTCCCTACGCCGGCATTACCCGGATCAGGTTCTACGGGACCGCGCATATGCGCGTCTCAGCTCAATTAGCGCCCCGATAAGATGTGCTGACGATTATATCGTATTATCCCGCCTTCTGATATTCCTCTATGTTGTCTTCATCATCCGGTGTTTCCGCCTGGGCTTGTTGTAAGGACCAAAGATGTGCATAGATGCCATTCTTAGCAAGTAGTTCATTGTGTGTTCCGCGTTCAACGATTTGACCATGTTCTAGCACTAGAATTTGGTCGGCGTCGATTACCGTGGATAACCGATGGGCAATCACGAGAGTGGTACGATTTTCCGTAATACTGGTGAGCGCGGATTGGATGGCTTTTTCGGATTTTGAATCCAGCGATGACGTGGCCTCGTCGAGGATCAGAATCGGCGGATTCTTTAGCAGAGTGCGTGCGATAGCGATGCGTTGTTTCTCTCCACCGGAAAGTTTAAGCCCCCGTTCGCCAACCAGAGTTTCATATCCGAGGGGCAAGGTGTCTATGAATGTATCGAGGTGCGCAAGCCGTGCGGCATTGACCACCTCTTCTTTATCGCAATCGGGTTTGCCGTAACGGATGTTGTACTCGATAGTGTCATTAAACAACACTGTATCTTGTGGAACGACGCCTATGGCGTTACGTAAACTTTGTAAAGATACATTGTTGATGTCCTGCCCATCGATGGAAATAACTCCCGTACCGACATCGTAAAACCGGAACAACAAACGGGCGACAGTGGATTTACCAGCACCACTGGCGCCGACAATGGCTACTTTGTGCCCACCGGGGACGTTAAAACTTACATCACTTAATATTTGCCGGTCTGGGTTATAAGAAAACCCGACGTTTTCGAATTTCACATCAGCGTTGGAAACTATCAATTCTCGTGCGTCTAAGTCGTCCACGACATCTTGTTTGACATCCAATAACCCAAACATTTTCTCCATGTCGGTAAGGCAATGTTGCACCTCGCGAAAAACGGTGCCAAGAAAATTAAGTGGGATGTAAAGTTGGATTAAAAATGCATTAACCAGCACGAAATCACCGAGAGTCATATGACCTGCAACCACACCATTGCCTGCCATTATCATCAAAATGGTCAAACCAATGGCAATGATGAGACCTTGCCCGACATTGAGCAATGCCAACGTGGTTTGGCTCTTGATCGATGCTTTTTCCCATTCTTGCATATGGGTGTTGTAGCGCCGGGTTTCGAAGTCTTCATTGCCAAAGTATTTCACTGTTTCGTAGTTAATCAACGCATCGATTGCGGTGGAATTGGCTTTCGAATCCATCTCGTTCATGCGCACACGGAATTTGATGCGCCAGTTTGTGATTTGGTAGGTGTAGATAAAGTAGAGCGTGACGGTAACGGCGGTCACTATGGCAAACCAGGCGTCGTAACGAACGAGTAAGATTGCACATACAACGACCATTTCAAATATGGTAGGCAAGATGTTGAATACCAGATAAAACAACAGCTGACTGATACTTCGACTGCCACGTTCGATGTCTCGCGAAAGACCGCCGGTTTGCCGGTCGAGATGAAAGCGTAAGGACAAATCATGCAAATGACGGAATACCTTAAGCGCGACTTGCCGAATGGCGGATTGCGAGGCTTTGGCGAAAACGGCGTTACGAAGTTCGTTGAACAATGAGGTGCCGAGACGTAACAGCCCGTAGGCAATTAGCAAAAACAACGGTAGGGCAATAGCAGTCTGGGTATTCCCGCTAACCATATCCAAGGCATCGACGATCTCCTTCAATATCAAGGGCACGCCAATATTGGCGAGTTTTGCCAGCCCCATCAGTACTAGCGCCAGACCGATGCGCCAGCGGTAGTCCGACAAATAAGGTAATAGCGACCGTATGGTCTTCCAGTCATTACGGCCTTTAGCGGGAAGTTCGGTGCGTGCGGTATGGGCCAATCTCGGCAAAAATGTAGTTACAAAGCAGAGCTTTGCATTTTAGCACGTGGTTATATTGTCCGACTTTGTTGACGCGATGTGTATGCCCGTGCGGGCATAAGGATTGTTTAAGCGGTTGCGGCCGCCTTTTGAGGGTGTGATTGTGCCCGTGTCGAACGACGATGGTGGTAGGCCCGGTAGCCGAGTAATGCTGTCAGTATGATGGCGTAGATAACGGGCTCGGTGACATCGGACTTTACCAGCCACAGAAAGTGCAGAATTCCGGCAACAGAGGCAACGTAAACCAAACGATGGAGTTGTTGCCAACGCTTACCGCCCAAGCGCAGCATCATTTTGTTGGTCGACGTAATAGCGAGTGGGATCAGTAGAACAAATCCGACAAAACCAACCAAAATGTAGTTTCTTTTAGTAATGTCTTCGATGATTTCCGGCCACGCGAAGAATTGTTCCAGAACAATATAAGTTAAAAAATGCAAACAAACATAGAAAAACGCGAACAGACCCAGCATACGACGCAAACGCATCAAAGTATTCCAACCGGTGATAGCCCGCAGTGGTGTGACGGCAAGGGTGACAAGTAAAAATCGAAGAGTCCATTCACCCGTTGTAAAGGTGATGTCTTCGACGGGGTCTGCGCTGAGCCCACCGGTAAACGCCGCAGTTACCAAAAAGACGAGGGGTAACAGGCATAGAATAAATAACAAAGGTTTAGAGCGGCGAATCCAGACGAGCTGGGTCGATGCGTTGACCGCCATCATAAACTACCGTGCTCAGAAAAACTTCGCTAAATCCATCCCGTTATACAAAGACGCCACTTGTTCTTCATATCCATTGAATTTCAGCGTTGGTCGCTTAAGAATATCGCCAATGCGGCGCTCACGCGCCTGACTCCAACGTGGGTGGTCGACTTCTGGATTGACGTTGGCATAAAAGCCGTATTCGTTAGGAGCTTGTTGCTGCCAGGTGTTTACCGGTTGTTCCTCGGTAAATTGAATACGCACAATGGATTTGATGCTTTTAAAACCATATTTCCAGGGAACCACGAGACGAATCGGTGCGCCGTTTTGGTTGGGCATTACTTCTCCGTATAAACCCACTGCCAATATCGTCAGTGGGTTTGTCGCTTCGTCGATTCGCAAACCTTCGACGTAGGGCCAATCCAGCGAGCCGCCAAACAGGCCCGGTCGTTGACCCGGCATCTCCCGTGGTCGAACCACTGTTTCAAAGCGTAGGTATTTGGCACGCGAATTCGGTTCCACCATGCGTACCAAATCGCCTAGTGGAAAACCGACCCACGGCACCACCATGGACCATGCTTCTACACAACGCAGGCGATAAACGCGTTCTTCCAATGGAAATTGTTTGATCAGTTCGTCAATATCCCAGACTTTGGGTTTTGCGATTTCGCCTTCGATGGCAATTGTCCAAGGTCGAGTTTTAAATTTTTTTGCAAGTTGCGCCGGCCCTTGTTTGTCGATAGCGAACTCGTAAAAATTATTGTATGAAGTGACGTCCTCGTAGGATGTCAATTCCTCGTTGACGGTGTACTCTCCTTTCTTTAGCGAGGGAAACTTCTCTTTTCTTTGGGATAGCGTCTCACCATTCGCCTCAGGATTTGGTGACAGAGCCGTAACATGAGGGCTGCCAACGCTTAGGGCCAGTGCAGCGCCGCCTTGAATAAACCGGCGCCGGGATTTGAAGACATCGTAGTCGGTAATTTCGCTTGGCCGGATGTCGGTTGGTTTTTTAATCAGCATAAAACCATTTTCTCACATGAACATTAGGCTAAATGCGTTCCATCGCAGACGTTATAAAAAATTTACAACTCGGTTTGTTCAATAAGTTCTTCTTCATACAACAAATAATCCGTTGGTCGCATTCCCAGCGATGCATAGGTTTGTTGGGCGCGATCGTTATCTTTCTCGACGTACAAGCGGAAGCCGCACACACCACTAACGTCTTGGGCGAGACGTTTGACATGTTGGTAAAGCATTTTGTAAATACCTCTCCGCCGGTGGTCAGGATTAACGTATACACTCTGTATCCACCAGAATACGCCATTACGCCAATCGCTCCATTCCTTGGTAATCATGAGTGAGCCAACGATTTTTTCACCTACGTTCGCCACTACATAGAAACCGTGGTCGGGGTTATCGAAGATCGCCTGTACACCCGCCGTTGTCGTCTCGGGATTGAGCTCACGGCCCTCCGTTTCCCGCGCCATGGCTATGTTAAACTGAGCGATTGTTGCCGTGTCATCGATGACGGCCTGGCGAATCCAGATAGAAGAATCAGTCATAACGTGTTGCAGTTCGTGTTTTTCGTGGGAAAGATAACGGTGCGGCAAGCAATAATACAGAAAACTCAAACATTTAATAACGGAGAATTAGTATGGCAAAAGTCGCATTTATCGGTCTTGGGGTAATGGGCTATCCCATGGCCGGCCATTTGACCAAGAACGGCCATGAAGTGTGTGTTTATAATCGCACGTCAAGCAAAGCAGAAAAGTGGGTAGGCGAATACGGTCATCAAATGGCAGCGACGCCGTCGCAAGCGGCGCAAGGAGCCGAGATTGTTTTTGCCTGTGTCGGTAATGACGATGATTTGAGACAAGTCACCGTCGGCGAAAACGGCGCGTTTGACGGGATGGCGAACGGCGCAATGTTTGTTGACCATACCACCGCTTCTGCAGAGGTCGCGCGTGAATTGGACGCAATCATTAAAGCGAACGGCTGCCACTTTGTCGATGCGCCAGTGTCCGGTGGCCAAGCGGGTGCTGAGAATGGTGTGTTAACGGTGATGTGTGGTGGTGAGCGAGCGGACTTTAGCCGAGTAGAGCGGGTGATTCAGTCATACGCACGGGCAGTCACTTTGTTAGGGCCGGTGGGGGCCGGGCAGTTAACCAAAATGGTCAACCAGATCTGTATTGCAGGTCTGGTTCAGGGTTTATCCGAAGGTCTGGCTTTCGCTATCAATGCTGGACTGGATGCGAAACAAGTGGTCGATGTTATCTCCAAAGGCGCCGCGCAATCCTGGCAAATGGAAAATCGTGGCACCACCATGATAGACGATGAATTCGAGTTTGGTTTTGCGGTGGATTGGATGCGTAAGGACTTGCGTCTTTGCATTGAGGAAGCAACGCGTAACGGTTCCTTGTTACCGATAGCCGCATTAGTTGATCAGTTTTATGCCGAAGTGCAAACCATGGGCGGTAATCGGTGGGACACGTCAAGTCTGATTCGACGTTTACGTAAAACGTGATTTGATTACTTCTTGATAATAAGATTGTTCAGTCTGTAAATTTAGCGGCCGTTGACGTTGTTGTTCGATTTGAATACGCAACGCGGTCAAACGGCGTAGTGCACTTCCACGAACGCCTGTGTCGCCGCTGCTGGCAAGCAACTGTTCAACGTCTTTGATTTCCCGATGAAGATTGATTTCAGGTGGGATATAACCCGCATTTTTGAGAATCCGGTAGGGTACGCGTAGTTCTGGCGTGATGTGGCGGTCATCGTCAAGGTCTAAAGGTCTGCCTTGTCCGGGTAGATCATCGAATTCACCTCGTTCGAAGGCGGCGGCAATCCTGCTTTCCGCCATTTGATTTAGTAGTTCCACGTCGTAGTGCAAATTTGGCGATGTGTGAATTTTCTAAGATAAGGTTAAGGTTTTATACCCAAAAAAACAAGCATTTGCCAGTAGTTGACTATGCTTGTCAGAGTGGTAGGCTGAGTTGATGTGTTTGTTCCATAGCTTGCCGGTTCGTTGAGTTCCAAACCGTTTTACCCGGCTGAGTTATTTCATCCTGCTGTCTGTGCGTGGTTCACGCAAACGTTTGCCGCCGCGACTGCGTGTCAGCAACAAGCCTGGCCGGCCATTAAACAAGGTCGGCACACACTCATTACAGCACCGACCGGGTCTGGAAAGACACTGGCTGCGTTTCTCTCCGCTATTGACGATTTGATTCGTTTGGGTAGTGAACGTGGGTTTTTGGAAGATCAGACCCAGGTGCTGTATGTATCGCCGCTAAAGGCTTTGTCCAACGACATCGACAAAAACCTGCAACAACCCATTTCCGGGACTCGTAACCAATTCCTGTCCTTGGGTCTTCCGGATATCGAGATCACCACGGCAGTGCGTACCGGCGATACAACGCCGGGTGACCGCGAAAAAATGCGCCGCAAGCCACCGCATATTTTAGTGACAACACCCGAATCCTTTTACATCATGCTGACCTCGGAATCCGGGCGCAAGATGTTGTCTACGGTTCGATCAGTGATTGTGGATGAGATTCACGCCTTGGCCGACAACAAACGCGGAGCGCATCTGGCTTTGTCATTGGAAAGACTGCAGGCGCTGGTGACACAACCACTAACCCGGATCGGATTATCAGCAACCCAAAGACCCATTGAACGCGTTGCGAAATATCTGGTGGGACGCGATCAAGCTTGCACCATCATCGATACCGGTCATGTGCGTGAACGGGATCTTGCCATTGAAATGCCGAAGTCACCGCTTGAAGCGGTTATGGCGGCCGAGGTGTGGAGCGAAGTCTATGATCGTCTGGCAGCGTTGATCAGTGAACATCGTTCCACGCTGATTTTTGTCAATACACGTCGGTTGGCGGAACGTGCGGCCAGATTTTTATCCGAACGTCTGGGTGAAGACGTGGTGACAGCCCATCACGGGAGTTTGGCAAAAGAACATCGGTTGGATGCCGAACAACGTTTGAAAGCCGGCCGATTGGGCGCCTTAGTAGCGACAGCCTCGATGGAACTGGGGATCGATATAGGCGATGTCGATTTGGTTTGTCAGATCGGTTCACCACGTTCCATAGCCGCCTTGATTCAAAGGGTAGGACGTTCGGGGCATGCGGTTGGTGCGACGCCCAAAGGACGTTTGTTCCCGACCAGTCGTGATGATTTGGTGGAGTGTGTGGCGTTGTTGCGCGCTGTGCAACAGGACAAGCTCGATGAGTTGAAAATTCCCAGCCAGCCCGTGGATGTATTGGCGCAACAAATTGTCGCCGAGGCCGGTAGTCTGGAATGGCGGCTAGACGATTTGTACGCGTGCTTTACTCGTGCCAGCCCTTATTCGACACTCTCCCGCGAAGCATTCGATCAGGTGATTCAAATGTTGGCGGACGGTTTCTCAACCAGGCGTGGGCGGCGTAGCGCGTACCTGCATTTGGACGCGGTTAACAAAGTGATTCGCGGTCGGCGCGGTGCGCGTCTGAGCGCTTTGACCAATGGTGGTGCCATCCCGGAACAATTCGACTACGACGTTATTCTCGAACCTGAGGGTTTAAAGATAGGCACTTTGAACGAAGACTTTGCTTTCGAAAGCCTGGCCGGGGACATTTTTCAATTGGGTAACACTGCCTATCGTATTATCCGTGTTGAACGCAACGTAGTCCGCGTGGAAGATGCCAAGGGGCAACCCCCCAATATTCCATTCTGGTTTGGTGAAGCGCCCGGCCGCAGTGATGAGTTGTCCCTCGCCGTTTCGCAACTACGGCATGACATCGAACAGCACCTAACGCAAGACATCGATGCGACGGTGTCGTGGTTGACTAGTCAAGGGTTCGATGCTGTGGCCGCGCAACAAGTGACAGCTTATCTGGGAGCCGCCCACGCCGCTTTGGGCACTTTGCCTAAACAATCTACGGTTGTGATAGAGCGATTCTTTGATGAAGCCGGTGACATGCATTTAGTAGTGCATTCTCCGTTTGGTTCGCGTATTAACCGCGCGTGGGGGCTCGCACTGCGTAAGAAGTTTTGTCAGCGGTTTAATTTCGAACTACAAGCGGCCGCGTTGGAAGACACTATCGTTCTATCGTTAGGCGCAACGCACAGTTTTGATTTGGAGGATATTAAAGATTACCTGTCGCCAAATAATATTCGCGATGTGTTAGTGCAAGCCATACTGCAAGTACCGATGTTTGGTACGCGTTGGCGCTGGGTGGCGAATATTGCCCTCGCCGTCAAACGTAACCGCAATGGCAAACGGATTCCGGCGCAGTTTCAACGCAGCGATGCCGAGGATCTGGTCGCATTGGTGTTTCCCGATCAACTGGCGTGTCAAGACAATGTCGTCGGTGCCCGCGAAATACCTGATCACCCGTTGGTCAATCAAACCCTGCATGATTGTCTAAACGAAGTCATGGACGTTGATGGTTTCGAAAGGTTGTTGAAGCGGCTGGTAGCCGGCGAGATCAAGGTGATCGTACGTGATCTGAATGCACCGTCGCCGCTGGCGCAGGAAATCCTCTCGGCACGGCCTTATGCGTTTCTTGACGATGCACCCGCCGAAGAACGCCGCACATTAGCAGTGCAAGCGCGCGGGTTTATGGATATCGAAAGCGCCCGGGATTTGGGCCGGCTCGATCAACGGGCGATAGAAAAAGTGTGTGATGAAGCTTGGCCAGAGCCACGTAATGCGGATGAATTGCATGATGCATTAGTGGTCATGGGTTTTTTGAGTGAAAACGAAGGCCAGCAGGGCAGAGGAAAAAGTTGGGTCTCGCTGTTTGAGTCATTGATCGCTGAGCAGCGCGCTACACGTTTGCGATTGTCATCAGATCAGACGTGGTGGATAGCCGCTGAGCGTTTAGCGCAGGTGCAGGCGTTGTATTCGGATGTGATATTAAATCCGGGAATTGAACCGGTAGCTACACTAAATACCGTTGAATCACGCGAACAAGCGTTAGTTGAATTGCTACGCAGTCGTATGGAAGGTCTCGGACCGGTGAAGGTGAGCAAGTTAGCTACGGATTTTGCGCTTGATTCGAGTGAGATCGAATTCGCGCTGATGGCATTGCAAAACGAAGGTTTTGTGATCAAGGGACGTTTTTCCAATCATGGTGATGAAGAATGGTGTGAACGTCGCTTACTCGCGCGTATTCATCGTTATACTATCGGGCGTTTGCGCAAAGAAATCGAACCGGTATCCGCCCAGGACTTCATGCGTTTTTTGCTTGCATGGCATCGAGTGAATCGCGGTAGCCAAGGTGATGGGGTGGATGCACTAGTAACCGTCGTTGAACAATTGGAAGGTTTTGAAGCGCCGGTCGCAGCTTGGGAAAGCGAATTGTTGCCGTCTCGGCTATGGGGTTATACACCATCCATGTTAGATGAATTAAATTTTTCCGGTCGCATACGTTGGGCCAGGTTGACTCCGCGAAAAAAAGAATTAAAGGCAGAAAACTATAAACGTTCTCGCGTGTATGCTCCGATACGCAATACGCCAATCAGTTTCTTGTTGCGTCAGAATGTCTCAGTATGGCGCGAGTGGATTCCTGCAACGGGACTCGACGACTTCAAGGTATCATCCACAGCTGGCGCAGTTGTTAAATTACTACAAGCGCAGGGCGCTTTGTTTTTTGATGAAATTGTCGAGTTAACTGGCGCGCTGCCCTCACAGTTGGAACAAGCTTTGGGGGATTTGATTGCCCAAGGCCTAATTACATCGGACAGTTTTAACGGTCTGCGTGGCTTACTCGTGCCCAGTGTAAAGCGACCATCGTTTGGTCGTAGCGCACGGGGTAAACGGCGTCGTTCGGTGGTGAGTGTCGAACATGCCGGCCGATGGAGTCTGATACGTCAACGACCAGTGGTTGAAGCTACTCATTCGCAACAAAGTATTGAACACATTGCGATGACGTTACTGCGTCGTTACGGCGTCGTATTCCGCGTATTGATGGAGCGTGAAGCGCATTGGTTACCGCCCTGGCGGGAGTTGTTACGGGTTTATCACCGTTTGGAAGCGCAAGGGCATATTCGCGGTGGTCGTTTTGTATCGGGTTTTACGGGTGAGCAGTTTGCATTACCGGACGCGGTGGGCGCGCTGCGCGAAATGCGTAACAAACTGAAGGACGGGGAATTTGTCGTAATCAACGCCACCGATCCGT
This sequence comes from Arenicellales bacterium, assembly GCA_965216735.1. GTDB lineage: Bacteria > Pseudomonadota > Gammaproteobacteria > Arenicellales > CBDCFT01 > CBDCFT01. The sequence goes on from OZ244198.1 coordinate 624,447, forward strand.
TAAATCTAGTAGGCAGTGTGTTGCCCGGGCAACGGGTGTCATCTCTAGTGAATAATCGAATTTTGTACCGTGACGGTGTATGTGTCGCTGTCCAGTTGGGCGACCGGGTCGAACTCAAGGACAATGTCAATGATCTGACCGAATGGAATGCACGAAATGCATTGCTGAGACGCAACACTGGTGAGGTATCAGTCGGCGAGCGACTAGTTCAAAATTAAGCAAAAAAGTTTGATTAATCACTACAAATACCTGTCGGACATAATAAGCAACTAATAAACTCTTGGGTGTTTGGCGCGGCATTATAATGAAAATTGCAATGGTTTTAGTGTGGGTATTGGCTGTTGCCGCTATAGTGCAAACGATTGTCTATTATCCGCAACTCCCTGACATTGTTGCATCCCACTTTGACGGCAACGGTGTACCAAACGGTTGGTCGTCAAAAACAGAATTTTTCGTTATCTATTTTGGTGCGTTAGTGTTAACGCTGATTATTTTCGTGGTTTTACCCAAAGTGTCAGCGAATCGCAAACCGGCATCGTTCAAAGTACCAACTAGGAATTACTGGTTTCACCCCGATCGCGTGGAAGCAACGGTTCGATTTATAAAAAATCAGTTTCTATGGTTAGGGGTCGTACACATATTGCTCGCCTTTATTGTTATTCATGTGGTTATTCAAGCTAACCTTGTAGAAAATCCAATCTTGAGTAATGGCATCTACTGGGTGCTAGGTGTTTATGGTCTTTTTGTTGTGCTGTGGCTTGCTTGCTTTGTCTTCAAGTTTTATCGAAGACCAAGGCTAGATTGATAAAAACCGAGTCGGTTGTGAGCGCTCAGCTTTCAGTACTCGGCCGGGTGTAGGAGCCAGCTTGCTGGCGAATAGTCTGGCTGAAGAATAAATGACTTAGTCGCCGCGATTGTTTTGACGGGAATCTACGCCCACTATCACTATGCCGGAATGACGCGGTGAGACACAACATTGATCACTAACAACTAAAAACCAACAACTTCCTTAAATATTCTCCCAATACTTAGCGGGCATATCCTCGGATAAACCCAATGCGCCGTCAGCGCCGGCATACAAGGGATCCTCAACACGCGAGAATTTGCACGGTGCGAAGTCCCGTGTCGCATTGATTAAATAATTCTCGATTCCGCTGATTTGGCTGCAACCACCGGCAAGTACAATGTTTTTGCGTACGCGTTCCTGAAATTCCGGATCAAACTTGGCAATCATGTCGGTCACCGTTTCCACAACAGATGGCATGATACTTTCGCACGCGCGTTTCACTTCGTTGGTGATGTCAAAAGAAGTTGCCACACCACGCACCGGAAAATCGATCTGCACTTTCTTGCGTGGTTCTCCGACAAAGCCGTGTTTTTCCTTGATACTGCGCACCATATTAATTGTGATATCGATTTCCGGATACTTTTCGGACAAGAGTTCCAACAACTGTTCATCAATATGATCACCGGCGGTGAGTAGGCTGCGTTGATCGTCTTCATCCGGGATGGTGCCGTGCATGATGCAAAAATCCGCGGTGCCTGCGCCGATATCGATAATTACAGCATCGTCTAATGCGTTGACGCCGTAAGCCACTGCGAATGGTTCAGATACTACGATAAGTTTGTCCGCAAACTTTGAAACTGCTTGTTTGATAGCCTCACGGTTCACTTTGAGCGCTTCCGCAGGAATGCCCACGGCTGCATGAATGCTGCAATCCTTATCCGGATTGGCCATTTCAATTAAGTGGCCGATGAGCTCCTTAACCGACTCTTCATCCGTTTCAGTGCCTTCTTTAATCACCCCACGGGCCAACGGGCGCACTAAATCGACGGATAAACGGTGTTCCAGTGCATCCGCACCGAACAAGATCTTTTTGCCGAGTAGTTTTTGTGCGACAAAATCCCTGGGCCATCCCACATAACTTTCTACCCACTGCCGTGCCCCCGAACTGGTCGAAATGACTGAGCGTGATGTGCCCAAGTCGATTCCGACACTCAAGGTTTTATTGTTCGAGTTGCTGTCTGGCATACTGTACTGCTCCTTTTGGTTTTTTTGGTTCAAATTTATCGAGGTATTCTACAATACCTTGTTCGAGGTAACGTGCCATGCGGTCGCGGTATGCCTCTTGTCTTAGTCGGTTTTCCTCGCCGGTGTTGCATAAACACGACGCTTCTACTAGCACGCTGGGCATATCGACACCCAACAACACTACAAAGGGGGCGGTTTTTATTCCCCAAGTGGATATCTCGTGATTCTCCTCGCGCATACTAAGATACAAGTTAGATTGAATGGCTGCAGCCAACGCACGCGATTCTTCGTTCTTAAAAGTGTTTCCGATACGCGATATCATTTTCTTGAAGTCGCCGGTGCTATAGCCGGAATTATGATTTTCGCGTTTCACCAAATGTAATTGTTCCTGACCCGCTTGCATGCCGTAATAATAAGTTTCGATAAACGCCTTTTGCGGTTGTTCCATGCTGTTGACATGCAGTGAAATAAATAAATCAGCCTGTACACGGTTGGCAAACGATACGCGTTCCTTAAGGGTGAGTCGTTTATCCGTGTTACGGGTTAGCAAAACGCTGTACTTTTTGTCACGCGAAAGCCGGTGCCGTAAACGGTTTGCCAAATCCAGGGTGACGTCTTTCTCCTTGAGCCCGGTTGCGCCGACTGCGCCAGGATCCACACCACCGTGACCGGGGTCGATGACGATGGTATTGACCTTTAGATCAAACAACTCTGAGATATCGCCTGCTTCGAGTTTGGTGTTCTCGACAGGGGGTGAGTTTTCGTTCAGATAATCTAATTTTTCGGCCACCACACCCAATGGCAGCGCCGACTCATAAACCGCCACCGTGGCTGAATTTACTTCCACAGTGTCATAAATTGCTGCGGGATCTTCCTCAACAAGCTTCTCACTACTCGCATTTTCTGGTGCGAGAACCAACTCTTCCGGTGCATAGGGTTGAGCAAGCGGAGAGGGGGCTGGTTGTTCTTTAGCCGCATCAATTGGGGCCAGGACGGTTGTCGGTATACTGATCTCGGGCTCGCTACGGTCCTGTATGTACACATAAGCCGCCAGAAAAGTGGGTAACACCACCAGCATCGCTCCCATGTAAAAAACTGGGAATCGCTTTATGGGTGGATTTTTGAGAGTTTTTTGCCTTGGAATTCCTGCGTTTTCCTCGTATACGCCTTTGAGAATATCTTTTTTCAGCCTATCGCTGGGATTTAGCGGCAAATGCGTGACCTTCCTGCTGCGATTCTCGTGTGTTCAACCGGATTTCAGACGGCGCATAGTGTATCCGAGCGTCAGCGTAGATTCAAAGAAACCATGATGTTCAGGCTTTCCTGAACGGTTGCGCGGAATTACTTTTACATCTTCGCGCAGTGCCTTGAACGTGTAGGGATTATGGTGCTTCTGGCGCAGGTGGCTGATAACGCTTATTCCTTGTCCTGGCCTGACGCCGGACGGTTGGCCGCAGTCCAGAACGCTTTCTGGAAAGCTTCCATAGAGCGCAAGTTATCCGGGAGAAAGGGTTTGAGCAGACTAAACGGGTCATAACCCTCAGTGCCGGCCTTCATCTTTTCCCTAATACTACTCAATAAATCCTGATGCAAGTCATGCACATCGGGCATGCCAAAGAAACGGCGCATTTCTTCGGGGGTGGAATCGATTTCAACTTTAATTTTCATGAGGTTTCTCCTTGGGTCAAGAGAATATCGCATCGGGCAGCCAGGTGGTCAATGCCGGCCAGTACCATAGCACTATCAGCAGGCCAAGCTGAATGATGACAAACGGAACAACACCACGATAAATCTGTAGTGTGGTGACCGATGGCGGTGCTACGCCACGCAGATAAAACAATGAGAACCCGAATGGTGGTGTCAAAAACGATGTTTGAATATTAACTGCCATCATCACACCTAGCCACACAGGACTTACGGCGACACCGGGCGAGAGTTCCATAGTCAGTAACACGGGAGCAACTATAGGTACCACAATAAAAATGATTTCCAGAAAGTCGAGGATAAAACCCAGTAAAAACATGACTACCATCACAACCAGCAACACCGTCAGTGTGCCTCCGGGCAGGTTAACCAGAAAGTTCTCAATGACTTGATCACCACCCAGACCGCGAAACACCAGGGAGAACAAAGACGCACCAATCAGGATGGCAAAAATCATGCTGGTGATGAGCAATGTTTGGTGCATTACCGCGAGTAATACCCGTTTGTTCTTTTCGTCGAATTGTTGGTAAACGTGTAGGATGCTGGTGGCGATACCCCACACGAAACCCGCAACACAAATGATTGCGATAGCGACCGCTATCCCGTCAGCCTGAATAGACTGCATGTGTTGCAGCCGCAGATCGAAAAAGTTTTTTAGGACCAGGAGTAAAACTAACGCAAAAACCGCAATGACAATGGATTTCCCATGTTGCGCATGAGCGCGGTATCCGGCTAGCAGCAGTGCACCAACGGCGCCTAATGATGCGGCTTCGGTAGGTGATGCGAGTCCGGCCAGTATGGAACCCAGCACCGCAATGATCAAAAGTAAAGGTGGTAGTAACGATTTCAAAAGCCGAGAAAAAAACAGATCCGATTCCTGCGTTGGCTCGCGCGAAATGGCAGGCGCAACCGATGGCCGCATTAATGAAAGGACTGCTTGGTAAACGATATAAAGAATAACTAACAATAAGCCCGGTAAAAGCGCACCGGCAAATAAATCGTTCACCGAGACCGCATCCGGTGAAAAATCACCTTGCATGAGTTGCGCCTGTTGATACGCTGAAGAGAGTTGATCGCCCAACAGTATGAGCACAATCGATGGCGGGATGATTTGGCCCAGGGTTCCCGATGCACAAACGGTCCCACAGGCCAGGCGTGGATCGTAACCATGCCGCAACATGGTTGGCAATGACAATAAACCCATGGTGACTACCGTAGCGCCGACGATGCCCGTTGATGCAGCCAGTAAGGCCCCGACAATGCATACCGAAATTCCCAAACCACTACGCAAGCTGCCAAACAAACGGCCCATATTTTCCAATAATTCTTGTGCGATATTGGATCGCTCCAACATCACACCCATAAATACAAATAAGGGCACGGCCACCAGGACTTCGTTACGCATGATGGCGAAAATACGTTGTGGAAAGGCACGTAACAGAGAGATATCAAATACACCCAGCGCCCATGCCAATATCGCAAACAACAGCGCACCACCTGCAAGGCTGAACGCAACCGGATAACCCGTCAACAACAACAAAATCACACTTGCGAATAAAGCAAGACATAGCACTTCAGGCGTTGTCAACCATTCCACTGGATCTATAACTCGCCGGCGTTAGGCTTACACGCAGTACCGCGTAACTGATAGTAGCTTTTTATCGTCAGAGAGATTCCCTGTGCGGCCAGTAACAAGCAGAAAACCAGAATGACGGTTTTTAATGAAAACAAGAATGGCAGACCGCTCACTTCCATTGATGTTTCCCGCACCGCCCACGAGGTTTCAACAAACGGCCAGGATAACCACCAGACAGCCCCGCAAAATGGCAACAGTAAAAACATTGAGCCCAGCAAATTGATCAATGCCTGGCGTTTTCCGTCCCATTTGCGGTAGAACACATCCAATCGAACATGTTGATCATTTAGCAATGTATATCCGGCTCCCAGCATGAACAAGGTGCCGTGCATGTACCAGATGGATTCCTGCAACTGTATCGACCCGATCGAAAATACATAGCGTAGTATCACCACAGTGAATTGTGTCAGCACTATCAATAAGGCAAGCCATGCGGTGACCCGGCCGGCCGTTCGATTGATACTATCGATGAAATTGAGAACCCGGATTGACGATGGCTTTTTCTTCATCCGGTCATAGTACACTAAGTCATCGGTATTCAGTTTTCAGCAGTCAGCTATTGGCGTTGGTTGTCAGGGCGAAACGACAGCTATGGTAGGAGCCAGCTTGCTGGCGAATGGGTTGGCTATCAGATCTTGTTGTAACGTCGCCACGTCATGACGACATTGGTGTTGCTGTGACTCTTGAAGATCTCTTCCCGGGGTCGAGATGACAAATAAGCGATCAGCTGTCAAGAAAACTACGGCGGCAAAATACTGACTGCTAATAGCCGTACGCCGAAAGCTATTAACTAAGAACTAACAACTAAAAACTCAACGATATATCCCTATGCTCAGCCTGACAGCTTGCGATGTTCTTGGCTTGCTCTTTACTCAAACGTCGTTGCGAGCGTAAACCGATGTTGTGTTTGATGGTGTTGTCATATTCGTCGAGGCCCGCCGTCAGTTCGGATTGGGCACGCCGACGCCAACTGATTTCGTTCGCGTACAGTTCACGGCTCTCGGTAAGTAGTTCAGCCGCCTTTGCCCGGTCAGGTTCGTCATCCTTGAGTGCACGGCGTGCTTTTGACAACACGGACTTCGCATCCCCGGCACCTGCTTCACTGAGCGCGTTTTCCACTAATTTAATAGTATCCATAGCGGTATCGGGTGGATCGCTTTGAATTACTGGGGTTAGATCTGCGAGTCGAGTCTCTAATTCGGATAACGAAGCGGTTTGATCGAGAATTTGCCGCATGTTAACAATGGGTTCGTATGCGCTGTCTACATTACGCCGGTACGCCAGCCGTGCCTTCTTTTCCTCATTAGCTAGATCCGTGTAACGTTTGTGTACCTCTTCCCATGTTTCGGGAGTGTTGTTTTCGAGTTTGGCTTGGTAATTCTTCAATTCTTCGATTTTCATACCAAGCGCTGCGAGTTCCTCCGCCGGTGCATTGTTGCGGGAGTGACGGCTGAGGTCTCTTCGCAAGTCTTTTATTTGTTCATCAATGTCTCGTATTTCCGTTTGAATTTGCCGTACCTGACGGTGTAATGGTTTGTATTCCGATTCGTAACCAAACATGGCTGCTTGAGCGCTTTTTGTTTTTTCGGCGAGATCGAATGTGTTTAACGCTGACTCGTAGCTTTCAGCAAGGGATTTGCGTAAATCGTCAGGCAGGTAGGTGATGTCCATAGCACGGGCCTTTTCGATAGCCGCGCGCAGTTCGTCACCTTGCGTTTCATAAGTCGCAAACAGACTTTCCTCCATGCACAACTGCAAGCGCGGATTCTTCGGTGGCGGTGCGGTTTCTGACGTCAAGTAAGTGCGATAAGGCAAATAGTTCACCAGGCTCGGCCAGTAACCGGCGATGGCGAGTCCAGCCAATTGCAACGCAATAAACACCGCTGCACCGCGATAGATTTGCGTAGTTTTGACCTCCGGAGGTGCGACTCCGCGCAAATAAAACAGGGCAAACCCAAACGGCGGTGTCAAAAACGATGTTTGGATGTTGAGTCCCACCATGACCCCTAACCACACGGCGGTGATATTGGCGCCGGGATCCATCAATAGAATGGGCGCGACAATGGGTACGACGACCACTGCAATCTCGATAAAGTCGAGGAAAAATCCCAACAGAAAAATCACCACCATAACCACAATAAACTGCGACCAAAATCCGCCGGGCAAACTAGTTAAGAATTCCTTGACGAGCTCTTCACCACCGAAACCGCGAAAAGCAGAAGTCAACATCGCGGCACCGATCAAAATTATGAACACCATCGATGTGGTCTTCGCGGTATCGATCATCACACCGTTTAATGTGTTGTCGATGCGATAAGCACGTACTGCACTCCAGATGACCGCGATCAACAGACCGGCCACTGCGGCGGCGGCGATAAAAATACCCACTAGGTCACGTTGGGTTTTTATATTTTTGATGTTTAATTCGAACGAGTTGATTGTGATCAAGATGACCAGGGTCGCAATCAAACCCAGAATAGCGGGATAAAATGCGCCACGTTTACCGGCGCTTAGACGATAACCCGCCATGATCATTGCGCCGATGGCACCAATAGCGCCGGCCTGATTAACCGTTGCGATACCCATTACAATGGAACCCAGCACCGCAAAGATCAGGGTTAACGGCGGTACCAACGCCAGGAACACCTGCAAAAAGAAACGTTTATCGTAGGCGCCATCGTAGGGCACGGGTGGTGCGGTCTTTGGACGTATGAGCGCCGATACCAAGATGTAAAGCATGTACAAACCGACTAGCACCAGACCTGGGATAAATGCACCCATGAACATGTCACCGGCACTGGCGGAAGTAACATCGAACTCCGCCGGCATGGAAAACTCCCCGGTGGCTTCTTTGTATTCGGCTTTGCGCGCGGTATTGGCTTGGTCGGCTGCGCTAGAGAGTTGGTCGGCGAGAATAATCAGAACAATGGACGGCGGAATAATTTGCCCGAGTGTTCCCGACGCGCAAATCGTTCCCGTTGCCAGGGGTTTGGAATAGTTGTTACGCAACATAGCGGGCAGTGAGATTAGTCCCATGGCAATGACGGTAGCGCCTACAATACCCGTGGTTGCCGCCAGCAACGCGCCGACGAACACGACCGAAATACCCAGTCCGCCGGGGATAGGGCCGAACAATTGCGCCATGGCTACCAACAAATCCTCTGCTATTTTCGAGCGTTGCAACATAATGCCCATAAAAACGAACAACGGAATCGCAATTAGCGTGTCGCGTTCCACATCCCAGTATAAACTCCTGAAGTTGGTAACCCCTGCACTCAGCCACTGGTCCGGTCCGTCCTGTGCAAAATAGGCACTGGGGTTGCCTTCGATTAACCAACCAAACAACGCCGCCAGCGCTATTGACAAAATGGCGGAACCGGGGAGGGCAAATGCAACAGGGAAACCGGAGGTGAGCGCGCCTACCATGAGCAGAATCAATACGGCGAGAAAGACCAGTTCCATTTACTTACGCTTCCACCGCATGCGCTTATTCTGTGCTCGGCTTGGCATCGGCTTCGCCGCGAAGCACCGCTGCGTTGCTTAAAAAATAACTGACAAACTGAATAATCATGGACAGTGCAAACACCACCAGAAAACCGGCCATCAGATATTTCACATACATGCCATAGCCGCTTTGTGAAATTTCGTAAGACAGCAACGGACTGTTAATACTATTGCCTTTGTCCCACATGCCTTGAATCAGAATAGTCCAGCACAACGGTAGACCCAGCAGTAAAGAACCGAGCGCATTAGTCCATGCTTGTCCTTTTGCACTGAAATGCGCGTAAAACACGTCCACCCGGACGTGACCTTCGGTAATCAATGCATAGGAACTGGCGAACAGGAAAAGGGCAGCGTACCAGAAACGTACTAGGTCACCCATAAACGCTTGTTCGTATGAAAAGATAAAACGCGTCAGTACGATTTGAAACTCCGCAATGACAACCAATAACGCTAACCAGATAAATCCCAAGGAACGCACAAACAAGGCAATGACTAAGGCCAAACCGATCAGCGGATAATGGACGGTGGCGCCCCGGTAACGGGAGCGGCCTAGTTCTTTGTTTATATCCGCGCCCACCCATTGTTCGAGAAGACCTTCAACCCGCAAGAACGAGATCAACATGTCGGCCAGGCCTATCAACAAAACAGCCCAAAAGGCAGCGCGCACAATATATGCTGCGAAAGCGGCCAACAGATCTGCATCGGCGGTCAAGGTGCGTCGACGGGTCAACATCACGTAGGTTACAACGGCGGCAACGGCGGTGATGTAAAGCAACATTTGCAGCCAGCCAAGTGTGATGGCGCCACCTTCGAGCGGTTTCGACAGTGGCTGAATACCGAACCAGCCTTGATGGGCGGAAAAACTCAATACCCCCGGCCACCCCCGCCAGAAGATGAGGTAGTTGTTGAACAAGAACAACACCACCAGAACCACCATGATGCCCGCCGCCATGCGCAGCAACAGTCCACTAACGTTTCCGACATTGCCGGTGCTGGTAGTGGTTGCGGTGTTATTCATCCCCCGGTTTTAGTAAGCGCGTACGTGAGAACGAAAAAGCGGAGCCCAGGGCTCCGCTTTACTCCACAATGCTTGTTACGGGTCAGTTAAACTCCAAGAACCCGGTTGCGTTGACGCAGATATTCGACATCCGAAAGATTCATCCAAGCGCCGACATCAGTGCGTGCAGCCACGAAACTTTCATGGATACGGTTAGCCAAATCGCTATGTTCGCGCACCTCTTCGAACACTTCTGCCGCCGCCTCACCAAAGCTGTCATAAACATCATCGTTAAATACTTTGAGTTGTACACCTTGATCGTTCAACAAGCGGGCCAGGGCTTCGCCGTTCTTGGCGTTGTATTCGGCCATCATGACGTCGTTTTCCATGGAAGCTGCGGCTTCAACCAGCAATTGATCCGAGGCCGACAACCCATCCCAAAACTCTTTATTAACCCCGAGAGAAAGCATGGACGCGGGTTCGTGCATGCCAGGGTAATAATAAAATTTGGCCGCCTCATAGAATTTCATCACTTCATCATTCCATGGACCTACCCATTCCGTTGCTTCGATAGCGCCGGATACCAGATTTTCATATATCTGGCTGCCGGGCAGGGATACAGGTGATGCGCCCAGTTTAGCCATGACATCACCGCCCAAACCGGGTATACGCATTTTTAAACCCTTCAAATCGTCGGCGGAGTTGATTTCCTTGTTAAACCAGCCGCCCATTTGCACACCGGTATTACCACATGGCATGCATTTCAATCCAAACTCGCCGGCCAGTTCATCCCACAACTCCTGTCCGCCACCCCAGCGAACCCAGGCGTTGATTTCGCTGTAGACAAAGCCGAACGGTACCGCCGTGTAGTAGGCCCAACCCGGATGTTTGCCTTTCCAGTAGTAGTCGGCAGCGTGATACATCTGCGCATTACCGGATGCGACTTCGTCAAAAGAATCAAACGGTTTGACCCGTTCACCACCGGCGAAGTATTCCACCTGAAAACGGCCATCGCTCATGTCGATCAGGCGTTGCGCAAAGCGCTGTGCGCCGGTGCCTAATCCTGGAAAGTCACGTGGCCAGGTGCTGACCATAGCGATTTCAACGCGTTCCTGGGCAATGGCTGGTGCGGCGATGGTGGTTGTTGTACCGGCGGCAGCGGCGGCGACGCCGCCTTTGAGTAAATCACGACGTTTCATAAGTGTTTCCTCGTCTCAGTTATTTGTGACACCCCTTACTGGATGTCAGATTATTGGGAAGCTTAAACGCTAACAGCATTCGAGCCCGCAGCATATACGATTTCGTGCCATTCGCAAGTATTTCGGGCAGTGCGTTCGGGTTCTTGGCAAAAGGCCGTTGACAATCATATAAAGAAATGTTTATATGTTGATATATCACTTCTTTCCTTTAGACACAAACACCAAAAATGATGAGTCAATCACAGGCCCAGGCTGAAGGCATTACCATGAGTGGGGGAGGGCTTTACTCGCTGGCCACCATCGGTGCCAAAGACGTCATCGATGCCGCCACGCCGCTGGTGACCAGAGCGATTCAAGAAACCGATTTCAACGCCGATTGCGCATTCGTGTTGTCGGATATGGGTTGTGCCGACGGCGGCACTTCTTTGAACATGATAAGAAGTGCGATAAAAGCAGTTAACGCCGAACGTTCCGCATTACCTGTGCAGGTCATATACGCCGATCAACCGCGCAACGATTTCAATGCGCTGGTCGGCATCGTGCACGGTTTAACCGATTTCAAAAGTTATATCGGTGAATTTGAAAACGTATTCCCGGTTTTTTCGGGTACCTCGTTTTATAAACAGATTGTTCCATCGAATACTTTGCATCTGGGGTTCTCCGCCACGGCCATGCATTGGTTAAGCGCCAAACCGACCAATATTTCCAATCATGTTCACGCGGTCGGTGCCCAAGGCCAGGAACTCGAAGTGTTTCAAAATCATGCGCGGCGGGACTGGGAAACCATCTTGCGTCATCGTGCCAACGAGTTGCGTCCAGGTGGGCATTTGGTGTTGGTCAATTTTTGCCGTGACGAGCAAGGGTGTTATTTGGGTAACACTGACGGTATAAACATGTTCGACACTTTCAACCACATCTGGCAACAGTTTGTGGACGACAACGTGATTACACGAGATGAATACGTCAATATGACGTTGCCACAGTATTACAACACCGTTGAAGAATTCAGTGCACCGTTTACTGATTCCAATAGTGAAATAAGCGAAGCCGGGTTGCGCTTAGAACACATCGAGACTCGCGTAGTCGACTGTCCTTTTAAAATTGATTTCCAGCGTCACGGCGACGCGAAAAGGTTTGCCCGTGAATACATACCGACTATCCGCACTTGGAATGAGAGTATTTATTTCGGTGCTTTGTCGACCGATCGTTCATTGGAAGAACGCAAAGAGATTATAGAAAATTATTACAACACATACGAATTCATGGTAGCGGCAAGCCCACAAGGCCATGCTATGGATTATGTGCACGCATACATGGTGATTAGAAAAGATTGAGTGCGGATATGAAAACGTTACTCAACGCACTACGCGCCGCCGGGGAAGGCACTCGTCTGCGTTTGCTGGCCATACTGGCGCGCAATGAACTCACCGTCACCGAGCTGACGCGAATATTGGGTCAGAGCCAACCGCGTGTGAGCCGACATTTAAAACTGTTGACGGAAGCGAATCTGGTGGACCGTTATCAGGAAGGCGCGTGGGTGTTTTATCGTATTGCCGACGACGGCCCGGCCACACAAATTGTTTCCGCCCTGCTCGATTTAATTCCTGTGGATGACAGTGTGATTGCGCGGGATCTGGAACGTTTGCAAGCCATCAAGCAAGAGCATGTTGCGACCGCGTCGGTGTATTTTCGCGAGAACGCAAAACGTTGGGACCGTATTCGGCGTTTGTACGTCGCGGAGTCGCAGGTCGAAAACGCCATGCTTAAAGCTGTGGATGATATGGAAATCGGGAATCTACTCGATATGGGTACGGGCACGGGACGGATTCTGGAAATTTTCAGCTCCCGTATAGAACGTGGTTTAGGCATCGATATGAGTCGCGAAATGTTGACCGTCGCCCGCGCTAATCTTGAAGCCGCCGATATTTCCCATTGCCAGGTGCGGCAAGGTGATATCCTGAATTTGTCCGCCCATGAAAAAACCATGGACGTCGTGACTATTCATCACGTGCTGCATTTCCTCGATAATCCGGCGGACGCCGTCAGTGAAGCAGCGCGGGTATTAAAACCCGGTGGGCGTTTGTTGATTGCCGATTTCGCGCCGCATAGTTTGGAATATTTGCGTAGCGACTACGCGCATAGGCGTCTGGGATTTCCAGACGATGAAGTTAATCATTGGTTCGAAGCGGCCGGTTTGCAACCGCTTCAAGTTAATCATCTGGCCACGCGGGGCAAGAAAGACACCGATCGTTTAACGGTGTCGGTATGGAGCGCTTGCCGTCCTGCAGAGGTTACGCAAATTAGACAAAAGGAGGTCGCGTAGTGAGTTCGAATAAAAGTGAGTTTCTGTATCGCAGCGCCGATGAAACCAGTGAACGATTACAACGCCGGCCACAATCGAAAGTTGCATCCTTGCGTAAGGATATTTCCGTGTCGTTTGAGTTTTTTCCACCCAGTACCGAGCGAGCGGGCGTTACTTTATGGCAGTCCATCGAGCGTTTGGCGTCACTGCAACCTAAATTTGTCTCAGTGACTTATGGTGCCGGCGGCACTACGCGGGAAAGAACCCACGCGACGGTAAAACGCATCGTCGATGAAACGCGTTTGACACCCGCTGCACATTTAACTTGCGTATCAGCATCCAAGGGCGAAGTCGATGAAATCGTCGACGCTTATTGGGAAGCGGGCGTAAGGCACATTGTAGCGTTACGTGGCGATCCGCCCGGTGGTGCAGACAAATTTTTTCCGCACCCGCAAGGTTATCGTAACGCCGCCGAATTGGTTGACGGCATCAAACGAAGACACGACTTTCAGGTCAGCGTGGCGGCGTTTCCTGAAGTGCATCCGGAGGCCGTTTCCGCACAGGCAGATTTGGATAATTTAAAGCGCAAAGTTGACGCGGGAGCGACAACAGCGATTACGCAGTTTTTCTTCGAACCGGAAACGTTTTTGCGTTTTCGTGATCAGGCCGCCACGGCGGGCATCAATGTGCCGATTATTCCGGGGATTTTGCCGGTGACTAATTTTGCACGAGTTAAAGAGTTTGCTGCCCGCTGTGGAGCCAGCGTACCCGGTTGGTTTTCCGGTCTTTTTGAAGGATTGGACGATGCTCCCGATATTCGCCAACTAGTGGCAGCTACGGTCACAGCGGAGTTGTGCACCCGCTTGGTCGATCACGGTGTTAATGATTATCATTTTTACACCTTGAATCGCTCCCAACTGACTATGGCCTTTTGCCATATTTTGGGTATTCGGCCGAAAGATGTGGAATCCTTGAAACAAGTCGTCAACGCGAGTGATTGATGACGTTCTTGAGCACGAGGGTATTAAAGGTATCCCGTGTCATCGCGAGGAAGTTAGTGACGAAGCGATCTCACCATTGTGGATACTTCCCAGAACTGAAAGAGATTGTCTCGGCATCCTGCCCCGCAATGACATATGCTGTGGGAGCGAGCTTGCTCGCGAAAAATTGATCGAATGTTGAAGGTTGAAAGCCGAAACTTGTTGTCACCGTGAGCCGTGTCAGCGGTGTGGCGATCTCGCTCTTTTTTGAATGGCAATGAGATTGCTTCGCTTCGCTCGTAATGACGGGAGACCCCACCAAACCGAACACTGACAACTAAAAACTCATAACTAACTACTTATGTCTAACAGACAATACCGAATTGCCGCTCTCCGACAAGCCCTGTCCCAACGTATCCTGGTGTTGGATGGCGCCATGGGTACCATGATTCAGGCACTAAAATTTTCCGAAGACGATTTTCGCGGCGAACATTTCAAAGATCATAGCCATGAATTGCGTGGCAACAATGATTTATTGAGTCTGACACAACCGCAAGCCATACAAAATATCCATGCAGCGTTTTTACAAGCGGGTGCGGATATTCTCGAGACCAATACGTTTAACTCGAACTCAATTTCGCAGGCTGACTATGGTCTCGAAGATGTTGTCTTTGAATTGAACTACGAATCGGCGCGTTTGGCGCGTGCGGCGGCGGACGAATACACTACTAATGATAGACCACGTTGGGTGGCGGGTGTGTTGGGTCCGACGAATAAAACCGCTTCTATCTCGCCCGATGTCAACGATCCGGGTTATCGGAACGTTACTTTCGATAAACTACGTGAAGTCTATACACAAGCCTTGCATGGCCTGATTGAAGGCGGTGTGGATATTGTTTTGGTAGAAACTGTATTCGACACTTTGAATGCGAAAGCTGCTTTATATGCAGTAGACGAGTATTTCGAAGCCAATAATATTCACCTGCCCGTCGTCGTATCCGGCACCATTACCGACCAGAGTGGCCGCACCTTGTCGGGACAAACCACCGAAGCCTTTTGGTATTCGGTACGGCATACACAACCCATTGCCGTTGGACTGAACTGCGCATTGGGCGCAAAGGATTTACGTCAATATGTCGATGCACTCGCTGCTGTCGCGGATACCAATGTCAGTGTGCATCCCAATGCGGGTTTACCCAATGAAATGGGTGAATACGACGACACCCCGGAACACATGGCGCAGGTGTTGGGCGAATTTGCCGCCTCTGGTCTAGTGAATATTGTAGGTGGGTGTTGCGGTACGACACCAGAACATATTTCCGCGATCTCCCATGCGGTAGGCCAATACCCGCCACGAAAAATTCCTGAATTGGAACACGCTTGCCGTTTGTCCGGTCTTGAGCCCTGTACTATTGATCAAGACACTCTATTCGTGAATATAGGCGAACGCACCAACGTGACCGGTTCCATAAAATTCGCTAAGTTGATTGCGGACGAAGACTACGATACGGCGATCGGTATCGCGCGTGAACAAGTCGAAAATAGCGCCCAAATCATCGATATCAACATGGATGAAGGCATGCTGGACTCCGAGGCCGCCATGCAACGGTTTTTAAATTTAATCGCAGGCGAACCGGACATCAGTCGTGTGCCGATTATGATCGATTCATCTAAATGGTCGGTGATCGAGGCTGGGCTCAAGTGTGTTCAGGGCAAGGGTTTTGTTAATTCGATTAGCTTGAAAGAAGGGGAAACGGCCTTTATTGAACAAGCTCGGAAAGTGCGCCGTTATGGTGCCGGTGTTGTTGTCATGGCATTCGATGAACAAGGACAGGCGGAGACCACCGCGCGCAAAGTCGAGATATGTGAACGCGCTTATAAAATTTTAACTAAAGTCGTCGGTTTTCCGGCGGAAGACATTGTTTTCGATCCCAATATCTTTGCTGTGGCAACCGGCATCGATGTGCACAATGACTATGCCAAGGCCTTTATCGAGGCTACCGGTGAAATTAAGCAACGTATGCCACAGGTAAAAGTATCCGGCGGCGTGTCCAATTTGTCATTTTCATTTCGAGGTAATAACGCCTTGCGTGAGGCTATGCACTCCGCGTTTTTGTATCATGCTATTAAAGCTGGTTTGGACATGGCCATTGTTAATGCAGGTAAGTTGCCGGTATACGAAGATATTCCGGCCGATATCAAAGAGCGCATAGAAGATGTATTGTTTAACCGGCGTGCGGATGCAACGGATCGTCTGTTAGAGATTGCGGATTCGGTCAAGGGACAAGCACAGCAACAAAAGACCGATCTCAGTTGGCGCGAACAAAATGTTCATGATCGACTCGTCCATGCCCTAGTGCACGGTATTGACGAATTTATCATCGAAGATACGGAAGAGGCGCGCAGCAATTCACAGCGACCATTGCATGTCATCGAAGGCCCACTGATGGACGGTATGAATGTGGTGGGCGATTTGTTCGGTGCGGGGAAAATGTTTTTGCCGCAAGTGGTAAAAAGCGCGCGGGTGATGAAGAAGGCGGTCGCACATTTGGAACCCTTCATGGAAGCGGAGAAAGAAGGTGGACAACGTGAAAGTGCGGGAAAAGTGGTTTTAGCGACAGCCAAAGGCGATGTGCACGACATCGGCAAGAATATCGTTGGCGTGGTGCTGCGTTGCAATAACTACGAAGTCATCGATCTGGGTGTGATGGTACCGAGCGCTAAGATTCTTGATACCGCTCGTACCGAAGGTGCGGACATTATCGGCGTGTCAGGCTTGATCACGCCGAGTTTGGACGAGATGTGCCACGTCGCCGCGGAGATGGAACGCGAAGGATTCGAGTTACCATTGTTGATTGGTGGTGCTACCACTAGCCGGGTGCATACTGCGGTAAAGATCGAACCCAACTACAACGGCCCGGTATTATACGTGCCCGATGCGTCACGTGCGGTGGGTGTTGTGACGGCGTTGGTGGGTGAACAAAGGAGCGATTTGGTGAGTTCCACACGCAACGAATATGAGGGTATTCGTATTCAACGCGCGGCACAACGCAAAGATGCGCGCCGGGTGTCACTCGAGGAGGCACGCGCTAATCGGATGCAAATCAATTGGGCCGACTATTCACCACCGGTACCGTCGTTCACCGGAGTCAAGACCTTCGATAACTACGATCTTGCAGAGTTGGTGAACTATATCGACTGGACCCCGTTTTTCCGTTCCTGGGACTTATCCGGAGTCTACCCACGTATTCTGCGAGACGAAAAAGTAGGGGAAGCGGCGCGGCAGTTATTCGACGATGCAAAAAAATTGCTGCAATGTATTGTTGAAAGACGATGGTTTGAGGCAAGAGCAGTGATCGGGTTCTGGCCCGCTAACAGCACGGAAAGCGATGACATCAAGATATACAAAAATGACTTGCGTGATGGGATGTTGACCGAGTTTCATACCCTACGTCAACAAATGGTACGTGACCGCGGACGGCGTAACCTGGCGTTATCGGACTTCGTTGCGCCGCAGGCGAGTGGGGTCGTCGATTACATTGGTGGTTTCGCCGTAACGACCGGTTATGGTGTGGATGAAAAAGTCGCGCGATACGAAGCCAAACATGACGATTACACCGCGATCATGCTGAAGGCTTTAGCGGATCGTTTGGCCGAAGCGTTCGCCGAACGCATGCACGAACGAGTGCGTAAAGAATTTTGGGCGTACGCTCCCGATGAATCCTTCGAAAACGAAGCGTTGATCAAGGAATCTTACCAGGGTATTCGTCCGGCACCCGGTTATCCGGCCTGTCCCGATCACACGGAAAAAGGAATTTTGTTCGATCTGTTGAATGTTGAGCAAACAACCGGTATTTCGCTCACCGAAAGCTTTGCCATGTCACCGGCGGCATCGGTCAGTGGGCTGTATTTCTCGCATCCTGAGAGCCGTTACTTCGGTGTCAGTAAAGTGGAACAAGATCAGGTGGCAGAATATGCCCAACGCAAGGGTATGACTATCGACGAAGCGGAACGTTGGCTGGCGCCTGTGTTAGGTTACGATCCGAAACTTAACGTGACTGCGGCTTAGCGATCATGCATTTCCTTCCTTAGGTCCGTTTACAGTACTTCCATGTACTACTTCTCGATTCTTCACGCCTGCAAGCGGGCTCAGGATAAACTCCGGGAGAAATCTTGCTTTGTTTTCGCTTGACTCGAAACGAATATCAAGAAATTTGTGCTAAGAGTGCGATTAATAGTTGCACTACTTGCGGTTGGTATTAAGAGCAGTAAGCTGTATTTTCGCGATTAGTAATCAAAAAATGGATACTATGAAAGATCATCATATTTATGGTTGCCCCGGTATTTTAAATGCCATTACTACTGAAACCAAAGCGCTGGGTTTTAGTATGGTTTCGGAGCCAAAAACCGGCACGTTTCTCAGGACGCTGGCTGCATCAAAACCAAACGGTCGATTTCTGGAACTCGGGACAGGAACCGGATTGTCCACCGCATGGATTCTGGACGGAATGGATGACTCGTCGTCATTAACATCGGTAGATAATGATAAAGAAGTACAGCGAATTGCATGCAAACATTTGGGCAACGATCCACGCGTTGAGTTTATATGTGAAGATGGTGCGTTATGGTTAGAGAAAAATCAAAGTAAGCAATTTGATTTTATTTTCGCCGATGCGTGGCCAGGAAAGTTTTCACACCTGGATTTGGCGCTGGATATATTATCCGCCGGTGGACTTTATATTATTGACGATCTTCTGCCACAAGATAGCTGGCCGGATGGCCATGCGCCAAAAGTACCGAGACTGATTGAGGACTTGGAGAGCAAAACTAGTCTAGAATCGGTTTGTATCAACTGGGCATCAGGGTTGATGTTAGTGACAAAAACCAATAAACCTGCGTAGGGCGCAATATATTGCGCCCTACGAGATTGATGAAATAGATATGTCCGACTATTCGATTGTCATCGACGCTCTGCAATATTCCAATTGGGATCGTTCCATATTCGAGCAAATGCGCGAGGGTGGATTGGACTGCGTGCATGTCACTATCGCTTATCACGAAACCTGTCGCGAGACGCTGATCAATATTGGTCAATGGAACAATCGATTTGAGCAACACGATGACTTGATCACGCCGGTGCGCGCCGCGTCGGACGTTCATCGTGCACGGGAGGAGAACAAAACCGGTGTTGTCTTCGGTTTTCAAAATTGTTCGCCTGTTGAAGACGACTATATGTTAGTTGAGATCTTCCATACGTTGGGCGTACGCTTTATGCAACTGTCGTATAACAATCAAAGCCTGTTGGCGACAGGTTGTTATGAAGAAAATGACCCCGGTATTACGCGGTTTGGTAAGCAAGTGATTCAGGAAATGAATCGCGTAGGTATGGTGATTGACATGTCGCATAGCGCAGAACGGTCGACTCTGGAGGCAATTGAGTTGTCACAACGTCCCATCGCCATCACTCATGCAAACCCGTCATTCTTTCACGCTGCATTGCGCAACAAATCCGATGCTGTCTTGAAAGCGCTGGGCGAAAGCAAGGGCATGTTGGGATTAAGTCTTTACCCTTTTCACTTAAAAAATGGCCCACAGTGTACGTTGCAGGATTTTTGTATTATGGTGGAAAAAACCGCCGAGTTGATGGGTATCGATCGAATCGGCATCGGTTCCGACCTGTGCCAGAATCAACCGGATTCGGTAGTCGAATGGATGCGAACTGGGCGCTGGAGCAAGCAGGTGGACTTTGGCGAAGGTTCCGCGTCGAACGCGGGTTGGCCTGCGCAACCGCATTGGTTTCAGAACAGTATGCACTACTCAAACATCGAAACCGGGCTGCGCAATCGCGGATTCACCGAATACGATATCCGCAAAGTGATGGGGCTTAACTGGTTGCGATTTTTTGAATCATCTTTTTTACCTGTCGCGGCGTAATGTCTGTCCACATTAAAGATTCGAATGAATCTGAAGCCATTGCGGATTTAAGACCGCCATCTAAAGTGATGCGTTTGAAGCGTTTGGGCGCGTTTCATCAAACGCGAATCAGTTTCGTGCGCAGCTTGATCCGGCAAATGGCGCGCGAGCAATGGCGCATCACGACCGATGTATTTAAGCTGGATGAAAATGGCTATGGCACGATTGTTTATGCAATCGATACACCCCATGGTCGGTATTCTTTTGTCGTTTTCTCGAATTATCTGGATGCGGCGGACCGGACCGACCGTGTCATTGCGGAAAAATGGGATACGACGTTCGCATTGGTCGAAGGGGCGCCGGATGCGACGGAAATCGATCGCCTGCGCGTCAATGTCAATGTCCAGGAAGCCGGTCGCTTTTGCGTGCGTGATCTGGTCTTAAGCCGGGCGAATAAAAGCGTTCGATTATTTGATTACACGATTGAATGTCTCGCTAAAGGCGAACAACCGGACTTGCAAAAGCTGGCGGGTGTCGGTTACCTGATGCGTACGACTGCGGTTTACGGCAACGGCAAGTTTGGGATCGCTGATTTCGGTAGGTTGGATAAAGACGGTCCGTTTTGTCAACCGTTCCGCGCGCAGATGTTGGTGGTTTATCTGTCGCGCCACCTGGCTTTCGATTTGGTTGAGTATGTTGCGCGTCGGAGGAATCCGCAGCAGGCCGTCGCTCTGCATCGCAATGTTAAACGTTTGCTTGGGGTTGGAAATTCGACCGGTCTCGGTATGGCTCCATTCCTTATGAGTCATCCTGGTTTGATTCACCAATGGTTTTTGTGCCGAGAGACCGCATTAGCACGTGTCCGTGTTATGCCCGCATCACGGCAAGACGTGGCTCGTTTTGGCGAGTTACTGGAACGGGCGCGGTGTCACTTTAGCGAAATTAAAACCGGCGACCGGATACAACAGCAAAAAAATGAGGAATTGGTCGCTAACATTCAAAGTTTTATCGATTACCTGGCGGACAATGCTGAGGCGTATGAAGACCCGGGGCTTTGGAATCGTTTCATTGGCTGGGCCGAACAACACTGCGGTTTGGAGTTCCAGGAGTTATTGGTCAGCCTGATCATCGAGTTGTATCCACAGCAAGTCGATGATTTGGAGAACTATATGGGAGGCGATGACCGTTTTGAGATCGACCCGCGCATGGATATGCGCGAACTCAAAGCGGTTATTGAAAAGGAATATACATGGGCGTTGGGCATCGACTACGATTTACCCGACAACAGTCATTATTTCTGGTATGCATCGGAAGAAAAGGAAGAACCTCGTCTGGGTGAACGTTGTCGAGAACCGGGAGCGGAACTGGAACAACCCTTAGACGTTGGCCGGCGGGTGTCGCGTCTTTATAACGAGTTAGCGGCAATGACTGGCGCAGAGTTACAACAATCGACTGCGGAGTTTTTGCTACGCCATCCTCGTTATCGAGGTGTTGTAGCACGTGTCCAAACGATTTGCCGTTTTCCTTATGGCGAGATTCGGGACAATACCATTGCCCGCGATTGCCTGCCCATCGATATTCTACGTTGCAAGCTGGCCACTTTTGGCGCGAGCAAATTCGACCCGAAATCCGACCGTTGGACCCGCATTACATTATTTCAAGGCGCACCTTTGGCCGACGAGTTGGACCGTGCCGATGCCGACGATTGGGCATTTCCTTGTATCCCCGGTCAACCGTGAAGCGAACACCCATTGAAAATATCCCTCAACGAACTACACATCAAATGCCGTAATGCATTTCGTGGATTAGGTTTCCCCCATGGTGCGGACGAAGAGGGTGCATTCATTATTGCTTGGCTGGAGATTCATCAATTTGAAGGTCTAAAGCTTTTCTCACGCGTTCCAAAATGCCGGACAAAGGGGCCTTTTCCCCAGACTATCAGTATTGATGAAAACGGTGTTGTCGATTGTTCTCAATGTTGTGGAATCGCCGTCATTCCCAGTGTATTTGATTTGGTGCGAAGTAGGGGAAACGAAGATGAAACGAACGAAATTGTAATGAATCATTGTAGTCAGGCGATACTGTTCCTGCCTTTGATACTAAAGTATGCGGATTCCAGACACACTTGGCAGTTGGTCGGTACCGACGCGGAGAGTTCAACACATATTACAGTGGATACCGTAAATGGCTGCGTGTCTATGAATTCCAATACACGTGAATCCCCTCAATCTGATTGGCAAATCAAACTACAACGGGTCGCAAGTTTGACTTTCGACACAAAAAACGCAAACGAAAAATGGTCGTTCGATAGCTTACATCAACAGGAAAAACAAGCTATCGAAAATGGCCTTGAAGTCAATGAGGAACAATGGCACTTAGTTTTGGAAACCGCCAGAAAATCCTTGGTCCCTGCAAGTGAAGAATCCCGTGTCAAAGGCGCCGGCGGTGGTGACTCGAATGACTGACGTGGAATTGATTAAACTCGCTGTGGAGTTTGTTAACCGTGGTGGTATGTTTATGCTGGATTCACCCGTTGGTGCCATGGAGTTGCACGGACAAGATTTGTATTTATCAGAATCCGGCGGGTGGTTGGCCATTTATCATCGAGAAGAGCCATCGGGGGAGGCGCGTAGTCATTTACATTTGAAAACCGGTGTCTTAAAAACAGCACAGATCGTCAAAGAAGAGGAGCAAACACCTTATCTTGGATTTTGGCAAGACGAAGACAAGGGCGATCCAATTCTTCGCGCTTATTATCCGTCATTCTACGATTGGTCGAACAACAAAGCGTCGATTAAGTTGAATCGTATTTTTTTCGAGAAATGGGAACAGAAATACGGTTTCGAATTTTTGTTGAAATAATTGCAATCGAGTTTGGGAAATCGCGTAGGTGAACGTTTCCACGGAACTATCGGAGTATTAAACACCGTTTGTGGGAGATGCACCCCGTGGCGATTAAATCATTAGTGCCAAGTTTATCGCGACGAGGCGTCGCTCCCCCAAGTCTAGTTGGTCGACCCTGAAGAATTGACAAGTTGTTAAAAATAAAGAGAAAGGATAGTCAATTTGATAAAATAAATTGCAAGAAAATGATCAAATGGATGCAAAAGCTGGCAAAAGATGAAGCCCAAAAAGCCTGATAATCACCCGGATTTATTTCGCGCTCGCCTATCTCAGATTCTGAATTTATCCCACCCATTATGCCGATTGGCGGAACATATCGATTGGGATCGGATTGAGCGCGAAGTCGAAGCACTTTACGCCTCTGGTCCCGGTCAACCCCCCTTAGCGACCCGATTAATGGTGGGATTGCATTATCTGAAGTACACGTTCAACGAAAGCGACGAGAGCGTGGTTAAGCGTTGGGTGGAGAACCCGTATTGGCAGTACTTTTGTGGTTTTGATCACCTACAGCACGACCTACCACTGCACCCCACCAGCTTAGTGAAGTGGCGCCAACGGGTGGGCGATAAGCTCGATGTGTTATTGGCCGAAACGATCGACGTGGCGCTGCGCACCCGTGCGTTAAAATCGACAGCACTCAAGCATGTGAACGTGGATACCACAGTGCAGGAGAAGGCCATTGCATTCCCCACCGATGCGCGGTTGTATCACAAGATGCGCAAAACGCTGGTTCGACAGGCGCAGCGACGTGGTATCCGTTTGCGTCAAAGCTATCGGCGGGTGGGTCACAAGGCGTTCATCCTGCAAAGCCGCTACGCCAATGCTCGTCAGATGAGGCGCGCGGCGAAACAAACCCGCAAACTCAAGACCTATTTGGGCCGCGTGATGCGCGATATTGAGCGTAAATATGATAGTGATGATCAGTCCCTGCAACCCCTATTGCTGCAAGCCAAGCGCCTGTTCGAT
The DNA here is from genome assembly GCA_965216735.1 of Arenicellales bacterium. Taxonomy (GTDB): domain Bacteria; phylum Pseudomonadota; class Gammaproteobacteria; order Arenicellales; family CBDCFT01; genus CBDCFT01. The sequence continues at coordinate 648,584 of OZ244198.1, forward strand.
CAACAACGCCATGACACCAATAAGCTGTACAGTGTGCATGAACCCGATGTGCGGTGTATTGCCAAGGGCAAAGCACACCAACGCTATGAGTTTGGTAACAAAGCGTCGTTGGTCACCACCTCAAAAGGCAATTGGCTGATCGGTGCACAGTCACTACCGGGCAACCCCTACGATGGTCATACCCTGCAGGCGGCATTACAACAAACACACGCCTTAACGGGCATCACCGCTCAAAACGCCTATTGTGACCAGGGTTATCGTGGTCATGGCATGAGGGGTAAAACCCGGGTCCACATTGTTGGAAAAATACCCAAACGTGCCAGCGCCAGTGTACGCAAATGGATGAAACGACGGGCAGCGATTGAACCGACTATTGGCCATCTTAAATCAGACCACCGGTTGGGGAGAAATTATCTCAAGGGCAATGCCGGTGATCAGGCCAATGTCGTGCTCGCAGCAGCCGCTTACAATCTAGCCAAGCTGTTGGCTTGGTTTTATTGTGCCTGCGAAAAGTACTTGTCGACAGATGAAAAAATTAACAGATTGCGATTGCAGACTCTATTCATCGCAAATTAGTGAATACTTCAGGGACGACTAGTTGGCTTCTCGATGTCGGCCGTTTCAAACGAATTCGGATTCATCAGTCTTTGTATTGGTTCGTCGGTGATTAGCTTCTAAAAAGTAGCGTGTTGTAATACTTGGCGTCGCGTTTGTCGCGACAACGAGTGTTTTTGTTGTCTTGACGTTTGACTTCCTTAGACTCGCAGTCTCCATAAATCAATAGGAGACAGTCATGAAAAAAACTATTTGCGTTATTGCCGGCACCTTGTTGTTGGGTTTCGGTGGGCCACAAGCGTTTGCGGGCGGACCCGCTGAAACATTGAGCCAAGGCGCAGAGCATTCGGTTAATGCCGTTGCACATTCCGGAGGTGCCAGCGTACAAGCAGCCGCTGCCGTCGTGTCCTTACCGTTTTTAGCGGTGGCAAAAGCGCCCACCTTTAGCGGCCAAATTGGTGAATCCTTATGGGAATTTTCCAGCGAACCCTTACCGTTGGCTGCAGAACCTATTACGACGGGTCCGGCGCCGAATGTTGCGCTATTTGAGGAGTAGAAAATGCGCAGGTGGCTATTACTTCTGTTAGTAATGCCTGGTTGGGCGGCCGCCGAAATCGGCAGTAGCCGAGCGGCCACCCAAAGGCCGTTCGCTATCGAACGGATTGCTGCGTTTGCAAAAAGTGTCGAGCAATCACTGGCGGAAAACGGCGCAATCGTCGCGTTAGTGGCGAGAGCAGGGCGACCGCGTGACGGACTTCCGCCCGGTGTGGAATTTACCCATGTAGGCTTAGCGGTCTATTCGAAGATAGAAACAACCGACGACCGTACCCTACAGGGCTATGCGACATACAACCTTTATCAAAAAACGGATCGACTCAATGAGAGCGAGCTGGTGCAAGACTATATGCTGGATTTTTTTCTCGGTGCTCAAGAGTTAAAAGCGGGTATTATTATTCCCCACAAAAAACTTCAGCGTGAGTTATTGGAAATGATTGTAAACAACTCCTGGCGCGATTTGCATAATTCGCATTACTCGGTCATGTCGAATCCGTTTAACAACAAGTATCAGAATTGCACGGAATTTATCCTTAATGTCATGCATGCTGCTATTTACGACACCAGGGACATCCCGCGCATTAAACAAACAATACGTGAATACTACGAACCCTATCGGATACGAAAGAATCCCTTAGCGGTGATGGTCGGCGGGATGTTTAGCAAAGAAATCGCGGTGAACGATCACGAGGGGGCGTTCATGACTTCGACTTTTGGCAGTATCGCCGACTATATGAAGAAATATCAGCTCGCCGAGAACACCTATACGATCAAGACTGATTCACTAAAAAACGTTTTCGTAATACACGATGTGCATTAATTTCATCGCGCAGTTTAACGGTCACATCGTGTGCTGCTTGTGCGAAATCGTCATCTGAACTAGCATAAAGCACCGCGCGGGAAGAAGAGATAATGAGGCCGGTTCCATCGGCGGTGCAACCATTCTTGACAATGGCAGCGACATCACCGCCTTGCGCACCTATACCAGGAACCAGAATAGGCATGTCATCAACGAGCTTACGGATTTCGCCCAGCTCTTCTGGATAAGTAGCGCCCGCGACCAACAGGCAATTGCCATTATCGTTCCACTTGTTCGCAACCTTTGATGCAACATGCTGGTACAAGGGAAGTCCCTCAAGGCTTAGATTCTGAAACTCCGCTGACCCGGGATTGGAGTTTCGACATAAGACCAGAACACCCTTATTTGCATAATCGAGAAACGGTTGAACCGAATCCTTGCCAAGATAGGGATTGACCGTTACCGCGTCTGCAGTATATCGCTCAAACGCTTCTTCTGCGTAGTGTTCCGCAGTGGAGCCAATGTCGCCTCGTTTGCTATCCAGGATAACAGGAACATCCGGGTAGTTGTCGTGAATGTAACTTATCGTCTGTTCCAGTTGATCTTCGGCTGCGCACGACGCATAGTGGGCGAACTGCGGTTTGAATGCGCACACCAGATCGTGAGTGGCGTCAATGATTGCTTTGTTGAACGCGAATATTTTATCCGTCCGATTTTTTAATTCACCTGGAAAGCGTGCTGGATCAGGGTCGAGGCCGACGCATACCAGAGAGTTGTTGTCTTCCCAGGCCTTGCGAAGTTTTGGTATAAAATTCAAATGGGGATTTGAAGGAGGTTTTGGTTTTTCGCGAGCAAGCTCGCTCCTACAAAGACCCACAATTGACGGGTAGGAACGACTTTAGCCGCGAATGTGTTGCTCACGATAAATCGATTAGTACTATGATTGGTTATGGGGATCAAACAGGGCTTTCGCAATACATTTGCAATTTATCATATAACGCTTGTTTGATTGTAGCACCTTCTTTTCGTATGCGTTTCCGCGCCTGTATACGCCGTTGTCCGGGCAAGCGTGCGCCTTGTTGCGATGTGATGGCTTCAATCAAAGTTTGCATGTTATCACGATAAGCGTCACCACCAAAATGGTCGGGGTTGATGGCAACAAAGAACTGCCCTGTGCGGGTTGGGCCACCGGTATTATCGGCGAAGGAACTGGCGTTGATGCTTAACGTAGCGCCGGTTAACGCCGCCGCCATGGTTTCAACAATCAGCGCTTGCCCCGCGCCTTTGTATCCGCCTGCCGGAACCATGGTGCCGCCCAACGCGGTTTTTGGATCGGTGGTAGGATTACCGTCTTTATCTAATGCCCAGCCTTCGAGAATAGGTTCGTTGTTGTTGGCATGTACAATAATTTCGCTCTTAGCAACCACGCTGGAAGATTGATCAACAACGAAAACGGCTTCGTTGTTGTCACCCGGCACTGCGCAGGAAATGGGATTCGTTCCGAATACGGCTTTAACACCGCCGTACGGTGCAATCGATGCTGGGGCGTTGGTAAAGGCCAGCGCTACCAATCCACTATTGGCCAGCTTCTCGGTGTGATAACCCAATACGCCACAGTTATAAGAATTGATAACGCCTAATGCCACTACACCGAGTTCTTTGGAACGTAGTATCAGATGTTCAAAACCAAGATCGATAGCAGGATGGGCGAAACCGTCCTTCGCGTCCACGGTTAATGCTGCACCGTTGTCTTTCGCCATGAAAGGCGTTGCGTTGCCATCGATCTTGCCGCAACGCGCGTGTTCGCAGTATGTCGGCAAACGCGCCAGGCCATGACTATGAATACCGTCCAGCTCGGAAGCAACTACCGATTCGGCAACAGAACGTGCATTGTTTTTGTTGGTGTTGCTGGCTAATAGTGCGTTTAACGTAAGTTCTGTAACATCATCGATGGAAAGCGTGACGGTGGTCATGGTTTAGTTTGTATCGTTTAGAATCATATCCGCCGCTTTCTCTCCGATCATAATGGTCGGTGCATTGGTGTTGCCTGATGTGATGGTCGGCATAATTGACGCATCGGCGACACGTAAATTTTCCATTCCATGCACACGTAACTGCGAACTAACAACGGCAGTTGCATCATCTGATGGCCCCATTTTACAGGTGCCAGCGGGATGATAAATGGTGGTCGCGGTATTGCGTGCGTGGTCGAGTAATTCATCATCTGTCACCACGTCCGGTCCTGGATCCAATTCTTCCGCTACGAAAGGCGATAGTGCTTTGGTTTTAATCAGATCACGGGACACTTTCATGGCCGCAATAGCTATTTCGCCGTCATACTCCGACGCAAGGTAATTCGGATGAATGGCAGGGTAGTCCATAGGATTCGGTGACTTTAGCCTTATCTCACCGCGGCTTTGTGGCCGTAGTTGGGTGACAGAAGATGTAAAAGCAGCGTATTTGTGCAGACCTTCGCCTGGACTATCGGCGCTTAAGGGTTGAATGTGAAATTGAATGTCGGGCCGGTCAAGTTCCGGTCGAGTCTTGCAGAATATACACAATTGACTGGCACCCATGGTCATCGGGCCCGTGCGGAACAACAGATATTCAACGCCCATGAGCATGCGTCGAAAGGGGTTATTGACTTCGTTGTTTAACGTCGGTCTGGTGCAGCGATACATCGCACGAATTTGTAAATGATCTTGCAGATTTTTTCCTACACCTGGCAAGTCCTGTTCAACGTCAATATTCAACCCTTGCAAAGTATTGCCGTCACCAATACCGGAGAGTTGCAAAATTTGTGGTGAACCGATGGCACCTGCAGAAAGAATAACTTCGCGAACGGCATTCACGGTTCTTAGGTCACTGCCAACAGCAAATTTCACCCCTTTAGCGCGTTTTGATTCCAGTACAATGCGATGTACCAACGCGCGAGTGACTACATCGAGATTAGGACGTTTTTTGGCCGGTTTTAAATAACCAACAGCGGTACTCCAGCGGCGGCCCTTGTAAGCCGTCAGTTGAAAATAACCGGCGCCTTCTTGTTGGGCGCCGTTGCTATCGTCGTTGGCCGGAATGCCGATTTCCTGGGCCGCTTCGATATACGCATCGCAGACATCACGACGAATACGCATATTGGAGACTTTTAACGGGCCGCCCACACCGTGATATTCGTTGGCGCCGCGTTCCTGGTCCTCAGACTTAATGAAATAAGGTAATACGTTTTCATACGACCACCCGGGATTACCCAAAGATTCCCATTCGTCATAGTCTTGTGCTTGGCCACGCACGTAAAGCAAACCGTTTAACGAGCTCGACCCACCCAACACTTTGCCACGTGGCCACTTGATACTGCGACCGTTTAAACCAGGATCAGGCTCTGTTGTGTAACACCAATCCGTTTTCGGATTGTGCATGGTTTTGAAATAACCCACTGGAATATGTATCCAGGGATAACGATCCGGCGCTCCCGCTTCTAATAGTAAAACTTTATTGTGCGAGTCGGCGGAGAGCCGATTGGCTAAAACACAACCGGCCGAACCCGCGCCGACAATGATGTAGTCGTACTGAGGTTTGATATCAGGCATCTGGAAAGATAAATTTGGTACTGTCAAGTTAACAAGAAGAAAGCCAAAAAATACCTACAATTTGGTACATTCTCATTTAGCAGACGCACGTAAGCATTCGTCAAATACTAAACGACCGATTTCTCAGTCTTCTATAGTTCTCAGCACTGATTAAAATGTCTACCAATCTGAAAAAGATTGTTTACCTGACTATGGACAGACAAAAATTGTTGTGCCTGGCCAGAAGATTTAAATCGTCGCATTTGCCGCTCCTGCGCTCGTGTATGTTCGTGCGAAACTTCAACTCGATTGTTTGCAAAACGGTCGTCCAGGCCAGTGACAACAAAAGCAAAATCCGCGTGACCATTGCCAACGCTAACTCGATTATCCTTGCGGAGTTTCTACGATCTTTAGGTAGGCGGCTTACAACAATTGAAATAAAAATAATATTGTCAATGCCCAATACAATCTCTAAAGCGGTCAGTGTTGCTAATGCCAACCAAGCTTCCGGATTTGTAACCCATTCAAACATTTGTTCTCTCTCGGCAAAAATTTTTGGTTCAGTCAAGAGCTGAGTCGTTCAAATGCTTAATTTTTATCACTGGCAATATTAGAGCACTATGGAGGGTACTGACAACTTAACGAGGGATAGTAGATAATCAAGGGATGAATATATACAAACGCCATAGATTTCCCTCTGAAATTATTAGTTATGCAGTCTGGCTCTACTACCGCTTCAACCTCAGTCATCGAGATATCGAGGATTTACTCGCCGAGCGAGGAATAGTTGCCAGTTATGAATCAATCCGCCGATGGTGTATAAAATGTGGTCCCAAGTACGTCAAGCGATTGAGGCGTAAGCACCAAGGTTACGGTGATACTTTTTATATCGACGAGGTGTTCGTGAAGATTGACGGCAAGCAGCACTATTTGTGGCGAGCGGTTGATCAAGACGATGAGGTCGTGGATGTGTTTCTCCAATGTCGCAGAGATGGGAATGCTGCCAAGCGGTTCTTTAGGCGACCGTTAAAAACGCATCGTAGCGAGCCAAGGAAAATCGTGACAGATAAATTGAGAAGCTATGGTGTTGCACACCGAGAACTCATTCCAGACACTATTCATGATACAGCACAGTATGCCAATGATCGGGCAGAACTATTGCATCAACCTACTCGAGTTAGAGAACGAGGGATGCGACGATTTAAATCGGCACGCCAGGCTCAACGATTCTTGGGTATCCACGCAGCTGTGTTCAACCTATTCAATCTTGGCCGCAATTTAGTTTCTGCTGAGCACTATCGATTCCTTCGGCGAGATGTGTTTAATCGATGTTCAGAGGCAGTAGCCTGATATTCGACGATAGATTAATCGAGTCCGCAGAAGTTAAGTTATCAATACCTGCCAGGTTTGTCTGGAATTTTCCCTGTTAGTCGTCTTCGGCCAACATCGCTAAATCGTTGGCGGCCTCACGCAACAATGGTAGGTAGCGTTCACTTTGATTGATGGAGATACGCGACGCCGGAGCCTGGATTGCGAGCGAGCTATAAAATCTGCCTCGCTTATCCTTGATAGGTACCGCGATGGCGACAACATCATCATAAAACTCCTGGTTGTCGATCGAAAACTGTTGTCGCTCGATATTATCGACTTCGGCGAGCAGCATGTCGGGATTGGTAATCGTGTTTTTTGCGCGAGCCTCAAGGCTTAGCTTATTGATTACCGCCTTGCGTCGGGGTTTTAGTAGCGTACTCAGGTAAAGTTTCCCACTCGCGGTGCAGTAAAGTGGAACCCGCATCCCGATTGAAAATTGCAGTCGCAAAGGTTCCTTGGTTTCAACGCGATCGGAATAGGCCATGTACAGACCATCAGGGTAGGCGATATTGCAGGTTTCACCGACTTTTTCTGACAGTTCGGTCAGTATTGCGTGGCGTGTGGCACCGAAACGAGAGTTGGCCAGGACGCCGACAGCAACATCAAACAGGCGATTGCCGGCCTGATAACTTTTACCATCGATTCTTTTGAGCAGGTATCCCCGCGCTTCGAGTTTGGCGCAAAGCCGGTGCGCGGTTGCCTTGGGCAGATTCAGCGCCTCGTTGATCTCGGTTGCGCTAAGCGGCTTCGTCGATGCGGCGACGGTGTCGAGAATATCAAGCACCCGCTCGATCGTGGAGCCGCGTTCGCGTTTCATATGTGCTGACCTTTGCCAGGAAAGATATCAGCGAGTCGGGCGCTTGCCCATGACAACGATAGATTGAAGGAGTTGCAGCATGATTTACCCACCAGACATTACTTTGGGTAACCAAAGCACCACTTGCGGGAAGATAAACAGCAAGATGAGACCAATGAGTTGAATTCCCATGAACTGCATCATCCCAAGGTAGATATCCTTAAGATCCCAATTCGGCACGACCCCCTTCAAGAAGTAGGCTGACAAGGCCACGGGTGGGGATAGCCAGGCTGTCTGCAGGTTCACCGCCACCAGAATGCCAAACCAGACCATCAGGTCGTATCGAGCCAGTCCGTAAATATCCAACGCCTCTACCGATGGCAGCAAAATTGGCACAACGATCAAAACGATGGGCACCCACTCCAGCGGCCATCCGAGCAGGAAGATCAATGCCATGATCAATATCAGTATCAGGTATGGCGACATGTCGAGACCTAGTAGCAACTCGGTCAACATTTTCGGCGTGCCCAAAGCACTGAATTCGGCGCCAAAGAAGTTCGATGCGGCAACCAGGAACATGATCAAAACCGTGATCTCCAGGGCTTTGATCAAGCTGTCAAAGAAACTGGGAAAGCTGAACTTGCGGTAACCGATAGATAACAAGATGGCACCAAACGCACCCATCGCCGCGGCTTCAGCCGGTGTTGCCAAGCCGAGGAGAATCGACCCCAAAGCAAAAGAAATCAGGATCGTCGGAGGCATGAGTCCTCTGAAGAACTCATCCCAGAGCGCCGAGAATTGAAACTCACTCTCAGCTGCAGCGCTATAAATCGGCCGACCCAAGTACGCCAGAAGCACGGTGAATGCAGCAAAGACGATCGACCAGATCGGCAGGCCACCGCCCTCGCCCGTATTCGCAACAATCATATAGAGGTGGAAGAGCACCGCGATCGGAGCGACGATCCTGAGTACACTCAACCGTCGGTATGCGGCGTAGGCTATGGCACAGGTAACGACTAAAGCGATCAAGCCGCCAAACGGAATCACACCGCCAAATGCACCGCTCAACCCAAGTCCAAAGACACGGCAAACCGTCAAAACGCCGAGGCAGATCAGCGCCACTTCCGCACCGTAGAAAGCAGAGGTTTTGGGTTGGTCCTCTTCTGCCAAAATTGGCCCGAGGTCTGGATTCAACCAGCAGCGTCCAAGCGTGTAAAGCAGGTAAAGGGACGCCAGCAGGGCACCGGGAATAAAGGCTGCACGGAACAGGTCGAGGGTTGAGACTTCCAGAACCGGTCCCATGACGATCAGCATAATTGAGGGCGGGATCAGAATGCCCAACGTACCGCCGGCCGTGATGGTTCCTGCTGCAAGTTGGACGTTATAGCGGGACCGACTCATGGTCGCACCAGCCATAATCCCAAGAAGGGTCACAGAAGCGCCCACGATGCCGGTCGCCGCTGCAAAAATTGTGGATACGATCAACACGGCGATGAACAGCGCGCCGCGGACCCGCGCCATGATCATCTGGATCGATGCAAACAGCCGATCCATTAAGCCCGCCGCTTCCATGATAATCCCCATCAGGACAAAAAGCGGCACCGCCATGAGCTGATCGTTTAACATGGTGGAGTTGGTGTTCAGCGTCATCAACAGCGTTGTCAGCTTGAAGTTGGAACCCCAAATACCGAAGACAAAAGCAAGGAAGATCAACGTGAACGAGATGGGAAAGCCGATAAAGATCACGAACAGCATGGCGCCCAACATGATCAATCCGATAGTAGCCTTGTCCATGTCTGGGCGGGCAGACATGAGTTTAGAAAACCATTCGCCACCGGGTACCACGTCTGGATTGAAGACGGCCAGAACGAGCCAGGTCAACGCGATTAAATAGACAGGCAAGGCCCGGACGAACCAACGCTCTCGCTCTTTACCCATCTTGTGAAATGCACGGAAAATCTCAGGGATGCCTTGCAGCAACAAGAGCAAGCCACCTATCGGCATGGCCAAACGCGCGGGCCACAAAAGTGGACCCCAAGCACTGTCGATCTGCATGGTTTCATTTGTTGAATAGGCCAGCCACCAGAACTCTGAGGCAATAACGGTGAAGAAGATCATCGAAGGAATAAAGAACAAGAGGTACAGTGTTGCATCCACTGTCGCTTGCGTCTTTGCTGACCAGTTTCGATAAAGGAAGTCGGCGCGGATATGAACCCCACGCATCAGACCATAGCCCGCAGCCGCCATGAAGAGCACGCCGGCTAACATTCGACTGGTGTCATACACCCAGAGTGTGGGGCCAAGTCCAATGGCCCGGGCGAAATTTTCGAACCCTGCATCTTGCAGGATTGCGAAGGAGTTGCGCGAAAAGACTTCTAACACCACAACTGCAATCAGCGGCACCATGAGTAGGGCAATAATCTGGCCCGCGCGATGGTTGAGGACGTCAATGGCTGCCGTAATCGGGCGTTGCCAGGCCGTCATATCCTCTGGCGTTTCACCCGGTGCCTCAGCACGTCGTTCTGCAATTAGTTCATCGGCAACCTCGAGTTCTTCTGGATTTACCTCTTCTTCTGCCATGCCGCTTCTCCTCGTTAGGTTTGAACTCGTTTTGAGCTCTCATTATTTGTACTGGGCCAAGGCCCTTCCTTAAAGCAACTTCGAAGCGAGACCCTGACGGGCCTCGCCAAGAAGTCACGTACTACTTGTACTATTTGAGTGTGTCTGCGTGTGCGCGACCCAAACTTGCGTTTGAGGTCTGAGCGCCAGCCCAGAAAGGTACGACGGTGTCAGCGAAATCTTTTTGCGACTGCCATACTTCGGCGAAGAACTCATTCTCTGCCGCAGCGGCTTCAAGCGACTTCTTAGCTGCCGCCATATACTCGGTAAAGTAATCCGCTGGGGTATCTTCCAGAATAACGCCGTGGTTATCCGTCAGATCTTTCAGCGCTTTGCCGTTCTCATAGATACGGTAGGACATGGACTTTGACAAAGACGCGTTTGCCGCCACTTCCAGTGCTTTCTTCTCAAGGTCAGTCAGCGAGTCGTAGAAATCGCGATTCACATACATGTCCGCGTTCACGGTCACCTGGTGCAGACCCTGGAGGTAGTAGTGCTTGAGCACTTTCTGGAAACCGAAGACCGAGTCTGGCTTGGGGCAACACCATTCTGCTGCGTCGATCGTGCCTTTCTCAAGCGCCGGCAGGATATCGCCGCCGCCCATGGCAACCGCCGGAACACCGATTTCAGCATATGCGGCACCAACCATGCCCGGAGGAGCACGGAAGCGCATTTCACGGAAATCATCCATCGACGTGATCGGCTTTGGGAACCAGCCGAGTGCCTCAGGACCTACTGGCTGCAGCATGAATCCCTTGACGTTCACACCCATTTCGTCCCACAGGCGATCGTACAGTTCTTTGCCACCGCCGTACTGGAACCAGCTCAGGAACGCCATGTTATCGAGACCGACACCAGCACCCGCAACAGGCGCACCGAACAGGTTAGCCGCAACGTGCTTGCCACCCCAATAGTGTGTCCAGGCAAAACCGCCTTCAACGAGCCCCGCGTCAACGGCATCCATGATGTCTCGCGGTCCAACAACAGCACCTGCCGGCAGCACTTCGATGGTGAGTGATCCGTTAGTCAAAGCTGCTACATCATTACCGAACTCATTCAACATAACGACTTCGTCAGCCGTATTGGGTAGCACCGACTGGATACGCAAGACCTTGTCAGCCGCCATGGCAGAAGACGCCATGAGCACCAAGGCTGTTGCACAGGTAGTTACATATTTTAGTTTCAACATATCTACTCCTCTTGTTAAGAAAGCCTTCGCCATGTTACGCGTCGCGAGGCTGAAGGCAACGCCCCGGCGCTTATTGGGCCGGCGATCCGACCTCAGTTGAATGTGGGAAATCGCCAAAATTTAGCTTAAATGAGACTCCCAGTCTCGATAATACAGCTTTTTTCGATTAAGTAACAGAGCTAAATATACATAAATTTGGCCTTGCTGCGCCTCAGGTCGGCACCCATACAACTGAACTTGATGGCGTTATTCAGAATAGAGCGACCTAACAGACCCGTCAAAGTGCCTTAAATGAGAAAATTTGTTCTTTTTTAGTGTTGTTTATTGTATTGTCGAGCCTAACCGAATAACGATAAGGGACTCATGGATCAATTCGACTATATCATCGTTGGCGCCGGATCGGCGGGCTGCGTGCTCGCCAATCGGCTGTCGGCAAATCCGGCGCACAAGGTGCTGTTACTCGAGGCCGGCGGCAGGGACTTAAGCCCGTGGTTGCACATTCCGGTTGGTTATTTCAAGACCATGCACAACCCGGCATTCGACTGGTGTTACATGACCGAACCCGATCCTGGCATTGCCAACCGCCAGCTGCAATGGCCACGCGGTAAAGTGCTTGGTGGTTCCAGCGCACTCAACGGTTTACTCTACGCGCGCGGCCAATCCGAGGACTACGATCGCTGGGCCGATCTGGGAAATCCTGGCTGGAGTTTTCAAGAGGTACTACCGTACTTCAAGAAATCGGAAGACAATGATCGTGGCGCCGACGAGTTTCACGGTGTGGGTGGGTTGCAAAAGGTGTCGGACCTGCGTCTGCGGCGCCCCATTGCCGAACATTTCATTCAGGCCGCGACCGAAATCGGCATTCCGCTGAACGAAGACTACAACGGCAGCCAGCAAGAGGGTGTCGGTTATTTCCAGCAAACCGCGTATAACGGCTTCCGCTGGAGTACCGCGAAAAGTTTCCTGCGCCCCGCCAAGGGCCGCGACAACCTTAGCGTGGTGACCCGCGCCCAGGTCACCAGCCTCGCCTTCGACGGCAAACACGTCACCGGGGTCAACTACCGGCGCGGGGACGAACACAAGACTGCGAACGCCGGCGCCGAAGTCATTCTCAGCGCTGGTGCGATCAATTCACCGCAAATCCTGCAAAATTCCGGTGTCGGCGATCCGGCATGGTTGCAACAGGCCGGCATCGATACGCGCCATGCGCTGCCCGGCGTCGGCAAAAACCTGCAGGATCACCTGCAGATACGCCTGGTTTTCAGGACCAATAAGCGCACCCTCAATGATGAATTGAACAACCCGCTCAAACGCATGATGGTTGGCATGCAGTACATGCTGACCCGCACCGGGCCTTTGACCCTGGCGGCGAGCCAGGTTGCGATCTTTACGCGCTCCAGCGATAACGTCCAGCGTCCTGACATCCAGTTCCACATGCAGCCGCTTTCGGCCGACAAGCCCGGCGACGGTGTGCACCCGTTTTCGGCATTCACGTCTTCGGTATGCCAGCTGCGCCCGTTCAGTCGCGGCGAAGTTGTGGTCGAATCCAGCGATCCGATGGCCTACCCGAAAATTTACCCGAATTATCTATCCGACGAACGCGACTGTGCGGTTGCGATCGGCGGGATCAAGGTCGCGCGCCGTATTGTCGAGGCGCCTTCTCTGCGAAACTGTGTAATCGACGAATACGTACCAGGCCGCGAATTCCAGAGCGACGAGGAACTGCTCGATGCAGCGCGCCGCCACAGTCAGACGATTTACCACCCGACGTCGACCTGCAAGATGGGAAACGACGATGCGGCCGTGGTCGATCATCAACTGCGGGTGCACGGAATCGAAGGTTTGCGTGTCGCCGATGCGTCGATCATGCCGGAAATTGTGTCCGGCAATACCAACGCGCCGACAATCATGATTGCGGAGAAGGCAGCCGACATGATTCTGGGGAAAAAGTAGTCATTTGATTGCAATACCGTTTAAAAAATTGCAAATCTGACGGTCGATTGAATCAACGATTGATATAAATCACGACGCGCGTGTACCCTTTACCGCATAGTAAACAAGCACCTGATTGACGGGGACAACAAAATGTACAAAACCATTCTGGTACCGACCGACATTGCCCACATCGCCGAGGGGAAGCTCACCATAGACCTCGCCGTGAACCACGCCTCTGACGACACGCGTATCGTGTTACTCAACGTCGTCGAGGAAATTCCAGGCTGGGCATCGGTTGCCATTCCGACGGAGATCATCCAGAAATCGACCACCGATGCGCAGGATGAACTGAAAGCCGTAGCCAATGCCAGCGGCCGCAAAATGGACGTGATCGTACGTACCGGCCATTCCTATTCGACCATTCTCGATGTGGCCGAGGAAGTCGACTCCGATCTCATCATCATTGCGTCGCATCGCCCGGGACTGCAGGATTATTTCCTCGGCTCCACCGCGGCCAAGGTGGTACGCCACGCACGCTGCTCGGTGCTTGTCGTTCGCCCGTGACTGTGATGATATAAACCTCATCAAGATACCAAGAATCATCGAGTCTCCCACGGCGTTTCTCGAACGATTGGGCACATGTTGATTCAAATTTTCTACACCAGTTACGGATGGATTCGTGGGAAACAGTTACACCACGTTTCGCAAGCAAATCCTCAACATCACGAAAGCTGGGGCAGAAACGATGATATCGCCAAAGCGCAAGACTGATGATTTCTGGCGAATAGTGATAGCCGCTATCAAAGAGAGGTAGTATTTTTCATACCACTAATTTTACGGATCGCCTGCTAACTTGACAGTACCGTCATCGACACTCGGTTTTGGAAAAATTATCTAAAGAAATTGGCGAGACGTGCAACATTTCACTGCCCGATGGAAACGCGATGTTGTATTTCGATCGTGTTGAAACACATTGGCCGTTGCGTGTGCAACTGAAAATCGGATCGCGAGTGCCATTGCATTGCAAAGCGAGTGGTAAATCATATTTAAGCAGTCTGCCCGCGGCGCAACGACGGCGTTTGATTGAGCAGCTCGATCTGAAACGCAATAGCAAAAATACATTTACCAATCGGGATGAATTGCTCGGCGAGTTGTGCAGGATTCGTACTGAAAAGATTGACGTTGATAACGAGGAATTTATGCAGGGCATGATTGCCGTGTCCGTGCCGGTAAAAGATCATCGCGGTCGTATGTATGCAGGTTTGGCCTTGCATGCACCGGTATCGCGTATGCCATTGGGGCAAGCACGGAGTTTTGTGCCGTTACTGCGTGAAGCGTCAACAGAACTGTCTACCTACTCTTACGAATAGATTTCTTTAAACGATATTGGGATTAAATTACATACCACTCGATGCGCAGAATTGGCATCGGTATGAGGAACAAATTGAGGCGATAGAAAACGTCGTGTACGAGGCGGCGCGTCGAGACACCATTGAAACATTAGAGCGCATTGCTTGCCATTCTAGGAGTGCCTGTATTGTCGCGTTAGATGACGACAAGATAGCTGGGTTTTGTTTTGGCGCGCCATTGGAAGAGTTTCCACAAGTAACGGGGGCGAATACCGATAGCCATTGGGGCAAATGCAATACACTTTACTCTGCTGATACCGCAATTCACCCGGACTATCACGGACGAGGAATTGGGCGTGAGCTGAAAACGCGGCAACTGCAGCGAGCGCGGGAACTAGGTTATTCCTATGTTTCCGGGCGTAATCGCGAAGGCCTGGCTGATGCCATGTGGCACATTAATCAAACATTAGGTGCGCGCATCGATCAACGACTGGAAAACGATTACGATGACGATATCCAACCGAATGTGTGTATCTATTACAAGATCTACTTAAGGGCACCTCGAATAATTCAGGATTTCAGTGAAGCATGACTTGAAACTGATTTACTCGGGAAATTTTGAGTCTATTGCTGGGCGGGTTTGATGTATGTTGTGCGTTTGATCGCAATTTTCATTGCGATTTCTATGCAATAGACGCAACTACCCTGCCTTGCTTTCTTTGCAGGTACACCAACCGCTTCATGTTGTAACCCAGATTCATCATTCCCATTTTGGCACGAGCACGGGCCAGTCCAATTGTCCGAATGAGCTTGCCGCCCATACTGTTTTCCTGATATCCAAATACATGCTCGACACGGGCCCGGATGGTCGATCGTTTTTGATTCACCGACTGTTTGTGTTGGGATAGGGGTTTATTACGTTTGCCTTTGTGGTGAATGCGGCTGCGATAACCCTTGCTTTTCAGCTCCCGCTCCGTGTCGTCAGAACGATAGGCACTGTCAGCCCAAACATCCGCACCGGTATTGTCCGGATCGATCAACTCACCCAGAACCTGGCTGTCATGTACCGACGCATCGGTGGCATGGTAGCGACGGATGAGTTTGTGCTGATTATCTATGTCCACGTGATTCTTGTAGCCGTAGTAGCTCTTGTTGTGTTTCTTCGTCCAGCGGGCCTGTGTGTCTTTCTGGCTCAGCTTGTCGGGGTGCCCTTCCCAACCTTCAGGAATCTCGCCCGCCTTGATCGCCTTGTTCTCTTCCCGACTGTTACGTTGCCTGGGGACCGGTACAATCGTCGCATCGACGATTTGACCCTTGCGGGCCACGTAACCCTGTGTATCAAGATAGTGGTTGAATTGCTTGAACAACAACTCAATGAGCCCATGCTCAATCAGACTCTCTCTCGAAATAACCACAGTGTCGTAGCGTCCGGAATGCGCTCTTCCAGACTCAGACCAAGAAATCGCATAAATGACAACCGATCACGAACCTGAAATTCCACCTGCTCGTCGCTCAGATTGTACAAACTCTGCAATACCAGCAGTTTGAACATCACAATCCCATCGTACGGCTTTCGACCTGCGTTACTTTTACGCTCCCGCTTTTGTACCTGCTTCAGAACCGGGCGAAACGTCGACCACGCAATCGTTGCATTGAGCGCCTCCAGAGGATCGCCCTGCTTGCTCAACTTCTCATAGCGCTCGTCAAGATCAAAAAAACCAGGCTGTTGCATGTCTCCTGCCGCTTCTTCTACGATGATAATGGTATGGTAAGTTTATCGACTACATCACCAAAAGAGATCAATTTTTCGAGGTGCCCTTAAGGGCGTAATCGTAAGAATGTTTCTAATTAGGCAACGTCGGTGGCTACTTTGCGCCTTTAGTTTGGTGCTTACGCCTAACCTATTTGCTGCGTCATTCAACCATTTGTTTGTGTTTGGCGATAGTCTCTCGGATACGGGAAATCGCGCCAGTATTTCCTTGCCCTTTGTGTGGCCATACTACAAAAACCGTGTTAGCGACGGGCCCATCGCGGTTGATCATTTAGGCAGTAAATTGAATTTACCCGTCGACGCATCGCGGCACTTGGTTGCTCAATCCGGTGGAACGAACTATGCAGTGGCGGGAGCGCTTGCCGGGGGAAATGGCAATATCGATCTGAACAGGCAAGTGGATGCATTCCTATCCCGATTCGCGAACAAGGCACCGAAGGACGCACTGTACATAATGATGATAGGTGCCAACGACATTCGCGATGCCATTATTGCGGCAAGTCCAAGCGCGGCCAATCAAATCGTTGACAATGCAACGATGCAAATTGAAGTGCAACTGAATCGTTTGTTGCAAGCAGGTGCACGGTACATTGCGATAGCCAACGTTCCCGATCTCGGTGTGACACCGGAAGCACGCATGGTGTCGCAAGAAAACGGCGATCCAGGTTTGATCGCGCGTGCAACTCAGTTATCAGTGCGTTTTAATAACCAATTGACGGCACGTTTACTACAAATCGAATCAACATCCGGTATTGATTTGATAGAGTTCGATTTTTTTACGCAATTCAACTCGCTTTTAGCTAACACAAGTTCTTTAGGCTTTGTCAACACCACCGACGCTTGTTTTGAGCCGGATTCGTTCAGTTTTCATCCGGACTGTTTTTTCGGTACCCAATTCGATCGATTTGTATTTTTTGACGAACTTCATCCCACATCGAAGACCCACGGTTTTCTCGGCGATGCTTTATTTGATGTGGTCAATTCGCATGTTCCCACTACGAGTAGTAAAGACATCAATTTAAGTGGAATACTTTTACTGTTGTTGGATGATTGAAGCTTTTGTTGTAAAACTACAGTTGCCTAAGTAAAGACGGTGGTCAAAAATGCCATCGCGAGCCACGCTAGCAGCGTGGCGATCTTCTTTTGGAAAACACGACTACGAGATTGCTTCGTCGTTTCACTCCTCGCAATGGCAATTAAATGCGTAGTGTCAATACGAAACAAAAGTCATATCGAGAAATTATCAGGAGCGAAATTATTGAACGACCCATCGGCAATCATGTTACTAACCGCGCCAATATCAGGCGCGAAATTTCTATCTTGGTCGTAATGAGGAACAGTTGATCTTATTTGCGCAATCACCTTCTCAAGTTGCGTGGAAGACTTTAACGGCCGGTGAAACTCTATTCCCTGGGCAGCGGCTAGTAATTCGATGGCAATGATGTTGCGTGTGTTGGCACACATCGCCATTAAACGCCGCGCGGCAAATGTGGCCATGGATACATGATCTTCCTGGTTTGCGGAAGTAGGCAGACTGTCAACACTGGCAGGATGTGCTAGGGATTTGTTTTCTGACGCCAGGCTTGCCGCCGTCACGTGCGCCACCATGAAGCCGGAGTTCAATCCACTGTCTTGCGCTAGAAATGCCGGCAGTCCGGACAGATCCGCGTCGATAAGCAGCGCGATACGCCGTTCCGCGAGCGCACCAATCTCAGCGATCGCAAGTGCTAAGGTGTCGGCGGCTATCGCCACCGGTTCGGCATGAAAATTCCCACCCGATAAAACCTCGTCAGTATCCGCGAACACCAATGGATTATCCGACACAGCGTTAGCCTCGCGGCATAACACCTCTATTACAAACCGGATATTGTCCAGACACGCGCCCATGACTTGCGGTTGGCAACGAATAGAATAAGGATCTTGTACGCGGTCGCAATCGAGGTGCGATTCCCGAATCGCGCTGCCATGCATGAGTTTGCGATAAACCGCAGCCACTTCGGCTTGTCCTTGTTGACCACGCACTTCGTGAATACGTTGGTCAAAGGGCGCATCAGAACCTTTAATGGCGTCGACCGATAATGCGCCGGCCATCAAGGCAGCACAAAACAATTGTTCCGTTTGAAACAAACCCGCCAACGCTAAGGCCACCGAAACTTGCGTGCCGTTTATTAACGCCAGACCCTCCTTTGGGCCCAGCGTGATGGCGTCGATGCCGGCCAATTTGAGACCTTCGCTAGCGGTTATTTTCTTACCGTTGTGGCGGCATTCGCCCATACCCATGAGCACCGCACTCATATGGGCTAGCGGGGCCAAATCCCCGGACGCGCCTACCGATCCCTTTTCTGGAATGCATGGGTAGACATGAGCATTTGCCAACTTTAATAGGTTCTCTATCAATTGCCAGCACACACCGGAATAACCTTGGGCCAACGAAGCCCCCTTTAACACGAGAATCAAACGGACGATATCGTCATTAAGATAGTCGCCCACACCGGTGCAATGCGACATCACCAGGTTTCTTTGCAATTGTTCCAGCTTGTCCCGCTCAATGGAGGTGTTAGCCAATCGCCCGAAGCCGGTATTGACGCCATAAACGGTTTGTCCGTCTTCGATAATCGACTGGACAACACGGGCACTCGCATTGACACCCCGCCTGCAGGAATCGTCGAGTTCAACGGACACTGGTTTGCACCAAATGGTGCGCAGTTGCTCGAAGGAAAGTTGACCGGGTATGATTTTCAAGCTACTGGGTTAGCCTGGTTACTGTTGTTCGAAACCGTTTGAGGACCTGGGCTTCATTTTGGTGTTTTCCGCCACGCACCACCCATTTTCCGCCTACCATGACATCGTGCACCGGATTTTGGTTTCCGGCAAATATCCACACATCGATAATACGGTCGTTTTTGGCAACACATAAGTTCGGTGCACTGTGGTCCAAAACGATAAAATCGGCGCGGTGACCGGGTGCGATCTTTCCGATGGGACGACCTAGTGCTTGTGCACCACCCGTCAAACATTGATTAAGAATGGTCTCACCGGTTGAACGCATTTCCACCCCGGCGAGTACATTGCGTTGTTTTTTGTCCAGGCGCTGCGCATATTCCAGCCAACGCATATCTTCGACCGGGCTGATGGAAACATGACTGTCGGTACCCACGCCGTAGCGGCCTTTTCGATCGGCAAATGCGCGGGCCGGAAATATTCCGTCGCCAAGATTCGCTTCGGTTGTTGGGCACAATCCAACGACGGCGCCGGATTGTGCGATACCGTCTAGTTCGGTTTCAGTGACATGCGTAGCGTGAACAAGGCACCAGCGTTCGTCGACGTTTTGATTTGCCAGTAGCCATTGCACGGGTCGTTGCTGCGACCAAACGAGACAATCATCTACTTCTTTTTGTTGCTCAGCAATATGAACATGAATACGGCCTTGCGGGTCCATAGAAGACAAATGTTCGACTGCCATGTGCAGCGTTTCGCCGGTTACCGCACGCAGTGAATGTGGTGCAATGCCGATAGCAATTTGTCGATTATCTTCATGTTTGTAGAATAATTTACTGACCAAATCGTTGTATTGGTCGATTGAATTGATAAATCTTTTCTGGCCGGGATTGGCTGCTTGTCCGCCAAAACCACCGTAGCCGTACAAAACGGGTAAATGAGTGATTCCAATCCCGGTGTCCAACGCCGCGTTAATAACGCTATCGGACATTTGCGTTAGATTGGAATAAGTTTTACCGTAGGGATCATGGTGTAAATAGTGAAACTCACCCACGGCGGTATAGCCGGATTTCAACATCTCCACATAGGCTTGAGCGGCAATGGCTTCAACGTCATCCGGTGTGAGCCTTTGGACAAAACCGTACATCACCTGACGCCAGGTCCAGAAACTGTCCTCACTATCACTGGCACGTTCCGCCAACCCGGCCATGGCACGTTGAAAAACGTGGGAGTGCACGTTAGGGACACCTGGTAAAACGGCACCCGCTATTTGTTGGGCGTCGCTGTCAACCGCACCCGATTGCACCGATTCAATATCACCTTCCTGGGAAATGGTAGTGACCACCGGTGACGACCAGCCACCTGGCAAATAAGCGGATTCCAGTTGTAACTTGACCATCAACAACAATTAGTTTGAGATAGAAAGGGTGAGTGTATACAACTTTAATGATCTAGCGTGAATCCGAATCGCGGTAATGATGGGTTGTGGAAAAACGCCCGTTTGACAACCATGGCTAAAGACGGATCTGCGTATGGTATTGGACATGCAGATGCCTTGTTGATACAAGACGGGAAAATCACATGGTTGGGGCGAAGCCCGGAGCGGCCAGATTTATTGTCGAGTGATAACTACGCGATTCACGATGCCGGTGGGCGTTGGGTAACCCCGGGACTTATCGATTGCCATACGCACTTGGTCTATGCGGGGAATCGGGCGAAAGAGTTCGAGTTACGCTTGCAGGGAGCCTCTTACGAGGACATTGCGCGCGCCGGTGGTGGGATTCGCTCAACCGTACAAGCCACACGTGAAGCTTCTGAAGAGGAGTTATATTTTCAGTCACGGCCAAGACTTGAGGCCTTGATGAGCGAAGGCGTAACGACTGTCGAGATTAAGTCGGGTTACGGATTGACACGAGACGATGAAATCAAGATGTTATCGGTAGCTCAGAAGTTAGATGAAGATAATCCGGTGACAATAAAAAAGACTTTTCTGGGTGCTCATGCTGTTCCCGAAGAATTTCAAGAGCGTGCTGATGACTACGTTGACAACGTATGCGCGCACATGTTGCCGGCGGCGGTCGAAGCGGGTTTAGTCGATGCGGTAGACGGTTTTTGTGAAAATATAGCCTTTGATGTTGAACAAACCCGACGAGTTTTTGAAAAGGCTTGCTCATTAGACATACCCGTTAAATTGCATGCGGAACAATTGAGTGATCGGAAAGGTGCCGTGTTGGCAGCGGAGTTCGGCGCGTTATCTGCGGATCATCTCGAGTATGTTCAAGAAGACGGCGTTAGCGCCATGGCCGCAGCGGGAACCGTGGCGGTGTTATTACCCGGTGCGTTTTATTTTTTACGCGAGACGCAATTACCACCGCTGCAATTAATTCGCGACTACGGCGTACCCATCGCACTGGCAACGGACAGCAATCCCGGCAGCTCACCCACGACGTCGTTGCTACTAATGTTGAACATGGCATGTACCTTGTTTCGTATGACACCGGAGGAGGCATTGCTGGGTGTGACTCGCAATGCGGCACGTGCGTTGGGCATACAGTCCACACATGGAACTCTGGAAGTGGGAAAGGCCGCTGATTTTGTTTTGTGGGATATCGATCATCCCGCGGAGCTGGCCTACAGAATAGGTGGTAATCCGTGTTATCAGGTGGTTAAGAATGGTGAAATTATTCAACCTCTATTGTAGGAGCGAGCTTGCTCGCGAACACTAGTTTTGCAAACCTATAACTATCAAGCTGGAAATGTTCCGATGCTGATGAGTATTCCGCATCTGGCAACCGATATACCCGATGAGATCATGGCGCGCATGACAGAGGAAGGCCGCCAAGCGTTGGACACGGACTGGGATCTCGATCGTCTGTATGATTTTGCGGGAGAACTGGGCTTGCATGTCATTACGCCAATGTATTCGCGTAACGTTATCGATCTTAACCGCCCCCCGGATGGCGTCCAGCTCTATGCGGGCGCAAACAATACCGAACTTGTGCCTACCTCGACATTCTATGAGCAGCCGATTTATTCAGAGGGACAGGCACCCGATGATGCGGAAATTGAGCAACGCAAATCACTTTATTGGGAACCGTATCACACCTGCATACGGGATGCCCTTGAAGCGTTAAAAAATCGGTATGGCCGGGTCTTGCTGTTCGACTGCCACTCCATTCGTTCCGAAGTGCCGCGTTTTTCCCCGGGTAAGTTGTCTGACTTCAATCTAGGCACGGCCGAGGGAAAGAGTTGTTCGCACGGCTTGCGTTCCGTGCTTGCGGCGACATTGGAAAAGCACAAACAGTATATTCTGGCGGTGGATGGCCGCTTTAAGGGTGGTTACATTACCCGTCATTACGGTGATCCGGATAACGGTGTTCACGCATTTCAGATGGAGCTGTCACAAGCGACGTATGCCAATCCCGAGTCACCTTATAATTACAGCGAAAAGCTGGCGAGTAACGTACAACCGGCCCTGCGGAACATGCTGGAGGCGGCGCGCCACTGGATTAGTCACACGACAGAATAGCTATACAATAAACACATAACAGGAGAACTAAAATGAAGACACTAAAGAGCATACTGACGTTGTCGTTGGTAACGATGGCGTCCGCTATAGGAGTTGCTTTTGCCGACTCAGTCAAAATTGGCATAAATGTACCGTTGACGGGATTTGCCGCTGCAGACGGAAAGTCAGCATTGACCGGTGCCGAATTGGCGGTAGAGCAAGCCAATGCCGCCGGGGGTATCGACGGCAAGCAAATTGAATTGGTGGTGTACGACGACCAGGCGTCGCCGAAAGAGATCGTACCCATCGCCAATAAATTAATCGAGCAAGACAAAGTGAATGTCGCCATTTCGGGCAGTTACTCCGGACCGACGCGTGCCGCCGCCGGTGTGTTTCATGAAGCGGGTGTTCCCTATATTTCGGCTTACGCCGTTCATCCGGAAATCACGCGGGCGGGCGACTACGTGTTTCGAACTTCTTTTGTCGGCGAAGTGCAAGGACGTGCGGGTGCTAAATTAATCGGTGATACGCTGAGCAAAAAGAAAGTAGTTTTGATTACGCTCAATAACGATTTCGGCCAATCTCTGGCGAATGGATTCAAAGAGGCGGCTGGTCAATACGGTATCGAAGTTATTAATGAATATGAGTATGGCATTAAGGACCGGCAGTTTGGTCCGATCGTATCTTCGGTTAAAGCCGATGCGCCGGAAGCGATCTACGCGTCGGGTTATTTCTTCACGGCGGGTCCGTTGGTTAGTCAGTTGCGCGCCGCCGGCGTGGACGCCGACATCATTGGTCAAGAAGGCTACGATTCGGATAAGTTTATCGAAATCGCTGGTGATGCCGCCGAAGGTATCATTATTACGACGTCACTGGATCGCGATTCCGATTCAACAGAAACCAAGGGCTTTATCGAATCCTTCGAACAGAAGGCAGGTTATAAAACCGACATGGTAGCCGCTTCGGCCCATACAGCGGTAAAGGTTGCAGTTGCGGCAATGCAACAAGCCGGAAGCGATGACCGAAAAGCCATTCGCGATGCGATTGCTGGCATTAGTCTTGAAGCGTCGACCGGAACGATTTCCTTCAATGCGTTGGGCGAAGTTAAAAAAGACGTGCAGGTTCAAATGGTCAAAGACGGTGCCTGGCGTCGTCATTCCGTTATCAGTGACCCGGAGTTACTGGCTCCGCCAGACGTGTAGTTATCTCGAAATGAGCGGTGCGGTTCTGCCGTGCCGCTAACTCATACAACTTTTTTGTTGTTAGTGGGAACAAGATCGCTGACAAAGAGTTGTCGCTCTGCGGTCGAAATGGCAATTTGAACCAATCGGACCCTTCTGTGTGGTTTCGCGACTAGTTCAGTTATCGTAGTCATGTTGTATTTCGAACTGTTTGTGCAAGGCCTGGTGCAAGGCAGCATCTACGCCTTAATCGCTGTGGGCTTGACCTTGGTGTACGGCTTGTTGCGTATTTTGCACATAGCGCACGCGGGTTTGTTTACCTTGGGTGGTTACGTCGGTGTTGTTATCACTAATTCAACCGATAGTATCTTGCTGGCACTGCTTTGCGCCGTACTGGTTGTCGGTGTGTTCGGCATATTGATTTATCGATTTTGCTATCAGCCCATTTTGCACCGGCCGCCTTATGTTGCTCTGATTGCCTCGATCGGTTTATTCATTGTCATGGAAGAGGGATTTCGAATTATTTTTGGTCCGTACGGTTTATCGTATACAAATCCGCCTCTCAACGGCCGTTTGACACTCTTCGGTATGTCGCTTAAACAAGCGGAAATATGGACATTTATTGGCGCCTTGTTGTTGATGTCCGTATTGGCGATATTGGCGAACAAAACGCGAACCGGTGTCGCCTGGCGTGCGACCGTGACCGATCCGCAAATGGCCGAGTCGTTCGGCGTGAACATTGTCCGAGTTCGCTATCTGAATTTTTTTATCGGTTCAGCGCTCGCTGGGTTCGCCGGCGTCATGGTCGCGTTGTTAAATAATCTGGTAGAACCGACCATGGGCAGTGTCGCCAGTTATAAAGCGTTGGCGATTATCGTTTTAGGTGGATTGGGTGATGTCCGCGGAGCATTGGTCGCGGCGATGCTGTTGGGTGTGATCGAAGCGTTTGGCACGATCTATCTAGATGATTTGATGGATCGCGATGCCATTGCCTTCGCGTTTTTGATTATCGTATTAATGTTGCGTCCACAAGGTTTATTGGGTAAGGCCTGATGGAATACTATGTTAGCGTAGCCACGGTTATGGCTATTAGCGTGATATTCGCGCTGAGTTTAAATCTGATAACGGGATTCTGCGGGCAAATCAGTCTTGGCCATGCCGCGTTTTATGGAACGGGCGCTTATTGTGCCGCTATATTTACAAAATCCGGTGGGCCATTCGTTTTAGCCCTGGTATTCGCCGCGCTGCTTGCCGCAATGCTTGGAGTGATTGTCGGATTAGCCTCATTGCGGGTGCGACATGATTTCCTGGCTATTACCACCATGGGGGTTGGATTTCTATTCCTTGGCGTCGTCAGGAAACAAGATGTTCTCGGCGGTGAACTTGGGATTGCGGCAATACCGGCGACAGGTTTGGGTAAAACGGGGTTTATGTTGCTTGCTATCGCATTGGCGGTAGGTGTCGTGTTGTTGAGTGTTCACATTAAGCGTTCCTGGATGGGCTATGCCTTTGGTGCCATTGCCGACGACGAAGATACGGCGCGTATGGTGGGCATCGATGCAGGGCGGTTTAAACTCGCCTCTTTCGCGCTCGGTACCGGGATCGCCGGTCTGGCGGGTGCGCTTTATGCCCACGATGTCAGATTCATTGACCCAAACAGTTTTGGATTTGTGGAGTCCATTACCGTGTTGGCAATGGTCGTGGTCGGTGGCATCGGATCCGTGACCGGTGTGACCATCGCCGCCGCATTGCTGAGTGTTTTGCCTTTGTGGTTGCAGTTTATCGCCGAGTACAAACTACTCCTGTACGGATTATTGTTGTTTGCCGTCATGCGCTACAGCCCGCGCGGATTAGCTGGTTTAGTCCCCTTGTTATGCAAGCGCGGCAAGTGAAATTAGTCTATCCACTGGTTGTTGACGGTGTCGCCGTCAGGTTTGGCGGCGTCACGGCATTGAACGACGTGTCGTTTGCGGTGGAACAGGGGGAGTTATTGGGTCTGATCGGTCCCAATGGCGCGGGTAAGTCAACGTTAATGAGGGTGATCACAGGCGTGGTTGAGCCTGACCAGGGAACCGTGCGACTCGAGGGAAACGACCTTAACGACTCACCTACGCACAAACGCGTCCGCCGCGGACTTGGGATGTCTCAACAAATCACCCGGCCATTTCGTGACATGAATTTGTTGCAAAATGTCGCGATTGCCGCAGGTCATGAATCCACCGCTTCGCCGTTACGCGCATTCATGGCGTCCAACCGTGAGCGGGCTCGCGAGCGGGCCTTGGAATTGTTACAACTGGTTGGGATTTGCGACGCAGCGGATAGCAAACCTGACAATGTGCCATTGGGTTACTTGAAAAGACTCGAATTAGCTCGGGCTTTGGCGTTAGACCCCCGCGTGTTACTGCTGGACGAACCGCTCGCCGGTCTCAATCAACTCGAAGCCGCAAAACTGGCGGATACCATTTCATCACTTAGAGACAATGGCAAGACTATTGTGTTGGTGGAGCACAATCTGGCTGAGGTCGTGCGTGTCTGTTCGCGGCTAGTCGTGCTCGACAATGGATTTAAGATTGCTGAAGGCGTACCCACGGAGGTGCTCGCACGGCCCGATGTACAAGCCGCTTATATCGGCAAGCAAAGCGTCAATGCTTGAAGTTGTAAATCTAAACTGTGGTTATGGTTCCTTTCGTGCGGTGCACGATTTGTCGTTTAAAGTCGACACCGGTGGGGTGTTTGGACTAATTGGTGCTAACGGCGCCGGTAAAACGTCAACTTTAATGGCCATCGCGGGACATGTTGGAATTCATTCCGGTTCGATCGTTTACAATAACAATGACATCACTACTCTCAATGCACACGATAAGATCAAGCTGGGCATCGCACTAGTGCCGGAAGGACGCCGGCTGTTCCCCGATCTGTCAGCGCGTGAAAACTTAACTATAGGCGGTTATAGCTTGCCCTCCGCAAGAGAATCGACCAACGAGGAACGGGTCTTTTCGCTGTTTCCCCGGTTGACTGAGCGTCTGAAACAAAAAGCGGGTTCGCTTTCGGGGGGTGAGCAACAAATGTTAGCGATCGCGCGGGCGCTGATGGCCGAACCCAAATTGTTACTGGTTGATGAATTGTCTTTGGGATTAATGCCGAAAATCATCGACGCCTGCTACGATGCGCTGCAAAAATTGAGAGACCAGGGTGTTAGTATTGTTCTGGTAGAACAGAGCACGGATCGAATAGTGGAATTTGCTGATCGCTTGTGTGTACTTGAATCCGGAAAAGCCGTTTGGCAAGGCGACGGCGCCCAGGCGAGAAACGACACTGATCTGGTAAACACGTATCTCGGGTTACAGAGTCACGCTGTTTGATATTGATCAAGACTGGGGCAAAACGAATAACTTAGTATTCGAGTAGACTCGTAATCTATTATTTGGATTGCGCAAGATTTAAAGAGGGTTATTGCCATGAATGATTTCGCAAAAACATCGGAACGGATAATTCATGCGCCGCGTGGTAGTGAATTAACGGCCAAGAACTGGCAGACCGAAGCGCCCATGCGCATGATCATGAATAATCTCGACCCGGATGTAGCCGAGAATCCAAAAGAGCTTGTCGTTTACGGAGGCATCGGAAAAGCCGCGCGCAATTGGCAGTGCTTTGATCGCATCGTCGAAGCACTAAAACGACTCGAGGATGATCAAACCCTATTGGTGCAATCGGGTAAACCGGTGGGCGTATTCACGACGCATAAGGATGCGCCCCGTGTGCTTATTGCGAATTCCAATTTGGTGCCGCATTGGGCGACCTGGGAACATTTCAACGAACTGGATAAAAAGGGGTTGATGATGTTCGGTCAAATGACGGCCGGGTCGTGGATATACATCGCCAGCCAAGGAATTATTCAGGGTACCTATGAAACCTTTGTCGAGATGGGGCGGCAGAATTACGGTGGTGATTTAACAGGTAAGTGGATTTTAACCGCTGGTCTTGGCGGCATGGGTGGGGCCCAACCGTTAGCATGTACCATGGCCGGTGCGTCCATGCTTGCAGTAGAGTGCGATCCGTCACGTATTGCATTTCGTTTGCGTACGGGCTATCTCGACAAGAGTACGGATAACCTAGACGATGCCTTGCAATGGATTCAATCGGCCTGCGACGAGAAACAAGCGGTATCGGTCAGTTTGTTGGGCAATGCCGCCGAAGTTTTACCGGAATTGGTTGAGCGTGGCATTAAACCGGATGCAGTCACCGATCAAACCAGTGCACACGATCCCCTTAATGGTTATTTACCCATAGGCTGGACCCTGGAACAGTGGCTTACGAAACGAAACACAAGTCCGGACGAGACCATGCAAGCGGCTAAGAAATCCATGGCTGTGCATGTGCATTCGATGCTGGATTTTCATGCACAAGGCATTCCCACATTTGATTACGGCAACAATATTCGGCAAATGGCCTTGGAAATGGGCGTACAAAACGCATTCGATTTTCCAGGGTTTGTGCCGGCATACATCCGGCCCTTGTTTTGTAAAGGTGTGGGACCGTTTCGTTGGGTGGCTCTATCGGGCGATCCGGAAGATATCTATAAAACCGACGCGAAAGTAAAAGAACTGATTCCCGACGATCCGCATTTGCACAACTGGTTAGACATGGCTAAAGAACGCATCCAGTTCCAGGGTTTACCGGCACGTATTTGTTGGGTGGGTCTCGGACAGCGCGATCGGCTGGGATTAGCGTTTAATGAAATGGTAGCTAAGGGCGAATTAAAAGCACCGGTTGTAATCGGACGCGATCATCTCGATTCCGGTTCGGTGGCCAGTCCCAATCGAGAGACGGAAAGCATGAAAGACGGGTCGGATGCCGTTTCTGATTGGGCATTTTTGAATGCTTTGTTGAATACCGCCAGTGGCGCGACCTGGGTTTCAATACACCATGGCGGTGGTGTCGGCATGGGTTTTGCGCAACATGCAGGTTTTGTGATTGTCTGTGATGGTACCGATGATGCAGCGCAACGTATCAAACGCGTGTTATGGAATGACCCTGGAACCGGTGTCATGCGTCACGCCGACGCAGGCTACGAAGAGGCAATCGCATGCGCTAAAGCGCACAAATTGAATTTGCCGATGATTGGGTAATTTCAAGATTAGATTTGCGCGTAACTTTATATCTCCAATCGCCGCGAGGGCGCGCCTCTCAGGGGTACAATTATTATAATGGTACCGTTGTGAGAGTGGCGACTCGCCACGATAGAGGTTTCGATCGGAAATCAAATAAATCGGAGCCAGGCGATTGACCCCCCGGTACTATCGCCTGGCTCGTTTTCCTTCCCGTCCCACACAACGCTAGTTAACTAGTGAGACATACTGTAGGTTAATAAAATTCAAAAAACCTCATCCATATGGATGAGGTTTTAAAGAAATTTGCTATTTTTTATGCAATTTCGACCTGTTTTGTCATCCATTGATGATCTCGGGGCAAATCGTCCTGAAGCATGCGGTTGAGGATAGCGCGGGTCTGCTTCACTAACTTGCGCCGGAAGCCGGCGAATTCACCTTTATGTTTTACCAAATACAGGCTTCGGCTGAAGCCTGGTTGCGGCATAGGCAGAGAATCAATCTGGTTCAAGAACGCCCGCGCGTGAATAAGACACAACGGTGTGGTGATCGCCCAACCCAACCCCTCGGCCACCATGGATACCACGCCTTCGCTGCCATCGAATTCTAAACGCGAGGAGGCCTCGACACGTAACCATCGAAGATGTTGATCGATTTGCGTCCCGATACGTGAGCGCAAACTGTAACGGACCAAGGGCTGCGTCGACGCCAGCTCTTGTAATGAAACCGACTGGGATTTTTTAACTGCACTTTTTGGAACAATAATAATGTATGGCTCACGGTAAAGGCGTGTGTTTTCCAGATCCGCAATATCGGACATTGGTGTCGGCGTTACGATAACATCCAGATTGCGTTGCATCAGATCGCTTTCCAGACCCGGCGAGATGCCTGCCCACATGGAAATTTGTTGGGCTTGATCCTGCAATGCATCAATCAACTTCGGCCCGACGGTAACGGAAAACGAATCGACAAAACCGACATTAATCTGTGGCACGGTGGAGCGATCTGTCGATCTTACCAAGCGGTCAGTTTCCTCCGCTTCAGCCAGCAGGTAACGGGCGCGTTCCGCCAACAAGGTACCTGCCGCGGTAGGTCGGATCGGGCGCAAACGCCGGTCAAACAATACGGTGTTGTATTCATCTTCCAACGCTTTGATGGTGTGTGAGATGGCCGGTTGGGTCATACCGAGTTGTCGCGCCGCTATCGTCATGCTGCCGCTTTGGGTAAGCGCCGCCACCACACGCATCGCCTTTAGATCAAAGCCGAGTTCAGTCATGGTTATAGTATAAATTCTATTAATAAAAGATAGAAATATTTCTAATTATTGTTTTGTGTTGAATTTGCTCTAAGTTAGAGTTCGCCGCTTGATCAATTCTTCGGATACCGGCAGTGAAATATTCGATTTTCAGTCTGGCGCGCAACGCACTGACTGATCACAAAAATTGGCCACAGGTTTGGCGTAGCCCGGATCCTAAACCGGAATACGATGTGATCATTATCGGTGGTGGCGGCCATGGCTTAGCAACTGCTTACTATTTAGCGAAAGAGCAAGGCATCTCCAATGTGGCCGTGGTCGAAAAAGGCTGGCTTGGTGGCGGCAATACCGGACGTAACACCACCATTATTCGCTCGAATTACATGATCGAACCGAACGCCCATTTTTATGAAAAGGCCTTGCAACTATGGGAGGGTTTGTCCCAGGAGTTGAACTTTAACCAAATGGTAAGTCAGCGTGGTGTACTTAACCTCGCCCACAGCGATCCGCAATTAGATGCGTTTGCGCGGCGCGGTAATGCCATGCGTTTGAACGGTATCGACGCGGAAATGTTGACGCGGGAACAAATTCAGGAAATGGTGCCATTGCTGGATTGCTCTAATCAAACCCGTTATCCGGTGATGGGTGGGTTGATGCAATCGCGTGGCGGTACGGCGCGTCACGATGCGGTGGCGTGGGGTTATGCCCGCGGTGCCGACGCCCGCGGCGTTGACATCATTCAGAATTGCGAGGTCACCGGTATTCGCCGTGACGGTGACAAAGTGATCGGTGTAGAAACGTCACGTGGTTATATCGGCGCCAAGAAAATCGGATTTGCGGTGGCGGGTAACAGTTCGCGTATTGCTGCCATGGTGGGTATCCGGTTGCCTATTGAATCCCATGTGTTACAGGCGATGGTTACCGAACCCATCAAACCGTTGCTTGATACCGTGGTCACGTCCGGCGCCGCACATTGTTATATCAGCCAGACCGACAAGGGTGAATTTGTGTTTGGCGGTGATCTCGATTTTTATAATTCCTACGCGCAGCGTGGCAATCCGCCCTTGATCGAACATGTGATTCAGGCAGCGGTGACATTGTTTCCCTGCCTCAGCCGGTTGCGTTTGATGCGCACGTGGGGCGGTATCATGGACATGACTATGGACGGCAGTCCGATTATTTGCAAAATGCCGATAAGGGGTTTGTACATGAATGGTGGTTGGTGTTACGGCGGATTTAAGGCGACACCGGGTTCCGGTTGGGTGTTCGCCCATACCATCGCCAATGACGATCCACATCCTTTAAATGCCGCGTTTACATTAGACCGTTTTCACAAAGGATATTTGATTGACGAGAAGGGCGCCGGCGCATCGCCGAAATCGCATTGATGGGGACATATGTTTTTCGCGAGCAAGTTCGTTCTTACAATAAACCATTCTTCTGGGTAGGAGCGAGCTTGCTCGCGAACAAATTGCTCGTGAACGTCTGAGATTTGATTAGACCGAATGGAAAAATTCCATGGAAAGAA
Source organism: Arenicellales bacterium (assembly GCA_965216735.1). GTDB lineage: Bacteria > Pseudomonadota > Gammaproteobacteria > Arenicellales > CBDCFT01 > CBDCFT01. Next base: position 680,387 of record OZ244198.1, read on the forward strand.
TTTACGAAAAGGGCGCGTATCACAGATTGGGCAAATGTACGTTGTGACCTCGGTTACCAACGGACGCAAACGAATATTTGAGAATTTTTTTGTAGCAAGAATTTTGATCGATGAGTTGCGAAGATGTGAAACAGCCGGCCTTGTGAATCGTGGGCTTGGGTTGTTATGCCGGACCATTTTCATTGGTTGTTCGAATTGAAACTTGGAACACTAGGTAAGTTAATGCAGCGAGCTAAATCAAGATCCGCAAGATTGGTCAACGGTTATACGGGCAGAGATCAATCGGTGTGGCAAAAGGGCTATTACGATCACGCGGTGAGACGTGATGAAGATATCGAGTTGGTTGCGAGATATATCGTAGCGAATCCGTTAAGAGCGGGGTTGGTTAAAGATATAGGCAGTTATCCGTTGTGGGATGCACGATGGTTGTAGATTCTCGAACAAAATATTCGCGGTTAGGGTATTGCTTTCGCCAGCAAGCTGGTTCCTACAAATTAGACATTGTTGGTAGGAGCGACTTCAGTCGCGAATAAATTGCTCGCGAAAAACAATTGAAGATAAAGGTGAAGCAAAATGTTACTCATTAAATGCCCCTGGTGTGGCGAACGAGCGCAAACCGAATTCACCTACGGTGGCGATGCCACGGTGATACGCCCGGATCCGGAAACATGTTCGCAGGAAGAATGGCTGGATCATATTTACCTGCGCGACAACCCGCGTGGCCCGCATTCGGAATGGTGGCATCACAATGCGGGTTGCCGCCGCTGGATCAAAGTAAAACGGAATACCTGGACTCATGAAGTACTCGATTCGGGGCCAGCGGACGCGGATTTGGGAGAAGACATCCATGAGTAGTCAACCCTGTCGTCACGCCAGCGGGGGCAACATCAATCGTAGTCAGCCCGTGCGTTTCCGTTTCGACGGTAAGAGTTACGAAGGCTACGCCGGCGATACCCTGGCTTCGGCATTGCTCGCTAATGGCGTGCGGGTGGTCGGTCGCAGTTTTAAATATCACCGCCCACGTGGCGTTTTCAGTTTTGGTGTGGAAGAACCTAACGCTTTGGTCGAATTGCGCAGCGGCAATCGCCAGGAACCCAATATTCGTGCGACCCAGATCGAATTGTTCAACGGCCTGGTGGCGCATTCGCAAAACGCATGGCCGTCGGTGGACAAAGACGTGGGCGAGGTTAACAACCTGATGTCGAAAGTTTTACCAGCCGGTTTTTACTACAAGACATTTATGTGGCCAGCGTCTTATTGGCCCAGGTATGAAGAATTCATTCGCAAGGCCGCCGGGCTGGGCCGTGCGGCGACCGAAGCCGATCCCGACACTTATGCAAAACGTTTTGCATTTTGCGATGTGCTGGTAGTGGGTGGCGGTCCGGCCGGTTTGATGGCAACGAGCGCCGCGGCGGCCCGGGGCGCGCGTGTCATGGTGGTCGATGAAAACCACACCTGGGGTGGGGCGCTGCGTTGTAGCGATGAGCAGGTAGACGGCAGACCTGCATCCGAGTGGGTAGCGCAAACCGTGCAGGCATTAAAATCGAATGCGAATGTCAAGGTTCTTAACCGCGCAACCGCCTTCGGTTACTACGATCAGAATCTGATTACCGTGGCCGAACGCATTGCGGATCATCAAAGTCAACCAGACGCTTATCAACCCCGGCAACGTATTTGGTGGGTGCGCGCCAAACGCGTAGTACTCGCCACCGGTGCAATCGAACGGCCTATTGTTTTTCCGGGTAACGATGTGCCGGGTGTTATGCTCGCGTCGGCGGTGCGTGGTTATGCCTGTCAACATGCCGTGCGTTGCGGCGAACGCGCAGTGATTTTTACCAACAACGATTCCGGCTATGAAACCGTCACCGCTTTGAAACAGGTGGGCACCGAGGTAGCGGCCATCGTGGATTCACGTGCAAGTGCAAGCGCGCTGCAGAATTTAGACCTAAGCGGAATCGAAGTACTACGCGGCCATGTCATCGCATCCATACGCGGGAAAAAATCGGTCAGTGCGGTGAGCGTACAACCATTCGATGGCAAGGAATTGCGTGGCAGCGCGCGCCGTATCGAATGCGATCTGCTGTGCGTGTCCGGTGGCTGGAGTCCGACCGTGCATTTGTTTTCCCAATCCCAAGGCAAGCTGCGTTACGACGATCAACTGGCGGCATTTGTTCCCGATGATTCCCGGCAGGCAGAACGAACCGCCGGATCCGCGCGCGGCGTGTTTTCGCTTGCCGAGTGTTTGCGGGATGGTTACGAAGCCGGTGTTGCAAGCGCAGCACAAACCGGTTTTGAAAGCGGTGATGAACTACCGATTCCCGCCGCCAACGACAACCCGTATCACATCCAAGCATTGTGGCAAGTTCCCGGTTCCGGAAAACGTTTTGTCGATATCCAGAACGACGTCACCGCTAAAGATGTGGAACTGGCGGCGCGCGAAGGCTACACCTCGGTCGAGCATCTCAAGCGCTACACCACGTTGGGTATGGGCACCGATCAGGGCCGCACCAGTAACGTAAACGGTTTGGCGATTATGGCGGACGCCACGGCACGTTCGATTCCCGAAGTTGGCACGACCACGTTTCGCCCACCGTATTCACCGGTCACCATGGGCGCGATTGCCGGCGATGAGATCGGCGAACATTTTATGCCGTTGCGGCGCACGCCCATGCACGATTGGCACATTCGAAATGGTGCGCAAATGGTCAACGTTGGACTATGGCAACGGGCTCAGTTTTATCCGCTGCCTGGCGAGAGCATGTGGGACACGATATGGCGTGAAGCGAGACATGTACGTGAAAAAGTCGGTGTGGTCGATGTGACGACGCTCGGGAAAATCGAAATTCAAGGAAAGGACGCAGCCGAATTCTTGGAACGTGTCTACATTAACAAATGGAAAAGTCTAAAAATCGGACGTGCGCGTTACGGTTTGATGTTACGTGAAGACGGGTTTGTAATGGATGACGGCACCACGACACGGGTGGCGGAAAACGAATATTACATGACCACTACTACCGCTAATGCCGGCCCGGTTATGGCGCATCTCGAATTCTATGCGCAAACCGTCTGGCCCGAGTTGGATGTGCATCTGACTTCAATCACCGATCAATGGGCGGGTATGGCGCTGGCTGGCCCGCATGCACGTGACGTACTGGCAGCAGCGGTCGACGGCGCCGATGTTAGCAATGACACCTTGCCATTTATGGGATTTATGCAGACAACCATTTCCGGTATGCCGGTACGTGTTTTTCGTATCACTTTTTCCGGCGAATTGGCTTATGAAATTCACATGCCGTCGGACTATGGCGAAGCGGTATGGCAAACGGTGATCGATGCCGGACAGGCATTCGACATCGCGCCGTACGGCACGGAGGCATTGAGCATACTGCGTATCGAAAAAGGTCATGTGGTGGCGGCTGAACTGGATGGCCGTACCATCCCTGCGGATTTCGGTTTCGCCGGTATGCAGAAAAAAGATGCCGACTTTATCGGTAAACGTTCGCTTGAACGAGAAGCTTTGCAACCGGAGCGGCGTAAGTCCTTGGTGGGTTTAATTTCCGAATCCGGCGAACAAATTCCCAGAGGATCGCAGGTTGTGGAAAATCCGAACGCATCGACACCGATAAAAATGCTGGGGCACGTCAGTTCACAATGCTACAGCCCGAATATTGAAAAATACATTGCGCTGGCGTTGATAGAAAACGCGGATCAATACCGCGATCAGGGCAAGGTTTTGTATGCGGCATCCCCGTTGGTGGGTAAGAATGTACCCGTCAAAGTGGTGCATCATGTTTTTATCGATCCTGAAGGAGAACGTTGCCGTGGTTAGTACAGTTCAACAATCGGCTCTCACGGGACGCTACGTGGAGAATGAGTTCGCCGGCGATGGTCGTAGTGGCGCGGGTGTTATTTTTCAGGAACGCCGGCCAAGTGCCATCCTGCAAATAAACGGCGCACCGAATGATGCGCAACTCGGTGCGAAACTGGGAGCTTACGGTTTGGAACCCAAGCTAACGGCTAACCAATCCGCTCAGGGAAAAGGTTTGCGGCTGATGTGGAACGGGCCGGGTATGTGGCTAGTGGAATCAGCCACCATGTCGCCTGCCGATCTCATCAACGGCCTACGTAGTGCGTTAGGTGATACTAATGCAACCGTTACGGATCTCAGTCATGCGCGAACGGTTGTGCGGTTGACCGGTCCTGCAGCAGCAGAACTGTTATGCAAAGGTTGCCCTATTGACATCGAATCGATGAAAACTAATGACTGCGCCTCCACCGTGCTTGGCCATCTCACCGCATTCATCAACACCATCGACGACGGTTTTGATGTCTATGTCTACCGCAGCTTCGGCCTCGCGCTGTGGGAATGGCTCACCCACGAAGCCCAGGAATTCGGTTACCAAGTCGCTTCCATAACCTAAATTTTTGTCATTGCGAGCCGTAACGCGGCGCGGCGATCTCATTTTTATTCTCGCGTAGGAGCGAGCTTGCTCGCGAACTCGTCTATTACTGTGGGAGATATGCCTATGCGACGACAGATCTAAAAATTTGTCATTACGAACGCAGTGACGCAATCTCGTTTCTCTGTAGGGGCACCCTTGGTCGCGAACAAGATTTTCTGTGGGAGGCGCGCCTCGCGGCGACAAATCTAAAAATTGTCATTGCGAACGCAGTGAAGCAATCTCGCCTTTAAATCGAGTGTAACAATCCATTTTTTCTGTAGAAGCGACCTTGGTCGCGAAAGGGAGTCTTGCAGGAGCGACTGAAAGCCTCGCGAATAAACAACTTTAAAAGTCACCCATTTAGGTGAAGAAACGCATCCATTCAATGTGTTATCAACTAAATCAATGCCACCTATAAAACTGACATTCGTATTCGTTCTTTTGTGGACGTTGACTAGCAAAGCGCAGGCAAATTGTGACGACGATAACACTCAAATAGTCACGAAGTTTATCGATCACATGGCGGTCACGTCTGGTATTAAAGATCGAGAACCCGTCGATAGCCTTTGTGAAACCGCTAAAAATTCAATCTACTTCTTCACTGATCTTCGACAGCTCAATGGAAAAACCGTCCGTCACCAATGGATACACGAAGACTACGTCGAATCAGAGAAAGCATTCGAAGTGGGCGGTGATCGTTGGCGTGTCTGGTCCAGAAAATCACTCGACAAAACTAGCGAAGGAGTTTGGATACTCGCTGTTCTAGATGAAAACGACGAGTTACTTGCAGTAAAGAGATTTAAATACTCGCCGTAATACAGTCGCCAGGATTGAAGCCTAAACTGTGATAGACGGCTCCACCAAACGGCTTTGGCCTACAGCGCTTCCAGATAAGCTTGCCCAGCGTCAGTTAATTGTGGCTACGAGCGTTCGCCCAAGAGCATTACCGCGTTCGTCACCCTCACCAATTATCTGCGCAAACTTCTCGGGATGTTCGTCTATTGACTAAAACACACTCAGCGTGTCGTATTCATACCACTGCATGGGGTCAAGCACATCGTTGGGCGTCAGCGCCTGTCCGAGTAGCGAATACATCTGATTGTTAATGCGGTGTCCCGCGGGACCTGCATTCGCACCCGGCGTGTAGGTGCGCCCGTTGTTAGCCATCCACGCCTCCCAAATACGATCGACATTGCAATGATTGAGAAAAAACGCCGGATCATTGGGTGACGTTCCCGGACCCATATCACCGCCTATCCATATGTGTACTAAATTATGATTCTGGTTTTCGAAAAATCCCTCCAGCTTGTTGCGAAATGTCGCGGCATTGGCATTCCATGGAAAGGCGTCATAAACAGGATCCTGCATTGCATCGAACACATTGTCCTGACTCGGCAGTTCCGGAAAATTGAAACTTAGACCGGCCTCGCGTTCAATCGGCCGCGGATCGGTGGATTGCAATACTCGTCGTTGCACCTCCACCAAACGGACACGCATATCACTCAACGGCCCACTGAGTACCCGGTTGCGCGGTTCACCAATATACGTATCGGTCCATAACACCGTCTGCCATTGTTGGCTGCGCGGCAACTCGCCGTCTTGTGCCCAATCCCAATAGGGCAAAGCAAATTCGTCGTCGTTGGTTACTTGCTGAATAACTTCTTCCAGCCGAATTAAATACAAACGATGCCAAGGCAAGAATATGGGTCCACTATGCGCGGCATTTCCGACCGGCAACGGAATATTCATGGCGAGGAAATGCCACAGTACGAACAGGTCGTACCAGGAGAGGGTTTGCTGGCGACCGAACATGGAAACGCCAGGAAAAGTCGCTTGATTGGCCTGGATAAAGTTAAATACATCTTGCGCCGTAATACCGGAATCGGTTTGATCCAGCGCTACGACACCGTTCAAAAATTTATCGCGTGCAATAGCGCTTGCAAGAATATTTTCTCGAAATACGGTCATGCTCCACCTCCTTGTTACTTGCGGGATGCTTTCTTTGAACGCCGTTTCTTGGCGGCCTTTCTTTTCTTGACACGTTTCTTTGCGGGTTTTTTCTTGGCTTTCTTATAACCTCCTAGCTCATCTACCTGATCCCTGATCTTGTAAGATCGGTCAATCAGCGTCTTAGCCAGATCAATGGCGGAATAAAACGCATAGTTGGGCAAAGTGTGGCAGTGCACCGTGCCGTTATTCAGCACCTCGACATGGGCGCCCAATGGTTTGCCATCGATCTTGACCTTGTAAGTCGTTTCGATCTCGATAGGTTTATCCCGATAGACCATACTGCGTATGGTCTTGGAGGATGTGTGGTGTGGGGTTTTATGTTTTGAATGAAATTGCTTGGCCTGCGGATTCTTGCCTTCCTTGACCCAGTTTGCGTATTTCTCCAAGCCGGTGGTGGCGGTCTCCATCATTCTTACCTCCTTTGATCGATCATCAATTGCCGAGCACGACGATCGACGATCCGTTCGAAAAATTCGTTTTTTAGGCGGGCTGAGTTTAGGAAATTATTATGATTTTTTCTGTGAGATATTTCACAAAATCGAATCGATTTTTGATTTGTGAGGGATATCGAAATCGGAGGTTTCCATCTCAATGTGTCCTATCCGGTACCCCTGCCATCTAATCGAGGGCGAGTCGACGCAGTTCAGTACATGCGAATAGCAGGCCGGTCTATGAAAAACAGCACTGGCTTTCTAAACAGTCTCGTCTGGGAGCCCGCGCACGAAGTGGCTGAACATGTTGTCGCCACTTACCCGAGTGAGAACTAAGTTGGAGCAACTGCGGCTACCTCGCGAGTTCAGACTCGGGTAGGAGCGACTTTAGTCGCGAACAATCCCGTTTTTTGGTTTTCTGTCATCGCTAGCCCATTCGGTTTCGCTCAGGGCAGGCTCCGCGTGGCCATCTCGCAAAAATTCCTCCCTTGTCATTGTGAACGAAGTGAAGCAATCTCGCTTTTCAGTACTGGTTAAAGGGTCATTATATTGTGGAAGGTTCGCCCTCTCGGCAATTTTCGCGATTCATAAATAAACTATTTTGTAGGAGCGAGCTTGCTCGCGAATGGTGAGACTAGGGAATTCTCAATCTCTGGTCGCTGCGAGGGCCCGGCCCCCACAAGTAAAATTATTATTACGGTAATTTTGGTAGAAGTAGCGCCCCGCCACGATTCCGATCTTTCGTTCGTATTCTGTTCTTAGTTTTTTGCAACAAACAGCGCAGAATACGGGTCTTATTAGATTACTCCAGACATTGAGTTGGTACTTGGCTATGCAAGTAAGTTCCGTTTATCACCATTTTAAACAAGGGTTTCAATTTGCTTTTTGTTCCTTCAGGCTTAACTTATTTCAAAGATTCGAGTGGTACCGGATCGTCCTTGTAGAAACTTGATTGGTGTCGTTAAAAATTATTTACTACTCGCGTAGCCGACCAATATTTGAATTAGCGGCGTCGCTCTCGGGCTCAAGCTAGTAGGGGAATCTAGCATATGACTTTTTCGCATTAATCTTATGCCCTATTATTGAGAGTGAAGCAAACTTTCGGTGTTACCTTTTAGATGATTTGCGATCACGTCCCATTCTAATAGTATTGCCTAAAACGCCAAGTGTTCGGCTCCAATGTTCCGTGGCCACGAGCAACGAAATGCCGAAAATCGTAAGTAATGCGCCAATCAAAAACTCATATCCTATCTGTTCGTCAAGCAATACATTGGAAATGCAAATACCGAAAACTGGTGTAAGAAGATTGAACGGCAATATCGATACAACACCGTAAGCTTTTATCATTGAATACCATAAACCGTACGCTACAATTCCTGAAACAACGGATGTATAAAATAGTGCAAAGATAGTTGTTTGCGTAACATTCCTCACATCTATTTGATAATCAACTTCAAAAATTAGCGCAACTATCAAAAGTTGCAAGCCACCGATTAGTGACACGTATGTATTGATTGCCAGCGGTGATACGTCTTCGAAACTTCGAACACGGCTTTGCCCCAGCCCGAACATCGCTGCCGCAAAGATCGTTAAGCATGCAGAGGAAATGTTTATATATTCCGGCCAACCCAAAACAAGGACAACACCTAAAAAAGAAATCACAAGCCCGAGTTGCTTGGTTTTATACACTCTTTCTCGATATAACCATACAGCAAACAAAAGGCCAAACACTACGTTAGTTTGAAATAGCAATATAACGTAGTTCGCCTCGCCCAAATGAATTGCATATATCAAAAATCCAAAATTAAGACTTCCGAGGGTAAACGAAGCTTCAATGATCTTTCTAAAATCTGATTTTGGGAAACCAATAAATGGCAACAAAATTAGACCGGTCAGCAACAGCCTTGCGGAGATAAACAAGAGCGGGGGAGAATCGACGATACCGAGCTTTGAAATAGGAAAGTTACCTCCCCATATCAATGGGACTGAAATTAAAATCCAAACTTTACATCTCTCAAGCATAAGTGCCGCCAACGGTTAGGAAGATTAAGTTTCGCGTAAACGCGCGCAACATAGCAACCCTCAAATCGTTTCAGCGACGATCGACGAAGTCATCAGAGAAAAACCTTTCATAATTGCTTATCGGGCTTAGTGAAACTATGAAATATTTCACTGAAAACAATTCTTGAGTGCGGCTATCGTTGTCTTAATAAAAATTGCTGTTGGTATCAAATTAGCTAAGAATGAAGGCAATGCGAACAACTAACATCATTAAAGAACCAACTAAGTTTTCAATGTCGAACGAAGAGCTAGCGTTGTTTAACAAACAAGGTTTTGCTGGCCCTTTTTCACTATACACCCAAGGGGAAATAGAAGATGAGGTAAGAAAACTTAGACCAAAATTGATCGATACCCGAGACGCTGCCTTTCATGGAAATGATGGTGTGTCCGGTGCAACTAATCTTGCTAATTATGATCGCCACCTTGATCTACCGTTTCTTGCAGATCATATTTGTCGGCCAGAGATCGTTGGTAGGGTAGCCAGTATTCTTGGGCCAGATATACTTTGTTGGAGAACTGAATTTTTTCCAAAGTATCCAGGCGATGAAGGTACCGATTGGCACCAGGCCGCGAACTTTAGCAATGTCGCTACATCAAAAAAGCCACAAATTGAATGGCCCCGAGGAAGTGGATTCCAAGGAACTATTACAGTTTGGACAGCCTTTACAGACAGTACGGTTGAGAATGGTTGCATGCAGTTAATGCCTGGGACACATAAAGTAATGAACTACGATGAAACTAAGGTCATGGACTACGACGAATCTAGAATTAATTGTGTTAAGAAGAACGGTATAAAACGCGGTTTCTTTGGTTACGACTACAGGCAATTACAGAAAGATCCAAATTGGAGTCCAGACGAGGCGAAAGCAAAGTCAATGATTATGCGCGCGGGCGAGTTCATCATTTTTTGGTCAACGCTACTTCACGCGTCGCATCCCCACAGCGCTAAAACAAACTCCATTCGACTGGGGTACGCGGCGCGCTACTTACCAACTTGTGTAAAGGTTTATCCGCATTCCAATTCTCTAGATGAATTCGGTGGTACTGCTTCCCTAAATAAACACGGATGCGTGCTCGTTTGTGGAAACAACTATTTCAGTCACAACCAATTTCTATCCCATACCCTTAGCGGGATGAAATTTAAAACTCAATCCTTTGGAGATGCGCATCTGTGAAAACAATAGCCACTCAAAGTGCGATGGATTCAATCACTCCCACGGAACATGCCTTGGCAGAAATGTGGAAAGATATCCTGAATTTAGAAAACGTAAAAAAAACAGACAATTTCTTTGACCTCGGCGGTAACTCGTTGTCGGCGATCAAGTTGTTGTCAAGAGTAGAAGATCAGTTCGGTATAGGGACTCTATTAGCTGATAAGTTGTTTCAGGAACCTGAACTCCGCGCGCTAGCTTTTGAAATAGATCGTTGCAAGGGTCATGTTGCATGTGATTAATGTCGCGAAGTGCGAGCTTACAAAATGAGTGCAGGACGCGAAGTTTGGTTCGCGCATTTCTCAGAGCGAAACAATGCATCAAAACGACTGTTCTGTTTTCCTTATGCAGGTGGTGGCCCAAATATTTATAGATCATGGGTGCGGTATGTACCGAAAAACATTGAAATTGTTGGCATCCGACTCCCTGGTAGGGAGCAACGATACTACGAAAAACCTTATAGTGAATGGCCTATCTTAACCGTTTCGCTGTTGGACGCCTTCCAGACAAAATTAGATAAACCCTACGCGTTTTTTGGGCATAGTTTAGGAGCACGTTTAGCTTACGAAATGGCTGACAAGTTGGGGGCGAAAGGAGATCGACCGCCGCACCTTTTAATTGTATCCGCTTGTTGTGCGCCCTTTACTCCAAGGCAAACTCCGCATTTGCATAACCTCCCTTTCGACGAACTTAGACAACGCCTTTTACAACTAAACGATTCGCCAGCAAAAGCCGTGCTCACTAACGATCAGATTATGTTGTTTACGGAGACCCTGTTAAGAGCTGATTTGAAGTTGGCGGAGACCTGGGAACCATCAGGTCGGAAAGTTTCTACCCACATAGCCGCTTTTTTTGGTGTGCAAGACGCGATCGACCCCAAGAGAAATATGCGGAGTTGGAACAACTTCACTTCTTCATCTTTTTCTATTCACGGTTTCGCAGGCGGACACTTTTTTATTAACGAACAGAAAGTCGCTGTAGTAAAAACCATCGTAGACCTCTTCCAACAGACTTTTCACTAAAGTGTGTACACTTCTTGCGCCAATCCGACTCAATCGGCACTAATTTCATGAGATCATCCAGCACATTTTTCACAAACGCTGCCCATCCGATTTGTCATTTTCCTCTGATAGAAGAATATCATCAATGGCGTGCGGTTCACGATTGGAACAACACCACCACACCCTTTCCGTCAAATCACACTATTAGCGAACTCTTTGAAAGGCAAGTCCATGTAAGTCCAGAAGCGACTGCTCTTGTTATGGATGGTCATTCCATAACATATTCAGACCTGAATAAGACAGCAAACAAGTTGGCACGTTTTCTACAGAAGCAGTATGGGGTTAACCCTGGCTCAATAGTAGCTATATCTATGGAACGCTCTTTTACGATGATTATTGGTTTGTTGGCAATCTTGAAGTTAGGTGGCGCGTACTTGCCGTTTGATCGTCTGTGTCCACACAAGCGCATATGTGCAATGCTGCACGACGCAGGTGTTAGTGTTGTTATCACCGATGGCGAATTAGCACTACATGGTTATCACGTTATTTATTTTGATCGGTTCCACAATGAAACACCTCAGCTTGACCACGAAAGCAAAGAGAATCTGCCATGTTTTACAAAACCCGATGGGATCGCATACGTGAATTACACATCGGGTTCAACCGGTACACCAAAGGGCGTTGCGATCTCCCATAAAGCTGTAATTAGCCTGTTATTCGAAGCGAACTATACCCGTTTAGATAACACGCGCCGGATTTTACAATTGGCGCCACCAAGCTTCGACGCATTTACGTTCGAACTATGGGGAGGGCTATTGCATGGCGGTTGTAGTGTTCTTTTTAACGGGAAAATACCAACTCTACTCAAGCTTCGCGAAACTATACGTAACGAACGAGTCACCACCATTTTTTTAACAACTGCTTTATTTAATACGATCATTGATGAAGCGCCAGACACTTTGGCGTCCATTGAGGCAATTTTGACTGGTGGTGAAACACATTCTATTAGTCATATTCGGAGAGCGAAAGAACTCTTGCCTCAAGCATTGATTTCGAGTGTTTACGGTCCGACAGAATCGACAACATTTTCCACTCATTTTCCGATTTCTGCATTAAAAGACAATGCTAAAACTGTACCGTTGGGTAGGCCAATAAATAATCGTCAGGTTTTTATTCTCAAAGAAGACAAGACTATTTGCCCTGTTGGCGAAGTGGGAGAAATATATATTGCAGGGCCAGGTTTAGCCCTTAGGTATCTGCGAAAACCAGACCTCACCGCCCAGAAGTTTGTCACCAATTTACCTTTTCTTAAGACCCATCAGGTAGCCTACAGAACTGGTGATCTTGGCTGTTATCAAGAAAGCGGAATAATCGAATTTGTCGGGCGTGATGACGATCAGATAAAACTACGTGGGTTTCGAATCGAACTTTCGGAAGTAGAGCAAGAACTGATCAAGCACCCAAAGGTTAAACAGGCAGTGGTACGTATACAAAATCAAAGGAATGGAAAGACTATGGAGGCATTTGTAGTAGCACCGAGTAACGTTGTACCGGATCTACCCGCTTTTCTCGGAGAATATTTACCGTCTTACATGCTTCCGACGAGATATTTTGCTTTGGAATTCTTCCCACTAACTACCAACGGGAAAATAGATTATGCGCAACTTATGTCGATCTCCAAGAACTACAAATTGACGGCAAATAACCCTGTACAACGATATCAATAATTATGTCTTACTTGACGCCCGAGCATGAGCAGTTTCGGCAAATAGTTCGAAGATTTCTCATCAACACCATTTTGCCTCAGGTTGATAACTGGGAAGCTGAGCAACAAGTACCAAAATGTGCGTGGCGTAAATTCGGAAAGGAGGGTTTTCTCGGTATTAATCATTCACGATCCGTAGGTGGACAGGAGAAAGACATTTTTTACTCAGCAATCTTTTTGGAGGAGTTGGGTCGAATGGGTTATGCTGGAATTCGAGCCGCTATCGCCGTTCATGCGTATATGGCAACGCAATATCTTGCATTGTCAGGTTCGCGCCACCTTCAGACAAAATTTCTACGACCAGCAATTTCCGGTCATCAAGTCGCTGCCCTTGCTATTACCGAATCTCATGCTGGTTCTGATATCTCTAGACTTCAGACCACCTTGCACGAGGAATCTGATTGCCTTGTACTTAATGGAGAAAAACGATTTATTGTTAATGGCCCATCGGCCGATTTTTTTGTTGTTGCAGTCAAAACAGGAAAAAAGAATATACTGACGCGCGTCGGTGCCACTGGTTTATCAGTTTGCGTTGTTGAAAGCGATCGGAACGGATTAACCATCATCCCTCAGCCATGTATTGGGTGGCGTAGCGCCGGTATTTCAGATATTAGATTTGACAACATCCGCATACCGAAGAGTCACATTGTGGGGCGAGTAAACGAGGGTTTTATTCAAATCATGCGGAATATGCAACTGGAACGTCTTGCAGCAGGGATTATGGCGGTTGGTGATGCTGCGAATTGTCTCGATTTGACTTGGGAATATCTAAAATCCAGGCGACTCTTCGATTCCACGATTAGCGGTAAGCAAGTAGTCCGACATAAGATGGCGGATCTTTTAACTGAAGTCGAAGCCACCCGCCAACTAGCGTACCATGCGGCCTGTATGTTTCAGGAAGCCCCGTGCGCGATCACGGAATGCTCAATGATTAAACTCAAAGCGACTGAGCTAGCGAGAACGGTTTCAGAAACATGTTTACATTTCTTCGGCGCCAAAGGATATCGAGAAGGATCAAGCATTGCACGCATCATGCACGATGCCCACGCAGCTACGCTGGCCGCTGGCGCAAACGAGATAATGCGCGATATTATTGCGCGATGCGGATACGAAGAGCCCGCACAATCAGGGCAAAACTTACAGCGGTCAGCAGCTTAGCACAAAGCATAGGAGCCAAGTTGGCGACAACAGCGAATGAAGTAAGTCTGCTACGATACGCACTATCTCGTAAGATCCCTGTATTAGCTTCCTTGTTTAGCGACGATCAACCACTTTCTGTTTACGTTGAGTCGCTTTACGACTATGCGCCAAATTCCATACATACAAATCGACAAAAACAAATCGAATGCCAAATCGCATCAGAAGTGTCAAGACTCTGGTCAAACCAAGTGACGCCCGAGTTGCCTTTGACAATAAACATTGTGGATCATCACGCTCCGTTAACACATCCTATATTGGTAGCGACCAATATTATCGGAAACATAAGTCGCCTCTTTGTAGATCACAATTCGTCTCCTATCATCACTTTTAGCTGCGGCAATATTCCTGTAAACAATTACCTCAATAAGCGAGGTTTTCATTTCAATGGGCAAAGTATACCGATCTTTTCATCGCAAAAAACTCACTGTGTGTCGACATTTATGCCTAAACAAGAAATTGACTTTGTAAAAAGATTACAGACTACTGGTAGATGGGATTCTTTCGCTATGGATGACAAAGCGTTTCTAAACAACTTAAACGGAGTTTTGGTGCAGTTAGGCAATCGTCATGCTAAGAACTATTTGGATCAAGTATCATTAATTAATCATTACGTGTGGAAGCAGTTATTTGACGAATCGATTCGGGGGGAGGTTCGCGATTTATATTATCTTTGTAGTGAAGAAATGTTTAGGTTGGCGTTTCCGAAATTACTAGAGGATCCCAACTGTATCATCACTCAGGTTCTATTTGAAAAACAATTGAGAGATCTGGTACTTGACAGTTTTGAAGGGGTTCCGGGTTGCTGGAACGTTTCATCAAAGGTAGGCACCCATTTCTTTTGGTGTAACAAATCAACTGATCGACTAGGTGCTATGCGGCTCCAGGGCGACATACTTGTTTCGATCGATGGAACGTATTCAACGAGTTTACATAAAGATGAAATTCTGGAAGCGATATTATGTAAACGAATTGTGCCCTCAATGTTTTTATTATACTCATGGTTAGTATTTTGGTGTGGCGTGCGTCCTCTCGTAGGATATGCTTCTGGTACCTACTTAAGTTTAATGAAGCAAAAATGGTTGGACGTATTATCGACAATTGGTAGCTTGGAAATAGAACGCGTTAGGGAAATTAACACGACGGGACTAATCGGCGGCCAAAAAATATCTTACAAAAGAGTTGGAGGAAAACTAACTGAGCAATTTGCGTTGGATATCATGTATGATGGTGGATTCACGCGAGAGTACTTACAAAAAGTATCTGAAATGCCTGTAAGTCGGTTGGTGGAACCGGCTCTCCCGGATATATATAAAAGCTACATGCCCGCCGAAGAACGAACAACGCTGGATATTTGTGTACAAGATATTCTAGAAGAGAGTTTTAATTGGGTTCAATGAGCGAACTCCGGTTTCATTTGTCAAATTCCTCACTCGCAATTCGATGTGTAAACACACTGTTCACTACCGCGATGAACGTCTTCACACTTCGACTATTTACTTGCGAGTACTAAAGAGGCATACTAAAAATTGTAGTTTCATGGACGGCCTATCAAATAAACAATGCAAATTTAGTAAAACCTTGTACGCTTATTCCTTGCAATATTTATCGGCAATTTCTATCAAAAAGCTACAGTAAGTAATATCCATCTATCGCCATTTTAAGCGGGGGATTCACATTTACTTTTCGTTCATCCGGCGTTAACTTATTTCAAAGATGCGGGGGAGGGTACAGGACTGTACTCGTAGTAATTTAATTGGTGTCGCTGAGGTTGATGGAAAAATTGCAGAGCTTTCATTTTAACAAGATCGCCGGAGCCACAAGCCTATATTGCAAATGTGGTTTCAAAGCTATTCTCGGTTTATTCAAATCTCTCTCAAAGTGGCTACCCTATTGGAAAAGAAAGGTCACGATCCCAGTATCCTTCCCGCTAACTACGTAAACAAATCGTCGAGGTATGCCACTGAACTTGATAGCATTGCATCATATGATCATAATTGTTGTGTGTATCGGATACTGAGAAAGACATAGACATTTTTGACTAACGCGGGAATCGTTTGCCTATCTAAGAAGAACTCTCATGGATTTTGAGTTGATATGCGGCAATTGTAACCACACAAACCACACCAGCTCCCGGTTTTGTGCCGCCTGTGGTTCACTCCTTGAGCGTCAATGCCTTAAATGCTCGAAGGTTCTGCCTGCTACCGCTAACTATTGCGATAGCTGTGGAACCAAAATAGAAGACAAAAAAACAGTTCAATCACCTGATTCTACTGACATTCTCGAAACACTCGAACGTCGTCAGATGACGGTAGTGTTTTGTGATTTGCGTGACTCCACTCGTATGTCAGAACAATTGGATCCCGAGGACCTGAGACAAGTGCTAAGACTATATCAGGATTCCTGTACTTCGATCATACAACAATTCGGTGGCTACGTATCGAGGTACATGGGTGATGGAATTCTAACATTGTTTGGTTATCCCACTGCTCATGATGATGACGCAATTCGTGCCATTCGTGCTGGTATTGATATCGTTAGTAAAATTACTTCATTGTCGATCAACCTATCAGGAGAGCCGGTGCAACTCTCCGTACGGATTGGCATTGCCACTGGTGTGGTTGTCTCTGGGGATGTTATTGGCAAACAAGACTCGAGAGAACAAACGATTGTTGGTAGTACTCCAAATCTTGCATCACGGCTTCAATCGATTGCGGACACTAACAACATTCTTGTAAATGAAACGACTTATCGACTTGCCCAGAACCGTGTTAGTTTTGAATCTGTGGGAACAGTGCAGCTGAGGGGTATTAGTGCTCCAGTGAAGGTTTACAGAGTCCGTGGACTAGAAGATCAGGCACCGAAAGCACTACACAACCTTGATTTGCCGGTATCGCTGATGGTTGATCGTGAAACTGAACTGAGTTATTTGATTGACCAATGGAGGCATGCAAAAGAAGGAAATGGTAGGGTTGTACTCATTCAAGGTGAAGCAGGTATTGGTAAGACTCGTCTCATCCAAGAACTAAAGACCTTGGTTGATGAAGAATCTCATAGCGTAGTGGAACTACGATGCGCCTCTTACCTTACCAATAGTTCTCTCCACCCTGTTTTTGAGCTGTTTCGAGAATACGTCAAAAGTGGATTGCCGAATTTTGTCCAACGAATATCCAAAGAAGACAAAAAACAAGCTGCTGACGTAAAGGAACTTATCGAAAAAGTAACTATGGCCGAGAGAATTAATTCCGGGTCAGCAGCACCTGGATTAAATCCAATTGAATTACCGTTCGATGCCATCATTCAGTTGCTAATTGCCACAACACAAGGCAAACCGCTTCTCCTTGTGGTGGAAGATTTCCACTGGGTAGACCCCTCAACATCACAATTAATAGATTTGCTAGTAAATCAGGTTCCACTTGAAAAAATTCTTGTCGTCATCTCGTCGCGACCAGAATCCCTGCCGCAGTGGCTCACGCGGAGTCACGCGACACAACTAACCCTAGATCGACTCAAAGCAGAAGATGCACAGGCACTCGTTCAAGCTCATATTAACAATTCGTCTTTTGCAAAATCTTTGTGTCGAGCCATAGTCGAAAAGTCTGACGGCGTTCCTCTGTTCATAGAAGAATTAACAAAATCAATTCTTAATCAACGAAAAATCAAATCATGTGAGGACCAGGATAATTTAGTTACCGATGTAGAAGACATTGCAGTACCGGAAACATTGCGCGATTCTTTAATGGCGCGACTAGACCGACTCGGAGAAGCCAAAGTGATTGCGCAGTTTGGTTCCGCAATCGGACGGGATTTCACATATGACATGCTAAAGGTGGTAACAAATTTAAGCGAAGCGCGTCTCGCGACACTTTTAGCCGAGCTTGTCAATTCCGAGTTGGTGTTTCAGCATGACGTGAAGTCTAACAGGAAGTATCACTTTAAACACTCCCTTATTCAGGATACTGCCTACGAATCAATGTTGCACTCTACAAGAATAGAGGTTCATAAACGTATTGCAACTGCTTTCGAAAATCGATTTTCCGATATTGGCCACTCGCACCCAGAACTACTGGCGAGACACTATGCGTTGTCAGGGCAGACAACCGAAGCCGCAATCCAATGGAATCTTGCGAGCGAACGAGCCTTGCAACAATCGGCCAATCTGGAAGCGTTGCATCATGCAAGTGAAGGTCTCCGTTATGTTTTTGACCTGGAAGAAGGGCGGCGTCGTGATGAACTATTGCTATCGTTGTACATACACTTAAGCACCGCGATTGCAGGAACAAAAGGAGACGCCGTTCCCGAAGTTGAGGATCTCCATAAAAAAGCAGCCGCAATAGTAGCTCGGTCAGGAAACGCAAGTTTGGCTTTTTCACTCACTCGTGAAATGCATGCGTACTACATTATTCGGGGGCCGCTGACGCGTGCGGTTGAGCTGGGTCATCGAATGCTTAAACTGGCGAAGGACAGTGATAATAATCCACAAGCACTGACTGATTCCCAGCGTTGCCTGGGGTGGACTTACATATGTCACGGTGAGTTGAAAAAGGGACAAAGGTTGATTCAAAAAGCCTTGTCTGCATATAACATTGGAGACTCCCGTAGTCACACGCGTCACGACACAATTGATCCGGGAGGCGTGGGAACGATAAATCTCGCTTGGGCTGAATGGTTGGCGGGTAATTCCGATACTGCCGCGAGACTTGCGCATGACGCTGTAGCCCTGTCACGTAAAATCGATCACTCCTATACCCTGTCCTATTCGCTTTGCATGGGAGCCGCAGTATTTCAATGTCGGGGGGAGCCTGACGTAACTATGAATTTGGTAGATGAAGCGATTGCCGTTGCAAAAAAACGTGATTACAAGTATTGGCTTGCTTGGGGGACGTGTTTACTGGGTTGGGCTAAAGTCCAACTTGGAGAACCGGAAATTGGTATCCATAAGCTTATTGACGGGCTAAAAATGTATCGTGACACTGGCGCGACGCTCTTCGTTCCGCACATTCTTTGCATGACGGCAGAATCGCAGTGTTTGATTGGAAGACATTTTGAGGCTCAATCCCATCTTACACTCGCAACAGATATAGAGTCCAACAATCAAATTTATTTTTATTCGGCGGAAACACAGCGATTGCTTGCAACAGTTCAAAGTGATTTGGGAGATACTGAATCTTCAGTTGCCCATTTCCAGAATGCTTTGGATCTTGCCAAGATTCAAGAAGCGAGAAATTTCGAACTCCGGATAGCACTAAGTATCATGCAGAGTCCGTTCTCGAGTCTGATTGTGTCCGACGCAAAGGAAACGCTGGCCTCCGCGTTGAACAACATTCACGAAGGCCAAGATGCCATGAATTATCAAATCGCGCGAGATCTTGTGACCTCGGAGTAATACTTATCATCATACAACGATGTACCCAAATGTGACGCGGCTCTAGCTTCAGCACAACCACAAAACCGATCAGCCGGCCCCAGTGGGTCATTATGCGTCGTAATCGTTAATGATATTTGGCGAATTCTTAGATAGTGTTGGTGTCATATATATGAACTACATTGTGTTGTGTAGTTA
Source organism: Arenicellales bacterium (assembly GCA_965216735.1). Lineage (GTDB taxonomy): Bacteria > Pseudomonadota > Gammaproteobacteria > Arenicellales > CBDCFT01 > CBDCFT01. The sequence continues at coordinate 700,068 of OZ244198.1, forward strand.
ATCGAGACATTTGTTATTGCAAACCGTATAATTGTTCATAGGTAGAAGGAATTCGATTTCTGGGAGGAAACAATGAAAACCTATCTAGCAATAAGCATAGTAGTGGTGACCGCCGTTTTCAATTTGACAGTTGCCGCGCAGCAAACCTCGTTCGTTGAGCTGGGATTGTCTAACTTCGACCAAAATGGGAACCACTTAAACCCAACTTCTGACCGCCAAGCAATCATGGACACTCTGAAAGAACTAATCAATAGTTCGGGTGGTGATGTTCCCAATGCTGCTGATGAAGACCTAAAAAAGAAAATTAGCGAGAAGACATTTGTCGAAGCACTCAGCGAGTTTCTGAAGGAAGTTGAGGACAGTAAGTCAATGGACTATACGGATGTGCCGAGTATATTTCATGGAATAGAAGGTATCTCCACGCTCCTGGCGATGTGGAAATTTGTGCTGGAAGAGCCGGTGACAATGAGTGGAAAAATCATTGACTATGGGTTCGCGAAGAAGAACGACGAATCCGGGAATGGTCATCTAGGAGTCCAGATGAGGCTTGATTACTTTGATAAAAATGGTGTGCTGTATAAGCAGAAGTTTATGCACTGGGATGTCGAGGCAATCAATTACACGGTCATGAAGAGAGAGAGTACGGAAGGCGCCAGTTACCCCCACAATCCTTATCCAAGTGCACCGGTAACATTTCCACCAGAGGGAATAAATCCGAGCGATTTGAGAAGTGTCTGGGCTCGGGGTCTAGACCACAAACTCTTTGCCAAAGGCGTCGGTAACTTTAAAATTCACGATGTTTACTTGATGACCAAAACTGTCGCATCTACTAGCGAATGGGAGCGACTACCCGATACAGACTATCGTTATCAAGTCACTGAGAGTAGCTGTATTGATCTTATGTTTGCGGGTTTTCCACCGGCAATCGAACTGCCGCCGCAAGTCGGTTACTGCTTGGGGCGGTGCGATCACCCCCGCATTATAAACAGTCGCTAGAAAATACCATTCGGCCCTCCCTGCTCAGGTGTGAACGTCACCAGCTAAGCACGTGTATTCGTCCCAACAATCGCAGGTGACAACAACAAAGTGCGCCTAGTGTTCAGCGCCGACATCAACGCGAGTTGATTATACTTGGGTGAGCGCAACGCCCAAGGCAATACCAGGGCGGTCCCTGCAAGTCATTAAATGTTGGAGGCGGTGGGTCGACAAACATCATATCTATACAGCTAGCGCTATCGCTCTCATAGAGGCGTTTCCACTTATTATGGCCTTGAGATGGGTTCGGGAGTGGATTTCCCCAGTAGTTCGGACGGTCAACATTCTGCCAATCGAAATTCTGTTTCCGCCAGACACTTTTGACAATAATATCTGTCCCTTTGGCCCAGAGTTTGTATTGAAACCCCAGACTTTTGATGCGGTTTAACATATTCTGACTGAATGTCATAGTCTCCGGAAAAGGATCCTTTGGGTCAGTGGAGTCATACTCCACAACTTTGAAGCCGTTGTTTATGACTTCAATATCCCATTTGTAGCCAACTGTTTTCGGGGGCGGGAGGTTTCCCGGGCCACTACGTACCACTCTGCTTGTAATCGCTGTTATCACTACCAATTTGCCATTACCCGGGTTGCCTACACTCCCGCTGAATTCATAGCCTTTGATCTGACCTTCCATTGAGACAACGACGCGTTTCCCCTGCTGATCATATTGACCAGCAGGACTCAGAGCTTCCTCTGCGACGTCCAAAACCGCATGGCCGAGTGCTCCGCCAACACCTGTAAACCCTGGGGCATTTTTTGTCGGATTCATATTCGAACTTCGAAGCTGCGCGATAAGTTGTCCAGTGTTTTGTGGATTATTATTCTCGGCAAAATCCTTGATTCCGTCTCTTAATTGTTTTCTGCTGGCCAACCGAATATTGCTCTCTTCTCCAACAATCGTCAGCGTCATTGGCGTGATGCCATCCCATTTGGGGGGTACATTTTTAGGGCCATAACCCTGCGTGCCGTGATCCGTCGTCGTACAGGCCGAAACAAGCATGATCAATGCGGGCCATAACAGGCGCGAATAGCGCCCCTGTTTCTTGAACTGATCTCTATTCATGATTTTCTCTCCTTTTTTAAGGTTTTTTACAGTGCCGGCGAGCGACTGACGATACTAAATAAAAACACGACCAATGTTGGATCATTTCGGTATTTAGTGGCATTCCTCATGCTCTCTCCGACCTATAGCGAACTCTCACTCTTACAGGGTAAATTCATTGTGCTCATAGGTAAGCGAGTATTACAAGGTTAAAAGGCAATTTCTGTGGGATAAGCCACACAAATCCTAGAGACGCCCCTCCTTCGTACACAGACCTTGTCGGTCCACGTTGGTCCGTCCGCGGATTTTATATACCCTAGTCGAATATTCCAGGCTCAATGACTTTGTCAAAGTTGTCTACGGTTTTGGTTGCATTGTCGTAGCTTGTCGCTGTGCTCGTAATCAGAGAGTGTGTGGTCGACGTTGTGATGGTGAGAAGTGTTTTTGTTATGTACATGGTTCGTCAGTCTCCCAATGTGAAAGTGCATGCGCCAAAGTCAATTCCGGAATCATCCAGTCCGTTACTGGGCGTTGCGCCATGGCATCCTGTATCTGGTGGGATTGTCACTCCAATGGAATATTTTGAACCGGGATTGCCTATTACTAACCAACTTAAATAGTGTTTGCCTGGCGCGACTCGTTTTGTAGCTACTCCTTCGTCATCGAAGCGTTGGCGAACTTCATCGACTGATGCGCGAAATATGTTGAAGTTGTTGGTCTGTTTTACGGTTACTATTGGCATGTCGTTCTCCGGTAGGTTTGTTATCGATTGACGGCGACTTTAAATTCACCCTAAATAGTTGGCTGTGAGTTTCCACACAAGTGTTTATTGCAACTATTATTTGGAATAAGCGCTAAGCAATGTAAAATGACACGTTGGAGTTTCTATAACAGAGAGGGTTGTTTATGGAATCGGTTGACCGATTATCGGGGTTGGAGGTTTTTCGTGGTCTCAGCCAAAAAGACCTCAGGGAAATCGCTAAAGTGATGCCGTTTCGCCTTTTTGCAAAAAAACGAGCAGATACTGGCGCATGGCAGTATCGGAAAAGACGTTTACTTTGTCAGCGAGGGTGGCGTGCGAGCCACCATTTTTTCTTTTTCGGGTCGAGAAATCTCTTATCAAGATTTGGATGCCGGAGGTATGTTTGGGAAGTTGTCCGCAATAGATCGTGGTCCGCGTACTACACATGTCATAGCGCTGGAGGATTCCGTCATCGGATCTATGGGTGCTAAAGATTTTTCGACGGTCATGAGTCAATATCCCGTTGTTGCTGATGCGGTGATGGGGCGTTTGGTGAGCCTTGTACGGTTTTGCGCAATCGGGTTTTTGAGTTTGGTGCAATGGACGTGAAAAATCGCGTGCGGGCTGAACTTCTTCGCTTGGCATCTGAAAGCAAAAATTCGGATGGTTCTGCAACAATAGAGTCAATGCCGACACACGCGGAGATTGCAAGTCGGGTTATCACGCATCGCGAGGCGGTGACGCGCGAGTTAAGCGATTTAGAGAAGTTGGGTTTGTTGCGGAAGGAAGGGCAAAGAAAGGCGGTTATTACCCTTAACCGATTAATGTGGGATTCGCGTGCAGAATTTAACGCTTGGCCTGTTTTCGCTGAACATTTGATAAATACACAAGACGTTCGTAATATGTATAGAAAACATTTATTTTAGCTCTTAAAATAATACTAAAAATAGATTGATTAATGTATCTAAATTATGTATTATATTCTTTTCATTTCAGGATTGAACTATGGATACGATATACGCTGATCAAACAATTAGTATTTCCGATTTCAAAACAAGTCCGGCGCAAACTGTTGAATTAGCTGAAGGTAGGCCAGTGGCAGTACTGGTGCATAACAAGCCAGCATTCTACGCAGTGCCGTCCAGTTTATTTGAAAAAATCGCGGATATTTTGGATGATTTTGAAATTGCGGAGGCCGTTCAAGAACGTTTAGCAAATCCACAATTGGTCGATGTTTCCCTGGAAGATTTATAGTCGTAAGTGGTAGGACGGAAAAAATCTTCTCGTGCTAAATTTACCCTGAGGTTTGATAGTCGGGCGCTACAAGAATGGAAAAAGCTTGACAAACCTATACAAGCGCAATTTAAGAAAAAATTAGCTAAGTTGCTTAGTGGCGAAGAAACACCATCGCCCAAAAATAAAGTATCAGGTCTTCCCGTAGGATTCTACAAAATAAAGCAAAGAGGTAGTGGCTACAGGCTCGTGTATCAGTATGAAGACAAGAGTTTAGTAGTGCTGGTAATCGCAATAGGAAAACGTGATAGAAATATAGTTTACGAAATAGCCCGGAAGCGTTTCACGTAGTCCAACCTCGCTGTAGCGGCTGTTTTTAGCTATCTTCCCCTTCTTTTTATTGGTAGCTTTTAGCGTCGGTTTTACTGTCCGGTAAACAGTCACTATCATCAAGTGCGACAGCAACGGCATCTTTACCTTCATCGGGATTTGGTCGCGTAGCCCACCGGCTGTGAGCTTGCAGCGGATCTGGTGACTTAGCCGGTGTCACTTGATCGTTTGGGTTCTTATGCCAAGTAGTTTAGGGCGGGCCGTCGGGTATCACAGAATTCACATCGAGCTAGTCCTCTTCTTGAGCGATATCGAATGTGCAGGCACCGAATTCAACACCCGTTTCGTCGAGTCCTTGTGGAGCTGAATTCCCGAAACAGCCGGTATTGGGCGGATCCGAAATTTCAATGTGGTAGGTCTGACCTTGATTCCCTAGGGCAAACCAACTCAGGTAGTGTTTTCCCGGCCGCACTATTCGTGTAGCGATACCGTCGCCATTAAATTGCAGTCGTACTTCGTCGATGGCGGCGCGGAATATTGGGATTTCCGTTATCAGCCGTACGGTGATTTTCGTCATACAGGATTCTCGGTATTCCTTAAAGACCTAACACTAAGAATTTCGTCCTTTCGGGTCGGTGAGTTTTCTCACAAATGCCGTTAGAATCTGTTTTCATCCAACAAGGCACCAAACAACAATGAAAGTTATCGATTGCGCTAGAGGGATTGATATCTTTAAAGCACTTAATGAGGAAGGGCTCGAGAAAACTTCGAAACATTTAAGCGTGCGGATTTACGCGAAGGGAGAGCAAATTATCGGGCACGGTGACAAAACACGTGATGTCTTCTTCGTGAGCGAAGGGAGTGTGCGCACAACAATATTCTCTGTTTCAGGTCGTGAAATTTCGTACCAAGATCTTGGGGAAGGAGACATGTTTGGTGAGTTGTCTGCATTGGATGGCGAGCCGCGATCAACCCATGTGATTACCTTATCGCCGTCTACGATTGGAAGCATGAAACATTCCGATTTTGCGAATGTGATGAGTCAATACCCGCAAGTTGCGGATGCGGTGATGAGTCGTTTAGTCGGATTGGCGCGATTTTTGTGTAATCGCGTTTTTGAATTTGGAGCATTGGATGTGAAAAACAGGGTGCGGGCAGAATTGCTACGATTGGCTAAGGCGTCGAAAAATGGTGATGGAGTCATTGATGATATGCCGACGCATGCCGAGATCGCGAGTCGCATTATTACGCATCGTGAAGCCGTAACTCGTGAACTGAGTGATCTAGAAAAGTTAGGATTGTTGCGAAAGGAGGGGCAGCGCCGGGCAGTAGTTACAGATGCGAATCGTTTAGCGCAGATGATTGGTGAGTCGGTTGGATAGAGTAATGTAACGTCAATCTAAACCAATGCTAGTGAATGCAGGATGCGGTCAAACCATTCGCGACCAAGGTCGCTCCCACAAAAACTAGATTGCCGCGCCGCTTAGCGGCTCGCAATGACACGATCCAATCATAATTTATTCGCGACTAAAGTCGCTCCTACAAAACTAGATTGCCGCGTTGCGCTCGCAATGACACGGAACCAAATACATTTATTCGTGAGTAGGCTCGCTCCTGCAGAAAATGTTTCGCGGTGAGGTGCCGATCCCACAAACATTCTGTAAGTTTAGATGTCATTGGTTGGAGGCGTGCCTTGCGGCGATTGTTTGACCGGGATTACGCTGCGCTAATCCAGGCTATGCATTACTACAATGCCAGTAAAAACGAGATTGCTTCACTTCGTTCGCAATGACACGGTATTGTTCGCGACCAAGGTCGCTCCTACAGGAAAGAGAGATTGTTTCGCCGCTTTGCGGCTCGCAATGACACGATCCAATCATAATTTATTCGCGACTAAAGTCGCTCCTACAAAACTAGATTGCTTCGCTATGCTCGATGTATGGACTCCTTCCTCTGACGAGGATAAGTTGAGATTTGCAAAAACAACCTAACGGAGTCCATACATGTATCAAGATAACCTGTTTGCCATCGATCTTTCAAAGACTTCTTTACAGGGCTGCCTGCTGGACAAATGTCATCATGAACGTTTCAACCGTCATTTCAGCCGGGGCAAAGCGGTCGATTGGCTCTCGCGCCAACAACCGCTGACCGTGGCCATGGAAGCGTGTGGAACAGCTCACCACTGGGCGCGCCTAGTCGAGCGAATGGGCCATCGTCCATTGCTGGTACCTACCCGTACAGTGAGCCGATATCGTGAAGGGCACAAAACCAATGCCACCGACGCGCGCGCCGTAGGCATCGCCGCACGGCAACCGAACACCAGGTTTGTTGCGCCAAAAACTGTTGAGCAGCAGGCCATGCAGGGGGTCGAGCGTATTCGCGAACATCTCAGCGACCACCTGACCGCGACCAGCAACATCATCCGTTCGCTACTGGGCGAATTCGGCCTGATCATCCCCAAGGGAGTCAGCGCTTTCAAACATCGGGTGGTCGAGATGCTGGAGGATGTCGAGAACGCTATCCCTGTGCCGTTGCGTACAGAGCTCATTGGGCTATGGGAGTATTACCTGGACCTCAGGGCACGGCTCAAGAAAGTCACCCGTACCCGGGATAGACTCATTGCGCAGCATCAAGCTTGTCAACAACTGAGTCGATTAGAGAGTGTGGGCCCGGTCAACGCGCTTGGGTTATATCTGGCGCTGGGTGATCGGGGCAGCAGCTTCAACAATGGTCGCGAGGCAGCCGCCTGTATTGGTGTAACGCCGCAACAATACAGCACCGGTAATCAAGTGACAATGTTGGGAATCAGCAAAAAATGTGCAAACAAACGATTGCGATCGAATCTCATCCAGGGAGCCCGGGCGGTGATCAACGCGCTGAAAAGGCGTGATCCGAGGAATGCAAAGGAAGTGTGGCTCAAACAGTTAATCGAGCGCCGCGGTGAAGGTCGTGCAGCGGTTGCCCTGGCCAATAAAACGATTCGCTTGGCCTGGGCTATGCTGCACTACGGTGAAGATTTTAAGTTACACCCCAATATGGCTTGACGAATGGGAATAATACCGAGTTTCAATCCCAGGATGCGATTCAACGGGTTAGACCAACCGACGCGTGCCTGTTCATTGCGACAGTTCCTGCTAACTGTTTCCTCGACGAGGCCGTCGGTGCGAATACATCAAGGGTTAGGGGTCGCTCCCCGACAATACCCGAATATACGCGTGCATCTACCATCGTTGATTCACCACCAGGGGTTGTAAACTGGAAGGAGTCCATATACGCAATGACACGGTATTGTTCGCGACCAAGGTCGCTCCTACAAAAACACGAGATTGCTTCACTTCGTTCGCAATGACACGGTATTTTTTCGCGACCAAGGTCGCTCCTACAAAAAACTATTGCAGCGAGGCGCCGCTCCTACAGGAAAGAGAGATTGCTTTCACCGTTTACTATTTTCCTTTATCGGATTGGCGTTTTAGATCCAGTTCCCGACTAGGACGAAAGGTGCCCAGTAAAACGGATCTGCATATCCACTCGACATGTCCACGCATTTACCCGTAGAGGCACTGGTGTCGCGACAAATGAAAGCCTCCTGTGTTTGTTTCAATGCCTGGGCTTTTGTCAAAGCGCGATCCGCCAGGCGTCGGTAAAGCTCAGACATAAAGATAGCAGTGCTACGGTCAGACACTTTCCACAGTGTCGCAAGTATTGATTTGGTTCCTTTTCTTTGTGCTAATTCGGCGAACCCTTCTATCTCGGATCCGTCATTAGATATGTCGTTTACACCAGTTTCGCAGGCCGACAAGGTGAGCAAGTCCACATGACCGAGTCGATAACTTGGGTCTTGTATGCTGGATAAAGCTAGTGGATCACCGGTTCCCAGCAAAAGTTGTGAGCTTCCAATATTGCCGGGTTTAAGGTTGAAGTGCGTGGCGATGTGTACGACCGGATATTTCCGATTTAGGGAAAGCTTAAATTGCCGATCGGTAAATCGTTCATCCAGATAAACGTCACCCGGCATTACTCCAATCTGATCGTTGGGTTGTGAGTTTGCTTGCACAATGTTGTCCAGTTCCATTTCCACGGCAGGTAACTCGTCGAATCCCGGGAACCCTTTGCTGACGCCAAAACCAGCCACGGTCCAGAGCGGCGAGCGAACATCGCGCAATCGATCCAATGATTTATTTGTGTAAATCGATAACGCGAATTTTTCCGCTGCAAACTTTTCACCGTCATGGAGTGCGGCAACGGGTACATAACGCAGCCCGCCGTAGAGATTCACCATTACGGTTTCCACTTCCAGCGTCTTCAAATCTTCTTCTAACGGTGCGAATAAATACTTATATAGCTCCTGCGCATACTCCAATGTGTCTTCATTCTTCGATTTGATAGCACGATGGAAGGCAAAAGCGAGTTGTTCAATTTCTTTTCTTGAGATATTGACGTCGTAGGATATGCGTATTTCCGGGCTGATTAATAGTATGCGGAGTTTTTCTTCTGTAGCGAGATAGGTGACCAAAACAGAACGGCGTTCCAATTCGGACAACATCACCGTGAGCCGCTCGGTCTCTTGCAGGTCGATGCTGAGGTCAGATTTAGTAGTGGAGAAATACTCTTCGATTTGTCGCAACACCCGAGTGAATTGTTGTTCCGCAATTGTCCTATCGTTTTCAAGTTCGTTTAAATAGCGATTTTCGTCGTCCGTTAAGTCTCGTGATTGGATGGCCTCCAATAAACGTTCAATTTCACGCCCTATTTCTGCCAGTTTATTGCTGATTTCCAGGAATCCATCAACGAAGCCTGATTCGGTTTCGCCAGTTGGGAGTAGCTCAGGTGTGTCATTACCGGGTGTGCTCCGGGAGATATAGTGATAGTACTCTTCCTGTTTGAGCATCATGAGAACCCGTTCCGCTTCCGCGTATCTCCCCTCATCGATCAACAGGCTAGCAAGATGCTCGTATGCAGAAAGTTTGTCTTTTAGAAACGATTTGTCATAAGCCCCATCTAGTCGTTGAACGGTTTGTCGAATTGATTGAATCGTATTAACAGCTTGCTTTCCAAAAAAAATAGCGGTTTGTTCATTGCCTAGGTGTTTCTGAATTCGACTGAGGTTTCCAAATGTGCGCCACAATTTTTCGGGTTCGTTGCGGGCGGATTGAATCATCAGCACGTTCGAGTACACCTCTGCCGCTTTGTGATATGACTTTTGCTTTTCGTGTATCAGTCCTATGTTTCCCAGACTTGCTACCTGTTTGGATCGGTCATTGAGTTGTTGCGACACTTCCAATGAGCGTTCGAAGTAATTTAGCGCTTCAGGTAATGCGCCCTGAAACAAGTAAAGTTCTCCGATGTTGTTTAAAGTTCGCGTCAGTCCGGGTAGATCGTTAACCTGCTGCTTGATCGCAGCCGATTTTTTGTAACTTCGCAAGGCCTTGTCGAATCGTTTTTGCTGGCGATAAATGGCGGCAAGCGTATTGAGGCTGTTGGCTTCTCGTGGCAAAGCGCTAATTCTGCGCGCCAGTCGGTTAGAACGACGACATAGTTTTGATGCATCCGTAAAGTCGCCCAAACGGTAACGAAGCGCGCACAAGTTGCCATAGGTGCTTGCCAATCCGGCCCGATCCTTAATGATTAAACGAATATTGAGAGACCGTGTGTAATATTCTTCGGCCAGGTCGTACTGAGCCTTGCTTCGGAATACACCGCCCATGTTGTTTAGAACTTGGGCACGACGAAAATCATCCTGCGCAGCTTCGGCTTCAAGTAACGCCGTGTCGTAGTATTTCTTTGCTTGATCGGGTTGTTTTCTGGATTGCGCGAGCGCACCTAAGTTGCGATAGAGATCGCTTTTTAAGCGGTGATTTGTGGAGTGGTCGATTATCTGCGAGGCAATTTGCAGGTGTTCTTCGCACAAACCGTAGCGCCCTTGGCGGCGGTATATCGATCCCAGGGCTATCAAGCATGCCGCGCGAGTGTCGTCTAGGGGTTCACTGTCATGACTAAGACATTGTGTTGCATGATGTATGGCCCGGTTGTAGTTTCCAGTGCCCTCGTACACCTTCGCGAGTTCGCCATGGTAGCGGGCTGTGGTTTTCTTATCCCCCTCGGGGTCTAACCTGTGCAGAGCAGATAGCCAAATCCTTTCGGCCTTGGAATATTGACCTAACCGATATTGTTCTTCGCCGAGCTGCAAATTCGATCGCGTTTCTGGCACGTGAGCGCAGCCGGCGCATAGTGAAATTATTAGTAGATAAAGCACACACATTCTGCGCGATGAGTCGCAGAAATACTTAGTCTTCAAGTCGATCATATGTCCCCGGGCCATCCATGGGTGAACAAAGGCTTCTTGTGGGTGAAGCGTATCAAATGATTGCACAACACAAATGTCAAAACATCACCCATTTGGGGGAGGAAATGAAGGTGTCGTTTGGTGTAGGCTGAATTCACTCCAAGCGGAGGTAGTGAAAAGGATGACACTTCAGCGATGGCTAACTAGGATAACGTCTGCTGCTATTACAGTTCTTGTTTTAGCGTGCGTTAGCGTGCGTGCTCAAGAAGGATTTGGTTACATTGAGCTTGATGAAAACACCGATCCGCGTTTTTCCATGCAACACAAAAATGGCGATATCGGTATTATCAAACCGGCAGGAAAAAGGGTTTTCGTCAATAGTCAAAAAATCGATAAACCGATAGCGCTCCGCAACAATGATTATGTATACACAAAATCAAATAGTGCGGCGCGTATTGAGTTTTCAGATGGTAAATCCGTCTGTCAAATCATCGTAACGGAATTCCAGGAAGGGAATCTGTACGGCGACAATGGAAAATGTACGCATGAAGTCAGGACTTCCCATGTTACGGCACAAACCAGCGTGGGCGATACCAAATACCATATCAGTGTTTCCGGCAAACGAACCCAGATAACGGTTCTTGGTGGTGCTATCAGCGCTTCAGTGGGCGCAAATGCTTCGAATGTGGTCACGATAAATGCGGGAAACGATGCCGTAGTCACAAGTAAGGGAATAAAAGGTCCTAATCGCGTTTCAGACAAGAAAATCCGAAAGCGAACCAAATGGCGTGAACGCTATAATTTCGAAACCGGCGAAGTAAAAGGGAGAACCTTGTTACGCGATATCGCGATAGGTGTAGGCGCAGCGATTATTTTGAAAGAGGTCTACGACCATAACAAGAAGGACAAAAACAAACGCCAGCCGCCGGATGGAAATGGTAACGACGATGATACGTCAGGAACGCGGCCCGAACCTAATAGACCCACTATACCGTCAAAAAACGAACCTAAATATCCAGAAAAAAATTACCCAAATTCTGATTCAAACGACAACGAATTGTTCTAAGGGTATGTTTTCGATACTTGCTAGATTCTGCCTGGTCGTAGGGCTAGTGTGTGTCCAAAACTTGCCAAGGGCGGCACTTGGTGCGGATAGCCCCAGTGTTTTTATCAACGGTATCCCAATCACTACACAGCAATTTGATGAACTCGTTGCGATCGATTTTCCTATTTCGGATAACAATCGATATTGGTATGACGCAAAGGCCGGATTGTTCGGTATTGAGAATCAAGGAGGATGGAGATTTGTAAAACCGGGTCTCGATCTCGGGTCGCTGAAACGCGACGTATCCGGAGGTGATTCGGGTATCTTGATTAATGGAAGAGAACTGTCGGTTCAGGATGCGGAGTTCTTAACTGGTCAAATTGGTTATGCATTGTCACCTGGGCGGTATTGGTTAAACGCCGCCGGTCACGGTGGTCTTGAAGGTGGGCCGGCGAAGTTTCAAGCACCGCGAAACACGTTAGCCAACGGCGGGCATCCACCAAATGGTGATGATGCGATCATACTTCATCAGAAACCAGTACTGCAGGAACGGCCGCGTGGATCAAATGATAACGGTGGTACGGGTGCAACCGAATCACCAGAGGGCTTTAAAATTGGCCAACTCCCTCGGCCGATTCCGAAATGGACATCACGATACAAACTCCCGCGACAGCTTTTGTTTGTGGACGACGACACGCTCGGTGATGTGTTTGATCGACTAGAACACGTAATGCGACAGGCCGAGATGTATTCTTGGTCTGCGTATGCAATTCATGACGACGGTTTTGCATTAATTACTCAATTGGAAAACATCGACAAAAACGGTACACCAAAACCGGGTAAAGATCGTTGGGATATCAAATCCGAAAGTAAAAAACCCCTTAGCATCGCTGACTATATCGCTGCGTTACTGAAGTCCGAGCCGGGGCGGTATCGGGTTATCGTTTTCACTGTAACTCATCGGAATCTTGAAACGTCCTCCAGTGAAGCGACCCCGGAGTACATGCGAGACTTGCTCCGCCAAGGATCGGACATTCTTCCGCCGAAGTTACGTAATAAAAACATTCAAGCATTAACTCGAGGTCTCGTTTTCGTGTACGAATTTGAGCGCGACGAATCCACGGCGCGGTTTCTCGATAACAGCCGCCTGCAGGTAATTGATCATCTTGCCGCAGGTAACTATTGGGAGCGACACTTGTTGCGATGACGAATAAAGGAGGAAAGTACTTTATTAGTTATAGCAGGATCGATTCGGTTTTTGCACATGATTTGGTGAACAAACTAACCGAGTCCGGCATAGATATATGGATGGACACACGGGATATCGACGCCGGCCGGGTCTGGGATAGTGCGCTTGAGGATGCATTGCGCGTATCAGCCGGCCTTATTGTTGTGTTGACCCCGGCTTCCGTTGATTCTCCATTCGTAAAAAAGGAAATCATCTTTGCGCAGAACAATGGTAAGGAAATCTACCCGGTTCTTGCCGAACATTGTGAATTACCCCTGCTTCTAGCTGATCGACAATACGCCGACTTTACCGAAGACGATCGACTCGGGTTCACTCAACTCACTACTGCGTTAAAACAACAATCCAGTTCACCTGCACAACGAAAACCTACAACTACTCGAATATTTGGTGGAAGGTTTAGAAAAGGCGCACTTAAATACGCAGCTATCGGTTTATCAATCGGTGCGATCTATGGGTTGCTGGTTACTTTAGGTCTCAATCTATCCGGTGGGGGAGTAACCGCAATAATAGAGGGAACGATTGTGTATGGTATTTGCGGTGGACTCGCTGGATTGACTATTCCAAACCGGCACCATGCGATGGTTATATTTTTAATAGGTTTGATGATTGGGGTGCTGGTAGTATGGGTTTGGGCCGAAATTGCGAAGGACGCCGCGATAAACTACACATTGGTTGTCGGGCCCTTGCTCGGCGTATTGTTCGGAGGTATATCCAGTCGATTTTTTTCTCGAGCATAGTTAATGGATTCCTAGATTCACCATCCCGCTAAAGAAATTTGTAGGAGCGAGCCTAGTCGCGAACAATACCGTGTCATTGCGAGCGCAGCGCGGCAATCTTTTTTTGTAGGAGCGAGCTTGCTCGCGAAAAGATACTTCACTAATCCAGGCTACGCACCGAATTTGTGAGGAATGACACAGAAATTAATATCAGGGGAGCGTAGTTTTAATGCTAGATATTTGGAGAGATAGTGGGGTGGAATTATGGATGACTATAGACCAGAGGATTTTAGATTAGATTGGAAGCAGATGGCTGGATCATGGATTGTTGTTGGGATTTTAGCGCTCGTATTTTTGGGGTATTCAGTCATGCAGCGCGAAAACCAAACCGTGTCGCGGCAAGATGAACCCGTGGCTGAAACAAATGTGCAAGTCGTGTCTAAATAGGACAAGCGTCGCCGAATCGTCCCGGGCGATGTGACAACCTAGTAATCCAAAGAAAATTGCAACCCCGCTCGCTTGGGGGTTGCTATTCGTTTATGCGAGCAAGTGCTTTATTGCGAGACCAAGCAACCAATTCTTTCCATTAAGCAATTTGCATGACCTTCGATTTGCGATTCGTCGCGTGGAAGATCGCATTCTTTGCATGCCCTGATTTGGGTTGAATTGCCGTTATCTGCAATGATTCCAATAGCAACCAAGTCTGCAATATGGCGCCAGTGTTGTTCGAGTTGTTGGGATTGGTAGTACAGTATCGAAGCAGCGTATTGTGGATTTTTCGCCATGAATTTCTTCCATTCATCCGGCGATTTCGCGTTTGCGTAACCTGAAAATAATGCCGTAAGAATGAGTAGTAGTGCGAATCCAGTTTTCATGTTGGCTCTCCTTTTCCAGTTTGTAGAATTGATAGATTCGACAGCATCCGTGTCGAGGGAGCGAACCATACCAGATTTTGTCTGTGAGTTCGTCACTCAAATAGGTGAAATTTATTTATCGTGAAATAAAGATAATTGCCCATCGTCAAAATTTCTCTCGTAGGAGCGAGCTTGCTGGCGATCCCTGATGTAAGCAAAAACGTTCGCTACTAACGTCGCTCCACCAACTATCGTTTTCAAGGCAGTAACACGCCGCTGTCACCGAAAAGCGAGATTGCCGCGCCGCTTCGCGGCTCGCAATGACACGGGGCTGAGCATTTTGCGCGACCAAGGTCGCTCTCACGAGCAATCGTTTTTTATCGCCTTCAGGCGCACTTCCCACGAGAAGCTAGATCGCGGCGCTCCGCTTGCAATGACCTAACAAGAACTGCTAATTCGCGACCAAGGTCGCTCCTACAAAAGACGAAATCTAATTCGACCCGCTAAACCACCGCCAGTGGCGGTGCGAATAAAGCGGGTTATACCGTTAAAGGAGTTGTAAATATACCGGAGTTGATTTCTCCTCTCGCACTGGGCCTGCACAGTCCAGCCAAGAGGAGAAATCGCAATGAGACAATGGCAAAGCCAAGCTCACGTGAAGTGGTATTGTCGTTACCACGTCGTGATCGTACCGAAGTATCGCAAGAAATCAATGTACGGAGCGCTGAGAAGAGAAATCGGTAAGATAATGAAAGAGTTATGCCGACGCTATGAAATTGAAGTGGTAGAAGGGCATGTGATGGCGGATCATATCCACATGTGTTTGAGTATACCGCCGAAATACAGTGTGGCCAGTGCGATCGGCAAATTGAAGGGCAAATCGGCGATTCATATCAATCAGCAATTCGGACGTAGACGAAACGTCATAGGGTTTCAGTTTTGGGCCAGAGGGTACTGTGTCAGTACAGTCGGATTGGACGAAAACGTGATACGCCACTATATCCGTACCCAAGAGCAAAGGGAACGGGCCCAAGAGCAACTCCATATCGACATCTAACCATGAACCCAGCAGGCCCCACGCCCCCTTATAGGGGGCATACACAAACTACCCGCTAGGCGGGTAGTACATGATTGCGCTGAGGACGTCTTCGATAAGCGTTGCCCGGATTTTGCGATTAAGGTTGTTTGTCACGCAACAAAGATAAAAAAACGGGAGCCGGAGCCCCCGAATGATAAGAGGAGGTCGAGAAGGAGTTAGTTATAAGCCGCTAGAATTTGGTTTAATTTGTCGGCGGACCAGATGATGTTGTCGTTTCCGAAGTCGATAGCTTGTTCTGTTTCACCGTCTTCGTTAGTCGCTTCGACCAAAGCGGCATAACCACGCGGTAGATCAGCGATCTTTCCCGGATCCAGCGATAGACCGTAGGCCGTTAAAATTCGATCCAATGCTTTCGGTTCCCAAATAATGGCATCTCTGTCATTGAATTTCATCACCATCTCTTTTTCACCGTCTTCGTTTTTGACTTCGACGAGATGACAATAGTTTTTTGGCACATCGTCGACGTAGTCGGCGTCGAATGCCAGGCCATAGGCTGCGAATATATTGTTCAGTGATTCGGGACGCCATATCACTGAGCTGGAGCCAAAGTGATACTGTTCCGATTTTTCCCCTGTTTCAAGGTCTTGCACGACGACTTTCTTTACATACTGTCGTGGCGCACTTTCAACGTCGGTCAATTCCACCGCCGACGCAATACCCGAAAGCAGAAGACCCGTGCAAGTTGCTACTGGTAACAAAGTATGTTTAAGCATTTTTATCTCCTATTGAAAGTTAAGTAGTTATCGGTTGTATTGACGATTCATTCATCCCCCGCCAAACCGATGGCGCGCAATTTACGCACAGGAGAAATTTTTGTATGTGGGTTTTGCCACGTGGCAGGATTTTGTAGTGGTGAGCTTGCCTGCGATTTATTGCGGAAGAAAAAATTTGTTTGCGGCCAAAGTCGCTCTTGCCTAAAAGCTAGATTGCCACGCCGCATTTGCGGCTCGCAATGACAGTTTTGTTGTGATCGCTCCTACCGGATGGAAATTTCGTCGCGGCGAGGCGCGTCACCAACAAGTTTATTTGGAACTGTGAGGTTTACCACATCAATGAGTTGTTGAACGGCCTATGTTTATGCGCGCTTAAATAGTCAAACTTGGGAGAAAACAATGTTTCAATCAAAACGAATGGTTGGTAAAAGTTGTGGCAAAACTATTTTGGGATCTCTAGCAGTTACTTTGTTGTTCGCGCTGGTAAATGCGGCGTTTGGATTGGAAGAAGGTCCGGTTAATGAAACTTTGGGTCCTGTGGATCGACCAACCGATGAGGTGGTTGGCTTAGAATGGCATGCGGTCAGGGATGGCGAGCCCTACGTTGATACAACTGTCGCGGTGGACGGAGAAACCGTAACGAGTGAAGATAGCAACGGTTGTAAATACACTAATTTACAATTTGCTTTTGCACCCAGCTTGGAATGGGAAAACTGTAATGGGAAGAGCGGCACACAAACCATTACAAAAACCAAAGGCAGTCCTTGGCCGATGCAACTAAAAAATAAATTTAGCTATAACTTTAAAGGAAAATACAAAGGCGGCGATTCGTGGAAGGGTCGGCGTACTTGTAAGGTAAAAGAACAAGTGCGTGTATCCGTTCCTGCGGGTGAATTCGATACGTATAAAATTGTATGCACCGATCCCTGGAATACACGCACGTGGTGGTTCGCCCCTGGGGTAAACGGCGGCACGACGGTTGCTTACAAACGTCATCATAAATATGACTCCACCAAAAACACGAGGATGGAAATGACGAAAGTGGTGTCGCCGTAATCGATGCCGATCACCGATATATACTTGTTAGTTAAACCATTCCTTGCAAAAATGCCTCGTGTCGTTAGTACACGAGGCATTAATTTTTGATTTCTTCCGGCGATAGCAAAAATTATCGCGGTAGTACGCACCGCACGGTATCCCCGCGTGAAACCTTTGAACGTGTTCGGCCGATGATGGCGCGCATGGGCATAACACGCGTTGCCAACGTCACTGGACTCGATAGAATCGGTATTCCCGTTGTGATGGTAACGCGGCCAAACTCGCGTTCCGTTGCCGTTTCTCAGGGCAAGGGTATCGATTTGGATACTGCACAAACATCCGGTTTGATGGAATCGGTTGAGATGTATCACGCGGAACGCATCGACTTGCCGCTGCGCGTCAGCAATGCCCGCGACTTAAAAGAAGATGGCGATATCGTTGACCTTGAAAGACTAGCGAGACCAAGTCACAGCCAATTTAATGAGGTGATTTCGATTCCCTGGCTTGAGGCGCGAGATCTATTGGCGGATCAACTTGTGTGGATTCCGTTTGAATTAGTGCATACCCAATACACGGTGCCGTCCGTGATTGGCAGCGGTTATTTTTTTGCCAGCAGTAACGGCCTTGCCTCCGGCAATACGCAGAATGAAGCTACGATGCATGCGATTTGTGAGGTAATTGAACGCGACGCTACCAGCGTTTGGCATCATCGCGGCAAACAAGCACGCGATCAATCACGAGTCGATATTCAAACGGTCGATCATCCCTTGTGTCAACAAGTCATAGACAGGTTGTTGGCGGCGGATTTACATATTGCCATTTGGAATACAACGACAGACGTTGCTGTGCCGTCGTTCCTATGCTATTTGACGGATAAGCGGGACCAGAGCGAACACCTGGGTGTCGGTGCGGGTTGTCATCCCGCGCGTGAAATCGCTTTGTTGCGCGCAGTGCTTGAGGCAGTGCAAGTGCGTACCACTTACATAACGGGTTCGCGTGATGATTTGACAAGTCAAGAATACCAACCAAGAGCAATGGCGGAACGGGCACGCATTGCACAAGGTTTAATGGCTTGCGAGAGTCCCGGGACGAATTTCAAGGACATACCGTCGCAGGATTCCGATACGTTTGAGGAAGATATCGCTTGGCTATTGAAGCGGCTGGAATCGGTTGGTATCGGTCAAGTCCTTGCCATCGATCTCAGCAAAGAGGAGTTTGACATTCCGGTTGTGCGGGCTGTGATTCCAGGCTTAGAAGCACCACATGATGAAACGGGCTACGCGCCCGGCCCTCGCGCGACGGCCGTCGGCAGTAAATCTTCATGACAGCCTACGTATTTGTCGGACCAACTTTGAGCAAGGCCGATTTAGAAAACTATTCCGATTTAAATTTTTTGCCACCCGTAGCGCAGGGTGACCTATATGGAATCGCGTGCGAGCGACCGCATGCCATCGGCATTATAGATGGCTACTTCGAAGGTGTGCCTTCTGTGTGGCACAAAGAAATACTTTGGGCGATAACGCAAGGTATCTATGTGTTCGGCAGTGCGAGCATGGGTGCATTGCGGGCGGCGGAGTTACATGTATTCGGTATGAAAGGCGTTGGCGAAATTTTTCAAGCTTATGTCGATGGTGATTTGGAGGATGATGACGAAGTCGCATTGATTCATGGTCCGGAAGAAACCGGTTTCATTGGTTTGTCGGAACCCATGGTCAATATTCGAGCGACTTTGCAAAGGGCTAAAAAGCAAAAAATCATTGACGATGGTTGCTATCGTTTGCTGATTGATATTGCCAAGGAAACGTTTTATCCGCAACGAATTTGGGAGTCTATAACCGCTAAGGCAATACAACGGGGTGGGAGTCCTTCATCCCTGGAGTCATTCACCCAATGGCTACCCCGCGGACGCGTCGATCTGAAACGCAAAGATGCCTTGGCGATGTTATCGAAGATAAGCCAAACATTGCAGGATAAAATTCCTGTGGCGGAGCCGTCATTTCAATTCGAATGGACCCAGGTTTGGGATTCGGTTGTGGAGGGCAAAAATAACAAACCGGAAACAACGAATGATATAGAAACCGGTTTGATTATTGATGAACTTCGTTTACGCAACGATTTGTATCGTTCAGTCAAGGAGCAAGCCTTAGTACGTTATCTGATTTTTAACGATTCAAATCACGAAGAAATTCAATTTGATAAGCAACACCTGTCGGACAAATTGCGTGAATTCAGAATGCGTCATGGTCTAATGACACGCGAACAGCTCAATCTTTATTTGGAAAGCAACGGTCTTACGGAAGAAACTCTCAAAAGATTGATAGCGCAAGAAACACAGCTTCAACATTTAGCCAATTCTTTGAATTTAGATAATGAATTGTTAGATGTGCTTAAATTCATGGGTTGTTACGAGGAACTGGCGGTACGCGCGAGGAATAAGCAAGATTTACTGGCCAAAAGCGGATACCAAAATGTCGAATTGCCGGAGATGGGACTAACCCCCCCACAACTCTTGCAGTGGTATTTTCAAACAATACTCGGACGAGATATTCCCGATGACTTAGATGCGTTTATCAGGGAAATAGGTTTATCAGAACGCACAGAGTTCTATCGCCTGTTGGTGCGCGAATATGTATACTTGAACAACGAGAACTTGATTGCCAATGGAGGGCTAATTGAAAAAGCCAGCAACCACGAAGGTACATAGTCAGGAGAGCGGGGCAGGCAGGTGATAGAGGGGAATTCAATGGCTGAAGGAACCCGATTTCGGCTTTTCCCACAGTTTCCATTGACCGATGAGGTCAATCAGTCTGAAGTCATCAGTGTTTCCGTCCCCTCTGGTGAAGTACGGCCCGGCCCATCCGATAACCGTATGTATACGGTTTATCCGATTGGCAAAGAGGAGGCTTACGGTGCTGAATGGGGACCGCCCAATTCGCCTTCGCTTTATCTTCCTCCTTGGGATGGCGACGTTTATTGTGTGGCCGAACCTGACGGGCTGGGTCATTTCGATAGCGTTCGCATCGACTCCCCTCAATTTGAATCTGCGCACCTGTACGGGAGCGTTCGTTGGGTATTGGATATCTGGGAGAGCTATTTTAGTGACCGCGTGCAGTGGCATTTTGCGGGCGATTACGAGCGCATGGAGTTGTCCATCTTACCCGAGTTGGACAACGCGCAAATCGGCTATGGATTTCTTGAAGTGGGCGCGCATCACACCGACGAGGGCGAACGATTACCTTTTTCATTGAATTTCGATGTCGTCGCACACGAAGTCGGTCATGCGATCATCTACAGTAAAGTAGGTATACCTGATCCTTCGGCCGAAGAAGCGGAGTACTACGGATTCCATGAGTCGGCAGCGGACTTGGTCGCGTTGGTTTCCGTTTTGCATTTTGATTCTGTATTGGATGAACTGTTGGATTCGACCCGGGGAAACCTTTACACACTCAACAAACTGAATCGGTTTGCTGAATTGTCGAGTAACGAACAAATACGTCTGGCGGCTAACCCCTGGACGATGTCTCGTTTTGCCGATGGCTGGGAGGACGAACACGATCTTGCGCAGCCGTTGACCGGTGCAATGTTTGATATTCTGGTCGATATTTTTCATGAGCGTTTACTGGCATATGATTTGCTCACGCCGTATGTCGAGGATTTAGCCGACCAAGTGGAATACCGGTCGGAATACAGCGATTTGATTCAAGCCTATTTCGATGACGCCTACACTGGAAACGCAGTTGAATTTAAGCAATCTTTAATTGATGCGCGGGATACCATGGGAAACTACCTGGCCGAAACCTGGAACCGGCTTTCTCCCGATTTTCTGACCTATGACGATGTCGGCCTCGCCCTGATCAATGTCGACCAAGATTTTTCGGATGGGCGATACCAAAGCATTATCGTGAATAATTTGAGATTAAGAGAAATCGGCAATGTTCCCGTCGGTCCGCGGCTATCGCCACCGAGTGCCGGTAGTCATGTCATGTCCTCACGAACGGCGGTGCCGTACGCACCGGCCAATACACGTCGATTGTCCTATTGGGAGCGGATGCAACGGCGTAGACTAGGACAGTGATGGGTCAATTTTCGAAATTGTGAGAAATGTCATGGACATTGGTTTTTATAACCGATATCCTGTTGATATATAAGAAATACTAGGCGTTGATAAAGGAGATGATGGCATGCCCGAAACCCTGTTAAGTCCCTCAAATGTGTTGATATACGGCCGATCAATTCTCGACCTAAAAATAGTGTCCACGCGTAGACGCGGACAAAAGGTCGCGCAGGATCACAATCCTTTTGAAGAACCCAGAGGTGGCGCCAACTTTTTCTTGCAAAATCAACTGAATGCGGAAGGTGCTCATCTCGCCCGAATCTACGGTTTTAGTTACGAAGGACACTACTACGATTTATCAAGGCCTGCTTTATTCTTGGTACATGGTAATGGTCTGGAGGCCGAACGGGTGGCGGCCGACCCACGTGTGGCTCGTGGTCCCGAAGGTGCGGATCGAAGCGGCGTAGCTGCGCAGGATTATTCGTTTTCCGACGATATGCGGGTTTGGTCTTACGATAAGGAAGATTTGACCATCAAACTCGACATGGAGTCCGGTTCGTTTACTGATCTTTTGTTAGAAGCAAGTCTTAACGAAGACACTTTGCAGTCATATTACAGCGGAGCAAAAGTCAGTGGCGCTAAAGTGAGCGGTGCAAAGGTCAGTGGCGCCAAGGTGAGTGGGGCAAAGGTTAGTGGCGCCAAGGTCGGACGAGGCGACTAGCAATCTGCTGAAAAGACCTGATACGGCACACTACTTCGTAAACCTGCCTCAAAATGTGAGCGCTAAAGGCGCAAACTGCGCGTACACTCGACTTTGGCTTCCTGCGTCGTTCTATCTCCTGCATCCCTGCAGTCGTCCGCTTTTTCGCCAGGTTTCGCCTCGTCTTTTCTTCGCTCGCCTGTTTTGAGATGGCTTTCAGATATTCCTAAGCGATCGGCTATTTTGAGGTAGACAACAGGTCTATTCCAAACCCGCTTTCCGTAATCCTTCCATAAAGCGTTCCGTCTCCTCGGGTAATTTATCCGGTTGAACGGAGGCCCATTTTTTAATTGAGAATTCGGGGTGGGCTTCCACCACTTTATCCGCGTATAGTTGAGCTTCCTTTTGCTGTCCAAGTTGCGCATAGCTCGCAGCTAAGATTCGCGCGCCTTCAGTAGGATTGTTCATTCGCAATACTGAATCGATGGCTTCCTCGTACTCTTTAAGATTGTAATACGCGCCACCGAGGTGCCATAGATATTGATCCGGATAGTACGGGTTGAGACGCATCGCGCGTTTTAGCATTTCGATGGCGATGGCGGATTGCCCCGAATGGGCAAGGGCGTCACCCATATCCGACAAGATATCAGCGTCGTTCGGGTTGAGACGTACCGCTCGTTCGTATGACCGAATGGCGTTGTCATTTTCTTTCCGGTACAACTGGACAAATCCCAGTTCTCCATGCGCACGCGCATCGCTACGGTCCAGTGACACGGCCTGCATGGCCATTTTCAACGCCTTGTCCAGGATAGTTTCGGGTGAATCCGTCCAGGAATAACGCCAGTCAATGTTGAGTGTTCTAGAAGCTGCAGCAATTGCACGCGCGTATAATGGGTCGGATTTCAACGCTTGTTCGTATAGTCCTCGCGCAGCCCGGTTGTCGTTTTGGGTATAACGAAACAGATGTTGTTGTCCACGTAGTACTAAACCGTAGGCATGTAAATCTTGGGGAATCGATTGCATTAGTTTTTCACTTTCAGCTGTTTCAATATTGACTGCCATACACGATGCAACGATTTCAGTTATCTCGTCTTGCACTGCGAAAATGTCGTCCAGACTACGGTTAAATTGCTCTGCCCAAACGTTGTGTCCACTTTCGGAGTCCACTAACTGGATCGATACCCTTACCCTATCTTTCACACGGCGAATGCTGCCCTGGACTAGATAGCGGACACCAAGATCCTGGCGTATTTGGGTAGGGGAAGCTGCCTTGCCTTTGTAGGTGAAGGCCGAGCTGCGCGCGATTACAAACAACTCGTGAAATTTGGATAAATTGGTAGTTATATCCTCAGTGATGCCGTCGGAAAAATACTCCTCGTCGGGACTTTCGCTCATGTTCTCCAGAGGCAACACCACGACAGAAGGACGTGCGGGTAAAGCGCGTTGAATATCAATCCCGTGGGTTACTACGCGATGACTCGGTATCCTATCAACACCGGCAACCTCTTCCCGGATTTTGAACACATCGACGGGATCGCGAATATTTTTTAACTGCTGCGGTCCCATGTATTCATAGCCATAACGCAATTTATTTCTTATTTGCTCGTACACGGTGCCAGTAATACTGATGCCTCCGGGTTCGGCTAATGCTTCGATGCGCGAAGCAATATTGATGCTGTCCCCGTAATAACGTTCGCCATCGACAATCACATCGCCTAAATTGATGCCCATACGAAACCGAATCGCGTTTTGTTGTGGTAACTCGGTGTTGATTCTTTCGATCACTTTCTGCGCTTCGATAGCGTAACGAACAGCGTCCACCACGCTATCGAATGTCAGGAAAATCCCATCACCGATGATCTCCACCACCTCGCCTTGATACGGCGTGGACAGTTTATCCAATTCCTGCATTTGCCGTTTGATTGCCGAGCTAGTAGCTGCTTCGTCTTCCCCCATCAGCTCGCTATAACCCACCACATCCGCCAACAGAATGGCCTTCAGACGGCGGGTGCCATGTGAATGATTGGCAATCATCGGTAAATTCGTAGAAGCACAGGCGCTCGTTGTTTCAATGAATATCGGATTCGTTGCCATAATTCCTTTTACTCCTTGATTTAGTCGTCCGTGGCAAGCGTGGCCAAGACCACGCTTGATCTTTGTAACCTAGGGTCACTGTATAGTCATTGTTTAGCGAAGCCTGTAATTTTTTGCGTTGCGATCGCCATTCACTGCGCAAAATACCGATAGCGATCGTGTCGTAGTGTTTGCCTTCAACAAACCAGGCTTTCCGAAATTTTCCCTCCTCGCAAAACCCCCAATGCTTGATCATCCGGCGTGAGGCGCGATTGTCCGCACGAAAATAGGAGCTGACTCGTGATAAACGTAACTGGTCGAATGCCAGGTCGAGCATCAGTGCGCCCGCTTTGATGCCAATTCCGTGTTGACGGGCGTGGTGTGCCACAAACATCGGTAGAATGGCGTCCCCGCTGATATAGTTAATTTCGAGTAGCCCGCTTAAGCCGACAATATCTCCCACGGCATCCTCTACCACAAACCAATAGTTCAAACGCGGTTCGGACCCTTTAACAATGTGGTTTCTCCAGGTCGCTTTTAATGCATCGGCACTCACCGGAAGCGGTTGCCGGCGGTCAAATAACGACAAATCTTTGATTTGTTCAAACCAGTCCGCGATAACCGATAGATCCTTTAGCGCAAGTGGGCGCACCGGATAAATGATTGTTTCATTAGTTCCCGTCATTGATTGGTGATTTCGGACACTATGAATGACAACGCGCCAGTATCGAAGGCAAGCTTATCGCGTGCCCGGAAATGTATCAATATCAAGAAGTTATGATTTTCTGACGAAAGGCTAAGACCGAACGTGTGTCGCCAATCAGCATATTCGTATCCCTTATTCCGCATTCCCTTGTTTGTTTCCGTGGTCTCGTTCTTAAAGCTAATACAATCCTGCTTAATAGAATTATTTTTTCATATTAATACAACTGCAGTATGTACGCACAAAAATGCATTGTCATCATCCATATGGATGAGGTTTTGCAGGAATTACGTCATTTTGGTCGGTTCGTAATTACGCGACCGCCAGTAGTGAAACTGTCCGCTGTCGTGTTAGCAAAATAGATGTGTGCCGACGTTATCTGTGGATATTTGACCCAGAGCACGTTGTGAGTATGCGTTATCGTTATAATAGAGGTATATCAAATAGGCAAAAAATACTTCAAATGATGATGACAGATCGACTTTTTCGTTTTGGTTTGCTGATAATGACAGTTACTTTTGCCCAGATTGCGAATGCTGAAGTGTATAAATGGGTGGATGAAAACGGTCAAATTCATTACACCAATCAACCCCCTGGTGGTCAGGTGTCATCGGAACGCGTGGAAGTAGACGAATGCAATACCGACGAGTGCATCGCAGAACGCAATATCGCGAAGGAGCAGGCACAACGACGACTACAAGATACTCTGCGTCAATTAGAAGAAATTGATGAAGCCAAACGCCAAGCGACCGAGAAAGAGGCAGCAGAAGTGAGTGATAGCGACGGGAAAGCGATGCCGGCGCCGGATAATACACCACAGCGTGTTCTTCCGCCTGCTGCGGCTCAACAAGGAATTTTTTAGGGCCTATCTCAAACGCCCGCGCTTGCTAGCTTTTTTACGAGGCATTTGCCGGTCTAAATCCGGACATGGTTACCACTTCCGCGCAGGAGGCATCCGGGGTTTTCGATTCGTTCAACAAATATTCAGCGTCGCTACGCACCGTTAGGAGGTTTTGAATAATTTGCGAAACGGTAGACAACATCGACAGTGTTTTCAATATTTCTTCCTGGGTGGCTGGGTTGTCTGGGTTGGTAATCGCCTTGCTCAGCACGTTGCCGATACCGGCACTGCCTTCAATCAAAATGTCTAACGCATTATCGGCGGATGTTTTAAAACAAACCAGCTTGTCATGGTCATCTTTGGATAAGGATTTATCTTCGTTTTGCGCAATTCTTTCGTGTATGGATATCAAGGCTTCATCAATAACACCGGTCATCAATTTACCGATATCCGGTAACGGTGGATTAGGTGGTTCGTATGGCATATTTCCAGGGATTAAACAGGGTCGACGGTACCCTAGCAGATCGATGACGAAAAAAATGTTAAGGACTGTTAAAGTAGTTATTATTAGTGTTCATTTGGAAAACAATACATTAGTTAAAAGTTAGTATTTTCAATATGTTATCCATAAGGGGAGGATAATATTCACTTCATTGAGTGAATAACTAAACATGCCCAGAGCAATATATTTGTTTATTACACTGGCGCTGTTTTGGCTATTGTTATCCGGTCACTACACGTTGTTATTGATTTTCTTTGGTGTTGCCTCCTGTTTACTGGTGGTCATGATTGTCACTCGCATGGATACCATCGACAGATCACACATCAGTTTGACCTTATATCCCGTTAACTTTGTGAAATATTGGATTTGGTTGGCCAAAGAAATTATCGTTTCAAATATTGCGGTAACCAAGTTGGTACTAAGCCGAGAACTAAAAATCTCACCCAGCATATTTCGCGTGCCGGCGGCCAATCTGTCCGAACTTGTGCGTGTTACTTACGCCAATTCCATTACCCTGACTCCAGGAACGGTATCCATTGACGTTGGTGATGACTGGATAGAAGTACATGCGCTGACCGAGGAAACACGCAATGATTTATTGGCCGGTAAGATGGATGACCGAGTGCGATCCATAGGTGCGGGTCCACAACAATGACGGTCCACGGGGTATCAGTGTGTTTGTCGTAGCCACCTGCGCCATTTTGGTGGCGATGACGTTCACGTTGATACGCGCATTTCTTGGTCCGTCCGTGTGGGATCGCATTCTGTCGGTAAACAACTTTAGCACCAAAACCGTTTTGTTGATCAGTGTCGTGGGATTTCTAACTGAACGCCCCGACTTTCTTGACATCGCTCTGGCGTATGCATTGATCAGCTTTATTGCCACAATCGCCGTACTTAAATTTTTTGAATACGGTAGTCTTGGACGCTCCCGTCAGGCTTCGCAGGAATCAAACGACTAAAGGATGAACATACTAGCTGACATTGTTTCCTGGATGTTGTTGGCGGCCGGGAGTTTTTTCACTGTGTCGGGTAGCATTGGTTTATTACGTTTGCCCGATTTTTTCACCCGGTTGCATGCGGCGAGTATTACAGAATCCCTTGGCATGGGTTTACTCGTTGCCGGCATGGTAGTTCAAGCGGGCCTAAGCCTGATTGCAGTTAAACTGTTTTTTATCTTCGTGTTGTTGCTATTTGCCAGCCCGACCGCGACCCATGCCTTAGCGAAAGCGGCTTTACACGGCAATTACAAGCCGCTTTTGCCGGCGTCTTCGGAGAGAAAAAAATAGAACAAGCGATCAACGTCGTATTGCTTACGTTGCTAGCGGCTACTGCCGTCGCTGTAGCGCGTTTGCGTAGTTTATTTGCGGCTGCCATGTTGTTTGGCAGTTACAGTCTTTTGATGGCGGCCGTCTTCGTGATCCTTGATGCAGTAGATGTCGCCTTTACCGAGGCCGCTGTCGGGGCCGGTATTTCGCCCATTTTGATGTTAGGCGCGTTATCGTTAATCGGCCGCAGACAAGAAGCCGGTCACTCGAAACCCATTTTGGCTCTAATCGTCGTCATTGCTACCGGCGCAATGTTGGTTTACGGCACACTGGATCTGCCAGGCTTTGGCGATCCTCAGGCGCCGCCACATCAACATGTCGCGCCGCGTTATATCCAGGACTCTCCAACCGAAGTAGGTGTGCCGAACATGGTGACTTCGGTGCTTGCCAGTTATCGTGGTTACGATACCTTAGGTGAGGTGGCGGTCATCTTTACCGCCGGTATTGGCGTGTTGACACTTCTTGGGCGGCGCCGCCGCACTAGCGCAAAAGAGATGAGAAAGGAGATGGAGAAGTAATGGAACATCATCTGGTTTTACGTGTAGTGGCGAAACTGATGATCCCGCTGATAATGCTGTTTGCACTCTACGTTCAATTCCACGGTGACTACGGACCCGGCGGGGGATTTCAAGCCGGTGTGATTTTCGGTGCGGCATTTATTTTGTATGCACTCGTATTTGGGGTGAGTGGTGTTCAAAATGTTGTCACCATACCGGCGTTGCGCGTTCTTGCCGCGTTCGGCGTATTGTTGTACGCGGGTGTGGGTGTGGTCAGCCTGTTGTTGGGCGGTAATTATCTTGATTACGACTATCTAAGTCATGATCCCGTTCATGGTCAACACTTAGGTATTTTGCTCATCGAACTGGGGGTGGGGATTACCGTGGCATCCATAATGATTCTTGTGTTTTACAACTTTGCCGATGATCCGGTGGAGACGGATAATGGCGACGAGTCGCAAAGCTGATGGCTGATCTTTTTGCTTTGTATAACAGTTGGATTGTCATCGTTTTGATGATGCTTGGTTTTTATATCGTTATGGCCAAGCCGAACATGATTAAAAAAATAATCGGCTTGAATATTTTTCAGACTTCAGTGTTCGTTCTTTATATTTCAGCGGGCAAAGTCAGCGGAGGCACGGCGCCTATTGTTAGTGAGGGTGTAAGCCTGTATTCGAATCCTCTTCCCCACGTTTTGATTCTGACTGCCATTGTCGTAGGCGTGGCAACAACGGCCCTGGGCCTGGCGCTGACCATCAGAATAAACCGCGCATATGGTTCCATCAACGAAGAAAAGATTGAGCAAGCGTTACAGCAAGAGCGAGAACTAGAAAAAGAAAAGTCATCTTGAACCACACTCACTTAACCGTTCTACAGGTGGTCATTCCACTGCTGGCGGCGCCGGCGTGTGCGCTCATCCCTAAGCCACGATTCGCTTGGGCGTTTGCTACTTTCATAGGATTCATTTCGTTGGCGGTGTCGGTCGCGTTGCTAGCTATCGTTTGGAATCAAGGTCCGTTGTCCTATGCTTTGGGCGGATGGGCAGCGCCGTGGGGAATCGAATACCGTATCGATGAGTTAAATGCAGTCGTGTTGTTCATTATTGCGTCTGTCAATGCGGTTACCTTGTTATACGCACGCGATAGTGTAGAAGACGAAATACCGGCGGATCGGATTTATTTGTTCTATACCGCCTGGTTGCTATGCGTCACCGGTTTGCTGGGGATAGCGATAACCGGCGATGCATTTAATTTATTTGTTTTTCTGGAAATATCGTCATTATCGACTTATCTCCTGGTTAGCTTGGGACGGGAGAAACATGCGTTGCTGGCCGCGTTTCGCTATCTCGTTATCGGAACCATCGGTGCCACCTTTATTCTCATCGCTGTGGGTCTGTTATATGCAATGACCGGTACGCTGAATATGGCTGACTTAGCGCAACGCCTGCCCGCGGTCATGGAGACCCGCACGGTAAAAGTGGCGTTTGCGTTTTTCGTCGTCGGTGTGGGTATCAAGATGGCGTTGTTTCCTTTGCATGTCTGGTTGCCAAACGCTTATACCTATGCGCCTTCCGCGGTGAGTGTGTTACTCGCGGCGACGTCGACCAAAGCGGCGGTCTATGTTTTGTTACGCATCGTGTTCAGTGTATTCGGAGTAAAGTTTTCTTTCGAACTCGTCCGTCTCGATGTATTTTTGATGCCGTTGGCGTTAATCGCGGTGTTTTCCGGTTCCGTGGTCGCTGTATTTCAGAACAATATAAAACGTTTGTTAGCGTATTCCAGTGTCGCGCAAATTGGCTATATGACTTTAGGCGCGGCGTTAGCCAGTACGTTAGGCATCACCGCTTCATTGACCCACGTATTCAATCACGCATTGATGAAAGGCGCTTTGTTTATGTCGGTGGGTTGCGTCGTATACCGCACCGGCGGCGCGGCGCTGGAAAATTTTCGTGGTCTCGGTAAGTCCATGCCTTATACCATGGCGGCCTTTGTCGCTGCGGGTTTGAGTTTGGTTGGTGTGCCCCTCACCGCCGGTTTTGTCAGTAAATGGTATTTAGTCTTGGCGGCGTTGCAAGGCGATACTTGGTTTGTGGTCGCTCTGGTTCTTATCGGTTCGCTTATTGCCTTGATTTATATCTGGCGAGTCGTGGAGGCGGCCTACTTTTTACCGGCGTCCGGTAAAAACGCAGGTATTAAAGAAGCACCGATGACCTTGCTTGTGCCGACATGGATTTTTGTATTGGCTAATTTTTACTTTGGTATTCACGCCGCGTTGCCTGTCGGTATTGCCGAGCGGGCGGCAAAAATTCTGCTGCAGGGTGGTTCTTAGTCGTATGGTACTAAGTTTCGTGTTGGTGATTTAGCGGTGTTTAAATGACGACGAGTTCCCTGATCATTGCTGCGTTGTTGCTGCCATTAATTGGCGCCGTATTGATCGTTTTGTCGGACCGCCGGCCCAACGTTCGTGAAACCGTCACCATGGTCACGTCCTTGTTACTGTTGCTTGATGTGATCTTATTGCTATCGCGTGTGCTCGGTGGCGAAAGACCGGAACTCACGCTATGGCAAATGTCACCGGGATTTGGTTTGTATTTTTCGATTGAACCTTTGGGTATGTTGTTTGCCGGCATCGCTGCATTGTTGTGGCCGGTGAACTCGCTGTATTCCATCGGCTATATGCGTGGCAATAACGAAAAAAATCAGACGCGTTATTACGTGTGTTTTGCCATCGCGTTGATGAGTGTCATGGGTATGGCTTTTGCAGGTAATTTACTAACCCTGTTTATTTTTTATGAAGTTCTGACTTTAAGCACTTACCCGTTGGTCACTCACAAAGGCGACGCCAAAGCGGTTGAAGCGGGCCGGGTTTATCTGGGTATACTGATGGTGACGTCCATTGGATTGTTATTACCCGCTATATTGTGGACCTGGTTATTAACAGGCACCATTGATTTTGCAGCCGGCGGCATGTTGCAAGGTTATTTAGATGGGCCGTTGGTGGGTTTGATGTTACTGATGTACATTTTTGGTATTGGCAAGGCCGCGGTCATGCCGGTGCAACGCTGGTTGCCCGCCGCCATGGTCGCGCCAACACCGGTTAGTGCCTTGTTACACGCCGTGGCCGTGGTTAAAGCCGGTGTCTTTTGCGTAGTAAAAGTCGTCGTCTATGTTTTCGGTCTGGAACTGCTACAAAGTCAACCCAGCACCCATTGGTTGACTTTCGCAGCCGCGATTACCATTATCATTGCCTCAATCATTGCGTTGCGCGAGGATAATTTAAAAAGGCGGTTGGCATATTCAACAGTAAGTCAACTGTCCTATGTCGTGTTAGCAGCCGCTGTGCTTGCGCCGTTGTCTATCGTCGGCGCTTGTTTGCATATCATTGCCCATGCGTTTGGCAAGATCACTTTATTTTTCGCTGCGGGGTCGATATACACGGCGAGTCGCAAA
This sequence comes from Arenicellales bacterium, assembly GCA_965216735.1. Classification (GTDB taxonomy): domain Bacteria; phylum Pseudomonadota; class Gammaproteobacteria; order Arenicellales; family CBDCFT01; genus CBDCFT01. The sequence goes on from OZ244198.1 coordinate 731,597, forward strand.
ACCGAAGTCTCCCAACTGGCAGGTATAGGTCGTCAAATGCCATGGACTATGGCTGCCTTCGCGGTGGCGACGCTGAGCATGATCGGGGTGCCACCCGCGGCGGGATTCCTCAGCAAGTGGTACATGCTGCTGGGCGCGCTGCAGACAGAGCAGATGGTCGCCGTGGCGGTCCTGGTCATCAGCACCCTGCTCAACGCGGCCTACTTCCTGCCCATCGTCTACCGCGCTTTCTTTAGGATGCCGCCAGCCTATGGGGGCGGCACGGACCACGGCGGCGGCCCCGCCGGCCATGATGCGCCACACGGCGAGGCGCCGTTTCCGATCGTGCTCGCCCTGACCGTCACCGCTGCGGGGACCGTGCTCCTGTTTTTCTGGCCGGACGTGCCACTGACGCTGGCCCAGCAGGTCGGGGAGGCCGCCCGATGAGCGTCGCGCACAAGCTCGGCCGCCGGCGTACGGGCCGCCCGAGCGCTCCGGCGCGATCCACGGTGGGTGGACGAGAGGTGGCGCAGCGCGCCGCGATCGTGCCGCAGGGCGATACCCGGCGCCCGAAGGACACCGCAGGCGAGTGAGGACGGTGCAGCGATGAAGCAAGAAGCGCGCTACTGGCTCGACTCGAAGAAGAACGTGACCAAGGTCTACCGCAGCGTGTGGATCGCCTGTGCGGTGTTGCTCGCCGTCGAGGTGTTCGTTACTCTGCACGGCCACTTCACGATCGAGCATCTCTTCGGCTTCTACGGGTTCTATGGCTTCTTCGGCTGCGTCGGGCTGGTGCTCGGCGCCAAGGTGCTGCGAAAGATCCTGATGCGTCCCGAGGACTACTACGATGACTAGCTTCGCGGGACTCTCGCCGGCGCTCATCATCATCGTCGGTGCGGTTGCCGTGCCGCTGCTGCGCGGTCAGTGGCGCAACGTCTACATGCTCGCGTTGCCGGCGGTCGCGTTCCTGACGCTGCTTGCGACCCCGGATGGCGATCACGGCACGCTGCGGTACCTGGGGCTCGATCTGGTCACCAATCGCGTCGACAATTGGAGCCGGATCTTCAGCATCATCTTCCTGATCGCGACGGCCCTGTCGGTGGTCTATGCCTGGCACATCCGCGACTGGGTGCAGCAGGTCGCCGGACTAGTGTACGCTGGCGGCGCCGTGGGTGCAGTGCTGGCCGGGGACTTCCTGACCTTGTTCGCGTATTGGGAGGTCACCGCGCTCTCGTCGGTCTTTCTGGTGTGGGCGAGCCGTACCGATGCCTCGTTTCACTCCGGAATGCGCTATGTGTTCGTCCAGCTGCTGAGCGGTCTGCTGCTGCTCATCGGCGCACTGGCTCTGTACGGGCAGTCCGGCTCGATTCGCTTCGAGCACGTCGGCCTGGAGGGTCTCGGTGGCTGGCTGATCTTCCTGGCGTTCGGCATCAAGTGTGCCTTCCCGCTGTTGCACAACTGGTTGCAGGATGCTTATCCGCAGGCCACGGTCACGGGCACCGTGTTCCTCTCGGCGTTTACCACGAAGCTTGCGGTGTACGCTCTGGCGCGCGGTTTTGCGGGTACGCCGGAGCTCATCTGGATCGGCGCCATCATGACGGCGTTTCCGATATTCTACGCCGTCATCGAGAACGACCTGCGGCGCGTGCTCGCGTACAGCCTCAACAACCAGCTCGGCTTCATGGTGGTGGGAATCGGCGTGGGCACCGAGCTTGCCCTGAACGGCACCGCGGCACACGCCTTCAGTCACATCCTGTACAAGGCGCTGCTGTTCATGTCGATGGGAGCGGTGCTGCTGCGTACCGGTACGGCTAAGGGCAGCGAACTCGGCGGGCTCTACAAGTCCATGCCGTGGACGACCGGGTTTTGCATCGTCGGCGCGGCATCGATCTCCGCATTCCCCCTGTTCAGCGGCTTCATCAGCAAGTCACTGATCATCACGGCCGTCGCCATGGAGGGCCATTTCTGGATCTGGGCCACGCTGCTGTTCGCGTCGGCCGGCGTGTTCCACCACTCGGGCATCAAGATCCCGTACTTCGCCTTCTTCGCTCACGACAGCGGCATCCGCTGCGAGGAGGCGCCGCGCAACATGCTAATTGCGATGGCGGTGACGTCGGCCCTGTGCATCGGCATCGGCGTCTATCCGGATTGGCTGTACTCGCTGCTGCCCTTCGCGGTCGACTACCAGCCCTACACCGCCGCCCACGTGCTGACCCAGTTGCAGCTGCTGGTGTTCTCGGCCCTGGCCTTCTCGGTGCTCATGTGGCACGGCATCTACCCGCCGGAGCTGCGCTCCATAAATCTGGACTCCGACTGGTTTTATCGCCGGTTTGGTGCAGCCATCGCGAGTAAATTTACGGTGAGAACGTCAAGCGCCGGAATGGGGTTGGAAACCCGGGTGCGTCTGGGAGTAACGCGGTTTATTTCCGGTCTTTATAAGCACCATGGACCCAAAGGCATACTCGCGCAGAGCTGGCCCATCGGCAGCATGGTGTTTTCCATTATTGTTCTCTTGGGTATTTATTTGGTTTTTTACTACAGTTGATAACTCGTGTGGAATGCGGTCAGGAACGAGCCGAATTGACACCTTTTATTTGACAAAATCATGATTCGACAACAAGAAGGAGACTTTCTAGAGATAGAGTTTGAAGGAAAATTTTACTACGTTATTGTCTTGACGAAAATCAGGATGTTTGGAGGAAACATTCTTTACGCATTTCATACTAATGGAGAAAAACAAAATCCTGGGCTGCTCCTGAATGACAAAACGATTTCTGGTTTTAATTTATGCGCCGATTTGCTGCTAGCTAAAAGACAAGGAAAAGTAAAGAGAATAAGCAATCTAGGCAATACAGACGAGTATTGGAAGTCGAAATACGCGAAAAGCCCGAGAGGTTTATCCCAAAATGGAGAAAAAGAAAAATATTGGAAAATATATGATATTCGAAATCTGGAAAATTATATTGAGACCAGGATATGGATGACACCGAAGTACAAAAAAGCGATGGATCGTATTACTTGCAGTTTTGACGTTGCGGCAAGATTAATATTAGAGAAGTATCTACCGGAAAAAAATAAATTTTTGCGCATCATCTAAAAAGCGCCACTACCCGATTTGCTTATCTGGACAACCTTTAGTAACGAAGCTGTTCGTTGTAAGCAAGCTTGAGATCAGTCGCGACTTGTACTAATCGCTTGTCGCGTGCCCAAAAAAGGGCAGAGTCTGCCAGTGTCGTAGCGGCTAACAAATGGGCGTCGATATAACCGATACCACGACCCATCAGTTGGTGTCGATCGATAAAAAATAAAACCTCTGTATCGGTGGCAACAGGAGATTGAGGTAGATCGCTCATGAACTTTAACACCTCGCCGCGATTAGAAAGATTGCCGCAAGCCAGTTCTCCAGTAATGAATGGATGTACTAAAACCTGGTTATTAGTAAGCAGAGTTATGAGTTCCTCATCACCGGTGCGTAAATGATCTATCCATACCGATGTGTCGACCAGTATCACGCTGACCCAGATCGTCGGCGTGGAATGGTTTGCAACTGCGGTTCGCTACCACCGAGTCGTGCCAGACGGCGGGCACTTTCGCGTTCGATTAGGGCACGCAGCCCTTCCCGCACGAGCGCCGCCTTTTCCGCTACCCCTGTAATCCGTTGGGCTTCCGCCAGCAACTGGTCGTCAATATTTATGGTTGTTCTCACTAAAACATACCCGTTTGCTTTTACAGCATCAAATTATACATCAAATGATGCTAATTTTGATGTCTATTTTAGGAGTTCTATGTGGTAGTTCGATAGTGTGAATTTACTTGTATTAGCTTTGATTACGGAGAAGCCTAATCTGAATCAAACCAATGTGTGAAGCACATCTCCAAAAATACTTGCGGTGCAATAATTGCTGGTATATTGTATACCAGATGTAATACTCTATAATTATGGGACCACTAACAAGGATGAGGAGACGCGGTTAGCGTGAACATCCACGAGTTTCAAGCGAAAAAGTTACTTGCCGACCGGGATATCCCAATTCCTCGCGGCGCGCTTGCGCAAGCGCCCGGTGAAGCGGTAACCGTTGCCCAGGATTTAGGCGGTTCGCGCTGGGTACTCAAAGCGCAAATTCATGCGGGTGGCAGGGGTGAAGGACACTTCCAAGACCATCCCAATGATAAAGGTGGTATCCGGGTTGTCGATTCTATAGACGAAGTCCGAGCTAACGCCGATCAAATGCTTGGCCATGTGCTGATTACCAAGCAAACCGGAGCTGCGGGCACGGAAGTCAAACGTCTTTATATCGAACAGGCATGCGACGCAAAGCGCGAGATGTATCTCGGGTTATCGCTGGATCGTGCGAGCAGTCATCTGACTTTTATTGCTTCGGTCGTAGGCGGCATTGCCATAGAATCCATTGCCGAAACATCACCCGCCTCCATCAAGAAAGTCTCAGTTGATCCGGCTGAAGGATTAACCGATTCCATCGTGGATCAGCTTGTTTCACACCTGCAGCTTGATGGCGGGCATTACGATGCTGCTGCGAACATCATTCGCACCATGTACCAAATGTATATCGACCTGGATGCCGCCATGATGGAAATTAATCCGCTAGGGCTGACCAATAATGGCGAGTTAATTGCGTTGGATGCGGCGGTCACGTTCGATGATAATGCTTTGTATCGTCACCCAGAAATCAGTGAACTGCGCGATGAAAGCGAACTGCGCATTGGTGAGTTAAAAGCGGTTCATCATGGACTCAACTATGTCAAACTCGATGGCAATGTCGGTTTCATGGCCAGTGGTGCGGGCTTGGCCATGGCCACCATCGATGCCATTCGCTTGTTGGGTGGTAACCCGGCGAGTTTTCTGGATGTGCCGCCTGCCGCCAGTGTGGATCGTGTGCGCGATGCTTTGCGTTTGTTGTTATCCGACCCGGACGTAAAAAGTATTCTGGTCAATGTTTTTGGCGGTGGCATTATGCGTTGCGACACCATTGCCGACGGCATCATCTTGGCGAATCGCGAGTCGCCCATAGAAGTGCCCATGGTAGTCAGACTGGCGGGCACCAGTGCGGAGTATGCGAAGCAACGTTTGCGTGATTCCGGCCCTTCCATCGTTTTCGCCGACGACATGGCGGATGCCGCGCAAAAAGCGGTCGGCGCCGCGCGCGAAATTCGCAAGGAAACGCGGCGAACCTGGTGGGAGCGTATGCAGGGAACTTTTGCAAAAAGCGGTACCTAGTCGAATGTCAATTCTGGTAGATAAAAACACCAAGGTCATTTGCCAGGGGATGACCGGGCAGCAGGGCACGTTTTATAGTGAACGTGCCATCTCGGCGGGTACGACTGTGATTGGTGGTGTACGGCCGGGTAAGGGCGGCCAACGGCATTTGGGTTTGCCGATTTTTGATACGGTCGCTGAGGCAATGGAAAAGACCGGTGCTAATGCGACGGTGATATTTGTTCCACCGGCAAATGCAGCCGCGGCTATTCAAGAAGCCATTGACGCCCAAATCGAACTCATCGTTTGCGTCACCGAACGTATTCCGGTGTTGGATATCGTCCGCGTAAAGCGTGCCTTGGAGAATTCCAACTCGCGCATGATTGGTCCCAACTCTCCCGGCATTATCACACCGCGCGAATGTCAGATCGGTATCATGCCGGTAGAAGTGTTTAAACCAGGGCGTATCGGTATCGTGTCACGATCCAGCACGCTGACTTATGAAGCGGTCGAACAAACGACGGCCAATAACCTTGGTCAAACCACATGTATTGGTATTGGCGCCGATCCGGTCCAAGGGATGACCTTTGCCGACGCCTTGGAACTTTTTATGGCGGACGATAAAACCGAAGGCATCGTTTTAATCGGTGAGATTGGTGGCATCGCTGAAGAACAAGCGGCGGATTATTTGAAAGCAAATAAAAGCACCAAGCCAGTAGTAGCTTGTATCGCCGGCCGTTATGCACCGCGCGGACGCCGTATGGGGCATGCAGGCGCCATTATTCAACACGGCTCCGGTAGCGCAGAGGAAAAAATCGAAGTGTTAAAAAGCGCAGGCGTTCAGATCGCAGAATCTCCGGTGGAGATAGGTGCCACCATGCAATCGGTAATGCGTTAATTCAAATTTAAAGCTAACTCAACTAACAGTACGCAGGGGATACACCCCTCAACGGTTTGTCTGTAATAGCCAGCACCCGATCGCACCGGCAATGTGTGACTTTATCGAAACCGGACGACGGGCCCCACCCTATAATCAGCCGCTCAGACCATCATATGATGGCAGTCGAAAACGAGTTGCCCATCGCTGACGGATTGTTTGACCTGGAGTATTGTCCGGTATAGTGCTAAAAAGAAAAGTAAGATAGGTGTTTATTTAACATAGTGTTCCTTATGCGAACACGATATGTAGCCAGCGCGTAGGAGTATAGAGGGAAAACAGTTTCTAGCCGGGAATGCAATTGTGACTTTTTTCGCTTGAATTAGCGCTCAATATCGGGTTTAGTCTCCTCTCCAGGATTGTTCCGACCAAGTGGGATGGTAGGAAATTGAAAAGCACTATTTTCATTAGCTACCGGCGGAGTGATAGCGACCATGCCGCGCATCGGCTATATGACAAGTTAGCGGCTACCTTTGGCGAAGAAAATGTCTTTATGGATGTTACCGCCATTGATTACGGTGTTAATTTTATCAAAGCTATCGAAGATGCCGTCAGCCAAAGCGATATCCTCGTTGCTGTCATTGGGAAAGAGTGGTCCGATGTTAGAAATGAAAAGGGTGAGCGTCGACTAGATGACCCCGACGATTTTGTACGTCTCGAAATAGCCAGCGCGCTGAAACGCGATATTCGCGTAATCCCGTTTGTTCTAGAAGGCGCAACAATTCCCTCGCCAGATCAACTCCCTGATGACTTGGCCCCTTTAACACAACGAAACGCATTTAAGACGAGCGCGGCCTCATTCGCAACTGATATAGATCGGTTAGTTGAGAACATTCAGCCTGTACTACAGGGTGGTAGTCGCGAGATAGATCGTCTACGTGAGGCTTTATTGCAGGCTAAAACGTCTGATGATCTGAAATCTGTTCATTCGCAGATTGATTTCTATGCAAAGTCGAATCCAAAAAATTTTGAAGCGGCTAAATTAGCTAATCAGGCTCAAGTGGCCGTAGCAACTACGGAGCCCCATGCATATCAGTATGATGGTCCATCAAAACCTGGGGAGAGTCCGCCACGACTAAGTTCGTTCACCAGTAAAATAAAATTTGCAACTATCGCTTTCATCTTAGGGGTCGCAATTCTAGTAGTTTGGCTAGTAATAAAATCCAACAGGGATTCTCTAGTGGAAGAGACGCCCATTGAACAGGTCACGCAAACGGAAGAACAATTAGAAAAGATCGAGCCAGAAATATTAAAGACGGACGATGAATCAAAAACAATTCAACAACGGGAAAAGATTGAGGAAGACATCAGCAAGATCAAAAGTCAACAGGAGCAATCAATTGATCTTGAACCCGACCCACCGAGCCGCGTGCAAAAACCAGATAAACCGGAAAATGTTATTCCAACTCGGCCAGCCGAGAGCTCTGATATCACCAATAGCAACGATGCTACGAGTTCCTTGCGCTTGGTCACGCTAGAGCCAAGTGAACCAATAACTATTAAAAACGTAATTGAAACCCCTGGTGCGATGGATCGGTACACCTTTGAAGCGACCGCCGGTCAAGAAGTATTTTTCGAACGGATAGGGTCTGCAAGCGAATTAATTTTCACTTTGTATGATTCGCTGGATAAAGAAGTGTTCGAAAGACACCATAATAACCTTACCCGAAAGGTGTCTCTCCAACGAGGTGGTACTTATACCCTCACCGTCGGGAATTCGCGCGCCCCAGAAACGGGAGCGTATGCATTTCGACTGTGGTCGCAATAGTGTTAGATCTATCGACTGCTCTGTATTTGTGGGTCGTCTCCTAGTTCGTGGCTAACAGCAGTAAACCAGAATGAATAACGCGGTAAAGGCGTCGTGGGGGTTTCACATCAACATTAAATAACAACATAAAGGATGGCATGGTCCCGCCTCCACCTTTTTGGTAGGGCGGTAGATACTGAGAGTTCACCCACAATGAAGGAGAATGACCATGACTACCATCCATACGATCGGCATCGATATCAGCAAGAGCGTTTTTCATCTCATTGGCACCAATCGGGCTGGGCGCGTTATTTTGAGGAAGGTACTGAAACGATCTGAGGTTCGCCACTACCTGGCAAACTTACCCAGTTGCTTAATTGGCATCGAAGCGTGTGGCGGGTCGAATTACTGGGCACGAGAACTGCAAGGCCTTGGCCACACGGTAAAGTTGATGGATGCGCGTTATGTCAAACCCTATGTCAAGGGTAACAAGAACGATTTCAATGATGCCGAAGCGTTAGCCGAAGCTGTGCGACGACCGACGATGCGTTTTGTACCGATTAAGAGTGTCGCGCAACAAGATATACAAGCCATTCACCGGGTTCGCTCAGGGCTAGTCCGTCAACGCACTGCGATGGGCAATCAGTTGCGCGGATTACTCGGTGAGTATGGGATTGTGATGCCAACGGGTGTGGCATCAGTGCGTCGTCGACTACCGCAAATATTGGAAGATGCGGAAAACGGCCTCAGCACTTCGATGAGGACACTGCTTGCGGAGCTGTATCAACGGTTAGTGGATGTCGATGCGTCCATCAAGCAGTACAACCAACACCTTGAATTCGTGCAGCAACAAGATGCAGCCAGCACGCGCCTACGCACCGTTGTGGGTTTTGGGCCGGTCATTGCCACCGCCATGGCTTGTGCCTTGGGCGATGGCACGGCATTTAAGAACGGGCGACAGGTGGCCGCTTGGCTCGGCTTGGTACCGAAGCAACACAGCACTGGTGGGAAGACGGTGCTGCTCGGTATTAGCAAACGAGGCGATCGCTATCTTAGAACACTGCTGATCCACGGCGCGCGCAGTGTGGTGCGCTATGCCGATAACAAAGACGATCGGTTGAGCCGTTGGGTTGTCCGCATCAAGACAGAAAAGGGATTCAATATCGCCACCGTCGCTTTGGCGAATAAACTGGCACGTATCGCATGGGCCATGTTGTATCGAGGTACCGACTATCGGGCAGCTTAACCCCTAACGCTTCATTTCTCACCGACCCATTGCGTAAATGTTGAAAAGGTGATGGCAAAACAGGGACAACCGGCGTAGCGAGAACCTGACTAATGCGAGGGCTCATTTGAAGCCGACTAAGGGATAAGGGCGATACGCGCGGATGACCATCAGGGCCACAAGCCACCAACGAGCGCTTGATACAAAGGCCGAATGTAGGGCCGCAATCCTGATTTTGCAATCAACGAATCAGCACTTGGCAAAGGAGACGGGACCATGTAGGACGTTATGTGATTATTGACCGTCTGACTTTCGGCACATGACAGGCCAAACTTGATATTATTGAAAACTTTCGAATTGTTGTCTGTCGCCCGGCAGGGTACTCGAATCTGATACGCATAAACATTCGCATTCGGCTAAAGTGAACTGTCAAAGTGCGACCTGGTCTAACACTGTCTGTATCGTCTGATCTAAGCTATTACGGTTATCCTGAATCGAGGGTGAGTATGTTTACGTTTTGCCGAATGTGAAGTTTTAAAAACGCTATTCGGTGATAGCCGGTCATAAAACAACCGTCAATCGACAACTTCCCAAAGCATCGGGCTGAGACTATCCCGTTTTGGCTATTTATCCCGGTTTCGGCTGGGCGGGAATGCGTTTTTCAAACCAGTGGTGCGCGTAAGTTTCGTCATTAAATGGTTTCACTTCGGCAAAACCGTTTGCTCGATAGAGCGCCTGGGCTTCTTTTAGGGTTCGATTTGTCTCAAGCCGCAGAATATCGACACCGAATTCTGTCGCATATTGTTCTAAGGTTTCAAGAATACGCCGGCCAATCCCAAGACCTCGAACCGTTTTAGAAACCCACATCCGTTTTATTTCGGCGATGTTGTTGTCCTTTACTTTAAGTGCGCCGCATCCCACTGCCAATCTATCCGACCTTGCAATGACAAAAATTCCGTTTGGAGGCTTAAGTTCTTCAGGCTCCGCTGAAATACTTTGCTTAACATCGAATCCCCCTTCGAATCGCTGATCCAGCTCGGTGTAATACTCGCCGAGACAGTACTCTGCGTCCGTGGTGGCAACAGATTCCACAACAATTTGAACCGATGCCGTTCGCATGAGCCGCTCGACACACGTCATGGCATCAATCAATGCTTGACGCTGCTCAAGGGTTAACGGTGCTAATAGGGATTTAGCGACTTCGTCTGAGCGCTGATTAAGAATTTGCAGTTCCGCAAGCCCAAGTGTTGTCAGAATGACGCGCTTTACCCTGCTATCGTTGTCGCTGCGCTCCGTTATGACCAGTCTTTGCTGTTTAAGGGATCGCAGCAAGCGGCTGACATAGCCTGAGTCGAGAGACAGGCGGCATCTGAGGTCCCGGATTTCGCTGCCGTCTCGACCAATTTCAAACAGCAGGCGGGATTCGGCCATCGGCCTGTTTCGTCCTAGAAAGTTATCGTTTAGCGCTCCAATGCGCTGAGTAACCGCTCTATTAAATTTTCGGACTTGCTGAATCTGGGTGGATTCCATATATCTGACTATAGTCAGATATATATTCGGTGCAAGCGGTTTGTGTCTTTCTATTGACGTTCTTAGGATTGCAGGAATTGACTAAATAGTCTTAAATGAGACATAATTGTCTCATGCCTACTATTCGACCTGCCACTCAGGACGCGATTATTGAAGCCGCATTCCAGCTTTACAACGAAAATCCGGCCGCAAGTCTCGCGGATATTGCCGAACGGGCCGGTGTTGGCCGCGCTACGTTGCATCGGCATTTCAAAAGTCGCGACGATTTAATGATAGCGCTGGCCAAAAAGGCGATTAACGAGCTCGATGCAGCCGTAGAAAAAGCGGTCGCCAACGCACAATCCTATACGCAAGCACTGAGGCTCACCATGGAGGCCGTTATGCCGTTGGCCGACCGGCAGTGGTTCTTATATCGAGAAGCCATCGAAGATCACCTGGAAATTCATGCCGAGTTTCAACGTCAAGCCAAAGAATTGGCCGAAGCTATCGATCAGGCCAAACAAGAAGGCAGTTTTGACGCAAATGTGCCGACGGCATGGATAGTCAAAGCTTTTGACAATCTAATTTTTGCGGCTTGGGAGCTGGTGCGTGGCGGCGAGGCTACGCCGAAACAAGCTGCTGCTTTGGCGTGGCGTAGTTTGACAGCGGGTCTGGGAGTCAGCACGAATGAATAGCTCAGCACTTGAACGTCTTGGTAACAGTATCGACGAATCTTTTTTGTTTATCGGTGCAGTAATGTTGATTATAGAGTTAGCAAAAGGGTTATTCACCAAAACACTCAAATGGCGTGGCATGGCCGACATGCTGGCTAGTGCTTCGACACAAATTCCGTTTCTGCTGGTTGAAGTCTTTGTGCTGGCATTCGCTTATAGCTTTTATACGTTGGTATATGAAAACAATATTACTTGGGGTTTTGGTATTAACCTCACTAGTATCTTTATTGCCATAGTGGTTGCGGATTTTTTCTATTATTGGGAACACCGTTTTGCTCACGTTGTGCGTGTCCTATGGATTCACCACGCGGTACATCACTCCTCACGTTACATGAATATTATTACCGGTGTGCGCTTCGGTCCCCTTGAAGGCGTCTGGTCGATGATCGCTTTGTTTCCCATGTTGTTGTTGGGGTTCGCACCCGAACTGATCATCTTCGGTACGTTGGTGGTCATCGCCTATCAAACTTGGATTCATACCGAACTGATTGGCAAGCTGGGGCCGCTTGAGTGGTTTTTGAATACGCCGTCCCACCATCGTGTACACCACGGTTGCGATGAAAAATACCTGGATAAAAACTACGGTGGTATCTTTATTGTCTGGGATCGAATGTTTGGCTCATTTCAAGAAGAGGAAGAGCGGCCCCGTTATGGGTTGGCTCGTGATTTTGACAGCGTCAACCCGGTTACGGTCTGGTTTTCGGAGTTACCCAGGTTCTGCGTGGATTTGCTGAAATCGAAAAACATCCACGAGCTATGTGGCCGAGTGTTTCGTCCGCCGCATTGGCAACCGGAATCTTTTGAAATGGTAAATACGGGTACGTAATGTAAGCGACTGTTAATGAACATGGAATCTTTTCTCAAAAGTCTGCGTCTTTGCCTGCCGGGTGGTGTCAGCATGGGGTTGTTAATGGGCTGTTTGCTAAAACCTGCGCCGACTAATTATCTAAATTATCAAACCAAAACGGATTTGATATTTCCATTAATCGGTGAGTCGTTTATCGCTGCCGGTGGCAGGGAGCGGAAACAAAATCCGGCGCATATTTTGGTGCCGGACCAGCGATTTGCGATCGATATAGTCGCACTGGCACCAGGGTCAACACCGCCTGACGCGGACGAGTTGATTGCCAATATCTTATCCGGAAAAATCACTACCTATGAGGGTAGCGACCCCAAAATCAACAAAAACCACTATTGCTTTGGTCGGCCTATCATCGCCCCCGGTGCGGGTACAGTAGTGGATATCTTGGACGGTATACACGACAACATACCTGGCAAGCGCAACAAGAAAGATATTCCAGGCAACTACGTAGTCATTGATCATGGCAACGGCGAATTTTCCATGTTGGCGCATTTCAGACAGGGTTCAGTGCAAGTACGGAAGAACCAAAAGGTTTCAACGGGCGACCTGCTGGGACAATGCGGCAACAGCGGACACTCGAATTTGCCACACTTGCACTATCACTTACAAAACACATCTCGCTGGCTGGCTGGCGAGGGACTCCCTGCGCAGTTTCAGCGTTACTATGCGAACGGGAAGCTGATTGACAGAGGAGAGCCGGTACAGGGAGAAATTATTTCCCATCCAACAGATCGGTTGCCCTAAAAGCTCGAAGTATGTCGGTCGATGGTGTATAGTAATGCACGGGTAAAGCGCTCCCTTTGCTAATGCCGGTGTTCGGATATGGAGGGAGAGACACTAATCGCTAACCGTTAAACACCCGTAGTGATACTGAACAAAAGGCCCGCTCAGGATGATGCGGGCCTTTTCTATGATCGGGGTGTTCTGTAGATAATGCTCTGTTCGTAAAAATGTTTTTCCTACGCAGTGTCCGGATTTGTCCGCGAAAAGGAATCTATTTCCATCGAAATAAATATTGGGCGCAACGCAGCATTGAGCTATAAATCCCAGTTATCCAACGGCTAATCGCTGTACCTGTGGTTGAAATCCATTTACATTTCCTGGTAATGAGGTTATTCTCATTGCTGGTATACTGTATACCAGATTCTTTTAACAAAGTTAAATCTTAGCTAAGACTCTGGAGGAAGAGATGAAGCCACTATTAAGAAAAGCAATCGTTCTACCCGTCATTTCCATTTTTACCATTCTCATCGGCTTTACTACTACCGCCCATGCGTGGGAACCCAAAAAGCCGGTTGAGTTCATTATCATGGCCGGCACAGGTGGTGGTGCTGATCAGATGGCTCGTTTGATGCAAAGCATCATTCAAAAGAATGAGTTTTCATCACAACCATTTATACCTATTAACAAACCAGGTGGTTCCGGTGCCGAGGCACTGCGTTATCTGAAGGATAAAGAAGGCGACGATCACGTTGTCATGATTACTCTCAACAGTTTTTACACCACGCCGTTGTTGAATCCGGATCTGGGTGTCGATATCACACAGTTCACACCGATTGGCCGCATGGCGTTGGATACTTTCTTGCTTTGGGTGAATTCGGAAACAGACATTAATTCATTGGATGACTACGTTGCGACCGTCAAAGATAAAGGTCTGGATTGGAAAATGGGTGGCACCGGGCAAGGTCAAGAAGACTCGTTGGTCACCGGAATGTTGCAAAACAAATTCGGTTTTGAAGTGACTTATGTTCCGTTTCCGGGTGGTGGTACTGTCGCGAAGAACCTGATCGGTAAACACATCGATTCAACGGTCAACAACCCATCCGAACAAATGGGTTTCTTTGAAGCCGGGCAATCACGTCCGTTAATGGCTTTGACGCCGGAACGTTTACCGCAATTCCCTGATGTACCCACTTCAAGCGAGTTGGGCCACGACGACTTGGTGTACTACATGCAACGCAGCATTAACGCACCGCCGGGAATGTCCGCGGAAGCGCAGGAGTATTACATCAATTTGTTCAAACAAGTATTCGATTCAGCCGAATGGCAAGAGTTCTGTTCCAGCGACGGTATTTTCTGTGATGAATGGCTGGCCGGCGACGATCTGGCCGCTTATCACGCGACGGAAAATGCCAAACACGAAGAACTGTTGAAGGGTATGGGTCAGATCTAAACATCTCTTTGCAGTAAAAAACCTCGAATAGAGAGGGGTCGTATGAGAGTTCGTACCGCCGAGCTAATGATGGCGTTGCTCATGGGGCTCTTCTCTATTTATTTGATGTGGAAAAGCGCCGAACTGCCCATCGGTTGGGAAAAAGATCGTGGGCCGGGTGGTGGTGCATGGCCATTCTGGTTGGCAGCGGTGATGTTAGTGTGTTGTGTGATCACAGTTATTCGTTGGTTTGGACACAAGACACCGGAATCGCGGTCTGATGCGGAATACATGGACCGTGACACGCGCCGAATCAATTTTATTACTGTCGGTTCTCTGATCGTCTTTCTTGGTTTGACTCATGTCATCGGTATGTATTTCGCGATGATGTTGTTTTTGTTTTTTTATATCCGGTTTGTCGGCCGTCACTCGTGGTTATTAACCATTGCCCTGGCCATAGGGTTGCCGGTGTTTATGTTTTTTTTCTTTGAAGCGTTGCTCAAAATCATTTTGCCTAAAGGTTATTCCGAACCGTTGTTCTATCCGTTATACAAAATAATTTACTAGCGACAACGACAACCTGATTCGGTTATGGAAATTCTCGATCCGCTGATGCAGGGTTTTGTGACGGCTTTGTCGCCACAAAATCTGATGCTGATGATGATAGGTTGTATCGTAGGCCTATTTGTCGGCGCTATGCCTGGTCTGGGTTCGGTTAACGGGGTTGCCATCTTATTACCCGTAACGTTTTTAGTGCCGCCCACCGGAGCCATCATTTTTCTGGCAGCAGTGTACTACGGCGCCATGTATGGGGGTGCAATTAGTTCCATTATGCTCGGTATACCCGGCGCCTCAACGGCGGTAGCGACGGTGTTTGATGGTCGTCCACTGGCTATGCAGGGTAAAGCGGATTGGGCTCTAGTGGCCGCTGCGGTGGGTTCCTTTGTCGGCGGCACGATTTCGGTGATTTTGTTTACCCTATTTGCCCCACCCCTCGCTGATTTCGCATTGAAGTTTGGGCCAGCAGAAGAATTTGCTTTGATGATGTTGGCTTTCGCCACTTTTATTGGTCTAGGTGGCGACGATATCCCAAAGACCATTTTTTCCATAGCTGTCGGTCTGGTATTTGCCGCAGTCGGTTTAGACGAAGTCTCGGGTAAGCCACGTTTAATTTTTTTTGATTTGCCGGGGTTTTTTCACGGTATTAATTTCTTAGTGCTAGCCATTGGTATCTACGGCATCGGCGAAATTTTGTGGACACTTGAAACCAGTAAAGGTGAGGTAAAAGTCTCTCAGGCATCTTTTGCAGCAAAGCGTATTCTTGATGCATTTAAAAAATTAAAAGAGTCGATAGTGACCGTTATTTCATCGTCGGTTCTAGGTTATTTTGTTGGGATATTACCGGCCGCGGGTGCAACACCGGCTTCATTGATGGCTTACGGTGTGGCTAAAACAATGTCAAAAGATCCGGATTCCTTTGGCAAGGGTAATATGGCTGGAGTAGCAGCACCGGAAACCGCTAACAACGCCGCCAGTACCGGCTCCATGTTGCCCATGATCACGTTGGGTATTCCGGGTTCGCCGACCACTGCGATTTTGCTTGGCGGCATGATTATCTGGGGTCTGCGGCCCGGCCCGTTGTTATTTGTGAACAATCCGGAGTTTGTCTGGGGTTTGATCGGTAGTCTTTATATCGCGAATTTCTTCACCGTCATTATTAACATCGCCTTCATTCCTTTATTTGTGTCGGTGCTGAAAATGCCGTTTACTATTTTGGCACCGGTTATTTTCGTGTTGTGTATGGTGGGTGGTTTTGCGCCTACTCAGGACATGCACGATGTGTGGTTGATATTGGTGTTCGGCGTTGTGTTTTATTTATTGCGCAAGTTGAACTATCCGGTAGCGCCTGCCGTATTGGCGATCGTGTTGGGTCCATTAGCCGAGCGTTCTTTACGGCAAAGTTTGATTGCAGAACAAGGTAACGTGTTGGTGTTTGTCGAACGTCCATTATCGGCGGTGATATTGTTGTTGGCAGTAGTTTTGTTTGCTCTGCCGATGATCAAAATGATGAAACGCAAGAAAGCGGAGAACGATCTAGTAGCTGATTAAATGGCGATGCGTGGTTATGTTTTCAAATATGCGAACCACTGGTATATCGTATACCACACTTGTAAAGGAGGACTCATTTATGGCTGATCCAGCGGTTTTATTGCAACCCATCGATGACAGTTCTGTTCTCAAGGAAAGAGTCTATGATGCATTAAAAGACGCTATCGCATCCATGGACATTTATTCCGATAAGGAACCGCCGAAGTTGGATGAGCGTCAGCTCGCAGAAAGGTTGGGAGTGAGCCGCACGCCCGTGCGTGAAGCGTTAGCACGGTTGGAGCAAGAAGGTTTTGTAAACACTATTCCACGCCGTGGTGCATTTGTCGTACGTAAAACCAAACGCGAAATTCTAGAAATGATCCACGTTTGGGCCGCGTTGGAAAGCATGGCCGCACGTATGATCACTCAACGGGCATCGGACAAAGCCATAGCCAAATTGCGCGAAATGTTCGCCACGTTTACTGACGATGGCGAGATACGTGCACATATCGATGAGTACTCGGAGACGAATATCGAGTTTCATCAATCCCTGATTTCGATGTGTGGTTGCGAGTTGATCAAGGAGATCACCGATAATTTGTTTTTACACATGCGTGCGATTCGTGCGCGCTCTATTGGTGAAAAAGATCGTGCCACGCAATCGATTATCGACCACATGCATATTATCGAAGCTTTGGAAAGCAGGGATCCTGACAAAGCGGAGCGTTTGGTGCGTGACCACAGTTTGAATCTCGCCGAGCATGTAGCCAAGTACGCAGACTACTTGGATTAGTTTCACAGAAAATCTGACTAGCTTTAGGAGGTATTAACAATGTCAACCGCAGCAAAAGACATTCATGTATCGGATACCGCAACAGATACATTAGCGCAAAAAAGCAAAGACGCCGCGATTGTATCCGGCGGTCACTTGGTTGCTAAAGCTCTAAAAAACGAGGGGGTGGACACGGTTTTCACGTTATGTGGCGGCCATATTATCGATATTTATGACGGTTGTATTGACGAAGGTATTCGCATTGTCGATGTGCGTCACGAACAGACCGCCGCTCATGCGGCGGATGGTTACGCCAGACAAACTGGAAAACTGGGTTGTGTTGTCACGACAGCGGGGCCCGGTTGTACCAATGCTGTTACCGGTGTGGCGACAGCGTTTCGTTCGGAGAGTCCGATATTGCATATTGGTGGGCAAAGCTCGTTGACCCAACACAAAATGGGTTCGTTACAAGATTTACCCCACGTCGACATGATGACGCCAATTACCAAATTCGCTTCGGGTGTGTTTTCCACTGAACGGGTGGCGGATATGGTGTCCATGGCGGCACGGGAATGTTTTAACGGTGCTTACGGGCCTTCCTATCTGGAAATACCGCGCGATATTTTAGATCGCGAAATTCCACTCGACTCTGCAGTTATTCCCGCTCCCAGTTCCTATCGAGCTTCGGTGCGTTCGATCGGCGATCCAGCCGATATTCAAAAATTGGCCGATATTTTAGTTAACGCGGAGCGCCCCGCGGTGTTGTTCGGACAACAAGTGTGGACATCCCAAGGCCACAATGATGCCATCGATTTTGTACGAGCCATAGATATACCAGCGTACATGAATGGCGCTAGTCGTGGCATGTTGCCACAGGATGACCCACATCATTTCGACCGCACCCGTAGTGATGCATTTAAGAATGCCGATGTCATTTTGATAGTGGGCACGCCGTTTGATTTTCGTATGGGTTACGGCAAGCGTATTTCGAACAAAGCCACTTTGATTCAGATCGATCAAAGTTATGCCACCGTGGGTAAAAACCGTGACATCAGCCTTGGTTTGGCGGGCGATCCGGGTGCCATACTGGCTGCGGTCGCACAAGCAGCTTCGGCAAGTGACAACAAGAGCGCGCGTCAAGCCCGTCAACAGTGGATGAAAGAATTGCGCGAAATTGAAGCGACAAAGCTCGAGAGACTGATGCCGATGTTTACCACCGATCAAAACCCCATTCACCCTTATCGTCTGGCTTATGAAATTAACAAATTTCTGAATGACGATACCATTTACATCGGTGATGGTGGTGACGTCGTGACCATATCGGCACAGGCTGTGCGACCACGTAATCCCGGTCAATGGATGGATCCGGGTGCTCTCGGTTCTTTAGGTGTAGGCACTGGTTTTGCGATGGCGGCCAAGCTGGCGCATCCGGAAAAAGAAGTGATGTGTTTGTACGGCGATGGTTCTTTCGGTATGACAGCTTTCGATATGGAAACCTCACAACGTTTCGGTGCCCCGTACTTGGCAGTAATCGGGAATAACTCTGCCATGAATCAAATACGCTACGGACAGATCACCAAATACGGTGAGGAACGCGGCGACATCGGCAATAAATTGGGCGACGTACCGTTTTCTAAGTTTGGTGAAATGATTGGCGGCTACGGTGAGGAAGTACGCGAAGCAAAAGAAATTCAGCCGGCGTTGCAACGCGCACGCGAAGCTATTGCTAAAACCGGCAAGTGCGCGGTGATTAATGTTTGGATTGATCCCAACGAATATGCGCCGGGTACCAAAGCTCAAACCATGTACAAGTAGAATCCATTTCAACATGCCTGCGTAGCTCGCCTGTTTTGAGATAGGTTCTGGTAATGCTGATCGATTTTAATTTTATATTTGAGGAGTTCTATGAAAGCGCTTGAAGGTGTCCGTATTCTGGACATGACTCATGTTCAATCCGGACCGACCTGCACCCAATTGTTGGCATGGTTCGGTGCCGATGTGATCAAGGTCGAACGTCCGGGGGTGGGTGACGCGACACGCGGCCAACTACGTGATATTCCGGATGTGGACAGTCTGTATTTCACGATGTTGAATCACAACAAACGTAGTGTCACTTTGAATACTAAATCGGACAAAGGTAAAGAAATATTTACCCGGCTTATTGAGGAATGCGATGTCATGGTTGAAAACTTCGCACCCGGTGCGCTCGACCGTATGGGATTTACTTGGGAGCGTATTCAGGAGATCAATCCGCGTATGATCTACGCATCGGTGAAAGGTTTCGGCCCTGGGCCGTACGAAGATTGCAAAGTGTATGAAAACGTCGCGCAGTGCGCGGGAGGTTCAGCATCAACCACCGGTTTTCGTGATGGCCCGCCGATGGTCACGGGCGCACAAATCGGTGATTCGGGTACCGGCTTACACCTCGCCTTGGGTATCGTGACCGCCTTATTTCAGCGTGAAAAAACCGGACGTGGACAACGCGTGAGCTGCGCCATGCAGGACGGTGTGTTGAATCTTTGCCGGGTCAAGTTGCGCGACCAACAGCGTCTGAAACACGGCCCGCTGAAAGAATACAGTCAGTACGGTCAAAACATTCCATTTGGTGAAGCTACTCCGCGTGCAGGCAATGACTCAGGCGGCGGTCAGCCGGGTTGGATAGTCAAGTGCAAGGGCTGGGAGCACGATCCCGACGCTTATGTCTATTTCATCACCCAGGCTGCCGTGTGGGGAAAGATTTGCGATCTGATCGGCAAACCCGAGTGGAAAGAAGATCCGGGATATGCAAAACCGGAAGCACGTCTCGACAAGATTCCACAGATATTCGACACCATCGAACAATGGACGAAAACAAAAGACAAATTTGAGGTTATGGAGTTATGCAATCCGCTTGATATCCCTTGCGGACCGATTTTGTCGATTAAGGAGTTGGCGGAAGAACCGTCGTTGCGCGAGACGGGTACCGTCGTAGAGGTCGATCATCCCGAACGCGGCAAATACTTGACAGTGGGTAACCCCGTTAAGTTATCGGACTCGCCGGCGCAAGTGACCCGTTCTCCGCTGCTCGGTGAACACACCGACGAAATTCTCAAAGAGGTGGTTGGTTTTAACGAAGAACAAATTGCAGCGGCCCGCGCTGAAAACGCAGTGTAGGGACAGGAGGAACAAATGCAACTGATAGTTCACGGGCAACAGGCTTTTGGCAAGGCGGTGTTGGAAAAAATTCTCGAAACAGACACAGATGAAGTGGTCGCAGTATACTGCGCGCCGGACAAGGGCAGCCGTGTCGATCCGCTCAAAGAGTCTGCGGAAGAGAAAGGTTTACCTTTGTACCAACCCAGCACGTACAAAGATGAGAAAGTCTGGGAGCAGATGCGTTCACACGATGCCGATCTTTGCGTCATGGCGTACGTTACCTTGTTTGTTCCCGAAGAAGCGATCAACATTCCACGTTTTGGTTCCATCCAATACCATCCATCGTTGTTGCCGGATCACAAGGGCCCAAGTTCGATTAACTGGCCGATTATTTTTGGAAAAAAGAAAACGGGGCTCTCTATATTTCGTCCGGATAATGGTTTGGATACCGGGCCCGTCATCTTACAAAAAGAAGTCGATATCCAGCCGGACGATACTTTGGGTAGTTTGTACTTTAATCATCTTTTTCCCATGGGTGTGGACGCCATGATGGAAGGCATTGAAATGGTGCGCGATCACAACCCTCCTGGAATACCGCAAGATCCGGATGCGGGTAGTTATGAGGGTTGGTGCCGCAAAGAAGATGCTGAAATCGATTGGTCTAAACCGGTTGACGATGTCTACAACTTGATTCGCGGCACAAATCCGCAGCCTGGCGCTTGGACGACAGTTAACGGCGCTGAGTTAAAAATTTTCGATTGCATAAAAAATGACGATGCAGCAAACTCGCCGCCCGGCTCCGTATGTGTTGTTAGCGATGACGGATTTTCTGTCGCCGCGCAAGGCGGTCAAATCCAGGTGCAACGGGTCAGACCCGCTGATAGCGGAAAAATATCTGCGTCAGAATACGTGTCCCAAGCAGGTCTATCGGTGGGTGATGAGTTAGGAAATTAACTTTCCTGTGCGTATAGCCTTCAGCGGCGTGTTTTACTTCAACTAAAGATACTAAACCATCGGACAAAAACAGATGAGTAATAAGGTACTGAGTGATATAGAGATTGCGCGCGCCGCAAGCATGAAACCCATTGGTGAGATTGCTGCGAAACTGGATATTCCATCAAAGGCTATGGTGCCGTTTGGTCACACCAAAGCGAAGGTTAGCCTCGAGTATGTCGATTCATTAAAAGACCAACCGGATGGAAAGCTCATATTGGTTACGGCGATTACGCCAACACCGGCCGGTGAGGGTAAGACGACAACTTCAGTGGGATTGAACGATGGTTTGAATCGCATTGGAAAAAGGGCTGCAGTGTGTTTGCGTGAACCAAGTCTAGGCCCGTGTTTCGGTATGAAAGGTGGCGCGGCCGGCGGTGGTTATGCGCAGGTGGTGCCCATGGAAGACATCAACTTGCACTTCACGGGTGATTTCCATGCCATCGGTGCGGCTCACAATCTTTTGTCGGCTTTGGTAGATAATCATATTTACTGGTCTAACGAAGCGGCTTTCGATTCTCGGCGCGTCACTTGGCGGCGAGTGGTCGATATGAATGATCGTTCTTTACGCTCCATTGTAAATTCCTTGGGTGGCATTGCTAATGGTTTTCCGCGTGAAGACGGGTTCGATATTACAGTAGCATCAGAGGTCATGGCGATATTCTGTTTGTCGCAGAATCTTGAAGATTTGCAAAACAGGCTGAGTAACATCGTAGTGGGTTACACCCGTGACCGTAAACCGATACGTGCCGAAGCAGTCATGGCGCCTGGACCCATGGCGGTGTTGTTGAAAGACGCTTTGGCCCCTAACTTCGTGCAAACATTAGAGAACAATCCAGCGTTTATACACGGCGGGCCGTTCGCCAATATCGCGCACGGTTGTAACTCGGTTATCGCTACCAAAGCCGCGTTGAAACTGGCAGATTACGTGGTCACGGAAGCAGGCTTTGGCGCCGATCTTGGCGCTGAGAAATTTTTCGATATCAAATGCCGCTGCGCCGGATTAAAACCGGATGCCGCGGCTATCGTCGCTACGGTACGCGCACTCAAAATGCATGGCGGCGTGGCCAAAGACGATTTATCCAATGAAAATGTGGATGCCGTCAAAAAAGGTTGCTCCAATTTGGCGCGACACATTAGAAACGTGAAGTCTTTCGGCGTGCCGGCCGTTGTGGCCATCAACCGTTTTACCGCGGATACTGATGCAGAAATTGATGCTGTGCGGGAAGTGGCTTCGGAATACGGTGCGCAGGCGATTGAATGTACGCATTGGGCGGATGGCGGCGCTGGCACAGAGAACCTAGCCAAGCATGTGGTTGAATTAGCGGATAGCGGCACCAGCCAGTTTGCGCCGTTATATGACGATGAAGTGTCGTTGTGGGATAAGGTCAAAACTGTTGCGACCCGCATCTACGACGCGAAAGATATTATTGCCGATCAAAAAGTACGCAATCAATTCGCCGAGTACCAGAAATCCGGTTACGGCCATTTTCCAGTGTGTATCGCCAAAACCCAGTATAGTTTTTCCACCGATCCGAATTTAAAAGGTGCACCCAGCGGTCATGTTTTGCCGATTCGCGAAGTGCGTTTATCCGCTGGCGCGGGTTTTCTGGTTGTCGTTTGCGGTGACATCATGACCATGCCGGGTTTACCTAGGGTGCCCGCGGCAAACAACATACGTATCGGTGAGTCTGGACAAGTGGAAGGGCTATTTTAATTTGTTTTGACACCGAAGCTTCCATTATGACTGTTCACTTATGTCGATAAAGAAAATTCTCGTTCCTTTAGACGGTAGCAGCGCGTCTATTCGAGTTCTCGACACCGCACTCGTCGTCGCCAGGCGTTTTGGTGGACACATTAGTGCGTTGCATGTGATGCAGCGGCCAGAGGACGCCGCGCCCTACATGTTCGATCGTATACCGAGTCGTTTGAAAAAATCTGTTGCCAAGGAATTAGAGAAAGATGAACGCGAACAGGCAACCGAGGTACGTGAAAGTTTCGAGAAGTTTTGTACTAAGAACGATCTCAAAATTGCCAATAAGCCTATCACAGATTCGGAACCAACCGCCTCATGGCACGAAGAGTTCGGCCGTACCAGCGAGGTGCTGGTAACCCAAGGACGATTGGCCGACGTCATCGCTACCGCACGTCCCAAGGCGCATAAAGGCACAGTCCGGCGTTCACCGGTCGGTGAAAATTTAGAGGCAGTCATGTTACGCGCTGGACGCCCAGTGCTGATTGTGCCGCCCGCGTGGAAAGCAAAGCGTGTGGAGTATGCAGCCATTGGTTGGAACGGTAGTGTGGAAGCATCTCGGGCTTTGGCAATGACCATGCCCTGGTTAGAACAAATGACATCGTTCTCCATCATCGTATCAAAAAAACGTAAGGCGAGTGCCGACAGTTTATTGAATTACCTCAAATTGCATAACATTAAAGCGGACATTCAGTTCTTGGATAAAAAAGGTGATTCCGTAGGTGAGTCAATCCTCACACTGTGCGCGGAACAAAATGTGGAATTTTTAGTCGTGGGTGGTTTTAGCCACGCACGTGCGCGGCAACTTCTTTTCGGCGGCGTCACCCAACATTTACTGGGGCACTCCGAGATCATTACGACCATGGTGCACTAGTCTGGACCGGGTTGGTGGTTGCGGGATATGAGATTTGCACCGGTTTTTACCATTTTCTTTGCATTGAATCATCCCGATTTATGTGCGACAGTGTTCTTTCTAAACGGATAGGGGTCCGTTTGGCTAAACCGCTCGCATGTGCTTCGAGGCGGAAGGGTAGAAACCGGTATTAACCGGGAAGTTATGGATGAAAACGGCTTCACGGATAGAAGCAAAACGTTGTGGAGCATTCAGTTGTCCGGATTCGATCTTCACGGACCGGTCGAGTGCGCCGGGGTTTTACCGTTTCTTTATAGGGGAGAAATAATAAAACCTTTGACGGATAGCGGCCAACGCGTTCTTGCGCTACGGATTAGCCATGAGTGCCTACGCACCAGTAAGTTAATGGGTGGTAAATGGCTGGATACGAATTTAAACCGGCGCGAACCTCATCGTGTTTGTTTCCAGAATTTTGGTTGTCGTCTATATGACGGCTGTTAGGTTTTATTCCAAAACTTATCGTGTTAGAGAAACATCCTGCGGACTCGGTGGTCGGTTGTAATGACCGCCGAGCCGTTGGAGTCCTGAGTGCGACACTTAAGTCCATCACTCGCTTCGTCATACCGCTTCTCAACACTATGGGCTCAAAGCGATTTCGGCGTGTTTGCGGCGCAATAATTTCCTCTGATAACGCGATTGAACGATATCCGTGATTACTAATACGCCGATGACAAAATAAAACGTCGTCTTTGTCATAGGAGTAATCGCATTTCCAAACAGATGTAAATGCGCGAGATGTCCACCCTCGGTTAGCAGCATGATTCCGACCACGAACAGAACAAACAGACCAAGCACTTCGTACATTCGATTCTTCTCTAAAAAACTAGCTACACGATCCGCTAACCAAATCATGAGTACACCACCGATGACGATGGCACTCGCCATGACATAGAACACATCGGTCAACGCCATGGCACTGAGTATGGAGTCAAATGAAAACACTAAGTTCATCACGACAATCCAAAAGATGATCATACCCACCGAGCGTTGCGAACGATCCTCGTGTTCTAAGTCTTCAACACCCATCATATGTAGAATTTCCTTGGAGGCTGTGTAAATAATAAAGACACCGCCCAATAACACAATCAAACTGTGCAAATTGAACTCGCCTTCTACAATGCCGGTTTGGTGGATGACGAGGAATGGATTCTGGAAATACTGAATTACCTTTAACAACAAGAATAACAATCCGATGCGCAGAACAACAGCTAACCCTATGCCAAGCTTACGCACAAAAGCTTGTTGTCCCGCCGGCGCGCGTTTGGATTCCAGTGAGATATAAAGCAAATTGTCAAAGCCGAGTACTGCTTGGAGCAAGGTCAAAAGACCAAGGGTTACCAAATTATCGAGTGTGAAAAGTGATTCCATTTTATTTCCCTTAACTTTATTGTGATTAGGGTATTAGTTTGCTGTAATCGGATCAGCGTGAGGGGCAGATCGTATATTAACGTTGAATTTACGGGTAGAAAGTAAAAAATTGCCAAATATTTCACGGAAATTCCCGTGTAATTCAGGTAATAATATTCCCGACCATTATAAACAGCGCATTTGTGCCTTTTAAGGTAACGACGTTCGTTCAAGTTAGATTGGAAAAAAAACCAGCAATCGAATTTAGAATGGCCTAAGGAGAAGATTATGCCGCATGTGACCTTTATTCACGGTATCGCTAATAAACTAGAAAAAGAAAAACAACATGCCACATGGCTACGTGAGTTGAATCATGACGGCATGTTTGACTTGCACGCACGTGGTGTGACGACTTCGTTCGTGTATTGGGCGGATGTGTTGTATGAACAACCGCTGGATGAGGCGCAGGCGCAAGAGTCGGTCGGCCATGAACATACTGATGGGGAAACGGTTACGACGGCGAATGACGAAGATCTAGCCTGGATAGAAGATCTGCCGGATGATGAGCAAGCCGCGGTGGAGAAACTAAGAAAACGTCTTAACTTCGATGTAGAGCCGCCGTCTGGTGACGACGCGCACATGCAGGACCCATACTCTGCCGCCGTACCGGATGAGTTGGAAAGCACTGATTTCGAGCGCATTCCTTTACCCTGGTTTGTTAAAAGAAGGGTGATGAAAATCTTGTTGCGGGATGTGCATCACTATTTATTTAACACCGAACACGAGCCCCGAGCAGGCGAACGTTTTAAGGTCAAGGATGAAATCCAGCGGCGTTTTGTCGAAACGATTACCCAGGACGCGCAGCAAAATACGAATAACGGCCCCCATGTCGTTGTCAGCCACAGCATGGGTACTGTCATTTCTTACGATTGTCTAAAACACCGCATCGATTGCCCACAGGTCAACGCCCTGATGACCATTGGAAGCCCGCTTGGTCTGGATGAAATTCAAGACATGATGCCTGCCTGGAGCCGAGAGGACGGTTTTCCGGGCAGTCATGTGACGACGAGTTGGACAAATGTTTACGACAGGCTCGATCCGGTCGCGGGATTCGACGCTAATTTGGCGAATGACTATAAAAAGAACCACCAATCCGTCGTCAATGACATCAAGGTATCGAACACCGGCCGTTGGCGGCACAGTAGTTGGAAATATTTTCAACAAGAATCGCTGCGAGATGCACTAAAAGAGCAACTGGATCTTTGAATACATCAAATCATGTTGCTGGACAAGAATAGTGAAAAATTGCTGCGCAATATTCGTGCAGCCGCTAAGGAATACGACTGGGAGGCCGCCCAGGCGTGCTCGGCTAAATTAGTTGAGTCCTTAAAGGAAAACGCAATTCGGCGTCCGGAGGTGTTTATTCGTGAGCTCAAAAAAGCACTACAGATATTTGATCAGCCGAAAGCGCAATCCTTGTGTTCGGAGCTGGTCGATAGAATAAAGGCCGGCGAGGCTCGTTTGACGCAGCTACAGGCGTTGGAAATCCTGGCATTGTTACAAGGCAAACGAAATTTTGGTTTATTAGAGCAAGTTGCGGATGCTTTGATTTACACTGGTACGGATCAACCACAGGTATGGCGGCACTATGCGCAGTCCTTGATTGAGCAAGGCAGTTATACCGCAGCACAACAAGCGCTGTCCGGCATGATTGAAAAGCTTCCAAAAGGTCATGCTGAGTACAAAGAGGCTTGTGGCCTGATGGGCCGTATGCACAAACAGACCTATGTCGACCTCGCTTCGACCCGCAGCAAACACGCGGCCAGTCACATCAAATCAGCCATCAATGCCTATGGCGATGTGTACAATCGCGACAAGAACTCATTGTGGCATGGGATTAATCTAGTCACTTTGTTGTGTCGCGCAAAACGCGACAAAATTTCGACCCGCGGTATGCCTAATCCAAAACAAATCGCCGGGCAAATACTAAAAAAAATCGAACGCAATAAATGCCCACAACCTTGGGATCTAGCCACCGCGGCCGCGGCGTGTCTAGCGCTCGGACAAGAAGATGCGGCTCTTGATTGGATTGTCCGTTATAGCAAAGACCCCGGTGCCAATGCGTTCGAGTTCGGCAGTACCTTACGGCAGTTTAAGGAAGTGTGGCAATTGCGGCCGGATCGAGCACCTGGCTCGAAGATTTTGCACGTATTGCAAAACGCTTTGTTGGAGCGCGAAGGTGGTGAAATCCAGTTGGATATGACCAAGCAAAGCGAGCGCGAACTGAATAAGTTAAAAGGCGACGAATCGTTCGAGAAGGTGCTGGGCACCGATGGCGTCGTTAGTTTTACCTGGTACATGACCGGTATCGAACGTTCCAAGGGCATTGCGCTGATAAAAGATCGTTTTCAGGAAGGCCAAGGAACAGGTTTTATCGTGCGCGGGCGGGATATTAAACCCGAGTGGGGTGATGACTTGGTTATGTTAACCAACGAACATGTGATTAGCAGTCTTTCCACCAATCGCACACAAAATTCCATGCAACCGGATCAGGCACGCATCAGTTTCGAATTAAGTGCCGAACCGGATAGCGAATCGTTGGTCAGTGAAGTTCTGTACTGCTCACCGTCCAGCCAACTCGACGCGACTATCGTTAAGCTCAGTCAACCCATAAACGGCGTACAGCCTTATCCTATCGCCAAACACTTGCCACCGGCGGACGGCAAGCAACGGGTATATGTCATCGGTCACCCGAAGGGCGGGAAGCTTTCATTATCAATACACGACAACGTTTTGCTCGGTTACAAGGATCCGCTAGTACATTATCGCGCACCAACGGAAGGTGGTAGCTCCGGTAGTCCAGTTTTCAATAGTCAGTGGGACTTAATCGCTCTTCACCACGCGGGTGGTTTCAACGTTCCCAAATTGCATGGCCAGGGCACCTATCCGGCCAACGAAGGGATTTGGGTCCAGTCCATATTGAAGGCGGTGAATCAATGAGATTTTTACTCTATTGTTTAGTCTATTGCGTCACGCAGCGCGGGTCGCTACAGTCGATGCTTACTTATTTCAAATTGATTGAATCACCGAAAAGGTTGTTATGCGCCGCAAGTATCGAAAAAAACCAGACTCAACCGTTGTCGCCGTGCAACTGGATTTGGAAACCGATGGGTTTTCATACCGCAAATGGGGCGGCGATCAAACATGCCGTGCCGGCGATTGGATAGTCAACAACAATGGCGAGGTATACACCATCAACCAAGAAAGTTTTGAGAAGACTTACCAAATGGTCAGTCCCGGTATTTATTTCAAGCAAGCGACCGTGTGGGCGGAACACACGGGTCGGGCTGGGGTGGTTACAACCAAGGAGGGAGAGACGCATTATGAGGCCGGCAGCTATTTGGTTTCAAATAATGAAGACGGTTCCGATGGCTATGCAGTGGAACCGGAGAAGTTTGAAAGTATGTACGAGTTGGATGATTAACGAGTGATAAAGTAATACCCCGTCAAGTCGAGCGGGTTGCTGGCTTCGGGGAACGGATGGAGGTGACAACATCATGGAGTTGATAAAAAAGGGTTCGTCGCGTCAACGGGCGATAACCATACTGCAAGCCCTGTTGGTGGAGGCAGGTTATTCCGTATCCATTGACGGCAAATTCGGTGCCGGAACCGCAGCAGCCGTGCGCCAATACCAATTGGAAAATGGCCTCGTCAGCGATGGCGTTGTAGGCGAGAAAACCTGGAGTACGTTGTTCAGGCAATTTCCCGATGTGCTGAAACGCATGACGGAGAAATACCTGGGCGAAAAGGATCTGGAACAAACCGCCAAAAAAATGAAAGTCGAACTGGCGGCTATCAAAGCTGTTAACGAAGTGGAGTCTTCCGGCGCAGGTTTTATTATCGATCAACCGAAAATCCTGTTCGAGGGCCATATTTTTTGGAGGCAATTGAAGAAGTACGGTATCGATCCGAAAAAGTACAAAGACAAGCATCCCGATGTTGTTTATTCGAAATGGACCACCCAGCATTATCGCGGCGGTCTTGCGGAGTACGATAGATTGAATACAGCTAAGTCCATTCATGAAAGCGCCGCTTTGGCATCCGCGTCGTGGGGCGCGTTTCAGGTGATGGGTTTTCACGCCGATTCGTTGGGATACAAGTCGGTAAAGGCTTTTGTTAAAAAGATGTATCTGCACGAGCGCGAGCACCTCGATGCATGCCGCCGTTACATAGAGACCAACAATCTGTTGGCGGCACTACGGGCAAAAGACTGGCGGGCATTTGCAAAAGGTTACAATGGACCAGGTTATGAAAAGAACGGGTATCACTTAAAACTGGAACGCGCTTACCAACGTTATGCTTGAGTTTGTTCGTTAGGTATATGGGAGTGCAGATCGGGGCGATAGCAGTGGCAACATCCATCAAAAACTTCATAACTATTTTCCAAAAAGATAATTTGACGTTTCTCATCTATTTGGATGAGGAAATTAAATTGTATATGTGCTGAAATTTTATTTCGGGTAATTGATAGCAGTCGTCGGGATGATTTGTCGGACATAAGCGAAAAAAGTTTAGCCAACTAGCACCAGTGTTGAAATACAGTTGTGCAAGGAAGTTTTAAACAAATGCAAACCATGGAAAAAGGAGGAAACTCATGTTGAACGATTCACGCCGGACATTTTTGAAAAACACAGCACTGTTGTCGAGTGCGGTCATGACGGGTTTGAAGTTGACCGCCGGTCAGGCGCAACTCAGCCAAAACGGGGTGCGGGTACGTCGGGATATCGGAGAACTCGATCTGGACGATCCGGTTCTTGAAACCTATCGAGAGGCGGTCGCGGCCATGCAGGCCTTACCGGCCAACGATCCGCGCAATTGGAACAACCAGGCGCAAATTCATTTGCAATTTTGTCCACACGGAAATTGGTTTTTCCTCCCGTGGCACCGGGTTTATCTGGCGGCCTTCGAGGCCATATGCCGTGATCTCACCGGTAACGATGAATTCGCTTTACCCTACTGGGATTGGGCGAAAGATCCGCAAGTTCCGTTCGCATTCTACGAACCCGAATGGAATGGACAGCCGAATCCGCTGATAAACAATACCCGTCAGGTGGGCCCCGATGACACGATTCCATCCGATACCACCGGTTGCGAGGTGATCGAAAGTATTTTGGATGAAACCGATTTTGAACTATTCGCCAGCGGTCAGCCGTTTGCACAGACCAGCACCGATCCAAGTTTTCAACGTGCCCAGGGATTCTCGGCACCACTCGAAGGTACGCCGCACAATGGTGTACATGTTTTTGTCAGTGGCGATATGGTGACTTTTCTGTCGCCCTTGGATCCAGTGTTTTGGTTGCATCATTGCAACGTCGACCGGATTTGGGCGTTGTGGAATTCGCGTGCTAATCCGAACACCGATGATCCGTTGTGGTTGGATTTCGTTTTTCCCGGAAACTTTGTGACCCCGCAAAACGATGCATTCGATGTCGCAATTCGCGATTTGCAAGATACACTTGCATTGGGCTATCGCTATGACAATGTAGCACTGCCACCGGAGAGTGCGATGTTGGCGCGGCCACGGACAATGAAGATCGCGCGTGAAACGTTTTCCGATACGGAAGCGAAAATCGCGAAACCGGAACAGGAAACTGCTTTTACGGTAAAGTTGTCAGCGGCGGCCACTGAAACTGCGCAAGGTAAAACACCGGCTACCGAGAGTGGGCGTATCAGCCGGGTGCTGGCGATTGTACGCGATGTCAAAATACCGAAGGACCTTGATGTTCGGGTGCGTGTATTTCTCAACTGCTCTTATCTGGAACCGGATACACCTTCTAACGATCCGCATTATGTCGGTAGCTTCGCTTTCTTCGCAGATCACGGTGCGATGGAACATGGTGGTGATCATAATAAGCGTTCATACACCTTCGATTTGACGCCGACGTTGAAAAAGTTGCGCCGTTCCAAACGCGAAATCACGGACGAACTCAAGGTACAACTGATCCCGGTTTCTTATACAGGTAAACCGATGACAGATATCGAAATTGAGACGGGAAGCGTGGAAATCGTTGTTTCTTAACCTGAGTATCCGTCCATTTGTTTTTTTTGGCCGGTGTGACTGGCTGGCGTGCATGACGTTTGCGGCGAGTTTATTTTTATCGTCGTGTGTGCTTCACGCCCAAGATCAGGACCAAGGTGTGCTTTCCAACGCAAATCCACGCATGTCGTTGTCAGCAAGTTGGCCGGAGTCTGTAAAACAGTCCGTTGCCAGCGGTTTAGAAAGCGCAGCTTTAGGTCGCCCGGTGTTGCATCTCAAAATCGGCGAGTCGAATATGCCGCGCGACGTTCGGGCACGGGTTAAAGTTTATGTTGGCGAAGTGGCTGATAATGGCGTTTTAATAGGAAGCTTTGCTTTATTTCCAGCGACTGGAACGGAGGCTGCACAAACGGTGGCCACACCAACATTTGTCATTGATTTGGGGTCCTATCTGAATTTATTACCCGCTGAACGTAAACGGGAAATAATGGGTAAAAGTTTGCCGCTCACGTTGGAGCTGGCGCCATTCGAAGCGGATGCCGAAGCCGCTGAGGGACAAATACAAATTATCGACGCGGAGGTCCGGTTTCTATCAGATTAACAACATTTTGTAAGTTCAGGTAAAGAAAATAGTCTTGAGCTAATCAAGATAGTAGTCAAATCAAACAAAGGAGATAGTCCATGGATATAAAATCAGTATCGAAACCAACAGGAGCACAATTCGAGAGCGCGCAGGCAGAGGTACCGCGTAAACTTCTGGAGGGTAATGCCGGAACGGCATCTGACCAACAATCCCGTGCATCACGTCTGCTGGTCAACGGAAAATCCGACACGCCGAAAAGACCGCCGGGTACCGGAGCTACATTAGAATCCGTGATAGCCGCTGACGACCGAAGCCGTATTCTGGAAACCGAGATGTCGCCGTGGCGCATGATTTGCGCGTTGCGCATTAATTCATCTGTGGGTACGTTTATCGGTACGGGCTGGTTCGTATCGCCAACAACGATTCTGACCGCTGGTCATTGTGTACACGATTCGCAACAAATGGGTGGTTGGGCGGATACGATTGAAGTCAGCCCCGGCCGAGATCACGAGGAATTTCCATTTGGAACGGTTAGTAGTGCAAACCTGTCAACACTGACCATCTGGGCGGAAGAACGCGATCCCGATTTCGACATCGGTTGTATTCAATTGAATGAACCGTTGGGCGGACAGACGGGCTGGTTTTCGGTGGCCAGTTTACCGGCACAGGAGCTGGAGGATTTTCAAGTCAATATCAGCGGTTATCCGGGGGATCGCGGAAATGGTGAACAGCAATGGTTTCATGCCAACCGTGTGTTGAGCGTCAGCGCTCGGCGTGTGTTCTATGACGTAGATACGTTTGGCGGTCAAAGTGGTTCACCCGTCTGGATTCACGAAGATGTCGGTGCGCCGCCTATCGCTGTCGGTATACACGCTTACGGTATCGGTGGCACGCCATCCACGATGGGTATTACGGCGAATTCCGCCCCACGGATATTACCGGAGACGTTTGACATTATTCAGCAATGGATTGATGAGGGTGTGACCTAATCGGTTACAACCGGTTTAATCTTAGTTAAAAAAGGATAGTTAAATCATGATGTCAGAAACGGTCGCAGAGAAAACCCGCATTGAACCTGACCCAGACTACGCAAATCGCGGCGGTTATGATCCAGCGTTCCTCGGTAGCGATTTCGTGGTCGATATACCCTGGTTGCAGGATGAAATATTCGCCGACGTTGCATGGAACAACCTAGCCGTACAACGGCGGCACGTATTTCCTTACTATCATTTCAGTTTGGTGATGAACCGTAAGCGCCGACTTGCATTTTTTACCGCCGGGAACATCGACGGCAACAAAGAAGTCAATATTTCCCGTGAAGGTTTTAGTGATAAATGGTTCTTGGATCCGCGTTTACCGGCGGACGAACAAGTCGAAAACGAATTGTACGAATCGAATCCGCTGGATCGCGGGCATTTGGTGCGCCGGCTCGATCCGACCTGGGGGAGCAACTTCGCCGAAGCCGAACACGCGCATGACGACACTTTTCATTGGACGAATTGCAGTCCGCAACACCAAAATTTTAACCGCAATCAAACGACTTGGGCCGGCGTTGAAAACCACATACTCGATTCGGCTAACCTGATGAATCACCGAGTGTCGGTTTTCACCGGGACGGTTTTTCGCGATGACGATCCGGTTTATATCACTAGCGATGGCGAAGAAATTCAAATTCCAAGGGATTTTTGGAAAGTGGTCGCGGCAGTAAAAACACCGGGGCAACTCTCCGCGACCGCATATTTGATTTCGCAAAAAGAATTGATTGACCAAATGCTGTCAATGGAAGCAGTATTCAATCCCAAAACATTTCAAGTGCCTGTTAGAACAGTCGAGGAGTTAACCAAACTCTCTTTCCGCGGACTCGCTGGGGTCGATGCGCTGGCGGACGGTGCCACGGAAAGTACCGGTATTGGGTTAAGAGAGCTGCAATCCACAAATGATTTGATCTGGTAGCTACTTTGTGATGATCGAAATCCCGCATCGGACTTGTAAAATCGATCATGTGCCGCCTGATTGAGATTGTTGGCGGTAAACTAATCCGTTCTATG
This sequence comes from Arenicellales bacterium, assembly GCA_965216735.1. Taxonomy (GTDB): domain Bacteria; phylum Pseudomonadota; class Gammaproteobacteria; order Arenicellales; family CBDCFT01; genus CBDCFT01. Next base: position 765,626 of record OZ244198.1, read on the forward strand.
TCATCGATAAACAGGGCAGGATTCTAAGAAGATTTCGCAGACAAAAGCCATGGACAGGCGCCGTGAGAAAAGCTTTTGGAAAGCGAATAACTAACAATCGATTGGATTGTCACCAGTCCCAATAGGTTCATAGAATTCTGGAAGTCGTGTGATCTTCATTGAATGAACTCTGCACGGGCCGAAGTCACCATTGTGGGAGATGCTATGATGCGGGACAAGGGCTTGGTTCTAGCCCGAGTCGCCGCGAGGGCGCGCCCCCACGACTAATGCTCAAAGTCACAGTAGTCTTGTGGGAGCAGCACCCTCGTCGCGATTAGTCTGACGAGCTTTGGGTTTCGTATTGCATTACCTTGAGAGATTCATTTTTTAAGAACACTGACCTGCATAAATGCAAGGCGGCGTCGACATCCCGGCCAAGTCATCTGAATAAAAACTGAGTTCAGTCCTTTTTAACGACTTAAAACTGAAATCGTAGCAGCAAGTACAATGACTATTCTCGAAACTGACCGCCTTGTTCTTCGACAATTTGAATTATCTGATAACTTGTCAATGCTCCGCGTTTTTGGTGACGCCAGAGTAATGCAGTATGGCGATGGCGTACAAACGCAGGAGTGGGTAAGCGAATGGATACATAGCTGCCTTAAAAGCTATCAAAAGCGGGGTTTTGGTCCCTGGGCGGTAGTGAAGAATGTTACTCGAAACGTAGTTGGGTATTGCGGACTTATTTACTACTCTGACGTTAACGGAAATTCAGAAATTGAAATTGGGTACCGACTGGCTCGAGTATTTTGGGGACAAGGATACGCCACCGAAGCAGCATTAGCCGTACGTGATTACGGATTTAGTGCACTCGGTTTTCGACGGTTAGTTTCAATAATCGATCCAGAAAATACGGTTTCGATTCGAGTCGCCGAGAAATTGGATATGAAATACGAGGGCGATGTCATTTTTGATGGTTACACCCATCCAGATCGAGTCTATGTCATCAACGCGCGTTCAGTTTGAATGAGCCAGAGCAACCTTAAATTCATCACGTTAATGGCGCTGATGATTTCTATGGTCGCGTTGTCGATTGATACCATGTTACCGGCGCTTGGGCTTATTGCCGATGATCTCGGGGTGCAGCACGAGAATGACAGGCAGTTGGTGATATCCATATTGTTTCTAGGGCTAGCAGTGGGCCAGCTTGTCTATGGGCCTATTTCGGATAGTGTCGGTCGCAAGCCGCCCATATACGTTGGCTTTGCGATTTTTATGCTGGGGTGTCTTATCTCAATCTGGGCGACTACGTTTATTACGATGTTAGTGGGCCGATTCTTACAAGGTGTCGGTGCGGCGGGCCCGCGCATTGTCACCATCGCGTTAGTACGAGATCAATACTCCGGAAATGAGATGGCCAGAATTATGTCGTTAATCATGGCGGTTTTTATACTCGTTCCGGCTATTGCCCCTGCGATCGGACAAGTTATTTTATTGGTGGCTCATTGGCGGATGATATTCGTTGTTTTTTTCGTCTTGTCTATTGGGACGCTGGTTTGGTTTGCATTCCGGCAACCGGAAACACTTGATGTTAGTCGTCGAAAACCGTTTTCATTAAATCAACTCGGTGCGGCTCTGTACGAAATATGCACAAACCGGATTGCTATTTGCTACACCGTCGCGGCGGGGCTTATTTTTGGTGCGTTTGTAGGTTACCTGGTGACAGCCCAACAAATCCTTCAAGAACAGTACGGTGTTGGTAAGCAATTTCCAATTTATTTTGGAGCGTTAGCATTGGCTATTGGCGCTGCTTCTTATGTGAATTCTTATTATGTAAAGCGATACGGTATGAAACGATTGAGTTCGAGGGCACTCATGTTTCTGACGTTATGGTCCATGATTTTTGTCGGTGTGTCGTATTTATACTCCGGTCATCCTCCACTATGGCTCCTCATGGTTTATCTGGCATTGCTTTTCTTTTCCGTGGGCATTCTGTTTGGAAACTTTAACGCGCTTGCAATGGAACCATTGGGACATATTGCGGGGTTGGCCGCCGCCGTTATTGCGACGTTGACGACGTTATTCTCTCTTGTATTCGGCATCGTCATTGGACAAGCCTACAACGGAACGGTCATACCATTGGTTATTGGTTTTGCCGGGCTCGGCGTGCTTTCGGTAAGTGTTTTTCTTGCTGCTGGGAAAGACGTGGTCTAGTTTTTCACTGTTTTCGGTAGTTAGGAATGCCTTTCGATCAATCGTAAGCGCTTAACGAACCCCATGTTGCGTTGGGCAAGTTATTAAGTTACACGAGATAACTGGTCGTTGATTTCGTCGATGTCGAAATTCTCAGGGTCGAATCCCTCGCCAAGCCAAACCAACATTTCTTCATATTCTTTATGGTGCAGATCCATAATGACTTCAAGCACATGCTCGTAACCATGTATCCCACCGCAGTCTTCCGGCGGGCGCGCACGTTCGCCGGCCAAACAAATAGGCAGCGACGACTGAGTGTCAAACGGCCGTCTTTCCTCAAGTTTGATCTCGTGCTCCCAATCATCACCAAAATCATATTCGTAAATAATCCGGTCGCCTTCGCGGTTAAGCAATTTTGATAACTTCACGTAGCGTTCATCGGTCATCTCAAGGAAACCATCAGGGTCCGGGTCTCCATAACAGACACCATCCACGACAAACTGATGCAAATGGTAATCCAACCAACCCATCACCGCCTGAATCACTCGATGCAATTTCGGCAACGTAATTGTTGATGGAACCAATATTCTTCTCCATATCTTCGGCTCAATTCCGCGTAGCGTAATCTTGAGTTGATAGATTTCTTTCAAATTACACCGCTTCCTTTTGTATCACTTTTACCTTCATTGGTAACAACGCCTCAATCGCCTCAACCGTCTGTGCCTTGGGTAATTCCGTGAATACGCAACGAAGATATCGATAGGGTTCCATACCATTCGCCTTCGCTGTTTCAATCAACGAATAAAGATTGCTACTGGCATGCGCGCCGCGCACGGTGTCGCAGAAAAGGAAGTTCTTGCGGCCCACCACAAATGGTCGGATGGCGTTCTCGACCAGATTGTTATCCATGTGCAAGCGGCCGTCGTCTAGATATCGAATCAGTTTCGGCCATTGGTTGTAAAGGTAGTTGAGGGCCTTGCCGGTCAGAGTCGTCGGTGGCACCTGGGGCAGAACCTGATCCAACCATTCACGCATCTCGGTCAGAATCGGCTGCGCTTGCTCTCGTCGGGCTTGATAGCGGACTTCTTGTTTGGCGTCCCTATACTCGCGTTCAATCTCATACAACCTCTGTATGAATTTCAGCCCCCGCCAAGCAATCGTAGATTTGTGTTTCTTGCTCTGACCCTTGGTCGCCTCATGAAACTTCCGTCGCGCATGCGCAAAACACCCCACCTGGATAATGCCCGGCTTCGCTCCAACCGGGTCATAGCCCGCATACCCATCGGTCTGAAGATAGCCTTTATAGTCTTCGAGCAACCGTAACGGAACGTCTTGACTCCGGCTCGAATCGTAATCATACAGAACAAGGGGCGCATCCGGCGGACCACCCCGTTGCACCCATATATAAGACTTGCTCTGCGGGGCTTTGCCCGGTTCTTTCAGAACCTGTACCGTGCTTTCATCCATTTGCACATAATCATAGGCGAGCAGTACGTCTCGCATCAGATTAATCAGCGGTTGTACCAGTTGCCCGGCTTGAATCACCCAATTCGCCAGATTCGCCCGGGAAAGCTCTACCCCAATGCGATCAAAGATCTGCTCCTGGCGGTACAGCGGCAAGGCATCCACAAACTTGTTGGTGATGATATACGCCAATAATCCCGGCGAAGCCTGACTCTTCGGGATCGGTTGCGCCGGCATGGATGCCGTCTTGATGGCCCCGTCACAACACGGACAGGCATACTTCTTACGGATATGCCGGATCACCTGGACTTTCGCCGGAATAATATCCAACTGTTCCGTGGCGACTTCGCCGATGACCTTGAGCTCTGAACCATCATGCGGACACAAACGCTCAGACTCGGATAATTCGTACACCACTTCAATGCGTGGATATTCCGGCGGTATAGGTTTACGACCACCGCGCTTGCGCCGATGGGCCGTAATCTCAATCGTGTTGCTATCCGCCTCAGCTTCACCCTTCAATGCTTCCTCGTCAACAATCGATTCGGCTTCATTGAACAACCGCATTTGATCACGGTGCCAGCGCTCGCTGCCGGCACCATACTGCTTATGCCGCGCCAGCTTCATCTGCTCGAGCAGTTGCTCGATTAACGAGGATTGATGTTGCAGCTTGGCTTGTTGTTCACCAAGCAGTTGTTGTTGTTCGAAGGTGGTTTGATGCAGAGAAGTCACCAACGCCTTTAATGCTTCTACGTCATTCGGCAGCGTCGGCAGAACCCTTTCCATGGGCATGCTATTTTATCAATGCCGCAACAACAACACAAAAAAGATTTGAAAAAAGATAAAAATTTAGAATAAAAAACTGATAACACAAAAACTTTATAACACCGAACAATAATGCAACGACCGATGCGGCTTCATTACATTCAAATCATATCCATCCAACAAAAAATTCAATTGTTGTCCGTTCAAGGTGATGACGTCTTCACTATGCTTCGGCCACTTGAAGCGTTCCTTCTCAAGCTTCTTCATCCACAAACAAAATCCATTGCGCTCCCACCATACCATCTTCACCAGATCACGCTTGCGATTACAAAATACAAATAACGAAGATGACAACGGATCCATGCTTAACACCGATTCCACCAATACCACCAACCCGTTGATCCCACGCCGCATATCCACCGCATGACGGTATACATACACCCGCTCTAGATCCACACCCGGGCGAATCATGCCAATCGACTGGCACCAATCAAAATCTCCTGGATCGCTTGACCCGACAACGACGAACCAAACTCCACCCGAACGCCATTCGGTAAGTGCACACAGCACTGCGCACATTCATCCATCCGCACCGGGATAAAATCCTTCGCCCTTACTGATGACTTCATCAACCCCTTCTTAATAAACCGCGACTTCTGGTTATACAGATCCTTGGTCTTCAATCCCTGTCGTGCCGCATACGCCACCAGCGTCTCACCACTTTCCTCGGCCGCCATTATATGATCAAACCAATACCGCTGGCGCTCGGATAACTCTATATCGCTCATCTTGTTCACCTCTTAAATTACAAAATGAACAAGCTTGACACCTTAACCGTCAACTCAACAGAGCGTCGTTCCTTTGACGCTTACGATCAATCAGGCATTTCAATCGTGATTCTAATGTTGGAATACCACTTCGCTAAATTCATTATGTCTTCGTCGGTGAGTGATTGAGCGATGATAGTCATTTGCTCGTGATGGCGTTTGCCGGAACGGTAGTCTTTAAGTTGCCCGATCAAATAATCTTCCTGTTGTCCGCTGATATGCGCCACCATAGGCGCTAGAGCTTGTCCATCCATACCGTGACAGGTTTGGCACATCATTTCGGCTTTCGCCCGGCCGGCTGCTAATTCGCCAGCGTGAGTAGCGCTGAAAGCTTGACAACTGGAAACGGCTAACACAAAAAGAATGGAATTTTTTTTTCGGGTTAACATACTACGGTCGTCGATGTAGAAAAAGGGCCAAGCGCGGAGCTTGACCCCCACAAATCAGATGAGTCTTAGATACTATTCTGAATATGAGATACGATAAACCGCGCCGGCTTTATCATCCGACACTAGAATAGAACCGTCCACATATTGCTGGACGTCAACGGGACGTCCGAGATAGACACCATTTTCATTCATCCAGCCTTCCGCGAACGGTTCAGTTTTTGCGGCGTTTCCGTCCGCGTCGAGATAAGTCACTATGACACGAGCGCCACGAGGTTTAACCGCGTTCCACGAACCGTGCTGCGCACTAAAGATCGCATTATGATATTTCTCCGGAAACATGTTACCGGTATAAAACATCATTCCTAAATCGGCCGCGTGTGCCACCGTTTCCACTTGCGGCGGAACGTACTTGTCGGCTAATTCTTGCGGAATTTCTTGATCTTTGTATTCGTCGGTTCGAACATCGCCACCGCCGTAGTAGGGGTGTCCATACCACATACCCGTTTGCGGCATACGATTAAGTTCTCCCGGTGGCGTCTCGTCGCCCATACCATCAACTTGATTATCAGTGAACCACAAACTACCGTCTTTTGGATTAAACGCATGGCCTACGGAATTGCGGATACCTGTAGCCACTACTTCACGGCCTTCACCGGTGAAACGATCAAAGCGGATCATACCGCCGATACCGACTTTATTGTACAGGTCTTGTTTTTCCGGTGGCGATACGTTAAATGGCTGCCCCAAACTAACGTAGAGCTTATTATCGGGACCAATCGCGCAAACACGCGCTGTGTGGTTGTACGATTCCTCTTCTTCTGGAATCAATTCCCCTTGCTTAACAATGGGAACGGCCACGGTGTCCGATCCTTCCATGAAATACTCCGCCGCTGGAAACATGAGCACCCGATTGCGTTCGGCGATATACAGGAATCCATCGTCGCTGTAACAGACGCCATTAGGAATGTCGAAACTAACACTTGGGCTGAATTCTTCGACGGTGTCTGCAACATTGTCCATGTCCCTGTCCGTTACGGACCAAACAGTCGTTTTACGTGTGCCGATCCATACGGTAGCTTTGTTACGGCTGACCGCCATATTGCGCGCATCGGGAACCACCGCAAATAACTCGATTTTGAATCCTTCCGGCATCTTGATTTGGGAGAGCACATTTTTAGTCAAGTTTTCACCATATTTGCCGCCTTGTTCGACGCGTTTCATAGGACCGGTACCGGTCGTTTGAAAGTTGCTTAATTTAGAGATGTTTTCTTCGTCGTTTAGGGCGTAGGAGCTGGTAGTCGTTAGGGACCATCCCAGGCAAAAAAAAGATGAAATTACAACAGTCCTATTCATCGGAGTCCTCCTTTTTTGAAGTGGCTTGATTAAAATAAGGCAGTGTGTTGGTCGGTTGTATATTGAGTCGAGTACTAAAACCAATGCACGACAACGTTACTTTTGCCTAGCGTTTGCTGCGTGTCGCAGAGATATGTTCTTGTGCGGCAAAAGCCTACGTTTAGCCAAATAAACTGTCAAGCAAAGAGCGTAATACATTCAAGAGCGGATTGTTTCCACATCTGATCAAAAACCATTTAGCGGAAAAGACCACAACAACGGCACGGGATGGGTTTTGCGGTTAATCTTAAGACCGTAGAATTTACTCTGAATAAACTGGATATTTATCCATACATGAACCGAAACCTACGTAACAATATGCTTTTTCGGGTTTTCGATACTTTAGTGACACACAGTGTTACCCAATCGTCAGATTGATAGGGAGCAGCTATTCCTGCTATAAGTACATTTCATTTGGTTCTATATGGGTGACCAGCGATACTGTATAAACCGAATTTGCTCGGAACAATACCTTAACCAACACTCGGGAGTTAGAACGATGTGGATAAAACCTTCTTTTGAAGACGTGCGTTTCGGTTTCGAAATCACGATGTACATCAATAATCGATAGCAAAAAATAGACTTACTTTTGGGCTAAACTCAGCAGGCGGATCAGCGCAAACGCTTCATACATATTTCTCTACGGATATTTCAAGTTATCCTCCTCAGTTTATGTCGTTAGTCCCGCCCTAGGCGGGACTTTTTTTTCTGTCCACGTCGTCAATAACGCGTACAATAAAAAGTATGCAAATACATGTTCTCGGTTCGGCTGCTGGCGGAGGTTTCCCGCAATGGAATTGCAATTGCCGTAATTGCCGTGGTTTACGGGAAGGTAGTATCAACGCTAAGGCGCGCACGCAATCATCCATCACTATCAGTGCGGATGGTGAAAACTGGATTTTATTTAACACGTCGCCGGATATTCTCGCACAGTTACGGTCATTCCGTCCGTTGCAACCCGGCCGTGCAATACGTGATACCGGCATAAAAGCCGTCTTGCTCATGGATGGGCAAATCGATCACACGACGGGATTGTTAATGCTGCGTGAAGGTTGTCCCCATGAGGTGTATTGCACAAAGATGGTTTATGAAGATCTGTCGCATGGTTTTCCAATATTCGATCTACTGACAAGTTGGAATGGTGGTATTAACTGGCATGAGATTCCCGTGGACGGCGTAACTTTCGCCATTGACGGTATCGATGGTTTACAGTTCAGCGCTGCGCCACTTATCAGCAACGCACCGCCTTATTCACCTCACCGCGACCATCCGCAGCCGGGTGATAACATTGGTATTCTGATTGAGGAAAAATGTAGCGAAAAAAAACTGTTTTACGCTCCGGGGGTCGGGGAAATCGAATCGCAAGTGCGCACTATGGCCGAGCAAGCAGATTGTATACTGATTGATGGTACTGTCTGGGTAAATAACGAGATGGAACTAGCGGGTGTTGGCCATAAACTAGGTACCGACATGGGGCATTTGCCACAAAGCGGGGAGGGGGGGATGATCGAATTTTTGGATAGCCTAAGTGATTGCCGGAAAATATTGATTCACATTAATAACACCAACCCCATCCTCGATGAAGATTCCGAGGAGCGAAAAACGCTTTCGGAACACAATATCGAAGTCGCCTATGATGGTCTTTACATCGATTTGTAGCGAATATGAGTTCAGAACAACAACCCTGGAGCAGTGAAGAGTTCGAGGCTCATTTACGTGCCAAGGGAGATAAATATCATATCCACCATCCTTACCACATCGCGATGTATGAGGGGCAATGTACACGCCAGCAGATCCAAGGATGGGTATTGAACCGTTTTTACTATCAAGTCAGCATTCCTATCAAAGATGCAAATATTTTGGCCAATTGCCCTGATCGGGATGTGCGTCGACAATGGATTCAACGCATACTGGATCACGACGGTTATGAAGGTGACGATGGAGGCATCGAGGCGTGGTTACGATTGGGTGAAGCCTGTGGTTTGCAACGCGAGGAAATTGTCTCGCTAGAACATGTGTTGCCGGGTGTAAGGTTTGCCGTCGATGCTTATGTCAACTACGCACGTAGTGCACTGTGGCAAGAGGCAGCTTGCTCATCGTTAACCGAGTTATTTGCGCCGCAGATTCATCGCTCGCGTTTGGAAAGTTGGCCCAGACATTATCCATGGATTGACGAAGAAGGATTGGGTTATTTTCGTAAACGCTTAAGTGAAGCGCGCAGAGATGTGAAACACGGCCTCAGTGTTACGCTAGACTACTTCAAAACACGCGATGAGCAGCAGCGTGCTTTAAATATCCTCCAATTCAAACTCGATGTGCTGTGGACCATGTTAGACGCCATGTATATGGCATATATTAATGAAATGCCGCCTTACTTTAATGTTAAAGACCAATGAGTTTGCAACGCGACAAGGCCATTAGCATTGCGACTGGTTACCGTTACCAGTGGGAGCCGGCTCAGAACAATCATGTATTGTTATACCCCGAAGGCATGATCAATCTTAACGAATCCGCCGCAACCATCTTGGGTAAGATCAATGGTGAACGGTCTGTTGATGAGATTATTAATAGTCTCAAAACTGACTTTCCGGATGCTGATCTAGAGGGCGATGTCATTGAATTTCTTGAAATTGCGCTGACGCGAGGTTGGATAAATGTCGGTTAAAACCGCGGCTACGATTCCCGGCCCCCGTTGGTTACTCGCCGAGCTAACTTACACTTGTCCATTGCAATGTCCATATTGCAGCAACCCAGTAGATTTTTACCGTTACCGCAGCGAACTCACCACCGACGATTGGATAAGGGTATTACGTCAGGCGCGTGAACTCGGTGCGGTACAGTTGGGATTTTCCGGTGGTGAGCCTTTGGTACGCAGAGACCTCGAAGACATTGTACGCGAAGGTCGTAGGATGGGTTACTACACTAACCTCATTACGTCCGGTATCGGTATGGACGGGGAACGTATTACGAAACTACGCGATGCAGGTCTGGATCATATTCAAATCAGTTTCCAGGCCAGTGAGCAGGTGTCGAATAACCGTTTTGCAGGCACCGACGCGTTCGAACACAAAGTGGAAATGGCACGCGAGGTTAAGGCGCAAGGTTATCCCATGGTGCTTAACTTTGTGCTCTACCGTGACAATATTGACCACATCGCTGAAATACTAGATCTAGCAATGGATTTGCAGGCCGATCAAGTAGAGTTAGCGAATACACAATACTACGGTTGGGCGGTAGTGAATCAAAAGCGGTTATTACCTTCGCGCGATCAGTTACAGCGCGCCGAAAAAGTCGCACACGAATATCAGAAGCGTTATGAGGGAAAGTCGAGAATTATTTTTGTCGTTCCTGACTACTACGAGGATAGGCCTAAAGCCTGCATGGCCGGTTGGGGGAACATATTTCTCACAATTGCGCCGGATGGCGTGGCTTTACCCTGTCAGGGTGCTCGCCAATTGCCAGGTTTGGATTTTCCCAACGTGCGCGATCATGATATCGAGTGGATTTGGCGAGAATCAGACGCATTCAATCACTTTCGTGGCGACCGCTGGATGAAAGAGCCTTGCCGGACGTGTCCGGAAAGGAGCAAGGATTTTGGCGGTTGCCGTTGTCAGGCGTTTCAATTTACTGGCGATGCGACCAATACCGATCCCGTGTGTGACTTGTCCCCACAACATTCAAAAATTGTACAAGCCATAGAGGCGGCGAATGACGGAGATTCGTTGGAATCTATTCCGCTCATATTTCGTAATTCGAAGAACTCCCGAAGATATATTTCTGGAGAACAATCGATATAAGAGGTCTCTGGATAGTTGCTTATACCGCTACCTTCAATCAAAAATTTTGAGCGGTTGATAACACCGATTAGCAGTCCCAGAGTTTTCGCGCCCGCGCTGTTTGTGTTTGCGATCAACGCACTAGCAAACGACCTATACCAGTATCTGGATTTTACCCGTCCGGACATGGTTGAAGCGGAAATGACTCGGGAGGAACTTATCGAACTTTTAGTGACGACACCGTGGGATCAGCGCCCTGACTTGCGAGACAGAAATCTATCAGGTTTAAATTTAAGTGATATCGATTTCTTGGGTGCCGATATGCAATGGGCAAGACTTAATACCACTAATTTGAGTGGGGCGAATTTATCCGGGGTTAATCTCGATCAAGCATGGTTAATCGGCGTAAATCTCGAGCGCGCACGTCTTTATGGTGCTAGTCTCGTATCTGCTCAGTTACCTGACGCAAATCTACGCTTCGCCAGTTTAGACCGTGCCCGTATTAGTGCAAATCTTGATCGGGCTGATCTAACTGGCGCGTCGTTTAACAAGGCGAGTTTAGGGAAAGATGGTACCGGTCGTGCCATATGGTGGTACGCATCTAGTTTGAAAGGTGTTGTTGCAGATTGGGCGGACTTTCGCGAGGCGGATTTACGCGGCGTAAAAGCGGAGTACGCATCATTACGTGATGCACTGTTGGATGGCGCTGATTTTACGGGAGGGTTATTGGGTGGCGCTGATTTAACCGGTGCCTCTGTTGCGGGGCTTAATCTCACCGGTAGCGATGTGGACAGCGCAAAACTCATTTCAATGCGTGGCGAAGTGATTGGTCTTGATGCGGCACTAAATGTCCATAGGGCTGTGACGCACTAAGACTAAAGCATCGTTGCCTGCGGTGAAGTATTAAGTCTACGTCTAAAGGATACGTTGTCTGGATTGATCGCCAGGGACGGTGGAAATGCAACAGGATTGTCGGGAACAATCCTTGCCCGCTCAGAACGACCAATTTTTTTCGGTGTCATTCTGACCGAACGTTAGTGAGTGAAGAGCGCAGTTTGCTTGCCAACCTTGGTTCAAAGAATAGCCTCTCAAATAAAATTACTGCCGCCCCACTTAGCACAAAGTCGATGGATTGAACGCATTGATGGTATCGCAATGTAATTTGTGGACTATGTGATCGACATGATCAACGATTCTCCTATATTATCATTCCAGAAAGCGCGTAGCGCTTATCTGGAACCCAGGATAAACAAACGTTGACTAGATAACGGATATTGCCTGTGGAGATTCCAGTTCGACACTTTCATAATCATCACCATGTTATTATCAATAATGGTGATACTATCATTTCAGTTGTTACAGGCCACTAGAACTATGGAATGAAAATCTCACCTTGCCCACCAAACGCAAGATCGCCAACCAATCGTTTTTTGAAAGAACTGGAAATAAAATCTGAAAAATCCCCACCTACCTGTTGGATATTGTTTTTCAGTAAGTTTAAAAAACCAAGTTCGACGTGATTGCTTTTGGAAAAAGAAATCGGGAAAGATTCGGATTTGCCGCCTAACAAAACCGTTCCACGCCGCATTCCAAATCCAGTGTGTTCACCGGTGTTTCCGAGTATAACAATGGTTCCAGCAATCATTCGTGAGGCGCAGTAATCGCCCGCATTGCCTTGTACTAAAATCACTCCCCGGCGTTGTAAGTCGCCTAGACGGTCGCCGGTGTTACCTCTAATCACCATTTGACCGCCAGACATGCCTTTGCGCTCACCGGCGCGGGCGGAGCCTACAAAGTGACCGGCATCGCCTTGGATTTCGAGTTCGCCGCCGGCCATTTCGCATGCTGCATAGTCGGTGCAGTTTCCTTGCACTGTTATTTGGCCAGCACGCATGCGTTCGCCTATGTACGCGCCGCAGTCGCCTTCAATAACAATTTCTCCATGTTTCAACTCGGCACCGATTCGAATTAAACGGTCGTTTGTATTTCTGAAAATGATCTTAGTCGGGTCTTTACCGCTGATTTCAAACAATTCGTCTACGCTATGTTGAAATTTGCCCTGCCAAAGCTTGATCAAACGAACTTCGCGAGTTGATTTGTTGGCTAGTTGATCAGGCGTTAACGGTGACATATCAATACATTGTCGCGGTTGTTCCCGCAGAGTTAAAGTCAAAGCCGTCATTGCAACAATTTGTGAAGATGAAAATGATGTTGCCCTAATTTGCCGCCATAGTTTCCGGCAGTAATTCTTTTAATACCGGAATCCGCGCCACCGCTGCATGCAGCGCTAATACCCATAGTCATCGCATGTGCGACATCGTCTTCGGTAAGCCCGTCAATGACGATTTCCAATACAGCGCCAATATCTGGTGTTAATTCAGTTTTGACTTGACCAGTGAGAGTTGGGCAATAGGAATCATTAGTCGATGCAATCAGTGATTTGTATTTTGAACCTACCTTGGAACCCGAACGTACAATACCACCGGGAAAAGGCATGACGATATTAGGTAGTTTCCGCATTTCTCCAATCGCACGTTCGCAGGCTTCCAATGCTTGCGTGAGTGTTGCAGCCAGCACCAAAAAATTACCGCCGCCAACGGCCTTGCAACTTCCTGCGTTTTCTTCGCATAAGAACTCGCCATCCATAACCGGTATGCGCCAATAACGTTTTCCCGCAATGATTTTCGAAATCTGATAGCCGTCACCAAAAAACCGCAAGCGTTTGCCAAGTGGAATCGGCTTGCCTCCATCCATGCCGGAAAATATGGCGGTAGTGGGACAGGTGAGTACACATTGACCAACACGTTTTTCAAATTGTTTAGCTAAATCTTTAGTTGACATGCCAAACAACAAAACCGAAATGCCGTCACGGCCATCGGGGGTTTCGTTTTTTGACCATTCGCGTTCGATTCCCGCTTCCACACCACAACCAATTACCGATGTGGCGAAACCGGTCATAGATTCAGCAGCATTACGGCACCATTTTGAGTTTTTTGCGGTAATCAACAAACGCGTGGCTGTCATACCAAACGCTTCTGCAAAAGTATCGTCGATGGTGACGCCGTTAATTTTCATGCGCGCCGCTCCCGCGTGCATGGGTGCACTGTAATCTTGCTACCGATACTCGACGTCATCTCGTCATCACTGATGGCGAAATTGTTGAACCGGATTGTTTGGAATTTATCGAAGTACTGCTCCAGTTTTTGTTCGATGCGTTTGTCATATTGTGGACGAACTGTGTGTGTTTGTCCTTTTGTCGTCGTGACAATTTCACCGTCTTTAACAGTCACCTCACCGTTCTTTAATACACGCCAGGGTTTGCTGAACATCTGCTCCTTGTCTTTCATCGATGGATAAATAACAACATCGGCGATGGCATCCTTTCCCAAATGCCCACGATCCCTTAACCCCAAAATTCGCGCAGGTGCGGCGCGGGTCATAATGGCGATTTCATACAATGAATACTCGCGCTCAATTGATTTAAGATGACTCATTTCGGCGGCGCCCTTGTGAATATTTGCCAGATGATCGTTACGAAACGATTTATCCATGAGCAGCCTAATTAAATGCGGGTAGCTGGTGAAAGGCGCGCCGTTAGGGTGATCCGTCGTCAAGAAAACGTACCATGGGTCGTCAATCAATAGAAAAGTCTCTAACCCAATGGCCCATTGCAAGGCATTGACAAATTGTTTGTTGCGATAACGAAAAGGAACCACACCACAACCGGCATCGCATTCGATATCCATACAAGTCCATTTGTGTGGATTCGCGTGATTTCGATGCCGGTGTTGCAACATAGTATCGCCGGAACAAGTGACCGTCTGCCCGAACATGATCTGTCCAACGTCAGTGGATACTTCGGGGTGCGAGCAGACTACTTCCGCTATACGTGCCGCTTCAGATGAAAAATGATACGGTCCGTCCGTACCGTAACTGTGAAATTGCACGTGGGTTAAATGAATTGGGTGACCTTCAGCGGCGGCAATAGTTTGCAAGGTCGATTCATAGTTGCCCGGTATGCCAAGGTTACTGCAATGAATATGCAAGGGATGTGGGACGCCCAGTTCGCTGAGTGCACGACTTAATACTCGAACGATATCGCGGGGGGTGACGCCGTAGTGCGGGTTAGGTTCATCCACATCGAGTTTGCGGGTGTTAAATTTGAACGCGTTTATGCCACCGGGATTGACGACTTTAATGCCGATGCACTGTGTCGCGATCAACGTCCATGCGACGTAATCATTTATCAACGATTGTTCCGCACCACTCGCCATCATGCGAAGTAAGAAATCGTCATTGCCTAACAAAACATAACCACCGGTATCGACCATTGGTGTATCGGCCATTTCCATATGGGCTTGCCTCGCATTATTCGGCAATATCGCAGGTTCAAAACATGCGGTGTAACCCATCTCCGCATAGCGATATCCCGTACTGGCGGTGGAAGGTGTTACAGTACCGGAGCCGGCGCGTTTAAGATTAGTGCGGTTATCAATACGTTCACGATGATCATCTGTCATCATGGTTCGGGCGATATTCACCTTGCCGCCACCGATATGGGTATGTAGATCGATGGCGCCAGCCATAACTACCTTGCCGCTGGCATCAATGGTTTGGTCAATCTTTATGTCGTCCGCTGGCGTGTCAACAATGCGATCGTCTTGAATATATAAATCACAAGTTTTTCCGTCGACGTTGTTAGCCGGATCAAAAATCGTGCCACCTGAAATTTTCGTGAGCATCCGATCAGTCTGTATTTAGATGTCCGGAAATTTTATCCAGCATCTCAGCCGGTGAAGGAAGACCGGTGTATTGTATTTGTCTTAACGGTATCGAGACCACGCTATCACCACGAAACATGTGTCCATTATGGTGAATGCCGGGAACTCCGCAGGGAAGGTATGTTTGCTTTGACGAATAACTGACGCCACTTCCCGGTGCGACAACGACACTACGAAGGCTTTCGTCCAAATTAATCTCTTGTTTGCAATGGCCGATGATCAACACCGCATCTGCTTCGTTCGATTTCAACAAGCGGCGATAGTCAAACAAGTACGGATCATGTTCAGGATAACCGTGTGAGAACGAGGTTCTTATCGGTAAACCACATTGCCATGTACATACTTGATTCAGGGTTAAATCGCCCTGGTTTCCGCTCATTGGCAAAGCGACAGCGCGCGATTCGTTGTTCAAACAGCGCACCCATTCCACTAGATCTTGAACTAGCAACTCACTATGGGCAAAATCGAAATCGGCCGCTGACCAGATAACAACCGTATATTTAGATTGATTAACTTCGTTGTTTATCTGTTCAAGGGTTTGTTTGAAAGATGTACTGATATTAAACCGTTGTGGAGTGTTGCCATTTTGCATTAGCCGCAAAATTGAGATCATGTTCGCGGCATGTGATAACTCGGTATTTACAATAAAGCATTGCCGCTTTTGGAATTCAACGGGCAATGCGCGTTCGTCCCAAGGTCCGATCAAAACAAACTTTCGATTTTCAAGTCGAGAATCCAGGAGGCTGTTTGGGGGTAATAAGACACGCTCGATCAGGCGTGGATATCGATCAAAGAATTTGTCGCCGACAATGACAACTAACTCCGCTCGATTGCGTACTTCAGCGAAAGTACCGGTGTACCAACCGCTATACTGCAACACAGAAACATTGCGTAGCATGGCCGGTGAGTTAACGTGGTCGAGGACGCCACCGCATTGTTCCGCTAGTCGTACACTGGATCGCGCGGTCGCGACATCCGTATTGGCTACAAGGATCAGGGGAAGCGACGCTTCTTTTAGCACTTCGGCTGCATAGGCGACTGTTTTTTCCAAGTCCGCGAGTCCGTTGTCAGTTGTTGATTCCGGTTGGGGTGTACTATCTAAATAGTCAGCGAATCCATTGTGACTGATTGCGCAGGCATTGCCGGACAACCTCAGTTCACCGTCATTCAAATTTACGTTAAGGTCGTCACATAACAGGCCGCAGAATGGGCAGGTGATATCGCGCAAATCAGTCATAGCTACCGAATTCGCTACCTAGAATCGAGATGCTCATGGGAGCGTTTGACTTGAGGTTACGCTGGTTTATGTTAATGTTTATCATCCAATAACCGTGAATCATGAATCCGTGATTTTACGCATACTTAATTTAGTTCATATATCAATTAAAAACTAAAATTGTTGCCCGTTGCATCAAAATTGCCACACAGTGTAACGGTTTGCACGGGCGCGCGCCTGCACATGGGTTTTCTGGATTTAAACGGCGGTTGTGGCCGCCACTTTGGAAGCTTAGGATTGTCTTTGGCCTCACCCAGTATTGACATCGACTTACGACCTGCGCGTGAAGTGTGCGCTGTTGGGCCGATGGCAGAACGCGCGGCACAATTCGCAGGAATGTTGCTGGACGAGTTTAACCCCAGTGTCGGGGTTAACATCGAGCTGAAACACGGTATTCCAGCGCACGCAGGATTGGGTTCAGGTACACAGCTAGCGCTGGCATTGGGACGCGGTCTGTCAGATTTGTATGGGTTAAAACTTAATTACCGCGATATCGCAATAAAATTAGGACGCGGGGCGCGTTCCGGTATTGGTATTGGTGCGTTTGAAATAGGCGGTTTTTTAGTCGATGGTGGACACACAGCGGTTGATAGCGTGGCGCCGATTATTGCACGTATGGAATTCCCCGAACAATGGAGAATCATTCTAGTTCACGACTTCACGAAGGAGGGATTGCACGGGGATGACGAAAAGGAAGCGTTTTCAAAGTTACCTCCGATGTCTGAAGATTTTGTGGGGCAAATGTGTCGTACATTGGTGATGTGTGTTTTACCTGCACTAGCTGAGAACGATATTAGTGAGTTTGGTGCTGCAATTACGCAGATACAGAATTGTATTGGAGATCATTTTGAGCCGGTGCAGGGTGGGCGCTATTACAGTTTGGCGGTGGCTGAGCGTTTGAACTGGATGTTGAGCAACGGCGCGGCTGGTGTTGGGCAAAGTTCTTGGGGGCCAACGGGTTTTGCTGTGTGTGAGAACCGAGCCGATGCACAAAAGGTGGTTGACTCAATGCAAAAGAACATACGGTTGGATGACAAAATTGAATATCAAATCGTAAAAGCGACGAATAGAGGAAGTGAAGTGACTATTAACAGTCTAACAAATCACGATGTCGAAGTCGGTTAAAGAAATCCTTTGGAGGATAAAATGGCGAAGCGAAAAATCTTGCACATGTTGTCTCCCGAAAGCAACATTAGTCCGTTTGATGCAAACATGGCTGCGGATGCTGGTTACGAAACTATACTGCCGTACACTGCTGTCGCCAGCGACGATATCCAGACGCTGGTACAGGACGCTATTTTCTCCCGACCACCCAAAAATGCCGGAAACACAGGTTTGTTCATCGGTGGATGGGATGTCAACGAAGCGGCAGAAATGTTCCGCACGGCGACGAAAGCCATGGTGCCGCCGTTCGAGTTATCGGTATTTGCAGATCCAAACGGCGCCTACACCACTTCCGCAGCCATGGTGGCGCTAGTTGAACATTGCTTATTCCAAAGTGACGGCGACGGACTAAAGGGGAGAGAGGTTAAGATATTCGGTGGCGGCCCGGTTGGACTATGCGCTGCCGTTTTGTTAGCGCAACAACAAGCGTATCCAACATTGGTTCGTTTAACGCAATCGGCACGCAAAGAAACAGTCGATCGTTTTGCTGAGCGTTATGAGGTCAGTATTGCTTCCGCCGATGGACAGTCAGATGATTTGAAGAAGGAGGTGGTGCAAGATGCCGATGTGATTATTGCGACTGCCAAGGCGGGTATTTGTGTCACTCCAAAGTCGGTTTTGGATGTGGCTCCCATGTTGAAAGTTGTCGCGGATGTCAATGCGGTTCCACCAGCGGGCATTGAAGGAGTCGATGTGATGGATAACGGCGCGGAGTTGGCGACGGACTCTGGAATTGTTGCGGCAATTGGCGCGCTTGCCATAGGTAAAATCAAATACGACGTGCAACACGGGTTGTTTCAGCGCATGATGAGCGACGATGGCCCGCATTTCATCGATTTTCCCGAAGCGTACGAATTCGCACTACAACATGTCTGAATCGCCGGCGTGCTTGATTGCGTCGGTGTCGGGTCGCTCGCTCGCGCAAGCGGCTCATCGGGCCGGATGGCGCCCTAACGTCATCGATTTGTTTGCCGACATCGATACTCAAGCGGCATGTGAGCGAACATTCGCAGCGCTATGGGACGACGGTGGTTTTTCAGCCGAATCACTGTCAGAGGCTGCTGCAAAGCTCGATCCCAGTGAAGTGATGCCGGTGATTTACGGTGGCGGTTTTGAGTGCCGGCCGGAACGCTTGCATGATTTGTGCGGGCCGCGTCCATTGATTGGAAACCCACCTGGGTTGGTAGCGGCTTTACAATCGCCAATGGAATTTGCGTTTTTGTTGGCTAAGCTCGAGATTCCTTATCCTGAAACAACACTGGCGCCACCGGAGGGGGCTAACGATGCAAATCAGTGGCTTTTAAAGCGTGTAGGGGGTTCGGGTGGTGGTCATGTTCGACCTGTGAGCCAAGGCGTTCGTAAAACCGAAACACACTATTACCAGAGATATCTACCGGGTCGTAGTATGTCTGCGATGGTCTTGTGTAATGGCGAGCGCAGTCAGATCGTAGGTTATTCCGAACAATGGCGCGACGACACCATACCGTCCAGGCCTTTTCAGTATGGTGGTGCGGTATCGGTTTGTCCGCAATCAATTTCTCCAGCAATACGTGATGAACTCGAACAGGCGGGAAGCGCGCTTGTTGGGGAAACCGGTTTGCGGGGTTTGAATACATTCGATCTTATTGTGAATAACGGTGATTGGTGGTTATTGGAAATCAATCCACGTCCCGGTTTTACTTTTGAACTGCACGAACGAACTGATTTTGAAAGTGGCGATAGTCTGTTTGCATGGCATGTAAAGACGGCATACGGTGAGGCACCTGACTACACTGGAGACAGACAAACGGAATTCAAAGCGCATGCGGTTGTCTATACACCGAACAAAATTCAGATTCCTTCAGATTGGCAATGGCCAGAATGGGTAACGGATATCCCTACTGCGGAGTCAATTATTGACAGGGGTTCGCCGGTTTGTACTGCTCACGCTAGCGACCGAACAGCACAACAAGCAAAAGAAACTGTGCTGGACCGGCATACCTTAATAAAAAATACCATAAGTGATTGGGTTTTGAAATGAGTACTATCAGTGTTAACGCGTCGGCTGCACCGTTAGTACGACAATTAGTGAATGAAGCGGGAAAATTTCGTGTTTCGGTTTTAAAACAGAACAATGGCTGTACCATCGTCGATGCAGGTATCCATTGTCAGGGCGGGCTGGAGGCAGGTGTTCTAATCGGGCGCATCTGCATGGCCGATCTCGGAACCGTTAAGTTGTCAACGCGCAGTCGATTTGGTCGTTGGACTTGGCATGTCGAAGTCGCCACTAGCCATCCCGTTCTCTGTTGTCTCGCTAGTCAGTACGCAGGGTGGGGGCTGGAAGTTAAGGGTGGTAATAAATACCTTGCCTTGGGATCAGGGCCGGCGCGAGCACTGGCGCTCAAAGAGCCTTTATTTGAAGAGCTAAACTATAAGGACACCGCACAATCAACTTGCCTGGTGCTGGAGACGGACAAATTCCCGCCTGAAGAAATCGCGCAAAAAGTAACCCGCGATTGCAATATAGATTTTGAAAATCTAACGTTGATCTTGACACCGACCGGCAGTTTGGCGGGAGTAGTACAAGTTGCTGCACGGGTTGTCGAAGTAGCCTTGCATAAGGCACATGAGTTGGGTTTTCCCCTTGAGCATGTAGTCGATGGCGTCGGTATCACACCGTTGCCACCACCGACCCAAGATCAATTGCAAGCTATGGGTCGTACCAATGATACGATACTGTTTGGCGGTGATGTGCACTTATTCGTGAATGGAAAGGATGACGACGCGCAAGATTTGGCCAATCGCTTACCCAGCAGCGCATCTAGTGATTACGGCAGGCCATTTGCCGAAGTGTTTAAGGATTACGATTACGATTTTTTCAAAGTCGATCCCATGTTGTTTAGTCCTGCGCGAGTTAGTGTCACCGCATTACCAAGTGGAAAAACATTTGTTGCCGGTGAGCTCAACGAAGTGTTGTTAGAGCGATCGTTTTTTGGCGTATGAAGCCTAATATCGTCATATTATTGGATTCCAAAGGCTGGCATTACGAACAACTGCACGCGGTCTTGAGTCGATCCAATGCTGATGTGAGAACCGCATCCTTGTTGGACTGTCGGTTTGCCCCGGATAAAAAAGGAAGAATTGGCATCACAGGGCTAGGCGATGCATTGCCCGATGCGGTCATTGTACGAGGCATCGCAGCCGGCACATTTGAACAGGTGACGTTGCGTCTTGATTTTTTGCACGCGTTGCAGGAACTGGGTGTTATGGTATACAACACGGCGCGTACTATCGAACGTACCGTCGACAAAGCTATGACCAGCTTCTTGTTGAGTCAAGCCGGGGTGCCAACCCCACGTGCATGGGCATGCGAATCGCTTGAACAAACACGGGAAACACTTGCCCAACAGACGCGAAAGGGCGGCAAGTTGGTTTTGAAGCCCTTGTTTGGCAATTGTGGTAAGGGTTTGCAACTGCTCGGTGATGATTCGGAAATACCTGACCTGTCAGAATTAAACGGCGTTTACTATTTGCAGGAATTCGTTGCGCGACAGGAAAATCAAGGTCAGGACTGGCGGGTAATGGTGGTCGGTGGCCGGGCCATCAGTGCAATGGAACGGCGTTCGGAGACATGGATTACCAATCGCGCACGGGGTGCAAAGTGTTTACCCGTACAATTAGATGATGAATTGGCTACGCTGGCTACGTGTGCCACACAGGCTATAGGCGCTAGTTACGCTGGTGTTGATGTTATTCGCAATCGAAATGGTCAATTTACAGTGTTAGAAGTCAACAGCATCCCCGCGTGGCGAGGATTGCAACAAGTGAGCGAAACTAATATCGCTGACGCTCTCGTGAGTAATTTGATAAATCAACTGGGTGAGACACCGCTACACGCTGTCGGTTAATGTCCGAACCATCGTCGCCCGCTTTTGTTGTTGAGCAACCACAGTTCGATCACCCCGTAGCGGAAGCCGTGTGGTGGGCTTGTATTAGTGAGTTACGCGCACTGAAGCCCGGCAACGTGAGTGTATTTTCTGAGGGGCATGGAATGCGTGTTGGTGATTTCACCGCCAGCGCTGGATGTATTGCACAAATCCTGGCCCAGCGTGAACTCAGTGTGGGTGAGCGGATTTTCAAAAGTGTGCGCGGTACCTGGCAACTTGTCGGAAGAAATACCAATCTCGGCATTGTTTTACTGGCAGCGCCATTGACTCACGCTGCATTAAATCTCAACCAGACGAATGATTTGCGCCAGCAACTGCGAATAGTACTTCGTTCGTTGAGCGTGCGAGATACGCGATTCACATTCGATGCCATTCGTCTAGCGAACCCAGCAGGTCTTGGCGGCAGCGACAAACATGATGTTACCGGCGAGGCAAAAGCACCCTTATTGAATGTGATGCGTATCGCTGAGCACCGAGACCGGATCGCGAACCAATATACTAGTGATTTCGCCGACATTTTTGACTACGGTTTACCACTTTATTGTGAATTGATTGAATCGGGTATGCAGGGGGATTGGGCGACTACAGGCGTTTATCTTGGCTTTCTAAAGCAGTTTCCGGACACGCATATTGAGCGTAAACAAGGCAACGCAATAGCGGAAACCGTGCGCCGCGAGGCGTTGAATCTTTATACCCAATTCATGCGGGCGGATAGTCCGGAGCTGGTCCGATCCAGATTACAAGCATACGATGAAAAACTGAAACAAAAGTGTATCAATCCCGGGACAAGTGCCGATTTGACTGTGGCAACATTATTGACGTATCGCTTGATACAGATTGACGACCAACTGAATATTTCCAGTGCTTGACGTATCAGCTCGGATTCAAGCATAGTCGCAGCACGGGAAATGATTCCCGCGAATGTCATTCGAAAATACCCACTTATAAGTTAACCTTTAACGAGGAGTCAGGAGTCAATACCATGGCTAAAATAAACAACGTAAGAGTAGGCGAATCCTTGGTGGGCGACGGTAATGAAGTTGCGCACATCGACTTGATTGTCGGCCCACGTGGCTCGGCAGCCGAAACAGCGTTTTGTAATTGTTTGACCAATAACAAGGACGGGTTTACCAGTTTGTTGGCTGTAATTTCTCCCAACGTACCTGCCAAACCCAATACCGTGATGTTTAACAAAGTCACCATGAAGGGCGCGACGCAAGCGGTGCAAATGTTTGGTCCGGCACAACGTGCGGTGGCCAAGGCGGTGGTGGATTGTGTCGATGATGGCACTATCCCGGCAGATGAGGCCGACGATTTGTATATTTGTGTCGGTGTATTTATTCACTGGGAGGCGGCCGACGATGCCAAGATAGAGCAGTATAACTACGATGCGACTAAAGAAGCATTGAAGCGCGCCGTCGCCGGCGAGCCGACTGCTGCTGAAGTGGTGTCCAAGAAAAATACTGAACACCCATTCGCCGCAAACGTTTCTTAAGTACTCATATCTTCTTTGTTAAACGCCGCGTATTTCACGCGGCGTTTTTATTTCGCAAAAGATATTTCTGCTAGCCCGATTATTTCATTCGCGAGCTGCGCTCGCTCCTCCTCGACTGAGCGCTCAAAGTTGCAAGCCGATAACAACTGCGGGAGGTGCCTCGCGTCGATCAAATCATAGCGTTTAGCTTTCAGCTACCGGTTGTCGGTTGTCTGCAGTATTTTTCTTGAATGCTGAAAGCCGAGCGCTGACGACCATGAGAGATTGCTTCGTCGCTGCGCTCCTCGCAGCGACAGACTTCCATCATTCTAAAGGAACGATAGTAACTGAAGAGAAGCCAGTGCCGGGATGCACGCGCTTGGCGGACCTAAGGATGGAATCCGATTGACGAAAATCTCGCTCACTACGTTCGTTCGTCACGAAACTTGACAATGCTACCCATTAACCATCTCCACGCTTCTTGCTCTCGCGGGCCAGCGGTTTTTTCTATGGAGATTTTAAGATACTCAATTTCGGAATCGATTTTTTCTTTTGGCAACATATGCAAGCGACTGACCAACACAGCAGCCTCGATAACCGCACCTTGGGCGCGATTAAAGCCACTAAACGGTGCGTGAGTCTTGCGATAGACCTCGCGACATAGAAACTTTGGCCGCGTCTCATCGTCTATGAATTCATTGACTTCAAATTCCCGATGGGCGAGGGCTTGTGCCAATATCACACCTTTTACTTTAGTAGCCGCACATGTTGGCCAGTCGTGTTTCCCAGTCAAACATCCCGCAAAAATGCGGACGTCATCGGTTAAATTCACCACAGCAGCTTTGGTCTGTTGCAAGTTTTCCAGTGTTTTTGATGGACGAAAGGGGGCGATAGTGGTGAAACCATCTTGTTCACGAATGCCCATAGGGGCAATGTGAACATCACCGGCCCGATTGATCGTCGTCACAATAACCTCGTGGATCAAACTCATTCCTTATTTTGTTTAGTCTGCAAAGTCGTCCCAGGTGCGTGATAACCCTCGCCTAATTCCTCTTCAGGCACAATACAACCCCACGACAACGGTTGATCCTGGTTATAGCGTTTGCCCAATTGCCATGCAATTTGCGCCCGTGCGAGTTCTACGCCCAAATAAAACGCGTGGGCGCCATCTTCATCCACTTTCAAATGAGGGAAAAATTCAAAAGGATCGTCCGACACCTGTAAGCCATCACGGTTGTATACGTGAATGCCGTGCTCGCTCAGTTGGACACGAAAGCTAGGGTCACGGATAGCTTGCGCCATTTCGCTGATCTCGTCGGTTGTATAAATAAACGGTTTTCGTTCGCGTAAAGCCATCAAGCCTTCGCTATAGCCACGGGGCAAACTGGATTCGTGTTTCGCCAGATACATCACACGCCGCGCAATATCCGCTTCCTTTACCGCCGATCTTGCATGGGGGCTGACTTCAGTGGTGAGAATGGCGCCAATATCCAGCTCAGAGACAATGCCTATGAGCAGCGCGGTGATACCGGTAGTGTCCGCATCGGTGAGTTCACTCAAGTTTCCCGTTCCCATCATGATGGGGATATCAGGTAACCGATGACGCAGGGTATGGTAGCGGGCGATGGAATCCGTAAATCCAAAGTGGATAGGATCAAGAATCGGATCGGCGTAGTAATGACGGTTCTTCTTCTCCATGATATCAACAAGCCGATACAGCGAATCCATATCGCCTGAATCTTCAGGGATCAGAACGGGCATTGCGCCGATTTCATCGGCAATCCATGCAGTGCTCTCTTTCAAGCTGAGTAAATAATCTGCGCCGGCATTACCGCCGCGCAGGAGATCGTCGGTTTCAACAGAATCGATACTGACTTCAAAGCCTTGTTCTCGAAGTGCCGCAATGGATTCTTCCAGATGGGGAAACGGTGTTTGTGGCAAACAACCCAGATCAATAACATCCGCGCCTGATTCAGCATAGTATTGTGCGCGTTGGCAGATTTGGTCCACGTTCATCTCGGGTGCTTCCACTATTTCGGCGAAAATCTTGACTGAATAACGGCTTAAATCCGGTTCGTATTTCTCGCTGCCAAAATATTCCGGTAAATCTTTTAGATCCTTAGGGCCTTTTTCGACTGGAATACCGGCGTGTTGGTTAAGCTCTTCCAGCGGGCCACTACAAAGTCCGGGCACGATAATACGATCGGCGTTCATGGTGTCGTTCAAACGACGTTGCACCATTTCCGTTGTCATCAGAGCCGCGACGCTTAAACCTAAATCATGAACATGATAGGTAAATGTTTTATTTTCGATTTGATCCAGTGTCCGGCAAAGGGCTGGATAGGCCAAGTGCCCGGTCAGGAACAGGATGTGTTCAGACATGCAACTCTTGACTGGATCGCTTTATTCAACTCATCCATGCTGCACACTAACGTCGTGTCTTCAAATTCGCCTAATCGTTCGGCGCTCTCGAGATCAATTTTGCGTGGATAGACCGTTACCATTTGACCAGGTGCCGGTGTCAACACGACGGGTTCTGTGTCACACGCAAACACAATGCATGGGATTTTGCACTTGCCCGCTTGGGCGAAAACGTTAGTTACCAATGTATCCGAGATACCGACAACGCATTTGGCGACAGTATTAGAGGTCGCGGGCGCAACAATGAGTGTGTGGTATTCGCCGAGATAAAACTGACCGACCGGTACCGAACTGGCCGTGGTGTCTTTAAACATTCGAATACCGGCCTCACGCAGTTTTTTATCATAGCCGTACATGTGCAAGACTTCTTCGACGGCTTTGCTAAGAAACAAATCGACATTCTGCAAAGATTGGAGTAACTCAAGACTTTCATCCAGGAAGTGACCCGAGCCGGTAATGGCCCATGCAAATCGTGGTGATTGTTGTTTTCTACTCAACCGAGGTAGTAAATTTCACAGATGTCTTTGTTATTTTACACGTAATTCATTGAAAATATTGAATTAAATTGAACGAGTTTTTCAAGATTAAAAAGTCGGTATGTGAAAAATTTCACAGCATTTTTTGATCAGGCTTAGCCTAATTCACCATGCCACTACCCGCCGCCAGGTCAGGAAAGTGAGGCGGGTGGTAGAGGAAAGTTATTGACTGACAAAGGGGAGAGTCAAAATGAAAGCTAAGGAGTGGTTTGGGGTTGTACTAGGTTTAAGTTTGTTTGCCACGCAAAGTTTCGCGAGTGATTTAAAGCCGTTGCAGCCGGCTACATTCGATTTAGGTACTCATACAGCGGTAGTTTATTATGTCGAAAACAACGGAGGACACGAAGTGGTTACCACCATCGGTCCGAACGTTGGGTACGACAGCCCGATTACACGTCATGTTGCAAATATATCGCCGGGACAAGACTACTCAGTGTCACTTGGTGGCGGTGCCGGAAGCACTATTTCGACCATAATGATCGAAACCAGCGATGCAGGTGTACAAATCGCGCTGAAGTAGCACGAATTTCGGTGGTGGGTGTAGGTCCGACACTAACCAGCGGTTGTCGCACGGCTATTGTGCGCTTGGCTTACGATGGACTTAACCGCGTGAAAGATGATATCCGGTTGGTCGAGGTGGATATTGTGACCGGCTTGCCGGGCGATGATACGACGGCTACGAGAGCTGAGTCTTAGCAAGTCTTGTTGTAATTCTTGCCATATCGATTCCTTGACATCGCCTTCCGGCGTATGTGGATATTCTTGTTTACCTCTGGACAAAATTATCACCGGAAAATCATAGGGAATTTTATTTTTCTCTGTCTCCATCGCGCTTTGGCGCATCCACGCTAACTCATTCCGGACAGTGGAATAGCTATTTCTGGTAACGGCAAATCGCCGTGCCAATGGTCTGATTTGTGTTGGCAGGTTTTCCGGAACCGGCAAATGAGGTAGATAAAATGAGGTTCTGGTTGGTAGTACTGATTTACTGCTGTTTTTCTCCAGACGGTCGAATTGCGCTTCATGCGATGCATCAACTAAGATTATTCCGGCGACTTCTACGATTCGTCGATTAGCGAAATTGCGAACGTTAAAGCCACCAAAGGAATGGCCTAACAGCACATAGGGTCCGGGTATGTCTGCTTTTTCTAACAGTCGATCCAGTTCATAAGCGATACGTGAACTTAAACGTGGTGACGGCCCGGGATCACTCCAACCGTAACCGGCACGGTCATACACGCACACGCGTGTTTGCTCGGCAATCGTTTCCTGCAACGCCAGCCATTCCAATGAATAACCACCCAAGCCTGCATCAATAACGACAGTGGGTTTTCCCTCACCTCGGCAATATAAGTGTAAGTGGTGTGTACCGATGGAAAACCGGCTGCCGGGTGGTCGATCAAAATCAAAGTAAATTTTCGTATCGGTGCCTATCAATGGTTTTGAGTAGAGAAAAACAACGAATGGAAAAATTAAAATCGATTGTTTCGCATGCATACCCGTTAGTTTAATTTATTTGAGCTGTGTATTGACTACGCTCATTTCTAGGGAATTGGGTCTAATTTGTAACAAATTGGATACGCGGTGATTCATCAGAGTTCGTTCCTCGAGACGTAAAATATCTGGAGTATTTTGTATAATCATTCAACCCTTAATTCAATTAATCACAACGTTCACTGAGAACTAGACAATGAAAAGAATAATTAACCACTTATTTGCTTTGCCCGCATTTTTATTTCTATCGGTTAACGTTTTTGCGCAAAGTACTCTCAGCACCACTCAAGAAGCGATGATTAATGCGAGCGCGAGCGATATTTGGGCGCATATCGGTGATTTTGGTGGTTTACATACATGGCATCCAGCAGTCACGGCCACAGAGTTAACCGGTAGCGGAACGGACGTTGGTGATATTCGCGTGCTTACTTTAGGTGACGGAGCCAAGATCACTGAGGAGGTGCGTGGCCATAGTAACGATGACATGAGCTACTCCTATGCCATTCTCGAATCGCCATTGCCGGTCGATAACTACGAATCCACAATCAAGGTAGAATCGGTCGGTGACGAGTCGTCCAGAGTTGTTTGGTCATCTACCTTCGACGCGAAAGGGGCAACGGATAGTGAAGCAATCGGTGTTATTGACGGCGTTTATACCGCAGGACTTGACGCCTTAGTAGCGGAATTTCAATAAAACTTCTGGTTAAGTTAATAGCCTGTTAGTCTTTGGGTCAAATCCACCGGCGCTTTAATATGAGGAGCCACTAGTCTGTCTTGAATAATTCGGTAGCGCCCGAAAATCCTCCTGCGCTCGAAGTTGCTTCACTCAGCTTTCGTTTTCCGGGAAAACTTGCGTTAGACAATGTATCGCTAAACGTGCTGACCGGCACGTTCAGTATATTGCTAGGTGCAAACGGTGCGGGCAAAACCACGTTGTACTCGTTGGTGACGCGTCTTTACAACACCAATCAGGGCGATATAAAAATCCTGGGTCACGATCTTTATCGCCATTCATCGAAGGCGCTCAAACAAGTTGGTGTGGTGTTTCAGCGTCCCACCCTCGATCTTGATCTAACCGTTCTACAAAATCTGAACTATCACGCCTCACTGCATGGATTGGGTGGCGCCGATGCCGCCCTTCGCATTCAGTCAAGCCTCCAACGACATGGCTTAGCCGAGTTTTCTTCTAAGAAGATCAATCAGTTAAGCGGTGGTCAGCGGCGCAGGGTCGAGTTAGCCCGGGCTTTGTTACATCAACCGAAACTCCTATTGTTGGACGAGGCCACCGTCGGACTCGATATTCAAAGTCGTAAAGAATTTATCTCCCATGTCCGTTCTTTATGTTACAAAGAAGGCGTAGGCGTTTTGTGGGCAACACACTTAGTCGACGAAGTGCAGGAATCGGATCACCTCATTGTTTTGGATAACGGTAAGGTATTGAAAACTGGCATCGTAAAAGACGTGCTCGTGGGGCTTTGTGTCGATAATGTGGGCGATGCATTTGCCGCGCTAACAAAAAAACATTGATATGAGTGCGATACATTATCTTCGTTGCCTGTATGGCATCATCGTTCGCGAGAGTTTGCGTTTCATCAGTCAACGCGGGCGATTTTTTTCTGCCCTGGTGCGTCCACTAGTATGGTTATTTATTTTTGCCGCGGGTTTCCGTTCGGTACTGGGTATCTCCATCATCCCACCCTACGAAACATATATTTTATATGAGGAGTACATTACGCCGGGTTTGGTGGGAATGATATTGCTGTTCAACGGCATGCAAAGTTCTTTATCCATGGTTTATGACCGGGAGATGGGAAGTATGCGTGTTTTATTGGTGAGCCCGCTGCCGCGCTGGTATTTGTTGACTTGTAAATTGTTGGCGGGTGTTAGCGTTGCCATATTACAGGCGTATGTATTCTTGGCGATTGCGTGGTTTTGGGAAATACGCCCGCCATTGATTGGATATATTGCCGTGTTACCAGCGTTGATGCTTGCGGGTCTTATGTTGGGTGCGTTAGGTTTATTATTGTCATCATTAATAAAGCAACTGGAAAACTTTGCTGGTGTTATGAACTTCGTTATTTTCCCAATGTTTTTCGCGTCATCCGCATTGTACCCGCTATGGAAAATTCGTGATGCGAGTGTCCCGTTATTCAATATTTGTTCTTACAATCCGTTCACACATGCAGTAGAAGTAATACGTTTTGCCTTGTATGGTGAATTCAATTTTTACGCGACTGGGTTTGTGGTGATCGTATTGATTTTGTTTTTAGGTGCGGCCATCATGGGTTATGATCCGGCGCGTGGTTTAATGGTGCGAAAGACTGGTGGACCGGCATGACACAAACAGCCAAATTGAAAAACGAACTTAAAAGCGTACTTGTTTTTCTTCTGTGCGCGCTCAGTGGTGTGGTATTTGCGCAACCAGTACAGGATCCCGATTGGCCTTGCGTTCAAGCGTTGGTGCCGGAAATTTCGGCTAGTACCATCTGGGCGGGACCATTGCCGAAAACGTTGAAAACGAATTGGTATGACGATCAGACCATCGCTGATAGCGTTTATGCGATTACCAGTCGCAGGACCAATCTGGAACAAGCTAAGGCATTGACCGATGAATTCGCACAGTCACTAAACGCAGGGGATAAAGATGAAAAATTGACATTGTTATTCGCTGGCGTTTTACAACAATTGAATAAACGGCGTACAGAGTTTATCGAAGGAATAAAACGCTTTACTCGGCACCAAGATGAGGTGGCACAGAAAATTGAAGGTCATCTTAATGAGGTGGCGGGTCTCAAAGGAAAAACCGACGAAACATCGAACACCCGGAGAGCGGAACTAGAGGAAACTATCCAATGGATGAAACGTATGTTCGAGGATCGAGAAAAATCCATCGCTTTACTTTGCGAAAAACCGGTGAAAGTGGATGAACGGGCAGGCGAACTGGCCCGAGCTATTGCCAATCATCTTGAATAGATAAGTAGAAACCGCATTTTCAAAAAAATAGGGGGGTCTTGACCCGTATTAATGAAATTAGCTTGTGTACAGTAAAGAGTATGTGTTGTTCGTTAGCTATCTTGGAATAGCAGGATTCTGCGTTTTTTTCGCTCTTTTATGGAGAACATTCTTGATAAAGTTTATGTCCGACGACTCCTGGGACTATTACCCGATCAAGTGTGATTAAGCACAGTAAGTGGCCAGGTCCTGAGTTCTCTATTGAGTATGAATATACGTTAGAAGGTAAAACATACAATTCTCAGTATGCAGCGCCTCTTCTCAAAACACAGATATCCCAATGATTGAATCGACCTATCCGGGCGGCACTGAGATAGTCGTTTACTATCTTCCCTTGTTTCCTAGGGTAGGGCTCCCTGAAATTGCTCTAAGTAAGGGTCGGGAAATTAGGTTGTTCGTGTCTCAAGCCGGCCTCTCTGTGTTTTTTGCTGGATTTTTTGGTGGTCTTATATCAGATACTAACAACAACTTGTTAATATTTTACGGGTCCTAGCGTTTGTGGAGACAAGTCGTAAATAGATTTCACTTCACATTAAAGACAGCTTGCTGGGACTCCCCGCTTGTGCCGGGAATACGTAAAATAAATTGTCCAGGTCGAATGGTAACAAATGACATTGTTATAGTGCCTTCATCATCGAACTCAAAACTGTCCACGCCCAGGGGCCGCACTTCAATATCGTTGATGATGACTTCGTCAACCCACACATTTCTGAAAAATTGTGGCCCTTCCAACGCTAACTCTGCCGATCCATCCGCATTGATATCCAAGCTGTAGTACTTGCCGGCTTCCAATTCATAAGGTCCAGACACTAATGGTTGGCCCGATGAAAGTGTAATCGGTGACAGTTCGGTGGCGCCACCGGTCAACAAGCCTGCCTGGGCATGTGCATTATTTGCGACGAATACAAAGCTCGAAGCGACAGCCACAAAAGCGATAATCGACTGAATTTTTTTCATTTGTTATTTCTCCTTTGTATTGGGAATTGATTAAATTGGTTGTGATAAATAGTTTTAGGGTCGGGTAACAACACCCCAGGGCAGACGCCCCACTTTAATGGACTTGATGACTTTAAGTTTATCGACATCAATGACCGATACGTCATTGCTGACGCCATTGGTTGTAAATACAAATTTTTCGTCAGGCGAGAAAGCGAGATTCCATACGCGTTGACCGACTAAGAGGTACTTTTCTACTTCGAATGTTTGAGCATTGATGACCGCAACACGGGCGGAGGGCCCCAAGGCAACGTAGACTTTTTCGTTGTTGCTATCGATGCGAACGCCTACTGGCTGGATCGCCTCCGGGCGAATCCCGGGTAATTCGAAACTGATTTTTTGAATGATTTCCTTGCTTTCGGTATCAATGACGCTGACCGTACCACCTATCTCGGATGACACCCAAACCCGTTTTCCGTCCGGCGTAAATTGTGCTACACGCGGACGTGTATCGACCAATACGTTGGCTTCGATTTCCAATGTTTCCAGATTGATGAAATGGGCCATATTAGTGGTTTCAGACGTGTTCACTACCCATTTACCATCAGGGCTGACGCCAATACCTTCGGGTTCAATCCCCACAGGTATTTCAATCACCATCCGCTTGCTTTCAACGTCTACCACTGTGACCATATTGTCGTCTTCGTTAGCGACGTAAAGACGCTTGCCATCAGGGTCTATCATCATGAGTTCGGGATCCGGACCTGACGGCAGTGTATGGGTAACTTTAAGCGTTTCCAGATCCAATACCTCGACGTGATCCTCGTCGCTGGTGCAAATATACAGTTGGCTCATGTCTTTGCTGAGTTCGATGCCGCGTGGACGCTCGCCCACTTCGATCGTGTCCGTCACTTCCAATGTTTCGCCGTCGATGAGTGTAATGGTATTGTCTTTTTCATTGGAAACATAGACCGTATAGGCATATGCATTCAGCGTGAGTATTGAACACACGGCAAGAAATAGTGGTTTACATAATCTATTACTACAATTCATACGTATCCTCGATTAATTAAATGCTTTACATCCACTTTCAGGGCGATCGTAGCCTAAAGTGTCCAATGGCGAGAATTCATGCAAAAACTCTTTTTGTGGTGATACCGTGACTAACATGCGTGGCGCGACAACAAGAATTGGTTGACGCAGTTGTCCGTTCCAATCACGGAAGGTTAATGGCACGCCTTTAAAAGCGGCCAATTTGAAATCTTCACTTAAAAGATAAGTCTTGATCGATGACGGTTCTGCAGATTTCGTTTGCGTTGTCGCTTCGCTAATGGAACGCACGGCAGACCAGGCTGCATAGTCTCGTGGCGTCATATCGCGCTCGGCTAGTTTTTTAAAGCGCCGTTGCAATTGGGTGCCGCCCCACTGTTCGTGGGAACGATGCCAACTGGTCGGCGTCAATCCTTGTGTTCCTGCAACAGGGCGGGGATGAAAGGTGCGATAGGGAAGGTACTCCCCAAATTCATCGGCCTCATCAGCAGCAATCATTACATGATAATCGTCGTCGATTTGGGTGGCAGCAGGAACTTCTTGCTGCGCAGTCACATGACCCGTGTCTGTGCGTCTTGCTCCGGCATCGAAAGTCCATTCGATTTCATCAATGATTTTCGCGCCGAAACGCTCAGCAGATCGTTTGATTGCCTGCGCAAACGCTTTATCTTCGGACATTTTTCCAATAACAGAGACCAGCGATTCCAACGTTTCCAGACAAGATACTGTGCCAAAGCATCGGCCAACATGGCACGACTGGGTGCGATGTGCAGGATATTGCTTCGGCAATCTTCGTTACGCAGAGAATCATCTTGTGCGCGCGTATTAAAGATCAACACGCCTTTTGCAATATCAGTATCAGCAATCTTAAGCAGACTTTGTGCTGGCAAGTCGGCCACAAATAAACCAATACTTTGTTCTACTAGTTCCGTGAATGTCTTAACCAGATTGCCGTCTTCAGGAACGATGGCTTCTATTAATTCAAACTTTTGTTTTGTGAATGTGCCCGTGGTTTGGTTTTCTTTATTGGCCTGATGGGCGCCAGGTAATCCGTAGTCATCGATTTCCGGGTCGAGTAGCGACAACGACAACCGCACCTCTTCTTCTTGTGTTAAAAAAGCGATACGCACGTCCAAAGTTTCTTGCGCGCTGCCCGTGTTTATTGAAAAACACAAAGACAAAAATAAGCTGATGAATCTGATTAGCATCATCCGAATTAGAAGCACTCCTGGTGAGGAAACGCGATTTTCTAGATTAATTATTTCATAAATCAACGAAGGAAATTTATCATTTTTTATATGATTGGTACCACATCCAGGGGCTTTCTCTGGTTTCAGATTATCTGAAGGTTACGGAGTTGTGGTGATGAACGGTCTAATGGGCCAGTTTCGACACAGCATTTGTCACAACCAACCTCAATTAGTCAGTTCGAAGTCATCTACGAATTTTAGTTTTACGGATTGATAGTCAATGACTTTTGATTTGGTGGTTACCGATCACCAATAAAAAAGTGCTGCAGGTAGCTGAAACGCGCGAGTGACACCGTTTTCAAACAGTTGCTATGGATGCTTTGTCACCGGCGAGATCGTGATACTAATCACGCAAGGGTGCAAGATTCTGGATTAGGTCACTGGCAAACGATAATCGCTACAAATGATTGACTTCGCATGTTGTTGAGAAACTACTCTCAAAAACTCACTTCAGAAAAATCCTTTATTCAGGGGTTTCATCCCGAATGCGCAAAAAGACTGGAAAGCGGGGAATACCATTTTTAGTCAAGCCTTGATATTTAAACGTGATCTGCGAGCCCAGCGCGGGTGGATTACGCCGTTGCTCATCACTCAAACCATTGCCGACATAAAATTCTTGTCCCCTTTCATCCCGTACTTTTAGCGAACCGGTCATGTTTTGATATTTACCGGTACCGGCACGATAACCAATCACAGTCGCTTCGGCATCGTCAAACAATTTGAATTTCAGTAAGTTGTCGCTACGACCAATGCCATACCGTGCCGTTCCCTTATGTAGCACCAATCCTTCACCATTTTTATCAACAACTTGTTGCAGTCTTTGTTTCAAGTCGGTGTGGGATTTGACTTTAAGTTGTTCGATCATCCCGAGGTAGGGCGACGTCGAGTCGGTCGTACGCTTTTGCATTTCGTTTAAGCGCTGATTGAATGTTCCAGGGTGAGCCGGCAGATCGAACACCATAAACTTCACACTAGTCCAACCCGAATGCGGTTGTTGTTTTCTTACGATAGATAATACCTCTTCATAGCGTCCGCGTCCTATCCATA
This sequence comes from Arenicellales bacterium, assembly GCA_965216735.1. GTDB lineage: Bacteria > Pseudomonadota > Gammaproteobacteria > Arenicellales > CBDCFT01 > CBDCFT01. The sequence goes on from OZ244198.1 coordinate 800,778, forward strand.
ACTCTCCATCCAGTACGATGTCTGGAAAATCCTGAAAGAACCAATCTGGCGCTGCGAATATATGTCCGCCTCTGGAGATCAGTTTTGTGCCATCCCAACGCGCCCGCACCCCGTCGAGTTTTTCGCTGATCCAGTACTGAGTCACATCGATATTGTTCCGGTAAACCTTAGCCAACATCAAATGCGGCTTGCCATCCGCCATCGCAACCGGGGCAAGGATGCAAACGACGAAAACTAAAAGCTTTGTTGGAGAGGTTGTCAATTAATCAACGGGCGGGATTCTCAAACTGGGGAGCAGACTGTTCATCTTGAGTGCTTGTGTTGGTCAATTATCCGATATTGGAAGCGGTGATGACTCTTGTAAATCAAATCCCGCCCCGGACCAACCATCGATACCATCGGGAAACCAATAGACGTTGTTATAGCCATAATACAACGTGCGTTTTGCTGCGTTCCATGACATCCAGCAATCGGCTCGACAATAAATTAAAATCTTTTTCGATTTGTCATTTTCGGTTAAGCGTTCAAGATTTTTTTTGAAGTATTGTTCCGTTTCATCGGAAATGGCGCCGTAGCCTACATCCGGTAACCATGTTGAACCTGGGATGTTTTTGTGCGGTTTAGGCAGCCAAATATCGGTGGGTTGTAGCCCCTCCGGTTTGCGTTGCGCGGGTAGTACATCGATGAAAATGACGTCCCCGTTTTCATGTAAGTTTTTTGTTTCTAACACATCGACTACGGTGGCGCCGTTCAGAGTGTACGGAACAGGTGAACGGTAATCATGCATACGGTATCCTTCCGGTTCCGGAATACCGGAACCGGCTTGCGAATTCGAGGAGAGGAGCAGGGCGAATACGAATACCGCCCGGTAACACGGGAAGCTACGAGTCAGCGGCAATCAACTGCCCAAGGTCGTTTAGCAAGGGAACGCCGTACGCTTGAAGTATTTTGTCGATTTCGGGCTGAAGTTCTTTGAGTACTTTATTGATAGTGCGTTTCCATTCCGTTTCGCTATAACGGACCGCCATGGAAACTCGATAATCAAGACGCACATCTTTTGACTCGTTCAGTAAAGGAACAATCTCAAAATCAATATCGGCTTGCTGCGTGTAATAACCCGCGATGGGTCCCCATAGTAACGCAACATCCGTTGTTCCAGCTACAAGATCGTTAATGGCTTGGGCGCCGGATGAAAAATGCCGGGTGTCGACGGTGAGCTGGTAAGGTGTGATTTGCGTTAATAATCCGTAACGCGCTAGCAATGTAGCGGGTGGAGTGCCTGCGACCACGCCAAGACGCTTATCCTTTAACATTGGATCGGACAATTGCGTTGCGTGTATACCCGAGTCCGCACGGTACACCATGGTGTAAACAGAATGGTAGTAGGGGTTTGTGTTTTGCACTAACTGACTGCTGGTGGAGATGCCCGAGATAAGGTCACACTCCCGAATACGTAAAGTATTACGTACAAAGCCGACAGTCTGTGGAAACCAGGTGTATTGAACGGGTCGTTTGAGTTTTGTTGCAACCAATTCGATGATTTTGTTCTCGAACCCTTCTTTGTGTTCGTTGGAGAATGGCATATTGCCGGGGTCGGCGCATACACGGAGCGTATTGGTGGAGATCGCTTCGCGCGTTGTGCCTTCAGCGGCTACAGCATATGTCGATGTCGCTGAAATCAGCAACACCGCTAATGAAAAGAAAAAGTGTCGTGAGAAATTCAAGTCTCTCTACGACGCTGGAATTTTTTCCGGTCTTCCTGGATCGAGCACGCCGTCCGAGCGCGCTTTTAGGTACATGTAAATATCGTCGAGATATTTCATGATGTCAGGATTCTCCGCAAACGCGGGCATGGCGTTGGTTCCGCCGCTCGCGTCCTGCACAGTTCGTCCATTGGTTACCGTCTCTTTAAAGTCTGCATAAGTTAAATTCTTCAAAGATTCCGTCAACGGGGGTGCGAAAGAACTACCTAAAGCATCTTGTCCATGACAGGCGTGACAGGTGCCGTGAAAGCGGCGGTAGCCATTGTATGTTCCTTTGTCAACTTTCCCATCTTCAACCGTATACTGTGGTTCGTCCTGCGCCATCGCCGGAGTAGTTAAGACCCCCCCAGTGAACGCGCCGACAAGAATGGTGCCAAACAATTTGCTACCAAAGTTGTATCTCATTAATAGGTCTCCAGATTGTGTTCGAATATTCTAACGTAGTATAAATTTACAGGTGCTGAATAAAAGAGCCCCGGCATCGTTTGATGCCGGGGCTTTAACTTACTTACAACAGGTAAGGGGGAATTAATTCGGTAACGAGAACACTGTCAAGGTTCCACCCAGTGAGGTGTACTTGGACAGCGACTTGTACGCACCAACGGCACCCAAGCCGTCGGTGTCACCGGTCAATCCTGCGGCGAAGCCGATACCGGCCCAACCACCAAGACCTGACAATACACCCACGTATTGTTTACCGTTATGCATCCAGGTATTTACGTTGCCAATGATGCCTGATGGCGTTTTAAATTTGTAAAGTTCTTCTCCAGTCTCTTGGTCGACGGCCTTCAGATAGCCTTCAAGTGTTCCGTAAAAAACTACGTCGCCTGCTGTTGCCAATGCACCACTCCATACTGAGAAGGGTTCTGGTTTTGACCACAAGATCTTTCCTTCGCTGGCATCCCAAGCGATGAAGTTACCCAGGTTGTCGGTACCGTCTTCGGTAACTTTACCGGCTGGGAACATCGACAATGTAGCGCCCACGTAGGGTTGGCCGGCCGTGTAGGACACTTCAAACGGTTCGTAGTCCATGCATACATGGTTGGTTGGCACGTAGAACACGCCCGTTTTCGGTGAGAATGCAGCCGGTTGTTGGTCTTTGGAACCCAACGCTGCAGGACACACATTCGTCGTGTTGACGTCTTCGCCATTTTGATGAGTGCTGTATTCTGCAACCACTTGCGGTCGTCCGGTTTCCATATCGACATGGGTGGCCCAGTTAACAGCAGGATCGAATTTTTCTGCTACCAGCAATTCACCGGTCTCGCGATCCAAGGTGTAGGCGAACCCATTACGGTCAAAGTGCACTAATGCCTTGCGAGCCTGACCTTTAACATCGATGTCGGCAAGAATCATTTCGTTAATGCCGTCGTAGTCCCATTCGTCGTGAGGCGTCATTTGATAGACCCACTTAGCCATACCGGTATCCACATCACGTGCGAAAATGGTCATGGACCAGCGATTGTCACCTGGACGTTGTACCGGGTTCCACGTACTCGGGTTACCCGAGCCGTAGTACACCAGATTCAAATCGGGATCATAGGAGAACCAACCCCAGGTTGTGCCACCACCGATTTTCCATTGGTCACCTTCCCAGGTTGCGGTGCCCGAGTCTTTACCAACGGGCTGACCCAGATGCATGGTATTTTCCGGATCCATCAAAGTTTGATCGTCCGGACCGGTGGAATAACCACGCCAGGCCATGCTGCCATCGCTGATGTTGTAGGCAGTGATATGACCTTGCACACCGAATTCACCACCACTGATGCCAACGAATACTTTATCCTTGAACACCATAGGTGCGGCTGTCCCTGTTTCGCCTTTCTTGGGATCGCCGTTGGCCGCTTGCCAAACGACCTCGCCGGTATTGGCGTCCAACGCGGTTAATGTGGCGTCAGCTTGGTACAGAAAGATTTTGCCATCACCGTAAGACACACCTCGGTTAACCGTATCGCAACACATTACCGGGATAACTGACGGGTCTTGTTTGGGTTCATACATCCATTTGATCGCACCTTCTTCGTTCAGATCCAACGCGAAGACACGGTTCGGAAACGGAGAATGGATATACATGGTGTCACCGATGACGAGCGGGCCACCTTCGTGACCGCGTAGTACACCGGTTGAGAAAGTCCAAGCGGCTTGTAATGTGCCAACGTTGTCTTTGTTGATTTGATCCAGTTCACTGTAACGATGATTGGCATAGTTGCCAGTGGGCATCGCCCAGTTATTAGCGTCTGCCGCCAGTGCGGCGACTTCTTCATTAGCATTGGCAACAATACCGGTAACACACAACGCGCTACCGATGGATGCGGCAATGAGAGTTTTGCTTGTAGTTGGTTTCATTAACTATCCTCCAAGTTTGCATATTGGTTGGGGGGTTAAAATTTGCTGTACGAATATTACTTACTGCTCCGATCTCTTTACCTGTGTAAATTTCTGGGTTTTGGTACCTCCAATATTGAAGATTAATCTTATTTTTTTCAAAAAGCTAAAAACTATCGGTACAAAAGCGAACAACTATCACATATGAAAATATAAGTTGGAAATTATAGCAATATTCGTGCCAGCGATTTAAACGAGTTTTAATATCGAAGTTCTTTATTGTCGTCACATGTTTTTCGGTTGTTGCGGTTTCAACAATGTCACTCAGAAGTATCAAATAAACACTTAGAAATAAGTTACTTACAAACTAATTACCATGCCGAGGGGTAATTTGAAAACACCGTTTGTTTGCAGACGTTTAAAACAAATACCGTTGTATTTTCGCTTACCAACATAGTACTGAATTGGATCCGTGTATCGTCTACAACACGATCGTGACACACTCTGTCCCATAACGATCGATGCCGCCAGTTCATGCGAGCCACATCTAGCGAAAGCTCTGAGTGGAAATGTTATGCCGGTGTAGTCGCCGGTACAGCGTTTTTCGGCTCATACCCAGCGCTGCAGCGGTTTTAGTGACATTCCAGTGATGGTTTTCCAGTTGTTTGAGAATGACGTCACGTTCGGCCGCAGCGAGTGGACTAACGTTCTCAACCGGGACGGCGTCTTCTGCCTCGGCAATTTTTTCCGCCAAGGCGACAGCATCTTCTTGCATGAGATCTTCCGGGAGATCCTCCAATGTAATGACATTGTCGGTACACAATGCTAGTGCAGCACGCAAAACAAACCGCAGTTCGCGAAAATTACCGGGCCAAGGATGTTGCAATAGCTTGTCCATGGCTTGGTCATCGATTGTGATGTCGTTGTCGCTGTTGTTCTCAAGTGCCAACGCGCTCATCACTAGTTGTTTTTTGTCTTCGCGTTCGCGCAGAGCGGGCAAGTGCAACACAACACCGGCCAGACGATAATATAAATCCTTGCGGAAAGAACCGTCGCTAATCAAAGTTTTCATGTCTTTGTTGGTCGCACTGATAACGTGCAGATCGACGGACACCGGTGTATCACTGGCCAATGGATAGACATAGCGTTCTTCCAATACGCGTAGCAAACGCGTTTGCAACGACGGATTCATTTCGCCAATTTCATCAAGAAACAAAGTACCCTTGTCGGATGCTAATACTTTGCCACGCATGCCTTCCCGGCGTGCGCCGGTGAAGGCACCGTAGCGGTAACCGAATAACTCGCTTTCAATCAAACTTTCCGGTATGGAGGCGCAGTTCACCGCGACGAAGGGTTTGTCCGCCCTATCACTGGCGGCATGGATGGCTTTGGCCATCGCCTCCTTGCCGGTACCGGTTTCCCCGCATAAAAGAATAGGCAAAGCTTCATTCATGGTTCTGCGGGCACGATCCACATTGCTTCGCATGCGTATGTCGTCCCCGGCCACGTCTTGCAATGTGAGCTCGCGGTTTTTTGTTGTCACACGGCGATGACTATTGCTTTCTTTGCTAACTCTCTCCGGTGGTTGTACTAAGCAATAATGGCGTTCGCCGTTAGTTCGCAGACGTGCCGGCCACACCAATTGTGTTTCTCTTGATGCGCGTTCAAACACAGATGTCGCGTTAAAGTCGAACACTTCCTCTATTTTTTTACCGACCAGACTTTTTCGCTTGCCGCTTCCAAAACTTTCCACTGCTGTATTGTTAACAGCGAGAATATTGCCTTCACCGTCAATGGCGAACAACGCATCGTCTAATGTACCCACCATCTCGGGACGCCGGTTGAGCCGCAACACCGTATCGCGACGGTGCGAATGGATGAAATACCAATGTTCGATGCGTTTGGCCGACATATTCATCAATGCCGCGGTGTAGATTTGACTGTTTTTACTGTCATTGGAACTGGTAATCGATGCATCCAATACCGCTATGATGTCACCCTTGGAATTTCGAATGGGTGCCCCCGTGCAACTCAACGAGCCATGTTTGCTTAAAAAGTGGTCTTCGCGATGAATGGTGACCGGACGTCCCTCAGCTATACATGTGCCAATACCGTTGGTGCCTTCGTGTTTTTCATCCCAGATGGCGCCTGTCCACAGCCCCGCGTTATTGAATTCTTTGTCCATGGTCGGGTCGCCAATCCAACTCATCACTACGCCATCAAAGTCGGTAACGATAATGGCGTAACCCGATCCCTGGGTTTGTGAGTAGATGTTGCGGCTTTCTTCGCTGGCGACCGGCAGTAATTCGCCCAACGCATCTTCCCGTTCCCTAATATCGCTTTTCAGGAGAACGGCGGAATTGCTTGAGTTGATGGGGTCAAGGTGGTAGTTGCGTACACAACGTTCCCACGAGCGTACGACATATTGATCTGGCCGAGGATCCAACCCGTCTGTGCGCCCGTTGACAACAGAACGGACGCGTTCCAGATGGTAGGTATCGAAGCTGGTGTTCATTACTCTACTCCTTCCGACCGACTTAGCATCGGTACAAGTTAGTGGCGGTAACCGCAGTTATGCGGCAACGCCTTTCTGCTACTTACCCATTGTAGGTGATTCTAGTCTCGATCTCAAAAAATGAGTTGGAATATGTTCATTCCCATTCTAACTCGGAGAAACTTTTGGTGACATTGTGGGGGTTGTAGATATCAAACAATAGCCATTTATCCTGTTCCGTTATTCCGACAGTCTCGACCGCGTCTTGAATACTTTTTCTTGATCGAATGGCTTCGCGTGTACCTTCGGCGACTGTCTGTAAATAATGTTTTTGTGCCAACAAAGGGGCCGGCCAGTCTGTGGATATTGGACCATGACCTGGAACCACTCGTTTGGCTGGGATTTTTTCGAGTTTTTCCATAGCAGCCAACCAACCAACTATACTACCGTCCAACGACGGTGTGCGTTCACTAAACAACAAATCGCCGCTCCACAATGTTTGGGTTTTATGATCAAAAACGATGAGATCGTTATCCGTGTGTGCGGTGGCGAAAGCGGTCAGAGTTAGGACTCGATTGCCTAAGTCTAGGTCCATAGAGCCGTTTACGGTTATATCCGGCATCACGACTTCCGACCCCTGCGCCGCCTCGCCGACAATTTCCAAGAGTCGTTGTGCATAATAGTCGCCCCGTTGCACTATGGCATTGGGTAACCGTTCATGACCGACTGTTTGCACGTCGGTGCCGGTAAATGCTTTCACTCCAAAAATATGATCTGGATGTATATGTGTGAGAACGACATACTTAATCGGCAGGTTAGTTGTCTTTCGAATGTGCTGGCGTAGTCTCTCACCGATTGGCAATGATCCGCCGGTATCAATCACGGCTACCGCCTCATCGCCCACGATAAAGCCGATATTGGCGATATCGCCAAGATTGGATGACGAGATTTCTTCGTGCGCGCCAAAATGAACGTATACGCCAGGTGCTGTTTCAATAACTTCGAACTCGTTAGCGGTACTCCCAAACGTTGATAGCGCGGCAGCGAATAGCAACAGAACTTGATACACTTTTGGTCTCATTGCTGGAAATATGACGATGAAATACAAGTTTTTCTTGCTGATGGTCTGGTTGTTTATCGATGTGAGCGCATTCGCTGCGGAATCCATTGAATTAAATGCGGCACAGACTCTGATCTACGATACCAATCATCTGGAAGGTTTGGAAAAAGGAACAGAGATTCACTATGACTATGTTAAATCGAGTAGTTTCGACGATGGTTTTACGGATAACGCAACACTTAGAATAACAGAAGCGCACGAAAACCACAGAAAAGATCTAAACCTGACATTTCTCTCGGGTGACAAGGAGATAGTTTTGGGCCCGTTTCATGGATTTCGAACTAACCCGGTCATAATGGCGGTCCTTGAACGCGACGTGCGCGAGATGAGTCGTATGATCGGCGGCGGAGCTTTGTATTTTCGTAACCGGATACGGGAGGAAATGGCGCGTGATCCGGAGATTGATACGGTAAATATCTCTCACGACGGAAAAAAATTAAACGCTACACGCATTGAATTTAAACCCTTTATTAATGATCCGATGATTGACCGGTTTATGGAGTTTAAACAAAAAACCTATTCGATATTTCTCGCTAAAGATGTGCCCGGGAGTCTAGTGCGAGTAGATATTATCGTACCTGCGGCGACCGGTGATGAACCACTCATCAGCGAGAGCTTAAGTCTAAAATCAGATACTAAATAACAGTACTTTAAACAGCTAGTGGAGTGAAAGATTGTGAGATTCAAAACAATGTCAAAATTGGCTATCGCGTTAATTTGTTTTGGTATGACGATTTCTTACGCGAATACCGGTACCCAGTGCCCACCAGGTGCTGATTATCCGACGTACGTAAAAGCCGACTATGTATTCGCCTGTATGGCGGCAAATGGAGAAACGCCCGAAATGTTGCAAAAGTGTTCATGCAGCATCGATGTCATCGCATCCATCTTATCTTTTGAAGAATACGAACGCGCGGATACGGTGCTGCGAATTCAGCAAGATATCGGTCAGAGAGGTATTTTTTATCGCGAGGCAAGTTGGGCCAAGGCGGTTGTAGAGAGGCTGCAAAGTGCCCAGGCGGAATCAACACTTCAGTGCTTTTAGTGACTCCTATTGTGTTTAGGATGCCGGCGCAGCTACCGTCACCGGCCACGAATTTTCGAATCGATTATCCTTGGAATCCAGTGCATATACTCTGATGACACCATCTTCTTTGGGCACGAAAGTGAAGTGAACACTGGGGTCTTCGCTTAAAGAAAAATTAGTATCAAGGGTGAAAATCTCCTCATCGTTAAAACTCACTCCAATTTTATGCACAAAAAATGCGGGGATGTAGTTACGCGATATTTGGTCGAACTGCATTCCCGAATTATTTGGGTGACTCACTAAAATCTGTGCCACACTGGGTTGTCCAGCCGTAATCAGTTCGTCTAGACGTAGTTTCATTTTACCCAGCCGTTGCGAGGCCGCTTCCTGATCGGACAAGGCGGGCGCCGAACAACCGCCCGCGGCTTTGACATAGGCTTTAGTCATATGTAAACGACCATCGCTTGTTTCCGCTATCGCGCGAACATTGGTGTATTCATTCACCCGCACACGTGTCTCGATACTTTTCCAGCCATGGTTCGGATTGAAATGAAATGTACCGGCCAATGGAGTCGGGTTATTATCGACAATCAAATATAGCTCTTTGATGTAATTGTCCTTATTTTGATCGGCCAGGGCATTTAATGTAATGGGCACCAACGCCGCATCATGCGCGCGGTAAGGCGCCTGGATCGCAATAACGTTTTCTCCTTCAAGAATTTCCCGCTCGCCAAATACGGCTTTTCTAATCCCGTTCCAACGTTCGTCCGTATCATCTGCCCGAACGGCGAACCCAGACCCGGATAAACTAATTAGCATTGTGACAACCAACGCTAGGATTTTAGTGTTTTTTCTGTATAACCTATTGTTTCTAATCATAAAAAGTCTGTTTAAGGAGTCGTTAAGTGTGTCGTTTGTGTCTCTTTCTGCCGTCAAAAAAGAGCATTTTATCGAGAAAAATGTTTGACAATACGTAAGTGTTGCACTTATCCAGCAATTGGTCTAGATTTATACCGCCTATTTGGCAGTCTTATAGACTTTGTTCGTATTTGGAGGAAAACATCATGTGGGTAAAACCCAAATTTGAAGATGTACGTTTCGGTTTCGAAATCACAATGTACATCAACAACCGTTAAAAATAACAACAACAAATTACTCCAGAGGACAGGAGTACAGCAGAGCGCACGTTTATCGTGCGCTTTGTTTTTTTGACGACAAAAAGATTCAGTTTGTTCCGTCCGTTTATTGAGGATTACAACTTGTAACCTTTTTCTTTCAGCAATGTTTCATTTCTGAAATCGGTTATCACGCCATACCCATGCCGATTTGGATAAAGTAGACGGTTCTTATTCGCCTTTATTTCTTCGAAAGTTAGATCGGTGATTGCTTGTTTAAATTGGTTGCGAAAATCCGGAGGTAAATTCCCAAGTGCGTCAAAAAACCGGCGCCGAGCCGACGCTGAATCATTCAGCGAATTACGCTCTTCGATGGCCAAAGCTGTCAATTTTGCTTGTTCTAGATACTGACTAACATCGTCACCGGAAAGCCATTGCCAGGCGTTGTCAAAATCCAGCATGGTTTCCACCAAACGCGGGTCGCGATAAGAGAACATTTTTAGTGTGCGACTCGTGGGATCAAATTTTGCACCGGCACCATAAGCGCCCCCTTGGTGGCGGATTATCTGACGCAAGAATCCGACGTCAATAAGTGCCGCAAGCAAATACAATGATGCCATTTCACGGTGATCGGTTGTATTGTTACAAAGCACGGCTTGCGCACAGTAGTTGACATCGGTATCTAATAGCCAAACATTACTTTTTACACTATTCGCTTCGTATTCTGTAGTTATATCCATTCTATCGGAAGGTGCGGAAAGTGTTTCTAAAAATGTTTGAATCCCGGCAAGTTGGTCTTCTCTGCCAACAAATAAAATCGAACGCTTCGTATTGGCTAAGTGTTCACCAATTCGATTTATTTTTTGTCGCAAATTTTCACTGGAGACATTTTCGTTGGTCCTCTTGTCTCGCAAATTCCCTAACGCTGCCAAACCGTTCAATCGATTTTCCAGGTTCGCACCCTCGTTAAGGCTCGATGCCGCCAAACGCATCGCGTGTTCGTGCCCCTGTCTATGCAGACTCGACCCGATTCGTTTGTATGTATCACTCATTAACGAATAATTAACATCAATACTAGCGGATTGCGTCGCGGCGGCTAGATCCCATATTGCGTTGAACAGGGAGCGTGTGTCTTTGCTTAAGGACTTGCCGTGCACTATTAGTGCTGATACAACTCTCTTGTCCGTAGACAAAACCACTAACTCGGATTCGAAATCCCAAGCCACAGCGTCCGAGGTTTCTAATCGATCAAGCCAGGTTACGTACACCGGCAGATAGTCGATTAGATCAGGAGCTATACCTTTTAAGTCGAAGGCAATGGATAAGTCTGTAATATCATTTGCACCGCGGGATGCAAAATAAAGTGAATGCTTCCCGGTCGACACGTGTTCTACATGGATGTTGGTTGTCCGCGGTTGGACTTGGTCGATCTTTAATATTGGGAGTAAGTCGGCTTCTATGTTGGTTTGTTGTTTTAACAAATCGGACACACGCCAGCAGTCAGCTCGTGTGTTATCATCCATTTCTTGCCATATCATTTTTAGCCTTCGTTCAAGCGTTGCACAAGCAGACGAGTTTTTCCTGACCGATGTCCGATAGCTGGAAAAACAGCGCTTATTGTCAATGAGGTAATTCTCTATTAGCGCGGGTATGAATGCGGGGTCGTTGCAATCTGTTCGCAATTGCAGCAGGTAGTTATAAATGTTCAAAGACGCCGACGCATCGGTTTCGTACAACAGCGCGGGAACCATACGTCGAATCAATTTCAATCCGGGTGTTTCCCGTGATGAATTCAGGTCCAGCCAATCCAGTTCGGTTTTATCAAAAGCTTTTTTAATAACTTGTGGAGAAAACGTACCCGCTCTGATTTCAGACAACGCTTCCTGCATAAAACTCACCGGTGATTCATGCGGTGGTGGGAAATCCAACGCACAATGCAAGCTAAAGGTGATGTCCATACATTCACCATTCCAGCCTGTTAGCGGGCCGGAAATCGGTCGAATTCCTCTTTCTAAGAGTATTCGCCGAAAGGGCGATGATTTTTCGTCCACAAGTAGTTGCTGTAGCAAGCGCCCTCGTAGTCCAATCGCAGAGTTAAACGCGTGGCCGATGCGCCATGCCACTAGACATTCATTCTCACCGGCCATGGTTTCGGTTGTTGTGTTGTTATCGGTAGGTTGGCGGGGCACGGATATATCGGCCAGCGACATTTCAGTTTGCTGGGTCGATTGCAACCGCTCTAATACGTTAGTGATAAATTTTTCTTGATGATTACGCGCAGGTCGATCGCCGTAGGTAATGAAGATCGCATTGGCCGGGTGATAGTGCCGGCGATGAAATGCTTGGATGTGGTCCACAGTGAGGTTGATCATCGCCAATGGATCGCCGCCTTCGTTAAAACAATAGCGGCTTTGTGGGAACAGTTGCGCACGCATCAACATTTTCATGCGTTCGTTAGAGTCATTCAGCGCGCCTTTCATTTCATTAAAGACCACGCCGTTAAATATGGGATTTCCATTATCTGCAATATCGACACGGACGCCTTCACGTGCAAAAGTCACCGAATCCAGCAGTGGAAAAAACAAACCGTCTAAGTAGACGTTTAATAAATTATCAAAATCAGTTTTGTACCTGGTCGAAAAATGAAACCCGCTACAGTCCGGTGTGGCAAAGGCGTTCATGCCGGTGTTTACCGAGCGATTGGTCATGGCGAAAAAGGCATCGTGCACGGGGTAGCGTTCGCTACCGCATAACACCATGTGTTCAAGCACGTGCGACACGCCGGTATTATCACTGGCCGGTGTTTTAAACAAGGCGAGAAATACATTGTTGTCGTCCTGAGCTTGCAAGTGAACGTGCCTTAAATTGCTAGGCTTGTGAACGAAATCGTGAAGCACTAATTCGAATGGCTGTATGCGTTCAGTTCGGATCGTTTCAAACTCAGGATGATAGTCCACCGGAAAGACCTGCGCTGTTGACTCCTCGACTAAATACGTCCCGCCAGTAGATCGGGGTATCGTCTGATAAGACGATTGTATATTTCAGAAATGCCCGGGTCTTCCATCGTACGTGGCCGCGCCAGTGAAATTTTTTCGTCCAGGATCACGGTACCGGGTCCGGCCGATAAGAACACTATTCGGTCCGCTATGCTAAGTGCCTCACGTAAATCATGCGTGACATAAAGTACTGCCGGTCTTTCATTACTCCATAACTCCAGAAGCTGGGTTCGAAGCCGATCAGCGGTCGGCTTATCCAGTGAAACAAATGGTTCGTCCAACAACAATATCGATGGGTGATTTACAAACGCTCTGGCTAATGCGACTCGACGTTGCATTCCACCAGACAGTTGCAATGGAAACAAATGCCCACGATCACCGAGTCCGACACTGTCGAGCAGTGGTTGAACATCGGTGCTATTGGTGTTTTTTACCACTAACAGCACATTGTCGGTCACGGTAAGCCATGGCATCAGACGCGGTGATTGGAACATGTAGCCAATAGAGGGATTGTTATCCGCTGGGTGTACACCGAACGACAATTCCCCCTGGAAGTGCACATCCAGGCCGCCAATGATGTTCAATAACGTGCTTTTGCCTGCTCCGGAGGGACCGACAATGCCGATAATTTCACCCTTATTGACTGAAAACTCGATATTTTCCAGTGCGGACCCATTGCTGTCGGGATAACGTTTGCTATTAACGCGAACGTTAATATTGGTCATGTGCGCCACCGCGATATGTAACGATCCAGCGGGCGCATCAACACCGCCTCAATGAACAAAATAACGCTGGCAAAGGCGATGGTGTAGACCAGTATGCCGGTGATATCAAAGAAATGAAAAAAAGTACCAAGTTGAAAACCTACGCCATTGCTTCGACCCAGTAGCTCAACCACCAAGACTATTTTCCAAATAAGTGCAAGGCCTGAACGCGCGGACGCCATCAAATACGGATAAAGTTGGGGTAGATAAACATGACGCAAGGTTTTTACTGCTTTCAATCGAAACGCATGAGCGACCTGTAATAATTCACGATCGACAGCACGCGCACCTTCACGAATGGTTACCACCACGGTCGGAATTTTATTTAGTGCCACGGCGACGATGGCAGCGACTTCAGTCAAACCAAACCAGATATAGCATAGAATAATAGTGACCAGCGCTGGAACGTTTAGACCTAGTACCAGTAGACTATCGAGGCTGGCGTCCACACCATGCCATTGGCCCATCATGAGACCAATCAAGGTTCCCACTGCCATAGCAACAGTGAAAGCGATGGCGACTCGATACAACGTGATACCGAGATGCAGCAAGAGGTCGTGTCGCGTCAAGTGAATCCACAAGCTTTTGAATACTGCAACGGGTGACGGTAGCAGCACATCGTTGACTACTAACGCGGCAAGTTGCCATATCACAAAAAAAGCAATTAATGAAATAGCCCTGGTCCCGAACCTAGTTTTGACGGTAGTCACTCGTGCGGTAATCTAACTTCGAATCCGCTCCAGAAAGTGCCGGAGTTGAGTTCAGTTGACGAACCGGTCAATTCGCCCCCTCCTTGCTCAGCAAGAATCGAAAACAGTTGCGCGGCGCCTGCTTGTTCTTGTGTGCCAAAATGGCGAGGTATGCCATCACGGAAGGCATCACGTAGTGTTTTTGCAACATTTTCATTTTCAACTTTCATTAATGGCCGAATGCGTTTCCATTCATCGTCAGATTGCAACAGTATATTTTTAGCATGATACGATGCTTGTAAAAATCCAGTGACGGCTGATTGGTTTTCTGATGCCCAGGGCTCGTGAAACACCCAACCCAATAACGGAATCGCTTGACCGATCCTGAATTCTTTTAACATGGTTTCAACGTTAATCACTGAAGGCATTCCTGTTGCCCGTAAACGAGCCGTATAGTGCCAATAGTTTAATACCGCATCTAATTCGCCACGTGTCACTAACTCATTTAACAACGGCGGGGCGGCAAATTGGGTAGTGACTTCTTTTACTAAATCGAGATTCAGTGTCTTCATTGCATATGCACGTAACGTTAACCAGCTTTTGTCAACCGGTCCGCCTGCAATACCCAGTTTTTTCCCTGGCAAGTCCGCGATAGCTTTGATACCGCTGTTCGGATGGGCAATGAGTTCGCCCACCGCCAAGGAGTAAGGGACAAAAGTATACAGCTTGTCTTCATCCCTTTGCCGGGATACCCAGATCCAATCGTTGACGATGATATCCGCTGCGCCGCCTTGTAACGCAACATTGACAGCGCTTGTGGAACCGAGTGGTAAGACTTCCAGTGTGAAACTATATTTACGATCCAGTCCGTGGTGTTTTATGACATCCAATTCCCAGTTGACCGTACCAAATTGCAGTACGGCGGCACGCACAACAGGCAAAGTGTCAGCGTAAAGCTGTTGCGCCAATAAGCATAGTACATGCACAAGGGTTAGCGAGAATGCCGTTCTTCTTTGGTTGTTAGTTTTCATCTGCTGGACATCATTTCTGGCATCTTTTGGTGCACATTGACGACTTTTTCTGACGAACATTCTATATCTCATGATTCTGCATCACTTGTGCGGCCAAACCTTATCGATTTTTTATTGAACATTCTACGGTCTTGGGTAGACTTTCATGATACTGCATGATTTATTCGTGCTACCGGCACCTTCGAGGCGAAAATCAAGATACGAGGTATTAATATGCGTTCAACACTGACTTCGCGCGTGTTTCTTTTAAGTTTTGTGTTTGTCACCACGGCAGCGTGGGGGCAAAACATGTTGGATATGGTCGATCTTAACAGCCCTGACATGACCGAGTCAGAAATGACACGTGATGAGTTAGTGGAGATACTGAATAGTGCAACGTCTCACCCCGTTGATCTAAGCGACAAGCGTCTTTCTGGTCTGGACCTAAGCGGCGTGGATTTTAAAGGTGCTGATTTGCGGTGGACACGGTTGAACAACACGAATCTTCGAGGCGCTAACTTAAGTGGTGTTAATCTTGATCTGGGATGGTTGATAGGAGCGAATCTTGAAAATGCCGATCTTACCGGCGCTCGCTTGTTTTCCACCCAAATTCAGCGGGCTAACTTGAAAAATGCCAAACTCGATAATGCACGCATAGCCGCGAATATGAGTGATTCGGATTTGCGCGGCGCCAGTTTTCGTAATGCGGACATGTCAGCGGATATGAAGAATCAATCCATGGGTTTGATGGGAGCAGTATTGAAGTCGGTCGATGCGCAAGGCGCTGTTTTCGACGGTGCGAACATGTCTCATGCCAATGCGGAATTCGCCAGTTTTAATGAATCACAGTTGAACAACACCAACTTATCCAATGCCAAGCTGGGTGGTGCGGATTTTACCGGTACTTCGGTAGATGGTTTGAATCTAACCAACGCCGATGTGGACTCCGCCAAGTTTTTACAGCTTCAGGGCAAATCGGGAATGATCGGTATGGATAAGACCATGAATACCAATCGAGCCATCACCGACTAAAGTCCGTAGTTATTGGCTGTGTTCAAATACAACAAAGAACTCAGAGAGCAAAATGTATCGCGCTGTCCCGCTTTGATTCTTTCAACGCATGATAGCCGTCTTTTTCCAGGGATTCGTTCTGGCGACCTACAAAACCGTTGACTGAATCGTTAAACGGCGCGACTATGTAAACTTAGGTTTCAAAAAACAATTACGGCCAAACAAAGGAGGAGAATGATGAAAACTCATACATCGCGAGTGACGTTTGCGGCTGCCGTAGTTTTTGCGTCTTTAACACACCATGCTATTGCGGATACGACAGACGTTAAATGGCGTAATGTGGTTGAAATCGGCAAGACCGGTGCACATTGTGTCGACGATTCTAACTGTTTTAACCGCTATCACCCGGCCATTGCACCGGTAGCGCAAGCGAATCCCGGTGACCATATCGTGTTTCACACACGCGATGCTTTGGATTCCGATTTAAATTTGGATTCGATCGCAGATGACCTAGCCGCCTTGGATCTCAACCTAGTGCATCCAATGACTGGGCCGGTGCATATCGAAGGCGCCAAAGTGGGCGATGTGCTTGCTGTGACTTTGGTAAATATCGAACCGGACGAATATGGTTACACCGTTATCGTGCCTGGTTTCGGGTTTTTGCGTGACCAGTACACAGAACCTTATCTTGTAAATTGGCGGTTGTCCCGCACTCATGCCGAATCCGATCAAATGCCGGGTATCAAAGTGCCGTTCGAAGCCTTTCCAGGTTCCATTGGCGTATTACCCGGAGAATCTGAGGTGGCTGCCTGGAAGGCGCGCGAGTCTGCGCTAGCGACAGCGGGTGGTGTCGCTTTAACACCTGAACCGTCCGGTGCTTTGCCCGCAGCCATTTGTGGCGCCGAAGGCTCGCATAAAGATGATTGTTTACGCACTATTCCCCCACGGGAGAACGGTGGCAATATGGATGTACAACAAATGCAGATCGGCACAACCTTGTTGTTTCCGTGTTTTATCGATGGCTGCGGTTTGTTCGTGGGCGATGTGCACTACGCTCAGGGCGATGGAGAAGTTTCCGGAACCGCCATTGAGATGGGCGCTAAAGTCACTGTCGTGACGGAAGTGCGTTCGGGTCAAGCAGCAAATTTGGCGGCACCGCAAGTAGAAGGCGGCACGCAGATTAAAGACATCGAACCGAGCCGCTTTCATCAGACGGTCGGTTTGCCGTTAAAAGGTGCGGGCGAGATTCCGCCTTTTCTGACTTATATTGATTCGCAAAAAATAACCGACCTGGAAAATCTTTCCGAGGACTTAACTTTGGCCGCGCGTCACGCGTTAACACAAATGATTGATTATATTGTGCGCGAACACGGCTTAACTGCGGAGCAGGCCTATATCCTCGCTAGCGTCGCTGTTGACTTGCGTGTGGGACAGGTGGTGGATGTGCCTAACTACGTGATTACTGCTGTGTTGAACAAAGACGTATTCGACTGACAGACAAAAAATGCCAATGCGAATTCACCGTATCGACCGGTGTAGTGAACCTGCACGCGCTTCCACTCGTCGATTGTTTGTCGGATGGATGTTGGCATGCGTTTTTGCGAATTGGGCGCCATCGGCCGGCGCGCATACACCCTACCAACAGTGGGTGGTCTATCGAAAAAAGCACTTATTGATCGGAACGTGTCGCGCCGACCTGGGTAGTTATCCGTTTGGTAAGACATTGTCGGAAGTGTTGGCAATGGAACTGCCCGAGAGTAAAGCCCGTGTCGCCCGTGCGCCGACACAAGAGCGATTGGCGAGTTTGTTAACCACTGACCAGTTGAGCCTAATACTTCTCAGCCACCAGGAAGCAAAACAATTATACAAGGGCGAACCACCGTTCGATGATTATGGCCCATACGATCTCAAAACAGTCTATCCGTTTGATGACTATCTATTAGTCAGTGGTAATTCGTTTCCTGATTTTCATGCTTGGTTGGTGGCCCAGAGCTTGGCGGAAAAATACGCGCTTACGGAAAAACACGCGATAGAGAAACTGCCTGTGCCTGTTCATCCTGGTTTGCAAGCGCACTTAGCTGGAGAAGTTGTGATTTCGGAATCGCTTGATTACCGTGTGGATGAAGCAGCTCATCATGTGCATCCAAAGGATTAGATTATGACGACTAAAAAAGGTCATTGTTTGTGTGGGGCGGTGACATTCGAGTACGAGGGTCCTGAAAATTGGCGGGGGCACTGTCATTGCGAAAGTTGCAGACGCAATACCTCGTCCCCATTTACCACCTTCTTTGGTGTGCCAAACAGTGCACACCGCTTTACTGGCAAAACACCTAGCGTGTACGAGTCTTCTCCTGGTGTTAGACGTTTGTTCTGTAATAAATGTGGCACTCCTATGGCCTATGATGCCGACAAGTTTCCAGACGAAATTCATTTCTACGCGGCTAGTTTGGAAAAGCCGGAAGCATTTTCGCCACAGTTTCATGTCCATTATGCCGAGAAATTACCATGGATAGAACTGGGCGACGATTTGCCAAAGCACGCCCAAACAAGTACTCAATCTGCGAGTGATTAATCTTCAACAAGGCGTTTCCAGCTTTTACTGCGGTGAATTGATGATGATGTAAAAGCCCAAGAGAAACAAAGCGATAAAAAACATACGACGGAATTTTTTTTCAGGCAATCGTTGTCGAATTCGACGGCCCAATTGCATGCCGGCAATCGCCGGTAGCAACGCAATAAAAGATAAAAACCCGAGTTGATTGGTCAATAGACCATTACCCCATAGTGCCAGTGCCAGCGCGAAGGTCGATACCGTGAACAACATTCCCATAGCCTGGACAAGTGCGTCACGTGACAGCCCAATCCCCTGGAGATACATCACCCCGGGTACTACAAACGATCCTGTCATTCCGGTAAATATTCCGTTGGCCACGCCCGTTAACGGACCAAGCCATGCCTCTTGAGAGGGGTTAATGGCCAGACGAAAACCAAGCAAGCTTATCGTCGAATAAATAATCAACAACAAACCCAGGAGTGCTATTAACCAATATAGATCGATGCGTGTTAACGCACTCGCCCCAATCCAAACCGTTACGGTCGCCGTCCCGAGAAACGGCCAAAGCCTGCGTATCATGGTTTTACCGTTGCCACCGATCAGCGCTTGCCAAATGTTGGTAACTAGTGACGGTACCAGCAACAGCGCCATTGCCTGTGGTAATCCAACTGCCGCAGTCAGAATTGCAAGGCTGACCGTCGGCAAACCGAGACCGATAACACCCTTCACGGCACCAGCCAGTAAAAAAGTCCCTAATACGACGGTTAGACTAAAGGTATCAAACACGTATCGATCCAAAAATCCTTTGGTATGACGTCTTTGTAAACTTGCGCAGCGTCGTTAATGATCTTATGGATCAAAGTAAAATCGGATTCGCGACATTGTCTGATCATGGAGTATTTCTTGAATAACCAGTTATAACCACCTACGTACACGTTGCGCATATTGCTCCCATTGGATGCCATGCGTGCGTGCTAACCACGGTTCCTCGCTGTAAACAATACGAAGGTGAAAGGCTACCAGTACAATTATCGTATAGATGAGTAGACCAATTGATCCAAAAGCGATCGCCCAACCAAGCAATATCAAGCCGACGGCAACGTACATCGGATTTCGTGAGTAGCGGTACAGGCCGACTGTGACCAGATGAGTCGGTGGTGCCCAAGGTGCGAGTGTACCTTTGCCCGAAACATAAAAATCACGCACACACCAGAGTAAAGCAACAAAACCTAGCACCAATAACAACAGACCAAATGGTTGAACCAATTTGACGTGGGCGCTTAACCAAAGCCATAGGACTGGAACTAAAATCGCAACCACACCGGGCAAGGTGAGAAAGGCGATAAGCGCACGTATAAACATTTTTATCTATCGCTAGTAACCAGGACGCCACTATATACAAGCGCAAATATAGTTGCGATCTGGGCGTACCCACTAATTGTCCTTGAAGGGTTGAACGTCGTGTCAACAAATCGCAGCTTGCACAAACAGGTTATGATCGGATCTTGAATAACGGTCTACGCTGTAGATAGTAAACCCCGTGTATGTGCGTTACCTAACGCATCCACTTTCGAGTAATAGTCTCGCGGACGGTTGCCTCGAATCGCTGGCTGGCCCATCCGTTGGATTGCAAATCAATCGGATAGTCAACCGTTAGTATTGATCGTACTCTCCACATGGCGTAGCAAAGCCTTTTGCAGTACAGGTCTTTGCAGACAATCCACAGCACCCGCACGCATGGCTTTCACCGCACTCGGAACGTCGTTGTTATCAGTGATGACAATACTGGGAAGCATTAACCCACATGTATTCAACATCTCGAGCAGTGCGATTCCGTCTCTGCCCGGAAGGTCTACTTCGGTGACTAAACAAGCGGAAGACTGTGCGAGCGGTTCCTGCAATAACGCCTCAGCACTGTCATACATTCTAACGTCACGAAACTTTGTTCGAAACATGCTCCGCCATTGAATGCGCTCGTTTTCACTGGCAAGAACGATGTAAACGATAGTGTCGTCTGCCCAGGCAGATACCGATAACTTTTCGGTATCGAGAGCGTCCCAATCTTCCGCCGTCATGATAGCCTCTATAAGCGGAAATACAGTCGTTTCTTCGGTATCCAAATGAAGGCGTAGTGTTTCTGAATAGGTTTTACCCCGAGGGGAGATGACATTTCCTGCGGGGGACACAGCCCGCAACAGATCAAGAAATTCGTCGCCCTTGTTAGCCAACTCAATGTGTTCTTGAGTAATGTTTTGCACAACAGCGGTTGCTGGGGTGTGGAGGGCCACCAGCCTTTCATGAATCATTTCCTCGACTTTGTGATGGTAGCCATCCACATAGAAACTCATAAACTGCATAATCTCCCGCAAACGGCCGAAATCCAGAACGTGATTTCCAGCGCCATGATCCAATACACGATCAAACACATCTAAAAGTCGGCGCACATTGTGATGATCCTTCTCCAATGACATCAGGATTCGATGCATAGCTATATCATTTAACGTTCTTGTTATTGTTGGGGCGTTTTTAACCTGGCTTAGTCAAGAAAGCAATATTCTGCACTATCCCCCGTAATCGTTGTATTGATTTAGATCAACGATTATACAAGCGCGCGGAAGCGACGACATGCAGTCGGGAATGGGGATAATCGGCGGTTAGTGGAGGGATCGAAGGTGTGCCCCGACGTTTGATTTGCCGAATCTCCGGAGCAAACTAGAAAGCTGGATATCGAGTTCAGATTGAATCCAAAATAGCGTTATTCTGGACTCAATCCGATACTCTTTAGGCTGTGCTACGCTGCAACCACTCTGCGGGCATAGGTACCCTTGGGTACGTCGACAGGATCACTATGGGCGATCAATATATGATCCAGGTTGGCATCCCAATCTTCAATAGTCACCTCAATCAAGTCCTGCCTTGCTTGTCGTGAGCTAGGCGCCTTGAATTGCATTGGTGAGCCTTCAACGACTTGAGGATTGTTTCCATTGTGAGCGTTCACTTGTTCCAGCTGGTGCGCGCCGGTGACGAATTCCGAGCGCCATGTTTGGTCGGCTGCGCCCCCGGTTTTAACCAGCGCTCCGTTCACACCACGAACTTTTACCGTAACGTCCTTCAGGATCAGCGGGCCACGGTTGTACACCCTCACTCTAAAACTACCTTCTTCATTAGCATTGAGAGCATTCCCGTCAAAACTAACGTCAAAGATTTCTAGTTCGAGGTGATCCGCTGGATAGGACTCTACCGCCTGTGTCATATCTTGAAAAAAAGTCATCTTATTACTCCTTTAGTTTAAAGTGAATACATCTTCCCTGAACTCAATGAACCCGTTTGAATTCACTGAAGCAAGCAACTATAGCAACTAGCTAGGGCAGGGTTCAGTGAAATAGTGCACGAACATGACGGTTATTTTATTAATGCGTGGTTTAAACAGTGATTGATCGAGCTAGATTACGTCATACCAAAAATCAGCAAATACACCAAATAAAAACGACCTGTAACATCGCTGCTCATTGATCGCATACTTTTAATCGGTAATGAAATGGATTTTCCATCCTGTCCAGTAGATTCCGGAGTCACACCTGGAAATTTCAATCCATGCTGTCGATAAATTGACCAATGTCGACTACGCAGTATGCGCTTTAGAGTTCCCATACTTTGTCATGTAAGCGTGAAGCCAGTGACTTCACGCTTACTCGTTGGCTTAGAAAGTCTCCAGGCAGATGTTATCAAGTAGCAACTGACTACTCCTGCCGAAGGCAAAGCGATCGATACCTCGGTTGGGGAGCCAGGGAAAGACGGGGTCGGACACCAAGGTCACGTTACCTCTGACCCAGCTACCATCGCCATGGGGTTGCTGGGTAACCGTAACACTGACCTGCCCACCCACGTCGATCAAACCCATCGTTTGTCCGTTTTGTTCGTCCAAGGTGCCACGCCAGGCGCGGATTTCACCGTTGATGCCGAGATTGACCAGCTGATTGTTATCCTGACCAGTGTTTTCGGCATAATCAACCGTGACCCGCTTGATCCGCTGATTCGGCAGGACCCGCATCAGGATTTTGCTGGCCAGACGCAATGTGGGCGGTCCGTCGAGAATATTGGTACCCGATACTTCGGCAAAGCCGGAATCCTGCACAGGCTCAATGTCCTCGTTGTAGTAGGGATAGAATTGAACCGTTGCATGCTCGGCGTTCACGACGTCTCCGGCTTCGTACCGTGTACCGGACTCAAGTTTGTCAAACGGGTAGCATTTAATGGCCGCTTGTGTGTTGACGCCGGCAAGGGCCAAGCAGATGGCCGTCACTACTTTGAATCGGCGAGATGTGGTCGACTTTCTTTCCTTCGATTGCGGATCGATATCACGACCAACGTCGTTATGATTAAATAGAATTTGAGTGTTAAACATGAAGTTCTCCTTGATGTGTGAATTAATTTCCGTATTAAAAAGATGATAGTCACAATGGCCTCGACTATCGGAGTCTTACTTTATGGTCATTCGACGCACATTTCCATAGTCAATTTCACACGTTCCATAGTCAATTTCACACATTGCCGCTCAAAGCGAGGCCGAACGTCGCGAACTCGCCATTCTGTTACTACGATTGCAATCCGAGTTCGCCTATTGTGCATAACTAGCTCATGCACTAAAAATCATTTCAAACCAGACAATGAAATCAACGTTTGTTCGGCGGCCACTAAGCAGCGCCATACAATCGCGCAGCAAGTTCGCTTCGCGAGTGGACGTTTAGTTTGGTAAATATAGCCCGCACTTGATTCGCCACCGTACAGACAGAAGTATTGCGTTGTTGTGCGATATGCCGGTTGGTCGAACCCACAACAAGTTGCCTCAGCACTGCGCGTTCAGAGGCGGTGAGATGTCGGGTCCGATATTCGTCGAACGGCGGGTAAATACCCACCATCAACTCACTATTTTTTACCGACATTGCGGCCATTCGGGTACGCAGTCCGGCAGGTGCGAAGAACGCGGCAAGCTCAGTGCGTGAACATAAACCGAGTTTTGTCTGGGCGCGTGCGGTGCAATTGGTAATCGCGGAAAGAGAAACTTTAAGGATATAAGAAATCTCGCTATTTGAACGCCCCTGACCTATGTGATGTGCTCGGCCACTTGACGTTTACGAAATGCGAGTTCCCGAGAGCCGGCGTGAGCAGAATCGTTCTTCGCCGCCACCAAACAACGCCAACCATTGGTATTAAAGCGAGTAGTAACCGACCATCGACCTTGGACGAGATCTTCCCATAGTTGTATCGCCTCATCCTGGTTGCTAATCGGATATTGCGTCTGCATCCGCTCGACACATTCCATGATGTCGCGTCTGAGGTATCCGGTTAAGACACTATCCTTGTTCGTTTTCGTCATTTGCCACAACTCCTTTTGTGTATATTGTTCTTCCTAAAATATTCAATCCCACATGGTCCCAATGCAGTCGAACGCAAATGACGCCGATGTATTAACTGACGCGGGTTATTACTATAGTTATTGTGGTGAGGCGCAAAAGGGTCTTAAGTTTGCCCAAAAGGGCATGCAACTTAATCCACATTAACCAGAATATTATTTGCTTCCGTAAAATGGACAAGCACTAAAATGGCACCGTACAGGAATCCGGAAGACCTAGAGTAATTTCGTCAAAACCTCCGCCTCGCTGGCCTTCCAGATTAGGCTTCGAAAGATAATCGCCGCGGTAACATTCGTACGCCGTCTGGAAAACAAATATCCCCGGCTTTACCGGGAAATTGTTACGAATTATTAGTAACGCTCTGGGGAAGAACGGCGGGGATTTGACCCACCACCGCTCTTCGATTTAATAAAGAGCTAAGGTGTAACTAAAGTCTCGACTTGTAGCGCGGTGCGCAGGTCTTCTACAAGTTGGTCCAACGTGGCTTTATCCGGCGCTTGGATGCAACCCGGGTAGTAAGTCACAGTCCGTGTCCCGGCGATGGTGGTTTCCGAAGTGGTTGCCGTTTGAAGATCGGTTGCGATTTGATTACCACAAGCAGCGCTACCTTGTGTGATGTCCGTTGGCAGGCTATTGAAGTTCGCCGTCTGCAAAGCGGCATTCGCCGCCGCAAAAGATCCGACGGGCAGTGTGCCCGTGCTTTGGCCTGGATTGGACGTAAACTGGCCCGCGTTTAACTCGTAGAACTCGTTCGGGTACACCGTAATCGTGTATTCGGGACAAGTGCCGAAACAAACGGTCTGACCAAGACTGATACCGGTATCCGGGATTGGACCTGCCGACGGATAAGATGGTGATGGTTTGATCTCGTATGTGCATATTCCGATGCAATCGGCACCACCGTTTGCAGGATCACAACTGTCTGATGGATCGTCCACACAAATCTGTCCTTCCGGACACAAAAATCCTGCGATGCCACCACACATTTGTCCTTCGTATTTCATGCCTTTATGCGGCGGATACGGGAAGCGGTCTTTGATTACTTTTTCCTTTTCACCTTCGCCTTCCGTTTCGACCTCTACTGTGGTCGCAATCTTGCGTCCTTGAACGGTTTCCACATCGATGGTTTCCACATCGCCGTCGGTATGTCGCGCGGTGTAAACACCGACAACATCCAATTCGATCGGGCTTTTGATAACCAGAAAACCATCGAGGAATGCGAAATCGACACACACTCCGTTTATGGGACAGAAAAACCCCGCAATGTGGCTGCAACTGACTTGCACAGCACCGTCGGGTTTCAGTTGCGTTTTCCTGAAAGGTGTAACGCTAAAGGGTCCGGGGTCTGCACCCAACTGATCCGCGATAGCGACTTTCTCAACGATGGTAATCTCTTTATCGGTCGGGTTATGGATGTTTATAACCGTTCGATACGTTCCCCTGGCCAGACCGCCGTCCTGATGCGGCAACAACAGTGAACACAGTACTTTTGCTGAATACTGGTATTGTGTCTTAATAACATCTGTTGCCGCCAATGTTTGACCGGATTGCATCGCACCGAAAAGTAATAACGGCAGCAAGTACAACGTTCTGCCTAAGCGACTACTCCGTAAGTGCGTGAGGTTTCCTATACATATTAGGCATTTGTAAAAACTTAAAAAATATTTTGATATAAACATGATTGACCTCCGTTTCTTGACATAAACGTCACTCCATTGCGTGGTTGATCCAGCTTAATTAACTCAAGATCATCACACCCCTTATCCGTCATATTGACGACTCTTTTTTTCTAATTTATTTCGGATGAATTTGCAGGGAAGTAGTTCACAATCAAAATGTGTTTATTTCATAGCATGTGTGATCCGCACAGGCTATCCTAGGTTGTTTTATGCTAAACCGAACTGTTGATTAAGGAGACTTTTCACCACGTGCCAAGGAGGCAATATGCAAATAACAATGGATCAAGAAAAATATATTAAAGAACGGTTGGATGACCAGATTGATTGGTACAGTAGAAAAAGCAAGCGCAGTCAGACATGGTTCAAGTCTTTGCGCATTCTTGAAATTCTAGCGGCAGCCAGTATTCCTTTTCTGGCAGGTTACGTTTCAGAGACGACTCCCACGCTCAAAGTTATTGTGGGTTTTTTGGGCGTGCTTGTTGCTGTAATTGCGGGTGTTATATCAATCAATAAATTCCAGGAGATTTGGATTCAATACCGGACTACGTCTGAAAACCTTAAGCATCACAAATACTTGTATTTAACTCAGTCTAATCCATACGCGGGCGAGGACGCATTTAAGTTGCTTGTAGAAACAACAGAGTCGCTAATATCCCAGGAAAACGCTGGTTGGAGTAGCTACATAAAACAAGAAAAGAATGAGGATGCGAATAGCGCGGAACTAAGTTTTCAATAGTTATATCTGTGGTTATTGCATAGTACTAAGTCGCAATCACTAACCGTGGTTACCCATAGCAATCCGCGAAACGAATTTGTGCGTTAGTTCACGGAAATACAATGCGATATGCGGTACAAATGAGATTGGTTTTATTGCAAGGATCGCATTGGAGGAGATGGAGTAATGGCCAAACCGGTGTGTTTCATGGTCATGCCGTTCGGTGTAAAGCCCACTAACGCAGAACCCGGAAAGGGACCGCCCAAAGTAAATTTCGACGCGTTGTGGGATAACGCGTTCGACCCTCTTATTCGCGATCTCGGTTACGAACCGGTTCGCGCGGACAAAGATTCGGGCGCCTTAATTATCAATGAAATGATAGAGCGGCTTACCTTGGCTGATGTCGTGGTGGCAGACGTCAGTCTGCCTAATGCAAACGTTTACTACGAAATCGGTGTAAGGCATGCGGCAAAAGAAACGGGTTGTGTGCTGGTGGCGGCCGACTGGTCGCGACAGGTCTTCGATATCGATCAGATGCGTCAACTGCGCTATCCCTTGCCTGAAGGAGAAATAACACCCGACACTGTAAAATCGATCCGCTCTGAATTGAAGGCAGGGGTCGCGAAGATGACCGAAAGTACCTCTCCCGTTTTCGATGCGGTGGCAGGTTATCCAGACGATGTAGACGTTTCGCAGGTAAAAAGTTTTAGAACTTTCGTCGATGAGTTATCGCAATTTCAAGCGAAGGTGAAGGCGGTACGCAACGCCCCAAAAGAAAAACAAAAAGAAAAAGTCCTGGCGTTGCGTGAAGAATACGCCAATGAGCGGGTGGTCGCTGCGGTCGCCCTGGAACTGGCCGGGTTGTTGCGCGACTACACCGACTGGGGAATGACTTTAGACTATATCGAAAGTTTGCCCGAAAACTATCAGCGACTACCCGAGATTCAAGAGCAACGCTGTCTTGCCATCTCCAAAGGCGGCGATCCAGCCGAGGCGGTGGGTCTGCTTGAACAGCTAATCGAGGTTGGCGGCGACAGCGCCGAGAGACGAGGTCTGGTCGGCGGACGGTATAAGAAACTTTTCGATACAGCAACCCATCCAGCCGATCGTGCGCGCTATCTCGAACATGCCATCAATCATTATGAATGTGGTATGCGACTTGATCTTAATGACTACTACTCGACGTCAAATCTCGCACGGCTTTATCGCACACGCGGCAAAGAAGGTGATGAAGACAAAGCGCGGGTCAGTGCTACAGTGACCATGGCGGCGTGTCAACGTGCAAAGGCGTTGGGGTTGGGTGATGAATGGTTACGGCCCACGCTTCTCGGCGCCGCATTCGATGCCGAAGA
The DNA here is from genome assembly GCA_965216735.1 of Arenicellales bacterium. Classification (GTDB taxonomy): domain Bacteria; phylum Pseudomonadota; class Gammaproteobacteria; order Arenicellales; family CBDCFT01; genus CBDCFT01. The sequence goes on from OZ244198.1 coordinate 828,806, forward strand.
TATCACCGCCGCTGAAGCGCTTTACGAGGAACTTTTGTTGGAAGGGCATGCTGCATGGAAGCTCGAAAGCACTTTCGTCGATCTTGAACGAAGCGTATCGATGATTTCGGACCCGAAGCGAAAACAGCGTTTCGACGCCATACTGAATAAGTTGAAAGTGTTGTTGTGAGCTATTGCCGTTACGACACAAGTCGTATTTTCACATATATCGTCTTTTACTGAGGTTTTTACCATGTCTCAATCCAAAATCAGAAATCCAAGTTATCCCAGGTTGCCCGCCGTTCCCTGGTCAACTCTCGAGTTGCCGGCAGCGGAGGCCGTCGTGGTCGACGAGGCTCGTCCAGTCTCCGCTCGTATTGCCGAATTCGAAGCCGCGCTGGAAGCGACGTTTCCGGAGATACCTATTGAACAAGGAGCGACGGTCATTCCCACACGCGCGGACTTCGAAACACTATCGCACCGCGACGATGTGCCGGGTGCCATCGGTGTTCGCGAGGTCAAGTTTCTGGTTGCTGGTGTCGATACAGACTCACCAAAAGTCTTTTTCCTCAACACAAACAACATCCGGTATCACTATGTCCTCGCCAGAGACGCGCTTGACGTTCGTCTCAGTCTGCAAGAGTTTAATCGCGTCACGTACTTCACCGATGCACGCCGTTTTCTCGCCGGCACTTTGCTGGCTCACGATACGTTTGAATGGCCAGACGGAGCAACCGGTCTGTATGCACTCGAATTCTGGCCGACCGATCCCGTCAAGGTGAACTTTGCGGCTATGGCTTTCTCCTTAATTCACCAAGCAATGCCTTTTGCCAATGACCGTCTGGCTTATCATCCGTCGGGTGCTAATCAAGAAGAATTGTACGAGGCTGAGCGCGAAGCATTCGAGCGCCACGAAGTGCGTGTTGTGTTGACGGATGAAATTTTCAGTAACATCACCTACAGTCCCCTCAATCTTGGTGTTGGTTTCGGCAAGTGCCGGGTTATCGATGGATCCAGCCCGCAACCGCCCTCCATCACCGATGTGGTTATTTTTAAACACCTGCCTAACGATTTGAGCCATGTGGCCGGTGTGTTGAGCGAAGAACCCCAGACACCGCTCTCGCACATTAACCTGAAGGCCAAACAAAACGATACGCCTAACGCTTTTCTGCGTAACGCTGCCATCGATCCGCGGATCGCACCGTTGATCGATAAAATTGTTCGTTTCGAAGTAGCCTCGGACGATATCCTGATTCGCGAAGCCACTCAGCAGGAGATGGAAGAGTTTCTAGAAGAACAACGGCCCGATGAACCCCAATTTCCGCCACGCGACCTGAGTCGCACCGAAATCGTCGAATTGGACAGCATCGGCCATCACGATCTCACTGCTTTTGGCGCTAAAGCTGCGAATGTGGCGGAGTTGCGCAAGATTCTCGGTTCGCCGTTCGTGCCCGACGGTTATGCGGTGCCATTTTATTTCTATGATCGTTTCATGATCGAAAACGGTTTGTATGATCGAATCCGCGAGGTCATTAATGACGAGGGGTTTCAACAAAATCCACAAATCCGTGAAGATGAACTCAAAGCGTTTCGGCGTCTGATTAAGGATGCGGATATCCCGGCGGATTTAAACGATGCGCTGGCGGATGTGCAGGCTGGTTTTACAGCAGGAACCACACCTCGTTGTCGTTCCAGCACTAATAATGAAGACTTGGTTGGTTTTAACGGCGCCGGTCTTTACGACTCGTTCACCCATCGTGAAGACGAGGGTCATATTTCCAAGTCGATAAAGCAGGTATGGGCCAGTCTGTGGAATTACCGCGCATTTGAAGAGCGCGAGTTTTATCGCATCGATCATTTTCAAACAGCCATGGCAGTGCTTGTCCACTCAAACTTCGATGACGAAAAAGCTAATGGCGTTGCTTTAACCAAGAATATTTATTTCCCCGATTTCGCCGGTTTTTATGTCAACGTTCAGGTGGGTGAAGCCTTGGTAACGAATCCGGACGAGAATGCCGTGCCGGAAGAATTATTGATCATGCAGGATGTCGATTTAAGCACACCGACTCAGATCGTGTACGAAACCATCAACATCCGTCGCTCGAACCTGGTGCCACCCGGGACATCCGTTCTTACCGACGATCAACTCGACTTGCTGACGCGGCACATGGAAGTCATCCAGGCTCACTTCAAACAAGTCTATCAGCGCCAGAATGACGACACATTTGCCATGGACTTGGAATTCAAGATTGACAAGGATAATCAACTCGTCATCAAGCAAGCGCGCCCCTGGGTTGATTGATGACTATTACTTGTCGCAATCCAGATGTGATGCATCCTTCACAAAACTCGAATGAGTATGTTTCGCTGAATACTAAATTGACTAGGGACGATAGTCTGGATGCTGTATTCTCCTAACTAAGTCGCAATAGGTAGGGTCGAAAAACTCTATAATTAGCGCGCTAACGTATAATTTTGTACCCAACTAAGGTCGTAAAGATCCTCTTGATTCTAAGCTAAAGGGATACTGGATGCTCGATACCTACATTGAGCTGCTCAATCAAGGTGTAGATACTTGGAATGCTTGGCGTCAAACGCACCAAGACAAAGCTCCCTACTTGCAAGGAATATCTCTTAAGCGAAAAAAAATGTGTGGTATCAATTTTTCTGGATGTAATTTAAGAAGCGCGGATCTAACCAAAGTCCGACTTACCGATGCCGATCTTAGGGGTTGTGATTTGAGTCATGCAAAGTTCACTCGAAGTATTATTCGTAGTTCAGACTTTACCCGGGCGAATCTTACAAACTCCGATCTCGCGCTGGCGGATATCAGGCGTTCTCAGTTCCTAGAAGCGGATTTGCAACTAGCCACGTTGAGAGGCGCCAACCTGTATAAATCCCGTCTAATAAACGCCAGGGCAATCCGCACTGACTTTCTTGGTGCAAATTTATATAAAACTGATTTTACAGGAGCAGTGCTTTCGGAAACGGTGTTTGCTGATACCAACCTATCGGGCACCAAAGGCCTTGCCAATTGTCGTCATCGTGGACCAAGCATCGTGGATCCGAGAACCCTTCAATCATCGGGTACCTTGCCGATGGAATTTCTTCGCGGCTGCGGCCTATCCGATGACTACATTCAGTTTGTCTCTCAAGTGTCAGACCAACCTGAGAAGTACTATTCGTGTTTTATCAGCTACGCAGGTCCTGACGAATCCTTTGCTGAGCGTTTGTTCCAAGATCTACAAAATCACGGAATTCGGTGCTGGTATGCGCCGGAAGATGTCAAAATTGGTGACAATATCCTCAAAGCGATCACGGAAAATGTGCGTGCCCAAGATAAACTGTTACTTGTTCTATCCCAGCATTCCATTCGCAGCCCCTGGGTAGAAGATGAGGTCACAGCCGCATATCGACAAGAACGAAAACGCAAACAAACCGTCGTTGTACCTATCCGCCTAGATGAGGCAGTATTTCAAACGGACGAGCCATGGGCCGAAAAACTTACCGCCCGCTATATCGGCGACTTTTCAATTTGGCAGGACCCAAAAGCCTACAGCTCCACTCTCAAACGCTTGATTCGGGATTTAAGAATCGAGGTATCGTCACAGCAATAAACTATGTGCGTTAGTGAGTACCCAATCTCCCGAAAACTCACGTTTGTTAGGGGCACCTCCCTGAGGTTTTAATATCGCCTAACAGAGTAGTGAGCGCTGGGAAGCTAAATCCGAGTCGCATGACAGACGAGCCCGCATTAATATGGCAATCGCCTGTGCGTCGGGTTTGTTCCCTATATGGTGAGACTACTATGTTAAGCATGGTGCTTCACTCCCTTAAATATTTCATTTCCATCTTATTTCAGTGCAGGTTACATGAGTAATGCTGAATTTAAACTGAAAGAATTGTTTCACTAATTTTCTTAAAGTGTATAACTAATCAACCCTACACGAGTTGCTCGATCAATTCTGTGAGTTATATCACCAGTTTTTTGTGATTTGATCCATAATACCTATTGATTTCTTCGGGTGTTACAAGAATTAATATTCAAAGGTGTGGCTTGTTCACTAGGTTTGAACGCAATTCTGCTAGTCCCAAAGAAATGCTGTTGACGTTTTGAGAGGCTGTTGCTCAGATAAGCCCTGGAGGGTGTAATCCATTGCGTCCACCGGAAGCGAAAATCAACGAATGATTGGAGTAATGAGTGGTATGTGTATGTTATTGTTCTATTTGTTTGTAGTAAGAACGCCTTGAAGATAGTGAAATTTCAATCCATCTCAACGCGGGATAGACAGCGATACGCTGTGTTAAACCACAACAATTTGCTGCTCATCTCACTGTAAGCCGAACAAAAATGTGAAATCGCGAGCACGTCAAACATTGGACAAATCAATCGCAGCAACGCTTGCTGCGATTGAGGTATACAACAAACCAACTTTTTCGTATCGAGAAGAATCATTCGCGATTCTTGCCATAAACGCGTGGGAGCTCCTTTTTAAAGCTCGCATATTACAACTCAGTAAAAACCGTATGGCCTCAATACTTGAATACGAGCGTCGGAAGAAATTAGGTGGTTCGCTGTCGGAGAAAAAATACTGGAAGAAAAATAGATCGGGGAATCATTCATCTGTGGGTATTTTCAAGGCACATGATCTCTTGGTTAACGATCATGGCGATAGCATACCCGGGGTAGTGCGCAAGAATTTGGAGGCAATAGGAGAGGTGCGTGATAATGCTGTTCATTTCCTAAACAAAGATCTGGGTCTGAGAAAAAAGATACACGAGTTAGGAACGGCAAACCTGAAGAATTATCTTAATCTGATCCGCCAATGGTTCGGTACAGATTTGGGTGAATTCAATCTATTTCTAATGCCCATAGCTTTCTTGGGTGGAGTAACTTCCGCCGAATGTGTTGTTATGAATGCGGAAGAACGAAACCTTCTCGATTATGTTAAAGGGCTTGAGAAAGGCGTCGATGATGATGTCACTAGGGATTTCAACCTTTCGTTGGACATAGACATCAGGCTTCGGCGTGTGTCAGAGTCAGGCGCGACAAAGGTTACTATTTCTGATTCCCCCGATGCGGTGCCAGTTCGAATTTCGGAAGAGGATGTGCGCGACCAATTTCCATGGGATTATCGAGTACTAACAACAAATCTACGGAAGAGATATTCCGATTTTATGGAAAACCGAGAGTATCATCGTCTCCGGAAGGTCTTCGAGGAGAATCCGAAATTGTGTAATACGAGGTATCTTGATCCAGGTAATGCAAAGAGCACAAAGAAGAATTTCTACAGCCCTAATATTCTTGCAGAGTTCGACAAACATTATTCTCGGTCAACAAGCCTATCCAGCCGACGCGAAAATCGTATGGTTGATTTGTGATGTTACGATCACAAGATAGGTTAAGAGTAGCTCTGATAACGGACAGACTATCTCAAGAAAGATTACAGGCGGAAACTGCCCGACGAAAGTTCTATTCGTATTGACTAAAGGGCACCTCGAAAAATTGATCTCTTTTGGTGATGTAGTCGATAAACTTACCATACCATTATCATCGTAGAAGAAGCGGCAGGAGACATGCAACAGCCTGGTTTTTTTGATCTTGACGAGCGCTATGAGAAGTTGAGCAAGCAGGGCGATCCTCTGGAGGCGCTCAATGCAACGATTGCGTGGTCGACGTTTCGCCCGGTTCTGAAGCAGGTACAAAAGCGGGAGCGTAAAAGTAACGCAGGTCGAAAGCCGTACGATGGGATTGTGATGTTCAAACTGCTGGTATTGCAGAGTTTGTACAATCTGAGCGACGAGCAGGTGGAATTTCAGGTTCGTGATCGGTTGTCATTTATGCGATTTCTTGGTCTGAGTCTGGAAGAGCGCATTCCGGACGCTACGACACTGTGGTTATTTCGAGAGAGAGTCTGATTGAGCATGGGCTCATTGAGTTGTTGTTCAAGCAATTCAACCACTATCTTGATACACAGGGTTACGTGGCCCGCAAGGGTCAAATCGTCGATGCGACGATTGTACCGGTCCCCAGGCAACGTAACAGTCGGGAAGAGAACAAGGCGATCAAGGCGGGCGAGATTCCTGAAGGTTGGGAAGGGCACCCCGACAAGCTGAGCCAGAAAGACACACAGGCCCGCTGGACGAAGAAACACAACAAGAGCTACTACGGCTACAAGAATCACGTGGACATAGATAATCAGCACAAACTCATCCGTCGCTACCATGCCACCGATGCGTCGGTACATGACAGCCAGGTTCTGGGTGAGTTGATCGATCCGGACAATACCGGTGCGGATGTTTGGGCTGACAGTGCCTATCGTTCTGACGACACGGAGCGGGAGCTGAAAAGCAAGGGTTATCGCAGCCGCATTCACCACAAAGGCAAACGTAATAAACCCCTATCCCAACACAAACAGTCGGTGAATCAAAAACGATCGACCATCCGGGCCCGTGTCGAGCATGTATTTGGATATCAGGAAAACAGTATGGGCGGCAAGCTCATTCGGACAATTGGACTGGCCCGTGCTCGTGCCAAAATGGGAATGATGAATCTGGGTTACAACATGAAGCGGTTGGTGTACCTGCAAAGAAAGCAAGGCAGGGTAGTTGCGTCTATTGCATAGAAATCGCAATGAAAATTGCGATCAAACGCACAACATACATCAAACCCGCCCAGCAATAGACTCAAAATTTCCCGAGTAAATCAGTTTCAAGTCATGCTTCACTGAAATCCTGAATTATTCGAGGTGCCCTATAGTGAGAGCTATTTCGCGCAAAAATCGTCACGAGATTCGGTCGAATCAGATTCGATGCCGATTGTTTTGCGGCGATATTATTACTACTTATTGCTAAAGGGTTTTCATATATTCAATCAGGTCAAGTTTATCTTCATCGGATAAGTCGATACCGGATGCGTGGTCTTGGTTGCCGCTACCTCTTCGACCGACGTCATGTAAGTTTCCTTCTTTTTTGCCTTCCAGTCCTAGGGCGATGAAACCCAATAAGGTCGGGGAGATGAATTACGTAGTGCTGTTCGGATTTTGTTTATTACAAACAAAGGCGCGATGAAGAAGAAATGAGGTAGACCGATCTGACATCGCGCGTATTCAACGTGAACGGTAGGGGTTAAGGACTTGATAGGAATGTGACGGGGTGGATGGAGTATTAATCATAAAGCCGTCGCGCGCTGCCACAACCAGATACCTGCAACACTGGCGATAGCGACTGAGCTGCATCGATAGACGGCGAAGCGATAGAACCATGTACCGCGCATGGCATAAAGCAAGGGTATCGTCAGTGCGACCATAACCAACTGTCCTGCTTCCACACCGAGATTGAAACCTGCTAACGGTAACAAGATATTCCCCGGCGCAATCCCAAGTTCTTTCAATGCACCGGCGAATCCAAGGCCGTGAACGAGACCAAAGCTAAATGCCATGACCCATCGCGGCAGCGCGATAAACGGTTTTAAGTTATTGACACTGGCGATGATCAAAGTGGCTGCGATACCAGATTCCACTAATCTTGATGGCAACGTGACGACGTCGAATACCGCTAGGGCCAGGGTCAACGAATGAGCGACGGTAAACATGGTCACCGTTTTCGCGGTATCACGAATAGCCGACCCGAGATCGTCGACGGGACGCCACCTTCTGGCCGTATGAACAAGTACGGCGGGGAGTAACAATGTCAGCAAAAACAATATATGGTCAAAACCGAGCCAGATATGCCAAAGTCCTTGCGCGACGTAGTTGGAAAAAGCATTCAATCGATTCGGTGAAGCGTCGAATGAAACGCTGGAGTATCTGGCCGACAATATGTGATTGGATATGCTGTGGTTGTTGACATCACTAACGTTGACAAATTGGCGATGGCCGCGCGGCAACTGGTCGATAAGTCGGCTATAGAGAGTGACGGTGTTGTCGTCACGGGATTTTGAGAATTCAATATAGAAGCGAATGGCATCCGTCCCATCAAAATCTAGCGTCCTGTTTTCGACTTTAAGCGATTCGTCACCGGACCGAAGGTCGACTAGATTAGGTACCAACTCTTCCAGTTTTGCTTTCGCGTTTCGAAATTCAATATCGTCGAGTTTTCGGTCGCGGTTTTTGTCTAACGGAACGAAGGTATCAATATCTGTCCATGCGAAGTTAATATTTGTCTCAATCGAATGCGGTTTCACTAATACGTCGGTGAAACTGATGCCCGGATCGTGGGCGAGTGCATTAGTAGTGGCTAACACAAAGGTTGCCAGGTAAACGACGAGACTGTAGATACGAAATGTCATGGTAAGTGAGGCGGGAATTGCTTCCCGCCCCGTTGGGAGTAGTGTTTAGAGACCGTGGTGGTCATGAGTGCGCCCGTTAAGCGGTGTTCCTGCGTAGGGGAACACTTTGTTATAGGCGATGTCGTTATTATCCACTTTATCGCTCGCGATCTGGATAAACAGCGGATCGCTGCGCAGGTCGCTTATCACCGCGCTAATCGCAATATCCAGCACATCGTCCCCGAAGCGGCGTCCATTGGGCCATCCCCCCGGTATGGTTCCGGTTGGGAAACCTGGCAAACCGCTTTGTACCGAGCTGGTTAACACATCGCCACCAAAGACGCTGAGGCGGGAAAATCCGCTGTCGTCCGGGTTGGTCGGATGACTCGAATCGCCCCCTGCCAATTTCGCCGGCGTTGTGGACAAATCAACCTTGATCACATCCGGGATATAGATACCTGCTATATCGCTGCGATTCGTTTCGATAGCCGGTTTTACTCCGGTTCCGGGTATGACCAAAGCGTTTAATAACCGAGCTAGCTCCGGAGACTCAGCGTATTTGCGGAACAATTTGCTATCAAACCGAGGGGAGGTGCGGTTATACAAGTCTTTATCCTCAATGGCGACCAAGGCTTCGTTGAACAAAGGGTTGCCTTGGCGGCCGACTTGAATCCATCTACCCAAGTTTTTGTCGCCTCCGGCCTTAAGTACCGAGACTTGACGGCGGCTGGTTGTCGCATAAACGCCAACGACTTGCTGTTCACCGCCGAGCTCCGCGATTGGGATATCGAGCACAATGGTGTGCACATTAAATCCACCCTGGGCGTCTTGCGCGGGATTACGCAATTGCAACAGATCGAACACCGCTTGAATGTCACCATAAAACCCGTCGTCCCGTTGTCCGGCATATACCCGGTGACCGTCCTTAACGGTGTAAACCGTTTGAGCGGTGTAAGGATCGAGCTCGAAAGAATGTGCGACACCGTCTTTCGCGGGATTCTCGCCGTTATCGTCCTGGTTGTATCTCGGCGTAGCGATACCCTGATTATTGGGTGGGACTAATAATTCTTGACCGGGATCGTTTAGTCGTCGCCGATGGTTCGTGCGTCGATCGAACTGGGTCACCGTGTAAGATTGCGTCAGATTCTGGTTAGCGTCGTCCACATAGTCGATCACACCTAAATACGACTGCAATATGGTGTTTTCGTTCTTGAATCGTGTCTTGAATCTAAAGTGATAACTCAGCGTCGCCTTTCCCTTGGTCACATCGTCGCCTAGTGCAACGTGTATGGAATAGCGAACATTGTCGTCAAAATTGTACTTATTGGGCCCGATGCCCGGTTCTTCGAACGGGTAAACAGCCACCGCCGTCGTCAGATAGTCAACACCATCGCTTTGACTACGAAATGCATATACGTCGGTCGTATTAGCGGCGTCGTCAAATGTAATGAGTGGTGCGTCCATATGACTGGATGCGTATGCTGGCGAAGTCGCAGCTATTAATGATGCCACTGCCGCTCTGGTACAAAGATTTTTGATAGTGAAATCCATTGCTATCTCTCCTGTTAAATGTGAGTAAATACCCCAGTGTCGAAACCCCATCACGCTGGGGGGCTTGATTGCGACGTGATTGCCGCAAATTCGTTGACCAGCAGCGCACGCTCGGATGGCCATAACATGTGGCCAAGACGCTTGGCCTTACCAAGCCAGCTATTGGCGTTATCGACGTCACCGATACCGGCGGCGATGATGCCGGCATGTAAATACAAGCGTGCGTCCGGTGTGCCGTGAATCAGCGCTTGGTGAATAACTTCGTATGCAGTCTGTCTATGGCCGTTACGCCACAAAGCCCACGCATAGGTATCCTGGGTGAAAATATCCTGTCGCAGTGCCATTTCATTTTTGGCAAGGATCAAGCTTTGACTCAAGCTAGTGGGTTCGTTTGATGCCGATGCGAGAAATAAGGCGTAGGTGCGTCGATCTTCATTTGCTCCGTAAACATGCAGGTCGTCCGTTTCAACTTGCGCTCGCTTTTCGTAACCAGCCAATTGCAATGCTTCAATCAGAGCCCAGGTATATTCCGGTGTGGGATTGAGTTGTTCGGCCCTGGTAAACAGCCTGACGGCTTGTTTGCTGTTGCTTTTTGTAAGCGCTATCTGCCCGAGCAAGTGCAGCGAGGGTGCGTGATCGGGAAAAATTTCCAATGCAAGTTCGGCCTGTTTATTTGCGATGCCCAGATTCCCACGCGAAAACTCATATCTGGCTAAGCGGTGTCTTAACCAAGCGGCGGACTCCGGGTTCTTTCCATTACTGCCCGCGATGGCCATTTCCATCAGTTCAACGGCGCCGTCAATATCCGCTTTCAGCCAACGCAAATGGGCAGCCCGGGTATACGCTTCAGGCCCCGGTTTTTTATCCATCATTATTTGATAAACCTCAGCAGCCTCGTCGAGCGCTCCTTGTTCTATCAACAAGTCACCGAGTAATCCATGGTCAGACCAGTTTCCACGTTGTTGCACTAGTTGACGTGCAATCGTCTCAGCGTCGGCAAACTGATGTTGTTGATGCAACGCATGCCCTTGTAACAACGACGCACCCAAGTTGTCGGGTTGCCGGTCTTTAAGACACAATGCAGTTTGCTCCGCTAATTGGTAGTAGCCAGGATCGAAACTGGAACGTGCCTTTGCGATAAAAGCCCAACCCAAACCTTCCAGATAGCGGTCGGATACCAGCGCTTGAGACTGCAAACGTACGATTAATTGGTCAATCGCATTGTTACCTTGGTGGTCGACCAACGTGGCCGCACAGTGAATACGTGACTCTTTGTCGTCGACGCTGCCCGCTGTCTTGAAAGGCCATTCGATTGCCGTGGTGTTATGGGGTTTGTCGATGCAGCTAGCCACGCTGGAAACCAGTAACGCTGTCATAAAAATATGTTTGAAATTTAGTTTCATGTTCTTTTGAGTACTCCGATTTGGTGAACGCATGGATATCGAATAATTAAGGCAATCCGCGCTTCGGTTGTTTCCGTGGCTCGTATAAACTCTTGCTGCTATGAGGCGACGTGGCCGAAGCGCGTGAAGTTCGCTAATGCCGTAACAAAAAAATGAAAAAAGGCAGCAATGTTCAACATGTTAATCTCCCGACATCCTGTGAATGACTGATTTCCCTGCATATACGAGCGAATTCACCTTTTGGATGCAGTCCACTGCGATTTTTTTGTAACGACCGGTTAAGCGCCTGTATTCGCACAGGATTGTGTGAGATGTGTGGGGTTATGAAAAAACACCAGTTTGTCGGCGGATTAAGGTGCGAAAAAAAATGTGCATCGATGCATCCAAATGATGGTGTCAACCGTATAACGCTAAAAATGTGGTCTATGGATTAGACATACCTCTTGGTGATGGACTAAATTTGAACGAATGACAAACGAAATACTGTTGCCATTGTTGAGCGCGGCTGCACAAGGTGATCGCAAGGCGTTTGCGGAATTGTACGAAAAAACTTCGTCAATTCTTTTCGCGCAGTGCTTGAAAATGTTGAAACGTCGCGAGTGGGCAGAGGATGTTTTACAAGATGCCTATGTGAAAATTTGGCATCACGCGGACGAATATCACGCCCAAAAGGGCAGTGTGCTGACCTGGATGATTAGTATCACACGCTACCGTGCTTTGGATGAATTGAAACGTAAAGAGCATCAACTGATTGTCGATACCGATAACCTGGATGATGAGGGTGGTTCGAGTAGCCAAACGGAGAGCGAAGAGGTACTAGATATAGGCCGTCTGGCATATTGCCTGGAGCAGCTAAAACAAGACCCAAAACGAGCCATCGAATTCGCTTTCTTTTACGGTTATACCCATCAAGAACTTGCCGCTCGCATGAATAAGTCACTCGGTACGGTCAAGAGCTGGATCCGTCGAGGCTTGGCGCAACTGCGCGAGTGTTTGGAAGCATGAACTACAACGACCCCGTCTTATTGGATCGCTTGGCGTCCGAGTATGTGCTGGGCACCTTGCATGGGCGGGCACGGCGGCGTTTTGAAAAACTGTTGATGGAATTGCCGAATGCGCGCTTGCTGGTGTGGCGTTGGGAGCAACATATCAATGCAATGGCGCTCAGGTTGCCGGCGGTGCATCCTCCCGCCCACGTCTGGCGGCAGATCGAAAAACGTATTGCTACCGATAGGCCAACGCCAAAATCATATGCATTCGAACTCGGGATTTGGCGCAGTGTTGCGGCCTTTGTAGCATTGGCCATGGTCACCATCTTTACTTATTTCGGATTGCCACCCTACAAAGCCGAATTCGATCCCGAGTACGTCGCTGTTTTTCAAAACGAGTTCTCGAAACCTGTGTGGGTGGTCAATGCGGATCTCGATACCAACGCAATGTCCGTACAAACCGTAGCGGCGCAGGATATCAGTACCGATCAGGTTTTTGAGTTATGGATGTTGGAACCCGAGAAAGACCCCGTATCGTTGGGTTTATTACCCACGGTAGGAGAGGCACGATTGACATTAAACCAACAACAACAAGCTGTTTTTCAACGCAGCCAGTCCTTAGCCGTCAGTCTTGAACCGGCAGGTGGTTCCCCGACTGGCCTACCAACGGGGCCAGTGTTATTTGTCGCGGAAGTAGTGGCGCTCTAGACGTGACAATCGTGAAGTATCAGTTATTGTAGTCAAGAATGGAGTAAGTTAGCCGAGGATTGAGTGACCAATGCATAGGCTTGTCAAGTCAGTAATGAATGGGGGCGTTCACGACACCCAACGTCCGCCACAGGCGTGCGTTGTGTTTTGATTATTAGCTCGTTAGTCTCCGCAAACCGGGAAGAATTAGCCCGAAATAGGTTCAATAGCAGATTGTTTATTTTGCCACGAATAACAGTCTGCCAAGTGGAATTTCCAGCTGCGATTAGAGCGGGCGTTACGCACATAAAAGCAGTCACGAATTTCGATCCAATCAAATTTGAGGTTAAGCACTTCAGAAATGACACTATTGCTATTCGTTGTTACAAGGTTTTTTAATATTCAATTAAATCGTCTTTTTCTTCGTCGGATAAGTCGGCACAGAATGCGTGGTTTTGGTTGCCGTTACCTCTTCGATTGACGTCAAGTAAGTTTCCTTCTTTTTTGCCTTCCGGTCCTAGGGCGATGAAACCCAATAAGGTCGGGGAGATGAATTACGTAGTGCTGTTCGGATTTTGTTTATTACAAGCAAAGGCGTGATGAAGAAGGAATGAGGCAGACTGATCTGACATCGCGCGTATTCAACGATACACTACGCGTTACATCAGACTTAAAACAAAATAAACTCGTTTAAGCCATGTACGCACTGCTACTACTGCTCGCCTTTCTCGCGGGCCTATTGTTCCGGTATCTCGGGTTTCCTCCGCTGCTTGGCTACTTGATTACGGGGTTCGTCGCCCATTCCTTGGGCATTTCCAGCGCAGAAGATATTCAGCCGTTTGCCGACCTGGGAATCACGTTATTGTTATTTACCATCGGTTTAAAGCTCGATCTAAAAAAGCTGGCCGCTCCACAGGTTTGGGGTGTAGCGGGAATTCAGATGGTTCTTTGGGTATTGCTGTTCGCGCCGGCCATCATGTTGTTGGTGACTTGGATTCCGTCATTGGGCTTCCAAGATAATAAAGTTGCTTGGACATTGGCTTTTGCGCTTTCTTTCTCCAGCACCGTTTTTGCGGTCAAGATATTCGACACACGGGGCGAAAACGCGTCGTTACACGCCACCATTGCTATCGGCATTCTGATTGTTCAGGACTTGATCGCTGTTGTTTATCTGGTGCTCACATCCGGGAAAATCCCCAGCATCTATAGCCTAGCATTGCTTCTGCTACCCCTGGCCCGACCTTTCCTGCTCGCTGTGCTCAGGCGCGTTGGTCATGGTGAACTACTGCTTTTATTTGGCATTGGCGCAGCGTTGGGTGCGTACGAATTGTTTGAACTCGTTGGTCTCAAAGGCGGCCTTGGTGCTCTGGTCTTCGGCGTGCTGATGGGTAATACCGCCAAGTCAAACGAGCTTTACAAGGCGTTGGTGCAGCTCAAGGATCTATTCCTTATCGGGTTCTTCCTGCTAATAGGATTCTACGGCTTTCCATCAGCAGATATGTGGCTAATGGCGGCTTTGCTTTGTGTGTTACTCCTATTACGTCCGATCGTATACGTCATATTGTTCATGGCATTCAAACTACGTGCCCGAACTGCGTTTTTGTCCGGATTCTCCCTTTTTAACTACAGCGAATTCGGATTGATCGTCGCCGCAATCGCCTTAGAAGCCGGTGCGCTACCGAACGAATGGTTGACGACCATGGCGGTAGCAATGGCGTTGTCGTTTTTCATCTCCACGCCCATAAACACCCGGATACATTCGTTGTACGCTCATAGATTTAATTGGGCGGTGAAGCACGAGCGCACCGAAAAACTCCCGGTGGAACAATTTCCCGACCTTGGCGATGTGTCTACCGCCGTCATGGGTATGGGCCGGGTCGGGCTCGGTGCGTATGAATATCTGAATGAGTTGCAACCGGATAAAGTCGTCGGAGTAGAGGAAAGTGAAACAAAAGCCAAACAACTCGCAGAGCAAGGATATCGGTGTGTACACGGCGACGCTACAGACCAGGCATTCTGGTTGCACACCAAGCTTAATCAGTGCGAACGAATATTCATTTGCTTAACCAATCACCGGGAAAATCTGTATGTAGTGAATCTCGCCAGGGAGAATGGGTTTAAAGGAGATATCGCCGTCGTCTCGAGATTTCGGGATCAAGCCCGCGAACTCGAGGAACTTGGCTGCGTGTCATTCAACCTATACGCCGAGGCGGGGCGAGGTTTTGCGGAAGATGCCACCAATCGCATGAATGAAATGCGCCAAGTGGAGGCATGACTATTTAGCGAGCTTGAGCACCGAAAAACGTCGTCGCCAAGTGCCGCGTTCGCCTCGACGCTGTCTCACTACTGAACGATATTCCACTTTTGGGATTGGTATCGAAAACGGCGATTCGATAAATAGCGATCGTAAGATGTAATCTGACACGCTGCAGGCAGTTTAATCATACAATTTATTGTTACAAGGTTTTAAGGTATTCGATTAAATCGCTTTTTTTGTCGTCGGATAAATCGACACCGAAGGCGTGGCCTTGGTTGCCGTTACCTTTTCGACCGACGTCATGCAGGTTTCCTTGTTTTTCGGCTTCGGGGCCCTGAGTAACGAAGCCCAGGTTGACCGGATCATAAACATCATAGCCACGATAGAATGTGCGTGGACGTTGCTCCGGTGCAGTCAGTAATTCACGCATGTTGGGTACGGAGCCGTTGTGAAGATAAGGCGCCCGCAACCAGATACCATCAAGATGCGGCACGTTATAGCCAATCAATTCTTCTTCCACCAAGCCTTTGCGCTCGATACCCATGTCGCCTACCACGATATTGCCCTTGACGGCATATTCTTTTTTCCAGGTATCAACGCGGTCTTTATTCGTACCTACTTCTTCCAGCGCCAAAGGCCGGCCCAACAACGGGCTGTCTTGGCCGTGGCAGGAAGCGCAGTGCTGATCGAATAAAGCTTTACCCGCATCGGTTCTTTCCGTGTTAATTGGAAACGGATATTTGGGTGCCGGTGTTTGTTTGGCATAGTCCGTTATCCATTGCGCATGGCCAATAAATTCTTCAGTGTCTTTTGGCTCCGCGCCTAACAAACCCAGAGCTGAGTCGACAACGACGGAGTAGGCATCCCAAGTATCGCCCGCCAAATTCATTCGTTGGGGATTGGGATCGTTTTCCGGCGAATCGTATTTCTTAAGATTCCATATCGACGGGAAATCAGTAGGACCATAGGTGCCGTCGTCGGGTGGATCGACTTCAATCATGAAATACTTGGTGAGATTCATGGCGTCGTCACGGCCATGTCCCCATTCGGGATAGGCGTCGTTGTACATCCACTGGAATTGGTATTCCCGTTCGAGCAGGCGCTTTTTCATGATGGGGATGATGAAAAAGCGATACAGCATTTTGTCGATAAAATCTAATTTGGTGTTCAACAGTATCTGCGGCAGGATGTTGTCGGCATTGAAGCGCGGATCCTTGGCGCAGTCGATCATGAATTTGAGAAATCCCTGAATATTGCTGGTTTGGCCCGGACCCAAAGGGACGAATACCGGGTCGGCATCCGGCGATGCGCGGTATCGTGTGGTATGGCAAATAGCACAATTATTCGCAACACGGGGGAAGCCGATGGTTTTTTGGGTAAAACCAATGGGCAAGTCCATGCCTTGCTCCCATGGAAAACCCAGCGAGGCTAATCCCCCCGAACCCGGTAGTTTTTCCGGAAACATGCGCGGCAATACATAGAGCACCCAATAGGGTAAACCGGCGTCCCACTCTGCACCGATTGAACCGTACATAAAGCGGGTGGCCTCATCCTGTGTTACCCAATCCGGTTGCGGGTGCTCACGAAAACCGCGATCCCAAGCGACGTAGCCACCGATTGCGACGACCAGCAGTAAAATCGGTAACACAATTTTCAGCTTTCTTTTTTTAGATCGACCAGCCATTTAATCGAGCCCTCCGTGGTCCAGAACGTTCTCCTAGAAAGTTTTCAGGTATTCGAGCAAAGCCCGTTTCTTGTCGGCGGATAACAGAGTCCCGTATTTCCGGCCCTCGTGTCCTTGATTACTATTGCCGGGAATCGAAGTGTCGAATTTAAAAAATGGTTTACCATCGACACTGTGAGATTCGGTTGACAGAAATCCGACATTGACTGGATCGTATACGTCGTTACCCCGATAAAATGTTTCTGGTCGTTGGTATGAGGATTCAAGTAGATCTTTCAACGTCGGCACGGATCCGTTGTGTAAATATGGGGCACGCAACCAAATGCCATCCAATGGTGCGTTCGCATAGCCGTTGGTCTTTCGATAGTGTTTATAGCGATAGGTGTTTTCCTCTTCGCGCATCGCCGCAAGCCGTTTTTCGGCGTTGGTCATATCGGAGGTGATTTTTACTTCCTGTGCCGCCGGCGGTTCATAAATCGAGCCGCCCGGGCAGTCGTGACGTTTTTGTTCACGCTCTTTCCCCGCAAAAGTCGCCGCCATATTAAGAGCAAGCTCTTCGGTGTAGTTGTCCAGACGATAGCGGTCGGTTTTTATTTCATCAATGGGTGTGACAAAGCCAACGTATTTGCCTGTAAAGTCACGGCCATTTAGACCATGACAATCCGCACAATATTGACGGTACACCGGTTCTCCTTGTTTGGCTAAGTCCATATCGATATCAAAGGGATATGCAGGTGGTTCCAGTGTTTCCAGCCACTGCTCGATACATTCGATGGATTCATGATCGATAGCCGGAGGCAGCGCGGAGGTGGCCATGGAAGCATTCAGGTTACGTTCTTCTACACGATCGTTGTTACCGTCCCAATGCAATTGCATGGGTTTTCCGTCCGAACGGGTTTTGCGCAGACCCTGCAGCCAGGTCGATGGCCAGTCCACAATGCCCAGTCCCTCGGGATCGACTCGGCCGGTTTTGTTCCAGTCCGGTATGTGTTTGCGCCAATCGTATCCAAAGGAAAACACTTTGTTATTGGTAAAGGTATCGTTTCGTCCCGGTCCCCAATTCGGTTGCCGCGCCGAGAAACCTCCGACGTTTTCCAGGACTTGTACGATGTCGCGCAGGGTGGAGATAACTAGGGGATAAACAATATAACGGTCGATTAAACCCAAATCGCCGCCGAGACTCTCGATCTCGGAAACGAAGTCGATTTGCGGAATTCGCGTTGGGTTACCGTTCTTGCCACACTGAAAAATAAACTGCTCAAAATCGTAAAGACTAAACAGATTGGCCGGCATCCCCAATACTAATTCACCAGAATCTTCCGGAGATTTACGAACAGTGCTGGTGTGACAGATAGCGCAGTTGATGTAAGTACGATCCAACCCCAACACCCGGCGTTTGGACAATCCGATAGGCAAATCCAGTTCTTGTCCGTTTTCGTCTTTTTCGTATAGAAAACCGATGGCTTTGTATCCTTCCCGTGACAGCGCCCGTCGTTTGGCCGGTTCGTCGGGACCCGTACCGTAAGTATTGACGCGCTCGAGGTAGTCGGGAGCGAGCCGGTTGCGAACAATACTTTTTAACGTGTCGGCGCAGACCAATGGCATGGCTTGCCAGATCCAGTAGGGAATGCCTGTCACCTGATCACCGCCGGTGGTGCCGTACTTGAAATGGTCCTCCATATTATCGTAGGTAACCGCACGGTTAGGTAAAAACCGGATTGCGGCGTACGCAGCGAGCGTCAACACAAGGAGGAAAACCAGCAACATTATCAGTTTGAAGCCGCGACTGATCCAGCACCACCAATTTCTATGCGTTTTGGCGGCGCCCGGGTGGTTTTCGTTTTGCGTTTGCATTTTCGTCGCTTCCTTGTCGACTAAAGATTAGTGAAATATTGTCTGCATTAGTTCTGTCGTTTCGATTCCTCACGCCCGCCAACGGGCTCAGGATAAACTCCGGGAGAAATCTTATTTTTGTCGATTGATGAGACGTATTTAAAAAAGATTTCTCGCGTTGCTCGAAATGACAATTATTCAAGTCTTCGTCAAGAATTAGATCTTGTTTTCTATCCAGATCGTGTCAGTGCAAAATCCAATATGCGTTTTTTACCCCACCACACTTTGCCGAGATAGACGCCCGGTTCTACTTCGCGGATTTCGTCACGGATTTTTTTGGCGACGAATGAAGTGCCGGAATAATCGATGACGATGGTTTCTTTGCCATCCAGCCAGCTCGCATCACGGTAGACTTTCGCCACGATAAACGAAGCGCTAAATGGTGTAATTTTGTTGATTAGCACGCCACTTTGTTTGTCGCTGGTAAATAAATCGAAAACTTTTCCCTGCCATGCGAACAGTCGCGCTATGGCGGCAACAATTTTGGAATATCCGGAACCAAAAGCCACGGCGATGGCGGTGCCATGGGTATCACCGTCAGGAATATCACCCGGATTCGCCTGACGATATACTTCGTCCAGTTCGCCGCGTGATTTTCCTAACCATCCTTTTACTGTCTTGTGCACACCACTATCCTCCTTGATATGTTCAACTCTTTGGGGCCGTCCGTGCCTGGTTTTCGTATTGACGAAACTCCGACATTGCCGCATACACTGCACCGCGCACGCGGTTGATGCCACCGATGGGTTTGTGTTCCGGCAGCGATTGCCACGGATTAAAACTCATGTTTTCAAAACGTGTGACAGCTTGTTCACTAAGAAAGTCTTGTTTGCTGATCTTGAGCTTAGCCACACTGATGAAGGGTGATTCGGATTCGTCCCAGACGACGGCTGCGTCCTCTATTGGCATGTTCTCCGCGTCCTTTTGGAATTGAACCTTGAAATCGAAACAAACATCGCTGTTTTCCAAATGTTGTCTCATCGCCCCAGACAAATAATTGCGGTCAGCAGTATTAGGTAACTCGCTTTTATAAGTCGAACAAGGTGTGACTGCATATTTGACTGCTACTGACTCATCCGCTCCGAATCGATAAGGTGTGGTGCTGAAGTAGTTAATATCAAACGGACTGGCAATTTTTTTCCGCCCATTCAACACGATTTTTAGTGAATACCAGTGTGAAGGACTAATGAAATAAACCCAAGTCCGGCCATTTCGCGTGGCCTCAATAAAATCCAGGAAGTGCTCGGGGGTAGCAGCAAACAGGGCAGGGTGGCTGTTAAGTACAAAGTCCTGAGTTCCGTCTTCGCCCCAAAGGCTTTTACCTTCGATACCGGAGACTTTTATGGACATGCCCCGAAAATCTTTTTTGTTATCGTCCTCATGCGTGGCATTGGCAAAACGGATGCGGGCGGGATAAGAACGTTGGTGTGCAAAAACACCATTCTTCAGATTCGCTGGCAAATCCGGATTAACTTCGAAACGCGCGTCGAAACAACCCAAACCTTTACTCTGGTTAAAACGTTTTACTACGCCATCGGGATGGCGTTGCCGGCTAATTGCCTTTATTGATGTAATCATTTGATCGGTGATCGCTTGTTCGTGTTCGCCGATCGACTCTTGCCCAAGTTGTAGATGTCTGACATCGTTGTGACTACCTGGCAATGCGGATTGCATGCCCGCAGAAACTCCTTTGCCGATCAAGTTTGCTAATGCCATAGTCCGTTACCCCGCTTAAACGTGTAATTACAAGCCACAACTACTGGGATGCGGTGTGGTTTTGTGGGAACGCAGGATCGGACTGGGCATCACGGCGCGGTGTCCATGCCAGGGAGTAATACTCACCACGATCACGTGCCCAAGGATCGAATGCGTTAACGATATGAATCAACTCGTCCTGTAACGTCGGCATGTTGCGCCACATGACGCGTTTTAACGGCGATACCGGAATTTTGTGTCCATTGGACAACCCGGGTTCATTGCACATGGCTTTGTCGTCTTTTCCCATTTCCAAGTCATACGGGCAATCGGTCAGCGGACCGTTGTTCATCACCCAGTCGTATCCGAGTTGGGAATAAAATTCCGGACGAAAACTGGAGGTGAGAAAGCGGTCGCTGAATAAACGTCGCGATGCATTGATAATGAAAATATGAAATTGGGTTTCGGCGATGGCAAAACCATGTGGACGCGTGTATTCCGCTAACCAGCCGACCACCATATCCACATCTTCGATGTTGTCCACACGTGTTCCATCCGGATACCCTAGACAATCATTGATGTACTCGCGATTTGCATCTTTTTGTACACGGCTGATGATCTTGCCGGCGTCACAAATATGCGTACCGTAAATCTCACGCATTTGCGCAACGGTTTCCATTTGTTGTTTGCGTGCTTCGCTATCGGCTGGCAGACGTTGATCGATGAAGTCGTCGAAACTACTCAGCATCTTCAAACCGATCTGACGTCTAAACTCGTTATAACGGGGCACTCCACGTTCACGATCACGTATGATGTCTAGCGCTACCACGTCGATCTTCTTGGTAGGCGTGTTCAGATGTGGCATATCCAGGTTTTGCAAAAACGCAGGATGGTTGTTCAAATGCAACAGCCCAAGACGTTGCCGGCCCATGCTTAAAGCCCAGTTTTCCAAACCACGTTCACGTATTTCTTGGGTTGAACCACTACGAGCCGTTTTGACCACTGGGATTTTGAGTTTGATGTCGTTGGGCGAATCCGATTCGCGATACTCGATTAAGTCAGGTACCAATGGGTGTAGGCGATAAACCGTGGTGAATTCTTCCGGAAAGTTGAATGGCGAGCCGAAGTGATTGATACCACCGTTGACGTCATCAGGATTACTCAAGTCCCAGGCATCCCGTTTCCACCATAGTTTTCCTTTGTAGCGCGTGTTATTAAGACCGAAAATACCGGCGCCGGATGCGAGTACCGAATACCACGCGTTCGATTTGTCATCTCTACCCCTCAAACCCAGTTTGCGTGCCATACGGCTGGACCAACGGCTGAGTTTGTTTTTGTCACGGTCGAATATGGAACGCAAAACTACCGATACATTGTCTTCCTCATGATTAAACAAACCGAACCAGTTGGCGTTCATGCCACGATATAAGGGTTCGTCGTACAACAACTGCGGTGTCCATTCGACAGTATGGATTTTGGCAATCATGGCGGATACCACCAAACGCGCTGCCTGATAGATTTCTTCGTCACTGACCTCGGCATAGGTAATCACCTCATCCGGCCGATCAGGGTGACGCAAGCCGGAATCGTCTTCTGCGAAGTTTTGTTGCATGTGCCGGAAGACATCGACAAAACTGTTGTGTTCACGCACAAATAAGTTGTGATAAAAACTCAAACCAATATTCCAGTTGTCTGGAAAAGCGGCGGACTCTTGATTGCGCCATTGTGGTTGAACTGGACAGTCAGGGGCGCAGTCATCAATCAATGGCAGATAACCATCGGGCTGACTCAGTTTGGCATTGTCGTTTGCATCGCGAATCACGCGTTTCGCAGATACCTGGTCATAACCGTAGATTTGCGATGCATCCCACCACGCGGTATTAAAGTTTTGTGTAGTTTTGTAAGCGCGCTTTAAATACTCTTTTCCTGCGTAATTAAATGTGGACGGCGTGCCATCGTCGGCAAATAGAGCGGCTTCGATCTGGTCATCCTCGCGGCAACCTAAACCACGTGCCTCATCCGAATCGCAACCAGCGGACACAAGTTGGGGTTTGTTATGTCCCTCTTTTAAATGCGAAAACCAGTCATGAGTCATGAACTGAATCCAAAATGCGGCCAGCACATTAAAGAACGGTGCTTTTTGATAGTCGCATTCGGCGTCCGGTGCGTAATCCGGTTTGCCTAGCCCTTCATTACATTCGTTATCCGTAGTTTGTTTTCGTGTAAATAACTTGCGGCTGATTAATTGAGGATCGGGTTTTAGCAGATCGAGACGAAAACCGTTTTCTGGATCGCTGTGACGATTGATGGCAAGTTCGTTGCCGTGTTCGCGGGCTAACCGGGGGTAGGTCGCCTCGAATTCGGCATTGCGCGTAAAATAAGTTCCCGCCGAACCCATCTTGGGGTTGTTGACATCGTTGCAAATTCCATCCGTAGTTCGGTAGCGAATGAGTTTACCGCTGCATTGTTGTTCGCCGTCTCCGCCTACTTTTGCATAGTCGGGATGGTCGCTATCCAAACGCATCTCCCGCCAGCGGTTGACCACCGAACCGGGTTTTCCACCCAGGCCTTTTACATAGGTTTCGTAGGTGTAGTTATCGAACAGATTAAATTTAATTAGCTCGATTCGTTGATACTCGAGATCCAGCAGACTGCCGTCGATACCACGGCCATCGGGTTTTAGATGTTTGCCAAGTTTTGTCTTGGCCTCACGACCTTGTTTTTTGGTTGATGCGTCGCCGGTAGCCCAATAATTCGACCAATCCACCCACGGCGTATCACGGTATTTAGCCGCTTTATCGCCACCACGGCAACGGGCGGCCGCCTCGCTGACTTTACCGGTGAAACGGTCGGCCCGGTCTTCGGCGACCTCGCGCAAACCGTTTTTTGCCATCTTGACACAATCGTCCACATCGGCTGCTTGCGAATTCCCCTGAATTGCCAACAACAAACCGATAAAAAAAACTTGCGATAGAATTACGACGTTCCTTGACAACATCGACAACCTCCTTACTCCTTTTCCCGTGTCTCGCTGAGACTAGCGAATGGTGAATGAGTGTCCGCGTGTTTACCGCAAACACCAACTAATATTTTATGGTTGCGAATTGTTTTCTTTTTCGGCGCAAATGTCTGTGAACTAGTTCACAATTTTTATTACGGTGGTGATAACCACCATATAGTGCGGGTAATTACTCGATTGTCGAGTTAGTGATTATCGGGTTGTCTTTTCCGAGATAGAAGATTCCCGGAAAGCCGGGTGTCTCAAAACCTGCACTGGGGTTTTGTGTGAGTGTTGATTGGTCGATGCTGAGGGTTCCACTTCGATCGTTGCTGACGAAAAAGATGGCGCCACCGCCTTCGTTCGCTGTATTCTTGGTGATGATGGTGCCACATAGTTTCAAGTGAAACGTATTTCCGTCGTTGTAAATCGCCCCACCGCTGCCGCCGCCGGGTGCGCCCGGTCGTGCAGGATTGGCACCATTACCAATAGCTTTGTTGTGACTAAATAATGAATTAATGACGGTAAACGAGACACCGATGCTGCTCAGACCACCACCATTGGAACAAACATTACTCTTGTTTTGGCCGCCGCCAAAGGTGCTTTTGACAACGTAGACAGGCAGTCCCTGGTATTGGCTCAGTACTCGCACCGCAGCACCGCCAACATCGGGCCCGGTATCGGCGCAAACATTATTTTCAAATCGCGAGTTGATGATTTTAAATCGACCACCTCTGACCCAAATTGCACCACCACCGTCGAATGTTGTTTCCGCTTTGGAATTTCCGTTTTTAAATGTGAGATTTTGTACGGTGAGTTGAGGATGATCCTGGTTTTGGCAATGGGGCGTTGTCCAGACTTGGTTTTGATCGCAAGTGTTCATGTACAGAATTCGTCGTGCACCACCACCGCTAAGAGTGACTTTGTTTCCACCATCGATAACTGTTTTAGGACCGGTATTGTTAAATATTTTCGCCGTTTCCTGCATCTGAATTTCAACCGGCGACGCACCGCAGTTGAACGTAATGATGCCGCCTTGAGCGACTGCTGCTACTACAGCCGCACTAGTACAACTTTGGGCTGTTCCATTGCCGATGACATGATCCGGATTGGACGTATTTTCCTCGCGGGCTTCCATCGGTATCGCACACTGACCGCCGGAGCCCGGTGGACCATCCGTTGAGTTTTCTGCACCAGCTATAATCGCAGGCAGCATGAGCAGAAGAGAATCGTCATCATCCGCCCACGCATTTGTAACGAATATTTGAATAAGCGTTGGACAGAGCAACAGCCACTTGCCACTGAATCTCTTACTCAACAGACATGACATAATTTAATCGGTGACGAGTCCACGGGCTCTGTTTGTGGTATTTAACGTACGAGAATAACATACGTACAAGTAACGCTTTTGGTTATGAACAAAAATCATTTAAACGAAGAATTTTTCACACCCCATCTAGGCGTACGTATCGACGGGCTTCGAATTCAGTCCAAGAACATGAATGTCGTCGCGTCATATCTTCGAGAAATGCTTGATCGGCATCTAGTCGTAGTGGTTACGGGACAGTCTTTGTCCGCGAAACAACTGCGTGAGCTCGTAGCGTATTTTGGACCGTTGTTTAGCCATCATGCGGATGAAGGTGTGTTATATGCTGATGGTATTGAAGAAGTGCTTGAAATGCGCAAAGAACCAGACGGCGAAAGACTGTTCGGTGGGTCGGATTGGCATGCCGATGTGACGTTCCAAAAACCGGCGGGATACGTTTCGGCATTGCACGCAAAAGTCATTCCTCCCGTAGGTGGGGATACAGGATTTGCTAATACCATCACGGCTTATGATGCACTTAGCAGCGGAATGAAGACTTTGTTGAACAGACTCAAAGCCGTGCACAGCTATGACGGCCCCGGTCGGCCTGATCACCCGGAACAAACAGCGACGCATCCCGCGATCCGGCAACATCCAGTGACAAGAAGAAAGGGAATCTATATTAATCGAATGTTTGTTACGCGTTTTGTGAATATGACCGAAGATGAAAGCTGGCCGTTAATTGATTTTCTTGCCCGTCACATCTCTAAACCAGAGTTTACCTTTAGACATCGATGGGCGCAGGGTGATTTAGTGTTATGGGATAACCGTTTTACGTTGCACTATCCCATTAATGATTTCACCGGGCACAGCCGGTTGCTTATTCGTTGTACCGCTTTGGAATCATAGTGTTACGCAAAATCAAAATGGAGCACCCCGCCTTTCCTGGCGAAGTGCTCCGGTACATCCCTATACAAAACCTGTAGCCATTTCGATCCCCCCGGATTTTTCGGCTACGTTTCCTGAGACCACCCCCAACTCTCTGAGAAGGAGAGGTTTCAGTATAGTCGTTGAGGTCATGTGAAGCTGTGAACCAGATCACACAATTACTGTGTCGGGATACGCAGGCCAGCAAGCTGGACTATTCGTCGATGCTGAATTTGATTTTCCGGTTAATCGGTTTGTATTGTGCCCACAATCGTCATTTTATTATTGTCCGACCAACGTATAACCACTAGTTCTCCTGACGTTGGATAGACGCCAGTCAATGCACTGATATTGACGCGGTGTGTCACAAGAACCGTTGGTGAGTTAAGGAGTTGGTTTGAAAGCCATGATTTAATCGCGCTCATTTGACTATCGCGGAGTTCAGGTTGTTGAAAGAATGAATTTAATGCCGGTAACTCCTCTACCGGACTCAATCCGAGTAATCTCGCTGTTTCCAAACAACGGCACCACTGGCTTGAGAATACCTGTGCCGTTTCTATTCCGTTTGCGCGAAAGCGCTCACCAATATGCATTGCTTGTTCACGTCCTTCATCGGAGAGATTGCGTTGTGTATCACAATTACCAAGTGCAAAATTTTGAGGATCACTTGTTCCGGGTGCAATAGCATGACGCAGCAAAGCGACATGGCCTGGCGAACGTAACGCATTCCAAACAGTACCCGTGTCCGCGATAGAAAGAGGTAGTGTGTGGCATGCAAAAAACACAAGGAAGATTCGCGCGAGAGCATTCCGGCATTTTGGTATGTTGTAGTGATTTAAAGAGGTTCGAGATAACAAGACTATTAGGGTGGTGGCATTAACCCGAATTGGTCTAAAAGGTTACCACGAGAGGCGATTTACTACTAACCACGTATTAAAATAGTCTTTGATTACGCTTTTAATTAGCAATTGTCAACGCAACATCAATTCGACCACATCGCCATTGGCGCGTTAAATCTTGATGAAGGTGTGGCCCACATCAAATCGGTACTAGGTGTGGACGTGCCGGCAGGTGGGAAACATCCGCTAATGGGGACTCACAACTGTCTAATGAGTTTGGGTAATGACACTTATCTGGAAGTTATCGCGGTTGATCCTGGCGTGCCGGCCCCAGCCCGGTCGCGTTGGTTCGGGTTGGACAGTTCTGTACAACAACAAACTTTGTCCAATGGTCCCAAGCCTATCGCTTGGATAATACGTACCGAGGATATTAAAAGCACGCTGAAAAAGGCACAAGCTGCCGGGATTGATCTTGGCAAGCCGATCGAAATGACACGAGGAACGTTGAGTTGGATCATCAGTGTGCGGGATGACGGTTCATTACCTGAAAACGGGACACTACCGCTGGTTATTCAATGGCCCGATGGGCCACACCCGGCTAGCACCATGCAGGATTTCAGCTTTCGATTACATCAGATTCGAATACAACATCCACACCCACAAGAGCTGATGGAAAAACTAGAATCAATTAACGCCGCGCATCTAGCGACAGTCGATTCATCACCCGGCCACGATCCGTCAATAAGGTGTGATGTGATACATCCAAACGGCAAGATACTGCATTTGTGACGAATCCCCGTTCGTGCACTGGGCACATGTTATTATTGACGCAATCGCTTTGAGTCTTTTTGTCTGACTATGAATACACGTTTTGTCGATCTGCTCAACGAGCGCTCCTATCTTCTGGCGGATGGCGCTACCGGCACTAATTATTTCAATATGGGCTTGGTCTCGGGTGACGCACCCGAATTGTGGAATATCGATCATCCCGACCGTGTCGCTTCGTTGCATCGGGAATTTCTCGAAGCAGGTTCGGATATTATTCTGACAAACACATTTGGCGGTTCCCGTTACCGGCTCAAACTACACAACGCCCAAGATCGTGTACGCGAACTCAATATCAGTGCGGCACATATTGCGAGACAGGAAGCGGGTAAGCATAGCCGGCCGATTATTGTTGCGGGATCCATGGGGCCCACGGGTGAAATATTCGAACCGGTCGGGGAACTCAGTTTTGAAGACGGTAAACAGGCGTTCGCCGAGCAGGCGGCGGCTTTGGCGGAGGGTGGTGTTGACGTTTTGTGGTTAGAAACCCTGTCTTCTAAAGAGGAACTCGAAGCAGCTATCGCGGGTGCATCGGTTACGGATTTACCCATTGTGTCGACTTTAAGTTTCGATACCAACGGCAGTACCATGATGGGAATTACACCAGTGACGCTGGCAAATATTTGCGCAAAATTGTCGCCGGCGCCGGTGGCCTATGGCACTAATTGTGGTGTGGGGCCGTCTGAGGTGGCAGCGGCTATAATGCAAATCCACACAGACCGCACCGACAGTATTCTGGTTGCCAAAGCTAACTGTGGTATTCCAGAATTCAAGGATGGCGCGATTCGCTACGACGGCACACCCGAGTTGATGGCCGATTACGCTTGTCTTGCGCGTGACGCCGGCGCGCGCATCATCGGCGGTTGTTGCGGTACTACACCAGGACATATCAGGCGAATGCGCGATGCCCTGGATACGACTTCACCGGGACCCAAACCCGATATCGATACGATTGAGACACGCCTGGGTAAAATGTCCGACGGCGCACGCAGTTTGTGCTATCGGGATGTTTTGGAACAAGAGCAACCGCGAGGCAGAAGAAATCGCCGCAGACGGCGTGTACATTAGTCGTTAGTTTTCTAGCGTTTTATAGTCGGAGTTCTCACCGATGAAGATCGCCTTTGTCATGGACCCACTGGAAAAGGTCAAGGCGTATAAAGACACGACGTATTATCTTATGCTGGCTGCTCATGATCGTGGTCATGAGGTGTATTACATAGATCAGCGCGATGTTTTTATCCGCGACAATTGTGTGATGAGTCGTGTCAACCGTGTTGATGTTCATGCGGATGTTGATCGCCCATTTACTGTTCACCAACAATCTTTGTTGGATTTGGGCGGTATGGATTTGGTATTCGTCCGAACCGATCCGCCGGTGGACCGCACATATATTTACATGACTCTATTACTCGATTTATTGCCCGACACGACTCGGGTGATAAATCGACCGTCCTCCATCCGTGATTGGAATGAGAAATTGGCAGCATTGAAATATGCGTCATATGCCCCAGCCTCTTTGATTGCACGACGTGCAGGTGACATTGTTTCGTTTTTACAAGAACACGGCCGTATTGTCTTGAAACCCTTAGATGGTCACGGTGGGGAAGGCATTTTGTTTTTGTCAAAGGAGAATGGGAATATCACCCAATCAATAGGTGAAATAACCCACCATGAATCACGATGGATAAAAGTGCAAGAATATTTACCAAAGGCAAAGGAAGGGGACAAAAGAATTTTGTTATTGCATGGTGAACCATTAGGTGGCATTCTGCGCGTTCACGCCGAAGGCGTTGAGTTGAATAATCTCGATGCAGGAGGAACTGCGCATCCAACCGAGTTAGATGAGTATGATTTGGAAATCTGTGCAGCACTAAAGCAAGATATGATAGAACTAGGTATTGTTTTCAGTGGTATCGATGTCATCGGTGGTAAGCTGATTGAGATCAACGTTACCAGTCCGACTGGATTACAGGAACTATGCCGATTTTCCGGTAAGGATTTCCATCATAAGATTATTTCCAGTCTGGAATAGCGAGGCACGCTTACGTTACCTTGTTAGTTGTTAGTATGTAAGGAACTTTTCGTTTTCTTTAGTAGTCTTTTACACCTATGGAGGATATTCTCAGCCGGCCTGAAGTCCAGGGCGCGTTGCCATTTGTCGTAGCGCTCGTCGTCGGACTATTGTTAAAACCGACCGGCCCGGTTTGGACTGGTGCCGGCATGATTGCCGGTTTTATCGCCGGTGTATTGTTGGTTAACGGTCTGCAATTTGTTCCCATGACCGCAGCACGAAAAATTATTGTCTGTGGAGTGATTGCAGCCATAGCCGGTGCGTTCTTTTCTACCGGTAAGAAAGCCGGCAAAGGGGCGGGTATAGTGCTGGTTGTGTTATCGGTAGGCGCTTTTGTCTGGGTGTTCTGGACATTATTAAAACGAGCGGACGCGACAAAGTTAGCGACACTTATTGGTAGTGGTGTTTATACCTGTTGGTTGGTAGCCACTGTGCATGGTTTGCGTAAAGAATCCTTGCGAGCGGGTGCGGCATCGGTAGCTTTAGGTGCGGGCACGGGTATTGCGGTCATCATGGGAGCGTCGGCATTACTCGGCCAACTCAGTCTGGCTCTCGCTGCGGCTTCAGGCGCCATCTTGTTGCTTGTCTTGATCTGGTCTGATCTGCGGCTGGAACCGGTAATGACTTACCCCGCTGCATTGATTGCCGGTTTGTTGGGTTCGGGCGGCATGGTCTTGGCTAAATTACCGTGGATTGCGCTGGCAATCCTGGCTTTTGTTCCCTTGGCGGTACGACTTCCGTTGCCCGAGGGTTATCCGCGCATTTTAAAAACGGTTTTGTGGGTGGGCGCTGCTTTTGTTGTGGCGGGGCTTGCCATTCTTTCTGTCTGGTTACTTAAGGATGAGTCCGGTTATCTTGGTTAATAAGGAAAGCGAAAACAATCTTAACAACCCTCACGGAGGCATAGCGATGAAAAAAATAGTAATTGTAACGGCGATGGGTGTATTGCCAATATCCACAGCAATGGCGGAGAACTACACTATTGATCCTGGCCACACCTATCCCAGTTTTACTATTAACCATTTGGGATTCTCAACCATGTCCGGAAAATTCGATAGTACGACGGGAAGTTTTACCTATGACCCGGAAGGAAAATCTGCATCGGTCGAAGTGACCGTTGACGCATCTTCCATCGATACCGGTCACGATGAGAGGGATGACCATTTGCGTTCGCCAGACTTTTTAAATGTTGCAGAGTTTCCCGAGATCACCTTCAAGTCCACGAATGTAAGCTGGGAGGGTGACGCGTTGAGTTCTATCGACGGCGATCTCACCATCCTCGGAGTGACTAAACCTGTATCGCTAGCGGTGAGCAGTGTGAATTGCGGTGAACATCCGTTCAACAAAAAATGGACTTGTGGGTTCGATGCCAGCACCAGTATTAAACGGTCCGATTTCGGTGTGAATTACGGCTTACCTGCCATCGGTGATGAAATGGCGTTGACCTTTGAGGTTGAAGGCGCCAAAGACGAGTAGTGATCGTTTATGGGCAGCAGGATAAACACTGCTGCCCACTTTCTCTTCAGTGAAAGGCAACGCACAGTATTTCACCATTCATGGCTGCTCTCAGCACTTAGCTATCGGCGGCCAGTATTCATTGTGGCATATTTCTGGTTGCTGACAATTGATCGTCGGTGGCCGACCGCCAGATTACTATTTCCTCCAAAACGGTTTTCGCGCTTCGAATTCTGCATCCGCGCGGCTGATACCGATATCTTTCAGCAGATAGTCATCCAGGTATAATAAGTGTCGGCGTTCGACGCGGCGCCGCTGCCACTCGTCCAGTGTGCAGGCAGCACGTTTTAGAACCATCACTATCTTGTCCGCAAGAGAAAGCCTGGTTTCGGGCCCAACCCGCAGTTCATCTACACAAATATTAGTTATTGACATTACCGGTTCTCCTTAATAAAAATAATCTGAATTAAAATGTCGTATCTCATGAAAGTGACATCAGCGTTAAAATATAGCGGTTCTCCAATGACTTCAAACGATCAATATTCATACTACTCATTAGAAAAAATAATCTATGGCTAGATTGCCGCCACTCGGTTCATTACGGGCATTCGAAGCAGCGGCGCGTTATTTGAGTTTCACCCGCGCCGCGGATGAGTTGCATGTGACACAGGCTGCGATTAGTCATCAGATTAAGTCGTTGGAGGAGTTTCTGGGAACAAAGTTGTTTCATCGGAGCAACCGGGAGTTAGCACTAACCGAACAAGGATTGGATTATCTTCCCGCGGTCAAACAGGCTTTTGAAACTTTGCATGAGGCAACTCGGCGACTGTTGGACACGGAAGAACCTAACGCGTTAACAGTGTCTGCGCTGCCTTCCTTTACCGCGAGTTGGCTGATTCCTCGTTTAGGTCGATACCTTAATGGACACCCCGATATCAACATTTTGATTAGCCCATCCGCTCAGTTGAGTACTTTTGGCGATGACGGGGTTGATGTGGGAATTCGCTATGGTAGGGGCAAGTATCCTGGCCTGTTCTCCGAACGCCTGATGGCGGACGATATTTTTCCAGTGTGCAGTCCGCAGCTCATGAAAGGCCGGCACGCTTTGCGCAAACCGCAAGATTTAAAACATCATGTTCTGTTACATGACGACAGATACGGTGACTGGCAAACCTGGTTGTTAGCGGCGGGTGTTAAAGGAGTCGACCCCAGCCGCGGTCCGGTGATTACGGACTCAGGCATGGCGATCCAAGCAGCCGTGGAGGGTCATGGGGTTGCTCTAGCGCGTGGTGTATTGGCAGCGAACGAGTTGCGTTCGGGGCGGCTGGTGCGACCTTTCGAACTACGTTTACCAGCGGATTATGCTTATTACATTGTCTGTCCACAAGGCACGGCCGATCGGCCAAATATAAAAGCCTTTCGGGAATGGCTGCTATCCGAAGCGGCCGGTACACCAGATTAAGAAAATTTAACTATCGATGTTTTAAGTCATTAGCGACAATCTCATCGAATTCGGCCTGGGCGATGCGTGCTTCTTCCAATAACCACTCCGTAAACGCAACAATCGATGGGTCGTTCTCTTTTCCCCGCGGGCAAACAACAAAATACTTTACACTGGATTCGCTATAAACATTAAACAGTTTGACCAACCGGCCGTTACGTAAGTCATCGCCGACGTGGGCGCTGCGGGCCAACGCGACACCTTGCCCGTCCAGAGCGGCTTGTACTGCCATGCTGGTATCGGGAAATTTAGTGCCTTTTGGTATGCGCTTAATATTAATCCCTGCATCGCGAAACCAGTCACGCCAACGCGGACAAATGTCCATAGCACTGCGCCGTAGAAGCGGATAATTGAATAAATCTTCGGGCCGAGAGGGAGTACCTAATTCTTCCAGCAAATGCGGACTGCATACCGGAAAGACATATTCCCTAAGCAACGCTGTGACATGCAATTCCGGCCAGTTGCCCTGACCGAGCCGTATACCCATGTCGGCATTGTCCAGTGAAAAATCGACCAACTCCTCCGTCGTCGATATCCACACATCGATGTCCGGGTGGCGTTGATTAAAACGCCCTAGTCTCGGTACCAGCCACTTAAACGCAAACGATTGCAACAGACTAACGCGTAAGGATTCACGCCGGTCCTCGCCCTTGAGTTCCTCAATGGCCGAGGTCAGGCCGGTAATAAAACTACGCACAATCGGCACCAGGGTTTGTCCGTTTGGGGTCAATATGACCCTACGTCCACGTCGTTCGAACAGTTTTAACCCCCACAACTCTTCGGCGTGGCGAATTTGGTGGCTGACTGCACTTTGGGTGATATGCAGTTCTTGCGCCGCTTTGGTATAGCTAAGATGACGTGCCGCCGCTTCGAGTGCCCGCAGGGCAGAGATGGGTGGAAAACGAATGTTACCCAATGTTATAGATACATGAATATTAACTCATGTATTATATGAAAATAAATCGTTTGATCACAAGCAGTTAAATCAATATAGTGCGCGTCAGATTAATGGTGCGTTGCACAATTTTCGATTTACTTAACTACGTTTAGGAAGGCTACGATGACAAACGAAATGACCAATAAAATGCATGTAATGGTAGGCGCGTCTTTTGTTGGCGCTATTACGATTCTTACCCTGATTTTGACCATTATTGGATAAGCGGGTAGCAAGGGTTTAGTTAGACGGTATCGATCATGATTCAGCGAGGTGCGGTGATGATTACGTTATATGCTTTCTACGACAAAATCGAAAACGACGCGATTTTTCGGAATTCTTTATCTTTAAACTTTAATAGGGGTGTCACAATGTTGAGCAACTTAAAAAACTGGTATGTTCGCCGAAAGGCGATTAATGAATTGTCCGTATTGCCGGATTACTTATTGCGCGATCTTGGTATCGAAGGCCGCCATCAAATTGCGCAAGTGGTCGATGGTAAGTTGGCCATTCAACGGGCGACCGCCGTCAAGGTGAGTGCCGTAAAGACGGAACGACCGGCTATGGAAACCGGCGATGCGCTTCCTACCGCCGCTTAATCCTGCTAGGTCAACGCCGCATTTTGCTATTGTGTTCATGCTCGCGTGATTTTAAGAAGCTCTGAATATTCATCCATGAATATTCAGAGCACGAAAAACGAAAAATGTGATTTTCGTTTTTCTCACAAAATCAACACCTAGTGGTTGTTGATTTTGTCGATGCATCCATGTATCAAGGGAAACTCTGAATAAATCAGAGTCTCCCTAACGCGAGCATGAATGCAAAACCTTGTTTAACCCTCGCACAACTCAACGAGCGAGGCCGTAACTACTTACCCGACTTGTTCGGGATTACCTTTTCACATATTGAATCGGGCAGGCTAACGAGTAGTCTGCAAATCCAACCGCAATTTCTGGCGCCCAACGGTTTTCTTCATGCGGCGACCCTAGTCGCTCTAGCGGACACGACGTGTGGTTACGGTTGTATCGCACACTTGCCAGACAGCGCAGAAGGTTTTACCACGGTTGAGTTGAAAAGCAACTTTTTATCCACGGCTACCGAAGGTGTGTTGCACTGTGAGGCAACGGCGTCACATCTAGGGCGTAGTACCCATCTGTGGGATGCGTCGGTCACGAGCGAATCTACCGGTAAAACCCTGGCTTTGTTTCGTTGTACGCAGCTTGTTCTTTATCCTAAACGATAAATCGATTAAGCCTCGGAGTATTTATTCTAGTCGCCGAGCACCAATCCTTCGCGGCGCGGATCGGCGCCACCGACCAATCCATTTTTTGTTATCACGATACCATGCAAGCCACTGTTTAAATCTCTTACTTTGGTTTCATGACCCAGGGCGCGTAAATCTGCTGCCCAGTTAACCGCATCGGTATTTTGCTCCAAGTCCGTCACGCCGTTACGATTAACAAAGTGCCCCAGATTGATAGCCTCTTGAATGTCCATATTCCAGTCCAATACACCAACCAGTGTTTTAGCAACATAGTTGATGATGCGGCTGCCACCCGGTGAACCGATCAGCATGTAGGGTTCACCAGCGTGGTTAAATACGATGGTCGGTGCCATTGAACTACGTGGTCGTTTGCCGCCTTCAACACGATTCGCCACGAGTTTCCCTTCTTTCCGCGGTTCCCAGGAAAAATCGGTTAACTCGTTATTTAGTAAAAACCCGCGCACCATTAAGCGGCTGCCAAACCCCGTTTCAATGGTGGTCGTCATGGAAAGGGCATTGCCATGTTGATCGACAATGCTGAAATGACTAGTGCCGGGCCGTTCGTCTTGATTGTCCGGTGCATATCGTTGTGTGTGTTGCCAGGGCGGTTCACCGGCACGCGCCTCAGGCATGGCGGTGCTCATCGATATCAACTTCGCACGATCTGCCAAATAGACCGGATCGATTAACTCCATTACCGGCATGGAAACAAAATCGTTGTCTGCCACGTAAAGTGCACGGTCGGCGTAGGCTAGTTTAGCGGCTTCACTATACAAGTGAATCGCGTGAGTATTGGATTGTTGGCCTAAATCAAAGCTGTCCAAGATACCGAGGATTTGTCCCACGGTCAGACCGCCGGAACTGGGTGGCCCCATGCCACAGACGGAATACTGCCGGTAGTCTATGCATACGGGTTGTCGTTGTTTTACCTCGTAAGCGGCGAAATCGGCCGTTGTCAAAATGCCGGGATTGTCTGTGGTTGACCGAACGGCGTTGATGACGTCATGGGCGATTGCGCCTTTGTAAAAAGGTACGCTGCCATGATGTGCAATGAGTTTTAACGTTGCGGCAAAAGCTGGATTTCTAAGTGTCGAACCGGTTGTTAGTGGTGAGCCGTCGGTATTAAAAAAATATTCCCGGGTTGTAGCGAAGTTTGTTAGACCTTTGTCTGCCGCTGCCGCAATAGATTGGTTTAAACGTGGGGTGATCTTAAACCCTTTGTCGGCAAGATCAATGGCGGGTTGGACCAGTTCTTTCCATGGTCGCGTACCATACCGTTCGTGCAACGTTTCCAGTAGTTTCAATGTGCCGGGTACGCCAACAGAACGCCCGCCGGTTACCGTTTCCCACCAACCACGCGGTTCGCCGTTGTCGTCCAGAAAGTAGTCCGGGGTTGCGGCGGCGGGTGCAGTTTCACGACCATCCCAACTAGTTAAGGATTTGCTTTTTGCGTCCCAGTACAACACGAATGCACCGCCACCGATTCCCGAGGACTGCGGCTCTACTAGGTTAAGTAAAAATTGCACCGCGACAGCCGCATCAACCGCGTTTCCACCGGCACCCAACACTTCATATCCCGTTTCCGTCGCCAATGGATGTGCGGTGGTGACCATAAACTTATCGGCGCGTATAGATTTTTTATCTGTCCAACCCGTGCCTTGTTCGGGTTGAACATCCAGCGCAAGACAACTGTTCGCGGCTAAAACTGCGGCGGCAAACAATGCTCTTCCTTGTTTGTACGACCTGTGCATCGTCAAATAGCGATAGGAAAAAGAACTATTGGCATTAGTGCCGCCGGCCAAAACTACAGCAGGTCGAGTATGGTCTCCGCGCCACTCACTTCATATTTACCCGGTGCTTCCCGATTCAAATGCGTGACTACACCGTCATCGACAATCATGGCATAGCGGTCAGAACGCACACCGAAACCACGTTCGGTTAAATCCAGTTCAAGTCCGACGGCCTTAGTAAATTCGGCGCTGCCGTCAGCGAGCATCAGAATTTCGTCTGCGTTTTGGGTTTTTCCCCAGGCGTCCATGACAAAGGCATCGTTCACCGACAGACATGCGATGGTATCGACGCCCTTGGCTTTTAGCTTGTCCGCGTTTATCACATAACTGGGAAGGTGGCTGGCGGAACAGGTCGGTGTGAACGCGCCGGGCAATGCAAAAAGCACCACCTTTTTCCCGTTGAAAATCTCATCGGTAGAAATATCTTCCGGACCGTTTTCACCCATCTTCGCTAATGTGGCTGAAGGAATTTTTTCGCCTACTTTGATACTCATTATCTAACTCCTTTGCTTATTTAGATGAAAGTTTTTTGTCAATTTAAATGACATTGTCGCTCGATAAACGTTGGATGTCATCCTCGGTATAACCCAGCTCTTTAAGTATTGTATGAGTGTGTTCACCCACTCCGGGTATTGCACTTAGTTTGGGGTCGATTTGTTTGATGTCGACCGGCGGTAACAAGGTGTCAATCGTACCCTCCGGTGTGGTGACAGCGCGCCAACGCTTACGCGCCTTCAACTGGGGGTGTTCCCAGAATTGTTGCATATCGTTCAAGCTCGCATTGGCAATTTGCGCTTTGTCCAGACTATTAAGCAGTGTTTGCCGGTCTTTTTGAATGAAACAATCGTTGATCTGCCGTTCTAGTTGTTCACGATGCTTTACCCGTTGCGAGTTGCTGGCAAAGCGCGGGTCGTTCGCGAGTTCAGGTTTGCCAATGACCACTGTGCAAAACGATTGCCATTCGCGCTCGTTTTGAATTCCCAACATGATAATTTTTTCATCTTTGGTTCGATAAGGGCCATAAGGCGCAATGGTTGCATGGCGTGCGCCGCTTCTACCCGGTGGTTCACCGCCATAGGCAGTGTAGTAAGCCGGGTATCCCATCCACTCGCCCAACGCATCAAACATAGAAACATTGATCACTGTCCCCGCACCGGACCGTTCGCGCATGAACAAGGCAGTTTGAATACCGCTAAATGCATACATGCCAGCGGCGATATCCGCCGCTGATATTCCGGTCTTGGAGGGGGTATCTTCGGTTCCCGTGATAGACAACAATCCGGTTTCGGCCTGAACCAACAAATCATAGGCTTTCTTGTTTGCATAAGGTCCGTTCGATCCAAAACCTGAAATGTTGCATACGATTAGCTGCGTATATTTTTTTGTCAGGGTTTCACCATCGAGATGCAGGCGTTTGGCTGCACCCGGTGCAAGATTTTGGACAAACACATCAGCGCCTTCTAATAGTCTATGTAATACCGTGATGGCGGCAGGGTTTTTCAAATCCAATGTGAGGCTTTCCTTGGATCGATTTAACCACACGAAATGACTGGACTGTCCGTTGACGGTCTTGTCGTAACTCCTTGCAAAGTCACCAACCTTAGGGCGCTCAATCTTAATAACCCGTGCGCCGAGGTCGGCCAAATGCCGTGTCGCAAAAGGCGCAGCCAC
Source organism: Arenicellales bacterium (assembly GCA_965216735.1). Lineage (GTDB taxonomy): Bacteria > Pseudomonadota > Gammaproteobacteria > Arenicellales > CBDCFT01 > CBDCFT01. Next base: position 866,794 of record OZ244198.1, read on the forward strand.
CGCTTGTTCCAGGGCGACGACTGTAATGTTTTCATAGGGTAAAGACATGTTCGTTTTTATAAAGTATCAGTGTTTACTCAATTCTGCCATGCTTGCAGGAAATGATTCATTGAAACTACAATAAAAAGTTCGAACAACGTGGAGAATAGCTTATGGGCGAAATGATCGTTTTTTCCTGCCCTGCAGGACACCAGACACAAGGCTATCTGGCCAAGGCAGAAAAAGAGGGCGCGCTGGGAATAGTAGTGCTGCAAGAGTGGTGGGGTTTGAATGATCAAATCAAAGGTGTCGCAGATCGATTTGCTGCCGAGGGTATTACCGCCCTCGCACCCGACTTATATGAGGGCAGGGTGACACAGGATGCCGACGAGGCTGGTCACATGATGGAAGGATTGGATTGGGTCGGTGCAACCGAGCAAGAAGTACACGGTGCGGTAAAGTATCTCAAATCAATGACTGACAAAGTTGCAGTGACCGGTTTTTGTATGGGTGGTGCGTTAACGATTATCGCCTGTGTGAAGTTATCTGAAGTCAATGCCGGTGTTTGTTTTTACGGTATACCACCTGCAGAGCAAGCTGACCCGAAAGAAATTAGCGTGCCTTTTCTGGCACACTTCGCTAATCAAGATGATTGGTGTACACCCGATAGTGTGGACGCCCTCGAAGCGGCGTTAAAACAAGCGAGTGTGGTACACGAACTCTATCGCTACGATGCCGGACATGGGTTCGTGAATGAAACCCGGGCGGAGGTCTATGATAAAAGCGCTACTGAACAGGCCTGGGAAAGAACCATACAGTTCTTGCAAGCGAATCTGAGTTAGAGATTCTCACGGTTGTTTCTTGGTCTACTAATAGTTTGTTCTGTCAAGCTAACAGAAGCGGCAGGAAATATGGGAGAACTACAAAGGCTTTTAGCATAGTAGTCATAAGCAAAGTTGCGTCTGCTTGCTAACGCCCCCAGCAGTCGGGATTTTCGGGTGTTTTTACACCCAACGAATTGATCGTCATAGTGGTGCAACCGGTATCGTCAGCTTGTGGGCCGGCCACATCAGCGTCAGCCTGAATCACAAAAATCGTACCGGTAACCGGTATAGTGAGATTGTAGTATCCCTCAGGTGAAATGTTTGGATAGTTGAGTTGTGCAACCGAAGTCGCGTAGGCCAAATTCGCCGATTTAAATTTTTCCTGCAGATTAGCTAGTTCGGTCAACGCGACTTTTGCATCGACACGGCGCGCGCGTTTGGTGTGTTCTTGATAAGATGGATAGGCGATGGCCGCGAGAATGGCAACGACGGCCACAACAATCATTAACTCAATAAGCGTAATACCGCGCTCTGGTTTCCTCTTATCAAGTGTATGCAACATCATCGAAATTGTTGCCAGAAAGTATCGAAACGTGGAATCGACGACGGTTCCACCGGCGGGCTAGCGGTGCCCCCACTGACCCCGACTAATCCAGTCACGCCACCTTCACGAATCACAATGGTCACCTCGGAAGGAATTCCGCCACCCACTGTTGCGGCGCGGCCAGAAACCGGTATGTTCGGGGCCGAAAAACTACTCGTCGCTTGGAAGGCCGCGAGTTCTTGGGCAAGGGCGGCCTCGCCCGTGAAAATATTAACGGCGAAAACGCGACCTAACCCCTCATCTCTTGAACAGGTTTGCAAAGCCGTCGCATCGCTGGCCGGCACGAAGGTGGTTGCGAACAAAATATTAGAAAAAATTAACGTGCTGGCCAGGCTTTTCTCACCTACCCATTGGCTGCTGCCCAATGGCGTCGGTTGAGAAGTGGCTTCACGTAAACCGATAAACCAACCTTCACGTTGTTGTAATGCCGTGGGGGCGACACTCGCGTCCGCCGTCACATCTAGGAGATCGTTCTCGGTCATGGGTCCGTTACAACTCACCAAATTTCCCGAATTGAGACAGATCGGATAGTTTGAATCGACTGTACCATCGTGTACGAAATCACGGAAAGCATAAATTCGATTGTGCACCGCTTCTTGGGGCGTCACCGTATCACCTTCGGTATGTTTGTCAGTGGGGTCGGCTCGGTCACCACTGGCAATGGTCACCAAGTCATAGAAGATTGCATTTTGATTACTTGGGTCGGTGAATACCGAGTCACGTACGAACGTAACATCCGGCGGATAGAAAAATTTACGTCTATCTTGTACAGCAGTGCCATTTGTACCTGTGCAATCAGGTCGGGTGCCATCGGTACAAGCAATGTCGGCCAGACGCGCACCCGTCGTTCCAGCCGGATTATTGGTATCTAATTCTTCCCCGAGATCGACACGCCATAATTGGCCTCCGGTATCACCCACATAGATGCGATCTACTTCACCATCGGCGTTGCCGTCGACCAAGGACAGATTTGACGGAATACTGAAGTCCATGTTTGCGAGTTCCACGTCCGCCCCTGAACCGGTATTACTAATCCACAATATTAAGCTGCCATCGGTTGGGTCTACGATGTAGATACCGTTACCAATGGAGTCCGGTCCGGTGCCAGAAGGGTCGTTAACGGAATCGTCTTGATTAGGATCGTAGCCCCCACCAAATATCAATACCGTGTTGCTTTCCGTATCACCGCTGTTACAGATTTGGCCCTGGCAATTAAAACGTATTGATATCACTTGTGGCCGCGACCATGTTTGGCCTAAATTCGCAAAGTCCGAATTAGTGTCTCCATCAATCACCCACAGCAACTTCGGTTGGATTTGTCCTGGTGTGTCGTCAGTCAACACGGAGTTGGGGGTCACGTCAAATGCGTAAATACGTTTACCGCCACGACGCATACCGATGTACATGTAAACAAATTCATCATCGCCGTTGTTGGCAATACTGTCTTCGCCGTTGGGTTCAACGACACCGTCACGATCCAGATCGTTAATCCAAAAACTGGGCGTGCCGTCTATGCCGTAGTACTTGCTGGTTACGATCTCGTCGTTTTGCGCTAGTTGAAATTGGTCGGCCAATGACTCACGCGGAATGTAAGCCCATTCTTCGATGCCGGTGTTATCGTTAATCATCCTTATCACACCGTCATTGGTGCCGACAAAAAGCTTTACAACCGGTTCAGGCGTTTGATTCCCCGTTACAGGTTTAAAACTAAAAGTCACCGCGACGGGTTGACCGTGTAAGGGATCGGCGAAGGTCCAACGTTGATCGGTAGTATCGCTATCGCCGTCTTCATCATAGGAGTCTTGGCCCAGTAACCAGTTGATCAGATCGTCAACTTCGGCCTGTGTGGCAGTCGATGATAGACCAAGAACAGCCGGATCACCGCCCCCGGCCGGGTTTGCGGCATCATATAATTGTGTTCCGTTGTTGGTATTGACCGGGAAGCTGGTTAGATTAACCGGGAAGGTCAAATTAGTGTAGTCCTCGCTAAAGGCATATAAATTGCGATTAGCCGCAGGCGGTATCTGTGAACCCGCACCGCCTAAAGTCACCGTGTCACCACTAGCCGTACTACCTCCCCAGAGATCGACTGCGCCGGCAGCAATACGGCCCGTTAGCGGATCTATCGCAGGTGAGTTGTTGGCATCTATGACTTCGCCAAATTCGCATGTACCGGTTTCGTCTTGTTCCGAATTACATAATTTGAATTTTTTGATGTTGCCATTCCAACGGATAGAGGTGTCCGGTTTGAACAAAGCGAAGTACACTTCGTCACGATTGAATAACCTATTGAACGCGTTGACTGACAGTGTGGGTGCAACGAAGGATGTAGTTGTCGCTGTTACTTCGTTGACCGCAGTCTGTAATGCGTTTACCGTGCTCGCGATGTCGGCAGCCTGGATATAGGCGCCATTGCCCGCGTTGGCCGTATCTGTAAGTAGTATCTCAGCGTTACTTCCGGTTGTGACGCCGACTCCGATGGTGTAAACGCGGCCGCGTTGGATACCGCTACTCTTAGGACTGCCATCGTCAAATATATCGTTATTAGCCAAATACCCGGCCAGTTCATCTAACAAGCCGTTGTTTTCGTCATCGTTCGCTATATCCTGACCTTCGTTACTCGGATTAGCGGATAGCGCACTAATAGTGCCATCAACGTCTGTGTCGTTAGTCGGTTCGCCATCGCTCACAATGACAATGAAGACTTGTTGGCAGGCGAAGTTAAAAGGAGATATATAGTTTTCAGATACATCTTCGGCATCGGCGTCTCTAAAGAAGGGCGCTACCGGGGTACTCGGGTCGGTATCCAAAGGGAATTGGTTATTGCCGAAATCCACTGCTTCGCCACCGAGGTATTGTGCGGCCTCCCACAACGTTTCCGTTAACGGTGAGCGGTTAGCGGCAGCTTCGTTTTCGTCATTCGAGTGTGGATCGTTGACACAGTCATCGTCATCGTCGTCATCGCAGAGGTCGGGATGGCCGGTAAGACTATTAACTAGCGCCGTCATCTCCGTGCGCCGGGTGTCGTCCATGTTATCGATCGCCATCAACACCCGTCCACCGTGATGGGGATCGGCGTCATTTTTGTTGAATACCATCAAACCCAAACGCACATTACGTACCGAGTTAATTAACGTATTCACTGCTTGTTTTGCAATGTCCATGCTCGTTTGCGTTGAGCTGGCGCCGCCTTGATTAGTCAAATAGTTTAAATAGTTGGCACTGTACAAAGTAACGGTGTCCATAGCCGTCCAGTTCAGCGCCTTGTTCGTTTGATTGACATAACGCTGCGTGTAATTAACGTTGTTTCCTTTGTTGGTGAAGTCGCCTAGGGTGGGGTCGGCGGGGTCATCCGACGCACAATCGAGATGATTGTCCACAGTGGGTGCTGAGTTGAGATTGACCAAATCTTCCCATTTGCCTTTATTACCATTCGGTTTCCAGGCGGCAATATTGTCTATATAAATGCCGGTCGAACCGCCTCCTATGGCTAACTCAGTCATCGCGGCATCACAACCGCCATTGGTGCCGCTGTACGCTGCTTCCACGGGAATGCGCTGATTTATCACGCTGGCTGCGGTCAGATTTGCATCGAACTGTGTACAAGGAACGGTGGAGCTGCTGGTGCACCAATAGACAAAGTCATCAGGATCCCCGGGGTTAGTAGACGATGTGTTGTTGAATTCATTGCCGCTTGCGCCGGAATAAATGGTTGATGAATCAAATGCGGCCGCTGTGGTAACCGTGCCGTGATCCATACTGGCGGAGTTATCGAATAGGAGCAAAACATTGGGCGAGTCATCTCTGGAAATGTTTGATGGGAGTAAGTAGAGATCGGTATCGTCCGCAATAACATACGAGCCGCTCGCTAAAATTAATGTCGAACCTAAGCCAGCTAAAAATTTCCTCATTTTCATGGCCTATTGCTCCTTATTTACGATTTGACCCAGGCCCTGCGCAATCACGGCTTTAGCATTTCCCGGTGCTTTCCCGGTCGCTTTGACCTCAAAGTTGGCTGTTTGGAAGTGCACCACGCTGAAGCCGCTGGCACGTTTGGGTGTTGACCAACCAGCAAAGCTCACTTCTACATCTGCGGTACCGGTGAGGTCAGCATCGGTATTGCCCGCCGTAAATACAAACTGATCGGGTGTCAGTGGATTGTCTTCGTCATTGTATACGCTGAAATTTGCCGTATCGCTTAGAGCGGCGCGAATACCCGACTCCGCGCTCTCGAACGCTCTTGTCGACTGCTGAACATTGGCGGCCATTTTTTCTTCCAACGCCGTCGTTCGCAAAGATGCCACACCGATAACCGCAATCAATACCATCAGGATTAACGTGATCACCAACGCCACGCCGCATTGCCGGTTTGGCATTCGTTCGAAACTGGTCATATTGATATTTTTCATCTTAGATTTCGGATATAAATCGTTGAGACAAATTCCTGGCGCACGACACGATCCTGGGAAATAGTGGGTTCGTCGGCATCGGCGCTGCCTTTTTGTCCGTCACCGTCCAGGTCATACTGACGGGTATCGATTTCTGTACCGTATTCACCTTCCGTGTCAAATCGCGTTTGCGCCATACTGCGTGCCAGCAAACCCACTCGCGCACTGATGACATTGCCCCAGTCCACCACTTCGTTAGCCTTACGATAAGCATCGGGAATACGGTCATTGTCGGTATCTTCGCCATAGGTGATTTGCATGTTCTCTATGCCTTGTACGATTTCTCTCGCGGCGGTATCGGCGTTGCCGCTGTCATTTATCAGCGCTTCGCGTACAAGCCCCGGTCCATTCGGGCCGTCAGAAATAAAATAACGTACGGAATTGAATTTCAATATATGCGAATCTTCCTCATAGGTCTTGGACATACAGTGTTTGTTCCCCTGGCACGGAACCGGGCTGAGATTGCCAGGCGATACGTTGTTTCCCGTTGTATGGCCCAGCGGTACTGTATTGCCTGATCCGCTTCCTTTAGTGGTGATCTGAAAAACATCGGCGCTGTCACAGTCGGTGACAGCCACAATGTCGCCCTGGTTTAATTCCGCATTAGGGCTGACATGAATGACACCCGAGCGTTGATTCATGTACGGTTCTTCTACTTTGACAGTTATGTCCGGATCCAAAAACTCGATCTGGATGCCGTCGGTGTTTGGCGTGATGGCGGCATTACTAATGTCCGCATGTTCAACACCTGAGGGATACCAGGTGGGCACGGCGTCTTCATGCTCTAAACCTTCCAAGGCGTTGAATTCAAATAATGCGCTGCCATCGACGTGATAGGTCACTGTTTCGATATCGTCCGCGCAGCCGAAAAAACCCGCCATACGGATATCATAAGTCAGCATTTGCATGGCGATGCGTCCGTTTTCTTGCAAACGGGCGAGGGCTTCTTGGGTAGTGTAATTTTTCTGCGATAGATAAGTAGCGGTTCCAGCGGCTGCCACCGCGACCATTCCTAGTGCAACGCTAACCATGAACTCAATAATCGTGAGTCCAGATTGCTTATTAATAAATCTAGGATTGATCACAGTTGAAACACCCAGGATTGGCTGCGTTCTTCGCCGACAATATTGTCAGTCTTATCCGGATCACGCGTAAGCCGCTCGGTCCAAAATAAAGTAATGGTGAATGTGCCAGCATTGGCGTCGTCTTCGTCAATAGTCGCGCGACCTTCGGGTAATTTGTTGCTCAGCATGGCTTTCCAGCAAGCAAGGTCATTGTCAGCGGTGAAGTTGTTGGTAACACAAGAACTCAAATTGGCAAATTCCGACTCCGTTTTTTCGTAGTTACTGGCTTCATCGGGGTTCAATTTCATCCGATCGATGAGATCGTAGGCCAGCAAGCTTGCCTGAGTGCGCACATAGGAATCCGTGTTGAGTTTAATAGCTTGCGCCTGCATGAAGGCCAGTGCCAACATGCCACCCGATAAGACAAAGAAGGCAATCAGTGTCTCCAACAAGGTCACACCTTGCATGCGCTGGGGTAAAGCTCTCATTCGCCTGGTCGGAATCATTAGCATTAAGTTCCAGGGCAAGCCTCGTTGGTGATGGAGATTCGTCCGATTTGATTTAACTTAATGGCTCGGTTGTCGCTGACGCAAAATTCCGGTTCATCGTTAAAACCAATATCCAATTCGCCACTGGATTTGAATGCCAGCGATGTATCGCTAGCGCTGGTGAATGTGAGACCCTTGACACCGATTTCGACTAAACATTCTTCGCCATCAGTACAACTATCGTTTGCGCTGGTCAGTGTGTCATCCAATACGCCATCCTCATCCAGATCTTCAAACATAATCCAACCATCATTCCAAGTCCCGGTGCATCCGGCGCCATAGTTGCCGGCACACAAGACAACATTACTGCCACGCTTAATGGCTTCGCTGCGCGCCTGGGTCAACACTGCTGCAAAGTCGTTGGTGTTTGTCGTGACCCGGTTGTTTTCAAAAAACTGCGAAAAGCTAGGAATAGCCAACACCACTAACGCACCGGCCATAGCCAAAACAAGCATAAGTTCGGTAACGGTGAAGCCCGACACATTTTTCCGGGGTGAGCAAAAACCTCGGTACGGAATGGTAGTTCCGTCCGACCGTTGAGTGTGCTGAAGAATTTTATGTTGCGTCCGTATCACGACCCCCAACCAGTTGCCTTTCGCCCATCTTGGTTGCCCGCTAAAGGTACCATATGGCGGATAGCCGGATTGTTAACAATTGTACACGGGGAGTTTAGGCGGACAAGCGGTAAAGCCAAGAAGATCCGGCGAAAAGGTCAACGCCGGCGCTGTCACCCGGTTATCTGTTTCTCTACGAACTTCATTTGTTGCGCGATACGGGAAGACTGACGTTAACCTCGTCAAATTCAAGGTTTCACGATTGGTATTATAGATTGCTGACGAAACTTCTACCGAGCTTCGCGCGTGTCTGATTATTGGTTAGGGTTTATGGCCGCGGCTTGTAACGATCCGATTCCTCGTTATGCAGCACCCGAACTATGATTTGAATCATCGTCTTGTGATAACCGACGCAATAACTCGTCCATCTGATTTTGTAACCGGTCGAGTTTTGTTTCGAGGTCTTGAATTTTTGCATCCTTATCCGATATCAATGTTGATTCTTCAGTTGTCCTGGCTGCATTTTGCACCGCATTACGTTCGGTGGGTGATAGGCCATCATCTTCTATTTCAAAAACGGGTATGCCCTGGCCAACGTTATTACTGGGTGGCGGGGTACTTAGTTCATCCAAGGTTAGCTTCTTTTCAGCTACAGTCTCACCACGTTTTTCCATCTTAGATATTGACGTGCCTTCCCCGTTTTTATTTGATTGTGCAGCACGGATTTCGTCGATAACTTCTTGGTCTATCGATACCGAGACTTCCGGTCGTTCTGCTGGGGTTTCCGTAACTTCAACTTCTGCGTTCGATGATATGGCGTCTGGTTCATCTGGGTATGGTTTTTCATCTGGTGATTGCTCGGATGGTTTTGGTTTGTGTACAGGCATTTCCGTGATCACTTTCGGTTGCCGTTTTTGATAGATTTCCATCAACTTCATGGATGCTTCAGTATCGACGGATCCGCCTTTGATGGCATCTTTCAGGGTTTGTTCTGCGCTGTCTTCCCTGCCGAGCGCCATATACACTTCCGCTTCTTCGACCGGATCACTGGTTTTTGTTTGTATATTTTCAAGTATTACCGTTTTTTCTTCGGTGTCGGGAAGGTTATCGCTATGCCCGGCGTCGGCTTGCTCGTAGTGTAACCGGCTGATGGACGGTTTCTGGTCCTCGTTAGGTCTAAGTCTATTGTCATCCGGTCTGCTGGTGCGGGCAACTTCATTCGCTGGCGCATACGCAATCCGCCGGTGTCGGAATATTGCCATAATGGCACCAAGGGCAAAAATAATCACCGCAATCGTCGCTAGGATGGGTTGCATAGAATCGGAATGAGTACTGGCAAGCTTTTTCGACAAGTTGTCGAAACGGTTGCTAACTGCATCCTGAAATTTTATCCAACGCGACGGCACAATCTCCTCCGGCTCCTGCACCTCAGCTTGATCTGCCGCCACGGTCGTTGTGCCGTCCTGGGTTTCGCTAGCAGGTGCGTTTTCGGCTGTGAACCCGTCGTTAAGTTGGTCGGTAGCCTCTCGAATTCCCTGTACAATCACGGATTGTGATGTTGTGTCCGCCGCACTGGCGCTGTCTTCGGCGATCGTGCCCGTGAGGGCGTATACACTGCTGTCTCCAGTTGATGAAGATGTGAAGCTTGGGCTCGTCAGTGCCACGTCACCGGTTGGTTTCTGTTCCTCGAGGTCCATTGCATCACTTAAAGCGTTGTTTTCGGTTACAGCTTGAGCAATTCGTTCAAACTCAATAAACTGGTTTGTGGACTCGATTTTTTGTTCCAGCGAAGCAATCCGCTCTTTTAGCAAGGTGTTTTCTGTGTTGCTCTGCAACAAGGTATTTTCTAACCTGGATATCTTTTGAGCCAGGGATTGAAGCTCCTCGGCGCCGATGTCTGCAGCGGATATTTGCACTTCGCTACTTGCCTCGGTATCACCTTCAAGCGCCGTTATTGTGCTCACCTCGTTTTGCGGTGCATCCCTCTCCTGGCTGGTGGTTTCCGGTGTTGTCGATTCGCTCGTCAGAATTTCGTCTATCCGGGCCTGCGGGTCCACTGCCGCCGGCTCTTGGGTAAATTCGCGAGCGGCGGGATCAGTGAGTTCTATGTATTCATCGTTCGCATCCATTGCGTCAATCGGTATTCCCGATTGTGTGGTTTCGACCGGCGAGTCATCTGCCAACGGGGTTACGTCGCCTTGAAGGGTCGCGCCAGCGGCCAGGCGGGAAAACTCGACCGCCGCCCACACACTGTCAACACCCGTCACCGTCGGTTCTTCCGGCACAGTCAAAACGGTGCCCGCCTTAATTCTGTTGATATCGCCGTTGATAAATGCTGCAGGATTTCCTTCAAAAAGCGCTATCATCATTTGGTGAATAGAAACACCGTCATCGCGAATTCGGTCCGCGACTACCCACAAGCTTTGACCGGGTTGCACCGTTACCGAGCCACCGTGTACCGCGTGTTGATCCGCTGATTGCACCGTTGCCGGATGTTCTGCAACGCTCGCAATGGCTTGTATGGTTTGTTGGCCGCTCGCAGCGGGCCGGCTAATAGCTTCCGCCAGTTGCGTTTCGCTTTTCGGCGCGACTGTTTTTGGCGTTGTATTACCGCGTGCGTAGCGTGGCGGATCCAGCAGTGCCGTATAGCTTCGTACCAGTTTGCCTCCCTGCCATTTCAACGCTACCATGAATTGCAGAAACGGTTCGTGGATTGGTCCTTGTGAGCTGACGCGAATAAAGGGATTAACACCGTCACCGGCTATCTTGAACTGCAGCCGTTCCAGGATTTCGGGTCGCTGAACCCCAGCCTGATCGAAGTCCTGGAGCGATGCTAGCGCCACCTCCAGCGCGGCGGTGTCGCCGGCATACAGAGAGGTGAGCGCAATACGGCCTTCAAACGGTTCACCTAGTCCGGATATCACTTCCAACTTGCCGAAACCGAGACCATAAGCATTGGGAATGAGCGCAATGGACAAAACGCTCCCGAGATAGAAAATATTAAACACACGCCGAAATTTATTCATAACGCCCTGCCTTTCAGTCACAATCGAAAATCATTCCGAATATGAATGTTTGTCGGTGGTATTACGAAGGGAAATGTACCACGCTCACCGTAAAACAAACAGTTTTTCGGTAACTTTTTATTTCTAAAACAACGAGTTCGAGAATGCCGTGCGGCTTTTTTATGAACTTGTGGCAACCACTATTCAGGCATAGGAATCCCGCTCTGTGGAATAGGAATATGGTAACCGCGTTGCACCGCTGGTCGTGCGGTGATGGCTAGATACCATCTCTTTAAATTTGAATAGTCGTTTAAATTCATGCGTTGCCATTCGAAACGTGATATCCAGGGCCAAGTTGCGATGTCGGCAATAGAGTATTCGCCCGCAAGATAGTCTTGTTCTTCAAGTTGATCGTCTAACACATTGTAAAGGCGATGAGTTTCCTGCAAATACCGTTGTTCCGCGTACTCGCTTTTGCCGGGATTGAATTGCAGGAAGTGGTGCGCTTGACCGAGCATGGGACCCACGCCACCCATCTGTAACATCAGCCATTCGATGACACGCCACTTTTCTTCTCCACTCGCGGGCATGAATTGTCCGGTTTTTTCTGCTAGATACATCAGTATGGCACCTGACTCCATTAACGCCATACCATTATCCTGGTCGACAATGGCCGGAATCTTGTTATTTGGGCTAATTCGCAGAAAGTCTGGATCGAATTGGTCATCCTTGGTGATGTCGATGGGATGCACCTTGTATTCCAGACCGAGTTCTTCCAGCATAATAGATACTTTGCGGCCATTTGGTGTTGACCAGGTGTATAGATCAATCATGAGTTACGCTCTTTTTCTGTTGCACAATAGTTCGTGATGTGGGCTATTCTAACCGTTCGTGTCAAACCAGATAGGTCTCGAAGACAGGATTATTAAATTAGTAAAAATAGCTATTTAAGCGAATAATTAAAAGTTAGAAATCACATGAAGTTAATCGATTTGCGCAGCGATACCGTTACCCAACCCACTGTAGCCATGCGCACAGCTATGGCTGGGGCTGAGGTTGGCGATGATGTCTATGGTGAGGATCCAACCGTCAACCGGCTGGAAAAGATGGCCGCACAGATGCTCGGAAAAGATGCGGCTGTGTTCGCACCCAGTGGCACACAGACGAATTTGCTGGCGCTGTTGGCGCATTGTCAGCGCGGCGATGAGTATATCGTTGGGCAGACTGCACACACGTATAAATACGAAGGTGGGGGCGCAGCGGTCTTGGGCAGCATTCAACCGCAACCCTTGGATTTCGAACCCGATGGCAGTTTGGATCTAGACAAAGTAGCAGCCGTCATAAAACCGGATGATTCGCATTTCGCCAGGACGCGGTTGTTGAGTCTAGAGAATACCCAAGGCGGAAAGGTGCTGCCATTGAACTATTTGCGAATGGCTCGGGAATTTGTCGATCAACATGGTTTGGGACTGCATTTGGACGGCGCACGGCTTTTTAACGCAGCGGTTAAGCTGGGTGTTCCCGGAGCGGAAATTGCTGAACATTTCGACACCGTCTCGATCTGCCTTTCTAAGGGCCTGGGTGCGCCAGTCGGTTCGCTGCTGGTGGGGTCGGATGAGTTAATTAATGCCGCGCGACGTTGGCGCAAAGTGGTCGGTGGCGGCATGCGTCAGGCCGGGATTCTAGCCGCAGCCGGCATCGTCGCCTTAGAAGAACACATCGATCGTCTGCGGGATGACCACGACAACGCTCAACGTTTGGCCGTCGGCCTGTCCGCCATCGACGATATAAGCATCGATTCCGACGCGGTTCAAACCAATATGGTATTCGCATCTTTTACCGATGGTACGGTCGAGGCATTGGTGGCCCACATGCGTCAACGAAATATCGTGTTGCCAAGGGATAATCCAATGCGGTTGGTGACACACCTGGATGTCACCGAAGAGGATGTGGGTTATGTTATTCGAAGCTTTTCGGAGTATTTCTCGGTACGGCGGGCAAACAGTGGTTAGGTCTGCATGAGTATTACTACCGACCTCATCACGGTGACGGAGGTCATCGATGCACGTTTAAGTTTACCGGTGGTCGAGGCAGTTCATATTCCGCCCATTCGCGAAACACGCCCCGAGCAGGGCGAATTCGGGTTTGTATTGTTAAATGACGGCAGTGTCGGATTTTTCTATGTGCTGCTCGGTGACACTTTGGAACGTTTGAATGATGACATTCGCGCCAATGCGTTTGCAGGATTGAACCCGGTGACACTTGTCAACGGTCTGGTTTCATCCGACGAGCTTGACCGCGCGTTTGCAATGGCTGCGGTTAATGCGATTTCCCAACACGTTTTTCGTCTGGCGAGCTTTCCGCTGGATACCGCAACCAATTCCATGGCGGCATTGGATTTTAGTCTGCAGGATCACGTCGGTATGATTGGATTCTTTCCATCCCTGGTCGAACGCTTGCGTAACCAACAAATCCATTTAACAGTACTCGAGTTACGCGAACATTTGCTGCAAAAGGAAGAGCAGTTTGAAGTCACCTTGAATCTGGAACATTTACAACAATGCAATAAGATATTGTGTACAGCGTCAACGTTGTTGAACGATTCACTGCCGGATGTGTTAAAGCATTGTACAAAGGCCGAAATCATAGCGGTTATCGGTCCGACGGCGGGTTGTCTGCCCGATCCGTTGTTTCAACGCGGAGTCGGTATCGTCGGCGCCAGCGCGGCGGTAGATGTCAATGTGTTAATGCAAAGGAACCGCGAAAATCTGGTTTGGGGCGATGCTGTGAAAAAATACGTTATTGAAAAGGATCAGTACCCCGGCTATGAAGTACTGTTGAATAAGATATCATCGAACATGTCATGAGTTTTCAGGACAAGCACGCCGGGCAAAGCAACACGCCATCATTCGCACAATCCTACCTGCGTCACGTAGCGTTGGGCGAGGGATGCGGTTGCGCGGAGTCAGTCATTCGTTATTTGCGAGGCGATGTTTCGAGAAACGAACCGGTGACGGGTATTTTGATACGCAGGCTGTACCGCCGGTCGCCCGCCAGCGACAACAAAAGGGATAATAAAGATGGATAAACTCACTGTATTTCAACAGCAAATGGAAGCGGCGGGTTACGTTGCCGAGCGCAGTCTCGCTTCCAGTCTTTTGTTAATGGATTCGTTACACAGACCGTTACTATTGGAAGGCGATGCCGGCGTTGGAAAAACGGAGGTCGGTAAAATGCTGGCACGCATGCATCAGTGTGAGCTGATTCGGTTGCAGTGCTACGAGGGCCTGGACGTTAACAGTACGATTTATGAATGGAATTATCAACGTCAATTGTTAGCCATCAAGTTGATGGAAAATCTTGATGAGAGTATCGAACAACGTGAACAGGCAATTTTTAGCAAGCGTTATTTGTTAGAACGGCCATTGCTGCGATCCATCGGTCAGGAAAAATCACCGGTGTTGTTGATCGATGAAATCGATCGTACCGACGAGGAATTCGAGTCTTATTTATTGGAATTATTATCCGATTTTCAGATCAGCATCCCGGAATTAGGCACTATCCCTGCGAAGTCTATCCCACGAGTCGTGCTGACTTCCAATGGCACGCGTGAGTTAAGCGATGCCTTGCGCCGGCGCTGTCTGTATTATTTTCTTGATTATCCCTCCTTCGAAAAGGAGTTACAGATTTTAAAGTTACACATGCCGGACGCCGATCAACGTTTGGCTGGTCAGATCGTCAATTTTGTCCAGCGACTAAGAGCGGAAGACCTGCGCAAAACGCCCGGTATTGCGGAAACTTTAGATTGGACGGCGGCATTAATGAATCTAGAAGTCCATAGCCTGAGCAAATCCACCGAAGATATTTATGACACGTTAGTGTGCTTGTTGAAGACGCGGGAGGATCGCAAGACTGTTTCTCGAGAAATGGTGAACACCATCGTTGCCTCCATGTAAGCACGGATTTAATGCAAAATCCAGTCCATGATGAATTGTCCCATCGTTTGGCGGCGTTCGTGCGGTTTGCCCGGGATAGGGACTATCAAATCGGCGTAGGCGAGACGCTCGACGCCATCAAGATGGCGAACGACGATGGTTTACACAACCGTGAAGGCATGTATTGGGGATTACGTTCCATTTTTTGTCAAAACCAATGGCAGTGGAAAAATTTTGAAAGCGTGTTCAACGAATTTTGGCATGCCAACGATTTTGAAGACGACACCCTAGCGCAGGCAGTCGATACGACTATTCATACTCGCAGTCACGGAGCGACGGGTATCTCCGGTACCATGATGGAGGACGACGAGCAGGCGCGTTCGAAAATCGTATTACAAGAAGATGCCAAGGCAGTCGGGCAAGGCGGGGCCAGTAGTTACGAAGTTCTGACTAATTGTGATTTTCGTTTTGTTTGGGATAGTGAACAAATGCGTGTCATCGAAGCATGGGTGGATCGGCTGGCTATGCGTTTG
Source organism: Arenicellales bacterium (assembly GCA_965216735.1). GTDB lineage: Bacteria > Pseudomonadota > Gammaproteobacteria > Arenicellales > CBDCFT01 > CBDCFT01. Next base: position 882,288 of record OZ244198.1, read on the forward strand.
CAACGTCGTTTGCGTCGCCGTCTAAAGGAAAAAAATCAGGGAAATGTCATCGACTTCCGGCGTACGGCAAGACGCAGCGTGCATTATGGCGGGTGGCCGCTGGATGTGAGTTATCGTCGCCGCCGCCGTCGCGTACCGGAGTTTGTGTTGTTGCTTGATGTCAGCCAGTCCATGGAAGTGTACAGTTATCTTTTTCTTCGTTTCGCTCGGGCCGTCGCCCAAGCATTCAAGCGGGCCGACGTGTTCGCGTTTCACACCCAGCTGGTGCACATAGGCGACGTATTGAAACTGCGCGATAACGAAAAAGTGCAAGTCCGTGTGAGTGAATTATCGTCCGGCTGGTTAGGGGGTACACGTATTAGTGGCAGTTTGTACGAATTTAATCGCGATCATTTGAAACAAATCAATTCACGCACAATAGTCATTGTTTTTAGCGACGGGTACGATACCGCCGAGCCGGAGGATCTGGCCGCTGAAGTAAAAAAAATAAAAGGGCAAGTCAAAAGAGTGATTTGGGTGAACCCGTTGCTTGGTCGGCGTGAGGGTAAAAGAAATTGGAAGGTTTACCCAGTGGAAAAAAGCCTGCAACTGGCTTTACCACATTTCGATTTATATACCTCTGCTCACAATCTGGCAAGTCTGAAAAAATTGGAATCAGCGCTAGTCCAATACTGTTAAATCAACGATACAATGGTAAAGCGGCTGACCTAGTTTTCGGTAAATAACTCCCGATAGTTTAGTAAGCCTGCTAGTCGCGAGAAAGTTGGAGTCGTGACATAAAAATTCTTTAAATTCATATCCGTGCCAGACATTTATATCCTGTTGTGAAGTAATGTATTCTGTGCGAAGCGCAACACCCGACGGATGGTGTCTGTCATTTAAACCGTCAGTATATGAAGCGCGTTTTGGAAGTAAGTGTCTCAGATACCATTGAATTTCTATATTGCGTCAGCGACGTAGTGTCAGTGATTTTACTATGTTCACCGGTATTGGGGAGTCCTACGACTTTACAATCCGCGTTTTTCTTAACGTATTCGTAGACTGAGCCGTGCCACCAAAGAGCAACACCGTTATGGTGGGATGATTGCATTACGATATTCGAGGTTGCCTCCCGCTTGGCGACTTCTACTATCCGCGGACCGGGTACGCCCTCTACTACTAACGTGCGTACGTGTTCTGTGTCCGTACCGCTCGTCGTTGAAACCAAGGTGTTTGCGACTAAGTCGTTCAGCATATTATCCGCGATCTCAAGGATTGGCATCATGCCTCTATCGGGGGCATGTTTCCGGTAAAAACCGGATGTTTCAGCAGTCTCATGCGCTACGTGTAGAATGAGTAGGGGTAACTGTTTATCCCCCGCTAGTGCGTAAGCATAACGTATCACATGCTTTGAATGTGGCATCAAATCGATCGCGGCGAGTACAATATTGTTCTTTGCTACTTTCGACACCATAAACACGCTTTTCTGAATAAGTGTGATTAATCTTCTCTACTTTTGAAAAGTGAATGTGTTTCGCGTTTCAAACTGCGAACTTTGCGTTTGCCCATAGACTGCTACACCAAAGATGGTTGCTAGGTTTGTAACGCATTAAAGATAAGCAGAAACAACCATGTCATTAGGAATACGCCAGCCACCGCTAATAGTGTGAACCAAGCCCATAATATTGAAATCCATTGCTGTTCCTGCTTCCTTTTTAACTACTTGTTTCATGTGGCTGAATTTAGCATTTCAATATGACAGCCTTGTTACAACATTGTTAGGTTTTGGTTAGGGAATGTTAGTGCGACGGATGTTAGTGGAATCTCCGCATGAATCAATCAAGAGGGTCGTCCTTTCTTACGTGTGCCAACACCCGGTTTACACGTAGTAACGCCAAGTTCATCACTCCCCTTCACGTCTCACCCTTGATTTACACCGGAATGTGAAATTTGCGTTTGATTCGATAAATTTTATGCGTATTGTTAAGAAATGAATTGTCGTAAAGGGAAGGTAAAGATAGGAAATACCTAGGTAAATTCCATAAGCGGTATAGTCATCGATGGCACCCTCGTGTCCGCTATTACGGTCAGTAATATTCCAATCGGTAAGATGATGTTCAAGACGAAAGGGTCCTTCAACAACCCATTTGTTTGATTACCAATAGATAATGTTTTTGTTAGCGAACGGTAAGGTCTCCTCTATAGCCTAGCTGTCCGGTAGCCGGTGTATTTTGTAATTCTTGTCACCGGCGATTTTTTAAAGTGATTTGTTTTGGATACCGGACAGGGGCTGACACATGCTGGACATACTCGATGTACAAACCGCCGCCGAAAGCGGCAGCGCGTTCACGCTTGCTTACGTCCTATTAATGGCGTTCGTGCTGTCGACGCTACTGGCCTTCGTTTATCAGAAAACTTTTCGCGGGCTCTCATTTTCACGAAATTACGTTCAAGCAATTATCCTGATTTCCATTGTGGCGGCCATGGTAATCCAGTCCGTCGGCGACAGTCTCGCTCGTGGTATTGGCATTATGGCCGCCATGGCGATTATCCGGTTCAGAACGAACTTCAAGGATCCCCGGGATACCCTATTTTTGTTTGCCGGACTGGCAGCCGGTATCGCCTGTGGCGCATTTGCGTTTTCGGTGGCCATTATTGGGACACTTGTTTTCTCGTCTGCAGCCCTGTTGTTGTATTGGTCGCCGCTCGGACCGACCAGTTATTTCGACGGCATGCTGCGGTTTAACGCGCCCACTGAGAATAGCGAACGAGCGCAACTGGAATCCGTCATTTCAACGTATTGCAAGGCGTTTTCGTTAGTCACACTGCGTGAGCTGGAACAGGGAAAAAGAATGGACTATGCCTATCACATCAAGTTGAGAAGAAACAAACGCAATGAGGAATTGTTACAAGCGTTAAAGGAATTGCATACGGTTAACGGTGTTAACTTGATGATGCAAGAGGCGACGGTGGATTTGTGACTCGTCACTGCGGGTTTTTACAACAATCTAAACAGGGCGTATAAAAATGAAAAAGAAATTATTACCCATCTTCTGGTTTTCGGCACTTGGCGGCGTCGTAGTGTTGACCTCGGAAATTCACGGCGAGTCGACTAAATTCTATGGCATCGCCGATGATCAAGAACAAACGGTGCGGTTTAACACCGCCGTTGAAATAACAAAGATACATTATATCGATGGGCAAAATGTTTCCCTCGGCGATCTGATACTGGAGGTGCGCCGGCCGGAATTGTATTCCGAACGCGCGATCATTGAGGACAAAATAAATGAAATCACTTCGCTTGACCGCGAGGAAACCAGTTTACTTCGAGCGCGACTCGCCAGCCTAAAAGAAGACCTTCAAGCAAAACTGGCCGATCTGGATGCCAGGATTTTCAGTCTTCGTTCCCGGCATCAGTGGAATGTCAAAATCCTGCGTCAACTATCGGAGCAAAACCCGAAATCCATTAACCCGGGTAGTAGTCCGTTGTTGGCGGAAATGACAAGTCTGCAAAAACAACGCAAACATGTCCAAAGCGCTATCCAAGCGGAGATCGATAGCTTAGTGGAGAAACTCAATGCCAGCGTGCGGCCGGTAGACTCTCAGATTTCCAGTCTTAACGAGCGCAAATCGGAACTGGCTAGACAACAAACTGTTTTGCGCGTCACCGCCAATATCAGCGGACAAATAGGTAATAGTTTTTATAAACCCGGCGATATAGTTCCGCCGTATCAACCGGTTTTGACGGTTTATCCGGATACGCCGGGTTTTGTTAAGGGCTATATCCATGAGAACGTCGTCAATTCCGTAAAACCGGGACAACGGGTCTGGCTCACCACCACAAGTAATGCCGCAAGACCAACCACCATTGAAGGAAACATCGAGAGTTTGGGCTCGCGCATTGTCGAATATCCCGACCGCCTGAAGAAAACACCGTTGGTCAACGCCTGGGGCCGCGAAGTCGTTATCCGCCTATCACCGAATCATTCACTCCTTAGCGGAGAGAAAGTTGAAGTCGCCATGAAACAACCGCATTCGATTACCCGGCAACTGGGGGCGATAAAACAAAAGCTGGAACCGTCCTGGCGGTACCTGGCGGATTTATTCGACGGCGCGGGAATGTCGTTGGCCGATGAATATGTGCCGACGCGTACGCAGAACAGCCAGCTAAGTTCGGCTTCCAAATCCATGCCGGGCCGGACCAGGTTCACACCGTCAATTTAGGGAGTCGAGTTGATGTCTATACTATCCAAGAAATGGTTGCTGTTGGCGTGTTATTTGATTTTCGGCCGTGCAGCCGGCGCTGATTTGTTCGATCAGTACCTGCACGAAATTTTCGAATCCAATCTCGCGCAGGGCGACGAAATAACGATATCGTCACCCGGTGCTGGGCTGGGTGCCTGGATAGATAATCCCCAGGCGAGATTGGTTGCCGACAACATTGATGATGGGAGTGTCGGCATGTCATATCGGATTCGATTCAATCCTATTTTAAGAAAAGAGCAACGCGCGCAAAAGGCTGTTACCCGTTTGCGGCAGGATCGCCAAAAACTCCGGAGGGAACAGCAAACGCTGCAAAAAGTAAGCAATGTTTACCGGAGTGTGCTTGATATTGTCGAAAACGAACACAATAGAAAAAACATAGACGAGCAAATTGATCTATTAAATCTATCTGCCCAGTACCACCGCGACCTGGTGGACACCGATGAGTTTAATCCCGAACGGTTGCAGGAAGTGATATTCGACATCGATCGTGCCAACAAAACGCAACAAGTCAATCTTCTTCGCATGGAGCAGTTGCTCTTGATCATGCAAACGCAGTCGCAAGGTGTCAATGAAGAAGCTGGTGGTGAATTGGAATTAAGCTCAATAATTGAACCGGACGAAATCCATGGTTTGCTCCAGCTTCACGAAGCAGATTGGGTGAATAAGGCGATGTCCAGACAGGCCGCAGTGGAAGCGTTGACGTCACGGATTTTGCAGGGCGAGTTGGAATTGGCAAGGGAGCAAAGCGATTTTGGATTTAATTTGATGGAGTTAGAATTAAACAATGATTCATCCGGTAATAGCATCGGTGTGACCTTTGGTTTTCGGTTGCCGAACATCGGTTCGAATCGGGAAGTGGTTCGGCGGCAACTGAATTTGATGGAGGCCGGTTATGAATACGATGCCAGGGAATACGCTATTACTCAGCAGGTTAACGAGTCGTTGCAATCGATAGAGTTGAACTTTATCGAATGGTCCGGGTTCAATGAACTCTTGTCAAAACATCAAGAAGATGAAATTAGCGATTCCGTAAACCCGGAAATGATTTTGACTGCATCCGAAGAACGTTCGTCATTATCCCAGCGTGCATCAGCGTCGTATTTGAATATACTACGTGCCTATGTCGATTTGATCAGTTTCTCAGGTGTCGTGACAGAACAACCCTTGCGTAACTGGTTAAAAACCGGACAACCGTTGATTGCGGATTTGTGATGGAAGAAATCGTTCTGCCGCCGGTATTACAACGTTACGAACTCAAATATGCAATTCCATGGTCTTATGTTGAACCGATTACCGAGTTTACCCTGGTGTATTGCGACTTCGATTACTTTTCCAGTATCTCCAAGAATAATTCTTACCGGGTAAACGGATTGTATTTTGATACTCGATGCAATGAATTCCTCGAACAACGCCTATGGGGAAAACTGGGTCGGTTCAATATGCGTGCGCGATCTTACGAAAGCGGCGAGTTACCACCGTATTATCTGGAAATTAAGCAAAAGAAAGATCAGGCGATTAGCAAATACCGGGCAACATTAAAACAGCACGAGTGGCCGGCAATATTGACGGATCCGAATTTTCGGATTCCAGAACACGACAGCGCGATTGAAAAACGAAACAAGAAGTTGTATATGCGGCTTGCACAGGCATATGCTATCGAACCTAAGATTTTTACCCAATACAAACGCCGGGCTTTTTTTTCCACCGTTGATGAGTACGCCAGGGTAACTATTGACTTCGACATGAAATACCGGGAACAGGATTTGTTGAATTTCCAGGGTGACCCGTTTAGTCTGGTTCCCGATGGTTCGTTGACAAACTATGACAACGAAACGATATATGCGGTGAATACATTTAGTGAGGCCGGTGCGGTACTGGAATTAAAATGCAACATCGGCCACGTGCCGAGTTGGATGGTGGATTTAATTTCGTTGTTTCAATTAAAACAGGTGGGATTCTCGAAGTACATGCAAAGCAGTTTGGTATCCCGTGATGACAATGGTATTGGTTATATGTCATGGGACAAAGCAAGTGTGGGATTCGGGCATTGACTGCAAAGTTCTGCGATATCACCTTGGGCTAATCATGCTCACGATTTAATAGGTTGAAGAAGGCGTGATTGCCGAAAGATGTTAAAACCAAGATGGCGGTTGTTTTTCGTGCGCGTTACTTCAGTCCTGTTTTTTGTCGTTGTGTTTTCCGTAAAAATGTCATTCGCCAACAACGAGGCGACTAATTCCGCTAAGTCAACAACTACAAAAATTATTTCGACCTATCATCTCGAACCACGCCAGCTCGACGATATCGTTATCGCAGGTGTTTCCGGTCTTGCCTGGGATGAGGATGAGAATCGGTTATATGCAGTGTCAGATATTGGGTACGTTTATCATTTCAAAGTCGCCATTAAGGAAAACAACATTGACGACGTAACATTGACTGCAGCATATCCTCTATTGGATGGAGCGGGGCGACCTTTGCGTCGCAAGTTTAACGATGCCGAAGGTTTGGATGTGGTTAACGCGCATAACCGAATTACGGGTGACACAGAGTTAATTGTTGCCTACGAACGACGCCCTAGAGTACTTAAGCATTTACCGGACGGTACATTTTTATCGGAAATCCCGATTGGCAAAACCCTGATGTCCAAGAAAAACTATCGAAAACCGAATAAGTCTCTGGAGACCGTACTTCACCACAGTACACTCGGTTTGTTGCTCGGATCTGAAGTTGCCATGTCGGGGCAAAACACGATGCAGCACAACGTTTTTAGTCACAATGGTGATAAATCCTGGGCATTTTCAGTTGCTGTCGCAAATGCATCGTTTACGGGGATGGCGGAGATGGGCAATGGTGATCTTCTGGTACTCGAACGCACATTTGACGACATTGTTAAACCGTTTCGTATCTTTTTGCGACAACTCAAGATTACCGATTGCGGCGCTCGTAGTATCTGTGAGACCAAGTTCCTGGCCGTATTGAAAAGCCAACAGGAACACAATCTAGACAATTTTGAAGGACTAGCGAAGATTGATGATCATCGTTATTTAATGATCAGCGATGACAATGAAAATGACACCCAACGCACGTTATTGTCGTTAATAGTGATTGAGTAGCGCTGTCCATCACTTGCGGCTTTAAAATTCAGCCGACAATTGGATGCCAAATTCGCGTGTTCGACTCAACTCGATATCATCGTCATCGAAGGCAAAACCGGTTTTAAATTTTCCGAATAAGGCATCAACAGAAATAATACAAAATTTATTTAGCGCCCAGGTGACGGCGACCCCATAACGTTGCGCGGGTTCGTCTTCGATTTCGTCAATTCGTTCGTAGCGTGTGGCGACTTGCAATGAGTCATTAAGAGAATAAGCAAGTTCAACATTGTAAGAAGATGGTTTATCGAACGGTGCTTCAAGTTCGGTAAATTCTTTGGTGGCACGCAGCAGTTCGGCTGTGATTTCGAACCGGTCCAGCCCTACTAATGCATAGGCATTCCATGCCGGCACACGCCGTTGAAATTGGTCGTTGAATTCTCGTAACAACCGTTCATCGCTTTCCGCTAGATCGGATAGATAACTCGCACCGACGATAACGTTTTCATCATCTGATGCGTATTCAAGCCGGGCGCCCCAGTCGAGATCGTCACTGTCACCCTGACGGTCGGCTTTGCTTTCAAAAACAAACCCGGCCAATTCGAACGCATCATCGAACGTATAATCTACGATTAAGGTTTCAGCAGTGGTTTCGCCAAATTCCAATAATGGTCCACTGACAAAGTGACTGTAGTATTCGCCGAATGGGACGGTTTGTCGGCCCAGTTCTAAGCCCCATTCGTCAATCTCTGCACTTAGAAATCCTTCATCCAACACAGTCGTATCCCTCTTGCCGTCGCTTTCGGCCTCAAATATCAATTCGGCCGTAAGCCATTCTGAAATCGTGAAATCCAAGCCCAGTTGTAGGGTCAAAACAGGTCTTTCGTTCTCCGTCACTTCCCTGTCATTGACAAGAACAATTTCCTTTTCCGTGTCTTCAAGTTCTACCAATCCGCGGACTTCTAACCATTCCGTGACATGTCGGCCCAAACCGGCTTCCCGTCGTTCCTCCGGATTTCTATAAATCCTTGCCGAATGTTGTTGTGATTCCGCTTCGGCGTCTTCTTCATGCTCGTCGGCGTAGATCATTGGCGGTGCAACAAGCAATAAGATAGATGCTATTTTCAGGGGTAACTTTGTAAACTCGAAGTATCTTTTGTCCAATGTGTCCACTCGTTGTTGTTGTCGATGGTTTCACTTTTTAAAGAAATAATGGCGCAAATGCCAACGTCGACTGTGGCGTTCACCAAATGGTAATGTTGAGGCAAGCATATGGCATAAGTTAGCATTATATAGTTTGACCGCGTCCGAGAGTAGAACTTGGGGGCGGCAATGTGAGCATCCAACAATCCCTGTGGAACGAATCAAATTGTAAAGACTATCGGTTTATGAGAATCCTTTTAATCGAAGACGACCAGGTCATTGCTGATTTTATAAAGAAGGGAATGAAGCAAGCCGGTTTTGCCATCGATCACATGCAAGATGGAATTACCGGTCTGCTTGCGGCGCAGGATGGCGTGTACGACCTTGCCATAATCGATTTAATGCTCCCTAGACTCAATGGGCTTAGCATTATCGACCGCGTGCGCGAGAAAAAAATAGATTTGCCCATTATTGTTCTTAGCGCGAAGCGAACGGTCGACGAAAAAGTAGACGGTTTGCAACATGGTGCTGACGACTATCTGACTAAGCCGTTTTCATTCAGCGAATTGTTAGCAAGAGTGGAAGCTTTGTTACGCCGTTCCAGTAGTACAGTCGAGCCAACCAGCCTGTCCATTCACGATTTGAGCTTGGATTTGCTGGCGCGCACAGTCGAGAGATCCGGGCGCAAAATAGACTTGCAACCCAAAGAATTTTCTTTGCTGGAGTATTTGATTCGCAATGCCGGCCACGTTGTATCCAAGACCATGATTATGGAACGTGTCTGGGACTACAACTTCGATCCCGGTACCAACGTGGTAGAAGCGCGCATCAGTAAACTAAGAGAAAAAATAGACAAGGGGTTTGAGACACCGCTGATTCACACCGTCAGAGGCCTGGGGTACGTTATCAACAAGCATCATGATTAGATTGCCAAACACTTTAGCAGCAAGACTCACACTATGGTATGCGTCGGCTTTTGTATTTTTCCTACTAGCGGCTTTTGTGGTTTTATACTTTTCGATGGACACGCTTTTGAATAATCGGATAGACGATGATCTAGAGGAAGATATCGAAGAGTTGCGGTTAACATTTGAAACCAGCGGCTTAGAAGAAGTTAAGCGGGAAATAGATCGTGAGGTAATAGCGGGAGAAACGGTTGATGAGTTTCTACGTTTGTTGAATCCGGCCGGCAAGGAAATATATTCGTCAGATCAGACTCATTGGAAGAATCTGAATACCGACCTCGATATTGTAAAGCGGTTCACGACTCCGGAGGCAGAACCGGTCTTATTGAGCACAGACTTGGAAAGCCAAGAACATACTACACGGGTGATATACGGCTATCTTGGTCCGGGTGTGATACTGCATCTTGGTGACTCGATGGAAGAAAAAGAAGAAATTATGGAGTTGTTGTTGATTGTTTTCGCAATCATGTTTTGTTTCGTCATACCACTGGCATACGTCGTCGGTAGGTTTGTGGCAAAAAAAGCAGTGCGGGGGATTGAGGCCGTTAGCCGTGCGGCCATCGATATCGAACGGGGTAAATTCGATCAACGTGTTTCCGTTGCCGGTTCGGGTTATGAAATCGAGACTTTGGCGAATACGTTCAACGACATGGCTGAACGTATCCGCAGTTTGATAGCGGAGATGCGGGAAATGATAGACAACATAGCACACGATTTGCGCAGTCCCTTAGGGCGAATCCGGGCGATTTCGGAATCGGTTCTTTCTACTTCGGGTAACGGTAAGGAACACAAAAAAGCAGCGGCAGACACATTGGAAGAATGCGACCGTTTGATTCAGTTAATCAATACAACGCTGGATGTGGCCGAGGCCGAATCGGGTGTGGCGAACAATAGCTCCGAAGACATCAACATTTCACAATTGACGCAAGACGCTTGCGAGTTATTCGAGCCGGTGGCGGACGAAAAAGAGATAACACTGTTTTCCAAGATCGAATCTAACTGTTGGTTGCGCGGTAACAAACATAATCTGCAACGCATGTTGTCAAATTTGTTGGACAATGCCGTGAAATACACCACATCCAAAGGACGGATAAACGTAAATCTCGCACGCGATAAGGAAAATGTTCAAATCAACATTTCCGACACCGGTGTGGGTGTTCCTGCAAATGATCAACACAGGGTGTTTCAGCGGTATTTTCGCTGTGACCAAAGCCGCTCTCAGGAAGGTTGTGGTTTGGGTTTGAGTTTCGCCCGCGCAGTCGCCCGTACCCACGGTGGTGATATCAGTTTGATCAGCACACCCTCCGAAGGTAGCACCTTTAAAGTCATTTTGCCTGCATGAGCAGGTCACCAAGTGATATTAAATGAGGCATTGTCACAAGTAGCTTTTATTTTGAGTTTACCGATTAGTAATACTTAGATCAGGTTCCAGTTAGGTTTCCTAGGCAGGATTCGGATTGAGTAGACGCATGCTCAATCACTAGAAAACCTAGGAGTAAACCATGAAAAACATTTTACGTAGTATCGGCGTTGTGATTAGCACGATTTCGAGTAAACCAATCTTAATCTTATCGCTCTTTAGTGGAACAACTCTGTTGTCGACTAACACGGCATTGGCATACGAGGGGGGTAGTGACGGTGACTTTCCCGCGTGTTCAAAATCAGCTTGGGTGCTGAAATCAGCTTGTAATTTTGGCGTAGCGGACGATTTTTTGAAAGGTAAAGCAATTTGCCTCAACATTGGAAATGCCGATGAGCGCGAGGAGTGTCTCGCGGATATCAGAGAGCAGTGGCGTGATGGGTTTGTGGAATGTGGCGAAGTTTTTCAGGCCCGTTTAGAGGTGTGCGACGAAATAGGCGAGGCACGCTATGACCCGCCGTTTGGTTCCGATCACGCAGACAATTTCGTCGATCCGATAGACATTGGAAATGGCGTCGCGCCCAATCCCTATTTTCCGCTTGTAACGGGAAATCAATGGGTGTATGAGGCCACTTTTCTCGACGATGAAGGCGAGGAAGTTACTGAAACCATCACGGTGAAAGTCACTGACAAGACCAAACTGATAGACGGTATTACCTGCGTAGTCGTCAACGATGTGGTTGAAGAAGATGGTGATCTCATTGAGGATACGGATGACTGGTACGCGCAGGATCTGGAGGGAAACGTTTGGTATTGCGGTGAAATCGCGGAGAACTTCGAAACGTTTGAAGGTGATGACCCTGAGGAGCCTGAGTTAGTGGATATAGATGGTTCTTGGAAGGCCAGTCGTGACGGCGCGAAGGCTGGTATTTTATTTCCAGCGGTTCCCCAAGTGGGTGATGTGATTCGCCAAGAGGTAGCGTGGGGAGATGCAGAAGATGTCATCGAAATCCTCAGTGTCACTGGGTCAGAATCGACCGAAGCGGGGTTTTCCTGTGTCAACACGTGTTTGGTGACCCGGGACTTTTCACCATTGGACCCGGGCGTGGATGAGAATAAATACTATGTTCCGGGGTTGGGGCTGATTGTTGAGGTGAAACCGGGAACGGACGAAAGGCTCGAACTCGTCGAATTCACCAGTTCGCCTTAAACAATGATGTTCACTACCGCGGCGCATGGGAAGCGCAGCGGTAGTCATTTTTAGTAAACAGACATCGTCCGTGAAGCAATCGATTGAAATGACACCACCGCTCCATGTCTTTAACTTCATGCGAAGGTCATTGGTTCGCATCGTGTTGAGGTTTGATTACCAAACGATCATCTCCCGGCAAGCTTAAGGTGAAACTGTCTCTGTAATGTGTTGATCCTCGCTAGGCCCTTGACTGAAGCGAGAAGCAATCATTACCGATCAACATATTCGTTAAGGAGATAAATCAATGAAAAAATCCATTTCTTTATTTGCGCCGGTATTAGCGGCGCCAATGGCCGTGGCGCTAACCGCCACCGCTTCGAATGTATGGGCAGATCACGATGAGATTCCTTTCGATGAGGCATTTTTGTTTTTTGAGCTAAACAACACAGATGGAGACTTAGGTATTCATTCAAAAATCGATGGTGACGCGTGGAAACGTCTCGAGATTGAGGATCCGCGTGAGCGCAGGATGTTAAATATCTATGTTCAGGGACGTTTACGTCGACAAGGATTGACGGAGTTATTTTTCGAAAGTGCAGAACCACCGTTTGATGAACTAGCTCCGGAAAAGTTTTTCAAGCGTTTCCCAGAAGGTATTTATGAAATAGAAGGCAAAACCCTGGACGGTGTCGAGATTGAAAGTGAGACTGAGTTGACCCATGTGATGCCGGCACCTGCAGTGGTACAGGTAAACGGCATTAATGCCGCGCCGAGTTGCGACGATGAATTACCGGTTGTGGCTGAAGGCGATGACGTTGTGCTCAGTTGGGCAGAAGTCACGGACTCTCATCCAACGATCGGCACTCCAGGTGTATCAATTGACGTTGTTAACTATGAGGTCGTTGTGGAAATTGATGAGACGCCATTCAAAGTTAGCGCTATCCTTCCACCAGAGGCTCGCGAGTTTGAGGTGCCAGAGGAAATTTTGGAGTTGGACGAGGCAGAGATTAAATTCGAAGTCCTGGTCCGTGAGGCAAGTTACAACCAGACCGCCGTTGAAAGCTGCTTCTGCATCGAGGAATGCCCGGAAGATGACGAAGAAGAATAACGACGAAGAAGAATAACCTTGTATCGACGCAATTTAATTGATCGATATATCGCAAGGCCCCATTCGTTGTTTTTTCGGTACGAATGGGGCCGAATTCAAGGAACAAAAACAGTGACTAAACTAATCCTAGGAGCTACCAAAGGTTACCAATACAAGATTCTTTTCCTTTGTATCGTTTTTCTTTTGTCGTTTGCCGACTTCACAGTCGCACAACACGCACTAGACGTCGACGCGCGCACAAACGACGAAAGTCCGAGCATCCAAATTGACATTAAAAACGCATTGGTGGCGCTAGACGTGCGGGACGCATCGCTTGTTGACATTCTGCAAGAAATTGCGCAAAAGACCGAACTCATTGTTTATATACACGATTCGTTAGACGAGCGCATTACGTTGCAAGTCGAAAATCTATCTTTGCCGGAGGTGCTGGCGAAGCTATTGCGCAACCACAGTTTTGCGCTGCGCTATGTTAAACCGATTTCGAACAGGGGATCGGTTCAGCCGGAGGCGGTAAGTAAACTGTGGGTATACGCAGACGTCGACACGACCATTAGTACGGAAAAATCCGTCAGCAATCTTGGATCGCCGGTACGTGTTATTCGGTCTGAAAAGAATAAAGAACAACTACAGCCCGAGAAAGAAGATGCTACGCTAGCGCAACATGATAGCGGTGAGCAGATTTCGGATCTAAGTGTGATGTTGCTGGATGAAAATAAAAACGTCCGTTTGGACGCCGTAGCCACATTAGCCGATATGGGTAATGCCGGTTCGTTGACATTACTCGCGTCTGCCTTGAACGACGAGGATAGCGCGGTGCGGGAGCAGGCGGTCGATGCTTTGTTGGCACTTGACCGGGTCGATACCGTTCATTTGTTTGAACAAGCTATTAACGACACCGACTCCGCCGTTCGTGCGGCAGCGATAAGTGCAATAAGCGAAATTGGTGACTCCGAATCAGTCCGTATATTGGGTACTGCTTTGCATAATCAATATCCGCAAGCACGGGAAGAAATAATCTATGCTCTGGGTGACTTAGATGGCGAGTCCGCCACTAAGTTGATCGAACTCGGTTTGAAAGATCCGCATCGCTCGGTGCGTTTAGCTGCTGTCGAAACGCTTGCCAGTACTGATAGGACAGAATCCATTGTCGCCTTGGCTACCGCTTTGAACGACGAAAGTTCATTGGTAAGGGAAGAAATCATTTACGCTCTTGCCGAATTAGGAGGCGATGATGCGATTGACTTGCTAAAACAAGCGACGACAGATAAAGATAAAACGATTGCAAGTTTGGCGAGTGAAACACTCGATTCACTATCGAATGAATAGAACCCTGTCTCAAATTTATACTACACCGACAGGCGGCCGTTTTCTGACACCGTGGATGGCCTGGGCGACGATGGCCGTCAGGACAATGGCGCCACCGATCAACGTCAGGTGCGATGGTGTTTCTCCCACGCCTAGCCACACCCAAATGGGGCCCAGTACCACTTCGGTGAGAGACAACAAAGTAATTTCTACGGCCGGGACATAGCGCGAACCGGCGGTAAACAGGATAAGTCCGAGACCGACTTGCACGACACCCATTAAACCGCACAAAAGAATGTCGTGTATGGACAAACTAAAGTCGAGTTGTGGCCCCGATAGCATGAACGCGGCGATAAACGTCCCCCATATTCCAGCCCAGCATACGGCCGGGGTCATATCAACCTTTTTACCTTTGCGTAGGGTAACAGTAAATGCGGCGAATCCTGTAGCGGCCCCCAGGGCATACAGGTTACCGCCCAGTGTGCCGACGGCGGCACCTTCACCGACCATGACAGCAACTCCAACAGAGGCAAGTAACATAAATAACCAGGTCGTCGGTTTTACTTTTTCGCCGAGAAACAACCGCGCAAGAATTGCCGCAAGAAACGGTGCCGCTGACAGCACAAACAATGCGTTTGCAATCGTGGTGTGGGTCATGGCGAAAATCCAGCAGGCAAATGCAATGGATAAAAATGCACCTGCCATATAAGCGTGAAATCCCGCTTGCAGAAATATTCCGACCAGTTTGCCGCGGCTTCGCAAGCTAATGTATACCAACAATGTTATGACTAGTGCGCTGGAGCGGTAAAATAAAATTTGCCACTCGGTCGCTTCGTGCATTAGGCGTACGACTAATCCCGAGATACTCCAAAAACAACCCGCGATTAGTACCAACGCTACGCCTTTAGCGTAGTTAGAATCATGGGTTGCAATGGTTTGGGTGACGGCCAAGGATGTATCCCTCCCATAAAAATGCGAAGCGTACTACTGATGCATCACTTTATGCTATCTTTTTGTGTCTGCACGCGGTTCTTTAGAAAACCGAAGGAGTTAAAATGATACCGCTTACCGGTTACACCAACCGATTGTGCGCCGCGCCGGGTGAGTCTATCGAATTCAAGGTCAGCAGCGTCGCCACGAGCGATTTCACCGCCCGGCTGGTACGCGTCATTTGTGGCGATCCCAATCCCGCCGGCCCCGGTATAAAAGAGCAAGATTTGTCTTCGATTTTTATTAATCAATATCCATCACACGTACAAGATGTTGCATTGGGATCGTACGGCCGGATCAGCGGCATCTCGTTAACCGGTAATTCCACACTCACGTTGGCTGCGACTATCTGGCCAACAACACCAAGAAAGGGGTCGCAAATCATCCTGTCATGTCATGCAGAGGTCAATAGTTCATGCATCGCACTTGTTGTCACTAAAACCGGGAGTATAGGTGCACGGACTATCGACGCTTCTGGCGTTGTCACTGATGTTACGGTTGAAAAGGATCTGAGAGAAAGGGCTTGGTATCGCGTGTGGCTCAGCGTCGATGGTCATAGTCACACTTTATCGGTCGGGCAACAACCATTAGTCACGGCATTTGGTGTCGACGACCGCGGTCGCGCAGAATGTCCGTTAGACACAGCGCCCGACTACTCAGCGTTACAGAATATTTCTATTGCCGCGAGTGGCGGTGAAACCCCGGCAAATCACTATAACGGAAAAATCGAAAAACCGTTTTTAACGGCACGAGCAGTTCAAGTCGAGGACATTAATAAAGTATTTGAATTGTCGACCAACGATATCATTGCCGCATGGGATTTTTCGCAAGGCATTTCCAGTCAGCGGATTATAGATCTGGGCCCAAATGGTTGGCATGGCGAACTTGTCAACGTTCCGGCGAGAGGTATGACGGGCTCACATTGGGATGGTTCCGAGATGTGTTGGCGTCACGCGTCGGATCAATACGGTGCCATCCACTTTCATGATGACGATATTTACGACTGCCAATGGGATACGGATTTTAATTTTACTATTCCACAGGACATGCGTAGCGGCGTCTATGCGATGCGGCTTGAATGTGCAGGTATCGAAGAGATGATTCCATTTTTCGTGCGTCCAGCAAAAGGAAAAACACACTCCAATATTTGCGTGTTAGTGCCGACTTTTACTTACACGGTATATGCCAATCATGCCCGCAACAATACCGATGACGATTATCGCGCACGGGTGAGTGCTTGGAACGCGCGTCCCTGGACGCCGGACGAACATCGTGGATACGGTTTTTCAACCTATAATTTTCATAGCGATGGTAGTGGTATTTGTTACGCCTCGCGTTTACGACCCATGATTACCATGCGTTCCGGTTATGTTACTTTTGCCGAAGACTTTAGCGGTTCCGGTTTGCGCCACTATCCCGCGGATACGCACATCTACGATTGGTTGGAGCACAAGGGATATTCATTCGATGTGGTCACGGACGAGGATCTGCACAACGAAGGTGTCGATTTACTCAAGGCCTACGATGTGGTTATGACTTCGTCGCACCCGGAGTACCACACACCGGAAACTTGGAACGCCGTTTATGCTTACACGCAACAAGGTGGGTGTTTAATGTATTTAGGCGGCAATGGCTTTTATTGGCGAGTGGCGGTTAACAAGGAATTGCCCGGTCTGGTGGAGATTCGCCGCGGCGAAGGCGGTATCCGCGCCTGGGCGGCGGAACCGGGCGAGTACTTCAATAGTTTAGATGGACAATACGGCGGGTTATGGCGACGCAATGGCCGGCCCCCGCAGAAAGTTGTGGGGGTAGGTTTTTCCGGACAGGGAAAATTTCAAGGTTCGTATTATCGGCGTGTTGTGGGTCAAAATGACGAAAATGTTGCTTGGATCTTTGAGGGCGTAGACGACGAAATTCTCGGCGACTTTGGTCTGAGTGGTGGTGGCGCAGCGGGATTTGAGTTGGATCGGTTGGATTACCGGTTGGGTTCACCACCCAACGCACAGATATTAGCGAGCTCGGAAGAGTATGCCGAACATTTTGTTTTGGTGCCAGAAGAACAGTTAACGCATATCGTTACTTGGGCGGGCGAGCCTGAAGAAAAGCTTATTCGGGCGGACATGGTCTATTACGAAACGCCCAAGGGTGGCGCGGTTTTTTCGGTAGGATCGATTACCTATTGCGGTAGTCTTTCCCATGATAACTACGATAACAATATTTCCCGCATAACGGAAAATGTATTGCGTCGCTTTGCGCGTATGGATTGACGGTGATTCATCGATAGTTCATTTGTTTCGCACGTTGTTTGCCCTCACGCCGTAGAATATATAAACCACTCAAGGTAACAATAACAACGCCAATGATAGTAGTGCTTGTGGGTATATCGCCCCACACAAAAAAGCCGAGAACCACCGCCCAGACAAAATAAGAGTATTCAAATGGCGCCACGGTGCTCGCGGGCGCAAGACGATAAGCCTGTGCCAGACAGAAATGACCGATGGCCGCTATCAACCCCGTTAGGGCAATCAAAGCGAAATCCAATGAACCGGGCATGATCCATTCGCGTACCAGAAAAGCGTAGCTGGCATGCTCGGGTTCGGTAACGCCGCCGGGATTTGAAAGCAGGATGCCAAAGCTGCTGCCAATACCGAATACCAAGGCCGCGTAGAACGACATTGTCCAGCCGGATTCCAAAGAACCGACCCGCCGGGTCAGAATGCTGGATATCGCATAGGTGATCGCCGCGCCCAACGCTAGCAAGGCGGCGATATTAAACTCGCCGTGGAATCTTCCAACCATGAACAAAACGCCACCGAATCCCGCCAGCACCGCCAGCCATCGCCTAAATTCCACCTTTTCCTTTAATAGAGGAACGGATAAAGCCGTTACAAATAAAGGCGCGGAGAAGGTGATAGACACCGCATACGCAATGGAAACTTCTGCTAAGGCCAGATAATACGAAACATAAGAGGTAAACATGCATATGCCGCGCAGTATCAACGTACCGAAATGAAACGTTGTAAAACCACGCGTTCCTTCGAAGACCATTATGGCAATGGTAATAGGGACGAACGACACCAGGCTGCGGATGAACACGATCTCAAAAACGGGATAGTCACCACTCAGCAACTTTACGATAACATCTTGCAAGGCAAAGACCGCCAGACCGATCAGGTTAAATCCGATACCCCAGTAGGGACGGTCACCGTTCATGGGGTATTTTTATTTGCACGGCTAACGCACGATGACGGACCGCACCGGACAGCCGGCAATGTGCGGTGCAAGAGTTGGCAGCCATCACCCTGTGGTTTTACAAGCGGATGAAGCCCTAACCTGGATATTTCATCCGTTTTTACGAAAGCGTGATTTTTGTGTTTGCATGAGGGGATTGAACATCAAAAGACGATGATGATTGCGATCCGCTCGTGTAGTTCGCTATAGATATAAGGTAATGGGATTGTTGTTGTCGATGAGTCCAATTTTTGACGCAAGGGTCCCTGGCGTCTCGCCATCGGGTTACCCTCACCAAGGCGGTGAACTACCCAGGTATTAATCGTGCAGCGACCGTCTGGAACAAGTCCTTGTACGGATAACTACTGGAGAGTAAAAATCGGATGCGGCGCGTGTTGTGGATAATGACTGCGCCGACCTTCAATAACTTCAAGCGAATCGTGCCCACATAGGCGTGAGCCAGTTCGGTCTGTTTCAAGGCCAGTCGTCGAATGGATTCGAGCAAAATATAGGCTAACGACGACATTAATACCCGAAACTGGTTGGCCCACCAGCGGTGACAACTGGTGCGATCCGCAAATAAATCCAATTGCTGTTGCTTGATCTGATTCTCCATCTCACCACGCGCACAATACAGCGTGTCGTACAGCGTTTCAGGATTGCCCGTCAGGTTGGTCAACACGTAACGGGGGTTACGCCCTTTATCCGTCACTTCTATCTTGGCAACGACGCGGCGGGGTTGATCCCAACTATCGGCTTGGTATTGAAACTCGGTAAATCGGCGCACCTTGGGGTGAAATGCAGTCATTGTCTGTTCCGCCCGACTCAGATCACCCTCAATCATTCGGTTTAACCGATTATTCTTAGCGATGCCCACGATATAGCCGACACCATGACCTTCACACCACTTGAGCATCCGCCAACGACAAAACCCGGAATCGCCCCGAAAGATAATCTCAACATCGGGCCAGACCTGACGCAATCGCTTGACCAGTAATGACAATATGGCCCACGCATGCTTCGCACCATCGATCTTGCTGGGACGTAAATAACTCACTAACAATTGATCTTTACAGAACACATACAAGGGCAAGAAACAGTAATGATCATAATAACCATGAAAATAGCGACCTTCTTGTTCGCCATGCACCCGATCATCGGTCGCATCAAAATCCAGAACCAGCCGCTTCGGTACTCGTTTGAATGAAGCAATAAACTGATTCACCATCACTTTATGCAGCTCTACCGCCACTTTTCGATCAACACGATTCTCTAAACGACACAGCGTTGGGGCACTGCCTAATACGTTGTCCCGTTCTACTGCACTTTGAATCGCCGGATCTAATCGAATGTGCTCATGATCATTGAGATCTTCATACCCAAGACACAAACCATAAATGCGTTGACGTAACAAACTGAGTTGGCTGTGTTGGATATAACGGGGGTCACGTGACTCGGGTATTACTTTATCCACTTCTTTGGTTAATCCCATTCGCCGATCCACTTGACGCAGCAGCAGTACACCGCCATCAGAAGTGATGTGCCCACCTTTGAAATCCGCTTGCATCGTGCGCCGCTTCAAGGCTGGAAATTCAACGACCTCTCGGGTACAGTTCGTCACCGGCAAAACCTCCGTCTAAATCAATCTAAGCAACTGAATTTTAACGGGTTACACAGGTTTTGCCTTCATATTTGTGAAATATTTGGGCTAATGGGTGTTTGTTGTTGTAACCATCGCGGTGTCAACGCGCTGGTCCCTCGCGAGTGCCGCTATCGCTGGCGGGATTTTATTCGGCGCTTAGGTTTGTTCGCAATGGGTAAATGTAATACTGAGCGCTAATGTGATGAAAAGTGAGTCACAGCACCGAGGCTTCGCGCTGCGGTTTTGCGTGAATTCTTTTCTAGCGCCTATTCTCGATTCGTCAAATGCCATCATAGGTGGGCAGACCGTTCTCGCGATGCCAGGTTCTGACTAGATGACGTTTGCGTTCCGGTTTTGGGTGATCCTGAAATTCGCTACGGTAATGGGCGACTTCAAGATTATTCAAATATTGTATTTGCCCGCGTTCAAGGGGTAATTCAAAACTGAATCCAGGTTGTGAAGTAATTGCGTCCACGCAGTCCAATGCATCGCTCAATTCTGCGTCCATTGCAATGCCAGCCCGTTCGTACGATTTACGGGCTAGGCCGGTGTTGATCCGTGCTAGTAGTCTTGTTCCATCAAAACGAAACATCGGAGCGTAGGAGAATTTGGGTTTGTCTGGCGCATGCTCTGCCTGGCGGTCCCAAAGTTGCGGTTGATATAAACGTTTCAACGCGTTCGGGTAGCCGCGCGATAATTGATCGTGTACTGCATACAGGCTACAAAATCGGCTGACACCGCCACTCATGGCTGGACGCAGGCACAATAAACCCACTACATCCGGTGGTGCACTGCCAAAGGCATTATCCGTATGAAACATTAGTTCAATATTAGTGTACGAACCGCGCACGCCATAGCCGAAAGGAACTCCAGTATCTTTTACATGATACAACATCGTGCCGTCCCACTTTTGCGCGACCGGGCGACCGATGAGTTGGCCTAATGTCCAGAAGATCGTAGTCGCATAAGCTTCGTCTAATTTATCCAACGGCAATCCATCAATGATTGCGACCCCAATGCCTTCAGTCAGTTGATTACGTGCCGCCCGCATGATGCTGGACAGATTCGGAATGGCGAATTGTGCAGGCGAACGCAGTAACTTCGGTAAAGGATTTTCTTTCAGCGAACTGGCAACATCGTGTAATTCATCGACACAATACTTATCCAATTCGATGACACAGCGGGATACATCGATGTTTTCA
Source organism: Arenicellales bacterium (assembly GCA_965216735.1). GTDB lineage: Bacteria > Pseudomonadota > Gammaproteobacteria > Arenicellales > CBDCFT01 > CBDCFT01. The sequence continues at coordinate 903,763 of OZ244198.1, forward strand.
CCTAGCCAAGCTTTGTCTTGTTGTGCCTCGAACATGCCGGTGCATTCGCAGGATAAATCGATGAAATCACGACTCGAAATCCCAGGTTCGTTTACCAACTCGAGCATGAATAAATGATTAGCCGGAAGTGAATGGTGATTTTTCGCTGGGTATCTTAGAGAAAGATTGCAAACTACCGGGTGGTAATATTTGCGTTGTGTGTTCGAACTCGCGTTGAATTCTCTGTGCTACCGATTCCGCTGTTTCGGCGGACTCGAAGGGTCCGGCGACGACTTGATGTGCGTTACCACGGGTAATGACATGGGCAGGGATTTGTGGACCCTGGTGATTAAAAATGGCAGCCACACGTTTGGCAGCTATGGTGTCTTTGAAACTGCCTGCGTCGACATACCAGGCATCCTGAGTCATCACCGGAACGCTTGGCGTACCATAAAATCTTCCAGGGTGCCTAACACGTTTATTATTCGCCAAGATTTGCGACCATGACTCGCTTCCTATCGTAATCGGCTCGGGTACACCACTGGCGGTGGTGACGATGCGTTCGACACGATCCCAGTCGACAATAGTTTTACCGGATTTTTCCTCGTGCTCGATTTTTCGTACCAGATCGCTAATAAATTTTTTTCGTTTCTTGTTGTTCTGTTGCAACGGCGGGTGTGCTTCGAGGTACAAGACACCATCGCGCCAACCGAGTAAATAAGGTTGATCAATCAGATGCACGTCGGTACGTGTTGCGACGGATTGAAACAGTGGCTGAATGTCTTCCGGATACAGCCGCACGCAACCATGACTGACCCGCATACCAATCCCGTAGGGTTTGTTAGTGCCGTGTATCAGATACTCCGGCCTGCTTAAGCGCATGGCGAATGCACCCAACGGATTATCCGGACCCGGCGGCACTACTGCCGGCAAGGGATCACCCATTTGTGCATGTTCCTTGCGAATCGAAGCAGGCACACGCCACTCGGGTTGTTCTTTTTTTTCTGTAATACGCATGTGACCTGTCGGTGTATCCCAGCCTTCACGACCGACACCCACGGGATAGGTAAAAATCCGGTTGTCTTGAGCGTCTTCCGGATAATAATAAATCCGCATGGTGGCGACGTTCAGCACGATGCCTTGACGTGGTGCTTCATCCGGCAGGATGAATTGCAATGGCAATAGTACCCGTGAACCGGCCCGGGGCACCCAAACATTGACGTTCGGATTCGCACCGGTAATATCATTGAAACCAAGACTGAAATGACGGGCGATGTCCGGCAAGGTATCGCCCTGCCTTGTAGTAATGGTAGCGAGTTCACCGATCACATCGTTCCCGGGCGGCAAAATGAATGCACGCGTCGCGATGTTGGAGGTTGCCTCCGGTAACCGTAGCGGCATGGATTCACATGCCGCTAGAAATATCGACAATCCTAAGAATAGATATCTTAGCGAATGGCTTAATGTCGCCATCTTGCCCATTGAAAATTTCACGCTCCGACGCATTCTTATTGGTTAGTTGAAAGTATGCATAGGAATGCTAAAACGGGCAATCAACCTACGTTGTTTTCGAATTATATTTTATAAGCTATTGAAATATTGGAGCTAACGTGTAATATCTTTAGTTGACCAAGCAAAAAGTACCTTGGTGATTAATTACATTAGTTAACAAACGAGAAAATCTAACTGAAAAGTTTGATGATAACGTTCACCTGGGGCTATTCATACATACTAGGTGGAAAATATGGGCAAACTGATTAGGTGGAATAAAATGATTAAGTGGGATGAAATAATCGAACACGATAAGGATGATTTCAGTATGTTTTTGCAAAACTACTGGGAGTTAATCCAGGTATCAACTCGAGCCGAATGTGGTGACGATTGGACCGACGAAAATTTCGCTTTAACCAAAGCCTACTTGTTCTTATTCGGCGTAGTGAACTGGTATGGGCGTCAACACAAATTGTCCATCCCGGATACTTTTGCGCGTTACATGAACTTTCTTGTAGATCACGTTGGTTTATCTCAGGAATCCGCACAGGAGTTAGTCGGGCATATCTCCTTTTTGGTCGAATCGTCAGACGATGTTCATCCTTACTTAAGAGCAGGTGAAAAATCGGTGCAAGAGTTCGTGGACGGTAACCAAGACGCGTCCAGGGAACTAGCTAACACTTTACTCACACAAGAACCTTTTGGCGTTTGGGCAGATTTGTCTGCTAGAAATTCAGCGTCAGCCAGCGCCGCTGCATTCTAACTAACTTTTGCAGGCAAAACTTCAGTATTGAGCGAACTTGGTCATCTTCTGCCAGAAGATGACCAAGCATCGTTAATGCACAATCGGCTATTCTTTCCTCGACAAGATAGGACGCTAACGGCCAACTAAAGAGTCTCCTTGTGGCCTACAGGATTGACGTTATGGTTAGCCATACGAGTCAATTTAGCCCTACCGCTTTCTATTCATGCTAAATTGCTGGTTCGTTTGAGTCGTTCGCGCTACCTGCCGCCAGGCTAAATAATGACGGACCAGTATCCCGGATTAAAAGAAATCGATTTTGCCCGTTCCATCAAGCTGGCCACGTCGTACACTCAAAAAGCCGAGTTGACAGCCAAATGGATTCTGCATGAGCTGGACGCTTACTACTCCGAATACGTGCGCATCCCGGATCTTGCCAAGACAGCGTTTGAAAACCGTGATCACAAAACTTCGATTGAGCTGAGTAAACGACGCTTGTCTGTTTACAGTCTCAGCATTTATGCCTTGGGCCCACGACTTAAACATGTTTTCCCGGAAATCGCCCAAGATGAAAACTTCTGGCGGGATGTCGAGGCGCACTACCTGCCGCTAATCAAAGGCAGGTATTCGGCCGACCTCGCTTTTGCTTATATTCATTCAGTGCTGCGTATCGTATGTCGCGGAGAATGGACGCCGGTAGCATACTCATTCGAAGAATCGGCGGAAACGAAACCGGATTATACCTGTTATATTTACCGGTCGTTTCCCATCGATAACGAGATTTCCAGCGATACGATAGCGGCCATTCTGGAACTCCCGCACTTTTCAGTTTCATATCACGACGCGAGGAACGATGCCTTGCTGGTCGCGGAGCGGGTCAATCAATTCCTCGCCCACTATGTTGAAAATTACGATGGGGTCATAGCTAAACGGATCGAAATGATTGATGCGGGGTTTTATCGCAATCGCGGCGCTTATTTAGTCGGCCGGATTGTCATGAGTGATGAAAGCAATATTCCATTTATTATCGCTTTGCTAAATCACGAACAGGGCATTTATGTCGACGCCGTGATGAATACGGAAAACGACGCGCACAATATATTTAGTTCAACATTGGCTAATTTCCATGTGACTAATGCCTACTATCACGAGCTCGCGGAGTTTCTGCACAGTATCATGCCGACGCGGCCGTTGGGGTTGCACTATTCGACCATCGGCTTCAACCATGTGGGCAAGGTGGCGGTGATGAATGAATTGCGTGAGGAGTTGACGGTATCGGGCGAAGTTTTTCAAACCTCAGTGGGTTTTCGCGGTACGGTCGCCATCGGTTTTTGTTCGCCGGGTTCAGCCTATAACCTCAAAGTGATTCGCGATCATCCAACCGAACAATACAAGTGGGGTGAGTTCGTTGGATTAGATTCCGTGCTGGCTAAATACCGCCGTGTACACGAAATCAACCGCACCGGCAGCATGCTGGATAATATTATTTACTACAATCTAAAACTCGATAATTCTTGGTTTGAGCCGGCGTTGCTGGAGGAAATTTTGCAGCACGCAAGCCAAAGTGTATCGTTACAAGGCGACGACGTTGTATTCAAGTCTTTAATCGTACAACGGCGTATGACGCCATTGCCTGTGTTTCTGGAAACCGCCAACGAAGCCGATGCCCGCACAGCCGTGGTTAATTTAGGCTACTGTATCAAAAATAACGCGGCCGCTAATATATTTAACAAGGACTTGGATGGGCGCAATTATGGCGTTAGTCATTATCTCAAAGTTTATTTATACGACTACGACGCGTTGGAACGTCTGACCGATGTCAAAATTAGAACTAATCTGGATCGGATCGAAGGTGAGGAAGATATTCCGGATTGGTACTTTGAAGACGGAGTTGTCTTCTTACCCGAAGAAATCGAAACCGGGCTACGCATTCCAAGTCGAGCACTGCGTTCGTTGTTTCGTGAAGTGCACGGCGATTTATTGACCACTCAATATTGGGAACGAATCCAGGACGATTTGCGTCAAGGCAATGTTCCCAGTGTGCGGATTTATCCGGAGAGCCGGCGTCTTGAATGCAGCGTCAACTAGTGTTGTTTTGTTGAGATTTGATTCAGAACGCTTTCCAATGTGTCTACGAAAGTGTCGGCGTTGGTCTCCGAGAACACCATGGGCGGTCTGATTTTCAGTACATTTTGTTTATAACCGGTTAAACCGACCAATATTTTTTGTTGGCGCAGAGCATTGTGTATTGTAGTCGCCAATAACGCATTGGGTGTTCTCTTGTCAGGGTCATCGACAATCTCGACCCCGAAAAACAAACCCGATCCGCGAATGTCACCAACAAAAGAATAACGATCTTTCAGCACCAACAGACGTTGCTTCAAATAGTCACCGACTTGTAACGCGTTGTTCTGTAGCTGTTCACTTTCGATCACATCCAGTACCGCCAAAGCCGCACCACAAGCGACGGGGTTGCCGCCGTAGGTGTTAAAGTAAGACTGCTTACGGCTAAATGCCGCGGCAATGTCGGGTGTCGTTATAACTGCGCCGATGGGATGGCCGTTTCCCATGGGTTTGCCGAGGGTGACAATATCGGGAACGACGCCGCGCCGTTCAAATCCCCACATATGGCTGCCCACGCGTCCAAACCCCGCCTGTACTTCGTCGGCAATACACAATGCCCCCTGTTCGCGCACACACTTATAAACCAGTGGCAAATAGTCATTCGGTCCCAAGAAAATGCCGTCACTCGAGTGAATTGAATCGAACATGCAAGCGGCAGGTGATTGGCCATTGTCGTTTAAGGTTTGAATCGCTGTGCTTACATGGGCAGCGTATAACTGACCGGTGTTTTTTAAATCGTCCCTATATTGCCCGGCATAAGTGTCCGGCGTCGGTACCGTCGCAACCCAGTCTTCTAGTTCAGCAGGTGGTACATCCTCTGTCGATAATTGACGAGTGGCAATGGTGTTGCCGTGGTAAGAGAATTCGGTGACGATTGCACCACGACGGCCGGTTACCGCTCTGGCAATACGTAAAGCCATGTCGTTGGCTTCGCTGCCGGTGCAAACAAACATGCACACGCTGAGTTTGCCCGGCAGTGTTTCGGACAATCTCTGCGCCAGCTCGACAATGGTGGTGTGCAGGTAGCGTGTATTGGTGTTCAATAGGGCGGATTGTTCAGCAATTGCCTTCGTCACGTGCGGGTGACAATGACCGACATGCGGAACATTATTGTATGCATCGAGAAACACATTGCCCTGCGCATCGTACATCCAGACGCCGTCGCCACGCACAAGGTGTATCGGGTCGTCGTATGTCAAGCTTAACGAGGCACCCAAAAAACGTTTTCGTTTATTTATCAGTTCGGTTTTTGCAACCGTTTTTTGCTCCGCTACCGATTGACTAAACTTGAAAATCTTTCCGACACCACAGACACGTAGTAATCTATCGGATAATTGGTTGATATTCTGTTGTGCAAACCAATGCAGATTTTTCCAGGCGAAGGCATCGTGGGCGGTAATGTAGTCTTGGTTATCCGGATGATTGCGCGAACGCCACGCTGAAATCGTAACCGTCATCAGCGCCCGCGTACGAATCAACTTTGGCAGTAAAACCAATTCCTCTTCGAAAAGGGGTGATACGGCATGATAGGCTGAAACCAATTCACAGACCGAATCAAAAGGTGCGTTCTCAACGGCTAACTGATAGGCCGCCGCTACCGCGATATCATTGATTAAAGCCGAATGCACCATATCGCCAAAGTCGATAATGCCTGCAATCTGTGTTTCATCGTTGGTATCAACTAAGATGTTGTCGGGATTTAAATCGTTGTGAATCACTTGCGCCCGCAATCTATTGAGTGCCGGTAGAATCTTTTCTTGGAATTCATCCAAGTGACGCGACGCTAGACCGCGATTGACCGAATCGGAAATGTATTTGGTTAATTCGCGCAATCGCGACGCCTGTTTTAAATCCCACATCAGTTCATGTCCCGCGGCGGGATGAAAAAAACCGCGTAGAGCGATTCCCAACTGAGCCAGCAACGCCCCCATGTTTTTGCGTAAACCAATGTTTGACGCAAGGTTGTTTAACGGACGACCGTCGAGAAAAGTCAGCATGCGTACATGGTGCTTTCTGCCTTCATGTTCGATAGTGCAGACAGGTTCGCCATCGAGGGATAGGCGCATGCGGGGAACGGGCAGAACCGGATCTTGCCGGGCAATATGCTGCAGGGCCATGGCCTGAAATTCCAGGACGGAGGAGCTCTCGGCGGAATTGGCAATCTTAAGAACGTAGGTGTCGCCCGCATCGCATTGAAGCCGGAAATTCTGGTCGCGTTCGCTGGTGAGCGAACTGGGTTCGCCTTTTATTCCAAATAATTGTTGGGCGATTTCCTTTGCCCTTTGTCGTGGTAGAGCCGGTGCGGGTGCGTGTAAAACATCGCAGGACTCTGTTCGCTCAATGGATAACACGGTCTTTTCCTATGCGTTGTTGAAATTGAAGTCTACCCAATACGAGCCGCTAACGGATAGAATTCGGCGGCTAACTATTGATCTTTGTGAAATAAGGATCGACGAGTTTTGCGCCGGGGGTGAATAGCATGAACCCGTATCTGCTTAACGAAGACGCTTAATGTAATACCGTCAGGGAATTTTCAGATGGTCGAATGGTCTACCACACTCATGACAATTTCAGATTTTTCAAACCACCGCCGGCGGTTCGTTACTCATTGTGCGGCGTTGTTGGTCGGACCGAGTATGATTTTTAAAACCCAAAGCGTATCAGCGCAAAGCACTCACAACTATGGCATTGTCGGTGAGTCCGCACCGGAAATTACGTTGGACTACTGGATAGACAAAGACGGCGAGCCGGCTAGTTTTTCGGTTTTGGAGAATAGTGGTAAGTGGGTCTTTCTAAAATGCTTCCAGAACTGGTGTCCGGGTTGTCATTCCAGCGGTTTTCCGACACTGAAAAAATTCTCGGACGAATTTTGGGACCACCCTAAAGTGGCGATAGCGGGTATACAGACTGTCTTCGAGGGCTATAGCAGCAATACCCAAGATGCAGTTCGAGAGTTGCAACTTCATTATGAGTTGCCCATCACCATGGGACACGATCCTGGCGATCCAGACACGAGAACGCACCCGCAAACGATGCGCAAATACCGCACCGGTGGGACGCCCTGGCTGATCTTAATTGCGCCGGATGGGCAAGTTGTCTTTAATGACTACCACGTGAATGCGGACAAATTGATTGAGTACATCCAGGCCCAGGTGGGCTAACTGCGTAGTAGGTGAGTAGAGCGGAACACGTTCCGCCATCCTTTAAAGTCCAACAGGATTAATCGGACTCGGTGGGGTGCCGCCTTGCTCTATGATTTCGCCCACGTCTAACAAAAGGGGTTCCTGGAATCGCCCGGCTATGAGTTGAACGCCAACCGGCACGGTGCCGACCATGTTTGTACTCACAGCGAGTCCGGGAAGTCCCATCAAAGGTAATCCTATCTGTGTTAGCTGCGCTTCGATGACGCGCCGAAATGATTCGGGTGATTCGACATCCAGCAAGTCGGGGAAGGGCAACTCCGCCGAAACCGGGCAAAGCAAAACAGGGTAACGGGATAAAAATAATTGCCACTGACGTGTCAGCGTCACACGTCGTTGCAAGGCATCCAACACGGTATTCAAGTCAGACTCTCTGCATAGCTCATCCATTTGCGCGTAAACGAAGTTGGCGTCGGGATCGTTTTCTTCCGCTATTATTTTTCCACGGTTACGCCGAAACTCCGATAACCACAATATCGCTTGAAGGTGTGCGGGTTCACGAAATGGTGGGCATTCCGTTTCTTCCACAGTCCAACCGGCTTGTTCAAGTCGGTTTGCCGCATCCCGCAACGCCTGTTCGACTTCGGGTACAACTTTTAACTCCTCCGGGCCAACGGTTAGCGCGATACGTTTTGGGTTAACTTTTTTGTTGTCCGTAACCGGTGTCCACCAAGGGTCGCGGATATCCGCAGCCGACATGGCCTCAAATGCAATACGCAGATCGTTAACCGAGCGGGCAATGGGCCCGGAAACGGCCATCAGTTGCGCGCCGATATGGCGATCCGGCGCGGTGAAGTTTGCCGCTGGAATTCGGCCCAATGTTGGTCGCAAACCGTGCACGCCGCAAGCGTACGCAGGATAGCGGATAGAACCACCAATATCGGTGCCATGACCGATTGCACCAATGCCGGATGTGACCGCTGCCGCGGCGCCACCGGACGATCCGCCGGGAGTAATAGACGGATCGCGTGGATTACGTGTGTGACCATGCACACTATTACGTGTAAACCAGCGTAGTGAAAACGCAGGCGTATTGGTACGCCCAATAATGATGGCCCCTGCTTTACGTAGATTTGAAACAACCGGACTATCTTCTTTTGCGATCAAATCCCGTTGTAATTGCAGACCGTTAGTGGTCGCATAGCCTTTTTGATCGATATTCACCTTTACTGTAACGGGAACACCGGCAAGTATCCCGGGATTTTCGCCACGCGCTATTGCCGCGTCGATCTCTTGGGCTGTGGCCAATGCTTCCTCCGGCATATCGGCGACGACTGCATTGATTGTTCGGTTCACCGCTTCAAGGCGGGCGAGTGCATCATTGGTGATTTCAACCGCCGATGCATCGTGGTCGCTCACCAGTTGGGTGAGCTCCGTGGCCGGTAGTCGCCAAAAATCTGTCATGACGTAATCCCTTTTTTGTTATTTGAGTTGATTACGAGATTAGTTTCTAAAAAAGTTTGTCAGTTTTCGCCGCCATCACAAAATCATTCACATGCAGCCCTTTAATCTTATGACTCCACCAGATCACGGTCACTTTTCCCCATTCCGTCAGAATGGCCGGATGATGGTTTTCTTCCTCGGCTATAGCGCCTACCTTGTTTGTAAATGCGATTGCCTGTTCGAAGTTTTTGAACAGATAAGTTCGGGTGAGTTGGTTTACACCGTCGCTTTGAATCATTCCCCACTCCGGAATTTGCGGCATGAATTCATCAATCTCGGCTTGTGTGGCATGGGGTGCACCGACACGGCACGCCTCACAGGATTTTTTTGCGAGTTCGTTCATGTTCTAAACTCCCATTAAAACAAATCAAGAATATTACACACAAGATACCACACAAATCGCACAAGTCACCTATGGTGGTGGGCGAATTGAATAAAGTACACTGCGGACACTTTTTAAAAATTTGAAAATGAATATGACGATGTTCGATGTTGATTATGTGCGCTCCCAGTTTCCTGCTTTTGCACATCCTGAAACCAGCGCGTGGGCGTTTTTTGAAAACGCGGGCGGTTCTTATGCCGCCGCGCCGGTGATCGACAAACTCAACCACTTCATGACGGCGACCAAGATGCAGCCATACGGAGCCAGTGCCCCGTCACAACAGGCGGGCGAGGCCATGGATTTATCCCATGAAAGGCTAGCTGCAGCGATTAATGCGGAAACTGATGAAGTCATGTTTGGGCCTTCCACTTCCATGAATACGTACGTGATTGCGCATGCGATGCGTGGTTTGCTAAAGAGCGGTGACGAGGTGGTCGTTACTAACCAAGATCATGAAGCGAATATCGGTGCATGGGGGAGGTTAGGCGAGGGCAATTCGGGAATTGTAGTGCGTGAGTGGCAGGTGGATGCGGAATCCGGTTTATTGGACGTGAGCGAACTCACTCGTTTATTGAACGAACAAACCAAACTCGTTTGTGTTACCCATTGTTCGAACATCGTCGGTGCAATCAATGACATCGCAAAAATCTCTAACCTGGCACACGACGCGGGCGCATGGTTAGCCGTCGACGGGGTGTCATTTGCGCCGCATCTGTTTCCGAATGTGAAAGCGCTTGATGTCGATTTTTATTTTTTTAGTTTGTACAAAACCTTTGGCCCACATCAGGGGTTATTGTATGTTCGCAAAAATGTACTTGAGCAGATGCCGAATCAAGGCCATTTTTTCAACGCGGAGCACTTCGGCAAAAGACTCACGCCCACCGGGCCACAGCATGGTGAAATTGCCTGTGCTTCCGGCATTGTCGACTATTTTGAAAACATTCATATGCAGCATTTTCCGCAGGCGAACGGTACGTATGTGAATCTACACGATCGAATATCAGCGCTGATGCACCTGGGTCATGTGCATGAAACTGAACAGGCGAATCGAATTCTCGATTTTCTACGGAGTAAGCAGGTTCGTATTATCGGTGAAGAAACCGCCGTGACCGGGAAACGCGCGCCAACCATTGCGTTTACCGGATCGAAGATCAAGCCTTCAGATCTGGCTGAACGCTGTGCATTCGATAGAGTTGGAATAGGCAGCGATCATTTTTACGCCTATCGTTTGATGCAGGCGCTTGGAATTGAACTGGACGAAGGCGTCGTGCGGATTTCTTTGGTGCACTATACATCGGTTGAAGATGTGGATCGGTTGCTGGAGAGTCTGGATGAGCACTTGTAAGCAACAATAACCTAACTACGTAAAGCCGGTCCGACTACGACGTTAATCGGATTGCCGTCGTAAAATTTCACAAGGTTGTCAACAGCGATATCGTAAAGCATCTCCCGAGCTTCCGGCGTGTTGTACGCCACATGTGGACTCATAATAACGTTGTCGAGTTGTAGAAAGGGATGATTTCGACGTAATGGTTCTATCCGGAATACATCAAGGGCAGCCGTTTTAACTTTTCCCGATCGTAACGCGTCAGTCAGTGCGTCCTCGTCAATCAGTTCACCGCGGGCCGTATTTACTAAAATTACACCATCCTTCATGCGTGCGAATTCTTTCCCCCCTAGTAAATCTTTTGTCTCCTCGGTCAACGTTGCGTGCAGGGACAATATATCGCAAGTGCGTAATAGCTCGTCAAGTTGCACAAATTCAACAGAATGTTTGGCGGCGCGCTCGGGACTTGGATTGCGTGTGCAGACTCTGATGTGCATGCCGAAAGATTCGGCCAGTTCAGCAACGCGTTGCGCAATGCCGCCGAACCCGATCAGTCCTAAAATTTTTCCCCGCAGTTCAATACCCATCAGGGCTTGATTCCATCGACCCTGTTTAAGTTCGGCGTGCAGTTTCGGTATGTGTCGAACGGCAGCCAGTAACAATGCGAGAGTATGTTCGGCTACTGTGTTGCTCGAGTATCCCGGGCAGTTACACACGGTAATGCCGCGTGCGCGGGCCTCAGGCAGATCGATAAAATTAGCGGCGCCGACTCCGGAGAATGAAATGACTTCAAGGTCGTTCATCGTCCGCATGACCTCCACCGGCAACGACCAACCAAGCAGGAGCGCGTTGGCGCTCTGCACGCGCTTGGCAAACTCGGTATGATCTTTTGGTGGGCCATGGTGAATCTCGAAGTTTCCAAGTTTCCGTAATAGGTCGAGACGTTTACCCGCTACAAGATCATCATCTTCATCGGCATCAGGGTAAATAATTTTTCTCATTTTTCACTTTCGTCCCAGGCTGCTGTTTGCTTACACTGGTAGATTAAAAGAATAAATCTGTCAGCTAATCTGCTCATGCAATGATATGAAAAAGGATACGCTCTTTATATGAGGGAGCCAACAAAGTCTATTACATCTGGTGCCGGACAACGCGTCTACGCGGAATCGCCCAGACGCGGGTACGCCATGATGCTGATGGTGATCAGTTCTGTACTGATCAGTTTTAGCGGGCTTGTCATTCGCCACATCGATGCCGATGCTATGGTGATCAACTTTTATCGCGCGATTGCTTTGTCGATAGCGGTCATCTTGATACTGGTATTTCAGTACAAACGAATGGCTTTGACTTACATCGTTGGTATTGGGTGGTATGGTGTACTAGGAGGATTTGCGCTAGCCGTTGCCGGTATCACTTTCCTGCAATCGATTACGAATACAACGGTCGCGAATACGCTGTTCGTATTGAGTGCTATTCCATTTTTTACCGCGGCACTTGCGTGGATATTCTTAAAGGAACGTTTACGGCGTTCGACAGTAGTTACGATGATTGTCGCTTTTTTGGGGTTGTCGGTTATGTTGGGCGAAGGCTTTGGGGCGGGTTCAATGTATGGCAATGTAATGGCCCTGCTGACCGCGTTTTGTTTCGCGATCTATGCAGTCATTGTGCGGCTCAAAAGACAGGTCAATATGTTGCCTACATTGTTGGTGTCAACTTCAATTATTTTTATAGTCACCTTGATCACACGCTTTAGTCAGCTCGCCATTTCCTTTGAGGATTTTCTATTGTGTATGTTCTGGGGCGTTGCATTATCCGGTACAGCCAATATTATGTTCATTATTGCATCGCGCCATCTGGCAGCGGCAGAGTTGACTTTGTTTATGCTGTTGGAATTTGCACTCGGTCCGATATGGGTGTGGTTATTTTTAAGCGAGGCGCCTTCGAGCCTAACCCTAATGGGCGGCGTATTAGTCATCGTGTCGGTGGCTATTCGAACCTTGATCGAAATCCGTGTACAACGTCAGCGTACTTGACGATCCATCATTTTCAATTTGACGAGAACTGGGGTAACCTTTAGGCGGGGATGCGTGGAACTATTAATTAAGGAACGGGTAATGTTGAAGAAGTTTGTACCGGTTATTTTAACTCTTTTGCCATTGAGCATAGCTGCTCCTAGTCATGCGGCTGATGGGCTTTATCTGGGGTTGGCAGGCGGCATCATGGATAACGACGATAGCGGTTTCGACGATGGTGTTAGCGGCGGCCTCGCGTTGGGATATGAATTTCGTAGTGTCGGAATCGGGGATCTTGCTATCGAAGGAATTTATACACAAAGTCTTACCGATGCCGATGCGCCGAATGATCAAGAATGGGAAATAGAAACTGTTGCACTGTATGGCGTGTTTCGCAGTGCTGGTCCGGTTTATTTCAAAGGCAAGGGCGGATTACAATCGATCGATATCGAGATTGATCGTGAGTCCGACGACGAACTTGAATTTTCGATTGGTGCAGGCGTAGGATCCAGTACCGGCATTTTCCAGTTCGAGTTGGAATACACGCGTATCGAAGATCAGATTAACTTCATCGCCTTGCAGGTGAATTTAAAAACGCCACTGTGACCTTGTTGAAGTGACGGACAAAAATCGATCTGTAACCAAGCTGGTAAAAGGTATACCGGCTTCTGATGGTGCCGGTGTCAAGCTCACGCGTATTATCGGTTCGTCTGAGTTGAATATGCTGGACCCTTTCTTGTTGCTGGACTATTTTGAATCGGATAATCCTGATGATTACATTGCCGGGTTTCCACCGCATCCGCATCGAGGTTTTGAAACCGTTACTTATCTGCTCGCGGGCCGCATGCGCCATGAGGACAACAAAGGACATGCAGGTGTGATTGAACCCGGTGGTGTGCAGTGGATGACTGCGGGGCGGGGCATCGTGCACTCGGAGATGCCTGAACAGGAAGAGGGTTTATTATCGGGGGTTCAGCTTTGGGTCAATTTGCCGGCCGAACACAAAATGGTCGAACCACGTTATCGTGAATACGGCAATGACTCCATTCCTATAGAAAAAAGAGATTCGGGAGTTGAAGTACGCGTCATCACAGGCACAACCAGTGAAAATACCAGCGGCCCAGTAATCGAAGTGCTAACGCAACCTCTGTACCTGGATATTTCTTTACCATTGGATACGGAATTTATCGAGCCACTTCCCGAGTCACACAACGCATTTCTCTATGTTATTACTGGTGAGGTTATCGTATGTGATCACAATTCCTCTAGCGGTATGTTGGTAACTAAAAGAAGGTTGGCAGTGTTGGGTGAAGGAGATCGAGTCCACATTAATGCAAATCGAGAAGGTGCGCGGTTATTATTGGTAGCGGGACTCAAAATTAGTGAACCAGTGGCGCGTGGCGGTCCTTTTGTTATGAATACCAAGGCCGAAGTGATGCAAGCATTTAAAGACTATCAGGAAGGTCGGTTTTAACCCGGTGTTAAGCAAAGACATTCTTTTGAGTTACGATATAGGATGTCTAGTGTGTAATAACTATTGCCAGTCGATGTCATGGATAAGCACTTCCATGGGTTTGGATATCGATTAGAGAAGGGTGATGTCCGACACGATCACCCTAGAATGGGTGGTCAACGAATACGTCGGATCTGGAGTTGTTCGAAAACATTGGTAACCATTCGATCGCAACGGGTACCGCCAAACTCGAACGTGGAAGCCAGGTGTGATGACAATTGTTCCCCCAAGGATTTTTGTAGTCTTCGTCGAGCGCGGAATAAGCGGGTCTTTACGGTTTCCTGGCGAATGGACAAACACGCTGCCGTTTCCGCAACACTTAGCCCCTCAATATCGCGTAATACAAACACCGTTCGAAAGTCATCCGGCAACGCATCGACTGCTTTTTCCAGCAAAGTGCGAATTTCTGAGTTTGCCATCAATCTCTCAGGCCCAGGAGTGTTGGAGGTGAATTCTGACGAAAGTTCAGTCTGATTAGATCGACTAACGTAATCTTCTAAAGAAAGCAGCCGAGTTGGTCTTCGCCGCCGGCCCAAAGCTTCGTTGACAACGATTTTTGATAACCAAGCTGGAAAACTACTTGGTCCACGAAATGTGGATAAACGAGTGTAGGCTTTGATATAGGCATCTTGTACCGTGTCTTCTGCGTCTGCATCATTTCTCAGAATGCTGCGTGCCAGACGAAATAGGCGCCGGTTGTAGCGACGCATGATCAATTCAAATGACGCGCCGTCTCCCTCAAGCACGCGAGCAACCAATTCACCATCTTCGGGCAGGGTCGCGCCTTGTTTGATCGCATTGAGTTCGTTCTTAAACGCGATATTTGCTTGGGCCATACTTAAGGAGATGCTGGCGGACACAAAAGGTTCCCATATTTGTATGCGCTTTTAGGAGCCTCAAGCTACTTGTCGGCGGTCAACGGCAACACAATGCGAAACACAGCGTGCGGATTCGCTTCCTCCAGAACAATATTTCCATGATGAGCCTGTACGAGGGTTTGAACTAAACTCAATCCCAATCCGCTATGGTCGGTCTGCTTTTGTGTCGTGAAAAACGGTTCGAAAATACGGTCTGCGTTACCGCCTGGAATTCCCGGTCCGTTATCGCTAATGCGTAATACGACCGCGTTACCTTTCAAGTCTATGATGGATTGAATATCGGCTTGTGTTGCGCCGTACTGTGCAGAGTTTTTCAACAAGCTCGTCAAAATGGATATTAATGTGCCGTGCGCCATCTTAATGTCAGCGTTAACTGGGTCAGAAATAAACAGTTCAAGGTTTTCCGTTGTAAATGAATCCGTTAATTCGTTTAAAGCTGATCCAACGTTACACCGACTTTCGTCTTGAGGGGCGACATTAGCTCTTGCTAGTTGCAATAGTTGTTTCACTTGTCGGTCCAGACGCGTTGCGTCATTTTCGAGATTATTCAAGAACCGATCACGGTCATTGTCACTCATAGTTCCTGCGTGATCTTTCAATAATTCGACGGTGCCGAGAATGGAGGTAATCGGTGCTTTGAATTCGTGCGACACGTGATTGGCGAAATTGCGCATGTGTTCGGCGCGCTGCTCCAATGTGGCAGCTAGATTTGAAACAGCGTGGGACAATTCATTTGCTTCGCGGGTAACCGGTCTTTGTAGTGGAGTGACTGCGCCTTTTTGTCCTGCAATAGCACGACGCGCTTGTTCGACAACCTGTTGAATAGGACGGCGAATGGTGAGGGTCGTGAAGACGGTAAGTAGAATGACAATCGTCAATAGAGCGAGTGCAGCAATGGTTAATGGCACACGTTTACCGTATAAAGCTTGTGCAATGTTTTTTGGTGTGCGTGCCAACGATAAGGCGGCAACTACACGATCGCCTACTGTTACCGGCCGCCTACTGTTACCGGCATGACTACATGGGCACGAATACGCGTGCCGCGGCTCATGGATGACAACAACGGTTTGGGTTCATCCGGAATACGCTTTCGCATGACGCTGACCGTTTCGCCGGTTAATGCGCGGGAAATTTCCTCGCGATGTAGTAGTGACATGCCCATCTCTGTACCGGTACTGGCGACGACAATTCCATTGGCATCGACGACGCGAATACCGGCCAAAGTAACTAGTTGTGCGTCTTGGATTACGGGCATTAGCAATTTCCCAATCAGTTCGGCGTCAGAATCAGCAGCTTGGGTTTCTTTAGCATTGGGTACTGGCGGCAAGATTACCTGATCCGCCAGATCAAGCAGGGCGGGGCGGGGTTTCCAGACACGGCCATCGCGCCACTCCTCGTTAATCGGTTTACCATACTCAGCGTTATTGAATGCTTGTGGCGCTTCGCGTTGCAATAAAGCGCGGTAACCGGCCGCAATGAATGCGGCTTGGGCGACTAACTCTGTTTCGGTCTGGCGAATGAGAGCGCTTTCGTAGATGCGTAATATCGCGATACCACCTAACGGCAATAGCAGTACGACCAGATTCACGAGTAACAATATGCCACCGATACGTGGACGCCATTTAGTCATTTGTTGCACAGCTTAAAGCAGGTCGATCCAGCGCGGGATGCGTACGCATAGCAGGTCGAAGGATGGAATTTAATTGAACTATTTGCGACCAATGCCGTTCTTGAACAAGCGATCAACGTTTAGTCATCAGTATTTTTTGATCGCAAAAACCGACCACCTGTAGCTTTGGTGTTATTGCGGGCTGCGACAGTAGCCTGGCGATCTAGTGGTTGCGACAACGCGAATTGAGATTGCTTCGGCGTCCTGTCTCGCAAAGACAAGTCTTTCGTCATTCTGGGTGAGCAGGAAGCCGTCTGGCGAATAAATATCTTTGTACTGGCTAAGTGCATTGTCCAAGTTTATACCCCACACCATGCACTGTTTTGATGATATTGGCATTATGTACCTGAAACTTTTGCCGTAGGCGACGAATGTGGCTATCGATAGTGCGGTCACTGACCACCTTATGTAGCTCATAGCCATTATCCATCAATGCGTCGCGTGAAAATACCTGGTCGGGTCGTGACAACAATGTGCGTAACATTCCGAATTCGGTAACGGTCAAAGTGATTGTGTGGTCTTTCCACCAAACTTGATGGCTTTTCGCATCCATATGCAAATGGCCATGTTTTAACTGTCCGGTGTCGGGTGGTTTTGTAGTAGTTGTTCGGCGTAAAACGGCTTTTATCCTTGCCACAAGCTCTCGTGGGCTAAAGGGTTTGGTGAGGTAGTCATCACCGCCTAACTCCAAGCCGAGAATCTTGTCCAATTCCTCGTCTTTAGAAGAGAGAAAGACAATAGGGATGTTGGAGCTTTTACGTATCTCGCGGCAAACGTCGGTTCCACTCATCTCCGGCATCAGAATGTCCAACACAATCAAGTCAGGTGAGTTCAGTCTGACGGATTCCAATGCAGCTCGTCCGTCATCGGCTTGAACAACATTAAAACCATTTTGCTTAAGCGCAAATTCGATGACATCACGAATATGTTGTTCGTCATCGACAATGAGTATCGTAGTCACAGCAAGTTTTCTTTTTGATGATAGGTGTTTCTATTTTAAAGCAGTAAAGTCAGCAACAAACGCTTTGCACAGAGTTTGCACAAAAATGCAGTAATTTTGAATCGTAACGCGACAGGTCCGCCACCCTGATAGTACAAACTCCCCGCAATTCAACGGCACATTGAATTGTGGTGATGCAAAGACTCCATAAATACACGATAAATGTCTTATTGTTAAGTACAGCGCTGCTTGTCGCAATTCACCCGGCAATGTGGTTGATCAATAGTTGGTTAGACGTGTCATATGCCAGCAACGGTGTATGGGTCGCGTTCTTAGTCTTGGCTCTGTTTTTGTTTAGTGTCACTAGTCAGTTAAAGCATGCATCACTTCCTGAATTCTCGCCTCTAGTATTACTTGCAATAAGTGCAATTGTTCGTTTAACCAGTCAATACCTTGGCGTTAATGTCATCGGTGCTTTGACGTTGGTGGTCGATGTTTATGCAATCGGTAAATGGCTGGGGCTAGACAAGCGAGTACGTGCGGTTTCTCCAGCGTGGCTCTCATTTTTATTTTTGTTGGCTTTACCGCTTGAACGAGTACTGCAACGCAGTGTTGGCTTCGGTTTGCAACAGCTTTCGGCGTCGGGTGCATGTGAATTACTAAAGGTGGGTTCCGATACGGTGACGTGCAATGGGGTTCGTATTTTAATTGCACAAAAAGATGTATTGGTCGATTTACCGTGTTCAGGTGCTCGTGTTCTTATCATTTTACTCGTTGCATTCGCGATGATGGGAACGTTAGCGCGCCCGTCTCTTCGAGGAACCATAAGCGGGTTAGGGATAACTTTGTTAAGCGCGTTAACAAGCAATGTGATTCGTATTTCTATTATGGCGTTGGGCATTGCCCACCCTGAATACATTGCCAATATTGATGTAATGGCTGCGCCATGGCACGAATTAATCGGCTTGGTCACTGTCGTGCTCGGTCTCGCGCCACTACTTATGTGGTGGCACTTTTGCACGAGATCTCAACACAAAGTCGCTTCTCGATTTCAGCGTGGACTATTGAGACGTAACTATTCCTTGAAACTTCAATACGCCGGAACGTTTGCACTACTTGTCGTGTCAATTACCGCGATCGCATTGAAACCCCAACCCATCGATGTCGCAAAAGGCGTTGAAAAACCGAGTCTGCCGATGTGGTTAAACGGTCAGATCGGTACTGCGCTTGCGTTGGGTGAACGTGAGTCAGTTTACTTTGAGCAATACGGAGGTTACGCAGCGCGTGCGCGCTACGGAGAGAACACTCTAACATTAGTCCGTACTTCGGCGCCGTTACGTCATCTGCATGCACCTGATGAATGTTTGCGTGGAAGCGGGCACGAGGTTCGTTATCTTGGAATCGTTCGTAATATTATTCCTACTGCAATTTACCGCAGTACCGATCCGGACGGCCGACAGTGGCGGGTGGCAGTTACGTTTGTTTCAAATCAGGGGGAAGTGACAACCAATGTAGCACACGCGGTTTGGCTATGGTTTAAACGGCCGCACAGTCATTGGACCATGGTGCAGCGGGTAACGCCATGGGTGCCGGATTCGTTATCTGCCCATAGTTTTGATTCGGAGATCGCCCGCGCCTTCGATATCCCGCATCCGGAAAGAGACGCAATGCAAGTATTCGTTCAATCCATGACACAGGTAGGAGTATGAAAGTTAAAAAAGTTCATAAGGGTATTCGACTGACAAGTTTAGTATTGCTGGGCGTTATGTCCATGACTCACGGTGATGAAGATCCTTACGGTGGCAGGGTGCAAGCGCAGGTGGGCGGTGAAACTGTTGTGTTTCCGATTCTAAAAACAGATATTGATGCGGACATTCAGGGTGACTTGGCGACAGTAACGGTTACACAAAATTTTGCCAACCCCATGGATGCAGCGGTGCATGCCGAGTACTTGTTTCCTTTAAACAAAGATGGGGCGGTGTTTGAAATGACCATGCATGTAGCCGATGAAATCGTACGCGCGAAAATCAAACCGGTTGAACAAGCTGAGAAAACATTTGAAAAAGCAAAATCGGAAGGTAAAAGCGCGGCATTATTACGCCAATATCGAGCCAATATGTTCACGCAGAGCATCGCAAATTTAACACCGGGTTATCCTATCACCGTCACATTGAAATACGTGCAGACGGTGAGCAAAGTCGACGGATCGTATGAACTCGTAATACCTTTAGTCGTGGGTCCTCGCTATCAGCCTACGGGAGCAGGTGTTGCGCCAATAAACGATTTAGCCAAAACCGATAATGTAATGTTGGTTAGCAATTTGCTTGACAATCAAGGAGAAGTTGATAATCAGCAAAAATATGGTCAGTGGGAATTGGAGGCTTTGCCGTCTTATCCGCCTACTCACGGTGTCGATTTACCGGCACACATCGATCCAGATCGCGTTTCAATAAACATCGTATTAAACGGTGGCATGCCAATTTCATTGGTTGAAAGCCCTACTCACGCGTTGGTGACGGATGCGCAAAACGATTCGAGCTGGAACATAAAACTTGCTCAAGAGCGTGTGATCGATAACCATGATTTTGTCTTGCATTATCGCCTCGCCGGTGAGCAGACCCAAGCGGGTCTGTTGAGTTACCGCGATGAACGCGGTGGTTTTTTCAGTATGTTACTGGAACCACCTCAAGTGCCGGTGGAAGATGAAATTGCTCAGCGCGAAATGGTGTTTGTGTTGGATTGTTCGGGGTCAATGAATGGTTTGCCAATGGACGCCAGCAAGGCGTTTATGCGTGAGGCGTTGCGTGGTCTGCGGGCTACCGATACTTTCCGCATTATTCGTTTCAGCGATTCGGCTACAGAATTTTCCAGTTATCCGTTGTTGGCGACGCCTGAAAACATCCAAAAGGGAATCCGCTATACGGATCAACTGTATGGTTCAGGGGGTACCGAAATGTCCAGCGGTATTCGCCAGGCGTTGGATATCTCGGTACCGGACAACACTATTCGCTTAGTGAACTTCCTGACCGATGGCTACATCGGCAATGAGGCTACCATATTAAAAATGATTCGTAACCGTATTGGTGATGCTCGCTTGTTTGCGTTTGGAGTGGGTACTTCTGTGAACCGATATCTGTTGTCGGAAATGGGGCTCATGGGCCGTGGATTCACCTGTTATATGGATCCTACCGAACGTGTGGAGGAGGTCACTAAAGAACTTGCGAGTCGCATGCAGTCGCCGGTGTTAACGGATATCGAGATCGACTGGGGTGATCTCGATGTTGAAGAAACGTATCCGCAAAAGATACCGGATTTGTTTGCCGGACAAAGCGTACGCATTCAAGGACGCTTTTCTCAGAGCGGAAATTATGACATTACGGTTAATGGTCGTGTTAACGGGCGCAAGGCGAGTTTGCCGTTAAAAATAACCTTGCCCGACAAAGACAAAACGGGTGATGCGATTGCGTTGATCTGGGCGCGGTCTGCGATAAAAGATAACATGCGTGGACTGGCAACGTCGTTATCGTCGTCAAGCGTGTTGGCAAAAGTCAAAGACCGCGTCATTGATCTCGGTTTGCAGTTTTCATTAGTTACGCGGTGGACAGCTTTTGTTGCAGTGTCAGAAAAGGTTTACAACCCGGACAGTACAAACACTAAGTCACTACCGGTTCCCTTACAAGAGGTGAAAGGTGTTAGCAAGCTCGCCTATGGCGAGTCATCAAATCGGCAAATCACACAATTCAGCGGTGGTAGTACTCCCGAGCCCGGATTTTTCGCAGGATTAGTGCTCGCATTGCTGATATCGGGCATTTTTATTGGTCGACGCAAAACTTACCTCGTGGGATAGGAGCGATCTTGATCGCGAATGATGTTCCACAGCGACTTGGTTTCAAAACTCCTCTCAACTAACAAAGGAGGTCCTCAACCCCGCTGCCAGGGACGGCGGTGGGTGTTTTTTTAGAATATATTGTAATATATGTTACAAATATGTAGTATATGTTACATGAAATCTAATTGGCTGATTCTGGTCACCAGTTTGCCGGGTCGCAGCGGCACGCCGCGTATGCGTATTTGGCGTGCGCTAAAGGCAAGCGGCGCGGGTATTTTGCGTGATGGTGTTTACGTGTTGCCTGAATCAGCGGACCACCAAGCTTTGTTTGAGCAACAAGCCGATGAAGTGCGGGCATTAAACGGGAGTGCGTATATTCTTCGTGACTCGTCAGATGCAAACGAAACGGATTGCGCTCAATTTGAATCCTTGTTTGATCGCTCTTCTGACTACGCGTCTTGGAATGAACGTGCAGTAGCGTTCAAGAAGCGTCTGCAAGAGATGGATGAACCCAAAGCGCGCAGAGAAGAAGGACAACTTCGGCGCGAGTTGGAATCGATTGTTCAGATCGATTTTTTTCCAGGCACACCTAAGACGAATGCGCAAAAAGCCATGGAGGACATTGGCGATAGGTTAAATCGGCATTTTTCCCCCGACGAGCCTACTACGCGGTCAGGAAAAATAGGGTTAAAAAAACGTTCGGAATTTCGTAAACGAATGTGGGCAACGCGGGCCAATCTTTGGGTTGACCGGGTTGCGTCTACGTGGCTCATCAAACGGCACATTGACAAGCAGGCGAAATTTTTGTGGTTGAATAAACCGAAGGATTGTCCACACGATGCAGTGGGGTTCGATTTTGATGGGGCTATGTTTAGTCACGTCGGCCAATTTGTTACTTTCGAGGTTCTTGTTAAGAGTTTCGAACTGGAGACCGACCAGGCTTTGGTCAAGATAGGCGATTTGGTGCATTACTTGGATGTGGGCGGTGTGTCGGTTGCGGAAGGGCCGGGTTTTCTCACCCTGCTGGCCGGCGCTAAACATCAATCGGAAGATGACGATGCGTTTACAAAACGTGCCTTTGTGTTATTGGATCATTTATACGCGGCGTATAGCCAACAACGAGAGAATGAGTGATGGCCGAACTCGCGGACGTTAAAGCTGGAAATAGATCGGTCATTACGCCTGCTGATTCAATATCATTCGCCCAAGCCTTTCGATTTTGGTTAAAACTCGGTTTTATCAGTTTCGGCGGCCCGGCCGGACAAATTAGTGTCATGCATCAGGAATTAGTCGAGCGCAGACGCTGGATATCTGAGCATCGTTTTTTGCATGCGCTTAATTACACCATGTTGTTGCCGGGTCCGGAAGCGCAACAATTGGCGACGTATGTCGGTTGGTTATTTCACGGTGTGAAAGGCGGCATCGTTGCAGGTGCCTTGTTTGTATTGCCGTCATTTTTCATTTTATGCGTATTGGCTTGGGTGTATCTGGTTTATGGCGAAATATCACTCGTAGAAGGCATCCTCTACGGAATTAAACCCGCGGTTACCGCCATCGTGTTGTTTGCTGCATACCGAATTGGCGTACGTGCTTTAAAAACTTCATTGCATTGGTTTATGGCCGCCGCCGCGTTCATCGCTATAGCGGTTATCAATGTTCCGTTTCCTTACATTGTTCTTGCCGCTGGTTTAATAGGATTTATTGGTGGGTATTGGTTTCCGAACTTACTGGTCACATCACAAAGTCATCAGTCATCGGTCGCCGCGACTCAGGGCGAGTACGTCATCGACGACGAAACAGCACCACCTGAATATGCTCGCTTCAAATGGAGCCGGTTAGTTTTATTCCTTCTGGTTGGTCTCGGTATTGGCCTGGGTGTCATGGCGGTATTGATAAAACTTTACGGGTGGGAGGCAACCTTAACGCAAATGGCATGGTTCTTTACTAAGGCGGCATTAGTGACGTTTGGTGGTGCGTACGCGGTTCTGCCTTATGTCTATCAAGGAGCCGTGGAACATTATGCGTGGTTGACAGCTCCACAAATGATCGACGGTCTTGCGCTTGGGGAAACGACGCCAGGGCCACTCATTATGGTGGTAACGTTTGTTGGTTTTGTCGGTGGGTGGACTAAGGAAATATTCGGTTCGGATTCCTTACTGCTCGCTGGGGTTATCGCGGCGGCAATCACTACGTTCTTTACTTTCTTGCCTTCGTTCTTATTTATTTTTCTCGGCGCGTCGGCGGTAGAAGCCACACGGGGTGATCTGAAATTCACTACACCACTGAGTGCCATCACCGCCGCGGTAGTGGGTGTGATACTTAATCTCGCCGTATTTTTTGCCTACCACATTTTGTGGCCAAACGGTTTTACTGGAAAGTTTGAGTGGGCCGCAGCAGTGTTAGGCTTGTTGACTTTTATCGGACTCATTCGATTTCGCATCGGTGTTATTCCTATGATAGGTCTTGCCGCGTTGACAGGATTGATTTACCAATTACTCACGGGTGCCTCTATTCATTAGGATTTTTACGTAAGTGCGAGAAAGTGCCGCGCGCAAGACCGCAGTGTACATGAAATACAAGAGGATCTGAGCACGGCGCTGACGCCGCAATCTCGGAAAAAGACAATTAATAGAGGGGCCCTCATATAACAGGAGGGATGAATGACTATCAATCAACTGAGTGAAAGAACACTCCCTGGGACACATGTCGTTAAACCCATTTCATTTAAAGCACATAAGCTGATCGGTCTATCCGACAAACTGCTCGAAAGTCACTACGAAAATAATTATGGTGGCGCGTTGCGTAGGCTGAATACCATAGAAAAACGCTTGGCCAAGTTTGATTGGAATTCAACTCCAGGATTCGATATCAATGGGATTAAACGCGAACAACTCATTGCAGCCAATTCAGTGATATTGCATGAAGTCTATTTCGATAGCATCGGGGAAGAGGGTGGCGAAGCGCTGGATGGTGATTTATCGAAAGCTATCGAACATTACTTTGGCAGAGTTGAACAATGGCAAGCAGAATTTACGGCAATGGGCAAGGCACTCGCGGGTGGGTCGGGATGGGTGTTACTCACATGGTCGGAACGATTCAATCGATTAACTAACGAATGGGCTAACGAACACACGCATAATGTCGCTGGGGCAATGCCCATCCTCGCACTGGATATGTATGAACACGCATATCACATCGACTTCGGTTCCGATGCCAACGCCTATGTCGACGCCTTTATGAAAAATATTCATTGGGGCAGGGTAAACGCACGTTACCAGGATGCCCTAAATCTGTCCGGCAACCCGGTCTCTGGAAAGTCAGATGATCAAATCAACGTTGCTGAACTCAAGTCAATGCTTGACCAGTCCGAGAAGAAACCTTTTGTGCTTGATGTCCGGCATATGGACGATCGCGACCGTTCCGGCGTGCGTATTTTAGAAACCCCCTGGCGTGATTCGCATTGTGTTTCCGAATGGGCAGGCGATCTGCCCAAAGACAGGCCCATCGTTGTTTATTGCGCTTATGGCTTCTGGGTTAGCCAGGACGCCGCGGGCGAATTACGTGAACTAGGAATCGACGCTCGATCTTTGGAAGGCGGTGTCGCCGCGTGGTGCGCCATGAACTACCCTGTGACCAATATTTGACTAAACCTCCGCGGACGTCCGCCAGTGGAGGTTTAGTGGTGTTTGAGCGGCAAATTCAAACGCCACCTCGAAACTAGGTTCTACACGTAGGGCGTGTTTTTTGTCTCCGATTTACCCCTCCAATACTCGTGTCTTTAAAACGCCTAAAATTTGTGAACTAGTTCACAGAAAAATTCGAGTTCACGATTTATAACAATCATTGCATTTTACGGTTTGGGGTCCCGGGTGTAACCACCATGTCCCAACCGAGAATGGGATGTATTATGATGGGTTTAGCAGAACGCGTTGTCTAAACCAATAGTGAGTCAGGAGGGTAGGGGATATGTCATTACATCGTGTGGTATTTGCCTTTTACTGTTTGTTATTAACATCATGTGCTTCGGTGCAAACGGTTAACCAGTCGTTGATCACAGAATTTGATCGTATGGGTCTTCAAACGCGCGAAGACGAACGCGGTGTCGTGGTATTAGTGCCGGATGTCTTTTTCGATTTCGATAGTGATGTTCTGAACGAGTCAGCACGCGATAAAATCCAGTTGGTCACGGCTGTGTTAAACAACGCCAAATCGCTATCGCGCAAGATACTGGTTGAAGGGCATGCCGATGCTATTGGGCCAGATCGTTACAATATGACCTTGTCACAACGCCGCGCGGAAACCGTCAAGAATGAACTCTTATTTAGCAACGTGCGTCCCGATCGGATCGTCATGCAATGGGCCGGCGAGTCAAGACCGGTCGCACCGAATGTGAATCCCGATGGTACGGATAATCGAGAAGGCCGCCAATTGAATCGTCGCGTCGAAGTCGTGGTGTTGAATCCATAGATTGGTGGATGCTTTGTCATGTCCTTCCCCATGACGGAGGATCGATAGAGTACCACCGGTTCCATGTGTCGCCCCTTTATTGTGAACTAATTCACAGAAAAACCCGCGTTAACGATTTATAACGTTTACCATCGAATAGAGCACCGCCATCGGAGGATCAAGGAGGAAAACATGTCCATTAACTATTTCCTGAGGATAGACAATATTGATGGGGAGAGTACCGATGTTGATCACACTAGGTGGATTGACGTTCGTAGTTATAACTGGGGTTTGCAGGCAAGTGAGATCGACCCCAGCAACCCGCGTCCATCGGGCAGAGCTGACTTTGCCGATCTCATAGTTGTAAAAGGTGTCGATGCTGCCACGCCCGAGTTGATAATAGCCAGCGCTAGCGGTAGGGTGATTGCTAACGTTGAGTTGGAAGGTGTTCGCGTCAGCGACAACCGACCTACATTCGTTCGTTATGTGCTCGGCAACTGCATCGTCACTACCGTGTCTCATGAAAGTGCAAATAGCGACCAAGATAGACCCACAGAAACAGTGCACTTCGCTTACGGGACGTTAACGGCCGCGTACACACCAATCGATTCGGCAGGCACTACAGGTACGCCGATCACGCGGGGTTGGGACATTCGAACCAATCGAGAACTCTAATTTGTCCGCGGGAATACTGAGCGCTGTAACAACGGAGCGAATGTAATGTATCGCTACTAGGACGACTGTAGTGAGCGATATCTTTATCAGTTACGCTAGGAAGGATCGGGCCCAAGCCAAGGTGTTGGCCGATGCGTTTGAACGCCGTGGTTGGTCGGTTTGGTGGGATCCTCATATCCGTGCCGGTGAGAGCTTCGACCGCGTGATTGAGACCGCACTATCCAAAGCTAAATGTGTGGTCGTGATGTGGTCAAAGCACTCAGTGACCTCAGACTGGGTAAGAGCCGAAGCAGCTAACGGTTTGGAGCGTAACGTGCTGATCTCAGTAGTTGTTGAGGAAAACGTAACTTTGCCATTGCGTTTTAGTCATGTGCATACAGAGACTTTAGCCGATTGGAGAGGGGACGACACGACACCGGCCTTTGAGAAAGTGATCGGCGACATGACAATATTGCTCGGTGCACCACCGGATTCTGTGAAAAAGGCTGCGATGCACGAGGCCGTGGTACAAGCAGAGGGCAACAGCCAAATACCGTCGAGCGACGCACTGGGGAGAAAACGCTGGCATGTGAAAATGATACAGAAGACAGAGACAAAAAAGACTTTTCTTATCTTACTCACTCATGAGCGCCATACCATCGAATATGAGTTCAATGGTTGGATACCCTTCAAAAGTCATTCCGTTAAGGTAAATGGCGAAGTGGTCGCCAGTGGTGGACACCCGTTTACAACCAGGTTGAAGCTGGATTTTTATCTGACCGATGGGAATGAACGATACAATGCGATGACTGAAGCGTTTACCTTTTCTAGCGATTTGGAAAAAGTACTGCTGAGTATCGGCGGGCGGATGATATACGAGAGCGAAGGTCGCTCATCACTCGATGATTAATGTCGATTTCGACTGGGACGCTAGGGGGGATTTAGCAGAGCGGAATCAACTTTCTGCATTGGCATTCTGGACAATGACACACCCACAACGCTGTGAGTTGGCCAACCATATGATAATGGATCGCACCGCATTGACAGCCGCCTTCGAGAATTTTTCGTACAGTCATAGTTGCGCCAGTTAGCTCGCAAACAACTGAACGCAGTACAAAACATCGATATCCTGGCGCGTACCCGCGTAGTGACACGCTGCGCCGGTGTAGGTGACTTCCTTGGAAAGAATGTTGCGGCGATGTCCTCTCGAACTCATCCATCGGTCGAGTAAGGCTTCCGCGAAACTTAAGTAAGTATGGGCTTCGATAGGCGGGCCGTCTGCTGTATGGCTAACGACGGTTTGGGAATTTTCAGTTCGTGTATAAAAAGCTTTGCCGGGTGCATATTGAATTATTGACATTTCGGCAATGTTCTCGCTAACAAAATGAGGATCGATACCCATCGCCCGTAACCGGTCCCGTGGTGTTCTTGAGGTTGAGTCTTTACGATTAATATGACCCAGGTCATCATTTTTAACCATGTCCCGCGCGTGTAAGCATGCCGCGTGGGCTAATTGCGGGTGGTACGAGACGGTACTTTTCTTTCGGTCCAGGCGCGCTTGATTTGTTAAGTAAAAAATCGCTTGAGTCAGTAAGCGATAGTCCAGATATTCAATATCAATGGCTTGTTGTGACGCTGGTTCTTGAAAAAATTGTGGCGCTGCATTGTTGCCGGATATATCTGAAGGTAGTTTAAATGGTTCGCACGCCCACATGACAAGTGGATGCAATCCGATCCAGCCGAAAACTAGAGTCGAAATGGCCGTGCCCCACTGACTTTTCACAGGGCGTTTGCACAGTGCTGGAACTGGTTAATTCATTCGCTGGGTTGGGTTTCTACTTCCTCCACCGGTGCCGGTGTCTTTTCCGCGTCACTGGAAACTGCTTCTTTGGTATCTTCATATAGCTCTTTAGTTTTCGAGCCCACTTTGCCGGCGGTTGACTTGGTAGCCTCCCAGGCTTTCTTTGATTTTTCAGCAGTCCATTCGCTTGCCTCGGATGCGCCCTCTTTGGTTGCATCCCAAGCCTGCTTGGATTTCTCGACGGTGACGTCTTTCGCCTTCGCAGCGCCAGTCTTGGTGGTCTTGATCGCTTTATCCACTTTTTCGCCAATAGTGGTCGAGTCGGCATCTGGCTCCGTATCGGTGCTTTGCGCAGAGACGAGACCAAAGGGTAATCCGAGAGACAATATTAAAGCAATAAACCGGATATATTGAGTGGTTTGCTTCATCGCGTTCTTTCCTACATTAACAAATTAATATCAAACCGTAAGTATAACATCCGCAGTATTAACAAAAGCTGAAACGACGTCCATCATTTTTTTTACTGGCCCTATTGTTTTTATTCCCTTAGTATTCTCGATTCCCGGAACTGTTCCGACTTCCGGTCGCCGCCCCTGGGCCTGGGTGCTGTTCGCCTTTCGGTTAATCGCTCAATCTTCTTCTGAAAACGGTGGTTACCTAACACCCAGGCTTTATTGGTCGATTCACGTATTGCCGACACGGTGTCCCCGCTGATCCTGTGTTTAAATAACTGCCGGTACGCTTTTTGTCTTTCGGCGGCAACCGGTCCCAAACGTCGATAGAGTTTGTGCGGTGTAATTAACTCGTCGGTTTGTCCTAGTGCATTTGTATGATAATTCGACCAACGATAATCCTGCGGATGGTCTACCATACCGGCACGTACTGGATTTAACTCGATATAGCGCATACACGTTAACAGATACTGATTCGAATCGATCAAGGTCGCGCGGTAACGTCCTTCCCATAATGTACCGGTGCGCTGATAGCAGTAATTAAAATACTGCACGTAATGACGCCCCAAGCTTTGCATGACTTTGCCGATACCGTCTTCGGTATCAGGTGTCATCAGAAAATGCACGTGATTAGTCATCAATATATACGCGTGCAATGCGCAATCGTAGCGGGAAAGAGCCGCTTCCAGTTTTTCCAAATAGAAAACATAATCGCCATCGGCGGCGAAGATCGATTCGCGGTTATTACCGCGTTGAATGACGTGTTGCGGCTGACCAGGCAGCGCATAACGGGGCAGGCGGGCGATGATGCACCTCTTCGCAATTAAGCTAAGACGGTAGCTTATCCTCTTGAGCATCCCACCAATCGAGTCTGACCCACTGCTGTCCTAAACTGTCATAGCGCTATACAGACTTGAAACGGATGGGTATTGGGTGGTGGTTTATCGTTTTTGAGTAACGTGAGCAGGTCACGTTTTTGGAACAGGTTCAATTGCAACAATCGGAGTATTTGTTGCAACGAGCGATTCAGTCGACTGGCGAATTTCAAGTAGGCGAGCAATAGATAAACACACAAGGCGATCCAGATTTGTGTCATGACGGCGTTTTTCGTTGTCCCCAAAAAGGCCTTAATCTTTAAGTTCTGTTTAATCCATTTGAAGAACAACTCGATTTGCCAACGTTGTTTGTAAATGTCGGCAATGGTTTTGGCACTGAGCCGTGTGTGATTGGTGATAAAGTAATATTGTTTACGGGTAGCCGCATCGTAGTAACCCACCCGACGCACATCGGGCAGTTGTTTTTTACGCGAACGATCAGAAGTATAACGAATGATCTGATCGCTGGTCACGCCGCTGGAGCGATCCACGGCTAAGCGCTGGATCACCCGGTACTTGGCGTTGCTGCGCAGGCGGGTGACAAAGAAAACACCACGATTATTCAACGTCTTATACCACCCGTAATCGCTGTACCCGCGATCGAATACGACGATACTGCCCTGCGGCAATGTGAGTGTTTTGGCATAGTCACTATCGGACACCTTGCTATCGGTCAGGGCCACGAATGCCGGGATCATACCGCGATGATCCAGCCCCACTTGCAGCTTCATTGCCCCCTTGCCGAGCGCATAGTGCGACCACGGGAACAGTTTCAGCGATAAATCAATCAAGGTGGCATCGAGCGAATACAAGGGGTTTTTAAATCGAAACCCATGGCGTGGCGCTAACCCCTGACAACGCGCATACAGTTTGGCAAATAAGGCCTCGTATAACGAACACGGTTGGTGCTGATTCAATCGCGCTAACGAAGAACGGGCAATGCGCCCCGTGCCCAAATGGTATAAATGGGCACACTGCGCATCCATATTCGATTCCACATCGCGCAAACTCATGCGTCCCGATAATTGACCTAAAGCGAGCGCGATAAATTGAGACCAACGGCTGGTTTTGCGTAATGCACGACCCTGATGGTGTCGTTTGGCCAACGTCTCAAATTCATGTCGACACACCAGTTTAAGCAGTTGTGCAAAGACTGTGTTACGATGGGCCATCGCCTAATTCCTCCCGCGATATCAATGTTTTGTCACAAATCCATTGTAACAACAACGGCGGAATTAGGCGCCTTCCCCTTCCTCTTTATGGGACAGCAGTGAGGCTGACCCCATTGATGTGCATTGATGCACGTTGTTCTCATCCATTGTTGATTTACCGGGCGTGTCCATATATATATGACCCCCTTGATCTTATCTTCCGTTTGCTCTTGGTATCTTAATTGTCTTTAAGCAAGGAGATTCTACAGTTCCCAAGATGATTGACTTCTATTCGTTTTAAAACTTCATGTTTCTTGGTGTCAATAACTAAAATTTCGCATGTCGAAGATAATTTACTCTTCAGAATTCCGTTATCGACGTAAAACCGTTTAGGTTTTCGTGCTACTGTTAATATATCCTTAACAGTCTTATATTCATCCACCCTAGATTGAATTGCTATATCGCTATCAATCGAGTCGTGAGGTAAAATGAATTTTCCATCACCGCCCGTATCCCAATATTCATAACCATTAGTAAGCGGAATTTTTGCGTCACTAAGTCCAGGACCTAAATACCGACTGCCCAAATAAAAAATCGCTATTGCAATTATTGCGATAGAAATTAATATCCTAATGCTTGATCTGTCAAAATCATTGAACAACATTGGGTTGGCCCCGAAATTGAATATTGAAATCAGTTCCTACTTGAAATCCGGCGCGTGATGCCTCCCAAAATCCACCATAGGCTTCAAAATTCCTTATTGGGTTATCCCAGAAATTTCCATGTTGTTGGAAATCATATCTGTCTACTCCAATATTTACACCACCGTTTGAATAGTTAAGCCTCAACTCAACCGTACCATATACCAAGAAATCACCAGAGCCCTGCACTGTACCAGGGGCAATTCCTTGAAAGAAGTAAGGGATATCTTGGCGTACTGTCAGTTGACTTGCATCTACTGTAACAGTGAAGTTTGGATCGGTGTTGTTTCGCCATATCTCGTTGGCTTCGCCTAAACTCAAGTGACCATCTTGAAGCGAACGGTCTGCCACCGTTTGGGCTGGGTTAATTCTTTGCCCATCAACCGCCATTACATGCGAAAAATTTCGAATTGTTTGAACCACTCCAATAACTGCTGCCACCTCCGGTGCAACAGCTCCCAATACCTCCATCCCTATCGCCCCCAAATTAGTAATGTCCCCAGTTGCTAAAAGACCAAGAAGACTAGATGCTGTACCGCCTAAATCAAATGCACTGGCACCGATATTTGTGAGCTGACCCATGGCAAACTGCGTGCCATTGCCGGCGGCAATGGCGGTATAACCACCGACTGCCATGAGCGCCATGTTGGCAATACTCCGATACCGTCCCCGACTCCTTGCCCTCTGATACTTAATGTATTGTTGGCTAAACCCATACGCCTGATTAATCAGCTTAACAGCACCCGCCAACTGCGCAGCGCTGACTCCGGCGGGCGCATCCACCCGGCCGCTGGCAATGCCATAGAGCATTTTTCGTTCGGAATCGCTTAAAAACGGTCCATCGTAGTTTCCAAAAGTCGGAGTGCCACGATTAATGAGTCTAACCACGCCGCGATCTTCATTAATGTGATAGGTCGGCGCGACACGTTGACCGACACTAAGCCCCAGGGCATTAGCGGCGGCAGCCAAGGCTTGATGTTCGTTTTGTTTGAGCGGGTTGAGATTCGCCAGTCCCGCATCCCCATTACCTCTGTCCAGGCCATGCCCGAACGATCCCGCATTTCCACTGGCCGGTCGGTGGCTAGCGAGTGGCGTATACCGACCGGGATCATCCGGCTCAAACCCGGACGGGTCGGTGAGTTTTAATGGATTGTTATAGACATAGCTATAGCGGTTATACGCTTGCGCATCGGATGGATCCGGCAACATCGGATCAGGGCTTAAGAATCGGCCCAGAATTGGGTCGTAAATTCGGGCATTCATGTTGATCAGCCCGACCTCATCGTCCATTTCATGGCCGGTAAAGCCACGGGTGCTGAGACTTGTCGGCATCACCGGCGCATGGGTCCAGTTCACTTCACGCCGTTGACCCCAAGGATCGAAACTCAATCGTTCGACGACATTGCCGTTTTCGTCGGTAATAACATCGGTCGAACCGAGATGGTCTTTGTGCAGGTACTGGATATTCTCATTTACGGTGGTCGCCAGTTCTTCGTGTTCCACCTCGATGGTGGCGCTGCCCGCGCTGATGTAATATTTGTGTTTTACGTCACCGCTTTCTTCAATGCGTTCATAGCTCTTACC
Source organism: Arenicellales bacterium (assembly GCA_965216735.1). Classification (GTDB taxonomy): domain Bacteria; phylum Pseudomonadota; class Gammaproteobacteria; order Arenicellales; family CBDCFT01; genus CBDCFT01. The sequence continues at coordinate 936,956 of OZ244198.1, forward strand.
GATATAGGTGGTTTTCTTATTACCGACGCTCTTGGTAAGACGTTCGAAATCCGGGCCGTAGGTAAAGGACACTGTATTGCCCACACTGGATAGGGTCGCGGGTTTGTTAAACGAGGTCCAAGTGACGGATCGCGCGCTGCTGAGTAACTGGCCACCCGCATCATAAACGGCGCCGACGTGTAACAGATTGCCGTTATTGTCGTATTGGAATTGTCCGTTCAGATCGATCTGCGGTGGGATAAAGTCGGGCTCTATCAATCCGTTGTTGATTGTGGCAACGGCATGCGGACGTGCCGTATCGTAGTTGTAACCGCCAACATCGGATTTCCACAATATGTTGCCAATGGCATCATACGTTGCTCCTTTCGTTTGGCCGCTGCCGAGTGTAGCGCTGGATAGCCGGTTTAAGTCATCGTAGGTGAATGTCTCGGTTTCACCGATGACGCTATCGGTGCGTGAGGTAAGGTTACCGATACCATCCCAAATGAAGGACAGTTGTTGCACTGTATTGGCGCCTGCCGATCGAACACCCAAACGCCGGGTGCGTGGGTGAAACCAGTTGCTGATACCAACGCCATTGCCCAGCATTTCGTGGGTTAATTTTCCGTCGGCGTCGAGTTCGTTCACTTGCCACAATAAATTGCCGGTGGTCGCGTCTTGCAATTCGGTTAAGAAACTACGCGCGTTATACACGCTGCGTACGGTATAGGCTTGACCGGGATAAGTAACGGTGGATACGCGTCCTAACCAGTCATAAGTGACGCTGGAGTTATACGCGCGGCCTTCAATGGTTGTTTGCGTATTGCTGGGACGGCCCAACGAATCGTAGGAATGCATACGTTGATAACCGTCCGGTCCCGACACGGTGTGAAGTTTTCCAACACCCATTTGCGCCGTATCGTATGTCCATGTACTGGTACCTTCCGGTGCAGTGCGGGACTTTAAACGTCCTAGCAAATCGTATTGCGTCGTTATGGTGTTTTGATTGGCATCGGTTTGCGAGGTGAGTTGATCGATGGAGTTGTAATCGTAAGTCCAAAACCCCATGTCCGGATCGTCCATCGCAATCTTTCGTCCACGCAAGTCGTATTGCAGAACGATTTCATTGCCATGCGGATCGATGGTTTTTAACAGATTGCCTGCGGAATCATATTCATAACGCATGGTGTTGCCGATATTGTCGATGACTTCGGTCACTTCGCCACGCGCATTGACACGGGTTTCTTTGGTTTGCCCCAAGGCGTTGGTAACGATTTGCGTGCGGCCTTGATAGTCGATGGATGTTGCGTTGCCGTCTGGATCTTTTGTTTGTATTACGCGGCCGAGAATATCGTAGGTATTCCGGTTCCAGCCTGCCGGGTTTGTACCTTCATGATAAGGTAGGGACGTTTGCCGAACACGGCCTTGTTTGTCATAGAAAATGTTCTGTAACACCCAACTTCCGTCGGCAAAACCTTGTGTCCTGGTTTTGTAAGTTCGACCGAGAATATCGAAATACTGGTAAACGTTCGGTTGGCCTGGGCCATAACTTCTGATGTAGAAAGGATCAGTCTCAGTATTAGATTTGGATACATCGTACACTGTGACAGTGTAATTCCCGTCCGGCGCGATCACCTTACTTGGACGGCAAAATTGGTCGTATTCCCAAGTGGTTGTTAACCCGTTGGGCCCAGTCTGACTGGCTCTGGTGCCACAGCGTGCGAGGTGCGTGTAAGTTTCACTATGTCCGAGGGCGTTGGTCGCGCGGATGGGAAACTGTCCGCGGTGATCGTATTGAACTGTCGATGCTCGCACGGGAATATCTGCCGCATTGATAGTCGTCTTTGTGCGATTGCCAAAATCGTCGTACTCGTAAATGCTGTTAACGGCCATCGGCGTACCAGGATCGACAATGGAGGTGGCTACAGCGCCCCAACCGTAAAATGTGTTTTGAACGACTCTTGTTTGGGAAGGTTGGATCGGATGATTGGCTGTCGATTCAATGCGCTTTGGAAGACCGATCAGCCAGTTGGCGGTTGTGTAATTGTCATATGTCGTGCGCGTTTCGGTTGCGTAGCCTCCGGTATTGTCGACTTTCACATAGGTTGGATTGCCTAAATCATCATAGGTGTTTGTTGTAATCGCTCTAGCGATGAGTTGATTGCCTGAATGAGGCTCCAGATTTTTGGAATCCGTTTTTTGAACATGGACAAAGTTCGTTTTGTTCCCGTTGGCGTGAACCAGCGATTTATTGCTGAATGTGGTAATTGTTTGGCCGGTTAGCCGGTAACTGCCCGCACCGTCGGGTACTTGAGTATATTGGTTGTATACCCGGCCAATAAAAGGATAATGCTGCCAAAACCAGCGTGTAGTACGCATTCCGGTATGTTCGTCGAATATTTGGCGCCAGCGAAATCCCAATCCGCCGCGTCCTTGTGTGTTCACACGAAGGCCTGAGTAGTTATAGCGAAACCAGTATTTGTAGGTGCCACTCCCATCACTCTGTCCGTGCTTCCAGACAACCTGACCCGAGCTTCGAATATCAATATTTTTCGGATTCGTAAACCCGCTTATAGAGTATTTGTCGATCGATCTGGGGTAATACAGTGTCGGTGATGGTTTTGCCGTCAGCGGCTTGTAAATAATATCCGTTTCAGCGGTGAGCGGATCGATAATTTTTGTCACCAGATCGGGTGCGTCCGATTTGGCCAAATATGTGTATTTGTAATTATTTCCCCGAACATCACGCCAGCCACGTACCCAATCCGCTGTTCCGTCCCCATTAATATCGGCAAACGTGCCGTAACGGGCACCGATTTCGATTCGGGGAATGAGATGCGAATTAGGATCTGCGTAAAACCAATTGTAGTTAAATAGAACGTCCGGTGTCGGATACGCGGATGTACGGCCAGTCCAACCGCTACCGTTATTGATCCAGGTGGATCTTCGATCTGTTCCGTCCTTGTCTCGATAAGAACGTACCCAGTCGATGAGCCCATCACCGGTTACGTCGGCAAACATCCCCGTGAATTCCGGATAATGGGGCAGATAGTCTGCGTAAAGACTAGGTAAGCTATAGTTGTTATCGGGTTTCCACCCATGACCAGTATTCATGTAAGTGAGTCTTTTTTGACTTCCTCCTGGTGTTCTCCATGCAACTACCCAGTCAGTGAGTCCGTCGCCATTGACATCGACTAGTGAGCCTTTGCTGAGATCGCGTGTACCGCCGCTATCGTTTTTGTAGTTATAGGCTCGAAGTGTTGTAGAGGATGGCAATGCGTAGGAGTCGTCGCGCCGCCAGCCGTTACCGGTGTTGATCCAACTATAGTTGTAATGCGTCCCTGAGGCGTTTGTGTACGATCGCAGCCAATCAGCAATTCCATCGCCGTTTAGATCGATGAGAGTGCCACGGTTAATCGGGGTGCCTTTAGGGTTATACCAGTTGTTTGACCACATGGGTGAATAATCAACAAAAACGTCTGGCAGGTTGTATGTGCTCAAAGTCCACCCACCGGTGGGTTTATTCAGGTACAGAGATTTGATTACGTTACCGGCTGGAGTTTTAACGGCAGTGATTTGATCGACCAAACCATCGCCGTTTACATCGATCAATTGACCGTACTGTAACCCATTGATTTCGGCTGTATTGACCCACGCCCAGTTATAGTTAATGAGAGGTTGTCTTAACTCATATTTAGTTTCTGCTCTGGCCCACCCGCTGCCGGTGTTAAGCCAAGTTGCTTTGTAAAAAGTGCCACTTTTGTTGCGATACGCACGCAGCCAATCCACCAAGCCGTCGCCATTGACGTCCGCGAATTGGCCTCTGGTGATCGCGTAGGTGCCAGCATCCGGACTGTTATCTTCCTTAAGTGCATTTTTATAATCAAAAATATAGTCGGGTAACTTGTAAGCGGTATTCGCCGCCCATCCGCTTCCAGTGTTTAACCACGTAGCGCGATTGTCGCTTCCGTTCTGGTCTCGGTAAGACTTTACCCAATCAGGTAATCCGTCGCCATTAATGTCGATAAGTTGTCCGTGTTGAAACTCAAGATGCTTATGATTAGACAACTTGACATAGTGATGCATTACCTCGTTGCCGGGTAACGCAGCATGTCCGCCGGTGGTCCAACCTTTCTCCTGAGCTTTCCAGTCAAAATAAGTAGGTCTCAGACACGTTCGAGTTCCATCTTCTTTTAGTGCACAATCCCGCACCCAACGTAGACGGGAGCGTCCCGTCGCTCCACCCGTTTGATATGAAAACTCATATTCACGCGCCGTTTCCCACGCCGTGTTGTCAGTGTTGTAAAAGCGAGTCTCAATTTTCTGTAGTAGCTTGGTATTGCGAATCTTGCCGCCTTCAGTCCAAAAATGACTCTGATCACCCCGGTTTACATAATTGAAATTTATAAGACGATTTGGCCCTGTTGCTCCATTGATATTGCCGCCATATCGGATCTGGTAGGGAAGGCACTGATTACTGACTTCGCTATAACGGAATTCGATAAAGTTACCTTTCCGATCACGGATACGGCTGAGTAGCCAGCGATGCGGATAGTTCGCGCCCGGTAATTCCATTCGAGCGTTAGTGACATATGTGTTGTATGAATATTGTTCGAGACCGAAATCAAGAATCTGTCCATCTTTGGTTCGGACTTCAAACCATGCCGGCGCTGTCCCGCCGTTTTTATTGGTAATGGTTCCAAATGACCGTATCTGGCTAAAGTTGTCGAGTTCGGTGCGGTAAATCGTGCCATTTCCTCCATAGGCGCCACTAACGTTAATAAGTCGATTTCCATCTAAACAGAACCGGTCATTCTGATCGTGGTTAACTCCACCATACACACCGTCTTGCGCTAATGTTCTTGGACACCGGGAAATAGACGATATGCCACCCAAAGAACTGCCAATACCTAGTACGCCATTACCACTGCTTGAGTTGTAGTTGATGGAAAGGCTGGGTTCCATTCCCGCCGTTCCTGGTGGAACAATGATTGGAATGGTGTAACTCGCCGCACCGGCGTCGGTGACAGCGAAAGAGCCGCCAGAGCCACCCGGGATATTCGCTGCAGTTGTGTGAGCAAGAAATAGAGAAACAAACACGAAGACTGTGAAACGGCATGATATTGATACGATCTTAATCGTGGTCATCTAAACCTCCCACTGTTCAATGACGCCCTGGTAAGCAAATACACTGTCTGCTTACTGAAGTAGTTCGTGTGGTGCTTAAGTAGTCTGCTCTATCGAACGGTTTCGCAATATATCCTGCGGAAGCGACAACTTTTGTTTAGTGTCCGTTACAACGATGGAATTGTCAAACAAATAATAAGTTGCGTTTTCAATAAATAGAATGATCGAAAAATACTTTAGTAAATTTTATTTACAATGTGAATTTAAACAAAATTAGTCAAGCTTTGAGAATAACTTTCGGCTTATTTCTTAGGCTTAACTACTTTTTGTTCGATCTCTCCAATCCCCTCTATTCCTAACCGCACTACATTGCCCGGTTGTAAAAACAAGGGTGGCTTGTGACCCAGTCCGACGCCGGGTGGTGTGCCCGTGGGTATCAGGTCGCCAGGTTGCAAACTCATAAACTGACTGACATAACTGACGAGGTATGCGACGTTAAATATCATCGTTTTGGTGTTGCCGTTTTGACGTCGCTTGTCATCAACATCCAGCCATATATGCAAATTTTGCGGGTCAAAGATTTCATCCTCCGTGACTAGATAGGGGCCAAACGGACAAAAGGTATCGGCGCTTTTGCCTTTTACCCATTGACCGGTGCCTTCGAGTTGAAAGCTGCGTTCGGAGACATCGTTAACGACGCAGTATCCGGCGACATAGTCTAATGCCTCGGATTCGCCGACATATTTTGCTTCCTGTCCAATGACAATGCCCAGTTCAGCCTCCCAGTCGAGTTTGTTGCTGTTTCGTGGAATGACGACATCGTCGAACGGCCCGCAAATGGAACTCGTGGCTTTCATGAATAAAATGGGCTCAGCGGGAATCGCTTGTCCCGCTTCTTTGGCATGGTCACTGTAATTCAAGCCAATGCAGACGATCTTTCCGACATCGGCCACCGGTGGCGCGAGTCTTACCGGTTCGCTGACTACCGGAAGTATCGCGACATCCAAATTTCTTAGCCTTTCTAAATTAACGGGTGACAAGTATTCGGGATTGATATCGGGTACCACGCCGGATAGGTCACGGATGTTTCCGTTATCATCCAATAGCCCGGGTTTTTCTTCGTTTTCATCGCCGTAGCGCAGGAGTTTCATCGCTTAGTTCAACTCAATTTTTTGTTTGGCAACTTATCGTCACCTTCTCCGACACGAGCGGGCTTGTTGATGGATTCTAGATGCAACAACAATGCACTGTGGTCGTAGTCGCCGCCGCCTTCTTCGAGCAACGTTTTGAATAGATCGCGCAGCAGTTTTGTTATAGGCAGTTGCAATTGTTCATCCCCGGCAGCGTCCAATGCATTGTTTAAGTCTTTGAGTTGCATGCGTACGGGTCCACCGGGAATAAAGTTTCGCTCCAACATGCGTTTGCCGTGTTCCTGCAAGATGCGGCTGTCGGCAAAGCCGCCCGACAATGCGGCACGTATCGCGGTGGGGTCGGCACCGCCGGCACTGCCCAGCAACAATGCTTCGGACACAGCGCCTATGGTAATGCCGACAATAATTTGATTGGCCAGTTTGGAAAGTTGTCCCGCGCCATGTGGTCCAACATGGGTGGGCCGGCCTAACGTTTTCAGAACCGGTTTAACGTACTCGAAATCGCTTTCGTTTCCTCCCGCCATAATTGCCAGGGTCGCATCGGTAGCACCCTTGGTGCCGCCTGACACGGGCGCATCGAGATGATGTTTCCCAATCGCCTCTAAACGTGACGCGTGATCACGTGCAGCTTTGGGTGTAATCGAACTCATGTCAATAACCGTCCCGCCGGGTTTTAACGTCTTGTCCACATCTTGTCCGAACAGCACTGATTCGACTACCGCGTCGTTTTCCAGCATGGTAATGACAACATCGGCGTTTGCCGCCGCCGCGGCGGGACTGGTTGTCACGCGCGCTCCGTTCGCAGCTAAAGCCTGGGCTTTTGTAATCGTCCGGTTCCAAACGCTGACTTCGTAACCGGCATGCAACAGATTGCGCGCCATGGGTGCACCCATCAGACCGGTTCCAAGAAATCCAATTTTCATGCTCATGTATCTACCCGGTTTTCCTCAAAACGTTGCGGTACATTATCATACGGTTCTTTTTTAAACGATTGGAAAAAAGCCATCATGCGTTAAAACAAATACTAAGGCTTCTCCTTTCAGTCGTAATGACAAAAGGCTAATATCCTCCCGAATTTAAAAATAGAGATTCGGAAGAGCGTTAAGAATAAAAAATGTTAAATCCGTCAGAAAAAATGTCGCGTCTTGGAACCGAAACCGCATTCGACGTGTTGGCGCGTGCGGACGCATTGGCGCGGCAGGGAAGGGACATTATCAACCTCGGTATCGGGCAACCGGATTTTAAAACATCGCCCCATGTCGTTGAAGCAGCAGTCAAGGCGTTACACGACGGGCATCATGGTTACACGCCACCGCCGGGTATTATAGAGTTGCGCGAGACCGTGGCTGCGGATATTGCCAAGCACCGGGGCGTTGACGTGAATCCCGCCAATATTATTGTCGTACCCGGTGGCAAGGTGACCATGTTCTTCGCCATCATGATGTTTGGTGAAGCCGGAGTGGAAATCATGTACCCGAACCCGGGTTTTCCGATCTACGAGTCTGTCATTAATTTTTCTGGCGCGACGGCGGTTCCCATTCCATTGTTGGAGCGCAAAGGGTTTTCGTTTAACAGCGAGGAAGTCCTGGGTCTGATTACGCCGAATACACGGCTCATTATTATTAATTCGCCAGCCAACCCCACTGGCGGGACTATCGGTAAAGACGAAATGGATAGATTGGTAGAGGGATTAGAAGATTATCCTCAAGTCGCTATTTTGAGCGATGAGATTTATTCGCGTATGACTTACGACGGAAATGAACACGTAAGCCTCATGGGTTATTCACAGTTACAAGACCGCCTAATACTTCTTGATGGATGGAGCAAGACGTACGCGATGACCGGTTGGCGTATGGGGTACGGGATTTGGCCGGACAGTCTGGTGGAAGGTGCAACGCGTTTGGCGGTGAATTGTCATTCGTGTGTGAATAGCCCCGCACAGTATGCCGGTATTGCGGCGTTGACGGGGCCACAAGACGGTGTCGACGACATGATGCAAGAGTTTAATAAACGCCGACGGATGATTGTTGATGGTCTTAACGAGTTGCCCAGTGTGACTTGCACTATGCCGGGCGGTGCTTTCTACGCGTTTCCGAACATCACCGAGACCGGTGTGGACGCGCACACATTGCAAAACAGATTACTCGAAGACGCGGGCGTCGCCACCATTGCGGGCACCAGTTTTGGCGCGTTGGGTGAAGGCTACGTGCGGTTCTCTTATGCCAATAGCACGGAGAACATCGAGAAGGCTTTGGCGAGAATCAAAGCGTCGTTGAGCTAGCTCGTAACTTCGGGTAAAGAAAGACCGAAAATGTTGCCATTACCAACTGAATGTTTCTCATTGGTAGGAGCGAGCTTGCTCGCGAATTTTTTCTGAGCTAACCCATGTTCGCGAGCGAGCTCGCTCCTATCACGACGATGGCCGTTGAAAAAGACAAGATATGACGTCACCGGCCTAAATACACCGTCCACCATCGACTTCCATTGTCAAGCCGGTTAAAAACTCAGCGTCCTTCGAAGCGAGAAACAAAGCAGCGTTCGCAATATCCAAAGGTGTCGAGAAACGGCCCAACGGAATACTGGCTTCAAAACGTTTTCGATTTTCCGGTGTGTCGGGCACGCCCATAAACGTCTCCAGTAAACCGGTCTCGCCGATAACCGGACAAATGGCGTTTACCCTGATATTGTCGGGCGCCAACTCCACCGCCAGTGATTTGGTTAAGGTGTTTACCGCACCTTTTGAACTGTTATAAACCGTTAAACCGGGACGTGGCCGTGCGCCAGCAGTAGACGATGTGTTGATAATGTTTCCGCCGCCTTGTTGTTTGAAAATCGGCAAGACCTCCTGCACGGCGAAATATATCGCTTTGACATTAACCGTATAGACTTTTTCGAATTCTTCACCCGTGACATCCAAAAACGGTTTGTTGGCATGGGAATAACCTGCGTTGTTGACCAATGTGTCGAGTTTGCCAAAAGTGTTGGTTGCGGTTTGAATCATGTTTTGTATGTCTGACCGCTGGCTGACATCTGTGTGAACATAAACGGCACGTCCTCCGGATTGTTCGATCTTTGCCGCCACGGTAGACCCAGCTTCATCGTTTAAATCCGCGATTACAATACTCGCCCCTTCCTCGGCGAAGCGCTTGGCAATGCCCTCACCAAATCCTGACGCGGCACCGGTCACGATAGCGACTTGATTTTTTAGGCGCATGTTTTAATTCATCAAATCAGTTTTACGATTCGGCGCGTACGGCGTTGCCAAACTCCTGTTCCATCTCCCGGCGAATTCGCACTGCCTGAGAAGATTCATCGATATCGACATCCGCCCAAGTGAGCTGGTTGCCCAAAGGCACGTCGTGTTTTAATTTAATGTTATGGGCGAGGCCGAGCGGCAAACCATCCATTTCCAACGACCGGCTAGCCGGCATTTGTTTCCCCCATATAGTGTAACCACCTTCGCCGTCCAACATGTCGCCGGCGCGCAGATCTTTTTTTGCAGTAGCTACCACATCGGCATTGTATACGAACGGACGACCGGTCGGTTCGTGACGCAATGCTACGGACGCAACGGAAATACCGAGTTCCAAACCAATCAAGTGGGTAGGCCGGTACAATGCAGAATATTGGTAAGTATCGTCCGGCAGCATCCAGTATTCTTCGAAACAATGACGCACGTAATCGTTGTCCGCTTCCACCACGACATAGGTGCCCATTTGTAGGTGATTGGGAACTGGCGACATATCGCGGTTTAGCGAGGAGACCACTTCAGTGGTGCCCGCATGGCTGATGACTCCGCCAGCATGTTTGGGTTTGCATATTTGCGCAAGTTCGGTCACAGAGCAAGGGGGGAAGTTTAAACCATCCGCTTGCGGTGTTAGCCCGGTCGCATTGCACACCGCCGTCATCTCAATAGCGGACTTGGTACCGTCGATAAAACTATTAAACATTTTAGGGTTTGCATCACCGCGTTGTGCCATCTCTTGCGTCCAGCCAAAATTCTCCCACGCCGTATCCGGTGTCGAAGCATGAAAGCTCGGGTAATAACGTGTGCCTTTACCTGCGCAGACGACATTGAATCCCGCCGCACGCGCCCAATCTACATGCTCGCAGATTAGCGCCGGTTGATCGCCCCACGCCAGACTGTAGATCACACCCGCCTCAGACGCTCTGCGTGCTAACAATGGACCTGCTACGACGTCGGCTTCCACGTTTACCATAATAATATGTTTACGGTTTTCGATGGCAAGCAGGCAATGACGAATACCGGTCGATACATCACCGGTAGCTTCAATGACTAAATCAATTTCGTTGGTTTGTAGAAGCGTTTCGGCATTTTCAGTTAACAAAGTTCCAGCGGTTTTAACCGCGTTATCGATGGATGTGGAGGCAGTTTGTTCCTCAGACCATCCGGTTTTAGTACAGGCCGACCGTGCACGTTCTAAGTTGATATCAGCAATACCCACAACGTGTATGCCGCGAGTCAAACGCGCTTGCGCTAGAAACATGGCGCCAAACTTTCCTGCGCCGATAAGCCCAACCCGGATGGGTTTTCCCATTTCTGCGCGCTGCGCAAGCAAGGTGGACAGGTTCATATCGTATCGATAGCTAATGTAGAGTTGTTAGTTTAAGCCAATATTGCCGAAGGATGCGGTGAGGAATGAATCTCACCCATCGAGTGAGTCCAATCACGGAGAGCAATCTGGTTATTTCTCGTTGTCCCAACGGATGCGGTCAAATATTGCTTGAAGCTTTGTTCCATGTCCTGAATTAATTTGACGCACATGCGCAACGCGTCCGGCTAAATGCGCACGGAAGTCGGCGTGGCCTTGGCGGTTTTGACTGGTCGCGCCAAAACGTGCGCAATTATGTAAAGTGGCTTTTAATGTATCGTAGTGCGAACGCGCAAGGTTTGGTTTTTGATTCACCACAATGCCGGTTACCTGTTGCCGGGTACTGCTTCGCATGACCCGAGTTTTACGATGATTGACAGCAAAGCCTTCTTCCAAAGCAATAGCGCCCACTAATACCGGGAAACGGTTTGCACGCTTCGACCAGACTGGTTGTCCATGAACATATCTGCGCGGTAGCGCAGGGTCGTTCTTGATGCGAAATGGATAATACTTTATTACCATGGGGTAACCCCATAGAGGCATCTCTCAATACATTACGCATGAATTGAGAAAACACCAACTCGAAGCGCACCGCCGCAATGAAATGGTAGATCAGGCCTGATTTTATGGTCACGATGTTGTCATCCGTTTTTCTTGATGGTTGATATTCCTTGAGCTATTACGGAGAGTGTTGTAGCGTACGTTTTTATTTTAGTCCGATTTGGCTCGTATCGGTCATGACAACGCAATCCGCAATTTCCGAATCCGATCATCAACCCACGATTAACGCGCTCCGCGAACGATTTGGCGACAGGCTGAGTACGTCTGTTGCCATCCGTGAGCAACATGGTAAAGACGAATCATTCCACGAGAGCGTTCCACCCGATGCAGTAGTGACTGTAAATTCTACGGAAGAAATCGCGGAGTTAGTAAAAATTTGTGCCGCTTATAAAACACCTATGATTCCTTACGGCACGGGCACTGCCCTGGAAGGACATGTTGCAGCATTGCAAGGGGGTGTATGTATTGATCTCAAAAACATGGATAAGGTGCTACAAGTCAATACGGAGGACCTGGATGTTGTCGTTCAACCGGGTGTGACGCGCAAACGGTTAAACGAATATTTACGTGACACGGGACTGTTCTTTCCCATTGACCCAGGCGCGGATGCGTCCATCGGTGGCATGACGGCAACCCGCGCATCCGGTACCAACGCGGTTCGTTATGGCACTATGCGGGAAAATGTTTTAGCGTTAACTGTTGTATTGGCGGATGGGCGAATCATCAAAACGGCTAAACGCGCGCGGAAGTCATCCGCTGGATACGATTTAACTCGATTGTTTGTTGGCTCGGAAGGCACGCTTGGTGTTATTACCGAAATAACGCTACGCTTGTATGGCATTCCTGAAGCGATCTCTTCTGCAGTATGTTCCTTTCCCACTTTGGATGATGCGGTAAACACCGTCATTCTAACCATTCAAAGCGGTATTCCTATCGCGCGAATCGAGTTACTCGATGAAGTACAATTGGATGCGATCAACAAGTATTCGCAAACGGATTTTCCCGTTGCACCGACTTTGTTTCTAGAGTTTCACGGGAGCGACGCAGGTGTGCGAGAGCAAGCACAGGCGGTGCAGGATATCGCACAAGAGTTTGGCGGTAGCGATTTTCAATGGACGATAAAGACGGAAGAGCGTAACAAGATGTGGCGGGCGCGTCATGACGCCGCCTATGCATGCAAAGCGATGCGGCCGGACGGGCAAATTTGGGCGACGGATGTGTGTGTGCCAATTTCACGTTTGGCGGAATGCATCGCGGAGACCCAGAGAGATATTAAACAATCCAACTTGATCGCGCCTATCGTAGGTCATGTGGGTGATGGAAATTTTCATTTGGTATTGGTAGTCAATCATAACGACGCGGACGAAGTGGCTCGGGCGCAGGCATTACACGAACGTATGGTGATGCGGGCGTTGGCCATGGATGGAACCTGTACCGGTGAGCACGGTATCGGGTATGGCAAACTGGATTTTTTAATCGCCGAACACGGCGAAGCAGTCAGTGTGATGCGGTCTATTAAACAAGCCTTGGATCCGGACAACCTATTCAATCCAGGGAAGGTTTTGCGGATATAGTCCGGTCCTCTTTTGAGTAAAAGCAGCTTGCACAAAATCACCATTTGTCGCGTTGACACTTCGCGTCAATCGCTAAACACCCTCAGTTCCTGACTTAGGTCAATAGCTGCGCCGGAATTGGCGCACAAAATGTATTATGTCAGCGATCAGGACTCAGACATGCAAGAATCAATAACAGATAGCATCGTTACGCTCGACACCAAGCAGCCGATTTGGGACCGGGTGTTCATGGTGGCGCCGCTGGTGTTGGTGGGTAGCCGGGAACAGGACGGTGGTTATGATCTCGCGCCTAAGCACATGGTGATGCCATTGAGTTGGGAGAATCACGTGGGATTTGTGTGTACACCAAGACACAACACTTATCAGAATATAAAACGGGAGAGTGTTTTTACCATTAGTTATCTACGGCCATCACAAGTTTTAGAGGCCAGCCTTGCTGCGGCGCCACGGTGCGATGACGAGCAAAAGCCGAGTGTCGATGTGATCGATCAGTTTCCAGCTTCCAAGATTGACGGTATGTTTGTCAAGGATGGCTATCTTTATTTCGAATGTGAACTGAACAACATCGTCGATGATCTAGGCGTGAACAGTTTGATTATCGGACGTATCGTCGCGGCACACGTTCACGAGGATTCGCTGCGCAACGAGGATCAAGATGACCAAGATCTCATTCACGCTGCACCGTTACTAGCGTATTTGCACCCCAGCCGGTTTGCCGCCATTGACAATAGCCAGTCCTTCCCGTTTCCGGCAGGTATGAAAAAATAGCTGTAGATGTCGACGGGCTGTGAGATCCTAGGCTACTTGCGCGAACAGGAGCAGGCGTTTATTACTTTGCTTAAGACGCTAACCTTGTGTGAGTCACCTTCCAACGTGCCGCAGACTCAGATACAAATGCGCGAAGTGTTGATCGACGCGTTCTCTGAAATGGATTATCAACCGTTACGGCTTAATGGTCGTGCCAGCGGCGGACATTTATACGCGCGGCCTGCACATCGTCTATCGCATCAAAAAGCGCAGCTTGTATTGGGACACTACGATACTGTTTGGCCTGTTGACACGCTGAAAGAGATGCCGTTCGAAGTGGAAGAAAACGTAGTACGCGGACCCGGTGTCTACGACATGAAAGGTGGTATCGCCCAGATCGTCTTCGCTCTTAAGGCGTTGCGCGCTGTAGGCGTTGATCTGCCGGTTACACCAGTCGTGTTTTTAAATTCCGACGAAGAAATCGGTAGCCGGGAGTCCTGCAAACATATTCAGCGGTTGGCGAAGTGCATGGAGCGTGTGTACGTGCTTGAACCATCCTTGGGGTTGCAGGGCAAACTCAAGACTGCGCGCAAGGGTGTCGGCAGGTTTCATGTAGTCGTCAAGGGTAAGGCGGCCCACGCAGGGCTTGATCCTGAAGTAGGCGCCAGCGCTATCCTGGAAATGTCCCATGTGATTCAAAGCCTGTTCGCTCTGAACGACGTGAAAACGGGTGTTACCGTCAATGTCGGAACGGTGGATGGTGGTTTGAGGCCGAATGTGATAGCACCCGAAAGTAAAGCCGTGGTGGACGTTCGTGTGTTGACGGAAGCCGACGCCCAACGTGTGGAACAGGCAATTCTCTCGCTCGAGCCAACTACACCTGGAGTGAGTCTTGAAATCGACGGTGCCATAAGGCGCCCGCCCATGGAGCCGACTATGCGCAATCAAGCACTGTGGGAGTTAGCTTACCGACTTGGTGAGGAAATAGGTTTGAATTTGGAACAAGGCACCGCAGGGGGTGGTTCGGATGGAAACCTGACAAGCCCGTTTGCAGCGACGCTGGATGGGCTTGGCGCAGTCGGTGACGGTGCCCACGCCCATCACGAATTTTTGTATGTGGACAAAACCATTGAACGCGCGGCGTTACTCGCTTTGTTGCTCGCCGCGCCACCGCTAAACGATGTATCAAATTAGATGTGAGATAACAAGGCACGTCACGCTGCTGTTGAGGAGGTAAACAAATGAACGCACATAACTGCTTTTTCCCATCCCTGACCCGCATCACGGACCTCGAACAAAAACCATTTCAAGTTGGTTTGCTGGCACGTGAGCACTGGGAAACGGGTGATTATGTCCAGGCCGAGGTGACTGGCGAGCGTGGTCAGTCCTATGTCCTTGAGTTAAACACGGGGCGTATGATGGAAACTATGCCCGGTGACAAAATCATCGGTGCATTGGGAAAGCGCGCCGCAACCCTGGTGGGTGTGGGTACCTGGGAAGCCATCGGCAATGATCTTTCTATAGACGCGTTGACCAGCGCGGGTCTGTTCGGCAAAGCGACGTCGGTATCGCCTTTGATGCCTAAGTTCATGTCGCTCAAGTATTTGGGGCATGTCACCCGTAATGGTTCAAAACTCAATATGCGGGATTTTGTTAAGCCGGCACTAGAACGCAAGCTTAAGACACCGGTGGTGCTATTAGTGGGTACTTCGATGTCAGCGGGTAAAACCACGACGGGGCGGGTAGTCATTCACGAACTCAAGCGTAGTGGTTACGCCGTTGTTGGGGTAAAACTAACCGGCGCCGGTCGATATCGTGACGTGCTGAGTTTTAGCGATGCAGGCGCCGATCATATTTTTGACTTCGTCGACGCAGGATTGCCTTCGACAGTGTGCGAACCCGACGAATACCGTAGTCGCTTGCGTCAATTGTTATCGCGCATAGCTGCTATCGACGTGGACGTGTTAGTGGCGGAGGCGGGCGCATCGCCACTTGAGCCTTACAACGGTGCGACTGCCATTGAAGAAATACACGACAATGTTCGTTGCACGATACTATGCGCGTCCGACCCTTATGCGGTCGCCGGAGTGCAGGCAGCTTTCGAATTCCAACCGGATCTGGTGACCGGTCCGGCTGCCAACACCGATGCTGCCGTGTCTCTGGTCGAGAAACTCACCGGTGTTCGTGCTTTGAATTTAATGGTGCCGTCGTCCACGCCGGCACTGGCTGAGTTACTGAATAAAAAACTTTCGGGGCGTTGACGGTTTTGTTCGTAAACCCACAAATATACCGCTACAAAAGATATTTTTACTTTGCCAATGCAGTGCTCCCGGGATAGACTTTTTGGTTATCCATAAAAATTATTTGAACCATTGCCCGCGCTGAGCTCCTGTCCCGAATCCTGGTTTATCCGCAAACCTGCGATTAACACGTCGCGTGGTATCGTCGTCACTCAGCATCAATTGGCGTCTCAGGCCGGTGCTGCCATTCTTGCTAAAGGCGGCAACGCGATCGATGCAGCGGTCGCCGCGGGTTTGGCTATCGGAACTGTCGAGCCGTGGATGAGTGGAATAGGGGGTGGCGGTTACATGGTGGTTTATCTGGCTCGCGAACACCGTAGCTATGCCATTGAGTTTGGCGTTAAATCATCTGCAACCCTGAATCCTGAGAATTATCCTTTGGCCGAGGGCACCGGTCCGGATTTGTTTAGTTGGCCGGCGGTGTACGATCACCGCAACATTAGGGGACCGTGTTCGGTGGCGGTGCCCGGCATGGTGGCGGGACTGGATCGGGCTCTTGACGAGTTTGGCACACGTACTTGGCAGGATGTATTGGTGCCCGCAATAGACCTGGCCGAGCAGGGCCTACAGGTGGACTGGTACGCAACCTTGAAGATCGCCTCTGCCGCACGCGATCTGGCGAATTACCCGGATAGCAAAAAGGTATTTCTACCTCACGGGTTCGTACCGGTAGGTGAGTGGGCTGGCCCACTGCCCGATATTTCCTTGGGCAATCTGGCAAAGACCTTGCGTCGCTTGGCGCAAGCGGGTGCGGCCGATTTCTATACCGGAGCGATCGCACAAGACATCCTGGCGGATGCCGATACTCTGGGAATACAACTCAGCGCCGACGATCTGGCCGCCTACCGCCCCCATGTATCGGAGGTGGAACGTAGCCGTTATCGCGATGCCGAAATAGATATTGTGCCGGGTCTCACCGCAGGCCCGACGCTGCGTTATGCGCTGTCGTCGTTGAGTGAAAACCTTCCCGCCGTAGCGCACACGCCTGACCAGCAAACCTATGGCGCTTACGCGAAGAGTTTATTCGATGCATATGAACACCGATTGGCCTACGTCGGTGATGTACCGGACACGGTTGCGCCGTCGTGCACTACCCATATAAACGCAGCGGATCGCGAAGGTAATGTGGTGGCTCTAACGATTACGCTGTTGTCGTTGTTTGGGTCGAAAGTCACTTTGCCGCGCACGGGTATATTAATGAACAACGGCATTATGTGGTTCGACCCGCGACCGAATCGGCCCAATTCTATCGCACCGAACAAACGTCCTTTATCCAACATGTGTCCTGTGGTTTTGCTTCGTGATGACGGTAAGCGATTCGCGCTCGGCGCGGCTGGGGGGCGGCGTATCATGCCTGCGGTTTTTCAATTGATTTCGTTCCTGACTGACTATCATATGCCGTTGGATGCCGCTATTCATCAACCCCGTTTGGATGTCAGTGGCACTGACACAGTCAGTGTCGATAGCGCCTTACCGGCCGAAGTAGTTGATGCGTTGTCTTCTGTGTATCCAACCCGCGTTCTGCTGAACGGGGTCTATCCCAATCCGTTCGCGTGTCTAAGCGCTGTTTGCCATGATCCCGAAAACAAGCAAAACACCGGCGCGGCATTTGTGGTCTCACCGCGGGCAGCGGCATGGGTTGAACCGGAATGAGTTTCTCAAATTAAATCAAACAAAATGACGACACTGCCCCCACATAATCGAGTGGTATTAGTATCCGGTGCCAATCGCGGTATCGGCCGCGCCATCGCTGAACGTTTGTATAATGATGGTTATTCACTCGGTCTGGGTGTTCGAAACCTGCAATCCGTGCGATCGATGATTGAATCGTGGGACGCCGTGCGAGTGCAGGCTTGTCATTTCGATGCGCGCCATAAACAAACCGCCGACGATTGGGTGAATGCGGCTTGCGAGCAGTTTCAACGAATCGATGCGATTGTGAACTGCGCCGGAATTCTCCACTCTTTCGATATTGACAGCGATCAGGACGAATCACTGTTGGATGAGATGTGGGAAGTCAATGTCAAGGGGCCATTACGACTCACCCGCGCCGCGTTTCCCTATCTTAAACAAAGTGGCCATGGGAGAGTGGTAAATATAGTTTCATTGTCCGGCAAGCGTGTTAAAAGCGGTCAAATCGCTGGCTATGCTATGACTAAGCACGCAGCAGCGGCACTGACTCATGCGACTCGACAATCCGGTTGGGAACACGGCATTCGTGCCACCGCTATCTGTCCTGGGTATGTTGCTACGAATATGACCGCCGATGCCGATTTTCCACGTGAAGATATGATCGGTACTGAAGAGATTGCCCAGATAGTTTCTACGGTGTTAGCGCTGCCAAACTCGGCATCTGTTGCCGAAGTACCGGTCAATTGCATACTCGAGTCCCGGTATTGAAAGAACCGATTCTGGTAGAAAATCGGTCAGTTACATTAAATGAATTGAATGTATCTCGGGATTAGTGCTGGTTTGTGTTTGGTTTTACCGAAGTCTTAAGCGGATGAATCAATCGATAGCGGAGACCTTGCGTATCATCGCTGCTTCCAAGCCGGGTGCGGTCGGGTTGACTATCGGACCGGCGGCAGTAGGCTATGGAGAAATCATATTGCAAGGCCTGGATATGTACAGCCGTCTTATTATTAATGTCAGTTCGCATCCGGATATACAAGCGCTGGAGCAACAATTCCACACTGATATTCGTGTGGCAGTGCATGCACAGGATAGTGTCACCTTTCTAAACGATGTGAGTCGTCATCGATTCGAGTTGGTGGTAATCGATTGCGCCGTGTTGGATGAGACTTTATTAAATACGGTGATTGAGATGAGTCCGGTAGGTGGTTTTATTGTGCTATTAGATGTTAGTGATACTACCGGTGAGCTACGAAGACAATTGTCGGAATACTGCTTCCACAGTCTTGTCAACGAACACTGTTTAATTGCGACCCGCATCGCGAGTAATCATAGGCCGTCGAGGAAGGGGGGTAGGCGTACCCGCCGTCCCACTAACGTCTCTAGTTAATGTTTGTTCACACAGCGTTAATTAGCGAATGGCAGGACATTCCCACTATCGATGGAGAGTTATATTATTGGCCGGAGTTCTTATTGCAAGACGAAGCCGACCGGTATTTCAAGATTTTGCGCAAGAATATTAGTTGGCGCGTACCGCGTATCAAAATTTACGGAAAAGACATCAAATCGCCACGCATGGCGGCCTGGTATGGCGATGCGGATACGATCTATACCTACAGTGGGATCACCAACCGACCTATAGCTTGGTTCGATGAATTGTCGGAAATCAAAGACCGAATCGAGCAAGAAACTCAATCGAGTTTTAATGGCGTGTTGGCGAATCTTTACCGCGACGGCAATGACAGTATGAGTTGGCATAGTGATAATGAACCCGAACTAGGTCAAGATCCGATCATCGCATCGTTGAGTCTTGGTGGAGAACGCCGTTTTGTTTTACGGCATAAGAAACGCAAAGCGTTAAAGCCTGTTGAGATTGTTTTAGAGCATGGGTCGCTGTTGCTGATGTCCGGTAAGACACAACATTACTGGCGGCATTGCATTCCTAAAACACGCAAACCGGTTCTGCCAAGAATCAATCTGACATTTCGCCGGATAAAAAACATTAACGACGCTGACGGCTGACAATATAGTCGAATATGACGCTACCAAAAGTATTCATACTTCATGAAAATTCAGAATGGGTGGATACTTATTCCCGTGCGTTATCGTCATTGGCTATTGACTATGATTTTTGGGATTTGAGTGGAGGTGTCATCAACATCGATAAAGAACCGCCACCCGGTATTTTCTATGTTCGCATGAGTGCTTCAGCACATAGTCGTGGCAACATTTTTGCTGCTGGCTATGCACGGACACTCGTCCGTTGGTTAGAATTACACGGCCGGCGAGTGATCAATGGCTCTAAAGCACTAAATCTCGAGCTCAGCAAAGCCGAACAATATTTGGCACTAAAAAGCGTTAACGTGCTGGTGCCGCATACTCTGTTCATAACAAGCACGGAATCGATCAATGGCATTTCGGAACGAATCAAGGAATTATCCCCGCCGGTTATCGTAAAACCAAACCGGGGTGGTAAAGGAGAAGATGTGGAGCTCGTGACCGATATCGATTCGATTCAGGGTTTGCTTAGGTCAAAACTACAATCGAGTCCCGACGGTTCGGTGTTGGTGCAAGAATATATTCAAGCGGAAGAGCCGTGCATTGTGCGCAACGAATTCGTCGGTGGTAAATTTCTTTATTCGGTTAGGGTCGATACACAGAGTGGTTTTGAATTGTGCCCGGCGGATTTTTGTGAAGTGGGAAGTGAGTCCGACGTCCCCAAGTTCGAAATACTGAAAGGATTTAAGCCACCTCATTTAACTGAATATCATCAATTACTAAGAAAATACGACATTGAAATTGCCGGTATAGAGATGATTCAGGGCGGTAAAGGTGAGACCTTTACCTATGACATCAATGTCAATACCAACTACAACACGCTGGCCGAGCAAAGGGCGGGTTATAATGGCAAGGATAAGGCGGGTTTAAATGCGGTTTGCCGGTTTTTAAAACTGGAGCTTGAAAAAGTAAAGAGTGTTTAGTTGTTTGTGAAGTCTGTTTGATATGCGAACAGCGCCGGTGTGCCTCCGGTGTGAATCATCAAGTGCTTGTCCTGATTTGACGATTCACGTGCCCGCGCAATAAATCCCGCCATAGTTTTTCCAGTATATACTGGGTCCACTAGCAACGCTTCCCGGTGTGCTGCGTCTTTAATTGCTTGACGCACTGCGGGGTTCAATTGCCCATAACCCGGCGCAAAAAATGTATCGTCGGTGACAATGTTGTCGTCCGATACCGGATTTTCAATTTGTAATAATCTCGCGATTTCAGCACAACGCGTTTTGATTCGTTCAAACTGAAGTTTGGCGTCACGCCGTACGCAAACACCGGTAACCTGTATCGTCGACCCCAGTGCACGCAGTCCGAATAACAATCCCGCATGCGTATGTCCACTGCCGGATGCAACGGAGATACGGTCAAATTCGATATTTAAGTCCGCACATTGCTCGAGAATTTCCCGTGCGGCGGTGACATAACCTAATGCACCCAGTGGTGTGTGTCCGGGTGATAATGGAATGATATAGGGTGTGTGTCCCTGTTCGTGTAGCCGCTCAGCGATTTTGTGCAACTCGGCATCGGCGCCTTGTTCGTCTTCACCGTCAGGGTAGTGATGTATAGTTGCGCCAAAAAGACGATTGAGCAGTACATTTCCGGACTTATTATAAATTTTATCTTTACCTGGCACCCGGTCTTCCAGTTGAACTTGACAATCCATTCCTAACTTACGCGCAGCCGCAGCGGTCAGGCGTACGAAGTTGGATTGTACGGCGCCGGTAATGAGTAACGTATCCGCCGATTTTGACTGCGCATCCCCTAAGTAAAATTCCAGTTGACGTACTTTGTTGCCACCGAAAGCGAGACCGGTACAGTCGTCGCGTTTGACGTATAATTCTGCACCGCCGCAATGTTTTGTCAGGTTCGGTAAAAAATCCACAGGTGTCGGCAGATGACCAATACTGGCGCGAGGGAACTCTTCGAGAATACCCAAAGCATTCGGGGAATGATCCATTGTTTTCAGTGTGTATCCCATGTCAGGTTCAAGCATTACGACGGATATGCACAGCCTTGTTCAGATGTTCGCCTTCCAACCGGTAGGCTTGGCCAAAACCTTTTACGAATGTGCCCTGTTCTGGCGTCAGACGAAACAAATTGAAATCCGACAGCTCTCTCAGTGTCGAGATAATTTCACCGAACCTGTCTTGTAATTTTTCGAGTACTGGATTCCACATGGCGCTATCCCGAGAAACAAGTTCTGCAGTACATTCGTAAATAACACGGGTACGGGCAAATATCTGCCTAGTATTTTGTTCATCTTCGATGAGCATAATGCTGGTTTGTGGGTGTGTTTTCAAGTGACGAGTATGGCTCGCAAGATCGCTGAGAAACACATAGAACGCGTTATCCCGACGCACGAATGGTGTATAACTTACATGCGGTTGATGGGCTTCGTCCAAGGTGGACATGATTAGCGATTGGCAGTGTTTTATCAACGCATCACATTCCTGAATGACTTGTGTATTGTCATCGCTCATGCGGATTTCTGCGCGGCTACATTTAAGCGCTCGAATCCTGAAGCCAGATCGTCGATCAGGTCGTCAAGATTTTCCAAACCAGCATGGATACGGAGCAGGGGGCCGGAGTCATCCCAGGTCTTGTGTTCGCGAAATTTTTCCGGGTACATAGGTAAAATCAAACTCTCGTAGCCGCCCCAACTGGCACCCAGACTGAACAATGTCATGTCATTGAGCATGGCTGAAACCGCTGGTTTAGATACATCTTTCAACACAACGCCAAATAATCCACACGAGCCGCGAAAATCACGTTTCCATGATTGGTGGCCAGGATGACTTTCTAATGCCGGGTGTAAAACGCTGCTCACTTCTGATCGTGCTTCCAGCCACGTTGCCAATTCCAGCGCTTGTTTCTCATGTTGTTTCAAACGTAGCGGCATTGTACGCAAGCCGCGTAATGCCAGAATAACGTCATCAGGTCCTGCACATTGTCCAAGTCGCGATGCACTCAATTTAATGGCATCAAAATATTCTTCGGTCGCGCAGACCATGCCCAACAACGCGTCGGCATGTCCGACAATGTATTTAGTCGCAGCATGTATCGATACATCCACGCCGTGTTCAAAGGGTTTGAAGTAAAGAGGTGTTGCCCACGTATTATCCACCATCGTGACGATATTTTTTCGTTGTGCAACGGCAGCAATAGCAGGGATATCTTGTATTTCGAATGTGAGTGAACCCGGTGATTCCAGATAGATTAGCCGCGTATTTGTCTGAATCAATGATTCGATCTTGGCACCGATTAACGGGTTATAAAAAGTCGTGCTGACACCCAGACGAGCCAGAGTATCGGTACAAAACGAGCGTGTCGGGTAATACACACTGTCCGCTACTAAAATGTGGTCACCACTTTCGACAAACGCCAGCATGGCGGTAGCAATGGCGGCCAGACCCGAGCACACCGAAACGGCATCATATCCGCCTTCCATTTCCGCTACGGCACGATCCAGCGCTAGCCCTTGCGGCGTTCCGAAAGTGCCATAAACAATACGGCCATGTTGAAACTTTTTTGCTTGCGCTTTCTCAAAAGCTTCCACTGACGGCTGAATGACGGTTGAGCCGCGATAGGCGGGTGGGTTGACAAACCCGTTTTGTGTTTGTGGGTCACGACCCAAGTGCACCGCTTGGGTCTCGGGCTTGTTAGGGATTTTTTTCATTGCGAATCGAAATGCTGCAGCAAGTTTTGATTGTTTACATCGAATTCAGGGTGCTTATGGCGAGTATCCCATTGATGAACCTAATTATGCTATATACCTGATTCAATAATCGATGATATCAACAAACCTTTCACGTCGTTCCACATACCTCTCGATCTCAGTTTAAGCTAATGCCCGAAACGAGTTTTATGATCAAACACAACGGAGCCCCGGTTAAGGGGCGGAGTACGGCCTCAGGGTGTTGGCGACAGCTTGTACAACAGGAGTTCTTTATCAGGGTTATATCAGCAATTCTCTTGCTTTCCATTTATCACCCTCTCTGGGCGCAACAGGTCAACGAGGCTGCCGGAGAGATAAGCGTTGAGCACATACAAGCCATTATTAGCGGGTTGGACACAGAAGATGAGTCTATTGATGCAAACATCCGCTCTGAGCTTCTTGAAACGTACAACGCTGCATTGGACCAGCTCCAGGCCCGCGACGAACAAACTGAGGAATATGAACAGTTCAAGAGTGTCGCCGAAACGGGTGTCAGTCAGCTCGAAAAACTGAATACCGAAATTTCTAAACGGCGGGAGGCGGCAACTGATTTTGACATTGCCGTGGCTACCGCGTCACAAGACGATATCGAATCCCAATTAATCATCGAGCAATCGACCTTGCTGGAATTACGCAACCGTCTATCCGGACTGCGGGACAAACTGACGGAAATGAAAGTGCGACCACAGATTGTTCGGCAACAAACAATCGATGCGCGAAAAGCGCTTGAGGAGACTCGCCGCACACTAAGCACATTAACTGCGTCTGTCGAACAAGATCGCCTTGCAGCCGCCAGGCAAGCGTTGTTACTGGCCCGTGAGCAATATCGAATCGCGGAAATCGCGCGGCTCAATCAGGAAATACTCAGTCACGATCTACAAACGCAACTATTAGAGAAAAATATTGAATTACTTGAAACTAAAACAAAGGTCGCGGGCGCTAAGGTCGCGGAATTAAACAAGCTGCTCCAGGAGGTCCGGCGTACTGAGGCTGAACGAGTTGAAAAAGAAGCCGTTCGAGTCGAACAGGAGGTGAGCGACAGACATGCTGTCTTACAGCGAGTGGCTGAGCAAAACGCTGAATACAGCAGAGAACTAGCGAGTTTAATTACTTATCAAAATGAAACTAATAATCAATTGGCCGCTATGCGGACGCAGGCCGAGCGGATCGTAGCGGATGCGGCTATCGCTCGATCGCGTTTAGAGAGTGCCCAGGTAAGCGAAGCCTTAGGACAGGTATTGCGCGAGCAACGCCAACGCCTACCGAATATCAAAAACTACCGACGGGATGCTAAAGAACGGGAAAAAATCATTGCTGAGATTACCGCCGGCCAATTCCAAGCCGAGCAAAGATTGGGTGCATTGGATGACTTGGAGAATGTGGTTTCCGAGGCAATAGAGAGGGAAGTAGAGAGCGAGGTACCTGTTAGTGATAGAGAGCGAATTGAAAAAGATCTCAGGAAACTATTAACAACCCAAAAGAAAACGCTAAACAAATTATCCGAAACTTATACGGATAATTTACGTATCTTGGCCGATTTGGATTTCGAACATAAGCAACTTGTAGATGAATCCGTTGACTATGCGCAATTTCTTGATGAACGGCTTTTGTGGATTCGCAGCTCGCCTCCACTGAATATTGATACATTGAAAGATTTACCGGACGCCTTTGCGTGGCAGGTTTCCCCTAACAATTGGCAAACACTCGTTTCGGCAATTATTTCTGATTTCTTTTCGGCGCCTATCATTTACGTGTTAGCCGTTATCGTGTTGGTGATAGTAGTTCAGTACCGGCGGGCTTTTCTTAAGTCGCTTCTAGAGTTAGCGGACAAAGTAAAAAGAATTTATTCCGATCAATTTTCCTACACCATTGCGGCGTTACTCTTGACGCTGTTGTTGGCGTTACCATTCCCGGTGATAACCGGTTTCTTTTCATGGCGGTTGCTACATGATCATCCTACCGATCCATTCGTTCAGTCGGTGGGAGGGGCGTTGGCTTTGACTGCCGTCAGTCTTTTAGTTTTGCGGTTTTTGACTTACTTTTGTAGAAAGGGAGGGGTTGCGCAAGCGCATTTTCATTGGCGCGGAAGTACATTAAAACTCCTGCGCACAAATTTACCCTGGCTTACGATTATATTCGTCATTGCCATATTGTTGGCGTTCATCGATTGGAACAGACCGGGTTTCGATCTTCAAAGCCTAACCCGTTTCGCTTTCATTGGCGTGACAATTGCCTTGGCTGTATTCAGTAAGCGGGTGTTTGAGCCCGAAAGCGGTGTGCTTGCGTCAGTCATTGCCCGACACCCCAATGGATGGTTGTCCCGTCTGCGCTTGTTGTGGTATCCAGCCATCATTCTTGTTCCTCTCTTGTTGGCGGTGCTCGCTGGCTTAGGGTATTTGGCCACGGCCGCGGAGTTGTACGGTCGCGTCGAATCTACGGTCTGGCTTATTTTAGCAGCGGTTATCATCCACAATTTGGTCGAGCGTTTTCTGATCGTGGCGCAACGCAGATTGGCGATCAAGAAGGCACGTGAACGGCGCGAGGTAGCGGGCGGTGAACCCAGTCCAACAGAAAGCTCGGCAGAGGGAGATAGAGTGTTGCTGGACACAGCGGAACTTGATATCTCTACCATCAATGCACAGACCCGGCATTTAATGAAAACAATTTTGGGTTGGACCGTTGTGATTGGAATTTGGTGGATATGGTCCAGTGTTTTACCGGCTCTTGGGGTGCTCGACAAGTTAACTCTTTGGCAGAGTGTCACGATGGTAGATGGAAAATCGGTTTCGACGTCGATCACTTTGACTACCCTTGTTTGGGCTTTGGCAATAGGCCTGATCGTGGCAGCGGCTGCTCGCAATCTCCCTGGAGTGCTGGAAATAGTCGTGCTTCAGCGGTTGCCAATCGGTTTTGGGAGCCGCTACGCAATAACAAAGATTTCACAATATCTTATAATAGCGGTCGGAATCGTCGTTATTTTCAGCACCATCGGCGTTGCCTGGTCGCATTTACAATGGCTGGTGGCCGCTTTAGGTGTCGGACTTGGATTTGGTTTGCAGGAAATATTCGCAAACTTCATGTCCGGTCTTATCATGTTATTCGAACGTCCGGTCCGTATCGGTGACACCGTGACTATCGGTGATCTCAGTGGTACCGTCTCTCGAATACGTATGCGCGCTACCACTATTACCGACTGGGATAACAAAGAAATCATTGTTCCTAACAAGATGTTTATCACCGATCGGCTCATCAATTGGACATTGTCCGATCCCATTACCCGGGTCATTATCCCGGTCGGTATCGCTTATGGATCAGACACTAATCTGGCTTATCGTGTTATATGTGAGACTGCGGAGCAGAATCCGATCATTTTGAAAGAACCTCAGTATCAGGTCTTTTTCCTTGGGTTTGGAGAGAGCTCGCTCAACTTCGAATTGCGTGTTTTTGTTAAGGATCTTTGTGATCGATTGCGGGTTCAACACGAGTTACACATGGCGATTAACAAAGCTTTTGCCGATAATGATATTGAGATACCGTTTCCACAACGTGATTTACATGTTCGATCCTGGCTAGGCTCGCCGGATTTTGGGCCAGAGGCTCCCGAACCGCCTGCCTCTTAGAGTTTCTTCGATTCTTTGCAGAACGTGTACTTTGTTGTGGTAGCAATGTTTGCTTACTTGATCAATTGCGTTGCAGACTATCTAATACCGAACTAATTTCAACAAACCCAAGGGGATAAACATGTTGCGTTATTTGAAGATAGCGACGTACATCTTTTGCGGCGGTTTGACGGTGGTTGTTGAAGGGGCGGGATTTCAGCTAAGTCAACACTCGCTTGCTACGGCCAGTAGGGCACTCGCGGGTACGGGTGTAGGGGGTAGCGATTTAGGAGATTTATTTGCCAATCCCGCGAGTTTATCTTTATATGAGGAGGGAGACTTTCAAGCCGGTTTAATTTTAGTGTCGATCGACAACGAATTTGAGAATTCAGGTTCGTTTCAACAATTGACTACCCCGAGTGGTTCGCTACGTGCTCCTTCTTTTGGGGCTGACGATACGAGCGAGACCGAAGGGGCAGTTCCTCATTTTTACTATGTGTTTCCATCTATCGGTGGTTTAAAAGTGGGACTTGGTATTACTTCTCCGTTTGGGTTGTCGACTGAGTACGATCGCGATTGGGTGGGACGTTTTCATGCCATCGAATCCGAGCTGACAACCGTCGATATTAACCCCACTGTCGCGTATCAAATAAACGATAGTTTTTCCTTTGGTGGTGGTATTAGTCTTCAATACGCGGAGGCAACACTCAGTAATGCGTTGTTTCTTGGTCCTGGAAGCCCTGAAGGGATGGTTAAGGTGAGGGGAGATGATACGAGTGTGGGTTTTAACCTCGGATTCATGTACCACATCGGCGACGCAAATCGTATCGGATTTTCATTTCGCTCTAAGTTAAAACAGGAGTTGGAAGGTAATCGCCAGATTAGTAACACAGGTATTGCCGATGGACGTGTCGATGCGAAGGCGACACTTGACTTGCCCGAAACAATTTATTTAAGCGGTGTTTTTCAACCATCGAGCAAATGGGCGTTGTCGGGGACATTACGATGGACGAACTGGAGTCGAAACCGGGAGATTCGTATCGAGTTTGCCGACGGAGCGCCAGACAGTGTTACACCGCAAGGATGGAATGACAGTATTATGCTGGCAGTGGGAGCAGACTATTCATATAACGAACAATGGACATATCGCTTTGGTATCGCGCGCGACGAGACACCGATTCCAAGTTCGACACGTCGCACACCACGTAACCCGGATACGGATCGTACGTGGTTTGCGCTAGGTTTTAGCCATACAAGATCACCTAAAACGACTATTGATGTCGGCGGAATAATACTGTTAGCGGGTGACAGAGATATCAACGTCACTACAAATTTGGTTTCCACAGCACCAGGCGCTTTCACAGATACCTTGGTTGGTGAGTATCCGTCATCAACAGCTTGGGTGTTAGGGGCCCAAATTCGACACGCTTTCTAGCGGTTTCGTGTTTGATCTTGTTGTGTTTTAGATCTACTCGTGCACCCAAGTAAATGAACTTAGTGTAGGGCCGTTTCACAGGGCCGGGTATCCTCCGGTCGTTCATCGTCTTTGACAACCGGGTGAGTGTAGTAGAGGAACGCAGCCGCTGCGACGGCAGTGGCAGGACTTACACCCCACCCCTGCACCTGGGGTTTGTGGCCAACATCACACCAATATTGACTGCCGTGCTCATTTCGGCCCAGTAGGAAGTGAACTTCTTTTGGGAGTAATTCTAGTGCGCGTGTGAAATCTGTTGTCACGTTCGTTGGGTCTTCGATACCCAAATACAGGGAGAATATTTGGTCATTGCCGTCCCTGGCGGTTTTGAGTTCGTGGGCTATTTTTTGTCGTTCAGTTTCAGTAATCTTCCTGATACTCATCTTGTTCATTATCATGATTCCTTAATCTATTGTTTTAAAAAGAAACTTGTTTTCAGACACTATTTTCCAATAATTTGCAAAAATTAGATATTAACTAGGTTAATTGCTAAATTCTGTGGCATCCGGTTAAAATCAACAATATATTGTAATAAAAGGGCTTTTTGGAAAGATTTCAATAGATTGAATTAAGAGGTGGGCATAAAGGACTACTTGGTGTAAAAACTTCCGTGGGCTAAGGGGTTGATTACTGACTATTACCCTATCGGAGGTTAACAATGTACACAGTAGGTCATACCCGAATTGTGTCTATGGGCGACTATACACCGCCGGACTGCATCCGCTCTGACGAACTCTTACATTACGTAAATTCAAAAGAGCGTTTTGGTATTTCAGAAAATTGGCTACAGAGGGTCACTGGGATTAAAGAAAGAAGGCATGCGCCGGCAAATATGAAACCATCGGACATGGCGGTTACCGCTGCTCGCGAAGCGTTGGAGCGAGGCAGATTGTTAATAAAAGACATTGATGCGGTTTGCTATGCAGGCATGATGCGTGATCATTCGATCGAGCCATCGACGGCCCACGTCGTCCAGGCTAAGCTGGGCATTGAAGATGCCTACGCTTTTGATGTTAGCAATGCGTGTCTTAGTTTTGTCAGCGGAATCCACCTAATGGATTCGTTGATAGCAACGGGTCAGGTTAGACGTGGTTTGATTGTTGCTGGTGAAAAACCGTCTGTTTTGTCTAATCGTGCCCTGGAGGCAATGCTTGATATCCATGATAAAAAAGAATTTCACAATATACTGGTTGGTTTAACGCTTGGTGATGCTGGGACGGCAATGATTCTGGGTCCAAAGGAAAGGGACGAGCCGGGTTTTATGGGATTCAATCTAAAATCAAAAGGGCAACATGCTTATCTTTGCTATTGTGGTACCGAAGACGATGTAGGTTTGCTATACACGGATATGCCAAAACTAGTAAAAGCGGGTACGGGCTTAAATGAAACGGTCTACAAAGAACTATTCGACGAGAAGCTGGGGTGGGCGATTAAAGACGTGGATCACTATATCCCTCACCAAACTGGAAAGATCACGTTCAAATTACATAGCGAAGCGACGGGAATATCACCCAGTAAGATGTGTGAAACGGTGATAACACGAGGTAATCTTGTCGCGGCGACAATTCCCGTCAATTTATACAACCTACAGAAAAACAATCGTGTTAACGCGGGACAAAAAGTGGGGATAGTAGGTGCTGGTAGCGGCGTCTGTGCAGGACATGCAGGTTTAATATGGGACGATAACTATGGACTTGGAATTTAACTACTACAGCATTCCTGCGCTTTTCGCGCTCGCAGTAAAGGTTGGGATTTTTTATTATGCGCAGCGCACGACCACGTCGCACCCACGTACTCAGTTGTTTCTGTTGTTTTTGTTTGCGCTGGCGTTACAGAATGTTGGTGAATTGTTCATGTATTACTCCAATAGTCCAAGAGAGGGATTACAGTGGTTATTAGGGGGGCGTGTGTTTATGAGTGCATCTTTAGTTGCGCTCGCTGTTTTCATGCATTTTGTATTGGTGACGATTAGGGGTAGAAGTGTTGGCAGTGCCACATTTTTCGCTATATACGCACCAATGCTAGTTTTACAATTTCTATTGTGGGGTGGCCCTTACCTAATCCAAGGATTTAAACCCCATGGATTTACGTGGACGCGTGTTCCTGGGCCTTTGTATCCAGCACTAACGGTTTGGGCGTTGGTTGGACTAGTACTATCTTTGTCATTGCTTCATAGATACGCGTCTAATCCATCGGCATCCGGTATGGAGAGAACTCGCGCGCGATGGATATTCTATTCTGCATTGCCGATGATCATTCTTCCAATCGTGGTTCTAGGTTTACAAGCCGCAGGGATTAACAAGTTCAGTATGGTTTTGTTCTTCCCATTGGCTGTCACTATTTTTCTGATCTTAAGTGCATATGCCACGTACGAGCATAGAATTTTTGATATTGACCTTTTCATCCCGTGGTCGAAGCTGAGAAAAAGGACGACTGCGTTTCATCGTCGTATCCAAAATTGCATTAGCGCGTTAGACCAAACAAAGGGTGTGCAGGAATCGTTGGGTACAATTTCAAGGGTGCTTCGGTGCCCGCTGGCATTGGTTTCGAACGGTGATCCCGTGGTTGCAGGCGGTCCGGCTGCGTTCCGTATGACAGCTATGCCGCAGGAGTATTTACGAGATACCGATGACTTTATAGTGCAGCGGGAAGTTGCGGCAATCGACCCAAATCTTGGCGAAGCAATGAAGGCGCATAAGATCTCCGCGATGGTGAGATTTCAATCACCGAATCAAAGTCGAGTTGGTTGGCTATTGGTTGGTGATGTTATTGATGAACGTTTACATAGCCCGAAGGATTTTCGCTACGTAGAGAATTTATTCGACCGGCTAGGCGAACAATTTCTCGACGAGGTTTCGGATCTTCAGGGTCAGCTATCGGATCTGCAGATGCAGTTATCGACTCGGGATGCGGAGATCACGGAGCTACGTGCCATGGTATCCGAATTAACGCATACCATTTCCGATATGTATGAGATGGCAAAAACCAAATCCCCGGACATCGAACAGGGATACGACATCGATGCTTTGGTTAAAAGGTTAGTCGGTCCGGTGGTTACTTATGTTGGGCGCGACCGGTCAATTTCTGAAGAATTAAAATCACGGTTTCCTGTGGTTCAAACTTTCGCAACGGTAAAGTCCAAGAGGTACGCCTCCCGGCAGTTGGAAGACATAATGGTTACGCACAGGTCATATCTTGATGATGTAAATAGGGCAGATGCAAAACCGGGAAGATCCAAAACGATTGTCGCTTGGGGCCATGAATCTGATGAGTTGCCGGACTCCACGGACGCCTCATTCTATTGTGCAAGGACAAAAGCGGAGGCGATAAATGTTGTTTCGTCTCTTTTTGAACAGAATCGCGATACCAGCTTGAACTTGGATGACTTATCCGCAGATTTTGAGAGACAACTACTTGAAAAGGCGCTGGAAAAGTGTAATGGAAGTCAGGCGGCGGCAGCGAAAGCACTCGGGCTCGCGCAAAACACGTTGCATTACAAACTTGGCCGACACGGGTTGCTTAAATCACGGCCTAAGCGGTCTGGTGGATGTAAATAGAGGGGAAAATACCAGTTTCTTTTTTAAGTTTTCTACATAAGAGAAGTGACTACGACATCTAATTGTTAAGGGTTTTTGATCGAGAGCACCCATGACGGAAGGTGAATATCTCATTGTAAATGAAGGGATATTTAAAAATAATTCAGAAATTTGAAAATTGGTATTGGCGAACATATCAAATCACGGTATTATCCGTGCTATATAGCAAATTGGCTTAATTTTTGAGGGGGTATACCGCCGGTACAGATTCCAGAAGAAACGCGTGGGTCGTGAAGAAATTACGACGAGAATAAACTTACCGCCCTTCTTCCATAGTGCTGCTTCTCTTCTCTCCCCCCCAAACATCCACCCGGAGGACAGCGCTTTACCCCTAGGAAGAGGGGCGGTTCCTTTTCATTATGATCGAAATGTTTGTGGGAATACAAGCGTATTTTCCCCGCCGTCTTGCACCAGTTGACTAACAACTGCCAAAGTATTCAGTAATCTCGAACGTATGACGGGGTCAACACCCCAACACCAAGAACACATGGGGTCCGCGTTATATAAAAGCCCTCTACCTGGAGCTGTCGTCTTTAGAACCTCGTTTCAGATTCCTTTTTTATAATTGAGTCCTTTTGCTTCGATGGTTGCTGGACTTGTTGGCGAAGTCACGAAAACCGCCCAACAACCATTGGCCATCGGTCCAGCGAAAAAACGCTAGGTAGGCGCTACACGCCAGCTTCGAATTTGTCCACGCGCCGCATCGAGCATTTTTTCTAGCTCGGTCTCGGAAAGTCCGCCACGCGCCGCGATGTTAAGACCAAGTACCAAACTAACCAGTAAATCTGCCCGAGCTTCTATAGCCTCGACATCGATCATTTCACCTCCTTCGTGAGATTGTTTTAGCGTTTTTTTAAAAGCCTTTCGCACTCGATTTCGATAGTTATTAGTGCGCTCGGTAATTGCCTCTGTTTCACCACCGTCTTCCGCCATCATGTTGATTAACATACATCCACGGCGACCTTTGTGAGTCACCCAGTGATAAAGTGTAATAAAGAAAGTATCGATTGCGGTCAGGCCTTCCCTGGATCGCTCCAACGGTGTCAACAACTCCTGATCCGTCAACACCTCATAACGATCGAGCGCTGCCTCCAATAGACCACATTTAGAACCAAATGCATTGTAAATACTGGATTGCTTGAGTCCCAACTTCGCCTCCAACTCACGTGTGGTCGTCGCGTAATAGCCTTGTCGCCAGAACAACTCGATTGCTTTATCTAAAACGTTCTCGGTGTCGAAATTCTTCGGTCTACCGGGTGGTCGCCGGCCGATCTCTACTTGTACTCCCATGCCAACTTCAATCGTCATTTGCTAACCCTCACCAACATACAGGTTGACTAATTTGTAGCGTATGCTATATTTTATTTTATTGCAATTGCTACATAATAGAAGGCTTAGGTAATAAATTCATACTTACACACATCTTTTTGACTAACAACCTCGGTTCATCAGCAGGAGGAATAAGCGATGTCAGTTTCATATGTCGAGAGAGAAAAAGCCAGCGCGGAGACAAATGCGTTTTACGACAAAGCCGAGGATCGGTTTCAACAGCTATTAAACATTTTCAAGGTATTTGGTCATGTGCCCGAATATGGCACGGTGTTTACTGATCTCATTATGGCCATCCTGAAGGACGGTCCCGAACTCGACTGGGTCACAAAAGAACTTCTGATCCTTAAATCCACCCATCGTAATGATTGCCAATACTGTGTTGTGCAACACGAAACTTTGAGTAAACGACTCGGAATTCCAGAAGAAAAAATTGTTGACATTGAAGGAGATAAATACAAGACCAGTCCCCACTTTACCGAGGGCGAGAAAGCGCTGATGGATCTCACGGTGCAAATTGGTGAAGATGCTAATCGTCTATCTAAAGATTTGTGGAACCGCTTGCATAAACATTTCACGGAGCCCGAAATCGTCGACGCGGTATTTGTCATTACACAATATATCGCCGTGAGTAAGTTTGGCGATGCCTTGGGCGTTGTACTGGAACCGGTATTCGACGGCATCGATCCTATTTTGCATGTACAGCATTAGACATGTGTAGTGGTTTTTGTGGTTGGCGTAATATCAGCGTTACACCAGATTTGAATTAGTGGTTATGTCCAAGGTTGAAATTTTCACCGGTTCACAAAACGTTTGCCGAGGGTGAAATCGATCCCACAAATTTTTGTTAACGGCGAACACATTGGCGGATTAGAAGACCTTCAAATTCTCGACAGTGACGGTCGTCTCGACAAATGCTTAAGGCATGAAAATCTATAGCTATGGGTAAGGCTTAGTCGATAGGACAATCTCGACCGGGAAAGACCGCTGCGTCTGACCCTAGTTAAATTCGTTGTAATAGTCGCCCGGTCCGGTTACCCGTCCATGTGTTACCGTCCCAAACCATCTGACCGTTTACTAACACCGAGTCGATGCCGGTTGCAGCTCGTTTGGGTTGCTTGAAATCGGCACTGTCGATAATGGACTCTGGGTCAAAAATGACCATGTCGGCGAAAGCGCCTTCACACAGCACGCCACGATTCTGAAAACCGAATACGGCTGCCGTTTTACCAGTCATGCGATGCACCGCTTGTTCCAGGGTAAACAAGTCCAGCTCGCGGCTATAGTGTCCGAGTACACGGGGAAAAGTCCCCCAAAGACGAGGATGTGGGAATACGTCATGGGGTAAACCGTCGGAGCCGATCATAGCGCCGGGGAACGACATGATTTGCTGTAACTCTCTCTCATCCATTGAGTAGTAAATCGCGCCGGCTGGTGAAAGTTTTTCAACTGTTTCATCGGTGGAGGTACCCCATTCTCTTTCAATGCCGGTGAGTTCTCTGCCCGCTACGTCGGGATACGATTCCGACCAGGTGACAATAACGCGTTCCGCGTCCTCCACATAATCTGACAGCAACACGGTTGAACTGGCAACATAAGGATAGACATCAAAGTCGATTACCAGGTTGTTGGCTTGTGCATCGGCAATGAGTTGCAGGGTTCGTTTGGTTTTGCCCCAGTTCGGTTTGCCTGATGCTTTGTGATGCGAGATAACAATCGGTACACCGGTACGTTTGCCGATCTCAATGGTTTCCTCCACGGACTCGACTAACCGACTGCCTTCGTTGCGCATATGCGTTGTATGAATGCCCCCTTCGGCAGCGACCGTGTCGGCGAGTGCAATAATTTCATCCGTTGGGGCGGCACTGGCGGTAGGGTAGGCAAGGCCAGTGCTCAGCCCAATGCAACCCGCTTCCAGTGCTGCACCAAGCAGTTCATCCATGTGGGCCAGTTCAACAGGTGTCGCAGGTTGGGATAAATCATTCATAGCGACGGCACGCAACGTTGAATGGCCCACTTGCATGGCCCAGTTCAACGCCGGTGGTTCGGCCCGCGCCGTCTCTACGTACTCATCGAAAGTCGAAAAGCGATACCAGTCTTCATTACCCAACAAATTCAACGGCGGCGGTGGCGATTTACCAGCCAACGGCGCTAAACTAACCCCGCAATTGCCGGTCACGACGGTAGTAACACCTTGGGATATTTTGGGTGTCATGTCGGGACCGGACAACAAGGCACGGTCATCGTGAGTGTGGGCATCGATAAAACCAGGTGCGACGATTTTTCCTTTCGCGTCCAAGGTCTGTTTCGCTCGATAGCGTGTGCAGTCACCAATCTCGATAACGATATCACCACGAACAGCAACGTTAGCGGCAAACCGGTCTGTGCCCGTGCCGTCGATGACCGTGCCGCCACTAATCAGAATGTCACATGTCAGCGCTTCGGCCAACGTAAGAAAACCGTCGTTAAAAAGCCAGTCTAACCCTTCGGAATTCTGATTTTCTGGCCTGGGAAAATTAAATCGGGATCTTTGATGACTTCCCGGTTTTCTTCAAAAATTTTGTTGTATTGATTGCCATCGCCGTAATGTTCTTGGGCGATTGCCCATAGGGTATCGCCTTTTTTAATCTCGTAGTACTCGACGTCGTCGTCCGCTTGCGTCGGCGCTGGTGCCTCCACCTCATCTGCATTTACTTCTTTAATGCCCATGACATTGCCAGCCATTAATATCGCTTTTTGCAATGCAGATTGATCCTTTGCCTTGCCTTTGATTTTGGCGACGCCTTCTTTTACTTCAACCGCTAGATTTTCGATTCCGGGGTTATCTTCTTCGATGTGTTGTTTGATCTTTTCGCCACCTTCTTCTTCTTTTCCAAATAACTTGCGTCCGATGTCAGATGCAAAATCGAGTAGTCCCATTTTTTTCTCCTTTCTCTGTCGTTAGTTAAAATGAAAGACAACATTACCGCATATTGCACAAAAATCATAACCGTGGTTGCCTCATTCCGGAGATGTTAGTAGGTTCCGTCCTTTAACGTACTGGGCCGCACCCAAAACCAGCTCATGACGACAATCAAACCAAACACACTATAGATAACTATAAATACCCAAAAGGGTGCCTCGTAGTACAGAAATTTGTCTAACCAGTAAGCAATAAAACTTCCCTCGTAGGTGATATCCCCAGCCCGTTCACGAAAATGCATTTCCAAAGTGGTGAGCGGGCAAATAACGCCGAGCCATGATTGCAATACCACAATGCCAATTGCTACGAGGTGCGCTATTCGAAACCAGCGGTTGCGTACCCATACCCATCTGCGCCACCCGCCAAACAAAATTAGTATCAACCCGAAAACCACAAACGCAACAAACAGGCCGTGAATGATTAAGACGGTATCAGCCAGAATCAGATACATGAGCCCATCTTTTACCCGGTCCAAATTTGTTGAAAAGGGTAAACTGAACCTAAATTCAAAATTTGTGCCAATTCATCCAATGCTCTGTGTGATTCGTCCAGCAGTGTTGGGTCGGCGAGATCGCCGGTCGATAGGCGATCGCGATAATGTTTTTCTATCCATTGTGTGAGAATTCCGTATAAATCGGTATCGAAGAACACGACAGGGTTGGTCGCTTGTGTTTGCTCTTCGGTTAACACTACGCGTAGACGCAGACACGCGGGACCACCGCCGTTCTTCATACTTTGTCGTAAATCGATGAACTCTATGGTGCTGATTGGTGTGTCTTGTGACTCTAATTCCTGCAGATAATTGCGAACCGAAGGGGTTTCCTGGCATTCGATAGGTAGTAACAACATCATCGAACTATCGGGAAGGGTTAACAATTGGCTATTGAACAGATAAGACTTGACCGCTTCGTCCACACTCACTTGAGATGATTTAACCTCGATGAAATAAATAGGCTCTTTCCCAAATGCGGCAACAAATTTCCCGCGCAACTCTGCAGTGTCTACAAAGGCGTCCTCGTGAAAGAGTAACGTGTTTTGATTGCCGACGGCGATAACATCGTTGTGAAAAACACCCGCGTCAATCGCCGCCGGATTCTGTTGTGCGAACAGCGTTTTCGATGGATCGAGCTGATGTAATCTCGCGATTGCTTGTGACGCTTCGCAAGTTTGTCGGGCTGGATAACGCGCCGGTGTAGCGATTGCCGAGTTGAACGCGGATTTCCCATACGCAAATAGTTGAAACCCAGGATTGCCAAAGTTTATGCACAATCGTGTGTGATTAGCTGCGCCTTCATCGCCAAATGCGTCGGTCGCCGGTAGCGGAGCATGATGGACGAAATGATTCTCATCGGAGAAAATCGATTGTAATACGACGGCAGTCGTATGCGATTCGAACGAACGGTGAAACTTGTTGACAAGGTTTGCCGGCGTAAAATGAACTTTTCCATCGGCACTGTCGGCACTGGGTGAAACCGTAGCCGCATTTGCCGTCCACATGCTTGATGCGGAGCAACAAGCGGCTAGGATGTCCGGTGCGAGTTTAGCCGCTTTCTCGATGACTTGATGATCGTTGCCGCTAAAACCCAAGCGTCTTAATGTATCGACAGCAGGCCGTTCTTGAGGTGGCAGCACCGCTTGTCCAAGACCGAGTTCATGCAACCGTTTCATTTTTTCCAGGCCCTGCAACGCAGCTTGTTTGGGATTGGAAACATCGTGAACATTGGAGATCGATGCTTCATTACCGACGGATAAACCGCCGTAGTTGTGGGTCGGCCCCACCAACCCGTCAAAATTAAACTCCCGTGCGTTCAAAGCTTGATGCCTGGGCTGAGTGTTTCGGGTAATGACAGGTGTTCGGCTTCCAGAGAGGCGACCGGGTAGGCACAATAATCAGCCGCATAGTAGGCGCTGGGCCGGTGGTTGCCGCTGGCGCCAATTCCACCAAACGGCGCGCTACTGCTCGCACCGGTCAGTGGCCGGTTCCAGTTCACAATGCCGGCTTTAATCTTGTTATAAAAAATATCGTAATCGGTACGTGTGCCGCCAAATAATCCTGCCGACAAACCAAAACGTGTGTCATTGGCTAATGTAATAGCTTGTTCAAAACTTTCGTAACGAATTACTTGCAGCAACGGTCCGAAATATTCCTCATCCGGTAATTCTTTTACATCGGAGACATCGATGATGCCTGGTGTCAGTAAACCCGTACCCCGTTTCAGTTTTTCCAGTGGAAGAACCGAATGCGCGCCAAGTTGCAACAAGTTGTTTTGTGCCCGGACGAGAAGATCTGCAGCTTGTTCCGATACCACCGGGCCCATGAATGGCGTGTTGGTATCGTTGAACGCGCCTACTTGAAGATCGGCACTAACGCTTTCCAAACGCCGCAGCAATTCATTGCCTTTGTTATCTCGCGGAATAAACAAACGGCGGGCGCAGGTGCAACGTTGTCCACTGGTAATAAATGCGGATTGAAGGATGTTGTAGACAACTACGTCGATATCACCTATATCTTTAGCAATGAGCGGGTTATTGCCACCCATCTCCAGGGCCAGAATCTTTTCAGTGTGACCAGCGTATTGTTGATGAAGATATTGCCCGGTGCGCGCACTGCCGGTGAAAAACAAACCATCAATCCCTTCGTGTCCAGCTAAAGCTTTGCCGGTGCCGGTGCCACCTTGCACAAGATTCAAAACACCTTCGGGTAAATCCGCTCGCTGCCACAGTCGCACGGTTTGTTCGGCAATTTTCGGTGTCAGCTCACTGGGTTTGAACACAATGGTATTGCCAGCGAGCAGGACGGGCACAATATGTCCGTTAGGTAGATGTCCGGGAAAGTTATACGGGCCAAAAACGGCGGCAACACCATGTGGTTTATGTCGCACTAGGGATTTTGCACCTGCCAACTGGATTTCCCGGTTGCCGGTTCGTTCCTGATACGCGTCTACGGAGATATCAATCTTGCCGATCATGGCTGTGATTTCGGTGAGCGACTCCCACAATGGTTTTCCCATTTCCTCGGAAATGGTATGAGCGAGATGTTCCTTGTTCTTCGCCAACAAAGATTCAAATCGACGTACAACTTGCTCACGCGCCTCGAATGATAGCGTCGCCCAATGATGGGAAGCTCCCCTGGCAGCTGAAACCGCCATACTGACTTGCTGTTCATCAGCGCAATTCCCACGCCATACTTCATTGCCATCGGCGGGATTGATAGAAACTAACTCAGACCCGTTCCCCATGGCCCATTTGCCCTTTATAAAAAGCGTTTGTTGTGACATGACGGGGTTAAACTAAATACGCGCATAACGAACAGTATCGCCGAAACTGACGCCAAGGTAATCCGCGGCTTTTTCATCAATTTCAACACCCGTGCGCCCGGTTTTTTTTATCGTGCCACGCACCATACGCTGATCGCTAAGATTGCCGTTGCTGATCATAAATTTGTGAGCTTGTTCATACGGGTTTATTTTTTTTATAACACCAGAGTGACTGTTCTTGATGGTTTGAATATCGTTAAGCGGGCATACGATGGTTGGCCCCGCATCAAAAACATCGACGCAACCCTCGAAGCGGAAACCCTCGCGTCTCAGCAGTTCCAATGCCGGTTTGGTGGAATCGTTCACCACACCAATAACTTCACGCGCGGTTTCAGGCAGGAGACGAATGTAAACGGGATATTTAGGCATGAGATCCGCGATAAACTGATACTTGCCCACAGAACTCAGGTAATCCGCTTTGGAGAAGCTCATTTTTATAAAATGCCTGCCAAGATTATCCCAAAACGCAGAATGACCTTGATCATCTTGTACACCACGCATTTCTGCGATAACCCGTTGCGGAAAGCGTTGCGAGAAATCCGCTAAAAACAAAAAGCGCGAACGGGATAAGAATTTTCCATTACCGTTTTTGCGGTATCCCGGTGTCAAATACAGCGTCGCAATTTCGGCGCAGCCCCGGTACTCCTCGACCATTTGCAATGCACGTACGGGTTCATATTTATCCAACTCTTGGGACGTATGGGTAAGATTAATGACCCGAAATGAATAGAAAGGCCGGCTTAAACCAATGGCGGCGTAAATGGCGGCACTGCCAATAATGCGTCCGTTTCCGGTGTCTTCCATGACGAACCAATACAATTCTTCGCCGAGTTGTTGTACGTCTTTTTTAAAACTGGTCACCGAACAATCGACTTTTTGCGCTAGTAGCTCACGGTCTTTGCTCAGAGTTGTCATACCGATGCCCGCTTCTATCGCCAGCTTGTGCAAGGCTTCCAGGTCGTCACTTTTTACCGCACGAACTCCGATCATATTGGATTGACTATGCGTCCAATGGGGGTTTACCCAGACGTTGCTGCGAGGTGCCAATAATCTTTTCTACCGCTAATGCGATGCTTAGTAGAGTTTCTTCATCATTATGGCGGGCCATGAACTGTAAGCCGACGGGCATATTGGTCTGATCCGAACCGGCAGGAAGGGTGATGGCGCAAAGACCTAAAAAATTCGCTATACAGGTATTGCGTAACGCCAACATATTGTTCGTGCGATAACCATCCAATTCCTTAACCTGTTCCAATTTGGGTGGCGTTATACACACCGTGGGCAACGCAATCACATCACAATGGTCGAAGCGTGTTGCCGTGGTCTTCGCCACGTCTTTAAACCATCGCAGCCTCGCCAGGTATTCGCGCGATGATAATTGATCGCCATCACGTATACGGCTTGAAACCAGGGGATCTAAATGGTCGCGCCATTCAGGTAAAACGGAATCAATAAACTCATCGCATTCAGCGGCAGCGACACTACCTTTAGCCAACATATCGATGGCTCCTGCGGACTCGGGCAGGTCAATATCTTTGAGCGTAATACCTGCCCGTTCACATTCTTTCAACGTGTCCTGAACTGTTTCAGCGACGCCCGCACTGCATCCCTCCCAAACATTATCGGGAATAACTCCAATGGTAATCGCGTTGAGAGGATAGCCGCCTATCTTGCCGAGGAACTCGCCACTGCCATCTCTAATCACAGGATCGATAGCGGCGAACGCATAAGCTGCGTCCTCCACGGTTCGTGTGAGAATACCCGCGGTGTCCAAAGTGGTGCTCAAAGGTACAATGCCATCCGTTGACCACCTTCCAATAGACGTCTTTAAACCGACCGCACCCGTCATGCTGGCGGGGATGCGAACGGAACCCGCGGTATCCGAACCTAACGCGATTAGCGCGGAGCCTTGTTGCAAGCTGACGCCAGCACCTGAACTCGATCCACCGGGTACACGATGATCTTCCACATCCCAAGGATTGCGCGGTGTGCCCCAATGACTGTTCACACCTAACCCACCAAAGGCGAGTTCAACGGTATGTGTTTTACCGGTAATCACACCGAGTTGTTTCCGAACACTGTTAACCACCGGTCCTTCAGTTTGCCATACGGCGGGTAAGGCTTTCGAGGTGCCGGCGAAAGTGTCGAATCCAGCGACACCATACAAATCTTTTATTGAGACGGGAATTCCTTGCAAGGGACCAACGTCCACATCGGTTTGGAATGCATGGTCGGCTAGTTTGGCGCATTGCCAAGTGAACTCAGGTGCCCAGGTTTTATAAGCGTTTAGATGCTTTGTTGCATCGCCATTCGCGATGCAGGTATCGGCGAGTTTCATCGCTGAAACTTGTCCGCTTCGCAAGGCCTTGGCAAGTTCGGGTAAGGATTTGTCCAAACAATTTTTCATTGTTTTATCAGAATAAAAAAGTTGTTTGCGTGCTTAACTTATAAAAAAGGTTTTAGTT
The DNA here is from genome assembly GCA_965216735.1 of Arenicellales bacterium. Classification (GTDB taxonomy): domain Bacteria; phylum Pseudomonadota; class Gammaproteobacteria; order Arenicellales; family CBDCFT01; genus CBDCFT01. The sequence continues at coordinate 979,149 of OZ244198.1, forward strand.
GTCTTCTTGCCAATCCATTGAATACCACCAATAGTCCAATAGTTCTTGCAGACGGCCGTCATTTTTCACCAGTTCAATATAGTTATTAACAAATAGCAGCAAGTGAATTGATTCCGGAGCTACTGCAAATGCCATTGGTTCACGTGTGATTGGTTCGCCAATGACTTTCAATTCGGATTCGTCTCCAAGGAAGGGGTGCAGCGATACCCTGCTGGACACACCAGCAAGGGCGCGGCCCTCCAATATGTCCGGAACAATGTCAATCACACCGTCTTTGACTTGACGTAGTTTTGCCTCAGGTAAAAACTTGCGTACTGTGTCGGCAAACCGGGTGTCTTTGCTGACTGAAATACTAATATAGCGTCGGTTGAGATCACGCCAGTGCTGATAAGGCCTCTCTTTTTTTGTAAAGGCAACCGTTTCGTTGTAAAAAACCGTATCGGTAAACAGCGTTTTCATAAGCTGTTTAGGGGAAGGCGACAAATCCGCCGCGACAATGTCAACCTCGTCGTTTTCGAGGGCAGGCAGCAAACCCTTCCATGTGTATTCCTTCATCACCAGTTCAACGTCCATGTCTTGTACCATCATGCGTATAAATTCCACCGCCAGACCGGTGCGTTTACCCTTTTCATTCTCAAAACTGATAGGTGGTCCTTCGGATTGAACCGCAACGGTGAGTTTCCGGCTTTTGACGATGTCGCCCATGGTTCCCGCATGGATAACATTCGCAATGACGCATAAAGCCAGTACACAAAATGTGTTGGCAATGCACTTCCAAGCGAATCGGTTCATGATTGTTGAAGTGCTATTTCGGGTTTTGTTGGCGCCATTCCTTGTTTATACACCATGATTGTACGTTTGAACGTGATCACAATAACACCGTCTTGGTTATAACCAGTGGTTTTAACTGTAACAATACCGATATCAGGGCGGCTTTTTGATTCCCGCGTCGACAATACCTCTGACTGCGAATAGATCGTGTCACCTTCAAACACAGGATTGGGGAGTCTTATTTCGTCCCAGCCCAGGTTGGCGAAAACATTTTGTGATATATCGGTGACGCTTTGACCGGTAACCAATGCCACTGTGAAAGTCGAATCCACCAGGGGTTTGCCGAATTCGGTTTGCGCAGCATAGTGGTGGTCGAAATGAATCGCCGCGGTGTTTTGAGTTAATAGCGTAAACCAACTGTTATCGGTCGTCGTTACGGTGCGGCCAAGTGGGTGTTTATAGATGTCACCCACCTCGAAATCCTCAAAATAACGGCCAGTCCAACCGGGTTTTATTGTCATGGTGAGTTTACAAGTAGTTTGGCAACGGGGGACAAAAAATAGTAGCAGGGATAGGCCGTGAAGAGTCGGATATCGAAGGATTTTACCGGGTAAGCCTGACAATTCTTGTGTGTGAGAGTTTGTCATGCCAGGTGAGTTTATCCGGCGAAAACAGCATCCAGATAAAACCTAATCCCGCGCAACCCCATGAAAGCATAGCGGCGAAAAAACGCTGTAAGGCTTGTGTCCATGTGACGGGGGTACCATCGTCCCGGCTCAAACGTAGATTCCAAGCCCGCATGCCGAGGGTTTGTCCACCGTGGGTCCAAAACCAGCCAAAGAACACAAAGCATACCGACAGCAAATAAACCCGTACACCGAGAGTAAAGAGTGTCGAGTGTTGCAAATTTTTCGCTATTAACGGCAGGGGTAGACCCGCTATAAACAATACGCCCACCAATAAAAAAGTATCGTAAAGGATGGCAGCAAAACGACGCAGTAGGCTCACGTCTACCAAGACCTCATTGCTCATAACACGATAAAGGGCAAGTGATCCGATAAATGGATTGCAAACCCAGACCAATGGTATGTTTTGACTCTAGCATTTCACTTGGTTTTACGATCTAGGCGTGTTTTATGCACAAAATTGAAGCGTTCAGCATTCTCTGCTCTAAAACTTATCAACGAATTGTAAGTGGTCGGTGTTTAAGTATATCTATTTGAAAAATAAAGATATATTTTGATGCACAAAATTTAATCAGTGGTTACAAAATAAGTCTTTGTAACCCTTTCAATGCTAATAGCCGTAGTTTTTGCACAGAGTTATCCACAGAATGTGTGGAAAATGTTAGCGCAGGGTTGATGTGCAGTTTTTTATCCGGTTTTTATCTTATGTTACTTAAAAGTAAAAGATTTTAGGGTTGTGGGTGATGTTTCCATGGGCATTTTAAGGGACCTTTTTCTGAATTTTTCGTTGGACCCAGTACTTGGCAGAGTCAAGATGAACTCATCCTACGGTAGCTCGAAGTTCTAGCCTGGATATTTCATCCGTTTTTACGAAAGCGTGATTTTTGTGTTTGCATGAGGGGATTGAACATCAAAAGACGATGATGATTGCGATCCGCTCGTGTAGTTCGCTATAGATATAAGGTAATGGGATTGTTGTTGTCGATGAGTCCAATTTTTGACGCAAGGGTCCCTGGCGTCTCGCCATCGGGTTACCCTCACCAAGGCGGTGAACTACCCAGGTATTAATCGTGCAGCGACCGTCTGGAACAAGTCCTTGTACGGATAACTACTGGAGAGTAAAAATCGGATGCGGCGCGTGTTGTGGATAATGACTGCGCCGACCTTCAATAACTTCAAGCGAATCGTGCCCACATAGGCGTGAGCCAGTTCGGTCTGTTTCAAGGCCAGTCGTCGAATGGATTCGAGCAAAATATAGGCTAACGACGACATTAATACCCGAAACTGGTTGGCCCACCAGCGGTGACAACTGGTGCGATCCGCAAATAAATCCAATTGCTGTTGCTTGATCTGATTCTCCATCTCACCACGCGCACAATACAGCGTGTCGTACAGCGTTTCAGGATTGCCCGTCAGGTTGGTCAACACGTAACGGGGGTTACGCCCTTTATCCGTCACTTCTATCTTGGCAACGACGCGGCGGGGTTGATCCCAACTATCGGCTTGGTATTGAAACTCGGTAAATCGGCGCACCTTGGGGTGAAATGCAGTCATTGTCTGTTCCGCCCGACTCAGATCACCCTCAATCATTCGGTTTAACCGATTATTCTTAGCGATGCCCACGATATAGCCGACACCATGACCTTCACACCACTTGAGCATCCGCCAACGACAAAACCCGGAATCGCCCCGAAAGATAATCTCAACATCGGGCCAGACCTGACGCAATCGCTTGACCAGTAATGACAATATGGCCCACGCATGCTTCGCACCATCGATCTTGCTGGGACGTAAATAACTCACTAACAATTGATCTTTACAGAACACATACAAGGGCAAGAAACAGTAATGATCATAATAACCATGAAAATAGCGACCTTCTTGTTCGCCATGCACCCGATCATCGGTCGCATCAAAATCCAGAACCAGCCGCTTCGGTACTCGTTTGAATGAAGCAATAAACTGATTCACCATCACTTTATGCAGCTCTACCGCCACTTTTCGATCAACACGATTCTCTAAACGACACAGCGTTGGGGCACTGCCTAATACGTTGTCCCGTTCTACTGCACTTTGAATCGCCGGATCTAATCGAATGTGCTCATGATCATTGAGATCTTCATACCCAAGACACAAACCATAAATGCGTTGACGTAACAAACTGAGTTGGCTGTGTTGGATATAACGGGGGTCACGTGACTCGGGTATTACTTTATCCACTTCTTTGGTTAATCCCATTCGCCGATCCACTTGACGCAGCAGCAGTACACCGCCATCAGAAGTGATGTGCCCACCTTTGAAATCCGCTTGCATCGTGCGCCGCTTCAAGGCTGGAAATTCAACGACCTCTCGGGTACAGTTCGTCACCGGCAAAACCTCCGTCTAAATCAATCTAAGCAACTGAATTTTAACGGGTTACACAGGTTTTGCCTTCATATTTGTGAAATATTTGGGTTAGTCAAGGTGGTTTGGATCAGTTCTTGGTACGATCCCGGCAAGGAGAGGGATGCGGCCGATGTATTGATTACGCAGGGGGCTGACGTGATCAATCAATTCACTGATTCCGCTGCACCCACTCAGGCGGCTCAAGAAAAAGGCGTATATTCCATATCCGTTGGTTCCGATCGGTCACAACATGGTGCCGGTGCACATTTGACCTCAGTTGTTTACAACTGGGGCGGGTTTTACACCAAGACTGCAAAATCCGTGATTGACGGCAGTTGGACATCCGAAAACGTCTGGGGTGGTTTGGCCGCCAACATGATCGAACTGGCGCCACTCCATGCAGCGGTTCGACAAGATGTTGCGGCTTTGGTCGAGCAGCGCCAGACGGAAATAATTAACGGTGAGCTACATCCGTTTCAAGGCCCCATAAAAGATCAAGCTGGTATCGTACGGGTTGCAGAGGATTCTGTAATGATGGACGAAGAATTGTTAAGAATGGATTGGTACGTGGAAGGAGTACAGGGTAGTTTGCCGGATTAGCAATCCACAGCTCCGCGGTATCCGGCATTCGACCTGTGGTTTACTATATGTAGTAGCCGCGTCTTGATTTTACGGGGTATTTGGTAAAAGAACGCATTCAGCGAACATCTACCTTCAGCCAACAAGTGATGTTTATTCATTCTGACAAATGTGTCGGTTATTGGCGACACTACCGACCGTTATGCTCGAGTCAACTCCTACTAGAGTGATGTATTGCTGGCTTTGTCGGTGTTTGGTCTGTATAGTCGCGTCACCTCTCACGTAGAGGGTATGCGTTTCTGGCCTCCCATGTGTTTTTCCATCACTTGAAATCTGGTTAGCGGCGTCTTGTGGGGCTCAGGCCGTGGCCGACCCTACAACCAGAGTGAACCCGATTCGGTGATGTTCCCAGGCATCCGACTCACGTTCGTTGTATTAACTTGTTTATTTGTCCGCCCGAGGTGGCAGGCAGGGGTATTATTGTGTCGTTTAAAAATTTAAATTTAGATGCCAAGTTGTTGAAAGCGGCGATGGCTAGCGGTTTTTCCGTGCCTACCGAGATTCAACGACGGGCTATACCTGCCGTGCTATCGGGCCGTGATCTAATCGCATCGGCCCAGACTGGAACCGGTAAAACCGCAGCATTCGTCTTGCCCGCTTTACAACGGTTACTGCGGCCGGTAGCTCGGCGGGGCAAAGGTCCACGAGTGCTCATTCTGACTCCCACCAGGGAGTTGGCAATGCAGGTGAATGACGACATCCGCCAGTTTAGCAAATTCACTAAATTCTCCACCGGCACCATAGTGGGTGGCACGGCTTATCCGCAGCAGGTTAAATTGCTGCGTACTCCATTGGATCTGCTGGTGGCCACACCAGGCCGGTTGTTGGATCACATGGAGCAGGGACGGGTGGATTATTCGCGTCTTGAAATATTGGTGCTGGACGAGGCGGATCGCATGTTGGATATGGGGTTTGTCGATGCGGTTAAGACCATTGCGACAGCGACTCCTGATCATCGCCAAACTCTGCTGTTTTCCGCCACCTTGCAAGGCGCTGTTCTAAAGATCGCCCGTCAAATTTTGAAAGACCCGGAACGTATCGCGTTGGCTGCGAATAACGAGCGCCACAAGTCGATTAAACAACATGTGCACGTGGCCGATAGTGTCTCGCACAAACACAAGCTATTGAATCATCATTTACGTGATACAAACGTTACCCAGGCCCTGATCTTTACTGCCACCAAGCGTGGCGCAGACAAATTGGCCAAGCGTTTAGTGGCGCAAGACCACAAAGGTGCAGCGTTGCACGGTGACATGAGTCAAAACAGGCGAAAACGCACGGTCGAGAATATGCGCCGTGGAAAGTTCCGACTGCTGGTGGCTACGGACGTAGCTGCCCGTGGTCTTGATATCAAAGGCGTTAGTCACGTGTTTAACTTCGACATGCCAATGGTGGCTGAGGATTATATTCACCGGATTGGTCGCACTGGCCGTGCCGGCAGCAAAGGCAACGCTATATCATTTGTTGGACCAGGGGATTGGGCAAAGCTGACCCAGGTCGAACGTTTGACCGGGCAGAAGATCAAACGCGAGGTGATTGAGGGACTGCTACCGGCTGTATCGGAACCGAAACGACATTACACCAGTGACAATACGCAAAGGACAAGGGGTAAACGTCGGGTCAAGTCATTCGCTAAACCGTCTAATGGTCACCAGCGGCGTGGTTCGTCCAAGGGCCATCGTTCCCGATCGGGTGGTCAGCAGAGATTTTCAGTGGTCTGATCAGAGTGAATCTGAATCGATTGACAGCGGATTCGCGCAGTTAGTTCATTTATAGTTTTATCTATCTGCCCAGAATCCACATATCTAATCTTACATAGTGAAACTTGTGATGGTTACTAGACTTCGATAAAGCTCGTAGCGAACTCAAAGAGTGAAGCTGATCGTCAAAGCGTAGTCAATCTCGAAATTTGTATACATCCCCAACAAGTGTTCGCTATAGTGTGCGAGGCGGGACAACCGCGGATCAGATTCTTTTCAAATTATAGCAACGATAACTGACGATCCACGGACACGCCCCGCGATACCCCACTTCGAGATGGGAATCGTGGTGTCGCTGATGTATAAATACTTATGACTAACGACTCTTCTGTATTGGAACAACCTTACAAGATCATATCGGTGTATCGAGTAGAGCCACCGCGTGGCGCAAAAGGTTCTAATTGGCATCGCTATGTGATCGCACAAGGCACAAACGTTATTCATGGTCACCGACAAGGGAGTCTTAACGACGTGATGAGGGTAGCACAGGAGTTTGTCGTGCGGTTGAACGAACGGCGATCGGGTAAAAGTGGTCGTATCAATTTAGCATTAACGCCTACAAAGAATGGCCACTAGTGACAGTTGATCGCATTCGTTGTGGGAGAAAAGAACTTGTACGCCGATCTATGCCGCAAAGCAGGTATAGGCTCGTGGTTTCAGATGATGAAAGGTGGCGATTAACGGTTTAAACAATCCAGTCTAAACTATCGCTAACAGTATACGTCAGATTGGACCAGCGCTATTACAACTAATACTCATGGACTGGTTTCCCCTGCACCCACACTCGGCGAATATTTTGACGTCGAGCACTGTAAATAATTTTTTCTAGCACATCGTCCCGAGTATCGCCTGGCCAAATAACTAAATTGCTATCCTTAATAGTGGTGTCAATCAACACGGCATCAAAAGCATAACCGGTTGTGAACTGACCTATGTTTAGCTTGAGTGCTTGTGCACCGCCAGAGGTGGCCATCCAGAATGCTTCTTTAAAATCGAGTCGGGTGTTTGGTGTGCCTCTTTCGTCAGCGGATAGCGCGGGGTTAACACCTTCTTCCAACGCACGTGAAGCGTTGATCGCATGACTGCAATTGTCCAGGATACTTGCGCTAGGCCCGCCGGATACGTCTGTGCCCATGCCTACTAGCAAATCCTTGTCCAAAGCACGGCGAGCGGGGAAAACTGCATTGGAGAAATAGTAATTGGATAGTGGGCAATGGGAGATTCCAGCTTGCGCGGATTTGATAATGTCCATGTCGGCATCGTCGATGAAATTACAATGTGCTAATACCGTCTTGTCGGTTACTAAATCGAAGTTATACAGGCTACCCGTATCGGTCATGCAGTGACGATTTAAGACATAGCCGTGCTCCCAATCGCTCTCGGAGCAATGCGTCTGAACATGACAATCATATTCGTTTACTAACGCGCCTAGTGCAGTTAAACCTTCATCGGTGCAACTTGGAATAAAGCGGGGAGTGACCGCCGGTTTAACTTTTGCAAATGCCCCTGAATTTTTTTTGAGAACGTACTCAATGAACGTGCGTGTATCGTCAATTGCCGTTTGAGTCGAAGCATCGCGATAGTAATCCGGACATTCGTCTTTGTTATCCATAACGACTTTGCCAACAACTGCCCGTTGACCACGTTCCATGCAAATGTCAACTAAACATTGCGTCGCTGCAAGGTGTATCGTGCCAAAATAAACCGCCGTGGTCGTGCCGTTAGCGAGCAATGTGTCGACCAGTGATGAATAGACACTTTGTGCGTACATGAAATCGGTATATTTGGCTTCCAGTGGAAACGTGTACTCGTTTAACCATTGGTACAGTGGTAGATGCAGCGCCTTGCCGAGTTGTGGCCATTGTGGCGCATGAATATGCAAATCCACCAAACCAGGCAATAAATATTGCCCGTCATTTAGCCGAAAGAGCTTGCCGTTGGATTCGAGTGACGATTTAACGGATTCATACTGGGTATCTTCCGGCTTTAGGACGCCCTCAATGACGCCGGGTTCATCAACAGTGATGACTACGTTATCGAGGTTTTCAATCTCACCCAGTTTTCGAGTGTGTATCGCGTTGCCATACACACCAAATTCGATTTTTGAGTTCGGCATTGAATAAAGACTGCTAGCGAATACCGAGCAGTGAAAAGCAGTCTACATTTTTGTTGACTGAGGTTGTGGCGTCATTTTTCGTGACCGGCGATATTGCTGTGGACTCATGCCAGTCCATTTGCGAAAGGCACGGGAAAACGCGGATAGTTCTGAATAACCTAAAAGTAAAGCGACTTCCGTTAGTGGCATTTCAGGATCGTTCATATAGTGTAGCGACAACTCTTGTCTGGCTGCCCGTAAGAGGTCATGAAATGATAAATCATGGGTTTGTAGCTCATGTTGAAATTGAGATTCGGATAGCCCGAATATGCGCGCGATCTGCGCTAGTGTTGGTGGCGACGTACTCAAATTAAGCTTGATTTGATTGCGTACGATGTCTGCAAAAGCCTCTGGATTATCGTGTAATTCGCAACGTGACTTTAAAAACGGCTCGATTACCGAAAACAAATAAGGGTCTTGTTCGGGCATGACGACTTCCAATTCGTGATGTCTGAAAGCCATGGCGTTGGTGCGTCGTCCAAAAACCACCGGCGCACCGAAAACTTTTTCATGTTCCGATGCATTGTCGGGTCTTTCGTGTTCAAAACGAACTTCCAGTGGAGACCAGTCAGGGCCCAGGGCGTGACGAAATATATTTAGGAACATACCCATCGATAATTCAGCATCTTGTCTGCGGTCTTCAATACGGGGATCGAATATCCGGTAGCTCAGCCATAACATGTCGTTATCTGGAATTAAGCTAAAGCTGGATTGATCCTGGTGCGCTGGAAAATAAAATTCCATGTTGCGCAACGCAGCCGACAGTGTCGGTGAACTAATGGCCGCATAACCTATTGCGCCGAGTTGTTTGGGTTTGAACTGAGCACCAAAATGCATTCCAAAATTATCGTTGCCAGTCTGTCTGGCGGCTTCCGTAAACAGGTGGCAGTACTGGCTTAGGCTTAATTCTCTTATCGGACTGTCCAAATCATCCAGACGAATGGACGTAGCGCCAAATATCGAGTCAATATCGCCGTTATTTTTCTCGATAAGATTCGTCACGCCAGTTGCAGCGGATGCCAGGACTATCGACGGTTCGGCAATGGTACTCATACTGATATTTGACCTGTGAGCATGTTTACGACCGTAAAACCATACAGCCTAAGACACTACGGCTTTGTTATCATTGCGAATATTATCGGAAAGAATGTCTTATAATGACTTTAAAATCAATAATAAGCGGGGAAAATTAAACAAAAACTTTAACTTGTCGATGTCAAATTTGGGCAAATTGCTGTCAAGCCCGCTTGAATTTATACGGGCAAGCTTAATAATTGAGACTCTCTATAAAAATTCTGTATCTCATAACCGTAACAGGAGGAATCGATGAAGTTCTCTCGTAGGCAATTCAATACCACATTAGCGGGTGCTGTCGGTCTCGCGAGCATGGGGCCGCTGAGCCGTGTTTTTGCGGATCGTAACGACCAAATGAATATTCTTTGTTGGGAAGGCTATAACTCCGATGAAGTTTTAGGCCCATTTCGGGAAGCTAATTCTGGCGCGACAGTGCGTGCGGAAAGCGGCACATCCGATCCGGATATGATTAACAAGTTGCGCGCCGGCGAAGTCAATGTGTGGGATTTAATCAATGTTAACCAGCCGTGGGCCAGGGCACAGTTGTATCCGGAAGACTTAATCAAGCCGTTGAACAAAGAACGTTTTATGCCCTATTTCGACAAGATGTCGCCGGGGTTTTCCGACCCATACCCATTAGCTTTCGCGGACGACGGCGAGTTGATTGGTATGCCACAACGTTACGGCCCTTTTTGTTTTGTAGTTAATACGGACAAGATTAGCCGTGAGATGGCCGAGGATCAGGGCTATAAATTATTTCTCGATTCGGCTATGAAAGATCGCTATGGCGTGCTTACTTATGATAATTGGAACATTATGCATATGTGTTTAACCGGTGATCAAAATCCGTTTGAACCCATCGACGAAGCCGGCCAAGAGGTATTTAAGCAGACGGCCGAAGCGATTTTCGGTGGCGCCAAGTTGTTAACGGATGATCTCGTCGCAATGAATACGGCGCTGATTAACGGCGAAATCGATGCCTACTTCACGGGCGGGACGTACACTGCGTCACCAGCACGTTTCGACGGTGCGACCAATATTCGTGGTATTACACCTAAGTCGGGTCCGGTCGACGGTAAAGGCGGTGTAGTCTGGATCGAGCTAACTTCTGCAGTCAATAATCCCGACCCTTCGAGTTTGGCCGAAGATTTTCTTGAATTTGTTCAAGATGGGGATATTTCAAAAGCGGTCGCGTTTGCGGAAGGTACTTATAATCCGGTTAGTCAAATGGGTGATCCGGCCGTATTCGAGAAATTCGATTCAGATGAATTGGATGCCATTCAATGGGATAGTCTGGAAGAAGAGATGGCACGGTCGCTAGATTATCAAGTTGTCAGTTCATACGACACACTAAACGAAATTTATAACGCCGCTAAGCGCGGTTGAGTTGTTTGATGAATCTGTTGTTCGGCTAGGTGTGGAAACGCCTGGCCGAATTTTCGTTTAATCTGTCAGATTAGACTGTTATGCAGCGGGGAACCATACTTCGTCTCGAAAACATTGTTAAGCGCTTTGGCCGCTTTACTGCGTTGCATGGTATTGATCTTGAAATCCAAGAGGGTGAATTCCTTACCATCGTGGGACCTTCCGGAAGTGGTAAGACCACGTTAATCCGGTTGCTTGTCGGTATTGATGAACCTACGGAGGGTCAAATTTGGTTGCGCGACAAGCGTATCGAAAAAATACCCGCGAATTTACGGCCAACCTGCATGGTGTTTCAGTCGTTGGCTTTATTCCCACATCGCTCGGTTGGGGAAAACATCGAGTTTTCCTTAAAAATACGTGGTGAGAGTGTTAGCAAACGCAAGCAACGAGCGCTTGAGCTGCTCGACCTCCTACATTTGCCGCAAAGCTTCTACGAAAAACGCATCCATCAATGTTCAGGAGGCGAACGTCAGCGCGTAGCACTCGCCCGCGCGCTGGCTTTCGATCCGGAAATATTGTTTTTTGACGAGCCGTTGTCGGCGTTGGATTACCGTTTACGTAAGACTTTGGAGAAGGAGTTAAAAGATTTGCACGAACGTACCTGTAAGACCTTTGTGTATATCACGCATAGTCTCGAGGAAGCCATGGTTATGTCCGATCGCATTGCCATTATGCGGGAAGGGCGATTTGAACAAATCGATGTCGCGGATGCCATTTATGCGCGTCCGACCAGCCGGTTTGTCGCGGAGTTTATGGGTGAGGTGAATTTGATCGACGTTGAGTCCGGTGCTGATGGACAATTAGTAGGTCGCAGTATCGATTTGCAAGTCAACGAAAGTGGAGCGAGTACCGCCCTATCTTTGCCGCAAGGTGCAGGCGGCGCGCTCATGGTAAGACCTGAGTATGTACGGTTTCTGCAATCCGGGGATAGCAGCGATTTTTCTACAAAAGGAATTCTGCGGGCAGAGTACGCGCTTGGATCGCGGATTCAATATCGAGTAGAGGCGTCTGACAGTTCGGAGTTAACGGTCGAAAAACTCAGGGAAGACCGGTTTACCGGGCAAATATCTGACCAAGTGATACTGGGCTGGAATACAGACAATGCCCATCTAATTCTAGATCATAGTTTTGCATAGGCAATTGTGGAAAGAGCGGATAAAAAACTAGGACTACTCAGTGCAACGCCGATATCGGTTGTGTTGTTTCTGACGTTTGCGGCACCGTTGATGGTTATCGCACTTTTCTCGATTATGCCGCAAAAGGTATTTAGTCTTGCACACCTTCCCGACTTCTCTTCTTATGCGGTTTTCTTAAGACAGGGTTATTACCGTTCGTTGTTGTGGTCGCTCGGAATGGCATTGGTGTCCACAACTATTTTGTTTGTCGTTTGTTGGCCGTTAGCTTTCGCAATGGCGAAGGTTTTCAAGAAGTTTACCACGGTGATTACCATCGCTGTCGTCATTACCCTGTTTGTATCTGAAAACATTCGTTTGTTTGGTTGGGTGCTAACGTTAATGAAAGGGGGATTAATCGAAGGTCACTTGCGTGCCTGGACGGGTTTAAGTTTTGAAGGTGCGCTGTACAACGTGCCGATCATCGTGTTCGGACTTGTTTATGTTTACTTTCCCTTTATGTTGTTCCCATTAGCGCAAGGTATTTCTACTGTTCCCGAGGAAGCACGTCAGGCGGCCGCAGACCTAGGTGCAACCCGTTGGCAAATTTTTCGCGAAGTGGATTTGCCCTTATCGGCGCCAGGTATCGTCATTGGTTCATTGCTTAGTTTTGTATTGGCCGCCGGTGCGCTGGCCGAGTCGAAGTTGTTAGGCGGGCAAACGGTGATTGTCATCGCGGACGAAGTCGAAACGGCGTTCACTTATGGTCAAAATTGGCCGCTAGGGTCCGCCCTGTCAGTGGTCCTAATTCTAATCATTGGATCATTGGCGGTCTTTGGTGTGAGTCGAGTTGACCTCGATACCATTATGGGGCGCAGACGCTAATGCACATATCCCGCGCTGCTCGTGTTGCACTGTACCTTTATGCGGTATTCGCCATTTTGTTTTTATACCTGCCGCTATTGTCGATTGGCTTTGCGTCCATATCCAAAGCACGCTACCTAACTTTTCCCATTAAACGATACGCGACGCAATGGTATGGAAAAGCCATCGAGAGTCAAACTGTGCATGATTTACTGTCAACTTCGTTGGCCATTGCCGCCATCGTCGCCGTGATTTCCATGATTGTTGGCTTTTTCGGCGCCCTCGCATTCGCACGTTACCAATGGCGTTTTCGTGGTGCGTTTCAAAAACTGATTCTGTTGCCTATATTCTTTCCGCAGGCTGTGTTGGGACTTGCATTACTCATGTGGTTCAATTTTCTAGGGGTGATACCAGACTGGAAGACGGCGGTCGTGGCGCATCTGGTATGGATTGCACCCATCGCAACACTCATTATCGCCATTCGTGCCTATAGCTTTGACCCCGCGTTGGAAGAAGCGGCACGTGACATGGGTGCATCGACGTGGACGGTTATGAAAGAGGTAACCGGACCGTTATTGATGCCGGGTGTCATATCGGCAGGATTGTTTGCGTTTTTGCTGAGCTGGGGCAATTTTCCATTGTCATTGTTTACGACGGGTGCAGATTCCACATTACCCGAGTGGCTGTACGCGAAAATGGTGTCAGGATATTCGCCTTTAGTGCCGACAGTGGGCATTCTTTCGATAGCAACATCGATGGTTCTATTGATCATCGCGTTTGTTGTTGCATGGTTTTTCCGTACTGCGCGTGATAAACGCATACGGACAAGTTGATAACTAGAACGGAGGTTTCAAATGTTTACTTCAATTAAAGATCGTTCGGTCATTGTCACCGGTGGTTCCAAAGGAATCGGAAAAGGCATCGCTCAAGTATTCGCCGATCAAGGTGCCAAAGTCATGATTGCATCCCGCGGACAGGCTGATGGCGAGGCTGCGGTAGAGACACTGCGCTCCGCGGGCGGTACGGCGGAGTATTGCCAGTGCGATGTGTCGGATTGGAAGTCAGTAGAAAACATGGTTAATCAAACCGTCGACACATTCGGTGGCTTGAATGTGATGTGTGCCAATGCCGGTGCGTTTCCGCAGACTAAAATGATTGATATGGATCCCGCTGAATGGGACCAGGTCATGGCGACAAATTTAAAGAGTGCTTTCCTCTGCGTTAAAGCATGCATACCGCACTTTGAAAAAGCCGGCGGCGGCCGTGTAGTGCTGACTTCGTCTATTACCGGGCCGGTCACGGGTTACCCCGGTTGGGCCCACTACGGTGCTTCCAAGTCGGGTCAATTAGGTTTTCTTAAAACAGCCTGTATGGAATTGTCCAAGTACAATGTCACTATCAATGCGGTCATGCCGGGCAATATTTACACTGAAGGGTTACAAGATCTAGGCCAGGATTATCTCGATACCATGGCGGCGTCGATTCCGCTAAAACGTTTGGGTGATGTAAAAGACATTGGTTATGCGGCGTTGTTTTTCGCGTCGGATGAAGCGGGATACATCACAGGACAAACCATCATTGTAGATGGCGGACAGATTCTGCCGGAGTCACTCGAAGCCATCGAAGAGATATAAAACAAACAAGAAATACAATTGAGGAGGGCATATGGCAGACAACGCCGTGCCGCACGATGTATTACTCGATCGTCTGGGAGTGCTTGCCAATCAATCGTTAAAGTATTGGGATTTGCCAGATAGTGCCAGCGCGCGTCTTATTAACGTATCGGAAAATGCAACATTCCTTGTCGAAGCGCCGAATGGTTTCAAATCAATCATGCGTATTCATCGCGAGAACTATCACACACGCAATGCCATCACCTGCGAACACGCTTGGTCCAAGGCCTTGAACGATGAAGGCGGCGTACTGACACCTGACATCATCGTTGGACATGACGGTAGCGACATACAAACCTCAACCATAGACGGTTTGCCAGGCGAGCGTCATATGGTGATGTTCGAGTTTGTTGAGGGACATGAGCCTGACGAAAGCGCCGATTTGGTTGGGCCGTTTGAGGAACTGGGTGAAATTGCAGGACGCACGCACAATCACTCCGTATCGTGGCAGCGACCACCGAACTTTGAGCGTTTGATCTGGGATCTCGATACGGTGTTCGGGCCGGATGCGACCTGGGGTGATTGGCGGGATGCGCCCAACGTGAACTCTGAAATCAAAGCGCTCTTGGAGCGACTGCAAACAGTCGTTGTCCAACGGTTAACCGATTTTGGCAAGGGGCCAGATAGATTTGGACTCATCCATGCCGATATGCGTCTGGCGAATCTTTTAATCAATGATGGTACAACACGATTGATTGACTTCGACGACTGTGGTTTGGGCTGGTTTATGTATGACTTCGCAGCGGGTATTAGTTTCATGGAGGATCACCCCCAAGTACCCGCGTTAAAGAAAGCTTGGGTAAAAGGTTACCGTAAAGTGCGCGAACTCAGCGAAGAGGACGAAGCAGAAATTGATACCTTTATCATGTTACGGCGTTTAGCGTTGTTGGCCTGGATAGGTTCACACATCGAAGTCGATACCGCAAAAGAATTGGCACCTACTTTTGCTCCAATCACTGCTGAACTTGGAGAAAAATTTCTGAGTGAAAGAGGTTAGGCTATTTCATTTTCCAAAGTAGTTGCCATTGCGAGCGTAAGCGAAGCAATCTCTTTTTAAACAAAGAGATCGCCACGCTGCTGTCGCGGCTCGACGATCCTCGAGATCTCGGGCTCGTACAGGGCGATATGCCACGAACTTCATCGAGGCCACAGGCATCCTGTTATGTGCCTGATCAACAGGCCCGATATACCAACGCACCTCTGTCCCTGTCATCCCATATATCGCCAATTCGGGAGAAGACCATATACGCGATGACAATAACTTACTCTCATGTCATTGCGAAGAGTGTAACGACGACGCAATCTCTCTAGGCATCAGACCAAATTAGCTATCACTACTCCGCAAACATCTGCTTTACCTGACAGGATAAATATTCCTGTCAATTTTCACCGGATTCTGTCAAGTCGGCTAAAAACACCTGTGCCACGCTTTGTCTGACACTGTGAGGCGAAGCTATGAGCGAAGCTAAACTCGAATTTCTCGGCCGTTCCCGAGCCTTTTGGAATCCGGGGAAAACCCAGGATTGGCAAGACATGGGAGTCGATCTGGTGATTGACCGCCGTGAAGGTTACTACATCTACGATATGGATGGTCAGCGTCTGATTGACCTGCATCTAAATGGTGGTACCTATAATCTGGGTCATCGCAATGCGGAACTGGTTGAAGCGTTAAAAGCCGGTAGTGAACGCTTCGATATGGGTAATCATCACTTCCCCGCTTTAGCACGTACGGCATTAGCCGAAGCGTTGGCTGCATGTGCGCCAGCGCCGGATATGGTTTACACGGCCTATGGCTCTGGTGGCGGTGAAGCAATAGACATCGCCATTAAGACTGCACGTCATGCAACCCAGAAGCGGAAAATCGTTTCCATCATTAAGGCCTATCATGGGCACACTGGACTTGCGTTAAAGACGGGTGACGATCGTTTTTCCAAATTGTTTTTGTCGGAAGACACCCACGGAGAATTCATACAGGTACCGTTTAACGATCTCAATGCGATGGAAGACGCATTGCGTGGCAGAGACGTTGCCGCAGTTATTATGGAAACTATACCCGCGACTTACGGTTTTCCCATGCCCCACGAAGGGTATCTGCCGACTGTAAAAAGTCTGTGCGAACGTTACGACGCGTTGTATATCGCTGACGAAGTGCAAACCGGGCTCATGCGGTGTGGCGAGATGTGGGCCTGCACCAGATACGGTATCGAACCGGACATCATGGTCACCGGCAAGGGCATCGGTGGTGGACTTTATCCCATCGCGTGCACGTTGATCGCCGAACGTTGTGGCGGATGGCTGAAAGAAGACGGATTCGGTCATATTTCCACCGGTGGCGGCGCGGAACTGGGTTGCATCGTCGCTATGAAAACCTTGGAGATCGTGCAACGTTCTGAAGTCCGAACCATGGTGCGTTACATCTCCGATTTCATGCGCGCTGGTTTGGAAAAAATTATGGACGAATATCCGGATTTCTTTATTGGTATTCGTCAACACGGTGTCGTGATGGGTCTGGAATTTAGTCACGAACAAGGTGCAAAGCCGGTCATGAAGCACCTGTACAACAACGGTGTGTGGGCGATATTTTCAACCCTTGATCCGCGCGTATTGCAGTTCAAACCCGGACTGCTGATGACGCAAGCCGACTGTGAAGACGTGTTACGCCGGGTGGAAATTGGGGTTGGTTTGGCGCGCAACGAAGTGAGGGGCACACGGGTTTATCGAAGGAGTGCGTGATGGAACCACAAGTTAGATCTCTCATCGATATTTCCAACAGCCGCGCCGCATTGAGTGGTCTCGCGGATATGATTTTGGAGCGCGCGCGTTGGGCAGCGGAAGTATTCCAACGCTACGACCGCGATACCACAATGGCTATCGTAGATGCCGTTGCTGCTACCGCGCACGAACATGCCAGTCGTTATGCTGAATGGGCAGTAGAGGAAACCGGTTTCGGCGTCGTCGCGCATAAAAAAATCAAAAACGAGCTGACCGCGCACCCGCTGGTTGACTTTTATCGAGGCGAGGACTACGTCAATCCACGTATCGATGAAGCCCGCAAGATAGTAGAGATCCCGCGACCGGCGGGTGTGATCATGGCGCTCACACCTTCGACCAATCCGATCGCAACCATTAACTACAAAATCTTGATTTCGCTGATGACGCGCAATGCGATTGTAATCAGTCCGCATCCGGCGGCGCGTGAGTGCAGCATCGACGCCGCACGCAAGTTAGCGGAATCCGCAGTGGCCGCAGGTGCGCCGGATGGTGTCATACAGATCATCGAGGACCCAACAATCCTAATGGTTGAAGAGCTGATGGGATCACCGAAAACTTCCGTTATTTTGGCAACTGGTGGTACAGCCATGGTGCGTTCCGCCTATTCTTCCTCCAATCCCGCGATTGGTGTGGGCCCGGGGAATGCGCCGGTGTTTGTCGATTCGACGGCGGATATCGACAAAGCCGCGAAACGTATCGTGGAATCGAAATCATTTGACAATTCCGCGTTATGCACGAATGAAAGTGTGATTATCACGTTGCAGGATATCGATTCACGTTTGCGTCAGTCTTTCAAGCAAGCCCATGCTTACATCTGCAACGAAGATGACGTTGAGTGTTTACGGCGTTACCTATTTCATGACCGCGGGTTCAACGTTGAATGCGTTGGCCGTGATGCCCGTTGGATTGCCCAGGAATGTGGAATACGCATACCCGAAGGTACGCTGGTGCTGTTAGCACCAATCACGCACATCGGTGCTGAAGAACCGTTGTCAAAGGAAAAATTGTGTCCGGTGCTCGCGTACTATGTCGCCAAAGGTCGGAGTCAGGCCATTTCTCAGGCTAGGGCGGTATTGCGTTTAGCCGGCGCCGGACATTCTGCCGCCGTGCATGCGATGGACGAAAAAGTGGTGATGGAGTACGCATCGTCTGTTGAAGCCTATCGTGTTGTGGTTAATTCGCCATGCACCCAGGGCGCGGCCGGTTTTCAGACAGCGCTCCCACCAACGTTTACGGTCGGTACTGGATTCTTTGGGCACAGTTCGATTGGTGAAAACATCGGGCCGCAACACCTCGTGCATTGGACATGCATGGCGTACAACTCAGACGAATCCGAAACCTTTGGTAATTATCACGGTTTGAGTGTCGGAATATCGGGTCCGTTGCCGGAGGCGCCTGCTGATGGTGTACCGGGTTCTAACGGGTACGCAGGTCGATCCCGTGTGCAGCATACGAACAATGACTGCATTAACGGTGTTTCCCGCGAAGAATTACGCCACATGATTGCCGAAGAATTACGCGCTGTACTGAAGCACTAATCAAACAAATGGCTGAACTTCGTTCGTTTATTTTCATCGATCAACTGCAACCGCAGACCTTGGCTTATGTATCAACATGGATGCGTGGTTACTTACCACGACGCAATATGGCC
The DNA here is from genome assembly GCA_965216735.1 of Arenicellales bacterium. GTDB lineage: Bacteria > Pseudomonadota > Gammaproteobacteria > Arenicellales > CBDCFT01 > CBDCFT01. The sequence goes on from OZ244198.1 coordinate 998,116, forward strand.
GCACAAATTATCGAAGTCGCGCCTGGTCTGGACATCGAATCACTTACCGACGTTGCCCTCAAGGGCGCAAACGTTAAAGTGGGTTTGTTAGTGGTAGAACGCCAGTTCGGTTATCTGGAAATGCATTCGCATTCCACTGCCGAAGTCAAAGCAGGTGCACAAGCGGTCTTGGATGCTTTGGGGGCCGGCGTCGATGATGCGACACCGCCAACCATACTTGGATCAAAAGTTGTCACACGAGTGGATCATCAGCATGCATTTCTGATTAACCGCAACAAACTCGGTTCAATGGTGTTAGGTGGTGAGTCCTTGTACTTGTTGGAATGTCAACCTGCATCCTACGCCATTCTTGCATGTAATGAAGCTGAAAAAGAAGCCAATATCAAAGTGATCGACTATCGAATGATCGGCGCCAACGGCCGTTTGTATCTTGCGGGCGATGAAGCGGAGATTCGCAACGCGCGCAACGTAGCCGAAACCGTTTTAGGCGGAAGAGCGAACTAGACGATGTCGGCCGAACTAAAAAAAACGATTCGTTCGATTCTGATAGAGGAACTCGCCGCACACGGAATCGATAAAAGAAAGTTAGCGCCGAACAATGTTCGTGAAGAATTTATATCAATAAAATCGGATAATGACTTGTCGAGATTTGTCCGCCGAATTTTAGATCTCACGAACAATAAACAAACGAGGGCGGATATCGAGTCAGGCCGTCTCCAATTTCGATTGACTAATGGAGGACAGTCCGGCACTGCACAACCCCGGGTAGTGGCTTCCGCCCCCAAAACCACAGCTGTGAATATTGAACATGGTTTGATTACAGAAAAACAGATTAACCATCTTCCTGAAGGTGTGAGCCTGATTAAATTGGGCAAAGCAGCGCGTTTGACGCCGTTGGCGCAAGACGCAATTCGTCAAGCAGGCATAAGCATTGAAAGGGTGAAAACATGATTCGTGGACGAGTAACAGGCCGTATCTGGTCGACCAAACATATAGAAACCTTACCCAACGGCGCGCTTTTGGAAGTGACATTGGATACCGGTGGCAGCTTGATCGCTTTAGACCCCCTCGGTTGTGCTGAAGGTGAGGCAGTATTGATTACACAAGGTTCGGTTGCCGCTGCATATTTTACGAAACACAAAGCACCGATTGATGCACTGATTATCGGATCCATTGATGAGCAAAGCTAATGTTCTCCCGATCCATTATTAACCCAGCCGAAAGGCAAACTTACTAGGAGAAAACATCATGTCCAATCAAGCTATAGGAATGATAGAAACGCGAGGCTACGTACCCGCATTAGCGTGTGCTGATGCTATGGTCAAAGCAGCTAATGTTGAAATCATATCGCGTAATGAAGTGGGCGGCGGTCTGGTTTCAGTTGTCATTAAGGGCGACGTCGGTGCCGTCAAAGCGGCTACCGAAGCCGGTTCGGAAGCAGCCAATCAAGTTGGTGAAGTCATTGCTGTTCATGTCATTCCGCGGCCGCATCATGATTTAAGCAAACACTTCGAATCAGTCGGCGCAAAGTGATAGCCATTCGCGTTAGCGGCGAGGGGAAAGAATATGCCTGAGTTACGGGTGTATCTTCCCGTGTACGATCTGCAACCGCAGTTTGCGGCATACCTCAGTACGCCGTTACGCGCACGTGGCTATCCGCCGTTCGAAGGACAACACTCGCTTATCATCGAAGTATCGCCTGCGTTGTCGATTCATCGTATTTCAGACTTGGCCCTCAAGGCGGCACCGGATATGGAACCGGGAATTTTGTTTACCGAGCGGCAATACGGATTATTGGAGTTGCATTCGTCCGATCGGCAAGAGTTGGACTCCGCAGGCGCGGCAATTCTCAAAGGGATTGGAGCGAAGCCGGATGATCAACTCGCACCCTCGATATTATTCGAAGACGTTATTGAAGACATTTCGGACCAACATGCCATCATATTGAATCGTACACGGGATGCATCCATACTCGTGCCCGGTACGTCATTGTTATTGTACGAAATGACACCAGCCTTGTTCGCCTGCGTGGCCGCTAATGAAGCAGAGCGTGCGGCGCCGAACGCAGTATTGAACGATGTCCAGATGATGGGTGTGTCCGGGCGTATTTTTATGTCCGGTCAAACGGATGATCTTATCGAGGCAAAAGGGGCCATAACTCGAACGTTGCAAGAAGTTAAAGGCAGAGAACAATGAGCGATTGGAAAAACGCACATCGTTCGTTTTACTATGAAAACGCTGAGCCACCGGATGACCCAGTTTTAAATCCGGCAGAGACGGCGCTGCTTGTTATCGATATCCAGAATACGTATATGGAAGTGCCCGGCGACCCTAATGAGGCGAAACGCTGGCAACCATTCTTCGATCGCATGAACCAAACGGTTATTCCAAATTCTGCTCAACTTATCGACTTTTGTCGTTCGCAAAACATTGAAGTCATTTTTGCTCGTATCGCTTGCCTGACCGAGGATGGACGTGACCGTTCCTTAAGCCAAAAGAAACCGGGTTTTAATTATTTATTATTGCCTAAAGACCGGGAAGACAGCCAAATGGTTCCAGCACTTCAACCATACGGTGATGAAATCACTGTTCTAAAAACCACCGACAGCGCGCTCACTGGAACCAACTTGCGGTTAATACTCCGTAATATGGAGATTGAAAACGTAATTGTTGTGGGTATTTTTACTGATCAATGTATTAGTTCCAGCGTTCGTAGTTTGGCCGATGAGAGTTTTAACGTGCTCGTTGTCGAAGACTGTTGCGCAGCGTCGACCATGGAACTGCACAACCATGAGTTAGAAATTATTAACATGATTTATTGCCATGTCGTTCAACTAGAAGACATCGCGTCATTCGTAACGACTTAACAAAACGTACCGGTGGTAGGAGCGAGCTTGCTCGCGCAGAGATTTCGCAAGTGTTACAGCAATCACATCGCCGCGAGGCGCGCCTCCCACGAGAACCTTGTCATCGCGAGCGTAGCATGGCGATCTCAGCTGTAACGTCTTCATGTTAGCAACGCCCTTGTCGCAATGAACCAAAAGAAAAAGGTAGGAGCGATCTTGGTCGCGATTGTCTAAAGTAAATAAAATAATGCCAATTTCCTTCAAAGTAAACAGAGAAACATTTAGTCTTACCAGACCATGGCCCTCGACTTCATTTTCATGCTCACCCGAAACGATCAGACAGTGGCGCAGGCGCATGACTATGTAGACGTTGCTTTGGAAGCCGGCGTTAAACATATTGGGTTCAAAGATGTTGGGCTCTCTCAAGGTCAATTAAATGAGTTAGCGAACACCATTCGGAACGGGGGTGCGAAAACTTATCTTGAACTAGTATCCCTTGACCGTGATAGTGAAATGAACTCCGCGAAAAATGCAGTCGAAACCGGAGTTGACTATTTGCTTGGTGGTACCCACGTCGATGGTTTATTTCCGATTGTCCAAAACTCACCCATTCGTTGTTGTCCCTTTCCCGGTCGTGTGGTGGGGCATCCCAGTGTATTGGAGGGCAGCATTTCTGAAATAACGGAAAGCGCGAAACAACTGTGTGAACGGGAAGATGTCTATGGTCTCGATCTTTTGGCGTACCGCTATGCGGGCGACGCTTCCGACTTAATGAGTTCAGTGTGTAGTAGTGTGAAAAAGCCGGTCATAGTAGCGGGTTCCATCGACCGACCAGAACAAATTCATGCAGTCGCGGCCGCGGGAGGAAGTGCGATTACCATTGGTACCGCTGCAATCGATGGAAAATTTCCAGGTGTGGATTCCGAATTGCGCTCCCAACTTGCCGCAATTAAAAAATTTACAAATAGGGAATAGCATTGCTTTCAACGTTGGATGCTTGATAACCCTCGGCGAATGTCCGGCTTGTTGTCGAGGTGTGTATCTATGCTCTGGCCTTGATGAAGCCGAGGTCGTTAAGGCCTGAAATCGAGCGGCTATTTGGTAAAATTTGAATCAATACTTGTATGTTTGATTCAGTTATTGAAGGTCGATGGCGGACAGAATTCTCGGTGAAATGCGGCCAATTCGTTGTGGATGAGCATGCGCGGTATGAACGTTCAAGTTGCCGGGCACTGAATCTTTGTAAAAAAGACGTTGAATCAAAGGATTAGGCTGGAATCCTCTCTCTTGATCTACATCAACATCGGTAAAGCGGTGAATTGCTAATGTGGTTGAATGAATCAATCACCTCATTCTGAATACCCAAAGCAGGTCGCCGCCTTCGAGATTTTTTTTAACCGTTTTCTCGACGCGGAGGGCAATGTCGTCAATCAACCATTGCCGCAATGGGCCGGCAATGCGGACGTGATGCTCCCGATTTATCGCACCATGGTGTTGTGCCGTGCCTTCGATGCTAAGGCGATCAATCTTCAACGCACCGGTCAGTTAGGTACGTACGCGTCGTCATTGGGACAGGAAGCGATTAGTGCTTCGGTCGCTAGTGTAATGCGCAATGAGGATGTACTCGTTCCCAGCTACCGCGAGTACGGTGCGCAGCTTTATCGGGGCGTAGCTATGAAAGAATTGCTGTTGTACTGGGGTGGCGATGAGCGTGGTAGTGACTTTCAAGGGCCGCGCGAAGATTTTCCGATTTGTGTGCCTATCGCGACACATGTGTGCCATGCTGCTGGGGTCGCTTGTGCATTCAAGTATCGAAAACAGCCGAGGGTGGCGGTGTGCTTTATTGGTGATGGGGCAACATCTAAGGGTGATTTTTATGAAGCACTGAACGTGGCCGGGGTTTGGCAACTGCCATTGGTCGTTATTGTCAGTAATAACCAGTGGGCTATTTCTGTGCCGCGAAATAGGCAATCTGCAGCACAAACCTTGGCACAAAAAGCTATCGCAGCAGGTATCCCCAGCGAGCAAGTGGATGGCAATGACGCGATTGCGATTAGGGATGCCGCGCAGAAGGCAGTGGGCAAGGCACGTAACGGCGAAGGTCCTTATCTAATTGAAACATTAACTTATCGTCTTAGTGATCACACCACCGCCGACGATGCGAGCCGTTATCGAGATGCTGACGAAGTCGAAAAACAAAAACAATTCGATCCCATCAGACGTTTGCACAAGTATTTGCAGAATGCCGGATTGTGGTCTGATGAGGAGGAGGGGGAACTCGTAAAGGAATGTGAACAACAAGTTGGGCAAGCGGTTGAAGACTATCTCAACACTCCCGCGCAACCCGCGCAGACGATGTTCGATTATTTGTATGCTGAGTTGCCGACGGCATTGCAAGCGCAGTACGACGAAGCAATCGGGAACGATCATGGCTGAAATTACCCTGATCGAAGCGGTTAATCTCGCGTTAGTACGGGAGATGGAAAATGATCAAAATGTTGTCGTACTTGGTGAAGATGTTGGTGTCGATGGTGGTGTGTTTCGTGCTACCGTGGGCCTGTTGGAACGATTTGGAAGCGAACGGGTGTTGGATACGCCCTTGGCTGAGACCATGATCGGCGGTATCGCAGTGGGTATGGCGGCACAAGGATTACGGCCGGTTGCCGAAATACAGTTCATGGGTTTTATCTATCCAACTATCGATCACATCCTTAATCACGCCTCGCGACTTAGAAACCGTACTCGCGGTCGCTTAAGTTGCCCGATGGTCTTGCGTGCGCCTTATGGTGGTGGTATTCGTGCGCCGGAGCATCACTCGGAAAGTACCGAGACATTGTTCGCGCATATCCCCGGCTTGCGTGTGGTGATTCCATCTTCGCCGGGGCGCGCTTATGGATTGTTGTTATCAGCCATTCGTGATTCCGATCCGGTGATTTTTCTAGAACCAAAGCGAATTTATCGATTGGTAAAACAAAAGATCAATGACAATGGCGAAGCCTTGCCGTTAGACGTATGTTTTGTGTTGCGACCAGGAACGGATATTACGATTGTAACTTGGGGTGCGATGATCCATGAATCCCTGCAAGCGGCTGATCAGCTACAAAGCCAAGGTATCAGCGCAGAAGTGATTGACGTTGCAACATTAAAACCGTTGGACATGGAGACCATCTTGGAATCGGTAGAAAAGACTGGACGTTGTGTAATTGTCCATGAAGCGGCGCGCAGTGGCGGTTGGGGGGCCGAGATCGCAGCGCAGCTCGCGGAACGTGGTCTGCTAAATCTTCTGGCACCGGTGCAAAGGGTCACCGGTTACGATACGGTGATGCCGTTGTTTCGTCTGGAAGATAAACACATGCCATCAACGGATCGTATTGTGAGTGCGGCGCAGTCCGTAATGGAGTTCGCATGAAGATTTTCAACTTGCCCGATCTTGGCGAAGGGCTTACGGATGCCGAAATCGTTGAGTGGTATGTTAAACCCGGCGACGAGATAGCAGCCGATGCGCCACTGGTTTCGGTAGAAACCGCGAAAGCCGTTGTCGATATTCCGTCGCCACGCGGCGGGCGGATAACCCGCTTGTTTGGTGAAAGCGGCGATATTATTGAAACCGGAAAATCACTGGTCGAATTTGCCGATGGCGATGAACTGCGTACGGACACCGGAACCGTTGTCGGGGAAGTTGAAACCAGCGATGAAAAACTCGAGGAGAAACCGGCTGCGGTCGACAGTCAAAAGAGTGTCCGGGTCAAAGCGACACCGGCGGTGCGTGCGTTGGCTCGGCGTTTGGATGTCGATCTTGCTATTGTCAGTCCCAGCGGTCGTGACGGCACGGTGACGGTCGCTGATGTTGAGCGTGTGGCGAAGCGCTTAAAGGAACTTGGACCACCCGAGTTGTTACGCGGTGCCCGGCGTACCATGGCGGTTACTATGGGACGGGCACGGTCCGAGGTTTCTCCGGCAACTATTATGGACGATGCCGATGTCGATCATTGGCCGGACGATATCGATATCACTGTTCGACTAGCGCGGGCCATGGCGGTGGCCTGTGAAACGGAACCATCGCTTAATGCATGGTATGACGCCCATTCCATGGGGCGCCGCGTGTTGAAAAAGATTGATATCGCGATCGCTGTCGATACGCCGGATGGGTTGTTTGTGCCGGTTTTGCGTGATGTCGTCAACCGTGACGATAGCGATTTACGCTCGGGGATCGATCGACTAAAGACTGATGTTCGTGCCCGGTCCATTCCGCCCGACGAAATGCGGGCGTACACCATTACCTTGTCTAATTATGGAACTATCGCCGGGCGTTATGCCGTTCCGGTCGTCGTACCACCCACAGTGGCCATTGTGGGTGCTGGCCGTATCGAAAGCCGTGTTGTCGCAGTGGGTAGGGAAATGGCGATACATCGTATGTTGCCATTAACGCTGACCTTCGATCATCGAGCGGTAACCGGTGGCGAGGCAGGGCGGTTCTTAATGGCAATGATTCGTGATCTGGAGGAATTCGGACGATGATTAGTTACGCATCATTAACATTAGTGATGGAGTTATACCGGTGAATTCCAGTCTAAATAATAATGTCGCTAATATCGTATGGTGAAGGAAGATGAAACAGATTCGTTTCATTGTTTATGTAGTACTCATCGGACTACCCGCTATTTGGTTATTTGCAGATACCGGTGATTCGGACAAATCAAATACCATTATTCTGACTATCGATGGTCCTATTGGGCCGGCGACCGGTGACTACGTGCGGCGTGGAATAACGGATGCCCAGGAAATGAATGCCGAAGTCGTCATATTACAAATGGATACTCCCGGTGGTTTGGACACGACTATGCGCGACATCATTCAAAGTGTTATTGCGTCGCCTGTACCCGTGGCGGTTTACGTTACGCCGAGTGGTGCGCGAGCTGCGAGTGCGGGCACGTATATCTTGTACGCCAGCCATGTCGCCGCCATGGCGCCAGCGACTACGTTAGGTGCAGCAACACCTGTGCGCATCGGTGGAATGCCGGAGACTCCGCGTTCACCGTTTCCGACAAAACCGGCTGACGAAGAGGAAGGCGATGGCAAGAAAAAGGAGACCAAGGATGCAAACGACGATGTTCCGGTGGGAGACGCAATGGAAAAGAAAATGATTAACGATGCGGCCGCGTACATCCGTGGTTTGGCACAAATGCGTGGACGTAATGCGGATTGGGCGGAACAGGCAGTACGTGAAGCCGCCAGCCTGTCCTCGGAAGAAGCGTTGGAGATAGGAGTCATCGATGTTATCGCCAATGATGTTCAGGATTTGTTAAAAAAAATCGATGGCCGGACTTTGAATATCCTGGGTCAAGAAAGGATATTGGCAACCACGGATTTGAACACCATTGTGATCGAGCCGGATTGGCGTAGCCGTTTGTTGTCTATCATCACAGACCCGAACATCTTGCCTATACTAATGACGCTGGGCGTGTTCGGTTTGTTTTATGAAATGCTGAATCCCGGTTTTATTTTTCCGGGCGTGTTAGGGGCTATATGCTTGTTGTTGGCGTTGTATGCGGCCCAGGTGTTACCGGTTAACTACGCCGGCATGGCTTTAATCACTCTTGGTTTGTTATTAATGGTTGGTGAGGCCTTTATGCCGAGTTTCGGGGTGCTCGGCATTGGCGGTGCAATCGCGTTTGTCATCGGGTCTATCATTCTTATCGACACGGATTTCGAAGGTTACGGTGTATCGATTCCATTCATGATTGCGTTGGGAATCATCAACGCTATCTTGATTATAGCGTTAATAATGATGGCCATTCGTGCCCGTAACAAACCAGTGGTAAGTGGTCATGAGGAAATGATTGGCAGTATCGGGGAAGTGCTGGAAGTCGAAGAAAACAGCGGCCGGATACGGGTGCACAGTGAAGATTGGCAAGTGCGTTCGGTTGCACCGCTGAAGTCCGGTCAACGTGTTCGGGTCAAGGCAGTCGAGGGGCTCACTTTGATTGTTGAACCCATCAATTCAACAGGAGGGTTGACATCATGATCTACTGGGGAACACTGGTATTTCTTGTTATTGCTTTTGTCTTTACATGGTTTCGCGTCCTGCGCGAATACCAGCGTGGTGTCATTTTTATGTTAGGCCGGTTCTGGAGGGTAAAGGGACCGGGTTTGATCATCGTGATTCCCATCATTCAGCAGATGGTAAGAGTGGATTTACGCACGATAGTTATGGATGTACCCACACAAGATGTCATATCGCGTGACAACGTTTCCGTTAAAGTCAACGCCGTCGTATATTTTCGGGTGGTCGATCCGGAGAAAGCTATTATTCAGGTGGAGAAATTTCTCGAAGCCACCAGTCAACTGGCCCAGACAACACTTCGTTCGGTTTTAGGTCAACATGAACTCGATGAAATGCTGGCGGAGCGTGAGAAGTTGAACCGGCATATTCAAAAAATACTCGACCAACAAACCGATGCATGGGGTATAAAAGTATCCAACGTGGAGATCAAACACGTGGATCTAGAGCAAAGCATGATCCGTGCGATTGCCAAACAAGCTGAAGCGGAACGCGAACGGCGTGCCAAAGTGATACATGCCGAGGGTGAGTTACAAGCTTCGCATAAACTGTTGGAAGCATCGCAAGTTTTATCTCAACAGTCTCAAGCCTTGCAACTGCGCTATTTGCAAACTCTGACGGAGATTGCGGGAGAGAAAAGTTCGACAATTGTTTTCCCGCTTCCGATTGACATAATGGAGCCGCTAAAAAATCTTCTAAATAAGCCTGCAACCAGTTAAGTAGAGTCTGCTCAAAAACTCAGGACATGTTTAGTTTGCTAACGCTCACTGCCAAATAGACCAGTTTGGCGATGGCTAAAAAACGTCTGGACTGGTCGCCATAACCATAGCCGAGCGCGATCAATGCGCCGTTTGAAATGGGCAAAAAAGATCCTCAACAGGATCAGCAGGTTCATCACCAGAAAGATGCTGTTGATCTGTAGTAGTTTAGATTTGCTCGCTGTTCAACACGTAAACAAAGAATAGCGACGTGACAACGCCAGGTTAGTATGTTTCAAGGTGAAGTCGGCAATGTTTTTTCATGTCGGTGCCAACGGAATTCCAGTCCAAACCGGATTGGTCGCAGATTTCACGCATGGCCTCCAGTACGCCCGATTCCATTGCCTTCAAGCCACAAACATAGAAATAAGTATCGGGATCTTGCATGAATCTGGCCAGAACTTCCGCCCGATCAAGCATCACGTTTTGGACATAGCGCTTGGGTTGTTCCTCCACGCGGCTAAATGCAAAGTTGATGTCAATAAAATCAGGCGGCAGATTTTGCAAGGGGCCAAAGTAGGGTAATTCACCTGGGCTGCGGGCGCCGAAAAAAAGCATTAACTTACCACCCTCAAATTTACCGGATTTGGCCAGCCTTCGACGCCACTCCGTCATGGCGCGCATTGGTGCGCTGCCGGTTCCCGTGCAAATCATGACAATATTTGAATGGGGGTGGTTTGGCATGAGGAAGGTGGAGCCGAAGGGACCAATGACATTAACTTTGTCTCCGACCTGTAAATCGCACATGTAATTGCTGCCGACGCCATGCACCGGGTTGCCATCGTAGTCTTCAAGTACGCGCTTAATTGTTAGCGATACATTGTTATAACCAGGACGCTCCCCATTACGTGCACTGGCAATAGAATACTGACGAGCGCGATGAGATCTGCCTTTGGCGTCAGTGCCGGGTGGTAAGATACCGATGGATTGGCCTTCCAGCACCGGGAACGGTCTAGCACCAAAATCCAAGACGACATGATGTGTGTCGTACTGCTTTCCTACTTCGGTTACTCTGAAATTACCGGTTACTGTGGCGGTGATGGTTTTGTCAGTGGATTTCGGCCCATACAAATTGGTGTACGGATGCGCCGCGGACCAGGGTGGCAAGTTGGAGTTATACATGCTTGTGGACGAGTTATCGCCTGACACTGACAATGAGGACAGCGTGGATGGGGCGGGCTCGCTAGATGTCATATCACTGCTCTGTGACGGGGTTGTATCCGCCTGTAATTCGCCATCCAAGGCGTTCGGGTCAAGTTCGTCAGGCAAAACATCCCAGGAAAACTGATCTTCCAGACTATACGTTCCGGATGCCGGCACCAGGCGCCAATTATCGATTGCACCTGTCGGGCAGGGAGCAATACAGTCCATGCAGTAGTTACACTTTTCTACATGAACGACATAGTTCGCGTCGTCATGGGTAACTGCGTCGATTGGGCAGGTATCTTCACAGGTATTGCATCGGATGCAAATTTCGGGGTCTATTACGTGCTGTTTGATTATCTCTACAGCGTTCACGGCCTTCTCTTTGGTAACTCTTGGTATATTTCTGAAGCAGACGGAGTTTCCCCGTCGCAATTCAAGCTATTGATCAGTTGAATCGTACGTACTCAAAATTGATCGGTTGCCGGTTGATTCCAACCATCGGTGGCGCAATCCAGTTGGCATACTTGCCCTGTTCAGCAACACGCCCCATCAGGCTAGCAACGAAGGCACGATCGTCATCGGAAGGTAACCAATCATTGACCCTGTTGCTCCATTCTGCCTCGGATACGACTTTGCCTTCAGGTGAAACCTTGAATCCCGCGAGCGCGCCAATATTACGGTGGAATGCCTTGTGCGGTACTTTCAGTTTAAAAAGAATACCCGCTTTCTCAATGACTTTGTTCCAGCGATTGACGCCACCCACGGAATCCTTGATGTAGTCATCCCGCAGCACCTCGTTCAGAGCATTAAGCATGGGTACTTCCTTTTCGGCCAGTCTGTCGCCCCGTACTTCCAGAACATGATAAACATCGCTTCGAAGCCGGTGGTCGTCATCACGTTTGCCTTCCTCGAAGCGGCCCTTCAGGCCCGTCGAATAGAAAGTGGCGGCGTTGCTGGATTGGTCTGCACCGAACAAATCAATGGTGACGGAGAAGTGAAAGTTAAGATAACGCTGAATGGTCGGAAGATCGATGACGCCAGCATCGCGTAGTTTCTGTGGATCGTCGGTCTTGAGTTCATTCATCATCTGGCAGGTTCGCTGGATGACACGAGACACACCGGATTCGCCTACGAACATATGATGTGCTTCTTCGGTTAGCATGAACTTGGTGGTGCGCGCCAGGGGGTCGAAGCTGCTTTCAGCCAATGCGCATAGCTGGAATTTGCCGTCACGGTCGGTGAAATAGGTGAACATGAAGAAGCTCAGCCAGTCAGGAGTTTCCTCGTTGAACGCTTGCAGGATGCGCGGATTATCCTGGTCGCCGGAATGACGTTCCAATAGCGCCTCGCCTTCCTCACGGCCATCGCGGCCGAAGTACTTGTGAAGCAGGTAGACCATAGCCCACAAGTGACGCCCTTCCTCGACATTAACCTGGAACAGATTTCGAAGATCATATTGGCTTGGGCAGGTTAGTCCGAGATGACGCTGTTGTTCGACTGACGCTGGTTCGGTATCGCCCTGTGTAACGATGATACGGCGCAGGTTGGCACGGTATTCACCAGGCACTTCTTGCCAGGCCTTTTCACCCTTGTGATCTCCGAAGTGAATCTTGCGGTCTTCATCTCCCGGATTGAGGAAGATTCCCCATCGGTACTCCGGCATTTTTACATAGTCGAATTGTGCCCAACCCTGCGGGTCAACACTGACGGCAGTGCGCAAGTAGACGTCAAAATCTTGACTGCCTTCGGGTCCGAGCTCGCTCCACCATTGCAGGTAATTGGGCTGCCATTGTTGCAGGGCGCGTTGAAGGCGACGGTCCTCGGTGAGATTGACGTTATTGGGAATCTTTTCGGAATAGTCAATTGAACTCATGATATTTTCCTCTTGTGGATTCGGATGGAGTGTTTAAACGCGGTTCCAGTCAAACGCAGCCTTGTCACCGGTACCGTATACTTTAAGTGCACCCTTTTCGCCGACTGCATTTGGCCGCTGGAATATCCAGTTCTGCCATGCAGACAGCCGTGCAAATATTCTGGTGAACATATTTTCTCGGCCATTGAAACGAAGATTGGCCTCCATTCCCGTTAGGGCATCAGGCGACATGGCCACACGTTCTTCAACTGCGATACGCACCTCGTCTTCCCAGTCGATGTCGTCCGGGTTGCTGGTCACCAGTCCCAGTTCGAATGCCGCATCTGCGTCAAGGTATTGCCCAATCTTCTCGCTGGTTGCAGAGAGTGATTTCGCCTCATCGTAAAATCGGCGTTCAAGGCGACTTTGGTTGGTGATCATTGGATAGGTCCCAAAGTTCAAACGCGATAGCGCGATGAACGGCGCCCGGTCCGGCGTGTCAGGCAAGGCCAGGTGATAGATCCGATCACAGGCCAGCGCCAACTCAAGAAATGTGCCGGCGAAGCACGAACCTTCTTCAACCAGCGCGAACAGGCTACGAGATGAAACATCCATCCGGCTCAATGTACGTCGAATCAACCCGATGGTTTCACGTACGAACCAATCGTTCTGATTTTGTTCCAATATGGCGTCCATTTCCAGAACCTTTGCAGGATCACCTTCGGTCTTAATGATCCATGTACCTATCTCCAATTCATTGGTGCGCATGGACAGGATGGCGTCTTCGAGCTCGCGGACGAATTGCAGGGGATACCAGTTCGCGCCTTCTTTCAGGATTGCCTTCGGATTTCCTGCTAACGCAACTTGCGGACCTCGAATAATAAAGGTCGCTATGCGTTTGTGTCGGTCGATCTCTACGGAAACATGATCGTATCGTAGGGCGTCCTGTTCGACTCGGCATACGATGGGAGTGAGTTTTACACCATTTGCATCTGAGGGACGGTCACTGCGTTCCGATAGTTCCAGTGCGCGCGATTTGACCTTTGCATCGAACTCCGCAGGCTTGGCAATATCATCTACTAACTTCCAGTCCTTTGCTTTATTGCCGCGAACACCCTCAACTGTGGTACAGAAAATATCGGCGAGATCATGACGGACTTTGCGTTTGTCGGTGATGCGGGTTAGACCACCCGTGCCAGGTAGCACACCCAACAATGGCACTTCCGGGAGACTGACGGCACTAGATCTGTCATCTACCAACAAAATTTCGTCGCAGGCCAGAGCCAGCTCGTAACCGCCACCCGCGCATACGCCGTTGACAGCTGCAATGAATTTCAGGCCGCTGTGTTTCGATGAATCTTCCAGGCCGTTACGAGTTTCGTTGGTAAATTTGCAGAAATTGACTTTCCATGCATGGCTGCTCAGTCCCAACATGAAAATGTTGGCTCCTGAGCAAAATAGACGTTCTTTTCCGCTGGTGATTACGACTGTGCGTGCTTCCGGGTGTTCGAAGCGGATCCGGTTGACTGCGTCGTTGAGTTCAATATCAACACCAAGGTCATAACTGTTTAGTTTTAGAGTGTACCCGGGGCGCAGGCCAGCATTTTCATTGAAGTCGGCTTTCAAAGTAGCAACGGGACCATCGAAAGAAAGGCCCCAATGTTTATATTGGTCGGGTGAGGTTTGGTAGTTGACGCGTGGTTGCTGGTCCATGATCAATTCTCCTCGATGGAAAACACCGGATATTCAAAGATAAAAACCGATAGTGTCAAGTTTAGTGGGGATAGGCGAAAATGCTAGCATGGAAAAGAGTGTTGACTATCGCGCTTTCCGTTATCTACCTGACTAAATCGGCTATGCTGTGTGGTTATCCCACCGTTTCACGTTGAGTTACCGCGATGTCGACGTGCCCCCGATAACGAGACCAGATAGTGACGGCTACGGTCGTTATCCCAGATCGCTTGCTGCACCTTCGACTGAAGATAGAGCTTGGTGGCGTCAACACATGGCTTGTCAGCTTTATGCATTATGATCTAGGATTCTTTGATCAAAACGAGAACAGAGTCGCGCCGGGAGACAATCCGTTCGCACTAAAAGTGTTACCTATGTCTCCGGTATAAACCGTTACCTATGTTCCCGGTCAAGACCCTTGATTTAATTGGCGCCCCAGAGAGGATTCGAACCTCCGACCTGCCGCTTAGGAGGCGGCTGCTCTATCCAGCTGAGCTACCGGGGCGTATTTACCTTATATAATGTTTGAGAGTGTAGTCGTAACGAGCCCTTGAATCCATGTGCGCTCGATTGCATAGAGTCTCGTTCTAAAGATCGATTCCTGATCTCGCTAAGAACCTGGCCTCGGGCATCCCGCCTTCAGCGTTCACAGCAGCTGCGAATGTCTGCCTAGGCATTTGGTCCTTGTTCCCCCTGCTGAGCAAAGGGGCATAGGGAATACCAATCTCTTAAACCGTTCCCGGCGTATTCCGGGCGGTAAACCCACGCTCGTGGGAGTGCGGAGATTCATACTCCTCTGGGTTGCCGGGGCGAATTGTAATTCTAGGATATCGTGCGCTTTATGAGAATTACCGCACTCGAAGGCAAATGGGTAAACAAAAAATTTGTTTGTTGCTTTTGAAATTGGTTGGAATTTCGTACACTTATAATAGTAGTTCTTGCCACTTATCAAATATATTAGATCAATGACCGACAAAAAAGCAGTAGCACAATTCTTATACCCAACGGTTGTAAGCACGCTGTGGCCACAGGAGGACAGTCAGCGAATTATTCGTAATATCATTCTAGCTATTTTCGGTTCGATGTTGTTGACCGCTTCGGCGAAGATTCAGGTGCCGTTTTTTCCTGTGCCGCAAACTATGCAAACCTTTGTTGTATTGGTATTGAGTATGTTGTATGGATGGCGGTTGGGCGCTGCCACGATGTTGTTGTATTTGGCTGAAGGTGCATTTGGGTTGCCCGTGTTTGCCGGTACGCCGGAGAAAGGTATTGGTATTGTATATATGACGGGTACAACTGGGGGCTATTTGGTCGGGTTTGTGTTAGCCACCATTGTCTGCGGCGGTCTGGCCGAACGTGGTTGGGATAGAAAAATATCAACGACTGCGCTTGCTATGTTACTGGGTAATCTTGTGATTTACATTCCTGGATTGCTATGGTTGGCTAAGCTTATTGGAACAGAGAAAGCGATTCAGTTCGGTCTCATTCCCTTCGTGGTTGGGGATATCACAAAGCTTGTGTTGGCAGCTGTAAGTCTTCCATTAGTTTGGTCAGCGCTAAAATCTAGGTAATTCTAAAGCAAGTATAGAGAGGGATTGCTACCGCGGCCCCCTTGTATTCCCACTGCGCTCGCGTCTATCTAAAAGATAAAACAAGAACAGAAAACTGTCGTCATCGTTCGCCTTGACAGCGGCTTAACGATTTCGTTTTTCCTGTTTAAAGATTGCTTTACGGGTATGTCCCCGTAGCCGAATGGGTTCGCAACGACCCCCAAGTTGTTATTCTGATGGGGTAATCGCAATTTCTTTAAGCCGCTGATAATAAGGCCAGTGGTGTTTCAAATATTTTTTTAGTTGAGGTGCTGTTTTTGCGATCTCGTCAAATTTCGATTGAATTTGCATGTCACTTTCTTGTTGGGTTTCGTTTATTCCGGTGCTGGTTGAGACGGATTGGTGCCAGCCTGCCACTTGCTTCCAATCTTGGGGTGTTTCGTCGGTTTGCCATTTAAATGCTTGGTGCACAAATGGCAAATTTAGCTTTCCCCAAAGCGTATTCATTGTTTTTTGTGGATTGTATTGAATGGTTTCCGCTTCAACGACAATGGGAGTAATACCGGCCGTGGCTTGAATCCATTCCACATGCCGCCATTGCGCTTCGATCCCAACTTCATCGCAGCGAATTTCAGAATCGAGTTTATGGTAGGAAAGAATGGATTTTCGTGGATCGCGAATTAAGAACATATGGGTTATCAACTTTGACAATTCATTGTGTTGAAAAATCTCCGGCACGACGTAGTAACTCATATCCTTGAAAAAAATCGGGTTTGTCGTTGCATGTTTCTTCAAATGCTCAACAATTTCGCCAAAGTTGCTGGGTTGGGTTGTATCTATATCGAAGTGCGGTAGCGATTTTACGCCAAGGCACAGGTAGTAGTAATAAATAAAGGGCTCGTGAAAACAATTTAGATCGCCACGCTCACGCATTATTCGTTCGACGGCAGTGGACATGGAACGTGGATGGCACCATAAGGCAATGATGGGATGCAATCGCTGAGTCACTATTAAGACGCTATGCCAAGTAGTCGTTTGTTTTTCGGATCATAGGGTGGACGATCCAGAATCATGGCAGGACATTTTTCGCCAATAATTTCGACTTCGAGGGTATCGTCGCATGTACTTTTCTTTCCGGCGTCAACATAGGCCAGCGCAAGTTTCTTTTCCGTGCGGTGGCCATAAGCTCCGGACGTGACTATTCCTATCACTTTATCATGTAAAAACACGGGATGAGAATAAAATGGATCGGGGCCCACACCAGTTATTTCCACGAGAGCCATGCGTTTTTCATCAGGCCGCGCGTCATGACGCTGCAATGCTTCTCTACCGACAAATTCCCGCTCGTCTAATTTGACTAGTTTTTCAATACTCGATTCTATAGGTGTACGCTCGGTAGTGAAATCCAAACCCCAAGCGGGATAGCCCTTTTCGAGCCGCATCGCGTTCATGGCAAAAGCGCCGAACAAACCAAGGTCAAATTTCTCTCCTTCTTCCGTTAGTACGTCGAACAGGTGTTGTTGTTCGTGTGTGGGATGATGCAATTCATAACCCAGTTCGCCCACATAGGAGATGCGAAACGCTTTTAGCTGAATGCCGGCAACGGAAATGTTCTTAGCGCTAAACCACGGTAAAGCAGTATTGCTTATATCGTCATCACATATCTGACCTAGCAAATCGCGCGCGTTAGGGCCCATGATGGCCAAAACCGCTATCTGTTCGCTGATACATTTTACTGTTACATCGGAAAACTGTTTTGCATGATAATTTAACAAAGCATGATCTTGACGCTCAGCCGCCGCCGCGCTGGTGAGATAAAAACTATTTTCATCAGTTTGCGTGACCGTAAACTCGGACAACACGCCCCCCGAATGGGTTAACACGTGAATGAGTTTAATTGATCCGATGTCACGGGGAGGTGTATTCGCACCCAGTGTTCGCATGAATGCTTCGGCGTCTTTACCGCGCACTTCAAATTTCGCAAAAACACTCATGTCGGCGAGTCCAACGCTATCGCGAACGGTACGGCATTCCACTCCAACGTTTTCAAACCAACTACAACGACGAAAGCTGAGTGCTGATTCTCGTGATTGATGCTTTTTCGCAAACCAATTGGGTCTTTCCCAACCGTAGGCAGTTCCGAACACAGCACCGTGATGGTCTAATGTTGCGTGAATCGGTGTGCATTTGTTATTGCGCCCGGCAGGTCGCTCTTCAAATGGATAATGAATGGCAAATTGTTCGCCAAAACTCTCGATAGCTTTGGAAATTCGGTAATCCCTGTCCGCGTATCCACCAAACCGCCTTGAATCGATTGCGAGCGGATCCATAGGCGGTTCCTCGCCGACCATCCACTCTGCCATGAATTTTCCCGCGCCACCACCTTCCATTACACCCATGCTGGAACCGGTCAACAGCCATGCATTATCTAATCTAAAAGCAGGGCCGATCAGCGGACTTGCATCCGGTGTGAATGTGATGGGCCCATTGACAACGGTCTTTATCCCCGCGCTACCGAGCATGGGTATACGATCCATGGCCTTGAGCAAGATGGGTTCCACCGCATCCAGGTCCGGTGGCAACAACTCCATACCGAAATCATCGGGCACTTTGTCGATTGACCATGGTTTTCCATTGCGTTCGTATGATCCAATGATAAATCCGTCTCCTTCCTGACGGACATACCAGCTTTCTTCAGGATCACGAATGATGGGTAATTCACGATCAATCGATTCGACTTCTTTTACACTGTCGGTGACAACGTATTGATGCAGCATCGGTACTACGGGAAGATCAATGCCCATCATGCGACCGACTTCATAAGTCCATGTGCCTGCCGCATTAACAATATGCTCAGCACGAATATCACCTTTTTCGGTGGTCACGTTCCATTCGCCGTTTGAGTGCTTTTTGATATCGGTTACTTTGCAGTTACGCACTATGGTTGCACCATTCGCGCGTGCGCCAGTCGCCATGGCGTGTGTGGCCTGGCTCGGATCGACGTGGCCATCCGAGGGTTCGTGAATAGCGCCGATAATGTTATCAATCGTGGTTAACGGATATATGTCTTTTAGTTCTAGTGGCGTAAGAATGTTGAAATCGAATCCGGCAAATTTTCCAATGCCTTGCACGTGCCGAAATTCATCCATGCGTTCTCCTGAACAGGTCATTCGTAATGCGCCGGTCTGATGGAAACTGACTGGTTGTTTGGTTTCTTGTTCGAGTATTTTTGAATACAAACGCGCCGAATAAGCACGCATGTGCATGATGGTGAGATTGTGAGCAAAATGGGTACATAAACCCGCCGCGTGCCAGGTTGATCCGGCGGTCAACTCGTTCTTTTCAATTAAAACTGCATCGTTCCAACCGAGTTTACTGAGGTGATAAAGCAGGGAACAACCCATTACGCCGCCACCAATAATTACAACGCGCGCGCTTGTCTGCATCAAAAACAGCCAACGGTAGATGAAATGTCATTACGAAGAGTGCAACGACGAGGCAATCTCGGATCAGCACGCTTCGTAATGATAAGGTTGTGTCGCTTGGCAACTGCTCCCGGCGTTGCTCTATCTCTTCCGTCCATGGAGTCGTTCGCTTGCAATGACAAATGAAAAATAATGAAAATCACACTTTAATCTGCGCTCTGTTTATCATGAGCGCATTTTGAAGCCGTCCGGGTCGTAAGGTGGACGTCTGTGAGGTGTGAGCGGATAACGTTCACCCGCGATTTCAATTTCGTATTTGTATTCGTATAAATCTGGTTTGGTTTCGCCTGATTTGAGTTTTATATCTCCAAAACAAAGTGACAAATCGGTTCGAAAGCCACGACCACCGGAAGTTGTTTGTCCAATCAACATCCCGTCTCGATATATCGGTTCATCGTGGAGTAACAGTGGATGCGCGTCATCTACAGAAAATAAAATTAGGTATCGGCCGGATTCTTTGCTTTGCTGTTTTAGTAAAGCGGTTTTGCCAATGAATTCGGCCTCCTTGTCATCGGCGACAAGAAACGATAATCCACTTTTAACCGGCGAGTCTTCCGCAGTTACATCATGTCCCCAATGTTTAAATCCCTTTTCGATGCGGCAAGACTCCAGGCAATAAAAGCCGGCATGGCTCAAACCAAAAGATTCACCGGCAGAACGGACAGTTTCGTAACAACCTACTGCATCCGCTTTTGGAATGTAGAGTTCATAGCCCAGTTCCCCGACGAAACTAGTACGTTGTGCTAAAACCGATATTCCATTAAGTGAAATATCGCGGCTGGATGCAAAAGGAAAGAGGTCGCTATCGATGTCGGTAGAGCATAGCGTTTTCAGCACAGCACGTGATTGCGGCCCCATGATCCCCAATACGGCGTAGTTTTCAGTGACGTCTTCCATGTGCACACGTTCGCCAGGACTAATGTTACGTTTGATCCAAGTTAAATCTTTCCAGCGGGTCGCGGCGCTGCCGATTATCCAGTACTCGTTGTTACCTGCTCGACGAACGGTAACATCTGCTTCAACTCCCCCGTTCTGATTAAGCATCAAGGTGTAGACTATTTTTCCAACTTCGATGCCGAGATTGCCAACGCATAAGCGTTGCAGACAATGTTCGGCATCTGCTCCGCTTATTATGAACTTACTAAGCGGCGACAATTCGAATAACGCAACGCGGTTTCGCACGGCATCGCATTCGCGCTCCACATACGGCCACCAGGTTTGGTTACCATAACTATATTTGATTACTTGTTCAGACGGTGATTGCGCAAACCACAATGGCCGCTCCCAATTCGCCATAGCACCAAATACGGCACCGGCTTGTTCAAACTTTTTGTGTAAATATGAAAGTCTCATGCCACGCCCCGTTTCCATTTGTTTGTATGGCCAATGCATGTTGAGTTGATTGGCTACTGCTTCTTGGGTTCGCTCACGTAGAAACACGTCCTCATTCCACAACGGATCCGCTCTGGAAATATCCACCGGCCACAAATCCATAGGTGGTGTGCCGTCGAT
The DNA here is from genome assembly GCA_965216735.1 of Arenicellales bacterium. GTDB lineage: Bacteria > Pseudomonadota > Gammaproteobacteria > Arenicellales > CBDCFT01 > CBDCFT01. The sequence continues at coordinate 1,019,057 of OZ244198.1, forward strand.
AATCCAATCGGCCATCACTTTGCCTACTCCGGCGGATGACATGATGCCGATAGAGTTGAAGCCCGCGGCGACAAAATAGTTTTTTAACTCCGGTGCTTCCCCCATGAGCTGGCGCGTGTCAGGCGTAAAACTTTCCGGGCCATTCATGAAATGTTGAATCCCAATTTTCTCCAGCACCGGCAGACAGTGTAACCCAGCTTGTAAAAATGGTTCGAACTGTTCCCAATCTTCGGGGAACATCAGATAGCCATCTTTATCGATTTTATCGGATGGATGCCACAGTTTGGCATTGGTTTCAAATCCACCGATTACCAATTTACCGGCGTCTTCTTTTATATAGATTCGTCCTTCAAGATCGCGTACCACTGGGCAGGGTTGTGGTAACTCCCCGATAGGTTCCGTCACGATGTACATGTGTTCGACGGCTTGCAATGGAACTGATACACCCGCCATAGCACCAACCTGGCGTGCCCACAGCCCTGCGCAGTTGACAACGGTTTCGCATCGAATAGTCGTCCCGTTATCCGTGGTGACAGAATGTACTGCGTTATTGCGTGTATGGATGTTTTTGACTCGAGTGTGCTCGATAATCTTGATACCGTTGCTCTTTGCACCTTTCGCCAATGCATAGCAAGTATCCACGGGATTGGTTTGTCCATCCTCATTTATCCACAGAGCACCCGTAAGGTCAGATGTATTTAGGTGTGATGCAACCGTTGACACCTTGTCGGGCGAGATAATTTCTGTATTCAAATCATTAAGCACACCTAAAGCATGAATACGCTTGAGTTCTGTCAGCCTATCTTGATCTTGTGCAAGATACAGGCCCCCGGTTTGTTTATAACCCGTTGCTTGCCCGGTTTCCTGTTCCAATTCGGCAAATAGGGTAGTTGCATAAATCGCGAGTTTGGTGAGATTCATGTTAGCCCTGAGTGGGCCCACAATACCGGCTGCATGCCAGGATGTGCCGCTAGTGAGTTCATTTTTTTCAAGCAAGACAGCATCGTTGCAGCCGCGTTTGCCGAGATGATAGGCGACGCTAAGCCCGATGATGCCGCCTCCGATGATTACGACCTTAGCGTCGGTTAGTATATCAGTCATGCAAATCCGTTAGTAGTGATTGATGTCGGGCATGGACGCCTTACGCTTCGCAATGTACTCGTGCAATGCTTCGTCAATAGCGGGATCCAACGGGGGTGGTTGATACTCTCTTAACAACTTTTTCCAACGCGCATTGGCACGTTTTGCCGCATCCAGTTCACCGTCTGCTTTCCATTGTTCGTAAGAATTATTATCCGCCACGGCGGGTGTATAAAAAGCGGTTTGAAAGTTAGCCTGTGTGTGAGCACTGCCGAGAAAATGCTCGCCTGGACCAACTTCCCGTATTGCATCCATGGCTTGCGCGTTTTTCGATAAATCCATGCCTCGAGCGAACGCGATGAGTTTTCCGCATAAATCTGCATCCAAAATGGTCTTTTCATAACCACTCAGCAGTCCACTCTCGAGCCAACCCCCTGCATGGTTAATGAAATTGGCACCGGCGAGGAAACTCATCATCAGCCCCCAGGTACCTTCCTCCATGGCTTGCTGATCGGGAATTTTCGAGGCCGTCAATGCGCCGACGGTATGAAAGGGCACGCCCAACCGGCGGGCCAGTTGACCCGCCGCGAGTACGATGTGCGCGCCTTCAGGATTACCAAACGTGGGCGCGCCGGATTGCATCGATATCGCGCTGGCGAATGATCCCATCATACCGGGTGCGCCCGGATTAATGAGTTGAATGAGCGCAAGTCCCGCCAGTGCTTCGGCCAATACCTGCGCCAACGTGCCTGCAGCGGTGCAGGGACTCATGGCACCCGCTAATGTCCAGGGTGTTACCGCGACGACTTGATTGTATTTGGCGTAAGTTTTGAGCGCACCGGACATGGCTGAATCCATCAGCAGTGGCGCGTTGGTATTGCTGACTGCGTACAGGCAACAATGGTTGTCGACGAATTTATCGCCAAACAAAATCTTTGCCATGTTGACGGAGTCTTGCGCACGTTCTTCACCGATCAAAGCACCAAAGAACGCACGGTCGGAATAACGGATATGTGCGTACAACATATCAAGGTGTCGTTTGTTGGCCGGTAAGTCCACTGGTTCGCACACAATGCCACCGGAATGATGGTAGTGCGGAATCATTTGATTGATCTTGACCAGATTGTGAGAGTCTTGGATGGTGGCGTAGCGCCGGCCGCGGTCGAGATCATGAATAAACGGTGGCCCCCAAACGGGGCCTAGCACAGTGTTATTACCACCTAAGACGACATTGTTTTCCGGATTACGCGCATGTTGGATAACTTGTTTAGGCGCGGTTGCTTGGATGATAGCGCGGCACATGCCGGGTTCAAAACGCACACGTTCGCCGTTTATATCAGCACCGGCGTTTCTAAAAATCTCAAGAATCTCCGGGTCACCACGAAACTCCATGCCGGTTTCTTGGAGTATCCGGTCCGCATTCTTTTCGATCAGACACAAGCCTTCTTCATTAAGAATGTCGAAGGTGGGGATTTTTCGTTGGATATAAGGAACCCGAGGGGCGGTTTGTTGCGCACGCAATTTAGCGCGCCCCTGACGTCCGCCTCCTGAACGGCGTGTGGTTCGTTTGGGTGGTTGCGGCGTGGCTGCCATTTATTCTAAAAAATGTCGTAAAATTTTGGACTATTGTTATAATTATGTTGAATATCCAATAAATATGCAATATGAATAATGTTTTAGAGTTACAAAATGTCGTGCTACCCCCGCGTCGCACTCAGGCCGAAAATCGAGTTTTTCGCCGTGAAAGTCTGCTCGGCGCGGCGATAAGTGCAGTCGCCCGATACGATATTACCGGTGCGACGGTCGAGCGAATTTGTGGTCTGGCTGGTGCTTCACGAGGCTTAATCGCTCACTATTTTGACAGCAAGAACGATTTGTTACTGGCCGCGCTAAATTCTTTATTTAACGACTCGTTAAAAATAAAACGGGAAATCGCTGGTGATGAATTGATTAGTGCGCAAACAAGAATAAAGATGATTGCAAATTCAAATTTTGTAGCGCCCACTTTTTCCCTGGAAAAGGCATCCGCACTGCAAGCGTTTACTAACGCAAGTCGTCACAATGCGATTTATGCTGACCCAATTCACAATGCAAGTGTGGGATTTTGTCAAATCGTTGCGCCTTTGTTTAAACAAAGCGCGATGGAACGTAATTTCAAACTAGATGCGAAACGCGCCGCGATAGGATTGTATGTGTTGACCGATGGTTTATGGAACAGTCTTGCAACAAACAAAGATCAAATTACTCCTAAGGATGCTATGGCACAGTGTGACACATATATACGGGGTTGTTTCATGGAAGAGACAGAGATTTAAGATGAGAACGAAATAAATTGACCAACTTATTTAACTCTTAACCTATAGGTAATTGAGTGATGAACTTACAAAATACTTCCCCGGAAATCGCGCATTCGCATGAGATGTTCGAACCGTTAATCGATTGGTCAACGGATGCCATCGTAGGCCGTCGTGAAAAATATTATTCCGCATCACAACGCGCTTTCGTCCCATACAAAACACCGCTGATATTTAAATCCGGTAAGGGACAATATCTGTGGGATGAGAACGGAAAACGTTATCTCGATCTGCTGGGTATGAATGTGTGTATTAGCGTCGGTCATAGTCATCCCGTTGTAAATCAAGCGGTTAAAGAACAAGTTGACCAACTACCGCATTGCACCACCATGTTTTATCATCCGGTGCCGGCACATTTTGCTGAAGAGTTAGTAGCCACTATGCCGCGAGGGCATGACTGGGTGGTGCATTTTATGAACTCCGGCGCGGAGGCGACCGACCTCGCTTTGTTAATGGCGCGCAGTTGCACGGGTAACATTGATTTTCTTGCGTTACGTAATGGGTATCATGGCGCGACCTTCGGTGCGCAATCGTTAACCGGTATCAGCGGCTTCCGGCACAATGTGCCATTGATGAGTGGTATTCACCACGTGGCTAATCCCGATGCATATCGCGGTGTGTATGGTGATGATGTCAATGCATATCTCAGCGAGGTCGACCGGACTATCCATCATTCAACCTCTGGCAAGCTAGCGGGCATGATTATTGAACCCGTGCAAGGCTATGGTGGAATTGTTCCCGCATTGCCGGGTTATATCGAGGGTGCCTTCGAACGTGTACGCGCTGTGGGTGGTGTTTGTGTCATAGACGAAGTGCAATCCGGGTTTGCACGTACCGGCGATCACTTTTGGGCATTCGAAGGGCATGACGTAATACCGGATGTGGTGATCATGGCGAAAGGTATCGGCAATGGGATTCCACTGGCAGCGGTGGTGGCGAAACGCGAAGTGGCGGAAGCCTTGGCCGACAAATTTTATTTTAATACTTATGGTGCGAATCCCACTGCTTGCGCGGCGGGGCGGGCTGTGTTACGCATCATCGAACAAGAAGGGCTGCAGGAGAACGCTCGGGTTGTCGGCGCCAAGATGTTAAATATGTTGAAAACTTTGCGAAACAAGTACGATGTTATCGGCGATGTGCGTGGACGAGGTTTGATGTTGGCTATTGAACTTGTCAAGGACAGAGCTACCAAAGAACCTGCCACGGAGGAGACTGCGCACATATTTGAAATATCCCGTGAAGAAGGTTTGGTGTTAAGCAAATCCGGGCCTTTTCGCAGTGTGTTACGCATGGTGCCGCCGTTGTGTATTAGCAAAGATGACGTCGATTTTTTTGCCAGTGCGTTGGATAGCTGCTTTAATCGCGTCTAGGATTGTACGGGCCCATTTATGTCATTGACAGAACAACTTGACGAATCGGAACTCATCCCCGGTTCCGACAAAGGTGAGGCAAACAGGGTAATTGATAGTCCGTTAAAGGCAACCGCACGCCGGCCGGGCAATCTTTTATCCAAAGACGAAGCAAGGTTATTTAGCGAGAAATCCGACTCGATCGGTCTAGTGTATTTCGTTTCTCATTTCGGCTTAATTGGTGTGGGTGCATGGTTGACTTGGATTACGTTCCCAGGCTTCGCATTCGTCCCCATATTTTTATTCCATGCCTTTGTTATCGGTTTCTTGTTTTCGCCTCTACATGAATGTGCGCACAGTACGGCTTTCAAAACCCGATGGTTGAATGAAACGGTATTATGGATTATCGCCGTTGTGTACATAGTGCCTCCTTATTATTTTCGTTATTTTCACCTGGGTCATCATCGTTTTACCCAGGTGCCCGGCAAAGATCCGTCTTTGGTGTTGCCGCAACCGGCGAATTTTCGTCAGTATCTTTGGTATTGCGCAGGTCTTTGGTTTTGGTGGCGTAATATTACATGGATCATCAGGCATGCGTTTGGCATCGTGCATCCCAGTAGCGCCGACTACGTACCAAAACAACGCCGAGGACTGATGGTGTTTGAAGCGAGAGTAATGGTTTTGATATACATTTCGCTGGGGGTTGTCGCGGCGATGACTGGGTTTGTCACCGTTCTGTTAATTTGTTGGTTGTTACCCCGTTTCGTGGGTGAGCCCATACAACGCATAGTTCGTGTGGCGGAACATGTCGGTTGTGCCGAGACTCCTGAGTTATTAGACAATACGCGTACGACGTTAACCAACGGATTCGTTAATGCGCTCGCCTGGCAAATGCCGTATCACGCGGAACATCATTTGTTTCCGAATGTGCCATTCCATCAGTTACCCGTGTTGCACGACCGGATTGGTAAAAAAGTTATTGTTGAAAAAGAAGGTTATGTAAAAGGCCAGCTAAAAATCATAGCCATGCTGAAGCACGGTGGTGGCGCGAAGGGGTCAATATCTTCAGGCGCCCCCATGCTTTAATCACAAAAATAGAATAATGCGAAAACTCTACGACTTTGAATTATCCGGCAATTGTCACAAGATACGGATGATGCTCGCTTTTCTTGAACTCGAATATGAATGTGTAAATGTCGATTTACGCAATAAAGAACAAATGAATGCAAAGTTTCTTGCATTGAATCCATTGCACAAAGTGCCTGTGTTAGATGACAATGGTTTGATACTACGTGACAGTGCCGCCATTTTGACCTATTTGGCACGGCAATACGGCGAACATGAATGGTTTCCCGATGACCCTGCCGCCATGGGTGAGATTCAACAATGGTTAGCGTTTTCAGTCAACGAAGTGTTTAATGGCCTGGCTATGTCGCGGGCTATCATCATTTTTAAACGGGAGGCTGATTTAGAGCTGGCACATGCTATCGCACGAGTCGCACTGAAAGAAATGGAAAGACAGTTAAGCGATCACGATTGGTTGGCGTTGAATCGATTTACGATTGCGGATATTGCTTGCTATCCCTATACGGCCTTGATTCACGAGGGCGAGTTGACATTAGACGATTACCCAGCGATCCGTGCGTGGTGCAAGCGTATCGAGGCACTTCCAAACTACGTGGCGATGCGGGGATTGCCTTATCCTGATTAACCCGCTCTCGCGATCACACCGATAGTGTTGACAATGATACGTGCGACCGTCAACGCGCCCAGTTGATCAATGTCTTTTTCCGGAAAAAATTCAACGACATTTACAGCCACGATTTTTGTTTTTTGCGCAACGTTATGGATTAGTTCTATTGTTTGCCAGTAGGTAAGACCTCCCGGGGCGCGTCCGATCACTCCAGGTATGACCGTCGGATCAAGACCGTCACAATCGAGTGACATGATGATGTTAGCGTTAGTCGGAATGGCTTGAATCACAGGACCAACACCGTTGGTGTAGATGTCCCGCGCAGAATAAAATTGTACACCCCAATCTAACGCTGCCTGATAGTCTTCCGGACGTGCCGAACCGATACCGCGTTGCCCGACTTGGATGATTTGTTTGATATGGGGCATCTCAGAAGCGCGGCGCATGGTCGAGGATAATCCCCATTGTTCGCCGTTCACTTCATCGCGCCAATCGATATGGGCATCGATTTGTAAAACGGTAAATTCGCCACGTCCAGCGAATGCTTCAAACACGGGAATGGGTATTGAATCATCACCACCCATAACAATGGGTACCGCGTTTCGATCTAAAATCTTTGTGATAGCGTAACGGATTGACTGTCTGTTTTTTTGGAAATCATGTTCATCGTATTCAAGGTCACCACAATCGGCAGCCGTTATATCGTTATTCGGAAAGAGTGTGCCGCCTAAATCGAAGTCGAAATGGTGCACGTTGGATGAATAGGCTGCGATAGCGGCACGGATTGCGCCAGGCGCGTTGGCACAATAGGGACCGACTGTCGTATAAGGCGTTGAACAAGGTACTCCTAATAACGCGATGTCAGCATCGAGTTTGGCGGGATCTTTGCACGCAGGCAGTCCGAGGAAGGTGATAACGTCTTTGGCGCCGAACATAGCGGCGATGTCGCTGTTATTACCCATTTAAAAGGCGGAGATACTAAGATGCTGGTGTCAGCTTATATTTTTCCATCCTGTAACGCAGTGTGTCCCGCGAAATACCGAGTAGCTTTGATGCTTGGGTTACGTTACCACCGGTTTGGCGCAATGCCTTGCGTACTAAATCAATTTCTGTTTCCACTAAACTTAAACCACCTTCTCCGTTGCTGGTTGTTTCGGAATCTAGAGCTACCTGTTTTGGCTGAGGTTTGATATTGCTGATGGTTAGGTGCTCACGTTCAATCACAGTGGATTCGGCGAGCAACACCGCATGTTCGATGATGTTGCGTAACTCACGGACATTACCTGGCCAATGATAATGGGTCAAAGCATCCAACGCTTTATCCGAGAAAGACAAGCCGATTTTCCCATATCGCTTGCCATGCAAGCTTAGAAAGTTTTCAGCCAGTTCTTCTACATCATCACGGCGTTTACGCAGCGGCGGTAACTCGATATGCAATACTTGCAAACGATAGAGCAAATCTGGACGGAAGCGGTTTTCATCGATGAGTTTTTGTAAGTCTTGATTAGTAGCGGCAACGATACGTACGTCGACAGACTGATCGCGCAGTCCGCCCACTCTGCGTACGCGTTTATGTTCCAGCAGGGTCAACAATTTCGCCTGTAAGGAAATCTCCATATCTCCGATTTCGTCTAAAAACAGCGTGCCGCCATTAGCGCTCTCCACCAATCCTAGTTTACGCTGTTTGGCATCTGTGAAAGCGCCACGTTCGAACCCAAACAACTCCGCCTCCATCAATTGGGCGGGAATAGACGCGCAATTAATTTCGACAAACGGTTTATCACACCGTGGTCCGTCAAAATGAAAAGCGCGTGCAATGAGATCTTTGCCTGTGCCGGTTTCTCCGGTAATTAATACAGGTGGAGGGGTTGTGTCGGCTAAGTTTTGCTCGGATTCGATAAAGTGGTGAATTCGTGATTTGACCTTGGCTATTGCATCCGAATTGCCTAGCAACGTGGAAAGCCCGCTTTGCTGTGCCTCTTTGTTGTGGTAGTAGGCAAGGGCGTTGTCTCTGCGTTCACTACGAACTAACTTATCAAGCAATAATTTTAATTCGCCCAGGACTAGTGGTTTGGTCAAATAGTCTTCAGCGCCTGCTTTCATTGCATCCACAGCAGTCTCGACACTGCCGCTACCAGTCATAAAGACGATTCTGGCCTGTGTATCGATTTCTTTTATTCTAGAGAGGATGTCGAGACCGGTACCATCGGGTAAATATAAGTCCAATAAGATCGTATCGGGTTTGAAGTTATCCAATGCTTCGAGTGCTTGGCTGCCTGTGTTGACAACCTGTGTGTCGTATTCATGACCGTCAAGATAGCGTTTTACGTTCTTTGCAAAGATTTCTTCATCGTCAACAATAAGTACAGAATGCGTCATGAGTTACCAAGCTTTAGTTAGATCGCTAGAAAACTATTAATCTTACATCTTGATCGTTTTTCTGTGATCAAACAAGTTCTGTTAAGTACAATATTCTAAGCGTGATTAGCGACGCGGTTTTTGGACTCGTCAGGCTGTAGGCGCCATTTTTGCAACCGACTTGTTATCCGAACGTTTATTCGTAACCGTGAATGACTTTTGCATCAATAAGGCAAAAGGAGGTATTTGTTCTCAATTAGTTCAGCAAGTTCTTATAGTATCCCGGTAATTAGGTACACAAAGAGTTCAAGCTGGGGTATTTTACTCAATTGTGGGGGATTGCCCCCAGTTGTCGGTCGGCGGGATTAATACCGGTCGGTGAATATATTACCAATTTACGCTGGTTGTTGAATGGCACGACTATTGCTTTAGAACTGGTAAAGATAAGCCCTGGAGTTACGTAAAATGCAAACCAAACTACGAATCAATCGCATACGCCGCATGTTAAGTCTTTGGGGTTTGCCGCTTGTTTTTAGCGGCTTGTATGGCTGCGGCGGGGGCTCGTCAGAATCGGGTACCGGCAGCAGTTCCCTGGCAACGGGCCAGGGTATATCGGGCTCAAATTCTGGTAGCGGCTCAACATCCAGCGGTAGTACTTCATCGAGCTCAAATAGTGTATCGGGTACCTCAGGAACTCGTGGTACCTCTGGAACTACCGGCACGGCTGGTACCGCGGGAACGGCTGGAACGGCCGGTACTGGGGGAACAGGTGGAACGGCGGGTACCGCCGGCACATCGGGCACGGGCGGAACGTCAGGTACCAGCGGCGGTTCCGGTTCATCGGGTTCGTCTGGATCATCCGGGTCTTCAGGTTCTTCCGGGTCGTCGGGATCATCAGGGTCTTCTGACGATGACGACGATGATTAGTTAGGCGCGAAGCAGCGTCTACCTTTAGAGTTGGTTCACTCTATAGAAATCAGATGTCAACCAATTGGAATCTGGGCGTTTGTCGTCAATGTTCAGATTCTTTTTTCGCACCTACGAGTTGTTATTCGGTTACTTATTGCGTTGCGTGCGTGTCGGCAGAGATTGCAACTCTATGAAGTGAACTGCAAAGTCGTGCCTCTATCAATTAAATCTGCGGTCGTCGCACGGTGTGGTCAATAACATGCCCTTGAAATTTAGAGTACTATTAAACGCCTGTTGGAATTCGGGCGAATGTGCCGGTCGATGCGCCGCATCGGAAATATCATTAAAAGATATTCACCATGAATAAAGCAAAGCGGCTTTTAATAAAACTCAGTTTATTGGGTGGTGGTTTACCGTGGTGGCTAACGGGTTGTGGGGGCGGCAGTACGTCATCCGGAGGAATCGTCGCCACCGGAAGAGCGTTGGTGAATGGCAACGTCGTGTCTAATAGTGTAACAGGCAGCGTCGGTGGTATAAGTGTTTCCGCGGGAGGACAAAGTACGACAACAAATGCAAATGGTGCTTTTAGATTGCGTGATGTTCCATCCGGGCCGCAAAGCGTCGTATTCAATTCAAATGGCGTCCGATCGTCAATCGGGGTGCAGGCGCCAAGTGGTGGTTCAGTCACGCTCAGAAATGTAAGGATACGTGGCACTACGGCAACGGCAGATGATGTCATTACAACCTCCGGATCAAGCGGTTCATCGGGATCGAGCGGGTCATCCGGATCATCTGGTTCGTCCGGTTCATCGGGATTGGGTGGTTCATCAGGATCGGGTGGAACAGCAGGCACAGGTGGAACGTCGGGTAGCGGTGGAACATCGGGTACGGGTGGTACGTCGGGATCAAGCGGTTCGTCAGGATCAGGAGGTTCTTCAGGTTCAGGCGGAGATGATGACGGCGACGATTAACACGTCGTCACCTGCATACGGATTCGGTCCACTAGGATTTGCGGTAAGGCTTGAAGTGCCGGTATTTTTAGGGTCAGTTCATATTATTGCTGGTGGTCATAATATCTTTAATTCCTTGAATGACCATTTCGGGTGTAATTGATTTTCCGCACTCGAATTCCTTGTTAGTGCCTTTGTGACGAGGACACCAATACCAGTCACCCCGGTCAAAACTATATTGCGTGTCGTTCCAGCAGCCCGTGCACGCAGCGGGATTGATAACTCTTACGCAATTCTGAGTAAATTCGGTGTAAGGCTCGCTGAATCCCGCAACGAGTACGACGGATTTTCCAACTGCCCAGGCCAACCATGACAATCCCGAGCCGAGCCCAATAAAAAACTCACAGTCGAGTAACTGTCCGATCCGTTCCGCAATGGATCGCTCTCCAGTTTGATCATTTACTCGTTGGAGGTTTGTTTCCTCTTTTTGTATGACCATTGTGTCCAGACCCATTTGTTCTAGGTAATCGACAACGGTTTGCCATCCGCCCGGATAGAGCCAATGCTTGCATTCCGCCGTTGATGCGGTACCAATACATGCGTACGGTCGCTGATTTTTGTTGCGAACATTGTTTACTCTGGTGAGGATAGGTCTTTCCTCAATGAACGGAACGCCAAGAATGTCGGCTGCAACTTGGCCTAAGGGTAGTGTCCTGGGATCGGTTGGGTGATGCCACGCCGTATTATCAAAATAATAGCCAATGTTGTAAGTCGCGTAACAATTTTCCACGGTGCTAACGGGATCGATGAAGTGTAGATTTGGATACGCAGACTCATCAAAAAGATTTTTCCAAAATTGGGAAACAAAGATTTGGCTATTCGGGTGTCGATCCGAAAATCTTTGAATTTGGGGCACCCATGCCAAAGTATCACCTAAACTCTTTGAGTCGATGTTAACTCGAACGGTCCTGTTTTGTAACTCGAACTCATGTTCGAAAACTTTTCTTGAGTTATTTCGAAATACCTGGAGTTTCCAATCGGCATAATACTTTCTATGCGCTCGCGTCCATTGGTTTCCTCGAATGTGCGATTCGTAGATAACGGAGTCTCCATCCAGCATTACCACCCGATGGGTACCCGCATCCTCTACGATTTCCACACAAGGACCGTCGTTGAAATCCACCTGAATTTTAGGCTCGGGCTTAAAAAAATCGAACAGGGACATCAACGTTTCTTTTTGATAGCTCTTTGGTGTTGTTGCTTTTCACTTTGCTCATATTCGTCGCTCTCATCCTCTGAATAGAAGTAAGCACCTAGCCGGAATCGAAACGTATTATCCTCACGGTTTTGATCGGCCTTGGATAATGCTGCCGCTTTGGCGTAGACGGATTTGAGCATTTGCATGGCGCACTCATCGGTGAACTTCTTCAGCGTCTCCACTGATTGTGGAGACAAACCCTCTTGAAACGCGCTTCGTTCGAAAAATGGCGCTTTATCGGTGTGGAGATTATTGGTTGCTGCCGCTAGGTGGTCATGCATGTGCTGCCCAAAATAATCGATGAGTTCATTTACATGTTTATCGGGTTTGTATGCATTCGATAACAGTTCCAGTTTCCCGGTCGCCGTTTCCCTCACCATGCCTTTCTCGATGAGATCGTCCAGCAAAGTTCGAGGATGGACGTCATTGCTGGCAATACTGGCGAGTTTCTCGAAGTCGGGTAGGCTGTCGTCTTTTTCGTTGACGCGATCAAGTTTGCGCGGGGCTCCGCGTTTGTCGAGAAAGCGTGGATTTGTGATCCACTCCGCTATCAGCTTGGTATTGGGAGAGGCTTTCAATGTGGCAGGGTCACTGGGGACCGGCTGCTGCCTTAGCTCTTTCACGTACCTCCTAGCCAAACCCGTGAGTACGCTAATTCGACTATCACTCAGCGGTGCTTGATCTTTGCCGTATTCTTGCTCGGCAAGATTTACGTATAGAGGGCGAATAATTTGCACAAGCCGCACATAGGTGAAACCTTTGGACAACAGAAAGCGAATGAGGGGACGTAACAGACGGGTTAAGGCCTGTATCAAGTGTTTATCTTCGTCGCTGACCCCTTGTTTGCTCATTTATCCGGCTATTTTAACCGTGGATGAAATTGCTGAAACCTGACTTTTTTGTCATTATAACTTGAAATGGAACTTTATTCCATTTATAATTCATCCGATCTGAAAATCATGTATCTGGTTAAGACCCACCAGTTGTTGGGAAAGCCAGGGATTTTTGGGCGGTTGTCGAGTTTTTTATCTACGAGGACATACGATGAAAATAGAAATGATAAAGCGACGAAAGTTACTTGGGTTTATTAGTATTTTAGGTCTTGGTGCATTAGCCGGCTGCGGCGGCGGCGGTTCTTCCTCGGGTAGTGGTTCAAATTCCAATTTGGGTGCGGCAGGCTCAAGCGGATCCGCCGGCGCTGGTGGCGCATCCGGAACATCGGGCGGCGGTACTTTAGGAACTTCAAGCACTTCTGGGACTTCAGGTACGAGAGGAACCTCCGGCACAGGTGGTTCAGCAGGTACAAGCGGCACTTCCGGAAGTTCGGGAACGAGTGGTTCTTCAGGTTCATCCGATAGCTCAGGGTCGAGTGGTTCATCCGGTTCATCCGGTTCTTCCGGAGACGATGATGACGATTAGTTAGTGATGACCATTGGTATCGGGTCATTCGTTTCATCTCATGCACAACGTTCGTGGTAAAGCCCCCGTCTAAAGGAGGAGTGAAGTTGGCGGCAACCATATTTCTACGTTTTGTTAAACTCGGTGTTCGCCGGTGTAAATCTGAGATTGTGAGGTGGATCGCTGTTTTCATTGGTGTCATTGGCCTTGTTGCCCCGTCAGTGACGACTGCATCGGCGAACTCGTCATCACCACTCCGGGTGCTACTGTCTAACCATCTGGATGACGAAATGAAGAATCTCCAAATGGAAAATCAAGATAATCAATCCGCGGTTTTCGACTGTTCGGAAACGATTTACGCGATTACCATGGCTACACAGCTCGATCAAGGCGAACATTTATACGAAGTCGAGTGGAAAGAGCCTGGCGGTAAAACCCGTGAGAAAACCCGTTATGTGTTCTATACCGAGGGCGGTGATCAAAAAATTTGGAGTTGGTTAAAGTTGAATAGGCCCCAATGGGGTACCATCACCAGCATCGTTGATCCCGCTTTAGGTATGCGGGAATTCATCGGCAAATGGAAGGTCTCAATTTATTTGGATGAGAGGTTATTGGAGCGCAAGGTCATGCAAGTGATTTGTTAATTTACTTACGTTGTTCCCTCATGGTGTTATATCCGTCTCTGTTTGAGGTCGTAATCACTTTGGGTAAACCACCAACTCGCTTGTTGGACAGCGAATACATGGACAGAATAGGTGTAAAGTAATAGTGGGAAAAACGGATGTCAGCATTACAGTTGTTGAAAAGGTTTCACACCGGGGTAGCGGGCGTGAACGATAACGCAAATCTACCTTCTACCGATGAAAAACGCCCGTTTCATCTATTGTATTGGTTCGCTGGGTTATCTCTGGCGGTCATTGTAGCCGTTAGCGTCGTCGCAGCGATTTGGGTGTCCCGAATTTTAACCGCAAGCATATTGGCGCGCGATGTGGAAGTGACCGCTGAGTTTGTCGCCAGTGTGGTGGAAGATGCCAATGCGCGGCACGTGGCCGACAGACCGGAACTACCGCCTGATGCGCATCCGAAGAGTGCTATCGAACACTATATGGCCGGGGATAGGGGTGTGTTGCCGGGCCAATCACACGAAGCGAACGCGGGTCTCGACGAATATTTTCAACGCCTCGCGAAAATGCCTGAGGTGTCACGCGTGAACATCTATAAGTCCGACGGGACCGTGGTGTGGTCGAGCATTCCAGAGTACATCGGAAAAAACTATGCAGACAATGACGAGCTACGACATGCCCTTGCGGGCAATGCTATTGCGCACATTAGTTTTTCAGAGGACACCGACAAAACTGAGCACAAGATCTTTCCGCAACCGGGTACCCGTTATATTGAAAACTATGTTCCGATATGGACGGAGGGCGGGAAAACGGTTGCCGGTGTGTTGGAGTTGTATAAGTCGCCTCAAGCGTTGTTTAAAACGGTTGACAACAGCCAGCACTCGATTTGGATTGCAGCAGCATTGGTGGGCGTGTTTGTATATTTAGTATTATTTTGGATAGTACGGCGCGGAAATAAAATTATTCAACATCATCAAGAGCGGTTGCTGGAATCGGAAACCTTGCTTGCACTGGGTGAGATGTCTGCCGCGGTCGCCCATGCCATTCGAAACCCGTTGGCATCGGTTCGTTCCGCTTCCGAAGTCGCGTTGGAGGATGGATCGGTTGAGGCAGCACACGAATCGCTCAAAGACATTGTTAGCGAAACAGATCGTTTGGAGAAGTGGGTTCGCGATTTGTTGGTTTATTCTAAGCCTTCCAACGGTGAAATAGAGCAGCTTCATATTAGCGACGTCGTGTCGGATTGTCTGAAAGGGTACCGGGAGTCCATGGAAAAGCAGCATGTCACATTAAATCGAGAGTCTGTGGATCGTCATCAACCAGTAGTGCAGGCCAGTGCGGCTGCGTTGACTCAGGTGTTCAATGTGCTCATAGAGAATGCCCTGCAAGCGATGCGAGGTGGTGGAGAGCTGTCCATTATTGATGGAATTTCCCTCGACGGCCGGACCCTGGAGGTGTCGATTTCGGATACCGGCCGAGGTATTTCTACCGACGACTTAAAAAAGGTGTTTAAACCGTTTTATACCAGCAAATCAGGAGGGCTTGGTATTGGGCTTGCTATCGCCAAGCGAATTGTAGAGCGCTTTGATGGAACACTGGATATTTCAAGCATCGAAAATCAGGGAACGACAGCAACAGTGCGTCTGCCTGCCGTAACATAACACTCTCTCATAAGATCTTTTTTCTTGCCGTCTCCAAAACGGGGTCGGCCACGCCCCATTCACCCTTCGACTTCAGTCTCAACGAATCTGTCATCCTGGCGATAACCCTACTTACCACGGAACGAAGGCGTAATGGCTAATATGTTGTGATTTAAGCAATAGGGCATTTGTCTTATGCGCCTAAAGTAGACGTTTGTACCGCTTAGAAGAAGTAATTTAACGCGGTCTTTGCGGCGAACGTCGGATGGATGCAACTAGGGAAGGGGGTAAGTTAAGCGTCTCATTCGTCAACACGAGGAATCAACCCATGTATAAACGAATCGTACTACCTGTCCTAGTCTCCGGCTCGTTATTTACTGGTGCCGCTATGGCGGGACCGGAATGCACCGACCAATCCCAGGAAAACTGGATGTCGGTAGCGGACATGCAAAAGAAGATCCTGGATCAAGGCTTTGTCATCGATCGATTTAAGATCGACGACACCTGCTATGAGATATACGGCCGTAATGCCAAAAACGAAAAGGTTGAAATTTATTTCAACCCCGTTAACGGTGAAATCGTCAAGCAGGAAATCGAAAGCTAATGCAAATCAAAGTGTGGGATCCATTTGTCCGGCTATTTCATTGGTCGGTGGCGGTGTTGTTTCTCGCCAACTACTGGCTCATAGAGAGTGGCAGTGTACACGACTGGGTGGGTTACACACTCGCAGCATTGGTTGTGATGCGCCTGGTATGGGGAGTCATTGGCTCCCCATACGCCCGATTTGACAACTTTTTTCCTACGCCGCGACGAGTCAGGATATATTTGTCGCGGCTAGTGAATGATCAACCCACGATGGTGGTGGGTCACAATCCAATCGGCAGTTTGATGATTCTAATGTTGCTAAGCTTGCTCATCACGTTGAGTATTTCGGGCTGGATGACAGGGCTGGATATGTTTTGGGGGGTCGATTGGGTGGAAATCCTACATGAAACGGTGGCGGACATTACCCAGATCTTCGTCGTGGTGCATGTCGCGGCTATTTTTACCGCCGATCTGTGGCGTAAAGAAGGATTACTTAAAGCAATGGTTACTGGCTGGAAGCACGTTGATGGCAACAAAATCACGTTCTAATTTTAATTCTAGTTACCAACGTAATCATAACTTACAAAATCTTCAACCTTACATGGCGTGTCCCCATTGCCACGGGCCGTTGCGCATTGATCTTTTGAGGATTCGTTGCTAGGAGTGCAACCGGCGATACGGGGTGTCGAATGGAGTACCCTTGCTACATTTTCAGGGTGATGACAAGGCAGTGGGCGCAGAAGCTCACGAACGGTATCAGCACAAGTTTGAGCACGCACATATCGCGACCGCTTATCAGACCTCATTCAAGCGCCCACAAAATGTCTGGTGGACATATCAAGAAAAAACTATATTGAGACGGCTGCTACGCAGTGTATCCAGGTCCACTGTAGTGCTCGATATTCCATGTGGATTCGGCCGATTGAGCGCTCCGATTGCCGATGAACGGATCTTTTGATTGAGGCAGATTCATCACTGCAGCAAATATACTTAAATTGCGCAGAGCTCCCGCCATCGAGTAATGATCGGGCTTGGCTGACGGTATCAGTGTTTAAGTTACCATTTGCCAATGAGAGCGTCGATGGGGTGGTCTGCGCACGATTGTTGCATCACTTCCCAAGCATTGGATTGAAGACAGCGTTCTTGGAAGAACTGTTAAGAGTTGTCCGCAGTTTCGTCATCGTTTCATTCCGTGAACGGAGCTCGTTGACGGCTGTTTCACGTAAGCTGCGTAACAAATCAGCGCATCTTTCCTCTATCGCGATTGGCGATATTGAGTGGATTGCGAGTGACAATGATGGGATCGTATCTAAGACCCAATCTGTCTCGTTGCTTGGATCGCGGCACCGTTACGCATTGCTGTATAAAATGTAGGAGTTCATTGTGTGATTCGTGTTGCTCGACGCATAGCCGTCTTTCATGGCGAAAAACAAATTGTGGCATGTATTGGAATCGATTGGATTGGGCGAAACCGGAAACTAGAATGTGGCGACGAGCGGTCCATAGTTAACGCCAGCCCGTCCAAAATTGCGTTGACATGGATTAAGGAATTGAATCTTCCTGATAAAAACCATTTTATGTAACCCAGATGACTTAAAGTTGGTCGAGGTCAACTTTACAATCTTTCAGGACCGAAATTGGATATAAATCACGAGTCTTGGTCTGCAAAAAAATTTCAATTAGATTTTCGCTGAGCCAATGAACATTCGGACAACTAGAACCATCTGTCTGGATTGTGCGACTTTTTCCACGGATTGAATAGTGGAAGCCTAAAATCGGATAAAATGCAATTAAGTATGTATTCACATAGAATTGTTTATAATGAAATAAATCATGGGCGACTATATTTATACGAACAAGCACCCGCTGGTTGAGCGTTCGGGACGACAATGAAGTTATGAATGGTACTAATCACACATTAGCTTCCACCTTAACCAAGGTTGTACTCGGTCTTGCTTCCGCTTTTTTTATTTATGATCTGGTAGCGGACATTGCTGAGGGAGAAGACCGGTTCCATTTCGCGCTGGAAGCCGTTGTGTTCGTGTTAGTGACACTCGCGTTTGCCTGGGAGATCATTCGCCGGGCCCGTCTGACCCGGGCGTTGCACGAACGTGAACAGGCGCTCAGCAGAATGCAGAGTCAATTAGGGGACAAGATTCGCCGGCAACTTGAAAAATGGAAACTAACCGCTAGTGAAACGGAAGTAGCCTGGCTGATAATCAAGGGATATTCGTTCGCTGAGATTGCCAGTCTTCGCGGTGTGAAAGAAAAAACCGTGCGGCAACAAGCAACCGCTATCTATTCCAAATCCGATACCGGCAACCGGGCAGAATTCACAGCTTCATTTCTAGAAGACCTGCTTAGTTCTAACATCGACTTAACCGTCGTGAACCCTCGACGCAAAGCCGCTTAGGCTACCGACCTCTCGCGATTGGACGTTTGTCCAATCCTTTCGTTGCTAACTTTTGTACTGTTCTACTGCTGTATTTGGCCAGCGCTCTCTAACACACGCCCAATGATTCAAGATTGATTCGTCGCTAGAGTCTGAGTCCTGTTAGTTAGTGCGGAGATCAACTCATGCGCTTGCTAAAAAAATAACTCGTTATTCTTTTGTGTGGTTACGGCGCGCGTGTTCACGGTAATGACGACGCCGGGGTTATATCACCCATTTCAACAGGTTATATGCCGCAGTCTAGTTTAAGTTAAAACACTTGGATTTGTTTTGAAAGCGGGATTTCTTTTTTAAAACAAGCTTCTAGTGATCTGGCCGTCGTAACCATTGTTTGGCATGCATTTCGCTTTTTCAAGGTTCGACTTAATGGATAAATGTCTGACGACTGTATAAATGAATAGCGAACCTAAACAAGTGTTAGTGTTGGAGGATGAAGTTTTATTAGCAAAGAATATCGCGAAATATTTGGCAAAACACGGATATACCGTTAGCACTGCCGGGACTGTACTGGATGCTACCCGCGAGCTCCGCGAAGCAAGGATCGACGTATTGTTGCTTGATATCAATTTGCCCGATTGTAACGGGCTCGATTTCTTTGAGCATATCCGGTTGGACTACACGAACCTGCGTGCCATTGCCATGAGTGGAAAAGACACTAGCAGTCAAAGAGGGCGAGCAAGGGCGTTAGGGATAGACATATTTCTCGCAAAGCCGTTTCCACTTTCCAGGATGTTGGCCGTCGTTAACAGTCTGTTTAAGTTTAATGGTGACGACACACCGCCGACAGCAATACCGGATACAGGAGCAAATGTATTTCCAGGCAACGAGTCGACGACAACTACGAGCCGTGATGATACCCAGGGGTGTTCAAGACAGCTCGTCTCCAGCAGTAAACGTATCCTGATGTACTCTCATGATACGTTTGGGCTTGGCAATATTCGCCGAATGTTAACCATTGCGACGGAGTTGGTGGAAGCCGATGAAAATACATCCGTGCTATTGCTATCCGGTTCGCCGATGGTGCACACATTCCGAATTTCGCCGCGAATCGATTACGTCAAACTTCCTTGTGTAAAACGCACCAACAACGGCAATTACGCGGTGAGTAGCCTAGATTTGAGTTATCAAGATACGCTTCGCCTGCGAGCAAATCTTATTCTAAGTACGGCAATGGACTATGGTCCGGATCTTGTCATAGTCGATAAAAAGCCGTTTGGTCTCGACGACGAGTTGGCTACAACGGTACAGGCGTTAGGTGGTCTATCTGAGCGCCCTAAATTTTTACTGTTATTGCGCGATATTTTGGATTCGCCGGAGGCAACGATTAGTGCATGGAAGCGTAATGGTTACTATGAGGCGGTTGATCATTTTTATGACCGTATCCTCGTTGTGGGAATGCAGGAAATTTTTGATGCATGCGGCGAATACCTTTTTCCGAGTCCCATTAGAAACAAAGTCGAATTTTGTGGGTACCTCGACCGCGGTAAGCCAAACGTTTCACCACTGGAGATAAGGCGCCGACTCGGTTTGTCAAATGAACCCATGGTGTTCGTCACTGCGGGGGGGGGTGAGGATGGTTATCAGTTGTTGTCTTGTTATGTGGAGGGGCTGTGTCGATTGAATCCGAAGCAAGCACATCATTCTGTGATGATGTGTGGGCCCGAGATGGACTCGACTCACTACGCAAGGCTAGAGGCGTTTGCGTGTTACCGTCCGAAGTTAACGCTCAGGCGGTTCACCGATGACATGTTGAGTTATATGAACACAGCGGACGTGGTGGTATCCATGGGGGGTTACAACACGATTTGTGAAATCCTCACGCTGCGGAAACCGGCTGTTGTCGTGCCACGGGTAAGGCCGGTGCAGGAACAATGGATGCGTGTATCGAGATTAGCGGAACGGAATTTACTAAAGATGATACACCCCAATCAACTAACTCCACTTAAGTTAATGCGAATAGTGCAAAGCATTCTCGCAGTTCCTGGCCGACTTGAAACGAATAGTAGTTCGATTGATCTCAGTGGGCTGGCAAAAATTCAACGTGTTGTTGCGGACGAGTTGAGTCAGAAAACAACCCGAAGCGCAACGGTTGTTCCCATCAGGTCGAACGACTCTGATACTTCGCGATACCTTGCAGATGGACTGGGTTAGCGATCTGGTGTCCAGCCGGATGTTTCGAATTCGTCCGGTTTTTGTCGCAGCCTTGTGTTGTACGACGGTATCGGCTGCACCCTTATCGAAACAACAACCTGCGTTTTCTCAAACGTTTGAAAAGACACGCGTTGTCGCCGCTACTGATGACGGTGAGCCGAAAACATCAAGTGCGGAGGCCGGCGGCGGTGCGGTCTCGTCTGCAACGGCTAAAGAGCGGGCAGCCGAATTAGGTCGTGAGTCCGATGAAGACAGACCTGCAGAACAGTTAACCATTCCATTCCTGGGCCGGCCGATCACTATCGGCGGTGAAGTGGACATCGAAATCGATTCGCGGGGGAATTTTACCCTTGAGCCCGGTCGGGCGGATGACCGCATCACTTTTGACCCGGATTTGGAACTTGAGTTTTTATATCCGATTCGAGACAAATTGGTATTTTTTGGTGAAGCGGAATTGGAATATGACAAAGATATCCGGCGTGAGGATAACGAAAAACAATCCGACGCTTCTGTGAGTCGCGGTCAAACCTGGCTTTACGCGAGCGATATTTTCCGCAGCGATTTTGGAATGCAAGTCGGTCGGCAAACCATTCGCGATCGACGGGAATGGTGGTGGGATGAAAGGCTCGATTCCTTACGTTTGCATTACGACAGCACACCATACGAATTCGAAATTTCATTGGCCGAAGAACTCGCGGCGACCGCTACTGACGAAGACATTGAGCCTGAAAAAGACGATGTGCAACGCATACTGGCGCGTGGACGTTGGGACTGGGCGGAGCGGCAACAATTGGAGTTGTTTTTTTTGCGTCAAAACGATGACTCCTCGACGCCGCAGGAGGATGACGTGTTCGATCAGGACGACGAAGATGAAGTCGATGCGGATCTGACCTGGTTAGGTTTGCGTGCGATGGGTCGGATAAAAAACAAATCTTTGGGGCGTTTTTACTATTGGCTTGACTCGGCGGTAGTGCGTGGTGACGAGACGGTGATTGATTTCGACGATATAGATGGTGGCCACAGTGTTGTCGACGATGTCGAGTCGCGCGACGTGCGTGGATGGGCCTTGGATCTAGGGACAACATGGAAAACGGAATTGAAAGGCGAGCCCCGTATCACAGTGGGGTATGCACGCACATCCAGTGATAGTGATCCGGATAATGCGGTTGATCGCACCTTCCGCCAGACCGGTTTGCAGGGCAATGAAGACAAATTGCGCAGCGTTGAACGGTTTCCATACTACGGTGCGTTGCTGGAACCGCAGTTATCCAATCTTGAAATCTTGACTTTGGGAGTGGGATTTCCATTGCTCGAGGACAGTTCAATTGATCTTGTTTACCATGATTATCGTCAGGTGGAGGCGGCGGATTTCCTGCGTGATAGTCGCTTACGGGCCGATCCCCAGGGTGAAGATACGGATATCGGCAGAGAACTGGACCTTATTGTGTCTTTGGAGGAGTGGAAACATTGGGAAGTTCAGATTTCTGCCGGTGTCTTTGAGGCGGGGAGCGCATTCGGAGAGCTCGACGGTGAGACCGCGAATCGCGTGGTTTTAACTATGGAGTACAACTTTTGACGACCGACAGCCCCATTTGGTTTTGTGCCACCGGAAAAAGCGGGCTCGGGCACTTGCGGCGCGTGGCGAACATCGCATCGGCAATAAGATCAAATCAGCCGGCAATATCGCTTGCGTTGATGACCAATGCACCGGTCGCTGGACTAACCGAGCAAGAATGCCGCTATTTTAGCAAAACGAAGATCCGAGCCCGGAAAGAAATGAGTCGCAGTTTGAAAATGTCAAAAGCGACTTCCATCGTGGTGGATACCGCCGTATTACCCGGACTAACGGACATCGATGCTCCGCTTTGTTTAATCCTGCGGGAAACCAAGGACTCAAAACTGCAATGCTTTCAACTTGAAAAAGACCGACCCTGGGATCTTGTCATCGTGCCCAACCCGGAGGGGCAATGGCGGCCAAATTGTAAAAAATTACCGGCGCGTCGTATTGAAAACGTCGGTTGGATTTTTCGTGCAAATGGTAAAGAAAAAGAATTCACGTCCAGCGGGAACGATCGCAGTCATTCATCAATTCCTACAATTTTGATTGTCGCAGGGGGCGGGGGCACCAAAGACACTAGCGACGAATTTTGTACTCTTGTCACATGCCTGATTGAGTCCGTTAGGTATAAGACGTCATCGCCGTTTAAAATCGCTCAGGTCATTGGTCCCCGTACCGATCCCAACACCATGATGATGGTTGCAGACGAGCTTATCCAACCGGGGCCTAACCTACCCGATCTATTCTCTCGATCAGATATCGTCATTAGTACGGCCGGCTATAACTCGGTGTTGGAACTCGCCGAAACTGACGTACCTACTTTGCTGATTCCCATTGAGCGAACTTACGACGATCAATATATGCGTGCCCGCCGCTGGGGTACTGATTTGGGTCTGGCGCACAACGACCTAGAACAATCTGCAAGGTGGCTTGCTAAATTAATTAATAAACCCCAACGACGGCTGCGGGTGGATCTCGAATCGTCGGGTGCCGCTGCGGCCGCGAATTTAGTCCGGAGCCTAGTGGCGTGAATCGGGTTTCATACGTCGATGGATTCGCCCGGAAAGCCCTCGGCGATGTACCGGTGTTGGTTGGATATCGGCTTGCAGAACTCAGCCGTGAGGCGGCCGGTGCCGGAGTGCCGACCCCGTCGTTGACATTTCAGCCCGCAACCCGCGAACTCATTTCGCTATGGATTGACGGTTTAAACGGACGCGAGTTGTTGCAGCGCTATATGAAAGGCAATTCGAGTTTTGCCGCCGTACCAAAAACGTTTTGGTCATCGTTATTGAGCCCTTTGGTGCACCTCCACCGGAGTAAGCTAAAGAGAGCCGATCTGCAACCGTTCGATTCTTACCGTCGGATCCGACCGAGGTTACAAAACAAAAATATGTGCGCCGCCGCTATTGGTATAAGCAGAGAATGGCGTTTGTATCGAACCCTGAGGAATATCGGTTCAAGTTTGATACCGGTCCATGACATCGAGAGTTGGGTACCGGTACACGGCGATTTTCATGTCGGGCAGGTAATATTCGACACCGATAACCATACGCCGATGTTGCTCGACCTGGATGATTTGGCAATAGGCGTTCCCGAAAGCGATATTGGAAATTGCATCGCACATCTAGTCACCGCTTTTGGCGATGTGACGAATCGAATAACCGAAAAATTTAATGATTTAACACATTTGTTACTCGAATGTTATTTCGAGTCGACCTCCAGACAGTTAGCACCTGAGTTAGTTAATTTTTATGGAGCCGCTGCGTTGTTACGCCGAGTGCTCAAACTAAGTGAACGACATCGCGATGAATCGTTGGTGTATGTGTTGAGTGCAGCGGAGACATTGGCGGCATCATGTCATGGGGATTTAGTTAGATGACGACGTCTATTATCCCCAAAAAAGAACCCAAGCCCTTAAGAGTGGGTTATGTATTAAAGCGATTTCCGCGCTTTTCGGAAACATTTATTCTCAATGAGTTGCTCGAATTGGAGCGACAAGGTGTTGAAGTCCACGTATTTTCACTGATGCAACCACCGCCCGAAGCACGCCACAGACTACTCGACACTTTGCAAGCACCAGTTGTCTACTTGCCATGTAGTGGTGGGTTAAAGAAGTGGACAGTGTCACCGGGTCTATCCGAAGAACAACGGTTGGAAATCGGTATCGAGTCTTGTTTTTGTGACGGTGAGCCTCCATTCGCCGAGTTTTTCCCCGACAAAAGTCCGGCCCAAGCGAGTCATTTGTGTTTGCAGGCCACGACCTTGGCGATGTTTGCAACAGCACGCGGTATTCAGCATTTGCATGCACATTTTGCGTCTAACGCGACGACGGTGGCATTACTGGCCGGCCGGTTTGCTCAAACTCCGTTTTCGTTCACCGCCCATGCGAGAGACATATATCATACTTATATTAATGGAACCATAGACAACGACCTGCGCCGCCGCAAGATAGCGGGGGCAAGATTCGTTATTACCGTATCGGATTACAACCGCGACCATTTGCGAACAGTCGCCG
Organism: Arenicellales bacterium; assembly: GCA_965216735.1. Lineage (GTDB taxonomy): Bacteria > Pseudomonadota > Gammaproteobacteria > Arenicellales > CBDCFT01 > CBDCFT01. Next base: position 1,043,930 of record OZ244198.1, read on the forward strand.
ATCTGTGGGCACGGAACCGGATCAGAAGACTTTACAACGGCGTCGACCTGACCCGTTTCCACCCTGATTCGACGGATCCACCATCCGATCTGTTTCTTGCAGTAGGCCGTCTGGTGGAGAAGAAGGGTTTTCAGTATCTGATTAACGCGTGCGAAATCCTTCAGCAACGTGGCTGCACCTTTCGCTGCGAAGTGATTGGTGACGGACCGCAACGCGAGGCCTTGGCGCAACAGATCAACGATGCGGATCTTAAAGAGAAAGTGAAATTAGTCGGTGCCGCGCCGCAGGAACAATTGATTAAACATATGAGATGTGCTGCCGCGGTGGTATTGCCGTGTGTCGTGAGTAGCAGCGGAGATCGCGACGGTTTACCGACCGTTTTACTCGAAGGCATGGCGATGGGTTTACCGGTCATTTCAACACGGGTCGCCGGTGTTCCGGAAATCATCGACCACAAAGAGACGGGTTTGCTGATTGCGCCTGAGAATTCTCTTGAATTGGCAAATGCGATGGAAAGAGTTTTGGATCAGCCAACACAACGAAGCGCGATGGGTTATGCGGCGCGCAACAAGGCGGAACGTTTGTTTGATCTCACCAAGAATGTTGCAAGTCTAGTGGATTATTTTGTTCGTTCGGCCGCAGGGGAGAAATTTGACACTCAGGAGATGATTGATGCGGATCGCCTACGTTATAGCGGATAGGGGTATTCCGGTTTTCGGTAACAAGGGTGCGTCCATTCATGTGCGCGAGATGGTGAATGCATTTAACTCGGTAGGCAGTCATGTCACCCTTGTCGCAGGGCGTTGTGGGTCCCAAGACGATGAAATTAACGCCAATATCGTTAAGGTAAGAACCGATCAAAGATACACGAATTCATTCCCACTGGAGGGGCGCGAGAAGACCCGTGCCCGCGAACAACATTCCTTATTGCTTTCAGACGCGATCAAAACCCGTTTAATAGAACTGCATGGTGAAAATCCTTTCGACTTTATTTACGAACGGTACTGTTTATTCAGTACGGCAGGCGTGAGGGCTGCTCGCACCTTGGATATTCCTAGTATTGTTGAAGTTAACTCGCCGCTATTATTGGAACAACAACGTTATCGTAAATTGGAGTTCGCCGCTGAAGCGTTAGCCGTAGAGAAAGAGGTGTTTGCCAACGCCGATGCTCTGGCGGCAATCTCGGATGAAGTCCGCGACTATATCGAAGCAAGGAACGCTCCTAAAAACCGGACATACGTGTTGACAAACGGTGTTGACATTACACGATTTCGCCCGGCCGCGGTGTTACGGCATGCATCGCAAGCGAAGAAGCAATTCACGGTGGGCTTTGTCGGTAGTCTTAAGCCTTGGCATGGTATCGAAGTGTTGTTAAAGGCATTTCGTATGGTTGAACAAAAAAATAAAAATGTGCATTTACTCATTGCCGGGGACGGCCCGTTACGGCAGTGGATCAAAGGGTTTGTCAGCGGGGCGGGTATCGAGGAGAAAGTAACTATGACCGGTTGGGTGTCCTATCGACAGCTACCCGCCCTCATCCGGTCGATGTCAGTAACGGTGGCACCGTATCCTGAGTTGCCGGACTTTTATTTTTCTCCGTTGAAGTTATACGAATATTTGGCCGTAGGAAAACCGGTTATCGCTAGCGATGTCGGTCAAATTAAACGGATCGTCACGGACGGTGACAACGGATTACTGATAAAGCCCGGCGACGCTGCGGCGCTAGCCCGCCGGATTGAGTACCTGGCGAATGACTCGAATATATGTGAAGAACTGGGCGCCAGGGCGCGTGAGTCGGTCTTGGATAAAACCTGGATTAATAACGCGCAACGTGTACTTTCTATCATCAACCCGTTTGTAAACGCGGCCTGATGTAAGTTACTCGGAAAGGTGTAATCAACATCGTGAACAATCAAAAGAAACCTGACCGCAACCGGTTAAAGTTTAGTGCGATCGGCCGGATCCTCAAGCATTTTGGACCTCATGTGAAACCCCATTGTACTACATTGGCCATGGCGGGGTTATGTATGCTGGGCGTCACGTTGATGGAGTTGCTTAAGCCGTGGCCGCTGAAATTTGTTTTCGATGTTATCCTCGTCTCGTCAGAAAAAACACCGGCATTGCTCGATTCACTGCCTGAATTTCTGCACGAAACGAACTACTTGTTGGCCGCGATCGCATTGTCCATTTTGATCATCGCTGCGTTAAGTGGTTTGTTTGGGTATGGACAGGCGTTTCTGCTATCCAGCGTAGGACAAAAAGTAGTTGCCGCCATCCGCAGCCAGGTATATGCGCACCTGCAACGTTTGTCTCATTCGTTTCACGAACATAGCGCTACCGGTGATTTGCTTGCGCGCTTGACCGGCGACATTCGTATGATGCGCGAATTACTAGTGACGTCGACCATGTTTATTTTGGATCGATCCTTGGCTGTGATCGCGATGATAGCCATTATGTTGTGGATGGATTGGCAGCTAACGTTGATTGCCCTGGCAGTCATGCCTGTTCTGACTATGACGGTTACCAAGTTTGGCCGGGATATCAAGGGTGCCACCCGGCGGCAGCGGCGCAAGGAAAGTCAAATCACTAATGTAATGGCGGAAAACCTGTCGTCCATAAGTATTGTTCAGGCATTCGCTCGCGAAGCCTACGAAGAAGAGCGGTTTTCCCGTCACAACGCTAAGAGTATGCAAGCCGGTTTGGTTTCGACACGGCTTGAGCAACAAATGAATCGTCTGGTGCAAATCATACTGGCATTGGGCACAGCCGGAGTCGTTTGGTTTGGCGTAACCCGAGTGCAGAGTGGTGTGTTAACGCCCGGCGATTTGCTGGTGTTCACTGCTTATCTGACCGGTTTGTATAAACCTATTCGCAAACTCGCAGGGCTGACCAGCCGTATGGCCAAGGCGACCGTTTGTGGTGAACGGGTGGTCACAATTCTCGAAACAGAACCCGATATTAAAAACTCTTTCGACGCATATCCGGCGCCGAGCTTCCAGGGCGAAATTATTTTTGATGGTGTTACGTTCTCATATCCGGCGAAATCGCCTGTGTTAAACAATACAAGCTTTTGTGTGGCACCGGGTGAAACCGTCGCATTAGTGGGAGAAAGCGGCGCCGGTAAATCCACCATTGCCAATCTGCTGCTTCGTTTTTACGATCCTGATGCGGGAGGTATTTTTGTCGATGGTGTCGATATACGGCGTTATACGTTGGAATCGCTTCGCAACCAGATTGCCGTAGTATTGCAGGAGTCAATACTGTTTAACACATCAATACGCGACAACATCGGTTATGGCAAGTTGGATGCGAGTGAGGGCGAAATTATAGCAGCGGCCGAAGCGGCGAACGCACACAATTTCATCGAGCAACTTCCCGAAGGATACGATACGGTTGTCAGCGAACGTGGCGCCAGCCTGTCCGGAGGTCAACGGCAACGAATCGCCATCGCACGTGCAATGATTAGAAACGCACCCATTGTTATTTTGGATGAGCCTACCGCTGGACTGGATATCAATAATAAGACCGAAGTTGAAGCCGCCCTCAATCGGTTAGTGCGAAATTCTACATGTATCACCATCACACACGATCCATTATCGGCCAAATCTGCGGATAGGACTTTAAGAATCGAACACGGCGAGGTCGTAGAGGTGATAGACGACATCGATGAGGTTGCACAAGCCCTGCCCGCGGTTGTGTATTCTGTATAAGCACCAGTGTTTTTGTAGCATTAACTAATGGCACTGCCACTGCTACGATTAGACGAAGATGCCGCTCATGAATGGCGGACGGTATTAGATTCGGCCATGTCTTCGCAATTCATGTGCGAACAGTTGAATGCTCATTGGCAGTATGCAAGAAACCGCGCGCTTGAAGTCATCGATTGCCAACTAGCGCGCATTTATCCACGCAAGAACGGGGATATTCTGTTTGAATTCGAATTGCGCTTATGTGGCCGCGAGGGTGAGCGCGATCAAGTCATATTCGCGGAATGGGCAGGCAGGGATGTTACCAAACGTTGTCACGAGACCATTGTTAGTCTGAGCAAACGCCGGCGGGGTCAACTACCCCGAGATGAAACTGATCTCATTAGCTGTATCCCAGGATTGGGATTACTAATACGGCTACCGGGTTTAGATGAACGTATCGATGGGCTCAGGCTCATCTGCGAACCGGCACTGATTGCGCAAATACTGAGAACCTTGAAACTTCAAACAGACCATGTGTTAACAAGCCGGATCGACGTGGAATTGTTGAGCCATCGTCTGGGTAAACGATGTGTTGTCCGTGTTAGCGGGCGAAAGAATGAGAACTCATTGACGAGCAATACTGATAACACGTTTATTCTAAAGCTTTACAAAATGCGAACCGATCGCGGACGATTCGTTTACGGTTGCATGAAACGGTTATGGATGAACGGGTTCGATGTCAAATCGTCCATTCGTATCCCGAAACTGATAGTTTATCTGGGTGAATGGAATGCCCTCTTCATGGAAGATGTAGACGCTGTTTCCTTATCCATGTTATCCGGTGACTATTTAGTAAACGGGCTACAGCGTGCAGGACAGGCACTAAATAAACTACACAGCGCACCTATTCACTTGGACCACCAACATACGGTGGATGATGAGATTGAATTGCTAAGGGAAAGAGTCAATTTTGTCAGTTTGTTAGTACCTGAGTTGGGGGATGCAGTCACAAAGACGTTACTAGATGTAACCAATAGGCTCAATCAATGCAGGCAATTCGAATCAACCCCCGTGCACCGGGATTTTTATGAAAAACAAATACTAATTGACGGCGACCAAACCATATTGCTGGATTTCGATACATTGTGTATGTCGGATCCCGCGTTGGATGTCGGAAATTTTATCGCCCATCTCACGTTAAACAGTCTGCAGGGGAACTTCAATGTGGCGGGTGCCGATGACATTTTCAACGATGCCTATGATCCAAGTCAGAGCAGCGAATTTCGCGAACGCGTTGCGGCTTATACCCAATCTTCCTTGCTGCGGTTGGCGTGTCTTTATGCAATCTGGCCACGCTGGCGTCATGTGTGCGAACCTCTGCTGGAATTTGCAAGTGATAAGTGAAAAATTAGTCATTGATTCGGCTTTACCGCAATTCGATATCGCGCGGAATGCGAAAAAAATGTTGTCCATGTTCCAAAAATCGTTGCGGCCGACCGGAGAGAAGCGTTTTCTAGTAGAGCAGTGCCAGGTATCGCGCTTTCGCTACCGCAAAGGCCAACGTTCAATCATACTGTATCAACTTCGTCTGCGTGAAACGAATACCGGGAAAACACTCAATCAATGGGTTACTGGAGTAATTTACGCAGACCATAACCGCGCTGAACAGCTATATCGGAAACTAAGGCGTTCACCCGTCATTCGTAAAATCCCAGATGAATGGCAACCATTCGAACCGGTGTGCTACATCCGCAACCTGCGAATGCTGGTTCAAATTTTTCCGTTGGACCGTTATCTTGACACGTTGCCACGCATACTGAATCACCCCACGCCGGAACTGGAAGCGCTACTACTGGAAGAATTTGATGATGGCCGATGGGAGTTGCGACGCTGGGATGTTCAACCCACCCGTTACCGGCCGTTTTTAGGCGTCACACTACGATGCAACACGGTGGCAAGAAACTCCGTGAATGGTGAATTAAGCTCAAAATGTTTTTATATAAAGTTATATCGTGACGACAGTGGTCGACAGGCTTATGAACTGTTGCGGCGCTTGCAAGCGGCCACTGTGCAACGAACACACTTATTTGAGCCAATTCGCCCCGTCGCCTATATAACAGAGCTTCGGACCTTGATACTCGAGGAGGCAAGTGGTCAATCTTTAGAACAGATACTAATTGGTGGGAAGGGTATAAAAAATGCGATGAAGCAAACTGCTCTAGCAATGGTCGCTTTACATCAAAGCGATTTATTTGATGGGGAACCACGTACGCCGGAGTCAGCGCTCACCAGAGCTGAACGTGCAATCGCTTTCATTCAGTGGGCTTGTCCGTCACAGAGGCAAAAAGCGTGCGAGATACTAAAGGCGCTAGAGGAGCGACTTGAAATAGTGGACGCTTGTCCGGTGCATTTGGATTTCAAGGCGGATCATATTTTTATTGACGGCAATCGGACATTATTCATCGATCTCGATTCTTTTGGGACCGGTGATCCGGTCTTCGATCCTGCCACCTTGATAGTGCGGTTGCGTGCAATGCCGGATCTTTTGCCAATTTCACTACCAATCATTGAAGAAGCCGTACAAACATTTACTCAGGAATATTTTCAACTCGTACCTAGTTCCTGGCGCAAACGCCTAGCAATCAACATCACGTTAGCTTCGTTAAAAGTGGCGCTTTACTACGTCCAGCATCAGGAGCCGGATTGGAAATGTCGGGTTGCCGTATTGTTAAATCAGGCGGCAACGTCATTATCGAAAGATCCGCGTTCACAACACAACAGCGCATTACGCCCGTCGTAAAACCTCTCCTTGTAGCAGGGAAGTGGTGTATGGAGGCACAGTGGAGGGGGGTTAGAATGGAAATGGCGGTGTGGAATTAGTCACGGTTTTCTGAGATTTCCGGCGGCGGCGTCGCATAGAATTTCATCGATCCGACCGACACCATGGTGTCCCATTGATAGTAGGCCGTACGCTGTTGTCATTAACTTCCCCTCCCTAGAAATACTTTCGTTTCCTTTTTCGCAACGATACAACACTGTTACGCCGGCAAACGCAACTACACGGGGGCTTATAATTGGCCAAGTAGAGATATTTAACTTTTGATATGTGTTAACCGCCACTTGAAGTGCTTTTTGGCAGTCTACCGGCGAAGAGCTGTTAAGTCCCGCAACAACGTAGTGACCCAAAAAGAAACCCAAATCATAAGCTGGGTCGCCAATGCTAGAGCTAAGTTCCAGATCGATAACACCGATACGGTTTCTGCCAACCAGAACATTTTTTGGGCAGAAATCGAGATGCATGAACCCATTTATCCGTGCCGTATCGCTAGCGCGATGTAGTGACTTCAAGTGGTGGCGTATCGTCTCTTGCGAATCATTCAAATTATGGTTATCCAGACGCAAGGCCAACATTGATTGCCAATGACGTATATCTGATGCCTGATCTCCCCAGAGTGGATTGACTTGTCTCGACGCGTTGTGACACTTAGCCATGAAACGAGCAGCACGCCGCGCGGCTGCAGTGTCAAACACGCCTCTCTCAAGGTCGCGTTCCAGAGTGTGGTCGCCAGGACAGACTTCACTCAACATCAACGTTTTGTTTTCCTTGTTGAAGTATACGACTTCTGGCACCTCGCTGTTGTCGTGTATGTTCGCGCGTATCCACTTGATTGCGCGCCGTTCAACCGATAATCGTTGACGTGGTTTGAGACTCGAAGGGTCGGTCAGTTTTGCGGCTTTTACTGTGTCGTTAGCGTACTTTACAAAGTATCGCGCACCGTCGGTCAGTTTTGCCCGATAAACTTCGTCCGATTTTCCTGGTTTTACCACGTCAAGTTCAGAACATTCAAATCCCGCATCTTCCAAATGGACACGTACTTTATTCAGGGTAACTTCGCTCGAATCTTTCATACCACTTTGACAAATCTGCCAAATATTTTCACGTTGTGAATCAGATAAATTGGCAGGCATTGCGGACATAAACATTGCTTTTCCGGCGTCTTTTTTTACTAAGGAGGCACGCAGCGCAGTTGCCCGAATTGGCAAGTGTCCTGTGGGTGCAGCAATGATGTTTGCGTGAATGTCTTTTCGTGCTACGAGCTCTCTCAGGTTTTCGAAACGTGTATCACCTTCTGCGAAATCGGCTTCGCCGAGGCAAAATAAAATACTGTCTCCGTATTCGGCTCGCTCAAGGTAACTGAATGCATGTTTCACCGCACTTCCGGGCGCAATCTCGACTCGAACTTTATCGGTGTCTTGAAGAAAAATATGCCATATGTCTTCTGCGACATCGGTATCAAGTACCTTTGTTGTGCTTGGAATATTGCGGTGGCGATTGGCAATGATAACAACAACCTCGTCCACGTCCGGTCTCGATACAAGATCCTGAACTGCAGTGTAATGAGCAACATGTGGTGGCCGAAACGCTCCTGGAAAGACCGCAATAGAATGTCCGTTGTGCGTTGGGTGCTCTCGGTCGGCAGACACGATTAAAAGTTCATAGGGTCATCTATCGTCTCAATATTTCTGTAAATACCTTTGCTCCGTGATCTGTGTCTAAAAATGACGAGCAAACCTCAAACGCCTGCTGTTGGCAGCGGTTTAGCAGATCGAAGTCGTCGATATCTCGGACGATGCCTTTACATAAATCGTTCATGTTCTCATACATAGCAGCGGAAACACCGTGTTCTAAGGGCAAATCGACGATTGCGTAGCGCAGGGCATAGATGGGGACACGGTTAAATACGTAATCCAATGATTTAAGTTTAAATCCCCCGCCAGCCTGTTCTGGGATAACTCCGATTCGGCTGTGCGCAAGGTATGGCTCGACGTCGTCGACTGTTCCTGTGATTTCCACGCCATTCCATCTTTTTTCCAGTTTGTATCTATAGTCAGAAGGTATTTTCCCGACGATGGATATTTGGATATTGTTGGACCGGAACATTTTGTAGCCGGTACTAAGAAACGATTCCAGGTTTCTCTGTTTGGCAGCCCAGACAAAACTTCCAACGATGCAAATACGTCTGTCAGTTTCATTAGTTATGGTCCGTGAGACGATAACATTACCGCGGTAGCTTGGTAAAAAAACAACGATGTTCTTTCCATAAAGTTTTCTATAACGTTCGCCATCTCCAGAGCTAATACACGTAACTATATCGGCCATTTCGGTTACCCGTCGATCAAGAATGTAAGAGCGAATTGCGTCGAGCAGATGGGCTGCTGACCGATGTGGTTTTAGAATTTCACTGGTGACGATCGATAATCGAGTGGAGAATTCCTCATTGTGTGTGACATATACAATCCTGGCGCCCGGATGCCTAAACTTCCACTGCTCAATTGCTGGCGTTGACCACGCGCTGTGGTGATGATCAATGACAACAAGTTGGGGGTGCTTTGATAGAAGGTGCTGGAGTGTGGCATGTCCATCCCCGGAAGAATTCCGGACGCAGCCCGCGGGCCACGTGGAAAAAAGCTGTTTGACCGTAGACGGGGGCGAAACAAGATAGAAATGAAAATCTAACTTCGGCGATTCGTTAGAAAATTCGACCGACAACTCGGGTTTCGGTTCTGGGCATAAGACATCCACAACTTCATAATGTGGCTCGATTACTCGCAATAATTGCACGGTATATTGCATTGCCCCTTCGGTTTGGGGCCAGGGAAAATCGCGGGTAACTACTAGTGCGCGTTTAGACATTATTCGAAGTGCTGTAAAGCAATGGTTAAATCCTGCCGAACTCGCTTTTAGTCAAGTCCTCTCTGGACAATCGTCGTAATTTAGCGACAAGCTTGCAGCTTACGGGTCCCGCGATTTGTTGGGTTTGATTTGCCTCAAAGAGAGTTGTTAGAGATTCAGGAAATTGATGCGTGGCGTGGAAACAGTTATTTGTGTAAACTTCGCAATTTACCATAATAATCAATGAGTTTAGTTGCTTTCTTATAGTGTGTGCCAACTCGAAATTTGGCAACGTGGTGTTTGGATTATCAAAAGAGAGAAGAAATGATAAAAACGATTATGACAACGTTGGGAGTGATGAGCGTGTTTTGCCACACTTTGGTGGCGTACGCGCAGGACCTTGAACGAGGTGAAACCGTGATGAGTCGCGAGCGGCCAGAATTGGATCCATTGGGTGTGCGCACGGGCGGTTTTCTTTTTTACCCTTCAATAACAGCCGGTATCGATTTTGATGACAATATTTTTGCGACTGAAGATGAAGAAGAAAGCGATGAGATTTTGGTCATCCGTCCTGAGGGAATATTTGAGTCGCAGTGGGGATTGCACGAGCTTAATTTTAAAGCTAACGCTGAATTTGGCAATTATTCCGATAATGGTGACGAGGACTACGACGATTATTTGTTGGCGGCCAATGGTCGGTACGATTTATCCCGTGGGAACAGTGTCATCGGGAGTGCGGGAATCAGGGGTGGCCACGAAGACCGTTCATCACCTGAAGATGTGAGAGGCGAGACGCCCACAGAATTTACAGTAAATGTGTTGTCCGGTGCATACCGCCATACCTTCAACCGCTTGTCGTTTAGGGTGGGTGGTTCGCTTAGCCAGATAGATTATGACGATGTGTCCACACCATCGGGGGAAATTAACAATGATGATCGCGACCGTGACGTGAATACTGGAACTTTTGAAATCAAGTACAACTGGAAGCCGGGCTACGGTTTATTATTCCGTCATATTCCGAATACTCGTTCGTACGACGATAAATTTGATGACAATGGTTTCGAGCGTGATTCGACCGGATATAAAACCCTCGTCGGGGCGGAGTTTGATTTAACCGGTGTTACGTTCGGTGAGATTGCTATAGGGAATCAATCTCAAGACTACGACGATGATCGGCTTTCCACCATCGACGGGTTCGTGTTTGACGCTGGTCTGACATGGAATCCATCGGGATTAACCACTGTCGAATTGACAGCCACTAGGGATATCAGAGAAACGATTATTCCACCGGCCTCGGGGTATTTCGAGACTATTCTAGGGCTTGGGGTTGATCATGAGTTATATCGAAACATTATTTTGCATGGTAGGCTTTCATCGGAAAATAACGACTATGAAGGTATTGACAGAGATGAAGATATCTTAGAGGTAGGTGTCGGAGTGACGTATATGGCCCACCGTAACTACTATTTCCTGTTAGATTATAATTTTGAAGAAAGAGACAGCAACGAAACAGAAGCAGACCGGGAATTTCAGCGGCAAATTCTGAGTTTCAAAGTCAAAGGCCAATTGTAGGAGTTGTTTTGGGCCTCGCTTTATGTTGAAAGAAACTAATCCTAGATTCAAATGATTCACAATCGGATATTTAAGACGATGGCGGTGGTGTCTTTAAGCATCGTGTTTTTTTTGTTGATAATGTCCACGGCAGGCCATGCTCAAGGTAGTAGCCAATATAAACTCGGACCGGGTGATCGCGTCAGGGTCACGGTGTTTGGTCATCAAGATTTATCTGGGGAATTTGAGGTAGATGGTAGTGGACAGATCTCACTTCCGCTCATTCAATATGTCGATGCGAATGGTCTTGCGGCCATCGAGTTAGAACAAGCGATTCGATCCAAGTTGTCGCCGAACTATCTCAAAGACCCCAAGGTGAGTGTAGAAATCTTGACGAAGCGACCGTTTTATATTTTGGGTGAAGTCAAATCGCCAGGCAGTTATCCCTACGTAGACGGTCTTACCGTGCTTACCGCCATCGCTATTGCAGGTGGGTATACTTATCGTGCGCACAAGCGAAAAATAAAGGTGGTACGGGCAACGGACCCAGCCGCGGGCGAGATTCCCACCACCGAAATCACTCCGATATATCCTGGTGATGTCATAAAGGTTCCTGAGCGGCGATTTTGATTAAATCTGAGGAGGTACAATTTGTGCACTAGCTGCAACTCACCGATTGCGATACAACGAACACTTGGCGCACAGCTAGTCATTACATGACTCAACTCGATTTCGCCAGCCTGCCCAACGATAAACGGATTGAAATCGCATCTTCCGTGCGAAAGCAAATGGAATTTAGTGATTTATTGTCAGCCATTTGGCGGCGCAAATTATGGATTGTTTTAGCTGTTTTCGTTTCAGTGGTGATTACGTTTCTGATCGTACAAAGAATTACACCGCTCTATAGTGCCGAGTCACTGATCATGCTGGAAGATCGCGAGTCCAACATCGTTAACGTCGAAGAGGTTATTGCTAAACTACCCGTCGATTCTGCAGCCATTGAAAGTGAAATTCAGGTGCTGTCTTCCCGTGACCTGATTAGTAAACTCGTTACTCAACTGAATCTGGAGCGGGACTCTGAATTTAATAGCGAGCTTCGTCCCCCGACAAAACTAGAAGCGTTCACCGATCGCTTAAAAAATCTACTAAGAGCTCTAGTAGGAGGGCGGGAGGAAGACGCAGTAGAGGAAGTAAATGATGGTTTGGATGTTGATGTGGTTAAATCTGTAGCAAAACGGTTCGATATAAACCAGAAAAAACAATCACGTGTAATTGGCGTAGAGTTTTTATCGGAGCATCCAGCCAAAGCGGCGTTGATCGCAAATACTTTTAGTGAGCTGTATGTGTTCGAACAACGTAATTCCAAGCTTGAAGCGACGCGCGCCGCAACCGAGTTGTTGAATGAACGAATTGCACAGTTGCGGGATAAAGTTTCGGAGTCTGAGCAAACAGTTGAACGGTTCCGTACAGAGTCTGGGTTATTAGGCGCTAAAGGCGAGACACTACTTTCACAGCAAATTGCGGAGATTAACAATCAGTTGGTCGCCGCCAAATCCATGGCTGCGGACGCGGCTGTTCGGGTAGAGCGAATGCAGGCGGAGCGCGCAACGGCCGCTGGGGTGGGGTCGATAAGTGAAGTTATGGAGTCCACTCTTATCCGTAGTTTAAGAGAACAAGAAGTTCAGCTCACACGTCGGCGGGCGGAGTTGTCGTCCGAGTACGGTCCTCAGCATCCAACAATGGTCAATCTCAATACGGAGATGGCAAATCTTAGAGGTTCAATCAATGCTGAAATCGCCAATATTGTTCAGCGTATCGAAAACGAGCACATCACGGCACAGGCCCGTGTGGCAACACTCGAGCAACGATTGAGTGATTTGGAACAACGAACCGCCGAAGCGAATTCCGCGGAAGTGAAACTACGTGATTTGGAACGCGAGGCAGAAGCCAATCGGGCGCTCCTCAATACGTTTCTCACACGTGCGAAAGAAACCAGTTACCAGGAAGATATCGACATTCAACAACCCGACGCACGCATTGTGTCGAGGGCTACCGTTCCGAAAGATCCGTCGTCGCCAAATAAACGGATCAACCTGATGTTAGCAGCTCTAGCGGCAGTATTTATCAGCTTGGTAATGATTCTTATGCTGGAACATCTGGATACCAGGCTTTATAGCGGTGAACAGGCTGAGCAGTTACTGGGGATATCGACCTATGGAATGGTGCCGAAAATAAAAACGACTATGCGTTTGGGCAAGGAAAAAACACGTCAAGTCGTTAATACTGTTTTGGAGCAACCCTTTTCTCACTTGGCAGAGTCTGTACGTAGTGCTGCGTCTAGTATTTTGCTTTCCGAGAGCGCGAGTAATTGTAAGACGGTCCTTATTACGTCTGCATTGCCGGAAGAAGGTAAGAGCACAATGGCGACGGCTCTGGGCTGTACATTAGCAAGAATGGGCCGTAAAGTGATCATTGTTGACACTGATCTAAGGCTGCCCAGTTTTCACGACATTTTTAATGTGGAAAGAACACCCGGGCTGGGGGATTTGTTGATGAATGAGGCGCAGCTAGTGGATGTTGTCCACAAAGATCGCGATTCGGGCGCCGATTTCATATGTTCCGGTAAACTCAGTTTTTATCGGCCGGATATTCTGTCGACCATGGATTACACCTTAGCAAAACTCTCTCGCGTTTATGATGTAGTGCTTCTGGACACTGCCCCAATCATGGCCGTGTCCGATGCCAAGTTTTTGTCAGCAAAAGCAGACATGACGATTTTGGTGATACATTGGGCAAAAACACCACTAACTGTCGTTAGAACCGCAATTAAACAAATAAAAATATCAGGTGGTCGCGTCACCGGTACCCTTTTGTCTATGGTGGACTTTCGTAAATTGGCTCAGTATCGGTACGGCGATAGCTACACCGGTCAAGCCAAGCAATACTACGCTAGCATTAGTCAGACCAGTCACGCTACTTAAGTGGTTAATCAAATATCATCGGCAGGTACAGGGTTATGTCAAGTTGATTAGCTATTGCACAGCATGACATGATGCGAATGTGGTGAACGCAGTATTGGAAAACTCATCGATACCGTCGATCCAATTGGATCCGGCTTACAATCGTGGCAAGTGGAGGTTGATAATTAATTTCATTGCATTAGTAGGCGGCGACTCTCCCACTACTGAACGGAGTTAGTGGTTGAGGGCGCATTTCTATGTGGATCCACCTCAACGTATGTTATGAACGAGTCTATCTTTCTCTTGAAATGCCGAGTTGACCATATTTCTTCGGGTGGTAAATTCTGATTTAAAGCGCACGTAGATAACGATTACTCCAACATTGTTATTCATGACACGTGTCGCCTATTCGCGACACTTAAGCGTTCCACTTTTAGTCACTTCAGCTAAATCACTCGTTTTGCACATATAGTGATCGAACTTTTTGCTTTGTGATAGGTAAGAAAGAGTGCGTTAAATTCATCAGACCGTCATTTGGTACGAAATATGCTTTGAGTCCCTACCGAAAACCGACATGTGGGCGTTACTGTACCGAATCGATTCAAGTATTAATCTCAACGGTGTTGTAGATTCTTGCAATTTCTCGACTTTATCAAAAGCGATCGTATTGCACATTCAACTACGAATGTAAAAAATTGTGATCTCATGGATTTCTTGGTTGCCGCTGTTGTTGGCGTGTGTGGTAGAGTAAGGAATAAGAAATCGGCAAAAGTTTGAAAGACCACTGAGTCTAGGGGGTGTCGGTTTTCCAAAACGCTGGTCGGCGGCTCGGCGCCGGAGCTTTGTGCTGTGCCGGATGATAGTGACGCGGTATTAGCGCTACATGTTTTTGGTTGACTTAGGAGTTTAAATTTATGATTTCATCCCAGCGACCCTCTGATTGTGTGTTTCACGTTTCTTATAGATCTGCCAAACAAAGGATATCTAGATTTCTCAGCCTGATTTTTGCTTTATTTTTGCTGCTGTTGCTGCCCGTGCAGTCGTTTGCGGAACTGACGCAAAAGCACATGGGTATTTATCCGGGCTACGGTGATGCGACCGGTGTGCAAGCTTATAAGGATTTCGAAAATTGGTTAGGTTATCAGCTGTCTTTTGCGCCGTTTGGTATAGCTAGAATCAATTGGCAGGAATTTGAGCGGTCTTCTAACGGATTATTTGTGAATCCTACGGCGTGGCGCACATTACCCCGTGCGCGACCCTCTTTGATAGTGCCTTTAAATACAGGAGACAATACCGTTAACGCGTTGACGTCGACGGGGGTACAAAAAATTAAAAATGGATTCATAAGGGTCGCGAATGGCGATTTTGATGCATCCTACAGGAAAGTGGCTAATGATTTAATTCAGGCAGGTTTTTCTGATGCCATTATAAGATTGGGTCATGAAGGCGATGCTCTTGCTACGCCTTTTTCTTTTCGAGAGGGAAACCACCAAGAGTACATTGCTGCATATCGGCATGCGCATGACGTCATGATGAGTGTCCCCGGTGCCAAGTTCTTATTTGAATATAGTAGTGATGGGTACTTCGAGCAGTATGGTGAGTTGGGTTATCCGGGGAATGCGTATGTCGATATCATGGGCAAATCACTTTATGACCGACCACCTTGGGAGGCACAAGAAAGAATATTGACGGCGCATCTTGATTTTGCCATTCGTCATGGAAAACCGGTTAGTTATTCGGAGATGGGTCTCTTTCCACTTGGCACCGGATGCCCGCCAGGGACCAAACCGGAATATTGTGGCAAGGGGGATAACCCTGCTTTTATCCAAAATATCTACAATTGGCTGAACAATCTGCCCGCTTCGGGCCCAGGTTCTCTAGTTTATGCCAATTATTTCAATGGATCTCCTGGATTCAAACACAACCTTGATCAATTTCCAAAATCGAAGAGTAAATTCAGACAACTGTTCGGTGCCCTGCCAAGCGGTGGATCGACATCGAGCGGTGGATCAACAGCAGGCGGATCTTCAGTCCACGTTGAGGTCGACACCGTCAATGTTAATCATCGATGGAAAACAATCAACTTTTCCAATGCGTTTACGCAAATTCCGATTGTGGTGGCGCGAGGAATTAGCATCAATGGCGGCGAAGCTGTGCTGGTACGAGTTAGAAACGTCACGAAGACAAGTTTCGAGATAAGGCTTCAGGAATGGGACGAACAATATGATGACAACAATGGTGCACATGACTTTGAACAGGTAAGTTACATCGCAACGAAGCCAGGAACCTACAGCTTGAATGGAGGTGCTCAGATACAAGCGGGGACTAAACAAGTTGCAATCAACCAAGAGCTAACGTGGATGAGTTATGACGATAACTTTGTATTCAATAACAATACGGTATTGATGAGCAATGTCGTCGGTTTTTCCTCAAATCAAGTACCAGTATCATGCGGGCTTGAAAGTGTTGGTGCGAATGGTTTTTTTCTAAGAGTGTTTGTATCGGAGAGAGATAAGAAAAAGGGAAATTACGACGCGGCTAAAAAGGAAAAAGTTTCGTATATAGCCTGGACACCTTCATCGGGTACTATCGGAAACTTGAATTACTTGGTTTCAAAACGTTCTAATATTAATCACCAATTCAAGAAATTCGGATTTGGTGATCATTTCAGCAGTGCGCCGCATTTTATAGCAAACACTCAAACTACTGTGGGCGGTAATCCGTCAAATTTAAGATGGACTGACAAGACGGCAAACTCGATTCGGGTGAAAGTGCACGAAGAAAAAACACTTGATGCAGAAATCGAACATAACGGTGAAGATATTGGATTCATAGCTATTAGTAAAAAGTAAAAGGACAAGCCTCATTTGATCGATATGCGATCACAGTAGTATTTAACGCTAATAAAGCTGCTAATAAAGCAAACAATGCAAAACGCGAACATCGGGCATAGGTTCTATGATATAGCTGAGAAGTATTTGTTGGTTAACACGAAGAGTTGGTGCAAATGTTTTCGCATTGATCTGATTTTTGCTTTATTTTTGCTGCTGTTGCTGCCCGTGCAGTCGTTTGCGGAACTGACGCAAAAGCACATGGGTATTTATCCGGGCTACGGTGATGCGACCGGTGTGCAAGCTTATAAGGATTTCGAAAATTGGTTAGGTTATCAGCTGTCTTTTGCGCCGTTTGGTATAGCTAGAATCAATTGGCAGGAATTTGAGCGGTCTTCTAACGGATTATTTGTGAATCCTACGGCGTGGCGCACATTACCCCGTGCGCGACCCTCTTTGATAGTGCCTTTAAATACAGGAGACAATACCGTTAACGCGTTGACGTCGACGGGGGTACAAAAAATTAAAAATGGATTCATAAGGGTCGCGAATGGCGATTTTGATGCATCCTACAGGAAAGTGGCTAATGATTTAATTCAGGCAGGTTTTTCTGATGCCATTATAAGATTGGGTCATGAAGGCGATGCTCTTGCTACGCCTTTTTCTTTTCGAGAGGGAAACCACCAAGAGTACATTGCTGCATATCGGCATGCGCATGACGTCATGATGAGTGTCCCCGGTGCCAAGTTCTTATTTGAATATAGTAGTGATGGGTACTTCGAGCAGTATGGTGAGTTGGGTTATCCGGGGAATGCGTATGTCGATATCATGGGCAAATCACTTTATGACCGACCACCTTGGGAGGCACAAGAAAGAATATTGACGGCGCATCTTGATTTTGCCATTCGTCATGGAAAACCGGTTAGTTATTCGGAGATGGGTCTCTTTCCACTTGGCACCGGATGCCCGCCAGGGACCAAACCGGAATATTGTGGCAAGGGGGATAACCCTGCTTTTATCCAAAATATCTACAATTGGCTGAACAATCTGCCCGCTTCGGGCCCAGGTTCTCTAGTTTATGCCAATTATTTCAATGGATCTCCTGGATTCAAACACAACCTTGATCAATTTCCAAAATCGAAGAGTAAATTCAGACAACTGTTCGGTGCCCTGCCCGTTGGAGAAATCGGGTCTATCGTAAGTGGCAGTGGGTCTACTCCTGGTTCATCCATCGATATTAATCATGTCTTGATGTTATTGCTTGACGAATCATAGTTCGCCCTGATCCACTAAGCCCGGATGACGTCGCCGTTAGCCGGCTCGAACAAAGAACAATAAGTTGAGACGCCGTTTTGAAGGGATTCCTCTCCCTCAACGGTTAAAGTCTTTTGACGATGGTGCGCCGCTAGTGGCAATCTAAGGGCAGTCGACTCCAACTTGTTTGGCACATTATCAAGCTAACGACGTTAGAGTTATGTTGTTTGTGCTTGCGTGGTTGGACAAGCGTTTTTATGAATTGTTATAGTTGCTAGATACTATTCGTGTAGCACGACGCTTCATTCCCGATTTAATAGATGATCTCTTCCTACCCTTATTCACCGTCAGTGCCACCGACCATTGTGACTCAGATTGTTGAACAAAGGGTGATTCCTTTATCGGCAAAACTACTAGCATGGTCAACTATTTTAGGCATGACTTTTTTTCAACGGTTGTCGGTTACGTCGCTTGACATACCAGTGATTGAGTTAGTGTTGTATATTTGTATTGCGTGGTTGTTGTACGAGCAGCGAATTAAAGTTGATCTAAATAAGAGTTTATTATTTTTCCTTTCTTGCGCAATATTAGTTCTGAGTACACTTTTGGGCGACATGGCCGCCGGTTCAACTGGGCTTATTTCACTTTCTTGGATAATTATTTTGTATTTACCGTTTATCTTTGTGTGGGACGCAAACACAGCAGAGGTGTATAAGTACTTTGTTGATACGTATCGGAAAGTTATCGTTGTGATGGCTGTCATCGGAATAGCCCAGTATACCCTCCAGTTTGTTGGGATTAGCTTGTCCGATCTAGTCTGGTCGCGAGTATCAGAGAAATTCATTCGTGGAGTGTATAACTATGATATATGGGTCGAGTGGGGAAGCAATTTGCGCAAGGCGAATGGAGTATTTTTTTTAGAGCCTTCATTCTTTTCCAAGGCGCTCGCTCTGGCAATCTTATTGGAGTTACTTTATAGGGGTAATGTAGTTCGTCTGATTTTATTTCATGTTGCTTTGGTGTTAAGTTTCTCGGGGACGGGCATCATCCTGGCCGCGGTTGGCTACGCACTATTACTGTTCCGACGGTTTGATTTTAGGATTTTGCTCATAATTGGAATGACAGTGCTTGTGATCGCATTTGTATTATTGACTGGGTACTCTGACATTTTCGTGGGTCGTTTGGATGAATTCGCAAATCCCAATGCGAGTGCTTACAAGCGTTTCATTGCTCCGTACAAAAGTATTATGGAATTGGAGCTGTATAACAATTTTTTATCTGGTTTTGGACCCGGGTCGGGTCAAGAAGCGGCTAAAGATGTCGGTACCCATCTGGGTTATTTTTTCAAATTTTTCTACGAATACGGGGTGCTCCCAATGATTATGTTCCTTGTATTTGTTGTCTCATGTGTGTTGGGAAATGGTGTTCCTGCTGCCTTGATCATTGCGCTTTTCGTATCTTATACAGTCCTCGGCGGTGGGTTGTTAGAACCAATGATTATTACGAAAATTTTGTTGTTATGTTCTTGGTTTCGCCTTAAGCCGCAGCAGACTTAACTATCAACAAGTTCATGAAACCAGACGCGTTGCTTAGACCCACATTCTTCATTGTGGGTGCGCCTAAATGTGGCACTACGTCATTACATCACTACCTTAGTCAGCACCCTGACGTCTGTATGTCCGAACCGAAGGAGCCGCGGTGCATTGAGTTCCAATCAAGCGGGGACTACGATGCAGCCTATCAGAACGTGTTCAGACACTGGTCGGGAGAGAAGCACCTTGGCGAAGCCAGCCCTACTTATCTTTTTGTTCCGTACGTCGCAGAACGCATTAGCAAATGGTATCCGGATGTGCGAATTATAGCGATACTTCGGGATCCTATAGACCGTGCCTATTCGGATTGGTGGATGTATTATAGTCGGGGTATTGAAAAATTGTCGTTTGAGAATGTAGTGCGATTGAATTTAGATTTACTGGCTGAAGGGTGCAGATTTTGCGGTGTGGGAGGTGAAAACAAGTGGAAGGAAAATGTAAGAAAAAGAAAGAAAAACTTCGGTCATGAACCTGTTTATGTTGACGTGGGAAATTATGGCGAGCAACTTGCCAGATATTTTCGTTATTTTCCCCGGGATCAAATTCATGTTCTCACGTTAGACGAGTTAATCACACAAACTACCGAGGCGATGGAAAGCATCTATCGATTTCTAGATATTAACTCGTCTGGTATTCCCCTCAAGCTGGAGGAGGGACAGAACAAAGGCCTCGGGGCTCCACCCAAATATGTCTTGCAGCTGTTTCGAGTCATGCAATCTGCAAACCTATCGCGGTTTGTTCCTAAATCTATGCAGAATCTGGTTAGTCGATGGTTGAGGCACAGGGAGGAACGGCCTAGGATTAGCGAAAAAGTGGTAGAACTTCTAAGAACGCATTACCGCAAAGATATTCAACAGCTCGAGCGGTTGCTAGACCGTAAGTTTCCGGAGTGGCAAGATGGGTACGAGATGCTTAGCGAAGAGCTTAGTCCTGACAGTATCCTTAGATACACTCTGGATACCAAACATAACAACTAGCAGAATTTTGCATAGCTGAACTTGACCGGCTACGGGCGAGTGATGCGGGCCAGCCTCGTAACCTCTGAGATCATTTTTACTCTGTGAAGGATTCTCGACAACTTCCGATTCTAGTAACGGGAGCACAGCGTAGTGGCACGACTTTTGTAGGCAAAATATTAGCAATGCCATCAAGTGTTGGTTACATATATGAGCCATTTAACAAGAATTATGGTCTCATTGGAATTGAGCGAGGGTTTCAGTACATTTACGAAGGCATGGAGAATGAAGCTGTATTTGACCAAATGATCGCCAAACTTCTTATTGGGCAAGCGATTTTTAGGATACCTTCGGAATCAAATCACAGTGAATCTTTTCTTAAAAAGTACGTGAGGAGATATGTCAGCGGTAGATCAGCTCTTATCTATCTTAAGTCGAAGTTTGATCCTAGAGTAAATCGTTATTTAATTAAGGACCCCTTGGCATGCTTAGCAAGTGAGTGGATGCACAGAAAATACGGTATGGAAGTAGTGATACTTATCAGGCACCCGGCGGCGTATGCGGCTAGTTTAAAGCGGATGAATTGGGAATTGAATTCGGAGGATTTTCTATCGCAAAACGCGTTAATCAAAAATCATCTTAAACCGTATGAATCGGATCTCAGAAACAAAGCTTCTTCTGTTATCGTGGATTGGGCTACGATGTGGAATTGCATTTACTCCGTATTGTTTAAATATATCGATCGCAATTCTAATATGATTGCCGTACGTCACGAGGACTTATCACAAGATCCAATTTGTGTATTCACAAATTTGTTTGAAAGACTCAATCTCAAAATCAACAACCGAATCATAAACCAAATACACAAACTAACAAATTCAGATAACCGCTTGGAGCCGAGGCATGGCGTTCAGCACGATCTGAAACGAGATAGTAGGGCCAATATTGATCGTTGGAGGAATGTTTTTACACGAGATGAAATTACGGTAATAAAGGAAAGGACGAATAGTCTAGCTAGTCGCTACTATGATGAGAGTGATTGGTAATTTGTACAATGAACTCGAATAAAGAATTGTAAGATTTCTATTGAACAGTGGCTCACGATGAAAAAAGCGAATTTCTTGTCGTTTTAATCAACAGCTCTGTTACTCACCGAATGAGAGTTTAATCAGTATTGTTTGACGTTGATTTAAAGCAATTCTCCATGACTGAGTCACATTAAATATGAAATATGTTTAGAGTACATTTTGATACGTTTTTGCATTTGGTGTTCGCTCTGTGCCTATTGCTAATATTTCCTGTTAAATCGCATGGAATATTGACCGCTGAAAAAATTGGAATATTTCCAGGTAGGGGAGATGCCGAGGGCGTAGAAAGATACGAGAATTTTGAAAAGTGGCTAGGACGTAAAATGCACTTTGCCGCTCTTAATATTGCAAAGAAAAACTGGTTTGTCTTTAGGCAATCGACAAAAAAAATTTTCGTGAGCGATGATGGCTGGAAGACGATGAGCCGCGTGCGACCCACATTAACTGTGCCACTAAACGTTGATGATGTGGATGCACGAACAATAAAGGGTATTGGGCGGATTCGTTCGGGGCTAGCGGAAATTGCTGAGGGCAAACATGATGACAAGTATATCGAGTTAGCTCGGCATCTTGTCACAGCCGGATCTCCAAACTCAATCATACGCCTCGGTCATGAAGCTGATCATAAGCTGTATCCCCACTCGCTTAGGGGTGGAAACCATGACTACTATAAGAGAGCCTTCAGGCATGTGCGAAGTATACTTCTGAGCGTTGAGGGAGCTAACTTTGTTTTCGACTATAATGGTGATGGATTTTTTACAAAGTATGGAGAATTGGGATATCCAGGCAACGATTACGTAGACATCATTAGTGTTAACGTCTACGATCGACGCCCCTGGACTAAAAATAAATTCAAGCTCGATTGGGTTTATCAATTTGCCCGTAGCAATGGTAAGCCAATGGCTATTGCAGAGTGGGGGCTCGCGAGCACAGATTGGGACCCGAACGGCCACAACGACAACCCGACTTTCATTGAAAATATGTTTGATTGGATGAACGAATTACCCGAGTCGGGTCCGGGCTCTTTGTTCTATGCCGTCTACTTCAACAAGCCTTCTAAACACAATCTCGATGGATTTCCTAATGCTAAAAAGAGATTCAAAGAGCTTTTTGGTGAGCGTTTAAATGATCGAGGAAACTAGGAACCGCATTGCGAGCGCGAGAATAAATAAAGTCCTTCGCATTAACACACCCACGGGGCTCTGTGATTACGCGATATGTGTTGATTTTATATAAATTTTTCGATACTCCGAATGAGATCAATAAACAACGAAATCTTGATACAATGAGAACGTTTTTTCTATTCTTTCTGTTCTATAGCGCTAGGTATTAATGATCTGTTTATTTTGGTAGTGTATTAGCTTGAAAACACAACCTACAGATTGTTGTAGTTCGATGTAGACATAAATTACAGGAGTGAATATGGATGAGCCGCATAGAATGTCGTTTTCAACTAGTAAGCATCGAGGGTTGCAGACAAAAATAGAGTTAGAACTAGATGTTGTGAAACCGATATGTTTATCTGTGCTCCTGTTATATGCGGTCGCCACAACCAGTATCGGAAGTGCTGATGTTTTGTTCGAAGACGTGTCACCAGCCGGCGGTATTGATTACGTAGGAGCAAGTTGGGGACTAGGGTGGCGTGATTTCAATGGCGATACGTATCCCGATACATGGTTGGGCAATCATCGGAATGGCTCTAGCCTATTTGTAAATGACGGAGACGGTTCGTTTAGTATTTACTTTCAACCTTTGGATCGAACCCGTGATACACACGGTATCGCCTGGGCTGACTTAGACAATGACGGTGATTCGGATCTAATAGAACTGGTCGGTGGACGTTTCGGTCAGGGGGTCGGTCCTAACAGATTGTTCATTAACTATAACGGACAGTTCACTAACGAAGCAGAGATACGTAACGTCGATTATCCGTATGGAAGGGGGCGCTTTGGGCTTTGGTTCGACTACGATCACGACAGTCTGCTGGACGTTTTCCTTATAAATGAGAAGCGAGACGACGGAATGGGTCCAACAGCACTATTCGCTAATCGAGGTACTGTTTTTAACGATGTTACATTGCAGGTCGGGCTCGGTGGTACGAACATAAACGGTGCCCTGGTTGGTGATTTTTCCGGAGATCGAAAGTTTGACGTGCTGGCATTTCGTGATCAAGACAGCCCACTCCAGCTTGTGTACCGACTAAATTCGCAGCGGTTTCATGTCATGAATCCTTCCCCTTTACCAGTAAACGACCTTAGTCACGTGGTCAGCGCAGTTGTTAGCGATTTTAATGGTGATCAACAAGCGGATATTTTCACTTTACGCTCTCGAGAATTTCCGGATCTCGCTCAAGTGTCTGACCAAACCGTAAATCTTGCCGTGCCGTTTAACCGCAATACGATGGCAGGCATGGAGTTTGAAGCGATCGGTGACGTCACATTTGAGTTGTCGCTCCCTGCTGTATGGGATACATCGCATGTTTTTATAGGTGCGAGCGGGTCCAGTCCCACTTCCCAGACATTCACCCTCTCGGCTAGCAATTCGCAAACACACGGATTACAGAGCCCAAGAACCGAGGAAGGTATTTATATTGGATATACTGATGGTAGTTGGACGTTACTTCTCGAAGGCCGCGAAAATGGCGGCTTGTTTTACTCGCGTGCGAGTGCCAATGACATCGCGAATTCTACACCAATTGGATTTGGTGAAACTGTTCCCCTGACGGACATTTTGCTTTTGAGTGACGATACGGGTAGCTATCGCGATGCCACGGTGCAATCGATGCTGAATCATGGTGAGTGGTGTCGTTATGCTGCTCCAGGTGACTTCGATAACGATATGGATATCGACTTGTATTTGGTGTGCTCAGAGTCAGCGGCGAATATTGATAACATGCTCTTTTTGAATAACGGCGATGGAACTTTCGAAAGAATCACCACGCATGGGGCGGAGGGCGTAGGTAGTGGTAGGGGAGATGCGGTCGCCATGGCTGATTTCGATCGTGACGGTTTTCTCGATTTGCTCGTGAGCAATGGGTTGTGGCGTTTGTTCGAAGGACCTACACAGCTTTTTCGCAACCTTGGTAACAGCAATCATTGGATAGAAATCAACTTATTGGGCACAGAATCAAATCGAGATGGTGTTGGGGCAAGGGTCGAGGCAACGGCTGGCGGAATCACCCAGCTTAGAGAACAAACTGGGGGCGAGCGTTTTGCAGCACAAGACGATCGGATTCTACACTTTGGTCTAGGTCCCAATACCGTTGTCGACCATATTGCGGTTTTTTGGCCGAGTGGCAACGTGCAACAACTTTTCAACGTGTCAGGCGATCAGCTCCTCGAAATCGTTGAAGACACCTCTAACGATGATGAGGATATCGATGGGATGCCCGACGTATGGGAATACACCCACAACTTGGATCCTCTTGATCCATCCGATCGCGATCTTGACCCGGACGGGGATGGGCTCACCAACATACGTGAGTTTGAACTGGGCACCGATCCGAATGCTGCGGGCGCAGACGAGATAAGACACATAGATGCGCCGTTGATGATTCCACCTACAGGCACAGTTCCGGTTACTATCGAATATTTGATTCCTCAGTCTAGAGATATCCTATTATCTTTAAAGGCGTTGGATGGATCGTGGTGGGGTGGCAGAGTCATTGTCAGCAATGTTGCTCCCGGTAGTGGCGAAGTCCCCATAGACTTTCCGATCCGATTCAATCCGCCAGTGAACGTGGATTTGGTGTGGACAGTGCGCGTTTTGCCCCTGGGGCAAGACTGGGGTCAGTCAGTTGTTCAACAAACGTTGAGTCCCGTTGTAGTAGGCGATGTGGACGAGATAAGACACATAGATGCGCCGTTGATGATTCCACCTACAGGCACAGTTCCGGTTACTATCGAATATTTGATTCCTCAGTCTAGAGATATCCTATTATCTTTAAAGGCGTTGGATGGATCGTGGTGGGGTGGCAGAGTCATTGTCAGCAATGTTGCTCCCGGTAGTGGCGAAGTCCCCATAGACTTTCCGATCCGATTCAATCCGCCAGTGAACGTGGATTTGGTGTGGACAGTGCGCGTTTTGCCCCTGGGGCAAGACTGGGGTCAGTCAGTTGTTCAACAAACGTTGAGTCCCGTTGTGGTGGAATAATCAAGCCAGTAAGGAACGTATACCTCACAAGGTTTTGCCGTTTGTTTGTAAGCGCCACGTTAAGGGCAGTGTGTTAAAGAGCGGTGTACTGTGCTGGTAAACGCGTGCGTTAAGCGGCCTGTTTCAAATCTGTTTTGGGTTCGAACGGTAACAGTGCCTCGATATCTTCAACCGATGTGGCTTTGGGTAATTCGCTGAACACGGTCTTCAGATAAGTGTACGGTTCTTGATGGTTGGCCTTGGCCGTCTCGATCAAGCTGTACAGGTTTGCACTGGCATTGGCACCGGCCACGGTGTCACAGAACAGCCAGTTCTTTCTTCCCACGACAAAGGGGCGGATCGCGTTCTCGGTGAGGTTATTATCGATGGTGAGCCGCCCGTTTTGGATGTATACCGTGAGCCTATCCCATTGTTTGTGGGCATAGTGCATCGCCTTGCCGAGTGCTGATTTCGGTGGCACGAGTGGCAGGTGCCGATCCAGCCATTGCCTGAAATCAGCCAGCACGGGCACCGCCCGTTGTTGTCTTTGTTGCAGTCGTTCTCCGGGCTCAAGGTCTTTGCATTGGCGTTCGATTCGGTACAGCAACTGGATGCGTTGCAGCGCAATATGGGCCAGTGAGGCTTTACGCTTGGCACTGTTTTTGCCCTGCGCCTTTACCGCTTCATCGAACTTGCGCCTGACATGGGTCCAACAACCCAGCTGGGTGATGCCGTTGTCTTGGCAAACCTTGTTATACCCCTCATACCCATCGGTTTGCAGATAACCCGAGAAGCTGGGTAACAAGCGTTTGGGTACCTCCTGGCTGCGGCTGGGATCATAATCAAACAGAACAATCGGCCGATCCGGTGGCCCACCACGTTGTACCCACAGATACGATTGGCTCTGTGGGCTTTTGCCGGGTTCTTTGAGGACTTGTACCCGGGTCTCGTCCATACCAATGATGTCGTAGGCCAGCATGGCGTCGCGCATGAGGTTAATCAGCGGCTGAATCAGCATCCCGGCCTTGATCATCCAGTTCGCCAAGGTGGTTCTTGGAATAACAATACCCTGACGTTGCCATTGTTTGCTTTGCCGATACAAGGGTAGACCATCGGCGTATTTACTGACCGCCACATGGGCGATCGTGCCGGCGGTGGCGATACTGTGAGGGATAGGCTGCGCTGGCAGTGATGCCGTCTTGATGGTTTGATCGCATTGGGTACAAGCATATTGGCGGCGGATGTGACGAATCACACGCACTTGCGCGGGCACAATATCCAGTTGTTCTGTCACCTTCTCGCCGATGGGTTTTAGTGGACTGGCGTCATGGGCACAGACTCTGTCTTCATCATCAATATCGTGTATCACTTCAACACGGGGCAACTCCGGGGGCAAGGGACGACGGCCTGCGGCTTTGCGTACATGAGCGGCAACGGCAGTACTTTGTTTGGTATCGTTGCTTGATGCGCTTTGATCATCAGATGCATCGGTTGCACTGCAATCAGATTGTGAGAGCACTTCCGCTTCATTGAACAACCAATCCACCTGATCGAGGTTAAAGCGTTCGCTGCGGACACCGAAGTGCTGGTGGCGGGAAAGTCGAATCTGTTCTAGAAGCTGTTCGATAAACTGGCTTTGATGAGCCAGCTTCGCTTGCAACGATTGGTTGTTATCTCGTAGCTGCTGGACTAACACAGTCAATTCATCAACCGTACTCGGTAATGAATTCGATGCGTTTTGCATGCATTGTAGTTTACCATGCCACCCTTAATGAGTTAACAAAATGGATTTATAAAACCGTGTGATGGGGCAACACGCCATGACCTTGCATGAGTGTCAGATCGTAACCGTCCAACAGCCAATTGATCTGTTGCGCATTGAGTTCGATCACATCGAGTGAAAGATCACGCGGCCATTGAAAACGCGACTTCTCGATGCGTTTCATCCATAACGCAAATCCATTGCCTTCCCAGTACACTAACTTCACTATCGTGCGTGCGTTGTTACAAAACACAAACAATCGGGAACTGAATGGATCGAGTTCCATCTCGCTTTCGACAATCGACACCAGTCCATTGATGGCTTTGCGCATGTCCACCGCTTGGCGGTATAGATAAATAGTACCGCTGTCGGCACCGGGGCGAATCAACCGGACTCGCTCGCACTGGCAATGACCACACGAATCACTTCGGGTGATACCGATTTGTCAAACTCAAAGCGCACACCACTGGGGAAAAACAAGGTAGCACCCGATGCAGAACATGCAGATGTATCGCTCACCGGCACAGCGGTCTTTGATGCTGCCTTCGCTTTGACGGGAACAAACGATGACTGGATCAAAGCATCACTCGGTCGGTACAGCTTCAGCTGTATCAGCTTCGTCTTCCACTGATACAGGTCTTTGACCTTTAAACCCTGTTTGCCGGCATACGCCACTGTCGATTCGTCGCTCGCATCGGCTGCCCGCACATGCCCCAGCCAATAACGCTGGCGCTCGGTCATCTGTCTTGTTGCCATCTCATCACTCACTCGTGTTGAAAAACAGCGAGACTGGCACAACAACGATTAGGCTAATAGGGTGTCATTATCTTGGCGCTTACGTTTGTTTAGAATGGTAACAAAGCGTCGATGTCTTCAAGCGAATTCGCTTTCGGAAAATACTGTTTCCAGAGTAAGTATACGGTTTCACGGTTTCCGTCCGTTTGCCTTGGTGGTTTCTAGCAGACTGTATAAGTTAGCACGGGCTGGCACTATAAGTTCATCAACACCGATGTTAGGAAACTATCGACGTAAATCATTGTAATGTATTGGATTATTTACGCTTCTTAAAGGCACCGTTGTGTTGAAAAGCAGCGGCTTGTATTGTAGTCATTGCTTACGGACCACTCCGATTCTGAAACAAGCTGCCCCCAGAATTTCAATCAATTTAAATTTCCATTGACTAACTATTGGGATGGCGATGTTTCCCCAATCATCGGGGGGAACATAACCCCACTTTCTCATGTAAGGGCCAAAAATACTGATTGTGCGTCGCCGAAGTTCCGGTGGGTAATAGTGATAACAATCTTGTTCTCGATTTTGTGTTTTATTCTCGATGCGAAGAGGTCTTTGTGGCTGTAAACCTACTGCTTTAATTGCTGATTCAAACTCAGCTTCGAGATTTTCGAATCGAATAATGTTTGAAATACGGCGTCCCGGCCAATCATACGGTGAGAAGTACGGTACTCGCAGATTCAAATACCGTACTTTGTAGTATCTCTTAAAATACGCAGAAAAATCTGCGTCATTTTTTTGAACAAACTCAAACTGTTTAAGATGCTTTTCGTTGATCCACCCCCCGCTGCTGCGAAACAATTGGGGATTAGTAAAGTTACCTTTATGGTTGTTTTTTAGCTTGAAGTAACGGCTTACTACTTCATCTAGCGGATTTCGCTTGCCCTGGAATACGAAGTAGTTTTTCTCATTATTTTTAGCCATCCGCAGAAATTCGCTGTAATGGGAATGCTTGTGAAGAATTGGTTTCCCATCGTACCTCTTACACAATTCCTTGCCGATAGCAGTCGACCCAGTTCTAGGCACTTCTATGAACAAGTAACGGTGTTGATCACTTATAATCATAACTTACAGCGAACGTGCAAAATCTCCGGGGCTATTTGTCAAATCTAGTATATTGACATTCGTGATTTCGATTTGGCGCTTAGAATTTCCACCACCGCCACCACCGACTGTCATCTCGCATAACAACCAATTCATTTTGCCAGTGAGTAGGGGGGTAGAGTTTGATCTTGATCTGGTAGTTATCAATCCGAAGTCGCTTATCTCGGGTAAACGCGGTGACTTTTGTTCCATTGTATATGTGGGTCGTTAGTCGCTCTACCGGGTGCGGAATTAGGTGGGATTGAATATCCCCCCTATCATTTTTTGTATGACTGTAAGCACTCGATCAGAATTAAGTGACCCAACAAACGTTACTGAATGGTTTGGCCAGTCTCAATGCTTCGATCTTTTCAAGCCAAATTAGATAGCAACTGGTTGCTTGGGTTACATAAGCCGCTTTTCCCCTATCGAAGGATCTGGTAATGAATCGCGATCTCATTGGCGTCCCTTGCGGCTGACAAAATGTCAATGTTGCCATCTTTGTCCATATCTTTTGCAAATACACCATAGGCTCCATCTGCAGCGCTATCTACTATTCGTTTAGTAAAACTGCCACTGCCGTTGTTTTCATACCATGCAACGGTGTCGTCATTAACACTCGCTGCAATAGCATCATTGTCGCCATCGCCATCGATATCGTTGGCAATCACCGTTCGAGCAGCATCGGCATTGGTATCGATTATCTTCTTGGTAAAGTTTTCGTTGCCGTCATTTTCGTGCCAAGCAATCGTATCATCAAACTGACTTGCTGAGAGCACATCGACATCACCATCTCCGTCTAGATCGGAAGGAGATACGTAATAGGCTCCGTTCGCAGTGGTATCGATAACATGCTTGGTGAAATTTTCATTACCATCATTTTCATGCCAAGCGATCTCGTCTATCGCAAAACTACAGGATACAACATCGAGATCGCCGTCATTATCAATGTCGGCAAATTCGGCACGTTTCGCTTCCTGTGCTGTATCGTCAATGGTATGTCTAGGAAAATTGGTCTTGCTGCCAATGTTCTCATACCAGGTTACCGTTCCCTCGATCTGATTGGTGGTTAGGAGGTCGATATCGCCATCGGCATCCAAATCTCCCGTGACGACGGAGTGCGGCCCATCCGCTGTCGTGTCGATGACATGCCTTGTAAAGTTTCCATTGCCGTCATTTTCATACCACACAACGGTGTCTACATTAAAACCAGCAGCAAAGACATCCACATCGTTGTCCCCATCCATATTCGCGGCATGAATGGGATACGCCCCACCTAAATTCGCATCAATTGTTCGTTCGGTGAAATTGCCATTCGTGTTCTCATACCACAGCACGTCTTTGTCTAAAAAGTCTGTCGCCGCCGCATCGATATCGCCGTCATCATCAAAATCCGCCGCGACAACCGCATGAGTTTCATTTACATTTGTTCCAATGACTTGCTTGGAAAAAGTTATATCACCCGGTAATCCATCCCCGAGTAGTATACTAATGATGGGAATGATAGCCCGACACGCAGTGACATTCGCTACATCGTTACAACTGGCCCAAACTTTTTGATATGAAACTAGTCCAGCTAAAATCAATATCCAAACCCGGTGTTTCTTCATGAAACCTCTCCTTAATTCATACGCGTAGAGATTGTATCAATCGTGTAACACCGATACTTTACAACATCGGGTTGGAGATTTTCAGTGTGTTATGGATTATAACGATAACCACCTTGTACTTTAGCCTGGAGAATCTATACAATGGGGGTTGATTCACGACAAAGCAGAGCTGTTTCGGTAACAATACACTATCGATTAAGAACCACTTCGGATCAAGCCGTCTATATCGTCGGTGTTTACGCGCACTATGTTGCGGGTGCTTATTTCGAAAGCAAGCTACCCATTTGATAGTCAAACGTTCTTCATAACGATACAATCGCACGCTCGTTCATTAATGTGATTACATATATGCTTACTGTTCCTACATGTTAGACACGGCTAAGAAAGCTTTACCAGCGATTATTTTTCTGCTGTTGCAAGACGGGGCACAGGAGATTCCGGAATGTATTCCTGAGGGTGATGTCGGTGGTCCAAAGATAGATGTGTGGTACGGTGCCAATCAAGTATTTGGATCAGCCGGGAAATCGCAACGATTCATCAATATTATAGGCAATGCTAAAGATGTTGATGGGGTATCGTCGTTGACATATTCGCTCAACGGGGGCCCTGAGTTACCACTGACACTAGGTCCGTCGGCTAACAACTTGCGCTTAATACGTCTAGGAGATTTCAACGCCGATATCGAATATGCGGATCTGGTGCCTGGCGAAAATCAAATAAGTTTACGCGCTGTTGATGCTTTGGCTAATGAAACTGTCGGATGTGTAGAAGTCACGTACGTTGATGACGTTACAGCGCCCTCGACATATAACGTTGACTGGAATGCGATCTCCGATATATCGAGTGTTGCACAGGTTGTTGATGGTAAATGGGAATTGGATGGTCAAGGCGTGCACATCGCCATTCCAGGTTATGATCGTAATATTGCGGTCGGTGACTTGCAATGGACCAACTATGAGGCGGTCGTGGAAGTTACGGTGAATACTTTGCCCATGCCTACTCAAACGGCGAACGTGTCTCTTGCTGTGCGTTGGACAGGTCATGATGAGGACGGGCAACAGCCTAATATCAAGTGGTGGCCGCTCGGCGCATTTGCTGGATATCAGTGGGGGACAGGGTCAACCTTTACCGGCACGAGGATGCTTGGGAGTAATGGAGTGCAAGTAGGCTCAAATGCCAACGCAACGGCTCCGGAAATCGGCGACAAGTACATATTCAAAATGCAAGTCGATTCGGATACTTACAGTTTTAAGTATTGGTGGTCAGGTGAGGCTGAACCTGTCGACTGGGAGCTTACCTGGACTTGGACACCGAGTGTTCAGCCACCTCCTCCTGTGGAAGGCTCACTCTTACTAGTGGCGCACAAAGTCGATGTAACTTTCGGGCAGGTATCGGTTACGCCGATAAACTAATTCGGCAGTTGATTGTCATAAGGGATCAGAGACATCACATCAACATGCACTGTTAACGACGAGTCTACACTGTAGGTCTTTGCATTATGTAAAGGCGACAGTCACTATTTCTCGAAGATATTGAAACTTTATTGTGGCAAACAAATCTGCTAACTGAAGCAGCCTGTTTGATTTACTTTGCATGTTATCTGACCGACCCTACAATAGCGGACCATTCAAATTGTTTAGTTATCCGCTTGATAGCGTGGAAGCATTTCCGAGGCGAGTCTAACGGCCTGACGCACCAATCTGGGTGCTAGAAACCACATAAGGACGAAATAGGAAAGCACACCTATAAGAACAGTCGTTACGAGACGGAGTAAGTGCGACCATTCGACGAAAACCACATTATTCAAATATAGCAAACTCACACCAATCAAGATCATAGCAAGCAATGGTTTTGATGAAGCACTCAACAATGTTAGCCATTCTATGCCAATTAATTTACTGTTAGCATACAGGAATATCGGTAGCGTCAAGATATACCTTATTACCACTGCAAGCCCTACAGCAATGCTCCCAAATCCGCTTAGAATGAATAAACAAGATCCGCCGACTACAAATTCTGCGGCATATTTCAGGCCGAGCCAGATCGGACGGCCTACAGATGCTAGTGACGTATGCATGACGTTGCCGCAAAATCGTATCATCGTGCCAACTGCGAGCAGTTGTAACAAAGGAACGGCCGGTTTCCACTGATCTCCAAACACAACAACGACCAAATCTGGCGCGACGATTGCTAATCCGCCAAAAAGTGGGATTCCAATCACACACAGAAACTCGGTTGCTTTGTACATTGAGTTACGCAATTTAGAGAGAGAATCTTGCTGTCTGGAGAAAATAGACATTGTTACTTGATGAGCGGCCACAGCTGCAAGTCTACCCAGCGTCACAGACACTCGAGACGCCAAGTCGAAATAACCCAACACCACCGGTCCGAACAAATAACCGACTAAAATAGGAAAGATCCGTTCATTACCTAGTCTGATTGATAAGCTGGTCACATAAGGAACTGCAAATTGTCCTAGCTTTCGCAAGCTTGGAATGGAAAAGCGCAGTTTTGGTCGTCGGTTAGATATTATAAAAAACACGAAGGAAGCGAAGGCAAAACTTCCTATTTCTTGTGCGACAAGACTCCATACACCAAAGCCCGTAAATACCATTGTAATTGCGAGCGAAAGGCCAAAAAGGCGACCAATTAACTTACCCGTGGCTATTTGGCGAAATTTAAACTCGCGTCTTAACAAACCGACCATTATTCCATTGAATCCACCAAACAGCAGTAACAACGAAGCAAATCGGATCAACCCTGATAGTTCAGCGCGACTGAATAATGCGGCAACCGATTGCGCTGCAAAGAAACACAAAGCAACAAGGGAGATTGATATGAATAGAGTAGTTGAAAAAGCCGTATCGATATCTTTATCAAAAAGTTTTTGTCGCTGCACCAATGTATCCATGAATAGAAACTCGCACAATATGTTCAGCGTACGTACAACCATCAGAGCGAGGGCGGCTAATCCGAACTCATCGGGACCTAGAATGCGAGCCAATATTATCAAGCCGATCAAGGCCAAAATGACTTGACCAACTCCTTCTAGCAGTGCCCAAGATGCGTATCGTGCAATCGCTCTACTTGAATTCATGCAGATCTGGTGAAATTTGTTTAAACGTGGAATTCAAATAACGGTGTTAGCATTTAAACTGCGACAAGTTTTACCGATTAGCTTGTAAGAATGTTGTGTGCTTGCGAATGACAGGCTTTATTGGCCGCTTGCCAAGATCGCTCGTGCATTTTCTAGTAATGCTACTTTACATTTTTGTTGAATATACAGCGATTGTTCTTGCCGATATAAGGTATATCAGGGAAAAACTCTGGAAGCCCTCGAATCAAAGACCAAACGATGATTAGCCAAAATTGCTGAGTCAACAAAGGTTCTAATGTTTCAATACCTATCATAATGGCTCCTAGAAGGAGTAGAAACGTAAGAAGTCCGACACGATGCCCTGAAAAACTCCGATTGTCGCCGTCATGACGGTATATTAGATAATTTATCCAGCGTTTAAATACGTGCGAGGCCATAAAAACACTTCCCACAACGTTGGTGGGCATTAGCAATACGAATCCAAATGTTTTGCCAACTTGTAAGATCGGATAGAGCAGTTGTCGACTAAACAATGAGGCTTGGGTATTGTAAAACCAGAAAATCGCACGGACCAGAATTAGGAACGAAGTCCACGTGAGCAAAATCCGGCCCCAGAGTGTAATTGTTAATTCAGGATTGTTCGCTATTGTTGTAGTGTGTATTGCAAATAGAAGTGATCCAACAACTGACAACGCGATCGCCCAAATCCACGCCGAGGGAGTCATTCGGCAGTGACGATAACTCTCCCTGGTTTTTGATATATCTGAACTAACCGCTGGACGAATTTTATTATCCTTTTCATGGGAGTCGTTCTCATGGTAGCCAAGTTCGTAAATCGCCATAAAAGCCACGTACATCAGGACCATTCCAACGATGCTGAAAGTGTCGGCATCATTAACAATCGTGATAGACAGCAGAAGTACCGGTAAATCGGAGAGAAAATTTTGACTGAGAATATGTTCGGTTCCGTACTTTACATATCCCGTGTAACGAAACGGAAAGTAAACCATATAGTTTTGTGTGTTTCAGATCTGTTACAAAAAAGTGCTATCGTCAACGAATAAATTTGCTTGGGGTGCGACTAAACAAATAGAATTTTAGGACTACGCCTTGATAATTCTCTAAACACGGCGCAATTAAAAATAACAATTCCGTAAATCTCAAGACTTTCTTCCACGATTCGTCGTAGTTTATATATAAGATCGGTGCTTTGCGCATATCCCGTATATCTCATCACGGCGCCAATGAACTCAAAACCTATTGATCCTGAAACGAATATTGCTCCTGCTATTATAAACATGACAGCAGTGCGTCGGTGGATTCGCAAAAGGAAGGGAACAAACGTGGCCACAAATAAAATTGAAAGAACTGTTCCAAAAAACACCCAGGAATGGGTTTCTAGAACTGGAAAGATGTTTTTCGTAAAGCTACTAAACCTGTTGAATCGTTCATGAATTTCAGCGCTTTCATCCAAAGATAAATAAGCGAAAACTCCGCTTAAAACTAGCCAATATCTATGCACTAATGCGGTTTCATTTTCACTGCATTTGTAGACGAGAAACACCAGTATTGAAGACACAAAGAGATTGACGCTGGAAAACCAGCTTGGCAAGCTGATTTCCTCGCCGACGTCAAAGAAATCTAGCGTTCTAAAAAAGTGATTAGAGCTGTATATTTCTGGCAGAACGTAGTTCAACAGGCCTAACACAATAATTAAGCTTGCTGAGCAAAACTGTAAGTGGGCAAATTTCTGCGTTGATAAATGGCACTGCATGATATTGTCTATCTCATGTCTCCTCGCATTTTTTGGCAT
The DNA here is from genome assembly GCA_965216735.1 of Arenicellales bacterium. Lineage (GTDB taxonomy): Bacteria > Pseudomonadota > Gammaproteobacteria > Arenicellales > CBDCFT01 > CBDCFT01. The sequence continues at coordinate 1,079,813 of OZ244198.1, forward strand.
AGTATATTTATCCGATAAATCTTACTAGGTAATAGAAACGATTAATTCTAGAAAAATGAGATTGAAATTAGGGAGCTGTTCAATTAGGAAAAGTGGCATGTCTGGCGCCACCGTGTGATCTCCCCAATTTTCTTGGAAACTTCAATTAATATTCTACGTTGCACACTTGTGAATATCTGACCCTGTAAGATGCCGAACATTTCACGAATTTTGATTAATGATTACGCAGGACACCCATTTGAGGTGCAATTGAGCAGGGAGCTGGCAAAACGAGGTTACGATGTCCTGCATACCTACTGTGCATCCGTACAAACACCACATGGCGCGTTGGTGCGGAAATCTGAGGATCCAGACACCTTTAATGTTCAGCCGATTCGCCTGGCGTCTGAGTTTGACAAATACGGATTGATCTCGCGATGGCGTCAGGAAGCGCAACTAGGAACTGCAATTATCAAGACGGTGCGTACCCATTCACCACAAGTGGTGATATCAGCAAATACACCACTCCGAGCGCAGTCCTTGCTTTTGGATTTTTGTCGATCTGAGAACATAAAATTTGTCGCATGGGTTCAAGATTTGTTGGGTATAGGAATCCGAAAAGCCCTTCGCAAAAAAATCCCAATTGCCGGAGATGCGATCGGGTTGTATTTTGAGCACAAAGAACGATCGATATTGAAAAGATGCGATAAGGCGGTGGTTATTACCGAAGATTTCCTACCGTTCATGCCTCACGTACTCGCGGATGAACAACGGGTATCAGTCGTTGAAAATTGGGCTCCGTTAGACGAACTTGCACCAATGCCCAAAACCAATTCGTGGAGTGAACATCACGGCCTGTCCGATAAATTCTGTTTTCTATATTCGGGAACACTGGGTTTAAAGCACAATCCGGAATTACTAGTCGAACTTGCCAACCACTTTCGCCATAGGCTCGATGTCAGGGTTGTTGTGGTATCCGAGGGGCCGGGTGCTGAACTAGTCAGTAAGCAGAAACAAGAGTATCAGCTCAGCAACCTCGTAGTGATGGCTTTTCAACCATATGATTTAATGCCTGCTGTATTGGCAGCAGGGGACGTTCTCGTCGGGCTATTGGAAGAGGATGCCGGGAAATTTGCCGTTCCCTCGAAGGTTTTAACCTACTTATGCGCGCAACGGCCATTACTTCTTGCCGTTCCTTTACAGAATCTGGCGGCACGGATTGTATCCGAAAATAAGGCGGGTCTAGTGGTGCCGCCGTTAAATACCAACGATTTTTTGTGCGCCGCACAACAACTTGTCGTAAATCAGCGACTACGTAACCAGTATGCCGCCAATGGGCGTCAATACGCGGAACGAACTTTCGATATTCAAGCAATTACAGACCGCTTTGAAGAAATCGTAAAGCACTGGTAATAAACACGTTTTTTGGTAATATACGTGTGGGGTTAAGGCGGGCGCTGCTCACTGTCGTCAACAGCGCTGATGGAGGTAATAGAGTAGTGAATCGGGTCTTAATGGTCCGAAGCTGAACAATGTTGACACAGGAGATGCACAAAATTGAAGACCGCTTTAGTTTGCGGGGCAGGTGGTTTTATTGGCAACCACCTTGTTACCCGTCTTAAAAAAGAAGGTTTTTGGGTCCGTGGCGCGGATCTGAAATTTCCTAAGTTCTCATCCACCTCCGCTGACGATTTTTTACTGATAGATTTGCGTGATCCCAGTGCTTGCAGGGCAATCGTGGATCGCAGGTTCGATGAAGTTTATCAGTTGGCTGCTGACATGGGTGGCGCTGGTTTTGTTTTTACCGGTGAAAATGATGCCGATATCATGCACAACTCAGCGATGATTAATCTAAATATGCTGCAAGCATGCTATGAGCGAAACGTGCGCCGGATTTTTTACTCTTCTTCGGCGTGTATATATCCCGAGCATAATCAGCTAGATCCCGAAAATCCAAACTGCGAGGAGGGTAGCGTTTATCCTGCCGCTCCGGATAGTGAATACGGGTGGGAAAAACTGTTTAGTGAGCGCTTGTATCTTGCATTTGCGCGGAACTACGGCATGGACGTCCGTATCGGTCGGTATCACAACGTATTTGGACCTTACGGTTCTTGGAATGATGGTCGCGAAAAGGCTCCGGCAGCGTTATGTAGAAAAGTCGCTGAAGCTAATTCAGGTGGTGAAATTGAAATATGGGGCAGTGGTACGCAAACACGATCGTTTCTTTTTATTGATGACTGCCTGGATGCGACCTTAAAGTTGACCCGCTCGGATTGGTCCGGTCCGGTCAATATCGGTTCGGAAGAAATGGTTAGCATCGATGAGTTGGTTCGGATGATCATGAAAATTGCAAAGAAGAAAGTGGTTCTACGCCATGTTTCAGGTCCAATCGGGGTGAATGGCCGTACTTCTGACAATAACTTGATTGAAGCCAAGCTTGGATGGAAGCCTCAGTACTCATTAATGGTTGGTTTGCGCAAAACGTATACCTGGGTAGAGGAACAAGTTGGTCGTTCTTCAACCGATTGCTCAGAGTCGTCCCAGGTTGCTTAGTGGGCAATGAAAAAACGTTGTCCACTCTAGTTTTGTAAAGTAGAGAACTGTGGGAATTTTGAAGCGTTACTCCAACGCGCTCATACTAGCGGTTCGAGCCATCGATCTGCTCATAATGATGTCGGCGGCTTTTGTCGCTAATTTTATGGTCTTCGGTCATTGGGACGTAACCAGTGCTTACAAAGTAGTTATCGCTTTTGGGCTATTGCTTTTTATGGTATTCGCCGAGCACCTGAACCTCTATCGTCCCTGGCGGGGCAGTGCCATTGTAGACGAACTTTGGATACTGCACCGGTGTTGGGTGGCAGTGATGATTACAGTACTTTTGCTATACATCATCACGCAATCCTCAGATACCTACGACGACCGTTGGTTATGGAGTTGGTTGGGGCTCGGGTTAGCGTTCTTGACCATATGCCGATTGATAATTCGGATTGGGTTACGTGCACTTCGAAAACGCGGTTTTAACCAACGTCATATCGTTCTTGCAGGTCTTAACGATTTAGCTCATGAGACCATAGATCGCCTGAGGGGATCTCCATGGAGCGGCTTGAATGTCAAGGGATATTTTGACGATCAGCCGCAGGATACGAAACCATCTCATCGGGGCGTAAATATCGACTATCTAGGTGATTTAACACAATTGGTTAATTTCGTTGACAATAACGAGGTCGATCAGGTTTGGATAACTTTTCCTCTTAATGCCAAAGATAAAGTTGAACAAGTACTCTATGAACTACGCCATCATACGATTGATATTCGTTTAGTGTTGGACATTTTCTCTTTCAGATTGTTAAACCATTCCATAAGCGATGTTGCGGGTCTACCCATTCTTAACATTGCCATGTCGCCAACGACAGGAGTAAACGGGTTTATTAAGTCTTGTTATGATCGGGTGCTTGCAGTATTAGCCGTAATACTGCTAAGTCCGTTTATGCTGCTGGTCGCCGTAGGTATCAAACTAACTTCTCCAGGTCCGGTTTTTTACTGTCAAGAACGCATAGGTTGGAACAATAGGCCATTTGTAATGTACAAATTCCGGACCATGCCGGTTAACGTTGAAAATACCACAGGACCGATATGGTCAAGGCACGGGGAGTCCAGGGCAACACAATTTGGCACATTTTTGCGACGAACAAGTCTTGACGAACTTCCACAACTGCTGAACGTGTTAAAAGGTGATATGTCTTTAGTGGGACCGAGGCCTGAGCGGCCACATTTTGTTGAGCAATTCAAAGATCAGGTTCCAGACTACATGAAGAAACACATGGTCAAAGCAGGCATGACAGGCTGGGCCCAAGTGAATGGTTGGCGGGGTGATTCTTCAATCGAAAAGAGAATAGAATACGATTTGTACTACATAAAGAATTGGTCCATCATGTTAGATTTAAAGATTCTACTCCTTACAATAGTAAAGGGTTTTATTCATAGTAATGCTCACTAGTGAATAAACCTGTCTTTTTAGTCCGACTTTTTATGACGTAAATCCGGGTACTGGGGGTAGCTACACCAGGGGTGAATTTTCTTATGGGAAATGATAAGCCAACGGTTACTATTGGGATGCCTGTATTTAACGGCGAACAGTATATAGCAGATGCTATCAGCTCAATCTTAAATCAAACTTATCAAGAACTAGAACTTATCATACAGGACAACGCATCGACTGACAAAACGCAAGAGATTTGTCAGCGTTTTGCTGCTAGGGACAATCGCGTCCAATATCGCAAGAATGGAGTTAACGTCGGTGCGATGCGCAATTTCAACTCACTTGTAGACTCAGCGAGTGGTAAGTATTTTAAATGGGCCGCCCATGACGACAAATGTGGATCCCAGTATTTGGAGCGTTGCGTGGCGGTGCTCGACTCAGATCCTTCAGTTGTTTTGTGCCACTCTCGCACCGCTAGAATTGACTCGGATGGAAAAAAGCTAATTTTCAATCAAGAAAATGACTTATATATCGATGCCACTAATAATCTTCGCATGGGTGGAATTTCACCTACACGCGCTCAGTCCCACAATGTGAGTGAACGTCTGCGTGACATCTTTTGTTACGGTGGGCGGTGTCTTGAAATTTTCGGATTGATACGAACAGATGTTCTTAGAAAGACAAAGCTGTTGAGGTCTAACTATGGTTCTGACCGAATCTTGTTAATGGAATTGACTCTTCACGGTAAATTCCATCTGATTAATGAAGAGTTTTTTTTTAATAGAATTCATGACTCTCAATCGCATAATCGCTCAGCTATAGAACGCGAGAAATGGATGGATCCGACAAATCGACGACCACGGCAGTTTATTCAATCTAGGCAAACTTTACTCGCGATTGTCAATTCGCCCCTGGGATGGCGAGACAAGCTAGACTGTATGTTAGTAGTCTTGCGTGAGAGTCCTTGGGAACGACTATTAGATATTAACAGCTCCTGTCGGAGTTATAACTGAATCTGGTGTTTAGGAAGTTGAAGAAAAGCGGCGTATCTGATTAATTTGAAGTTGCTGAACTTTAATTTAATCAAACGAGGATACGCCACTCATGAGTAAGAGTAACGTTATTTCACTTGAAGATCGAGGTAGTTTTACCGATCAGCTGACGGCGCTACTGCAGAGCGGGGCGCAGCAATTGATCCATACAGCGGTCGAGGCAGAAATGATGGAGTTTATCGATAAATTCTCTGAACAACACACCGCCGATGGCAAAGCGGCTGTTGTGCGTAATGGTTACCAACCCACCCGAGCAATTCAAACGGGAATTGGACCGGTGACGGTGCAGATACCCAAGGTTCGCTCCAGAGGTGGTGAACCGGTCACCTTTCGATCCGCGTTGGTTCCTCCCTATATTCGTAAGACCCGATCGCTGGAAGCGGCTTTACCGTGGTTGTATTTGAAAGGGGTATCGAGTGGCGAGATGTCGCAGGCCTTACAAGCGCTGGTGGGGGCGGATGCACAGGGGTTATCGGCGAGTACGGTGTCGCGCCTGAAACAAGTGTGGGCTTCAGAATATGAAGCCTTTCGTAAAGATGATTTGTCCAAGGAGGGTTGGGTCTATATCTGGGCTGACGGCGTCTACAGTGGTCTTAGGGCAGAGCAAGCCAAACTCTGCGCCCTGGTTATTATTGGTGTCAATGAACGGGGCCAGAAACGGTTTTTGGCGATAGACGATGGTGTGCGCGAATCGACGCAGAGTTGGCGCGAGGTATTACTCAACCTGAAGTCCAGGGGAATGGGTGCGCCGCAGTTAGCCATTGGTGATGGGGCCATGGGGTTTTGGTCGGCGTTGGATGAAATTTATCCTGACACTCGTCACCAACGCTGCTGGATGCATAAGAGCATGAATGTGCTCAATTGTTTGCCTAAATCGCTTCAGCCTAAAGCCAAACAATCCTTACAGGACATCTGGCAAGCACCGACGAAAGCACAAGCTGAAAGCGCTTTCACCACGTTCATCCAAACCTATGAGCCTAAATATCCCAAGGCCACGCAGTGTTTAGAAAAAGATCATCCCGAACTGATGTCATTTTATGACTTCCCTGCTCAACACTGGCAGAGCTTGCGAACCACCAACCCTATTGAGTCGACATTTGGAACCATCCGACACCGAACCAAACGCTCCAAGGGCTGTTTGACTCGAGATGGTATGTTGCACATGATGTTCAAATTAGGACAATGTGCCGAGAAGAACTGGCGTCGACTACGCGGCTTTAATTATCTAGCCAAAGTGATTGACGGAATCAAATTTGTAGACGGAATCGAGCTCACTTCAAACCATCAGATCGCCGCTTAATCCAATTCGTTCATACACCAGATTTGACAATAACTCCTCCTGTCGAGCTTCAACCTAAATATGCAAGCTCAACCCCAAGTTGATATTCAGATCCGCGCTATGGTGTTTCTCAACTATTTCTTCGATCATTCTCTCACTCTCTGGGAATGTTGCTAGAAGGTTTCTTAACGTCGCTGTAATCTGATGTAGCAGTGACCTTGTCTGTTCGAAGTCACTATACGCTTGCGCCTCCAACCATATTGCGTAAAGTGCTATTCCATTTGAGCGTTGAATATCACCTTTGTCTCTTGCAGCGACTGCAAATCTGCCGACTTTTTGCGCTAATTCAGTTAAATTTTTTTTACCCCCAGTTGAGGATTGAATGTCGCCCAATGTATCTTTGCATATGATGAATTGATACGCGTCGATAACACCATTGACCAACTCCAGTTGTTCATTCACAGTAATGCTAGACAATTGTCTAACTATGGCATTATAAATTTCTCGAATTTGCGGGATGCGCCTCTTACAACGTAGTAAACGTCTTGGATCTATTCTGCCAAGCTTTAATAGCATCGAAATACAGGAACAATTTTTTCCTAGAATAAAACGGAAGGATGCCACATTCTATGTTTTGATGCATTTAGAGGGGAAAGGTCAGCGGCTTTATGGTATATTTTATTAATTCGAATAAAATGGATTGCTACTAGTTAAAAATGATGTAAAAACCATTACGATCCTCACGTTGATCTACCTCAGAATAACAAACCCAGTTGTTGAATAAAGCGGTTGTTATCGTGCTTGAATGTATCGATTCATTGCCATACGTTCGCATATCATCGGGAGCTTGTCTGAATATTGGGCAGCCAACGCGATGGTATTCCATGGGTTCGACCCGAGACAAGATACCATGCACGTACGACACCTCAACGAAAAATAGAGATACGCCTTAATGGGTCAAAGAACGAACCAGACCATGCCAAAAATCGCTTTAGTCGGATGCGGAGGCTCTGCGAGAGCGTTCTTTATTCCCGTATTAATCCGATATGCAAATTTCGCAGAGATGACGGTCTTGGTAGATCCAGACAAAGAGAGCTTGCGCTCGTTGCAGCTGGACTATCAATTTGTACACGTGGCAGAGAATTTTGAGGAAGTATCCGCATCAGTGGATGGTGCGATCGTGGCGACGCCCCATGACTCGCATGTGCAGATCGCCAAGGCATTTCTAGAAAATGGCGCTAGTGTTTTGGTAGAAAAACCATTAGCACCCACTTTGATGGAGGCTCTTGATGTCATAGACACTGCAAAACGTAATGACTGCGAGCTTATGGTGAACAATTTCCGCCGTTTATATCCATCGTACCAGCATGTAAAAGAGATTGTCGACTCAAATGCCATGGGAGCCCTCAAGCGAATAACAATTCAAGATGGCTCGGCGTTTGATTGGCCAAGTACGTCCGGGTTTCGGACGAGGGATGCCCAGAAAGCTCGTGGTGTATTGTTGGATCGGGGAGCCCATTCAACAGACGTGGTGTGTTGGTGGATGGGCGGACGGCCGCGAATTTTGGAGGCGCGGTCGGATGGATTTGGCGGTGGCGAAGGTGTGTTTGAGTTAATTGTCGAAAAGGAGGGCTGCATCGCTAATATTCGACTCAGCCGTTTGTCGAAACTGGAGAACAGGTACGTCGTCCAATACGAGCAGGGCGTAGTATCGGGTGATTTGCTCGACCCAAATCGGCTCGAAATCAACCGGGAAGGTAAGATCGAGTCATTGGCGGTTGGGCGTAGCGAATCTTTACCGCAGGAAAAGATTGTCGAGAACTTTATTGATGTAGTGTCCGGAAGGGGTGCTCCGCTGTTTTTGGGTGAGGAGGTCTTGAACGCAGTCGAGGTCACAGAAGAAGCTTACAACCTCGTTCAACCGTTTCGGCTTCCCTGGTACGAGAATCTCCATACCGTCGTTTCGGGATGAAGCGAAAGATCCTTGTAACAGGAGCCGGTGGTTTTCTCGGCGGATGGGTTGTCGAGATATGCCATTTGACCGGCATTGAAGTGCGTGCCGGAGTCCGTCGCTGGAACGGCGCTATGCGAATTGCTCGGTTTCCCGTCGAAATTGTGGCGTGTGACGTGATGGACTCTGAGCAACTCGATGCGTCACTGCATGAAGTCGATTCGGTTGTACACTGTGCCGTCGGCGGTGACGAAGTCACTATCGACGGCACTCGAAATGTCCTAGCAGCAGCTGCGCGACACCATCTTAGACGCGTTGTACATATAAGCACCGCAGCAGTGTACGGGAATTCAACCGGAAGTGTTACGGAACAGTCACCGCTGAAGGGCGACGGTAATCCCTACGCAGCGCGAAAAATAGAAGCGGAACGGATTTGCATGGAGTACGTGGAGAAGGGATTACCTGTCGTGATACTAAGGCCGTCGATAATCTACGGCCCATTTGGCGCCAGTTGGACGATCGACATTGCTCAACGTCTTCAATCGGGTGCATGGGGTACTTTCGGGCAAGACGGCGAGGGTTTATGCAACCTGGTTTACGCGACCGACGTTGTGTCTGCTATCCTCAAAGCGTTGGAGAATGAAAGAGCGTCGGGAGAAGCTTTTAATATAGGGGGGGGTGAAGTTGTGACATGGAATCAGTACTTCGAGAAATTTAATGAGCATCTCGGACGTGGTCGGCTTCCTGAACTCAACATGCGCAAGGTGAGGATCACTGCGGCAGCTATGCAACCTGTACGGGTGCTCGGCCAGTATTTACTTAGTCGGCACAGAAGTACCATATCGAAGTTATATAAATCGAACGCAATTGCTGGCGGTGTAATGAAAGCTACGGAGAGTAAGCTTAAGGTAACCCCGAGGCCCCAACAACTGCGATTGTTCAGAGCAAAGGCGATCTACCCCATAGACAAGGCCCGAGACCAATTGAGCTATGTACCTCAAGTTGACTTGGAGCAGGGGCTCGATCTATCTAAAAAATGGCTGGAACATCACGGGTTTCTCCGCTGACCGACTGCTTTCGACTTGATCAATGAATCACATACATCTCAAGTTTTAGTCTCGAGCTTGGCACGCGCTATCTTGTATAAGCTATTTCTTCGAACCAAATTGCGAATATCAGATGATTTATTCGCATGAGGGAAATCACAAGACGGAATGTCTCTGTCTAGAAATGGACACAATGTTTCCCACCCAGAACCGTCAGCGATCTCGAGCACGAGGAGATCCTTGGGTCTATCTCTAAAATAGTCGAGAACCTCCTCGTTATGCGCTTTGTATCGTTTAATGTATATATCTTCTTGCTCTAGTGGTGAGCCAACTCCGTAAATCCACTGTCGTAATGGAGTAGTTTCATTACCGAAATGGCGTACTACACTACGAATCCATTCGTCCGTTGATCTAACAGTGAGGATGAATTTACTGGAAGGATACCGTTCGTCGAGTTCCTTATAAATAATAGGCCACGGGTTGTCTTGAAATGCGTCGAACTGTTCCACGAGAGTGAGTGCAGTCGGTAGCGCTTTTCGTGCTATGTCGGGATCTGTCGCACCAAAAGGCCCAGCGACGCGATACCCCAAGATGCTTAGAGCTGCTCCTAGGGAACTGGTCCCCGTTTTGTGGAAGCCGATACCAAAGATTTTTGGATTTTTCAAAACTTTAACATATTATAAATTTTAAAGACTCTGAGTATACCTAAGCATGAACTCAGCTGTCATATAGCTTCCAGTGAACCGCAGCAAGCCCAGTACCGAATTGAGGTATACATTCGAAAGTAATGGCAATATCTCAACTTACATTCAAAAACTTAACGATTGAATTCACCGATCCATTGACATATCACGTTTATTTTGATGGAGAACCCACTCAGCTCATTGACTTACATTTGTTTTCTATTTCGCCGCGGTTGCATCGCGCACTTTTCGGATCGGCACCAAAAAAGATGTCGAGTGCAGTAGAGCGTCAGAGTTAACTATCCAATGTGCTACGTGCTTTAGGATTTAGTCGAAATTCCGGCATATCGGACCTTTTTAAAGTGTGTAAGTTGGTCGGGGTGAGAGGATTTGAACCTCCGGCCCCTGCCTCCCGAACACAATTTACTGATTACTCGGTCTATAGTTTTCAATAGCTTATGCGCATCGGCCCAGCGTAAAATTGACTAATATTGACCGATTTCGACCCTCTAGGACTGGTCGAAGTCACGTTTTGGTCACGGTCATTGTGGTAGTAAATATAGTAGTAATTGTTGGCGAAGAAATTCAGTCGGGGCGGTACCACTAATTATTACGAAATTCTTTTTATTTTTGCATCACATCCTGCTTTTCTGTGGCCGATTGTAATTTCATAAAGAAATGTCGTTAAGTGCACTGGATAGGGAATCCATCGCACATAGGGGAAAGCATAATCTCAACCTTTCAGTTTTTAAACTAAGTAGATGATTATTGTTAGGCGCAGAATGAATCAAAATAGCCAATTCTGATTCACGGGTTTTTATGAATTACTTATTCAATTTAAGGATATTGATACCTCAAAATCAGATTTTTACCGATTGAATTCGCAGAATAATTGTGTATCTTCAAAACTGACACGCAGTGATAGGATGTCGAAGTTTGATCTAAGTCAAGGAATTAGGATCAGCGCTATGATAAGGAGGTTTTTGCGGATAAAATGAAATGGTCGCATGGTGATAACTTCGGTTACCGCCGATTAAATAACTAATGACCTCCGTGTGATTAGCTAGAACCTCGCCTTGTGAAGGGATCATGCCCTTCCATTTTCTAGCCCCAACTAAGCTATAGATCAGTGTGGCTGAGCCACACATAATGATTCGAAAAGTAGATAGAGGAGGTGCAAGATGAGGCATTACGCTACCAATAGGGCTAGCTTTATTTCCTTATACCTGTTTGGTTTACTGCTTATTTATTCTTTCAATTCTTTGGCCAATCAGATATCGGATTTGTATGAATCGGATGCCCGTGTGGCATCGTATAGTCCGTCGTTAAGCCCCGTTAAAGTTGCAAGAAATCACCAAGTCCACGAGCGGTCCTGGTTGGCTGTACTCAACATCCCTTTTATCGAGAATGTTGGCCAAGCCGGTAACCACGTGAAATATTACGCAACCACTTTCGCGGGAGACGTATTCATCACACACGATGGCGAAATTATTTATTCGATACCAAATAATGCTGGTGTGGAATTTAACCCTGGTCCTATTTCATTCGAACCATCTAAGGCGCCATTTATTAAGGAGATTTTGCTCAATCGAAATCCAAATGCTCTGGTCGACGGTGAAATCAGGACAACAACTGATGTGAGTTACTTCAAAGGTAATCAGTCTTACCATTGGCTAAATAACATTGCGACATTTAGTGTCGTAAAAGTGGGCGACGTCTACAACGGTATTGATATGACGCTGAAGGCCTATGGGGACAATGTGGAAAAAATATTTCATATCCAACCTAATGCGGACCCCGACGACATACACGTCGAGATTACTGGCATTGACAACCTCCACGTCAACGCGACAGGGGAATTGGAATTAGCAACGAAACTAGGAACTTTGTCTTTTGCTAAGCCCGTTGCGTATCAGGAGGAAGAAGACGGACAGCGTTATATCGACATCGCGTATAAAGTTGCAGGAAAAGCATATGGCTTTGAAATTGGGAATTATGACCAGGCAAAAGAGCTCGTCATAGATCCGATTATTTCAGGTACATTTCTCGGCGGGACGAATAGCGATGTTATCCAATCCTTGGCAATAAATAGTGTCGGCGACATCTATGTAGCGGGTACCACGCTCAGTCCAGATTTTTCAACCACGGCGGGAGCGCTGGACACCGCGTTGGACGGGACTGAAGATGTCTTTATCGCAAGGCTGGATAACAATCTGACGACACTCCTAGCTTCTTCGTACTTGGGCGGTGCAGACAATGATACAGCAAGCGCAACGCATCAAGGTTTAGTGATCAGCAGTGTGGATGACAGCGTGTATGTTACGGGGAAAACGAAATCAACGGATTTTCCGACGACGATCGGCGCGTTCGATACAAGCTACAACGGCGGGCGCTATGATGCTTATGTAGCGAAACTCGATAGCAATCTACAGAATCTGCTGGCTGCCACTCTCCTTGGTGGTGGAGCGGACGATGTGGGCCAAGCTCTGCAAATAGATTTAAGCGGTGATCTCTACATAGCAGGATTTACTGAGTCTTCTGGATTCCCAACAAGCGCGGGTGCTTTTGATACGAGTTTTAACGGCGGTGACGATGACATATTCGTATCGAAATTTGACGCCGATCTTGAAACTCTTCCGGCGTCCACTTTTCTCGGCGGTTCTCAAGGTACCGGCGATAACGTGCAGTCAATGTACTTGGACAGTGACGGTAGTGTAATTGTGGGGGGTAATACCAGTGCTGCGGACTTTCCGATAACCCCCGGTGCCTATGACAATATGTTTGACGGTATCAGTGATTTTGTGGTGGCAAGGCTTGACGGGAACTTACAAAATTTGATCGCCTCAACGTTTATTGGTGGCAGCGACCTAGATGTTTGTGTGTTCGTTACAAAGAAGGCCAATGGCAACATCTTATGCGCTGGCTACACACGTTCATCAAACTTCGCGACCACATCAGGGGCTTATGACATCACATTCAATGGGGCCACTGACGTTGCAGTGACGGAGTTGGATGCCACTCTGCAAAATCTGATTGGATCGACGGTGCTCGGTGGCGGAAGTATCGATACGCTCAGATCGGCCGTGGTCGACGGGCTGGATAACGTCTACCTGACGGGCTCCACCCAGTCGCTGGACTTTCCAACGACGACTGGCGCCCTGGATACCGATCTCACCGGTACATCCGATATATTTGTATCGACCATCGACAGCACATTACAAAATCTCGTCTCATCCACATTCTTGGGGGGCAGTAGCGATGATGGTGGTGAAGCGCTGCGTTTGCACGTGAACGGCGATATTTTTGTGTACGTCGGCGGTAGCACTTCGTCATCAGATTTTCCCGTCGACCCGTCTGGCTATGATATCTCTTACAACGCAGGGCAGGACGGGTTTATAGCCAAACTTAGGCTTGATAACGGGACGTCTGTACCGTCAGTGGTGTGTGAAGGATTTGAACCTCCGCTGCAGCATGATCTGGTGACGGTTAACAAGAACAAGGTGCTTCCTCTGAAGGCACAGCTTATCCACCAAGGTGCATACCTCACAAACCAGGATCTTGTTATGCCACCCGTGCTCCAAGTCACCTTTGATTCCGGATCTGGGGAAGCAGTGGATGTTACCGATGAGGCCCTGCCGGCGGGGCAAGGGACGGAGGGTAATCAGTTCGAGTTCGATGGTGCGCAGTGGCACTTTAATCTGAAAACTAAGAACTATACATCGCCAGGGATTTACACAATCTCGATGGTTTCCGGTGATGATTCGGAGTACACAATTGATCCCAAGTGTACTGTACAGTTTGCGATCTCGGGATAAACATGGTGTGACGCCTTATGAAGTTCTTAGAGAATGTTTACAATAATTGCTTTCCAAACTGTCCTGCGAGATCACAGCGCAATAATGAAGTCAGACAGCACAGTTCATTGGGCAATCAAACCCTTAAATTACATGCACCACAGTCGGCTTGATAAGTTGTGATTCTCTCTCTGCAAACCGTCACCATACGGGGGAAAGATCACTTATACGTCGTCAAAGGAACGTGAACTAATGGAGTCTTGAATTAAGAGAGGTCATAAACATTTCTAAAGGGACAAGTTTGGTTGTCCTGTTGTTGATGATTAAATTACTACTGAAGTTTTGATTCGATGATTGACCACTTCGGGCCAGCTTCAATACGACGTGGTCAAATGCGCAATGGATAAGGAATCCATAGTACTTTGATAAAACTCATGTCGGAGAGCACTGTCTTGCGCCGGCAGGGATCGACTCCAAGCACCTTGGGGTTCTTGATGTAAATCAACACGTTAAATCGTCGTGTGCGTAGCCCTGTTCCGTACGGTGACCCGATTGTGACTTAAGCGGGCGGACGCCAGTGGCGATTGATATGTATATGAAGTCAACGATCATCTGGTTCGAAGCTTTCGAATTCGTCTTTAACTTATTGTATTAATTAACTTAATTCTGGTACGTCCGTTGCCTAAATGCACCACTTTGCATAACACAGCACGACTAAGTCCCGCAAAACTCCCGCAAGGATTTAGTTCGGTTAAAGCAATCCAAACACACAGTTTGTACCTAAAGAAATTATGATTTTGTGCCCTGCATGTATTTTTGTGCATGACAGATCATAAAACCTTATCGTAGATTGATTTTATTCTTAAGAAATCAAATTTTGGTTATTGTTGGCCGCTTCTCCGGCCGAACATGGTTTAAACCTAAAACTCACCTGACTTTACACTATTGTGAGCGAACCTCAATTTTATATCCCATCGACTTATATCCCTTTTCCCGCTTACGGAACATCCGCTGAAGCATAGGCAAAGATGCATCAACGTAGTCAAATATTGTGACTTGCTCCTTACCATCTGATTCTCGATGGATTCGTCCTGCGTACTGCGCTAATGACCCTTTCCAAGATACAGGCATCGCTAGGAAAAGAGTATCGAGTCTCGGGAGATCGAAACCCTCACCTACATATTTACCCGTAGCAACAACTACCTGTGCATTTGGCAATTGCTCGTTAGCATGTTTAAGCTCTTTGATTCCCATCGCTCCTCTAAGAACAATTGTATCCACTCCTGCGTCAATCAATTTTTGGTTAATGAACACTGCATGTTGACGTCGTTCAGTTAAAACTAGTGGGTGTTTACCAGCGCCAACCTGTGTGATTATGTCTGCGACAATTGTTTTCGAGCGAGCGTCATTCTCCATAAGCCAGTTATAAACGTCTGTAATTCTGGGCCGCTGATTGGACTCTGCTAATTCAATTGGGGGGTGATCATGCAGTTGCTTAGCGATGACCCACTGTTCGAAATGATCAGAATGACTTGGTTGTACACTGTGTCGAATGGGGCCGGTAGTCATGAAAATAATCTTCTCGTGACCGTCTTGTCGGTAGGGTGTGGCGGTAAGTCCCAACACGTATCTTGCTCGTACTTCACTTAAAACGGTGCTGACAAGTTAAGACAATATGGCGGACAATCCACCGATGAAAGAGAACATCGACTATCGCGGTTTCCGCTATCCCCCAGAGATCATTAGCTACGCAGTGTGGTTGTACTATCGATTCACACTCAGTTTCCGTGACATTGAAGATCTTCTGGCCGAACGAGGAGTCAACGTGTCGTACGAAGCCATCCGTTTGTGGTGTATTCGATTCGGTCCCAGTTACGCCAGGCGATTGCGCAAGAAGTCCCATCGGTTCGGTGATCATTGGTATTTGGACGAGATATCGACGGTCACCATTCATGGCACGAGGATGTATTTGTGGCGCGCAGTCGATCAAGACGGTGATCTGATGGATGTGTTGGTTCAAAAGCGTAAGGATAAGAAAGCGGCAAAACGTTTCTTTCGCAAGATGCTCAAACACCAGGGCGTAACACCAAACCGTATCACCACGGATAAGTTACGCAGTTATGCAGCAGCCAAGCGCGAAGTGATGCCGTCAGTGATTCACTGTCAGGATCGCTATGCGAACAACAGAGCAGAGGTCTCCCATCAATCCACACGAGAACAAGAACGCCAGATGCGTCGGTTCAAATCGATGAAACAGGCACAACGATTTCTATCGGTACATGGCGTGGTAAACAATCTGTTTCGACTCGGTCGTCATCTGATACGCGCATGTCACTACCGAATGTTCCGGATGAAAGCGTTTGACGACTGGCAACAGGTGACGTGCGCCTGCTAAATACAATGTATAACTCTACTTGTGAAATCGCTTACCCGCACTCCGTTAACTTGACGATGCTGAAATCAAGCCAGGGACGATTAACAGAGAGCTAGGGCTATTGTCTGCAGCGATCAACTATGCACGCCGCGAATGGGAATGGGACATACCGAATCCCGTGGCGGGGCGTATGCCCCGTGAACCTGAAGGGCGTTTACGTTGGATCACGCGGGCCGAATCCGAAGCTCTAATCCGGGCAGCGGAATCCGAAGAGAAAGCACCACACCTGGCGGATTTCATCCGAATCGCTATGAACACAGGATGTAGGCGCGGCGAGCTACTGGGACTGGAATGGAAACGGGTCGATTTTTCAAATCGACTCATCTACTTGGAGGCAATGCACACGAAAGCAAAGCGTCGGCGTTACGTTCCAATCAATGAGAGTGCCCGCGTCGCACTGTTGACTCGTATGCGATTTCGTGCCGCGCATTGTCCCGATAGTGCCTGGGTGTTTTGCAACGCAAAAGGTGAGCGAATCAAATCAGTTAAACGTTCGTTTACCACCGCATGCAGGCGTGCGGGAATCGAGGATTTTCGAATTCACGATTTGCGCCACACCTGTGCAGCGTGGTTGGTGTCTGCCGGAGTACCAATAATTGAGGTCCGTGACCTGTTGGGTCATTCCTCAGTAGAGATGACCGAGAGGTATGCTCACCTGGCTCCAGATAACGTGCGCGCCGCCGTCGAGGTATTGGACGGAACGGCCAGGTCACGTTTTGGTCACGGTGAGTTGAAGGAAATTGTGGGAGTAGGGGGTAACTAATTGATTTAATTGGTCGGGGTGAGAGGATTTGAACCTCCGGCCCCTGCCTCCCGAAGACAGTGCTCTACCAGGCTGAGCTACACCCCGATTCTGGTGGGTTGCGAGTTAGACTGAACGGCCTGGACTTTAGTTAGTCTATTGCGATTGGCACCGGGATGCCGTATGACCGCATGGCGTAAAAATTGTCGAAGCTCGCGGACCGCGAAGTGTACGCAGGTGGTGTGGTTTGATCAACGTATGATTGTGGACGCCGATGCAGTGGTTCCCGTGTGTGAGTAAATTGGCCCACTGAAACGCGTCTCGTGATGAAATTTGGTTGCAATATCAGCGGGTTACCGTAGCGTTTCCACAAAGGGCGAACAAATATTCGATTGACCTGAATGGGCTCGGCGGCTAAAATCGCGCGCTTTCCCGTAATCCTCGCGGTCCACACAGGTCGCTTTAAATTCCTGATTTTATTGGAGAAAATCAAATGTATGCGGTAATAGAAACCGGCGGCAAACAATACCGCGTTGGCCTGGGTGACAAACTCAAGGTTGAAAAGTTAGCGGTAGAGGCTGGTGAAACATTGAATATCCAACGTGTGCTCATGGTCGCGGACGATGGTGATATTCAGGTTGGCTCGCCGACCCTTGATACCCCGGTAACGGCCCGGGTTTTGTCGCACGGCCGGGGCGAAAAAATTCGTGTATTTAAAATGAAGCGACGGAAAAATTACCGTCGCACTCAGGGTCATCGGCAGGATTACACGGAACTCGAAATTGTGGGAATCGGCGGGGCATCAGCATCGGTGGAAAGCAAAGCTGAGACACAGCCGGAGACGGAAGCGCCTGTCGAGCAACCCACAACACCCGACGAAACTGATGATTTGACTCAAATCAATGGTATCGGTCCGGTGATTGCCGAAAAACTGAACAAACTGGAAATCACAACTATCGAGCAGATTGCAAATCTGACCGAAGATGAAATAGAGAATATTAATGAGAAACTCAGTTTTAAAGGTCGAATTGAACGGGAAGAGTGGGTGCAACAGGCGAAAGACTTGTTGGCCGGTTCTTAGATCAAGTTGAAAATAGATAGGGCAGTTTAACTATGGCGCATAAAAAAGCGGGCGGAAGTTCACGTAACGGCCGCGATTCGGAATCCAAACGTTTAGGCGTAAAACGTTATGCCGGGCAACACGTGTTGGCGGGCAATATTTTAGTGCGGCAACGGGGTACCAAGTTTCATCCCGGCCGTAACGTTGGCGTCGGCCGTGACTATACTTTGTTCGCGCTGACCGATGGTCAAGTGCAATTTGAAACCAAGGGGCCGCAAAAGCGTAAGACCGTGAGTATCGTAGCGGGATAACAGCGCATGGTTTGATACGCGGATATGACATCGCAGCAAAACCCCGCCTTGGTTTCAACGCGGGGTTTTTTATGTCCGTCTAATAGTACGTAGAGAAATAACACATAGTGAAATTTGTTGACGAAGCGATTATCACGGTTACAGCCGGTAAGGGTGGTAACGGTTGTCTTAGTTTTCGCCGTGAAAAATGTATTCCGAAGGGTGGGCCCGACGGTGGTGATGGCGGCGATGGCGGTAATGTTTATTTGGTTGCGCGAGACGGTTTGAACACACTAGCGGATTTTCGCTATACGCGAACGTTCAAAGCGCAAAACGGCGCGGGTGGGGAAGGGCGTAATCGTAGTGGTCGTAGCGGGGAACACAAAACTATCGATGTACCGACCGGTACCATCGTGCGCGATGCCGATACCGATGAATTGATTAGCGATTTGACGATAGCGAATCAAAGATTACTGGTTGCAATCGGTGGTCACGGGGGTGCTGGAAATGCGCGATTCAAGTCCAGCGTCAACCGCGCGCCTCGTCGTACGACTCCCGGAAAGGAAGGTGAAGAGCGCCGTTTGCAACTGGAACTTCGCTTGTTAGCCGATGTTGGCCTGGTAGGATTACCGAATGCCGGGAAATCGACATTGTTGCGTGCGATTTCCCAGGCGACACCGAAAGTCGCGGATTATCCGTTTACCACTCTGCACCCGCAACTAGGTGTAGTCGACATTGGTTTGGGTAAGAGTTTTGTGGTGGCCGATATTCCTGGGTTGATTGAGGGAGCAGCCGGGGGTGCGGGATTGGGTACCCAGTTTTTGCGACATTTACGCCGAACGCGGCTACTATTACATGTGGTGGATATTGCGCCACTCGAGAATGAGCAAGATATAACGCAGGATATAAAAACGATTGAATCCGAGCTTGCACAATTTGATCGAAGTCTGGCTAACACCGAGCGCTGGCTGGTATTGAACAAGACGGATTTATTACCAACGCAGGAACTCGAACCCACAAAGCAGCGTTTGATGAGTAGACTTAAATGGAATGCACCTTTGTACACCATTTCCGCGATATCGGGCGACGGATGCAAAGCGTTGTGCAATGACATCATGCAATGGCTCGATCGACAAGACGCTCGTAAAGCATCATGACCCAACGGTATCGGATTCGTGATAGCAAACGTTGGGTTGTTAAGGTAGGTAGCGCCTTACTGACTGACCCGGCGGTAGGATTAAACAAGGACTTGATTCACGATCTGGTTTTCCAGATTGCCCAGTTAAAAAAATCCGGCGTCGATATTGTATTAGTTTCGTCAGGTTCTGTTGTTGAAGGTATGCAACGTCTGGGTTGGAATCAACGTCCACATGCGATTTATCAATTACAAGCCGCCGCCGCTGTCGGACAAATGGGTTTGATTCAAACTTACGAGTCGGCGTTTAAAAATCACGGCTTACAGACTGCACAAGTGTTGCTGACCGATGCCGAAATGGCTAATCGTTCGCGCTATTTAAATGCACGTAGCACTTTACGTGCGTTGCATGAGCTGGGCGTCATTCCGGTCGTGAACGAAAATGATACGGTGGTGACAGAAGATATTCGCTTTGGCGATAACGACACATTGGCGGCGCTGGTAGCCAATTTGATCGAGGCCGATGTGTTGGTGATTCTGACCGATCAAGACGGTTTGTACAGCAAAGATCCGCGAGCGCATCCTGATGCTAAGTTGATTCGTGAAGCAAAAGCGGGTGACAAAGCATTGGAAGCAATGGCCGGGCCGAGTAGTAGCATAGGCCGAGGCGGTATGATCACCAAGCTACAAGCAGCGGAAAAAGCGGCGCGTTCTGGCGCCGCCACTGTTATCGCCAATGGTAGACATGACGATATTCTATTAAAAATAAAAGGCGGAGCAGAACTGGGTAGTTTATTGTTACCCGGCCGTGAACGAATGGCGGCACGCAAACAGTGGATGGCAAGTCAATTAAAAGTCAGTGGGCATGTCGTATTGGATGACGGCGCGGTGCGCGTGCTGCGTGATTCCGGACGTAGCTTGCTTCCGGTGGGAGTGACTCAGGTCGACGGCAAGTTTGCGCGTGGTGAACTCGTCTCTTGCCTGGATCCCAGTCGACAGGAAATTGCCCGCGGGCTTATAAATTACAGCTCCGACGAGGCGCAGAAAATTCTAGGCAAACCCAGCGGTGATATCGAGAAAATTCTCGGTTATGTGGATGAGCCTGAACTCATTCACCGGGATAACATTGTCTTATTGTGACTAAATACGTTGGGGAGCGCGCGCGATGCGACTGGAGCGATTATCAAACTCAGGAAGCGGACGCCAGTTCTTTTAATTTGCTGTTCATATGACTCTTGAGCCGCGCGGCTTTATTTTTATGCTGCAATCCCTTCCGTGTCGCTTTGTCGATTTGCGATACGGCGGAGCGATATGCAATTTGCGACGCTTCCACATCTTTGCCTTGCAAGGCTTTCGCGAAATTCTTGATCGACGAGCGCATGGCGGAGCGCTCGCTCATGTTGTGCAGACGGTTCACCGTATTCTGCCGGGCCCGCTTACGGGCTTGATTGGTATTAGCCAAAAGAAACCTCGTTCAATAGTAACCGCCATTGGCGGAAGGACGCGCGATTATCCTTGCTTTTCATTTGTTTCTCAAGTCCGTGCTACTTCATTCAGAATTTCCCGCAAGCCTTTCGGTCTAGTGAAACGCTGGGTGCCCGGATCGCCCTATATATAATGTCCCGCAAGCTACTTAAATTTACCTCCATAGTGGGGTCAATGACCCTACTGTCGCGCATCAGTGGCCTGATACGGGACGTAGTTTTCGCCCACGCAATTGGCGCGGGGCAACTGGCGGATGCGTTTTTTGTCGCCTTCCGCATCCCTAATTTTTTTCGCCGCATCTTTGGCGAAGGGGCTTTCTCGGTAGCCTTTGTGCCGGTATTTACTGAAATGCGCACCCATCATCCCAGTCACGACACCCAAGTGTTTCTCGATCAAATGGCCGGCCGCCTGGGTCTGGTTCTTATCATCGTCTCGACGTTGGGTGTTGTCGGTGCGCCAATCATTGTTACATTACTGGCGCCGGGGTTTACCAATGAACCGGAAAAGTACGCGCTCACGGTAGATTCTTTGCGCCTAACTTTTCCCTATCTATTTTTTATATCCCTGGTGGCGATGTCTGCCGGCATGTTCAACACCATTAATCGTTTTGCCGTGCCCGCCGCAACCCCGGTATTGTTGAATCTGTGTTTGATTGCGTCCGTTTTTCTATTCATACCCATCATGCCCAATGCCGCGGTCGCATTGGCGCTTGGTGTTTTTGTAGCTGGCGTTGTTCAATTGTCCGTTCAGCTGCCGTTTCTGCACCGGGAGAATTTGTTGCCGAAACCCCGATTGAAAGCCAAGTTGCCGGATGACAAAGTGGGGTTGGAAGGCGTTGGCAAAGTTTACCGTCTTATGTTGCCGGCCTTGTTTGGTACCTCAGTCGCCCAAATCAACTTGTTGATCAACACGATTATCGCATCGTTCCTGGTCACAGGTAGTGTGTCTTGGCTTTATTATTCCGACCGGTTGATGGAGTTTCCACTCGGTGTATTCGGTATCGCGCTGGCGACTGCGATCTTGCCAGATTTGTCAAAAAAACATGCTACGGATAACTCAGAAGAATTTTCCCGCACCCTGGATTGGGCGTTACGCTGGGTGTTATTTATTTCCTTGCCTGCGACGGCGGGCTTGATTGCCCTGGCCGGTCCCATGCTAACCACTATTTTTCAACATGGAGAATTTACCGAGCACTATGCAATCATGGCAGCCAAAAGCTTGGTCGCGTTCTCCCTGGGTCTCACGGCGTTGTCAGCAGTAAGAGTGCTGGCGAACGGATTTTACGCACGACAGAATACCAAGACACCGGTACGAGTGGGCGTGATTGCAATGGTAGTCAATGTTACGACCAGTTTGTTTTTTGTTTACATACTCGATCTAGCGCACGTCGGCTTAGCCTTGGCCACGTCTGTGGCGGCCTGTGTCAATGCTTTTCTACTACTCTTCCTGCTGCGCCGAGAGGGAACTTACACACCGCAAACCGGTTGGCTTTTTTTTTCGTTGCAGGTTCTCGCGGCCAGCTTTGTCATGGGCGCTATACTGTGGTGGGGAGCGGGTGCTATTGAAACTTGGTTTGCAAATAGTGCTTTTGAGCGCATCGGCAGATTAACAATTTGGGTGTTAGCGGGTCTTGGCATCTATGTTTTGTGTATACTGTTGTTTGGTATTCGACCCAGGCATTTGCTTAAAACGGAGTAAATACAATTGTATGACCATGAGAAAAAACACTGTCATTGCGAACGAAGTGAAGCAATCTCGTTTTTTCATAACACATATTGCCACGCCGCTAACGCAGCTTGCGCTGACAGTGGGGTAACCCGGATGAATTGCAATAGAATCCGGAAATTATTAAACCGATACGTTCGGCGGAACGTGTTCCGCCCTACGGGTAGGAGCGACCCCCTGCCTTCGCAGCGGCAGGCTCGTCGCGATTGGTCTAATTTAGTTCAGGATCACGACATGTCATTGCGTAGGCAGGATGCCGAAGCAATCTCTGTTCGTATTATCGCAGCAACAAGATCGCTACGCTTCGCTCGCGATAACAGTAGTTTTGTGAGAGCAGCGCCTCGCCGCGATTGATTAGACTCATTAAGCAAGAACATTGTAAATGTCAGCCGCCATAAACATGATTCCGCAAATCGGTCCGGTTAAAGACACGCGGATGTTTACACTCGAAGAAGCGCAAGCTCTTCTGCCGGTAGTACGCAAAATTACAGCGGCGGCATTTGACGAACTAGCACCGGTGCGGCGTCAGTTCGAAAATACATTGCCAACCGACCCCCGTATAACAACAGTGGAAAAACGTTACGAAGCCATTGTACGTCGTTGGGTGGCGAAAATGGAACGACTCGGTTTGGTGGTAAAGGGGCTTTGGTTGGTGGACTTCGATACCGGTGACGGTTACTTATGCTGGAAGTATCCTGAACTAAAGTTAGGTTATTTTCATGACTACGACGCGGGATTTGGGGGACGTCGCCCGCTACCGGAAGTCATAGACGAATTAGCGCCGGAATGGGCTTAGGTGTTTTTGTAGGGTGGGTTAGCGCAGCGTGACCCACCATGAATAGTTTGAGTATACTGAAATCGTCTCAATGGCCTGTTTCACCACAACAAATGTTCAGTTGCCGTCGGCTAAACAATTGCCGCGAGGGTGCGTCTCTCACACGTTGTTTCCAACGGTGTAGGCCGGATGAAATGTAAAGGAATCCGGGAACAAAAATACCGATTCATTCGGCGGAACATGTGGGAGCGGCCTTCGGTCGCGAATGGTTTAATTGGTCCGGAATGACGACATGTTATTGCGAGGCAGGACGCTGAATCAATCTCTTTCGTTAGTGTGGCAAAGACGAGATCGCCCCGCCGCTCGCGATGACATAAGCTCTGTCATTCTGAGTTCTTTCAACTTCGCTCGGGACAGGTTCCGGGAAGAACCCAGAGCCATTTGGCGAAACATGTTCTGCCCTGCGGGTAGGAGCGACCTTGGTCGCGAACGGTTTAATTTAGTTCAGAATGACAGACAGTTTGTCACATAAAGGCCGAGCCTGGAAAAAACAGGTAAGCTGGAGTGAGGAGAAGAGACGAGGTTGTCAAAAGCCGTTGAGCTTCTCGCGATGACACACGTCGATAATAGCCAGTAGTCTCTAAATGGAACTCATTCGGGGGATTACCAATCTGCGTGATCGTCATCGTGGTTGCGTCGCATCCATTGGGAATTACGACGGCGTACACAAGGGACATCAAACCATCATTGCACGACTAAAAGAGCAGGGAGAAGTGCTCAATTTACCGACCACCATCATTACATTCGAACCGCACCCCCAGGAATATTTTCGTGGGGGCAAAGCGCCGCCACGTTTAACCAGCTTCCGGGAGAAAATACAAGCGCTAAAGGAAACCGGCGTCGATCGCGTTTTGTGCTTGCGTTTTGGCAGACGACTATCGCAAATGTCGCCGGGTGAATTCGTACAAAAGATACTCATTCACGGCATCGGTGTACGTTATCTCCTCGTCGGCGATGATTTTCGTTTCGGCAAAAATCGCGCGGGTGATTTCGGGTTTTTGCAAAAAGCTGCAGCAAGCGATGGGTTCTATGTAGATAGGGTTCCGACTTATCTGGTGGATGGTGAACGGGTCAGCAGCTCCAGAGTGCGTAATTGCTTATTCGCTGGCGATTTGGCTGGTGTTCAAGAGTTACTGGGCCGGCCCTATTTAATAAGCGGACGCGTGATTAACGGTGACAAGCGCGGGCGCGAATGGGGATTTCCAACCGCGAACATCAATCTTGAAAATCGGCCACCGCCGTTACACGGCATTTTTGCTGTTCGAGTCAACGGGTTATCGGTAGATGGATTGCCCGGTGTCGCCAGTTTGGGCAACCGCCCGGTGGTGGATGGCAAACGATTACTTTTGGAAGTGTTCTTATTCGATTTTGACCAGGATATTTATGGAAAGCGTATCAATGTGCAGTTTGTAAAAAAACTGAGAGATGAAAAGAACTTTGCTAGTGTAGGTGAATTAAGGAAACAAATCGCCAAAGATGTGGAAGACGCTAAGGACTACCTGGCTTTGAAGGGACAGCTTTTCCCGCAACTGAATTAGGCTTGTGGATGTGGTGGCTCTCTATGATTAGTTGGACTGGATTTATTACTCGCTCCGCTAGTATTGGACGGCGTCTAACCTGTCATTGCGTGGCAGGATGCCGAAGCAATCTCTTGTGAGGGTCCGGCAAAGGCGAGATCGCCATGGTGTTTGTAGCTCATGACAAAAATGTTGTCATGCTGAGCATAAGTGAAGCATTCAGTAAAACAATTGTCATTGCGAATCGCGTAGCGATGAGGCAATCTTTCTTTTCATCGCTATGAATCTCCTCTGACATGAACGTACCGTACATAAATTGGTCATTGATGGCATAAGAATGTCACGCACCGGGATGATTATTATTGGTTTGGTTCTTGCGGCAGCTATTACCATTGCTGATCAAATCACTAAATCATTGGCATTGACGCATTTGTTCAATAAGCCACCCATAGAGATTCTTCCGTTCTTAAATTTAGTGTTGGTATTTAACACAGGTGCGGCGTTCGGATTTCTAAACAATGCCGGCGGCTGGCAGAATATATTCTTTATTACGGTAGCCTCAGCCGTAGGTATAGGGATCATCACCGCATTATGGCGTATTGGCGCGCACAATCCGCAACTGACCATGGCATTGTCATTAATCCTCGGCGGCGCGATCGGTAATGTCATTGACCGCTTTCGTTACGGTTATGTCATCGACTTTATCGATGTATTCTATAAACATTGGCACTGGCCCGCATTCAATATCGCCGATGCGGCGATCACGGTTGGTGCCGTTTTATTCGTTATGGATTCGTTAGGTTGGAGAGTATTCCAGCGCACCGGCGAACTCTAGTAGGATGTGATGGGGAACGAACCACATCAGATATGCAAGGTAGGAGCGAGTACAACTCGTGAATAGTTTTGACTGGATTAACCGCCATGGATGGTGGAAATACAAAAGGATTGTAGGAACAATCCTTGCCTTCAATCGCTCCTTCAGAATAACGGCATGTCGTTTCGAGGCAGGATGCCGAAGCAATCTCAATCAGTATTAGAGCGAAGGCAAGATCGCCACGTCGTTACCGCAGCTCGTGATGACAGGTTTTTAAGAATCAAGGGTGGGCTATGTCGAAACCCACCCTACGTCGTTATTTCTTCCAACAACTTGGATCAGAGCCCGTGCGGTTACCGACATGATCGATGCTGATAGTCCCGCACTGTGTATCACCGGTCTGCTTACCCCCTGCTGAGGGAGAGGCGTCTATTCGAAAAGACGTGGTTGTGGCGACTGCAATAGTCAACACGTAATCATCATTTGACGATTCGAATGCGCCCGATGTGGAATTGTACCCACACATTGCGTCCGCCTGTGCGGCCGCAGTGTTCGCGTAGGCACCCTTAGCACTGTAACGGCGTTCCTGATCTGAAGCGCAGTCCAACAAAGCTTCATAGGCATCCGAACGCCGGGTACGTTTCACTTGCTCTTGGTAAGAGGGCAAAGCGATGGCAGCGATGATCGCAATAACAGCTACCACGATCATCAACTCGATTAATGTCATTCCTGCATTTTTTTTCATCGTAGTCTTATCCTTTTACTGAAGTTCCAACTCACGCCACGACTCGCGGCCACCCGGTGCCGGCGGAAGGGTCGCCTCCGTCTCCGTTAGCGCAGCAGTCGATTGTTGCGTAATGATAGTGACCGCACCCGGTTTCTTAGCACCGTGATGAATGGCAGGTTCTGAAGCTAAGCCTTGACCGAGATCGGCTTTGGTTTCTAGGAGATTTTCGCCCGCGGCATTCTGAATAAGTGTATCTTCACCCAATGCACCGTGGGGTGAAGCAACACCAGTCGTGAAGTCGAGAACGTAGAGTTCACTGTTACCCTCCGGCTGACAGATATCCGGATTCGGTGTGTACTCAGTAAAAATCAGCAAGCTCGAAACTTGGGCCGCGGCGTTAACATTTCTTGTGCTTGGATTGATACCGTCATGCGCAAAATCGAAATACCAACCGGATGTATTTTGCTCAATATGATCTTGTAAATCGTCAAATGTGCCACCGGCGCCAGCATTAACGGCTGCGGGTAACACACCACCGGGATCTTCAATCGTACCATCCGCAAATACTTGAACATCGGTGACGTCTTGCAGATCGGTTTTCGCTACTGTCCCATAGGTTGGATCACCATTAGAATCTTTTGGTTCTTTGATTCCATAGAACGATTGTTGCTGAATAGTCAGGGAATCTTGTTTTGTCAACAAACGACCGGTACCGGCGTGGACCCAAAGATCACCGTTGGTATCCCGGGCCAGGTTGGGTCTTGATACAAACGGCTGACCGGGATCGATCAGTGTGGTGGTTTGGTTGTTATCGAGGCGAAGTCTCTGCAACGTGCCCGTAGGGGCTAGTAAGGTATCACCAATGGTGCCGAAGTACACAGCATCATCGACAAAGTCAACATCCCAATCACCCGCTTGAAGATCCCCTACAAAACTATTTGTGACCCCAATGTCATGCGGTGTGGGCGAACCAAATCCAGTCACAAAGGTGTTATTGTTAAGGTCAAACATGAATAGTTGTGCATTTTGTGAGCTGGTCGCATCGGTTAAGTCGTCGGGACCCGAACCAAATACTAAATACCACTCGTTGGACGAAGGATTCGTCCAATCTACTCCGGTGGGAGCGCGGTTCTTAACGACCGTGGGCCGGCTTGTTGTAAGTCCAAGTGCGGGATGTGTAATTTCCGCGATCAGTTGTGGAGGGCTTTCCGGATCAGTGACATCCAGAATAATGTAGGCTGAACGACCGGTGTAGTCGTCACTACCGTTGCCATCGGTATCGACGTTTATAGGCGATCCACCCAAACGCATACCAACCACCAAGATGGTTCCCCATCCGTTGGGATGGGTTGTGTCTGGAGAAAATATGTTGACGTCGTAAGCTACCGGAGGACCATCAACATAATAGATGTGATTGTAACTGGGATCAGTTAACCACTGTAAATGCGGCACTAAATTACCGGGTACGTATGCCCACAATTCCGAACCCAATGGGTGTGCGGTTTCGCCATTCAGCGAAGGAACGAAACCCGTTGTCGCGTCGTCCCAAAAACCTGCATTAAACGCGTGCAACATCCCGTCGTTGGCACCGATGTACACCACCTGACGCCGGTTTTGGTAGGTACTGCGGAAGGTTTCGTAGGTGTCATCGCCGAAAGCTGCACTGTAACCATCCGAAGGGGCACCGACAACAATAGGCGTCGAATGCACCATATCTCCCAAGCGCCAAATTTCGTTTGCATTCGGTAGAGGCCAAGCTAAATCACCGGACGCGAGGGGAACACTACTCATATCACCATCGTCAATATCGATTTCACGATTACGCATGCCGACAATGCCATTCTCACCACGCACCCAGCGTACAACATCACGTGCTGGTGTCTCGTCAATTGCGGATTGAATATCAAAAAATCGATAATTGGTGCTGTCGATATTGCTCGCAACAAAATCGAATGTTTCCGTTGACGTAATTACGCCGTCGAGATTCGTATCCAAACCCGTAAAAATATAACGGGTGTTGCTGGCATCAATTTGCGTCGCGTAGTTACGTTGTGTCCCAATGTTCGCGTTATTCAGTTTTGCAAGCTCATCGCGGGCGTTCCAGATAGAATTAACGACTTGTGGCCGCACACCGGTGGCATTTTCAACGTCCCTGGCCGAGGCGAAAGTCAACTCGGCATCCTCTTCGAGAGGCGGATTGGGCGGAGAGAACGTGCCTGTGGCCTCGTTGAACTTGGATCGTTTTGCACGTGCGCGTTCGAGGTTTGTATCGAAATAAACACTGACCACCATATCGGTATCGTATCCATCCAAAGCATTATTCCGGTTCGAGTCTTCGCGGAACAAACCACGGTCGTCGATGAACAAGGAATGCAGCAATCCGGTCCACGTCACCTGTTGACCGTCGTTTTCATTGAGTACTTTGGGTTGATACAAAGCCTGGACTACTTGTCCAATACCCGAACCAGAGTTGGCCACCACCGCGGCAGCGCTACCCGCGCTGGCGCGGGTGTCAATACTCAAAAAAGCTTGTTGCAAGCCGGACACCAGCCGTTCCGGTGCACTGGCGAGCACATAGTTATCGGGTTCGCCATCGCCATCGGCGTCCCACTCTTCCTGTAAGTCTGGCTCATATACGTTGCCGTCGCCGTTGGTATCTTCGAAGTTGATCTCCGTAAATCCACCATACTTGCCTGTCAACCAGAGCATGTTCTGTTCGCCTAGTAACGGTCCGCCGTTTGGGTTAAGAGGAGTCGCCGGGGCAATATACTCCTGGGTATCAATCATGAACGTCTTAACCGTTTGTCGGCCATCCAGATTGACACCTGTCGGGCTCGTTCCACTACGAAGATCAAAAGTGTTAGCGTAATAGCTGAGACCGGCAACATAGTAGGAGTTTTCTTTTGAAGTTCCCGGAGCCGTTCCGAAAGCTTCGCCTAATGCGAAAATATCCTTCGGTGTATTCTGCATATCACATTGACCTGGAACACAGCCAATGCGGAAATTAACACCTGTCGTTGCAATGTTGGGCCACTGGAGTTCGCCAACTGTGTTGGTTAAATCCGTAACATTAATCGCCCCATCAGCATCTTGGGGCGGTCCCCAGTCGTCGTTACCGTCGGGATTAACTGGGTCATCCCAATCGTACCCGTAAGTGGATTGTGTGGTGACAGACGTGCCGGGAAGTTTTTTGTCTTCCCAGGGATTAGCGTCGTTGATTGCGATAATGAAGTTCTTCTGGCATTGATACAGTATTGGATCAAGCCAGCGGCCATCGCCGATAACCGGAAAGTTGTCTTGCTCGTTCGAATTCGGGGCCGGAGTTACAAAATCCGGCGTCGGACGAGGTGTTAATCCGTCAGCTCCCGTCGGGCGGTGCTTGAAATAGTTAATGCATTCGTAAAACAATTCGCCGACGGGGTCCAAAGTTTTGTAGCCGTATGCTCCGAATTCATTGATGTAGTTGATCACACCGCTGCGCGACACTGCGCCCCCCAAACTGTTAGTGGCCTCGGCCGGGTCGGGATTCAATATAAAAGTACCGTCCGCCGGATCCCATTCCTTACCGGCATTGGACATTAGCCCACCATTGACAGTGTCTGGCTCGAATTCACCGACGTATTTCATATTGCTGCGCAATACACCACCTTGGCGCGTATGGTTGAACGTAGTAGGATCGTTATCGTCATCGGCGAGATAGCTCATGACGGCAAAACGCATGCGGTGCGCATTGTTTTGTATTAAGCCTTCGGGTTTATGGTTTGTCCCGTACGCCTTACAGTTGTCTTCCAGCCCAGCGGAGCTATCGCAAACTTTTATCCTTACGCCATCATTGGTATGCAGTTTTGTATTTCCTGAAACGTTACTGTCAACATCAAACTCTGTGCCGTGATTAAATATATAGAGTGCGTTGACGTTGTACGGAGATACCGTCGACGGATCGACGCCAGGTACTGGATTGCTAAAAGGCTCTCGCCAACTAAACTGCTGATTAATGCTGATTTTCTTAACCGGAAACCAGCCGGAATCACCGTTAGATCGCAGGGAGTCGATAATGGTGCGTTCGAGGATGGTTTCCGTTGCCGTATCCACAGCACGATTACCACCTGTCATGGCTGAGCGAAAAATATCGATAGCCGACATGGTGGCCCAATTAAGAAAATTCCCACTCCATTGCAGATTACATGCGTGATTGTTCGCTAACGCAACGGGTTCGAAATAACCCACACCCGTACTGGTATAGTTATAGCACTTATCGGGATCAAAATATCCCAAATACTCTTCGTCCGGGAAGTAACAAATTCCAATATTAACTTCGTGCGGAAGCTCGGCAAATCCACGTCCAGGGCATAGTCCACCCTCATCAATATCGCGTTGATCGTTGTACGCCGCGCCTTGCATGGGTGTTTCCACGGATAAATTAATCATCACATTGGGATCGGCACTTTCCGACAACGTGGGTGGAATGCTGACAAAACTACTTGCTGTTTCAGCCATCCCCTGCGTGGACAACGTAAAGCTTGCCCCGGCCAAGATGCTGATGACGGCAGTTTTCAAAATCGATTTCATATTTATTACCCCGCTTTCCTGCTCATTGTTCCCAGCTGAGAATATCGACACGCGTCGCCATTTTCCCGTCTACGGTGATAATGGCGTCGCTAAACGATCCGATGCCCGCAAAAGTAGACAAGTCGATTTCTCGTTTTCTATCAAAATATTTCGTAGGCGCATGTTTGTGCGTGCGACGAAGAACGAGTTTGTACTCCTTATATTTTTTTTGATTATTTTGGACATAGATTGAATCGCTTCTAACGGCCGCAATCGCGCCTCTGATCTGTTCCGCCTTAACGGGAACTGACATTGACAATGAAATTAAAATCATTGCAATACCGGTTACTAATTTTGCATTCATGGTTAATACCCCCACAATATCGTGTAATTCGGTTACAAGGTGCCGTGTTTGAATGTCGATTGCAGCATCACGCGGGTGCTATCGTCCGTTTCCGCTAAGGCTGAGATGCGGTACATGGGTAAATCCGATTGACACCACGGCCAGTCAATTGCTGTAGGCGGGTTGTCCGGCACACCATCTCGATCGGTATCACAGGCGGATACCGGCCTACCTAAAACCGGATCAATTGGCCCGCCTGGAATGTAACCGACGAATTCAATAATATATTTCGCGTCCACCGCGATATCTCCAGTGACATTCTCTGAATAAGTGATGTGCCGGTCAGGGTCATTCCAAACGTCCAAACTGCCAGATTTTGAAATGTCCTCCCAACGCTCGTATAAGTATCCGCTTTGACCCGGTGCGAGAGTTGCGTCAAACAGCTCATCGTGCTTCGCTGGTGTACAATATCCATTGGAAATGCCGCCGCTGTTTTCGCCACACAAATCACCGTCATTATCGACAATTTTATTATTGTCATCTGTCCCGTTGTTATAGAAAACTAGTCTATGAATGTTGTTTTTATTCACGATTTCTCTTTCACCCGCACGCAGTGCCGCTTCGGCGACTTGTAGTGCTACCGAGCGTTTGCGCATATTGCCGGACATGCGTTCTTCCATCACCGTCGTTTGGAAAGAGCTAATACCAATGACTGTCACTACTAACAGCAACATTAAGCCTATAGGCAGCGCTACACCCGATTGGTATTTGAAATTGAATTTATGTTTCATAAATGAATTCATGACCGTTTCCCTTTAACCTTGTAATCCGCGGTTACGCAATTTAATCGTGTTCGATGTGGCATAGCGGATATGACGGTCATCGTGTGGGTCCAGCGTCATGCTCGCATTGTCCGGGGTCGCCCCGTTGGGGATGGTCAAACCATTGGTGAGATCGAAACGAATCGTTGTATCAGCAACATCCTGGGTTTCTTCCAGACTGCGAAACAGCATACTGACCCGAATACTGACGACACGCGTCGGGTCCGGGAGTGCATCGCCCGTAACAAAACCGTTGGCCACGCCGTCACCGTCAGTGTCGTCACCAAATAGGACTTGTAAATTTTCAACACCTTCGATCAGCTCCACGGGATTACCGAGTCCACTGACTCCACGATCAAACTCCAAACGAAACAATGCCGGTGCTCCGCTGGCGCCTTGACCGATGAAATACGCGTTGGAGGACATGAGGTAAATCTCATCAGTCTCTTGCCACTTTTGACTCCATTTGCCCTTGTTGTCGTTGCCAGGGCCGACACCACTGCGTGTTCCGCTGCTCATCGTCGTTGCGTTGTCATTGGAGACATTTTGAAACAGGTCACCGCCTTGGCAGTTAGTGACCAAAACAATCGTGTCCTGCAGAACATTGCTATTTTGGTTCAAACCCAAGTTGTTATTTTTAATGTTATTGTTGTTTGCAGGCGTGGCGACAATAGGTCCTTCTAGTCTTTTTATCACTAATACATCGGTGCCAGGCATAACCAAGGCTAGAAGATTGGGGTCCATATCTTCGCCGGCACTATTCCAATCGGATGCGGTGCCGGTTCCAACCGTCCACGGATCAGGAACGGTATAAGAGTCCGAGGGCGCCGTTCCGATATATTCCCAACCACTAGCCGCGGCCGTTGGATCAAACAACGCAGGACTGTAATCCGAATGACCTTGATTTAATAGGTTGTTCATGTTCTGGGAACAACCGACGAAACCCGCCATTCGCGCGTCTTTTAGAATATATTCCATCGCAAAGCGCGCGTTCTCCTGGATGCGAGACGTTTGCGAACTGGTCATAAACGTCTTCTTGTTGCTGAGATAGCTGCCACCCATGACCGCAACAACAATTAAACCCAGCATGACCGCTACCATCAATTCGATGACCGATACACCGCGCGAGCGGTTTGGGCCCATCGCCCCACAAGGGAGCTTCGTTTTAATACGGTATTTCATAGCTCACCCTTGTACTGAAAGGTTTTGAATTCTTCGTCGGTATCGCCATCCAAATCTTCGTCGCCACGGCGTGAATCCTGCCATCGAATTTGAATGGTAAAAATGCGCGACCCGCTTGCGGTATCGACGTAAGAGATCGCGTTCTCGCTGTTTGGCAATAATTCATCGACCGATTTATCCCAGTAATACAAATCGTAAGCTGCGATTTGTGCTGGTGTGCATGTTGTTAGCGCGCAGTTTTCCGTATTGACTGGCGCGCTTGGAACGTCGGTGAATGCCTTGCTGTAACTGGCAGAAGCGTCATAGTTGTTACGCATCCGATCCATGATGTCGTAAGCCAGTAGCGACGCCTGGGACCGGCTATGTGCACTTTGGTTGTGTTGTACTCCCAATACCTGCATGCTGGCGATCCCCAGCAGGCCCACTGCTAGTACCAGAACGGTAATCAGCACTTCCAGAAGCGATACCCCCGCGCAGTTTTTTATTGCACCCCAATTTTTCATATTCTCCGAGACTTCCTGTTTTCTAGTCGTCATAAGTAAACCCCATCGGCCATCGCCGTACGGACAATTATTGACTCTCGTATGCCACTGTTTGTCACCCAAACCGCGTGTGCATTTTTGTCAGCGGTATTCCACCTTGGCGAAGTATACGAACGCTTCTTGTGAACTGTCAATTTTTTCGACTCCGATAAATGGTCTAAAAGCTATATTGAACGGTATTTTTAGCTGGATGAATGGCTTCTCTCATAAACGTTTATAGAATTTAACAATTCCGAAAGGCTGTTTTCTATTGGTTCATTGGTATGGATTGCGGCAATTTTGAGGTTCCGTTATTCATTGATGAAGCCATTTGAAGCACATCTTATGCCAGTCAGATGTGTAGTGGGAAATAATGTAATTGTCCAGTCGGGGGCAATCGGCTAACTCATTTCAATGCGACTGTGTACTCCCAAAATTGCCTATGACTTATGAGTGCATTTGCTGATGGCAAATATGTTCCAGTTCGTTATTTTTGCAGTGAGTTGATCGAGAACAGTGATTTGCATTTGTTGGTGATTCGTCGCACGAAAAGTTTTTGAGCGGGCGGGCCTGATTGGGTCCGTGAACTAACTGGAGTTTTTTTGAAGTGCCTGCATCACTGGCCGATAAAGGGATACACAAAACTCGGTCATCGAACCTCATTTTTTATAGGAGTGGGTACGGTGGTGGTTTAATCAGTGGTGCGCACATTCATTTCGAGTTTAGTCTGGGTGTACGTGGGGCGCTATTTGACCGTATTCCATCTCGAAATAAACAAAAGTTTACAAAGCGGATGGTGACGCTTTATCGCAAAGGTCTATGGCGTTGACTAATTTAAAACGATGTAACCAATTGAAAAACATAAGTAAATATTGATTGGGGTAAATTGTTGTCAAGGGATTCACGCCTAAATTGCCACGCACTGCCGGTCGTATGTTTGATAAAGGTCAGCGTGTATACTTGTTCGTACAGACTTTGAATTTATTGCTGGGTGGGGCTAGCAAGAAAATCGATTTTAAGGGGTATCAGCAGAATTTGGCGTAGCGGCTGGAGCTGGCGCCTCGCTCACGCAATTCTTTATCACCCGCCCAAGTGCATGTACAACAAATGTTAATGGTGTTTAGACTAGGGAATCG
Organism: Arenicellales bacterium; assembly: GCA_965216735.1. Taxonomy (GTDB): domain Bacteria; phylum Pseudomonadota; class Gammaproteobacteria; order Arenicellales; family CBDCFT01; genus CBDCFT01. The sequence goes on from OZ244198.1 coordinate 1,114,891, forward strand.
GGTTATGAAAACGATGCAACGACATTCGCAGTTAGGATTTACTTTGATAGAGCTGATGGCGGCTCTTGCGCTCGCCGCAATTCTCATTGCGCTAGCTGTTCCGAGTTTTACTGGTTTGATCGAACGCAACCGCATGGAATCGGAAGTCAACCGTTGGTTAACGGATATCAACTTTGCCCGTAGTGAGGCAATCAAGCTCGGCAAGCAGGTGAGTATTTGCCGGCGGGATGCGAATTTGATTTGTAACGGCACCATTGAATGTAAGTGCGGAGACCAATCAGGGACACCAGACAAAGAATACCACCACGGGTGGTTGGTCTTTCTCGATCAATCCGATTCTGGGCATTTTCAGCCTGCAAACGGCGACGAGCTCCTTAGGGTGGGTAACGCAGCCTCCACGGGCGTGATAATTAGTGGAAATCAACAAGCTAACCGTCGGTTCAGCTTTACGCCAAACGGCGAACTAAAGTCAAATGATTGGCCAACCAATACGGTTTTCTGTACGCAGAAACCGGGTAATGCTCCTGCCTCAACCAATCGCTCAAAAGGGGTTAGGGTTGCGATTAACACCGCCGGACGCGTTATCCCGGTCGAACTAGCGGTTGGTGCGTCATGTGATGGTTACAGTTATAACGGCGCGCAACCAGAGAATTAGTTTAAGCGCTACACATCAATTTGTCTTGATTGTTCTACTTCAAGAATGAGTTTCCTGTCTAGCTAAATCTGATGTTTGTTAGATCAGGGCGCGGTGAGCCTGCAAACCGCATCAATGGTGAGTAGTTCTGATATGGTCGTCAGTCCAGTGCTTAGAATGATAAGAGGACCTGTCTTTGCGAGGCAGGATGCCGAAGCAATCTCGTTCTGTAGATTGGCAAAGACAAGATCGCCACGCCGCTGACGCGGCTCGCGATGACACATTAGTTTCCGTACTTACGCAGGCGGGTATCCAGTCAAAATAATCCGGTCGCAAGTCGACAACTGATTCATAGATATTTCATTCTTTCGCCGCGAAAGCGCGCGTTTCACGAATCTAAATCCGACTATGACGCGAATCATCGTTGAACCGGTGTGGCCCGGATACAGCGCAACGGAATCCGGGAGCGCGAACAATAAAACCAATTCATTTGGCTGTTTGCGTTCGGCCCCGCATGATATCTCTGAGGTATACTACGCCACCGAATTCATCAAGTAGTTACCGTCGTTTGCCGATGTAGCTCAGTTGGCAGAGCAACTGATTCGTAATCAGTAGGTCGGAGGTTCGAATCCTCTCATCGGCACCATTAAACACAGTAATATCAACAACTTAAACTGTTCCAGATGTAAGCACTTTCTCATTAGATTTTTAGTTTAATGAGAAAGCTCGGTTTCATCGATCAATTCCTCGATTGAAAAGGGCCACAGCCAAGTGCGCTCACGGTAATGATCGTGACTGTATTTTTTGGTCGCGTTCGACCTCGTTATGTTGTTTTCCTGTTTGTGAAAGGTAGCGCTTTATTCGCGCTGAAACTATGAACCAACTTCGAATTCGCCGCGATCGACACCCGATTGACGAATAATTGACCGTAGCGTACCCGCCGCTAACTCACGATGTAGAGGTACGGGAATGGTAATTGTGGGTGTTCCTCGGAATTGCATAATGACATGGCTACCACGTTGGCGAACATTTTCAAAACCATACGATTCAAGAATTCTGCAAACTTCTTTACCTGACAGCGTCCGCAGTCTAGGCAACTGCTACTTCCATATTCGTGATATAAAATTCCCCGGTTATTCGTGTTTGAATCTCGGTATCATCTGCAGATTCAAAAAATAATTCAACCGCTTCCTTTAAATTGCCCCTCGCTGATTGCACTGTTTCGCCTTGACTTGCAATGTCTAATTCGGGACATAGGGCAACATAAAGATCGTTTTCGCGCTCGATGATTACGGTGAATTGCTTGTTCATTGAACTCAGCACCTATATACAGTTATAAAAAAGCCAAGCTGTTATTATGCCATTTTATCCGCATTCTCGCCGAACTTAATAATTCGAAATATTGTTAAAAGGCCTAAGATAGAAGATCCGCATTTTCTAACGCATTTAACTAAGCAACAAAGTCTACAATATGACTAAAACTAATACTGATGAACATTCTTCGTTTTTCAATTTTCTTTTGTTTACTTTTTGCGGCAGGGAAGTCCTACGCTACTCATGAAGTCGACCATCGTTATACGATTTACGGTCAGGTTAGCTATGAAGACGGTTCGGCGGCTACCGGGATTCCGGTATTACTGATGGGTGCGAACGACACGGTGTTAACGGAAATTGAGACGGATAACTTCGGCCGATTTAAGATTGTATTGCATGTTCATAATGAGGATTTAGGCAGAAATTTTGATATTGTCGCTGCTGATCAGCGGCGCAAAGCCAGTATCGAGTTCGATCCGAATGATGCCACAACCGAACGCGAACAACATTTTGATTTCACGATTAAATCACCGTAAATTCTTTTGCGGGTTACCGCTACCAGCCAAGGTGTAGAAATAAAACAATCGATGGTTGCGCTCACCAAAACAAAAGCCTGGAAGGCATTGCAATCCCACTACAACGGGATTGCCAGCACGCACATGCGTGATTTGTTTGTGCAGGACAATCGGCGGTTCGAAAGATTCTCGCTGGCATTGGACGGTTTGTTGCTGGACTATTCTAAAAACCGAATCACAAGCCGTAGCATGGAATTGCTTCGTGCGCTCGCTGAAGATTCGCAACTGGAACAATGGACAGAGCGCATGTTTACCGGTGAAAAGATTAATGTCACCGAAAATCGCGCGGTCTTGCACACGGCCTTGCGTCAACAAACAGGCAGTCCGGTTATGGTAGACGACCAAGACGTCATTCCCGAAATACGGGGAGTGCAAAAAAAGATGAGAATGTTTTCGGATGCGGTTCGAAACGGCGAGTGGAAAGGAAGTAATGGAAAACGAATCCGGTCTATCGTCAATATCGGTATCGGTGGTTCCGACCTTGGACCGGACATGGTGACTGAAGCACTGAAGTCGTGGGGCCACAAGGATTTGGATTTCTATTTCGTATCCAATATTGACCCGCGGCATATTGCGATAACTTTAGAACGACTCAACCCAGAATCGACATTATTCGTCATTGCGTCTAAAACCTTTACGACGCAGGAAACCATGGCGAATGCGAATACAGCACGTCAATGGTTTTTGCAACACCGTGACGAAGACGCGATAAGAAATCACTTCGTTGCGGTAACGAGCAGCGCATCAATTGCCCAGGATTTCGGTATCGATTTGGAAAATATTTTTCCAATGTGGGATTGGGTGGGTGGACGTTATTCTTTGTGGTCAGCCATCGGGTTACCCATTGCTTTGGCCATTGGTATGGATGAGTTCGAAAATTTGTTAGCGGGTGCAGCCGCTATGGACGCACATTTCAGAACCATGCCATTTGAGAACAATATGCCGGTGATATTAGCGTTGCTAGGTATTTGGTATACAAACTTTTTTCAAGCACAGACTCATGCTGTTGTTCCTTACCATCAAGGTTTGGCGCGGTTCCCGGCATTTGTTCAGCAACTGGATATGGAGAGTAATGGCAAGTCGGCAAACCGGGACGGAGAATTCGTTGATTATTCCACCGGACCCGTCATTTGGGGTGAAGCGGGTACGAATGCGCAACACGCATTTTTTCAATTGTTGCATCAGGGCAAACACTTAGCGCCAGTCGATTTTATTGTCGCCACGGATAGCGAGTATGAAAATTCGTCGCAACAGGAAATGTTGCTGGCGAATTTCTTAGCGCAATCTGAAGCTCTAATGCATGGAAAAAGCATTGACGAAGCCTGCCAGGAAATGCGCCAACTAGGGATGGCGGAAAATGAAATCGAAAGACTCGCACCGCATAAAATCTACGCCGGGAATCAGCCCTGCAACAGCTTAGTTGTTAAGCGTTTGGATCCATACACGTTGGGAAGTTTAATAGCGCTGTACGAGCACAAAGCATTTGTGCAAGGTGTCATTTGGCGTATCAATTCTTTCGATCAATGGGGCGTGGAGCTGGGCAAACAGTTGGCAGATGGATTGCTGGGCAAATTCGAAGATGGAAATTCTGAAGGAATTGAAAACCCATCAATCCGTGGTTTGATGGATCAAATTATTGCTTGGCGTAAATGAATGAAGGCGAGCCCGGTTCGCGAATGGTTTAATAGAGGTGTAAACGACTTAATCGCCGCAGGGGCGAGGCTCCCACGGGTACAGGTAGGGCGGAACGGGTTCCGCCGAATAGAGACAACAAACTGTTGTTTAATGTATCTCCGGCAGAGATTCAGCCCATTCGGGTAAGAATTTGCTGAGCCACTCGCATAGAGGAATCAACTCGGGCTTATATAAGTGCTGATTCAGCAACCGGGTTACCCGAGGAATGTGTTCGAGATAATGACACTTGCCGTCACGCAGACATAACCGCACGAAAATCCCCGCAACTTTGCAATGTCGTTGCGCTCCTAATACTGAATACCACTGCTCAAAATTTTTCTGATCGATGTCCGAAAAGGCATTGAAATAACGTTCTTTCATGCGACCAATTAACTTGGGAGAAATGTCACGCCGGGCGTCTTCTAATAATGATACGAGATCGTAAGCGGTGGGGCCGATTACAGCGTCTTGAAAATCGAGTAGTCCACAACAAGTGGTCTCGTTTTTATAAACACGCATTAAGTTGTCGACATGGTAATCGCGTAACACCAATGTCTCCGGGACAGGTGACAGTGCACCGAGAATTCCAGTCCATGCTTTAAGATAATCTTTTCGTGCATTAGCCGGAATTTTTTCATCGCGATGCGCGAGATAAAACCAATCAGGCAATAGTACTGCCTCATCCAGCAAGCGTTTTTCATCGTAGCGTGGCGCTTCAATATTTATCGTGTTTGGGTGTTGATGTAAGTTGCATAGCACATCAACCGCCAGTTCATATAACTGCGTCTCGTCGGCACCTTGCGCCAGCAAGCTAGTAAATGTGTCGTCGCCAAAATCTTCTATCAGCGCGAAACCGTGCTCACTGTTTTGCGTGTAAATTTCCGGCGCTTTAAGACCCAGTGAAATCAGGTGGTTGGCAATAGTAATATATGGCGCGATGTTTTCATGCGCAGGCGGCGCGTCCATAAGTAATGCATCTCGCTTGCCGTCGCTTACGCGAAAATAACGCCGGAACGATGCGTCCTGTGGCAATGCAATTATTTTTGCCGGGTCGAAACCGTGTTGCGCTATAAATTTATTGCGCAGCGTTTCACGTTCTGATTCGTTGTTAATGGAAGTAGGCCGTAGTAATCAACGAATCATGTAAACTTTGCGGATCGTTTCTGTCACCCGGCAAGTACCTTTCCAGCCTGCTGGAAAAAACGCAATGGTATCAGGTTCGATTTTGATGTTTTCTCCATTGTCAGAAGTATAGAGACACTCTCCGGCCAGAAAATGGCAAAATTCATCGCGTTCGACATGGCATTGCCAAAACCCGGGTGTACATTCCCACACACCGCATTCCGATTCACCGTTTTTACCTTTATGTAATAAGATACCACTTGTATGTGATTCGCCCTCCAGCATGAAGGGGATGACTCCCCAATCCGACTCGGCGGGAACATGTGCCGGATTCTTGAGTACGGATACGGAATGCTGCTTCGTCATTGGCTGGCCAACAATTCGTCCAACAGTCGTGCGGCCTTTTCAGTACCGCTTTGGGATTGCATATGAGACGACGTGGTTTTGAGCTTGGCCGCCATCACCTCGTCGGTCAGCACCTTGTTGATCGCGTTAGCCATCTCATCTGCATCCCAACTATAACGATCGAGTTTTAAACCATGGCCGGTTTCCTGTACCCGGGCGGCATTGTCGTGTCCGTCCCAGACATAAGGCATGATAATGGCGGGTTTGCCAAAGTACAGGCATTCGGTAAAACTGTTGTTGCCGCCGTGATGAATCACCGCATCCACTTGTGGAATGACCGAGGGCTGCGGATACCAGGAAGCCAAGTGCACATTGGGCGGCGGCGTATGGTAGGCGTCGTGATAGTCACCGACGTTGACCAACGCACGGTAGGGCAGGTTAGCGATCACATTGATAATACGCTTTAACAAATCCGTATCGCCCGATCCGAGACTACCAAAACTCACATACAGCAGTGGTTTGTCATCGTATTTATCAAACTGAGGAATTTCGTAGGATACTTCTTCACGTACGCAACCTTCCAGGTATTGAAATTGTTTTTCGTCTAATGGGTTATCACGTTTGAATTTGACCGGTTCGGGATATAGCAACAGATTCAAATACGGTGATGGTTCGAAAAACTCTCCCAGCGGATAGGGTCGTTCGCCACACGATTTCAAAAACTCGTTAAAGTCGTCATGGATGGGTTTGATGACTTCGTTGAAACGCCGGGTGTATCGTTCGAAACATTCCCGGTCGTTTTCACCGCAACCGGACAGGTGCGGTGGAATACCGGGATCGGGAATTTCATTCTCGCTGCACGAAATAATTCTTACCCAGGGAACCCCGTATTGTTTCGTCGCCGGAAAGAGAACGACGTTATCGATGCAAATCAAATCCGGTTGAATACGTTGAAAAATATCCGGCAACTCTTTTTGTGCCCATTTCGATGTATCGACAATCGCTTCCCAGCACTCTTTGACATAGTTGTCGATCTGGTCATAGGGCGATTTACTGAAATTCGGAATGTGCCCGTTAATAAAATCTGACCAGTATTTGGCCATTTCTTCCGGTGGCATGGGTTCGGACATGTTGACCGGATATTCCTCAAAACCGTATTCCTTGAATACGCCGGTAAAACCGGGATCGCATACAAACACCGGTTTGTGTCCGTGTTCCCGGCAGGCCTGGGCGATGCCTACGGAATTCAGTGCCGGTCCGAACGCGGCCTCGGGAAAAAATACGATGGTTTTGGATTCACTCACCGGTCCACTCCTCGTTGTTGGTTTTTTGATTTTCTCACATCGCTAGTTTACCCAATTTATGGGTATGCTAAGAATAAAAGTCGGGCTCACCAGCGGGTCGTGTCTTGAAACGCTTATGCACCCAAAAGTACTGTTCCGGCATGGTGCGCACCATTTGTTCGATCACACGGTTCATCGATTCGGTATCGTTCTTTTCATCGTTTGTTGGGAAACTTTGCAGGGGCGGAAAGAAAATGACCTGGTAGCCATGCCCTCGGGGTAATTGTTTGGTTGCGCAAGGAATGACCACGGCGTTTGTCATGCGTGCAAACCGGCTAAGCATCGGAAACGTCGCGGTCTGAATATTGAAAAAAGGAACAAAAATACCTCCCTTGCGCCGGCCCGGGTCCTGGTCAGGTAAATAGTAAAAGGGTTTGCCTCGGCGAACGTGACGCACCAGGCTCAACATGTCGGCTCTGCGTTCCACCATTAAGGCGCCAAACCGTGCACGCCCGCGACGTACGAATTCGTCGATTAACTCATTCTTGGTGTGTTGGTACATACTGACCACGGGGGTTTGTGCGGACAGAAAAATTCCGCCGATTTCCAATGCCACGAAATGCGGCGCTAATAAAATAATATTTTTATTGGCGCCTAGAGCATCTTTATAGTAATGCTCGTTTTCGATCGTAATTATCTTGTTCAAACGTTGTTCGGTTGCCCACCAATTCAATCCAATGCTCAATGTGGATTTAGCGACTTCGCGAAATTGTTGCCTTGTCAGTTGCCGGTGGGCTTGTGTGGACAGCTCGGGAAAACAGCGCTCGATATTGCGCAAAGCCACGTGGCGTCTAGGTTTGTGCAAGGTGTGAATGATATCGCCTAAAACAGTCCCCAGTGCATGAACCAAAGGTAGCGGCAAATACGTCAGCACACGCAGCGCACCCACGGCCATCCAGGTGGGCCAGTAACGTGGGTGTAAAAATGACGAGAGATTTTTCTGATTCATTATTCTTGTCAGTGGCGATGTCAAAGATACCTTAAACACCATCGCTCCGGCGATGGTCATGGTTATGTTATAGTTGGTATACCCTGTTCGGGGTGTCGTTCAATTCGAATTGCCGAATTGTTTCCGGCTTTCCTTGACATTTTTTGGAGGCTGATTGACCGAGGTCATACCGCTGACTGGCGAGATGATTGCCATTATGGCGATTCTCGCGCTGACGATAGCATTGTTCGCATTTGAAATAGTGCGTGTCGATGTAGCCGCGGTATCGATCATGGTGTTGCTTGGATTAAGCAGTCTGCTTCCCAGTCATGACGGATTGGTGGACATCAATCAGCTGTTCGATGGTTTTTCCAGTAACGCGGTCATTTCCATTATTGCGGTCATGATCATCGGCGCCGGTCTCGATAAAACGGGCGTGATGAATCAGGTGGCCGCGAGCATTCTCGAATACGGTGGGCGCACGGAGCGGCGGCTCATTAGCGTAATCTCCGGCACGGTGGCGGTTATCTCCAGTTTCATGCAAAACATCGGGGCGGCGGCCTTATTCTTACCGGTAGTCAATCGTATCGCCCGGCGTAGCGATATCCCTGCGTCACGTTTACTCATGCCCATGGGCTTTTGCGCCATCCTAGGCGGGACGATGACTATGGTGGGATCCAGTCCACTGATCTTGCTCAACGATCTGATTCTGCATTCCAATCGCGTACTTCCTGCGAATGTACCACCTATGGAAACATTCTCTTTGTTTTCGGTGATGCCAATCGGAATTGCTCTGATGATTTCGGGAATCGTTTATTTTGCCTTAGCCGGTAGATTTGTCTTGCCCGCGATTAAGGACAAACCCGGTGAATCGGGTCGCACCTTGAATTATTTCAAAGAAGTCTACGGCATCGAGGGCGAGGTGTATGAAGTGACCGTACGCGACGACAGTCCCTTGGTGGGTAAAACCTTGGACGATATCGAAAGCGCCGGCCGTGCCGGTTGGATTATCGCTATTCATTCCCATGATGAAATCATTGTGGAACCTTCGGGGGAAACTGAATTTGAGCAAGGCAGCGATATCGCGATTATGGGCAGACAAAAGGCAGTGGAAAATTTCGCCAAGGAATATGCGCTCGATATCAAACCTGGGATGGAGGCGTTCGCTGAAATCTTGAGTGCCACCAGCGCCGGCATATCGGAGATTGTCATACCGCCCGATTCGTCGCTCATTGGTAAATCACTACGCGATTTACACCTGCGTAAGCGATTTGGAGCAACCGTTTTGGCGGTTTTCCGCATTAACGATGTTATTGACGAGGATTTGCCCGATCTGGAGTTTCAGGCCGGCGACACTTTGGTTATTCATTGTCGTTGGCGTGATTTGATGAATATCGCTGAGGACAATAACTTTGTTGTGGTGACCGACTTTCCGCGTGACGATACTCGGCCGGAAAAACTTAAACACGCGCTGATGTTTTTTGGTTTAACCCTGATACTGGTGTTGTTCACCGATATGCGGTTGTCCGCCGCGCTGATGTTTGGCGCGATCGGTATGGTGTGGAGTGGTGTATTAAAGATCGATGAAGCCTATCGCGCGGTCGGTTGGCAAAGTGTGTTTTTATTAGCCAGTTTGATTCCGTTGGGTGCGGCTGTAGAAAACACCGGGACCGCGGCGTGGATTGCACAACAAACTTTGTCATTTCTAGGTGATGTGCCCGTCTGGGTAATTCAAGCAGCCATCGGTGTTTTGGCTACGGCATTTACATTATTAATGTCCAACGTCGGTGCCACGGTGTTGTTGGTACCCATTGCGGTCAATATGGCGATCGTTATCGGCGCAAACCCAGCGGTGTTTGCATTGACCGTGGCACTCGGTACATCCAACTCATTCTTGATTCCAACTCATCAGGTCAACGCACTGATCATGGGGCCGGGAGGATACAGTGTTGCCGATTTCATGAAAGCCGGTGGCATCATGACGGTGTTGTTTTTGGTGGTGATGTTGGGAATGTTGAATTTGGTGTTTTAGTTCATTTTCGACTACTAGTTGACTTCGTTGAATTAGAATTGTCCGTATTGGGTTTCACCCGCCATCCGTGGCGGTCGACACTCTTTCTTTTGCGCCGCCAAAAGAAAGAGTGGAAAGAAAAGGCGGCCCCTGGCGGTGCGAGGCATTCGATCGCTGGTACGGGCGCGCTCAACGGTACGATCCTTGTACCGATCGCGCGTCGCGACGTCCTGTTCGCGATGCCGTCGCACTGAATTCCTCCCACCGATCTCATTGCACCGCAAGGGTAGAAAAGACCGCCAAATTGGCATACATCCACAAGCCGGTCCCTAGAAAAATTATTCGCAAGCAGGCTCGTTCCTTGTTTTTAATCCCTTCGCGTTCTGCTGAAACGAAAGACGGTTGCAGGGACAAATCAATAGTGAAGTTGATTTGAGGTTCTCCGAATCGACGATTCATCGAACCGGCCCGTTGCAAGGGAATTTCGGTGAGGGTAGTTCCTGTTGGGGAACCAGAACGCGGGGGCGCGCTTTCTTTGGTTCCTTTCTTTGCGCGCCAAAGAAAGGAACTCGTCCAAAGCGCCGAAGGCGCGGGACGAAATATTGGATAATTGTTCATTTAAAACAACCCATAAAACGGTTGCACATCCACCATATTTCCGGGTTCGACGGATTCGGCATCGTGATCCAGTAACACAAAACAATTCGCCGTGCTCACACTTGTAAGCAACCCCGATCCTTGTTTGCCCGTGCTGCGAACGGTTGTTTTCCCTGTTTGATCTCGTTCAAGAATGGCCCGGTACACTTCACTGCGTCCGGTTTTTTTTCGAAATCGCGTTGTGCACTCAGCCTGGAGTATCGCAGCGGGTTCAATATTGGTATCGCCCATCATTAAACGCAGGGCTGGTTGTACTAGTTGGTAGAAGGTGACTATGACAGCAACCGGGTTGCCGGGCAAACCAAAAAATTCGGTGCCGTGGATGCAGCCTTGGGCGAACGGGCGCCCGGGTCGGATGGCGATGCGCCATACGGTCAAGTCGCCGGTCTTTGCCAAAGTCTCGCTGACGTAGTCGGCTTGACCGGTGGACACACCTGCCGAACTGATAATGACGTCGGCTTGTTCACCACCACGTCGTAATGCGTCTTGTATTAATTGTGGCTCGTCACGAATGATTCCGAGGTCGATGACATCCGCCCCAAGATTGCACAACATGGCGTGCAATAAATAGCGATTGCTGTCGTAAATGGTGCCGGGTCGGAGTGTTTCTCCTGCGCTGCGTAATTCATTGCCGGTCGACATAACGGCAACTTTCAAACGGCGTGTGACTTTTACGGAATCGAGTCCGAGTGACGCGATAACACCGCATTCAGGTGGGGCGATACGCGTGCCTTTAGCAAGTACCACCTGGCCCTTTCGAATATCTTCACCGACCGCGCGTGTATTTTGTCCAGTTTCGTTTCCCGGGCCGATTTTGACCTGCTCGCCATCGACTTCGACATTTTCTTGGATGACAACAGTATCGGTGCCGGCGGGCATGATGGCGCCCGTCATGATCCGTACGGCTTCGTCGCGTCTAAGTTCTCCATTAAATGGCGCGCCGGCATACGCGGTGCCCGCGATGCAAAAAGCTTTGGTTTCGGAAGACGGCAGCTCAGAGCCAGCGACGGCGTAACCGTCCATAGCCGAATTGGTGTGGGGCGGCACGTCAAATGTCGCAACAATGTCTTCGGCCAACACCCGGTCCAACGCGTTGAATAAATCCACCGTTTCGATTTCCGCAACGGTTTGGATGCGTTCCAGGATTCGGCTAAACGCATCCGCCACCGGAACCAGTTCGGGTCCGGCTTCAAAACAATCTAGGGCCTGGGGTGTCTGGGTCATGCTGTTACGCGATGCGATTGTCGGAATACAATACCATGATACTTTTTAAACAAAAGGAAAAATTCATGAACGAAGATACTTTCAATATTCAAATTCGAAAATTCTTGAAAAAGGTTGGTATCAACTCGCAACGCGAGATCGAATCCAAAGTCCGCAGTGGTATCGAATCCGGTCAGTTAAAAGGCGATGAAAAGCTAAAAGCGGTGGTGACACTAAAAATTACCGAAGCAGATATCGATCTGACCATTGAAGACAATATTTCTTTGGAGTGACGATTGGAGTTCACGCGGTCTTTCTGAAGGAGCGTAGTCACGGTAGGGCGGAACATGTTCCGCCTGATGAGGTAGGTTTTCTGATCCCGGATTTCGTTGCACTGTATCCGGGCTACGCCAGTTGACCGTCGTCACATAAAGCAGATTACGCCGCGCTAGCCCGTCTTAGTGGCGCTCCCGGGTTTATGCGTTTCTCCGGTTTTGCATCGTAAGTAATATTCTCGGCACCGTTATAGACAAGAAAGTGTTTGCCTTTGGCACGTGCGATCATCGTGACGCCCAGGTCCTGGGCCAGTTCCAAGCCCATGTGCGTAATACCGGAACGTGAAAGCAAAACGGGGATACCCATGTGCGCCACTTTCATGACAATTTCGGATGTCAAGCGCCCGGTGGTGTAAAAAATCTTGTCGCCACCCTCGATTTGTTGTAACCACATGTGGCCGGAAATAGCATCGGCCGCATTGTGGCGGCCAACGTCTTCGATGAAGTTAAGAATTTCGGTGCCACAACATAAAGCACAACCGTGTACGGCACCGGCCCGCTTATATACTTCGTTGAATGTGCTGATGTTTTTCAATAACCCGTAGATACCTGATTGTTGAATCTGAACAGTGGGCAAACAGGTGTCATACAGCTTGTCCAGAGTGCAGCTAAACACCGTACCCTGTCCACAACCCGTAGTCACGGTTCTGTTAGCTAATTTTTCTTGCCAATCAATAATGCCTTTGCCCTCCCTCGTGCTGACTTCCACTTGTTCGCGGTCCCAATCCACTTCGATCGATTCGATAGACTCGATATCTTCAATTAAACGTTGATTACGCAAGTAACCCAAAGTCAGGAGTTCGGGGTAAGTGCCCAGCGTCATCAGTGTCACTACTTCGCGATCATCGACTTTGATGGTCAATGGAAATTCACCGGCTATATGCAGGTCGCGGGAATCGCCATACTCATCCATTGCGATCACTGGGTGGGTTGGCCGTAAACCCGCTTCGGTCATTTTGGGGGTGTAGCTTCGATTAGCCATGACTTACGTTGTCAGTTTTCCTACCAATGAGATTAGCGTGTTAGACTTCATTTTACATCGAAATTCTTCAATGGTTTCAAAACAACACATCTGTGCCTGCCAAAGTTATTTGAACGCTAGTGTACGCACGAAACACTAGTGTACGCATTTAACCGGTAAAAATGATGACGAAAATCGAGAATAACGAAACCCTGCAAACTGTGTTCTATGTGTCTATCGTGCTGGAAAGACAACGCAAGCAGGTAAAACAGTGGGTCACTTGGGATTGGTCTATTGCGGGTGTAGTGGTAGGGAAACAGTCGCGGGGTGATGGCGAAAACTGTGTTTTGTTACGGGAAGATAACAAACGAGTCCAGTATTTACACCGAAACATGCGGCTTGAATTATTTAAAGATGGTTGCGAAGGTTACTGGTATAACCTGACGTCGGAAAAAGCGTCCTTGTTTTTGGTCTGTGATGTTGAAGATGCGGCCATGGCCAAACCGTTGCTAATCACAGCGAATCAGGACGAAGCCCTGGCACATATGGAATCTGACGAACTCGTATTGTCGACATCGATTCCCGCTGAAATTTATCACCCTATCGAAGCATTTGTAATTGTTAACTATTTACCGGCGACCAAAAAGAAACGCAAACGCCGAGACTGGGCGCGAGAATCCGATTATGCGAAACGACAAGAGAAATCCTGAAACACCGTCTGGCGAGAAGATAAAAGACGAGCTTGCCCGGGATGAAGGCGTATTGTCGCGTTGGTCGCGTCGCAAAAAACAAGAGCCTAATGAATTCAAAGAGGAGGAGATCGTTTCGAGTAATGTTGAACAACCTGAAACAGAACAACTGGTCTTAACCGATGCGGATATGCCTGCCGTTGAGGATTTGAATGAGAATAGCGACTATTCGGGGTTTTTGTCACCAGGGGTTAGTGAAGAATTACGTGCCATTGCACTACGCAGGTTGTTTCGCAGCGCCAAGTTCAATATTCGTGATGGACTAGATGACTACGACGATGATTTCCGGACGGTGACGTTATTGAAGGATGTGTTAATGGCCGATGTCAGTGACAAGTTAGAACAAGTTACCAAGCAAGATGCGGAAAATCAGCAAGTGGATTTAGAAACTGATGGGAAAAGGAAAGACAAAAAGATAATCGAAGAACGGGGAGTAAGAGATAGTGAATCGGATTCGGTTGAAAACGATGAACTCACCGGCGAGCATGACGAGGAAAAAACGGATAAGGCATGATGGACGCAACTCAGTGGCCAGCCACGACAACCGATGGACAAGCGCGGCAAGAGGCGTTGGCTATAGACGTCGGTGAGGTTCAACCGACCTCGCTGATTTCCTATTCGTCTTCGGGTCACGCCTTAATTATTGGCACGCCGGAATCGGTCGCGCCGGTGGTTGAGCAAATAGGCGAGGATCTAAAGTGCTCTCTATTGCTGAGACCTGATACAAATCCTCCACAGACAACAAGGGCCGCGGTCTACCATGCCGAAGTCAAGAAGGTTTCCGGGTATCTCGGCCATTTTGAAGTGTTAGTCGAACAAGATGGAAAAGAAACAGACCTCGGCGCGCTGACCCGGCCGGAACATCCGTTTTTCGATGTGGTTATGGATTTGCGTGAATTGCCCGGTATCCGCAACGAGGTACCACCCCCTGGTTACTACGCACCCGGTAAGGAAACACTTGATGACGCCATCGACGAAATGCGTGGTTTGGTAGGAGGGTTCGAAAAACCGAAATACTTTGTTTATAACCCAGAAATATGCGCCCACAGCCGCAGCGGGTTGACGGGCTGCACACGTTGCATCGATACCTGTCCGACACAGGCCATTTCATCTATGGGAGATACCCTCGACGTGAATGCGTACCTGTGTCAGGGAGCAGGTAGTTGTTCCACGGCTTGTCCCACCGGAGCTATCGTCTACGCCTATCCAAACGCTAAAGACACACTACAGCAAGTCAAGAGTATGCTGATGGCTTACTGTAACGCTGGCGGTGTGAATCCGGTATTGTTGTTGCACGATAGTGAAAAAGGAGCAGAGCTAGTCGCATCCATAAGTGCATCGACTCCCGAAAATGTATTGCCCGTTACCTTAGAGGAAATCGGATCGGCTGGAATGGATGTCTGGCTTACAGCACTCACTTATGGCGCGTCCGGTGTATTGCTATTGTGCCCTAAAAGCGTTGCTGCATCTGTGCAACGAGAACTAGAGCATCAAGTGTCTATTGCCAAATCATTATTACAATCAATGGAATACGACGGAGGTTGCATTCAAATTATCGATAAAGAATTCGACCACCACATCCAAAATCATGGGTTAAACGAGTCCAAAATAGAACCCGCGAGTTTTGCAGGAATGGATGAAAAACGGACAACGCTGCGTTTCACTTTGGATCACTTGTATGCTCAAAGTAACAAAGACATTTCAGTAGCGTCGTTGCCTGCTGGCGCGCCGTTTGGCCAGATTACTGTAGACAAAGAGACTTGTACCCTGTGCATGGCTTGCGTTTCTGTATGTCCCGCGGGTGCGCTAGAAGCTGGGAAGGAAACACCGCTTTTAGGTTTTATCGAATGGAACTGTGTGCAATGTGGTCTGTGCGAGCATGCTTGCCCGGAAAACGCCATTGCCCGCGAGACACGATTTGTGTTCGATAATGACCTGCGTATGCGCTCACGCACACTCAACGAGGAACCACCTTTTTATTGTATAAAATGCGGGAAAGCATTTGCAACACAAGGAGTTATGGAAAAAATGCAAAGTAAATTAAAAGATCACTGGATGTTCCAGAAACCCGATGCACTCGAGCGGCTAAAAATGTGTGAAGACTGTCGCATCGAGGATATGTTTAGGGCTGAGGGTGGATTAAGTGAGACGCGGAAAACCATCCAATAGAACCATAATGCCGATCAATTAAACGTAAGGCCTTGATAGTGTTTTTGTATAGGATTTTCAGGAACTATCAGGTGCGAGAAAGGTGTCTAATTTATTGATTTACAGCCCGGATTTGCTATGATGATTGCTGTTATAACAACGATAAAAGGTAGTACAGATCAGTCTGGATGAGTAAAACGGCGTTAGCCGAAAAAAGGATTGAGACCATCGAGGAGAATTACGGGCAAGATCCTGCGGAACTTGCTCGCGCTGATATCTATAACATCCTCGCCAAACTTTTTTACACCCCACCGAATTCCGAGCTAGTTGACTTCATTGTCGAACTGCCCGCGCAATTTGCTAGCGACACTAGCGCATTAGCATGCGACTGGCGTGACATGCAGGTCGACTTTAGCAATGCAGCGCTGGATGATTTGAAGGACGAATTTAACAATTTGTTTATCGGCGTCGGGCGGGGCGAACTGCTGCCATTTGGTTCGTGGTATCAAACCGGTTTTTTGATGGACAGACCGCTAAGTCTTTTACGTCAGGATTTACAAACATTGGGATTTGAACGCCAACATGGCGTGAAAGAACCGGAAGATCATGTTGCCGCATTGTGCGAAACCATGGCCATGATTATTCAAAACCCTGAGGAGATTCCTTTCGCTACCCAGCAGAAATTTTTTAACGATCATATCGAGCCCTGGATGGGACGGTTCTTTAATGATCTGCGAACAGCAAAAACAGCAAAGATTTATAAATCGGTCGGCAAGTTTGGTCGGGCTTTTATTGATTTTGAAACGCAGTATTTCAACATGATGGTGTGAGGTATTTTGATATTTGGTTTATCGCATGCAGGAGGAAACAATGATGAGCAAGAGTAAAGCTACGATACAAGAGCGTCGCGGGTTTCTTAGAAACCTGGCGGTCGCTAGCGGCGCGGCAACGGCGGCTGGAATCACTGCCAAAGCAAGTGCCGCTGTTGAAGGAACGGACGTGCAATCCGACAAACCACAGACCAGTGGTTACAAGGAAACGGCACATGTTCGCGAGTACTATCGTTTGGCGCGGTTTTGATCGCACCGTCAATCGGTCAACATTTATCAACCTTTATTTTGCCCCACATACTTTGCATCAAGGCAAATAGATCAAGGCAGGAGTGAGTAAATGAAGTTAATTCGAAAGAGTAGTGCAAGCGCGGTAACGGAAAAAGCCGACCGCCTGGCCGCCACCGGTGACGCGATTAGCCGCCGTGCTTTTCTCAGACGCTCAGGTATGACATTAGGTGCAGGTGCCGCCGCATCGGTGCTGGCGCCGAGCATGATGAAAAAAGCAAAAGCTGCCGAAACATCACCAAAAGCCGGTGTTGATGTAGAAACCAAACGCAGCATCTGTACCCATTGTTCGGTGGGCTGCGGTGTTATTGCAGAAGTGCAAAATGGTGTGTGGACTGGTCAGGAACCGGATTTTCAATCACCGTTTAATCTGGGTTCGCATTGCGCCAAGGGCGCATCTGTACGTGAACATGGGCACGGCGAACGCCGTCTAAAATTTCCGATGAAATTAGTCGGCGGCAAATGGGAACGCATGTCCTGGGACGACGCCATCAACGAGATCGGTGACAAAATGCTCGAGATTCGCGAGCAATCCGGCCCCGATTCGGTGTATTGGCTAGGGTCCGCTAAACACAGTAATGAGCAGGCCTATCTGTTCCGAAAATTCGCCGCCATGTGGGGTACCAATAACGTCGATCACCAGGCGCGTATTTGTCACTCCACAACGGTAGCGGGTGTAGCCAACACCTGGGGTTACGGGGCGATGACCAACTCCTATAACGACATGCACAACTGTAAAGCCATGTTGTTTATCGGATCCAACCCGGCCGAAGCGCATCCGGTATCTTTGCAACATATCATGCGGGCCAAGGAAAACGGTGCGCAGATGATTGTCATCGATCCGCGTTACACGCGTACTGCTGCCCATGCCGATCATTTTGTACGCATACGACCGGGAACCGACGTCGGCATTATGTGGGGCATGCTGTGGCATATCTTCGAAAACGGTTGGGAGGACAAGGAGTACATCCGTCAACGCGTTTACGGTATGGATCAAATCCGCGAGGAAGTCGCGAAGTGGACACCGGAAGAAACCGAACGTGTCACCGGTGTCGACGAAGCCACGGTCAAAAAAGCCTCGCAAATCATGGCAGAAAACCGGCCGGGCACCATCGTTTGGTGTATGGGCGGCACGCAACACACTATCGGCAACAACAACACACGCTCCTACTGCGTGTTGCAGCTAGCTTTGGGCAATATCGGCAAGTCTGGCGGCGGCGCCAATATTTTCCGCGGCCATGACAATGTGCAGGGCGCGACTGACCTCGGCGTACTTTCACACACCTTACCGGGTTATTACGGTCTGTCTGAGGGCTCCTGGAAACACTGGTCGAAAGTGTGGGATCTTGATTTTGAATGGGTGAAGGGTCAGTTCTCGCCAGAAGAAGTTGAAGGCGATAACGGCAAACCCACACATCCGATGAATTATAAAGGTATTCCAGTTTCCCGCTGGATCGACGGTATTCTTGAGGACAAGGAGAATATTGGTCAAAAAGACAATATTCGCGCCATGGTTTTGAACGGTCACGCGGTCAACAGCCAGTCCCGTGGGCCGGAAATGAAAAAAGCTATGGAAATGTTGGATATGATGGTCATCATCGATCCGTATCCCACCCACGCCGCCGTTATGAATGACCGTAAGGACGGCACTTACTTACTGCCTGCGGCCACGCAGTTTGAGACCTACGGCTCGGTGACGGCTTCGAACCGTTCATTCCAATGGCGTGAAAAAGTCATCGATCCGTTGTTCGAAGCCTTACCTGATCACACCATTCTTTACAAGTTTGCCAAGAAGCTTGGCTTCCATCAGGAGTTCTGTAAGAACATTAAGGTCACCGATGACGAGCCGTTGGTCGAAGATGTGCTGCGCGAAATCAATCGCGGCATGTGGACCATTGGCTACACCGGCCAAAGTCCGGAACGCTTGAAACTGCATGCCGAGCATCGGGGTACATTCAACACTACGACACTGAAAGCAGAAGGCGGTCCGGTGGATGGTGACTACTACGGCTTACCGTGGCCGTGTTGGGGTACACCGGAGATGAATCATCCGGGTACGCCGGTGTTGTACGATCCGAGTAAACCGGTGGCCGAAGGTGGCTTAAACTTCCGTGCCCGTTTTGGCGTAGAGCATGAAGGAACTAATTTGCTGGCTGAGGATTCCTATCCGGTCGGTAATGAACTCAAAGACGGTCATCCGGAATTTACCGCCGATATGCTTAAGCAGCTGGGCTGGTGGTATGAGTTGACACCGGAAGAGCGGGCCATGGCCGAGGGCAAAAACTGGAAGACCGACTTGTCAGGCGGTATCCAACGAGTCGCTATCAAACACGGTTGCGCTCCGTTTGGTAATGCCAAAGCTCGCGCGATAGTGTGGACATTCCCCGATCCGGTGCCGATTCACCGCGAACCTCTTTACACACCGGATCGCGAATTGGCATCCAAATATCCAACCTATGAGGATCGCAAACGCTTCTACCGTTTGCCGACACTTTATTCGGGTATCCAGAAGGACGACTACTCCAAAGACTACCCCATTATTTACACCAGCGGACGTTTAGTCGAATATGAAGGTGGTGGTGAAGAGTCGCGCTCCAATCCATGGTTGGCTGAGTTGCAACAGGAGATGTTCGCTGAGGTCAACCCCAAAGATGCCAACGACAACGGTATCAAGGACGGTGACATGATCTGGATTGAGACACCAAAGGGAATTCATGCCGATGCCGGTGCAAAGATCAAGGTAAAAGCAATGGTTACTCGTCGGGTGGCGCCAGGAGTTATCTTCGCGCCGTTCCATTTCGGCGGACGCTTTCAGGGTGAGGATTTGGCCGACAAGTATCCGGAAGGAACCCAACCTTATGTCCGTGGTGAGGCGGCCAACACCGCATTTACCTATGGGTATGATTCAGTAACGCAAATGCAGGAGACGAAAGTCACTCTCTGCAAAATCAGTGTAGCTTAAGAGGAGACGCATTATGGCTAGAATGAAATTCCTTTGTGATGCGGAACGCTGCATTGAGTGCAACGCATGTGTCACGGCTTGCAAGAACGAGCACGAAGTTCCCTGGGGTGTTAATCGCCGTCGTGTTGTCACGCTGGGTGACGGCGAACCGGGTGAAAAATCCATCTCGGTCGCCTGTATGCATTGCACCGATGCGCCGTGTGCTGCGGTGTGCCCGGTGGATTGTTTCTATACGACGGATGATGGCATTGTGTTGCACGACAAAGATCTGTGCATAGGCTGTGGTTATTGCTTCTATGCATGTCCGTTCGGTGCACCGCAGTATCCGCAAGAGCAAGCCTTTGGCGTCCGGGGCAAGATGGATAAATGCACATTCTGTGCAGGTGGGCCGGCAGACGATATGTCAGATGCCGAATTCACCAAATATGGACGTAACCGTATTGCGGATGGCAAGCTGCCTTTGTGTGCGGAAATGTGCTCGACCAAAGCGCTGATTGCCGGTGACGGAGACATGGTCGCGGATATTTACCGCGAACGTATCTTGAAACGTGGTGGCCGGCCCAACACGTGGGGCTGGGAAACCGCCTACGGCAATAACGTTTGACGATGTAAACGAGAGAGGGCCAGCGTGTGGCCCTCTTTCAGTGGTTTTGTTGATACGAGACCCGTTATGTAACCAAATAAGGGGATGAAGATGCATGCGAGAATCCTTTCCGTTGTAGGCGCCACTTTAATATCCGTGGGACTCAGCGGTTGTTGGGAATCAACCGACATTACGATGCACGAACCCGGCGAGTATAAGGGCGCGACGGATCCATTATTACAAGCGGATGCCGGTGCGCGATCGGAGCAATTGAAAGAACGTTTCCAAACAGTGCAAATAGATCGTTAGCTGTAAAAAATGGTTCGCTAGTCACGTGAATCCCTTTGTACTAACGAATACTCGGAGGATTAAGTTGTGATCAAAGTGGTAACCAGTACCGATACAAAACCAAGACCACACAGCGCGCGACGGCGTTGGCGGGCAATGTTATGGAGCATAGCGTTTATTGTTGTAGCCGCAATGGTGTTGCCCATGGCCAGCTACGTTTTGTACAGCATTACGCAAGCGCAGGCCCAGGACGATGAATCCAACCAGCGCGCAAACTTTTGGCGTGCCGTACGTGAAGGTAATACCGGTTACAGTGCGGTCAGCGGGGCAGAGGCCAATGTTCTCATAAACAATGGCGGTCAAAACTGGCGTCAAATGCGTAACGGCCCAATTGCCACCTACGGTGGTTGGGCGTTGCTGGCTGTCATCGTTATCATCCTTTTGTTCTTTGCTCTACGCGGTAGCGTCAAGTTAGAACATCCGCAGTCGGGACAGACTGTGCCACGATGGAATATTGTCGAACGAACCCTACATTGGGTAACGGCAACTTGTTTCGTGTTGCTCGCCATTACCGGATTAAGCATGTTTTTCGGTCGTGCTGTTTTGATACCGATCCTTGGCGCCAAAGGTTTCGCGTTTTGGGCCAATCTCTCAATCAATGTTCATAATTACGTCGGTCCGTTTTTCTCAGGAGCTGTGTTGCTAATGTTCATCTTTTGGGTTCGGCACAACATTCCTAAAGCTGTTGACTTTAAATGGTTCGCCCAGGGTGGCGGCATTATCGGTAACGCGCATCCCAGCGCCGAGAAAGCCAATGCCGGTGAAAAGGTGTGGTTTTGGGTGGTGATCTTGATCGGTCTAGTCTGTGTTTGCGTGAGCGGTTTCGCGTTGCTAGGCTGGTTAGGTGAATGGGGTATTTGGGAAGCGACTCGCGCGAATATGCAAACTGCGAATTTGATCCATTCTATTGCTGCGATAATCTGGATTGCGATTTTTTTGGGTCACGCTTACATTGGCACCATTGGATCAGAGGGATCGCTGGAAGCGATGACTACGGGACGGGTGAGTGTGGAGTGGGCGAAGCAGCATCATGATCTTTGGTATGAGCAGGTTAAAGGTCAAGCAGCGAGCACCGGCGTCTCGTCAGCAATGGCCTCAGCGATCGCCAGTGGTGCCGATGTTCCACCATCTGATTCGGTATTGCGCCGGCATTGGGAGGCGAATCAAGCTGCCACTTAGATTCGTTTAAATATAAGTTAAGGGGTCAAAAAGCGGTGGTGTTGCCACCGCTTTTTCTTTGTTAATTCGCGGCATAGTAGGTTGAAACGTTTCCCGGAGTTTATTCAAAACGCAATGCGTGCGTTGGGTGCGGCGGCAACCTGTGTGCCGGTGCAGTTTGATGGTGGCGATTGGGAAGCCGCGGTATTTTTCCAGGTAGGCGGGCCGGAGTGTAAAGGGGATCGCAAATTATTACGCAGGGCGGACAAACCTTTTCCAGTCGGCTTGGAAACAGATGTCATTGAACATAGTTATGCCACGATCGTCATGTTGCGTTTTCAAGTGTACACGACTATGGAGGATCCTCTAGCCGGAGAAGTGTTGCTAGCGCCCGGCGAATACACCAGTCATTTTGATACATTGACCCGCTTGACCAAACAACAACGCTTGAGTTGGTTTTTTGGTGATGAAGCCTTTGAGGTCTTGCACACACAAACCAGTAGTCTTGGTGCTCAGGAACATCAGGAATTTCAAAAATTGTTGGACAAGACCACAAAGCATGACGCTTTAGTGCGGATGACAGCACGATACGACGCCAATCACGCGTTATCTGAAATAACCAGCCGGTATGAAAACCGAAACGCGGTTAAAATAAAGGCTGAAAAAGTAAATTGACAGTGGTTATTTTGAGGTTGTAAAACTGCGGTGATGCTACGATTGATACTACATAAGTCTAGTTCAGGACTTGTCTCATGTTATGGGTGTTGCGCCCTCGCCGCGACGCTCTTTGTTGTGAATACTATCGGCGTTAATGTTCAGGCGGGTGATATTTCTGACAAAGCCGTACAAGCCATCCGCGCAGACGACATCACTAGACTAGCAATGCTGTACCGGGATTTACCCGATGCAAACATAGCTACCGAGCGTGGTAAGACCGCACTGATGATTGCCGCAAAATACAATAAACCTGAAATCGTGCGGGCTCTGCTTGCCAAAAACGCCGATGTCAATTTTACCAACGACAATGGTGGAACAGCTTTGATGTATGCTGCTATACCTGATTCGCCGCAAATCATCCATTTATTGCTGGACAAAGGCGCGGGAGTCAATCAGAAAGGTCGTAATGGCTGGTCGGCATTGATGGTGGCAGCGGCGAAGGGACATGCGGAAGTTGTGCAAATCTTGCTTGACCACAGTGCGGATGTGAATACGCAAGACATATACGGTTGGACACCACTCATGCGCGGTGTCTGGGAGCAGCGTTCAGAAGTGGTACGGCGACTTCTGTCCAGTAAGAAAATCGAGCTCGACATGACGGATGAACAGGGCGCCACTGCCTTGCATCATGCGGCCGCGCGTGGGAATTCAGACCTGGTCAAGCTACTGTTGCAACATGGCGCTGCCAGTGAAGCGAGAGACTATGATGGTATGACTCCTGCCGACCGTGCTTTAGCCTTGGGACATACTTCGGTTGTTGAAGTGATCGAAGAAAGTCTTAACTAGCCGAAAACTTGCGGGGAAACTCGCTGGTGTAATACGCCATTTGTATGTCGCAGGGCGCGAAATGTGTCCGGTTAATTTTAAAAAACGTTGTCAACCGCAAAGTCGCTGTGACGCGGAGTACTCGTCAATAGTCATCACCGTGGATGTTTTTGAGACTGGTGTCCGTACATCTTCGATCTGATTCTCCAAGGATAGTCTAAAGCCGAATTGATCGAAAAACGGATCAAACATTTCACCACCCATGGTGCCCGTAGCAAACAAGTTTCCGCTTCCTTTATCGTAGTCTAGCAATACGGCAGCCAAGGGCTGCGGGGCTGGACCGCCCAGCACCTGCCCGCCTTTCGCAGGATCATAGACACTGTTTTCAGAGCAGCAGTAAATCACCCGCGAGCGGGACTCGGTGGACTCTTTTCCGTTAGTAAAGGTCACTTTTTCGTGACGATAATTAATAAAGCTGACACTACGGGCTGGATGGGACATCTTGTGTGCACAAATGGCTGAGAATGCGACGATCGATCGTTTCGGGCCGACTCCACCTGCCCATTTGTACTTGTCGCCCCGTTTGGTCTCCAACTCCGTTTCATTAATGGCTGGACGCCCGAGGTTGATTAAAAAGCATGGCGTTGTGACGTAGGGATAGGAAAAAATATAATTTCTTCCGACATCAAGTTTGTTGGCGTTTATTGGCTGGTCATGAACATCCACCAAGCTGATACGTTGATAATAACGTGTGGTTTGGTTTCCCTGTGCCAACAATTTGGGATTCGCGGTAACTGCCAACGCAGCGGACCCGCAAAGTTTCACAAACTCCCGTCTGTTTTTCATTTTCGACTTTTTCACTTATCTATCCTTAATGAATAGTATATCGTCTATTCTTTGCGGTAATCTTGTATTAATTTGACCAAATCCATTTCTCCCACCATACGAGCAGCTTGTTCTGCGGTCCAGCCATCGTGAGCTTCGATTTGCGGATCAGCACCTGCGGTGAGCAGTAGTTCAACAATGCCTGCATAACCGAGGTTCGCCGCCAACATGAGTGCTGTGTTTCCCGTTTGTGTTGACTGTATGTTTACGTCGGCACCAGAGCCCAACAGTAGCTGAACAGTTTCAAAGTGTCCGTTGCGAGCGGCGTGAAGCAATGGAGGATCGCCATCTTTGCTGGGAAGGTCAATATCGGCATTGGCTTGAAGCAAGCGAGACGCAGCTTCCTCGGCACCGGCCGCCGCTGCACGGCCCAAGGCGGTAACACCGCTATTACTTTTAGTATTTACGTCGGCACCCGCATCAATAAGCATTTCAAGACTGGTGACGAAATTTCTTTCGGCCGCTAACGTCAACGCAGTGCGACCATCACTGGTTTCTAAATCAATTTTCGCTTTGTTGAGCAGCAGAACCTCGGTGATGCGAATGTTGCCGTTGTCGACTGCACTCATTAAAGGGCTCCAGCCGTCTTTTGCCGTGCGGTTGATATCGGCGCCTGCAGCAATTAGATCGACCATTGAACCAAGACCGGTGCGCCGTGCGGCTATTTCAATCAACGGCGTATTACCGCGAATGTTTTCGGCGATATTGGGGTCGGCGTCGTGTTTCAGCAGCGCCTCGATAATGGGTTGATTGGCATTACGTGCAGCCAATATCAACGGCGTTAACCCAGAGCCAGATTCCTGATGGTTTGGGTCAGCGTTCCGTTCTAATAACGTTTCGGCGAGTGAGACCATGTTGTTATTGCAGGCAAACAACAAAGCAGTCCAACTATCAGTTCCCTGTAAGTTAACGTTGGCACCGTTTTGCAGTAAAAATTCAGATACTGGTGTCCAACCTGCACGGGTCGCCAGTAGTAACGCCGTGTAATGCTGCGGGCGTAAATCGCGCACATCGATATTCGCTCCCCGTTCCAACGCATACTCGACGAGATCAATACGCCCGGCTTCGGCAGCAAATAATAGTGATTGGTCAGCGACGAATTGAGGAGACTCGCGGTCAAGCGTACTGGGATCAATATGCTCTGCAAAAGCGACCGGTTCAGCCGTGATAATAAAAAACAACAGAATAGCCGCGAGGAAGAATAAAGAATCTCGCATCGAGGTGTTAAAAACAATCGATGGTTTAGAGCGTAAGGTCAGGATGATTGGTAAAACTCCCGCAGCGAAATGTGACGAACATTGTTATTGGAAAGGGTAAGTGCAATATCCCCGTTTGTTGTGATGCGAGAAAACCTACCGGTCAATACTTCGTTTTTCAATTCAATGGATATCTTCTCACCAATTTCGTCGGCTCGTTGTAGCCAAGTCTTCAAGATGGGTTCGAAACCGTCTTCCGCCCAACGGTTAATCCAATGTAAGAATTGCTTTGAGTATTCCTCCAACACGTCTATCGCGCGAATATTTTTGTTTCCTTCCACATCGTGCACGCTGACTGCACCGGGATTTGGATTATCGGGGTACACGGCAATATTTACCGCCATACCTATGATCATCCAGGGTATCTGGGCATCCATCGGCGTGGGTGCATCAATGAAGATACCTGCGGCCTTGTCGCCGTTAAGAACAATGTCGTTGGGCCATCGATACCGCAGCGTAACCATGGGAGACATTAAACTACCCAAGGCTGTCCCCATACTCACGGCAGCAACATAGTTAAGTTGCAAAGATTGATCCAGCGAGAATTCAGGTTGCAAAATAATCGCACAGTATAAATTGCCACGTGGTGAATACCACCGCTTGCCCAGGCGGCCATACGCATCCGTTTGCTCATGTGCCAAAATCAATGTGCCTTCCTCAGCACCATTCCCGGCACGACGCTGCGCTTCTTTCATTACGCTATCGGTACTTTGTAGTTCGACCAGTTCGTACAACGAGGGCAGCCGGGGTTGGTTTTTACTGGAATCCATACAAGAAGCTTTTATTCTTCGGCTATTCCCCATAACTTGACATTTCTGTGATCTGGGGCTTTTTGATGGATAACGTGTAAGCGTTCCTTGACACCATCCTTGGTAAACTCAGGGCTGATAGCCAGCAGGGTATGTAAATCATGCTCGCACAAATCCGTGGTGTATCCGATTTCTTGTCGCGCGATAGGTTTGGCCGCTGCCATATTGGACGCACCAAAATGTTCGATGAACTGGGAGCCCATAATTCAACCAGCCGGCGATACTGTAGATCGTCAATCTCGGTAATTTCTGCCAAAGTCAGCCAGCCTAGGCTCTCAGTGCCAAGAAATCCATTTTTAAATGCCTGTAGCCGTTTACCTTGCAGTTGCGCAGGGTCGTCATTAAGAAACGCAAACGAACCGGTAACTACCCATTCGCCCGGGGTGGCGGCTAATTCAAAAACCTGTTTGTCAGAGTTGTCCAGTTGTATGGCACAAAGAAATCGTTTTGACACGCTCGCTAGAATTTCTGTACTGCTTGCCAGCCATTTTAGTCAGTCATTTCGAGAAAATACACCGGTGAAAACCAGTACCGATATGCCAATACACTTTACCTAGCTAGTCAAGCGGCGTGTTGTTCCATGTCCACGTCTGCCGATTCCCAGGCCAACATGACTTGTTTGCGGGTCGTACCCCAACGGTAGTTGCCGATAACACCGGTGCCACGTATCACACGATGACAAGGTATCAAATAAGCAACGATATTGTGACTCACGGCATTGCCCACTGCACGCGCTGCTGTAGGTTTACCGATTTGAGATGCGACATCTTCGTACGATGCAACGCTTCCTATCGGTATGCGTAGCAGAGCTTCCCATACCTTGATTTGAAAATTAGTGCCTTTTAAATTTAACTGGAATTGGGCTACTGGTTCTGTGTTATTACCGCGGAAAATAGCTTGTACGATGCCGTTTGTGCTTTTTTGGTTTTGAATTAGTTCCGATTTGCACCATTCCTGTGCGAATTGGGCGAAGGCAGTTTCGCGGTCATCCGGTTCCACAAAGGATAGCCAGCAAATACCTTTGTCCGTGGTGGCTAGCAAGCATTCGCCAAAAGGCGTTGCGTGGAAGCCATATTGAATTTTCAGACCACTACCGGCTTGGCGGTATTCCGCCGGTGTCATGGCATGGATGTTAACGAATAAATCGTGCAAACGGCTGCTGCTGGAAAGGCCGGTATCGTAGGCCACATCCATCAAGGCACGCGAGCTTTTGAGCAGATCTTTTGCGTGACTTGCCGTGACATACTGCAAGAATCGTTTCGGACTGACACCGGCCCAGCGTCGAAAAACCCGTTGCAAATGGAACTCGCTCAAACCCATTTGCTTGGCCAAGTCCGTGAGAGACGGTTGTTCGGCGCTATGTTCATTTAAATACTCGATGAGTTCGGTGACACGTTGGTAGTCGTTATTTGCCATTTCGGAATCCACTGAATAGAGTTGGTATAGCTTACCGGTAGAGCATTTAAGTGCAATCCGATTCTTGCGCTAACCACCTGTTTACGGAACAATCCTCAACAAATTGCTCAAGTCGATAACAATGTGGTTGGCATTCGGTGTATCGTGCCCGAATCTGACCAAACAGCTAACTAAGAGGTAGATATGGTACAGATCCCGGGTGAAACCCGCGTCGTCATCATCGGCGGCGGGGTAGTAGGTTGTAGCGTCGCATATCATCTAGCCAAGGCTGGCTGGAAAGACGTTCTGCTGTTGGAACGAAAGCAGCTATCGTGTGGCACCACCTGGCATGCGGCGGGTCTGGTTGGGCAATTGCGCGCCACACAGAACCTGACCCGGTTGGCTCAATACACGACTCATCTGTTTGCGGAGTTGGAACAGGAAACCGGGCAGGCCACCGGTTTCAAGCAAAACGGATCGCTTTCGGTGGCACCGGACAAGGAACGGTTCGAAGAATTAAAACGCGGCGCATCCATGGCTAGTTGCTTTGGTTTGGAGGTGGATGTGCTGACGCCACAGCAGGCCCAGGAATTGTATCCGATATTAAACATCGACGATCTGGTCGGTGCGGTGTATCTGCCAAAAGACGGTCAGATCAATCCGGCGGATGTCACTCAGGCATTTGCCAAAGGGGCCCGCATGTATGGCGCTACCATTAAAGAAAACGTCAAGGTCACGGGTATTTTGACTAACAACAGAAAAGTTGCTGGTGTTGAGACGGATCAGGGCGAAATCAAGTCCGAGTTTGTGGTGAATTGCGCTGGCATGTGGGGGCGCGAAGTCGGTGCCATGGCTGGAGTCAGGGTACCGCTGCATGCGGCCGAGCATTTCTATGTCGTCACCGAGCCCGTACCGGACAAGTTCACTTCGAATTTGCCCGTCCTGCGCGATCCCAGTGCGTGTAACTACATTAAGGAAGATGCTGGTAAGTTACTGGTCGGTGCATTCGAACCAGTGGCCAAACCTTGGGGTATGGATGGCATACCGGAGGATTTTTGTTTCGATGAACTGCCGGAGGACTGGGATCATTTCGAGCCAATGATCATGAATGCTATGCACCGTATTCCAACCCTTGAACAAGCCGGTATTCAAACGTTCTTTTGTGGGCCGGAAAGTTTTACACCGGACAATCGTTATTATTTAGGCGAAGCTCCGGAGTTAAAGAATTTTTTCGTTGCCTGTGGTTTCAATTCCATCGGTATTCAATCGTCGGGCGGCGCCGGTAAGGTGACGGCGGAATGGATCATCGAGGGGGCACCACCTATGGATCTGGGCGATATGGACATTCGCCGTATCGCACCGTTTCAAAACAATGCCAAATATCTGCATGACCGAACGGTGGAAGCGCTGGGTTTGTTGTATGCTATGCATTGGCCTTTCCGCCAGGTTGAAACGGCGCGGTCTGTGCGTCGATCACCATTACACGACCGATTGCTGGCCAAAGGCGCTTGTTTTGGCGAATTAGCCGGTTGGGAGCGGGCCAATTGGTTCGCCCCGGGCGGTGTCGAGGCGAAATACGAATACACCTATGGCCGGCAGAACTGGTTTGAGCATTCGGCCGCAGAACATAAGGCCGCGCGTGAGCAGGTCGTGTTATTCGACCAGACGTCGTTTGCCAAGTTTTTACTGCAAGGACGCGACGCGGAATGCGTTATTAACCGGGTCAGCGCTAACAATATGTCCGTACCCGTCGGCCGTGTAGTTTATACCCAATGGTTGAACGAACGTGGTGGTATAGAAGCGGACCTGACGGTGACGCGTATTGCACAAGATCAATATTTAGTCGTAACTGCGGCGGCAACTCAACGCCGGGATTTTTCTTGGTTGCAGAAACACATTACCGATGACGATCATGCGTTTCTGACCGACGTGACTTCAGCCTACGCGACCATCAGCATCATGGGACCGAACTCGCGCGCACTACTGCAAGAGCTGACGACGACCGATCTGTCGCATCAAGCATTTCCTTTTGCACGTTCTCGGGAAATCGAACTGGGTTATGCATACACACGTGCAACCCGTATCACCTTTGTCGGCGAACTAGGTTGGGAGTTGTACATTCCAACGGAATTCGCCGCGCATTGCTACGACACGATTGTGGAAACAGGCGAGCGGTATGGATTGGTGCACGCTGGTTATCATGCCTTGAATTCCTTGCGTATGGAAAAAGCCTATCGCCATTGGGGCGACGATATTGCCGATGAGGATTCGCCTTTGGAAGCGGGTTTGGAGTTTGTCCTCAAGTTAGATAAGCCGGGCGGCTTTATCGGCCGGGAAGCATTGTTAAAGCAAAAAGAGCAAGGGCTCAAACGCCGCTTGGCACAGTTTGTTTTGGACGATCCCGAACCCTTGTTGTATCGCGAGGAGCCCATTTACCGCGACGGTGTTCTAGTGGGAAGAACTACATCCGCCATGTTTGGGCATACCTTGGGGCGGTCTATTGCACTGGGTTACGTTTCGAATGAAGACGGCGTATCCGACGAGTTTGTTGACAGTGGGAGTTACGAAATCGAAGTGGCAGGTGAACGTTATCCGGCGAGCGTATCTTTGAAGCCCAGGTACGATCCTCGAAATGAACGGATCCGGGTGTAGACAATCGAGGGAAAGACAATGACAAAAGAACTATTTCGTGAAGATGGTTATTTGAAAGAATGTAGCGCAACAGTCACTCAAGCGGATGAGCGGGGAATATGCGTCGATCAAACCGTATTTTATCCCATGGGCGGCGGTCAACCGGGTGACACCGGTGTATTGATTCGCGCCCACGGTTCACAAATAAATATCACCGATACACGCAAAGACCGTGAAACCGGCGATCATCTGCACGTGGCTGAGGAAGGCGCGGGGTTGCCTGATATCGGTGAGCAGATCACGTTGCGCATCGACTGGGAGAGACGGTATCGTCTGATGCGCATGCACAGTTGCATGCATATGTTGTGCGCGGTGGTTCCTGCGCCCGTCACCGGCGGATCGATCCGCGACGGCAGTGGCCGTCTGGATTTTGATTTGCAAGACACGTTGAATAAAGTTGAGATCACGGAAAAATTAAACGAGTTAATTCGCCGGGACAGCCCAATGACATTACAATGGATTACAGACGAGGAACTCGACAGCCAACCCGATCTCGTACGCACTATGTCCGTGCAACCCCCAAGAGGCAGTGGACGTGTGCGTTTGGTGAATTTTAAGGGAGTAGATTTGCAGCCATGCGGCGGCACGCATGTGGCGTCGTCAGGCGAAATCGGACCAGTGCAGGTGTCGAAAATTGAAAAGAAGGGTAAACATAACCGACGTGTCATTGTTGAATTCGCTGCATAGGGAGTAGCCAATGCCTAAATCAAAACGAAAAAACTTTCTCGACCAGTTTACGATTACGGGTAGAGGTAGATTCTCGCTGGAAAAAATGCCGACCGAAATCGACGAGTTGTATGACGACAAGAAAGATTATCGCGGTCAGTTGGAGGACTTGCGCGAGAAGATTGACGATTTGCAGCATATGATGTATGCGCATGACCGCTATGCGTTGTTGGCAGTTTTTCAGGCCATGGATGCAGCGGGTAAAGATGGCACAATTCGACATGTTTTTTCGGGTGTGAATCTCCATGGTCTACAGCTTTACGCGTTTAAAAAACCCAGCGACCGTGAACTCGATCATGGTTTTATGTGGCGCACCAATCGATTTATGCCGGAAAGGGGGCGTATCGGTATATTTAACCGGTCGTATTACGAGGAAGTGCTGGTGGTGCGGGTGCACGGAGAGATCTTACAAAAATATCAACGGGTGCCGGAAGAATTCACCCAGAATCTAGGCAAAGTATGGAAACAGCGTTACGAAGATATTAAAAATTTCGAACTTTATGCGCATCGCAACGGCACACGTGTGGTTAAATTCTTTCTAAATGTTTCCAACGACGAACAGCGAAAACGCTTCCTGGCGCGTATCGATGAACCGGAAAAGAACTGGAAATTTTCCGAGGCGGATGTCAAAGAGCGCGGTTACTGGAACGACTATATGCGCGCGTACCAAGACTGTATCAAAGCGACTGCCGCACCCCATGCCCCCTGGTACGTTGTGCCGGCCGATGATAAGTGGAATATGCGTTTGATCGTGGCGAAGTTAATATTGAAAGAACTCGAACAAATGGATATCCATTTCCCTAGGGTTTCTGCGGCGAGGCGTAAAGAACTGCAACAAATCCGCACGCAACTGGCACGGTAATTTCTTCACCCAGGTTTTGCGAGGTTTCCGAATCAACCCGCACAAGGGCGTTGTCGCATAAGTGCGACCCGCAAATAAAGGCAAATGCAAAAAGTAGAAAGAACGCCATAAATTTCAATAACTTTGTAAAAAAAAGCACTTGACAATGACGATTTCGGTAGCCAGAATGCGCCGCCGTGAGCAGCGACTACTCGGAAACCAGCGACTCCACTTCCTTGCATAACCATGCCCTCGGGCATCTTGGCTATATCCGGCGCACTATTGAATCGTCGGTGTCGTTTACCGCCATACCCGGACGCGCTGTCGCGTTGGTGGGTTTTACCGCCATCGTCGCGGCTTGGTTTGCATCTAAAGCGCAAACCGATTTCCAATGGCTGATAACATGGTTGGCTGAAGCGGCTGTTGCATTCGTCACTGGCAGTTATGCCATGGTGCAAAAGGCACGCCTTGCCGATGTCAGTCTTTTATGTGGCGCGGGTCGCCGGTTTTTACTGAGTCTTTCTCCGCCCATTGCGGTAGCCGCGATTTTAACCGCTGTTTTTTATCATCACGATTTGTTTCACATTATGCCGGGCATGTGGTTGTTGTTGTTCGGTGTTGGGGTGATGAGCGCCGGTGTATTTTCAGTGCGGCCTGTGCCGTTGATGGGTTTTGTCTTCATGCTGTGCGGCGTATTGACCTATGTTTTTCCCGCTGCCTGGTCCGATGCCATGATGGCCATCGGATTTGGTTTTGTGCTGATTATTTTTGGTTTGGTGATTGCGAAACACTATGGCGGTTAACCGGCAAAGCGCACAAATGGAAATAATGGATGCTACACCGTTACAACGGGAGCGCTTGCAAGGTATCGCCGGTTATCTGGCGGACGATGCAGCCGCCGAATTCGATCGTTTGATTTACGAGCGTATCCGTTTGGGCATTATGAGCGCCCTCATGGTGAATGTGTCACTTAGCTTCGGTGACTTGAAAGAGCTACTTAAAACCAGCGACGGGAATTTGAGTACTCACGCACGCAAGTTGGAAGAGGCAAAGTATATTGCCGTGAAAAAAACATTCGAAAATCGCATTCCCAAAACCGTTTATCGTTTATCGGACAAAGGTCGGCGAGCCTTTGAGCGTTACCTAAATCACATGGAAGCGTTAATAAAAGCCAGCCGGGGTCATTAATTCAGTCAACTTTGGATACGTTATGAAACAAAAGTCACCTAGAAAGGATCAGGCGATGCATGTCGCGATTATTATGGATGGTAACGGACGTTGGGCCCGTCAACGGGGTTTGCCGCGTAGCGCAGGGCATCGCCAGGGTGCCAAGGCAGTACGTCGGGTAACTGAGACTGCGGCCGAGCAAGATATCGGGGTGTTAACGCTGTATGCATTTTCTTCGGACAACTGGCAAAGGCCGACGGCGGAAGTTAGGGTGTTGATGAGTTTATTGGAAGAATACCTGTACAAGGAGATTCCGCGTTGCTTAGATAACGGAATTCGATTGAATGTCATCGGTCGGCGGGATCGTCTGCAAAACTCGCTTGTAAAAGCGATCAAGCACGCCGAGGCAGCGACTGCGCAACAAGAACGCATGTTATTACGCGTGGCGGTAGATTATTCCGCACGTTATTCCATTGCCATGGCCGGCGCGCATTTGGCCACCAAACAGTCGATTGAAATCGAAGATATGTGGCCTGCTTTGGAACAGGTGACACATTCGGTCGCAGGCGCTGGAGCGGTGGATTTGTTGATTCGAACCGGTGGCGAACAGCGTTTGAGTGACTTTTTATTGTGGGAATGCGCTTATGCTGAGCTGCTTTTTGTTGAAAAAATGTGGCCGGATTACAGCGGTGGGGATTTGATTCAGGCGTTAGAGCAATTCAGCACTCGCGAACGTCGTTATGGTCGAATACTGACTGCAGTAGGTGAGAATTAGTTTGTAGTCACTAGGTTATTGCCATCCGGACGATGATGGCCAATTTACGTCAGGCCAATCCTGAATAATCATGTTACTGGATTGATATTCACCACCGGCGAGCAGGCCAAAAAACACAAAAACTGTAATAAGTCCCAGTAACACCGCGAGGGCGATCTTGATGATGCTATAGGGTCGCTCTCCTTGCACCTCACCGGTACGTCCGTTCACGATGAATCGATAAATCTTATTACGAAAACGAAATCCGGCAATCCAGAACGGTAATAGAATATGTTTGAAACGTATGTTGCTATGCTGGGTCTGCACGCGATGAATCCGCTGGTGGTCGCCACCGATGTCACGGGCAATGTCCGATCTTATGATGGGTTGCATTCTTTCCCGTGCGATGTCGAAACCGGTTTTTAAATCGATTTGATATACTTCGCTGCGAAATCCGCTTAAATATTCTTCCGTATAAGGTTTCAGCTTTTCCAAATCCCAGGGAGCGAGTTCGCGCGCCATTTCGCGTGGAAGTGACTGGCTGGCGAAAACCAAAAAATCGTCAAATCGGCGGCTTACGGTGCCACTGACCGGTGTCCAGCGAATTTTTGTGACCATGCGTGTCTGCGTTGTCCAACGCCCATTCACCCGCACTCTGACACGTTGGCGTTCTTGATAAATCGTGCCGCGTTCACCGGTGTAACGAGTATCAGAATCGGTGTCGTAAGTCCAATACGGCACGTACATACCATTGAGCTGACTATCCTTGCGTGCATATTTTTTCAGTTTGCTGGGTGCGAACCAAAGTCGTTTTAGCCAATTGCGGTAGTCTTCAACCGCTTGTTGTGCACTGACTCGAAAGGGCAGTAACCCTTGCGGACGAAAATGCCGAGTTTCATGGCTATCTACCACAATTCGGGTACCGCAAAACGGGCAATCATCGGCATGGACATTGGGGTCAAAGTCAAACTCCGCTGCGCAAGAGTCGCATTTGACCGTGAGACTGACCGTCGTGTCATCACGTCCGTCAATATCTTGCAATGCGGAGTAGTAGTCGTGTTCGACGACTAACCCATAGGACTCACGTATTTGGGTACGATGACCGCAGTAGGAACACAATAATTCTGTCGTGCCCGGCGCGTAGTCTTGTTGTGCGCCGCACTCCGGGCATGGAAATGCGAGTTGCGCAGCTCGCTCTGCGTTTGCCGTTTCGGCGATGTTCAAGCTTTCTTGGGTAACGGTGGCGGTACGTCTGCCAAAATGTCCTTAAGCTCGTCGATGCTGCTCGCGGGTTGCCAAGCTTTCATGCCCGAGCGCCACACCAATGTCTTTGCTTTTAGTTTGTGCGTAGACGACAAGCCATCTAGGTCGTCCAGGGTGTAAGGGCCTTCTGGTTTGCCGCGTACGGCAATAAAATACTTGGTCGTCAGCGGAAGCGGTGGCGGTACCTCATCGGGGGAGGGTGCAGCGCTATGGATGCCGTCCGGTGCAATACTGAAAGTATCACCCAATTTTTTGGCCATCGCAAAACCCATGCCCATGCCGATCCCTGCCGCGGCGCCGCCATCAGCCGGGTTTCTGGCCGCATCACGCATGGCTTCGGCGGCTTGAAAAGCTGCATAGTTGCGCAGGTTGCCGACAATACCCATACTGGTGCGGTTGTCCAATGCTTGTTCGACTTTCTTGGGCAGGGATATGTTTTCCACCAGGAACTTACTGAGGCCGAGTCCGTACTCTTTAAACTCAGGGCTGATTTGCGCTGTGACAAAATCGCTTAAGTCATCGTAATTTGCGGCCAGGTCAAGAATGGGTATACCTGACCCCCCAAGGATATTGGAAAAACGCGAAACGATAATGTTGCGCAACTGGTCCTTGATTTCGTTGGTAGTGAAATAACCATCTGTGCCCGCGATTTCTCTTAAGAAAACCGCGGGATCGCCTATACGCATCGAATACGTGCCATATGCGCGTAGTCGCACCGGACCGAACTCGGCATCGCGCATCATTAACGGATTCTTGGTGCCCCATTTCAGATCGGTAAACTGCCGCGTGCTGAGAAAATAAACTTCCGCTTTGAACGGACTCCTAAAACCGTGGGGCCAAGACTGCAACGTCGTCAGTATCGGCAGGTTCGCGGTTTCCAAACGATATAAACCCGGCGGAAACACATCCGCTATTTGCCCCTCGTTAACAAATACTGCGGTTTGCGATTCGCGCACCGTCAGCATGGCACCGTATTTAATTTCATTGCCATGACGTTGATAGCGATAAACCATGGTGTTGTTGGAATCATCGGTCCATTCGATGACATCAATGAATTCGCCGGTTAACTTGTCCCATAAACTCATCGTGGTAGCTCCTAGGTTGTTGCGTCAGCACCACCGGACCCACTCACGTGAGCGCTGGCGGCCGCGAGTTTCTCGCGTAACTGTGTTTCCATCTCTTCGAGTTGGGCAACGGCTTCAGCACGCTTGCGTTTGCCTTCATCGGCGATTTGCAAGCTTTCTTCAATCGTTTCGATGAGCGTCTGATTTGCTTTTTTTACTACTTCGATATCGAACACCCCGCGTTCGATTTGTTCGCGTACTTCGCGGTTTGCAGTTTTAAGCGTTTCCGAGGTTTTTTCCAGTAAATCATTGGTCAAATCCGTCGCGTCCTTTACCGTTTCCGCTGCTTGACCGGATCGGTAAATCGTCACCGCCTGGGCCAGTTGTTGCCGCCAAAGCGGTACGGTGTTTGCGACTGTCGACTGGATTTTTCGCACTAAGGATTTATCGTTTTCCTGCACCAAACGAATGCTGGGTAACCCTTGCATAGTGACTTGACGAGTCAGCCGCAGATCGTGAACCCGGCGCTCGAGATCGTCACGTGCAGTGCGTAGATCCCGCAACTCTTGCGCTTTCAGTACGTCCTCACCGCTGTCACTTTCCTTTTCTATAGCCGGAATGATGTCGCTATCGAGTTGTTTCAGTTTTGCTTCGCCCGCGGCAATGTAGTGTTCTAGATCGTGGAAGTAATCAAGATTGGCGTCATAAAGTCGATCAAGTGAGGCAATGTCCGTCAGTAACTTGGTTTTATGATCCTCCAGCTTGTCCGTGACCACATCGATTTGTTTTCGCACTTCTTCGTATTGTTGTAGAAATTTGACTACCGGTTTTGCCCGGCCAAACAAACGAGCAAAAAATCCCGGTTTTTCTACCAGATCGTCAGCACCGAATCCCCGTAGAGTGGCCACCATGTCGCTCAACGATGCGGCTGCAGGCCCTACATCTTTGTTACGCACACCTTCCAACATATTGTCAGACAAAGTGGTAAGCTTTTCCTGCGCTTTGGTGCCGAAAAAGATGATTGAGTTGCTATCGTTCATATCGATTTCGTCGATCAGGGCTTCGATTTTTGCCCGCTCATCAGGTTCTGCTTGGTCGTATGGCACAATATCGTGTTTTACATCTTCCAACAGTTTCCCCGTGACTTCCGCGATGGCGGGATCATCTACAACCGTGGCCGTTTCTTGTGTTGTTGACATGGGTGTTCTCCTAGTTTGTCAATTGACAGCAGCGTACGACTGCTGGCGGTTTAAACAACGCCTTCGCGTTTCAGTTGTGTCTCTAAAACTTCGATTTGCACATCCAAATCCAATACATCGTTTTCTAACAGTTTTTCGTGTTGTTCGCCGAATACTTCTTCGATGGTGTTCAACACATTGCGAAAATTTTGGTCCAAAATATCATTTTGTTGCTTTGTGTGCGTCCGGGCGTAGCCTTCTGTTACCCGTCTGGCGCCATCGAGATAAGTTCGTAAAAACTTGCGCGCTCTGCGCAAATCACGCGGGTCGTCTTCGATAATACCGAGAATATCGCGCGCTTTCGCGGTAATGCGGCGCAGACGGCTGTTCAGTTCCGGGTTGCGAATCGTTTTGTTGGCGGACTCAATGCCGATAATTTTTTCGTCCGCTTCTTCCAGTGCTTCAATCACTTCATCCGCGGTGACGCCGTACTTGCTAACAACGTCTTCGCTGCTATGTTGCGGGTCGACACCATAGGTCAGCAGACAACCGATAACTGCGCCGATGCCAAAGAAAATAGCCGCCATCAAAGAATGACTAGTCAGAAACAGAACGCTAAGCGCGGTGGCAATGCCAATCCCAGCCGAACCCAATGCTTTCCACGGCACACGAGTAGAACGCGCCCATTTGCGCCTTTTTTGTTCTGCTTGATAGTGTAATCCACGGCGCACACAGTAAGCACCGAGCATGAATAGACCAAACGCACCCAGACCGACACCGAATTTTATATACGACCCACTGGCCAACAGTCGCAAAATCGCCGCAAGTATAGGCAGTGGTAAAACAAACAACAAAAGCCCGCCTATAAAGGGACGCTTTGAAATTTGTTCGCGATAAGGGGTCGGCATTGGGTTAACGAGTCAATTTCAGAGGTTTTATTCTAGTTGAGAAGGGCAGTGCTAGATGCCAAGAAAGGCTTGGCAACTGGCCATTCCCACGGTGCCAAGCAGCAGGGCGATGCCGATGATCTTTCGTAGGGTTGCCGGAAATTGTTCGTTGTTCTCCATTTTTAATCGGTAATGTTAACAAAGGTTGCGAGGGCTAATTGTATCTTGTTGTAAAACAATGTGAAAATCCCCCTGAATTACTTAGAAAACGTGTTGATTTGGTATTTATTTAAGGGTGGATAGCTGATATTTCAATCTTGAATTGTTAGATGATTCGGGTTAGTCCCATATGAAATGGCGCCCGCCATCGAACTATTTTAGATTGTTACCAACCTAAGGAAACTCTGCAAAAGTTATTGTCAATGAGATAATGGACTAATCTTCAACAACCCTACCTATCTAATGTCTGGATCAAGCTTTAGCGACCTTGAGTATTGTGTCAAAAAGAAAAAGACGCGCAAAGATCTGTTTCTGTCTGAAATGGAAGAGATACTGCCCTGGAAAGAGCTTGTTAACGTCATCAAACGCCGCTATCCGGCTCGAGGAAACGGACGTCCACCAATCGAACTGGAGTCAATGCTGCGAATCTACTTTATGCAGCAATGGTACGGACTGAGTGATCCGGCGATGGAAGACAGTCTCTATGATATAACCTCGATGCGATTGTTTGCCGGGTTAAGTCTTGATGGCATACCAGATGAATCGACCATTTGCCGGTTTCGGCATCGCCTGGAACGGTATAACCTGACTGAGAAACTATTTCGTAAGACGGAGAAGTACTTATCGGATCGGAATTTGATATTGAGCGAGGGGACGATAGTGGATGCGACGATCATCTCGGCACCGAGTTCGACGAAGAACCAGAAGAAGGAACGGGACCCGGAGATGAAGCAGACCAAGAAAGGCAACCAATGGCACTTTGGCATGAAGATTCATGTGGGAACGGATGAGCAAGGCCGCGCCCACAGTGTGGCGGTGACCGATGCCAGTGTACACGATTCGCAATTGATGGATGATTTGATCCATGGAGATGAGGAGGCGGTCTATGGTGACAAAGCGTATGCCAGTGACTCGAAGAAGCAAGCCCTGGAATCGTCGGGTATCACTTGGCGCATCAACCGCAAGGCTCGTCGGGGTAAGAAGCTCAGTTGTGCGGACCACTCTTTTAATCGCAAGAGCAATCGGACCCGTGCCCGTGTTGAGCATATCTTTGGTGTCGTGAAGAATCTGTGGGGTTATCGAAAGGTGAGATACACAGGGATAGATAAGAATGCGAGTCAGGTATTTACGTTAATGGCCCTGGCAAACTTTTATCTGGCAAGGCGGCAATTGGCCGCTTGATGGAGCAATGCGTCTATAAAATGGGAAATGACGGAAAAACAACACAGAAAGGGCCAATTTCTAGGCGCAATCCGCCAAATCAAGTCATTTATTTTTTCACGGAGCGTGTGCTCGTTAATTGAACGCCTTGTTCAGAGCTTCCCTAAGTTTAATTGCGGAGAAGAAGTTGCTGAGCAAAATACCGTTTGAATGTCCGCCGTATTTGTTAGCGAAATGCGATGTCATCGAGCCCGCACGTATCGCTGTGGTGAACGCGGGTTCCCGCGTGGTCATGGAAAGTATAAAACTGGCTGTCGATCATCAGATTGCAATGCCGTTGTTAGTAGGTGAAATCGCTGAAATTCGCAGACTAGCGGAAGAATTGGAATGGGAGCTCAAGGACAATCAGTTGGTAGCGGCGGGCGGTGAAGAGGAAGCCGCATCGCGTGGTGCAGAATTGGCAAAACATGGTGACGCGTCTGCGGTGATGAAGGGGCATGTGCACACGGATGTATTCATGCGTGCGTTAATCAATAAAGATGCAGGGCTGCGTACCGAACGACGATTTACCCATGTGTTTCACATGACGATACCTGGCAGCGACAAGATATTGTTGATTTCGGATGCCGCTGTGAATGTCGCACTGGATTTCAAAACAAAGACGGAAATATTGTTGAATGCCATCGATGTAGCCCATGCTTTAGGAAATCCGGAGCCTAAGGTGGCGTTGCTAGCGGCAACTGAAGAAGTGTCATCCGCCATGCCGATAACCGAAGAATGGGCGGAGTTGATTAACTGGGTAAACAAGCAAAAAATTTCGGCCCAAGTGTATGGCCCCCTTGCATTTGACAATATTATTTCGCCTGAAGCCGCCCGTACGAAGGGTATTAATCACCCAGTGGCGGGGGCGGCCGATGTTGTGATAGTCCCGAATATCGAAACCGGCAATGCGTTGTTTAAATCCATGGTTTATTTTTGCAGTGCCTGCGCGGCGGGGTTAGTGTTGGGTGCTAAAGTTCCTATTATGCTTACCAGCCGCGCCGATCCGCCCGAAGCGCGACTTGCTTCCGCGGCGCTAGCGGCCATTGTGGCTGATTTTAAACAAGCCGGTTGAATCGGCGAACTTTCTTAAAACTCTATGCAAGGATGGGTGTGAGCCGCATGTTCCGGATATGTACCTTGTGACTACACCCAAGTAGTATTCGGCACCTTTCACTAAGGAGTATTTCCTATGTTCGATGCAATAGAGCTTCCGTTTGGTTGTGTGATGTTGTTTAACGTGGTCAAGCTCAAAGATGGTGTGTCCGCCGATGATGTCGAGTTAGCGGTTGGTGAAATGTGCAACGTGGTCAAGAACACTTATGGAAATGAGCAAGGTGGTTTTGTTGCCGGCCAGGTGTTCAAGTATTCAGGATTTCTCTCTGATGAAGGCTCGTTCGATTCGCAAAAGTCGACCGATAAACACCTTGCCATCGTTACCTATTGGAAATCTTTTGATCAACATGAAAGGTCCCACGCAGATAAGGTTTTTAAGGAACGGTTCAGCGAGCTTTTAAAATATTGTAAAGAAACTTACGAAATCGGCTATGAAATGTTATGGCAAGGTGTGCCCGACTAGCGTTTCGTGTCAGAATCTACTGTTTGCCTGAACGGCTAATACGCAAACACGGAGTGTACTCAACGTGACTATCGAACAAAGAGATCAATCGGCTGCTGGCAAAATGTTAAAGGCGATTGCCTCTCACTATCCTATTATCTATGTCGTCAGTGCGGAGGAAGAACGCGTCGAACAAATGCTGCGCACAGTGTCGTCAGCGCATTACGGTGACGACAGAAAACTGATCACTTGGACCGCGTCACGAGGTTTTGATACGGCAACATCTTCTGATAACAGTTTGCGTGATCCGACTGCGGCTTTGGATCATATAGTGGCTCAGCAGGATGATGCGATCTATTTGATGAAAGATTTACCCGCTTATTTCGAGAACAATCATGCGTTAGTACGGGTATTACGTGACTTTTATAATCAAATGGCCGCACGGAACAGCTTTATGGTTGTGTCTCATCCGGTGTTGAATATGCCGGAAGAACTCAAAAAAGAAATTTACCTGATAGAACTAGAGTTACCCTCCGAACAAGAAATTTTCGACTATCTTTCTCGTCTCCTTGAATTGGCCGAGTTGTCGGCGCCCGTGAGCGAAGAATGGATCAACAAATGTGCCCAGAGTTCGCGTGGATTGTCATTTAACGAGATACGGCATCTTTTTACCCGTCTGATTCACGAAAACAAGTTAGAGCTAAACGTCGCGCTCGATGAAATATTCGAGGAAAAGTCCCAGGTGCTAATGAAAGAAAGCTGTTTGAAAGTGATGCCGCGGGACTTCGATATCGACAGTATTGGCGGTCTGCAAAAACTCAAGGAGTGGGTACGGGCGCGTGGCAAATTGCTGACCAAAGAAGCGCGCGAAGCGGGAATGCAAATGCCGTCGGGCGTTTTATTTATGGGGGTCAGTGGTTGTGGTAAAAGCCTGGCGGCCAAGACGATTGCCGCAGCCTGGGACTTACAATTGGTGCGGTTGGATATGAATTTAATTTTATCCGGTGTTTATGGTCCACCCGAGTTTGCATTTGACCGTGCGACACGTGTAGCGGAAAACATTGCGCCGGTCGTGTTCTGGATTGACGAGATAGAGAACAGCTTTGGTTATGATGATAGTGCGACGGGCGGTGGCGGCAATGTCAATATATTTACCAGTTTCCTGACCTGGATGCAGGAGAAACCACCGTCGGTATTTGTTGCCGCCACGGCCAATCGCATCAACAAACTTCCCGCGGAAATGATTCGCAAAGGACGTTTTGATCAAGTATTTTTTGTCGACTTGCCATGGGAAGAAGAACGCCAGGAAATTTTTCGTATTCATATTGCAGCCAATGGCGGCAATGTCGACGAATTCGATTTAAAAATCCTTGGTATGGTGACCCAGGGTTGGTCGGGTGCCGAAATCGAACAAGTCGTAAAAGCCG
Source organism: Arenicellales bacterium (assembly GCA_965216735.1). Lineage (GTDB taxonomy): Bacteria > Pseudomonadota > Gammaproteobacteria > Arenicellales > CBDCFT01 > CBDCFT01. The sequence continues at coordinate 1,157,861 of OZ244198.1, forward strand.
CTCGTATCGATGCATTTGACGAAAACCGACCGTTTAATCAACGCGATGTTACGCGCAATACAGGACGAGTTGTGCCGTTGTCAAAAACCATGGTCGAACAAGTTAATCAACTGCGTGGATGGTCTATGGAACGCGCAACGCCGGCGTCCACGAAGCCGCCGACACAAAAAAGTGCGTAAAGAGTGAGCAGTCCTCTGATTGCTTTAATAAAGCATCGTTTCGAATGCTCTAGATCCAATTTTTAGGGTAACACCTGCACCCACGATGACAAGGAAGATCGCGATTATTCTCTTTAGGAGGGTTGCCTGCACAATATGAGCCAGCCGGGCTCCGATAACGACACCAAAAATCATAAGCACGGCAATACCAATTCCCAGCGCAAAGTCAACATGACCGTGGATCAAATTTCCGATTGTGGCGAGTATGGATATGGGCAATTGAATAATCTGGCTTAAACCAACGGCCATCAAAATAGGTAGTTTCATCCATATCAAAATTGGCACTAACACCAATGGGCCGCCCGTGCCGGACATGGATGAGCACACACCGACGATAAATCCAACAACAAATAGAACTAGGTTATTTGGGTAGGTGGAAACAGCTTCATCAGGTTGCCGTCTAAACGCATCTATTCCAGCAAAAATGATTAACAAAGCGATGATGAGTTCAAGTACAACCGCTGGCGTGTACGCAATCACCACGGAGCCGAGGTATGCACCCGGTAATGCACCTGTACATACCCACCAGGCCATTGACCACTCGATCGAACCTCTGCGCGCATAAATAATCGCTCCAACCAAACCGGTCGCAATATAGCTCAGCATGCATGCCGGTATAGCGGTGTGTACAGGTATGTCGCCAATATAAGTGAGCGAAGGTACGAGCAATACGCCACCTATACCGACTGATCCTATAAGCAACCCTACTAGCAACCCAATGAATATCAGGACAACTAGCACGCTTGTGTTCACCACTATTTTTTGTAGTCGTAGACCGTTTCAGGCTATAAACAAAGCAAAGCTTTTCTTGCGCTTGTTCTAAATTAGGGAATTCAATGCGGAACCGACTTGTAAAGGCGAGTCTAGTACGACAACCCCAGCATTTTCTAATGCGGATCGTTTAGAAGCAAAAGTTCCACGATTACCCATGACGATGGCACCGGCGTGGCCCATTTTTTTGCCGGGTGGTGAACTTCGTCCTGCGATAAACGCCACCACAGGTTTAGACATGGTTGCCGCGTATTCGGCGGCTTCTTCTTCCATGGTGCCGCCAATTTCACCTACCAGTACAATCGCCTCGGTTTTCTCGTCTTCATCTAACGTCAACAATGCATCGCGTGTGGTTGTACCGATGATGGGATCGCCGCCGATACCGATAAAAGCCGATTCGCCATAACCAGCCTGGACGATATTTAAACAAATTAAAGTACCGAGGCTACCGCTGCGTGAGATGACCCCGATGGTGCCCGGTTTAAAAATATCCTGTTCGAATGCCGGCATAAAACCGATGAAACACTCACCCGGTGTCACTTGACCTGCAGTGTTCGGTCCTAGTATCTGCGTACCGTTTGCTTTGGCGGCGGACATGATATACATCACGTCTTGCACGGGAATGTGCTCGGTCAAGATCGCGACTTTTTTACAACCGGCTTCTATTGCATCGAGTGCGGCCGCCTTGCATCCCATGGGGGGAATAAATAACACGGACACATCGAAACCCACTTCGCGCATGGTGTCTTTGGCGCTGGCAAAAACCGGAACATTACAGTGAGTGATACCCGCTTTTTTTGGATTGACACCGGCGACGATCTGGCTGCCGTAAGCTCGCATGCGTTCGGTCCAAAAAGTTCCTTGTTTCCCTGTAATGCCTTGAATCAATATGCGGTCAGTGCTACGTACAATCATGAAGCACCTCCCTCTGCACTTTCGATCGCCGCTTTGATGGCATCATCCATGGTTGGGTAGGGCGTCATACCGAGTCGTTGTGTCAGCATTGTGCGTGCTTCAGTGGCACCTGTGCCGTGAATGGAAAAGAAAACCGGCAGGGCGGGTTTGAGTGTTTCCCACGCGTTGACAATACCGTCGGTCATAACATCGGTACGGGCGAAGGCACCGCAAAAATTAACTACCAGGCATTTAATGCCCGGTTTCTTTAGCAACAAATTGAGTGCATCGGTGGCTTTGATGTAGGCTTCACCACCGATTTCGAGAAAATTAGCGGGCTTGCCGCCATAGTGTTCAATGACATCCATGGTAGTCATGGTCAAACCAGCGCCGTTGGCAATCACACCGATATCGCCATCAAGTTCAATGAGTTTTAAACCTAGGTCTTTACCCGCTTGCTCTAGTTCAGTTAGGCGATCGGGGGTGCCGTTTACGCTGATATCCACGTGACGCGGGACGGCGGAGTCATCCATGGTGAACTTGCAGTCTAGTGCCGCCAGTTCACCGTCGGCCAATAATACCAATGGATTGATTTCCAGCAACTCGGCATCGTTTTGTATGAATGCCTGGTACAGTTGACATAAGGTTTGGACAATCTTGTTTACGTTGGCGTTAAGGCGTAGGCCGTCCAGCATGGACAACGCTTGTGGCATGTCAAATCCAACGGCGACATCAACGGTTTTTCTTCGTAGTTGATCCGGTTGTGACTCAGCAATCTCCTCAATGTCCATTCCGCCCACCGCTGAGAACATCACCAATGGACCCTTGCTGCCTGCATCTGTCATAACCGCAGCATAAAATTCTTTTTCGATCTGTCCTTGTTCTTCGATGAGTACCTTCTTCACAACATGATTGCCGATGGTCATACCGACAATTTGTGCAGTGGCTTTGCGTGCTTCGTCGCTTGTATTCGCGAGTTTAATACCGCCCGCCTTACCACGTTTACCGGCTGGAACCTGCGCCTTTACAACAGCAGGTCCGATGGATTCAGCAATGTCTTTTGCCTGTTCGGGTGTGTGCGCTAACGCCCCCTTGGGAATACGGATTCCGACCTTGGCCAGTAACGGTTTACCTGCGTACTCTTCGAAGTTCATATGTCAGTTATTACCAACAGAAATCTCGTTTGAATCAAGTGTGACGTAGTAGGTATAAACAAAGTTGTGGGAGCGGCGCCCTCGCCGCGATTATTCTGGTTTCGCCCATGTAATCTAACTCATCGCAGCGAGGTGCGCCCCCCGATTGTTTATTTAATGGCGAATCGCCAAGTTAGTGTCAACAACAAGACGCTTATTTTCTGTATTTCGCCCAGTAATGACCGAATAACTCTTCTTCGCTGGGTTTATCTTCCGGAATAGTGACCGCTAGATGGGTAATATTAAGGAAGTTTTTGTAATTCAAATTCTCACTAATACTATTACCACCCCAAGTGCCGCAACCCATACTGAGGGTGAAATTTAAACCACTGTTAAACCCACCGCCGTTACCAAATGTGTGCGCCTGATTGACCAGGACACGCACCACATCCAGGTTTTCGGCCAGACGCTGGGGGTTGTTCATGTCGTTAGTGTGAATACCGCAAGAGTGACCACGTCCCTTGTAATCGAGAATGTCGCGAATCAAGTTTTCGGCATGATCGAAATCGCGTGCCCGGTAAACGGTCAAGACTAATGCCAGTTTTTCGTCGGAAAACGGGAAACCGGCACCGACGCCTATTTCTTCCACCATGAAGAATTTTGCTTGTTGCGCTTCGTCCGGCAAACCAACCAGTTTGGCGAATACATCGGCGTCTTTAGCAATCAAATGGCGATTCAACTTACCGTTTCGCCAAAGCGCGTTTTCGATCATCGCCTTTTGGTTGTCATCAGTCAGAAAGCCACCCGCTTTTTGTAACGCGGTCATCGCTTGATCGAATACGTCGTCCAGAATAATGACCGAGTTTTCGGAAGAACAGGAAGTTGAATTATCAAATGTCTTGGATGCGCAAATCTTCTGCGCTGCATCGCTAAAATCCGCCGTGGAGTCGATGATGACCGGTACGTTACCGGCGCCGACACCGATGGCGGGTTTGCCACTGGAATAGGCAGCTCGCACATTGTTTTGCGAACCCGTAACCACGGAAAGATCGCAAGCCCGCATCAAAGCATTGGTCGACGCTTTGGTCACTGGTGCTGGCAATACCTGAATCAAGTCCGTGGGTGCACCGGTTTTTTCGATTTCGGAACGCATATAGCTAACGGTTCTTGTCGTGGTGTTCAGCCCAGCGGGAGACGGAGCGATAATGATAGCGTTACGGCCCTTGATCGCCATCATGGCTTTATTCACCGGTGTTGCGGCTGGATTAGTCGATGGCGTCACTGCCGCGACGACGCCAACGGGTTTAGCGTACTTTACCAATCCTTTTTCCGGTATTTTCTCGATGATGCCGACCGATTTAACACGCAAGAGGTCGCGTAAGGTGCCAAAAGTTTTGCGCTGATTTTTCGTGATTTTGTCAGCAACGTTGCCAAGACCGGTATCTTGTACGGCCAATTCGGCCAACTCACGAGCGTGTTTCGGTTGATATAAAGACCAAGCCAATGCCGTAACAGCGGCATCGACTTGTTCCTGCGTTGCGTTGGCGAATTGTGTTTGTGCGGCACGTGCACGTTGCATCAATTCACCGATGACGGACTGTTCGCTGACGCCGGTATCGGCGATCGCCGTATTGAAATGACTCATAACGATACAATTCCTCTACATTAAAAAGGATCAAGCACGTAGTGCTTTGTAAATATTCGTACCCAAGGTGATTACGCCGGCGGCGATCAGGATCAAACCGATTGGGCGATTAAAATAAGCGGTAAAATCGTATTGAATCATTTGCATGGCCTGGGCAAATGTCTGCTCGCCGATCTTGCCGAGAATCAGGCCCAATACGACGGCCGGAATCGAATAACCGGAACGGCGCAGAAAAAAGGCAGCGATACCGGCAACAAACATCACCAACACGTCGATAATTAAACCGCGTACCGCGTAAGCGCCGATGGTTGCCATCAGTAAGATCACAGGTGCTAATAAATGAAACGGTATGCGCAGCAGGTGCACTACAGTTTTGGTTTGCACCCAGCCCAGTCCGAAGATAGCGATGTTGGCGAAAAACATGGCGGCGAATACCACCCAGACTAGATCATTGGAATTGATGAACACTAATGGGCCGGCTTCGATACCGTGAATTTGAAATACACCAATCATCATGGCAGTCAGTGCACCGCCGGGCAGTCCCAAGGCCAGCAGAGGAATCATTGCGGCACCGGTGGCCGAGTTATTAGCGGTTTCCGACGACACCACGCCTTCTAGTTCACCTTTACCGAATTTCTCAGGTGTCTTGGACCAGCGCACGGCTTCGTTGTAGCCCATGAAGGCAGCTAATACAGCTCCGATTCCCGGCAGAATACCGGCAAAAAAACCGATGATGACCGACCGGACGACGGCGATCTTTAAACGCCAGAATTCGAGAAAACTGGGAAAGTCCAGGTTGACTTTAGGTGCTTCGGTCACACCGCGGGCGCGTTTTTCGACTTGCGCGAATACCTCAGCAACGGCAAAGAAACCCAAAATGACTGGCACAAAACCGATGCCAGCCAGCAAATACGGAAAACCAAAATCATAACGCTTGATACCTCCCACCGGGTCAAGACCGATAGTGGCCAGCATCAAACCGAGAAATACCGATAACCAACCTTTCCACAAATTGTCCGAACCGACGGACGAGGCAACGGCCAAACCAAAAAAGACCAGCGCGAAGATTTCCGGTGGGCCGAAAGAGGAAATTGCCCAGTTGGCAATGGTTGGTGTGGCCGTCATCATTAAGATGGCCGAACAAGTCCCGCCAAAAGCCGAGCACAATACCGCCGCCCCGACTGCTTTTCCGGCCTGCCCTTTTTGGGTCATGGGATAACCGTCAAATGCTGTAGGCGCATTTTCCGGCGCGCCGGGAATGTTAAACAAGATAGCGGTAATGGCACCGCCGAAGACGCCGGAGCAGTACAACACCGAGAAAAACATAATGGCATTATCCGGCGAAAAATTAGCGGAGAATGGCAGGGCGATAGCGGCCAGGGTTAACATGGAGACGCCGGGCACCGCGCCAAACAACATCCCGCCCAGTAACGCGGCAAGAAAAATACCAATGCTTAAGGGGTCTCCAAACAGGGTCAGGGTTCCGGCTAAAAAGTTTTCCATCAGTGTTCCTCCGTTTAGCGAATAAAGACCAGCAACCAGTTGCTAAAATCGTAGAACGGACGTACGGTGCCGATCGGCAGGTTAATGTATAGAAGCTTGCCGAAGATAAATACGAATAAAACATAGATACCCAAGCTCATTCCGAGCAGCATTTTTATACGGCGTTCTCCCGCCAATAACAAAAAGCCGCAAATGAAAAACGGTGTTAGTGTGTAGAAACCGATTTTTTCCAGCAATGCGGCGTATACCACCGGCAACAACAGTGTTGTACCGACTTTCAGGTAATAGGCGCCGCCGCGTTCGCTTGTATCTTCCTCGGTTTCTATCGCTTGTGGGTGTGCGGCCGCTTCCGCTTTGTCTTCAGGGTGGAATCCGCTGTGGCTGCCTCTTTTTATGAATAGGAGCACGGCGGCGATCAGTATCAACAGTATGATAGTGCGTGGCCAGCCCGAAGCTCCGTAGCGATAGATTTCGATTTCTTGTTCGAAGTTGAAACTGAAGTAGTAGGCCAGTGCAGCGAATACACACCAGACGATGGATTCAATAAGTGCACCTGTTGTTTTTGTATTCATGATATTAGGTTCCGGTAGATGGCCCCGGTTACCGGGGCCACTAGACGATTGGATGAGTAAAAATCAACAGCGCATATCTTTTCGCGCCGTTTTATAGCGCATGTAGCGTCTGCTTACTTATTGTGTAAGACCCATTTCCTTGTAGCGTGCGCGATAGATGTCTGCGGTGCTGTTGATCAACTCAATCGTACCGGGGGTATCACGGAAGCTGTCGATGACGTTCATGAACTTGGATTCGTTGAATTCCTGATAAGACGGTTGGAAAAATGCTTTTTGGAATGCCCATTGCAACCATGCGAGTCGGTCTTCCGGCACACCTTTGGCAACGTAGAAACCGCGGTAGCGAAACAAGGGCTCGATATCCAAACCGACGTCTTTCATCGATGGCACATCGGCAAACGCTTCGGGGCGCTCGTTTAACAATGTCAAAATCGGTTTGAAATCACCGCTATCGAGAAAACCCTTAACATCCCCCGGTTGTTCAAACAACACATCGACCTGTTTACCCTTCAACGCACCGTAACGGGGGCCACCTTTATCAAAGCTGATTTGTTGCAACGTAATACCCGATTGCTCCATCACGCTTTGCAACATGACACGTTCCATGGAGCCTTCGCGCGATATGTTGGCGATAGTCGTCTTGCCGTCTTGGGCCTTGGCGTACTCGACGAACGAATTCCAATCGGTGAAACGGTCTTCGTCCGCGCGCATATAAATTTGACTGAAGGTAATCTGGGATGTGACCAGCGGAATCAGGTCTTCCGCCGGATTAACATCGCTGGTACCCGCGGCGAATGCACTGGTAGCATCGTCGATGTGTTGCACGATGGTATAGCCGTCCGCTGGATAGGCCATGTATGCGGTGAGTCCCACCATGCCACTGCCACCGGGTTTATGATCACGAGTGATAGCTTCGCCGGTCAACTCTGAGATGGCACCCGCCATGGCTGCGCCCACTTGTCCGGAGCCACCGCCAGGGCCGTAGGGCACAATCATAGTGAGTGGTCTTTCCGGGAAACCGCCCGGTTTTTCCATCGTGTCGGGCAGAGTGTCTTCTGCCGCAAAAGCGCTGCCGCCAAGAGCCGCCGCGACTACAAAGCTGACAAGCTGTCGTTTGATATTCATTTATAGTCCTCCTCTTTAGGAATTGATGATGTGATGAGCAAAAACGCTACCTTGCTTTAGACCTATCCTTCAATTTTTAATTAAATAAGCCGTCCCACTTTGAATTCAAATAACATGTAACTCATATACATGAGTTACATGTTATACTGTTGTTCTTATGCCAATAAATAAAAATATTCACTCAGTGCATTAAAGCATTCTATTGATGGCAGTAACACCACTTTATCGCCGGGTCGATGAATTAATAAGAGAACTAATCGGCTCGGGCAAACTAGCGCCAGGCGATCTGATTCCGTCGGAATCGCAACTCGCGACGGAGCTGGACGTCAGCATCGGCACGGTGCGCAAGGCAATCGATTCCCTCGTCCAAGAACGTTTGTTATACCGCCATCAAGGGAAGGGCACTTACGTATCACGGATTGACTTTAATAACAGTCTGTTTCGTTTTTTTTCCTATGGCGGAGCCGCCGGTACTGACATACGTATCCACAAGGAAACACCGGTTCGCGAGATTATTCAGGGCGACAAGGCGATTTGCGACAAGCTGAATGTTAAAACCGGTTCCGAGTTGATTTATATCAAACGCATCGGTTATGCGGGCGAACAAGTGATTTTGGTCGAAAAGTGCTGGTGGGTAGCCGACGCCGTCCCGGGATTGAAAGACGAATCCATTCATATTCCAGATCTCATGTACGCGGTTATCGAAGATTCTATGGGGGTGCCAGTGATTCGTGCGGAGGAAACACTAACTGCAGGGGTGTGTGACAAGAAAACCGCCGATGTATTGGGTTTGGCGGAGCGCGACCCCATCGTCGTTTTGATGCGTTCTACGTACACACTGAATGACAAAAAGATCGAATACCGCATTACCCATGGTCGCGCGGATAAATTTAGTTACAAAACGGAGATACGTTGACTTGTGCAGGCCCACTTCTTGCTCGCGAGCATCTTCCGAGAAGGTGTGGAAATTACTGGCCAATGCGAACTGAAAGCAGGGAAAAAATTATCGAAAGCCGGGATCGAGTCATGATCACGGCATTGCGTGATGGTGTCGGTTTTCCTGGACTCATATTGCTCACCACCATGATGGGCTTCGGTGTATTGGCCAATGTGGCCGGCCTTAAGGCGCAGATGGCAGTGTTAGCGACGGTGTTGATCTGGGGTTTGCCCGGTCAGCTGGCCATGCTTGAGTTATGGCTGGGTGGCGCTGGCGTCATAGCGGCGATTCTGGCTTGCTCCCTTGCCAACGCGCGTTTTTTACCGATGACGGTTTCCTTTTTGCCTTTATTGCAGAGCGGGTCGAGAGGAAAACTGGCGATGCTGGGTTTTGCACAATTGTTGTCATTAAACTCCTGGGCCATGTGTCAGCGACGCTTCCCGCAAGTGAAAGAACCGTTGCGTTGGATTTACTTCGTTTGTTTTGCGCTGACGGTTTTCACGTTTGGGATTGTTGGAACCGTGGTGGGATACTTTGGTGCGGCCCGTTTGCCCGGTGTGGTTACTACCGGATTGTTATTTCTCAATCCATTATTTTTTGCGTTGGTTTTCGCAGGTGTGCGTCAACGTTACGCTGTGTTTGCGCTTGTGATTGGCGCGATACTCGGACCCGTGATCTATTTTCTAACGCCCGCGTGGTCGTTGGCATTAACTGGTCTGGTGGGTGGTAGCGCCGCCTTCGTTATTTCAGAACGCCGCCCATGATGACGGATTATTCCTTGTGGATTTTGGTAGTCGGCGCGGGATTGGTGACCATGGTATGGCGATTTAGCGGCGCCTTGTTTGCCGCAAGCATTGATGTCGACACGCCGTTTTACCGCTGGGTGAGTTGCGTGTCCTACGCTATGGTCGCGGGTTTGATTGCGCGCATGATTTTATTACCCGATGGCGCGTTAGAAGACGTTCCACTATGGACTAGGTTATTGGCGACTGCGGTTGGGTTTGCGGTGTATGGGCTCGCCGGACATCGCATGTTTGCGGGTGTCGTCGCCGGCGTGTCTGTTCTTTGTTTTTGTATCGCGTTGATTTGATCGACTGGCGCTGCGGAGTTTCAGTTTTTCAATCTGGCACTATTGGATTGATGAAACTGGATGGTTTTTATACGGATGATCTGTCTTAAACTTTAAGTATTAGTGGCGTTATTCCGTTCGACTGTTCCAGCCCGAAATCATGGTATTTGCGCCGCCTTGATGGTGAACTGTCCCGCATTGTCGGGGTGAATCGAGCGTGAGTTTTAGTATTTTGAATTGGAGATGAACTATGAAAATGACAACCGAAGAAGCGTTTATCAAGGTGCTGCAAATGCACGGTGTAGAACATGCTTTCGGGATTATCGGTTCGGCCATGATGCCGATTTCGGATTTGTTTCCCGCCGCCGGGATCAAGTTCTGGGACTGCGCCCACGAATGTAATGCCGGCATGAGCGCTGACGGGTACACGCGTGCGACCGGCAAGATGTGTATGGCCATCGCCCAAAACGGTCCCGGCATCACAAACTTTGTTACGCCAATCAAAACCGCATATTGGAACCACACACCGTTATTGTTAGTAACCCCCCAAGCCGCGAATAAAACCATCGGGCAAGGTGGTTTTCAGGAGATCAAGCAAATGGCGTTGTTCTCGGACATAGTTTGCTATCAGGAAGAGGTGCGCGATCCGTCGCGTATAGCCGAAGTATTGAACCGTGTGATCGAAAACGCATGGCGCGGGTCCGCACCGGCACAAATCAACGTGCCACGCGACTACTGGACACACGTCATCGATATCGAATTACCACAGGTGATTCGACTTGAGCGTTCGCCCGGCGGACAGGAAGCGATTGCCGCTGCGGCGAAGCTGTTGTCCGAAGCGAAGTTTCCGGTGATATTAAACGGCGCGGGAGTTGTGCTGAGCAATGGCATCGAAGCATCGAAGAACTTGGCGGAAAAACTGGATGCACCGGTATGTTGTAACTACCAACATAACGACGCCTTTCCTGGTTCGCATCCACTGGCAGCAGGGCCGCTGGGTTATAACGGTTCTAAAGCGGCGATGGAATTAATCTCCAAAGCCGATGTGGTGCTGGCGTTAGGCACGCGATTGAATCCGTTCTCGACTCTGCCGGGCTACGGCATCGACTACTGGCCGAAAGACGCCAAAATCATTCAAGTGGAAATCAACGCCGACCGTATCGGGTTGACCAAGAAAATAGATGTGGCGATTCAGGGCGACGCGAAAAAAGTGGCTGAACAAATACTCGAACAACTGTCCAGCACCGCAGGAGATAGCGATAGGGCGTCAAGATGCGATCTCATTGCCGAGACAAAAGCCAATTGGGAAAAAGAACTCGCGGCTATGGATCACGAACAAGACGATCCCGGCACAACATGGAACGAACGCGCGCGTAAAGCCGAACCGGATCGCATGTCGCCACGCCAAGCATGGCGCGCCATCATGGCGGGATTGCCGAAAGATTCGATTATTTCTTCGGACATCGGTAACAATTGTGCGATTGGTAACGCGTACCCAAGTTTTGAGCGAGGGCGAAAGTATCTTGCACCCGGTTTGTTTGGCCCGTGCGGTTATGGCTTTCCGGCAATATTAGGCGCGAAAATCGGCCAGCCGGATGTACCTGTCGTGGGATTTGCCGGTGACGGTGCATTCGGTATTTCTATGAACGAGATGACGGCCTGCGGGCGTAACGAATGGCCACCGATCACCATGGTTATTTTCCGCAACTATCAATGGGGCGCGGAAAAACGTAACTCGACATTGTGGTATGACGATAACTTTGTCGGTACCGAATTGAACATCGGTGTCGAGTACGCGAAAGTGGCCGAAGGTTGTGGCGTGAAAGGAGTCAAGGTTGAATCCATGGAAAGTCTGACTCACGCGCTTAAAGTCGCCATCGACGAACAGATGAACAACAACCAAACCACATTCATCGAAGTTGTGCTCAACCAGGAACTTGGCGATCCGTTTCGCCGCGATGCGATGAAAACGCCGGTTAAAGTCGCAGGTATCAATGCCGAAGACATGCGACCGCAACAAGGCGCGTAAATTGTAAACTGTTTCGCGATACGTTTGATGTAATTCGTTCCTCACCGATGTCCTACGGCCGACGCGATCCAATATTCCGGCTAAACTTAGGTAGAAACATTGATTGTGAGTAAAGTCGGGTAGGAGCGAGCTTGCTCGCGAAAAGAACTTGCTGAATTTATTTCGTTAACATTCATCTGCGTCGCGAACGAATACGATCCTACAAAAAGATTGTCCGCGTAGAATGCGTTGTCGTTTTAATAATAAGTAATCCGGATGCCGTGAAACGAAATATAGGACCATCTAAATGCCATTCGGCGGAACGTGTTCCGCCCTACGGGCTGAATTTGTCTGGTAAATATTACTTTTTACAGCAAAGACACCGCCGCTTGTTTCACTTCTGCACTTGCAACCTTGGGCGAATGATGCGGTTCGCAAGCTCACTACGTATATGGTCTCCACCTCAGATGCAAGACAAATGAATCATCCGGTGCGATATGAGTTGCTATCGTCCGGTGCGATATGAGTTGCTATCGTATATCCGGCCTTGGGTCGAGGTGTTTGTATGTCCTCTGGCCTTGATGAAATAGCCGCGCGTATTGTCCTCATCGTCCTATCGGGATGGTGTTCCCATGCGGTGACCAGGTTTTCAATACGCGTGAGGTGTCTCATGGTGCTGTTCGTTTCATTCGTCTTCGCAACGCGGGGTTTGTAACACTAATTACTATGCATTGAATCTATACGGTGCTTGTTGCACCTTGATGGATTGGTGGGCGATAGTCCTGTTCATAGACCACCATCGCCCAGGCCATTCTGACTAATTTGTTAGCCAGTGCAACGGTGGCTTTATGGATGCCGCGCCGTTGGATAAGACGCTGTATCCACAGGCTCAATGGGTCGTGTTTATTGTGGGCACAACGCACCACCGATCGCGCGCCGTGGATCACCAGACAACGGATATAGGCGTCACCGCGTTTGCTGATGCCGAGCAACAGGGATTTGCCCCCACTGCTGTGTTGGCGTGGCACCACGCCTAAGGCGGCTGATGCCTCGCGTCCGCGGCTGAACTGGCGTCCGTCACCCAACCATGATTTAAACCCGCTCGCGACAATCGGCCCAAACCCGGGTAATTGGATCAACCGTCTCAGGGCGGTATCTCGTTTCATTTGTGCCTTAATTTGTTCTTGATACCAGGCAATCTCATCGTTGAACTGCAATAAACGTTCGTATTGACGCCACGCCATGCAACGCACGATCTCGGGCATCTCATCGGTATGCTGGTTCAGTATCTCGGGTAATGCACGGCGCACCGAGGCCACACCACGGGCCATCGCAATACCGTACTCACCGAGTAAGCCACGCAGTTGGTTACATAACGCGGTGCGCTCTTTCACCAACCGGCTACGTATGCGGTGTAGGGCTTGGTGGGCTTGTTGCCCAGGGCTCTTCACCGCCACCGAACGTACGGCGCCATGATGGGCCGCTTCGGCTATCGCCTGGGCATCGTTGAAATCGTTCTTCTGCCCCCGGCAATATCCTTTAACATGCTGTGGGGGTAGTAATTGCACCGCATGACCCAGCTCACTTAAAGTACGTGCCCAGTAATGCCCACTGGCACACGCTTCGAGCGCAATTCGCCCTGCGGGGATATTCGCAAAATAACGCTTCACCTGTGCGCGCCTCAAGCGCTTGCGCTCAAGCGCTTGCGCTCGATCACTTGTCCTCGTCCGTTCACAACCACCAGATGAAACACGTTCTTGGCAATATCCAACCCTATTGTTGTATCCGCTACGCTTGTTGTATCGTTCATGCTTGGTCTCCACTTCTATATTGATTGATGGCACTGCCCATCATGGCGCATTACGACGCCAAGTAAAATGAGGTGGAGACCAGCTCATCATCCTCCTACGGCTACCGGTAACTAGGTCTTGAAAGATAAAACCTTAGTGGTACTGCTGCGTGGCGTCATGCCAACGGGCAAGAACAGAGTTCCGATGGCTGCACTGCGCGTTGCTCTCACAGAAGCGGGTCTGAAAAACGTGCGAACGTATATTCAAAGTGGCATGTCATTGTTTCATCGAATTTAGGTCAGCGTGCACTTGAAACATTGATACATAATGTCATTGCGGCAAATTTTGGCGGAGACATCAGGGTTGTTGCAAGAACGCCAAGGCAACTTGGCAATATTATGAGGAAAACACCGTTTGTGAACGTAGACAATTCCAAGGTTCATTTTTCCTTGCTGACTTCAAGGCCAGCCGCAAATTACAAGAAAGAATTACTGGCCATCGATTTTTCACCCGATAAAGTTCACTTTGTTGGAGATGTTATCTATACGTTGTATGCAACAAAACATAGCGACTCTAAATCCAACAACAATTTTGTGAGTGTAAACTTAAAGTTGCAGCGACCACCAGAAACTACAAACAATTATTTATGAAAGTTAGCATGGTAGAACCGTTACCATTGTTTAATTAACCAATTAAGTTACATGGAACTTAGCGGTACCGTGTGAGTTATAACTGAATCTGGTGTTTAGGAAGTTGAAGAAAAGCGGCGTATCTGATTAATTTGAAGTTGCTGAACTTTAATTTAATCAAACGAGGATACGCCACTCATGAGTAAGAGTAACGTTATTTCACTTGAAGATCGAGGTAGTTTTACCGATCAGCTGACGGCGCTACTGCAGAGCGGGGCGCAGCAATTGATCCATACAGCGGTCGAGGCAGAAATGATGGAGTTTATCGATAAATTCTCTGAACAACACACCGCCGATGGCAAAGCGGCTGTTGTGCGTAATGGTTACCAACCCACCCGAGCAATTCAAACGGGAATTGGACCGGTGACGGTGCAGATACCCAAGGTTCGCTCCAGAGGTGGTGAACCGGTCACCTTTCGATCCGCGTTGGTTCCTCCCTATATTCGTAAGACCCGATCGCTGGAAGCGGCTTTACCGTGGTTGTATTTGAAAGGGGTATCGAGTGGCGAGATGTCGCAGGCCTTACAAGCGCTGGTGGGGGCGGATGCACAGGGGTTATCGGCGAGTACGGTGTCGCGCCTGAAACAAGTGTGGGCTTCAGAATATGAAGCCTTTCGTAAAGATGATTTGTCCAAGGAGGGTTGGGTCTATATCTGGGCTGACGGCGTCTACAGTGGTCTTAGGGCAGAGCAAGCCAAACTCTGCGCCCTGGTTATTATTGGTGTCAATGAACGGGGCCAGAAACGGTTTTTGGCGATAGACGATGGTGTGCGCGAATCGACGCAGAGTTGGCGCGAGGTATTACTCAACCTGAAGTCCAGGGGAATGGGTGCGCCGCAGTTAGCCATTGGTGATGGGGCCATGGGGTTTTGGTCGGCGTTGGATGAAATTTATCCTGACACTCGTCACCAACGCTGCTGGATGCATAAGAGCATGAATGTGCTCAATTGTTTGCCTAAATCGCTTCAGCCTAAAGCCAAACAATCCTTACAGGACATCTGGCAAGCACCGACGAAAGCACAAGCTGAAAGCGCTTTCACCACGTTCATCCAAACCTATGAGCCTAAATATCCCAAGGCCACGCAGTGTTTAGAAAAAGATCATCCCGAACTGATGTCATTTTATGACTTCCCTGCTCAACACTGGCAGAGCTTGCGAACCACCAACCCTATTGAGTCGACATTTGGAACCATCCGACACCGAACCAAACGCTCCAAGGGCTGTTTGACTCGAGATGGTATGTTGCACATGATGTTCAAATTAGGACAATGTGCCGAGAAGAACTGGCGTCGACTACGCGGCTTTAATTATCTAGCCAAAGTGATTGACGGAATCAAATTTGTAGACGGAATCGAGCTCACTTCAAACCATCAGATCGCCGCTTAATCCAATTCGTTCATACACCAGATTTGACAATAACTCGTACCGTGTTTTTCGTAGCGTGTTTTTTGCGAAACCTAAAAAGCGTAATTTAAGTTGTATGGGGTCGCGCCTTAAATGCCTTTAGTCAATAGTACTAGCATCGGTTCAGGCGTGTTGCGAGTTCCACCTTTTGCGCAAACGAAAGGGCGGTATTTTCTGAGTCGAACCCTCCCTTCTCGTTGTGACGGGCACCGCCACGACCATCCGGTTCCGCCCAATGCGCTGTCCAGGTTCCATCGTTCTGGGGTACGGCACGTGCCTCGTACTGGCGAAACGCGTATTCCATCTTCGACGTCGCCTTCGGCGTCACTGGCGTTTCAGATTCGATGCCCCCGGGGAAACACGGCGACACAGCCCGCGCGCCGCCGGACCACCAGCGCTCCCGTACTGCGGGTGATGGCACGTCCAACAATTTGTCCACGTTATCAGCATCCCACCAGACAATATCCGCACGCGCACCTGCGCACAGATAACCGGTATTTCGAGCACCCAAGGCTGTCGCAGATGTATGTGTAATACCCGCAAGTGCTTCCAACGGCGTGAGGTCGAAGTTCGACACCGCAGCACGGGCTGCGGTTAACGGATCGGCATCCGGCACCGTTTCGGCGTTCAAACCGCTTGCGACGGCCATAGATAGGCCCGCCTTGCGCATCATTTCCACCGGTGGTTTTGTCCGCCTACCCCTTGCGCACCAGTCAAGCGGCAGCAATACGGCAGTTGTCCCGGCTGAAGCCATGGCGTCGACACCGAGGTCGTCGACGTAAACAACATGCGCTGCTACTTTGGAGTAGAAAGACGGTGCCAGAGCGGCGCCGGCGCTATCTGACAGATGGTCAGCAATTAACCGGGTGGGAATCTTCAGACGATAAGCGGTTTCCAGAATGGTAGAGCAATCGTCCAGCGAAATGCCGCCTTCTTCTTCGCAATAAACTTCCACTGCATCGATAAGGCCCGTTTTATACGCCGCCGGAATGAGCTGATCACACATTTCCACCACAAAGTCTTCTGGATCGACGTCGTCAGGGTAAACATGCCCTGCCAGCAGCGTAGAATGAATCGTGATGGGCATCTCATCCGCTAAGCGGCGGGCGACTGACAGCATCTTGAGTTCGGCAGCGAGATTACAACCGTAGCCGCTCTTGACCTCGAGCGTTGTCACCCCAACGGCGATAAGACGCTGAACACGGGCCGCAGCCGCTTCAAACAGGGCGTCTTCATCAGCGGCACGGGTCGCCGCGATAACGTCGGCGGTGTTCATGAAACTGCCGTCAGGGTAGATCAGGTGTGTATGGCAGTCGATCAATCCGGGTGTCAGTAGACCACCATTCAGCTTCCTTGTGGGCAGCTCCCGCCACTGCCCGGGCATCATATCGCGCGTACCGGCGTAAGCAATCATACCGTCTACTATCGCCACCGCGCCATCCGGCCACAGTACCCAGGATTTGCCTGAACCACCGGCGACTGCGACGTTGGTTAACAGCAACTTATCATCCCCAGTCATACCGCCTCCTCTCAGATATCGTCGAAATCAATGGCCACATGACTGGTCACCGGTCGAGACAGACAAGCGAGCACAAACCCTTCATAGAGGTCACTCTCGCGCAGCGTTTTCAGCACTATTGCACGCACGTCGGCGCTGCCGGCTTTAAGCTTAGAGATGCAAGACGAACAAGTGCCTTCCTGACAAGAAAACGGTACGTCTGCTTCCACCCTCAGCAGAGCGTCGAGAATCGATTCGCCCGTTTCAGGTGCCACTTTGACTTCCTCGCCAGCAACCAACGCGGTGATCGATTCACAGACGGCTTCTTCGCCGGGGGAGACGGAATTCACTCGGATCGGGGGCGACTCATCTTCGTCATTGAGAGCCAGATCAAAGCTTTCGCGCCGGATCTGACCAAGATCTAGACCGAAGCCCACTAGCACCGTTTCCGCCGTCTCCATAAACGCCTCGGGACCGCACAAATATACCGCTATAGGTAAATCGCACCGGGCGATCCACCGCGGCAGTCGTGCATCCAAATAACAGCGGTCGATGCGTCCACGTACGCCGTTCCATTCGTCGCCCGCGCGCGACAATACATGCTCAACCAAAACTGACGGGAATCCGGCTAACTCGTCGACTTCGTTCCTAAGAATGATCGAGTCCGGTGTACGGTTGCCGTAAGCGAAAGTGATCACGTGCCCAAGCTCACTGGCTGTCAAGCAACGGACAATAGGCACTATGGGTGCGACACCGCTACCAACGGCCAGCAATAAGACATGATGTGGTTCTTCCAACGGTTTAAAAAAAATGCCTCGCGGGGGCGCCACCTCGAGGACATCGCCCGCTTCGACGCTGTCCACAAGCCATGATGAAACCCGTCCGCGGTCCACTTTCTTAACCGTGATGCGCAATTCTCGATCCTGTCCCGGCGCAGAACTCAGGGAGTACTGCCGTAACAGCGTTTCGCCACCGATGTCAGTCTCGATCGCGATGAACTGCCCGGCCCGATAGTCAAAGGCATGATTTAGGTCCCTCGGCACATCCAGCCAGATACTTACGGCTTCGGGTGTCTCGGTCCGCTTTTTCAGTACGCGTAGCGGAAAGGTGGACACTCTTAAACCTTCATCAGTCCTTGTCCACGATGCCGTTGGCTGCGCGGATCTTCTCTCGGAATGGATTCGGTTTGCTTAGCTTGATGTGACATCGGCAATGATATTTATGACCGCAGGCTTTCACAGGGGACGAGGAAGAAGCCGATTCGTTTCTGCTTTCGCTACTCTTTAAATGAAAAGTCGACGGTGCCATCCGCATGGTGCCTCCGCAGGCTATGCAAACGAGTTCAAGATTTACCGACTCACTGTAACCGTTCATCACATCGCGCTTGGCGCCGCACGTCGCACACGAGAAATTATAGATTGGCATAGCTCAACCTCTGCCGGTTCACTTTCAGGCAGCCTCGGCTACATGTTCCTTTACGAGCGCAACGGCCGCGTTGGCATCAAGACCATAGGCAACGCCCATTTCACGTGCGATGCCCTTGTTGGCCGCCGCGCCGCCACACATGAGCAGGAATTTATCGTGTTTGCCCTGTTCCTCTAGCAGGTCTTTCACCCTCTCGACATAGACCGCAGAGGAATTGGTCATCACGGACATGCCAATAGCGATGGCGTTTTCCCGCTCCGCGGTTTCGATGAACTGTTCGGGCTTCACATTCTTGCCCAAATCGATCACGTTAAAGCCGTTTGCCTTGAGCATCAGGCAGACAAGATTTTTTCCAATATCCTGTGTGTTGCCCCGCACCAAACCGACCACGACTGTTCCGGTCGGACCGTCATGGGAACCCGAAGATTCCAGAATTGGGGTTAAAATCGGCATCGCCTTATCCATCGTTTTAGCGGCCTTTAGCATGTCAGTAACGAAACGCTCATTGCGTTCGTACATGTCACCGACGATCTTCATGCCGAGTGACAGTCCGTCGAACACGATCTCCTGGGCGGTCATACCACGTTTCAAGCCCTCGCTGGTCCACTTGATCGCCTTATCGCCGTCATAATCCATGATGGCCTCGACCAACTTCTGATTGACTTCGTCGGCAGGTGTCGCGTCGTTTTCCGCCTTACCCCACAGCGCTTTCATCTGTTCGTCACCCTCGGTGGATGGCGCGCGCTTGCCGGGATGCATGGGATGTCCCGCCAAATAGATATTGGAAAGGTCGCCGAGTGCGGCTACATCCATCGGATATTTTATTTCAGCGCATTGCTGAATCATCGCGTGCATATTCTCGTCCGGTACGTTCCAATCGATGTCACAACCCGGCATCACAATTAAACCACCGTTATAACCCACTTCCGCGGCTAATTTTTTAACCTCATTGCGGACATCTTCGGGCGTGCCGTGTACCAGGGTCGAAAAGGGCGACAGCGTACCCATGAGCGAGATCTCACCGCCCACCGCCTGCTTCGCCTTGTCCATACCCGGGTACATGTCGCCATTGAAGTTACAACACCCGTTCTGGGCGATGTCGCGCCAGATCGGCTGCGTGTAGGTGCAGGTATGGGTGAAACCGGCGCCACCCAGGTCTTCATGGATGTACTTAAACAGACGCTTTTGAAAAGGCAGTCCATGCTTTCTGTAGACTTCGGGTGGCAGTATATCGGTCGAGTTAAACGGATCCAGAATGTTGCAGGCATCCAGGCCTGCCTCGAACATCATGCGGCAGACGTTGGCGACGATGTCATAAGCAAGCTCCGTTACTTCGTAGGCGTAATCGGGATCTTCGTTGAGATAAGTCAGAAACTCCGAAGAGCCTGTCATCAACTGTGCAGTCGTAATCGGCCCACCAACCGGCGTCGGGAGTGCATGAGTATCTTTATAACCCATCTTGATGAATTCACGGATTTCTTTCTGAATTTCAAGTACACGTGCCGATGGTTGGAAACCTTGTCTTTCGTATTTTTCCTTGAAACGATAGAACTCGTCCTTAGTCGGTGTCGGGTGCTTGACCAGAGACGGTTGCGCATAGGGCAGATAGTCCAGTTCGCAACCGTCCACGCATTCCACCGGTGTGAACAGATCGGTGCCTGCAATAATGGCGTCGCCGCCAAATTTTTTCTCCGCTTTAGCTTTCGCATGGGCGGACGCGACACCGTCGCGCAGTGCCTGATCCACGGTAATACCGCCTTCCCTGATTCCGCGGGTCATCAACAACGGAACCACGGGTACTTGGTCGGGTAAACCCGTCATCAGACAGGCAGAAAAGAATCTCTCACGACCGGTCATTTTTTCGATTTGTGCCATCTCATTAGCTCCTCTGTAAATGTCAGCGACGCTGAGCGCCTCAGTTGATACGGCCGTTGCCGGCCCGATAAATTCCACCGCTCATGTGTCCGGACGATGGATGTGTGTGAAAAACCGTTGCAACCTCAGGTTGATCTCCGGGCAGGTCCGGAATTGTGCCTTCGCCAGCGGCAATCATTTTATTGATGATCGGTTTGGCCGGTCCGACGTTCTTCAAAATACGCAAATCGTCAACGTTCAGAACTCCTGCCGAACTCGCTCCACAATGGCAATCGATCAGGAAGCCGTATTCGCCGATGTTGTCCGCAGGTGCGGCGATCGACGGGCCGGCCAGCGCCTGTTCAGTCGCTAACCGTGACACGGCGGCGCGGTCACCGCGTTTCACCGCCGCACCCAGTGCACCCAAATCGACCGGTCCGTGCAGAATCGTATCACCGGGCAACGCGCGCCTCACCTGTTCGATACTCATACCCTTGGCATAGAAATCGAGATTCATAATCTCCACGCCCAGATCGGCAAAGTCGGATAATATCGACCGCACTCCACCGCAGGAATGCAGGCAGATGGCCGCATCGGTATAAGAACGCAGGCGCGAGAAGAGAGTTTTAAGACGTGGGTAGAGGTGGTTTCTAAAATCGGTATCTGACAGGTACATACCGCCCTGGAATCCGAGATCGTCCGCATACACCACAATGTCGGGCGCTTCAGGCAGTGCTGTGAGCATGTGCTCATACGCGGCGCTGACGGTCTCGAGCGTCCAGTCAAGCAAAGCGGAAGCGATCTGCCACTCGCCGGTGATATCGTCTAGAAACTGCCAGCCATTGCGCAGCGCCAAGCAGGTGTCCAACAATCCTGCACAAGGTGCGTCAGCAACGACCAGTGAGGCTCCTTTCGGTGACGCGATCTGGAGCATGTCAGGCAACTGCGGACGAGGGTGGTCCGACACATCACTCCAACCGGCCTGTTGCAGAGGGTGTTCCAGTTGCGCGGGATTGCCGTCCGCCCAAAGCCAGGTCACCCCATAAGTATCCGTGAAGTTTTCCTCGGTATCCGGTGTCGGTGGTGGAAACAACAAACCCGCACGCTGAAAATCCGAACCGAGCGAAGCACAGGCTGTTGAACTCAGCGCGAGTGTCGCATAAATCGGATGTGTCACACGTGCCGGCGGTGCCGCGTTGTTGAGCGCACAGGCGCGCAAACCGGTCAGACAGGTGGTGCCGAGGTCTACCAGCAACTTCTCCGCCGCAACAGTGTTAAGGCGTGACTTCCAGCGGCAACCGTTGGTTATCATGTTCGGCCCGTATTTATTCCTGCGCTAGTTTGAACATCCGGAACAGCGCGTGACTGGCCGGTTGCTGGTTGTCGTCCAGCTCTTGTGCGGCAAAACCGAGAAAAACCTCTGCTGTACCTAATGCATGGGCCGCCAAGCGGCATTTTTCAATGATGCCGTAGTGCAGAAAGTCGCCGCCGAAACTGCGGCATGCGACCATCGCCGTGGCGAGCGAGACATTGACCCATTCGCGTCCTAAGGCGTCGAGACCCGTCCACTGCGGGAAACAGTTCGAGAAAGCGCAGCCCGCCGGATAGCCAAATTGTTCGCGTACCGCCTCAATGCCGCGCATTGCAATACCGATCGAGGGTGCATCCATGACCCCCAGGTCGACGACCGGTGTGTCAACCCCAATCTCTTTCAGGATTGGATGAAAGTAAGACTCAATCATCGAACAGGATCCTTCCGGCGTGCAATTGTCAATGTTACTCGCCAAAATCATGACCCCTGCGGGTGGATAACAAACAAGCGCTTCCAATTCTTCGTCCTCGGTGTCCTCATTGAGGGAGGCAAAAATGCAACGCCCGAGAATACCTAGATCGGCTGCTGTCGCTAACCCTGCTATACGAACCTGCGCTTCGGTGGCATTAATCAGAATCGGGAGTGAGGTGCGTTGCGCAACGAACGGTAATGCCGATTCCATCGCCTCGACTGTAGCGCCGATAACGTCGAAGCCCATTTGAACGCCGTAGCGGTCGGCATGTTTGTTGACCCGGGCAACCAACTCTGCCGCGCGGTTTTGATCGAACGTACCGGCAACGGGATCGGTGATAACGGAGTGGTTGTCGTAGAAAATGCTACCGATAGCGAGACCGGTCCGCATGCCGAGTGGTCCGCCAATAGTGACGTCGCCTATTTGCAAACACCGGTAATCGGCCATAATCGTTGTTCCTCTCCTTATTCTCCCCAACCCGCTTTGTTATGACTGTTGTCAAGCGTGGTCGAGATATTTTGGTGGAATTTATACTAGACAGACCTTTCTGTCTATATTATCTTGGTTTAGTACGCGAAGCCATCTTGATGACACACGCGGCGGCGTTCTTGCGGGGTGGCTTTCGCCAGTTACTTGCGCATAATATTCAGCGACTCGGCACACAAAGGAGCATAACTACATGACAGGCAGGCCCAATGCGGCTAACGATCCATCAAGGCATACGCCGGAACGGAGCAAAACCGATGCGCGGCAGAAAATTCTGGGTGCTGCCTACAATCTTTTTGCGACGCAGGGAGTGGCCCAAGTCGGTGTTGACAGAGTAATAGCGAAGTCCGGCTGCGCTAAAGCAAGCTTGTACAATCAGTTTGGGTCGAAGGAAGGCTTGGCAATGGCGTTTCTCGACCGTCGCGAGGAAATCTGGACGCGAAACTGGCTACAGAACGAGGTGATGTGCCGGGCCGATGCCCCTGCCGACAGGCTTCTCGCCATTTTCGATATATTTGACGAGTGGTTTCGACGCACGGATTTTGAAGGATGCTCTTTTATCAATGTCTTGCTAGAGACCGAGCACAACAGCCCCGTTAATCGCCACGCCGCCGCGCACCTCGTTAAGATTCGCGACATCCTGCATGGCTTTGCCGAGGAAGCCGGACTTGCGGACGTCGAACGCTTCACTCAAGTCTGGCACATGCTGATGAAAGGTTCCATTGTATCGGCTGGCGAAGGTAATCGTTCAGCCGCTCTTGATGCTCGAGTGGCAGGCGAAATTTTACTGGCTGGCTGGCCGCGTGTGTCCGGTGAATACTAAGCTCAGTCTTATCGTTTCAGTAAGCCAGTCTAAATCTGCCACCCCGGCATCAACCATAATGGATGCCATTTTACCAACCTGTATATTTCACTAAGCCTGTTTTGAACAACTCCAATCAGATGGCACTAACTTACGGACAGGCCAATTTGGTGGCGTGCGCTGTAATACTCGCTGAATGGTCGCTGGGAAAGATACGCCGGTTTTTAATGGCCTTGCCGACCTGCGAATTCAACGATTCAATCGCTTCCTCAAATACATTGCCTTCCTTAGCGCTAAAATCTTGGGAGATGTAGTGACGATCATAAACCTGCTCAGTTGAGTCTTGATCTCCTACACGAATTCTTATGGTCCTCACGTCTGTACCTTTGTCGTTGATTTGCACAGAATGTATTGAAGAACGAAATCCATAGATCGATTTAAGCCGCCATCGCCTTCATCGGTTCCACAAAATCATAACCAAGATCTTCGGCCACTTCTTTCTGTGTCACTTTTCCTTTGTGTACATTCAATCCATTGCGCAGATGTGGATCGTCGGCCAAAGCTTGTTTGTAACCTTTTTCTGCCAGCGTAAGCACATGGGGCAGGGTGACATTGTTCAAAGCGAAAGTCGAAGTACGCGGCACGCCACCCGGCATATTGGCCACGCAATAATGCACCACCCCGTCGACTACATACGTGGGTTCGGCGTGAGTCGTTGGCCGAGAGGTTTCGCAGCAACCGCCTTGATCGATAGCGACATCGACAATGACTGCTCCCGGCTTCATATTTTGCACCATTTCAGCGGTCACCAGTTTGGGCGCCGCCGCGCCCGGAATCAGTACGCCACCGATCACCAAATCCGCGGTCAACACGTGGTGCTCGATAGCATCGCGGGTTGAGAATACGGTGTTCGTTGAACGTCCGAATTGTTGCCAGTGTCTTTCCAGGGCATCCGGATTGCGGTCGATGACCCATACGTCCGCACCCATGCCGACGGCAATATGAGTAGCGTGTGTACCGACGACACCGGCTCCAATCACCACAACTTTGGCTGGATCCACGCCGGGTACGCCGCCTAACAACATGCCCAGCCCGCCGTGAGGTTTTTCTAGGCAATAAGCACCGGCTTGAATGGCCATACGGCCGGCTACTTTGGACATTGGCGCCAGCAAGGGCAGACCGCCTAGCGGCGAAGTCACGGTTTCGTAGGCAATACATACGGCACCGCTTTCGACTAAATCCTTGGTTTGCTCAGCATCGGGCGCTAAATGCAAATAAGTAAACAATACTTGGCCTTCCCTTAACATGGCGCGTTCGTTCGATTGCGGTTCCTTTACTTTGACAACCATGCCCGCTTTTTGAAAAATTTCTTCAGCGGTAGTACAGATTTCCGCACCAGCTTTTTCATACTCGGCGTCACTGGCAGCGATACCTATCCCGGCATTGGTCTCCACGATGACTTCATGGCCGTGGGTAATGGCCTCACGCGCGCTGGATGGCGCCAGGCCAACACGATTTTCATTGTCTTTAATCTCTTTTGGAACCCCTATTAACATCTCGCATCTCTCTCGTTGTGTTGTAGCCAATAGACCGAAATGGTTTGACCACCGGTGTTTCGTCGAGTGTCTAACATAGTCAATGATACAACCCGTATGGTAGGGCCAGTGTGTTCCATTACCCTATACCAGAAAGAGTGCATTTTGCCACATCGGTTTCGTTTAGCTGATCTGATGAATGATGTCTGCGAGTAACGCGACACCCGGTTCGATGCGATCGGCGGAAATAGACGAAAATCCCAAGCGAAAGTAATTCATTGGTGTGGGTTCTTGCATGAAAAACATGTCCCCAGGCTCAATCAACATACCCTTATCCCGCGCTAGCCGTTGCAACTCACGACAATTCAGCTTTTCTGGGCCTTCTACCCAAAACGACGTGCCGCCGAAACTCGGTATTTGTGCGGCGTCTGGTAAGTGTGTAGACAAAGCGCGGCTCATTACTTGCCATCGTTCTTTATAAGCGTGACTTAAACGGCGCACCAGGGAATCGTGGTGACCGCGTTTAATGAACTGCGCCACAATGTGCTGGTTGTTGGCGGGTGGGTGGCGTAACATCAAGCGACGCAGTGCTCGTGCTTCGTGAATTATATCCGGTGGTGCTACCAGATAGCCCAAGCGGATTCCGGGTGCAATGGTTTTTGAAAGACTGCCTATATAAATGACGCGATCGTGCTGATCCAAGCTCTTTAGTGCCGGAGTTGGGTCGCCGACAAAATTGGTTTCGTTCTCGTAGTCGTCTTCAATAACGATAAGGTCCGACTGTACCGCGTGACGTAGCAAGGTCTCGCGACGTTCCAATGACATGGTGATGGTGGTAGGGAAATGGTGGCTGGGTGTCACATAGATATAGTCACAGTTGCTCAGAGTTTCAGTTAATGTAACACCTGAACTATCAACCCCAATAGGATGTAAAAGATTGGTTTTAGATAAGAATATATTTCGTGCATCTGGATAGCCTGGTTCCTCCATACCGACGCGTGTTTGCGCCCCGATTAACAACTCAGAAATCAAATACAAGGCGTGTTGTGCGCCCAGGGTAATTAATATTTCCTCTTCACTGGCCCACACACCACGGCGCGGTAATAAACGTGTATGGATTTGTTCCACCAGTAATGGATCATCGCGATCAATGCGATCACCCGCCCAGTCGTAAATGGCGGAAACGCTGACCGCGTTGCGGCTACAATCGCGCCAGTCGGCAATCGGAAACAAGGCCGGATCAAACTGGCCGTAAATAAAGGGGTAGGGGTAGTTACGCCAGTCCGCAGGTTTGCTGATATTGCGTTGACTGAGCACACTGTGTTGAATCCGTGTCGACCAGTCAGTTTCGTTGGTGACACACGAGGGAGGCGTTTTGCGGAGTTGTACCCGGCCCGATAATATGTCATCGCGGACATAGTAGCCGCTGCGTTCACGCGATTCTAAATAACCTTCGTCCACCAATTGTTGATAGGCGAGCACGACGGTATTGCGAGCGACTTTTAACTGTTGAGCGAGTTTTCGCCCCGAAGGCAGCGGGCTGCCCGGGGGAATATGGCCGTCGAGAATTCCCGATATCACCATCTCGCGAATCCGGTGTTGCAGATTTGACCCCTGATTGCTGCTGAGACGAAATAAGGTATCGCGCATAGTCTGGCCCATTCGACCGTTAAAAGCTGGTGCTATACGGGCATTCTACAATATGTGAGTTTAGGAAAATGCTTCATACAGAGCGTTTGACACAGTGCCTGAATTAGTCATGGGATGGAGGTAACGCAGATGAAACTCGATGTCGATATGATGGCTTATCACTGGATGCCGTTTACCGGCAACCGGGATTTTAAATCTGACCCACGTGTTGTGGTTCGGGCTGACGGTGTCTACTACTGGGACCAAAACGGTAACAGGGTGCTAGATGGTTCCTCGGGTCTTTTTTGTTGCGCCGCTGGCCACAACCGTCCAGAGATCGCCGAGGCGGTATACAAGCAGTTACAAGAGCTTGCCTATTGTCCGCCTTTCCAACTGGCCCAGCCGCTGTCGTTCGCGTTCGCCAAACGTGTCGCGGCGTTGACACCGGACGGCCTCAATCACATCTTTTTTGTGAACTCCGGCTCGGAATCCGTTGATACTGCAATGAAAATCGCCTATGCATACCATTACGCACGAGGCGAGGGCCAACGCCAACGCATGGTGTCGCGCGAGCGCGCCTATCATGGTGTGAACATGGCGGGTGTCAGTCTGAGTGGTATGGTCAAAAATCGTCAGGCCTTCGGTCCGGGTGTCCCCGGTGTGGCGCACATGCGCCATACCTGGTTACCGGAAAATCGTTTTGTCAAAGGTCAACCGGAGACCGGGGCGGTACTGGCGGACGATTTATTGCGCATCGTGCAAAATTTCGGCCACGATACCATTGCCGCATGTTTTGTCGAGCCTATCGCCGGTTCTACCGGTTGTTTAGTGCCACCCAAGGGTTATTTGCAGCGCCTGCGTGAGATTTGTGACGAATACGGCATTTTGTTGGTGTTCGACGAGGTGATTTGTGGGTTTGGCCGTACCGGTCAAGCGTTTGGTGCACAAAGTTTTGGCGTCACGCCGGACATCATGACCATGGCCAAGGCCTTGACTAACGCCGCACAACCCATGGGTGCAGTCGCCATACACGACAAAGTGCACGACGCCATTGTCAACGCGGCACCGGAAAAGGCGGTGGAGTTGTTCCACGGCTATACCTATTCCGGCCACCCCGCAGCCTGCGCAGCCGGCATTGCGACCATGGATATCTTCGAAAAGGAAAAACTATTTGAACGGGCGGCGGAATTGTCGGATTATTTTCTCGAATCAGTGTTCGCTTTGAGTGATATCCGTGTGATGACCGATATTCGGGGATATGGGCTGTTGGCGGGTTTCGATGTGGAAGCTGGTGACGCAGGCTTGGGGGTGCGTGGGCTTGAAGTGCAGAAAAAACTGTTCAAAGCGGGTCTGCATGTCAAATTCACGGGCGACGCCGGCGTTCTGGCGCCGCCGCTTATAGCGGAAAAGAAGCATATCGATGACATGTGCGGTATATTGCGTGAAGTGTTAAGCCAATATTAGAAATCCGAATAAAAAACACATTCTACGCCGCTTGAGTCTTTCAAAACACACACACGCGGTTACAATAACGCTATCAGGAAGGATTTTCGTGGACAGGTTTGTCCTTGTTTGTGCTATAAGTTTCTAACCAATCTCGAATGTTAATTTGGAGGAAGTAGATGAAGAAGAAGCAAACAACCGTTTCACGCCGCAAATTTCTGAAAGGAACGGTGGCGGCAGGTGCAGCGGCATCGGTTGGGCCGTGGATCGTCAGTCCCAAAGTACTGGCAGCGTCCGGTGAACTCAATGTTTTAATGTGGTCGGATTATTTACCGCCCGATTGGATTGAAGCATTCGAGTCCTCTACCGGAATCAAATTGAACTACACCGGTATCGGTTCCAATGAAGAAATCATTAACAAGATGAAAGCCACCAAGGGCCGCGGTATCGACATTTGCAGCCCAACCAACGTGCGCTCAGGCCAATGGGTAGATCTGGAATTATTGCAGCCCTGGGACTACGGCAAAATCGACAACATCGACAATGCTAATCCGGCCATGTTGAAAGTGGGTGACAACGAATGGAATTTTGGTGATGCCGGTTCGCATTGGTTGCCGCATATTTGGGGTACAGAAGCCGTTGGCTGGCGCACTGATGAGTACTCGCCGCCGGGTGGTGTGCCGAGTTATGGCAACATTTGGGATCCCGACGTTAAAGGCAAGACTATGATACGGCCCCATAGTGGTATGCTGGGTTGCGGGTTATACATGGAAACTATCGGTGAGTTGAACGCGGGTGATGTGTGGGCTGCTTATGCCAGCGAAGAAGCTATGCGTCCCGTGTGGGAAAAAATCACCGAATACTGCATTGCCAACAAAGACCAAATTAAGCTGTTTTGGAACGATGCTGACAGTCAAAAGAACGGTTTTCTGAACGATGGTGTGGTGGTTGGACAAACTTGGGATGGTCCTCCGATTGCATTGAAAAATGCAGGTGAACCTGTCACCTATCAGGCACCTAAAGAAGGTGCGTTGGCTTGGGTGGACGGCATGTCATTATCCGTTGCAGCGGAAAACATTGATCAAGCGTATGAGTTCGTCAAGTTCTGCTTCAACCCGGAACCCGCGGGCAAAGCGATTGACAAACACGGCTATAACTCCGCCGTTTTGGGTGCCGACCAACATGCCGGTGATCAATACAGACAGAACTTCGCGGATGCGTATCCCGGCGACTCTTTGGCCAATTTGAATCCTTGGCCGGCGGAACCGCAATGGTATGCTGACGTTCGTACGGAGTACCGTAACAAGTTCGTTAACGCTTAGTTGTTTTATCAAACCCCCGGTTTCGTTCAGAAACCGGGGGTACAAATTGTTGTGGGGGTATAAGCAAACGAGGAGGTAGATCCATGAGTGCTGGCGTCCAGCTCGATCAGGTCTGGATCAAGTTTGGTAACTTCGTCGCTGCACGCGACGTCAACATCAACATCGAAGGCGGGGAGTTTTTCAGTTTTTTAGGGCCCTCTGGTTGTGGTAAGACCACGTTGCTTAGAGCGGTTTCGGGCTTTCTCGAGCCTTCCCAAGGTAGGGTCTTAATCGGTGGTGAGGACATGGCGGGTATAGGCCCAAACAAACGCCCCACCGCTTTGATTTTCCAAAATCTCGCTTTATTCCCACTCATGACGGTGTGGGAAAACATCACCTTTGCTTTGGAAGTAAAAGGCGTTGGAAAAGCCGGTCGCCGCAAAAAAGCCGATGAGTTACTGGAACTCATCGCACTGCCGGGACAAGGTGAAAAAATGGTGCATGAATTATCGGGCGGACAACGTCAACGCGTGGCCATCGCCCGTGCATTAGCTGCCGAACCAAACGTGTTGTTGCTGGATGAACCACTTTCCGCACTGGATTTGAAACTACGGCAACACATGCGTACCGAATTGCGCGCTATTCAACAACGGGTAGGCATCACATTTATTTACATCACCCATGACCAGGGTGAGGCTCTCACCATGTCCGATCACATTGCGGTTATGGCGGAAGGAGTGATCGAGCAAGTGGGCGACGGCACCAGTATCTACGACAAGCCGGAGTCCGCCTTTGTGGCTTCGTTTGTGGGCGAAAATAATTTGTTTGCCGGCAAGGTGCGTGAGGTCGATAACGACTACGCTGTGGTGGACACCAATGCAGGATCGTTAAGAGCTCGGCACGCAAAACACGACGGCCAGGGCCAGCTTAACTTAGGCGATGATGCTTACATCTTTATTAGGCCGGAGTCACTCAAGTTCGCCAATGGTACGAGTTTTGACAACACCATTAATGTCAGCATTCACCAACAGGAATTTGAAGGTAATTTTTGGCAGGTATTTTTTGATGTTCCGGGCAGTGAGAAGAAAATAAAACTGTCTATGGTCAATGATGGGCGTACGCTAGGACATAGTGTTGGGGAGCGTGTTGATCTTGGGTTTAACGCGGATTTGGCCGTTGCTCTACCCCAAGGCCAATTAGCAGCAGAATAAAAAGCATCCGTTAGCCACATGGCTGAGTACTGGCGTAACTTTTTCCAAAAAAACGGCACGGCGCTGGCGATATTCTTGTTGTGCGCTGTCGGTTTTTGGATATTCATGATGATTATTCTGCCACAAGTGTTCATGGCGGATTTTTCGTTACGTGCGAATGTACCGCCGCCGAAGTGGGGCACCGATGCGCATCATTACACCCTGGAACATTACAAATTCATGATCTACGGCAGTGCGCAAGCCAAGGGAACGTATAACGTCGTAGATCTTTCCGTATTTTTCAGAACAATCGGTGCCGCTATTTTTGTCACCATTGTCGATCTATTGTTGTGCTATCCCATTGCCTATTACTTGGCCCATGTCGCTAAAGGCGGTTGGGGTCGGTTGATGGTGTTGTCTTTGATTGTACCTTTTTGGGTAAACGAAATTCTGCGCGCATTTGCCTTCAAAATCATGTTTGGTTCGACCGGTATTATCAATTCATTTCTAGTCTGGATCGGGATTCTGGATCAGCCTTACGACTTTATTCGCAACGATATCGCGTTGTGGGCCGGTCTTTGCTATGCATTTATTCTGTTAATGATTTTTCCGATCTATAACGCAGTCGAAAGCCTCGATAAAAACCAAATTGAGGCGGCACGTGATTTGGGCTCACCGTGGTGGCGTATTCATTGGCGTGTGGTGATGCCCCATGCGAAACCAGGTATCACGTCTGGTTGCACAATGGTTTTTATGTTGACAGCGGGTGCTTTGGCCGCGCCACAGATTCTAGGTGGTCCCAGTAGTCTGTGGTTTACCCAAATTATCTATCAGGCCTTCAACACTGCGGGTAACTGGGCGCGTGGATCGGCTTATGCCTTGATCTTGCTGGCATCGTGTATTGCTTTCGTGCTTATCATGATGAAGGTGTTTAAGGTCAAACTGGGAGAGATTGCGCGGTGAAATCCGATACCGTGGTCAAGCTGTCGGTCGGATTTTTCGTTTTAATCTTTTTCGCCTATTTATTCGGTCCATTGATTTTGATGGGCTTGACCGCGTTCAACAGCTCGCAGTTTCCACGAGTCTCACCGTGGGAATGTTTTTCTGTGGAATGGTTTGATGTCTTGATGAACGACAAAACCTTGATGACTGGCTTGCGCAATAGTTTGTTCATCGGATTAGGCGTGGTTTGTTTGGCCGTACCATTGGGTTTGGCGGGTGCGTTGATGCTGACCCAAGTCACGCCCAGGGTTAGGCCCTGGTATTACACCATCATTATTTCGCCCATACTGGTTCCCGGCGTGGTGCTGGGTATTTCCACATTGTTGTTCTGGGACCGGCTTGGAAAGATGTTTGGGTTTTCCCAGGAGTCTATTTTTTATGACGGTTTTTTTCTAACCGTCATCGGCCAATCGACGTTTATTGCGGCTTATGCCATGTTGGTGTTTATTTCGCGCTTGCAACGCTTTGATACTGCTCAGGAGGAGGCCGCGCTCGATTTGGGTGCAACTCATGTTCAAACGTTTCGAAAAATTTTGTTGCCATTTCTAAAACCCGCGATAGCGTCAGCAGCAGTGCTGGCGTTTCTTGCTTCTTTCGAAAACTACAACACTACTATTTTTACCATCGTATCGGAAAGCACATTGACTACCGTGTTGGCGAGTAAGGTGCGTTATGGCATTAACCCATCCATCAGTGCCCTGGCGGTGGTGATCGTGACCCTGACGCTACTGGCTGCCGCGGTATTTGAGGTGTTGAAAAGAAGGGAAGAGAAAGTAGCCAAAGAATCGGAACTCATTGCCCGTGGCGAATTGCAATCCCATACTAAACGCGCCAAAGCATGGCTCGACCCGGCCATGATTATGGTTATCTTGATTTTTATTGCAGGTCTGGGTACCACTTATTTCGCGGGGACGATCGGTCTTGAAGAATGCAAAGTACGTGTTAAGGAAGAAAAGCAACGCATTATTCAAGAGAAAGTTCGCAAACGGCAGCAACTGGATATGTTTGGCGGAGCTGCACCAAAGGAAAAAACCGAGCAGGTGCGACCTCAGGAAAAGACTCGTGCTAAAGGCACAGAAGGTTATGAGGGTATTTTCGATCCGGGTAATCTGGGCGGCGAGAGCAAGAAGGAGGAACCTGAGGAAAAAACGAAAGCTAAAGGTACCGAAGGTTATCAAGGGATTTTTGATCCCAACAATTTGCAAGGTCAGTCGGGCACAGACGCTGGCCAACAATAAGCTCGGTTTTGTATTCGCCCCGAGAAAAGAACTAATCGTTTCCAACTCGTTAACAGTAAAGGTCATTTATGGGTTTACTCACTACCTGCATAGGTGCGTATCCTAAACCCAACTATGTAAAACTGCCGGACTGGTTCAATATTCCCGCCGGTCCGGACACCGCAGAACCCACCAAGGGTTGGCAGGAAGCGTTGAATTCGATGGGACCGGATGCGGAAGACGTATTGGTCCGCGGCACCAAGGAAGTGGTACAGGATCAGATCGATGCAGGAATCGATATTCCGACGGACGGCGAAATCCGGCGGGAGAATTACATTCACTACCATTGCCGCCATATTGACGGCATTAGTTTCACCAAGTTAACCGAACGGGAGCTGCGTAATGGTGCTTACAGCGCCAAATTGCCCACCGTAGTGGGTCCGGTGTCGGTGCGTGATGAATTCCTGGTGTATGATTGGAAACTAGCCCAGTCTTTTACCGGTAAACCGGTGAAGATCACCATGCCCGGCCCTATGACGATCACCGATACCACGGCTGATAGCTATTACAACGATCCGAAACAACAAGGCGCTGATTTGGCGGATGCACTGAACTTAGAGGTCCGCGCGTTGGCGGAGGCGGGTTGCCGTTACATTCAGATCGATGAACCCTTGTTTGCACGCAAACCGAAACAGGCGTTGGACTACGGGTTCGATAATCTCGAACGCGCGTTTCACGGCTGCCCAGAAAATGTCGTGTGTACAGTGCATATGTGTTGCGGCTACCCCGATCGTCTTGATCGGGAAGACTATCCCAAGGCGCATCCACAATCGTATTTTGAGATCGCCGATGCTATTGATAAGTCATCTATTGATGCAGTTTCTATCGAAGATGCACATCGTTACAACGATTTAAGCTTGTTGGAAAAATTCCAAAATACCACGGTGATTTTTGGTGTAGTGGCGATTGCCAAAAGCCGTATCGAACCGATCGAAGAAATTCGCGAGCGTCTGCAACAAGCACTGCAACACATCGATGCTGACCGGCTGATTGCCGCGCCCGATTGCGGTCTTGGTTTGCTCGGACGCGAGCGGTCCATCGCGAAACTAAAGAATATGTGTGAAGCGGCGCAAACGGCTGCTTGAACTGTAACAACTCATACCCACTCGTCGGGCAGCATTCGACTCAACCCTGTTACTGGCGCCGCATAAGCATTGCGCTCTTACCCGGTGGAGAATTTTACATACTCACATCTTTCATATCGGTCGAGTCGAAGCACGTAGAGTGCGGCAATCAATCCCATCACCGAACAAAACAGCATCATGCTAAGAAGTGCGTAAGCCCCATTCTCCTCGGTCAAGACCACGCCGGTGATCGAAGATAGCACCGCACCTCCTGCGATCGTTAGCGCTCCTGATAATCCGGAAGCGCTGCCAGCGGCTTGGGGATGCACGGATAGCGCACCGGCATTGCTGCTTGGCATGGTTAACCCATTTCCTATGCCGGCAAACACCGTTGCACCGAAAAGCGAGGCGACGTGGACAAACCCAGTCAGAAACAATATCAACCCCATCAGAAGACCGATGCAGGCAACAATCCGTCCTGCAATCATCATCGTGGTCAGTGAATACCGTCCACCAAAACGACCCGATAGAAAACTGCCTAGCATAAAACCCGCAGTGATGGTCCCCATATAAACCCCCAGCATCGCCGGTGACATGCCAAACAATGTCTTTGCTGCCAGGGGCGCTCCGGCTAGAAATGAGTACAGCACCCCCGTCGAGAATGTCATGCACAGTGCATAGCCCCAGAACCGTCGCGACTTAATCAGTTCTGGGTAGGTTCGGAATTGCGTCGTGAAAGTTTCCGACGGGGCTTTGTTAGTCTCACCCAGATCGACCCAGCACAAGCCAAAGACCGCAATGCCTAAAACGGCGAAGGTAGCGAAACTGGTGCGCCAGCCAAACAATACGTCGAGCGCACCTCCCAGCATGGGTCCCAACATCGGTGCAATTGCCATGCCCATGCTGACATAACCAATTAGGCTGGCCGCCTCCCGCTCACGCGCCGTATCCCGGATCACCGCGAGTGACAACACCCAACCAGAGATGATCGCACCTTGCAACATCCTAAAAACCAAAAAAACCCAGATGTTAGTAGCCATCAGGCAACCCAACGATGCCAAAATGAAAATCGCCAACCCTGTCAATAGTACCGGTCGCCGCCCGAATCGGTCTGACAATGGCCCGATGATCAACTGCAACACCGCTGTGACTCCTAGATAGCCCGCTATCGACACATTCACCAGCGCATAGTCCGCTCGAAATGCTTCCGCTATGTTGGCCAGGGAGGGTAGAAACATATTCAATGACAAGACTGAAAGCCCTGTCAGCAGCATCAGCGTGGATAGTCTCGGCGGTGAGGTGGCGGAAATCATCGACAATTCTTTTTGGCTGGAGAACGCCCAGCAATTACCCAAATCAGGTCATACCCACTGAGCGTTCCGCTGCGCCGAGGCATTCGCCAATGGTGTCGATAGCGAAATCCATTTGTTCCTGGGTCAGTATCAGTGGTGGTGTGAGTGTCAAAACATTTCCCATGGTAAGCTTGAACGACAAACCGTTGTCTAAACACCGGTAAAAAACGTCTTCCGCCAAATCGTTGGCCGGCGTTTTTTCGTCATGATCAAATACCAGTTCTATACCGATAAGAAATCCACGTCCGCGAACATCGCCGATAGTTTTGTGATTCATTTTTAAATTATTAAACTGCTCGATGGCATAAGCACCGAGTATAGCGGCGTTCTCGACGAGGTCTTCTTGTTCGATGATATCGATAGTGGTTAACGCAGCTTTTGCGCTGACCGGATTCTTTTCGTGAGTGTAATGACCGAAAGCAAACTCGCTGCCGACGTCCAAGTCGGGTTTCGCGAGCACCGCAGCGATAGGAAGGATGCCGCCGCCCAGTGCTTTACCCATGACAAGAATGTCCGGCACTACATTATCGTGATCGCAGGCAAACATACGGCCGGTTTTGCCGAGGCCCGTTGGTATCTCATCGAAAATCAATAAAGCGCCATGATCATCACAGGCCTGCCGTACCGCATGCCAGAATCCCGGTGGCGGCAGATAAGGCACAGCTCGCACGGGTTCCGCGATAACAGCAGCCACATCGCCTTCTTTTTCCAATACATAACGGACAAACTGCGCACAGGTCATCTTGCACAACTCAAGACGTGGTTCCCCATTGTCATCGGGATAGCCATAAGGGCAGCGGTAACAAGCGAACGGCGCAACGTGTTCCGTACCGGTGAGTAAAGGGCCAATGGCATGGGAGCGGAATAATTGCTCACCACCCACCGAGGCCGCACCAAAACCAGCGCCGTGAAATGCATCCCAGAATGAAATGGTTTTGTGCCGGCCGGTAGCAGCGCGCGCAATCTTAAGAGCCACCTCGACGGCATCCGACCCGCCAGTGGTGAACAACACCTTAGATAGATCGCCCGGCGCGATGTCAGTAAGTTTTTTTGCGAGAGCGAGTGCCGGTTCACAGGCGAAACGCCTCGGTGCGAATGGCAATGCATCCATTTGTTCAGCGATTGCTTTTTTTAACCCGGGGTGACCGTAACCGATGTGGTGGACATTATTACCGTGAAAATCCAGGTAACGGCGGCCCTGT
The DNA here is from genome assembly GCA_965216735.1 of Arenicellales bacterium. GTDB lineage: Bacteria > Pseudomonadota > Gammaproteobacteria > Arenicellales > CBDCFT01 > CBDCFT01. The sequence continues at coordinate 1,194,463 of OZ244198.1, forward strand.
GTGTCTTCGATGTGCGCGCCTTCAGCCTTAGCAACAACGGACAAACAAGGTGTGGATACAGATTGGTGCATGAAGTAGTGCGCATCCTCATCCAGTAGCGCCACTGTGTTTGCATCATGATTGCGCGCCGCCCACTTGGTGCGTTTTGCAGACGTATTAATTTCGCCCTCGCATTGCGTTGGGGTTGTATCAGTTGATCGGATCGTATTCTTTCGTTTCATAGTTTGCCGCGTGTAGTATCCAATTGATCAAGCATTTACAACCAAGGCTGTTTTGTTGTTGACAACGAGTTGACGGAACTCAGCGAACATGCCGTGCACCATTCTTAATCAATGGTAGTGCACGCGTTGGGCAAAGATGTGTGAATACCCATCATCTTGGATTTGGTTTAAAGACGTGTAGCTGGGGTCGTTGAATAGTACCGTAGATATCGCGGTTTTAGTTGGCGGTTGGCCGCGCCCCGGTAAATCTTTCAATAGCATCGAATCCTTCGGTTTGGCACCAGGTCCGGAAACCGCCCAGCCCGCGGTTTTGCCATTCGGCATATGCATCTTTCGCAGCCTGATTTTGATGAGACATCAGTGCATTTTCGGACAACGAATATCGTTCCAATACACTTTTTAACTCTTTGTTGAACCCTTGTTTCAATCCTTCCGCGCCCAACCCACAATACCCGATTACCTCACGTAAATAATATATCTCGACCAGTGTGGGGTGAAGGACTTCACTAGCATGAGCACCCAAGGTTTGCAGTGTTAATGTGAAGCCAAGAAATGTGCGTGCTAAATTTGCATTTTTGCGACTGATCACGGCGCAATTATGCCGCACACGGCATAAAATTTGGTATTGTATCGATAGTAACCGAAATCATCGCGCAAAATACTGGAGGGTCAAAATGGACGCACGCGTACAACAAACACTATGGCATTTTATCGGTGGTGAACGTGTCGATGGCACGAGTGGCCGCTGTGGTGATATTTACAACCCCGCTACCGGCGACGTGGTTAAACGTGCCCCTCTAGCGAGTACTGAAGAAGTAAAAAAGGCAATTGGCGTAGCCGCAGACGCTTTGCCACAATGGTCCGCAACACCCGCGCCACGCCGCGCGCAAGTCATGTTCGCGTTTCGTGACCTGATCAAAAAGAATCTGGATGAACTGGCAGAGTTGGTATCGTCGGAACACGGCAAGACCATTGAAGATGCCAAAGGTTCGATTACCCGCGGGGTAGAAGTCGTGGAATTCGCCTGTGGTATTCCGCAGATGCTCAAGGGCGAATTTAGCGAAGCCGTTGCGACCGGTGTGGACAGTTACTCGATGCGTCAACCAGTAGGTGTGTGTGCCGGTATAACGCCGTTTAACTTTCCGGCCATGGTGCCGATGTGGATGTTCCCTGTTGCCATCGCCTGTGGCAATACATTTGTTTTGAAGCCTTCCGAGAAAGATCCTTCGTGTTCATTGCGGTTGGCGGAACTGATGAAGGAAGCGGGTCTGCCCGATGGCGTATTAAACGTCATCGTCGGCGATAAAGAGGCTGTGGATACGTTGTTAACCGATCCCCAGGTCGACGCCATCAGCTTTGTCGGCTCCACCGCCATTGGCGAGTACATTTATCAAACCGGTTGTGCCCATGGTAAACGCGTTCAAGCCTTATGTGGTGCCAAGAACCACATGGTGGTGATGCCCGATGCAGATATGGATCAAGTCACCGATGCGGTGATCGGGTCGGCTTATGGTTCGGCTGGTGAGCGTTGTATGGCGATTTCGGTAGTGGTCGCTGTGGGAGATGAAACCGGTGATGAATTGATTGAACGTCTTAAACCACGTGTTAGCGGATTAAAAGTCGGGCCGTACACCGATTCGTCCGCGGAAATGGGTCCTCTGGTCACACCGGATCACAACAAAAAGGTGCGTGGCTATGTCGATGCAGGAGTCGAGGAGGGCGCCGACCTGGTTGTCGATGGTCGTGGATTAACCGTGGAAGGGTACGAAGACGGCGCATTTGTCGGTGGTTGTCTGTTCGACAAGGTCAAACCGGATATGTCCATATACAAAGACGAAATTTTTGGGCCTGTATTGAGTGTTGTGCGAGTCAATAGCTACGATGAGGCCAAGAAACTAGTCAATGAACACGAATACGGTAATGGCGCGGCGGTGTTTACCCGTGACGGGGATTGCGCCCGGGATTTTACTTCTTCGATACGCATCGGTATGGTCGGCGTCAATGTGCCCATCCCAGTGCCGGTCGCGTATCATAGCTTTGGTGGCTGGAAACGTTCCCTGTTTGGCGATCACAGTATCCATGGCCCGGAAGGTGTGCATTTTTATACCCGACTAAAAACTATCACAACACGTTGGCCGTCAGGCATCAAGGATGGGGCCGTGTTTAACTTCAAGGCAGGCGGAGAACACTAGCGATACGTTGAATTATCGCGGCGCCGCTCCCACAAGCTTGCGTTTATTTGTACATTAGTTGTGGGAGGCGACCTCGCGGCGACCAGGTGACTAGGACCTTAGACCAGCACCAAGTAGGAGCCAGCTTGCTGGCGAATAAACATTAGTTTTTGTCGCAAGTAATGCCCCAAGACAATGTTGAAAATTGTTGTTTGGTAATGTTTTGAAACCCTGTTTTATCTAAGGCATCAATGGCGTGTTCGATATCCCAAAAAAACTCGTCTTCGATATCGTCCGCCAGTTCCGTTTGCCCATCTTCGCGATATCTGCCGAGTAAGTAGTCGCGTTCGCGTTGATTCTTAAACATGAGATCACCGAATACGGCGGTTCCACCCAGCGTCAACGCTCTGTATATGCCGCCGAAAAGCTGTTCTTTTTCATCATCGGTTAAATGATGTATCGCATAGGTGCTGACAATTGCGTCGAACGGCCCAACGGATTGATCGAAATACTCCAACAGGTCGCACTGAATCCATTCAATATTGCCCCGGTGCAATAACTTTTTCCTGCCAATCACCGTCATTCGTTTCGACACATCGACACATGTGATTTTCTTGTAAGATTTTAGGCACTGTGTCAGGTTGCCGGTGCCGGCACCCAAATCGAGTATGGCATCGCCGGGTTTCCTGTTGGCCTGTTCTGCAACCCAATCTAGTAGCGCGTTGTATCCGGTGCGAATAGGATGAGTTTCATCTAAAACATCGGTGTCATACTCGGCGGCGTCCTCGTCGTGATTAAACTTCTCTACAAATTCACTTCGCATGTTTATTGAATAGTCGGGGAGACCTCTAACATTGGGCTTTCAAATAGCGCGCCGACATCAACACTGTCAAAGCGGTAGTTTTGACTGCAAAATTCACAATCCACGCTGATTTGGCCTTCCTCTTTCAGTAATGCGTCGATATCGCCGCGGCCCAAGGCGCGCAAGGTGGTTTTGATTCTTTCGCGGGAACAGTTGCAGTGAAACGAAATCGGTTTTGGTTTGTACAACCTGATCTTGTCTTCATTGAACAGACGGTAGAGTAAATCTTCAATTGGTAGATGGTATAACTCTTCAGGCCGCAGTGTTTGTGATATGAGTTCAAGCCGGTTCCAGTCATCTACACTGGCCATGCCGGATGGCAGGTGTTGCAACATTAATCCGGCGGCGTAACCAGAGTCAGACATCAACCAGATTTTTGTTCGCAGTTGCTCGGAACGGTGAAAATATTCGTCAATGGCTGCCGCTAAACTATCACCGGTTAATTCAACAATACCCTGATAACGTTCACTGCCTTGCGCATCAATCGTAATCACCAAGCGGCCTTTTCCGTATACATTGCTCAAGTTTCCTGCCGGCACCTCTCCGCGCCAACGCGCCAGGCCCCGGATAGTGCCTTCATCCGTCGCTTGGGCAACCAAGGTATGCAACGGACCTTCACTTTGTATTTGCAGTATCAACGAACCATCGAGTTTGATCGTGCCGGCGAGTAAGGTCGCAGCGGCAAGACCTTGACCCAATTGTGACGCGATATGGTCAGGGTACGTTTGGTTATCGAAAACAGCTTTTGCACTGGCTTTTAAACGCACAATTTCACCACGTATACCCAGGTCTTCGAACCGAAATCGGTAGATATGATCGTCTTGTATCATCTATTGATTGAGTTGCATGTTGTCGATAAGACGCACTTTGCCAAGGTGGACGGCAATCAGCGCTCGCGCGCGTTCCATTTTGCCGTTCGGCGAGTGTGTCTGCCAGTGCTCAGGGTCGCGCACATCGGCGTAATCGATCTTTACGTCAGCTTCAACGAGAATCTCACGCATGACACTGCGTAACCGCTCGGCATCGCGTTCTCCTTGTCGCCAACTTTTCTTAGCAGCCATCAATGCGTTGTATAAGCAAACGGCGCGAGTGCGGTCTTGTGCGGTCAACAGAACATTCCTGGATGACAAAGCCAGACCGTCTTGTTCGCGAATAGTGGGGCGAATGTTAATACCAGGATAACCCATGGTACGTGCTAAATCTTTCACCACCAGTGTTTGTTGAAAGTCCTTTTCACCGAAATAAGCGGTGCAATACCCCACTGTTTTAAACAAGCGCTCGACGATGGTACACACGCCCGCAAAATGCCGTGGCCGGTAATCGCCCTCCAGGCCTTGTGCGAATTTCCCCGGGTCCAATGTTTTTATGTCTTTAAAGTTGCTCGCATTAGGAAAGAATTGTGTTAACGTGCCGGTGAAAACCATGTCGCAACCTTCGTCTTGCAGTAGTTGCTTGTCGAAAGCGTGGTCACGCGGATAACGCTCGAAGTCGCCGGTATCGTTGAATTGCAAAGGATTGACGAAGATACTCGCGCAGGTTGCGTCGTTGCGGGAAACCGCATGACGAACCAGGCTCAAATGTCCCTCGTGCAAAGCGCCCATGGTAGGAACAAAGCCCAGTGTTCGCCCCGCAGCACGCTGGGCGATACACCATTGAGCAGCGCGTTGAGGATTAGGTAAGTCGAGAATCACTTAGGTAATTATATTCGCTCTGACCCCACAGGGTTTAGGTATATTCAAAAGAAAACGATGTTTATTGTGAACGATCACGAATTGACCTAAAATCGAAAAAACGAAAGCAATAAATCCCTTAGCTTCCATCACGAAGGAGGACACCAAGATGAAAACGAAAATGGCTATCGCAGCCACCCTGGCGGGGTTCGCCCTGCAAACCCCCGTTTTTGCCGGCATGGCCGAGGCGGAGAAATGGATAGACGAGGAGTTCCAGCCCTCCACCTTATCCAAGGAAGATCAGATGAAAGAAATGGAGTGGTTCGTCAACGCGGCTGAGCCGTTTAAGGGTATGGAAATCAACGTGCTCTCAGAGACCATACCAACCCACGAATACGAATCCAAGACTCTCACTAAGGCGTTTGAAGAAATCACCGGTATTAAAGTAAATCATCAATTGTTGGGTGAGGGAGAAGTTGTACAAGCGGTGCAAACTCAGATGCAGACCAAGCGCAATTTATATGATGCCTATATCAACGACTCCGACTTGATTGGAACGCACTCCCGGTTGCAACTGGCGGTGAATCTCACCGACTGGATGGCTGGCGAAGGTGCGGATGTGACTAATCCTATGCTGGATGTGGATGACTTTATCGGTAAGTCGTTTACTACAGGTCCCGATGGAAAGCTCTACCAGTTACCCGATCAGCAGTTTGCCAACCTTTACTGGTTTCGCAAGGATTGGTTTGATCGACCGGAACTACAAGCACAGTTCAAGGAAAAATACGGTTATGACTTGGGTGTGCCCGTCAACTGGTCGGCCTACGAAGACATTGCCGAGTTTTTTACCGAGCACGTGAAAGAGATCGATGGCGTTCAGGTGTACGGCCACATGGACTATGGCAAACGTGCGCCAGACTTGGGCTGGCGTATGACCGATGCCTGGTTGTCTATGGCCGGAGCGGGCAGTAAAGGTTTGCCTAACGGCGTACCTGTCGATGAATGGGGCATACGTATGGAAGAAGGTACGTGTAATCCTGTGGGAGCATCCGTTTCACGGGGTGGTGCGGCGAACGGTCCCGCTGCGGTCTATGCTATTCGTAAATGGGATGAATGGTTGCGCAAGTATGCGCCACCAGGGGCAGCCAGTTATGATTTTTACCAATCACTACCTGCACTGTCACAGGGCAATGTCGCGCAACAAATATTCTGGTACACCGCGTTTACCGCATCCATGGTGGCGCCAAAGAGCGAAGGTAACAACACCGTCGACGACGAAGGTGATCCGCAATGGCGCATGGCGCCGTCACCACACGGGCCGTATTGGGAAGAAGGTCAAAAATTGGGTTATCAAGACGCGGGTTCCTGGACATTGTTTGAATCCACGCCAGTCGACCGGCGCAAGGCCGCTTGGTTGTACGCTCAGTTTACCGTTTCCAAAACCGTTGACGTGAAAAAAAGTCATGTCGGTCTGACCTTTGTACGAGATAGTTCGATCAATCATGAGTCTTTCACCGAACGCGCGCCCAAACTTGGCGGTTTGGTGGAGTTCTATCGTTCACCGGACCGTGTCCTTTGGTCGCCCACCGGGGTTAATGTGCCTGATTATCCTAAGCTGGCCCAGATATGGTGGCAGCAGATCGGCGATGTGAACTCCGGCGCGTTTACCCCACAGGAAGCCATGGACCGTCTGGCGGGGGAAATGGATCAGGTAATGGCCCGGATGCAGGCGGCCGACGAAAAGGCCGAAACCTATGGTGGTTGCGGTCCACGTTTGAATGAGGAAAGCGATCCGGCCGAATGGCTTAACAAGCCCGGTTCACCCAAAGCCAAGGTGGAAGAAAAACCACAGGGCGAGACCATTGCCTACGACGAGTTGGTGAAACGCTGGCAACAATAATTTATTGACCGGACGTGAAGAGCATTATCGCTCTTCACGTCCTTACCACGATGCCGTTAAGTCGGGCGTTTAATTTCTTCTCCATCTCGGTGTTCCAACACTTGCGCAAGAGGCGATGCTTTTTGTGTTATGACAAAATCGCCTAACCTCAATCAAAGACAGCGGAAGATTCTCGACTATGCCAAGCAGCACGGTGAAGTCCAGGTCGAATCGCTAGCGGAAAAGTTTCATATTACCCCGCAAACTATCCGGCGTGATTTAAGTCAACTGTGTCAACTGCGGCTTTTGCAACGCACCCATGGCGGTGCAATTGTCCAAGATGGTGTCGAAAATCTTGGTTATGCGGCGCGTAGGAGTTTAGCGATTGCCGAGAAAGCCGCGATCGGACGATGCGCGGCTGCATTAATTCCTAACGATTCCTCATTATTTATTAATATCGGCACCACAACCGAGCAAGTAGCCGAACATCTTACCCGTCACGTGGGATTGCTCGTTATCACAAACAATCTTAATGTGATTAATATTCTTAGACCCTCTGAGACTGTGGATGTGGTGACCGCCGGTGGCACAGTTCGCCGCGAGGATGGCGGCATTGTCGGCGGCGCGACCGTGGATTTCATCGCACAGTTTAAAGTCGACCACGCCGTGATCGGCGCTTCCGCCATCGATGTCGACGGCACGATACTGGATTTTGATATGCGCGAAGTACGTGTCGCACAAGCCATCATTCGTCATTCCCGTTCCATCATTCTGGTGGCCGATGCACTCAAGTTTGAACGGACAGCACCTGTGCGTATCGGCGATATCGGTGATGTCGATTACTTTGTTACGGATGAGGAGCCTCCGGTAACGTTTGTACGCGCATGCCGTGAGCATGGTACGGATATAAAAATTGCTACGTTGAATTAGGGAAGCTATCAGTGCAGGTGGAGCAAATGTTGAGCGCTGCGATGAATTCGGTCTTTGTCCGTGTCGCTGCGACATGGGCGAGGAACTCAGCTTAAACGTCCAAAACACAGGATAGCGCAGTGGACTTATGGCTGAAAAATATTACAAAAAGAGTCGCAGGCGACACGCACCTTTACGATATCGACTTAAGTTTGGAGCCAGGTCTCACCGTGTTAATCGGTCACACGCTGTCCGGGAAGACTTCTTTGATGCGGTTGATGGCGGGTTTGGACCGGCCGACTGCCGGCCGGGTTGTGGTCAACGGTCTCGACGTTACCAACGAATCTGTGCAAAAGCGGAAAGTCGCGATGGTGTACCAGCAGTTTATTAATTACGGCTCAATGAGTGTTTATGAAAATATCGCTTCGCCGCTCAGAATCGCGCGTGTTAACAAACGCGAAATTGACCGGCGAGTGCGTGAGGTGGCGGAAATGTTGCATATTGAAACGCTGCTTGAGCGTTTACCCGGCGAGCTCTCCGGTGGTCAGCAGCAGCGTACTGCCATTGCCCGTGCATTAGTAAAGGACGCGAACTTATTGTTGTTCGATGAACCTTTGGTAAATCTCGATTATAAATTACGTGAGGAACTACGTGCTGAAATGCGCGATATATTCACGCGGCGTAAGGCCATTGTTGTGTACGCTACCACGGAGCCGCTGGAAGCTCTACTTCTGGGTGGTAATACCGTGGTGCTTGACGCGGGACGCATATTGCAGCACGGACCAACCCTCGAGGTCTATCATACTCCAGCGTCCACACGTGTCGGCGAGGTAGTTAGCGATCCACCGATGAACATGATTGACGGCAACGTCGAGAAAAATGAGATTTGCTTGGGTGACGATGTGCGGTTGCCGTTATCGGGTCATTTAGCGGTTTTAACCCCGGGACATTATCAGTTTGGTATACGAGCCAATCACTTGTCTATAACCCCACGCTTGACTGAAGCCATTGCATTTCCCGCTCGCGCTGAGTTGGCGGAAGTCAATGGATCGGAGACTTTCATCCACGTGACCCATCACGGTGTTTCCTGGGTGGTTCAGGAAGAAGGGGTGCATTCACTGGGGTTAGGTGAGGAGGTACGTGTTTCCCTTGATACGAGGTTTTTATTTGCTTTCGATGCAGCGGGGGAGTTGGCGGTTGCGCCCGACTATCACCATCGGGCGAATACATCGGTAGCAGAGACGACCCATGTCGCGCATTGAGTTAAAAGCCATCGCTCACTCCTATAACGCTAGGGCACCTCAAGACTATGCGTTGCGGCCGATGGAACATGTATGGGAAGATGGCGGCGCTTACGCTTTGTTGGGCCCGAGCGGTTGCGGCAAGACCACATTACTCAATATCATCTCGGGATTACTGCAACCCAGTGAAGGGCGCGTCATTTTTGACGGCCGCGATGTGACCGATTTGCCTACGAAAGCACGCAACATCGCCCAGGTTTTCCAGTTTCCGGTCATCTACGACACCATGACGGTGTATGACAATCTCGCCTTTCCACTACGCAACCGGGGTTTTGGGGAGACGCAGGTGAAAAGTCGCGTGCACGAGGTGGCTGAGATGCTGGAACTGACTGCAGTATTAAAACGCCGTGCCGAAGGACTAACGGCCGACGCCAAACAAACCATCTCGCTCGGGCGCGGATTGGTGCGCAGCGATGTGGCCGCGATTCTATTCGATGAACCATTGACCGTGATCGACCCACATCTGAAATGGCTATTGCGGCGCAAACTCAAACAGATTCACGAGCAGTTCAAGCTGACGCTGGTCTACGTTACTCACGACCAGACCGAAGCGCTGACTTTTGCCGACAAGGTCGTCGTCATGCAGGAAGGCGAAGTCCTGCAACTGGGCACGCCCCAGGACTTGTTCGAAGCGCCTGCACATACTTTTGTCGGTCATTTCATCGGTAGTCCCGGCATGAACTTTTTACCGTGTGAACTTGAAGGCGATGTTGCTGTCGCCCATGGCAAGCGTATCCCCCTAGCTGATGGATTGGCGGACAAAGCGCGCGCTAACGTTGGAAAACTCGAAGTGGGTGTGCGTCCAGAATTTCTGCGTCTCTCGCACACCAAAGAAGACAACGATGTGCAGGTCGCTATCGAAACGATAGAGAACCTTGGTAATTATCAGATTGTCACTGCCCGTCTTGGTGATGCGCCCATCAAAGTCAAGGTTGCGGAAGGGCAAGAGGTACCCGGCGAAACCGCTTATCTAGAGTTCACCCCGGCATTTACCAAATTGTATGTCAATGGCGCGCTCGTGACATGAACAGGAGTTTTCAACGATGAACAAGACCCAAAATAACAAAGCCTGGTTTATGGTGATTCCTGTTGTCGCATTGGTAGCCTTTAACGCCCTGGTACCGTTGATGACGGTAGTTAATTACTCGGTGCAGGAAACCTTCGGCGACAACGTTTTTTTCTGGGAAGGCGTGACCTGGTACGAACAGGTACTGACGTCTGAGCGTTTTCACGCATCTTTTTTACGCCAAATGCTTTTCACCGGGATGATTCTCGCTATCGAAGTGCCCCTCGGTATCGCGGTGGCCTTGTGCATGCCGCGCAAAGGGCCGTGGGTGTCGGTTTGTTTGGTGTTGATGGCTTTGCCTTTGTTAATTCCATGGAATGTGGTCGGTGCTATGTGGAATATCTTTGCGTTACCCGATACCGGTTTGTTGGGTTACTCGATCAACGCCATGGGTATCGATTACAACTTTACGCAGCAACCGGTATCCGCATGGCTCACTACCGTGGTTATGGATGTCTGGCACTGGACATCATTGGTGGTATTGCTGGCTTATGCAGGTCTGTGTTCTATCCCGGATGCTTATTATCAAGCAGCCAAGATCGATGGTGCCAGCGCATGGGCGGTTTTTCGTTATATCGAACTGCCGAAAATGAAACGTGTGTTGACCATCGCCATTCTGTTGCGGTTCATGGATAGCTTTATGATTTACACCGAACCATTCGTATTGACCGGTGGTGGTCCCGGCAACACCACAACATTTCTTTCCATCGATCTGATGAAGATCGGTCTCGGACAATTCGATCTCGGTCCCGCCGCGGCCATGTCACTGATTTATTTTCTGGTGGTGTTACTCATCTGTTGGGTTTTTTACACGCTGATGATGCGTGGGGAGCAACAATAATGCGCTCGCGGCAATGGCACAAATGGCTGATCCCGACCCTGTATATCGTGTTCTTGATGTTGCCGATTTATTGGTTATTAAACATGTCGTTCAAGACCACCAACGAAATACTCGGCACTTTCTCGTTATGGCCACGGGACTTTACGATCGGAAATTACGCGAAAATTTTCACCGACCCAACTTGGTATAACGGCTATATCAATTCAATCACTTATGTTGTGATCAATACCTTGATTTCGGTAACGGTCGCATTGCCGGCAGCCTATGCGTTTTCACGTTATCGTTTTCTTGGCGATAAACACTTGTTTTTCTGGTTGCTCACCAACCGTATGGCGCCACCGGCGGTGTTCGCTTTGCCGTTTTTTCAGCTTTATTCAGCTATTGGTTTATTCGATACACATATTGCGGTCGCATTAGCGCATTGTCTGTTCAACATTCCGTTAGCGGTTTGGATATTGGAGGGATTTATGTCGGCCGTGCCAAAAGAACTTGACGAAACCGCTTATCTGGACGGCTATTCATTCTGGCGATTCTTTATCAAGATATTCATACCGACTATTGCCGCGGGTATTGGTGTCGCGATGTTCTTTTGTTTTATGTATTCCTGGGTCGAGTTGCTGTTGGCGAAAACACTGACCTCGGTCGCCGCCAAACCCATCGCCGCCACTATGACACGCACGGCCAGCACATCGGGATATGAGCTGGGATTGCTGGCGGCAGCCGGTGCGCTCACCATCGTACCCGGAGCATTTGTCATTTATTTCGTGCGCAACTACATCGCCAGAGGTTTCGCTCTGGGCCGTGTGTAACACGATTAACAATACAATGGTTCGATTGGAGAGATAACGATGGGCTTATCCTGGATGGCCTGGACCTGGCCAACCGCCGCTTTTTTTGTGTTTATTTTTTTGGCCATCAGTGCCATGGCGGTTTGGGAGCGTTTTAGTCCGGGTGGTGCGCCGCGGCGCGGTATCCTGGGTTTGGATACTACGCGTGGTGACCGTTTGTTTATTGCCTTGCTCGGTAGCGGTTTTATTCATCTCACCTGGTTGGCTTTCATGGGAACACCGTTATGGGGCGCATTGGTCATTTCAATTGTTTACGGTATTGCCGTTTTTAAATGGGTCTAGCCAGGCGGGTGAATGGTTATCCCGACTTGAATCCTTGTTAGACACAGGATCGTTTTTATCGTTGCCGTGAGTCAAAGAGACAAGAACAAATCCTTATTGCAAGCTGAAGTTTATGATGTCTTGATCATCGGTGGCGGTATCAACGGCGCGGTCGCAGCAGCGGCCTTGTCCGCTGATGGGGCTAAAGTCGCATTGGTGGACAAGGGTGATTTCTCCAGCTTTACCAGCCAGAACTCATCTAATCTCGTCTGGGGTGGGATTAAATATATGGAATCGTTTGAGTTTGGTTTGGTGCGGCGTTTGTGTACCAGTCGTAATTTGTTGATTCAAAGTTTCCCCTCCACCATCAAAGAGATACGTTTTCTGACCAGTGTGCAAAACGGCTTTCGTCATCATCCTTTCGTGTTGTGGCTTGGCGCTTGGTTTTACTGGTTGATTGGCAATGGTTTCACCCAAACCCCGCGTTTGCTGAGTCCAAAGCAGATCAAATGCGAAGAAGCCGTGATCGATACGCAGGATGTGTGGGGCGGTATGGAATACTCAGATGCCTATCTATTCGATAATGATGCGCGCTTTGTATTCGGTTTTGTTCGCTCAGCGCTTAAACGGGGTTGCATTGCGGTTAATTACCACGAAGTTTTGAGCGCGGAACGTAAAAACGGTATCTGGCATACCCGTGTGCGGGATACCGAAGATGCAGTGGAGTGCCAGGTACGCGCCAAAGTTTTAGTCAATGCTGCGGGTGCTTATGTCGATACTGTGAACCGGTTGTGTCACGTTACGACTAAATACCGTCACGTGTTTTCCAAAGGTATTCATTTGATTGTCAATCGAGTGACGCCAAACCGGCGGGTGTTGGCATTTTTTGCTAGCGACGGACGTCTTTTTTTCGTTATGCCCATGGGCAATAAAACCTGTGTCGGTACCACGGATACGCGTGTTGATGCACCGCAGACCAGTGTGACCGAAGAAGACAGGAACTTCGTCTTAGACAACATAAACCGTTTGCTTGCATTGCAGCCGGCCTTGACGCATAAGGACATTATCGCCGAGCGTTGTGGTGTGCGGCCTTTGGCGGTCAAAGGCGACGCGGATACCGGTGATTTTCTGCAATTGTCGCGCAAACACGCGTTAGAGGTCGACAAAGAAAAAGCGCATATCAGTATTTTTGGCGGTAAATTGACCGACTGCATTAATGTCGGCAATGAAGTTTTGCAATGGGTGAAAGATCTCGGGATCGAAACGTTAGCCACCGAGGTAAAGTGGTATGGCGAAAGCAGTTACGTGATGAAATCGGAAGTGATCGCCAAGGCGAATCGGATTTCCCTGGAGCACGGTCTTGAAACACGTGCAGCGAGTATGAAATCGAACGAATATGAAGATGAATCCTTAGGCGAGCGTTTGTGGCGGCGCTACGGACAAAGTGCGGGACATCTGTTGGACCAAGTGGCCGCAGATCCATCGTTGGCCGAAGAATTGATCGACGGCACGGATTTCCGACGTATCGAAATGCGATACGTGGCAGAAAATGAAATGATTGTAAAACTGGAAGACTTTCTACGCCGACGCACCAAAATTGCGCTCACTACGCCGGTGGAGACATTGCGGCAATCAGAGGGTTTGCGCGAGTTGTGCAATGTCTTATTTGGTGATGACGCACGTCGTCGGTGGAATGAATACTTTTTGACCGATGTGGCTGATGGCCACGAAAACAAGGCTATGTCATCCAGATGAAAAACGAACTCACCGGCGGTTACATGGCTAGTCGTAGTCACAGGCACAGATCCGAGGCGGCTATGCGTGAATCCGTTGCCGAAGACGCCGTGGTCGGCTAAGGTAACGCCGGAAAACACGACAAACAATAATTTGTACAACTCAATAGTTAGGAGATCTCTATGACTACGTTTCTGCAACGCATTCTAATTGTATTCACTATTAGCATTTTTTGGGGTGCTTTATCATTGGCCCAAGATTGCCCGCGTGGGACGCTCGACACACAGTATTGCGATTGGGACAATAATTTGGTAGCGGATTTGCCCCATGATGAAAGCGAATGGGTGGATCCAGATACGATTATTTTTTCTTACACGCCGGTTGAAGATCCCGCAGTGTATGCGAAAGTGTGGCAAGGATTCATTGACCACATGGCGGAAGTAACAGGAAAGAAAGTGGTGTTTTTCCCGGTACAATCTTATGCCGCTCAGTATGAAGCCATGCGTTCAGGCCGACTACACGTTGCAGGTGTCAACACCGGGGGCAATCCCGTTGCAGTGAATTGTGCTGGCTTCGTTCCATTTGCCATGATGGCATCTGCCGATGGTTCATTTGGATACGAGATGGAAATCATCGTCCCGGTCGACAGTGATATTCAAAGTCCTTCTGATATCAAAGGCCGTACCATGGCTTTCACATCGCCGACATCGAACTCTGGATTCAAGGCACCCTCCGCGCTACTGAAATCCGAATTCGAATTGGTAGCGGATACGGATTTCAAAACCGCTTTCTCCGGTAAGCACGATAACTCAATTCTTGGTGTCGCCAATAAAGACTATGAAGTGGCGGCGGTGGCCAACTCGGTTCTTAACAGAATGATTGACCGCAATGTGGTGGACGCTTCCAAAATCCGTTCGATCTATAAATCAGCGACATTCCCTACAACCGGTTATGGTCATGCGCATAATCTTCATCCGGTTGTGGTTGCCAAGATCAAACAGGCTTTTTTCAGCTTCCCTTGGGAAGGATCTGATCTCCAAGCGGAGTTTCAAAAAGAAGGTTCGTTTATTTCCATAAACCACGAACATGATTGGGCGGTTATTCGCAAAATCGATGCTGCAAACGGCGTGACTTATGATTGCAAATAAATAATCGATTCTAGATAAGCAGCGGGAATACTGCGTTCCCGCTGTTTATATTTAGCACGCTAGAAAATAAGCGCTCTTATGCTGCGGCTTGAAAATTTAGTAAAGCGATATCCAACCGGCGATGTCGCACTTAAACAAGTTAATCTCGAAGTGCCGGCCGGTCAGGTCATGGCGTTGATTGGGCCGTCCGGCGCCGGTAAAAGTACTCTCATCCGTTGTATTAATCGCTTGGTGGAGCCCACTTCCGGAGCGGTTTACCTGAACGATTTACGTATTTCAGAATTAGGCTCAGGGCAGTTGCGCCGGGCGCGGCGACGCATGGGTATGATTTTTCAAGAATATGCCCTGGTGGAACGTCTCACCGTGATGGAAAACGTGCTTTCCGGCCGCCTGGGTTATGTTGGTTTTTGGCGTAGTTATTTTAGAAAATTTCCGCAAAAAGATATCGATGCCGCGTTTTATTTGCTGCATCGCGTCGGTTTAGATCACATGGTGGATAAACGCGCCGACGCGTTGTCCGGTGGACAACGTCAACGTGTCGGCATCGCCCGGGCCCTGATTCAGGAACCGGAGTTGCTGTTGGTGGACGAACCCACCGCAAGCCTTGACCCCAAGACATCCCGCCAAATTATGCGCTTGATTGTAGAACTGTGTGAAGAACGCGAACTGGCAGCGATTATTAATATTCATGACGTACAGCTCGCACGCATGTTTGCTCAGCGTATTGTTGGATTGCGTCACGGGGAGATGGTATACGACGGCAAACCGGGCGGATTAAATCCAGATGTATTGACGGAAATCTATGGCGAGGAAGATTGGGAGAAAACCATTCAGCATGACGAAGAGGACGACGAAGACGGACTAGATATTGAACTTGAGGCGAGCAACGCCTGATATGGAAATAACGAGTATGGCATCTAAACCTTGGCGCCGGCCCCCATTTATTTCCGATGCGCGTTTGCGTTGGGCATTGTGGGTCGGTGTTGCAATTTATCTAGCCTTGGCGCTGGGTACGATGGAAATCAATTGGGGCCGTGTCGCGGAAGGTTTTCCCCGGGGCAGCCGCTTTGTCGCGTCTTTTTTCCCGCCGGATTTTGTTTCACGTTGGGATTCTATTTTGGAAGGGATTTTCGAAAGCCTTTGGATGACGGTGACTTCCACTGTAGTAGGCATCGCGTTGTCCGTTCCTATCGCGCTGGGCGCGGCACGCAATCTTTCACCGTTACCGGTTTATTTGTTTTGCCGGGCTATTGTTGCGGTATCGCGTACGTTTCCTGAAGTCATATTAGCGATATTCTTTGTCAAGCTATTCGGTTTCGGCCCGTTTGCCGGATTTTTGGCTTTAAGCATCGGCACTATCGGCTTTTACGCCAAGTTGCTTGCGGAAGACATCGAAGACATGGACCGTGTACAGGCCGAAGCTGTGCGCGCGACGGGTGCCTCCTGGTTTCAATGGTTGAACTATGCCGTGCAACCCCAGGTATTACCACGTATTATCGGTTTGGGTATGTACCGGTTCGATATTAATTTTCGTGAATCTGCAGTGGTGGGTATCGTTGGTGGGGGCGGTATTGGTGCAACTTTATTGACGGCTTTCGATCGTTATGAGTTTGAGTCTGCCGCGGCCATCTTGCTAATTATTATCGCCATCGTCATGGCGGTTGAGTACAGCTCCGGTTATGTTCGGAAGTGGGTGCAATAAATGCCCGTCGTTGAACAGTCCGATTTGAGAATTTGGCAACGGCGTGAGCGTGGCAAACAGTTTGCCATCTGGGGAGTATGGCTTATCGGCACCGCAGTATTTGTTTATTGTTGGCGTTTGATTTCCGAAAAGACTATCTGGATGTTTGTTATGGATGCACCGCAACAGGCGGCCGATCTCGCGGGCCGAATGGTGCCGCCAAAATGGACCTATATGAGTGAGTTGTGGCGACCCGTCTGGGATACGATAAACATTACCACATTGGGAACTGTGATGGCGTTAATATTCGCAGTCCCCATTGCGTTTTGTGCTGCCCGTAACACCACACCCAGTGTGTTGTTCGTTCGTCCGGTCGCCTTGTTTGTTATTGTCGCATCGCGCTCGATTAACTCCTTGATTTGGGCGTTGATGTTAGTCACCATCATTGGGCCGGGTGTGTTTGCTGGCGTATTGGCGATCGGTTTTCGTTCAATTGGTTTTTGCGCAAAACTATTATACGAGGCCATTGAAGAAATCGATCCTAATCAGGTGGAAGCTGTCATGGCTACCGGCGCGAGTGGTACACAAACTTTGACCTATGGTATCGTTCCGCAGATCATGCCGGCATTCGCCGGCATTTCCGTTTTTCGCTGGGACATTAATATTCGGGAATCGACGGTGTTGGGCTTGGTGGGTGCCGGGGGTATTGGTTTGCAACTCGACGCGTCCATTGCGAATCTAGCCTGGACACAGGTGTCGATGATATTACTGATGATTTTATTGACCGTAATGGTTAGCGAGTGGGTGTCGGCGAAAGTTCGTTACGCCATCATTTAATAATGCTTCGGTTCAAATACCGCCACTAAGCGGTCAGTATAATTTTCCCGACATGTTGACTGCTTTCCATTAACTCATGTGCCTGAGCCGCTTGTTCCAGTGGGAAAGTAGCATGAATGACCGGCCTGATTTTACCGGACTCCAGTAGTGGCCAGGCTTTTTCGCGTAAAGCGTTAGCGATAACTAATTTTTCTTCCACACTACGTGCGCGTAACGTGGAGCCAGTGATGGTAAGCCGTTTTAGCATAACATCGACCAGACTGAGCTCGCCTTTGGCTCCGCGTTGAAGTGCGATTTGCACCAGTCGTCCTTGGGGGGCCAGACATTTAACATTACGTGGCAGATAGTCACCACCCACCATATCCAAAATGAGATTTACTCCTTTACCATCGGTTTCCGATTTAATGCGTTCGACAAAGTCGTCATCCTTGTAGTTGATAGCCACATCTGCGCCCAGATCCAGGCAACGTTCACACTTTCCTTCGTTTCCGGCAGTCGTATACACCATCGCACCAAATGCTTTGGCCAATTGAATGGCGGTTGTACCGATACCGCTGGTGCCGCCGTGTACCAAGAATTTCTCACCGGCTTGCAGGCTGCCGCGGTCGAACACATTGGTCCAAACGGTAAAAAACGTTTCCGGCAACGCGGCTGCGTGAATGAAATCGAACCCTTTGGGAAGCGGCATGCAAATGGCAGCCGCTGCCGTGCAGTATTGCGCATACCCACCACCGGTTACCAACGCACAAACTTCATCGCCAATGGCTAGATTCGTAACGTCATCCGCGAGATCAACGACCGTACCGGCAATTTCTAAACCCGGAATATCCGATGCGCCGGGCGGAGGTGGATACATTCCTGTGCGTTGCATGACATCAGGCCGGTTCACACCGGCCGCGTGTACTTTAACTAGTACCTCTCCCAATTGGGGTATCGGCACAGGTCTCCGAGCCGGCACCAATACCTCTGGTCCTCCCGCTTCGGTAACCTCAATCGCTATCATCGAAGAAGGATCCGTCATTTCACATCTCCATTAACTTTTGGTTATAAAGTTTTATTTTTCTTACATAAATTTGTGCTGACTCAAGCAGATTTTGCATTTCACGATCGGAGATTTTCCGTACGATTTTGCCGGGCGAGCCAATGACCAAAGAGCGTGGGGGAATGTTTTTTCCTTCGGTAATCAATGAATTTGCGCCGATGACACAAGACTCGCCAATCGATGCGCCATTCATGATGACGCTATTTATACCGATCAAAGAGCCGGCGCCGATAGTGCACCCGTGTAACATGACTTTGTGACCTACGGTGACATTGGCCCCAATATTTACGGGGTAGCCAGGATCGACATGGATGACACAACCATCTTGAATGTTTGTATTCTCATCGATCCACACCGGTTCATTGTCGGCGCGTACGACGGTGCCGAACCAGATGCTTGTATTGTTCTCCAAGGTGACCGATCCGATTACTGCGGCATCCGGTGCGATGAAGCTTTCGCCCTTTACAACTACCTGTTGACCGGCCAGTGCATACAGCATTTTCTTAAACCATGGGTGCGCGGTCATTATTCGCGGGCAAGGGATTCTGATGCGAACGCATTGCCAGGGACATTAGCGACGCCAGTTTCTCGATGATGGTTTGTTTTGTGGTGTAAGTGACTTCGTAAATATCTGCGTACTCGCTGCTCGCTAATAAGTAATCATCGCTGGTGCGTAGCTCGTCAACCAAACCCAATTCCAACGCACGGCTGCCCAGCCAATGTTCTCCGGTGGCCACTTTCTCCACCTCCAGTGCAGGGCGTTGTTGCTTTATAAAATCCTTAAACAAGACATGCGTCTCTTCGACTTCTTCTTTTAACTTTTCTCTCGCTTTGTCGGTGGTTTCGCCAAACAGTGTAACAGTGCGTTTAAACTCACCCGCAGTAATTTGCTCGAAATCGATGTCATGTTTTTTGAGCAAACGATGGAAGTTGGGTATTTGTGTTAACACCCCGATAGAACCGATGATGGAGAAAGGTGAGGCAATGATTTTGTCCGCTACACAAGCCATCATGTAGCCGCCGCTGGCGGCGACTTTGTCCACCGCAGCGGTTAATGGAATTTTCTTGTCTTTCACACGTTGTAATTGGGATGCCGCGAGTCCATAGGCGTGCACCATTCCACCGGTACTTTCCAGGCGTAACAACACTTCGTCCTGAGGCGTTGCGACAGTAAGTACTGCAGTCACTTCTTCGCGCAGCGACGCCACTTCTGAGCCACGGATGTCGCCATCGAAATTCAGTACATAAATTCGTTTTTTGTGTGAATCCGCATCGGCGGATAGTTTCTTCTTTTCCGCTTTGGCCTGTTTCTTACGTTTTTTTTCGCGTTCCTTCATCTCTTTCTTAGGCATGGTGGCGGATTCCAGCAAGTGGGCCATGCCTTCGAATTTCTGGTTAAGATGTTTGACCTCGACATGTTCCTTGGCCGCGGTTTTATGCCGTGCCGATATGGCAGCGACGGCGCCGACAATAACGAGTATGGCGACAACGGCAGTCACCGTTTTCGCTAGGAACATGCCGTATTCGGTGACAAACTCCATTAACAATTCTCCGCTAACAAAAAGGCCGCAAAGTCTAACATTTCATCCTGACGATAGGGTGATATGGACAGCGTATTCTCAAGCAGCGAAACTACTTTAACGCGACACCCGGCACCCAGATGTAGCCATCATTATCGATTATGAACGCTTCACGCATGCCGTGGGGTTTATCCATAGCGCCTTGCAATACTATGTAGTCATGTTTGCGTGCTCGCGCTTCCGTCTGATCGGGATCACAACCCATGAGCCGCAGTTCTACGCCCGCGCCACATGCATCCAGGCCTTTTACAATGCCTGACATGGGATGATCGCCATAGGTGTGATCGGCGTGAAGCATCCACTCGGCGTCATAACCTCGCAGCACAGCGAAATCCGGATCGGCGTAAACGACATCGGCGTTGAGCACGTCACGTTGAAATTTGAGTGCATCATCGATGTTCGTGACTAGTAAGTTAATAACAAAACCCTTTAGCGAACGCCCGTATTCGTCAGCGGGCATCCAAGGGTCGGCACCTTCGACTCGTTTTTTCACGTGTGTCTTTACTTTGTTTTTACCCAGGAATCACGCAAAGTCACCGTGCGATTAAACACCAACGCACCGTTTGAGGAGTCTTTGCTATCCAGGCAGAAATATCCTTGACGTTCAAATTGATAACGTGTTTGCAAGTCGGCGTTAGCCAGACTCGGTTCAAGCTTGGAATGGATGAGTCGTTGCAGTGAATTCGGATTGAGATGTTGCATGAAATCTTCGCCCTTGTCGGCTAACGGGTTGGGGGTGTCGAACAAACGGTCGTATAAACGAATTTCTGCGTCGACCGCGTGTTGGGCGCTGACCCAATGCAATGTGCCTTTGACCTTTCTTCCGTCCGGTGTGCTTCCACCACGGGTGTCCGGGTCATATGTGCAGCGTAGTTCAATGATGTTTCCTTCGTTGTCTTTCACAACATCCCGGCAGGTAATAAGGTAAGCATAGCGCAGACGTACTTCGCGGTCGGGGGCCAGACGGAAAAACTTTTTCGGCGGATCCTCCATGAAATCGTCTTGTTCGACATAAATTGTATTTGAAAAAGGCAACCAGCGTGTTCCCATTTCCGGTTTACTGGGGTGATTGGCGGCCTCCAATTCTTCGGTTTGTCCCTCGGGATAGTTTTCGATGACCACACGCAATGGTCTTAACACGCCCATGACACGGGGCGCGTGGGCATCCAGGTCTTCACGTATGCAGTTCTCTAACACACCCATTTCGATGACATTATCTTTCTTTGTAACGCCTATGCGCTCACAAAAATCACGTATCGACCCCGGTGTAAACCCGCGCCGGCGCAAACCCGAAATGGTCGGCATACGCGGATCGTCCCAACCACTGACTTTGTGTTCGTCCACCAGGCGCGTTAACAGACGCTTGCTCATCACCGTGTAGTCCAGCGATAAGCGTGAAAACTCGATCTGTCGTGGCTGGTGCGGTGTCTGTGCGCGTTCAATTGTCCAGTCATACAATGGACGATGATCTTCAAATTCTAATGTGCACAGCGAATGTGTAACGCCTTCGATGGCATCCGATAAGGCATGGGTAAAATCATACATGGGATAAATGCACCATTTATCACCCGTTATTTGGTGAGATGAGCGCCGAATTCGGTACAGGGCGGGATCGCGTAGATTGATATTGGGTGAGGCCATATCGATCTTAGCGCGCAATATATGTTCGCCGTCATCGAACTCGCCCTTACGCATGCGTTCGAACAAATCCAGATTTTTTTCCACGCTGCGTTCGCGGTAGGGACTTTCACGGCCGGGTTCGGTCAGGGTGCCGCGATACTGGCGAATTTCCTCGGCGCTGAGGCTGTCGACATACGCCTTGCCGTCTTTAATCAGTTTTACCGCATAGCCATAGATTTGATCGAAGTAATCGGACGCGTGGCGTAAACGGTCTCCCCAGTCATACCCTAACCAGCGAACGTCTTCCTTGATAGATTCGACAAATTCCATGCTTTCCTTGTCCGGGTTGGTATCGTCAAACCGTAGTGAGCACAAACCGTTATAATCCCGCGCAATGCCGAAATTCAGACAAATAGATTTAGCGTGCCCAATATGAAGATAACCATTGGGTTCCGGCGGAAAGCGCGTGATAATTTTGTCGTGTTTACCGCTTGCCAAATCCTGATCAATGATTTGGCGAATGAAGTTGACCGGTGTGTCTGAAATCGCTGCCGACATTCCTTTCAATAAACTCTTCTTGGTTGTACGAACTGATCGTGGTGAGTATAACGCAGAACCCATTGCCGGCAATGATGGTCTGATCACACGGAATAACACTGTAATCGATAATCAGGAGTAGTCGCGTGTCGCAACGTTTGTTGTTTTTGATAGCTTTTCTCGTTTGTGTCGCCGCCATGAGCGGTGCATTGGTTTTTCAGTACGTGATGTACCTTGATCCTTGTCCACTGTGTATTTTTCAGCGTGTGGTTGTTATTGCTTTGGGCTTGGTATTTCTTGTGGCCTTGTTGCACAACCCGGAAACGATGGGCCGCAAGTTATATGGTGTCCTCACCGTATTGGTGTCGTTAGTTGGTATAGGGTTAGCGGGCCGGCACGTCTGGCTCCAAAATCTGCCACCGGATCAAGTGCCGGAATGTGGGCCCGGTCTGGATTATTATCTCGATACCTTGCCCATACTGGACGTATTTCGCAAAGTACTGTCCGGGTCGGGGGAGTGCGCCGAAACCTTGTGGAGCTTCCTCGGGCTAAGCATCCCTGGATGGACGTTGGTAATGTTTATCGGTTTTTTAGTTTTCGGATTGTATTTATTATTTACACGCGCGCCTATCGTATTAAGGTTTTAGGTATCTTCAGTGGAAGCACCCTCCAAGCGCCATGAACGCCATCCCGGCACATCGGTGTATTTTTTGTTCGCCGTTTCATTGGAGTGCGGATTTTCAGCCAATGATTTTACTCATTCACCCCAAACACCTTGGCTGAACAATAACATCAAAGCTGTGAATCGGCTCATAGTGCTTTCGAATTTAGCCGTGTTCACACCTTGAAAATACCGCCCAGGGCATAGGTGGCTTGTGCCGGCGGATGCGGGTGTTTGGTTTTCGGCATCCGATTGTTCGATCATCGGTGGACGTATTCGTCCTGCGTGAATGTCCAACTCAACGGCCAAACAGAACTGGCCGGGGTTAAGCGCAACATGGTCGTGACGCTTGGCCCCAGTAAGTTCGATGCTGCGGTGTTTCTAGTAGTTGGTGGGTGTATGTAACGCGCCGTCTTGCGCTGAAAAATAAGCGGCGAGGTCTTCCATATCTTGTTCAGTAATGTTCATAAAGCCCATCATGATGGCATTCTTACGTTTGCCCGATTTATAATCTTTCAAAGCCTGAACGATATAGTCCGCGTGTTGGCCCGCCAATTTTGGGAATGAGGGGTCCGTACTGTTGCCGTCTTCACCATGACAGGGTACACAGGTCGCGGATTTTTCTTTACCGGCGGCAATGTCACCTCCGGCCGACGCCGCCACTGGCAATAGCAAGAAAGACATAAAAACAAAGCTAATTCGTGATTTTTTCATGCAACGCTCCGATGCGTGAAGTTGTTATTTATTGTGTTGCCAATGATTCAAAATAAGCACCGATGTCAGCCATGTCTTGTTCTGTCATGGTGACGGCATGCGCCTGCATCGTGGGGTGCCAACGCTCACCGTTCTGATAAGCCTCAAGGGCTGTGGCAATGTATTGTGCGTGCTGGCCGCCGAGTTTCGGCACATGGTAGCCCGGATAGGCATTACGCATACCATTAAGGCCATGGCATCCCATGCAGGTAAACGCCTTTTGTCGGCCGTTGTCGATGTCGCCCTGAGCCAGTGCGTCGCTGGCTGGAACAACCAGCACAAGCAAAAAAAACAATATCGATTTCGTCATATGGTGTGTTTACTCCACTGAAAATCCAGGAGTGTAACCATAAGGAAGACCACGCCGGTGTGCAACCATTTTGAATAAGAATGTAGTATTGATCACGAGGATTGTTATTGATTTACCCGGTCATTCCGGTAAGCTCGGGTGTGCGGACCGTGTCAGGGGCCTGAAACAACTAACCAGGACATAGGTACAGGAAGTAAACGGGCCGGGCGTCCGATGTGTCAACAAGTGGCCATTGACGAACCGACCGACTTTAGCGACGTCGCAACGGCCACGACCTCCGCTGAGTCAACTGTTTAACTGAATAAATACGGAGGAATTGCGGGATATGGCTGATTATATGACCGCTGACATCAGAAACATTGCGCTGGTGGGGCATGCCAGCGCCGGCAAAACCCTGCTTACCGATGCACTTTTGCACAATGCAGGCGTCATTCCGTCACTGGGTAGTGTGGAGAAGGGCACAACGGTAAGCGACTACCATCCACTCGAGCAAACACATCAACACTCGTTGACGGCATCATTAGCTTCCCTTGAGTATGATGGCTGTCATGTCAATATTCTTGATACGCCGGGTTACCCTGATTTTATTGGCGCCACCTTAAGCGTACTGCCGGCGGTGGAGACTGTCGCCGTCGTTATTAACGCCCAGACCGGCATCGAGTCCATGACTCGTCGCCTGATGAGTTGGGCAGCCGCCCGAAAATTATGCCGCATCATCATTGTGAATAAAATCGATGCGGACGGTGTCGATCTCGCCGGATTGTATGGTCAGATTCGCGAGACCTTCGGAACGGAATGCCTCGCCATGAACTTGCCTGCCGACAGCGCTTCTAAAGTGGTCGATTGTTTTTTCAATCCTACAGGGGATTCGGATTTTTCTTCCGTTGCCGATGCGCATACTGCGATTGTGGATCAAACCGTGGAAGTCGACGAAAAACTCATGGAAGTGTATTTGGAGCAGGGCGAACTGGCTCCAGATCAGTTACACGACCCATTCGAACAAGCCTTGCGCGAGGGTCATCTGGTGCCGGTGTGTTTTGCCTCCGCGGTGAGTGGTGCCGGAATAAAGGAGTTGCTGGATGTCACATCGAAGTTGATGCCGAATCCGGCTGAGGGTAACCCTCCGCCATTCGTCAATGGTGAAGGGGACGAAGCTAAGCCCGTGGAAGTTGTGCCCGAACAAGATAAACACGCCTTGGCACACGTCTTCAAAGTCGAATTTGATCCTTTTGTCGGTAAGGTCGGTATGTTGCGGGTGCATCAAGGGACTGTGCAAAAAGACAGCCAGTTGTTTATCGGCGATGCGCGCAAAGCGATTAAGGTTAGCAACTACTATGCGCCTCAAGGCAGGGACAACAATGAAGCCACCAGTGGAATACCGGGAGATATTCGTACTCTGGCCAAAGTAGAGGGATTGGAATACGACGCGGTGTTACACGATTCCCATGACGAAGATTTCATCCACATGCGTCCATTGGATTTGCCGCGTCCGATGGTGGGACTGGCTATCACGCCAAAAAGCCGTGGCGAAGAACAAAAAGTATCCGAATCACTGCAAAAACTGGTACAGGAAGATCCGTGTTTGCGCTTAGAACGTAACCCGGCGGCTAACGAAACGGTATTGCGCGGTTTGGGTGACTTACACCTACGTATTGCCATTGAAAAAATGCATGATCAATACAATGTCGAGGTTGAAACGTCGCCACCGACCATTCCTTATCAAGAGTCGATTTCACGCAAAGCCGAAGGACATTGTCGGCATAAAAAGCAAACCGGTGGGGCCGGTCAATTTGGCGAAGTATTCTTGCGTGTCGAGCCATTGCCACGGGGTTCCGGTTTTGAATTCGTAGACAAGATTGTCGGCGGTGTTATTCCCTCAACGTTTATTCCCGCCGTCGAAAAAGGCGTGCGCCAGGTGCTGGATCACGGTGCGTTCGCGGGATTTCCGATGCAAGACGTACGGGTGACTGTATACGACGGCAAACATCACGCGGTAGATTCGAAGGAGGTCGCGTTTGTCGCCGCGGGCAAAAAAGCGTTTATTGATGCCGTTTCCAAGGCCAAACCCGTAGTGTTGGAGCCCATTGTCGATGTCGAGATTACAGCCCCAAATACGAACATGGGCGACCTTACCGGCGATTTGTCTTCCCGGCGTGGTCGTGTCAACAACACCGACGCACTACCCGGCAATATGGTACTAATCACGGGTCAGGTACCGTTGGCGGAAATGGACGACTATCAGTCGCGCTTGAAATCCATTACCGGGGGCGAAGGCTCGTTCACAATGGACTTCAGTTCCTATGAACCGGCGCCGGCGGAAATACAAAAGAGATTGTCGGATGCTTTTCAGCACCCGGAAGAAGAGTAGCGGATTCAGTCTGATTTTCTGCGTCTGGATGGGAGGTCGATGTCGCGTGTGAGCTGTTGAAACAGACTGCTCTCGCGTTTGTAAAAACCTTCGGTGTGAAACGAATCGGCAAGCTTCAGATATTCGTAGTCCAGATGGTGACAAAGCTCGTGTAGCAAAGTGCGCAAGAAAGTACGCACTGCTACGACTTGTTTACGTTGTGCTGTACGCATCCAAAGGGTGATGGTTGCCGCGCCGCCCTTGTCCGCCGGTTGGTAAAGCCCGTGTAATTCGCCGTAGTTATTACTCGGACGTTTTGTTTTGACCATGATCTTAACCGGCGGTGTCGATAAAGATTTAGTCAAGCGTCGGGCTAGGAAATTACAAAATCGTTCTACACCAGCGCGGTCGTCTACCTGCAAAGATGTATTTATTTGCCATATGTCATCGTGGTAGTGCTCCGGCGCAGCCACGGGAATCGACACAATGTTGTCGCTACGATCGTAAATCCGTTGTTGCGTGCGATTAAGCTTGTTGTAATAGGTGTAAATCAATGCTCCCGTTAGCTACAATTCACTGGGTTCGGGGGCATCAGTACCGTTTTCCTAACTCCCAGGGGTTTTTCCAGTTCCTCAGGCGTGCATTCTGAGCAACTGAGTCGAAGGAGCAAATCCATGTTTCACGCGGCACGTGGAACGGCCCAGGACTCTGGTAGTTCAACTGGGGGGTTTAACAAGGGCGCATAACCCACGACTGGTTCGCCAGAAACATCGTTGTTGCAGAAAAGAATGTCATCTAGTGGGCAACCATTTGGCATCGGGGACACATTTGTTGCGTGTAATCATCCGTAGTATGGATAATCGCAATAGCAAAACCCGCAATCAACCAATGATTGTACAATGCTTTTTCAACGGGATTGTTGATAGTCCCCGCGCTGTATTTATCGGTTTTTGAACCAGGTCAATTTGAGGCCCTCCCGTGGTGTTGGGGTTCGTTATCGTTCTTTCCCTTATCCTTTGGTCGTCCGGATTATTGGCAACGCTTATGAAAACTTTTTTACGCCGGCACGAAGAAAAACATACCGCCACCGTGTCCAGCGTGTTGGATGGGTGCGTAACTCGGTTCTTGATCCAAACCGAGTTCGCCGACCACGGTTTGCATTGATGAACGCACGTTATTGAATAGATCCCACACATCAATAATGTCTTCATTTTTGCGCAATGAGTCCAGTAGAGCTTGTGCGAACACCGAATGTTGTCCACCGACGCTGTCTTGCACAGGTTTTAAACCACCGGAGGTAATGACAATACGTGCACGGCGTTTTGCAAGCACGGAAATATGTTTGGCGCGTTCATCTGGAGTCATACCCATGGCCAAACGAGCCATACCGGATCGCGTCAGTGTTCCGGAGTAACAGGAGTCCGCGACGACGAGTACATGTTTCGCCGGAATAGTTTCTATAAATTCAGTAATTGCGCTGTTGGATATCCAGTTTGCATTGCTGTTGGTTTCGGCATCTACAGGCAACCAGTAACCCCGTGGCACCGCGGACTCTTCTAGCTCACCATGACCGGCAAAGTAGATGAGCAAATTATCCTCGCTGGTCACTTTTTCCCTCATCTCGTTGAGAGCCGACATGACGGTGTACCGGTCCGCATCGATGACTAATTTGGTTTTAAAACCATATTTGGATTTGAGCGTTTTTGCTACGGCCTCCGCATCCCGTGACGCGGCTTTCAGCTTGGGGAAATTCGAGTAATTATTGTTTCCAATGACCAATGCGTAGTATTTCCCGAGTCCTGCAATCTTAATCCGGCCACGCGACGTTTTATTGTCTTGATTGACGGTAGTTTCGGCTGAACTAGCGAGATTGGCTTTGCGCAGCGTAAAGTCGAGACTGGCGCGTTGGCCCTGTGTATCGATCGCGGCGAGCACGACCGGGGTCGATTCACCTGTTACCGGCACCATCGATGAGAAAATTCCGTTCGCGGCGACCGTTTCGGGTTTATCGTTTACGGTAAACGAGAGTAACCCGCTGGGTGCTATGACTTTTCCAACAATCTTTCTCTCGGCGATATCCGAAGAGAGGCTGGCAACCGGTGCGCTGCTTCCCCGCGTAACGGACACCAGTGGTTCGATGAGTTCTATGGTAGGTCCTGCCAGGTCGGTAACGGCCGGTTGTTGCTGTTCGGCCTGTTCCAAAGTTCTACGATGTTGTTCGATTTCTTCACGTTGTTGCGTCAATTTTTGCTCTTGTTCTTTCAACAAGGATTCGTAGTATTTGGCCAGTTCATCCAGTCTCCGAGCACTGTCCCCTCGTAGTTTTTCAAGTTCGCCGGTAAGTTGCTCTACCTTCTGCTGTTGTTCCAACAGAGCTTGTCGCTGCTCGTCTACTGCATTTTGCCGCAGCGCTAGTTCCGTTTTCGCCTGTTCGTATTGTTGCTTAATAATCGTTAAACCTTGATGCAAGGTCTCGCTTTGGCTTTCTTGCTCTTTTAGTTGAGCGGCAAGTTGTTCTTTTTGCGATTCTGTTTCCTTTATTTGGATAACAAGTGCGGCGTTTTGATTTCGTGCGAGTTCCAACGCAATGTTTATGTCCTCATTCACTTCGCGTAGTTGGGCACGCAGTAAATCTTCCTTTCCATGGTTTTGTGACAGGGCTTGTTCAAGTCGCAGACGCTCTTTTTCGGAAGCTTCCAATCTTTGGTTTAATTCCGCATCCGAGGTTTTGGACTCGTTCAGAATATTGCGCGTTTGTTCCAGTTCCGCAGTGACTAAAGCGAGTTGATTACGCAGGTTCCGCGCTTCTTGTTCATGTCGTTGAATTTCAGTTTCAAGAGATTGTCGTTCATTTTCCGCGTTCTGAAGTTTCGCTGCCAGGCTTTTGTCTTGCGTTTTCTCGCGCAAACTTTCTTGCGCCATTGCTAACTGTTGTTTCGTTTGAGCGAGTTGCTGTTGCAACGCATTGGTCAAGCTTTGCGATTCCTGGAGTTGTGTTTGCAAATTTTCCTGATTGGCATCCAGTTCACTTTGCCGATCTGTCGCTATGCGTTCCGTGACCGTTAGGCGCCATTGCAAAGTGGTAAGTTCTTCTTGCTTTGCGGTCAACTCGGATTCGCGTTCCTGTAAAGTTTTGCGCAATTTCTCAACATCCTCAGATGACACAACGACGGGCGTATCGACGTTTGCTAATTGTGAGCGCACATCGGCTAATTTTTGTTGCGTTTCCTGATATTCGCGCTGGCTGTTGTCCAGAGACTGTTGCGCCGTGGTTAGTTCAGACTTCAGTTGGCGTATCTGCGCTTGTTGTTCATCGCTAAGCTGGCGCATTGCCTCGATTTGGCGATCTTTTGCCGCCACGGTTGCTGCTACAGTGGATGTGAATTGTAAATCGTCATCGGTCAGGCCTGATGCCTTGCGATACCAATTGAGCGCTTCTATCGTGTTTTGCTCGACCCCGAGCCCTTTTTCGTATAAATAACCCAGATTGAGTTGCGCCGGCGCGTGATTCTGATTGGCGGCTTTCTGATACCATGCCGCGGCGGTCACATAATCGGGTGGTAGCCCAAGACCTTTTTGATAGATTTCTCCAACATAAGTTTGTGCCTGCGGATCGCCTTCTTTCGCTTGTGCCAGCCAAATTTTCAGCGATGTGGCATAGTCTGCACGATCGTATTCGACGTATTCGCCACCGCGAATTTCACAATCTCTTGCAGTCGTTTTGATCGGCCTGCGTGGTGTTAAGTAATTCATATTGGCACCCAATCGCCGCACCTGCCCGGGTAGCAGGCAGTCGACGACAAATAGTTTTTCAACCTCAACTTTTCTTGCCGAATGGGCCGGCGCGGGTAATACCAATAGCGAGCAGGACACAGTGACTGCAGCGCTTGACGCGAAAGCGAATAAAGTGGATTTATACTGATTGAATGACCACATCATAACCTCCATCGACGGTTGTCAATGTGCTTCCCCAAGATCGGTTATTATACCATTCCTGAGGTGTTTGAAACGCCTGAAAGCAGAACCCATACTAACGCACAGCTTATCTGCCTATGCCGCCGGAGTCAGTGAAAGGATTTATACTTGTTTTGTGCAATAATTCACAGAACAGCGTTGTGCGGATGGCGTTTTGGAATGCATCGTGGGATACTGACTTGAACTGCTTTTGAAACGGGAGGAAGAAGTTACATGACACCAGAGGAAAAATATAGAGGAAAAACAAAATTAGCTTGTTTTGCGGGTTTGTTAGCTTTTATTATGAATGCGCAAATCTCGGCCGGTGAAAATACATCAAATTCGCCTAGAG
This sequence comes from Arenicellales bacterium, assembly GCA_965216735.1. GTDB lineage: Bacteria > Pseudomonadota > Gammaproteobacteria > Arenicellales > CBDCFT01 > CBDCFT01. The sequence continues at coordinate 1,225,048 of OZ244198.1, forward strand.
CGAACGCGTTGGTAGGCAACATTAATAACGATCTGGAAATTAACATTGGCATAGGTATCGAAAACCTCTGCCCACAACTCGTGTTTCGAGCATCACCGGATACTGAAACTCGCCAATCCCGAGAAGAAAAAGATTTGACTGATCGGTGTACCGATGTCATTGTTGACTCGTTGGGTGGTCGAAACCAACAAGACGCATTACGTCAGCTCACTGCTGACGAAGTGGCGACAATGCGGACCGGTTCAATTGAATTGTCTACCGCGCAACTTTCGAGGATTGGCGCGCGATTGCGTGCATTACGCACTGCATCGATAGAATCACCGATATTTTCTATCGCGGGTATTGAGTCAAGCAATGTTCCCACTCACGGGGATGTTCCCTTAACGTTTAACTACCAAACCGGTGGTGGTGCTGGTGATGAATTTGGGTCTTGGGGGTTATTCGTCAATGGATCAATCGGCACCGGCGACAAGGATCAAACTAACCGTGAAGCGGGTTTCGATTTCGACTCGTTAGACCTCACGGTCGGTGTGGACTACCGCTTGAGCGAATACGGTTTTGTTGGTGTCGCTTTGGGCGTCGGTAACACGGATGCGGATATAGATAATAATGGAACTAACAGTGTGGGTGGACAGGTCGATGCTGACGGTGTGACATTGACCGGATATGGATCACGGTACTTCCCCAACGGAATCTATGTCGCCGCCACCGCCGGAATAGGATCAAGCGACTTCGAGACGGAACGCGATTTGGACTATGTGGCCGGGTTATCTCCCACTCGCGCTACCACGCCAGTGCGGCAAGCCGCCAAGGGCGATACAGATGGTGACCAAGTGTTTGCCAGTATCGAAGTTGGCAAAGACCACAATCGCAACAGTTGGTTGATCAATATCGCCGGTCGTCTCGATTTTCTCGATGGGGAAGTGGATGGTTTTACGGAACAAATGTCTAATCCAAACGCGCCGGGCGTGGGCATGGCCTTGGAGATCGATGACCAGGATATCGAATCGTTAACGTCTACGCTACGAGTGCAGGCATCAAAAGCGATTAGTACGCAGAAAGGCGTTGTTCAACCATTCATACGCGGCGAGTGGATTCATGAGTTTGAAGACGATGCGGATGAAATTCGGGCGAGATTCGCATTCGATCCATTTAGCGCAGGTTTCCAGCAGTCGAGCGGAACCTTTGTCAATGGCGCGACCCCGCGAGACGCGCCGACCATCTTCATCATTCCGACAGATGAACCGGACGAAGACTACTTCCGTCTAGGAGGCGGCACCAGCGCCCAGTTCGCTGGTGGCAAATCGGCGTTTATCGCCCTGGATATATTGTTGGGCCTTGAAGATGTTTCTAGTTATACTTTGTCAGCAGGCTATCGTTGGGAATTCTAAACGGCAGTCGGTTATCTAACGTTTAGCCTATAAGAGCGACGCTTTGCCACGATAGGGAAGTTGTCGGCTTTCAGCAGTTAGCTGTAGGAACAAGCGAAGCTCGCGAATGATATAACTGGATACGTCACTCGCAGCACTCGTTCAATGTAATGTCCGATATACCATTGCAAGGCGGGGCGCCGACACAATCTCAATCCAACCTCAAGTGAACACGAGATCGTCACGTTGCTGATGAGGCTCGCGATGACTAAAAGCGCTCTAAAATCTCGCTCCATGCATCCGCCCAACAACACGAGTGATCGAAGTCGGAGTAGATAACCATTTCCGCGGCCGGAAACTTGGCAACATAAGCTCGTGTTGTCTCCTCTATGACATTCCTGTCACGGCCGCCAATCAAGTGTAGTTGGCGAACTTGTACCGGTAGCGGAGGCCGTGATATTGGATTGAGGGAGCCGGTAAGCGGAGTGTAGCCGTGTAATTGAGTCCATTGTTCGATGTCCAGATTTCCCGCCACCGTGATAACAACATCTGTGTCATCTGTAAATCGTTCAGCTAGTAACACAGCGAGTGTGCCACCACCGCTATAGCCAATAATCCATAATCGGTGTTTAGGATAACTTGCCCGAACAGTTCTCAGTGCCACTCCCATCGAATCGATGACCTGTTCCGAATAGCGGCCGTGAGTCCAAAACCATGGTGTGCACGCCTTCTGATCGAATAAGCCGTTATAACAAGGTCGCCCTAAGTAAATGCTAGGTTTGGTGTCTGTTTCCATCAAACGCAAACTGACAGGATCACGTGGCGTTGGATCTACAGACACATAACGGTTGTTCAACCAGGGTGTACCGTCGCCACCAACATAAACGTGAACTACGTCATCAAAAGGAGAGTTATTTGAGTAAATAACGTGTTTGAAATCAGTCCCAGTAACAATTGATTTTGCAAAACCAAGATCCAATGCGAGCCGATCCATACGAAAGGCGGGAGTGGCACAACCGACAAGAAATATGATTATCAGTATGCTGAATCGCCCCGAGTTTATCGGAGACTGTTTTGTTTGAGTCATGCCGCTTTGTTTGACTCGGTTTGTTGATAGTACATCATTTCATATTCTACAGGCGGAATATGTCCAATCGGTTCAAGCAGTCGTCTGTTATTAAACCAATCGATCCAATCAAGTGTGGCACGCTCAACTTCATCAATACTTTTCCAGGGTCCCTTGTGACGAATGACTTCCGTTTTATAAAGGCCATTAATGGTTTCAGCCAGCGCATTGTCGTAGGAGTCGCCAACACTGCCAACGGAAGCTTTAATGCCTGCTTCGACTAATCGTTCACTATATCGAATGGATAAATATTGACTGCCCCTATCACTGTGGTGAATGAGACCGGTATGTTTACCTCTGGCCCATAAGGCTTGCTCTAACGCATCCATGACGCTGTCGGTGTGTAGTGAACGTGAGACACGCCAGCCGACGATGAAACGCGCAAACACATCCACCACAAAGGCCACATACACAAATCCAGACCAGGTGGCCACATACGTCAGATCAGTCACCCAAAGTTGATTGGGACGTGTGGCTGTAAATTGCCGATTAACCAGATCCAAGGGTTTTTCGTCATGTGTTGATGGAATTGTCGTTTTGCAACGTGCACCCCGTCTGACGCCCGCAAGTCCTAATTTGCGCATCAATCGCTCTACCGTGCAGCGTGCGACCTGAATCCCTTCACGGTGTAACTGACGCCAAACTTTAACCGCACCATACACGTCGTTATTCTCATGCCACAGCCGTTTAATCTGCACCTTGAGTTCATCGTCCCGTTTCGCACGTGCTGAACGACAGCCTGGATCACGTTCATTTGATTTGTGTTTGTAATACGTCGACGGTGCAATCGGCAATACAGCACAGATCGGCTCGACACCGTAGATCGATCGATGTTGATCAATGAAAGACACCATTATTTCGCTTTGCGGTCGAACTCCGCCTGGGCGAAAAAAGCCGCTGCCTTACGTAGAATTTCATTGGCCCGCTTCAGCTCTCGCACTTCTCGTTCAAGCGCTTTTGTGTAGTGGGCTTGATCTGATGTCACACCCGATCTTATGCCCTGATCAATCTCAGATCGTTGAATCCACTTCCTCAGCGTCTCTGGCGTACAGCCTATTTTGCTGGCTACTGATTGCGTGGCTGCCCAGCGCGATGCATGGTCTTGTTCGCTGGTGAACACCAATCGAACTGCGCGTTCCCGTACTTCGGGTAAATAGGTCGGTTGTTTCTTCATTGGCTAATCCTCTCAAAGGGTTTAGCCTCCGACAATCCCGGGGCGATTCATGCCGACGAAATGAATGAGTGCCCGATTCGGCAAATGGAATCTATCTCGTTAATTCGTATTTTGAGGTAGTTGAAGGCGATCCCGCAGTTTTAACAGACCTTTATGTTCGGGCTGAACACGTAAACCCTGTACAATCAACGTCGCGCCTTGGCCGGTTTCACCTTTGTCAATGTGTTCCTGTGCGAATTGATGCAGCGTATCCGCTATTCGCTGGATGCCTTTTTTCGCGTTTTCGTTGGAAGGATCGAGTTCAAGTATTTGCACGTAAACGTCATAGGCATTGCTTCCCGGCGGCTCTGTCAACATAGCCATGGCGAAATTAGCCTCTGCCAATTCGGTCAGTTCTTTAATCTGCGCTATGATTTGTGGATCAAGTTCCGGCGGCTTATCACGTAACAGAACAAAAGCACCCAGTCCAATGGCGATCGATATGGTTAGACCCGCCACGACACTCGGGAACAACTTTGGTCTGATGAACTTCGCCGACGGCGTACTAACATCTTGTACTGTATCGATTGACGCGACCGGAGATATTTTTGTTTCCGCTTCGCCTAATTCGCGCTTATAGCGTTTTAAAGCGGTTATTAACTGCCCGGCGTCCGCGTAGCGCTGGTCAGGACTTTTGGCCAGCAATTTATCGATAATTGGTTGCAGTTTTTCGAATTTTGTCGGCAACGGCGGTACGGGTGTATTCATGACTTTGGTAATGACGTCCGCACTGGTTTTACCGCCAAAGGGCAACTGACCCGTCAACATTTTGTAAAACACAACGCCCAGGCTGTACAGATCGGATTGGGGAGTGACTTCTCCACCTACGGCTTGTTCCGGGCTCATGTAACTGGGTGTGCCAATCATCATACCTACCCGGGTCATCTCGGATTGCGCGTCCAATGCTTTAGCTACCCCGAAATCGCTTAGCACCGGACTATCATCGTCACGGAATAGAATATTTGCCGGTTTGACGTCCCGGTGGATCAAGTTATTCCGATGGGCGAATTCAAGCGCATTCGCTATCTGTTCGATAATGTTAATAGCGATGTCAAGGGGCAGCGCTCCTTTTCTGAGTCGCCGAGTCAGTGTGCCCCCCGCAACATATTCCATAATCAGAAAATAATAATCCTGTTGCACACCGCTGTCGTAAATCGTGATGATGTTGGGATGATTAAGTTTGGCGATTAACTTGCCCTCGTTGACAAACCGGTCACAAAATTCCTTGTCGGCAACAAACTCGGACGCTAGCACTTTGATCGCCACTTCCCGCTCAAGCGCTTCTTGGACACCCAGATAAACATGCGCCATCCCACCTTCACCGATAGTGCTCAAAATCCGGTAGCCCGGAATGGAAAGAAAATCCGAAGCGATGCCCAAATCCTGTTGTAAATAATCAATTAATCGATCCACATCGGCATCGAAGGATTCCGAACGAATTTCCAAGGCTTTGCAATTTTCGAGCGATTTCAGATCCTCCGGTAAACTATCACTGGGTGGCAATTCGGTTCCGTCAATCAGTACGGCGATGACAGGAACCTGCCCAGACAGAGCGCTGGCTATTTCCAGACGAATATTATCGTTGTCATCGTCAAGGCAAGAGACACCATCTGAATTCTTGAAGGATAGCCAATCCGGGCCAATTATCGCGATCAGTGTGGCGCAGGCCTTGATATCGGCTCGTACAAACGCCGCCTGATCGTCGGTGGCGGACAGAATCGTAGCGCTCTTGATAACATTCCTCGGGCCAAAGCGTGCGCCAAGCGCATCGTCAAGCGCTTTGCTGACCCATTGGCTGCTATCCCGGCGGTAGCTGATAAATATGCCGTTTCCCATTAATACGACCCAACCCGTATTCCTCTGTTTGCAGAACTTATTGTTTTCTTATCATTATTATGCACTATCACGTAGTATGTTAGGGGCGGTACACTATGATCGAATTAGTCAATGAGTGAATTCTTGCGCTTCGAATATCACCCAGGCAGATGACGATTTATCTGGCAAGCCCTCGTACAATTCGAATGAAACAAAATAGTAGTGTGGAGGACGAGAATGTCGACACGAAAAGAGAGTCGGCCGGATACCAATATAGAAGTCGCGTTGCGACGAGTGAGTTCAATTTACGGTAGCAGCAAAATAGAGCAAGCCTGGGCAATTTCCAGTTACGTTTGGATCCTGACATCGCAGAAATTAGCCGGCACCAATTTGAACCAGCCGGTGCTCGTTTGCGCAGATTATTTGGATTTCTTGTCGGGAATAGACATTCCTTAGGTAAACCCTCGGCTATGCCGGGAGGCTCGAATAGGTTTGGATGAGGAGATGGTAAGGGAATACATACGCACTCAGGAGGTCAATGACATAATACGAGACCAAATGAGTCTGAGGATATAGCGCCTTGGGCAAAAGAAAAAACTCTTTGAGGGCGTCACTCAATAAGCGCCCGGCTATGCTGGGAGTAATATAACCGGAGATAGACCGGACTTTAATTTGGGGTCTTTTACCTACACTACTACGGAGGAGAAAATGCTGGTTCGTGCAAATACAGGCAAGGCTTGTAAGGCTTACAAATTCGAAGAGGGTATTTCGGCCTGGCAGATCGAAAGATCTGTTGGCCAGGGTGGTCACAACCTAAAAAACGATGTACTTAAGATTCAACAATTGCTGAATCTAATTGCTCCGAAAGATGGTGGTCCACTACCCCCCCTAGCCGAAGACAGCATTATTGGTCCACTTACAATCGGAGCGATTAAGCGTTTTCAGATTTTCCACAAAACGGCTAGAGATGCGCGCGTCGATCCCAACGGGCCAACCCTCAAGAAAATGAATGAAGTTCCCAAGCGGGCTCTGGCCGAACGCAATCAAATCCGTCTTGCGGCAGTGATTCACTCAATGCCGGATTTAATGGCAATGGCGAGCAAGGGTCTGCGCAAGATCCAAGCAGCCAGGGATTTTGTCATGCTTAGCTCAAGTGGGTTGACGACTTCAAAACGAGCGTATGACCTGGCCAACCTCCATTTTGCGCTCGACAAACTTTCACGTGGGGTCAAGCTGGAAAAACTCAGTTTTATCAGCACGACCTTTTCGCGTGTGCGCGGGGTTCTCATCCGTCGTCCCAGCCCGATAACCGGAGGGAACCCTTTCGGGATATCGATTTTTACAATTGACCCGTTAGGTAAGGAGTGGTTTGCCTACAGCCCCATGCAGCGAGGAGATACCAATCGTGCCCATCCGGCAGTGCATTCCGGACATGTCTATTTGTGTGGAAAGATGGATAATGCTTTATCTGATCATCGTACGCATATTTTATTTCATGAACTTATCCATTTTGTCGACGATGAGTCGAAAGAACGGAGAATCACAGATCATGGATATCGCGATGACGCTATGAAGCTGCCACATGCAAAACGGATGCACAATTCGGATAACTATGCCTTGTTTGCGTCACATGTACATTTCGGTCGCAGCCGTCTGCTCGCTTCTCAGCCGGTGCTACGGCCACATATTCCGCAACACCTGTAGGGGTAGGTAAATAGGCGACGATGAAATACGTTTTAGTTTTGAGGCGGTATGTCGTCATGTATCCCCACTATTCAACCGTTCAACGTTCTACGCGATTGCCGCTTATCTTTGCAGCATCACTTTCCAATCTCCCATCTAAATCCCGCGGTGTATCGAGTGGAGTTGATATCGTCTAAACCGGCGACCGTGTCGATGGAAAACCAGGCGCTTTTGCCACCGGCGAAGTTAAAAGACGAACCCAGGGACAAGCGGGCGTAGTTGGAATCATTTTCATCCCCCGGAATCACAAACAAAGTTGGCCGGTTACTACCACCGGGTGCGTCTTCTTCGAGTTGGTTAAATTCGTTACTAAACGGATCGACGACAAACCGTGCCGGAATATCCGAGCCGCGGTCTTCAAACTCATGAATCCAGGTAGCACCGGCAAAAGGTAACACGACACCGAATTTGGTACTGATGGCACGAGTAAATTGAATTCCAATTTCGGATCGGAACGACTCGATATCGAAATCATCAGTCTGTAGCGCAAGGCCAAAGCCATTATCCTGACCTACGATGTTCTCTGTGAGACCATCGACACTGCCATCGATATATTGCAATCGAATATCCGCGGAAACCGTATTGGCACCCACATTAAATTCCTTACCGCCACCGATGCTGAGTCCGAGTTCGTCCCCCTCGGTATCGCCACTGGAAGTTTGAAACACACTTTTGCCACTGGCGGTGAAGTTAACCACCCTATCTATATCAATATCGCTGCGTGAAATATCCAACGCCGCATCGAGATACCATCCGTTGGTGCCGAACAAGGCGCCATACAGGGTTACACCCACACTGTCGGACTTGGTTTCGCCGGCACCGCCGTCGGCTTCGGTTTCAACGCTACCGGCGCTGAGCGCTCCACCAAATACCCACGTCCTTTCAGCGCCCGGGCGGGTATTATCGATACCGACTGTAACGTCATAGGAATCGAAATCAAACTCAAACTCAGCATCGTCCCCATCTCCATTTCCACTACTTGCGGAGACAAATATACCCCACCGGTTACCAAACAAGCCGTTGTCCGTATCACCTGCACCACCGCCCAACGGAAAGCTCATGTAGGTGGAGTTGGTATTTACTGAGAGCGTGTCGAATACCGACGGGTTGTCTATTTCAGCCACCGCCTTTTGATCATACTCGTCGTAGGAAGGATTGCTACGAGAATCATTAAAACGGGAGATATCGGTAGAGCCACGTTGCCGCGACAAATCGTTTTCAACCAGAAGCTCTCGATTTTTTGATGCTAGACTACTAAGTGGCGATGCGGTCCCACCGGTGGCCAGTGTCCGCAGCTCTGACAGACGTCTTTGTATGACCCCGGCGTTAGCTTTCGCAAAGCGTAACACGGTATCGCTGAATTGATGTTGTCCACCCGATAATTGCTTAATGGCGTTGCGCTGCCGGCCCACATCGGACTCATTGACAATCGCGCAAGCACACTGACGCAGATCTTGTTGCGCGGCGCTGAGGCCGCCCGGCGGCCGCGGATCGTTCGCAAACGTTCTCGGGTCGTTGCGAAAGGTGAGTAAATCGCACAAATTCTCAACTGCCCGCGCAATGGGCAAGTCGCTCTTGATTTTGCCAATCGATGAGGTGGGTACCTGACCGATAGGAGTCAACGCATTTCCGCCTAAGACCGTGAGTTTCACCACCGCAGAAGTCGGTCGCAGCTTTACCGCTCCCGATGGCTGTCTACTTCTCGTCGCAATGGTATAAGAGAATAATTCCGTGATATTGCCGACTAGATTAGCGGGTGGGACGTAGACAATTCGGCGTCCATCACCTGTCCGGCCGATTCGGCCGCGTACGTTCCCGTTCACGGAACTGATGACCAGATTGTCGCCGACATCGTTGTCCAGCACGCTCAGTTCCACTTGTCCGGCGCTAGCATTAATTTGGAAATTGTCGTCCCGCGCGGCGATAGAATCTGCCGGTGGCGCATCGGGTCCACGCACCGTGACGACAGCCGTGTCTTGACTGCCTTGCAATGGACCCGTGCCTTGTATGGTATAGCTAAAGGTGTCAACGAAGGCATTGGGAAAGTTAGCCGGCGGTGTATAACGAATAGCGGTGCCGCTAATAATGCCGACCGCACCACCGTTACTGCCCTGGGTAACGGTGGTAATCACAACGGGACTGCCACTGTCGTTCGCCAGTACATCGAAATCCACGGCGCCGCTGCCCGATGCAATATCGAATTGATCGTCGACAGCATCAACGGAGCCTATAGGACCGACAGTTACGGTTACTTGCGCTGTGTCCGTAATAGATTCGGTTCCGCCGCCGTCAAATACAATGGTAAATCTTGCCGTGTAGGTGAAGGTTTCAGTAATTTCGCCCTTACCCAGTGGTGGCGTGTAAAAAAGGGCGGAGCCATCGGTATTGATTGTCCCACCTTCGCTGCCAACCATGGGTGTAACGTCGGCTATTGTTGTGCTGCCACCTCCGAACGCCGGGCAGTTAACGCCACCCGTAAACCGGGAGTCGTTTGCCAACACGTCCAAACTATTTCCTTGAGAATTCGCGTCAACTGACACTAAGTCATCATTAGCGGCTGTCGGGTCCGGATCGAAGCACTCGGTGAATTGCGCGCTCGCTAAGGTGGAAAAACACAGCAACGCAAAGAACAACAGCGCGTTAAATCCAAAAAACCCTGCATGCATTTTAGATCTTCTCCCGTATCCCTTATTCATGTCATCGTTCCGGATTATTTATATGCTACTCAGGCGGTGTGCAAAATATACGCTTGTTGGGCGGTGTGCGCAAAGCGACAGACATAGTTTAACGCACCGTTCCAAGCGCAACTGTGACATTTTCCACATTTTTCCGCAGATTACGTATCCAGAAAAAATCACGTAAGTAGCAAATTCTTAAAACCGGCTTCATGATTGTAGTAAGGATATGTCTCTATGACCAAACTACTTCGCGAAGTTCAAGATTCATCCAAAAAGTGGCAATTCCATGGCGTCAATTGTTTGGTGCACGCCGTGTTATTGAAACGACGCAACGCCCCAAGACGGCCACCGGACGTCGCGGAACGTAACAATCCCAGGCCTGTCATCGCGAGGCGCGAAGCGGCGTGGCGATCTCAAAGCGCTAACTCGCATCAAGGTAAATTTCACCCAAATGGGTGAAGATTCCCCTAACGGTAAAGCGTACAATTTTACTTGGTGAAGTGGGAGCAGCGCCTCGCCTCGCAAAAACACTCACAAGGGTAGCAGCGAGTGACGATCGCCAGGAAGGGCAGAAGCGCTGGCTCAGCAGGAGTAAATAGCAGTCAAGCGAATTATATTTTGGTTCGTTTGTAGGAGCGAGCACGGCTCGCGAACAATAGTTAGATCAATTCATATCAGTGATTTACTTGCCGCCACGAATCAAAGTTTCAAAAAGGATAAAAGAGCATTACCAATATGGAGTAAAAAACTCAAATGAGCGACTTTAATTTACAATGGCGACCACAAAGATTAAGCCTCGGCGACTTCCAACTACGTCTGGATCCCGATATCGCGGCGGATATTCGCCGGTTGCAATTCGAATCGGCAAGTGCCCGTTTGCGTTCACTCATTTTGAATCCGGACTGGTCTTCGTTACAGCAATCCGATCTTGAACTGATGTTGCGTCAAGCCCCGGCATCGCCACAACCCGCAGTACCAAGAGGCCGCGGGCCGCAAACACCACGTGCCGGCGAGGTGGGGGATGTTTTAAAAGCGGTGTGGAAAATACCTGCGGTCAACAATGCCGCTAATCGCGTACTCGACGATATCGCCCGTCAGCTACGCCGCGGTTGGAACCAATCATCAACCGGCGAACGGGTACTATTAGTTTCGCACACAATCACGTTAGGCGGCGGCGCGCTCACGGCGGTATTTACCAATCGGCAAACACGCGTAGGCATATTGGATTTTCTGTCGGGAAAAGACATCCCCGTTCCAAAGGTAGACGGCTTGACGTTCCAAATCCGGCACAACCGAACCGGGCCACAACCGGATTACGGATTGGTTATTTCATTTGATGTAGCGCCGTATTTTCGCGATTAGTTCGCAAATATCATCCATTTGGATGAGGAAATTGGCTGCGGGATCTTGTATTCTTAGAAAAATCAGCCGATAACTACATCAGGGAGCATGAGATGGAATCTCAAGACGTAAATCAATCGAGTCTGAATACGAATCCGAGAAACTTTACCTAAGTTCGGAATCAGTGGACAACAATCTTACAAAAGTTGCTATAGTGCATGAAGCTACACATGCCTATATGGATTATAGACGCTCCAACGGTAATGTCTATGTTGAAGAATCCGCTTGTTACATTGCAGAAAGGATATATGCAGAGAAGCCTCCCCGTGTACCTTTCAGTGTTCGCAGTGATCCAAAATTGATGGAGGCGCTACGAATCGTTCGGGACCATGACATGGTGGTTCGAAATGGGGTTCGTTTGTCATGGAATGATTTTGCCCGCTTGCGTCGCGCACTAAGACAAGTACCTAGCTATATACGTGCAAATTGGGCGGGTGGCTATACAAACGATGGCATTCCACGATGAAATATCGGTTCATCCCCCTCCGCATTTCTTTGCGTTTACTCACATGAGCTTTTGTTTCAATGACTCCAAGGATTGATAACTTCTATGCCACAGTCATCGAAATCCGCGGCATTACGGGTTGCTATTGCCGCGCCACGAGAAAGTGCGGTACCCCCGATCTGAGCATCAAATTGTGATATGGGCCGCCCGATTCGCGGCAATGATGGCATACGTTTGTGCGGCGGAACTATCAAAGAGTAATTAGGGACGTACCCCAAATCCCCCACATTTGGATGAGGAAATTGGTTTTGAGATCGCGTATGTTCATAAAAGAATTCAATGGTTTCAGGGAGAATGACATGAAGTGCCAAGATAAAAATCAATCGATTCTGATCCCGTTAACCTCTCGGCGCGTATCATTTTCTGGGTGAGTTTGCAGACACACCGACTTTATCGGACACAACAGCAACTACGAAGGATAACTACTACAGCGCACGCCGCGAAGTCACGGATTCAGGTAATAGTGGGAAAAACAGCATGAAAGTTGACGTACATTTGCTTGACAATATGAGAAACGGAAATCTCATCCGCGAATACTATGCGAATGGCGGCGGTGATAGATTCGGTCCTTACGCAAAGATTCTTCAAGCAGACAACATAAAAACTTTTAGGAACTTTGGAGAATTGATTGACAATTTGATTGCAAGCACCCACAACTATCATATTGTTGCGACACATGGCACTGAAACTAGAGGTTTCTTATTCCCCTTTCAGTCGCAAATGCCCAGTCAGCCTGGGCAAGCAATGGGAAAACTAGCGAAACTCGCGGACCGCTTAGAAAAAAACAAGGGCAAGGAGACAAATTTTGGTTTTCGAAGGTCTATACAATCCGATCTAGATACCCTTAAACGCCTCATGAACGTCGCGACCGATAGCGACGTTCTTGATTTTACATCGAAATTGATAGCTTTACGAAAAAGAAAAGTAATTATCTATGTCAGAGGTTGTAACGTCGGTAAAAACCTAAAGTTAGTACGTGACTATCGTGCTGCACTCGGCTGCCCCAGGTTGTTTGTGCCGAAGTGTAGTAACGGATTTGTCCGTATTGTTTACGACTCACGCGGAAATTCGAGCGCCAGAATGGCAAGGCATGCCAACGTTAGAAATACCGCCAGGCAGCGCTTACGAGCACTACCATCTACAACAACGCCCCATGTTGTAACCCGGATTGTATACCAAGGGCCAGGACGGTTTGGATCGACAACTTGGTATGATCGCACACAGAATCACCCAACGACTGCCAACAACCTGATTAGAAACGTCAATAAAGCCTGGAACATTAATGCCAACCCAATACTCACATTCATGTGGCCGGATTCACCGAACAAAGTCTACTTTGTCGCTGATCATGAATATACCTATCAATTAGTTCTTGCCATGTGGTGAGATCGATCAAGGATCAATGGCAGGATCAATGCGATCAGCCTCACTGCTGTCCCATAAAGAGGAAGGGGAAGGCGCCTAATTCCGCCGTTGTTGTTACAATGGATTTGTGACAAAACATTGATATCGCGGGAGGAATTAGGCGATGGCCCATCGTAACACAGTCTTTGCACAACTGCTTAAACTGGTGTGTCGACATGAATTTGAGACGTTGGCCAAACGACACCATCAGGGTCGTGCATTACGCAAAACCAGCCGTTGGTCTCAATTTATCGCGCTCGCTTTAGGTCAATTATCGGGACGCATGAGTTTGCGCGATGTGGAATCGAATATGGATGCGCAGTGTGCCCATTTATACCATTTGGGCACGGGGCGCATTGCCCGTTCTTCGTTAGCGCGATTGAATCAGCACCAACCGTGTTCGTTATACGAGGCCTTATTTGCCAAACTGTATGCGCGTTGTCAGGGGTTAGCGCCACGCCATGGGTTTCGATTTAAAAACCCCTTGTATTCGCTCGATGCCACCTTGATTGATTTATCGCTGAAACTGTTCCCGTGGTCGCACTATGCGCTCGGCAAGGGGGCAATGAAGCTGCAAGTGGGGCTGGATCATCGCGGTATGATCCCGGCATTCGTGGCCCTGACCGATAGCAAGGTGTCCGATAGTGACTATGCCAAAACACTCACATTGCCGCAGGGCAGTATCGTCGTATTCGATCGCGGGTACAGCGATTACGGGTGGTATAAGACGTTGAATAATCGTGGTGTTTTCTTTGTCACCCGCCTGCGCAGCAACGCCAAGTACCGGGTGATCCAGCGCTTAGCCGTGGATCGCTCCAGCGGCGTGACCAGCGATCAGATCATTCGTTATACTTCTGATCGTTCGCGTAAAAAACAACTGCCCGATGTGCGTCGGGTGGGTTACTACGATGCGGCTACCCGTAAACAATATTACTTTATCACCAATCACACACGGCTCAGTGCCAAAACCATTGCCGACATTTACAAACAACGTTGGCAAATCGAGTTGTTCTTCAAATGGATTAAACAGAACTTAAAGATTAAGGCCTTTTTGGGGACAACGAAAAACGCCGTCATGACACAAATCTGGATCGCCTTGTGTGTTTATCTATTGCTCGCCTACTTGAAATTCGCCAGTCGACTGAATCGCTCGTTGCAACAAATACTCCGATTGTTGCAATTGAACCTGTTCCAAAAACGTGACCTGCTCACGTTACTCAAAAACGATAAACCACCACCCAATACCCATCCGTTTCAAGTCTGTATAGCGCTATGACAGTTTATGGGACAGCAGTGGGTCAGACTCGATTGATTTTGCCTTTTTCAGAATAGTTGACTTACGAGTTAATAATCCATTCGATTTTGGTAAACATCCGATTAATTCGGTTCGTTCCCCTCCGCATTTCTTTGTGTTTGTGTGCGCGGGCTTTTTTGCATCAATTATTCCAGGGGTTGATAACTTCTATACCGCAATCATCGAAATCCGTCGCATTACGGGTTGCTATTGCCGCGCCACGAGAAAGTGCGATACTCCCGATCTGAGCATCAAATTGTGATATGGGCCGCCCGGTTCGGCGTCGATTCGCGGCAATGATGGCATACGCTTGTGCAGCGGAACTATCAAAAGGCAGCACTCGCTCCGAGAAATCCTCTTGAAACATGGCGGTAACCGCTTGTTCAAAAAATGTGCGCCGCTTACCCGACGGCAAAAGTGCTAGTCCGTAGTAGATCTCCGCTTCAGTAATTGTTGTTGTAAACAAACTGCCCGCCGGTTGGCTCGCCACCCACGAAAATACGTCTTTCGCAGGCTCACCCTTCATCAATTCGGATAGTACGTTTGTATCCAGAACAATCATGAATCCATCATGTCCGGCTCGCGAATCGGTTCTCGAGGTGCGAGGGCCAGCTCCAACCCACCTTTAGGAGCGAATCGCTTTTGAATGGAACTGGCGAGATTCTTTCGATTTGGTTTACTACCGGACAAAACACTTTTCAGAATTTCACGCGCTTCATCTTCCATGGATCGACCATGCTGTGCCGCGCGCACCCGCAACCGCTGTTTCAATCGTTCGTCTAATTTGCGGATGGTAATACTAACCATAGTCAATTTTCGGTTTTGATTCATTGATTACAATGCAATCAATGATATCATATATTTGAATTTTGACAAAACAGTTTCTTGGTCTTGTGATCTAGTATCCTCAGGGACTTACTCCAGTACCCCCCCACTGTGTAATCCCAACAAACCGGCATATCGGAAAGCCCAAAGTGAGGCGTCGGCTCGACACTTGAGGATAACGTTCCTGATTAACGGACGTATCGGGCAATGTCACCATTGTGTCGTCCACCAGTCTCACTGGCCGTCCCCACCGCTTAGCGGATACCCATTGATTGATCGGCTCCGTGGTGGACTGCGTCAGTTCAACCATCAGTGGCAATCGTAATCGTTGCAAACGGCCAATAACAATAATTAGCAAAGATTGCTATAATCTCGGCAGTAACGGAAACCTGACTAGAGGGTAAGACCATGAATGTATCCCTAACACCCAAACTAGAAGATTATATAAAACAAAAGGTTGCAAAAGGCATGTACAACTCGGTGAGCGAGGTTGTGCGTGAGGCCCTGCGGTTGTTGGAAGAACGAGACGCCCTTCAGGCGATGAAATTGGAGGCCTTGCGTAAAGATATCCACCAGGGGGTGGAATCATTGGATAATGGTCAGGGTAAGCCGTTGGAGATGAAAGCGATCAAAGCCAAGGGACGGAAGAGCCCGGTTGGAAACAGTCGATAATGCCGACGCTGACTACTTCCCCCGAAGCCGAGCAAGACCTGCTCGATATCTGGAGGTATATCGCCGAAGACAGTCCGGTTAATGCTGATCGATTTTTGGATCGACTATAAGAAAAGGCTATAAATCTTGCCGAATTTACAGAAATCGGTATCGATAGGCCGGAACTCGCACCCGATCTGAAAAGCTTCCCGGTTGACCGATATGTCTTGTACTACCGGGCCAACACCGGCGGGATCGAGTTAGTCCGTGTTTTACACGGCTCACGGGATATAAATCGGGTGTTCTGATCTTCTTACTCATTGACATTAAGCCCAGTGGGACCGCGTGTCTTAAAGCTTGTATGGGCTTCCAGCGTAATTAGGACGTCGTAATTAAGGACGCTGCAAAGGCGAAAAAGACAATCTCACAAAAGCCCAGCGTAATGAATTAGCGAAATTAAGCAAGGCATTGGTGACCTATTGGAAGAAAAAACAATGAGCGATAGTTTTAAAAGTATCAAACAAGGTCTCGATGAGGCCATCGATCATGCCCAAGGCAAACTGGTTAAAGCAGTCATGCATGAATTTAAACCCATTGATGTCAAGCGTATTCGATTTAAAGTGGGTATGAGTCAGTCCGAATTTGCGTCCGCTGTGGGCATTAGCATGGCGACATTAAGACATTGGGAGCGTGGCGACCGAGTACCCCGTGGGGCCGCACTGGCACTGCTCAATGCCGTTGCTCGAAAACCGAAAGCTGTACTCGAAGCGTTAACTAATTAAGTTCGGGCGATACCGACTGATGTGTGGAGGCTACTCAAGCCCAAGTCAGTACTGAATGCACTGAGGTCGAATGCCGGCAACACGTCACTTTGCCATTCGTCGTCTTTACCTATTTGAAGATGGTAAAGATCATGATATTCTTTACTTAGTAATTAGTTGTAAAGAGATTCAAATCATGCCAAAAGTTAGCGCAAAAAGACAAATTACCTTGCCTGTTGATCAGTGCCGGGCGGCGGGAATTGGCCCTGGGGATGAATTCGAGAGCTTTGTTGCCAATGATGGGCAAATCACCATTGTCAAAAAATGTAAGGGTTCGGCCAAAGGGGTTCTCAAGCACATACAGGCTGATAGCTCAATCAGCGATGAAGAATCCCTGCAAAGCGCCATCGGCTAGGGGAGTTGTTTGATAGCAGTAGACACCAATGTCCTGCTGCGTTATTTGCTATGGGATGATAAAAAGCAAGCTGCCAAAGCTAATGCACTGATTAACGGTACCCAAACCGTACTGATCACGGATGTGGTGCTGGCCGAAACGTTGTGGACGCTCAAAGGCAAAAAGTACCAGTTAGACAAATCTGCAATGATTGATGTGTTGGATTCATTATTTAAAGAGCCGAATATTTGCTTTGAAGACGGACAAACGGTATGGCGAGCGTTAAACGACTATCGACAAGCGAAACCGGTTAAAGTCGGTGGAAAAATCAAGGAGGCTGATTTCCCCGATGCTCTAGTTATCAACAAGGCAAGGTATTGTGCAGGAGAAATTGGTGAGGCTCTCAATGGGGTATGTACCTTTGACGTTGCCGCACAAGAAATCCCAGGAACGATCAAACCATAAATCTTAGCTCCACCCCACAAAGGTTTGAAAATGCAGACAATGGCGTTCGATTCTTTCCAGTTTCATGTTAAAAGACATGATTGGTTTAATCTGTTTCTTGATAATCCTCATATGAACAAAGGACTCATAATCATGACCGCCATCGCTCGTTTCTTTGAGATGCCTAAAGGCTTACCATCCACATTTAAAATTGGAAATGTAAAAAAAGCGGGCGATCTGCCGTCTACGACAATACCCCCTTCCTTTTGGATAAGTTCTGGTGCTTATCGTATGGTTCAATATGTAAATGAGACGGGTACAAAAACTCTGAAAACTGTCTTGCTACCATTTCGTGAATTGCGAAAAGGTACGCCAGAGGAAAAATATTGGAGAGATCATTCAATCAAAAAGTAAAAATGGGATAACTTAGGGACGTGGTGTAGCTAGGGGAACTCTGATTTACGTGTCATTATCAAGCGACGCGGGGAATTGGGGAAAAAAGTTGTTTCCCAACCAAAATATAAATAGGAGCGTGAGGGATTTGTCGTCGAGTAAGATAATCCAGTGACAGGAGTAGGCTGGCTAAAAACTTAGAATACCCCGTATCCGGTACACAATCAGATCGAGTCATGTTATTTCTTTTGATCAAACTACTTAGTTGAAAATATCATCCAAACGGGTGACGAATTCTTTTTTTAGTTCGTGTAAGTTAGCGAAAAAGCGTTTATTGAAAAGAGAACTCGATAAACGCGTTTTTCAGATAAATCGAAGCGAACCTCGTGAAAGGATACGTTCGCTGCTGTGGATTTTCCAGCGAAAACGGTGTAGCGGACAGCAGTGGGTCATCAGACTCGATTGATATTGCTAAGGACTCAAGACTAATAGAATAAATCGAATCGAGCCTCTTTACCTTGCTGTAGTTCTCCCAATCGTTACTTATTTGTATTAACCATCACGTACTTCAAGAGCATCTAGCCTTTACCTGGGAGAGAGCGCATGCCGATAACCAGTAACCGGAGTCCTAAGGACCGGTCGAGAACCGTTTACCAGGTGAAGAAAGCGAGTTCTGATCCGGATGATCAAGCTGAAGTTCGTATGGCTGAACTCTTTTTTCGGGCCGGGAATCGGGTTCATTTTACGGACGGAGTCGGGAAGGCGGATCTTCGAATCAATGGGATACTTACTGATGTGAAGCACATCAGAGGGCCGGGTAGCATCAAAAGCGCAATTACCGGGGGCAAGAAACAGGGTGCGCGCGTTCTTATCGATGGTTCTTCAGTACGTCTATCTTTGAACCAAGCAACTTCGGGTATATGCGAATTCGAGAAAGTTGCCCAGCGCCACCCAGGCCCCCTTGAGGGGATCAAGCAGGTTTTAATCGTTCTTGGAAACTTCGATTTGATGTTACATGACCGAGGAGATACTGTGGGAAATCGTTCAATTTCGTGGCGAAACCCGATACATCGAGTCTAGCTACTGGCTAGATACAACGGTACATACTTTGGGCTGCTTTTCCCCTACCAGGCCACTTAGCAACAGCACAATTGAGTTGAACTCAAATTTTTTCCCGCGAGGCCGGGA
The DNA here is from genome assembly GCA_965216735.1 of Arenicellales bacterium. Taxonomy (GTDB): domain Bacteria; phylum Pseudomonadota; class Gammaproteobacteria; order Arenicellales; family CBDCFT01; genus CBDCFT01. The sequence goes on from OZ244198.1 coordinate 1,244,253, forward strand.
AATACTCGCAATCCTGTGCACCGGAAATTAGGGGTCTGTTACTCCACCGACACTTCCAGGGAGTCGAATTGCACAAGCCCGGTTGTCTTTCCAACCGTAGCGATCACCTTTGGGCCGGACAAGGGTTCGTGGATGAGTATCCAGGTATTATCTGTCTCTTCCACGACTTTAAAGTCGGCTGCAAAAAGTGGATCAATCGAATAAAACTTTTGATCTAATGGATTGCGGACTCCCAACGGCGCTAGAAGTAAATTGAATCGTTCCGTCGCTGTTTCTTTCGCTTCTTCGACGGTTTCGATTGCACTGGTCATCTGCTGGTCGTCCGTTTGTTGAGCACTTGTTGTATGAAAAGTTCCTGTTAGCAGCAGGATAGTAACAAAAATCCGGATCAATATTATGTTGTGAGTGTGTGTCATCATATTGACACCAACAGTTTGCTTTTCATGATTTGTTTTAGTTGTTTCCTGTTAAAGTCAGGAAAGCTTTTTTTCGGAATTTTGTGTGTTCCGTTGACCATAATATTTCTCTTGGAGAATGTATGCACCGGGGTAAAGTCAGAGGTTAATAGAACATGCCCTACCTCATGAGCCAGGGTAAAGTTGGTGCCTAACGAGCCCGATACAACGACCGCGGGTTTGCTAGGGGCATGGCCTGCACACCCGGCTGAGGGACCTTTGGGTTTCTGAATACCCCCAACGATAAATACGACAAGCCGGCCTACCGGCGGTTTTACCAACTCCCAAAGATCATCTTGCTCGCTGTTGTTCTGATCCCATTTGCAAGTGCCGTCAATCACGGCGAGCTTCACTTGATCAGCCTTTTTGAGCGCAAGACATTGTTGAGCTACCACGTCGAATAGTATGCCATGCTTGCCATACAGTTTTTCGGCAAACTCTAGCGCCTTGAAATATTCGAACTTTACCTGCGCCAACGTGTAAATCGCCAGTGATAATCGTTTGGTGCATTCGTTTCCGTGTTTGTCTTTTTTCATGTCGCCCCCGAGTTAATTCTTGAATAGTATCTGTCAATAACAATAGCTGTATTCGAATCTAAAATCTGTCAGCCAATTAATGAAATTTCTGTGATCTAGTTCACAGCGGTGGGGTTGCCGTGTGAGATTAACTACAAGATTTAGGATCGGCGCCGTGGCGAGGCGCCACTCCCACAAGGGCCATGTTTTGCTAACCTCGTAAAACGGGGTTAGCCACTAAATGCGACTATGAAATAACATGTTGACAACAACGACGTGCCAGGCGTTTTTCCAACCGTCGAGGGGTGGCGCGCCATAGATAATTTCATGGTGGATCATGGGTCCTAGGTTTCTGAGGTAGGGCAGGTAACGCACAAGCTTGCCCCAATAACTCGCCGCATAGGTCAGGTGGCACCCCACCGCGCAGATTCGTGGTAACTCGACACGACGCATGTATTTGCTAATGGGAACGGATCGAAAGCATATGTCGCTGACTGATTTGTCTTTTAAGCTGGTGGTGAAAGGGCGGCCGCGCACCCAAGCAGGACGCATTGATCGATCTTTTCTTGGATCGGGAACGAAATCCTCAAAACCTAGATATTGCACTTCACGAACACCTCCGATGGAGACCCTTCGTCCAAAGCGTCTTAGATGAATTGGCGTAGCGATGTGTGTAATGCGGCCATCAGTTGCGTCACCGGGAACGTTTTTCGCCTTGGGGCATCTGTGATGGGCGTGGGGTAAGCCCTCATGAGTTCTAGAAACGCGCTCCGTCATACCTCCTCCTGATTTTATTGTTTATTAATTCGATGGAACCATGAGCTTGGAGAACTAGCTAAACGCAACATCAATGGCGTAGTAGCCGAGATTGTCAGCGCTGCGCATGACTTTCATGGGTTGATTCCTCGTATTTTTCGCCATTGTTTGGGCGTTGGTTCGGCCATACCATTGGCCTTCTTTTGCGACGGCCCGGCCTGCGATATGACTGGCTTCGTGAATAAAAGTCTGTATTCGTTCTAATCGTTTATTGCTATTTATCCAAAGACTACCGAGTTTTATCTTACGTATTGCCGGCCATGCATCGCCCCAATTCGACTTGTTGGTGTGGCAAATTATTCGAAGTCGTTTCTCTGCGAGTATGTGGCTTACCTTTTCAAAGTTTTCGCGCAGCGAACGAAATTTCCTATTGCTGTAGTCACAAAACCATATTTCCTCCGGTCCGTATTTCCACATGATTGCACGATTGTCTTCAGACATTTTATCCAGTGCCTGAATTCGAATCTGTACTTTCTTCGATGCCTTAAGCGAAGCCGCCATCAATGTGCGCACGATATCTTCGGAGATATGACCGTTTGTCTCTATTTTGGCAGGTATCAACGACTTAGCTTCGTGGGTATTAGTTTTATAACGATTGACATCTAGCATAGCTTCGATTCTTTATTTAGTTCTTGCATGGTGTTTTTGACGTGGTTGCGTCCGGTTTACGGAGTTAATGTTTTGTAAGCGTCGATCTTAGAAAGTATGTTCGGGGATGTCTGTGACGCGTTTCACTAAAAATATGTGAGGTTTGTTTGTTGTCCCTCAAGCTTTTTGCGGCGACATAAATAATTTCAACGTAAAACAAGATTTTTATGGCAGAGCTAAAAAATCATCCATTTGGGTGACGAAAAAATTTCACAATTCATATACGGTTAAAATATGACAACGCTCACACGTTCGCTTCTCGATAGTTATCTCGGCATGCACATCAGGGACATCTGCTTGAATCAGTTTGACGGGAATAACTACAATCACTGCGCGCATTTCGTCGGGCATGTGCTTCGAGTCGGGCACGGTAAGATTTGCAAGGTTATGGTACACCGCTCACGCCACATGATTGCGGGGGCATCCATATTAGTCAGTGATCTTTTCGATATAACACCTAACACCCGCGAGCTGCTGGAATGCCCTACGACTGGGGAGGGCCTAATCTACGTGAGTGCGCCGGTAAATTTCGAGCAGATCGGGTCCAATGTGCACCGGATCAGGAGCGTGCGGAAGCGGCACGTGGGAATTTACCTAAATGGCACGATGTGGCACTACAGTAATCTGCAACGGAAAGTGGTGTCCCAGCCTATTTCCAGTTTTCTCCGGCATTACCGGAGGCAAACGAATGCACTGTGGATCGGGGATCTTGCCGTTGGCGCACGACCAATTGCATTCGGTATCTCTGCATGATGACCGCATTTGGACGAGTAAGCCGTATTAAATTTCCGCGGCAGGGTAGAGAATATCGATAATGTTGTTTTTCACCGCGCCGCAGGGAGCGAGAATTTAATTTATTACGAATAAGGAGGTGTACTATGAGCCACACACATCTGAAGAAAGGCGATGTATTGCCAACCGTTGGCGTGTTGCAGTTGTTGTTGAATCGTGCAGGTGCCCAACTGCCAGTGGATGGCGATTTCGGTTCAAAGACGGAAAAAGCGGTTATTGAATTTAAGTCAGAGCGTCGCATGGCACCGGGCGGTGTGGTTGATAAGACCACCTGGAGTCGAATTAAAGGGGCCGAGATTCTCCCAGTTGTAGATTCAATCGACATAACCGATCCGGGAGATGTCGGCGAAGTCAAAGACGCGCGAGCCGGTGGGGGCGCGGTGGTGCTTCGCGGAGGTATGTGCAACGGCGTTGGGCAGGCGATTCAAGATATCATCGGTGCGGCTTCAAGTAAGCTATTTTTGGTTCGAATGCATGGGCATGGCACGTCAGGCAACATTGGAATTTCCGAAGGGACTGAAACGATGACAGGGCATCGCGCCGGACTGGATCTTGATAACCTTAAGAGCATCGAGGCTGATCTTCGCCGATTAAAGTCCGCCCTGGGTCCCTACGGTAGCGTTCAACTCATGGGTTGCAACACAGGGCAAGGAACTCGAGGGAGCCAAATGCTTGCTAAGCTCGCGAATATCTGGGACGTTCCCGTTTCGGCAGGTATAAGAACTCAGACCTCCGGGCCTAAGGGCATTTTTCGGTTTGAAGGGCCGGTTGTAACTCGATGCCCGGGGGGTATCTCCCTCAAAAGATGGTGTCGCAGTCGGCCAAAATTTGTCGGGATGTGTCCAAAGTGAAACGTATACCGAATCTCAACCGTAGTGGCCTTGTTGGCGTCGCTCGGTGTTAGATTTGCGCTGATTTCCAACCGAGCTTAATTCTTTGCGAGCTTGTTATCGGAGGGTATCTACATTGAATGCAATTATGTTCATGAAGCAGGTTTTTGAAGATAATTTTGATCCGATAGAGTTCGAAAAGAAATTTCCACGTCGTAGACGCTTAAACGGTATCTAGATCCGATGCTGAAAAAGTGGGAACTTGCTACCAAATGTGCACGCGATTTGCCGAGTGTTATTTCATAGGGTGGCCACGATGATGTTTTTCCAGGACGGCCAATACCCCCGCTGTGGAAAGATTATTCGATCTCGTGTCCTTACGCTAAATCACTCCTCGCGTATCTATCTAGCCTTTGTTGAGTGCTGTGAAGATGCCAGGATTGCAGCCAGCGCCTTTCGGTCCGGCACCTATCCACGGATTGTGATCACACCTAACTCGGTCCACGGGACGACGGCTCTACCTGGGTACTATAACGGTCACTGCAAAAAGGGTGATATGAACTACATATTCATCAGCACCAAAACAGCAAACAGTTTGGAAAACGACGAGGAGTGGGAATACTATCTCAAGAAGAGTTCCAACTTTGAAAGGGTGGTTCTTCACGAGGCCGTTCATTGGGCGCGTTTCATGGGCGGTAAGCCCGGCGAAATCGACCTCTCGGGCAAGAAAAAGTTACAACCGGGCGAACGAAAAACAGCAGAAGCGGGAAGTTGGTTCGACTACCGGGCCTACGGTATTCCTTACAAGTACCACGATGGAATTCCGTGCAAGTATGGGGAACGACCGCTCAAACGAAGGATGTAACTGTGATGGTATCCGGTCTTTATGTTCCTAATGCTTTACCTTTGGATGCTGACGGAGGAAACTCAAATGCCATCTTACCACTCGACTAAGAGCACTAATTCTAAAAACATTCTCAAGGGTCTCGTTAGTATTCCATTGACGCTGGAGCTTGCTACTTTTCTTTCTTCAAATACGGTTCAGAAAATTAACTTTGATTTTGACCATTTCCAGGTTCGTCCGAGAGATTTTCGGGCGATTTCGGAAAAATTACGAAACCCAAAATCACCCATGTCAGTGATAGGTTCAGAGAAGGTTCTACGGCAGGTCGCCAGTTCATCGGCAGATGCAGGGTATGATTCAGGCACTAACACCTTTTATTTCGAAACCACGGGGATTCTGCGGACTGATAAGGGTAAGGGTCGAGCCATTCATGAAACAATCCATGCGATTGCTGATCTGAAAGCACATAAAACTGGAAAGCTTGAGGAGGAAAGCGCCTGTTTCCTAGCGGAATGCCTTTACTATCTATACGCCGGTACAAAAGTGGATTTTTGGAATTGGCACATTGACGGCGATATCATGGATGTCGCTGAAGCCGCGCGCGGTCGAGCAGGTAAATCCAATGCGCCGGTGACTTTGACCCTGTCGGAAAGAGTGACTGTTAGGCGGGCAGTGCGCAAACGAGGTTATAAAATGGGAATTGATAGATCCAAAAATGGAATTCCATGACGCCACCTGGAGCCTTCAAGTTTTAGATATCTTCTAGTCAAACCGGATCTCGACCGAACTAAAGTTCATTTACAGCATTCGACTTAGCGCCGCATTATCGCAATTCCTTGAAAATAATGTCCATTTGAGTCAGGAATACGTTTATGAAATCGTGTACATTCGAAAAGCATACTCGATACTTAAATGAGGATAATGTGATGGAACCCATTTGATACCAAAAGCTGCACACACAAGAATAAACACTATTTTTTTGCAGGTCACACGAGAAAGTTTAATAGCGTGGCGGAAATACTTAAGGGTTACCGCTATGCGCATTCGATTCAGGGTTCATATAGCGGCACGACATCTTCGGAAGTGGCAAATGAGCTGGATGTATTGATTCGAACGTCGTTCCGCCTTGCCGGGCTTGTGGATTGGCGAGGGGAGTCCTCGTGAATAGAAATCCACATGTTATGCCGTTTTATAATTTATTGGTTTGGAATATCTGACAATAAGAGATTATGCTGCTTGTGCAAAAACGCGATCAACATTGTTATAAAACAACGCGGTGGTCAAGATAGTGTCAATTGCGTCGGTAGCTCCTTGAGTTGAAAATTTTATTTGATGAAAATTGTTGAAATGATCGTGTACACCGACGGTTAGCTTGTCCGCGCTCATTATCGCGGCGAGGGTCCCGAGAGAGGGCTGGGAAAACGCCGTTTTGATAGCGGAGCCCATTACTAATTCCGGATCGTTGACGTTCCATTCGATATTGTGTGAGCGTAGGGTCCATGCAGAAAGGTCGAACATCCGTGCAAAAGCGCTAAAGCCTATGAGTAATTTACCCTCTACAACGCGGAACCCCAGAGTAAATATGCCATCGTCGTCATTGACCACAGCCTTATCGCCGTCAATGTGCCATTGCCGTATAGAATATAAACTCATGATTTTATTAGTTAAATGCCCCGCTGGAATTGATTATTTTAACGTCGTAGGGGCTAGAGAATCGTAAACAATCGTTACAGCATGATCGTTCGTTTGTTAGTTAAAGCCCTTCAAACGTGCGCCTATGGTCAGGGTGAGGGTTTGTTTTGCGGAAAGGAAAGTGGACAAACAACCTTAACTGATTAAGAATGCAAGCAACTATTGGCAGAATAGGGCGGGCGGGTCGAATGGACATAAACGCGAATTGTTTTTTCGCAGCGTACAATAATCGTACCCATGTTGGATGACGGTAGCAATCGGCGAAAGCACGTTGGCAATAATGTGTGTGCCATTACTGATATCGGGCGCCGCCGTACCGGTAATGAGGATGCTTTTCAAGTATCGCCGGATGGTCAGATGATGATCGTCGCGGATGGGATGGGAGGGCACGCTAGCGGTGAATTGGCTAGCACTTTGTCAATTCAATTGTTTGACCAGTTTTTTAGTGAGAAACGTAAATCGGACATTGCGGGTGGTTCAGGGTCGGTCATACCGTTGCTGACGCAGGCTTTTCATTATGTCAACCAACGTATATATGAGGAAAGCGAACGGCGCCGTTTGGATAAGGGGATGGGTGCTGCGCTCATTACGGGTTACATTTTAGAGGGCATGCTGTACCTGTGTCACGTTGGTGATGTGCGCGGTTACCTTAGTAATCGTGGGACATTTGAACAAGTTACCCAGGATCATTCGGTTGTTGCGCAAATGGTGCGAGAAGGGGAGTTAACGCCGGAACAAGGCAAGCAAAGTACCCGCCGTAATGAATTACTCCAGGCCATTGGAATCTGGCCTCAGATCAATCCCGAAGTGAATTACCGTTCATTGTTTCCAGGGGACTATGTTTTGTTGTGTTCGGATGGTCTCTGGGGCGTTGTATCCGATCACCGTATGTGGGAAATCGTCGAAGCAAGTCTAACGATCGAGGAAGCGGCGATGGATTTAGTCACTGCAGCGAATGAAGCGGGTGGCCCAGATAACATTACGGTCGCTTTGTACAAATATGTAGGCTGAGAGTATTGGCGCTAAGTTTGACTAAAGATAGATCTTCAAGGACAAAAACTGTGAAATATCACACAATTTGATCGTCGATTTTGTAATAGAATGTGAACTATTCGATGCATATTATTAGAAAAAATAGATTGTAATCATAATTTTGAGGAGTCATGACCGAGGCGACAATTGAACTTGATGCGTTGCTTGTACCCATTTCCGCGGAAAGTCCAGCGGGAGTGGATTTGCGCGAAGATACGTCGCCTGACTCCCCTTACTACAGTATCAAAGGCACGCGACAAAAAGCGCGCGAAGAGGAGCGCAGTGGAATTCTGGAAGATGATTCCGCATCGGCTCTCGCCGAGTGGCGCAAGGTCGCAGAACAGGCGCCAGAACTGCTGTCGACACAAACCAAGGACCTTGAAATTGCTGTATGGTATACGGAGGCGCTTGTACGCATTTATGGTTTTGCTGGATTAAGGGACGCTTTCCAATTGACACGCGGGTTAATCGATGCGTATTGGGACGATCTTTATCCACGCCCCGACGAAGACGGCATCTTTACCCGCATTGCACCTTTAACAGGGCTAAATGGTGAAGATGCCGAGGGTACCCTAATTATTCCAATTCACAACGTTGAAATAACAGAAGAATCGGAAGTTGGCCCGTTCGCGTCTTGGCACTTTAAACAGGCTAGTGATGTGGGCCAAATTTCTGATGCCGAAAAGCGCGAAAAAAGAATTGCGGGCGGCGCAGTGACGCTGGATCAAATTACGCAAGCCGGCAGCGCAAGTAGCACTGAGTTCTTAAGAGCGATTCGTACGGACCTTGATGAGTGTGTCGAAGCGTTTAGTCAACTTTGCGAGACACTCGACGAGCGTTGTGGCGCTGACGCGCCGCCGTCATCGAATATTCGTAATGCACTAGCGGCATGTTCACAGGCATTGTCGTTTCTGAGCGGCGGCCGCGATATGCCAGATGAGTTGGAAGAATTGTCCGATGCGGATCAAAATGAAGGCGGAGGCGAAGAGGCGGTTGGCAGGACGGAGTCGGGTGTTTTGAGTAGCAGAGATGAAGCGCTGCGGACACTGTTGAAGGTTGCCGAGTATTTTCGTCGTAACGAACCGCATTCTCCATTATCTTACTTGCTCGAGCAATCTGTACGATGGGGTCGAATGTCGTTGCCCGATCTTTGGTCAGAGTTGATCGAAGATCAGGGCGCGCGTAAAGGCGTTTTCCAGCTCGCGGGAATTCGAGTGGGAGCTGAATCCGAATTAGATGAAACTGTGGAATCCGAGTGAATATTTTTTTGTGACTTAAACTTACGAAGGAGGGAATGTTAAATGGCTGAAAGCATCCATGAAAAACTAAAGCGTGTAAGAAAGCCGCGTGTGCATATTACTTATGAAGTTGAAACCGAAGGAGCATTGGTTGAGAAAGAATTGCCGTTTGTTGCAGGTATCTTGGGGGACTTTTCGGGTGATCCGACAGAACCACTGAAACCGCTCAGGGATCGCAAGTTTGTGCAAATTGACCGGGATAATTTCGATGAAGTGATGGCACGAATGTCGCCCGGTTTGAATATGAAAGTTGAAAACACTTTAAAAGGCGACGGAAGTCAAATGGCCGTCGAGCTCAAGTTCAACAGTATGGAGGATTTTGAACCAGGCCGTGTTGTCGAGCAGGTGGAACCGCTGCGCAAATTGATGGAAACGCGTAACAAGTTGCGGGACCTAATGACTAAAGTTGATCGTTCCGACGAATTAGAAGGTTTGTTGGAAAGAGTGCTGCAAAGTTCCGATGATCTTGATCAGTTATCGAGTGAGGTTGGTGCATCTGCCGATTCAAGTGATGAGGAGGACAAATAATGGCTACACGAAAAAAGAAACAAGACGAAGCAGCGGTCGAGACTGTTGAAGAAGTTTCGTTGTTGGACGAGGCCATCCAAGCTACCCGGCAGACGGAGCCAGAGCAAGCCCAGGATCTAATCAAAAACCTGGTTGAGGAAGCCCTTAAAGGCACCGTCACTTGGGATCGAAACCTGACCCGCACTTTTAACAAAGCGATCAAGGCGATCGATGAGAGACTATCCGCGCAATTAGCTGCTGTAATGCACTCGCCTAAATTTCAAAAGCTTGAGGGTTCATGGCGTGGTTTGCATCATTTGGTCATGAACACCGAAACCAGCAACATGTTGAAGCTAAAAGTGTTTAATGTCAGCAAGCGCGAGTTGTTTAAGGATCTGGACAAGGCGGTTGAATTCGATCAAAGCCAGGTTTTTAAGAAATTGTATGAAAATGAATTTGGTACTGCGGGTGGTGAACCGTATAGCGCTTTGATTGGTGACTATGAATTCACCAATCATCCGGAAGACGTTCAATTGTTACGCAATATGTCAAGTGTAGCAGCTGCCTCTTTTGCGCCATTCCTCTCAGCCGCGTCACCGGAACTATTCGGTTTTGAAGATTGGACTGAGTTGTCAAAACCGCGGGATCTGGAAAAGATTTTTGATTCCAGTGAATACGGATCATGGCGCGGGTTTCGTGATTCCGAAGATTCTCGGTTTGTATCTTTGGTAATGCCCAGGGTTTTGGCTCGGCTTCCTTATGGTGAAGCGACACGGCCCATTGAGGAATTTGCTTATGAAGAAGCACCGATTGACGAAAGTGGTAAGGCACGGGCAGCTGATCACGACAATTATTGTTGGATGAATGCAGCTTATGTCATGGGCGCCCGTCTGACCGATGCGTTTGCGAATTACGGGTGGTGTACTGCGATCCGAGGTGCTGAAGGTGGTGGAAAAGTAGAGGGTTTGCCTACACATATATTTACCAGCGATGATGGCGATCCTGATCTGAAATGCCCGACTGAAATTGGGATTACAGACCGCCGCGAAGCAGAATTGAGCAAGTTAGGATTTTTGCCGTTGTGCCACTATAAGAATACTGATTACGCGGTATTTTTTGGTGGTCAGACAGCGCAAAAAGCGAAAAAATATGATCGGCCTGAAGCAACTGCTAACGCGGCGATCTCAGCAAGACTTCCCTATGTTATGGCGACATCCAGATTTGCCCATTATCTAAAAGTTATGGGAAGGGATAAAATTGGATCTTTTATGGAGGCAAAAGATGCCGAAGTTTGGTTGAATCGTTGGATTATGAACTATGTCGATGGATCACCGAATCCGAGTACAAATTCCAAACTAAAATATCCTCTTGCTGATGCTAAAGTGGAAGTGAAAGAAATCCCTGGGCAGCCGGGTTCTTACAACGCGGTTGCATGGCTGCGGCCGTGGTTGCAAATGGAAGAGCTGACTGCCTCTTTACGAATGGTGGCACGGATACCCAAAGCGAGTTAGAACTGAAATAATCGACTTAGTTGATGATAAAGATATCGCGGTGGTTCCATGGAAGCACAAACATTTGTTGCTGCGACCTCGGGCAATGAAAGATCGGTTGATAGGGTAGACAACGAAGAGTCCATTCTGGACTGGTTCCTTTATGAACCAGCTTGGGACAAGGCATTAATCGGTTGGCTTGGGGATGTAAAGTCCAACAAGGGCGGGATTGATCGGCGAACTATAATTCGTCGGATTCATCGTGATATTGTTGAGATCGACGCGCTACTTAGCGAGTGCGTCGATCAGATCTTGCATCATCCGCGATTCCAGCAATTAGAGTCGAGTTGGCGTGGGTTAGAGTATCTCGTCGACCAGGCGCAAGGCACCGAAAACGTCAAGATTCGCGTTTTAGATGTGTCATGGGCAGAGGTTGCACGGGATTTAAAGCTTGCGATTGAATTCGATCAAAGCCAGCTTTTCCAAAAAATCTATAGTGAAGAATTTGGACATCCTGGTGGCGAACCTTTCGGTGTTCTTATCGGCGACTATCAAATACGCCATCGTATATCTCAACAACACCCTATTGATGATATCGATGCACTGAGAGGCATGGCGCAAATTGCGGCGGCTTCGTTTTCACCGTTTATCGCTGCTGTGCATCCGTCATTATTGGGTCTTGACCGCTTTGACGAGTTGAATACAACAATGAATTTAAACTCCGTATTTCAGAATAACGAATACCTGCATTGGAATTCACTGCGTCAGTCAGATGATGCCCGATTTGTGGGGTTAACGATTCCTCACATGTTGATGCGATTGCCATACGCATACGACGGTAAGCGAGTGGATGGTTTTTGTTATCGAGAATTGACGGAAGGTGCCGATGCGTCGAATTTATTATGGGGAAACGCTGCATATGCGATCGCTGCAGTACTCATACGGACTTTTTCAGAGCAAGCATGGCTTGCCAATATTCGCGGTCTGGACGTGGGTGGGGTCGGAGCCGGTAAAGTCGAAGGTTTACCCACAGCTTACTTTGAAACGGATTGTGCGGGTTTGATTCCCAAGTATACAACTGACGTACTCATTACAGAAAAACTCGACAAGATACTGAGTGATCAAGGTTTGATTCCGCTTTGTCAAAGCAAAGGATCGCATTTATCCGGGTTTTTTAATACGCCTTCAATTCAAGAACCAAAAAAATACGACGAACCGGTTGCAACACTTAACGCGCAGTTATCATCGAGTTTGCAATACATGTTTTGCGTATCGCGTTTTGGTCAGTATTTGAAAGTTATGGGCAGGGACAAAATAGGCGGAATGTCTGGCGCTTATGATTTACAAAACTACTTGCAAAGATGGGTGCTCAGTTACACCTTAGGTGATGAGAACGCATCTACTGAGCAAAAAGCGAAATACCCACTACAAGAAGCGAGTGTGGAGGTAAAAGATCAGCCCGGTAAGCCTGGAAGCTACTTTTGCGTTTTTCACCTGCGGCCACACTACCAATTAGAAGGTATTGTATCGAATATTCGTTTAGTCACCGAATTGGCGGAGATTGAGGAGTAAATTCGTTTATGGAAATGAAAGATCTGTTAAACGAAGGTCAGCTTAACAGAGCCTTGGAGCAACTAGCTACTGAGATGAAGAGCCAACCACAAAATATCGATTTAAGATATTTACTAGCTGAGTTGTTATGTGTTTCAGGTGAGTTTGAGCGCGCTGACAAACAGTTAGACATAATCATGACACAAGATCCGGGGTCTGCAGTCGGAGTTGCATTATTTCGTCAACTAATTCGGGCCGAACAGAGTCGGCAGGATTTTTTTAAAAGTGGCGGGATTCCTGAGTTTCTTGGCAAGCCATCGGTTGCTTTGGAAGCGAGATTGAAGGCATGCGTATTAAATAGAGAAGGTGAAACTGGTGAAACAGTCCGAGTGCTGGAAGAAGTGAACGCTGTTCGCAAACCGTTAGTGGGTACATGCAATAATCAGCACTTCGATGATTTTCGCGACCTGGATGATTTGACTTCAGATGTATTAGAGGTCTTGACCAGTACGGGGAAATATTACTGGGTGCCGTTGTCTACGGTGTCAAACATCGAATTCCACAAGCCCCAAAAGCAGCGCGACTTACTTTGGAGAAGGGCACACATAGAGGTTACTCAAGGCCCGGATGGGGAAGTGTTTATTCCATGTATTTATCCCGTATCAGATAAGGCTGATACAAACGTGAACGAAGCCGCCCTGCTGGGCCGTAGTACGGATTGGAGTGGGGATAGCGAAGGGCCTGTGCGTGGGATCGGTCAGCGAAGTTTTTTGGTTGATGATGATGTGCTTGGCATTATGGAAATAAACTCCTTGAGTTTTGAAACCAGTGATGGATAAAGACGAAACCAGTGATGGATAAAGACGGTACGTCAATTCGCTTGTCCGTTCTGGATCGTTTGTTAGACAACGAACCCGATGTTACAAAAGAGGCGGTTCCAACTAAAGCGCAACAAATCCGGCAATTACAACAAAATGTGCTTCGCGATCTGGAAGATTTACTAAATACCCGTAGGCGAATCGAAACCTGGTCTGAGTCGTTAAACGAACTTGACACTTCTTTGCTAACATATGGGTTAAACGATGTCAGTGACTTGGGTTTGGCATCCAATACGGGTCGTGAAACCATACGTCGTCTGCTCGAAACCGTTCTTAGGCAGTTCGAAGTAAGATTCAAAGCAGTCAAAGTTGCGTTGTTGGAAAACAAAACGGAAGAAGACCGTACTTTGCGATTCAGGATCGACGCCATGTTAAACATGGAGCCTGATCCACTCCCCGTCACTTTTGATTCGGAGCTCGAGCCACATACAGCAAGTTTTTCTATGAGGCGAGCTTAAGAAATGAAAAACGATTTATTGTTTTACTATAATCGCGAATTAAGCGCCGTGCGCGAGCTTGGCGCCGAGTTCGCGGAAGCGAATCCAAAGATTGCAGGCCGCTTACGGTTGGGTCGGGATGCGGCCGAAGATCCTCACGTCGAGCGATTAATCCAGGCCTTTGCATATTTGAACGCACGTACCCGACGTAAACTCGATGATGATTTTCCGGAGCTTACCGGTGCTCTGCTAGGCGTTTTGTATCCGCACTATTTGCGTCCGGTGCCGTCGATGGCTATTGTTCAATTTCAACCACAAACTGATATCACTGAGTACTACGATATTCCGGTCGGAACCCATTTAGAGACAGACCCCATCGATGGCGAGCCTTGTCAGTTTCAAACTACCTATCCGGTCAAACTGTTGCCAATTGAAATTGCTGGAGCAAAGTTGCATGGGCGCCCATTTACTGCCCCTGTTGTTGATGGAACAAAAAATGCGGAGGCCGTCCTTAAACTAAGTTTGCGGTGCATGGGTTCGGACATTATTTGGAAAGAGCTAGCGCCTGATTCATTACGTTTTTTCATCGACGGCCAGGCGCAGATTGTTTATCCATTGTATGAGTTAATTTTCAACAATCTTGTTCAAGTCGCAATATGCGATGAAAAAACTCAACACACCGTAAAACTGGGTGTTGATTGTGTAAGACCGGTGGGATTTGATCTTGACGAGGGTATGTTGCCTTACCCGGCACGATCATTTGTGGGCTATCGACTACTCACTGAGTTTTTTGTATTTCCGCAGAAATTCCTTTTCTTCGATGTGGGCGGGCTGGATGAAGCAAGTTTTGAAGGGATTAGTAGCCAACTGGATTTTTACTTCTATTTTAATCGCGGCAATACGGATCTCGAAGACACTGTAAACGCCAAGACGTTCATGCTTGGGTGTGCGCCCATAGTGAACTTGTACCGTCAACGCGTTGAACCGATTAATTTAGATCATTCACAGTACGAATATAGAATTATCCCTGATGTCCGGCGCCCGGATACCCATGAGATTTATTCTGTAGAAAAAGTAATGGGAGAAGATGAGAACGGAGACGAGAAGGAGTTGTTACCGTTTTATGGTCTTCAACATTCTATGCGATCCGATAACAAATACTGGAATACCAACCGACGTTCCGCGGGTCAGCGAGATTCCGCTACAGATTTATTTATATCGGTATCGGATCTGGAGTTAGATCCTGTTTCCGCTAGTGGTTGGGTACTGGACATTGAAACCTTATGTTTGAATAGAAATCTGCCAAATCGATTACCATTCGGCGGCGGTCAACCGTATCTTACGTTGACCGATGGCATGGGCAAGGTGGAAAAGATCGATTGTGTGACTTCACCTACACCGACTCGCCGTATCGAAGGTGGGAATGGCGGACGTTGGCGGTTGATGTCACATTTGCTTTTAAATCACTTATCTATTACTGACGAGACGGAAGGTACTTTCGCGTTACAGGAAATTCTCAAGTTATATGATTTTGAAGATTCGGATCAGACACGGGCAATGATTCAAAGCGTGGCGAGTGTCACTAGCCGGCCGGTCACAGGTCGTGTGGCCGATGGAAAAGCATCCAGTCTTTGCAGAGGAACGGAGATAAACATCGAATTTGACGAAACCGGTTTTACCGGTTCAGGGATGTATCTTTTCGCTGCAGTGCTTGAGCGGTTTTTGGCACTGTACTGTTCAGTTAATTCGTTTACGCGTCTGCAGACACGAATCAAAGGACGCGAGGGAATCTGGTGCAAATGGCCACCGAAATCGGGCGATCACACACTGCTCTAATGGAACGCTTGCGGGCTAATCCGCGGCTTTTTAGCTTTTTCCAAGCCGTTAGGTTGTTTGAACGCACCGCGGGCAGCCAATTATTTTCACGGACTGAGCCTGATCGACGAGAGCCGGTGCGATTCAAAGTTGAACCGTCGCTACGTTTTCCAACCAGCGCTATTACTTCGCTTGAGCAGGTCAATAATGATTCGGATTCTGCGGATTTAACCGAACACATGGGCGTAGCGTTTATGGGATTAACGGGTCCGAGCGGTGTATTGCCCGATCACTATTCCGAACTGATATTGCAAAGGGCTCGAATTAGGGATTTCTCTTTAAGCCAGTTCTTGAATCTATTTAACCACCGAGCGATTTCCCTATTTTATCAGGCGTGGGCTAAATACCGGCTCCCCATTAATCGCGAGCGGATCGAGTCCAAACACGGTCAGTGCGATCGTGTGACCCAAAGTTTGCGGGCGTTATTGGGAATGGGTACCCCACATTTGGAAAAAAGATTGACCGTTGAGGACGACACGTTTGTGTATTTTGGCGGGTACTTTTCGCACCGACCAAGATGTCCAATCGCACTGGAGTGCTTGTTGTCCGAGTATCTTGGTCTGACAGTACAGGTGCGGCAGTTTACAGGTAGCTGGTTAAGTATAGAGCCGGAAGAGCAATCGCAGTTACCCGGTAACAATTCGGTTGGCCGGTATTGTCAGTTGGGAGTCGATGCCGTGGCCGGTGCACGAAGTTGGAATGTTCAAGCGAAGTTCAGAGTCAAAATCGGGCCCGTTGGTTATCGAGCATTTGCCGACTTAATGCCAACAAAAAAGAGACTTCTAGAAATTTGTGAATTGGTGCGGACCTATGTTGGTCCATCGTTGGCTTTTGATGTTCAACCGATGTTGTATGCAAATGAAATTCCGGAGCCGAGATTAGATTCAACGGCACAGGAAGGTCCACGCTTAGGGTGGAATTCGTGGTTAGGTGTCGATCCAAAACGGGACGTAGTCGACGATGCGGTGTTTGAATTAACCACGGTTTAAGAATCAGCGATTTAAAATGTATTAGTAGTGGATTATCAATATGCTACAAAGAATAAGGAAACGCATCGAGGAGACATTAAATGATAACGGTTAACCTAAAGAGTTTGGTGGAAAAGCTGAACGATGAATGCCGCGAGGCGTTGGAGGCGGCAGCAGGATTGACTTTGTCCCGGACACACTACAACGTGGAAATAGAACATTGGTTATTCAAGCTGATCGAATCCACCGACAACGATATAAATGCGATCGCCCGGCACTATGGCGTCGATCTTTCACGTCTTAATCGCGACTTGATGCGAATCCTGGATTCGTTCAAGACAGGAAACTCCAGAGCACCCGCGCTCTCGCCAAATTTAGTCAATCTGGCAAAGGAAACTTGGTTATTGTCATCGTTGGAGTATGGCGCGACCCGTAGCCGTTCCGGACACTTGTTATGCGCTATGTTGGCGGACGATGGGTTTCATAGGATTGCGCGTGATCTCAGTACAGAGTTGGAGCGTATACCGGTCGATGAGTTACGCGAAAATCTGGTTGCGCTCACGAAAAATTCAAAGGAAGTAGTTACCTATCAAGAAGATACGGATGTTGGGGAGAAGACGGCTACTCCTGCGAGTGGAAAGGCGTTGGATCAATTCACATTAGACCTGACTGCGGCAGCTCGGGATGGGACGATTGACCCGGTGCTGGGCCGTGATTCTGAGATACGTCAAGTAATCGATATATTGACGCGACGCAGACAAAATAATCCTATATTGACTGGGGAGGCAGGGGTAGGCAAAACCGCTGTGGTCGAGGGTTTTGCTCAACGTGTTGCGGATGGGGACGTTCCGCCGGCATTGCGGGATATCTCCATTAGGACGCTCGATTTGGCATTGCTGCAAGCCGGTGCCGGTATCAAAGGCGAATTCGAAAACCGGCTCAAATCGGTTATCAATGAAGTCAAGTCGTCCCCGCAGCCAATTATCATGTTTATCGACGAGGCGCATACTCTGATCGGTGCGGGTGGGCAGGCCGGCCAGGGTGACGCTGCTAACTTGTTGAAACCGGCGCTGGCGAGAGGGGAACTTCGTACGATCGCAGCGACTACCTGGGCGGAGTATAAAAAATATTTCGAGCAGGATGCTGCTTTGACTCGCCGCTTTCAGGTTGTAAAGGTCGAGGAGCCAGACGAGGATACGGCCTGCGCAATGATGCGGGGTTTGGTAGCAACACTGGAGGATCACCATAAAGTCCGAATTCTTGATGAGGCGGTTAATGATGCAGTGAAGCTATCACATCGCTACATACCGGCCCGGCAACTGCCCGATAAAGCTATTAGTTTGCTCGACACGACTTGCGCCCGGGTTGCGATTGGCAATTCCACTGTTCCGCCAGCAGTTGAAGATTGCCGGCGTCAGGTCGAACAACTCGATACCAATATTCGCATTCTGGAACGTGAGTTGGTGGCAGGTGCGGAACACACGCAATCCCTTAGTGAATTGGAGAAACAGAAGAAAGAAGTACAAGATAAGCTTGCTGAACTGGAACAGCGCTGGAAGCAGGAATCCGAATTGGTTAATACGATCCGGGAAATTCATGCAAAATTAGAAAGGCAACATTTTGGTGACGAGACAATAGCCCAAGAAGAAAACGACACTAGTGCTTCGACGGCACAAGAGAATGCTAATCCGAATAGTGAAAATAATGCGTCGATGGAATCGTCCGGTCCGGAAGCATTGCGCCAACGGCTTACCAATTTAAACGGTGAATTAGCCACTTTACAGGGAGAATTGCCGCTCATGCAAGTGTGCGTGGACGGACAGGCGGTAGCCGAAGTGGTTTCCGAATGGACCGGGATTCCGGTAGGGCGCATGATGGCCGATGAAATCAACTCAGTGTTGAACCTTAAATTGGAAATGGGGAAACGTGTAGTGGGTCAACCGCACGCACTGGAGGCAATCGCGCAAAATATTCGTACAGCACGGGCCCAACTGACCGACCCAAGGCGGCCCATCGGTGTTTTTCTGTTTGCGGGGCCGAGTGGCGTAGGTAAAACCGAGACAGCGATTACTTTGGCAGAATTATTGTATGGTGGCAGCCAAAACATGACCGTTATAAACATGTCGGAATTTAAAGAAGAACATAAAGTGTCTTTGTTAATGGGTTCGCCTCCGGGTTACGTCGGTTATGGTGAAGGCGGAGTATTGACTGAAGCAGTGCGACGAAAGCCGTATAGCGTTGTGTTACTTGATGAAATGGAAAAGGCTCATCCCGGTGTGCAGGACGTGTTCTACCAAGTTTTTGATAAAGGTATGTTGCGTGACGGTGAGGGGCGTGACATCGATTTTCGAAACACTATAATTATCATGACTTCTAACGCCGCCAGCGATTTGGTGATGAAATTGTGTGCGGATGAGGAGACGGCGCCTGAACCTGAGGCGCTCGCCGACGCCCTACGCCCGGAATTGCTAAAGACATTCAAACCCGCATTTCTGGGGCGCGTCAGTGTGGTACCGTATTATCCATTAGGCGATGCCGTGTTGCAAGAAATCGTTAAACTACAGTTGAACAAGATTGGGGAACGCATTGCTCACAACTATGGCGCCCAGTTCGAATACAACAATATGTTGCCGGAACAGATCGCAGCCCGATGCAAAGACGTCGAATCAGGCGCGCGCAATATCGACCATATTTTGACCAGAACGATGCTCCCTGAATTAGCCGCGCGGTTCTTAGGGCGTATGGCGGGATCCGAAGCGATAGGGAAGGTGACTGTATCGCTCGACGATTCCTCAAATTTTACCTATCAGATATCATAAAAAAAGTGTGTGCCGGTTCACAGAATTTCGGCTCCGAATAATGCAAACTATTTCACAAGATATCATCTATTTGGATGATGTTTTAAGTCTTCGGAGAAGCTAAGATGCGAAGGGAGGTTTCGAACCACGGCGTCATCCGGGGCGAACTTTGGGGGAATGGCGCTCATGCATTGAGTGCTATTCAATTTAACAACGTGTTATGGAGGAAATACCGAAATGGCAATCTACTTAAATATGCAGGAACATCCCGATGCAATAAAAGGCAATGCTACCGCAGCGGGATATGATGGTTGGATAGAGTTACAAAGCATCAATTGGGGTTGCATGCGGCCACAAAATATGGAAGCGGGCGCGACTAAAGACCGTGAATCATCAATAGTAAGTTGTTCGGAATTGAGCGCGAGTCTCAATACCGATAGCGCATCGCCGCAATTAATGGTGGCTGCGTGTGTTGGGGCGGCAGGTCCTGCGGAGATTCACATTGTACAGACCGGTGAAAATCAGGAACCGTATCTCAAGTTTAAACTCGAAAATGCTATCGTATCGTCGTATCAGATTAGTGGGCATAAAGATGGTAATCCGGACGAAAATATTAGTATGGCATTTACTAAGATCGAAATGGAGCATCAAAAGTACAAGGAAGACATGACGCCGGAGACGCCGACGCGAGGCGGATTCGATTTGTCAACAGCTACGAAGGTTTAATTCACGTTTGTACCGGGTTGCGGAAATTAGCCGTGACCCGGCTACAGCCAATGCAAGAATGATCAGATAATACAGATTCGATTCCAATCTGTAAAAAAGGGGAAGCTACTAATGGCGGATGATGCTGTTCAGCAAGAACGTCTCTTACAAATTGTTACACCGCTCGGTCCCGATGTGTTGCTTCCCATCAACTTCAGTGGTCAAGAAGGTATCTCTCAGTCATTTCATTTCAGGTTGGAGTTGGTTTCGACTCTGCCCGAGATAAAGCCCGAAAAAATTCTGGGTCAGAAAGTTACTATAAAACTGCGTTTACAGGATGATGACTTTCGTTTTTTTAATGGATATATCACTCGATTCTATGCTGGTGAAAACGATATCGGTGGATTTCGCCACTACCACGCGGAAGTGCGGCCATGGATATGGTTTTTAACACGGACCGCCGACTGCCGGATTTATCAGCAAAAAAAGATCGAAGATATTCTTAAAGAAATATTTCAGGATTGTGGATTTAATGACCATGAGTTCAAGTTGAAAGGTCAACACAAACCTTGGGAGTATTGTGTTCAATACCGGGAAACCGACTTCAATTTCATCTCCCGGCTGATGGAAGAGGAGGGCATGTATTATTGGTTCAAGCATGAAGAAACCAAGCATGTTCTTTTTGTCACCGACGATAAATCGGAATATTTCAACCTCGACAACGATGATAAAGAGGCTATTTATACGCCTGGCTCAAGAACAAGGGACACCATCTATTCTTGGCAACATGAATATAAATATATCCCTGGTAAGTGGACTCAACGGGACTACTGTTTCGAGACGCCGACTGCGAATCTCGAAGCATCGGCGCCCGCAGTGGTCCAACCAACCGATAAAAAGTACGAAATATTCGATTATCCGGGAGGATATGCCACCAAGGCAGATGGTCAAGTTTTAACCAAGCTTCGCATGGAAGAGGAAGAGGCAGGTTTTCACGAAATACAAGCTGCAAGCACCTACCGGACTTATACGCCGGGAGCGAAATTCAAGATTATTTCGCATCCCATTCAACAAGAACAAAAAAAAGAATACGTTATTACCAGTATCGAACACGCCGCGGCCGACGATAGTTATATAACGCGCACCGGTGGCGCAAGCCAGAGTTACAACAATTCGTTTACTTGTATTTCTTCAGACGTTTCTTTTCGCCCACCACTGATCACGCTGAAGCCGGTAGTGCAAGGTCCGCAGACGGCGGTCGTGGTGGGGCCGCAGGGCGAAGAGATTTACACGGATAAATATGGCCGTGTGAAAGTCCAGTTCCATTGGGATAGAAAGGGCAAAAAGAACGAAAACAGCTCCTGTTGGCTACGAGTGTCGCAGCCCTGGGCGGGCCGGAACTGGGGTGCGATGTTTTTGCCCCGTATCGGGCATGAAGTGATTGTCGATTTTCTGGAGGGCAATCCGGATAAACCCATCATCATCGGCCGGGTCTACAACGACGACAATATGCCTCCATACGAATTACCGGCTAACAAAACCCAAAGCGGCGTCAAGAGCCGTTCTACCCCAAAAGGGGAGCCGGCAAATTTCAATGAATTGCGTTTTGAGGACAAGAAGGGCAATGAAGAAATTTATATGCATGCGGAGAAGGATTTGACAACAATTGTTGAAAATCACGAAGAACGGAAAGTGTATGTCGATCGCAAAACCGTGATTGGTACGGGCGATAATCCACGACCCGATGAAACCATCGAAGAGAAGCTGATATGGGGTACACGCATCGAGAATGTGAAGGGCGATGATGGACTCGTTGTAAGAGACGGCGCCAACGGCCGTAAAGTAGTTATTGGCGATGGCGATCATATCCTGGAAGTCGAGAAGGGTAATCAATCTACCAACATTGCACTGGGTAAAGGAGAGACCGAGGCCATGCAGTCCATCGAACTTAAAGTGGGACAGAACAGCCTTAAAATTGACCAAATGGGGATCACCATCACGGGTATAAATGTGACGATAGAAGGTAAGATGAACGTACGGATTCAAGGTGGGATACAAGTCAATGTTAACGGTGGGGCCTTAACCACTATTAAAGGCGGACTCGTCCAAATTAACTGATGAATTCGATGGGCTTAGCAATGATTAAAGCGACAATGGCCGTGGACATCTGTCGGAATTTCCAGTTGAGTGAACCAGCACAGTCATTGCTTGAAGATGACCGAGAATCCTCAGAGTTTTTATCCGATTTAATCGACAAAAACTACTACATCGACGCTACCCACTTTTTGGCGCATGGGTTGGAAAAAAGAGCGGCGGTCTATTGGGCGCATCTTTGTGTGACCAGCACGATGGGTAACAATATATCGAATGAAGGTTCAACCGCGTTAGAGGCAGCTAAACGCTGGATACGACATCCTGACGGAGAAAATGCATCATGGGATGCGTATCAAGCGGCCGAAGCGACGGAGTCTGAAAGCCCTGCAACGTGCGTTGCAATGGCTGCGTTTGTGAGTGGTCGTAGTTTGGCGCCACCTGGTATGGAAGCTGTGCCACCGTCGGAAAATCTGACTGGAGTGGCTGTATCAACCGCGATAGTGTTAGCGGCGGTTTACGAGGGGCCCGAAAAAGCTGATGAGAAATATCAACGATTTACTGAACAGGGTATGGATATTGCGCGAGGAGGAAAGGGTAATCTGGATCAATTGAAAGGAGAGAGATCATGAGTTCTCCAAGTGCCATGAAGGACTACTACGACGGTGCACCAAAGCCGCCACCGGAAGGGGCGCTCGATGAAGAAATGGATAAGTTCAAAGAGGCGATGGAGGAATATGAAAAACTAAATGGACCTCCTCCAACGCCCGCACCGGTTAGCCCACCAACCCCGGGCGTAGGTTTGCCCGCGGCTAGACTAGGTGATCTGACCGCGCATGGCGGTATCATTACGGCCCCAGGTTGTCCTACTGTGTTGATTGGTAAAAAACCTGCGGCCCGTGTGACTGACATGCATACATGTCCAATGGTTGACGGTGTTAAACCCCATGTAGGTGGGCCCGTACTGCCACCCGCTGCGGTAACGACCTTGATAGGGAGTTTACCCGCCGCACGCGTAACGGATATGTGTACCTGTGCCAGCGCTCCTGACGTCATTGCTATGGGCGAATATTCAGTTTTGATAGGTTGACGCCTCAGCGGATTTAAATGCATTGGACGGGTTGTGACTAAAACTTTCCCAAATGGTTTGTAGATTGATTTGTGTGTGCGTTAGCTATAGTGTTTACGCCCATCCCGTTCAATGGGGCGAGTGATGGGCTTTGTGTCGCCACAACGAACAAGGTTATGGCCAGGTGGGGTCGTGCCGTATTCTATTGAATCAGGGGCGATTGCTTCCGACGCCCAGCGGGCGATCGATCATTGGAGTCACACATTGGGCGGAAACCTGACTTTTCGCAGAAAGCGTCTCAGTGATCTCACTTATCTCAGTATTTCTCGCCAAGCTGATGGTCCGTCAATCGCAAATTTCGATCTTGGGGGCGGTATTCAGCAGATACGTATCAATTTAGAACGAGCCCGCGATTTGTTTCGCAACAATGGAGCAGCAACGGTGTCAATTCAAGGAGTCATCGTACACGAAATCGGTCATGCACTTGGTTTATTGCACGAACACCAACGGCCAGATCGTGACCGGCATATTGACGTGCCTGAAAATATTCCGCAACGAAGGCAAAACGATTTCAGGGTTCGGGAAGACGGGCAGCGCGTTAACTACTACGATATTGAATCCGTCATGCACTACATGAAAAGCCAAGGCGGAGTGAATATTAGTCATAAGGAAGATCCTGATCGGCAGTTTGAGGGGCAAATCCGCGGCACACTCAGTCTCGGCGATGTGGCCGCCATCATGTTTTTGTATCCGATTCCGCAGCGCCGATCGTCAAGAACACGTACATCGGGTAGCCGCGTATGGCGTCCCGTGGGGATCTACGGTGAGGGTCGTATTCCCGGTCCTTATCGTGAGCAAACCGATGAGCGAAGGCAAAATCCAACCTAGAACAAGCCAAATCTATCTGGAACTCGAGTAGCAGGGTTGTCAAGGACGATAAGGTAATAAAACAGCGAGTAGTGAAATGAATTTTGAATTCAGTTTGCGTATGGGAGGCCGGCCTAGGAAGATCGCAGGCTCCGTATCGCGGGGACAGAGTAGGGTTGCCGATATTGTTCCATTAGCTCAGACTTTGACAAGCATGGCCGTAGACGATGCTGTAGAAATTGAAAGACAAAAGGGGAACACTGTATCGTGTCGTGCGGGTTGCGGCGCGTGTTGCCGCCAAGTGGTACCCATCAGTGAAGCCGAGGCAATTTATATTTCGGAACTGGTGGAAAGTATGCCTGCGCGACGGCGTAAGATTATTAAGAAACGTTTTCAAAACGCGCTTGATAAGTTAAAGACTGCAGGCGTGCTTGATCAATTTAAACCCGAAAACTATCCGAAAGATAAGAAGGCTGGAATGCAGCTAGCAGTCGACTATTTCAAACAAGGAATCCCTTGTCCATTTCTTGAAAACGAGTCCTGTAGCATTCATCCAGACCGCCCGGTGACGTGCCGTGAATATATGGTGATTTCCCCTGCTAGCGAATGTGCCAAGTTGAACCTGGATAAAATCAAAGGTATTCCGATTCCGGTGGTCGTATCCGATGTTCTGTGCAGGTTTGGTGATGGAATGGGCGAAGAATATCCACGGTATGTACCGATGATTATGGCGTTACAATGGTCACAACGGGCAAAAACAAGACAAACTAAGTTCTCATCGCAAAAACTCATCGAGAATTTCGTTCGTCAGTGCGCCAAACCCAAAACCGCATCAATTCAGCCGGAACACCAGTCGTTCCAGTCCAGAACGGGGGACTTTACTAATGATTAGATCGTTGCGTGTGATTTGTTCCGGGTTCACGCGTTGGCGAATTAGCCACAAGTAAAGACAACTTTAATGATGATAATTTCTCTGCGCGTGGCCGGGAGCAGGGGGCATCACGATCGAAAGGAATAACATGGCTGTGGTAGAACTGGAGCCGAGACAAGCGTTCTTTCATCAACGAAAACTACTACACTTTTTTACACCGGGTACATCGGTAGGAATGAGAATCAGTTTCGCCACTAACTACATCGCTGCTAAAAATTGACAGATTCATATAAACTTCTCGATTGGGACGATAACTGTAAATACCAGACGAAGCTATAGAAGACCTTTGAGGCTATATCGTTTACGGCGTGGGCGCATGATGATGACATAAGCCATGAGTGGGGAATAAAAATATGGTGGGTTATCCAGTATCGTATGCAATAGGCTCCGGCGGAAAGTGCTCTCCGGGAACCGGTCCGGGCGAACCAGCTGCGGCTGTACTTTGCCGCGTGCGCTTATGTGCTGATGCACGGTCTTCGTCGACTGGGGCTGAGCGGTACCGAGTTGGCGAATGCACAATGCAGCACGATTCGACTCAAGCTACTGAAGATCGGGGCGCGATTGAAGATCACGGTGCGCAAGGTGTGGTTGTCGTTCTCCGAGTCTTATCCGTATGCGAGTGCTTTCGGGCAGATTCTGGAGAATCTGCGCGGCCATCCGCTGTGGGCCGCAGCGGGATAAACCCATCCTTCAATCCGACAGTCCCCTGATCAGCGATCGCTGAGAATGGAACTCGCCTGGGTGCCGGCAAACACCAGAGACACCGACGGCGACAACGGTCCGCACGCTCAAAACCGACCGAAGGTCCCGACTATTCCCCGGTCCATCGCTTCTTGACACCTTACTGATGAGCAAATTCCACCAGCATCACGCCTACCCCAATAATCGGTAAGCGATGCGGGCTATTGGTTCTCCGGCTTATTCGGTGATTTTGAGCAATTAAATTATTTCACCCTTAGTTTCTAATACTCGTAACGTACTTTTTCGAATGCTATGGTGACAACGGCGTTTGCTTTTTCTAATTGAAAGGATGTAAAGATTGCGTTACGTAAGATTATGTTCAAACTCGTTCTAGAATGGGAATATTGATTCACAATTACTTCAGGCGTTACTTTGTCACTTAAATACAACGATCGAATATTCGTTGATTGACTAAACGCCACGACCATCGTGGCACTATTAGATTTAATTGGATGAGGACTAGATTTGCCTGGGAGACGATTACCTGTTACGTCAAAACTAAAAGATTTAATGGGGATTGACTTTCCTCTCAGGTAAAGCTTTCGTTCAATACCCAGTTTTTCGAGTTCCCGGATTATGTTTTGTGGAATCACTTACTAATGCCTTATTTGATCTGATTGTGCATGCTTTAAGCATTTGCATGGTGACGATAGTATTCGCGAAACGGATTGAACGTAGCTGTGTGCACACCCGCGACGTTGCGTGTGAAACGTGGGAAATCGCGGCACATGTGGCCAATCATTCGCTCAAAGCCTTTATAGAAATTCTTAGCGCTAGCAGTGCCAAGCTGATGAAATCCGTGGTGATCCTTGCGCAACGGGCGGTTCCAACATGAACTATAAATATTGGTCGTAATAATTGACCATACCTCGGCCTTCGTGTCGTAACCAGACGCGGCATCGGAGCAGTTTAATTGTCCTGCCATTTGCCGCATGGCATGAACCATTTCATGAAAAAGAATTTCATCGCGTCTTGCACCCGGTTTAATTTTTTTACCTTGATTTGTAGCTACGCCACTTGTCATCCATTGCGTTGGCGAAAATTCAATGATGACGTTACTGCCGCCGCCCACACCACGCCTAGGATTTCCATTTGCGGCATGTAGTGGCGATGCATCGCGGCAACTGTAACGACGATGCCCCCTGGGGGTGGCCTTACGAAAACTAGTTGGGCTTGCGGTTGCGTTTTTCCCTTTACCGGTGTAAGGCCGAATAGTTAGTTTTTTCGACATTTCCTGTATCAAAAAACGGCCGACCGGATTTAACTTTATTGTGTTATATACCCCCTCCGTGCGGCGTTCATACGTTTTTTGCTCGGTGGAACTCAAACCATTTCCATCGATTGTAACATTCGGATGTGGTGATTTGGCCATTTGTAGTTTCCAGGCTCCTTAAGTGAAGTATTGTTGAGTTTTTGTAATGGTTACAGGTATTCTAGCCGGGAAGATCATTCGCTTCTGTTGAGTTCTTCACAAATTTCGTGTGAAACACGCACATGTGTTTACTGGCAACGAGCGCAAAAAGCGAGTGTAGTTGTAACTTGCTAAGCACCCGAGCATGAAAAATATACGAGGAGGGGGTTCCGTTAGAGTGCGGTACACCTGTTAGGTTGTTAACTGGCGGTAGTGAATCAAGTGTTCCGGATCTTGTTCGGGACTGACGCCAAGCGAGATGACACCGTTTCCCAATAGTTGCACGAGTTCGCGCCTTAGCAGTTGCGGTTTTTCGTTGTCCTTTCGGACAAAGGTTCCGTTGGTGCTATGGTCGAGTATAAACAACCTTTTGCGTTTGATGTCTATGGTCGCATGGCGTCTGGAGGTGTAGTCGTTATCAATGACTAAATCACACGTGTGTAACCGGCCAATGACAATTTGCGGGGATTGGGTTTCAGGAACGTACACTTGTCCGCGGTACTCCAATTCGAAACCTACCGAGTCAATGGTTTTCTCTTCAGTCCGTGTCCAATATTCGGTTAAGGCTTCATCGTGTTCCGAAACGATGATGTATATTTTCAGCGGCGTGCTTTTACCCTTTACCAGAACTTTATCCACGAATCGTGTGCGTTTGCTCAGTTTTTCGGGCAGGTTTTTTACGAATTCGGCGGTTGCAATAATCTCTCCATGTTTAGCGATATCCGCCATGCGCGCCGCGACATTGACCGCATCGCCGTAAATACTGTCATCGTCGGGATAGACATAACCGAAATCCAAGCCCGCATGCACGGAGAGTTGCTCCCCATCGCGGTGGTTATCCCTGATCAGTTCCGTAGCCAGGAAAGCGGACTCCGTCTTGTCGAAAGTACATAACAACCCATCGCCTAGGCGTTTGACAACTTCGCCGCAGTGGTTGATGACAACATTTTCCAATTCTTGAATACATTTGCCGACCATAACACCAGCGCGTACGTTTCCATATTGTGTGTATAGCTCCATACTGCCCGCAATATCAACAAACAGTACTGTCAATAGCTGTGATTGATGTTCGGTCATTGGGTTATCGTCAGTTCATTTGCTCGGTATCAACGACATGGCTGACGTCGATCAGTTTAGTTGGTAACCTAGCATCAGTCCATTATCTACGGGAGATAAAAAGTGGGCGATATGCTGGTGCGTATTAGCGGCTTGGCTAGTAGGGCCGGTCCCTTAATGGAAATCGATGGTTCTGATGTGGAAGTTCGCCATGCGATGGCATACGAAAAGCATTATGTCGTGCGGTGGGTAAAGTCCGAGTTTGGTGACGGTTGGTCAAGCGAGTGTGATGTGGCATTCTACCATCAGCCTCCTTCATGCATTATCGCAGTGTGTTCTGGCCGATTAGTGGGGTTTGCTTGTTACGAGTCCACATACAAGAATTTTTTCGGCCCTATCGGAGTGGTAGAGTCCGAACGTGGAAGAGGCATCGGTAAGGTGCTTTTGTTGCGTTCTTTGCACGCCATGCAAGCGCTGGGATACGCCTACGCTATCATAGGCGATGCGCGGGACAGCGAGTTTTACCGAAAAACCGTTGAGGCGATGGACATCACCATCCAAGGTACATCGTATCCGGAACGACTGAAATGACGTATTCCAATTTGGAACATTGAGAAAATGAAAAATATGCGCTCAATATCATCCATTCGGATGATGCGGTGCACAAGCAAAACAGCTATGATAGCTGCCACTAGTTTACAGTGTAACTAACGACTCAGTTTGTGGGAGGTTGATGTCGAAAATCCAAAGAAGCTCGGTTTGGGGTTGAAGGGCCGGAATTTGTTCTGTAACTAATATGACGCCGAAGCGACATAAAACCCCGGGATAAGCAGCGGTACCCGTCGTCCGCGAGTGTCAAGTTCGGAAGTAGCACATTTAGGTAAAAACGTGTTAGAAATCAACGTATAATGATGTAATCCTCGGTTCTTTCCAGCTTAAAACGAAGCGGTGGTTTTATGACATTGCAACACAGGAGATAAAAACCCCTATGACCTGGAACGATAAAGTCGTGTGGACAGAGGGCATGTTCTTACGTCCGCAACACTTTCAACAACAAGACCGGTATGTTGAAGCCTTGGTCAGGAATCGAAGCCGTTATCAACGCCCTTACGATTGGGGTTTTGCCGAATTGTCGTTAGACACTGAATCCTTGGCCATCGGAAAAGTAGCGCTTGCCAAGGCCCAAGGTGTTCTGCCAGATGGTACTCCCTTCAATATCCCAGAAGTCGATGAACCGCCGACACCGCTGGAAATAGAAGCAGACACGCGGGACACAAGGGTTTTATTAGCGTTACCGCTGCGCCGTTTAGGGATGCCTGAATTCGGACGTAGTGTAAACGGCGATACGAATCCACGTTATCGCGCGGAAGTATATGAGACGCGCGACGCCAACATCGATTCATCCAACGACACCGTACCGTTGGAAATCGGTAAACGCAGTTTTCGATTAATTATAGAATCGGAAGAGCACAGCGCATATGCGTCAATCGGCGTGGTTCGTGTGCACGAACAATTGCCTGACCGTTCCGTGGTCATCGACGAAAGTTACTTCCCCCCTTGTTTACATTGCGCCACCGTCCCACCGTTGTATGCTTACGTTACGGAAATTCTGGGGTTATTGCATCAAAGAGGTGACGCACTGGTCGATCGTTTGGCGGGCACGGGTGCGGCGCGCGCTGGTCTCGATGTCGCACAGTTTTTACGCTTGAATGTCATTAACCGGTTCGAGCCATTGTTTGCCCATTTGGGCAATATCAATCGCCTGCATCCTGAACATTTATATGAGGTTGCCCTGCAGCTGGCCGGCGAACTCGCCAGTTTTAATACGCGAACCAGACGCCGCCCGGAAACGTTCCCGGCGTACAATCATGACGATTTGCAAAACACATTTGCCCCTTTAATGGCCGAATTGCGCCGAACCTTGAGTTTGGTCGAAGAACAGGTCGCTATTCAAATACCGCTCGAGGAGCACAAATTCGGAATTCGCGTTGGGACTATCTCCGATCGTGAGAAGAATTTACTGGATAAGGCGAGTTTCGTACTGGCAGTGCAAGCCGACGTGGCTGAAGATTTATTGCGTAACCGGTTTCCTGCTCAAGTCAAGATCGGCCCGGTCGAACGCATTGCTCAATTAGTTAATCACCACTTGCCAGGCATCACTGTTAACGCATTACCGGTTGCGCCTAGAGAAATTCCGTTTAGTGCGGGAAGCGTTTATTTCAAGCTTGATCGTAGTGGAGAATTCTGGAAACAAATGGCCAATTCGGGGGGATTTGCGTTTCACGTTTCCGGTGAATTTCCTGGTATCGACATGGCTTTTTGGGCCATTAAAGAGTAGTCAAACATGAGTCACGATAAACCGGTCGGCTACTTCGATGAGGAAGACGAAGAACGCACGGTTATTGTCAAACCAACGCCGGGCGGAAGACGGCAACAACGCCCAGACGCGCCCCAGATATCGGCACCCGCACAAGCTGCGGCCGGCCGTGTTGACGTCGAATTACCGCCGCGGAACGGGCTTAACCCGCTGGAGGTCGCAGCAGCGCCGTTATTGGATTTGCTTATTCGTCTGCGTGACACGGCAACCTACGATAATCCATTGAGACTGCGTGGTGAACTTGTTGAGGGTATTAATTCGTTCGTTGCCAGTGCGCGCGAAAAAGGTGTTAACGAAAAGGTGGTCTACAGAGCACGTTATGTCATGTGTACCGTGCTGGACGAAGCCGTGCTCAACACGCCTTGGGGCAGCGCCAGTAGTTGGAGTGAACAAAGTTTACTGAGTACCTTCCACAACGAAACCTGGGGCGGAGAGAAGTTTTTTCAACTACAAGAACAGCTAATACAAGACCCAGCGGGTAACATCGATCTGTTGGAACTTATGTATTTATGCTTGGCATTTGGCTTTGAGGGACGCTATCGGGTGTTGGATAACGGCCGTAGTCGGTTAGAAGACGAACGCGACCGGTTGTACCGAGTTATTAGAAACCATCGTGGTGAATTTGAGCGTGAATTGTCGCCACGGTGGCGCGGAATTATCGACAAGGTCAACCCCATGGTGCGTTTTGTGCCATTGTGGGTGATGGCTGCCGTTGCGGCGGCCCTGTTGTTGATTATTTACATCGGTTTTAGTTTTTGGTTGGCAAGGGTTTCGGATCCGGAATTCGTCGCACTCAGCGCCATACGTGGCGATGCGGTTGCTTTAGTAAAGCGGCCAGCTGTGATTATAGAAAAGCCAAAACCAAAGCCCGAACCGATCATCATCGAAATCGGACAAAAACTACGTCAGTTTTTGGAGCCCGAGATTCAGCAAGGTTTAGTGCAACTGATCGAGGAATCCGATCGAACTACTATCCGTATCGTGGGGGACGGACTATTTGATTCCGGCGACGATCGTGTGAAGTCATCTTTTCAACCACTGCTGCGTCGAATTGGGGAAGAATTGAATACGGTTTCAGGCAAAGTGCTTGTTTCCGGACACACCGATTCGATTCCCATTCGTACACTTCGGTTTCCATCCAACTGGGACTTGTCGAAAGCGCGTGCAGATAGTGTGCTGGCTATTCTCAGTTCGATGAGCAATGAACCCAATCGGTTTTGGAGTGAAGGCCGCGCCGAGACGGAACCATTGGCGACTAATAAAACGCCTGAAGGCCGGGCGCGCAATCGGCGCGTCGAAATTATCTTGTTCTCGAGGGTTAAATGAAACGGCCGACACTAAAGAGCATAGTTGGATTTCTGAAAAATCCCTGGTTTTTGATCATACTCGGGCTCATTGCCATCGCCATTATCATTTGGTACATCGGCCCGCTCATCAGTTTTGGCAATAGCCGGCCGTTTTCGTCCGGCTCCGGACGATTTCTGGGCATAGGGTTGATTGGTGCAACTGTCGGGTTGTATCAATTGCGTCGCTATGTGCAAATGGCGAAAAACAACAAACGCATGCTTAACGAGCTGGCTGGGGAAGCGCGAGGGGCAAAGGCGGGTTCGCAAAAACAACCACCGTCGGACGCGGAAAAGACCGTGGTTGCCGAGGGTGGTGCGGTTAAAGCCGAATCATCCGGGACGTCCAAAGAAGAAGTGGAGAAATTGGATGAACGGTTTGATGAAGCGATAAAGATTTTGCGAAAAGCAAAACTCGGCAAGCGAAAAGGACGATGGCAATTTATGTACCAACTCCCATGGTATGTATTTATCGGTCCGCCAGGATCGGGTAAAACGACTGCGCTGGTCAATTCCGGTCTTTCGTTTCCGTTGGCCAAGCGGTTCGGTAAAGGAAAAATACAAGGGGTGGGAGGTACCCGAAATTGTGATTGGTGGTTTACCGACGAGGCGGTTTTGCTGGACACTGCGGGCCGCTATACGACACAAGACAGCGACCAAGAAGTCGACCAAGCCGCTTGGAAAGGGTTTCTCGATTTGCTCAAAAAACATCGAAAACGCCGGCCTATCAATGGCGTATTGGTGGCGATTAGTATTGCCGATCTCATTCAACAATCGGAAGACGAGATCAATGCGCAGGCGGAAGCGATTAAAGAACGTATTCAGGAGCTGCACGATCACTTTGAGATTCGATTTCCTATTTATGTATTGTTCACAAAGATGGATCTACTCGCGGGGTTCATGGATTTTTACAATGACCTTGGTGTTGAAGAACGCAATCAAGTATGGGGAATAACATTCCCAATGGACGAAGGCGGCGAATCAAGCGGGGTGGTTGAAAGGTTTAGCACCGAATTTGATGCCTTGGAAAAGCGGGTGAACGCGCGTTTGATCGATCGTTTGCAAGAAGAACGTGACCGGCAAAGACGCGATTTGATTTACACTTTTCCACAGCAGTTTAGTTCGGTCAAAGTCGTCGCGAACAAATTTCTGGAGCACATTTTTCGACCGGACCGGTTTAATGTACGGCCGTTGTTAAGAGGGGTTTATTTTAGCAGCGGTACGCAGGAAGGTACGCCGATTGACCGATTGATAGGTGCGATGTCGGCTACTTTCGGAATGGATCGTAGAATTCCTTTGACGGCATATTCGGGGAAGGGCAGGAGTTTCTTTCTCACCCGTTTGTTTAAAGACGTCGTGTTTGCAGAATCTGATTTAGCCGGGACTAATCTGCGTTGGGAGAGATGGAGAAATTGGCTGCAACGGGGTGCTTTCGCATCACTAACCATTATAACAATGTTGTTGGTTAGTGGATTTGTCGTTAGTTGCATGAATAATCAGCGGTATGTTACGGCGGTGGAGCAACAACGTTTGGTCGTTAACGACAAAGCGAAGGAGTTGTCGCCCGAAGAACGCGACTTGTTGGCGACACTACCGTTGTTGGATTCTGCGCGGGATTTGCCGGGCGGTCACCGCGATCGTGATGCCCGTGTACCCCTGACCTGGCGCCTCGGTCTATACCAAGGTGATAAGTTGGGTTCCGAGTCGGAGAATGTCTACCAACGATTGTTACAACGTGCTTTCCTGCCCCGATTTATTTTGTATGTGGAGGAGCAGGTCAAAAAAGCTGCGTCCAGTCCCGATCAGCTATACGATACGTTCAAGGTATATCTAATGCTGGATGACTCGCCCAATTTCGATGCAGCCACCATCCGCAGTTGGAGCGATGTGAATTGGAAACGAAGTTTCAATCAGCAGTTGACACCGGAACAGCACGAAGAAATGATGGCACATATGGACGCTATGCTTGAGCAAGGGCCATGGCAACCTAATTTAGCGCTAGATCAAACGCTCATCGACCAGGCGAGAGAAAAGTTAAAGGAAATCCCTTTATCGGCGCGTGTCTACGGGCGACTCAAATTGGAAGGAGCCCGGGATGAACTGCCACCGTTTAGTATCAGCGAGGCCGCTGGACCCGATGTGCATCGTGTGTTTGAACAAAAAAACGGCGAAGCCATATCGGCGTCTATCCCGGGTCTGTATACCTATGACGGATATCATCAGTATTTTTTTCCAAAACGAGGTGCCGTCGTCGAGCAATTGAGTAAAGAGACCTGGGTTATACAAGCTGAGACATCTAATTTAACTACGGCAACGAGTAATTTAGATGATGAGGTTTGCCGGCTTTATTTAGAGGACTATTATCTGTACTGGAATAATGCTCTGAGTAATATGAGGATCAAGAGCTTTTCAGGCCCAGTACAAGCGGCACAAATACTTGAGATCCTTTCTGGGGCTGACAGCCCGATTGATCGATTGTTTACATCGGTAGCGCGGCAAGTGAATCTGGATGTGGTTTCGGAAAGTGCGACTGAAGATCAGTCAATTGCCAATCGA
Organism: Arenicellales bacterium; assembly: GCA_965216735.1. Lineage (GTDB taxonomy): Bacteria > Pseudomonadota > Gammaproteobacteria > Arenicellales > CBDCFT01 > CBDCFT01. The sequence continues at coordinate 1,278,826 of OZ244198.1, forward strand.
ATTGCGGCTGTGTTGTCCGATGTTTCTATGGAGAATAAATCCTTGCCGAAGTCATGTGATCTAACTGAGTATAGTCAGCACTTTGCTGATCTTACCCGGGAGGTCAAAGCCTTGGAAGGAGAACAATCCATGTTGCAGCAATCATTAGGAACGATCAATCAGCTATATGAACATATGAATGCTATTGCCCGGGCGGCGCAGCGTGGAGAAGTCCCAGAGGATCTAAAAAACAGACTTTATGACGCTGCTAATCAACTGGATATCGAAGCATCTAGAAAAGGACAACCGTTAAACACGTTGTTAAAACAACTCGCCGAAGACAGTGCCAATGCGCCCCGTGGAGTTCGGGAAAGGCTTAATATCGCGTGGAACAAAGCAAACGTTGCCGGACATTACCGTGAAAAGATTCAAGGCCGGTATCCACTGTCCAAAAGCATGATTCAATGGAGCGATGCAAGTAAGAATCAAAATGCGATGATTCAGTGGTCCGGCTCGAATACTGTCGCGAACGATGCCGGTCCGGATAGCTCCTACGTCGATATGGATGATTTTGGTCGTTTCTTCGGTCCGGACGGGTATGTCGATAAGTTCTACAAAAAACAGTTATCCAGTCTTGTGGATGTATCGGACGGGGTATGGCGTTGGAATGCCATACCCGGGACAGAAGAGGAGCCGATGTCAGATAATATATTAAGTGCATTCAAGAATGCTGCTGTCATTAGAGATAGCTTGTTCCAAGGCGGTGGTGCGCAACCCTATGTTCGTTTTGAGATGACGCCGCTCGTATTGGATAAGGGGTTAGCTGAGTTTCACTTAGAATTGAACGGTCAGCTTGTCAGTTACAAAGCGGGGCAAACGCCGCGTACATCAAGTTTCGAATGGCCAGGTGTTCAAGGTGAGGATAGCGTGCGAATTTTGTTTTCTCCATCGAGAAATCAAGTGTATGCTGATAAAGGTCTTTGGGCCTGGTTTAGGCTGCTTGATAAAGCACGAATAACACGGATGGACGAACCAGGTTTGTTTGCTGTTACGATTCAGATTGGTAACAACACGATCGGATATCAGGTAAAAGTTTCTCAGATGCGTAGTTTATTTGCGCTGAGGGAGTTAGAAGAATTTCGATTTCCGAATTCGTTTTGATGGAAGAAGTTTCTATCAAGGGTTCGGCGGGTTACTTTGGTAAAGTCCCTTGTCGGGGTGATTTCGTTAGAAGGGGTCTGCCACAGGCGTTGATTGATGCGTGGGATTCTTGGTTGCAAACCGCCATAGCTTGTAGCCGTGAAATACTGGGTGATCGTTGGTTGGATGCATACTTAACCAGTCCGATATGGCGTTTTGTGATGTCACCGGGCATATGCGGTGGTGCAGCAATCGCCGGTGTTACGATACCCAGTGTCGATCGCGTCGGCCGCTACTTCCCATTACTTGTCGCATCTACACTTTCTTGTGAAACGTCCCTATTTAGAGCGCCGGTAGCAGCCCAGGGGTGGTTCGAAGAAGTTGAAAAAATTGCTCTTCGTATATTGAACGAAGACCGTCAGATCGATGATTTTACCAATGCTGTTCAAGCACTGAGCGAACCACAAAATAATAGTAGGGACAACGCGATAACCACGGTGACTGGTAACACCGGTAACAACGCACTTTATTTTCCGCTTAGCGATCTTGGTCGTATTGCCGGTTTATATGAAAAATGGTTAGAAACTTTGTTGCTGCACTCCAGTCCAAAGTGCAGTGTTTGGTGGAGCAATGGGTCGAATGAAATTGTGCCCTGTCTGTTGGTTTGTGATGGATTGCCGAATCCTAGGCAATATACGGCAATGCTCGCTGGTAACTGGGACGAAGCGGGATGGAACGAATCGGTGTGGTAGACCTGAAAATAGATGATTAAACGAAAGGAAACCTTAATGAATTCGAGCTTGTATAGAGCAACGAACGAATTTGTGATGGCGTCAATTTTGAAGCTCCGCCTCGATTTTTTTTCGCACCGTGGGTATTGGGTCCAGACTTAACGCAAATGTCAAATGATCTACAGATCCAGTTTGGTTTCCCTGTTTCTTTAATTCTTGGCCTCGCAGTAAATAACGCAGTGAAATACGCCGTTTGGCGGAACCTAGCGCAGCGGTGTTCGCCTCATTCGGATGAATTGATATCCAATTTTGCCACTGTTCTAACCATTTCTTTATCATTGGCAGCGATTCATCAAATTTTGCAGCGTCGAATAATGCATTTTGAAGATCGCCGTACAGCGCCTCGTTCGTTAACAATTCATTATTATTATCAAGTGTAGCAATAGCGCTAAGATCGGCAAGAACACTGGACCCTGTATCCATTGAGAATAGTTTGTTAGTGTTGTTCGCTTCACTGAATCGCTCCTCCAGTCGTTTTAACGCGGATGATCGACGGTCAATGATATTTCTGTTAGCAGGATACAACGCCATGGCGTTACTCAGTAATTGGGTTACCCTGTCAAATTCCTGTAAGTTTAATGAATCATCGATTTTTTTTGATATGTAGGAAACATAAGCGTCCTCGATTTCTTCAAGGACACGCTGTTTAATCATGGTGTCGCCGCTGACGGCATCCACTGCCTGTGTTTGTGTTCGTAATCCCGTTTCGTTATCGCTAGCTATCGCGTCCAATATGGAATTAGAAATAGCGGTGATTTCGTCTTGTAGTTGTAGTTCTTTCTGCAAGCGACTGTTGAGTTTGGCGTATTCTTGACCAGGTTCAGGAACGAGGTTTTGCCAATCTTCAAGACGTCTCGTTGCCAATTGGTAGTCGCCTTCATCTAGAGCATCGTCAGTTTGACGTTCAAGCTCACGGGCAATGTCCGAGTCGCTGTTAAGCAACGCGTCCGGATCAATGGCCCGCATTTTATCGAGTATGGCAGTCAGTTCCGTTGTAGGCAGATCGGGTTGCCGAAGCGTGGCTAACCACTGTTTACGCAACGATGCCAACAGATCTAGTTTTATCTTCTTTGCGTTCCCTAGAGCGTCGGTTACGGCATTCGACGTTGGATAAGTTCGCTGTGCCGTCTCCAGAATATTAATGGCGGGCACTGGGTTATTTTCCATCAAGTATTCATGTGCCCTTTGAAGGTACAATTCGATAATCGGTGTTTCAAATTTTTTGAGTAATTCGGCCTGGTCCTCCTGTTTTAGCGCCGGGAACTGCCCCAGCAACAGCGATTCAATTTCATTTGTCGACCTCTTTGCGAGTGCCTTTTCCAGCGCACCAATAAGGCTTTGTTTGAGTTCATCGCCTGCGCGTATGGAATCCAGGTTATTTCTCAAAGTATTCCGTTCTTTGCTTGCACCCGGCAGGACTTTCTCCCAGTTCGTCAACAACAGTTCAGCGGCAGCGAATTCACCGTTTTCAATCGCCCGTGTAGCCAATACAGCGCAGACATTCGCGAATTCGTCGAATGTGCGTTCAACTGACTCCAGTTCTAATAGTCTAAGTTGAACAGGTATGATTTCCGCGTTGCATTCCGATACATATGTTTGGTATTCGGCGTCGAGTTTGTTTATCAGCAAAGTATGTTGCGTACGAATATCTCCGTCGATTTTACTCAAGACAGCATTTGTGTCCGGAAATCCACCGAGTAGTTCCTTGCTTTCTTCCAGTTCGGTTATACCCGCTCCCAGGTTTCCAGACTTGATATGATTCTCGATTCGTCGTTGGTACGCATTCATCAAAGACTCGCGCACAGCTTTTATCTCAAACAACCGGGCACGCGATTCGTCATCCAGTTTGGCAACGTAGGTTCCCGGCTCTAGCTGTAGGTTTTCAGCGTTACGAATAAAACTCGACGCGGCGAATAATAACGATCGTTTAGGATCCGGTTGTGGGAGAATATTTTCCCAATCTTCCAACAGTTCTGTCGCTCGTGCGTGTGCACCGATTTCCAGGCTCTGTTTAATGGCAATAGCAAAATTCTGCGATAGCAATGGATCCAGTAATATTGGGTGTGTCGGTTCTATTTTCTCGATTTGAGCGCGGCTTTCCGTCATGCAACTCACACGTCCGATAACAGACGCTTCCGGTAACTCCGCGCAATCTGAATATTGTTGGGTAAGTTGGTTTATGGCTCGCGTTTTTTGCGCATTGATTTCCGTCAATTTATCAGAAAGCCGCTTAGAGTCCTGGTAGGCGCTCGTAACTTGCTCAACAATGCCAAACGCGCGTGGATAATCGGTTTCTTCTATCGCGGAGTCGACCTGGATCAAGTAGTGATCGATGAGTAGGTCACGAATAGCGATATCGCCGTATACCTGTTCACGCACCGGCTGTTGAAAACGCTCAATTAAACTGATGGGATCGGTGGCCTGAAGATTTAAATAGTAAGTGATCATTGCACGACGTACGTTAGTCGTGCCCAGCACCGCAACCTGTTTATCCACGGGTAGAAGGTTGAATTCCTCTATCTTCTGCGCATCACCGGAAATAATCGACTCTTGAAACGCTTTAATTCTCAACTCCTCCATTTTTGGGAGTGCAAACACGGTTATAAATATTGCCAAAAGGGCAATAGAGGCCGCGATAGCGTAGGTTAAAGTTCTCCGGCTAACTTTTTTCGGTTGCGAGAATAATTCGTCAAGAAATTTCTCGGCGTCGGGGGTTCTATTCTCTCGTTTTACTGCTAAGCCCCGTGCAAGGGCACGATTTTGTTTTCGGGTTAGGGTTGGGATCGGTTGTGGAGACAGTTTTTCCAACGCAACCGTCGAAGCGGGTTTGCCGTCGAACGGATGCTTGCCTGAAAGTAATTTATAGGCAACGCACGCAAGACCGTAAATATCGTCTCGTGGGTCGGGTGATTCACCCTCAAGCATTTCCCAACTGGCGTATCCACGAGTGAGTGCACCTAGTTGACCGGGATCGAACCGGGTTTTTTCCCTGTCTTCGGGTTCAGTCAGTCGAGCGATGCCAAAATCGATTACCTTGGTACTTTTGGAACGATTGTCAAAAAACGCATTGCTGGGTTTGACGTCAAGATGAACGATTCCATGGATGTGCGCGTGGTTCAACGCTTCGCCTATGTCGCGTATGATCCGTTCAGCTTCCTTCGGCGGCATTCCATTGGGGTGATTACGAATGATTTCGTCAAGTGGTGTACCGTCCAAGTACTCCAAAACCATAAAAACCGTGTTACCCAAGCGATCGATGTGATACGCCCTAACAATATTGGTATGCACCAGCGTTTTATAGCGTGAAAATTCACGTAGCAGCGCCTTCAGCGCATCGGGATGCTGGCGAAAATCTTTGTTAAAGAATTTAATAGCAACGTAGGGGTCGTGCCCTTCACCTTCCACTTGTAATAGATCAAGCGCTTTCCAGACGACACTCATGCCTCCCTCGCCAATAGGTTTTTCTAGTCGATAATTACCCCCAATGGTTAGACCGGACTTGATAAGTGTGCTGTTTGCATCAATATGGTCATTGAGTTCGTTCCGGTCCCCGGCATCCGATTCCATTTTTTTTTCTTGGTTTTCGGAATTTGCGTTCAATAAACCGGTTTCACGGCCGATCCCCGAAGGAGTTCCTGCCGGCTTATCCCCAATCAAATGCTCTGACGGCGTTGATTTTGAGCTAGTAATCTCTTCGATAATGTTCCGTAGCGATGAATCAGTTTCCTTCGTTATCTTGCCGCCAGCTCGAAGTTTAGCGAGCACTCTGAATAACTCGCCGGTCCGTTCCGGTGCGTGATCCAGCCAGCGTTTTAGCATTTCGGTTAGTGTTGGGAGATCCAGTTCCCGACGCGAAAATGCGATGATCGCTGATGTCGGATCGTTCATGATGTATCAGACAATGCGCCAACTCGTTGTATACGGGTTTTGCAGACAATCTTCGAACGATGCATCAGTACGCGGTATGTACTTGGACTTTTGTTTCGTTAGAGTTGCTGTAACAATAGCAACATTTCGTTCGCGTCCTCGTGTTTCGGATCGAGGCAAACCGCTGTTTGGAATGCATCGAGCGCGGAACCAACGTCGTCGCTATCGAAAAATTTGTTTCCCCTCACGAAATACACGTTCGCAAGCTCGGATTTTGGTTGCGTGATTTCAATCCCACATTCGGTTTTTGATGTCGCTGCAACTTTTGTTACCGCGATGTCGTCGAAGACGGGTAATTTTATTTGTTCTTGTTCTAGTGAACCAGCGGCGCTGCCAGATCCGGTATCAGTGAGCAGATAATCCACCAAAATCGATTTTTTTGGGTCTTTATAGACATTTATTGCGATTTCATCGGAAGTCGTTTCTGGTGTGAGATTAACCGTGACATACTCTCCCGTACTTTTCAGGTTTTTTATCATTGTGCGAGCCACAGAGTGTTCTGGGTTTGCTAACAAGACTTTATAGTATGAAAGAAATGCTTCATCACGTTTCCCCTCCCGCATCAAGGTATTTGCCTCATTAATACCGTTTTGGGCTATCCTGTTCAATATCCTGCTAATTTCATTTATCCGGACCGTTGCTTGATTGATTTCCGATCTGTTTGCGTTTGTCAGGCGTGTAACATCCCTGGCCAGTTTCCAACGAATCTGGGCACTATTCCAAAATTCACGATTTTCGTCGGATCTTGCGAGCGCAGTAGAATTGTCGAGTGCTATCTTTTTTGTATCAATTTTGAGGGCCGGATCAATAGCAGTTTGTTCAAAGTTAGATAGGTTTTTTGCAAATTTTTCTAATGAATACGTTCCGTATATCATGGAGCGGCCTAAACGAAAGTTATCTGTAAAAACCGGGTTACTTTTTCTATCGACGGTGAAAGCCGCTTTGTAACCGCTCTTTCTTAAGATTTCGATAACGAGTTGATCGGTTTCCCCGTACGGATAGGCAAAGAAGTTGGTGTCATGTCCCGTTTTTTCTTTGATTAGTCGACGTGGTTCCTGAATCTCCCTCACTAATGCGGAAAAATACCGCTCGAAGGATTCACCCGGTTGCCGTTTGGTCAAGTCGCGATGGGATATCGTATGCGCATGGATCTGCATGGTTCCATCTTCCGTCATCTCGCGAACCATTTTCCAGCTCAAATGCTTGCGCCCTCTATCAATCTGACCCGTAGTTATGAAAAGCGTCGCTGTAAATCCATGACGTTTGAGGATGGGGTACGCAATCTCATAGGCGGATCGCCATCCATCGTCAATTGAAATGACAACCGATTTTTTTGGAATTTCGCCGAATTCCAAAAAACTAAAGAACTGATCGATGGTGATAACATTGAAACCGTTATCCTTCAGGTATTGCATCTGGGTTTCGAAATCCCTTGTTGTAACCGTCATCCTGTTTTTCTTGGTCTTAGAAAAATTGTGATAAGTCAGTACCGGTACCGTTTGATATCCGTTTGCACTGATACCACCAACGTTTATGGGGTGAAGTGGAATGACGACACTGGATCCCGGTTTCAATGCATCGATTCCATTGAAGTCAGCGATGCGCCAGGCAAGTTCTGGTGTACCGATATGCTTTTCCGCTAATGACTCTAGGGTATCGCCGCGTTCAACCATAACGACAATGTAGTCCGTTGGTTTGGCCGAGCGTTTGACGACATCTTGGATGGCACAACCAGAAAACAATACTACGATGAATAAAATCGCGACTGATTTTTTTCGCGCGTAATTGAGGTTCAATTGCATTGTATTTTCCTCCATGGCCACTTACTCACGGCACACCACTCCTTCTGCTGTAGTGTCCCCACAACTTCAAACCGCTGCATGTTGTCAGTCAGAGTTTGTCTTTTTGCTGAATGTTCCCCAAATATAACAACATCCACACAATACTTGATGTCTACACTCACATAGTGCCACTAACCCTATAAGCAGTAAAGTAATATTTGGTTTAAGTAGTTAATGGCCCCACTACCCTAACGGCGTGTAGCTGCAAAACATCAATTACCTCAATAAACTAACAAAGAATAGAAAAAATTGACCGGGACGTCATCATCCAAATGGATGAGAAATTGAAAATTTAGCGTGTGGAAACACTAAACATGGATTCCACAGGCTCAAAACTTGTTTTCCACAGCCCGAAAACGACCTATTCGCGGTGAACCCCTTGCGCTAAATCTATCAAGCGCACTGGGTATTCAGGGCAAATAGGATGGATAAAGGTCGTTATGAGTCTTGTTTGGTCGAATGTTGTTGGTATCCATGGGCGAAGTCTTGTCCAAACAAAGATTTGAAATCTTCATCCGCAGCTTCAACCACTTGGGTGTATTGTTGGATATATAAATCCCAGCTACGTGCTTTTTGTTTTGTTCCCTGCTTGCCGGGATCAACTTCGAGGTAGTTGGGATCAAATCTTTTCAACAACCGTCGTAGAACATTTTGCATTCCTGCCATGACTGCAAGTTCATGGGATTTAATATCGTTGAAACTCTCAGCCAGTGCCTGCAGGGGCGGCATAAACCCCTCCTTAGGCGCAAGTAGCAGGACAAGAACATCGTCAATCGTCAGCCCTGAACTGCCGGTAAGCGCTTTTAAAGGATTATTCGCGGTAGGACCAATGGAAGTTTTTTCTAATCCAAATTCACTCTTTACATGTCCCCTGGCGGCAAGGATTTCACACAGCTGTTGAGTGGTAATTCTTAACAGCATTCCCGCGTTCTCCATCAGTTGGATTGATTTGTCGGGTTGAAAACTATCTTTCAGATTAGCGCCGCGAAGAAAAGCATCTACTGCCTGTGCGTTACTGACCTCAGGTGGGTGTCCCACTGCCGTCGGTGATGCCGGGATGTCGTCTACGCGATCGGGCTGTGGGATATCGTCGCCCAACAAAGGATCGTTAGTCTCGCCTGTTGGCGTGGAGTGTGGTGGCGTGTAGGGCGGAGATTTGCGGGACTGCGGTTTCTCAGGTTTTGATTCTGTATCCGATTTCCACCACTCATCTGGTATTATTTGATCCGGAATGGCTTCTGGCGGTTCAAAGTACTCGTTTTCTGGGGCTAGAGGTGCAACTTCCACGGGTGATTCTTTTCTGGAACTGGATAGGGGAATAATCTGAGAAATACCAGACCCGTTGCCAATCGGCTCGTCGGTTAATATTTTGTCCCGTTGGCCAAGAATATTACGTGTAGGTAGGATATCCGGCGCTGCGTGCGGACTCGATACCGGTGAATCGTTACCTGTACCCGGTAATACATCATGCGTCGCCTCTATGGAAATGCTAATTTCGTACTCACCTAAAGTGATGCGATCACCATTGTGTAATTTTTGGGGGTTATCTTCACTAATCCGGTTATCTGGAGCATTCAGGTATGTCCCATTGGCGCTGGTGTCGGTTAGATAATAATCGTTGCCACGGCTTTCTATTACGCAATGCTGGCGTGACAAGAGGTGTTTTGGGTCGTGAAGTCTCCAGGTACATTGTTTTGAACGGCCAATAGTAACAACGCCCTCGCTCATTTCCGCTGATGTGACTTGGCCTGGATACATTGTTTGATAGCCGGTGATAGTGAGCTTGATCATCATAGTCGCTACGCTTACCCGTTTACAACTCAGTATTACTGTCACTAAAAAGATACAGTAACTCTACTGATAAAACCAGAGAATTGGCATTCAATAAACCGTTGATTTGTATGTTTTACGACACGACTAACAATGTCGCAGATATTGAATTTTAGGCATTCAACGAAGCAACGTTTTATCCAAGAATGCCTTTATTGCTTTGCGGTAGGTGCTACCAGACTCAACAAAACCGTTGTTGTGATCGCCTTTCATTTCAAGAAATTGCTTGGGTTGGTTAGCGGCGGCAAATAGTTGTTGACCTTGTTCATAGGGCACAATGTGGTCATCCGGACTGTGGGCGATGAGAACGGGAACGCGAATTTCCGACAACCGTTTCATATTGTCGTACCGGTATCGTGACAGCAGGCGAACCGGAAGAAAGGGATAATGATGCGCACCCAAGGCCGGTAAATCGGTGAAAGTGGACTCCAGGATGACGCCAGCGGGTGATTGTTGTGAGACTAACCACGTAGCAACGCCACCACCCAGAGAACGGCCAAAGACAACGATGCCTGATGGTTTGATATTGCGATCACCGGTCAAATAGTGCCAGGCCGCGGCGGCATCCTGATAAGTAGCTTGTTCCGAAGGCGAACCGTCACTTTGTCCAAACCCGTGATAGTCGATGATAAATACATTTTGTTGAAGATCGTGGAAAATCTGGATGGATTCCATTCGGTGCGAGATGTTTCCTGCATTGCCATGCAAAAACAAAACGGTGCCTTGGGCATTTTCCCGTGGTATCCACCAGCCATGAATTCGGATTCCGTCATCGGTAGGCAGGTAAACATCTTCGTATTCCATGCCATGCTCAGCCGGCGTTGTGTCTATGTCGCGGTAAGGGTAATAAACCATACGCGGTTGCGCAAAAAAGGCGAAGGTGGCAAACAAAATGTAGACCACCACCGCCATGCCCAAAATCCACCAGAGTGTGTTCATCGACTTGCAAATATTATATGTGACTTACAAATCCATTCAGAACTGCGTAGAATAAAAAGAAAACTTTCTATTCTGCAAACATTGCGAAGCTTAAAAATCAGCACCGATGGGCCAATCTAACAAAACTAAACTGACACGAACCGATGATGTTCGTATCACCGCCGTAGGACCGGTAGCAACTCCGGGTGAGATCATGGTTGAGTATCCGATTACCCATCAAGCTGAACACACAGTGGTGCATACCCGGCAAGCGATTCATAAAATCATAAATGGGATGGATGACCGTGTATTGATCATTGTAGGACCATGCTCTATTCATGATCCCAAGGCCGCGTTGGAGTATGCGCAGCGTCTTGCACCATTGCGTGTGGCTTACAGCGATTCACTGCTGTTAGTCATGCGGGTGTACTTCGAAAAACCACGTACTACAGTGGGTTGGAAGGGGCTGATAAATGATCCCGATTTGAACGAAAGCTTCAAAATAAACAAAGGCTTACGGCTAGCACGTCAGTTATTACTTGAGGTCAATAATCTGGGTGTTCCGGCCGGTACCGAATACCTGGACATTATTACACCGCAATATGTTACGGATCTGATTAGCTGGGGCGCAATCGGAGCACGTACCACGGAAAGCCAGGTGCATCGCGAGGTGGCTTCAGGCTTGTCCTGCCCGGTTGGGTTTAAGAATGGAACAAACGGTAACCTGAAGATTGCCGTGGACGCGATAGGCGCGGCTTGCCGCCCACATCATTTTTTATCTTTTTCCAAAGATGGTGAGTCCGCTATTTTTTCGACTGCCGGCAACCCTGACACTCACATTATTTTACGCGGAGGGAAGGAGCCTAATTACCAGTCTACCGGAGTGAAGGAGGCCTGCGATCTATTAACGGCAGCAAAGCTTCCAAATATCGTCATGATTGATTTCAGTCATGCTAATAGCCGTAAGGATCCCCGAAAACAAATTGAAGTGGGAGCCGATGTCGCCCAACAGATAGCTAATGGCGACGAACGTATTTTTGGCGCCATGATCGAAAGTCATTTGGTCGAGGGGCGTCAAGATGTGACGCCAGGGAAGCCGCTGACCTACGGCCAGAGTATTACCGATGCGTGCTTGGGATGGGATGATACTTTAAAGTTAGTTGATTCCTTGGCGGATGCGGTCAAACAACGACGACGGCGTGCACACAAAGCGGCTTCGTAGTGCCACCGTGTGACTTTAGATTACTAGAACCCCATCTCAAAATAGGCGAGCGATGCTCGGACGAGGCGATAACGTTCGAAAAAGCGGGGTATATACGACAACGTGAGCATTTTGAGATAATTACTACTTAAATAATCAAAAGTCCGCTAGTTGTTCCGTGGGTATGCTTTGATCTTCCAGCATAACCGGAATGTTTTCATCGACCCGGTAAATGGTACGGCCGTTTTGCGTAATCAACGCTTCCTCAACCGGCGAGTCAACCTTTGAGCCATCCTGATAGTTTACTTCCTGCATATGAATGGCCTTGTTCAGACTGGCCAGTTTTTCTTTGCTCAAAGGTGTTACCGGTTGCTTTGTGATCGGGCAACGTAAAATCTCTAGCAGTTTTGGATCTACCGGCATTAGTACTCTCCAAACTTAGTTGATCGTTACGATTTCTATATAGCGTTACGAAACGGTTGTAGCAACATTTTATCAAGTCTTAACTCATTCGGGTCACGGAAAATTTCGAGTCCGATAGTAATACCATCATGCCCGGCCCGTGGTTGATCCTGATAGGTACCGAATAAACGATCCCACCACGGGATATTAAAGCCAAAGTTGCTATTGGTTTCCGTTGTTATGATGGAATGATGCACCCTATGCATATCCGGTGTAACGACAAACCAACGCAAAACGCGATCGATTCTTGGTGCGATATAGGCATTGCTGTGATTAAACAAGGAGGTCGCGTTAAGCAAGATTTCAAATATCACTACCGCTACGACCGGTACACCGATGATTATGATGACCCCAAACTTAATCAGCATTGATAGGATAATTTCGATCGGATGGAAACGAATACCCGTGGTCACATCGAAATCGAGATCTGCGTGATGCATGCGATGTAAACGCCAAAACACGGGAACGATATGAAATAATCGATGCTGAAAATAAATAGCGAGGTCCAAAATCAATACCGAAGCGATAACACTTACCAGCCAGGGCAAATGTAAGAGGCTAAATATGCCCCAGGAATTAGAACTCGCGTAATAAGCGGTACCGACCGCAGCCGCTGGAAACAGCAGACGCAGCAGCACTGTGTCAATCACGACAATGCCTAAGTTACCGGGCCAGCGCCTTAACCGGGTTTCGGAACGGGGGCGGCGTGGAGCCAATAACTCCCAAACGCTCATGACTACAAAAACACCGATAAAACTGCCAATACGAATAAGCGGTTCGAAATCGTCCAACGCGTTGTTGTTCGGAGGCGGGGAGTGGTTTATTGATACTGCATCAAGATGGTGGTTGAACAATAGGATCGTCAAGCGGATCCGGTTCCGCAGAGGTATCGTCACTATTGTCTGTCCCTTCGTTGTCACCGTTGCCTGTATCCCCGTTATTACCATTCCCTGTATCTCCGTTGTCACCATTGGTGTCGTCTTCTTCAGGAAAAAGAAGTTCCTCGTCGGCGGCAACACACTCCGGATCGAACAACTCGCGGCTCGTGTTCAAATCCGCATCTTCATCGCCCCGATTAAAATCGTCGCTGTCCACTACAACGCCTTCAACATCGGCTTCGGGGAATGCCAGTAGCATAGTGTCGGACTCGGCGTTAAAACCGTCGCTGACCACCAGGGTGACGGAAGTCTCGGTGCCGGGTTCCAAGCTTTCGATACATACTTGCTCACCCTCGATAGGTTGTTCTTCACCATCCAGAAACCAGAGAAAACTAAGTTCGCGGCCAACCGGTGAAACGGACAAACTGCCATCGAGACGAAAGGTCCCATTGCTTGTCAGAGATGTTCCAGCGACTGCTATAGGACGCCCGGTAAATATTGGCGCTTCACCTTCTTCGAACAACACCACACGGTCAACCAGCGTAAAATTACCTCTGCCGTGTTGCCGCGTATTGGCTCGAAACTGTATGCGAATGGTCTGTCCGATAAATTGGCGGGTATCGACGAAATGCGAACTGAAAGTGCCGTTGCGAGGTTCGCTGGGACAACCGTTTGCCAACGCGATAACACTGGTAAAAAATGGAACCGTGCGTAGCTCTGTGCCGGCGTCGCTCAGGATACTCACTTCGAATCGATTGGGGCGCGATGAGCGTTTGCCATCAGCGGATTCGGTGATGGCAAGAAATGCGATACCGTCACCTGCGGTAAACGGACCTGAGGTCAAGGTGCCGACTGAATCCGTATCGCCCTCGGCGTTGGAACGGATGGCGGCGGAAAAATTTCCTGGTAAGCGAATACCGGTCGTGTCGGCGGCGGAGAAACAAGTGCCATTAGCGGCGACGAAGGCAACACCGCCGTTCTCGCCACCCCCTGCCCATCCGAAAAAGGTACCGGATTCGAAATCACCGCCGGTCAATAATCCGAATGCCCAAGATGATGTAGCCCAAGCGACAAAAAAAACGGCGCTAATGCTTGCAAGTAGTCTGCGATAGAGCGAACTACAAGCTCCGCTGTGTCTTAGATCTTCGTTATTGGGGGCAGAGTGTTTACAACTTGGGCGGTGGGCCATCGATATTTCCAGATTTGTAAGAAATGCTTATTCTAGCGGAATCACAGACAACGGGTGCAACAAAAACTTGGGGTGACGCCGGTACGTAGGCATAATCCCGACCCGGTTCAAACGTTACAAAAATCAGACAGATTTTATGGCGCAGGGTTCAGAGAAGGCCGTGTTATATGCCATCGCCGGCAACGCCATGGTCACGTTGTTAAAGTTTGGCGCAGCGGTGATTACTCATTCCGCATCCATGATGAATGAAGCGGTGCACAGCTTGATGGACACAACAAACCAGGTGTTTCTGCTTTTCGGTTTGAAGCAGGGTGGCCGGCCCGCGGATACGAAATACGCTTTCGGTCATGGTCAAAAAAAGTATCTGTGGAATCTTTGGAGTGCTATTGGGTTATTCTCGATTGGTTCCGGGTTGGGTATTGCTCACGCCTGGCATGCTTATCACAATCTGGATGAAATCGGCCGCCCGGAAACGGTTACCCTGCTTGGCGTGAGTCTTGACCCAATATGGGTATCCGCTGTTGTTCTCGCCACCGCACTAGCACTGGAGGCGTATGTACTTTATGTCGCTGGGCGCGAATTTTTAATGCGCATGCGCGTGGAAAATGTCGAAAGCCCAGTACGTTATTTGCTAGAAGCAGATGATCCAACCCTGGTGGCAGTGGTGTTGGAAGACAGTATTGCGGTGACGGGTGTAGTGCTGGCTGCCTTGGGTATTGGTTTAAGCCGGCTTACAGGCAATCCATTATGGGATATCGGGTTTTCCGTGGTCATCGCGTTGATGTTGGGTGTCGTCGCGTTTTTCCTCGGTGCGGTGAATATGCGTTTTCTAACCAACATCCGTGATCTGGAAGCGGAGCAAGCATTTCGGGAGATTGCCGATTCACATCGCGAAGTGGAGCGGTATCATGATTTACGCTCCATTATCGTCGACGAGAACCACACCATTATTGTGGCCGAGGTGGAGTTACGCGAAGAAGCCATGATCCCTGGCTTGCGTGGTCGAATAATAGATCAAGAACAACAGCTCATTGAAAATATTCCGGAAGGAAAGCGCGGCGACGACAACGTTCGAGCATATATCAACGCCCGCGCCGCGGTGGAAGCGACGTTGTGGCGTACGGAAAAGGTGGTAGACGAACTGGAAGCCCAACTGCGCGAACGTTGTCCACAAATTTCCCATATCACTATTGAAGTGGAAGGTATCGCTGCGCCGGCGGTATTACTGGACGAAGCAACTAAGGTGATATCAAACGTTTAGCAGGGTTTGGACGTGACCGCATTAATCTGCCATCATAAGACACTTAAGTAACGTCCCATTCTTTAAAAACCAACTGCATGACCGTTCGAGGATGTGCGCCATTAGCGAGGAATCACATGAAAATTACTGGAATATTACTCGGCAGCACACTCGCCGTATTCACAACAACCGTCACCGCTCAAGATAATGATTTGCAGACCGAGGATCAGAAGTTCAGTTATTCGGTCGGTTATCAAGTTGGTAGCCAGATCAAACAACAGTTTGGTCAGAATAATACCCAAGTCGATGCTGAGACTTTTGTGACCGGTGTGCGCGACGCTTTAAATGAGAGTGAAGCCAAACTGACTGCTGAGGAAATGCAGGCGGTGATTCAAGCAAAACAACAAGAACAGGCGGCGGCGCAACAAGCGGTTGCAGAAGAGAATAAAGCCAAGGGCGAGGCCTTTCTCGCGGCGAATAAAGACAAGGAAGGTGTCGTCGTCACAGAAAGTGGGTTGCAATACAAGGTTATGACCCCAGGCGAGGGTAAGCAACCTACTGCCGACTCCACCGTCGTCGTGCATTACAGTGGGCGCCTGATTGACGGCACCGAGTTCGATAGTTCTTATACGCGCGAAACACCGGCAACATTCTCCTTGGGCGGTATTATCAAAGGCTGGGGTGAAGTTCTGCAACTCATGAAAGAAGGTGCGAAATGGCAGGTGTTTATCCCAGCCGAACTTGGTTATGGTGCCCGTGGTGCCGGTGGGGCCATCGGGCCGAATGAGACCTTGATATTCGATATTGAACTATTGGAAGTAAAATAACGCGTCCCAATGTCCTCTTCGGGGATGGTTAAAATCCCTCGCGTTACAGGCGAGAGTTGTTTAGTTGTGGGAGGTCTGGGTTTACACACAGGCTGAATGATTGGCTATACTAGCGTCATAAACAAGTTGTACCCATAATCTTGAACTATAAATAGCGAATGTAGAGAGGAATAAAGCCATGTTGAGATCCCTGAAGCACGTTGTGCTAACTAGTGTCGCCGCCCTGCTGTTCACAACCGCAGCACAAGCAAAGGTGGAAGGCGATACGATTGTCCTTGGTTCCGCCATTTCGTTCACCGGCAAATACGCTACTAACGGCATCCACGCCAAAAACGGTTATGATCTTGCGGTCAAGATGATCAACGACGCAGGTGGTGTAAAAATCGGTGATAAGAGTTACAAGTTAAAAGTTGTTTACTACGACGACGAATCTACTCCGGCGCGTACGGCACAACTGCTAGAACGTTTAATTAATCAAGACAGTATTAAATACATTCTTGGTCCGTACAGTTCGGCGACAACCAAGGCCGCGGCACCGGTCACCGAACAATATAAAATTCCCATGGTAGAAGCGGAAGGCGCGTCGCGTTCATTGTTTACCCAGGGGTATAAGTATCTGTTCGCCGTGTTATCAACTTCCGAACAATATCTCGCCAGCGCGGTAAACCTGGCTGCTGAAGTAGCCGAGAAAAATGGCAAGAGCCCAAAAGATGTCAAAGTTGCGATGGCCTTTGAAAACGATCCTTTTTCCTTAGACGTGCGTGCTGGTGTACTGGAAGACATCGAGCGTCATGGCATGCAAGTGGTGATCGACGACAAATTGCCCGCTGACTTGTCGGATATGACAGCGACGTTAACTAAAGCCAAAGCGCTAAAACCTGATCTGTTGATTGTGTCCGGTCATTCAAAGGGCGCTGCAACTGCGGTGCGTCAGGTGAACGAATTGCAAGTCGATATCCCTATGTTTGCATTGACCCATTGCGAAGCAGCGGATGTGGTGGGTAAGTTTGGTGACGGTGCGAACGGTATTTTGTGCGCGACTCAGTGGGCGGAAACGCTGAGTTACAAAGACGAATTGTTTGGAACCGCTAGTGAGTACGATGCATTGTTCAAGGAGACTTACCCGGATTACGGTACCGTACCCTATCAATCAGCCCAGGCGTCCGCCGCCGTAATGGTGTGGAAAGATGCGTTTGAGCGAGCTGGAACCACCGATCCGGAAGCGGTGCGGGATGCCATCGCGGCTACGGACTTGGCAACGTTTTATGGTAATATTAAATTTTCCGAAGCGGGGAATAATATTGCTAAACCCATGGTGTTGCGTCAGATTCAAGATGGCCAATACAATGTAGTTGCACCCTCCGAGTGGGCCTCACACGAGTTGGTTTATCCACGATAGAATCAGAAACATAAAAATAATAATAATCTGATATTCAACTTGCTTTACCGCGCATTCATCCCGACGTTGAGCCGGGATGAATGTGCGGACTTGCTTCAGGAGCAACTTTTCCTGCCATGCTCGATAATCTGGCTGTTCTAAAAGTTGCACCGATTTTCAACGTGCAGTTGCTGCTGGATGGTTTGTTTATCGGAGCAATTTTTGCGCTAGCCGCATACGGTTTGGCTTTGGTGTGGGGGGTGATGAATGTTAAGAATCTCTCCCAGGGCGAGTTTGTGATCATGGGTGGTTACTTCGCATATGTGCTTGCCAAAGCCGGTATCCATCCGATTTTTGCATTGGTTCCCGCGATCATCATCATGTTTGGATTCGGGTGGATTACCTATCACTTGATTATCAAACGCGTCATCGAACGCGATTTGTTTACATCACTATTGGCGACTTTCGGTTTGGCTTTGGTGATTCAGCAAGCGTTAAATCTTGTATTCGGTCCTGATGTACAGACAGCGGAGTCCGGATTTCAGACACGATTTATTTTCGATGGGTTGGTCACCGTCGCGGATATCAAACTTATTTCTTTTGCGTTATGTGTTGTGTTGGCCATGGTCGTCGTTATATTCATGAAAAAAAGCCGCATGGGTCAGGCGATACGCGCCACCGCGCAAGACGCGCGTGCGGCTAGGGTCATGGGTATCGACACGGATCGTGTTTATGCGTTCACCTTTTCGCTAAACGCCGCCATCTGCGGCGCCGCCGGTGTGTTGATTTCAATGATTTGGGTGATTCAACCATTCTACGGTATTCCCCATTCAATCCGCGCGTTTGTCATTGTGACGGCGGCAGGGTTCGGAAATCTACCGGGTGTCATAATGGCTGCGTTTGGGCTCGGCGTTGCGGAGCAATACAGTGGTTTTGTCTTGGGTGCAGAGTTTCAACAAGCCACTGTCGTTGGACTCCTGGTATTGGTTTTAGTGTGGCGTCAGATTCAACTCAGTCGTCATCGCCAAGTCGTGCAATAAATGAATATCACCCGGCCGTTACCCCAGGCAGTCATTAGCCTTAGTATTCTCGCAGCAGGAATTGTTGCGCCATTTGTTTTCCCGGATTTCCGTGTGCAGATTTCGATTCTGTGGATCATGATCTTATTTGCGCTTACCTGGGACATTTTGGGCGGGCAAATGGGATACAACTCGCTGGGCAATATCTTTTTCTTTGGCGCTGGCATGTATATTTGCGCGGTGGTACAAGTCGGTCTGTATTACGACGTCGCCGAATACACATCCGCATATGGTGGCATCATCGCCAAGTTTAGTCCCACGCAGTATTTCACCGGTTTTGCGCTTGGTACCGTCGCTGCGGCGATTGGTTGCGTCGTGTTAGCCATCTTGTTTAGCTCCGTATTGTTCGGTCTACGCGGGCCTTATTTCGCTATCGGAACATTGGGCGCTGCTTTAGCCGCGCGAGAGTTAGTTGCGGCCTGGGGTTGGGTTGGCGGTGGCAGCGGTATTTCAATGCCGGTTTATCCCGGTGGTCCGGGCGAACGTTCGTTGTTTTTTTATTCTTTGTGTTTAGCCGCAGCAGTCGCTACGTTCTTGTTTGTTCGTTGGTTGTACTCCACGCGTTTCGGGTTAGCCATTAACGCTATTCGTGATGACGAAGAAAAAGCTGAAGCGATGGGTATTCATACTAAGCGGCACAAGACCGCGGCGTGGTCGATGTCGGCTTTTTTCCTCGGTATTTCCGGCGCGATTTTCGGCAATATGATTGGATTCATCGAACCGGTTGAGGTCGCGTTTCCAACCGTGACGTTTGGCATATTTATGGTGGCGATGACTTTGCTGGGTGGTAAGGGAACCTTGTGGGGGCCAGTTATCGGTGCAACGCTGTTTCATGTTGTTAAAGAAGTGACCTGGACTTATTTGTTAGGTTGGCAATGGATTGCGCTCGGATTCTTGATCATCGTTAACGTGGTTTATTTTCAGCAAGGCATCGTCGGCTGGATCCGTACGCGCTGGCCCGAATATTTCGGCGTGCGTGTCGAAACCGTTCCCACACAGAAAACAGAGGAAGCAGCGCAATGAATGCGCCGACAATTGAAGTCACCAACGTGTCCAAGTCCTTTGGCGGCGTAGTGGCGAACACTAATATCTCGCTGGATGTGCCGGAGGGAAAAATCACCGGGCTCATCGGCCCTAACGGTTCTGGGAAAACCACCTTGTTCAATTCCATTGTCGGTTATCACCCCATCGATAGTGGATCAATCAAATTTCAAGGCAGGGAAATATCGAAATTGCGTGTGCAGGAAGTAGCCCGGCTTGGCTTGTTGCGCACATTTCAACAAACACGTATTTATTCGGACATGGACTGTGTAAAGAATATGTTGATCTCAGTGCCGCACCGGAACGCTACTTTTTTTGATATGTTTCGAAAATATCCGGTGGAATTTACGGAAAAAGCTGAACACTTGCTTGAGTTTGTCGGCTTGTATCAAAAGCGTTATTTAATCTCGGGTGACTTGTCCTTCGGCCAGCAAAAATTGTTGGAATTCGCCATGGCGCTCATGAATCAACCCAAGGTGTTACTGCTAGACGAGCCGACGGCCGGTATCAATCCGACCTTAATCAATGGTTTGATCGATCGATTAAAGCGCGCCAACGAAGAGTTTGGCATCACCTTGTTTGTCATTGAACACAATATGCGTGTCATCATGAATTTGGCTGAATCAATCTATTGTCTTGCCCATGGAGAATTACTAGCCGAGGGCACACCGGATGAGGTTCAGAACGACCAACGTGTGATCGATGCTTACTTGGGCGCACACTAACACATTAGATGATCAACGCGCTAAATCTGATACTGATTTCTAGCTTGAAAGAAAAAGTTTTAGTTTGTCATTCCCGCGAAGGCGGGAAAAGCCAGTACAGGGATGCACGCGTTTGGTGGACCTAAGAATGGAATCTAGTAGGGATGATCGCGCTCGCAGAGCGCACAAGATAGTACGTGAGCGAAAAGTTGTAACAAACGATGATATCAAACTGAACAATGACGGACGACAATAAAAAGGCGAGTGGTTATCACGGGGGTTCGGTTGAAACCGTCATATCCGTCGAAGAAGTCGTACGGCAGGCGTCGCGTTTGGGTGACGGTGTTTCCAGGGAAAAAATCTCTGCATTAGCTGAGGGCGAGTGTGCGGTGCACATCGAAAATCTGAGGGCAGGATATGGAAAGATGGAAATTCTGCATGACTTTAATTTGAAAATTGGCGAGGGGCAGTCGTTGTGCTTAATTGGTCCGAATGGCGCGGGTAAATCCACTGTGTTGCATTCTATATTTGGCTTTACCAGTATTTTTTCTGGCCAAATTACGATTGGTGTAAACGGCACCGCCCACGATGTGACGCAAATGAGTTCCAATCGCAAACTGAAAGAGGCGGGTATCGCTTATATTTTGCAAGATAAGTCGGTGTTTCCAGACATGACTGTGGAAGAAAATCTATGGATGGGCGGTTACCTAATGGACACCACGGATCAGGCTAAAGAAGCAGCCGAAAAAGTGTTTGCAAAGTACGAACGGTTGGCTTCACGGCGCAAACATTTGGCGAAAGTTCTGTCCGGTGGCGAGCGGCGGTTGCTGGAAATATCCCGTGCGTTGGTCATGAACCCCAATGTGTTATTGGTAGACGAGCCTTCCATCGGGCTCGAACCTCGGTTCATCGACATGGTTTTCGAAATCCTCGATGATTTGCAACACGGCGATGGCAAAACCATCATCATGGTTGAACAGAATGCCAAAAAGGGCTTGGAGTTCGCCGACATCGGCTATGTTTTAGTATCCGGCGAAACTGCTATTGCCGGCACCGGTGATGAATTACTAGAAAATCCCGAAGTAGGGCGTTTGTTTCTCGGGGGATAGGTATCGGCTGTTGGAGCAGACTCGCCCGCGAATAATTTTACATTCGACTAACAGCGATCACCGTGGTACAAGGGGTCCTCACCACGATTAAGTGTAGTTCATTAGGCTCGCAGGGTCATCGTTGAGCGGATCGGCTATTTTCGTTAGGATAACGACTAGATGAGCAGAAGACTGCGTCTGTTATGAAAACAATATTGCTTCCATTCAGTGGCAGCGACACAGCCACTGCTGCGCTGGACACAGCCGTCGCTGTTGCCCATAAATTTGACAGTTACATTGAAGGTTTGTTTGTCCGGCAGCTACCCCCCATCATTGCGGGAGAGGGTATTACTTTACCCGGCGATTACATGACTCAACTGGCTGAAGAAAGCCAGGCCCAGGCGAAAATTGCACGGGAAACCTTCGAAAAAGCGACGAGCGAGCGTAATATCCCCAGCGGCAACGTAGAAACGACCGGTGTCATTGCCGGATGGAGTGAAATCGAAGGCACGCTGACCCAGGCCATCGGTGAGTACGGACGCGTATTCGATCTAATTGTGGTAGCACGGGACGAACAACGCAGTATCGATTGGAAGGCGGCCTGCGAAACAGCACTATTCGAAAGCGGCCGGCCTGTGGTGGTGGCGGGTGCAACTGCACCGCAAACAATAGGAACCAACGTACTTATCGGTTGGAATGGCAGCACCGAGACCTCACGGGCTATTGCCATGGCCATGCCTTTTTTGGAACGGGCAAGTACGGTGAAAGTCTTAACAGTGGAAGGTGGAAATGTATCCGGCCCTGAAGGAAAACGAGCCGCAAAACAACTAAACCGTCACGGTATAAACGTTGAAGCGGTAACCGTCAACCCACAAGGTGTAGCCGTTGGTCAAGCCATGTTGGACTATGCGCAAGAAACGAACGTCGATTTAATTGTCAAGGGCGCATACACCCACAGTCGTCTACGGCAAATGATTTTTGGTGGTGCAACCAGTGAGTTGTTAAACAACTCACCCATACCAGTTCTTTTTTGTCACTGATCACCTAAGGCGCAACGTGTTGTGTCTTGCTTGTTATCCCCCTTATCACTCTCGGCAACTGCGAATCCAGGAGTTATTTTACCAGTCATGGGGGTGGACCTTGGTGGATTATCGAAATACAAATATCGGACTACTCCAAGCCTGAAAACCGTCCTCTGTCGTAATACAAATCCAGAGCGGGTTATCATTGTTCGCTCTAAGCGAAATTGATGTGTTATGGGTCAATTCACGGGTTGGATTGTAGTCCGGTGACCGAAAAACGCGTATTTGGCGTTCGAGCCCACCCGCATCCAATACGGTATCTTCAAATCCTATCTCATTTAGCGGTGCTTGGATGCCACCGTGGTTGGACGTTAAGTCGAGCGTGGCCTCCGGTGTTTCGTCCAGCCAGACATCGAAACCCCCGAAGTTGCCGGTCGTGATGGCGTTCCACACAATGGTGTCTCTGCCTCGTTTTTCCAGTAAGCGTTCATGATTCCAGGCGTTAATTTTTTGCATTTTCAAAATGGAACAACCCGCAAAACGGGCACGGCCAATCCAGGTGGTTTGCCGTCCGCGGCCGCGGTATTCTGCTCCGCTCCAGATTACACGGATTCGGTTGCCTAAGTCGCTTTTTTTGTAAGGCCGCACAGTCTCGATGACTTTTACGCCGTTACGCACCTCCACACGTTCAATAGGCGCATGCGCTACAACGTTGAATTTCAATTCGACATTGTTCGCATAACTTTGCACGATGTCACCCATCATGACTTCGTTCACTTGCCATTTGTTCGCGTTCGGGAATGCATTCGGATCGCGCTCAAATAAAGTGGCGGGCTCCTTGAAATGTGCGGTAACGTCCATGTGCAAACGGCACCCGGTGGTGCCGTAATGATGTCTGCGTTTTAGGCATTCGAAAATACCACCACGTGATAAATCGTCAGTGAGAAAGCAGGTCAAACCGCCATAGGCACCAAAGGTAGCGGCGCCGGGGTAGCTGGCACCTGGGCGGCCTTTGTGGCCATCACTATTACACACCACGCCAGAGCGATGACCGAGTGCAAAGCCGTCCGTCAACATCCACTCAAAAGTACCCCAGGCCGAATGGATCTCCATTGCGGTTTCAAGTCTTGCATCGTGCGCCTGTTTGATATCTGCGTACCGTCCACCCACATGGGCATAAACAACGCAATCTTCGTCTTTGAGTGCTTCGAATAGTGATGCGGCCGTCGGGGCATCGGTATGTAAATCGGACCGGTCGGGTAACAAGGCATGCGAAGAACGATAGATCTGTCGTCCCTCAGTGCGGAAAAATACATTGCGATCACCACCTACCGCAGTATTTCCCGACCATTCGTAGCCTGGAAAAACGACAAACCGCCCGTCTTCATGATATTCGGCTGTTAATTCATTGAGATATTTCCAGAAAGCGTTATTAACCTGAAAATCGTTGGCTTGATGGCCCGTAATATCGAGGAAAGATTTGTTGCGTGCAAAATCGAAATACTGTCGTGCTGTGGTGATGCCGATTGACTCACCACTTTGCCCGTGTAAATCACCCCAATACGCCGAGTAGGCACAATCGCGAATGATCAGTGGACCCGCTTCAGCGAGGCGTTCTTCGTTTTCGGAGATTACATTAATGCGAAGCGTGCCTGGCTGATCTACAGAAAGGTTTTCAAATACTATGGATTTTTCGCCGAGTATATAATCAATACATCTGGGTAGATTATTTATAGGCAAAGTAGATTCTAATCGAAACTTACCTTGCGCTTTGGGTGTCGGGTTACCCCACAAATCTTCTGCTTTGAGGCCAAACTGAAACCGTTCGCCGGGGCGTCGCAAAGTCGGTAGCACCGCTTTCCAAACATGCACTTCGCCCGGAACAATTGATATGTGAGGCGTATCCCGCAACGGAATGTAGTGACCCACTGCGCAGACATCGGCCAACACTTTAAATTCGAAACCCGATTCGCAGAAAGTCTGCATCGTCATACCCGGCGATCCTTGAGAAGTATCTCCAAATGTAATGGTGATGGAGTCACCCTCTTTGAGATAACCGCCGTGTAAGCGGACGGTCAACGCCCGAAACCAGGGTCGTTGGTGCGCAGTCTTTCCGTACACCAACGATAAACGCGAGTGGGTGCTAGTGTGTGCTGTAACGTAGTTATAAGCCTGGGGGTCATTGGTTTGAAGATCGCCCCAATCGCCCATAAATCGAAATACCACACGTATACTGCCGGTATCGTCGATACCGTACCGCCCGACTGTGTAGACGAGTTTAAAGGTTTGCAAACTTCGCGCTTCAAATGCACCCCGCGGCTCCAATTCGGCGTGACCGTACAAGACCGGATCTTCACCCGGTTGTGCAATGGGCCAAACATCGCCAACGAGTTCGTGCGCAACAATATCGTTTGACATAGGTCGAGAGTCTTAATTAGCGGTTGAAACTGGTATCGGCGTAGTGATTGCGGGACATCCCAACCCGCCCAATACCCGGGAGTTTTAGTGCCGGCCGAAACACGTCTAATCCAAAGACCGCGCCGAATAAATTAATTTCCACGCCAGTGTTTTTACTGAGTGCGATTCCTAACAGGCCTGAGAGGGAAAATTGAAAGCCATCACCGCTGTCGGTTTTGCCAAACTTGTCGCCATTGACCAGATAATCTTTGCCTATAGCGGTGGGTGGCAATGTCATTGCTAGTTCCGGAACTTGGCGTCCGATATAAGCGGTGTAGGTATTGCTGTTGGGCCCTGGCCACATACGATAACGTTGTTTATAGGGATAGGATTCATTGGCCGCGTTGATTTTTTCGATAGCGGTTTCCGCCTGTTCGCCAATTAACTTTGTCACCAGACTCGGCCGATTGCCATACCATAATCGGTCGGGTATGTCCTTGTACACGCCGAGCACCGGTTGTTGACGCCAGCCACGGAAACCGACCACATCGTGCACCACGTAGTGTTTTTCGTTTTTTCCTTTGGTGGCGATCCAAGTATGCACGGCAAATAAACCACGCCAGTTATACGCGCGTGCCGCGTAGACCAACACAATCGCTTCGGGATGGTCGGCTGGATGGGGTGCGATACCGGCGGGTTCACGGCTGGCCGTACGCCAGTGGCTTTTGAAATCAACTTCGCCACTAAACGCTACCAAAACCGGTCCGGTTACCACCAGGGCGAAGAGCCCTATAACAATCTTCCACCACATAAATTTAAAAATCTTTATGTGTTTTCGGCAGCCAACTTTCGCCGCTGTTCCAGCCAACGCCAGATCCAACCGGTGGGTAGACGCTTACCGGTAATGGTGTACGTCAGCGCAATGGGATCGTTCATTAACAAACGCATACGTCTCGCTGTTCGTTCTTGGCCACAAAACAGGATTTGATCGCCATAACGCAATCTCTCTTTGTTATCGGGTAACAGGCGTGTTTCACCGCGCCGTTTTATCATCAAGCCAATGCATTGCAAATATTTTTTCCGGTCGGTGGTGTCACGATAAAGCGTATCGATACGAAGGGATTCGTACTCACCCAAAGCTTCGACCACGGCTGGACTGTCTTGTTCATTTATTGAAATAACCCAAGTGTAGGGCACGTAGTGTTCCACCACGCCGCAAATACGGCTTACTAGTTGATTGGCCCATAGTTCACTTTGATTCGCGGAGCGAGCGAGAAATTCCGATGTCAAGGGCGTTGTAATTAACTCGCGAATCCGGCTAGCGATAGTTTCACTGTGATAGGTGATCAAATCGAGTCCGGCGGCGCGAAAAATATCGCTGTTGCGCGCGCGATTTTGCCGCGCAACCATAAATAAGTTCTGGTTTAATTCGCCCGCGGTCATGACAATGGACAAATTGTTAGCGTCGTTGTCCGTACCCGCAATGACACCGACAGCGCTTTCAATACCGGCCTCCTGTAAGGTATCGGCTTCCGTTCCCCGGCCGACAACAACATTTGATGGTGCATTTGTTTTCTCCGGCAGCAGTTCCACCACCGTCACTTCACAACCCGTACGTTTTAGCCGATCGCTGACGGCCTTGCCAAAACGGCCGTAACCGCATAGCACCCAACGGCCCCGGGGCGGGAAAATGGGTTCGGACAGCGAGGTGTTCGGTGCACTGGTTAACCAATCGTGGAGCAACAAATTGCCTGGTTTTGTTAATGCCATCGCCAGGTGATCGGCAAAGGTGTCAAACGGATTGACAATATGATCGGTGCCGAATGAAGCCATATTGGCTTCGGCGTCATGGGTTTCTGTCCGGCAAATGACCAGCAAATTGGGGTTTAGCAATTTGCTGGCGATAGCGATTTTGAGATTCGCTTCGTCGCTGCGGGTCAACGCAACAACACCGGCGCAATACCGGTGTCCTAACCCCGCCGCGGCCAAGATATCCGAATTCGTCGCATCGGCACACAATGCCGGCACGAGTACGTCGAGATCCTCTAGCTCAAGATCGTTAATCCTGTCCCTATTGATATCGACGGTGACGATGCGGATATTTCGTAACGCCAACGCATGGATGAGTAACTTGCCCGTATCGCCGCTACCACACACCAGATAGAACGGCTCGGCAATACGCCGCACCCGGCGAGTAAAGGAATTGTGAGCGAATGCCTGACGCAGCGCCGGGTTTTGCATCAGCGATATCAGTGTACCGATGGCATACAACCACGATATCACCGTGGCGTAGATGGAAAATAAGGTCCACAAACGTTGTCCACCAGTAAACGCATAGGGCAATTCGCCAAAACCGATGGTGGAACCCATAAAGCTGACAAAATAAAATGCATGAAATAAATCCATGCGCCATTTTTGTCCTTGATCATCGACGCCAGGAATGATGACAAAGCCCAATATCGAAATCGCGTACGCGCATATCAAGACGACCACCGGCATACGCATACGTCGCAGAACAAGGAAGACAATATTTTGCATTGACCGGTCCGGCCAGAGACGACTTATCGGGGTTATCTGCGAGCGATAACGGTTTCGATTATCAGTAACACAACGGAAACGATATTGGCCAACAAGGCGCCACCGGATAATGAAACAATGCTGGCGGTGACACCGGCAGAGAGTTGTTGCCCCATCCCATGTACGACCACCGCCCAGACAATACAGGCTGCGATGAGTTGAAGGTCCGCTACCAAGCTGGATGCCAGCAGCACCGCCCCCATGTGGGTACGGTCGCCAAATTTGATAATGGTGGCAATCAGGCTAACCACAAGCGCGGCAAATAATTCGTACGCATTGTGTTGATCTGGGTCGGTCAGTTCGCCAATAAAAAACCCGAAGTTCAGGGTCAGCGCCAGAAGAATGAAAAAAGCGAAAGTAACTTTTTCGGAATTCACAGAAGGTTTCCTGTCTTAGTTAATGTCGTTTATTAGATTCTATGCAACTTTCACCGGAATATCCGCTATGCGTTGCTTCCATAGCGCAGGCCCACTTTGATGCACTGATTCGCCACGGCTATCCACCGCTACGGTAACCGGCATATCCTTTATTTCGAATTCATAAATGGCCTCCATGCCCAGGTCTTCAAACGCAACTACCCGGGCTGAGCGAATGGCTTTCGACACCAGAAATGCAGCCCCGCCTACCGCGATTAAATAAACGGCCTTATGACGCTTAATGGATTCGATAGCTTTGGGTCCACGCTCGGCCTTGCCGATCATTCCCATGACACCGATGTCGCCTAACATTAAATCGGTAAATTTATCCATACGGGTCGACGTGGTGGGACCGGCCGGGCCTACCGCTTCGTCGCCGATGGGGTCGACGGGTCCCACGTAATAAATAAACCGGTCTTTTAAATCCACGCCGCCGGGTAAGGGCTTCCCGTCTCGCAACAAATCCGCGATTCGTTTATGTGCCGCGTCACGGCCGGTCAAAATTTTTCCGTTCAGTAACAAGGTTTCGCCGGGTCGCCATTGTTCAATATCCGTACGGGTGACTTGATTAATATCGACACGTCGGCCACTGGACTCGGCGTCCCAGGTGATTTCCGGCCAGTCATCGAGACTGGGTGGATTTAACATCGAAGGGCCCGATCCATCAAAGGTAAAGTGCACATGCCGGGTAGCGGCACAGTTGGGAATCATGGCAACGGGTAGAGACGCCGCGTGAGTGGGGTAGTGCTTAATCTTGATATCCAGCACTGTGGTCAGACCCCCAAGGCCTTGGGCGCCGATGCCGAGTGCATTCACTTTGTCAAAAATTTCCAAACGCAGTTCTTCAAGCCAGTCTTTAGGTCCCCGCGCTCGCAATTCCTGAATGTCGATGGAATCCATCAGAGATTCTTTGGCCAGTAGCATGGCTTTTTCCGAAGAACCGCCCAGACCGATTCCCAAAATACCGGGTGGACACCAACCGGCACCCATGGTGGGCACGGTGTCGGTGACCCACCCCACTAAATCGTCGCTGGGATTAAGAATAGTAAACTTAGATTTATTCTCCGAACCACCTCCTTTCGCGGCAATATGAATGTCTACCATATCGCCTGGAACCAGTTCGGCATGAATTACAGCGGGCGTATTGTCCTGTGTATTTTTTCGTTGACCATAGGGTGGGGAAACAATGGATGCACGTAACGGATTTTCCGGGTCGTTATAAGCGCGTCGCACGCCTTCGTTGATCATTTCATCCAGTGTGAGCGTCGCATCCCAGTTTACACCCATACCCACTTTAGCAAACACCACCACAATACCCGTGTCCTGACAGATCGGACGGCGGCCCTCGGCTGCCATGCGTGAATTGATCAGAATTTGCGCAATCGCGTTTCGCGCGGATTCCGATTGTTCATACTCGTACGCTGACGACATGGCTTTAATGAAGTCCACTGGATGGTAGTACGAAATAAATTGCAAACTGTCGTGGATGCTTTGAATAAAGTCGTCTTGTCTGATAGTAGTCATTGTTCGTCAATCTTTTCTTTGTGATCATGTACCGCGGGTTTCATTGCCGTGTTTATTCGAGCGATACGTCGGTCTAAACTTCGTCTATTTTCAGCGACAATTGCGCCGGTTAGCCAATATTCCTGTAACAAGTTCGTGGGATTTTTTTCGGTTTCCTGGTTGACTTGTTTCGACATTGCCGCGGATAAGCGTTGAATTTGGTACTGCATGCGTTGCTTGGTAAATTCAGCGGGTGATTCGATATCGCACAACACTTCCAGTTGTAGACAAATTGCTTGTGCACTTGAATGGTTTTTATCCAAATCACGCTTTAAATTGGAAAGCGCCTCACCGTCAGAAATGGCATTTAGCGCAAGTTCATAACGCTTACTAATACGTTCGTCACAACCGTTGGCAAGCAAGGTTTGCCATTGTGATTTGAGATGGTCTACGCGCTCCTCAGGGCCTTCACCGGCTAACGCGAGTGTTTCCAGTTCAACACAGACTTGTGCTTGTTGCTCCAAAGTTGCCAACGACCTTTCTTTGGCCTGATTTGCCAGCGTATGTGCACGCCGTTTTACACCCGCACAAGCGCGTTTGAACCGTTTGTTAACGCTTGTTTCATCTTTACGTGGTACGTCGCCGGCCTGTTGCCAACGATCTTGGGCCTGTGCGATTACGCTTTCAGCACTGATTTTTTCCTCGCCGGACTGCTTTACCCATTGTTCTAGTTCGAGACAGATTTGCTGTTTGGCCAACAGGTTCTCTTGACGTTGTGCGCTCTCGGTGTGTTTTTGCTGTTCGCGCCGCTCGAACACCGCGTCACAGGCACGTTTGAAATCTTTCCACAATTGGTTTTCGGCTTTGCGTGTGTCCAGTACTGTCGGGCTCCAGTTTCTTTGTGCTGTTTTGACGGCTTCGATCGCGTCGCCGATATTTTCATTTTCCACTAATGCTTGCACATCCCCGATCAGTTTCAAACGGCGTTTTTTATCCCGCGTGCGTTCCCGCTCGAGATACTCTTCGAATTGATTAATAACCTGTTCGAAGCGTTGTTCGATTTGTTTTTTGGCTTTGCGATCGACGGGTCCTGCCGTTCGCCAGTCGCGTTCGGCTTTGCGAATAGTTTTGTCTATGGCGCGCCAATCGGGATTGCGCCAATCCTGTTCATGGAATTTCTTTTCCAGTTGTGCGCACATGTGTTCGCGATGTTCCAGGTTTCTTGCACGTTCGGCACTGCGTTCATCGAAATATTGTTTACAGGGCTTATATGCGTCACTGCAGGCCGTATCGAATTGTTTCCATAGTTCTTTACCCGCTGAATCGCCAGCACGATCCCAGTTTTGCCAGGTTTTTCGCGCCTGTTGAATAGCGCGGGCGATCTTAACCGGCGATTTCTCCGTCTCATGCAGGTTGCGGACTTGTTCGATGAGTTGCTCCCGCGCCAGCGTTGTACCCCAATGCCGCCAGGAGTTCAGCTCGCGCAGACGTGGTTCCGCTGCTTCCAAACGTTGTAACACAGGTTGTCGTCGTCGATCGGATAAGTCGGCAATCTTGTCGAGTTTGCGTCTTACCGTATTGTGAGCGTCCGCCGCGCATTTAAGCTGTCCTTCTTTTAGCGCCCCGTCCATTTGTTCCAGCAAGTTGTCGATTTCCGCTAGTTCGCGATCGCGTTGTTCATTCTGCCGCTGCAGACGTTTGCGTAGACTGGTTAAACCTCTTTCTATGTGTTGTTGTATTTCACGATGCTTTTCAAGGTACTGTGAAATTTCTTTAGAGCGTTTCCGTAAATGCTTAACGGCATGCTCATCCAACGGGAGCTTACTGACGGTAAGCGTTTCAATATCAACCAACAAAGTTTGTGCTGCTTCCACCGCACTTGAACTGGAAGTATCTTGTGATTCGGTGGTTGGTAACGCGTCCGTTTGGTCTGCGGTTTGCGAAAGACTCATAGCCACTATTTTACCCGGAATCCTGTGTTTATTTTTAAGTTCAAGACTTGATAGGATGCGTGTCCGTCAATGCGGAACGAATGCTGTCAATTTTGTAGCCGGAAAGCGCTGCATATTTTATGCGCGATGCTAGTCGCATTCGTGGCGGTAAGTGCTGCTCCACAGCTTTTCGCCGACCATTTGGTCGAAAAGCATGAGTTGTCCTGTGGTAACACATTCCCTTGTCCACCCGAGATTCGTCGCCGGGTAGATTTTTGGATTCAAGTGTTTCGTAAGTGGTCTTCCCGCCAAATCGTGTTTCATGACCCCGAGCGGCCGGAACGCGTGTACTCGGTGATTCGCTCCAGCACCGGTTGCAGTAAAAAGAAATCCTCCGCGGTGCGTCGCGAATACGACCGGGTGAGGGCCAATATACGCAACTTGGCCAGGAAATTGGAAAGGGGGAACAGGAATTATTCTGCTAAAGAACGTCATTTGATTGCGTTGTTTCCCAACGGGCGTGCCAGTCATCTAAGAGCCGCGGCGGGTCGCATTCGTTGCCAACAAGGTAATAAAGATCGATTCGAGGAGGCATTGGCACGTTATGGCGGATATGGCGATATGGTGCGTGCGGTGTTAGCGGAACATGGCTTGTCTTCCGACATCCAATATCTGCCATTCGTCGAATCGGGTTATAACCCGGCGGCTTATTCGCGGGTTGGTGCCGCCGGCATGTGGCAAATCATGCCGGCCACTGCACGTAGTCTTGGGTTGGACATCGGTGCGACGCTGGATGAACGACTCGATCCGGAGGCGGCCACCAGAGCGGCAGCAAAGTATTTAATCGATAGTCAACGCTCGTTGAACAATGTCGTTCAATCCAACTATGGAGGCGTCTCCGCGGGCGTACTTAATCCGTTTGTGATTACGTCCTACAACTATGGTGTGGCCGGTATGCGGCGCGCGCTGAGGGAAATCGGCCCCGATTTCATGAAGGTATTGAATAACTATAAATCACCTCGTTTTCAGGTGGCTGTCAAGAATTTTTATGCCAGTTTTCTCGCTGCGCGTCATGTAGCAAAAAAATCACGACAGTACTTTGGCCGCATAAGATCCAACCCACCATTGCAATACCAAACTATTTTGTTACGCAAATCGGTATCGTTAAAACGGGTGCTCGATGTTTTCAATGTTAGTGATAAAAAACTTAAACAACTGAACCCCGCATTGACCCGCTATGTTTGGCACGAATGGAGGCCCATACCACAGGGTTACCGGTTACGCTTGCCGGCAAAAAGAGGAGGGTGGTCTGAATTGGCGGCGAAATTGGACGCCATGCCCATCGAGAGCGAAGCGCAATTTGCGAGAAACTACAGAGTGAAAAAAGGCGATACCGCCTGTGGCATTGCGCGTGCGTTTAGAGTGAGTTGCCGCGAGTTGATGGCGGCAAATAACCTGGGCAAACGTGGGTTAATTAAGGTTGGTCAGCGCTTGTTCATTCCTGGACAAGCACCCCGCAAAACTGATATGGCGTCCCGTGATGGTAGACCTGTTCCGGCTAAATACCAGGTACAACGGGGCGATACCGCGTGTGGTATCGCTGTGGAATTCAACGTAAGTTGTCAAGAGTTGGTCAAGCTCAACCGCTTGGGAAGGCGTGCGGTAATCCGTGTGGGTCAGGTTCTAAATATTCCGGGTGGTCAAGTTGAGGTCGCTGCATCGTCCAAGCGAGTCAAATCCATACCCGCTACCCATACCGTTAAACGGGGAGATACCGCTTGCAAAGTGGCGGCCAACTATGATGTCTCCTGTAAAGCATTAATTGCCGAAAATAATCTCGGCCGCAAAGCGGTGATACGTATCGGTCAAAAGTTGAAGTTGCCCGGCAGTGGTGAAAAGCCAATCGAAGAGGTGGCGAGCGTGACGACGGTAGAAAAACCGGTTTCCTACTCGGTTAAAAAAGGCGATACGCCCTGTGGTATTGCGCGCCAGCATGAGTTGCCTTGTAAAGAGTTTCTCGCTTTCAATGGCTTGAGTAACCGTAGCGTCATAAAAGTCGGGCAAGTGCTTAAGCTCCCGATACAGGAAGTCGTGTCCACGGTGCCGATTAATCAGACCCAACACACGGTGAAGAAGGGGGATACCCCTTGTGCGATTGCCCGGCGCTACGAAATTGATTGTGAAGGTTTATTGACCGCCAACAACCTGACCTCGAAGTCGATTATCAAAATTGGCCAAATTCTTATTGTGCCGGTTCCCGAACCGCTTACCGCTGCACCCACACAAGTAGCGGTAGTTGAACCTGAACCAAAGGAAGACGTCGAGCCCGCGGATGAGTCGACGAGTGAACTAAACGATGTGCTGGACAAGGCCATTGATCTTCGTGTGAGTACGGGCAGTGAAGATGGCGAAGTCGTTTACTATGTGACGGTGGAATCCAGCGAAACCTTGGGCCATTATGCGGATTGGTTAGGGATAGGATTCTCCAGTCCATTGCGAAAGTTAAACGGACTCGGTGTAAACCGTTCCATTCGCGCGGGTGAGCGCTTGCGTTTACCTATCAAAACGGCGGAAATGCTGGAAAACTTTCAACGCAAACGTCAGGAGTATCATCGTGTGCTCGTAGAGGAATTCAAAGAGCGGTTTGAAATCGTCGGTCTCGAATCTTATTCGTTAAGACCGGGCGATTCCCCCTGGAAGATTTCACAAAAATTTCAGTTACCCGTATGGCTGTTGATTCGTTTCAACCCCGGTCTACGCCATGAAAACCCGGGTATCAACGATGTCTTAAACATACCTCAAGTGCGGGTACGCGCAGCTTAGACGCATATTGCTGGTCGCTAGCGGCGAGTTACGATTCAGTTTTCGAAGATATCGAGGATTGTTTTCAGCGATCAGCATTCAGCCTTCAGTTGTCAGATAAAGTTGGTGGGGTAGTTAAGGATCAATCATTTCCAAGTTACTGACTGTCGAAGCAGAAAGCTGATCGCTAACGACTATACGCCAATATTCCGTCCTCGGCGCACCGTGCGCTTACCGAAGCGTTCGTTTATTTGATCGGTGATAACGTCTAATTGGGGTTGTTGTGTTCCGGGCTCAAACAATGCCAGTTGCCGCACCGTTTGTTTATCGATATTGTTGACACCCACACCGATTAAGCGCACGGCAAAGTTGCCCTCTATAAGTGCCTCCTTAATTAAATTCGATACCACCTGCCAGATTTGCGAGGTCGAATAAGTCGCCGAATCCAATGTAACTGCTCGCGTGATGGTGCGGAAACCGGCAAATCGGATTTTGACATTGACTGTCCGGCCTTTGCGTTGATGCCGACGCATCCGTTGGGCGACAAACTCCGTTAGGGACGACGCAATTTTGAGCAATGTTTCGGTATCGGTGATGTCTTCGGCAAACGTCGTCTCGTGGGAAAACGATTTCGCTTCTCGGTCCGAAGCCACAACGCGTTCGTCAATACCGCGAGATAGTTCCCACAGACGTTTACTGGTGGATCCGAACATTGTTTTCAAACTGGGCTCGCTTTGCGCTTTTAAATCCGCAACAGTGTAAATACCGAGCTTGTTCAATTTGATCTGGGATATTTTCCCGATGCCCCAGATACGGCTGATGGGTAAGGGTTCTAAAAACTGATCTATCTCTCGACAATCTACCACAGTGAATCCATCGGGTTTGTCCATATCGCTGGCTATTTTGGCGATGAACTTATTGGGCGCGACGCCTACCGATGCAGTCAATTTCAGTTCGGTGGCGATGTCAGATTTAATTTTTTTCGCGATGGAGCAGGTGTCGCCGTAAAGGCGTTCGCTTTGGGTAACATCGAGGAAGGCTTCGTCCAGTGACAGGGGTTCGACCAATGGCGTGTAACGATGAAATATTTCACGGATCTGTTGCGATATTTCAACGTAATAACTCATGCGTGGGCGGACAAAAATAGCCTGCGGGCATAAACGCTTCGCCTTTGCGGATGGCATGGCGCTATGTACACCAAATTGGCGGACAACATAGTTTGCAGCGGCAACCACGCCGCGTTTTCCGGCGTCGCCGCCGACAATAACCGGTTTCCCCTTAAGCGCCGGGTTATCGCGTTCTTCGACCGAGGCGTAGAACGCATCCATGTCGATATGGACAATCACCGCCTAACTATCTTAAAAGACACGCGAACCTGTCGAATTGTAAATTTACCCCGTCAGCTTTGATAAAATTCGGCAAAGTTTTTGCGTCGTTTGAGGTAAGCGTCACGCGCAGTTTGCACGTCCTGCAAATAGTAAGGTAATTCCTCCAACAACAATGCCTGTGGCCCATCGACCAACGCGGTCGCCGGTTGCGGGTGAAAGTCAACCAACACCATGTTTGCGCCCGCAATGACACCTTGCGCAGTAGCGTGAAAAACATCCAGCAGACCTTCCGGGCTATGTTGCCGTGTTCCTACCGAATGCGACGGATCGATGCATACCGGCATCAAGGTCAGGCGCTTCACGACAGGGACATGGGAGAAGTCCACCATATTTCGATGCGGATCGCCCATATTGGTTTTCATACCACGCAAGCAAAAAATGACGTTACGATTACCTTCGCTGGCAAGGTATTCAGCCGCGTTCAGGGATTCCTCCAAGGTAATACCAAAACCGCGTTTAATCAGCACCGGCAACTCCTGCTGCCGCCCAACTTCTTTTAACAGCTCAAAGTTCTGGGTATTTCGTGTACCGATTTGCACCATGACGCCGGTCGGATGTCCGGTTTGTTCCAAAGCTTGTTGAATTTCCCCGACTTGCGAATCACGGGTAATTTCCATGGCGATGACTTTAATACCGTATTGCCCTGCTAATTCGAACACCCAAGGTAAACATTCCTTTCCAAGTCCTTGAAATGAATAGGGGTTCGTTCTTGGTTTAAATGCCCCCATGCGGGTACAGGTTTGTCCGTGTTGCTGCAAGGCTTGCATCATTTGTTCGACGTGTTCACGCGTGTCCACTGCACAAAGACCGGCAAAAACATGTAGAGAATCTTGATCGAAACGCACACCGTTGTAGGTAAAACCATAGGCTCTTGTGTCGTCGGAGTGCCGACCAAGCACTGCATACTCCCGTGACACACGTACCACGCGATCGACACCGGGCAGGGCTTCCACCTCAGCTTTGTCGAGCCGTGAAGTATCACCGACCAGATAGATTTCAGTGAGCACTTGTTGAGTGCCGGTCACCTGGTGCACTTTGGGCGAGATCCAGGGCTTGCTATTAAGATAGTCCATGACGCTGCGCATCTCCGCACCGTCGGGCTGGCTGTCGGGTTCTAAAATAATGATCATGACTTCTGGATGGCCAGCTATTCGATAGGCATCGACGGATCGTTACCCCACTCGGACCAGGAACCA
This sequence comes from Arenicellales bacterium, assembly GCA_965216735.1. GTDB lineage: Bacteria > Pseudomonadota > Gammaproteobacteria > Arenicellales > CBDCFT01 > CBDCFT01. Next base: position 1,315,571 of record OZ244198.1, read on the forward strand.
TCGTAACCACAAACGTTGTCAAAACCCAGGTGCTTCAGCATGGCATAGCTGTGGGCAGAACGGTGGTGGGTTTGGCAATAACTGATGATTTGCTTATCTTTCGAAAACCCCCTTTGTGCGAGCATGTCGTTTAACACGGCATCGGTCTTCAATCGTGCGTTATTGCATTGATCGATGGTATCCAGCCAATTTAAATTAATTGCCCCCGGAATATGACCGCCACGTAACGCTCTTACATTTGTGCCTTGATATTCCTCCGGTGTACGCGCGTCGAGTAGCTGGGTATTGTGGTCATTTAGTCTTTCGAGAATGTATTCCTTACTGGCCAACCCATGACCGGTAATTTGCGCGGCGTAGTCGCTGGGTTTTGGTATAACGCGTTCGGATGACAGTGGAAATCCTTCATTTGCCCATGCAACCAGCCCACCGTTCAAGATACTGGTTCTCGCATGACCGATGACATCTAATGTCCAGAACAAGCGGGCAGCTTTGCCACTGCCCTCATCGTCGTACGCCACGACGTGTTTTTCCGGTGTCAGTCCGAAATCCGAAAATAATTGTGATAGCTGTCCTTGCGAAGGCAACTTCCCGGGCGCCGGTTTTTCACCACCCAACAAACATGCATATTCCAGGTGCACGGCGCCCGGTATATGGGATTGGATATAAGTTTCCGCCCTGCACAAATCGACCAACAGCAAGTCGGCTGAGTCCAGCATTCCCGTCAGTGTTCGGGATTCTATGAAGACCTCGGAATTTTGTGTCATGGCCGCGTTCTTTTGTAGATAAACGTGCGAGTTATGGAGTCTGATTCTAGCATCGCAATAGTCATTTGGGTTTCACGCGCATACTGAACTATGACGGCATGGATAGTCTCACTGCGGTATCATTTACCAAATGAGCGGGCGGTTTACTAGACGTTAACAAGACGAGGATTATGGCAAACGATAGACACGAAACACGTTTGAATCGCGAGCAATTGCGTTGGCGTTGCCCGCCAGAGCAACTCGGTTTTAAAACAACGGCGGAAATCGAGACGGATCACCGTATTGTCGGTCAACCGACGGCATGGGATGCACTTAAGTTCGGGCTGGAGTGCGATGCCCGGGGACAAAACGTCTATATCCGTGGTGGACGCGGCACTGGCCGCATGAGCATGGTGCGGGCGTTGTTGGAAGAGCTGAAACCCAAGGCGAAAAACAAACAAGATCGTTGTTATGTGCCTAATTTTTCCCAACCCGAACAACCACGTCTGATTACGTTGCCTGCGGGGCAGGCACGTGCTTTTAGACGACGGCTGCGTGAACTCGCCGATTACATCGGAGAGGATTTACCCAAAGCCTTGGATTCGGAACCGTTGATGGCACAACGAACGGCGATGCAGGAGAAGGCGCAGAAGCAGGTGCGTGAAATAACCGGTCCATTGGAGGATGACTTGCGCAAGGCGGGTATGGCGTTGGTGTCACTACAAAATGGCCCGGTTGCGCAAACCCTTATTTTCCCGCTGGTGGACGGCAAACCCACACCACCGGAGCAGTTTTTCAAGTCAGTAGACGAGGGCAAGATTCCCCCAGCACGTAAAGAACAATTCGAAAAAGACTATCCTGAGTTTCAAAAAACCTTGCATCGCATTAGCCGGGATGTAAACGAGGTGTATAGGAACACGGCGAAAGAGCTAACCGTGATTAACGAAAATGCGACACGCGAATTACTGGCTGGCCTGGTTAATTCGATAAAGACCGACTTTAGTGGTGATGCGGTTGCCTGTTTTCTCGATGAGGTTACCGACGATGTGATCGAGACGCGTTTGCGTCCCGCGGAAGGTTTGCCCGATCCGTATGTGCGTTATGGCGTGAACATTCTGGTCGAACACGAGCCCGATAACAAAGCACCGGTAGTGGAAGAAAACACACCCAGCCTGATTAACCTGCTGGGTACGGTGGAAGGGCAGTGGACACCACAAGGTCCGGCGCCAGCGGACTACCGGGGTATTCGGGCAGGCGCGTTATTAAGCGCGGACGGTGGCTTTTTGATCCTCGATGTTAGCGAGGTGATGTCCGAACCGGGTGCGTGGCGTGCTATTACGAGGACGTTGAGGAACAATCGTTTGGAAATTGTACCGCCGGAGTTGGGTTGGTTGCGGCCGTCGCTGTTCATCAAACCGGAACCCATCGAAATTTCAATTCGGGTCATATTGGTGGGTGACGCTACCAGCTATTACCGTTTGGATTATCTGGATCCGGATTTTAAGGATTTATTCAAGGTGTTGGCGGATTTCGATTCGGAATTGCCGCGGGACGATGTTGGCGTGAAACAGTACGTGTCAGTCATTTGTCATATCATCAAAGAAGAATGTTTACGCGATTTCGATTGCGAAGCAACAGGCGCGATAATTGAACACGGCGCACGCATCGCCGCCCGCGCAAACAAGTTAACGGCAAATTTTGGTCGTGTGGCGGATATTGCGTGCGAGGCTTCTTTCCTCGCCTCATCAGAGGATGCGGAAGTCGTGCGGGTCGCACATGTAAAAGAAGCCATCCGCCGTACCAAGGAACGCGCGAGTTTGCCGTCCAAACGTTTTCAGGAACTGGTCAACAGCGGCACCATACAAATTCAAACCACCGGTCATGTGGTGGGGCAGATAAACGGCCTGGCGGTGATCAAAGCAGGGCCGGTGACATACGGATTTCCGGCACGTATTACCTCCACCATTGGAGCAGGCCGCGCCGGCGTGATTAACATCGAAGGCCAGGCGGCCATGTCCGGTTCCATTCATACCAAAGGGTTTCATATTCTGGGTGGATTGTTGCGGTATTTGTTAAAGACTGAGCACCCTTTGGCATTTAGCGCATCCATCGCGTTCGAGCAAAGCTATGGCGGCATCGACGGCGACTCGGCTTCAGGTGCGGAGATTTGTTGTTTGCTCAGTGCATTGACCGATGTGCCCATCAATCAGAACTTTTCCATGACCGGTGCTATCGATCAATTCGGGCATATACAGGCCATTGGTGGCGTGAACGAAAAAATCGAGGGCTTCTTCGATGCGTGCCGGTTCACCGGCTTGAATGGAGAACAAGGAGTGATTATTCCCAAAGCCAATGCCGGTGATTTGATGCTGCGTCAAGATGTGGTCGACGCTTGCGAGCGTGACGAGTTTCACATCCATGCCGTCGACAAGGTGCACCATGCCTTGGAAATATTGACCGGTATGCCGGCCGGGGAACACGATGATGAAGGTTATCCGGAAAACACTTTGCTGAACTTGGCGGTAGAACGGGCTGGGTTGTATTGGCGTAAAACCTTGACCAGCCCGAAACAACTCACAGCGGTTGTGGACGACGATGCGGAATCCGAAAACGACCGCCGTCCAGAGGATGAACGCTGATGGATTTGCGTAGTTTGATCCGCAGTATCCTGGACACGCCACGCAAGGGCGTCATCTTTCGCGACATCACCACGCTCCTTAAAGACTCGCGTGGCTTCCGTAAAACCGTCGATGAGCTGGTCCAACCTCATGCGGGCAGTGATATCGACAAGGTAGCGGGCATTGAGGCGCGTGGATTTATTCTCGGTGGCGCCGTGGCTCATCAATTGTCCGTTGGATTTATCCCTATCCGCAAGCAAGGCAAATTGCCGTGGGAAACCATGGGGGAAGATTATGAATTGGAATACGGCACCGACCGCGTAGAAATTCGTACGGATATGGTTAAGCCGGGCGAACGTATTTTGATTGTGGATGACCTGATTGCCACCGGTGGTACGGCCCTGGCCGCGATCCGGTTACTGACCAGTGCCAAGGCAGAGGTCGTGGGTTGCACATTTGTGATCGATTTGCCCGATTTGGGTGGTGCGCAAAAGCTGCGCGAAAACGGTATCAACGTTTCCGCATTGATGTCGTTTGAAGGCGAATAAAGTTGACATCGAGTGCTTCGTATTCCCCACCTTTGAAATACTCCCCAGGAGTATGAATGAAGCTATTGTCTTGTTTCCTGTTTTTCACATTAACCGTAGCGGCTTCGGCACAGAAGAGCATCTGCTACGGTACTACCAGTAACGGTCGACTTGAAGGTGGTGTCAAATTACCCGCCTCAGGCGCGAATTTTGAAGCTTATGGGGTAATACCACGCGCGGTAGGCCGTACTTATGTTCATAGCGAGGTCAGGCAAATAGTAGCCGGTGCTTATGAAATACTGGAAACGGAACAACCGAACAAACGCTACAAATACGCTGAAACGGGTTTGAAGAACGGTGGCGAATTTAAACCGCATAAAACGCATCGAAATGGGCTTTCGGTGGACTTCATAGTTCCCGTTAAGAACAAAGATGGGCGCTCCGTTTATTTACCGACCCATGCTTTGAATAAATACGGTTACAACATTGAGTTTGATAATCGTGGTCGATACGAACAGTACGAAATCGATTACGAAGCGATGGGCGCACATATAGTGGCCCTGCACAGGGCAGCGAAGAAATCGGGTTTTAACGTTTGGCGTGTGATTTTCGCGCCCGAATTGCAAACTTATTTGTACAAATCTAAATACGGTGCATATATAAGGGATAATATCCAGTTATCGAAAAAACGATCCTGGGTAAGACATGATGAGCATTATCATGTTGATTTCAATATCCCCTGTGAACCGATGTGATGCGATTGGCGCCACTGATTACCCAACAGCTCAAGGAGTTAACAAATGAAAAGATTATTAGTTTCAGTATTTGCAAGCTTGTGTTTATTTGGCGCGAATAACGTATTTGCGCAAAACAACTCCCCGGTTGGAACCTGGAAAACATACGATGATAAAACCGGACAGGAAAAAAGCATCGTCGAAATAACGGAAGAGGGTGGTGTGTTACAAGGCAAGGTGTTGGAAATTCTGACCGAGCCCGAGGGTGGAGAAAACAAGTTGTGTGATAAATGTAAAGGCGAACGCAAAGACCAACCGGTTGTCGGCATGACTATTTTGTGGGATCTCGCTCAAGAGGGCGATGAGTGGAAAGGTGGAAAAATCCTCGATCCGAAAAACGGAAAAACTTACAAGTCTAAACTGCGTGTCAATGAAGACGGTAAAGAGATGGAAGTACGCGGGTTTATCGGTCTTTCCGTGATCGGCCGGACCCAAACTTGGAAACGGGTGGAGTAGTTTAGGGTGAAGGAAGTTCTACGGCTGTTGCTGGCTTGCGATGATTGTGGCCGTCAATTCGATGCTACCCATCATAGCATCGGTAGCCGGTTTCATTGTTCCTGTGGTGAGATTCTCACGGTGCCCGAAGCGAGGGCGCACGACGCGGCGGTGGTACGCTGCTCCTCCTGTGGTGGACCACGCAGCGCCGGCGAAAATGCCTGCCGCTTTTGCGATTCTGATTTCACTCTGCATGAGAAAGATTTACACACTATTTGTCCGGAGTGCATGGCGCGTATTTCCGACACTGCACGCTATTGCCATCATTGCGCGACGCCTATCACGCCACAGGGGACAGCGGGTGAGGAAAGTGACCATTTATGTCCGGGTTGCGATGACGAGCATAACTTATACAGCCGTATTTTGAGTGAACGCAAAGTGTCCGTACTGGAGTGCGAAACCTGCACCGGGTTATGGCTGGATCGAACCGTATTCGAAATGCTCGAACAAAGTGCTCAACAGAAAGCCGTGCTCGGCGACACGTTCGCGCGGTTGGAATTAAATAAGGCGGGCGACACTCAAATATCCAAGGGCAAACGATTTTACCGGCCGTGTCCGATCTGTAAAAAATTTATGCATAGGAAAAACTATGGGCGGGGCAGTGGAGTCATTATCGATATATGTACACAACATGGAATTTGGTTTGATCATGGTGAGTTGGACACCATCATTCGATGGATCAAGTCCGGTGGATTAATTAAATCCAAGGAACGCGAGAAAATACGCGAGGCCCAACAACAACAGACACGCGAAGTATTGAATAGAATCGATCACAATACCGGCCGTTGGAAGGAAGCGTCCGGATTGAACACGCGTGCAAGAAACGGGTATGACTTGTTAGGCGGCATTCTCGATTATTTTTTAGATTGAGCACGTTATGAGCCGCGCTTTTGTTAAAGAACTGGATGGCGACGACGTTGTCGATGGGATTCCTGAGCGCGTACACAGCGATTTGCCGAATTACATCACACGAAAAGGTCTAAGCGGTTTAAAAGAAATCGTTGTCTGTCTAGAAAAGGAATTAGCAAGAGTTATAAAACTCGAAACCGTCGACGGCAAAAGCCGCAAACAGGCTGTTGAACACGACTTGTCTTTTTATCGCGAAAGAGTTGCTAGGGCAATTCCGGTGGATATCCCGGATTCCGTTCCCGAAGCGGTGTGTTTCGGTGTGACCGTTACTTTAACCGGTGAGGACGAAAAGCAACACATCTTTACCATCGTTGGCGAGGACGAAACTGATATTAAAAAAGGACGTATAAGCTGGGCTTCGCCGTTGGCGAAATTGCTGATGAATAAGAAGATCGGCGAAGAAGTCCTTTGGTTACGTGGCGATGAGCACTATCCGGTAGAGATAACCGATATAAGTATCTAGGACCGGTCAAATTTAAATAAGCCATATATATTTCAATGTGAGTATTCAAAAGACTCTGGCTTATATCGGCCGGCACTGGCGCGGCGAACTGCCGTTGGGTATTGCCTTTTGGGTCAATCTTGTTGGCATCGGCCTCGTCGTTTTCGTGATCGAAAACCTCGCCAAACATTCTGTGATCAATCAACCGGAACGGTTACTCGTCGTTGCGATTGTCAGTTTATTGTTATTTCGTTTAATTCTTTACCCCTGGCAGGCCATGGGGGTATTACGATCCTGCGAACGTGCCCTGATGGAATACAAGAATGTCATCTGGATACGATGCGCACAGGCCGTGGCTGTGTTGGGGATTCTCGTGATATTTGTAGACGGTTTACAAGTCCTGCGTTTGTATATATCGATGCGTCATGAACGAGCGGAATTAGCGCGATTAGCAGCGGACAATGAAATTACTTACACATTGAATCTGCAAAGTAATAACTACGCCCACCTCAAGGGTTTTCTTGAACCGGGAATAACCAAGGAATTGAAGGCACTTACCGATCAACACCCCACTATAGATACAATTATTCTTGACAGCGAGGGAGGGAGAGTTTATGAAGCGCGCGGTATTGCCGTGCTGGCTGAAAAAAGAGGGCTTGGGACTTATTCCACAACTGGATGTTATTCAGCTTGCACAATCGCGTTTGCCGGCGGCGTAAAACGTGCACTGGCCCCGAACGCGCAAATGGGTTTTCATCGATACAAACTCGATGCGAAATACGCATTGCCTTTTATGGATGTGGACAAGGAGTTGGAAAAAGATTTTAAATTTCTATTACAACGCGGGATCGACACCAGCTTTCTGGAAAAAGTATTCGACACACCACCGGAATCCATGTGGGTGCCGTCACACAAGGTCTTATTAGAGGCGGGTGTAATACATGATGTGGCTGAAATTGAAATCAAATAGAGAAAACGATGATCTGTAGATCTGATGTGTAATTTCCGCGGAGATTTGTATTTAAATTTCTATTAACGACTCAGACTGTTTGAAAAGTCCTACCCCATGGGACAGAACGCCACATAAAGCACTGACAGAGCTTCGGATAGAATTAATCTTCCATACAAAAGTGTGAGTTTCGAAGAGCGTAACCTGGGTTTGCGCTTTCGTTTTTCGACGAGTATCGTGTTCCACTTGTCGATTCACTCTCTTGTTCCTGGCAAAATAAAAATAGTAATTGAGGAAGGCTAAGTCTGCGGTCTGTTGAAAAAGTTGGTTTTACGCCAGATCAAGTCCGCGCAAAGAAAATGGCTGGGTACAGCGAAGATTATTCAAACAAATCTTTACCTTAAATATTTCTTTCCAGAGTGATGCCCAATTTCTTAAGAGAAAATTAATTTTGAGTGAGAGATGCGGACTACGAAAGACAAACCGGGCCCTATTTTTAGCTGCGCTTGGTAAGCAATCAGTCCTACTTGGACAATCACGACAATGACCGCCAGTAATGCGGTAGCGCTTGATCGGCCCATTATCTAGTTTCTCATAGGGATTGAGAAAATGCCCTTCTGGGTATTGGTATCGATCAGTCCTTCTGGGGTACTTGAACTCTTTCGGCGTTAGCTTACCCTTGCCTAATCGGGCATCATAAAGCGGTATATAGGTTGGTATTTTTTCGCTCCCTTAATGGGCTAGAGGTCGGCCCTTCCCATTCTGTCTCGGATTCGAGTCAGAGAGAAATTGTGGGGAATGGGCTCGCGTAGCGGTATCCGGCAAATAGGAGTATTTACGATCTGTCTGACGCTTGGGCATAATTGCATCGCTGGCATTAGCGCATGGGCTGCTGAATTCGATCGGGTTAAAAGCAGCCAAAGAATTTTCAGATTTCATGGCTAGCGTAAGATATGCAATACTTAACCTATCTCAGACGAGATTCGCTTACTTCTATAGAGGATATAAAAAATGACAGAGAAGAATTGTTTGATCACAAAAGGACTTGCAACGATTACGCTTGCAGCGTCCATCACCACGGTAGGCCTGGCCCACGATAGTCCGAGCAGTCGTCAAACCAATTCGGACTAAAGGGGTATTGAATTAAGAGGCGGTTTGGCTCATCAGGTTTAGGTTTTGTGTTTGGTTATCGTAATACAATTGTTTTCGCATGGCTAATGTGTTGAGTTTAATCTGTTCTCGTTTATTGAGAATGGTTTGGCCCCGTCCGTAAAAAACATCGGCCGGAGTGAGGTTATCGAGCGATTCGTGGTAACGCTCGTGGTTGTAGTAATCGACGAAGCTTCGGATGCGATCGTCCAGGTCACCCGGTAAGTAATAGTTCTCCAGCAAGATGTGGTTTTTCATCGAACGGTGCCAACGCTCGATCTTACCCTGGGTCATGGGGTGATAAGGCCGACCGCGGGTATGGGCCATATTCTGCTTATCCAAATAATCTTTCAAATCACCGGCAATGTACGAGGGGCCATTGTCACTCAGTAAACGTGGTTTATGCTTGACCTTCACTTGGTTGAGACCGGTGAACTGAAGGGCATCATCCAGTGTATCCGACACATCGGTAGCACTCATAGTCGAACACAGACGCCAGGCGACGATAAAGCGCGAGAAGTCATCTAAGATGGTGGACAGGTAATACCAGCCCCAACCGATGACCTTCAGATAGGTAAAATCGGTCTGCCACAGCTCGTTCACCCGCGTCGTGGGATGTTGGAACTGATCCGCGGCCTGCATCAGGATATAAGCGGGGCTGGTGATCAGATCATGCGCCTTGAGCAGCCGATACACGGTCGATTCGGACACAAAGTAGGATTTCTCATCCGTGTACGTGACGGCCAGCTCTCGGGGCGAGAGTTCGGGCTTGTCCAGTGCCAGATCAACGAGGGCTTTTTGACGATCGTCAGGCAGTTGGTTCCACACAACCCGTGGTGCGGGTTTGTTGTCTTCCAAGGCATCGAGTCCACCGCATTGATAACGCTGCAGCCAGCCATAGAAGGTGGACTTCGGGATACCCAGTTGGGCCAAGGTGCGTCTGACCGATAAGCTGGATTGTTCCACCAGATGGATGATTTCCAGCTTCTCAGCCGCTGAATATCTCATATAGCGTCTTCCCCATCGCCGAGCACGCTTTTTTTAAGCAGCCGGTTCTCCATCACCTGCTCGGCCAGGGCTTCTTTCAAACGGGCGGCCTCCAATCGCAGTTGCTTCACCTCATCGGAGGTGGCTTCGCGTACCGTATCACCGGCTAAACGTTTCTTACCCGCTTCCAGAAACTCCTTGGACCAACGGTAGTACACGTTGGAATTAATCCCCTTACGCCGACACAGCTCCGCGATGCTGTCTTCGCCGCGAAGACCTTCTAGTACAGTCTGTATTTTCTCCTCGGCAGAGTAAGTACGGCGGGTCGCTCTTCGAATATCACGCACCGTTTTCTCGGCACTGCCTTTGGAATAGTTACTCTTGGTCATCATCGTCTCCTTTTACTAAGGTTACGATGAGCTAAAACTCTCTCTTATTCAATTACCCCTTTTTGTCCGACTATTGCTGACGGGGTACAGCAGTAATTCCCGTAGCTTATTTAAACCACAGCTATAGGTGGAATTGATGGTCATACAGACGCATATTTTGTTATCGGTGACCCGGTTAAACAAGTGAAGACAGTTTCACTGTTTAACCGGTTTTTCACAGAACACAATCTCAATGCGGTTTTATCCCCTTAAAGTTCTCGTCCACGGATGCAGTCGGTTATTCAAGGCGTTGCACAGTCTCAAGAATTTAAAGGGCGTAATTGCAACCATACATCATAAAGTAAGCTTCTCGAGGTCTTAGATCAGGCTAGTTCAAGGGGGCAGGTCACAATGTTATTTTGTCTACTCAGTGAGTCTGTAGCAGTGAGTGATGGCATACCCAATGCGGTGAAGCGTTCTTTCTCGAATCAATCAGTTTGTGCAGTCGGCGCTGTTGACCGAGTATTGTTCACCCCATTAAAAGGTGTGATAGTGATTCTAAACATCGACTAACGTTGGTCGCGCACCCTAGGCACCAAAGACAATGAATTACAACAGCGCGGATTCGGTTTGCATTGCCCCATTCCCGAGACGGCTCCGTGGCGCGTCTTAAACGGTTATCAGGATATCTGGGTTGTTGCAAGGCTACTGGGGTTTGGTTAGTACCGGTTGAATTGTTGTGATTTCATAGACTATCGATTTTAAGTTTGCTCAAACCTGTGAATGGAAAAGATCAATAGTCATTGTGTTTCAGGACGAACAGAACCGTCCAATCATCTTCTTTATTGCCACAACGTTATGAGGCTATCTCAGAATCAAATATCGTTTGTTGATAGTTACAACGCGTAAGCGACAAATTCAAAATAAAACGGTCTGTCTAGTTTCGCTGGATTGTTTGATCGATGGGTCAAAACCGTCAGCGATGTCCGTAACGACGAAAGTTTAAATAAGAAATGGGATAAGTCTGTCGCCGGCCGTTTTTACCGTATCAGGTTCTATGCAAATAGATGTTGCTTTTATAGTATTCAATCACAACCGCACGAGATGGCGCACAGCTCAGTCCTGAACATAGTGTTCCGACCTCCAGCATTGATATTAGTGGTCGCACCGCGATAAAAAACAGTTATTCTACTAGTTCGATTTTGCTGCGGAGCAATTGAATAAACTGGTCTGCGACGAGATTTGGTTTGCCACGTTTTGCCCGGTAGACATTGATGCTGTCAGGTAACGGCATCGTCATACCCGGAATTCGGACTAGCTTTCCTAAATCTAACCGCGGTTTTACAGACCGAGCCCAACCAAGCGCAACACCTTCGCCTTTTTCAGCGACATCCAGGCATATCTGATATGAACTAAACACGAGTCCTTCGATCGGTTTCGGTTCTTTCAGGCGAAAGAAGGCGAGAAACCTGCGCCAGTCTGGCCAGTCGCGGCCAGGGTACTCCAGGTGCAACAATGGTTGCTTAGCAATCTCAACGACACTCAACGGTGACGGTAATCGGGCGGCGAGAGCTGGCGAACAAACTGGGAAGATGGCGTCGTCTGCAATAGGTTCGATGTCAAATTTGTCTTCTGCCCAGCGGCCGATCTGTAATCCAATATCAAAATCTTCGTTGGTTAATTCAATAGGTTCGTACGATGACAGCACCCGAACCTGGAGATCAGGATACTGACGCTGAAATTCACCTAAACACGGAGCGATGAGTGTGTTGCCAATTGATAGGTCGGAATAGATAGTGAAGTTTTCCGTACCAGAGGCTCGTGTGCGCAAACGATCTGCCGTAGTGGCGAGCTCACTCAAAGACAAACGTACTGTGGATGCCAAAGTCTCGCCATCATCGGTTGGGGTTACGTCATAACGCTGGCGGTCGAACAATCGAACACCCAAATTATCTTCAAGCTGTCGAATACGACGGCTGACACTCGCTTGAGTCAATGCGAGTTCGTCCGCTGCCCGTGTAAAGTTTCTATGACGAAATGCCGCCTCAAAAACTACGAGCGAGCCCAGAGGTGGTAGACGGCGGTTTAAATTAGGCATACAAAAAAAGAATACCCAAAACAAAAATATCGTTTCTGAATAAGGTATTAAGAAATTACACTATCGAAACATAAATAGCTACTCATGCAACGCTATACGCAAAGGAGAAAAAAATGTCCGCAACAGCAAAGCACGAACTTGATAATTTTGACATGATACTCGCTACCCTTGAACGTGAATGGGTGGTCACAGTCGATACACCGAACGGCGGCGTTGAGCCGGTGCTGGATGCGCTTGGAAAGGAGTTGCCGCTGATTCAAGGTCCGTACGACAACTGTATGTTTGTACGCGAGAGCGGTTATCAGCGTTTCCGGGCACTTGAGGGTTCACATGCCGGGGCGGAAGGAACCATCCAACAAACACCCGCTTCACAGATCATCTTCTCGCTTCCCCCTGATCGCGACCTGCTTAGCAAGGCCTTCGATGTCATTTTTGCGGTGCATGTCAATGAAGAACCGACCATTCGGGTCGAAGAAGTCTGGGGGAGCCGTTCCAAACTTCTCGACGACAAAGACAACCCTAACCGTTATTGGAACCGCCCGGATGCCGACAAGCTTCACGGTAATGCCGTCGGTTGACGGAACGCCCAATGAGTGCATTGGCGAACTACAAAGCCAAGTCGGGTCGTGTCATTCCCGTATGGACACTGGAGATCCAAACGCTATCCGAGGATACCGACAAGATCTTAGACGCCGTCATGGAAGTTTACCCTTTGAGTTACGGCCGTTATCGGCGTAACGCAAGCATCTCTGCAGTTGGGATGGAGACGGCACAACCCAAAGCCAATTCGACCACCACTACGCATAAAGATGGATACACGGCCGGCCGGACTGAGACTTACCCCATGGTTGAACTCAAGATATCTATTGAACGCGATCTGCAGGTACTCGAGAAAGTTTTGGATGCGATTTTGTATGTACACCATTACGAGGAACCGGTGATATTTATTCGCGAAGATTGGGCGAGCCGCGCAAACTACGATCCCAATAGCGACAACCCGAACAGGTGGTGGAACAACGGGCGCGGATTACCAAATCAAATAACTTAATCGAATAAAAACTTATTTTTTCCGATCGACTTAGACGGAGACAACAATGATCCAAAACATTATCCAAGATGGTTTTGACACGCGGCCTATTGAGATGCAACCAATGTGGTTGCTGATGTTCCAGGCACCGGAAGAGGATGTAGAGCGCATATTTGAAGCAGTGACCCAGGTTGCGCCGCTGGTACAAGGAAACACCGATAGCAACGGTTACCGCGCGCCAGGCGGATTTGAATATTACCGCCCCCGCGAGGGTACCCCGACAGGCGCAGAGGACGAAGTGTGCAAGCGCCCCCGTGTCGATGAGTTGCGGTTCTTTTTGCCCCGTGATTCAGAAATGCTTGATGCTGTGATCGAGGCAATCTATGAAGTCCATTCCTATTACGAACCGGTCATCACGGTGACCGAAGTTTTACGCAGTCAATGCAAGGGTTTGGATGATAAAGATAACCCGCACCGATGGTGGAACAAGAACGGTGACTGGAAGGCCGCTGAAGTGAAGACGAACGATAATAACGGTGGTTCTCCATCGATCTAAACCATGTCGGCTGATGGTAATCCGAGGTGACTAATTAATCCGGATGCCAAAGCCCAACATTCGATCAATTCGTTTAAGAAGTTGCCGCTGACGTTACTCCGCCTGTAGCTTAAAAGTCAGCTTTGTCAATTGGGCTCCGCATAAGTACTCTTTCACTAAGAGTTGACAACATTCGGTCAATCCCGGTGAGTCGCAGTGTCACGTTGGCCACTTTTGCTGCCGTGTTGGCTGCGGTCGGTTTTGGCACCGTTCCATTTTTTGCAAAGAATTTGACTAATGCCGGAATGGCTGCGCAAGCGGTTGCATTTTACAGATACGTGCTTGTTTGTATTGCGTTGCTGCCGTTTCTGGCTATTCAACCCGTCACGCGTTCGGGGGCGGTCTGGGGAATACTTTGCGGAGCGGCTATGGGCATCGGATGGAGCGGCTATGTCAAAGCTATTGAGATTATTCCTGTTTCAACGGTTGGTGTCCTTTACATGACGTACCCTATGTTTACTGTATTGATTGCTTGGGTTTGGTTTCGTCAACAACCGAATTTACGTTCGATTCTTGCGGCCGTGACAGTCGTTACAGCGGCGGCGATCGTGATGACACCAGCGGCTGTTGGAACTGAGGAGAGTTTTGCGTTTCTAGTCGCCTTGACAGCGCCGGTTACATTTGGGTTTGCAATAAACGTTCTGGTACAAAAACTATCCAGTATTCCGCCACTATCGAGAATAGCGAGTGTTGCGCTGGGAGCTGTGCTGGGTCTGTTACCACTTGTTCTGTCGCTGGAGTCCAATATGTTGCTACCTGCATCAGCATCGGACTGGCGGATGATCATTGGCATCGCTGTTGTCACCGCCCTGATTCCACAACTCCTTTACGTGGTAAGTGCACCTCGGATTGGCGCAGCGAAAATTGCTATGGCTGGCAGTGTAGAACTGCCCACTATGTTTTTAATAGGCTGGATCAGCTTTGATGAGTCCATTACATCCGCACACTTCGTTGCTGCAGTTCTGGTGCTTGCCGCAGTGATCATAACGCCTACGTGTCAAGCTCTACCCACCGTTTCTAGTTTAACGCCACGGACGAAACGATAGATTTCAAGACAGCGGCTGTACTAAAAGGACATTGTTCGCACTTTTGAGCTAAATTAGATGTATAAGTGGTCTAGGGTGTTTTACGTAAACCATACAGCTGGTTCTTTGCCTAACCCGTCCGTTTCCGAAAAATCCATTCGAAACGGATACCGAGTAACAGTGATGCTACGAGTGCGCCTATGCCAACGGAACCCATTAACGCTGGTGCACCACCGGCATAAACGACACCAAAGATGTAGCCAATTGGAACCATGATGAACCAAAAAGCAAGGGTCTGAAGCAAGGTAGCAGGCCAAAAGTCCCATGCACCACGCAAAGCGCCAACCAAGACTGCCTGTAAGGCATCAGGAACTAATACAAAAATTGTTACCGCTAACGTTGCAATCGCCGCGACTGCGGTGGAGGGATCCGCACCGTACATCACAATGATCGGATCGATAAATAAATAAACAAGAACCGATAGCAGACCGATGACGATGACCGTCAGAAACGAGGCAGTCCACCCTGCGCGGTATACAGCAATATGGTCGTGTCGCCCGCTGGCGTTGGCGACGCGGATGCCGCCAGCAGTACCCAACCCTAGCGCAAACATGAACACCATGGCGACAACGTTGGCGGCAATGGTCCACGCGGCGACCGCGGCAGTGCCGACCCAACCTGCGAAAATTGCCATGGTGGCGAAAGAGGCAGATTCGAGGCCCTGTCCCAAGGCCATGGGGTAGCCTATGCTACGAAAACGTTTACCCAAAGCGCGTAAATTTAACGCAACGTTTGTGAGTCTGTATTTTTCCCGGTCGATAACAAAAAACACGTAGGTTAACGCGGCGATAAACATAAACCAGCGAACCACGGATGTGGCCAAGGCTGCTCCCGCGGCACCCATCTGCGGAAACCCTGCATGTCCGAAAACAAACAACCAGTTCAGCCCGACATTAAGTACGTTAGCAATGGCCATAATTACCATACCGGGAACGGCACGATGTAAGCCTTCAAGGAAAAAAATAGTCGCGGAAAAGAGTAGGGCTGCAGGCAACCCCCAACTGAACTGTCTTAACACTTCACCACTGCCTGAGGCCATTGTCGGGTTTTGGCCGGTTAACAGTAAAAACCACTCACCAAATTGACAGGCGAGCAAAACGAAAAAACCATATACCGCAGCATGCATCAAGCTGACCCGCAATACGGCACCACATTCGTTCGATCGTCCAGCGCCATCGCTTTGAGCGGCGATCACCGATGTGCCGAGCAACATACCGATACCAACCAGCAGAAATGGGATATGTAATGCCGAACCCAAACCGTACCAGGCAATTTGATTTGAACCCGCGTGGCCACTCATGGCAGTGTCGACGGTGGCGAGTACCAGAATACCCGCGCGTGCCATCATGACGGGGAAGGCAAGGCGTAAAGTTGGCGCAATATGGCTGCGCCAACTGCTTGAAGTGTGGTCGGTCATTAATTAAACGTTACTATTAACGAGCAGAAGCAGCAGTGTTGCATAGTCATTGCGTAGGCAGGACGCCGAAGCAATCTCTATTCGGTTTTTCCGTGGTACAAGACCGCCGCGGCACACTGCGCAATGACGGTTTTCTAGTTCTCCTCGGTGGGTGACAGTCCGCGCCTAACGGCGTAAGTGTCGTTGTTAAGTTTATGTATGTTGTATTAGCCGCGATCAACAATCAAGTTGTTGTCCTTTGTTGATAATCGTGGCGAGGCGCCACTCCGGCACGGTTGTCCCTATGTGTAACGACAACTTTAAAACCGCTAATATCCTAGGGGTTCAGTTCTTTTAATGCTCGCTTCACACCGAGACGTGGACTACTAAAAACCGGAATGCCAAGATCGAAACATTGATCGGCGGCTGGCGCCATGGACGCCTGTGCTAACACGACGCAACCCATGCCGATTGAATTCGATCTAACTCGCTTAATAATTCGATCGATATAGGTCGTCGTATCGCCGGATTGAAACGACTCCCACGCATCATTGATCAAAAGCTCGCGAATACGGATAGAAGTGCCCGCTTTCTTCGCGGAACTCTTCAGTAGTGTGTGGGTGGGAGCAAGGGCGCTTTCTATGGTGGCGGCCAGCAAAATATTTTTTCCCGAATTTACTGCAGCATCCGCCATTGCTCGGTCGATGCGCATGGCAACACAGTTATCTGAGTTCACATTTTCGGCAATGCTACCGATCGTAGAGCAGGTGCATACAACGACATGCGCTCCCGTTGACGCCGCTTCCCGCATCCGTGTTTCGATTCGTTGAACAAGTTCCGGTCCGATTTCGCCTGCTTGTAGCGCGTCGTGCAATAGACTTTTGTCAACAATGTGATTGACGCTTAAGCGGGGAGCCAGCTCGGCGATTAATCCACTAAAAGTGTCGATATGAGCGCGAGCCGTATGCAGGAAGGCTAGGTCGTGTTTCACCGAGCTCAACAGTTTCGAAGCACGGCGTTTAGCTCGCTTTGACTAACAGTACTGTGCCGTCAACACCGGTAATTTTGACTTGTGCGCCTTTTGCTACGTCGGCGCCACGTACTTTCCAGGTCGTGTCGTTGATGTTGATTTTGCCAACGCCGTTAACAATGGGTTCGTCCAGGGTTACCAGTCGTCCTATTAGTTGCTCACCACGCCGGTTAAGCGCCGGTTGATCGGTGACGACGGGTTTATTTCGTCGATACAACCGCCATATCACGATTGTCAGTACGGACAACACTGCGAATGATAACCACTGCGCCTGCCAACTTAAATCTGGCGTCGCCAGCACCAGGACACCGACAACGGCCGCCGCCGCCGCCATCCACAGGAAAAAGGCCCCAGGAGCGAACGCCTCCAGAATTAATAACACGAGTGCGAATATCCACCAGTGCCAGAATGACATGAGCTCTACGTACTTCATGATTCCGTCGGTTTGTCTTTAAACGCCTGTTTTGCGATTTCCGCGATACCACCGATAGAACCGATGACACTGGATGCTTCGACGGGCAGGAAAAACATTTTTTGATTCGGCGCGGCACCGATTTGACCTAACGCATCAACATATTTTTGTGCGACAAAATAATTAATTGCTTGTACATCGCCGCTGGCAATGGCTTCAGATACGGATTTGGTCGCGTTAGCCTCTGCCAGGGCTTCCCGTTCGCGTGCCTCGGCGTCGCGGAATGCGGCTTCCTTACGACCTTCGGCTTCGAGAATCGCGGCCTGTTTTTCGCCTTCGGCCCGGAGAATTTCCGATTGCCGGGCGCCCTCGGCTTCCAGAATGGCGGCCCGTTTGTCACGCTCGGCTTTCATCTGCCGGGCCATGGCTTCGACCAGGTCGGTGGGTGGAGCGATATCTTTGATTTCGATGCGGGTGACCTTCACGCCCCAGGGTGTTGTCGCATCATCGACGACGGTTAGTAGACTCGCGTTGATTTCATCACGCTTCGACAAACTTTCGTCGAGGTCCATGGACCCGAGCACTGTTCGAATATTGGTCATGGTGAGGTTTAAAATCGCCCGTTCCAAATCGTTCACTTCGTAAGCGGCCTTGGCCGCATCCAAGACTTGGAAAAAGACGACACCGTCCACTTTGACCAATGCGTTGTCTCGGGTGATGACTTCTTGCGACGGAACGTCCAACACCTGTTCCATCATATTCATTTTGTGGCCGATGCCGTCGACAAACGGAATAATAATTCCCAAACCCGGCGGCAGTGTTTTGGTATACCGGCCAAATCGTTCGACGGTGTATTCCATACCTTGTTCTACGGTTTTGATTCCCAGTTTGAGAATGATGACCGCGAGTACAACGACAACAATCGTAAAAGCACTGAATTCGAACATGAAGGTCTTCCTGTATTTGAACGGTTAAACCACGAAAATCGACACCCCTGACTACAATTATTAAGTATAGCATTTGCTAATTTCCTGGAAACACTAAGATCAAAAGTATTGTTAAAACAAAGAGATAGAGATTGTACTTTACTGGTTATCTAGGAGATAACTTGGCATGAAACAGTCTGAATTCCGATGTGTAGGAAACTAAAGGGTGGTGCTTTTCAGTCCAAGCAGCCCCATTGCTGTTATCAATTTGTGAGAAAATTCGTTTGTGAATTGAGGAACTTGGGGTTTACCCTAGTGTCCGAATTGCCAATCCCGGTGCGCGTTTCGTTAATTGGAGTTAGACGCAAAACGGGTTAGTAATACGATGGATGCTGCGCTTAAAGGGAGTTTAGCTTGAATGTAGTAGACGTTGTGTTGGTGCACGGTTGATGCTGTGATGCCGGCAGGCGTTCGTTTCACTTAACCTTGTGCCGCTACCGTTTGGGCGGCCAATAAATGTAGGAGGAGTCAACATGACTGACCCGATTCAACCGCTCAACTTGAAGAAAAAAAAGTTATACATTGCCATGTTTTCCGGCGTAGTCGCTTTAGGCATGGCCGCGGCACAAACCACTTACGCAGGTGGTGGCAAAGGCTGCAACTACAATAAAACAACCGCTAGTTCGGACTTAATTCAGTTGGCGGCAACGGATAATCCTTGTAATCCCTGCAATCCATGCAACCCTTGTAATCCGTGTAACCCATGCAATCCTTGCGCGGCTAATCCGTGTAATCCGTGTAATCCGTGTAATCCTTGCGCGGCTAATCCATGTAACCCGTGTAATCCCTGCAATCCGTGCAACCCATGTAATCCGTGCAATCCTTGCGCATCCCAATCCTAAAATAACAAAAGAGGACTTATTCAATGGCAAAAGTTTTGCATCCGGTTCATTTGAAACGTAACAAACTGAGTGTTGCGATTGTTACGGGTACATTTGCACTGGGTATCGGCGCCACGCAAAGTAGTTGTGCGACACAAAATCCTTGTGCCGCCTCCAATCCGTGTGCGGCGCAGGTTGCTGCGGCTTGCAACCCATGTAATCCTTGCGCGGCTAATCCATGTAACCCTTGTAATCCGTGTAATCCTTGCGCGGCTAATCCATGTAACCCGTGTAGTCCCTGCAATCCTTGTAACCCATGCAATCCGTGTAATCCCTGCAATCCCTGCAATCCGTGCAATCCGTGTAATCCGTGCAATCCCTGCGCGGCCAAAGTCTCACCTTCCGACTTTGTCCGGCCTACCGGTGTCGCGGTTAACTATGATTCAGGGTTAGCGGCAAAAGGTGAGGCACTGTGGAATGACGCCAGTATTGGTACGAGTGGCTTAGCATGTGGTAGCTGTCACCAGGGTGGCACCGCATTGATGAATGCGACATTCGCGGAGCCCTACCCACATGCGATCGCGATGCCGACGCAAATGGCTGGGACGGGCCCGATTCATTTGGACGAAATGGTTCAGTTTTGTATGTTAGTGCCAATGAAGGGTAAGGCGTTGCCTTGGGATTCGGAGGAGTTGGCGGCGTTGACGGCGTATTCAGCGGAAGTGCAAAAGATGTATCAGGCCAATCCGTGCGCGGCGTCCAACCCCTGTAATCCTTGCGCGGCTAATGCCTGTAATCCTTGCAACCCGTGTAATCCTTGCAACCCGTGTAATCCATGTAACCCGTGTAATCCTTGCAACCCATGCAATCCTTGTGGGGCATCATCGGGTTAATAGCATAGCTAATGCCAGGGTCGCGTCCATCACGCGTTCCTGAGGAAGCGATGAAGAGAAGGCATTCTTGCCTTCTCTTCTTTTTTTGGAGTGCAGTATTGACATTTTTTAGTGCTTTCCCGGTGACTGGTTGGGGAAGTGGTAATGATTCAGTTGATTCTTTTCTCGCTCGATATTGGTCTCATCCGATAGCCCCGCAAGGCCAAGCACCATCGTATTGGACCGATCATCAACAACCTTTGTCACCGCAGACCTGTGGTCAATGTCACCCCGCGCAACTTAGTGATTGGAAAACCAGCCGCCATGGTATGTCCATGGGCCCTGGTATCATCGCGCAACTACTGAGTTACGCGGCAAATGCCGCATCGCTGAACCAGAGTTGTTTGCGTTGTCATGCGCCTTTAGCCGAGCAGTCAAAAAGTCTAGCCCAAGCATTGAATAAGTATAAGACGGAACAAGTGCTTGAAACCGGTTTAAACGACCAGGGTTTGATATGCGCAGGATGTCATGTGCGTGCTTATCAATGGTATGGTCCACCACGCCGTGACGGCAGTTTCCCCGGCGAGGAGCAAGCACGTCAATTTCCACATCAAGCCTGGACAGTGTCCGATGCATTCGAGGATTCGCGTTTTTGCAGTACTTGCCACCAGTTTCCAGCGAATGGTTATGCGCTCAATGGCAAGTTGCTGGAGAACACTTACGAGGAGTGGCGAGAAAGTCGCTATGCGCGAGACGGTGTTTCTTGCCAAAACTGCCACATGCCGGACCGCAGGCATACCTGGCGCGGCATACACGATCAGGACATGGTAGCAAGCGGTATCACCGTATATGCATCCGAACCGGAACTAGACGGCAGCACGGTAAAGGCAAATTTAACCATTGAAAACACAGGGACGGGTCATTATTTTCCAACTTACGTCACACCACGAGTGGTCGTAGCGATGTCACAACACGATATTAATGGCGAAGCCATTAGCGCCACTGGTCAAGAGCACATTATTGCGCGCGATGTGCCGTTGAATCTTCGCAGCGAGTTATTCGATACACGCATCCCACCCGGTCAATCGGCAACTTTCAAATACAGTGAATCGTTGTCGGCGGAAGCGACCAAATTAAGGATTGAAGTCCGGGTTGAGCCCGATGCTTTTTACGAACGTTTCTATACTAATCGTCTGCAAAGTGAAGTTCAGGAACCAGCACGTTCTATGTACAAACAGGCATTGCAGGAGGCTCGGTCGTCAGACTTCGTGGTTTATGAAAACGAGGTGGTACTGGCGCCGCTGGCGCCCGTGGCCATTACATTGCCCGAATTGATAGACATACCCGCCGGAAGGTTTGTTTTCGGGTCGGACGCCGAAGAACGCGAGGCAGCCTATCAACTGGATGAGGCGGCGTATGGCCACAGCACTACCCGTGAACAAGGTTGGTACGACCGCGAGTTCAAACGCACTCATCGCCGCACGGATAACTATTCGATCACCAAAACCACAATCACTAATCGTCAATATCATGCATTTGTTCAAGCTACCGGGCATCGAGCACCGGACGTCGATGAAGAAACGTGGAAATCCTATGGCCTTGTTCATCCGTATTCATCGACAAGGCGTTCTGCCTGGGTCGGCGGCGAACCACCCGCCGGGCGTGAAGATCACCCCGTTGTGTTGATATCGCACGATGACTCCAAGGCTTACGCCGCCTGGTTGTCGCAACAAACCGGCCAGGTGTGGCGTTTGCCCACGGAAGTGGAATGGGAAAAGGCTGCACGTGGCGCGGATGGTCAGCGTTTTCCTTGGGGTGACGCATTCGATGCGTCCATGTTGAATAGCCATGATAATGGTCCCTTCGATACACTACCGGTCGCGAGTTTCCCAAAAGGCGCCAGTCCATTCGGTTTAATGGACGCGGCCGGTCAGGTATTTGAATGGACGGCCACACTCAGTAACAATAAGCGGCGTGCGGTCGTCAAAGGCGGTTCTTGGGACGACAAGGGCTGTGGGGTGTGCCGCCCCGCGGCGCGGCATAGCCGTCCATTGGACTTGAAACATATTCTCATTGGTTTTCGATTGGTACGCGAATGAACGATACAGTCACATTACATCCTCCGGCCGAGTTAAGTCTGCCCGACTTCAACGAGTTCGACGAAGAAACATTGGAACGCATGCTCGCAGCCGGTGCCGAAATCAACGAGTGTTACCGGGTGCTGTGTAAGTTCAACGCAAACATCGTGGGTGAGTTGTTAAAAGGACAAGGAGAATTTTTACAATTCAATCATTATCCCAAAGGCGATGTATTCGATCCGGAAACTTTTTCCCAGTACTACTATCATTCCCACCGGGGTATTCCCGGCGAGCACGGACATTTCCATACTTTCATGCGTGCCGGCGGTATGGCTGGGGGCATTGAACCGGTTCCCTATGACGGTGAAGTCGAATGGCCTGCTGGTAAAGACGCTATGTCGCATCTCGTTTGTATTTCCATGGATAGCCGGGGTTATCCGATCGGCTTATTCGCCACGAATCGATGGGTGACCGGCGAAACCTGGTATAAAGCCGATGACGTCATAACCATGCTGGATGGGTATCTAATGGATCACGCCTACCCATCATGGCCGGTGAACCGTTGGATTTCGGCGATGTTCGAATTGTTTAATCCACAAATTGAAAACCTGATCACCCATCGCGATGAAGTAGTGGAACAATGGCGAAAAGATCATCCAAAAGAAGATGTGTTTGAAGACCGAAATCTTGATATGACCGGCTATATTTATATTTCTGTCGAGAAACAACTGGAAAAAGTGCGCGCAGCAATGGATTGATGAGCGTATTGGTGCTCAGCGTTTAATCTGCTGTCAGAACGCTGGCAGGTGATAGCTGATGGTTGATCACTGAATGCCAAATCTCAAAACTCCAATAGGTGTGATATCGAGGCACATTAATTGGTAAAATACCTGATCGGTGAGATGCACTGCATTCGCCAATCTTTTTTCTTCTTCCCGGTAATTTTTTGTGGCACATACCGCTTCCCATACTAAGCCTATCGACTTTTCGAGATCTCTTGATGCTTTGTGCGAGGGTTTGACGGCACCGGAAACGGAGGTCGTTAAAAATGCGTTGCATTGGATTGTCGATACACACGAAACTTCTCAATCACATCAATGGGTTATCGACTATGGTTGCGGCGCTGCCAATATACTCCGTGGATTAGGTCTTGATTACCATGCCTTGGCGGCAACGATCATTTGTGCCGATGAAACCGGGTTGCGTGGTGAGTCAGAAAAGTTAAAGGAGAAGTTTGGGGGCGAGGTCACCAATTTGGTGGACGGTGCCACGCAAATGTCGCTCATGCCGGTATTAAGCGGCGATTTGGAATCGGCACGGGAAGTGAGTGCCGAGAATTTACGCCGTATGTTGATTGCCATGGTCAACGATGTACGTGTGGTATTGATAAAACTCGCTTTGCATCTTCAATCTTTACGCTCAATAAAAGACGCTCCCGGTGACGCCCGTCAGAAGGCAGCGCGCGAAGCACTGGATGTATACGCGCCGTTGGCCAATCGTCTGGGTGTTTGGCAATTCAAATGGGAAATGGAAGATTGGTCGTTGCGCTACCTGCATCCCGAGAGTTATCACACCATCGCCGCCAAATTGGCTGAACGGCGTGCAGATCGCGAGAATTATATTGACGCGTTTGTTGCCACATTAAAAAAGGCGCTCACTGGTGCGGGTGTCGAAGCCGAGGTATACGGTCGACCGAAACATATTTACAGCATATGGCGCAAAATGCAGCGCAAGGACACCGATTTCGAAAATATCTACGATGTGCGTGCGGTTAGGGTTTTAGTGAACAGTGTCGCCGATTGTTATTCGGCTTTAGGCGTGGTTCACACAAATTGGCGGCATATTGCCGGCGAATTTGACGACTATATTGCCACACCGAAAGAAAACAATTATCAATCCATTCACTCTGCCATTGTGGGTCCGGATGGAAAAGTGGTGGAAGTGCAGATACGTACCTACGAGATGCACGAGAGCAACGAGCTCGGTGTTGCCGCGCATTGGCACTACAAGGAAAACGTCAAACGTGATAAAGGCGTAGATAGTAAAGTTCTATGGTTACGTCAGTTGCTTGAATGGAAGGACGAGCTGCCCGATACCTCCGAGTTGCGCCAACATTTTCGTGATGATGTATTCGATCAACGTGTCTATGTATTCACACCGCGTGGCGAAGTGATGGATTTGCCCAAGGAATCGACACCTGTCGATTTTGCTTACGCAGTGCATACCGAGGTGGGGCATCGTTGCCGTGGCGCTAAGGTCAACGGCAAGATTGTGCCATTGAACCATCAATTGCAAAATGGCGAACGAGTGGAAATTCTGACCGTAAAAAAGGGTGGCCCCAGCCGTGATTGGATGAGTCCGCATTTAGGGTATTTGCATACGTCAAGAGCGCGGGCGCGGGTTGCGCGTTGGTTCAAAGAAGAAAACTACGATGAAAATGTAGCAGCAGGCCGTGTTGCACTGGATCGCGAGTTGCATCGACTGGGTGTCAGCGATGTGAGTTTTGAAAAATTGGCCAACCACCTGGATTATAAAAAAGTGGACGATTTTCTGGCCGCCATCGGCTGTGGTGATCTAAAAACATCGCGCGCTGTTTCGTTGCTCAAGAATCAATTATCTACCCGTCAGGAACCCGAGTTGCCGACGATTCCGGCGGCGCGAAAACGCCCGGGTTCCGCCCAGGGTGTGGAAGTGTTGGGTGTAGGTAATTTATTGACACACATGGCCAATTGTTGCCGGCCTTTACCGGGTGACGAAATCATTGGTTACATTACCCGGACTCGTGGCGTCACGATTCACCGTAGAGATTGCGCGAATATGCTGCGTTTGCAAGATGCACAATGGGACCGGTTTGTAGAAGTGGAATGGGGTGACCGGCAGGATGTTTCCTATCCAGTGGATGTTTCGCTCAAGGCATATGACCGCAATGGTTTGTTGCACGACATCACCACCGTCTTGACCGATGCGAACATAGGTCTGCAGGCGGTCGATTTAAAGACCGATAAAACCGACGGCCTGGCATTTATCACTCTGACGCTGGATATTTCCGATATTGAAAAATTAAGCCAGGTGTTGGGTCGTATTTCGAGAGTGCCGAATGTGATCGATGTTCGCCGCATTACCCATTAAAGATAAAGATCGAATGGACAATAAAGCCCGCGAAATTTTGCAGTTTTGGTTTGGCGATGTTGTACAGAATCCTGAGCGTTTGAAGGAACGGAATAAATTCTGGTATGAATCGTCTATGGAGATCGACGCCGCTATTAGGGATAGATTCCAGGCCGATGTCGATGCGGCCGCCGGTGGCGAATACGATGCATGGTGTTCGAATGCGCGTAGTGCACTCGCACTCGTCATTTTGTTTGACCAATTTCCCAGAAATATCTACCGGGGTACCGCGCAAGCGTTTGCCCATGATTCGCGGGCCCTAGCGTGCAGTGAAAAGATAATAGCGAACAATAAACTAGCACAACTGGAACCGATTGAACGAACATTCGCACTCATGCCCTTGCAACACAGCGAAGAACTGCAGGTGCAAAAGCGATCAGTGAAATTATTTGATGAACTGGCAACAGGTGCGCCCA
Organism: Arenicellales bacterium; assembly: GCA_965216735.1. Lineage (GTDB taxonomy): Bacteria > Pseudomonadota > Gammaproteobacteria > Arenicellales > CBDCFT01 > CBDCFT01. The sequence continues at coordinate 1,341,536 of OZ244198.1, forward strand.
CTGAATTCAAGGATATACTCGAAAATAATCTTCAATATGCAAAAGATCATCTGGAGATTATCGAAAAATTCGGACGTTTTCCGCATAGAAATGCGGTGCTTGGACGTGAATCCACCGATGAGGAATTGGTGTATTTGTCGTCAGGTGGTCAGACTTTTGGTCAAGGTTGAAACATAACTGAACATTTTTATTGGACGATTGTCCCGCCAAACAGGGGCTTGTAAACTTCGGTGTCTGTTATAAGGGGTTAAAGCCCACAATTCTTTGGCGTAACCATTTTATTTGGGAGTTAGACAATGAAAACACCGGTCAGGGTCGCGGTCACCGGAGCCGCAGGACAAATTAGTTATGGTTTGTTATTTCGGGTTGCAGCAGGTGACATGCTTGGTCAGGATCAACCGGTGACATTGCAATTATTGGAAATACCACAGGCCATGAATGCGTTGAATGGTGTGGTCATGGAGTTGGAAGACTGTGCATTTCCGTTGTTGCATGACATTGTCACTGCGGACGACCCCAATGTGGGTTTTGGCGATGCGGATTACGCTCTTTTGGTGGGTGCCCGGCCGCGCGGACCGGGCATGGAGAGAAAGGACTTATTACAGGCCAACGCCCAGATATTTTCCGTGCAGGGCAAGGCCATTAACGATAACGCCAGCCGTGGCATTAAAGTACTCGTGGTGGGTAATCCGGCCAATACCAACGCCTTGATTACCGCCGCTAACGCACCGGATATCGATGCCAAACAAATCACCGCCATGACCCGGTTGGATCACAATCGTGCGATTAGCCAACTAGCTTCAAAAACCGGGACGGCGTCAACGGACATCACAAAAATGACAATCTGGGGTAACCATTCCGCGACACAGTATCCGGATATCCATCATGCCTTGGTGGGAGGGAAGTCAGCGATAGACATGGTCGACGGTAGTTGGATGAAAGACGATTTCATACCCACCGTGCAAAAACGCGGTGCCGCAGTAATTGACGCCCGTGGTGCGTCGAGCGCGGCCAGTGCAGCATCGGCGGCTATCGATCACATGCGCACCTGGGCGCTGGGTTCGCCAAAAAACGATTGGGTCAGTATGGCCATCCCCAGCGATGGCAGCTACGACGTTGCATCCGAAATTATTTATTCGTTTCCAGTGACTTGTTCCAATGGCGAATACAGCATCGTTCAGAATCTCGACATCAACGATTTTAGCCGTGAAAAAATGCAGGCAACCGAAAACGAGTTGTTGGAAGAAAGGGATGGCGTAAAAGAGTTGCTATAGGCGCTTCGTTTTGAGTGATTGGTTGCGAGTATCTCAGTTTGTAAAGTCGTTCGCCGAAAAAAACGACGCGTTGCAGGCGGATAGTGATTTTCATCTACACTTCGATCTTGAATCTGAAATTGTAAAGAAGGCGCTCTTTGTATTGGGGCGTATGCAAAGTGGTGTGCTTCAGGAGAAGGATTTGCAGATTGTGCAACGTTTTGGACTAGGTCCGGCGCCAGAAGGAACTGTCGCGGAACTCTCCTAACCCAATGAGGAGTCTCAAAAAAGAACCGAGAAATTGATTGGCGAGCTAGAAATGGTGCTTGGTGAAGATGATGAATTTAGAAGTTCGCCGGATGATGCGGCGTGAGTGGTGTTGTGCGCGAGCGAAAGTTCGATATTTCCGTAGTCATACCTACTCACAACCGGGCGCAAATCCTGGGACGGGCGCTTGATTCGGTAGTTGGGCAAACTTACCCGGTAAAAGAAATCATCGTTGTTGACGATGGCAGTACGGACGACACCCAGGAGCTACTCGCTCGGTGCTATCCTCAGGTAACGATCATAGCGCAGCAAAATCGCGGAGTGAGTGCGGCGCGTAATACGGGGATAAAAGCGGCTCGCGGCAATTGGATTGCTTTGTTGGATTCCGATGACGAATGGTTACCGGAAAAGCTGGATGCGCAAGCGGAAACATTGGGCGAGAACGATGAAATGCAGTTTTGTCATACTGACGAGATATGGATTCGCAACGGCCGTCGTGTTAATGCTATGCACAAACATCAAAAAACCGGCGGATGGATTTACCGGCATTGCTTGCCGCTATGCGCGATCTCGCCGTCATCGGCGTTGATGCACCGTTCGGTATTTGACGCGTGTGGATTGTTTGATGAATCCCTGCCTGCTTGTGAGGACTATGATATGTGGTTGCGCGTTTGCAGTCGTATGCCAGTCGCCTATGTGGACAAAAAGTTAATCGCGAAATACGGCGGACATGATGATCAGTTGTCAAAACGTCATTGGGGCATGGATCGGTTTCGCGTCACCGCATTGCAAACAATATTACATACAGATTTGTTAACCGACGAGAATCGCAAGGCGACGGTTAATACGTTGATTGAAAAAATTAAAATACTGATTAACGGTGCCGAAAAACGCGGTCATGCAAACACGGCAAGCCACTACCGGGCGATTCTTACCCGATACGGGCATAGTACATCTGACGGTTTACCAATCGAGGGAAAAGCGGCTTGATGTTGAACCTTGTGGTTGCCCTGCCTTGCGAGGCCAAGCCGATTCGCCGTTACTACGATTTGACCACAGATACACAAAAGTACGCTTTTCCAGTGTACCGTAGCGATAACGTGCGTTTAGTTGTATCGGGCGCCGGAAAAGTGAATGCCGCTGCGGCCGCAGCTTATTTGGGCTCGTTAAACAGCACGTATTCTGGCGCATGGTTAAACATCGGTATCGCCGGGCATGCGTCGCGAAAGCCCGGCGATGTAATACTCGTGAACCGTATTACCGACCTGGTTACAGGAACAAGTTGGTATCCACCCATTGCCTTTAGATACGATGGTTTGTCTGGAGGTGTGTGTACAGTCGATGTTCCCGAAACCGGATACAAGGGAGATTGTACATACGACATGGAAGCCGCTGGTTTTTATCCGGTCGCCACGCGCTTCGCGACAGGTGAGTTAGTGCAATGCGTAAAAGTGATTTCCGACAACAACGAGTTGGACGCCAAGAAATTGAACGCCGCCGTGATTGAAGAAATAATTGCTGACAAAATTGATGGGATAGCCTGTATTGTGCAGTCAGTGCTTACATTGTCGCAGGAAAACCCGACAGTTGTTTCAACGGAACTTTGTGGAATACTAGGCCAATGGCATTTCACCGTTAGTCAACGGAACCAATTAAGCCGCCTCTTACAAGCCTGCGACGCCCGTAATATCGGATTCTCGAAGCAATCGGCCACGATAGCCGGTTGTACGAACGCCAGCGATGTATTGACATGTATCGAAAAGAGGTTACAAGCATCGTCGTTGGCTCTTTTTGTATAACTGCAATCTCTACTGTAATCTCTGTTGATTCAATCGATCTATATTGAATCCGGCGTTGCCGCTCATCCAAGGACACGCAGCATTTTGGATCGTTTTCCCGACGCTTCACGCATCGTCTGTGATCGTTTTGGCGAGGTGTTTAATCCGAAGGCGCAAAATTTTCGTCTGCAAAAGCGACAGCCCTCACTCATCCTGGCGGAAAAGTTCGATAATTCCGTGCTACCGGCTCCTCCCGGCTACGGCGTCGGTGGTAAACGGAACTATTATTTTTCACACATGCTCAATTGTTTATACGATTGCCGCTATTGTTTCTTGCAGGGCATGTTTCGTTCTGCACACTATGTGCTTTTTATCAACTACGAAAATTTTGCCCAGGCCATTGGGCGGACGATTGACGATCATGCCGGTGAAGAAGTGTGGTTTTTCTCAGGCTATGACTGTGACAGCCTAGCCATGGAACCAGTCAGCGGTTTTTTGAGCTACTTCCTGCCGCTGTTCAAACGACATCCCGAGGCTTTTCTCGAACTACGAACGAAAAGCACACAAATCAGAAAATTATTAGACACCGAGCCACTTGATAATGTCATCGTCGCTTTCAGTTTTACGCCGAAACGTATTTCAGACGCGCTGGAATGCAAAGTTCCCGCTTTGGACAAAAGAATCAACGCCATGCGTGATTTGCAACAAGCCGGTTGGCCGGTGGGTTTGCGTCTGGATCCTTTGATTTACCACGAAGATTATAAAAATGACTATCGAGATCTGTATAAAAAACTATTCGATATATTGGATGGCAATAAACTGCATTCAATCAGCTTGGGTTCGTTTCGTTTGCCCAAGGCCTATTTCAAAAAAATAACCAACCTGTATCCCGATGAACCATTGTTTCATGGGCCATTAACAACATCAAACGCTATGGTTAGTTATCAACAAGAATTGGACCAGGAGTTACGTTCTTTTTGCATGGAAGAATTGAAGGAACGCGTTTCACAAGATATTTTGTTCGTTTGTACAACAGACGTTTAGTGCGGCTACTGTGCGACTAAGGACACGGTTAAAACACTAACGCCGGTAATTTACGGTCACGTCGCCGAACAAATTTCAGGTCAACGCGGATCGATGTAAGCTGAGCAGCACAAACAGTGTTGAATGCGGCCTGTCTTATTCCGATGCCAATTTATGTGCTGACCGTGTGGTTTCCGGCAGGCGGTATTTCGGACAACATTTAAGTGTCCATTTGATAGCGCTTTCTAAGCTTATTTTATGTCCGGTCGAGACATAAACGGGCTTGGTATTAGCACGGGTTCGGACAACAGCGCCAATGGTTTCACCTTGATGGGTAAGTTTTGACCAACTGCCCTTGTCAGTGCCGGGCTCTTGGTGAATTCCAATCAACCGGGTTTTACCGACGCCAATACTAGGAATGTCTGTCACAATGCCTACATGACAGGCGAGGCCGAAACGCCGTGGATGAGCAATACCTTGGCCATCACACAAAATCAAATTCGGTGTGATGGCCAAACTTTCGAGTGCTTTTACTAAAACCGGGACTTCACGGAAAGACAGATAGCCTGGTACGTAGGGAAACTGAATGGGTGCGCGTGCAATAGCGGATTCCACTAACTCAAGGTTGGGATACGACAAAACGATTGCCGCACCGCGCGCCACTTCCCCCTCGAGTCCTACATCCAGACCGGCAATATAACGGATGTCACCGAAGACATCATGTGTAATGACTTTATGACGCAGTTTTTCTTGTAATACTCTTGCGCCGGCGAAGTTTAGTCCGGAAAAATCTGTGGTAGAAAAAATGCGCATTGCTGGTTGATTGCTCTGACCACGCACATTATGGTTGAAGTTTATTGATCGAAGAAGCATTACGGGACAAATCAAAGGCAACTAGAAATGATTAGGTTGGCGATAGCTGGTGCAGCCGGAAGAATGGGCCGAACTATTATCGAAGCGGCAAACACCGATCCGGGTGTACAAATAGGTACGGCGTTGGAACAAACGGGTAGTGAATTCTTAGGCCGGGATGCGGGTGAGGCGGCGGGCATCGGAACAATAGGCATACCAATCGCGGAAGAACTTGATCCCGAGTCATTTGATGTCTTAATCGAATTCACCAGCACCCAGGCAACACTCGAGCACGCCGAGTTTTGTGCATCACAAAGGAAAAATATGGTGATCGGAACGACCGGATTCGATCAGATTCAACTCGAAAAGATCAAAACCGCCGCAAATACAACGGCTATCGTGCTGGCACCGAATATGAGCGTCGGCGTTAACCTGACCTTCAAGTTACTCGAAATCGCCGCCCGTGCATTGGGTGATGAGGTAGACATAGAAATTGTCGAAGCACACCACCGGCATAAAGTCGATGCCCCCTCAGGAACGGCGCTCAAGATGGGCGAAATAGTGGCGGGTGCCTTAAACCGGGATTTGCAGGAATGCGCTGTTTACGGAAGGCAGGGTATAAGCGGTGAACGTGATAGATCGACCATTGGATTTGCCACCGTCCGGGCCGGCGACATTGTTGGTGAACACACGGTCTTGTTCGCCGGAACTGGTGAGCGCATCGAAATTACTCATCGTGCCGGCAGCCGCATGACTTTTGGTAGCGGCGCCGTGCGTGCGGCACGCTGGGTGGCGGCGAAGGAAAGAGGTCTATTTGATATGCAAGACGTGCTCGATCTAAAAGAAGCGTGACCACCCAATAAAAATACATTGATGAGAATCGAATTCGCGACTACAATGCGCCGCCTGAAATGACAAGTATTGATTCGAACGGATCCCCGAGGAGAAATCCCAACGATTTCTCCTTTTTTTTGGCCGCTAATCTGCGGTTTCAATCGATTTAATGTTTCGCCAGCCCGCAATTCTGGTACTGGCGGACGGTACCGTGTTCCGCGGCCGATCCATCGGCGCGGTTGGGCAGACAGCAGGTGAGGTGGTGTTTAATACAGGCATGACCGGCTATCAGGAAATTCTCACCGATCCCTCTTACGCCCGGCAAATTGTAACCCTGACCTATCCGCACATCGGGAACACCGGAATCAACCAGGAAGACGTTGAGTCACGTAAATTGTTCGCCGCCGGTCTGGTTATCAGAGATTATCCACAACGGATTAGTAGCTGGCGTGCTACGCAATCGTTGTCCGAGTATTTGAATGACAATGACGTAGTCGCGATTACCGATATCGATACGCGTATGTTGACTCGCTTGATTCGCGAGAAAGGCGCGCAAAACGGATGCATCGCCGCGGGTGAAAAAATCGATATCGATGCAGCTTTGGCCGCGGCAAAGGTTTTTCCCGGTTTGCAAGGCATGGACCTGGCACGGGAAGTGTCCGTGCAAGCAGCTTACGCTTGGGATGGCGGTGCTTGGGATGCGTCGTCGGGTTATGCCGAAGCGCCGCCTGCACGTTTCAAAGTTGTCGCATATGATTTCGGCATCAAACACAATATTCTGCGTTTGCTGTCCCATCGCGGATGTCACGTAACCGTGGTTCCGGCACAGACACCCGGCAAAGATGTGTTAGTAATGGAACCTGATGGCGTATTTTTATCCAATGGTCCTGGCGACCCCGAACCGTGTGACTATGCTATTCAGGCGATACAAGAAATTGTCGAAACCGGCATTCCCGTCTTTGGAATATGTCTCGGTCACCAGTTGCTCGCTTTAGCCTCAGGTGCTCGCACCATGAAAATGAAGTTTGGTCATCATGGTGCCAACCATCCGGTGAAGAATCTGCGGACCGGTGTGGTCGCTATTACCAGTCAGAATCACGGTTTTGCCGTGGATGAAACTGAACTTCCTGAAAATTTAAAAGTGACTCACCGGTCATTGTTTGATAACACTATACAAGGCCTGGAACGAATAGACCGGCCTGCGTTTTCGTTTCAGGGCCACCCCGAGGCGAGTCCTGGTCCGCACGATATTGATGGTTTGTTCGACCGATTTTTGTCTTTGATGGAAAATCATCGCGGAATCGCGCAAGAATCGACTACCGGCATGGATGCAATGAATGCCTAAACGAACCGACATTGATAGTGTATTAATCATCGGCGCCGGGCCTATTGTCATTGGCCAAGCGTGTGAATTCGATTACTCGGGTGTGCAAGCGTGTAAGGCGCTGCGTGACGAAGGCTATCGTGTCGTTCTGGTGAATTCCAATCCCGCTACCATCATGACCGACCCGGAGTTTGCCGATGCCACCTACGTGGAACCGATCAAGTGGCAGGTGCTGGAAAAAATAATAGAAAAGGAAAGACCGAACGCCTTATTGCCTACGATGGGTGGGCAAACCGGATTAAATTGCGCGTTGGATTTGGCGCGTGAAGGAGTGTTGGAAAAATACGGCGTGCGAATGATTGGTGCCACCCGTGAAGCTATCGACAAGGCGGAAGACCGGGAACGATTCAAAGACGCGATGGAAGCCATTGGTCTTGATACGGCGCGCGGCGCACTTGCCCATAGCATGGATGATGCTTACGCTGTGTTGGAAGACATTGGGTTTCCTACCATTATTCGTCCTTCCTTCACCTTAGGGGGTAGTGGCGGTGGCATCGCCTATAACCGTGAGGAATACACCGACATTTGCCAGCGTGGTTTAGATGCATCACCGACCCGCGAGTTGTTGATAGAAGAATGCATGTTGGGCTGGAAGGAATACGAGATGGAAGTCGTGCGTGATAGCAAGGACAACTGCATCATTGTGTGCTCCATTGAGAACTTCGACCCAATGGGTTTGCATACCGGTGACTCCATAACGGTTGCGCCCTCACAGACCTTGACTGACAAAGAATATCAGCGTATGCGTGATGCCAGCATCGCCATACTGCGTGAAATCGGCGTCGATACCGGCGGCTCTAATGTGCAATTTGCCGTTGATCCAGCTAACGGACGCATGGTGGTGATTGAAATGAATCCACGGGTTTCGCGTTCGTCGGCGTTAGCTTCCAAGGCGACTGGTTTTCCCATTGCAAAAGTGGCGGCTAAACTGGCGGTGGGATTCACGTTGGACGAACTGCAAAACGATATCACCGGTGGCTCAACACCGGCTTCATTTGAACCGACCATTGACTACGTGGTAACCAAGATTCCACGTTTTGATTTTGAGAAGTTTCAACAAGCGGATGCGGTGTTAACCACGCAAATGAAGTCGGTCGGCGAGGTGATGGCGATAGGACGTACATTTCAAGAGTCCTTACAAAAAGCGGTGCGTGGTCTTGAAATTGGGTCGTATGGTTTTGAAAGCCACATTGATGCTGAACTCGATTCCGAAGCGAAAGAAGAGTTTCTCTCGCGCAAACTGCGTATCCCTGGCGCCGAACGACTGTGGTATATCGCCGATGCGTTGCGTGAGGGTATGGGTATTGAACAGGTAACGCAGTTAAGCGGTATCGATCCTTGGTTTCTTGCCAATATCGAAGAGATTGTTGTGACGGAGTCGGATATCACCGATTGTGACTTACAAGACATGGACGAACAACAATATCGTCAATGGAAACGCCGGGGATTTTCCGATGCGCGCTTAGCGTGCTTAATGAATGCTAGTGAAGCGCAAGTACGTGCGCGCCGCCATGAGTTAGGTGTGCGGCCGGTGTATAAGCGAGTGGATTCGTGTGCGGCGGAATTTGCGACGCCGACAGCGTATATGTATAGCACTTACGAGCAGGAATGCGAAGCGGCACCGCAAACGGTGAAAAAAATCGTAGTGTTAGGTGGGGGTCCTAATCGCATCGGACAAGGCATCGAGTTTGATTATTGTTGTGTGCACGCCTCCATGGCTTTGCGCGAAGACGGTTACCAGACCATCATGATCAATTGTAATCCCGAGACCGTATCCACCGACTACGATACCTCTGATCGATTGTATTTTGAGCCGCTAACGCTGGAAGATGTGCTTGAAGTGATGCATGTGGAAAAACCCGGCGGTGTGATCGTGCAATACGGTGGACAGACGCCGTTAAAATTGGCGCGAGATTTAGAGGCGGCGGGCGTTCCGATTATTGGTACGTCGCCGACGTCTATTCATCGAGCCGAGGACCGGGAGCACTTTCAGAAATTACTCAACGATTTAGATTTAAAACAACCGGCAAACCGTACCGCATCAAACGCAGGGCAAGCATTAAAACTAGCGGATGAAATTGGTTATCCACTCGTGGTACGCCCCTCTTATGTTTTGGGTGGCCGCGCAATGGAAGTGGTTCATAGTGGTGAAGATTTAGAAAACTACATGCGCCGCGCCATTCATGTTTCCAACGAATCGCCGGTGTTATTGGACCGATTCTTAAACGATGCAATCGAGGTCGATGTCGATGCGGTTTGCGATGGTGAAAATGTCGTCATCGGCGGCATTATGGAGCACATTGAAGAAGCTGGCGTTCATTCCGGTGATTCAGCGTGTTCTATCCCACCTTTTAGTTTATCCGATGTAATACAAAATAAACTGCGCGAACAAACCCGCGAAATGGCATTAGCGCTCAACGTGGTTGGTTTGATGAATGTGCAGTTCGCAGTCAAAGGAGACGAAATCTTCGTGTTGGAAGTCAATCCACGCGCGTCACGCACTGTGCCGTTTGTTTCCAAAGCGACCTCGCGGCCGTACGCTAAAGTGGCAGCGCGTTGTATGGTAGGCAAGTCCTTACCGGAGCAAGGTATGCACGACGAAATCGTACCGGATTATTACTCGGTGAAAGAAGCCGTGTTTCCGTTTATCAAATTCCCAGGTGTGGACACGGTGTTAGGGCCGGAGATGAAAAGCACCGGCGAAGTCATGGGAATCGGTATCAACTTCGGCGATGCCTTTGGCAAAGCGCAACAAGCAGCCAGTTGGGATATTCCACATCGGGGTGCGGCATTGATCAGTGTCAAACCTGAAGACCAACCCTACGTTCTGGAAATTGCCCGTTATTTAGCCGAAAACGGTTTCAATTTAGTGGCGACCCACGGTACGGCGGATAACTTGCGCGCCGCCGGATTGGACGCCAAATCAGTCAATAAAGTCGTCGAAGGACGTCCACATGTAGTGGATATGATTAAGAACGATGAAATCGATCTGATTGTAAACACGACCGCGGGGAAGCAAAGTCTCGCAGATTCGTATACCATTAGGCGTGAAGCTTTAAACCACAAAATAACGTATTTCACGACGCTGGCCGGTGCCCGGGCTGCATGCGAAGCGCATCGACACGCCGACGAGGTGGGTGTGAATCGCTTACAACATCTGCACGAACGATTAAATTGAATGGACAGAGTACTGTTGACAATAAAAGGGGCCGAGAAGCTCCGGGCGGAACTCAAGCGTTTGAAAAGCGTAGACCGTCCAAAAATTGTTGCTGCGATTGAGGAGGCGCGTTCGCATGGCGACTTGTCGGAGAATGCAGAGTATGCTGCCGCCCGCGATCAGCAAAGTTTTATCGAAGGGCGAATAGCCGAACTAGAATCGCAATTGTCTGTGGCGGAAGTCATCGATCCGTCAACTTTAAATGCAGATGGACGCATTATTTTTGGTTCGACGGTAGGCCTGTACGACGAAGAAGGTGACAGCGAAGTGTCTTACCAAATCGTCGGCGATCTGGAAGCAGATATTAAACAAGGACAAATCTCTCTCGGCTCACCCATCGCCCGTGCACTCATCGGAAAATACGAAGGCGACGAAGTCGAAGTCAATACGCCCGGTGGTTTGCGCCGATATGAAGTGTTGAACGTTAGTTATCAGTAGCAATGCTAGACGCAACGAACTGCGTCGAATGAATTGGGACCCATTTGTTCTTATTTCGCAGTGAAAATCAATTTTGAATATTCCGCATTGCTAAATGTTATTACGTCGATTCGAAAACTGGACAAGTAACACTATGGCGAGTTGCTGGCTTTCAAATGTTTATTAGGAAGTGTGAAAAAGCAAACTAGGAGGAATCATTTCAGTCCAGTGTTTGCGAACAAGAGCTGGACAAACGAGAAAAGCAATTGGTGCTACTCATACTATTACCGTTGTAAGCAGCGCAACGAAGTTATTAGAGCAAATCGAGGTAAAGGAAAAACGGCGTGGGGATATGAAGCGAATCTTTATCCTCAAGCTCTTGAGGATAGTTTGGATATTGAGCTAGAAAATGATGCAGCAATTCTCTATCAAAAATTGATTGACAATATAACGTTAACTGCTGATGAACGAATGAAATGGTCCCAGTTCATCATAACCCAGGCAGTTAGAACGCCTAGTTTTTTTAAGTACAGGGATAAAGCGGCTGAACTCACGGACGGTGATTTATCCTACAAGGATACGATAGTTGGTTGTGTCAGTTGCTACGAAAACAAATATATCGCTTGTCGTAACTGGGTAATATTGGAGGCAGCCGAAGATGATTTTTTTGTAAGAACGGATAACCCCGTCTACATAACAGGATTTCTTGAAAATCCAAGCACTATTATTTTGTTCCCACTTACTCCTAAGAAGTGTTTTGTTGCCTGCTCTACAATTGAAACAATTCCAGTGCTAAAAGGTGAAGACTCTCCATTTCCTAAGCAAGATACACTGAAGCTAGAAAAGGGGGAGGCTTATCACATCAACTTTGAGTTAGTTCAATCCGCAAGTTCATCAATAATAATAGCCACACAAAATGATAATGAGATTATTAGAAGGATCAATCTAGATGTATTGGGAAGCTACCCACAAGTACCTTTTTTAATGTCTAGTGCAAAGAATGACCTTGAATCTCTTGAGGAACAAGGGCGTCTAACGGAATTGATGGGGGATGCTGATGGCGTGGAGTATCCGTATAAAAAGTATCCGTTCACTCCATTCTATGGGGTGGAATTTTCAATGGGGATAAATCCTTTCTTTGTATTTGGTGTAACAAATGACTGATTGCCAATTAAATAAATTATGAATCACAAATTGTTGCACGAAGACTTAGCAATTGTAGAGCGGGTTAGCGCGGTGCAGTCGGCCGAATGTAGCGGAAACTAACCAGAAACAGCAGCGCTGGTGACAACGGGTTCCGTTGGAAGAATTTCCCAATCGTTTGTGACAGCAAGTTTTTCAAGTTTTTTGTTTGGTTGCACTACAACAGCGTGTTTCATGGCAGCGAGTAAAGGGGCGTCACCCAAACTATCGCCGTAGGCGATTGCATCGTGCAACTTAAATGAGTTGGTTGCACAGTACTGGCGCGCGAGCTTTAACTTTTGTTTTCCGAATGGATGAATCACCGGTGGACTTGCATCATAAGTATTACCCGTTTGTAGCGAACAGACGGCAGCAATGAAATCGTGTGCATGCAATTGGTTAGCAAGCGCTCCCGCAATGGTATCCAGTGTGCCCGATAACAACACAATAGTGTCGCCAAAGGTGCGATGTTTGTTAAGACGATTCACGACATTCGGGTTAAGACAATCCACAAGATTCTGATTGACAAACTGTTCAGCGAGTATTTTCACCTCTTTCGCATCAAGTCCTTTTAGATACGCCTTGTTTTTCTTTAAGACTTGCTTGCCAAAACGCAAGAAATATTTAAACGTAAAGTACACGTAGGAGAGTAATTGCGGAAGGCGTAGATATCCCTTTCGAAATAGATACCAAGCGAATCGCCGTTCGCTACTAGGACCAGATATCAGTGTGCCGTCAATGTCAAAAAACACTATACTCATAAAGCAAGTATCCGAATCAGTGCAGATTGTCCTTGTTTTGGATAAATTGCCATACAACGGGGCAAGCCACGAAGTAAACACAGGCTGACTGTTATTAAGATTAATAATTGGCTGACAAGTTCTAGCGATTCACGCCAACTTCCCCAGAAATTTGGAACTAAATGTGGGATTTGTAAGATTAACAACAGCCAACAAAAAGTAATGGCTTTTATGGTTGCATAGATAACACGCATGAATTGACTGGCAACCAACCACTTTCCTATGCCCGGTTGAATTGTATCGAAAGGGGCGAGGTTTCTTTTGCTCACTTCCTGGGCGCGAATCGCGTCAACGATACTGCCACGCACGATAAAAACGATGGGCACCCAAATGGAAACCACCCCCAAGCCAACAAAGGTAATCCAAAGCGATAATTCGACGATTCGGTCAGCGGCAATATCAAACATGGCACCGAATATAGAAGTCTGTAAGCGCCAAGATAATGACACCCTATTAGCCTAATCGTTGTTGTGCCAGTCTCGCTGTTTTTCAACACGAGTGAGTGATGAGATGGCAACAAGACAGATGACCGAGCGCCAGCGTTATTGGCTGGGGCATGTGCGGGCAGCCGATGCGAGCGACGAATCGACAGTGGCGTATGCCGGCAAACAGGGTTTAAAGGTCAAAGACCTGTATCAGTGGAAGACGAAGCTGATACAGCTGAAGCTGTACCGACCGAGTGATGCTTTGATCCAGTCATCGTTTGTTCCCGTCAAAGCGAAGGCAGCATCAAAGACCGCTGTGCCGGTGAGCGATACATCTGCATGTTCTGCATCGGGTGCTACCTTGTTTTTCCCCAGTGGTGTGCGCTTTGAGTTTGACAAATCGGTATCACCCGAAGTGATTCGTGTGGTCATTGCCAGTGCGAGCGAGTCCGGTTGATTCGCCCCGGTGCCGACAGCGGTACTATTTATCTATACCGCCAAGCGGTGGACATGCGCAAAGCCATCAATGGACTGGTGTCGATTGTCGAAAGCGAGATGGAACTCGATCCATTCAGTTCCCGATTGTTTGTGTTTTGTAACAACGCACGCACGATAGTGAAGTTAGTGTACTGGGAAGGCAATGGATTTGCGTTATGGATGAAACGCATCGAGAAGTCGCGTTTTCAATGGCCGCGTGATCTTTCACTCGATGTGATCGAACTCAATGCGCAACAGATCAATTGGCTGTTGGACGGTTACGATCTGACACTCATGCAAGGTCATGGCGTGTTGCCCCATCACACGGTTTTATAAATCCATTTTGTTAACTCATTAAGGGTGGCATGGTAAACTACAATGCATGCAAAACGCATCGAATTCATTACCGAGTACGGTTGATGAATTGACTGTGTTAGTCCAGCAGCTACGAGATAACAACCAATCGTTGCAAGCGAAGCTGGCTCATCAAAGCCAGTTTATCGAACAGCTTCTAGAACAGATTCGACTTTCCCGCCACCAGCACTTCGGTGTCCGCAGCGAACGCTTTAACCTCGATCAGGTGGATTGGTTGTTCAATGAAGCGGAAGTGCTCTCACAATCTGATTGCAGTGCAACCGATGCATCTGATGATCAAAGCGCATCAAGCAACGATACCAAACAAAGTACTGCCGTTGCCGCTCATGTACGCAAAGCCGCAGGCCGTCGTCCCTTGCCCCCGGAGTTGCCCCGTGTTGAAGTGATACACGATATTGATGATGAAGACAGAGTCTGTGCCCATGACGCCAGTCCACTAAAACCCATCGGCGAGAAGGTGACAGAACAACTGGATATTGTGCCCGCGCAAGTGCGTGTGATTCGTCACATCCGCCGCCAATATGCTTGTACCCAATGCGATCAAACCATCAAGACGGCATCACTGCCAGCGCAGCCTATCCCTCACAGTATCGCCACCGCCGGCACGATCGCCCATGTGGCGGTCAGTAAATACGCCGATGGTCTACCCTTGTATCGGCAAAGCAAACAATGGCAACGTCAGGGTATTGTTATTCCAAGAACCACCTTGGCGAACTGGATGATCAAGGCCGGGATGCTGATTCAGCCGCTGATTAACCTCATGCGCGACGCCATGCTGGCCTACGACATCATTGGTATGGACGAGACCCGGGTACAAGTCCTCAAAGAACCCGGCAAAAGCCCACAGAGCCAATCGTATCTGTGGGTACAACGTGGTGGGCCACCGGATCGGCCGATTGTTCTGTTTGATTATGATCCCAGCCGCAGCCAGGAGGTACCCAAACGCTTGTTACCCAGCTTCTCGGGTTATCTGCAAACCGATGGGTATGAGGGGTATAACAAGGTTTGCCAAGACAACGGCATCACCCAGCTGGGTTGTTGGACCCATGTCAGGCGCAAGTTCGATGAAGCGGTAAAGGCGCAGGGCAAAAACAGTGCCAAGCGTAAAGCCTCACTGGCCCATATTGCGCTGCAACGCATCCAGTTGCTGTACCGAATCGAACGCCAATGCAAAGACCTTGAGCCCGGAGAACGACTGCAACAAAGACAACAACGGGCGGTGCCCGTGCTGGCTGATTTCAGGCAATGGCTGGATCGGCACCTGCCACTCGTGCCACCGAAATCAGCACTCGGCAAGGCGATGCACTATGCCCACAAACAATGGGATAGGCTCACGGTATACATCCAAAACGGGCGGCTCACCATCGATAATAACCTCACCGAGAACGCGATCCGCCCCTTTGTCGTGGGAAGAAAGAACTGGCTGTTCTGTGACACCGTGGCCGGTGCCAATGCCAGTGCAAACCTGTACAGCTTGATCGAGACGGCCAAGGCCAACCATCAAGAACCGTACACTTATCTGAAGACCGTGTTCAGCGAATTACCCAAAGCCACATCGGTTGAAGATATCGAGGCACTGTTACCGTTCGAACCCAAAACAGATTTGAAACAGGCCGCTTAACGCACGCGTTTACCAGCACAGTACACCGCTCTTTAACACACTGCCCTTAACGTGGCGCTTACAGAAGTCTGATTCAATTTTCGCGCGAGATAGCCATCAAGACCATCGCCCACGAATACCAAAACGAGCAGAAAAGCGTTTCCCAATTGCCACCAGGACGCGGGCAACTGGGCAAGCCAAATCACGATGAACAACAAAATTAAACGGGACGCGGTGATTAGATTGGCCATGGACTTTCAATGCAGAATCTTGGCGCCGCTTTTTTCCAAGCTCGCGAGGCTCGACATCGCAAAACCTACAAATAATCAGGCATTTTATCTATTATCAGTATCAAGTAATTTCGAACGCATGGCTGACAGTGTTGGTATCGTTACCGTTAAAAGTTCGTTCGATAAACTCTATACAACCATTGTTGTCCGCGAGAACGACGGTAGAACAACGGGTACCATAGTCGGAGGTTTCAATAAAAATCGACGACAAGGCTCGTTCCCGTTCAAAATTGACTCCGGTACGAGGCAAATGCTCGTCCGGGGCTTTGGTTTTGTTAGATAACAATTCCAGTAATGTATCCGCCAAATCGTCGTTGGGGACATGCAAAATACTTTCAAAGCGTCGCTTGCCATTGACTACCTTAGGCCACGGCGTGTCCAGTAAGTGATTACTTAGCGCGTAAATTCCTTGGGTTAAAGTTTGGGATTGCGCGCCCGCATAGTTTGAATAGAAATAGACCTGCGTTAAATCACCCGCCAACAACGAGAAATCATTGTACCTAGTGGGACATGAATCCAGTGCACGTAAAAATTCGGGCGCGGGTTTGTTGTCGTTTAACCATTTAGTCACGATGTGACCACGGGATTCACGGGTAGGATCCTGCGCACCAGGAGTACGGAAATTCGTCAGGGCTGCAATACGGCCTTGGTGGTTGATGCCTAACCAGGTTCCACCTTCTTTTAAGTCGCGTCCGGCAAGGATATTTGAATTATCATCCCAAAACTCGGCTGCTTTAGCCGGTCTGGCATAAAATTCGTCGCGATTGGCCGCTAGGATGAATGGATAATCAGGATGTACCTTTAACCCGAGAAGAATGAAACACATTTGTAATTCAACAAATAACAATAACTGGTTACTTAATCCTACATGAAACGCAGAGCTGTGTTGTCGATTTTAGGCGCTGGCGGGGTTGCTGCATGGGCGGGCAGTCGCTATGCATTTGAACATGGATTATGGAATCCATGCCTGGATGAAAACTTGCCACCTCATCTGGCCAATCACGAATTGATTCAGGCTGCGTGGGAAGACATCGACCCGGCTCAGGTTTGGGATTGTCATGCTCATGTTGCGGGAACCGGGGATAGCGGCAGCGGTATTGTGGTAAATCCCAACATGTACAAACTGTCGCATCCCATCGCATTTTTGAAACGCAAGTTTTATCTCAATGCCGGTTGTGTCGATGAAGACGGCGAAGTGGATGTCGGTTTTATTGATCGAATGTTACGTTTACATATAAGTTTTCCAGCAGGTGTTAAGTTTGTCTTGCTGGCGTTGGATTATTACTACGATGAAAACGGCCATGTCGTTGAGGAAAACAGTTTTTTTCATGTGCCCAACGCTTATGCGCAAAGCTTGGCTAAACAATATCCCGATGCATTCAAATGGATTGCGTCGATCCATCCTTACCGTGAAGATGCATTGGATGAATTGAAAAGTGTTCATACAGCTGGTGCGCGTGCGATAAAGTGGTTGCCGCCGGCGCAGGGTATCGATCCGTCTTCGCCTAAGTGTGATGCGTTTTATGGGCGCATGGCGGAACTGGGCATGCCGTTGTTAACACACACCGGCGCCGAACATGCGGTCACGGTTCCGGGCGGTCACGAATACGGTAGTCCGTTATTACTAAGACGCGCTTTAGATCATGGCGTACGTGTTATTGCCGCGCATAGTGCATCGATTGGCGAGAATGTGGACATCGACAAAGGCAATAGTGAATCAAAAGTACCTAGTTTTGATTTATTTGCACGTCTAATGGATGACCCACGTTACGACGGTTTACTATATGGCGAAATCTCCGCCTTGATGCAGCGTAACCGGCGCCCCGATGTGGTGCATGCGTTGCTCCAACGGCAGGATTGGCACCACCGGTTGCTTAATGGCTCGGATTATCCACTAACCGCTGTGCTGGCAATATTTTCGATTAGGCGTTTTGTTCACGCCGGTCTATTGGCAGAACATGTAGTCAAACCTCTTATAGAACTGCACCGATACAATCCGCTGTTGTTTGATTTTGTTTTAAAGCGAACGGTGAGCGCTGGTGGCCAGCGTTTTACGCCAGACGTGTTTCACACACGGCGAATCTTGGACGGGTCAAACCAATTCGCTCAGGGCAAAGTAATTTTTGGTTCCTCTGCGGCGCGGTAGATGGAAAAGGTTTTACCGATTTGTTGAATTTTTACCGCCTGGGTTTGTTGACAAATATCATGTACTGTTTTGTTACGCGATGATTTATCTTCGTCGGAAAGTTTTATCTTTATCAGCTCGTGATGACTCAATGCGTTTTCCAGCTCCATCAACACTGCATGCGTCAATCCGGCCTGACCGATGCTGACCACAACTTGTCGGTGATGGGCAAGGCTGCGCAAGTAGCGTTTTTGCCTTCCTGTTAGTTCCATGAACTGCATTTCGGTCGAGAATGAAGAGCTTTGAGCATAGCACCAAACTTTCCCGGGATAGGTCCTGTTAGATGAGTAAGGGAAAAAGAAGCGCATCCAGCCAGCGTTGGCGGCAACGTCAATCACGTGATCCGTTCGTGAAGCAGTCACGAGCGGACGGGTACCGGTCCCGTGCGGTCTATAAACTGATTGAAATCGATCAAAAAGATCGTTTGTTTACACCCGGAATGACGGTACTTGATCTCGGAGCCGCACCCGGAAGTTGGTCTCAGTATGCGAAGCAACAGATTGGTGCTCAAGGTCTTGTCATCGCCGTCGACTTGCTTCCTGTTAGGGCTAATGATGTCGTATCCATCCAGTGCGACATCGATGACCTGAAAATATTACCGATTATTCATGAATATCAACGCTTAAACGTAGATCTTGTAATCAGCGATATTGCCCCCAATATGTCAGGTATACAGTTGATTGATCAGGCGCGTAGCTTGAATTTGTTAGAGTCCGCATTGCGCATTTGCGACCAAGTTTTGAAGAGTGAAGGAACATTGTTGGCCAAAACGTTTGAAGGCGAAAGCGCTAATGAATTTCGAAAAATGTGCAAGCAACGTTTTAAACAAATATTTATTCGAAAACCGCGATCGTCTCGTTCAGAGAGTCGTGAAATCTATGTATTGGCGCGGGGTTTTAAACCAAATCGTAATGCAATTTTCTAAAACCTAACTCAAAATAGGCGAGTGAAGGTGAGGCGAGACGAAAATAGCCGAAAAAATGGAGTGTATAGGATGATACATGAGTATTTTGAGGCTGTTTTCAACGACGTATCAGCAAAGCGCAGGCATTTTGAGACAGGTTTTAGCAATTTGGCTTGTTTTGGCGGTAATCGCATAGGACAATGCGTTAAGATAAGCGGGTGTCATTCGGAACCGGGCTTGTGCTATCGAGTCTTAATACTTTGAAGCAGTTCAGGAAACATATTCTCGTATGAATAATCTGACTAAAAACCTTATTTTGTGGTTAGTCATCGCCATGGTGTTAATGGCGGTATTCAACAATTTTGCTCCGCGTCAAGGCGCGAAGCACACGTCCATTGATTACTCCACGTTCATCAATTATGTAAATCAAGGGCAGGTCGAGAAAGTCACCATCCAAGGCGATACCATCTACGGCACCCAGGTCAACGGTGAGAAATTCAAAACCCTCTCACCGGGCGACGATCATCTGGTGACGGATTTACTGGAAAATGGTGTGGCTATCGAAGCCCAGGAAGAAGAACCACCCTCGTTATTGTGGACGATTTTAATTAGTTGGTTCCCGTTCCTGTTGTTAATTGGTGTATGGATATTTTTTATGCGTCAAATGCAAGGTGGTGGCGGCCGTGGTGCGTTGAGTTTTGGTAAAAGCCGGGCCCGCATGCTGACCGAGGACAAAAACACCGTTACTTTCGCTGACGTGGCAGGTGTGGAAGAAGCCAAGGAAGAAGTGGGTGAATTGGTCGAATTTCTGAGCGATCCTTCCAAGTTCCAGAAATTGGGCGGCCGTATACCGCGTGGTGTACTTATGACCGGAAGCCCGGGTACGGGTAAAACCTTGCTGGCTAAAGCCATTGCCGGCGAGGCCAAAGTCCCGTTTTTCTCTATTTCGGGCTCTGACTTTGTTGAAATGTTTGTTGGTGTTGGTGCGTCGCGGGTACGGGATATGTTCGATCAAGCGAAAAAACACGCGCCTTGCATCATTTTTATCGATGAGATCGATGCGGTAGGACGCCAGCGGGGTGCCGGTCTTGGCGGCGGGCACGACGAACGCGAGCAGACTTTGAACCAATTGCTGGTGGAAATGGATGGATTTGAAGGTAGCGAAGGCGTGATTGTGATTGCGGCGACTAACCGACCAGATGTGCTTGATCCTGCCTTACTTCGCCCAGGCCGGTTTGACCGGCAAGTGCATGTACCGTTGCCGGATATTCGTGGCCGCGAGCAAATCCTCAAGGTGCATATGCGTAAAGTGCCAATCGCCGAGGATGTGAACGCCAATGTCATCGCCCGGGGAACACCGGGTTTTTCCGGTGCTGATTTGGCCAATCTGGTGAACGAAGCTGCGTTGTTTGCCGCGCGAGCGAGTAAAAAGCTGGTGAACATGGAGGATTTTGAGTTGGCTAAGGATAAAGTGCTCATGGGTGTCGAGCGGCGGTCGATAGTGATGCCGGAAGAGGAACGTCTGAATACGGCTTACCATGAGTCGGGTCACACGGTGGTGGCAAAGTCGTTAAAAAATACTGATCCCGTACATAAAGTCACCATTATTCCCCGTGGTCGAGCGTTAGGCGTGACCATGCAATTGCCTGAGGAAGATCGTTATTCGCATAACCGCGAATATTTGCTGTCACGCATTGCGGTGCTGATGGGAGGCCGTATCGCCGAAGAAGTGTTTATGGATCAAATGACGACCGGCGCGTCGAACGACTTTGAACAAGCCACGGAGCTGGCGCAGAAAATGGTATCACGCTGGGGTATGAGTGATTCCCTGGGTACACGGGTGTATGGTGATAATCAATCGGAAGTATTTCTTGGGCGCGACGTATCTACCCATCGTAATTTAAGTGACGCTACTGCGCAAAAAGTGGACGCGGAAATCTCACGCATTATCGACGAGCAATACAATCGTGCACGTCAGATCATCGAAGAAAATCGCGACAAGATCCAAATTATGGCCAAATTGCTTATGGAGTGGGAAACACTGGATTCCGATCAGATAGATGCGATTATGGAAGGACGCACACCGAATCCGCCGGATGTAGATAACTCCGATAAGGGATCGTCGAAACCGGAGGGCAAAGCGGATGATTCCAAGCCGTCGATCAAACCGCAAATGGACAAACCGGCAAGCGGTCAGGTTTAAATTAGAAATACAAATTGTCGGTTGACCAGGTTATAGCGCCGTCGCTTGCTTGAGCGGATGCGTGCATGACTAGAACATTATTTGGCACCGATGGTATCCGCGGAAAAGTCGGTGAAGAACCCATCACACCGGCAACCGTGCTCAAGCTCGGCTGGGCAGTGGGACGTGTTTTAGGTGCAAACCAGGCTGGCGCACGGATACTGATCGGTAAAGACACCCGGGTCTCCGGGTATATGTTGGAGTCGGTGTTGGAAGCCGGATTATCCGCGGCCGGGGTGGATATTTCGCTGATTGGGCCCATGCCCACACCGGGGATCGCCTATTTGACACGCACATCGCGGGCCCAGGCCGGTATCGTCATCAGTGCTTCGCACAATCCCTATTTCGATAATGGAATCAAGTTTTTTTCCGCGAAAGGTCATAAATTACCTGATGAGATAGAACAGCGAATAGAACAGGCGATGACCGAGCCTATGAGCACGGTCGGGTCAGGGAAGCTGGGTAAGGCCGAACGCTTTCCCGATGCCGCCGGGCGTTACATTGAATTTTGCAAAAGCACGGTGCCTTATCGTTTAACCCTGAATGGTTTAAGTTTAGTGGTGGATTGTGCGCATGGTGCTGCCTATCACGTAGCGCCCAGCGTGTTTGAAGAGCTGGGTGCAGATGTCACCGTTGTGGGTGACCGGCCCGACGGATTTAATATCAACGACCAGTGCGGCTCCACGCAACCCAAGGCCTTGCAAGCCAAGGTATTGGAAACCAAAGCCGACGTCGGTATTGCATTGGACGGCGATGGTGATCGCTTGATTATGGTCGATGCTGAGGGCGAGGTGGTCGATGGTGACGAAGTCTTGTATATCATGTCGCACCACCGTTTGATGAAAGCGCGTCTGAATGGGGGTGTTGTCGGCACGCTGATGACCAATCTCGGGCTTGAAAAAGCCTGCCAGGAACAGAATATTCCTTTCGCACGTGCACCAGTTGGTGACCGCTACGTGTTGGAGAAACTTACCCAGGAGCAGTGGGAGTTAGGCGGTGAGACTTCGGGCCATATCATTTGTTTGGATAAAACCACTACGGGTGATGCCATTATTGCGGCGCTGGAGGTGTTGCATGTCATGGTAGGCACAAACCGATCATTAAACGAGTTAAAGTCGGGTATGCAAAAATTCCCGCAAAAAATGATTAACGTTCGGCTAGGTAACAGCAAATCAGCGTCAACTGCAGATATTATTCATTCTGCAACCGTTTGTGATGCAGTAAAAAACGCCGAGTCTGAACTCGCGCATAACGGACGGGTGGTGTTGCGTCCATCAGGTACGGAGCCGCTAATTCGAGTGATGGTTGAAGGCAATGACTCGATCCAAGTGGATAGAATTACTCAGGAACTTGCGCAAACGGTGGGGTCAGCCGCAAGCGAATAGTTTCTTAATCCGTGTGCCACCGCATTGAGCCGCGGTTTTCATTGCTTTATTAACGCCTCGTCGGTAACATCCGGGCCCGATTTCTAGACCCTAAGTATCACTATCTAAGGGAGTTTCTTGATCCAGAATCCAAGAAAACCATTGCTGGCCGGTAATTGGAAAATGAATATGAACCGGCAGTCTGCAGCGCACTTGGCTGGCGAAGTAGCCGATGCCGTCAAACAGTTCACACAAATCGATGTTGTGTTATGCCCGCCGGCGGTATTGATTCCTTTGGTCTCGGAAACCATCGGTACCTCGGCCAATGTGTCGTTGGGTGCGCAGAATATGTGTGAACATGATTCAGGAGCGTATACCGGAGAAATCGCTGCGGAAATGTTAAAGGAATATAGCTGTACCTACGTTATTCTCGGGCATTCTGAACGACGCCAGCTTTATGGCGAAACTAATGCGATGGTAGCGGCAAAAACCGTGGCTGCGTTAAATCATGATCTTATCCCCATTGTTTGTATCGGTGAAACCCTTGACGAACGCGAATCGGGTGCAACTGATGCTGTGGTAACGCGTCAGTTGGATGCAGTCATAAACGAGGTCGGTGCAGGTACATTTGGTCGTGCAGTGATCGCTTATGAGCCGGTATGGGCTATTGGCACCGGGAAGACCGCGACGCCTGATCAAGCCCAGGCGGTACACGCGCTGTTGCGTGATCGACTGGCAAGTGTCAATGCCGCTGCGGACAAGGTGCGCATTTTGTACGGTGGCAGTGTCAAACCTGATAACGCGGCGGCATTGTTTGAACAGACCGATATCGATGGTGGTCTTATTGGAGGAGCGTCGTTAAAGTCAGATGAATTTGTTGCGATTTGCCAGGCGGCGAGTTGAGGAAAAAATTATGTTGATTAATATCGTATTAGTGGTTCATGTATTAGTGGCGGTCGCGATTGTTGTGTTGGTTTTACTACAGCAAGGTCGTGGTGCGGATGCGGGTGCGGCCTTTGGCGGTGGTGGCGGCGGTTCGCAAAGTCTGTTTGGTGCCCAGGGTTCCGCGAATTTTTTGAGTCGAACGACGGCGTTGTTAGCAGCTATTTTCTTTTTTACCAGTTTGAGTCTAGCTTACATATACAATCAACGAACGGAACGGCGCAGCGTGACAGAATCCGCCCCGGCAGTGGAAACTCAATCCGAACTTCCGTCTGCACCGCAAAGTGAGACATCTAATACCACTCAGGAATCGGAAGTTCCGTCGGCGCCGTCTGGCGAAGACCAATAAATTTTCTGGAATAGTGACTCCGGAACTTTCTTGCGTGCGCTGTCGTGCTACGATAGCGTTTGCAGTGATCGGCCGAAGTGGTGGAATTGGTAGACACGCCGTCTTGAGGGGGCGGTGGCGCGAGCCGTGCCGGTTCGAGTCCGGCCTTCGGCACCAAAGTTCATTATTAATGGCATAAAAAAATAGTCAAGACCAAATGCTGGAAAACTACGTTCCAATACTGATTTTTCTTGGTGTTGCTGCTGTCATTGGTGTCGTGCCGCTGGCACTGGGTCGATTGCTGGGCCCGCATCAGCCTGATGATGAAAAATTATCTCCCTATGAATGCGGATTCGAAGCCTTCGAAGATTCGCGTATGAAATTCGATGTACGTTATTACCTGGTGGCTATCCTATTTATTATTTTCGATCTTGAGATCGCGTTTCTTTTCCCTTGGGCGATTGTACTAGACGAAATTGGTGTATTCGGGTTTATTGCCATGATGATTTTCCTGGCGGTATTGGTAGTTGGATTTATTTACGAGTGGATGAAGGGCGCGTTGGAATGGGAGTAGCGAAATGCCGATAGAAGGAGTATTAAATCAAGGTTTCGCCACTACATCGCTGGACAAGTTGATCAACTGGGCGCGCACCGGTGCGATGTGGCCCATGACCTTTGGTCTTGCCTGTTGCGCCGTGGAAATGATGCACGCCGGTGCATCGCGTTACGATCTGGATCGTTTCGGTATTATTTTTCGACCTAGCCCGCGCCAATCTGATGTCATGATTGTGGCCGGTACCTTGGTTAATAAAATGGCTCCGGCGTTGCGTAAAGTTTACGATCAGATGCCTGAACCGCGCTGGGTGATTTCCATGGGTTCATGTGCCAATGGTGGTGGTTACTATCATTATTCTTACTCCGTGGTACGCGGTTGCGATCGCATTGTACCGGTGGATGTCTATGTGCCGGGATGTCCGCCCACGGCGGAAGCGTTGTTGTACGGTATTATTCAATTGCAGAAGAAGATACGCCGCACCAATACCATTGCCCGTTAAAAAATGGCTGTGCTTGAAACACTGTCGGCCCGGGTCAATGAATTGACCGGTGACGCGATTACGAAATCACATATTGCCCTTGGCGAGCTGACACTTGAAGTCATACGCGACCGCCTTGTCGATGTATGCACCAAGTTGCGTGACGATCCCGAATTACAGTTCGAACAACTCATTGATATTTGCGGAGTCGACTATTCACTTTATGGTTGCGATGAGGGTGGCAAGCCTTGGGTCGGTTCCAGATCATCGCAACAACATGACGGTGAACAGGTGGATAGTTGCAACGCCCGTCACCAAGGGCCGCGATTCGCGGTCGTCTATCACCTGTTGTCGGTGAGTCAAAATCAACGTTTACGTTTACGCGTACTCTTGGACGATGAGTTTCCCGCCGCGCCATCGGTGGTCAGTGTTTGGAATTCTGCGAATTGGTATGAGCGTGAGACCTTCGATTTGTTCGGTATCGTATTCGAAGGGCATCCGGATTTACGCCGCATCTTGACTGATTACGGGTTTATCGGTCATCCATTCAGAAAGGACTTTCCACTTTCCGGTCATGTGGAGATGCGTTATGACCCGGACAAAGGTCGGGTGGTGTATCAACCGGTCACCATCGAACCACGTGTTTTAGTGCCACGGGTTATCCGTGAAAGCGGTGCATCGACGGAGCAGGTCAGTAGTGACTGAAATCCGTAACTACACCATGAACTTCGGTCCGCAACACCCGGCGGCTCATGGTGTGCTGCGTATCGTCATGGAAATGGACGGCGAGGTTATCGAGCGGGTGGATCCGCACATCGGATTATTGCACCGCGGTACGGAAAAGTTGGCGGAGACTAAACCTTTCAATCAAACCGTCGGCTACATGGATAGACTGGATTATGTGTCCATGATGTGTAATGAGCATGGCTACGTCAGTGCGGTTGAAAAACTGTTGCAAATCTCACCGCCTGTCCGCGCGCGATACATCCGTGTTATGTTCGACGAAATCACACGCATCCTGAATCATTTGTTGTGGTTGGGTGCGCACGCGTTAGATGTCGGCGCCATGACTGTGTTTTTATATTGTTTTCGCGAACGCGAAGATCTGATGGATTGTTATGAGGCGGCATCAGGGGCGCGTTTGCACGCAACCTATTACCGGCCCGGGGGCGTTTATCGTGATTTGCCGGATACCATGCCTAAGTACACGGCGTCCAAATGGCATAACGAAAAAGAAGTCGCACGTTTAAATGAATCGCGCGAAGGGTCGCTGTTGGATTTTATCTGGGCGTTCACCGAACGTTTCCCCAAACGCGTGGACGAATACGAGACCTTGTTGACGGACAACCGGATATGGAAACAACGCACGGTCAACATTGGCGTGGTGTCACCGGAGCGCGCTTTACAACTCGGTTTTACCGGACCCATGATTCGCGGCTCGGGTTTTGCCTGGGATTTGCGTAAGAAACAACCTTACGCGGTTTACGACAAAATGGATTTTGATATTCCGGTCGGCGTCAACGGCGATTGCTATGACCGTTATCTGGTGCGCATCGAAGAAATGCGCCAATCCAATAATATAATACGCCAATGTGTCGAGTGGTTACGTGCGAATCCTGGCCCGGTCATGGTCGAAAATCAAAAAATCGCACCGCCAAAACGAACGACCATGAAACAAGACATGGAGTCTTTGATTCATCACTTTAAACTATTTACCGAGGGTTTTTGTGTGCCGGAAGGTGAAGTGTACGCCGCGGTAGAAGCACCCAAGGGTGAGTTTGGTATTTATTTGATTTCCGATGGCGCGAACAAACCGTACCGTATGAAAATCCGGGCGCCGGGTTTCGCACACTTGGCCGCGTTGAATGAAATGTCCCGCGGCCATATGCTGGCGGACATGGTGGCGATTATCGGTACTCAGGATATCGTTTTCGGGGAGATCGACCGCTAATGAACCCCGTGTTGTCCGACGCTACCATCGCGAAAATTGAAAAGGAGTTTGTTAAATATCCGACCAAACAAGCAGTGGTGAAGTCGGCTCTACGTTATGCCCAAGACGAACATGGCTGGGTGAGTGGCGATGTAGTCAAGGCCGTAGCAGAACTGCTGGAACTAGAACCCATCCAAGTCTACGAAGTGGCGACGTTTTACGATCACTTCGATACTCAACCCACGGGGCGTCACAAAATAAAAGTGTGCACTAATGTATCCTGCATGTTGTGTGGTTCCGATCAGGTCGTAGAGCATCTAGAGAAAAAACTCGGTATCAAGTTCGGTGAGACAACCAGTGACGGGCGGTTCACCTTGTATGAAGCAGAGTGCCTTGCGGCTTGCGCCGCGGCTCCCATGATGATGATTGGCAACGACTACCACGAAAACCTCACGCCGGAAAAAATAGACGACATTTTGGAGGGTTTGGACTGAGATCATGAGTTTGCACGTTTGTCTGCCCGATCCCAGTGTCGATCAACCCTGGACTATGGCTTCTTATGAAAGTCAAGGTGGGTATTCCGCGTGGCGTAGGATTTTGCAGGAAAAAACGCCACCTGAAGATATTATCGAGGAGTTGAAAGCATCCGGATTGCGCGGCCGCGGCGGCGCCGGTTTTCCGACCGGTTTGAAAATGAGTTTTATGCCACGCAACGCACCCGGGCAAAAATATCTAGTGTGCAATTCGGATGAAAGTGAACCGGGCACATGTAAAGACCGGGATATTTTGCGTTTTAATCCGCATGCGCTGGTTGAAGGCATGGCTATCAGTGCCTATGCCATGGGTGCGACGGTGGCCTATAACTACATCCGTGGCGAGTTCTATGAGCCCTATGTTCGATTCGAGGCAGCGCTCAAAGAGGCACGCGAAGCCGGTTTGATTGGAAAAGATATTCTCGCATCGGGTATCGATATTGAGGTTTACACGTCCCGTGGCGCCGGCGCTTATATTTGTGGGGAAGAGACCGCATTATTGGAATCGCTGGAAGGCAAGAAAGGTCAGCCCCGGTTTAAGCCACCGTTTCCGGCGCAGGTGGGGGCGTTTGGGCGTCCCACGACGGTTAATAACACTGAATCGTTGTCTTCTGTCCCTACTATCATGCGCAAAGGTGCGCAGTGGTTTGCGGATCTGGGTCCACCCAATAACGGTGGCAGCAAGATATTCTCAGTATCGGGTCATGTGGAAAAACCCGGCAATTACGAAGTGCCACTGGGTACGCCGTTTAAAGATTTATTAGAGATGGCCGGTGGTGTGCGCGGCGGGAAAAAACTAAAAGCAGTTATCCCCGGTGGTTCGTCGGTACCTGTGTTGCCCGCTGAAAAAATTATCGATTGCAATATGGATTATGATTCTTTGCAAAAAGCCGGATCCGCGCTGGGCGCGGGTTCCGTTATTGTCATGGATGAAAGCACCTGTATGGTGCGTATGCTGGAACGCATCTCGTATTTTTACTACGTCGAATCCTGCGGGCAATGCACACCTTGCCGAGAAGGTACCGGTTGGTTATACCGGGTGATTCATCGTATTCGCAACGGTCGTGGTAGACCTGAAGATCTCGATCTACTGGTGGATATGGCAAACCGTATCGAAGGCAGGACGATTTGTGCATTAGGTGATGCTGCAGCCTGGCCGGTGCAAAGTTTTATGAAACATTATCGCCATGAATTCGCGGCCATGATACCCGACACACAACAAAAAGCAGCTTGAACATTTTCTAATAAAACACGTCATGGCAGATCCAATAAAAATCGAAATCGACGGCCACGAGTTCGAAACACAACCAGGTACCATGATTATCCAAGTGGCGGATGAAGCGGGTATCGATATTCCGCGCTTTTGTTACCACAAAAAGCTGTCCATCGCCGCTAATTGCCGTATGTGTCTGGTACAGGTCGAAAAGGCCCCGAAACCGTTACCTGCTTGCGCCACGCCAGTGACGGATGGCATGAAGGTTTTTACTAGTTCGGACTACGCCGAGGACGCGCAAAAAGCCACCATGGAATTTTTATTGATCAATCACCCCTTGGATTGCCCGATATGCGATCAGGGCGGCGAGTGTCCCTTACAAGATCAGGCCGTGGTTTATGGTAACGACGTATCACGTTTCGCTGAGAAAAAACGCGTGGTCGATGACCAAGATATTGGTCCGTTAATCGCAACCGAGATGACGCGGTGTATTCATTGCACGCGTTGCGTGCGTTTTGGCCAGGAAGTCGCCGGCATCATGGAGTTGGGTGCGACCGGCCGTGGCGAACATACGCAAATCGGAGCTTACATCGGTCAAACGGTGGATTCTGAATTGTCCGGTAACGCGATTGACTTGTGTCCAGTCGGTGCACTGACCTCCAAACCTTATCGTTTTTCCGCGCGCGCCTGGGAACTGGTCAATCATGACGGTATCAGTCCACACGATTGTGTCGGTACTAATCTAAATATTCAAACGCTGCGCAATCAAGTAAAGCGCATTTTGCCACGTGACAACGAAGCGATAAACGAATGTTGGATTGCAGATCGCGACCGTTACAGTTATGAGGCATTGAATTCCAGCGAGCGTCTGACAGTCCCCATGATAAAACACGGCGGTGAATGGCAGGAAACGGATTGGCAAAGTGCTTTGAATTTTGCTGTGGAGGGTTTGCGCGGTGTCATCGAAAAACACGGCGCTGGTGGTATCGGAGCGTTGGCTTCGCCAATCTCCACCACGGAAGAATTTTACTTGTTGCAAAAATTGTTTCGTTCGTTGGGCAGTGGCAATGTCGATCATCGTTTGCGTCAAATCGATTTCAGCGATGATGAGAACGCACCAGTTTTCCCCGGAATAGAAATACCTATTGCCGAACTGGAAACACGCAAAGCCATCTTGTTAATCGGTTCGAATATTCGCAAGGATCAGCCGTTGTTGGGTTTGCGTGTGCGTAAGGCAGCGTTGAAAGGCGCTCATATCATGGCTATCAATCCGCTGGATTATCAATTCCATTTCAAAACCTCTGCAAAAAGTATTGTTGCGTCATCACAACTCATTGCATCGTTAGCACGTGTGGCCAGTTCTTTGGCGCAATCCAAAAGCATCGATGTACCTCCTGAAATTTCCACGTGGGTAGGCGATGCAGATGTTAACCACACTGAAACATCGATCGCTGATACGCTGACAGAACAAGGTGGTGATGCCCTTGTCTTGCTGGGTTCGGTTGCACTCCAGCATCCGGACTTCTCCACGCTAAAAGCTATCAGTCAATGGATTGTCGATACGTGTGGCGCAAAACTGGGGCATCTGGCAGACGCGAACTCAGCGGGCGCATGTCTGGCCGGTTGTGTGCCGTATCGTGGTGCGCTCGGTTCAGGCGAAGCAGTAAAGGGCAAATCTTTGGATATGATGCTGGATGAACCTTGCAAGGCTTATGTGCTTTTTGGTACGGAACCGGAATTGGATTGCACGCGTGGGCTCGCTGCTAGCAATGCCCTACGGGAGGCAGAGTTTGTCGTGTCCATTAGCGCATTTCGCGGCAACATGGAATTTTCCGATATGTTGTTGCCGATGACGCCGTTTACCGAAACCTCGGGCACATTCGTCAACTGTGAAGGCAAGGTGCAAAGTTTTCAGGCCGCGGTAACGCCAAAGGGTGAATCGCGCCCGGGCTGGAAAATTTTACGCGTGTTAGGGAACTTGTTTAATTGCGATGGGTTTGATCAGGTTTCCTCGCAAGACGTATTGGCAGAGATGCAACTGACGGAACAACAACCCGTGTCCCTGCGCCCACAAATTTTGAAAATACCTTCGCCAACCGCAACTGAAAATAGCAACGGCGAGGTGGAACGAATAGTCGATACGCCGTTATACGCGGTCGATCCCATCGTGCGGCGTTCGGCACCGCTGCAAGCGACCAAAGACAATCCGACTGTCGCCATGCATATCAACCGTGAATCATTGACCGCGCTGAATCTACCCAATGACAAAGCGACGGTGTCGGTCAATGGCCATGACGTATCTCTCCATACAGTCGAAGACGATCGGGTACCTGCGGGAAGCGTTTACATTCCAGCGGGTTACGCCGATACGCGGGATCTGGACGGCGCTCCGTCGGTAAAGGTGTCTAACACATCATGACAGAATTGTTAACACCGTATCTGGATTGGCTGCCCTACTGGATGCAGGTTTTGACTATTAGCCTGATCAAGATCGTTTTAATTGTGGCGCCGTTAATGGTAGCGGTGGCGTATACCACTTATGCCGAACGCAAAGTGATTGGTTATATGCAGTTACGTATGGGGCCGAACCGGGTCGGTCCTTGGGGTTTGCTGCAACCCATTGCTGACGCGCTCAAATTATTGTTTAAGGAAATTGTCGTTCCTTCTAACGCCAATCGCTACCTGTTTGTCATCGCACCGGTTTTGTCGATTACACCGGCTCTGGCGGCGTGGGCAGTGGTGCCGTTCACCGATACTATGGTATTGGCCAATGTCGATGCCGGTTTGTTGTATGTATTGGCCCTCACGTCAATGGGAGTATATGGTGTCATTATCGCCGGTTGGGCATCCAATTCGAAATACGCGTTTCTTGGTGCCATGCGTTCCGCGGCGCAGATAGTGGCGTATGAAATTGCCATGGGTTTCGCGTTAGTCGGCGTGCTCATGGTGGCGGGCAGTTTGAATTTGCGCGACATTGTACTCAATCAAACCGGCGCTACTTTTTTTAGCTGGAATTTCATTCCCTTGTTTCCACTTTTTCTAGTTTATCTTATTTCCGGTGTTGCCGAGACCAATCGCGCTCCCTTCGATGTCGCCGAAGGCGAATCGGAGATCGTTGCCGGCTTTCATGTCGAGTATTCCGGCATGACCTTCGCGATCTTCTTCTTGGCTGAATACGCCAATATGATCCTGATCGCAGCATTGACAGCTATGATGTTTTTTGGTGGTTGGTTGCCACCTATAGCAGCTCTCGATTTGGGGGCCTTCAATGTCCTGTGGTTTTTAGGTAAGACCGCGTTCTTCCTGTTTTGTTTCTTGTGGTTTCGTGCCACATTTCCTCGCTATCGTTATGATCAGATCATGCGTCTGGGTTGGAAGGTGTTTATTCCAGTGACCATTGTCTGGATTGTGGTTATTGGGGTTGCGCGTTTTTACACACCGCTGGATTTTCTCTTTCGCTAGCGGCGAGGAGTTGAAATATGACGGAATTGATTAAGCGTTATTTTCAGACTTTTCTCCTGACGGAATTGGTGCGCGGGTTGATGGTAACCGGCCGTAATTTGTTTACTCCTAAGATTACGGTTCGATACCCGGAAGAAAAAACACCCAAATCGCCTCGTTTCCGTGGCCTACATGCCTTGCGTCGTTATCCCAACGGTGAAGAGAGATGTATCGCATGTAAGTTATGTGAAGCTGTTTGTCCGGCATTGGCCATCACCATCGAATCCGATGAACGCGAGGACGGTACCCGGCGTACTACTCGATACGATATCGATTTGTTTAAATGTGTTTATTGCGGGTTTTGTGAAGAGGCTTGCCCGGTGGATTCAATCGTGATGACGGATATACACGAGTTTCATTTTGAAGAACGTGGCAAACACATTATCACCAAGCAGGAGTTGCTTGAACTTGGCGACAAGTATGAAGCTGATATCGCTGCGGCGAGACAAACCGACGCAGCATTTCGTTGATTGAAGAACATTTTTAGTTTCAACTAAATAAATAGTTAAGACATAACACTAATAATAAATAAGTGACCTTCACACAACTGACATTTTATTTTTTTAGTGCCGTCCTGATTTTCGCCGCCACTATGGTGATTACCATGCGTAATCCGGTGAAGTGCGCCTTGTTTTTAGTATTGGCTTTTTTCAGCGCGGCTTGTATCTGGATAACGCTGGAAGCGGAGTTTCTGGCGATCGTCTTAGTGCTGGTGTATGTCGGTGCGGTCATGGTGTTGTTCTTGTTCGTGGTGATGATGCTGGATATAAATCTGGCCCGTTTGCGAGAAGGATTTACCCGATACCTGCCGGTGGGTGCCGTGATAGCGGTGGTAATGGTGGTCGAGATGACTTTGGTTTTGGGCTCGGTGAACTTCAGCAGCGACCGTTTGCCACGGCCGTTGCCGCATGAAAGCGGTTACAGCAATACCAAAGAATTAGGTGAGTTGTTGTACACGGTGTACGTTTATCCATTCGAAATCGCGGGCGTGATTTTGTTAGTGGCGATTGTGGCGGCGATATCCCTGACCCTGCGTCGTCGTCCGGATACGAAATATCAGAATCCGGCCAAACAGGTGAAGGTGAAACGCGAAGATCGTATTCGTATCGTCAAAGTGGACTCCGAAACAACGCCGGGTACAGGAACGGAATGATTCCTTTATCGCATTACTTGATATTAGGCGCTATTTTGTTTGCCTTGAGCGTGGTAGGTATTTTTCTTAATCGAAAAAACCTGGTAGTGATACTGATGGCCATCGAACTATTGCTATTGGCGGTCAATATGAATTTCGTTGCGTTCTCGCATTATCTGCAAGATACCGCAGGGCAAGTTTTTGTTTTCTTCGTGTTAACGGTGGCAGCGGCAGAGGCAGCTATTGGACTGGCCATATTGATTGTGTTGTTCCGTAACCGGCGCAGCATCAACGTGGAAGATATCGACAGTTTAAAGGGCTGAACGTGAAAATCTGCATATGAAAACAGTTTATCTTGCCATTCCAATGATCTGTCTTGCGGCTTCAATCGTAGCCGGATTGTTCGGCAGAAGGATTGGCCGTACAGGGGCGCACCGAATCACCATCGGTGCTGTCGGCATCGCATGCCTGTTGTCCGTTTGGGTATGGATAACGGTCATGGACGGCATGACGTTCAACAGCGCGGTGTATACCTGGGCAGTCAGCGGTGGCATGAGTTTTGAAATTGGGTTTTTAATCGACGAGTTGAGTGCCACCATGATGGTGGTGGTGACTTTTGTTTCGTTCATGGTGCATATCTATACCATCGGGTACATGCATGACGATCCGGGTTATCAACGTTTCTTTAGTTATATATCGCTGTTTACCTTTGCCATGCTCATGCTGGTAATGTCGAATAATTTTTTGCAATTGTTTTTTGGCTGGGAAGCGGTGGGTCTGGTGTCGTATTTACTGATCGGTTTTTGGTACGAAAGGGACAGCGCCATATTCGCCAACCTCAAAGCGTTCCTGGTCAACCGGGTCGGCGACTTCGGTTTTATCTTAGGCATCGCGGCCATTGTTTATTTATTTGGATCGCTGGATTATCAGAGTGTTTTCGAATCGGCTGCAAGCGGACAGGTCGGCGCGCAAACCGTGCAATTACTCGGCACAGAGTGGCAATGGATGACAGTGGTGTGTTTGTTGCTATTCATCGGCGCCATGGGTAAATCCGCACAAGTGCCTTTGCATGTCTGGTTGCCCGATTCCATGGAAGGCCCGACGCCGATATCCGCCTTGATTCATGCGGCCACCATGGTAACGGCAGGTATCTTCATGGTCGCGCGTATGTCGCCCTTGTTTGAACTCTCCGAAACCGCTTTATCGGTGGTCATGATCATCGGTGCGGTGACGGCCATTTCCATGGCCTTGATAGGTTTAGTGCAAAACGACATTAAACGGGTGGTGGCATATTCCACATTATCCCAGTTGGGTTATATGACAGCGGGTCTGGGTGCGTCGGCTTACGCGGTGTCGATTTTTCACCTCGGTACCCATGCTTTCTTTAAGGCATTGCTGTTTCTCGGCGCGGGTTCGGTGATTATTGCGTTGCATCACGAGCAGGACATGCGCAAAATGGGTGGGCTGCGCAAACTCATGCCGATCACGTATATCACCGCCGTCATCGGCAGTCTGGCGCTGGCCGGTATTCCACCCTTCGCCGGTTTCTTTTCCAAGGAGACGTTGATTAAAGCGGTGAGCGGATCACACATCGCCGGTTCCGGTTTTGCATCCATTGCGTTAACTATCGGTGTGTTTGTCACCGCGTTTTACAGCTTCCGTTTGATCTTTATGGTGTTTCACCAACAACCACGCATGGATGGATACACCTTGCATCATGTAAAGGAATCGCCTTGGGTGGTGACATTGCCGTTGATCTTGTTAGCTATTCCGTCGGTTATTGCTGGCGCGATCTTTTTCGAACCCATGGTACACGGTGAGTATTTTGGGCATTCCATGCGGGTGCTCGACGAACACAATACCTTAGCTCATGGTGAGGGGCACGGTGCGGCACATGGGATCGGTTTAGTGTTGGGTACGATTGGCCATGCGTTTTTCACCACTCCGTTTTGGCTGGCGCTGGCAGGGATTGGTTTTGCCTGGTGGTGTTATATCAAGCAACCTGAGTTGCCCGGCAAGATCGCGCAACAATTCGGTTGGGCTTACAACATACTGGATAAAAAATACGGTTTTGACGAGTTTAACCAGGCGGTGTTTGCGGGTGGGGCACGCAAGTTTGGCGATTGGTTATGGCGTTTCTCCGATGTGCGTTTTATTGATGGTTGGATAGTCAATGGAACTGCGCGCGTGATCGGTTGGGCTTCCAGTGTGGTGCGGCATGTGCAATCGGGTTACGTCTATCACTACGCCTTTGCCATGATTATTGGCCTCGTCGTTCTGATGTCCTGGTTTGTAAGAGGATAACCGGCGTAATGTCATTGCTTAGTTCAATTATCTGGCTACCGATCTTGGGCGGTGTTCTCGTACTGGCGACAGCGGACGAAAAGAACCCGGCTATTACCCGCAAGCTGAGTTTGGGATTTGCCGTTGCGACATTAGCGCTCAGTATTCCGTTGTATACCCAATTCGACACACAAACCGCGGCCATGCAGTTTGTAGAACAATTGAATTGGGTGCCGGCATTTAACATTCAATACCTTCTTGGCGTCGACGGTATTTCCGTGCCGTTGATTTTGCTGACTACTTTTCTGACCGTGATCGTCGTGATTTCGGCGTGGCGGGTGATCGAGTACAAGGTCGCGCAATACATGGCGGCCTTTCTCATATTGGAAGGTTTGATGATCGGCGTATTCTGTGCGTTGGATGCGGTTTTGTTCTATGTGTTTTGGGAAGCGATGTTGATACCGATGTTTTTGATCATCGGTATCTGGGGCGGCAATAACCGCGTATACGCCACCATCAAGTTCTTTTTGTATACCTTGCTCGGTTCATTGCTGATGCTGGTGGCATTGTTATATCTGTACCACGCCTCTGGTGGCTCGTTTAATATTCTTGACTTCCATGTTACGCCGCTGGGTCACACCGCGCAGGTGTTTATATTTCTCGCCTTCTTCACGGCTTTCGCGGTGAAGGTGCCGATGTTTCCGGTGCACACCTGGTTGCCGGACGCCCATGTCGAAGCCCCCACCGGTGGTTCGGTGATCCTGGCCGCTATTATGTTGAAAATGGGGGGGTATGGTTTTCTACGTTTTAGCCTGCCCATCACCCCCGACGCAAGCCATTCGTTAGCCTGGTTGATGATTACGTTATCGCTGATTGCGGTTGTGTATATCGCCCTGGTGGCGCTGGTGCAAAAGGACATGAAGAAGCTCATCGCTTACTCGTCGATATCGCACATGGGGTTTGTTACCTTGGGATTTTTTATGTTTAACGCGCAAGGCATGGAAGGCGCAGTGGTGCAGATGATTTCTCATGGTTTCATTTCTGGTGCGTTGTTTCTGTGCGTTGGTGTGTTGTACGACCGTCTGCATTCCAGGGAAATTGCATCTTACGGTGGCGTGGTCAATTCCATGCCGGTGTTCGCGTCGTTCATGATGTTGTTCGCCATGGCCAACAGTGGTTTACCGGGCACGTCGGGTTTTGTGGGCGAATTTTTGGTCATACTGGGTGCGTTTAAAGTGAATGCGTGGTTTGCGGTATTGGCAGCGACGACGCTGGTGTTTGGCGCAGCCTACACGTTGTGGATGTATAAACGGGTTATTTTCGGCGCCGTGGCCAATGAACAAGTCGCCGGGCTTTCGGATATCGACAATCGGGAAATATTATTTTTGGCTTTATTGGCGGGTGCTGTACTAATAGTGGGTATTTGGCCATTCCCCATACTTGAAGTCATGCACGCGTCGGTCGAAAATTTAATTGCGCAAACGGCGGTGAGTAAACTGTAGAACATGACGACTAACTTTTGGCCCATGTTCCCTGAAATCTTCGTGTCGCTGGCGGCATGCGCCATATTAGTGGTCGATCTGTATGCCCGTGAGGAACAAAAAGGCAACATTGCCTATATCGCCAGCATTGTCACCCTGGTGTTGGCGTTGATATTTACCCTGGGCGCGTTTTCCCACGAACGCTCCATTATGATGGACGGCTTGTTTGTCGATGACACTTTATCCGACCTCATTAAGGTCGGTGTCTACCTCATCTCCATCGGTGTATTTGTCTACTCCCGTGACTATGCCCGCGAACGTGATTTGTATCGCGGGGAATATTATGTGCTAGGCTTGTTTGGTATTGTCGGCATGATGGTAATGGCATCGTCCAATCATTTTCTAACTTTGTATCTCGGTCTGGAATTGTTGTCGTTGTGCTTGTATGCGATGGTCGCATTTCAACGAGATTCTTCACTGGCGACCGAAGCGGCCATGAAGTATTTTGTGCTAGGCGCGTTGGCGTCGGGAATATTGTTGTACGGTTTCTCGATTATTTACGGTATGACCGGCAGCCTCGAAATTCAGACCGTGCAAACCGCTATCGCCGGAATATCACCCAATAACATCGCATTGATATTCGGATTGGTGTTTGTAATTGTCGGTTTGACTTTCAAGCTCGGCGCCGTGCCGTTTCATATGTGGTTACCCGACGTGTACCACGGAGCGCCGACATCATCGACGGTCTTTCTGGGTGCGGCGCCGAAGCTCGCTGCTTTCGCTCTGGTGATTCGTTTGCTGGTCGGTGGTTTTGAGGATCTTTACGACGCCTGGCGTGACATGTTGATCATCATTTCGATGTTGTCCATTGCCATCGGCAATGTTGTCGCCATTGCGCAGACCAATATCAAGCGTATGCTGGCATATTCCACCATCTCGCATATGGGATTTTTCCTGCTGGGTGTGTTGGCCGGTAGCGAAAGCGGTTACGGTGGGGCGTTGTTCTATATTCTGGTGTACTCGGTCATGAGTCTGGGCGCTTTCGGCATGATTATTCTGTTATCCCGTAGCGGCTTCGAAGCCGAAGAACTGGATGATTTTCGTGGTCTTAATCAACGTAACTCCTGGTATGCCTTACTCATGTTGTTGCTGATGTTCTCGTTGGCTGGTGTACCGCCCACGGTGGGGTTTTATGCAAAACTGGCCGTCATTCAAGCGGTTGTCGGCGCCGACCTGGTGTGGGTGGCGGTGGTGGCGGTCTTGTTTGCAGTGGTGGGCGCTTTCTATTATTTGCGCGTCGTTAAACTCATGTACTTCGATGAGGCGGTCGACCAATCGGCATTTCGCGCGGGTGGGGATATGCGCGTCATGCTCTCAATCAATGCATTGGCGGTATTGCTGATCATGCCCTGGGTGGGCGCGTTGTTACAGATTTGCCGTGACGCCGTTAGCGCTTTATCCGGTTAAATCATCGCCACGCAAAGCAACGGAAAATCAGTTACCTGCGACGGTTATCTCCCTTGAAATCGTAGCGCGGCCGGAGTAGACTCCGGCCTCCGTGCTGCGGGGTGGAGCAGTCTGGCAGCTCGTCGGGCTCATAACCCGAAGGTCGTAGGTTCAAATCCTACCCCCGCTACCAATTTGCCAGAACGAGCAAAGTAGAACCCCGCGCGCGCGGGGTTTTGCGTTTTTATGGACTATGAATGCTGGTGCGTATAAGCCAGTGAAAAAACCAGATGGGCGATGTGCCCATTTTTTTATGGTAGAAAAGTTATGCCGGCTGTCGATACTGCCAAAATGAGGGAATTGTTGGAACCTGCCACGGAAGCTGTGGGATTTGAATTCGTAGATGTGGAGATAGCCGGGCGTGGCGCTAATACCGTGTTGCGGGTTTTTATAGATGCACCCGGTGGTATCACCGTGGACGATTGCGCTGAGGCGAGTCGGCAAATTGGTGTAGTACTGGATGTAGAAGATCCGATTGCGGGTCAGTATACGCTGGAGGTTTCATCGCCGGGTCTGGACAGACCGTTGGTGAAGCCGGCGCACTTTGAGCGTGTGATAGGACAAAAGGTCAAAGTGACTTTGCGGGACTATTACATGGGTAGACGGCGATTTAGCGGTAAGTTAATCGGCATGACGGACAAAGCAGCGCTGGTGGATGTAGACGGCGAGATATACGAATTAGCATTTGATGCGATGGATAAGGCGCGGTTGGATCCGGAGTTTTAGCGACTAAAGTCTGCGTATTAC
The DNA here is from genome assembly GCA_965216735.1 of Arenicellales bacterium. Taxonomy (GTDB): domain Bacteria; phylum Pseudomonadota; class Gammaproteobacteria; order Arenicellales; family CBDCFT01; genus CBDCFT01. Next base: position 1,381,035 of record OZ244198.1, read on the forward strand.
CGGATAGCGATATTTTTTGAGTTGATAGAGCGCGGAGTACAGAGATGACAAATAATGACATTTTGTTGATGGCGGACGTCGTGTCGCGCGAAAAGGCTTTGGACAAAGAAATCATATTCCAAGCCATCGAGGCTGCGCTCGCCACCGCAACACGTAAAAAACACTCAGAAGACATTGAAGCAAGGGTCTCCATTCATCGTGAGACTGGCGATTACGATACTTTTCGGCAGTGGGAAGTCGTCAGCGATGATGAGGAAATCGAGTTTCCGGAACGACAGATTCGTGTCAGCGAGGCACGCATCGACTATCCCGATATCGATGTCGGTGACATCATCGAGGAGCCACTAGAACCAGTTGAGTTCGGACGCATTGCCGCCCAAGCCGCTAAACAAGTCATCATGCAGAAGGTGCGTGAGGCGGAACGCGAACAAGTGGTCGATGAATATAAAGAGAAAAAAGGCGAAATGCTCAGCGGTGTGGTGCGCCGGGTTGAACGCGGTGATGTGGTGGTCGATTTGGGTGGTGCCGAGGGGTATGTCACCAAATCCGGCATGATTCCGCGGGACAATTTGCGTCCAGGCGATCGTATTCGTTGTGTATTGGAAGACGTGCGTCCGGCGACACGCGGACCACAACTATTCTTGAATCGAACCAGTCCAGAGCTACTGATTGCCTTGTTCAACTTGGAAGTGCCGGAGGCGGGCGAGGGGCTTATTGAAATTTTGTCGGCTGCGCGTGATCCCGGTGTCCGTGCAAAAATTGCTGTGCGTTCCAAGGATCCGAAAGTCGATCCAGTCGGCGCATGTGTCGGTATTCGTGGATCGCGGGTGCAAAGCGTGTCCAATGAAATCGCTGGGGAAAGAGTGGACATTATCAAGTGGTCTGAGGACCCGGCGCAGTTTGTCATTCATGCCTTGTCACCGGCAGAAGTGGAATCCATTATGGTGGATGAAGATGCCAAAAGTATGGATGTCGTAGTGGACGAATCACAACTCTCCCAGGCCATCGGTCGTGGTGGACAAAATGTTCGATTAGCGTCTGAATTGACCGGCTGGGAAATCAATATATTGACCGACGAGGCGGCGGCGGAAAAATCTGAACGCGAGGCCGAAGAAATTCGTGCGAAACTCATGGATCAACTCGATGTGGACGAAGATGTAGCCAGCATATTGGTGCAGGAAGGTTTTATGTCCATTGAAGAAGTGGCTTATGTGCCTAAACAGGAATTATTGGATGTGGAAGAGTTTGACGAAGAATTGGTCGATGAATTGCGCAACCGCGCCAACGACAGCCTTCTGACCCGCGCTATCGCTCAAGAAGAAATGGGTGTGCCAGAGCAGGACTTGCTGGAAATGGAAGGCATGGACGAAGAAACCGCACACTTGTTGGCGGCCAATGGTATTAGGGATCGTGAAACCCTGGCCGAACACGCCGTAGATGAGTTGGTGGAAGCGACCGGTTTGGATGAGAAGCGGGCTAGTGATTTAATCATGACGGCGCGTGCGCCTTGGTTTGATGAGGCTGCTGAGTAGGCGGTAGAGGTAAAAAATGGCGGAAGTAAGTATCAAGAATTTTGCCGATCAAATCGGCATCACTCCCGACAAGTTACTGACACAGCTTGCGGAAGCCGGTATTGACGGGAAAGCCACTGACGATTTCTTAAGCGATGACGAGAAAGTCGCGTTACTCGGTTTCTTGCGTGGCGCTCACGAGAAAACAAAACCGAATGAACGTAACAAGATCACGCTCAAACACAAAACCACCAACAAAATTAGACAGACTACCCGTACCGGTGGTTCACGCACCATTCATGTCGAGGTTAAAAAGCGCCGTACTTTCGTAAAACGCGTTGCCCTTGAAGAAAAACAGGCTGCGCTGGACGCTGAGGCGGCTGTGGCGGAAAAAGCTGAACTCGAGCTAAAGGCCGCAGAAGCTGTATCACTCGCAGCGGAACCCGTCGAACCAGTTGTCGAATCTCAAGCGCCCCCGGAACCGGTTAGCGAACCTGTGCAGGAGACACAGGTAGCACAAGCGAAAGAAGAAGTGCCGGTGGAAAGCGAACAGGTAGAGGCGCTCGTGGAACCGATCCAAGAAGTAGTCGAGGAACCGGTTGAAGGAAAAAAACCTGTTGCAGAAGGTGAATTGCCCGAGGCTGTAGTCAAGCCTGAGAAAGAGCCGGCGCCGCCATTAGAACCGGAAGCAGAAAAACCCGCCGGCAAGCGTGCTAAAGACCGGCGTAAACGTGACGAATTGCATGTTGCCGCCGAAAAGAAAGGTCGGCGCAAAAAACAGTTGCCGCGTAAACCACATAAAGTCACGACCCAGATCGGGACCCAACACGCGTTCGAGAAACCAACCGCCCCTGTGGTGCGCGCAGTAGCCATTCCTGAGACTATCACCGTGGGTGAGTTAGCTCAGGCCATGTCGGTGAAGGCGGCGGAAGTGATCAAGACTCTGATGCAGCTCGGTTCGATGGTGACGATTAATCAGGTGCTGGATCAGGATACGGCCAGTGTGGTAGTGGAGGAAATGGGTCACGTGGCCAAAGTCGCCGCACCCGACTCGCCGGAAGCACTGCTACTGGAGGAACCTGCAGAAGCCGGTGAGACAAAGCCGCGTTCTCCCGTGGTTACCGTTATGGGTCATGTCGATCATGGTAAGACTTCGCTATTGGATTATATTCGTAAGGCTAAAGTCGCCGCAGGCGAAGCCGGTGGAATCACCCAACACATAGGTGCTTACCAAGTGCATACTGAGCACGGTAAGATGACTTTCTTGGATACACCGGGACATGAAGCGTTTTCTGCCATGCGTGCACGAGGTGCACAAGTGACGGATATCGTTGTTTTGGTAGTAGCGGCGGATGACGGTGTCAAACCACAAACGATTGAGGCGATCCACCACGCCCGCAATGCGGAAGTACCCATCGTTGTTGCCATTAACAAGATGGATAAAGCGGAGGCCGATCCGGAACGGGTGAAGCAGGAACTCACCACACACGAGGTTGTCCCGGAGGAGTGGGGTGGCGATGTGTTGATGGTGCCGGTATCGGCCCATACCGGTGAAGGTGTGGACACTCTGCTGGAATCGATTCTGTTGCAATCGGAGGTTTTGGATTTGCAAGCTATCGACTCCGGTCATGCTTCCGGTGTCGTGGTAGAGGCACGCGTTGATAAAGGCCGTGGTGTTGTGGCCACCCTGTTGGTACAAAGGGGGGTTCTAAGCAAGGGCGATATCTTGCTCGCGGGCCGTGAGAGTGGGCGTGTGCGCGCAATGATCGACGAAACTGGCAAACCGATTAAACAGGCCGCACCATCGACACCCGTTGAAATTCAAGGACTTACCGGTGTGCCTGTGGCTGGAGACGATTTTACTGTGGTCAGCGATGAGCGCAAGGCCCGGGAAGTGGCGTTATTCCGTCAAGGTAAATACAAAGAAGTCAAAATTGCCAAGCAACAAAAAGCTAAACTGGAGAACGTGTTTGAAACCATTGGTGAGGGTGAAGTCAGCACGCTGAATTTGCTGGTCAAGGCTGATGTACAGGGTTCGGTGGAAGCATTGACCGATGCCCTGGAGAAATTGTCGGTCGACGAAGTGCGTGTGAAAGTCGTACATGGCATGGTCGGCGGTATTAACGAATCTGATGTTAATTTGGCGTTGGCGTCCGATGCCATCATCATCGCCTTTAATGTGCGTGCCGACGCCGCTGCGCGTCGCTTGATTGAAAGCGAAGAGGTCGATATACACTATCACAACGTCATTTACGATGTAGTAGACGAAGTCAAAGCGGCTATGTCGGGTATGTTAAAACCCGAATTCAAGGAGGAACACGTGGGTTTGGTAGACGTACGTCAGGTATTCCGCGTGCCCAAAGTGGGTGCCATTGCGGGCTGCTACGTCAGTGAAGGTTTTGTCAGACGCAATTTACCGGTACGTGTGTTGCGTGACAACGTTGTCATTTTCGACGGAAAGATTGATTCGCTACGTCGTTTCAAAGAAGACGTGAATGAGGTCAAGTCTGGCTTTGAATGCGGTATCGGCATCAAGAACTATAATGATGTGCGTGAAGGCGATCAGATAGAAGTCTACGAGACAGTTGAAGTTAAACAGTCACTATAAGATTTGATTTGAGATAACAAGTCATGCCACGTGAAGTGGACCGTACCCGACGCGTCGGTGAAGTCATTCGGCGCGAACTTGCTGCCATCCTAACCAGTGATGTGTCCGACCCGCGCATCGCCCACGTCTCATTGACTGGAGTTAAAGTCACTAAGGATTTGAAATCCGTTACCGTGTATGTGTCGGAACTTGACCATGATCCGAACAAGGAATCAATCGCTGAAGTGCTGAATCGGGCGGGTGGTTTTTTTCGACATCAGCTCGGTCAACGAGCGCAACTTCGTTATACACCGGTTTTAAAGTTTTGTTATGACGATACCATTGAGCGCGGTGTGTATATGTCGAATCTTATCGATCAGGCGCGATCGCGGGATAACGATCATTCATGACGCCGAGCTGTAGGTTGCCTGACACTACAACAAAAAGCGTCTCCGGGTTGTTGTTGCTTGACAAGCCAGCTGGCATTACTTCAAACAAGGCTTTGCAACAGACTAAACGTTTACTGCAAGCAAAAAAGGGTGGTCACACCGGTAGCCTGGATCCGATTGCGACGGGTTTATTGCCTTTGTGTTTCGGTGAAACGACAAAAATCTCCAGTTTCTTTCTGGGGGCGGATAAACGTTACCGGACACGCATGAAACTGGGTGAAACCACCGACACCGGTGACGGCGAAGGTACCGTGGTTAACCACAGCGAGATTGACACCACGTTACGGCAAATTACCTTGGCATTGATGCAGTTCGAGGGCGCGATTGACCAGATTCCACCGATGTACTCGGCGTTGAAACGTAATGGCCAACCCTTGTACAAACTAGCCCGGCAGGGGATTGAAGTTGAGCGCGAGCCGCGCCGGGTCACTGTTCACGGTATTCGATTAATTAATTACGAGAGTCCGCTGCTCGAACTTGAAATTCATTGCTCCAGCGGGTTTTACGTCCGCAGTCTGGCCCGTGATCTTGGCGAAGCGCTAGGCTGTGGTGCCCACGTGGTCGGTTTACGCCGCACCGCGGTCGGTGATTTGAGCGTAGAAAATGCCATCACCCTTGGGCAGTTGGAGGCGGTGGCTACCGTCGAGGATCGACGCGACCTATTGTTGCCAAGTGACGAAGGCCTGCAGCACCTGCCGGATGTTGAATTATCCATGGACGCGGCCTATTACCTATGTCGTGGTCAAGCGGTTAAAGCAAATCATTGTCAGGACGGCGGTTGGGTGCGTCTATATTCGCGCGATGCGGGATTTCTGGGCTTGGGAGAGGTGTTGGAAGATGGTCGTGTCACGCCTAAACGCTTGTTTGTTCAGGTATAAACGCGTAGTCCAGACAGGATTTTATTGTTGAGACGGCATCGCTGGGCGGTTAGAATACGCCCCCCTGAGATCGGAGCGTCTGCGAAACCGCTGGCGCTGCCTTTGTGTATTCATTGCCGGCGGCTCGTCAAACGTTACCGAATTTTTTAATCACGAGGAAACAAATGGCTTTAACGGCAGAGGACAAATCAAGAATTGTCCAGGATTTTCAGCAAGGAACGGGTGATACCGGTTCTCCGGAAGTACAGGTTGCGCTGATGACGGCTCGTATTCAGGATTTATCGTCACACTTCAAATCGCATATTCACGATCATCATTCACGCCAGGGTTTGCTGCGCCTGGTGAATCGAAGGCGTAAGTTACTCGACTATTTAAAAAGCCGGGATATCGAACGTTATCGAACCTTAATCAATCGACTGGGACTGCGTAAATAAACAAACGCCGGCTCCACGTCCCGCACAGGGGAAATACAAGTGGTTAACGTAGTAAAGAGTTTTCAATACGGCGCACATGAAGTGCGGCTGGAGACGGGGGCCATTGCCCGTCAGGCAACAGGAGCAGTGCTGGCCAAAATGGGTGATACCACGGTTCTTGTCACGGTTGTTGCAGGCAAAGAACCCCGCGGCGGCGACTTTATGCCGCTCACTGTCGACTATGAAGAACGCACTTATGCCGCCGGCCGCATACCCGGCGGTTTTTTTAAGCGTGAGGGACGTCCTTCCGAGAAAGCTATTCTGACTTGTCGACTAATCGACCGCCCCATACGCCCGTTATTTCCGGACGGGTTTACGCACGAAATACAAATTGTTGCGACCGTTATGTCCATGGACCCGGATGTCGATCCGGATATCGTTTCCATGATTGGTACTTCCGCTGCGTTGCAGGTCTCCGGTATTCCGTTCAACGGGCCCATCGGCGCCGCTCGGGTTGGTTTTGTCGATGGTCAGTACATTTTGAATCCCGGGATAGAGGCTCAGTCGGATACATCGCAACTCGATCTGGTTGTCGCCGGCACCGAAAACGCCGTGCTTATGGTGGAATCCGAAGCCAAATCGTTGACCGAAGAGCAAATGCTGGGCGCGGTCATGTTTGGTCACGAGCAAATGCAAACGGCGATCAATGTGATTCGCGAACTAGCTGTGGAGGCGGGCGCGGTGCCCTGGGATTGGCAAGCACCGGAAAAAGACGACGCATTGCAGACGAATGTCGAATCTGCGCTTGGTAGTTCGATTGCCGAAGCCTACCGCATCCCCGAAAAACAACAACGTCAAGAACGTCTAGCGGGTATCCGAGACGGCATAATGGAGCAATTCAGCAGTGAAGAGTCTACGGATGAACAAATTGAAGGTATCAAGGGTGCGGTAAAGAATATTGAAAAAAATACCGTACGTCAGCGTATTCTCGATGGCGAACCACGTATCGATGGCCGTGATTTAAACACCGTGCGTCCGATCACTATTCAGACTGGAATGTTTCCCCGCACCCACGGTTCAGTATGTTTTACCCGGGGTGAGACCCAGGCCATCGTTGTGACCACATTAGGCACGGAGCGCGATGCGCAAATCGTCGATGCTCTGGAAGGTGAATCACGCGATGCATTTCTGTTGCACTACAACTTTCCACCTTATTGCGTCGGCGAAACGGGACGAGTCGGATCGCCCAAGCGCCGGGAGATCGGTCACGGAAATCTGGCTAAGCGCGCGATATCTGGTGTGTTACCGGGTGGAGATGATTTTCCCTACACCATTCGTATTGTTTCGGAGATCACTGAATCCAACGGCTCCAGTTCCATGGCCACGGTGTGTGGCAGCAGTTTGTCGCTCATGGACGCTGGCGTAAAGATCGATGCCGCCGTAGCGGGTATCGCCATGGGTTTGATCAAGGAAGGCGACCGTTATGCGGTGTTGACGGATATTCTAGGCGACGAAGATCATTTAGGCGACATGGATTTCAAGGTGGCCGGAAGCGAAAACGGGATTACTGCCCTGCAAATGGATATCAAGATCGAAGGCATCACCCGGGAAATTATGCACACCGCATTGGAACAGGCGCGCGAAGCCCGCTTGCACATTCTCGGCGAAATGAACAAGGCGATTGCCGCGCCACGGGAAGAAATGTCGGCTTATGCCCCGCGGGTGATGACCATGCAAATCAGTCCCGACAAGATTCGTGATGTGATCGGTAAAGGCGGGGTCACCATCCGCGCCATTTCCGAAGCCACCGGTACGACAATCGATATCGACGACGATGGCACCATTAAGATAGCATCGGTCGACCAAGCAGCGGCGCAAGAAGCCAAGCATCGTATCGAACAAATTACCGCAGACGTAGAAGTTGGTATGGTCTATGAGGGCAAAGTGGTAAAACTCATGGACTTTGGGGCGTTCGTGAATATCCTGCCTGGTCGCGACGGCTTGGTGCATATCTCGCAAATCTCTTCGGAGCGGGTTAACAATGTTAGCGACAAACTGGCCGAAGGTGATTTGATAAAGGTTAAAGTGTTAGAAGTGGACAAACAAGGACGTATTCGATTGAGTATCAAAGCGCTCGAGGAAGAAGCGGCATAGTAGGGCCGCGGACGAAACTATCAACGAAGGAGGCGGCAGCCTCCTTTTTTGTTGGCGACTAGCGTGCGGCTGTCAGTATTCAGCAGTTAGCTTTTAGTTGGCAGTATCCGGTTAATCCAAGCGTGCACTTCGCTTGGGGCGTGTCCCGCCAACAGCCCAGTTAAAATGATTCCCCGTCGAAGGGGAGGTTGAGGAAGGGGATGATAAAGGAAATTGCGGGATCGTGATTCGCGATAACAGTTGTTTTGTCATGCTGAGCGGTAGCGACGCATCCAGTAAAATCTTTGAAAGCTTCGGCGATACGTAAGGGGAAAAACTTACCGGCGCGATACCATCAGAATGTACGAGAACACCCTCACAATTCGAAATAACTATATGAAATAACCATATGAAAATATTAGTACAACGAGTTAGATCCGCTAGCGTGCAAGTCGATGGTGAGACAATCAGTGAAATTGATCAGGGGCTGTTGTTGTTGGTTGGGTTCGGACGTGCGGACACCGAAAATGGCCTAGCCCGAATGGCGGATAAGGTGGTCAACTTACGTATTTTTTCTGATGACAAAGGGCGATTTCAATATTCGGTGTTGGACATTGGCGGCGGAATTTTAGCCGTGCCCCAGTTCACTTTGTACGGGGATACGCATAAGGGGCGTCGCCCGGATTTTACACAAGCTCTAGATCCTTCAATAGCCACAGATCTATTTGATGCCCTTGTGCACGAATTGCGTGAGAGGAATGCAAGGCCTGTTCAGACCGGTCGTTTTGGTGCCGAAATGCAAGTTTCCCTTACCAACGATGGCCCGGTCACTTTACTACTGGAAGGTTAACATGTATCGATTTTGTTAGTTGTCAATTTACTTGCCAGATAAGCTGGAATAATACGTTCTAACCAGTAACGTGGGGTGAATGGCATCGACCCGTGTACAAAGCCTGCATGCCCTCCGCGTTTGCTCAATAGCAATACGGTCGAACCGGATAGTTCTCTGTGGGACGGAACAACTTCGGGGCGTGTGAAAGGATCGTCCTCGGCATGAACGATCAGACATGGTCTTTTGATGGAAGAAAGAAACTGGCGACAACTTGATCGCGTGTAATAGTCATCGGCACCGGCAAATCCGTGCACCGGGCCCGTGAACAGATCATCGAAATCATAGAATGTCTTTGTTTGCATTAACCGCTCTAAATCAACAGGCGCGGTGCGTTTATCGAATTTTCGTTGTACAGACGCCTTCATGCGTTGAAGCAAATATCGATGATAAATTTTTGAAAAACCGATCTCCAATTCGTGCGCAGCGACTTCCAATTCAAAGGGTACGGAAACAGCAATAGCTGCATGGATCGGTTTGTCCCGTTCGTCCTCGCCCAGCCATTTCAACAATATGTTTCCACCCAACGAGTATCCAAGCACCGCCAGCGGTACGTTAGGATGGTCTCGCTTTAGGAACGACACCACATAATCGAGATCGCCGGTCTCGCCGGAATGGTAACCACGAGTGAGCCGATTGGGTTCGCCGCTGCAACCGCGGTGATGCATTGCCACGACACAATGCCCGGCCTCGTTGAGTGCTGCAGTGATACCGCGAACGTAGTGCGATCTTGAGCAACCTTCCAGTCCATGCAATACAAGGACGATACCGGGTACTTTTTTTGGGTCGCCACTCCAATCCAGATCCAGAAAATCACCATCGTCCAGTTCCAGACGTTTGCGTCGATAGTTGATTCGCGGTTGTCGCCGGGTCAATACCGGCCACAACGTTTGTATATGACGGTTGCGGCACCACCACCCGGGCCGGAATGACTCCGTCAGATGCTGATGTTTCGATAGCAGGTGAGAAGCATCAGTACCGGGGCTTAAAGCTGAGGGCTTTGCCCCGGGTGGTTTCCCTGATGGTTCGTTGTTCATAGGCGATTCGACCACTGACTATCGTCCACAGCGGCCAGCCAACCAGCCTACGGCCCGCATAGGGCGACCAACCACAGCGGGTGAACATATCCTCATGACGTACGGGTTTTTCGGTATCGAGGTCGACAATGGTTAAATCGGCGTCCCATCCTTCGATAATCTTACCCTTAGCCGGAATACCATAAACTTTCGCAGGACCAAAACACATCCATTGCAAGATATTTTCAAGTGTACAGCGACCCGCTCGCATTTCTGTCAACATCAAGGGTAGGGAGGTTTCCACGCAAGGCATGCCGGAAGGTGCGCTAGGATAGGTTTGTTGTTTTTCCGCCAGTGTGTGCGGTGCATGATCGGTGGCAATAATATCGATGACCCCATCACGCAAGGCCTGAAACAGTTTTTCGTTATCGGCCGGCGTGCGTATGGGGGGATTCATCTGTGCTAAGGTGCCTAACGTTTCATAGTCTTTTTCATTCAGCAACAGATGATTAGGAATCACTTCAGCGCTGACCCATTGCTGCTTGTTTTTTCTCAATAAATCCGCTTCGGCGCCGGTAGACAAATGCAAGATATGCAGGCGGCGTTGATATTGAGCGGATAACTCTACGGCGAGTGTGCTGGCGAGCAAAGCGCATTCCACGTCGCGTATTTGCGAATGCATGGCCGGGTTTGGATTTGGCTCGGCGTTGTCCAGGAATTGAGCCGTACGCGAGCGGATACGTTGCTCATCTTCAGCGTGTACCGCGATCAATCGTTCGCCATTGGCAAATATCTTTTCCAGGTCTGCGCGTTCCGAAACCAATAAATCGCCGGTACTTGAACCCATAAATACTTTAATACCGCAAACGGGCGACGCTGTATTAATAGCATCGAGATTGCTTGGTGTAGCGCCGATAAAAAACCCGTAATTGGCTACCGATACCTCCGCTGCCCTGGCTAACTTGGCGTCCAAGGCAGTCTGTGAGGTTGTCGGTGGCCGTGTATTCGGCATTTCCAGGAAACTGGTCACACCGCCTTTAACCGCGGCACGCGATCCGCTAGCCAGATCTTCCTTATGGGTTGCTCCGGGATCGCGAAAATGCACCTGGGGATCGATGACACCGGGCATGAGCAAGTGTCCGCCGGCGTCGATTTCATCCGTTGCCGCGTAGCTTATACTGGTTTCGACACGCTCAATACGGCCATCTTGAATGGCAATATCCCCGGCTATAATTGTGCCGTTGGCAAGCGCGACATCCGCGTTGCGGATAACAATATCGTAGTTTGGGATTGGAACGCCCGCGGATGAAGGGGTGATTAACTAGATTGCGCTCAAAAACAGGTGTTTACAGCATTTGTTTTTCGCGCATTTCGTCCAGGGTTTTACAATCGACGCACAAGGTAGCCGTAGGACGCGCTTCGAGACGTTGAATACCAATATCTATACCACATTTTTCACACCAGCCGTAGTCTCCGTTATCTAAATTAGCCAAAGACTCGCTGATTTTGCCGAGTAATTTGCGTTCCCGGTCGCGGCTACGTAATTCCAATGACATATCGGTTTCTTGACTGGCACGATCATTGGGATCAGGGTGATTCACCGTTTCATCCTGCATGCTGGTGACGGTGCGGGACATCTCGTCCATTAACTCGTCCCGCCACGCCTCGAGTATCTGCCTGAAATGAGCACGTTGCTTTTCATTCATAAACGCCTCGCCCTTCTTGGCCTTGTAAGGCTTTATTCCATGAATGAGTTCGGACTCTACTTTTTTCTTGGCCACGCTTGCCATGTTACTACTCCAACTTTATACCCTAATTGCCGTTCCCGTGGCTGAGCACGAGACAGCGGAAAAAATGAAACCGGGCTATATACCCGATTTGCCCCTAAAGCGCAATGAAACAAATGTTATATATTTTCAGCGAAAACGGTCGTTCAAGAAAGTACCAGACAGTCTTATTTCACCATAGGCAATTTGCGATTCATGTGGTAGGTTTCGCGTCCAACCTGAGCTCCGGAGGATTCCACTCAAAAATGGTTGGTTAATGCGTTTAAAAAACATACACGTTTCTGGTTTTAAATCTTTTGTTGATCCGACCTCACTCAAGGTGAGGGCGAATATCGTCGGGATAGTAGGTCCAAATGGATGCGGAAAATCCAATGTTATTGATGCGCTGCGTTGGGTAATGGGTGAGGCCTCAGCTAAGAATCTGCGTGGTGACAGCATGGCCGACGTCATTTTCAACGGCTCCACCGCGCGTAAACCGGTGGGTAAGGCCGCGGTGGAACTTACTTTCGACAATACCAATCGGCGTGGCCCGGACGCGTACGCTCAGTTCTCGGAAATTTCGGTAAAACGAACCTTAAGCCGCGATGGCACGTCCGAGTACTTCGTCAACAACACACGTTGCCGGCGTCGTGATATCACAGATATTTTTCGTGGGACCGGCCTCGGTCCACGATCCTATTCCATCATCGAACAAGGCATGGTCAGCCGTATTGTCGAAGCACGACCGGATGACTTGCGTTTGTTCGTAGAGGAAGCAGCGGGAATTTCCAAATACAAGGACAGGCGCCGCGAAACCGAGACCCGTATGCGTCATACCCGGGAAAACCTCGAACGTGTGGACGACATTCGCAATGAACTGGAAACCCAATTACGTCGCTTAAAGCGTCAATCCCAGGCCGCGCAACGTTACAAGGTCCTGAAAGAAGAGGAACGTTTGTTGCAAGCGCAGCTATTAGCGCTGCGTTGGAAGACCTTGGATAGTCAGTTATCCAATCATGAACAACAATTGTCGCATCTTAAAACGGCGTTGGAAGGGTGCATCGCCGCGCAACGTGAAACCGAATCACAAATAGAACGCCAACGTTCGCAACAATCCGAAGCCCAGGAAAAAATGAACGCGGTGCAGGGCGAGTTTTATCGTATTAGCGCTGATGTTGCGACCATGGAACAGAACATCGAACATGCCAAGGAAACTCGCGAGCACCAACAGTCTGAATACGAACGACTAGTCGAAGAGGCGACCAGTTTGCAAACGCAATTGGATACTGACAAAGAAAACAGACGTATTGCTGCTGCAGAACTCCAAGAGATCAACCCCAGATTCGAACAACTGACGCAGGCCATGAATCAGGCTAACGAAACGCTCGCCGAAACGGAAGAACGCAATCGCGACTGGGAGAATCGTTGGGAGCAATTTAATCGCGACGCGATCGAACCGGCGCAACAGCAGGTCAGGCATTCGGCAAAGGTGGAACAAATTCAGCAACAAATTGCCCAGCTAAACCAACGATTGGGCAATCTTCGAGTTGAACACGAGCAGCTAGAACAACAGATAAATAGCGAAAATCTCAAGACCTTGCAACAACAAGCGGCCCGGTTTGATATCGAATTTGACCATAAACAAATGGAATTGGAAGAGCTAGAAGCAAACGTTCGTCGTTTGCGTGAGCGATCGGGTCTCAGCGCCCAACAAGTGGATGATCATCGCGGCGAGCTACAAAAAATCGAAGCACGTTTGCAATCTTTGCAAGAGATTCAGGATGCAGCGTTGCATAACGACGACGAAGACTACCACCGCTGGTTGGAGCAGCAGGGCATTTCCAATGCGCCACGCCTGACGGCACATTTGTTTGTGCAAGCGGGTTGGGAAGGCGCCGTAGACGCTGTTCTGGGAGAACGTCTTGCAGCTTTCTGTGTTTCCACGTTGGATCGGTTACCGGCCAGTGAGTTAGACGCCACCGGACCTGGGATAACATTAATTCAGTGTGGGGATACGCATTCCGGCACGGCAGTGGAAGGCCTACTGACCAAAGTAAGTTGCCAGGATTTGAATGTTCAGTCGCTACTGACGGGAGTGCAGATTGCGGAAAATGTGGCCGAAGCCTTGCAGCGCAGACACAAACTAGTGGCCAATCAATGTATCGTCACACGAAGCGGCGTGCTGGTCGGACGCAATTGGTTGCATAGACCACAAAACAACGATCAACACGCAAATATATTGGAGCGTGCAAAAGTCATTGAAGAACTCCAGGCGCAGACCAAACAAAGACAAACACAATTGGACAGTTTGTTAAGCGATCAAGCGGGCTTGCAGGAACAACAGCAACAGCAAGAGCGGCTATTGGATACCGTGCGCGCCAACCACCGGGATATGGCAAAGCAACGGGCGGAACTACACAGTCGTTTAGGAGCTCAGGAAGCACGGCGTAAGGAGATGACCTCCCGTCAAAATCAACTAGCTGAAGAAATCGATAGTATCAATGCAGAAATCAACAGTTGCCACACCAGTCTTTCCGGGGCGGAACAATTTCTCGCTCAGGCAAAACAGGTATCGGGTAGTCGGGAAGAACAAACACGGAAACTCATTGCCGAAAGGGATTCGATACGCGCCCAATTAAACGAGCTGCGGGAAGCCGCCAGTCAAGCGCAGGAGCACCGTCATTCGGTGGCATTGGAACACCATCGCTTGGAGGTGGTGATTAAATCGGGCGAAGAGCAAGAACAACGATTGAACCACCGGTTAACGGAAGTGATTCAACGCAGGGATGAACTGCACATTATTTTGTCACAGTCGGCAGATCCCGCAGCCGAACTCACGCAACAATTGGAACAATTGCTGGAACAACGCATGAGTAGCGAAGAGTTGTTACGACAAACCCGGGAAAACTTTTCCCAGCAAGAAGACTCGTTGCGAAATCTGGCGAACAAGCGGGCTGCGCAAGAACAAGACGTAACGGCGGCTCGGGAAAAAGTGGAAAAACAAGGCCTGGTAAGGCAAGAGTTGGTGGTGCGTGCACAAAATGTGCGTGAGCAAATACAAAGTTCGGGCCATGAAGTTAAGGTGCTAGTAGGCGAATTGCCGGATGATGCCAACGAAGAGGTGTGGGAGGAAAAGCTGGAAAGTGTGACCAAGCGCATCGAACGCATAGGACCGGTGAATTTGGTCGCCATCGAAGAATTTGAAGAACAATCGGAACGCAAGGCTTATCTGGACAAACAACATGAAGATCTGGTGCAAGCTCTGAGCACGCTCGAAGGTGTAATTCGCAAGATTGATAAAGATACCCGGCAACGGTTTAAAGAAACATTCGAGCAACTGGATCAAAATTTTCGCGAGTTTTTTCCTCGGTTATTTGGTGGTGGCAGTGCGACCTTGCAGTTGACCGATGAAGATATGTTGGTGGCTGGTGTGACGGTGATGGCGCGGCCGCCGGGTAAACGTAATAGCACCATTCATTTATTGTCCGGCGGCGAAAAAGCGATGACAGCCGTTTCGCTGATTTTTGCGTTTTTCAAATTGAATCCGGCGCCATTTTGTCTTCTGGACGAGGTCGATGCGCCACTGGACGACGCCAACGTGGTGCGTTATTGCGAAACACTAAAGTCGCTGGCGGAACATACTCAGCTTTTGTTTATTACACACAATAAAATTACCATGGAGTTTGCCAATATTCTGGTGGGTGTGACCATGGGTGAACCGGGTGTGTCGCGGCTGGTGTCCGTGGATATCGAACAGGCGCTGGAAATGGCCGCGCAGTAGTCGGCAGTCTCGAAAATGGTCAGATCATAGATGGAACTACGCATAGCTCTGTTGATGGTGGGAATCGGCGTGCTGGGGGCCGTAGTGGCGATGTCCTACCGTGCATCGATTTTTGAATTTACAAAAAAGCCTCTCCGTCGTCTAAGTGAGAATCTCAAGCTACCTTCATTCGACAAACGCGCGAGGAAAAAGCGCGCACGTAAAAAATCAACGCAACTGGTGCGGGCGGAGGATTTTCAAAAGGGTTATGATTTTGCCGACACCATGGATCTGTTACATGGGGGAAACGATTACTATCATGATGAACCCACTGTCGAACCATCGTTAAGTGACACGCACTTTCCCTCGGTTCAACCACAGGACCTGGAAGCGGACACGCTGGAGATCGACTTTGGTGCGGTCATTAGCGGCGGCGATCCGGTGGCGCGAGACAGTGCCTTGGGAATCTTTCGCCAACATGAGTTTGAATTGGAAAAGCCTTTACGTATCCTGGCGCGCTCCGTCGATACGGGCGAATGGCGAGACTTGGAACAAGAGCCGGAGTCGGGTGAGTATACCGATCTGGCCTTATCCATTCAATTGACCGATCGACACGGGCCCGTCACAGAGAGTGATCTAACCAAGTTCTCATCACTGGTGTTGCGGCTATCGGAAGATCTGGGGCGTACTTTCAAATTTTCTAGCTCTATTGATGATGCACAGGAACGCGCCGCCGATTTGCATAGTTTGTGCAGGGAATTCGATACCCTAGTAGTTCTGAATATAATCGCAGGTGAAGGTTTGGAATTTCATGGCCGCGTTATCGATCAATGTGCCGCTGAATTCGGACTCGAATTAGGGCGCATGAATATTTACCACAAAACCATAGTCGATGAATTCGGATTGCGTCACCTCTACAGCATGACGAATTTATTTAATCCCGGACACTTTGATGTCGATAACTTGGATAATATTCACACTCAGGGTTTGTCTTTGTTTATGAATTTGCCGACAAATTATCAACCTGGTGAAGTGTTCCTCGATATGGCGCATACTGCTCGTGGGATCAGCGAGCGATTGAACGGTCAACTCGTGGATAGAGAGCAGAATCCCTTATCCGAACAGGGCATCAATGCCATCCATCAACAGATTCTTAATTATGCGGTTGACTTGCGTGCAGAGGGTGTGGTGGCGGGTGGGCGTTTAGCGGCACGATTGTTTTAGCCAAAGAATTGCCGGTCTCAGCAAAAGAAAAAAAACGCGCCGCACAACTACGTGAGGAAATTGATCGGCATAACTACCGTTATCATGTATTGGACAATCCGACGATACCTGATATCGAATACGATCGGTTGTTTCGCGAGTTACAGGGCTTGGAGGAGGCTCACCCTGAGCTAGTTACCCCAGACTCGCCGACCCAACGAGTCGGTAACAAATCTGCATCGGGTTTCGCCGAAGTGCGGCACGATGTGCCCATGTTGTCGCTTAGCAACGGGTTTTCCGATCAGGAAGTGATGAACTTTGACCGCCGTGTGCGTGAACGCTCTGGTGAAGATGACATCGATTATTTCGTTGAACCAAAATTGGATGGCGTCGCCATCAGCCTGTTGTATGAAAGTGGCATATTGGTGCGAGGGGCTACTCGTGGTGATGGGGTTACCGGAGAAGATGTCACCGCTAATGCCCGTGCTATACGTTCGGTGCCGCTGCGCTTGATGGGCTCGGGTTATCCGCAAATTCTAGAGGTTCGCGGTGAAGTGTTTATTTCCCGTCGGGGATTCGACGAAATGAACGAGGCGCAGCGCCAAGCCGGCGACAAACTCTATGTGAATCCGCGCAATGCAGCGGCCGGCAGTTTGCGTCAGCTCGATCCGAAAGTCTCCGCCAGCCGGCCATTGGAGATTTTTTTCTATGGCATCGGGCGCGCAGAGCAGGGCAGGCTGGCTGCGGCCCAATCCGAAATGTTTGAGATGTTCCGAGAATGGGGGCTCCGGGTTTGTCCGGAAGTGCGTTTAGTGAATGGCATTGATCAGTGTCTTGCACGTTATCGGGAAATATTGCAAACACGCGATGCGCTGCCTTATGAAGTGGATGGCGTGGTATACAAGGTCAATCGCTTCGATTTGCAAGAACAGCTGGGTCAGATTTCCCGGGCGCCACGTTGGGCGTTGGCGCACAAATTCCCCGCCCAGGAAGAAATGACCGTAGTGCGCAGTATTGAAGTACAGGTGGGTCGAACTGGTGCGATTACGCCGGTGGCACGCTTGGAACCCGTCTTTGTCGGTGGCGTAACGGTTTCCAATGCAACCTTGCATAACAAAGCTGAAATCGAACGCCTGGATATTCGGGTCGGTGACAGCGTCATTATCCGGCGCGCGGGAGATGTCATCCCTGAAGTCGTGTCGGTGGTAAAAGAAAAACGCCCAAAGAAAACCAAACCGTTTCAGTTTCCGTTGCGATGCCCGGTGTGCGATTCGGATATTGTTTATGAGGGCACCGGTATTATTGCGCGTTGCAGTGGGGGCTTGGTGTGTTCCGCACAACGCCGCGAAAGTATAAAACACTTTGCATCGCGCCGTGCCATGGACATTGAAGGGCTGGGTGATAAATTGGTCGATCAACTTGTCGATGAAAAATTAATCGATACCGTCGCCGATATCTATTCGCTAACGGTTGAGCAGGTCAGTGCGCTTGAGCGCATGGGCGAAAAGTCCGCGCGCAATTTGATCGATGCGATCGAGGAAAGTAAGAACACGACCCTAGGACGGTTCTTGTTTGCACTGGGCATTGGGCAGGTGGGTGAAACCACGGCACAGACTTTGGCGGAGGACTTCGGGTCTCTCGAAGCATTAATACAAGCCAATCAGGAATCATTACAAGCAGTACCCGATGTAGGTCCTATCGTGGCTGAAAGCATCCACGCGTTTTTTCGGCAGACTCACAACAAAGAAGTTATCGAAAGCCTTATTCAAGCGGGTGTGAAATGGCCCAGGGTAAGTGTAGTTAAACTTGCCGCAAGCGGTGCCTTGTCGGGCAAAACCATTGTACTCACCGGCACCTTGACGAGTCTGACACGTCAGGAAGCCAAACAACGCTTACAGGCACTGGGCGCAAAAGTGACGGGCAGTGTATCCAAGAACACAGACTACGTCGTTGCGGGCGTCGACCCCGGTTCCAAACTGCAAAAGGCGGAGGCGTTAGGAGTGGAGGTTTTGGCCGAGCAGCAGTTGCTCGACATGTTATGAAGGTTTGGAAACGATGACAGAGTATGTAAAAGAATACACGACAAACAAGGGAAGATTTTGCCAGGTTCGGGGTGTATCTAGAGAAGCCAATAGCTTGATTGGGGTTTTTAGCACGCATTTCATTTGCAACAGGATTTCTGACGTGAATTGGTTTAGATGAAATCGTACACAGCGCCAAATCAAGCGAAACGTTAGTGAAGCTTGATTTGGCGAGGGTTACCGGGTTTGATGGAGGTGTCTATCAACCATTAAACCAATAGAGGTAACCCTCATGATTCATAGTACGGATAAAGTCATTAAACATAAAGTTGGCCTATTGAACCTGGCCGAAGAACTCGGCAACATCGCTAAAGCCTGTTCGCTGATGGGCAATAGCCGCGATACGTATTACCGTTACAAGGCGGCGGTGGAAGACGGTGGGGTCGAAGCCCTTATTGACGCCAACCGACGCAAACCCAACCTGAAGAATCGAATTGATCAGGCAGTGGAATCCGCGGTGGTCGAATATGCCCTTGAAGAGCCCGCCCATGGCCAGGTCCGGGTCAGCAATGAGCTGCGCAAACGCAGTGTCTTCGTCTCCCCCAGCGGGGTGCGGAGCATCTGGTTACGCCATGATCTCAATAACCTAAAGCTGAGATTGAGGGCTCTGGAGGCTAAAGTGGCGCAAGACGGCCTGATTCTCACGGAATCTCAAGTTGCCGCTTTGGAGCGAAAGAAACACGACGATGAAGCGTGTGGCGAGATTGAGACCCAGCATCCGGGCTATCTGGGTTCTCAGGATACCTTTTACGTGGGTACGCTCAAGGGTGTCGGCCGCATCTACCAGCAGACCTATGTGGACACCTACTGCAAAGTCGCCCAGTGCAAGCTCTACACCTCGAAAACACCGATTAGCGCTGCAGACCTGCTGAACGACCGTGTGCTGCCCTTCTACGAAGAAAACGGGCTCCCAATCCTACGGATACTGACGGATCGGGGTACGGAGTATTGTGGAAATAGGGATCAGCATGACTACCAGCTTTATCTCTCCGTGAACGATATTGAACACACCAAGACCAAGGCGCGGCATCCTCAAACCAACGGAATCTGTGAGCGGTTTCACCGCACGATTCTCGATGAGTTCTACCGCGTGACGTTTCGAAAAAAGATCTATACTGAAATCGAAACCTTGCAAACAGATCTTGACGAATACTTGCAACGGTACAATACTCAGCGCACGCATCAGGGCAAGATGTGCTGTGGCAGAACGCCCATGGAAACCCTGATCGATGGAAAACAAATCTGGCAGGAAAAGTACATGAACTAGACTTCTCCTGACAGTCGCCTCCTCATACCCGGTGACTGTACGACTGAGTCTGAATCAATACATCTGACGATAATCTTCGAGTTGGTATTCGTGGCATTTCATGTTGACGAAGGGGTATTTGATTTGTCGTTAAGAGGTCTATTGGTTTTGGTTGGAACCGGCTTATTTGGTTTTGTCGCCGCTTCGTTGGGGACATTTCCAGGCCTTTTGTTGACCCTACCCATCTATTTTCTAATATTTCGGGGGAAACAATGTCAAACGTTTAGATTTAAACTCGAGTATTCTTATAATCAAATGCGGTGCAGCGGGTTATAAGTACTCCGTACTCTACCGGGCGAAACCAACGAAATTATTGTCATCGCGAGCTGCGATAGCGGCGTGGCGATCTCGTTTTTTCTTGAGATTGCTTTGGCGTCCTGCCTCGCAAAGACAGGCCTTTAACAGGCATTCTGAAAGAGCTGAGTGACTCCCGCGCGCTAATATCAAGATTAACTGTACACCAACCCGGCGGATGAAATGTATTTGAAACGCTTTAGGATTGCTATCGGTTTCATATTCGCCCTTGCGGTGTTGTCAGTTGCTGCATTGCTCACTATTGACCGTTACCTTCCTTATCAAGATACATTACAACCAGCGGATGCGGTTTTCGTTTTGGATGGCGAGTTTCCATTTCGAATCTGGGCGGCGCTGGATTTATACCACCAAGGATTCGTGCCTTTGGTAGTCGTTCCTGACCAACAGGACCGTCAAAGTGTCGAAAAACAAATAACCGAAAAACGGGGCTATGGTTCGGTATTCTATGAACAGGTAAGTGCATTGCAAAGAACGCTACCAGTCAGTCTATCCGTGTCATGTCCGGTCGATACAAAGATACCGCACAAGAAATACACGTTATTTTCCATTATGTACGCCAACAAAGCTTCAACAGAATTATCTTGGTGACATCAGACTATCATGCGCAGCGGGTGCGGTTGCTAGCCGATAGAGTAAACGACGGGTCCATTCAGGTTGGCGTTCGCATCACACCCTACCAGGCGTTGATGCGGGACCGACGATGGATGAAGCGACGCGCGACACGTCGGTTGGTATTGTCGGAGTTTCTTAAAGTGTTATATCTACGTCTACATAGGTAATTGCGAAATAATAACAAGCCTGCACCCACAGCTGCTTCCGGGTTAAAATAGACGCCAGCGTATTTTCACCACAGGACACAGATTTTCAAATGACTAATAGTTTCAATACACGGGACGCATTGGAAGCCCACGGCAAAAAATATGAAATCTTTGATCTGTCAAAATTAAAAGACCAAACTAATCTTACACGTTTACCTTATGCGCAAAAAATTTTGTTGGAAAATTTATTGCGTTTGGAAGACGGAGAAAGTGTCACCGCTTCTGATATTGAAGCTTTGTTGAACTGGGACCCCAAAGCGGAACCCGATACGGAAATTTCGTTTACACCCGCACGTGTTTTGATGCAGGACTTCACAGGAGTTCCCGCGGTAGTCGATCTTGCCGCCATGCGCGAAGCGATGGTTGCTTTGGGTGGCGATGCTGAAAAAATAAATCCGCTGTCGCCGGCGGACTTGGTTATTGATCATTCACTCATGGTCGATCACTACGGCTCAAGCAAAGCTTTGGATCTAAATGCCGCAGTCGAATATAGCCGTAACCGCGAGCGATATTCGTTTTTGCGTTGGGGGCAAAAGGCGTTTGCGAATTTTCGTGTAGTACCGCCTGCTACGGGTATCGTGCATCAAGTAAATCTTGAATATCTAGCGAACGTGGTCTTTAGCCAGATTAACAATGGTGTTTTACAAGCTTACCCCGATACACTGGTAGGCACCGACTCACATACCACCATGATTAACGGTCTTGGTGTGTTGGGTTGGGGCGTAGGTGGTATCGAGGCAGAAGCCGCTATGCTGGGTCAGCCTATTTCTATGCTCATACCGCAGGTGGTGGGTTTCAAACTCATGGGTCGTCTGCCCGAAGGTGCAACCGCCACCGACTTGGTGCTCACAGTGGTGGAAATGCTACGCAAAAAGGGCGTTGTGGGTAAGTTTGTGGAGTTTTTTGGCGATGGGTTGGATCACCTGTCACTAGCAGATCAGGCTACGATTGCCAATATGGCGCCCGAATACGGTGCTACCTGTGGCATCTTTCCCATAGATGGTGAAACATTGAATTACCTCCGGCTCACCGGCCGCAGCGAAGAAGAGATTGACCTGGTCGAAGCTTATGCGCGACGACAGGGTATGTACCGGGAGACAGGAATGCCGGATGCGGAGTATAGCGATGTGTTAACGCTCGATTTGGCGGAAGTCGAAGCCAGTATTGCCGGCCCCAAACGGCCGCAAGACCGAATCGGTTTAAATTCCGCCAAGCAGGTGATTGGTAGCGCTATGCAAAGCATGCGCGAAGAACATTCCGATGGCGGTGTCGCGCAAAAAGTTACTCTCGACGATCAGGAATTCGAGCTAAAAGACGGGGATGTGGTCATCGCTGCCATCACCAGTTGCACCAACACTTCCAATCCAGATGTGATCATGGGTGCTGGTTTATTGGCGCAAAATGCCGTCAAACGGGGATTGCAAGTCAAACCTTGGGTCAAAACATCGTTGGCGCCGGGTTCCCAAGTGGTGACCGAGTATTTGAAAGAATCCGGGTTGCTTTCTCATCTCGAAGCATTGGGTTTCGATGTCGTGGGTTACGGTTGTACCACTTGTATCGGCAATTCCGGGCCGTTACCTGACCCCATCAGTCGGGGCATTCACAAAGGTGATTTGATTGCCTGTTCGGTATTGTCGGGCAATCGAAATTTCGAGGGACGGGTGCATGCCGATGTACGTATGAATTTTCTCGCCTCGCCGCCTTTGGTGGTGGCCTATGCGTTGGCAGGTACCATGAATACCGATTTCGTCAACGATGCCATTGGCCAGAATAAGGATGGCAATGACGTTTTTCTGAAAGATATTTGGCCGTCGCAAAAAGACATCAATGCCGTGGTCGCGGAAACGGTGTCGCGTGATATGTTTGTCAGCAAGTACGCCGATGTGTTCACCGGAGATAGCCGTTGGGCAAAAATCAAGACACCGGATTCCAGTGTATTTGAATGGGACGAAAGCTCGACTTACATACGTAATCCGCCGTACTTCGTTGGCATGCCTCGTCAACCAGAGCCCATACAAGCATTCAAAGATGCCCGGGTGCTGGCTTTTTTGGGTGACAGTATTACCACGGATCACATCTCCCCGGCCGGGGCCATTAAGGCGGACACGCCGGCGGGTGAATATTTGATTGAGAACGGCGTCGCTAAAGCCGACTTTAATTCTTATGGTTCACGGCGTGGTAACCACGAGGTTATGATGCGTGGCACTTTCGCCAACATTCGACTGCGTAACGAATTGGCACCGGGTACGGAGGGCGGATGGACACGGCATCAACCGAGCGATGAGCAGATGACGATTTACGGTGCGGCTATGCGTTATCAAAAAGAAAACACGCCGCTCATTGTGATTGCCGGGAAGGAATACGGTACCGGTTCGTCACGCGATTGGGCGGCAAAAGGCACATTGTTGTTAGGCGTGCGTGCCGTGATCGTAGAAAGCTTTGAGCGTATTCACCGTTCCAATTTGGTGGGTATGGGTGTGTTACCATTGCAATTCGAACCAGGCGTGACGCGCAAGACCCTGGGCCTAACCGGTCATGAGCGTTATTCGATCGACAGTTTAAAGACGGGCGTAGAAAAACTGATCGTGAGCGCTGTCAGCGAAGATGGTAAAACCACTGAGTTTAGTGTGGTGGTGCGTATCGATACACCTAAGGAATGGGAGTATTACGCCCACGGTGGCATTTTGCAGTATGTGTTAAGACAATTGGTCGGCGATAGCCGCAAAGCTGCTTAACGTTTAGCAACGATCCCAAAATGCTCATGTACTGGCGTGTACACTCCGCTTTTTCGACCGTTTTTGTCTCGTCTCGCCTGCGCTCGGCTATTTCTGTTATCACCGAAATTTACAAGATTAAGCACCGTAGGGTGTGTTAGGCGTAAGCCGTAACCCACCCAGCGAAACTAAGTTGAAGCTGGATAGCTGAGGGCATAGTCAGGGCAACACTTTTTTGTAAGGCTTGACCTCGACTCTTTCGTACACACCGGCATCGCGATAGGGGTCGGCATCCGCCCATGCCTGAGCGTCTTGCAAGGATTCGAATTCAGCAATAATCAAGCTGCCGGTAAAACCGGCGGGGCCAGGTTCCTCGCCGTCGATGGCTGGAAAAGGCCCGGCGGCAAATAATCGTCCTTCCCGCTTCAACCCGTGTAACCGTTCGATGTGAGCAGGCCGTGCCGACTGGCGTTTTTCCAGACTGTCTTCACAATCATAGCCAATTATCACGTATAACATTATGATTTCTCTTCATTATCTTCTGTTGTTATGTACTTATACAAAAACGCCATTTGAACGATTACAAACAAAAAAGTAAGCCCCATTAACCAGAATACTTTGAAGTTGACCCATAGCTCCGTGCGTGATTGTTCGTCCAAATCCAATCGAAAATAAAACGCCACATACAGATTAAGTATTCCAAGAACCACGAAAAACAACGCCCAACTCAGATTGACTTTGCGCCAAACGGGGGCCGGCAGCTCGATCTGTGACCCCATCAAATATTGAATCGCGGGTTTTCTTGTAAAAAATTGACTGCCCAGAAGAATAACGGCAAATATCCAATTCACGATGGTGGGTTTCCACTTTACGAAGACCGGGTTTTGGAAGATTAGGGTTAGGCCGCCAAATAAAGTAATTGCGGCCAGTGTAATAATGTGGGTTGTTTCGAATTTGCGATGACGCAGCCAGTGCAGGGATACCTGCATGAACGAAGCGGCCATGGCAACGGCGGTCGCGACGTAGATGCCGTACAACTTGAATGCACCAAAGAACAACAACAATGGAAAGAAATCAAACAGTAACTTCATGGGAAAGCCGTGTATAGAGTTCTTTTGGATTATATCAGTACGGCGCCGGGGAGCAGTGCGCCTGGGAACTGCTAGAATGAGTGGGTGGGAACCATAACAGAAAACAAAATACCCGGGTTTTGAATGTCAGTGGAAGTTCAAAATCTGTTCGCGCCATCGCCTGGCTATGTGGTCGTGGAGGGGCCGATTGGTGTGGG
Organism: Arenicellales bacterium; assembly: GCA_965216735.1. Classification (GTDB taxonomy): domain Bacteria; phylum Pseudomonadota; class Gammaproteobacteria; order Arenicellales; family CBDCFT01; genus CBDCFT01. The sequence goes on from OZ244198.1 coordinate 1,406,162, forward strand.
CAAAACCAGCTTGGCGCGGCGTCTGGCGGAATCCTTTGAATGCGAGCTGCTGTTGGAGAAGCCCGCAGAGAATCCCTTTTTAGAGCGTTTTTATCAATCGCCTCGGCAATATGCCTTGCCTACGCAGTTGTTTTTTCTGTTCCAACGCGCACGCCAGTTGGAGCAATTGCAGCAAACGGACATGTTTAGCCCGCGCCGGGTATCGGATTTTCTACTCGAGAAAGACATTTTGTTCGCCGAGAGCAATCTCGACGATGATGAAATGCGTTTGTACGAACAGGTATATAAACAACTTGCGCCCAATGTACCCCAGCCGGATTTGGTGATTTATTTACAGGCGCCGGCGGATGTTTTAATGCAACGGGTACGGTGGCGTGGAATTGACTTTGAACGCAATATCGAACTGGAATATTTGGAGCGGTTGTGCGAGGCCTATGCGCGGTTTTTCTTTAGCTACAAAGAATCTCCCCTGCTGATGGTCAATGCCGCGGATATCAATTTGGTCGATAGCGATGAGGACTATAATGTTTTGCTGGATTATCTGTCCCAGGTAAAAAACGGACGTCACTTTTTGAATCCGCTACCGGAACACCGCACATAAAGAACTTTCAAATTCCGGGTCGCCGTGTATGAGTGATGACCCGTTTACACCAGCGAATTAAATACGTGACACAGAGAATAAATGGTACCGAGGGTCGGACTCGAACCGACACGGTGTTACCACCACCAGATTTTGAGTCTGGCGCGTCTACCAGTTTCGCCACCTCGGCACGGGAATGGCAGCGCGAATCTATACACACTTGTGGCTTGAAATGCAACGGTTTGCGGGATCTCCAGTGAGTAACGCTGCTACTCAACAGTCTACGGTACCGGGCCACACCGACGAGACACTCACCTGTGATTTTGACTATGAACTCCCGAAATCGCTGATTGCTCAGTACCCGGCCCGACAACGCAGTGCTAGCCGGCTACTTGTGGTTAACGCCGACGGACATTTCCAAAACAGGTGTTTTAGTGAGCTTCCCAGCCTACTGCGTCCAAATGATGTGCTGGTGTTTAATGACACACGTGTTATTCCGGGACGCTTGTACGGCTACAAGGAAAGTGGTGGCAAAGTCGAAATTTTGCTGGAAAGAATTCTTAATCAAGGAAGTGCATTAGTGCAGATCAAGGCCAGCAAATCACCTAAGCCGGCGACGGTTATTCGACTAAGGAACGACACCGAGTTGACTGTCGAGTCACGTCACGATGATTTTTACCGTGTGCGGTCAAATGAACCGATTCAAACGAAATTCGAGCAACACGGTTTGGTACCGCTACCGCCCTATATTAGTCGTGCGGCAGATGAACGAGACAAATCGCGGTATCAAACGGTTTATGCAAAGCGACCCGGTGCGGTCGCCGCGCCGACAGCCGGTCTGCATTTTGATCGGGCATTGTTGAACGAGATAGATGCGTTAGGCGTTCGTAGGGGGTTTTTAACCCTGCACGTCGGCTCGGGTACATTTCAACCGGTGCGTACGGAACACGTGCTTGAACACAAAATGCACGGTGAAATTTTTTCCGTCGATCAACATTTGGTGGACCAAATCAATCAAGTTCGAAAAGTCGGCGGCCGTGTCATCGCCGTGGGCACAACAACGGTGCGTGCTTTAGAAAGCGTTGCCTGTGAGCCAGGTGGTCTCGTTCCAACGCAAGGGGAAACTCATTTGTTTATTGCACCCGGTTATCCTTTCCAAGTAGTCGATGCACTGATTACCAATTTTCATCTCCCACGTTCCACATTGCTAATGATGGTGTGTGCCCTCGGTGGGAAAGAACGAGTTCTATGCGCCTATGAGTACGCTGTAAGAAACGAGTATCGTTTTTATAGTTATGGCGATGCGATGTGGATCGAGCGTCCCCCGGCAATGCCAGCGCATGCGGTTTGAAATCCAAAATACCGACGGCCAAGCCCGTCGCGGGCGCATGGTGTTCGACCGGGGTATGGTGGACACACCGGCGTTTATGCCGGTCGGCACCGCAGGTACGGTGAAAGCAGTGACACCGGAAGAAGTCGAACAAATCGGCGCCCAAATTATTCTCGGTAATACCTTTCATTTGATGCTCCGTCCAGGAATACAGACCATCCACAAACACGGTGATTTGCATGATTTCATGCATTGGCAAAAACCGATTTTGACTGATTCCGGTGGTTTCCAAGTGTTCAGTTTGTCGACTTTGCGCAAGATCACCGAACGAGGCGTGCGTTTTCAATCACCCATTGATGGCGATACGGTATTTTTAGGCCCGGAAGAATCCATGCGGATTCAACAGGAACTCGGCTCGGATATTGTCATGGTATTTGACGAATGCACCCCGTATCCAGTCACTCACGCAGTGGCAAAGAGTTCTATGGAGTTGTCGTTACGTTGGGCGGAACGTTGTAAGACGGCGCACACGACCAATAATGCCTTGTTTGGAATTGTGCAGGGAGGTATGTACGAAGATCTGCGCGAACAATCCCTGCGAGGTTTGATAGAGTTGGGTTTTGATGGCTACGCCATCGGCGGTCTTTCCGTCGGGGAATCCAAACAAGAGATGCGACACATTCTCGAATATATCGGCTCCCGGTTGCCGACGGATTGTCCGCGCTACTTGATGGGAGTCGGCACACCTGAGGATTTGGTACATGGTGTGCGATGCGGCATTGATATGTTTGATTGTGTGCTGCCAACGCGCAATGCCCGCAACGGTTGGTTGTTTACCCGGTGTGGTGACATCAAAATTCGTAATGCGGTGTATGCTGATGATATCAATCCCATCGATGCCGAATGCGCGTGTTATACCTGCCAGTATTACAGCCGCAGTTATTTGCGGCATTTGTTCCGTAGCAACGAGATGTTGGGAGCACGGCTCAACACCATTCATAATTTGCATTATTATCAGGAGTTAATGCGTTCCTTACGCGAAGCCATCGCGACCAGTGTGCTTGACCCGTTTACTGAGAATTTCCACGCAATGCGCGGTGTTTCTGTGTCTGCTGTGGCATAATCGGCCCCCTCTTTCGTTGCATGTTCGAAAAACAGTTTAAAAATTCAGGATAACTTTATGAAACAAATTGCATTTCGCCGACGAGGTGTTAAGCACGGTCAGCGAGTAATAGGAATAGCTACACATGCCCCCTCCGCAAATCCCATGGCCAAGCTTACCGCCGCCGGCAGCGTTCCAGCGCTGAGCTTATTTGCCTCAAACGTATTCGCTCAAGGAGCAGGCGGCGGCGCAGGTAGCCTGGTCAGCCTTTTGCCGTTGGTATTGATATTTGTTTTGTTTTACTTCTTGTTGATTCGGCCACAACAGAAACGTGCTAAACAACACAAAGACATGGTGGCTTCCCTCAAAAAGGGCGATGAAGTCGTGACCAATGGAGGTACCTTGGGCAAAGTAACTGATGTAGACGACAATTTCGTGTCTTTGGAAGTGGCGACTAATGTCAATATCAAAGTGCAACGGCACGCGGTTGCACAGATGATGCCTAAAGGTACTATAAAAAAAGCTTAGGTATTCACTCCCTCGATGCTGAACAAATACCCCTGGTGGAAATACCTGATCATCATCCTGGTGGTTGTGCCGGGATTGTTTTACGCATTGCCGAACTTGTTCGGCGACGATCCGGGAATCCAGATTCGTGGCACGCGTACCGCGCAAGTGGACACCACAGTTCTGGAGCGTGCCGAGGGCGCACTAAGTGAAGGCAATATTGAGACAAAAGGTTCGACACTTGATGAAAATGATATCAAGCTTCGTTTTAATAATACGGACGATCAACTCACTGCGCGCGAACTATTACAAAGTGAATTCGGTAAGACATATACGGTTGCGTTGACGTTGCTGCCGGCCACACCATCGTGGTTGCAGCTCACCGGTGCCCAACCCATGTTTCTGGGCTTAGACCTGCGCGGTGGTGTTCACTTTCTCATGGAGGTAGATATGGAAAGTGCCATCAGCAAGGCGGAGGAGCGCTATGTTGACGACATTAAGTCGCAGTTGCGGGAAGAGAAGATTCGTTACCGCGGTGTCAAACGTTCTCCTGCCGGTGGTATGACCGTGAGTGTGCGCAAAAGCGATGATCTTGCCAGTGCCCGGCGGATTATTGAACGCGAGTTACCTGACTTAACCGTTTCGGAATCGGAACAAAACGGCGAAACAGTGTTGCTGGCGAGCATACGCGAAACCAGTGTGAAGGAGCTGATGGAATTTGCACTGGAACAAAATATGACAACGTTACGCAACCGTATCGATGAACTCGGCGTGGCCGAACCCATAGTGCAGAGGCAGGGTGAACGCAGAATTGTGGTACAACTTCCCGGTGTTCAGGATACCGGCCGTGCCAAGGAGATTCTGGGCCGTACGGCAACTCTGGAAGTTAAATTGGTCGACGAAGAGAACAGTGGGATTGGCGCATCAAGGGAGACAGCGCCACCTGGGTCGCAGTTTTACCCAATGCGTGACGGCGGTCGTATTCTTCTGAAAAAACGTCTGATTTACTCTGGCGACAATATTGTGAATGCGGCAGCCAGTCTGGATACGCAAACCGGCAGCCCTATCGTCAGTATTACCTTGGATGATACCGCGGCTAGGATTAACCAGCGTGTCACCGGCGAAAATATCGGCCGGCGCATGGCGGTCATTTATTTGGAGATTGTCAGCGAAGCGCAACTGGGTGAGAACAACCAACCCATTCTGGACGATGATGGCAATCCCGTACGGACCGAGTCTCGCATCGAAGAGGTCATTACAGCGCCGGTAATCCGCGATCAGCTAGGCCAACGCTTTCAAATCGAAGGATTGGACAGTGTGGATGAAGCACGCGATTTAGCCTTGATGTTGCGAGCCGGCGCATTGGCTGCGCCTGTTCAAATTATTGAAGAACGCACGGTCGGTCCCAGCTTGGGTCAGGATAATGTCAACGAAGGCCGTCGTGCGGTGATAGTCGGATTTATACTCGTATTGATATTCATGATTGTTTACTACCGCACCTTTGGTTGGGTCGCCAATCTTGCTTTGGCTTTGAATTTGGTGCTGATTGTAGCGATATTGTCTTTGTTCCAGGCTACCTTAACCTTGCCGGGTGTCGCCGGTATTGTTTTGACCGTGGGTATGGCGGTGGACGCCAATGTGTTGATCTTCGAGCGCATCCGCGAAGAAATACGCAATGGCAATTCGCCGCAAGCCAGTATTCACGTGGGCTACGACCGTGCATTTTCCACTATTGTCGACGCGAATATCACGACATTGATAGCGGCGTTTATCCTGTATGCATTCGGCACCGGCCCGATTAAAGGGTTTGCCGTTACTTTGAGTATCGGCATCGTCACGTCTATGTTCACAGCTATTATCGTTACTCGGGGAGTAGTGAATCTGATATACGGTGGCAAGCGGGTGCAGAAACTAGCGATTTAGAATCCTGTTTAACGCCATGGAAATTATCAAAAAAGACACCAACATCGATTTTATCGGTTTGCGTCGCATCGCGTTCATTGTGTCCGGTGTTCTAATCGCAATTTGCGTTGTTGCGTTGGTCGTTCGCGGACTTAATTTTGGCGTCGATTTTACCGGTGGTACTTTGGTTGAAGTGGGCTATTCGGAACCGGTCGAAGTCGGCACCGTCCGAACGACTCTGGAAGAGGCCGGCTTTTCCGACGCCATCGTACAATACTTTGGTACCGCCCGCGACGTGCTGGTTCGTTTGCCGGTCAGCGAAACTCAACAGAGCGCCGAAATCAGTGGTGGGGTGATGCAGGCCTTGCGCGCGCCTTACGGCGAACGTGTTGTCGAAGGTTTACAGGGTGGATTACAGCAGTGTGCCAGTGGTGACGGCACCACGGATTGTAGTGTACAGATGCGCCGGGTGGAATTTGTAGGTCCCCAAGTCGGGAATGAACTTGCTGAGAAGGGTACATGGGCCATGTTTATCGCTCTCGGTGCGATCATGCTTTATATTTTTATTCGATTTCGGAAATGGAGTTTTTCCTTCGGCTCCGTTGCGGCGCTGGCACATGACGTCTTGATCACTGTGGGTATATTCGCATTGTTCCAATTTGAATTTTCATTGCCGGTGTTGGCGGCGGTATTGGCAGTCATCGGTTACTCGTTGAACGACACTATTGTGGTATTTGACCGTATTCGTGAGAATTTCCGCAAAATGCGTCGTGATTCATCCAAAGATGTCATGAATACCTCTATCAACCAAACTTTACGCCGTACTTTGTTGACATCACTGACCACATTGCTGGTCGTTTTAACGCTGTTGTTGATTGGCGGCGAAGTAATTAACGGATTTGCCACAGCGTTGTTGATTGGTGTGTTAGTTGGCACCTACTCCTCTATATTTATCGCCAGCCCCATTGTGTATATGCTGGGTATTTCACACCAGGATCTGATTCCAGTAGAGAAGGAAGGGGCGGAGTTGGACGCGCTCCCCTGATTCGGGACGTAAAAGTCTTTTCGTGAGTTATGCGCTGTCCATTCTGCTCTTCCAATGAAACTCGCGTTATCGATTCGCGCTTAGCCGACGGCGGCGAAACGGTTCGCAGGCGCCGCGAATGTCAAGTATGTCACGAGCGTTTTACTACGTTTGAACGCTCCGAATTAAGACTGCCGCAAATTATAAAAAGCGATGGGCGCCGCGAGCCCTTTGCGGAAAACAAACTGCGCCGTGGTATTCGCCGATCGTTGGAAAAGAGACCCATAGATACTGAAGCGGTAGAAGCGGCGGTCAACCGGATACTGCACAAAATTATGGTGCGTGGTGAGCGCGAGTTTTCCAGTCAATCCATTGGCGAAATGGTGATGACAGAATTGCGACGCATGGACGATATTGCATTTGTCCGCTTCGCATCGGTGTACCGCAGCTTTCAGGATTTAAAAGCATTTATAGATGAAGTAGAACGCTTACAAAGCGAACCATCGGCCACTGAGTTGGAACGTCAACTATCCTTGTTGCCGTCGGGCACGCCGGACCCGGCGAATGACGATACCAATCAATAACCCACCGACCACCTTTAGCGCCGAAGATTACCGTTTTATGGCGCGGGCATTGCAGTTGGCAAAACGTGGATTATTTACCACTATGCCTAATCCGCGTGTCGGCAGCGTCATCGTTAACGACGGTAGAATTGTCGGTGAGGGTTGGCATGAGCGCCGCGGTGAGGCACATGCCGAAGTCAACGCATTGAATGCCGCCGATAGCGCTGCAAAAGGCGGCACACTATACGCTACGCTGGAACCTTGTTGCCATACCGGCAAAACATCACCGTGCACGGATGCCATTATTTCCGCGGGAATTACGCGTGTGGTCAGTGCGATGACTGATCCGAATCCCCAAGTGGCGGGGCAAGGTTTGTCGCAGTTGGATAAAGCGGGAATCACTGTACGAAACGGGTGTGGCGAGCGCCAAGCCTTGGACTTGAATCCGGGCTTCGTCAAACGTATGCAGTTGGGGCGGCCGTGGGTGCGGGTTAAAAGCGCCGCCAGTTTGGATGGCAAAACGGCTATGGCGTCGGGTGAGAGTCAATGGATTACCGGTGATGCGGCGCGTGCAGACGTCGCACGTTGGCGCGCACGTAGTTGTGCCCTAGTGACCGGTGTTAATACGGTGCTAGCGGATAATCCGAGGCTGACGGCACGGGCCGATGGATTAAAACGCCAACCCTTACGAGTCGTATTGGATTCACAGTTGCGCACGCCAGTGGATGCAAGATTATTCAATGAGCCTGGAAAGGTACTCGTCGTGACTGTGCTTAACGACAACCGGCGTCACACTGCGTTAGTCCAGGTGGGTGCTGAAGTGTTGGTTTTAAATAGCGACGCAGGGAGAGTCGACCTTGCGACCCTGTTGGAGGAATTAGGTCGCCGCAAGATCAATGAAATATTGGTAGAGTCCGGATCGACCCTGGCCGGTGGGTTTGCTCAACAACAGTTGGTCGACGAATATGTCATTTATCACGCACCTCGGTTAATGGGGCACGATGGCCGCGGTATGTTGAGTATGTCGGGCATCACCCGACTCAACGAGACCATCAACTTAGATATACAAAGCCTGCGTCAGGTGGGTGACGATATCCGCATTGTCGCGATACCCAACAAGCACTCATAAACTTTATGTTCAGCGGTATTGTTCAGGGTCTCGGCGCGGTTAGCGAACTAAACCAACACGGTCAAGATCTATCCATAGTGGTCGACATGGGTGATTTATCTAAAGAGAAACTCAGCATTGGTGACAGTATTGCCGTTAACGGCGTTTGTCTAACCGTTGTCCAGTTCGTGAACGGTAATACGCGTTTTGATGTATCTACTGAGACTCTGTCGCGTAGTTTGTTAGGAGATTTACGAGTTGGACAAAAGGTAAATCTTGAATTGGCTATGCAAGCGGACAGCCGTTTCGGGGGCCACATTGTTTCCGGGCACGTAGACGGGATGGGCTGTCTAATCGGTAAGAGCCCGGCAGAACGCTCAATGCGGATGACTTTTTCGGTGTCCAGACAATTAGGCAAATACGTTGCCGAAAAAAGCTCGGTTTGTATTGATGGCGTCAGCTTGACAGTTAATCAGGTATCGGATGAAGCCGGACAAACTCAGTTTGACGTCAACATCGTGCCACACACGCTGCGAGTAACAACGCTGGGGCAACTGGACATTGGTCAACAAGTCCATATCGAAGTGGATATGATTGCACGTTATGTGGAAAGATTATTGGATAGCCGCAAGACGCCGGCCAGCGCGTCGGATAGAATAAGCTCATAACTCAAATTGGTAAAGCCATTCAAACATACGAAACTGTCATGGCCATATCGACTGCACAGCAAATAAGCTCACCGGTAAGTCTCAGCAGTGTGGACGAGATTTTGACCGACTTCCGCGCCGGACGTTTCGTTATTCTGGTGGATGATGAAAATCGCGAGAACGAGGGCGATCTTGTCATTGCGGCGGAACACATCACTGCCGAGCATATCAATTTCATGGCAACCCACGCGCGTGGACTGATCTGCTTGACGTTGACTGAGGAACGTTGCCGGCAACTCGGTTTACCGTTGATGGTGCAGAACAACAACGCGCGTTATTCGACTAACTTTACTGTGTCTATCGAAGCATCCCGGGGTGTAACTACGGGCATCTCCGCGGCTGATCGCGCCGTTACCGTAAAGGCTGCCGTCAAATCGGATGCTTCACCAAAAGACATTATCACACCGGGACACATATTTCCGGTGATGGCACAACCCGGTGGTGTGTTGACACGCGCCGGACATACTGAAGCGGGTGTCGACTTGGCCTGGTTATGCGGTTTGGAACCGGCCAGTGTGATCTGCGAAATTTTAAACAGCGACGGAAGTATGGCGAGGATGCCGGACTTGCTCGAATTCGGCAATCAGCACGAAATCAAAATTGGAACGATTGCTGATCTCATCAAACATCGTTTGCAGAATGAAGCAACTGTAAAACGCAGCACGGAAACCACGATAAATACCCGGTTCGGTGAATTCGACGCAGTGATTTACGATGATGTGGTTAGCGGCAATTCGCACCTAGCACTGGTGCGGGGTCCGATCAAACGGGATCTGCCAACCCTGGTGCGCGTACATTTACATTATGGTCTGTACGATGTTTTGGCCGAAGCACGGGGCGATCATACCTGGCCGGTGAATGATGCTCTGGAGACCATAGCCAGACAGGATTCCGGTGTTGTTGTATTGCTGGATTACAACGACGGCGAGGAAACTCTGCTAAGCCACATTCATGACTCGCAACGGCAAGACGAACACCACACATCGGACAGTAAATCCTCGGGTGACTTGCGTGTTTTGGGCGCGGGTAGTCAAATACTTTCCGATCTCGGCGTGGGGAAAATGCGTGTACTAGGAACACCACGCAAGGCGCATGCCTTATCCGGTTTTGATCTTGAGATCGTCGACTATGTGTCAGACAAACAAGATGTTTAGTGAATCGCGAATGAAAAAGTGAATAGCAAATGAAAACGATTATCGGCTCATTTCAATCCAGCGATGTCACAATAGGTATTGTGCTTGGCCGCTTTAATAGTTTTATTACCGTTCGCTTGTTAGATGCTGCTGCCGAAACACTGCGACAACACGGTGTAAAGGACGATAACGTTACCTGTGTCAAAGTGCCGGGGGCGTTTGAAATTCCCGTGGTCGCGAAACGAATGGCGCAATCAGGTAGTTACGATGCGATCTTGACACTGGGTTGTGTGATACGTGGAGCGACACCGCATTTTGACTATGTCGCCGGGGAATGCGCACGAGGCGTTCAGCAAGTCAGCGTGGACACTGGGTTGCCGGTGGGTTTTGGTGTGCTGACGGTCGATACCATCGAGCAAGCCATCGAACGCGCGGGTAGCAAAGCGGGAAACAAAGGCGCGGATGCGGCATTAGCAGTACTGGAAACATTGGATGTCGTGCGTCAACTCGGCAAAGAATCCTGATGTTGTTCGTTAATGGGTCAAGCAATGGCCGGTAACCGCCACCTAGCACGGCGCAACGCAGTGCAAGCGTTGTATCAGTGGGATTTAACCGAGCAACCCGCTTGCGATATTGAGTCACACTTTATTGCCGATCACGATTTCGAAGGTGCTGATTTGGAGTATTTCCAACGATTAGTACGGCAAGTACCTTTGCATCGACAGGAGATCGAAGACAACCTCAAACCATTCATCGATCGCGAATTGGACTCAGTTGACCCGGTGGAGCGAGCCATTTTGCGATTGGGTGCCTATGAGATCGAGTATGAGCAAGAGATTCCTCTAGAGGTCATTATCGACGAAGCGGTCGAACTGGCAAAAACATTCGCTGCCGAACACGGTTACCGTTTTATAAACGGTGTGTTGGATAAGCTCGGCAATCAAATGCGTCCCAACGCCTAGAATATCAAAAGACACTCATCAAACGATTAAGTGAATTTTCGCTGATTGACAAATATTTCAAGCGGCGAAACGAAAACACCAAGAGCGGTGTGACGCTTGGCATTGACGACGATGCCGCTCTAGTGTGTTGCCCGTCCGGTTATGAATTGGTGATTGCCACCGATACCCTTGTGGTGGACGTGCATTTTCCTTCCACAATCGACGCAGCGGATATCAGCTATAAAGCCGTGGCTGTTAACCTGAGTGACCTCGCCGCTATGGGTGCAGAGCCCGCGTGGTTATTGCTCAATTTAACATTGCCGGAATTCGATGATATCTGGTTAGAAAGATTCAGCCGGGGTTTGTTTAACCTTGTTGATGAATTTGAAATGACGCTAGCCGGTGGTGACACCTGCCGTGGGCCCTTGAATATCGGTGTTACTGCGGCCGGTTGGGTGCCGGAGAATCAAGCGTTGACGCGGTCAGGTGCGAAACCCGGTGATGATGTGTTCGTATCAGGCACGTTAGGGGACGCAGCAATGGGATTGCGTATCTATCGCAATGAATGCGAAACCGATATCTCTGATGTAAACAAAAGGTATCTTTTGTCTCGGTTGAACCGGCCGATACCAAGAGTCGCACTCGGCCAACGTTTGCGGGACATAGCCAGTGCAAGTATCGATATCTCCGACGGTTTATATGCCGATGCGGGACATATCGCTGAACTAAGTGGTGTAGGTATGAAAATTCATCTGAAAAACCTGCCAATCTCTGACGCATTTAAAGCTTGTTGCGCACCAACCGTCGATCTGGAATTAGCGGTGATCGGAGGCGATGATTACGAGTTGTGTTTTACTGTTCCGCCTGAACATAGCCGTCGAGTTCAGATAATTGCACAAGAATTAGACCTTGCCCTGACAAAAATCGGTAGGGTAACCGAACACACAGGTGTTCGATTTATGAATAATGAAGATGAATGGGTACCCGCAAAATCAGGATATGACCACTTTGCTTGAGTCGGAAACCCCGACGCCGGAAACGGTGCGTGAAGTGTTCTTCACGCCCAGCGGTTTTCTCGCTATGGGTTTTGGTTCGGGCCTTGCACGAACTTTGCCGGGGACCCTGGGTACTGTGGTATGCATTCCGCTTTGTTTGTTAATGAAACAAATGCCGCATTGGTGGTATATCGGCGCGGTAATCGGTGCTTTCGTGTTTGGAATTTGGCTATGCCATCGTGCCACGCAGGCCTTGGGTGTACATGATCACAAGGCAATCGTGTGGGACGAATTCGTTGGTTTCTTGGTCACCATGATTTTTTTGGAAATCGGTATCGTGTCCGTGGTGCTGGCTTTCTTCTTATTTCGCGTTTTCGATATTTTTAAACCTTGGCCCATCAGTTGGCTGGATGAAAACGTGCATGGGGGCTCCGGAATTATGATGGACGATTTAGTGGCGGGGCTATTTGCAGGTGTAACAGCGAAATTAGTATTTCTCGCTTATTCGTTTCTGTAATAATCGATTAGCGTCAATTCATAAAGGTAAGGTATTTTTCGTGCAGTTCTAAGACTTTGCGCACGTAGTTTTGCGTTTCATTGTACGGTGGAATGCCCCGATGTCGAATGACGGCGTTTTCACCGGCGTTATAGGCAGCCACTGCCAGTTGTGTGTCATGACGAAACATCTTAAGCAGATCCCGCAGATATCGCACACCACCATCCACATTTTGATTGGGGTCAGTCAAATTTCTCACACCATAGCGTTGTGCGGTATCCGGCATCAGTTGCATCAAACCCGTCGCACCCTTGTGCGATACCGCCGTGGGGTCAAACGATGATTCGACGTGCACGACAGCTTTGACTAGTGCAGTATCCACGCCATAGTTGGTTGCGGTTTGTTCTATTAGCGGGTCATACAAGGACTTACGAGCTTGTAGCGGGACAGTCGATGATGATCCGAAACTCGACTGATAACGTTTTATCAGTTTAAACCCGCCACCGCTTTTAGGTTTATCCGTAATTAACTTGGAGCCGTCCGGTGCATCGTAGACATAAATCGTCTCGGCAAAGGCGCCGCAGGCCGCTAATCCGCTGGCTAGTAGAACAACCGCGTGCACCAGACAGCGCTTTATAAAATCCCACTCAACGAAGTTTTTGAATAAGTTACGGGCAGACACAGCGGTTTGTTGATTGTGCTCGCGCGCGCAATAGTAGCTTCGAAACGCCGGAAATGCCAGTGCATTTCTCCCAGAATAATTGTTAACAATTTAAAATCTTAGCAGCCGCATTCTTGATAATATGAACTATTCTTTTGGCCCAGGCTCAAATTGACCAGTATTTGCTGCATAATTGTGCAGACGCTTTATGAATATTTACCCTCACACCGGTGTGTGCAGGGTTGACCTCAGTGTCGTGGTTTCCAAAGGGGAGAAGATCGACTCTCCCCTTTGTTCGCCGACGGGGATTCGTATCCTGACGGCGAGACAAATTTGATTCACTACAGGAACTGAAATGAAAAAACTTGCATTGATTTTTATGTTCGTATTGGTGCCTATGGCAGTCACATCAGCGGATGAGAACACCGACCGAGTAAAAGCGAATCTGGAGGCGATATTACCTGCGGGCACGGATATAACTGCCATCGCTGAATCACCCATGCCTGGCGTACATCAGGTGACGGTAGGATCCCGTACTTTTTACGCGGTGGCCGAGGGTAAGTTTCTTTTACTAGGCGATGTTTACGACACAGTGCGTCAGGTGAGCCTGGCTGATGAGTTAAAAGCGGAGAATATGTTCAAGGCCATCGATGGCGTTCCAAAAGAGCAAATGGTCGTATTCGGTCCCGAATCCGCGAGTCGCCACATTACGGTATTTACCGACGTCGATTGCGGTTACTGCCGTAAACTACATAACGAAGTGCCCACTCTGAATAAGGCTGGGTTACAAGTTCGTTATATGGCGTTCCCACGCGCCGGCATTGGCTCCGATAGTTATAAAAAAATAGTTTCCGTGTGGTGCGCAGATGATCAGCAAGCGACTATGACCCTGGCTAAGTCAGGACAAATCCCAGAGCCCAAAACTTGTGAAAACCCAGTCGCTGATCACTACCGCATCGGTCAGGAAGTAGGCGTACAAGGCACACCTACCATTGTATTTGATGACGGTAACGTTTTACCCGGTTACTTACCGGCGGAGCAGCTATTAAACAGAGTGGGGTTGCATTAGAAGCTGTCAGCTATCGGCGTTCAGCAGTCAACATATTGCTTCGGCAACAGAATCGCGTGTCGGGTGCGTCCGAACTGTAAATGGTGCGGTTCGCAAGCTTACCGCATCCCAATAAAAAAGAAAGACAGTGAGGCACCTAGAGTAGTATTCGAGTGAGGTATAGTGCGACGTAGTCCCTTTTCAATCCCCTTTGCGTTCTGCCGAGACGAAAAAAGGTGGTTGCAGGGATAAATCGATAGGGACATCGATTGAAGGTTCGCCGAATCGTGGATGATTCATCGAACTGACCCGCCGCAAAACGACTTTCGGTGAGGGCAGTTCCTTTTAAGGAACCAGAATGCAGGGGCGGCCTTCTTTTGGTTCCTTTTCTTGGCCGTCAAGAAAAGGAACTCGTCCTAAGCGCTGAAAGCGCGGGACGAAACTTTTTGGTTGGTTTCTTCTCTAGATTCAGGTAAAGAATTTAATAGAGACTACCGCTCCAAATACTGTAGTTTGTCTTGGACGTCTTCCCATTCGGCCGCATCGGATGGTGCGGGTTTTAACTCGGTAATCACGGGCCATTCGCGGGATAACTCGGCATTCAATTCAAGAAAATGATTTTGGTCTTGCGGTAAATCGTCTTCTGCATAAATAGCATTGACCGGGCATTCCGGTTCACACAGGCTGCAATCGATACATTCATCTGGATCGATGACTAAAAAATTCGGCCCTTCGTGAAAACAATCAACCGGGCACACCTCAACGCAATCTGTGTATTTGCAACGAATGCAGGACTCTACGACCACATAGGTCATTTATTTACTCCACGTAAAAGACAAAGGGCGGTATTGTAGGGTTTCACGCTGCGTGGGTAAATCCGCGATTGTCACGGTCCATCACTCAAAAGATGGTTTAACTCGTACAAAAATTCCAATGCTTGTTTGGGCGACATGTCATCGGGGTGTTGGATTTTAAGTTTATCCAGGGTCAATCGTTCTCGATGATCGCCATCAAATAATGCTAGTTGTTGTTTGGGTTGGCCGGTTCCATTCGATTCCACATACCCGGTTTCCAATGATGCGAGTTTTTGCTTAGCGACGTCGATAACTTCGCCCGGCACACCAGCGAGGCGCGCAACCTGCAATCCATAACTCTGGCTGGCTGGACCGTCTTTCACCGAATACAGGAACACGATATCTGCACCGTGTTCCACAGCATCCAAGTGCACATTGCGGGTTGCGGGCAATTGTTCTGCCAGACCCGTCAGTTCAAAATAGTGAGTGGAAAATAAAGTGAAGGCCTGAATCCGGTTAGCCAAATCTCTGGCGCAGGCCCAGGCCAAGGAAAGCCCGTCGAAGGTGCTGGTGCCACGTCCGATTTCATCCACCAGCACCAGACTGCTGGCGCTGGCGTTGCGAATAATATGTGCCATCTCAGTCATTTCGACCATAAACGTTGAACGCCCACCGGATAGATCGTCCGCTGCACCGATGCGGGTAAAAATTCTGTCTACCGGGCCGATGAGTGCTCTGTCTGCCGGCACAAAACAACCGGTGTGGGCGAGTAAAACAATAAGTGCGACTTGCCGCATGTAGGTGCTCTTGCCACCCATGTTCGGGCCGGTGATCACGAGCATACGAGTCTTGTCATCCAGGCTTAAATCATTGCCGATAAAATCCCGTTGCAAACCGGATTCAACCACCGGATGCCGGCCCTTTTTAATCTGCATACAGCTGTCATCGCTAAACTCTGGTTTCGACAAATTCAGCGCGATGGCGCGTTCGGCAAAATTACTCAATACATCGAATTCGGCTAAAGCAAATGCACAGGCCTGTAATTCCGGCAGGTGTGGCAGTAGTTGCTCGAGTAACTTTGTGTACAGCCATTTCTCTCGGGCCAGCGCTTTTTCCCGTGCACTAAGAATCTTGTCTTCAAATGTTTTTAATTCTTCAGTGATAAAGCGCTCGGCATTTTTTAAAGTTTGCCGGCGTAAATAATCGTTGGGAGCCCGCTCTGCTTGACCACGCGGGATTTCGATGTAGTAACCGTGTACGCGGTTGTATTGCACCTTGATATTCTTGATGCCCGTACGTTGGCGTTCACGAGTTTCCAGTTCTAGCAAGTAATCGTTGGAAGTGTCACGCAAGCCGGTTAATTCATCCAGTTCTGCATCGTAACTATGTCGTATCATGCCACCATCGCGTATGGTTGCCGGTGGCTCGTCCACGATGGCGCGGCAGAGTAAATCCAGCATATCCGGGAAAGGACGAATTCGCCTGGCAAGATCACGGATATGTGGCGAATCCAAATCCGTCAGCGTTGTACTCAACGATGGCACGGTTTCCAGTGCCATGCGCAAGCGCACTAAATCGCGTGGTCGGGCTGTCTGTAACGCAACTCGTGCCAAAATACGTTCCATGTCGCCCACTCGTTTTAACGCCTTTTGTAGTTCGGGATAAGTGTTTTTTTCGATTATTGTTTCGACCGCTTGATGCCGCAATTTGAGTTGCCGGTGGTCACGCAACGGGCCGTGAAACCAGCGGCGGAGTAAGCGGCCACCCATGGGCGTCGTACAGTGATCGAATAATTCCACTAGGGTGTTGTCGCTACCACCACTCAGATTTTTTTCGATTTCCAGATTGCTGCGGCTGACTGCATCGATAATCAGTTGGTCATCGGTTTGTTCAAACACGATTTCCCGTACGTGGGGCATGACCGCCTTATGCACGTCTTTGACATATTGTAATAAGGCACCCGCCGCCGAGGTCGCCAATGGAAATGAATCACATCCAAACGCGGTTAAGTTGGCGGTATTGAGTTCCGCACGTAACGTTTCCTGTGCCCGAGGCAATTCAAAATACCAATCCGGTGTGGGCTGCATATTTTGAGTTGCACTACCTTGCAGTTCGGCGAATCTTTCCGATTGTTCCGGCGCCAACAACTCGGCGGGTTGCAGGCGTTCCAATTCAATAAGCAACGCTTCCTTATTGCCGAGTTCCCGGCCGGAGAACCGTCCGCTGGAGAGTTCCAGGGCCGCGAGTCCAAATTGGGTGCCGGCCGGAAAAACCGCACATAACAAGTTTTCTTTGCGATCTAGCAGTAAATCTTCTTCGGTCAACGTGCCGGGTGTTATGACGCGTACTACTTTGCGTTCCACCGGGCCTTTGGAGGTATTGGTATCGCCTGTTTGTTCGCAGATAGCAACGGACAGTTGTTGCCGCACTAGCCGCGATAAGTATTGATCGACGCTATGCGCCGGAACACCTGCCATGGGAATGGGTTGACCGGCGGATTGACCACGGGCGGTGAGGGTTATGTCCAGCAGTTTCGACGCGCGTTCGGCGTCATCGAAAAACAGTTCATAAAAATCACCCATGCGATAAAACAACAAGACATCGGGATATTCGGATTTAATGCTAAGGTATTGACGCATCATCGGTGTGTGTGCCGCCAAAGCCGGATCGAGTTGTTTGTCCAGTGCCTTATTCACTACTCGCGAGATTTTTTAACGATATCAAGTAACTCCGAAAACAAATTGGTGTTGGCGGCGATGACATCGCCGCTTTCAAGATGATTCTGGCCGCCATCGAAATCTGTGATCAAACCACCTGCTTCCTGTACCAACAAGCATCCGGCGGCGATATCCCAGATACTCAAGTCCATTTCCCAAAATCCATCGAAGCGACCGGCCGCGACATGTGCTAAATCCAGGGCCGCGGAGCCGGCGCGGCGTACACCGCTGGTGCGTGGCAGAACGCCACGAAAAACCTTTACCCATTCGTCAATGCGGTGGATCGCCTTGAACGGAAACCCGGTGCCGATTAGCGCATTTTGCATACGACTAACGTTGCTGACGCGAATACGCCGATTATTCAGGCTCGCGCCCTTACCGCGTGAGGCGGTAAACATCTCGTTGCGTATGGGGTCGAAGATCACACCCTGATCCAAAACGCCTTTGCGCATAAGCGCAATCGACACGGCATAATGCGGATAGCCGTGCAGATAGTTAGTGGTGCCGTCCAAAGGGTCGACTATCCAATGGTATTCACTGTCACCCTGCTGCCCGCTCTCTTCAGCTAATATCCCATGCTCGGGGTAGGCCATTTTCAGGATATCGATGATTTCGCTTTCCGCCATGTGGTCGACTTCCGACACGAAATTGGCCGGGCCTTTGCTGGTTATGTTGATACGGTCAAGACGATCCGAATAACGCAGGATAATGTCGCCGGCGCGGCGCGCGGCTTTGACTGCGATGTTTAACATGGGATGCACGCGTAGTCTCCGCTATGCGATTGACCGAAAAGCAATATGGCGGTCGATTAACGGCGCGCTTGACGTGGCCTTGACGGTTACAATGTGTTTCACAATATTGCTCTGAAGGAAAGTGCAGCGATTCTAGCGATGCGTGTCTCAAAACGAAACCGAAAGCGGGAGATAAAACCCTCTAAAGAAAAACACCGTGTCTAACGAAAATATCCGTATTGTGTTAGTGGAGCCTACTCATCCCGGCAATATCGGCGCTACCGCACGGGCCATGGCCAACATGGGTTTACGCTGGTTGTATTTGGTATCGCCGCCGGAATTCCGTACCCAAGAAGCGTATGCACGGGCGGCTGGGGCTAACTGGATTTTGGACGAAGCGGTGGTCACTAATTCGGTCAGTCAAGCAATTGCTGAATGCGATTTATTGGTTGCGACAACAGCCCGGCCGCGTGCGATTGACTGGCCCACGTTAACGCCGAAACAAGCGGCAACCGAGGTGATCAAGACTGCTCGAACCGGTCAGGCTGGAATCTTATTCGGGCGGGAGAGCCGTGGACTCAAAAATACGGAAATCGACCGCTGCCAATATTTGGTGCACATTCCCACAGACGGTGCTTTTTCGTCATTAAATCTAGCCAGTGCCGTGTTGCTCATGGCTTACGAGATTCGTTTACATACAGCAAACGATAGCTCTACAAGTCCCCAGGAAAGTGTGGAACAATGGCCCGCGAATTCCGAACAAATGGAGGGTTTTTACCGCCACTTGCAGATCACGCTGGACGAAATCGATTTCATCAAAGCGACCTCGTCGATTAAGTTGATGCGTAAGATCACCCGGTTATTCAACCGGGCGCGGTTAACCGTCGAAGAGGTCAACATACTGCGTGGTATCCTGAGCGCGGTGCAACAACGCCGCCGCTGAGTGCACTCGCAGCTTTATGCTAAAATCAACCTTGAATTCAACAGCTCTGGCATCCATATCTACTTGATATCAATGGAGTATTAATGGCAGTTACATTGACACCGGCGGCGGCTGACCGCGTCAAAACCTACCTGGCTTCCCGTGGCAAAGGGGAGGGATTGCGCCTTGGTGTGAAGACCACTGGCTGTTCCGGTTTGGCTTATGTGGTGGACTACGCCGATGAAATCGCCGAACAGGACCGGGTATTCGAAAGCCATGGCGTCAAAGTCATCGTCGATGGTGAAAAACTGGATGTAATCGATGGTACCGAAATCGATTTTCGGGTTGATGGAATATTTTCCTCTTTCTTTTTCAAGAATCCTAACGTGACGGGGGAGTGCGGGTGCGGTGAGAGTTTCACCGTCGATTAGTCAAAATCTACTTCAAAATGTCTGCATTTGTTGTTAACGTCGTTGAAAACGACCTAAAAATGCTCACGTATTATCGTGTGCATTCCACTTTTTCGATTATTTTCGCCTAGCTCCAGCATTGCTTACCTATTTTAAAATTGATTCTGGTATTGATGTATTGTAGTCCCAGTACTAGCGTTTTCGGTTAGATTGTTGAGCCATGGCTTCGGTTGACGTGCCTTTGCCCAGACAAGGACAGGATTATCGTCGTTTTGCGGTGTCAACCTTGGGTTGTAAGGTCAATGCTTTTGAATCCGAGTTGATCGCACAAAATCTAGCGGTTTCGGGCGATTTTAAGCGTGTCTCGGTAAAGGAAACGGCAGATTTATACGTCATTAATACTTGTACGGTGACTCACGAAGCCGGCCGGCAGACGCGCCAGGAGGTGCGGCGAGTTATCAGGCGCAGTCCCAATGCGATAGTGATTGTCACCGGTTGTTACGCGCAAATGGAGCCTGAAGCGTGCGTTAGTATTCCGGGGGTGGATTTGGTGCTGGGTAATGACCGTAAACTCGATGTTCACAATCTGTTGCCCGTGTTGGAGCAAGGGAATATGCCGCAAGTGTTGGTGGGCGATCTCGATGAACATATCAGCCTGCCATCGCAGTTACTCACTGGGTTTGACGGTCACACCCGTGCCTTCGTACAAGTCCAACAAGGCTGCGACCAAGGCTGCACGTTTTGCATTATTCACCGGGCTAGAGGTCGTAGTCGTTCTTTCAAGCCAAGTATGATCAAACGCCAGGTGCAACGTTTGTTAATCAACGGTCATAAGGAAATTGTCATTTGCGGGGTCGATTTAGGTTCTTATGGCAAGGATTTCGGGTATACGGACGGGGTTTCCATGCATCTTACGGATTTGTTAGCCGAAATTACCGAGACTGGCTATCGTCTTGGTCGGGCGTTTCGACTGCGATTGAGTTCGCTCGATCCTGCACATCTTAGTGACAAGCTCATCCATTTCATGGCATCGGAGCCGCGTGTTTGCTCGCATTTGCATTTATCCTTACAAAGTGCAAACACCTTGATACTAAAACGTATGAAGCGGCGTTATGATCGTGAGTTGATATATGAACGTATTCAAAAAATGCGTGATTGCCTGCCCGATCTTGTCATCAGCGCAGATGTCATGACGGGTTTCCCAACCGAAACCGATGAACAATTCCAGGATACATTGCGAGCGATCGACGATCTTGAGATTGCTTACCCGCATGTTTTTCCTTTCTCGGAACGGGACGGTACGCCTGCGGCGCGCATCCCCAAACAAGTCCCGCACGCCGTTCGCAAACAACGTGCCCGTCTGGTACGCGGGGCCGGTGCGCGGGTGCGAGATAATGTGCTGGAGCGCTGGGTGGGTCAATCGGTGCGTGTCTTGATCGAAAGCCGCAACAAGAAAAGTGAGGAGAATAGTGCAAGGGCGCGTATGGATAACTATTTGCCGGTCACCGTCCTTGATCCGGCGGATGCGGGCGATTGGCTAAACGTGACCCTCCGGTCGGCAGCCGAGGGCGAATTGATTGCTTTTCCTGAAATCAATCAAACTTGTAAAGACGGTTTTTCGGCGGTCTGATAGACGCTACAATAACCACTTATTAACCGCCCCCATTCGTGGGGCATTCTTTTATCTACTTGATTTACATTATTTAAGGAGTTTCCTCTATGGGGGTCGAACGTACCTTCTCGATTATCAAACCCGATGCCGTGGCCAAAAATTTGATCGGCAAGATCTGTGAGCGCCTGGAGTCCGCGGGGTTAAGCATCGTCGCCAGTCGTATGATTCATATGAGCAAGCAACAGGCGCAGGAGTTTTACGCCGTGCACAAAGAGCGGCCGTTTTACAACAATCTGTGTGACTATATGTGTTCGGGCCCGGTGGTGGTACAGGTGCTGGAAGGCGAGAATGCCATCGCTAAGAACCGCGAAGTGATGGGCGCCACTAATCCGGCTGAAGCGGCGCCGGGTACGATACGGGCCGACTTCGCGACCTCAATCGAGGAAAACGCGGTGCACGGTTCCGATGGCCCGGATACCGCTAAGACCGAGATCGCGTTTTTCTTTAGTGACGATCAAATCTGTCCGCGCACACGCGTTGCGTAACGTTGAATACTGACCGAACCAATTTACTGGAACTCGACCCACAGGCCATGCAGGGTTTTTTCGCGGCCATGGGCGAACGCAGTTTTCGTGCCGGTCAATTATTAAAGTGGATTTATCATCGTGGTGTGACGGAATTTTCCGGTATGACCGATCTGAGCAAGGATTTGCGTCAACGATTGCTCGAAAACGCTGAAATTCGGCTGCCGGAAATTGTGCATGATCAAGTGGCAATGGACGGGACCCGTAAATGGTTGCTCGGACTCGGTGATAACAACGGAATCGAGACTGTGTTCATCCCGGACGAGGACCGTCGGACTTTGTGCGTTTCGTCGCAAATCGGTTGCGCGTTGAATTGTACATTCTGTGCAACCGCCCTGCATGGTTACAATCGCAATCTCACAACGGCGGAAATTATCGGTCAAGTCTGGTTAGCGGATCGCTTGTTACGTCATGCCGGTTACGAACGGCCGCTAACAAACATTGTATTAATGGGTATGGGTGAGCCGTTATTGAATTTCGACAATGTAGTGCGTGCTATACGCTTGATGCTGGATGACTTATCATTTGGTTTGTCGCGCCGCCGCGTGACCTTGAGTACGGCAGGTGTGGTGCCGGCTATCGATCGCTTACGTGAAGAATGTCCGGTCAGTTTGGCGGTATCGCTGCACGCGCCGAGCGACGATTTACGCAACCGTCTGGTGCCATTGAATAAAAAATATCCCATCCAACCATTGTTGAATACTTGCCGGCGTTATGTGGCCGCCATGTCGCGTAGCAAAGTGACTTTCGAATACACCTTGATGAAGGATGTGAATGACAGCGTGAAACAGGCTCAGCAACTAGCTTGTTTGTTGCAGGATGTACCGGCAAAGGTAAACTTGATTCCATTTAATCCGTTCCCGGGTATCGCATATCAACGCTCGGAACAGGATGCGATAGAACGCTTCCGCGATGTATTGTTGTCGAAGAACATTATGGCTATCACGCGCAAAACCCGGGGCGATGATATCGATGCCGCCTGCGGCCAGTTGGCCGGGAGGTTCACGGATAGAACCAAGCGTTCCGCTCGCATACGTTCCCGGGTGAATTTGCAGTGAAAGCGGTTTTATTCGCCGTGGTGTGTTGTGGTGTTGTATTGACTACGGGTTGCGCCGCACCGGCCACCACCAAATGGGATAACGACAAACGCGCCGATTTGCATGTACAACTCGGGCTGAACTATTTACGCCGTGACCAGTTGGATACCGCGCAAAAAGAACTCGATGCTGCCTTGTTGATCGATCCTTATCACTCCAAGGCCAACTACGTCGCGGCACTGTTAAATGTTCGATTGAATAACGGCGATCTAGCGGAAAAGCAGTTTAAAAGGGCATTGCAATCGGACCCGGCCGATCATTCAGCGCGCCGGGACTATGCGGCCCATTTATGCCGTCAGGGGCGTTGGAACGAGGGCGTCGAGCAACTGGAAATAGCCCTAGCGGATCAGTTAAATCCACGCCCCGACGTCGCGGCCATGACCGCCGGTGTCTGTATGTTGGAACAGGATTTAGACAAGTCGGAGGAATATTTTCGTCAGGCATTGGAAATTAATCCGGAGTTGCCACCGGCTTTATACAACATGGCTAAAATCAGTTATGAGCGTGAACAGTATTTGTCTGCCCGTGCATTTCTTGAGCGATTTTTCGCCGTTAGTCCAGGCACACCGGATAGTTTGTATTACGCTGTGCAGATAGAACGTAAACTGGGGGCGCACGATGTGGCGCAGCAATACGCCAAGCAACTTCGTTTGAACTTTCCAAAAGCGGAGCAAACGAGGGAATTGTTTAATCTCGAATCACAACAATAGTATTTACAAGACTACCAACGCATTTGTGCGCATCGTCGGTGTAAACGTACGGTCGAACGGCTAACCGAAATAGCCAGAGCATTCAATATTAGTATTCCTGCATGAGTCAGCAGATGCAAGCCATCAAAGGCATGAAAGATCTATTGCCGGAAGCCATGGGTATATGGCACGGTGTGGAAGCGACCATTCGCGAGTTAACTGCGATCTACGGTTACTCGGAAATTCGTCTGCCCATTGTTGAACGCACGGAACTGTTCAAACGCTCGATTGGTGAATACACCGACATTGTTGAAAAGGAAATGTACACTTTCATCGACAACGACGGTGATCAACTCACACTGCGGCCGGAAGCGACCGCCAGTTGCATGCGGGCGGGTATCGAACATGGTTTGTTTTACAAACAAACTGCGCGTTTGTGGTATCTCGGACCCATGTTCCGGCACGAACGTCCGCAAAAGGAACGCTATCGGCAATTTTATCAGTTTGGGATAGAAGCGGTTGGTTGGCAAGGCCCGGATATTGATGCGGAAATCCTGTTGCTGGGTGAACGTTTGTGGAAGGCTTTGGATATTAAAGACGTTACTCTAGAAATCAACAGTCTGGGTTCGACCGCCAGCCGGCAACAATTTCGTAAAGACCTGGTTGACTATCTACAACAACACCGGAATGAGTTGGACTCGGATAGTCAACGGCGTCTTGACGGTAATCCACTGCGTATCCTGGACAGCAAGAACACGCAAACTCAAGAAGTGTTGGACGGCGCGCCCGATATGCTGGAGTATCTTGACGACGAGGCTAGCGCACATTTCACTAGTTTGCGCCGGTATTTAGACGGTAGCGGGGTTAACTACCGGGTGAACCCGCGGTTGGTACGCGGTTTGGATTACTATTCCAGTACCGTATTCGAATGGGTAACGGATAAACTGGGTGCACAGAATGCTGTATGTGCCGGCGGACGTTATGATGGTTTGATAGAACAATTGGGTGGTGCCGCCACACCGGCGGCCGGATTTGCCCTGGGTATGGAACGTGTCATCGCGCTAGTTGCGCAAAACAAAACCTTGTCTTGGGACGATAAACCCGGTACTTATTTGGTACTTATGGGGGAAGCCGCGCAACACGATGGCATCAAATTAGCAGAAGCGTTACGCGACCATGGCGTTTACACCCTTGTGAATTGCGGTGACGGTAGTATCAAGTCACAAATGAAGCGCGCGGATAAAAGCGGCGCACAACTTGCTCTAATTATAGGTGACAACGAAATAGCTCAAACATCGGTGACGGTTAAATCTCTACGTGCGGAGGGCGAGCAACAACAATTACCAATGGATCAGGTAGTAAACTACGTAAAAGAAAAATTGAAAACATGAGCATTCAAACACCACTCATCTCGCATTTGCTGCTAGTAACTTACAAACCATTGCATTAGGTGAACCTAGATTGAATCCACACGAAGATACCGAACAAATTGATCGCGCCCGTGAGTGGTGGCAAAAGAACGGTTCCGCCGTTATCGGTGGCATTGTCTTGGGGCTCGCCGGTGTACTTGGCATCAATTTTTGGCAGACCCATCAAACCAATCAGGCGCAGACCGCGTCCGCATTGTTCGATCAAATGAGCCAAGCGTTTAGTGATAAAGACATGGAAAACGCCGTTCTGACTGGCCAGGATATTGTCGACAATTATGCCTCTACCCCTTATGCTGCATCGGCATCGCTGTATCTGGCCAAGATCGACGTCGACAAAAAGGACTACGCCAGTGCCAAGAAACATCTTCAATGGGTAGTGGACAACGCCAAGAGTGTTTCCATGGTGCACACTGCGAGAATTCGGCTCGCGTATATCGCGTTGGCGGAAAATCAACCGCAGCAAGCGTTGACCTTGCTGGAAGGCGTTGACGCTGGGGCATTTTTACCTCACTACCAGGAATTGCTTGGTGATGCCTATAGTGCGCTCGATCGTAGTGGTGAGGCAGTCACCGCGTATGAGAAAGCACTCGGTGGTTTAGCGGAGGGTTCACCGTATGTAACCATTTTGCAGCAAAAAATTAACAAGGCTAGTGTAGCAACGAATTGATGTTTACCGTATCGATAGAAAAAAGACGCTATTGCATTAGCCTTATTGGTGGCGTTGCGTTTTTTATCACTGTGTTTTTATTAACCGGTTGCGGCGTATTCAAATCGAAAAAAGAAAAAGAACAAGAGATCATTCCGGATCCGGTTCCGGTGGCGAGTGAAACGGTTTCCTTGCAACGTCTGTGGAAACGAAAAATAGGGGATTTAGACAAAGCCTATGTAAGGTTGACGCCGGGTATTGGTTCGGACCGGTTAATGGTGGCGTCGCCAAAAGGTCGTGTAATGGCGATTGACAGGGATAGCGGTGAACGATTATGGGAGGTAAAACTAAAACAGAATATTAACGCAGGCATTGGTTATGGTGGTGGTTTGGCCGCTTTGGTGACTGAAGATGGTGAACTGATCGCCCTGAATGCAGAGAATGGGGAGCTGATGTGGCGGACACCATTAAAAGCAGAAGTGTTGGCACCACCGGTTATTGGTAACGCAGTGGTCGTCGCTCAGGCAGTAGACGGACAGCTCATCGGTCTGAGTGTCACCAGCGGCACGCGTAACTGGTCTTACCGGCAAACGGTACCAAGCTTAACATTGCGTGGAACAGCCCAGCCATTGGTGGTTTCTTACTATGTCGTGGCTGGATTTTCTAATGGGCGGTTGGTTGCGAACGAACTCAATAGCGGGCGGGTCGTATGGGAGCTTCCGGTCGGACAGTCCAGCGGCCAAAATGAAATAGAACGTTTAATTGATATCGACACACGACCGGTGATTGAAGGTGATGTCATGTATGTAGCGGTCTATCAAGGCAACGTGACGGCAATTGAAGTTCGTAGCGGTTTGGTATTGTGGTCGCGAGATATTTCGACGCACAAGGACATTAGTGTAGACGCAGAGTATGTGTTCATTATCGATGATGACGAACGATTACAAGCCTTGCGCCGTAGCGACGGCGGCACCGAGTGGGAGGTGGATTGGCTTAAACATCGCTCGCCAACCGGGACCAGTACTACGGATAAACACGTCGCGATGGCTGATGGTGATGGATTCTTGTATCTAGTCGATAAGAACTCGGGTGAAGTGGCGGGTAGCGTGCGCGTCGACGGTGACGGGGTTGAGAACACACCGATTTGGGATGAAGACAGACTTTATGCCCAGGGGCGTAATGGGGTTTTGTATGCCTATCAAGTTGTGGACGAAGATACTTAACAAGTAGTCCGCCCCAAACCGCCGCGTCACTCTTTGCGCGGTAAAATATTCATTCGACAAATATTTCCTATTTCCGTGCTGAAACCCGTCATTGTGTTGGTGGGCCGACCCAATGTGGGGAAGTCGACTCTGTTCAACACCCTAACCCACACTTGCGATGCTCTGGTAGACGATCAACCGGGTGTTACGCGAGATCGTTTGTATGGGGATGCGGAGCTGGATGGCAAGTCGTTTATCGTGGTCGATACCGGTGGAGTGGGACATGACGACAACGATCTAGAAATGGATATTGCCCGGCACCTGCAACAAGTGCTTAAGGAAGCCGATCACATATTGTTCATGGTCGATGGCCGCAAAGGTATTTCCGCATACGATGAACACATTGCATCAACGCTGCGCCAGTACCAACAAAAACTGAGTGTCGTAGTTAACAAAACCGAAGGGGTCGATGCGGATACCGCCACATCGGATTTTCAACGTTTAGGCCTAGGCGCCCCCTTTGCCATTTCCGCCAAACGCGGAGACGGTTTGGAGCGCCTTGTGCAAACAGTATTAAAAGTGTGGCCTGCTCAAACGAGTGAAACGGAAGACCACATCAGCGCTGATGAATCGATACCGACTATTGCCGTTGTAGGAAAACCGAATGTGGGTAAGTCCACACTCATCAATCGGCTGCTCGGTGAAGAACGTGTTATTGTGCAAGATCAACCGGGCACAACACGTGATTCCGTTTTTATCCCCTTCCGTCGTAACGAAAAGACATATCAACTGATCGATACCGCCGGCGTGCGTCGCAAGGCCAGAGTCCGGGAGAATATTGAAAAGTACTCGGTGATCAAAACCATACAGGCGATTGACCGATGTCACGTTGCCATAATGTTGATTGATGCCCGCGAAGGTGTCACTGAACAGGACGCCACCATTTGCGGCATGATTCTGGACGCAGGCCGCTCGATGGTGCTGGCGGTCAATAAATGGGACGGGTTAGAAGCGACGGCTCGAAAACGCGTGCGCATCGATGTGCGAAGACGGCTGCCGTTTCTACCACGTTGTGATGTGATCTTCATCTCCGCATTACATGGCAGCGGTGTCGGCGACATTCTTCCGGCGGTGGATCGTGCCTATGAATCCGCATCGCTGAAAATGCCTACATCGCTAGTTAATCGTTATCTAGGTCAAGCCTTACGGGCGTTGGCCCCACCGGTGTACCGTGGTCGGCCGATCAAGCTGAAATATGCGCAACAAAGCGGCGTGGTTCCACCAACAGTCGATGTGTTCGGGAATCAGGTGCAAGGTGTACCAGCATCTTACCGGCGCTATTTATCAAACTATTTTTCCAAGGCCTACGGCCTGAGTGGGACACGGGTGCGTATCCGTTTGCGTAACACCGACAACCCGTACGCTGGCCGTGCGCGAAAGAAGCACAAATCGCGGTCGCACTGAATTAGTCACTGGTTCAACTTTGTGTTTACCATTAAGGACGATGGACTAATCATGTTGCCATTGAGTAGCACAATCCAGACCAGTTGTGCTTGATGGATACTGACGCTGCTTTCTGAAAGGGCAATGACTTCAGATTTTGACACCAGTTGGTCCATTTTTGTCGATACCTGGTTGAGATGACAGAGCAAGCTGATCAAACCTTGTCCGTGATCGATAGCTAATGTAAGACCGGTGTGTTCCAGGCTGTGTATGGTCACTACCTTGCCTGCGGCAGGGGCGCGGACTTCAGTGCCAGCGGGTATGTGATAAACCAAGCCAAAATATCCATTGTCGACATCCAGGGTTCCTTCAATACCGGTTACCGGATTTTGTAAAGGCAAGTCTATATCCTCGGTTTTCGACCACTGATTTGCCAGGTTCTGAAACAACCCGGCATCCGGGTCCGTATCCGGTTTAGCCTCGCCTGGTTCTGGCCGGGGTTCCTGATGCCCGCGCAACCGAGAGGTGCCGGTATCCACATAAAACGGTCGCGTGGTTTCGCGCAAGGAAGGTGCACTGAATTTCACGATGTATTGCCCTGGCACCTGGCGCAAATCCAATCCCACAATCGCGTACCAGACATTGTCCTCGTTGATTACTAACAACGGTTGCCGGCCAAAATACGCGATAGGTTTTTCAGTCGCCGATTTCACCAATGGCACCACGGCTATGCCACCGGGTACCGGATTGACCTGAGGCAAAAACCCAACCGCGTTACCAGAAACAGTGCAAAAGATAAAAATAGAAGCGATGCTAAGGATTCGTTTCATTCACGGTGCAAACGATATGGCCCTTCGCAAGATCGGCGCGTACAACACGGCCTTTATCAGTTTGGTTGGCGTTGCGCAAGACCTTGTTCGATTGTGCGTCACGCACAATGGCGTAACCCCGGTCCAGAGTTGCTAAAGGGTTAACCCCACGCAGACGGGTAGTTAATAAAGCATGGCGCTGCGATTGCCGGGCGAGCGCAGTACGCATATTTAGCACTAGGGTTTCAGCAGCGATTTCTTGGCGTCGTTTTAGTCGGGCCAGTTGAGATGACGGCGAACATCGTTCCAGTCGCGCCCCTAGTTCCGAATTAACAAAGCGCAATTCACGGATTTTGCCAAGACCCAGTAAATGTAAGTGTTTGACCGAGGAGCTCAATCGATTGCGCAACAAGGCAAGACGTTCTCGGGGATGAGTTAGTCGCCGTGTTAACCAGTCTGTGGTTTGTCCACATTGCTGTATCAGATTTCGCATGGTGGAAATCAAGTCTTTTTGAGTAGTACGCAGGTAGTCGATAAGTTGTTGCCGGTCAGGGGATAGCATTTCAGCAGCGGCAGTCGGTGTCGCAGCCCGGACATCGGCGACAAAATCAGCGATAGTGAAATCAACCTCATGTCCTACCGCCGATACGATGGGTAGGGAGCAGTGTGCAATCGCACGCGCGACAACTTCTTCGTTAAACGCCCACAAGTCTTCCAGCGGACCACCGCCACGGGCGAGAATCAACGCATCGCATTCCGCGCGCCGGTCGGCCAAATCAATGGTCTCGGTGATCGCCTGTGCTGCCTCTTTACCTTGTACGGGTACTGGATAAACCAAGATGGAACAGACTGGGTAGCGGCGCCGGAATGTAGAAATAATATCCCGTATAACGGCACCCGTTGGCGAGGTGATAACGCCAATGCGTTTGCACAGGCGAGGCAAGTCGCGTTTGCGATCCGCATCGAACAGACCTTCGTTCGCTAGTCTACTTTTTAAGACTTCAAATACACGCCTTAAGGCGCCTTCACCGGCGTCCTCAAGATAATCCACCACCAGTTGATAATCACCACGATTTTCGTACAAGGTGATTGTGCCGCGTATCAACACGTGCATGCCTTCCGCCGGAGCGCACGTGGGCGACATGGGTCGGTTGCGGAACAGGGCACAGCGAATCTGTGCACTCTCGTCTTTAAGGGAAAAATACTTGTGTCCGGACGCGGGATTAGCAAGGTTGGAAATTTCCCCCTCGACCCATACCTCGGGGTAACTCATTTCCAGCAAACTGCGTACTTCGCTGTTCAGTTCACTGACACAGTAAATTTGCCGATCGTCGGCGGCGGAGTACATAGTGGGGATGATTCAGTTACCTTGTGGGTTGAGTTTAATAATCGCTAGTTATTGGGGTTTGTAGCAAACGAAAGCACAATATCTAGTTTACGACAACTCTGTCAATCCGTATAATCCGCCGATGGAAAATATCGAATCTGCCCTCACTTTCGACGACATACTGCTCGTCCCCGCGTACTCCACAACACTTCCGCGTGACGCGGACTTATGTACCCGATTCAGCCGCCGGCTTAATCTCAACATTCCTTTAGTGTCAGCCGCAATGGATACGGTCACTGAATCCCGTGGCGCCATTTGCCTCGCTCAGGAGGGCGGCATTGGTGTTATTCACCGTAATCTGACACCTCAACAACAGGCCAAGGAAGTCAGCCGGGTAAAGAAATTCGAAAGTGGAGTCATCCAAGACCCGATTACAGTAAACGCCAGCACAACCGTCCAGGAGGTGCTGGACCTGACACGCAAAAAAGGCATATCCGGTGTACCGGTCTTGGACGACGGCAAGTTGACCGGCATTGTGACCAGCCGCGATTTACGTTTCGAAACCCGTTTCGATGCACCTGTTAGCAGCGTCATGACAAACAGGGAAAAGCTGGTCACCGTAAAAGAAGATGCATCCCGTGAGGAAGTGCAAAACTTGCTGCACGAACACCGCATTGAAAAAATATTGGTAGTCGATGACGATTTCAATTTAAAGGGACTGATTACCGTCAAAGATATTCAAAAATCCACCGAGCATCCTAACGCGTGTAAAGACGAGCGCGGGCGATTGTCAGTCGCCGCTGCCGTAGGCGTCGGGTCGGATACCGAGGAGCGTGTCGAATTGCTGGCTAATGCCCATGTGGATGCTATTGTGGTGGATACGGCGCACGGTCATTCTAAAGGTGTGATCGACCGGGTGCGAAAAGTAAAAAGCGAATACGAGCACATCGACGTGGTGGCCGGGAATATCGCCACAGAACGGGCTGCACGGGATTTAATGGATGCCGGCGCGGATGCGGTCAAAGTCGGTATCGGTCCGGGTTCCATCTGCACCACGCGTATGGTGGCTGGGGTGGGGGTACCGCAGGTTACCGCCATTTCCAATGTGGTCAGGGCGGTGCGCAACACCGATGTACCGTTAATTGCCGACGGTGGCATACGTTTTTCCGGTGACATAGCCAAGGCACTCGCCGCAGGTGCGCATTGCATAATGATTGGCGGGTTGTTTGCGGGCACTGACGAGTCACCCGGCGAGATCGAGTTGTATCAGGGCCGTTCCTACAAAAGTTACCGTGGCATGGGTTCATTGGGTGCAATGCAGACGGGCTCGAAAGATCGTTATTTTCAAGAAGGTGTGTCCAGTAGCGATAAGCTGGTACCTGAAGGCATAGAAGGACGGGTGCCTTATAAAGGACCGATGGTGAATATCATTCACCAGCTCATCGGTGGCGTGCGTTCCAGTATGGGTTATACCGGCAGCGCAAATCTTGAAGACATGCGAACACGGGCGAATTTCGTACGTATCAGCAATGCTGGTATTCGCGAAAGCCATGTTCACGATGTAACTATTGTGAAGGAAGCGCCGAACTATCAGCGTGAGTATTAAAGTTCATATCGAAATTCCTGCACTCGGCTGTTTTTAGATAAATCGTGGGTTTTGACGGCTTACGAAGTCTGTATTAAAAAAATCACCGCATGAAGTATTCGCAGATCCATGGTGACCGGATTCTTGTCCTGGATTTCGGTGGACAGTACACCCAACTCATTGCGCGAAATATCCGCGAAGCCAAGGTTTACTGTGAAATCTACCCTTATGATATCGAGCCTCAAATCATAGAGGAGTTTGCACCGAAAGGAGTCGTTCTTTCCGGCGGACCTGAAACAGTCACCGTTACCGAAACGCCGCGTGCCCCACAAATCGTTTTTGATTTGCAAGTGCCCATACTGGGTATTTGTTATGGTATGCAAACCCTGGCCGCCCAACTGGGCGGTATCGTGGAGACAGCCGATCATCAAGAGTACGGTCACGCGAATGTGCGTTTACTGGAAGACTGCCCTCTATTTCAATTCGCAGGACAGAAAAAGACGGTACTCGATGTGTGGATGAGTCATGGTGACCGGGTTATTGAGCCACCGCAAGGGTTTTCTGTTTTCGCATCGACTTCTAATGCACCGCTGGCGGCAATTGGCGATGCTAAGCGTCATTACTATGGCGTACAGTTTCACCCGGAAGTGACCCATACGGAGTGTGGCAAAAAAATACTCGGTGCTTTTGTTCATCAAATTTGTGGGTGTGAATACGACTGGACCCCAGGCAACATCGTCAACGATTTAATCGAGTCGGCGCGAAACCAAGTGGGCGACGAACATGTGATCCTCGGGTTGTCCGGTGGAGTCGATTCCTCGGTCGTGGCTGCTCTATTGCACAAGGCAATCGGTACGCGTTTGTTGTGTATCTTTATTGACAATGGCCTGCTGCGAAAAGGTGAGTCCGAGCAAGTCATGCGGAGTTTTTCCCAACACCTGGGCGCCAGTATCAAGATGGTGGATGCGGAACAACGTTTTCTTGACGCGTTGAAAGGAATCGACGATCCGGAACAAAAACGCCGCGTTATCGGGAAAACGTTTATCGATGTGTTTCAGGAACAGGCGGCACAAATTGCGGATGCGCAATGGTTAGCTCAAGGAACCATTTACCCCGATGTGATCGAGTCGGCCGGCACTAAAACCGGCAAAGCTAAACTCATTAAATCGCATCACAATGTCGGTGGCTTGCCGGAAACCCTGCATTTAAAGTTACTGGAACCTCTGCGTGAACTATTTAAGGACGAGGTGAGAAAAATTGGTATTGAATTGGGTTTACCGCACGAGATGGTGTACCGTCATCCCTTTCCCGGACCTGGGCTCGGTGTCCGCGTACTGGGGGAGATTAAAAAGGAATATTTGGAATTACTACGCGAGGCGGATGCAATTTATCTTGAAGAGTTGCAACGAAAT
Source organism: Arenicellales bacterium (assembly GCA_965216735.1). Classification (GTDB taxonomy): domain Bacteria; phylum Pseudomonadota; class Gammaproteobacteria; order Arenicellales; family CBDCFT01; genus CBDCFT01. The sequence goes on from OZ244198.1 coordinate 1,439,669, forward strand.
AACCTCTACGATGAAATTAGCCAGGCATTTGCGGTATTTTTGCCGGTTAAATCTGTTGGCGTCGTCGGTGACAACCGCGCTTATGAATACGTCGTCGCTCTGCGAGCCGTAGAAACGGTTGATTTTATGACCGCCAACTGGAAACGCATTCCGTACGATGTCCTGACCACGGTGTCTAACCGGATCATTAATGAAGTGCGTGGTATAAGCCGTGTGACCTATGATATCTCAGGCAAACCACCGGCAACCATAGAATGGGAGTAATCATCGGCTAGCGTGACACGACAAAAGCAATGGATGTCGCGTGCATTGGAGTTGGCTGAAAAGGCAAGTTGCGAAGGGGAAGTGCCGGTTGGTGCTGTGATTGTTCACGATGATCAGATAATAGGGGAGGGTTGGAACCAACCTATCGCTTGCAACGATGCAACCGCCCATGCAGAGATCCTTGCAATTCGCGATGCCGGGAAACGGTTGGGTAACTACCGGCTGAACGGTTGTGCGCTTTATGTGACATTAGAACCCTGTGTCATGTGTGCCGGAGCGATTGTGCATGCACGTCTAGACAACGTGATTTTCGGCGCACGTGATGTGAAAGCGGGCGCAGCCGGTTCCATCATTAATCTGCTTGAATCACCGCTGCTCAATCATCGTTGCACAGTGACGTCAGGGCTTTTAGAAAATGAATGTAAAGCTATCCTAAAAGGATTTTTTGAAATTAAACGCACCTCGTCGCTAAGTATTTGATATGCCCTCGATACTCACCCTCGCGTGATAGAATTGCAAGTGTTCGGAGAGGTACCGAAGCGGTCATAACGGCGCAGACTCGAAATCTGTTGGGGGTGTATGCCCCACGTGGGTTCGAATCCCACCCTCTCCGCCAGATTATTATGGGTGTCGACTAACGCTTGGAATCGGGGCGCTGTTCTTTATCAACTATAGAAGTTCGACATTGAATACAAACATCGCCAGCAGCGGAATCAGGGCTAGAACAAATGCGTAGGCTTCGATGGTGCCGATAATATGGTGGCGCACCACATGCAGATACTCTTTGTACAATGATCCGGTAAGTTCGGATTTCGCAAAGCTCGATAGCACCCACCATGTGAGCACCAATGCACTAATAGTCCCCGTAATGGCCCATACAACAGTCCACAAGGATACTTTCATTAATACGACTCCCAGCAATAAGACTATTGGGATCCAGATCAATGCCTGCGCGATGCGCGCGCTATAGGTTTCGTATTGGGAAAGAATCGCCCAAAATTGCGTGCTTTCCGGAAGAGCGGGCGGATGGTGACCCGCCACCGAATGCGTCTCGATTAACATGTTCACACCCCGACTTTAATTTTATGGTTTAACTTTATTTCAGTTCAATCCTAATCCTTCCTGCGCAAATGCATGAGATTTAGTAACAATTTTTTACAGATTCTCGTATTCAACGACTATTTATTAAGATAGTTTTTAAAAATAGTCTTTAAAATACTGTTTTTTAATAATAAAAACTAATTCCTGACATAGACGTATACAAAACTATGTCCCCTGTTTGTGAACAATACTAACGATGCTCAGTACGGACCACCCGTGAATACCACACGTACCCACAAAGTCCGATTGAAGTGGCTGATGGATGCCGTATCAGTTTACTTCCACGACGAAAAGGACAAACCCGACTTTTCGCGAGTGTGGTAAACCCGCAGTCATCAGCAAATGGACGAGAAAAATAATAGGAAAAGCCCATGAATTTCTGTTATAGTGCCCGCCGACTCAAGATGAGTCACTCCCCCCTTACCCCAAAAATGCCCCGCAGGACGCGGGGTCTTTGAGTAGTTACAAATCAATTTACCCCAAGTGCTCTGAGATTCTCCCGTGCGATCTTGTCACCTTGAGATGCAGCACGCTGTAACCACGCCACGGCTTCGCTTCGATCCTGTATTACACCTTCACCATTGGCATATAGCACACCGAGGTTAGTTTGCGCGCCGGGATAACCTTGCTCGGCAGCACGGCGGTACCACTGTGCTGCCGCGGCAAGATCAGCGGGAACGATTAGTCCGTCTTCGTATATGGAACCCATATCCGCCTGGGCCCAAGCTTCACCCGAGTTTGCCGCGGTGCTAATGGCGGGGAATGCCTGACGGCTTAGCTCACGAGCCAAGGCATTGCTTTTTGGCACGCCACGCCCCCGTGAGTACATGATGGCAAGGCGAAATTTAGCGCGTGCATTGTCCGCATCCGCCAACGGTTTAAGTAAATTGTAAGCCTGCTGATAGTCTCCCCGGTAATACGCATCAGTTCCAGCAATTAAACGTGTCTGTCTATATTGTGTAAAATCATCGATTTCTTGTTGGGCTGTGGTTACACCGGCGACAGAGCTTGGTGTCGCCGTGACGCTGGCGGTCAGTTCCCGCTCTGCTTCGGCATTTGGTTGGGGATCAGGTGCTGGCGATTGCTTTGGGGTCGGGGTTCGCTCGGTGGTTTGTATGGATTGTTGCTGTGCAAATTGTGCTTTGCGTGACAGGAGTTGCTCGCGCAAACGATTAACGTCAGGTGCCTCTTCGTTAATGGATTCGGCTAATTCAAGGAATCGTTCGGCTTCATCAAATTTATTTTTAATAATGGATTTACTGGCCAGGTCAAGATAAGCGTCTTGTACTTTGTCTATACCCGCCTGGGCAACCCGGTTTTCCGGATCGATCTCGAGAATCTGCCGGAAATACAACAATGCATTATCGTCTTCTGGCAGGGTGTAGCGTTCAATAGCAAACGCGGTGTTGGCTTTTTTGAACAGTTCTTCGATTTGTTGACGGCGCACCTGCTTCTCTTGCTCGGATGCCGCAACTGCACGTTGTTGTTCCAGTTCATCCTGCCGTTGTTGCGCAGCCTTTGCAGTCGCGATTTCCATTTCCTTAACGCGTTCGTATTCATTTATCTTCTGCCGTAGTTCATCGGCACCGAAATGAATTGGTTGGATGGTTTCTATCTTCACCAGGATGCGTCTCGCAAATTCCATTTCGCCCGCTTCAAACTGTTCGCGCGCGTCGCTCAGCATAGATTCCGTGATTTCATCAATGCCTTGCAACGCCATCACATTGCCCGGATCCAGCACTAATGCCGCGCGATACGCGTCCAGAGCGCTTTCACCCGGTGGTTGAGTGAGTTGACCGCTGCTTGTGTATATCGCTGCTTTTTCCAGATGCGATTTGACAGTGGCGTCGAGAAAATCCTGTTGCCTGTACGCCAGCATACGTTCGTTGTCATTTGGACGAGTTAGTTCTACGGCGGGGGGTTGCACTTGCGTGGGGTCATCTAGTTCGGTCGCTGCAACCTGTTCCAGACCGGTATTTAACTCTCCTGGCGCGATGCTGGTGTCGTTAGTGGCAATGGGATTGGTTTCCTCCGTGACCAGGGTTTCGATCGTTGTCACCTCGTTAACAACCGGTTCTACCTCAGACGGGGTTCTAGAGCCAAAATACACCAACGTTATCAGTACAACACATGCCAGAGCAGTCCAGCTTATCCAGCCTATACGTCTTGCCGAGCGGTAAATAGACGATGCGGATTGCGGTGTGGTTTGTGGTTTGGGCGGGTCACTTGTGGTTGCGTCCGTCGACGCCGCTGCACCAGGTACAGGTGTGGGGGCACTGATTTTGGTGTTATCGACAACTTTTGCAATTGATTGTAGTTGTCTGGTGCTTTCACGCAAGCGGCTGCGTGCTAGTAAGCCTAGTACAGTCTGTACGGAATCGGGCCGTTCGGATGCAATGGGTTGCAACATCCAATCCACAATGCCGAGAAAACTGCTGCTGTATTGACCACGCAACATTTCTCGCGCCGGGACCAGAGGGTCTTCCTCTCCTTGCATGGACGCGGCGACACGTCGTTTTGCGTCGACAGGTGTTATTCCCGTAATACAGCGATACATGACCGCACCCAAAGAATACAAATCAGTTACCGGGCCGATGCGGCCACCCAGTTGGTAGCGCTCCACTGGCGAGTAACCCGTTGTGGCCATACTCGCCAGGACATCCTGTGCAGAACCCGGGGGAAGATGTTGTGTATTGGTACCAAAACCCAATAACAAGGGTGGACCTATATCACGCAAAAATATATGTCCCGGATGGATATCACGATGATAGATGTGTTGCTCGTGTATGATGCCAAGACCTTTCATCAGCGATAACAGCAGTTGACGAATATCCTCTTCTGAAAACGGTTGTTTTTGGTATTTCAAATGCTCGCTGAGTAGTTGCCCGTGATCACCGTCCATAGTTATGTACGCTGTACCATTGTTTTCCATGTACTGTTGGACGTGCGCGATGTGAGGATCGTTTATTTGCGAGAGTGCGCGCGCGTCTTGCAGAAATTGCGCCAGGCCTTCCTCGAAAAACGCTTTTAGTTTATCAGTACGTGGTTTGACGCTACGGTCGGCCTTGCGTTTGGCGACGCCGGTAGGAAAGTATTCCTGGAGGAATTTTACGCGTCCGTCTTCAGTACCGGTTGCCAGATAAATAAAACCGTGGTTACTGGCCGTAAGACAGCGTTTTATAGTGACCGAGCCGTCGCTCTCGCCCGGATGCAAGTAAGGCGTTTTAGAGCGTTCATCACCCGAATCGAACTTTCTGGAGGCGCTGGTCATCGCGTAAAATTCACAAACCGATCCGCGTGGCAATGAAAGTCAATATATTGATGTTGGCTTTATGATTCATGAAGAAAAGACTAATCAATCACACATATATAATGCTTATTTTAGCCGGGCATCGGCATCGGAAAAAGCCCCGTAGCTGCCCATCGTTAAGCTGAACAATGCAGGAAAATTGTTATATTAAACGCGAATTTATTAGCGGGAGGTGAATTCCAGCACAATTTTCTCCCTTGTGCTGATCTGGCGATACGAAAGGAGCAATGCCTTTGACTATCGGGCGACTGCCAATGAGTGATTTGTTTGACCCCATCATCGTGCCATGAAACGAAGCCTGCGACGCTTTACGAGCTGCTGCCTAGACACTGGCAGTTTTACCCCCGGAAAACTTAACTCTCCATAAACTTGCAAATGAATATGACCGTTTCGCACCGGCTTCAGTCGGTGCAGGATCCTGTTATCGCAGTGGTTAACGACCTGATCCAGGAAACTCCCGGGACTATCTCTTTGGGGCAAGGTGTTGTGCATTATGGTCCACCCCCCGAAACGATTGAGAAGCTAATCGAGTTTGCCGATGGGCGCGGGAACCATGTTTATCAGGACGTCCCGGGAATTCCAACCCTGCGCGAGTTGATCAACGAAAAACTCGCTTCCGAAAACAATATCGATCTGTCCGAACGCGAGGTTGTGGTGACGGCGGGTAGTAACATGGGTTTTCTCAATGCTGTATTGAGTATTGCCGATCCAGGCGATGAAATTGTTTTGCTTAATCCATATTACTTCAATCATGAGATGGCGGTGCGTATCGCTGGATGTATTCCGGTGTTCGCCGCCACCGATGAGAATCATCAACCGCGTCTAGACGCCATTGAGTCTGCCTTGTCGTCGCAAACACGGGCGGTGGTGACCATATCCCCCAACAATCCATCCGGCGCAGTTTACGATAAAGACAAACTGTTGGAAATTAACGAGTTATGCGAAAAATCTAATGTGTACCATATCACCGACGAAGCCTACGAATATTTTGTCTACGGTGATGCACACCAGTGTTATGTCGCATCGTTTCCCGAGAGCAACGCGCATACTATCAGCTTATTCTCGTTGAGTAAGTCCTATGGTTTTGCCAGTTGGCGTATTGGTTATATGTTGATTCCGAATCATCTAATGAATCCAGTATTGAAAATCCAGGATTCCAACCTCATTTGCCCGCCGGTGGTTAGCCAGTATGGAGCCATCGGTGCATTGCAGGCAGGGCCTGAGTATTGCAAGCCATTTGTCAACGGATTGAACGATACACGGTTACTGGTAAAAGAAGCGTTAAACACTCTCCGTGACCGCGTGTATATCGCTCAAACCAGCGGCGCGTTCTTTTACTTGTTACGGATAAACACACCAATGTCTGCTATGAAACTGGTGCAGCGATTAATCGAAGAACATCAAATCGGGCTAGTACCCGGAGATGCATTCGGTCTACAGAACGGTTGTTATCTGCGGTTATCCTACGGAGCGTTACAAGCAAATACCGTAGACGAAGGTGTCGGTCGTCTGGTCGCCGGCATCGAAAACATCCTTAGTCGCGACAGCACCTAGACGGCGTGAGCGGTGCATTGCTTCGAGGCAATATCTGGTTTACCCTTCGGCGCTCGTTTTTTTTAACGAATCCAAGTGTTAGGAGAGGTGACCGAGTGGTTGAAGGTGCACGACTGGAACTCGTGTGTGCGCCGAAAGCGTACCGAGGGTTCGAATCCCTCCCTCTCCGCCATCCGCGTCAGCGAACAGTGTTAAAGTTCTATGGCGGTGAAGGCCGGTCTCCTCGGTGGCGATAGGTTGTGAACCCGGTCAGGTCCGGAAGGAAGCAGCCGTAGCAGCTAAATCGAGTGCCGGGGTCAGGCTGGCTGGATCCGCCACCCTTTAACAGTGTTGTATTACGAAACCGAATTGAACACTATTCATCAACGATGACTTATCAAGCTCTCGCAAGGCGTTGGCGTCCGCGGACATTTTCCGACGTGGTGGGCCAGCACCACGTGGTTGCTGCATTATCCAACGCGCTTGACAATGACCGTGTGCATCACGCGTTCCTGTTTGCCGGTACACGCGGCGTGGGCAAGACCACCTTGGCGCGAATTCTGGCAAAGGCATTGAACTGCGAGAGGGGGGTGAGTTCGAAACCGTGCGGCAAATGTTCGGCCTGCATTAGCATCGACGAGGGGCGGTTTATTGATTTGCTGGAAGTCGACGCCGCATCCCGCACCAAGGTCGATGATACCCGCGAGTTGCTCGATAATGTGCAATACACACCGACTCAAGGACGTTACAAGGTCTATCTCATCGACGAGGTACACATGCTATCCGGGCATAGTTTTAATGCCTTGTTAAAAACCCTGGAAGAACCACCGCCCCATGTTAAATTTTTGTTGGCAACCACCGATCCGCAAAAACTGCCGGCGACGATATTATCACGTTGTCTGCAATTCAACCTGCGTGCATTGGATATCGATCAAATTGCACCGCAATTAGAAAAAATCCTTAAAGCCGAAAAAATTAAGTTTGAAAAAGAGGCGTTGAATGTATTGGCGCGCTCGGCGGCCGGAAGTTTGCGCGATGGGCTCAGCTTGTTGGATCAGGCGATCGCATACGCCAGTGGGCAATTAACGGCAAGCAGCGTACGCGATATGTTGGGCATGATTGATCAAAGCCATGTGGTTGATCTGCTCGCCCAACTTGCGAATCAAGATGCCGCCGCGATATTAAATATCGTGACTAAAATGGCCGAATGTTCGGTCGACTACGTCACAGCTTTGGATGATTTATTGTTGTTGATGCATTTGATAGCGTTGTACCAACAGGCACCGGATGCCATAGATACATCATGTTTCGATGCACAAGATATTGCTGCATTTGCCGAACGACTGGCGACCGAGGATTTGCAACTGTTTTATCAAATCGGTTTGATAGGTAAACGCGATCTTCCATTGGCACCGGATGCGCGCACAGGATTTGAGATGACCCTGCTGCGTATGCTTGCATTCAAACCTGATTCGGCTGGTAGTGAACTCGCGCAGGAAGTCAAACCTGCTACCACTCACGCGAAACCTGGTAAGAAAAAGTTGAAACAAGCCACCACAGTTTCCGAGCTGGAGCGAGAGGCAAAAAAGGCCCCCGAGCTATTGAAAAAGAACCCCACTACGGCAGAACCGGTTGAACTAAAGCCAAAGGCAGTTGGTCAAGTGACTGGCGGTATCGCTGAAATAATCAACGATACGGAGATGTGGGCCGACTTGATTGGCCAATTGAATCTTACTTCTATTCCGCGAGAAGTGGCGATGAATATTGCACCAGTCAATTTCGAAAACAATGTATTGTCGGTCGTGCTGGATACTGCACACCAGTCGTTGCACAATAAGGAACGTCAAGGAATGATTGAACAAGAACTATCCAAAGCACTGTCGCAAGAAGTAACACTTAAGATAAACATAAGCGATGATGCTCTCAATGATACAGCGGCCAAAACGCGCGCCCGGCATAACCAGCAAGCCATTGTGCAAGCACGGAAGGATATTGAAAACGATCCTAATGTACGCGAACTCATGGAGCGTTTTGACGCGACTATTATCCCAGAATCGGTAGTACCGGCAGGTAACGAGGTAAGCAAGTAATGAAAAATGGTCTTGGAAATATCATGAAACAGGCACAGGAGATGCAGGAAAACCTGCGCAAAGCGCAGGAAGAACTGGCAAAACAAGAGGTAAAAGGTGACGCGGGTGGGGGATTGATTTCTGTCACCATGACTTGCCGGCATGATGTTAAGCGGGTGGAAATCGACGATGCTTTGTTGGGTGATGACAAGGAAGTTCTGGAAGATTTGATTGCTGCGGCGATCAATGACGCAGTGCGCAAAGTGGAAAAAACCACTCAGGAACGCATGAGCGGTCTGGCGTCGGGACTCAATATCCCCGGTTTGAATTTATCCTTCTAGTGTCCAACGCCCGCTCTATCGAAGCCTTAAAACAGGCTTTAAAACGCTTACCCGGTGTCGGGCCAAAAAGCGCGCAACGCATGGCATTTCATTTGTTGGAACGGGATCGCGAGGGTGCGAAAATGATTGCGGATGCCATACAGGTAGCGGTTTCGAAGATCAACCATTGCGAACGTTGTAACAATTTTAGCGAAAATACCCAGTGCGATATTTGCTCCTCCCCGCGGCGCAGCCAAAGTCTGTTATGCGTGGTAGAAACACCTGCGGATCTCGAATCCATCGAACAAGCGGGTTTTTATAAAGGAATGTATTTTGTGTTAATGGGGCATATATCGCCGCTGGATGGAATTGGGCCGGACCAACTGGGTGTCGAAAAATTAACCCGGGTGGTAAAGGATCCCACGGTGGAAGAAGTTATTCTGGCCACTAATCTGACGGTGGAAGGGGAGGCGACCGCCGATTATGTAGCCGATCTGATAAAAGATGACGCAGTCAATGTAACGCGTCTTGCGCGCGGTGTTCCGGTTGGCGGTGAGCTGGAATACATGGATGCGGGGACGTTAACCCAAGCGTTTAATGATCGGCGGACATTGTCTACTTGATGCTTTGTGACACAGCGCCTCCATAAAGCCCATCACGCCATGCTGGAACCGCGGCCGGCATCGGGCATTCACTCGAAACCTGATGTCATGTTGATCGCATGACCCAAGACGCCAATGCGCTGGTGTGGATGGATTTAGAAATGACCGGTCTTTATCCGGATCACGACCGCATTATCGAAATCGCCAGTGTTGTTACCGATAGTGATTTGAATATTGTCGCCGAGGGACCGGTTATCGCTATCCATCAGCCACCGGAATTGCTGGATGCCATGGATGAGTGGAACACCACCACGCACACGGAAACCGGTTTGGTGGAAAGAGTGCGTGCATCGGAAGTAAGCGAACGTGAAGCCGAGGAACAAACCATAGCATTCTTGAGTGAATATGTTCAAAAAGGCCGCTCGCCCCTGTGTGGAAATTCAATCAGCCAGGACCGAAGATTCTTGTACCGCTATATGCCCGAACTCCAGGACTTCATGCACTACCGTAACCTCGATGTGAGTTCAGTCAAAGAATTGGCTTTGCGCTGGTATCCCGAGATAGCAGCTCAACTGGAAAAACGCAACACTCACCGCGCACTCGATGACATCCGCGAATCCATTGAAGAACTTAAGTTTTATCGCGAACATATTTTTAGGTGCTAGCTCAAGCGGATCCAATTAGAGCTTGAGATGAAGAGTGTGATTGCGCGTCGTCTCACGTTTGCTTTGATCGCTTCGTTTGTGATTATAGCTCCGGTGAGAGCAACATCCCCGGTATGGGTTGTTAATGACGGCGATCAGCACATTTTTTTGGCGGGAACGCTAGGTTTTCTAAGTTTGCATGATGATCCTCTTCCAAGACAAATTGAAACGGCATTTAGTTTGTCTGATGTCTTGGTCCTCGAAACGGATATCGAAGAAATGTCCAAATCAAGCTATGCAAGAATTCTTATAGACGAACTTACTTACGAGAAGGGGCACACGCTTCGACACTTACTAAATCCCGAGACTATAAACAATTTCGAAGGATTTTTAGTTCGCGTAGGGCGGAACACGTTCCGCCTTACAAAACAAATACGAATCCCAAGGGCTTACATTGCGATTGTATCAATCTCAATACGGCCATGGCCTGCATAAGAAGCGGTGAAGAACGAACCGCATCGTCGAGTTAATACCCAATGATACGGTGCGCAAGCTCGCTACATCCTACGATTACTGGTGAGCTGCGATTCGTGTTGTTCAATCGCCCATTCAACATGTTCTTGTACTAGCTTGGATGGATAGTGCAGTCGCTGACGCAAAGCCTCGATAACTTCGTTGCTGGTAGTGACATTACCCAGGGCTACCGCAATGTTGCGCAGCCATCTTTCGTACCCAATACGGCGGATCGCCGATCCTTGCATGTGTTGTTCGAAATCCTGTTCCGACCATAAAAATAATTCCATTAGATCAGCGTTGTCTAGGCCATGCCGTGTTTGAAAAACACCTTCTGCACTTGGTTGAGCGAATCGGTTCCAGGGACACACCAGTTGGCAGTCGTCACAACCGTAAATCCGGTTTCCCATGAGTGGACGTAGTTCTTCTGGAATACTGCCTTTGTGTTCGATGGTGAGGTATGAAATACAACGCCGGGCATCGACCTGGTAAGGTGTGACAATGGCATCGGTCGGGCAAGCGGTTATACATGTATCGCAATCGCCACAATGATTGGTTGCCGGTTTATCGACGGGCAACGGCAGGTCAGTGTAAATTTCACCCAGGAAGAACCAAGACCCGGCTTTTCGATTCAATAGATTGCTGTGTTTACCAATCCAACCCAGACCTGCTTTTTCGGCCAGCGCTTTTTCCAATACCGGCGCGCTGTCGGTAAACACACGGTAACCGAATTCACCGACGTTTTCCCTAATTCGATTTACCAGTTTCTGCAGACGTTTACGCAACACTTTGTGGTAGTCACCACCTAGCGCATAACATGAAATGAACGCTTTACGATCGTCTTGTAAAACCTTGTTTGAAGACACAGCATTAAACGGCAGATAATCCATACGCACAGAAATTATACGTACGGTTCCTTCGACAAGATCAGAGGGTCGTGAGCGCTTCGTACCATGCCGTTGCATCCAATCCATGTCGCCGTGGAATCCATTATCCAGCCAATTTATTAAATGTTGCTCTGCTTTCGACAAATTGGTGTCACTGATACCGATTTGTTGAAAACCGAGTTCGTTGCCCCACTGACGAATGTCGGCTACTAACGCATTAAAGTCGGCCTCTTGTGTTGGTGTTAGCATATCCACACATTATCATACGCCCATGAATTTACTGCCGGTCAACTTGTATGACGCTAATGGTTGTCGCGAGTTGGACCGTATCGCTATTGAGAAAGAGGGAATTCCCGGTTTTACCTTAATGCAACGTGCCGGTGCCGCGGCATTTAAGGCGTTGCAGGCGCAATGGCCGAAAGCCGATTCGGTTGCGGTGGTATGTGGGTCGGGTAACAATGGTGGCGATGGCTATGTCGTCGCGGCGCTCGCGGCGCAAGCCGGTCTCGCGGTGACGATCTACGCGTTGGCAGAATCGCGGTCGGATGATGCTCACCGCGCTCAGGAGTTGGCCAAGCAAGCAGGTGTCCCTATAAAAGCAATGCCGCAAGAGCTGCCCGATCAATTCGATGTCATTGTGGACGGCATATTCGGTACCGGTCTGGACAGAGCCCCAGAAGGAAAGTGGGGGGAAGCCATAGCGGCCATCACTCAGACCGGCAACCCTGTATTAGCGCTGGATATTCCTTCCGGTTTAAACAGCGATTCCGGTGCAGTGCCGGGCGCGGTCGTTAAAGCAGACGTAACAGTGACATTTATCGGGTTAAAAATCGGGTTGTTAACCGGATCGGGCCGGGAATGCGCCGGCAAAATGGTGCATGACGACTTGCAGGTGCCGGTAAAGGTCTTTGCCGGAGTTTCGCCGGTAGCGTTGAGGCTTAGCGAAAACGGAGTACGCAGCTGGTTGCCAAAGCGTGTTCGTCATGCCCACAAAGGCAGCCACGGTCACGTGGTTATTGTCGGAGGCAATTATTCCATGGCAGGCGCGGTCCGTCTGGCGGGCGAGGCCGCTTATCGAAGCGGAGCAGGTTTGGTCAGTGTTGTCACCCGGCCGGGTAACACGCCGGCAATTACCGGACCATGCCCTGAATTAATGGTTCACGAAACCGGCGATCCGCATAACATCGATGCATTGTTAAAGCGCGCTGATGTGATTGCGGTTGGGCCGGGTTTAGGACGCGACGCGTGGAGTACGGCGATGTTGGAAAAGGTGTTAAGCACCCAAGGCCGCGTGGTGTGCGACGCCGACGCGTTGAATCTACTTGCCCAGGAACCTCGCCACTACCAGCACTGGGTGTTAACGCCTCATCCCGGCGAAGCCGCTCGCTTGTTGAATTGTTTACCAAACGATATTCAAAAAAACCGTCCCCACGCTATCCGTGAGATAATTAACCGTTATGGTGGGACATGTGTATTAAAAGGTTCGGGCAGCCTGATTGCGACTGATGGTGAAACGACTTATCTATGTGACCGTGGTAACCCAGGTATGGCAACCGGCGGTATGGGCGATGTTTTGACTGGCGTAATCGCCGGATTGGCAGGACAGGGTTTGCCATTGGAGCAAGCGGCAGCGGCGGGTGTTTTTATACATGCTAGCGCGGGTGACGCGGTTGCCGGGGGATATGGGGAGATGGGTATGTTAGCGAGCGATTTGTTGCCGGAGATCCGTGCTCAAATAAACCAATTTACTCCGGCGAGTTGACGGTTTTCAGTCAGATTTCAGATTATTGTTCATTGGAACTGCACATCGATGACGAGCACGCCATGCAAGCGTTGGGTGAATCGCTCGCCAAAAAACTTACTAATGGCATGACCGTATACCTCTGTGGTGAGCTAGGCGCTGGCAAGACGACTTTGGTGCGTGGTGTGCTGCGCGGTTTGGGATATTCAGGAGCGGTTAAAAGTCCGACGTTTACGTTGGTGGAAAGCTATAACCTTGATCGGACCCGGGTGTATCACATGGATTTTTATCGTGTGGACGATGAACGGGAACTAGAAACGATAGGAATAAGAGATTATTTTGATGGCAGCGGTATCTGTTTAGTTGAATGGCCGGAAAAGGCGGGGTCTTTCCTGCCGCTATCCGATATAAAAGTTCGAATCGAAGATACTAAACCCGGACGCACGGTTAAGCTTGTGGCGTCGAGGGAACGCGCAAATTCATTCACACAATTAATCTATTGAGTTTCTTTAAACGATTATCAATTATTGCTCTGCTCTTATTGGCGGTTTACCCTGCATTGTCCGCAGACGTCTCCGTGCGCAATATGCGGCTGTGGCATGAACCGGGCCGCACGCGAGTGGTATTCGATTTGACTGGACCGGCGGAATATAAACTCGGGGTGCATAGTAACCCTGAGCGTTTGTCCGTAGATATAGGCAAAGCGCAATTTCGCGCTAGTCTTCCATCAGTGAAGACCATCGGTCCGTACATACGTAATATTCGATTAGGACAACACGAGGGATTTTTGCGTGTTGTTTTCGATTTAAATCAACGTATCGCCCCCAGTGCACAGACATTACCGCCGAGTCAAGGCTATGGTCACCGTCTGGTCGTGGATATGGTTTTGGGTGGGAAAACGCAACCGTCAGCTCCCAAGGCAACGACGCCGGCGGTTACACAGCCGCCACAAGCAATGCAACGCGATATCATTGTCGTGGTTGATCCCGGTCATGGCGGAAAGGATCCCGGTGCAGTCGGTCAACGCCGTACGAAAGAAAAGGACGTGGTATTAAATATATCCAAAAAGTTACACGACCGTATTAACGCCGTGCCGGGTATGCGGGCCGTCTTAACCCGCAAAGGAGACTACTATATTAGTCTGCGAGGACGTATCGCAATCGCCCGCAAACTCAATGCCGATTTGTTTGTATCCGTGCACGCCGATGCCGTCGCCCGCCGTTCTGCCCGTGGCTCATCGGTGTATGCATTGTCACAGCGCGGTGCCACCAGCGAAACGGCACGCCTGCTGGCGGATAAGGAAAATGCATCTGATCTAGTCGGGGGCGTGACACTCAGCGACAAAGATGACTTATTGGCCGAAGTATTAATCGATTTATCCGTTACCAAAACCATTAGCGAGAGTCTCACTTTCGGTAGGGATATTTTGCGCCAGCTTAAACGTATCGGGCCCGTACACAGTCAGCGAGTCGAACAAGCCGCCTTTGTTGTGCTTAAATCACCGGACATTCCATCGGTATTGGTAGAGACAGCCTATATCAGCAATCCCCAAGAAGAGAAGTTGTTGCGCAGCGATCGCCATCAAAACAAGATTGCTGATGCGATACTTTCTGGTATCCGTTCCTATGTAAAGCGGCGGCCGCTACAACACGCCTACGCGCAATAGTGTTGAATAGCCCGAGCCAGCACCGAGGCAGAATCCGGCGGTTGGACAACCGCTTGATCAACCAGATTGCCGCTGGTGAAGTCGTCGATCGGCCCGCATCCATCGTTAAGGAGTTGCTGGAAAATAGTCTGGATGCGGGCGCGCAGTCTATATCGATAGACGCAGAGCGGGGCGGTGTAAAACACATCCGGGTGAGTGATGACGGCAGTGGCATTGAACGCGATGACCTGGAGCTGGCGTTGTCGCGCCACGCGACCAGCAAGGTCAGCGAGTTTGATGATTTGTTCCGGGTTTCGACTCTGGGATTTCGCGGGGAGGCGTTACCCAGTATTGCCGCGGTCAGTCGGGTTAAGCTGGGTTCGCGTACGCCGAAAGCCGATAAAGGTTGGCAGGTTAGCTGTGAAGGTGGTGGCGCGATAAGTCAACCTTTGCCGGTTGCCCGAGATATTGGAACCACTGTCGAAGTACAGGATTTGTTTTACAACACACCGGTACGGCGTAAGTTCTTGCGTACCCAGAATACGGAACTGAATCACCTCGATGCTGTAATCCGTCAACTCGCTTTAGCGCGGTTTTCGGTTGAACTGCGTTTTCAACACAACCAACGCGCGCCTTGGCATTGCCGACCGGGTATCGATGACGCTAGCGAGCTGCAGCGGGTAGCTGATGTTTGCGGCAGGACATTCGCGGAAAACGCACTGCGTATTGAGCACAGCGCTTCGGATTTGCGTCTGAACGGTTGGTTAGGTTTGCCGACATTCTCCCGTAGTCAACGTGATATTCAATACTTTTTCGTCAACGGCCGTGCGGTTAAGGACAAAACGATTGCCCACGCAGTGCGCCTTGCATATGATGATGTGTTGTATCATGGTCGTCATCCGGCCTTTGTTTTGTTTCTCGAGCTGGATCCGTTTGCGGTGGATGTCAACGTACACCCGGCCAAGCATGAGGTGCGCTTTCGCGATAATCGCGCTGTGCACGATTTTCTTTATCGAACCTTGCACCGGATTATTGCGGATACTACTAAGACTCGTTTGACAGCATCGACGACCGAGTCGTCACAATCGGTATCACAGCTGTCCAGTATTCCGGTTCAGATGACTGCGCCACTAAAAGTACGTGAGCAGGTCGAGATTTACGCAGAGCTGCACGGACCCCACCATGAAACGATCACTCACAGCGAAGATGAACCCTATGAAGATCACCCGTTACCGGATAAAAGAGATGATGATGTTCCGCCGCTCGGTTATGCGCTGGCCCAACTGAAAGGGATTTATATACTGGCTGAAAATCGCGACGGTCTGATTCTGGTCGACATGCACGCAGCCCATGAACGGGTGACTTATGAACGTCTAAAGCAACAATTGGATCAACGTACTTTGGCGTCACAACCGCTATTGGTGCCGATCACGTTTTCCGTAACATGCAGCGAAGCCGATTTAGCCGAACAACACCACTCACAATTTGATCAGATAGGATATGAGTTATCACGCATGAGTGATGACGTGCTGGCTATTCGGAAAGTTCCCGAGTTACTAAAGGATGCCGATCATGCGCAATTGATCAGGGATATGCTCGCAGACATGACGACCCATCAAACCAGTCAGCGCGCCCACGACCGAATTAACCAACTGCTGTCGACTGCAGCCTGTCATGGATCTGTGCGCGCGCATCGGATATTAACGTTGGCGGAAATGAACCATTTGTTACGGCAAATGGAACAAACCGAGCGCGCTGACCAATGTAATCATGGTCGGCCAACCTGGAAACAAGTGTCCATGAACGAGTTGGACAAGTGGTTTCTGCGTGGCCGCTGATTTGTTAATCCAAACCATTTGACAAGCAAAAGCAAACCTCCCGCTATCTGTCTAATGGGGGCAACAGCGTCGGGGAAATCCGATTTGGCGCTGATCATCGCGCGGGAATTTAATGTGGAGATAATTAACGTCGACGCAGCGCAAGTCTATCGTGGTATGAACATCGGTACCGCGAAACCGGGTGCGCAGATGAAAGCGGAAATACCGCATCACCTGCTCGATTTGTGTGATCCGAATGAAGTGTACTGTGCAGCCGACTTTCGTGCCGATGCCATCAAGATAATGAACGATGTCAGAGGTAGGGGCCGCCTGCCGTTGCTGGTGGGTGGCACCTTGTTTTATTTTTCGACCTTGACCCGTGGATTGTCGGCACTGCCCGCGGCAGATACATTGGTACGCGAAGCCATTTGTTCGGAGGCGAAGAGAAAGGGCTGGCCGGCAATGCATGCCGATTTGGCAGTTATCGACCCGGTATCGGCCGAAAAAATTGAGCCCAACGATGCGCAACGTATCCAACGTGCGCTGGAAATTTTTCGACTAACGGGAGCAAAACCCTCCGCGGTCAAACGCCAGGCACCACCGAAACCGGCCGATTTTGATTTTATCAAGTTATGTTACACACCCAGCTCGCGCCGGTTTTTACACGATCGTATCGCTATGCGTTTTAGAAACATGCTGGATGAGGGGTTCATTGACGAAGTAAAAGGTCTTGTGGATGAATTTGCACTAACCCCCGAGTTGCCGGCTGCACGTGCAGTGGGCTACCGGCAGATATTGGAATACCTGAACGGAAATATGGTGTATGATGCAATGGTCGATGGGGGGATTACGGCGACTAGACGGTTGGCCAAACGTCAAATGACGTGGCTAAGACGTCATTCGGGGTTGGTTTGGTTTGATACACTGGTGGGAAAGTCCCCAAGCGCAGTATTACAATATATTCACTGTAAACTCGTTGCGTTAGGATATAATCCGTAAGATTATCGGCTCTTTGTTAGTTTTCGGGCATGTATAAATATGTCCGTCATCTATTGAAAGTTCGCCATCCGATAACTATATAAATATCAATATTTGAACTCACTACATCGCTTCACCACATTATTAGAATAATTGGAGAATAATCATGGCTCAACAAAAAGGGACAGCATTACAGGATCCGTTCTTGAATACTCTGCGAAAAGAGCGAATCCCGGTTTCAATTTATCTGGTCAACGGCATCAAGCTGCAAGGTCATGTCGAATCCTTCGATCAGTTCGTTGTGTTGTTACGCAATAGCGTGAGCCAAATGATCTATAAACACGCCATTTCCACCGTTGTGCCCGGCCGCGCAGTCAACATTCCCCACGACGACGATGACGGCGAGGGCGATTCCGACTAATCACGTGGTTTAAATAAAACCACCATCTGAGACTAGTTGCGGGCCCGCAAACAGCACAATACCCTCACTGCACTGTTTGAGCGCAGCGTAGCCGATGTCAGTCAGAACATCGCTACAGATGAACGCGAACGTGCTATTTTGGTACATCAGCAAAATGGGCGGGCCGATGACGAAGGTGTGCTCGACGAGTTGCAGGAGTTGGTGGAGTCTGCCGGTGCATTGGTCTGTGGAAGTGTTATCGGGCGACGTCGGCGGCCTGACCCAGCGACTTACGTCGGCTCGGGCAAGGCTCAGGAGATTTCGGAAGTGGTACAGTCAGAGCAAGCAACATTGCTCGTGATAGATCATGCCATTTCCCCGATTCAGGAGCGCAATCTGGAAAAAACCATTGGTTGCCATGTGGTCGACCGCACCGGTCTGATTCTAGATATCTTCGCGCAACGGGCGACCAGTAAGGAAGGTAAGTTACAAGTGGAGCTGGCCCAACTGGAATACCTTTCCAGCCGCTTAGTGCGTGGTTGGACCCACCTGGAGCGACAAAAGGGTGGTATCGGTTTGCGTGGCCCGGGTGAGACTCAGTTGGAAACCGACCGCCGTTTAATTGGCCGGCGTATTAAATCGTTGTCACGCCAGCTGGATCGTGTCAGCGCACAGCGCGAGCTGCGGCGTAAATCCCGGCGCAAGGTTCCCATCGCAACGATTTCGCTGGTGGGTTATACCAATGCCGGTAAATCATCGTTGTTTAATGCTTTGACTAACGCCGATGTTTATGCTGTGGATAAATTGTTTGCCACGCTGGATCCGACTATGCGCCGCTTTCAGGTTGAAGGATATGGTTCTGCGATTCTGTCCGATACGGTCGGTTTCATTCGCGATCTCCCACATTCCCTAGTGTCAGCGTTTCATTC
The DNA here is from genome assembly GCA_965216735.1 of Arenicellales bacterium. Classification (GTDB taxonomy): domain Bacteria; phylum Pseudomonadota; class Gammaproteobacteria; order Arenicellales; family CBDCFT01; genus CBDCFT01. Next base: position 1,458,422 of record OZ244198.1, read on the forward strand.
GACGTTGGAAGAGGTTAGCGCGGCGAGTTTGCTACTCCATGTTGTGGACACAGCTAACCAAGAACACGCCGAGCTACAGTATCAAGTCGAACAGACGCTGGAAGAGATCAATGCGGCGGATGTCCCTCGAATTACTGTATTCAATAAAATTGACGCCAGTGGCCACGCACCCCATATTGAGCGAGATATGGAGAATCGGGTTATCCGGGTTTGGGTTTCCGCACAAACCGGTGCCGGTCTGGATTTGCTCAATATGGCTTTGGCCGAACATTTAGGGCAGCATCGAATCAAATACCGGCTGCGCCTACCGCCACAGGCGGGAAAGCTACGTGCCAAGTTATTTGACCGTTGCGAAGTAGTGTCCGAGCAAGTGACCAATGTCGGTGACATGGTATTGGATCTGGTATTGGATCAAAAAACTCTGGGTTGGTTGGAAAACCACCGGGATTTTCGCACCGAATACCGTTGCTAATATCGCTTTTTTACTTCAGCGGCGTTTGTGTGGTGGCATATTGTCTAATGACTTACATGCTACAATTCACAATCTTTGCCTGTTAACAGTTACATACAAATAGGAGTCTTAATGCCTTGGAATCAGCCGGGGTCTGGTAACGAAAAAGACCCGTGGGGACAAAATCGTGGTAATCAGGGTCCCCCTGATTTGGACGAACTCGTCAAGAATTTTCAAAATAAACTAAACGCTATTTTCGGTGGAAAAAGTGGTCGCGGTAACGGCAGCGATTCGTCAGGAGACGGTGGCAGGGGTGATCACGGTGCTAGCCGCGGGGTCATTGTGCTGGCCGGCGTCGCGTTACTGGTGGTGTGGATAGCAACAGGATTTTATACTGTAGACCAGGGTGAAAACGGGGTCGAACTGCGTTTTGGCAAATACGCGGAGACTACGTCGGCCGGTCTGCACTGGCATTTGCCGGTGCCCATAGAAACCGTTGAGATTATCAATGTACAAAAAGTGAATACAGTGGAAGTGGGTTATCGTTCTCGTAACGGACAAAAATCTACTTTTGGAAAAGAAGCGTTAATGTTGACCAAGGACGAAAACATTATCGACATTCAATTTGCCGTTCAATACGACATTAAAGACCCTACCGATTTGATGTTTCAGGTTAGTGACCCAGCGGAACTGGTGGTGCGACAGGCAACGGAAAGCGCGGTTAGAGAAATCGTCGGTAATAACACCATGGATTTCGCTATTACCGAGGGGCGGGCCGAGATCGCCCAGGCGACACGTGAACTCGTGCAACAGATTTTGGACCGTTATCAGACCGGTATCAACATTCGTACGGTAGAAATGCAGAATGCGCAACCGCCGGCCCAGGTTAAACCGGCTTTTGACGATGCGGTGAAAGCACGCGAAGACGAAGAGCGCTTGAAAAACGAGGCGGAAGCTTACGCGAATGACATTATTCCACGCGCCGAAGGTCTCGCCGCCCGGGTGCTACAGGAAGCGGAAGCGTATAAGGAGAGCACCGTAGCTAAGGCGACGGGTGAAGCGTCCCGGTTTTCTCAGGTGTTGACGGAATATACCAAGGCGCCGGGTGTTACGCGCGATCGGCTCTACCTGGAATCCTTGGAAGAGGTATTGAGCAAAGCCAACAAAGTCATGATCGATCAGGAAGGTGGCAATAACATTTTATATTTACCCTTGGATCAGATGATTCGACAAAGTCAAAGTGGTGGAGGGCAGTTTCGTTCACCTACCAGTAATCCGGCGGTTAGCGATGTAGATAACAATGACAGAACGCGAACCGGGCGCACCAGCCGTAGCGGGAGGTCAGAATAATGCGTGGTAAAAGCTTACTGGGACTTTCCCTTATTATTGTTGTTGGCGCATTTTTGCTGGGCATCGTCTATCAAGTGGACGAGAGGGAGAAAGCGCTTGTATTCAAGTTCGGTGAAATAATACGTTCCGACAGCGAACCCGGGTTGCATTTCAAACTGCCGTACCCGTTTAACGAGGTACGGTTTTACGATGCACGCATTCAAACCATGGATGCCGAGCCCGAGTTGTATCTGACCCGCGAGAAAAAGAATCTGGTGGTAGATTCGTTTGTGAAGTGGCGTATCCGCGATGTCGCAAAATACTATCCGACGGTGTTGGGCATCAAAGAAAACGCTCAGGCACGGCTGGCCCAGCGGGTAAACGACAGTTTGCGGCGCGAATTCGGTAAACGCACAGTAAAAGAAGTGGTGTCAGGCGATCGCGTAGTGATTATGGATGTCGTACGCCAAGCAGTAGATGAAGAGGCGGCTAGTCTCGGTATCGAGGTTATCGATGTGCGTTTGAAACGGGTTGACCTGGATCCTGAGATTTCCGAAACCGTATACCGGCGTATGGATGCGGAACGCTCGCGGGTGGCCAAGGATTTGCGAGCTAGGGGTGCGCGTGAGGCGGAACGTATTCGGGCGAATGCCGACAAGCGAAGACAAATCATCATTGCCAATGCGCGACGCGATTCGGAGCAAATTCGCGGTGACGGCGATGCCCAGGCCACCGCAATCTATGCCAATGCGTTTGAACAGGATTCGGAGTTTTACCGGCTTTACCGAAGTCTTAATGCGTATAAGCAAACCTTCGGTGGTGAGAACGATTTTCTGATTGTGGAACCGGATTCGGAGTTTTTCCGCTACTTCAAGGATGCAAAACCAGGCTCATTAGGCAGATTCGATCAGCAGTAGGCCGTTGATTGTATGGATTGGCAGGATTTGTTTACTGCCCTGGCACTGGTGTTAGTCATCGAAGGCATATTTCCCTTTATTAATCCTGAAGGAATCCGCCGCACCATGGCATTGGTGAGTCAACTCAGCGACCAACAATTACGCATGACTGGATTGGTTTGTATGACTGTAGGGTTGGTCGCGCTTTATCTCGTTCATTAGAATCGATCTCAAAACGTCTGCGCTTGCTCGCTAATTTTGAGATCGATTTTAGTCCATTGAAACTGAACGAGTAGCTTGACATGTCATCCAATGAGCGTTGGCTTCTGCCAGACGGGATCGACGAGTTGGTGCCGCCGGACGCGTGGCGCATGGAACAACTCCGTCGTCGTATTACCGATCAATTTTACGCTTGGGGTTATGAGCTGGTTATGCCACCGTTGGTGGAATACCTGGATTCGCTTTTGACCGGCACCGGCGAGGATCTCGATTTACAAACTTACAAGATTATCGATCAACAAAGCGGTCGTTTAATGGGTGTGCGTGCGGACATGACTCCACAAATCGCGCGCATCCAGTCACGGCTATCAACTACAAATAACGTCACACGTTTGTGCTATGTTGGTCCAGTTCTCAATATCCAACAAGATGTTTCGGGTGGTTCGCGTGAGCCAATGCAGGTTGGTGCCGAGTTATTTGGTTCATCCAGCATCGAGGCGGAATGCGAACTCATCGAGTTGATGGTGGGGGTGTTAAAAGCCGTGGGTATCGGTGATATCCATGTTGATCTTGGTCATGTCGGCATCTTTCGCACAATGGCCACGCAAGCGGGACTGAGTAGGCACCAAGAGAGTCAAGTCTTCGATGCGTTACATCGCAAATCGAGACCTGATATCGAACAATTGTTCGACGCGTATTCTATCGACGCAGTTTGGAAGGAGCGTTTTCTTAGGCTGACGAGCCTACATGGCGCTGTTAGCGACTTAGAGTCGAAATCAAAATGTATAAGCGCTATTTCGGAAAATATTGCACAAGCCGTTGGTAGAGTAAATCAGGTAGCAAATTTGCTTCGTAAGCGGCTGGTCGATGTAACACTGCATTATGATTTAGCGGAATTGCACGGATACCGCTACTACACGGGCATCGTTTTTTCGGCATTTATACCCGGACATGGGCAGGTGATTGCCCGCGGTGGGCGTTATGACGATATTGGCAAGGCGTTCGGGCGCCAACGTCCGGCTACAGGTTTTAGTACCGATATGCGCCGTCTGTTGCAAGTATCATTACAACAAAATGACGGTAAGGACGATTTAATTTCTGCGCCATTGAATGACGACAGGAGTTTGGACAGTACCGTTCAAAAACTGCGTGGCCAAGGCAAGCGCATCATACGCCGTTTGCCCGACGAAGAAGACGGCGAGGGACCGGAGTTGCATTTAAACGATAAGGGCGAATGGGCAGTTTGTTCTAAAAGTTGAGATAAAACAATGGCAAATAATGTTGTATTGATCGGTGCCCAGTGGGGTGATGAGGGCAAGGGCAAAATTGTCGACTTGCTGACCGAGCGTGCCGATGCTGTGGTGCGATTTCAAGGCGGTCACAATGCCGGACATACTTTGGTCATCAACGGCGAAAAAACAGTATTGCACCTGATCCCGTCAGGTGTGCTGCGAGATGGTGTGCAATGTCTGATTGGCAATGGTGTGGTGTTGGCGCCGGATGCATTGTTAAACGAAATTGAGCAACTGGAACAAAAAGGGGTTTCGATCAGAGACCGTTTGCTGGTTAGCACGGCATGTCCAGTGCTCCTGCCCTACCACGCTTCATTGGACGCAGCGCGGGAATCTGCTCGTGGTGATGCGGCAATTGGAACCACTGGTCGAGGCATTGGTCCAGCCTATGAGGACAAAGCGGCCCGCCGCGGATTGCGTGTCGGTGATTTGACAAAGCCCGATGTTTTGGCGGGCAAGCTGGAACGTATCCTTAGATATCATAACTTTGTCTTGGAACAATTTTTTTCCGCCAAACCTATAGATTACGAACAAACCTTGCAACAATGTCTCACCCTGGGGTCTCAACTGGACGGACTAATGGGTGATGTGGCAGAGAGGTTGCACCAGTTAAACGATGCTGGAAAAGCCATTCTGTTTGAGGGCGCGCAGGGGAGTTTGCTTGACATCGATCATGGGACTTATCCCTATGTAACTTCATCCAATACAACGGCGGGAGCCGCCGCATGCGGAACCGGTTTGGGCCCGCGTGACCTTGATTGCATACTAGCCGTGTCGAAAGCCTACACGACGCGGGTCGGAAGCGGGCCATTCCCCACCGAACTTGACGACGCAGACGGACAACATATGGCGGAAAAGGGCGTCGAGTTTGGTGCGACCACGGGCCGGCCCAGACGTTGTGGATGGCTGGACACGGTCGCGTTGCGCCGCGCTTGCCGAATCAACAGTGTCGACACTCTGTGTTTAACTAAACTGGATGTATTGGATGGTCTCGACACTATAAGACTGTGTACACAATATCGCCTAGAAGGGGGGACCGTTGACTCTCCACCTGACAACGCCAACGCACTGGAAAGTTGTGAACCGGTGTACCAAGACTTTCTGGGATGGTCACAACCGACATTGGAAATCACCGATTTCGACGCACTTCCCGCTAATGCAAAAAGCTATCTCGATGCAATTGAAGATTTAGCCGGTTGCTCTATAGACATTGTCTCCACCGGGCCGGAACGCGACGCTACCATCATCAAAAAGCATCCGTTTGATGCGTAAGCGTCGTTAGATATAAAAAATAACGACAAAAGTTGAACCACACAGAACCTATGTGATGGGCATTAATCTCGTCGTGCTCGATGGGTGTGATATCGCCAAGGTTTTAGCCTTCCTCTGTAGCCTTTTGAAACTAGAAGTTGAACCTACAACTAATTCTTACGGCTTTTACTCAATTTATAGCATTTAGGGTGAATACAGGGAGTTATTGTCAAATCTGGTGTATGAACGAATTGGATTAAGCGGCGATCTGATGGTTTGAAGTGAGCTCGATTCCGTCTACAAATTTGATTCCGTCAATCACTTTGGCTAGATAATTAAAGCCGCGTAGTCGACGCCAGTTCTTCTCGGCACATTGTCCTAATTTGAACATCATGTGCAACATACCATCTCGAGTCAAACAGCCCTTGGAGCGTTTGGTTCGGTGTCGGATGGTTCCAAATGTCGACTCAATAGGGTTGGTGGTTCGCAAGCTCTGCCAGTGTTGAGCAGGGAAGTCATAAAATGACATCAGTTCGGGATGATCTTTTTCTAAACACTGCGTGGCCTTGGGATATTTAGGCTCATAGGTTTGGATGAACGTGGTGAAAGCGCTTTCAGCTTGTGCTTTCGTCGGTGCTTGCCAGATGTCCTGTAAGGATTGTTTGGCTTTAGGCTGAAGCGATTTAGGCAAACAATTGAGCACATTCATGCTCTTATGCATCCAGCAGCGTTGGTGACGAGTGTCAGGATAAATTTCATCCAACGCCGACCAAAACCCCATGGCCCCATCACCAATGGCTAACTGCGGCGCACCCATTCCCCTGGACTTCAGGTTGAGTAATACCTCGCGCCAACTCTGCGTCGATTCGCGCACACCATCGTCTATCGCCAAAAACCGTTTCTGGCCCCGTTCATTGACACCAATAATAACCAGGGCGCAGAGTTTGGCTTGCTCTGCCCTAAGACCACTGTAGACGCCGTCAGCCCAGATATAGACCCAACCCTCCTTGGACAAATCATCTTTACGAAAGGCTTCATATTCTGAAGCCCACACTTGTTTCAGGCGCGACACCGTACTCGCCGATAACCCCTGTGCATCCGCCCCCACCAGCGCTTGTAAGGCCTGCGACATCTCGCCACTCGATACCCCTTTCAAATACAACCACGGTAAAGCCGCTTCCAGCGATCGGGTCTTACGAATATAGGGAGGAACCAACGCGGATCGAAAGGTGACCGGTTCACCACCTCTGGAGCGAACCTTGGGTATCTGCACCGTCACCGGTCCAATTCCCGTTTGAATTGCTCGGGTGGGTTGGTAACCATTACGCACAACAGCCGCTTTGCCATCGGCGGTGTGTTGTTCAGAGAATTTATCGATAAACTCCATCATTTCTGCCTCGACCGCTGTATGGATCAATTGCTGCGCCCCGCTCTGCAGTAGCGCCGTCAGCTGATCGGTAAAACTACCTCGATCTTCAAGTGAAATAACGTTACTCTTACTCATGAGTGGCGTATCCTCGTTTGATTAAATTAAAGTTCAGCAACTTCAAATTAATCAGATACGCCGCTTTTCTTCAACTTCCTAAACACCAGATTCAGTTATAACTCGAATACAGGTGTTGAGAACTTTAATTATTTCCACCTATCGAGTGGTGTGGAGTTTAAAAAACAAACACTAAGTAATTGTAATTAAGGGTATTTTTTATATCACAATTGTTGTTAGGTACGGATTTGTACTAAGTAATGTATAACAAATGGGGAGGGGCCGGATAAGGGACTCATGGCTCGCTTGAGAATAAGTTAACATGTATATTGGTACTAAATGGTCTATTGACCAGATTTAGTCGTTAATGTTATTTGTTTTTTCGAACAACCAATATAGTAAAGCTACTAGCTTATATGCCTAATAGGGTTTCTTGAATACATCCAAAGATAAGGAGGGTAGTTGTGAAAAAAATATTTTCATTGATTGCGTTATTCACATTTTCGTTAGGGGTGTCAACAATGTCCTTGGGAGAAGGTCTTGATGAGATCCCGGAAGAGACGCGAGCGAAAGTCTATAACCCGGATTTCATGGATCCAGCGCAACCACTGGAGGCAAGTATTTACCGTGACTGGAAGAGTCCGCGCAAACCACCTTGGACTATTGGTTACGCGAGCACTTATGCCGGTAACACATGGCGTAAAGGAGCCATGGCGCGATTACTTGGGGAGGTCGTGCCTAAGTGGCAGAAGCTAGGCCTGATCAAAGAGGTCATCATTACTCAGTCTAATTTGAAAGATGCATTGCAGATTCAGCAAATGCGTCAACTGGTGGATCAAGGGGTAGATGCGATCATCATTTGTTGTTCAAACCCAACTGCCCTGAATCAAACGATAAAATACGCATACGACAAAGGCGTACCTACATTTTCGTTTACGGGTTATGTTACTTCACCCTACGCAGTTAATTCATCCGTCAACTATCATCAGGCTGGTTACGAAATTGGTCGTTGGATGGCGGAGGAAATCGGCGAAAAGGGTAATGTACTTGTTATCGAAGGTATACCCGGTTCATCCGCTTCTGACTCTCAGAATGCGGGTGTTTTAGATGGACTAAAGCAGTCCCCGGACATTAAGCTCGTCGGCAATATCAACCATATGTGGACCTCCCAAGTCGGGCAGGCTGAAACGCAGAAATGGTTAGCCACGCATCCACAACAATTGGACGGTATTGCAGTTCAATCTTCCGGTGAAACGGGTGTGTTGCAGGCGTTGCTCCAATCCGGGCGGGAAATTCCACCCATCTCCATCGGTGGTGAGCTGGGTGCGTTATGTTATTGGCGTAACAATCCAGACTATATCAGTGCCGCGATTCAGACTTGGCCCCCGGGTGATGATATTGAGCTCGGTTGGAATATCATGATGCGTACGATGCAAGGCCAAGGACCCAAGATTCAGTCAATTCTGGTTCCAACAGTGAAATCGACTTTCGATGATATCAAGGCAATACTGGATGAAGACTGTGATCGTAATTCGACCGAGTGGTTACATGTTGGGATCGATGCTTGGGGTGGAACGGACTACTTGGATCAGTTTTTTGTGAATCCAGCTGACCCGGAAAAATACGACCCAGCATCTCACTAGTAGCGGCAGACGCAATGGTGCTGCGCGGGGGATGAGTAACGACGCAGCGCTAAACTTACACGTAGACAATTCTTCGGGTGACACACTACCCGAAGAGTTGTTGACTTTTCAAGGTGAGTTCTACGTAAAGAACGCGTATAAAACGTTCGACGTAACCAAGGCATTAGACGGTTGTTCGTTTAGCGCAAATTTCGGTGAGATACACGCGATTGTCGGTGGCAATGGTTCCGGTAAGAGCACACTCGCAAAAGTTTTATCTGGTGTGTTGCCATTGGACTCAGGCAAAGTCTCCATCATGGGGCATCATCCAACAACGCCAGTGGAAGCCCGAGCGCTGGGTATTTCCACGGTGTTTCAAGAAGTGCTCATTGCCGATGAAGCAACCGTGGTGGACAATTTGTTTACCGGCGTCGACGGTTTTTGGACTAAAGCCGTCCCAGTTAAGGAAAAAATTAAAAAGGCGCGCAGTCTCATGCATGAACTGGCAGATGAGGACATTGACCCTCTTACACCTGCTGGTAATTTGCCGCTGAGTATCAAAGCGTGGATCACAATAGGCCGTGCATTGTTGCGCGATCCAAAGATTCTTATTCTTGACGAATCTTCCGCCGCATTAGATTTTGATTCTACGGAACGATTATTCTCCAAAATGCGCGAATTGCGTGACAAAGGCGCGGCGGTACTCATCGTGACCCATCGAATCGCAGAATTGATTCGTATCAGCGACAGAGCGACGGTAATGCGGGATGGACGCGATGTCGGAGTTTTGGAGAAAAACGAGATCACCGAACAAAATTTATTGAGCTTGATGACGGGTAAAACCGAATCGGCAGCATCCCAGATAGAATCGGCACAAGAAACTGGGAGTCGTCAAGTGGTACTAAGAACCACCGGTGTTAGGGTGTGGCTTGATAGCAAACCAGTGGACTTTGGGTTGTTCAAAGGTGAGATCGTAGGCGTTACTGGCCTGGAAGGGCATGGGCAAGAAGAATTTGTACGCATACTGGCAGGTGTCAGTGAAGGGTATGAGGGATATCCGGAAGTTGTTTCCCACATTGGCAACGGCCTTGAGTCAATAACTGGCCTTGAGGATGCAAAACGTAACGGTATTTCATTCGTTTCAGGGGACCGGAAACGCGAGGGTATCCTGCCTAATTTAAGTATTTTTGAGAATTTGTTATTTCCCTTGTATCGGGTTAACAAACGGGTTCCTGGATTACGTTTTATTGACTGGGTGACGTTATCCGATGTATTTGATTGGGAAGTCGAGCGACTGTCGATCAAAGTTGGTGACAGATCCAATTTAATCACTTCTCTAAGCGGCGGTAATCAACAAAAGGTGATGATTGGACGCTCATTGGCATTGCAGCCAAAAATTCTCGTGTTAAACGATCCTGCGCGCGGTATCGATGTGGACACCAAGCGCGATTTGTATAGTTATTTGCGTGAGTTCGCTATCGAGGGCGGTTCAGTCGTATACATGTCGAGCGAGATTGAAGAATTTATTGGTTTTTGTTCGCGAGTCGTTGTGTTCCGAAACGGGGGTATCTTTGACACGTTCGTTAATGAAGCAGTGGAGCCGGTTGGCATTCTTGAAGGCATGTTTGGGCGTGGCAAGGGCGGGCAGACAACTAGTGTTGTAGAAACGGATACTAACACCACCAGCGGTGACATTTTCAGTGGAACGTCTAGCATCATGACTGAACAAAAAGCGTTTCAAAATCTGTTAAGTGATTCGCATATCCGAACGGGTAATGATGTAGTTCATGTGAAAGTCAGGGACTTTGACAAAGAAGATTCAGAACCAAAACATGACCGGGAAAAAATAAAGATATCGTATTTCGATTGATGAAGAAAACTCTCGCAAACAGCAGATTTCGCACGAATGACCTTGAACAAAATTATTCTTATGGTGACATGAAACATTTCAAATCGTTGATGAAATTTCCGAGTGTTGTGGGTAACACCACTGAAAATGAAAAAGATTTGTCAGGAATTCGGATGTTTCAGTATACGGAAAATGATGAGCGTCAATTTTGCAAACTAATGAGTTTAGATAGCGGATGGAGGCAATCTCGAATTTCTAATCGGCATATCAGACACAAGCAGACACGACCGGCGGACTATACCGAGAGTGATACTCACCACTTCAATGAACTGCTAGCATTGCAACAAAATTACATAATCGATAATCAGCAAGTGGAAACAGCATCTATCCCTTCGGCCGTTGGTTATACTCAGAATGATCTAACAGTTTTCGACAAGTTAATGCCGACTGAGAAAGAAGAACCAGGTCAGTCTGTAAGTGATAAGGAAAAAAAACAAGCGACTGACAACACGGATGTTGGCTACATAAAGATTATCGATTATGACAAAGACCCCTCCAGAGGAAAGGAAAACATTCGGTGGCTCAATCCGGGGGTAAAGGTCAGATACTTTGACTAGCCAAACGATATAACCATCGATGACGGGCGGAACTAGTGCGTACCCAATTTAGACTAGGTGTTGATGCCGGTGGCACTTTCACCGATTTTGTTTTGGCCGACCGCGAAGCAGGTACGGTGGATATTTATAAGACACTATCTACGCCGAACGATCCTACCGAGGCCATAAAAAGTGGGCTAAGGCTGATCTCCGAAGATCTGGGCGTTAGTGAAAGAGAGGTGATTTCCAATTGCGACTTGTGTATCAACGGTACGACGGTAGGATTGAACGCATTGATTCAACATAAAGGTGCGAAAGTGGGCTTGATTTGCACCGCGGGTCATGAAGATTCCATAGAAATACGATTAGGTCATAAAGAAGACGGTTATCGTTATGATCCCGAGTATCCACCAGCGGTCATGTTGGTACCGCGGTATTTACGGCGTGGTGTTCGTGAACGTGTTATCTCCAATGGCGAAGTAAGAACTCCAATACATGAAGAGGATGTGCGCGAAGCATGTCGGTTGTTTGTTGCAGAGGGTGTGGAAGCGGTAGCGGTTTCTTTTTTATGGTCGGTGTTGAATTCCACGCATGAACTATGCGCGGCGGAAATTGTGCGCGAAATGATGCCAAATGTGATCATCACTGTGGGTTGTGAACTGTACCCGCAGATTCGTGAATACACTCGTACATCCACGGCAATCACCAACGCATATCTGGCCCCGATCATGAAATCATATGTCGCATCTATCGACCAATACTTTAGCGAGTTAGGTGCGGTAAATCCGGTGCGTTATTTTCAATCCAACGGTGGGTTGGCAATAGGACAGGCTATGACGGACAGATCGGTGTATGCCATCAACTCCGGACCTGCCTCCGCACCCCAGGCCGCCTTGGCTGTGTGCGCACCGTTTAATCATAACAATGTCATTACGGTGGATATGGGCGGAACGTCGTTTGACATTACCCTGGCTAGAGACGGTAATACTAATCTTAACAAGAACATCGATTTTTTGCGTTATCGCATCGGTGTTCCCATGATTCAAGTGGAAACCTTGGGTGCGGGTGGAGGCTCTATCGGCTGGATAGATGAATTGGGTTTATTACAAATGGGGCCACAAAGTGCCGGTTCCGATCCAGGCCCTGTGTGCTATGACCATGGCGGTACGGAACCTACTGTTTCGGATGCAAATTTAATATTGGGTTATCTGAATCCCGAAGGCTTGGTTGGGGGGCGTTTGCCGTTGAACTACGATAAGTCGTATCGTGCTATTGAGGAAAAAATAGCGCGTCCGTTGGATATTTCGGTCGAAAAGGCGGCCTTTGGTATGTTTACCATCGTCAATAACAACATGGTAAACGGTATACGTCGCGTGTCCGTTGAGCGTGGATACGATCCGCGCGATTTCGTGTTAGTTGCGGCGGGCGGCGCGACGGGAGCGCATATTACGGCTTTGGCTATAGAGATGGGTATAGACACCATCATCGTTTCTAAACTGAGTTCCGGTCTTTGTGCCTACGGGCAAATCATTTCCGACGTCAAATACAACTATATGTCAACTATTCCCGTCCGTCTGCAAGGTGACGACACCTATGCGCGGATTAACGCTTTATTTAAAGAAATCGAAGCGAAAGGAATAGAACATCTGAAATCCGACGGATTTTCCGAATCGGACATTGATATTCAACGCAGCATGGAAATGCGTTATGTGGGTCAGATACACGAATGCACGGTCAACATCGGTTCTTTTGAAATCAACTCGAAAACCATCGATGAGATCAAGGATGCATTTCATAATCGCCATGAGGAGTTATTTACATACTCGGAACGGCACAATCCGGTGGAGTTGGTGAATATTGAAAGCACGCTCTATGGCCGTGTCGAAAGACCGAAACCCGCCGAGCTTAACGGCAGTAGGCAGCTTGAGGATGCTAAAAAAGGGCAGCGTAGCCTCATCTTTTCCAATGATGGCCGGTCGACGAACACACCGGTTTATGATGGTGCAAAGATCAGCACGGGTAATCAGTTTAAAGGTCCTGCTGTTATTGAAGAGGAAACTGCGACAATCGTGGTACAACCAGGTTGGCAGGTAGAACTACACAAGAGTGGTTCTTATGTCATGAAGAGGGTGCATTAGTCATGTCGGAAGTCGATCCGATTACACTATCAGTCGTACGTGGAGTACTGGAAACCACGCAACGCGAAATGACGTTGTCGTTGGAAAAAACCAGCCGCTCCAGCGTGTTTAATTTAGCCCACGACTATTCCACCTCGTTGTTCGATTCGACGCCTGAAATGATTATGCAGGGGCAGGATATTCCAATTCACCTGGGTTCGTTGATGCCAGCCATGAAAGCGGTACAAGGGTATTTCGCTGACGAGATTCACGAAGGTGACCTGATGTTGCACAACGACCCAGCATACATGGGAAGTCACATCATCGATATGTGTATGTACAAACCAGTCTTTTACAAAGGTGAGCACGTGTTCTGGACGGTTTGCAAGGGGCATCTTACGGACATAGGCGGTCCTGTGCCGGCGGGTTACAACCCGGATGCCAAGGAAATCTACGGCGAAGGTTTGCGTGTGCCACCGATCAAGTTGTGGGACAAAGGTAAACCCCGAGATGATGTTCTAAACATGATACTGACTAATATGCGCGCGCGGCGCGATCAAGAAGGTGACTTTAACGCGTTGATTGGCGCGTGCCAGGTGGGCGAGCGTAATCTTGTCAACATGTTGGATAAATACGGGGTTGAACAAGTCAAGCTGTGCATCGATGAATTGCTGGCCATGGCCGATCGGCACATGCGATCGCTAATAAAAGATGTACCCGACGGTAACTACACGGGTACCGCCATTTTGGAAGACGCCGGACATGGATTTGGTGATATCGAAATTACTGCCAACCTGACCATCAAAGACGATGCCTGTCACATACGCATCAACAGCCCGCCGCAGGTGCCGTATTTCATTAACTCCTATGAAGGCAATTCTTACTCGGGTGTGTATTTAGGCGTAATGATGTTCTCACAATTGCCGCCACCGTATAACGAAGGCCTTTATCGTTGTGTGTCGGTGGATATGGGCGAAAAAGGCACATTATGTAATGCCGAAGAACCTGCGCCCCACGTTAATTGCACGACAACGCCCATGGAGACGTTGACCGATGCTGTGCGTTTGGCCTTTGAACAGGCGGCACCGGCCAAGGTCAGTGCAACCTGGGGACACACTAACGGATGCAATATTGCCGGGTGGGATTCAAGAACCAACGAAGAATATGTCACCATGGTTTTAGCGACGTTAATCTCCGGTGCGGGTGCTACACCACAGCAAGATGGTTGGCATGCCTGTGGGCCGCAATCGTGTATGGGCGCCCTGGCCTCCGGCGATGTTGAACTGATTGAACATTCTTACCCGATCATCGTACACCGTTACAGTTTAATGATCGACTCGGGTGGCGCCGGCAAGTTTCGCGGCGGTTCCGGTACCTGTTGGGAGGTGGAACCCATCGATGAACCCATGACATTCGTGATGTTTGGCGAAGGACGGCGTCTACCGGCCATGGGAGCGGCCAAGGCTCAATCGGCAATGGTGGAATCTAAAGTCGGACGGGTTGAATTCAATCGAGGTGGCGATATTGAGGTCGTGCGTAAAAATGTGATTGCCACCATCAATCCTGGAGAAACGGCGTCCAATATGAATCCTGGCGGCGGGGGGCATGGTGATCCGTTCGAGAGACCCATTGAAAAAGTCGTCTGGGATGTAAAGAACGATTTGGTTTCAATAGAGGGTGCACGCGAAGATTATGGTGTGGTGATTACCGACGCCGAGACGTTGGAAGTGGACACCACCGCAACACAAAGTTTGCGCAGTAACCGCAATGCCAAGCAACTTACAAACGTACGCGAACAGTTGGTGGATAAGCCAGTTGAAATTGTGCGAGCGCCGGCATACTCCCCGAACACGGAACGACGAAGCATGAACCCGCATAGCGACTCTTCGGTTTCCGACGATAGAAAAATTACTGCTTCGACCTCCGGAAACACAACGATGGGCATTTCACGACCGGCGAGAACATCGCTTACCGGAGCCGACGTGAAATACATAAAAATAGTTGATTTTGATAAGCAACGGACTGAAAAGAAAAAAGATAGCAAGGACAGAAATGATATAAAAATTCGCTACTTTTAACCGAAACGATTACGCATGACTAACTGGATAACAACAACCGCGGAACAACTGCCCGTCGCGTTACCAGATAGTGATCGTGCGGATCCGAAACGCTCCGGATCCGGGACTAACACCTATCTGATGGTGCCGATACTGATCTTTTTCGCTTTATTGATATTCGCAGTTATTCGAGGGCCCAATTTAATTTCCAGTGCGGGTATCGGTAGCGCGGTCATCGTAGTCGCACCGCTTATATTGGCGACTTACGCATTAACCATCATCGTTATGGCGGGGCGCGCGAGTGTGGATCTTTCCATTGGCCCGTTAATAGGTTTTATCAACGTCGGCATGATTCAGTTGTTTGCCGCCGGGTTTATGGAATCTCCCATTGCATTTTTTCTCTACGCTATGGGTGTGGGTGTTGCTTATCAAATATTAGTAGGCTTGATTATCATTTTTGTTCGAGTTCAACCGATTATCGTCTCACTAAGTGGCTACCTGGCGCTGGTTGGAATGAACCTCGTCATCATGCCACGGCCCGGTGGTGTGGCACCGGACTGGATGTTTCCCTGGGGCAGCGGTACTACCATATTTTCCCCGGTGTTAGTAATACTCATTATCGCCACGGCGGCTTGGTATCTATTAGCCCGCACTGCGTTCTTTGGTCATTTGCGCATGATGGGTTCAGATGAACGAGCGGCCTATACCAGTGGAGTCAGGATCTACTGGGTACGATTGGGTGCACATGCAATAGGTGGTATCTACGCGGGTCTAGCTGCGTTGACTTTTACGTCTTTAATCAGTTCCGGAGACCCGACCCAGGGCACGACTTATACTTTAATGGCGGTGACCGCTTTGGTATTGGGCGGTGCTAATCTAGCCGGGGGACGGGGCGGTGCATTCGGGTCCTTATTGGGTGCGCTGAATATTTACTTAATCACCTACGCCTTATCGACATTTAGTTTTGGCATGGTGCAAAGTTTTGTTACCGATTTGGCCTATGGTGTCATGTTGGTAGTCTCCTTGTTAATTAGTGTTGCTGTGCCATACATACAAAAACGGGTACGTCATCTTTCGCCGTTAACGTTTTTCGTGATATTGGCTGTCATCGCACTCGGTGTGATCATGCACACGTCTATGGATCAGACCCTGGAACCCTTAGTCGCTACATCGAGCTCGTCTTTTGTGGTTCTTTCCGATGGTGGCGTGGCTCAGGTCACCGGCGCGGCTACCAGTGAAGCGTATTCACCTGGAACCTATATTCTTTTTGTCATTATAGGTGTGGTTGCAGCCGTATATGCATTTCGTGTGCTGTTTAAAAATGTTAACGTGCCGATGATCGGGTTTATGATTGTTTTGGCCGTTACCGGTTTGGGATTGATTTTTGATCCGGATACCGATGAGGGAACCGTTGAAGAAGAAGTGAAGCAAGAAGCGACAACGGGATTAGATGCTTATGTACCCGAGTTTTTTGTATTGCAAACCATGGAAAAAACGAGTGGCCTTAGTGCGCCTGTGGGGCAAACGGCTTACGCGCTAATAACCATATGCGGCGTTGTGCTACTCGCGTCGTTGATAATTTTAGTGATGTTGCCTCAAGTCACAATGCAGACAAAACGAATAGCCATGGTTTTGTTTGCGGTCGTAGTTGCTGTAGTAGCCATCGGGGCGCTATTTTTTGATAGTTCCAGTCAAGGTTATTTTTCGGGTACTTTAGCGGGGGAGGTGTACGCAGTTATGTTGGTCGGTGTGTTGTTATTCACGCTTGCCGCGCCTTTGGTGCATACGCGGTTTCGTGATGTATCGAATATTTTTATCGCCTGTATGGGTGTATTGGCGGTAATCGCAGTGTACTTTTTTACTGAACCCAGTACGTCGGTCACCGATGCTGTAGAAGCACAAACGTCGGCTGGCTATGCGGACCCCGTATTCAAGATTAGCGTTGAACCATTGGCTACGCCCGTCTTGGAATATGCAGGTCCCATCAGAGTCAACGTGGATACCCCAGGTATCACTATGTTCGCGCAATTTGCTTATTGCGCTTTGCTCATTGTTTTATTGCACATATTTTTACGTATCGCGATGGGCGAAACCAGTTTTCGCAGTTTCTGGCGTTACTGGTATATCGTCGTACCGACAGTGTTGATATGGGCTGGTTTGTTTTACGTGATCGGAACGCCTCTTTGGAAAATTCTTGTAGTTATTGGCGTAGCTACGATTTCAGCACCGAATGTAATGCACATTATCAGCACATACAAAATTGGTCAGAGTCGAAACGTATCAATCAGTAAATGGCGAGGTTAGCTAGTCGGTGAACCCAATCGGAACTAATCAATGAAACGAAGAGCTTTTTCATTTTATAAATGGTTGGGTTTCATTATTGCCGCTATCGTTGCCGTTATCAGTGCTATTTTGGGCTGGATCGACGATGTTCCCATGCAGCATATGGTGTTCTATGGATTGGCCGTTTTTGCGTTGATTGCGTGGGGTTGGCATCATTTTTCCGTACGTTGGATTCATCCTGCAGACACGGCCGCCCTTGGCACTACAGGAGGTGGTGCCCAGTCACTCAAGCAGCGTGAATCCCTTGATAGTGAATACGAAACGAGTTATCTGCGTTCGTTGATTTCAAGAAACAAAGCTGGATTTATTTGGTTGTTGATATTATTGGCGATATTGATTGCCTGTGCATTCGCTATCGACGGATTTTTTCAATGGCGCAATCTTCTTTCCGTCTTAGTGCTTATAGCATTTTTAATAGTCTCATTCATCATCAATAAACGCGCAAAGATAAACAAAAGCGCATTTATTGGCATAACCGTTCTCATCGGGCTTTTTGTAATCGGTTCTTTAGTGGTGGAAGGTTTTCTTTCCACTTTGAATATCAAATCCATGCTGGTGTTTGCATCATTTCTTGGACTCGCGTGTATTGGTCAGACATTGGTCGTGTTGCTAGCAGGTCTGGACCTATCCATTCCATTTGTTATCGGTTCCTCCAATATCGGTTTAATGTATTTGCTGACGCTAGGCGCACCCCCATGGATAGCATTTATTGCCATTCTCCTAATCGGTGCCGGGATTGGTTTCATCAATGGTATGTTGAGTTTTCGTCTGCAAGGTCAAGCGTTGATTCTTACCCTAGGCGTTGGGTTCGCCGTTTCGGGAGGCACTCAGATTTTGACAAGTATTGGTACAGCCTTTGGAGGTAATGTATTTGGCGTGGTACCGAACTGGCTGTCAAATATTGCGTCGGTCAACGGTGTGTTTTTTGGTCTGAGCTTTCCACCGGTAGCAATAATTTGGATTATTGCCTCGATCATACTCATTGTGGGTTTGCGAACCACCACGTGGGGACGCAATCTCTACGCGCTTGGCGGCAGCCGTACCTCGGCTAAACGCTTATCGGTTTCCGAACGTGGTTATTGGGTGGGCGTTTACACCATTAGCGGTTTGGTGTCTGCATTTACCGGTGCGTTGTTGCTGGGGTGGAGTGGCGGTGGTTTCATCGGCGTTGGTGATCAGTATTTGTTTATGACTTTAGCTGCCGTCGTCGTAGGCGGAACTTCATTACTCGGTGGTTGGGGTGGGTACGGTTTTACGGTAATCGGCGTGTTGGTTTTACAAGTGCTGACTTCTTTCTTAGTGGGTATCGGACTGAGCTTTGAGAGTCAACAATTTATATTTGGTCTGATCATTTTGCCCATGGTAGCGTTATATGCGCGTTCCCCACACATACGCACACAAATTTAAAAAAATGGATAAGAGCGAGAGAACCCATGAATAAAATGCTGTTACCAACTGATGTGGTAGGAGGAACATTTTGGTTGCTGTCTATGGCAATGATAGGAGCCACCATTTTCTTCTTGTTGGAAAGAAACAAAGTTTCGAGTCGATGGCATACCACTATGACGTTACTCGGCGTGGTGATGTTGGTCTCCGCTATTCATTACTATTTCATCCGTGACATGTGGGTAAGCACCGGTGAGGCACCGATTATTCTGCGTTACGTGGACTGGGTGCTCACCCATCCTATGCAAATCGTCTTGTTTTATTTGATATTGACCGCGGTTACTACCGCATCCACTGCGCTGTTTTGGAGGTTATTAATCGGCTCACTGGTGATGGTAATCGGCGAATTCCTCGGTGCCGCAGGTTATATGAGTGCGACGTTGGGATTCATTATCGGCATGGTGGGTTGGTTATATATTCTCGGTGAGTTGTACATGGGAGAAGCGGGACGAGTGAATGCCAAAAGCGGAAACGATGCGACACATTTAGCGTTTAACGGATTACGTCTGATTGTGACTATTGGTTGGGCAATTTATCCACTCGGTTATTTCATTAACAATCTGGGAGGCGGTGTGGACACCAACAGTTTGAATATTATTTATAACTTGGCGGATTTTTTGAATAAGATAATTTTCGGTTTTGTTGTATACAGAGCTGCAATGAGAGATACGAGAACGACTAGTAATTAACGCTGAAGCAGAATAATTTTTTGAGGAGTATGAAACTATGACCGGTGCGGACATTATTGCTGTCATCATCCTGATAGCGCTAGCCATTGCCATTGCGGTTTATTTGTTACATTGGTTATACCGGCGCGCGTCCAAGGAGACCTCCTTTGTACGTACCGGACTCGGCGGCGAAAAAGTCGTCATTAGTGGTGGTGCATTTGTGTTGCCCATTATTCATAACGTCACCATGGTGGGTATGCGTACCCTATGTATCGAAGTACGGCGTGGCGGGGAAAAATCGTTGATTACCAAGAACCGCATGCGTGTCGAATTAGTCGCGGAGTTTTTTGTTCGCGTGACACCCACCAATGAAGCGGTATCCACGGCCGCACGGTCGTTAGGTAACCGGACGCTGGAACCCGATAGCCTGAAGGAATTGGTGCAAGGCCGGTTTGTTGACGCGTTGGGAATTGTAGCCGCGCAAATGACCATGGAGGACATGCAAGAGAAACGCGGTGAGTATGCCAAAGCGGTAAAGGGTTTGGTCGAAGAATCGTTAAGCGAAACCGGGCTGGAGTTGGAAACAGTGTCGCTGACCGGTCTGGACCAGGCCGATATGGAGGTTTTCGATCCTTCTAACGCCTTCGACGCTGAGGGTCTGACTCAACTTACCGAGCAAATTGAATCACGTAAGAAAAAACGTAACGATATTGAGCAAGATACCGCCATCCAAATTCGCAACAAGAATCTGGAGACGGAAAAAATGGCGTTGGAGATCGATAAAGAAAGCGAGTTCTCGCGTCTACAACAAGAACGGGAAATAGCTAAACAGCGCGCGCGAGAACGCACGGACATGGCGGTTGAACGGGCGAATCAAGAACTCGAAGCGGAAGAAGCGCAAATCAGAGCAGACGAGGAGGTGGAGAAATCACGTATTTCACAACAACAAGCCATTGAAGTGGAACGTTCGTTACGAGAGCACAAGCTAACTCTCGAAATCGAGGAAAGGCGCAAATTACGTAACGAAGTGGAAAAAGATACAGAGATTGCCATTCAACGTAAAAACCTAGAGGCGGAAATCGAAACTCTGAATATCGCAAAAGAAAACGAGTTTGCACGATTGATGCAACAAGAAGAAATTGCAGTGCGCAGAGCGAGGCAAAGAGCTGATGTTGTGAGAGAGGAGGCTGATCGCTTCCGCGAAGCCGAACAAGCGCAAATCAAGGCCCAGGAAGATGTCAAGAAAACACAAATCGAACAACAACACAACATTGATGCTGCACGTATTGAAAACGAGGAAAAGACCAAGGCGCGCGATATCGCGAAGCGCAAGCAACTAGAGTTGGAAGAACAAGAACGGATTTTGGCGATTACCGAGAAATCTATGGAAGTGCTTAACTTGAATGCTGAAGAGGAACTGGTTCGAGCGAAGCTAGCGGAAGCAGAAGAAAAAGTTTCGTCGGCCCGTGAACTCGAAGCTGCGGAGCGTCAAAAATCGATTGAATTGATAAAGGCAGCGCAACAGGTTGAGCGCGAGGCGATTCAATTGACGACGCTAGCTAAAGCGGAAAAGGAAGCATCACAAGAACGCGAACAAGCGGAGAAATATGCATCGTTGGCCGCGAAGTTGCGTTACGAAGTGGATGCGGCGGGCAAACAGTTACTAAACGAGGCGGAAAACATTCGCAGCGATGCAAGTCGCCGCAGCGCGTTGCGTATGCAATTGGCGAAAAACCTCGACTCCATCATCAGGGAGGCAGTCAAGCCCATGCAGAATATTGAAGCCATCAAGATTCTCGAAGTCAACGGTATGCCGGGTTTCAGCAATGGCCAACCCGGAAGAACGAATGGCGATGGTGACGGAGGTTCGCCCACCGGAGACGGCGACGGCAAAGGCGGCGGGCCCAAAGGCAACTTGGCGGACAACGTCGTGAATTCGGCATTGCGATACCGCGCACAAATGCCGTTCGTCGATAATCTACTGCACGAAATCGGTATGTCGCCGGGCGAGATCAGCAACATTAGCAATATTCTCGGGGGGTTCGATAAAGATGTTACGGACGACAGCGATCCCGGCGAGGCTGCCAAAAAGCTTACTCGCGGTGGCAAGAAAAAATAAAAACGGTTGATTATGGACATTTTTTTAAGTTTATCGACAAAACAGTTTAGACGATAAAGAGAACTAACTATGAAGCAAGATATCAACAGTTGGGCGAAGAAATACGAAAGCCTGACCAACGGCGATGAAACTATTGCGGCGATGGCGAAGTACTATACCTGCAGGTTTATGTTCGATATGGAGGAGTGCAAGGTTATTATTGAAATGCACGACGGCAAGGTAAAAAGTATCAACACCGACCCAGGACCGCTGGATCCGTATGATTTTGCATTACGTGCGTCAGCGGCCAGTTGGCGAGAGTTTTCCCAACCCATGCCCCGACCCATGTTTCACGGTATCTGGGCGGCGAGTTTTTGCGAAGATTTGAAAATAGAAGGTAATCATTTGGTTTTGATGAAAAATCTTCGCAATTTCACGGTGCAGTTCGAGTTGCTGCGTAAAAGTGGCGTGCCGGTGTAAATCGTCAAAATAAATACGCAAGGAATAACAAAATGGTAAAACATTCACCCGTAACTGGCCGCTACGTCACCATCGATGTGGATGGCAAAGAGTACAAAGTTTTTTATTTACACAATGGGCGAGGACAACCGCTGATATGCCAGCATACTGCCGGCGCTCATAACCACCAATGGCGTGGATTACTCGAAGATGAAGAAATTACCCGGAACTATAACGTCATCGCCTATGATTTGCCCAGACACGGTAAATCCGACCCGCCGCACAATACCGAGTGGTGGAAAGAAGAATACAAACTCACGGCCGAACACTATTGCAACTTCATCGTAAAGTTATGCGACGCTCTTGAGTTGAAAGACCCGATATTCATGGGTTCATCATTTGGCGGTAATGTTGCGTTGCAACTGGCATTGCGTCGGCCTGACCGATTCAAGGCTGTGATTCCTGTTGAAGCGGCCGATTATGCACCAGGATTTTATCTGGATTGGTGGCGCCATCCGCATGCAAACGCTGCCCAGGTATGCGCCAGTGGTGTGTGGGATTTGATGGCACCACAATCACCGGAGATGGACCGTTGGTTAACCTGGCATTACTACTCTCAAGGGTCGGAAGCATTCAAAGGCGATCTATATTTTTATTCTGTCGATCACGATTTACGTGGCGAGTTGCAGAATATTCAGGGACGCAGATGCCCGGTCGTTATGATGACCGGCACGTATGACTATTTGACGCCGCCAGAGGCCACTGAAAACACAGCCAGGCAGATTAAAGGCGGTGTATACATAGAGATGACCGATATCGGGCATTTTCCAATGAGTGAGAATTACGATGTGTTTCGTGTTTATCTAAAGGAAGCGCTACGCGTTATTCGCGAACGCACCGGTGATTGAAAAACAAAGTCGGGAACTGACAGTTTACTGTTTACGGCAATAACAACAACTAGATAACTAAAGTGGCGGTAAAAATATACGCAATGACTTGCGGTTGGTTGACATCGGACGTAAGTATGATGCTCGCCGGCAAGGAGGGGAAAATACATTTTCCAGTACCCGCATATTTGATTGATCATCCTCGTGGCCAAGTATTGTTTGACACCGGTTTGCATCCACAATGTCAAAATGATGTCGCTGGAAGAATTGGCTTCATGGCCGATCTTTTTGGCGTACATTTCAGAAAAGGTGAGGACATAAAGTCGCGTTTGGAAGAACTGGATGTGGATGCAAATCGAATCGAATTCTTGATTAATTCCCATCTGCATTTTGATCATACCGGCGGCAATGAATTGGTGCCGAACGCCAAAGTTATTATCCAAGAACGTGAATGGGAAGCAGGGCACACACCGGAATTCATAAAAGCGAATGGATATGTGCTTGCGGACTATGAACACGGCCATTTGGTGCAGAAGGTTAACGGTGAACATGACTTGTTCGGTGACGGACGCATAGTGACGGTGCCGACCTTTGGTCATACGCCCGGACATCAGTCACTAAAAGTACGTCTAGATTCTGGCGACGTGGTGTTAACTGCAGATGCTTGTTATTTCAAGGAATCGTTAACTAACTTACATTTGCCGCATCTGGTTCACAATCGCAGTCAGATGATCGACTCTTTGTTGTTACTACGCAAGTTGGAGCGGGCAGGCGCAAGAATGTTTTACGGCCACGATCCGGAGTTTTGGTCGCAGTTGCCGCGAGCGCCAAAGGCGATTAGTTAATGCTGGCAGTTGAATTTTTTTGCATGAGTGAAGGTGCTTGGATACCTGTTGGTAGTATGGAACTTGTACATGTCAGATAGTGTTGTCTGGATTTTGATTTTTGCCGCGTTGTACTGGGCGTTTTGTATTTTTTGGGGTATACGCGCACAACGTCGCGCCCATACTGCCAGTGACTTTTTCCTTGCCGGGCGCAATCTTTCGCCTTGGGTTTTTGCTCTCGCGGTGACGGGTGTTTCATTCGCCGGTTGGACTTTTATCGGACACCCGGGTTTGGTGTTTCGTGACGGCTTTCAATTTGTCAATGCATCATTCTATGCCGTCGCCGTACCGTTGACCGGTGTGGTGTTACTTAAACGACAATGGATGCTGGGGCGACGATTCGGATATATGACATCCGGCGAAATGCTTACAGATTATTTCAATGGCGACACATTGCGAATCATATCCGTCGGCATCGCTTTGTTGTTTGGTATCGCATTTGTCGCCATTTTGTTTAGTGCATCCGGTTTTTTAGTCAATCAACTCACCAATGGAGCAATACCGCGCGATATGGCGATGTGGGTCATATCGGCTTTCGTTTTGCTCTACTGCGTGACCGGCGGTATGCAAGCGGTTGCTAAAATTGCTGTCGTGCAGTGTGCCATGTTTATTCTCGGCTCGACGGTACTCGGGCTGTACGCATTAAACATGGTTGGCGGGTTCGACGCGCTAAATGCCAGTTTGGCAGCTGTTGCTCAGAATTTACAGGGATTTTGGGGAAATACGAATGGGTCAGGCGGAGGTAGTTATCCTGGCTATTTCGCGATTCCCGGTGTTATTCAATTTACAGCGGGATTGGGCGTCGAAGTGCCGGACGGTGGACCGTGGACTGCCATTATGTGTATGACTTTTATGATGGCGGTTATGGGCATACAGGCGTCGCCGAATTTTTCTACGTGGGGTTTCGCTAGTCGATCACCACGTGGTTTTGCCATTCATCAAGTATGGGGCGCCGCATGTTGTGTCGGCATTATGATGTTTGTATTCGCTACCTTTCAAGGCGTGAGCGCGCTTTTACTTGGCGCAAGTGCCGAAGTCAACGACGCGGGTCTTACGATAGCACAGGTGCTTCCTGTGTTGGATGAGCATCAGCAAAATGAACTGGTTCCATACTACATCAAACTAGTTGGTGAGCGGTCGCCGTGGTTAATAGGGTTTCTAGCGGTGTGCGCTATTGCGGCGCTACAAGCAACGGGGGCGGCTTTCATGTCGACGACGGGCACGATACTCACGCGTGATATTTACGTGCGTTATTTGCACCATGACGCAGATCATACAAAACAAAAGTTAGTCGGACGGTTGTGCACCGGACTATTGTTTCTCATTGTAATGTTGTTGGCGACGTTTTCTATGGAAGCGACGGTGTTGTTGAGCGGGCTTGCCATCGCATTTGCTTTTCAACTTTGGCCAAGCCTTTTAGCGATCACTTGGTTCCCATGGATTACACGTCAAGCAGCCGTTTTAGGGTTATTCGCCGGTCTTATCGCGGTGGTAATGACCGAATCACTAGGTCAGAAACTCACAGGCAACTCATTACCTTGGGGACGTTGGCCTTGGACCATACATTCCGCCGTTTGGGGAATGTTTTTCAATGTCATCATTTGTCTTCTGGTATCCGCTCTGACACGCAAAGACACGGATCGGCCCCGACGTGAGGGGTTTCACGCATTTCTCAAACAGTATGGTTCACTGACAGTTTATCGACGTTGGATGAAACCCGTCGCATGGGTCATGCTCATGGTTTGGGTTTTCTTTGCTATAGGTCCAGGCTCCGTCATCGGCAACATCTTGTTTGGCGAACCGAATGCCGGTTACGAGGCTTGGAGTTTTGGCATGCCTTCGATATGGGCATGGCAAATTATTTGGTGGGCGTTGGGTGTGGGCATGATTTGGTATCTCGCCTACAAAATGGAGATGTCAACCGAACCGGAAATGGAAATTGAAAGCCACGCCAGCTATTCAAATTATTAAACGAATAATACGTAAGAGGGTAAATGATGTTACGAATTACAGGATATAGCGATCGGTATTCGGTTTGTCCTGGAGACCGCATCAAGTTTTACGTTAATTCCGAAAACAACGAGGAATACGAAGCGCAAATGGTGCGTTTGATTCACGGTGATACGAATCCCGAAGGACCGGGCTACAAAGAAGAGGAAATTACCGCGAACTGCAACATGAATTATCCCGGACGAAATCAACGAATACATGGCGGTTCCTATGTAGTCATTCCTCAAGACGACAGGTTTCACCTACAAAACTTTACACTACAAGCGTATATATTTCCCACCACGCCGAGTAAAGGCCGTCAGGGTATTCTTACCAAATGGGCGGAAGAACGTGGCAGCGGTTATGGGTTGTTCATTGATGACGAAGGATGTCTGTCGGTAGAAATAGGTGATGGCAACGGTTCGGTAACGAGGTTGTCCACCGGGAAAAAGTTGTTGCGAAAAGTTTGGTACCTTGCAGCGGCTAGTTACGATGCCGATAGTGGCAGAGTAATTTTGTATCAAGAACCCGTCGTGACACCTACCAATGGTGGTCTCGGGATGTCGTTATTGCACCCAGCCGATGAAACGACGGCTGCCGTGGAATCCATTAGTAGCATGCAACCGGATTCAAATGACGCCCCATTTCTCATGGCGGCATCCACTCTGGTTGAACGATCCGGGAGGGCAATCCACGGCGCTCACTACAAAGAAGCCATACAACCCGTAGAACTTCCCGAGCAAACAAATGTTTACAACGGAAAAATTGACAGACCCCGTCTGAGCCGCCGCGCATTATCCAAAGCGGAGATAGAAGCGCTGGCGCGTGGTTACAAAGGCTGTCCGGCGGATTTACGCAATGATGTTGTCGGTGCGTGGGATTTTCAGGCCAACATTAGCAATAACATCGCCTCGACTTACATTATCGACACGTCGCCGAATGTGCTTAATGGCCACGCGATCAACTTGCCGGCACGGGGAATGACGGGATTTAATTGGACGGCGGATGACATTGTTTATCACCATCTACCGGAGGAATACGGTGCCATTCATTTTCACGACGACGATATCGACGATGCGCGCTGGGAGGTCGATTTTGAGTACACCGTTCCAGAAGGGTTGAAAAGCGGTATCTATGCGGCCCGGCTTCGTATTGGTGGCGAAGATTCACCTGAAACTGAAGACTATATCCCTTTTGTCGTGCGCCCACCACAAGGGCAAACAACCGCGCGGTTGGCGTTGATTTTACCGACCAATAGTTACATGGCTTATTCCAACGATAATCTAGGGACTAACTCCGTCGTTGCGCAGTTATTGGCTGGAAAAGTTCCGGTAATGAATGCCTCGGACTTGTATTTAAATGAGCATAGGGAGTACGGCCTATCGACTTACTCATTACATTCTGACGGCAGCGGTGTGTGTTATTCGTCACGCTTGCGTCCGATTCTGAATATGCGGCCCAAATACCGGCATTGGTTGTCACCGTCGCTGTGGCAGTTGAACGGCGACTTACATCTTACCGACTGGTTAGAGGAGAAAGATATCGAATTCGATGTGCACACCGACGAAGATTTGCACCGCGAAGGTGTGGATTTGCTTAATCGTTACCGGGTCGTGCTCACCGGCAGTCATCCGGAATACACGTCGGAAAAAATGTATGCCGCCTATGAGTCGTACCAACTCGAAGGCGGGAGGTGGATTTATCTGGGCGCTGATGGATTTTACTGGTGTAGTGAATATCACCCGGATAACTTTAATATCATCGAAGTGCGCAAAGGTGAAGCGGGCACTCGGGCCTGGACGGCAAACCCAGGCGAGTACAATAATGCCTTCGATGGAAAATTCGGCGGAATGTGGCGTGCACGTGGGCGAATTCCCAGCAAGGTATGCGGTCTGACGTTTACCGCGTATGGTTTTGACGTATCGTCGTACTACCGGCGCGAAGAGGACAGCAGGCTCCCAGAGTGTGCATGGATCTTTGGGGGCGTTGGGGAAGATGAAGTCATCGGAGATTTTGGCCTGGTTGGCGGTGGTGCCGCTGGCCTGGAGCTTGACCGTTATGATCTGGAATTCGGGACACCCCACAACGCTTATCTTTTGGCGCGGTCAGAAGGTCACACCAATCTCATGCTGCAGGTCAACGAGGAAATACATTTTGCCGTGCGTGGATATTATGGAGGCGGTACCGAGAACCCCCAGGTGCGCGCCGACATGATTTATTACAAAACGCCGAACGATGGCGCGCTATTCGCACCGGGTTCGCTATCATGGTGCGGCAGTCTTTCGTACAATAACTATGAAAATAACGTATCACGTATTCTTGAGAATGCGATCAGAGGGTTTCTTAAGGACGGTCCTTTACCATGACCCCGGCGCGATGAAATAGGTAAGAAGCATGCGAGATAGATCAACCGAAGCGATGATGGAGCCACCGGAAGGTAAACAAGTCATGGGTGCGAGTTTAGCGCCGCCGAATGAATTGGAGAGAGCCGTATTAAAAGAACTTGATATCGACAAGCTCAATGATTTGGCCGAATGTCTGTTTGTATTGAATAACAGACGCTATGGTCCGATTCCAGGTGCTTACATGGTGGTATGCACAAAACCAGATGAAGAGTGGTGTGTGGGTCAGTTAAATGCGGACCGCTTAAAACCGATTTTGTTGTTCGAGAACAAGGTTTTCTCCACACCGGAATTGGCGCGGCAAGAGGCGTTGCGTATTAAACAGGAACGTGGCGAATCGGCACCGTGCCGTTGCACCTAGTTAGAGGGTGCGATACGACCAGACAGAGGAAAAACTAATGTTAGATAAACCAACGGGTGTTCAAACTAACCAGGGAAATGCGAGTACCGATGACTACATTACTCGTACCTATGTATTGCCGTTGTTGGCTGACGAAGAGTCCCGTCGACGCTTGATAGAGGAGCATAGAGCTAATCCTGTTGGAACGCCTCCACACAATGGAAGAGCGCCAATCGAACACAGTAAGGATTTAAGAACGGTATTAGACAAATTTCGTCGTGCGCCAATGGCCGGCAAATACGTAACAGTGTGCAAACGTCTTCATGAGGACTACCGCATCGGTATTTGTTCGGGTGTCCGTGGTGAACCTGTGAAAATTTTAGACGAATCGTTTTCTTCCGAAGAGGCGTGTGAACACGCTATTTTTCTAAAACGTATTGCTGACATCCTCGCGGCCTACAGTTAAATGAAAGTCGCCTTGCCGCTGTTTGCGGTGGTGGGCACCCATAAGAGGATTAACATCGATAAGCCTATTTATTATATGCTTAGAGGGGGTATTGAAGGTAATTTCTGGTACCGAGGAGAGGACTTGAACCTCCACGGGGTTGCCCCCACTAGCACCTGAAGCTAGCGCGTCTACCAATTCCGCCACCTCGGCCCTGCTAGTACCAGCCATCGAACGTGCCTGGCGTCCCATCGCGGGAGGCGGCACTCTACCGACGCACCTACATTATGTCAATGAAATCAAACAACAAGAGTCGAATCAAAAGGAAAAAACAACGATTTGCCAATCGTCCGGGAAAATCGTCAAAAATTTCTATACCTGGTCGTAGCCGCATCGTCGCTGCCCTGTCGAAACTCGGCAAGCCCGCACGGTTTGAGGAGTTATGTGCCTTGCTTGATGTGTCCGGCGATAAAACTAAGGATGCATTGAACGGCCGCTTGCAACGTATGCAGGGCGCCGGACAAATCATACAAGACCGGCGCAAGCGTTTTGCGTTACCCAAAGACATGCATTTGCTGACAGGCCGGGTAATCGGACATGCCGACGGCTATGGGTTTGTAGTGCCGGAAGAAGGAGGGTCCGACTTGTATTTGTCGCCGCGTCAAATGCGCCGCGTGTTACATGGCGATCGCATATTGGCCAGCATCTTACGTATCGACAAAAACGGTCGGCGTGAAGGTGCGGTGGTGGAGTTGATCGATAGTCATCCCCACGTCGTGGGTCGTTATTTGATCGATCAAGGCATTGGTTTCGTACAGCCGGACGACAGACGTATACCCCAGGATATTCATATACCACCGAATCGATCCGGCAAGGCCAAAGACGGCCAAATTGTGGTTGTGGAAATTACCGAACATCCCATCGTTAAACGGCATATCGTCGGTAAAGTGATCGAGATCTTAGGTGATCACATGGCGCCTGGTATGGAAACTGAAATCGCCATTCGAAAATATGATCTGCCGCATAAGTTTTCGCGCAATGTGACACGGCAAGCGAAAGAGGCAGCGGCCGCAGACATTTCGAAAGAATTACCCCGTTGCACGGACTTCTGCGATGTTCCAATGGTCACCATTGATGGCGAGGATGCCCGGGATTTTGACGACGCGGTTTTTTGCGAACCCAAGGGCAAGGGGTGGCGTTTGCTGGTAGCGATTGCCGACGTGAGTTACTACGTCAGGCCGGGCACGGAATTGGATGGCGAGGCCTACGCACGGGGTAATTCGGTTTATTTCTCAAACCGCGTGCTGCCAATGTTGCCGCATACGCTGTCCAACGGTATGTGCTCGCTCAACCCGGATGAGGATCGCCTGTGCATGGTCTGCGACATGCGGATTAATCAAACCGGCGAAGTTAAGTCCACCAGGTTTTTGGAAGGCATCATGCGTTCGAATGCAAGGCTTACCTACACTCAGGTTGCAGCATATCTCGATAATAGGGATACAAAACCGCTAAAAAGATATAAACACGTTGCACCACAGTTGGATAACCTGTACGCGGTGTTTCAGGTGTTGTTGCGCGCGCGGGAAAAACGGGGATCGATTGATTTAGACATTCCCGAAGCCTATATCGAATTCGACAAACATTCGCGCATAAAAAACATTAGCGCAAGACACCGTAATCACGCCCATCGTTTAATCGAGGAATGCATGTTGGCGGCGAATGTCGCCGCCGCTCGTTATATTTCCAAACACCGTGGCGGTGCGGTTTATAGGGTGCACGATGCACCGGGTACCGAAAAGCTAATGGAAGTACGTCAGTTTCTGGCGGGTCTGGGACTAAGTCTGGGTGGTGGCGATTCACCGAGTGCAAAGGACTACGCCAACAGCGTAAACGAGTTGCACAAGCGCCCGGAAATAGAAGATCTGGTACAAACAGTGTTGTTACGCAGTTTGAGTCAGGCCATGTATAGCGCCGAGAAAGGCGAACACTTCGCCTTGAATTATCCAATGTATACACATTTCACATCACCCATTCGACGTTACCCCGATCTGGTTGTACATCGGATCATAAAGACCTTGATGCATAAAGAACACAAAACAGAACTGATGGAGCGGCATTTATCTTTACCAGAAATGGCGGATCATTGCTCATTTACCGAGAGACGGGCGGATGATGCAACACGGGACGCGGTACAATGGTTGAAAGCCGAGTATATGTTGGACAAGATTGGCGATACGTTTGACGGAACCGTGTCCGGAGTTACCGCTTTCGGGCTTTTTGTGCAGCTCGACGCCGTGTTTGTCGAAGGATTAATACACATCACCGCTTTGGGTAATGATTATTACGATTTCGATCCGTTGAAATATCAGTTGGTGGGGCAACGCAGCGGACGTGTTTTTCGGCTTGGTGATAAATTGAATATACGCGTTGTAGCGGTCAATCTCGACGAGGCGAAAATCGATTTTGAACTGAATGAGCCTACGAAACGTTCGAAGAAATCCACCCGGAGAGCAACTAAAAAAGCAAAGAAAACTGCGCTTAGAAAGCGGGCAAGAAAATCACGATGAAAAAGGACGCTTCCCATGAAACCGTCGTCTACGGCATTAATCCTGTATCCGAACTGCTCCGGCACAAACCCGGTAATTTGCTAGAGGTATTGGTCGACGAAAAAAAACGGAACAAACGTATTGCCGAGTTGTTGTTGACCGCTAATGGTGCGGGGATATCGGTTGACCAGGTCAGCAAAACCCATCTCGACCGGATAACCGGTTACGCAAGGCATCAAGGCGTAGCCGCGCGTTCGGTGTACGCGGAACATGATGCTAATGATCTCGCGAGCCTTCTTGAACAATTAGACCACGATCCACTAGTACTAATATTAGACGGAATAACCGATCCGCATAATTTTGGCGCGTGTTTAAGAGCAGCGGAGGGGGCAGGTGTCGATGCGGTGATTGTTCCGAAAGATAACGCCAGTCCAATCACCGCTGTAGTTCAGGCGAGTTCGGCCGGCGCCAGTCAAATCATTCCCATTTACCGGGTTGTGAATCTAACACGTACAATGGACGATTTACGCGAAGCCGGAATATGGATTGCCGGCGCCAGCGATGATGCAGATGTGGACATTTACTCCCATGACACCATTGATTTTATAGGACCTATTGCCATTGCATTGGGCTCGGAAAGCGAGGGATTGCGGCGTTTGACCCGTGAGCATTGCGATCAATTAGTTCGCATTCCCATGTCCGGCGCTATTAGTAGTTTGAACGTATCCGTGAGTGCTGGCGTCATCTTATTCGAGGTGCGGCGTCAGCGCTTGCTCAACCGGAATATCGCCTAATGTTATGATGCAACGTTTTAAACGGTCGAATTCATATGATTGTCGAACAAATCTGGACTAACAACGCTTATCGTAACTTTAATTACTTGATTGCCTGCCCGGAGACGGGCGAAGCTTTGGCAATTGATCCGCTAGATCATCGTAAATGCTTGGGTACGGCTAAAGAAAAGGGCTGGGAGATTACGCAAGTATTGAACACCCATGAGCACGGTGACCATACCGGTGGAAATAAAGCGGTGATAGCCGCATCCGGTGCAAAGTTACTCGCACATTACAAGGCGTTGGAGACGATTCCGGGCATTGACCGGCCGTTAAAAGCTGGCGACGACATTCGCGTGGGCAAGACCGTGACCTTGCAAGTGTTGGATACACCCGGACATACCATGAGCCATGTCTGCCTGTTGTCAGACACCGACACGCCCGCGTTATTTTGTGGTGACACTTTGTTTAATGCGGGCGCTGGTAATTGCCACAACGGCGGTCACCCGAATGAACTGTATTCGACCTTTGCCGAACAGTTATCGCGTTTACCGGATTTCACCAAGATTTATCCAGGCCACGACTACATCGCAAACAACTTGAACTTTACGCTGGATCGCGAGCCGGATAATTTCGCTGCCAAAAGTCTATTGGAAGCAGTCAAAGATCAGGACACCGACAGGGCACTAGTGACTAATCTCGCATTGGAAAAAGAAGTAAATACCTTTTTCCGATTACAAAGCCCGACGGTCATCGCCAAGTTGCGTCAATCGTTTCCTGACTTACCGGAAAACCCCGATGCCAAGACAGTGTTTTTGAAGCTGAGGGAATTGCGGAATAAGTGGTAGGTGGAAGTAACTGAACCATCCCAGACAGTAGTGGTTTATCCCAAATTTAATTAGTTACTAAAACCGCTTCTTATTTTTGAATTCCAAGCTGAGAATTGAAGCGTTCGCCAGTACCGATGTACAGTGACTATGTTATCTACGTAGACGAAAGTGGTGACCATGGATTAGCACCGCAGTCGATTGATCCAAATTATCCAGTTTTTGTTTTGGCTTTCTGTATTTTTGCTAAGAGTGACTACATAAACACCGCAGTTCCAAAGGTTCAGAAATTAAAGTTTCGATGGTTCGGTCACGACACAATCATTCTTCATCGTAACAAGATAAAGAAACAGGAAACTCCATTCGCATTTCTGCAATATGACAACAAAGAAAAACAATTCATGAGAGATATTGGAAATATTGTGCAGGACGCACCGTTTACGCTGGTAGCGTCTGTTATTCATAAGGACAAATTACGGGATCAATACACTGACCCAATCAATCCTTACCACATTGCCATACAATTTTGTTTAGAACGTTCATACTTTTTTCTTAACGACAGGGGCGATGCTTCCAAATTGACCCATGTTGTTGTGGAGTGTAGAGGTAAGAAAGAAGACGAAGAACTCGAACTTGCTTTTCGGCGTATTTGCGATAACAAGCGTTGGCAGAATTTTGATATTGTACTTGTCGATAAGAAAACAAACTCAACGGGTCTTCAGTTGGCTGATCTGATAGCTCAACCCATTGGTAGACACGTGCTCGATTCTACCCAACAGAATCGTGCTTACGACATCATTGAACAGAAATTTAGGCGCGGGCCAACGGGTAAAATATTAGGATGGGGACTAAAAGTCTTGCCCTGAAAAGCGAAAGGCCCCGATGACAAACCACCGAAGCCTGGACGCCGACCGGGGACAAACCCCCAATCCACTTGATTGTTAATATGGGGTTGAAGTTTGCTTTTGTCAACCGTTAATTTCGTAGGTAGATACGCTAGAAGCGCCCTTCTACCCATAAATTCAACGTTTGGCTAAAATCAAGTAAGGGCAATCGGCATTCGGGGATGGGAATCGGGTTGTCGGGCACAGACTACGTTTTACACTGGTTTAGGGAAATGCGAAATATCCGCACAACTTCCTCATCGCATCCTTCTTGGAATAAACCGGCAAAAATAACCAGCAATAAACATCCACGTTGCCGCACTGGAAAACACAACGGGTAAGGTGAGAAAGGCGAGCAATATGGAGTACAGACCGGGGGTTAGTAGCTGACCCAAATCGCGATAGGTCACAAACACGGCGGTCATTTCGGAGCGTTCGCGGGCCCGAACTGCCCTGTAGAACAAGATATTACCCATGCCATCCAGCATCGTTGCGCCTAAAGCGCTGATTACCAATAACACTGATGCGACAGCGGGAATTCCCGCGTACAGATATACCAAGGTGCTGAGTAGACCTGCGCTGAAAAATCCCAGTTGTAATAAATTGCGAACGCCATATCGTCTGCCTACCCATCCCCAAAATGGAACTGATACGGTCCAGGTCGTGCCGATGGAAACCAGCGCAGCACCCATCAACTCCCCAAGACCGGAACGCTCCGCGTAGATCGGCGTATAAATCACGAACATCGTCCACCAACAAGATCGGGCTAACGCGAGACCGTAAGCAAGGTTTAATCGAGGTTGTTTGAAATACCTTCCAAGATAGCGCAGCGGATTAACGTCCGGTAATCGGGATTTGGGAATTTCTACTCGATGTAAATCCAGTAGTTGGAAGCAGACAATGGATAGAAAAACAAATATTGCGCTAACCGCGAAAGGCAGGACGTGAAAAAATGTCTTTTGCAAATACACACCCAGAAACGGGCCTATGCACAAAGCGAGTACTGTGCAGAAAACTCGCCATGGTTCAAACTGGGTTAACTCACGGCGTGGCACTTTGGCCAAAACGTAAAGTGTTAGCGCGACCTCAGTAGCCGCAATGGAGAAGACGTGACAAAACAAACCGAAGGAGAAAAACATGATATTGCCGGAAGCTAGTAGAATGACAGATACAAGCAACGCTGCGCATCCTAATAGAAAAGTCAGGTAGTTCCCGATCCGTTGAATGATGATGGGTGTTGCTAAGGCTGCCAGAATTCCGCCGGCGCTTACGGCAAAAAGCAGAGTACTGGTGCGCTGCGCATTCCCGGTCAACGCCAGAGTCTGAAGCGGAATAATTGAGAGTAGAATGCCGCGAGAGAAGGACTGGACGAAAAAAAGTCCTGCTAAGCGAATGTAATTGTCGGAAGGCAAATTTTAGTTAGATTAATTTGGATTCTTTGTAAACGGGCCAATTTAGCTAAATAAGGTGAGAATCAAGTGATACAAAAGGACACTGTTTTGCTGAATTATAGGCACTGCTTTAGAAAACAACTTACTAGAACCTATCTCAAAATGTCTACGCTTTGCCGATACGTCGTTAAAAACGCTCTCAAAATGCTCATGTATTGCCGTGTACACTGCGCTTTTTCGAGCGTTTTAGTCTCGTCTAGCCTTCACTCAACTATTTTGAGAAAGGTTCTAACTGGAGGATGTAATGGAAAAACACTATGACGCGATTGTGATTGGCACGGGCCAGGCTGGACCCGCACTGGCTGGTCGTATGAATCAAGAAGGAATGAAAGTGGCCATCATCGAGCGCAAGCTGGTGGGTGGCACCTGTGTCAACGTCGGTTGTATTCCAACCAAGACATTGGTGGGTAGCGCGCGCGTCGCCTACCTCGCACGGCGGGCGAAAGAATTCGGTGTGGAGATCGATGGAACTATCGGTGTTGACATGGTGCGAGTCAAAGCACGCAAAGACGAGGTGGCTGGGGCTTCTAATGCAGGAGTAACCAGTTGGTTAGAGGACATGGACAATGTCGATTTAATCCGCGGGCACGCCCGCTTCGCCGATGCCAAAACAATCACAGTTAACGATCGGCGGATAACCGCTGATCGCATTTTTTTGGATGTCGGGGCCCGAGCCCGAGTGCCGGATTGGGAAAGTCTGAACGACGTAGACTATCTAACGAACTCCAGCGTACTCGATTTGGATACGTTACCCGAGCATTTGATTATCATCGGTGGCAGCTACATCGGTCTCGAGTTTGCGCAGGTGTATCGTCGCTTTGGCAGCAAAGTCACCGTTGTTGAAATGCAGGATCGACTGATCCCGCGCGAAGATGACGATGTATCCGAAAGCATTCGCGAGATTCTCGAACAAGAGGGTGTATCTTTTCGCATGAAGGCCGAGTGCATCAACGTGCGCGCCACGGAGTCAGGTATGGCGGTTGGTGTCAGTTGCGAGGAAGGTCCGGATGAAGAGGTTGGTTCCCATCTCCTGTTGGCCGTTGGCCGAGTGCCCAATACCGATGATCTGGGTTTGGAAAATACGGATGTTGAAC
Source organism: Arenicellales bacterium (assembly GCA_965216735.1). GTDB lineage: Bacteria > Pseudomonadota > Gammaproteobacteria > Arenicellales > CBDCFT01 > CBDCFT01. The sequence continues at coordinate 1,495,120 of OZ244198.1, forward strand.
TGGATGAGCGGGGATTTATTAAAGTCAACGATTCGTTATGTACCAACGTTCCCCATATTTGGGCTATGGGCGAAGCCAATGGGCGTGGCGCTTTTACGCATACAACGTATAACGACTATGAGATTGTCGCGGCCAATCTGTTTGACAACGATCCGCGCAAAGTGACGGATCGCATCATGTGCTATGGCTTATTTATCGACCCGCCGTTAGGCCGTGTCGGAATGACTGAACGTGAAGCGCAAAATGCCGGGCATAAAATTCGCGTGGGGAAACGAATGATGACGCGAGTCGGCCGTGCGCGTGAGTTCGGAGAAACTCGAGGATTCATGAAAGTCATTGTGGATGCCGACAGCGACAAAATACTCGGCGCAGCTATTCTAGGCCTTAGTGGTGATGAAGCAATCCACTGCATACTGGATGTCATGTACACCGACCAACCTTATACAGTCATCTCCCGGGCAGTTCATATCCACCCGACGGTAGCCGAACTGATACCAACAGTGCTCCAAGAACTAAACGACGTGTAAGCCAAAAAATTTAAACTCCGGTAGGAGAGTTGCAAAACGCGAGGATAATAATCCACTCGGCACGGAGAATGAGAAGGAATGTGATATTTCTTGTTGTAAGTAGTGTTCTAGTAGTTTATCCGGCTAAGTCTTCGGTAAAAACCAGATGAACGCGGTCAGGCTAGCTCTAATGGAAAAATGAGGTAGTGGCCAAAGTTTACCGGCACCGTTGTGGCGGCGAATTTATAGAACTGCTGCTTGATCTTAAACACGGTTTCAATACCCCGACCTTGGCGTTGCCCAAAGCGGCGCAAGAGTTCCAAGCCTAGCCATGCGTTGTGTTCCGTCATGATACCGAGGTCTTGATCACCGATTTGTGTGACCAACTCCGCCCTTTTTGCCGTGACTTCTTGCTCGACATAGGCGCTGAGTTGCCGATCGTCGAGCCGGCCATTGCGCGATGGGGCCTGGCCGCCACAAGACGGTGCGCCGGGCGCGACTTCACCGTGTAGCCCCTGTTGATTGTCATGGTTGCTTTGATCCACCACATTTTTGTCAAACATTGTCAACTGCACTCCCAGTCAATTAAATAAAGGTTCACCGTAGGGTTTAGTAAAACAAACATACGGTCTGCGTGGGTTCCGGCTCGAGACCCCTTTTCTTGCCAAAATCCACGCATTCCGTTCCCCCCAAACAACACACCCCGGAAGGTGCGAAGCGTGAAACGCGACTGATCGCGTGGGATGTATTACAACCGATGGCAATCCGAAGGGATATTCAGACGGTTACTTAGGTGTGGTTACGTAGGCAGGACTACCTGAAATGGCTTGCAGAGCCTTGTGGCGTCTACGCCTAACGGTTACACATGCGTCGCTGTACACGCACTGGCGTAACAATGTGTCACAATTTTCAACAAGAATTTATGGTGAAAATAGCCAGGTAACGTCAGTCGTTTCCGGCTTTACCGGAATATCCTGGTGTAGAAGCGGTTTTTAAAATTCGGCGTGTTAGGGAATAACCACTAGAACGTTTTCAGCTATCAGCATTCTGTTTTTAGCGAGTCGTTTGGCTTTGTTCTAGCTGAACGCTAACGACTCACCGCTGTCAGCTACGTCAGCGCCCCGCCACAACTGCTGCCGGCGCCGGCAGTGCAGCCAAAGCAATGGGCGCCGACGATAACACCTGCGTCTTTGAGTTTGCCCATATCAATGTCCCAAAGATAGTCGCCGTGCGAGGCTTCAATTGGCAAATCCAGCATTTGGTTAAAGTCGCAATCGTAAACCTTGCCCCGCCAATCGACACTCAACAAGTGGCGGCACATCAGTCCCGGTACCGTTTGGACATTAAAATTGTTCATTAACAATTGGTAGTAGCGGTCAAACTGATTCGTGCGTCGCAGATAGTGTGCGAAACGGTTAATGGGTAAGTTGGTCAATGTTAACAACCGGTTAAACTCGATGCCGAAGTCATCGAACAAGCGTAGTTTATATTCGGCTTCCAGTGTGCATTGGTCCGGCGGTAAAAATGGACCGTTAGGGTTGTACACCACATCCAAAGGTAGTTCAGCCTCACGTGCATAACCTACTGCGTTGAGTTTCTGCAATGCCTCGATGCTTTTGTCAAAAACACCTTTACCCCGTTGTTGATCAACATTTTTTTCGCTGTAGCAGGGTAGGGAACACACGAGGCGGACTTTTCTGCCAGCGTACCATTGCGCGAGATCATCCTGGTTAGGTTCGAACAATACGGTCAGATTACAACGTGAAGTGACCTGTGTATCCAAATCAACGAACGCATCGACGAATTTACGAAAATGGGGATTCAGTTCGGGTGCGCCCCCAGTTATATCTACTTTGCTGATAGCATTGTCTTTAGCCCAACTGATGATCTTTTCCATGGTCGCCCAGGTCATGATTTCCCTGCGTTTGGGACCCGCATCGACATGACAGTGCTCGCACGCCTGATTACATAAGCGGCCGACATTTACCTGTAATTCGCTCAACACATCCCTGGACAAACGACCCAGCCCATGGTCTTCGAGTTTTTGGGTGAATTCGCAAATAGAGTCGCCAGACGGTGTAACACCGGAAACTGAAATATTCATGTACTAAAGATAGATTAAATGGGTTGGGAGATCAGGAAATATTTTACTTTGTTTTCAAGCTATTCCGCGTTTCGACCCATAACAAATCAATAAAGTTTCCGAAGATCGAGAAAATGAGTGAGTTAGCCAATACGTTGCAGGCAATCCAGGTAGTGTTGTTCAGATGGCGGGGGGCTCGATTGTTGTGCATGCCATAACCACTGGCCTAGGCATTCCATCATTTTGTGTTGTACCTCGTGTTCGTTGCCTATCTTATGCAGCAGTTGGCTGAATCGTGTACGTAGACCGGTGGGTTTGTCGACAGATATCTGTTCGATGATGGTGACGTGCATTCCCATGTGCAAGAAGGGATTGGTTTCCCCCGCATCGATGTGGTAATCACGATCCGAAAATTTTTCACGGTTTACTAACACATCATGATACTCCGGATGCTGTAACGCAACATGAACGATGGTGTTTTCCGCACCGTGAAGTACTTCTCCAGCATTGTATTTTGCCCATGCGTCGAAAAATACGTTTCTTATATCGGTTCGGTCTTGTCCGTATAGATTCACTAGATAACGTCCCTTTTATAATCAGTGGTAATATTAAATTTCCTTTGCTGCCTCAGTTTTGCCGCGATATTCGCACAACTCGAACATCGGGCATTCACCACACTTGGGTGAGCGTGCGGTGCAAGTATACCGGCCATGCAAGATTAGCCAATGATGTGCATGTTGCTTAAATTCACCGGGTACGAATTTTAACAGGGATTTTTCAACCGCCAGTGGTGTTTTACCGGGTGCGAGCCGTGTACGGTTGCAGACGCGAAAAATGTGTGTGTCAACGGCAATGGTTGGTTCGCCAAAAGCGGTATTCAAAATCACGTTGGCCGTTTTGCGCCCCACACCGGGTAATGCTTCCAAGGCTTCGCGCGTGTCTGGTACTTTACCGTCGTGTTCGTCGATTAAAATCTTGCAGGTTTTGACGACATTAGCAGCCTTGTTGTTGTACAAACCGATGTTCCGGATATAGTTTTTCAGTTTACGTACACCGAGGTCCAAAATCGCTTGGGGTGTATTAGCTATTTTGTAAAGCTTTTCCGTTGCAAGATTTACCGATTTGTCGGTCGCTTGAGCCGACAGCATCACTGAGATGAGTAGTTCGAACGGTGTTGCGTGCTCCAATTCGGTGGTTGGTTCCGGATTGGCGTCACGTAATATTTCGAATATGGCGCGGCGTTTTTCTGCATTCATCGATTAACGACGGTTCAAGGATGACTGCTTTCGGCATTGCGGCGTGCTCGCACGCGGGCCACAGCATCTTTAATGACTTGTTGCCGGTCAATCTTTGGTGCGGCTGTGTCCCGTTGCTTTGAGGATGCACACTTCTTCTTGATATTGAGGCGTCGGAAATGCTGTTCGGCTCGATAGCGATATTGCCCCACTTCCTCGTCGCTAAATTGCAGCCATTTCCCAGAAGCCGTGTTATGAACAGGTAACAAGTCAATACAATCCATAGGGCAAGGTTCAACGCATAGTTCACAACCAGTACATTCAGCGGCAATAACCGTATGCATGAGTTTTGCCGCACCTACGATGGCATCGACCGGGCAAGCCTTGATACACAAGACACAACCAATACACTCCGCTTCACGAATTCGAGCCACTAGTCGGCCGGGATAAGGGCGCAATTCCGTATTCAACGGCTTGTAGGCATTCCCGGTTAACGACGCTAAGGCCGTTAACGTCGTCTCTCCGCCGGGTGGGCATCGATTTATCTCGGTTTCACCGCTGATAATAGCCTGAGCATAATCAAGACAGCGTGGATAACCACATTGCGTGCATTGCGTCTGTGGCAGACATTCATCGACCCTGGCCACCAGGGCATTTTGTTCGGTCATTATTGTCAAGTAACACGTTGCCCTGGTTGCGCACCGCTGTCCGGACTTAATATCCATAAATCTTTACCACCCGGCCCAGCCGCTAAAACCATGCCTTCGGATGTGCCGAAGCGCATTTTGCGTGGCGCAAGGTTGGCCACTACCACGGTCATACGGTCTTTCAACTCTTCCGGTTTATAAGCTGATTTGATACCGGCAAAAATATTGCGCTTCTCGTGACCGATATCCACCGTCACTTGCAGTAATTTGTCGGAGCCGTCTACATATTGCGCATCGACAATACGCGCGATGCGCAAGTCGATACGAGCAAAGTCATCGATTTTTATTTCCGGGGCAATGGGTTCCAGGTTTGACGCTCCGACGTTTTCGGTTGCGACGTTCGCCACTTCACTGGACTCGGACAGCATGGCTTCCACGGAACTCAGCTCGATACGTTTCATGAGGTGCTTAAATGGCTGAATAACGTGATTCAGCAGGGGTTCATGACGGTTGTTCCATGCATCGGTAGTCTGAATTTGTGTGTCCAAAAACTCCTCGGTTTTAGCGGCGAGCCCCGGAAGCACCGGTGACAGATACAATAAAAGAACACGAAACATATTTAACCCGTAGGTGCAGATTTCCTGTAGTTCGTCACTGCGCGTGCTGTCTTTCGCCACTTCCCAGGGTTTTATGTCGTTTATATATTGATTGGCGTTATCCGCCAGTTCCATGATCTCGCGCATGGCCCGGTTATATTCCCGTTCCTGGTAATACTGCGCAATAACATCGCCGCGTTCAGCAAACGTGGTGTAGCTGTTGTTATCTGGCAATTTATTCGCCAATCGCCCGTCAAACCTTTTTTGGATGAAACCGGCGCAACGGCTGGCGATATTGACCACTTTACCGACCAGATCGGAGTTTACCCGTTGCACGAAGTCATCCATGTTGAGATCGATATCTTCGACCCGGCTATTCAATCGCGCAGCATAGTAATACCGCAGATATTCGGAATCGAGATGGTTTAAATAAGTACGCGCATTGATGAATGTTCCACGGGATTTCGATAGTTTTTGTCCGTTGATGGTCAGGAATCCATGCACGAATACAGCGCTGGGTTTGCGAAAACCACCGCCATGCAACATGGCTGGCCAGAACAAGGTATGAAAATAGACAATGTCCTTACCGATAAAATGATAAAGCTCGGCTGGCGCGTCTGGTGCCCAATACTCATCGAAATCGATATCCGTGCGATCGCAAAGGTTTTTGAAACTGGCCATGTAGCCAATGGGCGCATCCACCCAGACATAAAAATACTTGTCCTTTTCGCCGGCAATTTCGAAACCGAAATAGGGCGGGTCGCGCGATATATCCCAATCCTGTAAACCGACCTCAAACCACTCTTTCAATTTATTGGTGATTTCGGGTTGCAAATGTCCGGCGCGAGTCCATTGCTCCAACATATCTTGAAAGTCGCCGAGTTTGACGAACAAGTGTTCTGAATCACGTTCAATGGGAGTAGCACCCGAAATCGCCGAAACCGGGTTTTTCAGGTCGGTCGGCGTGTAAGTCGCACTGCAGACCTCGCAGTTATCGCCGTACTGGTCGGGTGAACCGCAGTTAGGGCATTCCCCTTTTATAAAACGATCCGGCAAAAACATATTTTCCACCGGATCGTAAGCCTGCTTGATGGTGCGCCGGGCAATATGTCCGTTAGCCTTTAGCGAATCGAAAATGTGTTGTGAGAACTTTCGGTTTTCCTCCGAATGTGTGGTGTAGTAGTTGTCGAATTGGATTTGGAATGCAGCGAAATCCGCTTTATGTTCCACCAACATGCCTGCGACAAGTTGTTCCGGCGTGACACCCTCGGCTCTGGCTTTGACCATAATCGGCGTGCCATGGGCATCGTCGGCACAAACGTAATGGCATTCGTGCCCCATCAAACGTTGGAAACGTGCCCAAATATCGGTCTGGATGTAACCCACCATGGTGCCTAGATGAAGAGACCCATTGGCATAAGGTAGCGCCGTGGTCACCAGTATTTTTTTCCTTGCGTCGTTTGGCATTCAGTCTAATTTTACGGTTTGGATTGGATAAACAAGGCGCCTGGAAAAGACGTGCTGACTTTATCATATTGCCGTTCACAAGACCGTTACTCCGAGCGATTTCCGCGTAATACCGTTTATCGAAAACCGGCGATTCCCTGTTGCGACTATGTCTACAAGGAAAAAGTGAATTCAAGTTGTAAGAGCACCATTGAAATGGAGCATGCAGAGCTACCCACTAGCATTACGGAGAATATCCAGTACCTGCACAAAGACCATCTCGGTTCGACCGATGTTATTACCGACGGAAACGGCAATGTCGTCGAACGATTGAGTTTCGACCCTTGGGGTCAACGGCGTGAAATGGATTGGACCCATGCGCCGGTGATGCCAACGAGTCTCAGCACCCGTGGCTTTACCGGCCAGTGGAAATGCGGGATCGTTCGGGCATGGCCTGGACAGAGGTAATGGGGATGCGGGACTGGCGAATCTCAACCCGCTCAAACAAAACGAACATCAAGCCTTGGCTGCCGCCGCTAATGCCCTGGGGCTTAGTGTCGGTCAACGTGTCGCGCCGACCTATCACATTAATGAAGATCGCGGCGTGGTTAGACTCATTAATCGTGGCACTCCGACTTTTGGAAACTACGATGGACCGTTTTTAAGCGATTCCGAACGAAAAATGCTCTATGGCATTGCCAGCGGCCGGGTGGATGCGCCCGCCGGAGTCAGCGCTGCGCAGTTGGCGGGTGCTGTTAAGCTGATTAATCAGGCGTATGGGTTTAGCCAACAATATATCAAGTATCAGAGGGCAAGGAGTCGGGGGCGATACCGACAGATTGCGAGTATTGCGTTGACGGCGGTAACCGCAGGATACGTTGGACCGCAGGTACTCAACCCAATTAGCCAGGCCTCCACTATTGGTGGAATTGCCGCCCATGCGGCCTGGGGCGGCATTCAGGGTGAGATTACGGGTGGGGACTTTGTTTCGGGTGCGCTTGCGGGTGGATTTGGGAAAGCAACTACAATTGGGCTTCGTGGAATCGCTTCAATCCCCCTACGAGGGGCGTTGACCGTTGTCGTGGGTGCAACAGGATCTTATATCGGCGGCGGTAATCCTGTGCTTGGAGGGGCTTTGGCGGGTTTGAATTTTTTGAGTAATGAGCTGACCTATATACAGGCTGCCAAACGGTACGTCTCTGGGCAAGGGGGAGTGGTTCATCAAGATGCGAGTAGTTTGGTGGCTACTGAAGTGGGTGTTAACGGCAGAATTGTCGGAACAGCTGGTAGCTATATCATTCACGGAAACTATGCTTTGCAACCAGATGGCTTCATACCGCCGGGGGCCTTCGACTTCAACACGCTAGGTCCAGAAAGTTTTGGCGGTAGTAATTTAGCCGCATTTGTAAGAAATCTAGCAACTGACATTTTGGAAGTAACTACACTGGCTGTGGGCGGCGTCCAGGTCGCATTAGATCCATCCGTTAGCTACAACCCGAGGCCGTTTGATATCATTTACAGCGGAACGCCCACGATGATTAACTCTGACGAAATTTCTCCACATGCACCTTAAGACTACTTGTACCCATGCAGATGTCAAAGTCAAAATTAATTCTCATACCATGCGTCGTATCGTTCATAGCGCTGATGGTAATAGCGGTGGTATTTTTATGGGCGGACTTCCTCGCGCAAAATCCTCGTATCGCAAATAATTATTATCTGTATGAAGTTGATCTTGAAAGGTGGCTATCCAAGAAGAACCCCACAACTGGAGAAATTACGAAGGTCGTTGACTCCGTAGTTTTCGATATTCACCGATCTGATCCCTATATACTGGCCATCAGGCAACCACAATCAACGGTGAAAGACTCTAACGACATTACGCGTTACAAATACTCAAAAGACTGCGAGTATTGGATTGTTAACACTAATACCGACGATGTTTTTGGTCCACTCCAAAAAATACGTTTTTTTGAACAGTTGATCGAGATCGGAATATGCGCTGACTGTAAGTTAGAAGATTTTTTCACCAACGCACTAGGAAAACCTTCGTTTAGTGTGCCTGATCACTGCTTAATTGATCGCGATTAATGGAGATCAATAGAGATCAATGGGGTCACTCGATTGATTGATCTTATGATCTTGTGGGCGTCTTCAAGCTTCAGATCTATACCCAGCAAAATCTGAATCTGTAAAGATCTTTTAGGTGGCGTGGTCCGTAATGCGCGAGTCATTGTAGTATATAGCACTTAGTGCTATACTTTTGTTTTCCCGATATCGGCATCACGATGCGTATCTTCAAAACAAAAGCGTTTCACCGATGGGCATCGAAAGAGAAACTAACCGATAATGCCTTATGCATCGCAGTCGATGAAATCGTCAATGGACTGATTGATGCGAATCTTGGCGGTCATGTGCTGAAAAAGCGTGTGGCCTTGGCAGGGCGGGGAAAACGCGGTGGTTACGCACTCTGGTGGCTTACCGATTGGATGAAAAGACGTTCTTTATGTGCCAAGGGTGAACAGGCCAATATTACGCAAACCGAGTTGAAAGCACTGAAGTTGTTAGCGGCAGAGTTATTAGGTTACAGCAATGCCCAGTTAGCAAAAGTGTTGAACAGTGGTGAATTAATCGAGGTAATCGACAATGGGTAAAAGACTCTTAAAGACAGTACATGAGACCGCAAAGGGCTTGCACCAATCCGGTGTTATGGGTACGCAAACCATGCGTGAGTTCGATGCATTGTGTTTACCGCCGATTAAAGAGTACACACCGGCCCAAATCAAACGCATCCGCACCAAGACCAAGTCCAGCCAAGCGGTGTTTGCTAAGTATCTGAATACCAGTCCGTCGACCGTACAGAAATGGGAACAGGGTCAGAAGTCACCCAATGGCCCATCACTAAAACTATTGAATCTGGTGGATAAGAACGGCCTCGAAGTACTGGTTACATAACACCCATGAAAAATGATTCGTCCATACAAGCGCAACTAGAATATTCGCAAGTGCCCATCGAGCTTGTTGAAATACTCCAGGCGCAAAACGTAAAGACCAAAGCGTCTTTAGATACCGCTGGTCACCGCTGGGTCATTGGGGTCACTCGATTGATTTTCTCTACTCAAGGGGATAAGCTTTCGTCTTAGCTTAATTGCGAAGCAAGCGGAGGGCGCAATGCATTGCGCCGGATGAGAGAGAATGTTGCTCGATGTGTGTGATGGATTGGGTGTCGTCATTGCCGGCCCAATCGAGCGGATACACACCCGTTTGCACATAACGGTGAAGCGTCGAATAGGGCCAATCTTTTACGCCACCCACCAATCCGTGTTTCACCGGATTGAAATGTAAATAATCTATATAGGCTGAATAAGCCTTTTCATCGCGAATCAACGTCTCCCAAAAGCGCTGTTGCCAGATGCCCCGTTCCCCACGGCGTTGTCTCACCACTGAGCGGTATTCCTGCTTCGGGATGGATTTCGAGAATCGCGATTTAATCAAGCGCCAGCGTAAGATATAGTCCGAATCCGCTGCAGGCAATTTGATCATACCATGCAGATGGTCGGGTAATATGACCCATCCACAGATAGTGAACGGGTATTGTTGACTCACTGTTCGTACGACTGGACGTAAAGCAAAGATAGGCCGAACCAGGTGATCATTGTGTTGGCGTTGCAGCAAGTTAACGGTGAAGAAAAAGGTGCCGCCGGGATGATAAACACGTCGATCATCGGGCATACGCCATTAGTATGGCGTCATCACTTCATCCGGCGCAATGCCCTGCGGTTATTGTGCCCTTCGCTTGCTCATTTTCATTGACAATTTCGGAGGCAAAAATGAACAACGACAGTATTACAGAAGTAACCACGGATAGTTGGTTTCGCCGAATCGGTAATGCGCTCAAAGGGATAATATTTGGGCTTATCCTGTTTATTGTTGCTTTTCCACTTCTCGTTTGGAACGAGGGAAGAGCAATCGACCGGATAAAGGCGCTTAAAGAAGGTGCGGATTCCGTAATTCATATTGAATCCAGCACGATTGATCCTGCCAACAATGAAAAACCGGTACATCTTACAGGTGATGTAAAAACCGATGATGTTTTGGAAGATCCAGAGTTCAACATCGAAGTCAATGCTATCAGGCTGAAGCGAGAGGTTCAGATATACCAATGGGAAGAAGATGTGACCACAGAAAAAGAAAAACAACTGGGGGGCGGTGAAAAAAACTATAAAAGAATATACTTATACTAAAGTTTGGAGTCCGTTTCTAATAAATTCGGACGATTTTAAGAGTTCTCAATATCCGAACCCAAGTAATGTGCCGTATAGCGCTCACAGTCTGCAGGCCGATAATATTTCGTTCGGCGCTTTCAGTTTTCCCGCAAGCTTAACTCAGCGAATGACAAACTTCAGAAAACTTGAACTAGAACCCACGTCTATCTCAAACCCGCTGGACAATACAAATGTGATTCCTCATGATGGGGGATATTATGTTGGAGATGACCCCGCCAATCCCCAGATTGGGGACATGAAAATACATTTTGAAACCGTTGAGCCAGCAACGGTAAGCGTCGTCGCTCAACAGTCAAACAATACGCTTCAATCATACACAACACAGTCTGGTGGAAAAATACTATTGCTTGAGTACGGCGTAGTTAGCCAAGGAGAGATGTTTAAAACGGCATTGGAAAGTAACACGATTTTGACATGGATAATCCGCTTTGGCGGGCTGATGCTGATGACGATTGGCTTAAGTCTTCTGTTAAGACCTCTTTCAGTACTGGCAGATGTCGTTCCATTATTTGGTAATATTGTCGAGGCTGGTACGGGTCTAATCGCATTCCTTATGGCTGCCGCCTTTACGATGGCAACAATTGCATTTGCCTGGTTATGGTTTAGGCCTCTACTGAGCGGTGGGCTAATTTTGGTGGCCGCAATCGCGACCTGGCTTATCAAAAGCAAAATGAAAAAGGGTAAGAACAAGCTTGTTGATGAAAGTGTTGCGACCTAGTTGGGGAGCTGACGATCAATGGGAGGTGAATTCAATTTCTAATTGCACCTTTTGTGATGGAGTAAGCGGAGGGCGCAATACATTGCGCCGGATGAGGGTAGGTGTTACTCGATATGTGTGATGGATTGGGTTTCGTCATTAGCCGCCCTAATCCACCGGATACACACCTGCTTTGACACAACGGTGAAACGTCGAGTACGGCCAGTCTTTAATCCGCTTAACCCATCCGTGTTTGACCGGATTGAAATATAAATAATCCATATAGCTCGCGGAGGGCGATGAGCTGGTCTCGTTATCGGGGCAGATCAGCAGGTAGGAGAGTAGTCAGAGGTAGATGTACGGTCAGACTCAAGGCGTAGTCAAAAGGGTATCGCAAGCTTGTAAGCTGTCTTGAGCCAGATGCAATTCACCAGTCGACTCCTCGCCGGTTTTTGTCGGAACGGCGGTAATATCGCCAGTATGGCCGTAGCTCGACCAGGCTGAAAGGCCAAGGCGCGGTAACAATTCCGGCGAGCACGAGGCTAAGACTTCTGGTCGCATACCCCGCGCGTAGTTCTCGATCTGCCGACATTGCGGACCACAACACGCGGTTGTGATTCCGTAACGAATTTCGTTACTAGTGTTGGCCCAAGCAGCATGCCATAAGCGTCCGTCAAACACGAAGGCCGTACCCGCAGGGCCGATCGCGGGGATCGAGGGTATCTTGTGGGGGACACTGGTATCTGGCGCCCGGCCGCTCAGATGGCTCTTGGGAACGATGCGTGTCGCACCGGTTTCCTCGCGGAAATCCGTGATCATCCACATCACATTCGCGACCATCCGGGGTGCGATGGGACCTTTCGCCGGCGTCGGATCGCATGATTCGCCCCATTCCCTGCGCACGGTTGAGGGCAGCTTCTGTGGTTCGCCAGGGATTGCCAGCGGGGGCATCCACCACTGGTCCGTATGCATGGGCATAGTGTCGGTGCCAGGGTGTTGGATCTGCGAATCGACGCACGAGATCAGATAGTCCGGTCCTAACGCATGCTCAATGATTGACATGGCGAGGGGATGACGAATGAGTTGGAAAAACACTGCCCCCTTGTTGAGCAACATATTGACCCACTGGGCGCCAGCAACGGGATTGGCTGGATTCTGCTGCTTGTAAAAGGATCGCTCCGCCGCTGCCTGTTCGAATAGACGTGTTTGAATCGCCGAAAGGATTTCTGGGTCCAAGGCTTTGTCAATCAAGCCGTATCCGAACTCATCAAAGTCGCGCCGAAGCTGCTCTGCATCGCGAGTTGGCATCGGCAGCGTCGCTCCCGCCCACGGAACCGAGACCGTCTCTAACTTAACATTTGTTGCGTTCATAAATCCTCTCTTCGTTCAACATACACTGAACAGATCGCGATCTGAATTCCCGACAGCCGGCGTGTGAGTCACTTTTATCGATGTGGATAGTAACAGCCTCGGTCCAAGATGCAACGATAAGCGGAACCGCATTCTGTGGTTTGATTTGAATCAGCTTGTATTGTGTAAAGAGGTGTTAAAAAATGACCCAGAATAGGCGTTGAATACTGACCCACTATTGGGTTGGTAAATTCAGTTACGATATTGAATTCGCCGGTTATCATTACCGGATTCAATGATGTCACGATGATGCGTGACACGATCTAACAAAACCGTGGTCATTTTGTTGTCTGAGAACACACTAGGCCACTCACCGAAAGCCAGATTAGTGGTGATAATGACCGAAGTTCTTTGGTAGAGTTTTGACAATAGATGAAAGATCAGTTGTCCGCCGTTTGTAGAGAGAGAATGGTAAATATCCCAGAAAGCGGAGCACCAGTGCCGGGTTCCGTCATTCACGGTTAAAACCATTTCCATGTTTTTCATCGCATTTGTAACGGTTCGCATCACAAACACAGCCTGCGATGGCTAGGCACCATGTCGTCAGTTGCAAACGGTGCGATGACATTTTTAAAATGAACGTGTAGGATGCGCCCCCTATTTTCACCTAAGATTTTAGGATTCCCTTGGCCGACAAAGAACAAATCCAGAACGCATTAAAAACAATCGTTGACCTATATACGGGTAACGATTTAGTAACCTCGAAGGCAATAAAAAATATTTCCGTCTCCGATGACAAGGTGAATATCGATATTGTCATGGGTTACCCGGCGAATAGCTGGCATGCTGAATTGAAATCAAAAATAGACCAGGCCGTGAGCGCACTGGAAGGTGTCAGCAATGTGCACTGCAACGTGGGTCTGGAGGTGTCGCCACACACCGCACAGAAAGGTGTGAGCCCCATCACCGGCGTGAAAAACATTATCGCCGTGGCGTCGGGTAAGGGCGGGGTTGGCAAGTCCACGGTCTCAGTCAATCTAGCGCTAGCCTTGGCAGCAGAAGGCGCTAAGGCAGGGATACTGGATGCCGATATTTACGGACCTAGCCAGCCGCGTATGCTGGGTGTGAGTGGTAAACCCGAATCGAAGGATGGCAAAAGCCTGGAACCGATGAAAAGCTTTGGTCTGCAGGCGATGTCTATTGGTTTTTTAATTGACGAAGAGACACCGATGATCTGGCGGGGTCCCATGGTCACTCAGGCGCTGGAACAGTTATTAAAAGATACCCGTTGGGACGATCTCGACTATCTGGTGGTCGACCTGCCGCCCGGGACCGGCGATACTCAGTTAACGCTGGCGCAAAAAGTACCGGTTACCGGTTCTATCATTGTGACCACACCCCAGGATATCGCCTTACTGGATGCGCGCAAGGCCTTCAAGATGTTCGAAAAAGTGGAAATCCCCGTGCTTGGTGTGGTGGAAAATATGAGCACGCATATTTGCAGCCAGTGTGGGCATGAAGAACATATATTTGGCGAGGGCGGCGGACAAAAGATGGCGGATGAATATGGTATCGACTATTTAGGTAGTGTGCCGTTGGATGCCCGTATCCGTGCGGATGTCGATCATGGTCAACCAACTTTAGTGAGTGATCCCGACGGCCCGGTATCGGACGTGTTCAAGACTATCGCCCGCAAAGCATCGGCCAAACTGTCGGTACGCAAGAAAGACCACAGCGCGAGTTTTCCTTCTATCGTTATTCAAAATACCTGATTGGGCGCTACCCGAAACGCCCGATGAGTATCAAGCCCGACAAGTGGATTCGCCGCATGGCGGAACAATACCGCATGATCGAGCCGTTTGAACCCGGCCAAATCAAGGAAACTGTCGGCGAACGGTTGATCTCCTACGGTACCAGCAGCTATGGCTACGACATCCGCTGTTCCAACGAATTCAAGATTTTCACCAATATCAACTCTGCGGTCGTTGATCCGAAGAGCTTCGATGATCGCAGTTTTGTCGATTTTCACGGCGACGTTTGCATTATTCCACCCAACTCGTTCGCCTTGGCGCGTACGGTGGAATATTTCCGTATTCCGCGCAATGTCCTGACCATTTGTTTGGGTAAATCGACTTATGCGCGTTGCGGCATTATTGTGAATGTGACGCCGTTTGAACCCGAGTGGGAAGGTTTTGTGACCTTGGAGTTTTCCAACACCACACCGCTGCCTGCCAAGATCTACGCTAACGAGGGTATCGCCCAGGTGATTTTTTTCGAGGCAGACGAACCGTGTGAAATATCGTACAAGGATCGCAAGGGAAAATACCAAGGACAAACCGGTGTCACGCTACCCAAGGCCTAAAGTGATCTAACTGACTCGATAAATCTGGAGATTTTCCGGCACGCACATTAGTATCGAGTGCATGTCGGGAAATACATTTGGAAAACTTTTTACCGTAACCACTTTTGGCGAAAGCCACGGTGTCGCGTTAGGCGGTGTGGTAGACGGATGCCCGCCGGGTTTAGAACTGTCGGAGGGCGATATTCAACCCGATTTGGACCGTCGTAAACCAGGCCAATCCCGCTATACCACACAGAGGCGGGAAGACGATGCAGTGGAAATATTGTCGGGAGTCTTTGAGGGCGTGACCATCGGCACGCCGATTGGATTGCTGGTCAGGAATCAAGACGCACGCTCACGGGACTATTCCAAGATCAAAGACCGATTTCGTCCAGGCCACGCGGATTACACTTACACGCAAAAATATGGGATCAGAGATCATCGCGGCGGGGGACGCTCGTCTGCGCGCGAGACCACCATGCGTGTCGCCGCCGGAGCCATTGCTCGGAAATATTTAAAACAAGAATATAACCTCGTCATCCGAGGCTATCTCGCTGAGCTCGGCAAAATCAACGCAGAGCAGTTCGACTGGGACGAAGTTGGAAAAAATCCGTTTTTTTGCCCCGATGCCGGCAAAGTAAGGGTTATGGAAAATCTTATCGATGAGTTACGCAAACAAGGGGATTCAGTGGGCGCACGGATCAATGTCGTTGCGGAAAACGTCCCAGTAGGTTTAGGCGAACCGGTTTTCGATCGTTTGGACGCAGACATTGCCAAAGCCATGATGAGTATCAACGCGGTAAAAGGCGTGGAGTTGGGTGCCGGTTTCTCGAGCGTTAATCAGCGCGGTTCACAACATCGTGATGAAATGACACCGGACGGGTTCACCAGCAATAATGCGGGTGGCGTGTTAGGCGGTATTTCGTCTGGCCAGAATATCGTTGTGAGTATCGCGCTAAAACCGACGTCGAGTATTCAGGTGCCGGGGAAAACAATCGATATGACCGGGAATCCAGTCGACGTCGTGACCACCGGCCGGCACGATCCTTGTGTAGGAATTCGCGCTACCCCCATCGCGGAAGCGATGTTAGCTATTGTGCTAATGGATCACGTCATGCGCCATCGCGCACAAAATATGGACGTGCACGGAACCGTGCCCGTGATTCCCGCTGGCAGCGGCTAAAGTGAATACTGCGAATTAATATTTAACAGCTCGAGGGTATCTTAAGGTTTGCAGTTATTCCTTTGCTGACACGGACGCCAATTCCGTATCCCAATAACGGGTAGAAGGCGTCAGCGTGCTGGCGTGGTGATACATCTCCGACCGGTTATGTTCAACGATAGAATATTTATCAAATAAATTAGCTATTTGAGAGCTAAACCTGTCAAAAAACTCGAGCTGATCTATATCGGTGGACCGGGCACGAAGCAACGTACCACGCAGTTTACCTAGAGCCGCCAAGGTCACGTCCTGATAGACGGCGGCGTCCAAATGCGAACAAGCATTCGCTTTATAAATAGTTCGTACTGCTTGACGAATCAAGTCGCCGTGCACGGCATCGTCGGTGAGAAATTCGTGGATGTCTTTCGCATCGGGATGCACTGGCAAATGATGTAAGCCAATTGACTCTGCAACCGTCGACATTGCATTGCGGAAAGTCAATTCGAAAAACTGTTTTCTGGTTTGTTTGCGCAAACTTTTGTCTGGTCGGTTCATTCATTGGAAATAACACGTCTATGCTATCATTTATCGCTTGCTCGAACGATATGATGAATACATAAATGTCTGGACGGACGCTTTACGATAAGTTGTGGGATGCCCACGTGGTGCGAACGGAAACCGATGGGACGGCGTTGTTATACATCGACCGTCATCTGGTGCATGAAGTGACGTCACCCCAGGCATTTGAGGGTTTGCGCATGGCCGAAAGATCCCCCTGGCGGGTCGGCGCGAATCTTGCTGTGGCCGATCACAACGTTCCGACAACCAATCGCAGCAAAGGTATTGACGATCCGGTATCGCGTTTGCAGGTGGAAACGCTAGAGCATAATTGCGACAAGTACGGTATTACCGAATTCAAAATGGACGATGCCCGTCAGGGCATCGTGCATGTCATCGGTCCTGAGCAGGGAGCGACACTGCCGGGCATGACCATTGTCTGTGGCGATTCACATACGTCCACCCACGGGGCTTTGGGCGCGTTAGCATTCGGCATCGGCACCTCAGAGGTCGAGCATGTGCTGGCGACCCAATGTTTGTTGCAAAAGAAAGCCCGCAATATGCGCATTAATGTCAACGGCCGTTTGCACGAAGGTATTACCGGGAAAGATGTCATTTTGGCCATTATTGGAAAGATAGGCACTGCCGGCGGGACCGGTTACGGCATCGAATATGCGGGCTCAGCCATCCGGGATCTGTCAATGGAAGCGCGTATGACGGTGTGTAATATGAGTATAGAGGCGGGTGCCCGTGCCGGCATGATAGCAGTAGACGAGACGACTATCGACTATGTTAAAGGCCGCCCCTACGCGCCGGCAGGAGAGATGTGGGAAAACGCCGTTGCAGCATGGCGTGATTTGGTCAGCGACGCTGACGCCGTTTTCGATACCGAGATCGATATTGACGCTGCCTCTATCAAACCGCAGGTTACTTGGGGTACTTCACCGGAAATGGTGGATTCGGTCGATGGGCAGGTACCTGATCTTACGGAAATTGAAGACCCAGTAAAACGCGAAGGTGTGAGTCGCGCATTAGAGTACATGGGTTTGGAGCCCGGCATACCGATTACTTCCATTAATATCGACAAGGTATTTATTGGTTCCTGCACCAACGGGCGTATCGAGGATTTACGGGCCGCAGCCAGGGTGGCCCAGGGTCGTTCGGTGGCGAACAATATCAAAGTCGCCATGGTGGTCCCTGGTTCCGGCTTGGTAAAACGGCAGGCGGAGGAGGAGGGCTTGGATAAAGTTTTTACCGAGGCAGGTTTTGAGTGGCGTGAACCCGGTTGCTCCATGTGTTTGGCCATGAACGCGGACAAACTGGAGCCGATGGAACGTTGCGCTTCTACCTCTAACCGTAATTTCGAAGGCCGTCAGGGTCGCGGCGGACGCACCCATCTGGTGTCACCGGCGATGGCGGCGGCGGCGGCGGTGTCGGGGCATTTTGTGGACTTCACGCGGATGGCAGGAGAATCATAATGGATGCTTTTACACACCTGGATGGCTTGGTTGTTCCAATAGACCGCGCCAATGTGGATACTGATGCCATCATTCCTAAACAATTCCTCAAGTCGATAAAACGCACCGGTTTTGGTCCCAACCTTTTTGACGAATGGCGTTATCTGGATAAGGGTGAACCGGGAGAGGATTGCGCCAACCGTCCCCTGAACAACGAATTCGTGCTGAATCAATCGCGTTATCAAGGGGCGCAAGTGTTACTTGCCCGGGAAAACTTTGGGTGTGGTTCGTCCCGTGAACACGCGCCCTGGGCCTTGCTCGATTACGGTATCCGATGTGTGATCGCACCCAGTTTCGCCGATATTTTCTATGGCAACTGTTTTAAGAATGGAATTTTACCTGTGACTTTAAAGACCGTTGAAGTGGATAAACTGATGGCGGATACGTTAGCAACAGAAGGCTATCGTTTGAAAATTGATTTGCAAGATCAGATCGTGACAGCACCGGATGGAGATTCATACCGGTTTGAAGTAGAAGAGTTTAAGAAACACTGTCTACTAAATGGTCTGGACGATATCGGACTTACCTTGCAACACGCGGACGAAATTAGAGCACATGAACAAACCCGGCGTGAGTCCGCCCCCTGGTTGTTCGCCAATGTCACCTGAACAGCCGCATCGAATCTACAACTTAAACCTCAATAAGCGCGCATGACCTATAGAATTGCCGTGTTGGCGGGGGATGGTATCGGTCCGGAGATTGTCAACGAAGCATTAAAAATCATCGATTTTCTGAAATCCAATGCCGGGCTCGACGTCGAGTATGACGAGGCTCTAATCGGTGGTACGGCTTATGATGCAACCCGCCATCCTCTGCCCGATGAAACCCTTGAACTATGCCACTCAGCAGATACCGTGTTGCTGGGAGCTGTCGGTGGGCCGCAGTGGGACACCATCGAGCGCGAGTTGAGACCGGAGCGGGCACTGCTTAAGCTGCGCTCTGAGTTGGACCTATTCTCTAACTTACGTCCAGCCATTCTTTATCCACAGCTCGCGAGTGCCTCTTCCTTGAAACCTGAATTGGTTGAAGGACTGGATATCATGATTGTCCGTGAGTTGACCGGCGGTATTTACTTTGGCGAACCACGTGGTATTCGCACCAAGGAAAATGGCGAACGAGAAGGCTACAACACGTTGGTCTACAGTGAGTCTGAGATCAAACGCATCGCCCACAGCGCTTTTGCAGTCGCACAACGGCGCGCTAAACGTCTGACTTCCGTTGACAAGGCCAATGTGTTGGTATCTACCGAGTTATGGCGCGAAGTCGTCACAGAAGTAGGAAGAGACTACCCGGACGTCATCCTAGACCACATCTATGTGGATAACGCGGCGATGCAATTGGTACGCCAACCTAAGCAGTTCGACGTTATCGTTACCACCAATATGTTTGGCGATATCTTATCCGATGCCGCCGCCATGCTTACCGGTTCCATCGGCATGTTGCCGTCGGCATCTCTGGACAAGAATGGCAAGGGCTTGTACGAGCCTGTACATGGTACAGCGCCGGACATTGCCGGTCAGGACAAAGCGAATCCACTGGCGACCCTGTTGTCATTGGCGATGGCCTTGCGTTACTCGCTAAACAAGCCGGAAATGGCCGATGCCATCGAAAAAGCGGTCGGTGCAGTGTTGGATCAGGGGCTACGTACCGGTGATATCGCAACCCCGAATGATACTCTGGTCGGAACCGCAGCCATGGGCGATGCCGTGCTCAATC
The DNA here is from genome assembly GCA_965216735.1 of Arenicellales bacterium. Lineage (GTDB taxonomy): Bacteria > Pseudomonadota > Gammaproteobacteria > Arenicellales > CBDCFT01 > CBDCFT01. The sequence continues at coordinate 1,515,260 of OZ244198.1, forward strand.
AATTGCGGCTAAATCCCGTATAAGTTGTTATACTAAATGAGTTTTATCCTTAATCTTTTAACAAGATTTTACAAAGCTTGCGCTTAAGCAAACGTTAAAATTTAGCACCATGGAGACTCAGTACAACGTCGCCGTTGTCGGCGCAACTGGGGCCGTCGGAGAAGTCATGCTGTCCATTTTGGAGCAGCGCGAATTCCCTGTTGCCCAAATCTTTCCCTTGGCCAGCGCACGTTCGGCGGGGAAAACCGTTCGTTTCAGGGGAGAAATTATCGAGGTTCTCAATCTGGAAGATTTCGACTTTTCTCGAGTGCAGTTTGGGTTGTTTTCCGCCGGTGCGTCGGTATCCAAAGTATACGCGGCCAAGGCCGCGGCCGCCGGTTGCCTGGTGATCGACAATACTTCTCAATTTCGTTATGACCCCAACGTTCCATTAATCGTCCCTGAAGTCAATCCACATGCTATTGCCTATCACAATGGAATTATCGCCAATCCAAATTGTTCGACTATCCAATTGGTAGTAGCGCTGAAGCCGATTTATGACGCAGTAGGTATCGAACGGATCAATATTTGTACTTACCAAGCGGTGTCTGGAGCCGGCCGCGCCGCTATGGATGAATTAACCCAGCAAACCGGCGCATTGCTCAATGGTGAGACAGTGACGCCGGAAAATATGCCCAAACAAATCGCATTTAACGCGATACCGCATATCGATGTGTTTCAAGACAATGGCTATACGCGCGAGGAAATGAAAATTGTCTGGGAGACACAAAAGATTCTGGAAGACGATTCCATCCGTGTGAATCCAACCACGGTGCGTATACCGGTATACTTCGGCCATTCGGAGGCGGTGCATATGGAAACTAGAAAGCCCATCGAAGCGACGTCGGCGCGGGAATTGCTAAGCAAAGCACCTGGAGTCGAAGTTATCGATAACTGCGATAAGCTCGAATATCCCACCGCGGCAATCGATGCAGCTGACCATGATGCGGTCTATGTGGGGCGCATACGAAACGATATCTCCCATACGCAAGGATTAAACATGTGGGTGGTGTCCGATAATCTGCGCAAAGGCGCCGCCTTGAATAGCGTACAAATCGCAGAATACATTATCCAAAATCCAGTAGCACTCGATCGAGTCGCAAATGCTTGAATCTGAGAGGTAAAAACATGCCAGTACGAAAGCTAGTTGGATCCGCGGTTGGGATGTTGAGTCTTTGTTTGTTCGTGGGCAACGCATATGCCATCGGACTGGGTAATCTCACCGTGCATTCAAAATTGGACGAACCTTTCGAGGGCACCATCGAACTCACATCGACAACACCGGCCGACCTGGCGAATTTAACCGCACAGTTTGGCAGCAGCGAAGAGTTTGCTAGAACCGGTGTCAGACAATTGGGCAGTGCGTCTGATTTAAATCTGGAATTGGTGAGTTCCGGTAACCGGGTGCAAATCCGTGTGACCTCGGAACAGGCGGTTACCGATCCATTTATGCAATTCCTGATCTCGCTCAAATGGCCCTCAGGCAAGGTGGTGCGCGAGTACACTGCGCTTATCGATCCGCGGGAATACGGTATTACGCAACCCACCATTGCTACTGTCCCGGCGACACCAACGCCTAGCCAACCGGCCACTGAAACAGCCGCGGCGGACGCGAGTGCGAAGGCAGTGGACAATGCCGGCGACAAAGTCATTGTTAAGCGCGGTGATACCGTATGGAGTATTGTCTCGCGCTTACGTTTACCGGCGGGCGCGGATGAATATCAAATGGCGATGGCCTTGTTGCGCACCAACCCAGCGGCGTTCCCGAATAACAATTTTAAGTCGCTGGATGCCGGTACCGTGTTGACAGTGCCTAACGCGGCTGATGTAACCCGTATTTCTAAATCCAAAGCGGCCGCAGAATTCGCTGCCTTGAGTGACGCTATAGTAGAGTCGCCTGCGAAAACAACTGTTGCGACGAAAGTCGAACAAAAAACACAACTGGCAGCAACCACTGCTGTATCTCCATCCAGCGGCAACAATTACGGCCCAGTCAAAGAAGGTGAGACGCTTTGGAGTATTGCATCGCGTTTACCGTTGCCGGGTGGTGCGGACGCGTTCCAAATGGCGGTTGCGTTGTTGCAGGTCAATCCCAGCGCCTTCAGTGACAACACTATCAATAGTCTAAACAGTGGCAGCGTTTTGACCATTCCGGGGATTGAGGATTTACAGCGAGTAACTGATCAACAAGTAAGTCAGGCGTTTGGAACGCCTTATTCAGGCCCCAAGATCAGCTCATCCGTTCCTGCCGCGGAAACCCAAACAGAGATTGCCGCCACACCGACGGCTGAATCAACGGTGACGCAAGAGGTTGATGTGGCAGAGATGCAGCCTGAAACCGAACCCGCTAGCACCACAGAACAGTACGAACAAGCGGAAACGACTCCCCAAGATGAAAATCAGGATGAAAACATCGAAGCGTTGGTGCAACGTATTACCGAGCTAGAGGAATCCCTAGCGCCGATGGAAGATGACAACCAACTACTGCGCGAGCGCATTGCAGAATTGGAGAAAGAAATCGAAGAAAAAAACAAATCCGCCCAGGAAGTGGTGGAAAACATGATTAGCGACCTGGGCGAAGAGTCTGTTACCGTTGATCCTCAATCAGATTCGATATCTGCGGAATCCACCGCAGCTTCCGATGCGGGGGATGTGCAAGAAACTGCGGAAATGGCGACAAGCAGCGATGAACCCGCGTCGTCCCCGACCGAAACACAAGCGGAACCTACCGCCGGCCAAGTAGCTGAAGATGCCTCCCAGGAGGTAGCTGCTACCCAAGTGGCGCAAAATCTGACGAGTGACACAGTTGATGGTGATGAGAATGTATCCGCTAAGACACGTGTTACCGCAGAAGCATCAACCTCATGGTGGGACCGGTTTTTACCGGGTAACCCGCTGGGAGGTCTCGATATCAGACAAATGGGAGTATTAGCGGGCGGTGTTGCGTTGATTGGACTTGGGACCATGTTATTCCTGCGTCGTCGCAGGATGGCCACCGACGACGTCGACGAATACATCCCCGAGCCCGCTATGGAAGTTCCCAGCGTGACACAAAGAAGTGCGAGTCTGCCTGACAGCACAGACTTGCCTGATCCTTCCGTAGATATGGATACACAGCAGGCAGGAGAAGAACGGGTAACCGACGGCCGGATCGATCCCATAGCAGAAGCGGAGGTCTATGTGGCCTATGGACGCGAGCACGAAGCCGAGCAGGTATTACGCGATGCGTTGACTGAGAATCCAAATCAGCCGGAGGTTCAATTGAAACTTCTGGAAGTCTACAAACGAAGTCACAATACGTCGGCATTTACTGCATTAGCGGCCGAACTAAAGACTCAGTGGGCAAGCACCGAACCCGAGTTGTGGGATAGGGTGGTGGCTCAAGGACAGGACTTATTACCTGGAAACGCATTGTTTGAATCGGCGGATACCGAAGTGCCCGTCGACGCTATTGCTTCTTTCGAAGAAGAAACGACTATGGTGTCGGCGGAAGAACCCGATACGCCGGCACAAGACCACATCGCGGTTACAAAGAGTTCGTTAGAATTACCGAATAAAGATATCGGTATCGGCAGCAACGTCACTGATGCTACAGCGAAGGCCGCCAGCACTGTCGATGACGAATTTACTGTCGCATTCGATTCCGATGGCTCGGAACCCAAACTTGCCGAACGGGGCAATGAGACAGTAGCGGAAGCTGTTGAGGAAGCAAAATCCGAGATAAACCACGAAGTAAGCGATAGAGTGCAGTCCGCTGCCGAGGGTGTTGCGGAAAAGGCAGATTCTGTGGCCAATGATAGCTTATCCGACGCGTTGGACGCCGTACAGCGAAGTGGTGTTAGTGTGCAAAGCGCTAGCGATCCTGTTGAACAGGCGGACGGTTTATTGGCCGATAGAGCCGTACAGGCAGCAGCGCCGGCAGGTGTAGCGATGACGGCGGCATCGGCCCAATTTGACGATGAGCCATCTTTGTCAGAGTTGAGTGAATCTATTAAAAGCAAAAACCAAGAAGAATCCGCTAGCAATGCTGGTGACAGCGCCACGAATACAAGTGAACTCAGTATTGCCAACAAACCTTCGTTGGGCGATGACACAGTAGAAGAAACGGAGCAGACGCCGACCTTGGATATCGCGGATTTGGAAGGTGATGACCTGTCCGCGTCGTTGGATTCCCTCGCTGCGGAGGCCAGTTCTACCATTCAGCCAAGAGAGACTTCCGCTGCATTAACCGATGACGAGTCATCCGTCGGTCTCGATTTGAGCACGGACGACCTCAACATCGAGGACATCACATCGGCGAATACCGAGACTCAATCGCAACCTGCCGCTGTACAAAGCACTCCGTCGGGGGGCGCTGGTGACGAAGATTCATTACAATGGGACGCTATCGGTACCAAACTCGATTTGGCCAAGGCTTATATCGATATGGGGGATGCGTCGTCCGCCAGCGGACTGATTGAAGAAGCGATGCGTGAAGGAAACGAGCAGCAACGAGCACAGGCCGCTGCATTAGCTACCCAATTGCCGTCTAGTTAGTTTTTACATTGACGCTTTGGGATAAACACTGTTAAACGATGGTTCGATGATCGGCATGGAGTCACCAGGACATGCGAATGGGAGAACTAAAATGAAACCAGAAAACCGGGCGATACGATACCTGTGTACGACATTGCTGTTGACGGCTTTCTTTTGGGCCAATAGTGTCTATGCGTTGAGTATGGGCGACATGACGGTAGAGTCTAAGCTGGATGAACCATTTTCTGCGGTAATTAAACTGAACAATGTCAGTGATGCCGAGTTTTCTACTTTAAATCCAAAGCTCGCTCCTTCCTCCGATTTTGCGCGGGCAAATATTACCCAGTTGCCGTATTTAAAAAATTTACGTTTTGAAGCGGTACGTGCGAGCGATAAGCAAGCGCAAATCAAGATAACGTCGGAAAAACCGGTATCCGAACCTTATGTGCAGTTTCTGGTAGCCCTTGAATGGTCCGGTGGGAAACTATTGCATGAATACACGGCATTGCTTAGTCCGCAGGAGTACGCTAGCCAAACCGATGCGATCACTGCACCGTCAGTCACTGAAACACCTACCACCGCAGGTGATAGTGTTGTTACCCAAACCAATCAGCAATCTGAAATCCAAGTTTCTGCCGCCGTGAATTCCAGTTCGGACGAACTTGTTTTTTCTGATAATGAATATGGTCCGGTAAAACGCGGCGAATCACTATGGGCTATCACCAGTCAGATCGATAGACCCGCCAGTGTCAGTCTGAGCGACATGATGGCAGCCATCGTCGAGGCTAACCCACAGGCCTTTCAGGACGGCAACCCCGACGTGTTGTTGCTGGGCAGCGTACTCTCCATTCCCGACGGCGCGAGCGTGAGTGAGACGGTATCCGAATCCACGGCTGTTGCAGGCACAGACGCGACAACCGCTGGAAATATAGTTGTTAAACCGGTGGTATCGACACAGACGTCAGATACAAGTGAAAACATATCTCAAACCAGCGAAAGCGATTCTTCAGGTGGTGCTGCATCGACACAAGAGGAGCCGTTGTTGCGTATTATTGGCGCGGATATTCGCGAGTATTCCGCCCAGGACAGAATCAGTGCGGAGCAAATCGTGACCGCGCGTCAAGAATTTGACCCCAACAATATTTCCGATGCCGTGCAGTCTTTGCAAACCCGTATCGCGATTCTGGAAGAATCCATTTTGGCACGTGACCTTGAGAACCAAGAATTGCGCGAGCGCATGCGATTTCTGGAAGACAAGTTTGATCGCGCGGCGCGAGTGCTGGAGGAGTTCGAGAACGCAGCAAAAGTGCTCGAGTTCGAGCAATCTGATTTTGCATTACTGCAAAACCAGGAACTGGCTGAAGTCGAAGTATTGGGTCTGAATTCCGACCCGGTAGCTACGGTAGAACAGCAGCAGAACCTTGCTGCAATAGATTCTGCGGTGGTGCCGACGGGTTCCGATGTTGATGCCTTGGTCGAAGGCGCTACCCATGGGGTAGTTGATAAAAGTGTTGTCACTGAAGAAGAACCGACAGCACGTGTCACAGCCACTACTAACACCTGGTGGCAGCGCCTCAGTAAAAACCTGGCTTTCGACGAGCAGGCCAAGAAACTGACACTGATCGGTGTGATTTTGGCGTCGTTGTTGGGTCTATTTGCTGTTCGGCGGCGGCGTAAGGCAGATGAAGTTCAATTTGAAAAAATGGCGGCAGCGACGGTCGAAACTAATGAACAAAACAGTACACTCTCGGCCAACTCCTTGACTTTGGCGACGGGTAAAATAGAGAGGAATATCGACCCTATTGCCGAAGCCAAAGTCTATATCGCGTATGGGCGTCAAGAGGAAGCGGAACAGGTACTAAAGGACGCGTTAGCCAAGAATCCGGATCAACCGGAATTAGCCATCGAGCTACTCGACACGTATCGCCACGGAAATGACGTGCGCGGATTTGCCGAATACGCAGCAAATCTAAAAACACGTTGGCCCATGAGTCATCCCGAGTACTGGCAGCGCGTGGTGGAGATGGGTCGCAAATATTTACCCGGCCACGAACTATTTGAGGACGATGGTTTGGGTGATGTCGGAGAAGATTTGGGGGCCGAACTGTCATCACTGGCTGAAACATCCGACCAGGGCGACGCTCAGCAGTCAGCAGTAGCGTTTTCCAATGGCGAAAAACAAAATCCTTACTTGGCGATCGACAACATATCAAATACCACTGACGGCAACGGAGCAAATAGCTCGGATGCCCGAGGCGGCAACGGCAGCAGCCATGATTCCGGAGAGTTTGATGAATCAAGTGTGCAGTGGGACGGTGTCGGCACAAAAATTAATCTGGCAAAAGCTTATATTGATATGGGTGACATCGAGAACGCCAAAGATCTAATCGAACAAGCCATGAGAGAAGGTTCGGATCAGCAACGCGAACAGGCATCCGAATTGGCTACGCAATTGGCGGCTAATTTGCACTCTTAAAGATTACAAATCCGCAATGGTTATAAAAAACCGGATTCAGCTTGAATCCGGTTTTTTATGTGAGTATCACCGTCCCGCTAATTGTTGAACAAACCCGGCGATTTCTCCCGGTAGTTGATCACGCGGTTTATCTTGATCGATGTGCGTGGCAATTCGCTCGACCAATGCAGAACCCACGACTGCGGCATTGGCAATTTCATTAATCGCTTTCACTTGTTCGGCGGTACGGATTCCGAAACCAACCGCCAATGGCAATTCCGTATGCTCGCGAATGCGTGCTAAGGCTTGTGCGACAGTCTCAATGTCGGCGGAACGGGTTCCTGTAATACCGGCGATGGACACGTAGTAGGCAAATCCACTGGCGTTTTTTAATACAACAGGAAGCCGATCACTCGACGTAGTGGGTGTTAGCATGCGTATCCAGCTCAAACCCGCCGTCAAGGCAGGATGACACAGTTCGTGGTCCTCTTCGGCCGGTAAATCGACCACGATTAATCCATCCACCCCCACGTGTTTTGCATCATGCACGAAACGGTCAACACCATAGCGATAGATGGGATTGTAGTAACCCATCAATACAACCGGTGTGCGCGGGTCTTCCTTGCGAAAACTTTGTACCAATTCCAAGGTCTTGGCCAGTGTCATACCGGCGTCCAAGGCGCGCAGATTGGCTGCCTGAATGGCGGGGCCATCCGCCATTGGGTCGGAAAACGGCATACCGATCTCAAGCACGTTTGCACCGGCTTGTGGCAATGCATGTAGGATATGCAGCGAGGTTTCCGGATCGGGATCACCTGCCGTCAAGAAAGTGATCAGACCGCTACGTTGGTTTGATTTCAGATCGGTGAAGCATTCACTTAAACGTGACCGGGTCTGTGCGCTCATATCGCTACCCCCAGTGCGTCGGCAACGGTAAAAACGTCTTTGTCACCACGGCCACACATGTTCATAACTAGGATTTGTGTCTGTTCCATCTGGGGCGCAATCTTTGCGACGTGAGCGAGAGCATGGGCGGGTTCCAACGCAGGAATAATACCCTCCATACGGCAACATAGTTGAAATGCTTCCAGTGCTTCATCGTCTTTGATGGCTACGTATTCAACCCGACCGATTTCATGCAACCAGGAATGTTCAGGGCCGATACCGGGATAATCCAGACCGGCGGAAATGGAGTGAGCGTCAAGAATTTGTCCATCTTCTGTTTGCAGCAAATACGTCCGGTTACCATGTAACACGCCGGGCAACCCACCGGTTAGCGATGCTGCATGTTTGCCGGTGTCCACCCCATATCCGGCGGCCTCCACACCGATAATTTTTATTTCCCTGTCGTCGAGAAACGGATAAAACAAACCTATCGCATTAGAACCACCTCCAATACACGCGACCAAGGTGTCCGGCAACCGGCCTTCCTGCTGCATGATTTGTTCACGCACTTCATTGCCGATCACACTTTGAAAGTCCCGTACCATCATGGGATAGGGATGCGGTCCAGCGACGGTGCCTATAATGTAAAAAGTATCTTCCACATTCGCCACCCAATCGCGCAAGGCTTCGTTCATGGCGTCTTTCAGGGTGCCGGTGCCACTGGTTACCGGCACTACTTCGGCGCCCAATAGCTTCATACGAAACACATTGGGCGCTTGGCGTTCGATGTCAGTCTCTCCCATGTATACCACGCAAGGCAGGTTAAACAACGCGCAAACGGTAGCAGTGGCGACCCCGTGTTGACCCGCACCGGTTTCGGCAATGATGCGTTTTTTGCCCATACGCCGGGCCAACAGGATTTGTCCCAAAGTATTGTTGATTTTATGGGCGCCGGTATGATTTAACTCATCACGTTTGAAATAGATTTTGGCGCCGCCTAGGTGCTCGCTTAATCGTTTTGCGAAATACAGCGGGCTAGGTCGTCCGATATAGTGTTTGGCGTAATAATCAAATTCTTGTTGAAAACCCGGATCGTTGTGCGCCGTTTTGTAAGCCTTTTCCACATTTAATATCAACGGCATCAATGTTTCGGCCACGAAGCGGCCGCCAAATATGCCAAAATGCCCCGAGTCGTCGGGTCCGGCACAGTAAGACTCGATTGTTTGTGTTTTGTCGTTCATCGAGATAGCTAGTGGATACTGAAAGGCGCTGAATTATATCCAAAAGCATCACCGGATGTTTGTAATGACTAGTATCAAGTGGCCGTTTATCGGCGACATTAAATCTCCTGTGTCGCGAGTTTTGATTTGAAATAAGCCGTGATTTACCAAAGGTACAAAATAAAATGACGCATTCCGTTGGTTACCGTATGGTTGCGACGGTGGAATATGATGGTTCGCAGTTTTTAGGCTGGCAGCGTCAAGCCGACGGACCCACGATACAGGAGGAATTGGAAGACGCGTTGTCGCGGGTGGCGGACGAGCCGGTTGGCGTTACCGGTGCAGGCCGTACCGACACTGGCGTACATGCTTGCGGACAGGTGATTCATTTCGATTCGACCCGGGATCGTTCCACCGATAACTGGCTACGAGGGGCAAACACATTGTTGCCACGCGGGATTGCCGTGCTGGGTGTGCGCCGCATTGACGGGGAGTTCAACGCGCGATTTTGCGCTTCATCCCGTTCCTACCGCTATGTGACATTCAATCGTAAGATACGTCCTACCTATTTGCAAAACTATGTGAGTTGGGACTACCGGCCACTGGATCCGGTTTTAATGCACGAAGCTGCTCGGGTTTTGTTCGGAAAACATGATTTTAGTGCGTTTCGTGCTTCGTCGTGTCAAGCCCGGAGCGCCATACGTGAGGTGACCGAAATTAAAGTCGAAAGCTTGGGTCAGTGGATATGGTTGGATATTACCGCCGATGGTTTTTTACACCACATGGTGCGTAATATCGCCGATGTTTTGATGACCATTGGCGCGGGTGAAAAATCAGTCACTTGGATAAAAGCGGTTCTCGACTCTAAGGATCGCACCCAAGGTGGAAAGACCGCGCCGGCCCAAGGACTTTACTTAACACGAGTTAGCTACCCCGCTGAATATTACGTTCCGGCCCCATCGGAACCTTGCCGGTTCTGGTAAAATCCGCCGTCCTTTTCTTTATACACCTTAGCTGATCTCTTGCGTACTCGGGTAAAGATTTGCGGTATTACGCGCGTTGAAGATGCACGCGCGGCGATGGATGCAGGCGCGGATGCCATTGGTTTGAATTTCTATTCGCTGAGTCCTCGTTATGTCGAGATCGATCGAGCTAGACAGATTGCCCGTTCGTCGGCGGCTTTTGTGAACACTGTCGGTGTTTTTGTTGATCCGGACCAAGACTACTTACGAGAGGTGCTCAGTAAAGTACCGCTAGACATCATTCAATTTCATGGCGACGAGTCCCCAGAGTTTTGTGTACAAGCGGATAAACCCTACATAAAAGTTTTGCGTGTGAAAGATGATGTTGATTTGGAATCGGAAGCCCAACGCTTTGCATCCTCCCGTGGCATATTGTTGGATACTTTCGTTCCCAATGTAGTCGGTGGTACCGGTGAAACATTCTCTTGGGAGAAAGCCAACGTAATTAAATCACATCCAGTTATTATCGCGGGTGGTATTAACCATACTAACGTTAAGCACGTCATTGCCGAGCATACGCCTTACGCTCTCGATCTAAGCAGTGGGGTTGAACAGGAAAAAGGCATCAAGAGCCCGGAGGCTATTCGGCGATTCATGCAAGCTGTTCAAGAACAAGATCAAATTACTTACGCGTCTTATCAGTAAATGAACTGGTTCGAAAAACTGTTGCCGCCAAAAATCAAATCAGGCGGCGCACTCGGGAAGCGGGGCGTACCGGAGGGATTATGGCGCAAATGCGAGTCGTGCCAGGCGGTCTTATACGGCGCGGAACTCGATCGCAGTTTGCAGGTTTGCCCAAAATGTAACTTCCACATGCGTATTACCGCCCGCGATCGGTTGCAAGGTTTTTTTGATGGTGGTCAATTTTCGGATATCGGTGCGGACTTGAAACCGGTGGATACGCTTAAGTTTCGCGATAGTAAAAAATACAAAGACCGATTGAATGAAGCCGCCAAAACAACCGGTGAGAGTGAAGCCTTAATCGTCGCCCAAGGTCACTTGAAATCCATACCTTTGGTAGCGGTGGCATTCGAATTCCGTTATATGGGGGGTTCCATGGGTTCGGTTGTTGGCGAACGTTTTGTGCGCGGGGTCGATACTTGTCTGCAAAATGGGTGGCCCCTGGTTAGTTTTGCAGCCAGTGGTGGTGCACGTATGCAGGAAGCGTTATTTTCATTGATGCAGATGGCGAAAACAGTCGCGGCGCTTGCCCGTCTACGCCAACATGGATTACCTTTCATTTCAGTGTTGACGGACCCGACGATGGGTGGCGTGTCTGCCAGTCTGGCCATGTCCGGTGACATCATTATTGCGGAACCGCATGCTCTGGTAGGTTTTGCCGGTCCCCGCGTGATCGAACAAACCGTGCGTGAAACCCTACCAGAGGGTTTTCAACGGGCAGAGTTTTTGCTGGAACACGGCGCGGTGGATATGATCGTCAGCCGACACGAAATACGAGATAAAATCTCATCGCTATTACAAATCTTGTTGACCGGTAAGCCGTCGCCAACATCAACAACTGATCCGCAAACGAGGGTGGGGAGCGAAAACGGGTCAGCGCAAGAAGCGGATCAAGACCAACCTGGTCCCACGGAAAATTCCTCGCATTAGTGCGGCAGCTTGAACAATGGCTGGAGTATATCCAGTCAGTCCACCGGCGTTCCATTGACCTGGGATTGGATCGTGTACGTCGTGTTGCTCACACTATGAGGCTCGGGACACTGCCGAGGGTTATCACCATCGCGGGAACCAATGGCAAGGGATCGTCCGTGGCTGTGTTGGAATCCATTTACACGGCAGCGGGCTACCGCACCGGTGCTTACACATCGCCGCACCTGGTGTCGTACAACGAACGTATTCGTATCCAAAAAAAACCGGCGGATACAGATTCGATTTGCCAGGCATTCGAACGTATTGAACGGGCTCGTTCGGATATTCCATTGACCTACTTCGAGTTCGGTACACTGGCGGCGCTGGATATCTTTGCCCAAGCTGATTTGGACGTAGTGGTGCTAGAAGTCGGAATGGGGGGGCGTCTCGATGCAGTAAATATCGTCGACGCAGACGTGGCTTATATTGTATCCATTGGTCAGGATCACATCCAATGGCTGGGTGAGCGCAGGGAGCAAATCGCACGTGAAAAAGCGGGTATCCTCCGCTATGCAAAACCTGTGGTGTGCGCAGAAAGCAATCCACCGGACAGCATAATTGAATGCGTTAACACGTCTGGTGCGATGTTATGGCAGGTCAATCGTGACTTCGGTTATCAGAAACAGGGAGAGACATGGTCGTGGTGGGAATACGATAATGGGGTAAAGAATGAACTGGTTGAGTTACCTATCCCTGATATTCCAGGAAACAAACAATTATTGAATGCTGCAGGCGTTTTAACCGTTGTTGCGCGTATGCGCTCAACGCTGCCAATAACTCGGGAACAGATAGTAAATGGTCTGCAGGCCGTGAGTGTTCCAGGTCGATTACAATTAGTGCAACAAGTACCAAAGTTAATTTTGGATGTTGCGCACAACGCAGAATCGATAACATGTTTGGCGGACTATTTGTCCAGCGAATCCTGCTCCGGGCGCACACTCGCCATATTTGCTGCGCTGGCCGACAAACCTTTGGCTGAAATCGCTAGTATTATTTCACCTCACATCGATCAATGGTTTGTTGCCGGGTTGAAAGGAGAGCGCGGCGCATCGTCCACCGTCTTGTTAGAGGAAATAGCGAGCGCCCTGAAAGATGCACCGGCGGTCGCATATGACACCCCGGTTCAAGCTTACGAAGCAGCGCATTCTGAGGCGGACACCGAGGACCGGATTGTGGTTTTTGGCTCGTTTGTCACTGTCGGTGCTATAATGGGTTTTTTAAAACTTCCTGTTTACCGCTAGCTGAATGGCGCAAGTCGAAGTGCAAAACGATGCGGAGTTCGTGCTCAAACACCGCGTCGTGGGGGCTGTTGTTCTGATACTATTTGCAGTGTTTGTGTTGCCATTTATCTTGCGTGGGCAAGATGTTAATGGTACCTCCAAACCCGCTACTGTGCGTAGCCTTAACGAACCCGAACCGGCAACATTCGTATCTAAGGTGACACCGGTGGTTGCTGGGCAGGAAACACAATTGGATGCATCGGACACTGGAGTTACCGTCGGTACCCTGCTGAACAAAAGCAAGGAATCGGAAACCATTGACTTGAACACGCGAACGCAACCCGCTCCTGATGTAAGCAGTGAAGCGGAACCCGACACTGAGAAACCGCCACAGGAAGCGAATAATCCAGCTAAGGATGAATCCGCAAAACCGGAAAAGAATTTAGCGAGTGTTGATCGTGGTTGGGTGGTTCAAGTGGCTACATTTGGCAGTATGGATAACGCGAACAAAATGAAAAAAAACTTAGAGGAAAATGGATTTTCAGTGCGAACATCGAATATTGATACAGTAAACGGTCAGGCGACCCGGGTTTGGGTCGGTCCGTTCAAACAACGGGTTGACGCAGGCCGTGCAAGAGCGGATATCGAAAAAGCGATTGGTCAAAAGGGGCTGATCATGGCTTATCCTTAGACTCATCAATTTATTACTTTCCTAAATTCACAAGCTCAAAGCAGATTGCATGGCTGTTTTTGACATCATTATTCTTGTTTTCTTGCTTTTGACCCTACTGGTTGGCGCTTTGCTTGGTTTGTTGCGCATGGTGATATTCATTATTTCCTGGATTCTTGCATTCTGGGTAGCGTACACCTTTGCAGAGGATGCTAGCGTGTTGTTCACCGGTTATCTCGACGACGCGACGTTTCGTATTCTGGCGGCCTTCGCTGTCTTGTTTATCATTACTTTGATTGTGGTTTCGTTTATTGGTTATCTCGTAACACGCCTGACTAAGATTCCGGGTATCAAAGGCGTTGATCGAAGCCTTGGTGCCGTATTCGGCGTGGTGATTGGGGTTTCATTGATTGCGGGAATCGTATTATTTTCGCGTCTTACCGACTTTCCACAACAACCCTGGTGGCAAGCTTCTTTATTGGTTCGATATTTCGTTCCCGTTGCGGATATGATCCGGGATTTGTTACCTATCGAGGTAGCACAGCATTTCGTATGATTGTCGGATACAGTATTGAACATTCTAAACTTTATCAGTTTATTGGGCTAAAACTATGTGTGGTGTCGTTGGTGTATTAGGTGCAGGACAAGTTAATCAATCCATTTACGATGCACTGACCGTAATTCAACATCGTGGGCAAGACGCAGCGGGTATCATTGCTTGTGAAGGGCGTCAAGTGTATCTACGTAAAGACAACGGCTTGGTACGTGATGTTTTTCATACCCGTCACATGTTGCAGTTGCGTGGCAATATGGGCATTGGGCATTTGCGCTATCCCACCGCCGGCAGCGAATCACGCGCCGAAGCGCAACCGTTCTATGTAAATTCACCCTTCGGGTTGGCGTTGGGGCACAACGGCAATTTGACTAATGCGGACGAATTACGCAGCGCGTTGTTTCGTGAAGATCTGCGGCATTTGAACACACGTTCGGATTCAGAAATTTTACTCAATGTTCTGGCTCACGAGTTACGTTCGGCAATGGGACAATCACGTTTAAAGGCGACACCGGATGATATCTTCCAGGCAGTGTCCGGTGTGTTCAAACGTTGTCACGGCGCCTATGCCGTGGTCGTCATGATTGTCGGTTACGGCATTTTGGCATTTCGTGATGCGTACGGTATTCGTCCTTTAATTTACGGACGCACTGAGACCAGCGATGGCCCGTGGCACATGATTGCGTCTGAGAGTGTTGCACTAAACGTGCTGGGTTACGATTTAGTGCGCGATATACAACCGGGTGAGGCGCTGTATATCGATCTGGACGGTCATATTCACTCGCGTATTTGTGTCGATGACACCCAGCACACACCGTGTATTTTTGAATACGTGTATCTGGCACGGCCCGATTCCATCATCGATGATATTGCGGTGTATAAGACGCGTATGCGTATGGGCGAGAAATTGGGCCGTTGTTTGAAACGGGAGTGGCCGAACAACGATGTTGATGTGATTATTCCGGTGCCCGATACTAGCCGTACGGCAGCCTTGCAAATGGCAAATGAAATGGATCTCAAGTACCGCGAAGGTTTCGTCAAAAACCGCTATATCGGCCGTACATTTATCATGCCGGGACAGGCTGAACGCCGGCGTTCAGTACGTCAGAAGCTAAACGCCATTGATCTCGAGTTTCGCAGTAAAAACGTATTGCTAGTGGATGATTCCATCGTTCGCGGAACCACCAGCCGCGAGATTATTCAGATGGCGCGCGATGCCGGTGCCCGAAAGGTCTACTTCGCGTCAGCGGCGCCACCGGTGAAATATCCCAATGTCTACGGAATCGATATGCCTTCCGCCAGCGAGTTAGTGGCGAATGGCCGCGATGCCGATGAAATTTGTCAGGAGATTGGGGCAGATCGATTGATATATCAATCATTGACTGATCTTAAAGATGCCGTGCACGAAGGTAACCCGGCCATTACCGATTTCGAAGCGTCGTGTTTCGATGGCCACTATGTGACTGGCGACGTTACTGATGATTATTTGGATTCACTGGCAATCTCCCGTTCGGATGCGGCAAAAACCGGGACACACAACTATCTCGATTTAACCGAGATCAATACCTATTCCTGACGCCTGTCCCTGGGATGTCAGCTTTAGGCCTTTTCCCGTCGCGAACAACACGCTCGACTGCTCATACCAGTCTCCTAAAACAACACGACGTGCAGTGCGACCGTTAACCGCCAAGTCGTGGATGGCTGGTCTATGGGTATGACCATGAATGAGTAAACACACATTGTGCTCGCTCATGGTTTGGACAACCGTCTCGGCATTAACGTCCATAATATCCGTACTTTTTGTTTGTTTTCCCGCTTCACTGCGATAGCGCAGTTGCCGGGCAATGGCGTCACGTTGTTCGATGTTTTTGGCCAGAAACGCTTGTTGCCATGTGCTACTTCTTACCAATAACCGGAACTTTTGGTGTTCCACATCGTCGGTGCACAGACTGTCGCCATGCATCAATAGTGCGCGCTCGCCACACAAATTAATTTCATAAGGATCGTCGATGAGGGTGCATCCACAACGATAAGCAAATTCGGGGCCTAACAAGAAATCGCGGTTACCGCGCATCACGAAAACCGGACACCCGTTTTGAGTAAAATCTCGCAAAATCCGTTCGGTCTGTATCTGATCAATATGCTCGCTGGCATCATCGCCAATCCAGTATTCGAAAAGATCACCC
Source organism: Arenicellales bacterium (assembly GCA_965216735.1). GTDB lineage: Bacteria > Pseudomonadota > Gammaproteobacteria > Arenicellales > CBDCFT01 > CBDCFT01. Next base: position 1,531,675 of record OZ244198.1, read on the forward strand.
AGGACATAAAGTGCATCCAGCTTCCCACGCTGACTTTCGAGAAACCGGGACAACCGCAACAGTATCTCTGGCTGCTCCGGCGTGATATGCAGGTCTGAAATAAATGCGATGTTCACAACGGGTCTGGGTCCATGGGCACGCGGCAGTCTACCTCAACTATTCCGGGCTTTGTCTTTTCTGCTGGTTTTTCGTTAACATCATCGTTTTTCGGTTCCCAAATTCGCGCCCATGCTCACGATTTACAATAGTTTTAACCGTCGTAAAGAGGCCTTTAAGCCGCAACATTCTGGGAAAGTGGGTATCTATGTTTGCGGTATGACGGTGTATGATTATTGCCATATCGGCCATGCCCGCGCATTGATTGTATTTGACATGGTTGTGCGTTATCTGCGTGAGCGTGGCTACGAAGTCCACTATGTACGTAACATTACCGATATTGATGACAAGATAATCCGGCGTGCGGCCGAAAACAACGAACCCGTCGAGCAGCTCACGGAGCGCTTTATCGACGCCATGCATGAAGACGAACGTCTGTTGGGTGTTTTGCCACCGGACACCGAACCACGCGCAACAAACTATATCAACCCAATAATCGAAATCATTCAAAAGCTGATGGATAAAGGGTTCGCTTATCAGGGCGGCAATGGCGATGTGTATTTCTCCGTGCGCAAGTTCCCCGGCTATGGCCGACTGTCAGGTCAATCGGTAGACGACTTGCGTTCAGGTGCGCGGATCGATCCGGACGAATCAAAAAACGATCCACTGGATTTTGTGTTGTGGAAGTCGGCTAAATCCGGCGAACCTCAGTGGGATTCTCGTTGGGGAGCAGGGCGCCCTGGTTGGCATATCGAATGCTCGGCCATGGCCAGCACCTGTTTGGGAACAACGTTCGACATTCATGGCGGTGGTCTTGATCTTAAGTTTCCGCATCATGAAAGCGAGATCGCACAATCCGAATGCGCGAGCGGAGAAAAATTCGCCAACTTGTGGATGCACAATGGCCATGTGCAAATAGATAACGAAAAAATGTCTAAATCACTTGATAACTTTTTTACTATTCGTGAAATTCTTGAGCAGGATACTCAACCTAATCGTATGGGTGAATGCATTCGTTATATGATTCTGGCGACTCATTACCGCGGGCCGTTAGGATTTTCTAAAACTGTACTGGACAATGCGAAATCCGCTCTAACCCGAATGTATTTAGCTCTGCAAAAATTCAATGAAATAGAGAAATCCGAGTCGGCAGTACAAGCGAGCCGCTACACGAAAAAATTTCACCAAGCCATGGACGATGATTTTAATACACCGGAAGCGTTGGCCGTACTGTTTGACATGGTGCGTGATCTCAACACGGCGATCGATGCAGGCGATAACAATTACGCGCAAAGGATTGGTGCGGAACTCAAGCATCTTGGTAGCGTATTGGGCATTCTTCAACAAGACCCAAATGCTTTTCTCGGTGCCGATGCCGTTGAAGGCGGTGTGGTTGCAGGACTAAGTAGGATGGAGATCGACAGGTTGGTCAATGAACGGGATCGCGCACGTGCCGCTAAGGACTTCAAACGCGCGGACGAGATTCGCGATGAATTGGATGCTCTTGGCATTATTATTGAAGACGTGCGAGGTGGGTTGAGTAAATGGCGGCTCAAGTAATACTCATCCGGTGTGTGATTCACTACGACTTTTTAGTTTAATTTTCGCGCACTTAAGTTTTACTTAAAGTGGCGATGGCGTTTATACTTGGCGCTCGTTGCCCGTTGGCATTCCGGTCACGGGCTTTTTTTGTCGCAGCCGCTTAATACTATTTGAGGTAAACCGTGGAACTGACCGGTGCGGACATTGTAATACGTTGCCTACAAGACGAAGGTATTGAATACATATTCGGCTACCCCGGCGGCGCGGCGTTGCACATTTACGACGCCTTATACAAACAGGATAAAGTCAAACACATACTGGCTCGCCATGAACAGGGCGCCTCTCACGCCGCCGATGGTTATGCACGCGCTACCGGCAAACCGGGTGTGGTGCTGGTGACATCAGGTCCTGGTGTGACCAATGCCATCACTGGTATTGCTACCGCCTATATGGATTCCATTCCCATGGTAGTTATCTCGGGGCAAGTCCCCACGCATTTGATTGGCGACGATGCCTTCCAGGAAGTCGATGCGGTTGGCGTGTCTCGGCCCTGTGTTAAACATAATTTTCTGGTCAAGGATATTCGTGATCTCGCCATGACCATGAAAAAGGCGTTTCATATCGCTAATACCGGTCGTCCGGGTCCGGTATTGGTCGATGTCCCCAAAGATGTTACCGCGCAAAAGATCGAATATCTTTATCCGTCTTCGATCTCCATGCGTTCCTATGCACCGGTCAGCAAGGGCCACCCCAAACAAATTAAACGTGCTGTCGAGTTGTTGCTGAACGCAAAACAGCCGATTATTTATACCGGTGGCGGCGTAATTCACGCCCACGCGCATGATGAGTTAACTGAGTTGGTTCGTTTGCTTGGTTTTCCGTGTACTAACACGCTGATGGGTCTTGGTGCTTATCCGTCCAAGGATCCGTTGTTTATCGGCATGCTGGGTATGCACGGAACTTACGAAGCGAATATGGCTATGCATGGTTGCGATGTTATGTTGGCCATCGGCGCACGTTTTGACGATCGTGTGACCGGTGACCTCACCAAGTTCTCGCCCAACGCCAAGATTATCCATATCGATGTCGATCCCGCGTCCATTGGCAAGAACGTCTCGGTGGAGGTGCCGATTGTAGGTGACGCGCGTACCGTCATCACCGATCTGATTGAAGTCTTAAAGAACTCGTCGCAGAAGCCAAATGAGGATGTACTGGCGCAATGGTGGAAAAGGATCCACGAATGGCAAAGCATAAATTGCTTGGCTTACAACCGCGAAAGCGAAATCATTAAACCGCAATTTGTCATTGAAAAGTTGGACGAGATAACGGATGGCGAGGCGTTTGTTACCTCCGATGTCGGTCAACATCAAATGTGGGCGGCGCAGTTTTACCGCTTTTCACAACCACGCCGTTGGATAAATTCCGGTGGGCTCGGCACCATGGGATTCGGTTTGCCGGCGGCGATGGGAGTACAACTGGCCTATCCCGATGCATCGGTAGCCTGCGTCACAGGCGAAGCCAGCATCATCATGTGTATTCAAGAGTTGTCCACGTGTAAGCAATATGATTTACCCATCAAGGTGATTAATCTTAATAACCGCTACATGGGTATGGTGCGTCAATGGCAGGAATTCTTTTACGACAGACGCTACTCTCATTCGTATATGGATGCGTTGCCGGATTTCGTTGCATTGGCACAAAGCTTTGGACATGTTGGCGTGCTGGTGGAAAAACCGGACGATGTCGAAGGTGCAATAAAAGAAGCATTCGCCGACAGAAAACGCCTACATTTCCTGGATTTTATTACCGATCAGACGGAAAACGTGTATCCCATGATTGCCGCCGGTAAGGGGCACAATGAAATGCACCTTAGCCCCAGCCTGGGAGATGAACCGGTGGAAAGGGAACTGGCTTAATGCGAAGAATCATATCCATTTTGCTGGAAAACGAGTCGGGCGCTCTGTCCCGGGTAGCGGGTTTGTTTTCGGCCCGGGGGTACAACATCGAATCACTCACCGTCGCGCCCACGGAGGACGAAACCTTGTCACGAATGACCCTGGTGACCAGTGGTTCGGATGCCATCATCGAACAGATTACCAAACAACTGAATAAGTTGGTAGATGTGGTAAAACTGATGGACTTGACCGATGGCCCTCACATCGAACGCGAATTAATGCTGGTAAAGGTCAAAGCCGTGAATAGCGTGCGTGAAGAAGTAAAACGGCTGGTAGATATTTTTCGTGGTCGTATTATTGATGTAACCGATTCGACTTATACCATCGAACTTACCGGTCCAGGTGACAAACTGGATGCCTTTGTCGATGCTGTTAGAGTCGCGGAAATCATTGAGGTGGTGCGCTCGGGAATGTCAGGTATCGCGCGTGGTCAACGTTCCCTCAGCTTGTAGTCAGATTATTTACAGAGGAAAAAAACAATGCAGGTTTTTTACGATAAAGATGCCGATTTAAGCGTTCTCGACAATAAGAAAGTCGCCATTATTGGTTATGGCTCACAAGGCCACGCCCACGCGAATAACCTCAAAGACAGTGGTATCGATGTCATGGTTGGGTTGCGAAAAGAATCCAGTTCACGCGCCAAGGCGGAAAAAGCGGGTCTGCAAGTGGCTTCGGTGAGTGACGCGGTAAAACAATCCGATATTGTCATGGTGCTGGTTCCGGATGAGCTACAAGCTTCCATCTATGAAACCGAGATCGAACCGAATCTGAAATCCGGCGCCGCTTTGTTATTCGCGCACGGGTTTAATATTCATTTCGGTTTTATTAAACCGCGCGAAGATAATGATGTTTTTATGATAGCACCTAAAGGTCCCGGTCATTTAGTGCGTTCGACTTTCGTCGGTGGCGGCGGTGTGCCGTGTTTGATTGCGATCCAACAGAATGCCACAGGCACCGCTCGCGATATTGCGTTGGCCTATGCTTCGGGTGTTGGTGGAGGTCGTGCCGGCATTATCGAAACCACCTTCAAGGAAGAGACGGAAACGGACTTGTTCGGCGAGCAAACGGTATTATGTGGTGGTTCCATGGCTTTGGTCATGGCTGGTTTCGAAACCTTAGTGGAAGCGGGCTATGCGCCTGAGATGGCCTATTTTGAGTGCCTGCATGAGTTAAAACTCATCGTTGATTTGATGTACGAAGGTGGTATTGCCAACATGCGTTACTCGATTTCCAATACCGCCGAGTATGGCGATATGACCCGTGGACCACGTATTGTTAACGAACAGACCAAAGCGGAAATGAAAAAAATCCTCGGCGAGATTCAATCGGGTCAATTCGCTAAAGAATGGATGGGTGAAAATAAATCCGGTTGCCCGAATTTTAACCGTCTGCGCAAAGCCGCTGCCGAGCATCAGATCGAAGAAGTTGGTGCGCGTTTGCGTGGCATGATGCCTTGGATTCAAGCCGGTAAGATTGTCGACAAATCCGTAAACTAGTTCTCAAAAATGTCTGCGCTTTGCCGATACTTCGTTAAAAACCGCCTTGAAATACTCATGAATTTTTATAGACACGCCGTTTTCTTGACCGTTTTCGCCTTGTCTCGCCTGCGCTCGTCTATTTTGAGATAGGTTTTGTACAACCGCGATACTAGATAGAACAACCTCTTAGGTGGTGTCCGCCTGAGTGCATACTTAAGTAATGAGTTCTGATACTCACCCACTATTAGCCCGTGAGGGCTGGGTCCATATTGTGCTTAGTCTGACAATTGCGGTGATCGTTACTGTATCCGGTAGCCTATTGTGGGCGCTACCGTTTTGGTTGTTTTTTCTTTTTGTTGTTCAGTTTTTCAGGGATCCGAAACGCGAGGTACCGCAAGAAGCCAACGCCGTTGTCGCTCCTGCGGATGGCAAAGTAGTGGATATTGCCGCCTGTGACGATCCCTATTTAGATCGACAGGCGCAAAAAATCAGTATTTTTATGAATGTGTTTTCAGTTCACTCGAACCGTGCACCAGTGACCGGAACGGTGGAACATGTTGAGTATTATCACGGTAATTTTGTCAATGCCGTGCTCGATAAGGCATCCAGTGAGAACGAACGCAATGCCATTATCTTACGTACCCAGGACAATCAACGTATCGTATGTGTTCAAATTGCCGGCCTCATAGCACGGCGGATACTGTGTTATGTCAAGCAAAACGATGTCCTGACACGCGGACAACGCTATGGATTTATCCGTTTTGGGTCTAGGGTGGACATCTATTTGCCTGAAACCGCTAAACCCATTGTCCGGTTAGGTGAATGGGTCAGCGCCGGAAAGGATATAATCGCGAAATTAACATCTCACGAAGATCCAGTCTTAGGTTAACCCAGGAGAATAGATCATGGACTTAACCAGCAGCGGCAGTCGCAAGGGTGTGTATATTCTGCCCAATCTGTTTACGACGGCAGGCCTTTTTTTTGGCTTTTATGCCATTGTGCATGCAACCAAGGGGCAATTCGAACATGCGGCCATTGGTATTTTAGTCGCCATGATCATGGATGGCTTGGATGGCCGGGTGGCCCGCATGACTAATACCACTAGCGAATTTGGCAAAGAGTATGACAGCCTTGCAGATGTTGTTGCGTTCGGATTAGCTCCGGCGATGGTGATCTACGAATGGTCATTATTGGTCAGTGGGAAAGTGGGTTGGTTATGCGCATTTATCTACGTTTCCGCGACCGCGTTGCGTCTGGCCCGTTTTAATACGCAGGAGGCCAGAGATAAACGATTCTTTCAGGGTATGCCATGCCCGGCTGCGGCTGCATGTGTTGCGGCTTGGGTGTGGACGTTCTACAGCTTCGGCGTCGCCGGGCGTTCGCTGGACATTTTGTCGTTACTGCTGATGATGGTTCTGGCTCTGGCGATGGTCAGTAATATCCCATTCAAAAGCTTTAAGGATTTGGACCTCAAGGGGCGTGTTCCGTTCGTTGCGTTGATATTTCCAGTCATCATCCTAGTGACCATTTCCTTTGACCCGCCCCGAGTGTTGTTCGCGATATTCTTCTTGTATTTAATCTCCGGCCCGGCATTGTGGTGGATGCGGCGTATGGGGTGGTCGAAGGTGCCAGATATGGAAATCGAAGACGAAGAATCCGAAATACCCGGCTTTGAAACGGGCAAAACAAATTCCGACGATCAAAGGCAAAACTTGCATTGAACAGTCATTCGTGTCTAAACTATCGCTCATCATGATAGCGACAGTTACATTAAACCGGTCTGTAGCGGTTGTGCGATACGCGCGCAACACCGTTACCTCCGCTATCGTACTACCCAGCCTGCTCCTGCTGCGCCTGTCGGCGCAATAACCTCACTCGCACAATCTATTTGTATTTTCATTTGCGGCTAAATCAGCCGCAGGTTTTCAGTACTAGTACGTCGAGGATGATGACATGAACAAACATTTAAAAGTTTTCGATACTACATTGCGCGATGGCGAACAGAGTCCTGGTGCATCGATGACAGCGGAGGAAAAAATGCGTATCGCGACACAACTTGAACGTATGAAAGTGGATATCATCGAAGCAGGATTTCCTGCCGCCAGTCCTGGCGATTTCGATGCGGTGCGGGCGATCGCTACCGAAATCAAAGGCAGTGTTGTATGTGGATTGGCCCGGGCGAACGAAAACGATATCAATCGTGCTGCAGAAGCTATAAAACCAGCAGATGCCGGCCGTATCCATACCTTCATCGCTACGTCACCGATTCACATGAAAGCAAAACTACGCATGGAACCCGATGCAGTGCTTGAACAAGCGGTACGTTCTGTTAAACAAGCCCGTCAATTTACCGACGACGTGGAGTTTTCTCCCGAAGATGCCGGGCGTTCGGAAATTGATTTTCTTTGCCGAGTGTTGGAAGCAACCATTGACGCCGGTGCTTCTACCATCAATATCCCGGATACTGTGGGTTACACCTTGCCACAACAATTTGCCGATTTGATCGAGCAGTTGATGACGCGTGTTCCGAATTCCGACAAAGCGACTTTCTCAGTGCATTGTCACAATGATTTGGGACTTGCGGTAGCCAATTCATTGGCTGCCATTGTACGTGGAGTGCGTCAGGTGGAATGCACAATTAACGGTCTCGGCGAACGGGCGGGTAATGCTTCACTGGAAGAAATCGTCATGGCTGTTCGAACACGTCAGGATGTTTTCGAATGTGACACGAAAATTGATACGACGCATATCGTCCCGGCCAGCCGCTTAGTGTCCAATATTACCGGTTTTGCTGTGCAACCCAACAAAGCCATAGTCGGCGCTAACGCCTTTGCTCACGAGGCAGGAATTCATCAAGACGGTGTGATCAAAAACCGTGAAACCTATGAAATCATGCGGGCGCAGGACGTAGGTTGGACCGCAAATCGTATGGTGTTGGGCAAACACTCAGGACGTAATGCGTTTCGCGAACGTTTGAAAGAGCTCGGCTTCGAATTTAAAAACGAAAAAGAGCTGAATGACGCTTTTCAACGGTTCAAAGAATTAGCGGATAAAAAGCACGAAATCTTTGACGAGGATTTACAAGCGCTGGTGACCGAGTCGCACAATCTTCAAGAGAACGAGAATTACAAACTGCTTACGCTCAAGGTCTGTTCTCAAACCGGCGAAACACCGGTGGCAAATGTCACTGTTACCGACAATACCGGTGAGCACTCTGCGTCTGCCGAAGGGAGCGGACCGGTAGACGCGTCGTTTCGTGCCATCGATTCTATTGTTAAGTTGAACGCGCAACTACAATTGTATTCGGTAAATGCGATCACTAGCGGCACTGATGCGCAAGGTGAAGTCAGTGTGCGTTTGGAACATGATGGTCGTATCGTAAATGGTCATGGCGCCGATACAGACATTGTGATTGCATCGGCTAAGGCTTACATTAACGCCATTAATAAACTGGACGAAAACGTTGCACGACAACATCCACAAACCGGTATGACTATTTAGTTGAGTCATCTACTATTTGACTGGTTTTGATGAATCAAAAAGATTACTTGCGCGCGATGGGCGTTGATGTGTGGCGCTCGCGTCACACTCACCGCACTATCGTAACAAATGGACAAAGTGAAATATTGACCGAAACTGAAGACAACGACGAAGTCCAGCAACAAACTATTGAGGGTGGCGGTGGGCTAAAGGATCTGGATTTGCCCGCACTTGAAAAACAGGTGAGCGAGTGTAAAAAATGTTCTTTGCACACCACCCGCACGCAAACCGTCTTTGGCGTCGGCAATCCGGCAGCAGACTGGATGTTTGTCGGTGAAGCACCTGGAGCCGAAGAAGACCGCCAAGGCATACCGTTTGTCGGCAGGGCCGGGCAGTTATTAACTGCCATGTTGTCGGCCTTGGGTTTGCAACGTAATGATGTGTATATTGCCAACGTACTCAAATGCCGGCCACCGGGTAATCGCGACCCTGACGGTGAGGAGGTAATGCGTTGCGAGCCTTATTTATACCGGCAGGTGGAACTTATCCACCCGAAGATTATCCTCGCCTTAGGTCGTTTTGGTGCGCAATCCTTATTAAAGACTCACGAGTCTATCGGTAAATTACGCGGTAAAAGGTATAGCTACAGCGATACGGGGATTCCACTAATCGTGACCTATCATCCCGCGTATTTATTACGCAGCCCTGGCGAAAAACGTAAGGCGTGGACTGATTTGTTGTTAGCACGCTCAATCCTGCGCGAAACTAATAATGGATGAATTCGGATCTCGGCTGATTATTGAGCCGATGCACGAGAAACATGTTCCTATTGTTTCCAACATCGAAGATACGATAGCGTTAGCACCATGGAACCGGCACACCTTTCTTGCCTGTTTGCGCGCTAACTATCAGTGTCGTATCGCATTGTTGGATAGCGAAATTTGCGGTTATTGTGTGTTGTCGGTAGCCGCAGGTGAGGCGCATTTGCTGAATATTGGAGTTACACCGGAAGTACAACATCAAGGCATAGGCAGTCGTCTTATGGCGGATATTATCATTGCGGCTCAGCGGCACGGCGCCAAGATCATTTTTCTAGAGGTACGGGTGACGAATACTGGCGCGCAACGTTTGTATGCGCGATTCGGGTTTAGCGAAATCGGTTGCCGCACGGGCTATTACAAATCAGCCGATGGACGAGAAGATGCCAAAGTGATGAAGCGCAGCATCACTTCGTTTACTACGGTTGATGTTTCGGATAAATGGTCAGATGTTGCTCAAGTCTGAGAATATCGCTCATTTGCAGGTTATTCCAATTCGCTAAATCGGATACATCAACAGCGTAGCGACGCGCAATATTCCACAACGTATCACCTTCGCTAACTCGATATTTAACAACCACCGGATTGGATACCGGTGAGTCGGTGGCAAACGCTGCGACTTGCTCTTCCAAGACAGTTGATCCCGGAATCAATAAGTTCTGACCAATCTTAATCAAGTCACTCTTGAGTTTATTTGCCCGGCGGATAGCGTCAATGCTGACATTGTACCGACTGGAGATACTTCCCAGTACGTCTCCCTTCGTCACCTCGTGACGCGTCCATATTGCCCGGTTACCCGGTGCAAGTGCTTGCAAGCCGGCAATAAATTGGGCATGTGCAGCTGTGGGTATCAGCACGCGGTGCGAGCTGCCCGGTTCTGTTGCCCATCGGCGTAGCCCAGGATTCAACGCATGGATCTCCTTCTCAGGCACATCAGCTAACGCAGCCACCACACCTAGATCAAGTTGAAAACCTGCCTCGATTTCCACGAAGTAAGGTGCTTTTGGCATGGGTGGCAACTTAACGCCGTATTTGTCCGGATTTCTAATGATATTGCGCAACGCAATTAACTTCGGCACATAGCGACGGGTTTCCCCACTCATCTTTAAGTGATTGTAACCAATAGACCTATTACGTCTCTTGTTGTCTCGCCGGATACGATGAATACGATTCTCACCGGCGTTATAGCCGGACAATGCGAGAAACCAGTCACCATCAAATTCCTGCGCCAGGAATTCAAGATAATCCAGAGCGGCGCGGGTGGAGGTGATAACATCGCGACGTCCGTCATACCAAAAGGTTTGTTTTAAGCCATACCGCTTGCCCGTTGCCGGAATAAATTGCCACAAACCGGCCGCATGAGATTTCGAATAGGCGTCATGTTTAAACGCGCTTTCCACTGCCGGTAGTAGTGCTATTTCCAGTGGCAGTCCGCGTTTATGTACTTGTTCAGTGATGTAGGGTAAATAACGTCGCGCACGTTTCAACATGCCCGACAGCAACCGTGGTTGGTGTGCATAAGCTTTTTCGAATTGACGCACATATTTGTTATCCAGTTCGGGCAGTTGAAACCCATTGCGTAGATAACTCCACATGTCCGCTGGTTCGACTAAGGAATCCTTGGATGTTTCGGAATCAATTTTCTCGATTGCAATCGATGCCCAGGATGGTGTTTTATGTGTGTTATCCGGCAAGCGCGCCGATTCAACTTTTCGTTGGTCAACACGCGCAACCATTTTGACCGGTGGGCGAATCTTTTTTGGGTCTATGCGTGGTTGAGGCGCATAGACTGTTATTGGGTGATTATGTGTGCCGTTATCTTTTGTAATCGGATGAAGAGATACTGATGGTGCGCACGCGGTTATCACTAGGGGTAGCAACCCAAGGGCGAAGACCGATTTTTGTTTTTCTAGACTCCCTTGCATAGCGGTGGCATGGTAAGCTTTACATCGGTTTGCGGTCAAACAAACCAGATTAGCGCATATTCGATATAGACTCAGTAGTTAAGGTGGTACTCTAAGTCACATTCCCTTCGACCATGATATTAAACAACTAAGAAACCTTATGCGCACCGAAGCGTTGCAACAACTCGAGGACTGGTTTCAAACACCCTTGGGCGCATCGATCAGATTGCAGACAGCCGAACGTCTGCACGATCTTTTGCCGCGTATGTATTACCCCGTGAGTGTGCAACTCGGGAATCCGGGAATTAATTTACTGGATCAAAATGAAAATGGTCATTGTATTTTTGTTAATACTGATTCCCACCGAATCGAAAAAGGATTAAACGTTACTTCGCAATTTTATCAGCTACCGCTTCCAGCACGGTCGGTGGATTTGATGATCTTGCCTCACGTATTAGAGTTTGCGGCCAATCCACATCGCGTTCTACGGGAAGTGCATCAAATTATCGTTCCCGAAGGACATATTGTAATAATCGGATTTAGTCCTATCAGCTTATGGGGTGTGCGGCGTGTGGTTTCCCGTTGGCGAAAGAAAATCCCCTGGAGCGGCCGATTCTATTCGTCCGCTCGTATACAAGACTGGCTGGCCTTGTTGGATTTTGAACTACGCGCTGGTTCGATGTTGTGTTATCGTCCGCCGATTTACAGTCGACAAATATGGCGGCACTTACAGTTTATGGAAAAAGCGGGAGAGCGTTGGTGGCCAATGTTTGGCGGTGTCTACGTATTGATTGCTCGCAAACGCGAGATGGGTATGCGTTTATTGTCTTCAGCCAGGCGCGTGCGACCGAAGTTAACACCGGGATTGGTGCGCCCCGCGGCTAGTACCAGTAATGAGCGAAGTCACGATATTCACTGATGGTGCTTGTCGGGGTAACCCGGGTGTAGGTGGATGGGGTGCAGTTCTAACCAGCGGCGATCATCGCAAGGAAATCAATGGTGTCGATCCCAATACTACTAACAATCGCATGGAATTACTGGCAGCTATTCGTGCCTTGGAAGCCTTGAAACGTCGCTCCGAAGTGCATTTGTACACAGATTCGACATATGTCAAAAAAGGTATTACCGAATGGCTAACTCACTGGAAAAAAAACAATTGGAAAACAGCCGCGCGTAAACCGGTCAAAAACGCTGAGTTGTGGCAACGGCTGGCCGAACTCGTAAAGGGGCATTCGGTGAGCTGGCATTGGATCAAAGGCCACGCCGGTCATCCAGGAAATGAGCGGGCCGACGCGCTGGCGAATGAGGCAATCGACCAGTGGATGTCTGAACACAAGGTTTCGGCGATTTAATACATCAAAACAATCAAGTCGAAGCACAAATAAATGAGGCACAAATAAACAATGCGCCAGATTGTTCTGGATACGGAAACTACCGGATTAGAGCCGGAACTCGATCATCGTATTATCGAAGTCGGTTGTGTGGAGTTGGTGAACCGGCGCAAATCGAAGAATGATTTTCAGCGTTACGTTAACCCACAACGGGATATTGATGAAGCCGCTATTGAAGTCCACGGTATTACGAAAGAATTTCTAGCTAATAAACCACTATTCAGCGATATTGCGGAAGATCTATTGAACTACCTGCGAGACGCCGAGTTAATTATTCATAACTCCGCATTCGATGTATCTTTTTTGAACCACGAATTGGCGCGTATCGGCTCTAATTTAAAAATTGAAGACTATTGCACCGTGACCGATACGCTCAGCATGGCACGCAAAACCTATCCTGGGCAACGTAATAGTTTGGATGCATTGTGCAAACGTTATGGTATCGATAATTCACAGCGTACTTATCATGGAGCGTTATTAGACGCGGAAATACTGGCTGACGTCTATTTAGCGATGACCGGTGGACAAACGGCATTGACTTTGAGTTTGGATACTTCGTATCAACAAAACCCAAATAACAATTTGGGGGCGGACGTTAACGGGCCTGGGCCCGGCAAAATTATTTATGCAAATGAGGAAGAGTTACGCTCGCACGAAGCGTGGTTGGATCGTCTCGAAAAGGAATCGGGTAGTTGTATCTGGCATCAACCCGCGGAAGCTGAGTCTTCCTAAACAGACGCCGCGTTTTTAGGCGACTATCTCTTTTATTTATATTGGAGAAGTTGTCTATGCGTTTAAAATTCCTTTGCATGGGTTGGACAAGCCGTCGTTATGGAATCTAAGCTGGTCTGGTTGATATTAATTCTGTTTTTACACTGGGCTTTTTGCGTTTTTTACGGGGTTAAAGGGGCTTTCGGAATACGTACAACACAATCTTATTTCCTTGCCAATCGTGGTTTATCGCCGTGCAACTTTACGCTTGCAACAACCGCGATGACATTGACCGCGGTATTCCTTATTGGGCACCCAGGAATGATTTACCGTTCCGGAATTCCCTACGGTTTAATTTCATTGTGTGCAATAGCAATCCCGCTGACCGGTGTGTTGTTAGTGAGACGGCAATGGATGCTAAGCAAACGCTTTGGCTACATAACACTGGGGGAGATGTTGTCGCACTATTTTGAGTCCAATCTCATTCGCGCCCCTGTGGTACTCATTGCCTTATTGTTTGCCATTCCGTTTTTTGGATTCCAATTAGCTGTCGGTGGTTGGCTCTTAACGTCTCTTACGAATAATGCAATCAGTGTCTCAATGGGGATGTGGTTACTAGGTGGCATCATCGCTACGTATTCGGCTATGGGTGGTCTGCGTGGGCTGGCGGAGATGGACTCGGTTCATTGTGTTTTAATGTTACTGACGATTGTTGTGATCGGTTTGGTGATGTTGGGGTTGGCGGGTGGTGCGGAAGCACTGCACCAGATGATGCTGTCCTTGAATGTGTTTGATCCCGATTACGTGCGCGTTTCCAGTTGGTTAGACTCTGTCGCTACCACTGGATCGGGTACGGATAACGCTTGGTCGGGTACACTCATCTTGAGTCTTATCTTCGCCTTCATGGGAATCCAATTGACTCCGGGATTTACCATGCTGGGATTCGCCCATAAGAACCCGGCTACATTTGCAAATCAACAATTAGTCGTCACTTCAGTTGTTGTGGGTTTTATATTGATCGTGTTTTCTACCATACAGGGAATGACCGGTCACTTCCTAGGCGCCGACGCCGTGGTGACGCACCAGCAACCCCACCTGGTCAACGCGCTAATGGTTGAAGGTTTAAAAGGTAATGATTTGATGAGAACCGAGGGCATGCAAGACCGGCTTGTTCCCCAGGTACTGTTAGTTATCCAAGATTCCGCACCGTGGTTGGCGGCAGCTTTGTTGCTCGGATTGTTAGCAGGTATCCATGCCAGCGCGGTTTTTGTATTTGCAGCCGCTGTTACCGTAGTACGTGATGCGGTAGCTCCCTTCATGTCGTCAAATTTTAACTTTAGTCGACAAATCTGGTACACGCGAATATGTGTAGTTATTTTAGTTTTTGTATCTCTGATAGCCGCAAACCAACCCTATGACTCATTGATATTTGTGGCCGCCCTAGCCGGGGCTTACGCGTTGCAACTACTGCCATCGCTTGTCGCGGTGTGTTGGTGGCCGTGGCTGACGCGGCCGGGTTGTATTGCCGGCATGGTGGCGGGTGTTATTGCCGTAACATGTACGGACTCGATAGGACAGGACTGGTTCAGTATTACCGCCTGGAAACGATGGCCGTGGTCGGTCCATTCAGCCGCCTGGGGAATCGGTATTAATCTGCTAGTGACCGTACTGATATCCGCTATAAGCCAAAACAAACTACAGAGGGCGCATCGAAAAATCATTCATCGGTTTCTGTGTGAATCTTTGCAATTATCCGGTGCTAACAAGTATCTTCGTGTTATCGCCTGGATAATGGTGGTTTGTTGGTTTTATTTTGCCGTCGGACCGGGTGCTGTTATCGGCAATCACATTCTCGGATTGCCTGATCAAAATTCGCCACAGGCAATTGGATTATTTTCACTGTGGTTATGGCAACTCATATGGTGGGCGTTGGGTGTTTATATGATTTGGTTTCTTGCTTGTAAAATGGGGTTGTCATCACCACCAACACGCGAAATACAGCCGTTATGCGATGATATACGTGACATACGTTGAACCAGCATGAAATGCACTCGCGTCGTGACCGTGTTATAACTAGTCTTAGCAAACAACGTGTTTAGCGACACACAAACCATGATCTCAAAAATAAATCAAAGTGCTTAAATAACCGCCATAATACAATTAATTATTGGAAATAATTAAAGGAGAATCTAAATGTCAGAAACGCATATTTATCCTGTTCCTGCGGAAGTGGCCACCCGAACCCATATCACCAAAGCCCGGTACCAGGAGATGTACCAACGTTCGGTCGACGATCCGGAAGGATTCTGGGCCGAGCAAGCGGAACAGTTTGTCACTTGGTTCAAACCCTGGGACAAGGTCATGGATTATGACTATTACAAAGCCAATATTCGTTGGTTCGAGGGCGCCAAGCTCAATGTCGCCTACAATTGTGTGGACCGTCATTTGGAGACGCGGGGAGATCAAGTCGCCATTATTTGGGAAGGTGATCATCCCTCGGTCGACAAGAAAATCACCTACCGCGAACTACATGAGCTGGTGTGCAAATTCGCTAATGTGCTGAAATCACGGGGCGTCAAGAAAGGCGACCGTGTTTCCATTTACATGCCCATGATCCCGGAGGCCGCAATCGCCATGTTGGCGTGTACTCGGATTGGTGCCATTCATTCCATCGTTTTTGGTGGTTTTTCACCGGACGCGTTAAAAGACCGCATACTGGACTCGGACTGCCAGGTGGTAGTTACTGCTGACGAAGGTCCGCGCGGTGGCAGAAATGTACCTCTGAAAGCGAATGTTGAAAAAGCATTGGAAGATTGTCCCAACGTGCACACCACCATCGTTGTAAAACGTACTGGTAACGATGTTCCGGTAAATAGTGAGCGTGATATATGGTATCACGACGCCATGCAATCGGCTTCTGCCGACTGTCCAGCCGAGGAAATGGATGCGGAAGACCCGTTATTTATCTTATACACTTCGGGTTCGACAGGAACACCCAAAGGTGTTTTGCACACCACAGGGGGGTATCAGCTATATACCGCGATAACACATAAATATATTTTCGATTACCACGACGGCGATATCTATTGGTGTACTGCTGATGTCGGTTGGGTGACCGGGCACTCGTACATCGTTTACGGACCACTGGCTAATGGCGCGACCACCATCATGTTTGAAGGTGTGCCGACTTATCCCGATGCTAGCCGTTTCTGGCAAGTGGTAGACAAACACCAAGTCAATATTTTCTATACCGCACCTACCGCCATTCGTGCCTTGATGGGGCAGGGTGACGAACTGGTCAAGCAAACCAGCCGCAAATCGTTACGTTTGCTCGGTACTGTGGGTGAACCGATTAACCCAGAGGCCTGGGAGTGGTATTACAACGTTGTCGGCGATAAAAGGTGTCCCATCGTTGACACCTGGTGGCAAACTGAAACCGGTGGGATTTTGATTACGCCGCTACCGGGAGCGACGGATCTTAAACCGGGGTCAGCCACTCTGCCGTTTTTTGGTGTCGTTCCGGCCTTACTTGATGCAGACGGTAACGAGTTGGAAGGCGCCGCGTCAGGTAACTTGGTGATAAAATGTCCGTGGCCCGGCCAAATGCGTACGGTGTATGGCGACCATGATCGTTTTATTGAAACCTATTTCAAAATGTACCCGGGGAATTATACGACCGGCGACGGCGCACGGCGTGACGAAGATGGATATTACTGGATCACAGGCCGGGTCGACGATGTGATTAATGTATCCGGTCATCGCATGGGCACGGCCGAAGTGGAAAGCGCATTGGTTTTGCACGATAAAGTCGCGGAGGCAGCGGTTGTGGGTTATCCCCATGAGATTAAAGGCCAGGGTATTTATGCCTATGTAACACTCATGGCCGGCGAACAACCCAGCGAAGAGTTGCGTAAAGAGTTAGTACAGCTAGTGCGCAAAGAAATCGGCCCGATCGCATCGCCCGATGTTGTTCAATGGGCGCCGGGTTTGCCCAAGACCCGATCCGGGAAAATCATGCGCCGTATCTTGCGTAAAATTGCAGCGAATGAGCTGGATAATCTCGGCGATACCAGTACCTTGGCGGAACCTGCTGTGGTCGACAATTTGATTGAAAATCGTGCAGCGTAACATAGGCTAGTAAATCGGTCGCCGGAGTGTATGACTATCGAGGCGCGTCTGCAAGAACTCGGCATTGAGTTGCCCGACGCGCCCAAAGCAATCGGCAACTTTGTTCACGGTATAGTGTATGACGGTGTTTTATATGTTTCCGGCACTTATGGCACGGTTAAGGACGACAATGGAGAAGACGTCATATCGAAACCGGGAAAAGTCGGCGCTGAACTGTCTGTTGAGGACGGTTATCAGTCCGCCCGATGGATGGTGATTAATCATCTGGCCATGGCGAAAGCGGTCTTGGGGGATTTGGATGCGATTGATCGGCCGATACGTTTGGTGGGATATGTGAATGCGGCGTCTGGGTTTCAAGACGCGCCATTGGTGTTAAATGGTGCGTCCGATCTATTGATCGAAGTTTTTGGTAAAGAAAAGGGCGTTCATGCGCGTATGGCGTTATACCAACACGAATTGGCCAGGAACGCACCCATCGCCGACGAAATCATGTTTGGTTTGAAAACCCTAACTAGAAAGTAATTGTTTGGGTTATGCGATCGAGCGATTAGCGCTGAACATCTGTAGTGCCCTCCAATCCGGCTAGTGCTTCACCCGTTGCACCGGGAATACGCATTTCGAAAATTTCTTTGACTACCGTGTAGTCGTAGTAACCCATGCGTGCGATCGGTTTAATTTTTTGGTATATCGATTTTGCCTTCCCTGGTTACAACGTCGTCACGAATATGGATACGAATTACCTCTCCGAAGACAACGTCAACATTGCCGACGGAACTGTTGCCGGTGAAACTTTGGGTAGACAGATAACGGCATTCGAAGTGGCATGGCGATTCGGTTACACGGGGAACGGGCGCGTCCTCGCATGCCGTTTTAGTGACCCCGGCTTCAAAAAACTCGTCCTCGTCAGGTGCTAAAGCCATAGCGGATCTGTTGACCGCCTCACGCAAATCCCAGGTTGCCATATTCCACACAAAATAACCGGTTTGTTCTGCATTGAGTACAGTGTCTTTTCGTCGGCCATCCAGATAACCGTTAGCTGCAAACATGACCAATGGAGGGTCAAAAGTAAGGTTTTGCCATTGACTATAAGGCGCCAGATTATCTACTCCGGAAACCGACGTTGTGGATAACCAGCCAATCGGCCGTGGCACGGTGCAGCTTTTAAATGGATCGAAGGACAGCGGCCGCTCGTCGTTGCGCGGATCAAAATGCATGAGCTATTGTTCTTTCGTTAGCATAAATCAATAGTGGTCTCGAAGATATTGCTTAAACGCATTTAATCCTTCATCGATTCCTTTGCGCCCAAAGCCGATGCGAAAACGGTCTTGCGGTGTTGGCAACAGTTCGGATTGATAGACTTTGGGTGGTAACAATAAAACCCCCGATTGTTCTACCAAATCTTCGCAGAACTGGTCGGTTGTGCCCGACCCTGTATAACGTGGAAAACCAACACAACTGCCATCGGGTCGTCGCCATTCGAAAAACTCCGGAAATTCACTGAAAAACGCATCCAGTTTTGCGGCGTTTTTTATGCACTAAGTGTCTGTTGCGTTGCAAAATAACGTCGCGTGCTTTGAGTGCAATTAACGCTAAACGTTCGCTAGGGGCGGAATTGCAGATCGATAGATAGTGTTTGTAACATTCCATTGCTTTCAAAATTTTGTGTCCTGAGACATGATCCAGCCGATGCGTAAACCGGGTAATCCATAGGACTTGGACATGACATTGAGAGATAACGCTCGTTCGTAGACATCTGCAGCTTGTGGCAAACGAATAGCGGAATCTCGTTCTACCAAACGAAATACTTCGTCGCTAAACAAATAAATACCGCTTTTTCGACATAGCTCAATCAACGCATCGAAACGACTGCGCTCCAGTACGGCTCCGGTAGGATTATTGGGGAAATTAATAGATATCAGTTTGGTGTTTGGCCTGATGGAATCTTTTACACGATCTATATCTAGCGACCAGTTATCGTTTGCATCTAGTGAAACACCGGTCACTGTGCAGATATCCAGGGGGATGGTCTCCGCCGCCTGGTAGTTCGGCACGATCACAATCACGTGATCTTTCTCTTTTAGCAGCACTCGCATGGCCGTATAAACACCTTCTTCAGCGCCGGCAAAGCACAAGACATGGTGCGGTTTTGCCGTTTCGTAAGTGCTTGCTATGACCTGACGCAATTCCGGTAAACCGAACGTTTCAGTGTAACCAAGCCAAGTGTGCTCGAATGCTTCGCGATCCCCCGGTGTGGCTAACTCCAGCAGGGAGGATAAAGATATGCTCTCAATATCAGATGCCGTCATGTGATAGCGCGCGGAAAACTCCCATCTGGAGAAATAAACTTCGAGAGCGAAATTACGCATCGTGAACTCTAAAAACAAAATCTATTTTCGAATCCGTCATCCATTGTAAATATTACCATTGACAGCACATTGATAACGGGCGCGTGATGACGCGTCTTGTACCTGTGGCGAAGTCGTCGGTACTGTCGCTTCTTCATGTGAAATTCTTTTCGAAATTCGCCCAAAATTAACAATTTTTTACCCACTGGTTACTATTCGGAGGTTCTGGGTATCGTATAGTCGCTCTCTACCTGGGAGGTGGTGAGAGCAAATTGCTCCCTGCGGTGCGCAGGGGTTAAGGGATTTGCGGAAATCCTTGTGGCGTCGTTGCCATTGTTATGTCTTCATATTTAGGAAATGTCAGAATTAGGGATATGGCAGTCAATCCAAAAAATCGCCTTGACGCTGATCGGCGCCTGCAAGACTTTCTCGATGCGTCTTCCGATTGGTTTTGGGAGATGGATGAAAACTGCCGCTTTACCTATTTTTCCGAGGATTTCACTGAAATAACCGGAGTGCCCCAAGAATCCTTGCTGGGTAAGACACGGCAGGAAACGGGGATACCCAACGTCGCCCCCCAGCTTTGGGAAAAACACCTCGCTGATTTAGCCGCCCATCGTTCGTTTCGCGAATTCGTGCATTCACGCACCTTACCGAACGGCCAGGTAAAGTATTTGTCCATCAATGGCAAGGCCTTATTTGATGATTCCGGCCACTTTTGCGGTTATCGCGGCACCGGCACTGACGTTACAGCACGTGTGCTTGCGGAACAGGCCCGAGAAAGAGTCAGCGCTTTGTTCGAACGCGCCGTTAAACTCGCGAATCTGGGGCACTGGGTGTGGGACGAAGTCAATGACCGTTGCATTTATTGTTCCGAAGAGTTAGCACGTATCCATGGAATAACAGTCGATGAATATTTACGTCGGACACAATCTACCGAGGATCGCATACAACGCCTGCATTCGAACGATCGTGAACGTTACCATTTAACTATTAATAAAGCTATCGAGAGCGGTACAGGCTTCGAAATCGAATACCGAATCGTACGTGACGACGACAAGGTGGTTTACGTCAAGGAAGTCATGGAAGTCGAATTCGATGACAACGGACGGTTCGTTAGATCGGTTGGATTTATTCAAGATATCTCCGAGGCAGTGGAGGCGCGCGACGCACTACAAATTTCATTTGATCAACTCGAACAACGTGTGAAGGAACGCACTGCCGAACTAAGAGAGCTATACGAATCGTTACGGGTCAAGGAATCGCACCTGCGTCAAGCACAGAAAATGAATCGTATCGGTGGGTTTATCTGGGATGATATAAATAACAAACCATATGAAATCTCCCAGGAGTTTGCCGATCTTTTCAAAGTTACGATACCGCAAGCGCTTGATACTTTTGCGACGCGGGAAAAAATTGAGGATTTGATCCTGCCAGAGGATCGCGAATCGTACCGAACAAAGCTGGAAACGGCGAAGGCACAGAAGACTGCATACGACGTATTATTTCGTTCCCAGGATGCAAACGGGAAACTCCACTACTGGCGTGAAACCGGTGAACCGGTTGTTGACGACAGTGGTAAGTTGATTCGCACGTTCGGTACCATGCAGAACCTCACTAAATACAAGTTTACTGAGGAAGCATTAAAAGAAAGCGAAGCATTGTTGCAGCAAGCCCACCGTATTTCACAAATCGGATTCTGGTCATCTAATTCCGATGAATCGTTGACGGTGTCGTCGGAAATGGCGCATGTATTACGGGTTCCCCATAAAGAGATCAACGGCATCAGTACTGCGGAGTTTGTACAGCGGTTTGTATACGATAAGGACAGGAAACGGGTTCAGAAGTTTTTTGATTCAATTCAGGATCAGCGTCAGCGATTTGAGATCGAATACCGAGTGGTAGCGGGCGACGGTTCGATACGATGGGTAAGGGAATTGGGAGAATGGATTACTAACGAGGTCACAGGTTTACCCATTGAAATCGGGACAGTGCAAGACGTCACCGAGCAAAAAAGATCGGAGCAGGCACTTAAACAAAGTGAAAGCCGCGTTCGGAGCCTGATCGAAAACTCACCGTCGGCAATTGTGTTAGAGGACGAAAGTGGAGAGTTTATTTTGGTCAACTCACGATTTCAGGAATGGTTTGATCATCCCGGATCGAAGACGCTTGGAAAGACAGCGTATGACGTTTTTCCTAAGGAAATTGCCAATCGGTACGTATCCCATAACCGGCAGATAATTGAGTCAGAACTTCCCAGCCACTTAGAGTTCATCTGCCCAGTAAACAACGAAGAACGCATATTTCATGCCACGAAATTTCCCATCCCTGTCACCAACGGCAACGTATCCGTTGGCGCTGTCATTGCCGATGTGACCGAGCGGCGACAAACCGAACGCCAATTGCGTCACTCCCAAAAAATGCAAGCTGTGGGTCATCTCACAGGCGGTGTGGCACATGACTTTAACAACTTATTGGCAGTCATTCTTGGCAGCGCTGAATTGTTGGAGCAAGACATTACCGCCGACGATAAGAAAGCAAAAAAATTAATTCAATCAATTATTCATTCATCAACAAAAGGCGCTGAATTAACACAACGCCTGTTGTCGTTCTCACGCCAACTCCCGTTACATCCTGCCGACACTGATCTATGCGAGTTAATTGGCGGTATGAAAGATTTGTTGACCCGATCGTTGGGAGAACAATACAAAGTGGATATGACATTGGACCCCGACACCTGGCTTGCAAAAGTCGACGCCAGTCAGTTAGAAAACGCGATTGTGAATCTTGCTATTAACGCTGGTCACGCTATGCCTAATGGCGGAAACCTCCATATTGAGACATATAACAAGACCATGGACGAACAAGATGTCATGGCACGTGGTGAGGTCATACCAGGCGATTATGCTGTAATTATGGTTACCGATACCGGTACGGGCATGACCTCCGATGTGTTGGCCCAGGCAATCGATCCGTTTTTTACTACAAAAGAAGTGGGTGAGGGCAGTGGTCTCGGTCTATCTATGGTTTATGGTTTTGCCAAACAGTCGGGCGGTGAACTTTCTATTTACAGCGAACCGGGATTGGGGACAACCGTTCGATTGTATTTACCGAGAGTAAAACTCCAGGAAGAAACCGAAGATGAAGCGCAAATCGAAGAGGAACTACAACCGGGTCACGAGACGATATTGGTCATAGAGGATAATGAAGATGTTCGCGACATGATAGAGATCATGTTAGAAGACCTCGGTTATCGAGTGAAGCTTGCAGAGCACGCGCAAGCGGGGCGGGAAATACTGAAGTCCGGTGCCCATATTGATCTGTTATTGTCCGATGTCGTTTTACCGGGTGACACCAGTGGCCCGGAATTTGTCGCGCAGATCAAGAAAGACTATCCCGATTTAAAAGTCCTGTATATGTCCGGCTACGCCGAGTCGATGAAATATCAACACAACATGATCACCGAGGATGTCGAACTCATCAATAAACCGTTCCGAAAGCAGGAGATCGCAGATCGTTTGCGAAGTATGTTCGATGTATAATCTGTATGATTCACAGAGATGGTTTCAATCTTTTGATCTCCAAATCTAGCCTATAATTGGGTTCCTGTATTCATTCTTTTTGAAATGATAGTTGTTCAACACTTCCTCGGTAAGAGGTGTTTTTTTCGAGTAGTTGACAGACTTTTTCCATCGGTGTTTTCTCTTTATAAAGAACCATGAGCACGTTGCCATGGGTTTGGGATGGCCGTCTTACGATTGCCCGTCAGGTTTCGTAGGTCCACGGGAATAACGCCTAATTTCCTATGCCAGCTGTTCGATCAATTCGCTTGAATCGGATATAGACTCGGTCAGAATAACTATTCTCCAACTGATATCATTTGTTTTGGTCGAACATCGTGGGCATTTGTTGTTCGGGTCACTATTGTATCGATATTATAAAAACATATGATTCAACTGTCTGATAACGACGACGCAGTAACGCGTATAACCTCTAGACGGTAGGTAAACCCTCAAGAATTTCACGAATAGGTGAATTGTACGGGCTTGACCTGTTGCATAAGCTTGTTAAGCTAGACCACTCAACATTGAGGTAGATACATGAAATCAGTTCGTTTTTTGGCGGTCACCGTACTGTTAGCGTCACCGGTATTAGCTGAGGCTCAGGGATTACCGATAGAGCCAGGGTTATGGGAAACCACTATTACCCAAAACAACCCGTTTTTGGGCACGAAAACCGAAACCAAACAGGATTGTGTACAGGAAACTGAATTTGATCCGCGCAAGATGCTAGAAGGAGCGGAAGGCTGCACCATGGAGCAAGATATCTCCGGCAATACTCTCACTTTTAGTATGCAGTGCAATAATGAAGACGCTGCCGGTTCCGGGTCGGGAAAAATGACCTCAAACGGTGATACGGGTTCAGGTGAAATGCAAATGCAGTGGACGGCCGGTGGTCAAACCATGTCGATGGAAATGGAGTGGAATGGCAAGCGTATCGGCGACTGTTAAATTTAATGTGCTCGGAGTAATGTCGTGAAACTTGTCACCGCTATAATCAAACCATTTAAGTTAGATGATGTTCGTGATGCATTGGCTGAAGTCGGTATCAGGGGTATGACAGTAACCGAAGTAAAAGGATTTGGCCGCCAAAAAGGGCACACGGAGTTGTACCGGGGCGCCGAATACGTAGTCGATTTTATTCCTAAAATGAAGCTCGAAATTGCGGTAGACAATAATATTTTGGATCGAGTGATCGAAGCGATCACCAAAGCGGCCAAAACCGAAAAAATCGGTGATGGAAAGATTTTTGTATATGATCTAGAGCGCATCATCCGGATACGGACGGGTGAAATCGACCAGGACGCACTGTAAAATCAGGATTAGTTTGGGATTGAGAGTATTTTACTCACTGAGGATATGAGCGCTATTCGACTAATACGCTGTTTGCTGTTTATTTGGGTGGTTGCTTTTGGTACGGCATTTGCGCAGAGTTTTAATGACGGTGTGGATGCCTATCTAAATGGCGACTACAAAAAGGCGTTTGTTATTTGGAAACCATTAGCAACGGGTGGGGATGCGGTCGCGATGTTCAATATCGGCGTCCTCTATTCTCAGGGTTTGGGCGTGGAACAAAACCTCGAAGAAGGCGTCAATTGGTACCGGCAGTCGGCGATAAAAGGCTATGCTCCCGCGCAATTCAACTTAGGTGTCGCCTTTAGGGAAGGCAAGGGTATTCGTCAGTCGGCTGAAAGAGCTTCGCAATGGTTTCGCTCTGCTGCCGAACAAGATCATCGCCATGCCCAATACAATTTGGCTTCCCTTTATTGGATAGGAGAGGGTGTCGAAAAAGATCGCGAGGAAGCAATCGCATGGTTCGAAAAAGCCGCCAAAGCCGGTGATCCACGCGCACAACAGATTCTTGTCCGTATTCAACAACCAACATCCGACCAACCCCAGGGAGATGCAACGCAAACACTGGCGGACACTCAGGCTAAAGAAAACGTCGACGCGACGAAGCAGGACTCATCGACAGAATCGGATTCCTCGGCGACAGAATCGTCAACACTAGCATCGAGCACAGAACAATCGACGTACACGACGGAAAAGGAACCGGATACATCCCAAGATGATGTGACCCAAGCTGAAAACAAAGCGGTAGCCAGTGTTGAGGAAGCCAAGCCGGCCCCGGAACAACTCGAAGGTCAAGCACAAACAGTGACTAATGAAGAATCGATAGCGGACAAACCAGCTACCGATCAACCAGAGTCGGCGGACAAAGCCGCGGAGCAAGTCGATCAAGAAGAGCAAGAGGAATCTGACGAGTCGCCGACATCGACGCAAACCATAGCGGCAGCGGATACTGAAACTTCCGCGCTTCCCGCGGAGGAAGAGGTGAGTGCGAAACCGGACAACAACGACGACTGGATTGAGCAACAGCCTGAGGGGAACTATACTATTCAAGTGTTTGCTGATCGTGGAGGTGACAGTGGAAGTTCGAAGTTTATCCAGCAACACAAGTTGCAACAGGCTAACCGTTTTATTTCAGCCGACGGCTGGAATAAAGTTGTGGTAGGTTCCTACCCGAGTAGGGAAGCCGCTAACCAGGCGGTTGCAAACCTGCCGGACGCCGTACAAAAACAAAAACCCTGGGTTCGACCACTCGTCGACATAAAACGCGAGATCAATGAAGTTGGCTCGCAGGTTGTATCCGCTAAAGCCGGTAAAGTCGAGGGAAATCTATTTGCTGCGACCGATGACACGACATCAAACGCGGCCAACGTGGCAGATAAGGATGCCGAAAAAAATATGCAGGGTGAGCCCAAGGAGGCCACAAAGACTGAACGAGAGGAAACCATCACTACCGCCGCTGTACAAGGGTCGAGCTTGTCGGATGGAGCGAGCGAAAATCAGACTGGCAAAACCAGTTCCAACAATATTACCACCGAGGAACCGCTGGATGTTTCGGAAATGACCATTCGCCAACGGCTTGATATTGCTCACGAAGCTTTCATAGAACACGATTATTTGAACGCCCACCGTATGTGGGAACCGCTGGCTTATGCAGGGTACGCCGAGGCGCAGTACGGTCTGGCCTATTTACTCGAGACAGGATCAGGTATTCCGCGTAGCGAACAGGATGCCTTCGAATGGTACCGGCTGGCTGCAGAGCAGGGGCATAGTCAGGCGCAATTCAATCTCGGGGTGTTTTATATGGAAGGACGCGGAGTAATGAATAATGAAGGTCTGGGTTTGTATTGGATTCAAACCGCGGCTGACAACAAAGAACAACGCGCCAAGGATTATCTTGCCAGCCACCGCCAAAAATCCGCCACTGAATAGGTAATCTTCAGGGCAGCATATCCCCGCGTTAATACGGTTACTTGATTCTGTAGCGGAATTCGTAGATCATACGCGCGCTTTTTGGTTACCGATTTAATTCCTTGCTCCACCGTTTTGCGGGGGGCATAAACCACAAGGAATCTATATGAGACACTACGAAATTGTGTTTCTGGTCCACCCTGACCAGAGCGAACAAGTGCCCGCGATGATGGATCGTTACCGTAGCATGATTGAGAGCGGTAATGGTGTAATGCACCGTTCAGAAGATTGGGGTAGGCGGCAACTTGCCTACACTATTAACGATGTGCACAAAGCCCATTATGTCTTGATGAATATCGAATGCGGGCCTGAAGTATTACGTGAAATCGAGAGCGCTTTCCGTTTTAATGACGCGGTGTTGCGTCATTTAGTGATTAAACGCAATAAAGCGATCACCGAAGAATCGCCTTTGCTAAAACACGAAGAAGACGAAGACGAGCGACCAACCAGCTATGCCGATGATGAAGACGGCGGCGCGGAGAAGGACCAAGAAACTGTTGATGATCTCCAGGAAATAACCGCTACAGAGGACACAACGACTCAGGAGGCCGAGGACAGTCTGCAAGACGGTGAAGACGCCGTGCAATCCGATGCTTCGCCCGTTGACCAATACACGACGGCTGAGGAGAATAACTAATGGCCCGCTTTATTCGTAGACGAAAATATTGCCGCTTCACCGCTTTGGGTGTAGAAGAAATCGACTACAAGGATTTAGATACATTGAAACAGTACATCACTGAAACCGGTAAGATTATTCCTAGTCGCAACACGGGAACAAAGTCGAAATACCAAAGGCAATTGGCAACTGCAGTCAAACGCGCCCGGTATCTTGCTTTGTTACCCTATACCGACCAACACGAATAGAGGGTACGTATGGAAATCATATTGTTGGAACGTATTCAAAACCTGGGTGACTTGGGTGATCAAGTAAATGTGAAGGCAGGTTATGCCCGCAACTATCTGATTCCTCAGAAAAAAGCGATGCGGGCAACGCAGGACGCCGTCGCCAAGGTGGAAGAACGCCGGCGCGAATTAGCCAAACTGGAAGCCGAGCGTCTGGATGTGGCCAAAGCGCGTGCCGATATCGCGGTTAAATCAGTTACTATCGCACGCAAAGCCGGTGAAGAAGGTCAATTGTATGGTTCGGTCACGCCGGTAGATATTGTTGAGGCGTTACAGCAAAAGGATACGGAAGTGCAACGGTCCGAGATCATGATGCCGGAAGGGCCCATTAAACAACTCGGTGATTATGAAATTCAGATTCAGCTCCATCCGGAAGTGCAGTTTTCGCTTGCCGTCGCCGTTGTTGAGGAACAATAGGACGCGGCATCTGAAATCCCACGGGGCGGCGTTGTGGAGCGGCCCCTTTTTCATTTACGGTGCTCTGGCGTAAGATAACCGTCTCCGGTTTATTTAAGTAAAACTTCCTTGGCGGCGGTCACTCAACATTCGACAGGCTCATTAAAACTCCCACCACAAGCGTTGGAAGCGGAGCAATCCTTGTTGGGGGGGCTGTTGATCGACACTCAGCGCTGGGACGATGTCTCGCAATTGGTACGCCCGGGCGATTTCTATTCACCCAATCACCAGGACATTTTCCGTGCCATCCACGCCTTGCGCGATGACAATCAACCAGTCGATATCGTCACTACTTCGGAGTGGCTGGATCAACAAGGTGTATTGGAAGAAGTTGGTGGTCTCGCTTATTTAGGAACGCTCGCTAACAACACGTCGAATACAGCGAATCTCGCGAACTATGCGCGCATCGTGCAGGAACGCTCTCTGATGCGGCGTCTGATTCGTTCCGCCAACGACATCATCGAACGCTCATACAACCCCGAAGGCCGTAGCACCAAAGAGATTATGGATATCGCAGAAACTGCGATATTCGACATCACCCAGCAACACGGTAAACGCAACAGTAATTTCATCGAGTTTGGCGAACTGCTGGGTGGCGCCATAGGCCGTATCGAAGAGCTATATCATTCCGGCGAGGCAATCACCGGTTTGCCCACGGGATTTGCCGATCTGGACGACATGACGGCGGGTTTGCAACCGGCCGATCTCATCATCGTCGCGGGCCGGCCATCCATGGGTAAAACTGCGCTCGCCATGAATATTGTGGAATACGCCGCGATTCAACAACAAATACCGATTGCGGTATTTAGCATGGAGATGTCTGGGCAACAACTGGCGATGCGTATGTTGGCGTCCCTCGGACGTATCAACGCCCACAAAATGCGTGTTGGAAAACTTACCGACGACGATTGGCCACGTCTGACTTCCGCCATCGAACTGGTTAACAAAGTCAAGATTTTTATTGATGATAGCCCCGGCCTCACTCCACTGGAAGTACGCTCGCGGGCACGTAATCTTGCCCGTAGCAGAGAGGGCGAGGGTTTAGGTTTGATCGTAGTGGATTATTTGCAATTGATGCAGGCCACCGACTCAACGGAGAACCGTGCCACCGAAATTTCCCACATTACGCGCTCGTTAAAAATGTTGGCCAAAGAACTCAATGTGCCGGTCGTCGCCTTATCTCAGTTGAACCGGAGTCTGGAACAACGTCCGAACAAACGACCGGTGATGTCGGATTTGCGCGAGTCAGGTGCCATCGAACAAGACGCAGACGTCATCTTGTTTATCTACCGTGATGAAGTTTATAACGAAGACTCACCCGACCGCGGCACTGCTGAAATCATTATCGGTAAACAACGCAACGGTCCCATTGGAACCGTGCGTCTTACTTTCCTGGGCGAGTACACCCGTTTCGAAAATTACGCGGCACCGGCTTTCGAAGGCGCATTCTAGGTGAGCCCTTGGGCGCACCTGCGTACGTCAGTGGTCATCGATATCGCTGCGTTAAAACACAATCTATCCCGTATTCGATTATTTGCGCCCACTAGTAACGTCATGGCGGTGATCAAGGCAAATGCCTACGGTCACGGTGCGGTGTGCGTGAGTAACGCACTGGATGACCTTGTAGACGGATTCGGTGTGGCGTCGGTGGATGAGGGTGTTACTTTACGCCGAGCAGGTGTTAAATCACCTATTACTATCTTGTCTGCATTTTATTTGCGTGACGAAGTTGAAGCATTGTCAAAGTTCAATCTTACACCTGTCATCCACAGCGTGGAGCAAGAACAACTCTTACTTGATTACTTAGACAATACCTTAGATGTTTGGCTGAAGCTGGACAGCGGTATGCACCGGATGGGGCTAACATCGAAAGAATTGCACGATAGCACGAAAAAGTTAAGTAGATGCCAATTCATCCGCGACATTCGCATCATGTCCCATCTAGCGAATGCCGATGATTTAACTAACGAATACACAAACGTACAACTACGATATTTCTTGCAAAATACAAATAACACGTATCAACGAAGTCTGGCGAATTCAGCGGGCGTAGTGGGTTGGCCTGAGACGCATTTTGAATGGGTAAGGTCGGGATTAATGTTATACGGTGCTTCACCCATTGTTGGCAAAAGCGCAAAAGAATTCGATTTACACCCAGTGATGACATTTAAGGCTAAACTAATTGCGATAAAGCATCTAAATGAAGGAAATGCCGTGGGTTATGGTGGTGACTGGACATGTCCACAAGCCATGCGCATTGGCGTGGTTTCATGCGGCTACGGTGACGGTTATCCACGGCAAATCGATGACAAGGCGTTTGTTTTGTTAAACGGTAAATCCGTTCCCATTATTGGTCGTGTTTCCATGGACGTGATGAGTATCGACTTGCGTGGCCATGACGAGGCGAGGGTCAATGATGACGTGACGCTATGGGGGCAGGGATTACCGGTCGATGATATCGCCGCTCACGCGGACACCATTCCTTATACCCTATTGTCTTTAGTCACTTCGCGTGTTCCGCGGATGGAAATCAATAGTGGCTAAGTCGAAATCGGTTTATATTTGTGCTGAGTGCGGCGGAAGGACACTCAAGTGGGCTGGCCAATGTCCCGAATGCAATGCATGGAATACCCTGAGCGAGACGGTAGAGCAACCCGCCGTTAAAAACACGCGCTTTGCCGAATTTGGTGAAAAACAAACGGTAACCCGTTTACGCGATGTTGAGATTGGCGATGTACAACGCATTTCCAGCGGCATCCGCGAGTTGGATCGTGTTCTAGGCGGAGGGCTGGTACCCGGCTCCGTGGTGCTCATCGGTGGCGATCCGGGCATAGGAAAGTCAACGTTGTTGCTTCAAAACCTGGCAGCCATCAGTGCGACAACATCCGCCCTGTACGTAACGGGCGAAGAGTCCATGCAACAGATCGCATTGCGTGCACAACGTTTGGAACTGAATGCTGCGGATTTGCGTTTGCTGGCGGACAACCAACTGGAATCCATACTCACGACGATAGACAAGGACACGCCCAACGTGGTTGTCGGCGATTCCATTCAGACTTTTTATACCGATGAACTCTCTTCTGCACCTGGCAGCGTGGCCCAGGTGCGTGAATGCGGCGCCCGTTTGGTACGTCTGGCCAAACAAATTGGTTGCATCGTTATTTTGGTTGGTCATGTAACTAAAGAGGGTCATCTGGCCGGGCCACGAATTCTTGAACACATGGTGGATGCGGTGTTGTATTTCGAAGGTGACAAGTCCAGCCGTTACCGTCTGATTCGTGCGATCAAAAACCGCTTTGGCGCGGTCAATGAAATCGGTGTGTTCGCAATGACGGAAAAGGGACTGCGTGAAGTAACTAATCCATCCGCAATGTTTATCAATCGCCATGACCATTCGTCACCCGGCAGCGTAGTCGTCGCTTCTCAGGAAGGCACCCGGCCCCTCTTGGTAGAAGTACAAGCATTGGTGGACCCGAGTACCGCATCCAATCCACGACGCTTATGTGTCGGTTTAGAACAAAATCGTCTGGCCATGCTACTGGCGGTATTGCATCGCCACGCGGGTTATTCACTTGCCAGCCAGGATGTATTTGTCAATGTCGTCGGTGGTGTGCGCATTAATGAACCCGCGGCTGATATCCCAATAGCTTTGGCAGCTGTGTCGAGCTATCTGGATAAACCGGTACCACGGGATGTAATTGCGTTTGGAGAGATCGGTTTGACCGGTGAAGTACGGCCAGTGCAACGCGGCGTCGACCGGCTGCGCGAAGCCGCGAAGCTGGGCTTCAAACGGGCCTTGATACCGGCGGCGAACAAACCCAAGCAATCACCCAGCGGAATAAAAATTATTCCGCTAGAGCGGGTGTCGGATTGCTTGAAAATACTAACTTAACGGATGTTTAGCGTTTTGCCGGTTTTACCAGTCATGTGATAAACGGAGAAATAGGAGACATACTCTAGCATTCCCTTTTGAGGAACCCATTTGTCTAATTTTTTGACGCTGACAAAAATCTAAAAAGTAACATCAATCCATCGCCTCTCGGACTAACTCATTAATACCGACTTTCGCACGGGTTTTTTCATCGACGCGTTTGACAATGACGGCGCAATATAGACTGTGACTACCGTCTGCGGCGGGCATGGAACCAGATACGACAACGGAACCCGGCGGTACGGTGCCGTACGTAACTTCACCGGTTGCACGATCGAGAATTTTAGTGCTTTGACCGATAAAAACTCCCATAGAGATGACCGAACCTGAGCCGACGACAACGCCTTCGACGACTTCGCTGCGCGCACCGATAAAACAGTTGTCTTCAATAATGGTCGGCGACGCCTGCAACGGTTCCAATACGCCACCGATGCCGACACCACCGGATAAATGTACGTTTTTGCCAATCTGCGCGCACGACCCGACGGTGGCCCAAGTATCGACCATGGTGCCTTCATCAACGTAAGCACCGATGTTCACATAGCTCGGCATCATTACGACCCGTGGACCGATGTAAGCACCATGACGCACGCAAGCCGGCGGCACCACACGAAATCCACCCTGAGCAAATTGTTCAGCTGTGTAGTTCGAGAATTTTGTCGCCACTTTGTCGTAATATTGAGTAAAGCCACCCGGCAAGGTTTGGTTGTCTTCCAGCCGGAATGACAACAACACCGCTTTCTTCAACCACTGGTTCACCCGCCATCCATCGCTGGTGGGTTCGGCCACCCGTGCTTCGCCGGTGTCCAATAGCGACAACGCCTTGTCCACTGCTTCACGTACATCTTTACCAGCGTTTTGTGGCGTGATATCGGCACTGTGTTCAAATGCCTGTTCGATAGTTTTCTCTATATCTTGCATTAGTCTTTAAAAATGATTGAGTTCGTTGTTGGTAATACCAAAGAGACGCTAATTGACCACACGTAACTTGGGTTGACTCATTCTTTTCTTGGTACTGTCCAATGTCATGCGAATTTGTTGCTCAATTTGCGCCAGCCGATTCGCATCGGTAATCATTTCGCCATCACGATTGGTGATAAAGAATACGTCTTCCGCCCGTTCGCCAAAGGTCGAAATTTTTGCCGACTGTAATCGAATCTTACAGTCCACCAACGCCTGGGCGACACGGTGAATCAATCCCGGCCGGTCCTGGGCAACCAATTCCATGATCGTATAACTCCCGTTTGGTGCATCGCTGAATCGAATACTGGTCTCGGTGGGAAACTGTTTAACTGTGCGTGGGATACTTTTTAGTGTGGGTCGTGCATCCTGGGGCGGGTCGAGCAATCTTTTTTTCAGCACGGAACTGACATTTAGCAGTTCCTGTTCACCCAATTGCTTTCCGTTTTGGTCAAAAGTAACAAAGGCTAACAACACCATGCCCGACTTGATAGGATGAATGCGTGCATCGGCAATATTAAAATGCATGCGGTCGAAACCACCGGCGACGGTAACCAGCAAATTCTCCGCTTCTGCCGCAAAAATCAAGAATTGTGTCCCTCCGAGTTCCGCTTGGTGACGTGCCGCGACAATAGGCAGATCGGCAATACTCGACTGTGCAATGCACGCGGTATGCCAGGCGACAGTCGATGGATCGTGCCGCACCAGATAGTCATCACCCAGCATATTCCAATACATTTTTGCCGTCTCTGCATTCACTTCTTTATCCTTAAGATATGCCAATGCGTCGCGTTTGATGTCATCCGCGCGTTGCTCGGTGGTTGGTGTAGTACCCAGACCTAAACGCAGTAGTCGGGAAGCCGATTGGTAAAGTTCCGCCAACAGGCGACCTTTCCATGCATTCCATACCGTCGGGCTGGTGCCACGCATATCCGCAATGGTCAACATATACAAGTTGTCCAACCGTTCCTGGTCGCCTACCAGTTGTGCGAATTTCTCAACGACGTCAGGATCTGAAATATCTTCTTTTTGCGCTGTCCACGACATGCTCAGGTGGTGGCGCACCAACCAGGCAACGAAGTTGGCATCGAATTGACCCATATTGTGAAGCTTGCAAAAGGCACGTGCGTCTTTCTCGCCCAATATAGAGTGATCGCCACCGCGTCCTTTGGCTATGTCGTGAAACAAACCCGCGAGATAAAGGCGGTCCTTGCGTGGGACAGTCACCATGATAGCACTGGCCTCGGGAAATTCATGATGAAACCGCTCGTCGGCTAACCGGCGCAGATTGCGCACGACAAATAGTGCATGAGCATCGACAGTGTAAACATGAAACAAATCGTGTTGCATTTGTCCAACGATGCGTCCAAAAACCGGAATATAGGCGCCTAGTACGTCGTAGGCATTCATTCGCCGTAGCGTGCGCGTCAATCCAGTTTTCTGCTTGAAAATATCAATAAACAATTGCTGGCAAACCGGATTCCTACGAAACTGGTTATCAATACGGTGCAGATTGCTGCGTAACAAACGTATGGTGCTGGCTCGTACGCCTTTTAACTCCGGCCGTTGTTGCAACACCAGAAACAGTTCCAGCAAGGCGGACGGATAGTTCTCAAATACTTTAGGTCCATTGACCTCAAGAAACCCGTCTACAGCTTTGAATCGTGGGTTGATACGCACGGTTTGACGGCGTTGTGGAGACAGTGTCGCTTCCTGAAAATGTTGTAACAAAATTTCATTGAGTAAGTGTATCTCTTTAACTGTGCGATAATAGCGTTGCATCAATTGTTCAACCGCCAGATTGGCTTTTCTATTTTTATATCCGAATGCAACCGCCAGTTGCCGTTGATAATCGAATAACAAACGGTCTTCGCAACGTTCTGTCAAATAATGCAATCCATTACGTAAGCGCCATAGAAAATTACGTGCTCGAATAAGTGTTTTGCATTCTTCTGCCGACAGAAATCCCTCGCCAATAAGTTCCTTGGGTGAACGTGTACCAAAGTGACGTTGTGCCACCCACGCGATTGTTTGAATGTCACGCAATCCACCCGGACCATCTTTTAGGTTGGGCTCCAGATTGTAGGCGGTATCGTCGAAGCGAAGATGGCGTTGTTCTTGTTCTTTCAGTTTTTCCTCAAAAAATCGCGGTGAAGGCCAAACAGCGGGTGGACTGACTGCTGTTTCCATTGTATCAAACAACTCCGAATCACCTGTGACTAAACGTGCTTCCATTAAATTAGTAGCAACGGTGATATTGTTCATCGCCTCGTCGATGCATTCATCAATGGAACGAATACTGTGACCCACTTCCAGACCAATATCCCAAAGAAACCGCACGAATGCCTCGCCGAATCCCAGCATGATTTTGTCGGATGGGTCGCGCAACAAAATCATGATATCGACATCGGACTGCGGATGCAGTTCACCACGACCGTAACCACCCACGGCAACAAGCGCTCCCTGATTACTGCCCGAACCCGCAGGTTTCAGATGGTTCCAGGCAGCGCTCAGTACCTGATCAACCAACCAGGCATGTGCAGCAATCAAATCCGGCGCGTTCGCGCCCTGATAGTGGTAGTGCTTGAGGACAGCGCGCCCGTGGGTGATCGCTTTCTTGAAGTGATTGAGTGGCTTTCTTGCCCTGGCAAGCTTGGATGCGAATCGCGTCGCATCGAATAGTTTCGAACGTGCCAGATACACCTTAAATATCGCGGCCGGGTAGTGCAGTCAGCACTTCAAACCCATCCGGAGTGACCAACACCGTATGTTCCCATTGGGCTGATAGACTGTGATCGCGTGTGACCACGGTCCAACCATCTGAGAGTAGTTTGGTTTCCTTACGTCCTGCGTTGATCATGGGTTCAATGGTAAATGTCATGCCCTCTTGTAATGTGACACCTGTACCCGGTACACCGTAGTGCAAAACTTGGGGTTCTTCGTGAAATTGCCTGCCAATTCCGTGACCACAATATTCACGTACCACGGAAAAACCATTGGATTCGGCATGTTGTTGGATGGCATGTCCGATATCGCCCAATTGCGCACCAGGCTTCACCATTTCAATGCCTTTTATCATGCATTCGTGGCTCACACGAGCTAAACGTTTGCCCAGGATAGGCGGTTTATTAACAAAAAACATGCGGCTAGTATCGCCGTGAAAACCGTCTTTGATTATAGTGATATCGATATTAACGATATCGCCGTTCTTAAGTTTTTTATTTCCAGGGATGCCGTGACAAACGACGTGATTGACCGATGTGCAAATCGACTTGGGAAATCCCTTGTAATTAAGCGGTGCCGGTACGCAATCCAGTTCATCGACAATAAAATCGTGGCAAATTCTGTCTAGCTCGTTGGTAGTGATGCCCGGGCGAACGTGAGACGTAATCATGTCCAATACACTGGCCGCCAGTTGGCCGGCCACACGCATTTTTTCTATTTCTTCACTGGATTTGATAGTAATAGCCATAGATTAAGCGTTATTTAGGTTCGTCCTGGTCTTGAATACAAACTTGAACGCGGGAATTCTAACCGAATTCACCGCTGAATCAGATGTTCCGGTGTCGGGTGAGACGGGCGGGGGTTTGTTCTTTGTCATCAATAGTATACAATTCGCGCGCTTATAAATTCACACGCGAGCACAAGTTGTTCATCCGGGTGCCCAAAGAGTCGTTTTGATACTTAATCATCACGGCAAGGGTTGGTGGACAGTCACTCGCGGCGGCTCAACCCGAACGGAGAAAACTCAATGAGCGACGTTAGCATGCGCCAGCTACTGGAGGCTGGCGTTCACTTTGGTCATCAAACCCGTTTTTGGTGCCCCAAAATGAGTCCCTACATTTATGGGGAACGCAATAAAATCCATATCATCAATCTTGAGCACACCTTGCCGATGTATCGGGAGGCCATGAATTTTCTTGGTCAACTGGCGTCACGCAAGGGTACGATTTTGTTCGTCGGTACTAAACGGCAAGCCGGTCCCATCGTCAAAGAACAGGCCGAGCGGATCAGGTGTCCTTATGTCGATTACCGTTGGTTGGGTGGCATGATGACCAACTTCAAAACGGTGCGAAATTCCATTGCCCGTTTAAAAGATATCGAAACGCGGTTGGAAGACGGCAGTGTTGAGCGTATGCGCAAAAAAGACGCGCTTAAACTACGACGCGAACATGAAAAGCTGGATCGTAGTTTGGGCGGTATTAAGAACATGGAACGGTTGCCTGATGCTTTGTTCGTAGTGGATGTGGATCACGAGCGAATTGCGGTATCGGAAGCAAACAAACTTGGAATTCCGGTAATTGCAGTGGTGGACACCAATTGTTCGCCGGATGGTGTCGATCATGTGATCCCTGGTAATGACGATTCTATTCGTGCCATTCGTTTATATTTGACAGGTGTTAGCGATGCGATTCTCGAAGCACGACAGGCAGCTCAGGTTTCCATAGAGAGCGAAGATGAGTATGTGGAGATTGATGAAAGCACGGAGGAATTGACCACTGACAGCGAAAAATCGGAAACCGAAACCGTAACTGCAAAAGCATCTGCCGAGGAAAACGCCAGTGCTGAATCTGCGGAGAAAGAAGTAGGGGAAAAACCCGCGCCCCGCAAGATAGTGCGCAAAAAGAAGGTTACTAAAGTAACCGCAGCGGCAAAAAAAGAGAAAGCACAAGCTGAGGAAAAAACAGAGGGACAGGTGGAGGCAAAGTCAACCGATGCCAAGACCGGTAAGGTAGCGAAGACACGTAAAAAGCCTGCGAAAGAAAAAACGGTAGAAGAAGCGGGGGAAGAGGATAAAACCGAAACCGCTGCTACCACTACGGAATAACATGGTAACTATTAAGACGGGGAAGCATACATGGCGATAACGGCCGCAATGGTGAAGGAACTGCGTGAACGTACGAACGCGGGCATGATGGATTGTAAAAAAGCCCTGACTGAGAGTGGTGGTGATATGGAGGCGGCCATCGAAGCTTTGCGCAAGAAAGGCGCCGCCAGCGCGGAAAAAAAAGCCGGCCGAATAACGGCGGAAGGCGTGATTGCGCGCTATAGCTCAAATGACGGCCAACAAGAGGTGCTGGTTGAAGTCAATTGCGAGACCGATTTTGTGGCCAAGGACGAATCGTTCATCGCATTTACTAACCAGGTCGCGGCTTGCATCGCCAAACACCATCCAACCGACGTAGAAACGTTAATGCAAAGCGCTATCGGTGAGTCGGGCGATACGGTTGAGCAGACACGTCAGGCACTGATTGCGAAAATTGGTGAGAATGTTTCCGTGCGACGGTTTGAAAATTGGATAGCGGATACTAATGAACGATTGAATGCTTACTTACATGGAAAACGTATCGGTGTAGTTGTCGAAACCACTGGAGGACGCGATGACCTTGGACGCGATATCGCAATGCATATTGCCGCTTCCAGTCCAATGTGTGTGAGTAAGGACGACATACCCGCCGATATTTTGGAAAAAGAAAAACAGATTTTCGCGGCTCAAGCTCGTGAAAGCGGCAAGCCAGAAGATATTGTCGAAAAAATGGTTACCGGTCGAATCCAAAAATTCATCAAGGAGAATACCTTGCTCGGACAGCCGTATGTAAAAGATCCAGACCAAACTGTGGCCAAGTTGCTGGATGCTGAAAATGCCGGTGTAGTGCGTTTTCTGCGCATGGAGGTCGGCGAAGGGTTGGAAAAACGTGAGGAGGACTTTGCTGCGGAAGTGGCTGCCCAATTGAAGGATCAACAAGACAAGGACGACAAGGGGTAAACTTGTCTAACGAAGAAGACAGTCCAAAGTATCGACGAATCCTCATAAAGCTCAGCGGGGAAGCTCTCGCTGGCGACGAAAAGTTTGGCATAACAAGCAGTGTATTAGCCACGATTGCTAAAGAAATCTCTGAGGTAATGAATGCCGACGTGCAAGTCGGTATCGTTATCGGTGGCGGTAACTTTTTTCGTGGTATGAGTGCCGCGGCATCCGATATGGATAGGGTCACGGCCGACTATATCGGTATGTTGGCTACGGTCATGAATGCGTTGGCACTACATCAGGCTCTGGAAGCGCAGGGAACACCGGCACGGATTCAATCGGCTCTGGATATCGCTTCCATTGTCGAATCCTATGTACGGGCGCGAACTTTTAAGCATATGGATAACCACCGTGCGGTCATATTTGCCGGGGGGACGGGTAATCCGTTATTTACCACCGACACCGCTGCCAGTTTACGCGCCATTGAGATCAACGCGCAGTTGATGATAAAAGGCACCAAGGTCGACGGTGTATTCGATGATGACCCGGAAACGAATCCCGCCGCCAAGCGTTACGACGTGTTAACGTATGAACAAGTATTACGTGACAATTTGCGCGTGATGGATGCCACGGCGATTACCTTGTGTCGAGATCATGCTATGCCCATACGGGTGGTGAACATCAACCGGCCCGGCAGTTTATTGCGCGCGGTACAAGGCCATCCCGAAGGTACTCTGGTTAAACAGGAGTGAGACTCATGATTGACGATATCCAAAAAGATGCGAAAACCCGCATGTCGAAAACCATCGAATCTGTTCGCACCGAAATGGCCAAATTGCGCACAGGCCGGGCTAGCCCGGTGCTGCTCGATCACCTTCGCGTCGATTATTACGGTGCAGAGACACCCATTAATCAGGTGGCGACAGTAAGTGTTGCGGACGCGAGAACTTTGAGTGTGACGCCTTGGGAGAAAAAAATGATCCCAGTTTTGGAGAAAGCCATTATGGAAGCGGAACTAGGTCTTAATCCGGTGACCTCCGGCGATACTATCCGCATACCGTTACCGGCATTAACCGAGGAACGGCGCAAGGAAATGACTAAACTGGTCAAAGCGGAAGGGGAAAACGGTAAAGTCGCTATTCGTAATATTCGCAGGGATGCCAACCATCATTTGCACGATTTGTTGAAGGAAAAGGAGATCACCGAGGATGAGGAAAAAAGGGCACAGGATGAAATACAAAAATTGACCGATTCTTTTATCCATAAGGTGGACGAAATGGTCTCTGAAAAAGAAGCCGAGATCATGGAAGTTTAGATCGATTCTTGGTGATATCTATTCGAATTTGCGTTCACTAAGGGTCGTTCAATGGCTGTGGTAGTGGATCGTACCGCTTACGCAACCGAGATCAGCGAAAGCCAAGGACGCCAACCGGCACCCCCGGCACACATCGCGATTGTGATGGATGGCAACGGGCGTTGGGCTCAACAAAGGGGTTTACCCAGGGTTGCAGGGCATCGTCATGGCGTTGATTCCGTACGAAAAGTTGTTTCCGCTTGTATACAACACCATATACCGAATCTGACGTTGTTTGCCTTTAGTAGTGAAAACTGGCGACGACCGGCGCGGGAAGTCCAGTTATTAATGGAATTGTTTGCCAACATCCTAGACAAAGAACTAAAGGCATTAGACGCAAGGGGCGTAAGATT
This sequence comes from Arenicellales bacterium, assembly GCA_965216735.1. Classification (GTDB taxonomy): domain Bacteria; phylum Pseudomonadota; class Gammaproteobacteria; order Arenicellales; family CBDCFT01; genus CBDCFT01. Next base: position 1,572,110 of record OZ244198.1, read on the forward strand.
GCGATTCATCGGCGACACTGATGGTATGTCTGAATCCATTCGCAGTCGTATTCAATCCGCTAAGGCAATGACCGCCCGTAACCACAAACTTCAGTTAACCATTGCCTTGAACTACGGTGGCCACTGGGATATCACTCAGGCCTGCAGGCAAATGGCTAAGCGGGTGGATAAGGATCAACTGCGAGTAGCGGATTTATCGGTGGAGACATTCGAGAAATATTTGGCGACAGATGGTTTACCGGCGCCGAATTTGCTGATACGCACTGGTGGCGATCAACGCATTAGTAATTTTTTGTTATGGCAACTGGCCTATACTGAACTTTATTTTACCGACACGCTGTGGCCTTCCTTTAACCAATGTGTCTTGCAGCGGATATTGGACGACTATACCCGGCGCCAACCCTACTTTGTTCAACCATCTGATTCAACTCAGACCCTTTGCCACGCTTAAACAATGCTAGCGATCCGGGTCACCACGGCGCTGGTTTTAATCCCGCTTGTATTACTTGGCCTCTTCAAATTCCCCACCCTTTGGTTTGCACTAATGATGGGTGTAGCGTGTCTATTGGGAGCGTTTGAGTGGTCCAGTCTGCACGGCGACCACCGAACGGCACTGAGTCTATTACTCATCGTTCTAGGTATTGTCTTGTATTGGGACAGGCGGCTAGTACCGTGGGTAATATTGGCCGGGGTTCTGTGGTGGCTTTGGTGCGCCATCGAACTGCGGCGTGATCACCGGGGATTTAATAATACCTGGCTAAATATCGTTCATGGTGTATTAACCTTGTTACCGGCATGGTGCGCATTGGTATTTCTTCATAGTAAAGGAGCAGAAGGGCGCGCAGCCATTTTTTCCATGTTATTGGTGGTGTGGACAGCAGATACCTTTGCTTACTTCACCGGAAAACAGTGGGGCAAGCGAAGATTAGCGCCAGCCATCAGTCCTGGAAAATCAGTGGAAGGCGCCGTGGGCGGTTTTGTTGGTGTGCTTGTGTTTGCGCTAATTAGTGGTCTCGCATACTGGCAATTGGACGCCATGAAACTATCGTTTTGGCTGATCTTATGTATCGTCACCGGGGTCGCAGCGGTGTTGGGTGATCTGACTGAAAGCAAACTTAAACGAGCCGCGGGAGTTAAGGACAGCGGTACGCTACTACCCGGTCACGGAGGTATTTTGGACAGAATCGACAGTCTCGTTGCCGCCGCACCGGTGTTTAGCATTGGCATCATCGTATTAGGACTTACCGGTACACGAAGCATCATTGGGTAAATCGTCATTAGCACGTTAAAATAACTTTATGGGTAGCTTTCTATACAGCATCGGTGGATTCGTCATTGCAATCGGTTTATTGGTCGCGGTACACGAATATGGACATTTTTGGGTTGCTCGGCGCTTGGGCGTTAAAGTGCTGCGGTATTCGATAGGGTTTGGCAGACCAGTTTGGAGCCGGCGCAGTGCCGTCGATGGTGTCGAATACGCGGTCGGTATGATCCCGCTAGGCGGTTACGTCAAAATGTTGGATGAAAACGAGGGCGAAGTGGATGTGAGTGAACGGCATCTTGCTTTTAACCGTCAACCCCTGTGGGTGCGTTCAGCAATTGCAGCGGCTGGGCCAGTTGCCAACTTTCTGTTCGCCGTCGTTGCGTTTTGGCTAGTGTTTATCCTTGGTATCCAGGGGTTCAAACCGATAATAGGGGACGTGGCGCCAACATCGCTTGCGAACAATGACGGTTTCAAGGCAGGTGATGAAATAGTGGCCATTGATGGCCGGCCCAACCGTACTTGGAGCGAGCACAATTTTTATCTGTTTAACAAAGCCTTTTCCGGGGCTGAGATTGATTTCGAAGTTCGAGATGAAGGGGGCCGGCTTAGATCGATATCGGTAGATTTGTCGGGGGTCGAGGCAAGCCAAATCGACCGTGCGTTTTACGAACGAGTCTTGGGTCTTAGCCTGCGGCTGCCCAGTGTTCCCGCCATAGTTGGTGAATTGACGGAGGGCTTTCCCGGGGTTGAGGCGGGGCTTGAACCGGGGGACAGAATATTGCTGATTGATGATCAGCCGATTGCGTCTTGGGAGGACATGGTTCAGTTAATCCAGAGTCGGCCGAATCAAATCGTTTCAATGGCCATCCAGCGGGAGGGTGAACGGATTGAACTCGAAATTACTCCCAGACAGGTGGAACGGGATGGAAAGATGGTTGGCATGATAGGTGTGGCTAATCAGCCGGTGGAGATGTTTGCCAAAGTGACGTTTGGTCCCGGCGAGGCAATCTGGCGGAGTGTCGAAGCGACATGGGTCATGTCGGTATTTACCGTACGCATGTTGATCAAGATGCTGCAGTTGGAAGTATCGGTTAAAAACATCAGTGGACCCATCACGATTGCAAAGTATGCGGGTCAATCAATCCAACTGGGTATCGACTATTTCATCTGGTTGTTAGCAGTCATTAGTATTAGTTTGGGTATTCTCAATTTATTGCCGATTCCTGTACTAGACGGTGGCCACTTATTATTTAACCTGCTCGAAGCAATTAAGGGTAGACCATTGTCCGATAGCGCGATGATGGTCGGGCAACAAATCGGTCTCGTATTGCTGGCTGCTTTGATGGGGCTTGCTTTTTACAATGATATTGTGCGTCTCTTGGGCTAGTCATCAAGTCAATTAATAAATAAACACCTCAACCTCCCCAATGAAAGCATTTATGCTTGCTTGTGTTCTTGCATTGCCGTTAGTTGCGAATGCACTGGAACCTTTTATTATTTCCGATATTCGTGTGGATGGTCTGGAACGGATCGAACCGGGGACGGTGTTTAATTATTTACCGCTTAAAGTCGGTGACGAAGTCAACGATGAAGCGGCGGAAGAATCCATCAAGGTGTTATTCAAAACCGGCTTCTTTAACGATGTGCAATTGAACCGTGATGGCGATGTTCTGGTGGTAGTGGTGGAGGAACGTCCTTCCATCGCCAGCATTGAATTTGAAGGGAATGATGAATTTAAAGACGACGTGTTGACCGAAGGGATGGAACAGGCGGGTTTTGCCGAAGGGCGCATTTACAACCAATCGGCCTTGGACAAGGTAGTACAAGATTTAAAAAATCAATATTTTAACCTTGGTCGTTACTCCGCCAGTGTTGACACCGAGGTGACCCCGTTAGAACGCAATCGTGTCGCCATCACTTTCAACATCGATGAAGGGGTTGTTGCGAAGATCAAAAAGATTTCCATAGTTGGCAATGAGGCGTTCGAAGATAAGAAATTACTCAAACGCTTTAATCTCTCGACAAAAAAAGTATTCAATTTTTTATTCAAAAAAGACCAGTACTCCAAACAAAAGCTTGAAGCTGATCTGGAAACCTTGCGCAGTTTCTATCAGGACCAGGGTTATCTCGAATTCAAAATTGAATCCACTCAGGTCTCGATATCGGATAATCGGCAAGATATTTTTATTACCATTGCCTTGAACGAGGGTGATTTGTTTACGGTCGGCGATATCAGAGTGGAAGCCACAGACACCGTGCCTGCAGAAGAGCTAGAGGCATTGCTTAATCTTGGGCCGGGTGACGTGTTTTCGCGCAAAGCGGTATCTGAGAGCCGGGCGGCCATTACCGATAGACTCGCCAACGATGGTTATGCCTTTGCCAATGTAAATGCGATACCGGATATCGATAGAGAAAATAAAACAGTATCGTTTGCTTTTGCTATTGATATAGGTCGGCGTGTCTATGTACGCAGAATTAATATTAGTGGTAACTTGGCTACACGGGATGAAGTTCTTCGACGCGAACTCAGACAGTTTGAAGGCGCATGGTATTCGGCCGAGGACATTCAACGTTCTCGTGTGCGGTTGCAACGGCTTGGCTTTTTTGAAGATGTTCGAATCGAGACACCGCAGGTGCCTGGCACCAACGATCAAGTCGATCTGGAAGTCGTCGTCAAAGAACGCTCCACCGGCACTTTCCTGTTCGGTGTCGGTTTTTCCGATGAAGATGGCGTGTTGCTACAGGCTAATATATCCCAAGATAACTTGTTCGGGTCAGGTAAAGAGCTTGAAGTCGATATCAATACATCGGATGTGTCCCGCGTTGTCAGCATCGGCTACAAAAACCCTTACTACACTTTGAATGGCATTAGCCGTGGATTCAGAATTTCAAGCCGCCGGATTGATGCAGCCGAAGCCGATACGGCGGAATTTATTGCTGAAACTGAGTTATTGGGGCTTGAATATCAGATCCCACTGAGTGAATTCAATTCGATTAACTTTGGTATTGCTGGAGAGCGAATTGATTTGACGACCACCCCTGAAACACCACCTGAATTCGAAGATTTTATTTCACAGAATCCGGAAAGCGATAATTTCAAATTTACGACTAGTTGGTCGCTAGATACTCGTGACAGCATTATCTATCCGACGATAGGGTTTCTGCGCCGTTTCTCACTGGAAGCGACCTTGCCGGGAAGTGACTTGACTTATTACAAGACGACGGGTCGTGTATCATGGTTTAGACCGTTGTCTCAACGATTTGTCCTAAGACTGGGCGGTGAATTGGGTTATGGTGACGGCTTTGACGAACTGGAAGTTCTGCCGTTTTTTGAAAATTTCTTTGCCGGCGGACCGAATAGTGTGCGTGGCTTCGATTCTCGTTCGCTGGGGCCGCTGGATTCGGGAGAAACACCTGAACCGACCGGTGGTAGCGCCCGATTTTTGGCTAATGTTGAGGTCCTTACACCGTTTCCGGGATCCGAGGATGCAAAAGATAAACGAGTCGGGTTCTTTATCGATGCCGGGCAGGTGTATTCCGAAGCTGACGGTATTGACCTGGGCGAGTTGCGTTACTCCGCAGGTATTGCGTTTTACTGGTTTTCACCCGTCGGGCCGCTTACTATTAGCGTTGCCCAAGCGATCAACGATGAACCGGGTGATGATACCGAAAGCGTACAATTTTCACTCGGAACGCTTTTCCGGTAATAATATTATTGAGCGAACGAATCGATGAAACTTATGTTCCAAATTGCAAAAATTTGCCTAAGCAGTCTATTTTTGTTTGTTTCCACCGTTGCTGCACAAGAAGCCAAGATTGGTTATGTGGATGCCAACAAGATACTGGAAGAAGCGCCCCAAAGTAAGGCCGCCATACAGGCTTTGGAGGACGAGTTTCGTCCGCGGGAAACTGAATTGCGGGCGCTCAGAGACCGCATTACCCAAGCCGAGAGTGAATTGGACAAGAATTCCCTGGTAATGAGTGAAGAGGACCGTGAACAACGTGGCCGTGAACTCATAGACATGCGGCGAAAACTTAAACGTGAGCAAGAAGAAATGCGCGAAGATTATAATTTGCGACGCAATCAGGAGCTGGGAAAGCTGCAACAAGTGGTCAGCAACCGAATCATTGAAATTGCAAAAGAAGATGGATTCGATATTATTTTTCAACAAGCGGTGTGGGCCAGCAAACGCATTGACATCACTGACAAGGTATTGGAAAAACTAGAAGCCGAAAATAATTGAACCGTCAAAGGTTTGACAGCGTGGAATTTGACTTTGAGGTGGCGGTAACACGGCTGTGCGAATGACGCTGGCGGAACTGGCGGAGTATATAAACGGGGAGGTCAAGGGTAACCCTTCATGGAATATTGATCATGTAGCCAGTGTGACAAGCGCAAGCGAAAACGCGGTTACGTTTTTCGTGAACCATCGTGCACTTGATGACCTGCATAATACAAAAGCAGGAGCGGTGCTGATTGCCAAAGAGTTTATCAATGAGTGCCCACGTAACAGCGTCGTTGTTGGTAGTCCCTACGCCGCCTTCGCTAAAGTGGCCGAACTACTGCATCCACGATCATCTGTTTCTCCCGGCGTCCATGTTAACGCAGTGATTAACGATTCGGCGCAAGTCGCTGATACCGCGTCAATTGGGCCGTTTTGTTTCATTGCGGATGACGCAATAATAGGTGAGCGCACGATTCTCGGTGCGCATTGTACGGTCGGTGAAGGGGCGACAATCGGTGACGACTGTCTGTTACATGAGCGTGTAACCGTATGCGATAAATCCGTTTTGGGGCACCGTTGCAATATCATGCCCGGTGCAGTAGTAGGCGCAGATGGTTTCGGTTACGCCGAGGAAGATGATAACTGGTTGAAAATTCCACAACTTGGGAGGGTCATCGTCGGCGATGATGTGGATATTGGCGCCAATACCACCATTGATCGCGGTTCTTTGGATGATACATGCATTGGTCATGGTGTGAAGTTAGATAACCAAATACAAATCGCACACAATGTACAGATCGGCGAACACACCATCATGGCGGGTTGTGCGGCCGTAGCCGGCAGCGCCAAAATTGGAAAGCGTTGCCGCTTTGGCGGTCGAGCTTCCATACTTGGCCACTTAACAATCGCTGATGATGTCCATGTCACTGCTACCAGTGTTGTCACCCGTAGTATTTCCAAACCGGGTATTTATTCATCCACGTTGGCAGTGCAGGAAAACTGTCGCTGGCGCAAAGTAGCCGGGCGTTTACACCGGCTTAACGAGTTGGCGGAGCGGGTGCGCAAACTGGAAAAAACTACTCATAACCGGCAAGCAGGAGAATAGTTTTGCCAAGTATTGACATTCACGATATACGCAAATACCTGCCACATCGATATCCGTTTTTATTGATCGACCGCGTGATCGAATACGTACCTGACGAATCCCTCTGGGCAATAAAAAATGTCACCGCCAACGAACCTTTTTTTCAGGGGCATTTCCCAAGCCGACCGGTCATGCCGGGCGTTATGATCCTTGAGGCCATGGCGCAGGCATCCGCGATTCTGGCTAGCGTCAGCCTCGGCGAACAAGCCAGCGACAATCGAATCTATCTTTTTGCGGGTGTAGATAACGCCCGTTTTAAACGGCAAGTAGAACCCGGTGATCAGTTGCAAATTGGTGTTCAGTTATTGCGTAAACGGAAAAGTGTTTGGCGTTGTGGAACCGAGGCGCATGTAGAAGGTGAGTTAGCTTGTAGCGCAGAGTTGCTGTTTACTTACCAGGATTTATAAATGATCGATTCGCATGCATTGGTCGATTCCGCTGCAAACATTGCGGACGATGTTCATGTCGGTGCGTTTTCGATTATCGAGGCGGATGTTCAAATCGGCGCCGGTACCCGGATCGGCCCGCATGTCGTTATACGTGGCGGCACCCGGATCGGTGAACAAAATAAAATTTATCAGTTTTGCTCTATCGGCGAGGCGCCACAATACTCTGGTTACAAGGGTGAACCTACTACACTAACGATCGGCGATCGTAACATCATACGCGAATACTGCACGTTAAACCGCGGTACCCCCGTGGGTGGCGGTATCACCACAATCGGTGACGATAATTTCATTATGGCTTATGTGCACGTAGCACATGATTGTTTGATCGGTAACAATACCATTTTCGCCAATGGTGCCAGCCTTGCCGGCCACATATCCGTCGGCGACCACGCTATTTTAGGTGGGTTTACGCTGGTTCACCAATTTTGCCGTATCGGAGCACACTGCATCACCGGCGTGGGAACCGTATGTCTCAAAGATATTCCACCCTATGTCGTAGTTGCCGGTAATTCGGCCAGACCCCATGGCATAAACACTAAAGGTTTACGTCGTCGTCATTTTTCTGACGAAACCATCAGAACTTTAAAGCATTGTTACCGGGTAATGTGCCGATCTAACCTCGATCTGGAAAACGCTATCAAGCACTTACAACCCTATGCGGAAAAAAATCAAGACGCCAAGAATTTTGTGGAATTTTTCAAACGTTCCCAACGTGGCGTAGTACGGTAAATCGTGGCCAATGTTCGGCTTAGTGTGCTTGTCAATGTTAGTGTAATGCAGAACCGTCCATGCGAATAGGCGTGGTCGCCGGAGAAACGTCCGGAGACACGTTGGGTGCAGGATTAATAGAAGCGCTACAAAAAAAATACCCCGATATTTGTTTTAGCGGCGTCGGCGGCCCCAAAATGAAAGCACTGGGGGTGCAACTTCTTTATCCTATGGAACGGATATCTATCATGGGACTGGACGGGTTATTCGAAAACCTCTTGCCCATTCTGAAAATTCGCCGTCATGTCAAGCGGTTTTTTGTCGACGAACGCATCGATGCTTTTGTTGGTGTCGATGTTCCTGATTTTAATCTTGGCCTCGAACTGGCCTTGCGCAAACACGGTATACCTACTATTCACTATGTGAGCCCAACCGTGTGGGCCTGGCGCAGTTATCGTATCCATAAAATCCGTCGTGCCGTAGATCACATGCTGACTTTGTTTCCGTTCGAGGCTGAGTTTTACAGTGACCACGGTATTCCGGTGACATGTGTCGGCCATCCCATGGCGGACGAAATACCAAATTCTGATCACACCCAGGAAGCGCGTTCCGCACTCGGACTGAATCACACTCAAAAGATCGTTGCAATATTGCCGGGCAGCCGTGTACGCGAAATAGAAAAACTAGGGGCCATCTTTACAGAAGCTGGATTGTTGATCCAGGAGCGATATCCGGATGTCCATTTTTTAGTACCCATGGCTAGTAGGGAAACCCGGCGGGCATTTCAAAATCTATGTACTTCTCAACTCCGACGTCTGTCAATCGACATACTGGATGGCAATGTCCGGCAGGCGGTCGCGGCTAGCGATGCCGCGGTGGTTGCGTCAGGAACTGCCGCATTGGAAACGCTGTTATTGGGCAAACCCATGGCCGTTGCCTACCGGGTCTCGGCAATGAGTTATTGGTTTGTTCGTTGTTTTAGCGAGGTAGAACACTACAGCATGCCAAATCACCTGTTGCCAAGTGCGATGGTGCCGGAATTCATTCAACATCATGCGACGCCCACGGCACTAGCTCACGTCATCTGTGATTATTTGAATAACCCTCGGAAAGTGAGCGAGTTGCAGCGAGAATTTTCCAAGACACATGAACAATTGCGGGGCGGTGGCAGTGAACTGGCGGCACAAGTCGTTGTGGGTACAATTGCAGCGAGTGATTAACCGTTATGTACATATTGCCGGTATCGACGAAGTGGGGCGGGGCCCGCTGGCCGGGCCGGTGATCGCAGCGGCGGTGGTCTTGCCCCGTAAGCATTCCATTACAGGCTTGGCCGATTCAAAAACAATACCACCCAAAAAACGTGAACAATTAGCGCTCAGCATTCGAAATCAGGCGTCTGCTTGGGCATTAGGCTTCGCTACCGTAAAAGAAATCGATCAACTTAATATCCTGCAGGCGTCTTTGTTAGCAATGCGTAGAGCCGTACTGGCTTTACCTGCCGTTCCGGAATTTGCCTACGTGGATGGGCATATCCGGCCAAACCTGCCGTGCCCATGCGAAACCGTCATAAGAGGCGATGCAAGCGTGCAATGCATTTCGGCGGCCTCTATCGTTGCGAAAGTGGCACGTGATATTTTGATGTTGCGTTATGATCGACGCTATCCCGGATACGGATTTTCCAGCAATAGGGGCTACCCCACCTCCGCACACCGGGAAGCATTGAGACAACACGGAGTGACCCCGATACACCGGCGCAGTTTTGCACCGGTGCGCACTGTACTGGAACGGGCAAGCACCCGTTATTGTTCCTCGTTATCAGCTTGAACGTTTTTTGATTAATATGGCAACTCCGTTTGTTCACTTGCAAGTGCACAGCGAATATTCGCTGATCGACGGTACTGTGCGTATTGGAGCATTGTGTGAACGTATCCAGGAATTGGGTATGCCAGCGGTAGCCTTGACCGACGTTGCCAATACCTATGGCATGGTGAAGTTTTATCGCAAGTGTTTAGCCTACGGAATCAAACCCATTATTGGTGTACATGCCTGGTTAAACAACGAGGACGATCGCAATCAACCGCATCGTTTGTTGTTGTTGTGCCGAAATAATCAGGGTTACCGCACACTGTGTGAATTGTTGAGCCGCGCTTATTTAAACAATTACGGAGCTGATGTGGCAACCCTGGAATTCGAATGGCTTCGGGATCGGTCGAACGGTTTTATCGCCTTGGCCGGTGGTTTAGACGGTGCCATCGGGCACGCATTGCTCAGCGGCAATCTGGAGCGGGCGAGACAACTGGCTAATCATCACCTGGAATTATTCGAGGATAGATTTTATATCGACGTCAGCCGTACCGGACGCGAACGGGAGAATGAATATGTAAGCCTTGCTGCCCAATTGGCAGGCACACTGGATATCCCTATCGTTGCCACTAATGCCGTACAGTTTCTTACCGCTTCTGATTTTGATGCCCACGAGGTCAGAGTATGTATTAACGAGGGCCGGGTGCTGAACGACACGCGACGTCAACGTCGTTTTACCGAACAACAATATTTGCGCAGTGCCGCTGAAATGAATGCCTTGTTCGCAGATATGCCGGAAGCGCTCATGAATACGGTAGAGATTGCCAAACGTTGTAATGTGGTACTCACATTGGACAAGGATTTTTTGCCGGATTACCCGTTGGAGCAAGGGTCCACAATTGAGCAAACATTGAATGACGCGTCCGTCCGAGGTCTCATAGACAGATTGGGTGTCTGTAACAAGAATGAAATCGACAAGCAGTATCGCGAAAGATTGGATCTTGAATTGGACGTTGTCAACCGCATGGGCTTCGCAGGTTATTTCCTTATTGTTGCGGACTTTATTCGTTGGGCGAAAGAGCATGATATTCCCGTGGGCCCGGGTCGTGGATCGGGTGCCGGATCGTTAGTCGCATTCGCTATTGGTATTACCGAACTAGATCCCATCGACCATGGATTGTTATTTGAGCGATTTTTGAATCCGGAACGTGTATCGTTGCCGGATTTCGATATCGATTTTTGCATGGAGGGACGCGATCGGGTGATTGAATATGTAGCTGAAAAATACGGCCGCGATCAGGTTTCCCAAATTATCACTCATGGCACCATGGCGGCACGCGCGGTGGTACGCGATGTAGGCCGTGTCATGAGCATGCCGTATGGCTTTGTCGATACCATCGCTAAGTTGGTGCCATTCGCGGTGGGCATGACCCTGGACGATGCGTTAGAGCAAGAGCCGCTGCTCAAAGAACGCTACGATAACGAAGATGAAGTTAGAGAATGTCTGGATACCGCTCGTGCATTGGAAGGAATAGCGCGCAATGTGGGAAAGCATGCGGGTGGTGTGGTGATTTCTCCCACACCACTGACGGATTTCACACCGTTGTATTTTGAGCCGGGCATGTCGCAACCGGTGACACAACTCGATAAGGACGACCTAGAAGCTATCGGCCTGGTCAAGTTCGATTTTCTCGGCCTGCGTACCCTGACTATCATCGACCGAACACTGCACACGGTGAATCGGCAACGGGAACAAAAAGGCGAACCGGTATTGGATTTGAATCATTTGCCCGTGAATGACGCTTCCACCTTTGATCTGATTAAATCCGGGAAAACCACCGCACTGTTTCAGCTCGAATCCCGTGGCATGAGAGATCTGATTCAACGCTTGCAACCGGATAAATTCGATGACTTGGTTGCATTGGTTGCGTTGTTCAGACCCGGCCCCTTGCAATCCGGCATGGTCGACGATTTCATTAACCGAAAACACGGTCGGGAACGGGTAAGTTATCCACATCCCGAACTGCAAACACTGTTACAACCCACCTATGGCGTCATTTTGTACCAGGAACAGGTGATGCAGATTGCCCAGGTGTTGGCGGGTTATTCCCTGGGTTCTGCGGATTTATTGCGTCGCGCCATGGGTAAGAAAAAACCGGAGGAGATGGCGCATCAGCGGGTGGTGTTTCTTGAAGGTGCAAAAAAACGTGGCGTCGATCCCGATGTTGCCACACATATCTTTAATTTGATGGAGAAATTTGCCGGCTACGGATTTAATAAATCACACTCCGCCGCCTACGCCATGATTACCTACCAGACCGCGTGGTTAAAAACCCATCACACCGCAGCGTTTATGGCGGCTGCCTTATCCAGCGACATGGATCACACTGACAAAGTGGTGACCCTAATGGCTGAATGCCGGGATTTAGGTCTGGAGGTCATGGCGCCGGACATAAACCGTTGTCAATATCATTTCGTACCGATTAACGAGAAACAAATTCTCTATGGTCTTGGGGCAATTAAGGGTGTCGGACAATCGGCGCTGGATTCGGTGTTGACAGCCCGGGAAGCAGGGCAACCGTTTGCCGATTTATTCGATCTATGTGCGCGTATCGATAATCGTAAAGTGAACCGACGTACTTTGGAAGCCCTTATCAAGTCTGGTGGTTTGGATACATTAGGTCAACATCGTGCCGCGTTAATGACAGCTTTACCAGGCGCCATCAATACCGCTGAACAAACATCGCAAGATATAGACGCGGGTCAGACCGACATGTTTGGTATTAGTGCACCGGCAACAGTGAAACCGGAATCTCTAGATGTTCCGGAATGGTCGGATGAACAACGCTTAGTTGGCGAGCGGGATACGTTGGGTTTGTATTTAAGCGGACATCCTTTTGACCGTCACCGCGAGGAATTGAGACAACTGGCACGATCCTCGATTAACGATTTGAAACCGACGTCGGATCGTTCTGTATGGGTGGCCGGTTTAATTGTGGCCATACGAACTCTAAATACACAACGTGGAAAAAAGATGGCCTTTGTGACCATCGATGACAATACCGCGCGTATCGATATCAGCATATTGGGGGACATGTTGAATACCGAAAGACAACTTATACATAAAGACAATGTAGTGGTCATTCACGGCCAGGTCAGTGTAGACGACTATAGTGGTGGTTTTCAGATGCGCGCTGAGAAAATTTTTGATGTAGATGGTCTGCGTTCACAATTATGTTCACAATTGATTATCGAAGTTGACGAAATCACTTTAGGGAAAGAATTAATTTCCGAAATGGCCGATTTGGTTCGACCATTTACAGGCGGAGGTTGTGAGATCATATTGTCGTACCGGCGCCAAAATGGGCAATGCGCTAATATCGTTTTGGGACCGGACTGGCGGGTAAAGCCCGTGGCAAAGCTGATTAGTCGGGTAGAAAGTTGTTTTGGTGGTAACAAAGTCAAATTGGTTTACGATTTACACTGTCTGCGAGAAAGCGAACTGGCATCGATGCCGGAACGGCAATTCCTGGAAGCAATGTAAAAAAGTTATCTGTTAAAGTAAGCTCAATTCTTAGTTATGAATCTCAATTTCCTAGAATTCGAACAACCCATCGCTGAAGTCGAAGCCAAGATTCTCGAATTAAAAAGAATTCAAAGTGATGGCGATGTCAATCTTGGCGATGAGATTGAACGGCTGGAAAAGAAAAGTCTCAAACTCACCGAGTCCATATTTTCGTCGCTTAATTCATGGCAGATCACGCAATTGGCCCGTCATCCGCAGCGGCCGTATGCCATGGACTATATTGAACGTATCACGACGGATTTTCAGGAATTGCACGGCGATCGCATGTATGGCGATGATCACGCCATTATTGCTGGCCTGGGTCGCATCGACGGCGTTGCCGCAACCATCGTTGCGCATCAAAAAGGACGCGACACCAAGCAAAAAGTCTTTCGCAATTTTGGCATGCCAAAACCGGAAGGTTATCGCAAGGCGGAACGTATTATGCGTTTGGCCGAGCAGTTTAAATTACCATTGATTTCCTTGATTGATACCCCCGGTGCTTATCCGGGTGTCGGCGCGGAGGAACGTGGGCAAAGCGAAGCCATCGCCAGTTGTTTGCACACCATGACTGAACTTGGGGTACCGATAATTGCCGTAGTGATTGGTGAAGGAGGGTCGGGTGGCGCCCTAGCAATCGGTGTCTGTGACCGTCTGTTGATGTTGGAGTATGCGACATATTCGGTGATCTCGCCGGAGGGGTGTGCTTCCATTTTGTGGAAAAGCGCGGACAAAGCAGCCGAAGCAGCCGAAGCTATGGGCTTGACCACTACGCGTTTGCGCGAGTTGGGGATTGTTGATGAGGTTGTCAAGGAACCTCTGGGCGGCGCCCATCGGAACACGGATGAAGCCGCGCGGTTGTTGAAAGAAGGTCTTCTATCGAGTTTGGATGCTGTCAAAGATTTGCCGACTGAACAACTTGTGCAACAGCGCTATCAACGCTTAATGAGTTTTGGGCGTTACGAAGAATCTATATGAACGAGGGAGCAAATACGCACCTCCAACCTGAATTTACTCCCGACCTATTAGTTGATGTACTAAACGGCCAACTGCAGGATGTTACACCACACAATCTCCTGATTGCATTAAGCGGTGGTGTCGATTCAACCGTGCTATTGCACGCATTAGCGGCACAGCGTGATAATTTACTTGCACCCTTGATGGCTCTACATGTTGATCATGGATTACATTCGGACTCCGGTGCTTGGTGTAGTCATTGTCAACAACTTTGTAGCTCGTTAGACATTCCGTTTTACTCGCACCGTTTGGATCTGCAAGTTAAAAAAGGTGAGAGTATTGAGGAGGTAGCTAGACAAGGGCGTTATCAATGGTTTGCACAAATCATGAATGCAGGGGACGTATTAATCACAGCTCACCATTGCGATGACCAGGCGGAAACCGTGTTATTGCAACTCCTGCGTGGTTCCGGTGTACACGGTTTGGCCGCTATACCCCGATTAGCGGTATTTGCCCGCGGGTATCTGCTACGGCCGTTACTCGATTTTTCGCGCGACCAGCTAAGTCAATTTGCCGACCAACATAAGTTGACACCATTGAACGATCCGGCGAATTCCGATATGCGTTTCCAACGTGTATTCATTCGACACGATGTTTTACCACTGTTGCGTAAGCGTTGGCCCGCTGTGGATAGAACTTTATCGCGAACAGCCGTCAATTGTGCGCGTGCTGTTCGACTCATCGATGAATTGGCACAACAAGATTTGATCTTGGCCGAACGTAAGGTTTCCAAAGTCCCGTTATTACCGCGTACAACGCTGGGCGCTGATGCGTTGAATAAATTGTCGCAAGAACGAGTTCGCAATCTGTTACGATATTGGATAAAGAAAAACGGATACAGGTTGCCAACGGAACGCAAACTACAAGAAATCGTGAAGCAATTGCTTGATAGAACGGAAGGTGGGGGATGCGTCATCTGGGGTGAAGCTGAACTTCGGCGTTACCGAAACGATATTTTCTTGCAACAAGGACTGGCAATACAAAAAGATTTTCCCGTGCAAAGTTGGTCTTTGTTCGAACCATTTACATTGTATGAAATAGGCATTCGATTATTGATCAAGGATAGCGTGTCCGAAGGCCTCAGAAAATCCGAGCTTGTGGATAAAACGCTTACTGTGCAGCCACGGCGCGGTGGTGAATATATCCGGCTCCCCAACGCAGCTCACCGAACCGCAGTGAAAAAACTCTACCAAAGCAAGGGTGTGCCACCTTGGATCAGAAATCGACTACCCTTGCTATATGTCGACGGTAAACTTGCAGTCATCCCCGGTATTGTGGTGGACGATGCCTTTGCCGCCCGCACCGGTGAAGAATCGGTCATAATCGATGTGGAAACAATTGCTTAGCGTCATTCGTATTGTGTCCAAAGGCACTATTTGGTAAGCTGCTCGCCCGTGCGGGGGTTGACTAACCCCGGCGCGGCTTTCCCGCCGCCTGAGCGTTCCATTTGCCGAATGCTCACACACCTGACTTAACCGATAGTCGCTATTAAGGCATAGGCTTGGCGAAATTCGTATTTATTACTGGTGGTGTGGTTTCTTCCTTAGGGAAAGGAATTTCTGCCGCCTCATTAGGCGCTGTACTGGAAGCGCGTGGTCTTAAAGTCACCTTTGTCAAATTGGATCCGTATATTAATGTTGATCCCGGCACCATGAGTCCGTTTCAGCACGGTGAGGTGTTTGTTACCGAAGATGGCGCGGAAACCGACCTCGATCTCGGTCATTATGAACGTTTCGTGCACACCACGTTGGGCAAAGCGAACAACTTCACTACCGGTCAAATTTATGAGCAAGTCATTCGCAAAGAACGGCGTGGTCACTACCTTGGCGGTACAGTGCAGGTCATTCCGCATATCACCGATGAAATCAAATCGTGTATCAATCAGGCTGTCAATGGGGCCGATGTGACCTTGGTGGAAATTGGTGGAACCGTCGGTGATATCGAATCACTACCTTTTCTGGAAGCGATTCGCCAGATGCGTATCGAGCTCGGATCCAGAAACACATTCTTTGTGCATCTGACGCTAGTTCCTGAATTAGAAAAGGCGGGTGAATTCAAGACCAAACCGACACAACACTCAGTCAAGGAGTTGCGCAGCATTGGTATACAGCCGGACGCTGTATTGTGCCGTGCTCATCACTGGTTACCTGATGATTCGAGACGCAAAATCTCGTTGTTTACCAATGTGCAAGAACAAGCAGTTATTTCCGCCATCGATGTAGATGATATTTACACCATCCCAGGCTTATATAAAGAACAAGGTCTTGATGAACTGGTCGTCAGTCAGCTCGATATCGATGTGCCAGAAGCTGATTTATCGGAATGGGATCGTGTCGTAGAGAGTCGCCGTAACCCGCAGGATAAGGTTTCTATCGCCATGGTCGGCAAATATGTGTCCTTAACCGAATCCTACAAATCATTGTCCGAAGCGCTGGCCCATGCCGGTGTACAAACTCATACGACCACCGACATCCGCTATGTGGATTCCGAGGAAATCGAATCGCAAGGCACGACGTTATTACAGGATGTTGATGCAATCTTGGTTCCAGGGGGCTTTGGTGAACGGGGTATTGAAGGCAAGATTGCTGCGGTCGAGTATTCCCGCACCAACAATGTGCCTTACCTCGGAATTTGTCTGGGGATGCAAGTGGCAGTAATCGAATTTGCGCGTCATGTGACGGGTTTGCCGAAAGCGCACAGCACTGAGTTTGAACCGTCCACGCCGGATCCTGTCATTGGCTTGATCACCGAATGGCTGGATACCAGTGGCGCTATCGAAACCCGCGACGAAAACAGTGATTTGGGCGGTACTATGCGTTTGGGTAGTCAGATAAGCCGTATCGAAGCGGGCAGTTTAGCTCACCACATTTATGGAAAGGAAGCGATTTTCGAACGTCATCGCCATCGTTATGAGTTTAATAACAATTATTTAGAGCTACTATCTCATGCGGGACTTGGGTTCAGTGCCAAGTCCAAAGACGGTCTGGTGGAAATAATAGAGCTGTCGGGTCACCCCTGGTTTGTCGGTTGCCAGTTCCACCCGGAATTTACCTCTAATCCGCGCGATGGTCATCCGCTTTTCACTAGTTTTATCAATGCAGCATTGAGTTATAAAAACTCACGCTGCACAATGGAAGCGGTCACGGCCAGGAAAATCGCCGCTCAGTGAAGTTGGCAGGTGCGACAATTGGTGTAGATCAACCATTGTTCTTGATCGCCGGCCCTTGTGTGATCGAATCGCAACAATTTGCACTGGACACCGCAGGCGAGCTACGCGAGATCACGCAGAAACTAAATATTCCGTTTGTTTACAAATCATCCTATGACAAGGCAAATCGCACGTCGGGCAGCTCTTATCGCGGGCCAGGCCGAGACGAAGGTTTGGCCATATTGGAACAAGTGCGCGAACAAATCAAAGTGCCGGTGCTAACGGACGTGCACAACGTTGTAGAAGTGCATGATGCATCACAAGTTGTGGATGTTTTACAAACACCGGCATTTTTGTGCCGGCAGACCGATTTGATCCAGGCCGCGGCGGCCAGTGGTAAACCGGTCAACATAAAGAAAGGGCAATTCTTGTCGCCAGCGGAAATGCAACATGTGGTGGCTAAGGCAATTGATGCGGGCGGTGAGGGCCGCATCATGGTATGCGAGCGCGGTACTTTTTTCGGTTACAACAATTTAGTTGTGGACATGCGTTCCCTGGTTTCCATGCGCGATACGCAGTGCCCGGTGGTGTTTGACGCTACTCATTCGGTACAACTGCCGGGTGGTGGTGACGGCAAGTCAGGCGGACAGCGTGAGTTCATACCGGTGTTGGCTAGGGCAGCCGTGGCATGCGGCATTGCGGGTTTGTTCATGGAAACTCACCCCGATCCTGACAAAGCGCCCAGCGATGGACCCAATGCCTGGCCACTTAACAAAATGCAAGTATTACTGGAACAATTGTTAGTGCTCGATCAAACCGTGAAACCACGTCATGTTCACTAGCGCTACAAGACTAGCTCATCACATCATAAAGTGTAGATATCATTGGCAAAAATAAAATCCATTGTGGCCCGTGAGATTCTCGATTCACGCGGTAATCCGACTGTGGAAGCGGATGTATTTCTCGATAACGGTGCGTGGGGTAGGGCTGCGGTGCCATCAGGTGCGTCCACCGGCAGCCACGAAGCATTGGAACTACGCGATAAAGATACCGGCCGTTACCGGGGCAAGGGCGTGTTGCAGGCGGTGGCGAATATCGAAGGCGAAATCGCAAACGAATTGAAAGGGTTCGATGCGCTGGATCAGGAGGGGTTGGATCGGCGACTCATCAAGTTGGACGGTACGGCAAACAAAGCCCGCCTTGGGGCGAATACCATACTGGCAGTGTCACTGGCAAACGCCAAAGCCGCCGCCAAAAACCGTGGTATGCCTCTATACCGGCACCTTGAAACAGACCGAGGTTTTACTATGCCGGTGCCGCAAATGAATATTCTCAATGGCGGTGCTCATGCCGACAATGCCGTGGACATGCAGGAATTTATGGTGTTGCCGACCGGCGCAGCTACCTTTCATGAAGCGTTGCGTTGCGGGACGGAAATTTTCCATACGCTAAAAGATCTTTTGAACGAAAAAGGTCTTAGTACCGCAGTCGGCGACGAAGGCGGATTTGCACCGGATTTGGAATCCAACGCCACAGCATTCGATTTTGTACAGTCCGCGGTGGAACGCAGCGGTTACACGTCTGGAGGAGATGTCATGCTGGGGCTGGATGCGGCTAGTTCGGAGTTTTATAAAGATGGCATGTACACTCTAGGTGCAGAGGGTCAATCCTATACATCGGAGGGCTTCGTCGAATTTTTACGATCCTGGGTGGAAAAATACCCCATTATTTCAATTGAAGACGGCATGGCGGAAGATGACTGGCCAGGTTGGAAAACCTTGACCGATGCTATCGGTCAACGGGTCCAGTTGACCGGCGACGATTTGTTCGTGACCAATCCCGCCATTTTAAAGAAGGGCATCGATCAAAAAATTGCTAACTCGATATTGATCAAGGTGAATCAAATCGGGACACTGACTGAAACACTGGAAGCTGTAAAAATGGCGCAGGATGCGGGCTACGGTGTCACCATATCCCATCGCTCGGGCGAAACCGAAGACACGACTATCGCAGATCTAGCCGTCGCCACTGGCGCGGGGCAGATCAAGACAGGTTCATTGTGCCGCTCCGAGCGCGTGGCAAAATATAATCACTTATTACGTATCGAACAGGAATTAGGCGATCAGGCACGCTATTCCGGCGCACAGGTATTCGCCGCGTACAAGAGCTAACACAACGTTTACCAATGTCCGTCATACCGAATAAAAAATTCACTCGCAGGTGTTCGCTATGCGGGTAATCTCCTGGACGCTGTTCGCAATGCTGATTGGGCTCAATGCGACGCTTTGGTTTGGCGACAAAGGTGTGGCTGATTTACATCAATTGAACCGTACTGTCGAGTCCGCGCAACAAGACAACGAGCTACTACGCGCTCGCAACCGAACCCTGGGTGCGGAAGTGTCAAACCTAAAGAATGGCCTCGACATCATTGAACAACGCGCCCGCACGGAACTAGGTATGATTAAAAAAGGCGAAACCTTTTTTCAGATTATTGCTGAGGACTGATTTAGGCAGGTGCGTTGGGTAAAACGCTAGTAGCCTCGTACACCAAGATGACGATTCATCCTTTTAGTTCCTACTGATCAATACTATAAGGTGGTTCACACCGTTCCACGGCGCCGCCGTGTGTCCTGTTCAAACGGTAACTTTCTTTCGAATCGACGGGTACACTAATCAAGGCGTCGTAGCCTGTCTCTCCGCGTACCGTGTCGATGACTGTGCCGGCACGTTGTTCTTGGCCGTCTCGGTAAACAGGATCGCCGGCGTTTACCAGATGGTCGCCGCTGATGTAGGCCAGGTACATCCGTTGTTTAGTTTTTCCCAAAAAATGAACCCTGGCAACAATTTCCTGACCCGGATAACACCCTTTGTTAAAACTCACACCGTCGATTAAATCGAGGTTGAGCGCTTGGGGAATGAATTGCTCCGTTGTGATGCCGTTGATGCGGGGTACACCATCGAGAATACCTTCACGCCGCCAGGCATCGGTTCCCGCGGATGTAAACACTTCTTCGAGTGCGTCGCTGAGCGAATGGATTTTGTCCGCACGTCCAGTCAGCATCAAGCGAGTTTGGCGTCCCTCGATACGGCGAATGAGAACCTCGTCCTGCCAAATAATTCCCGGGCCGGTGTTTTCCAAATTGGGCCAACAGTTTCGGATTACGCAGGCGAGCCCATCACCATAAATACCGATAGACTTAAACCCGTCTAATGTTTTCAACTCAACTTTAGCGCGCAATATATACATGCTCAAGCGTCTAATGAGCGGCTCCAATAAGTCCGCATGAGTAATTACCCAAAACCCACCGTTGTGACGAGCGATCTCCATGATGGCGATGACCCGGCCCTTTGGGTTGCAATAGGCGGTTCTTTGCCAATGGCGGGTGTCTAGAGCACTGATATCGTTGGTGAGTTGTGCCTGCAGGAATATTTCTGCATCGGGGCCATCCACCGTGAATACACCGGCATCCGGGATACTGCACAATCGATTTGAGTTTCGTTCAATCATCTATACGCTTACCGCTAGGAAACTATTTTTCCATGGTTTTATCGATTTTCACACTGCTTTTGCCCGAGTCAAGTTATAAGATGCGAACCAGTCTATTCGAATAACAGAAATCTTGTAATCTAGTAAGCTTAGCGTCAGAATATACCCTTGCTGCACTGCAACACAAACTCGCATCGATGAATACAAAACAAAAACAACCGGTTAATAAAGATTCTCAAAATACGGATGAGCCTGCACATGACAGCACTCACGCTGAACAGACAGCGGAAATCGGCGGCACAAAAGGGCCTGAACCAACCCGTTATGGTGACTGGGAACATAACGGTCGCTGCACGGATTTCTGAAATTTCAATAAAAGAAAAACTGTTATTCTTTACTTTATCGCTTATTAAACGTTTATCTAGACATTGACCATGTCGAAAACGCCGCGGCCATTATCGCCGCACTTACAGATCTACAGACCGCAATTGACCTCTGTGTTGTCAATCACACACCGGGCAACGGGTATTGTGTTGACCCTTGGTGCATTGATTATTGCGTTGTTTTTTATTGCGGCAGCGAGTGGTGAGCAGAGCTTCAATTCGATCAACGGGTTTCTCGATTCGGGTCTTGGCAAGCTATTGTTATTCGGCTGGTCATTCTGCTTTTTTTACCATTTATGCAACGGCGTGCGCCATCTGTTTTGGGATGCCGGATTAGGCTTCGAAATTGATACTGTTTATAACACGGGTAAGGCGGTTGTTGTCACTGCGATTGTATTGACTGCGTTGCTCTGGCTGCTCTCCTAGCGCTCGAGATATGAGCTTGCGTACGCCACTTCACCGGGTAAAAGGATTAGGGTCGGCCAAAGAAGGTGCTGGTCACTGGTGGTGGCAACGTTTGACGGCGATCGCGTTAGCACCCGTAGGACTATGGTTCATGTTCGCTTTCTTGCCGCTGATTGGCGGTGATCACGCGATACTCACCACGTGGCTGTCATCACCGTGGGTGGCGTCCTTGGTAATCATATTTTTGGTTGCTATGTTCTATCACGCCAAACTGGGAATACAGGTTGTCATTGAAGACTATATTCACGTCGAATGGTTAAAAATGACTTGTCTAATCGGCGCGCAATTTTTGTTGTTCCTGTTCGGTATTGCCGCAGTGCTGGCGGTGCTGAGACTCGCAACTTAAATAACATGAACACCAATGCCTACGACATAACCGATCATCACTATGACGTCGTCGTTGTGGGTGCCGGTGGGGCCGGTTTGCGTGCATCGTTTGGTATGGCGGCGGCGGGTCTGAAAACGGCCTGTGTAACAAAAGTGTTTCCTACACGTAGTCATACGGTAGCGGCGCAAGGCGGTATGAGCGCGGCCCTCGGCAACATGGGTGAAGATGACTGGCGTTGGCATATGTATGACACGGTCAAAGGTTCCGACTGGTTGGGCGATCAAGATGCTATCGAGTATATGTGCCGCGAAGCACCGGCCGCGGTGATTGAGTTGGAACACTACGGCGTACCGTTTTCACGCACCGAAGAAGGCAAGATTTATCAACGCGCTTTCGGTGGCATGACCACGCATTTTGGCGAAGGCCAGGCTATGCGTACCTGCGCTGCGGCTGACCGTACCGGTCACGCTATTTTGCATACCTTGTACCAGCAATCGGTCAAACACCAGGCTGAATTTTTCATTGAATACTTTGCCCTAGATTTAATCATGCAAGACGGTGAATGCCGTGGCGTCATGGCCTGGTCATTGGAAAACGGAACGTTACACCGTTTTGCCGCTAAGTTAGTGGTGCTCGCCACGGGTGGGTACGGGCGTGCTTATTTTTCGTGTACCTCGGCGCATACCTGTACGGGCGACGGTAATGCCATGGTGTTACGCGCTGGTTTGCCATTGCAAGACATGGAATTTGTACAGTTCCATCCAACCGGGATTTATGGCGCAGGGTGTTTGATCACCGAAGGGGCACGCGGAGAGGGCGGTTATCTCACTAATGCCGATGGCGAGCGATTTATGGAGCGCTATGCGCCCAATGCCAAGGACTTAGCCTCACGGGATGTAGTTAGCAGGTCCATGACTATGGAAATCAGAGCCGGGCGTGGTGTGGGAACTGAAAAAGACCATATCCATCTGCATTTGGAGCACTTGGGTGCGGATATTTTGCACGAGCGCCTGCCAGGCATTTCAGAAACTGCAAAGATATTTTCCGGTGTCGATGTTACGCGCGAACCTATTCCGGTTTTGCCTACGGTCCACTATAACATGGGTGGTATCCCGACTAATTATCACGGTGAAGTCGTGACATTGAAAGATGGAAATCCGGATGACATCGTGCCTGGTTTAATGGCGATCGGTGAAGCGGCTTGTGTCTCCGTACATGGCGGTAATCGTCTAGGTTCTAATTCTCTGCTGGATCTCATCGTGTTCGGACGTGCCGCCGCCCATCACGCGGAAACTAAGATCAAACCCGGCGGAACAAAAGTGTTGTTAAATGCGGATGCAGGCGAAGAATGTATCGCTCGTTTTGATGCACGCCGGCATGCAAAGGGTACTTTACGCACCGCTGAAATCCGTCTGGCGATGCAAAAAACCATGCAAAACTACTGCGCGGTGTTTCGTACTGGTGACGTGTTGCAGGAAGGTGTTGAAAAACTGGAAGAAGTGTATCAATCCATGGCGGAAGTGCAGGTAACGGATCGTTCCCTGGTTTGGAACTCAGACCTGATGGAGACCATAGAGTTGGATAACTTATTGGCGCAGGCGGTAGTCACTATACATGGTGCCGCCAACCGCAAGGAGAGTCGCGGTGCACACGCACGTGAGGATTTTCCCGAACGCGATGACGAACATTGGATGAAGCACACTTTAAGTTGGTTGCGGGAAGGCACTCTCCCGGTAATCGACTATCGGCCGGTGCACATGTACACCTTGACCGATGAAATTGACGTGATCCCACCCAAAGCACGCGTCTATTAGATTCAGGAAACGAGAAACTTATGGCCGAATTCCGTTTACCCGCTAATTCAGTAGTCAAACAGGGCAAACATTTCCCGGCAGCGGAAGCTAAAAGACCTAAGCAATTCAGCGTTTACCGTTGGGATCCTGATAAAGCAGAAAATCCTTGTATGGATACCTATGTGGTTGACCTGGATCAATGTGGGCCTATGGTGTTGGACGCGTTAATAAAAATAAAAAATGAGATCGATGCGTCGCTAACTTTCCGTCGTTCGTGCCGCGAAGGTATCTGCGGGTCTTGCGCGATGAATATCGACGGAACCAACACATTGGCCTGCATCAAACCAATCGAAGATATTAAAGACAACGCAAAAATATATCCGTTGCCCCATCTGCCTGTAGTCAAAGATTTAGTACCCGACTTGACGAATTTTTACGCACAATATGCGTCCATAAAACCGTGGCTACAGTCCGATACGCCACCACCTCCAGACAGAGAGCAACTTCAGTCCAAAGAAGATCGCGATAAACTGGATGGTTTGTATGAATGTATTTTGTGTGCGTGTTGCTCCACCAGCTGTCCCAGTTATTGGTGGAATGGCGAACGCTATTTGGGGCCAGCGATTTTGCTTCAAGCATATCGCTGGATTATTGACAGCCGAGATGAAGCGGCCGGCGAACGCCTGGACGATTTGGAAGATCCTTTTCGTTTATACCGTTGTCATACTATTATGAATTGCACACGTACTTGTCCGAAGCATTTAAACCCGGCAAAGGCAATCGCAGAAATAAAGAAACTGATTGTGACACGCCGCTGACCAATGGCGGAATCTGAGGTCGACGACGGGGCCATAGAGGGTTCCGTCTGTGGTCGGGTGGTACTACGATGCCGTCGTGGTAGGCGGGAGCTCGACCTGATGTTGACTCGATTTGTCGAAGCCCATTATTCATCCCTGAGCGCCGGCGAAAAACGATGTTTCGATCGACTACTGGACCAGCAAGATCCCGTTCTTGCCGCATGGTTGTTCGGACAAACTCGACCCGACGATGGTCAGTTGGCCCGACTTGTCTGCAAAATCCGTCAAACCTTTGTCCATTGATATCGAGCTGTCCTGGTGGTTAGGTGTGTACCTGATGACAGCGCATTGTGGTGCCTTAGCGGGTGTTCTTTATAGCTCGGTCACCGTCATAGTAAAAGCAATATTGTTCGTAGCCGTATTGGGCTCATTGTGGTTTTGTGTTCGTAAATACCTGTTGCCTAACTCGCCTAACAGAATACAACGTATCGAGCGTTCCGGTAGCGGTGAGTGGACAATTTTTACACTTAACGGAGAATCCAAAACCGAAAAATTGGTGTCCGTGTTTGAATCCGGTTTGTTCTTGATTGTACGATTTGCCACCGCAAACGGCGTTATGCCGGTGCTCATCGCCAGAGATGCCGTGGATGCTACTAGCTACCGTGAACTCCGGATGGCGCTGCGTGAACAGGGAAACACGCTGACAGACGATTTTCGCTAACGGTGAAACTGTGAAAAAATGTATATTTGACAGAACTTTAGGTCAAAAAAGCGGTCATTGGAGGATAGACAGCTTGTATTTGCGTTTCCGCGCCCACGGTGGGGCATCGTAAGTGTCGGAATATCCTGAGCCGGACCGCGAGTTGGTAGCGCTGGTACAACGTGGCGATAAACAGGCGTTTGATTATTTGGTGCGAAAGTACCAGGTGAGAATTGCTAATCTTGTTTCACGTTATGTTTATGATGCTTCCGAGGTGGAAGATGTGGTGCAGGAAGTTTTTATCAAGGCGTATCGCGCTATTGGACGTTTCCGGGGAGATAGCGCTTTTTATACCTGGATTTACCGGATCGCTGTAAACACCGCGAAAAACCATCTGGTATCGCAGAGTCGTCGGCCACCCGGACATGATGTGGAAGCCACTGATGTGGTGAATTCCGAAGTGGGGCGGGATTTGCACGAAAACGCAACACCCGAAGCCCATTTTATGAGTGACGAATTGGCGCAATGCGTCAACACGGCTTTGGATAACTTACCGGCAGATTTGCGCGAGGCGATCACCTTGCGCGAAATCGACGGTTTGAGTTACGAAGATATCGCTGTTGCAATGAGTTGTCCGATCGGGACGGTTCGTTCACGGATATTCCGTGCACGTGAAGCGATCGACAAGGAGCTGCAAAAGTTAGAAGACTAAGACCACCTGACTGAAATGTTATCTATTAACAGGTAAAGGCATGACAGAGAAAATTTCGATACTAGTTGACGCAGAAGTGCGGATAGACGGTCAATACGCATCGGTCAAAGACATGTTGACGGGTAGCGACGCAAGCCGTGCCTGGCAGCGCTATCATTTGATCGGCGATGTGTTGCGTAAACGACATCGGGGCGTTACACGAAAAATAGCAGATGGTCGGTTAGCCGATGATATACAAGATCAAATCGGACAAGAACCGATTCGGATAGCACCACGTGCTCTTGAAGGAGAAACCTTGATCCGTAGAAAAAGTAACCGCGGGGATTCGCGATTTTCAAAAACAGCCAGCGGTTTGGCGATAGCCGCATCACTGGCGGCAGTTACTTTTTTTGGTCTTAATTTGCAACAGGCACAAAACACGCCGGATATACCGGCGGTAACCGAAAAGGCGCCGCTACAGACACCCGTGTTGGCGGGGAATACTCAATGGCAGACCGAACAACCGGAATCGGAAAACGATTTAAATGCTTTTCTCGTCGAACACGGTGAATTTACTTCGCCATCCGGCCTAAATGGTCTTATCGCTTATGCAAAATTTGTCAGTTACGATACGCGCCGTTAATTCTGGTTAAAGCTATAGTTTTAGTTATCGTTAGCAAGGGGCGCGCGACCATTTCCAGAGTGTTTTCAAAAATTATAACGGCGACAGTTGCCGTGTTTGTACTCACGTCAGCTGTGGCTGACGAATCCGTGGTCGATTGGCTCATGAAAGTACAAATGGCGTCGCAAGAAGTGAGTTATTCCGGTACCTTCGTCTACCATCACGATAGTGAACTAGAGTCAATGCGGGTCATCCACAAAGCGGAAGGGGGTATAGTCAAGGAACGAATTTTTTCACTCAATGGCGCGTTGCGCGAAATTATTCGCGATGAAGAGCGTGTTTGGTGTTACTTGCCAGAACAAAAAATAGGGGTACATGAGTACCGGCAAACGACCAATAACAATTTTCCCAGTCTGCTACCGAAAGATACCGAACGATTGCTGAATTACTACGTTATTGAGTTAGGTGAAACAGATCGTATCGCCAATCGTAGTACACGCTTGATCAGCATTCAACCGAAGGATGACTACCGTTATGGTTATGAACTATGGGCCGATACGGAAACCGGTTTGTTGTTGCGAGCCGATCTGCTCGATAATGAAAATGACGTGATCGAACAATATGCGTTTGTTGACATTGTAATCAACCAACCAATAGATGATCACGAACTGCAACCCATGACGGTAAAAAGCGATTTGGTATGGTTTGGACCCAAAACCCCGGAGATAGGTCAGAATTCAACCGTATCATCCGGTTGGAAAATCACCAATATGCCTTCAGGATTTACATTGTCGCAGAAAATTAAACGGATGAGTCCCATGCGGGAACAACCAATGGAGCACAGAGTGTATTCTGATGGTCTCGCTTCGGTATCGGTATTTATTGAGCGTCACCGGAAAAATGCCAAAAACAAGGCAATTAATGGCCTCAGCCAGATGGGAGCGATGCATGCTTTTGGTACAATGGTCGATGACTATCAAATCACCGTAATGGGTGAAGTGCCTGAGGCCACCGTCAATTTGATCGGCGCTTCAGTAGAACTGGAATAGCGATTCTATGACACCAAATTTTCGTGACCGGCGCCGATTACTAACCGTTTTCACCGCATGTTGTTTTGTGCTTGTATTCACGTCTGTTGTTAAGGCGGCAAAGTACGGACTGCCAGATTTCAGCGATCTGGTGGAAGCAAATGCTGCGGCGGTTGTGAACATCAGTACACGTCAGTCGAGTTCGTCCCGCAACAGCGAACCCCACCCCGACCGTTCCGATATTCCTGAGTTACCGGACGACAGTCCGTTTAAGGATTTTATGGACAAATTTTTTGACGAGATACCGCATGGTCCTAATGCCAGATCATCGGGCTCAGGATTTGTGATTTCCGATGATGGCTATATTCTTACCAACGCCCACGTAGTTGAAGAGGCGGACAAGGTCATTGTCAGTTTGACCGATGGACGCGAATTACCAGCAGACGTCATCGGGGCGGACCGGCGTAGCGATGTCGCTTTGATTAAAATACAAGCCGATAATCTGAGACCGGTGGCTATCGGCAACGACGATGACCTTCAAGTCGGCGAATGGGTATTGGCAATCGGGTCACCGTTTGGGTTTGAAAGCAGTGCTACGGCAGGCATTGTTTCGGCGAAAGGTCGCAGTTTGCCGAACGAAAACTATATTCCATTCATACAAACCGATGTGGCGATTAATCCGGGAAATTCCGGCGGTCCATTGTTCAACCTCGATGGTGAGGTGATCGGTATTAACGCGCAAATTTTTAGCCGTACGGGTGGATTCATGGGTCTGTCGTTCGCAGTGCCGATTAGTATGGCGATATCGGTAGCGGAACAGCTTAAAACCAAAGGCAAGGTATCCCGTGGCTGGCTCGGTGTCGCTATACAAACCGTGACGCAAGAACTGAGCGAATCACTTGGCATGGACCGGCCAAGCGGCGCGCTTATCACAGAAATACTCAGTGACAGTCCAGCCGCCAGCTCCGAGTTACGCACTGGTGACGTGATCGTGAAATTTAACGGCCAATCCATCCGCAAAATGTCGGACTTACCCCCGGTGGTAGGCAGTACTTTAGCTGGAGAAACTGTCAAGGTAAAAATCGTTAGGGACGGAAAAAGTCAAATACTGCAAGTCAAAATTGGCGAGTTACCCACCGAAGAGGTGATCGTTGAAAAAGCAGAGTCAACCAACGAACCGCCAGCGGATACAACGCTCGGTTTAGAGTTAGCTGAACTGACATCAGAGGAGCGGGAAACCTTCGGGGTTGAATCAGGCGTCGTCGTAAAAGACGTGCGAGAAGGCCCGGGAAGCCGTGCCGGTATTCGCGAAGGCGATGTCATTTTGCAAATCGACAATCAAGAGGTCGACTCGGTGGAAGACGTTACCGGTATTGTCGACAAGCTTGAAAAAGGGCGGTCAACGCCGGTCTTGATAAAAAGGGGCGAACGTTCGTTGTTTTTAGCATTAAAACAATCCCCCTAACCAGCAATAGCGCAGTTTCACCGTTTAAACGGGGATAACGGCGATTTAAGTGTTATAATCTAAAATTAATATCTAACCCGTTCTCTTGCTACCCGTTCTCTCGCTAAGCGGGCGCCGCGGCGCCCTTTTTGTTATGGCGAACATAACCTGTATCCAACATTAGTCCGCAACAGTGTCTAATAGTCCTCTGTCACACATACGCAATTTCGCTATTATCGCGCATATCGATCATGGTAAATCCACGTTGGCGGATCGGTTTATTCAGGCTTGCGGCGGCTTGTCCGAGCGGGAAATGGCCAATCAAGTGCTGGATTCCATGGAATTAGAACGCGAGCGTGGTATTACCATCAAGGCGCAAAGCGTAACCCTGCATTACCAAGCCAAGGACAAACAACGTTATCAACTTAACTTTATCGATACACCGGGTCACGTGGATTTTTCCTATGAGGTATCCCGTTCATTAAGCGCCTGTGAAGGCGCGTTGTTGGTGGTCGATGCCGCCCAGGGTGTTCAAGCTCAAACGGTGGCTAACTGTTATACGGCAGTGGATCTCGGTTTGGAGGTGATTCCGGTGTTGAATAAAATCGATTTGCCGGCGGCCGAACCCGAACGAGTGCTGCACGAAATTGAGGACGTCATTGGCATCGATACCAATCACGCTGTCAAGGTCAGTGCTAAAACCGGCCAAGGGGTCGAGGACGTGCTGGAAGCTATCGTTCAGCATTTACCTCCGCCTCAGGGTGATCGTGACGCATCATTAAAGGCGCTGGTATTGGACTCATGGTTCGACAATTATCTGGGTACTGTATCGTTGATAAGGGTTAAAGAAGGCCGATTATTGCCCAAATGCAAGATTAAGTTACTATCCACCGGACGCGATCATCTAGTCGAAAAAGTAGGCGTATTCACGCCTAAGCCCACACCGGTCGATGTATTGCAAGCGGGCGAAGTGGGGTATGTTACTGCCGGCATCAAGGACATCAAGAGTGCCCGGGTCGGTGACACCATGACTACCTTAAAAAATCCGACCGAAACACCGTTAGCGGGTTTTCGAGAAGTGAAACCGACGGTTTTTGCCGGTTTGTATCCAGTCAACTCCGCCGATTTTGAAGCGTTTCGCGAGGCGCTGGAGAAGCTGAGTTTGAATGATGCTTCATTGATTTACGAGCCTGAATCCTCACAGGCGTTGGGATTTGGTTTTCGTTGCGGGTTTCTTGGTATGTTACATATGGAGATCATTCAGGAGCGGTTGGAGCGCGAACACGGTCTGGATCTCATTACCACAGCACCCACAGTTGTGTATGAGGTAGAGAAAACTGACGGCACTACGATCCTCATCGATAGTCCAGCACAACTGCCCGATGTCAGTGCAATCCACGAGATTCGGGAGCCCATTATCTCAACTCGAATTCTGGTACCCCAAGACCACGTTGGTTCCGTGTTGACTTTGTGCGTGGAAAAAAGGGGTATACAAAAGAACATGCATTTTCACGGTCGTCAGGCCGTATTGGAATTCGAAATGCCGTTGAACGAGGTGGTGATGGACTTCTTTGACAAATTAAAGTCCGTCAGTCGTGGCTACGCTTCTATGGATTACGAGTTTCTGGCTTATCGATCCTCTGACATGTGTAAAGTGGACATTATGATTAACGGCGAAAAGGTTGAGCCGTTATCCGTACTGGCGCACCGTGAGCAAAGTCAGTATCGTGCACGGGAACTGGTCACACGAATGCGCAAGCTTATACCTCGTCAAATGTTCGACGTAGCCATCCAGGCCACCATCGGCGGGCGCATTATCGCCAGGGAGACGGTTAAAGCACTGCGTAAAAATGTTACCGCTAAGTGTTATGGGGGTGATATCACGCGAAAACGCAAACTATTGGAAAAACAAAAAGAAGGTAAAAAACGAATGAAACAAATCGGTGCAGTGGAAATTCCCCAGGAAGCTTTTCTTGCTGTATTACGGGTTGGTGGTGAATAGGGAGAACGAGTAGATGGATTTTTCACTGATACTATTCGTCGCCTTGGTAATAACGGGGTTGATCTGGTTGTGGGATCGCGTATTTAGCGCACGTCACCGTCTTGTTTCGGCAACCGCTGGTGACGCCACTATACAAGATCAGAACAGTACCACCAATGAAACTCAGGTGTTGTCTAAGGAACCAGTCATTGTCGAATACGCAAAGGCGTTTTTCCCCGTTTTATTATTGGTGTTCGTGTTACGTTCCTTTGTTGTCGAGCCCTTTCGTATTCCATCGGGTTCGATGTTGCCCAACCTGTTTATCGGGGACTTTATTTTGGTCAACAAGTTTAGTTACGGTATTCGACTACCGATTGTTCATAAAAAACTATTTGGCGATTCCGCACCGGAACGCGGCGATGTTATTGTTTTCCGGTTTCCCCACGATGAGAAAGTGAATTTTATTAAACGCGTGGTTGGGGTTCCAGGGGACGTGATTGTATATGACCGGAAAAAACTGACTATTAACGACCAGGAGATAGCATTACAAAATCCGGAGCAGTACACATTCACCGAACCCGGCAAAAAACATCTAAAGGCCACACGCTTCAAAGAGGAATTAGGCGACTCAGTCCACGACGTATTGATCGATACCAACAGCAGTGGCCGTCGGACGGAATACCGAGTGCCAGATGGACATTACTTTGTGATGGGTGACAACCGCGACCAAAGCAACGACAGCCGGTTTTGGGGGTTTGTGCCGGATGACAATGTGGTAGGGCGTGCGTTTTTGATCTGGTTTAATTGGGACACCAAGAATGGCTTTGATATAAAATGGGATAGAATAGGGAATACAATAAGATAACTGAGAAAGCTTATAATATTGTTTATGTGTAATTTATTTGGTATTTGAGATATAACGTTTATTTTTCAAGAGGGCAAAGCATGAAAAAACAGCAGGGGATGTCGTTTTGGTTGATATTGCTTCTGGTGGCATTTGGTATCGGATCCGCGTTGCTATTTATGAAGTTGTTTCCCGCATATATGGATAATCTTAAGATTAAAGAAGGTCTTGAAACGCTGGCGGACGACCCGGAAACAGCGCGTATGACCAAGGGTCAGTTAATTTCAAGACTCGACAATATTTTATACATCGACTTTGCCCACGAAATTGTCGATTTAAAAAAAGCATTCAAAACCAAGAAAACCCAGAGCACGATGACTATGAGTGTCGACTACGAACGGGTTGTACCCTTGGTTTACAATGTCAGCGCACTGCTTGATTTTGAGAATGAGGTCGACGTATCGCTTCGACAGTGAATCAACGGCAGCCAACGGTGGATATCTTGTGCTGTCGGCTGCAATACGAATTTTCCGATCGGGAACTATTGCGGCGCGCCCTTACCCATCGCAGTAGGGCGTCCTTGCACAATGAACGTTTGGAGTTTCTTGGGGACAGCATTCTCGGATTCATCGCGGCCGAATTTTTATATACAAAATTCGCAAACATCCCCGAAGGAACACTAACACGGCTGCGCGCCAGACTGGTAAGACGCGAAACCCTTGCTGACGTAGCACGGGATTTGCAACTCGGTGATCATTTACTGTTGGGTTCAGGGGAAGCAAAAAGCGGCGGCCGTGACCGCGACTCCATATTGGCGGATGCGTTGGAAGCCATTATTGGTGCGATTTATGTTGATGGTGGATTATCCGCAGTGCGGGATTTTATTCTGTCAGTTTTTAAACAGTACCTCGCTCAACTCAATCCCGTGAAATTGGACAAGGATGCGAAGACCCAATTGCAAGAGCACTTACAACAAATGGGCTATCAAATACCTCGTTATAAGATATTGGAAGTAATAGGCCCGTCCCATGATCAACGTTTCATCGTACAGTGCTCCGTAGAAAATCTGAATCGAGAGTTTGAGGGTGAGGGCACGAGCCGGCGTAAAGCTGAACAAACGGCTGCCGAAAAAGCTTTGAGCGCTTTGACCACGACGCAATGAACGATGATTTCCGCTTCGGGTATGTGGCATTGGCGGGACGACCTAATACGGGCAAATCGACCTTACTCAATTGTTTGACTGGCCACAAAGTGAGTATTACCTCGCGTAAACCACAGACGACCCGTCATCGTATCCTTGGAATAAGAACATCATCGACCAGTCAAATCGTATTTGTCGATACACCCGGATTGCATGCGTCGACCGGCAACGCGTTAAACCGAATGATCAACAAAACGGCCCAACAGAGTCTGGTGGACGTCGATGTGATTGTGATTGTGTGTTCGGCGCAACGATGGACCAGCGAAGACGATTGGGTAATGGACAGATTGCGGCAATTTTCGACCACCATGATTCTGGCTATCAATAAAATAGACCGTCTGCGGGATAAACGGTCGTTGCTGCCATTTATTAAGCAAGTTAATGGAAAAGGTGTCTTTGAAGAGATTGTTCCTATATCCGCGCAAAAAAAACTGAATATCGAGGAACTGGTCAAGACCATCCAGGCCAAGTTGCCGATTGGGTCAGCTTTATTTCCTCAAACCCAGGTAACGGATCAGTCGGAAACGATGTTCGCTGCGGAACTGATTCGGGAGCAGTTATTTTGCCAATTGGGCCAAGAATTACCTTACTCTAGCACGGTAGTTATCGACCGCTTTTCACAGGATGACAAAAATTTATTGCGAATAGAAGCTTCGGTTTGGGTGGAGAAACCTGGCCAGAAAGGGATTGTTATCGGACAAAAAGGAAACAGATTAAAAATCATTGGTGAACAAGCGCGCAAACAAATAGAACAGATACTCAATACCCGGGTATTTTTAAATATTCGCGTCAAAGTCAAACAGGGCTGGGCCGACAATACGGCCACATTACGTAACCTGGGTTTTGCGGATTTAAGCTGATACACCAAAACCCATGCGAGTGCAATCACAAACGGCATTCGTCATTCACCGGATGCCTTATTCTGAAAGCAGCTTATTGGTCGATGTATTCACCCAGCATCATGGCAGACTCACCGTGTTGGCAAAGGGAGCTCGCCGCTTGAAATCCCGTACCCGCGGCATGTTGATGCCTTTTCAACCTCTATTGATCGGCTGGGTCGGGCGTGGCGAGTTGCCGATACTGGCCAGTGCTGAAATGACAAATCCTTACCAAGAACTGCGGGGCCGGGCCTTGTATTGTGGGTTTTATCTAAATGAACTGCTCGCCAGACTTTTACATCGCTATGACGCTCATGAACAGCTTTTTGTAGCTTATGAAACCGCTATACGGAACCTTGCCAATAAGGATGATGATGTAGCTGACGCCTGGACTTTGCGCTTATTCGAGAAAGCTCTGCTGCGTGAAATAGGTTACGCCATGTTGCTGGATCGCGAGGCCGATAATCACGTGATGGTCGAAACGAATAAGGGCTATCAGTATCTGCTCGACAAAGGTCCGGTATGTTTAACCGGGCAACCCAACGGAGGGTTAAATGTCAGCGGTAACACCTTATTGGCGTTACATCAATCGTCCCACCCAACCGAACAAAATCTACGTGAAAGTAAGATGTTGACCCGCGCGATTTTAAATCGTTATCTCGATGGCAAACCCGTGCACAGCCGTCGTCTAATCCGCCAGATCAATCCATAAAAGACTGCACTGGTATTTAGGTTACCTCAAAAAGTGTGAGCGCGGGCGAGACGAGGCGAAAATGGTTAAAAAAGCGCTGTGTATATGACAATGCATGAGCAATTTGAGGGTATTTTTAAGGCAGTATCGGCAAGCTCACGCTTTTGAGATTATTTCTTGCGTTGGGTGGTGAATCCGGCTGGCAACTGCCCCAAATCACCTTCACCGAACAAAAATCCCAACATGTGTTGTTCGATCACGTCCAAACTGGTGGGATCAGCGCTTGTCAGTTGATTTTCGTTAATGATCATCGCCAAACGTTCCAACCATTGCGTCCATCCTTCGGCAGAAACATTATCGAAAATCCGCTGACCCAGTTCGCCGGGGTAGGGAGCTTTGTCCAATCCCTCCGCTTCACGTTTGAGAACACTGCAATACACCATACGAGCCATGGATACGTTACGTCACCTTGTTAAAGTCTATAAGGATAGAAAGGGATTCGGTTTGGACGGGTTCGGAAGTCACTAAATTTCGGTATAATTATTGATTATGCATCGCAGTAACTTGAGTGGCAACGAATATGCAAACCGCTGAACAAATAACTCCCTCATTTTTGCGGGAAATTGTGCCAGACGATCTGACCGTGACTGACAGCGCTCGCACGAAAATCAGTCAACTGATCGAAGAGGCCGATGAAGAACTCACTGCTGTTCGGGTTTATGTCGCCGGCGGTGGTTGCAGTGGTATGACCTATGGCATGACCTTTGCAGAATCAGATAACGAACGCGACAGTGTATTGGAATCCGAAAACGGTTTTAAGCTGGTAGTGGATCCCGTAGCATTGAATTTTTTGCGTGGCGCGGAAATTGACTTTGTCGACGATGGTGTTAATGCATCGTTTGTTTTCAATAATGTATTCAAGGCAGTCGGTGGCAGTGGCGGCTGCGCGGGTTGTGGTGCTGCTCGGGCGTGACGCTCGCCATAGCTTTCTAATATTTGATTAAAACTGCCGCACCAGTCGCGGACGACAAGATTCTATTTGTCGCGCCGGCCGACTCTTACCGTCTCAATGCATTCGTCCGTACGGCTCGTGACCTTGGACATAAGCCCGTTATCGTCTCCACTGGCAGCAAGACCGTCATCACCTCGAATACTCCGGGAATCCGTGTCAATCTGGATGATTTAGAGCGAGCTGCTGAGAGCGTTTTGCGGGCCCTGGCTGGCACAAATATTTGTTCCGTCATTGCAACCGATGACGCCACTGTTGAGATTGCCTCTATCGTCGCCGGTCGCCTCGGCCTGCCACATAACTCGGTGGCCGCTACCCGGTGTGCCCGCCGTAAAAATTTAGGCCGCGCCTGCCTTGTGGAACAAAACCTGCCGGTCCCACGGTTTAAATTTATCCGCATTTTGGACGAATCACCTATCGATATCGGTGAGATTGGGTTTCCTTGTGTGATTAAACCGATTGCTATGTCTGCCAGCCGTGGCGTTATTCGTGTTAACAATAGAAACGAGTTAAAGCGTGCATGCGCACGTGTCAAGCGCTTGTTGGACCGTGAAGGCATTAAGCCTGTGGACTGTCTGGTTGAAGAATTTATACCCGGCCAGGAGGTGGCTGTTGAGGGATTACTACGCCGGGGACGGTTATCGGTACTTGCCATATTCGACAAACCCGATGCACTCGACGGTCCCTACTTCGAGGAAACCTACTACATAACGCCGTCGCGTCACAGCGATAAGCTAAAGCAATCAGTGGTAGAGACCGTACAACGATCCTGTCATGCATACGGTTTGTGCGAAGGTCCTATACACGCCGAATGCCGAATTAACGCAGACGGTGTCTGGCTGCTGGAATTGGCGACTCGTACCATCGGCGGCGAATGCAGCCAGGTTTTCGAACATATCCTGCACCACACGCTGGAGGAGCAGGTCATCAGAAACGCAATGAGGCAAGCACTCACCGCATCAAACACAGGCGATGCAGCCGGGGTATTGATGCTCCCGGTAGAACAGGGCGGCATGTTACGTCGCGTGGAGGGTGTGCGGGCGGCAACTGAAATTGAATATATCGAACAAGTGATTATCGATGTCCGCGCAGGCCAAGAAATGATTCCCTGGCCCGAGGGTGGCGCTTATCCCGGATTTATTCTTGCCCGTGCTCCGACACCGGAACAAGTAGAAGCTGCGCTACGCAAAGCACATGCAAATCTGAACTTCGTCGTAGCGCCTAAATTACCTGTTGATGTCGCCGCTTGAGGCAGATAGGGCCTCAAGCGGTTTTTATCGATGGTGTAAGGAAAACCCGCTTTTCTGAGATTTCCTAGTTAGAACAGGAATAAACCACCCAATGTAAGCAGGTCGATATCGTCGTCGCCGGTTGTGGCGACCGCTTCCAATTCAATATTGACTCGAATAGCGTCCGTTGCTATCCGGTATCCGAGACCCGCGCCAAATGCAAAGCTGGTTTCCGACTCTTGATCCCTACCAAATCGGCGAAACGACGAATCCACTTCAGTTCGAACTGCGCCCAACTTGCCTTTGAAGAAAACATCGCCAGCCGTTCGATAAGCGAAAAAGATGCCCGCGGTATCCGCTTCGTACTCACCGGTAGTGCCAAAATCGCTTTCGCGCCCGATTCCACCATCATCCGAGTTGGTCAGCTCAAACTCCACAGAAGCCGAACCGTTAAATCCAACCGGGCGTGCAAATTCATAGCCAACAGTAAATCCAAACGTGTCTGCATCACGGAAACCCGGACTTTTAACATCGACCCGCCCGTAATCAAGGCCGACTAACCAGCTACCGTCCGCGGTTTGACCAAAATAGGTAACCTGGTCCGCGCACACTGAAGTAGTCATTAGTCCGGCAAATGCAAATACAATACCTAAGTGCTTGAATTTATTTAGCATACAGTTGTCCTCGTTTTGCAATTGTGGCAATGAGCGGTGCATACAGTTGTTACTATTTTCCGGGGCGGAACGCTATCAGGTATCGGCTCCAATCTCAACGCGATTATAGCCCGATTCTGGAAAATGGTGGGGCGATGAAAAGTTGGCTCCCCGGGACAGACTCGAACTGCCGACAGGGTGGTTAACAGCCACCTGCTCTACCAACTGAGCTACCGGGGATAAGCAGCCGAATCCTACTGACCCGTGTTTACGGGGTCAAGACTCGATTGGTACAAACTCAGACGCAATACAAAGCACTGCCGTCCGAGCGAGTCGTAGAGTAACGCGGCCGACCTGAATAGTAGAAAATAATGGCCCGGGGCCTGGCCTTACCGGCAGTGTCGCAAAAGGTGAATGTTCCGTTGAATGTTCCAGCGCCGTCGGGTTTGAAACGAATACCCGTGGCGTTCAGAGAACCGAACTGAATACTAATTCCTTTGCTAAATGCCCGTTGTACACGAATTAACTGTTCGTCGGCATCACGTTGATTGTCGTTATTGCTATCGACAAAAACAATCCAGCCATTGTCCCAGTTGCTGGTGCTCGTGCAAAACTGACCGTCCACACTGCGGCAAATAAATACCGATTGGGAACGGGTAATGGCTTCAGAGCGGGAAAGTTGCAAGTCTGTAAACAAGGTGTCGACACCGACCGCAATACGTTGACGTGCTATCATGGCACCGAAGGATGGAATCGCCATTGAAAACAAGATTCCGCTAACGGTGAGTGCCAGAACCACCTCTACAAAGGTGTATCCCAATTGTGAATGTACTTTTGGCTTCGTGTGAGTGGCTGTATGCATCACTTCCATGTTCAACTCCTTTTTGGTTTTGCGTCATTTAATCCTCTCGCGTCACAGCTTAAGTTTTCCGTAAGACACCGGCTGTGGAAAACTTCACATTCTTGGCCAAATTAACATTGCTTTACAAATTGCCTGTCATCGGTTTCAGTCCCTCAAAACCCGCCGCATACGATCCATAGCTATTTCCAGCGATGCCATATCCGTTGCAAACGATAGTCTAAGATAACCGGGTGCTCCGAAAGCACTGCCGGGCACAACCGCAACCTCCCCCTGCATGAGTAGTTTTTCGGCCAAGGCCATATCGTCTTCAGCATCCGCGGCTGATTGAATCGCGCCACTGACATCCGGAAAAGCGTAGAAAGTCCCAACGCAGCTTAGGCAACTGACCCCTGGTATGTCGTTAAGCCTTCCAATCACATAGTCATGGCGTTGATGATAAGCATCCACCATGGTAGCGATGGCGGATTGATCGCCGTTCAACGCTTCAGTCGCCGCCGCTTGGGCAACCGACGTCGGATTCGACGTGCTTTGCGATTGAATCTTGTTCATGGCTTTGATAATCGGCGCCGGACCTGCCGCGTATCCGATACGCCAACCAGTCATCGCATAGGCTTTGGAGACGCCGTTGACGATAGTCGTTCTATCCGCTAGTTCCGGACAGGCATTGACGATATTGTAAAACGGTTCATCGCCCCAGATGACATGTTCGTAGATATCATCGCTCAAGATCAATACGTCGGGGTGGTCCAGCAACATTGCTCCCAAGGCCGCCAATTCATCTTTGGAGTACACTGCACCGGTCGGGTTTGATGGGCTGTTTAAAATCAACAAACGCGTGCGATCAGTGATGCGTTTTTCGATTTGCCCGGGTGTAAGTTTGAAACCCTGATCGATGCCGGCCGCAACAATGACCGGTTCACCACCTGCAAGAGCTACCATGTCCGGATAAGACACCCAATAAGGCGCGGGGATAATCACCTCATCGTCGGTGTTCAATATCGCCATCAAAAAATTAAAAATACTGTGTTTTGCGCCGACCGAAACAATGATTTGCTCAGGCGCGTATTCCAGCGAGTTTTCACTGCGGTACTTTTGCAGGATCGCTTGCTTTAGTTCAGGCGTACCATCTGCCTGGGTGTACTTGGTAAACCCTCGGTTTATCGCATCGATACCCGCTTTTTTGATATGATCCGGTGTATCAAAGTCCGGTTCACCAGCAGTCAAACTGATTACATCTTTACCCGCTGCGCGCAACTCTCGTGCCTGTGTGCTGAGGGCAATGGTTGGAGACGGATTAATTCTTTCCGCAGCATGAGACAATCTGTATTTTTGCATTCAAGACCCCACTGTGATGACTTGTCCGGTTACTGGCTATGGCGATTCTAACGGCTTGAATCATGCGGCCTTTTAATCTGATAAGCAACTTTGAACCGGCCGGCGATCAACCCGATGCAATCGCCGCGTTAACCGAAGGCTTGGGCGACGGCGAGGCTTATCAAACCCTTCTCGGGGTAACCGGTTCGGGAAAAACTTTTTCCATGGCCCACGTCATTCAGAATGTAAACCGGCCCATTTTGATACTGGCGCCGAATAAAACCTTGGCTGCGCAACTGTATTCGGAAATGCGCGACTTTTTTCCGCACAACGCGGTTGAGTATTTCGTGTCCTATTACGATTACTACCAACCTGAAGCGTATGTTCCAAGTAGCGATACTTATATTGAAAAAGACGCGTCCATCAACGATCACATCGATCAGATGCGTTTGTCAGCGACAAAAGCCCTATTGGAACGCGAGGACGCGGTTATTGTCGGCACAGTATCGGCTATCTATGGTCTGGGCGATCCGGCCGCTTATCATGGCATGATCTTGCATCTGCGCGAAGGTTTGATTGTCGACCAACGTGCCATTTTGCATCGTCTAGCTGAATTGCAATATACCCGTAACGATATCGAGCTATCACGTGGTACTTTCCGGGTACGTGGCGACATCATCGATATTTACCCCGCGGAGTCTGAGCGTCTGGCTGTGCGGGTGGAGTTGTTTGGTGACGAGGTTGAAAAACTTTCTTACTTCGACCCTATCACCGGAGAAGTGGACGAACGACTCACCCGCTTGACTATCTATCCCAAGTCACATTATGTGACGGCACGCGAAACCATTATCGCAGCTATTGATCAGATCAAGGACGAGTTACGCGAACGCTTGGCACAACTACGCGATGCCGACAAATTGCTCGAAGCACAACGTCTGGAACAACGCACGCTTTACGACCTGGAGATGATGCAAGAAGTCGGGTACTGTGCCGGTATTGAGAATTACTCGCGTTATCTCTCTGGAAGGGCGCCGGGGGAACCACCACCGACTCTGATCGATTATCTACCTTCTAACGCGGTGTTATTCATCGACGAAAGTCATGTCACCGTGCCGCAGCTCGGTGCGATGTACCGTGGTGATCGTTCGCGCAAAGAGACTTTGGTGGAATACGGATTTCGCCTGCCGTCGGCGCTGGATAACCGGCCATTACGCTTCGATGAATTCGAAAACATGATGCCGCAAACCATATTCGTGTCCGCCACGCCCGGTCCTTACGAAGAATCCAAGACGTCAACCGTGGTCGAACAAGTGGTCAGGCCTACCGGTTTGGTCGACCCGGAAATTGAAGTCCGGTCGGTGGCGACCCAAGTGGATGATTTATTGTCTGCGATTCGTGAACGTGTCGACCGCAATGAGCGCGTATTAGTGACCACCTTGACTAAGCGTATGGCGGAGGACTTGACGGACTACTTGTATGATCATGACACCCGTGTGCGTTATTTACATTCCGATATCGATACGGTCGAACGGGTGGAAATCGTACGCGACTTACGCGCCGGAAAATTCGATGTTCTGGTCGGTATCAATCTGTTACGGGAGGGATTGGACCTACCCGAGGTATCCCTTGTCGCCATACTCGATGCAGACAAAGAAGGGTTCTTGCGTTCCACACGTTCGTTAATTCAAACCGTCGGCCGCGCTGCACGCAATATTAACGGCACTGCCATCATGTATGCCGATGTGATTACCGACTCCATGCAACGCGCCATCGACGAGACCAACCGACGGCGAGAAAAACAGATTGCATATAACTTTAAGCACAAAATTACACCAAAGGGGGTAGAGAAAGCGGTCAAGGACATTATCGACGGCATCGGTCGCGACCAACGGTCTCGTTATGGCCGCAAAGCAACGGATCGCGAATGGTTAAAAGCTGCGGAAAACCCCGAAGAATATAGCGCGAGCGACCCTGCAAAACTGGGTGCGTTAATCCGCAAACTGGAAAAACAAATGTTTGCCCATGCCAAAGATCTCGAATTTGAAGAGGCCGCGCAGCTACGAGACCAGATAACCGATTTGAAACACCGTGAACTGGGTCTAGGTGCTGATAAAGTATCGAATTCATGATGCCTGAAATTGAACGGGGTAGCGGGTTGTGTTAATTTCCGCGCCTTGACGGCAGGCGCGTAGCTCAGTGGTAGAGCACTACCTTGACATGGTAGTGGTCGGTGGTTCGATCCCACTCGCGCCTACCATTTTCTTAACATAAGTGACATCCACTCATTTTGATTTTAACTTTGTTGACACGTCGCAACATTGATAACTCGTTATCGAGTAGTAATCCATGCCGCAAGTAACTTTGCCGGACGGCAGCGTTCGCGCATATGATAACCCTGTCACCGTCGCTGAGATCGCGGCGGACATTGGGCCGGGTTTGGCGAAATCCGCTCTAGCGGGACGTGTAGATGGCCGGCTAGTGGATACGGATTATTTGGTCGAAACGGATGCTGAGGTTGCGGTTATTACCGGCCGCGACGAAGAAGGGTTGGCGATTATTCGCCATTCCAGTGCGCATTTGCTGGCTCACGCGGTCAAGGAATTATTTCCAGACGCCCAGGTGACCATTGGCCCAGTGATCGAAGATGGGTTCTATTACGACTTTGCCTACAAGCGTGGGTTCACTGAAGACGATCTCGCAGCGATCGAGCAACGCATGGAACAGATTGCAAAACGCGATTTGCCTGTGCGTAGAAAAATTATGCCGCGTGATGAAGCAATCGAGCTTTTTCGTGGACTCGGGGAAGAATACAAAGCGAAAATTATTGCCGGTATTCCCGCGGACGAGATCATCTCGCTTTATGAACAAGGCGAGTTTATTGATTTATGCCGCGGACCCCATGTCCCAACCACTTCAAAGCTAAAAGCATTCAAGTTAACCAAAGTGGCGGGCGCCTACTGGCGTGGCGACTCCAGTAACGAAATGCTGCAACGCATTTATGGCACCGCCTGGCCGGATAAAAAGCAACTCAAGGCCTATCTGACGCGATTAGAGGAAGCGGAAAAACGCGACCATCGCAAGCTAGCCAATCAACTGGATTTGTTTCACTTCCAGGAAGAATCCCCTGGTATGGTTTTCTGGCATCCCAAAGGTTGGACATTGTTTCAGGCGGTCGAGCAATATATGCGCAGCGTTTTGCGTAAATACGACTATGGTGAAGTCAAAGCACCGCAAATCCTGTCCCGTGAGTTATGGGAGCGATCGGGGCATTGGGAGAAATACGCGGCCCACATGTTTACCACTGATTCCGAGGGTAGACATTATGCTATTAAACCCATGAATTGTCCCGGGCATGTGCAAATTTTTAATCAAGGGCTGAAATCCTATCGCGATTTGCCCTTGCGGCTGGCGGAATTCGGTTCATGTCATCGCAACGAGCTATCCGGTGCCTTACATGGTTTGATGCGGGTGCGCGGATTTACCCAGGACGACGCGCATGTGTTTTGTACCGAAGAGCAGATCCAACACGAAGTCTCGACACTTATCGAGATTATATTCGAGGTATATGCACACTTCGGTTTTGAGGACATCGCCATCGAGCTATCTACTCGCCCCAAACAACGCGTCGGTAGCGATAAGATCTGGGACATTGCAGAACAGGCTTTGAAACAGTCCTTAATCAATAAAAACTTGGAATTCAATGTTCAAGAAGGTGAAGGCGCGTTCTACGGTCCCAAGATCGATTTCTCTTTAACCGATTGCATCGGTCGGGTATGGCAATGTGGTACTGTGCAATTAGACTTTTTTATGCCTCAACGGCTTGGTGCTGAGTATGTGGCGGCGGATGGTAGCCGCAAAACCCCAGTGATGTTACACCGCGCGATTCTTGGTTCTTTGGAGCGTTTTATCGGTATTCTGATCGAAGAATTCGCCGGAAAGTTTCCGGTTTGGCTAGCACCGGTACAGGCCGTTGTCATGAATATCACCGACCACCACGCCGAATATGTGTCCGAAATCGAAAAAAGCTTTAAAAAACAGGGGTTCAGGGTAGAATCCGACTTGAGAAACGAAAAAATCGGCTTTAAAATCCGCGAGCACACGTTACAACGTGTACCCTATCTGTTGATAGTGGGTGACCGGGAACTAGAGAATCGTACTGTCGCCGTGCGAACACGTGATGGTGAAGATCTGGGAACGTTCACTAGGGAGCAATTTATCCAGAAGCTTGCTGGTTAACATCTAGGGCGCGGCAATCACCGTTTACGTAGACATAAGAGACTAAGAGAATTTGAATTTATATAAGATTAGAGGAATGCAGCGATAGCGGCGGAGAAGGAGCTTCGCGTCAACGACGATATTGAAGCGCTGCGTGTGCGGTTGATAAACGCGGAGGGGGAACAGGTTGGAATTGTTACGCGTGGGATTGCGTTGCAAGCCGCGGAAGAGGCCGAATTGGATCTGGTAGAAATTTCGCCAAATGCGGACCCGCCGGTGTGCCGTATCTTGGACTTTGGCAAGTTTCGCTACAATGCAAGCAAGAAACGCCAGGAAGCTAAGAAGAAACAAAAACAGATTGTTATCAAGGAGATTAAATTCCGCCCCGGAACGGACGTTGGGGATTACGATATTAAATTGCGTAACTTGAAGCGATTTCTGGAAGATGGAAATAAAACGAAGATAACAATGCGTTTTCGTGGACGGGAAATGATGCATCAAGAGTTGGGATTGGAAATGCTGCAAAAGGTCAGGGAGGATCTTGACGAGTTCGGTGTGGTGGAGCAGGAACCGAAACTC
Organism: Arenicellales bacterium; assembly: GCA_965216735.1. Classification (GTDB taxonomy): domain Bacteria; phylum Pseudomonadota; class Gammaproteobacteria; order Arenicellales; family CBDCFT01; genus CBDCFT01. The sequence goes on from OZ244198.1 coordinate 1,616,628, forward strand.
GAAGGCCGGCAAATGGTCATGGTAGTCGCACCAAAGCGGCCTTAGTTAATATGGGTGAAATAGTTAAACCACATCCCGGCATTGTGACCGGAAATGTAAACGGAGATGGCATATGCCAAAATTGAAGACAAATCGAGGAGCGGCCAAGCGATTCAAGCGAACCGGCTCTGGTAAGTTCAAACGCTCTCAGGCGTATTTGAACCACATTCTTACTAAAAAATCGACCAAACGGAAACGTCACCTTCGTCATGGTCTTATTGTCGCCGACGCGAACGAGGCGGCGCTCAAGCGCATGCTACCCTACAGTTAACGGAGAGAGATCCGATGCCACGAGTTAGACGCGGTGTGACCGCCAAAGCGCGTCACAAAAAGGTGTTGGAGCAGGCCAAGGGCTACCGCGGCGCACGCTCCAGAGTTTTTAAGGTTGCGAATCAGGCGGTGAATCGTGCAGGGCAATATGCCTACCGGGACCGTCGCCAACGCAAACGACAATTTCGCGCACTATGGATAACGCGTATCAATGCCGCCGCGCGGGAGTTCGACTTGAGCTATAGTCGATTTATGAACGGTCTAGCCAAATCGTCTATCGAGTTGGACCGCAAAGTCCTGGCGGATATCGCGGTGCACGATAAAGACGCGTTTTCAGTGTTAGCAGACAAAGCCAAATCCGCGCTGGCCGCCTAACTTTAATGTGCCGGTGATTTTGACCGGCCTATAGCAATCACTGGCGAACGCATTCGCCGGTTAAACAGGGGAAAGGCGTAGCCTTTCCTCTTTTTTGTTTACTAAGCAATGAATGATTCAAACCATCAATCGCTGGAACAAATCGTTGCACAAGCGCTGGACACGCTTGCTGCAATAGAAAATATCGCTGCTATTGAGGAGTTTAGGATCCGGCATTTAGGCAAAAAAGGACTAGTGACAGAACAACTTAAACGCATCGGGTCCATACCTGCCGAGCAAAGACGGGAATTCGGGCAAAAGGTGAATGCCGCCAAACAGACACTTCAATCGCAAATCGAGCAACGCCGCCAGACGCTGGAAAGAGCGCAGATCGACCGGCAACTTGGCCAGGAGACTGTTGATGTCACCTTACCCGGTCGTGGTCTGGGTGTAGGCAGCATTCATCCCATAACGCGTACCATCGAACGTATGCAAAGTATTTTTGGCGCTTTGGGATTCGATACCGCCGAAGGACCTGAAATCGAAGATGATTTTCACAATTTCGAAGCGCTAAATATGCCAGCCAATCATCCGGCCCGGGCTATGCATGATACTTTCTACGTGGACGAAGGATTCGTGCTGCGCACGCATACCTCGCCCGTGCAAATCCGCTATATGCAAAATCACACACCGCCCCTACAGGTGATTGCACCGGGTAGGGTGTATCGTTGCGATTCGGATATGACTCATACACCGATGTTTCATCAACTGGAGGGTCTGGCGGTAGATGAAAACATCAGTTTCTCCGATCTCAAGGGTGTTTTGACTTATTTTCTGCGTGCTTATTTTGAAACCGAGTTGGATGTTCGTTTTCGTCCTTCGTTTTTCCCATTTACCGAACCGTCCGCCGAGGTCGATATTAGTTGTGTCTTCTGCGAGGGCAGCGGCTGCAGGGTATGCAAAAAAACCGGTTGGCTGGAAATACTAGGCTGCGGTATGGTGCATCCCGAAGTGTTTCGTCATTCCGGTATCGATAGCGAAAAATACACTGGCTATGCCTTCGGTCTGGGTATAGAACGTCTGACCATGTTGCGTTATGGCGTGGACGATCTGCGTTTATTTTTCGAGAACGACATCGACATGTTGAGTCAGTTCAGTTAAGCAATAAGGGATATCATTAGTAATGCTCATCAGCGAACAATGGTTGCGCGAATGGACGTCGCCCAAACTGGATAGTCAGATACTGGCAAAGAAACTAACGCTGTCTGGCTTGGAGGTCGCGTCTATCGAACCGGCCGGTACTCCATTACCCAAGGTGGTCGTTGGGAAAATCACCACTATTACGCCGCACCCCCGCTCACAAAAGTTAAAGGTGTGCGATGTTGATGTGGGAAGAACTCGCCCTTTAAAAATTGTGTGTGGTGCAGCCAATGCAGCAGCAGGCATGAAAGCGCCAACCGCTTTGATTGGCGCCGAGTTGCCGAATGGAGTCAAGGTCGCCAAAACCCGTATCCGCGATGTGGTTTCGTCCGGTATGTTGTGTTCGGCCGAAGAACTGGGGCTGGAACAGGCATCGGACGGTATCATGGCTCTGGACAAAACCGCGAAAGTAGGGAAAGTCGTATCGCAAGTTCTCGGTTTCGATGACAAACTATTCGATATTGAGCTGACCCCTAACCGGGGCGATTGTCTTAGCGTTCTCGGAATCGCTCGAGAAGTCTCCGCCGCTTGCGGTACCCATCTGCGCTGGCCCAAACTAGCCAAACCCCGGGCCACATGCAAAACCCGTATCCCCATTCAAATCAAAGCAGGACGTGACTGTCCGCGTTATGTCGGAAGGGTAGTCGAAAATATCGACGTAAACGCACCGACACCAAGCTGGCTTAGCGAAAAACTGCGCCGCAGTGGCGTGCGTAGCGTCAATTGCGTGGTGGATGTGACGAACTATGTGATGATGGAGTTGGGTCAGCCCATGCATGCTTTTGATCTTGAACGAGTTGATTCGAAGATTGTGGTTCGGCATGCCAACGATGGCGAAACACTGACGCTGCTCGATGAAACAAAAGTCAAACTCGATGCAGAAACATTAGTCATCGCTGATAAAGACAAAGCTATCGCATTGGCTGGAATCATGGGTGGTGCGGATTCAGCGGTTAGCGCGAAAACCCGTAGTATACTTTTTGAAGCGGCACATTTCCGTCCCCAGGTGGTGGCGGGCAAAGCCCGGCAATTGGGTATGCATACGGACGCGTCGCACCGCTTTGAACGGGGTGTGGATGCCACACTTCCCGAGCAGGCCATGCACAGGGCGACGGAACTATTAGTCGATATCGCCGGTGGCGAGGTTGGCCCCATCATTGAAACCAAGCATGAACGCTATCTGCCAAAACAGCAACCCATCGTGCTCCGACACTCGCAAGTCGAACGCCTGCTTGGGGCTCGGGTTAGTCCAAAGCGAGTCGAGAACATCCTGAAACGTTTGGAGATGAAGCTGCGCGGTAATAAATCGGGTTGGCGGGTGGTGGCGCCCACCTATCGGTTCGATATCAATATTGAACCTGATTTGATCGAAGAAATCGCACGTATCGATGGCTATGACGCCGTGCCGGTCAATATTCCGCATGTTGGTGCGACACCGCCGTCACAATCCGAAGGTATTTTATCGACGCAACGCATTCGCAAACTTATGGCAGACCGTGAGTACCGCGAAGCGATTACCTATAGCTTTGTCGACGCTAATTTGCAGAACGCCATAGAACCCAAAATCAGGCCCGTACCACTGGCTAACCCGATTGCTGAAAATATGGGCGTTATGCGCACCAGTCTATGGCCGGGTTTACTACAGGCAGTGTCGAATAATTTCAACCGGCAACACCGACGTATACGTTTGTTTGAAATAGGGCACGTTTTTTTCAAAACTAGTAACGGTTATGCGGAACAACAACGGTTAGCCGGCGCAGTTATGGGTAGCGCATTAGCGGAACAATGGGCGGTCGATTCACCGGGCGCAGATTTTTTCGATGTGAAGGGAGATCTCGAAGCATTATTTCAAATCGGTGGACGACGAAAATTCAGCTTTCATCAAGCCGAGCATCCCGCTTTGCATCCCGGCCAAACAGCGAGCATAAAATTGGCTAGGCAACGTATTGGCGCCATCGGGCGATTGCATCCGGATTTGCAGACACAACTTGACTTAGATCAACCCGTTTACTTATTTGAAGTCGCGTTCGATGCAATTGCTGAACGTGAAGTACCGCGATATACACCGATTTCCCGATTTCCGGCTGTGCGACGCGACATTTCAATAGTCGTTGCGGAAGGCGTCAGTGCCAAAGAGCTATTCGACACTATTCGCGCTGCGGCTGGCAATGTCTTGACCGACTTGCACTTATTCTCCATATATCGCGGTGAAAGCATTGATGCAAGTAGAAAAAGTGTCTCTTTCCGCTTGACCTTCCAGGAATCTTCGCGCACCCTTACGGATACGGAGATCGACCGAATAATGAAAAGAATTTTGCATACGCTTCAAAATAAACATGAGGCGGAGTTAAGAGAATAGTGGGAGTGAGCAAATGGCAGTAACTAAGGCGGATCTCGCCAACACATTATTTGAAGAACTGGGATTGAATAAAAGAGAGGCAACGGAATTTGTAGAATTATTCTTCGAACGAATTCGATCGGAATTGGAATCGGGTTCCACTGTAAAACTTTCAGGCTTCGGTAATTTCGGTGTACGGGATAAAAAGTCGCGGCCAGGACGCAATCCAAAAACAGGAGAAGAAATTCCGATTTCAGAACGACGTGTCGTTACATTTAAAGCGAGTCAAAAACTAAAAGAGCGTGTAGCCGATAATTCAGATCGTTTGAATCTGTTAGTGCAAGACAAACAGGTACGCGCCTGATGTTAGATCCGGCGGAAACCGAACTCCCAGCGATTCCAGGCAAACGATATTTTACCATTGGCGAAGTGAGCGACTTGTGCGCGGTAAAACCGCATGTGTTGCGTTACTGGGAACAGGAGTTTCCCCAGCTAAAGCCGGTAAAACGACGCGGCAACCGGCGCTATTACCAGCGCCACGAAGTACAGCTAATCCGCACTATCCGGCGCTTGCTGTATGTTGACGGTTTTACCATTAGCGGCGCCCGTAACAAGCTACAGAATGGCCAAGACGGTGCAAACTCTATTTCAGATGCGGGAGCATCCGGGAATCTGGTGCGCAGCCTGCTTGCCGAGTTGGACGACATCTCCAATCTGCTAAAAGAGTAGCGGTTACTCACACAGTCGGGGCGTAGCGCAGCCTGGTAGCGCACCTGCATGGGGCGCAGGAGGTCGGAGGTTCAAATCCTCTCGCCCCGACCATTCGCTACGGGTCTTGACCGGGAACATAGGTAACGGTTTATACCGGAGACATAGGTAACACTTTTAGTGCGAACGGATTGTCTCCCGGCGCGACTCTGTTCTCGTTTTGATCAAAGAATCCTAGATCATAATGCATAAAGCTGACAAGCCATATGTTGTCATCGACCTCGCGGATTCCCACGCTTTGCCCTGCAAACACAACGCTCAAGTTGATCTTACGGCTACCCATGCAAATGCGACCACACTGCGTGACCCGCACGGTTTTGTCATGATAAGGGTAATCTGGTTTCTGCGGCGGCGTATAGACTCGTGTGGAAGGTGTATACACTTCACCGGGGTATTTCATATTGAGGGCTTGATGCGGTCGATCATGGTTGTACTGTTGCTGGAAGTCATCTAGCCGGCTTTGCTGTTGTAGCAAGTTATAGCCGGGTGGTTTGGTGGCTTCTTTCTTGAGCGTGAGATGCATGCGTTCGTGTCGCCCATTTTGTTGTGGATTACCAGGTTTAATCCGCTCAATGGCGATCCCCAATCGTAACCACCACACCGATAGTCTGCTTAGCCCAAACAACGCATGTGGCGAGGCAAACGGCACACCATTATCGGTACGGATAGCATCAGGTAGACCATACTCATGAAATGCCTGGTCAAAGACCGTAAAGGCGAATCGCTCTTTGGTTGAAGATTGCCCTTCACAGGCAAGCAGGTAGCGGGAGTGATAATCGGTAATCGTGAGTGGATAGCAATACTGCCGATTACCCAGACGAAACTCCCCTTTATAGTCGGCACACCATAGGGCATTGGGGCGTTTGACGTTGTGGAGAGGTGTGCCTTGTGCCCGATAGCGCCTGCGTTTGCGGCGTTTCACCAAACCATGACGATCCAGCACGGCGTGTACGGTACTCTTGGCAGGGGGCTTGATCATCGGATACAGCCTGATCAGCTTCTCGCGAATCTTCGGTGCCCCCCAGCTGGGGCGTTCTTTCTTGATCCGAACAATGGACCGTTCGATCTGAAAGGGAATCTGGTTACCGTGCCGATAGGGTCGCCGACTCTGATCAGCAAGCCCTTCAAGACCCCATTGTTTATAGCGATTAAAGATCTTGTAGCCGGTCTTACGGGAGATTCCGAATTCACGGCACACCACGGCCATTTTCTCGCCATCTAGCAAGCGGCCAACAAACTTAATTCTTTCGTCCATCAGGTTACTCTCTTTCCACGGCATTTGGGGTCCCCCAAATGCCGTCATTGTGTAACCTATGTCTCCGGTATAATGTGTTACCTATCTATCGGGTAATACATCGGGTTGCTACCGAAGGCATCAGCAACACTTTGGCATAATGGGGTTCGCTGCTTGATTCCAGCCATTGTAATTTCATATATCCCTCCACTAGCGGATTGAAATAGAATGCCCGTCCTAAATCAATCGTCTAATCCTTCCCAATAGTCGGGAATCAATATCAAAGAGGCATCCGATGAAATTTCAACTTGTTATCAATATGGAACGTATGACATCGGAGTTGAATATGCGCGACGTCGAACGGCATACGCTCGAGATGGTACAAATGGCGGATGAGGGCGGTTTTGAATCCGCATGGGCTGCCGAACATCATGCGCTCGAGATGACAATCGCGCCCAATCCCTTTCTCATCTTGACCTGGTGGGCGGCACACACGTCTCGTATCCGTTTAGGTTGTGCGGTTGCGGTCGCGGCCTATTGGCACCCCATAAAACTCGCTGGCGAATCCGCTTTGTTCGATTTGTATAGCGGGGGCCGTCTTGAGTTTGGTATCGGCTCCGGCGCCTATCAGCGCGAATTTGATCGCATTCATCCAGGCCTCAAACAATCGGACGCGTATCACTACGCGCATGAAATGTTACCGGCTCTAAAGGCATTGTGGCAGGGAGACTATGTGCACGATGGTGAGTTTTGGTCATTTCCCGACTCCACGTCGGTTCCCAAACCCTTACAGCGACCACATCCGCCTATTTGGGTTGCAGCGAGGGCGCCGGTTACCTACGAATGGGCGGTCAAAAACGGTTGCAACATCTTATCGTGGGCGTTGACGAGGCCTTTCTCCGAAGTGGAAGATTACATGCAGCGTTTTGAAACGGCGTTGGAAAATAATCCTGGTACAAAACGACCGATATTTTCCACCATGCGTTACACTTCCGTTTACGATAAGCAGGATGGTTGGCAGGCGCCGGTTAAAGCCGCTCTTACGCAACTCGCGCAGTTTCAAAACCTGTTTCAGAATGCGGGTGGAGTCAGGAATGGGTTTCCAGAGAGAATCGATTTGGCGGCGATAGAGACTCGGGACGAATTTAAACCCGAGGTTCTGCGGGAAAACCTTATATTCGGTACACCGGATGAGGTGATCGCCAAACTGAAACGTTATCAAGATTTAGGTGTGGATCAGTTCACTTACTGCGCCAGCTACGGTCTTGGATTGGCGGAGCAAAAACGATCATTGGAATTATTTATCAAAGAAGTGATGCCTGCTTTTGTGTAAGCCGGCCGATCTCAAGCAAAATTTTTGGCCCTGGAGTGGATATGCCGCAAACCGTCGAAATCATCCGATCAGATCATATTCTTGAGATTCGGCTCAATAAGCCTAAGGTCAATGCCATTGACGAGGAAATGAGCCGTGAGCTGGCCGAAGCTTTCACGGAATTAGAAAACGACAACGAATTACGGGTAGCCATTATTACCGCGGAAGGAGAAAAAATCTTCTCCGCCGGTTGGGACTTGAAAGCTTTGGATCGAGGCGAAACGCAACTGGATCAATGGTGGGAAACCGGCGAATACGGTCAAGGTGGTTTTGCCGGCTTGACCGAAAACTGGACATTAAACAAACCCGTCATCACTGCCTTGAATGGTCTCGCCATTGGGGGCGGTTTTGAACTAGCTATGGCGGGTGATTTGATTATTGCAGCCGAGCATGTTGAGTTTGGTTTACCGGAAATGCCTTTGGGTATTGTGCCCGATGCAGGGGCCTTGCAACGTCTGCCACGGCGTATTCCTTATAACATCGCCATGGAGATGTTTTTGTTAGGACGCCGCATGACGGCAAGCGAAGCGGCACACTATGGATTAATTAATAAAGTAGTGGCAAAGGACGATCTCATGACAACGGCCCTGGAATGGGCTAACCAACTCGCTGACGCTGCGCCGCTGGCATTACAAACCGTGAAAGAGGTCTTGCGTGCCATTGAATGTATCCCCTTACAGGCGGCATTTGAGAAAATGCGTATCGGAGACTTGCCCGTTTATCATGCCATGCTCAAATCGGAAGATGCGCAGGAAGGAATCAAGGCGTTCGTAGAAAAACGCAAACCGGTATTCAAAGGCCGTTAATCATCTAGCGCCACAAAGCCGATGAAAGTACCCGCCAACGAGGTGCGAAATATCACCAGTATCGGTGGTGGTCCCATCGGCGGCGGTTGGACGGCGCATTTCCTAGCGCGGGGCTATGACGTTGTGAGTTATATCCACGAACCCATGGAAGAAGAGCCGTTTCGCCGCGTTGTCGCAACGGCTTGGAAAAGTCTCGAACAACTCGGTTTGGCGCCGGGTGCATCACTGGACCGCATAACTATAACCTCTGATCTTGAGGAGGCCGTTTCTAACGCAGAATTTATTCAGGAAAGCGCCCCCGAAAATTTAGAGATCAAGCAAGAACTCTACGCAAAACTCGGAACTTTAGTTGAACCTGATGTGGTCGTTGCGTCGAGCACTTCCGGTCTGACCATGACCGATATCCAGGCACAATGCACGACGCCTCAGCGCACCGTAGTAGGACATCCGTTCAATCCACCGTATTTGTTGCCGTTGGTAGAAGTCGTTGCGGGCGAGAAAACGTCACAAGACACCGTCCACTGGGTGGAAAGTTTTTACTGGGAAGCGGGCAAGGTTCCTTTGGTATTAAAAAAGGAAATCCCGGGTTTTATTGCTACGCGTCTACAGGAAGCTTTGTGGCGCGAAGCTTTGCACATGGTCGCCAACGGCGAAGCGACGCCCGAGCAAATCGACCTAGCACTGATCAACGGCCCCGGCCCACGTCTCGCCCTAATGGGTCAATGCATGGCTTTTCATGTCGCCTGTGGCGAAGGCGGCATGGCGACTAACCTCGATCAATTTGGGCCCGCGTTGAAACTGCCTTGGACTAGACTGCAGGCACCCGAATTAACACAAGAATTACGTGATGCCATGGTCAGTGGCTGCAAACGCATGGCAAAAGGCAGGCACTTTGAACAACTGGCAGCCAAACGAGACCAGGGAATCGTCGCCATCTTGAAGGCCATCTCGCAACAGCAAACGGCGTGACGACAATAAAAACATGGATATCGAACTGAATCACGAACAACAAATGCTACTAGATACGGTGCGCAAGTTCATGGAGGACGAACTGTACCCCCATGAAGAGGAAGTCGATCGTTTGGGTCACGTGCCCATCGAACTCGGCCGGCACATTGAACGCAAATAAAAACAAGCGGGATTATTCGCGGCTAATCTGCCCGAAGATGTTGGCGGTGGTGGACTCGACTACAAAAGCATGGCCTTAGTTGAATGCGAATACGGCAAAACCAGCCACGCATTGCACTCTTGGATTGCACGGCCTACGGAAATTTTACTCGCCTGCGAGGGTGAGCAACGCGAACGTTATCTATTACCTTGTGTTAAGGGCGATAAACGTGAGTTGTTCGCGTTGACCGAACCCGAAGCGGGTTCCGATATTATGTCCATGAAAACCAACGCGCAATTACTCGATGGACAATGGATTTTGAATGGCTCTAAACACTTTATTTCCGGCCCGGTCATGCCGGATTTCGCCATCGTGTTTGCCGCGACCGGTGAAGACCAAACACTGAAGGGGCCGCGTAAACGCATTACGGCTTTTTTGGTAGATGTCGGTATCGATGGTTTTGACATTCGGGAGGGCAATCGCTGCGTCAGTTACCGTGGTTATCAGACATTTCAACTTAGCTTTAACGATATACAGCTCGGGCCTGAGCAAATATTGGGCGAGGAGGGTAAAGGGCTGGCTTTGTCAGACCAATGGTTGGGTATGGGTCGTGTTTGGGTAGGCGCGAGTTGTTGCGGTAAAGCAGAACGCTTGTTCAATTTAGCCACGCAGTGGGCAGCCGAACGTAAACAATTCGGCCAACCCATCGGACGTTTTCAAGGCACTGGTTTTAAACTGGCCGACATGGCGACGGAACTCAAGGCCGCCGAATTAATGGTCATGAATGCCGTTGATAAAGCCACCAAAGGGACCATGACCAATGCGGACGCCGCCATGGTCAAACTGTTTTGTTCTGAAATGTTAAGCCGCGCTGCCGACGCCACCGTGCAAATCTACGGCGGTATGGGTTTAATGGAAGAATTACCTATCCAACGCTTATGGCGCGATTCGCGTCTGGAACGCATCTGGGATGGCACATCCGAGATTCAACGCCACATCATTTCTCGTTCTATACTCCGACCTTTGGGTGCTTGAAGCTGTAAACTTAAGGAGAAAAGAAGGCTAATTAACATAAAATCCTACATGCGTAGTTCGAGTGTAAGTATCATTTGATTATGGCACGTTTCATTGCGATTCCAGTCGGCCAAGGTGACTCGTTCTATTTCGAACGTGAGGGTTGGTCGGTTTTGGTCGATGGAGGAAGAAGTCGAAAGCGATTTGCTGGGATGTTCGAACGCGTGACGCAAAAAGCCAATACAAGCATTGTTGTTTGCACGCACAACGATGCCGATCACGCAAACGGCGTTCTAGGTTTCTTAGAAGACGGGTTGGACTGCGATGAGATTTGGTTACCTGGCCGCTGGTTGGAGGCGTTGCCAGATGTACTCGCACCCACTGATACGACGTGGAAAGATCTTTATCAAGATATCGAAGAAGCAACAAAGACCACGCCTGATGGAAAAATATTTACAGAAAACGAAACACCACTGGAACGTTACGCTAGTGACAACTACGAGAAGACAGTTAGACAGGTCAAAAAAGAAGATTCACCCACAAACGAGAAGCTCGATAGCAATGGTTGGTCCGAATCACTTCGCGATAAGCTCGAAAGGGCAGATAACTGGGATGAATACTTTCCGTATGATTGGCCACAACATTTAATTCATTGGATAAAGATGCTTCATAGCGACAAAAAGGTAGCTGATTTGTTTTTTTCTGTTATTGAAGCCGAGCAACGAATCAAGAAGATTGCTTTGTCAGCTTTTCACCGGGGCCTAAAGGTTCGATGGTTCGAATATGACACAGTGAATGTGTCTGACGGTACAAACAATCTTAAACCGCTCAACTCTCGCGAACTTAAGATACTCCCGCCGCGTGAGCGTTCACTGTTTTATACATTGGCGTTATCGGTTACCAACAAAGAAAGTCTAGTTTTTTGGTCTCCTACTTCGGAAGAAGATCGTGGTGTGTTGTTCACAGCCGACTCAGACCTTCACGGTGCAAATCTTCCAAACTCGATTGAACTAGAGGGCAGTATTGTGACGACTCCGCATCATGGATCCAAAGCGAATGCGATCGTTTACCAAAAGATAGCCGCACAAACTACCAGGTGGGTTCGAAGTGATGGGTGTTACAAAAATCGCCCGTGCGATGAGTTTCTAGACTTGGGTCACAGGTTCTGCACAGTGTGTCGGCAAGGCAAGACTTTTTCATCGAAAATACCGGTGTCTTTGTTCTCTCGAAGCGGGCAATGGTGTCGTAGCAAACGTACTAAAGAGTGTTCTTGTAACTAAATTCTGGTATCTTTTTAATAATAACATAAAGGATGGCATGGTCCCGCCTCCACCTTTTTGGTAGGGCGGTAGATACTGAGAGTTCACCCACAATGAAGGAGAATGACCATGACTACCATCCATACGATCGGCATCGATATCAGCAAGAGCGTTTTTCATCTCATTGGCACCAATCGGGCTGGGCGCGTTATTTTGAGGAAGGTACTGAAACGATCTGAGGTTCGCCACTACCTGGCAAACTTACCCAGTTGCTTAATTGGCATCGAAGCGTGTGGCGGGTCGAATTACTGGGCACGAGAACTGCAAGGCCTTGGCCACACGGTAAAGTTGATGGATGCGCGTTATGTCAAACCCTATGTCAAGGGTAACAAGAACGATTTCAATGATGCCGAAGCGTTAGCCGAAGCTGTGCGACGACCGACGATGCGTTTTGTACCGATTAAGAGTGTCGCGCAACAAGATATACAAGCCATTCACCGGGTTCGCTCAGGGCTAGTCCGTCAACGCACTGCGATGGGCAATCAGTTGCGCGGATTACTCGGTGAGTATGGGATTGTGATGCCAACGGGTGTGGCATCAGTGCGTCGTCGACTACCGCAAATATTGGAAGATGCGGAAAACGGCCTCAGCACTTCGATGAGGACACTGCTTGCGGAGCTGTATCAACGGTTAGTGGATGTCGATGCGTCCATCAAGCAGTACAACCAACACCTTGAATTCGTGCAGCAACAAGATGCAGCCAGCACGCGCCTACGCACCGTTGTGGGTTTTGGGCCGGTCATTGCCACCGCCATGGCTTGTGCCTTGGGCGATGGCACGGCATTTAAGAACGGGCGACAGGTGGCCGCTTGGCTCGGCTTGGTACCGAAGCAACACAGCACTGGTGGGAAGACGGTGCTGCTCGGTATTAGCAAACGAGGCGATCGCTATCTTAGAACACTGCTGATCCACGGCGCGCGCAGTGTGGTGCGCTATGCCGATAACAAAGACGATCGGTTGAGCCGTTGGGTTGTCCGCATCAAGACAGAAAAGGGATTCAATATCGCCACCGTCGCTTTGGCGAATAAACTGGCACGTATCGCATGGGCCATGTTGTATCGAGGTACCGACTATCGGGCAGCTTAACCCCTAACGCTTCATTTCTCACCGACCCATTGCGTAAATGTTGAAAAGGTGATGGCAAAACAGGGACAACCGGCGTAGCGAGAACCTGACTAATGCGAGGGCTCATTTGAAGCCGACTAAGGGATAAGGGCGATACGCGCGGATGACCATCAGGGCCACAAGCCACCAACGAGCGCTTGATACAAAGGCCGAATGTAGGGCCGCAATCCTGATTTTGCAATCAACGAATCAGCACTTGGCAAAGGAGACGGGACCATGTAGGACGTTATGTTATTTTTTATGAAAACGATATAGGCTTTAACTAGTCGACCCTGAAGAATTGACAAGTTGTTAAAAATAAAGAGAAAGGATAGTCAATTTGATAAAATAAATTGCAAGAAAATGATCAAATGGATGCAAAAGCTGGCAAAAGATGAAGCCCAAAAAGCCTGATAATCACCCGGATTTATTTCGCGCTCGCCTATCTCAGATTCTGAATTTATCCCACCCATTATGCCGATTGGCGGAACATATCGATTGGGATCGGATTGAGCGCGAAGTCGAAGCACTTTACGCCTCTGGTCCCGGTCAACCCCCCTTAGCGACCCGATTAATGGTGGGATTGCATTATCTGAAGTACACGTTCAACGAAAGCGACGAGAGCGTGGTTAAGCGTTGGGTGGAGAACCCGTATTGGCAGTACTTTTGTGGTTTTGATCACCTACAGCACGACCTACCACTGCACCCCACCAGCTTAGTGAAGTGGCGCCAACGGGTGGGCGATAAGCTCGATGTGTTATTGGCCGAAACGATCGACGTGGCGCTGCGCACCCGTGCGTTAAAATCGACAGCACTCAAGCATGTGAACGTGGATACCACAGTGCAGGAGAAGGCCATTGCATTCCCCACCGATGCGCGGTTGTATCACAAGATGCGCAAAACGCTGGTTCGACAGGCGCAGCGACGTGGTATCCGTTTGCGTCAAAGCTATCGGCGGGTGGGTCACAAGGCGTTCATCCTGCAAAGCCGCTACGCCAATGCTCGTCAGATGAGGCGCGCGGCGAAACAAACCCGCAAACTCAAGACCTATTTGGGCCGCGTGATGCGCGATATTGAGCGTAAATATGATAGTGATGATCAGTCCCTGCAACCCCTATTGCTGCAAGCCAAGCGCCTGTTCGATCAACAACGCCATGACACCAATAAGCTGTACAGTGTGCATGAACCCGATGTGCGGTGTATTGCCAAGGGCAAAGCACACCAACGCTATGAGTTTGGTAACAAAGCGTCGTTGGTCACCACCTCAAAAGGCAATTGGCTGATCGGTGCACAGTCACTACCGGGCAACCCCTACGATGGTCATACCCTGCAGGCGGCATTACAACAAACACACGCCTTAACGGGCATCACCGCTCAAAACGCCTATTGTGACCAGGGTTATCGTGGTCATGGCATGAGGGGTAAAACCCGGGTCCACATTGTTGGAAAAATACCCAAACGTGCCAGCGCCAGTGTACGCAAATGGATGAAACGACGGGCAGCGATTGAACCGACTATTGGCCATCTTAAATCAGACCACCGGTTGGGGAGAAATTATCTCAAGGGCAATGCCGGTGATCAGGCCAATGTCGTGCTCGCAGCAGCCGCTTACAATCTAGCCAAGCTGTTGGCTTGGTTTTATTGTGCCTGCGAAAAGTACTTGTCGACAGATGAAAAAATTAACAGATTGCGATTGCAGACTCTATTCATCGCAAATTAGTGAATACTTCAGGGACGACTAACTAATCGCGCTTACGGTTGCACTAGTGTTTCGGTATCCGTAGATCGCGCGAAACGATTGATCACAACATTAGAGTTCCTATTCCCGGATTACACGCTGCTCCATCCGTGCTACCGTCACTGACAGCTCACGGTAAGTCCGGTGCCTGCGCTAGCCACAGCCGAATACCTAGGGCGATTAACACCATCCCCAGCAACCGGTTTATCCATTGACCGGTAGCTTGTAGGCGCTTGCGCACGCTGGCTATTTGCAGCACATAGACAAATAACACCCAAAAGAACGCACTGATGCCGATCGTCGTACATACGAGCAATATCAGGTACACGATGGTTGAATCCGGATGCACGAATACCGCCAGCACGCCAAGGTAAAACAATGGACCCTTTGGGTTGAGCAAGTTGTTTAATAATCCTTGTATCCACCATTTTCGGTTGTGAGTTGCCGGCGGCTCAACTTCTTCGGTTTTGTTCAAATTCGGGCGCAGACTCTGAAATCCGAGAAAAATCAAGTAGGCACCGCCTGCCAACTTTAAGATAGTGAAAGCGACAACACTGTTCGCAATCAACCAGCCAATGCCAAGCAAACAATATGTAATGTGAATCAAGTTACCGGTAAGGATACCTGCGCTGGTCCAACCTCCAGCACTCTTGCCACCCACAACCGTGTTCCGAGTAACCAGTGCAAGATCGACTCCGGGAGTAATCATGATCAAGACGGTGAGACCGGCAACACTCAGCAGATCGGTAATCATAGTGTAATACGGGCTCGTGCAGACTCGTCGGAGTGAAAAGCACTCCCAGGTAGTTATTTAACGTTCACCGTATCATAAAACGATTGGCGAAGGGTTAGGGTGAAGTATTAATCCAAACAGCTTTCGCGTTTGTGAACAAGTTCCTCGTTTTCAAGATCTCCAGCAAGCTGCAATGCCCGATCAAGGCCGATGCCTGGCCGAACAGCTCCTAGCGAGACTGGCTTTAAACGATAGGGTTTTGGTTTCTTATTCGTCTGACGAGTATTCAATCCTGCGTAAAGCGTTTTATTGACGATTTCCTCGAATGAGCGGCCTGATCGCTGAGCCGTTTTCTTTAGTGCTTTAGCTATCTTGTCTTCAATGGTTACTGTAGTACGCATTATTAGTGAGTTTGTTCTTGGTTATCCAAGTGAGGAATAACACCACCATTCGCACTTATCGCATCACAAAAGGATTCGCAAAAGGCTCAGAGGATGTGTTGATCCAGACGGTTTTTGGACGAGTGTAGTCGTAGATTGCTTGGAAGCCGCTTTCGCGGCCCATCCCGGAATTCTTGTAGCCACCAAATTCTGCTATTGGAGAAACCACGCGATAGGTGTTGACCCAAACAATCCCGGCCCGCAAGGCTTTGGAAACCCGCAGCGAACGGGCACCATCTCGAGTGAAAACGCCGGCAGCTAAACCGTACTTGGTGTCGTTGGCCAGCTCGATGGCTTCTTGTTCCGTCTTAAAGCGCAAAACGCTAAGGACGGGCCCGAATAACTCCGTATCGACTATACGGAGTTTTTGATCCGGGCAGTCGACAATGGTGGGTTCGTAGTACCAACCTTGTTTTTGCCCCGGTGGTGGTTGCCCACCGTGCAGAATTTGGGCGCCTTGTTCAGAGGCGTACGCTACTTCTTTCTTGATGTTTTCCAACTGCCCGGTCGTCGCCAATGGCCCCATCTGCGTTGTGTCTTCCAGAGGATCGCCAATCACTATTTCGCGCGCCTGTGACACCATCTTATCCAGAAATTGATCGGCAATTTTTTCGTGCAAGTAAACGCGCGAGCCGGCTACGCAGCTTTGACCGCTGGCACCAAAAATACCAGCAATAGAACCATTCACCGCGCTTTCTATATCCGCATCATCAAACACCAGGAACGGAGATTTCCCCCCTAATTCCAACGAGACTTGAGCAAAGTTTTCGGCCGAATTTCGTATGACATGCCGCGCGGAAGCGGGGCCACCGGTAAAACTGACACGACTCACCAAGGGGTGCGATGTCAATACGCGGCCACAGGGTTCGCCATGACCGGTAACGATGTTAACGACGCCCGGGGGAAAACCGGCTTGTTCGATGAGCTTACCGAATTCAAGCATAGCGGCAGACGCGTGTTCGGAAGCCTTTAGCACGACGGTATTGCCCGCGGCCAGGGCAGGGCCGATTTTGACTGCCACTAAAAACAATTGCGAATTCCAAGGCACGATGGCCGCAACAACACCCAAAGGTTCGCGTAAAGTAAATACACACAAATCCGGTTTGTCGATGGGCATGGTGTCGCCGTGAATCTTGTCGGCAAGACCGGCGTAGTAGTAGAAGAATTCAGATATGTATTTGGCCTGCCACCGGGTTTCTTTCATTAGTTTACCGGTGTCGACTGTTTCTGTTTTGCCTAACTCTTCCGATTTGTCGGCCAACAATTCGGCTAGTTTGCGCAGGTAACGGCCGCGTTCGGTCGGGGTTGCTTTGGCCCATTCACCCTCGCTAAATGCCTTGTGCGCAGCGCGAACGGCTTTGTCGACATCCGCCTCGCTGGCTTCTGGAACTTGTGCCCAGGTTTCTCCGGTGGAAGGGTTAATACTGTCAAACAACACACCATCCTGTGCGTCGACCCATTCGCCATCGATCAGCATTTGGTAGCTAGCGAGATCAGCCATGTTTGAATACCTTTTTAGAATGTTACTTACGACAAACGTCATTGTCGCCTGCTGGTGATTGATTTGCCTAGTGCTTTGTAAGATTTTTGCGTTTGTATGACGTTGTGTTCCAATACAACACTGTTAAAAACTCTGAAACGAGCCAATGAATAAACAAGTAATAGGCGAACCGCTAGTCATCGATGGGCGGCAGTTATCGCTATCGCGGGCTATTCGGGCTGGAGATTTTGTCTTTCTCACCGGTCAGATTCCTATGGTGGATGGCCAGCCGATGACTGAGGGCACTATCGAAGACCAAACCCGCGTCGTGTTGGACGCGATAAAAGAAACTCTCGCACTAGCGGAATGCCGGTTATCCGATGTCGTGAAAGCCATGGTATGGCTCACAGACCGTGCGGATTTCCCTGGTTTTAACGATGTTTATGCTGAGTATTTTCCGCATCAACCGCCCGCCCGCTCGGCTGTGGTTAACGATTTACTGGTCGACGTGCGGGTGGAAGTGGAGGTAGTGGCGTATAAACCGGTGATATTCGGATGACAACAATGCATTTTGATGGAACGGCATACGAGGTGACCGGGCAAGGACCTAATATTGCACTTATTCATGGTTTGGGTTTAAACCGGCAGATGTGGCAATGGCTAGTGCCAGACCTTGCGAGCGAGTACCGCGTTCTCACTTATGACATTCTAGGGCACGGTGAAAGTAAAAATCCAGACGGGAAGCCTGTGCTCAAACTGTATGCAAAGCAATTAGCAAATTTACTCGATTGTTGTGAGATGACGCCAACCGCGGTGGTGGGGTTTTCCTTGGGTGGCATGATTGCACGGCGATTCGCTTTGGATTTTCCAAATAAATTAACGGTATTGGCGATACTGTGCTCTGCCCATGACAGAACTCAAGCTGAACGCGATGCCGTACTAAAAAGAGTAATTCAAGCGCGTGAGTCGGGTCCCTCGGCGACAGTGGAAGGAGCATTGGAACGCTGGTTTACGCCGAATTACAAAGCGAAAAATCCAACGATGATGAAACTTGTCCGTGACTGGGTGGTGGCAAACGACCCAAAAGTCTATCCCGATATTTATCACATGATGGCCGAGGGAGACCGTGAACTGGCTAGTACTATTAGCACCGTCATTCACCCGACGCTTGTTGTTACTGGAGAAGACGACCTAGGAAACACGCCGGATATGGCAAACCGTATGGCAACAACAATGCCGAACGCCCGGACCGAAATAATTCCCGGTCTACGCCACATGGGACTGGTAGAGTCGCCAGATTTGTTTAACAAACCAGTATTAGATTTTTTCCGCTCAAACTTTAAATAATAACTAAATTTTAATAAAATATAATAAAAACAAATTATTAAAGCATTATATTAAACAAAATAATTAATATAGAAAGACAGAAAGAGTTCATACGGTCAAATTGGTCGGGGTTTCGGTTGGTACTGCCGTTTAGCTTTATTCACATTCTTTGACATTTTTGTTTAAGATTTTGTGTTATTGTGCTGCCTCGACTCGGGATTGAGTCGTTCTCTCCCCCCTTACCCCAAACACACCCCGCTGGATTGCGGGGTTTTGGGTGGAAAGCCCCAGACACTCCCCAAGTGTAAATTTGCTCAAGCAAGCCCATGCATAGAAGAGAAGTGCTAGGTCAGGGGGTTGACGCGTTCGGGTCGGGGAGTTCGAAAGGAGTTCATCGGACTTCGGGTGTGTACCCGGGCGCGTCGCTTTGACTTCAGCCTCGCACACCGCCTTCACGCCACTCTACGAGACATATTCCGAAATCTTATGGTCAATGTCCATACCACAACGGAATACGTATTCGTCAATACTACATGGAACCCCTGATTAATCCGTCATTTCCGTAAATGACAGAACTGAATTAATTAGAAGTTTCCTAACTAAAAGCGACAGTAACCTCGCCAAACTGATGTTCATTAGCCAACGTTTGTCGCAAGCTTTGTGCGCAATGTTGGGCTTGGTTGATATCGTTGAAATCCTCTATCGCCAACCAAAGCTCAAGATTAATTTTACCGCGCAAATAGTGCAGGACAATTCGATGGGGTTTTGCATCGTCAATTTGGGCGCAGCGCTCGCAAATAAGTGGAATAACATCTCCACGCAAGGGTAAATGCGATGATGGCGCCGCAACGGCATCGTCCTCTGGATCGATATGTACTGTAACGTCAGTAGGTTCATCCATCTCATCAAGGAGCACGCGTTGTACTTCGTCGCTGATGCGATGACCTTCGGAGACGCTGATATCCGGATCCACTTTAACATGGACATCCGCCAAAACCTGCGGTCCCATGCGTCGAGTACGCAGTTGATGAACGTCACGTACGCCTTCGACCGACAACATGGTCTTTCGCATATTGTCGAGATGAGTTTTTTCCAGCCCAGTGTCAATGAGTTCGTGCAAACTGTCCCAACCAAGGCGCCAGGCCACGTGTGCGATCATGGCGGCGACGATGACGGCGGCAACGGCGTCGAGATAGGTTAATCCCGCCATAGCGCCGGAAATTCCCAACAATACAACGACAGAGGACAAGGCATCGGAACGGCTGTGCCAGGCGTTAGCTTTCAACAAATTAGAACGAATCCGTCGTGCGACTCGCACCGTATAGTGATAAATCGCTTCCTTAGAAACAACAGACAGGGCAGCGATTATCAACGTCAGTCTTGTCGGCGCTGACAAAGTTTCAGGGTTGAACAAACGCATAACCGCTTCATAGGCAATACCCACCGCAACCGTAATGAGTGCGAGGCCTAGTAACACTGTGGCCACAGTTTGAATGCGCTCGTGACCGTACGGGTGTTCCGGATCGGCATCGCGGGTTCCATGCTTGGCGGCCCAAATGACAACGCCATCGGTAACCAAATCCGACAAGGAGTGGATACCATCGGCAACCAGGCCTTGTGAATGACCGATAAACCCTACAATAATCTTTGCCACCCCCAACACAAGATCAAGTACGGCACCAATCAGCGTTACTTTACGAGTCTGGCGATATCTATCTTCACTAGTGATCTCTGTGGAATGTTGATTCTGCAAATTTAAACTCTATATTGGACGGTGAAATACAATTATCTCATACGACATTTATCGAGCTCGGGACACTTTACTCAATGGGCAATACGAACGATGATGAAAGCGTTGGACTAAATCCCGGCAACATACCGCAGGCGCAGTCACACGATCTCGCCAAATTAGGCGATGTGCTGCCGGGAGCGATTAACGTTCTCCCGTCGGTAGCCCGGCCGTTTTTTCCAGGGCAGGTATTACCAATGGTTTTGCCCGCGACAATATGGACAACCACGTTGGAAGCGGTACACAAAACCGGTCATAACATTCTGGGTGTCGTCTATGCCAGAGCAGAGTCACCGGAAAATGTCGTTCCCGGCGATTTTGCGACCATGGGTACCGCTTGTCGAATACATCAAGTGCAAAAACAGGGCGACAAGTTACATGTCGTAATGGTGGGGTTACAGCGTTTTCGCATTGAAGAATGGATTTCGGAAAAACGGCCGTTCAACGCCCGTGTACACTATTTCCCCGAAACCGACTACAGCGACGTTGTCGAGATCAAGGCTTATACCACAGCCATCATCAATGTGATCAAAGAATTGTTGCCATTGAATCCGCTGTACGGTGAAGAGTTGAAGTTATTTCTTAATAACTTCGGCACCAACGATCCATCGCGGCTTGCGGACTTTGGAGCCAGTCTCACTACCGCGGACGCGGGTGAATTGCAGGAAATTCTCGACGCCGTCCATATTCATCCCCGCTTGGAAAAAACCCTTGTGTTATTGCAAAAAGAAGTGGAAATTGCCAAGGCGCAGATGGAGATTCGTCAACACATCGAATCTGAAATGCAATCGCGTCAACGTGAGGTCTTTTTGCGCGAGCAACTTAAGTTCATACAAAAAGAACTGGGTATTTCCAAAGATGATCGTACTGCCGAAATCGAGCGTTTTAACGAACGCTTGGAGAAACTGGACGTGCCCGATGGCGCTTCACAACGTATCGAGGAAGAATTGGAAAAACTCGCCGTACTGGAAAAAGGATCACCCGAGTTTACTGTTACCCGTAACTATCTGGATTGGTTAACCGCATTGCCGTGGGGTAAGCACAGCGAAGACAGGTTGAATTTAAAAACTGCAGCCGAGATTCTCGATCGAGATCACGAGGGCCTGGACGACGTTAAACAACGCATCTTGGAGTTTCTCGGCGTCGGCAAAATGAAAGGGGAGGTAGCCGGTTCTATTCTCTTATTGGTCGGCCCGCCGGGGGTTGGGAAGACCTCCTTGGGACGGTCGGTTGCCAACACGCTTGGACGCGAGTTTTATCGGTTTTCGTTAGGCGGTATGCGTGATGACGCAGAGATAAAAGGTCATCGGCGGACGTATATCGGAGCAATGCCGGGGAAATTTATCCAGGCCATTAAGGAGTGCGGCACGGCCAATCCGGTCATCATGCTGGACGAAATCGACAAGATCGGCAGCTCGTTTCATGGCGATCCAGCATCGGCGTTGTTGGAGGTACTGGATCCGGAGCAAAATCATGATTTCCTCGATCACTACCTCGATGTGCGTTTCGATCTTTCGAAAACCTTGTTTATTTGTACTGCGAATCAATTGGATTCCATTCCCGGCCCGCTGCTGGATCGTATGGAGGTCATTCGTTTATCAGGCTATTTAGCCAATGAGAAAATTAAAATCGCTAAGCATCATCTATGGCCACGCCTACTGCGCAAAGCGGGTTTAAAAAAACGTGGTCAGGTCAGCATCGATCAAGCCGCTATTCGCACCGTTATTGAACAATACGCACGTGAAGCGGGTGTGCGTCGTCTAGATAAACTCCTCGGTACCATCGTGCGCAAGTCAGTGATGAAATTACTCAAAAACAAAAATAAGCCTGTTCGTGTAAAGGCGAAAGACATTCAAGAATATCTTGGAAAACCTGTATTTACCGATGAACAACAAATCAGCGGCGCAGGAATCGTTACCGGATTGGCATGGACCGCGCTGGGTGGCGCGACTTTGAGTATCGAGTCCACCAAGGTTCACGACAGTGGCCAGGGATTAAAACTCACCGGGCAATTAGGCGATGTCATGCGAGAATCGGCTGAAATCGCCTTTAATCATGTCATTGCAAATGCTGCTGCGTACGGCATAAGTCCCGATTTCTTAGAGAAAGCATTCGTTCATGTCCACGTACCCGCCGGTGCGACCCCTAAAGATGGCCCCAGCGCCGGTATTACTATTGCGGCAGCCCTCGTGTCTCTAGCAAGCGGTAAAAAGCCCCGGCGCGGATTGGCCATGACCGGCGAATTGACGCTGACCGGGCAGGTGTTGCCGGTGGGTGGGATACGCGAAAAAGCCATTGCAGCGCGACGGGCACGTATAAAGCAGGTTATACTTCCAGCGGCAAATCGTGGGGACTTCGACGAATTACCCGAAACCATCCGGCAAGGCATATCCGCTCATTTTGTTGATCAATTTAGCGAGGTCGTCTCTCTGTTGTTCCGCTAGACGTATTGTCTGCCGCTATCGGCCGATATGATGGTGAGTGCGCTCGCTGCGGACAATCCGTCTACATGAAAATTCTACTTAGCAATGACGATGGCTATTTAGCGCCGGGGCTTGGTGTTTTAGCGAAGACTTTAGCACCGTTAGCCAGTATCGAGGTGGTGGCACCCGACCGCGATCGTAGCGGCGCGTCCAACTCCCTGACATTGCGTGCTCCTTTGCGAATACAGCAAGCGGAAAACGGATTTTATTTCGTCGATGGAACACCGACCGACTGTGTGCACGTAGCCATTACCGGTTTGATGCAGGAAGAACCGGATATGGTTATCGCAGGGATTAACAGTGGTGCCAATCTGGGCGACGACGTGTTGTATTCAGGAACAGTCGCGGCAGCGACGGAAGGGCGTTTCCTCGGATTTCCAGCGGTCGCGGTATCGCTGGCCGGTACTGTGTGCAAATATTTTGAAACCGCTGCCTGGGTGGTCACGGAAATCTTTCAACGCCTGCAGAAAAAGCCACTGGCGGCAGATCATATTTTGAATATCAATGTGCCCGACATACCGCAACATGAAATCGCCGGGTTTCAAGCCACCCGGTTAGGCTACCGCCACAAATCCGAACCTGTGGTGAAGGGCACTAATCCCCAGGGGGAAGAAGTCTATTGGGTGGGCCCGGCCGGACCGGAACAGGATGCCGGGCCAGGTACTGATTTTCACGCCATTCGCAATGGTTATGTATCGGTGACACCACTGCAAGTCGACTTGACCCGGCATCATCAGATGAACGAGATCGCTGACTGGTTGGATGGACCGGCATGAAGCCCGTGCATGAAGGCATAGGCATGACTTCGCGGCGCACGCGCCAGCGTCTAATACACCGTCTGCGCCAGGAAGGCATTACCAATGAACGGGTGCTAGGCGTGCTAGGCGAAATTCCCCGGCATATTTTTGTAGACGAAGCACTGGCCAGCCGTGCATACGAAGATACGGCGCTACCTATCGGTCATAACCAAACTATTTCACAACCGTTTGTGGTGGCCTTGATGACACAATTGTTGTTGAATTCCGGACCGGCATTACGCAATGTGCTCGAAATTGGTACAGGTTCCGGTTATCAAACCGCCGTATTGGGCCGACTAGTCGAACAAGTGAATAGTGTGGAACGCATTGAGGTTTTGCAACGCCAAGCAATGAACCGTTTGTACGACCTACGGGTAAAAAACATTCGGTATCGGATTGATGATGGTGCGATCGGCTGGCCGGAATATGCGCCCTATGACGGCATCATCGTAACTGCTGCACCTACGGATATTCCCCACGCCTTACTCGAGCAACTGGACACCGGTGGGCGCCTGGTTTCACCAGTGGGCAAGCAGGCTCGCCAACGTTTGGTCGTCATCACACGGGAAGACGATGTATTTACACAAGAAGAATACGATTGGGTACGGTTTGTGCCATTGATGTCGGGACGAGTTTGATGCGGTTATTTCAAAATTTGTACGATAAAGTGCTGGTCTGGTCCCGTCATCGTCATGCGACCCGATATTTAGGCGCTTTAAGTTTTGCGGAATCGTCTTTCTTTCCCGTGCCACCGGACGTCATGTTGGCACCCATGGTGTTAGCGCAACGCCAGCGTGCCTGGTGGCTGGCAGCATTGACTACTGTCACATCGGTCGCCGGGGGCATTGCTGGCTATGTAATCGGTATGTTTTTGTTCGAACAGATCGGCCAGCCGGTGGTGGATCTCTACCATGCACAGGAAAAATTTGAACACGTAAAGCAATTATTTATAAACAATGGCATCTGGATTGTACTCATCGCCGGGTTTACGCCCATTCCTTACAAGCTATTTACGATTACGTCTGGCGTCATGTCTATGGCATTGCTGCCGTTCGTACTGGCCTCTGTTGTAGGACGTGGAGCGCGTTTCTTCTTAGTTGCGGGGTTGTTGTATTTTGGCGGCGAACGCTTTGAAAGTTTTCTTCGTCAGTGGGTGGATATTATTGGCTGGGCTGTTATATTTTTAGCAGTACTATTATATTTTGCCTTAAAATGAGCAGGTTATCGGGTTTAGTTAAAGTTACGTCTGTTGCAGCATTCATTTCGTTGCAAGGCGCCTGTGTCGGACCACCGATCATACCGGTCCAGGAAGTACCGACTGCTGGACGTGGGGCTGAGGAACGTGTGGTACGTCTGGGCGATACTTTGTACAACATCGCCTGGGAGGCCGGTGTTGACTATCGTCGGTTAGCACAGTGGAACAATATTCCACCACCTTATGTGATTAAGCCCGGTCAGCGTATTCGCTTAAAATCTCCACCGTCTGCACAACAAAGCGTAGCCACGACCAGCCCAGTGCCGGCTCAAAGTAGCGGCACCGAATCGCAGTCGTTGGACGTGGTGACAACAACAAAACCCAGCCAGCGAAATGCAGACACCCAAATAGCGACCGCCCCAACCACTACTCAAAGTAAAGCATCGGTTCAGTTACCCAATAAGGTGTCAGCATGGAGTTGGCCGGCTAAAGGTAAGATCATTTATCGTTTTGCACCTGACGATAATAAGGGAATCGATATCGCTGGTAATGCTGGTACACCCATCCAAGCGGCAGCGGACGGTGCGGTGGTCTATGCCGGCAACGGCTTGCGCGGATACGGTCAACTCATTATTTTGAAGCACAGTGAGCAATACCTAAGCGCTTACGCGCATCATCGCAAAATCCTGGTACGGGAGGGTGATGCAGTAAAACGTGGACAGACTATTGCGGAAATGGGGAACAGCGGTACCGATAGAACCAAACTACACTTTGAAATACGGCGTAACGGAAAACCGGTGGATCCTTTGGGGTTTCTACCCCGCAAACAAACGTAGAGATGGCTACGACTCAGTCAATGATAAGAGCGGCGGCAACGTTACGGTCTTCGGCGGCAAGTATGTTGTAAGTACGGCAAGCGGCGCCGGTATCCATAACTTCGAAACCGATGGCGCGGGATTGAAACGCCCATATCAGTTTTTGGTCTGGAAACACCAGTCTTTTGCCGGTTCCCAAAACAATCAGTTCGGGCTTCAGGTCCAGCGCCTGGTCAAAATCGGATTCGACTAATTCCGACGGAGACGCGTGCTGCCAGTCGTCGACGACATGTTTTTTAGTAACGATAAGACTGTTCGTATAAAAAGCCTCATTAACCGTAACCCCGTTGTTCGCCCAAGATTTGATGATATTGATATCGGTGGTATAGGTTAGATGGAATTTCACAATGTCTTAGCGCCACGTGTTGAGAGGATACTCCTGGATTAGCTGGAAACCACAAACTGCGTATTGCATTTCATAGTACCATTAGACAGATACACGAGTACCCGAACACAACGTGATTTCTTTATTACCAACAACTTATTCAAGATTAACTATTCAATGAAGCCCGTCAACATAGGAATCATCGGCCTAGGTACGGTAGGTGCTGGTACTGTGAACGTATTAAAACGTAATGCGGACGAAATTAGCCGCCGTGCGGGCCGCGAGATTCGCGTTACCCATGCGGCGGTCAAAAACCCCAGTAAATCACGTGCTTGTGATGTCAGTGCCCTGGAAATCACCACAGATCCGTTTCAGATTGCGACAAACCCCTCTATCGATGTAGTGGTCGAGCTGATCGGTGGTGAGTCCCTGGCGAAAGATATCGTTATACAGGCAATGGCCAACGGCAAACATATCGTGACCGCAAATAAGGCGCTGATTGCGATCCATGGTAATGAAATATTCGCGTCCGCACAGTCTCACGGTGCCGTAGTGGCGTTCGAAGCCGCCGTAGGTGGCGGCATCTCCATCATTAAGGCAATCCGGGAAGGTTTGGCCGGTAATCGGATCGAGTCCCTGGCGGGAATTATTAACGGCACAGGTAACTATATTTTGACCGGTATGAGCGACGGTGGTAGTGAATTCGCCGAGATGCTGGCGGACGCGCAGCGTCTGGGATACGCCGAGGCCGACCCCACTTTCGATATCGAAGGTATAGATGCTGCCCACAAACTCACTATTTTAGCTTCGATTGCCTATGGCATTCCTTTGCAATTCGAGAAGGTGTACACCGAAGGCATTAGTCATATTACCCAAGATGACATCGTTCATGCTGCGGAGCTGGGCTACCGCATCAAGCATCTGGGTATAGCTGCACGCTCCAACAAGGGTATAGAGTTACGCGTGCATCCCTGTTTGATTCCACAACGTGCTTTGCTGGCGAATGTGGACGGTGTCATGAATGCCATATTAGTCAGAGGCGACGCGGTTGGATCGACATTGCATTATGGATCCGGTGCTGGGGCTGAACCAACCGCGTCCGCTGTTGTCGCTGATTTAGTGGATGTGGTGCGTGCATTAACGACTGACCCTGAAAATCGCGTTCCGCATTTGGCGTTCCAACCGGGGGCAATGTCTGAAGTGCCGGTCTTAGCCATAGAAGAAGCAGAAACAGCGAATTATCTTCGTTTGGATGCAGTGAATCGTCCCGGCGTATTGGCCAAAATTACGCGCATACTGGGCGATCTCAACATCAGCATTGAAGCCATATTGCAAAAAGGCTCGGGTCTGGCGGAAGATGTGGTGCCGATCATCATTTTGACCCAGCGCACCACCGAGTCGGGGATGGCTCAGGCGGTACAACAGCTCGCCGCTCTAGACACCACCGTGGGCGAGATTACCCGTATTCGTTTGGAACAGATTACCGACTAGTCGCACCTTATGCGGGCATCGGATAAGATTTATCTGGCGGGTCACAGGGGGCTTGTGGGTTCGGCCTTGCACCGGGCACTGCAACGCGAAGGGTACACAAACGTCATTACACGGACCCATGCCGAACTTGATCTCACCCGGCAACAAGCCGTTGAACATTTTTTTGAACAAGAACGTCCACAGTATGTATTTCTGGCGGCGGCAAAGGTTGGAGGTATACACGCCAACAATACCTATCGGGCGGATTTCATCTACGAAAACTTAGCTATTCAAACCAATGTATTGCACGCAGCATGGTGCAGTGGTGTGAAAAAACTGCTATTTCTGGGAAGTTCTTGTATCTATCCGCGTGATTGCCCGCAACCCATGCGTGAAGAATACTTGTTGACCGGCCCTTTGGAACCCACCAATGAACCTTATGCTTTGGCCAAAATAGCGGGGGTTAAAATGTGTGAAAACTACAATTCACAATACGGAACAGCATTTATTCCGGTGATGCCTACTAATCTGTATGGTATCGGCGACAACTTTGATCTGCAGAATTCACATGTATTACCGGCCTTAATCAGGAAGTTTCATGAGGCAAAGTTGAGCGGCGCATCGGCAGTAACGGTGTGGGGCAGCGGACAACCGGAACGCGAGTTTTTGTATTCGGACGATCTAGCCGATGCCTGTATATTTTTGATACGGCAAAGAAATATTCCTATGCTCACTAACATTGGTTCGGGTAATGAAGTTACAATAAAACAATTGGCTGAAATGATTCGTGAAATTGTGCAATTTCAAGGTGATATCGAATTTGACCGCTCAAAACCTGACGGGACACCACGCAAACTCCTGGACAGCGCTCGTATACAAGCGTTGGGTTGGACGCCAAAGGTAACGTTACGCCAGGGTATCAAACAAGTGTACGATTGGTTTCAACGGCGTTATCAATGAATTAGTGTCTCAGGGTTAAACGATTGGGAGAGAAACATATCAAAACGGTTGGTTTAGCGTTGTTGCTCTCCTTCGTTAGCTACACCTCCTATGCTCAAGATGACCCGGCACCACCGGATTTGAGTTTTCAATCCGATTTACGTGCACTGATAGACCAAATTGCGGAAGACCCTACGAGTTTAGCCGCGGTCGAACCCTTGCCGGTAGCGGATTTACCGGTGTACCAGCCGATCTTGGACGAGGCCATCGCTCAAACAAGCGCCAGAGGGCCGGAGATCGAACTGGACGAGGATGAAGATTCGGTCACCTTGAATTTTCAGAACACCGACATCAGTGCGCTGATAAACACCATTGCCCAAATCACCGGCCGCAATTTCATTGTCGACCCCCGCGTCAAAGGAAAAATAACTCTGGTATCAGGCGGTAAGTTAAAGGCCGATCAAGTGTACGACATTTTTCTATCGGTATTGGATGTACACAATTTTGCCGCCGTACCTTCCGGCGGGGTGATCAAAATTTTGCCCAATAACCTGGTTAAACAAACACCCACGCCGACGAAATATGGCGAGACCGACGACGGTAATGATTCCCAGATCACTCAGGTGTTTAGCTTAAAGCACAGTTCGGTACAGGAGATGGTGCCGATACTACGTCCGTTGTTGCCACCGACCAGTCATTTTGCCGCCCACGCTGCGACTAATACCTTGATCTTCACAGATACCGCGGCCAATGTGCAGCGGATTCTGGAAATTATTAAACGCGTCGATCAACCCGATCGCAGCTCGGAAGTACGGGTAGTGTTTTTAAAACATGCCAGTGCCACGGAGATGGCTAATCTTCTCACTCAATTGGCATCCAATCTAACCGCCGTTCAGGTGCCTGGTGCCGAAGGAGCCCCCGCGGTGATCGGTCAGACCAAACGAGTTTCTATCCAGGCCGATCCCAGTATCAATGCCTTAATCATTCAATCGCCCGATGTTGAATTTCAGTTCTTGCGCGCAGTTATCGATCAACTGGATATTCCGCGGCCAGAGGGTGGTGACATTCATGTGGTGTACTTGAAATACGCCAAGGCAGCGGATTTGGTCGCGGTGCTTAACGAGGTTGCCCAATCGCAACAAGAGGCCGGGGCCCCGGAAGGTGCCGCACCGACCTTAGCCTCTGAGGTATCGGTACAGGCAGATGAAAATACGAATGCACTCGTCATTCGTGCGAAACGCGAGCAGTTCGAGGAACTAAGGGCCGTTATCGAAAAATTGGATTTGCGCCGCGCTCAAGTATTTTTAGAAGCGATTATCGCTGAAGTATCGACTACCAAAGAATCGCAAATCGGTGTTGAGTGGGAAGGCGTCGAAACAAAAAATTCCGGTGGTGAATTTTCTGCTAATACCGATTTTAGCGATCAGTCGGGCGGGCTACGACTCGGTTTTATTAACAAGTTTATTCGCGATATTACCGGCGAAATCGTGCCTGATCTAAGCGTTGTATTGCGTGCATTGCGCTCCGACGGTAACACCAATATTTTGTCCACACCAAATCTACTGACCCTGGACAACGAGACCGCGGAAATTGTGGTCGGTCAAGAAGTACCGTTCTTAACCGGCAACTTTGTATCCGATGCCAGCTCCGGCGACGGAGACAATCAAGGCAGCGGAGTGGTTAACCCATTTCAAACCATCGAACGGCGTGACGTGGGTTTAACCTTACGTTTAACACCGCAAATCAACGAAGGCGGCGCCATTCAGTTAGAGATCGAACAGGAAACCTCCAGTGTCAGCCCCACGGTTGTGCAAGGTGCTGCCGATCTCATCACCGACCGGCGCTCCATTGACGCAACGGTACAGGTTGACGACGGGCAAATCATTGTATTGGGCGGACTCATTCAGGATGATTTTCAGGACACGGTTGAATGGGTGCCAGTTATCGGAAAAATCCCTGTGCTGGGCGCATTGTTTCGTAAAAAGACGAAAAGAGCGGTTAAAACCAATCTCATGGTATTCCTGAAACCTAAGATTATCCGAACCCCAGAGGACCTGGCTGCGTATACCCGCGACCGCTATGAATATTTACAAGGAACTGAAGCAAGGTCGTTACCGGAAACCCGGCAAATGATACGTAAAGCCAAACCACCGGTATTGCCGACCATTCGCTGGGAAGATGATTTAGACAACAGAAGGTAATCCGATGGCTGTCGCCCCCTCACTGGCCACACCCGAAATCGCCACCGATTGGTTAAACCGGGTCGATCCCGAGTGGGTCACCGTTTTGCCGTACCAATATGCGAAACGCTATGGTGTGCTAGCGGCGTGCCAAGAAAAAGACAAGGTGCAAGTTTTGTGCGCTAGTAAACCACCGCTAGCGGTTGTCACCGAGCTGCGACGCCGTTTATCGGCCGGTTTGCAATGGCATGAACTGCCCGGCGAACAATTCGAAAGAGTGTTGCGGCTCGCTTATGACAAAGGCCAATCCGAAGCCACGCAAATGGTCGAAGATCTGGGTGAGGAAGTCGACCTAGACATGTTGGCGCACGAATTGCCTGAAACCATGGACTTGCTGGAAACAGCAGATGACGCACCCATTGTCCGGTTAATCAATGCGCTGCTTACTCAGGCGATTCGCGAAAATGCGTCGGATATCCATCTTGAAGCGTTTGAAGAACGCTCGGTCGTACGT
Source organism: Arenicellales bacterium (assembly GCA_965216735.1). Taxonomy (GTDB): domain Bacteria; phylum Pseudomonadota; class Gammaproteobacteria; order Arenicellales; family CBDCFT01; genus CBDCFT01. The sequence continues at coordinate 1,647,838 of OZ244198.1, forward strand.
TTCAGGGTCGACGGCGTACTACGCGATGTGGTGCAACCACAACGAGCATTGCATGGTGCCTTGGTGTCGCGGTTAAAAGTCATGGCGAAACTTGATATTGCCGAAAAACGTTTGCCCCAGGACGGGCGTATCTCGTTGCGCGTCGGTGGTAACCCGATTGACGTTCGTGTATCAACCTTACCGACGCAACATGGCGAGCGTGTGGTATTGCGGATTCTCGACAAGCAAAGCGGGCGTCTGGATCTCACCGAGTTGGGAATGGACGATGCTATCCGCGATTTGTTTGACCGTCTGATTCACACACCCCACGGTATTATTTTAGTCACCGGCCCAACCGGCTCGGGTAAAACCACCACTTTGTACGCTGGTTTGACGCGGCTCGACCGCCGGCAGCTCAATGTCCTTACCGTTGAAGATCCCATCGAATACGATCTTGACGGTGTCGGTCAGACTCAGGTGCATTCAAAAATTGATCTTACCTTCGCCAACGGTTTGCGTTCTATTCTGCGGCAAGACCCCGATGTCGTGTTAGTAGGCGAGATTCGTGATCTGGAGACCGCTGAAATTGCGGTGCAAGCTAGCTTGACCGGTCACTTGGTGTTATCGACCTTACATACTAACTCTGCGATCGGTGCCATAACCCGCCTTGTAGACATGGGTGTGGAACCATTCTTGATCTCTTCCAGTCTACTGGCTACCCTGGCACAACGGCTGGTGCGGAAATTATGTGCTTCTTGTCGTAAATCCTATACACCCGATGCCAGTGAGCGGGAACTTCTAGGCATCGGCGCGGGTGTCAACACGCAATTGTTCAAACCGGTCGGTTGTAGCGATTGCGACTATACGGGTTACCGCGGCCGTACCGGTATTTATGAGTTAATCGTCACCGATGAAACATTACGAACTATGATTCACGACGGCAGCCGTGAAGATGACATGATCACCTATGCGCGCAAGAACTCGAAAAGTTTGATGCAAAACGGGTTTGACGCAGTGCTCGCGGGAGTAACCAGTCTTGAGGAAGTACTACGCGTCACGCGTGATACTTGATGTCACTGGCACCGGAGTGGCGTATAGCGTTTGAGTCGGTAACTATTCCATCATGGGTGCATTTGAATATCAGGCACTGGATGCCCGGGGTAAAACCAAAAAAGGTATCGCCTCTGCCGATACTGCACGCCAGGTACGGCAGCAACTGCGTGATGACGGGCTGACGCCGTTATCGGTAGTCGGAGTCAAAGACCAGCAAACCACATCTACCACGACACCCACGCACGGTTCGCGGCGGCGTAAAATCAGTTCCACGGAACTCGCGGTCATAACCCGGCAATTCGCTACTCTATTAAGCTCTGGCCTAACGGTTGAAGAGTCTTTAGAGGGTTTAATACAACAATCCGAAGGCCATCAAACCAAATCCACTCTCAGTGGCATCCGCTCCATGGTCATGGAAGGGCGCAGTATGGCGGAAGCGCTGCGGGCTTATCCAAGAAGCTTTCCGGAGATTTACACCGCCTCGGTCGCGGCCGGGGAGGAAACAGGACGTCTGGCCGAAGTGTTGGATCATTTAGCCGAATACACCGAAACCCGGCAGGCGGTACGCGAACGTATTGGTGGTGCGCTGATTTATCCTATTTTTTTAATCGTGGTTGCAGTACTGATAGTTGCCGGTCTGGTGGTCTACGTAGTCCCAAAAGTGGTCAAAGTGTTCGAGGATACCGGCCAGGAATTACCCCTGTTAACACGCCTCCTGATCGCAATTAGCGAATTTATACAACAATACGGGTTGTTCATGGGTGGCATTCTACTCGTGATTATCATTGCCCTGACCATTATCTTCCGCCAACCGATCCCGCGTTATTTTTTGCACCGACTGTTTTTAGTGACCCCCGGTATTCGGCGCCTTTCCCGTGGCGCGAATACGGCGCGCATGGCGCGCACATTAGCTATCATGGTGGGCAGCGGTGTGCCCTTGCTCTCCGCCATGAAGGCGAGTTCGGAGGTAGTGGTGAATCGCGTGTTGCGCAAGGCTTTACAAACCGCCGCCAGCGAGGTCGGCGAGGGTGTCAGCCTGAACCGCGCCATCGCGCGTAGCAAACAGTTTCCGCCCTTGCTCACACAAATGATTGCCAGCGGCGAACGCAGCGGCCAGCTTGACCGCATGCTGGAAAAATCCGCCACTGCCTTGGAACGGGAGCTGGAATCCCGTATTAGCATTGCGGTCAGACTATTTGAACCAATAATGATATTGTTAATGGGGGGAATCGTATTCACCATCGTATTGGCTATACTGTTGCCAATATTTGATCTGAACCAATTGATTCAATGAGGAAAAAGATGCGTCAACGAGGATTTACTTTAATTGAAATTATGGTCGTGGTTGTCATTATCGGGCTGCTGGCGACCTTGATACTGCCGCGTGTTTTAGGGCGGCAGGAACAAGCCATGGCTGCGAAGGCGACCGCCGATATTCAGGCTTTGTCCAGCGCGCTAAAACTCTACAAACTGGATAACTTTAATTATCCCGAAACCGGTCAGGGTCTGGAAGCCCTGATATCCAAACCGGCCAATGCGAAAAATTGGCAGGAAGGTGGTTATATCGACCGGTTGCCAAAAGACCCCTGGGGTAACGATTATCAGTATCTGTTTCCAGGCCAAAAAATGGAATTTGATCTTTGGTCTTACGGAGCCGATGGTCAGAATGGTGGCACCGAAATAGCCGCGGATATCGGTAACTGGAATATCGATGAAAGATAATTAACGTCGTTTGTTTATGCCGTTACAGCGCTACCAAGGGTTTACCCTGATTGAGATCATGCTGGTGGTATTACTCATCAGCATTACGGTAACCTTGGTGACGGTCAATTTGCAGCGCGACCCCGATCAAATCGCGGAACAGGAAGCACGGCGCTTTATGGCTTTGGTCGAGCACGTGCGCGGCGAAAGCGTGCTTACAGGCCGCACCATCGGCATCGCAGTCGAAGTCGAGGACAATACTTACAGTTTTATGCGTCCGGGTGGTACCTGGTCAGCCATTTCCGATGACGATGTGTTACGCACCCGGCATGTGCCCGAATATTTGTCCGTTAAAGTCGAAATCGCGGCACAAGCCGGTGCGGATGAAAATGACGACGATAAAGAAAAAGATGAAAAGGAAAAATCACCGCCTAAGTACATCATAATAAACACCATTGGTGATATTACACCTTTTGTGTTTACTGTTGCAGGCGATGATTTGGCCTACACCGTCAGCTTACAAGACGGGCAGAACCTGCAGTTTCAAGAAACCGCTGTTGAAACGATTTAGATTACCCAATCGATCGTCGGGGTTCACGCTGCTGGAAATATTGGTGGCATTGAGTATCGTTGCAGTCGGTTTAGTAGCGGTTGCCAAAAGCATGGTAGGGAATGTCAGCATGACCCAAGCGGTGGAGGACCGGTTGGTAGCCAACTGGGTGGCCAGCAATCGATTGGCGGAAATTCGGTTAGAGCGGCGCTGGCGGGCAGGTTCGCAAGCGCAAAATACTGTGACTATGGCTGGACGCACCTGGTACACAAAAGAAAAATTCAGCACTACGCCAGACAAGGATTTAGCTCGTGTCGATATTTCGGTATTCAGCGATAAGAATACTCAGAAGCAAAGCGCGAGTTTGTTTGGCTATATCACACGCTATAAGAAACCATCAGCCAATCCGAACCCAAACTCACAGCCTGATAACCAGGTGCCGCCGGATTCGGGCGGCGATGATGAGGGACAAAATCAAAATGCTGAGGCGGCAACGCAATGAAGCGCCATTGTGGCTTTACTATTCTCGAAATGGCCATTGCCATTGGCATCTTTGCCATTATCGCAGTGATTGCCTACGGCGCATTAATTCAATTTTTGAATACTCGGGATAATTTGTCGGAACGTCATGGAGATTTGCGCGAATTGCAATTTTTGTTTTCGTTAGTCGAACAGGATTTTCGTTTTATGACCGATCGATCTGTGCGTGACGATTTTGGCGATACTGAATTGGCGGTCGTGGCTTCGTCCGGCGGTGATTTGGAAGATGGCGAGTTAATCCGTTTTACCACTGCGCTGCCCGATCCTAATTCACCGGATTGGTATCGGCTGCAACGGGTTTCCTGGCGTCTGATCAACGGCGATGTTTACCGGGTCTATTGGCCGGTATTGGACCGCGATGTCGATACGCCGGAAAACCAGCGTCTGATATTCGAAAATATGGCCGAATTAGAACTGATATTTTACGACTGGTCAGATGATAAAGGCATGAAGTCACAAGATGAATGGACTGCAGAAAAACTCCCGTACGGCATAGAGCTGCTGGCAACCCTGGATAGTGGCGCCGAGTACCGCCGTTTGTTGGAGGTAGCAAATGGTTCCTAGACATTCCCGCGGTGTAGCACTATTAACCGTGTTGTTTATTCTTGTCTTGCTGACCACCATGTCGGTGTACATGGTGGAAGATGAACACATGGCGTTACGGCGAGTCAGCAACCAACGTGAATTGGAACAAAGCTACCAAGCAGCCACAGCATCCGAACAATGGGCGTTAAAAGTCCTGGAACGCGATCTAATAGACAACGAATACGACCACCTTAACGAAGACTGGAACAAACTCGATGAAAGCGGTGGTGTTAAAGTAGAAGACGGTGCGTTAAAAACTGCGGTTATTGACCAACAAGGTCTATTTAACTTAAACAATCTTGAAAACGCACTTACGCCGAATCAAGACCCCAGTCAACCGCCGGTAAAGTCTCCCTGGTTTGAGGCTTTTGAACGTCTTTTACAAAACCTCGACCTGGAACCACAGATCGCGGCAGCGGTTGTCGATTGGATTGACAATCCAGAGAACGGCGACGGCCCGGTTTTAAACAGCAGTTTTGGTGCGGAGGACTCTGACTACCAATTGTTCGAGCCGCCTTATCGTGCAGCCAATCAAGCATTTAACGATGTTGGCGAGCTACTATTGGTAAAAGGCTTTGGTTTAAACGAGTTGCGCAAGCTAATTCCCTACATAACCGTTTTGCCTGCAACCGATACCAAAATCAATGTTAACACCGCTTCTGAGTTGGTTTTACGCAGCTTGCATCCTGAATTGTTAAACGCGGATTTTCAAGGTTTTGTCGCAATTCGAAGCGAGACGCCCTTTGAAAGTGAAGACGTCGCGTTTATCGATCCTGTATTCGCTGGAATCGCTACCGACCAATTAAAAACCTTGATGACTGTAAGCAGTGATTATTTTGATGTACACAGCGACGCCCAATTTGGCCGGATATTGTTTAAACTCGAAAGCCTAGTGAAACGGGACAAAGGAACGGAAGTAGCGCGTGTTGTACGCCGCAGGCGAGGCCTGTCATGACGGTGTATGTTTCCTTACGCGCACCCTATCTATGGGCTGAGATCGATAAACGCGGCGATGTGGTCAATCGCGGTACTGCGCAGTCACTGCAAGAGTTGGTTTTGCCGAACAAGTCAGGCCCCGTCATTGGCGTGGCGCCCGGCGATTCCGTACTCACCCGTTCGACCACCATTCCATCGCGGCGCCGCCGTAAAGTCGAAGCAGCGATTCCTTATAGTCTGGAAGATACATTGTCAGAAGATATCGACGAGTTGCATTTTTCCATGCTCGAATGGACACCGGGTGGGGAATCCAAAGTCGCTGTCACCGCAAAACAAACACTTCGTCGCTGGGTGGACGAATTTGGCGAGGTGGGTATAACGCTGGATGAAATTATACCCGAATATTTGTTGTTACCCTTGCACCCACAGGCCCGTACTACCGTAGCGAAAACGAATGACGGCAGAGTTTGTATTCGTGAAGGTAAACATGGCGGACTCGTACTGGATGCGGACGATGCAGATTTATGGTGGTCGGAGCTGGAAGATAAATCCACGGCGGTAGCAGTAAATGACGTGGATTTGGCCCGTCGATTTATCGCAGCGGGCGGCGGTATGGTAAACGAATGGAATATCGGTGATAACTTTATTGATTGGTTGAATCACCAATCGGGCGGCGCTGTTGCCGCCAACCTGTTGACCGGTGAGTTTACCCCTTTACATCGTCAACAAAGCAATGCTGGACTCAAGGCGGCGGCTATCGTTCTAGCTTTGGGGTTTTTGTTAAAGATGGGTATCGATGGCGCGGAATATTGGTATCTTAAAAAAAAGAATGCACGAATGGATAGGCAGATTACCCAGATTTTCAACTGGGCTTTTCCTGATATTCCCCGGGTGGTGAATCCTCGTGCGCAAATGGAACGCCAACTTGAATTACTGCAAAGCGGCGACACCGGTAGTGGCGAGTTCGCGCAATTATTGTCCGCGGTGGCCAAATCCATACCGGCTACGCGCAGTAACCTGCAAGAAATAGTTTTTCGCAACAACGAAATGACCATTACTTGTTCGGTGACCGATTTCGCAGGCCTCGATCGTTTACAAAAATTCTTTGAGTCGCAACCGGGCGTTGTAGTAGATTTAATCTCATCCGGCTCCCAAGACAATAAAGTCAGTGGCCGTTTTAAACTTAGCTGGACCCAAACATAACCGTTATGAATGCGTTATCGGAATATTGGCGATCACTGAGTAACCGCGAACAACTGACATTAGGGTTAGGCGGCATTATCGTGGTGGCGATCCTGTTTTACGTCATCGTGTGGGAGCCGTGGCACAAAGAACTCAACCGTTTGCGCGCGCAGGTACCGCAAAAAATAGAAACCCTGGCGTGGATGAAACAACAATTAAAAGTTGTTCAGGCGTTGCGTAAACAACGACCAGGTGGGGGAGGGGCCGGTCAAGCTATGCCCTTATTGACGGTCATAGAGCAAACCGCAAATCAAGCCACGATACGCAAATCCATTAAACGTATGCAACCCGCCGAGAATAACTCGGTGCAAGTTTGGTTAGATGAATTGTATTTCGATAATTGGTTGAAATGGATCGACTTGCTGCAAAAACGCGGCATTGATGTGAATAGCGTTACCGTTAGCCGTGCGCAAACCAACACCGTGTCCATTCGCGCCACATTTGCCCGTACCTGAGCAAGACTCGAACGCGATTTTGTCACATCACATTCGCAACGAATGTGACCGTCAGTCGGTTGGTACGGGATGAGCTTCAATAATTCGAATGCGGTATAAAAAACAAATTGTCCGGCGCGAGTTGCCCCAAGGTGAATTGTTCGAGGATTCCGCATCGTCCTTGCATCCGGTATTGCGCCGGGTGTTTGCCGCGCGTGGCGTGAATAACACGAGTCAAATCAACTATTCCCTTAACCGATTACCGTCACCTCATTTACTTGGAGGCATACATCATGCAATTGCATTGCTGGAAGCAGCTATACGAAATAACCACAAGATACTAATAGTTGGTGATTTTGATGCCGATGGCGCTACCAGCACAGTAGTAGCTTTGCTTGCCTTGCGCTCCATGGGCGCGGCGCGGGTAAGCTATCTAGTCCCAAATCGTTTTGACTTCGGTTATGGCTTGACGCCGGCGATAGTCGATGTTGCACTAGAAGACAAGCCTGATTTGATTATCACAGTGGACAATGGCATTAGCAGTGTCGATGGTGTCAGACACGCGCGCGACAAAGATATCGACGTCATCATTACCGATCATCATTTGCCAGCGGAAATCCGCCCAGACGCGAGCGCCATCATAAATCCGAATCTGCAAAACGATCCATTTCCAGGTAAATCGCTGGCCGGTGTAGGTGTCATCTTCTATGTCATGACGGCCTTGCGAAGCTACCTGCGAGACAAGGACTGGTTTAACCAAAGCAGTATTGTGGAACCGAATCTCGCGGAATACCTCGATTTAGTCGCGCTGGGAACGGTGGCTGATCTGGTGAGTTTAGATCAGCACAACCGCGTGCTGGTGGCTCAAGGAGTCGCGCGTATTAGCCAAAATCGTTGTCGGCCAGGGATTAAGGCGCTGGCTGAAGTCAGTAAACGTGACACCGATTGTCTCACAGCCTCGGACTTAGGTTTCTATATCGCGCCCCGTTTGAATGCAGCCGGACGTCTAAATGATATTTCTACCGGTATCGAATGTTTGCTCACCGACGATCCCAAACGCGCCCGCCATTTGGCTCAGGAATTGCACGAAATTAATTCTGAACGACGTGCCATCCAGTCGGACATGCAAGAACAAGCCAATGCCATTGTAGACACACTCAATCATGGCGAGGCGAGTACTATGCCGCTGGGGTTCTGTCTGTACGAACCGGACTGGCATCAGGGCGTTGTCGGTCTGGTGGCATCCAAAATAAAAGACAGTACCCATCGCCCGGTAGTGGCGTTCGCGCCAGGGAAAAACGGTGAATTAAAAGGTTCGGCGCGCTCGATTACCGGTTTGCACATACGCGATTTGTTCCAACTCATGGATGTACGGCAACCGGGGCTGATTACAAAGTATGGGGGGCATGCTATGGCAGCTGGGTTAAGTATCGAGAAACAAAACTTCGCAGCATTCAAAACAATATTCGAATCGACCCTGGGCGATCTGCTGAATGAGAATGATTTGGACCGCAAGTTACATACCGATGGGGAGTTACACGAAAAAGACTTTAATCTCGAACTGGCCGGATTATTGAGCCGCGCCGCGCCGTGGGGAAAAGACTTTCCTGAACCCTTGTTCGATGGCGTGTTCGATGTAATCAATCAACGCATCGTCGGTGAACAGCATTTAAAAATGAGTTTACAACCGGAAAACACCAACAAAACATTAGATGCCATCGCATTTCGCTTGATTCAACCGGGGCAAACGGTTCCTCAGTTTAATCAGATTCGCGCGGCCTACCGGTTGGATGTCAATGAATATCAAGGCACGCGCCGGGTACAACTAGTTATCGACTATCTTGAGTCTATGTAAGACATGGGTTTGCATGAATGAATGTTCTAACGTTTGATATTGAAACTATTCCGGATATCGAAGCAGGGCGTCGTCTGTATGATCTAGGTGATATAAACGACGAAGATGTTGTTCGCGCCATGATAGCGGTGCGACGCACACCGACTAACACCGGTGAATTTTTGCCGCATCATTTACAACGCGTCGTCGCTATTTCAGTGGCGTTGCGTAGCCGCGATACGTTCAAAGTCTGGACTTTAGGTGATATCAATTCCAACGAAGAAGAAATAATTACGCGTTTTTTTGAAGGGGTTGAACGTTACACCCCGATCCTGGTGTCATGGAACGGCGGCGGCTTTGACCTGCCAGTCCTGCATTATCGCAGTCTGATTTACGGTGTGGTGGCACCACGGTATTGGGATACTGGGGACAATGATCGTGATTTCAAATGGAACAATTATTTGAACCGTTTTCATTGGCGCCATACCGACTTGATGGACGTTTTGTCCGGTTATCAATTACGCGCAGCGGCGAAACTGGACGAAATGGCGGTATTGTTAAATCTGCCGGGTAAACAAGGCATGAGTGGTGGGGCGGTATGGGATGCTTATCTGGACGGCAAATTGGAAGACATTCGTAACTACTGCGAAAGCGATGTCCTAAATACGTACCTAATTTACCTACGTTGGCAATTATCACGAGGATCGTTGAGCCAAAAGACCTGGCAAAAGGAATGCAAGACCGTTCGTGAACACCTGAAGGAAAGCGGCAAACCCCATCTCGAACAATTTCTCGAGCTCTGGCTCGAGCCGGTTTAACCTAACCATGCGTGGCGACCAACATCAAGCGCGTATCGAGTCTTTGAGTCATGATGGGCGCGGGGTGACACGTATTGACGGCAAGGTTGTGTTTGTCGAAGGTGCGTTACCTGGAGACGTTGCCGAGTTTGTCATTAAGCGCTCACGCCGTTCTCATTGCGATGGAAAAGTGTTGTCTATTTTGGAAGCTTCATCAGGGCGGGTCGATGCACCATGTGAAGTGTTTGGAATTTGTGGTGGCTGTTCCCTGCAACATCTGCATGCCAATGAGCAACTTGAACACAAACAACAAGCCTTGCTCGATAATTTGCAACGGTTGGGAAACGTAAAACCCAAGAGCTTATTGCAACCCATACAAGGCCCGGTCTGGCATTACCGACGTAAAGCCAGACTCGGTGTTCGTTATGTCGAGAAAAAAGGCGGTGTACTGGTCGGGTTTCGTGAGCGTAACAAAAGCTATATTACGCCGCTTGAAGATTGTCATACACTGGACGCGCGTTGTTCGAAACTATTACCGGCATTACATGAACTTGTCGAGGGACTGAGTTGCAAGATTCGTATACCGCAAATTGAAATTGCCGCCGGTGACAACGACCTAGCTTTGGTTTTCCGCCATCTCGAACCTCTGACCAAAAGCGACCATGAGCAGCTAATCCATTTCGCAAATCAGCAAAGCATACAAATTTGGTTACAACCCGGTGGTGTGGATACGATCAAACCACTAGCGCCTAAAAAACCGTCACCCCTGTACTACGAACTGCCGGAATTCGAGATAAAGTTGTTTTTCTCCCCCACGGATTTCATTCAGGTCAACGCCGACATCAACCAGCAGTTAGTATCCCGTGCGCTACAACTGTTAGCGCCCTCCCCACACGATACCGTGTTGGATTTGTTTTGCGGATTAGGAAATTTTAGCTTGCCCTTAGCAAGGCAAACGGCAAGGGTGGTTGGCATAGAAAGTGACCTGGCCTTGGTACAACGTGGGATATCCAACGCACGGTTTAACGAGTTAGAGAACGCTAGTTTCCAACAAACTGATTTGTTCGACAAAGCGTTCGTTCTCGACCTAGATACACGGCCCAACAAGCTTCTACTGGACCCACCACGTTCGGGCGCCATCGAAGCCATTAAACAACTGGTGCCACAGTTTCTACCTGAGCGCATGGTCTATGTATCCTGCAACCCGGCAACTTTAGCGCGTGATAGCGAATTGCTGGTCAATCATCTTGGATACCGATTAACGAAGACAGGTGTTGTGAACATGTTTCCGCACACCAGTCATATTGAATCGATTGCAGTGTTCGAACCAAGTTAGGGTAGTTCTGAAACTCCAGTGTTACCCTGATGCCTCGAATCTAACGACCGGTCTGGGCGTCCGTGACCACGGTAGAACCCGCTGTATTATTCGATGATGCCGCCATTTGCACCGGCTGCGTTTCATCACTCGCGGCAGACGTTGCCGAGGTGGAATTAGCTGGCGGTGGCGGAGCGGAATCCTGGACGGACTTTTGTACGGCTTTGGGTTCTATTGTCGGCGGCGCAGCGGCTTTTTGATTTCGCTGTGCGGACTGATTTCCGGAGCCGTTTTTTGGTTTACTAGTGGATTTTGTATCGCCACCGCGACCACGCCCTTTATTCGGACGCGAACGTCTTTGCCGTTGCTTGTCGCTGCCCGCGCCTTGCTGTTGGTCATTGCGGCCACCACCTCGCCGTTGTTGCGGGCGATTACGCCTGCCATCTTGACGTGGTCTGCGTCCTCGGTTTCCAGAAGGTTGCCGGCGTTTTTGCGGTGTCGGTGTTTTGGTTTCAGTCTTTTCCTCTTCCACATCCTTACTTCCCATCAAAGACTCCCAGAACCGTTTCAATAGACCTTTACTTTCAGTGCTCTCTTTTGCCGTCGGCTCCACTCTGGCAGGCGGTGCTGGCGCGGCAATATGTTCCTGGGTGATGGAAGGGGCCTGGATTGCGAGTGGTTGCGAAGAGACAACGGTTTGTGCTTCCTCCTCAGGTAATTCAATCTTGTAACTGACTGTATCGTAATCGTCGCTGAGGTCTTCGCTACGTAGCCGAGTTATTTTGAAATGCGGACTCTCCAGATCCGAACATGGAATCAGCACCATACGCGTCGCCAAGCGTGTCTCGATCATGTTGACTTCATGGCGTTTCTCGTTTAGCAGGTAAGTCGCGGTGTCTATGGGCAGATGGGCATGAATAGCCTCGGTGTTTTCTTTCAGCGCTTCCTCTTCCAGGATGCGTAAAATACTCAATGCTCCGGACGGTACGCTGCGAATATGTCCCATCCCGTCACACCGCGGACACACACGGTAGTTGGATTCGCCCAAAGAAGCTCGCAGACGCTGACGTGACATTTCCAACAGACCAAAACGCGATATACGACCAACTTGCACCCGTGCGCGGTCGATATGCAACGCCTCGTTAAGCCGGTTTTCGACCGTGCGTTGGTTGCGTTGCACAGTCATGTCGATCAAGTCGATAACGATGAGCCCGCCCAAATCCCGTATACGCAATTGACGGGCAATTTCGTCCACCGCTTCCAAATTGGTTTGTAGGGCGGTTTCTTCGATATCCGCGCCCTTGGTCGAGCGCGCCGAATTGACGTCGATCGTGACAATGGCTTCTGTATGGTCGATGACAATGGAACCACCGGATGGTAATTGCACTTCACGGGCGAACGCCGCTTCAATCTGATGTTCAATCTGAAAACGCGAGAACAACGGGACGTTGTCCTGGTACTGTTTTAACTTGGCTAGGTTATGCGGCATGACTTGTTGCATAAACCGCGTTGCGCGGTCATAAACGCCTGCGTCATCGATAATGATTTCCGCGATGTCATTGCGCAGATAATCGCGAATAGCGCGCACTACCAAATTACTCTCCTGGTAAATCAGAAACGGCGCAGCCCGCTCCGCGGAGGCTGATTCGATCGCTTTCCACAGTTGCAGCAGATAATCCAGATCCCATTGCAGTTCTTCCAGTGTCTTACCGATACCCGCGGTTCGCGCGATCAGGGCATGCTCGGTGGGCACTGCAAGCTGGGACAGCGCTTGCCGCAGTTCGGCGCGTTCTTCGCCCTCTATGCGGCGTGAGATTCCGCCACCCTTGGGATTGTTCGGCATTAACACCAGATAGCGGCCGGCCAGACTGACAAAGGTGGTCAGCGCGGCGCCCTTGGATCCGCGTTCATCCTTTTCCACCTGAATAATGAGTTCTTGGCCCTCTTTGATTACGTCCTGTATACGTACTTGGGCCATAGGCGTGGAGGGATCGTAGTCTATAAAATAGGCCCTGGAGACCTCCTTAAGAGGCAAAAACCCTTGTCGTTCGGAGCCGTAGTCGACGAAACACGCTTCCAGACTGGGTTCGACGCGGGTGACCTTGCCCTTGTAGATATTCCCTTTCTTTTGTGAGCGGACCGCCGACTCGATATCTAAATCCAACAGTTTTTGGCCATCCACGATAGCTACGCGCAACTCTTCCGGATGAGTTGCGTTAAACAACATTCTTTTCATTGTAAAAACCTTCCGACGCAGCGCTGGAGAACTAATCCATCTAATTGTTTCGGCCATTTCCGCGCAGTCTTACGGGTAATTCCGTGCTGCGGCTGACGAACAGCTAAGGTCGATACTTACAGACGACCCATCACTTCTCTTAAACTTACAACGCTACGTCTAATCCGTGCATCTCCCTGTAAACAGGGCGGGAAATGCTAAACCCTTGGCTTGGAAAGACCGGATGTGATTCTTTTGCAGCGGCATCGCCGCAGCCGCGTCTTTCGTATTCCACCGGGGGTGTGTCCCAGTGGTTTGAAACCGTTACAGATTCTTAAGAAATCTTTGCGTTGCCAAGCGACTTCGCCGGCAGGCACTAACTATAGCAACGGTGTGGCTAAGCATCAATCTGCTATGATGACAAACGTGTCCAAACCCACTATTCAAGCCAACACTGTGTCAATTTTGACCGTGGATCGCAATAATACCGGTCAACGTCTGGACAATTTTCTGCTAAGTCATCTCAAGGGCGTACCCAAGAGCCATGTTTACCGAATTGTACGCCGGGGAGAGGTGCGCGTTAACAAATCCAGGGCGCGACCCGGTGATCGCCTCGCGTCGGGTGACGAAGTGAGAATTCCACCACTGCGCTTCGCCGATAGTCAGAATACCGGGAGCAAACCACTGGGCGAACGTTTATCTAAACACATATTGTTTGAGGACCATGACCTTTTAGTATTGAACAAACCCTCAGGGGTAGCAGTGCATGGTGGTAGCGGTATCGAAGGCGGCTTAGTTGAATCGTTGCGTCTGGTGCGGGACGAAAACGAGTTTCTGGAACTCGCGCACCGCCTCGACAAAGACACGTCAGGGTGTTTGGTGTTGGCAAAAAATCGCGATGCCTTGCTGCACTTGCATGGGCAATTCCGGGGCGATGCCGAATACACCATAGAAAAACATTACTCAGCGTTGCTGGCAAATCCCTGGCAGGGTGGGAGACGGGAGGTCGATGCCCCCTTGGCTCGGCATTCCAACACAGCCACCGGGCACCGCATCCGCATCGAGCGCAACGGGCGGGCGGCGGTAAGCGAATTTTCTCCCCAACGCAAATTCAAAAAAACCGTCCTCGTTGATATTCAATTACGCACGGGACGTACCCACCAGGCACGTGCTCACGCGGCTCACATCGGGCATCCCGTCGCCGGTGATCAACGTTATGGCGACCCTGTATTCAACCAGTACCTGCAGGGCAAGGGATTGTACCGGTTGTTTTTACACGCCCACAACGTCCGCTTTTTACATCCAAGTCACCATACTACCCTCAGCGTGGACGCCCCCTTGCCTGCAGAATTAAGGGAAATTATCGATCAATTGCAGTAATGGGCACCGATTCACGCATATGCGCCGGCTCAGACGTGGAATCTTCCGGTCTCGCCGTCCGTTTCCAGGTTCAAGACCGTCATAGACGGATAAGGGGCGCCTTTGTCGTGCGTTTTCAAAACAAAGTCTATGCCTATTTGAATGAATGTGCCCACCGGGCGATGGAGTTGGACTGGAATCCCGGCGATGTGTTTGATGCCGAAGGGGAAAACTTGATTTGCGCCACCCATGGCGCCATATATAATCCTGTAACTGGGGTGTGTGTTGGCGGGCCGTGTAACGGCGGCGGGCTTATTTCGTTAACCGTGGTTGAACGGGACGGGCAAATTTACCTGCAAGACTCGAACTACCACCTCGAAACTTAATCCAAACAGATACTATTTGCGGGAGCGACAAAACAAATGGCATTCTGGAAATCGAAAAAAGAACCCCTGGAAACACCGTCCACCGTGGTGGAACGTCTGGCATTCGAGGGTTTACTGGAGCAACGCCGCGCGCGCCGTTGGAATATCTTTTTTAAGCTGTTTTTTGCGTTGTATTTGCTGTTTTTCCTAGTCGTATTTGTAGCCGGTAAATACACCACCAGTATCGGTGCGCACACTGCGTTGATCGATATCAACGGTGTTATCGGGCCGGACAACGACGTTGATGCGGACTCGGTGATTGAGAGTTTGCAACGCGCGTTTGAGAGCAAGGACACCAAAGGTGTTGTCGTTAAAATCAACAGCCCCGGTGGTAGCCCGGTGCAATCCAACCGTATGTATCAAGAGATTCGCCGCTTACGTGAAAAATACCCCGAGACACCGTTGTTTGCCGTTGTCGACGACATATGTGCATCCGGTGGCTACTATGTGGCTGCGGCGGCTGACGAAATCTACGCGGATAAAGGCAGTCTGGTGGGTTCAATTGGTGTATTGATGCAGGGGTTCGGATTTGTCGGCACTATGGAGAAGCTCGGCGTGGAGCGCCGTTTGATTACCGCCGGTGAAAACAAGGGCATGTTGGATCCATTCTCTCCGGTACGGCCAACCGACGAAATCTACGCCAAGGAACTCGTCGATTCGGTACATCAGCAGTTCATTGATGCGGTCAGACAGGGCCGAGGCGATCGCCTGATCGAGACCGATGATACGTTTTCCGGTCTTATGTGGACCGGCGAACAGGCCAAAGAACTCGGCTTGATTGACGAATTCGGCAGCGTTGCGTCGGTGGCTCGCGATGTGATTGGTGAGGAAACGGTCGTTGATTACACTCCTTCCGGGAATCTCTTTGAACAATTCACCGAGCAACTGGGTGTTGCTATCGGCAAGACACTCAATATTAGAATGTTAAATCAATATATAGAATTGCGTTAACATCCGCGACTTTATACGACTTGCACACCTTCATTCGCCAACATTTCGGTTAAGCGGATTAACGGCAGACCGATAATGGCGGTCGGATCATTGCCACTGAGCCGTTTTAACAGCGCTATTCCCACTCCTTCTGCTTTTAAACTCCCACAACAGTTGTAGGGTTTTTCAATTTTTAAGTAATTTTCAATGGTAGCCAAGGTCAAGGAACGGAATTCAACCTCAAATGGAACGACATCGTGTTGTATGACACCGGACTGTGGATTCAATACTGTTACCGCCGTGTACAGGCGCACGTTGTGGCCTGAACACGCCTGCAACTGCTCCACGGCATGAGTATGGTCACGTGGTTTACCGAGTAACTCTCCACTCAGTTCAGCGGTTTGATCGGAGCCGATAATCAACCCTTGGTCAATGTTGTTATCATGTGCGACAGCCCGGGCTTTCTCAACGGCCAAACGTTCCACCATGGCTTGTGGGGTTTCGCTATCGCGCCGGGATTCATCGATGTCGGCGGAAATAACCTCGAATACCAGGTTCAAACGCGACATTAGTTCACGCCGATAAGGCGAGGACGAGGCCAAGATTATTCGAGTGGTCATACAGAAGATTCTAGCTAACTAACTGTTTTATTTATATAATAACCTCTTCTTCCAGCGTCTTTTCGCATTGCAAACTCAATCACTGGAAAGATTTTGACAGTGTTAACGGTCGCCGATATGATGCGCCGGTTTTTAACACCGCAACTTTCCGGGTTTTTATTTGCTTGCGGCGCTTTGTTAATGGTTTGCCATTTATCAGCTCTTCGATCAGAACTTAATTCTAGGAATTATCATGGCTGTACAACAGAATCGTAAAACGCCTTCAAAACGAAATATGCGCCGTTCTCACGATGCCTTGAGTGAATCCGCGCTGTCTATTGATCCCGTTTCCGGTGAATTACATCGACGGCATCATATCACGGCGGACGGTTATTACCGCGGACGTAAAGTCATTCGGGAACACGAAGAAGACATCGAAGAGTAGGACGCCGCTGAGCGTTCCCTTCCAAAATAAATCCTGTTTTTCGCAAACGGGAGTTGTTGGATGAACATCTCGGTTGCCATCGACGCGATGGGTGGCGATCATGGCCCATCCGTTACCGTGCCGGCTGCTGTCAAATTGTTGCACCGGGAACCGGATTTGTCGCTGATATTGGTAGGATTGGAAGAAATCTTAAACGAGGAACTCGCCAAGCAGGAAAACGATTTCGATAAAGAACGTATAAGTATTCACAACGCCACGGAGGTTGTTGGCATGGATGAATCGCCTTCGATTGTGTTGCGCAAGAAAAAAGATTCATCCATGCGTGTTGCCATTAATTTAGTCAAGGAGTCTCAAGCCCAGGCATGTGTTAGCGCCGGCAACACGGGTGCTTTGATGGCGACGGCACGATTCGTACTCAAAACATTACCTGGTATCGACCGCCCGGCCATTGTCAGCACGCTACCACGTACCAACGGTCACGTACATATGTTGGATCTCGGTGCTAACGTGGACAGTTCGGCAGAAATGTTGTTGCAATTTGGCGTGATGGGAGCGATTTTGGTGAAGTCATTAGAGCAAATATTGAGTCCCACAGTTGGTCTGTTAAATATCGGTGTTGAAGACATCAAAGGCAATGACACAATAAAACAGGCAGCGACGCTATTTCGCAACAGCAATTTAAACTATCACGGTTTTATCGAAGGCGATGAA
Organism: Arenicellales bacterium; assembly: GCA_965216735.1. Taxonomy (GTDB): domain Bacteria; phylum Pseudomonadota; class Gammaproteobacteria; order Arenicellales; family CBDCFT01; genus CBDCFT01. The sequence continues at coordinate 1,665,488 of OZ244198.1, forward strand.
ATATATACCGGGGACGTCGACGTTGTTGTGTGTGACGGGTTTGTCGGCAATATTGCCATCAAAACGAGTGAAGGATTAGCGCAAATGATTTCAGGAATTACGAAAGAAGAATTTAACCGCAATCTACTGGCGCGCCTGACGGGTGCGTTGTCGTTACCCGTATTAAATTCTCTCAGACGGCGCGTCGATCACCGACGCTATAACGGTGCAACATTGATCGGATTGCGGGGTACCGTCATTAAAAGCCACGGTAACGCGGATGCATTGGCATTCGGATATGCCATCATGGAAGCCGTAGCGGAAGTGAGAAACAATATCCCTAAACGTATTAATGACGAGTTAGGTTCGTTGGCTGGTAGTCATTGAAGCTAATGCCTTACTCGCGAATCGTCGGCACGGGGAGCTACCTGCCGTCGAAAATCCTGACCAATGCCGAACTCGAAACCATGGTGGATACCAGCCATGAATGGATTGTGGCGCGTACGGGTATCGTTGAAAGACGCATTGCGGCGGACGGCGAAAACACATGCGATCTGGCGGAAACAGCCGCTAGAAATGCAGTCGATGCCGCCGGCATAAGTATCAACGATATCGATTTAATTGTTGTCGCCACCACAACCGCCGATCAAGTTTTCCCCAGTACCGCCTGCTTACTACAACAGCGCCTGGATCTGCACGGTTGCCCCGCGTTTGATGTGCAAGCGGTCTGTGCCGGTTTTGTATACGTACTCGATGTGGTTGACCGGTACATAAAAACCGGGGGGGCGAGCTGTGCTCTTGTGGTTGGTGCGGAAACATTCTCCCGCATTATCGATTGGACCGACCGCGGTACCTGCGTCTTGTTTGGAGATGGCGCTGGGGCGATGGTCGTTAAAGCCGATGCGTCACCGGGTATACTCTCGACGCACCTGCATGCTGATGGTCAATACAAAGATTTGTTGTGCGTGCCTGTCGGTGTTTCCAATAATTTTAAAAAAGTGATGGCCGGTGAAGCGTACACTACTATGCAAGGCAGCGAAGTTTTTAAATGGGCAGTGAACAATATGGGACGACTCGCGGTGGAGGCGTTAAAAGCGAATAACATGACCACGGACGAATTGGATTGGCTAGTACCCCATCAAGCGAATATTCGAATTATCAACGCGACTTCAAGAAAAGCCAACCTACCGATGGATAAGGTCGTGGTAACCGTCGCCCAGCATGGTAATACGTCCGCGGCGTCCATACCGCTGGCATTTGATACCGCAGTGCGTGACGGACGGATAAAACCAGGACATAAAGTTTTATTGGAGGGATTTGGTGGTGGTTTTACGTGGGGCGCGGTAATGTTGGAAATGTAACTGAAGACAAAATGACATCGAGCAGCTTAAACAATCAGATTTGTTTGGTCACTGGCGCCTCTCGTGGTATCGGACAAGCGATAGCGCTTGAACTCGGACGCCAACAGGGTATTGTGGTTGGCACATCCACGACTGAGCAAGGTGCTGCGAACATCAACGAAACATTTAGTAACGAGAATATTCAGGGTCAAGGCGTTGCCTTGGATGTCACGGACGAAAATGCAGTCGATAACGTGTTGAAAGACATTGTTGAAACGACCGGCGCACCGACCATATTAATTAATAACGCAGGCATTACCCGTGACAATCTGCTCATGCGCATGAAAGAACATGAGTGGGATGACATCATGGCCACCAATCTCAAGTCGATTTACCGTCTGAGTAAAGCTTGTTTGCGTGGCATGATGAAAGCACGTAGTGGACGCATTATTAACATCACGTCCGTTGTAGGTATCACTGGTAATGCGGGGCAATGCAATTATGCGGCGGCAAAAGCCGGTGTTATTGGTTTTACCAAGTCGCTGGCTCAGGAAGTCGCATCACGCGGTACTACCGTCAATGCAATCGCACCCGGGTTTATCGAAACCGATATGACACGTGATTTATCGGAGGAACAGTCAAATCAGTTATTGCAAAAAATACCTCTCGGCAGGCTCGGTTCGGTGGATGACATCGCCGCGGCTGCAGGATTTTTAGCGTCCGACGCTGCGAGTTATATTACCGGTACCACCTTGCATGTGAACGGTGGCATGTATATGAATTAAACAATTATATTAATCAATGTGTTATATAATATACCTACAGTTACTTCTTATTATGGAAACAAGCGGAAAACGAAGCCCGTCGATAGACTTTGTAACGCGTTTTGTGGTAACTATGCGCCCTTGAATTTTCGAGTGTGACGCACCAATAACATCCCTGAGGCAAAAGCGGCCTCACCGATCGAATTATTTATCCCTTAGTCCTTGTTAGGAGGCATATTCACTGATGAGTGTTGAAGAACGAGTAAAAAAGATTGTTGTCGAGCAGTTAGGTGTTGGTGATGATCAAGTGACTGCCGATGCGTCGTTTGTCGATGATTTAGGGGCCGATTCCCTGGATACCGTCGAATTGGTCATGGCGTTAGAGGAGGAATTCGATACGGAAATACCGGACGATGAAGCCGAGAAAATCACCACGGTGCGTCAGGCTATCGAATTCATAGAGAAAAACGCTAAATCCGGTTAGCCGTTTCAGAATGCATAGAAGGCCGCCTACGGTAGCGTGGGCGGCCTTTTTCTTGAGTCTGACATCTGTTCGGTTCTAATCATTCCACTATTGGTATGAGAAAAACTAGATACGATGAGTAAACGCCGTGTTGTCATCACTGGTTTGGGGATGCTCTCGCCTTTAGGTATTGGCATAACTGAGAATTGGCGGCGTTTGTTGGCCGGCGACAATGGTATCGGAGCAATCACACGTTTCGACGCCAGCGCGTTTCCGTGCAGCATTGCCGGCGAGGTAAAAGACTTTGATCCGACGGAATTTATGTCGGCCAAGGACGCCAAACGCATGGACCGCTTTATTCAACTGGGTATTGCCGCTGCCAACGAAGCGATTAAAGACAGCGGATTGGAAGTTACCGAGGAGAATGCCGATCGCATCGGTGTGTACATTGGTTCCGGCATCGGTGGTGTGGAGACTATTGAAAAAACCACAACCCTGTTCCATGAACGCGGTCATCGTAAAGTCTCACCTTTTTATATTCCCATGAGTATTATCAATATGGTATCGGGTAATGTGTCCATTATGCACGGTATGAAAGGGCCCAACCTGTCTGTTGTCACTGCATGCACTACTAGCACGCATGCAATCGGCGATGCAGGGCGTTTAATTGAATATGGAGACGCCGACGTGATGATTGCAGGTGGCGCCGAAGCCGCAGTTACCCATACCTCTATGGCGGGATTCGGCATTGCCCGCGCTCTCAGCCGGCGTAACGAAGACCCGGAACATGCTAGCCGTCCGTGGGACAGTGGCCGAGACGGTTTTGTCATGGGTGAGGGGGCAGGGGTAGTTGTGCTGGAAGAACTCGAATTTGCCCAGCGACGCGGTGCAAAAATTTATGCGGAGCTCGCCGGTTTTGGTATGAGTGCGGATGGATATCACATCACCAGCCCCGCACCCGGCGGCGAAGGTGCATCCCGTTGTATGGACAATGCGTTAAGAAATTCGACTATTAATGCCGAGGAAGTCGATTATATTAACGCTCATGGCACGTCGACCCCCCAAGGCGACATCGCAGAAACCTTAGCAATTAAAAATTCCTTCGCCGACCATGCGAATTCCTTAGCCATTAGCTCGACCAAATCGATGATTGGCCATCTTCTTGGCGCTGCTGGTGGTGTGGAAGCTGTGTCAACAATACTTTCCTTGTATCATCAAGTTGTCCCACCGACCATAAACCTGACCGATCCGGACCCGGAATGTGACCTGGATTACGTGCCTAATGCGGCACGTGATATGAAAATTAGTATAGCGATTTCTAACTCCTTCGGTTTTGGTGGTACCAACGGAACCGTCGTATTTCGCAGACTTCGGTAGCTACCCGCGGATGGCTATCGCGTACAACAAAGCCATCTAATGATTCGTTCGCTACTCGCTTCTCTCATTGCAGCATTGGTCATTTGCGCCGTCTGCGTTGTTGCCGCGTTCGCCTACTACCAATGGTCGATTGAACGACCGTTATCACCTGGCGACCAAACTTATGTTATTGAGCGGGGACAATCTGTACGTCATCTCGCACAAACCTTGCGTGAACGGGGTGTTATCAAAGAAGCTTATTCACTGGTTGTCTTAGCACGTGTGGAAGGAGTGGCATCGCAAATCAAAGCAGGGGAGTTCCGGTTTGAAGAAGGTACGAACTTACGTTCGATTTTGAAACAAACGGTAAAGGGAGCTGTCGTCGACTACGCGCTCACCATTCTCGAAGGTTGGACTTTTGCTCAAATGCGGCAGGCTATCGCCGATGCAGAAAAGATTAAACATACCTTAACTGAACTTAGTGACACAGAAGTTATGGCGCGTCTTGGATTAACCGATAAACATCCGGAGGGTCTATTTTTTCCGGATACCTACCGCTATATCGAGGGTCAAACGGATTTATCCTTGTTGGAACAGGCTCATGAACGCATGCAACATGTATTGAATGCAGCCTGGGAGGAGCGCCAGAAAGATCTGCCTGTTGAAAACCCCTACCAAGCATTGATTCTTGCTTCGATTATCGAAAAAGAAACTGGACAAGCGGACGAACGAGCGCAAATTGCGGGTGTGTTTATCAATCGGTTACGCAAAGGCATGTTGTTACAAACCGATCCGACAGTAATCTACGGTTTGGGGGCAGAATTTGACGGTAATCTCACCCGTGAACACCTCAAAACCGACACCCCCTACAACACGTACACCCGCACCGGTTTACCACCCACACCCATTGCACTACCCAGCGCAGCCGCAGTAAAGGCAGCACTGAATCCGGCGGATACCAAAGCACTATACTTTGTCTCTCGCGGTGATGGCAGTCATGTATTCTCTGAGACGCTGAGTCAACACAATCGCGCAGTTCGCAAATTTCAGCTTAAAAGTGACTCTTAACAATACCCAAAAGCTAAAAGTAAAACGCGGTTGCTTTATAACGTTGGAAGGCATGGATGGCGCCGGAAAATCAACTCATATACACACCATTCAACAGGTCTTGGTCGATGCAGGCATATCGTACTATGCCACCCGGGAACCCGGCGGGACCACGCTAGGGGAAAGAATTCGTGGGCTACTTCTCCAAGCGGACAACACACTCATCGCCGCCGACTCCGAACTGTTATTGATGTTTGCGGCACGTGTACAACATATTGAAGAAATCATTCGTCCCAACCTCGAGTCAGGAAATTGGGTTATTTGTGACCGTTTCACCGATGCCACCTACGCTTATCAAGGTGGAGGGCGCGGTATAACAGATCAACGTATCGCCGTCATCGAACAATGGGTTCAAAACGAGTTACGTCCTGACCTTACCCTTTTATTTGACTTATCGCTGCAAACTGGGTCAAGCCGTGCTCAGAAAAGGAAAAAACAAGCCGATAGATTTGAACTGGAGGATCAGGATTACAAAAACCGAGTACGTGACTACTATTTAATGGCACAAAAAAGGGAACCGGAACGCATCAAACTAGTCGACGCCGAACAACCATCGGACGGGGTGACCAAGCAGGTGAAAAAAATTCTACGAAACTTTATTGATCGCCATGTCTAAGTTATACCCCTGGTTAAACGATACCTGGAAGCGTACAACTCAGGGTTGGGAACGTCACACCCACGGATTGCTGATGTCGGGCCCCGGGGGCGTAGGCAAAAGACAATTCGCACAGGTTTACGCTAAAACGCGTTTGTGTGAGTTAGAAGAAATTACAAAAAAACCTTGCGGCCAGTGTCGCAACTGCACTTTGTTCGATGCCGGAACACACCCCGACTTTCATGTATTGCTGTCAGCAGAGGACAGCGAGCGAACAGATTTATCGTTGCTGACAAACTACGCCGTCCGGCATCCTTCAAAAACCGTAATAGGTGTTGATCAAATTCGTGAGCTCATCGCAACACTGGCCAATGCGGCGCATTCTTCGCAATACAAAATTGCACTCGTCGCACCTGCGGAAAACATGAATGTCAATGCCTCCAATGCATTGCTAAAACTGCTTGAGGAACCGCCACAACGAACGATGTTGTTGTTAGTTACCGAGGAAATTTTTCGTTTACCCGCCACGGTGCGCAGTCGTTGTACGCAACTCATATTTGACTGCCCCGACAATGCCGCGACTGTTTCCTGGTTGGAACAAGTACTCGATGAATCGTACAAAAAATATCTGAAAGAAATCGTCCGCTTTGCTGGTGGCGCACCCTTAGTGGCAAAAAACCTAGCCGAAAATAACTCATATCCACAAATTCAAGAAATGATCCAAAGCGCGGCGGATCTGTTGAGCGGGCAGGGCGATCCACTCGCTATTGCGGCTCGTTGGAAGGAATCCCCCGGCGTTGCAGAGAGCTTGAAACAGCTACAACAATATATTAGTCAGTTAATACGTGTGGCCTCTACGTCAACAACTGGATTGCAAGATCTATCAAGTTTCGGCGCAATGAACGATAGCGGAGAGGCATCTAGACACATGAATTTGCAACAATTATTTGATTTTTACGATAAAATCTGCCAAGCAAGAGGGTTTGGGGATAGTCCGCTCGACCCGGCATTGTTATTGGAAGATACTTTGATCAGCATGCGTCAATAGGTAGTCAAGATGGCACAAAACCCAAAAGACACGAACGGCGAGGGCAAAAAACGGCCACCGGTTTTGTCGGTGACCATCGAAAGCCAGCAAGGTTTGTATGAATCTTACATGCCGTTTATAAAAAGCGGCGGACTGTTTATTCCTACCGAAGAAAAATATCAGTTCGGCGATGAAGTATTTGTATTGCTCAATCTCGCCTACGAAAGCGAGCGTATTCCGATCGCCGGAACAGTATCGTGGATTACACCCAAAGGCGCGCATGGACGTCGGGTACCGGGTATTGGTATCCAGTTTACCGGCAAAGATGCAGATGGCGTGCGTGGAAAAATCGAATCTTTTCTTAGCGATATGTTGCAATCGACCAAACCCACCCACACCATGTAAATGGAGTTAGTCGATTCACACTGCCACATCGATTTCGAACCCCTAGGCGACAACATAGAAAGCGTTCTAACAAACGCGAAGAAAAATCATATCGCCTATATGTTGTGTGTGTCGGTGAATCTTGCGGATTTCCCACGCGTATTGTCATTGGCGCATGAACACAAACATATTTTTGCCTCCGTCGGCGTTCATCCTAACGAATCACCAGGACAAAGCGTCGATATCGATAAACTAATTGAGCTTGGCCAAGACCCCCAAATCGTTGCGGTTGGCGAGACCGGTTTGGATTATTTTCGCAGCACCGGCGATCTGGATTGGCAACACAATCGTTTCTATCGACATATCGAGGCCGCCCACCACCTCGATAAACCGCTTATTATTCATATGCGTGACGCTGGTGATGATACGATTAACATCATGCAAGAAGCGAATGCGGATAGAGTGGGCGGTGTCATGCATTGTTTTGCGGATGATTGGCCGATTGCCCGCCGCGCGCTGGATTTAGGTTTTTATATTTCCTTTTCCGGCATTGTCACGTTTAAGAGCGCAGAAAAGATTCGTGAAGTGGCGTTGAAAACACCACTGGATCGCATTCTGGTCGAGACCGACGCGCCTTATTTAGCGCCAGTACCATACCGTGGTAAAACCAATGAGCCCGCCTTTGTTCGTCATACCGCGGAGTTTGTGGCGAATTTGCGAGATATGCCGTTAGAGGATTTCGCGCAGCAAACTACAGATAACTTCTTTACACTCTTCAACACTGCTCAGAGAGTGCATTAACCATGAAAGACCAAATCATCGAATATGCTAAACGCTACCCAGTACCCACCGCCGTAGCGGGTGGGTGCGCTTTGATTCTCTTATTTCTGCCGGGTGGATTCATTTTTCGCCTGATATTGATCCTGGTTTTGATATATACCTGCCTGAAAGCTGGAAAACACTTCGATCTCTAGTAGGTCGTTTGCTCTGAACCTCTCCCCGATAGATCAACAAATTACGCAATGTAACTTGGGAGAGCATGCCAAAACGGGGGCTGGGATAAGGAGCGACGGAAAATTGGTTCATGATAAGCTGTTTCCATCATGGGCGCCGATAAACTCGCTGTTTATCAGATTCATATCGTTCTACGTGAGATCAGCCCGACGATCTGGCGTCGGGTCTTGGTGCGAAGCGATAGCACCATTGCGGATCTGCGCTATACGATCCAAATTGCCATGGGCTGGAGCGATACCCATCTGAATCGATTTTATATTCACGGTAAAGATTACGGTGTTTATCACGACGGCGGTATGACGTTCGCTGATCGTGCCGATAAGGTTATGCTGTCGGACTTCCCGTTTTGTGAGCGCGAACGGTTCTTATATGAATACGATTTCGGTGATCTGTGGCAGCACGATGTTCGCGTTGAGAAGATACTGCCGTTAGAGCCAAAACGCACATACCCCATGTGTATGGGCGGGCGGCGGCGATGCCCACCGGAGGATTGCGGTGGCCCGTGGACATTTATGGAAAACGAACAATACCATTCCCCTATGATGGTCATCGACGACCTTCTCGATATCGAAGACGATGATCCGCAAGACTATCTGGAACAAGTGGAAGACAAAATCCGCCAGTACAACGATGATCGCTTTGATCGGCGCGCGGTGAATCGTCGATTGGAACAATACGCATCAGGGGATGACGCGTGGCTATGGGAGACCCTGTAAACGGAGGTGTAGACCATGAAAGTGACCATCCAAATAGTGATCGAATCGGACGCAGCAGCGCTGAAAGTCGTCGAAGACATTGCGTGTCTCACCCGGGGTACGCTGTCCCCTGAGACCCTGGGCCTAAGTTTAGCCGAAGCCAAGAGGCTGTTACGGCAAGTTCAATCAACGATGGCCAATGAACAGGTGGCCGATTACCTGACTCAGCAGCGACACTGTCCGGACTGTGGTGCGCAGCACGCCCACAAAGGCCACCATACCATTGTGTATCGCACGCTGTATGGCAAACTGACACTACCGAGTCCCCGCTACTATGCCTGTGGTTGCCACAACGCCACAAAACAGCACAGTTTCAGTCCCCTAGCAACGCTATTACCCGAACGTAGTGCGCCGGAGCTACTTTATCTGGAGGGTAAGTGGGCGTCGCTGATGTCATACGGGCTGACCGTGGACTTATTGAAAGACGTGTTGCCGTTAGACGGTGTGTAGTGAACACGTCAACCGTCGTGCGCCACGTACACCGGATCGCGGAGCGTGCCGAACGCGAACTCGGCGAAGAACAGCATCGGTACATCGAGGGTTGTCCACGGGACTGGGCTCCAGCACCTCGCCACCAACCCCTTTAACGGTGGGACTCGACGGTGGTTACGTCCATGCTCGCGATGCACCGAAGCGTTCCGAAGGCTGGTTCGAAGTTATTGCCGGCAAAAGTACCAACAAAACCGACTCATCGAAGTGTTTTGCCTTTGTTAATCGGTACGACAACAAACTCAAACGCCGCGTATTCGAAGTGTTCAAATCGCAGCACATGCAGATGAATCAACAGGTGACCTTTGTCTCGGACGGTGGGGACACGGTGCGCGATCTGCAGCTGTATCTCAACCCACAAGCCGAACATGTGCTGGACTGGTTCCACGTCACCATGCGCTTGACCGTGATGAACAATATGGCCAAGGGTATCGCATTAATTGAGTCACCGAATAGGGTTGAGGATATCACCCGACAATTGGCGCGACTGAAATGGTATTTATGGCACGGTAACGTGTTTCGTGCCCTGCAAACCATCGATGATATAGAGATGGATCTGGATACCGATGAAACCACACCTGAGCGCAAGAAACTCCTCAAGGCCGTCAGAGAATTCGGCCACTACATTGCCGTGAACAAACCGTTCATTCCCAACTACGGGGATCGCTACCGAAACGGTGAAACTATCTCCAGTGCCATCGCCGAATCGACTATCAATCACGTGGTGAGTAAACGATTCGTGAAGAAACAGCAGATGCGCTGGACGAAACGTGGCGCACACTTACTGTTGCAGTTACGAACGAAAACACTGAACGACGAACTCAGACCAGCCTTCGAACAGTGGTATCCGGAAATGAAACAAGCCGCTTAGCCCCCGCTTTGGCATGCTCTCCCAACTATACCGAGTGATTCTTTCTCGGCGAGGCTACTGTCTTGACAACCAGTTGTGATTTTACCGATATCATAGTAACATTACCATAACATGTTAATATTCTATTCACCATGAAAACTGAACGTCTCGTCATCTTAGTCACACCGCAAGAGAAAAAACAGATTCATTCCCACGCCAAGGCCCTGAATGTCAGTACCAGTGAGGTGGTTAGACAAGCCTTACATCGTTTCCGTCCGGGTGAGGCGGAACAAGAGGAAATGCTCTCGCATCTTGCCGATGAGCTGGAAAAGTCCACTAAGGCAGCACGCCAGTCACTAAAACAAACCCAAAAAGAGCTGAATGCCACCTTGGATTACTTTGCGAATAAACAAACTGACCTCCGAGCGGCTTCGGCATGAGTGCTACTGAGCGCATTCTCAAAGGTATCAAAGATGTCATGCGCATGAATGATGAGATACGACGTTTGTCGGACGGTTTAAAAGACCTGATGGTCGAAGTCAGGGATATTGACAAACGTTTAGTACGCATTGAAACCATGGCGGAGATGTCCCAAGCGCGCGTGATTAAACCTGCGGGCCGCGTGCGCAAAAACGATAACTAAACGGATCAAGAGATCGTTCTTATGTAAGTAAGGTCACGATTGATGGCCTCATAACTTAATTTCGTTGAATCAACCGCCTGTTGCTGGACAGTACCGTACCTGCATTTTCATGATGAAGCTTGGGTAAGACGAGGTAGCTCCCCTTAGAACATATTTTTACACGAATATGGGTGGTAACCCTTAAGAACGCCCAGCAGGTATTTAACATAATATACATTATGCGCAATTACATCTGTAGGCGCCAGATAGTAATGTCGGGTTTTTTATAGACCAAAGCGCAAACATGGGCTAAATAACAATCAAACAAGTTTACACGGCTTATGGCTTATGGTTGCAACCAAACAGACCCGGCTGTCGATATTGTTGTTTTGGGTACTTCTGACGACCAATTTGGTAGCGGCGCCCCTTTCTTCATTTAACATCGACGAGACTGCTATTTCCGTCTCTGGTGTTTCCTCAGGAGGTTATTTGGCACAGCAATTCCACGTAGCGTATTCAGCAAGTGTTATCGGTGCCGGAATCATCGCGGCGGGTCCATATTATTGCGCCGGCACTGGGTATCCTTGGAACTTGTGGCGGGTTTTTAATCAATGTATGAATTTTGAGGATCTTGTTCCTTTCCTAGGTCCACCAGAGATACAAAGTAGCATCCAGACAACCCAAACAGCGGCCAACAAAGGCCGCATCGACAACCCGGTCAATCTGAAACACGACAAGGTCTATTTATTCTCGGGTACACGTGATGAAACCATACCGACCACTGTCATGGACGCACTCAAAGCGTATTATGAGGAATTTGTTAATTTAGCGAATATTACGTACATCAACGACATTGCAGCGGGTCACGGCATGGTTACGGACGATGCAGGCAACACCCGTTGTGACATCAGCGAAACGCCGTTTATTAACGATTGCGACTACGATACCGCCGGCGCCTTACTGAAACATATTTATGGTGAAGATTTAGTGCCCCCTTCTGAGTGGCATGCAAATTCATTATTGGAATTTGACCAAAGTGAATTTACTAATGATCTCCGTTCAGCAAGCCTTCATAACACTGGTTTTATCTACGTACCAGAACGTTGTAGTGCGGGACAAATTTGTCGCCTGCACGTCGCCTTACATGGTTGCCGTCAACACGTCGAGGCAATTGGCGACAGTTTTTACACCCAAGCGGGATATAACGAATGGGCGGAGGCAAACAATATCATTGTACTCTATCCGCAAGCGACACCACGCGGGAATGCGTTTTTCCCTTGGCCTAATCCACGTGGTTGCTGGGATTGGTGGGGTTATACGGGTGCCGATTTTCATACCAAGAGTGCCGCGCAGTTATCCGCAATCAAGTCCATGATCGATAGGCTCATTGACTGATGAGGGGTTCCCGTTATGTATTAAATTCCCGTAGAATCAACCGCTGATCGTTAATTAACCGAGTCACGAATTAAAGGACAAGTCGAGCAATGGATGCCACCGCCGTTAAGGTGCATTTTGTCGTAAGCCAGCTCGATAATATCCACATCGTTATCCCCAAGCTTGTCCCTCGTCGGTGCGGATGTACCGGCCGGCATAATCACCTTACCAGGCGCGATCGCAAGCCCATTGACAATCCACGGATCATCCTCAGGCGTGATTTCTATGGTTTTTATTTTTAACTCATTAAGTGTCTGCAGAAATTGGTAAGACAATTGACGTGCGTCTACCAACGCCAGATCAACATCGATCATAAGAAACGCGCCATCAATGTGAATCGAATAACCGCACAAATCTACCACATGCAAAGTCACACCTTGACGTTGCAATACATCCGCTACCTGATTAATCGCTTCATCGTTGACCCGAATAGACCGTCCCACAACTGCATTGCGGGAATTAAGCCATGCAAAGCTCCCGCCTTCCATCAAGCTAGCACTATGTATAGTGCGCAGAATGGGCATACCAAAAGAGGCTAATGTTTGGGTTACCAATAACTCTTCCCCACGTCGCATCCGTGGAGCCATGCGACAGACGATGGCACCGCCTTTCACTGCGAACGACGAGTCTCGCGTATAGCAACTCTTGAATCGATTGCCTATATTGCCTTGTAGGAGGATGACTTCTACACCTTCGTTTTGCAAAACCTCGACCAATGCGTCGTGTTGAGCCTGCATGTCTGCTAAGTTGGGAATAGTGTCACTTTGCAAATACCAGCCTTGTTCTATATCGCCAAAAGACCCGATGCTCTCGATACGCTTGTTTGGATCGATAATATCGAATTCATTTCCCGGCCGATGCATTAAGACTTTGCGCAGCTTCCCGACATCGTTATCGCACCCCCATTGCTGACCCCAAACTGCGGTTTGTTCCCCAGCAGATTCAAATGCCGGTTCGGCTTGAGAACCGAATAACTTGATGGTGGACTGATAAATATAATCACTAGCCATAATTCTGCGTTTTACAGTTAAGCCAAAAAGAAGTCATATAATTTACAGTTTAATCGACTTTGAAGAGTTAGTTTCATGTGGAATGCAAAAATAAAAGGCTTGGAAAATGGGAAAATTCAAAAGTTCTCTTTGCAGGAAAAGCAAAAGGCACTCCGATTTAGCGATGCCTTCAAACTCTTACGCGATAATCCTTCATTTCAGTTTTTCTTTAACAAAGTACTCGCGGATGCGCCCTTCCCCGCTTATTTTTGGGAATGCCCGCCTGTCACCAAAGACACTTGGAATCAGACTTTTGAGTTCGTACTGGTTAATGCACCTACATTGGCAAACGCTTCACCGGATAATCGGGCTTTTTCCGGCTACTGGAATAGTGCTGATTCGCCGGTTGTGGTTTTCACCAATATTGGTAAAGACGCTTTGCTCGTCGCGCCCTGTCCTCTGCAAAAAGATTTGTCGCCGTATGCTCATCTGGCCGCGTTTTGCCGGACGGCGTCTGAATCGCAACGGACCATGTTCTGGCAGCAAGTAGGCACTTCGACGTTAAACGAACTGCATCAAGAACCGTTGTGGGTCAGCACGTCAGGGTTGGGCGTTTACTGGTTACATGTACGCCTGGATTCGAGGCCTAAATACTACACTTACGCCCCTTACCGATATGTAAACGATCCAAGCCAATTTAACAAATGAAATGTCTAACTAACTAAAGGGCACCTCGAATAATTCAGAATTACAGTGAAGCATGACTTGAAACTGATTTACTCGGGAAATTTTGAGTCTATTGCTGGGCGGGTTTGATGTATGTTGTGCGTTTGATCGCAATTTTCATTGCGATTTCTATGCAATAGACGCAACTACCCTGCCTTGCTTTCTTTGCAGGTACACCAACCGCTTCATGTTGTAACCCAGATTCATCATTCCCATTTTGGCACGAGCACGGGCCAGTCCAATTGTCCGAATGAGCTTGCCGCCCATACTGTTTTCCTGATATCCAAATACATGCTCGACACGGGCCCGGATGGTCGATCGTTTTTGATTCACCGACTGTTTGTGTTGGGATAGGGGTTTATTACGTTTGCCTTTGTGGTGAATGCGGCTGCGATAACCCTTGCTTTTCAGCTCCCGCTCCGTGTCGTCAGAACGATAGGCACTGTCAGCCCAAACATCCGCACCGGTATTGTCCGGATCGATCAACTCACCCAGAACCTGGCTGTCATGTACCGACGCATCGGTGGCATGGTAGCGACGGATGAGTTTGTGCTGATTATCTATGTCCACGTGATTCTTGTAGCCGTAGTAGCTCTTGTTGTGTTTCTTCGTCCAGCGGGCCTGTGTGTCTTTCTGGCTCAGCTTGTCGGGGTGCCCTTCCCAACCTTCAGGAATCTCGCCCGCCTTGATCGCCTTGTTCTCTTCCCGACTGTTACGTTGCCTGGGGACCGGTACAATCGTCGCATCGACGATTTGACCCTTGCGGGCCACGTAACCCTGTGTATCAAGATAGTGGTTGAATTGCTTGAACAACAACTCAATGAGCCCATGCTCAATCAGACTCTCTCTCGAAATAACCACAGTGTCGTAGCGTCCGGAATGCGCTCTTCCAGACTCAGACCAAGAAATCGCATAAATGACAACCGATCACGAACCTGAAATTCCACCTGCTCGTCGCTCAGATTGTACAAACTCTGCAATACCAGCAGTTTGAACATCACAATCCCATCGTACGGCTTTCGACCTGCGTTACTTTTACGCTCCCGCTTTTGTACCTGCTTCAGAACCGGGCGAAACGTCGACCACGCAATCGTTGCATTGAGCGCCTCCAGAGGATCGCCCTGCTTGCTCAACTTCTCATAGCGCTCGTCAAGATCAAAAAAACCAGGCTGTTGCATGTCTCCTGCCGCTTCTTCTACGATGATAATGGTATGGTAAGTTTATCGACTACATCACCAAAAGAGATCAATTTTTCGAGGTGCCCTAAAAAGAATATGTTTATTCTTTGTTTATTTCTAATATGTTTATTCTTTGTTTATTTCTCGTTCCAACGCGTTCCACTCGTCTAAATTTCGGCCGAAGGGAATCATGATATGTTCTCGAAAAGCGCGCCGTTCGCACAAACGCTCATACCATGCCTGGATGTGTGGTAACGCCGGTCGCTCTATTTCAAGATTAAAGTAGCGATACATCATTGATCCGATCGGGATATCCGCCATACTAAATTTGTCCTTGACGACATAAGCCTGCTTACTCAGTCTCGCATCCAAAATCCGCAAATGCCTGATTAACGTTCCGTGGTGTTCCGTTGCTACTGTCATGTCTTGTTTTTCCGCAGGTGTTCGAATCAGCATCTTAAATAGTTCGATGTAAGACCCGTACACCGTCGTTTTGTACCACTCCATCCATTCGTCGGCTGTTGCCTGTGTTTGGATAGCTTGGAACGACAATTGCCCATCGCCATAATGCGTGCACAAGTAACGTACGATCGCATTCGATTCCGTCAGAATAAACCCATTGTCATAAATTACCGGAATCAACCCCTTGGGATTCATGGTTCGAAATTGAGCGGAATCAAGACCACCAAACGAGCCACCCACATTGTGCCGAATATGTGCCAAATCCAATTCACCCACGGTCCACATTACAGGCATCACATTACTTGAATTTTTCCGGCCCCAGACCTCTAGCATGGTTTGTTAATGGAACCGGTTATTACTTGTTAGACGCGGCATAAACACGCGCGGGAAAATCCTTAAATATCGTATCGCGCTCGTAAGACATTCCAATACGCATGGCCACGGCAATGGAGGGTTTGTTCTCGGGATGTATGAGGGACACCAATCGCTTGAAACCGAATGCCGTAAAGCCATAGTGTTTAACCCCTCGCGCCGCTTCAGTAGCGTATCCTCTGCCCCAGTAGGGTTTTAACAATGAGTAGGCGACCTCTACTTCAGCCTCGCCATCGACTTCTTGATCCAATAAACCACATACACCGATAAACGATTCTGATCTAGCAATCGCGATTGCCCAAAAACCGTAGCCCTTGTTGCCGTAATCCGCCTTGGCAAACTTAATCATACGGTATGCCGCCCCTTCGCCTTTGGTTCCACCCTTAAAATGCATGATGTCTGGGTTGGACAACATACTTTGTAATGCATCTTGATCGGACCATTCTAACTGACGCAAAAATAGACGCGGCGTTTCGATCACCTTGTTTATATAGGTCTCGAAATCATTCATATTCGTATACCTCGCCAACTACTTCTTTAACAATTGCGCCAAATCGGCAAATGGTTTGTAGGTCGCGGGTTTCGCGGGTGGATTCTCGATCAACGGATCAAAACCTTGTATCTGATCGATATAGCGGCGGTGCTCATTGTCATGGCAATACAAACAAAGGTTCTCCCAGTTGCGCCCATCCGGCGGATTATTGTCATGATTATGATCTTTATGGTGAACCGTCAACTCGTGCAGATTCTCCCGGGTAAACTCTCGTCCGCAACGCCCACACACCCATGGGTGAATGCGCAATGATTGTTCACGATAGCCCTGGAATCGTGACAATCGCTCTTTTTGTGCGTTCGCAACGGCACGATCCAGTTTGTCGGTATCAATTTTGCCTTTCGCTTTCATCAATATCTAGCAAGAAACGGATTGCTGAATAAATATCGAATCATTATGGTTTATTGTAAACCCGATATCACCAAATGACAGCTCCGTTGAACCAATCAATGACAACCCTCGAATGGGTCATGCTTATCTCCCTGTCAATCCTCTGGGGCGGCTCGTTCTTTTTTGTCGGGGTCGTAGTCGATGAGTTGCCATCTCTCACCATTGTTTTACTCCGCGTCGGTATTGCAGCAATTGTTCTGCGTATAGTACTACTCGCGGTAGGGATTTCTATGCCTACCGTGCGATCGATTTGGTCAGCCTTTTTTATTATGGGTTTTCTCAATAACGTTATCCCGTTTACCTTGATCGTGTGGGGCCAGCATCATATTGCAAGCGGTCTAGCTTCGATCTTAAATGCGACAACCCCTTTGTTTACCGTCATTGTGGCGCATTACTTCACCATCGATGAAAAAATTACACCTTCGAAAATAATCGGTGCAATTTTCGGGTTTTTAGGAGTAGTCATCCTGTTAGGCTCTGATCTACTTGGCAAAATAGGTATAGATGTTACGGCGCAGCTAGCGATCCTCGGTGCTGCGATATCTTATGCGTTCGCAGGTATATTTGGCCGGCGATTTAAAAGAATGAATGTCGACCCGCTTGCAACAGCAACGGGTCAGGTGAGCGCTTCGGCAATCATGCTGATACCGTTGGTCATGTTTATCGACCTGCCCTGGACTCTGACCGTGCTTGGTCCTTTAACTTGGTTAGCCATTTTTGCGCTCGCCGTGTTATCCACAGCACTCGCTTACGTTCTCTATTTTCGAATCCTGGCGACAGCCGGTGCAACCAACCTGTTGTTAGTTAGTCGTCCCTGAAGTATTCACTAATTTGCGATGAATAGAGTCTGCAATCGCAATCTGTTAATTTTTTCATCTGTCGACAAGTACTTTTCGCAGGCACAATAAAACCAAGCCAACAGCTTGGCTAGATTGTAAGCGGCTGCTGCGAGCACGACATTGGCCTGATCACCGGCATTGCCCTTGAGATAATTTCTCCCCAACCGGTGGTCTGATTTAAGATGGCCAATAGTCGGTTCAATCGCTGCCCGTCGTTTCATCCATTTGCGTACACTGGCGCTGGCACGTTTGGGTATTTTTCCAACAATGTGGACCCGGGTTTTACCCCTCATGCCATGACCACGATAACCCTGGTCACAATAGGCGTTTTGAGCGGTGATGCCCGTTAAGGCGTGTGTTTGTTGTAATGCCGCCTGCAGGGTATGACCATCGTAGGGGTTGCCCGGTAGTGACTGTGCACCGATCAGCCAATTGCCTTTTGAGGTGGTGACCAACGACGCTTTGTTACCAAACTCATAGCGTTGGTGTGCTTTGCCCTTGGCAATACACCGCACATCGGGTTCATGCACACTGTACAGCTTATTGGTGTCATGGCGTTGTTGATCGAACAGGCGCTTGGCTTGCAGCAATAGGGGTTGCAGGGACTGATCATCACTATCATATTTACGCTCAATATCGCGCATCACGCGGCCCAAATAGGTCTTGAGTTTGCGGGTTTGTTTCGCCGCGCGCCTCATCTGACGAGCATTGGCGTA
The DNA here is from genome assembly GCA_965216735.1 of Arenicellales bacterium. GTDB lineage: Bacteria > Pseudomonadota > Gammaproteobacteria > Arenicellales > CBDCFT01 > CBDCFT01. The sequence continues at coordinate 1,683,892 of OZ244198.1, forward strand.
GCGGCTTTGCAGGATGAACGCCTTGTGACCCACCCGCCGATAGCTTTGACGCAAACGGATGTTACGTCGCTGCGCCTGTCGAACCAGCGTTTTGCGCATCTTGTGATACAACCGCGCATCGGTGGGGAATGCAATGGCCTTCTCCTGCACTGTGGTATCCACGTTCACATGCTTGAGTGCTGTCGATTTTAACGCACGGGTGCGCAGCGCCACGTCGATCGTTTCGGCCAATAACACATCGAGCTTATCGCCCACCCGTTGGCGCCACTTCACTAAGCTGGTGGGGTGCAGTGGTAGGTCGTGCTGTAGGTGATCAAAACCACAAAAGTACTGCCAATACGGGTTCTCCACCCAACGCTTAACCACGCTCTCGTCGCTTTCGTTGAACGTGTACTTCAGATAATGCAATCCCACCATTAATCGGGTCGCTAAGGGGGGTTGACCGGGACCAGAGGCGTAAAGTGCTTCGACTTCGCGCTCAATCCGATCCCAATCGATATGTTCCGCCAATCGGCATAATGGGTGGGATAAATTCAGAATCTGAGATAGGCGAGCGCGAAATAAATCCGGGTGATTATCAGGCTTTTTGGGCTTCATCTTTTGCCAGCTTTTGCATCCATTTGATCATTTTCTTGCAATTTATTTTATCAAATTGACTATCCTTTCTCTTTATTTTTAACAACTTGTCAATTCTTCAGGGTCGACTAGTTACACTGTTAGTACCGGTTAGCGCTATTATTCTCGGTGCGGTATTTCTCGATGAAATCCTGGAACCCAGTCATTTCATCGGTATGGGCTTAATTGGATTAGGGCTGGCGGCAATCGACGGTCGCCTTGTCAAAGTAATGACGAATAACAAGACATCGCCTGGTTAGCGTAACCAAGCGGCCATCACGCCACCTCAAAAAACCCCTTTGCTTGATCGAAAACGATGCCCTGTCCATCATGGGCCGTTTGTCCGTTAAGGCCACGTTGAAAAAAGGCTTTGACATTATCATTGACCGCCGCGCCCGTCCCGAACAGCTGATGTTTTTTGCCAATGTTGTCGGCGTTGGTGAAGTCAACGTAGTGTGGGCGGTTTAATATCGAACCACGCACGGTGTTACCTAAACGGTCAGGTTGAATAACATCCGCCAAATTCAGTATCGAGTCCCGTTCGTTGACTGTGACGTAGACACGGCGGGAAAAACGCAACCTTTTTACCCACTCCGAATGGGCGCGTCTATCCACATCTGCCTGGTGCAAAAAAACATTGTCGAACATGCGGGTCTGGCCGCCAAAAATCGGGTCACGCACGAATTTTTCGAACAGATAGTTGCCCAGGCTGTGTACCAACAAGTTAAACGAAGTAACGCACTCGGCGGGCGAATGATTATGCAGATATCGACCCAATAACCCCAGCATCCGATCAAACGCCACCACCGAATTGGCGGCAATGGAACGCGCGCGTGCATATTCATCGGGAATAAACCCACCCGGATTGGATGGCCAGGAAAACACGATTGTGGCAACCTGGTATTGATCATGAATAAGTCGTGCCTGGTCGAGGGATTCCCGGAACGATTTATTAAACCCGTGAACATACAACACGCAATTGCGTTGGGTGCGCTGTAAATCATCGACGCAGGCCAGGAAAACCTGCAAGCTAGGTGCGTTGTCAGCGGTGATCTCATCCGGTTCGCCAATGAGGTCCAATTCCCAGTCGTTGTTTTTGAATTCCGCCCAGGCCAGACGCAGTTCACTGGGGCCCTTTGCATTAACCCCTTCGCCGAACAGCGTCACATCGGTGGCATTGCTGTTGCGAATATTTCGGTTCGTGACAATCAGAATAGCCATGATTTCCTCCTTACGTTCTATCGTTGTTCGATGCCATGGTGTGCGCGGATGGCTCGTGAGTTAGGCGAAGACGTGAATGTCAGCTATTTAACAAAGCCGCGTGGTGGTGCAAATGATCTTCTATGAAAGACGCGATAAAAAAATAACTATGGTCATAATTGTCATGGCGGCGCAGATTTAATTTTTGATTTACCGTGGCGCAGGCCGATTCCAATAATTGCGGTTTCAGTTGTTGTTCCAGAAAATCATCGGACAAGCCTTGGTCCACTAGTATCTCTGGTCTCCATGCCCCATCGCCTTTCGCCTGCAACAATTCACATGCATCGTAGTTTCCCCAACTTTCCTCGTCCGGCCCCAGATAAGTTGAAAATGCTTTTTCTCCCCACGGGCATTTTGTCGGCGCACATATCGGCGCGAAAGCCGATACCGATCTGTATATGTCCGGGTTTTTCAACCAGATCGTTAATGCGCCATGTCCACCCATGGAGTGCCCCATAATACCTTGCCGGTTTTTGTCCGCTGAAAATTCATCGAATACTAGTTTGGGTAACTCTCGTGTTATGTAACTATACATATTGAAGTGTGTATTCCAGGGCGATTGAGTGGCGTCAAGATAAAATCCAGCGCCCTGGCCAATATCGTAACCCTCCTCGTCCGGAACATTTTCACCGCGTGGACTGGTATCCGGCACAATTAAGATCAAACCCAATTCAGAAGCCACGCGTTGCGCACCAGCTTTAACCGTAAAATTATCTTCGGTACAGGTCAGGCCGGATAACCACCACACAATCGGCAACGATTGAGCGCTCCCAGCGGGTACGAAACTCGAAAAACGCATGTCACATCGACAGGCTTCGGAAGCGTGTTGATGATACGCAACCTTGCCGCCAAACGCCTTGTGTTCGGATAAGATTTCCATGAGCACTAATAAACAATGACCGAACGTATCGACTTGCCTTCGTGCATCAGATCGAAGGCGTTGTTGATTTCATCCAGTGGCATCGTGTGAGTAATCAAGTCATCGATATTGATCTTACCGTCCATATACCAATCGACAATTTTAGGTACGTCGGTCCGTCCACGAGCGCCACCAAACGCTGTGCCCCGCCATACCCTACCGGTCACTAATTGAAACGGCCGGGTTGAAATCTCCTGACCGGCGCCTGCGACACCAATGATGACACTTTCGCCCCAACCTTTGTGACAACATTCCAAAGCCTGACGCATGGTATTTACGTTACCGATACATTCGAAACTATAGTCCGCACCGCCACCGGTCAAATCCACAATGGCTTCGACGATGTTGTCGGTTTCTTTTGGGTTAATAAAATCCGTCATTCCAAATTTGGTGGCCAAATCGACTTTTGAATCGTTGATATCAATACCAACGATCTTGTTGGCGCCAACCATACGTGCACCTTGAATAGCGTTTAAACCAATTCCACCGAGACCAAATACCACCACGTTGGAACCGGGTTCGACCTTGGCATCGAATGCTACCGCTCCGACGCCGGTAGTCACGCCGCAGCCGATATAACAAATCTTTTCAAATGGTGCGTCTTCGCGAACTTTCGCGACTGCGATTTCCGGCAACACCGTGTAATTCGAAAACGTCGAACATCCCATGTAGTGCAATATTTTTTCGCCGTTGAGACTAAACCGGCTGCTGCCGTCAGGCATGACGCCTTGACCTTGCGTTGCACGAATCGCCTGGCACAGGTTTGTTTTCGGATGTAGACAATAATCACACTCGCGGCATTCAGGGGTATACAGAGGAATAACATGATCCCCCGGTTTTATCGAACTCACCCCTTCACCGGTCTCGACCACCACACCGGCCCCTTCATGCCCGAGAATGGCTGGGAATACGCCTTCCGGATCGTCACCGGAAAGCGTAAACGCATCGGTGTGGCACACACCGGTTGCTTTAATTTCGACCAGTACTTCGCCTGCTTGGGGACCACCCAAATCCACGTCTTCTATCGTAAGGGGTTTGCCCGCCCCGAATGCAACGGCAGCTCTAGACTTCATTGAATTCTCCTAGTGATTTATGCTTATTTGTTCGCGAGAAAACGATTGTGAACATGGGCTCGCGATCCATACAGATTCCCGTGCAGTGTCTTATTCTAACATTGGCTCACAAAGATGCGCTAAATCCGAGATTGTATACGGGATGACTCAAGCAGCCCGAGGTAAAAGTGCGGAAGCTGGGGGAAACAACAGCGTTTGCAATGGCGTTGCCATTACTACAAAAAGGGAGAGCTCAAGGGCGTGTTCATCTGCCCCCTCAATTAAACGAGAGGTGTGATCCGAAGGTGTTGGAAGGCGACTCGAGGTGTTTGGTTCACAAAAATTGCTGTCACTCTGGCGCTGACAGAATGACGCCAAGGCAGTCTCATCCAATCATCCATGTACCGGTTTCTTGAATAAATTTGGACTGCCCTGCTTGTTTTGACAATATAAATGGCTCGTATCAGTCGGCATACCAGTCATCGTCATAGCTTTCGTTGCCGTCTTTCAACATTTCCAACTCCATACCAGTGAAGTCGTTGTAGCCGTCGTCCACATCGTAGTCGTGATCAATGAAATCAAGACATTCATTTATTGTCCATTTTTCAGTTCCAGGTATCATCACGATGAGTTCCTCCGAGTGTTAATATGATGGTAGACGGTACTCTACGGATTGAGGTAGGGAAATCTGTGAAATTCCGCACACTTGGGATGTAAAAAATGTGGATTTGATGCCATTTTTAGGATCGAATGCTGCTAATCAGCACGATTTACCCCATGACATAGGAAAATTGACCTTACCCGCCAGTTTGGGCAGAATCCTAGTTCGTCAGGGAACTGACACGAGCCGCCCGCAGCCGCTTCAGCGGTTAAGGGTTAACATAATTTTCCACCCATAAGTACTTGTGGAGATTAGAGAATGTGGAAGAAAACAGAAGGTGACGAAACTATGCAAGATTCCTCTACCGATCGTCCGATGGTGAACAGTCCCGTAGCTGGCGGCACGCCAGGGTCTTCCGGAAAATCCGCCACGATTGGCCCGTCCATCACCATCAATGGCGATGTGACCGGCGAAGAAGATCTGACCATTTATGGGTCAATTGACGGAACGGTTAATCTGAAAAGCAATAATCTAGTGGTGGGCGACAAGGGTCGTTTGACGGCCAATGTCAGCGCGCGAGTTATACGCGTGGAAGGTGAAGTCAAAGGCGAACTCATCGCCAGCGAGCGTATCGTAATTACACCGAATGGCAGCGTGACGGGCGATATTACTGCCCCCCGCGTAGTGTTGGAAGACGGTTGTAACTTTAAAGGTTCCATCGACATGGATTCCAGCAAGCGGCCTACCAAAGCACCGGCTCAAGGCACCGAAGCACAGGCACGTCCTGCACCAACCGGACCAAACGGCGGTGGCGCAAAGCAACAACCGGCGCCTAACCCTAATATCCGACCAGTCGCCAGTTAATCTACTTTGGAATTAGAGTCGATTGGCAACCGCATTTGCTGCACGTCGTCCACTGCAGGTTGTGGACGACATCGCAGCGGAATCTACATCGCTGGGTTTAAAAACAATTTGGAAAAAGTTCGCTAACGGGCGAAAACCACGGATATTAGATCTTGGCCCGGCACGCCAAGCCAAGGTAGAATATTTTCAGCTTCAACGTTCCTGCCAAGTCCGCTTCAACGATCTTTCAGAGGTCGTCATCCGGGCCAATATGAATCGCCTTAAACGGGCAACGCAACTTGACAAAAAAAGAAGGAAAAAACGTCAGCCCATCAAGTCCGAGCGTCTGCATCTAAGTGACCATATGCATTGCGCTAAGGATGCGGAGTTTGATCTCATCTTCGCCTGGGATTTTGTAAACTACCTGAGCCGCTCCCAGATTTCCGAATTGATTCGGGAAATTGGACATTACTGTCGCAAAGGAACGATGTTACATATGTTCGTGGCGAACACGACGATGATGCCACAAAATCCGGCGGACATATCCATCCTGGAGAACGAACGTCTAAAAATTGCCGGTGATCAGAACTATGTGGCATCACCCCGTTATGCGCCGACTGTAATTATGTCGTGTATGGAAAAATTTCAAGTTATGCACATGTATCAACTGGCTAATGGCTATCACGAACATTTGTATGACTTTAGACCGTAATTTATAACGAAAACAAAGGTGTGAACGCTATTTTTATAGATAAAATATAAAAAGCCCGTCTAACCTATCGATTAGACGGGCTTTTTTAATTGTACTTTGTTAACTAAAACTCAGAAAAGGCGAACAAAGATTTCGAATTTATCGTATTGCTAAATTACCGCGTACGCAGGTATCGACGTGGTACTTGCCCGCTGGGTAAGCCGTCGCGCCGGTTTTGTTACCTTAGGTTCCTGCATTGACGTTTGTTTGGACCAACGATGACAAGGCCGACTAGGCTTGTACGGTATAATAGGACCCGCAATTAATTCGGGATGTTCGTACAAAAGCTCGTCTGTTAGCGGCACAAAAACTAGCTTAGCCATCGTTTCTCTCCTGGATCCAGTTAAATCCATGTGTTTTCTCAGGTTCTATTTAACCGCGCCGGTGTGTCAAGCAACCGCATTTTTCATGGCAAAAAAGTGGCATTCGTTTTAAGTTTACCGGGAACGCCGATATATACTGATTACGTTACCCATTTTCATTCTTAAGTTCATCGAAAAACCATGACGAAAACGATAGCCGTTGTAGAAGACGACGCCGATCAACGCGAAAACTACGTCGACGCCCTAACCGCACAGGGTTATGACGTCGATGCCTTCGCCAACCGGCCGCAGGCCTTGGCGCACTTCAGGAAAGATCTACCAGACCTCGCCGTCTTGGACATCATGCTGGAGGATGAATTGGATGGTGGCTTCGATCTATGCCGCGAATTGAGGAACATGAGCCCCAGCCTTCCGATCATTTTCTTGACGGCGCGTGACAGCGATATAGACCGGGTTTCCGGGTTGCGTCTGGATGCGTGGGATTACATTACCAAACCGGTTAATTTGCAATTTCTGGCCGTGCGAGTGAATTCCCTGTTTCGAATTGCGGATGCAGTACACGCCACCGACCCAACCCATGAGGTATTGGTGCTGGACGACCTCAAACTCGACCCAAACAGTATGTCAATCAGTTGGCAAGGTAAACCGTTGAATATGACCCTGACAGAATTTTGGTTGGTGGAGGCCCTTGCCCGTCGTCCCGGACAAGTAAAGACGTACGATATGCTGATGCAAATAACGCGGCAAAGTTATGTCGAGAAAAACACCATCAACGGTTATATCCGCCGTATTAGGAAAAAGTTTAAGGAAATCGATCCTGAATTCGCCATGATACAAACCGTGTTTGGAATTGGATACCGCTGGCAACCGGAATAAAAACTTTTCTCATCAGTTTTTGCGAGTGTAGCAATCGGCCTTGAACACCAAGTCGACCCGCGGCTTCAGTATTCGAACCAAGTTATTGCTATTGGTTCTATCGCTGCTCTCCATTCCTTGGATGGGTTATCACTATGTACGGGAAATGAAAACCTTCCTGTTTCAAGGTCAGGAAGACGCGTTGATGTTGACCGCGCGTGCGGTTGCCACCGTATTAAACGATCGCCAGGAATTGTTCAACCCGGAAACCGGTGTACCCGAGTTATTGGGTGACTCCGGGAATCTGCTCGCCCGGCCGATGGAGCAATATCTGCGTATGGATGGCAGCGGCGATGACTGGGGGGATTTGATCGACCAAGCGCGTACCTACAGTGCACCCGCTAATCCGCAGTCGCTCTCTTTTAGTCATGCCCTGGGGTATAAAGGACGGTATTTATACGCATTGTTTCAAGTAAATGACGACCGTTTAGTTTATCGTCATCGCACCATGCGGCGGCTGGACAACAGCGATCACATACGGCTGCTGATTGAAGATCCTTACCGGCAAATTCAGCGTTATGTGTTAACAACCCGGGAACCGGGGTCCATGAGTGTGTATTCGATGACAAGTGATTGGTTATATCCGGAGACCGGGGATCCCGAACGTAACATTAAAGCAGTAATGCGGGAAACGAATTCGGGTTATGACGTCGAAGTCCGTATCCCCCGCGTCATGATCAGCAGCAATACAGGTGTTGCATTTACCGTCGCCGATGTCGATGACGATGATGCCAGGGAAGTCTCTGACCTGGTGTCGACAACACCGGATGCCAGCGATACCGAACTCGGACGTGTATTACTGCATTCACCGGAAATAGCACAAATTTTGTCCGGACTCGAGCAGCCTTTCGCCCGCATCTGGGTATTGGATAGTCAACAGCGCGTACGTGCTGTAGTGGGCAGTTTAACCAACCAACTGGCGCTAAATCGTTCCAAATCACGTAGTTTTTCATTCCGGCGTTGGTTAGCAACCAGCTTGGATACGGTTTACGCCAAGGTTTGGGAATCACCGGCAACAGAATTTGAAGATATTTCCACCGATGTTTCGCACCGCTCCGATGAACTGTTGCGAGATGTTTTGAGTGGCGAACCTCGCACACAACGTCGCCCGTCGCTGGATAAACGCGCCGAAATATTGATGGCCGCCTACCCGATCTGGTTAGCGGACGACGTAACGGGGGCGGTGGTCGTCGAACAATCCAGTAACGAGGTGCTAGCGCTGCAGCACGAAGTTATTCAAAGTGTTACCACCATTACCTTGGTTGTGTTTTTGTTCGTGACATTAGCCATGCTTATTTTTGCATCGCGTATCACTTTGCGTATCGGACGGCTACGTAATCTGACAGAACGTGCTATCACACCGGAAGGCCGGGTGCGATCCGATCGGGTGCCTGCGGATTCGCGCGCCGGTGATGAAATTGGTGATTTGTCACGCAGTATTTCCAGCATGTTACGCCGTTTGTCGCAGTATACGCGCTATCTGGAAGCCATGCCCGACACCATGGCACATGAACTCAGCAATCCGTTGAATGTCGTCAATTCGTCGTTGGAAAATATGGAAACCGATATTCCCGACGCGAGTGACAATAAATACTTGATTCGCGCTAAGGGTGGGATAAAACGATTGCGATCCATTCTTACCAACCTGACCGAAGCAGCCAATCTTGAAGACGCTATGCATAGCGAAGAGCTGGAGGTATTCGATCTGGTGAAATTGATTTTCAGCGTGGTAGACGGTTACAGAATCACGCACAAAAACCGGGAATTCAAAGTAGATGTGCTTGCGCATCCTTTACCGGTTCGCGGGTCACCGGATCATATTGCACAACTGCTGGATAAATTGGCGGACAACGCGGTGCAATTCGGTAAGCCGGGCACGCCTATTATTATTCGCATTGACCGCTTACTCGACGACGCGCGTATCAGCGTGCTCAACGAAGGTTCGCGTTTGCCCGACGACACCATGCGCGACCGGTTGTTCGATCCTATGATTTCAGTTGGTACCAAAAATGCCAAGCAACCACACCTTGGACTGGGCCTATTTGTGGTTCGGCTGATTACCGAATTCCATGGCGGTTCGGTGTGGGCGGACAACCGGCAAGATGTTGAAGGTGTGGTGGTGACAGTGTCCGTGCCCTTGCACCGCAACTAGAGGAAGATAACCGTCTTTGCAGTGATATCCGGTACCTCGGCAAAGAACAACCATACCCAACCGATCGCGAATGCTACGTGAGAGAAATCAAACGTCGCTACTATCGATGAAGGCCCTGATTGATGGGCAATTGCTGCACAAATACTTCCAGTAATTAAGACGACGGCAGGCAAACACATCGCGAGCCATTGTTTAATACCTGTGGATTCAATACCACCAATACGCCACAAAAACCTATGACAACCGCGATCCATCCTTTTATCCCGACTTTGTCACCGATAAGAATCGCCGCAAACAATGTTAATGAATAGTGACCATGTATAGTAGGCTGCAGCCGCTATCGAGCTTTACGCGGAGTATCCGGGTCGACGGTTTTGGACAGGTTGTAGTCGTTAGTTGAGTTTTTCCTTTTCTACCGACTTGGGCGGCATAGGCAAAACTGAAATACCTTCGTCTTTGAGTTCTTTCGCTTCCTCGGTTGTCGCAACTCCGCGAATTCCACGTTCCTCGCTTTCGCCATAGTGAATCTTGCGTGCCTCGTTCGCGAATTGATTACCGACATCGTCAAAGTTCTTTTCGACATAGTCGTGTAAGGCATTTGCAAATTCGCGCGCTTTTTCATATTGCGCCAGTTGTTTAGATGTATCGGCTGGGACGGAAATGGACTGGCTTTTTGTCACCCGGTTAGCACTGGGGATCGTGCGAATTTCAATCGATGCACAAACCGGGCATGACAATAATCCAAACTCAAGTTGTTTTTCATAATCCTCGCGATGTTGAAACCAACCCTCGAAACGATGCTCGGACTTGCAAACTAAATCGTAAATAATCATGCCATTGTTAAGAACAAAATATCAGACACGGTGGTATTTTAACCATATTGCGCCGTTTCCGGTTATTCTTTTCCGGCGCGCTTGCACAAGTCTCGATATAATTCGTCAGCAATCTCAATGCCACCGGTTTGTGCGTCCTGTAATTTTTCATGACGGTTGGCTCCGGGCAGCCGTGTGCCCGGTTGCGACAACACGTGTTCGATTAACGCCTCTAAACGTACATCGAAAGATGAGGAAAACTTACCCGAATCAATCAAAACAAAAAACTGGCCGATTCCAGGCGGATCGCCTTCGCCGTCAAAAAAAGAACTTGCTTCAAACGCTAAATTAGAACCCGTTAAACAAGCAGTTAAAATTTCTACCATAAACGCCAATGCGGCGCCCTTGGCGCCACCCAAGGGTTCCATCGTTCCTTCCAGCGCACTGGCTGGATCGGTTGTGGCCTGACCCTGGGCATCCCGTGCCCAACCAAGAGGAATAGATTCCCTTTTTGTTTTGGCTTGTACCACTTTGCCGCGGGCGACTGCGCTTAAGGATAAATCAATGATTAATGGCGACGCATAATCACGTGGGCAGGCAAAAGCGACGGGATTGGTACCAAAACTGCCTAAATGGCCGCCCCAAGGCGCCATTGCGGAGGGCGAATTCGAAAACCCCAATGCCAAAAAACCTTCATTTGCTACACGCTCTACATGATGGCCTAATACACCGGCATGGTGGGATCGTTGGACACCCAGACCACATATTCCCGTATGGCGGGTGCGATTAACCGCGGCTTCCAATCCTCTGCGTATTGCAGGGAAGGCAAAGCCATTGGCTGCGTCCACGTTGACCACCGACTTTGCCCGCTGGGTAATTTGCGGTATCGCTTGGCCGTTCACTTTCCCGCTGATGGCCTGATCGGCGTAAAATGGCAAGCGCGACAAACCATGTGATGGAATACTGCAGGCTTCGGCTGCTATTAGGGCGTCACTCACATCCCTGGCATTACTCGCACTGGTTTTTGAATTAACGAGCACATCGACGGCAAGTCGTCTTAACTCCGCAAGGCTCGCTTTCATTTTAAGGATGCAATACGATCTTGGGTGCGGCACTGCGATGATTAAGCAAATCATCGAACGCCTGCGCACCTAATTCCATTGGGCGCTGTTCGACCCAGTCAAGAGCACCCAAAGCGCCACTATACAGTTTTTTTATGCTAGCTCTTAAATCCGCAGTGGTGTAGGTATATGCGCCGACGAGGGTAATTTCGGAAAGGGTAATTTTACGTGCATCCAAACCTTCGTCGTTGTCCATTAACCCAATATGCAACAACACACCACCGGGAGCGACCGCAGCGGAAGCGAGTTTCCGTGTGACACCGCTACCTACCGCATCCACTACCACGTCAAAGCCGTTTGGCTCGATTGTTGAATTCAACGGATTAATAACTTGGCATACCCCTGTTGTTTTAGCCGTATCGCCACGAGGTTTATGCGTTTCTGCTAACACAATTTGCTCACAACCTTGATCATGCAACATCAACGCAGCTAACAAACCCACCGAACCGCCACCAATGACTAGCGCACGCGTTTCGCATATAGGTCGGGCCGATATTCGGCTCACCAAAACCAGACCATGCAAAGAGGTTGCCGCCGGTTCCGTTAGCGCCGCCTTATGCGCTTCCATGTCATACGGTATCGGCACCAAACAATGTTCCGGGATAGACACTTGCTCCGCGAAACCGCCGGGCCGAGTCATGCCAATCATGCTTCGGTTTTTACATAAATTAGACCGACCGGTCAGGCAATAGTCACAAAATGTGCAGTTGATCAGTGGGTTAAGAACAACCCTTTCTCCTTGCAGTTTACCCGACAACACTTTTCCAGCGACTTCATGCCCCAGTATCAACGGCGGTTGTCGGCGTGCATCATGACCTTGGTATGCGTGCATGTCGGAACCACAAATGCCAACAGCTTCCACCTGCACCAACGCTTCGCCCTCCTCGGCATGGGCGTCCAGTTCGTCACGATAAATCACTTCAAGCGGATTTGTGTAGACTAATGCTTTCACTTGGCAGTGAAACCCCCATCGACATAAATCGTTTGTCCGGTAATATAGTCCGACGCAGGCGATGCCAGGAATATCGCGGTGCCATGCAAATCCCGCATTTCACCATTACGTCCCATCGCCGTCTGTCGTGCCGCCCATTGCGCACGTTCGGAATTTCCAAATACCGGCGCCGTCAAATCGGTGGGAAAGAAACCGGGGGCGATTGCGTTGCAGGTAATTCCGTGTTTTGACCAAGCTTCCGCCATCGCCCGGGTCAATTGCACTACACCGGCTTTGGACGCGCTATAGGGAATACTATCCGCAAAGGCCCGGCTCGATTGCAACGACGCGATATTAATAATCTTGCCCCAGCTTTGTGCCTGCATAGCTGGAATAAACTCGCGCGAAAAAAAGAACGGTACCGCCAAGTTTAAATGCAGTGTCTTATCCCATGTTTCCAGAGAGATGGCATCGTACCGTTCACGCAGATTTATGCCTGCGCAATTGAACACTATCGAAGGCGAACCGAAGACCTCGGTTGTTTGGTTTGCAATATCAGAAATTGAGTCACGGCGCGCCAAATCCGCGGCGACATAGCTTGCCAACCCTTTTTTGCTCGAAATTTCTGCGATAGCGTTTTCAAGTTGTTGCATGCGCCGCGCTACCAAAACGACTTTTGCGCCAGCCGATGCCAGGGCTTCGCCTATCGCTTTTCCGATACCCGAACTACCGCCGGTAACGACGGCGACTTTACCGGTTAAATCGAATAACTCTGCGACCCTCACACCTCTAGTTGAAATTCTTCGCCGGGAAAGTATTTGTGTAATCGATCGTCACCGGACAACGCATGACCGACCATGCCTTCCATACGCGAAATACGGGCGGTGGCTGCACCGACCGCCCGGTTGGATTCCCTATCCATGCGTTGATAGGTTACGGTTTTTATAAATTTCCCAACCGACAAACCGCCTGTGTATTTTGCAGCACCTTTGGTAGGTAAAATATGATTGGTTCCCGAGCACTTATCGCCATAAGCTACAGTAGTTTCTTCGCCGAGAAACAACGACCCATAGTTGGTCAGCCGGCCTAACCACCAATCCAAATTGGCAGCCTGCACTTCCAAATGTTCAGGCGCATAACGGTCGCTCTCGATCGCTGCTCGTTCACGAGAATCCACCAACAGCACTTCGCCATAGTCGCGCCACGCAGAGGTAGCGGCAGTCTTATTCGGCTCGGGTAAGCGTTCGATATAGCCGGGCACCTTTTCCATTACGGCATTAGCCAGGTCACGCGATGTTGTGATTAACCACGCCGGTGAATCCGGGCCATGCTCCGCTTGTCCCGCCAAGTCCGAAGCGACAATGTTCGAATCAGCGGTTTCGTCGGCAATCACCAATATTTCAGTCGGTCCCGCAAACAAATCAATACCGACGCGCCCATACAGTACGCGCTTAGCCTCGGCCACGAATCGATTACCGGGTCCTACGAGAATGTCCGCCGGATGGCCGGTAAACAACCCAAATGTCAGTGCGGCGATACCCTGCACACCACCTAAGGCCAAAATGGTGTCTGCTCCGCAAAGATTCGCGGTATACAAAATTGCCGGATGCACGCCTCGATCTTTATGCGTTGGAGAACACGCGATTACTTGTTTGACCCCCGCTACTTTCGCCGTGGTTACACTCATTATCGCCGAAGCGATATGAGCGTAACGTCCGCCCGGTATATAACAACCTGCAGTATCAACCGGAATTAAGCGCTGACCGGCAAACAAACCCGGCGATAATTCAGTCTCAAATTCGCTCATGCTGGCCAGTTGGGCTTCTGCAAAACCCCGTACTCGATCATAGGAAAATCGAATGTCATCTTTCATTTGCTGTGGTACTTGTTCAGCTGCGGCTTTAATCGTATCGCCGCTGACCACAATATCACCCTGCCAGCCATCTAACTCCTTTGCATAATGACGCGCCCGCTGTTCGCCACCTTGCTCGATGTCGTTCAACATATCGACAACAATTTTACGCGTATCATCTTCACCTGTAGCAGGTGTCTTAATCGCCCGTTTCAAGAATTCAACACTCATTGGACTTACGCACTACGATATAGCTTTGTCATGACAAATTCGCGGTGACCCAACGCCTCTGCCGCAGTTAACCGTCCATTACAAGTACGAATCACAATATCCAGCAAAGCATCGCCAGCCTCGTCCAGATTCATCTCGCGCCGTAAGATACCGGAAACGTCAAGGTCGACGTGCTCACCCATGGTGCGTACGGTTTTGGGATTCGCCGTCAGTTTGATCACCGGTTCGATGGGATTGCCAATGATATTGCCTTGACCGGTCGGGAAAGTATGTACGACAAACCCCGCGGCGGCCTGCAAGGTGACACACTCCGCCGCCGCTGACGAGGTATCCATGAAATACAAACCCGGCCCTTTTACCGGTTCTTCAGCCGGCTTTAAGACATCAATGTATTTTGTTGTTTTTCCGATCTTTTGTAGATTTCCTAACGCTTTTTCTTCAATCGTCGTCAAACCGCCTGCGATGTTGCCTTTGGTAGGCTGACTTTCTGATAGGTCGCTGGTTTTGTAGGGTTCGATGACCTCATCCATATACGCCTTCCAGGTGGCATACCATTTTTCGCCGATTTCTGGACTGATTGCGCGTTCCTTACACAGATGTTCGGCGCCGGTGATCTCGGAAGTCTCTCCAAAGCAATTGGTCACGCCCATGGCATCAGTTTTATCGATAAAGTTGCCCACCGCCGGGTTGGAACCGATGCCCGTCGTGGTATCGGACTCACCACACTTATGTGACACCCATAAATTACCGAGAGGGCATTCTTCGCGCCGTAACTCCGAGGCTTGTTGTAGATAATCTTTGGCCACCCGGCTAGCGGCAGCGATGACATTGATATCGCCGTTGCCTTCAATGGAAAAGCCTTGCGCCGGCTTGCCAGTCTTGGCGATGCCGTCCACCACACGCTGCGTCCAACCCGGTTCAATTCCGATGACCACCACTGCAGCCACATTCGGGTTAGCGCCTGTACCGATGAGAGTACGGAAATGTAACTCCAAATCCTCGCCAAATTGCAAACGGCCATAATGATGCGGTAATGCCAACGTACCCTTAATATTATTGGCTACTGCTTCACACGCCGCATTGGAAAGATCATCCAAGGGCAAGATAACGACGTGATTACGAATACCGACACGGCCGTTTTCGCGGCGGTAACCCCAAAAAGTTGAATTAGACATGGTTCACCATTTCTTGGTTTTGACATTGTGTACATGCAGATGCCGGCCCTTGCCGATATCCGCCACAGCACGGCCGATATGTTCGCCGTATTTAATGACATCATCCCCTTCCTCGATATCGAATAACGCCACTTTGTGGCCAAGGGGAATAGGATCAAGCGCGGTGATGTTAATGGTCGCATCAGTACTCATTACCCAACCTGTCATTTCCTGACCGGCGTCAACTTCTTCCACGACAATCACACCAACCGAATCGCCTTCCTCGTGTACTAAAAAATCGGGTGCGGAATTCACATAGCCTCCAATAGTTGAGATTTACTATCTTATATAAGATATAATTATAACAGATACGAGACTCATGGCTACAACTATATTATGAACGATTCGCAGGCATCACCCAGTTTCCAACCGCTTTACAAACAGGTAAAACAGGTTTTGCTGCAACGCCTTGCCAACCATGACTGGACACCCGGCGCTCTTTTGCCCAGTGAACCTCGTCTTGCCGAAGAATTGGGCGTTAGTTCGGGTACTGTAAGAAAAGCGTTGGATGAGATGACTGCACAAAATCTGCTGGTGCGGCGTCAAGGTAAAGGCACGTTTGTTGCCATGCATTCGCCCGACCGCGCCCTATTCCACTTTTTTCACATGGTGCGCAACGATGGGGTTCGCGAATTGCCGGAAAGCACCGTTTTGTCAATGCGACAGGCTACGGCAAGCCGAAACGAACGGGAAAAACTTGGCCCAAGCGCGTCTCGTAAAGTAATCAGGATAAAACGGGCGCGAGCCTTTGATGGTATCCCGGCAATTGTCGAGGATATCGCGGTGTGTGCAAAGCGCTTCGCAAACCTGAACAAGTACCGCTCGGGCGATCTTCCCAACACCATTTACCGCTTGTACGAGGAGCGGTTCAAAGTAGTCGTTACCCGGGCCGAGGAGCGTATTCGCGCGGTCGCCGCCGACCGGACTGACGCGAAGTATCTCGACATTCCAGCCGGCAGTCCGGTGCTGGAAATCGACCGCCTCGCTTTTGGGCACGAGAACGACGTTATCGAATGGCGTGTCAGTCGATGCGTGACCGCCGAGCACTACTACCTCAGTGAACTCGACTAACTCCCGGTTTTCAGAGTTGCTGCCTAACCTCTTGTGGTGGGAATAGCGGATCGCAGTTGTTGGATAATTGTTTCAAGCCCGCTGTTCTTCTGAACAATTTCATCCGGTTCTAAATCTTTCAACTCGTGCGGAAACACCAGCCACTGGTCCGTCTCATATAAATAGAAATCGGGTATCCGGTCTGTTTTATTGTTTCTTGGTTTGAACCACGGGGTCGCGATGCGAATTTCATGAGGCGTGTTTCTGCGTGTTCGCCGGGTCAACTCGTCAATCACCGCTTGTAGACTCAATCCACTGTCGAAAACATCATCGACGATTAGTAATGAATCTTCCGCATTAAGATTTTGTACCAAATAGCCTAAGCCGTGAACACGAACTTCCTTCCCTTGCTTTCCGATACCGGAATAAGAGGAGGTTCGGATGGCGATGTGATCGGTCTCGATGCCAAAGTAGTCTAGCAGTTCTTGAACTGCAATACCTACCGGCGTTCCGCCACGCCAAATGCCGATAATGTAATTGGGTGCAAAACGGCTTTCAATGATTTTGGCGCCGAGGCGAAATGAGTCCCTCAGTAATTCCTGTGCAGAGATGAATCGCTTTTGCAATAGCCCGGATCGCGCCTGTTATCGCACACGCGTTCCGCGACTATGATAACGATACAAACTACCGTCGGACAATTGACACCCGCCCAGCCCCGTTAACGATTTTGTGTTCCAGTATCCTTCGCACTCCATACGCATTCCCTTGTCGCCAAAACCGGATGTAATCAATCCCCTGCTGTATTTCGTCGGTGTGATTCGGTCCAACATGGACTGATGAATATCGGGTGCAATGCTGGTGGGCTCGTTAAGCGCGAATACGGAGGCGTAGATGCCGGTTAATGCAAACGCATCGTTTCTTATGGTAGACGATTCGCCTTTAACGACTTCGCCCGAAGGCAATATCACTTCGAAACGTGTCAAGCTGGTTCCTGCCTGGCCGTTGGCCTGCAGTGCGCCAACCTCGCTTGCAGCGTCGTTAACCGGATAAAGATTATAGGTCACTTCAATATGCTTAGGACGCGTAGCGCAGGCTGTGAGGCTTAAGGCAAAAAAATTGTTGTCAATCGTCGTGCTTTCATATCCATTTTTCCTCAGCTGGCTAATTCACTCAAGACTAGTTCCGATGGTGTGTTTTTAATGTATCAGTTTCCAACCAAGATTTACATTGTTTAACACACAAAATCGACAGGCGTTGTTATATTCAAAAATGACTCAAAGAAAGAGTCTTTTTTACTCCCCGTAAAAAACCCGAGGTAAGAAACCCCGCTAACTGGCGGGGTTTCTTTTTATCACACGATGATTCATAGCCCCGTTTTTTAACCATTGCATTCATGTAACGGTGTTTAACATTTGGTTAGATACAAAACGAGTATACTGATTACGGTCGTCGGAAATAACGACCACTAATTGTTAATTGTTTTATAGAAAAACCTCGGTCCGCACAACCGGGGTTTTTCTTTTGCATGTCGAACTAATCAACCTATAAATATTTAACGAAATTGGAGTTAGTAAAACAGCTTCGCCCTTAAAGTCTTGGTCCATTTTCACGCCACACATAAACGAACCGCGTGTATTAACTACACATATCCAGTCCACGCTTAATTATCTTGTCAGGTCTTCCCACAAAGAAAAATCCGTTTCCATCTTTAATCGCTATATTTTCGCGAACATCTAGATAACCGCGGTTCTTTACGTTACCCATAGCTCTACCGTTTAGAGCATGCACCTTGCCATCCACGTCCATTACCACATTGCTCCCGGGGAGGTCGCAGTAAGACATCCGGATTCAACGGTGTACGGCCAGTCATCACCGTACTCATCGAGGAAAATAATTTCCCCTTCATCAGCTTCAGTAACTGCGATTACTGAGAATAAAACAAATAAAAGCCTAATCATGATTTCTATTACGTTTATTCCAATTGGTGCCCGGGGCCGGACTCGAACCGGCATGGAGTTTTACTCCGAGGGATTTTAAGTCCCTTGCGTCTACCAATTTCGCCACCCGGGCATTGGAGTGGCTGCCGAATACCGAATTGTCGTTTAAGTTTACCAGCGCTTCGCACTGGTCTCTTGCGGCCGCTCCCGACGTCCTGTCTCCGGCGGCACTAGTACATCCTGTACGTCGTCTACCAATTTCGCCACCCGGGCGGGTGCGATTTGTGAGGGAATGGAGGCTGGGGTCGGAATCGAACCGGCGTCCACGGCTTTGCAGGCCGCTGCATAACCACTCTGCCACCCAGCCCTGAATTGAATATTATCATCGCCAGGATAATATTACCTAAATGAAAAACCCCGGTGCTAGCCGGGGTTTATATGATTTGGAGCGGGAAACGAGACTCGAACTCGCGACCCCAACCTTGGCAAGGTTGTGCTCTACCAACTGAGCTATTCCCGCAGACCGGTGGCTCATTCTAGTCAGCCACTAACGAGTGTCAAGTAAAGAATTACCGGGAAAATTACTCCTTCAACAACGTCGCCCAAGCCGCTTGCAGATATACAATCATCGACCACAGGGTCAATGCGGCGGCGACATAGAGCATAATTTCCCCCGCTTTAAATGCCGATACACCGAACAGTACATCGCGAAACAATAACAAAGCGATGGCGGTAAACTGCAATGCGGTTTTCAGTTTACCAACGATATTTACAGCGACAGTGGCCCGCTGACCCAATTCAGCCATCCATTCACGCAGTGCGGACACCACAATCTCCCGTCCAATAATGACCATAGTCACCAACCCAAATAACATGCGGCTAAATACACTGGACAACACCGTCGGATCAGTGGCTAGTAACAACAATGCGATGGCTACCATTAGCTTATCCGCTACCGGATCGAGAAAAGCGCCGAATGAGGATTGTTGATTCCAACGCCGCGCCAAATACCCATCCAGCCAATCGGTCATTCCTGCTGCGACAAAGATCACCGCCGCAATAAAATGTTTGGATGGCAGGTTTAGGTAATACACCAACACCAAAACGGGTATTAGCAATATTCGGCCAAGGGTCAAAATATTCGGAATATTCCAAGTCACAATGTTGTTTTTACTTGTTTAAAGCCTATTTGAAAATAGGAAAGCAAGGGAAAGACGAGGCGAAAATGGCCGAAAAAGCGCAGCGTACGCGACAGTACATTAACATTTTGAGACTATTTTCAACGAAGTATTTCCAAAATGCAGGCGTTTTGAGGTAGGTTCTAGTGATGTAACTGTTCGTGAATGCGTTGGGCGAGTTTGGGACTGATACCGGGAACCCTTGCCAAATCCTCCACCCCCGCTCGTGCCACTTCGCGCATACCGCCCAGGTGTTTCAGCAAAGCCTGGCGCCGTCGCTCGCCCACGCCCGGAATTTCTTCCAGTCGCGATGTGGTGCGCGATTTACCACGCCGTTGACGATGTCCGGTAATAGCAAAACGATGGGCCTCGTCGCGAATCTGCTGTATCAAGTGCAGGGCCGGTGATGCGGCGTCGAGTATAACGGCTTGTTTGCGAGACAATATAAACAATTTTTCCATGCCTGGTTTACGTGTTCGGCCTTTCGCCACGCCGATGAGGAAAACGTCCGAAACCTGTAGTTCTTCCAATACGCCTGCCGCTGTCGACAATTGTCCTTTACCACCATCAATGAGCAACACATCGGGAATCTTGCCCTCGCCTTCTTTTAGACGACGGAACCGGCGGGTCAACGCGTCGTTCAACGTACCGTAGTCATCCCCCGCTACCACACCGTTAATATTAAAACGTCGATAATCGGATTTAGCAGGACCACCCGAATCAAATACCACACAGGAAGCCACCGTTTTTTCTCCCGCCGTGTGACTGACATCAAAGCATTCAATACGTTGGGGTATCTGCTCTAAGGAAAACACCTGTTGCAAAGCAGCCAAACGCTTGTCTTGTGTGGCGCGTCCTTCGATACGACGACGCAATACGTCTTGTACATTCAATCTAGCCAAATCCAGCCAACGTGCGCGTTGTCCCCGTGCATTGTGTTTAATTGCCACATTGCGTTGCTCCTGCTCACTCAACATGGTTTGCATTGCGCCCGTTTCGCCGATAGCGTGGCTGAGCAACACCTCGTCCGGCATCGATCGGCCAAGATAATATTGAGGTATAAAGGCCTGCAAAATATCCGCTTCGCTATAGTCCAGCTTTAGTTCTGGGAAAAAGTGTTTGTTGCCCAAATGTCGCCCATGACGGATGAACATCACCTCGACACAGGCCTCGCCTCCTTCGACATTCACGGCGATCACGTCAACGTTACCACTGTCGGATGCGACATGTTGTTTTTCCTGTATGCGTTGCAAAGCACCGATGCGATCTCGTAGTTTGGCGGCGGTTTCAAATTCAAGATTTTTGGACGCTTTCTCCATGCGACTGACCAATTGTTTGGTCAAAGTCTTGTCCCGTCCCTCTAGAAATAACTCGGCCTGACGCACGTCTTCCTGATAGGTCTCATCATCCACCAGATCAACGCACGGAGCGGAACAGCGTTCTATCTGATATTGCAAACAGGGCCGTGAGCGGTTGCGAAAAAACGTGTCCTCGCATTGGCGCAGCGGAAATACTTTTTGTAATTGTGCCAATGTCTCGCGTACCGCTGCCGCACTGGGAAAAGGACCAAAATAGCGGCCCGCGTCCTTGCGACTGCCACGATAAAAACACAGACGTGGAAATCGCTCGCCCTTGGTCAATCGGATATAGGGATAGCTCTTATCATCCCGCAGCACAACGTTATAGCGCGGACGCTCCGCTTTAATGAGATTATTTTCAAGCAACAACGCTTCGCTTTCGGTGTGCGTCACTGTTGTTTCGATAACATTGACGTGACTCATCATCGCCTGGGTTTTTGGTTGCAAACCTGTGGTGCGAAAGTAGCTGGACAGCCTTTTCTTTAAGTCTTTTGCTTTGCCGACATAGAGATAACGCCCGGCGGAATCACGCATGGCATAGACACCGGGCGCGTTTGACACTGAACGCAAGAACTCCTTGGCGTCGAACGCCGTGGGTAGTGTATTAGTCTTTCCCATCTAGTATTTTTCGGGCTCGCTGAAAGATGTTTTCAAACATGGATTGGCTTAAACGACGGGTCTGGGTGTTGTAACGGCTGCAATGGTAACTCACCAATAGTGTATTGCCGTTGATATTGTATTCGGCCCCGTGGGCAAAGGGGAACTTTGCCAAAGTCAGCCCCCAAGATTTCAAAACGGCCCGGTGAGCGATGCTTCCTAGGGAGATGACAACCCCATCGTCAAGTCCGCCGATCTCCGCAGACAAATACTTTAGACAAGTATTCACCTCATCCGTCGTGGGTTTGTTTTCCGGTGGTAGACACTTGACGGCGTTGGTAATACGACAATCCAGCAACTTCAAGTTATCGTTGCCGGAAACGGAGTCGGGTTTGGAAGCGAATCCGAACTTATGCAAGGTTTGATACAACAACACACCAGCGTAATCGCCGGTAAACGGCCGGCCGGTAGCATTGGCGCCGTGTTTGCCCGGAGCCAGCCCGACGATGAGTAAACGCGCTTTCACGCCGCCGAATGGCGGCACCGGCTTGCATACATAGTCAGGATGATCGCGTTTAGTCTCCTTTAAATAGTTGCTGAGACGATCGCATTTTTTGCATGTCGGGTTATACCAGAATGTCGGAATGCCCATCTATGCTTGCTGAGTGCTGGCACGATCACTAGAATGCGCCATCTCAGCGAATTCCCTCATGGTTGTTAGTCAATGAAAATATCTGCATTTGAAGTCCGGGTTGGTAATTTACTGGCTTATCAGAATAAATTATTTCGGGTGTTAAAGAAAAATCACGTCAAACCCGGTAAGGGCGGTGCGTTTGTGCAACTTGAAATGAAAGAAATTAACGATGGCACTAAGCTAAACGAACGTTTTCGTTCGGAAGATAAACTGGAAAAGGCCCATGTCGAACCCCGCCAAATGCAATACCTTTACGCCGACGGCGATAACCTTGTATTCATGGATATGGAAAGCTACGAGCAATTAACCATTCCGGCGGAAGACATGGGAGATCAAATGGGATACCTGTTACCCAATACCGAAGTGCAAATCAATTTCCACGATGAAAATCCTATTGGCCTCGAGTTACCCGCCAACGTTGTACTCGAAGTTGTCGACACCGACGCCGCCATCAAAGGTCAGACGGCATCCGGATCGGGGAAACCTGCGGAATTAGAAACCGGTATTCGTGTGACTGTGCCAACGTTTGTCAATATAGGCGATAAAGTGAAGGTTAATACAGAGACCGGCGAATATGTAGAACGTGCAGAGTAGCCTAGAAGGACAAAATTCGAAATTTGTTCTAGATTTCCCGGATTACCTTGCCCTTCGTTTGGACGATGCTCGCTTGATACAAGGTCATACTGCGTTCAACGCCGTGCCAAGGGGCTGACAAAAATGTAGCTTTTGGGTGCCCGGTGGCGACCGAAAACTAGAACGCGCTGGAACACTTTGTAATGTGTTTTCATGCTCCCAACAACGGCAGTTTTTTAATTTCATGGTATTTCAACGATAAAGCAATACAATGCTTTAGTTCTTTAATCGGTAGCGCCTCATTCAGTTTGAAGAACATTTCCCTATTGCCAACATAGTTAAATGTATCAGGGTAAAGTTCTTTGAACGTATTTATCAATTTGGTATTACAATTGAAATACATTGAATACTGTTCCGGTTGCTTTTTCTTCCAGTCTATTCTTAGGGTACTACCCTTTTTTGATATATAACTCGGCTCTCCCCATTTTAAGGTTTCTTCAATATCCTCAATCTTTTCTTCTTTCGCAACCTCAAAGATAAGTGACCGCAAGTACTCGAGTTTAGCTCGTGCTTCCGTAGGATAAGAATCGAACTTATTCAAAACATCCTTATTTTCACTTTTCATCAGCGTTTTAAATGATTACACATGACGTCATTTTTGAAGCGCGAAACCACGAAAAAATGTCAGACTACCACTACTTATTGTGTTACGGACTCTGAATGGCGTTTTGGAAGATCATGTTATCTCCTAAGATTGTTTTCTTCAAAGCGCAGGCCTATTAGCGGCAGACACTTCGATTTTAACACTGATTAAAACCTCATCAGAGCCTCCCGGAGAACGCAATGCGTTGCGTCGAACGAATCGTTTATTTGCAAATCGCTTCTAATGGAATTCATGTGACTGTTAAACATATCCAAACATAACGTTTTAAAACTATTGACCGAATTTAAGTATGGTGTAATTTACTCATTGCACTTTCTGCTTGTTGTCGTCTAACTCATAGTGTTTGCGGGTATAATATGAACGCGCTGACGTCAACCTGATCAACCTAATGAGCTTGGTAATAATACGTAGCTGCGGAGTATTTGCTCTGTTCCTAGCGGTAGTGACTTTGACTGCATGTACCGATAGCAGCGACCCGCAGATCAGCTTTCGCAACGATGTATTTCCCATTATTAGTAGCAAGTGTCTGCGCTGCCACGTGGAGAATGGCCGCGGGCACCGGCGTTCGGGGTTACTACTCGATAGCTACGCGAATCTGTTAAAGGGGTCCAACAACGGCCCGATTGTCACGCCGGGCAGTACGGCAAAGAGCACTCTGTCTGTTTACATTCATCCGAGCCCCGATCCGAATACGCAAATGCCGTATGGGAATAAAGAAAAACTGACCAAATCGGAAATTGATACGATCGATTTGTGGATCACCCAAGGAGCGCAAGAAAATTAAGCTTCGGTGCGCGTAAAGCGGGGTGAAGTTAAAAGCAATGGAAGGCGCAATAAATTGTGCCGAATGAATCCCCCCCTCTTACGAAATTATTTTGGACCCAATGTATTTTCAATGCAGGAGACACCGAATCAAGTACATTGTCCTAAGCTCAACGGCTAATCTTCTCATGGCGCAATGCACTGCGTTTATTGCGCACTCCGCTAGCTTACGCACCCACACAACGTGATACTGCAAGCGATAAACGTTATGCGATGTCTTAATAACCTGCACATGCGCCGTGTACCGCCGCCGGGCTCATTCACCCACGGGTAAACCCGTGGTGCTCTCTCTTCGACCGCATAGAATATAATCGAGCCCGCTGGTAACGGCGGCTCTAGGTAGATCGAGAACCGATTCTGACGCAGACGACCAACGCTCGTAGAAGCAGCGTTTTGGAGTGACAAAGGAGCGAAAAAAATCGTCCGGCTGGAGCCCTTTGTTATGCAGCCTTGACTACCGCGGCCTGAACGTCTTTGGGAAGGTGGGCCTCAACAAAACTGGACGCGGGGTATAAATAATCGTCACCGGATTCGTCTATCACGCGAAGATGGCCAATTTGCGCCGCATCTGCGTCGGGAAGCGCTTCATAGATCTTCCGTTTCTCCAAAGAAACAGGATAATCTGAGTTTTCAATGCAAATAACAAATTTGGTTTGCTTCATGACTTATTCAAGAAAACGTTTGATTTTATATTCCTTTCGCCCGATACCTGTGGCTTCGTACCAGTGTAACTCCGCGAGTCTCGTATTTCCATCTTCGAACTCTATTTCTGCAATACCTTTTCGTTTCCGCCAACGCGCTCGACCATAAACGCGCCGGAGTCTTGCAATTTCTCGTATCCCATTACCGGTAGCAAATGTTTCTTCTTACTCAATCTTGCCAATGATCTTGAATTTCATCGGGTGCTATTTTAAACCGCGTCACGCCTCAGCTAATGGACGTGAACGCGTTAGTACGAGATGGCGATGAATTGCGCCGAATGAATTCCCCATCTTACGAGATTATTTTAAATCCAGTGTATTTTTAATGCGGAAGACACCGAATCAAGTACGTTTTCTTAATTCAACGGCTAATCTTCTTACGGCGCAATGCACTGCGTTTATTGTGCCCTCCGCTAGCTTCACCTAGTTAGGTGACTTATACAGCATTAGCCTGAAAATCTAATTCAATTTTCAACCTGCCACCAACCGCCAAAGCAGCACTTTGCAATGTTTGCAAGGTCACTGATGCGTTGTCAGGGTCAAGCAAACGATCTAGTGCAGATCGGCTGGTCTCCATGCGCCTAGCCATTTCTGCCTTACTCAAATTTTCTTCAGCCATCTTCTCAGTCAACTGAAATGCAATGTACCGCTTTACCGCCGCTGCGGTAACATCTTCAAGTAAGCCTTCCTCTTCAAGGAAGTCATCGAAATCTGAACTAATATTTCGCTTGCTCATTTTTTCGACCTCAATTTACTCAACCTGCGCTTAGCTAAAGAAAGCTCCTTTGCAGGGGTTTTCTGCGACCTTTTCAGAAAGCCATGCAATAAAACCAAGTTCTCGTCAAACATTGTGAAAAACGTTCGGGCAATACCCTTTTTCAAACTCGTCCTGATATCATCGTCCATTTTGCGCACCAGCGGCATTCCTAAAGGCCAACCGAACTGTACAGTCTTGATATCCTCGCCTATCGCCTTCTTACTATCTCGATCGAGACCTTTTAGCCACTCTCGAACAGGCTCCCAGCCTGAATCCAATGCGAAGAAAACGACAGATATCGGCCTATCCAATGGCATTGGTGAAGTGTACCATAATTGGTACTTCTGTCAAGTGTCAGATTGAGTTAAGTTGTGCTAGTCACCTAATCGCCTCGCATCAGCGGCCGAGGCGCGGCGTAGCGGCAACGAGGTCCGCCTGCATGCGCTTGTTATACGAGATCTTGGATCAATTGAAATAGAGGCTTGCGCCACGGTCTTCTCCACAGGCGCTCCCTGCAGTCGATTAAAAATTTCCGGTCACTAATTTCAAGTCCCGCACCGTAATGGATGCCGAATACTCCCATATCCGCTTTCATTCGCGTACGAAGAAGAGATATCTGAGAAATGAGCCTCGTACCTCGGAGCGCATCTTGCAGATTTTCACCAACGAATTCTAGTAACTCGTCCTTGGTGTGATTCTGGTACGACTTGGACTGTAGCGCCTTCAGTAGTTCTTCATCGCTGCTTTTGAGTTCATCCCTAAAATGTATTGATTCAGACTCAGTCGTACAGTCACCGGGTATGAGGAGGCGACTGTCAGGAGAAGTCTAGTTCATGTACTTTTCCTGCCAGATTTGTTTTCCATCGATCAGGGTTTCCATGGGCGTTCTGCCACAGCACATCTTGCCCTGATGCGTGCGCTGAGTATTGTACCGTTGCAAGTATTCGTCAAGATCTGTTTGCAAGGTTTCGATTTCAGTATAGATCTTTTTTCGAAACGTCACGCGGTAGAACTCATCGAGAATCGTGCGGTGAAACCGCTCACAGATTCCGTTGGTTTGAGGATGCCGCGCCTTGGTCTTGGTGTGTTCAATATCGTTCACGGAGAGATAAAGCTGGTAGTCATGCTGATCCCTATTTCCACAATACTCCGTACCCCGATCCGTCAGTATCCGTAGGATTGGGAGCCCGTTTTCTTCGTAGAAGGGCAGCACACGGTCGTTCAGCAGGTCTGCAGCGCTAATCGGTGTTTTCGAGGTGTAGAGCTTGCACTGGGCGACTTTGCAGTAGGTGTCCACATAGGTCTGCTGGTAGATGCGGCCGACACCCTTGAGCGTACCCACGTAAAAGGTATCCTGAGAACCCAGATAGCCCGGATGCTGGGTCTCAATCTCGCCACACGCTTCATCGTCGTGTTTCTTTCGCTCCAAAGCGGCAACTTGAGATTCCGTGAGAATCAGGCCGTCTTGCGCCACTTTAGCCTCCAGAGCCCTCAATCTCAGCTTTAGGTTATTGAGATCATGGCGTAACCAGATGCTCCGCACCCCGCTGGGGGAGACGAAGACACTGCGTTTGCGCAGCTCATTGCTGACCCGGACCTGGCCATGGGCGGGCTCTTCAAGGGCATATTCGACCACCGCGGATTCCACTGCCTGATCAATTCGATTCTTCAGGTTGGGTTTGCGTCGGTTGGCGTCAATAAGGGCTTCGACCCCACCGTCTTCCACCGCCGCCTTGTAACGGTAATACGTATCGCGGCTATTGCCCATCAGCGAACAGGCTTTAGCGATGTTGCCGAGTTCTTCGGCCAGGTTCAATAGGCCAACTTTATGTTTAATGACTTTATCCGTACTATGAATCATGAGGGTTACCTCTATTGGTTTAATGGTTGATAGACACCTCCATCAAACCCGGTAACCCTCGCCAAATCAAGCTTCACTAACGTTTCGCTTGATTTGGCGCTGTGTACGATTTCATCTAAACCAATTCACCTAAAATGCTTGGGCTTAACTTCCTCATTCGGAAATGTAAGGTTGTCTTTGATTTTGAGGAACATTGTCCTAGTGCTATCTGCAAGCAGAAGTCCGTTTCCGTTTGAGTAGTACCAAACTGCAAGCTCTTCTTGAAGAGTAATTCTTTCATCTTTATTTAGTGGCCCGGCTCCCCCCTTATGTAGCCTGGCTGGGCTAGCCCGCCCAGTAATTGACCACAGCGAAGCGTACGCACTCAATCGCTTCTCAGAAATCCGTAAACGTATCTGGCGGCTTAGGCTGTGCGCTAAGTAAAACCCAACAAGCGCAATTATTAATTTCAGGATAAGGTCAATAATATCAACTACGATCTTCGCTACATTTGAGTCGAGCTGCTCAATCATCGTAATCTCGTATAACGTGGAGCTGAGCAGCGCCGCAGTAATATTGCATGAACCACCAGGCTTTTACGAAAAACCGCGATTTTCTCGGCGTCTGCGAAAGCGTCTTGTTCGCAGCTTAATTATGTAATTCCAAATATGATTTCACTTGATCTTCCACAAGGGTTTTTTGCATAGAGAAATTGTATGGGTATTTTCCTGCATATTTGCGTTTGAGTTTGTTTAGGACATCATGAGGAACTCCAGGAACTGACGTGTAGGATTGAAGAAAGCGATATGATTCGCATTGATCTTCAATCAAGGTCTTCTGCATTGAGTAATTTTCGCGATACTTCTGAGCATATGTTGCCTTAATCTTGTTGAAAACATCCTGTGGTACTCCTGATACCTTCGACCAACGCCGAATAAAGCGATATGATTCTAGCTGATCCTCAATAAGCGTCTTCTGCATTGAAAAGTTATTGGGATATTTCTCCGCATAGATTTGTCTGATTCTTTGTTCCACTGGAGAGGGAACAGACTGAGCTACTGCACTGGTTGCAGTTAAAGCCACCAGACAAATTCCAACCATGGATTTTTTCATTCTAATTCTCCTTTCTACTGCGAACGTGAAGCTAGCCTGCAACGGCTTTTATTCCCATGGAAGGGGAGAAAAGTCGTTTGTCGGGTTCTGCGTCTTGATAGGCGGCGCGAGCGGTATCTGGTTGATGTGTGAAAATCATGCTTTAGGTATCGTGCTGCACAAACATTATCCCGTCCACACGCCGCCGTAATCAATGCCAATTCATTTAAGCTCTTACGTGCCTATCACTATTGCACCTGTAGGCTAGCTCCACGATAAGTGGTGCATGGATGCGCCGCTTATCGCCCCGCATCAGCGGCCAAAGTGCGCGCGTAGCGGCCACTTTAGTCCGACTGCATGCACTTGTTAGAAGTCCGATGCAATATATTCACTCAGTCCAGTTTTGTTGCAATGGTCATTATTGCCGGGAAAGCTATTTGGATCTTGCTCCCCGAGCGAAATTCTTCTGCTCCTGAAATGATTGCCGCATGGATGCGTTCCCTGTCTTCAGATGTTTGCGCTTCGAATACCATGGGTGTGCGAACGACACTTTTGTAAATTAGTTCTAAAATTTCGTCAGGATGATTTGCAGTCCATACCAGTTCCAATCTCGAAACCTCCGGTTTCGAAAATCCGGCAGCTTGCGTAGCGCTTTCACATTCTTTTGGGTCCGCAAATCGAAACATAGGTGGTGCAGGAGGAAGATCCACGTCAAGATTACCGTGAGCCTGAACTGCTCCAAAAACTAGTCGCATAAAGTCGCCTCCTTGATCCGGACTACACCATGCTGTGAACGCAAACTGACCTCCACTTCGCAGTACACGATATGCTTCCGATATGGCCGTGTCTGCATTTTCAAAATGTAGGATTCCAAAATTGCAGGCGATTGCATCAAAGCTTGAATTTTCGTAGGAAAGATTTTCTGCATCACCTTGATGAAATGCGATATCAGGATAATTGGCAGACGCTTTAGCAAGCATTGTGTCAGCGAAATCAATGCCTTCGGCAATTGCTCCTCTCCTCGCGCTTTCGGCAGCCAAATGACCGGTACCACAGGCAACATCTAAAAAACGCTTTTCCGTCAAATCGCCAAAGCTATCGAGTAACGGATTAATTGCTTGTCGTGTAATTAGGGCGAAGATATCGTCATAGGCTGCCGCTTTATTGCGCCATCCTGATTGTTCGAGTTCTTTGAAAGTTTTGCTAACCATTTCAATTCCTCCTTCGAAATCTAGGGACTTCTAACGTGGAGCTAGCCTGCAACGGCTTTTGTTCCCATGGAAGGGGAGAAAAGCCGTTTGTCGGGTTGAGCGTCTTGATAGGCGGCGCGAGCGGTATCTGGTTGATTTGTGAAACTCATGCGTTAGGCATCGTGCTGCACAAACATTATCCCGTCCACACGCCGCCGCAATCAATGCCAATTCATTTAAGCTCTTACGTGCCTATCACTATTGCACCTGCAGGCTAGCTCCACGATAAGTGGCGCACGGATGCGCCGCTTATCGCCCCGCTTATGTGGCATTTGAATAAAGATTAAATCTTTCCTCGGCCTCTCTAAACTGCGCCTTTACCTTATCTATATCCCATGGGCTTTCACTTAATGTCTCGTGGTCCCATTCGCTTCTAGGTTCGGCGGGATCGAAAAAATCTCCGCCGTAAACATGGATGGCTGTTGTCGTTTTGCCAATTGGATTGAGAACGGAATGAATAATGTTCTTTCCTAACGTTGCTACGTCACCAACCCCCAGGGATTTGGCACCGGCTGCCTCTATACTCGACTCGTTGCGTTTCCAGAAAACGTTATCCTCGCGACCAGAATAGATTCCGATTACTGCAAACATCTGGTGATTATGCGGCATTAAGCTCATGCACGGAGCCCAGGCGAAATTAATAATTGTCAGATCGGAGTCTTTATAAAGCGGGGTAATGCCGGCGTGCTCCGGCTCGCCAAGCTCAGAAATTATACTGTTAGGATGTGCGACAGCTTCCTGAACTACTTCTCTTACAGCGGCTTGCCCTTCCTTTGCTGCCGTAATGCAATCTTGAATGAATCTGTCTTTTTCGAACATTTTTCTTCTCCAAGACTAAAGGCCGGTAAGATTCAAGTTACATCTGATTGAAATTAATTGCTAGCGCGATTGTTGGCTGGATATATGCCACATAACGCCTTGCCTCAGACGCGCGCGCGCTTTTTGCGCGTCGGACTGGAGGCGATTGTTATGCCTTATTTGCAACTGCACAATACGAAACAAATGGCAGCCCTTCCTTTTCTGTAATATATGCATCAGAAAACCCTGCCTTTAATAGTAAATTAACAACATCTTCTTGTGAGTATGAGTTAAAAATATCTTTGCTTAGGTTCAAAGTGCTCATTTGCTTATCATCTCGAAATCCAATCACAATCGTTCCCCCAGAAACCATAACTCGAAACATTTCACTGAAATATTTTCCTGGCTCCTTCCAAAAATACAGAGTGTTTACTAAGCACAATTTATCAAATGATTCATTGTTATATGGGAGCGTGCTGCACTCACCATCCTGCAATCTCACCTTGCCTTTTTCGATATGTTGTTTATTAACTTTACTGGCTTGTTTCAACATGGTTTGAGAAAAATCAATTCCCTCCACAACCCCTTCAGTTGTGATATTTGCCATTTCATTTATTAACTTCCCCGGACCAAATCCAATTTCCAAGACTCTATCTGTTATTTGTAGGGTAAGCATCTCTTTTACGAAAGAGTTAAGGTCGGCATTCCCATTATTAAATATCTTGGCCATGACATAACGTCCAATAATGCCTGATGGCTTTCTGGCCTGTAACGATAACACTCTTGACGGAATTAGCTTAACCAACCACACAGCTTAGATTCCCATTAGGCATAACGTGGAGCTACCCAGCAGTTATGAAAAGTGCAGTTGCCGTATCTTCAACGTCCGCGGTGTGCCAGACACCGGGTTTATTGATGGCATACTCACCAGGGTTAAGTGTTGTGGTGACAACAGATCCATCCGCATGTTCTTGAAGCAGAGTCATCGAACCGGCGGTACAAAGCACAAGTTCGCTGCCTTGCGGATGCATCTCCCACATATCCCAGGATTCCGTGAACGTGTGCATACTGACCAGCCGCCCTTCCGCGCCGTCGCTCTCGTGACGATTCACATAATCGGTGTACCAGTCCATAGCGCCGGTAAATAGTGGTTCAATTTCCGCTGTCGCCCCAAGTCCAAGATGGACTGGGTGCGCATTGATATCAATTCCAGGCATTGTTAGCTCCTATTCATAAGCGTCAAATAATTTACAGAACCTTATTACGCCACCAATGATTCGACAGTTTTAAGTGAATTCGCCCAAAGTGTATTGTCGACTGGTAAGTCCGGCAATTTACCCGACATCTGTGTCAATCGGCTCTGACTTGCAGGTATCGACTTGATCGACAGATTTTCAACAACATTAGTCGCTGCATCGGGATCATTACATATTAAAGCCATGTCACACCCTGCGTTCAAAGCGCATTCGGCTCGCGCTAATGGTCCGCCAATATCGGCCGCACCTTGCATGCTCAAGTCATCGCTGAAAACGATACCATCGAATCCGATGTCATCCCGCAGAACTTGCTGTAGCCAGTATTCGGAATAAGTGGGAAGATTCGATTCAATGTTTTCATAGAGAACATGTGCGGTCATCACCCCGTCGAGATCGTTCACTAAGGATCGATAAGGTACGAGATCACCCTGCCAAACGTCATTGAATTTGCGTACATCGACGGGCGTTTCCACATGAGAATCGGCTGCCACCCCACCATGCCCCGGAAAATGTTTTCCGACGGCCACCATACCGGCATGGTGCATTCCCGAAACAAAAGCGCCTGCTAGTTCCGCGACAACTGCCGCATTAGCATGGAATGAGCGATTGCCGATGACTTCACTTTCGACACTAGCCACATCCAACACTGGTGCAAAACTGAAATCGATACCGGCACTTAGTATCTCCGTCGCCATCACCCAGGCCACGTGATGGGCTGCGACTAAAGCTTGCTCTGGATCGGTGTCATATAATTCGCCAATACGCCGCACGGGTGGCAGGTTGACGTAACCATCCCGAAAACGCTGCACCCTGCCCCCTTCTTGGTCAACGGCAATCAACAAAGCAGGGGAACGTAACGCATGAATTTCCGTTGTGAGCCGTTCAATTTGTTCTTTCGATTCAAAATTGCGCTCAAAAAAAATGACGCCACCGCTATTGGGATGCAACAGAACCTCTCGTTCCAACTCAGTCAGCTCTATTCCGGTAATATCGAGCATGACCGGGCCGAGTGGCATGGTAGCGCTCATAGGAAACTGATTAACCGATACGGCGTATTTCTTCCAACAGTCCGTGGGATGCCGCTTCAATCATATCCAACACCCGGTCAAAACCGCCACCGCCACCATAATAGGGATCCGGTACTTCATCGACATCGTAGTCGCTGGCGAACTCCATGAACAAACGCACCTTGTGACGGTTTGAAGAACTTGAGATAGACACGAGATGTTGGTAATTGCTTTTGTCCATAGCAATCACATAGTCAAACAAATCGATATCTGTCGCCGTCGCCTGCCTTCCACGCAATGGGCTCAAATCAACACCCCTGCGCGCGGCGGTTTCAATAGCACGTGGATCGGGCGGTTCACCGATGTGGTAACCATGAGTACCGGCCGAGTCCACATCGAATTCGGACTCCAATTGTTGATCGCGCAGTATTTTTTCGAATACGCCCTGCGCTGTGGGTGACCGGCATATATTTCCAAGACAGACAAAAAGCACTCTCTTCATATCAAGTATTTTATAATGAAATCACTGTAGTCGTTTGTAATTAAGACGCATTTTTTTTAAGTCTTCTTCTGTGTCCACACCTATTCCCACACGGTCTTTTGCCTCACAGACATAAATCCGATGCCCGTACCACAAGGCACGGAGTTGCTCCAGACGTTCGTTCTTCTCTAGTGGGGCTGGTTCAAGTTTCGAGAACGTGTTGAGATAGCCGGTACGATAGGCATAAATGCCGATATGCCGGTAAGCATTAAACCGACTCATGTCCTGCTCGCGTTGCGCTGGAATAGCCGCCCTTGAAAAATACAAGGCGAAACCGTTTTTGTTACAGACAACTTTTACAACCGACGGATTCATATATTCCTCATTAGCATTAATCCGCTCACATGCCGTCGCAATGGATGCATCTCCATGCTGTTCTAAGCCATAGGCTACCTGCCTGATTAACGCACCTGGCATTTGCGGCTCGTCGCCTTGTACATTTACGATGATTTCGTTTTCGCTTAAACCTAAATGATCGACTGCTTCCGCAATTCGATCCGTACCAGATACGTGTTGCGGCGATGTCATACAAAACACCCCGCCAAATCCCTGCACCACATCGGCAATTCTCTGGTCGTCGGTTGCTACGGTGACCGTACGCGCTTCGCTGGACAAGGCACATTCGTAGACGTGCTGGATCATTGGCTTACCTGCAATATCCAACAATACCTTCCCCGGCAAGCGTTGCGAAGCATAACGAGCGGGGATAACGACATGAAAATCGGTCATGAGTTGTTCACTGGCTTAAATCCGGCAAGACGTTGCTCAATCTCTTTTTCAAACCGCTCATCAAGTTTAGCGTTAACTGGAACATACCAGTGTTCTTTAGATGCAAACGCCTTACACTTCACTGTGTCTTTTTCGGTCATTAATACAGGATGATCATCGTTAAATCTCAAGTCGTCGAGTACATAGGTGTGATGATCGGGAAACGAATGCGCTATGATATTAAGACCCGCTTCGTCTAATTGCTTAAAAAAACGTTGAGGATGACCTATGCCGCTAACGGCATGAACCGGGGTACTTCCAAATTCGGTAAACGATTTGCGCATACTTTCGTCTTGCAAGTTAACCGGGTCAAGCATTACTAAATCCATGCCGAATTCTTCATCTTGCGCGACGCCATTTGTGACTTTTAAATCCACATTGTTCAACCGTTCAATGGATTCGCGTAACGGCCCGGCGGGCAAACAATAGCCATTGCCAAAACGGCGCTCACCGTCGATGACGGCAATCTCAATGTCTCGCTCCAAAGCTAAATGCTGTAGCCCGTCATCACTGATAATGATGTTGCATGGGTATTCGTCAAGCAGGCGTTGTGCGGCCGCCACTCTTCGCGGCCCAACGCAAACGGGACATTGTGTACGGCGGGCAACTAAAACCGCTTCATCGCCGACAAGATTCGGGTTGCTTTTGTCCGTTACGACCTGCGGCCATGACTCGGATTGACCGCGATAACCCCGGCCAATGACACCCGGTTTCCAGCCCGTTTTTTTTAAATATTCGCACAGCCAAATCACCAACGGCGTTTTCCCCGTTCCACCTACAGTGATGTTGCCGACAACAATGATGGGTACGCACAAGTGGTATGTGCGAAAAATACCCACTTTGCATGCTTTGTTCCGTAACCAAACCAAACAACGGTACACATAGCTTAGCGGCAACAAAAACCATGTCAGAATGTTGGGATCATACCAACTACGCTGAATAGCGTTGGACAACATCGCTAATCGACAACAGCTATTGAGACTTTAGAAATAATTTCATGCCAGTGTGCGTAGCGGCAAATCCCAACTTTTGATAAAAATCTATCGCGTGAGGACGATGATTGTTGGTAGTTAGTTGGACCAGGTGACAACCCCGTTCCCGAGCCAGATTGATTGCTTGTTTGATCATGTCGGTACCAACACCGGTTCCATGCATCTTACGATGTACACGCACCGCTTCAATTTGCGCCCGCCAACCGCCTTGATAAGTCAAGTTTGGCAAATAACTCAGTTGCATCGTTCCAACCAGTTCGCCTTCCGATTCGACAACCAACAACACATGATTTTTATCCTCATCAATCGCATCGAAAGCAGCATAATATGATTCCACGATTTCACCATCCGCGCTGGCCTGCTCGCGTTGAACACCGAATTCATCGTCGGCAAGCAATGTAACAATGGTTGGCAGATCTTCCCGTACCGCCTCGCGAATAATGTTGTCTCTCACTATTCGTGTTTGCCTGCGGTGAGCTGGGTGTTGTACAACTTCGCGTATGCACCGTCTTTTTGCATTAATTCGTCGTGTTTGCCTTGCTCCACAATCTTACCGGCATCCAATACTAAAATGTTATCCGCTTGCCCAATCGTCGAGAGGCGATGCGCAATAACCAGGGTTGTCCGGTTATGAATTAAAGACTGAGTCGCCTCACGCACCAGACGCTCCGACTCACTATCCAGTGCCGAGGTGGCCTCGTCCAGGATCAATACGGGTGCGTCTTTGTATAAAGCACGCGCTATAGCAATGCGCTGTCGCTGGCCGCCTGATAGACGAATGCCCTGTTCACCCACTATGGTATCCAAACCCAATCTCATCGGTTCGATAAATTCCAACACATGGGCCGCTTTGGCGGCTTCATGCAAACGGTCCTCGTCAATGGAACCCGCGTTACCGTAAGCGATGTTGTGACGAATACTGTCATCAAACAAAATGGTTTCTTGGGTAACGATAGATATATTGGAACGTAAGGCATCCAATGTGAGTTCGTTTATGGGAATATCGTCTAAAAGTATCTCACCCTGATCGGGACGATAAAAACGCAATAACAAAGAGGCCAGTGTCGATTTTCCGCTGCCGGAATGCCCAACCAACGCAACCGTTTGGCCGGGTTCAATAGCGAAAGAAATGTGGTCGAGAAACGTACCGGTGTTATCGTCGTAACTGAAGACGACATCACGATATTCGATACGTCCTTTTGCACGCTCCAAGTTACGCGTTCCATCGTCGCGTTCCAGCGCTTCATCCATTAGCCCGAAAACACTGCCTGATGCAGCCACACCGTTTTGAATAATTTCGTTTACCCGTGCCAGGCGTTTTATCGGCGACATGAGCATCAGCATTGCACCGAGGTAAGAAACAAATGTGCCGGCGGTGATGGAATCGCTGGAGACACGCGAAGTTGCAATAACAATGATCACCGCAACCGCGGCCCCCGCTACCAGAATAATAAGCGGTACGCTGGCCGCCGCTACGGCTGCTTTTTTCATGGCTTGGCGGCGGTTCTGACTATTAGCGCGCTTAAACGTTTTGGTTTCGTAACCATGGCCGCCAAAGCTTTTGATCACACGATGACCCAGAAACGCTTCCTTAGCAACATGGGCGATGCCTCCCATGCTGGCCTGTATACGGCGGCTGGCATCACGAAATCGTTTACTAGCGATACGGACTACGAGACCTACTACGGGACCCACCACCAGAAACACCAAGGTCAATTTTAAACTGAGATAACACATCCAGGAAAACAAGGCGATGGTGGTTAAAGTATCGCGAATAAAAATACGCAGTGCCGTGGTACTCGCCTGTGCTACTTGTTCGACATCGTAGATAAGCTTTGAAACCAATGTTGCTGAAGAATGATGATCATAAAAGCGTGTTGGTAAGCGGATCAAACGATCAAACATTTGTCCACGCAAATCGAATATCACACGCCGTCCCACCCAGCTCATACAGTAGCTGTCGACGAATTCACCTATGCCCCGGGCAAAAAACACGATGATCAACAACCACGGTAACCAGCGAATAAAGTTTTCATCGCGATTGACAAATCCGCCGTCCATGATGGGTTTCAACAAGGCCGCAAACGAGGTTTCTGCAGCAGCGGCTGCAATCATGCCTGCGACCGCGATGAGAAATACCCATTTGTAGGGTAGCGCGTAACGGAGCAGACGTGTGTAAAGCTGGAAACCTGAAACGTCGGTGGGATTCGCCGTCACTGAGTGGTTTTACTGATAGGGTCGTGCTGAGTGGATACGGTGAGTTGCAAATAACCGAGCCGCCGCGCAACATCCATGGCGCGAACCACTGATTCGTGCGGCGTGTTGCGGTCTGCGCGAATGAGCACCACCAGATCGCGTCGCCCGGATGATGCCTTATCGATAGCATCAGACAATGTGGCAATGCTTGGCCGGTGCATGAGTCCACCTGCTCCCCGCCCCGGTCCTTTTACCGAAAAATAGCTTTCCGCGTTAATCTCGACTTGCAAAAGACGGTCCTGGTCGCTGATCTCTGGCTCCACACTGGCTTCGGGCAACCGAATATGCAACTCGGATTCTTTCGAAAACGTAGTCGACACCATAAAAAAAATCAACAGCAAAAACACCACATCAATCAGTGGTGTTAACGTAATCTGCGGTTCGTCTTCGTTACGACTGGAAAACCTCAAAATTTTCTCCGTCCGTCGATCACATCGAGAAAGCGTAACGCCTGTTGTTCCATATCGATGGTCAATTCGTTAATACGTCCACGGAAATAACGATGAAACATCAAGCTGGGAATACCCACAGACAAACCGGCCGCCGTAGTAATCAAAGCCTCGGAAATGCCGCCGGCGAGGACGGTCGGGTCACCAACACCGAATGCCGTAATCGCTGAAAACACTTTGATCATTCCGATGACGGTGCCCAACAAACCGAGCAAAGGCGTCACTGCGGCGATAGTGCCTAATGTGTTGAGGTGCCGTTCCAGATCATGCACCACATGCCGCCCCGCTTCTTCCAGCGCCTCTTTGACGACTATTCGTGGTTGACTGCGATTAACCAGGCCTGCAGCCAGGATTCGACCCAGTGGCGAACGTCTTTGTACTTCTTGAACCACGTCGTTAGTCAAATCAGTCCGGTTGGCCAGCGTCTCGACTTGTTGCACCAGTTTCGGCGGTGTCACCGTTCCGCGTTTCAAGGCAATAAACCTTTCCACCACAATAGCGAGTGCCAAGATCGAACACAACAATATCGGCCATATCAAAAAACCACCCGCTTTGATTAGTTCAAGCATGCAAACACCTGCTCAGGCATTGTTTAACTTCCTGGTTACTCAAGGTGCGCGGATTCTATCAAAAACCGCAAATGATCGTAGGAATTCGTTGATTTATTTGAAGTATTTAGCGTGACGATCTTAGAAATAGTAGCGGGGTCGTTGCTCACGATAAGCTTTCGTCGTTATTCCATTTGGATCAATGTCAACGGTAATCGCACCGCTGGCTTGCGTATCCCGCCATTGGACTTCACGTTTATTGAGTCGCTCGATAACCGCTAAGTGCGGGTGTTGAAAACGGTTGCGATATCCGCTGCTAACGATAGCAGTATTCGGCTGCACCGCTTCGAGGAAGGCAGGTGTTGACGACGTGTTGCTACCATGATGGGGTAACAGCAAAACATCACTCTCCAGCGCGGTTCCATATTTTTGTACAAGCCGCTGTTCCGCCTCAGCTTCGATATCACCGGTAAGTAACAAAATACCACTGATGGTGGTAATTTTTAGTACACATGAACGGTTATTCTCATCCAAGTGCTTGTCTTCCACTGGCCACAGCACTTCAAAATTAACCCCATCCCAGTTCCATTTATCGCCTCCACGGCATTCTGTAATATTCGCATTTTCCTGTGGCATCCCGGCCATGATCCGGTTGATGGGTATTGATTCGGCGATTCCCTGCAGACCACCGGTGTGATCGTTGTCGGCGTGACTTAAAACGAGTGTATCAATATGCCGGATTCGTTGATGCCGCAAATAAGGAACCACCACTGCGCTGCCCGCATCAAAACGCTCGCTGTATCGTGGGCCTGTGTCAAACAACAATACGTGTGATTGCGTTTGCACAACAACAGCCAAGCCTTGTCCGACATCCAATATGGTCATCCGTACCGTACCCCTTTCCAGGGCTGCCGAAGGAGCGATGAACAATGGCAGCATCCAGACCAATCCCAACCAACGCGCGGGCGCACCCCGGGGCGCAAACAACAACGCCGCACCGATTAAACCTGCTCCCAACAACCAAACATTGGGCTGTGTACCGCTAAAATTCAACGCGTCCAGACGACTTAACCATGACAAACAATACCAAAGCCATTCTAAAATACCATTCACGAGGTTAAATAAACCATGTCCAACCGGAACAATACCTATAGTGTCGAACAAAACACCTAGTAGAATCAAAGGAACGGCAATAAATCCGACCACTGGAATGGCAAGGAGATTAGCCAGCGGCGCGACGAAAGATACATGTTGATAAAACAACAGAAGTAAAGGAGCCAAACCAATGCAGATGATTATTTGTAGTTTCCCCCAAGCCCATCCCGTGGTCGCTAACTTGGAAATCCCTTTTTCGAAAACATTCGCGCTACCAGGGGAGTTCTGCAGACGCTTGCCGGGAGCGAATAATGCAAAAACAATAATAGCGACGGCCAAAAACGATAGCCAAAAACCTTGCGACATAATGGACAAGGGATCGAAAGACAAAACCAATAGTAACGACCAAGCCAGCACGTGAAATGGACGCAAACGGCGTTGCCATAAAATGGCCATCACCACGACAATTAACATGAGCAATGCCCGCTGGGTTGGAATGGAAAACCCGGCTAGCGCAGCGTAAATAAAACCGGCCGTTAATCCAGCCGCGGCCGCAAACTTGGGCGCAGGAATAAACAACACTGGCCGCCCCCACCAACGCCAGGCAAGTGACGAAACCAACATCATAAGTCCGCTTACCAAACCGATATGTAAACCGGAAATGGCAACGAGATGACTGGTGCCGGTGTTGCGAAAGACTTGCCACATATCATCGGTGATCTCCGCACGATCACCTACCGCCAATGCATTTACAACACCACGTACCTGATTTTCCGGTAACGCTTTTCTAACCGAATCCACAATATCACCACGCCATCCGGATAAAATGAATCTCATCCCGGGTGGCTCCAGTTTTGTGTTTACTTCACTATCGAGAACATACCCGGTTGCGCGCAGACGTTGACGAAACAACCAGGCTTCATAATCGAATCCACCAGGATTTTGGAAGCCGTGCGGTCGTTTCATTTTTACTTTTAGACGCCATTTTTCTCCCGCCGCAATTTCCGGTGCTTGACCATACCAGCGCAGACGCACTCTGGCGTTAAAATAAACAGAATCACCTTGTTCCGTTTGCATGCTATCGATATTGAAATGGTACTGGGTGTATTTCGTCGTGATTTCCGGCAAGGATGTCACGGTGCCAGTAACAACGACCGGTTGTGATTCATTTGCAACAGGAAGTTCTTGGTTGAGTATAAGACTCGCGCGAAAACTGAGCCATACAACGCCCGCGACCAACCAACACAGACGATAAAACACGGCTGTGATGGCGGTGTATTGAGACAGCAGTTTAGCCGCAACCAACAACGGCAAAATAAGCATACCCCACCACAGACTGGGCAATACATTGGATTGGTGCGCCAACACAATGCCAGTCAGGAATGCCACCGCGCTTAACGGAATGGTTCTACGTCCTACCTATGTTTATGCATATTAGAGATAATGTCATCCATGTTTCGAGTTGCATTCAATCAGGGGGGCAAATTTTGCAAGGCAGGCAGTTTTTCAACTTTTTATGTTTATTGGTTATTTCCATAACTATGAATGCATTTAGTCATTCTTCAAACGCCGGTGAGATGGCCGAGAGCGATCGCCTACAGCAATTTCGTTCCGCGATCGAGCAACGTTTGTCCGGCGTCGATAACGATCCGCGTTTTCAAAACCTGCAAAATGAGGGTTTATTAAGTCGCGAACAAAAACTAGAGTTGTGGAGTTTTTGGGCCTCTTACCTGGACTATCACATCGCACTGTCCGGGTTGATGGAAAAAAATCACGACTATTTACATAAACCCAATAAATCAGAACAAGTACACTCATTTGCGATTTTCCGCGCGGCGCACAATATGCAATACCGCTATGCGCTCGAACTACTAGAAAAAATTGAGCAATATGCATTGCTCGATGTATTGTTGAACGAACCGGTCCCGGAATTCGGGTTACCGGCAAAAACATTTGCCGATTTCAAATTTCGTTTTCTCAACGTCATCAAAGGCGGTCAATTCGCCGCCATCGAGAC
Source organism: Arenicellales bacterium (assembly GCA_965216735.1). Lineage (GTDB taxonomy): Bacteria > Pseudomonadota > Gammaproteobacteria > Arenicellales > CBDCFT01 > CBDCFT01. The sequence continues at coordinate 1,725,724 of OZ244198.1, forward strand.
ACTCGCCAAGCTCAAGTTTTCAGGCTCAAATTCGGAAACGCTCCATGCCAATGATGCGGACGTTATTTGGAACATGGGACGTGGCAAAGGCGAACTCATGACCCTTAGCAATGCCGTGCAAGTCATAAAAAACAAGAGCGCGGAAATCATTTCGCCGGTGCAAACAAAAGTTGCCGAAGCCATGGGCGACATCAAAGTTTACCGACCCAACCGGGTACTGATTGCAGCGTCACAGATTGCCCAATTACAGGCGAAGTTGTTGCCGGGTGACATCTTAGTGCAACGACGGGAATGGTACTTATCCAATGTCGGTTTGCCCGGTTTCTGGACCCACGCTGCGTTGTATATCGGTACACCCGAGGAAAGACAACGCTTTTTCGATCATCCAAATGTAAAAGAGTGGGCGCGTGAGCAAAACACGCAAGCAAGTGACCTCGAGTCATTATTGGCGGCAAACTACCCCGATGCCTACCGACGTGCGCTAGCGCCCTACCGCGACAACGAAACAGTGCGAATTATCGAAGCCATTGGCGAAGGCGTTAGTTTTACGTCCATGGATTTCACCGCCCACGCCGACTCCATTGCCGTTCTGAGGCCTAAGGTCGATCCACTCATCGTCGCCAAAACCTTGTCCAAGGCGTTCTATTTTAGCAACCGCCCCTACGACTTCGATTTTAACTTTCGCACCGACAGCGCCCTTGTGTGCACCGAGTTGGTATACAAGAGTTACGAACCCAATCTGAAGTTTACTGTACCCAAGATGTTTGGCCGCTATGTGTTATCGGCCAACGATATCGTCAAACAATTTGCCGAAGTGCCGGAAACACGCGAACAGTTCGAACTCGTGACGTTTCTAGACGGCGACGAATATTCCGCTAAAGCGGTCGAATCAACAAAGGATGTGTTTTTACAGAGCTGGAAACGCCCTAAATGGCATGTATTGGTGACACGGGCTGAATGACGATCCTGAGACGTTAATCGTTCATCAACCTACCGTCTTCCAAGTGCAATACTTTTTGCATGCGCTGGGCGATCTCATGGTCGTGGGTCACGATTACCAGTGCTGTCCCGAACTCTTTATTCAGATCGACCATCAAATCAAATACCGTGGCCGCGGTGCGTCGATCTAGGTTACCGGTAGGTTCGTCTGCCAACACACATAAAGGTTTAGTGACCAGAGCACGCGCCACCGCGGCGCGTTGACGTTCGCCACCGGACAGTTCTCCCGGTTTATGCCGAAGACGCTGGCCTAATCCCACTTTACCGAGCACATCATTCGCTTGCGCCATGGCCTCACCTGTCTCCATCCTGCGTATGAGCAATGGCATGGCGACATTTTCCAAGGCGGTAAACTCCGGCAGCAAATGGTGGAATTGATACACGAACCCCAACGTTTGGTTGCGCAAAATGCCACGTTTGTCGTCGCTCAGCTTGTTAAGCTCCTTACCCGCCAATTCCACCGTTCCCTTGGTCGGTTTTGCCAGGCCACCCAACATATGCAACAACGTAGATTTGCCCGAACCCGAGACCCCAACAATGGCGACTTGTTCACCACGCTGCGCGTTCATTTTGATACCTTTTAATACCTCAACCCGTAAATTGCCGTCATCAAACGTCACGTGTAAGTCATCGCACTGAAGAATGACGTCACTCATTACTCATATCTCAATGCGTCTGCAGGCTGGACACGCGACGCCCGCCAAGCTGGGTAAATTGTTGAGAGCACGCTGATGATAAAGGCGCCTACGATTGTCCTGATTACATCCGGCCAACGCATTTCAGCCGGGAAATCGCTGATGACATAAACACTGGCGGGAAAAAATTCGAGCCCTAACTTGTTTTCTACATAGGGAATAATGGTTTCGACATTCAGCGCCAGCACAATTCCCAGAATGCCGCCGATGATGGTTCCAAGGACTCCCAATATTGATCCCTGAATGACGAATATTTTCATGATACTGAGACGTGTAGTGCCCAACGTTCGCAGGATAGCAATATCGGCCTGTTTGTCGGTCACCGCCATGACTAGAGTCGAAACGATATTAAACGCCGCTACTAGTACAATGAGGAAAAGAATGATGAACATGACACGTTTTTCAATGACTAAGGCGTTAAAAAAGTTCGCGTGTTCCAGCGTCCAATCACGAATCCGATAGTCAATACCAAATTGTTGGAACAATTGTTCGCGTACAACGGGTGCGCGATACACATCCTCCAATCTCAGACGCAATCCGTTAACGCTCCCATCCAGTTGTAATAAACGCGACGCATCGTCAATATGCAACAACGCCAAACCGCTATCGTATTCGTACATATTCAATCTGAAGATGGCGACCACGGTAAATCGCTTCAATCGTGGCAACAATCCGGCGGGGGTTATTTTTCCCTTGGGTGCGACTACTGTGACTTTATCACCAATACCTATGTTCAATTGCAAAGCGAGGTCGTAGCCGAGCACGATGCCGAATTCGCCTGCTTTCAGATCGTCAATACTACCTTGATCCATTTTGGTTACGAGGTCGGAGACGGCTTTTTCATGCTCAGGCGAAATCCCGCGTAACAGGGAACCGGTCACTGCACCACCGCGAGTGAGCATGCCTTGCCCCATGATGTAGGGGGCTTGGGCGGTTACTTCGTCATGATTTTGTAAACGTTGGGCGAGTGCCGGCCAATCGTGCAAGACACCATTCGGCCCACTCACGGTAATGTGAGACGCGACCGCCAAAATGCGATCACGCAATTCGCGCTCAAATCCATTCATGACAGACAACACGGTAATTAACGCACAAACCCCTAAGGCAATACCCGCCATAGAGGTCACCGAAATAAACGAAATGAAATGGTTACGCCGCTTGGCGCGCGTATAGCGCAAGCCAATAAACAGCTCGAGTGGGCGAATCACGAAATGGTTTTAGGAGACGTGGTGGATGTCGACGTGAGAAATTAGGAATTTGCCGATTGTTCGCGTTGTTCCGGCCGCATATACGGGAATAACAACACATCACGAATAGAAGCGCTGTCGGTCAACAGCATAATCAAACGATCCACCCCGATGCCACCACCCGCATTCGGCGGCAAACCGTATTCCAGAGCGCGAATATAGTCTGAATCATAGTGCATGGCTTCGTCATCGCCGGCGGCCTTGCTCTCAACCTGTCGGCGAAACTGTTCAGCCTGATATTCGGGATCATTGACTTCGGAAAATCCGTTGACCAATTCGCGCCCCGCCACAAATAACTCGAAGCGGTCAGTAATTGTAGGATTCTCGTCATTGCGCCGTGATAAGGGTGAGACTTCAAACGGATAACCGGTCACATAAGTAGGCTGAATCAATTTGTCCTCTACCGTCTGCTCGAACAATGCCAGCCAGACTTCGCCCAGTGATTTACCTTCGCTCTCAACGTCGTATTTGCCGGCGATTGCTTTGGCTGAAGAAAGCTCGTTTAATGCATCCGCCGTAATGTCTTCGTTGTGCCCGACAATAGCGTCAAATAGGGTCACTCGCTCGAACGGTTTTTCAAAATCAATGGCCTGACCTTGGTAAGTCAGCTTTGGCTCGCCGTGGATATGTATTACTAGCCCGCGTAACAATTCCTCGGTTAAATCCATGTAGTCGTTGTAGTCGACATAGGCCTCGTTGTATTCAAGCATGGTAAATTCAGGATTGTGCCGGGTAGACACGCCTTCATTGCGAAACACCCGGTTCAACTCGAACACTTTCTCAAAACCGCCCACCATTACTCGTTTTAGGAATAATTCCTGTGCGATGCGCAGATACAAATCCACACCAAACGCATGATGATAAGTGATAAACGGTTTCGCCGCGGCTCCACCTGGAATGGACAGCATCATTGGCGATTCGATTTCCAGATAATCACGCTCAATAAAAAAACGGCGCATGTATTCAATCGCCTGAGATCGAATGCGAAACGTCTCACGGGTTTGTTCAGTAACAATCAAATCGACATAGCGTTGACGGTAACGTGTCTCTTGATCGGCGAGACCGTGATACTTTTCCGGAAAAGGACGAAGCGCCTTTGCGAGCAACTGAATTTGGCGCACACGAATACTCAGTTCGCCCGTCTTGGTCTTAAATACTTGGCCTTTGGCACCGACAACATCACCAACATCGAATTTCTTGAATTCGGCGTTGTAGAATCCTTCCGGTAAGTTATCGCGTTGCACGAATAATTGAATGCGGCCACTCATATCCTGTACGTGGGCAAAACTGACTTTGCCTTGTACGCGTTTGGACATTAGACGGCCGGCAATAGCCACATTGACAGCGGCCGCTTCTATTGTCTCTTTATCAAGCTCGTCGTATTGCCGGTGCAAATCTGCAGCCAAGGCATCACGGCGGTAGTCATTGGGATACGCGTTACCCTTATCCCTCCACTCACATAGCTTTTGTTTACGCTGCTTGATTTGTTCGTTTTCTTCTAACATCTATTATTCTATATCAAATACATAGATAACGTAGTTAAACTAGTTCATACGCCCGCTTTTAAGCTGGCCTCGATAAAAGGCGACAAATCGCCATCCAAAACGGCCTGCGTATTCCCGGTTTCGTAATTGGTTCGTAAATCCTTTATACGCGACTGATCCAGCACATAAGAACGTATCTGGCTGCCCCAGCCGATATCCGCTTTGGCATCTTCCGCTGATTGCTGCGCTTCGCGGCGTTTTTGCATTTCCAATTCATACAAACGCGCGCGTAACATGGACATGGCTTCCGCTTTATTCCGGTGTTGCGAGCGATCGTTTTGGCATTGCACGACAATACCCGTTGGATTGTGCGTTATGCGAACAGCGGAATCAGTACGGTTGACATGCTGACCACCGGCACCGCTGGCACGATAGGTATCGATGCGTAAATCGGAGGGATCGATTTCAACTTCTACCGTATCGTCGATTTCCGGATAAACATACACCGATGCAAACGACGTATGACGCCGGTTGCCTGAGTCAAACGGCGACTTGCGCACCAACCGGTGCACACCCGTTTCGGTACGCAGATAACCATAGGCGTACTCACCCATCACCTTGACTGTCGCGCTTTTAATACCCGCCACCTCGCCTTCTGATCTTTCTATGAGTTCGGCTTGAAATCCCTGGCGTTCCGCCCAACGCAGATACATACGCAATAACATTTCTGCCCAATCCTGGGCTTCCGTTCCACCCGAACCCGACTGAATGTCGATGAAGCCATTACTGGCATCCATTTCGCCCGAAAACATGCGGCGAAATTCAAGCCGGGCTAATGTAGATTCAATTTCGGCTATTTCGGTCGCAATAGCCTCAAGCGCATCCGCATCTTGCTCTTCGCGGGCAAGTTCTAGCAATTCGGTGGAATCATCGATGGACACAGTAAGCCTATCAATGAGCGCTACTATGTCCTCTAACCGCGCGCGTTCGCGTCCGAGTTCCTGGGCCCGGTCCGGGTCGTTCCAAACATCCGGTTGTTCGAGTTGCAAGTCGACCTCTTCCAGACGTTGTTTCTTGCCATCGAAGTCAAAGATACCTCCGTAACGCGTCGACGCGCTCGCGCGCATCTTTTAGAGATTCTTTTAGTGGATTAACTTGTTCCATTAATACTTAAAGTCTGTGGAAAAACGGGGCGCAAGAATACCTGAGTGACCGTGTATACACAAAGGCTGAAGCATTCGTTTAAACAGATTTGGTGCCGGGTAAAGAGTGGCCGCAATTGGTTTCTTTGTTGATGTAATTCAAGTTTATTATAAGAAATATCACCCTACACCGCGCGATTGAATTGCAAAGCCTCATTGACTACTGCAAAATCGCCGGGTTTTTACTTCAAAACCGACAACCCCAACGAATAGTAAAAAATGCATATCGGCGTACCTAACGAAATTTACCCTGGCGAACGGCGTGTCGCCACTACCCCGGATGTAGCCCAACAACTTATCAAACTCGGCTTCTCCGTCGCTGTGGAATCAGGCGCGGGAGAATCCGCTAATTTTGGCGACAGCGCCTACGAATCTGCAGGCGTCGAGGTTGTGGCAGACGCCAAGACGCTGTGGGAATCTTCGGACATCGTATTGAAGGTACGTGGGCCGGAGACGGACGAGGTTGCGTTATTACGCGAAGGCGGTGTGTTGATTAGCTTTATCTGGCCGGCACAAAACGAGCAACTTATGCAGTCGCTGGCCGCACGAAAAGCCACCGTGCTAGCCATGGATTCCATTCCGCGTATCTCACGGGCTCAAAAAATGGACGCGTTGAGTTCTATGGCGAATATCGGCGGCTACCGGGCGGTGATTGAAGCCTCTAATCATTTTGAGCGTTTTTTCACGGGACAAATCACCGCTGCGGGCAAAATGCCCCCGGCGAAGATTATGATTATTGGCGCGGGAGTCGCGGGGCTGGCCGCCATTGGTGTGGCCAACAGTATGGGCGCCATTGTACGCGCTTTCGACACCCGTCCTGAAGTTAAAGAACAGGTCGAAAGCATGGGGGCCGAGTTTCTGGAATTGGATTTTGAAGAAGAAGGTGCAGGCGCCGGCGGCTATGCAAAGCAGATGAGCAAGGAATTCATCGAAGCGGAGATGGCGCTGTTTCGTGAACAAGCGAAAGATGTAGACATCATTATTACGACAGCGCTAATCCCAGGCAAACCTGCGCCCAAGCTGATTACCGCTGATATGGTCGAATCCATGCGTCCTGGAAGCGTTATTGTGGATATGGCCGCCGAACAAGGCGGCAACTGCGAACTTACGCAACCCGGCGAAATCGCAACCGTTTACGACGTCACTATCATCGGCTACACCGACTTGCCCAGCCGTTTAGCCACACAAGCCAGCCAGCTATATGCCACCAATCTGCGCCATCTTCTGACCGATTTAACGCTGGAAAAAGACGGCAACATCGACGTTAATATGGATGACGAAGTCATCCGTGGCGCTACGATCATAAAGGATGGTGAAATAACTTGGCCACCACCTGCCCCTAAATTATCTGCGGTACCGGCCAAACCAGCCGCACCGCCCCCGGCAATCGTTGAACCCGATGAACGCGCCATTCAAAAAAGAAAGGCGCAAACGACTATCGGGGTGGTGACTGTTGCCGTTGCATCGATTCTGGCGGTCGGGACCGTCGCTCCCGCTGCTTTCATGGGTCACCTGATTGTATTCGTACTGGCCTGTTTCGTCGGTTGGCAAGTGATCTGGAATGTCACGCCAGCTTTGCACACACCGCTCATGAGTGTCACTAACGCGATCAGCAGCATTATTGTGATCGGCGCTTTATTACAAATCGCGTCGCCGTCGATAATCGCTATTGTTCTTTCTGCTGTAGCAGTGCTGATTGCCAGCGTTAATATTGCCGGGGGGTTTTTGGTCACCCAGCGAATGCTGAAGATGTTTACCCGCGAGGAGAGCAAACAATGAGCGGAGGCGTTGTAACAGCCGCGTATATTTCGGCGGGAATTTTGTTCATATTGAGCCTGGGTGGCTTGAGCCACCAGGAAACCGCTCGGCGCGGAAATGTCTTTGGCATAATCGGCATGGCGATTGCCATCATCGCCACCATGGCCAGCGACCGGGTCGGCAGTCTGCCCCTGATTATCATATTGATGTTGCTCGGCGGCACCGCAGGAATGTTGGTGGCAAGACGCGTGGTCATGACCGCTATGCCACAACTGGTCGCCATATTACACAGCTTCGTCGGGATGGCGGCGGTATTGGTGGGTATAGCCAACTATCTGGATCCGGCCGCGCATTTCGAAGGGGTGGAAAAAACCATTCATGAAGTCGAAATCTTCCTTGGGGTATTTATCGGCGCTATCACATTTACCGGCTCAGTGATTGCCTTCGGCAAACTCCAGGGAATCATCCATAGCAAACCACTCACTCTACCAGGGCGTCATTGGCTTAATCTCGGTATCGTTATCGTTTGTATTTGGTTGGGAAAGGTGTTTCTGGGAGACGGGGCGACACTAGCGGCTCTTCTTATCATGACGCTGTTGGCTTTTGTATTCGGTGCTCATCTGGTCATGGCCATCGGTGGCGCCGACATGCCGGTGGTTATTTCGATGTTGAACAGCTACTCGGGTTGGGCTGCCGCTGCCACGGGATTCATGCTTTCTAATGATTTATTGATTGTCACCGGCGCTTTGGTAGGCAGCAGCGGTGCCATCTTAAGTTACATCATGTGCCGGGCCATGAATCGGCGCTTTCTGAGTGTCATTCTTGGAGGATTCGGCTCAACCGGGGTGGATGCCGGTGCCGGAGAAGAAGGTGGCGAGGTCACCGCCATTTCGGCTGATGAAACCGCGGAGTTACTAAAAGATGCCAGCAGTGTGGTGATTGTCCCGGGTTACGGCATGGCGGTCGCGCACGCCCAACATCCCATTTCAGAGTTGACGCAGAAGCTGCGTGTAAAAGGCGTCAATGTCCGCTTCGGTATTCATCCAGTCGCCGGTCGCATGCCTGGACACATGAACGTGCTGTTGGCGGAAGCGAAAGTACCTTATGATATCGTTCTAGAAATGGATGAGATTAATGACGATCTTCCGGATACCGATGTCGCCATGGTGATCGGCGCTAACGACATCGTTAATCCTTCGGCGCTGGAAAACCCTAATAGTCCTATTGCGGGTATGCCGGTGTTAGAAGTCTGGAAAGCGAAAACCTGCATAGTCTCAAAACGCAGTATGGCTACCGGCTACGCTGGTGTCGACAACCCCCTCTTCTACAAAGAAAACACCAGAATGTTGTTTGGTGATGCCAAAGAAAGCGTGGACAAATTGTTACACGCGCTGGGATGAGATCAAATGAATTATTTTGGAGTTAGAAAAAGATTGACAATACCGGATTCGGGTAACTCGTTTACCGAGTGAAACGGAAAAAGCATATCCCAACTCCGCGAGCGTATCAGCATTTCGCTCCGGTAATCATCGATAGACAGTAAATCCATAATCTCATTCACGTTGCTTCCATAGGCGGCGATGTCGTCAAGGTGCAATTCAAGTGCTATACCCGGGCGCTGAGACATCAATTTATTCGCTCCATCAAGCACCTTGGCTTCATAACCTTCCACATCAACTTTTACGAGATCAACGTGTTGTATATTGAATTGGGCACAGTAATCATCTAACGATATAACGATTGTTTCTTTACCCGTTTGGTTACCAGTTGCAACTTTTTCCCCGTCTAAGTTGACGGTTCCAGATACTGCACCCACCGCTGCGTGTCGGCAGGTGCAATTATTGAGTTGATTTAGCGCTACGTTTGCATGCAACGTTAATGCGTTATCGCCATTGGCCTCAATCGCGTGGACTTGACCACTAGGACCAACCCATATGCCCATGGCAACGGTCAACATTCCATGGTGCGCACCCACTTCGATTACCGTGCCTCCCGGAACACATAACGATTTCAGGCTGCGAAACTCGGCATTCATTTCCTGAACCGGTTTGTACCACCATTTCTTCGCATGTTGATTGGTAATCCAGAGTTGAATCTCTTGATTATCCAACACGAGTTTGTGAATGAAGGGTAACGAAGGATCCGGCCGACGGCGAAGTTCCAACCCAACACTGTTAAACATGCTTTTAATAATCCGCTTCAAAACCCCCTATCCTTGACTGCAGGCATGATTTAGATAGTACAACTACCGACAAGCCCTTTAGAATTAGTAACTATCGGCAATGCGCAGCACTTCGCGCTTGTCACCTAGCATACTAAATACTTCACGTACCGAGCCAGAGGGTGTCGTTAACATCAAGGTTTTAAATTGCTCCAATTCACTGTTGCCAAACTTGTACGATCTGATTTGTAAAATCTTCCAGTCTACGACCACGCGTAGCCAGAATCCTTGCAGAAAGTGATAAAGAAACCCTGCACGGCCGTCGGCAAAACCCAGCATCAAAACGTATCGATAAATGAAATAAAAAACAGGCCGGACAAACAAGGGAAGAGCTAGCCATTTATCCCTTAACCACATAAAACGTTCATCGGAATTCCCAAAGAGCTTTGGCTTTATTTCCCAGCCCAGTTGTTTATTTCTACGCAGCTCTTCCTCGACGGCGAGTCTCAACGAAAATTTGTCTTGTTTTCTTAGCCATGCGGAAATGTCTTCATCATGAACATTTGATTCGATAACCGGGCTTTTCCATTTTTGCGTCCCGCCATCGACCAGAAACCGAAAATCCACCAGATCGCTGCGGTCAACCCGGGCATGGCCATTGCGCACCAATCGAAGCCAGTAACTCTTGGTGCCTCCGAAACGAATTCGCCCTCCGCCGAATGTGTATAAGTGCCGGACATAAATTCCATTTACGGTCTTTGGCAGTACATTCAGTTTGCAGTTTATTTCGCCTTTCAATTGCTCCGTTACATAGAAGTCCGCGTCCAGTGCGAACACCCACTCCGTTTCTATAGGCACGTTGTCGAGTGCCCACTGCCATTGACTGGCATGATTTTGGTAAGCGTGTTGGTATATGTCGTTGGTGAATTCTTTACATATCTCGACCGTCCTGTCGTCACTGCCGGAGTCGACGACCTTGATTCTGCAAAAATCCTTTGCACTTCTCAGACATGATTCAATATTTAACTCTTCGTTGTAGGTGAGTACGACTGCGGTTACATCGTTCTCCATTTGAGCGTAGTCTCGTTAGCTAGTTTCTGTTTCTCGACAAAGCCCCGATGGTTCAACTCAATACATACAAAAGGCTGTATGCTTCATCGGTTTTTGCCATCGAGTTGGCGTCATAAGATGTATATCCAAGAGATCGTAGCCATTGTTTATCTATATCACCGGTACTATCGATAAGAATGGTGTTTGCACGTCTGGATCGTAATATCTCACTAGCACCTTCCAGGACTTCCCTTTCATGTCCTTCAACATCGATTTTTAGAATGATCTGACCGGAGATATGTTCCAACATCGAATCAAGAGTCCTCGACTCTACCGAACTAGTTCTCTGTCCATGATGGATCTTTCTGTTGTTGTATGGTGAATCAATAAACGCGGTCTGTGAATCAACACCGTGCCTCAATGTGGCGACACCATTTTTGTTTGAACAAGCGCAATTATGTACGGTGCAGTTACTGTACTGAGATAGCGTCTTTTCGAGCAGCAACGCTGTTTCGATGTTAGGTTCAATAGCTATTACATCGAATCCAAGTGCCTCGCCGACCGCGGCGAAAGTTGCCGAATACAGTCCAATGTTGGCGCCTACATCGACGAAAGTTACCCCCGATGCCGTAAAACTCATGAGGGACATCATTGCGGATATTTCATGATGACTTGGGGCTAAGCGGTGACTCTGTGCCAGACGGAATAAATGAAAATCACGACGTGGGCGGCAATAGAGTCGTCGACCCAATAATTGAATTCCCCTCTCTCGATCTGATAATAATGCTTTCTTCAGCACCATCCTAAACCAAGTTTTCATTGTGTCCGGTGGTTCCCTTTAGAGCATACCCTTAACCAATGGTTGGGATTTAGCAAGAGTTTGGTATTCCGCTTCCATTTGTTGTGCTACGCTTTCCCAGCGGTATTTTTCCTGGACGAGTTTTGCACCCGCCTGCCCCATACTTTTTCTTAACTCATCATTTGACAATATTCTGTTAATCGTTTTGGCAATAGCTTGAGGTTTCCCCTGTGTTACGATTCCAGCGTTCGCCTCGATAACAGCGCCCGCAATGCCTACCTCCGGAGTTACAACCACCGGACATGCATGAGCCATGGCTTCAAGTACCGTGTTTCCAAAGTTTTCCGAATATGAAGGGAGTACGAACAGCTTTGCATTCTTGTACAAAACCGCTTTGTCGTGCTCTTGCACAGGGCCTAGAAAAGAAATTCTGCCGGCAACACCCGATTGTTTAGCAATAGCCTGTACCTTCTGTGTATAACCGTCGTTGTCATTACCGGCAATTGCAAGATGAGCACTAGGAACTTCGGATAATGCGGGGACCAATCTATCCAAACCTTTTTTCCAGTTAATTCTGCCCAGAAACAATATTAATGGTTGTCGCTCGATGGTTCGAAGAACCCCGGCCCCCGGCCCCATGGCCGGGATCGCGTCCCGTTCTACGTCAAACTTTTTGTATTCAATTCCATTGGGTATTACGGTCAAGTGGGGCAGTTCAAAGTTAAACGCGCGGCACTCAGCGGCCTCAATATCGGAAGTACAGTGTATTGCCGCTGCCTGTTCGAGATTGGTCTTCTCAACCATTCGGATCCACAGCGACTTTGCCAACCGGCTTTTTTTCTGAATCAAGTCTTTGACCAACATACCTCGCGGTGAAATAATGTAGGGCACCTTAAATTTCCTTGCGGCGTGCGCAGCCATCGAGGTCGGCCAAAGGAATATTGAATGTAAATGCAAAATGTCGAATTTCTGCACAATTCGCGACAGTTCGTGTGACATGACCGGTGACCAGAATATCCGCCGTAACCGATGTGACGGGAAATACCAGATTTTTACCGCATCAAAATCCACCGGTGTTTCGAGTGGCACATCGGTGTCACCCGCGCCATCAACATTGGTAGTAACTACGTGTACATCATGCCCACGATTAACTAGTGCTTTACAAAGACCATGGACGGAATATATGGGCCCTCCGTATCGAGTTGCCGGTAGATAGGAGGGAACTACGTGTAACAATCGCATTCAGAATGAATGCCGCTATATAAAAAAGATGGCAATCAATCCCAAATATTATCGATTTCACCGTTACGAAGTTTATCCCTAAACCAGTCAAATCTCGGTTTCCTTTTAGCGGGAATTGCAACGATATCATGATGTGTTTTGATCGGCGCCGTCATTCCACACAAATCGATAGATTGCCCCTTTACTGAGAAAAAAGAATAATCGTTAAACTTCCGAAAGAAATCATTCAATAATTTTGGGGAATAGTCGTAACTCTGCGTGCCAGGAGAAATTTCAAAAATCACTACCGGCCTATACTCCTGAATGACTCGCGGCGCTCCAGATAAGACGGCGAGTTCGAAACCTTCTACGTCGATCTTTACGACATCGGGAGGTTTATATCCTTTGCTATAGACTAAATCGTCTATACATTTTGCCGGGATAGTATAGTTGCCGCCTGATTCTGCATGCGACACCGCACCCGTAAAACTGTTTTTGCTCTCACAAAAGCCTACGTAACCAGACGATCCCGAGAGTGCAACGTTGTCGACTGCCAAGTTCCTGAATTGATTTAAATCAATCGCGTCTTTAACGACTTTGGCTAACCCTCTGTGTGGCTCGAACGCGTAGACAGTCACGTTATTTTTTCGACGCAAATGCGCCACTTCTACCGACATATAACCTACATTTGCACCCACATCATAAAATACGCCACCGTCTACAAGCATTGCGTTTGCTACCCGAAATACCCAATAGTCGTAGGAGTTACCCTGTTTGCGCATCGCCACGTATGCATCCAAGAATTCTGGAGCCAGTGGCAGTAACCCACCATGTCGCGTTACGAAAGTGTTATCGATTAACGGTTTCGCGACACGACCAATAAATCGGGGTAGAGCACCTTTGCCGCGCGGGGACACCTTTGACACGGCACATGCTAACTCAAATACCCAGTCAACCAAAGTACGTGCACCTGTTACACATTTGCAATATTCAAATGTGTGCGGGAGTCTTCTTCAAGGACATATTTCGATGCCGCTCTGATACCCTCAACCGCACGTTGAATAGAATACTCCGAAAAAACAAGCTCTTTTGCGTTCTCACCCATGGACTTAAGAGCACCCGGATTTAGCGCGAAAGATTGAAAATATCCACTCAACGCATCCACATTTCCACACGAAAAAACGTCGCCGGTAATACCCGGTTTTACTAAGTCAGCCGCGCAACCAACCTTGTCGCTGACAATGGCTGGAACCCCGCAGGCCATCGCTTCGTTAACCACTAACCCCCAAGTTTCACCCTCATCAGATGGTAAAACCAAGCAATCCGCGACGCTGTAGGCAGAGGGCATCTCACTTTGATTCAAAAATCCAGCGAAACTAATCGGTAATTGATTTTGTTTAGCAAAGAATTTTATCTCCTCTAGTGCTTGTCCAGTCCCCACTACGAGTCCATGAATTGAGTTATGGACATTACTTGATCGTAGTATTGCGTTGACGAAATCCATCAGCCGCTTTTTGGCAACGAGTTTTCCCACGAAGAGAAAACAAATAGCATCTTCCGGAATGGACCAGATCCGTCGTTGACTCGTCATTTCACGGCGACGACTTTTCGTTTGTCTTGAGAAATACTCATTGTCTACAAAATACGGGCAATCAAACAACTTATCATTTTTTATTCCGAATAGTTGATAGTATTTTTTGTTCGTCTTACCAATCGTCAAAAAAGCATTAAATTGATGCAACCATATGCGGTGTATGGTTTTTTTCCATAGAACGCGTTTCTTCAACGAATTAGACTCTCCTCGCGCGATCACGGGAAGGTTCAAACGTTTTGCCGCTAATACCGCCTGAACCAACATTTTCGATTGCCATCCTGTCACCAAAATCAAATGTGGTTTAAACTTCTGCAACATCGTTTTTATATTAGGACAATCGATGCCTCCAAATTTACTTATCGATGGTCGGCGAGACACGTTTTCACATAATTCCCATCCATAACCGTCGAGTAACGGAATATCCCAGGTAAAACTAACACCAAAATCCCCCCCTTGTTGATTGGCATTCGGAATCATTCCAAAAAAAACCTTCGCGGTAATCTCGTTATTATTCGCTAAGGCCTGGAATAATGGCACTTGATATTGAATCGGATGAGTAGTGACAATTGCTAATCGAACATTGGCATTGTTTGTTCCGTACAAGTGGTTGTCTAAATCGATCTTCAAAAAAGTTTATTGAAAAGATAGATATCTTGGGCCACGTATTGTCAAAACAACGGCCCACAGCACCCCTCCGACTTCAGAAATTAACGTAATAGGTATCCACCAAGGCTTTTTAAAGTGATGTTTTGTTTTTACAGAATTCAAAATACGTGTCACGATGCTCGGTATTGAATTGACTCCTTTTGTCTTCATTAAAAAGTAGTGAGCGCCCACACTGTGGGCGGGAGTGATTGTCGCAAAGTGCTCGCCATAGCTGCGGGTCCCACCGTGTGCGGCTTTTAAATGCTCAATCCAGGCTTCGGATTCGTAATAAATCTGTTCTCCCGCATTAAGCCAACGATGCGCAAATTCCGCTTCGAATCGATAGGCCACCTTTACAAAGTTTTCGTCGAAGCCTCCCACCTCAAGCGCTCTTTTTCTATTTATAGAAAAATTCCCCCCCATAAACTCTTTCGCTTCACAAGGCACCGGAGAATTAAAGTCAAAAATATTTTGGGGTGGCGTGCGTGACTGTTCTTTGTGCCATGGTTGAACGACACGACCGGCGATGAGACTTGCAGTATCTTTGGAATGGGCTTCCAGGTGAGCTGCGATCAAAGAAGCAGAGGGGATAATATCATCATCGAGAAACAATACTAACTCGGCGTTAGCCACCAACAGACCCCGGTTCATCGCGTGTGGAATAGAAGGCTCTAGCAATCGAATCCATTTTATCTGATCGTTACACAGCCACTGGCCCAACTGCCAGTTAGTTTTTTGACAATGCGCCACCGATTGGTCCACTACGATAATCTCTTTTGGTGGAACACTCAATTGCAGTATCGCATCAACCGTCCGTATCAACACTCGTTCGCGACCATACGTTGGAATGACTACTGAAATTGACGCCGGCAAGATATTATTCACCTTGCAATGCAAATCCGCACTTTAGATCCTGCCTGTCAATAACCATCGCCTACGACGTAGACTATTGCGGGCCGGACCTGGCCACGTGAATCGAGCCATTGAATGTGAGTCGTAATCTCGCTCAATGTACTTCCCATCGACCGTCATTGTCTGGGAGAAATAGCGCTCACATATTTCTCTATCCCCGGTCAGATACCTATTGAACGGATAAGAAAAAGCCAAGGGATGACTACCAATCACATTCTTAATTCGATCACAAGACTCGGAAAGCTCATTTTCGAACTCAACGGCATTAAGCGTATCTCGATATAAATGAAAGTTGCCATGACTACCGATTTCATGCCCAGAGCGGCTAACACGCTGAACATCCTTTGTCGTTGGATAAATTTTGGTAGCTGGTTCTTCCATCGGAAATCGTTGCCGTAGCTTCTCCAACCGATCTCTCATCTCTTGTGCTGGCAGCTCGCGCATCCAACGGCCCACCATAGCAGGCAAATCATCAAGTTCCAATTTTATTGCGTCTGACCAATTTGCACCGTGCGCAAATTTCAAAAGCGCAGGTGCGGTTTCCTTTTGATCCGAGTACCAATAGAGAGCATGTTCAGGAATTAAGCGATTACTGTCGATCATTGCGCTACACTGGAAGAAAACACCCTTGATTCCCACCGAATCAAGCACCTCAACACCTATCGTATAGTTGTCGCGAAAACCGTCATCAAAAGTAACTATCACGCCAAACTCATCCGAAGCGGGGAATATGCCTTTGCGTAGATCAGCTAGTGTCAGAAAACGTGCCCCATAGCCGTGCAAAATCATCAACTCACCCTCCAACTCTTCCGGAGAGATTACGGGGGTGCCGCCCTTAGTTAGAAATGGATATATTAAAGGATCATCTACTCGATGATAAACCAATGCCATGACTTTCCCTCTAAGTCGTGCTATCCAATAGTTTTCTAGCCTAGAAACGAACAGAACATCCAATGCACGATTTCCGATTCGACTTGCGAAAGACCTTCGTTTCACACTTAAACTATTTTTCCAACCAAGCGTACTTGGGAGTCTTGTTCTGACTTTCTTGCTAGGTAATCTTTCACCAGGCCACGTGAGAGCATGCGATTCACTCGATAACGTTGAAACGGCTCATAAATATAGCCGGTCCTTCGAAGATACAACTTGCCTTTCTGCCACTGAGGCACACGTGTTGCGCGACCCTGTGCTAACTGTCTTACCGCAGAAACCATCAAATCAACTCCGAGATAAAAGGTTTTTGCGTCGATAATGTCGTAGTTATCCTCGGGTTCCATGGGAACCTGAGCGGTGAGTATTAAGTCGCCACTATCTATGCCTCTGTCAATATGGTGCACTGTCACTCCGACCCACTCTGGATGATTTTCGAGCAAGGCGAAAAGATTACAATTGCCACCTCGAGTGTAGGGTGACAATCCAGTGTGCAAATTAATTATTCCTAGCGGAATACTTGACACTAGTGCCAGCATAGGTTCGCGGAGTAAATTAGTACCGTTAACGCAAACTATGTTCGGCGCATGCCGTGTCACAAATTCTACTGCTTCAATGTCGTTGATATCTTCGACGACCAAACAATCAATAGCTGAAGGAAACGAGTATGGAAAATCAATTTCATGAAATAACTCGGATATCACAGCGTTTGTTGTCTGCTTTTCACATGCGATATCTATGCGTGCTACTAAGTATCGTATCAAGCTGCCAGGATGGAGATAACGTTGCAGTCTAACTTTCAGAGGGCCTTTAGGATTCGTCTGTTGCCATATGACAATCCCAGTGACATTGTAATTTTCGTGTAGCTGCTGCATTAGGAATCGTTGATAGGGACCGTCGCAACATAACACAACGATATTAGGCTTATCCGTCACGGGGGTGGGCAGCTAGTACGAAGATAATTTTCCGCTTGAGTAACTCCAAAGTAATTTTGCCCAGGCCTTTGCATAGAATGGCCGATTGCGAAGTACGCGGCCCAAATATATTCGTGCAGCTGGGTTACGTAGGGAAGCGAGACAACTACCTATGAAATAGTCTGCCTCTACGTTGTGCGCGCTCAAGGACGCACCCTCTACCTCCGCACCGCGAATCTTTGAAGCCTCTTGCAGTATTTTAGCTTCGGTCTCACCACGTGATCTGCAGCGGGTCGCCGCCGCTATTAGACTGCGAAGTTGGCGTTGTTGCTTGCCAAAACGAATCGAAATGCTGTGGTAATTATATTCAATCTCGTAGAACACATCTGGCAGATACTCCAACATACCAATCGACGCCATTCGAGTCCAAAGATCAAGATCTTGCGCAAAATAGAATTCGGTGCGGTAGCCGCCCGCAGCTTCGTAGGCGCTTTTACGAAACATTACTGATCCATGGTGCGGGCCATACAATTCAGATTCAACTCCACCCATCAAATTATTAGTCCATTCCCTTGATGAACTATGTGGTAGATGTTCACCTAATAGTTCGCCTCGAGGCCCTAGAATTCTATACCCACAAGTTACCATAGCGACGTCAGTATTTGAACGAAGCAATTTAGCTTGTCGATATAATCGTCCAGGTAACGAGCGGTCTCCTGTATCTTGCCGTGCAATAAACTCTCCTTTAGCTAGTGCACATCCCTCAATTAACGATTTTGTTAGACCTTGATTTTCCTGCGCAAAAACCTTTAGTCGATAATCTGACCTCTCGTATTCAGACAAGATATCCATTGTCTCGTCGGTAGATCCGTCATTCACAATAATAAACTCGAAATTCACACCTTGCTGTGCGAGAACACTATCTAGTGTACGCTGTAAATATGGAGCGCCATTGTGAACGGCCATCACAACAGATACTTCGGGAGACATGTTCGCCGGAATCTACTCCAAACTGTTCAATGAGTACTACACTTCACGATCGGACAAGCACGGAATCGATTTTCAATTCCTGAGTCTGTCAAACGTAAAAGCCAGTTTGGACGAGGACTTCCAGCCGAAAAGCTTCGAAAATAAGTAGTACAACCGAAAATCAATTCCATTCGAACGTTGTTCACCCGATGCCTGCTTTGCATATTCAAAAAGCCCACGTGCTTCTTCCAGCAACCCAACAGCACCGCATTGACGAGATAGTAGAAACAACTCTCTGGAATAGTGCTGCATTTCAGGTATTGTGTGGTTAAGACCGTAAGCAGATGCATGGTGATAAATCAGTTGATGTGCTTTTGCCCGGTCCTTTAACTTTTGTGGTTGACTGCTACCCTCGGTATTTAATCTCTCACCATCGTGATCACGTTGATGGGAAACGAACTCGTTTTGGAAATATAGTCTGACATCCTGACTAGCAACCCTGCAGTCGTATTCCCAGTCTTCTTCATTTATCAGATTTTGCCACGCACCGGCTCTATCCACTACGTCGCGTCTGAACAATGGTGTAGATGTCGACCACCATCTCGACTTTAGGAACGAAGGAAACATTGTCGTTATCCGCTCGCCGGTTCTTTTCAACGGTTTATCGGATGGCGAATCACCAACTTCATAGTACCGTGTCTTTCCATATGCGACGGCGCAATGTGGGTTTGCTCTTAAACCGCTAACCTGTTCTTCAAACTTAGTGGGCAAAAGTAGGTCATCGCTATCCAGGTATTGAATGTATTCCCCCTGGGCCACTAGGCGTCCGGCTTCTCTTGCCAGACCGGGGCCGAGATTCGGTTGATGAATTGACCGAATCTCACGTGGATTTTCACGTACCAGGTTTTCAATAATATGGCTTGTTTCATCCGTTGATCCGTCATCAACAATAATCACCTCAATCGGCCGGTGTGTTTGGGCGAGCACGCTCTCGACTGCTTCGTGGATCAATACCGGCCGGTTGTATACCGGAATAATCGTAGTAACAAGCCCCTCGGTTATGCTTGGCATGATCAATGATTCCTTTCAATGTCGCTACAATCTGTTCCTCGGCGAATAGCATCGTTGTGTCCATCAGAGCCTTGTATTTTTACGATGACAAAACAAATACTACCAGTGCGATGCAAAGCATCAATCCGTTTTTTAGAATCTGCCCAATTACAACGCCTCGGCGCTAACCATGGTAGCGATCGGTCAACTTGTGCAACTCCTTCAATTAACCACTTAATCGCTTTAGGGTAACGCCCCATCCGAGAGAGCGAAAACAACGTATCCGTGGACGGCCATAGCCTCTCTATTCGCATATTTGATGTACATTCCAAGAGGCTTATTAGTCCCCATGTCGTATGATGAAAATACGAACCATGAAATGGCTCGCCTTGAGAAACGGTACCAATGAACACGCCATTTGGCCTTAGTATGCGCTCAATTTCCCTCAGCGCAACAAAGGGGTTATGAAGATGTTCGAGCACTGCATAAGAAAGCACAATGTCGAAAGTTTCATCCTGAAACGGTAATGCGTGGGCGTCTGCCTGAAAGTCGGCTTGTTCACTGTTGTGATCAACACCAACATATTCGTGTCCCAAATATTCGAGAGGGGCTGCCTGATCGCGTGGACCGCACCCGAGGTCTAACACGCGCCCTGGAGAAGGCACGTGGTTCATTACCTCACTCAATAGTTCGGACGAATCTCTTTGCGCTGTTGGGCCCTGATAAATTAGCTCAGGTCGCCTGGTATCCAAATTAGCAAGTATTTTATCCGGACTCTCTTGCATTACTCGTTTAAACTTAATGCAACTGTCAGTAGGACAAGACGGTCTAAAATCCCAGGGGTTTCCAGGAACGGGCTCAAATCCGCACACCACGCACCTGAGGTTTTCGTTCCCTTTAAGAATCCCGCCGCAATCAGGGCAGGCTAAAAGATTCGTACGCCACTCTTTACGAATAACGCCTAGCACTGTGGACTTTCAATTAAGATTTGGGCCGGTACTTTTACCCTCATTTTTTAGATATCCCAAGAACACTTAATTAATGAATGGTCATGTTGGGAGGTTAAAGTTTCCGCTTTACAATGGTTTCGCCCTGAAAACTATAGTACTTAGTCAACCACGTAGTCCTTGTTGAATCCCCATATTGATCACGCACTGTCGGGCGCGATCACCCCTCCCCTTCAATAGTTGCCAAAAGCCTTTTGCGACGTACTGTAACTGGCGAGTTCGAGTTCCGTTCGTAACGTCTTGTGTATTGTTTAGGTGCTTTTGCGCTATACCTTTTTGTATCCCATAACGATAAAGGTAACCCCACCGAAATCGAGCGGGATCTTGCCAGTGATGCGCGACAGCGCCGCCGACATAAAAGCCTGATATACGAGCAGTTTTCAATCGTTGAAAATATTCAGCCTCTTCACCGCGACCGGGTACATCGCCCCAGCAACCTAAATCGGCGCGAAAGTGTCCTGCCTGTTCAAAAGCCTGCCGCCGTATCGCAAAACTAGCACCGAAAGGTGTAGGGTCTGAATCGTTATAGCATCTATCTTGTTCACTAAGATCATATCGCACTAAAAGTCCGGCAATCAGTGACATAGAATCGTCCCGTAGCCACGACGGTCGTTGATTATTCCAACGTGGAAGAATTCGTCCACCGAACCAACCAGCTTCCTGCTCTCTCCTAAACGCCTTCTCGTAGCTTCTCAACCAATTCGGTTCAAATGTTAAATCATCGTCGGTGAAAAGGACAACGTCACCTTGGCACTCACTTAGCGCTCTATTTCGTGCGCCGGACAGACCCTGTACCGGTTCGAATACATAACGCAATGGCAGTCTGTCCGTAAATGATTCCGCTACTGAACGCGTGTCATCGTGCGAATTATTGTCTATCAGAAGCAATTCCCATTCGTCATTCGGTTTATGACAAGAGGACAGGCTACCTAGTGCTTCTTCTAACAAATATGCGCGATTATAGGTACAAAGTGCTAGTGAGAACGTCAACGACAATTGTGCCGCGCGTGTGGCTCGGTTTGGGATAGGATTTCTTCGAATCGTGCAAATAAAATGTTTGCACCCATGCGTTCTTTTCCTTCATAGCCTTTTTCTATTAAATAATTCGGGACAGTCTTGTCGCGACCGAGTGAGTTATCCTCAATCACAAAAACTTTTGGCGCATGCATTGCAAAGTTTAATGTATTCAACACTTCAAGCTCGGCGCCCTCTACATCGATACTAATCACATCGATCGGTTCTTGCACATCCTTCAATATCTCGGACAATCCCAACGCGGGCACTTCAGTTTCAACGATTTCACTGCTGCCGCGTGCAATTCGATCTAATTGTCTATCTGTAGCTTGAGTGAAGGACAAGGCATCGACGCCGTTGCTGCCCTTTACCACCGATAAAACGGTTTGTTTTTCCGTTGTGCTCGCGACTGCCGCATGAACTGATGCGCTATAAGGCCTATTTTTACGGCAAAGCCGGAAGTTTTCTGGGTTAGGTTCAACTAGAACGCCTTTCCAACCCATGGCCTCAAGAAAGTAAGTATTACTAAACGTGACGCCGTCATAAGCTCCTACTTCGACAAAGAATCCGGACTTTTTCCCCTTAAAGTAATGCCATAGCCAAACATCCTCTCCATGTTGAGACGGCATTTTAAGTTCCAGTCTTGAGTCGTTAATACATGCCATGCAAATTGCTTTCGACTTTTCGACATTTTCTTGCTTCAATCCTTCAAGGGTTTCGTCCATTTCCCAAATTTTGTTCCAAATAATCCTGTGCTTTCGAAGCACAATAAATATCCCTGCCGACATTAATGCGATCACGGCCAGACCGAGAAGTAGACCGTTAATGTTCATATCGTAATGGCTGACAGTTTTTGTTTTAAATATCTATACCTTGGTTCAGCCATAATGTATTCGGATACGCATCGCAAGCAGTTCTTTTTCATTGTACTGAGATTTCTTTTGATATGGGCTATCGCTGCCACGAATTCATCGTAGGATTCGACCATTAGGCCACATTCATACTTCTCCAAAAATTCGAAACTCGCCTGTCGGCTGCCAATGACCGGAACGCCCATCGCAAGAAACATGCAAAGACGATTCGAACTAATACCCATGTTTTGGAATTGCGGCGCGGAGTTACGATAAATCGCTATACCAATATCGAAAGCTGCCGCCGATGCCCACGTTTCATGCCACTCAAGTCGATGCTTTTCGACATAGCACCTTTCCTGACCCTCAATCCGGGTCAAAAGAAATCTTGCCAACGAATCCAGGTTAAGAGGTTGTACAACGGCGTAAAGTGAAACGTCTTCCTGCAACGCCTGAATAAACCAATCCGCTCCACCGCTAATGTTAAAACCCCCGGACGCGGCTAATATGAGAGCGTTATCCGGAATGCCCCAAGCTTTTCTTAGCGCGAGTCGATCTCCTGGTTGCGGCGGATCTCTAAAACAACCGGGATAAACGATAATCTCTTGATCTTGTGGAGTACTTGCATATTCCCTTAGCAAATCAATGCGGGCATCGTCGTTGACAATGCTAAATTGCGCACGCCGCGCTGCCCACTGGCACAGTCGTTTCCACGAGTGCGTAGCATTGCCGGCGTAGCTGCCGGACTTTATCTCATCAGCCAATGCGCAAAAGGGCCGCCGATAAAAAAAAGAAAGTACACCCGCAACTGCCCAAGGGTCTTCACTAGTCGCGGAAAATACAGCGTATCGCCTCCAACGGGGCGACCATGCATTCTTGATTAACCAGCTTTTCCGGTATTCGACAGATATGGTCGAGACGCGGTTTTCGCAATACCGAGTTGCAAACGGTCCACCGGGTGCGAATAAATCGACTTTGTAACCAAGCTCTAAAAGCGCACTAACGATAGCTTCATTTGGCGGAGAGCTCGCCAAGTCTTGTGATAGTAGAAAATGCGCCGCTTTTTTCGGATGCGATATCACCGCACTTTTGTTCGCAAGCGTATAAACAAGGACTATATCGCCCTTGGCTCACGACTTGAGATCACGGCTTGTGGAATCTTCAGCGATCCATCCGCATAGTCTCTTAAGAAAGCTTGTGTGTAGGTTTTGATGTATGCCACCGGAAACCCGGCACCATTATCACTCGTCGTTTGTTGCGATTGCGCATCGACATTTAGGTCTATTCTGTCGTACCAGTTGTGATAGTGGGTGATAACCGAGTCGATGCTGTAAAAGTTTCCAAGCCCATATCGCAAATAACCCAATTCTTCACTCCAAACACACTGCTCGAACGCGGGCTTGTAGATTGGTTCGCTAACAATATCTGAAGTGTGCACCAACATGGAAAACCAATTGAACCCTCGTTCATTTAAACGTTGTGGAAGGCGATGAGTTACGTGACTCCCATAAAAATCCACTACGCGTTTGGGAATCGGAAAGCGATAAAAAGAATGTGTTTGTAATACCCGAGTCTTACGAAGGGCATCGGTAAGGGTAAATAGGAACGAACTCTCGGGTTTGCCTGCACCGAATGGCCGAGAATACGGACCGCAGCCAATATCTTCAGGTGAAACGAGTATCGTGTTATCGGAACACTTTGAAACACATAGATCAAACCAGCGTGGATCTAGCAAAACAACATCAGCATGCAACAGCAGCGTATAGGCCGCATTCGACAGCCTCAAAAGTTCATTAAGAGCTTGTGCTTGCGAGCAGCGACGAACAATAACCTCAACACCGAATTTATTAGCGATAACCACAGAGTCGTCCGTCGAGATATTGTCGGACATAACGACTTTCACGTTCAGTCCAGGAGTGTTCGCTTGAATTGATTGTAGACAAACAGGGAGGAAAAGCGCGCTGTTCCAGCTTGTTATCCCAATGAAAAGGTCAGGAACAGAATGTTTGTTCCTTGCAAAAGGCATAGCTAAATTAGTTCGTGAAATCCAATGACGCGGCGTTTTCTAACGACAGCGTCGCGGCTTTGATACTTGATGCCGTGTGTGGCCACTCGGCACCCGCGGAGGAATGCTCAAAACGAATTCTAAACATTCTACGCATCGATTCACCGAACTTGACCCCGAATAAGTAATCCAACCGGCCCGCAGGGCGAGGAAGGTTGATTGAGCCATCGATCTGTCTCGGTGAACAGCACATCAACTTGTCAAAGCATTGTGCCCAACTGCTTACAGATCGCATCGTGGAATAGCGCTTTGTCACTAATTGGCGCGCACGGGAAATTAAAGCCTCGCGTACAACGCTATCCCGCAACTTTGACAACTGAACAGCAGCACCCTGAAGATCATCAATATCGAATAACAGACAATTTTGTTCATGTTTCAGGGCGCTTTCCAACCCTGACCCAACATAACGACTACTGACAACGGCGACACCTGCAGACATTGCTTCCCAAACCACAATGGGGCCGGTCTCCCATGCCGACGTTACCAGTAAAACATCCGCGTTCGCGTAGACTTCGGATACAACTTTATCCCGCGATAACGAACCAAGATAGCTGACATGTTGAGACTCAATTCTAGTTTGTAGCTGCAACAAAAAACTCTCACGATCAGGTCCGTCACCAGCAATATGCAGAGTATAGTCAACACCGGCGATATCCAAATATTCGAGGATCTCTGGAATCACATCTATTCGCTTTTGGTTGCGGTCGAGTCGCCCGACCCATGCGATGCGTAACTTTTTGTAAGGAGCAGGACGAGGATTGGCTGCTAAAGCCTCCACATCAACTCCATAAGGCGCGTAGAGAATGCGGTCTGCAGGCATGTCCGTGTAATCCTCACACAATTTACAAGCCAAACGATTGGTGGCAATAACCGCATCAAGTAACTCTGATTCGCGTCGAACATCGTCTATCAGGTCAAAAGCGATACCATGGAGCGCCATTACAATCCTATATTGCTCGCCCTCTTGCCGGAGGCGCCGGCACGCGAAGTATGCATCAGCAATATTGACACTAACCACAATATTGGGTTTGGTATTCTTAATCGATTCGACTAGCGCACGAATCCTTCCTTCCGCACTACCGGTCGAATTTGCTACTGGGAATGCCGGTAAATCAGGATAACAGCTACGATATCGCTCTACGTCATGCCACTGTCCCGCGACCAATGCTACGAACGGCTCCCAACCCCTGTTTGGGAGACCGGCTGCAAGATAGTTTAACCACACTGCAACACCACCCAGAGGGTAAGCGGAAGGCGCGATGAACAAAACTCTCGGTCTAGGTTTTGCGCTCATGCTTCACGGAATTGGTTTACTTCCACGAAATTCGACATTGAGGTCTAGTCAAAGATTGTTGCTAACAATTGTGTATCATGGATGTATTGGGATAGCCTACTATCCAGCTCATTGCTGACGGTCTTCCTTCTTCCATTGCCCAACATTTTAAAGAACTCGTCGCTGTCAATTGAAATGGAAAGTCATCGGCAGCTCGCAACTTCGATTGAATGGTGAAAATGCGATGCGATGTGCACAACATTCGGATTAGAATATCTGCACATCCGGGCCTCAGAAAATCGTGTGTCTCTATTATAAAAATCCAACTGCGAAGCGCTGAACAAACCCGGGAACTCAAGAGTTCACATTCAGCGCCCTCGACATCCATAAAAAGTGCTCCAGCTGGTCGATTTACAATTGTTTCGTGTAATGAAACTTCATCACACTCACCTTGCACTTCGATCTCTTCGCTTATTCCGTTGACGCTTGCTCTTTGTTCGATCATCTCGCGCCCGGCTGCGAGTGTTTCCCACACGACCACGTTTCCCACTTGTTCCTTTAACGCCATCCCGATGGCGTAATAACCATCGGCCCCGCCGATATCCAAGATAGTTTGTGGTGCGCTTGCAATGATTTCATCAATATGCGGATGGAGTTCTTTTTCGTAGGTGCCGAGCAGTTTCGCAAAAGGTGAGCCGTAAACGTGTTCCCTGCCCACGATCATGCCCGCAAATGGTCCGCCGGCGACGCGCATTCTTGTCTGTCTCTCAATAACGCGAACGAAGTGCCGTCTCCGCCGTTCCTGCACAAAACCGGAAATACTGTGCTTCGAATGACGCAGGTGGTTCCAAAAATCGCTATTTAGATGTGAAGTTTCGATCACCGGTAACCGCACTCCTGCAAATGCTCTTTCAAGGCGGATCCGACTTACCGTTTCGCACGCAGCAACTCACTCAGCTCTAGATAATATCGCTCGCACGATCTATCCACTTCCGGCGCCAAATCATTACGTCTGAATATCATATCGGTTTCTACTAGAACGCGATTGCCGCGGTGCCAGGTACGTAAGTGCATAAGATGAAATCCTTGAGACTCCATAAACAGAAATACGTCAGCGAAAGACGGTGCGCCTTCGTAAAGCCGCCGAATACCGGATTCAACAAATACATAATCGACTGACGGAAGGATATTCATCGAACCTTCGAGAACAGCTAATTCGAAACCTTGAACATCAATCTTGAGCAAATAGATCCCGGGAATATTTTCTTCGGCGCAAAATCCGTCTAGAGTTGTCACGGATACCGGGTAGCTAGAAACGGTTCCGGTTTTGTACTCGATCACGTCCCAGGTCGATTGCTGAGGTTTCAAGAACGAATTGGATACCTGTGAATCTTCAAGAACATTCAATTTGCCTTCACCGGGTTCCGCACCGACTCCGAGTTGAAACAAGTGTACTCGGGGATCGTGACCGTACAATTCAAACATACGATTGAACGATTTTGGGGTAGGTTCGAACGCGTAAACCTCCGCCTCGGGACACCAGTCGAGCCAACAATGGAAGAACCAGCCGTGATGAGCACCAACGTCGAGAACAACATGCGGCGCATCGAGCGGCCCTACGCAGTCCAGAACCTGCCAATCGCGATGAAGCTTGGTTAACGGCAGACCGAATCTTTGTTTAATCCGATTCTTCGTTTTTTGTGGGATCGTTCTTCGTAAAACATCCGTGAATCGCATAGGCTGCGGCTCGGAAACCAGCCGCTAACTATGACGAGATGGATTCACGCCGCCCACTAAAAGGGAGGCACACCAACCCCATATTCGCGATGGTGTCATATTCATCGCTCCAACTGGAAAGCACCTCAAAATTCGCCTGTTCTTTTCCCCATAACCACTTGCCGGTATTAACTGAATAGCCCCCGACTTCGATTGTGTAAATACCTGGGCTTAAGAAATATGGCGGAATTTCGACTTGAGATTGAAATTGTCCTGCAGGCAATCGCGAGGGCTTTTTCGCATCATGCAAACTCACGATATGGTGACCGTCTTTGCGCAACGCAATTGTGGTTCGGTAGGCGTCTATATGTTCCTTAGCCTCTCCCTTGATGCACAAGCGGATGGATCGCTCCGGTTCAAACTGAGTTTCATATTTACTAGGGTTATCACCAATAGACACTTCGGTGAATGTTAGTTTGTCCTTGAGTTCACCAATAAATCCTTCCGCATTTATCCCACTATCCGACCGGCTGGCGCTCTTTGCATAAATACGTATCGCTTCCGCAATAGTCGTATCGGCACTCACTCGGCCCGATTCCAGAACCAGGCCCCGTTTACACAATTTGGACATCGCGCTCTGATTGTGACTGACAAACAAGACGGTGCGGCCAATCTTGCTAACTTCGTTCATCTTACCGAGACATTTTTTTTGAAAATTCGCATCCCCCACGGCGAGTACCTCATCGACTAACAACACGTCCGGATCGAGATGCGCTGCAACAGCAAAGGCCAAGCGCACATACATTCCGCTGGAATAACGTTTTACCGGCGTATCGAGAAATTTCTCGACCTCCGCAAAAGCAACCATCTCGTCAAATCGCTTTTGAATTTCCTGCCGCGTCATACCAAGAATGGCACCGTTGAGAAAGATATTTTCTCGCCCGGTCAACTCCGGATGAAAACCCGTTCCAACCTCCAATAGACTCGCTACTTTACCTTTTATTTCCACACGCCCTTTGGTAGGTTGGGTAATCCTGCTCAGGATTTTTAATAATGTGGTTTTACCTGCGCCATTACGGC
Organism: Arenicellales bacterium; assembly: GCA_965216735.1. Classification (GTDB taxonomy): domain Bacteria; phylum Pseudomonadota; class Gammaproteobacteria; order Arenicellales; family CBDCFT01; genus CBDCFT01. The sequence goes on from OZ244198.1 coordinate 1,754,360, forward strand.
CAATGATCCCCACCACTTCACCGGCACGGATTTCGAAATCGACGCCATTTAGCGCCCAAAAGCGTTCATCGGCAATGACGTTTCCTTTAAGGCGGCGAAACCTCTGTAATGGCGCGGAAACGCTCGACGACAACATTTCTCTAAATGTTTGGCGATAATGTGTGGGGCCGCCAATGACATATTCTTTGGCTAATCCCTGAGCCTTAATGGCGGAATACGACATGCGAACGACTAGATAATATCGGCGAAACGGCGCTCGACTTTCTCAAAATAAGCCACGCTGACAATGAAAAAAATAAGCGCCACTAAAAACGAAATCGACAACGTGCCCGGATCAAACGGTTTACCCAGGAAAGCGGCGCGAAAACCTTCCACCAAGCCTGCCATCGGATTCAAAAACAAAAGCCATTGCCATTTTTCGGGAACAATACTGACCGGATAGATGACCGGTGTGACGTACATCCAGATTTGCACGAGAAACGGAATAACATGAGTGAAATCGCGATACGCCACCGTTAACGCTGATAGCAAAGTGCCGATGCCGAGAGCCGTGAAAACAACAAACACCAATAAAAATGGCGCGGCAAGCAAATTGATGCTTAAACCGGTTCCAAAATAGAGCATCAGGAGTAGCAAGATGACGGTAGCAATCGCTAAATCAACCAAACCCACGCCAATGGAGCTGAGCGGAATAATCAGACGGGGGAAATACACTTTGCTGACCAAATGTGAAGAGCCGACGAGTGATTGCCCAGACGTACTGATTGCTGTTGAGAAGAATGTCCAGGGAAGTAACGCTGTATATACAAAAATTGGGTAGGGAAATCCGTCGGAAGGCAGTCTTGCCAATCGTCCGAAGATAATGCTAAAAATAATCATCGTCACCACCGGCCGGATGATCGCCCACATGGCGCCCAGCACGGTCTGTTTGTAGCGTACTTTGATGTCCCGGGCAGTTAATACCCACAGTAGTTCGCGGTATGCCCACAGCTCTTTTAAATCCAGCATGCGCCAACCCGTAGTGGGTTCTATGACGGTTACATGTTCGTGACCGAAATACTGTTCATGCAGATCTTCGGCGTTTGCACTATCCGCACCCAAGTGTTGCGAATAGTCCTGCTGTATTTGCGTCTCGTTCAACTGGGTAGAACCTGATCCAATAGCGCCTTATGACGTCTTGTCCAATCGATCAACGTAGCTAAGCCGGATTCGACCGACGTCGTAGGTTGCCAACCCATCAGGTCGTTGGCCTTTTTTGTGTCGCACACAAAAACCTTTTGATCCCCTGGACGCCAGTCGCTCCAAGTTATCGAAGGTGGTTCGCACTGATTCACTTCAAGCAGTGCCAAAAGCTCGAGCAAAGACAGTGTATTACTAACCCCGCCACCAATATTGAAAGCCCGCCCATTCACGCAATCCTTGTTTTGAATCGCTAGCTCGTATGCCTGTATTAAATCGTCCACATATAAAACATCCCGAATTTGCTTACCGTCACCGTAAACGGTAATCGGTTTACCTAGCACAGTGGCAATGGTGAACCACGCCACCCAGCCCTGATCTTCTATGCCGAACTGTCTGGGTCCATAAATGCATGATTGGCGTAGGCTCACCGTACGAAGATCATAAATTCGCGAGTAGTCAATACAATACTGATCCGCAACGCCTTTTGAACAACCGTAGGGAGAGTGAAAGTCTAACGGTCTTGTCTCGTTGACGCCATCTTCTAATTCTTTGTACTCGTAACGCTTCTCTAGTTCGCTGACTTTCAGGTCATCTATTTTCCCGTATACCTTGTTTGTTGAAGCGTTGATAAAAAACGTGTCCGCGCTAAATCGCCTAACCGCTTCAAGAAGGTTTAAGGTGCCGTGCGCGTTGATGTCGAAGTCATCGCGCGGGTTTTCGACCGAGCTGGTTACCGCAACCTGCCCTGCGAGATGTAGTAACACATCAGGTTTACTTTGCCCCAGTAGTTCATCCATTTTTTCGGCGTTACGGATGTCTGCCTTCACGAACTCGAATTCATGCCTCGATTTCAGCCAGGCGAGATTTTCCTTTGCGCCGCGTCTGAAAAGATTGTCGAGCACCGTAACATTCCAACCGGCAGATATGAACCTACTTGCGGTGTTAACACCAATAAAACCAGCCCCGCCCGTGATTAGAATAGATTTCAATCCAACTTCGATTTTGAGAAATTAATGGTAGGTGTCTTCTAACGCGTTCCAAAAGGTCTGTAGAGCGGACTCTTGACTGTAGTTTTTTTGTACTAATCTACGCGCCCCATAGGACAAACGGCCGCGAAGATTGCGATCCCTTATAACATTTAATATTACCTCGGCCATCTTCTCTGCACAGCTCTCTACCAAGTAACCTGTCTCGTAATTACGCACGAATTCTTCAGGGCCACCACACCGCGTAGAAATTACCGGGCAACCACAAGCCATGGCTTCAAGCGCTGCAATACAAAGTCCTTCCTGATGAGAAGGAATCAGAAATACATCGAGTGTTTGCAAGACAGAAATCAGCTTTACCCGATCAACATAGCTCATAACCTCTAGCGAATTTTTTAAAGCCGGCGAGTCATACAATCTCATAACAGTTGGGTCGGGCTCACCACCGATTAAAACTCCAGCAATACCACTATTTAACTCACGGCAGCGTGTAAGGGTTTGTAAAAAGAGTTCTATATTTTTTCGCGGATCATCGAGTCGGCCAACAAAACCAATCGTTCCCATTTTTACTCGGTCGACATCCGGAGTCATCTTCTGAGTGTCAATCGGTATCGACAGCACGTCGTTGCAAATATTTTGTTTGGCGACGGCATTTAACTCACGCTGCGTGTAGTGGCTAAGCGCTAAAACCTTTCCCTTTTTAAGCACTGTTTGCTCCAAACGCCGCACAATAGGTCCGTTTATTCCTTTATCAAGTATTTTTCTATACCAAGGGAATTCGTTAACGCGATCTTCACGATCCGCCCCCCACGGACTGGCGACCCAAGTTACAAATTTCTTTTCTCGCAAAGCGAACGGCAATCCCGCCAAGCAACTACCGGATACCGAAATATAGTAGTCGGAGGATTCCATCAAATCCTGCCATGCTCGAGTAGGCAAATAATGCGTAAACTCGAGTTCCGGTAACCAGGCTCCGATAGCGTGAGATTGGTATCCGTTTAATTCGTTGCGCGTTTCCGACCCAATGCGCTTGTTTAGGAGTTGAAATCCAGGAACGGATAGATGGGGGCTCGAACTGTACGGTTCATAATATGACAAGATGGGTTGTATCCCTCGGCTTTCTAGCGTATGGGCAATAAATCGAGTCATTTGAGGAACACCACCACTTCGGGGCGGTATTGTTGCTACAAGAGCGCGAGGTTGACTCATGCAGCTAATATAAATGCAGAATAACTCGCTTCTTGAATGTGTTTAATAACTTCATACGCCCATCGTCTAGACCAATGACAGTTTGCTTTTAGCAGGCTCGATTTTGAACGCCATGACTGGAGATACTTGATGGTATTTAGCCATTCTGAAATCGGTGTTTCGAATCCGAATTTTGCCCTTTGCATTACGTCGCGAGGAAGCGTTTTGGTTGGGCTGTTTGCGAGGTATTCTTTGCGATTAAGCGAATTCGAACTGACTAAATGGCTGGCAACTTTTTGCAACAGAAAGGAATCGACGAGCGGAACGCGTATCTCCAAAGAATGCGCCATTCCTGCCCAATCGGCATCACGCAGCAATTGATTACGCATGTATAACGACGACTCCAACGCAGCGATCACACCAAATTTAGATTCTGCAGGTTGTACGGTATCAGCGATGTACTTGAGTGGCCGCAATCGCGCAAGTCCCTCTCTAGCCATTTCCTCCCCCATAAGTTCAGGCAACTCCCAAGGCATGAATAACCCGCGCCGAACCAAATAAGCGCCAGGAATATCGTGGCCATATTGGAGCAACCCACTTGCTTTTGCGTTTATATTGGCGACGCTTTGTAAGATATGACCAAATGCTGACGCGGCATACTTTACCGGCCGCACCCATTTGTTCCATCTAGGAATGTCATTGAACGATGGGTAGCCACCAAATAGTTCATCGCCCCCCAAGCCAGAAATCGCGACTTTCAGTCCCAGTTCTTTCGCCGCTTTAGATACGAACCAGGTATTGACGCCATCGATACTCGGTTGATCCATCGCATCGAGTATTCGAGGAAGGTCCTCACGAAATTCTGTCTCGGTAACCGTACGATTACTGTGTATTGTTCCATAGTGGTTCGCCACGCGCTGGGCCTGCTGACTTTCATCCCTGTGCTGACCGCTAAATTCGGTAAAGGACAACGTGACGGATTTTACGTCTCCTTGATCGACGTCCTTTATCAAACCAACCAAGGAACCCGAATCAATCCCGGACGATAAGAACGCACCCACCGCCACATCGGACACCAGATGATGCTTTACCGAATCCAACAACGCGTTGCAAATAATGTTCTTGTTTTTGCCGTCCTCATTTTGTGGTTTTAAATTGCAAAATGTTTCAGATACTGAGAAATAGCGCCTTGTGGTGTGTAATCCGTTTTCATCGATCATGATACAACTACCCGCGGGCACCGCATGGATTGACTCGTAGATGGTATAAGGTTCGGGTACACTACCGAACAGATAGAAACCAGCCAGACCTGCAGGATCGCAACCTTGTGATACGGCACGTCCAGCTAACAATGCTTTCACTTGAGAAGCAATTCGTACGACGTGGCCATCGTCTGAATAATAAAGTGGTTTTATTCCGTACGGGTCACGCGCAATTAGGAGTTTATTTTCCTGTGTGTCAAACAAGGCAATTGCGAACATACCACGCAAGCACTCTAACATCGACTGGCCACGATCGGCGTACAACTGTAATATTACTTCCGTATCTGATTGCGTCCGGAAGGCATATCCTTTTTCCTCTAATTCTGAGCGAAGCGCTTTGTAGTTATAAATCTCACCATTAAAACTGAGGGTAAAACGACCATCGGCGGACAACATCGGTTGAAGTGCGCGTTCGTTTAAATCGATTATTGATAAGCGTCGATGACCCATTCCAAGTCGACCATCATCAGAAAACCACTCTCCTTGCCCATCAGGACCTCTTGCGGCCATATGGTCGCGAATGGCTCGTAATTCATCACGATTTATCGAATGACCGCGATAAGCGTATAGCGCGACTACACCACACATAAAGTAGTCAACTAATGCAGGAAGTTGAAATGGATAGAGCCACGAACGAGTATAGGAAGTCAATTCGGGTAGTTAAATTGTTCTCTCTCCAGGGCTTTACCCTAGTGCCTTTTTCATTAGTTCTCCGATGTCGGCAGGATTTTTTGTGACCGCAACACCGGCATCTTCCAGTGCCTCTATTTTTTCTGCAGCCGTTCCTTTTCCGCCCGCGATAATGGCGCCGGCATGTCCCATGCGTTTCCCCGGCGGCGCCGTAACACCGGCGATAAAACCAACCACCGGTTTTTTCATATTGTCTTTAATCCAGGCAGCGCATTCTTCTTCGTCGGTTCCGCCGATTTCACCACACACGACTACACCTTCCGTTTCCGGGTCATCATTAAACATTTTCACTACATCGAGGTGTTTTAAACCGTTCACCGGATCGCCGCCAATACCTACGCAAGTCGATTGACCGAGACCGAGTTTGGTGAGTTGATCGACCACTTCATAGGTAAGTGTCCCCGAACGAGACACGACGCCAATGGGACCTTTCTTGTGTATATAACCCGGCATGATACCGATCTTGATTTCATCGGGTGTAATCACACCGGGGCAGTTCGGGCCAACCAGGATAGTTTTACTGTTTTGCATCTTGTAACGGGTCAAAATCATGTCTTTGACCGGTACGCCTTCGGTAATACAAATCACCACATCCATTTCCGCTTGCACCGCTTCATCGATGGCGCCAGCCGCAAACGGCGGCGGCACATAAATGACCGAAACATTTATACCGGTTTCCTGTTTTGCTTCCGCCACGGTATTGAACACCGGCACCCCTTCCACTTCTTGCCCGCCCTTGCCGGGCGTGACCCCGGCCACAAAGCACTCGCGTCCAAAGGCATATTCCAAACAATTTTTAGTATGAAATTCACCGGTCTTTCCGGTAATGCCTTGAGTAACGACGCGTGAATTTTTATCGATTAGTATGCTCATGATTAGTGTTTCCCCTTTGCTGCCGCGACCACTTTTTCCGCCGCATCCGCCATGGTTGTCGCCGCTATGATGTCTATATCGGAACCCGCAAGTATTTCGCGACCTTTTTCTACGTTGGTGCCTTCCAACCGCACCACCAGTGGAACGCCCAGGCTGACTTCCCTTGCGGCGTTGACCAAACCTTCCGCTATCACGTCGCAACGCATGATACCGCCAAAGATATTGACCAGAATCGCTTTCAAGTTCTTGTTTTTCAACATAATCTTGAATGCCTCAGTCACCTGTTCCGTATCAGCGCCACCACCGACATCCAGAAAGTTTGCCGGTTCCGACCCGTATAACTTGATGATATCCATGGTGGCCATGGCCAATCCCGCCCCGTTTACCAAACAACCGATATCGCCATCGAGCGAGATATAACTCAATCCGTATTTAGAAGCCTCGATTTCGTTTGGGTCCTCTTCATCCAGATCCCGTAATTCCTTAATCTCTGGATGACGAAATAGTGCGTTGTCATCAAAGTTAAATTTCGAATCCAAAGCAATAACGTTGTCATCCCCCGTCAAAATTAGCGGGTTCACTTCCGCTAAGGAAGCATCCGTTTCCCAAAAAGCCTTGTACAACGCGATCAACAATTGAGCCGTGTCATCGGTCGCCGCATCCGGTATCTGAACCTTCCGTGCCAGTTCGCGTGCTTGTGCATCCGTCAATCCGTCTATCGGGTCGATACTTACCTTATGTATTTTCTCAGGGTGATTTGCCGCCACCTCTTCAATATCCATTCCGCCTTCCGCGCTGGCCATCATGGTGCCCCGTTGTGATGACCGGTCCACAACGATGCCGACATAGTATTCTTTTTTAATATCGGCCCCTTCCTCGACTAATAGCCGCTTGACTTCCTGGCCTTCCGGTCCCGTTTGATGGGTCACTAGTTGCATACCCAATATCTCGCTCGCAAATTGGCGTACTTCATCTTTTGATTTAGCGACTTTGACACCACCGCCTTTACCGCGGCCCCCGGCATGGATTTGCGCTTTTACGACCCAAACATCACCACCCAACTTATCCGCTGCGTCTACCGCTTCTTCAATAGTAAAACACGGAAAGCCTCGGGGTGTAGTAACACCGAACTGTCTGTATAAATCCTTACCTTGATACTCATGGATTTTCATAAAGCCCTCGTATTGCGTAATGTTTTAAGAAGTATTTTTTCGAACCGCGGTTTCAATAGCGGGAGGAATCCTTTCAATCAGTCTGGGATCGAATTGTTTAGGAAGAATATAATCTTTTCCGAAAGACAATTGGTTAACTCCATGCGCTGTTAGCACTTCGCGCGGCACATCTTCTTTAGCCAGATCCGCCAAGGACGTTATCGTGGCCAACAATATCGTGTCATCAATCTGCTTTACCCGCGCATTGAGCGCACCGCGAAATAAAAAGGGAAAACACAGTGAATTGTTTACCTGGTTAGCGAAATCCGACCGGCCGGTCGCTACAATAACATTTTCACGCACCGACGATGCTACATCCGGCATGATCTCGGGAACCGGATTCGACAATGCAAAAATTATCGCCCGATGGGCCATGCTTTTAACCATTTCCGGTGTGACGAGATTAGGCCCTGAAACCCCAATAAAAGCATCCGCTCCGACCATGGCTTCCTGCAGCGTACGTTTTTGCGTTTCGCAGGCGTAGGCTTGCTTGTAGACGTTGAGATCGGTGCGGGTTGTATCGACGACACCCTTACTATCAACTAATATGAGATTGTGTCGTGCTGCTCCCAAAATCAGTAACAAGCGGGCGGTTGCAATGCCCGCCGCACCGGCTCCAAGAATAACAATACCGGCATCTTCTAAACGTTTACCCTGTATTTCTAATGCATTCAACATGCCCGCGCATATAATCACCGCCGTCCCGTGCTGATCGTCATGAAACACGGGTATATCCAAACGCTCTTTTAAAGCCTGTTCAATGACAAAACATTGGGGAGCTCCGATATCTTCTAGGTTGATGCCACCAAAGGTGCAGGAAATATTGACCACGGTTTCGATAAATGCCTCCGCGCTTGGCGCGTTTACCTCGATATCGAATACATCGATGTCGGCAAACTTCTTGAACAATACCGCCTTACCTTCCATAACCGGTTTACCGGCGAGGGCGCCCACATTACCCAGACCCAGTACGGCCGAACCATTGGTAACCACAGCGACCAAATTACCTTTGTTGGTGTAGCGGTAAGCTTCACCTTCGTTTTCTTGTATCGCCAAAACAGGTTCAGCCACTCCCGGTGTATACGCCAATGACAAATCGTCAGAAGTGTCAAATGGCTTGGTCGGTTGGATGGAGATTTTTCCCGGCTTAGGCAATTCGTGATATTGTAATGCCGATTGTTTTTTGTCCAATCTATTTCTCAGTCGTTGCTAACTTATTTTAATTGGAATCTAAATCGCGCCTTTTGCTATTGGTCGCGACGAATCGCTAACCCATTCACTCCAAGAACCAACATAAAGCCTGGGCGCCGGGATTCCCGCAATGTCCATTGCCAGGATATTATGACAAGCGGAAACACCGGAACCGCACATATGCACGATCTTATCGGGCGATGCCGAGCCCAAAACCGATTCAAATCGAAACCGCAAATCCTTTGCTGACAAAAAATAACCATCTGAATCCAAGTTCCCGACGTACGGTAAATTAATTGCACCCGGTACATGGCCTGCGACCGGGTCAATGGGCTCCTCGTCGCCACTAAAGCGCTCCGCTGTGCGGGCATCGACTAATGTAAACTGTTTATCTCGCATGTTCTGTAAAACTTCGTTATTTGAGACCATTAACTCATCAAGAAGCTGGTACGCATAAGAACCGTGCACCAAGGGCTTAACGCCCGGCAACACATCGGTAGTCCGGTAACCCGATTGTTCCCATGCCGGGAATCCCCCATCCAACACCGCAACATTTTTATGACCGATCCAACGTAACATCCACCATAACCGGCCGGCGAAGGCGCCGTTCGCGTCGTCATAAACCACAACCTGTGTATCTGGTCCGATGCTCCATTGCTCTACCTTGCGCACAAAATCTTCCCGCTCGGGCAGGGGATGACGTCCATGTCGTTCCGTTTTCTCCATGGACAAATCCTTTTCTAGATCCACATAAAGTGCGCCGGGTATATGCGCTTTGTTGTATGCATCGCGACCCGCACTGGGTTCTGAAAGGGAATAACGACAATCGGCGATTCGCCAGCTCGGATCGTCGAGATGCGTCATCAAGGTTGAGCAATCTATTATTGTTGTGAAAATCATCGCGTTAGACACGGTGATAACTATTTTTTGTCAATGACGCCAGCGAATAGTTCACCGGTCAAAAATTGGCGGAGAGGGAGGGATTCGAACCCCCGGAAGGTTGCCCTTCAACGGTTTTCAAGACCGCCGCTTTCGACCACTCAGCCACCTCTCCATGTTCACACACCGTCGATCCAATGAATGTTCGTACTCTATCTCATACGCGGCTCCGCCCACCGCTTTATTCCGAACTTCCTGTCCTTCACCCCTGCAGGGCCAAGGTTGTCTCGCTCCCTTGTTCAAAATCGCTCCTGGCGACTTCGCCGGTTCAAACCGCCTCGGCGTACTCATTTTTAGGGCGCGTATGGTAACCAAAATGACGCCAAAATGATTACAAATGTGGAAAACCTAAGCGCAATTACAAAACGTTAATACTTCTTTGGCCTAGGAACGGTATAAATGGTTGAAATACTTGCTGTTTAGCTCCATATAATTCTCTGAATTGATAATTTAAGTGCTTGATTTAATGTGCAATTTGAGTATTCTTGTTCACAGAAATATTCACTTTTACGCCGTAACTTAGGAGGCAATCCATTAATGGCTCGTTATGAAACTACTATAGCTCGCCCGGTCAGCACCGGGATTGAGGTTAACAAGGTCCTCAAAAATACTTATGCGTTATTGGCCCTGACTCTGCTATTCAGCGCAGTAATGGCCGGTGTCGCTATGGCGATGAATTGGCCACATCCGGGTATTGTTATCACTTTAGTTGGATATTTTGGTCTTTTATTTCTTACCAGCAAGTTTCGCAACTCGGCATTGGGTTTGCTGTTTATTTTCGCGCTTACGGGATTCATGGGAATCACTTTAGGCCCGATTATAAATTTATATCTAAATGCCTTTTCTAATGGACATCAATTAGTGATGACAGCCATGGGCGGTACGGGCATTATTTTCCTCGGTCTTTCCGGATACGTACTAACCACCAAAAAAGATTTTAGTTTTCTTGGTGGAATGTTGATGGTAGGCATACTGGTCGCTTTTCTCGCGGGTCTCGGCGCCATTATTTTCAATTTGCCGGCATTGTCACTGGCGGTATCAGCAATGTTCATATTGTTGATGGCTGGACTAATCATGTACCAGACTAGCGAGATTATCCATGGCGGTGAAACCAACTACATTATGGCAACGGTGACATTGTTTATTACCATTTACAATCTGTTTACCAGTCTGCTTCATATTTTTGGATTGTTTGGAGAAGAATAAGAAACTGCCAACTTGACGTTCGCAAAAAGCCCCGCTTGTGCGGGGCTTTTTTATTCCAACCTATTCCAACCCATTCAATGCTAGCCGCTTCAAAACCGTACTACTGAGAACAAAGTAGACCGCAAAAACACTCAAAAATGAATAAAACATAACGTGTTCTTTTACTCCAACGAACTCTCCAATCATCCCTACCGCCACAAACAAGGCTGCAGACCCTACCACTACAAATAGGCTTTTTCGCTCACTAAGACCCAATAATCGCAAGATATGATGATAATGCGTTCTATCTGGATCGATTGGCGAACGCCCGCTTAATGCCCTTCGAATCATAACCGTGACAGCATCAATCAGAGGCAATGCGAATAACCACAATGGAGTGACCGGTCGAAATATTTGATTGTCCCCCTGGCTCAGACTGATGAAAAACCAACACACGGTGAATCCTAGAAACATGCTTCCAGCGTCGCCCATAAACACACCTTGAGAGAACTTCCCAATACGCAGATTGAACAATAGAAATGTCAATGCCACCCCGACAAGCACGAGAACGATACTTACAGTATGATATCGGCCCTGGGACCACGACAGGACGGCAAGCGCAAATAATGCCAGCAAAGTGATGGATGCCGCTTGCCCATCCATACCATCGGACATATTCAATGCGTTGGTAACACCCACCGTGGCAAATATCGTCAATGGAATCGACAGTATTCCGAGTGAAACGAGCCCGGGGCCAACTAGGTGCCCAAAGTCCGATATGACGACTCCGCCCCACAATGACATCATCAAAGCGGCAGCAATCTGTGGTACAAAACGGAACTTCGACGACAACTCATGCATGTCGTCGAGCACACCTACGATCACTAATAAAGCCACGCCAGCGAACAATGGTCGATATCCAGCCAAAGGCGTATTTAGCATCAAGATTGACAGAAAGAAGCCGCAAACCATGGCAAGTCCACCCACAACCGGTGTATCTTGCAAATGAATCTTGTGTCCACCCGGTTTATCCATCAATCCAAGTCGTGGCGCCAAGCCTATCAAAACCCGCAACAAAATAGCGGTGACCACTATCGCTAGTAAGGTGGCAGTAAAATCGATTTTACCTGTCACTCAGAGCTCCTTCTCAAGATCTGGCCCGTGCCGCTCGATAAAAAAGTCTTGCATGACCAACGCGTCCATTTTTGTACGCAAAAAACATTCCATGGCTTCCTCCGGGCGACAAACAATGGGTTCATTTTCGTTAAAAGAGGTGTTCAAAAGCATTGGCACACCGGTGGGTTCGTAGAACCGCGAAATCAAATCGTAATAGCGACTATTGGTTTTTCGACAGACGGTTTGTAATCTTCCGGTCCCATCGACATGAGTAACTGCTGGAACAAGTGATCTTTTTTCAGGCCGAATGGAATACACCTTCATCATAAACGGTACATCATCATCGGTTTCAAACCATTCTGGGACGTGCTCTCTAAGTATCGAAGGCGCAAAAGGTCGGAACGACTCGCGGCGTTTTATTTTTTTGTTCAATATAGCTTGTATATCGTTTCGGCGTGGGTCACACAAAATGGAGCGATTACCCAATGCCCTTGCTCCCCACTCCATTCGCCCTTGAAACCAACCGACTACTTTGCCTTTCTGCAAACGCGTTACCGTTTTGTTTAACAGCTCAGTCTCATCCGCGAGCAAATTATAACGGCAAGTTTGTTCGTACAATTCATTTGCATATTTCTCTACAACATTTTTAATATCCGCGTTACTAAAAGAGGGACCCCAATAAGCGTGATTCATGGGTTTCCGAACGTTCTGTGGTTTGGATTTACCCGCCACAATGAGCGCCGCGCCAAGTGCACCACCGGCATCACCGGCGGCCGGTTGCACATACACGTTTTTGTAAGACGTGTTTTTCGTAATTTTCCCGTTCGCGACCGAGTTCATCGCGCAACCACCAGCCAAAGTGAGATTGTCGCTGGGTGTTGCGTTATAAACCGCATTCAAAAGATTAAATAAAGCCTTTTCGTAAATCGTTTGGGCTGAAGCGGCAATATCTTTGTGACGCTGTGATATTCCATCGGTAGGCGCCCGTGCGGACCCAAGCAGATGTTCTAGGCTTTCGCTATAAAGCGCGCTTACTCGAGGCTCTGAATCTATCCATTCATACCCAATAGCATGTCGATGATGGCGAAAGTAATCGAGATTTAACTGATATGTTCCATCGGAATTCATCATTACTAACTGCTTCATCTCGGCTTCGAATGACGGCACACCGTAGGATGCAAGCCCCATTACTTTGTATTCATCGCCATAATTGTCAAACCCAAGGAATTGAGTGATGGCCTGATAAAACACACCTAAGGAATGAGGAAACAAAATGTGCTGATGCGTTTTAATGGTGTGCTTAACACCAAAACCCACCGCCGCGCTGCTAAAGTCTCCAAAACCGTCCACCGACACACACACCGCTTCATCAAAAGGTGAACAATAAAAGCTGGACGCGAGGTGCGATAAATGGTGTTCGACGGGATGTATCCGGCCAACAAAACCGCTATTACTTTGTATCGTTGTAAGCTGGTTTCGAATCGAAATCCGGCGCTTTCGTGTCCGGATTTTTTCCCAAACCAGACGCGCGGATGGGAACCCACGAAAAGCATAAGACAACTTCGCCCAACGATTAACGTTTGAATCACTGTTGACAGCGACATAACGAATATCCGATAAGGAAATTCCTGCCTCACTTAGACAGTAACGAATGGACTCCGATGGAAATCCTGCCCAATGTTTTAGCCGTCGGAACCGTTCTTCTTCAGCGGCCGCAACAAGATACCCGTTATCCAACAAACAAGCCGCTGCATCGGCATGATAGGCATTCAACCCCAGTACGTACAATCAGTACCGTGCCGTGCCCATCAATACAGCACAGGTTTCGGATAGTTATGCAGTGCTTCCCTTGACGCGGATGCGTGATAGTCAGCGGCAACACGCGGCACCGCCAACAACAAACCCAGCAACCAACCCAAAATTAGCAATACAAATAGATCCCCATATAACTGCGATGCAACGATAAAAGTAGGAATATTAGCCACTAAAAATGCAGCAATCCCAGCGAAAATACGGAACGCTTGCTCATTTTGTTGTACTACATAGGCCAGTATCGTAATGCCGTAACGAAACAGACTTATGAATAACCAAAAGATTAAAACCAACCCTGGCACACCGAGTTCAAGTGTGATTTTTCCCAACCCTCCTTCACCGGCGCCGCCGGCTATATGCCTGTCTGCCCAAAACAACGCAGCACCCTGAGATCCTATACCTACACCTGCCCCGAATACACCAACACGATTGATAGCCCATTCAATAGGTGAATAACCCAATTGATACATGCGCTCAAACACATCCGTAAATACCGAAGCCCCCCGTTTTACATATAAATCGAATTGGGAACCGTATCCTCCTGGAAATAAGACTTCTATACTCATCCAGAACACAAGCGCCGCAACGGCGACCGCCGCTACAAATCTGCCTGAAATAGCGTTCCTAAAGTAAAGAAGCAATACGGAATAGAAAATGAGGAACTGCAATATCTGCATGATCATTTTCCGTCTCCCGGTCATCAAGATAGCCGCGATGAACAATGTAACCAGAACACCCATCAGCACGCTGGTACGGGTATCTCGCCTGACATTCACTAAAACGATTGTAAAACAAACCGCCGCGCCGAGGTGCCAAGCAGCAATTTCAGATACACGCATAAATCCTGGATGCGCCTTAAGAATCGTCCCGACATCGTAGATGACCAGCCCCGCACCAACCTCTTGCAACACCCGCCAATCGAAACCAAAAAAAGACAGAAATACACCCGCACACACTAATATCGCAGCACCGAGATAAAACAGGATCAGTGGCAAAAAATCGTTTAAGTTACGGAAATAGTGATAAGTGACGGACAAGGCAATAACCGGCGCCAGATATGACATCAAACCGATTCCAGTTAGTGTAATGTTTTTATATAAAGCTAAGGAAACTGCGGATTGAAACAGAATCAGGACAAACACCGTAGTAACGGGTAACATCAGTGACGCGCACCAACCAACGAGAGGTTGGAACACAACCGGTCCCGTTTCACGCCACATACCGATGACTGTTGCTGCAACAAACAAACCCACCAATACCACCAAGAAGACCGGTTCACCTGGTACAAACTTACGTATCGGATCCTGTAAAAATCCAACTGACAGACAGACAATCACGCCTACTCGCCAGTTAATGACACAAACAGCGAGCCCAAGCAGGCCCAGAATAAACGCGACTAATAGCAAATTTTGTATTTAAAACTGATCGACGTAACAGAGTTTACCGCAGGTACTTTCATTGTTGATTTTCCGAGTCCTGCGCCAATATGTTTTCGAAGTACAGCACAGTCTTTTGTAGCCCCTGTTCTAAGTTAACCGTAGGAGCCCAATCCAGCGTTTTTTTTGCCAACGATATATCGGGGCACCGTTGTCTTGGATCGTCACTTGGCAGGGGTTTGCGAATAATTTTCGATTTTGAACCGGTAACCGCCACAACTTTTTCTGCCAATTCCATAATAGTGAATTCATCCGGATTGCCAAAATTAATCGGGCCAGTTGTTTCATCACCACTGTTCATGATTTTTAGCATCGCCTCGACTTGATCGTCGACGTAACAAAACGAGCGCGTCTGTTGACCTTCACCATACACGGTAATTGGGTTGTTGCGTAGCGCTTGAACGATAAAATTAGAGACGACCCGGCCATCGTTGGGGTGCATACGCGGACCATAAGTATTAAAAATCCGCGCCACCTTAATTCTTAGTTTGTGTTGGCGGTAATAATCGAAAAACAACGTTTCCGCACAACGCTTTCCCTCGTCATAACACGAACGCAAACCCGTTGGGTTTACGTGGCCCCAGTAGTCTTCCGACTGAGGATGCCGTTCAGGATCACCATACACTTCACTGGTAGAGGCCTGATAAATTTTCGCACCAACCCGTTTAGCCAAACCCAACATGTTAATCGCACCGTGCACACTGGTTTTTGTGGTTTGGACGGGATCGTGTTGATAGTGTATCGGTGAAGCGGGGCAAGCGAGATTATAGATCTCATCCACCTCTACATAGAGTGGAAATGTGACGTCGTGACGCATTAATTCGAAATTATGTTTTTCCAGTAAGTGCGCGATATTTTGTTTGGTCCCGGTAAAGTAATTATCCACACACAAGACTTCTTCGCCTTGTTCAACCAACCTGTCACACAAGTGAGAACCTAGAAATCCAGCCCCACCCGTCACCAATATTCGTTTAGAAGCTATTTTCATAATTTCAGTTTACCGTCACGCTCTGCATTCATTTGCACCACACTCATTCCCAATCCCAACAAGATAAATAAATAAATCGCATTCGCAGGTATGTAGAAATTAAATTCGACCATGGAATGGACAAACATAACCATCATTCCCGCTAGCGATGCAAACAATGCGCCAAATTCCAAATGATCGGTAATGTTTCTAAGCTCATTGAAAATTTTTCCTACAAAGAACAGAACCCCCGATACAAACAAAGCAAAACCAAAGAGACCCTGATTTACCAATAATTCTAGGTAATCATTATGTACGTGGTCATATTGTAATGCCGGCAAAGAGTTGTCTTGAAAGCCGGGAAACACGACGGCGTAGTTACCGGCTCCAACACCAAACCACGGATATTCTAAAAACATCCGCCAGGTCAAATACCACTGCTCTAATCGGTTGCTAAGAGTGATATCGCCTTGCACCATGCGAGACCACAGTACGCCGCCACCTGTAAACAAGGCGGCAAAAGCCACAACAATGACCGCCAATCCGATAGCCGCACCCAGACGTGTGTAAGCCGTTCTGTTTCCACTTACTAACAACACCAGACTCAACAAAGTGACCAATAACGCGACAAAACCCCCCACTGATCCACTCAACAACAAGGCACAAAACATAATTATTAACGCCACGACGATTAAAAATCGCCCGTTAAGTACGCTATCCAAAAATGACCCGGTAAAAGCACGTGCGTCAGATGCACGCAATCTAAGCCCTTGTTTCATGATCAAGAAGCCAATACCCGTACAAAATGTCATTGCAAGATGACAGGCAAAGTGATTACGGTTTACAAAACTACCTGTGACACGGGACCAATGACCTTGTGACAAACTGTGCGGAACTAGCGATTTACCTGCCGACCACAAACCTATTCCTAGTACGCTTTCCATCAACCCCGCGGCAAAAAAAGTCATGATTAAAACCGTGACCCGCCGCCCGCTGTTCACCAAACTCCATGTCAAACCAAACAACGTGATGAAAGTGGCATACTTTAATATCTCAAATCGTGTCGAACTGATGTCAAGACTAAGATAAGCAAGCGACAAAAAATCCCCGCGCGCTGCCCGATAAGCATCGTAGCTGGACGGTGAAATCGCCTTCAGCCATTCGGGCGGCAACGGTGTGACTTGCAAGCACAAATATGCCAACCACAAACTCATCAGATACCATCCCAACCGATATCGTCCGTCGTCACGACTGTCGCGCAGTGAAGAAAATAGACGACTGACACACCACAGAATAAGAATGACACTAGTGAGTGCCACTATTAATAAGGAAGACCACGTCCGGTTGCTACCCCACGGAATAGGTAACCATACGATTAAAAACAACAACAAACCAAACGCACCTAGCGAGGCGCCTCTTTCAACGAGCGCTCTCACACTTATTGTTTAATACGTTCTAAACGTTTGTTAAATCCGTTGGCACCAAATATTTCCTCACCCAATGGCCGTATTTTCTCAATCCAGCCGGTGCCGGCCGCATCGCGTATTAATGAAGACACTTCTTTGGGTGTGGCGAGTAATTTGCGCATTTCTTGTTCCGCATGCGCACGGGATGGTGCATCAATATAGTCCCACGCAATCATGCCGGTAACAGCATTCTGACGTCGTACACGATGGTCCAATCCGGCGACCTGAACAGCTCTTTCATAAGCCTGTATCGCTTGTGCGCTTTCCGGCATGGACAAAACACTCAAATAGGCAAGTGATGCCCAAGCTAAAGGCCATGTCGGACGCCTTTCGACTGCGGATTCATAATACTGCAATGCTTGATTACGGTCTTGTACTTTTTGTGGCTCCCTGGCGTAGGGATGCGCTGCGCGATAAGCGAATAGTTTCCCTAATTGATAGTCAAACTCTGGAACACCCTCTCGTAGTTTCGCTGCGGCGTTAAGATCGGTCTTGGCCGATTGCCACCGCAATTGTTCTTCCATATCACCTTCGTGGGAAAGCACTCCCATTGTGGACAACGCCCGACGATAATTTTGATCCGCTTGCAACCAGGAACCGGACACCCACAAACCACCACTGCCTAACAATAACAAACCAATGGTGATTACGTTGCGTAACAACTAAGTTAATTTAGAACTTACCAAAGAAAATCACCACGAACTACTACTAAGGCGGTTATGCGATTAAATCAAGAAGTGTTAAGCGGTTTTGCGAACGGTCAACAGTTGTTTTTCGTCTTTATAGTAGCTACCGTAGTCGTTGTACTGACCATAGTAATAATAACCCTGTTTGCGCTGATTTAGTTTGGTTAACACCGCACCTAAGGGTACTACGTTCGACGCACGCATGCGCTCCACCGCTTCGATGGCGGTTGCCTGAGTGGTATGGTGCGCTTCCACCACCATTATAGTGGCGTCGGCCAATCGACCCAGCACAATGGCATCACTCACCGGCAGCACCGGTGGCGCATCAATCACAATGTATGTAAATTTACCCTTAAGTCCCTCCAAAGCACGGGCAAAACGCTTGGATGACAACAATTCCAACGGATTCGGTGGGATGAGTCCGCTTCTTAGAATCGATAAATTGTTACTGGTTTCGTCTTCAATGATACAGTCTTGCAAGTCGCACCGTACCGCGACATAGTCCACTAATCCCAATGTTTTATTCGAGCCAGCCATCAAACTGGCACGTGGCTTACGCAGGTCGGCATCTAGAATCAAGGTTTTACCCAACTGCGCGAATGCCAATGCTAGATTAATCGCTAAGGTTGTCTTGCCCTCATGTTGTATTGAGGAAGTGATAACAATGGTCTTGGGTGGATGATCAACATCTGAATACAAAATACCAGTGCGAATGTGGTTAACTGATTCGGCAAACGGTGATCCCGTACCGGTCGCATAGTGTCTTTCCGGGACGACATCGTCGTCCCTAACGGAGCGGATTTTTCGCCGTGCACCACCCAAGCCCCCTTGTAATAGTGGTAACACACCTAACGCGGGCATATCCAATATACTTTCCACCTCACGATGGGTCTTAAAAGTTAGGTCCAGGTGCTCACGAATGGCTATCATCACCAAACCCAAAACAATACCCAGTAAAGTCCAAGTCGTCAGTAACTTTCGTTTATCGGGTGCGACAGGTATTTCGGGCACTCGAGCGAGGTCTAACACATAGGCATTGGCCAGATTTTCGTCTGTAGAAAAATCCGCTTCATTCAGCCTTGTCAAATAGGATTCATATAATTCGCGGTTAGTATTCACCTCCTGTTCGAGTTTTGCCAATTCAAACCGTTTTTCTTGTGTGGCCACACTGGATTGTGACACTGCTTTTAACCGCGCCCGTGCTTCGGCTACTTCTCCACCAGCGGCAATTAACCGCGGGTGTTTCGATCCATAGCGTTTAGCCAATTCATTGTAGCGTTCTTGCGCATTGACCACCGCCTCATTCAAAGTAATCAATTGGCTGTTGGTCAGCTCGTTCAAACTTTCCAGATTGACGATACCCTCTTTCGCTTGATAGCCCTTTAGCGCAGCTTCCGAATCCACAACTTTCTGCCGTAACTCCTCGATCTGCTCTGTTAACCATTGGCCCGCCGAACGTGTCTTTTGCGCGCGATTTTCGATGCCAAGTGCGATGTACTCCTGTGCCACCGTATTGACAACATCGGCCGCATATTGGGCGTCGGCGGAACGCAGTGCCAACTCGACTAACTGACTATTGTCGCCACCTCTCACATCTAGACCATTTTTGATGGATTCAGCCAGTTGCGAACGCCGGTCAAAAGGCTCACTTTCACGAGGACCGGTTTGTTTATTTTTGTCACCAGCCGTATCAGTAATAAAACTGGATACAGTCGCAATTATCCGTGCAAAAAAGGAAGGTTGTACAATTGCATCATCAACCGTTTCGGCCGGTTGTTTAATCAACTCTAGCCGATCCACTACACGCTCGGCTACCACACGGCTCTTAATCACTTGATATTGTGTTTCATAAAAACGTGAGAACACATACCAACTTAATACCGGGGAGTCCGCCGTAGTATTGGCACGCTCTGGTTCAACAATCATTGTCAAACGTGCTTCGTAAATGGGCGTCGCTGTTAGATAACGATAAAAACCAACAGCGGCGCCTAACAACGCGAACATCAGGAAAATCCACTTATACCGAAGCAAAATACTCCAATAGTACGCAAGCGACTTGTGTCGCTCCCGACGGTTGGTCTCAGTACCCGGTTTGGGCGCAAATGTAAACGGTGTTGCGGGCACCACTTGTAGGCGGTCATTCATGGTCGTGACTAAAACAAACTGGCACCCACCGTGATGACATCTTCAGGTTTAATCTTCGTGTGTAACGCTGCCTTACTAATCGACTCATCCTCGTCCCGGGTAATGCTGATTTTCCTGCGTGAGGCTCGTTGCCCAAAGCCACCAGCCAGTGCGATAGCTTTCTCCACCGTTAAACCGTCTTCGAACTGGTAGCGACCGGGGGACCTCACTTCACCATAGAGATAAATGTACTGCGTTGGGCGCGATGCATTGGTACGAGCTGTTGTGATTGTGATGATATCACCGGGCATTACCCCCGTCGTCAAATCAATGATCCCCAGCAAATTTTTTCCCGGGCGTTCTATATCGATTGTATCAATGGGCAAATCATCTCTAACACCGCCAGCGAGCGCGATGGCTTTGGCCACCGTCATTCCCTCTCCGAATTGTTTTTGTCCAGGCACGTTAACGTTTCCACCCACATAGAATGGTCGATATTCAGAGATGGATACTGTGACCTGAGGGTGACGTAAATAACCATCCGCCAATCGATCGGTAATATCCTTTTCTATTGCTTGTGTCGTCTCTCCACTCAGTTGTACTTCGCCGATAAAAGGAAAAGAGATACGACCGCTTCCCGGTACTCGGGCATCGCGTAGTGTTAACTCAGGTTCATCAAACACGATGATGGAAA
The DNA here is from genome assembly GCA_965216735.1 of Arenicellales bacterium. GTDB lineage: Bacteria > Pseudomonadota > Gammaproteobacteria > Arenicellales > CBDCFT01 > CBDCFT01. The sequence continues at coordinate 1,775,368 of OZ244198.1, forward strand.
CAACGTCACCCGGACTGATGCGATAGCTGGCAGAATCTCGGGCGAGGGATGGTAGTGTCAGGTTAGCGGAGAAAAAGATTAACGCGATAATGCATTTTGTTACTGCCTTCACTGGTTTACAACCTCAGGCGGGGTTATCTAGACGATTCCCAGGACCCCCGAACTGAAAGTGAAAATAAATTTTCTTCATAGTTGGCCTCTGGATCATCCGAATCGCGATCAATTGTTGCATAGCGTGCGCCAAAAGAAAGCCACTTGTTGAATTTATAACTCAGACCAATCCCGAAGTCACTGATATCGTCATCGCGACCGTCGTCAAACTCATCGTCGGTCTTGTTAACGTACGCTGTCAAAGTAAAACGTTGTGCAATATCTTGGGAAACGCCGATACCCAACACATCACTGGTAAAAAAATTCGATTGCAATTCAGGCGATTCCTCAGTACGTCTAGAAGCGTAAGCATTGATACTTGTGGCGTCACGCGGACTCCAATCTATTTTCGCCAAATAAGTAGAATCATTAAAATCCTCCACCGTTGCACTATCGAAATCCTTTTCCAGATTACCGGCGGACACAGTTAGTGCTGTAATGTAAGTCGGTTCCCAGCGCACACCGATAGATATAGACGTTTCATCGTTGTCACGGTCTAAACTATTCGAGTCATAATCAATCTCACGACTAGCGGAGTTCAAAAATATCGACGTCCGCGGTGAAAAATTGTAAAACACCGCGCCGTTCACCTCACTGCTTTCGCGGTCCCGCAATTCCTGATTGTTATTTGTGAAGTTAAAATCGGTTTGATCGACACCCACGACTATCTGTAAAGGATTTGTGCGCCGACCGACCGTAACCCGTGCGCCAATGGTTGTGGCATCAAATTCATCTTCTTCCCCGATCGTATCTAACCGGGAACCGGAAGCGCCACGAATTTCTTCCGAGTCTATCCGGTTACCGAACACGTCGACATCGACAATACGCGACATATCGAACAAAACTCCGAGGGTTGCGCGACTTGATGTCGTGTCGTCATCTTTAACGTCGGAAAATCGTTCAAAACGTATCGTATATCCGGCCTGAAACTCGTTCGAACTACCAAATTCGTTCTTGTAGACCAAACTAGGGATAACGCTGTAGAACGTATCGGATATCTCGGTTTGGTCTCTCCGCACATTATCGGTATCGTTATAGATGAGGTCGATCGCTGGAAAAAACCCATTCAACACATCACGCTGCACGCCGGGTGGGTCGTCGAGTGCACGTTGGGTGGAATTAGCTGGACCTAATGTGGAAAATCCTTCTTGAGCGAATACAGCCGTCGGCCCGGTCAAGATTAATGCGATACTGCTCAGCCTCCCCCGAATCCAGATGGGAGATGGACTAATCCAGTGTGCCAACGATAGCTGTTGGCTAAAACGAAATACATTCCACGTACAATTTTTTTTGATTTTCACCCGGCTATTGCTCCTGTCTCCCAATAAATGCGATTAGATGCACGATATGCATGACATACGAATACCCCCTCGTCCATCTGGATACCTCCACTGCTTACCAGACATCCGATCATGGCGTATCGGAGTTTCAATCAAAACTACCGATAGAGTTTCGTCGGTTCTCAGCACTGGCGCCGCAATTGTAAGGGAATATCCGCAAAAAATCTGGTCTTGACCCGTTTGAAAATAGTGCAAAATTAATTGCTTACGTTCCTATCACGGCGGTACCGCCCATATAGGGCCGCAACACATCGGGGACGACTATACTGCCGTCGGCCTGCTGGTAGTTTTCCATTACGGCTATCAAAGCACGCCCGACGGCGACACCGGATCCGTTGAGCGTATGTACTGGTTCGTTACGACCACTGTCCGGATTACGCCAGCGCGCTTGCATACGCCGGGCCTGGAAACCTTCGCAGTTGCTACAAGATGAAATCTCACGGTATTTTTGCTGTCCCGGCAACCACACCTCCAGATCATAGGTTTTCGCCGCTGAAAACCCGATATCACCCGTACACAAGCTGATCACCCGGTAAGGTAAATTCAATTTCTGTAACACCACTTCGGCATGGGAGGTCAATTCCTCCAAGGCATCATAGGATACGTCCGGGTGAACAATGTGCACCAACTCTACTTTATCGAACTGGTGCTGGCGAATCATGCCACGGGTGTCCTTGCCGTGGGATCCCGCCTCACGGCGAAAACAGGGAGTATGCGCGGTTAGTTTTATGGGCAATTCCTTTTCATCCACGATACGATTCCGCACGAAATTAGTAAGAGGCACCTCTGCTGTCGGTATTAAATAATAAGATTCGCCAGCGATACCGAATTGATCCTCTTCAAACTTGGGTAGTTGTCCGGTGCCGTACAGGGTATCGGTATTTACGATATACGGTACATAGGCTTCGGTGTAGCCGTGCTCCCGTGTGTGCAAATCCAGCATAAACTGGGTCAGCGCCCTGTGCATACGCGCCAGACCGTCTGACATCACGACGAATCGTGCGCCGGTCAGTTTCGCCGCCATATCGAAATCCAGCACACCAAGATCCGAGCCCAGATCAACATGATCCTTGGGCTCAAAAGCAAAATCCGGTGGATCTCCCCATCGACGCTCCTCGACAAAATCGTCTTCCGATTCTCCTATGGGCGTTGATGCATGGGGAATGTTGGGCATGCCACTGAGCAACTCATCTAGGCTGAATTGAATCTCACCCAACCGTGCCTCATTATCTTTTAGGTTGCCCCCAAACTCGGCTACCGTCTGCATCAACGCTTGCACGTCCTCGCCTTTCTGCTTGCGCTGCCCTATTTCCTTGGACAAACGGTTGCGTTCGCCTTGCAACTTTTCCGTTTCGCTTTGTACGCGCTTGCGTTTCTGCTCCAACTCCAGGTAACGCGCCTTGTCGAATATAAATCCGCGTGTTTCAAGACGTGTCAATACATTATCGAGATCCCGGCGTAAAAGATCCCTGTCCAGCATTATCGTTCTCCCATCATGAGGTGATGTTGATTCACAATATCATACCTGAGTTGTATCAATTGGCCGCTTGTTTATCGGAAAACACAACAGCATCCAGCGCCCGCCATTGTTTTAGGCGCTCTGCAATGCGTTGCTCCAAACCACGATCGACTGGATGATAATACCGCCGCTCACCCATTTCCTCAGGGAAGTAGGTTTGTCCGGCACTGTATCCGCCGACTTTATCATGGGCATATTGATAATTTTTTCCGTAGCCCATTCGTTTCATGAGGGTCGTCGGCGCGTTGCACAAATGCGCAGGAACACGGAACGATGCGTTGTTACGCGCATCCGACGTTGCTTGGTTATACGCCGTGTAAACGGCATCACTTTTCGGCGCACACGCGAGATACACCGCCGTTTGCGCAATGGCAAGATCACCTTCCGGACTGCCCAAACGGTCAAAAGCGTCCCAGGCTGAGACGGCTAGCTGTAACGCCCGTGGATCGGCATTGCCCACATCCTCACTGGCAATACGCACCAGACGCCGCAACACGTAATGCGGATCGCAGCCTTGTTCCAACATACGCGCCAGCCAGTACAATGCGCCATCGGGATTAGAACCGCGTATCGCCTTGTGAACTGCGGAGATTTGCTCGTAAAACAGGTCTCCCCGCTTGTCAAAACGGTGCAACGAAGCAATTAACGCCTGCTCCACACATTGATGTGTTAGCGTCGGATCCTCCGGTGAAATAAACTCAACCGCTGTTTCCAGAAAATTCAATCCCTGACGTCCATCGCCGTTCGCTGCCTTGGCAATCATTTCCAGTACCTCTTCGTCTGCGGCGATATTCCTTGTGCCCAAACCAGACTCCGTGTCATGCAAAGCATGCTGCAAGATTTTACAAACAGCGGTCACGCTTAATTCTTTCAATACATAGACACGCACTCGTGACAACAAGGCATTGTTGAGTTCGAATGAAGGGTTCTCAGTTGTCGCCCCTATCAGTGTAATCGTGCCGTCTTCGATGTGCGGTAAGAATGCATCTTGCTGCGCCTTGTTAAAACGATGCACTTCATCGACAAACAATACCGTGGATTCGCCAATTTGCCGGGCATGCTTGGCTTGATCCACCGCCGATCGGACGTCTTTTACGCCACTGGTCACCGCCGATAAAGTCACAAACCGGGCGCCACTGTTTTCCGCCAACAACCTGGCCAGCGTGGTTTTCCCCGTACCCGGTGGCCCCCATAACACCATGGAATGCAGTTTTCCCGATGTGATGGCTTGGTGCAACGGCCGGTTTTCTGCCAGCAAATGATCCTGACCGACCACATGGTCAATACCGACTGGCCGCATACGATCGGCTAAAGGCGCAGCTAAAACGTGGTTGTCGCGCACCGTATCGCTAGTTCTCGTCAATGACATCCACTCCTTCGGGAACCTCAAACTCGAACACGCTGGATTTAACGGAACTATTAATTTTGACATCGCTCATGGTAATGCGTGTGGTCTGGCCAAGACCATCGACTAATTCCAATATGGACAATTCCGAATCGCTAAAGCCGAGCCGAACGTATTCGAATGCGCTTTCCTTCGATTTAGGAATGAGTGCCACCCAGGTTGTGTCACCTTGGGGACCAATTTCCGCTAATTCATAGTTAGATCGGATGTCACCCTTACCTGCTAACACCATGGCCGGCGTATCACCTAAGGCGTCGCTGAGCGCACGTACCTGCACATTTTCAAGATCGACGTCGTAAATCCAGATTTTCGTGCCGTCGCTGACAATTTCTTGCGCCAACGGCGCAGCATAGTCCCAACGAAATTTCCCGGGTCGTTCTAGCCACATCTTACCGGAACTGGTTTCAATCACCTTTAGCGTCTCGTCCAACACGACTTGTTCAAATTCCGCGGTGTAGGTCCTCACCTGATTAAAAAAACGATCAAGATTTTCCGTTCCCGTCGCTCCGTAGGTTGGAGGAAACGAGTTAAGAAGATATATGAAAAATAAAAAGTAAGCTTTTGATTTCACACGTAGGTTTCTAATCCACCGGTGGAGGAGGTGCCAACACATCCCTTTTACCATTCGACTCCAGCGGACCCACAACACCGGATTGTTCCATCGCTTCTATCATGCGCGCCGCGCGGTTGTACCCTACGCGCAACTGCCGTTGCACTGCCGATATGGATGCACGCCGGGTTTCGGTAACGAAACGCAGGGCTTGATCGTACAGTTCGTCTTCCTCACCACCACCGCCATTGCCATCGCTCATCGAAGCGACGGGGTCAGTGGTTTCGACCTCTCCCGATGTCACGTCCGGGTTGTAATTAACCGTCCCCGATTCCTTGAGTGCTTTAGCCACCCGGTGTACCTCAGCATCGGATACAAATGATCCGTGTACGCGAATAGGAACACTGGTACCCGGTGGTAAGAACAACATATCACCATGGCCCAACAGTTGCTCAGCTCCCATCTGATCCAAAACAGTCCGTGAATCCGCCCTAGAGGAAACCTGAAACGCCACCCGGCTGGGCACGTTAGCTTTGATCAGACCGGTGATGACATCCACTGAGGGTCGTTGTGTGGCGAGTATTAAATGAATACCTGCAGCCCGCGCGCGTTGCGCGATACGGGTAATGAGTTCCTCTATCTTTTTACCCACTACCATCATTAAATCCGCCAATTCGTCGATAATGACGACGATATAAGGAATCGTGTCCAGCGGTTCCGGGTCAGTTCCTTCCATGGCCAGAGGATCCAGGATAGGTTGTCCTCCGTCCAAAGCCGATTTTACTTTGCGGTTATAACCCGCAATATTGCGTACACCTAAAGCAGCCATTAAATGAAAACGCCTGTCCATTTCAGCGATACACCAACGCAAGGCATTCGCTGCTTTTTTCATATCCGTCACCACCGGTGCCAACAGATGCGGGATACCGTCGTAAACCGACAGTTCCAACATCTTGGGATCGACCATGATTAAGCGTACTTGTTCGGCGGTGGACTTGAACAAAATACTAAGCACCAATGCGTTGATACACACCGATTTACCCGCACCCGTAGTTCCCGCAATCAATAAATGTGGCATCTTGGTAAGGTCGGCGATGACCGGTTGACCGCCAATGTCCTTACCCATCATCAATACCAATGGCGAACTGGCACGTTCGTACTCCTCGGACGACAGACCTTCCAACAAACGTACAGTCTCACGTTGCTCATTCGGGACTTCCAGCCCGATGACGGTTTTTCCAGGAATATTCTCCACCACACGAACACTGATGACAGACAGGGCACGAGCTAGATCCCGTGACAAACCGACAATCTGGCTTGCTTTGACACCCGGTGCCGGATCGATTTCAAAGCGGGTAATGACCGGTCCGGGATGCACCGCCGTGACTTCAACGGTGACATTAAAGTCGTTGAGTTTTTTCTCGATAAGCCGCGACATCGCTTCCAACGAGTCTTTAGAAAACGATACGTGCTCATCTTCAATGTCATCCAATAAGGACAATGGCGGCAATTCACCGGAGCCGGGTGGATTTTTGAACAACTGGGTTTGTTTTTCTCTTTCCCGGCGCGCGCTTTCTACCGGCTTCTTAATAGTAGGCTCAATACGCGGTGGTTTTTTGTCTTTCATCTCGCGCCGAATTTCCGTTACCGTCTCCTGGCGTTGCCGCCGTGCGCGCGCACCGGCAAAGGTATCGATACCAAGTTTAGCTTTGGCGTACCCGTAGTCATAGGCGATACAGGTGTATTTCCCGACGGTGTCCATAATCCAAAACCAAGATAAATCGGTACACCAGGTAACACCGGCGATAAATAATGCCACCAGAAACACCGTAGAACCGACGAAACCGAAATTGGATACAAACCACGAACTGGCGAGATCGCCTAAAACACCACCGGCGACAAACCGCATGCTTTCGCCTATTTCAGGGAAATGCAGCGTTTCTAATCCGCAACCCGCTACTAATGTCGCAATGAAACCCGCACCTGTTAACAAGCGCGACTGTAAACTGGGTTGCGTGCCGTGAGCACCACGATAAATACGCCAGCCCAACAATCCCACCAATATGGGAAATAAATAGGCCACCCTACCGAAGCCGTGGAACATGAGGTCGGCAAACCAAGCGCCAAAACGCCCCCCTAGATTAGCCACCCGGTCTGTGCCCCCGGTATGTGACCAACCGGGGTCCTGCGCAGAGTAAGTCAACAGACATAACATCAAATAGATCGCAACCGCGCCGAGGACAAACAACACGGTTTCCCGCGCCCGGGACAATATGCCCGGTGGCAGAGTTAGGGGTGGTTTTTCAACTCGTTTACGTGCTTGTGTCAATTTCAAGTGTCCATAATGATTTCGGCGGAGAGTGGGTTACTCCACTGAATCATAAACATCTACGATGAATAGGTTCTGAATTTTTATGGATGCGTCGGCAAACAGTGTCAGTATTCACCGTAACATTCAAACAATGATTTTGCGCCGTGATAAGCGATGCCGTACTATAAAGAGTTTACCATTTTGAATCCGGCGTCGTGCTACCAGCGTCGACCAAACACTTATGTCCGATAGCAAACATTTTAAACTGCTCATCTTAGGTTCCGGCCCCGCCGGTTATACCGCCGCTGTATATGGGGCCCGCGCCAATCTTAATCCTGTCCTCATCACCGGTATCGAACAAGGCGGCCAGTTAATGACGACCACCGATGTCGACAATTGGCCGGGAGACAACCAAGGCGTTCAAGGGCCCGAACTCATGGATCGCATGCTTAAACACGCCGAACGCTTCGATACCGAGGTCATTTTCGATCACATCCATACCGCGATGCTCAACCAGAAACCCATCGCGGTACAGGGCGATGCTGGGAGCTACACATGCGACGCGTTGATAATCGCCACCGGTGCGTCAGCCAAATATCTCGGTCTGCCATCCGAAGACGCCTACAAAGGCAAGGGCGTGTCGGCTTGTGCAACCTGTGACGGTTTTTTCTTCCGCAATCAACCGGTCGCGGTAATCGGTGGCGGCAATACCGCGGTCGAAGAGTCGATATATTTATCCAATATTGCTTCTTCCGTCACTGTCGTGCACCGACGGAACAAACTTCGTGCCGAAGCCATTCTGGTCGATAAACTAATTGACCGCGCCGGCGATGAAGGCAATGTTGTGATTGAATGGGATCACGTTCTCGATGAGGTGTTGGGCGACGACAACGGAGTCACCGGCGTACGCCTGCGCAGTACAAAATCATCCGCAACCAAGGAGCTGGATGTGAATGGTGTGTTCATTGCCATCGGCCATACACCCAATACCGACCTGTTTGAAGGTCAGCTCGAAATGCGTAACGGCTATATCGTCACAAAATCCGGTCTGAACGGTGATGCCACCGCAACCAGTGTCCCGGGTGTATTCGCCGCCGGTGATGTGATGGATCATGTTTATCGTCAAGCCGTCACCTCAGCCGCCACCGGTTGTATGGCGGCTCTAGACGCCGAACGTTATTTAGACACATTGGAATAGTGTGCGATGCCCGTGCCTCCTCGTGTAAAAGAAACCGAGCGCGACATATTTCGCGATTCTATGAACGATGTCGATAGACATACTCACAACCGCGTAAAACCTTACCGTCCACGTCCTAACCCAGCCCCCAGCCAAAGCAAGCGGGATGACCGCGATGTGGTGGATAGTTTGTTATCTGACTATCCATCCATAGACGAAATGGAAACCGGCGAAGAATTGATGTTCGCGAGGCCGGGTTTACAGCGAAACGTTTTGCGCCGGTTGCGACGCGGTGATTATATCGTGGAGGCCGAATTGGACTTGCATGGTTTAACCTCTGAAGCCGCCCGCACTGATTTAAATGCATTCGTTCGGAAAGCACGAGAAAATGGAAGACGTTGCGTTCGTATTATTCACGGCAAGGGTTTGCGCTCACCTGACAAACGTTCAGTCTTAAAGGCCAAAACCGATCGATGGTTACGACAAAAAGATGAAGTGCTCGCTTTTTGCTCGGCACGTCCGGTTGATGGCGGCACGGGAGCAGTCTATGTATTACTAAAACGTTAATCATCCCTATACACACATTTCGCTAAACCACACGCATCGTTTTGCGCTCACTAACAATCGCCGGGTAGAACCCGGCGCTTTTTCCATAGAGACGAACATTGAGTGGCCATTAACACTGCCAAGTTGGCACTATCCAATCCATCCATTCTGAATCCGCCACTACCTGTTACCGGCGAATCATTAACCTGGCATGGATTGCATGGCAGTTCCCAAGGTTTGGTCATTGCAAATGCCGTGGTCTCGGCAAACAGGCCTTTAGTGCTCGTGACTGCAGACATACGCCGCGGTCGAATTCTGGAAAACGAAATCCGGTTTTTCCTGAATTCGGTGACTGACAACAGAACATCCAGAAAACCTGAAGCACGCTTTCCCATACTTTATTTTCCCGACTGGGAATGCCTACCCTACGATGTATTCTCGCCGCACCAGGACATTGTTTCCGAGCGTTTAAGATGCCTCGCTTTAGCACCTGAATTGGCGGGCGGGTTGATTATTGCCTCAATACAAAATCTGATGCAACGAGTCGCGCCACGCGACTACGTACTGGGGCATAGTTTTTCACTTGTGCGCGGGCAACAACTCAATATTGAATCTTTGCGTAGCCGATTGACACGTTCAGGCTACTACACCGTCGCCCAGGTAGTGGCGCCCGGTGAATATGCGGTTCGAGGCGGATTGATCGATATTTTTCCCATGGGTCAGGCTAAACCTTTTCGCATCGATTTGTTTGGTGATGAGATCGATGACATTCGTTATTTCGATCCCGAATCCCAACGCACCACCCAATCCACTAACGCGATCACGTTATTGCCCGGTCGCGAATTTCCGTTCGATGACGAAGGGATTAAAGTATTTCGATCCAATTTCAGAAAACGCTTCGAGGGCGATCCGCAAAAGCAAGTGATCTACCGGGAGGTTAGCAAAGGTAATGTACCGGCCGGACTCGAGTTTTTTATGCCGTTGTTTTTTCAACGCCTGGAAACGTTGCGAGATTATTTGCCCGACACAGCCGTCTGGTTATTGGACGACGCTATTGAAGATGCGGCCCGTACATTCCACGCCCACGTTGAAGACCGTTTCACGGATGCAAATCTGGACATTGATAGAAAAGTTTTACCACCAGATGAGTTATTTATCGCACCTGACGACTTGTTTTTTGATTTACAAAACGAGGCTCGCGTACACATCTCAGGCAAGACCTCTAACGTCCATAACAAAAATGGTGGCACCGATCAGGAATTCACTTTCAAAACAAAACCCGCACCCCTGCTACCTGTCCAACCCAAACGTGAAAAGCCATACGCTAAGGTGGTCGAATTTATGAACAAAGAAACCGGCCGCGTATTGCTGGTTGCCGAAACAGCCGGTCGGCGCGAAGCCCTGGACGGAATTTTGCAAGCTAATAAAATTCTCGCCCTACCCTCGGCATCCTGGGGCGACTTCCTACAACAAAACGATATCCAATTTGGCATTATCGTCGGCAACTTTGAGCGAGGTACACATCTTATCGATCTGTCGATCACCTTACTCACCGAAACTCAGTTGTATGGCGAGAAGGTATTCCAACGGCGCCAACGCAGCCAATTTGCCCGCGATCCGGAAAGTATTATTCGTTCATTAACGGAACTCAATCAAGGCGATCCGGTTGTTCATGAGGAATACGGTGTTGGTCGTTATCTCGGCTTACAAACACTAGATATCGGTGGTAATGAAACCGAGTTTCTAACCTTGGAATATCTCAACAACGACAAACTGTATGTACCGATATTGTCGTTGCACCTGGTCGGTCGCTATGTCGCCGGCGATCCCGAACATGCCCCTTTGCACAAACTGGGTTCAGATGTTTGGGAGAAAGCCAAAAGCAAGGCTCAGGAGAAAGCATACGATATTGCCGCGGAGTTATTAGAGATCGAGGCATTACGAGCTGCACGCCAAGGACAAATGTTCACCATTCCTCACGATAACTACAACGCATTTGTCGAACAATTTCCATTTGAGGAAACACCGGATCAAACGCATGTTATTGATGAGGTCATTGCCGATCTCAGCAGTGATAAACCCATGGATCGTCTGGTGTGCGGAGATGTGGGTTTCGGTAAAACCGAAATCGCTTTACGCGCCACATTTATCGCCGTCCACAACCGTCAACAAGTCGCAGTGCTTGTGCCGACTACATTGCTGGCACAACAACATTTCGAAACCTTTCGTGATCGGTTCGCCGACTTACCCATCCAGATCGAGTTGTTGTCGCGGTTTCGCAGTAAAAAAGACATAGCAACACTAGTGCAGTCCCTCAAGACAGGTTATCCCGATGTCGTGATCGGCACACACCGTTTACTACAACCTGATATTGAATTCAAAAACCTAGGATTGTTGATTATTGATGAGGAACATCGATTCGGAGTGCGTCAAAAAGAAAAATTAAAACGGCTCCGCAACGAAGTCGATATCCTTACACTTACCGCCACACCGATTCCACGCACCCTCAACATGGCCATGTCGGGTCTGCGATCCGTTTCCATTATCGCCACCCCTCCACGTGAGCGCTTGTCTGTAAAGACTTTCGTCCGCGCCTGGAACAAAGGGCTTATTCGCGAAGCCTGCTTCAGGGAAATTCGCCGCGGCGGTCAAGTTTACTTTCTACACAATCAGGTACGAACCATTCAGGAAATCGCACGCGAACTGGAACAACTTCTCCCTGAGGCCAACATCGGCATCGCCCACGGCCAAATGCCTGAACTGGAACTCGAACGCATTATGCGGGATTTCTACCATCAACGATTTAATATATTGGTTTGCACTACAATCATCGAAAGTGGAATCGACGTACCGACGGCTAACACTATTATCGTCAACCGCGCGGATCGTTTCGGACTTGCCCAACTACACCAACTGCGGGGCCGGGTCGGACGATCCCATCATCAGGCTTATGCGTACTTATTGGTTTCCGATCCCCGCGTACTCACCGCCGACGCAAAAAAAAGGCTGGACGCAATCGCCTCCCTGGACGACTTGGGATCCGGTTTCGCTTTAGCCTCGCATGATCTGGAAATCAGAGGGGCAGGTGAATTGTTAGGGGAAACCCAAAGCGGTGCTATCGACGATGTTGGTTTCACCCTGTATACGGAATATTTAAACCGTGCCATCAAGGCTTTAAAAGAAGGTAATGTGGCTACAAGCACCGAATTAGTCGATACCAAGGTTTCCGATATTAATCTGCATATACCGGCCCTGTTCCCTGATTACTTTCTGCCAGATGTTCACATGCGCCTGGTGATGTACAAACGCATTGCTAACACCAGGGGCGACGAAGAGTTAAAAGAACTGGAAATCGAAACAGTGGATCGCTTTGGTTTGTTACCGTCCCAGGTGAAAACCCTGTTCCGTTTATCCTCCATGCGCTTCAACGCAGAAAAAATCGGCGTGCAGAAAATCGATATTGGCGATCATGGTGGCAAAATTCAGTTTGGAGCTAACCCAAACATCGAACCAATGGCGTTGCTAAATTTGATTCAGTCCGAACCCGGTGTTTATAAAATGTCCGATGCCTCCACCCTGGGAATTAATAAAACCCTGGAAGACAACGAGCAACGCATACAATTTGTCGAATCACTGCTTGAGCAACTCGCGAGCGCCATCGTCCGATAAAGATATTGTTTCCGGTTCGTCAGGGCTTACTTCGTCTGATAACAACACCTCTTCGAAGCCAAAATTACGCATATCTTCAATACGCATGGGATAAAGCACACCATCCAAATGATCGCATTCGTGTTGAATCACGCGCGCATGAAACCCATCTACCTCGCCGCCTATTTTTTCGCCTTGAGGATTCAACGCTGTGTAACGTATTCGCTCATGTCGCGGCACAAGACCACGCATCCCCGGCACACTTAAACAACCCTCCCAGTCGCTCTCGAGTTCATGACCAAGAAATTCAATTTCCGGATTTATTAAGATTGTCAAGGGTATCGGTCCCGCACCGGGATAACGTGGGTTGAAATCGACGCCGTATACCACCACCCGTTTCATCACACCTATCTGTGGGGCGGCCAAACCCGCGCCATTCGCCGCCTGCATAGTCTCCAACATATTTTCGATCAAACCTTCGAGGGAATCTAGCTCATCCGGATCAACCGGTTTCGATGCCTGAAAAAGCCGTGGGTCACCCATTTTTAAAATCGGCCTAATCGCCATTGATTTAGAGTTGAATTTTCATTGTCAAAGGCACTGCATGGTTTAACACTTTTTCCACCTTCCGCATGCCTGAATCCAGGTTGGCATAGACGTCCTCCAACAAAATTTCATCCCCACCCCGTCCGGCAGCGGCATTAGAAATCACGGCGATTGTCGCGTATCGAATGTTCAGTTCCCGTGCCAAACCGCATTCCGGCATCCCGGTCATTCCTACAAGATCCGCGCCGTCGCGCTCCAGTTGGTCAATCTCGGCGGCGGATTCAAATCGCGGACCTTGTGTCGCCGCATAAGTACAACACGCATCAACATCGAAACCACATTGCGATGCTGATTCAACTAGGACCGCGCGTAGATCTTGATCGTAGGGACAACTAAAATCCACATGTTCGACTTCACTCCGATAACCGTCATAAAAAGTATGTTCGCGGCCGTAGGTGTAATCGAGAATCTGATTGGGAAACGCTAATTCGCCCGGCCGTAGAGAGTCCTTGATACCACCAACCGCCGCAACCGCGATAATAATCCGAACACCGGCGTAATGCAGTGCCCAAATATTGGCCCTGAAGTTAACCGCATGGGGAGGTATAGTATGTCCTAATCCGTGCCGAGCGAGAAACGCGATTTCGTGACCGGCATAATGACCGAACATCAGCGGTCCGGAAGGATCGCCATAAGGAGTGCGCACAAACTCGCGATGTCTAACATCCAGCTTGCCCAAGCGATTCAGGCCACTGCCCCCAATGATTCCCAACAGGGGCTGATACTCTGTCACCGACTAGAGCCGACCGTAGATATCATCAAAGCGGACAATATCGTCCTCACCGAAATAGGTCCCGGTCTGAACCTCGATAACTTCCAGTGGTCCGTCACCCACATTTTCCAACTGATGCTTGGTGCCCACCGGAATAAAAGTTGACTGGTCTTTTGTCAAGGTAATGATATCGTCACCACGAACGACTTTGGCCGTTCCCTTAACAACCACCCAATGTTCTGAGCGTTTGTGGTGCAATTGCAGTGATATTTTGGCGCCGGGTTTTAATACTAATTTTTTTACCTGGTAATGGTCCGTTTGTTCCATCCCCTTGAACGATCCCCAGGGTCGGTGCACTTCCGTATGCGCTTCGATTTCGGGGCGCCGGCGGTGTTTGAGATCATTGACTACGTTCTTGATCCGTTCGGATTTATCTTTGTCTGCTACCAAGGTCACATCATCCGTATCTACGATAACAACGTTATCGAGACCCAAAGCGACTAAGAGTTTCCCATCCGATTTCAGCAGGGAATCGTGTACATCGTAGGTCAGGGCATCCCCGACCAAGGTATTACCGTCGGTGTTTTTGTCTGCGATATCCCAAAACCCACCCCAAGAACCGACATCGCTCCATCCGATGTCCGCCGGAATCACGACCGCGTCTTGGGTATGTTCCATCAGCGCATAGTCTATGGAAATATTCTTGCAAGCACTAAAAGCGTGATCTTCGATTCGAATAAAACCTAACTTGGAATCGGTTTCGCTGTTGTTAAATGCGGCCCTGCAATTCGACAATAGATCGGGTTCAAATTTTTCAAGTTCTTCCAAATAACGACTGGCTTTAAAGGCGAACATACCGCTATTCCAGAAATAGTTACCCGATCGCACATATTCATTTGCTTTGGTTTCATCCGGTTTTTCCACAAACGCACTCACTTCAAAACAGCGCTGTCCATCGTCATTCGAAAGTTCCGTCCCACACCGAATGTAGCCGTATCCAGTGGCCGGATTTTGCGGCCGGATACCAAAGGTAACTAGTTTTCCACGTTGAGCCCAATGTGCTGCGCACCGCGCCGCCATAACAAACCCATTGGTATCTTTGATAACATGATCGGAAGGTAACACTAATAAAACGACATCTTTTTGCTCTGTCGCTAACGCCGCGATAGCGACAGCGGGTGCGGTATTGCGCCCTTCCGGTTCGAGCAATGTCGTAACCGATTGGACACCGCATGCTCTTGCTTGATCCGAAACGATAAAGCGATGCTCCTCATTACAGACCACGAATGTCCCTGTATCGTCGATCAGATCATTCAACCGTCTCAAAGTCGACTGTAACAGCGTTTCATCACCTGATAATGATTGAAACTGTTTTGGATAAAGACTACGCGACAACGGCCATAAACGCGTCCCCGAGCCGCCACATAAAACAACGGGCAAAATGAAATTATCAGACATATTTTAAATTTGAATAAAAGTAGATCGACTAAGCAACTGCTTCTTCCGCCAGCAAGGTTTCCGGTGATTCAGAATTCTGGTCGGGTGAGTATTCCGGCACTAATCGCCGGACAACTTCTTCCATGGCTGCAAAGTCAAACGCATTACATGCCGCCGCCAACTCATCACACGCTAACCTTGTTGTTTCATAACCTACCTTACGGCTATTAGCTAAGAGTATTTTTTCATAACCTGTATCGGTTAATGTTTCGTCGCTGTGAAACAGCTCTTCTTCTAGTTTTTCACCTGGCCGCAAACCCGTGTATTTGATTTCGATTTCCTCACCCGGCCGCTTACCGGATAGACGGATCATTTGTCGTGCCAGATAGGCAATTTTTATCGGTTCTCCCATGTTTAACACATAGATTTCACTACCCTTGCCAATCACACTGGCTTGTAGGATGAGTTGACAGGCTTCCGCCTGGGTCATGAAATAACGCGTCATGTCCGGATGGGTTACCGTGACCGGACCACCGGACTCGATTTGTTTGCGAAACAACGGAATGACACTACCGGCGGAACCCAATACGTTTCCAAATCGCACCGTTACGAATCGGGTTTTGGATTCCATACTGAGAGCTTGACAATAAATTTCGGCGACACGTTTACTCGCACCCATCATGCTGGTGGGATTCACGGCTTTGTCCGTGGATATTTGTACAAATGCTTCGCAACCATGGCGGTGCGCGGCGTCGGCTACCGCACGCGTCCCCAGAATATTGTTGCGCAGCGTTTCCCGAATCTGTTCCTGCAATAGGGGTACGTGCTTGTACGCGGCGGCGTGGAAAACGACCTGCGGCCGGTGGGTTTTGATTAAATAATCCACAGTACGCGCGTCGTACACGTCACCCAGCAACGGCGTCACCTCAAGATCAGGATGGTCACGTGACAAATCGAGTCTGATGGAATAAAGATTAAATTCGCTCTGTTCCAAAATAATAAGTTCGCTGGGCTGCACCCTTACCAACTGCCGGCACAGCTCGCTGCCAATAGAACCACCACCGCCGGTCACTAATATCCGCTTACCTTGTAATTCCCGACCGATTAAATCCCAATCCAACGAAACAGGATCGCGGCCAAGCAAGTCGTCGATTTCCACTTTGCGCAGACCACCGGCTACTGCTTTATCGCTGACGATATCGTGCAATTTGGGTAATGTGCGATATTGTGTTCCTGCCTTTTCGCACCAATCGACCACGCGTTGCATTTCTCTTGCGGTGGCGCTGGGCATAGCAATCAATACACGGTCGATATTCCATTTCTCACATAACAAAGGAATGGTTGAGCAATTCCCCAGTACACGTATACCGTGAATTTCCTTGCCACGTTTACCCAAATCATCATCGACAAAAGCAATGGGCTCGTAAGTGCGTGGCGTTGTACGCAATAAATCTCGTACCAGTTGTTCACCCGCTGCTCCGGCGCCGACAACCAATACTTTTCTTTCCGATTCATGAGATATATGCCGGTCCT
Organism: Arenicellales bacterium; assembly: GCA_965216735.1. Lineage (GTDB taxonomy): Bacteria > Pseudomonadota > Gammaproteobacteria > Arenicellales > CBDCFT01 > CBDCFT01. Next base: position 1,792,302 of record OZ244198.1, read on the forward strand.
TCATTAAACGATAAATCAATCGCGGGCCGCACATAAACGCGATCAACAAAACACCATGCAATATAAACACTGAACGTGGCACATACTGCAGACGGGTCACAAAGAAAATGCTAATGGCTACAATGACAGTACCGGTAATAACGGCTTTAACCAGACGCACCAAATCGGGAATTGAGATAAACCGCCAAACACCACGGTGCACGCCGAACACCAGAAATGTGACAATATGCGTGACCATGACCAACGGTACCAGCGAGATCGCCTCTTCCATGAAACGCGAGGGAATCGGCCCCAGATTGTAGCGAAACCAGTAAGCCAATAGCCAAGCGACCGGGATCATAATGCTGTCATGCAACACGATTAGCCAACGGCTGCGCAGATAGCGAATCTGGCGGAAATAATCTTTCAAGGTGCGTTTAGCCATTGACAGATACCGGATGTGAGCCCTCACGATACATAACCAACGCCGCCGCTAAACACACGACGATCACGCTTAGCGAGAACCAAAACCAAGCGGCGCCAATATCCAGCGCACGCATTGTCGCGAACACGGCAAGAATGGTGCATAACGCCAGCACCCACAAAGATACGTTGGCATGGGACAAACCACTTTGAACCGCACGTTGATAAAAGTGACTGCGATGCGCCTGCCACCACTTTTCACGACGTATCATTCGTCGCATCAAGGTTACGGTAGCGTCTGCAAGAAATACACCCAGTAATATCAAAAACGCGTCCAAGGGAAATCCGAACTGTGTGCTGGCAATAACCGCACTAATCGCAAAAAACCCCCCCAGGAATAAACTGCCGGAATCCCCCATAAATATTTTTGCCGGCGGCCAGTTATGATAAAGAAACCCAGAAACGGCAGCGGCTACCGTAAAACAGATCAAACTCATACCAAATTCCGTTTCGATGCTATACCAGATACCCACCGTTGTCGCGGCTACGATAGTTTGGACCGATGCGATTCCGTCAATCCCATCCATGAAATTGTATAAATTTATCACCCACACTATCCAGACAACAATCATTAATCCAGCCAATATCCCAGGGCTCAAGACAAGTCCGCCAATTCCTATCCTTGGTAAATTATTCAAAACAGTAACGGCTATGACTGCCGCGAATACCTGCGCCAGCAAACGCATAGCAATATTAAGACTGTGTTTGTCGTCCAACCAGCCGATGAGTGTCAAAATCATCGCTGGTAATAACAGCGCAAACAATATTTTTAATGGCAAATCGGTATAAATCGTAATCAAACACCACAACACAATGCTGATTGATGCAAAAGCCAGACCACCACCCCTCGGAACCGGCGTGGTGTGCAAACTGCGCTCATTGGGTTCATCCAGTACCGCCCCGGCAACAGCGTAGTTTTTTGCCATTCCCGTCATCGCCGCGGACATAACCGCAATGACTAGCCAGAGAAAAACAATCAACAATGCTGTCGTCACACTACATCATCATCTTCATACGGAAAATGGGCGCGCCTGGTAAGCAAAATCCTGTGCCGCCTCAGCGTGCGAATAACACAAATCGGCGGTCATACGATCGATCATAGCCGGCGACAGGTTGGACTTGTTTACGATACGAAACACAAATGACATTGCCCGGCGCATGCCACGCACAGGGATTGACAAGAATCGCGGCGTCTTCGATAACGAGTAGAACAACTCGTTAATCATATCCTTGTATGACAATACCTGTCCGCCACTGATGGTATAAGTCTTGCCAAAAGCGAATTGTCCATCTAAGGACTGCACGCAGGCGGCAGCAACGTCCTCCACATGCACGGGCTGCCGTAGGCCAGCACCATTTCCAGCCAACGGAAAAAAACCATAACGATTTATAAACCGCAAAAGCCGGCTAATATTCTGATCCTTCATCCCATCGTAGATCATGCTGGCGCGAATGACGATCAATGCAATACCGTGGTGACAGGAATAAGCGATTGTCTTCTGTTCTCCCTGGGCTAACAAATCTGCCATATCGCGCTCTCGCAAATCGGTACTGATTTTCTTGGCAAGTACGCTGGTCGAACTCAACGCGACAATACGCTTGACGCCTAATCGCGAGAATGACGGCAAAAAGTCCGGCAGTGACCATATTGGGGCGAGATGAATCACAGCATGGACTATTGGAAAATTTTCTTCATTAACTTTATGCATGTATTCGTGGTTGAACCATCGAAAGCGCGTATTGTTTCGTTGGACTTCTTTTGACCGGCTTACGGCGATAACACTAAATCCCTCATCGAGCAGTTGATCGATTAACACACCACCCACCATACTGCTCGCGCCGGTTACCAGCAGAGTTTTTGATTCCGCGGCCAGACTGTCTGCGGGTTCGATAAACACCTCTCGTGCTGTGGATTTCAAACCCCGCCGTTTAGCGAACAACGACAAACACACCCGCCCGAAATGCGCCGTTACCAATGTAGATATAAGAATACGCTGGAAGCTATTCAATTTTGATGCTTGATGCTTATGAAAGTAACGCAACATACTATTGCGCTTATACCATTCAACACGGTAGGGATGATCGCCACCGCTCACACCTTGGCGATGGAAAATACTGGCAGCAGGAACGAAAAGCACTTGATATCCCTTGTCACGCACTGCCCTGCAGATATCCAGATCCTCACAATGAAGAAAGTAACCGGTATCCATACCGTTGATTTCATCGAAAACACGTCTGCGAATCGCCATAAATGATCCGGATACCGCGTCAACAGGAATCGGAAGGCTGGGCAGCGGTTCGGTGGTCATGTCAAGTGCAGCCTCTCGATTCTTACCCAACAGGAATCGCAATAGTGAAACAGATTTTATCGCACCACGCATAAAATTTGGTTCACGCCGGCGGCATCCGTTTTGTTCGGTGCCGTCCTGATTAAACACCAAACCACCGGCGATACCTGCATTTGTATTGTCTTCCAATGCTTGTACCAACAGACGAATGGAATTGGCATTAACGGCACTATCGGGGTTTAATAGCACAACGACATCGCCGTGCGTTTGCGCCACACCCTTGTTGACGGCTGCCGCAAAACCTGCGTTGGCGTCATTACGAAGCAATCTAAGTTCGTTACTGCTGGCATTCATACCTTCGACACATTCTGCACTGGCGTCGGATGATGCATTGTCTACCACCACGACTTCGAGCGATGTATCCGAACCAAACAATGAATTGAGACAACGACGCAAATACTCACCGGAGTTGTAGTTAACAATGACAACACTCGTTACCAAACTATCCGACATGTCTACTCAGATACGGCACAAACAGACCACCCAGCATAAAGCGTCTTATTTCATCGTCGCTGGCACGCCGGAACGACTGCACCCGTTTGCGTTTTTTCCAAATATTGCGAAGCTGCTTGAAAGCGTCGATTTTCGATTTCACGAGGACACCGCCCCTGCCCTTGGCAGCGTAGTAGACGATGGATACCAGATTCAGCAAAATATGTTGCGGTAGGTAACGCCAAAACAAATGCGATGGCATATTTTTTACGTATGTCCAAACCAGATTGCGGTGACCGTGGTAAATGGAAAAGTCGCTGTCTCTACCGGTTACACCGGAACCGATGTGATAAACCACTGCATCTGGTAAATATACACAAGAGTAACCCAGTAACCGAAAGCGGAATCCCAAATCGATATCCTCGAAGTAGCAAAAATAATCTTCGTCGAATCCACCGCTTTCAACCAGAATTTTACGACGATAAACCGCTGCGGCTGCGCAAGGAGCGAACACTGGTCGCTCTTCATTCTTGTTTGTTCCTTTTGTTTCTGATGTCTGATTTCTGCTTCTGCCGTGGTCTCTTCGCCAAGCCAAACCCGAAACATGATAAATATCGCCAGTACCGTCCAGTCGCGATTTGTCTTGCGCCTGCCGCATTTGGCAGGCGATAGCACCCGCGGTCGAGTCCTGATTTATGCCTTGCACGACTTGTTCAAGCCAGTCGGCATCGACAAAGGCATCGGGGTTGATTAAGGCGACCCATTCAAAGCCATCACATTCTTGTATTCCTCGGTTATTTGCCGCGGCAAAACCAGTATTACTACCCTGACACACAATCTTGATGGTGTCAGAAAGATCGGTAACGGTTTCCAACGAATGGTCTGTGCTGGCATTGTCGACAATAATAACTTTGGCGACAGGAGTGGATTGATTCAACAACGCCTCAATACAACGGGCTAAATAATCGCCAGAATTCCAGTTAACGACGACAATCGCAATGTCTTTGTTACTAAACTCTCCGTTCAAGGAACAGTATCGGGTCTTTTGCTGGAAAATATGTCGCGGATCACATAAATCGGTTTGCGTTGTGATTCGTGGTAGGTACGAATCTGCATTTCAGCCAACAAACCGACGGTAATAAATTGCAAGCCGATGAAAATAAGCAACACCGCCAACAAGAGTATCGGTCTATCGCCCAGGGGCACACTGAAGAAAAACCGCTGGATAGCTAAATAAAAAGACAACAAAACCCCAAAAACAACTGACACTAAGCCGATCAAACCAAAAAACTGGATCGGACGCGTCGAATAGCTCAGCAAGAACTTGACTGTTATTAAATCCAAAATCACCCGGAAAGTGCGGGAAATTCCATATTTGGATGTGCCCAGAACACGCGGCCGGTGATTGACTTTGACTTCGGCGATAGATACACCCATCCAACTGGCAATAGCCGGTATAAACCGGTGCATTTCACCGTAAAGGGATAACTGTTTAGCCACATCTTTTTTAAACGCTTTCAGTGTGCAGCCATAGTCATGCAACTTAACATCGGTGGCAAAAGATATGACGCGGTTGGCTATTTGCGAAGGTAAGCGGCGCAACAGAAAACCATCTTGACGGTTGTGACGCCAACCCGATACCAAATCGAAACCTTCGGCTATTTTTTCCAGTAATATCGGAATGTCCGCCGGATCGTTTTGTTGATCCGCATCCATGGTCACAATAACCTGTCCACTGGCCACGTCAAAACCGGCCGACATCGCAGCGGTCTGACCAAAATTGCGCCGGAAACTGACAACAACGACGCGCCCATCATCAGCTTGTATGTCTTTAAGTTTGTCCAAAGTACTGTCGCTGCTACCATCGTCCACGAACACTATTTCATAACGATACGCTTGTTTTTCCAGTACGTCGGTTATTTCCTTATATACGATGCCGATGTTCTCTTCTTCATTATATACCGGTAGTACTACCGATAAATTCAATTCATCAATGTTGCTTTCTGGCAATGGTGATTCCTGTTCTAATGGATGTGGTCGATCCAACTGTCTAACTTCTGAAAAAAATTATCATTGAACGCTTGCGGCCAGGACGATGCCCATTTGACATCGGTACCGTGTGAACGCTCAATTTTATCGTTGACCTTTTGTATCGTGTCTTTCAGAGCACATAACACACCGTCGATTGTGGGGGCTGCGCCGTAAAGATTTGTTGAAATGGCATGCAAATGGGCATGGGTTTTATTCATGCACTCGCTGGTGACCACTACCATTCCGGCGGCCGCCATCTCCAATGGCAACAAACTCGGATGGGGGGTATACATCAAGCTCAAACCTAAATCGTATTGCGGCAACAGTTCACGGTATTCGGTCAAACCGACAATGCCACGCATTTTGAGTTCGTGACCTGACGGCAAAGGTACATTTTTATGATTGCTACCGATGCCGTGAAACTCCCATTGATGATCGAACACACCCTGCTCGATCGCCTTAGACAAAGCGATATATGCGATTTCAAACATGTTACGCGCCGCATGAGCCTCCGGTCGTGCGTAAAAAAGCAAGCGATGGGGTGTGCGATCATAAAATGACAGTTCGTCGTGGTCATATTTGATTATCGCGTTCTCAAACGACATCACATATTGACCCACGTCCCCATTTCCATCCGCATACGCTCCGACATTTTGCATTTCAAAGTAGTCCTGCAAAAATCGAGTGGAATAAATGGCATAGTGGGGAAAATCATACGACGACCGCGCCATCGCATAATACGACCCCATAGGAAAAGTGAACGGTTCGAACTCCTGAATCAAGTAGATAAAACGCTTTCCGCCCAGTTGCCGCACAGCGGTATGCGCGATATAGGCGGTCCACCACGTGGTGGCGATAAATGTATCATCGGGGTTCACGACGACGGCATTTTTTCGATCTTCACAACACTGGACGTCGATATATTCAAAAACGTTCTCCAGTCCTTCATAGTCACGGATACGTTCGCGCCATTGTTGCGGCTGATGAGGACAAGGATCGACCGTCAATACACGAACTTTGCGCCCCCTTTGCGCCAGTATAAGTGCGAGATTAAATTTAGCAATGTAGCCACCGTAAAAACACTCGAAGTTTATTTCAGGAATGACGATATTGACCCTAACCGGTTCGTCATTTGAAATCACCAAGCGCAATGGCTCGGTTTTGGTACTCAACCGGTTTACCACCGCGGCGTTATAATAGGTTTCCATCAATCGACGCATGGATTTTTTAACCGGCAGCGCAGCATTCGAACTGGCTGCTTTGGAAATTAATTTATGCACGATAGCCATCAAAACATGGAATGGCTAAGAAACGGAAACATCCAGTGCGACGCGTCCAAATTGCTTTTTCTTTTGTCGTGTGATGCGTTTATCCTCAAACCATTTAACAAAATATCCGAGAGCCAGACGCAATTCAGCATCATCAGTAGTTTTGCGTTGCGCTAGGACTTTGGCGTGCAAAGTCAACAAACGAATTCCAGACATCAAACCATGGCCAAACAAACGCAGCGCGCTTCGGTTGGTCGGCTTAGCCAAGCCCCGCAATCGAATGGTCTCGACAATGAGTTCCAAACGCCGGCATTCAAAGTGATAAACGCCAAGCGACGCCGAGCGCAGTTGAGCCAACAGGGCAATAGACTGTTTGGGGACACACAACCTTCGGAGCACATTTACGAAACTCCAAACCCGTTTCCACACCGGCCACGGTGTGAAATCGCAATGCCCTATGACGGCTTCACTATGTTGGTAATAGTCATACAAGGGTTCATCGATGTAGCGAATTTTTCCATAACTCAATGCCACGCACGCAATCCAGTGATCATGAAATGCATCGCCAACGCGTGTAGGAAAAGGCAATAAGTAATTCAGCAAGTCACGTCTAAACAACGACGCAGCACCAGTAACGGTATTAGCAACCAACACGACAGATAAGTCCTTATATTCATTCTTTCTATTTAACCAATAGCTGGGAGATACGACCTCACCATCCTGCTTTAATATACGCATGTCACTGTAAACAAGCGATGTATCCGCACGAAACTCGTTTAACAAACGTTCCAGTTTACTCGGATACCAATAGTCATCCTGGTCCGAGAGCGTGACGTATTGCACGTTATCGGGCACCCGCCGCAGACATTGTTCAAAATTTTGATAAAAACCGACGTTCTTCTCATTCCGGACAAAATATATTCTTGGATCTTGATTACAAATTTTCTGAATTTGATCGGCGATATGGCTGTCGGAAAAATCGTCATTAATTAGGCAAATCCAGTTCGTATGCGATTGCTTCAATATCGAATCCAGTTGCCGTTGAAAAGTATCTATTTCCGGGTTATAGGTACACAAACATATCGCGATTAAAGGTGGTTCCGTTTCTGCAGGGAGGTCATAATCATGATGATATTTACGTAAGCTTGTTAATGCGCTTGTTCCAAGCGGCAACTGTTGCACGGCACCGTTTTGCTTGTACACCTTCAGCGAAATATCGATATTTTTACCCACCAAACCTTCTTCAAGCGGCACACGCGTCCAGAAGCCCGAATAAATACGATTAAGGTCTTGCTCGGTACTACTTTTGTCAATTAATTCCGATCGCAGGTCACAGGTATGACCAACCGGCGTTGCCCAGTCATTTATCGTTACTGTCAACCGTTTTAAAGGTTGGTCCGTATCGTAGCAATATCCGCTGACCACAATTACCCGTCCCCTTCCGATTTCCGTACGTGGCTCTATGCATTGATCAAACCGCCAGTGCAGTCCGGCGGTGCTCAAAATCGGAATTCACGCACAGTCAAGCGACACGCGTACTGAAGTCTTCAGCGGTATGGGTCAAATTCGGGTTATAGAATGGATCGCCTTGATTTAGAATGGCTGAATGACGCTGTGTAAAAAGCTCTTTCTCAGTCTTGAATCGAGATTTCTTTTCACCAGATAGCTCGTACCCCCTGCTCGATGATTCCATGTGATACGCCTCGGCATAAGGCGTAAAGATATTGTAATAGTCGGCGTCTCGCAGCCGCAGGCAAAAGTCAACATCATTACAAGCGACTTGAAAGTTATCTTCATCAAACCCCCCAACGCTTTGGTATAACGATTTCTTGACCATCATCCATGCACCGGTCACTGCAGAAACATTGTGAGTTATCTGCAAACGATTAAAATAACCGTTCGCACGTGCAGCAGCACGCTTGTGCGCATGCCCCGCGTAACCATCAATCCCTACCACGATACCCGCATGTTGAACCGTGTTGTCTGGATAATACAATTTTCCACCCACAGCACCAATTTCGCTACGCTGAGAGTGCTCCAGCATCGCTTCAATCCAACTCCAGGTAATTAATCTAATGTCGTTGTTCATGAGCACGACATGATCCCCCCTAGATTTGACGACGCCATAATTCACCAGTTTAGAGAAATTAAACGGATTATTGTATTGATAAAACTTGACCCGCTGGTCGCGCAGTTCGTAATCCCGCATTGCACGGTAGGTCTCGTCTAACTCGCTATTATTGGAAACACCGACAATTTCGAAGTTCTCGTAAGTTGTGATGTCAAGCAGACGGCCGATACTGGCATCCAACAAATCAGCCCGGTCCTTGAATGGAACGACAATGCTGACCAGCGGCCTCCCATTGATTTTTCGCTGAATCCGGTAGAAGTAAGGCATGTTTGCATGAAAGACGTCACCGTCGATGTTTCGGCGCCGCAACGTTGCACGCAATACATCGCGTCCCCGCTCCATCGCAGTGGGTTTGGCATCGACTACGAAGCTGGTTGAATCGTTGGTTTGGCGCCAGTGATACAAGACTTTGGAAACATGTTGTATACGCTTAGTTTGCTCACACGCACGCAATACGAAGTCGTAGTCTTGTGCGCCATCGTATTCGGAATTGAATTCCCCAACTTGTTCGACCAGGCTGGCACGCATCAGCAACAGATGGGTTACATAGTTGTGCGCAAATAATAAATCCGGCGAATAATCTGGCTTGAAATGTGGCCGGATGTAGTTTCCATTCGGATCAATCAAGTCCTCATCGGAATAAACGATATCGGCATCGTATTCGTTAATAACCAGCGCCATTTCAAATAAAGCGTCGGCCGATAGCTCGTCGTCATGATCCATGAACGCGATGTATTCACCGGTAGCCATACGCAAACCGGCATTGGTGGCCTCAGAAATACCCTTGTTTTCAGGGCGAATATAAAGCTTGATTTTTGGGTCGTTAATCTTGTTAAGCACCGTACGAGTGTCAACTCGATCAGAACCGTCGTCGACGATACAGAGTTCCCAATTGTCGTACGTTTGGGTTTTTACGGACATAACGGCCGCATCAAGCCAGCGCGGATCGGTGTTGAACACCGGCATCACGACGCTTATTTTTGGCTTTCTTCTTAATGACGGCCAATCCCCAGGTGAATCGTTTTGCTGTTGCTGGCCACGGTTATTGCGGCCGTGTTTTGCATTCGTTTGTCGACAAGCACTAGAAATAACTTCCGATTGTGATTGCCGCGAAGCATCTTGCCCGACGCGGGAACCACCCCTCGATACATTCCCATTGCCATTCAAAGGGCGGCCCATTATCTTTCCGTACAACAAGCGCCGGCCTTTTTCCGCCGTTTCCCAAACACGGGAGGATTTGATCAATTGCAACTCTGCTTTGCTCGCTTTTAACTCTTTTTGCAGTACTTTATTGGCTTGGGAAAGTTCGAATTTTTCATCGCGCAGCTCCGCAATCTGACGCCGGTTCATTATCAAATCCGACTCTAGTCTGTTTGTCTTGCTAATGTACCGATCACGAAACAAACCAAAGTCTCTCGATTCTGGCCAGTCCATTCGCACAAACACACTGTATTGTCCCGTCTTCTTGAGTTCGTCCGCATCCGTTAAGTCGAACGACAAATTCGCACTCTCGTGTTTAAACAGGAATACGCCGTCATCTTCTCGTTGCTCCTGAAACTCGACACCGTCCAGGCTTGCGTGTCGCGCAACTTCAGCTGCATTAAACGTAACTGCGATATTGTCTTCGCTGTCTCGTTTGACGCATATTGCCAATTCGTGTAACCGCACGAAACCGGTGATCCCCGGACTAAAACGGATGTTGCGCAGGCTACCCAAACCTACGGGCAAGTCAAAGCGTAGTTTTTGATTTTCATGACCCAAATAAGCACGGCAAACAACCGCATTTTCTACTTCGCCGTTTTTCGCGCTTCGCCAATACAGTCTTGATTCGAATTCGTAAGAATTAATACCTTTGTTCAGCTCCTCACAAATATCGATGGCATACGTCTTGTTTCTCGTAATGGACTGAACGATGGTTTCCCGTTCTACGTAGTCTTTCAACTTTAAACCAAGATCCAATCCAACCTGAGTGAAACAAGCATCAATAAACGCGTGAATGTTTTCAAACCCTGCTCGCGCGAAGACACCACGCAACGCATTCTGTTCGTTAATAACGAAATAAAGAAGTGCGCGAAACAAAACGAACTCGATCTCGAAATCGTTTTCCACCCACTCCCATTCATGATCGATAGCCTGATAACTATGATCTTCCGCGACAATGATATTAAACGGCAACAAGTCAATCAGTTCGCCGGCGCGCTCATAGTTCTCACTGGAACGCAAAAGGTAGTCATAGTAACGCCGTAGCAACGGCACAAAGTCGCCAAACTCGCCGTTGCACAGAAATAACTTCGCCCACTGATCGACAAGTAACTCACCTTTGACGAAAAGCTCTTTGGTTGGCCGGTGCAACAACGGGCCATTGTTGTTCGTTCCGGCAATTTCAGGATTGACCAACTGTTTATACACATAGTCCCCGTCCACCGGCTTGGAAGACACAGTGCGGTAGGCCGGTGCACGCGTTAGACCCGAACAATGTACGAAATCGTTGGCAATAAAATTACGTACAGCATTGCTGGAATGACCGAACACAATCAAAAAGGAATTCGCCAGGAGCGGTGCCACCCCCTCGCTGTGTAGACCTTGCCAAAAAATTCTCTCGGGATTGTTATGCGCCAACAAGTTTGCATAATCCCTGGATGCAACGCGGGAAAAATGACTGACGGCATAGGGACTGGACCGAACAAACGTGTCGCTGAGTACGACGCTGGGGATTTTGTAATCCGGAAATGGATACAAAAAAGAAAATGTGGAGACTCCCAGTTCCGAGAAAATCGCCTCCCATTCTCTCTTGGAATAAGTGCGAATGCTATCGTCAGAATCATAGTTATACACACCCGTATACGGTGTACCGTAGTGGTCCTCCGCCGCGCCTAATAAATACTTCAGACCCAACCGGTTTTCGATGGCGATGACCCCGCAACCGTCTTCTTTTAGTGCACCTAGCGAATGTTTCAATAAACCCTGGACCGTTTTACGGTGGGATGTTTCGCCAGACGAAAAATACTTGGCATACTCCATAACGCCAATCAGAAAGACTCCGTCATATTCGTTCGGCGGGATATTCAGTTCATTGAAGTTGGCATTAATGATGTGGACATTATCGAGATCCTTGCAGCGCAAACGCGCCAACGCGGCGCGGGCCGTACTGCCCTCGATTGCGTCCACTTCCGACCCTAACTCACCCAGATACCGCGTAATGGTTCCACAACCCGCGCCTAATTCGAGTACCTTTTTCTTGCCCCGCAAACTGAAGGCGCGTAGTGCGTTGACGCGCATCGGAGACAAATGATACTCCGTCGGCCAATCGATAATGCGTTGTTCCAGCTCAATGGATGTTGATGATAAGTCCGTACATTCGGTAAGACACTCGCTCAAATATTTTTCGACGCCGACGCCGTCCGAATAACCGAAATTTTGGATGGGGGTGGTAGCGCACCAGACACCGTCGTCACTTAAACTCAGAGTATTCAGATCTGCAAGCGTTGTCATGGTCAGGAATTGGTTACTAGTTTTACCGGCGTTTCAACATTGTTCGCGACTTCATCTTCATCGAATTTCAGATTTAGATCAGAAATTCCGAAATCGCACCCGGGACCTTCGATATCGATATGAAACAAATCATAACGGCGATCTATCGCTAGGTTGTCAAAGGTATCGTCGTCCACAGCGATACCCAGTGAGAAGAAATATACGCCGGGTATCAAATCGGTACGTATCTGAAAATGTAGCGTAGCCGTTTCTCCGGCATGTCTATCGTTCACTATTATTTCCCGGCTACGGGTGTTGGCTCCGTATACGGTAATGCCGTCCACCGTTTTTACCGTGAGTCCATAAATTAATTTTTCCAGACTATGTTGGAAATGCACCGACATCCATACGTCCAGGGTTTCGCCCTGAGGGCAGGAAACAGGATCGATTTCGCTACCACACTTGACCAAATAGTCAATTATCTTCGCATGGTTGTTTCCCCAACGATACTCCATGGGGTTGTAACTGCGCCGGTCCAGACAAGCATCGTTCGCCGGATTCCGACTGAGTTCCTGCCTGACAGAAGTTTTTTGTACCAGACTCACCGCTGGGTTTGATTTTATCTCCGCCTGTTCCGGCGAATCGGAAAATAAAGAATTTAAATAAGCATGTACCACATCCCGTGGTTCGCCGATTCGTTGAATTCTTCCATCATCAATGAATATTGCGCGATTACAGTGGGTTCGAATTAGCTCCACGGCATGGGTAACAAAAAGAATGGTTTTGCCGCGCGCTTTAAAATCGTTAAACAAACGGAAACACTTGCGTTGGAAACGAATGTCACCTACGGCCAAAGCTTCGTCCACCATTAATATGTCCGGATTCATATTAATCGCAGTGGAAAATGCCAAACGAACATACATGCCGCTGGAGTAAGTTCTCACGGGCTGGTCTATGTATTGTTCCAATTCCGCAAACGCAATCACTTCGTTCAAGCGTTCTTCAATGGTGTGCCGGGGAACACCCATGATGGCCGCATTCAAAAATACGTTCTCCCGGCCGGTGAACTCAGGATTAAATCCCGCGCCAAGTTCCAACAAAGCCGCTACACGTCCATTGACTTCGACTTCGCCTTCGGTGGCAGTCAACGTGTCAGCCAGTATTTGTAATAATGTGGATTTGCCAGACCCATTTTTACCGATAATTCCAACGGTCTCGCCATTTTCCACCGCAAAACTGACGTCCTTTAGTGCCCAGAAGTCCTTATGACGTTTCTCCGCCCAGGGTAATAGGTATTCCCTGGCACGATCGCGTTGACGCCGGTAAATGTGATATTTCTTACCGAGACCTGAAACGCTTATGATGGGCTGGGAGCTACCGCTATCAAATGACATCGGCAAACCCACGCCGCATTTTCTGGAAAAACCACAAACCCGAAGCGGCTATAAATAGCGCTATTGCATAATAAATTACTAATCCTGACCAGGATGGCATACGGCCCCAAATCATTACATCACGCACTTGCTCCACAATAAACGACAGCGGATTGAGATAGATGAATGGCTGCAGTCCCTCGGGCAAACCGTTAACCGGATAAAAGATGGGACTAATAAATAAAAATACGGTCGTCAACACGCCGCATATATGCGTTATATCTCTGACGTACACCGCAAACGCGGCTATGAACCACGTCACACCCAATGACAGAATGAGCAAAGGCAAAATAATTAAAGGAAGAAATAAGACGGTTGGATGCAAGAATGATTTGAGAACGACTAAATAGCTGGTCAGAATGACCAAACTGATACATGCTTGAAATAACGCCGTTAACACGGAAGTCCAGGCCAACACCTCTAACGGAAAGACCACCCGCTTAACGTAATTCGCATTGCCGGTAATCAACCCGGGCGATCGCACTAGACATTCGGAAAAAAAAGCGTGCATGATAAGTCCGGAGAACAAGATACTGGCGAAATCCAGATTGTTATGCCCTTCGGTAGCCCAACGTACTTTAAACACAGTGCCAAACACAAAGGTGTACACCACCAACATCAAAATAGGCAATAACAGCGACCACGCTAACCCAAACGCAGAACCACGGTAACGGCCGAGAATCGCACGCTTGGTAAACTGATAAATCAATTCACGATGGCGAAACAGACTGGCAAACACTAACACCGGCGCTGCTTCTTTTTTGGCCTGACGTCCTGAGCTGATTGTGTAGCTAGAAATGCTTGTTACCGGTTGATTAAACGGGAAGTGAGGATTCGAATTCCAATAACGAGAGCAGGTATCGCCCATAGTTATTGTTTTTATAGCGTTCGCCTATTTCTTGAAGCTGGGCTCGCGTTATAAATCCCGTGCGGTAAGCAATCTCCTCCGGACAACACACTTTAAACCCTTGTCGCTTCTCAATGGTTTCTATGAAAGAGGATGCATCCAGCAGGGAATCGTGTGTCCCGGTATCCAGCCATGCCATACCACGCCCCATGACCTCGACGTTGAGCGAACCCTCATCCAGATAAATCCGGTTTAAATCGGTAATCTCTAACTCACCACGGGCGGATGGCTTTAATCCCCGCGCAAACTCCACAACACGATTATCGTAAAAATACAATCCGGTTACCGCGTAACGCGACTTCGGTTTGCTCGGTTTTTCTTCTAAATCGATGGCCTTGCCGGTCGCATCAAACGACACCACGCCGTAACGCTCCGGATCGTGGACTGGATACGCAAATACACGCGCACCACGTTTATGTTCAGCGGCTTTCAACAACAATTCAGAGAGGTGATGACCATAAAAGATATTGTCGCCCAGCACCAACGCACATTGGTCTTTGCCAATGAACTCGGCACCTAAAATAAATGCCTGAGCCAAACCATCCGGTGACGGTTGTACGGCATAGGATATATTTAATCCCCAGTGACAACCGTCATTCAGCAACTGCTCAAAGCGCGGTGTGTCCTGTGGTGTCGATATCACCAAAATATCCCGTATGCCAGCCAACATGAGCACCGACAATGGGTAATAAATCATCGGCTTGTCATAAACGGGTAACAACTGTTTGGACACCGCCACGGTCACGGGCGCCAAACGTGTGCCGGCGCCACCGGCTAAAATAATACCCCTCACTACCCTGCCCCTAGACCTAACCGCTGACCCTGATAATTTCCAGCACTCACCCGCTCTACCCAATCCATGTTATTCAAGTACCATTCAACCGTTTTTCGCATGCCCGATTCGAATGTTTCCTGGGGCCGCCAGCCCAACTCATTTTTGATTTTTGTTGCGTCGATGGCGTAACGTTGATCATGTCCCGGTCTATCCGTAACGAATTTGATCAATGAACTGTATGGCTTCCCGTTTGTCGCCGGTTTAATCTCATCCAATAAACCGCAAATAGTGTGTACTACTTCCAAATTGGTTTTCTCTGCATGACCACCGACATTGTAAGTCTCGCCAACCCTGCCTTTTGTAAAAATGGTCCATAGTGCTCGGGCATGATCTTCAACATGTAACCAGTCTCTTACATTGGTCCCCGCACCGTAGATCGGTATAGGTTGGAGGTTGACGGCCTTGGTAATTATGACTGGGAGCAACTTTTCAGGAAACTGAAACAAACCGTAATTATTGGAACAATTGGAAACCAAAGTTGGCAACCCGAAGGTTTCATGCCATGCACGTACTAGGTGATCGGATGAAGCCTTGCTCGCAGAGTATGGAGAACGTGGCGAATAAGAAGTTGTTTCCGTAAATAATCCGGTGGCACCCAAACTGCCGAAAACTTCATCCGTAGAGATATGATGAAACCGGAATTGTTGTTTGTCCTCATCAGGCAGTTCGCTCCAGTAACGGCGCGCGCACTCCAATAACCGGTACGTACCAACTATATTGGTTTGAATAAAATCCGCCGGCCCATCAATGGATCTATCCACATGGGATTCTGCCGCCAGATGCATTGCCCCACACGGTTTATATTGAGCAAATAATTTCGCTATTTCCTTGGTGTCACAAATATCGAGCCGGTGAAACGAATAACGTTTGTGATCTCCAATCTTATGCAACGTTTCCAAGTTGCCCGCATAAGTCAGTTTGTCAACATTAACGATATCGATATCCGTATCTCGAAATAGATGGCGGATAACCGCTGAACCGATGAATCCCGCACCGCCAGTAACAAATATGCAATTCCTCATAAATTTAATACCCTATCTTTAATCCTAGCGACCGCCACCAAAAAACATGACACGCAGGGTCTTCAGTGCGATAAATGCGTCCAACAACAAAGAGTAGTTTTTAATGTAATAAAGATCGTACTCGAGTTTCTTGCGTGCGTCCCCTATAGAAGAACCGTAGGGGTGCATCACTTGTGCCCAGCCGGTTATTCCAGGCTTCACCAGATAACGCAAATCATAATAGGGAATGTGCTTCTCTAACTCTTGTGTAAACTCCGGTCGCTCGGGACGCGGGCCGATGCAACTCATATCTCCTTTTAGTACATTCCACGCTTGAGGTAGCTCGTCTAGATGCCATGCGCGCAACCAACGACCGACCCGGGTCACCCGAGTGTCGTTGATTTCCGCCCAAGCCGCACCTTGTTTCTCTGCATCCTTCACCATGGTGCGAAACTTGTAGATGCGAATGGGTTTTCCCCGTTGGCCGGTGCGTAGTTGGGTATAAAAAATCGAGCCCTTGCTGTCCAGTTTAATTAGTACAATGGTAAGTAACATTACTGGGGCGCCAGCGATAAGAATTGTCAACGACAGCAAAATATCCATCAGACGTTTGACGTTCAGGGCCAATGCATGGTGCATCAGACGAAACCCACTGGAATACAAAAACCAATCATCCCGTAACTCGCTGATTGGGATTTTGCGCCAGAATTTTTCATAGAACCCGACGACGTCATAAACACGCATGCCACGCAATCGCGCTTGCATCAACTCCGCAATCTGACTTTCCTCTAAAGCACTATCCGCTGTCAGCACGATGCCTGACCAGGGGTTGCCTTGGCCATTTGAGTTTTCACCCTGGACCACTGACACTTGGGTAGCGATGTCGCCGTATGTAACCGGTTGAAGCTGTCCTTCGATAGCAGCGGAAGCAAAATCGGTGACAAGACGCTGCGCCCGGGCGCCATCGCCCACCAACAACCAACAGCGTTTTCGGTCTTGCCGCCGTAGAACGCCAAAAACGATGTAGCGCCAAGTAACCGCCCAAAGCGCAAAACCCAACAAACCGAACGGCAAGACACTACGCCAAAATAGTGGCTCCGCTCGCAACCGTACGACACCGATAACATAGGTCAACGCGGCGATAATTAATCCGCTGATGGCAATGGCTACAACAGTACGGATCGCAACCCGATGCGCCGACTCGTCGACATCGACGCCATATACATTGGCCACATACATAGCCAACATAGTAATAATCGCCGCACCCACCAAAGGCCAGGAAAGGAAGGGAACGAAAACGTTAAAACGAATCCAGAACGACATATTTAACAACAACACAAATCCTAAAAGGTCCGCGGCCAGTACCAATAGACCCGGCCAATTACGACCCCCTGCGCCCATAAATTAACCGTACATTTTCTAGGGAGTTAATAATAAACGGGACTAGGTGCCGGCTGATGCCTGGAAATCGGAGATCACCATTTCTGAGACAAGCTCATCGAACGACACTTTCGGCGCCCAACCTAACTTCGTCCGCGCCTTGCCCGCATCACCCAGCAAATTACCTACTTCGGCCGGCCGGAAATAACGCGGATCAACCTTTACGATAATTCGATTCTTTAGCGAATTGAGATCGATTGAATCCGGTAACCATGTAGGCGTGTTTCTAATCGATTTAACCGTCGCCACTTCATCGTCCCCGGAACCCGTCCATTGCAACTCCAAACCATACTGACCGGCAGCGGCGCCGATAAAGTCACGCACCGAATGTTGTTCACCGGTAGCGATAACGAAGTCATCCGGCCTATCTTGTTGCAACATCATCCATTGCATGGATACATAGTCTTTTGCATGTCCCCAATCCCGGAGCGAATCGAGATTGCCCATGTATAAACAATCCTGCTTGCCCAAAACGATATCCGCCAAGGCGCGCGTGACCTTACGGGTTACAAAAGTCTCACCGCGCTTGGGTGATTCATGATTAAACAAAATACCATTGCACGCATACATCCCGTATGCCTCGCGGTAGTTCACCGTTATCCAGTAAGCGTACAACTTTGCCACACCATAAGGCGAGCGTGGTCGAAATGCTGTGAGCTCGGATTGCGGAACGACATCGGTTTGCCCGTACATTTCAGATGTTGACGCCTGGTAAAACCGGGTCTTGTCAGTTAAACCGAGAATACGAATGGCTTCCAGCATTCGCAAAGTACCCAACGCATCCGAGTTGGCCGTGTATTCAGGTTCTTCAAACGACACAGCAACATGGCTTTGTGCAGCAAGATTGTAAATTTCATCCGGTTGAACCATTTGGATCACCCTTACCAAGCTACTCGAATCGGTCATATCGCCGTAATGCAAATGTAGTTTAATATTTCGTTCATGGGGATCGGCGTATAAATGATCGATGCGATCGGTATTAATCAATGAAGTACGTCGTTTGATACCATGTACCTCATAACCTTTTTCAATCAAAAATTCAGCCAGGTAAGCACCGTCTTGGCCGGTGACGCCCGTCACAATTGCTTTCTTTGTCATCGCATGTTTTAAACCGAGATGGTTTTACTCGACGTTATAAAAATCTTTGTACCAATCCATAAAGCGGCCGATACCCTCGTCTACCGGTGTGGATGGTGCATAACCGAAACGTTTTTGCAAACCACTCACGTCGGCGTAAGTTTGCAATAAGTCCTCCGGCGGACGTGGCAAGAACTCTTTTTTCGCCTCCAGTCCCAAATGTTTCTCAATCAAATCTATGTAAGTCATTAGTTTGACGGGTTGGCTGTTGCCGATATTGAATATTCGGTACGGTGCCATACTGGTTGCTGGATTTGGCGAATCGCTATTCCATGCCGAATCGGGAGTCGCCGGATTGTCGATGACATTCACTACACCGGTCACGATATCGTCGACATAAGTAAAGTCCCGCACCATGGCGCCTTTGTTATATACCGGAATGGTCTCGCCATCCAAAATTGCTTTGGTGAACTTAAACAGTGCCATATCCGGCCGGCCCCACGGACCATACACGGTAAAAAACCGCAAGCCGGTACATGGTAACGAGTAAACGTTTGCAAAAGCGTGCGCCATCATCTCATTCGCCTTTTTTGTCGCGCCATAAAACGACAAAGGATGATCGACATGGTCGGTTTCAGCGAATGGTAATTTTGTGTTCGCACCATATACCGAACTGGACGATGCAAAAACAAGATGTTTCACTTGCGATTGCCTGCACCCCTCCAACACATTCCCAAACCCGGTTAAATTCGCATCCACATAGGCCAAGGGGTTCTCGACCGAGTAACGCACCCCGGCTTGCGCCGCCAGATTCACCACGACATCAAAATCATGCAGTGAAAAAAAATAGTTCATCTCCCCTCGATGAGCAATGTCGATCTTACTGAATTCAAACCCTGAATGGTTTTTTAAACGCTGCAAGCGTGCTTGTTTTAACCCAACATCATAGTAGTCATTCAAATTATCAATGCCGCTCACCCGGTCACCACGTGTCAACAATCTATGGGTCACGGCCGCCCCGATAAATCCGGCCGCTCCGGTGATTAAAGCATGCATTTAATAAGATTCGTTATTCATTGAATATAAGTAAACTCGCAGCGACGTTTTAGCACGCTACCGCCCTGCAGGGTGTGTTGCACACTCCGCATAGCAAGGTAGCGTACCAGACAGATACTGATATCTATCTGCCGCTCTAGTTACTCAATAACTACCCGGCCGTAGTGGAGCCGCTTGTAGTCTGCAAGTCAGTTATTCCCAATACGCTAGGAATAAAAATGCTTTCCTTAGCCATAAATGAAACAAGTCTTTCAAATACAACTAATGGTTCTTCCAAATCGGTTATCAAAACAGCATCACGATCAGCCAAGGTAGGAATATCTTGGCGCCATATGGGTTTGGAAAAAAAACGTTTGCGTTGTGAACCAGGGTCATACAAACCCACGACATCGACGCCGCATTCCAATGCGCGTAAAAATGCGATTTCCGCCAACTCGGAATCGCCACACAACAAGACGCGTCCATAGCCGTTGTGCGTACAGTCTTTATATATTGCCTCGCAGGAGTCGCTGGCCTGACGGTAAAAATTAAGCGAGGTAGACAAATAACGCGCGGTGAGCCGGCTCTTCTCGGCCATTCCAACCGGCGTAAGATAATAGAGATATCGATTAGCAGGAATCTGGGTCACTTTGACGTAACCCTTACGCACGCAACGTTTGAGGTATGAATTAGCCAAACCCAAGGCGACACCCAAATGTTTGGCCAGATTGCGCTGACTAAGATCGTTGCGCTCGTTAATGGCTTCGAGCAACTCCAAAGTAAGTTGCTCTTCCCGCGAATGATTAGTGTTCACGGACTGAACACTATACGCCAGGATTGCGAAAAGTCAATGTTTTTAATGACTTTCGGCGACAAAAGCAAACTAGGATTTTTTATACCAGGGTTTCGAGAAGGCTCGGATTAACGAACAAGCGGGATTGTTTACCAACAATATCCAATAGCACGGTCACCCTATCGCGACTGGTTTTGGCAATAAAAATTCCTTCGTACCCCATCAACGGACCCTCGCATATACGAATACGCCCGCCCGCTTTAAATTCTTCGATGTCTACCCGATGCACGCCACTTTCATCTCCTTGCTTTATCAACATTTCCACTAAATCCTTAGGTACACATGCTGGGTTGTTGCCGAACTTCACCATGTTCGACACACCGATGGTCGACCGAATCGGCCCCCAATTGTCGCGGTGGGTATCAAGCGAGATAAACAAATACCGGGGAAACATAGGCTCAATACAAGACATGCGGCGCCCGTGCCGACGCCGCACCTGACGAATTTTAGGTAAGAACACTTCGTACCGCTGCCGGTCCAGATTACGTACTGCGACCTCCTCCTGACGCGGTTTCGTGTAAATCAAATACCAGCTTCGCGATAACGATACTTGATCTTTATGTGTCGCAGGGAAATCGGAATATTCGTTTCTTGAACTGGAAATCGGCTTGTTAGCTGGACAATCTTTACTCAGTCTCATTCAACTTCCTGCTCATTCAACTTGTTAACATACTCGCCCACGCCCGAATAAACATCGGCGAATGCCGCCTGGTATCCTGCTGCTCTTAGAGCACCCATATCCGCTTCAGTATAACTCTGATATTTGCCATAAAGAGATTCTGGTAACCTTATGTATTCAATAATATTTTCAGATACTGCAGTTTGTAGATTGACGGGCGTATCAGCGCTTCCATTACAGTGATTGATAACCGCGCAAGCCACATCGTTAAATGTACCACTACGGCCGGTTCCGACATTAAAAATTCCGCTGATATCGGGGTTTTCAAGCAAGAAAAGATTCACTTTTACAACGTCATCCACATAGATGAAATCACGTCGTTGTTCACCATCGGCATAGCCGTCGGTACCCTCAAACAAACGCACGTGCCCGAACCGCAGGTATTGCCGAAAAAAATGGTACGCCACCGATGCCATACGGCCCTTGTGCCGTTCCCGATTCCCATAAACATTGAAATAACGCAGGCCTACTAGTTGCGAAGCCAATGATTGTCGGCGAACATAATAATCGAACAACCACTTCGAATAAGCGTAGGCGTTAAGCGGTTGTTCGTTTTGTGGTGCTTCGGCAAACACCGTTCCGTCGCCGTAAACAGACGCAGACGAGGCGTAAATCAACGGTATTTTGCGTGAGCTACAATATCCCAGCAGTTCTTTCGAGTATTGATAATTATTGTCCATCACATAGCGCCCATCGGTTTGCATGGTGTCGGAACAGGCGCCCTGGTGAAATACCGCGTCGACCGATCCAAACGATTCGTTCGTATTGATCCGCTGACGAAAGTCCGTTTTGTCCAGGTAATCATTTATCCGGCAATCGGCTATGTTTTTGATCTTATCCGCATTGGTAAGATTGTCCACAACAAGGATGTGATCTTCCCCGCGGGCATTCAGCCCGGCAACCAGGTTTGAACCGATAAATCCAGCGCCCCCCGTGACAATAATCATGCGGTTCTGCCCCCTAGAACTTGTTCGAGTTCCTGCCGGGTTGCGACCGCGGTACCGAGTTTTCCCACCACGATACCGGCGGCCGCGTTAGCAATCTCTAACATCACTTCATCGGAAATCTTAGCACCCACACATGCGGCGACCACTGCCACGACGGTATCGCCCGCACCGGACACGTCGTATACCTCTTTTGCGTTGGCCGGACTGTGAATCTTGGACCGGTTATCTTTGAATACCGTCATGCCGTGACCGCTTTGGGTGATCAACAAATTCTGAAGCGACAATTCTTTGACTAAGTAAAATGCATTTCTAGATAAACTATCGTCATCGGCAGAGACACCCATCACCGACTCAAATTCTTTTAAATTAGGCGTGATATAACTGGCGTAACGATAACGCGAGAAATCGCTTCCCTTGGGATCCACGACAATGGGTTTGTTTGCATCAACGGCCAGTTCGATCATAGTTTCAATCCGGACAAGACAACCTTTCCCATAATCCGAAAATACAACGACATCGGCCTGTTCTAGATTCTCTCGCATTTGGTCGACACATTGATCCAGCGACATCGTCGATGGTGTATTTTCAAAATCCGCCCTCAGTAGCTGCTGGTTACGCGAAATAACACGTAGTTTGGTTGTCGTAGCCGTGGAGTCATCATAAATAAGATTGCACGCGACGTTTGCCCTGCGGCAGATTTCCACCAATTCATTCCCCGCGTCATCTTTGCCAAGTATGGAAATCAAATGACATTGCGCGCCCAAAGCTGTTAAGTTCGCCGCTACGTTGGCCGCACCACCGGCTCGAGTTTCAATCGCGTTTACATTAACCACAGGAACCGGGGCCTCCGGCGATATACGCTCCGCATCGCCGAACCAATAGCGATCTAACATAATATCACCAACCACCAAAACTTTGACTTGCCCGAACTCAGGCAGGTTTGGCATGGATCTATCTCAAAATAATCGAACGAAGAAAATACGAAACGATACTGACCGGAAGTGCGAATATGCAAATGGGTACATGGTTATTTTGAGATCATTATCAATAAAATATTGACCAAAAGCGGATTTTTCACTGGCGGATCATTATACTTCGCCCCGGCCGATACCGTAATAAACAAGGCCTGCTTGCTTTGCCGCATTTGGGTCAAAAATATTCCGGCCATCGAATATAGTGTCGCCTTGTAGACGCCGTTTTATCTCGGTGAAATCAGGGCTGCGAAACATCTTCCACTCAGTAACAATGAACAACGCATCCGCCTGGTCCAACACCGTATAGGGATTTTCGTTATTAAGAACGAGATCATCGCGCTCGCCATAGACGCGTTTTATTTCCTCCGTCGCCACCGGATCGTAGGCTGCGACACTGGCTCCCTGTTGCCAAAGTCCTTCCATTATCACCCGGCTGGGAGCCTCACGCACGTCATCGGTATCAGGTTTAAAAGCTAATCCCCACACAGCGAACCGGCGACCGCCCAAATGGCCGTCAAAGTGCACCAACGCTTTATCCAGCAATACTCTTTTCTGATCGTTGTTTACCGCCTCAACCGCGGCGAGCACGCGGGATTCATAGTCATGGCTTTGCGCGGTACGATACAAAGCCTGAACGTCTTTAGGGAAGCACGAACCACCATAACCACAACCGGGATAAATAAAATCATAACCAATACGTGGATCGGCACCAATGCCGCGTCGTACTGACTCTATGTCCGCACCGAGTCGTTCGGACAAGTTCGCGATTTCATTGATAAATGAAATTTTTGTTGCCAACATTGCATTCGCGGCGTACTTGGTCAGCTCGGCGGAACGTATGCCCATCATGATGACACGTTCGTGATTGCGATTAAACGGCGCATACAAATGACGCATAATGTCAGCGCTACGTTCATCGTCCGCGCCAATTATCACCCTATCGGGTTTCAGGAAGTCTTCGATCGCCGCCCCTTCTTTCAAAAATTCCGGGTTGGACACCACACTGAATTCGACATCGGCTTCCCTGACTTTTAACCGCTCAGAAATACGTTCACGCACTTTATCGGCAGTGCCGACAGGAACGGTGGACTTCGTCACGATGACACGATAGTCCGTCAGTGCGTCGCCAATTTCCTCAGCCACTGCGAGAATATGTTTCAAATCGGCTGAACCATCCTCATCCGGTGGTGTACCCACCGCGAGCATCAACACATCGCCGTGCGCCACACCCTGCTTAAGATGGGTGGTAAATTGTAACCTCCCGGCACCAACATTTTCAGCGACGAGGGCTTCTAACCCCGGTTCGTAGATGGGAATATCGCCTGAGCGCAAACAGTCGATTTTGTCGGCGTCGTTGTCGACACAAACAACGTGATTACCCACTTCGGCGAAACACGACCCGGTTACCAATCCGACGTAACCCGTACCAATTATCGTCACATTCATCTGGAAAAATCAGTTACTTAATGTTGTCACCCGAAAGGCGTGGTTATGCGTTGGGATATCAGTCCAAAAAGAAAGGGTGCCACTGGCACCCTTTCCATCAGTCGACCGAGAGCGGCCGTATTTTACCGGTAATTATTCGCCGAATGAACCCTCGACATTGAGTACATCGCGATTTTTCTCGATAGTCTTAGGACCAACGCCCTTAACTTGCTGCAACTCATCCACGGTGCCGAAAGGACCGTTGGTCTCGCGGTAAGAGACGATCTTGGCGGCAGTCTTGGGGCCGACACCTTTGATATTTTCAGCCAAGCTATCGGCATCGGCAGTGTTGATGTTTACCGGACCGGCAAACGCAATTGCAGAAAAGAGGGAGAGAGTAGCAAAAACGAGGATATTACGAATTGTCTTCATCAGTGAAGAACCTCCATGTGTTCCATTTAAAAGTGAATGATTAAGGTACTCACCTCATGTGAGCACGGGCGCACTTTAGCAGAATAAATTTTCAGTGCAAGAGTTAAACTGTTAACAAATGTAATTTGTCCTGAGTTGTCCCCATTTTACTCAACAGATTTGCTCAACACTGTACTCACATTCGGTAATTCTTGTAACGCCGGTTCAAGCGGCAAAGTGATACTGGGTGTAATACTATTCCACCCTTTGCAACCCGGACATTGCCAATGCAAGGAGCGACCGGAGAAACCACATTGTCTGCATTCATAGCTGGATTCTTTACGCAAAATACCGCCAATCATTCCTTCGAGTAGTTTCAAATCCTTTTTCGCTGGTCCTTGCGTGTGCCTGAGTTTAAGTTGGATAAGCCGGTATAAACCATGTAACGTCGGATAGCGACGCAACCAATCCACTAGAAAGCGTTCTGCTTTTTCACCCCCGCTACGGCTATCCATTGTTTCCGTCAGTGCAAGCATTAGTTTTACATCTCGATGTTTTTGTAGCGCCAGACGTAAAAAGTCTTGCAAGCTATCCAAATCACCCAAGGCACGATAGCTATTGGAAATCAAATCCACGACCTCACCGAGATAGGCGTGATTCTGATGTTCAATGGTACGCCAAGCAGCCACCGCTTTTTTATGATCCCCGTGCAGGGCATACAAACGACCGGCTTGTATAGTCGCCCGCACGCAACCTTGATCGGATTGCAGTGCGGCAGAAACGTTTTGTTGGGCTTGGTCATAACGTCCTTCGGTGATCGCTGCTTCCGCCAGCTCACAATAATATTGTGCAGCCACAGTGGACATATTCTGTCCGAATTTTTGCGCTAAAATTTCAGCGATTTCAATCGCGCGATCCCATTCTTTTTCTTGATCGTAGATTTGTAACAAATACTTACGTGCTTGTTGTTCATAGTCTGCGGTATCGGCCAACTCAGTGAACAATTGTTCCGCCCTATCATATAAACCGGCTTTAAAATAATCCTGGCCCAATTCGTACAAGGCTTGGGAACGTTGATGTCTATCGAGGCTAGGCCTCGCTACCAGATTTTGATGAATACGTGTGGCCCGTTCGATTTCACCACGGCGGCGAAACAGATTGCCCACCGCCAGGTGCATCTCGACCGTCTCGGTATCGACTTCCAATACTTTCAAAAACAACTCGATGGCTTTGTCGGGTTGTTCGTTGATCAAGAAATTCAGTCCACGGAAATAGGCACCGGGCAATTGATTGGAGTCTTTTTTGCGTCCAAAAGCCGACCCACGGCCGGCCGCAAACCAGCCGGAGGCCGCCGCAGCCGGCAACAACAGGAGCAACCAAACCGGATCCATTACGAAAGTTTTATTTGACGCTTAAGGACTTAGCCGCCGACAGTTCTTTAGAAGTTTTTTTGATCTCCCGTTTAGCCTGGGATAACTGGCGTCGCACTTTCAGGTTAGAAATTGCGGTTAACAACAATCCGAACAACGCACCCGCAATAAAGGTAACTAATAACACGATGATCAAACGCCATTCACCACTAAATCCGTAATAACTAATAGCGACATCTCCCGGGTTCTTGTGGGCAAAGGTGAGACCGAATACGACGACAGCCAAAAGAACGCACAAATAAAGAATGGTTTTCATGCGGATTCCTTATACTGGGTTAACGGTGTACCCGCATGCAGACTTTGATCGACACGTTCGCGTAATTCCCGGCCAGGTTTGAAGTGTGGTACATACTTTTGCGGCACATGTACCGCTTCGCCGGTTTTCGGATTACGCCCTATGCGTGATGGTCGATGATGCAGGGATAAACTGCCAAAGCCGCGCACTTCGATCCGGTCGCCATTGGTCAGGGCATCGCTCATGCGATCTAAAATCCCATTAACTGCTAGTTCCACATCGCGGTGGGCCAATTGCGGTTGCTCCGCCGCAAGCTGGTCTATCAACTCTGACTTGGTCATGGTAGTTACCTCTGGCAGTTGTACTGCAGGTCGAGTAACTTCGATCAAGAAGTACTGGTTTTCGATAGTTGTTCTTTTAACTTGTCACCCAGTGTCGTTCCGGACACACTGGATTTGCGGGCGTATTCTTCGACTGCTTCGCCTTCTCGTTCCAATTCCAGCGCCTTGACTGACAATGTTATACGGCGGTTCTTACGTTCTATACTGGTAATCTTGGAATCGACGTTGTCACCAACCTTTAGCACGGTTCGCGCGTCTTCGACATGGTCGCGGGATAACTCCGAGGCACGTAGATAACCTTCAATGGAATCACCCAGATTGACCACGGCGCCCTTGGCGTCGACTGATGTTACCGTACCCGACACCACACTGCCCTTGCTGTGCTCATTGACATAACTGGTAAACGGATCGGCACTGGCCTGTTTAATGCCGAGAGAGATACGTTCTCGTTCCGGATCGACTGCTAACACCACCGCCGTCACTTCGTCACCCTTGGTGAAGTCGCGTACCGCTTCTTCACCGGGGCGATCCCAGGACAAATCACTCAGATGGATAAGCCCGTCGATACCGCCTTCCAATCCGATAAACACACCAAAATCGGTGATGGACTTAATCGTGCCGGTAATCACATCGTTCTTGTTGTGGGTTGCGGCAAATTCTTCCCATGGGTTCGGTGTGCACTGTTTCATGCCTAGCGAAATACGCCGGCGTTCGACATCGATGTCCAGAATCATGACTTCGACTTCATCACCCAAGTGACAGAGCTTGGAAGGATGAACATTTTTATTGGTCCAGTCCATCTCCGAGACATGCACTAGACCTTCGACGCCTTCTTCGATTTCGACAAACGCACCGTAATCGGTAATATTGGTGACCTTACCAAACACACGCGTACCTTCCGGATACCGACGTGGCAAATCGACCCAAGGATCGTCACCCAGTTGTTTTAGCCCTAACGACACCCGGTTTTTCTCACGGTCAAATTTCAGCACCCGAGCTTCGACTTCTTGGCCCACTTCCAGCACCTCGGACGGATGTTTGACACGGCGCCAAGCCAAGTCTGTGATATGCAGCAAACCGTCAATGCCACCCAAATTCACGAATGCACCATAATCGGTCAGGTTCTTGACTACGCCCTTCACTATCTGGCCTTCTTCCAGGTTTTCCAATAAGGCTTCGCGTTCGGCGGACAATTCGTTTTCCACTACCGCACGGCGCGATACGACGACGTTGTTACGCAAACGATCCAGCTTGATTACTTTGAACTCCAGCTCTTTGCCCTCCAGATAAGCCGAGTCTTTCACCGGCCGGGTATCCACCAATGAACCGGGTAGAAACGCGCGCAAGTCATTTACGGACACGGTAAACCCACCCTTGACCTTGCCAGTGATTACACCCGTGACGATGGCTTCCTCTTGGTGCGCTTTTTCCAATTGTTCCCAGGCTCTGGCCCGGCACGCTTTTTCGCGTGATAAACGGGTTTGACCAAAACCGTCTTCTAATGTCTCGATGGCGACTTCCACTTGATCACCGACCTTCACCGTCATGGCGCCGCTTTCATCACGGAATTGATAAGCGGGTATCTCAGCTTCCGACTTCAAGCCCGCATTTACAATCACTACATCTTCGCCTGCCTCGATTACTTCACCAATAATGACCTCACCCGGACGGATCGCCTTATTGGCTTCACTGCTTTCAAATAGCTCGGCAAAACTTTCTGTCATATCAATAAACAACCTTAATCAATAAACAACCTTAATCAATAAACAACCTTAAAAATTTAAATCAATCTCTAAACAGCAACCATGGTTTCTACGCTGTAACGTAATCGCTTTTCGCTAGCCGTTGTTCCAGCTCGTCAATCACCCGCGTAATCACTTCATCCAGGGTTAACGGTGAAGTATCAATCACGATGGCGTCTTTAGCTGCCACTAACGGCGAATTCGCGCGTGTCTTGTCTCGCCGATCCCGTCTTTCCACAGCGTCGCGAAGCTGCGGGAGAGTAACATCAAAACCCTTTTCTATCAACTGCTTATATCGCCTTTGCGCACGAACCTCGACACTCGCTGTGAGATACACTTTGAGCAGTGCATCTGGGAAGATAACCGTGCCCATATCACGTCCATCAGCAACCAGTCCCGGGGGCTTTAGCGCCGCGCGCTGCAGTGTGATCAAGCTCTCACGCACCTCGGGTAGGGCTGCTACTTGGGAAGCGGCTTGTCCTATGGTTTCGCCGCGAATTGCCCCGCTAATTTCTTTATCGTCAAGCAAGATCTGAACCACTCCGTCACCTGGTAAATGCATAGATATGGTTATGTCACCGGCTAATTTGGCCAGACTGGGTGTATCGTCCAGCGTGATGCCTTGCCGTTTGGCCAACAAACCGACAATACGATACAGTGCGCCGCTATCCAGATAGCGCCATGACAAGGTTTCGGCCACTTTAACTCCCACCGCACCTTTGCCCGAACCGCTGGGACCGTCTAACGCGAGTACCGGTACGTCAGGCCCGCCGCTTGGACTCATACTCATGTTACGAGTGACACACGCAGACCTGCTTTTGAAGCAATTTTGTGAAAATCCGGAAAAGAGGTTGCGACATTGTCGCAGTTCTTTATGATAACGGGTCGCTCGGCCATCAAACCGGCTATGGCAAAAGCCATAGCAATGCGGTGATCACCCTGACTATCTACGCTGCCACCGGATATGTTGCCTCCATGAATAGTGAAGCCATCGGGAGATTCCGATGCCTCTATGCCGATGCTGCCAAGTCCGGTCACTATTGCACTGATACGATCACTCTCTTTTACACGCAATTCTTTGGCACCTGTGAGTACCGTGTCGCCCCGTGCACATGCCGCCGCAACGGCGATTGCCGGAAATTCGTCTATTGCCGGCGGCACCAATTCGGTAGGAATAATAATACCCTGTAATGTTCCCGCACTGATCACCAAATCCGCTACCGGTTCACTGCCGAAAAACCGCTGCTGTTCTAATTCAATGGATGCGCCCATTAGACGAAGTATTTCGATGACGCCAGTACGAGTGGGGTTAACGCCGATATTTTTCATGACGATTGACGAACCGTTAGCGATACAAGCACCGACCATAAAAAACGCCGCGGATGAAATATCGCCTGGAACTATTATGTCTACCCCTTGTAACTCGTGGCCACCTTCTACTGCGACCGCATGCTCGGCGCGCTGCAACGGATAACCCAGCGCGGTCAGCATGCGTTCGGTGTGGTCGCGAGTTGGTTCGAATTCCGTCACCGTCGTCTGCCCCTCAGCGTACAACCCTGCCAGCAGCACTGCCGACTTTACCTGGGCGCTCGCTATTGGCAATTCATAATGGATACCGTGTAACTGACCAGGTGCAATATTCAATGGCGGAGTTCCTTGTTGCGCGGACTGTATCGAAGCACCCATCGACTGCAGGGGAGTCACAATGCGTTGCATGGGCCGCCGGCTTAGAGATTCATCACCAATTAAGGTGCTGGAAAATAGTTGACCACACAACAAACCGGCCAGTAAACGCATGCCCGTACCAGAATTTCCCATATCCAGATTGTTTGCCGGCGCACTCAACCCATCCCTGCCAACGCCATGAACAACGATGGGATCGTTGTCGCTTGACTGCTCAATGTGCACGCCCATTTGTTCAAAAGCTGCGATGGACGCACGCACGTCTTCCCCCAATAACAGACCGGAAATCTCGGACGTACCGTTAGCAACGGATGTCAACATAACGGCACGATGGCTGATCGATTTATCGCCGGGAATTTCGACTTCGTTTCTGAGGCTACCGCCGGGTGCGATCCGGTAATCCAATGTTATTTTTTCGCCGCTTCGATGCGTTGCTGTCGGTAATCCGCTACCCGGCTTCGGGTGGTTTTCGCCTGCTCAAATAGTTGTTTTAATGCAATGCCATCACTATCCTCGATTTTTTGCGCGATAAACTCAAGGTCTTTCGACAAACTTCGAATATCCTTGGCAATCTCGCGTGAGTTGTGCAAACAAATGTCCCGCCACATCACCGGATCGCTGGAAGCGATACGGGTAAAATCATAAAACCCACCGGCGGCGAGTTCAAAAAATACGTCGCTTTCCGATTGCTTAGTTAAATGATTGACCAGAGCATAGGCCAGCATATGCGGTAAATGACTGGTCGCCGCCAATATCCGGTCATGTTCCTCGACATTCATTTCCAGAACGTTGCCACCGATACTTTCCCACAGCTGTGTTACGCGCTCGGTCGCCTGTGCATCGGTTTGGAATGTTGGAGTCAGGATAATCGGATGCGCAACAAACAGCTCAGCAAAAGCGGCCCGCACACCGGAATGCTCCGTACCCGCCACTGGATGACCGGGGACGAAATTTTGAACATAATGACCAAAGTGACGCTGTGCCATCTGCACAACCGCGCCTTTCACACTGCCAACATCGGTGACAAGAGTACTTTGCGAAAGATGTGGCGTAATACGGAGGAATAACTCGCCCATCGCGTCGACCGGTACAGCCATCACTACTAACTCGGCATGATTTACTTCGTCTTCGATAGATTCAGTGTAACGGTCTACAACCCCTAACTCCACAGCTAAGCGAAGATTCTCGACCTTGCGACCGGTACCGACAATTTCCCGGGCGAGGCCATGTTGTTTCATGGCCAAAGCCATGGAACCACCGATCAAACCGACACCGGCAATGATGACACGATCAAATAGTTCGGAAGAACTCATCCGTTCTGGGGGGAAGACAACTTTCGCCTAAGGTTTGTCCAAACAACTTTTCAATGTGTTCAAAAAACGATCATTCTCCTCCGGTAGGCCAATCGTTACGCGTAAATGATTTGGCATACCGTAGTTTGCAACAGGGCGTACGATTACGCCTTGCTCCAACAAAATATCATAGATCGAATCTGCTGGCCGACCTAAATCAATACTGACAAAATTCCCTGCCGATTCGATATAAGACAATCCTAGTTTTTTGATCTCGACACACAAACGTTGCAACTCGGAGTGATTCAAACGCTTACTTTGATCGACATAGTCGTCATCGTCTAACGCCGCTAAAGCAGCAGCCTGGGCAAGACTATTGACATTAAATGGTTGGCGAATGCGGTTTAACAAATCCGCAATGGCGCAGCTTGAAATGCCGTAGCCAATACGTAAACCGGCTAAACCATAGACCTTAGAAAAAGTTCGGGTCACGACAAGGTTCGGATGCCGGTCTAAATACTCGATTCCGTTAGGGTAGTCGTCCTCCATGACATATTCGAAGTAAGCTTCATCCAGAACGACGATCACGTGATCCGGAACACTCGTCAAAAACTCATCCAGCTCGTCCTTACGCACCCAGGTGCCGGTGGGATTATTCGGGTTGGCAATAAACATAACTCTTGTGGCCGAGGTCATTGCTTTTGCCATAGCATCAAGATCGTGCGCCCACTCCTTCGCTGGGACAACTATGCTTTGTGCTCCCACAGCCTGAGTCGCTAATGGATAAACGGCAAAAGCATGTTCGGAAAAAACCACGCTATTGTGTTCAGTGGCGAAAGCCCGTACTACCAGCTCCAGGACATCGTTTGATCCATTACCTAATGTAATCTGCTCATCGGCGACACCGAGCTTCGCCCCCAACGCCCGTTTTAACACTACACCGCCGCCATCGGGATAACGAGATAATTCCGGGAGAATCGACTCAATCGCCTGAACTGCTTTGGGTGATGGTCCGCGCGGGTTTTCATTGGAAGCCAGCTTAACGGCATTCGCGATGCCAAGCTCTGCCTCCAGTTCTTCCACCGGTTTACCCGGTTGATAAGGTCGAATGCCGGCAACCCCAGGCGCCGCGATGGCGACAGGGTTAAACCCCTCAGTCATCGGACTGGTTCATTGAACATCCCTGGGATAGGAACCCAAAATTTTTAGCAACGACGCCTCCTGTTCCAACGCGCTTAACACTTTTTCCAAACTATCGTCGTTGCGATGCCCTTCCACATCAATGAAAAACACGTATTCCCATACACCAGTACGCGAGGGTCGCGATTCGATACGTGTCATACTGACATCGTGTTCCACCATCGGTTGCAACAATCGATAGAGAGCGCCCGGACGATTTTTAGCCGATAACAATAAACTGGTTTTGTCCGCGCCGCTGGACTCAGTTTTCAAACCGCCCAGAACCAGAAAACGCGTGGTGTTGCCGGCACGGTCTTCAATGTTACGGTCCAGCACGTTTAACCCATACAGTTCTGCAGCACCGGCACCGGCAATCGCCGCACTGCTACCCATGTTTGCCACCTGGCATGCAGCCTCCGAATTACTAGCGACGCTGATTAACTCGGCATTGGGTAAATGCATCGCCAACCATTGCCGGCATTGGGCCAAGGATTGAGCATGCGCTAACACCGTTTTAATGTCGGAACGATTTCGGCATTTAGACAAAAGACAGTGATGAATGGCGAGGTAAATTTCGCCACATACATTTTTGGGAGTTTCCACCAACCGATCTAACGTATTGGTAACACCACCCTCGACTGAATTTTCCACTGGCAACACACCAAAGTCCGCTGCCCCGGATTCGACCGCTCTGAACACGTCGTCTATAGTCGATTCAGCACAAGGCGCAATCGATTGTCCAAAATGCTTCAGTGCGGCCGCCTGCGAATAAGAACCGTCCGGACCCAGGTAGGCCACCCGCAACCCCACTTCCGCCCCGCGACTAACGGACATGATCTCGCGAAATAAACGGACAATTTCCTCGTTTTTGACCGGACCCGGATTGATTTCACATAAACGTTGCAACACTTGCGCCTCTCGCTCCGGTTTGTAGGCGGGCGAGTCGATTTCTGATTTGATTTGCCCAATCGCGCTGGCACATTCGATGCGCTTATTCAACAAAGCGAGAATATCGTCATCGATCTTATCAATCTGATCGCGGAATTCACGCAGACGCTTTTCAATACTCATAACGTTCTTAATTATTCGTCGCCACCGTTATCGCCATAATCGTCGATTGGTTCATCGGCACTATTTATTCCTTGTTTGGCTTGCGCACTGATCTCATCTACGTTGTTTTCGTCCCCTGTATCGTCCACTTTGCCGACGCCGATCAGACTTTCTTCCTCATGCAGGTTAATCACCCGTACGCCCCGGGTATTCCGTCCGACCACGGAAATTTCCTTCACCCGTGTCCGAATCAAGGTGCCACCGTCGGTTATCAACATCACTTCGTCATCGTCCGTTACCAAATGGGCGCTCACCGCCGGGCCGTTGCGGCCTTTCACTTGTATCGAAATAACACCTGATCCACCACGCCGGCGCACCGGATAGTCACTCAATGGCGTCCGCTTACCAAAACCACGTTGGGTGCAGGTGAGTACTGTTAGATTATCGGTTTGATCATGCAGGGTTGTAATAAGCGATATCAATTTCTCGCCACTTTTTAACTTGATACCACGCACACCGCGTGCGGTTCTGCCCATGGGACGCACATCGCTTTCAAGAAACCGCACGGCTTTACCGGCATCACTGAACAGCAAAATATCATTACCGCCGTCAGTGATACCGACTCCTACCAATTCATCGCTGTCACGCAAATCGATAGCACGAATACCCGACGGACGTGGCCGGGAAAAGCTTTCCAGGGTGCACTTTTTTAGAATCCCCGCCGAAGTCGCCATGACGATAAATTGGTCGCTGGAATATTCACGTACGGGTAGTACCGCAGTGACTTTTTCGTGGTCCTCCAGTGGCAATAAATTGACCAATGGTTTGCCACGGGCCACCCTGCCCGCTTGGGGCAATTGATACACCTTAAGCCAATACACTTTCCCAAGATTGGAAAAACACAACACGGTATCGTGCGTATTAGCGACGAACATGGAACTGACAAAGTCTTCATCTTTGGTGCGGGTCGCGATCTTGCCCTTACCCCCCCGGCGTTGCGCACGGTAATCCGAAATCGGTTGTGATTTAGCATAACCCGCATGGGACAGTGTCACTACCACATCCTCTTCGGCAATTAGATCTTCGTGCGACAGATCCTGTTGAGTCGTCACAATCTCGGTGCGACGCTCATCACCATAACGGTCGCGAATCTCGGTGAGTTCACCACGGATCACCTTCATTAATCGATCCGTGGATTGCAGGATATCCAGTAAATCTATAATCTTGTCGAGAACATCTTCGTACTCTTTGCGTAGCTTATCCTGTTCTAATCCAGTCAAACGGTGCAAACGCAATTCCAAAATAGCTTGGGCTTGCGCTTCGGACAATCGATAACCGTCATCCGTCAACCCCAAACCATCGGATACGCCTTCCGGTTTGGATAAATTCGCTTCACGGCGCTCCAGCATGGTTGCGACAGGACCCGCTTCCCAAACTTGCTCAACTAGTTGCTGGCGAGCTTCGGCTGGACTCCCCGAAGCTTTGATTAAGGCGATCACCGCATCGATATTGGCAAGTGCCACCGCAAGACCTTCGAGCTCGTGCACACGATCACGCGCCTTGCGTAAATCAAAAATGGTGCGCCGGGTGACCACTTCGCGGCGGTGGCGCACGAACGCTTCCAGCATCTCTTTAAGATTGAACAATCGTGGCTGATTGTTCACCAGCGCCACCATATTGATACCAAATACAGTTTGCATTTGGGTGAATTTATAAAGATTGTTAAGTACCACTTCCGGCACTTCTCCACGGCGAAGTTCAATCACCATGCGCATACCGGACTTATCCGACTCGTCGCGCAAACCCGATATTCCCTCGAGACGTTTGGTCTTAACCAACTCCGCTATTTTTTCTAACAATCGAGCTTTATTAACTTGATATGGTAATTCGTTAACGATAATCGCTTGCCGGCCAGTCTTATCGTTGGTTTCGATATCAACGCGTGCGCGCACATAAATCTTACCGCGCCCGGTTTCGTAAGCCTCGCGTATGCCACGGCTGCCATTAATAACGCCGGCGGTAGGGAAATCGGGGCCAGATATATATTCCATCAATTCGCTGGTGGTAATGGCCTCGTTGTCAATTAAAGCCAAACAAGCGGCTATGGTTTCACGCAAATTATGTGGCGGTATATTGGTTGCCATACCCACTGCAATACCGGCCGAACCATTGACCAATAGATTCGGCACCCGTGTCGGCAACACCAGGGGCTGGGTTTCCGATTCGTCATAGTTAGGCCCGAACTCAACGGTGTCCTTATCAATATCTTCCAATAACT
Source organism: Arenicellales bacterium (assembly GCA_965216735.1). GTDB lineage: Bacteria > Pseudomonadota > Gammaproteobacteria > Arenicellales > CBDCFT01 > CBDCFT01. The sequence goes on from OZ244198.1 coordinate 1,828,692, forward strand.
CACTGGCGAAGCGCGCCAAACGAATCTCGGTGTAACGCATCGCGGCCGGTGCATCACCATCCACCGACCCAAAGTTACCCTGCCCGTCAATTAACGGGTAACGCAGCGAAAATGGCTGAGCCATGCGTACGATGGTGTCATAGATAGCGGTATCACCATGGGGATGATATTTACCCATGACATCCCCAACCACACGAGCTGATTTTTTATACGATTTGTTCCAGTCGATGCCTTGTTCGGCCATGGCATACAACACCCGGCGGTGCACCGGCTTTAAGCCATCACGCACATCCGGCAACGCCCGCCCTACGATTACACTCATGGCGTAATCCAGATACGAGCGGCGCATTTCCTGCTCTAAATTAGCCGGAATCGTCTCTTTCGCAATCGAATCCATTGAGTTCAGTTCGTCATGTCAGGGGTTACAACCTGACGGTAAAAAATGCTGGTAAAGCAAACCCGGAGGAAGGCCTTTTTACCCGGAGTTTTATGGGCGCCAAAGCTTTGAAATTGTACCAGATTTAGCTTGTTTAAACGAAGCCGTTTCTTACCTGAAAGACGTCTTGATAGGGCTCATATTTGAGCCATCAACCGCTTGATTTTTTCGTTGTTAGGATGCACAACAATTCCATGGTCGGTAATGATGGCCTGTATCAAATCAGCTGGGGTGATGTCGAACACCGGGTTATAGGCGTGGGCGCCAGGTGCCGCTATGGCGCAATCACCAAGCCGGAGCAATTCCTCTTCCGCACGAATCTCTATGGCGATGTCTTCGCCGCGAACCGTGCTCACATCAATGGTGCTGACCGGCGCCGCTACATAGAATGGGATATTATGAGCATCGGCGCATACCGCCAAAGCATAGGTGCCAATCTTATTGGCAACATCACCATTGGCGGCAACACGGTCCGCCCCAACGATGACACAGTCGACCTTACCGTGACGCATCAACGAGGCAGCGGCCGAATCGGCAATGAGCTTGACCTGTATTCCTTCTTTTACGAGTTCCCAAGCGGTCAGACGAGAGCCCTGTAACCAGGGGCGAGTTTCATCGGCAAAAACTTTGTCAATCTTACCCTGTTCAGCAGCCGCGCGAACAACGCCCAGGGCCGTACCGTAACCCCCGGTTGCTAAAGCACCGGTGTTGCAATGGGTTAACACGGCGGAGTTTTTCGCCAGCAAACTTTGACCTAGTTCGCCGATACGGTAGTTCCCTTTAATATCGTTATGGTGTATTTCTTGCGCGGTTTGTAGTAACCGGGAAACGGGGTTATCGTTGCCAATATTGTCGGCTGCTGACTTCATCTGATTTACCGCCCAAACCGCATTTACCGCCGTCGGCCTTGCCTTGCTGAGCTCATCTAGGTCTTGTAGCCAAGCTTCGCACCAATTCTTCCGATCATCTTCAAATCGTTGCCGTGCCGCGAGCACGGCGCCATAAGCCACAGTAATTCCGATCGCCGGTGCACCGCGCACCACCATGTCGCGAATGGCCTTTGCCGTATCCGCAGCGGTCCCCATTTCTAGGAAAACTTCTTCGGTCGGCAACAATCGCTGATCCAGTAACCGGAAATGATCGTCTACCCAAAGTATAGCGCGGATGGAATCGAATGCCTTGGTACTCATCGGTATCGCTTAATAGCTTGTATCCGGTCGAGTCAACCATGTATCTTGTGTCCATGCAAGCCGTAGATCTTCTCATCAACGCCAAGTGGATCGCGCCGGTTGAACCGGACAATATTGCATTACCACAACATTCCGTAGCGATAAAAGACAGCGAAATTGTTACGATCAGTCCCACTGCGGAACTTGCCACGTCGTTTCAGCCAACGGAAACCGTTGACTTGCCCAATCACGTACTTATTCCGGGACTGATTAATGCCCACACCCATGCAGCCATGGCTTTGCTACGGGGTTACGCGGATGATTTACCGTTAATGGATTGGTTACAAAATCATATCTGGCCGGCGGAAGCGAAATGGGCGAGTGAAGAATTCGTCCGTATTGGCAGTGACCTTGCGATTGCCGAAATGCTACGCGGTGGTGTCACTTGTTTTAATGACATGTATTATTTTCCAGATGTTACCGCGCAACGTGCGGAAGTGGCGGGTATGCGCGCCTGTGTCGGATTAATCATGTTGGAATCACCCACTATTTGGGCATCGAATGCGGACGAATATCTAGAAAAAGGCATTCAGGTACATGACGACTACCGGCACTCCGATCTCATATTCACTGCGTTTGCACCGCATGCCCCTTACACAGTGTCGGACGAATCACTCAAACGCATACGGGTACTGGCGGACGAATTGGATATTCCGGTACATATACATGTGCACGAAACTGCGCACGAAATCCAGGAAGCAACCGCACGTTACGGCGTACGGCCTTTGGAAAGATTGAGTCAGCTCGAGTTATTGAACTCACGTTTGCTGGCTGTGCATATGACCCAGCTCATCGACGATGAAATTTCGGCGGTGGCCAATCATAGCGTGAACGTAGTGCACTGCCCGGAATCCAACCTCAAACTCGCCAGCGGTACTTGTCCGGTACAATCCTTAATCGACGCAGGAGTAAACGTAGCGCTCGGCACAGACGGTGCGGCCAGCAACAACGACCTCGACATGATTGGTGAGATGCGCACCGCCGCCATGCTAGCAAAAGGTGCAAAGGGGGATCCGTTGGCGTTACCGGCTAAAGAGGCTTTACGCGTGGCAACGATTGGGGGGGCGCGGGCGCTCGGTAGAAACGATCAAATAGGCTCACTAGTGGTGGGCAAAGCCGCGGATATTGTCGCGATTAACTTATCGGATATCCGTACCCAACCGGTCTACGACCCCATTGCACAAATCGTCTACAGTGCGGGACGTGATCAAATCAGTGATGTTTGGATAGCAGGAAAACCGTTGATGCGCTCAGGCCAATTGTTGACTATCGACCAAAAAGCCATTTTAAATGAAGCAACAATCTTTGCCTCGCAAATTGCCGAATTCGCGCTGGTAGACTAGTACATCATGGCTCAAACAACATCTTCGCAAAATGTCGACCCTGGCGAAATATCCAAATTCGAAGCACTGGCGGTGCGCTGGTGGGACCCCAACAGCGAATTCAAACCCTTACATCAAATCAATCCGCTGCGGCTCGAGTATATCGATGAGCATTCGCCACTGAACGGTAAGAAAGTACTCGATGTCGGTTGTGGTGGCGGTATCCTGGCCGAGGCCATGGCGGCTAAAGGTGCGACGGTAACCGGTATCGATCTGGGCGACGCGCCGTTATCGGTAGCCAAACTACATGCGATGGAAAACGAGCTGACGTTGGACTATCAAAAAATCAGCGCAGAAGATTTAGCTAAGCAACGCGCTGCAGAGTTCGACGTTGTCACCTGTATGGAACTGTTGGAACATGTACCCGATCCGTCGTCGACAATAACGGCCTGTGCAAGCATGGTAAAACCCGGTGGGACCGTATACTTCTCCACTATCAATCGTAATCCCAAGTCCTGGTTGTTCGCCATTGTCGGCGCAGAATATGTTTTGAATCTTCTACCCAAAGGCACGCACGAATACGAAAAACTCATTAAACCTTCAGAACTGCATTCCTGGTGCATAAAAGCAGGGCTATCGGTACAGGAATTGATCGGCATGCACTATAACCCCCTAACAAAAAATTATTGGTTAGCACCCGGCGTCGACGTTAACTATATTGCCCGTACCGCGCGGCATGAGGCATAAACACCGGACCCTGCTGCTCGATCTCGATGGAACCCTGGCCGACACAGCGCCCGATCTCGCGCACGCGCTAAACACAGTACGGATAGAAGAAGGATTAGAACCCCTCCCCTTTGAAAGCATTCGCCCCACCGTTTCTCACGGCGCTGTAGCCATGATTAAAGCAGGATTCGATGCCACTATTATAGATTCATACGCAGAAGAACTGAGACAACGTTTACTGGAACACTATGCTCACTGGTTATGCGAAGAGACTCGCTTGTTTGACGGCATGCATGACTTACTCGATCGATGTGATCAAGCTGGCATCCCCTGGGGTGTAGTGACCAATAAACCCGCTTATTTAACCGATCCATTGATGCAAAAACTGGAATTATTTGATCGCGCGACTTGCATCATCAGCGGTGACACGCTGGAAAAACGCAAGCCCCATCCCGAACCGTTACTGCACGCCTGCAAACTTGCGCAAGGAAAACCGGAATCAACTATTTATGTTGGCGATGCCAAACGCGATGTCGAAGCCGGCAACCGTGCCGGCATGACAACATTGGTAGCGATGTTTGGTTATTTGAGTGACAATGATTGTCCTGGTGATTGGGGGGCGGATGGGTTGCTAAACGCGGCTTGCGAGATAATGGAATGGTTGGAGTTTTGAATATAATCTTGAAATTTCCTATATAAAAATCCCAACTAGCACTCACCTCGCCCAAAAGCTTAAGTACTGTAACTAAGTTGTGAATTTTGTTTCGCCCTTACGGCGAGTGACTTTTGCTTTGGCAAAAGTCACCAAAACCATCTTTCGCGCTCGCTGCGTCCATAGTTTGTTCTTTAAAATAACAAACTATGGATTCCCACCTTCCTGGTGTTGTTTCAGGGGCCGTCCTACAGGCACGTCCCTGATCCCTGGAGGACGGCTCGCACCGTTCCTTGGTGCGCCCCAGCGGGCTATTCCTTCACAACACAGGCGTCGGTCGGCTCGCTCGGACGCGAGGGGAAAAGAGAAACACCTTTGCAGGAGGCGTGCCTCGCGGCGATGAAAGACAACAATGTGATACCTGCGTAAGCAGGAAAAAGCCAGCGCAGGGACGCATGCGCTTTGCGGATCTAAGCATGGAATCCAACTAAAACCAATCGCGATCGAAGTTTGCTCCTACCATTGTTCTTATTCCCTTTGTGTTCTGCCGAGACGAAAAGTTTTTTAAAGTAGATTCCCTCGTACGAGGTAATGCATTACGCATATACCCTCCACATATTAACCGGCAAAACCCATTTGGCGGATTACGCTACGCTAATCCGCCCTACGGACTATTTGTTTTTATCCGCGGAATCGAGATAACGAATAAATGTATAGGAACGTATTCCAAAAAGAGTTTTGGTTTCGGAAATCTCAGCTCTATCATTTTTTGAAACATTCCTACATATGGAAATTTCGCTATTATTTTACGATTGGTATCAAGCTCAACTAATACCCTAGGTTTTATCCGCCCCTCTGTTTGAGGAACAAGTAATTCCGCCGGTAGTTCCATAAACCACTTTCGACGACACGGGAAAGCGAATCATTGCCAGGATAAACAACAATAGACACACCAACACAGCGCCGAATATCCATTTTCTGCGATCTTTCGCAATTTCTGCGTCTAAGATTTTTTTTGCGCACTAACTGATTCGTCTTGTTTCGTATTTCAGAAATTTACTTGCGTCCACGAGTTTTGCGGCTCACCAAAACATCCAAAAACTCACCGTCAATTCCGTGTTTTAGATCTTTGCCAGAATAGAGCGTTGTCTTTAAACCGCTATGCTCGGAAATAAAGTCGACAATATCCCTGCCCCATTCCCTCACCACTAAGGAGCCGTTCGGATCGACCGGATTACCGTGATAATCAGGTGGTTCGATATGATGTATTCCGGTACTCGATGGCTTGGCGCGCAGTAAGGTTTTTGCGTGAGAGTAAATCGGTACGGTGAAAACATGCGCGCCACTGGGGCGCAGGATGCGTGCAATCTCAGAAAATCCCTGTTCAGCCCGTAGTACGTGCTCGAAGACGTCTTGAGTAACCACAATATCGAACGATTCATCTTCAAATGTCAGAGCTTCAAGGTCTTCACATCGCACGCCATTCTTTCGCCCTCCTGGTTTTACATCCTCCCAAAAATGGCTAGAGGTGTAGTCCTTACAGCGTGCTTGAATTGCCCAGGATGAGGCACCTGCAGGCGCACATTCGTATACTTTTAGAGATGGCCAGTTCGGGTGGCGTTCGTTCAATATTTTTAACAACGCTCTTTGGCGTGGAATCGATTCACACCAGATGCAAAGATAAAAGTCCCGCAACCATTCACCCTTGCGCAGAAACAATGTCGAACGTTGACATACCGGGCAATATCCACGACCGAATTGTCCCTTTAAGAGAGTCGCACTGTGCTGTCGAACCAAGTGTTTGAGCTTGGCTAAGTATCGCTTCAATTTACGCTAATCGAATGTGTTGCCCAGGATGATAGAATGAATTGGTTGACTCACCTAATCATTTAAACGTTTGCTGTCCACACCGCCTAAATCCTTATTGTTCCTGCATATCCCGAAAACGGCGGGCACTACCCTCAAAGGTATTATCAGCCGGCAATACCCCAGTGAACGTATGGTCATTATTGGGGAAGACGTGATTGGTTCAATCGTGAGTTTTCGTGAGCGGCCAACATCCGAATGGGAAACTAAGAATATTATCCAAGGCCACATGAGTTTTGGTTTGCATCGCTTCATGCAACCGCCTTTTGGCTATGTGACTATGTTGCGTAAACCATTACCACGCGCCGTATCGGACTACGCTTTTGTTACATCGACACCACAACACCCGATTTACCAGCATGTTAAAGACTTGTCGTTCGCCGAGTACATGACCAGCAACATTACAGGGCAGCTCAGTAACGGACAAACGCGCTTGTTATGCGGCGACTGTGAGGATGAAAACTTCGGTGTACCGACATTACGCAAATTAGAACAAACGGACCTGGAATGTGCAAAGAACCACATCGATGATCATGTGATTGTTATCGGTTTACAAGAGCATTTTGACGAATCGCTAGTATTGTTCAAACATCGACTGGGTTGGAAGCTGCCGTTTTATATAAGTGAAAACATCACCCGGCGTCCGTTCACTGTTGCCAGTCTGACACCAAAAGACCAGGAACTGGTTGATACGCAAAACAATCTCGATTTGGAGTTGTATAACTATGCACTCAAACTTTTTGAAAGTGAAATTAACGCACTAGGCGCTAAGTTCAAGGTGGATCTCGCTGCATTTCGAATATTGAATCGCGCTTTTCAAACATATGTTAAAACCCGGGCTCGAATAGGTCCTGTCGTGCGGCGTTTTATCCCACGCACGTCCACCGCCGGATGATCATAGGGCTAAGCGGTTTGCGCCTTGATTGGGTATTCGAGTTCCGCAGGTTCTTGCTTCATGGCATAGATGGGGCGCAACGCACCCACGCCACGCAACTTATGATTGCCCAAATGCTCCCACGGTATGTCGACGTTTTCGGCGAACTCACCGCTAACAACAACGGTCCGGCCTAACTGTTTGGTGAGATCTTCGAGGCGCGCAACTTCATTGGCAACCGGTCCGATAACCGAAAACTCTAGCCGTTCCGGCACACCAATATTGCCAAACAGAACTTCGCCAACATGTAAGCCTAGCCCGAAAGCAATTTCAGGTTGATCATTTTCACGGTGTTCATTCATTTGTGTTAACCGGGTTTGTGCTGTTTTAGCCGCACACATCGCATGACGGCAGGCATCCGTTTTCTTGTTAGCATCACGAATAGGGAAAATCGCCAATACGGCATCACCGACAAATCGCAACACTTCGCCGCCATGCTCCAACACGGCACCCGCACTGCATTCGAAATATTTATTTAACACCTCTAAAAATTTTTCCGGCTCCATGGCATCCGCCAATTTGGTGGAATTGCGCAAGTCGCTATACCAGACCACGGAGTAAATGGATTCAACATCGCCCCTTTGAATTTGTCCTTTCAGCACTTGTTCGCCGGCATCTTTACCGAGGTAGGCCTGCAATAGATTGCGTACGATTTGATCGCGGGTTTTGATCTTGCACACTACCGCCAGGCGTTGTTCGATTCGTTGCAAAGCGCGAATATGCCCATCGGTAAAACCGTTTTCGCGATCCGTTGCCCACGAACCGATAATCCCGTCAGCAATATTCAAACCATCGGCCACATTATCGGATATGGCGGATTCACCATAGCGAACCATGTAAGTTAAATAGTCGGTTGCGCCTTTATCCCGCAGTTCTTCCAAAATGGGAAAATCCAACAAGGCTTCGTCGCCGGTAAGCCGCCGCCTGATCTTGGGTACTTGTTTATCCAACATATAGAACAGCGGGCTGTTCATCCATGCTTCGTTAGTTGCCGTTTGATGTTGATGCCCGGTCACTTCCAAATCCTGGCCTCGATTCCAGGTTAATGAAACGGAACGAAATAGGGGATGCAGGGTACGAAAAGCAAGGTTAGCCCTGCTAAGAGGAATACCTACACCATGCAAGCGTAAGCAACAACCCTCAACGACTTGCTCTAACGGTGACTCGTCCAGCGACCGTTCGGCGAGCCAATTGGAAACGTCGTCGATCAGCGCGGAATGTTGATCGCCGCGTGGTAATTCATCGTACGTCGGCATAATGACTTCCTGACGCGGGCCGTTTAACAAACTGCGGTAGACGCTGCATCCATTTGGTGAGAAAAAACAAGGGTGAAATACTTAATCCGTGGCTTTTGCAAGCACGGTAGGATTCAAGATTGCCTTTAATAAAGCTCATTGCACTGTTATTAGTGATGCCACCCATACGCATGCGCACGAGTATTTCAGGAATATACACCGATTTAACCTTGTGTACCGCCAAAAAACGCATGGTCAATTCGAAATCCGATTGAATGCGATAATCGAGATCGAACAAACCGTGTTTCTCGTATATTTCGCGCCGTACAAAAAAGGTAGGATGCGCAGGCAGCCAGCCACGTTCGAACAGTCCATCGCGATACTCCCGTGAAATCCAGTAACGTATAATTTTATCGAGCTTGTTGCGGTCGACATAAATCAAATCGCCATAACACGCATCCACATCAGGGTCTGTGAACACTCTCGCTACCCGCGCCAGGACACCGTTGTGCATGTACATGTCATCGGCATTTAAAGTGCCGACGACATCACCCGTAGCCATCGAAATGCCCTTATTCATGGCGTGATAAATACCGTTGTCCGGTTCACTTACCACATGGGACAACTTTTCACGATAACGACGGACCACCGCCATGGTCTCATCATTTGAGTCACCATCAACAACGATGTGTTCGACCGACTTGTGACTTTGCGCAGCGACGGATTCCAGCGTATCGGCAATGGTATTCGCCGCGTTATAAACGACGGTCACAACCGAAATTTTCATTGGGACGATTGATTTGACGGCGCAGTCCGTTGTCGTAGTTTTTTCACGGTCGTTGACCGTAACATTCGCCAGTGACCTGCCGGCAAATTATTGGGTAAACGCACGTTGCCATAACGTATGCGAATCAAACGGCTGACTTGGCAACCCACCACTTGCCACAACCGCCGCACTTCCCGGTAACGTCCTTCACGCAACACAACGTGATACCACTGGTTGGCTCCTTTACCACGGTGATATTCGACGGACTGAAAACGAGCTTTTTTATCATCCAACGATACGCCTTCGCGCAACTGTTGCAATATACCTTCATTCACATGACCATGAATACGGCAGGCGTACTCACGCTCGATTTGCGTGCTCGGATGCATCAACTGATTAGCGAGTTCTCCGTCGGTTGTAAAAAGCAGCAATCCACTGGTATTTATATCCAAGCGGCCGACGCTGACCCAGCGACCTTGATTAGGTTTGGGTAAGTTATCAAAAACTGTTGGCCTCGCACTGTTATCACGCCGTGTACAGATCTCACCTGCGGGCTTGTGATAAGCGATGACTTTGGTTTGTTGCGGTAACGTTAGATCTATCGGTCGATTATCGACAAGGATTGCAGCGGAATCGTCAACACGCATGCCGACATGAGCTACCCTTCCGTCCACTTTAACCCGGCCATCGGTAATCCATTGTTCTACTTGACGACGCGAACCCGTGCCAGTACGCGCCAAAACCTTTTGTAGTTTTTCAGTCACCTGGTTTCGTGACCGACGCCTCCTCCACTGCTTCGACACGGCTACCGGCTTTCCAGGCAACTGCCACATCGCCTGTTTCCGCTATTTCGGCGGAGCTTTGATCTTCATTTTCTTCCTCGTCCGCGTCGATATCTTCCGCTTTTTGGAAACCTTCAGCGGTTTGCTCTTCACCCACTTCCATCGTTTCTTCGGTATCCGCTAATTCGTCTTCGATCCCTGGGGACGCGTCCGTCGCCCAACTCTCTTTCGATGTGATCAATGGTAGATCCAGATTCAGCTCCTGAGCGATCTCTGTCATTTCACGCTCAATATTCAAATCAGGCAAATCCTTCAAAGAACTCAAGTTGAAATACTCGAGAAACCCTCGTGTTGTGCCGAACAATGCCGGGTGACCGGGCACGTCGCGGGTACCCACCTGCTTGATCCATTCCCGGTCAAGCAGAGTACGCATAATATCGGTGCTGACCGTAACGCCCCGAATATCCTCTATATCACCACGGGTCACCGGTTGGCGATAAGCGATAATGGCCAATGTCTCTAACAACGCCCGGGAATACCGAGGCGGCCGCGACTCGGCTAATTTACCCAACCAAGATGCGTATTCTTGTTTGGTTTGGAAACGGTAGGTATTACCAATTTTGCGCAGCGCTACTCCACGTTCGGCATAATCCTGTTGTAACGATTCCAATGCTTTTTCTATTTCTTCTTTCGCGGGCGTTGCATCACGCGGAAACATGGCGCTGATACGTTGTATGCTTAGCGCCGCATCGGATGAAAACAACGCCGCTTCGACAATATTTTTCAGATCGTTATGCTGTTCGCTCATTCGATCACGGCCTTGACGTGTATCGGCGCAAACGGTTCATTTTGAACGACTGCCAGCACGTTTTCCTTTACCAATTCCAAAATTGCCACAAAACTCACCACTAAGCCCATACGCCCTTCATTCATATTAAATAATTCCTCAAAGCGTAAAAACTTTTTCGAATGCAGTTTGTCGAGGATATCTGTCATGCGTTCGCGCACCGACAACTCTTCACGGCCAACAATGAGATGGCGGTTATGGGCCGCTAACTCGATCACGTTGTTAAAAGCGGCGAATAGATCGTCGATATTTACTTCCGGCAATCGAACTTCCAGTTCCGGTGCCTCGAACTCGGCCCGTACAACAAAGATATCGCGTTCCATGCGTGGCAGAGCATCCATATCGATGGCTGCTTGACGAAAACGTTCATAGGTTTGCAACCGGCGCACCAGAGCGGCACGCGGGTCTTGGCCCTCCTCATCTTCTTCTTGCGGTCGTGGCAGCAGTAAACGGGACTTTATTTCCGCCAAAGTCGCGGCCATGACCAGGTACTCCGCCGCTAAATCAAGCTTCAATTGACGCATCAGATCCACGTACTCCATGTATTGGCGCGTGATTTCGGCCACAGGAATATCCAAAATATCGATGTTCTGCTTACGAATGAGATACAACAATAGATCCAGCGGGCCTTGGAAGGTTTCTAAAAATACTTCCAGTGCCTCGGGGGGGATGTACAGATCCTGCGGCCAGTTCTGCAGCGCTTCTCCGGCAACAATCGCCTGGCGTTGCTGCGCGATCGTAATATCGATGACGTTGTCAGTGCTCAATCGTACACCAAACCCATGGCTTTACGGACTTCATCCATGGTTTCTTCGGCCACCGTCTGTGCCCGTTCACAACCGTCCGCCACAATGTTGCGTACCAGCGTTGGATCGTCGGTATACTGCCCGGCACGTTCGCCGATTTCCGTCTGCTCTTCCAACACCTTGTCGATAATCGGCTGTTTACAATCCAAGCATCCGATACCCGCGGTACGGCAACCTTCCTGCACCCACGCGCGTACGTTGTCATCGGAATATACCTGATGCAACTGCCACACCGGACATTTTTCCGGATCGCCGGGATCGTTACGACGTTTACGCGCCGGGTCCGTCGGCATCGAGCGCAAACCCTTCTCCACGCGCTTCGGATCGTCACGCAGCAGTATAGTGTTATTGTAGGACTTCGACATCTTCTGACCATCCAGACCGGGTAATTTCGACGCCTCCGTTAACAACGACTGGGGTTCGGGCAATATAATTCTACCGCCGCCTTCGACGTACCCATACAAGCGCTCCTTGTCACCCAGCGTGATATTTTGCTGGGATTCCAACAAGGCCTTGGCCTGTTCCAGCGCGTCCTCATCGCCTTGTTCTAAATAAGCTTGACGCAGCCGGCGGTACTTTTTGGCGGATTTTTTACCCATCCTGTCGATGGCTTTTTCTGTCTTCTCTGCAAAACCCGGTTCACGGCCATATAAGTAGTTAAACCGACGGGCGATTTCACGGGTTAATTCAACATGGGGTACTTGATCCTCACCCACCGGTACATTACCGGCTCGGTAAATCAGGATGTCAGCGCTTTGCAGCAATGGATAACCCAAAAACCCGTGTGTCGCGAGGTCGCGTTCTTTGAGTTTTTCCTGTTGATCTTTGTAACTGGGTACCCGTTCCAGCCAACTGAGCGGGGTGACCATGGACAACAACAGTTGTAACTCTGCGTGTTCCGGTATGCGCGACTGAATAAACAAAGTCGCCAGACCTGGATCAACGCCGGCGGCTAACCAGTCGATAACCATTTCCCAGACATGCTCGTTCATGTCCGCCGGTTCATCGTAGTGGGTCGTTAATGCATGCCAATCGGCGATAAAGAAAAAGCTTTCGTACTCATGTTGCAAACGCACCCAGTTTTTCAATACACCATGATAATGACCCAGGTGCAGGCGACCGGTCGGACGCATTCCCGACAACACGCGCTCCGGCTGACCCGGCACAGTCATTTATTGTTCTCCCTTAAATCGAGTAGCGAGGACCGGCGTGTTGACTTCATTCGCCGAGAAACGGTGCAGGGTCGCCCTTGCCCACGCGCAAAACTTCGACACCATTCGTAAGCCGAACGACAGTCGTCAGCTCGATATCGCCAGGGCCGGCATCGATGACCAAGTCGACGTCATGTTCGAGTTGCCGGCGAATTTCCAGAGGATCACAAGACGGTGACTCCGCCTGCGGCAATGTCATGGTGGAACTGATAATCGGTTCACCCAACTCAGTCAACAGGCTTTGGGTGATTAGACACGCGGGTACACGCAGGCCAATGGTACGACGACGCGGATGTTGCAGTCTGCGTGGAACACTCCGGGTAGCCGGAACGATGAAGGTATACGGGCCAGGGGTATATGTTTTAAGAACACGATAGGTTTGGTTGTCCAATTTAGCGTACAAGCCGACATCAGACAAGTCACGGCACACCAACGAGAAATTGTGTTCGTCATCTACGTTGCGAATGCGACGCATTCGATCAACACCCGTTTTGTTCTCCAACCGGCATCCTAAGGCATAAGTTGAATCGGTCGGGTAAACGATAACACCGCCATTACGCAAAATCTCCACTGAGCGGTAGATCAATCGAAGTTGAGGATTGACCGGGTGAATCTCGAAATACTGTGCCACTTCTAGTTGGCCAGTCTCGCGTTCGGGTGTCGCCGGCGACGGGGTCTGTGTCCGGTTTTGCTTGATCGTCCCAACTCGCGCAGCATGCGTTTTCTCCCGGCAGGATCTTCATTCTGAAAACGCGTCCACCAGTCGCCGGCATCAGACGAAATTTCCCCGGCCTGAGCACGTAACAAACAAAAATCATAGGCGGCACGAAATCGTTTATGCGCCATCAGCCGTTCTACATTGCGCGGTCGAATGTTTTGTAGACGGCGGTGTAAATCCCAAATTTCACGCACCGGAATACTGACTCTACGCGGTATTGCGACACGACCCACTTGCTCCATAATCACATCATGGGCGGCATCGCGTAAGGCTTCGAAATCGTTTTTGCCCTGTGCCTGATAGTCGATCCAGCCCTCGCGTACCGGTGGCCACAATAATACTGCGAACAAATAAGCCGGTATGACCGGTTTGTCCTGCGCAACCCGCCTGTCGGTATTTTCCATGGCCAATTCGATAAAATGCTGGCGCTTGCCTTCGTAATCCTCTTCCAGCAATTCGTAGGTATGGGGAAATAAGGGTTCGAATAATTCGTATTCGCGCAGCATCTTGAATGTCTTGAGTGCACGGCCATTGTGAAACAGCTTCAATACTTCTTCATACAGTCGTGCGCGGGGTACCTCTTCCAGATGAAAAGCCATCGGACGTAACGCGGCTTCGGTGTCCGGGTGGAACTTGAAATCCAGTTTGGCGGCGAAACGAACCGCGCGTAACAGTCTCACCGGGTCTTCCTTGATGCGGGCTACCGGATCACCAATGATGCGCAAGATCCGCTGACGGATATCGTCTAAACCGCCCAGATAATCGAAAACGACATCATCCACACAATCGTAAAACAATGCATTGACGGTAAAATCCCGCCTCACCACGTCTTCTTCGCGTGATCCGTAGATGTTGTCGGACAGCAGGCGGCCCAAAGCGCTGTGCGAGTCTTCGGTAAAGTCATCATCGCCACGATGCGCCCTGTAAGTCGAAACTTCAATGATCTCCCGGCCAATACGCACATGGGCAAGCCGGAAACGGCGCCCGATCAGACGTACCTTTTTGAATATTTTGGCGATTTGTTCCGGGCGGGCGTCGGTAACAACATCGTAATCTTTGGGATGCCCGCCCAACAATAAGTCACGCACGCACCCACCCACCAGCAAACCTTCGTAGCCGGCGTCATGCAATTCACGCACGATGGTCATCGCACCTGCGCTAATTGAATCGGGGTCGATTCCGTGCTCCGGCGCGGAAACTTGAACCGGGGTCAAACGACTATTATTCGATTTTGATTTTGTTTGTTTATATTTACTCACACCGCTGCTTGCAGCAGTGACCCTGAACTGGAGATTTCAAAAGGGGGAAAAGCGCAGCTCTCCCGTTTAATTACCGACCAGGATCCACACCATGTCGGCGAAATAAAATCTAACTTGGCGCTACCAAACGCCGGCCACCAAACACGTATAATACTAATTCTACAAACCAATACCAGCATTGTACACGCTCCCTTCGTCTAGTGGTTAGGACGCCGGCCTCTCACGCCGGTAACAGGGGTTCGAATCCCCTAGGGAGCGCCAATCTCCCATTTTCTTATCACGAAGCTTGATTTTCGTCGACGTAGCCTTATTTTCTTGCCTACTATTTTTGACAATTCGGACGATTCCAAAAAATATGCAAAACAACGACAGCTATGTGTTTAACGCAACCACTACAGACTTCCAGAAAACGGTTTTGGACAAATCGGCTGCGGTGCCGGTGCTGGTGGGCTTTTGGGCGGCGTGGTGTGGTCCCTGTCAATCGCTGATGCCAGTGTTGGCGAAACTGGCGAAGGAACACAGCGGTAAGTTTCTTTTGGCCAAGGTCGACACCGACGCCGAACAAGAACTGGCCCTGCAATATGGAGTACGCAGCTTGCCCACCGTTAAGTTGTTTGTTGATGGAAAAATCGTTGGTGAATTCATGGGCGCGCAACCCGAGGGTGCAGTGTGTGCTTTTCTGGACCAACACCTTCCCAATGAAACGGCGCAGCTGGCCGATACCGCCATAGCGCTTTATGAACAAGGCGAAAAGAAAGAGGCATTCGCGACTTTGCAACATTGTCTGCGCAAGGAACCCGATAACGATCAGATAAAAATGAATCTGGCGAATTTGTACCTGCGTGAAGAAAATATTGAACAAGCCCAAACAACGCTGGAATCCGTATCTTCCAAAACGAAGTTGGAAAAGGATTACAAAGCCATAGCAAGCCGGCTAAAGTTAGCCGAAATCGCGGCGGCGGCCCCTGAGATTGCGGACCTGGAACAACGTATCGCGGACGACCCTAATGACAACGAAGCGCGTTTCTCGTTGAGCGCCAGATTGACCATTGCGCAACGTTACGAAGACGCCATGGAACAATTACTGGAGATTGTTAAACGCGATCGTCAATTTAATGATGACGCCGGCCGCAAAGGTCTGGTGGATATTTTTAACATGTTGGGAAATAAAGACAAACGGATCGCCCGTTACCGGCCGTTGCTAGCGCGTGCCATAAATTAACTGGCAAACGCATTAGCCACGCGGATGATGCTGGGCATGCAGCTGACTCAGTCGTGTCTTGGCGACATGGGTATAAATCTCGGTGGTCGATAAATTCGCGTGACCGAGTAATAACTGCACCGTACGTAAGTCCGCACCGTGATTTAACAAATGCGTTGCAAACGCATGCCGTAAAGTGTGTGGCGACAAACTCGAACGAATCCCGGCCTTCACCGCATAGCGCTTGGTAACTTGCCAAAAGGCCTGACGCGTCATGCCGGCGCCGCGGGTGGTAACAAACACAGCACTGCTTTGCTTCCCATGCAATAACGAACTACGGCTTTTTTTAATAAACTCCGAAAGCCATCGCACCGCCTCTTCACCCAACGGCACCAAACGTTCTTTGTCACCTTTGCCGACCACGCGCACCACACCTCCTACCAAATCCAACTGATGCATACTGAGACCGACCAACTCGGATACACGCAAACCCGTAGCGTACAAGGTTTCAAACATCGCCCGGTCACGCAAACCAAGATCAGTGGTGGTGTCCGGCGCGCTGAGTAGTCGTTCGATATCTTTTTCCGACAGACTCTTCGGCAGATCCCTGCCAATTTTTGGCGCACTGACATCAGCAGTCGGATCAACTTTGACTAAGCCTTCGCGCAAACAATAGCGATAAAAACGCCTGGCGCTGGATATGACACGGGATGTCGATCGCGGCTGGCGTCCAAGCTCGATCAACCCACCGAGATAGGTGAGAAAATCTGCTCGACTCGCCTTCACCAATGAACGCTTGGGGCCTAACCATTTGGCATAGGCCTGCAGATCGGAGCGGTAGGCGGATAGTGTGTGTTGACTCAACCCCGATTCGAGCCATACCGAATCGATGAACCCGTCAATCGTGGTTTCGTCTGACAAAGCCTATCGGCGACTAGATAGCCACCAGTAATGTGATTACGGCCAAGGGGACATCGGTAATCATCCCCGAACCAACCCCGAAAAAGTTAAACTTTCTCTTTGATACGCGCCGCCTTACCGGTACGGTCGCGTAAGTAATAGAGCTTGGCCCGTCTGACATCGCCGCGGCGTTTTAGCTCTACACTTTCTATCAGGGGGCTATGGGTTTGAAAAACACGCTCCACACCTTCGCCATACGATACCTTTCGAACCGTGAACGAAGAATTAAGTCCCCGATTTTTCTTAGCGATTACCACACCTTCAAACGCCTGCAAACGCTCACGGTTGCCCTCCTTAACGCGCACCTGTACCTTCACCGTATCACCAGGACCAAATTCCGGTACTTGATTCTTGGCGTGCTCGGCTTCAAGCTGTCTAATGAAATCAGTCATTTTGAATTCTCCGCATTTCGATACTCTTGCTGAAATTCTGTCAGTAAATCTTCTACCTGCTTATCCAGGTCCAATCCATCGAGCAAATCCGGCCGTTTAAGCCAAGTACGTCCCAGCGCCTGCTTCAGTCGCCATCGCTCCACCGCGCCGTGATCGCCGCTGATTAACACCGCCGGCACCGCCATATTGTCATATACATCAGGCCGCGTATATTGCGGGTAGTCCAGCATACCGCAGGCAAATGAATCGCGGCTTGCGGATTCCTCGTTACCCAGCACACCGGGCAATTGTCGCACGACCGTGTCAATCAATACCATGGCAGCTAACTCACCACCTGACAACACAAAGTCACCGATGGAAATTTCCTCATCCACCGAACGCGCAATGAAGCGTTCATCGACACCGCTGTAACGTCCGGCCAGCAAAATCATGCCAGCTCGGTTCGCCACTTTTGCCACCGTTTTGTGGTCCAGTCGCCGTCCTTGTGGCGACAAGTATACGACGGGAGCCTGCGGCTGTTGCTCGCGTGCCGCCTGCAACGTTTTTTGTAACGGCGGTGCCATCATAACCATCCCCGGTCCGCCGCCATAGGGCCGGTCATCTACCATCCGGTGCGGGTCATCGGTAAATTCCCGCGGATTCCAGCAGACTAATTCGAGTAGACCCTGTTCAATTGCCCGCCGTGGAATCCCGGATTCAGACAACGCTCGAAACATCTCTGGAAATATCGTGATGATGTCGAAACGCATTTCTTATGTTCTCTACCAATCACTAATCTTCCGATTCCCAATCAACCACTATGCGATTGTTTTCCAAATCCACTTCTCTAATAAATTCCGGCGCGTACGGTATCAGTTTTTCCTTGTTGCCGCTCACCACCAATACGTCGTTGGCCCCAGTTTCCAACAGCCGTTTCACTATTCCAACGAACGTTCCATTTATCTGAAACACCTCCAATCCTTGTAATTGCGACCAGTAGTATTCGCCCGGCACAAGCGCGGGAAACTCGCTCTGTTCAACAGCTATATCCGCGCCGACCAAGCGCTTTGCTTCATCGCGATCGTCAACACCTTGCAAATGCCCAATGAATCCATTTCCATGAGTTTTGTGGTCATCGATAATCAGCTCGGACCAGGTACCTCGTAGTGCAAATTTCCAACGCTTAAACTCGAACAACGTTTCAGGGTCTTCTATATCGGAACGAATTTTGACCCAACCACGCACACCATACACACCGCCGACCTGCCCGGCAAAAACCCAACCCGGCGGCGGCACTGCCAGGGTGTTTGTTTTTGTCAGGCTGCCGCCCGTTTTAACAACGCTGCTACGCGATCGGAAGGTTTAGCACCCCGCGCAATCCAATAGTCGACGCGCTCTTTGTCTATCTGCAACTTGGCTTCGCCACCACTCGCAACCGGGTTAAAAAACCCCACACGCTCTATAAAACGACCGCGCGGTGCACGCCGTTGGTCAGCTACTAGTATCGAAAAAAACGGGCGTTTTTTAGATCCGCCACGCGCTAATCTGATTCTTACCATACACCAAACCTGCTGAGTTTCTGTTCTGCGGCAAAATCTATGCTCACCGCTCGCGAAAGGCGCGCGATTCTAACACAAACGCTAACGAATACACGTGTTTATAGATCGCAAGATGTTTTAGAACGGCATGCCCGGCATATTTCGTTTCATCCCGCCAAGCATGCGGGCCATGTTTTTGCCTTTACCCATCTTTTTCATCATTTTCTGCATCTGCGAGAATTGCTTCAGTAATCGATTAACATCCTGCACCTGAGTTCCCGAACCCTGCGCGATCCGCCGTTTACGCGAACCACGAATCACGGCCGGGAAACGGCGTTCGTGGGGCGTCATCGAGTTGACAATGGCAACAATGCGGGCTGTTTGCGTGTCGCTCACCTGGGCCATTGCGCCCTTTGGCAAAGCGTGTGCGCCCGGCAATTTGTCCATCACGCCTGCGATACCTCCCATTTTTTCCATCTGTAAGAGTTGATCGCGAAAATCGTCCAGGTCAAAACCTTTGCCCTTGGATATTTTTTTTGCCAGCTTTTGCGCCTTATCCTGATCGACTTTGCGCGTTACCTCTTCAACCAAACTGAGCACATCACCCATGCCCAGAATACGCGACGCCACCCGGTCTGGATAAAACGGCTCTAACGCATCGGTGGCCTCGCCCACACCCATAAACTTGATGGGTTTCCCAGTAACCTTGCGGATGGACAAGGCGGCACCCCCCCGAGCGTCGCCATCGGTTTTAGTCAATACCACGCCAGTTAAAGGCAAAGCTTGATCGAACGCGGTCGCGCTATTGACCGCGTCCTGTCCGGTAGTGCTGTCGACTACAAACAATGTTTCCACCGGATCGATGGACGTATGGATCGCCTTAATCTCTTGCATCATGCTGTCATCCACATGTAAACGTCCGGCGGTATCGACAATCAAGATATCCACAGAACTTCGCCGAGCCTGCTCCAGTGCGGCCAGGCTGATGTCTACTGCCGATTGATCAGATTTTGCCGGAAAGAACTCAACGCCTACATCACCGGCGAGCTTTTCCAATTGGTCGATGGCGGCCGGCCGGTACACGTCCGCGCTAACTACTAGCACTTTTTTGTTTTCGCGTTCCTTGAGAAACCGGGCCAGCTTACCCACTGTCGTGGTTTTACCGGCGCCCTGCAATCCAGCCATTAAAACAACTGCCGGTGGCCGTGTGGACAAATCCAATACGTCATTGGTTTTGCCCATCAGTTCAACTAGTTCATCATGTACAACCTTGACCACTGCCTGACCCGGAGTGAGGCTTTCCATAACCTCGGTTCCGACAGCACGTGCGCGAACGTGGTCGATGAATTCACGTACTACCGGCAAGGCAACATCGGCCTCTAACAACGCGATACGTACCTCACGCAGTGCTTCACCGATATTTTCTTCGGTAAGACGGCCACGTCCACGCAGCTTATCGACAGTCTCCCTCAGTCGTTCGCCCAGTTGATTAAACATTGTTTGTCTCGTTAGTCATGTTAAATTGGCACCGTTTAAAGAACTCACAACCATATTGGTATGTTTGGCAATACCTTATTCACCATTTTGACGATCTTTGTCGCCGCGCTTTATTTCGTCAGCGGCACAATTATTTGGCGGCGCTTGTTCCTGGAATCCCCGGTCGTCAGGGTATTTACATTGGAAGTGATATTGGTTATCGCGGCGATGATCATTCATGGCATTTTACTATATACTGTTGTCCTTGCACCCTCCTTACCTGGCCTGACCCTGGCGCAAGCCGCGTCCGCTATCAGTTGGATAGCCGTGGTGTTGTTTGTGATATTGACCTTTTATAAACGTTTACACAATCTCGGCGTTTTCATTCTGCCGCTGGCTGGGGTGTGCCTTTTGTTGACTTTATTGTGGTCCGGGCAAACCAAAGCCCTGTCGGCACCATCGGTTATGGCTACCCTGCATCTGCTCGTGGCGTTGCTGGCTTATGGTTTTTTAGCGATGGCCGTGGCGCAGGCGTTGTTACTCCAGTTTCAGGAAAATCAACTTCGGCAACGACGGCAAAGACAACAAATGACCGGAATGCCGGCGGTGGAATCCATGGAAAACACCATGTTCGCCCTGATCGCGGCCGGATTCTTGTTACTGACCGTCGCACTGGCAAGTGGTGCAATGTTTTCTGAGCAATTGTACGGACGGCCGTTGGTATTCAATCATCATATCGTTTTGTCATTGTGCGCCTGGTTTAGCTTTGGCACTTTGTTAGTGGGACGCTATCTGCGGGGCTGGCGCGGGCAACGCGCTACCCTATGGACCTGTGCCGGATTTGGCATTTTAGTGTTAGCCTATTTCGGCACGCGCTTGGTACTGGAAGTGATTTTGCAACACAACGTCTGATTTGTATGTCGGTGGCACGTAGTATTGTGTAGGCGTTACACTACTCCAGTGACTCTACATGGGGGCCAACCCTAGCTTGGACGATGCATCGATAGGCATGCTTTCGGGCGTACTTGTCATATTGCTTGTAATATCGGCTTTTTTTTCCGCATCTGAGACTGCCATGATGGCTCTCAACCGTTATCGGTTGAATCATCTGGCTGATAGCGGACACCGTGGTGCGCGTATAGCGCGTCAATTACTTGAACAACCCGACCGCTTGCTGGGGACGATTCTGGTCGGGAACAACCTGGTCAATATTGCGGCCGCCTCGGTAACCACCGTCGTAGCTCTGCGTTTGTTTGGTGATGCAGCCGTCGCCATTGCAACCTTGTTTATCACTTTCGTCATATTAGTATTCGCGGAAATTCCCCCAAAAACCGTGGCGGCGTTGTATCCCGAACGTATCGCCTTTCCGGCCGCTTTCGTTTTGAAGCCGTTGATAACCGTCGCTCATCCAGCCGTTTGGCTAGCCAACAAAACCGGTGGTGCATGGCTGAAATTGTTGCGTATTCCCTTGCATAAACGAACCGATACCCTGGGGCTGGCGGAATTACGCTCGGTATTAAGAGATGCCGGAGTAAAGATTCCGCAAACACACCAAAATATGTTGTTGCGTATTCTCGAACTGGAGAACATGACGGTAGAAGACGTCATGGTGCCACGCACGGAAATCGAAGCCATTGATCTGGACGAAGACTGGGATGACATCATCGAGCAGTTGGCGACCAGCCATCACACGCGGCTCCCGGTGTACCGCGAGACCTTGGATAAGATCGTTGGCGAATTGCATTTACGCAAAGTCCTGCACCTCACCCAACGCAGCGATTTCGGTAAAGAAGGTTTGTTGAAGTTGGTACAGGAACCCCACTTCATCCCGGAAGACGCTAAATTAACTCAACAGTTGCTGGATCTGCAGAACCGTCGCCGGCAAATGGGGCTGGTAGTGGACGAATACGGCGATATAACCGGTTTGATTACCCTGGAAGAAATTTTGGAAGAAATCGTTGGTGAGTTTACCCGGCATGTCCCGGGCATCGACGAAGACATCCGTCCACAGGAGGACGGTAGCTTTTTGGTGGATGGCAGCACCAACGTTCGTGATCTCAACCGAAAACTGGGTTGGGATTTGCCGGTGGATGGCCCAAAAACATTAAACGGCTTGATTCTGGAGGCCATGGAGAATATCCCCGAGCAAGGAAACAAGTTGTTGCTAGGTGGTCACTCAGTGGAAATCCTGCAGACACGGGACAACAGCGTTGCAGTTGCCAGGATCAGAGTAGTGAATGATGAGAAGCCGATCACAAATACCGACTAGGGAGTGTTAATTTGTTCAGATATTACTATAATCACGCCCCGTGAATATGACACTCACGCCAACCAACACCTTAGCGTGTTACTGAGGGAGACCCGCATGCGAAAGTTCTTCATTTTCATTTCGATTTGCTCTATCGTCACTCTAACCGCCTGCAGCAGCGGCAGCACCAACAGTAGCCTTGGTCTAAATATCGCCGGTATATGGCGAGGCAATATCACATCGCGATTCAGCGGTTTTCGCACCACTTTTGTAATGACGCTTCGACAAGCGGATAACACAACCGTTTGCGACGGCACCCTTGCCTTTGAAGGACCTGATCCCAACAATTGTTTTATTGGTGGAGAGATTGTTAACTGTAACTTTGTAGGTTCCCGCATTTCGTTTGAGCTGCAACCTGCGCTGGAACCCAATACCGATGAACCTGTGACGGAAACAGTGGTGACCGGCACGGACGCGGACGGAAACCCGATCACGGAGGAACAAGAAACCGATGAAACCGAACTGATTCCGGGCGGGGCTGGCGAAATACTATTTACAGCGAATGCTTCGGAAGATCGAATGGAGGGTACGTTTGCTGCGGTCAGTCCCGGAGTGTGCGGTAATGAAGCCGGTAATTGGAATGCGCGGCCACGCGGTTTTTAAAAACTGGTTGTCTATAAGCTTTTACTAACAATTGTCTTCTGTTTTGCCGCTAACTTGAGTGCTGCGGCTGACGACACTCGGGTAAATATTTTCTTTACCTCCGCCGCTCAGGGCGGTGTCCCGCAGGACCAACCCGCCGAGATTTTCGAGTGCTCGGAAACAATCTATGGTGTAGTGGATCTGTATAGTTTGACTGAATCCGAACACTCGCTCAAAATCATATGGATCGATCCGAAAGGAAAATCCCGCGAACGCAATGAGATTGCTTTCACCGCACACCAACCTCACGAACGTCTATGGGCCTGGTTAAAACTGCATAGACCATTGGGTGGCTCCGTCGCGAGTGTTATTGATCCTGCCATCGGTATGCGTGACTTCATTGGGGAATGGGAAGTCGAGTTTCAGGTTGATGGAAAACGCATTGAGACAGGAAAGTTCAAGGTTATTTGTTAATTTGTAACCTTGTTTCGAATATATTCGGGAAATCCCGATTCAGGCTGTACACCTCCTTCACATGAAAAACGTTGCGCACCAAGCGTGGCAATCTCCCGCGCGTGTGGATAACGGTCAGGAACGTGTTTTATTTCCGCCTGTTGCGCGGCCATTTTTATCTCCTCACCGTAACTGTCCCAACCACTACCGACACCAATCCATTGCTGTCCGTTTGTCAACCTGATCTCATCAGGTTTAATCACCTGCTCGTTACCAAACAATTCATACCGCCGGGTCCCCGTTCGCTGATAACACGCCCAGTAGATTTGCCCCATGCGCGCGTCGATGGCAACGGCGACCCATTCGGCATATTCGCCATCGCAACCCAAGGCCAACGCTTGCAAAGAGGATACCGGTACTAGCGGCAAGGTTTTACCGTACGCCAAACCTTGCGCCACACCGACACCAATGCGGATACCGGTAAACGATCCAGGGCCTCTATCAAACGCGATAGCATCGCACTCATCCAACGCGAGTTGTCCTCGATTTAACACCTGCTCGACCATGGACAGAATACGGTGCGAATGCCCGCGCCCCAACCACTCTCCCACTTCGACCATCTCGTCGTCGACCAAGAGCGCAGCCGAGCAGTATTCGGTCGCAGTATCAATAGCTAGTATTTTCAGTACCCTGGGTCCAACATTTTAGAGAAAGGTTAAGAGTTCACGTGGACTGCAAACAACGCATGAGAGCATCGCGCCAGTCCGGTAGTGACAAACCGAAATGCTTTTTCAATTTTTCGTTCGACAGTACCGAATACCGGGGTCTTTTTGCAGGCGTAGGATAGTCGGCGGTGCTGATCGGGTTAAGCTTGATCTCGCTGTTACCGGACATCGTGAATATCTCGCGCGCGAACTCGAACCATGTGGTCACACCGTCGCCGGTGGCATGATAGATTCCAAAAGGTAACGATTCTCCCTTTGTTGCATATCCATCAATGAGTTGTTTGGACAGATGCGCGAGATCGGGAACATAAGTAGGTGCTCCGTGTTGATCGTTAACCACACTCAATTCGTCTCGCTCCTTTGCCAAACCCAGCATAGTATTCAAAAAGTTGTGCCCATGCTGTGCATATACCCAACTGGTCCGCAAAATTAGAAAACGGTCGGTTGCTTTTTGCACGGTCTTTTCGCCCGCCAGCTTAGTGCACCCGTACACACTCTGGGGATTTGTCGGGTCACTTTCGTGATAAGGGGAAGTGGCGTCGCCGTCGAACACATAGTCGGTAGAAAAGTGAACAAACAACGCACCAATGTTCCGCGCCGCGCGCGCCATGACACCAGGCGCGGTTCCATTAATCGCGTGCGCTACGTCAGGCTCGGATTCCGCTTTGTCCACCGCCGTATACGCAGCGGCGTTAACGACGATTTGGGGACGATGTTGTTTAATTAACTTGACGATTTCGCTGGAATCCGCCAAATCGGCATCATCTCTGGCCAGTGATACAACATCATATTTCTCATTAAGTTGCCGCGTTAACTCTTTACCTAGTTGGCCATTTTTGCCAAATAGAAGGATACGCATCTATTTAATCAAGCTAACTCACGATAACATCTTTCAAGGCCTGCCCCGCTGCATCTTTTATCGAAACCAGGGGGTTTTCGATCGGCCATTCGATCCCGATGTCGGCGTCGTTCCAGCGTATGGCCGCGTCATCACTGGGCTTGTACAGCGCCGTACACTTGTAGACCACATCCGCGATTTCGCTTATGACGCAAAAGCCATGTGCGAATCCTGGCGGGATGTACAACTGCTTGCGATTAGCCTCGGACAATATCGTGCCGTACCACTGGCCAAAGGTCGGTGAATCGCGCCGGATATCGACTGCTACGTCGAATATCTCACCCAGGGTGGTACGTACTAGCTTGCCCTGCCACAGTGGATATTGATAATGCAAACCGCGCAATACGTTCTGGCTTGAGCGTGAGTGATTGTCCTGAAGAAAACTAACCGGCAGTCCCTCATTGGCAAAATCGTCCGCGTTGAAAGTCTCCATGAAAAACCCGCGCTCATCTTCGAACACACGCGGCTCAATCAACAGTACACCACTCAACGGCGTCTCGATGATGTTAATCATATAAGGTGAACTTTAGGCCTATTGTTCTAACTGACGATATCGTCCAAGAATGTCTTGATTTTATCCGTCCACGAGCTGGTACGCGGGCAATGCCGCTCGCCGCCCGCCCGGGTCAAGGCATCGAATTCTTCTAACAGTTCCTTTTGTTTCTTGGTCAGATTTACCGGTGTTTCCACCTTGATCTTGCAAAACAAATCGCCAAGATTACCGCTCCGTACATTCCGCACGCCCTTGCCACGCAGGCGAAATACTTTTTCCGACTGTGATTCAGCCGGTATTTTCAGACTGGCGCGGCCATCCAGAGTAGGGATCTCCAGGTTTCCACCCATGGCCGCCGTAGCGAAACTAACCGGCATTTCGCAATATAAATCATCCCCTTCGCGGGTGAAAATTGGATGTGGTTTTAACCGTACTTGAACATAAAGATCACCGGCTGCTGCACCGCCCGGCCCGGCCTCACCCTCACCCGCCAAACGTATCTGATCACCGGTGTCCACACCGGCAGGAATCTTAACCGAGAGCGTTTTGCTTTGTTGTACCCGTCCCTGTCCACTACAGGTCGAACAGGGGTCAGTGATGACCTTACCTTTACCCTGGCACTGCGGACAAGTTTGTTGTATGGAGAAAAACCCCTGTTGCATGCGTACCTGCCCATGACCACCGCAGGTCTCACAGGTTGTCGGCGAGGTCCCCGGCTTAGCCCCTGATCCTTTACAGGTTTTACATTGGGCTAGGGTCGGCACCTGGATACGTGCCTCGGTACCCCCCACTGCCTCTTCTAAACCAATTTCCAAATCATAACGCAGGTCGGACCCCCGGGCGGCGCGGCCACTTCGACGACCACCGGTACCGAAAATATCGCCAAAGATATCGCCAAAAATGTCGCCGAAACCGGCACCGGCTCCACCACCGAATCCACCTCCTGTGGTATCGACGCCCGCATGACCAAACTGATCGTACGCCGAACGCTTTTGTGGATCATTCAAGACTTCGTAGGCTTCCTTAGCCTCTTTGAATTGTCGTTCCGCTTCAGCGTCACCAGGGTTACGGTCGGGATGGTGTTTCATCGCCAAACGGCGGTACGCTTTTTTTAGCTCAGCTTCGGATGCGTTGCGCGTTACACCCAATACTTCGTAATAATCCCGTTTCGCCATGTTGTCTATTGTTCTGTTGGCCGAATAGCCGGCACGACTTCGGTTTCTGATCTATACAAACAAACAGGCGCGGTAACTCTACCACGCCTGTTAAATCGGTAAAGCATTCACGCATCAAATAGTCGACGACTTTATTTCTCCTTTTTCTCGTCGTCCACCTCTTCAAACTCGGCGTCCACTACATTGTCCTGATCGCCACTGGTATCATCACTGGCCGCCGTCGCTTCATCGGTTGCACCCGCCTGCTGCTGATACATTTGCTCGGCGAGTTTATGACTGGCCTGGGCTAACGCCGCCGTCTTTTCGGTGATGGCATTGGTATCTTCGCTATCCATGACGTCTTCAAGGTCTTTGATAGCGGCCTCAATGTTGCTTTTTTCGGTTTCATCGACCTTATCGCCCATTTCCGTCAATGACTTTTTCACACTATGAATCATCCCTTCGGCCTGATTTCTCGCATCCACGCGTTCACGGGTTTTCTTGTCTTCGTCGGCGTGTTCTTCCGCTTCGCGCACCATACGGTCGATTTCATCGTCGCTCAGACCGGAACTCGACTTAATAACGATTTTGTTCTCCTTGCCTGTAGCCTTGTCTTTTGCTGACACGTGCAATATGCCGTTAGCATCGATATCGAATGTCACCTCGATCTGTGGCATACCCCGCGGTGCCGGTGGAATATCAGTCAAGTCGAATCGCCCCAAGGATTTGTTATGCGTCGCCATTTCACGTTCTCCCTGCAACACATGTACGGTTACCGCGGTTTGATTGTCATCGGCCGTAGAAAATATCTGATTTGCCTTGGTCGGAATGGTAGTGTTTTTATCGATCAACTTGGTCATGACACCACCCAGGGTCTCGATACCTAGAGACAATGGTGTGACATCCAGTAACAATACGTCTTTCACTTCACCACCCAATACACCGCCTTGAATGGCAGCACCTACGGCAACAGCTTCGTCCGGATTCACATCCTTTCGCGGCTCCTTGCCGAAAAAGTCTTTGACAATTTCCAGTACCTTGGGCATACGGGTTTGACCACCCACCAAAATGACGTCGTCGATATCGCTGGCCTTTAACCCGGCATCCTTCAAGGCAATCTTGCACGGCTCGATGGTGCGCTGCAGTAAATCATCCACCAACGTTTCTAACTTGGCCCGGCTGAGTTTCATATTCAAATGCTTGGGGCCGCTGGCATCGGCGGTCACATACGGTAGGTTGATCTCCGTCTGTGTGCTGGACGACAATTCGATTTTTGCTTTTTCCGCCGCTTCTTTCAAACGTTGCATGGCCAGTGGATCACCACGCAAATCCATTGTTTGATCCTTGTGAAACTCGTCCGCCAGATAATCGATTAAACGGCGATCGAAATCCTCACCACCAAGAAAGGTATCGCCGTTTGTAGACAACACTTCAAACTGATGCTCGCCGTCGATTTCGGCGATTTCGATGATCGAGATGTCGAATGTACCGCCACCGAGGTCATACACCGCGATCTTGTGATCGCCTCTTTTCTTGTCCAAACCATAGGCCAACGCCGCGGCGGTCGGTTCATTGATAATCCGTTTCACATCCAGACCGGCAATCTTACCGGCATCCTTAGTAGCCTGGCGTTGGGAATCGTTAAAGTACGCAGGTACTGTGATGACTGCTTCAGTAACTTCTTCGCCCAGGTAGTCCACCGCGGTTTGTTTCATTTTTTGCAGCACCCGCGCTGAAACCTCTGGCGGCGCCATTTGTTTACCGCTTACTTCCACCCATGCATCGCCATTTTTAGCCTTAACGATTTTGTAAGGCATCAAATCAACGTCACGTTGCACGACGTCTTCGTCGAACTTACGCCCGATCAAACGCTTGACGGCAAATAAAGTGTTGTGTGGATTAGTAACCGCCTGACGTTTTGCCGATTGCCCGACCAATACTTCGCCATCCTCGGTAAATGCCACCACCGATGGTGTGGTACGCCCACCCTCACTGTTTTCGATTACTTTAGCGTTACCACCCTCCATGACTGCCACACACGAATTGGTGGTGCCTAGATCAATGCCAATAATCTTAGCCATGTGTTGTTTCCTCAATACTGGTAAATACGATAGTCATACGATCTTATGTGGGTTTTGAAACTCAGAATACAACCCAAATGATCAAAAAAATCAGCCGCTTTCGGCTTTTTCGTCATCGTTCGCGGCTTTAGCCACAATAACCATGGCGGGTCGCAATAACCGTTCGTGCAGAGTAAATCCCTTCTGGATGGTTGCGACGATGTGATTGGCCGGTATATCAGCACTTTCTTGCGTGGTCATTGCCTGATGTAGTTCAGGATTGAATTTTTCGCCCGGCCCTGGATCGACCGTTTGCAAGGAAAAACGCTCGAACACGACTTCCATTTGCCGTAGCGTCAAATCCAGCCCTTCCAGCATCTTTTTTACCGCTTCAGGGTCGGCCTCGTTTAACTCGACACTGCGCGCCAAGTCGAGACTGTCTTTCACATTGAGCATTTCCCGGGCAAATTCCTCGACCGCGAACTTGCGAGCATTGCTGACATCAGTCTGAGCACGGCGGCGTGTATTCTCGCTTTCGGCTTTTGCACGCATGTATTGATCTTTGAATTCCTCCGCCTTGGCCAGTGCGGTCGCCAATTGAACTTCTAAGTTATCTTCTGCTGAGGCCTCCTGACTTTTTACTGATTCTTCCGAATCTTCTACTTCTTCAGCCACAGATTCACCGGGCTCAGGCTGAGGTTTAGAGGTTTCTTTGTCGTGTTCTGCGCCCACCGTCGAATCTACGGGAGGTTCATCAGTGGCATCGCTTTGGTTCTTTACTTCGTCACTCATCAATCAAATCCAATGGGAATATCTCCACTCACACCATACTCTTCGCGGTGTATGGGGACACTGCGGTCAATATTCAAGCGTTAGCTGCGATGAATATATCAGGTCGAAAAATTCGATTGATCAGCGCCGAGATTACTCAACGCGGAACCCAGCAAACGCGCCGTTACATCGACAACGGGAACCACATCTTCATAAGCCATGCGGGTGGGGCCAACCACACCCAATACACCGATACATTGCCCATCGATTTCATAAGGCGCTGTAACCACGCTGCAATCGTTGAGTGCGTTATAGCCCGATTCATCGCCAATAAATATATTGATCCCAGTGGCGGCAAGGCTTTTGTCGAGTAATTCCAGAAGGTCGCGTTTGGTCTTGAATGCATCGAATAACTGACGCAACTTTTCCAGGTCGCACAAATCGGGGATATCTAACAAATTTTCCTCGCCGCTAACGACGACATCATCGCTTCCACCGCCATGCTCATTAAACACTTCCTGAGCCATCTGCCAGGCGGTGCGCATCATCTCATTCATGGATTCGCTGTCCTGACGCATTTCCGCCAGCAATGCGCTTTTTACTTTGGACAATGCCATATCCGAATATTGATCGTTGAAAAAATTCGCCGCCTCGATCAACTCGGATTCGCTGTATTCACGCTCGACCGACAGCACCTTATTTTGCACCCGGCCATCGTCGGTGACGACAATAGCCAGCACGCGATGACCAGATAAAGACAAAAATTCTATACGTTTAAAACGGGTATGTTGATACCCCGGTACTAACACCACACCGGCGAAATGGGTTATTTGTGACAACAACTCGGATGCAGTCGACACGAGTTGATTCGGATCATGATCAATAAGCCGATTACCGATTTCATCCATGGCCCGGCTGTCCAACTCCCGCACATTCATGATGGTGTCTACAAAGACACGGTAGCCTGCCTGGGTGGGTATACGACCGGCCGAGGTATGCGGCGAACTGATCAATCCCAGTTCTTCCAGGTCGGACATAACATTGCGCACTGTGGCAGGACTGATTTCCAAACCGACTTCGCGTGCCAGTGTTCGAGAGCCCACCGGTTGCCCATCAAAGATATAGCGCTGAATGAGCGCTTTAAGCAACATTTCAGCACGTTCGCTAATTTGAGTCGACATGTTTTAACACCCTGAAGGTTCTGGCACTCGACCAAAATGAGTGCCAATTAGCAAGCTAACAAGCCGACTCAAAACTGTCAAGAATGACGCAAGTGCATTGGCGGAAGTCAGCGTACGTGCTAATTTAGGGTGTTTATGCCAAAGGAGATCGCGTGAATTATCAGTCTGTCGGGCTGTTCGGGAAGTACAAAGATGCCAGCGTGCGCGATTCCATCGAGCGCTTGCGCTCGCATCTTACCGCACGTGGCGTGAATGTGTTTATTGGCGAAACGACGTCCAACACCGTGTCCGGACCACGGGTGTCCAACAATGATTCCGATCTTAATGAAATCATCGACCTTGCCATCGTCGTTGGTGGTGACGGCACTATGCTGCATGTGGCCCGTGAGCTTTCACAACAAGCATTGCCTGTTATTGGCATTAATCTTGGGCGACTCGGCTTTTTAACCGATATTCCGGCCGACCGCATGCTGGAAGATATCGACAGGGTGCTGGACGGACAGCATTACTTGGAAGAACGCATGATGCTGGCAGTCGAAATACATACCGGGTCGGAGATCGTCTATCAAGGCACGGGGCTAAACGATATTGTCATCAGTAAAGGCGAAGTGGCGCGGCTCATTGAGTTCAACACCTATGTAGACGACGAATTTGTCACCCGCACCCGGGGCGATGGTGTAGTCATTGCAACGCCGACCGGATCGACTGCCTACTCACTATCCGCCGGCGGACCTATTCTCCACCCCACTCTTGCCGCCATCGTCGTTGTGCCTATCTGCCCCCACACTTTAAGCAATCGTCCATTAGTATTGGACGAACACAGCCAGATTCGAATCGAGCCCATGGAAATCGTCGAATCCGCCGCCCACGTCGCGGTGGACGGATTCATTCGATACTCGCTAAAAGGTTCCGAACGGATATATATTCACCGCTCGGAACAAGTGGTTCGCCTGTTACGCACCTTGAGTCATAATCATTATGAAGGCCTGCGATCGAAGCTCGGTTGGGGCACCATGAACTCTCACCCACTCAATTCCTCTAATACCGACAACGATCAATGATCCAATGGCTGGCGATTCGTGACTTCGCCATAGTCGATCAACTGGAACTGGAATTCGATTCGGGGTTTACGGTTTTAACCGGTGAAACCGGTGCCGGAAAATCCATCTTGATCGATGCATTGGCTTTGTTGCTCGGTGACCGGGCCGATGCCGACACCATACGTCATGGCCAAGACAAAGCTGAAATCCAGGCTGCATTCACTATCGATGGCATTGCGCCGGCAATGACATGGCTAGCAACGAACGCCATGGATGCTGATGGGGAATGTACCGTGCGGAGACTGATTTACCGCGACAAACCCAGCCGTGGATTTATCAACGGCCGCGCCGCGCCGTTGCACATGCTGCGAGAATTGGGTGCATTCCTAGTCGATATTCACGGCCAGCATGAACACCAGTCATTGTTGCAAAAAGAAACCCAACGACAGATTTTGGATGACTATGCCGGGATTGGTGCGGACGTGATTCAACTAGCACAAATGAGTCAAGAATTAAAACGTACCGAGGAACAACTGAAAACCATCCAACAACAGTCAGGCGAGCGGGAAGCTCGGTTGGATTTATTGCGTTATCAGACCCAGGAATTACAGACACTGGCACCACAGCGAGAAGAGTTCGAACGTCTGCAAGAACAATATCGTCGCCTAAATCACACCAGCGACTTGTTAACCGGTGTCCAAGAGGTCCTGGGTCGTGTTACACAAAACGAGGAAGCTAGTATTGAGCGGAATCTGAATCATGCCATATCGCGTCTGTCGGATTTATCCGAATACGATTCAAAACTGGGCGATGTCGTTGACTTGCTGGATGAGGCGCGTATAAGGATGAACGAAGCTTCGGCAGATATGCAACATCGCGTCGATGGCTACGAACTCGACCCTGAACAGCTCGCGCAAACGGAAAAGCGTTTGTCGGCACTGCACGATATGGCACGCAAACATCGAGTGGAACCGAATGCTTTGGCCGATGTACTGGATAAACTAACCAATGAATTAGCAACACTGGATGACGGCGAAAACAACGAAGCCGGTTTGCAGGAAAAAATCGAAGCGTTGACAAAAGACTATGATGGCTTGGCAACAAAAATCAGCAAAGCACGGCGAAAAGCCGCCAAACAACTCGCTAAAAATATTTCCAGGCAAATGCTCGATCTCGGTATGGATAAAGGGGAATTTGCAGTAAAACTCGAGCCGACCGATGAAAACGAACGTTGGGCATTTGGGCATGAAAGTACCGAGTTTTTGGTCAATACGAATCCCGGCCAGCCGTTAAAACCCCTGGCAAAGATAGCCTCCGGCGGCGAGTTATCACGCATTAGTCTCGCCATTCAGGTGATCACCGCCGCCGTTGTACGCGTGCCGACACTGGTATTCGATGAAGTGGATGTGGGCATCGGTGGCCGTGTGGCAGAGATTGTCGGTACTAAACTGCACTCCCTGGCCGATGACAGACAAATCCTATGTATTACCCATTTGCCGCAGGTTGCCTCCCAAGCAACGCACCACCTTCAAGTCAACAAGTCCGATAGCGAATCTACCCAGGTGGCAGTCACTCCACTAAAAACTCAGGAGCGCGTCACCGAAATCGCGCGCATGCTGGGTGGTATCGAACTCACGCAACAATCTGTTTCCCATGCGAAGGAGATGCTGCAACGGCATTCCGCCTGACCATGACAGGTATTACACCAGTTTGCGAATATGCGGTACGTCCCGCATTGATGAATGATATTCCCGCCGTTTTTACTTTGCTCGAAAGTTATGCGTCCGCGGGAAACTTGTTACCACGATCACATGAAGAACTGGAACAGCATGTGCGCGATTTTTTTGTCATAGGGCCGCCTGGAAATCCGATTGCCTGCGGGGCCTTGGAAATCTTCACCGCTGATCTGGCCGAAATCCGAAGTCTTATGGTAGCACCCGGTCACCTGCATCGCGGTCTGGGTAGCATTCTGGTGCAACAATTGACCGATGAGGCGAAGCAACGTGGTATAGCGCGTCTCATGGCCCTGACTTATGCTCCGATTTTTTTTCATCGTCTTGGGTTTCACACTGTTGCCAAAGAAACCCTGCCCGAAAAAGTGTGGGGTGTTTGTGTAAAATGTTATAAATTCAATCGCTGTGACGAAATCGCAGTATTAAAAAATCTATAACTGGCGTCACCTAATCATTCGCATGCAAGTTAACATGTCCATTCTATGCGCATATTAATCGTTTTATTTACCGTTATTACGTTGCTGGGACCGGGTTGTATCCGGCCATACAAAGTCGATATCCAGCAAGGCAACGTCATTGATGCGGAACAGATAGCCCAACTGAACACCGGTATGACACGGCGGGAAGTGCAATACATCCTGGGAACTCCGCTAGTTGAAGACCCCTTTCATGCAAATCGATGGGATTATTTTTATAGTTTGAAGGAAGGCCGCTCCAAGAAACGTCAACAACAAATCATAACGGTTGTCTTTGAATCCGACCAACTGGTTCGCATTGAGGGCGTGCCCGAGACAACTGAAGTCCGCGTCACCAAAACCGAATTCCCGGAACAGGGCGAGAAAGTGAAAGAAGAAGGATTCTTTAAACGGCTGTTCAACAAGCGCAAAAAGGATTCCGAATCTTGAACATCGATCGCGGATGAGTAACGGTCCGCGCACCAGGCGCCCATTACATCAGAAACATTTCATTTTTCCCTGACGCGTTGCGCGCGTAAGCGCCGCGCTTGTTTAGGCGAAATTTCCAACTGGCGATAAATCTCAACCCGGTCGCCGTCAGCCAGGATGGTGTCCAGATCGACAATTTGGCTGAATATTCCAATCTTTTGCCGGCTCAAATCGATTTGCGGAAACTTTTGCAATATGCCTGACTGTTTAATGGCGTCCCCGGCGTTGTAACCCTGTTCGGTCTCCAACTCGATCAAACATTGCCGGTCCGCTAACGCGTAGACCACTTCAACTTTAATTTTGCGGTTTTTCACCATACAGGGAATCCGCGCGTCGGCAAAACGCATCCACCATGTTACCCGAAATATACTTGAACACCGGCCCGACGACTCGACGCAACACAGCGTTTGAAAAGTCGAATGCAATACTAAACTCGACACGGCATCCCTGGTCGCCAATCTGGTTAAAACGCCAGTCACCATCCAGTTTGCTAAACGGCCCGTCCACCAATTCAATTTCAATATGATCGGTGGGCGTATGCCGGTTCCGGGTAGTAAAGTTTTTGCGTATTCCCCGATATGACAGGGCAATGTTCGCGACTATTTCATTGCCGTGCTGCGAAACGACGCTTGTGCGCTTGCACCAGGGTAAAAATTCAGGATATCGCAGCACATCGGCAACCAGCGCATACATTTGGGTTTGCGAGTACGGGACAATGGCCGATTGGGAAATATTGATCACGCGAAGAATAACTTTAGCTGAGAGGCCGGTGTGTTCGAGTTCTAATTGATTATACTGGAGTGTAAACGTTGTACACTCGACCATTCATGGCAAGAACTAAAAACAAAACACCGTCCAATACTATCGCGCAAAATAAAAAAGCGCGCCATGACTATTTTATCGAACAGGAGTATGAGGCCGGAATTGCACTGGAAGGATGGGAGGTCAAAAGTCTGCGAGCCGGGCGTGCGCAACTTAAAGAGAGCTACGTCATTATTCGTAACGGAGAGTTGTTTTTATTCGGCGCGCACTTTTCGCCCCTGGTGTCCGCTTCAACCCATGTCAATCCGGACCCGACACGCACGCGGAAATTGCTACTTCACCGGCGTGAAATCGGCCAACTCATCGGTGCAGTTGAACGCAAGGGATATACCCTGGTTCCCCTCAGTCTGTACTGGAAACAAGGCCGGGCAAAGTTAAAAATCGCCCTGGCAAAAGGTAAAAAACAATACGACAAACGGGCCAGCATCAAACAAAGGGAGTGGGATCGCGAACAACATCGTATATTAAAGTTAAATCGGTAAAGTAGACGTATTTGACTGTTTTTAAAACATTACTTTTACCCGTCTAGTTACTGTTCATTGAAAATTCAGGGCGCCAACACTATAATGGCGGCGACTTCTATGGGGGCGACTGGCTTCGACGTGTGTCGCGAAACCATCGGAGCATGCCGAGGTGCAGAGTTCCTCGCAAATCCAGCTGCAAAACAATAGTTGCCAACGACGACAACTACGCCCTAGCGGCTTAAGCCCGCTAGCCTCTCGGCTCTGTTTGCTCATGGGCGGGGATTTCGAGGGGTCAAACTACATGAGATCGCAACGCACTTTGTTCACGCAGTGCATTGTTAAAACTTAGTGGACTCGCTGGTCGAATTCCTGTCTGTCGGGAAGCGGACAGTCAAACTGAAGACAGACTAAGCATGTAGGGCCGATGTGCGGAGGGCTTGCGGACGCGGGTTCAATTCCCGCCGCCTCCACCAACAAGATATCCCGGCATGGAATGCCACGGTTTTCTTTGACCGGATTTTATTCAGATGGAGACCGAGAATTCACCTGGGTGCATCCTCTCCCGTTGCAACCGGTTTGCCTGCCTGCCAGATGATGGCGTATTGGCCTAAGCGTTTTTTCTTTTCCAGCGTTTGACGCACAGCCTTCCGGAGAGTCTCCAGGGCACGCTGCCCTTGTTTAGATGGCGTCGTTTTTTTGGTTGCCTTCATGCAGCAACTTCCTTTGTAGCAGTTGATAATACTCGTCGTGAAGGATATCGCGATTCTCCCCAGTTTGTTCAAAAATAAATAGTCGCCCCTGAAGAATTCAACAAACGGTCACCGATTTATGATCCGATAGGCATAACTCACCGTTGATGTGTGATCGTACCCATCTTTCGCAGACACAATAAAACCAAGCCAACAGCTTGGCTAGATTGTACGCAGCGGCTGCGA
Organism: Arenicellales bacterium; assembly: GCA_965216735.1. Classification (GTDB taxonomy): domain Bacteria; phylum Pseudomonadota; class Gammaproteobacteria; order Arenicellales; family CBDCFT01; genus CBDCFT01. The sequence goes on from OZ244198.1 coordinate 1,865,590, forward strand.
GTACCACGTTGGCTCTGTCGCCTGCTTCGCCTTTGAGGTAATTGCGATTTAACCGGTGATCAGATTTCAGGTGTCCGATCGTGGGTTCAATCGCTGCCCGTCGTTTCATCCATTTGCGTACGCTCGCGCTGGCACGTTTGGGTATTTTTCCGACAATGTGGACCCGGGTTTGTTTTACCCCATGCCCCCTATAGCCTTGGTCAACATAAGCAAATTGGGGTGTAATGCCGGTGAGTGTTTGCGCTTGTTGTAATGCGTTGCTCAGTGTATGCCCATCGTAAGGATTGTTGATTAAACTCTGGGCCGATACCAACCAGTTGCCTTTTGAGGTGGTGACCAACGACGCTTTGTTACCAAACTCATAGCGTTTGTGTGCTTTGCCCTTGGCAATACACCGCACATCGGGTTCATGCACACTGTACAGCTTATTGGTGTCATGGCGTTGTTGATGGAATAGGCGCTTAGCTTGCATCAACACCGTTTGCAGCGATTCATCACCAGGATCAGCCTTTCGTTCGATGTCGCGCATCACGCGGCCCAAATAGGTCTTGAGTTTGCGGGTTTGTTTCGCCGCGCGCCTCATCTGACGAGCATTGGCGTAGCGGCTTTGCAGGATGAACGCCTTGTGACCCACCCGCCGATAGCTTTGACGCAAACGGATACCACGTCGCTGCGCCTGTCGAACCAGCGTTTTGCGCATCTTGTGATACAACCGCGCATCGGTGGGGAATGCAATGGCCTTCTCCTGCACTGTGGTATCCACGTTCACATGCTTGAGTGCTGTCGATTTTAACGCACGGGTGCGCAGCGCCACGTCGATCGTTTCGGCCAATAACACATCGAGCTTATCGCCCACCCGTTGGCGCCACTTCACTAAGCTGGTGGGGTGCAGTGGTAGGTCGTGCTGTAGGTGATCAAAACCACAAAAGTACTGCCAATACGGGTTCTCCACCCAACGCTTAACCACGCTCTCGTCGCTTTCGTTGAACGTGTACTTCAGATAATGCAATCCCACCATTAATCGGGTCGCTAAGGGGGGTTGACCGGGACCAGAGGCGTAAAGTGCTTCGACTTCGCGCTCAATCCGATCCCAATCGATATGTTCCGCCAATCGGCATAATGGGTGGGATAAATTCAGAATCTGAGATAGGCGAGCGCGAAATAAATCCGGGTGATTATCAGGCTTTTTGGGCTTCATCTTTTGCCAGCTTTTACGCCATTTGTGCGATTACCTTGCAATTTATTTTATCAAATTTAACAACCTTCCTCTTTATTCTTAATAACTTATCAATTCTTCAGGAACGACTAAATATCGGAATTTCGTCATCATTCATGAAGCAGAGGCAACTGTCCACGCAATAGCTGAAGTCGTTGAGCAGGTTAGACAGGCTGCGAGAGAAACGTCGCTCTATATCACGCAAAGGGATGTTGTGCCCGCCATGTACCACCCGTTCGGCCACGCGCAGTTTCGACATCTCGACACTTGGAAGAGCCAGGTAGATCAATTCCACTCGCCAGCCGTCACCGCACAACTTCTCAATCAACCGCAAACAGCTTCGACCGGCCAGAGTGGTTTCAAAAGCGAAGTCCTCGCCCTTTTTGACAGCTCCTCGATTTCCCGCAGAAGAATCCTGCTAGCGGTGATTAGCCTGGATATTTCACGAATAAGAAAGGCGAAGTCTTTAATTCCGATATAATTCAGTTGTTTACGATGACTTATACGGAGACTTCGCCGATGACAAACTGTACCCAAGTTGCGATTGAATTTCCAGGGTTTGAAGCGCCGTCGAGTGGAGGCGGATTTTAAGGGTGGTGCGATAACCAGCGACGGTGGCGTCCTATTTCTGCGAGAAATCGATAGGCGGTTTCGAATGCAGCTTCGGAAGTCCTTTTCACAGCTTTGATGCTCTTACTCAACGAACTAACTGAATCTCGACCTGGAGATCAAGCTTGCCCCACTCACGGTCCGCCGTCATCACGGGAACATTGCGTTCCATGGCCAGAGCCAGGCAGGCTCGGTCGGCAAAGGAGAGACCCCATTTACGCGTTTTCTCCCACAAATGGGCTGCTAACTCCGCATGAGCCGCTGTGAACGGCTCGAAAGTCACGCCTACTTCAGCAAATCCGTCCCGCAATCCCGAGACGTCAGCCTGGCGGTTCAAGGATTTCTGCACCACTTCCGCCCAATTGACGGCGGAAACCAGAGCTCTATCCAACACCGGTTCGACTCGCTTCGCTCCAGGCTGCTCGTGCAATAAGGCCAGAAGTGCCGACGCATCTAAAACCAGGTTCACTCCTCCTGCGCCTCCCTGGCCGCCTCCTCACGGCGTTCCGCGATGAGTTCATCTACCAGACTCACGTCCTTAGGTATGTGCGCAAACATACTCTGGAGCCGTTTGACGACGGCTTCGCGGCGTTCCAAGACCAGGCCTTCACCCTCTTGCCGGGCGACCAGGCGGTCACCGGGTTTTAAACGCAGCGCCTTGCGCAGAGCAGCAGGAATCACCACCCGCCCTTGGGCGCCCACTTGAACTTCGTTACTGGGAGGGTTCGTTGCCATATAATTGTCTCTTGTGTCACGTTCATTATAGTGTGGCACAAAATGGCTATTGGTGCCAGATATTTGTCGCGTTACGCCCTTCGGGCTAACCCAACCTACGAGATCTAAAAACAGACTAAGCATGTAGGGTCGATGTGCGGAGGGCTTACGGACGGGGGTTCAAATCCTCTCGCCCCGACCATTCGCTATGTAAGGATGGAGTCCGCCAGGACCTCGCCTTCGTTAAACGAGGGCCCTAGTAGCAATTTAGATACCCGTTGTTCGATATCGCAACAGTTAAACCACGATCGGGGACTTTTGTCCGCGAATTTATAAATCAGATGGCGAGATATTCGTGGCGTAGGTCTTCGTTTTCGAGTACCTCCTGGGCAGTACCGTCGAACACGATTTGACCCATATCCAGAATCAGAGCCCGGTCGGCAAGATGCAATGCCGCGATAGCGTTTTGTTCCACGATGATCGTGGTCATGCCTAACTGTTTGATCTGCTCGAGAGTTTTTTCGATTTCCTGCACGATAACCGGCGCCAAACCTTCGTAGGGTTCGTCTAGTAACAGCAGCTTAACGTCACGTACCAACGCGCGGGAGATCGCAAGCATCTGCTGCTCGCCCCCAGACAGGGTGACCCCTTCCTGGCGGCGCCGCTCGGCCAGGCGAGGAAACAAGTCATACACCCGCTCCAAACTCCAGCCTTTAGGTGGCGCGATTTGAGCAAGTTGGAGGTTCTCCTCGACAGTAAGTCCTTGAATGATCCGCCGGTCCTCTGGAACCAAACCTAGTCCATTGCGCGCAGCCTCGTGTGCCTTCATCTCGTGCAGCGGTTTGTGATCCAACCAGATTTCTCCGTGCCTGAGGGCAGGCTCGTCGACCCGTGCCAAAGTACGTAACGTCGACGTTTTCCCGGCACCATTACGACCGAGCAGCGCGACAATTTCGCCCTCGCGAATGTCGAAGCTTACGCCTTGTACAATATAGCTCTCACCATAGTACGCATGGACGTCCCACACCGAACAATACGCATGTTGGCCGCCACGCGAAACCTGGGGCGCAATTCCGGGCGCCACTTTACCTTCAAACTGCGTTTCACCCAGCAGGGTTTCGTCGTTCGTCGTGTTCTGCAGACCGGACTCATTCACAAGTGAGCTCCTCCGAGGTAGGCGTCTTGCACTTTAGGATTGCCCTTGATTTCATCAGGCAACCCTTCCGCGATGACAGTACCCTGAGCGAGCACCGATATCTTGTTCGCCAATGAAAATACGACATGCATGTCGTGCTCGATAACGACCATGGTAATGCCACGCTCCGCGATCTGTTTCAATAAATCGATGGTATTGTTGGTATCGGCACGCGCCATACCGGCAGTGGGTTCGTCCAACAGCAGCAATTTCGGTTCTTGTATCAGGCACATGGCGAGTTCCAGCCGACGCTTATCGCCGCGCGACAATTGGCTTGCGACGGTTCCGGCACTGTCCGCCAGACCTACATCTTCCAGCATTTGCATAGCCTTCGCGTGAACATCTTGCTCGTCGCGCACTGCCGACCATGCATTGATGCGAAAAGCACCGTCGCGCCGGGCAAAGGCTGGAATCATCACGTTTTCCAATAGGGTCAGTTCGCCGTATATCTCCGGTGTCTGAAACACCCGGCTGACTCCGGCCTGGTTGATTTCGTGTGGCTTCATGCCCAACAATGAAACGCCGTCGAAATCGACAACGCCCGTATCCGGTTCCAACCGTCCAACGAAACAATTGAGCAGTGTGGATTTACCCGCACCATTGGGGCCGATGATGGCATGGACGGTGCCCTGTTCAACATCGAGATTCACTTCGTCGAGCGCCTGCAACCCGACAAAACGTTTGTTGACGTTCCTCACCTTTAGAATCGACATAGTCCCACTCTCATGCCGTGACCGGTGGACCGGGTTGCGGTTTACGGCGCAACAGGGAACGCATCCAATTGGACATGCGGTTCACTCCTTCCATCAACCCGCCCGGCAGAAAAATAACGATAATCATAAACAAGGCACCAAGCGTCAAATGCCAGCCTTCGCCCACGAACAACCCGCTGACCATCACTGCTGCATGCTGCAGAACTTCCGGTAAAAACGAAAATGCTTGTGTCAGTATTCCTTCGTTAAAGGCGGAGAAAATATTCTCGAAATACTTGATCACGCCGGCACCGATGACCGGACCAAGCAACGTCCCGGTGCCGCCAAGAATGGTCATGAGTACCACTTCACCGCTGGCGGTCCACTGCATGCGTTCGGCGCCGGCTAACGGATCGGTGATCGCCATCAACCCACCGGCGAGTCCGGCATACATGCCGGAGATGACGAAGGCCGCCAGGGTATACGGCCGGGTATTTACACCGGTGTAGTTCAAACGATTCTGATTTGATTTCACGGCCCTGAGCATCATCCCGAACGGCGAACGGAAAATACGCATGGAGATGTAAAACATTACGATCAGCACTACACCGCAAAAGTAATAACCCGACCAGCCGGACATGGACAAACCGAACAACGAAGTCGACGGCAACCCGGCGCCGCGTTCAACACCGAACAATGCGTCGAGCACTCTGGCATCACCCATCGTCAGTTGTAAGCCGGTTTCACCGTTGGTAATCGGGGTCAACACCGAATAAGCAAGGTTATAGGACATCTGCGCGAACGCCAGTGTCAGGATGGAGAAGTAAATCCCTGTACGGCGCAGCGCGATGAAACCGATAACCAATGCGAACAACCCGCCGATCAGGGTGGACAGAATAATGGCGGGTATCACATTCATAGTCAGGAGTTTGAACGTCCACACCGCGGTGTACGAGCCGACACCAAGAAAGGCGGCGTGACCAAAGGACAAATAACCGGTCAATCCGAACAAGATATTGAAGCCAATAGCGAAAATACCGAAGATGGCGAACTTCTGTAACAGGTCCGGATAGCCGCCACCTATGGGTTTGAAAATGACGGGCCCCAGCGCCACGGCGATAACGAATCCAATAAGCAACAGCCAGTCGTTTCGTTTTGATGTTTTCTCAGTCATGATCTAACTCTCCATCACGCCTTTACGACCCAGCAAACCGCGTGGCCTGACCAGCAATATGACGACTGCGACCAGGTAGATGACGATTTGATCGATTCCGGGCAATATGGATTTGACCTCATTCATCGAGGCAAACGATTGCAAAATGCCGAGCAAGAATCCGGCGGCGACTGCCCCGCCCAAACTACCCATACCGCCAACCACCACAACCACAAAACTCAGAACGAGAAAATCCATACCCATGTGATAGTCCGGTGAGAGAATGGGTGTGTACATCACACCCGCCAACCCAGCAACGACTGCCGCGAGCCCAAACACGATGGTGAAACGGCGATCGATATCGATACCGAGCAAACCGACCGTCTCGCGGTCCGCCATACCGGCGCGTACCACCATGCCAAAGGTCGTGAATTGCAGAAATGCAAAAACCAAACCGAGGACGATGGCGGAAAAAATCAAATAAACGATTCGCCACCAGGGATAAACGACGGTGCCGGGGGCAAATCCGAGTAATCCACCGATGTCTGCCGAACCGGCAAAGACATCCGGTGCCGGTTGAGGAATCGGGTTGGCACCGAATTGAGCTTTTATGATCTCCTGCAGCACTATGGCAAGCCCGAAGGTCACCAAAATCTGCTCGGCGTGGGGTCGCTTGTAAAAGTGGCGAATCAGACCGCGCTCCATCGCCACACCAAACAGGAGCATGATGGGTATGGCTATGAGAATAGAAACCGGTACTGAATAATCGATCAGGGCCGCGCCGAAGTCACCCAGCCAGGCTTCGATGTACGGTGTGCGAATCTCCAGGGGCGTACCCCAGGCGGTGAGCTGCTCCGAGTCGACGACCACTCGTTCGAATGTGAGTAACGACTTGAGCATGACCACGCAAAAAGCGCCCAGCATGAATAAAGCGCCGTGGGCAAAGTTAACTACGCCGAGAGTACCGAACACGAGTGTAAGCCCAAGCGCAATCAGCGCATAGGCACCGCCTTTGTCGAGACCATTCAGAATCTGCAGAACAATGGCATCCAAAACTGAAGCCTCCTTCAGGTAGGTTTTGGGAAGACAGAGACCGGCCGGCACAACCGCCGGCCGGTCGATGCTCTAGTCTAAGGCTTGGGAGAGATCAGGCGCCGTTGTTGTATGGCCCGAGTTCACCACCCAACATATCCGCAGGGTATTCCACCTGTGCGCGTGGGGTTACTTCGACGACCTCTAACACGTCGAATTCCGACTCCGGCGTCTCTTTACCCTTCACTACCAGCACATCTTTAAAACACTGATGGTCGGCAGCACGGTATTCGGTCGGCCCGTTGCCGAGACCGTCGAATTGGAAGCCTTCGAGAGCCTTACCGACTTCGCTGGGCATGAAGGTACCGGCCCGCTGGCACGCATCAGCGTAGAGTAATGCCTGACAATAAGTGGTGTGGGCGGCCTGGCTCGGTGGAAAACCATAGGCTTGACCAAAGGACTTCACGAATGCTTTAGAGCCTTCATCCTGCAATGACCAGTGCCAGTTGGTCGAACCAAAAATACCTTTGACGTTTTCGCCGGCGCCCTGAGCCATGAGCCGTGAATACAGCGGCACCACAATAGCGAAGTCTTTTCCGTTGACTTGCTTGTCACGCAATCCGAACTGCACCGCCTGCGTCAGCGAGTTCACCATATCCTTTCCATAGTGGTTGAGCACCAACACATCGGCACCGGAGTTGAGCACCGGGGTAATGTATTGAGAAAAGTCACCGGCGCCGAGGGGCGTACGCACCGCGGAGGAAGTTTTCCAACCGAGTTCCTCGGTGTATTTCTTTATGGACCCTTCCTGTGACCAACCCCAGGTGTAATCAGCGGTCAAGTGATACGCCACACGATCGGTACCGAAAGCGTTCTTCAGCACCGGCGCCAGCGCAGCCCCCGACATTTCGGTATTGAAGAAGTGGCGGAAACCGTTGGCTCGTTTGTCCTTGCCGGTAGTGTCATTGGAGTGAGTCAAACCAGCCATGAAAATGACACCCGCTTCCTGACAAAGACCTTGCACAGCGATGGCGACACCGGAAGAAGAACCACCCGTTATCATAATCGCCCCGTCTTTCTCGATCATGCGCTTGGCCGAAGCACGGGCGGCATCTGACTTCGTTTGGGTATCGCCGGTAACAAACTCGACTTTCTTGCCATTGATACCGTCGCCCTGCAATGCTTTTGAGGAAAAGGTGCTCAACATGCCGCCATCGCCCTCTCCGTTGATGTGTTGCACCGCGAGTTCGTAAGCGCGCAATTCGTCTGCACCCTCATCTGCGTAGGCTCCTGTTTGCGGGACGTTGAAGCCGAAAGTCACCGTGGAACCGGTCGGCTCGTTGGTATAGGCCGCTCCCAACGCGGAGCGGGTAAAAATAAACGGTACCGATAATCCAGCCCCGAGGACAGCACTAGATTTCAGAAATTCGCGCCGACTGCTTGTATTCTTACTCATTAATTAGCCTCCTGAAAGTTTCTTGATCTCGATTGCTGATGACAAACCGTATCCGTTCGGGTACGGTTTGTTCGAACGATAAGAGTGCTAGTAATTTGTCATGAGTTCAATAACTATCGAAAAAATAAAAGAAAGTTTGTAAAATTATGAACTTCAAAAAATTACAAACTGTAAAGTTTTTACAGTGACACACGAGCACTCAATATCATTTAGAGCGATGTCACCCAAGGCAGCAATAAGATGCTAGCTATTCTCGGCGCCCGTATTCGGGAACGCCGGCGCGACCTTAAGATCACTCAAGCTGAGCTTGCGCGCCAAATCGGTATATCGCCGTCGTATCTCAATCTCATCGAACATAACAAGCGCCACATTGCCGGCACTTTACTGCGCAAGACTGCTGATGCTCTGGGTCTGAGTCTCGAAGAGTTGGATGGCGCGGCGGAGCGGCGATTGCTATCCACTCTCGATGAAATTGCCCATGTACCGGAAATTGCGGCGTTAGGAGCAGAAGCCGAACGCACTGGGGAATTGATTGGACGGTACCCGGGTTGGGCCCGTACCGTCGTGTCCCTGGCACGGTCAGAACGTGAAGCCACTGAGGTTGCCCGCGCGCTGGGCGATCGTTTAACCCACGACGCGTTCTTGGGTGAAGCTGTCCATCGCATGTTGACGGGAATCGCTGCGGTGCGCTCCGCCGGCGAGATTTTAGTTGAGCACACGGATATTGATGCGGTAACACGCGCCCGCTTCCATCGTATTATTCACGACGAGTGCCGTAGTCTTACCGATGTCGGCGAAGCGCTCGCCACCTACTTCGACAAGGCTGAAGCGACCGAACATGTGCTCACTCCGTTGGACGAGGTTGAGGCTTTATTCGAATCGCGGGAGAATCGATTCGAAGAGATTGAAGCGGCCGCTGACACTCTTGCAGCGGAACTAAACAAGTCGACGCCAGGGTCACGACATGCAAAAGCGCTTGCGCTTGCGGAATCAAATCTCGACGATTGCATTGATCGAATTATCTCTGACCACCCGCAGGTCGAGACCGAGCTAGCGCAAACTCAAGCTCGCGAGGTTTTGCTGGCCTACGCAGCGCGGGCACTACTTGCGCCCCGGAATGTTTTCGAACCGGAGGCGCGCCGGCTTGGCTTCGACCTCGAGGCACTGGCTGACTCGTTTTCAGTCAGCATCGAGACAATATGTCATCGTCTGAGCGCACTGCCGCATGAAGATGGTTTACCGCGCTTCGGTTATTTTCTCGCCAATGCAGCCGGTACCATTGCGACAATGCGAAACCTGCCGGGACTGGTCAGCCCCCGGTATGCCTCCGCCTGTCCCTTGTGGGCTCTTTACCGAGCCCAACAATCACCGGAATCTATCATTCGTCAACGAACGCTGTTTCCGTCGGGCGCCCGCTTCGTATTCTTGGCCCGCGCACGGCACTTGGGACCGACCGGTTTCGGCAAACCGAGACATTATGTAACGGACATGTTGGCGATGAACGAGCAGGATGCCACGCTGACTGTCTACGCGCCCGATAGCGCGGTGCCCGTAGAACCTGTCGGCTCAACTTGCCGGAGCTGTTCTCGCCGGGACTGCCTGCATCGCGTGGCGGACCCGTTGACCGGTTGAAGCGCCGTATAGCGACATTGCTTGAATTGGTGATTAAACTATCTTAAAGCAGCTCTGCGACACCGAGAATTCATCACATGCCAAAGCGTATTCTGCTTGTCGAGGACGAGCCCAATATCGTCGTTTCCCTCGCGTTCCTGTTCGAGCGCGCCGGATTCGACGTATCCACCGAGACTAATGGCCAAACCGCACTCGATAAAATACTTGCTGATCCACCCGATGTCCTGATACTGGATGTTATGTTGCCCGGACTCGACGGCCTCGAGGTCCTGCGGCGAATCCGATCGGACGCAAATATCAACACATTGCCGGTACTGATGCTGACCGCTAAAGGACAACGTGAAGACCGAAAAAACGCACTCGATTCTGGTGCCGACATGTTCATCTCCAAACCATTTTCCAACACCGAGGTGATGACTGCGGTGCAAAAATTGACAATGTGCGAACAACAATGAATTCAACTGACGCCAACACCGCCGTATTGCCACCTAAAAATACACGACCGGGTGTTTACTTACTCACTCATCGTCGGGTCTGTGGACAACGTTGCGCGGTTACCGAATCATTCTGAAAGAAGTGGATGTGGCCGTGGGTGCGTGCGCCGTTCGTCGCCACAGATGTGGCGTTGTTTGTCGCTTTTTTGGCACCTGTAATCTAGATATTTTTATCTGATTTAGATAATGGATCCCGGTCGTCGGCTCGAGATAACTGTCGCACAGCTGCAGTGAACTCAGCATTAGCGAAGGGTTTGGTCATGAAGGCATCAGCTCCATATTTCAGTGCCGACTCCCGATCTTCGCTTTGACTCTTGGCGGTTAACATTAGAATCGGTAATCCCTGAGTGCGTTGATCTGCGCGCAACCGGCGCAACACCTCGTAACCATCTATCTCCGGCAACACTACATCCAGTACCAGCATATCGGGTTTCTGGTTAAAAGCTTGTTCGAGCGCTTGTCTGCCATCGGTCACAACATTGACCTCGAACCCCGCCTTTTGCAGTAAAAAATTAAGTGATTCGACGATATTGGGTTCGTCCTCAGCCAGTAATACGGTCTTGCGCGATGCCATTCGATCCCCAGCTTGTGTCTGATTCTTATTCAGTATGGATGATTAGACGACAGTTAGCGGTTCCTTGCAATTATTAGCGCGCTACGGCTAGACCACGCCCAGCAGACGTAGGCGGATTCTGACCATCTCTTTCCTTCGCTAACCCGCCATATCCGTTTGTCAATTGTTTACAAAGTCCCTACTATGGGCGAATATGAATTTACAAAAATTCGTTTGTAAGTCAATAAGTTGTTTACGATTTGACTCGTTTGGCAAATCATATTGACTAATTGATTCGGAGCTTAACAAGGAGTCTATTGCAATGTCCGAAGACAGGCCCGACGCACACCCAACGCTGGCATTAAGTACCAAGCTCGAGGAAGACTTCGTATCGCCCCTGACAGCGGTACGGGGTGCGTTGGAAATATTGCGCGATTTTCCCGATTTGACGTCGGCAGATAGACGGCGTTTTGTAAACACGGCGCTAAATGAATGTGCCCGATTAGAAAAAGGTGTTGAACAGCTCTCCTCGACAGTGTACGCAGCCGGGCAACGTGCTCATGTACAGTCCTCCACGAGCGTGAGTCCAAAAGATCATGATATCTATGCATCCCGCATTCGAATTCTAGACGAGCACGAAGCGATTGAAGTCGACTTCAGCGACTTTGAGTTTAGTAGTTCCAAAATGGTTAACGACTTCTACGATACCCTGGACAAACTCATTGAGGCTTCTGGCCGAAGTTGGTACATCGTCGTCAACTACCGCGGTTGCAGCATTTGGCCGGAGGCGTGGGTCGCGTTTGCCCACCGCGGTAAAAAGGTCAATACGAGTTATTCGCTCGGAACAGTGCGTTACGTAGAAAAAGGCCTGACCAGCGATGAGCGCCCAAACACTTCCGACCCCGACATGTTCGAGTCGCGCGAGTCGGCGCTCACCCACATCGATGAACTGCGACGCGGTTCCAATTAACCATAGCCTCGTTGCTCGCTACGATAGCAATGGCATACCGGTTATCCGAACATGAAGCCAAATCACAAATGCGGCGTAGATCCCTAGTCCCGCCACAATAGCAATGACATCGTTAATTTTGGCGACCGGAATCGCAGGAACAGCTCGTGGGGGTCGGTGTTTGACCGATATCCTGTCCGCTATGGCCCACACTAAAAACGCGCCAAAAAGTAAAACATCGGCTAGCGTGCCATTGGTGAGAAGATGGGCGAGGGCCCAGATTTTTGTCGCCAGTAACATCGGATGTTTGGTAGCGGTTTTGATCCGCCCTGGCAGGTAAGCCGCAAACAACAATGGAAAGACCGGCACCATCAATAACATTGCGATATGCTTTAGCCAACCGGGCGATATATACAAAATCATCGGATTCTGCCGCGCTTCTCCGTATCCCACTATGATTAACACCAATCCGATAATGGATATCAACGAGTAAATTCCCTTCCATGGAATCTCGCTAATCCTTTCCACCATGCGGTCACGCCAGATCGAGTTAACAATGGAAACCGAATGGGGAATAAAGAAAATCAACAATCCAGCTATTAACTTCGTCACAGTTTCACCTCAAACATCTGTTTGTCACTCGGCCTTCGATGGTTAGCTTGTTGGCAGATTACTGTGGACGCATCAATGAGTCGCCTGATATTCAGCGACATAAGATACCACCTTTCCCATATACATTGCTTGTTCCGTGTCACTCATAAATGAAGCCCTAAAAGAATTTTCAGCAAGGACCGCTAGATGTTTTGTGTTTAAACCCAGGGCTTGCGCGGTTTGAATGAAGTTCTCATTAACATAGCCACCAAAATACGCCGGGTCATCGGAATTCACCGTCACCAACAAACCAGCATCCAGCATTTCAAACAATGGGTGTTGCTCCAAGTCGTCAATGACACCGAGTTTCAAGTTGGACAGCGGACACACCGTAAGCGGTATTTGTCTATCGACTAGTGTTTGGATCAACGCGGCGTCCTCCAGAGCACGATTTCCATGATCGATACGGTCAATTTTGAGTTCATCGATCGCACCCCAAACATACTCCGGTGGTCCTTCCTCGCCTGCGTGGGCAACGCACCGAAACCCAGCTTTTCTCGCTTTTGCAAATACCCGGCTGAATTTCTCTGGTGGATAACCCAGCTCGGACGAATCCAGGCCAACGCCGATAATCTTGTCGCGATACGGCATCGCTTGTTCCAATGTTGCAAAAGCGGAGGCTTCATCCAGATGACGCAGAAAACACATAATCAAACGACTGGATATTCCCAATTTCGCCAAACCGTCTTCCAACGCACGACCAATTCCATTTACGACATGATCGAATGCAACGCCTCGATCTGTGTGTCCCTGTGGGTCGAAAAATATTTCGGTGTGAACGACGTTATCCCGCTCGCACCGTTCAAGATAGGCGTGAGTAAGATCGTAAAAATCCTGCTCATTCGCCAGAACCGACATGCCCTGGTAGTAAATATCCAGAAATTCCTGCAGGTTTTGGAATTCGTAAGCCTGACGGATTTCTTTGACAGATTTGAAGGGAATACTAACGCGATTCCGTTGCGCCAGTGTCAACATCATTTCGGGCTCCAATGTGCCTTCTATATGCAAATGTAACTCGGCTTTGGGGAGGCCCTTGATAAAATCAACTAAATCCACATTATTTTCGAAATGTGAGTCGAACTAACAAAAGCAACACACCGGCGAATGACTTTCCACCGATGCGCACCAGCAAAAATTCTTTACTTAGGCAGCGTTCCTTCTACGCCTTCGACGTACCAGTCCATACCTAACAACATACCGTCGTCCGCAGTTTCTCCTTCTTTGATCACGACTTCACCAGCTTGATTTTTGATTGGACCAGCGAACGGATGCAGTTCGCCCGATTTGATCGCTTCTTCCGTGGCTTTGGCGTCAGCAACCACTTCGGCTGGCAATACCTCCTCGTTATATGGCGCCATTTCCACCATACCGGCATCGATGCCATCCCACACATCGACAGATTCCCAGGTGCCATCGATCACTGCTTTTGCGCGTGACACATAATAGGTATCCCAATTATCGATAATCGCAGTCAGCTGCGCTTTAGGCGCGAACGCGGACATATCAGAGGCCTGGCCGAAACCATAGACACCACGTTCCTCCGCAACCTGTAACGGCGCGGGCGAATCAGTGTGTTGTGAAATAATATCCGCGCCCTGGTCGATCAACGCCTTGGCGGCATCGCCTTCCTTGCCAGGATCGTACCAGCTATTAACCCACACTACTTTAACCGTTGCATCGGGGTTAACACTGCGTAAGCCCAAAGTAAATGCGTTAATACCACGCACGACCTCCGGAATAGGAAACGATGCGACGTAACCGACGGTGTTAGATTTGGTCATCGCTCCGGCGATACGACCGATGACATAACGTCCTTCATAGAATCGTGCGATATACGTGCTGACGTTGTCTGCTCTTTTGTAACCGGTCGCATGCTCGAATTTAACATCCGAAAATTGCTTGGCGACTTTTACCGTTGGATTCATATAACCGAACGATGTGGTAAAAATTAATCCATGACCACTTGAGGCTAACTGTCGAATGACACGCTCAGCATCCTGGCCTTCCGCCACAGACTCGACAAACGTGGTCTCGACCTGATCGCCTAATTCCGCTTCAATGGCCTGGCGACCAATGTCATGACGGTATGTCCAGCCATGGTCTCCGATTGGTCCGACATACACGAACCCGACTTTCAACTTGCCGGCCGCTTGCGCTACACCAGATATCCCCAACGCCACAACGATGGCACTAAAAACTAGGTCAAGGATTCTTGATCTCATTGCTGACTCCTGTTGTATCGTAGTTAAGGTTTTGATTTATTAGTTTCATGCTGCCGGGTGAAATACCTTGCCAATACAAGCTGGAGCATTCAATTTTACCCGGCTGCTATCCCGTGAGATGAGTACCAATATGAGTATGGTGACCAGATATGGCAACATCGACAGGAACTGCGATGGGATGCTGACACCGAAACCCTGCGCGTGCAACTGTAATATCGTTATACCACCGAACATATACGCACCGAACAACACCCGCCACGGATGCCAGGTAGCAAACACCACCAATGCCAGCGCAATCCATCCACGTCCGGCGGTCATGTTTTCGACCCACATCGGTGTGTACGATAACGACAAGAAGGCGCCTGCCAAACCGGCCATTGCGCCCCCAAACAAAACTGCCAGATAACGGATGCGAATCACGTGATAACCGATGGAATGAGCCGCCTCATGAGACTCACCCACTGCACGTAGTATGAGTCCAGGCCGGGTCTGGTATAAAAACCACGCCACGCCTATGACCATAATCACCGATAAATAAGTCAACGCGTCATGCGTGAATAACACGGGGCCAAGGACGGGTATGTCGGATACCAATGGAATATTCAGCGTTGGCAGACGCTCGACCGGTTGCCCGACAAAACCCAACCCTAGCAACGAACTGAAGCCGATACCGAATAAAGTTAAAGCCAGACCCGTCGCTACCTGATTTGCCAACAGGCTTAATGTAAGCACACCAAAAATAAGTGCCATGGCGGCACCCGCTAATACCGCACAAGAAATACCCAATACCGCACTGCCGCTTGTCACCGTCACCGCAAACGCGGTCACCGCGCCTACTAACATCATGCCCTCAACGCCCAAATTGAGGACACCCGATTTTTCGACCACCAGTTCACCCGTCGCGGCAAACAACAGTGGCGTGGCGGCGCTGATGACCGTCAAGACAATCGGAACTATGATTTCGATATTCATGAACCTGTCGCTGCCGTCACAATGCGCGGTTGCCCGAAGCGTATGCGGTACTTAATGAGCACGTCCGTCGCCAGCAAAAAGAACAACAACATGCCTTGAAACACACCAGCGATGCCTTGCGGTAAGCCCATCTCGATTTGCACGGTTTCACCACCGAGATAGGAGAGCGCCAACACCAGACCGGCAAACAAAATTCCGACCGGATGTAATCTTCCTAGGAACGCAACAATGATGGCGGTAAATCCGTAACCCGGTGAGATACTCGGCAATAACTGACCGATAGGTCCGGCTACTTCGATAATACCGGCCAATCCAGCCAACCCGCCGGCGCCCAGCAATACCAGCCATACCAATCGATTGCGTTTGAAACCGGCATATTCCGCTGCAGCAGGCGCGAAGCCGGCCACCTTGATCTGAAATCCGATCAGGTGCCGGGCCAACAGCAACCAACCGGCCAGTACCACAAACACTGCGATCAGTGCTCCTAAATGCAGGCGCGTGCCGGATAATAAAATCGGCAAGGTCGCCACATCGGGAAACAACACGGATTCGGGAAAGTTATAGCCACCGGGATCGCGCCACGGCCCATGCACCAACACACTGAGAAACAAGGTCGCAACATAGGTCAACATCAGACTGGTCAGAATTTCGTTAGCGTTATAACGCGTCTTAAGCGCAGCCGGTATTGCAGCCCAACACATCCCGCCCGCAATGCCCAATAACATCATGGCCGGTAACATCAAAATATTTTCACTATCGGAAAAATACACCGGCAGTATGCTGCCGGCGATGGCACCCAAGGTCAGTTGACCCTCAGCGCCGATGTTCCAAACATTGGCGCGAAAACCGATGGCTAAACCGACCGCAATCATGATTAACGGTGTGGCTTTGACAAATAGTTCAGCAACGCCATAGCCTGAACTAATAGGTGAAACGAAAAAGGTAAGGATGGCCTCTAGTGGCGGATGATCCATGAGCGCAAACAACACCATGCCGGTGACAATGGTTAACACCAACGCAATAAACGGCGTCAGATACACCATGGCGCGGGAACTTTGTCCGCGTGGCTCCAGTCTAGGCAACATTTGCCTTATCTTCTCTTAATTGCGATCCACCCATCAGCATCCCCAACGATTCGGCGGTCACTTCACTCACCGACATCGCTTCCGACAATCGTCCTTCGAATATAACGGCGATGCGATCACTGATGGTCAACAATTCATCCAAATCCTGTGACACCACCAAAACCGCTGCCCCTTGCTCCACCAAACCCAATAAGGCTTGATGGATAGCCGCCGCCGAACCGGCATCGACGCCCCAGGTGGGTTGCGCCGCAATCATGACCTCTGGTTTTTGCAGGATCTCCCGCCCTACAACAAATTTTTGCAGATTACCGCCGGATAGACTCGACGCCGTCGAATCCACGCCGCTTTGTTTGACCTTAAATTCTTCACAGATAACACCGGCACAACCACGCGCCTTGGCGTAGCGGATAAAACTACGATTCAACAAAGCCTGCCGGTTATAGCCGCTCAGTACCGTATTGTCGACCAAAGACATATCCGGCACGGCGCCATGACCCAGGCGCTCTTCCGGAACAAAGGTCAGGCCGTGCCGGCGACGTGTTTTTATTCCGTCCGATCCACAAGGTACGCCCAACAATGTGACAACGTCATTCGCGGATGCCGGTACTTCACCGGATAACACTTGTAATAATTCGGCCTGCCCATTGCCGGCGACGCCCGCTATGCCCAAAACCTCACCGGCACGCAGCTCAAAACTAATGTCCTTAAGCGCGACGGCAAAATCATCCTCGGCCGTGCGGTTAAGGTTTTTCACCTTCAACTTTACCTCGCCGGCCTGTTTTTCAGCGGCGACCGGGACATTCAGTGTTGAACCGATCATCATTTCCGCCAAACTTCGGGCGGTTTCTTCGCGCGGGTTGCATTCAGCCACGACCCGGCCACCACGGAGAACGGTCGCGTGTTGACACAATACTTTGATTTCATCGAGTTTGTGGCTGATATATAAGATAGAACAACCTTCCGTCGCTAGCCGACGCAAGGTCTCAAATAAGCGCTCAATTTCTTGGGGCGTCAAAACGGATGTTGGTTCGTCCATCACCAACAGCTTTGGATTTTGCAGAAGACAACGGACGATTTCGATGCGTTGCCGTTCTCCGACGGACAAAGAATACACGCCGCGGGCCGGGTCGAGACTTAAACCATAGGTTTCTGAAACTTCAACTATGCGCTTGTCCAAATCCACCTTGCTCTGCGCAGCATCCAAGCCGAGCGCAATGTTTTCGCGAACGGTCATTGCTTCGAACAGCGAAAAGTGCTGAAACACCATACCGATACCCAAGTGTCTGGCAGCGTTCGGATTGACGATGACGACCGGTACACCATTCCAGCGCAACTCGCCGCTGTCCGCATGCAACAAGCCATAAATAATTTTCACCAGAGTGCTTTTACCGGCGCCGTTTTCGCCCAACAAGGCATGAATCTCCCCGGGATAAATCGACAAATCGACGTTGTCATTCGCCAACACACCGGGAAACGATTTGCTGATTCCTTTGAGCTCCAACAACGGCACGTCACCCGTTGCGGCCGCCGCACGTTGTACGGGTGCGCTCGTCGGGGACGCCTGCTCGTTCATGCGCTCGCCACCGTCCTCACGTTGTTTGGCTTCGCCATTTGCAACTCGCGTTCCCGTAACAATTGCGCCGCCACGGACGCCGCGATCGTTGCAGGATGTTTGTCGGAAATACCCGGAATACCAATCGGACATACCCAACTGTCTAGTCGACTTTGACTCATGCCGTCATTTAGTAATCGTTGTTCAAAACGGCGCCGTTTTGTCACCGATCCGATTAATCCTAACCAGGTCGCGTCATCTCTGCCCAAAATGGTTTTGCACAATTCGTAGTCCAAGCTATGACTGTGTGTCATAACTAAATGAAACGCAGCGGACGAAGTGTTGTGCGCGAAAGATACGAGATCATTTATGCAATGCACCTCAACATTTTCGGGAGGTGTTGAAGGAAACATGTCTGCGCGTTGATCGACCCAATCGATTCGAAAGGACAGCAGCGCACAAGCCTGTACCACCGCTTTACCGACATGTCCGGCGCCAAACAAAATCAATGGAGAACGCGTATTGCTTAACTGCTGCACCAAATAACACTCATTGGCACTGACGATGCGCGTTGTTGGAAAACCGTCTTTGGTAAAAATGTTCTGACCCACGACAAAAACGTGTTGTTTCCTGAAATTTTTAGTATCGTATACATACCGCAGTTGACGATTTAAATCCGTAACGACATAACATTTGTCAGTTTTATTTATGGCGGTGGCGGCGGAAGCGACCCACCCGCTATGTTCCGGCGACAACACCTCGAACGCTAATTTGACTGCACCGCCACAACATTGATTAAACGCCGGGCCCAATCCAAAAAATTCTTCGTACCAACGTGCGCTCGACGAATTCGATAATAACTTCCGCGCTTGCTCAATGGCACGGTATTCCAAATTACCTCCGCCAATCGACCCGTGAAATGTACGCTCGGTAACTAACATCGAGGTGCCCAACTCGCGAGGCGATGACCCAATAATCTCGACAATCGCCACGAGTACGCACCGCTGTCCCGAGGTAACACTATGCTGAATCGTCGGTAACAGCTCTTTCACGCTGACAAATGTTGTTGTTTTAGTTGTTCCACTGCTAACAAAACACGCTCTGGTGTGGCAGGTGCATCCAATTGAGGCAATGCCTGATAATCAACAACGCTAGACACGGCGTAAGACAACGCGCTAAAAACAGAGACCGCGAGCATAAAAGGCGGTTCGCCAACGGCTTTGGAACGGCGAATAGTCGCTTCGCGATTACGACCTCTTTCCCAAATCTGAATTTTGAACGTTTCCGGTAAATCACTGCATACTGGGATTTTGTAAGTCGACGGCGCATGGGTCTGTAGCCGGCCTTGTTCATCCCACCACAGCTCTTCCATAGTTAACCAACCCATACCTTGGATAAATCCACCTTCAATCTGTCCAAGATCAATCGCCGGATTCAATGACTGCCCGACATCGTGCAGTATGTCCACGCGATCGACTTTATACTCACCGGTCAAGGTATCGATGGTCACTTCAGACACCGCTACCCCGTAAGCAAAGTAAAGAAACGGCCGGCCGCTTGCCGTCTCGCGGTCGTAATGAATTTTTGGCGTCGCATAAAAACCGGTAGCGGACAACTGAATGCGATTTAAATAGGCCTGCTGCACCAGTTCTTTGAATTTAATAACCCGATCACCGACGAGCACCTGATTTTTAACAAATTCAATTTTATTCTTTTCAATGGAATAGTGCTTGGCTGCGAAATTGATGAGTCTTTGTTTAATGGTTTTCGCCGCCGCCTGCGCCGCCTTACCGTTGATATCCGAACCGGACGATGCTGCCGTCGCCGAGGTGTTGGGTACCTTGCTGGTGTTGGTGGCGGTGATCTTGACTTGATCAAGATCGATTTGGAATTCATCGGCCACCACCTGCGCGACTTTCACAAACAAACCTTGCCCCATCTCGGTACCGCCATGGTTCAGATGCACGCTGCCATCGGTGTAAACATGCACCAAAGCTCCCGCCTGGTTGAGATGCGTCGTGGTAAATGAAATACCGAACTTGACCGGAGTTAAAGCTATGCCTTTTTTTAAAACCGGGCTGCTTTTATTGAATTGTTTGACCTGTCGGCGCCGTTTTTTGTATCGCGATGTCTTTTCCAGCTCTCGCATGAGTTCCGGCAAAACATTGTCTTCTACCGTCATGTAATACGGCGTAATGTTACGTGAGCGTTTGCCATAAAGATTCCTCTTGCGAATAGTCAAAGGATCTTTTTTTAGATGGTAAGCGATCACGTCCATCACACGTTCAATGCCTACCATGCCTTGCGGTCCACCAAATCCACGAAAGGCGGTGTTGGAAACAGTGTTTGTCTTACAACGGTGTGACGTAATGGTGACGTTATCGAGATAATAACCATTATCGGCATGAAACATGGCGCGATCCGCGATAGCACCGGATAAATCCGCCGAGCAACCGCAATTCGCCCATTGTTCGAATTCGATAGCAAGAATACGGCCGTCGTCATCGAATCCAACATCGTAATCAATACGAAAATCATGCCGTTTGCCGGTAACCATCATATCGTCGTCACGATCCAATCTAAGCTTGGCCGGACGTCCTGTCGCCCTACAGACTAGCGCAGCGATGACCGCCCATTGCGCCGCTTGAGTTTCCTTGCCACCAAACGCACCACCCATGCGCCGTACTTCCACCGTCACGCTGTTGTCTGCTTGCCCCAAAGCCTTAGCGATTAAATGTTGCACCTCTGACGGATGCTGGGTAGATGAATACACCAGCACATCGTTGTCTTCTTGCGGAACGGCCATCGCCGCCTGACCCTCAAGATAAAAATGATCTTGTCCTCCGGTATTGATCGATCCAGTCAAGCGATGTGGCGCACTCGCAAGTGTCAAACCGGAATCGCGACGCCGCATAACATGCGACTCAAGAACATAGGAATCGTGCTGGATAGCATCAGCGATGGTTAGAACAGGCTCCAACACCTCATATTCGACATTCGCGAGCTTTGCCGCATCCCTTGCTTTCGGGAGCGACTCTGCAGCAACCGCAAACAACACTTGCCCATGAAACTTGACGATACCGTCGGCGAATATTGGATCGTCACCTAAAATCGGACTGCAATCATTTACACCGGGAATATCCACCGCCGTTAATACAGCCACGACGCCCGGTGCTTTCCTTACCGCTTCCACATCCAGCTTTTTGATACGCGCATGAGCATGCTCGCTTTTTGCCACATAAACATGCAACAAATCCTTAGGTTCGGAAATGTCATCGATATACGTGGCTTTACCCGTCACATGTTTCAATGCACTGTCGTGCGCAATCGGGTTGTGCACCGCGCTTTCGGAGAAGGGTCGTGCAGCGTCAAGCATGTGCCAACTCCGGTTTTCCATTGAGACGGGTTTGCGGTTTGTCTTTGGGTGCTTCACTCGTTTCCAGATAAAACCGGTATAGCAAATTTTTCGCCACATGCATGCGGTAGTCTTCGGACGCGCGCATATCCGTTAATGGCTGATAGTCTTGTTCCAAAGCCTGCATCGCTGTTTCGATTGTTTGATCATTCCATGGCGAACCATTAAGCGCTTTTTCGCAGTGTGTCGCGCGCCGCGGTATACCCGCCATACCGCCGTAGCAAATGCGTGTATTACTCACGACGCCGTTATTAATGGTGACTTGGTATGCTCCACACACTGCCGATATATCTTGATCGAATCTTTTCGAGACCTTGTAGGTTCGAAATTTTGATTCCACGGGTGGTTGTGGCAGTACAATTTTTTCAACAAATTCTCCACGCTGGAGGTCTTGTTTACCATATTCAATAAAGAATGCTTCCAGAGGAATTTCGCGGCGCCCCTGCTGGCTCCGAAGAATTAAACGCGCATTCGCTGCAATAAGACCCGGTGGCATGTCGCCGATTGGTGAGCCGTTGGCAATATTTCCACCTATGGTTCCGACGTTTCGGATTTGCACCGAACCTAGCCGTCGAATTAGTTCGCCAAAGTCCGGATAATGTTGGTTTATCGCATCTACCGCATCGGAATAAGTTGCCATTGCGCCAATTTCTAACGCATCATTGGTTAGACGAATATTTTTCAAATCGCCAATGTTGCCGATATAAATTATCGGACTGACTCGCCGGTGTTGCTTAGTCACCCAGAGCCCGACATCGGTGGCACCGGCGACAATGACAGCATGCGGATACTCCGCCAGTAATGTTTCTAACTCAGAACAAGTCGATGGCGCAAAATAGTCACCCGACTGACTTGTCAGCGACACCAGTTCTTCGCTGGACATTTCTTTCAACATGTTAGAAGTTTTGGTTTCGTTTCGACTGAATGAATCTTTGGACTTTCCCTGACAGGCACCCATCGCTGCTTTCACAATAGGTGCATAGCCAGTGCAACGACACAAGTTTCCGGCCAAGGTATCATTCACCGTTTCGCGGTCGATAGAAAAATTTTCGTGATACAACGCAAACAACGACATGACAAAACCAGGCGTACAAAATCCACACTGCGAACCGTGGTTTTCCACCATGGCTTGTTGAACCGGATGCAATCTGCCATTTGTTTGACTCAGATGCTCAACCGTAATGAGTTGTTTACCATGTAACGTGGGTAAAAACTGAACACATGAATTGACTGCGCGATAGCGAATACTACTATTGTTCCTACGTTCGCCGAGAACGACTGTGCAGGCGCCACAATCACCTTCAGCGCAACCTTCCTTAGTACCGGTCAGACCTTCGTCGTAGCGAAGATAATTTAAAACCGTCTTATTGGGATTGACGTTGCGCAATGCGCGCAATTCATTTCCAAGTAGAAATTGAATTGCGTTTGTCGCCATTCCCTTACTCAACTACCACGATAAGTTGAATAACCGTACGGCGACACTAACAATGGCACATGGTAATGCTCGTCAACGGATGAAATGCCGAATCGAATAACAATTTGATCAAGGAATCGTGGGTTGAAAAGTTCGTGACCAGCAGCAGCAAAATAATCTCCCGCATGGAAGACGAGTTCATATTCGCCTACAGTGAAATCCTCACCCTCTAGAAGCGGCTGATCGCAGCGGCCATCGTTATTGGTCACATCCACCTTTAGTTTTTTACGCTTCGATGCCAGCCGGAACAGTTCAACCTTGACACCACAGCCAGGGCAGCCATTCGCAATATCCAATACATGTGTCGTTAAACGGCTCATTATTTATACCTCTGATTAGTATGATGCCATTTTTTGCTCATTATTTCCGGCTCGAACCCGCCAAAAAAGGCTCTTATCGCGAGTCTCGACGATGGATAGAAATCAACAACGCGGACATTACATTCTAAGGTTACAATTAACACAGAATTGCAACTGTCGGGGGTACCATGGATAACGCATCCATCATTAAAATTATCGACGAAAGGGATATTCAGAAACGCGTAGCGACGCTGGCTACCAAAATTTCCGATGACTACCGTAATGCAGGTGAATTGGTCTTAGTCGGCGTTCTGAAAGGCGCCTTTATTTTACTAGCGGATTTATCACGACGGTTAAGCATTCCACACACCATCGATTTTATTGCATTGTCAAGCTATGACCTAAAAGACGAATCCAGTGGACAAGTGCGGCTAGTCATGGACATGCGCGAAGCCATCGAAGGTAAACACGTGATTGTGGTCGAGGATATTATCGACACTGGCCGCACGCTACACTATCTGCTCGACTTGCTCAGTTCACGCCATCCCTCGTCGCTGCGAACCTGCGTTTTGGTTCGCAAAGAACGCGACCAAAACCACTCTATAAAAATCGATTATCTTGGCTTCGATATTCCCGACAAGTGGGTTGTAGGCTACGGCCTCGACTACGACGAACAGCACCGTACCCTGCCTTACATTGGGCAATTAAATAACCCAAATTAGAGCGTAGTTTAAAGGGGTTCACATGTGTAACAAGAGAAAGACACTGAACGCGAACAAGCAATGTCTGAGCTTAGGAAGGTGGCGCGTGAACTAAGACGTATTCAGAGACTTCGTTCCCAAAGAATCATGAAAAGCCGAGAGAGCCTCCTTTTTGCTCCTTTTGTGGAAAGGGAAGGAATGAATATCAACAAGCGATTGCAGGTCCAACAGTATTTATTTGTGATCAATGTGTTTTCGACTTTTATGAAATTGTAAAAGACGGAGGAACAGATTCTAAAGAAGATATTTAAACTACAGTTAGTATGCGGAGGGCGCAATAAGCGAAGCGCTTTGCGCCGAATGCGATTACGGCGGGTAACTATAAAATAATGTTTTGAAAACTACTTAATGATGTAGATCAACAACATGTCAAGCAAGATACTAACGAACACACGAACCATACGGCGTAATGCATTACGCCCTCCAGGGCTCTCAATTCTAATTGGGAGCACGCTAATGGTTTTGTCACTGGAGCTACTCATGCCCGCCCAAGCTGACGATTGGCCGGTTGTACCGCTTAGCGGGGCAGGATTTGATGCTGACGTTGGTGGGAGACTCGATGCAGCGGTCGAAAATGGCGAACTACCCAATCTGCATGCCGTCGTTGTCGCCCGGCAAAGTCAGCTTGCGCTGGAACGCTATTACGAAGGACCGGATGAACGTTGGGGTGAATCGATTGGCAACGTAGCCTTCGGACCTGATATTAAACACGATCTGCGTTCGGTTTCCAAAAGCATTGTCAGTCTGCTTTATGGAATAGCGCTCGGTCAAAGCAAAGTTCCCGTGCTTAATGAGCCCATTGTCGATTCATTCCCCTACGACGATCTAAAAAGCGACCCTGAGCGCAGACGCATGACTGTCGCACACGCGCTCACAATGTCTCTCGGTATCGAATGGGATGAATCATTGCCCTACACCGATCCGCGCAATAGTGAGATAGCCATGGAGTTGGCGACGGATCGCTATCGCTTTATCCTCGAACGGCCTTTTGTCGCTAAACCGGGCACAGTTTGGAATTACAGCGGTGGGGCGACGGCGTTGCTCGCGCGCCTAATTTCCGACGGTACCAACATGCCTTTGGATGGTTTCGCTTGGGTGAAGCTGTTCGAGCCTCTTGGCATCACCGATACCGAGTGGGTGAAAGGACTGAACGGCGAGCCGGCAGCGGCTTCCGGTCTGCGCTTGCGTCCGCGTGATCTCGCCAAGATCGGGCAGCTTGTACTGGACAAAGGTCGCTGGAATGATCAACAAGTCGTACCGGCTGATTGGTTAGAAGCGTCAACTCAACCACGGTTTCCGGCAGGTGACGGCTTGGAGTACGGTTACCAGTGGTGGCTAGGCAAAGGCCGAGTCGACGGTCAACGGTGGATAGCCGGTTTCGGAAACGGTGGACAACGCCTGGTCATCATGCCCAATCGCGAATTAGTCGTTGTGGTCATGGCTGGCAATTACAACGATCCCGAGGCGTGGAAATTGTCCGTGAAAATAATCGGTGAATTTCTCCTGCCTGCTTTTCATGATACGTAAAACCGAACGCAGAGAATCAAAAAATGACCAGGAAACGCGAACGCATTGTCAATGCCGATACCCCTGAGGGACAAATGGCCGGCGGAGGGATAATGAAGAATAACACGTAAGGCACAACATGTTGCGCCTTACTAAAAAGCTAATCTCCCTCTATCATTTTTCGCGAAATTTCATTGTGCCTATCAATCAGTAGTGGAAGATCGATTGTGGTCAATTGCCCTTCCTGTACCAATATCTTTCCGTTAACGACGGAATAATCGACATTCTTTACATCGCAAAACAGTAACGCAGAAACAGGATCGTGTAATGCACCGGCGAATTCAACCCTGTTCAGGTCGATGGCGACAAAGTCCGCACTCATTCCTGGCGCGAGATAGCCAATGTCGTCACGACCCAGCACTTTCGCCCCACCACGTGTCGCTGTTTCCAATGCCTGGCGGCTTGTAATCGCTGCCGCGTTTGGTGTGATTTGTAAATCATCAGCTTTATTAGAACGTACTCGATTCACCAACATTGCCATACGCGCTTCATTCAACATATGGTTGCCGTCGTTTGAGGCGGAACCATCAATACCCAACCCTGTCCGTACGCCGTTATCGAGAAACGCTCTTAAAGGCGCAATACCACTACCCAACCGCAGATTACTGCTCGGACAATGCGCGACGCCGGTACCCGTAGCGGCGAATCGATCGATTTCATCTTGATTCAGATGGATGCAGTGGGCATGCCATGTGTCATCGGCGAGCCAGCCTAAATCAGCCAAATAATCGACCGGGCGTTTGCCAAAATATACAAGACAATATTGTTCTTCCTCCACAGTTTCACAAATATGCGAATGCAAACCCACACTATACTCCCGCGCGAGAGCGGCAGTTTCGCGCATCAAGTCCATAGTGACTGAAAACGGCGTGCATGGTGCTAATACGATCCGGGTCATCGCGTGACGATTTGCGTCGTGATACTTTTCTATCACTCGTTGGCTGTCGCGTAATATGGCTTCATCTTTCTCAACGATGTTGTCCGGCGGCAAACCGCCCTTACTTTCGCCCAACGACATCGATCCACGCGCGGCATGAAAACGCATACCTGTTTCCTGTGCAGCATTTATTTGCGCGTCAAGCGAACAATCATTCGGATACAAATAAAGATGATCACTGCTGGTGGTGCAACCCGACAACAATAATTCCGCTATCGCCGTTTTCGTGCTGACATAGACCCCTTCGTCGGTAAGATTCGACCAGATGGGGTACAGTGTTTTCAGCCAGGTAAATAAATCCGCCTCTTGAGCAATACACCGCGTTAAAGTTTGATACATATGATGATGGGTGTTCACCAAACCCGGCAGAACAATGTGCCCGCGTAAATCCAATATATCATCCGCTGACGATGGCAGTGAATTCATCGGTCCGACTTGCTCGATGACGTTGTCACGAATAAACAACCCGCCATCGACAATTTCCCGCCGTTGATCGTCCATAGTCACGATAACTGTCGCGTTCTTCACCAACAAGGTGGAGGTGGTTTTTCCTTCCATTTTGTTGTTCAATATTTGATTATTTTTCTTGTAGTATCCAATCCCCTAACCGCATCCGCTCGTCGTCTGTCATGCCTGTCAAGTTTCCAATCGGCATGGTTTTGGATGCGACGCTAACGGCGTAGATTTGTTGACTGAGTGTTCTGATTTTCTCCTCGCTATCGAGTTCAATACCTGCTGGCGCACTAGAAAACCCAGCCTGACTAGGCACTTGGGCGTGACACGATACACATCGACTATTGATAATTTGCTGCACCTCGGTAAAAGCGATTTGCTGCGTCGCTGCGTTATCACGTGTCGCAGGTGCGGTAACCAGCGCCAGAAACAATAAGACGCCAAACGCGACCGGTAATAGCCATACTTTTATGCCTGGTAGATGACGAATATTGAAATAATGACGAACTGCCACGCCGGCAATTGAAATGACAGCCAACACTAACCAATTCCATGCGCTACCGTAAGTCATGGGATAGTGATTGCTGATCATGATAAACAATACCGGCAGCGTTAAATAATTGTTATGCCGTGAACGTAATAACGCATGCGTGCCAAGCGCTGGGTCGGGCTGACGGCCCTTTTGTACAGCTTCAACTAACGCTTTTTGCGATGGAATAATGACCCGAAACACATTGCCTACCATCATGGTGCCGACTGCCGCGCCCACATGAATATAAGCCGCGCGACCACTGAGCAAATTGGATAGCATCCAGGCCAAAGTGACCAGATACACAAATACTATAAGCGACAAAACGACCGGTTTTTCGCGCAATGTAGAACGACAAATAAGATCGTAGAAAAACCATGACACCAGCATGGACGCGAGACTCACACCGATGGCGACCGCGATACCGATGTCCGCTACCGACGGATCTATTAGATATGTGCCCGCGTTGAGGTAGTAAACAATACACAACAACGCCACGCCACTCATCCACGTGGTATAGGCTTCCCATTTGAACCAATGCAAAGTCTGCGGGAGTTGTGGTGGCGCCAACTTGTATTTTTTTAAATGATAAAAGCCACCACCATGGATCGCCCAGAGATTGCCTTCTATCCCCTCTTCTTGCAGTGCCTGCCGTTCAAGACGGTTTTCCAACCAATTGAAATAGAACGATGCTCCTATCCATGCCACCCCAACAATAAAGTGAATCCACCGAATTAGCAGTGCTAACCAGTCGCTTAAATATGCTGTCATCAGGCTTAGATCAGTGTGAAATCATTGATCAACAATACTATTTAGTATACGATTTAGTATATATATTGTATACAATTTTAAATATTCTAATCGTTCTTATTCCACAATGCCCGTTAGCGACTTCACAAAACATCAAATGAAGGCCGAACTGCGTGACGAAAGCGTCTACAACCGGGTGTTTGAGGCCATTTTGTCACAACGACTCACTCCCGGTATGCGTTTATCGGAAGAAAAATTGGGTTCGATATTCGACGTCAGCCGTACGGTTATTCGAACGGCCTTACAACGGCTGGCACACGAGGGCGTTGTGGAACTCCGCCCCCACCGTGGCGCTGTCGTCGCAAGCATCGGTAAACAGGATGCGCAAGATGTATGCGAAGCTCGCCGCATTGTTGAAAGCGCGATTGCGCATCGCGCAGCCAGACACGTTACAAACAAGCAGATAGCACAACTGCGCAAAATTCATAAACTGGAGTTGCGGGCGTATAAAAACCAGGATCGGGGCGCTGGCCTGCGGTTGTCAAATGATTTTCATTTCACGCTCGCTCGCATTGCTGGAAACAAAGCTCTGGAATCGTTCGCCCGAAGTGCGATTTCACGGGTTTCGCTCACCACCGCACAGTACGAACGAAAACAGCCTCCGCATTGTTCTTATCAGGAACATAATGAACTTATTGACATACTCGCTCAGCATGATGCAAAACGTGCCGAAAAATTGATGTCAAAACACATTACCCACATAGAACGCAATATCGATTTTGATCGCTATGACAACGAACCCGATTTGCCGAACATTTTCGCCCAGGTATGAACAAAAACATTAACAATTATCCGCGTGACCTAGTTGGCTACGCCGACAACCCACCCGCCGCACGCTGGCCTGAAGATGCAAAACTTGCGTTGCAATTCGTTCTTAACTACGAGGAAGGTGGCGAAAATTGTATTCTTCACGGCGATCCGGCTAGCGAAGCTTTTCTATCGGAAATTGTCGGAGCGGACATGCGTAAAGGTGTCCGCCACATGAGTATGGAATCCATTTACGAATACGGTTCCCGTGTGGGCGTATGGCGCATTCTAGATTTGTTTTCACGGTACGAAATTCCACTCACCGTCTTCGCCGTCGGCATGGCGGTGGAACGGCATCCACGACTAATTGAAAATATGGTCGAACGCGGTCATGAAATCTGCAGTCATGGTTACCGCTGGATTGACTACCAATACGTCGATGAAGACATTGAACGCACTCATATTCAACGAGCCATAGATGCAATCAAGAAAGTGACAGGTGAACGCCCATTCGGTTGGTACACTGGCCGCACCAGCCCCAATACGCGACGGCTAGTGGTTGAGGAAAGCGGTTTTTTATACGATGCGGACGATTACAACGACGACTTGCCATGGTGGGATCATCGTTACGGACGCAAACATTTAGTCGTGCCTTACACCCTCGACAACAACGACATGCGTTTCGTTGTACCGCAGGGTTTTAACAGCGGCAAACAGTTTTACAACTATTTAAAAGATGCATTCGATGTTTTGTATACGGAGGGTGAACACACACCACGCATGATGTCAGTGGGTCTGCATTGCCGATTAATCGGACGGCCCGGACGTATTGCGGCGCTGGAACGATTCCTTCAGCATGTTCGAAAACACACCCGCGTCTGGTACTGCCGGCGGATCGATATCGCCCGGCATTGGCATGAATACCACCCGGCTGACGAGAACCTTGACTAACATAATTCATGCGTCCGTCGAAAATGGGAAAACAAGCATTTATGGATATATTCGGCGGCGTGTATGAACATTCTCCCTGGATCGCAGAAACGCTATGGAAGAATGGCGTGACCAAGGAATGTGATGAGGCAGAGGGTCTACGCAATGCGCTGCAATCGATACTTCTCGGTGCGGAACGGAAACAACAACTTGAAGTCCTGCGCGCACATCCTGATCTCGCTGGACGTGCGGCTATGCGAAATGAACTGACACAATCTTCGACGGATGAACAAGCCAGCGCCGGACTCGATCATTGTAGCGAGAAAGAGTTGCGTAAGTTTCAAGAATACAACGAACAATACAAATCGAAATTTGAATTTCCTTTTATTATGGCCGTCAAAGACTCAAGTCGAAAAGAAATACTCGACGCCTTCTCCCAACGCCTGAACAATAACCCGGAACAAGAATTTCAAACAGCGTTAAATGAAGTTGGCAAAATCGCCAAGATACGAATTACTGACATATTTCAACAACAATGAACGGCAAAACTCCCGAGTTCACTAACAATGCAATCGACCTCGCGCAACCGCGATTGGGCGCGGAGGTGATTTACGCTACCGATGATTTTTTCGCTCCCAAGGAGCGCTTGATAAAACCTGAAGCACCTATCTTCATAGCAGGGAAATACGACGACAATGGCAAATGGATGGATGGCTGGGAATCGCGCCGTAAACGTGAGCGAGGATTCGACTACTGTATTGTCAAACTGTGTACCGGCACAATACATGGTGTCGACATCGACACTATCCATTTCACTGGC
This sequence comes from Arenicellales bacterium, assembly GCA_965216735.1. Classification (GTDB taxonomy): domain Bacteria; phylum Pseudomonadota; class Gammaproteobacteria; order Arenicellales; family CBDCFT01; genus CBDCFT01. The sequence goes on from OZ244198.1 coordinate 1,896,508, forward strand.
AACTACGCCCCCACCGCCTCAATCGAAGCGTGTCACGTTGAAACAACGCCGGACGAGAATTCGCAATGGCATGAGATATTACCTTCCGTCACGTTACAGGGAAACAACCATAATTATTTCTCTATTGAGAACGGCCAAACCTGGACGCATGTACGGCTGAACATTTTTCCAGATGGTGGTGTCGCACGCTTACGTGTTTACGGCGACGTGTATCGCGACTGGGAACAGCACGATCCAGATGAAATCGTGGATCTTGCAGCAATGATAAACGGTGGCCGTGCAATCATTTGTAGCGATATGCATTTCGGACATATGAATAATCTGATTGCACCGGGGCGAGGAGTCAACATGGGTGACGGATGGGAAACTCGCCGGCGGCGCGAACCGGGTTACGATTGGGCGATTATCAAATTGGCCCGGCCCGGTACCATTGAAGAAATTGAGGTAGACACCAGTTATTTCAAAGGCAATTATCCTTATGCCTGTTCATTATCAGGTGCGTTTATTGACGGCGGTACCGAACAAACCCTTGCTAGCCAGAGCCTGTATTGGGAAGAAATATTACCGGAAACAAAACTCAAAGCAGATAAACAACAACGATTTAACGTAGCTGATGCGAAAAAGCGACCCGTATCTCACGTCCGCTTCGATATTATTCCGGACGGTGGTGTTAGTCGTTTGCGTTTGTACGGACGTATTCAACTGGATACGTGAAGCACAATATGACGCACGTTCTCAAACCCAAATCCTTAACGAAAAAAGACTTTGCGCCATTTGGCGATGTGATTGAAACAAAAGACGCGCACCACTACACAATCAACCGTGGAAATACCGAACGCTATCACAACCTGGCGGCGTTGGACTTAAACGAGGCTGACGGCAAACCCTTGCTCAGCATATTCCGCGGTCTGCCTATTCAATTGCCATTCGCCGTCGAAGTGATGGAACGTCACCCGCTTTCCAGTCAGGCGTTTATTCCGCTATCAAAAACGCCATTTCTCATTCTCGTCGCCAAAACCGGTGATCAACCCTCGATTGACGACTTAGAATTGTTCATCACTAACGGCAAACAAGGCGTGAACTACCACCGTGGTACCTGGCATCATTATTTGTTGACACTGCATCAGCAAAGCGACTTTATGGTCATCGAACGCGGTGGCCCTGAAAAAAATTGTGATCAATTCGAATTTGTCGGTACCAGAATCGAGATTGATCTGAACCGCTAGCTGGCGTTAACTCGACTGATGTAGTTCGTCGCAGCTCATCGTCCTACGCACTGCGCAACGGGAGGGACACAACAATTATACGAATTATCGCAATCTTCGTTACCGAGAGTATCAACGCATAATACTTTGCCCATAAGCAAAGATTGATTTGCAATTAAAAACGCCTCTTACGGAAATCCGTAAGAGGCGTTTTTACGATAGAAATTTAGGGACTTATTAACTGAACATTTTCTTGACGCCACCGAGCAAACCGCCGGCTTTGTCTGTGAGGTTACTCAAATCAGCTAAATCACCTATGGAATCGAGCAAGGAACCGCCGCTGCTCGCCTTATCCATAATTTGCGGCAATGCATTGGTCAGTCCTTCGGCAGCGGCGTTGTCGTCAATACCGAGTTTCGATGCGAACTCGGAAATCTTGTCTCTGCCAAATACGTCTTTGATCTGATCGGCGGAGATCCCTTCATTATCGCCGTCGCCCAGCCACGAACTCACAATGGATGTAAGACCCTGACCGTTCATGTTGGAAATAATGCCTTTCAGATCAAGTTTACCATCAGTGTTCGATAGCAGCCCACCAAGGGCCGAGCCGATATTACCGAGGTCGAGTCCTGCACTACCCACGGCTTTTTCCTTAAACATTTCCGCTGCTTGTTGCAATATGTCCATTTGTAACTCCTCTATTTAAGATGAATGGGTGTAACTGCCGGAGTATAGTGTCGCCGCACGCGCATTTGCTCTCCCAGACACATTGGTTAACAAAGCTTCACAAACCAAAAACTTATCTGGGAACGGCACCCAATTTGAGAACGAAGATTTCTTCGTGTGCTAATCCACATAAATCGCCTCTAAGGCCGCGCGCAAAGCATCCGGAATCGTAACAGGCTTACGCGATTGACGGTCGACGAATACGTGTACGAAGTACGCGACCGCTGACACCTCGGGTTCGCCTGCGCCAAACAAGCCGATTTCGTAACGCACACTGGAATTGCCGATGTAGGTTGTCCGCAACCCGCCCTCGATGATTTCGGGAAATACCAAAGCACGACGAAACTGACACATCGACTCCACTGCAACCCCAATCACATCACCGCGCTCAATGTCCAGCACGTCCTGCTCTATCAGATAGCGATTAGCGACGGTATCGACGTAAGAATAGTAAACGACGTTGTTAACATGGCCATACACGTCGTTGTCCATCCAGCGTGTTGTGATAGTATGAAAATAGCGATACTTGTCCCGGGTCTCCGGATCGTCTGGGAACGATCGGGTCATAGTTTTACACCTACCTAAACTAAAATTTCTGAGCGCAGGTGAAACAAGGCGAGAACGATCAAACAAGCGGATTGTATGTGGAAATACGTGAGCGTTGTGAGATCATATTTAACGCCGTATGGGCAATGCTTAGGTAATTTTAACGACGGTACGCCCGGTTACACTCGCGTTAATGTAATCGTCGAATACTGAAGGCAAGTCATCAAAAGCTACTTCTTTGGTGACAATCTCATCCAGGTGCTTTGGCTTTAAGTCAGAAGCCAGCCGCCACCAAGCTTCGTCACGCATGGAATTGGGCATCTCGATAGAATTAATACCCAGCAAGGACACACCTCGTAAAATGAACGGCATGACGGTCGTTTCCAGCTTGAATCCACCAGCCAAACCGATAGACGCAATGCTGCCCCAGGGTTTCACCGTCCGTGTTAACCACCCCAATGTATCGCCACCGACATTGTCAACCGCCCCGCCCCATTGTGCTTTTTCCAACGGCCGGGTACCCATATCAATCTCGTTCCGATCAATGAAATCGCTGACACCTAACGAGCGCAAATAATCGTGCTGGTCTTTTTTACCGGTGAAGGCGGTGATGGAATAACCTCGACCGGCCAATATATCGATAGCGATGCTGCCGACGCCACCGGTTGCGCCGGTGACCACGATAGGACCGTGTTCAGGTGTTTGCCCATTTTGTTCCATGCGCATCACCGCTAGCGCCGCAGTGAAGCCGGCTGTGCCAATCGCCATCGCTTCGCGTTCGCTGATGCCATCAGGAATTTTTACCACACAATTTGCGGGAATACGCGCATATTCGGCATAACCACCGTCGATGGTTTCCGATAACCCGCAACCACACACCAGCACTTTGTCTTCAGCCTTAAACCGGTTGTCGCCGGATGACTCGACAGTACCTGACAAGTCGATACCGCCATTCAAGGGTGGCTTGCGCAGAATTTTTCCTTTTCCGGTGGCTGCCAGCGCATCTTTATAGTTGACATCCGAATAACTCACCCGAATAACGACTTCACCATCCGTCAGATTATTGACCTCCATTTGTTCAAAACCCGCGCGAATAGCGCCGTCATCATCGTGTATACGAAAAGCTTTAAATGAACTCATGCCATCTCCTGATAAAAAAAGTGGAATGTAAATTCTGATGATTATGGATTATCCGCTATCTTATAATGCAATGGATGTATTCAGCAATTAATCGACCACTAACACGCAACCGGAGATCAAATGACAGAGGAAACTCTCTTTACCAAGATTATTAAGAAAGAAATCCCTAGCGACATCGTATACGAAGACGATCGTGTTACCGCGTTTCGCGACATCAGTCCACAAGCACCAACACATGTACTTATCGTCCCCAACAAACCTATCCCTACGGTTAATGACGTCACCGAAGAAGATGAGGCGACACTAGGTCATCTCTTTGTCGCTGCGAAGCTCGTCGCGGAGCAAGAAGCGATTGCCGAGGACGGCTACCGGCTCATTATTAACTGTGGCAAAAACGGTCACCAAGAAGTGTTTCACCTGCATATGCACTTGCTTGGTGGCCGGCGCATGGGACGTATGGTGCAACAACCGGGATGATAGTTCTTAGTTCTTAGTTCTTAGTTCTTAGTTGTTAGTGTTTTTTTGTTCCCGTTGCCGTAGCTCCAACCGGCGCACTTTCCCCGTTGTTGTCAACGGCAACTCATCGATGAACTCGATTTCGCGCGGATATTCGTAAGCCGCCAGACGCGTTTTGACGGACGCGCGAATCTCTTCTTCCAATTCCGTACTCGCTAAATAATCCTGCGCTAAAACAATGAAGGCTTTGATTGCTTCACCACGTAATTCATCGGGTTTTCCGATCACCGCAGCCTGAGCCACCGCAGGATGTTTTAACAAACAATCTTCGATTTCTCCAGGACCAATGCGATAGCCCGCGCTAGAAATGACATCATCTTTGCGTCCGACAAACCATAAATACCCGTCTTCATCGCGGTAACCGACGTCACCGGTTCCCCACCAATCGCCGATGAACTTGGCTTTGGTCGCGTCATCCCGTTTCCAGTAGCCTAGAAACATCACCGGGTCGTCGCGGTGCGCAGCTAATTCGCCGGTTTCATCGGCGGGTAATTCATTACCATCATTATCGACCGGTGCAACACGATGCCCGGCATAAGGCTTACCCATGGAACCCGGTTTCACCGGCAAAATGGCGGCGCAATTACCGACAATATAATTAAACTCTGTTTGCGCCCACATTTCGTTAATCTCGACATCGAGTGCCTGCTTGCCCCACTCGAACAACTCTGCCCCCACCATTTCACCGGCCGACATTATGCTGCGCAGGTTCACATCGTATTTGCTACGGACATGTCCCACCTGCCGAATCATTTTTAGTGCGGTTGGCGGGATGAAGGCATTACGCACTTTGTATTTTTCCATTAGATAACACGCTTTTTCCGGGTCAAATTTTCCGCCTTCATAACCCAACACCGGAATACCGTAATACCAGGACGGTAACAGGGCATCGATCAAACCACCCGTCCAGGCCCAATCCGCCGGTGTCCAGAACAAATCATTTTCATGTGGAAAAAAATCGTGTGATAACTCAAAACCCGGCAGGTTTCCCAACAGACAACGGTGCGCGACTACTGCCCCTTTCGGTGGCCCCGTCGTGCCGGAGGTATAAATGAGCAACGCTGCGTCATCCGCGCCGGTTTCGACCATCTCAAATTCGTCACGAGCGTTTTCAACGAGCTCCCAGAAACCAGACTTACCATCAGTATCGCAATTGATAATGGTTTCGAGTTCTGGCAAATCATCACGCATGTCTTGCAAAACTTCTTGCCGCGCAGCATCGGCAATAACCACTTTGCTAACGCTATCCTGCAAACGGTATTGCAACGCATCGGGGCCAAATAATACTGATAACGGTAAGGCACTCGCCCCCAACTTGTAGACTGCTAGATGCGCAATGGCCGTTTCCGGCCGTTGCGGCAAGATAATAGCAACACGATCTCCACGCCGGACTCCCTGGTTTGCCAGCACATTGGCAAATTGATTCGACAAAAACGTCAACTGACCGAAAGTAAATTGACTCTCGTCTCCCCGCTCGTTTTCATAATACAACGCTACTCGATCAGATCGATCCGTGTGTTTGTCACATATGGCGTGAGCGATATTGAACTTGGTGGGAATATTCCAGTGAAACTTGCGACGAACCTCTTCGAAGTCAGTCAGTGTTGAGTCGAGCAGCCGATAGTCCGACATTACCAATAAGACAGCGCAGCGGAATACATACTCTCGAGATCCCCGCGTTCGATCTTGCGCGGGGAATTCTGCATTAAACGTTGTTGCGCAATAGCGCCTTCAGCCAGTGCGGTGACATCGGATTGACCGTAGCCAACGCCACCAATACCATTGGGAATTCTGGTCGCTCGCATCATCTCCGCCAGCCGCATTGCCAAAAGCTCTCCGGCATCATCTAACCCGGCATCTCTGACATCGGCGCCGAGTAGTTGTGCACCTTCAAGATGCCGGTCGGGACTGGCCCCGGCGGTAAAACGAAATGCTGAAGGTGCATTAACGACGACGGAAATACCGTGCGGACACAGCGGTTCGTGATTAGGATAACCGTCGGGCTGGTAATCCTTAATTAAACCGGCAACCGAATAAGCCATGCCATGGGGCACATGCACACCGGAATTGCCAAAAGCTATTCCGGCTAATGTCGCTGCGAACATCATATTGTGCCGCGCTTCGTGATCGTCCGCGTCTTGCACCGCGCGCACCAAATGTTGACCGGTTAGCCACAACGCTTGCCTGCAACCCATATCGCTGTATGGATTCGCGCCCTGGCTCATGGGTCGTTGTGCAGGGTCGGTTAACTTTGCCCGGTCGCTGTACGGGCGCGCGGTATACGACTCCAACGCATGACTCAAAACATCAAATCCACTCGCAGCAACCACATTGTTGGGTAAAAAATGCGTCACTTCGGGATCGATAATGGCACGTGTGGGACGCAAGGCACGTGATGCAATACCCGTTTTTACTTTTTTTTCTAATAAATCGAACACCGCAATCCCAGTACATTCGCTACCGGTACCGCAAGTAGTAGGACAGGCAATATGCGGTTTTAGTAGGCCAGGTACGGGCTTTCCTGCGCCAATGGGCGCATTGACATAAGCCAAAAATTCATCAGGGTAAGTCGAATAGAGATTGGCCGCCTTGCAGGTGTCGATTACCGAACCCCCACCGATGGAAATAAAGCCATCGATCTTTTCGTTAGCCATCGCATCGGCCGCTGCTGAAAAAGATTTGTCGGTCGGTTCGACTTTGACTTCGTCGTAAACAGCGAAGTCCACCCCAGCTTCGCGCAACGACGTGGTTGCTGCGGTGAAAAATGGCAACTCGGCAATGGCCTTGTCGGTAAACAATGCGACACGTCCCAAGCCGCTTTGCAAAACGTCCTGGCCGAGTTCATTGATTGCAGCGGGGCCGTATTTAATAGCGGCGACATCGACGGTAAATATCGATTCGTGTCCGTCCGTTAGTTCATAGTAGTGGCAGCATGACATTGAAAATCAACTCAGGTTATCATTGAGGTGTTTGGCTTAACTTATTGTTATTTAGATTTATTTAATGCTTGATCTAAATCCCACAAAATATCGTCGATGCTTTCCAGACCGACCGATATGCGAATCATATCCGGTGTCACACCGGCGCAGTGTTGTTGCTCTTCGGATAACTGCCTATGGGTAGTGGATGCAGGGTGAATAACCAACGTTTTTGCATCACCCACGTTGGCGAGGTGGCTGAGAAATTCGACACCCTCGATAAACTTCACGCCCGCTTCGCTCCCGCCCTTGATACCGAATGCCAGAATCGAACCCGCCCCTTTAGGCATGTATTTTTGTGCCAATGCGTGATAAGGACTGTCCGGCAATCCTGGAAACCTAACCCAGGAAACTTGCGGATGCTCCTGCAAAAACTTTGCGACCGCTAAACCATTCTCGCAGTGCCTTTCCATGCGAACGTGCAGCGTCTCTAATCCCTGTAAAAACAAAAATGAGTTAAACGGACTAAGCGCCGGTCCCATGGTGCGTAGAATTTCGCAGCGCGCTTTCATCGAGTACCCGAAATCACCGAAAGTTTCATAAAAACGCACCCCATGATAACCCTCTGAGGGTTCGGTCATGGTAGGAAACTTACCATTGTCCCAGGGGAACGTTCCGGACTCGACCACAACACCACCTAACGACGTACCGTGCCCGCAAATAAACTTGGTCGCCGAGTGCACGACGATATCGGCGCCCCATTCGAATGGCCGGCAAAGATAGGGGCTGGCGAACGTGTTATCAATCATAAACGGTACATTCGCGTCGTGCGCAATCCCGGCCACGGCTTCAATATCGATAACATTGCTACTGGGATTACCAATGGTCTCACCATAAACAAGCTTAGTATTCGGCGTCAACGCTTTGCGGAAATTTTCCGGATCGTCCGGATCGACAAAATGCGCTTTGATACCGAGTTTACGAAAATTCACCGCAAATTGCGTATGCGTACCGCCGTATAAAGTGCTGGCAGAAACAATCTCATCACCCGCTTCGAGAATACTTAGTATAGCTACCATTTGCGCCGCCATCCCGGAGGACACGGCTACCGCCGCCCTGCCCCCTTCCAACGCCGCCATGCGTTCTTCGAACACCGCGCTGGTTGGATTCATCAGTCGTGTATAAACATTACCAAAGGTTTGCAAATTAAACAGGCTAGCCGCATGATCAGCGTCATCGAAGACATAGGCCGCCGTTTGATAAATTGGTACCGTGCGTGAGCCGGTCGCCGGGTCCGGCAACTGCCCGGCATGCAAGCACAGCGTTTCTATATCGTATTTGTGGTCAGACATTTTTTAACTATTAATAGTAGGAGAGCTTGCTCGCGAATACATGATTCACATCTGCAAAAAAGTTTGCCAGCAAGCTGGCTCCTACAATTGTCAGTACGGCAACCATTGTGCGCGTTTGGCGGAGATAACTTTGGTGTTTACGCCGACGAAGTTGATACAGCCAAACAAGCGTGCATGTTCAATTTTCATGCATCTATCCATGACCACATCCAAACCTGCTCGTCGTGATTTTTCAGCCGCCTGTTCGTTGACAACGCCCAGCTGCAACCAAAGCACTTTAGCGCCGATTGCGATAGCGGATTCGGCGTAAGGTATGACTTTATCCGAACGCTGGAAAACATCCACCACATCAACAGGTTCTGGTATGTCTTCCAACTTGGCATAACATTTTTCCCCTAATATCTCGTCATAGTTGGGATTAACGGGAATAAGACAGTAACCATGTTCCTGCAAATACTTTGCAGCAAAATAACTGGGACGATGCCATTTCGCCGACAAACCCACTATGGCAATGGTTTTGTTCTCCTTAAGTATCCGGCGAAGTGTAGCGATATCGGGCACGTGTTTTTCTCTATTCACAAATGTATTGTCGGATGTTTCTACAACACTGGATGAAGCGTTATAACTTGCCAAGAGAGAAAAACTCGCCGCAGCTGTATATGCCTAATTCCGTGATCCCATTATGTATACGCTCTTCAGCGCGTTCGACCAATTCATAAAACACCGGTCGTGCAATCAAAGCTTCAAGACGATCACGAACTAACACATAAGGCGACGGTTCCAACGTTTCAGGATCAGTAACGACCTTAATGGGGTTGTCGTCATCAGCTTTTACAATGTCACCCACATTAGTTCGAAACAACAGCTCTTGATCTTTTCCAGGATTAATACAATCGACTTGGACCGCAACAAATGGCGCATCGTCAACCCTGATTCTTAATCTCTCAACCGGCGTGACCAAATAGAATTCATCATCTGCATCCCGTCGCAATACGGTTGAAAATAACTCAACTAACTTTTTACGGCCGATCGGCGATCCCATGTAAAACCAAGTGCCATCGCGTGCAATGCGCATGTCCATGTCGCCGCAAAATTCCGGATTCCATTGATGTACCGGTGGAAGTTTGCGTGCAGTCAACAACGCTGCGAGTTGATTGGGATCGTGCTCTGTCGTTGCCATTTAACTCTGTTGCACAGGGCGTGGTCGACCATTGTCATCGATAGCGACAAACGTAAACAAACCTTCAGTCACTTTTTCGCTGGCACCATCCCTACGACGTCGCACCCAGGTATCAATTTTAACCGCAATAGACGTTCGTCCGATGTGATCAGTGGTGCAATAACAACTAATTTCATCACCGATATACACGGGCAAGTGAAATGCCATGGCATTCACTGCTACGGTCGCGACACGTCCTTTCGCAATGTAGTATGCATACGTGCCACCTGCGATATCCATTTGCGACATCAACCAACCACCAAATATGTCGCCATTCGCGTTGGCGTTGGCGGGCATAGCCAGGGTGCGCAAAGACGGTTGAAACTCGGGTGATATCGATGACTCACTCATGTTAGATAGGGAACGACGAGCACGGCGATATCATTCGTAAACACGAATATCATCAATGACTTTACCGTCGTTGGGTAATGTACCAAGCCCGACAAACTCCACTCCACCCCGTACTTTGCAAATCTCGCGAATACTGTTGGTAATTCCGGCTCTTAAATCGTCATTGCCATTTGCCGTTTCACATTGTAAAGTCATCACGTCGTTGACATCTTTACGGTCAACAACTAAGCGTGCCTTTTTTACCTCCGAATGTCGCGCAACGACACTGGCGATTTGCCCGGGATGCACAAACATGCCTTTGACTTTCGTTGTTTGGTCAGCCCGGCCCATCCAACCCTTGATGCGCGTGTTTGTCCGCCCACAAGGACTGTGGCCAGGGAACACCGCGGACATATCGCCTGTACCGAATCGAATCAGAGGATAATCCGGATTCAGCGTTGTCACCACCACCTCCCCGACTTCCCCTTCATCTGCCGGTTCCCCAGTTCCTGGCCGAACAATCTCGACAATAATATTTTCATCGATAATCATGCCTTCCATGGCTTCGGATTCGTATGCGATAAGCCCAAGATCGGCGGTGGCGTAACACTGAAAGATATTAACGCCAAGTTGGTTAATTTCAGTTCGCAGCGACGGTGGTAAGGGTTCGCCGGAAACCAGCGCTTTGGACAGGCTCGACGTGTTTTGACTGAGCTCCTTGCCCTTGTCCAACAATATTTTCAAAAATGACGGTGTACCGGCATAAGCTTGGGGTTTTAAATCATTGATTGCTTGCACCTGTAGCTCGGTCTGGCCGACCCCCGCGGGAAACACCGGGCAACCCAAAGCACGTGCTCCGGAATCGAAAATCCAGCCACCCGGCGTAAAGTGATAGGCAAAACTGTTGTGTACCAGATCACCTTTGCGGAATCCCGCCGCGTACAATGCCCGCGCCATACGCCAATAGTCGTTACGTTTGCCTTCCGGCTCATAAATCGGGCCAGGGGAACCGAATAAACGACCCAACTGCCTGACCGGGGTGGTATTCAATGCTCCTAAAGGTGGCGTTTTACGCTGTAAGTCAATCAACTCGGACTTGCGTAACACCGGCAGACTCGCCAGTGATTTACGATCGATGACAGCAGCAACATCGATATCGGCCAAAGAGCGTGCAAAGGCTGCGCTATTTTGCTTTGCATTCTCCAGCTGAGCGGGCAATTTTTCGAACAATGCCTGCTCCCTGACTTCCGCGCTGCGGATCTCCAGATCGTCGTAGTGAGTGTTTTCAGGAGCCATATATATGCAAAAAAATTTATTATCGCGCCAGCATTCTGCCACCACCCCTTGACACGAACAAGCGACACGCGGTCAACCGCAATCGACCGGAAAAGAGGTAATCGAACCGTGTGTGGATTCGTGTATCATACGCTATCTAATACATAAACAGATACGTTGCATCGGGGGAGCTCATTGCCCACTAATCGACCGCTTCTTGAAGTCCGAGGCGTGGAGCTCCGTTTCGGCGGGCTCATGGCTTTATTTGACGTTAATTTCAACGTCGACGAAGGTCAACTGTTTTCTATTATTGGCCCAAACGGCGCTGGTAAGACATCGCTCTTAAATTGTATCTCCGGTCGTTACAAACCTACCGGCGGCGAAGTCATATTTCAAGGCAAATCCATCAACGGATTAACCCCTAATCACCGCGCCGACCTGGGCATTGGCCGTACTTTTCAGAATCTTGCGTTATTCGGCCACATGACGGTTCTGGATAACATCATGGTAGGCCGGCATCATTTACTCAAGAATAATTTTTTAACCGGCGCGCTGTACTGGATCGGCGGTGCACAAAAAGAAGAACTCGAACACCGCCGCGAGGTCGAAGACATTATCGATTTTTTGGAAATTCAACACATTCGGCACGACGTCGCCGGCACCTTACCTTATGGTTTACGCAAACGCGTGGAACTGGCGCGCGCGGTGGCGTTGAAACCAAAGTTACTGTTGTTGGACGAACCCATGGCAGGTATGAATCTGGAAGAAAAAGAGGATATGGCCCGCTATATTATCGACCTCAACGAAGAATGGGGCATGACGGTCATCATGATAGAACACGACATGGGTGTGGTGATGGACATATCCGAACGGGTCATGGTGTTAGATTTCGGTGAAAAAATCGCTGAAGGTTTGCCCGATGAAATCATGAATAATGAACGCGTTAAAGAAGCGTATTTGGGTGATGACGATACGAACGGAGCGGAGGAAGCAGCTTAATGCAGCACGATTGGCTTGATGTCGACAAGTACGACACCCTTCCCAAAGCGCTGAAACACAATGTGGAGAACTATGGCAAAGATATCGCCATGCGCGAAAAGGAATTCGGTTTGTGGAATGAATACACCTGGACTGATTACCATGCGAAAGTCAAAGGTTTGGCACTCGGGTTACATGCACTGGGTATTGGATACAAAGATAGTGTTGGGCTGATTGGCGACAACCGTCCAGAATGGGTGTTTGGCGAGATAGCCACCCACGCCGTGCGCGCCATGAGTCTCGGTATATATCGCGATGCGTTGGATGAGGAAGTCAGCTACTTGATTAACTATGCCGAAACCAAAGTGGTCTTTGCCGAAGATGAAGAACAAGTCGACAAACTATTGTCATTGAACGAGCCTATTCCTAGCGTCGAAAAAATTATTTATAACGACTCGCGCGGCCTGCGCAAGTACGATGATCCGCGCCTACTACCGGTCGGCAAGTTATTGGAATTGGGCGCAAAAGCAGAACAAGAAGAACCGGGGCTGTACGAAAGCCTCGTCGCCGCTGGGCAAGGCGAGGATGTTGCGATTTTGTGTACCACGTCAGGCACGACGTCCAAACCCAAGTTAGCCATGTTGCAGGGAAAAACCTTGCTATCGCATGCGAAATCCTATTTGCAAGCAGAACCAAAGGGTTCGCATGACGAATACGTCTCGATTCTTCCATTGCCCTGGATCATGGAACAGATTTATTGCTTCGGCAAAGCTTTGGTGTGCCGCTGGCGGGTAAACTTTGTCGAGGAATCGGAAACCGCGATGCACGACATGCGCGAAATTGGACCTACCTTTTTGTTGCTGGCGCCACGCACTTGGGAGAGCGTAGCCGCCGATGTGCGCTCGCGCATGATGGATGCATCCCCACTCAAGCAAAGATTATACGAATTTGCTAATAAAAAGGGCCTGGCCGCGTTGGAGTCGGGTCAACGTTCCAAGATTGCGGACTGGTTGTTGTATCGATCATTAAGAGATCGTTTTGGTTTTACCCGTGTTAAAGCTGCAGCTACGGGTGGATCGGCACTCGGCCCGGATACTTTTAAATTCTTTTTGGCAATGGGTGTGCCCCTGCGGCAACTGTATGGTCAAACGGAACTCATGGGGGCTTATACTCTGCACAAACCCGACGATGTGGATTTCGATACGGTCGGACCCCCCTTCGGCGAGTGCGAAGTCAAAATCGACAACCCGGATAGTGAAGGTGTCGGCGAAATCGTCACCCGCCATCCCAACATGTTTGCGGGGTATTATAAAAATGAAGAAGCCACGGCGGCCGAATTACGCAATGGATGGATGTATACCGGAGATGCGGGTTATTTCAATGAACACAATCATTTGGTGGTGATCGACCGGGTAAAAGATCTGGCCAACACCGCTAAAGGTGTGCGGTTCTCACCGCAATATATAGAAAACAAGCTCAAGTTTTCGCCTTATATTGCAGAAGCGGTCATCCTCGGTGCGGAACGCGATTATCTCGCGGCTATGATTTGTATTCGGTTTTCTATCGTATCGAAATGGGCGGAGAAAAACCGGATCACGTTTACGACTTATACGGATTTATCCGCCCGGCCAGAAGTCTATGATTTATTACAAACGGAAGTGGAACAAGTCAATAAAACCTTACCTGAAGCACAACGTATCCGAAAGTTTTTGCTGTTGTATAAAGAGCTGGATGCAGACGACGGCGAACTGACACGAACACGCAAAGTACGCCGTGGAGTTATTTCAGACAAATACGGTGAAATCATCGATACGATATATTCCGAACGTGACTCGGTTGATATCGATACCGAAATCACATTCCAGGATGGCTCCAAACAACGCATTAAAACAACACTCCGTATCATCGACTTACTCGCTCAATCTGCAGTCCAGCAAAAAGCCGCGTAGACAATAATTAAGGTAGTTACAATGAAATACGAATTGCTTTTACAACTCACCATAAACGGTTTGATCATTGGCACTCTTTATGGCGTCGTTGCCATGTGCTTTGTGCTCATTTACAAAGCATCACAAATCGTTAATTTCGCGCAGGGCGAATTTTTGCTTATCGGTGCCTGGATATGCTGGTGGATCCTGACCCAATTTCAGATTCCTTTTTTCTGGGGATTTTTGATCACCCTCGCTTTCATGCTGGTGTTCGGTGTGCTGCTGCAAATCATCGTGCTCCGTCCAATGATTGGCGAACCCATTATCTCGGTCATCATGGTTACCATTGGTTTATCCATTTTCTTCCAGGCTTTAATGAAATGGATATTTGGAGTTTTCGTCCAGCCCTTCCCACCGATCTTCGAGATCACATCGGTCAACATACTCGGGCTTAATGTACAAAGCGCTTACATAATGAGCCTGGTCATTTCGCTAGTCATCATGGCGGTATTCGCCTGGTTTTTTAAATTTTCCCGTATCGGACTGGCCATGCGCGCTACCGCATTCGATCAACAGGCCGCGCAATCCCTAGGCATTTCCATCAAGATGGTATTCGCTATTTCCTGGGCGATTTCCGCCATGGTTTCGGCCTTAGCCGGTGTTACTGTAGGTATCGTAAACGGTGTCTCGTCAGAATTATCGTTTTTCGGTATCAAGGTGTTCCCCGCCGTCATCCTCGGCGGACTGGAATCCATTGTCGGGGCTGTGATCGGCGGTCTGGTCATCGGCGTGTTGGAAAACTGGGCGCAATATATCGATAGCGAATGGCTGAATTGGGGCAATTTAATCGCGGTCGCACCATTTTATGTGTTGATTATTATTTTGATGATCAAACCTTACGGTTTCTTCGGCACTGCCGACATTGAACGTGTGTAGGGATTAGTCGGTGGCTGTCATGCGACCCTGTGGTGATTTCCGCACTTCCTATCAACGGGATATGACTATCTTCCCCAGCCGGGGATCGCTTTATTTCTGTATCGGCTCGATTGTGTTGGCGTGCACGGCGCCGCTGTTTCTCGATGCGTATTACATAAACCTGCTCATCCAAATCGCTTATCTCGGGATCGCTGCACTGGGTCTAAATATATTGGTCGGATTCACCGGGCAAATTTCGCTGGGTCATAGCGCATTCTTCGGCTTTGGTGCGTTCGCGTCGGCCTGGATAAACAATACGACCGGTTTACCGGTTTTCTTCTGTATGCCGCTTGCCGGTTTAATGACAACGGCGGTCGGGATGATTTTCGGTATTCCGGCAGCACGTATCAAAGGCTTGTATCTCGCCATTGCGACGTTGGCTTCGCAATTCATATTGCAAGATTTCTTCGCGAGAGCGAATTGGTTTACCGGTGGAGCGTCGGGTGCGCTGGCTAACCCGTTTACCATTTTCGGTTTCGAATTCAGTACCGACGCTAGTTTTTACTATGTAGCTCTTGTCTACGTCATTGCCATGTACGTGCTGGCCGCCAATTTAATGCGCTCCCGCGACGGCCGTGCGTTCGTCGCAGTACGTGACCATTATTTATCGGCCGAAATCATGGGTGTCAATCTTACCAAGTACCGTATTCTTTCTTTTGGCGTCTCCAGTTTTTATGCGGGCGTAGGGGGTGCCCTGTTCGCCCATTATCTCGGATTCGTATCGGTGGAGGGATTCGATATTTTACTGTCCATTCAATTTTTGGGCATGATCATTATCGGCGGCCTGGGTTCCATTATGGGTTCGCTTATGGGCACGGCATTTTTAGTATTGTTGCCCGAGGTCATGGAAGCCGGTGTGCGTGTGCTCGGCCATACGGCCCTTGGCAGCGCCATGAGCGGAGGCTTGGCCTATATCAAAGAGATGGCTATTGGTCTCGCCATTGTTTTGTTTTTAATATTTGAACCCGACGGGCTAGCGCACCGTTGGCGTCAAATCAAAGCTTACTGGAAGCTCTATCCTTTCTCGTATTGACGCGTGATGGCGCACGGCGAGACGGACATGGAGCGAACTGGTAGACTCGTAACCGCAAAACTCTATTCACTTTCGGAGGGAAGTAAAATGAAATTAAGATCAAAACTCCTGTTGGCAGGCGCCTCGTTCGCATTGCTGACCGGCAACGTCAATGCACAGGACTATATTCCTGTTGGCAACTTGGTGGATTTTACCGGCCGTACAGCGGTGGTCGGTAAAGAGTATGGTCAAGCGAAAATCGATGCGGCTAATTATATTA
This sequence comes from Arenicellales bacterium, assembly GCA_965216735.1. GTDB lineage: Bacteria > Pseudomonadota > Gammaproteobacteria > Arenicellales > CBDCFT01 > CBDCFT01. Next base: position 1,912,908 of record OZ244198.1, read on the forward strand.
ACGAGAACGGCGGTATTAACGGCAAGTTAATTGACTTGGACACTGTCGACTATTCCTATGTCGTGCCACGTTCGATTGCTGCTTATAAGAAATGGGTTGCACGTGACAAGGTGGTCGCCATTCAAGGCTGGGGGACGGGTGACACCGAAGCGTTAATTGATTTTGTCGCTAAAGACGAAATTCCCTACTACTCTGCTTCTTATTCCGGTCATCTGACCGACCCGACGGGTAAAGGGCCAAAAACACAGAAACCGGCGCCCTACAATTTTTTCTATGGGCCGTCTTACTCAGACGGTGCGCGTGGTTTGATTCAGTGGGCTGCGGAAGATGCTAAAGAGAAAGGTATTGAAAATCCAAAATACGTGCACATGGGTGATAATCACCCGTATCCCAATGCGCCTAAAGAAGCCGGCGAAGCTTACGCCGCCGAACTGGGTTTTGAAGTACTGCCTGCTATTCAATACAGCTTGGCCCCCGGCGATTTCAAGGCACAATGCCTGAGTCTAAAAGAATCCGGTGCAAACTACGCCTTCCTCGCCAACACATCCGGTTCCAATATTTCACTACTGAAATCATGTGACACTGTTGGTGTGGACACACAATTCATGGCCAACATTTGGGGTTATGATGAAAACGTGATGAAAGCTGCCGAGGGAGCCGCGGATGGTGTCGTCTGGGTTATGGGTGCCGCCAAATGGGGTGATGAAGTTCCCGGCATGGAACTGGTAAAAGCAGTATCCGCTATGTCTGACCCCAAAGGCGAAGCATACCGTGCGGTACATTATATTCGCGGTGTGTGCTCCATGTTTTTTATGAAAGAAGCCATGGAAACCGCGGATAAAATGGACGGTGGCATTACCGGACCGAATGTAAAGGCGGCTATGGAATCTAATTCCGATTGGGTGCCTGAAGGTTTGGACGGTGTTTGCCTGCCGGCCACATGGACTCCCGAAGACCATCGTGGTATCAACAAGGTGTTCGTCTACCGCGGCAAAACTGCCGATGGTGGCCAAGATATGGAACAAATCTTTACCGCTGAAATTCCGCGCAATGAGGATTGGATTGGTTGGTAAATCACCAATAGTTTAAAAAAAGGTGGCGCTTAAAAGGCGCCACCTTCATCTTAATAGAAAAAATTCTAAACGCGTTCATGTCTGAAACCGCAGTTATCGTGCCTAGCGAGAGTGCCTTACTCTCGGTAAATAACATTGAAGTAGTCTATAACGATGTTATTTTGGTGTTGCGTGGCTTGAGTCTCGATGTGCCGGAGGGGCAGATTGTGGCTCTCCTCGGTGCAAATGGTGCCGGTAAATCGACGACACTCAAGTCCATTTCCGGATTACTCAAATCCGAAGATGGCGAAATCACCCGGGGTGATGTCTCGTATCAGGGTGATCGGCTCAACGATCTCGATCCTGAAACCATTGTGCGTCGCGGTATTTTTCAAGTAATGGAAGGACGCCGCATCATCCAAGATATGACTGTGATCGAGAATCTTCGGTTGGGAGCCTACACTCGACGCGACGGTGAAGTCAAAAAAGACATTGATATGGTGTTTGAATATTTTCCACGTCTGCGGGAACGTACAGGTCTGGCGGGTTATCTCTCCGGCGGTGAGCAACAAATGCTGGCCATCGGTCGCGCGCTTATGGCAAAACCGAAGCTGATACTCATGGATGAGCCTTCCATGGGGCTCTCTCCCCTGCTGGTTAAAGAAGTTTTTGGCATCATCCAACAGCTCAATCGGGATTTGGGCATCACCATTTTGTTAGTAGAACAAAATGCCCGCATGGCGTTAAAGGTGTCCAGCTACGGCTACATTATGGAGCAAGGTAAAGTCGTTTTAGATGGTACATCCGACGAACTCATCAACAACGAAGACGTTAAGGAATTCTACTTAGGCCAAGGTGGGGAACAACGCAAATCATTTAAGGACATTAAGTCCTACAAACGACGTAAGCGTTGGTTATGATCTTTTTAAAAACCCTTTCAGACAATCGCCCCTAACCAATATCACTTGATACGCTAGGTTTGACGGGCACCACCGATTATCCCGAGCATATTCTTCAACATTGGAAGACATCAACGATGTAATGAACGCGTTCCATGACTGATGTATCTAAAGTCGCCGGTGTGGGATGCGGTTACTTCAGTCGGTTTCACTATGATGCTTGGAAACGTTTGCCCGTCGATTTAGTCGCGGTATGTGACCAAGATACTCATAAAGCTCGCGAATTTGCAAACAAGTATCAAATCGATAATTATTATCAAGGCCTGTCGGCCATGTTGCACGAGCAACAACCGGACGTGTTGGATATTATCCTGCCGCCCGATCAACATCTTGCCTGCATCAGACTTGCACTAAAGCACGATACTAAGTACCTGATTTGTCAAAAACCTTTTATGCTCGATGTGGCGCAAGCAAAAATCGCCATAGAAATGGTCAAAACCAACGACGCCTTGCTAGTGATACATGAGAATTTTCGTTTTCAACCCTGGTATGAACAGATTAAAAAAGTATTGAATGAAAGACTGTTAGGTGATGTTTATCAAATCAGCTTTCGCTTGCGTCCTGGAGACGGCCAAGGACCCAGTGCTTATCTAGATCGTCAGCCCTATTTTCAAAAGATGCCACGGTTTTTGATTTGTGAGACCGCAATACATTTTGTGGATGTTTTTCGCTATCTACTAGGCGAACCCAAACGTGTTTTTGCAGATTTACGAAAACTGAATCCTGTTATCGCTGGCGAAGACGCAGGGCACTTCATATTTGAGTATGACAATGGACAACGTGCAATATTTGACGGTAATCGCTTATCGGATCACGTTGCTGCGAATCGCCGCCTAACGATGGGAGAGATGCTCGTTGAAGGGAGCACGGCGTCGCTACGATTGAATGGCGATGGTCGGTTGTTAATACGACCATTCGGTCAAAATGACGAAGACGAACTAGAATACAAGTGGAACAACCTTGGATTTGGCGGCGATTGCGTTTTCCGCTTACAACAACACGTGCTCAATCATATTCGAGGTAACACGCCTATCGCGAACGACGTAAAGAGTTATCTTGCCAATCTGGAAATTGTCGACGCGATATATGAATCCAACTCGGAGCAGCGCTGGACTAGTTTACAACGTTAATAGTCCTAAACAACAGCTACTCCGTACCCGCGATACACATGCGCTCTACGAACGCCTTGGTTTTTCGCGAACTGAGGTTATGAGTAGAGCGTTTAAATAAACCTTGTAAGCTAAATTTATAATGTCTTAACAGCACTGGCGAGATGTCCCATTTTCACGTACGCACGCGTCTCTTCGTTACAAGTTAACCGATGAAAATATCCTGGCGGATTACGCAGCCATGTCCCTGATGGCATGTCGACTTTACCATCGGACAATTGTCCACGGAGGACTAAAACTTCGGCGCCGCCGTCATGACCGAATTCCTCGATGATGGTACTCGCAGGTATCAGCATTAAGTAGACGCTCTCGTAAAAACGCTCGGCAAGTGGTTTGACACTACACGGCCATTGTTTGCTTTTCCGCCAATCCATTTTTCCAGTATCCAGGCGAACGAACTCCTGATCGTCTTTGTCCATTTGCCATAACTTAACGAATATTGTGCAACCGTTTTCGCTAAATGGTTTATGACTGGAACCAACAGGATTGCGAACGTAAGCACCTGGACCATAGTCACCATGCTCATCGGAAAAGACTCCCTCCAAAACCAGAAATTCCTCTCCTCCGTTATGTGTATGTGATGAAAAATAGCTACCCGGAACATATCGAACAATACTGGTTGCGCGAGCCACCTCGTCACCAATACGGTCCAACATACGTCGTTCAACCCCTGCAATAGGGGATGGAATCCAAACTTGCTGTCTGGAGTAAATCAATACCCGTTTTGAGAAATCTGCATTTAACCGCATTTCAACCGCCCGCTTAATCAGACCATTTTTTTCTTCCAGGGTAGGTAGACAAATAAATACCCACGGAAATCAGCACTATTCCGATCATGTGGTAGAAAAACAGCTTCTCGTTCAAAAATATTATGGCGAATATTGCGCCAAATACCGGGACCAAGTGCAGAAAGACCCCCGCTTGATTTGCTCCCACATTGGCCACACCACGATTCCAACAAAAATACGCAATGATTGACGGGCCGATACACACATAAGCGATGGACAAAACACTCGCTGTGTTTAGCACCATGGTCTGCCCCTTTAGCAGCTCCCATAAAAATAAAGGAATTTGCAAGACCAATCCGATAAAAATAGTGCTGACGAGCAATAGATTCGCATCGAGTTCTACCGGACGCCGTTTTAGCATAACCGAATAAAATGCCCAGTTGGGCATCGCGCACAACATTAGTAAATCACCCCGATTAAAACTAATTTCCAGCATCAAACGCCAATCTCCCTGCAAAACAATGGCCGCCGCGCCCATGAGAGAAATGAGTATACCGAGCAACTGCCGTGGCGTAATCGTGTCGCGAAAAATGATCCACGACAAAATAATGATGGTTACGGGCGTCAAAGTGAAAATCAGCGTACTATTTACCGCTGTTGTCGAGTGCAAAGAGGCATACACGAAGGTGTGGAACAAGGTTATACCCGTAAGTCCTAACAAAAAAAGAAATCCGCAGTGCTTGCGGACGAGCCTACGACGATGCCAAATATCTCTTCCACACCATAAAAGAAGAATCGCGAGCGCCAATAACCACCGCCAGAAATTCATTGTTGCCGGTGGAATAGAATCGTGAATATAGCGACCCACTACGAAATTACCGCCCCACATTAAGGGCGGTACCAGTAATAATAAATAAGGCAGCAGGCCAATTCCTCTAGAATTCGACATATCAATCGATTGATCTTTAGTTCAATCTGGTTTTGATAAACTCAAGTATGTATTAAAATGTATATGTAACAAACAATAACTCTATTTCCGTAATACCAACATCCTATTTGAGGACTCCTAGATGAAACGCGTTGCATTTTCGATTATTGCCACGACCCTGACATGCTTACTCAGCATGCCCGTACAAGCGGCTGACACCACCTTACGTATTTCTCTGCAACTACCCTTAAAAAGCCACCTCGGTCAAAACCTGATGTTATTCAAAGAAGCAGTGGAAAAGAATTCTAACGGTGAGATCGAAGTACAAATTTTCGATTCCGCGCAGCTTTATAAAGATAAAGAAGTGCCGCAAGCCGTCGGCTCCGGCGCTATCGAAATGGGTGTCGCTTCGCTCACCCGTTTTGTCGGCGATATTCCGGCTGTCGATATCTTCTATATGCCGTTTTTACTTAATAGCGAAGATTTGGTGCGCAGAGCAACCGCCAAGGGCAGCTCTATTCGAGAGCCGATAGACGAAGCCATTTTGGAAACAGGTTCGCGCGTGCTGTGGTGGCAGGCTTATGGTGGCGCCATCATGTTGTCGAAAGGTGGACCGGTTAAAACTCCGGCGGATATTAATGATAAAAAAGTAAGGGTGTTTGGAAAAACTTTGGGCGAGTTCATTGAAACCGTCGGCGGTGCACCGACATTGATTTCCGGCTCCGAGCAATATCTGGCCTATCAACGCGGTACCGTCGATGTTGGCATGACCGGTGTTTCCGGTGTAAAGAGCCGTTCGTTGTGGGAAGTGATGGACACTATTACAGTCACCAATCACGCGGATATCGAATTCGTTGTGTTAATTAACGAGGAGTTCTGGCAAGGATTACCCGATGGGCATAAAAGTGTGATTACAGCAGCAGCGGAAAAAGCGGAAATAGCTGTGCGTGACGCCGTGGCCCAAATTGAAGCCGATGCTTACGCGGCGGCGAAGGAAAAAGGGATGACCGTCTACGAACCCACCGCAGCTGAAATTGAAGCCTGGAAATTGGGTGCGCAACCTGTTATCGATAACTATAAAGCGAACGCCGGCGAGTTGGGTAAAAAATTACTGGAAGCGGCGCAATCGTTGTAGCCGTTTCAATTTCAACTATTTCTCAATTTCACGGCCCGGTACCCCCGGGCCGTGTCGTTTTAAAGAATCGGTGTGAAAATAATTGATCGAATAAATACTGCACTGGGGTATTGCGCCGCCTGGCTTTATTTTCTGACAGGGTTAATGATCGGTTACGAAGTGCTGGCACGTTACTTTTTTAACGCACCCACGATCTGGGCGGCGGAAATCTCGCAATTATTTTTGATCTGGGGCACGTTTTTAGCCATGGCCTATGCGCTAAAGAATCGACAACACATTCGTATTGAAATTGTCACTGCCCGACTCGGACAAAAAGCGCAAAAAGTGTTTGAATCCATCTCGTTAATTTTTATTACTGCTTTGTGCGTTATTGTCGTTTGGTATGGTTGGGGGATTGCTTGGGACTCATTCGAACGTGGGCGTTCTACCGGCACTATGTTGAATATTCCCAACTGGTGGGCCGAAGCCGTCATTCCCACAGGCTTTACGTTGTTGCTATTGCAGTCCTTGATTGAGTTGTTGCATGTTTTGCGCGGCAATACGCGAACAAAATGACAACAATACTCATTCTCCTTGCGTTGTTTGCGCTGTTGCTCGCCGGTGTACCGGTCGCATTTACTTTGGCGGGTCTTGGATTGGCGTTGTTACTGACCGGTGGCTTCTCGCCATTAATGGCACCACAAGGTCTGCTTAGCACAATCGACAATTTTGTACTGCTCGCCGTCCCATTATTCTTATTAATGTCGAATGTGCTTTTACGCGGTGGCGTGGGACGCGATTTATTCTCCGCCGTACAAGCCTGGGTTGGTCATTGGCCCGGAGGCTTGGCAGTAGCCACGATCATCTCTTGTGGAATATTTGCTGCGATCTCCGGTAGCTCCGTCGCCACCGCCGCCACTATTGGTACTGTCGCCATTCCGGAGATGATTAGCAGAGGCTATCCCCGTCACATGGTGCTGGGCTTGCTAGCCGCGGGCGGGACCTTAGGCATATTGATCCCACCTTCCATTCCCATGATTGTTTACGGGTTTGTTACCGAAGAATCGGTCATCGCATTATTTCTAGCCGGTGTAGGTCCGGGCCTCTTGTTAATTTTATTATTCATTGGATTCTCCATCGCTTATGCCCATTTCACCGGTGCCGCACGCGACGTCAAAAAAGCAACCTGGCAGGAACGCTACCGCACCGGCTTGCGTGCCCTGCCCTCATTAATTTTGGCCGGTATCGTTATCACCGGTATCTATTTCGGTATCTTTACACCCACCGAAGCCGCCGCCGTGGGATTCATCGCCGCGTTAATCATCACCGGTTTGATACTGCGTACGCTGACCTGGGAATCATTAAAGAAAGCGGTGATAGAATCGATGGTCACCACAGTAACCATCTTATTGATTGTGGCGGGCGCGAAGGTATTCGGTAAAGCCATCACACTTTACAGAATCCCGCAAGACATCTCAGTTTTTATCGCAGCAAACTTTAACGAAGCATGGTTGTTTGTGTTAGCAGTGTGCATCATGCTTGTTATTATGGGTTTGTTTTTGGAAGCCTTGTCCATGCTATTAATCATGGTGCCAGTATTAGCGCCGTCGCTGGCACCACTCGGGATCGACCCAATATGGTTCGGTGTGTTTTTTGTTATCATGATCGAGTGCGCCTTAATTACGCCGCCGGTCGGGCTTAATCTTTACGTCATACAGTCCGTCGGTAATGCGCAAATGGGCGAAGTGGCGCATGGTGTGTGGCCGTTTCTGACTTTAATGTTGCTAACGGTCTTTGTATGTTACGTTGTTCCCGATCTTGTCCTGTATGTTCCATTCAAACTGTAAATTTCGGCGATGACAACTCCAGCCGACTCTCTCCGACAACTACTCGATCAACCGGGTTTAATCGTCATGCCCTGTTGTTTCGATGCTTTGTCCGCCAAAATGATCGAACAAGCGAACTTTCCCCTTACATTCATGAGTGGTTTCGCCGTATCCGCAACGCGTATCGGATTACCGGATTTAGGCTTGATGTCATATGGCGAAGCCATCGATCAAGGTCGCAATATTTGCAACGCGGTTTCGATTCCTGTCATCGGCGACGGCGATACGGGTTACGGCAATGCCTTGAATGTCAAACGAACGGTACAGGAATTTGCGCGAGCCGGTTTCGCTGCCGTCATGATCGAAGATCAGGTGTCCCCAAAGCGCTGCGGACATACACGAGGCAAACAGATTGTGGAACGCAACGAAGCGTATAAGCGCATCCGTGCCGCCGTAGATGCCCGCAACGAAGGCAGCGATATTTTGATCCTGGCACGCACCGATGCGCGGGCCACGTTCGGTCTTGACGAAGCTATTGAACGAGCGCAGGAGTTCAAACGGCTTGGCGCCGATATTTTATTTGTTGAAGCACCCGAGAATGAAATCGAGATGCAAACAGTGTGTCAACACCTGCCCGGGCCGCAAATGGCAAATATGGTGGAAGGTGGAATGTCCCCGTTGCTGCCACCCACAAGGCTGGAAGAAATTGGTTTCAAGATCGCCGCGTACCCGCTGACTTTACTCAGCGTCGCAATGAAGGCCATGCATGACGCACTCCAATCAATTCAGAACGGTCAACATCCCGACAAAGAAATCCTGAGCTTTTCCAAACTTAGAAAAATCATTGGATTTGAGGATTACTACGATGAAGAGAATCGTTACGAATTCCCATAGTTGTTCATCCCCTTGCTAAACCGGATTCAAATGAGTCTGGGCAAAGCGTGCGTGACAATCTGATTGCAGCCTGTCCCTCAGATAATTCTTTCTCCATTTCCGGTCGAACTCGGGTCGGGAACTTCCAGCCTCACAAATAGACTGACTGGATAATCTTTTCATTTTATTAAATTAACCTATCGCAGCAAAATACGCCGAACTGATTGCTACCAGTTCATTGACGCAATCATCAATCTGTCTTCCCGAAGTTAGTAACTGATAATCGGCTCTATCATATTCACGCGCTCTCTCGCGAAGTATCATCCTTAATGTATGAATGGCTTTTCGGTGTCCGGCAATTGGTCGCGTATCCCCTTGATTTATGACACGTTGTAAATGATCCTCCGGTCTAGCCTTGATCCAAACCGTAAAAAATGACTTCTGTAATAACCGATACGTATTCGACTCGGAAACCAAACTGCCGCCCGTTTCAACAATACACGACGGGTACTTGTCAATTGTCTGTCGCAACGCCTGATATTCCAGATCGCGAAATGCTGCTTCGCCTCCGAGCGACAAAAGTTCACCGACTTCCATACCCCCCAACTTCCTAATCAGGTGTGTTATTCGAACGAATGGAACGTCAAACGATTCGGCTAATTTTTCCCCCAAAGTGGACTTGCCACCACCTCTCAAGCCGACCAATGCAACACCGTGCTGATTTTTGCGTGTCTTTCCAAATTGTGTTTCGAGTAAATGCAAGCTTTCCGCTTGCGTCCCGGAAGAAGGTATCCAAGGCCAAAAAGCCGTGAACTGGAATTTAATCGACGAACTCGTCCCTAAAAGCCGTTTCGCCTACATCGTACGTGAACGGGCACTGGAATATGCGCGAAAATCGGATCGACCGGATGCGGTGACCGGTATCAGATTAAATCCGATAAAACGGACAATAAACAACGAAAATATGACTTACGAATCGGTATCGGCAAAACTGGATCACAATAATCACCGCGCCATCATAACTATCAACGGCCCAAATGGTGCGGCGCCCAAAGATATACAGGAAATTCATGCGCTGGGCAGTGCGTTCTGGCCCTTGCAACTCGCACGTGAACTGGACGATTTGTTGTTATATCTGCGATTTAACCAACCTGCAATCGGTTTATTTGTATTCGAATCCGATGGCGAAATCGACAGTGTCATGGCTTACGATCGGTTACTGTGGTCGAACAGAAATGACTGGTTAATACGCGAGATCATTTTGTACTGGAAACGCACTTTGAAACGCCTGGAAACGTCGGCGCGTACAAGTTACGCATTAATAAAACCGGACAGCTGCTTCGCCGGATTTCTGGCCGAGATTCTATTCGCTGCGGACCGGGTGTATATGTTTGACAACGCTTCGGATCAAGACTCCACCACTATCATGTTGAGCGAATTCAATTTCGATTTACTACCGATGGGTAACGGATTAAGCCGTCTCGCTACGCGGTTTCTCGGCCAACCCGAACTACTGGATGAAGCAAGATTATTGGTCAACAAACCGATTAGCGCTTCTTCCGCGCTGAACGCCGGACTCGTGACCGAAATTTTCGATGACATCGATTGGGGCGACGAAGTTCGCATCGCCTTAGAAGAAAGAAGTAGTTTTTCCGCAGACTCTTTGACGGGAATGGAAGCCAATCTCCGCTTTGCTGGACCGGAAACGCTGGAAACAAAAATTTTTGGACGACTCAGTACGTGGCAAAACTGGATTTTTCAACGCCCTAATGCGGTGGGTGAGCACGGTGCGCTCACACTGTATGGCAGCGGTTCACGACCCCAATTCAATCAAGAACGAGTGTAATTCATGCAATTCAATGTTGACTACGATCAGTTGATTCCTAACAACGTCGGTTTAGCGGATGATCCGCGCTTACGCAAAGCATTGGAAAAATGGCATCCGGGTTATATCGACTGGTGGTGGGAAATGGGCCCCCATGGTTATCAAGAAGCCGACGTCTATCTACGCACAGCAATCAGCGTTGCGCCGGAAGGATGGACGAAATTTGGTTTTGTAAAAATGCCGGAGTATCGCTGGGGGATTTTGCTCGCACCCGCTGAAGAAAATAGAACTATAGGGTTTGGTGATCACAAAGGGGAACCGGCGTGGAACGATGTTCCGGGCGAACATCGCGCACAACTTCGCCGTTTAATCGTGATTCAGGGAGACACCGAACCAGCATCGGTGGAACAGCAACGTTTCCTGGGCGATTCGGCACCCTCTCTATACGACCTGCGTAACCTATTCCAGGTTAATGTCGAAGAAGGCCGTCATTTGTGGGCCATGATTTATTTGCTGCAAAAATATTTCGGTCGTGATGGCCGTGAAGAAGCGGAGGAGTTGTTACGACGCCGATCAGGCGATACCGATAAACCGCGTATATTGGGGGCGTTCAACGAGAGCACACCGGATTGGTTGTCGTTTTTCATGTTTACCTTCTTTACCGATCGTGTCGGGAAAATGCAGCTTGAATCGCTTGCCCAATCCGGATTTAGTCCCTTATCGCGAACTTGCCGGTTTATGCTGACAGAAGAAGCTCATCATATGTTTGTGGGCGAGACCGGAATTCGACGTATCAAAAAAAACTTGTGACGCGATGAAAAAAGCCGAAATTGACGATCCGTTTGATGTCGGAAGGATTCGAGACCTGGGCGTGATCGATCTACCCACTATGCAACGCAAGTTGAATTTTCATTTTTCGGTTACCATCGACTTGTTCGGTTCGGAAATCTCAACGAACGCCGCCAATTCCTATAGCGCTAGCTTGAAAGGGCGGTTCAAAGAACACAAGATCGAAGACGATCACTTACTGACCAACGATACTTACCCGGTGAAAAGGTTATTGAATGGAGAGTATAAGAATGTCGAAGAATCTGCTTTACTATCGCTAAATTCCCGACTTTGTGATGACTATGTCGCCGAATGTGAGAATGGTGTTCGACGCTGGAACAAAATTATTGATACTTACGGAATAGATTTCTCGTTATATGTACCCCACCGCGCTTTCCATCGAAAAGTGGGACTATTCGCTGATCTTACGGCAGACCCCCATGGAACGCTTGTCGATGAAGCAGAGTGGGAAAAGCAAAAATTTCAATGGCTACCGTCAAGCAACGACGCAGAATATTTGACGTCACTCATGCAAGCCCAAAGAAAGGTGGGCCAATTTGCCAGTTGGATAGCTCCACCTAAATCGGGGATTGACAACAAACCCGGAGATTTTGAATACGTTCGCTTGGCTCATAAATACTGAAATACCCCCGAGAATTTTATTGCCAACCTTCGGAGAAAATGGCAATCTGATGTAATACGAAATACTATAAATACATCGTCAAATTCAAAGGCAGGAGGTAAAAGTGAGTTCAGCCCACTGGACCGAACAACCACCCAGGCCCTACAACGCCGCTACAGAATTTATCGACCGGCATATCGTCGAAGGCCGTGGCGAAAAAATTGCCTTTATCGATGCAAATGGGCAATACACTTACCGGCAACTCTCCGAACGGGTAAATCGCGCCGCCAACGCCATCGCTGCCTTAGGGCTCAGACGTGAATCACGAATGGCATTGTTACAACTTGACACCATCGACTTTCCAACCGTGTTTTGGGGTGCTATTAAAGCAGGGGTCATACCAGTCGCCATCAACACTTTGCTCACATCCGAACAATATGAAGAAATACTCAGCGATTGTCGAACTAAGGCACTTTTTATAAACGCACCCCTGCTAGAAAAAGTACAAGGATTTTTAAGCAAGCCGAATACGCTTGAACATGTTGTCGTTGCTGGAGGTGGCAACCATCCACATACTAGTCTTGACGATATTCTTGGGACGGTATCCACTAATGCGTCACCCGCTGACACAAGTTCCGATGAGGTCGCATTTTGGCTTTATTCCTCGGGGTCGACCGGCAATCCAAAAGGCGTCAAGCACCTGCATCGCAACCTGGCGTCCACAGCCGACCTATATGGCAAGAATGTATTGGGGATTCGTGAGGACGATGTCGTCTTTTCTGTCGCGAAGTTGTTTTTTGCCTACGGTCTTGGCAACGGCATGACGTTTCCTCTATCGGTGGGCGCTACCATTGTTTTGTATGACGGGCGGCCGACTCCTGATGCAGTAATGGAGATTCTCAGTAAACATTCACCCACTATATTCTATGGTGTCCCAACACTGTATGCGGCGATATTAGGTAATCCCGATCTTAAAGAACATCAAGGATCTGAAAAATTACGCCTTTGCGTATCGGCGGGTGAAGCACTACCCAAGGATATCGGTGAACAATGGGAGGCTCGCTTCAATGTACCCATTGTTGACGGCGTCGGCTCTACCGAAATGTTGCATATCTTTCTCAGCAATCGGCCGGACGATATCCGCTATGGGACTTCGGGCAAGCCAATGGATGGTTATTTGCCACGATTGGTCGACGAAAACAACAATGATGTCCCACAGGGTGAAATTGGTGAGTTATTGATCGATGGCCCCAGTGCATGCGAGGGTTACTGGAATCAGCGTGGGAAAACGGCTTCTACCTTTCTTGGTCCATGGACCAAGACTGGCGACAAATATTTTATCGACGAAGACGGTTACTATCATTACTGCGGTCGTTCGGACGATATGTTTAAAGTCAGCGGCAATTGGGTGTCACCATTCGAGGTGGAGTCGGCATTGATTACGCATCCAAATGTTCAAGAAGCAGCGGTCGTGCCTCAGGACGAAGGAAACGGTCTGTTAAAACCTAAAGCGTTTGTCATTCTTACACCTGATACCCCGGCGGAGTCCGTCCCGTTCGATGATTTAAAAGAGCATGTGAAATCACAACTCTCGCCTTGGAAATATCCGCGTTGGGTTGAATATGTCGAGGAACTGCCAAAAACTGCGACTGGTAAAATTCAACGTTTTAAGTTGAGAAAATAAGTAAAATGGCGGAGCTCAAGACCAAAGCAAACAAGAAAAGCGTTAGAGCATTTATTGATGCAATTGAAGATGAACAAAAGCGCAAAGACAGCCGGTCCGTACTGAAATTAATGCAGAAATTAACCGGTGAAAAAGCAACGATGTGGGGTGACAGTATTGTGGGATTCGGCAGTTATCACTACAAATATAAAAGCGGTCGTGAAGGTGATTGGATGTTGACCGGTTTCTCGCCCCGGAAACAAAATTTAACTATCTACATCATGGCGGGGTTTTCTAAGTATGGTGCTTTACTGAAAAAACTAGGTAAACACAAAACCAGTGTGTCGTGTCTGTATATCAAACGGCTCAGCGATGTCGATCTGGACGTTTTAAGCGAATTGATTGCCCGTTCTGTAAAGCACATGAAACACACTTATCATTAACTCTTTTGCTCAATGACTATTAACAAAGAACACAAAGAATTTCATGAATTAGACATGGATGAAGGCTGGGGAGTACCGCCAGGTTACCCAGAAGGAATTGAGCAAAAAATTCTCACCGGGGAACTGGATGAGCAAAACAAACACGGCAATCGCACCCGGTTACTTAGATTCCATCCGGGAGTTTTCACTACCGAACCGTTTATCCACGACTATTGGGAGGAGGTTTATCTCGTCTCGGGCGATCTAATTGTAGGTAATGATGAAAACGGTGAAGGCGGTGAGAGTTTCTCGCCAAACACCTACGCGTGCCGTCCGCCAGGTACTTATCACGGCCCTTTTAAATCCGTAAATGGTTGCGTTTTACTCGAAATTCATTATTACGAATAGTCTCAAAATCGAAATTCTTACTTGCGTTGCATTCACAAACAAATTGTCATTGCGTATATGGACTCCTTCCAGTTTACAACCCCTGGTGGTGAATCAACGATGGTAGATGCACGCGTATATTCGGGTATTGTCGGGGAGCGACCCCTAACCCTTGATGTATTCGCACCGACGGCCTCGTCGAGGAAACAGTTAGCAGGAACTGTCGCAATGAACAGGCACGCGTCGGTTGGTCTAACCCGTTGAATCGCATCCTGGGATTGAAACTCGGTATTATTCCCATTCGTCAAGCCATATTGGGGTGTAACTTAAAATCTTCACCGTAGTGCAGCATAGCCCAGGCCAAGCGAATCGTTTTATTGGCCAGGGCAACCGCTGCACGACCTTCACCGCGGCGCTCGATTAACTGTTTGAGCCACACTTCCTTTGCATTCCTCGGATCACGCCTTTTCAGCGCGTTGATCACCGCCCGGGCTCCCTGGATGAGATTCGATCGCAATCGTTTGTTTGCACATTTTTTGCTGATTCCCAACATTGTCACTTGATTACCGGTGCTGTATTGTTGCGGCGTTACACCAATACAGGCGGCTGCCTCGCGACCATTGTTGAAGCTGCTGCCCCGATCACCCAGCGCCAGATATAACCCAAGCGCGTTGACCGGGCCCACACTCTCTAATCGACTCAGTTGTTGACAAGCTTGATGCTGCGCAATGAGTCTATCCCGGGTACGGGTGACTTTCTTGAGCCGTGCCCTGAGGTCCAGGTAATACTCCCATAGCCCAATGAGCTCTGTACGCAACGGCACAGGGATAGCGTTCTCGACATCCTCCAGCATCTCGACCACCCGATGTTTGAAAGCGCTGACTCCCTTGGGGATGATCAGGCCGAATTCGCCCAGTAGCGAACGGATGATGTTGCTGGTCGCGGTCAGGTGGTCGCTGAGATGTTCGCGAATACGCTCGACCCCCTGCATGGCCTGCTGCTCAACAGTTTTTGGCGCAACAAACCTGGTGTTCGGTTGCCGTGCGGCGATGCCTACGGCGCGCGCGTCGGTGGCATTGGTTTTGTGCCCTTCACGATATCGGCTCACTGTACGGGTAGGTACCAGCAATGGACGATGGCCCATTCGCTCGACTAGGCGCGCCCAGTGGTGAGCTGTTCCACACGCTTCCATGGCCACGGTCAGCGGTTGTTGGCGCGAGAGCCAATCGACCGCTTTGCCCCGGCTGAAATGACGGTTGAAACGTTCATGATGACATTTGTCCAGCAGGCAGCCCTGTAAAGAAGTCTTTGAAAGATCGATGGCAAACAGGTTATCTTGATACATGTATGGACTCCGTTAGGTTGTTTTTGCAAATCTCAACTTATCCTCGTCAGAGGAAGGAGTCCATACATCGAGAAGCGTAAGCGGCGAAGCAATCTCTCCCGCCGGCGATCAGCTATCAGCAGTCACGATGAAACCCGGACAAATGTATCGTGCCAACCGGGTTAGACCGGTGACGTCTTAGGAAACTGGGGGTCACGTTTTTCCTTAAGGCTAGCCAATCCTTCCTTAACTTCCGGACCGTCCCAGGCCATCCATTCCAAAGCCATGGAGGCATCAAACGATGGACCAGCCATTTTCAGCCAGTTATTCAGCGCTAATTTAGTATGACGTATTGCCGTCGGTGGGCCATTGGCGAGCTTTGTTGCGACTTCGATCGATTTTTGTTCCAGTTGTTCGTCTTCCACACACAAGGACACTAATCCAATACGCTCGGCTTCTTCTCCCGATAGAGAATCGCAAGTCAACAAATAATATTTCGCCTTGGCCATACCAACGAGTAAAGGCCACACAATGGCGGAATGATCACCCGCTGCAACACCAAGCCGTGTATGACCATCAATAATACGCGCAGTCTTGCTGGCGATAGTCACATCCGCCACCATAGCAGCCGCCAAGCCGGCACCAACTGCGGGCCCGCGCATGGCGGCGACAACCGGCCGTGAGCAATTGATGACATTGTAAACAACGTCTTTCGCTTCTCGCCAAACACGCAACCGTGCTTCGTGATCCTGCATCATCTCTTCGATCATGGCGAAGTCACCACCTGCGGAAAAGGCTTTCCCGGCCCCGGTTAAAATCACAGCGGACACATCAGGATCTTTATCGATATCCAACCATACTTCTCCCAACTCACCATGCATCTTTGCGTCGGTGGCATTGAGCTTTCCTTCGTTTTCCAGCGTGACGCGCAAGACCCGGTCGGCGGGTGAGTCGAATTTCAATCGGTCATACTTAACAACATAGTCAATCATATCGATTCTCAAATGGTTAAACTTATAAAACGGGTAAACTTAATATGTCATAGGCATGGCCTATTTTCCGACCGAGGATGGAATCTTCCAACTCAAACCCAAAATGTGATGACGGCCGCACGCCGCCTATAACCGGCATGGTGCCACAAAACATAATCTTACCGTTTAACCAATCCGTATCGTTCGTAAATTTATCAATTAACACTTCTGGCCGTAGCATGGAAGACACTTTACCTTGTTGATAGAGAATGGTTTTCTCTTCTTCATTTATGTAAGATGACAACGTCAAATCATCCCAATGATCTTTAACATCGTCGTAAGCCCAGAACGAGGGTGCGATGGGTTTATCACAGGCCTGCTTTGAAAAAGATACGTTGTAGGTTTCCAGTTTTCGATCCGTATGATCCGAACCTACGCCTACCCACAATAGGTCTTTATGCTGCAATAACACAAACTCAACTTCACCACTAGAATCGTTCCCCAGCACTTCAATGGTGTCACCCGTAGTCACATGGGCTACAGCGTTACGGTAAAAAATCGGGGTCGATGGTGGCCGCTGTACTCCAAGTTCTTCCAGTTCTGCGATGTGTTTTTCCATAGCTTCTGAGTCGCGCCCTGTCCATCCGGCGATAATAGCTTGCGTTAATTGAACGGTCTCCTCAAAACCACTTTCTAAAGTTTCGAACTGAAGATTAATCGGCATGTTTAAAGACATCAGTAATGGGATTATTTCAACTTATAAAGCGGCACGGCTGCCGCGGCAACCGGGATACGCCTCCGATCCGGTTCCATTTCTATTAAAGGTGAGGTTTCGGTCATTGAATCAATACTGCGTTTTGTTAGATTTTTGTAGTCTTCCGTACCCGCCTCTTTCCATTTAATTTCGTCATCCGACAATTCGCGCATCACTTTCGCTGGAATACCGCCCACCAGATGACGCGCCGGAACCTCAAAACCTGCTTTGACGAAAGCCATGGCCGCGACAAATGCTGACTCACCGATCACTGCGCCGTCCATAATCACGGCATTCATCCCTATGAGTGCATTTTCCTTCACAACACAACCATGTAGCACAGCGCCGTGTCCAATATGCCCTTCCGCTTCGACAATCGTATCGGTATCCGGAAAACCATGCATAACGCAAGTGTCTTGCACATTGCTGTTTTTCTCCAAAACGATCCGGCCAAAGTCACCACGAAGTGAAGCTGCGGGCCCGATGTAGCAACCGGGACCTATTATCACATCGCCGATTATAATCGCCGTTGGATGCACGTAGGCGCTGGGGTCCACTACGGGTCGTATTCCATCGATAGCATAATAAGACATAAAAAGCATTCTTGATTATTAATCACACGGAGATTGATACTACCTTAAATCTTAGTCTGTCAAAAACTACCGGTGAAATTCGAAATACCACAACCACATCGTATTTTGTCCGTACAGACAAATGATGATGCAACTATTGTTTGCCGTTAGCACGGCAATCCCAACGGCTTGCGCTTGTATGTTAGCCACGGAAATGGCTTTGCGGCCGATGGCTACTATCCTTTCTGGCGTTATCTCGAAAACGACTTCGAACTCATTGTCTTCGACTTTCGCAATCATGGTCAGAGTTCGGTCGCAGACAATCACCACTACGCACAATTCACCCAAGACATCGATTATATTTTTCGCGAAGTCAGTGACGCGTTAGGCCTAAAAGCAAGTATCGGCGTATTCCACTCCATGTCCGCGCGCGCAACCATGAAACATGTGATAGAGCATAAGTGGGTTTGGGATGGCCTGATTCTGTTTGACCCACCCAATGTGCCACCACCTGATCACCCTCTCTATCCGGCGATGGAGGTGTTCGAGAAGAAACTGGAATCCTGGGCGAAGAAGCGTCAAACAAGATTTAGGCATTCCAACGAATTAGCGCAGGACTATTTAAAAAATAAAGGACATGCACGTTGGACACAAGGCTCCCACGAACTCATGGCTCAATCGGTACTGAGAAGCAATGCGGTTTCTAAACAATTCGAACTGGTATGCCAGCCGGCATTGGAAGCATCGATATACGCCGAAGCGCTCTCGTTGAATTTGTGGCCACCTGCCGATGCGTTCGCGGGACCGGTAAAGTTGATTGGCGCCAATCCTAAAATGAAAGGTGTACCACCAACCGCATTAGCTAACCGGGCGTTGCACGAGGAGATGGGTTATGCTTATACCAGTGTTCCCAATACCGGACATATGTTACAACTGGAAGCGCCCCAAACGTGCGCAAATGAAGTGATAAAGTTTCTAAATGAATATGACTTACACATTTGATCAATTTACCGCGGATTGCCGGCGAGCTTTGAAAGAAGATGACGGACCGGAAGGCCGCGAGAAAGTGCGGCAGAATCTTGAAAAACTATTGCACAGTGATGAATTTATAAATCAATACTGTAGCGAGGCCGCTAACCCCGGAATTGAAACCATCCATGTGGACAAAGAAACGGAATTCAATGTGCTAGTCCATGTATATAACACACCCAAGGTATCGCCACCACACGATCATGGAATATCCTGGGCGGTGTATGGACAAGCCAAGTTACATACGGATATGACTGTTTGGGATAGGGTTGACGACGGAACGAGTAACGAAAACATCGAACTAAGAGAGCGCGTGTCCTACCGGTTAGAACCTGGTATGGCGGGTCGTTTCGAACCGGGTGATATTCACACCGTCAACTTCCCTGCCGGCGCACGATTCGTTCGTGTAACGGGAACGGATTTGTCCACTATTCCGACAACGCGATACGATTTGGAATCCAAAACCGCGACAACATCTGAGCCTAAGACCGGTAACTGATTTCACATTCGCGATGTTGATATGTCATTTAAAATGGGGATGAATTTATTCCAATGCAAATAAAAGTTAGTGGCGTCGATTTCAATGTCACTGTTTCCAGAAACAAAAATGCCCCATGGGTGACATTCAGTCATTCCCTGGCCGCAAACTCCGGTCTGTGGGAAGAGCAAGTCGAACTGTTAAAAGATCGATTTCAGTTGTTGTGCTATGACCAGCGTGGACATGGGAACAGTTCCGGACCGCCGGGTCCTTACACTTTCGATATGTTGATCGACGATGCTATCGGTATTTGGAATTACCTCGGCATCGAACAGAGTCATTGGGTTGGGCTGTCTATCGGCGGCATGATCGGTTACGGACTCGCTATTAAATACCCGAATCGGTTGTTGTCGCTGACCGCCTGCGATTCGCGTCCGGATGCGCCACCGGATTACCAAGACTATTTTCAGTACCGTATCGACACCGCAAGAGAAAAAGGTATGGAGGGTTTGGTCGAACCTACCATCGAGCGTTGGTACACCGACAAAACACGTCATGCGAATCCACCTCTGTTAAATAGAGTCCGCGATATGATTCGGTCGACCGACCCAGTCGGGCACGAAGGTTGTTGCGAAGCCCTAAAGACTCTATCTTTTGGCTCAAGACTGCGCGAAATTGCCGTGCCCACACTCATCATTGGTGGAGCGGAAGACAAAGGGGCGCCACCGGATGCGATGGCCGAAACCGCGGGGAAAATTCCGGGCGCAGAACATGTTGTAATTGACGGCGCAGGTCACATCTCGAATACTGAAAATCCACAGCAATTTAACCAAGCATTGTTATCCTTTCTGAATTAAAAGTACTCAACGGATGTTCGCGAGTGTTTGATTTATGCGTCGTGTTTTAACTGGTGTACGAATTATCATCGTGTTCTGCGCTTACATTTGGATATGCCAGAGCTTTTATCTCGAATTTGCAGCCGATGCTTGTCTAAATGCTGGGTTGGTTTTCGATAAAATATCCGCTTCATGTTCTGGCGCAACTGATAGCGAATGGGGGGACACAGGAGCGAAAGCATCATATTGGTTTTGGTTTTTGCTTCTCTCGATACCCTTGATACCCACACTCCTGCTTAACCAATTACTTCAAAATATCATCTCGCTGGTAGTGCGAACACCTGCCAGCGTGTGTTGTGATGTCGGCTCAAGTGAAGAAACAACTGAGCAAGGCAAATAATTTCAAAACCGGGAAAAATAAATGAAAACAGTTCCAAAAATTAGTCTGGACGATGCCCGTGTGATTATGCAGGCCGCTGAAAACAAAGCGCGCGAAATAGATGTTGACATGGATATCGCCATTACTGACGACAGCGGTCACTTGCTGATGTTTCAACGTATGGATAACGCCCGTATCACCAGTATTGCCGTCGCCATCGATAAAGCATTTACCGCTGCCGCCGCTAGAAAATCAACCCGGGCTTATGGCGAAATCAGCCAACCGGGAAAACCTACTTTTGGCATCAATACCAGCAACCAGGGCCGGTTCTCCATTGTCGCCGGCGGTTTACCGTTATTTGTGGAAAATCAAATTGTTGGTGTGGTGGGCTGCAGCTCCGGCACACCAGACCAGGACGAAACAGTGGCGCAAGCCGGTGTCGATGCGTTTGCGGAAAATCTTTAATTAGGAGTTATATCCAATCACCTGTTCACCAGTAACAAAGGCATTCGTTGCCAAACTTAAAACCGACGGGGAACGTCGACCCATTGCGGTTTAATTTAGAAACCGCAAATAGAGCCTGCTGTAATACGTAAAGCGGTCATTGCAATTCCCCAAACTAGAACACATCCATCTGTAACGTAGTCACTAATTACGAACTGCAATCAGACCGGCCACCGCAATCATTACCATACCGAGGATAGTTAAAGAATCGGGAACTTCGGCAAAGAAAACCAATCCCCACAAGGCACTAAAAACCAGATACGAATAGTCAAATGAAGCAACAACTGCCGATGGTCCCTTTTGGTAAGCGATAGCAGCAAAGATACTTCCTATAACCGTCACTACGCCGAGCGTGACCATTGCGAGCCACGCCTTAGTATCAAGCTGAGTCCAGTTTCCTAGCAGAAAAGGATTTAGATCGGTTACGTCCTTGCTTGGAGTCCAAATTACTATCACCAATGTCGCCACCAGACCCATTAAAATAAACATCAGATTAAGTGAAAACGATAAAACTTTTGGGTTTTCATGTAAGCACTTCGTTCTAGTCAAAATCATAGCAAGAGCGTAGAGAATCGCCGCGAGGAGCGGGAGAAACACATAAGCATTGAAGCCCTCCACATCTGGGCGAACAATAATGACTACGCCAGCAAAGCCTAAGATTATTGCCAGCCACGATTTTGTTTTGACTTTTTCTCTCGCAAGAACAGCGGAGAATAGCGTTATAAACAACGGGATAGTGTAGTAAACAGCAGCGGCTACCGATAGCTTGATGTGGGGTAATGAAACGTAGTACGCGACCCACATACTACCCAAGAGTAAGCTTCTGATGGACGTCCAACCAATAGATTTAGGTATTAACGAAAGTTTCGGGTCTCCCAACTTAAAGACCGCGATCAAAATGCCAACGGCGATAAGGGATCGGACGACATAGATTTGCCATAAAGGAAAACTAACGCTTATCCCTTTAATCACGGCGTCCCCGAACGAGAGGGCGAGTACGGCAAATACAACCGAGAACACGGCGAGTTTAATATTGTCTCCCTGCGAGTAGACTCCCTTTTCCATATTGATTAGAATTTTACTAACATAACCTGTGGTAAATCATACTTAGTGAAAAAGGTTATTAAAAATAATGAATAGTATGGAATACATAATCTGAAGTTATGAATAAGTTCAGAAGCGCTTTACCTCCCTTGGCGAGTCTCATGCCATTTGAAGCGTCGGCACGTCTCGGAAGTATTACAAAAGCAGGAGATGAACTCGGTCTTACGCAAGCAGCAGTTAGCCGTCAAATTAAGTCGCTGGAAGATAATCTAGGCGTGCAACTGTTTCATCGAAAGAACCGTGCTATTTATTTAACCGATGATGGGAGAGAGTTAAAGTACGCAGTCTCGGGTGCTTTGGAAACAATTGCAGGCTGTGCGACACGACTTCGAGAACGTAAAAAGAGCGGCGAGGTGGTTCTTTTCGCCCAACTGTGTGAAGGGCTTTATTGGGTTATGCCGAGGCTGGCCAATTTCTATCAATTGCACCCGAACATAAAAGTTAGAGTCCCTGTCTCTACAACACCGTTTACCGAGTCAGTTGAGTATTTTGATTTAGCGCTTCAGACATCCAGTCGAAAAAGTGGAGATTGTGAGAGAGTATTCTCGGTGCCTGATGAAGTTTTTCCGATATGTAGTCCACAATATCTTAGCGATAGCCAGTTCCCAATGACGTTGAGCAACCTTAAAAGTCATCATCTCTTACACCATAAAGTGTATCCACAAGACTGGATTGATTGGGACGATTGGCTGCAGAGGTTAGGCTCGGATGTTCGAGTGGGGTATAGCGGTACAGTCTATGATAGTTATCCGATGATGATTCAGGCAGCAATAGAGGGTCACGGAATTGCACTTGGTTGGAAGCAAACTACAGACCGACTGCTTGAGTCTGGCTCTATCGTAAAACCATTTGAGGAAAGCTTGTATTTGGAGAGTGGGCTATCGGTGTATTTAAATCCACAATGCGCCATGCGCCCAGAAGTAGAAGCGGTCTTGGAATGGCTACAAGAAGAATTTTCAAGTGGGATTAAATCGTGATTGGTACTGGGGTTGATGACAGTCATTCTGTTTACACAATTTTTGCCCATGTCTGTTTTAGAAAGCATGGAAACGGGTTTTCTCGAGAATGCGCGGCCGGTTATTGGCCTGAAGTGAATATCTATTGCGTAATCCGAAAGGAATCGAGGTAAATCCATGTGATGACCTTTGTTATGAAGATTCGTCTTTAAAGGCCGCCCACACGACAAGTCCTGCAACAAGCGCCCAAAAAGCCGAGCCTATTCCGGCGAAACTAATCCCGGAAGCTGCAACGAGAAATGTAGTCCCCGCCGCGATTCGATTCTCATTTTGTTCGATTGCTGCAGCAAGACTGTTCATGATGATTCCCATCAAGGCGATACCGGCAATGGCCAGGACCAGCGAAGACGGACTGGCGATCAATAGCGTAGCAATAGTCGCACCGAATAGCGCGGCAATGAGATAGAAAAAACCGGCACATATACTCGCGAGATAACGTGTCCTTGGATTTTCGTCCGCTTCTTCCCCTGCACATATAGCTGCGGTTATTGCGGCGAGATTGTAGGCAAAGCCACCAAAAGGCGCAGCGGCGACGGTGAGCAATCCAGTCCATGAGAGCAAGGGGGAAACCGGTGTTTGATAGCCACATGATCGTAATACCGCTACGCCAGGCACATTCTGTGAGGCCATGGTGACGATATAAAGAGGTAATGCAACACCAATAACGGCACTTAGCGTAAAACTTGGCGTATTCCAGACAGGCCGGGCGAAGCGTAACTCGATACTCTCGGTATCAAACAAACCCATTACAGCCGCGACAATACAACCCGTTAAAAAAGCTAACGGTACTGCATATCTTGGGGAAACTTTTAAACAGAGAAAGAAAACGATGAACATTGCGCTAACTAATACGGGCTCGCTTTCTACCTGAACAAAAGCATCAAGGCCAAAGCGCAACAAAATACCGGCAAGCAATGCTGACGCCAAGGCACTAGGTATCAAGCGAATAAATTTGTCGAATAACCCACTGATCCCAGTTAAAAAAATCAGTGCCCCGGAAACCATAAAGGCACCAATAGCTTCCGACATATTGAAACCGACCAAATTGCCGACCAAAAGGGCGGCACCGGGTGTCGACCAAGCCGTCAGTATCGGCGCGCGATACTTCAAGGACAAACCGATACATGACAAGCCCATGCCAATTCCTAACACCAATAACCAGGAGTCGATTTGTTCAGACGACGCGTTGGCCGCTCTAGCCGCCTGGAAAATAATGGCCACTGATCCTGTGTACCCGATCAATACCGCGACGAATCCGGCAACAATATGGCTTATTTGAAGTCGGTTTCTCATCCGTATTTTTTGTTTGATGACTCGAATTGCACCGCATACAATGAGCGCTATAACGCTCATCTTACAACTGTGCGCTTTAACGCACAAGAGAGAACGTGAACAGTCCATTTTCCAGTATTGGCACTAAGATCAGGCGGCGCCGGCACGAGCTCGGGTGGAGTCTGGATACATTGGCCAGCAAAGCCGGTGTCAGTAAGGCCATGCTGGGTCAAATAGAACGAGAAGAATCCAGCCCAACGGTGGGTATTTTGTGGAAAATTGCCACTGGATTAGAAATTTCTTTTTCCACCCTGTTGGACAGTAGTCAGCACAAGGCGAAGAAGAAATTATTTACCGCCAATACTCAGAATCTAGTCTCCGACACCGATGGCATTGAGGCGTATACACTTATTCCCTTTACACCATCGATGGGTTTTGAGCTGATGGTTGTCAGCCTCGCTGCAAATAGTACCCATATCTCATCTCCCCACGCAGTGGGCGTTGTCGAGCATGTTATTCCGTTAACCGCGGCGGTCGAGATAGGCGTCAACAAGCGATGGTCAAAAGTGGAAGTTGGCCAAGCCCTTAGATTTCCCGCTGACCTGCCTCATTCATATCGAAACCGTAATAATGTCAAGGTGACCTTCCACAATTTGATTCGATACACTTGATGAGAAACAGGGGGGCATCGACGAATACTCGTATTTAATTGTGTCGCGTCAGTAAAGGTTGACTGTAACCCGTCAACATCATTTGGATAACATGGGTGGATTGAATAGAGACAACTTCTGTGAGCACAGCCTAGTCCGTTGTGCAGGCGTAAGCCGACGGATTCTTGTCGGTGACAAATAGTCACTTATTGGCCAGACAGAGATGTTTATTTAATGAAAGGTGGGAGCCGGACTCGCAGCAGCAATATTACTTTGCCCTGAGAAGTCTGGTGTGGTGTCAAACCAGCAAAGGGCGGACGATTGTCAATTTTGTAACCGGGTTTTTGTATCTCAAATTGCACTCGTCGTATATCATTAATAGTCGAGGCTTACGTCAACTACGTAGGCCCATGCCTTATTGATCCGTTGTCACTGCATTGATGTTAGCCCAAGCTGCTAAAATAATAGTGTGTAGCTAATGATTTACGTTTCATAGGAAAAATAATTACGATTTGGTGTCGCGAGAGCGGCGATGAAGTCCACAGGTTACCCAAAGACGGTAAGCTAAGTTGAAAGCATGATCCATTTCAATAAATCGGGTAGTGATTTGTCTTGGTAGGAAACTTTAACAACTACCGATTGATCCTGGCATCGATCCTTTTGCTGTCGCCGCTGATGGTTTTGGCGCAGACGAAGTTGTGGACGGACGTGGTTGCGGTTGACAGCTCCGCGGAACAACGGCGAGTGCAAGGGTTAAAACTCATGCCATCCCAGTATAGGTTGTTGACACTCAACGTGGAGTTGCTGCGCGACACGCTACGCCACGCTGAGCGCGGAGATGTTTCAACAAACGTTATACTGAGCGTACCGCTACCTGATGGCGAAATGATTAGCCTGATTGTCTCCGAGTCTCCAGTTATGGCGCCGGCGTTGGCGGCGAAATACCCTGACATAAAGACATACCAAGCGCGTGCCGTTATCAACCCCAACATCTTTGGCCGCCTTGATCTTACGCCACAAGGATTTCACGCGATGCTCGATACACCCAGAGGCACCGTATTTATTGATCCACGTATTGGCGATTCCGACATCAACTACATTAGTTACTTCAAGCGAGATTATTTTCCAAAAGAAAAAACCACCCAGCCCCATCAATGCCTGGTGGATGAAGACTTCTTAAATTCAGTTGGCGGACGTGGTGAGATGCAAAAAAAGCCTGCTCTGGCGACCCGATCTGGCGATCAATTACGAGAGTATCGAGTCGCGATCGCGGCAATGGGTGAATACACGACATTCCATGGTGGCACGGTTCCACTAGCACTGGCCGCAATCGTGACCACACTGAATCGCGTCAATCAAATTTACCTACGGGATGCGTCGCTGCAAATGATTTTGATCGCGAACAACGATTCCATCGTCTACACCAACCCTGCGACGGACCCTTACACCAACAACAACGGTTTTACGATGCTCAGCGAAAATCAAACCAACCTGGATGCCACAATCGGATCGGGCAACTACGATGTCGGGCATGTGTTGAGTACCGGTGGCGGTGGAGTTGCGTCGTTGGGGGTTATTTGCAACAACGCCCTTAAAGGTCGCGGAGTAACGGGCTCGAGCAATCCGATTGGTGATCCGTTTGATATCGATTTCGTCGCCCACGAATTGGGTCACCAATTTGCGGCTAACCACACATTCAATAGCGAAACAAATTCCTGTGGCGGTGGTAACCGTAACGCCGCAACCGCGGTGGAACCCGGTAGCGGGGCAACTATTCAGGCTTACGCCGGTATATGTGGAAGTAACAATTTGCAACCCAATTCCGATGCCATGTTTTCCACCATCAGCATCGACGAAATCATTGCGCATACTATTAATGGTAGCGGTAATAACTGCGCCGCCATAAGCGCGAATGGAAATACGCCGCCGAATGTCAACACTAATGGTGCATTCACGATACCGGCTAATACACCATTTGAACTCACGGGTACCGCATCGGATGTTGATGGGGATTCATTAACGTATTCTTGGGAGCAAGTAGACGCGGGTGCCGCATCGGATGCCAATGTCGACACGGGTGATAACGCCATCTTTAGAGCATTTCTGCCGGTAACAACACCGCAGCGCGTGTTTCCAAAACTCACTGATCTATTGGCCAACACCACTTCAATAGGCGAGGTATTAGCGTCAACCACCCGCAGCTTAAATTTTCGATTAATCGTGCGTGACCAACAAGGCGGTGTCGATAGCGGTGCGACTGTGATTTCCGTTCAAACCACGGGGCAAGCGTTCAGTGTCACGTCGCACAACTCAGCCACGACGTTGAATGCCGGAACGCAAATCAACATTACCTGGAATGTAGCGGGCACACATTTGTCCCCCATAAACTGCGATGCCGTGGATATCGAGATGTCGAGTGACGGCGGCGTGACGTTTCCGCTCTCGATTGCGGCGGCAACCCCGAACGACGGCGCGCAAATCGTGAATGTGCCCAATATATCAACCACGCGGGCACGAATTAAAGTCAAATGCGCGGGCAATGTCTTTTTCGACATCAACAATGCCGACCTGACCATTATCGCTGACAATGATGGTGATGGAATACCGGATGCTAGCGATCCGGATGACGATAACGACGACGTGCCAGACGAGAATGACAACTGTCCGTTTGACGCCAATCCCAATCAAGTGGATAGTGACCAAGACGGTATAGGAGACGCTTGCGATACGAGTGAAGACGGTGATTTGTGTTTTCCCATTCGTACACAAAAGGGAAGCGTGGCCGTGCTGTGTTTGTAAGCGATGTCGTAAAAAATGGGTTACGAAAAGATTTGGTGCACAACGAGATTGGTTCGTAGTGCAACTAAATGAACTAGTTTCGACTTAGTGCGGGCGTCGATGCGTTTAGGAAAAAGCATGAAATAACTTGGCACTACATCTAAAGGATTTTCAGACCCTCAACCCACACTAGCTCGCAAGAATGTGCTCCCGTGTCTTCGCGAGTCAATGAACTCGTCCATTTCCATCCTTGGTTGTTTTCGACACGCACGAGCTTGCCGTACATTTTTACTACATGACCTTTTCGCACCTTATCCAATTCACTTTCGACTAACATTGTCGCGGGTATGATGTGCATATTGGCGCTATTAATTTCGATATCCCGCCTGGGAATGGGTAAATCCTTCACCTTCCAACGATACCAGCGGCCGGACTGGGAAATTGAAATGTCATCCAACACCGAACTATCCGACATCGGACCCCAACCTAGTGCTAAATCGACCGGCGATATTTCAGATTCTTTACCCAAACTATAGTTCTCTCTCGACAACACCCGCGCCGTCAACTCAAATAACGCCAATGGGAAAACTACGTGGTCACCGTATCTGAACGCCTCGATACCGATTAACTCCTGTTGTTTCGGTGCATCCGGGGCGACTACTCCGGGGCCGGGATCAAAAGACCTATCGTTGAAAAGGAATAAATAGACGGCAACGACAATACACACAAATAGAAATAACTTTTTCATTCGTAGTTGAAAAGTTAGTTGATTTCTTCGATTGGGGTCAACGTACCGGCGGGAAATTTGAAATATCGTTGTCTATCTAAATCTGAAAAATGAACTGTGATTTGCAAGTTAAGCGATGCTTTGGATTCACCATAAGCTGTTTCCAATCTCTCTAAAATTAAATCACCAATTTTTTTAATCCATTCATCTGAACGCCCTTTGACCAACATGAGATCAACATGAACAAACGCGCCGTCTGGCGACCCATCGCCGATTAAATATTCATCACGGCAAACCGCCCTGCTCTTGCAATTTTTTATACGTATACCACCGACATCAGACAATATTTTGTGTAAGTCAGCGAATAAGTCCCTGAAGTCGATTTTTTGTTTAATATTGCTTGTGTATTCGAGTGTGATTTGAGGCATGAGACTTAATGCAAAAAATGGATACGTTAATAACAATTTGTCATGCTGAGCCCATTCGACTTCGCTCAGGGCAGGCTCTGCGAAGCACCCAGTAGAAACAATTCGCGCCTAAAGGCGCTCCTACCCTGCGGCGTGCTCACAGACCCACTATGCCTTTCGCCATGTAAAAATATCGTCATTATTTTTCGTGCGTTTCAATCGGCCCTCGTACATTAAGTAATTCAGATGCGCTAGCGCTTCATTCATTGCAAACACAATTTGGTGTCCGTCAAGTTCTACCGGAAACAGGTGACGCAAAAGATCAGCCGCGGTGATACCGTTATCGATGGCGGCCATGACTTTTCCCAACCGTTCATGGTGATGATGTTCTAATTCATCGAAGCGGGTGTGCACACCGGTAAAAGGCTTTCGGTGCGAGGGCAACACCAATGTATCTTCCCGCAAGATTGGCTTAAACCGATCCATCGTGTCTATGAATCCTTGTAAGGGATTTTCATCAGCACTACAGGGCCAAACGCTAACATTGGGCGTAATTTCTGGAAGTATCTGATCACCGGATATCATCACACCGATTTGGTCACAGTATAGACAGATATGTTCAGGGGAATGCCCGTGGCCAATCAACACTTGCCACTGCTTTCCGTCGATACTAGTGCGTTGACCGTCGACTAAACGATCATAATGCGGCGGGACACTGACCCCCTTACTGTACAAAATAAACTCTTGATGTATTCGCTCAATACGATCCGCATCGAGCCCATGTTGCGCATAGAAAACCGCTAGTTCGTCAAGGTCATCCGTGTTTTGATCTTTGACCGCAAGATTCGCAAATTCCCATTCGGTTTCACTCATTTGGGGTTTGACACCCCAAATATCACTCAGCCAACCGCTGTTACCCATGTGATCGGGGTGAAAATGGGTCACAATAATTTGACGCACTGGCCGGTCACCGAGCATGGATTCCCACACCTGTTTCCATTGTTTTTGTACATCTTCGCGTTGGTATCCGCAATCGATAATGGCCCAACCGTCGCCGTCCTTAAGCAACCATAAATTGATTGAGCGTAACCGGAAAGGCAGCGGCGTACTCAGCCAGTAGATATTGGGATACACCTCGGTGACCGAACCTTCGGCAGGGTATTCGTTAAACGGATATACAACCGCCGACCCGGGACGGTCGACGGTGGTTTTTACCGGCGAATCAGGTTTCATCAGTACCAATATCCGTGCTTGCCTCAAGTACCGCGTTAACAATGTTTTTGTATCCGGTACAGCGGCATAGGTGCCCGCTTAGTACATCGCGAATTATTTGTTCCGATGGCTTCGAATTGTCGCGCAATAGCTCGGACATGGACATAAGAATCCCCGGTGTACAAAAACCGCATTGCAACGCATGATTTTGCTTAAAGGCTTGTTGCAGACGGTTCATTTGATTCGATCCATGCGCAAGACTCTCCACCGTGTCGACCCGCCTTTCGTGCGCTTGTACGGCCAACGTCAAACATGACCTTACGGCTTTCCCATCCAGATGAATAGTGCAAGCACCGCACACACCGTGTTCGCAACCGACATGGGTTCCCGTTTCACCTGTTTCCTGACGCAAAAAATCGACCAACAACATTCGCGGCTCAACGAAACCGTTTACCTTACGCCCATTCAGGATGAATGAGATCGAATGCTTTGCACCGGACGCTAAGGCCGACATGCTAACGCCTCCTCAATAACTTGCCCACCCAAACGCCGAACCAGCTCACGGCGATAACGTGCTGTTGCGTGGATGTCATCGTAGCCTTTCAATTTCCATGCAAAGCGATTTAACTCGGCCTCTAAACTATCCAGTTTGTTTAACTCCCATTCACGTACAGCGGGTCTGTCTGACACACCACTTACACCTAACCGCACGTGTTTGTGGTTTGCAATAGCGGCTAGCGCAACAATGGCAAAATCACCATGACGACGTGCTACTTCACGAAAGGCAGTACCATGTCCACCGTGCTCCGGGAACCGCACTGCTGTAACCATTTCCTCGGGTCGGCGCGCCGTCGTTAACATTCCCCATTGAAACTCATCTGCGCTTAATGTTCGTCTAGTGTTTTTTGACTGCAATAACACTTCTCCACGCAACACGGCAAGACACAACGGTAACTCCGAGCTGGGATCGGCATGCACGATGGAACCACAGACGGTTCCACGATTACGTGTCTGCATGTGCCCCACATACGGCAAAGCTTTAAGTAAAAGCGGTAATCGATGCCCGAGGCCCGGCCATACCGACAAATCGCGTTGTGTGACGTTTGCGCCGACCTCAACCTGTGAGTCGCTTATTTCGACTTGAGATAACGACTTAATAGCGTCAATATCAATCAACACTTTTGGTGACAACAAACGCATGTTCAACATCGGTATCAACGATTGTCCACCAGCGATGATGCGTGCACCTTCACCGTAGTCTGACAATAACGAAAGTGCTTCTTCCAATGATTCTGGCATCTGATAATCGAATGGCGGCGGTTTCATGGATTTGACCTGCGAAACCAACGTAATAGACGTTGCCACCATGACATGCGTACTCGCTCAGGTTCAAAATGTGCTGACAAGGAATCAAAGAATTGCTTAATCAATAAGCGGCTAGAGGCTTCCAGCATACGGCTACCGACGGCTGCGAGCTTGCCGCTGACATTGAGGCAATAATCGTACTCCAACCGCGTGCCATCGCCGATTCGGTTTAATCGCAAGTAACTCATACCCTCTGAAGCCCCCAACGTGCCGGCGGCATCACTATGTAGTCGCATGGACTTATGCGGTATTAAATCCATAAGTTTCACATGCGCCTGAAACTCACCGTTGACCGGGCCGATACGCACACCCGCTTCACTACGGTATTCGTTCTCACCAACCAACTCCAGCCGGCGGCAACCAGGTATGATGCGCTTCAATACCTCCGGATCAAGTAATGCCTCCCAGACTTGCTCCGGTAATGCACCGATATTGCAGGAACCATTGCCACTTATCGAGTAATCGCCCACACTTTTTTGCGGCGCCGTGTCATCCGGCGCGTCGGTCTCTTCACCGTGCAAAAGAGCCGCAATTTTATGCGGCGTCATCGGTACACTAATCTCTTTTACGCCGATAGCATCTGCAACCGCGTTGGCTAAACACACCGGCGTACTCATGCAATTACCCTCGCCAATGCCTTTTGCGCCCAATGGGGTAAACGGCGACGGCGACTCCATGTGCAGAATCTTAATATCAGGAATCTCATTTGCGGTTGGTAAACAATAGTCTGCAAAACTACCCGCTAACAATCCACCATCAGCACTATAAACAAAATCTTCATACAACGCCGCACCGACCGCCTGGGCAAAGGAACCACGAACCTGTCCATTCGCCAACGCCGGGTTTAACAATCGTCCGGCGTCATGCATGCTGACGTATTCGTCGATACGAACTTCTCCTGTGTCCTTATCTACTTCAACACCACAAAAATCGAAAATGAAACCGTAAGCTGCCGAGGTATTGATTGCGTCGGTTTCATCCGGTGGAAGTAACTCAGCCGGTGTCCAGGTTGCGGTTTCCGTTAACCCCGGCGTAACGTTTTCGGGCAAGGTACTCGGTGACCAATGCGCGCTGCCCACCAGTCGGTAAAAAGGAATTGATTTGGTTGGATCGGATGCGACAAACACATTTTCGTCACTAAACTCGATCGCTTCCGATGCCACATCGAATTTGCTCGCTGCAAAATTTGCCAGCTTGCGGCGCAAACGTGCGGCGGCGATATGGGCAGCACCCGCCGTTGCACCTGCAAAGCGGCTAGCGTAGTTTCCGGCTGCTACCGACCAAGGATCACGTTGGGTATCGTGTTCTACATTGACCGTCACTTTTTCAGGCGGCACACCGAATTGTTCTGCGACGACTTGCGCTAATACCGTACGGTGTCCCTGGCCTTGTGGAACCGAATCGGCGACAACGGTAATGCCGCCATTCGCGTCGATGTGCACTTGCGCCGTGGCCAGTGCACCGTCCTTAGGACCGGCTTTCTCACGTTCTTCGTATTCTAAAAGCGTGCTGAGATAACCCATATTAGAAATACTGGGT
This sequence comes from Arenicellales bacterium, assembly GCA_965216735.1. Taxonomy (GTDB): domain Bacteria; phylum Pseudomonadota; class Gammaproteobacteria; order Arenicellales; family CBDCFT01; genus CBDCFT01. The sequence goes on from OZ244198.1 coordinate 1,946,221, forward strand.
TCTACCACTGCAGCGTATCCGATACCGTATAGCCTTCCTTTTTCACGAAATTGATCACGTTTTTGTTTTAGTTGTTCTAGACGCCCTTCCCGCTCGGCGATGTCTACCGCTCGTTGATAATCACCGGAGTCCAATAACGCGCCTGCTGCGGTTCGATAGGGAAAGGAACCTGCTTTCACAAGATTACGCTTAATCACTTCCAGCGGATCAAGTTTCAACGTCAGTGCAATCTTGTGCATTAAACGTTCAAGCGCGAAATAAATTTGTGGCCCACCAAACCCGCGCACCAAACTGACCGGTACTTTGTTAGTTAAAACAATCCGATTTCGAATTTCGAGATTGGGAATGTCATAGGCACCGGTAGTCACACCGTGCATGCGGTACATCGGCCCGGGCATGGGCGCACGCAAAAATGCCCCATAGTCTTCCAGATGATCGCAGCGTAAGGCACCGACTTTTCCATTGGTAGCGACAGCGGCAGATAATTTGCTAATTCGTTCCGGTCCCGAACCGGAAGCCGAAAGATGTTCCAATCGATCTTCCACCCACTTGACCGGTTTACCCGTTATGCGAGCCGCAGCGCAAGCCAAGATAACGTATGGAAAAATGGCGAGTTTAGAACCGAAACTGCCACCCGAATACGGCGGTGTGCGCAAACGAAAATGACTTCCCGGCACACCCAAGGCGCGCGCCATCACCGTGTGGATACCATACGGCCCTTGAAAGTTAGCCAACACATCGAAGCTATCGTCAGAGGCAATGTACTCTGCATAAACGACATAGCATTCCATCGGCGCACACAATACGCGTGGATAACGTACTTCAACGCTGACCGTATGTTCAGCCTGTTCAAAAGCTGTCTCAGGATCGCCATATCGAAAGGCACGATCGTGAACGATGTTTGATTCCGTTTCCCCGTGCACTTTAGGCGAGTCGGGCAAGCTCGCTGACAACGAATCGACTGCGGCCTGTGCGGGCTTGTATTCGATACGCACCCTATCCGCAGTATCTTCCGCTAAATATCGATCCGCCGCTAACACCATAACTACCGGTTCGCCGACATAACACACTCTGTTAGTCGCCATACCCCAATCAGCAAACGGTAACTTCAAACCAGCGATCATCGGGTTGACAATATTTTTGATATCAGAGGTTGTCACCACCTGTACATCATTTACACCGTCCAACAAACTCAAATCTATGGATTCGATCACCGCGCTGGCATGTGCCGAACGCACAAACGCCACGTGCAGTGTGTCTTTACGAACGGGAATATCATCAGCGAAACGCGCCGAACCGGTGAGCAAAGCGTGATCTTCCACCCGGGTTAGCGGTTGCCCGACATATGTTTTGGCGGGAGCAGACAAATTATATTTTTTAATTAGTTATCTTCTAATTCTCAGACTACACTAGAAGCGGATGGAGTCACTTTCGTTAATAGACTAACTTGGATATACTGCCTGCGCAACTATTAGAACAAATCCTGTTAGAACAAATCCAGTCAAGGATTTTTTTTCAGCTTACCAAGGAGAATTTGCTTTTAGATGCGTGCTGTCGTCGTCGGTGAAATCGGTAATCGCGCATCCATCCAGATTGCTGAAATTGATGCGCCCACTCCCAGGGCCGATCAGGTGCTAATTGAAGCAAAATGCGCCAGTCTCAACTTTCCGGATTCGTTACAAATAGACGGTAAGTATCAGATAAAACCACCACTGCCATTCATTCCCGGTAAAGAGGCTGTAGGCACGGTAATCGCCGTTGGCGACAGAGTTTCCCGTTTTAAACCAGGCGACCGTGTGAGCGGACAAATGGACTATGGTGCATTTGCAGAACAGATTGTCGTTAATGAAAACTCGGTTTATGCCATACCCGGTTCGGTTGACTTTAAGAATGCATCGGCGTTGGGATTAGCTTACGTAACGGCATATGTTGCGCTCACTAAACGTGCACAAATTAAATCGGAAGACAAAGTTTTAGTAACCGGTGCTGCCGGTGGGGTCGGCTTGGCTGCAGTTCAGCTTGCGAGAATATTCGGCGCGACTGTACTTGCAGGGTTAACAACAGTGAGCAAACGGGATGCTGTTAGACATGCAGGAGCCGACTACATTATCGATATGAACGGCGATAACATTAAGGACAGTGTGCGACAACAAGTCAAAGATGCCATTGGTAGTAACGTAGACGTTGTGATCGACCCGGTAGGCGGCGATGTTTTCGATGCATGCTTACGCTCCCTGGGGTGGTGTGGGCGAATTGTCACCCTCGGATTTACCTCAGGACGAATTCCAGAAATCAAAGCAAATTATTTATTACTAAAAAATATTTTGGTCAGTGGCATGACTATCAATGGTTATCTAATGCAAGAACCTGAGACCGTGCGTCACGCTCAAACCGAAGTATTCGAATTTTATACTAAGAGAAAATTTGAACCTGTTATCAGTTCTGAATATTCATTGGAAGAATTCAGCAAGGCACTAGGTGAATTTGAATCCCGCAAGTTCGTTGGAAAGATTATATTGTCAATTAGATAATCCCACGTTTTAAGCTAATTGGAGCTCGAAATGAATATTGCCACGAAAGAGGTCATCCCCGACGTGCATTCGGCCGCCGAAGCCAAAGGCGAATATCGTGATATGCTAATTCGTTTGATGACACGCCAGTTGTACGCCGAGACTGCAACCGCCGAAGTCTTCGGCCGTTCTATTGGTGCCGCACCAACGTGGCGGGAGAAACACTTGGCCGCGGAGTTTGCATTAGAAGAAGCACAACATAGTCAAATATTGTGCAATTTGCTGGCTGAATTCGGCGAGGACCCGGAAAATATTATTGCAAACCGTCCCGCCGCGGCGAATTTTTGGAATCTGGATCTCGACAACTGGTTACATATCGCTGTGTTTAATTTCACGGTCGATCGTGCTGGCAGTCAACAGATCATGGAATACCGACAATCGAGTTATCTACCCTGGGCGGAAAAGATGGAAGTTGTCCTGGCCGACGAAGAGGAACACTACGAAAACGGTGTCGATAATTTGCGTGAGGTCTCGGAAAACCCCGGCCGTCTAGCTGAATTCCAAGAGGTTTATAACGGCATGCTACCGGTTACGCTAAAACGCGCTTTTGGTAGACCACACGGTCCGGATAATGATTTCTGTTTGGCTAATGGTTTGAAAAGACACTCGACTGGAGAAGTTATTGACCGGTATTTAGTGGAAATGAAGGGCTATATGGGACCAACCGGTTTGAAATTTCCACCAATGCAAACTTTCGCTGATGCGGGTGTTGAGCTCACTGAATCAACCAAGCATCTATTGTCATCGTTACAATAGGATTTTAATACTTGGCAATCGTAGTCGGCGGTGACTCCATTGAACAACACCGATATAAAAGCAATGAAGCTCTATCATCAGGTAGAACGTGTGTTCAATGAATTGCGTGAATTGGGTATAAACGATGAAGATGAACTTGCTGTCGAACAGTTAACACCTTTCGATCAGTATCACTACGAAGGAACCGATGCTGTCGACAATGCCATTCGCATCCTCGATTTAAACTCGCACAGTCATATTCTTGAGGTGGGTGCGGGCATCGGCGGGCCGGCGCGTTATCTCGCCGCGAATGCCGGTTGCAGGGTGACAGCGATGGAACTACAAAGTGATCTGAACGATGTCGCATATTCCCTGACCCAGCGTTGTCGTTTGTCGGATAAGATAACTCACGTACAAGGAAATTTTCTCTCGGATCCACTGCCGGATGATGAGTACGATGCCATCGTGAGTTGGCTGGTATTTCTTCACATCCCGCAACGGGAGAAATTATTCAACCGTTGTATATCGACAACCCGGCCCGGTGGCAAGTTGTTTATTGAAGACTTTTCCAAACGCGCGGAGTTTACTGCGTATGAGAAAGATCAACTGGCACAAAAAGTCTATTGTACTTATGTACCTACTACGGAGGAATATGCAATGCAACTTGAAAGCGCGGGTTTTACGGACATTGCTGTCACCGATATGACGGACCAATGGACAAAGTTCGTATCTGGCCGTTTACAATTATTTCGCGAACAACGGGATCGTAACCTGCGTGTACACGGAACGGAAATCGTCGAAGGTCTTGAGGATTTCTATTCCACCATCGTCAACTTGTACGAGGGTGGACACCTCGGTGGTATTCGGATCGTAGCGAGCAAACCTTGATACATTTAAATTCTGTGAAATTCAATTTGTCGATATTTATTATTTCGAGCGAAAGCGAAACTTTTATAGTTGACTCGTAAAATCGCCCACTGCTCGGTCTCGCGAGCGCTCGAAATTATCGCCGACCCTTGGACATTCCTGGTATTACGCGAGGCTTGGTTTGGTGTAAAACGCTTCGACATATTCCGGCAAAATCTATGCATGCCACGCGGTACGTTAAGCAGCCGTTTGCACCATCTGGTGTCGCAAGGAATGCTCAAACGACTGGAGTATCAAGCCAAACCGGTGCGTCACGAGTACCGGTTGACCACGAAAGCCGCGGATTTGTACCCCGGCATGCTAGTCATGATGCGATGGGGTGACAAGTGGCTTAGTGAGGAGACAGGTCCTCCCGTGACACTGCAACACAAAACATGTGGGAGCTCGTGCCACGCACAGGTAGTTTGCTCATCATGCAATGATGAAATAGAGATTTTCGATGTCACTTATCGTGCCGGGCCGGGGGCAGGTTTTAGTAACCGGGAACCCTTGCACAATATGCGCCGCTCCTCCAAGCCTGAAAACTTTCTAAGATATCGAGAATGTTCTGTGGCACGCACCATGACCATTATCGGTGACCGCTGGACGTATCTCATCATGCGTGAAGCGTTTTTCGGTGTACATCGTTTTCATGGTGTTCATCAGAACCTTGGCGTCTCTACAAATATACTCAGCGACCGTCTGAATCGCCTATTGGAAACCGGTATCTTCGAGCGCCGAATTTATTCGAAGACGCCGGAAAGATCGGAATATCGATTCACACAAAAGGGCCGTGAGTTATACGGCGTAATGATTTCCTTCATGCGTTGGGGGGATAAATGGCTAGCGACTAAGAAAGGGTTGCCGCTTGTTCTTCACCACACCAGATGCGATAACGATTTTTCACCGGTAGTTGTGTGTTCGCATTGTGGACAAAAGATTGAAATGCATGAGATGACATATCAACTAAATTCAGATCCACATTTTATCCCGGTAAAAAATCTACATGTCGAGCAACAAACCTCCTCGTTTGCATAGGACATCTTTCATATAGGAATATTTTAGTCAAGACTGTTACTAGCATTGGCACCGGCATCAACAGCGGTATTCCGAGATAGACCCTCAGTCAGCGTAACCCAGATAAAATGAAATGGAATCTGGGCTTATATTAGTGCTCCCAGATTACGCTTCGCTCTATTCGGGCTGTAGTTGCTCAGCACACCCTACGGTGTAGGGATTTTGCTAACTCATATATCCGATCAATAGTCAGGCGTACCTCGGGTCTGAAGCGTTCATCCTGATGGGTAACTAACCATTGATCGTGTGATAGTTCCGTGATTGGGGCTGTCACTCTAGTCAGGTCTTTTTGTCGATCACCGATAAATGTTGGGAGCAGCGCACGCGCGATACCCGTGCACGCAACATCAAGAGCATTACGTGGGGCGGTTGCTTCCAGATTAACAGTATTGTTTGATTGCTCAGCTAACCAAAGCGCTGAAGGTGTCTTGCCAACAACCCTCACCCAGGGTTTGACATGCTTACTGGTTGCGTAACCTGCAAATTGCACGCGTCCTATTTTTCGACAAGCTAAAGCATTTTGATGCGGACGTTGATTCCTAATGCCAATGACCGTTTCACGATGGGCGATATCTAATACGTGCTCAGCGGATATAAAGCGCAGGCGAGTTGACCCGTTTCCTTCTAAGATAGTCTCGATATTCTGACAAAGGATATGCGTCATCCAGCTTCCAGCAGACACTTTCACGAGCACACTGCCTTTCGTGTCAACCGATCGATCGAGAGGCAGAATTTGGGATTCAAGATCAGCCAGCTTGTTAAAAAGCGCTGTTCCTTGTTCTGTGAGTTCATAACCGCGGCCTAACCGACGAAATAACTCAGCACCGATGGCTGCCTCCAGTCCCAACATTCGTCTACCCAACGTGGGTGCGCTCTTGCCAGTCGCCGAAGTGGCCGCGGACAGGCCACCGGCACGAGCAACTGCCATGAAGAGCTTGAGATCGTCCCAATTTAAATTCATTTCATTAATGAAAAGAACATTACATTACATTTCATTTTAATCATAGCAGATTTGGTCCATAGTGGTGATGTTTAAACAAATTCAGGTAGCAATACACTATGAAAATTCTTGGAAATGAGATTCCACCGCTCGGGATGGGCTGTTGGGCAATTGGTGGACCGTTCTACTCTGGCGAGCAATCCCTAGGGTTTGCAAACGTTGACGATGAAACATCGATTCGAACCATTCACGCCGCTTATGAAGTTGGTATTCGGTTGTTCGATACAGCAGCCGTGTACGGTGCTGGGCATTCCGAACACCTGCTTGGCGCCGCCCTGAAGAATCGTCCTGAAGCGCTTATCATCAGTAAACTCGGCACATCGTTTGACGAGCACTCAAAGCAAGTCCTGGGGGACGACCCGGATAGTGCAAATGTCGGGGCAGCAATCGACGCAAGCTCAAAAAGGCTACAACGCGATCGCATCGATGTCATGTTGCTTCATTTAAATTCTTTGCCAGTAGAACAAGCGATGCCGATTTTTGAGCAAATGGAGAAAGTCCGACAATCCGGCAAAATCCGAGCATACGGTTGGAGTACTGATTTCCCAAACAGTGCCGCGGCTATGGCTAAGATGGAAGGATTTATCGGTGTGGAGCATGCGATGAATGTCTTTGTCGATGTGCCGACAATGCAATCAACTGTCGAACAAAACCAGCTAATCGCCTTCATTCGATCACCCCTTGCCATGGGCATACTGACCGGCAAGTTCGACGAGACTTCAACACTCGGTAGCGATGACGTGCGCGCTATGAATAGTGACCGCAGAGATTATTTTCAAGATGGTAAAGTTGCTCCGAAATATCTCCGTAATTTGAACACCATCAAAGAGCTGTTACAAACCGGTGGACGCACTCTCTCACAAGGTGCCCTTGGTTGGTTGATGGCCAAATCTCCGAGAAACATGCCCCTACCTGGCGCTAGAACTGTAGAGCAAATTCAAGAGAATGCCGGTGCTCTGGAACATGGGCCACTTCCGGCAAATGTAATGAAGGAGCTTGAAGCTCTGATTCATCGGGAACCCGAGGGCGAAGCGCGTGCACGTTGATGTCCTAGATGGTCTGTTTTCGCCTTGCGAGGAAGTTCACTGCAAAACTACCGATAATGAAAGCGTTACCCGGATGAAATGAAATAGAATCCGGGGCTACCCTGGTGCTGCCGGATTACGTTGTGCTCCATCCGAACTACAGTTACTTATGTTTTTTACCGTATCAGAACTAATGCATTATCGTTAACTCACATTCGGCAAGGCACTTAGCTATCACCCCACCGTATTTAGCTACGAATTTATCCCATGCTGAATCCGCGGCGATCTGGGCGTTCTTTACTAGCGTGTCCGATTCGACGTGCACGGGATGCCCCTCTTTTACGACGATTTGTCCATTGACCATCACAAGTTCAATATCGCTAGCGTGAGCGTGGTAAACCAGGTTTTGTGTAGGGTCCAAAGTTGGGGTAAGACCAAAGGTCCGACAATTGATAACTATCAGATCGGCGAGCTTGCCCTTCTCAAGTGAACCGATTTTATCCTCCATGCCCAATGCACGTGCTGAACCCATGGTTGCCAACTCCAACGCATCTGGCGCACAAATGGCCAGCGGATCATTTTTCTTGATGCGCGCACAAGCAACACAGGCGCGCAACACGTCGAAATGATCCGAAAACATATTATCGATGCCCAGTCCAACGTTTATTGCACGCTGTTTGTACTCAAGCAATGTTGCAATATGGCCGCGCATGGAATTCATTAATGGACAGTGAGCGACATGAGCACCAGATGATTGCAACACGTCCTTGTCAGCGTCGCTTACCACATAACAGTGTGCGGCGACGACATCGGGCGCCAAGAGACCGTGGTCACGGGCGAATTCGAATGAACTCTTGCCATGCAGGTCGCGAATAATCTTTTCTTCTTCCGGTCTCCAACCCATATGAATACTTAACCGCAAACCCAGTCGATCAGCGGCAGCACGCGATCCGTCTATCAATTGCGGCGACGAGCTAATGGTCATGTTAGGTGTCATCATTGCGGTGATTCGGCCATCGGCTTTTCCATGCCATTGTTCTGCAAATTCGATAGCCTGCCTAAGCTGGGATTCACACAGGTTGTCGACATATTGAAATTCGCCTTTAACCATTCGATCGACATCAACATCGTAGGTCATGACTCCCATGGCGCTGCGAATGCCCAACTTCTCGACGAAAGGAGCATAGATGTCGACACTCTCTTCCATCTCCAAGACGGTGGTAACCCCACTGCACAGTAACTCAGCACAAGTTAATGAACCGATGGCAAGTCGTTCGTCGCAGGTGATGACAGTATCCATTGGGAAGTACATGCCGGTCACACAACCCAAACCTGCGTCTTCCGATCGGCCACGAAACACGGTGTAACCCACATGATTATGAATACTGATAAATCCGGGAGCGACGACTCTGCCGCCGGCATCTATTACTTGATCCGGATTTGGATGACGTCCTTGTACCGCATCGCTCGGACCGACATCGACAATACGCTTATTGTCGATCAAGATTGCGCCGGGCGAATGAATAGTGTTGTTTTTGTCGACCGTTAGTATCGCAGCGTTACGGATGAGTACCGTCATTGTGTTGGTCGTATGATTTTTCGGCTATTAGAGCCGTCAGCTGGTCTAGTTCACGCGTTTTTGTTCACTTCTGCTTGCATCGCTTCCGCCATCGCACCCATAGTCGGGAACAAGAAATCGACTTGTGGACGTTGTCCAACTTTGGCGGTGGCGCCCCAGTGTCCTCCTTTTGATAGACATTGCCGGTCGATCCAGGCATTCGCTAACCCGAATTTTTTAGCCGGGACGTGATCATGAAATAAACTCTGTGCGGTATGCAGGATAGAATCGCGCCCGATGCCGTGATCTTTAGCGAGATGTTCCAACATGTACTCGAAGTTCCGTGGTGTCGGTTTATACGATCCAATATCTTCCGCAGTGTAGATGGCGTCAAATTCAACACCCAGTTTCAGATTCGAAGAAGCAAATCCTGCCCTGTTCACATTCGACAGGATAACCAGTTTGTAGTGTTTTTTTAGTTCTCGAAGTGCATCGGCCGTATCGGGAAAAGCAGGCCAATGAGCAATGGACTCACCGAATGCTTGATCCATACTGGAATTGGACTGCAAGTTAAAACGTTTCGCGAAATCAGCGTGAACTTTTTCAAGTAGTGCCGGATACAGCATATCCGGGGTTGCGTATTCCTGGGTATTTTCGATTTCGGCGAATGTCTCCAGCGTGACATTGCGCGTTATGTCGTCGCGACCACTACTCTGAACCAACGGTTGAAACGCGTCCCAAATACCCGTTTCCCAATCAATGAGGGTGCCATAGCAGTCGAATGTAAGGGTTGAGTAGTTCATTAGTTTTTTCGCCATAGCACGAAATCTCCTTTACGACATTTCAACCCGAACTACGCCGCCACAATTTTTTGAAGAATCATTGTTACTAGCGCTGGCATTGAAGCGAAATGTTTTGTTAAGAATCTCTAGATTTGTTGTTTTAGAATGGCACCATATAACTGGAATATAAACCCTACGACTACAAGTATGGCCCCCATAATCCTCATATATTTGGTAACTCGAGATTCAGAACCGAATGCTAAAGACTTACTCCCGATATCAAACCCCCCATACATAAATACCAATATGAAACCGACAATATCTAGCGCTAACCCGAAAACTGTAGGGTTCCAACAAACTTGTATTAGATAGTTAATCACAAAAGTCTATACAAGTATTACTCACATCGCGCGTTGCAACATAGCATGCATGAGCACGTTACATCCCGCCTCTAAATCTTCCGGTGTCGCGTTTTCGGCTTCGTTATGACTGAGTCCGCCTTCACAGGGCACGAACACCATCGCCGTTGGAGCTATGCGTGCCATTTGACAAGCGTCGTGTCCCGCGCCGGAAACAATGTCCTGATGTCTATAGCCTAATGATTCTGCACTGCTACGAACGGCATTCACACAGTCAACGTCAAAAACGACCGGCGAGTTGTGCCAGATTTCCTCGATTTCTATCTTCAAATCGTGCTCATGGGCAATTTTCTTAAACTCCTCACGCAACCTTTCCCCCATCTTGGTCAATGTATCATCGTCCGGATGCCGCATATCGATTGTGAAATTGACACGGCCAGGAATGGTATTGCGTGAATTGGGTTGAACATTAAGCGAACCCACTGTAATGACAGTATCGGGAGGGTTTTTATGTGCAATCTTTTGCGCCATTAGCGTCATCGCTGATGCACCCACGAGTGCATCACGGCGTCCGGACATAGGTGTTGAACCGGAATGAGAGTCCTGACCATTTACTGCAATGTCATACCATTTCGATCCTTGAGCACCCGTTACCACTCCAACGACATTTTGATTGCGTTCAAGAATAGGGCCTTGTTCGATGTGTGCTTCAAAAATAGAATTAAACTCACGGCTCCCGCAAGGTTCCCTTCCCGAATAGCCAATACGTTTAAGTTCGTCGGCTACCGTTTTACTGTTCGAATCTTGCCGGCTTAAGGCGTAGTCAAGCTCGAATAAACCCGCGCAAACACCGGACGCTAACATGGCGGGTGCGAAACGCGACCCTTCTTCATTAGTCCAGACAACCACTTCAATCGGCCGTTGCGTTTCCACATTGGCATCGTTCAGCGCGCGTATCACCTCCAACCCCGCCAATACGCCATAAACGCCATCAAATTTGCCACCGTGTGGTTGAGTATCTAGATGACTACCCGTCACGACCGGCGGCAACAAATTGTCCATGCCCTGGCGACGCGCAAATATATTGCCCATTTCATCAATACTGACAATACAACCTGCATCTTCACACCACGACACAAACAAATCACGACCTTGTTTGTCTTCGTCGGTCAATGCTAGTCGGCAACAACCACCACCGGGTAGCGCACCAATAGCCGCCATATCCATAAGGCTTTGCCATAGACGCTGTCCGTTGACACGAAGTCCGCTATGGGAAGCCATCCTCAGCGAATCTATTTAGGCAGGCTCACGCCGCAACGACTGACATAAACAATGTACCCCGCCGCCACCCAGCGTAAACATTGACATGTCAGGATCATAGACTTCAAAACCTTGCAAACACAGTTTTTCGTTGAGATTAGTATTTTGTTTCATGGACAGGACGCGACCGTTTCCTAGAGTCACGATGTTGGCGCCTAGATCTTTCGCGTCTTTAAAATCCACATTGATAAACTCAAAGCCTTTGGACTCAATCCAATCCACGACCCAGCCTTCCAAAGCATCCACACAGGCGACCGCTAGTTTCGGCGCGATGGGTACGACAATACCGTCCATATGAACAAACAAAGCGGGAATGGGAGTAACACAGGCGTCCCACCCCTGTTCACGCACCCAAGCGCCAACCTGTTCCGCACCTTCTTGTTCAGAGCGTTCGCCACCGTAACCGATCAATATGCTACCCGGTTCCAAAATAACGAAATCGCCGCCTTCAAAGTGCCCAGCGGTGACGTACTTCCAAATGGGAATATCCGCCCTGTTGTAAAACTCAATCACACTAACATAATCGGCACGACGTGTTTTTAGTTGCATGTGGCAAACCAACGGCCCCCATGGCGTCATAGCGCTGGAATCGCGCGTAAAGAAGTTACGATGCAATACTTCATCGGATGGTAGAAAGTGCGTCTTTACACCAGCACTTTCATAAATTCTCACCATTTCGGCATGCTGATCTTGGGCTAATTGAAAATCAAACCTTACACCTGTTTTATGCGCATTGGCGAAGGTCCGCCGTGTAATCGGTCCGGCATCCGTCCAGCGATAGTAATCGGGTTTTCCCAACAACACATCGGTCAACACGCCATAGTCGTTTTCGATACCCCAGTGAGCATTGTCTGTCATTCTCTGCTTCCGATTATTGTCGTTGGATTTCGTTCTTTATTCCGGTGGTCTGCGTCCAAGCATCTGCGTCATCTTCATTGTAAATACTTTTTCGTTGCGCTGGTTAACAATGTCATAGCGAATAACGACAACGCCGCGATCGCTCTTTGATTCGGACGCGCGGGCTTCCAATACCTCAAATATACAAACCAGCCCATCTCCCGGCCGCACCGGTAACTGCCATTGCAACCCGTCCACTCCTAATCCGGCCATTGCACAGGCATCGAAACGTCCGGTGCGTACTGCGAGGCCCCATGCCAGAGACGCTATTTGAAACCCAGGTGCAGAAAGGCCTTGGAATACAGTATGTACCCCCGCACGCTCCTTATCCGTGTGGAAATATTGGGCGTCGTATTTTTCCGCGAAATTGATTATCTCCTGCTCGCTTAAGATATAAGGCTCGCATTCCACCACCAATCCCGGGGCGAAATCTTCAAAATAGTGCTCTCGCATCGGGATCAGGTTTTGTGATCTTTCGGTAACACCATCAATGTCGGAATCGCCACGTGGTCTGGACGGGTCAATGCATACATGACAGCATCGGCGATGTCATCTGCGGTCAATGGTGTATCGATTTTCATCGATTCTTTCGGATGAATCGGAAAGTCGCGATGCAACTCGGTCATTACTAATCCTGGTTGAATGCAGGTTACGTGAATCGGACGCCGCGCTAATTCGATACGCAACGCTTCAGACAATGCCTCAATAGCATGTTTAGTTCCGGCATATGCACCGGTATAAATTCGAGTTTTAGTGCCGAGTACGCTGGAAATATTTATCAGATGCCCGCTATTAACTGCATCAAAGTGTTTCGCTGTGGTGTAAGCCATGCGGAACATCGCTTCAACATTGATTTGCACCATTTCGCACACGGCGTCGATATCGATCTTGTCGATCGGGCCATTATGAATAACGCCGGCGTTGTTGATTACGATATCACAACTTCCGAATCGCTCTAGCGCTGTATCGATCAAACGTCCGGGTAACTCGGGTTCGCGAATATCGCCCACAACTGAGGCGGCACCTTTAAGGTTTTGAGTCATTTCCTCAACACGGTCTGGATTGCGACCGGTGACTACTAGATTGACACCGGCGTTATATAACACATGCGCGGTCGATAGACCGATACCACTGGTTGCGCCAGTGACTATCGCGGTTTTATTCTTTAATTCCATTAGTTCAAACTATTTGATCAAAAACTAGGGGGCAGTAGCCTGCCCCCGTAATATAGAACGTTTTTATTATAGTTCTTAATTAGTCAGCTTTAGTCTGACCAAAAACTCATGGCCAGCTCCCGTCGCCGGTTCCACAATTCGTTCTTTTTCGCAAAAGCTTCGAGACCTTTACCCGGTTCCGCATCAGGAACTTGTGGTGTATTCGGATCCCAATTAATGGCCGAAGTAATCACCTCGTTCATGGCCTCAAACGCCAACGCGGTTTGCATATCGGCATCCGCATTCTTGTTCATGACGAATTTCAATTGACGTAATGTTTGCTGGTTCTTGGACAACATCACCTGTATGAATTTTTCCACCTCGTCATCAATATCATCGTCTGGGACAGATCGGTTATAAAGACCCCATTCCACTGCTTTGGCTGCCGAACGCAACGCGCCAATCATATTCACCTCTTTGGCCCGGCGTCTTCCGATCAATCGAATCATACGTGTGGTACCGCCCCAACCCGGCGTCATCGCGTTATCCACTTCCGGCATTCCCCATTGCGAACTCTCAGCGGCGATTACAAAATCGCAAGCCATGGTGACTTCCAGCCCACCACCCAAAGCGAATCCTTCGACAATGGCCAGAGTAGTCTTATCCAGCTCTTCGATTTTATTGGCAAACGCCTGGTAATAACGAATACGTCGCATGACCTGATTCGGGTTACCCCACATGCCGTCGTACATTTCCACCAAATCGTCCCCGCAACAAAAGAAACCACCGGCACCGCGAAAAGTGACGATGTGAACGTTTTCGTTCGCTTGCACTTCCTCAACGGCTGTGACTACTTCGTTGGTTAAACTGACCGTAAGAGGATTTAATTTCTTAGGTGGATTCCAAACGATATTGGCGACACGGCCTTCGTGGCTACATCTAATCTCAACTTCTTTGTAAGTCTGGTGGCCTTTGGGAAAAAAAGCCGGAACGGATTGGGCACCACTCATGTTCATTTCCTCATTTCGTTTATTATTTGACAGCGGCCAGTGAACTCAAGCATTCATCGTCAATAGACCAACAATCCGAATTCACAATGGCTTCAGAATTGAGTAACTTGCATTATTGAACTTACTAAAAAATATGGCAATATCGGCACCAGAATTCTGTGAAATGAGACAATCTTTTGTATTAAATATAAGCAATAACCCACTAATATATTTGTTTTTATTTTTGGAACATGCTTGATCTTGGTACTACGCTCATCGCTGCCGCCGAACGCGATCCCGACAAGATTGCGATTGTTGATGACAAAACACGTCTGACCTACACACAGTGGTTAGATAAGATTAGACGGCTTGCAAACGGACTCAATGCAAGGGACTTAAAGCGTGGCGATCATATAGCGGTGGTCTTGCAAAATCGATGGGAAATGGCAACCTTGCATTGGGCTTGTCAGTTGCTTGGAATCATCGTTACGCCGCTTAACTGGCGCGCAAAATCCGATGAACTCGACTATGTGCTCAGTGACGCGAACGCGAAAGCGGTGGTCTTCCAGAATATTTCTGCGCAAGCGATTCGCGATTCAGCCATCGCTGGCTCACTCATACAAATAGGTGTGGAAACACAAACACCAGCCAGCATTAATTTCGAGGAACTCGTCGAATTATCCGACGGATTACCGAGGCAATACGCAAAGCCTGACGACTATTCCTTAATGTTGTACACCTCGGGCACCACCGGCCGCGGTAAAGGTGTGCCACGTCGGCACCATGCGGAACGCGCCGCCGCCCTCGCCCATGTCGCGCAAAACCAATATGCCTACGGGGAAACAACACTTGGTGTTATGCCGCTTTATCACACCATGGGCGTGCGATCATTGCTGACGATGGTGTTGATCAATGGATGTTTTGTGTGTCTGCCACGATTCGATCCGGCCCGTGCACTGGAACTTATACAAACCGAGAAAATTACCAATCTGTATTTGGTACCGACTTTGTATCACGACCTTTTAGCTAATGAATCTTTCGAGCAAACCGATGTTTCCAGTGTGCGTAAACTCGGTTTTGCCGGAGCGCCTATGACCGATGGTTTGCTGAAACGATTGGTAGCTGCGTTTAAACCCGAGTTGTTCGTCAATCATTATGGCTCCTCGGAAATCTATACTTTTACGATTTGCCCAGACGCCCCGGCCAAACCGGGTTCTGCGGGCAAGGCCGGCATCAATCAGCGCATTCGTGTTGTCGAAATTGGTTCGAATGATCCTGAAGCCATAGTAGGCGGCGGTGAAGAAGGCCAAGTGATCGCTAGCCTCGCTACGGACGAAGCGTTTGAAGGTTATTGGAATCGCCCCGATGCAGACGCCAAAACTTTGCATGACGGCTGGTATTTTACCGGCGACATCGGTTACTTTGACGCCGATGGCGATTTGTTCGTTACGGGTCGGGTTGACGATATGATCATTAGCGGTGGTGAAAATGTTATGCCGGTGGAAATAGAAAGCATTGTTTCCCTGCATCCGGCAGTGCTTGAAGTGGCCCTCGCGGGTTTACCGGATGAACGGCTGGGTCAAAAAGTAGTCGCTTTTATCAAAACCAATAAACTCGTCGGAGCGGATGCACTGGACGCTTTTATTCAAGAATCCGGACTGACCAATTTTAAACGGCCCCGTGAATATATTTTTGTAAAGTCAATTCCCAAATCGCCGGTTGGAAAAATTCTACGGCGGTTACTAATCGCAGGCGAATACGAAACCAACTAAATACGGTCATGACAACAAACATGGAACAGCCAACCGAACTAGATGGCTTTTACGTCGAAATAGACGAAGAAAACGAACGCGCCGATATCGTATTAAACCGCCCGCCATTAAATATCGTTTCCATGACGCAACGGGAACAGTTGTGCGAAGCATTCGAAGCGTTGGATGAAAACGCGAAGGTTCGCATCATTGTGCTTCGTGCGGAAGGCGAACACTTTTCCAGTGGTGGCGATATCCAGGGTTTTCTTAAAAAGACACCCGAACACGTATCACGACTCGCTTGGAATATCGCCGCGCCGGAACGCTGCCATAAACCCGTTATCGCGCCAATTCATGGCTATTGTTTTGGGGTCGCGTTTGAACTATCGCTGGCCTGCGACTTTCGAATCGTAACTGAGTCCGCGCAGTTAGCATTGCCCGAGCAACGCATCGGCATGATACCCGGTTCCGGTGGCTCCGCACGTTTGCTGCACATGGTAGGAATTTCGCGTACGAAAGATATCACGATGCGGGGTCGCAGGATCTCGGGAAGACAGGCGTACGACTGGGGTATTGCAATGCAATGTGTCACCCCCGATGAATTACGCAAGGCAACCGACGATTTAGTCGGCGAGCTCCGGCAAGTCTCGCCACTCGCGCAACGCACGCTAAAGGGCTTGTTAAACACCTCACAAAATACTTCAGTTAGCGGCAGTATCGAGTTGGAAGGACAGACTTATGGCCGCTTACGTTCTTCGAACGATTTCAAAGAAGGCGTGACCTCTTTTCGGGAGAAACGCAAACCCAAATTTACCGGGAAATAACCTGATTTAACGATCTCATAATCGCTTACCGGTACCGTTCGGCTATAATGCCCGCCAATCCCGTGTTGACTGGCTAAATGACAAGTAAGCAAAAAGACAACGCCCATGTCATTGTCATTGGCAACGAAAAAGGTGGCACCGGAAAATCCACCACCGCCATGCATATTGTCACCAGCTTGTTACAACGGGGGCTAAACGTCGCCATCGTCGACCTGGACTCGCGCCAAAAGTCACTCACTCGATACATTGAAAATCGGCAGGTATATGCATCCTCCAATAATCTGCGTCTAGACATCCCCAAAAGTCATGTAATCGAACATCACAAAGGAAGAACAGTATCTGAAATAGAAAGGCGGGAACGCGAGGCTTTTCAGACTCTAATGGAACAACTCGATGAGCAATATGATTTTATCCTGGTGGACTGTCCGGGTTCAGACAGTTATTTATCCCGTCTAGCACACGGCCGCGCGGACACACTAGTCACTCCACTTAATGATAGTTTTGTCGATCTAGATTTGATTGGGCATGTCGACCCCCGCACGTATCAAGTCAAGGAACTCAGTTTGTATAGCGAAGCGGTGTGGGAAGGTCGCAAGCAAAGGGCTCTGTCCGGACGCCGCAGTCTCGATTGGGTGGTTATGCGCAACCGAACGTCGACTATCGATGCGAAAAACAAACGCCGCGTGAATGCGGCCTTACAACACCTGCAAAATCAAATTGCGTTCCGCTACGTACCCGGTCTGAGTGAACGCGTCATTTACCGCGAATTGTTTCCAAAAGGGCTAACCCTAGTTGACTTAAAAAGCACTAACGGAAAAAAGATGACCATGTCCCACGTCAGCGCTCGACAAGAGGTCCGCCGCTTAATGGATGATTTGCGTTTGCCCGGCTGGAATGAATCTGCAAAACCGACCTTGAAACGGGCATCCTAACCCACAATTAATAGTAGTCGTTGTAACAACGTGAACGAAAATCTTGCGTTTGTCCGATCCCTTGCACCGCGAGAGTGGTTTTACATGATTGAGGCTTGGATGATTTTATCATGGTGCAACGTTTCCACGCGCTGGCGTAAGTACTCGTCCTGGAAAGTTCGTCTGCAGAACGCGATGACGCGAGACTCGGGGAGAGAAGCGAACGTCGCAACTGATAACATCTACCGACTACGTAAAATATTCAATGCGGCGTTGCGGGCGCAACCCTTGCCCACCAACTGTTTACGGCGTAGTCTGGCGTTACACATTTTTCTTAAACGACACAATGTTGAATCCCGGTTACGAGTCGGTACAAAACTCGCTAACGGCCGCTTGCACGGACACGCGTGGTTAGAACATGCAGGAGTCGTTTTAAACGATAGCGAAACTACGTTGAAAGAATACACCCCATTTTCGAAGAATAATCTGCAGCATATCGCTTTTCCCAGATAGAAAGACTCCCCATTCTCAACCGCTAAGCGTAGGCTTTTTGTAGCGAAGGCGAACGCAGCCAAATAGAGACGAACAAGGCGATCAAGATCACGGGAATAACACCCCAATTAATAGTTTGCCAGCCAAATAGATGATGCAACCAACCCGATAGAAGTGCTGTTATCGACACCGTTCCAAGTACCATAAAATCATTGATCCCCTGTGTCTTCGCTTTCTCCGGCAATGTATGCACATAGGTCAATAAGGTGGTCGACCCGATAAACAAAAAGTTCCAGCCTACGCCCAGCAGTACCAATGCAAGCCAAAAATACAACACGCTAGTTCCCGTTAAGTTAACGACCGCACACATTAACAACGAAATTGCCCCGGCAATCATCACCTGGGGAATACCAAATTTCTTGATCAGGTATCCAGTAAAAAATGACGGTACAAACATCCCCAATAAATGCCATTGAATCACCAAAGCCGTGTCAGAAAACAGATGCCCATGTGCCTGCATGGCAAGCGGCGTCGCTGTCATGACCACGTTCATGGTGCCGTAACTAATCATGCCACCCAGCACAGCTACAATAAAAATAGGCTGTTGCACGATTTCAGATAAGGGTCGTGTTTCTCCGTGTATTTCAGCCTCCGCGGGTCGCGGCAAACGCGAAAACATCAATACGATGATAGACAATAGATACAAAACGGCGATACTCACATAGCCGCCTGCGAATACCGCCGAATCCACCAAATTTTTAGTTAAGTTGGCGAGATTCGGCCCGATAAAAGCCGCCACCACCCCCCCCGCCAAAACAAAGGAAATGGCACGGCTTCGGAATTCTTCAGAGGAGACATCCGCTGCAGCAAATCGGTAGTAGGCGCCGAAACCGTTACAAATTCCGATGAGACTCGCACCTAAACAAAAACCAGCGAAACTCTTGGTGAGAATGGCGAAAGTACAAAAGACAGCACCTATGATCCCAATTATCAACCCAATGGTAAATCCACCGCGGCGCCCGATGTACTTCATCAAAATCGATGCTGGTATTGTGATAGAGGTACCGGAGAGAAACATCAATGCTAAGGGCAAGGTCGACAATTGTTTATCCGGCGACAACGCCAGGCCAACCAATGCGGATGTCGCGATGATCAACGAGTTGGCGGACATCCATAAAGCCTGACAAATCGACAAGCATGTGATGTTTTGTTTGGTATGTCGCATATGAGTTTTAAATTAATATCAGAGCAACAAGACTACGCCATGGCAAGCAACTGTTATCGCCGGTAGAAAAAACGTTAGGGTTTGTTACCGGCGCGCAAGTGCCAACCAAATGCCACCGCCAATCAATGCGGTTCCGGAGATGCACTCTAACGCACGGACATTGCGTCTGGATAACATACTACCGGTTTTCCCAGCGGTTACCGCGTACCCACTATCCAGAATGGATGCGACAACCATGAATGTTGCTCCCAATACAATGGTTTGTGTCAACGGATTACCGACTGGATTAATAAACTGGGGAATAAATGCACCAAAGAACAACAATACCTTTGGATTGGACAAGACGACAAGAAACCCTTGCCAAAAGTAACCCCACCGGGATCTACTTTTCCCAAGTTCAGTACTCGTACCAAGATCGCCTTTTGACCGCCACAACTTGACCCCAAGCCATACGAGATAAACTGCACCAATAACGCGAACGATATCAAATACAGACGCCATGGTGTTTACGATAGCGGTTAGACCCGCGGCCAAGATCGCAAGCATGACAAACAACCCCATCTGCGTACCCGCAACACTCATGAGTCCGGCCGGGGTGCCCGCGCGCAAACTATTAGCAAATATCAGGGTTACCGACGGCCCCGGCACTATCACGATGGCGATACATGCCGCGATATAGGTAAGATAAGCAGGAAGCTCGATCATGTTCCGAATAAATGTTCTTTTATTCAACACATGCTATCACGAGACGACCTTGAAAACCGCAAATACGTTTGTCAAACACAAACGTGTTTAAGGCTGCTGTGTATTATCCCGAGTTCTATGAATCACAGTGGGACCGCCGCACGACGTTCCGCCTTCCTAAATTACTCTAGTGTTTCAAATGTTCCCTCCGCCACAGAAAGGTTTCCGTTGTGTGCCTCTGTCGTCATAGCGATTTCGTACTCGGTTCCAGGTATTAGAAATGCCGCTGGTATCGTGAATCTTGTCTCACCTGGCTCCAATCGGGTAGTGATGTTTACGTGGAGTTCATCTTGTTCCACTTCGAGAATATAAGCTTCTGCATCTGCTACCGGGTTCCAAGTGACTATTAGATCCTGAGCCGAGTCAACGAACTCACCCGCGGATGGTGAAAACGACGGAGCGGGGAGTCGCGAATGGGATAACTTCACCCTACTCAGTAACCATGATCCGGAAACAGTACGAACAAAAACTGTATACATGCCTTTTGGATATGCATTTAACACGTTAGTCACGTCCGGTTCGGCAGTTTCTATCAATATCTCCGACAAGCCGATGCGGCCTCTATCGCCTGATCGTAGTCGTAAAACCTTAAATCCACCGGGATCGAAAATACTCAGCCAACGCACACCATCGTCCGATTCGACGGTCAGAACAATTTCGGCATCCTGATCCGTTTCGTTAAGCTCGAGTATCAATTTTGTATCTTCTAATTCGCTGACTACTCCGTCAGCCATCACAAGGGTTGGGGTTGAAAATACAAACGAAAGAATAACGATACCGGGTAATAGACCTGACTTCATTGCAATCTCCAATATTTAGTATTGCTAAATTCGGAACAAACAGTCCCGTCCACGCAGACTAGAAGACTAAAATGAGGATCGAATGAAATTAAACTTGAGCTTCACTGAGGAAGCGCATTAAGCTGTCGCAAGTGAAAATCCCGAAAGCGTTATAGCGAACTCCTTGTTATCCAACGTCGGGTTTAGTTTCAGCTTTAGAACATCGGCCAACGCTTTAACCAGTGATAACCCTAATCCGCCGTGCTGCCCGCGGGTACGCGCGGAATCTTTGCGCCAAAAACGATCAAACAATTTATCAATGTCGTTCGACTCCAGGTTCTGAGTCCTGTTGGCTACCCGAATACCTATGTCGTCACCAATTTGCTCCAGACTAATCCGCACTTGTTCATTTGACGGACTGTACTCAACGGCATTACTAAACAAGTTTTGTAATATGAGTTCGATTTTATGACGATCTGTACTCACAACAACTTCTTCAAGGTTGTTATTGATTACCAAAGAATTGGAATTCACCATTTCCGAAAATGGTTTCCAGGACTCCCTAACCAGTTCTGCCAAATTGATAGATTCTGAATTAATCTCCAAATTTCCTGCCTCGCAACGTGCTAGCGCCAACAGATTCGATACGGTTTTTTCCATGTCTTCCGCAACACCTAATACACCACCGTAGAATTCCTCGGCCATACTTTTATCACCAGGCCAGTTACCACCCACTTCAGCCATGGTTTTCAATTCAGCCAAGGGCGTTCGAAGCTCATGCGCCACATTACCGGAAAAACGCTTTTCCCGTGCGAAAGAATCCGCTAGACGATCAATTAGTCTATTTAGCTGCGTCACGATAGGATCAAGCTCTGCAACGTTTTGCGTGGGTTGGATTCGACTAGTCAGCGAATCGGCATCCAATGACCGCACTTGATTGGAAATCTCCAGTAGCGGTTGCAGACCCCGAGATATTGAGTAACGCAACAACACGAGCATTACCATCAACATGATCGCTCCGGTTACGGTCAAAACCAGCCGGGTAGACCAAATAAGCGCGTCGAGTTCTTCGCGCCCGCGAGCCACCGATAAGTGCGCTTGTACGTCACTGAAAAATCGAGCCTGACTGCCTTGCACTTCGTCTTCGACATTGCGTTCCTCTCCACGCTTGTCTTTTTTATGCGGTATAAAACGGATCTGAACCAGCCGTCCTTTTCTGCCGTCTATTAGACCGATATCTCGAAATAGCGGCTGGCCGAGCACCACCGAATCGCGTGGTAAATCTTGTTGTTTTAGTGAGCGCGAACGTTCAAGCAAAGAACCGTCGTCCACCCAAAGCTCGAAATACTCAGGATGTTCCGACGCCTCGAACTCCGGCATGAATTCATCGGCAAAATCCAGTTCGACCTCACCACCTTCCTGAGTTGTTAAAGTAACCAATGTCATGGTTTTTGTCAGCAGGTTACGATCGAACTCTTCCGCTAGTTGATTTCGGAATCGGTTTTCGAGAAACACGAAGGCTACTAACAACAATACGCCTACGCCCCAGAATACAGAACGGCTGAGTTGAGTGTGAATGGAGTGCATAACAGTAACGAGACTATTCTGCTACTCAATCAGATAACCAAATCCGCGCCGTGTTTGCACGATATCACCGGCGCCGGTGTCACGTAGTTTCTTGCGTAACGAACTCATCATCACTTCGATCACATTACTGGACACATCAGCATCACTGTCATACAACCAGTCGCGCAAACTTTCCTTAGAAATTACTCGCCCGCGTCGTAGCGCGAGACATTCCAATAATTGATATTCGGACGGCGTCAATGACAACGAACGGATTCCATGTTTCGCCTGACGCCGGGCCGTATCGACACGTACAGAACCGAGATCTATTTCCGGATCACGTATAGTGTATTGCCGGCGAGCAAGGGTACGCAACCGCGCACATAGTTCGGCGAAAGCAAACGGCTTTATGAAATAATCGTCGGCGCCCAGCTCCAACCCATTGACCCGATCCTCGACCTGATCTTTTGCTGACAGGATTAACACCGCGCTATCGATGTTTTCACGCCGCAACCGTTTAAGCAAATCTAAGCCCGGCAGCTTTGGTAACATTAGATCGAGAACAACGATGTCATAGTCGTAAATGCGAGCGAATTGATATGCCTGCTCGCCGTCGACGGCCGCATCCACTGCAAAGCCCTCTCGTTGCAAACCTTGTTCAAGGGAACGGCGTAATCGATCGG
The DNA here is from genome assembly GCA_965216735.1 of Arenicellales bacterium. Classification (GTDB taxonomy): domain Bacteria; phylum Pseudomonadota; class Gammaproteobacteria; order Arenicellales; family CBDCFT01; genus CBDCFT01. Next base: position 1,969,568 of record OZ244198.1, read on the forward strand.
AATCTTCTACCAATAGTAATTTCATATGCAATTATCGTGCGCATACCTACCGATTACGCTACTGACTGAACCTTAAGATTAGCTTAAGTGTAGCCGAAGATATAATAATTTTTTTGTCTACTGATCACATTCCAGGCTAGAAAAACAACAAGCTGATAGCCGGATCCCTCGTATTTGATACAGCTTATGCATCACAAGTCAGTGACCTTTCAGCATTTCCTCAGTTTGGCTGTGTATCGTGGGCCACGCTGACGTTTCAACATACTTTTGTATATTCACTTTTCTGAACAGAGGAAATGACTTATGAAAATTTCTGTTAGACCATTTACAACACTATTAGCCTTGCTTCTTATTCCTTCCTATGGAGGCAAATGCGGAGCGAGAGCGTCGGATAATCAGACTTGAAGATGCCTCGATATTTATCGTGTTCAACACGATGGACAATGATGCGCAAATATTTGTCAAAGCTGAATCGGATGAACCCATTAAAGTACTGAATGTTCGCACTTCTGGTCGGATCAAACCTGTTGTCTTGGAAATCGGGGATGGTGACAACTTGGGCGTGGCTGACGTAACGTTTGAAACACCTGAGCCTTCGATAGAAGAACTTGCCAAAGCGTATCCCGAGGGCAGATATATTTTCTTCGGAAGAACGGTTGAGGGCAATCGCTTCTTCGGCGAAGTTAATCTTAGGTACGAGTTGCTTGAACCCCCTGTTATTACTTTTCCAACTGACGGTATGGAAAATATAAGCACAAGCGGTTTGACCGCATTTTGGGAACCCATTGATGGTGCAGAGGCAATCCGATTTGAAGTTGAGGACGAAGAGGAAGAAGTCGCATTCACCGCTGATCTGTCGGGTGACGCAACGATGTTCAACTTCCCTGAGGGATGGCTGCAAAGCGGAGTCGAATACACCATGGATGTGAAAGCCATTGGGGAAAACGGAAACCAAACCGTTGTCGATATCCGCTTTACTACCGCGGAGTAAGGAAAGACTGCCGACATACCCACGAGAGCATAAAGGACTATGCTCTCGTGCAGACAATGCGCTCTCTGGTACACCTAGGAAAATCTGACCAGCCCAAGAAAGTGTTCCCAGTTGTAAAGAGGGGCAGAATTTACATAGGCCGTTATCAGGGTGCGTCCTGATAACGGGAGAGGCGTTTTGAAGATTCCATATCGCTGTGAGAAAGGGCAAGCCTGAAATGCGCTAGCAAACATTAACATCACTTAACGAGAGCATTACCATTTGCTGAAGATTATGGGTGTTTCTTGTATCTTGCGTACGGCAACAAGAAATTAGCGACTAAACTGGCATATCCGTAATAAGTAGGTCTTAAGGGAATCTTAAGATTCAAAATCTAATCTCTATCCTCCAGTGACTTGTCCGGAGAAGAGACATGAAAATAAATACCATGCTACGTATATTCGCCATACTTTTTTTTGGGATTTCCGTTACAGCCCTAGCCGACAAGCCATTGGATGTCGGTATTCGTGCGGGTGTGGTTACCGCCGGTGGTGAACCGGCTAACGACATTCCAGGGGGTGGATTATTTGGTCGCTATTGGCTCAACGACCAATGGGCGATCGGTATTGGCGTCGATGCCACTTCGTATGATTTCGAAGAACCGGCAAAAATCGTAAATATTGAACCGAGGGGTGTGATCGATGCAAAAGCCGACGCCACCGCCTTCACTGCATGGATAGAGCGTCGCTACGACCGGCCCAACTTTCAATGGCAATGGTTTTGGGCGGCTGGCGGTGGATTTAATTCTGTCGATGTTGAAAACATAAGCGGGCCGGTCTCTGGGGGCGGGAGATTCAATCTAAAGACAGAAGTCGACACGGAATTACTACTTATCGGTGCCGCGGGACTGGGGCGGAAAATCAACGACCGTTGGAACGTTGAGGGAACACTTCGTCTCGAACATCATTTCGCGGATTGGCGTGTTACCGACCGTGTCAGTGCACGCGAAGGTACTATCGATGATTACACCGCTTATGGATTTTATCTAGGTATTTCCCATTCTTTTTAAACGACGTGTCTTGATGAGCATTGTTGCGTCTTCCGAACTACCTGAGACATTACAGTTGGTACAGGCTTTCCTGATCTGTCCAGTATGCCGATCGAATTTGCGATACTACGAAGACAAACTCCGTTGTCAATCGTGTGGAGTGCGCTATCCGGTTTCCGATGGTATCCCGGAGTTGGCAGTATTTGAGGCAGTCGACAGCTTTGCGGTTAAGAGTCCTACCGGACGTTCGTACCAATATAAGTTTGTCGAAGATTTCAAACCCTCCGTGTACGACAATTCGTTTATTACCAACACACGCAAGCATCGTCGAACCAAACGCGAACTTCAAATTCTCACCACATTTTTGTCGTCATTATGTGAAATTACCAGTTTGTTAAACGTACCCAGCGGCGGTGGCCGGTTAAGCCAACCGCTAGCGGATCATTGTTCTTTGTTGGTCGAAGCCGACATCGCTGTTTCGCAGGTTCGGTTTGCAAGAAACAATGGTGTCCATGCACAAGCCGAGCATATTACCTGGTTATCCGCATCGGCATTCCATATCCCTTTTTCAAACAATGCCTTCGACGGTGTGGTCTGTGCCCGTCTAGCCCATCATTTTGACTCGCCCAGTGACCACGAGCGATTGTTTACTGAGTTATGCCGTGTCGCGAATCGATTTGTGATTGTTTCATTTTCCGACCGCCTCTCTACAAAATCCATTTCGAGGAAACTGCGTGGAAAACCGGATCTATTTACGTTGTCACGTGAGCAAATTCAAGCAATCAGTAGTCCTCTCGGTTTTACGTTGAAAGACATTCAAACAGTTTCGCCGATCGGTTCACGACACCGATACGCATTGTTGCTTCGAAACTAATTATGATAAGTCGTTCATCGTGAATACGGAATCACAATTGAGTATCGACGTTGGAACCTATCCCACCCAGCAACCACTGCGTTATAAATTAACCATCCTCAGAGATGTGAAGTGGTTTACCCGCCGTCGAATGGCAGTGTTTCACGGAACCATTTCGTATATCGATCCGGAATGGCGAATCAGGCTGGGCCGACACAATATTACGCTCGAGCACCGTTGGCGAACACCGAATACAGGAACCCTCGTGAGCGCCTCGGAGTATTCACATGTACACAAAATATCATTGAACAAAGAAACCAGTATCTACATAAAATGCTATCGATATTCGATGCAAGAGGGGTCACGTTATTTTCTCCGACCGTCAAGAGTCGCAGGTGAGGTGTACGGATTAACCGAACTTGATCGATTGAGAATCCCCACTGCTAAGATCATCGGATTTCAAGAACAGCGTGTATTAGGCATACCCCAATCCGCTGTCTTGATAACCGAAGGTATTACCCATGTTGCGAATCTTGAATGTTACGCCCAGGATACTTGGCAGTATTTGCCAGCGGTGAGACGAAAACAAGTCTTAGAAGTTTTACAGAACGACATCATTGAAAAACTTACCGCTATTCATAAAGCACGTTTTTTCCATCGTGATCTCAATTGGCGAAATATTCTGGTTTACCCGAACAATATCGAAGCAGGAACGATTTGGATCGACCCACCAAGAGCACGGTACCGGTATCTACGCAAGCGTCGGGGAATAATTGCGGATTTGGCTAGCCTTGGAAAACTAAGTCTCAGCTTTTTGACTAAAGCGGAGAGGATGGGTTTTCTTGACCACTATTTGCAAAATTCGGGTGAGGCTTTGGAATGCAACGAGCTACATGCCCTTCTTGAGCGACGTCATCAGCGCGCAAAAAGACCTCCCCGGTTAATCAGTCGACCGAAACGCATGCTGAACACGCTATAAAGTTAACGGGCTAAGTTGCCCCTATGCGCAATTCGCTTTTCAAATCGACTACATGTTACGCCGGTATTTGCCGCCCACTTGAAATAGGGCGTCGGTAATTTGACCAAGAGAACAATACTTTACTGCCTCCATAAGCTGGGCAAAAACATTTTCGTCTTTTATAGCTGCATCTTGTAAATTCCGTATCGCTTTATCACAGTGTTTCTCACTCCTTGCGTGAAAGTCTTTTAGCCGTTTTATTTGGTTTTGTTTGTTGTCGTCGGTTGAACGCGCCAACTCAATGGTCGTGTCGTCCAGCGGATTAGGATTCAAGAACGTGTTGACACCAATAATGGGTAAACTACCGTCGTGCTTTTTATGTTCATAGTAAATTGATTCTTCTTGGATTTTACCGCGTTGGTAACCGTGTTCCATCGCACCCAGCACGCCACCGCGTTCGGACAATCGTTCAAATTCCTGTAACACCGCCTCTTCCACCAAGTCGGTCAGTTCTTCCATAACAAAACTGCCTTGGGTTGGATTTTCGTTTTTCGCCAATCCCCACTCGCGGTTGATGATTAATTGAATGGCCATCGCCCGGCGCACGGAATCTTCTGTCGGTGTGGTAATGGCTTCGTCATGGGCGTTAGTGTGTAAACTATTGCAGTTGTCATAGATCGCAATCAACGCCTGTAACGTTGTTCGGATATCGTTGAAGTCAATTTCCTGCGCGTGTAACGAGCGCCCGGACGTTTGAATATGATATTTCAGCTTTTGGCTGCGTTCGTTCGCACCGTATTTATCACGCATCGCCGTCGCCCAAATGCGGCGCGCCACGCGACCCATCACACTGTATTCGGGATCCATGCCATTGGAAAAAAAGAAAGAAAGGTTTGGACCAAAATCGTCAATATGCATGCCACGCGCCAGATACGCCTCGACATAGGTAAAGCCATTCGCCAGCGTTAACGCCAATTGCGTGATGGGATTCGCTCCGGCTTCGGCAATGTGATAACCCGAAATCGACACCGAGTAAAAATTACGGATGCGATGCTCGATAAAATATTCCTGAATATCGCCCATCACCTTAAGACTAAACTCCGTCGAAAAGAGACAGGTGTTTTGCCCCTGGTCTTCCTTAAGAATGTCTGCCTGCACCGTGCCGCGCACATTCTCCAGCGTCCAGGCTTTTATTTCTTTCGCTTCTTCTAGGGTAGGTTTTCTTTTCTGTTCGTTTTCGAATTTATCGAGTTGTTGATTGATAGCGGTATTCAAAAACATCGCCAGAATAGTCGGTGCCGGACCGTTGATGGTCATAGACACCGAGGTTTGCGGGTCACACAGATCGAATCCATCGTATAACACCCGCATATCGTCCAGTGTGGCAATGGAAACACCGGAGTTACCGACTTTACCGTAGATGTCGGGCCGCTCATCCGGATCCGAGCCATACAATGTCACCGAATCGAAGGCCGTTGAGAGCCGTTTAGCTTCCGAATGTTCCGACAGATACTTAAAACGCTTGTTGGTGCGAAAAGCGTCTCCCTCGCCAGCAAACATACGTGTCGGATCTTCTGCTTCGCGTTTGAATTCGAACACACCGGCCGTATAAGGGAATTTGCCGGGAACATTTTCCAGCAATAACCAGCGCAAAATGTCGCCATGATCATGGTACTTAGGCAGACAGACTTTTCGAATTGCCGACCCCGATAACGAAGTGTAGGTCAACGGAATTCGAATCTGCTGATCCCGCACGGACATTACATATTCGCTACGAATATAAGTCTTTTGCACGTTCGGCCATTCTTCCAACAAACGCAAACAATGCGCATCCATTTGCATTTCGCGTTCGGCCACAAATTTGTCTAAATAGCTACCGTCATCGCCCGCCGCTGCCAACATGCTTCGGGCTTCGATCAATTGACAACGTTCGCGTGCCAGGACACTTTGCGTTTCTGCCTCTTTTCGATATTCCCGTACTTGATCGGCAATTTCAGCGAGGTAACGTTGCCGTGAAGTCGGTACGATGGCCGCCCGGTCTGATGATTGTTTGACCTCCACTCGAGCAAGCCGGGTATGGCTCTCTTTTAACCCCGATTCCTGCAACAGACCAGCAGAATATTGGTACAAGGCTGTGACACCGTCGTCATTAAAATGCGCCGCCATAGTGCCAAACACCGGCATATCCTCAGGTGTTTGTGCAAATGCTTCCCGGTTACGTTGCATTTGCTTACGCACATCCCTTAACGCATCTTCGGCGCCACGCCGGTCAAATTTGTTTATGGCGACGACGTTGGCGTAATCCAGCATATCGATTTTTTCCAATTGACTGGCCGCACCAAACTCCGGTGTCATGACATATAAAGAGGTATCGACAAATGGCACGATACCCGTGTCGCCCTGCCCTATACCCGGTGTTTCCACAATCACTAAATCAACACCGGCAAGCTTGACCGCAGCGATGACATCGCGCACATAAGCAGGTACTTCGTCCGCGGCGTCGCGGGTGGCCAGCGAACGCATATATATATTCGGCGAATCAATTGCATTCATGCGAATACGATCACCCAGCAGAGCGCCGCCGGTTTTCTTACGCGATGGATCAATTGCAATCACACCGATCCTGAGTTGCTCGTTGTGATCCAGGCGGAAACGAAGTATTAGCTCATCCGTCAACGATGACTTACCCGAACCACCGGTACCGGTAACGCCCAATACCGGAATGTTTAATTGAGTGTTCACCGCCTGTTCAATAAGACACTCGCGCAACGCATCCGGCGCCGTTCCATTTTCAAGGGACGTAATGAGACGTGCTAGCAGCGACCAATCCCCCGGACGAAAATCAGCAATATTTTGAGGCGCCATCACACCGGGATCGAAATCGCTGTGTTGCAACATATCGTCGATCATGCCTTGTAGGCCCATACGATGGCCGTCTTCGGGCGAGTAAATACGCGTTACACCATAGTCTTCCAACTCCAAAATTTCTGAAGGAATAATGACACCGCCACCACCCGCGAACACCTTAATGTCACCACGCTGTTGTTCGCGCAACAAATCCACCATGTATTTAAAGTATTCGATATGCCCGCCTTGATAAGAACTGACGGCAATACCCTGCACATCCTCTTGAATGGCAGCGGTGACTATCTCATTGACCGAGCGGTTGTGCCCTAGATGAATCACCTCGACGCCGCTGCTTTGCAGGATCCGGCGCATGATATTGATGGATGCATCGTGCCCGTCGAACAAGCTGGCCGCAGTAACAAAACGTATTTTGTATGCGTTTTGCGGGCGGGTTTGAGGGGACTGTAATTTGGTTGCGGCTGCTTGAGCCATTCACGGACTCCTCAGTGAATAAATTATTAGTTGACGTTTACGTTAACGTCAACTAAGTTTACGTCATTGAAAATCAAACGTAAACCATTTGCGACTTCACGAGAGAACCATGCTAGACCAAACTGAGGCGTCTGACCAGTCCACGGAAACCTATTCCATTACCGCACTTTCGAATGAATTCGATGTGACCACACGCACCATTCGTTTTTATGAAGATCAGGGCCTAATCTCTCCACAACGCAATGGGCGCACCCGTGTTTATTCCCCGCGTGATCGCATTCGTTTAAAGTTGGTATTGCGGGGAAAAAGACTAGGATTCTCGTTGAATGAAATCGCCGAGATTATTGATCTTTACGATTCCGAACCCGGTGAAACTGCCCAGCTTAAGTTTTTTCTCGATAAAATCGCTGAACGTTGTGCGCTACTAAAACAGCAAAAAGAAGATATTGAAATTACACTCAAAGAGTTACGCACTATCGAAAAACAGTGCCGCGAGCGATTAAAGCAACTCTAAAAAACCTATAGCCATGGCGAGATTCGAGGCAGTTGTTCGATGGACCGAACCGACCCAACTCGGAAGATATTGTCTGGCCCAATAATCGTCCGGAATTGAGCGCTTAGTTGCCGTGCTTTTGACTACGATTAATTGAGAATTTGTGTGGACGAACGAGGCGTTTTCCACCGGCTTCAAGCTTGACCGATGAAAAACGCCAACAAAGATCTATTATTCTTAATACTGTTATTTGAATAAAGCGACCTGCTCAAATGGCGGTCCGAATCCAGGAGTACTCAGTTCCGTGGGCCAATCCAATATGGCTGCGCTTGGCCCGTGGGCCGAAATTATCAGGTGGATTTCTACATCGAAGCCGTTTCCGCGCCGTATCCCTTGGTCATGGCCTGCAAACACGGTTGTACCTTCTGGGAGCCTACTCGCTTCTGATTGGAATTCCACGTTAGCGACCCCGCTACTTCCTGTAACAAAGGCCGTGCCGAAATAAACGGAACCATCGGCCGCGGCTAAGTCCGTTGCATCACAGTCACCGTCACAATTTTCAGGTTCATTGAATGCGGCAATCCAAAGTGTATACGCCGAGTCTGGGTCGAGTTGGGTTGTGTTGACGCGAAATGCCGCGGCGTTCGACGTCCTGACCAAAGCAGCCGCACCAACGGCGACACCCCCATCAGTAACTTTCACGGTTTCGGTACTGCTATTGAACGCATAGGAGGGCAGGCAAAGTAAAGTCATTAAAGCACTACAGATAATGACAATAGAGCGTTTCATTAGTCTTCTCCTTTTCTAGGTTGCGATTTTGGGTCTTCGGCAGATTCACACTGCCAAATTACTCCCACGGATCACGAATTACGGCTTGCGCTCAAGCACGCCGTGACGTAAAGACTAGAGAATCAATCGCTTAGGAGCTTGCAATGATTCTGTAAAAGTCTGTAATCTTTCTGCAGTCCAGGTGGATTTCGGTACCTATGCGCTATCGATTTAGCAACTGCGAATTGGATACGGAACAGGATCAACTGTATCGGGCGGGTCAACCGGTGCCTCTGCGCCGTAAGGCTTTTGATCTGTTGGTTTACCTGATTAAACATCCCGGGATCACTTTGGGGAAAGATGACCTGGTTGGGAAAATCTGGCCTGAGGTCGTCATCAGTGACGCAACACTTAATTCCAGCATCCGCGAGGTGCGTTATGCAATTGGTGATAGCGGAACAGAGCAACGGCTGATACGAACAATATACGGCAAAGGTTACAGCTTTGTCGGTCATGTTAGCCGCGTAGACAGAGACGAACAGCTCGCGGCAATAGAAAACTCCCTGAATGCCGTGCACCTTACGTGCCCGTATCCAGGGGTGGTTCCCTATAGCGCTGAAGACGCATCGCACTTTTTTGGGCGTGAATCGGAGATCGAGCAGATAGTTAGTCTGCTGCACCACCAAAGCCTCATCATGGTGATCGGTCCGTCCGGTTCAGGAAAATCCTCGCTGGTATACGCGGGACTATTACCTGAACTCACCCGAACCCGCCACTTCGAGGAAGATTATTGGCTTGTTCGACAGATGCGTCCAGGGTCAACACCCTGTGATTCACTTGGACGTATTTTTGAGACTAACGTTGAACGCGGGTTAGATATCGATATTGCTGCACAACTACTCGGTCTCAATCCGCCCGCTCGACGCTTGTTGTTACTTGTAGATCAATTCGAAGAGGTTTTTACCCAAACGGAACGGGAAGAGACGTCACGTTTCTTCGGTGCATTGCGAGACCTACGCAATCTGAAAGACTTCACATTAGTTCTTACTATGCGAGCGGATTTCTATCCCGATCTCATGAACTGTCCACTTTGGCCAATTGATGTTAGCCAGCGAATAGAGGTAGCGCCACTTCGTGGAGTTGCTCTACGAAAAGCGATTAAGCAACCTGCTGCGAACATTGGTGTGCAAATCGAGCCGGACTTAATTGAGCGGTTATTAGTCGATGCGGCGGATGAACCTGGCGTACTACCGATGCTGCAAGAAACAATGCGTCTCCTGTGGGCCGATATGGAAGACAGGGTATTGACGTATGCAGCTTATGAAAGACTGAATTATAAAACCGGAAATGGTAATGACGAAGAGACCGCGAAGGGGTTAACGGCTGCCATTGCGATGAAAGCCGATGCAGCTTTGGCAGAATTGTCACCTGATCAACAGACCATCGCGCGCCGATTTTTTTTACGTTTGGTCCAATTCGGCGAGGGGCGTGCAGACACGCGGCGCCAGCAACCATTGTCGGCGTTACGCACCACTTCGGACAATCCGACACTTTTTGAAAGCACGCTCAACCATCTCACTGAAAACAGATTGTTAACTCAAAGTGGTGGTAATGAGCGCGAAGGATCGTTTGTCGACATCGCCCACGAGTCACTCATTAATGGCTGGGCGCGTCTGCGTGATTGGACATTAGAGCGCCGCGAAGCCGAACAGGTGCGAAGACGCCTTGAAGCCAAAGTAGCAGAATGGAAACGACTTGGCCGGGATACGGGTGGCTTGCTCGATAAGGCCCAGTTACCGGAGGCGGAGCGCTGGTTAGACGGCCCGGATGCATCAGATCTTGGCGCCAGCGAGTCGCTATCTGAATTTGTACGTGTTAGCAAAGCAACCATTGAACGGGCGGAACAAGAACGTGAAGAAATACGTCAACGTGAGTTGGTCCAGGCGCAAACACTCGCTGAAACCAAAGCGCGTTCGGCAAACCGACTTCGACATTTATCCACGCTGCTTGGTGGTGTATTCATACTTGCTCTAATTGCTGCGTTTGTTGCATGGCAACAGCGGGAAGCCGCTAAAAGCCTAGCAGAGCAGGAGACAATTGCGCGAGAAGAAGCGGAATTGCGGCGCAGCGAAGCCGAACAAGCCCGTGCACTGACCGAGCAGTTACGGAAAAACTCCATCGCTCAGTTGTTGTTAACCATTGCACCCGAACAACAGGCGATTCACGAACACCAACGCGCCGCCCTGATGGCGCGCCAGGCTTATCTGATGAGCGCTAATGATTCGCCGTTGATTCGGGACCTTGCCGACCGCGTGATACGAAATATTTTGCGTAATCAAGGATTCGGTCCAAATCTGACAACGGCAGTTGATCAGGTTGCGTTCAGCCCTGATGGGCGCTCACTGGTCGCTTCGAGCCGGACTGGAAATAAACATAGTGAGTTATTGTTTTGGAATTTGGACAATCATGGCGCTTCCCCAACTGTTTTGGCGGGACCGACTGACAGACGTGTCTTTGCGCTAGCCTTTCACTCCAACGGTAAGACTCTAGTAACCGGCGACCGTGCAGGTGTCGTCATGCTGAGGAATATTGATAAACCGGATGAGCCACCAATCGTATTGGCTGAGTTAAACGAAAGCATCTGGTCAATCGTATTTAACCAAGGAGATCGGTTTTTAGCTGCTGGCTCTAAAGACTCGGACAAAGTTTGGTTGATCGATACAAACAATCTAAATCAAATTATCGACCTATCAAAACAATATATATCTGAAAAATTTCCAGATGCAGTGCTAGCGGAAGGCACGCCAGTGGTATTCAGTCCAGACGGAACAATGCTAGCAGCGGGTAGTCAAGGGGGCAGTATCAGAATTTGGAGTATTGATGATTTGGACAAGCCTATTTCAGAATTTCCGGCACACGAGGGGCCAATTTTGTCGTTGGCATTTAGCCCGGACGGTAAACGTTTGGCCTCAGGCGGTCTGGATGCGACGGTTCGGATCTGGGATCTACACGGAACAGATCAACCTTACCGAACTCTGGGTGGACTTGAGCAGCGGGTAACTTATCTGGCATTTCATTCGAACAATCACCAACTGCTTGTTGGTGTTTCCGACCGAGTAAGATATTCAATTCGCCGTTGGGATCTGGGCAAAAAAGAAATTAACGCGGTCGTGCTCCACAGCGATCTCGGATTCAACAACCTGGCACTTAGCCCAGACAAACAAATTGCCGCCGTAAGCGACTCCGGGCCTCGAGGTCTTCGTCTGCTCGATCTGCGTCCGAGTGGTCGTCCAAAGGTCCTGACCAGTAAATACGGTGACAGCTTTGGATTGGCATTCAGTCCGGACGATCAAATGCTGGCGGCAGCCATGAAGGAAGACGTCATTCAACTATGGGATCTGAATAATCTCAGTGCCAAGCCCGTTCAACTAATTGGCCACAAAGGATTCGTTGGTGGTTTAGCTTTTGGCCATAATGGTAGGGTGCTCTCTTCCGTTGGTAACGACAAAACGATCAGACTTTGGCGTTTAGCTGATCCGACAGAACAAATCGCGATTATTAAATCTTTTTCTGACCAGTGGATCGCGCCGTTCACTCCAGATGGGAAAAGTTTGGCAATTGTTGAGTGGAGCAATGAAGTCGACACTGCATTTGTAAAACTTCGACACATTTCGGATATGAAAACTGATCTTACGGTTATCCAAACGCCAATGAAACAGTGGGTTATAGACGTGCGCATTAGCCCAGACGGGAGGTGGATAGCCGCTGCAGGCAAAGAAGGAATCATTCATCTTGAGGATCTAAAGCGTCTGGGTAAGAATGCGCGCACACTTCACGGTCACGATGATCGAATTTGGACCCTGGCATTCAGCCCCGACAGTAGGTATCTGGCATCGGGCGGTCGAGATAGAACTGTGCGAATTTGGGATCTGACCGAAGCCGACATTTCCTCAAAAATTGTGGGACGGCACGACGACGATGTGGTGAATGTACGATTCAGTCCAGACGGAAAAACCCTGATTTCAAGCAGCTGGGACCAAAGCATCCAATTGCGGGACCTCACAAAACCGGATTCCCCACCAAAATTCCTGATGGGACAGGACGCCAGAGTCTGGGCGCTAGCATTAAGCCATGATGGACGCAGGCTCGCCTCCGGTGGAGGTGAAAAGGGGGTGTTATTTTGGGACCTAACACACAAAACGAACAGCGCGCCTCTCGAAGATCTTGTTGACTCGATATGCCAGAAAGTCTGGCGAAATTTATCGATGGAAGAGTGGACGAAATTTGTCAGTGAAGACTTACCTTACGAACGCACATGCCCTAACTTACCCGCGCACCCGACTATGACCGCCGGCCTATAGCGAAGTGCTCAACAAAGATTTCTCCACTGGTTAGTTTCTATCCGTGTGTCAATAGGAGTAAATGCCAAACACCAATTGAATCGTATCTGTCGTCAATAGGAAATTTCAAAACCGACCGCGATTATTGCAAAGGACGAAACCGCTATCGCGGTAGGGGTGGGCGAGGTTGTGTCGTGATCGTCGTAAATTGAGCTAGCAAAATGGGCATCCCCTGTGTTGAGGTTGTGTTGCTACACGACAATCAACAACACAGGAGAACATCCCATGGCCCAGTCTAACAAACCCATCAGTGCTTTGCGCCAGCGCATGATTGACGACATGACGCTACGTCAGTTACATCCCAACACACAACGCGCCTACCTACTCGCCGTTAAGAAGCTCACGCAGTTTTTGGGTAGCGCGCCCGATGGCGCATCGTCGGAGGATCTGCGTCGGTTCCAAAAACACCTCGTTGAGCAGGGGGTGTCGAGTCCGACCATCAACGCTACGATCCGTGGATTGCGGTTCTTCTTCGAGATCACCTTGGAGCGCCCACAGAGGCTCAAACGGATGAGTCCGGTGCGCGTGCCGGAGCGTTTGCCGGTGGTCTTAAGTAGCGAAGACGTTACCCGTTTATTGAACAGCGCACCGAACCTGAAGTCCAAAGCGGCGTTGTCGGTGGCCTACGGCGCCGGCTTACGGGCCAGCGAAGTCTGTCACCTGAAGATCACGGACATCGATAGTGAACGAATGATCATCCGCATCGAGCAAGGTAAAGGCGCGCGTGACCGTCAAGCGATGCTCTCACCGGCGTTACTGTGTTTACTGCGTGCCTGGTGGCGGGAAGGCCGGCGCCGCGGCAAGATGCTGCCTAATGGTTGGCTTTTCCCGGGCATGAACCCCGTCAATCCACTCTCGCCACGTCAACTCAATCGGATGTGCAAAGTGGCCGCAGCGGCGGCCGAGTTGGATCAACGGATCTCCCTGCACACCTTGAGGCACAGCTTCGCAACGCACTTGCTGGAGCAAAAAATCGACATCCGGATTATTCAAGTATTACTCGGCCATAAGAAGCTGACCACCACGGCACGCTACGCCCATGTCGCCTCCAAGACCTTGACCGAAGTACAAAGTCCCCTCGACAGGTTAACCTTACCCGTGCCGTAAGGTGGCACGGCCATCGCTTGAGGTGGCAGACATTTTTAGACAAGACGGCGAGACCTGGCGCCAGGCACACGCAGGCCATATCAGCCTGGGCCAACTCCAAGTCATGTCTGCCATCGAACGCTGCCGAACCGATGCGCTCGGCGGCCATCGCCTGCACTGCGAGCAGTGCGATGATCAGCGCATTGCCTATAACTCGTGTCGCAACCGCCATTGTCCGAAGTGTCAAGGACAAAAGGCCGAACAATGGTTGGCGGATCGCCAGGGCGAACTGGTGCCGGTGGCCTATTACCATGTGGTGTTCACCCTGCCAGCCCAGATTGCCCGCATCGCCTATCAGAATAAAGCACTGGTGTATGATCTGCTGCTGCGAGTCAGTGCCGAAACACTGTCGATCATCGCAGCCGATCCCAAACACCTCGGCGCCAAGATCGGGCTGACCGCGGTGCTGCATACGTGGGGATCCGCCATGATCCATCACCCCCACGTCCACTGCATCGTCCCCGGGGGCGGACTCGATCGGAATCGGTGGGTGGCGTGCAAACCAGGGTTCTTCCTGCCGGTACGGGTTTTGTCGCGATTGTTCCGCCGCCTGTTCCTTGCGCAGCTTCATCGCCTGCATCGCGAAGATCAGCTCAACTTCTTCGGTGATTTAAACCACCTCGCCAGCCGCAACGCATTTACACAGTATTTAGCACCGCTCAAGCAAACCAACTGGTTCGTCTATGCCAAAAAGCCCTTTGCCGGACCCCAAGCGGTGCTCGCTTACCTGTCTCGCTATACCCACCGCGTGGCCATCTCCAATCATCGATTGATTGCCTACGATGAAACCGGTGTGACGTTCCAATACAAGGACTATCGCTCTAAACGCTGTGTACGCTACAAACCCATGACGCTCGCCACCGATGAGTTCATCCGCCGCTTCTTGATGCACGTGCTACCCAAGGGGTTGCATCGCATCCGTCACTACGGCTTGTTCGCTAATCCCGTACGGCGTGATCATTTGACCCGACTGCGCCAGGCACTGAACGCACAGAACACGCCCTGCGAACCTAACGTTGAAGCATCCGCAACGGCACCACCCCCGTTCGTGTGCCGTGCCTGTAGAACACCACTGCAGATCATCGAAATACTCAGCCCCAAGACAAGGGCACCCCCTTGACGTTCCTTCGTGCCGACATAAAATGGGACAACGCGAATCCGTGTTGGCGCTCTGCTATTACCCCAACCGAACCCACTATCCCCTACCTACCACTACCCGCAACAAATCTATCTGTAAATCGAACCCATCAGGCGTTGATCACGTCGGCTCACCACCCGCTGACGTCTACATCCAGCACATTAATGACCATCATCCCTGAATAATCCCCATAGCCAGCAAACCGCGGTTTCCTCCCCTGGACGTTATTCGACACCCGCTCCCAACGCAGCGCATTCACTGCGCGTGCCGCCTCCGCGGCCGTCCAATAACGCTAATCATTAACGGACACAAAAACAAGAACCGATAAAGGTCCGTTTGTGGTTAATGTGGCCGAAAGCAAGCTGTCTGGATAAACGGTTGACCGTTGTGCTCAAGACACGAGCGTATTAGCACACGTGATACTGCGCATCAACAAAGGGCGAGGACAAATCTCAGTCCCGAAATACGTCCCTAATCGGTTTTGCGTTGATGCTACGCTCGAATAAAGCGATGATCAATCCGCCGACAACAATCAACGCGCTTCCGACGAGCGAAATCCAATCTGGCCAGTCTCCCCACACAATGAAGCCGACAATGAGCGCGAAGGGCAAAGAGGTGTATTCAAACGGCGCAACCACGGATACTTGCGCAAGCCGATAGGCTTGTGACATGAGGTAGCCCCCGCACGCCACTATCAGCCCACACAAAGCAAGTAAGCGAAGGTGCTCGCCATCGGGCCACACCCATGCACGCATTAGAAAATCGAAAGTGGGATTCGCATTGTTATTCAGGTGACCATCACCGATCAGTAACCCCATGATCGCGCCGATCAAGATAAACGCGATCTGGATATAGAATGTTAGTGTTCCGGCCGAATCCTGCATGCCGAGTTTGCGGGTGACCATTTGCATAGTGGCATAGGTCAACGCGGCCATTATCGGTAACAGACTGGATAGCGCAAACACATCAGCGCCAGGGCGTAGCATGATAACAACACCACAAAGACCGAAACCAATCGCTAACCACCTCACGATACCGACTTTCTCACCGAGGATTGGCTGCGCCAACAGACAGATAAACAGCGGGGCGGTAAAAAAGAGCGCTACTGTTTCGGCCAGCGACATCGTTGCCAGACCTAGAAAAAAGAACATATTGGCGAACACAAGCAATGTACCACGCAGTAGATGAAGTGCCGGTCGTCGGGTCTTAAGCGTGACTAAACCACCTTCCAAATACACAAAGACCGCTACCAAGATCATCGCGAAACACGAACGCAGCAACATAATCTCGTGCAGTGCATAGTAGGGGCTGAGCCACTTGATAATGGAATCGCTCACCGTCAAGAAGACGAGCGCCGCCATCAGGCACAATATCCCTTGGGTATTGGCGTTTAGTAATCTAAAGACTCGCATAGACCATTTTTACCAGTAAGACGGTAACAATGGAATCGCCATAGCGATTGATTGGCTATAATGAAACGCAAATCAAATATCTTCCCATAAAACGATCATAGTAACCTGGGTACGTTCAAAAGAATGGCACAGCGTAGGCGACAAATAAGCGAAACCATGCAAAGCACATCAACGCGTACTGTGGTCGTATGGCTTTGAGGAATTACAGACGATTCGCTCATCGCACGATCGTTTGGGTTCTAACGGTACTTATCTGTAATAGCTACAGGAAATTTACGTCCTGTGGGTACATGGTTGCAGTGGCTACAAACACATCTGTTATGATACGATACCGATATGTGTTGAGGGCGCATCCAATCCGCGGGCAGGACAGAAGTCCATCCTCCGAGACAAACGATTCAACTCAATGAACTAACCTTTTTGCCCGCAAATGCGGATATCGGGCGGACTACGTAAAAGGAGAGTTCTTATGCCCACCAAACGTTTGCCGTTTAACCCGGATATCGAACACCTCAAACACCAAGCCAAGGATTTACTTAACGACCGTCGCGCAGCGGTCCCTCAAGCGTACCAACGGATCAGGGAATTTCACCCGAAATTCAACTCGGCGACCGGCTCCGTAATCGACGCAGCGACATTCACCCTATCGGATGCACAACTGACAATTGCCCGTGAGTACGGTTTTCCAAGCTGGTCGCGCCTGAGAACTGTCGTTGATCAATCAGACCGGGTTAATTTTGATCTGCCACATCATGAGCGAATCGAAGACCCAGTGTTTCGACAAGCGTTAGATTTACTCGACGAGGGAGACGCGGACGGTTTGCGCACCCACTTAGCGTCTCATTCCGATCTGGTGACTCAGCGCCTTATATTCGAAGGCGAAAACTACTTTAGAAACCCAACATTGCTGGAATTCGTTGCTGAGAACCCCGTACGCCATGATCATTTGCCTCCGAATATTGTTGATATTACCCGAGTAATTCTTGATGCGGGCGCGAAGTCAGACCGAGACAGCATTGATTCTATACTTGGACTCGTCTGCACAGGACGTGTGCCGCGGGAATGTAGTGTGCAGGTCCCACTTATTCATATTTTATGTGACTACGGCGCCAATCCTGACTATGCCATGCCATCAGCGCTTGCACACGGTGAATTCGAGGCCGTTGACGCGTTGCTTGAAAGGGGCGCAACAGTCGATCTCACTGTGGCTGCCGCTACTGGCAAGACTGACGACGTGCACAGGCTTTTGTCCTCGGCAAACGCGACACATAAGCACCGAGCGTTAGCGTTGGCGGCACAGTTTGGACACGCACGGATCGTACGCATGCTATTGCTTGCGGGTGAAGACCCAAATCGGTTTAATCCGCAAGGGTGTCATGCTCATTCAACCCCGTTACATCAGGCGGCTTTGGCTGGGCAGGCAGACGTCGTTCAGGTGCTTGTCGAAGCCGGAGCGCGACTCGATATAAAGGACATTCACCACAGCGCGACACCCCAGGGCTGGGCGGAGTATGCTGGTCAGTCAGAAATTGCAGAGTATCTAAAGTCCGCTCGCTAGTGGTGCGGTTGGCGAACCGAATTAGGGTCCATTCCGGCAAAGGTACCAATTGTCCCACGGCCAAAGTGTGTTTCCCACATCAAAACAAATAGTTACGTCAATTTAAAACCTACCATTTTTTGCTCTAAAAACGGGCTTAAAATTGGGGGGCACGATTTCCCGATTTCCTCTTGCTCATCAATGAGTTAGACAATTCTCTATGGGGCTTCTGGTACTTTTACAGGTTTGTACCCCATATGGGTGATTTTTCGTTCGACGTAGCTCCCGACTACACGTGTCAAAGCGCTGGTCATATGCGCAAAGGTCAACATGATCGATGATTAATGATATATATTGTACATATATATATTTAGCGCTATAATGCCACGTGTGTAGTGATCGCGTCTGAATCATGAATAACACTCAACCCAAAACCACGGATACCGCCAAGGTCTTCATGAGCGGGACATCGCAGGCAGTACGTCTGCCACAGCGCTTTCGCTTTAAATGCGATACGGTAAAGATACGCCGACAAGGCAAATCCATCCTGCTAACACCGATTCCGACCAGCTGGGAAGATCTGCGTGTGGCGGGCAAAGCGCTAAGTGAAGACTTTGTCGAGGCGGCACTTAATGATGAGGACTTGTTGCCCCTGGAAGAGCGCGAGTCGTTCGATTAATGACCTATATGCTAGATACCGATACGTGTATCTACCTGATTAACAATCATCCCAAGATAAAACCCAAAGCAGAGCCTGGTGACTGTGTCATCTCTGTGGTGGTGTATGCGGAACTGGAACGCGGCAATCTACGTTCTAGTCGACCCAAAGCCAATCGTGTGTTGTTAGACCGTTTCTTAGAAGGCATCGAGGTCTTGGATCTGGGACAGGATACCGCTCCCGAGTACGCCAGTATCCGAGTTCACCTCGAAACCAAGGGCAAACCGATTGGCCCCAATGATTTATGGATTGCTGCTCATGCGCGTTCCATAAACGCTACTTTGGTGACTAACAATGTGCGTGAGTTCAAACGGGTACCGAAACTGAGGGTCGAAACCTGGGTGCGGTAATACCATACTCGAAAGCTTTGAGGGGCTGTGCGGACCCCCCTTAGTATTGCATAGTATTGAAGCACTATGAATAAACAAAAACTAAATTCCTACGGGACTTGTGTTATTCACCGTTAATCAATTCGCGTTTTTTAGTCACGATTTGGTGATCTAGCCCGCATATTTCACCAATAAAAACGGCGAAGCCTGTAAATCCGATATAATTCAGTTACTTAGATTGAATCTTCGGGAGGCTCCGCCGGTGACAAACTGTAACCAATCTACATTCGAATTTCCAGGGTTTAAACGGCGTAAGATTGAGGCTGATTTTGATGGCGGCGCCATCACCAGTGACGGTGGTGTGCTGCTGTTGCGAGAAGTGGACAAGCAGTTGCGGTTGTCTCAGTCGATAGCATCGGTACTGGAGGATCCACGTCGTCGAAAGAGTTGTCTTCACACTACGTTGAGCCTGCTCCAACAGCGTGTGTACGGCTTGGCCCTGGGCTATGAAGATCTGAATGATCACCGCGAACTTCGAAACGACATTGCCCTGCAAACGGCGCTTAACCGTGATCAATCGCTCGCCAGCAGTGCGACCTTATCCCGCTTTGAGAATCGTGCGGATCGTCAGGCGGCCTGGCGGATTCATGCTGTTATAGTGGATCAGTTTATTACCTCGTTCAAACAGGCGCCCAAGCAGCTTATTCTGGATTTTGATGCGACGGACGACCGGGTGCATGGAAAGCAGGAAGGTCGGTTCTTCCATGGATACTATGACCATTACTGCTTTCTGCCTTTGTATGTATTCTGCCAGGATCGTTTGTTGGTCAGCTATCTTCGTCCGAGCAAGATAGACGGAGCCCAACATGGCTGGGCGATTTTGGCATTACTGGTCAAACGCTTACGCCAGACATGGCCCGATGTGCAGATCATCTTCAGGGGAGACTCGGGGTTCTGTCGCTGGAGAATGCTGGCTTGGTGTGAACGTCATGAGGTAGGTTATATCGTAGGGATCGCGAAGAATAAGCGTCTTAATGCTCGCCTGCGGCCCCTGATGACACAGGCTGAGCAATGTCGGCAGGCAACCGGCCAGCCGGTACGCTGGTTTACCGAGTTGCGTTACGGCGCTCGTAGCTGGGACCATGCGCGCAGAATCATTGCCAAAGCAGAGGTGACCCCTGTGGGGCGCAATCCCCGTTATATCGTCACCAATCTTCAGGGTGATCCGCAGGCTCTATATGATCGCCTGTATTGTGCCCGAGGTGATATGGAGAATCTGATCAAGCAGCAGCAACTTGATCTGTTTGCTGATCGTACTTCCTGCCATCGGTGGTGGCCCAACCAGTTTCGCTTACTGCTTTCTTCGCTGGCGTATATTCTGCTCGAATCGATCCGCCGACTGGGTCTTAAGGGTACTGAGCTGGCCAGGGCTTATGTGGGGACCATTCGTTTGAAACTACTCAAGATTGGTGCGGTCATCCTGAGCAATACACGGCGCATCCGATTCCTATTGTCCAGTGCTTACCCCCATCAGAAACTGTTCCGAACCGTTGCGGCACGGCTTGCTCCAGAATAACAACAGCCCGATCACTTCAGCTCAATAAATGACCGTCAGGTCAGGGCACCTCTGACACAAAATCTGACCATCAACCCCAAAACACCGTTTTTTATCTTGAGGAATCGGGCAACAGAAACGTAGCAACGCGTATGCGTATGACACATCGCTTAAAATCTTGTTTAGAGCGAATAAATCGGGATTACTGCCTTACTGGTGAAACATTCGGGCTAGATCGCGATTCAAGTTCGTCATCCAACAGCAAAGATATCTCGTGGATGTTGATTTGCATTTAAAACTGACCCAGTAAGCATCCCCCGGCAAAGCCGGGGGCTTTAATTGTGAACCGCTCAAAGCGGTTGTTGACTATACCAAGGTGAACTGATCGACTCGACGATCTTCCGCCTCTTGGGACTTGATGTATTGTCTGATCACTTCCTCATCCCGACCTACCGTCGAGACAAAGTAGCCTCTGGCCCAAAAATGCTGACCCACATAATTGCGCTTGCGCCTTGCATAGGTACGGGCTATGTGGATCGCACTTTTACCTTTGATAAATCCCACCACCTGCGATACCGCATACTTCGGTGGGATCGATAACAGCATATGCACATGATCCGGCATTAAGTGGCCTTGTTCAATCCGGCTTTCTTTCTGATGGGCCAAACGGTGAAAGACTTCTCCTAATTCTCGCCGAACTTGACCGAATATCCGCTTCTTTCGGTATTTCGGAATAAAAACAACAGGGTACTTACACTCCCAACGGGTATGACTTAAACTGTCGACTTTTCTCATGGTGACTCCTCTGCGTGCTGCTTGGCGGCTCACGCTTTGGAGTCACTATGCGTTTCCCGGATTTGTCAAACTGTGAATGCCTCCCCAGCAAAGCTGGGGGGTCTCCCATTTGTACTAGAGGGGAGTATTTGCATCGAATATTGACCCCCTTCAGCATCCGCTTTCTCCGCCTGATCCAACAAACCCCTGATCTCTAGATCCAGTTGCTCCCGCAACTCCTGCGCTCGGTCATAACGAATACTGCGCCGTTTGCTCGCATTCGCCTTGACCTGCGTACCGTCCACACTCACCTTGCCCACCTTCAGCAATTTCAACTCCTTCGCCATCAGCAGTACCTGCACAAAACTCTCGCTAATCGCTGACACATTCCCCCGACGAAATGCACAGATCGTGTCGTGGTCAGGATGACAGTTGGCCGTGATAAATCGCACTCCTATATCTCGATAGGTCGCACGCTCTATCCGCCGTGATGAAAAAATCCCGTTCGCATAACAGTAAATCAGCAGCGACAACATCATCTGCGGATGATATTGCGCATCACCCGTGCCGCGCATATTGACCTTGAAACGATCCACCGGAACTCTTTCCACCGCTTCTACTACAAAATGCACCAAATCATCTGCCGGTAGCCAGTCGCGCAAATCCGGCGGCAACAAGAATGGCTGGTTTCGATCCGCTTGAACAAATTTCATCATACGCCCACAATATCTTCTTTGTTATGCTAATCGCTGATTATCATCACCGATCTCAAATCAAAGTCCGACAGACTGCTAGTCGGGTAAAAGGTGGCGATTCGACAAGAGGGGACCGTTGGACGGTACACCTATCGTCTGTAATACATTGGTAAGCTGACGGCTCTTTGACGTCGAAAAAATGTCTCTTGATGGCCCACGCAGATATTGCAGAGAGAAAAGCTTTAAAACTTCTCTTGCATCGTATAGCGCTGGTTAGCAACATGCATTATCCGTCTGAACCGGTGGGCAGGGTATGCTTCCAAAGGAACAAAACACACAACAGTCCCCGGGCATTGGTTTGAGCAACACATCGCAGTTCTCACATTCATAGTAGAACACACACTGATCGGTCGGCATGGTCTCTGTTTTCTCGAAACCGCACTGCGGGCAGGTCAATGTGGACTGGTACTCAATCGTTATCGTGGTGTCTTTTTGTAATATAAGGCGTACACCGTTATGCCAATAAACAGCGCCAATAGGGGAAATAATACGTAGTCCAATCCCACCACCCAGGCCGATAACCCCAGCACCCCCAAGGCGACCACCAACAACGGCGTGAAACAACACAGTGCCGTCACAATGGTTCCGATCAAGCCGGTCGTGAGCAGTTTCTTGTTCATGACCGCTACAGTGTAATATCTGTAGTGACTACAGATTCAAGGGGTACTTAGTCGTCCCTGAATTATATGTAAGTTATTGAAATAAATGAATAAAGGGTTGTTATTTGATAAAATGAATTGCAAGAAAGTGATTGAAATGACTGGATATCTTGCAATTGATGAAGCCAAAAAAGCCCGATAACGATCCCGATTTATTCCGCGCCCAGTTATCCCAGATTTTAAACCTGTCGCACCCGTTAATCGGCTTAAGTGAACGGATTGACTGGTCGCGTTTACAGAGCGAGTTGGACAGTTTGTACACGGCCGGGGCCGGTCAGCCACCGTTGCCATCTCGATTGCTGGTGGGCTTACATTACTTGAAGTATGCGTTTAACGAATCGGATGAATCGGTGGTGGCGCGTTGGGTAGAGAATCCGTACTGGCAGTGTTTTTGTGGGTATGAGTATTTACAGCATGAATTGCCGTTACATCCGACTTCTTTAGTGAAATGGCGTCATCGAGTCGGGGATAAATTAGAGGTATTGTTAGGCGAAACGATTGAACTGGCGCAGCGCAGCGGCTTACTCAAAGCCAGTGAGTTTCGCCATGTCAATGTGGACACGACGGTGCAGGAGAAAGCGCTGGCGTTTCCCACCGATGCGCGGTTATATCATAAAGCCCGGGTGGTGTTGGTGCGAGAAGCGAAACGTCGCGGAATTGAGTTAAGGCAAAGCTATGTCCGGGTAGGCAAACGGGCCTTGATCAAACAATCGCGTTATGCGCATGCCTCACAGATGAAACGGGCCCGAGGTCAAACGCGCAAGCTCAAGACCTATTTAGGCCGGGTGATTCGGGATATTGAGCGCAAGGCGCCTTCCATCGATCCTGAGTTGGTCCAATTCATCCATCGAGCTAAGTGCATTCATTGCCAACAGCGTCATGATAAAGATAAGCTGTATTCAATGCATGCGCCGGAGGTGAAGTGTATTGCCAAAGGCAAAGCTCATCGACGCTATGAGTTTGGCAACAAAGTGGCGGTGTCCACCACGAGTAAAAGCAACTGGATCGTCGGTGCCGTTGGACATGCCGGCAATCCTTATGACGGCCATACGCTAAAGCAATCGATTGAACAGATTGAATCGTTGAGCGGCCAAACGCCGATTCATGTGTATTGTGACCGGGGATATCGAGGCCATGGTTATACCGGCCAGGCGAAGGTGCATGTGGTCAACAAACTGCCCAAACGGCTCACCCGAACAATGAAGAATTGGTATAAACGGCGCAGTACCATTGAGCCGACTATCGGGCATTTAAAAGCTGATCATCGGATGAATCGCAATTACCTCAAAGGTGAGATGGGTGATCGCATCAACGCCCTATTAGCGGCGGCCGGTTACAACTTCGCCAAGTTACTGGCGGAGTTTTATTGCACCCGGATAAAATGGACTGTGTGGTTGAAAAATTGGATTGACATCACTTCAATTCAACCTAAATTTGAACAGTTTTGCTGATACTTCAGGGACGACTACTTACAATGCATTCCTTTGGTATTGGTGAATTGTCACGGCAAAGTGGCTGTCACATTGAGACCGTGCGTTACTATGAGCGTGTGGGATTAATGGCACCGCCGCCCCGATCCGCAGGTGGTCACCGTCTGTATACTAGAGTGGATACCCAACGGGTGTGTTTTATTCGCCGTTGCCGCGAACTGGGATTCAGCTTAGACGAAATCCGTGAATTGCTGGCATTAGTGGATGGGGCGAACTTCACCTGTGCAGAAGTGAAATCCATCACCCTCAATCACGCCGAAGCAGTGCATCGCAAGATCGAGGATTTGACCAACATTGAATCGGTATTACGATCCATGGCCTCCAAGTGTCGACGCGGTAATGTGCCCCAATGCCCTATTATCGATACATTAAATGAGGTGATTGAATAGGCAACGGGGCATACGGCTGTGGTCTGTTATGCGTCCATAAACCGGCATATTTTCATCGCCAACAATAGGTTACTTTGTGGCCGAGTTCAGGCGATTTACGATTGATGAATTTAACGGTTACGAGCCTCTAGCCTAGTACACCAATACAAAAGATGTGGCGTTAGACGACCAGGTGGCGTCACTTTGTGATTGGTTTCTTTCGACTTCCGACAATATCTTTTCCGGTTGACGTAAAGTGACAACCATCGCCGACCCCAATTCGGTTATTTCCCTTTGAGATAAACACACCTTCAGCATCCGAACCGCAATCTGATTTTTCAGCGTTCTCTTCGCTGACATTTCCAAGTAACTCGGTATTTTCAAGAATGATTTGAATACCGTCGCCCGTGGCGGAGATACCTCCCGTACTACCGGAGATATTTTTTGTAATCTTGGAATCCATTATTTTAATGTTAGTGCTTGTTGTTTGAGCGAATACATGGACAGCGCCGCCGGTATTGCCAGTACGATTTCCTGACAGCTCCACGTTGACTAATTCCATCTCTCCAAGATCACGGCAAAATAAAGCACCACCTGAAAACACGGCCGAGTTATTACTGAATTTGCTATTTCTAATTTCTAGTCGTGCGCCGGGACCATCGTAAAAGGAAATGGCGGCACCCGTAAAAGCCGTATTTTTTTCGATAGTAACGTCTTCAAAAATAATCTCGCCAAACTCACTGCGAATCCGCACGGCACCACCCCACCCTCCTTGGTTTTCCCGCATGACCAGGTCACTAACCATTAGATCGCCACCACTGTGGTCAATCGCTCCGGGACCCATTTCACGTGAACCGCTGCGAATGCGATTCATTAAGGTCATACTCCGAATCGTCACGGTTTCCGCTGACGGGGAGATGTTAATCAAAGATTCTGGGTTATCGCCCCCGCCATCCAGAATTGTTTTGTCCGAGCCTGCACCGTACAGAGCAAGACTTTTATCTATGGTTAGTGCATCGCCCCAAAAATCATATTTCCCTGGTGCAATATTGATGGTCGAATTTGATGGTGCTGCATCGATAGCATTTTGTATGGTGCAAAACACACTAACAAGCGAGTTACCACACTTTCGATTTTCTGGATCTACTCGCAGGGCATCTCCTGCATTACTGCTATCCGACCATATGTAGATGAGCGCTACCCAGAACAGGACCGTGAGCGATCTTACCAACTCTACTTGCTCCTCAAAGATATTTCGAAGATTCGCTTTTTGTTCTTCAATCTATACTTAAACCTAGTCATCTTGGCTAATCAAACCACAACAACGAATATATCGAACATAAATTTGGGTCTGACGTTTATGTTGTATAGATTGGCATGTATCAAACTTCTATCTCGCATAACGGTCTAATATTTAGTCAATATTGAAAATGAGGTGATGACAAATTAACACCATCGGTCGGTGATTACTAACCGTTCGTCTTTTCTGCCCCAAATTCAGTAGACAAGATGTATTTTATGAAGTGATACTTAAACTACATGTGATGACTATATGAATACTAAGAATTAGTAATAAAATGGGCTGAGAACTTAGTTAACAACATCCTAACCACGCGTTGACGGGAGGCAAAGGGGGATGAATGACTTTGAAGCTCAAGACCAGATAGCCGTACAGCGACTGGCCGTTAGGGATAATGAGCACGCAACAGCAACACAAGCTACATCTGATGCGCTATTACATGCGCTATTAGAGCGATTGGCGTACCCTACAATTGTTATAGATTGTAATTATCATATTCTGCGTTGCAACCAATCTGCGAAAGAACTCACGGAATCAGGTCATGTTCTGACCTGCGCCGGCGGTGAACTTTCGGCCACCACAGATGCGTTAGCGTTAGAGCTAAAAGGCTTTCTAGACCAAGTGCTCGGGATCGCGGAAAGCAGTGAGCCATATAAAGCCTTGACCATAGAACTAGATGCAACGGGTCAAACATATCAAATTTGGGGCGCCAGGCTAACAGAACCTGCAGCTCCCCTGGTTCGGGCATCGGCGATTATTGTGGTAATTAACCCTGCGGAACCGAATTCCATTCCACTACGGGTACTTCAATCGATGTTCGGTTTAACAGAAACTGAGAGCAAACTGACCGAGGCTGTGTTGAAGGGTTTGTCTGTTGAACAGTTTGCCGAGAAATCTAAGATGAGCCTAAACACAGCCCGTACTCATTTGAAGGCCATCTTTTATAAAACAAAAACTCATCGACAAGTAGATCTCGTGCGTTTGCTTTCCCAGACATTTCTGAAACTGGATGGCGACATTTGCGTTGAAGAAGGATCTGCCACTGTTTCAGCTTGACGCAAGTCAGACCCTAACCGCGTAAATTTCATTCGGTCTTTCCATCTCACCCATATGGGTGAGGCGAAAAAGTCTCACCCATATGGACGATGTTTTTTTTGAAAAATAGGCGTACAGTATTTTTTGTCTCCGCACATTCAGGACCATCAATAGAGGGTATAGGGATACGGAGGCGTTTCTTTCAACTTTTACGGATACATAAAGGAGGATCCGTCAATGAAAAAAACTGTATTAGCTGCAATGTTCGCACTGCCCATGGCCACGGGTGTTGCCTTGGCCGACGAGGGCACTTTTCACGCGCTGTCTGATGGCGTCAACGTAGCACCGATGACCGACACCCAATTGGACACGGTCAAAGGTGGGTTTTTCGACACTTGCATCGTTTGCGACCAAGACAATGCGTCGTTAGTTAACCAAATCAACGCCTCAGCAGCAAGCATTGGCGTACTGCAAAACAATGCCGCGGCTGTCGTGCAAACAAACAATATTAATATCTAGAATCTTTGTTTTTCTCTAGATCATTATAATTGTAAAAATTGGAGCGGGGTGTACAGGCTCGCGTGTATTCATAGTCGCAAGCATACACCCCGCGTTCTTTTGAGGTAGAGGAGTTCATGATGAAAACTATTAGTATCAGTTACATTATCGGAGCCACGCTCGCGCTTTCGCCGATAACTGCATCGGCAATGGATGATACATTTTACGCGTTGAGTGGGATACAGTCTGCCAAGTTAGCGCAATTTTCAGACAACCACCTGGCAACTATCCAAGGAGGATTGGTTGAAACAGGTGATATCAACGTTGTTATTCCAGACACCAATATAGATCTTGAAATCAATATTGGTCTAAACCTCGCGAATATTACACAACTGAATATATGTGCCTTATGTGAAGGAGTTATTCAGGGTAATGTAGGCGGCATTATTCAAGGTTTAGATTTATAACGTTCCTTGGATTTTTACGTTCAGACTAATTTTACGTTTAGACTAAGTAGCGTACAGACAGGTTCTTATACAGCACAGCGGTGGCGGAGGATCTCGTAAAAGTCGTCTCAGGTCTAACATATAAGCGAAAGATGGCAAGATACAAACTTGCAACAAGTGTCGTCGCAATACTTGCTTCATTATCATTGGCGGGATGCGGTGGTGGTTCTTCCAGTAGCGGCGTTGGAAGTGAGGGTGTTACGACAAGTTCAGCTAATCAATCAAACCAAACTGAACCAACGTCACAAAACGACTCTCAAACAACCTCCACCGGCGCCACGCAGTCAAATGTAGATAACGTGAATCAGACCAACACGACTACTGATCCGTCATCTACGAGTCAAACGAACGACGCGACCGTAATTCAAGAAAATACCTAAATTTCGACTAGTCAGCCTTTGCGCAGCCACCCTAGAAGATAGAAATATCTTTGGAATTAATTGATGTTAACGGGCGGGATGATGCCAGTCGACCGAATTCCAATTTCCATCATCCTATCTACACGGAGTCGTTCTGGCTGGATGTCTCTTCGAGAGGGTACCGCGAGTGGGTATCCTACGATATTCTCTTCATTCTCTTTCCCAAGCACAAAAATTATACCATTCCATTCTTTTTTAAAGCGATTGATGGTCATTCTTAAATTACCTCTTGACGGGTCTGCCAACAATACGCGATCCCCGGCTACATCGCGTAGCACTGCAAAGTGCCTGTAACCCAAGGGTTCAACATATACGATCACTGGAGCTGACAATTGCACAAGCTGATCGACGGTTATTTTGAATCCTCCCGCGCGGTAGCCCTTTTTCTCCGCGGCGCGTTTCAAATCTAATAGCGAAAAACCAAACAGTTGTTTTTGAGTTTTTTCGTTTTCATCCAAACCGTGGGTCAATATCTCGAGAATCTCCTGCTCGTTCGTGATGTCGTTGTAATAGTACTTAAGCAACGTGGCCAACGCCGCGGCACCACAAGAGTAATCCAGTTCTTGTTTTACTACATATCGGTCACGTAAATCCTTTAACGTATGACGTTTTTTGGTGACTTGACCGTTTGACAGTTGATCCGCAGTACATAGGCCGGATATAACTAACAAGAAACTAATTGCGGTGAGTCGTACAATATTGCCTTGCGTCCATCGATTTTGCCAATCCTTTAGCATTTTTTATTACCTCTAGCTAGGAATACAGTGTAGACAAGTTATTAGACCCTTGGAACCTACTAGTTGTTCAACTGCGGGCAAAACATCTTTAGCATCTTTTTGTTGCGGAAATGGGCCAAGCCATACTCGGAGTGCTTGCAAACCATTTTCTAAATTGACTCTTGTCGTGGAAGGCTGAAATCCCTCTTCACGTAAACTATCATATACACGATTGGCATTTTCTGCTTTGGTGTAAGTTCCTATCCGAATAGTCCAACCTCTTTCGCTTTCGCTACCAATGTCTGTTGAATTATTCATATTGGACGATGATTCGGTGGAACGCGGAAAAACTCGCTGTGATTGTTCAAGGCTAGCAAGTGACGTGTCAAACCACGTCTGAGCTTGGTTTAGCTCTGTTTTAGGCCAAGGTAATGGAAATCGCCGTTTTAAACGGTATGGGATATTGATTCCTAGCACCACATCCGGGGCGTCCTCAGTTAGCCCCACATTAACAAATGGCTCAAAGAATAGATTCTTTCTGGCGAGTGTCGTCGTACCAAATTGAAGACCCACGACCTCCCTATCGGTTCCATCCAAGCTCTGACCATCGAATTCAGCTTTACCCATCGCACGCCCAACGACTTGCAAGTTGTAACTAACGCGATCATTAACTGAAAAACCCGTGCCAAATTGAATAAAAACTTCATCCCCCCGGTCCAGATCGTCACTCTCCAAGGTGGCGGTATACCCGAAGCCACCAAAAAAAACGACAGGATCCATAGTTTTTACGAAAGTTGTTCGTGCGCCTACATCCCAATTCCCAGTGCCCTGGAGATCATCACCTGTATCCGATTTAACATAAAAAGCCAGCGCTAAATCTGGCCGACTGTCTTGCTCTCTCCATAGCTGATACCTCACACCTCCACGAATGTCTCCGAGCCCAAAATCATCTTGTTCTTCGAAAGCGGACTCTTGGCCACTTATATCGAGAAAAGCTGAATCGGGATCTGATTCAGCATAAACAAGCGGCACGAGTAAGTTGACTTCTAGGTCGTCCGTCCATGCGTACCTCGCGAGCATACTATTAACAAGACTTCGAGAGGTTAGTTCTGGAAACACCAATCCTCCAACACGAACGTTAGTTCCAGAGTCAGAGCTATACACCGTGCTCCACTCGAGTTCCAACTCACCGCGCATAAACAAAATCTTTTGTCCCCGTAAAAACTGGTCTAACGCTCGTTCGGCATCTAGCGCCAGGTCCTCTTGAGACGGTTGAGTTTCGTCTCCTACGACCTCGTTTGAATCTGTTTGGGCAAGTGATTGCCTCGATAACAAAAGTGCAAATGAGAGTGAAACAAAAGTGATGAGTAGCGGGTGTTTGTTTATCATCATTTTACGTAGCTTTTTCTGGTTATGGCCGGTCTCAAGTGCTTGAGTTCAAGTCGATTTTGCTGGATTAGTCACTAACGCAATACGCCCACGTCCTTGGTGAACGCCCCAATTCAAAACATAAAATTAAGCGCGGCTTTTGCGCTTTAATTAATATCTACCCCTTGAATGCTGCCTGCGATGTTGCCTTGAATAACACTATCGCAAATGGCACAAATATTCGCTTGGATGATAAATGCTAGATTTATTGCAATGTTAATATCGGAATTGATGTGCACATCTCCGATCTCAACGTTTACGTCTCCAATTTCAACGAAATTACCACGCACTAAAGACAACTGTTCGCTGTCCAATTTATTGAGTTTTTCGGTAGGTAAGCCCGTTAACGCGTAAAATGCAACCGGCTCGTTGGTGATTGACAACTCTCCGGCGGCACTCGGCCCGAAACTTAAAATTGCGAATGATAAGATGTAGGTCACTAGATATTTCATCGCACTACCCCTTAATTTAAAGTGTGAAAATGTGAATGAAATTAAATTTGTATGTCTTACAAACCTATCCTTATGTCCGCCTCGTAAGCTTAAAAACCGCACCCGCGTCGCTGTGTGTGATCTTCATACAGCGACGCGGGTGCTATTAGTTCAAATAAATTAACTTATCGATGTTCTACTAAATCATCAATGTTAGATTAAATATCGATATCGTTACTCTGGCCAACCAACGCAGTGTTTGTCTGTGCCAGTAAAGCGCTCAATAGAGATGCATTGAGCTGGCCAACGAGAGATGCGTTGTCTTGGTCGCAAACGACGCAAGTGTCGAAAAACCCACCTTTGACCGTGTCCAATTGGGTGTCGGTCATCGGTGCTACGTTGACGCCATCAGACAGCGCGTGAAAAGTGCCCTCGTCGGCCAAGGCAACACCAGTGGCCATGGGCAGTGCGAACATTGCAGCTAATACAGTTTTTTTCATTGACGGATCCTCCTTTATGTATCCGTAAAAGTTGAAAGAAACGCCTCCGTATCCCTATACCCTCTATTGATGGTCCTGAATGTGCGGAGACAAAAAATACTGTACGCTTATTTCTCAAAAAAAACATCGTCCAAATGGGTGAGACTTTTTCGCCTCACCCATATGGGTGAGATGGAAAAACTGAATGAAATTTAGATGGTTACGATTTAAACTCAAATAAGTTGCAACGTATAAAGTGACACTATCGCTCTGTGTGAACAATCAACCATATAACTCAAATTATATGAACGCGTTACCATAAAATTTTATTTCTTGGTGAGAAGTGATCGTTCAGTTTGCTGGCGCGATATCAATAGCTTCTTGTCTTGTGCAAAACGCTTCCACACTCTTATCGCCACAACGCTGGTCCGCCAAATCGAATAACAAACTTTCTCCAGCAACAGATGGGTTACAGCAAGTAAAAACTCATACGCCAACAAAAACGTCAATCCTCGGAAATAGATGGATACTAGTACCTCTATCGTTCAATTTATTTTTTAGTTTCAAAGACTTAACTGAAAGTTGAAATTAATTGACGTTTACGTAAACGTCAATTAAAGTACGCTCTATTCACAAATAACCAAAGGATAATCTATTCGAACGAGTGAAGCCGGTCGACCCACATTATCAAAACCGTGTCCGAAACAATTTTGCCCGGCAAGGCGCGATGACATTAATCGGCGCGGAACTGAGCGACTTGCAGCCCGGCAAATGCGAAATCCGCCTGCCTTACAGGGCCGACCTGACCCAGCAAAATGGGTTCTTCCACGCGGGCATTACCAGCACTATC
Source organism: Arenicellales bacterium (assembly GCA_965216735.1). Classification (GTDB taxonomy): domain Bacteria; phylum Pseudomonadota; class Gammaproteobacteria; order Arenicellales; family CBDCFT01; genus CBDCFT01. The sequence goes on from OZ244198.1 coordinate 2,001,940, forward strand.
GCAGACACCGCAGGGGGTTATGCGGCCTATACATTGATGCCGGCAAACTCGGATGTTCTCACCGTAGAGTATAAAATGAACCTGGTCGCACCCGCCGATGGCGAGCTGCTGGTTGCCATAGGTGAAGTGGTTCGACCGGGAAAAACCCTAGTCGTGTCACGAGTCGATGTCCGTTCGATAAAGAACTCACAGTCAACACTTTGCGCCACCCTTTTACAAACTTTGATTTGCCGCACAACAAATAACCCCAAGTAAAAATGCCGATATGTCTTCTCAAATTCCCAGTTTAAATTTTGCCTTGGGCGAGACCGCCGACATGTTACGGGAGTCGGTACACGAATTTGCCCAGACCGAAATCGCTCCGCGCGCGGCAGAAATCGATAGAAACAATGAATTTCCCGCGGACCTTTGGCGAAAAATGGGCGACATGGGCCTATTAGGTATTACTACCGAAGAAGACTATGGCGGCGCCAGTATGGGCTATCTGGAACATGTTGTCGCCATGGAGGAAATCAGCCGTGCCTCAGCGTCGGTGGGATTGTCTTACGGTGCACATTCCAATCTATGCGTAAACCAGATTCGGCGCAATGGCTCGCAAGTACAAAAAAATTATTACTTGCCGAAACTCATCAGCGGCGAACATGTTGGTGCGTTGGCCATGAGCGAACCAGGTTCCGGTTCCGATGTAGTGAGTATGCGATTACGTGCTGAAAAGCACAACGATCATTATGTTCTCAACGGTAACAAGATGTGGATTACCAACGGGCCTGACGCTGACGTGTTGGTTGTCTATGCAAAAACAGATATGGATGCGGGCCCGCGCGGCATTACTGCGTTTTTGATTGAAAAAGAGTTTAAAGGATTCTCCACTGCACAAAAGCTCGACAAACTAGGTATGCGTGGTTCCAACACCTGCGAACTTGTGTTTGAAAACTGCGAAGTACCGCAAGAAAACGTTTTGGGCGAAATCAACAAGGGCGTGCGTGTTTTGATGAGTGGGCTGGATTATGAGCGCGCGGTGTTAGCGGGCGGGCCGTTGGGCATCATGCAATCCTGTATAGACGTGGTGGTGCCTTACGTCCATGAACGCAAACAGTTCGATCAACCTATCGGTGAGTTTCAACTTATGCAGGGTAAGCTTGCCGATATGTACACTACTTTAAACGCCTGCCGAGCATACGTTTATGCCGTTGCACGAGCTTGCGACCGTGGTGAAACGACGCGTAAAGATGCCGCCGGCGCTATTCTTTACTCTTCGGAAAAAGCGACGTGGATGGCATTGGAGGCTATCCAAGCCCTGGGTGGCAATGGTTATATAAACGATTACCCAACAGGGCGTTTTCTAAGAGACGCCAAACTCTATGAAATCGGTGCAGGAACTAGCGAAGTGCGCCGTATGTTAATTGGTAGAGAGTTGTTTGAGGAAACCATGTAGGACATATCGAATATTGTAGGAGCGAGCTTGCTCGCGAATCAGTATCTATTACAAGCACCGTTCGCCAGCAAGCTGGCTCCTACTCGACTCGGAGAATGTGATGAATATAGACAAAGACTCAATCGTCATCACCGGAATGAGCCGCACACCCATGGGCGGATTTCAGGGAGCTTTAAAAGACGTGGCAGCGCCGCAACTCGGGACAACCGCCATTAAAGCGGCAATGGAAGAAGCTAATGTAAACGGCGAAGACATTAGCGAAGTGATCATGGGCTGCGTTTTACCCGCGGGTTTGGGGCAGGCGCCCGCCCGTCAAGCATCGCTGGGTGCAGGTATTCCAAAATCCGTGGGTTGTACAACGGTTAATAAAATCTGTGGATCGGGAATGAAGGCCGCCATGTTGGCACATGATCAAATCAAGGCGGGCACGAGTCAGATCATGCTGGCGGGTGGCATGGAAAGTATGACCAATGCCCCTTACCTGCTGCCGCGTGCGCGCGTTGGTTTGCGCCTCGGTCACGCACAAGTGGTTGATCACATGTTCCTCGATGGTCTGGAAGATGCTTATGATAAAGGACGGTTGATGGGAACCTTCGCCGAAGATTGTGCCGAGTACTATAGTTTTAGCCGCCAAGCTCAGGATGAATTCGCCATCGAGTCACTGACACGCGCAAAAAAAGCGATCGACAGCGGGGCTTTCGAGCGTGAAGTACAAGCCGTCACTGTCCATACAAGAGCTGGAGAGCAAGTTATTTCCCAAGACGAACAACCACACAAAGCAAACACTGAGAAAATTCCGAAGCTGAAACCGGCATTTCGAGAAAACGGTACCGTAACGCCGGCGAATTCGAGTTCTATCTCCGACGGTGCGGCCGCATTGATGTTAATGACATTGCAAGTGGCGGAGGATAGGGGAACAACACCCATCGCACGGATTGTTGGCCATATGTCTTATGCGCATTCTCCCGAGTGGTTTACCACAGCGCCAGTATCGGCGATTGGAAAATTATTACAATGGCAAAATTGGTCGGTAGACGATGTTGATTTGTTCGAAATCAACGAAGCGTTTGCCGTCGTTACCCTGGCTGCTATGAAGGAATTAAAAATTCCTCACGATAAAGTAAACGTTCACGGTGGTGCCTGCGCACTGGGTCATCCCATAGGAGCATCCGGTGCAAGAATTATCGTTACTTTGCTCGCCGCACTGGAACGCTACGATTTAAGACGCGGCGTTGCGTCACTATGCATCGGTGGCGGCGAAGCGACGGCAATTGGCGTGGAACGAACCTGCTAACTCGTGCGCACCATCCTAATCATTGGTGGTTTGTACAGCATCGCCTTCGCTGTCTTTCATGTTTTGTTCTGGCGTTTGTTTAACTGGAGCTCAGAACTGCCTAAGCTGAATAGAATAAATCAAGCGGTTGTGCCGATTCTCAATCTATGCCTTACATTCGTGTTCTTGATATTTGCCTTCATCTCGATAGTACACACAGAAGAACTTATTACTACGCCCCTTGGTAACAGTTTGCTAGCCTTGATTGCTATCTTTTGGCTGGCACGTGCAATCGAGCAAATTATCTATTTTGGTTTGTCGAATTGCATCTCCGTCGCTTTTTTCGTTATTTTCACGTCGGGTTTTATTATTTACGCCGCGCCTTTCGCCGTAAATCTGCATACAAGCGTTTAAATGGCGATGCAACTTACCAAAGAACAAATCATGATTCGCGACATGGCGCGACAGTTCGCACAGGAACAACTGGCACCGAATGCCGCTGAATGGGATCGTGCGGCGACCTTTCCCCATGATGCCGTTGAACAAATGGGGGAACTGGGTTTGTTGGGAATGTTGGTACCTGTGGAGTGGGATGGCGCAGGTGCGGATCATGTCGCTTGCGCTTTGGCAATGGAAGAAATCGCGGCAGGAGACGCTTCGTGCTGCACGGTGATGGGCGTACAGAACTCTGTGGTCTGTTCACCCTTACTACGATTTGGTAATGGCGAGCAAAAAGAGAAATATTTACGTGCGCTTGCGCGCGGCGAGTTGCTAGGTGCATTCTGTTTGACTGAACCACATGCGGGCTCGGACGCGTCCGCGATTCGAACCAGTGCTGTACGTGAAGGCGAACAGTACATCGTCAATGGAACAAAACAATTTATTACCTCCGGTTCAACTGCAGGCCTCGCCATTGTCTTTGCCGTCACCAGTCCGGAGGAAGGCAAACGCGGTATCAGCGCTTTTCTTGTTCCCACCGACACACCCGGTTATCAAGTCGCATCCATTGAAAACAAACTTGGGCAAAAAGCCTCAGACACGGTACAAATCGTTTTCGACAATGTGGCTGTGCCGGAATCCATGCGGCTTGGCGATGAAGGCGAGGGCTATAAGATCGCCTTGAGTAATCTCGAATGTGGACGCATCGGCATCGCAGCCCAAGCCGTGGGTTTGGCCCGGGCGGCTTACGAACATGCACTTGCCTACGCGAGGGAACGAACAAGTTTTAGCAAGCCCATCATTGAACATCAAATTATTGCGTTTCGACTGGCCGACATGAAAACGCAAATCGAAGCCGCGCGACTCATGTATTTGAATGCAGCGCAACTACGCGATCAAGAGAAACCCTGCCTGACCGCCGCCTGCATGGCCAAGTTGTTCGCGTCGGAGATGGCTGAGAAAGTTTGCTCCGATGCTATCCAAATCCACGGTGGTTACGGTTACGTTAACGGTTATCCGGTCGAACGGATCTACAGAGACGTCCGCGTCTGTCAAATATACGAAGGCACCAGCGATATTCAACGTATGGTCATCAGCCGCGGTCTAGACACGTGACAAAACAATAATCGTTTTGGAGGATCAATTTTGAGTACACCAATAGATTTTTATTTTGATTTCTCGTCGCCTTATGGTTATTTCGCTAGCCAACGTATCGATGGACTCGCCGCCAAACATAACCGGGATGTGGTCTGGCACCCTTACCTCATGGGTGCAGTATTCAAAATAACCGGTCGTCAGCCGTTAGTTCAACATCCGCTGGTTGATGAATATTCCGCACGCGATATTACGCGCACGGCACGTTTGCATGACATTCCACTGAAATTTCCTGAAAAGTTTCCTATCGCATCGGTCGCACCTTGTCGTGCCTTTTATTGGCTAAACGATCAAAGTTCCGGGAAAGCAAAACAATTGGCCACGTCAATCTACGAAGCTTATTTTGCCGATGGACAGGATATCTCCAAACCGGATACCGTTACCGATGTGGTTGTCGGCTTAGGCATAGGCCGTGAGACCATCGAAGCAGCATTACAAGACCAATCGGTTAAAGACAAAGTCCGGGAGGAAACCGATAAAGCGATTGAACGCAAAGTGTTCGGTTCACCGTACGTTATTATCGATGAAGAACCGTTCTGGGGCTTTGATCGTTTTGGTCAAATTGAACGCTGGCTGGAAACCGGTGGTTGGTAACAAAAATGATATTTATCTAAACTCTAACCTGGACGAAAAATAATTATCCATAAAACGCTTACAATCCGAAATCTCAATCTCGTCATACCGGAATCGCTAGCAGCGATACCCGGTATCCAGAACGATGTTTGTTTTCTCTGGATTCCGCATAAGCGCTATGCGCTTTCCGTAATGATCGGGGGGAAAAGTTTTCGACCAAGAGTATGTTTACTCATTAAACATGACCACTCTCGCGAGCAACATTAATACTCGTTCCGCTGAATTCGAGGCAAACAGCAACACGATGCGGGCATTGGTGGGGGATGTGCGCAAGAAATTTTCCGTCATCTCAAAGGGCGGTGGTGAAAAATCTCGCGAAAAACACTTGCAACGCGGTAAGTTGTTACCGCGCGAGCGCATCCGCCGATTGCTGGATGTGGGGTCGCCTTTTTTAGAGTTGTCACAATTCGCCGCCTACGGCATGTACGACAACGAAGTGTCATGCGCCGGTATTATTACTGGTGTTGGTCGTATTAATGGTCAGGAGTGTATTGTCGTTGCCAATGACGCAACGGTGAAAGGCGGCACTTACTACCCATTAACTGTCAAAAAACATTTACGTGCGCAAGAGGTCGCACAACAAAATCACCTGCCCTGTGTTTATCTAGTTGATTCCGGCGGAGCCTTCCTGCCCAAACAGGACGCAGTATTTCCCGATCGCGATCATTTTGGCCGTATCTTTTTCAATCAAGCCAGAATGTCATCCTTGGGTATTGCCCAAATCGCGGTCGTCATGGGCTCGTGCACGGCGGGTGGCGCCTATGTACCCGCCATGTCCGACGAAAGCATTATTGTAAAAAATCAGGGTACTATATTTCTTGGAGGTCCACCATTAGTCAAAGCCGCCACCGGCGAGATTGTTAGTGCGGAAGACCTGGGTGGTGCGGATGTGCATTCAAGACATTCGGGCGTTACCGATTATTATGCTAACGACGACGCCCATGCGCTAAGCATGGCACGAGAAATCGTAGGGCATCTGAATCGAAAAAAATCCGTTTCGCTCGACGTTCGTGAAACACGCGAACCTTTGTTTCCATTAGAAGAAATTTACGGTGTGATACCGGTGGATACGCGTAAACCTTACGACATTCGTGAAGTTATTATGCGCATTGCCGATGCCAGCGAATTCGATGAATTCAAACAACTCTATGGCACTACGCTGGTGTGTGGGTTTGCGCATATTATGGGTTATCCGGTCGGCATTGTCGCCAACAACGGTATCCTATTCTCGGAGTCCGCGCTGAAAGGCGCGCATTTTATTGAAGTGTGCGCACAACGTGGCATACCGCTCGTATTTCTACAGAACATTACCGGCTTCATGGTCGGACAAAAATACGAAACCGGCGGTATTGCAAAAGACGGCGCTAAAATGGTTACGGCCGTTGCTTGTGCGAATGTTCCCAAATTTACCGTGATTATCGGCGGCAGTTTTGGCGCGGGTAACTATGGCATGTGTGGACGCGCATACTCGCCGCGATTCTTGTGGATGTGGCCCAATGCGCGCATCTCAGTCATGGGAGGTGAACAAGCGGCCAACGTTTTGGCACAAGTGAAACGGGATAATTTGGAGGCACATGGCAAATCCTGGCGCAAAGACGATGAGGAAAGCTTTAAAAAACCCATCCGCGAACAATACGAAACTCAAGGACACCCGTACTACGCCAGTGCACGCCTATGGGATGACGGTATCATCGATCCTGCACAAACCCGTATAGTACTCGGTTTATCCATTTCTGCATCGCTCAATGCACCGATACAAGAAACACGCTTTGGTGTATTCAGGATGTAACATGTGTGAGGTGCGCCTCGCGGCGATAGCTATTCCCCCAACCCAGGAATATAAACAATAACGATATGACTGAAACAATTCTACAAACTATCGATTTTCGCGGTGTGGCCACCATTACATTAAATCGTCCGGAAGTACACAACGCGTTTGACGAGCATCTGATTGCGGACTTAACCGGTATTTTAAAATCTGTTAACGAAAATGACGCCGTCAATTGCGTCATCCTTGCTGCTGAAGGCAAGAACTTTTCCGCCGGCGCCGATTTAAATTGGATGCGGCGCATGGCCGAATACAATGAAGAAGAAAACTGGCAAGATGCGCTAAGACTGGCTGAAGTACTGCGCACTCTAAATGAACTAGACAAACCCACTATCGCCCGGATACAGGGCGCAGTGTTTGGTGGCGGTGTCGGTTTGGTGGCTTGCTGCGATATTACGGTGGCGTCGAATAAATCGACCTTTTCGCTTTCCGAAGTCTTACTCGGATTAGTACCGGCAGTCATCAGTCCCTACGTCATCGCCGCTATCGGGGCACGCGCAGCACGGCGATATTTTCTTACTGGTGAACGCTTCAGCGCACAAGAAGCCTATCGACTTGGGTTAGTACACGAGTTGAGTGATCCTGAGATTATCGACGAAACCATTGACGAGATTGTCGATGCTTTGTATCAAGGCGGATCTCACGCACAGATGACAGCCAAGCAATTGATTGCCAGTGTCGCCGGACGGCCTATTGACAATGACTTGAACGAACGCACTGCTAGCGTGATCGCGCAAATACGCGCCGGTGATGAAGGGCGCGAAGGGGTGCTGGCGTTCTTAGAAAAACGTACGCCGCATTGGTGTACAAAATAGTTCTTCCTTATGTTCGGTAAGATTCTCATTGCTAACCGTGGTGAAATCGCCTGCCGTGTTATTCGAACGGCCCGGCGTTTGGGTGTCCGTTGTGTCGCAGTTTATTCGGATGCGGATAAGTATTCACAACATGTCCGTCTAGCCGATGAAGCCGTGCACATCGGCCCTGCCCCGGCTACGGAGAGTTATTTGAACATTGAACGGATTATCGAGGCAGCCAAAAAAACCGTTGCTCAGGCTATTCATCCCGGTTACGGGTTTTTAGCGGAAAACGCCGGCTTAGTGGAAGCGTGTGATTCAAACGATATCGTTTTTATCGGCCCACCTGCTGACGCTATCCGCGCCATGGGTTCGAAAATTGAGGCTAAACGTATTGCCGAACTAGCCGGAGTGCCCGTGATACCAGGTTACCACGGCGCTGAGCAAAATACGGGAAGTTTAGAACGGCACGCTCAATACATTGGTTTTCCAGTGCTTATCAAAGCTTCAGCCGGCGGTGGTGGTAAAGGGATGCGCATGGTGGAAACTCCCGATGAATTTGAACAAGCGCTGCAATCGGCAAAGCGGGAAGCCACCAATGCTTTTGGCGATGACCGTGTGTTATTGGAAAAGTACCTGAGCCGCCCACGTCATATCGAAGTGCAAGTATTCGCCGATACCCACGGCAACGTCGTGCATTTGTTCGAACGCGATTGTTCCATTCAAAGGCGCCACCAAAAAATCATTGAAGAATCACCGGCGCCGAATATCGATAGTACACAACGACAAAGAATGTATGACGCCGCCATCGCCGCGACACGGGCGATTGATTACGTTGGTGCAGGTACAATCGAATTCATTGCGCAGGATGGTGAGTTCTACTTTATGGAAATGAATACGCGCTTACAGGTCGAACACCCGGTTACAGAAATGATTTCCGGACAAGACTTGGTGGAATGGCAATTACGCGTCGCCGGCGGCGAGCCACTGCCCTACACCCAGGACGAACTCAACTCATCAGGACATGCCATTGAGGTACGTTTATACGCGGAAGACACCGGAAACAATTTTTTGCCTACGACTGGCACACTAACTCATTTGAGGTTTCCTCAACCTAAGGAAAACATTCGTATCGACTCAGGCGTTGTTAGTGCTGACACTATTGGCATTCACTACGATCCGATGATTGCCAAGTTGATCGTTCGAGGTCGCGATCGCCAGCAAAGTATCGAAAGACTCAGATCGGCATTGCAAGGAACAGAAGTCGCGGGACTGGTTACGAATCTGGAGTACTTGAAATCGATCACCGCACATAGTGCGTTCGAACGCGGCGAAATAAGCACACGCTTTATAGAAACTTACGCTGAAGACCTGCAACAAGAACGTGAGCCTGTTCCGGATTTCGTACTGGCCCTTGCCTGTTTACAGACACTGTTACAGGAGGCGGAACGAGCCCGATGCAATGCGCGCAATTCCGATGACCCCTACTCACCCTGGCACCACACCGACGGTTGGCGTTTAAACGAAGACAATTTTCATGTATTGCATTTTCGCGATCAGGAACGCGAACTTGACGTAGTGACCCACTATCGAAATAGCGGTTTCGAAATTGAGTTACCGGGTGGTCCCATGTCTGTGTCGGCAAAAATCGAAGCGGAAGGAGAACTCATAGCCACTATTGATGATCAAATAGTGTGTGCGCGTATAGTGCAACAGAATCATCAATTCTCGATCTTTTGTAACGGCAAGTACTATGAAATTGAAGCCCATGACCCATCGCATCCGGACGAAACGCTTGATCAAACCGATGACAGTTTGCGTTCTCCCATGCCGGGAAAAATCATTGAAGTATCGGTTAAACCGGGAAATGCCGTCCACCGTGGCGATAAACTCATGGTACTGGAGGCTATGAAAATGGAACATACCATCACCGCACCGCGGGACGGTACGGTAGAAACTGTACACTTCCGTGCAGGCGATGTCGTGGAGGAAGGAGCTGAACTACTGCGTCTGGACGCCAGCGAACAGACTTAGTTAATCATTGATTTTTCTTTGTCGATGCCAATTTCCATTCCAAAAGCAGTCAAACTCTTCGAGGTCGGCCCGCGCGATGGCTTGCAAAACGAACCGATTCAAATTCCTACTGAAATAAAGATCGAACTTATCAATCGCCTAACCGATTGTGGTTTACCCATTATTGAAGTGGGTGCATTCGTTTCACCCGAATGGGTACCACAAATGCAACACAGTGCCGACGTATTGCGTGGGATCAAGAAAAAACCGAGTGTCGCTTATCCGGTGTTAGTTCCCAACTCACGCGGATTAGAAGCAGCGCTTAAAGCCGGCGCCAAAGAAATCGCCGTGTTTGGTGCTGCATCGGAATCCTTCTCGCGTCGAAACATAAATTGCTCCATCGCTGAAAGCATAGAAATGTTCCGGCCGGTCTGTGAAGCCGCACAGGAACACGGGATCGCCGTACGTGGCTATGTGTCCTGCGTTATGGGTTGTCCTTATGAAGGGGAAATTTCGGCCAAGAAAGTCGCGCAAGTGGCGAAACAAATTTTTGACTTGGGATGTTATGAGATTTCGCTCGGTGACACGGTCGGCGTCGGCACTCCGCTTCAGGCCAGTGAACTCATAGAAACCGTCGCGGTCGAGATTCCCAGGGGCAAGATCGCGGTCCATTTTCATGATACTTATGGCCAGGCGCTGGCAAATCTGTTCGCGGTACTGGAACACGGTATATCGGTTATTGATAGCTCTGTTGCCGGATTGGGTGGATGCCCTTATGCCAGCGGTGCATCCGGTAATGTCGCCACCGAAGACGTGCTCTACATGTTAAACGGCCTCGGTATTGAAACCGGCGTCGACATCGACAAAATCGTCGATACTGCAGACTTTATCTGCAAACACTTGAACCGCGAACCTACATCCAAGGTTGCACGAGCTATGCTTGCGAGTCGATGACATTGATTAACGTATGACGCTGCACTCAACAAATTTCTCCAGACTCAAACTAATCAAGTGCTTGTGCATATAACACATGGGCACTAACCCAACGAATCCAATCCACGCTGTAAATCGGCCTTTATATCTTCAATATTCTCCAGACCCACGGACAAACGAATAAGGTTATCGCGTATCCCCATGTTGTCGCGCTGTTCCTGAGTTAAACGGCCATGTGTGGTGGTGGCGGGATGAACAATGGTTGTTTTAACGTCACCAAGATTACCGGTAATGGATAAAAATTTTGTAGCATCTATAACTCGCCAAGCTTCGTCCTGATCACCCTGCACCTCGAACGCGACTATTCCACCGAATGCCGTTTGTAATTTGGCGGCTAGCGCGTGCTGCGGATGGGATTCGAGCCCGGCGTAGTAAACTTTGGACACCGCCGGATGATTTTCTAACCATTTAGCGAGTTCTAACGCCGCGGCGCTATGCGCTTCCATGCGTAAACGCAGCAGTTCAAGCCCCTTCAAAAACACCCATGCGTTAAAAGGGCTCATACTGGGTCCGCCACTGCGTAATATATTAACCAAATCGCCATGCGCGCTTTCGTCCTTCAACACGACTGCGCCACCGACACAACGTCCCTGCCCGTCTAAATATTTTGTCGCTGAGTGAATAACAATATCAGCGCCTAACGCTAAGGGTTTTTGCAGGGCGGGTGTGCAGAAACAATTGTCTACCGTCAACAGGCAATTGTTGGCATGCGCTAACTCAGCTAACACTGGAATGTCCGCGACTTCAGCCAACGGATTTGACGGGCTTTCCAAGAAGAGTAATCGCGTGTTCCGCTGGACTGCCGACTCCCACGCCTTGTTATCGGTGATGTCAACGTACGTCGTCGATACGTCGAACTTACTCAGTATTTTTGAAAATAATGTGACCGTTGAGCCGAACAGGTTTCGACCTGCAACCACATGATCACCGGCTTTGAGAAACGCGAGTCCCATTGCAAGGATAGCGCCCATGCCCGACGCGGTCGCCGCGCACGCCGCACCTTCTTCAAGCGCGGCTAGGCGCTGTTCGAACGCTCGAACAGTGGGATTGGTAAAGCGCGAATAGACATTGCCCGGCTCTTCCTCCTTGAAACGGGCCGCCGCTTCCCTGGCATCTTTAAAAACAAAACTCGAAGTCGCGAAGATCGGATCGTTGTGCTCGCCTTCCACTGTGCGCTGCTGCCCCGCACGAATAGCAATGGTATCCGGACCGTATCCGTCAAAATTAATATTTATGCTCATACTACTGGTCTCTCAATGCACCGACACACCTGATGACTTTCCAACAGGCATAAAAAACCCGCTTTCAGCTTTCGCTAGAGCGGGTGTGCCTCTCGCTTTAGCCGTATTTGTTAAGCGCTCGCAAGCTGAAGATCAAATCAGCGCTATGGGGACGAGATTAGACAATCTTCACAAGAGTGTCAATGACTCATTTCCCCAGTACATCAGGTGAAAGCTTCGTGTGTTTGTGAATGTCACGCTCCCGTGGCGATTGACCTAGCTATTTAAGGTCAGGAAAAACATGGCGAGGACGCCAATCCCGCCTTCATTGAGCACACACCACTACAAACCAAGTAACGGTGGTAACTCGCTTAAAGTCTTCAATTCGGCATGTGGCTCAGCATCTAACCTCTCACGGCGTTGACCAAAGCGGTTGACCCAAGCCACACGAAAACCAAATGACGCTGCGCCAGCAGCGTCCCAGGCGTTGGACGATTGAAAACTGATTTGATCGGCGGATACATCCAACTGATCAACAGCCAATTGATAAACGGCCAGATCGGGTTTAAAAATACCTGCTTCTTCTACAGAAATATTCGCATCCAAATATTCGCCGATATTGGCATTGTCGACCGCAGCTTGTAACATGTTCGGCGCGCCATTAGACAAAATTGCAAGCTTCATTCCACTGGCTTTAATCTTTGCCAAAACATCGCATACTTCCGGATAACAATCGAGATGTAGATAGGCTTCCATTAGTGACTGACGTAAATTTGGATCCTTTACGTTAAATGTTTCTAACGCGAAATCTAGCGCGTCTCCGGTAACTTGCCAAAAATCCGCGTGTGTTTTCATTAGGCTGCGTAGCCATGTGTATTGCAGTTGTTTGGTTCGCCATAAATCCGATATTTTGTCAGCCTTTTCACCTATTGCCTTGCGATGTTTATCGACCGCGGAATGGACATCGAATAACGTTCCGTACGCGTCGAAGACGCAGGCCTCGATGTTTGAGAAATTGGAATCGCTCATGTCCTGCCCCGGTTAACTTCCGTTCGCATCAGGGGGAATGGAATACGTCGCGGTAACATGTGCAACTAGATCGTCCACACCTTCACTGTGTAACGCGACTTCTCCAACAGCTAAGCGTCTACCCAGTTTCAATAACCGGGCCTCCGCCAACACATCCCCCGGCAACGGCCGTCTTAAAAAATTAATATTCAGATTAGTCGTAACCGCCAGTTCTACAATACCGATCTTGGTCAGCACGGCAGCATACATGGCATAGTCCGCAAGCCCCATCATCACTGGACCGGACACGGTGCCGCCCGGACGCAAGAACTCTTCACTGTAGGGTGCACGAACAACGGCCAGATTGTCCTCCAATCGTTCCAATTGAAAACCATAGGCTTTGACGAAAGGTAGTTTTTCCTCTGAGAGCGCCTGCATTTGATCAATAGTTATTTTCGACATTGCACTTATACTGTGAATAGTTTTTAATTAGTCAAAGTATCTATCCAGATCAAAGTCTCATGGCAGAATTAGCGACCCAAATAGACTCCGAATACGTCGTACGCAGTGATAACAATGCAATAGCAACGCTCACCTTGAACCGTCCGGCGCAGTATAACGCCTTGTCTGAAGAGATGTTAACGGCATTACAGCAAGCATTAGATGTTGTCGCGCAAGATTCGGAAATTCGTGTCGTGATCATTGCCGGTAATGGAAAAGCATTTTGCGCGGGGCACGACCTCAAACAAATGCGCTCGAACCCGGATCAATCTTATTATGATGCATTATTCAAACAATGCAGCGAAATGATGCTCACGATTACCAATTTACCGCAACCCGTTATCGCGAAAGTGCACGGGATAGCGACGGCGGCGGGTTGTCAACTAGTTGCGAATTGTGATCTAGCTGTCGCTTCAACCGACGCGCGCTTTGCCGTATCGGGCGTTAAGCTGGGATTGTTCTGTTCTACGCCTAGTGTCGCTTTAAGCCGTAATGTTCCACGCAAACGCGCATTGGAAATGTTGTTTACAGGTGATTTCATCGATGCCGAAACAGCCGAACGTTATCATTTAGTAAACCGCGCGGTCGCTCCCGATAAATTAGATGATGCAGTGAATGAATTAGCCGCAAAAATCGCCGGAAAACCACCTGTTTCAATTGCTGCTGGGAAGAAATTATTCTACCAACAAATCGAACTAGGTGTGAAAGGTGCCTATGAAAGTGCCGGGGCTACCATGGCCTGCAATATGATGGCACAGGACACAATAGAAGGAATCGACGCCTTTATAGAGAAACGCCCTCCTCGCTGGAGTAAGTAAATATATAGCAGTTAGCATTTAGCGTTCGGCCGTCAGCTGTTCTCCAGTTATCGGCAAGAACACGTGGTCACTACGACGTGTTGAGATGTAAGTTTTCATTCACTCGATATCTCATTTCCCATAGCTGACAAATTTTGTCCATCACAGTTGATACTCCTTCTCACTGACAAATTTAGTCAGTAAAAACAATTGTTAAAATTTTTCTTGATAAAGAACACTATACTCATAACATATTGTTTTTAATATTGTTTATCATCAATTTTAAGCAAAATACTAATTTGGCACGACTTCCGCTTTAATCTAGACATACTCTTTCTTGAGGGTGTGTCTGAGGCAACACTGGGGGTGTTACCGAAGCATAGGGAATCGCGCCAGGGACGGTGCATTTTCTAACTTTTGCTTTTCATTTCCCCGCGTTAATTCAGCACTTTAATGAGGTGAGAAATCTCACAGCATCTCTCACCGGTCCTCGTTACAGTATCAACTCAACTCATGTGGGAGGGGATGTCATGAAAGGGAAATGTTTATTCACAGTATTGCTTACAAGCGCCAGCTTGTTGGTTAACAGTTTTTCGAATGCAGGAGAGTTTTCTACACAACCGGTGAACCTCCAATCCTCACAACAATATCAAGATGCGTTCGCCACGCGTCATGATGAGATGACAGCGTTATTAAACTGGGCCGCCCATCTATCTGGCTACAATACCAACGGCATCAATCCACAACTTCAATTCAGACCACATCGGTTTTTCGTTGACAACGCCTGTGGTGGAAACGCTAAATGCAAAGTGGTCGGATGGTACAACGATCAAAACGTTGTCTACATCGATGACAGACTTGCTGCCGTGGATTCCATGTTTGAGCGCAGCTTAGTGGTACATGAGTTTGTACACTATCTGCAACATATCAGTGGAAAATTCGACTCGGTGACATGCGAAGATTTCGTTCAGCGGGAACGTGAAGCATATGCCACGCAGCGTGAATTTATAATGGCCTATGGCTCTATGCCCACTATGAATGTTCATCAACATTCTTGTGTGTTCAACGTGCCACGGGAAAATCAACTCGCTGGTCAGAACGACTTGTAAGTTTCGGGTAGTGAAGACAATGGCAACATCGGCAAACGAGAGCTTACAACAATCGAAATTTGCGGAAACGCTTATTTCGTTTATGATGCTACTTTATCTTGTATTCGCGCTTAGTGCGGCGTTCGCCTGGCGTTTAGCCGACGCTGTTTTAGCAAGAATTCGGATAGTCGCCCGGCCCGTTAAACCGCAATCGCCTGATCGTTCTTAGTTTCGATAGCGTCACCGTATTCTTGATGTAGCATCATATTGAGCATACGCAGTGTAGCGTTAATACCGGCGAAAACCTGATTCGAATCCACACCACGAGTTTTCAACGTACGTGGCCCGTCTTGCCAAGTGATAAACACCTCGGTGAGCGCACTGGTTTTACCGCCTTTGGGAATACGTAATTCGTAGTCAATCAATTCGGGAAATTCAAACCCTCGCGGTGTCAGCACTTTCTTGACGGCATCGATAAATGCATCAAAACCACCGTTACCCGACCCTGCGGTTTTGTATATCTCATTATTGAGCGTGACCCGTATGCTGACGGTCGATTCCAGATTCAAGCCACTGGTAAGCGAACAATCAAGTAGTTCGATATGCTTATAGTCCTTGCTTTCGAGGCTGTCTGCGATAATGAACGGCAAATCATCCATGGTGATATTGGCTTTAGAATCACCGAGTTTAACCACCTCTTCCAACACGCGCGCTTGGTCCTCCTCGGATAAACTGATGCCGAGTTCTTCCAGATTTTTTTGCAACGACGCCTTACCACTCATCTTGCCGAGCGCATAGCTGTGTTTGCGGTCAAAACGCTCAGGGCTCAACTTGGTTTTATACAAATCGCCCTTGCGGTCACCGTCCGCATGAATCCCACTGGTCTGGGTAAAAACATCCGCACCGATAACGGGGGCATTCTCCGCAACACGCTTTCCAGAGAAGTTTTCCACCATCTGACTAATTGGAAACATTTTGCTTTCGTCAATGGATAGCTGCACACCCATCTTGTCACGCAACACCACACTGACTTCGGCTAAAGAGACGTTGCCGGCACGTTCACCCAAGCAATTGACCGTACAATGGAGACTGGAGATACCTGCCTTTACTGCCATCATGCAATTCGCAGTCGCCAATCCGTAATCATTGTGCGCATGAAAATCGAAGTGGAATTGGGGAAAATGTCCAATCATGTCGGTCAAACTGTCATACACTGCTTGCGGCGTCATTACACCAAGCGTATCGGGCAACATGACGTGTTTGATAGGAAGATCTTTTAAACCACTTACCATTTCATAGACGTAGTCACGGCTATCCTTGTAGCCATTTGACCAATCTTCGAGATAGACATTGATGGTCAAACCCTGTTGCTGAGCGTAAGCAACAGTAGTACGAATGTCGTCCAAGTGTTGCCGCAAATTCTTACGCAATTGCTCCCTGCAATGCTTTTCGCTGCCCTTGGTAAGCAAGTTCAATACCTTTCCACCCGCATCACGGATCCAATCCACACTGCGTTTGTGGTCAACAAACCCTAAAACCTCAACGCGATCAAGACAACCCTGTTCCGCTGCCCATTGATTGATAGCAGTGACCGCTTCTTTCTCGCCTTCCGAGATGCCGGCGGAGGCAACTTCGATACGATCTACTTTAAGCATGCCCAGCAATGCCTTGGCAATACTGACTTTTTCCGACTGCGAAAATGATACGCCACGGGTCTGTTCCCCATCGCGCAAGGTGGTGTCCATTAACTCGATGTGTCGCGCGTCGTTTGCCACGGATTTCAATATAAATGTTTCAACTCTTATTAGGTTTAGGGCATAAGGATATGGAATTTATAAGAAAAAATCTATTTTTATTGAATTTAACTTATGTTTTACGAGCAAACAGATTAGTCATTTCATAGGCCGCTGTCGCAGCCGCCAAGGCGGTGATCTCGGCATGGTCATAGGCTGGCGCAACTTCGACGATATCTGCACCGACAATATTCAAGCCCGCTAAACCACGAAACACCTGAAGTAATTCCCGTGTTGTCATTCCTGCCACCTCGGGTGTCCCCGTTCCCGGCGCATGGGCTGGGTCTAACACATCAATATCGATGGATAGATAAAGCGCATGTTCACCGACACGATCGCGTATGCGTTGAACAATGCTATCGATACCTTCGATTTGAAAATCATCGCAGTGGATGATTTTAAAACCAAGCTCTGCATCATTTTTTAGATCGTCGCGACTGTATAAAGGCCCACGAATACCAACATGCATGGACGCATGATCTAGAAACAAACCTTCTTCCGCCGCACGCCGAAACGGTGTGCCGTGCGTATAAGGGGCACCAAAATAAGTATCCCAAGTATCCAGATGCGCATCGAAATGCACCAACGCCACCGGACCATGTTGATGATTCATTGCACGCAACAACGGCACTGCAATGGTATGGTCACCGCCTAAGCTAACAATACCGCCAACTTTTTCCAGCAAATCCCTTGCGTCGGTTTGAATTCGCGCTATGGCTTCTTCGATGCTATAAGGGTTACACGCAACGTCCCCGGCGTCGGCCACTTGTTGTTGCAAAAACGGTTCGGTGTCGTAATTGGGATGGTAGTTTGTGCGTAAATGCCGTGATGCCTGGCGAATGGCTTGCGGACCAAAACGCGCTCCCGGTCGATAGCTGGTGCCGCCATCAAATGGAATTCCGAGAATGGCGACATCGCAATGCTCGACATCACGTAACTCAGGTAAGCGGGCAAAAGTGGACGGGCCCGCGTAACGCGGAACCACCGTTCCACTCACCGGCGGAATGGGTTTAGATTTTTGTTCGTTGTTTGTCATTTTTAGCGAGGATTAATTCCGCCGATAATTGCGATAGACTTGTTCCATATTACTCAAATGCATGTTTTTCTTGGTCAGATTATACGGTGTAACGTTGTGTGATTTGATAACACTGCGCATCACCTGCCCCGCCTGCATATCAATATCGACCACATTGTAACAACCGGCGTCCTGTTCGAAATGCCTCATATTCTCGCGCCCGCCTGATGTTACCCACGCCAGAATCACCCGGTTCACACCCTCGTGGGCGACGATCAATATCTGATCCCAGGACAAATCCGACAACACATCATGCCACGCATTCAAGACACGGTCCTCAAAATCAGCGAAACGTTCACCATTGATAAACAGCGAATCGATCTCGCCGGCGTTATCAAACGCATACGCGATATTGCGTTCAATTTCCGGCTCCGGTAACTCGCGTAAACGCCCCGCACGTATTTCCTGAAACGCTTCGATGATCTCAATGTTCGCCTCGCGCGAACCCAATACTATTTCTGCGGTTTCAGTTGCCCGCGCCAAACCGGAAGTAATAACGCGATCAAAAGCAATACTCTCCAATACACTTGATGCCGCCTCAGCCTGCTGCCGACCCGTATCTGTGAGTCTGAGTTGACGCGGGTCCAGCGGTTGTCCGTCGCCGCTAAAATAGTCGACCTCGCCGTGACGCATTAAGTAAACGCGCCGCCGGTAGCGTGTACCAATCAACGGCAAGATCTACACCTGCGGCGGATCAAAACCAAACTCGACATTGGCTTCACCAAGTATCGGATAATGCCGTGTGGTGACTTCATCCGGTTGAAATGCTGTACTTAACGGAACCGGTATTTCTGCAAGTCTATCGTTACTTTCATTTTGTAAGTGATGCGAAAACAAGCCCCGAGCACGGACGTGATTTGAGTTTACCGCCTCTTCCATCGTCGCCACCACATTGCAACACACATCATGTCCATTAAAAACCTTCTGCCACTCGGCACTGGTTTTCGTTGCAATGCACTGTTGCACCGCCCGAATGACTTTTTGCGGAGAAGTCGAATCGTCCCACAATTCCTTGCGTAACCCGATAAGCTCGCAAAACTGCTCCCAAAATCGCGGCTCCAGTGGCGCCGCCGCCAGGTAACGCTCATCTTTGGTCCGGTAAATTTGATAACGGGGCGAACCGCCGGTCAATCGCTCACCGCCTCGCCGTGGCCACTCATTAGCCGCCATACCTTGTCCCCACGCCCAAAATCCAAGCGGGAAAAGATTATCGGTCATTGAGACATCAATATAACAACCATTTCCATCGATATCGCGTTGGCGCAAAGCCAAAAGAATATTCATCACGGCAGGGTAAGTACCGCCGGCAATATCTGCTGTTAACACCGGAGGTAGACTCGGCGTTCCTTTGTCGTCACTTACCAAATCCAATAGCCCGCTGGCCGCCATGTAGTTCAGATCGTGACCGGCTTCCCCCGCGTTCTGGCCCGCCTGCCCGTAACCGGTAATGGAGACATAAATAAGACGCGGACAGTATTGGTTCAATGTTGCGTAGTCCAAACCGAGGCGTTGCATGACGCCCGGACGAAATTGTTCGATCAAAACGTCCGCCGTTTCGATAAGCTTCATCAATTTTGACCTGGAATCCTCCGACTTTATGTCAATAGCGATACTGCGTTTTCCTTCATTCAACAAAGCAAAGCTTACGCTGGTATCGCCAAACCGAGGTTGATAATGACGTATCTCATCGCCCATTGGTGGGCGTTCAATCTTGATGACTTCGGCGCCGCTCCGGACCAACATTAAACTCGCTAACGGTCCCGGCAACAACGTCGTGAAATCGATGACACGTATGCCGGTTAGCGGCGCCATAACACTACGCAGAAGCAGCTGATTGAGTGCTTCTAACCTAGGTTGCAGGCGGCGCATTCACCGTCGATGCATCCTGACTAAACATGATTTTCTTAGCCTCCTCCGTCATGGTGGATTCGGTGTTGATTTCTTTCGCTTTGGCATAAGCCCGTTCGGTTGCGGGCCGTTCCTTGATCTGCTCGAACCATCGTTTCAGGTTTAGAAAATCATTCAAATCTTGTTGCTGCCGCTCATAAGGCACAATCCATGGATAACAAGCCATGTCAGCAATGGAATATTCACCGCAAATGTATTCACGATCAGACAGTTGCTTATTCAATACCGCGTACAATCGCGCGGTTTCGTTGATATAACGAGTCATAGCGTACTCGATGCGCTCGGGCGCATAAGTCACGAAGTGATGATTTTGTCCCAACATCGGCCCGAGACCACCCATTTGCCACATTAGCCATTGAATAACATCCGTACGTCCCCGAATATCCTGTGGGATAAACTGACCCATCTTGTCGGCCAGATAAAGCAGGATGGCACCCGACTCAAAAACAGAAATGGGCTCTCCACCGTCTGAAGGGGCCTTGTCAACAATGGCCGGAATCCGGTTGTTCGGCGCGATTTTCAAGAAATCGGGATCAAACTGGTCACCTTTGCCGATATGAACGGGTATGATTTTGTAATCGACATCTGCTTCTTCCAGAAACATCGAAATTTTGTGGCCATTGGGGGTCGTCCAGTAATAAAGATCTATCATGTTTTCACGACTCGTTGGAAATGAAAGATTCCTTATTGTAGGGGGAATAGGTTGCGCATAAAATGATTTAGGGGATTATCAACACTTCAGAAAGAGATTTTGAATGAATATGCACGCTGAACCCAAGTCCGGCAACTGGAACTATCCAACACCCATTCGCTTCGGTGTTGGCAGAATTGCGGAGTTACCGGATGCCTGCCGCGAACTGGACATGAAAAAGCCATTGTTAGTAACCGATCCGAGTTTAGCTGACCTCGACATAGTGAAAAACGCGGCACAAGTTTGTATCGACGCTGGCCTGTCCTGCGCTATTTTCTCGGAGGTACAAGGCAATCCGGTTGAAGGTAATGTCAGCGCCGGTGTCGATGCTTTGAAACAAGGTGGGCACGATGGCGTGATTGCGTTTGGTGGCGGCAGCGCACTGGATGCGGGGAAAGCGATTGCATTAATGGTGAGGCAAGACCGACCCATCTGGGACTTCGAGGACCGAGAAGATTGGTATACCCGAGTGAACGAAGGGGGCATGGCGCCCGTTGTGGCGGTACCGACCACTTCGGGAACCGGTTCTGAAGTGGGCCGCGCTTCAGTCATTACGGATGAGCGCGACCATACGAAGAAAATCATCTTTCATCCAAAAATGTTGCCGAAACGGGTGATACTCGATCCGCAATTGACGACGGGTTTGCCACCGCACATCACAGCGGCTGTGGGTATGGATGCTTTGTCGCATAATCTTGAAGCGTTTTGTAGCCCGGTCTACCACCCTATGGCCCAAGGCATTGCCGCCGAAGGCATGCGTCTGATCAAAGAATGGTTACCGGCGGCGGTTAAAGACGGACAAGATCTTATCGCGCGTGGGCAAATGCAAGTCGCTTCGACCATGGGAGCAACCGCGTTTCAAAAAGGCCTGGGTGCCATGCACAGTCTGAGCCATCCCTGCGGCGCGGTGTTAAATACCCACCATGGTCTGACCAACGCAGTAGTCATGCCTTATGTTTTAAATTTCAACTGCAGCGAGATTGAAGAGAAGATGACGGCGTTGGCACGTTACCTCGATTTACCGAATCCTTCGTTCAGTGCGGTGATGGATTGGGTGTTGAAACTGCGTGAAGAGATCAACATTCAACATACCTTGAAAGAAATCGGCGTAGACGAAGAATACGCCGAAAAACTAGCGCCCATGGCCGAAGCCGATCCTTCATCCGCTACTAACCCTATCCCGTTAACCACACCTGCGCTACAAACACTGTATCTCGACTGCATCAATGGCCATTTGTAGCCGCGAAAATCTGCGGCAGTTAAGCGAGCTCAATCTCGACGAACCGCCTGATATTGAGATGCCCTGCCCTAATGGCAATATGTGGGTATTCGCCTATGGTTCACTGATGTGGGACCCCGGCTTCGAATATGAATCCTCGCATAAAGCCACTCTGTACGGTTACCACCGGCGCTTGTGTTTGTGGTCGATTCGTTATCGGGGCACACCCAAAAAACCGGGCTTGGTGCTGGGTCTTGATCACGGAGGTTGTTGTACTGGTGTCGTTTATAAAATCCACACACGACACACTTTGTCCACCAGTGAGTACTTACGCGAACGTGAATTAATTACCGGCGCCTACAAACCGGTGTTGCGTTCGTGTTACCTGGAAAACGGCGATGTGGTACAAGCACTTACCTTCGTCATTCAACGCGATCATCCGCAATACAGTGGCCGACTGAAGTTGAAAGAAATCGCACACACCGTCCGAAATGCTCGCGGCCGCAACGGCCAAAACAGTGTGTACGTCCACAATACCGTACAGCATTTGCGTGAATTAAACATCCATGACAATGCGTTAACAAAAGTGGTGCGAATACTGGAAAAAATTAATCCATAGTTGTTGGCATTGTTTGTTTAAGCAGCTCGTGCAGCGCGGAAACGTCGATGAATAACAGAAGCAGCATGAACGTCAGCGTGACGGCAAGCAATAGCATTAACCCTTTTTCGGCATACAGTTTCTCCGGATATTGAACTGGGCTATTCGGACGAAAGCTCAGATTAAGATACCAGGCAACAACCGCAGCAATTAGCGGTATCGATAGCACTAACTCCAACCGGTAGCGAACAACGAATATTCCGAAACACAAGCCAAACGCCGCGGCATAGTAAACGATGCTGACCAGCAAGCGTCTTTCATTATAGTGCGCGAATGAACGGCGATAAGCAACGGCGGTTTCGGCATTGTCAATAGTGCGATATTCCCCAAGACGCTTTGCCGCCATGAAAAACGCACCAATCATCCAATAAGCCATT
This sequence comes from Arenicellales bacterium, assembly GCA_965216735.1. Taxonomy (GTDB): domain Bacteria; phylum Pseudomonadota; class Gammaproteobacteria; order Arenicellales; family CBDCFT01; genus CBDCFT01. Next base: position 2,024,837 of record OZ244198.1, read on the forward strand.
AACAACGATACCGGCGCGAGTAATGTCGTACCTGTGGCGTACCAACCAAGTAGAAATCGCAGCGGGTTGTTAATCGATTCGGATAAGACATCAACATAGGGGGTTTCCTTGGTGCGCAACGGGGGGATGTTGTAAATACAGCCCATGATCCACAGCGCCAACACGCAATAGAAAAAACCTTTGCCCAAAACCCACGACAAAGAAAAGCCGAACAGCGCTAAAGTCACCCATTCAAACCAAGCGATGGGTACGCGCACTCTGCCGGCGGCGACCGGGCGGTGTTGTTTTGTCGGATGCGCCCGGTCTTTGTCGGCGTCCAGGATTTCATTTAGCACATAGTTGCTGGAGCACACTAAACCTGCTGCCAGTAAAGCAAACAATATCCTCAACCACAACGGCCCTGTGAGTAGTTCGGGCTCTATGAATACTGCCACCACAACACCCGGCAATACGAACGCGTTTTTGAACCAATGATCGACCCGGGCAATTTGAACGTAAGGATTGTTCCAGCCGGATTCGAAAGACATGTGCAAACCAGCGGTAAAGTAGGTTCTCAATTGAGCCGCTAAGGAACTATGTAGCGTGCCAGTTCGGCATCTTCAACATCCCGCCGTTTAATCCGGACAAAACCATTGCGTTTACCGATGATTGCGGTGGGACCTGGCAAAGGCGGCCATCTAGGCTCCGTACTGACAATGACGTATTTGCCCTCCCGCGCTAAAGTTGTTTTCTGACTTTCGAAATACTGCACCGCGGTCATGAAACCGGGTATTTCGTCCATTGGAGACCAGTACCGTTTAACGGTGTGCAAGTGATTGTCCCGCCACACGAATAAGACAAGCCCAATCAATACAGCAATATGGATATATTTTTTCTTTGGGAGTTTCTCTAAGAACCTGTCAATGCACATTAACAAGAACACTAACCAAAAATAGTAGCTCAACAGAATATGATTCTCTTGTATCTCGAATCGTTTGTATTTCACCGTCAGAAAATATAACAACAAACTTCCCAATATAAGCGAGAAAATTACTAGCGATACTTTTACATATCGATGGTCTTTTCTGAAAAACCACATGAAAAATACAACAAGCACTATCGGGAGTGCTACCTTTGAAGATGTCGACTCCCCAAACATATCCAGTAACAAAATTTTCTCAAACAGCACGGAATAGAAATGGTGTAGCCTATCAGGCTCATTAAACAAGGCATAGCGTTGTATTGTGCTTTGTTCCAGCATGGCGAAATACAGAAGTCCGCACACTATGGTCCATACATATACCCACTTATTTTTCAGATGTACCCGAAACAATAACAATAGAAACGCCACCGGCACCGCCATGACCGAATAAGGTCCGGACCAAATGAGAATGGCAATGAGCACCAAGCGCAGGATTAAACGTGGTTTCGTGGCTGGCGCCGGTAGAAACAACAAACAAATTACTAACACCACCGCGGTAAAAATCTGATAGGTAATGGTATTCCAGAAAAAAATATGGTTAAGCCCGGCTAGACCGAGAACACTGGGGACGGCTAATAACATTACCGGTTGACGAAACAACCCAGAAAAACTAAAACAAGACGCCGCCATCACCGCCAAAATAAAGCTACTATAACGGTACAAATCCGGTTGCCAGGTCACGTCGAGTTTGGCATATAACCAGGCCTGCAGATTCGTGATAAAAGCGATGTAACGGTTCGGACGGTCAAAAATAGAGGTGAATGGCTGCTCACCACCATAATACTTATTGAAATGCAGCGCCGCATCTTCCATAAACAAAGCGTCGGTGGTCAACGCTTCCCACGAGCGAGCGAATACCAATACAATCAACAACGTAATCCCACCTACAATCCAGACTTTTTGTTGGCGCAATAGCGCATAACGGGTTTTTTGATCGAACTCGGCCGGATGTGTAAAAAAGTCGACCCAATACCGGCGTATATGTGAAAAATCCCAGCGTAAGCGACACAAAAACAACGTCACGATATATAAGAAGAGTCCGCTCAACCACCACATGACACGCAACACCGTTATATCTCTTGGATCTATCATTGAATACAACTGATGACGGACTGGCGGGTCAAAAGAAAGGTACAACCAAGAACGTGAGACACGGTGATGTGGCGTCACTGTCACCAAAGAATCTTTTCTTTCCACAGGCGAGTGAGATAATTCCAGATAATCCGTTAGGTCATGGTTACGCAAAGTGAGTAGCGGAAAGCGCCAAAGCAAAAAAGTACTGTCGAAAGAAATTTCGCCGATGTCGAGCTTTTGGATTTTTGACCAAAACCGAACACCCAGCCGTTCGGTGTTTTTTTCAAGAAAACGCAGATTAAACTTCAACGCTATTAGTCCTTCGCGCGCAAACTCGAAATCGCCGCTTCGCTGTCCCCATTCAATTCCCGAGTTGCCGATACCAAACATTGCGATATGGAGGTCATGATCCGGGCTACTCCATACCATGGTCACTCCGTCAAAGGAAACCGCTGCATTTGAGATTAACCAGGTAAGAACGGATACAAATACGATTCCGCTCACCGCTATTTTTGTTTTAGTGCCGGTCAAATCAAACAACACGATCAAACTTGCGCTGATCAACAACAATATAAAGACGGCTACCGCGAAGGCGTTGTGCAAAAACAGCACGAGCGGCACAACCGAAAAAATTAGTGCACTGTTGCGGAATCTGCGTGCGTTATTTTCGCCTAACAAGCCCGTGATTAACCGATGACAGGCAACGAAAACTAGAAAACAAACAAATGCGACGCCAAACCAGCGTAGGATAAAATGCTGATAAGTGTGGGATGTGGCCCACTGCCACTGCGTCAAGCCTGCGAATAATAGACTGGCTAGTAAAAGCTCGGGTCGTAGTGAACCGGCTTTCATGCTCACAACCCCCTATACATCCGAAATTTACTCGTGGTTATCGCACGTCATCGCTTATCAATGTTTAAGTTTTCCTACTGCGTGACATGCGACCAAAACATCAGTTGATTGTCTTTTTAGCTCTGGTCTTTCTATCGAGCAACGGTCAAATGCCAGCGGGCAACGTTTATGGAACGCACAACCACTGGGCGGATTCAGAGGTGACGGCAACTCGCCTTTGAGTACCACACGTTGTGCGCGTCGTTCGGGATTCACAAACGGCGTGCTCGCGAGTAATGCCTGCGTATAGGGATGGGACGGGGACGAAAAAATCTTTTTCTTGTCGCCCTGCTCCACCGCACGTCCGAGGTACATCACCATCACCTCGTCGGATATATGCTCGACCACACTCAGCCCGTGGGAAATAAATAAATAAGCAAGTTGGAATTCCTCTTGCAAATCCATCATCAGGTTGAGCACTTGGGCCTGTATAGATACATCCAAAGCGGACACAGGCTCGTCTGCCACCACAATCTTGGGCCGCAACATTAATGCACGAGCAATCGCAATGCGTTGACGTTGTCCGCCCGAGAACATGTGCGGATACCGCCCGTAATGTTCCGGTCTCAGTCCTACTCTGTCCAGCATCTCACGAGCGGCATCCCGGCGTTGACCTGACGTGAGATCGGTATTAATTGCCAGCGGTTCTTCTAAGATCGTACCCACCTTTTTACGTGGATTTAGCGAACCGTATGGATCCTGGAATATGATTTGCACCGAACGCCGTAAGGCTTTCTTTTGCGACCGAGTGATATTCACTACATCGACATCGTTTAACGACAACTCGCCATGTGTCGGTGATTCAATTAAAGTCACCATACGCGCCAGAGTTGATTTTCCGCAACCTGATTCCCCTACAACCGCCAAGGTTTTGCCGACTTCAAGTGAAAAACTCGCACCATCAACCGCTTTTAACACCCGCGTCGCGGAAAAAACATTTTGTTTTACATCGTAATAGCGTGCGAGATTGTTCGCTTTCAAAACGGGTGCGTTCACGCTGCCGCATCTTGCACTGGAAAAAAGCAACGCACCCTGCCCGAGTCGTCGCCATCTAAATCAGGAACAGAATCACGGCACTGCTCCTGCACGCTTTGACAACGCGGATTAAACAAGCAACCTTGAGGCCGATCATATGGCCCCGGTACAACGCCAGGAATCGTCGGCAGACGGCGTCTGCCTTGACTACGTTCCGGCAAGGCATCCAGCAGTGCATGAGTGTAAGGATGCCGCGGACTGGCAAATAACCGGTTCACATCGCGTTGTTCGACCACTTGCCCAGCATACATTACTGCAACCCGGTGCGCGGTTTCCGCCACAACGCCCATATCGTGGGTGATCAAAATTAACGCCATGTCACTCTCTTTTTGCAAATCGAGCAACAATTGCAAAATCTGCGCTTGAATGGTCACGTCCAATGCCGTGGTCGGCTCATCCGCGATCAGTAACTTGGGCTTGCATGCAATGGCCATGGCGATCATTACGCGTTGATTCATGCCACCGGACAGTTGATGTGGAAAAGAGTCAAGACGGCTTTGTGCTGCCGGTATACCTACATGATCGAGTAACTCAATCGCACGTGTTTTGCGCTGTTGGCGCGTACCCCCCTCGTGCACCTTGATGGCTTCCATGATCTGAAATCCAACGGTAAAACATGGATTGAGGCTGGTCATGGGTTCCTGAAATATCATGGCGACATCTTTACCCGTCATATCGCGACGTTGCCGTTTGCCGAGGGCCGTCAAATCACGACTGTCGAATTCGAGTTTGTCGGCTTGTACCACACCGGGATACGCAATCAATCCCATCAGGGCCAACATGCTAACGCTCTTACCCGATCCCGACTCGCCTACAATACCAATAACGTCCCCTTTGTTGACACGTAATGAGACGCCATCCACCGCCCGAAATTCGGCGAAACGTACGGTCAGGTTTTGCATATCGAGTAATACCATAGCGGCCGGTCGCTAACGCTTTAATTTCGGATCCAACGCATCACGCAAACCGTCACCCATCAGGTTAAATGCCAATACCACAATAAGAATGGCTAAACCGGGGAAAGTCACCACCCACCACGCGCGTTGAATAAACTGTAAAGCATTAGACAACATCGTGCCCCATTCCGGTGTCGGTGGTTGCGCACCCATACCAAGAAAACCAAGTGCAGCCAAATCCAAAACCGCAGTGGAAAAACCCAGTGTCCCCTGAACAATGATCGGCGCCATGCAGTTGGGCAAGACCGTTATCAACATTAGCCGAAATAGACCCGCGCCGCTTACTTTGGATGCGACGACATAGTCTTTTGATAATTCCGTCATGACGGCGGCGCGAGTTAGCCGAACAAAATGCGGTAACTGTACAACCACCACCGCCATAGCTGCATTAATTAAACTCGGCCCCAGGATGGCGACAATAACAATAGCTAAAAGCAAACTAGGCAAGGCCAACATGATGTCCATAGCACGCATGATGGCAATATCGACCACGCCGCCAAAAAATCCCGCAACGAGTCCTAATGCGATACCGGCGACCAGCGCCAATGTTACCACCATGAAGCCGGTCGACAACGACACCCTCGCTCCGAAAACGATACGTGACAAAATATCCCGCCCGATATCGTCGGTGCCGAGAACAAATGCCGATGAACCACCTTCAATCCACGCCGGTGGACGCAATAAGGCATCGCGGTATTGTTCGTTTGGATCGTGTGGCGCAACCACATGAGCGAATACTGCAACTAACACCAAAAACAATATTGTAAACAAACCGATCATGGCACCCCGGTTATGTCGAAAATAATTCCAGAACTCCTTGACCGGATGCGGTGGTGCTTGCACCTCGGAGTTGGAAATAGTCACGTCGATTGCACTCATGTGCGTTTGTGCCTAATCCGTGGATTAATTAAACCGTACAATACATCGACGATCAAATTCACAATCATGACAGTCGTTGCCACCAGCAGCACACCACCTTGCAAAACCGGATAGTCACGGCGGCGTACGGACTCGACCAACCACTTTCCAACCCCAGGCCAGGCAAATATGGTTTCGGTTAGAATTGCACCTGCGAACAACACCCCCACCGCCAAACCAATCACTGTTACCACGGGAATCAACGCATTTCGCAATGCATGAATGGTCACGACGCGTATTGGCGACAGGCCTTTAGCCCGGGCGGTACGAATGTAATCTTCGCTTAACACTTCTAACATGGACGAACGTGTCATGCGAGCGATCACCGCCAACGGAATTGTCCCCAAAGCGATGGAAGGCAACAACAGGTGTTTGACCGCCGAAGCGAACGCACCCTTTTCGTTCAGCAATAGTGAATCGATTAACATAAAACCGGTGACCGGCTCAATGAAATACAACACGGAGATACGGCCGGACACCGGGGTCCAACCGAGTTTGACCGAAAACAATAAGATCAATAATAAGGCCCACCAAAATATGGGCATGGAGTAACCGGTAAGCGACACACCCATACTAGCGTAATCGAACACAGAACCCCTTTTTACCGCCGCCAGAATGCCGACTGGAATACCTACTATCAATGCGAACAGAATGGCACACACCGAAATCTCGATGGTAGCGGGAAACAAGTTAAGAAATTCCGTCAGGACGGGTTGCTTAGTGACGATGGAGCGGCCTAAATCCCCCTGCAAGACGTTACCGATGTAGATACCGTATTGCACCAGCAGTGGCTTGTCCAAACCGAGATCGGCACGGAGTTGGGCATGACGTTCAGGATTGATACCTCGCTCACCGACTAATAATTCAATGGGATCGCCCGGTACCAGACGGATTAACGCGAACGTCAACAGTGTGACGCCGATAAAAGTCGGTATGATTAAACTGACGCGTGTCAGTATAAAACGAAACAAAAGATTGCCCTAGGGAAAGACAAACCGCGGGAGAGGTTAAGCTTAAACTTCTCCCGCGGCGACAAAGAAATTACTCTTGTAAATCGACCCCGTAAAACACATGCCCTCCGAACGGGTCAATGCGAAAGTTTTGCACTTCTTTGCGTATCGGTTTAAACACAACCGAATGTGCAATGGTGAACCAGGGTGCTTCCTCTTTGAAAATCACTTGGGCTTCTTCGTACAAACGCGTGCGTTCCGCTACGTCGGTGGTACGTTTGGCCTGGATTAACAGATCGTTAAACGGTTTGTGGCACCAACGAGCGCGATTTGCACCGTCGGCGGCCGCGCAACCGAGTAACACATACAAAAAGTTATCCGGATCGCCGTTGTCGCCGGTCCAACCCAGCAATATGGTTTGGTGTTCACCGGCTTTTGAGCGCTTCAAATACTCACCCCACTCATAAGTGACAATTTCTGCTTTCACGCCGACCTTATCGAAATCCGCTTGGATAATTTCCGCCATGCGCCGTGCGTTGGGGTTATAAGGCCGTTGTACTGGCATGGCCCAGATATCGGTTTCAAACCCATCCGGATGCCCGGCCTCAGCCAACAATGCCTTGGCTTTTTCCGGATCGTAGGGATAGTCCTCTATCGCATCGTTGTAAGACCAAATCGTGGGTGGGATTGGATTCTTCGCTGCGACACCCGCACCGAGGTAAATAGCATCGATGATGGCGGATTTGTTGATGGCCATGTTCAAAGCCTGACGGACGCGTTTGTCAGTGAATGGTTCTTTCTCGGTATTGAATGCGAGATAACCGACATTCAGACCTTCCTGTTCCATTAAGTTGATATCGGGATTTTCTTTCATAGCCTCCAAATCCGCCGGATTCGGATAGGGCATGACATGGCATTCACCCGCTTGTAACTTGGCATAACGCACCGCCGCATCCGGCGTAACAGAAAACACCAAGTTGTCGATGGCGGCTTTACCGGCCCAATAGTCAGGATGGGCCTGGTAACGAATGACAGCGTCTTTTTGATAACTCACTAATTGAAACGGTCCGGTGCCGACCGGTTCCAGATCGATTTTGTCCGGCGTGCCCGCGGAACGCATTTGATCCGCGTATTCCGCTGATAAAATTGAAGCAAAGTCCATCGCCATGTTAGCGATAAAGGGGGCTTCCGGTTGATTGAGCATAAACTTGACGGTGAGATCATCGACTTTTTGGATGTCTTTGATCAAATTCGGCATGTCCATGCCATTGAAATATTCGTAGGTGCCACCGGAGAGTTTGTGATCGGGATGATCCTCACGCAACTGACGGTTGAATGAGTACAAGACGTCATCCGCGTTAAATTCCCGACTTGGCGTAAAGTTTTTCGTGGTATGAAACTTGACGCCAGCACGCAGTTTGAAGGTGTACTCCAAACCGTCATCAGACACTTCCCAGGACTCGGCAAGACCCGGTTCGATTTTCGTCGTACCGCGTTCGAAATGCACCAACCGGTCAAACATGGCACGTGAACTGGCGTCAAATGTCGTGCCGGCAGTGTACAACGAGGGATTGAATCCTTCCGGACTACCTTCCGAACAATACACCAAAGTCTTTGCCGCTAACGCCGTGCCAGATGCAAACATCCCACCCAGCATCAGTGCGCCAATAAATAACGATTGCTTTTTCATTGTATTTCTCCTCTTTTTATGATGAAACGGTCCTGGGCCGACGCATAAACATGTGTTGACTGCCATGTTAATACACCACAACAAAGGCCCCGGAACATGTCGACTTTTTACGCTCTCAATCGCGGTTATGCAAGCGCTATGCTCATTTAACCGCATGTCAAGCGGTGTTAACCAACTGTAACGTGCCATTCCGGGCGTAATCAGGGTAATATTAGCGTTTAGAAGAGTAGAAAATCGACCCACCAGACGGGGTGAGCCCACTATTCGAGTACTTAATGCCACTATCCATCATTAGACATAACGCTATCATGAAGGCAATTTTAAGCCTGCCTCACACTATAACGATCTTAGTTCTCGGCGTTCTGGCGTTTGTCGCACCGTCATTGGCCAACCTGAACCAAGCGTCACCCATCGAATTCAAACCGGAGAAAAAACACGAACGGGCGACATTGCTCATCAATCACTTTGTGCAGAGTTATCACTATAAAAAAACGGAATTGGACGACAGCCTGTCAGAAAAGATTTTACAAAAGTATCTGGAAAGCCTGGACCCGAATCGCAGTTACCTGCTTCAACAAGACGTTGTCGAATTTGAAAAACACCGTTTTGAATTCGATAATTATTTGCACAAACATCAACTTGAACCCGCTTACGCTGTTTTTTCCGTTTTCCGCGATCGAGTGGATCAACGTGTCAATTACGCATTGGATGTTCTAGAAAGCGAGTTCGATTTTGATATTGAAGAGTCTTACCGTTTCGATCGCCGCGACGCGCCTTGGGCGGGAGACAGTGAGGAACTGGACGACATTTGGTATAAACGCGTCAAGAACGATATTTTGAGTCTACGTCTCACTGATAAGGAACACGACGAAATCATCGAAACCTTACGGTCGCGGTATACACAACTGGGACGCCGCACCGCCCAACTCAACCAAGATGACATATATCAAATTTTTATCAACGCCTATATGTCGTCCATCGAACCGCACACGAGTTACTTTTCACCGCGAGCATCCGATAACTTCAAGATTCGCATGAGTCTATCGCTGGAAGGAATCGGTGCCGTGTTACAAACAGAAAACGAATACACCATTGTGAGACGTGTAGTCCCTGGCGGACCTGCCGACCTCAGTGGTGAACTGCAATCCGGTGACCGCATTATCGGGGTTGGGCAAGGTCAAAATAACCCTTTGGTCGATGTCATTGGTTGGCGGCTGGATGATGTGGTCGAACTGATTCGTGGCCCCAAAGACAGTATCGTACGTTTGCAAATCTTGTCTGACGGTACCGGTACTGAAACGTCTGAAGTGGTGGAATTGACGCGCGACAAAATAAAACTCGAAGAACAAGCGGCAAAAAAATCAATCCTGGAGTTGCCGGTTGAGAACAACGATACCGTGCGTATCGGTGTGATTGATATCCCGACTTTTTATATTGACTTTGCGGCTCGTTCCAGGGGTGATCAGAACTACCGCAGCACCACGCGTGATGTAAAAAAATTGTTAGCGGAGTTGGACAACGACGATATCGACGGTCTGATCATTGACTTGCGCGGAAACGGCGGCGGCGCATTGACGGAAGCCATCACTGTCACCGGATTATTTATCGAATCCGGACCGGTGGTACAGGTTAAAAATGCCGGCGGCAAAATTGAAGTCAACCGCGACCCCGACCCGGATGTCATGTACGATGGACCGCTCGCCGTATTGGTCGATCGCAATAGTGCATCGGCTTCGGAGATTTTTGCCGGCGCAATTCAGGACTACAAACGCGGCCTGATTATCGGTGAACCCACCTATGGCAAAGGCACAGTACAGAATCTGATTAGTCTAGATCAATATGCCGATAACAAGGACATACGTTTGGGCCAACTAAAAATTACCATCGCTCAGTTTTTCCGTATCAACGGCGACAGCACACAACGCCGCGGAATCGTCCCGGACATCGTATTTCCGACGGCGGCGGACTCCGTCGACGAAGGTGAACGGGCATTGGAGAATTCCCTGGCATGGACCACTATCCAACCGGCGCAATATGTTCCCTATGGTGATTTATCCAACCCTGACGTGTTGGTAGCGACCCGCACACTGCACGAGGATCGAATCATTGATGAGCCAGGATTTCAATTTCTGATGGGCGAGGCCGAGATTCGCCGCGAACTGGACGATAAAATACATGTGTCCTTACGTGAGGGCGTAAGACGCGCAGAAATGGCAAACCAAAGCCAACGCCGGGAGGAGATCGAAAATTCCTTGCTGGCCGGTGAAGACAAAATCCTGGACACGGATGATGACCTCGATATCGAATCGATACTATTGACCGAGGCGGGTCAGATACTAGCGGATTTCGTCTACAACAAACATGCTTCCCTTACAGTCAAGCGAGATAATAGCCAATCATCGACTGCCAGCAATATCGATAAGCCATTGGCTAGCGAAAATACCGCGACAAAGAGTGGTAGTCGCTAACAGCGATCTCCTTATAGATATCTCTTCGTGCAAGTAGCCAAGGCTGTTTGTGCTTTGATTTCATAACCATGCAATTTTCCCGTTTTAGCCAACTGTTCGGATCCCACTCCGGCATACTACAGTTGATGGCCGATCTTGGAGAGGCGGTTAACTCGGAACAAGAGTTCGATATGCTGGGTGGCGGCAATCCAGCACATATTCCGGAAATGCAAAAGTATTTTCGACGCCGCATGCATGCAATGTTGGAGAACGGCGATGAGTTCGAGCGCGTAATCGGTAACTACGATGGGCCGCAGGGTGAGACCACATTTATAGAAGCGTTAACCGGTTTACTTCGCCTCGAATACGGTTGGGACGTGGGCACGGAGAATATCGCGGTTACCAACGGCAGTCAGGCGAGTTTTTTCGTGTTATTCAATTTGTTTTCCGGCGAATTCGATGACGGCAAAAAAAAGAAAGTCCTGTTACCGCTCATCCCCGAATACATAGGCTATGCCGATACAGGACTCACCAAACCGACATTCACAGCGACACGTCCACACATTGATTTCGTCGATGACCATACTTTCAAATACAGTATCGATTTCGACCGCCTGAAAGTAACGGATGATATCGGCGCCATTTGTGTCTCACGCCCAACTAACCCCACCGGGAACGTGGTTACGGATGTGGAACTCGAGCACCTTACTGCGCTCGCCGATAAAAACGGAATTCCCCTTATTATCGATTGCGCTTATGGTTCGCCGTTTCCTGGAATCATCTTCACCGAGGCGCGGCCATTTTGGAACGAGAATACGATCTTGTGTCTAAGCCTGTCTAAACTAGGCCTGCCTGGTGTGCGTACCGGCATCGTCGTTGCACCAAAAGAAGTTATCGAAGCGATGGCTGCTGCTAACGCGATTCTTAATCTTGCCACCGGTAGTTTTGGTCCCGCTTTAGTCCTCGATCTGGTCAAGAGCAGCGAGATATTGAGCTTGTCACGTGATGTGGTCAAGCCCTGGTACAGGGAACGCGCGGCACGAGCGCTCGCACAATTGCATCATGAACTTGAAGGATATTACGCTGTTCACAGCGCTGAGGGGGCAATGTTTTTGTGGCTATGGTTTCGCGATCTACCGATTAGTGCACAACAATTGTATGAACGACTAAAACAAAGGGGAGTCTTGGTTATTCCTGGTCATCATTTTTTTATGGATCTGGAAAACGATTGGCAACATCGTCACGAATGTATTCGCGTTACTTATGCGCAGAATGAAGCAAATGTTAATCACGGATTGAGTGTTCTAGGTGAGGAAATACGCAGTCTGTATTCCAATGTCACGCACTCGGCATAGTAGCGCGACACTTTATTTAATTTATTCAGACGACAAATCGATCTTCGTTCCAGCAATACCCGAGCGTAGACGATTCAAATAAAGCTTCACCAACGAATCGTTCGGATACGCTTTCGATAATCGTCGAAATGCCTCCAACGCCTGGTCCGATCCGCTTTCGACCTGTGCATAAGCTTCCCGGTATTCGGTCTCGGCATCAACACCTACGACGTTGGCACGATAGGGTTCAAATGCCGCCACCGCCGTTTCTTTGCCACGCAACAGCAGTTGACCTATCGGCCGGAAACGCATATCCGGACACTGTTGGACAGTGCTTTCAGCAACACAAATTCGCGTCCCTAACGCTTTATTAGCCGCTTCCAGCCTGGCAGTAATATTCACCACGTCACCGTAGGCAGTATAATCGAACCGACGTTGACCACCGAAGTTCCCGACCACGGCGGATCCAGTATTCACACCAATACGGGTGTGACCGAATGCGATATTATTTCGTTCGCAACGTGTCACAAACTCCCGGCCAAATTTATCCAAAGCCAAAGCACAGTTCACCGCCCGTAGGGCGTGATCGGGTTGGTCAAGGGGTGCGTTAAATATAGCGATCACGGCGTCACCGACTATTTTGTCGATGGTTCCGCCTTCATCCATGATTATCCTGCACACATTGTCCAAGTATTCATTGTGTATCGCCACGACTTGTTCCGGTGGAGAACGTTCAACAAAACTCGTAAAACTCGCCACATCAGTAAATAGAAAAGTCATAACACGGGTTTCGCCTTGCAAACGCAGTTGCGCGGGGTTTTTGACCAGCTGTTCAACCAATGCAGGAGCAAGATAAGTACTAAATGCTTTTCTCAACTGGTGCTCAAGACGAAACTCGACAGTAAATCCATACGCTGCGTTAATACCCGCCAAAAACAAAATCAACAATACACTGGAGGCAAGCGGCAAATCCAGATCGCGTATTATCCAAAGATAAAAATTAACACTCACGGTAGCCGCCAAAACGACCATCACGAAAATAGAAACTGCTACGGGACCGAGCATAGGCATTGCGACAGTAAGTAGAATCCCAATAAACAACAATAATCCCAACTCTGCGCGCCATATGTCCGATGGCCTGTGTTTGAAATCTCCATCGAGAATGCCGGATACTATGTTTGCATGTATTTCTACACCTGGGAATATTTCCTGAACCGGTGTTGGTTTCAGATCACCCAAACCTGCGGCACTGGTTCCGACCAAGGCGATGGCATCGCGTAAAACCTCCGGGTCTGGAACGCGCCGATGCAAGACGTCCGCAGCGGACACGTAAGGATAACCGTCCTTAAAAATACCGCGATATGGAATCAACACATTGCTTTGATTGTCGACTGGGATTCTCCGGCCGTCTAACTCAAACGCCTCTATTTGATTCGCTGCGGTATCCCGTACAAAAAAGGGAACAAGAACCTCATTGGTATAAGCTTTGGCCACCGACAACGCAAATGACGAATACAGTTCTCCGTTGTACTCGTGAAGCAACGCAGCCCGCCGAACGACGCCGTCAGAATCCGTCGTATCCAAATTTGTAAATCCGACACTTCTTGCCGCTCGTTGTAAAACATCGATATTGCCAACATAGTACGATGCTTTCTGTGGAGAAATAGAACCGGCAAGATATTCTCCAGCACCGAAAACCGGTGCAGGTAACAATCCGGTGTTACCACTCACGCCGTCGGATTGGCTACCAAAGAAATAGCTCAATACGACATTTTTGTCCGTTATTGCATCTGCCAACGCGTTGTCGGCATCCAGGTCATCGGAGTAGGCCTCCAAACGCTGCAAAAAATCAGCTGATTGCTCTCTCTCAGCAATTTGTTTTAACCGATTAAGACTAGTGTTCCCCTCGGCTTCAAAGAAAAAAACATCGAACCCCAGCACCCCGATATCGTAATCATCGAACAACGCATAAACTAAATCGGCCAGCCGACGACGCGACCACGGCCAACGCCCCTCCTCTCGCAAACTGGTCTCATCCACGTCTACTATCACAATCCGTTTATCCATAGTGTCGTTTGTAGTCAATTTTAGGCGGGTGTCGTACGCGAATTGCTCCAACTTATCAATAAGTTGTAGGGGAAATTTGCCAGTGACATGAAGCGAGAACAACAACAGTACAAATAAGCTGGGAATGAGCCGAAATAGATACTGTTTCATGATTCTTTGCGCTTTCGCTGGTTAATTCGAAAATCCGTTTATAATAAAATCTAATCAAACCGTACTTCAGTTAGGGACTTGTACAACTAATAATGGTTAATATTATCAAGCTAATCATATCTTCCCGTGCCCAGCCCATAGTCGGGTTAATACTAGTTCTCAGTCTACCGCTTGCATTGGCGGCGGAAAACATTGGTACCGTCTTGATGGTTAAAGGCCCAGTGGTCGCGCAACAGGCGGGCGGATCGCCGCGAACGCTTTTGATTGGCGACGATATTCAACAAGGCGACGTATTAAGCACTGATGCCTCAAGTTTTGTGGTGGTGGGTTTCTCCGATGGGGCAAAAATTACGGTGCGACCGGATACCACATTCTCTGTGGATACCTATATTACTAGTAGCACAGTGTTTGATATGACCAAAGGCGGTGTACGTGCTCTGACCGGTAAATTCACCAAAGATATGCCCGAAGGCTATCGTTTACAAACACCCATTGCGACACTCGGTGTACGCGGCACGGAATACGACGCAAGACTGTGCGAAGGCGGTGATTGCCAACGTGAGGAAAAGGAAATTCATGGAGATAAACGCGCCGCAAAAGAAGACTGCGAATTTGAAGATCTCCCCGATGGTCTGTACGTAACGGGTTACGAAGGCATTGTTGCCATCATTCATGGTGATAGCGACATACCGGTTAAAGTTGGAGAGACGGTATATGTTGATTTAGACGGTAATATGGAGGCACTACCCTGCGCACCCAAATTCCTATATCACGATTTTGCACCCAGTCCAATAAATTTCTCCAAAATTCAGAGTCGATCCAGCGCCAGCGGTGGTGCAGTTGGGTCACCAAGTGGTGGTGTCGTTGATGACACGGATGCACCTCTACCACCGCCAGAACCCATGACACCACAACCGACTACAGCACCCATCACTGAACCAGCAACACCGGACATGGTAGAAGAACCCGAGCCGCAGGCTAGTCCGAATTAATTGCCATCGTTTGTGACAACCACCTCGACGGTATAGTGAGACTCTGCTTGGTAAGAATTTTTTAAGCTCTTATCGACAGAATCCCCCGGCGACAGTTTAAAGCTGTCGCATTGATGGTCTATATTAAAAATCGTTTCATATTCACCATCGTTGAAATGATGGGCGTAATATCGCCACTGCCTGAGAAAAGACGATACTTACCATCAGTTCATTAGCTTAGCCCAGATCAAACGCAGTGGTGGTGCTAGTTCTATTGGACGTTTTGCAATCCAGTCAGTAATAAATTCCTGGTCAAACCATTCTCCATGGTCGATCTCTTCAGGATCGAGTCTATACGGTCCCTGGGCATTTACTTTGTAGATACAACTAAATTCATATGCCGTCGCTTGACTTGCTTGAAGCTTGAAACAAAAAGTCAGGTCGTCATAGCCTATCACCAAACCTAGCTCTTCCTCCGCCTCACGCACCGCACAATCTTCATAAGACTCACCTTGATCCAGATGACCCGATACCGATGCATCCCACATCCCAGGATTTTCGTCCTTGAACAAAGACCGTTTTTGTAAAAAAACCTGGGATATATCATTAAATACCAGGATATGAACGGAACGGTGAAGCAACTTGTTAGCATGTACAAAAGAACGTGGTTTTTGATCGATGACTTTATCGGTCTCATCCACCACATCAAATATTTCTTCTTCACTCATAAGTATTGTAATTCATACATTCACTTAAATTTCGTTACCCGTTTATTACAGAACACGGGATATTTTTAATACTCTTTTACAATCAGAATAAGTAACACAGCTATAGGGCATGCGGTAATTATGATACATTATTTTAACTTTAACTCTTGGTAGAATATCGGTTTGAACGGATTCTTACACAACAAGCGCCTCAGTCTGACGTTTCATAGACTATGAGTAGTTACGAAAATTATAGCGAAATCGCCCAACGCTACGACAAAACTCGTGGCGCTATTGGCGTTGAGCTGATACTCGGTTGTCTGGCCCGATCACCAAAAGCGTTAAAAGAGCAAACGGTATTGGATGCTGGTTGCGGAACAGGCAACTATGCTAAGGCCCTGCTTCCATACGTGGAAAAAATCAGCGCAGTCGATTCCAATGAAACCATGTTGAAAATGGCGCGCGATAAAATATCCAATGCTATTGCCGATGGCGTAGCAGATTTGCGACAGGGTGAGATTGATAAATTGCCTTTTGAAAACGATACGTTCGACGGTGCAATGATTAATCAAGTGCTACATCATCTTGGGGATGATGCTTCCAATGGTTTCGCCAATCATCGAAGAGTGTTTCAAGAATTATCGCGGGTGTTGAAACGAACCGGTGTTTTAATTATCAATATTTGCACACGCACTCAACTACGACAGGGCTTCTGGTTTTATCATCTTATCCCCGCCGCGCTCGAAGACATGACCCAACGCCACGTCCCGTTGACGACCTTGGTCCGCCTGTTACGGGAAAGCGGCCTTGTCTTACGCCAACGATTTGTGCCGGTAGACGCGGTGTTACAAGGCGAAGCTTACTTCAATCCGCGCGGGCCACTCGATCCAGTTTGGCGGGCCGGTGATTCAATCTGGACGCTGGTGGAACCACAAGCACTGAAAAAAACAATGCAACTCGTACGGGAGTGGAATCAACCAGGAACGTTACAAGATTTCGTTTATGAACACGATGCCATGCGCCAACATGTAGGGCAAACGAGTTTTATATTCGCACAAAAAATCTGATAATTACAATTTAACGAATTAGACAATGGCACGGCTGCAAGTTCGCCATCTTCAGTTTGATGCCGATGTCATCGTTTTCGATAAAGACGGCACCCTAATCGATTTTCACGCTCTCTGGGGAAAACGTGCGCGTGTTTCAGTTGAATCCCTGGTTGAATACATTTCAGGTGATGACAATATACGCAATGCTTTGCATGCGGGCTTAGGCTATGACAGTAAAACACACCGGACTGTGGTTGGTGGCCCTGTCGCGACCATTGCCATATCCAAACTGCTGGTTGTCGCTACCATGGTGCTTTATCAAGCCGGATTCGAATGGGAACATGCCGAAAATGCGGTCAATGCCAGTTTCAAAAGAGTACTGAAACGCCCCCCGGCTACCGATGAAGTCATGCCATTAGGCAAGGTTCGTCCAACCATCGAACACTTGTTCGCGAATGACGTGCACATCGCGGTTGCCACAACGGACGATCGCGACCTGACCGAACTCGCTTTACGACACTTACAAATCGACCAACATGTTAGTTTAGTCAAATGCGGCGACGACGATGGACCGTTAAAACCGTCGCCGGAGGTCATACACGGGATCGCGCAACACTACGGAACTACAAACGACAGAATCGTGATGGTAGGTGATATCCCGAGTGATCTAACAATGGCACGCCATGCTAATTGTGCATGTGCAATCGGTGTGGTCAATGGCGCCGGCGATAACAATGTATTGAGTGCGGTCGCCGATGCGGTTGTGGATTCAATCGACGAGATCGAAGTTATCTAACCGCCTTTCAACGGAGGCATAATCGACAATTCGTCTCCATCGTTTAGTACATGCGTTGCCCGTTGATCTTTGGTCACTAGCTCGCCATTGACGCCGGTGAGATATGTCCTGTCCATGGGCATACCCAGTTGTTGCATTACATCAATGGCTGTTGTGCCTTCGCTGACTTCCAGTTCTCCGCGATTGGCGGTACTGCCGGGTGGTAAATACTCACCCAGCAGTCCACCGGTTTTTAGTTGTATCCACACGAACTTCGGTCAGGAAATGCCGAGACGTCCTAACGTATCGCCGGTGGGTACACCATCGGCGTCCCAGCCACGCAAATCATAATACTCGGGCAACATCACATCGAGCTGACACACTTTGCCTTTGGCCGTACCACTGGGTACCGGATCTTCCAGCAGTCGTTTGGGCAAGGTATCGTCCGCTTTGGTGAACCCCGCTTTGATATTAAACATACGTTCGAGATTCCAGATGCGTTCGCCACATTTCATAATCTCATCCTCACCCCATTCGTAATCGCACGCGGCATTTAGCTGTGCACGAAATTCTTCTATACCCCAAGCCGCGGTGGTAAACAGACATAAACCGGTCGAATCCACGACCGACGTGCGGTCCTGGGATTCCTTGCAAGGTTTAGCTTTTCCTTGCCCGGTTTGATCTTCCATATCTTCGGCAAAGGTATCGTGCTTCAAATGGCAAGCGCCACGGTTTGAAGTGGCATACCCCAAACCCATGCCCTGCAAAGCCCGTGAATCGTAACCGGCAAATTCCTGACCTTTAACACCCATAAACAGTTCCGGATGCCCGTATTTTTCACACAAACGCTTAGAACCCAAGCCTAGCTCCTTGCCGAAACCTTCTTGTTTGCCGGTTTTCTCGGCCATCACGGTCAATGCTTCCGCATTACCGAATTTCAGCTCAATTCCATCGGTTTCTTCTTTACTGATGGCACCTTTTTCGTATAACTCCATGGCCGCGGCCAGTGTCACACCGAACGATATCGGGTCCATACCATGCTCGTTCATCATGTAACCGGCGAAAGTCAGCGCATCAAGGTCGTCCACACCGACGACGGGGCCAAAAGCGTACGCCGTCTCGTATTCAAGACCACCGGAGGCATGCCAGTATTCCTTTCGGTTAACGATAGAAAAATGTTCTTTATCGATATGCGCAATGCGGCCACACGCTATCGTACAACCGAAGCAGGCCTTGTTGGTCAGTAGATTGACGTGACCGTTCGGCTTGGGTGTCACCATAGCAGCGGGGTTAATTTTTTCTGTGCCCTCGAACTGCACCTCTTGGAAGTTTCGCGTCGGTAAACCACCAAATTCCTGCATGGAATCGATCATGGCGTTGGTGCCTTGCTGCTCTAGTTCCTTGCGACCATCGTTATCCCACAACACTGCCTTAGTTTCCTTCACCACTTGCATGAACTTTTTCGGATCGTTAACTTTTACGCCCACTGTGCCACGCACCGCTACGGCCTTTAGATTCTTGGAACCCATGACTGCGCCAACACCGGAACGGCCTGCTGCGCGGTGTAGGTCATTCACGACACAGGCGAAATAAACCCCACGTTCACCAGCCACACCAATAGAGGCGATCTTGGTTTGAGGATCGTTGTGAATGGCTTTTAACTTTTCTTCCGTATACCATACCGTCGTACCCCATAAATCGTCAGCCGGCAAGATTTCAACGCTGCCGTCGACAATGTGCAAGTACACCGGCGAATCGGCTTTACCTTCCAGTATCAACAAATCGTAACCCGCGTATTTCAATTCGGCACCAAACTTACCGCCCGAGTTCGAACACGCGATGGCGCCGGTTAGTGGTCCCTTGGTTACCACGGCATAACGCCCGCTGGTCGAGGCCATCGTACCGGTCAAGGGTCCAGTCGCAAAAATCAACACATTGTCCGGCCCCATGGGGTCAGCAGTCGGGTCCATACTCTCCATTATGTATTTAGTCGCGAGACCACGCTCGCCAATATACTCGTGCGCCCAATCCATATTTAACGGTTCAACCTGACTCGTGCGACCAGTCAAGTTCACACGTAACACTTTCTTTTGCCAACTCATTTCACTACTCCATTATTCTGTTGTTTGTTTTCAATACCCTTTACAAATATCAACCATGCGCTTGAACAGCCGACTCGCGCATGCGATCGATTCCCGTCCAGTTAGCATCGACATACGTAATCGCGCCGGTCGGACACGCCTCGGCACATTGAGGATCACCACTACACAAATCGCATTTGACAACTTTTCCTGTATCGGTGTTGTAGTTAATCGTGCCGAACGGACAAGCAATAGTGCATACCTTACAACCAACACACAAGTCGTCATTGACATCTTTTGCGCCGGTTTCATGATTGATGCTAATAGCATCCACCGGACATGCGTGCAAACACCAAGCTTCATCGCATTGCGTGCAGGTGTACGGTATCGCACGTTTGCCGTGTTCGAATTCAAAAACCTTGATGCGCGACTTGGCGGGATTAAACACCCCATCATGCTCGAATGAACACGCCATCTCACATTGCAGACAACTGGTGCACTTGTCGGGTTGAATGAGTAATGATTTGTACATCCTCTTACCTCTTGGGTTTGATTTGTTGCTTCTATGGTCTATGGTGCCAGACCAAAGCGGCCGCTGGAATCGTTAGACGATACTTTTCTTCTTTTCATCCCATTCCGCCTTGCTCAGCACTCGGATGGCATAACGATCGATCAACGAGTTTAGTGCGCCACTGCGTTGCTCATGGAACTGAACCAACTCGCCTATCCCCGGATAAACCAACAAATTGTCACGTTCAACCATAGTTGTGTCTATCGCGTGCCGGCCCTGGGTTGCCATTACCGTCAATATCTTTGCTCCACCGTGGGTTATTCCACGCAGACCATAAAATTCGTTTACATTCTTCGGTTTAGCCAACAATGTCATCTTGATTGAAAAAGGGGCCACACGGCCCCTTCCTCAGCACATGAATAGTTATGCGGATTTAATTCATCGCTACTTCGGTCATGGGTTTCCAAGTCGATTCGTTAGCGTCGATCCATTCGTTCACCACCGTGGCTAATTCTTTACCGTCGACATCGATGGCTTTCATCATCAGTTGTTGATCGGCACCGCTGAGTTCGAACTGTTTAATAAATTCGAATGCCGCCGGCCACTTATCCTGCATCCCTGCCCACACCGACTTAGTCACCGCCGCTTGGGCAAAATCGCAATCGTGCGTAGCATTGGAATTCGGACCCCAGCCGGGATCGTCGTGGCATGCCGGTTCGTAGTGCGGTGTAATATCGACCCAACCCACTTCCACTTCGGACAATACCCAATGCGGTGCCCAAAACATCATCACTAGGGGTTCTTTGCGCGCTACTGCGGCCTTGAGTTCGGCCACCATCGCACCTTCACTGCCACCGGGCACCGCGGTTAATGGAAGGTCCAAGACTTCAATCAAATCCGCCGTACGAGTACCCCAATCAGCCGGATAGGACACCACCCGGCCATTAGGAAAGGTGTCTTCGGTCGCAACCTTATCGCCACAATCTAACAAGGCCTGCATAGCGGGGAGACCGGGACACATTTCTTCCATGTACTTCGGATAAATCCAACCTTCGCGGTTATTTAGTCCAAGCAAACCCAGTTCCAGGATGGTGCCCTCTTGCAGCGCTTTGGGATAAATCTCACCCACGTTGTTGGTCCACACTTCGGGTTGTACATGAATAGAACCTTCGGCCAGCGCCGCGAACTGGGGCACAGCACCGGCGGTAACATACTCAACGGTGTATCCCATTTTTTCCAAAATTCCGCCCACGATATATGCACTAACATGTTGTCCCGTCCATTCGTTGACCGCAATCTTGATCGGTTCGTCCGTCGCACCTAACTCGGCAGCGCGAGTAACACCACACAACGCGAGTGTCATTGCTAATACAGTAACTATTTTTTTCATCGACCTACTCCTCGTTATCAGTTGTGAGAAATTATGGTTATATGATTCCAGTGAATCGATATTATTTCATGTTTCCATGGCGTCGAGATAAATTTTATGGAAATGATGCACGGCGTGTTCGGCAACCCCACTACGCTCAGAGTCTACCATAAATCTGCCTTGGTTATAGGAACGGGATCGCAAGCCTTTCTGTACGGATTCGCATAATGCCTGATCTTCCGGACCGAGCACATCGGTCAGATAAGTAGTTCTGTCCTCGCTGTAGTCATTTTTCCGATAACTTGCGATTTTCTCTTTTGAAACAAACACCTCTCCCGAAAACTCCGTTTTTTCCGGCCCGTCCGGCAACATCGACAGCACACTGAACCCTGCCTCTCCGGGCAACACATTGATGGTGGTGGTTGGCCAAACATACCAAAAATTCGCTGTCTGAATTTGGTCTTCGTCGGAAAAACGATAAGCGCAATTGTTAGAGCGCGTTCTCGGCCCACTTTGCCGTGACCAGAAATCGAAGGTGTCCTGTTGGTAGGCGCCGAGTTCAACCAAATCAGCAAACGCAGGGTGCGCTTTGGCACAGTGGTAACACTCAAGGAAATTGTCCACCACCACCTTCCAATTAGCTTGGATGCGGGCATCGCCAAAATGAATTTGGCGTAGTGGCTCACACTGCTCCGCCCAAGGTATACGTTGTTTAATGTCTTCCTCAATACGGGGGTATTTTGCATTCAAGGACGGTGCTTCGGCATCCAGATTAACAAACACAAAATCAAATAAGGTATCCACTTTTATCGGAGTCAAACAGAACTCATCTTTATTAAAGTTGCTGACCACGTCACCATAGCGAGCGAATCGTAACCGCCCATCGGTGTGGTACGACCAGGCGTGATATGGGCAGACAATGACATCGACATTACCGACACCTTCTAACAAGCGGTGCGCACGATGACGGCAGACGTTGTAGAAGCCGCGCAATTCGCCGTCAGCACTACGCATGACGAATACACTTTCATCGGCGATTTGCAAGGTGGCAAAATCGCCCAGGTTACTTAATTTTGCTAAATGGGTGACGTAATGCCACTCCCGATAAAATATCTTTTCCTTTTCCTGTTCGAACGTCACAGCATCGAGATAATAGTTTGCCGGCATGGTGTATGCCTGTGTCGGATCGGCGTGGACAGGTATGTCCTTTTGGCACTGCACGGCAATGGATTTATCGCTCATCGTGTAAACTCCGTCGAAGTCAAATATCGAAGTTGAATAATCGTGTTTTCAACAGTTTATTGTGCCACCACACTGCCATTGACTGCAAAACATGCGAGCACGTGGCCAAGAAGTCATTAACACCGAGTTCGCGAATTTGCTAAACTAAGTATCCGTAAGAACAATAAATCTTTGTATTATCCTGTCACAAACCAACTCCGAAGGGGAAAAAAGTGAAAATTGAAACCAAGGCTGTGCATTCCGGTTATCAGCCCGAACCAACCACCAAAGCGGTTGCCGTACCCATTTACCAAACTACGGCTTACGCGTTCGACAATACACAACACGGTGCCGACCTGTTCGACTTGAAAGTCGAAGGCAATATTTATACACGTATTATGAATCCCACCAATGGGGTGTTGGAGCAACGCTTGGCCGATATGGAAGGCGGTATTGGCGCGCTTGCGCTAGCATCCGGACAGGCGGCGACGACCTACTCCGTTATCACCATCGCTGAGGCCGGCGATAACATCATTAGCACATCGACCCTGTATGGCGGAACCTACAATCTGTTTGCGCACACCATGCCGCAACTGGGTATTGCGACACGTTTCGCCGATCCGGAAAAACTCGACGGCATGGCGTCGTTAATCGACGATAAAACCAAAGCCGTGTATTGCGAATCCATCGGTAACCCGGCCGGTAATGTGTTGGATCTGGAGAAAGCGGCCGACATCGCTCACTCCCACGGCATCCCCGTGATTGTGGACAACACCGTACCCTCCCCGTATTTGTGCCGTCCGTTCGAGTGGGGATGCGATATCGTGGTGCATTCGCTCACAAAATACGTCGGTGGACACGGCACAATCATCGGTGGCGTCATTGTCGATTCCGGTAAGTTCGATTGGGTGGCCAATAAAGAGCGTTTTAAGCGGTTAAACGAACCGGATGTGTCTTACCACGGCGTGGTTTACACCGAAGCACTGGGAGAAGCCGCCTTTATCGGCCGCGCCCGTGTAGTGCCGTTGCGCAACATCGGCGCGGCCATGGCACCCATGAACGCCTTTTTAGCACTACAAGGGTTGGAAACATTGCCCTTGCGTATGGATAGGATTTGCGAAAACACACTTACCGTCGCGCAACACCTGCAAAATCACTCACAAGTACGCTGGGTACGTTATGCAGGGTTGAACGACAGCCCTTATAAAGCCTTGTTGGATAAATATATAGGTGGGCGTGGATCCGGTATTTTGAGTTTTGGCATCGACGGCGGGCGCGAAGCCGGATCCAAGTTTATTGACGCATTGCAACTGATCACACGTCTGGTGAATATCGGCGATGCCAAATCTCTTGCTTGTCATCCGGCCACGACTACCCATCGTCAATTGTCACCCGAAGAATTGGCATCCTCCGGCGTATCCGAAGACCTAGTGCGTTTGTCTATCGGTATCGAACATATCGATGATATTTTGGCCGATATCGACCAGGCGTTGGCCGCAGCGAAATAACTGCGCAAAGACACGCGAAGGGTATGATCGGTTAATGATCATGCCCTTTTGTTTGATCAAAAGTTAGTTTGTTAACGAAAGTTGAACCGAGCCTATGTGTTCCAGCTCGGCAATAATTTTGTCTCCGGCTTTCACCGGACAGGGTTTACCACAAACACCTGTCGTCACCATTTCGCTTGCATGCAAACTGATACCCAAGGAATTGAGCTGATTAACCAGCCAGGTTAGAGCAATGTCGGGGCCGCCCAACACATCTTGACCCGCCCCTTCGATCACCTGTTTGCCGTTAAGACTCAGCGATGTCGAGCAGGACTTTAAATCCAGACCCCGCCAGTTTGCCTTCGTCGCTTCTCCCAGCACGAAATAACGCGCACAAGCAAAATCGGCGATCAGCGACGGACCGCCCACCGCGGTAAAGTCCGAAAAACGGGAATCCGGTAGTTCGATAGCAGGACGTACCGTCTCCACCGCGCCCATAACTTCCTCGATTGAATAGTCATTTTCACGAGGAGGCAAATCCTGTCCCATGGTAAACGCAAACTCCGCCTCGGCCACTGCCATACGGTTGTTGCCAAATGGCAACGCGGCGCCGTCTTCAAAACACCGGGAACGTAATAGCCGTCCGGCCAATGGATGGGTCACCGCAATGTGTTGCTGACCGGCTTTACCGGTCGCGGCAATCTTCCATCCCGCCAGTTGATCGTCCGACAACTCAAACAGTTTTTGTTGAATCGCGTAGCCATCTTCCACCGATTGCGGTCGGCATTCTTCCGGCAATAACTCCAAAAAGGTATCGGTTTGTAAATGATGCCAAAGTAACTCGGCTGCTTGTTGTATTTGTTGGTTATTCATTATTTTTGCTTTAAACGTCGATATAGTTACGCACTATGTCTAATGTTCAAGAAGAATCTGCAGCCTCCACTGCCTCTGTGGAAACTAACGTCCATTCCACCAGGTCTTTTAGAACTTTACCCAAGGCTGCATCGAATACTCGCACAATGGATAGCATCTCTGTATTGCCCGACACTTTAACTACTTGTTCGAAATTACGTGACGCAACGATAACCTGGCGTGGTTGTTTGATGACTTTCGCGTTTATACGGACGCGCACCGAGGGAGCCGACTCGGTGCCACAAAAGTATTCCGCCTGAAATTCCCGCAGTTCGGTTTTCAAACTGTAGTCGGCACGTAAACCGATCGCCTCGCGTCCTACCGCGGTGATTCTCCCCGTATTCTCAAAACTTTCCACTAACAAGGTTTGCACCATCTTAGGTGCGCGCTCGGTCCAACGGGCGTCGGCGAAGTATTTTACTTCGGTCGGATTAGGGTGCATGGCAATGGAACTGGTATCCAGACCACCCGCTGCGACCGGCTCTTCAATGACCAGTTGCCAGTCAACTTCCGGCAAATCCGTCACAAAGATGCTTTTGGGAGTGAGGTAATACAAATCAGGCGCGGGACCGGAAGGAAGGATACTGCCGCACCCCGTTGCGAAGAATGCAAAAAAAGCAAAGAAAGTAATTCTTAGTACCATTGACGTTTATTGTGCCTGAAATTCAGAACGTTTTTTTTCCAGTAGAAAACGCGCGCCTTCTTCTTCGAGTCGTTCGGTCAAACGCGATAAGTTAGCCACCAACAAGCGAGCCTCGTTCAAGAAACGGATGAAATCCGGCAATCCGTCGTTGGCGAAATCGCGTAAAGTATCGCGGTTTTCCGCTAACACTTGTTCTGCCGTCCCGGCAAAGCTTTGCACCGCTTGTGACGCAGCACGCACATCGCTCACCAATCTTTTCGCATCCTTGGCTAATAATTCATCGACACTGTTGAGCGTGCCGCCAGCCTGGTCAAACAGCACATTAGCCCTATCACCCAGCTCACGCAAGCGACTCGCGGCCAATGCCACTTCTTCGCCCGCACTGTCGAAATTGTCCAGTGCATTACCCAATTGATCGGCGCGTGTACTCAAGGTTGATGTAATCGTCTGAACATCGTTCAACATGGTGGTGAATGTTTCCCGATTCTCATCGCTGATCAGCTCGTTGATCCGTGTTAACAATACGTTGGCTTTAGTGATCATCTCTGGCGCGCCACTAAACAATGCTTCGATATTGGACGGCCGGGACGATATAACCGGCCGCCGATCCGGCGTACCGCCCTCAATAATGGCACTGTCCGCCGTGGCACCGGAGATGTCGATGTAGGCAACGCCGGTGATGCCCTGCAATTCCAGCGTCGCCGTATCGCCCTCGCGAATCGGCACCGCACGGTCTATCTCAACAGTCACACCGGCTTCGCCGGGGCGTTCGGGATCGATAGTGATATTAACGATGGAGCCCACCTTGATACCACGGTAACGGACATCGCCACCGATAGCTAAACCCGCCACTGAACCTTCAAAAAAAATGTCGTAATAACCGTACTCCCGGTTAATATTACCTCGCGCCAGCCAAATGACAAAGGCGAGTAACGCAGCCACACCCACCAATACAAAAACACCGATGAGTAGATAATTTCCTTTCGTTTCCAAATCAGATACTCACTTTAAACCGTGTGATTCACAACCCGTCCGCGTGGCCCCCGGAAATATTCACGTATCCAATGATGTTCATGTTGCAACATCTGATTGATATCACCCGTTACTAACACCCGCTTTTCAGCAAGCACCGCGATACGATCGCATATGGCGTGTAAACTATCCAGATCATGCGTCACCATAAATACGGTTAGTTTTAGATTTTGTTGCAATGTTTTAATCAATTCATCAAATTCGTTAGCGCCGATCGGATCCAAACCCGAGGTCGGCTCGTCCAAAAATAATAACTCGGGATCGAGCGCCAGTGCACGTGCCAAACCGGCACGCTTGCGCATGCCGCCGGACAATTCCGATGGATACTTGGGGCCGGCATCGGCCGGCAATCCAACCATGGATAATTTTAGCGCTGCTAATTCATCCATCAGTGTGCGTGGTAAACCCAGGTGTTCACGCATGGGAACTTCGATATTCTGCGCTACGGTCAGCGAACTAAACAATGCCCCGGCCTGAAACAATACCCCCCAACGGCGTTTTAATGCGGTTTGTTCTGCGCGCGGCATTGACCGCGTATCTTGCCCGAAAACACGAATGCTGCCTTGTTGTGGTTCGATCAAGCCGATAATGGTGCGTAATAAAACGGATTTGCCGGTACCCGACGCGCCGACAATACCCAAAACTTCGCCGCGTTTTACCGTCAGATCAAGTCGATCGTGTACCACTTGTTTGCCGAATGCGGTGTGAACGCCGCGTACAACAATAATGTCTTCAGGCGATGCATCCGTCATCCTTACACACCGATTAAACTGAAGAATATCGAGAACAAAGCGTCCGCGACGATAACCAGAAAAATAGACTCCACCATGGAACGCGTGGTGTGCCGGCCAACGGACTCCGCACTGCCTTTGACCAGCATGCCTTCGTAACAACCCACCAAACCGATCAATAACGCGAACACCGGCGCCTTAACAATACCTACCCAAAAACTGCCCAAACTGACTGCTTCCGGCAAACGTTCGAGAAATACCCCCGGTCCGATATCCACCGACACCCAGGCCATCAATACACCACCCAGTAAACCCATGGCATCGGCAAAGAAGGTTAATACCGGCAAGGTGATAATCAATGCCAAAACCCTTGGCGTCACCAACACTTCCATGGGGTCCATGCCTAATACCCGCATGGCGTCGACCTCTTCGTTCAATTTCATGGAACCGATTTCCGCGGTAAACGCACTACCGGAACGGCCGGCCACAATAATGGCAGTCAATAGTACAGCGAGTTCGCGCAACACACCGATGGCTACCAGGTCCACTATATAAATGGTGGCGCCGAGTTCCGTGAGTTGCACCGCCGCCTGATAGGCCAATACCACACCGATCAAGAATGAAATCAAACCGGCAATGGGCAAGGCGTCGAAGCCCGCCTTCTCCATATGCACGACTAGCGATGTCAGACGAAAGCGGTGTGGATGCAAACAAAGTCGCCCGAGCACACTAACCAGATGGCCGAGAAAATTGACAAAACCGATAGCGTCGCCAAATGCTTCCGCTACCGCTTCCCCGATCCGTTCCACCAATCGCAACAAGGCATTGCGCGCCGGCGGCGCAATTTCGCAGGGCGTGTAGTCATAAGCCACTTGTCGCAGCATGGACTCATGCTCCGCGTTGACGCCGTCTAGAGAAGTTCGAACACCGCGCTCGTCCAATTGCGAACGCCAACGATGTAATAACCAAGCACCAGCGGTATCCAAGCGACCGAGCCCGGATGTATCAATCGTAAGAGACGTGACTTCCGGCAATCGTGCCGCGCGAAGTAGCCGGTCGATATCTTTTGCGTGAGTTACCACCCAATCGCCAAATACATTGGCAACAACCGAATCAGTAGTTTGTGAGATGTGCAGGAATGTAGTGTCCATTGCGCTGTTGCTAGCGCCTTTATACTTACACAGGAATTGGATATCGGAGCGCTATAGTAGCCGCTCTTACAGCGAGCGACTAGTGATGGATTTTAACTGATGCCCAATGCTTGTTTCTTACCGGCAGCCCAAGCCTGAATAATACGATCGGCAATCATGGCGATGATGGCCATACTGAAACCGGCTACCAAGCCTTTTCCTGCATCAGCGCTGCCTAGGGCAATGTAAACCGCTTGTCCCAATCCTTTTGTGCCGACTAAGGCTGCAATAACCAACATGGCCAATCCAAACATAATGGTCTGATTCAACCCCAGCATGATCTCCGGTATGGCAAGCGGCAGTTTCACCTGCCACAAAATTTGACTGCGGGTGCAACCCATGGATCGGGCTGCCTCGACAATCTCCGGCCTTACATTGCGCAATCCGTGCTCGGTGTAACGAATAGCCGGTACGATGGCATAGGCGATAATGGCGAGAAACGCGGTGAAGTCCCCTACTTGAAAAAACATCAACACTGGAATGAGCAATACAAACAACGGCATGGTTTGCAGGGTATCGTTAATCGGGCGCAAAAAGGCGGATACCTTGTCATTGTTCGCCGCCCAAACGCCGAGCGCGCCGCCGATAACAAATGAAGTCAACACCGCGGCGCCACACAGATACACTGACAACATGGCCTGGGGCCATACACCGGTAACCAGCATGAACAACATGCCTATCAGGGCGAACAGTCCAATACGCCAACCACCCACCTGCCAAGCGAGCAAGGTCACCACGAGAATAAACGCGGGCCACGGCGTGTTCGATACACCGAAATAAAAAACACTACCGAGCAAAGCAACGGCTACGGCTACCCGCCAACCCCATGCCCGTGCCGCTAATATAGCGATGACAACAACAGCGATTGCGTACGACCAGGATATCGCCGGGGTCAATTCAAATCCCCAGGAAAACGGCCGCACCGACGATTCCAGACCGATACGCACGGGTAACAGAAAATAAAACAGTGTGGATTTTTTTATCGCATCGGTCACATGCGGGTAGTTGGCGGTTACGTAAGTCAGTGCGTTATTGATCGGGTCGGCCGGATAAAACACCCAGTCGCTCGGATAATTTCGTAATGCCGGAATGACATAAGACAATAATGTAAACACGGCTATCGCCGCTATCGCGACGATGAAGTAACGATGCCGATGCCAAAACGAACCCGTGTCATGCAACAACCGTTGTTGATCGGTGAAACCACGACCGATGCGATCCATAATCATGGCAATCAATGCGATCACAATGCCGGCGAGCAGACTTTGCCCAAATTGTGCCTTACGCATAGTACTCAACACTTCCCAACCGATATCGGCGGAGCTGCCAATGATGGCCGCAATAATCACCATACTCAGTGCCGCCATGGTGGTTTGGTTCACACCCACCATAATCGTGGGCAAGGCAGTTGGGATCCTTACCCACCAGAACAATTGCCGCTTGGTGGCGCCCGACATAGCACCCGATTCAACCACGTCGCTGGGAACACGGCGCAGCCCCAAAATCATGTTGCGTACCATGGGAGGGCAAGCATATATCGCACTGGCGACGAGTCCGACTACCGGACCAAAACCGAATAACAAAAGAATGGGAATTAAGTACGCAAACGTGGGTACCGTTTGCATTACATCCAGTGTCGGTTGCACAAAGTTATCAATACGTTGGGATTTGAATGCTAAGACGCCCAACAGGAATCCAAGACCCACGGCCATGGGAATCGAGACAAATACCAGAGCCAGCGTATTCATGCTCTCGTCCCAATAACCGGTGATTACCATATACAACATCGCCAAGCCGGTAAAAATGGCCAAACGTATGCCGGCCGCGACGTAGGCCAGCACAACAAAACCGGCAATGGTGGCCGGCCATGGCAGCCAATGCAGCAATAACTGAATCCCTTTCATCACCGGATTAAGAACGGCGGTAATGGCTTTGAACAACCACCTGAAGTGATCGACAAACCATTGCATTATGGTGTTAATCCACTCCGATACGGGCACCACCCAGTCGGTCGGATATTTCAGCAACCAGTTGACCTCCGCGCGCCAGTAAAAACACAAAACCACGACCACGCCCGCAACTAACCAGGCAATCAAATCGCTTTCGAATCGACTTCGGGGTAATGTGTTCACCGTGCTTTGTAACGTGGCTTCCATTTATGCGTTCTCACCGCTACGGGCCAACGCATTGACCACACCGCGAGGCGTCACCTTGCCAATCACTTTGCCATCTTCCACTACCGGTACGCCGGATGCATGATTTGCAAATAGCGGCATGAGTTCTTCCAATGTGGTGTTCGAGGATACACCCTTATCAGCAGCCATTCCATCATCGGCCGGTTCAAAAACTTCGTTCACTGTAATCACACGCACACGTGGCACATCCTGAGTAAACTCCGCCACATAGTCGTTAGCCGGATTCATCACCACTTCTGCGGGAGTACCGATCTGCACTACCCAACCGTCACGCATAATGGCGATACGATCGCCTAGCCGCAACGCTTCGAGAAAATCGTGGGTAATAAATACGATGGTCTTGTGCAACATCTTTTGCAAACGCAAAAACTCGTCCTGCATTTGCCGGCGTATGAGTGGATCGAGTGCGCTAAACGGTTCGTCCAGAAACCAGATTTCCGGTTCCACCGCGAGACTACGCGCGATACCGACACGTTGTTGTTGGCCACCGGATAACTCGCGAGGAAAACTGGCCTCGCGTCCCTCCAAACCGACCAGTTCAATCACCTTGCGCGCACGTTTTTCCCGCTCCTTTCTATCCATGCCTTGCACACGCAACGGAAATGCAACGTTTTCCAACACTGTCTGATGAGGCAACAATCCAAAGTTTTGAAACACCATGCCCATCTTGTGCCGGCGTATCTCAATCAGCTCTTTTTCGCTGGCATTAAGAAGGTTCTCACCGTCCAACAACACGTCACCCGCCGTCGGTTCTACTAACCGCGATAAACAACGCACCATGGTTGACTTGCCCGAACCCGACAAACCCATGATGATAAAAATCTCACCGAGTTTTACATCGAAACTGACGTTACAGGCCGCACCGATACATCCAGAATCGGTGAATTGAGTGTGCACAGCGACTGGATCATTAACTTTGCCGGAACCGTCATTGAAATACTGCTCCGGACTATGTCCGTACACCTTCCAAACATGGCGGCAGGCAATTTTTACTTTTTCAAGAGCTTGAGTCTGATCAGACACCGTGGCCCCTGTTGGCAAGTGATAAAAGCGGCGCTGAAAAGTTTTTCAGCGCCAGGCTATTCACTTTCGTTTGATCACTCTATTGTGTCGCTGCATCCACCCAAGACTTCCATATGCTCTCGTTGTCCGCTACCCATTGCGCCGTCACTTCCTCCAGCTTTTGCCCTTCCTGATCGATTGCATTCATCATTGGGATCTGATCTTCATTACGTAACGTGTACGCACTCAGCAACGCATGGGCCGCCGGCCATTTATCTTTTAATCCCTTCCATGCCATTTTTTTGATATAGCCTCGTTCCCAATCGCAATCCCAGGTGGCATCAGGATTAACACTCACTGCAGGATCATCTTGACAGCCATCCTCGTAGGGCGGCAAGGAAACGGGTTTGAGGTCAACCACCGCGTGCACCCAATGCGGCGACCAAAACATAACCAACAAAGGTTCATTGCGTGCTTCGGCGCCTTGCATCTCCGCAATCAATGCACCCTCGCTGCCGGCCGGTACGGATGTGTATTCCAAACCCAGGCCAGCGATGCGATCAACATTAGATGTACCCCAATCCGCCGGATAATCCACCAAACGTCCCTTGGGAAAGGTTTCCGCATTACTAAAAACTTCGGCGCAATCATTTAAGGCTTTCCAATCCGGTAAACTAGGACACTTTTCCGCCGCGGCGTTGTTGTACATCCGGGTCTCCACCGGCACCAAACCCAGATCGCCCAGCTCTTCCACATTACCGGATACCAGCGCCTTATCGTAGTGTTCACCAATATTTGAGCTCCAAATCTCAAGTGTTGCGCTCACTGTATTATCTTCCAGAGCCTGCATTTGCGGATAGTAACCGGCGGTCACGTATTCAACTTGGTAACCTATCTTCTCGAGTATGTTACCCGCGATGTGGGTTGAAATATGCTGCCCCGTCCACTCGTTAACCGCCAACTTTATGGGCTCGTCTTTCGCGCCCATTTCCGCGGCATACACCGATCCGCAAGCTTGGCTGATAAGGATTGTTAGTCCAAATGCGAATATATTGCTAGTATGATCTTGGAACTTCATTACGGCCTACTCCTCAGTAATAATTGATTAAGCTTTGAGTTTTATTTATTCATCTGACACGACTATTGTCGTACAAATGAATTCCTTTGTCAGTAATAGATACAGGCATCCTGCAGAAGCGGATTTTCACTGCGTCGCCCAACCTTTGAACCTCTATGCACCGCGTTCTAGATTGAAATGAAACCCAAAACCAACCACTGACAATCGACTCCTGATTTGGTCAAGATATTTGGCTTCCAGGTCTTTCTGAAAACGTTCGCGCTTCCATTGTTTTACGGATATCTATTGTTGCTTGTAACATCCTCACGATCAATGCATCGCGTTGCATGGCGGTTTGAGCAATGCTTATGCCCCGAGACTCCGCTGCAACGCCCGCGAATAACTTCTGGGCGAGTTCCGGGGTGAGTTCTACATCACCGAGATCGTCCCACCAGCGATGAAAGCTGTCCCGGTAACGATTACAAAATTCCCGTAATCCTCCCGCACCCGCGCCGAGGTGAAACAGCATGTGCGGACCCATCGCGGCCCATCGCAGACCCGGTCCCGCCCAAACTGCTTTATCGACATCCTCAACAGTTGCAACGCCGCTTTCAACTAAATGGATAGCTTCACGCCACAAAGCTGCTTGTAAGCGATTTGCCACATGTGCCGGCACTTCGCGTTTGACACGAATGGTGACCTTGCCGACTCTCTTGTAAAAGGCTTCAGCAGTTTCCAGAACACCGGTGCCGGTCTTTTTATTGGTCAATAATTCGACGAGGGGGATTAAATGTGGCGGATTGAACGGATGTCCCAGCAAAAATTGCGATGGGTCCCGCCAACCTTTTTGCATTTCACTCACCATCAAACCCGAGGCTGACGAAGCCACGATGGCTTCTCTTTGAAGATGCGGTTCAATCTCCGCATATAAGGCATGCTTGAGTTCCAGTTTTTCCGGCACACTCTCTTGCACAAACAGTGCGTCGTTCACGGCGGCGGTTGATGTTTGATGAAATTTAACGTCGCTAGGCGAATCTTTATCGGTGAAACCCAATGCCTTCAGTGTAGGCCAGGCTTGCTGAATATAGTCGTGAAGATTCCTTTCGGCGTTTTTCGCCGGATCATAAACCGCCACCTCGAGATCAGCGGCGAGAAACAAAGCGGTCCAACTTGCGCCAATCACACCCGTACCCAGCACAGCCACTTTTTCAATTTTATCCATCACACTCATTTCGGACCGAATAATGTTTGCTCAGAATTTCACCTGTCGAGCACCTTTTAATGCCAAACGTTCGCGTGCTTCGTCGGGTGTGGCGACAGTAAAACCCAGTTCTTCGATAATACGGCGAATCTTGTTAACTTGATCAGCGTTGGACTCGGCAAGTTCTCCTTTGCCGATATACAAGCTGTCTTCGAGGCCGACTCGCAAATTGCCGCCCAACATGGCAGCCTGAGTAGCGAATGGCGTCTGATGTCGACCAGCAGCAAGAACCGACCATTCGTAATCGTTACCAAATAACTTTTGCGCAATCGTGTGCATGTGCATGAGATTATCCGGGTCAGCTCCAACACCGCCGAGGATGCCGTATATCATCTGAATAAAAAACGGTGGTTTAATCAATCCCGAGTCAACAAAGTAAGCCAAGTTATAAAGATGTCCAAGGTCATAACATTCGAATTCAAAACGCGTTCCATACATGTCTCCCAGTTCGGTGAGCGCATATTCAATGGTCTTGAAGGTATTGGGAAAAATAAAGTCCCGCGTCATTTTTAAAAACTCGGGTTCCCAATCGTATTTCCATTTAGTGTATTTCTTGGCCATGGGGAAAATGCCGAAGTTGAGCGAGCCCATATTTAACGACGCCATCTCCGGACTAGCATGCAACGCCGCGGCCAAACGTTCGTCAATGGTCATCCCCAAACCGCCACCGGTGGAGACGTTGATCACCGCATCACAATTATCTTTAATAACCGGCAGAAACTGCATGAATGTTTCCGGGCGATAGTCGGGTCGGCCATTCTCTGGTCGTCGGGCATGAAGGTGAATAATGGAGGCGCCCGCTTTGGTAGCCTCTATCGCGGCGTCGGCAATTTGCTCAGGTGTTATCGGCAGGTATGGCGACATGGTCGGGGTGTGGATTCCGCCGGTGACTGCGCAGGTGATAATGACTGATTTACTCATGAACAATGCTCTATGTACTTTCGGGTGACGGAAACCAAGGAATTCAACTTTAAAATTTACAACCGCATTTGCTGAACCTGTGCCGATAGACCACCGTCAAGCACCCAGAGTTGCCCGGTCGCATAGCGAGCCTCGTCACCGGCTAACCAGTTCACCAGATTGGCGATATCTTCTGGAGTCCCGTAATTGCGCATGGGATGTACATCTCTAACCGCTTGTTTCAGACTGTCGATATCGCCGGAATCGCCGAAAAAGCTCTGCAACATGGGAGTATCCACATAACCGGGGCAAATCGCGTTCACGCGAATGTTTTCGTGCCCATGATCACAGGCCATGGCCTTGGTCAATGCATGCACCGCTCCCTTGGTGGCGCAGTAAGCGGCCAGCGATGGATCGGCGATGAAACCGTCATACGAACCAAAATTTATGATCGAACCGTTGCTAGCCTTACGTATCAGGGGCAACGCATATTTGCAGGTCAAGAACGTCCCGGTGACATTGATGGCGAAGATACGTTCCCAGTCTTGAAGCGAGGTCTCCTCGATGGTCTTTTCGATTTCTACGCCCGCAGCGTTGACCAAAATATCTAACTTGCCCGCGCCTTGCTCAATCCGCTGCATAACCGCTTTTACATCATCTTCACGAGTGACATCGTGTCTAACGTATCTCACGCCCTCAGCGAGTTGAGTGTTTTGCACAATATCCGTCGCGTAAACCGTAGCGCCCTCACGGGCAAACCGTTCACATATCGCCTGACCGATGCCACCGCAACCACCAGTCACCAAGGCGACTTTGTCTAGCAGGTAGTTACTACGTACAGCGCTGGGAATCGTGGCCGTTGTCACGATTCAAGCGCTTTTTATAAGCGTCCAAAACCAGACCGTGAAAATGGTGCACTGCATGTTCGCTCAACCCGCTGCCCTCGGGATCGATCATGTACCGCCCCTGATTGAAAGCAGGCGTACGCATACCGCGTTGCACGCTTTCGACTAGCCCGATATCTTCCGGCTGCAACACATCGTCGATAAACCTGATGGCTTCGTGCTCTGCGTCATTGGGTTCGGCAGTTTCAAGAAAGAAGTCGAACACTTCGTAGGTTCTCTCCGGACCCACAGGATAGAAACGCCATACCATAAAGTTACGGCGACCCGGATAGCGCATCAGTGTCGTGTTTGGCCACAGATACCACACCGCATGGTCCGTGACACTGGCGTCATCGACGCTGTAAGCCTTGTTATTAGCACGCCCGGCTTTCGCCATATGACTGGAATAAATACCGTAAGTTTTTACCTTGTAGGTATCCATCTCAACCAGAGTACAAAAATCGCGGTGCGCCACTGGACAGTGGTAACACTCCAGGAAGTTGTCCACGACCGCTTTCCAGTTCGCTGCAATATCATAGGTCAGACGGTGTGCGAAAGTTAGCTGACCCAGATCGGGTGCGTAACCCATTACTTCGCTGGCTAAATCGCCCGATTGCTCGGCTAGTGGCGGCGCATTAGGGTTAAGATTGACAAATACCAAATGACAAAAAATCTCTACCTGCACTGGCGTCAAGCGAATTTCATCCCTTTTAAAATCGTCTATGAAATCCGAATGTCTAGCTCTGGATAAGCGGCCGTCCAGGTTATATACCCACGCGTGATACGGGCAAGTAATCACTTTGGTTTTACCTTCACCCTTGAGCAACTCATGTCCTCGATGCTTACAGACATTGTAAAAGGCGCGTAACTCACCCTGAGTATCCCGGCATGCAATAATACCCTGTCCCTGGATTTCCGCAGCGACATAGCTGCCAGGATCGCGCAGTTTTTCCTCATGACAAAGGAACTGCCAACTGTTGTGGAATATTTGCTCTCGTTCAAGCGTTAGGTAGGCGGGATCCAAGTAACAATTGGTATGGATGGACCAGGATTGGGATGCGTTCGAGTGGTAACCCTTACTAACGTCATCCAGCATGTCTTGGTTCGATTTCATACTCATACTCCGTTACGTGAAGCCTCAGGGTTGACATAAACTGGCGACAGCCTAGCAATTCTCGTTTACACGAGCATGACGTTTTTCGCCATTGAACATGCGATAATCGTCACACGGTGAAGCATTACAACAACGCAATTGTACCGACTCAGGTACCACCACGACTCCGGATCGGCATGTTGCTGTTACCCGATTTCAACAGCATGGCAGCACAGGCGTTTATCGACCCGTTTCGGGCAGCCAACTATATTCACGGCGATGCTCTTTTCCTGTGGGATTTTTTATCGCTTGATAGCAAACCCGTCCATGCGAGCAATGGTTTGATTATTGGGCAAACGCAACCCCTCTATAAAATTGAAAATAAGTTCGACATGGTGGTTGTTAATGCAAGTTGGGCACCGGAACGATTTAAGAATAAAAAATTGCAGGCGTGGCTACGTCGAATGGACAAACAAGGGACAACCATGATCGGTCTCGACACCGGCGCTTTTGTACTTGCCTTTGCTGGAATGCTAAACGGATATCGCGCGGTGGTTCACTACGAACATACGGAATCGTTTCGCGAGTTATTTCCCGATATTTGTTTGGAACAGCAGTTATTTGTTATCGATCGAAATCGCCTTACTTGCTGTGGCGGACTTGCTTCCGCGGATTTGGCTATGGACGTTTTATGCAGCCTGCGCGGAACCGATCTCGCTAATGCCGCCGCTCATTATATTTTTCTTGAGAGACTGCGGGCAGGTGAGGAAGGACAACGGCCTAAAACGTATGAACCCATCGGGTACACGGTTCCGGAAGGATTGCGCGAGGCAATGTTACTCATGGAACGAAATTTAGAAGAACCGCTAAGTATCACAGAAATCGCAAAACATGCGGAGTTATCCCAACGTCAACTTGAACGGCTGTTTCGGAGACACACGGGTTTAACGCCCGTACGTTACTATCTTAACATTCGTCTTGATCGAGCACGCGGACTCATCACGCAAACGGAGTTATCCATTGCTGAGGTGGCGAGTGCCTGTGGCTTTGGCAGCTCGGACCAACTAGCCCGAGCTTATAAGATGCGATTTGGAACTACACCGACAATGGACAAAACGGAAGGACGCATACCGTTTCAATATCGTTCATTTCCACAATATTTAGGCGTTTGATAAATGGAATGCAGACATAATTCGACTAATATTTGAAAAATCGATTTTCGATTGATGAGTCGGGTCGTGGTCAGTATCGGCCGCTCATTAACCGGCCGTCGTTTCAACCCGGTGTTGTGGGATACCCGAGAAAAACTCCATGGCCCCCGCGCTGATAATCAAAATAGCACCGATAAACTCGCGCATGCCAAATGGCTCATTCGCTAACCATGCCGCCGAAGTCAAGCCGATTACAATTTCCAGCATCAATAGAACCGCGACTTTGCCCGGATCGAGTTTGCTGGCTCCGATAGCAGTCAATAGAATGATGGGTATGTTCCAGAGAAATGCCAATGCAATCAACCATAAAAGTGATATTTCTGACAAACTAAATGAAGGTAAATTCCACTCACGACCACCAGGAATCAGTGTGAATAACAAAAAGATGATACCCACGAACCAATAGGTTACGGCGGTTTTATCGATAGGGTGGACGGACTCGGTGCGCCGGAGATACACGACGCCCAATCCCCAACACACACCGGAAATCAACCCCATCCATTCGCCCATATTGTGCGGCAGAGGCAACCCACCGGAATCGACACCAAAGATCACGAACATGCCGGCCAGTCCCAAAACAATGGTGACCAGCCGACGCGGTGTAATGAGTTCATTCAACATAAGACGCCCAAATACAGTGCTCCACACCGGCGTCAGATAAAACAATAGAATGACACGTGCGACCACACCACGTATTAGTCCTTCTGCATACAAAGCCGTGGATGCCGCGACCAAAAAACCCGCCAACATCAGCGCCCCGCCACCCGCCCGAATCTTTTCACGTCGAATAACAGACAAAGGTAAAAAAATAATCAACGGCAAAAACATCGCTAGCCCTGTTGTCCATATCGAACTCGCCCCATCACCATCCACCTGACGTAAAGGATACCACCACGTCCCCCATAAAAAAGTCGACGCGACAATGGCGAGTGTAGGCGCAAGGGTAGAACTCACCGTATCGAGTTTTGGTGAAGTCACTCGAAAGTGTGCAAAATAGTCACAGCCGCTACGGACTGTGCTGTCTTTTGTTACTTCCCACTAGACACCTTCAACCAAAATCATCTCCGTATCGGCTGTGGCTTGGCGTAGCTTCTTTGCTGGCTCGTATTGAACGGAGTTCCACCATGCTTTGGCTTGTTTGCTTGAAGGAAACTCTATTATGACAAAACGGTTTGGTGACCAACTACCCTCGAGATTCTCAACTGTCCCGCCACGCACTAAAAACTTACCGCCGTATTTCTGCAATGTTGGTGGCACCATGGTTTTATAGTCTTCATACCGGTCAGGATCATTCACGCTGACTTGCACGACAATATAGGCTGACATGTTTACCATTCCCCTGTGTTAGGCATCGACAACCAAGGCTCTTGTGGTGGCAAGGCATCTCCCGTTTGTAGTAGTTCGATAGAAATATTATCCGGTGATCGAACAAATGCCATACGCCCATCACGAGGTGGCCGGTTAATGGTGACGTCACCGTCCATTAAACGCTGACAAGTCTCGTATATATTGTCGACACTATAAGCAAGGTGCCCGAAGTTTCTGCCACTTTCGTATTCTTCCGGATCCCAGTTGAAGGTGAGCTCTACCTGTGCGTCTTCCTGGCCTTCAGGTGCAAGAAATACTAGCGTAAACCGGCCGTCCGGGTATTCGTTGCGGCGAATTTCCTTCAGGCCGAGTTTGTTGCAATAAAAGTCGAGCGATGCGTCGATATCAGTGACACGCACCATGGTGTGTAGGTATTTCATAGATTTCTCCTAAACTAAACTTGTTCGCGAGCAAGCTCGCTCCTACAAATGTGTTCTACCATTAACCATTAAATGCCGGCGATCCGTATTTTAAACTCTAGAGCCTGCTTCTGAACGCTGAAAGCGGACTGCCGATCGCCAGCGGCTGGAACCCAATCCGACTTTTAACGCGTGCGCCACGCTTGGGTTTTCTTTTCGATGCCGCGGGTAAGCAAATAATGCAAAATGCGCACCCCCGCGGCGGTATAAAAAATCATCATGCCCATGGCTGCGGCCGGTGCAATATCCCCCGCATCATCCATGTTAAGCACAGCGACGGATGCAAGCGTCGTATCCGGGCCATATAAAAACACGACTGCCGACACAGTGGTCATTGCGTTGACAAATAAATAAATACTGATATCGAGAATCGCGGGTAAACACACCGGCACAGTGACGCGGCCAAGCGTCTTATAAAACGGCTGTTTCAACGAGGCAGCCACCGCCTCGAACTCCGGATCCATCTGTTTTAACGCCGTCAGGGCGGTAAGATGGCTCACCGTATAGAAGTGTGTCACCGTACTAATCACCAGGATAATCATGGTGTGATAGATTGCGTTCAAGGGATTACCGGAGGCATTAAAGAAAAAGATATAAGCCAAACCCAACACAAGCCCTGGTACTGCCATTGGCATCATGGCCAAAAATTGAAAAAGGGCGCGGCCCTCGCGAAATCCCCTGCCCTTCTCCACCATGTATGCGCCGGTGAATACGATGACGGTACCGATGATGGCGGTATAAAACGACATGCGAATAGAATTGAAATAAGATGCCCACCCACCGCCATCCATACGGTCAAACTCGTAGTTCACTAGGCTTAGACTAAGGTCGTATGGATAAAATTTAATCAGAGCCGCATATTGACAGACGAGCAATATTCCAAGAATAAAAATACTCACCGAAATGGCGAAGCCCAACATCGTCAAATCGAATCGCCTGCTCGGTTTTGGTTCCAACGCCACAGCTCGCGCCGACAACAAGGCGACTTGTTTTTTCTGCACGATACGATCAACAACGAAAGCGAGTGCAGCGGGAATGAGTAATATCATGCTCACCACAGCGCCCATTTCGAAATTTTGCTGACCGATAACTTGTTTATAAACATCGGTGGCCAATACATTGAAGTCACCACCAATGACCTTAGGCGCTCCAAAATCGGTAATAGAGAGCGTAAAGACAACGAAGGCCGCACTAATTAATCCATAACGTGCGCCTGGTAGTGTTACCGTCCAAAATATCTTCGGTTTACTCGCCCGTAGGGAAACAGCCGCTTCGTACAACCTTGAGTCGGCGATGGACAAGGCGGTGATAATAATGATGACCGCGTGAGGCAAGGTAAAAAACACTTCGGCAATCACGATGCCGATGGGGCCGTAGATTTCATGACCGAATAACAACCACTTCATCATGCCTTGACGGCCAAACAAGTATACCAGCGCAATACCGGGTAGTAGGGACGGTACGAGAATGGGCACCATGACAACGCTTTTAAAAAAGCCTTTCCAAGGCATGCAACTGCGTGTCAATCCGTATGCCATAACGAACGCAATACTGACTGTGATAATCGTAACCAGAACCGCAATAAAAAGACTATTGTTAATCGAATAAGCAAGCGCCGGCGTTCCAAAATATTCGATGTAGTTTGCCAAACCGATAAACTCGCCTTTATTATTTTTAAAGCTTTTGGATAGCAACGCGTAAAGCGGCATCGCTAGAGCGACCATCAGGTACAACCCGATGACCAGCATAAAAACACGCATTTGCCAGTCATCACGACTGGCTCTGGCTTTTACCTTTATCCGTGTGTCGGTGGTGATTGCCTCGGCGGCCATGGTTTTTCAATAAATTACATTGGAAAGACGCGGATTCGATCCGGTGGTAATACCACAGATCGTTCGTCGCCAACTTCCATTTCAAGACGACGCAACAGGTTAATGGAAAAATCTGCAACTAATTTCTGGCTATCAAGCTTATTCGAACTGAGTTCCGCCCGAACAAAC
Organism: Arenicellales bacterium; assembly: GCA_965216735.1. Classification (GTDB taxonomy): domain Bacteria; phylum Pseudomonadota; class Gammaproteobacteria; order Arenicellales; family CBDCFT01; genus CBDCFT01. The sequence continues at coordinate 2,067,379 of OZ244198.1, forward strand.
GAACCGAGAAACTCCATGTCTTCAATATTGATAGTCAACGCATTAGCCTCATCGCCTCTAACATCTTGAATGACGATATCTTCCGGGCGAATAGCTACTGTTACCGCTTGTCCTTGTGTGAGATCACTCGCCGATCCGGTTAATTTGACCTGTGCGATCTCGATCTGTCCGTCGTTAACCACCTTACCACTGAAAAAATTCATGGTGCCAATGAAATCGGCGACAAATCGTGTAGCCGGCTCCCGATATACATCGGTTGGAGACCCGATCTGTTCAATCACACCGTGATTCATGACCACAATTCGATCCGCCATGGTCAAAGCTTCTTCCTGATCATGGGTCACCATGATGGTGGTGACACCCAAACGCTCTTGCAATTGTTTTACTTCATGACGTAATTCGACGCGTACTTTCGCATCCAATGCGGACAACGGCTCATCGAGCAGCAACAAACCCGGCATTGTGGCGATGGCGCGCGCTAGCGCAATGCGTTGTTGCTGCCCGCCGGACAATTGTGCCGGATATTTGTCACCTTGATCCGGTAACCCGACCAGTTCGAGCAATTCGTTTACACGCTTATTGATGTCTGCCTTAGGTGTTTTTCGATTTTCCAAACCGTAGGCAATATTTTTCTTGACGGTCAAATTGGGAAATAGGGCGTAGGACTGAAAAACGATTCCAAAGTCACGCTCAGCGGGTGGCAAAGCGGATATATCTTTACCCACTTGCTCGATCTTGCCGTAGGTTTGAATATCCAGCCCGGCTATCGCGCGCAACAGCGTTGTCTTACCGCAACCCGACGGACCGAGAAAGCAAATAAACTCGCCTTCGAATATTTCCAATGAGATATCTTTCAGCGCCGTAAATGCACCGAACTTTTTTGTTAACCCTGTAATTCTCAGAAAAGGTGTTTTTGATTCGGTATCGGTCACAACACAACCCCCGTCTCAACTAAAGAAAAAGCCGGTCGCCGTTATTCACGACAACCGGCTACGGTGCTCAAACTCACATCTACACTAAATAAGCGTCACGACAGGAACGAAGTGACGATGCAATCTCCAGGACAAGGGTTCGGAAGAACGAGATTGCTTCGCTTCGCCCGCAATGACAAATGTCAAAAAATCTACGACAGAACGCTAGCTCTTCGGTTCGGACTTGGAGTCATACCGCTTCTGCCATTCGGCCAGAATATCTTTGCGATTTTGCGCTGCCCACTCGAAGTCATTGTCGATCATCGCTTCGTTGATACCCTCTGGAAAATGCTCCACCGGTTTTGCTATACCTGGAATAGCGACAACGGCATAACCCTCGTTATACATTTCATTAGCTTTTTCGGTGACGGACCAATCCACCAATGTCTTGGCCGCTTCCAGATTGTCCGTACCTTTTACGATGGCTGTCGCCTCCATATCCCAGCCAATGCCTTCGCTTGGGATAATGATTTCCAAAGGTGCCCCTTGTGCTTTTGACTTAGCGCCACGAAAAGCGAAAGAAATACCGATAGCCACTTCGCCGGCCGCCGCTTGTTTACAAGGTTTGGAGCCCGAGTGCGTGTAATGGTCTATGTTTTCATGCAATGCATCCATAAATTGCCACCCGGCCTCTTCACCCATCATCTGCAACCAACTGGAAACATCCAAAAAGCCGGTGCCGGATGAGTTCGGATTCGGCATGGCGACATGGCCTTTGTACTCCGGTTTGGTCAAATCCGCCCATGATGTCGGCATGGGGAGATTGTTGTTTTCGGCTTCGACAGTGTTTACACAGATGGCCGCCACCCAAGCGTCCATGCCCGTCCAAGTCGGTGGATCGTCTTTGTCTCTGAACTTCGGATCGAGCTTGTCGAGTCCGGCTGGCGCGTAGGGTTCCAACATACCCTCGCCCTTCATCAACAATAGACTGGTAGCAGCCAAACCCCAAATGACATCTGCTTGTGGATTGTCTTTTTCGGCGAGCAGTTTCGCCGTCACGATACCGGTGGAGTCACGCACCCATTTGATATTAATGTCGGGATGGTCCTGATTGAAACGCTCGGCGTATTTTTTCAAATCCTCTGCTTCGACGGCCGTGTATACGGTCAAGTCAGTGGCGGCTTGAGTCAATGAGGAAACAAAAATTAAGCTGGCAAAAAGAGCCAAAACCTTACGAACAGTGGTTTTCATGCTGTACATACCCTCTCACGTTGTTAATGGAAATTTTTATACCACGCCGATATCAAGCGATGGTTAGTATTACTGACCGATTGTACCCCGGCCCAGTCGTCAATATGCGTCAGAACGCGTCATCAGTCAACGCATAACTACAGCGACGAGCGGGTAGTTTGCCTATCCTTTTGCCGTTCCAGCGCTAATTCGATCAACCGGTCAATGAGTTCCGTATAGGAAACGCCACTGGCCTTCCATAATTTCGGATACATGCTGATGGGAGTAAAACCCGGCATGGTATTTATCTCGTTGATATACACTTCGCTGTTGTCGCGCCGCACAAAGAAGTCCACCCGGGCGAGGCCCGCGGCTTCCACCGCCTGAAATGCGCGCAATGACATATCGCGAACCGTCTCCGTTGCCTGCTCCGAAATCTTCGCTGGAATAATCAATTCGGACTTATCATCGATATACTTTGTTTGATAATCATAAAACTCATTTCCAGGCACGATTTCACCCACTATGGACGCTCGCGGATTTTCATTTCCCAACACAGCACATTCGACTTCCTGACAATTTTCTAACCCGGCTTCAACAATCACTTTATAGTCGTATTCTGCGGCAGTATTAATACCGGTGATGAGCTCGGATTCATCGTGGGCCTTGGTCACACCGACACTGGAACCCATGTTTGCTGGTTTCACAAATAAAGGAAATTCGAATTGATTTTTAAGTTCCTGGACCACAGTGTGACTATCCGTCCGCCACCGCTGTCGGCGTACGGTGGCGTGCTCGGTTTGGTTTAAACCTTCTGCACGAAGGGCGCGTTTCATCATCTGTTTGTCCATGCCAACTGCCGATCCGACCACACCGGAACCCACATACGCCACACCGGCCAGTTCCAGCAAACCCTGCACTGTGCCGTCCTCGCCATAGGGTCCATGCAACAATGGAAAAACGACATCGAGGCCTTGTGCGATGTGTTTGGATGATTTCGGGTCGGGCGACACCAGCTTCCCACTTCCTAGATAATCCAACAGCACGGGTGATAAGGCATTGCTGTCGACAACCCCCGCCTCCAACACAGGACGCGCATTCTCAGCCAACAACCACTGTCCCTGTTTATCGATCCCTATCATGGTGACATCGTATTTATCTTTATTGACCGCTGCCAACATCGAGCGAGCGGAGGTTACTGAAACTTCGTGTTCACACGACCGGCCACCGAACAAAATGCCGAGTCGAATTTTCTCAGTCATTTGATTTGAATTTACGGATACAACCAACAACTAAAACAAGCGCAGATGTTCATGCGCTTCGATATAACTGGCTATGAATTCTTTGAAAACGGATTGCGCCTGGCGTGTTACTTCTCCCCCACCACTCGGGAATTCCACCACATCGCCGTTCTCAAGACGTATGGACTTCACCGGCATGATTTCGCGTGTCGCACTGGATACAAAACACTCTTTGGCACTGGGAATTTCTTCACCATTAACATTCCGTTCCCGACTAGCGATACCCCTGTCTTTAAGCGCCTCATGCAAGGCCCTTTTGGTAAGGCCTTTCAAGTTACCCGAACCCGGTGTCACCAATTCACCATTGATGACAAACCAAACATTGCTATTCGATGCTTCAGTAACAAAACCTTCGCGATTGAGTATGAGGCAATCGTCCGCACCGTATTCCCGCGCCTCGGTTAACGCAAGAATATTATTCAAGTAGTTACCGCCCTTAATGTTCGGGTCCAGTGAATTCACTGGATTGCGACGCACTTTGGGAACCGCCATGCTCATTCCTTCGGAATAAAACGCCTCATTCCAAGGCGGCAATTCCTTAACGATAATCACATAACGGGTTTGCAAATCCGGACTGGGAAATAAATCGATTTTACCCTCGCCACGGGTGATCTGATAACGCACATACACATCCGGCCCTTTTCCCGTAACGCTGGCTTGCACCGTACGACGGATTTCTTCGGTCAGTTCTTCGCGAGTTTGCGATATATGCATGCTAATAAGACGGGCCGAGTTCTGAAGCCGGTCAAAATGCTCGTCATAAAACAATGGCACACCGGTGTAAGTACGAAACACCTCATAGACCGAATCCCCATACAAAAACCCGCGGTCCAGCACGGGAATTTTGGCTTCTCCGGTCGGCGAAATGGTGCCGTCAATATTGGTCATACTGGTGATCGCGCTCATGCGGTGAATACTCCCGATTTATTTTGTTAACACACTATTCGGTTGGCTGTCGACTAGTATATAGTTCTCATCACGGGATACAAAATGAACATTAATAAACCATATCTTCTGTTTCTTGGTGACGCACAAGACGCTCTCGCTGCAAAAACGGCAATCGGTGTGCACTACTGGCGCCCTGATGACTGTATTGGGCAACTACGACTCAAAGGCTGTAATACAACACTGGAACTACTGGAGTTATCAATCGAAGAAGCCGTCAAACAAGGCGCTAAAACCTTACTAATCGGTGTCGCGAACCGTGGCGGCGTCATTTCCGACGCTTGGCAAATAACTTTGATTGAAGCCCTCGAGAACGGCATGGATATCGCCAGTGGTTTGCACGTGCAATTGAATGAATTGGATAGGGTGCGAGCAGCCGCCATAAAGTACAATCGCCAACTTCATGATGTGCGTCATCCTAAAGGGCCTTTCCCCGTTGGAACCGGAGAACCTCGTTCCGGCCATCGGCTACTCACTGTGGGCACGGATTGCTCAGTGGGCAAAATGTATACCTCACTTGCCATTGAACGTGAATTACAAGCACGAAGTATCCCTGTTGACTTCCGCGCGACCGGCCAAACCGGAATACTCATTGATGGCCGTGGCATCTCCGTCGATGGTGTGATTTCAGATTTTATCTCTGGTGCCATTGAACAGCTTTGCCCTGCAAACGAACCCGATCACTGGGACATTGTCGAGGGCCAGGGCTCGTTATTTCATCCGTCATTTGCGGGGGTCAGTCTTGGTCTATTGCATGGTGCCCAACCGGATTCGTTGGTTTTGTGCCATGAACCCACCCGAACAAATATGCGCGGACTGCCAAAACAAGCATTGCCCACGGTGAGCGATTGTATGGCCGCAAATATTGATGCAGCCCGTCTGGTCAGTCCCGATGTGAAGTTTGTTGGCGTTGCTATTAACACCAGTGGTCTATCGGAATCGGACGGCGACTACATCCTTAAACAGGCCCAAGATGAACTGCAACTCCCATGTGTAGATCCGGTACGCACCGGCATTAGTCCTATCGTCGATAAGATGTTAGATGCGGGCAGTTAGAGTCCGGTCGGAAAACTGGCCACTGCGTCAAACTTTCACCATTTCACGCGGCAGCAAATCCGAAGCGAGCGTCATTGTTGTCGAGATAAGCGAGGGTAGTGTCACGGGACGCGGTGAATGCGTGCCTTACGCCCGTTATGGCGAAACCATCGATAACGTATTGGAACAAATAGAAACTGCGGTTCCGCAGGTTAAAGAGGGGATAACACCCGAAGCACTATTAAGCGAACTGAAAGCCGGTGCACCACGAAATGCCATCGACTGCGCCTTGTGGGATTTAAGTGCGAAACTCAAAGGTCAGCGTGTCTGGGATATTGCTGGAATTCCAGAACCTCCACCTGCGTTTACCGCTTACACGTTAAGCCTGGATACGCCGGAAACCATGGGCAAAGCGGCTAAGGAAAACACACATCGTCCATTGTTAAAACTCAAACTGGATGCAGAGGAAATTCTGGAGCGTGTCGAAGCGGTGCGCGAATCGGCACCGAACAGCTCGCTGATTGTCGACGCCAACGAAGCGTGGAATATAAAGTTATTGGAAGACGTTACTCCAGAACTAGAAAAATTGGATGTAAAAATGATTGAGCAACCCTTGCCTGCTCATTCGGATGATGCTTTGACCACTTTTAAATCACCCATTCCACTGACAGCCGATGAATCCAGCCATACAAGCGATGACTTCGAACCGCTTTTGAATAGATACGATTTGATCAATATCAAACTGGACAAAACCGGCGGCCTAACCGAAGCTTTACGTTTGCGAAAACTGGCAAAAGACGCTGGTATGCAATGGATGGTGGGATGCATGATAGGAACATCGCTTGGCATGGCACCCGCCACATTGTTGACAAACGGCGCATCGTTCGTCGATCTCGACGGTCCTTTGTTATTAAAAAAAGACCGGGAACCCGGTTTAGATTTCTCCAATCAAAGAGTTCATCCACCGCAACCGGCTTTGTGGGGCTAGAGAAACTCCAATTTAAATGTCATTTCGAGCAACGCGTGAAATCTTTTTCAATCTAACATGACGCGTTTGATTTGAGTTCAATTTAAAAACTATGACACTATCTAAATACCGACGAAAATACTAATGAATGCTGAAGAACTAAAAGCACTCCAAGCACCAATAAAACAAAAATACCGCGAAGACCCGGAATCCGCAGTTATAACCTTACGGGCTGAAGGTCGCATCGGCGACGGTGTGACTTGTAAAGTGGATACCGGCAAAGGTTTGGTTGGTGCCGGCCTACATCCTGGCACCGGGGGCGATGGTTTATCCGCCTGTTCCGGCGATATGTTGCTGGAAGCCTTGGTCGCTTGTGCTGGGGTGACATTAAATGCCGTGGCCACTGCTATCGGCGTCGAACTGCGTGATGCGAAAATACATGCTGAAGGCGATCTCGATTTTCGTGGTACCCTGGGTGTGGATAAAGAAACGCCTGTTGGCTTCAAACAGATTCGACTAAATTTTGATCTGGATACCAATGCCGATGAAGAACAATTGGCTACTTTATTAAAACTCACTGAACGCTACTGTGTAGTCTACCAAACATTAAACAATGCGCCATCAATAGAGATTTCACACAGTTCCGCGGCCTAGTGTATCCGTCCACAACTAGCGTATCCGTCCGCAGTATGAACACCGTAAAATTACAATCTGAGAAGAAGGCCCGCGGTTAATTACCTCCACAAATCTGGATGACCACTTGCTTTTCAACTCATGCGTCGTTATCCAATAACCACGCATATTGCTGTATTTACCCATCATCGACAATCAAATATTCGTATATAAAATTAGTTGTAACTATATGTTATTGTTAGAGTTATTGACACTAAGAGCATTCTACAAATGATAAAGAAATCGACCAATTCGATTGCAGGATAGACAGCAACTTACCGTGTAAAAACACAGCAATGTGCTGTCTACTCACCGTTAGCTGTCACTTTTGAGCACATGGACCCATACAAAGTCTACGGGAACTTCTACGACGCTACGCAGAAACCTAGTGGCAAATCCGCCTATCGGCAATTGTTGCGCAAATATCATAGTTCCGCCGCATCAGTTTTGGAGACCGCTTGTGGGACTGCATCGCATATGGAGATCCTTGCCAAAGACTATGCTGTTGAAGGTTTGGATGTTTCCGTAACAATGTTGCGCCACGCGAAGGAGCGCATGCCCGGGACAACTTTTCACCGAGCCTCAATGGTTGATTTCGACCTTGGAAAGGCATTCGATGCGGTGGTCTGTCCCTATGACTCAATGAACCACTTACTGAAGTTCGAGGATTGGGTGCGTACATACAAAGTGGTCGCACGCCATTTGTTGCCTGGGGGCATGTTTATCTTCGATATTAATACCGAGGACAAGCTGAAACGAATGAGCGATGGGCCGACCCACATCCAAAGGTTCGGAGAGAATGTGATGTTGATGGACGTAACGAAGGCTAGCGGTGGTGTTTATGATTGGGGTATAACGAATTTTGAGCGTGTTAGTGGTTCGGCCTATCGGCGACATCAGGAAACAATACAGGAGTGTTCCTTTCCGCACGCGAAAGTCGTTTCTTCTCTGCGATCCATTTGCCGAAACGTTCGGGGATATGATGCGAACGGATGGGGTAGGCCGAAGATGTCTTCGGAAAGATTGTTTTACGTATGTAAAAAGTGAACGTAGCCTGGATTAGCGAAGCGTAATCCGGGTCAAATAATTTGAATTGGTTTAGATGAAATCGTACACAGCGCCAAATCAAGCGAAACGTTAGTGAAGCTTGATTTGGCGAGGGTTACCGGGTTTGATGGAGGTGTCTATCAACCATTAAACCAATAGAGGTAACCCTCATGATTCATAGTACGGATAAAGTCATTAAACATAAAGTTGGCCTATTGAACCTGGCCGAAGAACTCGGCAACATCGCTAAAGCCTGTTCGCTGATGGGCAATAGCCGCGATACGTATTACCGTTACAAGGCGGCGGTGGAAGACGGTGGGGTCGAAGCCCTTATTGACGCCAACCGACGCAAACCCAACCTGAAGAATCGAATTGATCAGGCAGTGGAATCCGCGGTGGTCGAATATGCCCTTGAAGAGCCCGCCCATGGCCAGGTCCGGGTCAGCAATGAGCTGCGCAAACGCAGTGTCTTCGTCTCCCCCAGCGGGGTGCGGAGCATCTGGTTACGCCATGATCTCAATAACCTAAAGCTGAGATTGAGGGCTCTGGAGGCTAAAGTGGCGCAAGACGGCCTGATTCTCACGGAATCTCAAGTTGCCGCTTTGGAGCGAAAGAAACACGACGATGAAGCGTGTGGCGAGATTGAGACCCAGCATCCGGGCTATCTGGGTTCTCAGGATACCTTTTACGTGGGTACGCTCAAGGGTGTCGGCCGCATCTACCAGCAGACCTATGTGGACACCTACTGCAAAGTCGCCCAGTGCAAGCTCTACACCTCGAAAACACCGATTAGCGCTGCAGACCTGCTGAACGACCGTGTGCTGCCCTTCTACGAAGAAAACGGGCTCCCAATCCTACGGATACTGACGGATCGGGGTACGGAGTATTGTGGAAATAGGGATCAGCATGACTACCAGCTTTATCTCTCCGTGAACGATATTGAACACACCAAGACCAAGGCGCGGCATCCTCAAACCAACGGAATCTGTGAGCGGTTTCACCGCACGATTCTCGATGAGTTCTACCGCGTGACGTTTCGAAAAAAGATCTATACTGAAATCGAAACCTTGCAAACAGATCTTGACGAATACTTGCAACGGTACAATACTCAGCGCACGCATCAGGGCAAGATGTGCTGTGGCAGAACGCCCATGGAAACCCTGATCGATGGAAAACAAATCTGGCAGGAAAAGTACATGAACTAGACTTCTCCTGACAGTCGCCTCCTCATACCCGGTGACTGTACGACTGAGTCTGAATCAATACAAATAATTGCACGTGGAACGCGCATTAAATGTCCACTGTGACATACAGTGCTTTTGCGACAATTGTTCTAGTGTTCAACTTTCGGCTATCGGCCATGAACAGAGATTGCTTCATCGCTGCGCGATTCGCAATGATAAGACCCTTGTCATCGCGAAAGAGCGGTAACAATTAAAGAATCCAGATACGCGATTCACACATTCGGCGCAACGTGTTGCACCCTACTAGCTCTTTTTTGTGGGCGTAGCGATAGAGATTTCTTTGATGTCCCACCTAGCGATGACACACAACGTCATTCTGAATGAGCGATAGCGCGTGAAGAATCCAGTTAAACTATTCGCGAACAAGTTCGCTCCTACCAAGTGCAGTAGGGTCGGTTAATCATCGACCTTAACTCAGCGGACCTAAACCAAAATAGTGTCATCGCGAGCCGCGTTAGCGGCGTGGCGATCTCGCTTTTACAAATTCTTTACTTGAGATTGCTTCGGCATCCTGCCTCGCAATAACAGGTGTTCGCCCAAATTCTAAAAGCAAAATACACTAGATACCGACGTAAGGTTTTGTATCTTACGCTGCTTGCTTGGTTTCTTCGGGATTTTCGTACATTGCAATGAGTTCTGCTAAGCGTTCCTTGTAACAGCGAATGCTTTCTTCTTTGATATGACCGTAACCGCGAACTTGCATGGCGAGTTCGGCAATTTCGACGGCCAGCGCATGATTTTCGTTGTCCAAAGTAGTTAATAGTCTATCTACCAACTTTTCGAAGTCTTTAATCAGCGCGCGTTCGTGTTTACGTTCGCCGCTATAGCCAAAAATATCGAATGGCGTACCGCGTAGTGACTTTAGTTTCGCGAGGATTTTGAATGCTTTTAACGTCCAAGGTCCGTATTCGCGCTTTAGCAAATGACCGGTTACAGGATCGCGTTTTGCGAGCAATGGCGGCGCCAGGTTAAACGTCAGATGAACATCGCCCTCAAACTTATCCGCTATTTGTTTTTCGAAACTACCGTCGGTGTATAAACGCGCGACTTCGTACTCGTCTTTATAGGCCATAAGCTTGAAGTACGATTTAGCCACCGCCTCGGCCAAGCCCTTCATTCCTTTCGCTTTTTCATGTTCGGCGGTGGCAACTTTTTCTACTAGCCTCCGATAGCGTTTGGTGTATCGTTTATTTTGGTATTTAGTTAGAAACTCGGCACGGCGCTCGACAATTTCTTCAAGGGTAGTCGCGATTTGTTTTTGGGTACCGACCGGTTTTGCCCTTTCTAAAACGGCTTTGAGATCATGTGCCGCTCGTCGCCCCCATAAAAATGCTTGTTTGTTAAAGTCCGCACGCACACCATTTAATTCAATAGCACGTTCGATAGCTTGACCGGATACGGGAATTAAGCCTTTCTGATAAGCGTATCCCACCATAAACAAATTGCTGGCGATGGAATCGCCCAATAGACGTGTCGCCAAGTCCGTCGCATCCAACAAATACGTTTTTCCTCGACCCACGGCGTCTTGGATCGCACGTTCGATATCGTTTTGTGGAAATACCATATCCGGTTCACGTATAAACTGTGCGGTACTGGATTGATGGCTATTGATGACTGCGTGCGACAGTTCCCTATCCAGTTTACTCAAGGCTTCGAACCCTGATGCAACCACGGAATCACAACCGAGCAACAAATTAGCGCCACCGGCCGCAATTCTTACGGCTTGGATGTCCTCAGGATTATGGGCAATACGTACGTGGCTGGTTACCGCACCGTATTTTTGCGCCAGCCCCGTCATGTCCAACACCGAAACACCCTTGCCTTCGAGGTGTGCGGCCATACCCAACAATGCGCCAATGGTTACGACACCAGTACCACCGACACCGGTGACGAGAATTCCATAGGGAGTATCGGTTTTCGCTAATTCAGGTTCAGGTATCTCCGGGAAGTCCGATCCTTCTTGTCTGAATTCCGGTTTTTTCAATTCCCCACCGTAAACAGTTACGAAACTCGGACAGAACCCCTTCAAACAACTGAAATCTTTGTTACAAGAAGACTGATCGATAGCCCGCTTACGACCGAATTCGGTCTCCACCGGTACTACCGATAGACAGTTCGACTGCACGCTGCAATCGCCACAACCTTCGCAAACCAATTCGTTGATAATCACGCGTTTTGCCGGATCTTCCATCAACCCGCGTTTGCGGCGCCGGCGTTTTTCCGTAGCGCAGGTTTGATCATAGATAACCACCGTGACACCCTCGGTTTCACGAAATTCCCGCTGAATTTGTTCCAACTCGTCGCGATGATGAATACTGGTACCCCGTGAAAAAACGGATTTATCCGTATATTTTTCCGGTTCGTCGGAAATGATTGCGATGCGTCGTACACCTTCGCCATACATTTGATGCGTAATCTGTGGAACACTTAGCGTGCCGTCCACCGGCTGACCGCCGGTCATGGCGACGGCGTCGTTGTATAAAATCTTATAAGTGATATTGACCTTACCGGCGATGGCGGCACGCACCGCCAACAAACCCGAATGAAAATAAGTACCGTCGCCGAGGTTGGCGAAAACATGTTTGGTGTTGGTAAAAGGCGCCTGTCCCACCCACGGCACACCCTCGCCGCCCATGTGTGTGTAGGTATCCGTACTACGGTCCATCCACAAAACCATATAGTGACAACCGATACCCGCCATGGCACGGCTACCCTCGGGCACTTTGGTCGACGTATTGTGCGGACAACCGGAACAAAAATAAGGCTTGCGTTCTACACTAGGCTTTAGCGTGGACAACGCGCGCTCTTTGGCTTCAAGAAATTCCAAACGTTGCTTGATATATTCACTGGTATAAAAACGTCCAATCCGGTCAGAAATGACTCGTGCGATACGCGCCGGGGTCAGTTCGCTGATAGACGGCAGTATCCACTCTCCCCTATCATCGAATTTACCCAACACACGTGGACGTAGTTCTTGGCGCCAATGGTAAAGTTGTTCTTTAAGTTGGTTTTCTATGACCGCGCGTTTCTCCTCAACTACCAGTATCTCTTCAAGGCCACTGGCAAACTGACGTACACCATCACGTTCCAACGGCCACGGCATACCGACCTTATAAATTCGAATGCCAATCTCAGCAGCATGCTTGTCATCAATACCGATGTCTTCTAACGCTTGCCGCACATCGAGATATGACTTACCGGTGGTAATAATCCCGAATCGCGGATTCGGGCTATCAAGCACTATTTTGTTTAATCGGTTCGCACGGGCAAAAGCGAGCGCAGCATAAAGTTTATGACGGTGCAATCGCTCTTCCTGATCCATGGGTGGATCCGGCCAACGAATATTCAATCCACCTTCGGGCATCTCGAAATCGTCGGGAATAACAATATCCAATCGTTCCGGATCGATATACACCGAAGCGGAGGAATCGACAATTTCTGCAATCGTCTTTAACGCAATCCAGCAACCGCTATAACGTGAAATCTCCCAACCGACGATGCCGAGATCAAGAATTTCTTGCACGTTGGATGGATTGAGTACCGGAATACTGGCGTCGATAAATGCATACTCACTTTGATGCGGCAAGGTCGATGATTTGCAAGTATGATCATCGCCCGCAGCTACTAACACACCGCCATAACGCGATGAACCCGCATTGTTGGCATGTTTAAACACATCACCGCAACGATCCACACCCGGCCCCTTGCCGTACCAGAGTGCAAACACACCATCGACCTTGGCGTCGTCGTATAAATTAACCTGCTGCGTACCCCAAATTGCCGTGGCGGCAAGATCCTCGTTAATTCCCGGTTGAAAATGAATTTGGTTCTTTTCGGTAAATGGGCTGGCTTGCCAAAAAGCCTTGTCCAACCCACCCAGCGGCGACCCCCGATAACCCGATACGAAGCAGGCGGTATTCAATCCGCGGGCGCTATCGCGTTGGCGTTGCATCATAGTTAAACGCACCAATGCCTGCACGCCGTTCATGAAGACCCGGCCCTGTTCGAGTTTATATTTGTCGTCGAGTGTCGCGGCTAATAGAGTCATTTGTCAGTCATTGAAAACAGCATGCGCCAACGGTTACACCGAGAATAGCACCACACGTACGGCGAAAATGCATTGTGGCTTTACGCTATTTTAGACCGTTAAGATGGGTCAAATACGCCTCTAGAACTAACTTTGCTTTGTTAGCATAACTATTTGAGATATATTGATTATTACTAAGCGACATTAGCGGCTCTGACAGTCAATCGAAACGCGTCACCCACATTATCCAACGCGGTTATGTTCCAAGCACTACGAAAAATACTCGCCATTTCGGTTGCATTCGCACCACCCCGAAAGCCCGCCAACGTGGTGGCTTTGTGTTCTATTTCTTCCCGGCTCAATGTGTTACCTGGATCACCCTTGGGAGTCTCGACACGCATGGTCAGCGTTTGTCCATCTTTGGTGTCGACCTCGACTCGGCTGATCCATTGATTCGGATACGCAGCGTCAATCCCAGTATCCAATATCATTTCAACTCGATCATGCAGATCCAACAATTGCGTATCACGCAATGCTTCTTCCGTAAAATCGCCCACACCGGCATTTCCATCACGAGCTATTAAGGCCAAGACAAAACCCATGGAGAATTTTGACTGATGAATACTTTGTGGCTTTTTGACCTGGCCCAACACATCAATTGCGGCCTGATAGACATATGCCCGTATGCGTTCGATATTCTCCGGTTTCAATCCGTGCTCTTGCCTTAGCTTGAGCAATGCGTCCGCAGCGGGGTGTGTGTGCCGGCAAGAAGCGTGAAACTTGAAAGATGTTTCCGTAATCGCCCAACGTTTCCCAAGATCACTAATCAAATATTGCGTATCACCTTCGCCCAGCATACCGGCGGCCATTCCCTGCGCTCCTTCTAGTATTTGTTTTGCTCCGGTTAAGCCATCGCGCGCTGAATAAGCGGCCAGCAAGCCGTCCGCGGACGCTTTAGCGGTATGCAATTGTTTGGAATCCGCGGCATCTTGCAAGAATTGCCACAAACCGGCCGCTTGTGTTCCGGCGGATCCCAGCGCATCGAGAAATTGTGTTTCGTCGAGTTTCAACAACTTGGCTACAGTTGCCGCTGCCGCCAATGTCCCGGCCGTGGCGGTGGTATGAAATATTTTATAGTGTGATTGACCAAGATACTCGCCAATCCGTATTCCCATTTCATATCCAGCGACCACTGCGGTAATAAACTCCTCGCCTCTGATCTTTTCTGACTGTGCTACCGCCAGTGCCGGCGGGAATATGACTGTGGCGGGATGAAATACCGAAGAGTTATGCAAATCATCTTGCTCGACAACATGAGAAGCAGCACCGTTAACCAATGTAGCAAAAAAGGAAGAGGTGCTTTTCCGTGAGGTCAAAATTTGGCTGGGTCCATGTGATGGCCCCATCATTCGTGAAAAATTCTCTAAAGCCAGAACCGGACGTGCATCCTTGCCTGCCAACGCCGATCCAAACCAATCCAAAAATAAATCTTCCGCGCGTCGAACCACATGATCGGGTATGACATCATATCGCAGACTCGCTAAATATGAACTCAGTTGTTGCGTGGGTTTCATTATCTTCACTCGTCACATTCAGATCTTTTTTAGATTAATCAGCCGTTCATAAAAGATTCACTACCGATTCAGCGAGTTTACGCCAAAATGACGTGGTCGATAGACAAACCTGGAGATTGATTATGAAAAAGTTCCTCACCATCGTGTTTGTCGCTGGGGTGATTAGTGCGGGAAGTCTCGCCATTACCGCTCCAGCCCTCGCTGATTCTAACTATCCCAGATTCGGTCATAAACACCACAACCATCATGGCCACAAGCACCATGGACATAAACATTATGGCCATAGGCACCAAGGTCATAAACACCACGGTGGCAAACGTCATCACGACCCGTTCCGGTGGTTGCACAATTTTTACAGTGACAAAGGACACGGCTATCGTTACGGGGACCCCTATAAAAACTGGCTGTATAAGGATTACAAACGACATGACCATGCCTACAAATATGGACACAAGCACGATCACAAACACCATTACAAGAAACGCCATTACAAAAAACACACCTACCGCAATCGTGACAACTGCCATCGTGTCTACAAATACAAATACGACTACTATGGCGATAAAGTAAGAGTAGTGGGTACAAAATGCTACGACAAATATGGCTACGGCTATATCGTGCCGGGTAGCCGGCGAACGCAGCACGTTTACTAGCAACCCGAGCACTCATCCTTGCCACAAAGTATCAAGCAATCCCTGCCGCCTTAAATCAGGCGTCGGGGATTGCTTAGCGTTTCTATTACATTAAAGAACCGCTTATACAGTTAACACGGTCGATCCCGTGGTCTTACGCGATTCCAAATCCTGGTGGGCACGGGCAGCTTCTGCCAAAGGATAAGTCTGATTCACATCGATTTTGATTACACCTTTCCCTACCACCTCGAACAACTCGTTCGCGCTATTCACAAGATCTTCGCGTTTGGCCGTATATGTCATCAGAGTCGGCCGGGTCAGGTATAACGAGCCTTTAGCGCTCAGTACACCGATGTCAAACGGTTCAACCTTGCCGGATGATTGCCCAAAACTCACCATCGTGCCCAGGGGTTGTAAACAATCGAGGGAATCCATAAATGTAGTTTGGCCAACAGAATCGTAAACTACAGGCAACGCTTTTCCACCGGTAATCTGTTTAACACGCTCGACAAAATTTTCCCGCGTATAAACGATGGGATGATCACATCCATGCGTTATGGCCAATTCCGCTTTGTCGTCAGAGCTGACTGTGCCAATCACGGTCGCTCCAAGATGTTTGGCCCATTGACAGGCGATTAACCCGACCCCACCCGCAGCCGCGTGAAACAAGATCGTATCACCTGCTTTGACCGGATAGGTCCGCCGTAATAGATATTGCGCAGTCATACCTTTCAACATCATCGCAGCCGCGGTTTGATCATCCACGTCGTCCGGCACCTTGACCACCTTGTCGGCCGGAATAGTCCGCGCTTCCGCATAAGCACCTAACGGTGGCGAGGCGTAAGCAACGCGATCACCAACATCCACGTCAGAAACACCCTCACCCACCGCTTCGACTACACCGGCGCCTTCCAAACCCGGAGTAAACGGGTATCCCGGTGGCGGATAAGTTCCGGTACGAAAATAAACGTCGATGAAATTTAAACCGACCGCGACGTGGCGAACGCGAATTTCCCCTGCTCCAGGATCACCCACATCAGTGTCAACCCAATTCAGCATCTCCGGACCACCGGCTTCACTCACTTGCATACATTTTGTCACTACACTTCTCCTGTTAGCTTGTTTTCTTGTTAGTCCATCCGGTCAAATCATTATTTTTTCTGCTTGATGTTAAAAACATTGACTTTCCCACCGCAATAAATATCAAAATTGATAGCCGCCTGCGTCGCCTTGCGTGCCAATGCTTCGGCACTGGCGCGTGTGGAATACAGCGCAAACAAAACGCCCAGTGCGTATTCCTGACCGGAACCAATAGCGATGTATCGTTCGAACTTAGTAATCGAAATATTACTGGAAATATGAAATATCCCGGTGGAATTCACTACCAAAAAGGATGAATCCAGCGAAC
The DNA here is from genome assembly GCA_965216735.1 of Arenicellales bacterium. Taxonomy (GTDB): domain Bacteria; phylum Pseudomonadota; class Gammaproteobacteria; order Arenicellales; family CBDCFT01; genus CBDCFT01. Next base: position 2,084,372 of record OZ244198.1, read on the forward strand.
CAAATGGTGACTCTTTGTCTTCACTCTGATCGTTTACAAACGAATAGCGTTTGTGCATCTCCGCCCAAAGATCATGAAAAAAATTAAAAATGAGTCGTGATGACGTTAATTTAGTGGACTTATTCGCCGCCAGATAGTCGTCCAGGATGTCATCATATTTCCCCCAACCTGTGCCCGCGATCAACGAGCCTCCATGTTTGATCACTTTTGTCGAATCGAAATTAGACGCATCAAACTTCAGGCTACCAAAAGTAGTCAAACTATCGGTGGCAAGCACGATTTTGTTGTTCTTTCGAACAGCGACGGCAATGGACATTTCAAACAAATATATTGTTACTTATCATTGATTATAAAAGTGTCTGGTCGTTTGTTGTGCATCATTTTCGCGCTTCGCGAATTCGTTCATATGCAGATTGGATTTGCTGGGTTTTCTCCGTCGCCAGCTTCATCATTTCTTCCGGCAAACCCTTGGCCACTAGTTTATCAGGGTGATGTTGGCTCATCAGACGCCGGTATGCACGTTTCAGCTCGGCGTCGCTGGCATTGCGAGCAACCCCTAAGAGTTTGTAATCATCTGATAGTGGAGGTTTCTTGGCAGCTTGGGTTTGACTTTTTGCATGTGCGGCTGCCGCCATCATCTGTAATAATTGCAAGAACTGAAAGCGCGGAAACCCGAGACGCTGCGCGATATCCAACAACGCGTTTCTTTCGGTGGCGTGCAAATCACCATCCGCCAATGCCGCCTGAATTTGAATCTCCAAAAACATACGAATCAAATTCAATCGCCGGTGACATTCGCGTCGAAACTGTTCCAACACGGCGTCAATAGCAAAATCGGGTTGTTTGCCTTGTGTAAACAGTTCCCTGGCGGCGCGAATCTGTTCGTCGTTAAGTTGCATTTGACTCATCACGGCGTTTGCCATATTGATTTCCGCTTCTGATACCCGCCCGTCTGCCTTTGCCACATAACCCATGACCGAAAATGTGGTAGTAAAGAACACGGTTTGCACACGTTCTTGTTGTCCGACATCGACATAGGAATCGTATGACAAGCGCTTCATGCCTGAATCGAATTTGTGACCGAGCACAACACCTAACAGAGCCCCGATCGGCCCCCCAATCATGTAGCCAAAGACGCCACCAATTAGTTTCCCCCACCAGGACATTTTTATTTTTTAGTATCTAAGGGTTTATATGTACGTCCACTTGTGCGCCACCCAGCTCGCTAGTGGACAGTTTTAACTCACCGCCATAGGACTCCACTATATCGCGTACCACAGCAAGCCCGATACCCTGGCCACCTTGGAACCCATCACTGCGCACACCTCGCTGGGTCACCAATTGGCGCATATCTTCTGGAATACCCGGCCCATCATCTTGTATGCAGAAATCCACGCCATTTCTGGCCGAACCGGTTATTGTCACAGCGCGTGCGCTTATATTCACACGTGAGCGACACCATTTAAATGCATTGTCAGAAAGGTTGCCGAGGATTTCGAGCAGATCGCCCTCTTCGCCATAAAAATCCAAGTCGTTAGGGACATCAATATCACTAGTCACGGATTTATCTGAATATACTTTTTGCAAAGACTGGATAACCTTACGCACATTTTGCTGCACATTGACTGGTGCAGACAAAGTGGTGTGGCCCGCCGTAGCGGCCTTGTGTAACTGATATTCGACGATGTTATTCATCCGATTGATCTGCTCACGTGCTTCTTCGTTCGATTTTGAATTTTGCACATTAGAATCAAGAATACCGCGCAAGACCGCCATAGGTGTCTTTAAACTATGCGCCAAATCACCCAGTGTATTGCGATAGCGTTTTAGATGATTACGTTCATTCTTGATAAACGCATTTATGTTATGGGTCAGACTGGAAATTTCTTCAGGATAGTCTGAACTTAAAGCTTCTTTACGCCCACTTTCCACTTCGGCGATTTCATCCGCTACTTTTCTCAACGGCGTTAAACCCCAACGCAGAATCATCGCCTGTACCGCCAGCAAAACCATGGTGACTGCCGCCAGTGATATCGCCAAACTACGGCGAAAACGATTCACCTCACGTTGATAGCGGCTGAGGTTCTCCGCAACGGTAAAAGTAAAGGTTCGAGTAGTATGGTCGACATTTTCCCATGCCGCATCGTAGTTCAACACATAGTGCGAATTATCGCCCTGGCCGATACGGGAGAAACTGCGGGCTCCCGCAAGGGATACTTCACGAACCGGAATATCAACGCCTAAAAATGACTCCGAGCGCCAGATAACATTTCCGGCATTGTCCGTAATCCGAGCGTAAAGATCCGATTCAGGGGTTGAAAAGCGGGGTTCGGGCAACGGCTCGGCGATGATCATATTGCCATTTTCGTCCAGATCGGCCGCCGCCAACAAACCGAACAACTGCGCTTGGAGATGCTCCTCGACATTGGATTCGGCACTGGTGCGAAAAGCACGATCCAATGCCAAACCTGTTAAACCCAAAAAAGCCGCCAACACGACCGTGGCGGAGATCAGCAGACGGCCGTGCAGCGAGCGCGTCACGCCGGTGGTACGTTAAACCGATATCCCCGACCGCGCAGGGTCTCAATAGGTTTTAGTGAGTTATCCGGATCGAGTTTTTTTCGTAACCGCCCGATAAAGACTTCGATCACATTGCTATCACGGTCTGCATCTTCGTCATAAATGTGATCGGTTAACTCCATTTTCGATATCACTTTGCCGCTGTTCAGCATCAAATAATGCAACATACGAAATTCGTAGGCGGTCAAGTCGAGGCGATTGCCATTGACCGCGACTTCTTGCGAGCGAGTATCCAATGTAACCCCTCCGCAACGAATCACCGGGTCCGCTTCGCCGGCAGAGCGGCGGATCAAGGCACGTACCCGAGCCAACAGCTCTTCAATATGAAACGGTTTGACCATGTAGTCATCGGCGCCAGCTTCCAGGCCCTCCACTTTTTCCTGCCAACGGCCACGAGCCGTCAATATTAACACCGGATAGCGTTTTTCATTCTTGCGAATATCTTTAATCACCTCAATACCGGAAAGTTTCGGCAACCCGATGTCGACAATGGCCAGATCGATAGGATATTCATTGCCGAAATACGCCCCTTCCTGACCGTCCGCCGCTTCGTCCACAGCATAGCCTTCCGCACGCAAACGTTCGACGAGTTGCTCCCGCAACGGTGTTTCGTCTTCTACAACCAGAATACGCATTGAGTTGTTTCCTACGTTTTGATTCGAACCTGTCTCAAAATAGACGAGTGAAGGCGAGACGAGGCGAAAACGGCCGAAAAAGTGGAATGTACACGACAGTACATGAGTATTTTGAGGCCGTTTTTAACGAAGTATCGGCGAAACGCAGACATTTTGAAATGGGTTTTAGTCGCCGTTAGGATCGATAGATAAATACCTAACCCGTCCGTCCTTGGTTAATACCTTGGCTTTTATATTGCCGGATTCGTCGCGGATAATCTTGAGCAGTTGCCCATCTTTCTTTTTTATCTTACGTTTGAATTGATCAAGATTTTGACCTTGCGACCACCCCTGCTTCTGCGATTTATGTTTCTTCTTCTCGTGGTCGGCAAATACAACGCCAGTCGTTAACAGCAAAACCGCGATGAATGCTGTTAGTAAAAATGACTGGATTGTTTTCGTCGTCCCCATCATTGCTCTATGCTCAAACGGCTGCTGCCGGTCACGGCGTGCTACGACCGACAAGCGAACCCCCATTATAGTATCTAAAGTATATTTGCGTCAGTACTTTACGCAGCTTGGTCAGTGCTACTGTGGTGTCACCGATACGTTCACCGGCAAACTATCGCCGGGATGCTGATTAGTACGGGTTTGATAAGTGCGACCATTATAACGGTAGGTGACATCGTAGCCCACGACACGTTCTTCCGACCGGTAGTCACTGACCTCGCGGCAACGCTCGACATAATGACCGTCGCCGTGACGCACTTGCTGACGTTTTTTATACACATGGCCTGAAGCGCCACCCAACGCCGCACCCGCCAAAGTCGCCCAGTCACGGTCACGGTGACCTTTACCCAACAAGTTTCCAATGACCGCACCGGTCGCGGCGCCAACGCCTTCGGGCAATAAATCACGGCGGCCCTGACCGTGGGTATTGGCAACGTACTCGTTCCAACATTCACGGCGCGGTGAACTCACCTGAACGACATCCACAACCGGTTCAACATGAGTCACTGTCGCATAATCCTGATAATGATCACTATAGCCGGCGGCACTAGCAACACCCGGTAAAAAAATGACGGCGCTTGCAACAGCCACCACGGTTAAAAGGTTTTTGTATTTCATCGTTTGCGCTCCATCTATTCACATAATCGATGGTAAGCAGGATACGGAAGACGGCTGAATTCGCCCTGAATATCGTCTGAACTAAACCTGAATAGTTCTCGAGCAACCCTCCTACAAACCACGCAGTACAAGGGTATCTCCCCTTTGAGTAAATTCCAGGTGTTTGAGAAACGCCATGCCTAGCAAAATTTCGTCTTCTTCGAAATGCGGGTTAATGTCGGCACGGATATTTTGCAAAAGGATGTCGCCCAACTGTACTTCTTTCAACAAGGTGGAATAAACGGTGGTTACGCCATTGGCGGTCGATACCTGGACAGGGTCGCCACGCTGCAGGCCAATTCTGATTGCAATATGCTCGGGTACGGAAACATGGGTCGCACCGGTATCTAGCAGAAAAACAACTGATTCACCATTTATCCGCCCGGTAGCGACGTAGTGTCCATAGCGGTTGCGTTGTAAGACTACTTCTTTTTGGGCATCCACATTTACCCGGGAAACGACACTGCGGTTCGGATTCCATTGACTATCCAGATAATCGCTGAAAAACCATGTCAATAACACCGCCACGCCAACCCACGCAGCGAACACCATGAACCGACCTGCCTTGTGAGAAAATTGATTGTTGTTTTCGCGCATTTGAATTCGACCCTAGGCTAACGCATCGGCTATTGCTTTACCCAAAGTTTGGGTGTTTGCCTTTCCACCCAAGTCCGGTGTGTGTAATGTGGGTTCTTGTAAGACCGTTTCAATGGCGGATTCGATGGCTTTTGCCGCGCCCGGGTGACCCAGGTGTTCGAGCATCATGGCGCCGGACCATATTTGCCCAATGGGATTGGCAATGGCCTTGCCCGCGATATCCGGCGCTGATCCGTGTACCGGTTCAAACATACTCGGAAACTCCCGCAATGGATTGATATTGGCGGACGGCGCAATACCTATAGTGCCGGCGATAGCCGGACCCAGGTCCGACAGAATATCGCCGAATAAATTACTGCCAGCCACCACATCAAACCAATCCGGATGCAAAACAAAATGTGCGCTCAAAATGTCGATGTGGAATTTATCGGTAGTGACATCGGGATATTGACTAGCGACAATGTCAAAGCGCTCGTCCCAGTACGGCATGGTATGAATGATGCCGTTCGATTTGGTCGCTGACGTGACATGGCGCGCATTCCTGGTTTTTGCCAGTTCAAAAGCGAAATGCAATATGCGATCGACCCCTTTTCGGGTAAAAATACTTTCTTGAATAACCAACTCCTCGTCCGTCCCTGCGTACATGCGCCCGCCAATTTCCGAATATTCGCCTTCATTGTTTTCACGCACGACAATGAAATCGATATCTTCGGCGCTGCGGTCCCGCAGTGGCGATGTAATACCTTTTAGGAGACGCACCGGCCGTAAATTCACATATTGATTCATTTGCCGGCGAATGGGTATTAACAAACCCCACAACGACACATGGTCCGGCACACCGGGAAAACCCACCGCACCGAGAAAAATACTGTCAAAACTTTTGAGTTGATCGATGCCATCGTTAGGCATCATTTCACCGGTCTTGTGGTAGACCTCACAGCTCCAATCGAACTCTGTCCAATCGAATTGAACGTCAAAACGCTTGCCTGCCGCTTCCAGAACACGCACACCCTCGGGAACCACCTCTTTACCGATACCGTCGCCCGGTATCAGCGCAATTTGATATTTACTCATTATTTCCCCACGTTTCAATTAAACATTTGCTTTAAGTACCTCTGTGACTTTGTCAGCAATCATCATACTGACTCTATGGTTTGCCTCCTGTGTAACACCTGCAATATGCGGTGTTAATATCAAATTCGGTACTTCAACTAGATGTGAGTTTGCCGGTAAAGGTTCGTGTTCGAACACATCCAACATCGCACCGCTCAGTTTGCCACCGTTCAGTGCTTGAACCAATGCCGTCTCGTCGACTAAACCCCCACGGCTCGCGTTAATCAAAATCGCGCTGGGTTTCATCATTTCGAGTGCGTGAGTGTCGATTAAACGCCGGGTGGCCGGCAATAACGGCACATGCAAACTCGCCACATCTGCGTCACGTAATAATGTTTCTTTTTCAACGGAGCTTACACCCAGTTTATTCCATATTGGATTACCTGAAGGTAATGCCGGATCGCAAGCGATGACTTTCATATCCAACCCCAGCGCTCGTTTTGCTACCGCCCGCCCAGTTGCGCCCAATCCAATGAGCCCCAAGGTTTTTCCGTTCGCCTCGCGACCTATTAATTGTGACCGCGGCCATTCGCCGGATAACACTTTATCTGTCGACGTGTACGCTCCACGAAACAACATTAACATCCCTGTAATAACATACTCCGCCACCGACGCGGCATTGGCACCGGTAGCCGGGATTACACGAATATTACCTTGACGACATGCCTCCACATCGATGTTATCCAGCCCCACACCTAACCGGCCAACCGCCTGCAACCGGGAGCATACGTCGATCAATTTCTTATCGAGTTGGGTTTGGTTACGTACGATAAGGGCACGGGCCTTTGAACAAGCCTCGTTTAAATCATCGGCACACTTGTACAGTTCTGGATCGAACAACACATCAAACTCAGTACACAAACGATCCAACGCCCGTTGATCAATAAATTCGGATATAACAATATCTGGCATGTTAGTTAATGAAACAGGGCCCGGCGCATTAAATTAATGGCGATAAGTATCAAACAGAATATGACGATACGCTGAAAACGTTGTTCGTCGATGCGCTTACGAATATATTGACCCATCAACAACCCGATCAGTGCAGGAATGCACGCAAAAGCCGAAACCCGTGCGACTTGCGGATTTAGAATCCCATTGGAAATATATCCGGCGACTAAAGGAACCGCTCCCGTTAACCATATCCAGCCTACGGTTTGGACGAATTGCTCTTTAGACAGACGTAACATCAGAAAATAAATGATAATCGGTGGTCCCCATATTGTGGACAAACCACCCATGAGTCCACCGGCTACCCCTACAGCCGGACTCACCCATTTTTCCAGCTGCTTTGGTACAGTCAATCCGGTGCCGAAAAGGCTGGAAATGACGTACAACAACACCGAGACACCGATGACGGCATAAATTACCCTGGCGTCGACCACCGCAGCATAACTGGCACTGAGCCACACAGCCAAACACAGACTAAGCGCCAACGGCCAAAACCGGCGTAACGGCACTAACGGATCGCCAGCAGCGATCGCTTGCCATGAATTGGTCAACACCAATGGAATGGATATCAAACCCAACACAAGTTGCGCAGGCAAAAAACTGGATGCGATTGCCGTGGTCACAACGGGCAAACCAATACCGGTAACACCTTTTACGACACCACCAGCCATAATCGCGACGGATATTAACAAAAATGTGAACGGCTCAATGGCTTGCATAGTGCAAGCCATCATACTTCATGATAGAAAGTCCTGTAACCTCAAACAAAAAACACCCTCTACCCGCGTAGCGGAAAAAATTAACAGATTTTTATTTGATACGGATGCTCCCGTTACATCTTATTGGTCTCGTACTTCTTGCAGCATTGTTACACGCTTCATGGAACGCATTAGTGAAGTCCGGTGATGACCGGTTGCTTATCTTTACCGGCGTGCATGTTATCGCCACCGTGGCGGGTGGCATTATGGTGTTATTGGTGCCATTACCAGCAGTGCAAAGCTGGCCATTTCTTATCGCGTCCGTAGCAGTACATTGCTTGTACTACTGGTTTTTACTCAGCGCGTATAAGTTTGGTGATCTCAGCCAGGTTTATCCACTGTCACGCGGCTCGGCGCCACTGCTAGTAGCTGGTGGTTCAGCCCTTTTTGCCAGCGAATTCCTCCCACCACTCGCATTGACAGGTATTGTGCTCGCATCAATCGGCGTAACGAGTTTGACGTTCGAACGTGGCGTACCATGGAAACATGACTGGAGGCCCGTGCTGTATGCTTTGGGTACCGCGCTTTGGATCGCCGGTTATACCGTACTGGATGGAATGGGTGTTAGACGTACTGGTAATCCCCTCAGTTATATTGCTTGGTTGTTTTTCCTCGAGGGTTGGCCAGTTGCGTTTTACACTGGGTATCGTAGACGCGGCCATATTAGGGTATTCGTAAAAAATAAATGGCTTCATTGTGTCGGCGGTGGATTGGCCGCGTCCATCGCTTATGGCATTGTTATTTACACCATGTCCAAGGGCTCTATGGGTGCGGTTGCCGCTTTGCGCGAAACCAGTGTGATTATGGCCGCATTAATGGGGACATATTTGTTGGGGGAAAAATCCGGCAACCGACGAGTACTGGCCGCCATAATCGTCGCCACGGGTGTTGTGCTGATGCAGATGGCACGATAGTCTTTATAAAAACGACGAACAAGCCGTATCCGGAGTAAAAAATGACTGGTAATCACCTCAGCGATCTCGCCGCTATTTTGCATGATCTCGATGCAATGGGAAGGTTAGTCCGGATCAAATCGGAAGTCGATTTAACTCTTGATCTCGCCGGTACCGCCGCGCAACTGGAATGCGGTCCACGCGCTGTTCTATTTGACAATGTAAGAGGGCACGACACGCCCGTGTTTACCGGTCTGTACTGGTCCCGCGAGTTGCTGGCGAACTTAATGCGGCGTGACGAACAAACGTTACCCCAATACGTTTCCAGTTGTATCAAAAACTGGCAACAAAAGCCTATTGAACCCATTGTTATTGACGATGGACCAATCTTGCAAGGTGAAGACCACCCATTAGACTTAAATGCCATGCCTATCCCCATCCATGCGGCCAAAGACGGGGGGCCTTATTTCGATGCGGGTGTTGTGATTGCAAAAGACCCGGAAACCGGTATACGCAACGCCTCTATTCAGCGCTTCATGGTCATTAATGAAAATACCTTGCATGTCAATATCGATGCCGGCCGTCATTTGGAGCTATATCTAAACAAAGCGAAACAGCGCGGCGAGAACCTGCACTTTAGTATCAACTGCGGTGTCGGACCGGGTCTACATTTTGCCGCCGCGACACCTGCCGAAGCCGCGCCGCCGGATACCGATGAACTCGGTATCGCCAGCGAGTTTCACGGCGCGCCGTTGGAATTAGTCAAAGGAAGAACATTGCCAGTGGAGTTAGTCGCCAATGCCATGTATGCGTTGGAGTGTGAAATGATTCCCGGCGAATTGGGAGAAGAGGGTCCTTTTGCAGAAGTAACAGGCTATTACGCGAAGCGTGAGCCACGACCCGTTGTACACGTACATGCTATACACAAACGGCCAAATGCGATTTATCAGACCATCATTTCCGGCGTGGAAGTCTGGAACTCGGTTGGGCTGCTAGGTGAAGCCAATGTGTTGGCGTTATTGCAACGGCAAATACCCGGTGTGCAAGATGTGTATTTCAGCCATGGCGGCTGTGGTTTTTACCATGCCATCGTAAAACTGCAGCAAAAACGGGCCGGTTGGTCCAAACAGGCCATCATGGCAACATTTGCCGCATTTCCTCCATTAAAAATGGTCACCATCGTTGATGACGACGTGGACATCAAAAATCCTAGCGATATCGAATGGGCCATGGCAACACGCATGGACCCAAAACACGGCATCGTTACTATTGACAACGTTTTTGGTCACGGATTGAACCCGAGTTTTCCTGACTATATCGGTAGCAAAGTGGGTTTCGATTGTTGCCGTCCTTTTCCTCACACCCATGAGTACGACCGTGCTTCGTACAAGCATATTAATTTGAACGATCTCGAACTATCGATCCCAGTCATAACCCCCCCGGCGATGGAAGATGAAAGGTCTGGCGATGACAAGGAAGTTTCGCAAAAGGCCGCCGGTGGCAACGCGATGTCATAACACCGTATTTGCGCGCAAAAAGATAACTAAAGAAAGTAACCCTTGAAAAAGTTAATTGTAGGCATTTCGGGTGCGAGCGGTTCAATTTATGGCGTGCGGTTATTGGAAGTGCTGCGTGACCTCCCCGATATTGAGACTCACATGGTTATCACCAACGCGGGGAAAAGGGCTTTACTGGTTGAGACGGATTATTCAGTGGAAGATGTCCAGAGTCTTGCCGATTATCATTACAACGTCAACGATATCGCTGCCTGTATCGCGTCCGGTTCCTACCCAACCTTGGGGATGGTCGTTGCGCCTTGTTCGATTCGTTCTTTGTCCGGCATTGCAAATTGTTATGCGGACAACTTGCTGTTGCGCGCGGCCGATGTAGTACTTAAAGACCGGCGTAAACTGGTTATCGTTTTACGCGAGACACCGTTGCATGCAGGACATGCCCGTTTGATATTACAAGCCATCGAAAACGGCGCCATTATGATGCCCGCGATGCCGGCTTTTTATCATCGGCCACAAACTATTGACGAATTGATTAACCAACTGGTCAATCGCATCCTGGATCAATTGGAAATCGAATTACCACAAGACCTGTTTCAGCGTTGGCAGGGCACTGGTGGGAATTAGTTTTTATTTCTTATGTGATTCTGCGAATTAGGCTTCGCGCAACTGCCCAGGCCACGAATCCAAGCACCAGACCTTGGAAACCGCCCACGGTAATATCCAACGGTGTGTGCACTCTCAATATGGGGCGGGAATAGCAGACGGCTAACGCCCATGGCAGCAGCGCGTAAAACCACCAGATTTTTCGTGTCGTCAGGTAAGTTGTCGCAAGCATTAACAGAAAGGTAGCAAAAAATATTGCCGAAAACGCATGCCCGGAAGGAAACGAGTAACCGGTTTCTTCTATCCAATCTGCCCGGATTGCCGGGCTTAAAGCCACGGGCTTCGATTCCAAACTGAGCACTTTAGTCATTGGTTTACGGCGGGCTTCCTTGTCACCAGTTTCATAAAATTGCGTCGGTGTCATCCCTAGCGGACCGGAACCGTCTTCTCCAGCTAACCATATAATATTTGGACGGGGAACTTTAAGTTCTTCTTTCACAATATGTTCGTTAATGGTGGCGCCCCCACCGGCGAAAACGGTGGCGACCACCACAATGATGAATATCTCTTTTCATTTTCGCATCGCGTTTATGCCATCCCGTGTAACGAGAACAATTAGCAATGGCAATGCGACAAAGGGCACCCCAAACTTACTCCCTGTCCATGCCAACCAATACGCGAATTCCGCTAATGTCTGAGTCAGGTCTACATACGGCGCCCTGGTGGAATCGACCAGAGGAATAAAAAACGTCAACGGGATGAACAACCACGCGATCATCACAGGAGCCAGCGCCCGAGAAATCACCAGTGAAATAGGTGCTTCCTGATTTTCTCCTTCCGCAAAACTGTCATTCATTTAGAGTCTATTGAGACTAAGACCACAACCCCCGTCATGCTTCTTACTCGTCGCTGAAAATAACTTCTACAACTTAGCCTGTCTTCGGCAAACCATCAAAAAAATCTACAACACCTGTCTCCAGTGAATATTCCGCACCCACCACCAGGAGTTCACTCTTTGTAATCAGTCGTTCAAGAATTTGTGACCCGTGACATAGTTGATTTACGGAAGCACGGATGTTTGCCCGCACCGCATGATGGACTAAGGCATCTTGATCCTGCCGGAGATCGGTTTCAAGCAATGATGCTACGGCGGGCCGGATTCGGTCGACTATGGAGTGCAGATTAGCTAAGCGATTATTCGTTGGCTGCTCAAGTTCTTCTATCGTTGCCAGAACGGCCCCGCACAGCGAATGACCCAATACCACAACCAATTTTGTGCCGAAACGCTCCGCTGCGAATTCGACACTACCCACTTGAGACGGCGCAACAATGTTCCCCGCGACGCGAATGACAAACAAATCACCGAGACCTTGATCGAAGACAATCTCGGCCGGAACACGCGAGTCGGAACAACCCAGAATAATGGCAAATGGCTCTTGGTTCGCGACCAACTCGCTACGACGGGTTTGGTTTGTTCCTGTGCCATGACCCTGAATATCCGATACAAAACGGCGATTTCCTTCAATCAATCGGTTAAGGGCTTCTTGGGCAGATATCACTTTACGCTACTCTTTTGATCATCATTCCTGTCATGTCCTTTTGTGGAACTTAATGTCTATTCTCCTTCCCAATAATCGACAGTTTCGTCTTCCCTCCCGACAAACCGAAACATTCGGTGCGAACTATCATTTTCTTCCTCAAATTTGGCAAGCACCCCAAACTTTCCGGAATCGGGATATTCGGCGATTTCGGGTGATAACTGCGTGCTCACTGCAAGGTATTTTAATTCGGTATCACCGGTATTAATAATTTGATGCGCTGTTTCCTTGCCGCCGGCCGGACATGCAATAAAATCACCACTTCTAGTCGGGTAGACTGCTTCCCCAATCCGCACTTCACCAGTGCCCTTTAAGATAAAAAATAACTCTTCGTTGACACGATGATTGTGAAAAGGGAAAGCCCGCTTGCCGGGCGCTACGGATGTAATATTGTATCCGAGTTGCTTGGCCCCAATCTGTGACGCAAAAAGCCCCATGCGCGCGCCAAAGCGCTTAGCGACCTCTCCGGTGGGCGCAAAACCCAATGGAGGTGGTTGAAGCTCAATATCGGAAATATTAATAATCGGTTTGGTCATACTGCATCCTCAATGTCTGTTTCAATTCACAGAACAAAATATTGAATCCACTAGCATGGACTTTGTACGCTAGTTGGATCTAATCGGATTCGTGACAGTTTAGAGTCGATGGAATTTGTCAACTGGTGTCGCTGTCAGGGTCAGCCTTAAACGAACCCGGTAAAAAGATTATCTAAAGTCTAGTCTTGCTTTACCAAAAGCTCATGATGTGTGTGCGCAAATCGTCTCGCTCCCGTGGCGTCAATTCGCGCGCCTCCTTCAGTTTGGGCGGCCCAGGCCAGCCATGATCGGGCATGGTCAATCCACACGCGCTACGCTCCGCTGCATAGCGCGGAAAAACATGAAAATGAACGTTGGGATCAACCATCATAAGCATAAGATAGTTGATCTTCTCGTAGTTGACCACGGCGTTGAGCACGCGCTCAATGTCGCGGACAACCGTTCCCATCTCGTCGAATGCGCCGATGGGGATATCTGAAAATGCCGTAGCATCGGATTTCGCACACAACACAAGGGAACCGAGTGTCACCTGTTGCTCTCGCAACAGCACGACCCAGTGTTGGTACTCTCGAATCAGGGTTTCAGGATGCCCGAATCGAATGGTGGTTTGGTTTGGCATTGATTCTCCGGAAGCTTGAGATGTGTTCAGGTTTGCAGCCACTTAGTGTTGAATGTGGTCGGCAACCTTGTGGTAAGCGAAGTTTGCACAACGAACGTGCGGCTCCACTTTGTCGTCACTCAGGCGAGCCTCCCGTTTCAAAGTGGCTTAGCAGATTTAAGCTGCTATCCATAACGTGTTCAATAGCACTGTGGTTGATAACAGGAGGCTCATCTGAAATCTTACCTCAATTAAGCCAATAGGCGACCTACTCCTCATATCTAGGTATTGGGTCAAGGTCCGGTTCGGCGAATCGTGCTCTAGCCTGATCTGAAAAAAGCAATTCCGTAGAGTAATGCGTCATCATTATGTTTGAATCGAGCATCTCAGGATTCTGATCTATAAATTGATCGGCGGAATCTGCGTTTGAGGTTTTCTCCATAAAATGGCGAACTGCCAGAATCCATGCTCGAGTTATGGTTTCATGGTATTTGTCAGGATCGGCGTTGTGATGTACCAGAAATTTTTTGATTGCTTCGCGCATCTTTGTATAGGCTGTCTCAGAATCATTCGCAACCAGATAGATATAGGCAAGTTTTAGGTGTTCGCGATGCTTGAACAATGCAGGTGGAAATTCACACAATTCGAACTCAATACAAAATTTTCGATCTTCGTCTGAGAATTTATGCGGCACGGTTATTCCTAGTTTTCCATTAACCTACTTATAGTCGTTTGGTAGTTTCCCGTCAGATGAGCCTTCGAACTGCGGAAAGTCATCAGTAATTTCGTAGAAATCGGATTTTTCACCAACGAAGATGTGGCCGATAGTTTTCAAACCCGTAGAACCATCAAGTGATCCAGCAATAATACCCATAGAATCTTGCTCAAACGGCTCCCAAAACAAACTGGATCCACATTTACAACAAAATCCACGCCGTGCAACGTCGGATGTCTTATACCAGGTGAGTCCATCGTCCTTAGTAATGGTAATATTTGCTTTATGCGCTTTCGAATGCGGGCCAAAATTGCCATGCAAACGTCGGCACATGCTGCAGTGGCAATTGATCACGTCTCTCAGAGGGCCTTTTACTTCATAGCGCACTGCCCCACAAAGGCAACCTCCGGTCGTAACCTTATCTCTATTTGTCATCTCTGATTTCTGGAAATCCATAATGCCGCCGTCGTGAGAAGCTTATGTAATTAGCGATATAAGCGTCTCGCTCGAACAACTCATATGTGTTAGATGGTTTCAAATTCTACTTTCTGTACTTAGGAAAGACCCGCAGTCTTCTTCGCCTGCCAAAGGTCATAGTTATGTTGTATTGCTAACCAGCCCACCGACGAGCGCCCAAGCGCTTTCAATGACCGTAGCGCCATTTCAGGGCTGACACCGCGGCGCATGTTGATGATTCGCGTCAAAGTCGATGGTGCAGCGTTCAGGCTCTTTGCCAATGATCAAATACAGATATCGAACGACCTAATATACGCGGCCCGAATAAACTCGCCGAGCGGCGGGGGTTATGTATAGCCAACAGTGATAATCCTCAAAGTTAATCATGTAAACATCGCCTTCCCGAAATTAGAACATCAATCTATCCAACGCTATGTTGCATCGACAATAAAAAGCAGAGCAAAAAATGAGCGGCGCTTTTACTGTCCGAGTGCATGCAACTGTTGGTGCAACAAGATTAAACAGCTCTCATTATGTAGAACGTATAGCCGTAGTCTTTTTGGTGCCCTTTAAAAAACTTCATTTCTTCCTCCGTTTCATGAATTACAGCCCGCATTGCCTCATCATTGATTTGTTTTAGTGCCGTAATGTTTTCACGTAGCGGATTGTAGTAATTGTCCCACCAGGCCTTTGATGGCAAACGATGTAATCCGAGAACGGCAAATCCCGATGAATTGATTGTGGCTATATTTTTTGACTCCGCCTTGATGCTTGGATAAGCGGTCTTCATATATTCTGCTACGATTTTGGGGACATCATTTGTAAAGTAATTCATTTCTGAGATCACAGCGACACCATCGACTGCCAAAAGTGGTCTCCAGGCTTCTAGCGCGCCCTCAAAGGTTATGTTGTATGCGGCTCCTTCAGACCATAAAAGGTCTATTGATTCCGACTCCCAGCCCAAATTACCCATATCGCACTGTATTGGTTCTATCAAATCCTCCAAATCTTTTTGTTTGACTCGATGCATCATTTGATCTAAGAATTCTCTCGAGAAATCTACGGCCTTTACCTTAGAGCAATACTTCCTAGCCAGCATCAAGGCTCCCGCACCTGCACCACATCCAATATCTGCAATTCTAGGATTAGGTGGTAATTCTGGTAGTTGCTTAAGTATGTAATCAGAGAAATCTGAATCGCCTGGTCCTAGCCTTTTCAAACCACTGTGTAACCTGATAAGTGCTTCTACATATTTGTCCTTCTGTTCCATGGGGTATTCGTCAGAATACATATTTATCTAGTGTATGGTGCGTTTATTTCAGTATTAGCGCTAACGTGGAGCTTCAACCGCACGAGGAACGAGTAACTGACCGAAAGCGTTTACAAGAATATTGACTATCAAGGTAGTATTCACAATGCATCGCGCTACAGTCCCACGTGGCTTCGATAGCATCGACCCCGTATTCACCCAGTTTGAGATGATAAGTATTCGCAGCCGGTCTGTTAGGGGATTTTGCTCGATGGTTCCCATGTGTCTGGGGGCCGTTCTTCGAATTGCGGGAGATCATCATTTATTTCATGCCACTGAGCTTTGGAACCTACGAAGATATGTGACTCCGGCTTTATACCTGGGTCTCCTTCAACCGTGCCGAGCGTTACCGTGGTGATCTTACCTTTGTCGGTTCCTGCTAGTGTCGAGCCACATTCACTACAAAAGCACCATCCGCCACCCAGCGACGTCTCGTATACTTTTATAAGGTCTTCTCCTGCGATCCATATAAAATCCCCCGGATTGAAGCCCGCATAAGTAGCAAATGCTGCACCATGCTGACGTCTACACATAGAACAATGACAGTGATCTGCATCAAAGAGTGGCCCAGTGACTTCGTAACGAACCTTGCCGCATAAACATCTGCCTTTAATTGCCAACTCGGTTTCTCCTATATGCCCCTAACACTTGGGTAAGGGGCGGCGAAAAGCGCAGCTTTTTGACGTCCCAGCGGCCGCAGGCCGCGCCTTCACCCACTTGATAGGTTTGTTGACATGATACCATATTGATACCATAATTACACTTGTTGTTCACTGACCTAGGTAGCTAAAGATGCCCAATTTAAACTTGAAAAATATACCTGACGATTTATATGATAGGCTTAAAGAGTCAGCAAGTGCCAATCGCCGTAGCATTAACAGCGAACTTATCGTTTGCTTGGAAAAAACTTTCTCACCTCAAAGGCTTTCCACGGAAGAAAACCTCGCCAAAATAAGAGCGATTAGAAAGCGGGTCAAGGCTAAAAGAATTAGCGCAAAAGAAATTACTCGGGCAAAGCATCTTGGCCGCCCGTAATGTTAGTAGTCGATACCAACATTATTAGTTATTTGTTTTTGCCGAATGAGTACACCAAATATTCTGAAGCGTTGATAGAAATCGATGACCATTGGTGCGCCCCCTTATTGTGGAGGAGCGAGCTTCGCAACGTCCTCACGCTTTACTTGAGCAAAGATATTATTGATCTGACAACTGCTATGGACATTCAAAATCAAGCAGAAACAATTGTTTCTGGAAAAGAATTTCAAGTAAATTCGAATAAGGTCCTTAGCTTAGCCAAGACTAGCGGTTGCACAGCTTACGATTGCGAATTCATCGCGTTAGCTCAATCACTTGATGCTCCTCTTATAACAACCGACCGAAAGCTGTTAAAGGCTTTTTCCGATTTCGCTATCACTGCCAAAAATTATGTCGAAGGGAGAACCTAACGCCGGGGTAAGCGGTAATTTTAAAGCGTGTTAGCGTAGCGGAAGCATGCTTTAAAATGTCCGTCTTCAGCCCCTTGTTAAATGTGCCGCACGCCGAACCTCCCAGTAACCACGAAACGAGGTGACGGTCGGCGAAGGCTCGCTGTTTGTAGACCGTTTTCCGATGAACCATGCTATCGGCACGTGCTGATAAAAACGCTGACGGTGAATTTACTACAATCGTTGAATTTGGCAACAGCGGCGCGCAAAAAAGACTACGGAATTGACGACTCAACGAATGGTAGTTTTGCTTTTCCTGGAACAGCGCGATGGGCTTGCTGGATAACCACTGACTTTGGGTGGCGAGGAAACGGACATTTAACTGTATTGATTCAGACTCAGTCGTACAGTCACCGGGTATGAGGAGGCGACTGTCAGGAGAAGTCTAGTTCATGTACTTTTCCTGCCAGATTTGTTTTCCATCGATCAGGGTTTCCATGGGCGTTCTGCCACAGCACATCTTGCCCTGATGCGTGCGCTGAGTATTGTACCGTTGCAAGTATTCGTCAAGATCTGTTTGCAAGGTTTCGATTTCAGTATAGATCTTTTTTCGAAACGTCACGCGGTAGAACTCATCGAGAATCGTGCGGTGAAACCGCTCACAGATTCCGTTGGTTTGAGGATGCCGCGCCTTGGTCTTGGTGTGTTCAATATCGTTCACGGAGAGATAAAGCTGGTAGTCATGCTGATCCCTATTTCCACAATACTCCGTACCCCGATCCGTCAGTATCCGTAGGATTGGGAGCCCGTTTTCTTCGTAGAAGGGCAGCACACGGTCGTTCAGCAGGTCTGCAGCGCTAATCGGTGTTTTCGAGGTGTAGAGCTTGCACTGGGCGACTTTG
The DNA here is from genome assembly GCA_965216735.1 of Arenicellales bacterium. Lineage (GTDB taxonomy): Bacteria > Pseudomonadota > Gammaproteobacteria > Arenicellales > CBDCFT01 > CBDCFT01. Next base: position 2,102,700 of record OZ244198.1, read on the forward strand.
CAGTAGGTGTCCACATAGGTCTGCTGGTAGATGCGGCCGACACCCTTGAGCGTACCCACGTAAAAGGTATCCTGAGAACCCAGATAGCCCGGATGCTGGGTCTCAATCTCGCCACACGCTTCATCGTCGTGTTTCTTTCGCTCCAAAGCGGCAACTTGAGATTCCGTGAGAATCAGGCCGTCTTGCGCCACTTTAGCCTCCAGAGCCCTCAATCTCAGCTTTAGGTTATTGAGATCATGGCGTAACCAGATGCTCCGCACCCCGCTGGGGGAGACGAAGACACTGCGTTTGCGCAGCTCATTGCTGACCCGGACCTGGCCATGGGCGGGCTCTTCAAGGGCATATTCGACCACCGCGGATTCCACTGCCTGATCAATTCGATTCTTCAGGTTGGGTTTGCGTCGGTTGGCGTCAATAAGGGCTTCGACCCCACCGTCTTCCACCGCCGCCTTGTAACGGTAATACGTATCGCGGCTATTGCCCATCAGCGAACAGGCTTTAGCGATGTTGCCGAGTTCTTCGGCCAGGTTCAATAGGCCAACTTTATGTTTAATGACTTTATCCGTACTATGAATCATGAGGGTTACCTCTATTGGTTTAATGGTTGATAGACACCTCCATCAAACCCGGTAACCCTCGCCAAATCAAGCTTCACTAACGTTTCGCTTGATTTGGCGCTGTGTACGATTTCATCTAAACCAATTCAATTTAACACTGTGTTGAGCCGCGCTTGACGGCTCCAACTACTCGTTAGGCGGCAACAGACCACCTCGTTCTTAGGCCCCTTCTTCATGACACACCATTTCGATGTTGTGTCCATCCGGTCCAATCACGAATGCGGCATAATATCTTCCACCATAGTTCGGGCGTAAACCCGGACCGCCATTGTCTATCGCACCGGCCTCAAGCGCTGCACGATGAAAGCTATCAACCTGCTCGCGGTTCTTCGCCACAAATGCCAGATGAAGATGTGCTGATGTTTCCTCGACTCGACGGATACAAAGTGAGGATCTGCCGTCCGAGCTTAGCTCGATACCGAGCGGTCCCTCGGAAACAATCGCTATGCCGATTGGTTCTAGAGCCTTGATAAAAAAGGCTTTGCTAGCTTCATAGTCGCTGGTTCCGAAGACAACATGATCAAACACTTGACCTCCTAGCACGTGTCATGCGAGTGCATACTGATCCTCCCTCAATTTTATGGCGTCCGAGTTAATTTGCCTTGTTAGGCCAAATTCCACTTACCATACTCAATTGATACGCTAAGTGCCTATCATCATTGCACCGGCAGGCTAGCTCCACGATAAGTGACGCATGGATGCGCCGCTTATCGTCTGACTAAGCGCCAAGATTGAGCGCTAGCGAGTATTTTGTGCGATTCAGTCACTTGTTAGCCGAAATGTCCTTCAGACTACCGGATACGTATTTATACAATACACTCGATACCAGGGTTTGGTAAGGCACACCTTCTTCAAGCGCCTTTCGTTGAATCGCATCTAGGACCCGACTGGAAATTCGGATATTTATTCGCTTGTCCTTTTTAAACGTATTTTCCGCAAGTCGAACAATTTCTTTCTTCCTCTTAGTCGTTAGCTTGGATTTCGAATCGGACGATTCATACGCTTCCAACAGCTCTTTTTCATAGGCATCTAGTTTCAATTTACTCATGACATTTCCCCTAAATCATTACGGGTTGCTTTTCGGCTCGGAATAATCGTTTTAAGAAACAACCCATTTTCCGAATTCACATAAGGCACTAAGTAGGCATATCCATCAATGTTTACGATAAACACTCTTTGATTGGGGTATTTCTCATGATTAGGATGGGGAATATCATCCAAGAGACCACCACCACCCAAACAGAATACAACGTCCTCAAATGAAACATTCCTTTCTCGTAAAAGCCGTTGATTCTTTTCGGGATCCCACTCGAAGTAGCTCATCCTGAAATTGTATCATAGTGTGTGCCTAATGTATGCACATTCGGCTAACGTGGAGCTAGCCTGCAACGGCTTTTATCCCTATGGAGGGGGAGAAAAGCCGTTTGTCGGGTTGTGCGTCTTGATAGGCGGCGCGAGAGGTATCTTGTTGAGTCTCAAACAACGTGATCGGAGTATCGTTCATCAGGGATATTATCGCGTCCTCACGCCGCCGTCATCGATTCCATCACTGTTAACTCCTTACGTGCCTATCACCATTGCACCCGTAGGCTAGCTCCACGATAAGTGGCGCACGGATGCGCCGCTTATCGCTTCGCATCAGCGGCCGCTTTACTCGCGTAACGAGTGAAGCGGTCCGACTGCATGCGCTTGTTATGTGCGTTATTGAGCAAGCTTGGCACTTGCCAGACGATTGAGACTGACACCCGATTCCGCTGCTTCCAAAGCTAAATGACGATGGACTTCTGGTGGAACACGGACCATAAACTTTCCGCTAAACTTTTTCATCGTGATTGGCTCGGGAACAGACTCTCCATTTTCGGTCATGTCTTTGATAGTTGATTTGACTAATGCTCTTATACCCTTAAGCGCTGCCTCTGGGGTAGCCCTAAGCCAGCTCAGGCTGGGGAACTCAGAGCACAATCCGACATATTCCTGGTCTTCTTCCGACCACATTACTCGATACGTATATTTATCTACTTCAAGAGCCATGACCTACCTCTAATTTCTCTATGGCAAGAAGAACTTGCCTGACTTGGTAAGGCTTAGCTTTTCCTTTTTGATTCTGGATATTTACTCTGGGGTCACCTGGCCAAGGCGTTTTGTAAATGCAATGGCTTGTACCATGTTGCCGTGGAGGGCCAAAGTAATGTTCGCAGACCTTCTTTAGATCAGAGAATCTAACCCCTTTGGGATTCGATCTCATTTCCTTCAAGATCTTAGCTACGCCGCTCATTCACACATGGTAGCATTATTGATACCATATGTGAATCTCAAGTAAGCACATAACGTGGAGCTAGCCTGCAACGGCTTTTATCCCCATGGAATGGGGATAAAAGTCGTTTGTCCGATTCAGCGTCTTGATAGGCGGCGCGAGAGGTGTCTGGTTGATTTGTGAAACTCATGCGTTAGGCATCGTGCTGCACAAACATTATCCCGTCCACACGCCGCCGCAATCAATGCCAATTCATTTAAGCTCTTACGTGCCTATCACCATTGCACCCGTAGGCTAGCTCCACGATAAGTGGCGCACGGATGCGCCGCTTATCGCTTGCTTCAGCGGGCCACGGGCCGTGATGTCTTGGTCGAAAAACGAAACGAATCAAATGAGCACATGTCTCGTGGCTCCGCTGAAAGCTTTGTTAGCTACGGCCCAATAATTTCTCAATTAATCCATTTTATCGCCATTTGATTTACTTTTTCCCCGCATGGCAATAACCAAAAATCCTTCGGTGATACTGCATCTGTCTTTGGTTGAAGGCCATTCTTTCCCTGTTTTTTCGTTGAACCTTTTAAAAGACTAACTAAATCTCGATCTCATTGTCAGTGGTAAATAGATCTCAGGTATGTTTTATACTAGGAATTCCGAATGCTTCTCCACTTTGGATTGAACTTGGTTTAATAAAATGTGTATGAATCAGATCAGTAATGTCCTGGTTTTCCGTTACGAGGAAGATTGAACATAATTCACGATAATACTTCACAAGTTTTTTTGCTCCACTCTGCCAACCTTTTGTCGTTGCAATTGCCCCTCTGATATTTAAATTACTATGCTTCTCGTTTCCTTTAATATCAATTAGGCGTCCGAAAAAGGTTAGGAACTCGATAGCCCTAACATTAGATTCCCAACATTTACACTCGATCAATAATACATCTGTTTCAATCTCTATTGACGCATCTATTTGATGAAAAAAGCCAGATGCGCCTTCCCAAAGGTTATCTTCTCCGAATTTCTTGGAACCAAGATTTCTTAGTTTGGTATCGTTCGTTAATTTTTCGGAAATACTGCTTATCATTTGTTCATATTCTTTTGCCTTCATTATTGATTCCTTTGAGTGAAGTGAGGAGTAGCTAACGTGGAGCTAGCCTGCAACGGCTTTTATTCCCATGGAGGGGGATAAAAGTCGTTTGTCGGGTTGAGCGTCTTGATAGGCGGCGCGAGATGTGTCTTGTTGCATTTCGTGTAACATCTTCTGGGTATCGCGCAACGTCGATATTATCTCGTCCACACGCCGCCGCAATCAATTCCAGCCCATTCAAACCGTTACGTGCCTATCACTATTGCACCTGCAGGCTAGCGCCTCGTTAGGTGGCATGATTAACTGAGCCTCGCAGGCGGCACGGAGCACTAACCAAGTCGCACTGCGACTTGTCGTTCCTCAAGCCCAGCCGAGTTGCTGCAGACTTATCGTGTCGTTCCAAATCTTTGTCATGTGTCTAATTCGGCCGCCGTCGAACTCCATCGCGTACACATAATCTGCCGCAACCGTGCGACCCGTCGGCTCGCCAGGACCACCAGGTCCGGTTTGCGTACCGTGAAACACAGCGAACGCCGCCACGCAACCACGTTCTTTATCTTCGGCCATGAACTTCAGTTCGTAGTGACCATCCGGCACAGGCGTCAACAGATTCTTCATCCATTCGCTATAACCTTCGAGACTGTCGATATCCGACAAGACACCGGACTGCGCGGAAAAGGTGGCATCCGGATGGCAGTAGGCTCCACAACCTTCCCACCCTTTACCCGTTTCACACGCATCGAAAAATAGCTTCGCCTGACTTAAGTTGTCGCTCATTGTCTTCTCCTTTACTTCATCTAGTTGAGCTTGTTGGATTGATTGCCATGATAGCGTATTTGCCTACCTCGGCTATGAACAAAGGCTTGTGCCACCTAACGTGAAGCTAGCCTGCAACGGCTTTTGTTCCCATGGAAGGGGAGAAAAGCCGTTTGTCGGGTTGAGCGTCTTGATAGGCGGCGCGAGCGGTATCTGGTTGATTTGTGAAACTCATGCGTTAGGTATCGTGCTGCACAAACATTATCCCGTCCGCACGCCGCCGCAATCAATGCCAATTCATTTAAGCTCTTACGGGCCTATCACTATTGCACCCGTAGGCTAGCTCCACGATAAGTGGTGCACGGATGCGCCGCTTATCGCCAGCAACAGCGGCATTTGACGCGGACGGGAGCTTGGCGTTTAGCCAAGGGCGCGGCCGAGTCAAATGTCCGTTGCTTGCTCTGGTTATGGGGCAACATACCCCACAGTTTACTGGAAATCGGGCGTGCAAATGCTCGCGAAGGTAAGAACGGCTTTCCGCTAGTGGCAAATAGCGACCCTAGTCAGGTGCAGGTTTGTGGAACTCGATCACATTCTTGTCAGGATCACGAATGAAAAAAAACTCGGTACCGTCCGGCAGTTCGACTGTCTCGGTGATCGGTATGTTCATCTCCGCAAGCTGTTTTTCAACTGCAACTCGATCGTCGATTTCGAGCGCAATGTGCGTAAAACCAGTGTGCTTTACGGCGACGTCAGAAAGAATGTTTTCTTCTGCAGCATCGCGAGACGCATTGAGGATGAAATTGATGTTGATTCCAGTCGCATGCTCCATGACCGCGACCGGCTCTGGTCCAATGGGCCCCGCGATAAACTCGAATCCAAGCTTCTCATAGAACGCTCTTGCGATTTCTAGATTTCTGACGCGCAGGCCAACGTGATTAATTCTTTTTATCTGTTTCAATGCCCACCGCCCAGTATCTCTTCGCCTAGAATCTGCAATAGCTTCCCCCCGCTTTCACTCGCCCAATTGACCGCAAGTTCTGCTATCAACGCGGTGGTCGTCGTCAGCTCGATTCCTGCTCGCTCCATACGACGAAAGGCCATTTCATCGGTCAACACCGTCGGCGAACCGGACGCATCGACCACACCGAAAACTTCGAATCCTTCCTCAATGGCACTGATCGCAGGAGGAGCGAGACATACTTCTGTTGTTACGCCTGCCATAATGAACTGACCGCGATTCGTGTTGCGGCAAGCCTGCGCGAACTGTTCGTCGTCCCAACAATTGACCACACCCGGGCGCTTCACGCGCGCCGCAAACGCCTCTAGTGCTATGTCTTTAAGGCTCGGCATCAGCGGCCCTTGCATTTGATCTTCCTGGCTGCTGGTAAAGACAATGGGCATGTTCAGTGCCATCGCAACTTTGGCAAGCGCACGCGTATTGGCCTCGACAGTTGCTTTCTCAATGGAACCAATCCAGTTCATGGTACCAACTTGATGATCGATAAGAATCATTGCTGCGTCGCTTGCAATAGCTTTTTTCATTTTCTGGTCCTTGCAAAGCTCGATGCTAAGTATAACTATTACATGTAACATTCACTTTAGTAAGTAGGAACATTTTGGTAACCAAGAAGACAGCAAGAGCGCATACCCGCCCAAATTTGCAGTCCGCCACAAATTGCCCCGTCGAAACAACTATCGAGGTAATTGGTGGCCGTTGGAAGTGTCCAATTATCCATCAGCTACTCGATGGCACGAAACGCTTCAACGAGCTGAGACGATTAATTCCCGATGCGTCTCAGCGGATGTTGACGAAACATTTGCGCGAGCTGGAGCGTGATGGAATTGTTCATCGAAAAGTGTTTGCTGAAGTTCCCCCACGAACAGAATATTCGCTGACGGAAGTCGGTCGATCGTTGGAACCCGTATTGGCCGTTATGGCTGACTGGGCGGTAAAAAACCTGGGGGCTAGTTACGAGTAATCGTCAATGCCAATCTTGGATCAGAAGTAAACGACACGAAGAGGGGCGAAGTTGCTCCATAACGTGGAGCTAGCCTGCAACGGCTTTTATCCCCATGGAAGGGGAGAAAAGTCGTTTGTCGGGTTCTGCGTCTTGATAGGCGGCGCGAGAAGTGTCTTGTTGCATTTCGTGTAACATCTTCTGGGTATCGCGCAACGTCGATATTATCTTGTCCACACGCCGCCGTCATCGATTCCAGATCATTCAAACCGTTACGTGCCTATCACCATTGCACCCGTAGGCTAGCTCCACGATAAGTGGCGCACGGATGCGCCGCTTATCATTGGGGCTGAACGGCGAACTCAGGCGCGCAGCGACTGAGGGCGTCCGTTCGAGCCCCTCGTTAGGGCTCAATTTGAATTCTGGAATCCACTTTTCTTTTTTTGGGACCAACCGTCGAATGTAATCCGACTAAGCATGTGCAGATTGCGAACGACCCTGGAACTGTGGGATTCATCACATAAACGGGCTCCTTCGCGGTTCCCGACGTTGAGAAATAGTCAAGCTACCCTTGACGACATGATGAGATGACCCCATAATTACTGGCAAATAGCGCCTCGGATAGTACTGCCTCCGCCATATGGGGGACTTGGAATTCCGAGGCTTTTGTCATTTCATAATCAATAAGTTACATGAAATCCGCAATATTGGTCGATGGCGGTTACTTCATTAAGCGCTACCGAGTCCTCTACGCCAATTCCCATACCAATTCCCCGAATCAAGTCGTCCGTGACCTGTATGGTGGACTACTCCGGAACCTACGTGCGGCCAACAAGAATTCCGGTCAGCGTAAGACCCTGTACAGAATATTTTATTACGATTGCCCACCGTTAGAGAAGCGCGTTCAAAATCCCGTCTCCAAGAAAGGCTTCAGTTTCGGGGAAACAAAGGAAGCGAAATTTCGTCGAGAGCTTCATGAGCAGTTAAAACGATTCAGAAAAGTTGCCCTTCGACTAGGCCGAATTGCTGATCACGGACATTGGGTCATCCATCCAAACAAAACAAAATCGTTGCTAAATAAAAAAATCTCGATAGATGATCTGAGCGAATCGGACGTAAAATATGAGGCGCGACAGAAAGGCGTCGATATGAGAATTGGCCTAGACATCGCATCGCTGTCATATAAGAAGGATGTTGATCAAATAATTCTCATAGCTGGGGATAGCGACTTCGTTCCGGCCGCAAAGCTCGCGCGTCGAGAAGGCATTGACTTTGTACTCGATCCCATGTGGAACCACGTGAATCCCGATCTCCATGAGCATATCGATGGCATGGTTTCTTCGTGGCCCAAGCCGCGGGACAGTTGAGCCCTAACGTGGAGCTAACCTGCAGATTACAGCGCCTGGTTAGGTGCGATTAGCGCTATTGGTTCATTTTCCATTCTAGGAATTCCTCTGCCGAGCCACCTTCAAGTTCCAGAGTTATAACTGAATCTGGTGTTTAGGAAGTTGAAGAAAAGCGGCGTATCTGATTAATTTGAAGTTGCTGAACTTTAATTTAATCAAACGAGGATACGCCACTCATGAGTAAGAGTAACGTTATTTCACTTGAAGATCGAGGTAGTTTTACCGATCAGCTGACGGCGCTACTGCAGAGCGGGGCGCAGCAATTGATCCATACAGCGGTCGAGGCAGAAATGATGGAGTTTATCGATAAATTCTCTGAACAACACACCGCCGATGGCAAAGCGGCTGTTGTGCGTAATGGTTACCAACCCACCCGAGCAATTCAAACGGGAATTGGACCGGTGACGGTGCAGATACCCAAGGTTCGCTCCAGAGGTGGTGAACCGGTCACCTTTCGATCCGCGTTGGTTCCTCCCTATATTCGTAAGACCCGATCGCTGGAAGCGGCTTTACCGTGGTTGTATTTGAAAGGGGTATCGAGTGGCGAGATGTCGCAGGCCTTACAAGCGCTGGTGGGGGCGGATGCACAGGGGTTATCGGCGAGTACGGTGTCGCGCCTGAAACAAGTGTGGGCTTCAGAATATGAAGCCTTTCGTAAAGATGATTTGTCCAAGGAGGGTTGGGTCTATATCTGGGCTGACGGCGTCTACAGTGGTCTTAGGGCAGAGCAAGCCAAACTCTGCGCCCTGGTTATTATTGGTGTCAATGAACGGGGCCAGAAACGGTTTTTGGCGATAGACGATGGTGTGCGCGAATCGACGCAGAGTTGGCGCGAGGTATTACTCAACCTGAAGTCCAGGGGAATGGGTGCGCCGCAGTTAGCCATTGGTGATGGGGCCATGGGGTTTTGGTCGGCGTTGGATGAAATTTATCCTGACACTCGTCACCAACGCTGCTGGATGCATAAGAGCATGAATGTGCTCAATTGTTTGCCTAAATCGCTTCAGCCTAAAGCCAAACAATCCTTACAGGACATCTGGCAAGCACCGACGAAAGCACAAGCTGAAAGCGCTTTCACCACGTTCATCCAAACCTATGAGCCTAAATATCCCAAGGCCACGCAGTGTTTAGAAAAAGATCATCCCGAACTGATGTCATTTTATGACTTCCCTGCTCAACACTGGCAGAGCTTGCGAACCACCAACCCTATTGAGTCGACATTTGGAACCATCCGACACCGAACCAAACGCTCCAAGGGCTGTTTGACTCGAGATGGTATGTTGCACATGATGTTCAAATTAGGACAATGTGCCGAGAAGAACTGGCGTCGACTACGCGGCTTTAATTATCTAGCCAAAGTGATTGACGGAATCAAATTTGTAGACGGAATCGAGCTCACTTCAAACCATCAGATCGCCGCTTAATCCAATTCGTTCATACACCAGATTTGACAATAACTCCAAGTTCCAAGATTGCCTCGGAAATTGCCGAGTGTCCCGCCTGTATAGGAATTGCGGCAGCACAGGTTAGAGCCATAGTTTCGTCAAGTTGGCTCGAGCTCAAGCTAGCGATTAATACAGGAATCGAACGAACAGCCTTGAAATATGCCAGCTCGTGGTTCGACGGAATTTCAGGTCCTCTGCGATTCAAACGAGCTAATTCGACCGATACCGGCAGCAGCACAAATTGGTAATTTATGCGCTTCGGGTTGCGCCTCGCTACTTCGATGATATGTGGCACGCTAGCGTAAGCTGCAGTGCAGGTGTCGCCCTGATGGCAAAGCGCACTCCACAAGCTGAAATATGGCTCGGCCTCGTAGTTAGTGGCATCTAGGTAGTCTGATAGTTGCCGCAGGAGCGGCGGAATATCGACTGCCTCGCCATATGCGTGATGAAGTTTCTTCCACTCTGGGCTATCGAGCGCGATCACTTCTTCATCGCACCTAACGTGGAGCTAGCCTGCAACGGCTTTTATTCCCATGGAAGGGGAGAAAAGCCGTTTGTCGGGTTGAGCGTCTTGATAGGCGGCGCGAGATGTGTCTTGTTACATTTCGTGTAACATCTTCTGGGTATCGCGCAACGTCGATATTATCTCGTCCACACGCCGCCGCAATCAATGCCAATTCATTTAAGCTCTTACGTGCCTATTACTATTGCACCTGCAGGCTAGCTCCACGATAAGTGGCGCACGGATGCGCCGCTTATCGGACATGCGGCTCAGTGGGCCCGCCGACCTAATGGCGAGATTCCGCCGACACCGCTGGTAGGGCCATAAGACTAACGAACTGGAACCGAGCAAAGGCGGGTCCACTGCAGCCGCTGGTTAGACAGAGTGTCTGCTCACTTGGCATTCGGGAAAAGTATGGCTTCGGTAACGCCGAAGGCGGACAGATCGGACAGGAGCTCGGACCTGCTGGAGCCACGTATGCGAATTGGGATGAGTTGAACTTTGCTGGGGACCTCCATCTGGAGATTCCGCCAAAAGAGAAAGCTTCCCGCTTGAGCCTGAAGCCTTTCCTGGGGGATCGAGGCTTCGAAATGGTAGAGAATGTCGTCTAGATTCGGCTTGTTGAACTCTACGTCGACATCATAGAGATCCAAAAAGTTGATCGGGATAGGTGGGCAGTCCGAGCTATTCTCCTGTGGCCCGTTGCGTTCATTTACCGGCCGGCAGTTGCCCCTCGAAATAGTGTAGACGTATGCGTCGTCGCTGCTGCTGCCTGCGCACGCAAAGTAGAGGGCGACGAGAGGATTTGCGGAGACGTCGAGCAGTCTAGTCGCGTAGCCGAAGTGCCGGGCGAGGGGCAACCAGTTTGCATCCATTGGGTGAAACGAGGGCATAAACGCCCTCACGTAGCGATCAGAGCCGTCGGGACGATCGCGTTGACATGCCTCGACTGCCTCGATCTCCTGGTCTGTGATCGCTTTCGATGGGTACCGGTCACGCGAAAGTTCGGGCGCTCCACGTAGAACAGAAGGAGTCGCAGGGTACTCGTATAGTTCCTTTTCCCCTCGAAACAGCCAAGAGTCGCCCTTGAAAAATCGTGTTATTACGTGCGTGTACTGCGACAACTTATCGATCGCTTCGATCTCCAATCCCGAGGCGGCGAGCCATTGCGTAGCCTGCTGATCGATATATCTCTGGGTCTTGTTCACGTCTGTCTAACGTGGAGCTAGCCTGCAACGGCTTTTGTTCCCAGGGATGGGGAGAAAAGTCGTTTGTCGGGTTCTGCGTCTTGATAGGCGGCGCGAGCGGTATCTGGTTGATGTGTGAATAGCATGCTTTAGGCATCGTGCTGCACAAACATTGTCCCGTCCACACGCCGCCGTCATCGATTCCATTTCAGTTAACTCCTTACGTGCCTATCATGATTGCACCCGTAGGCTAGCTCCACGATAAGTGGTGCATGGATGCGCCGCTTATCAGTGAGTAGACAGCATATTGCTGTGTTTTAACACAGCACGTTGCTGTCTATCCCGCAAATTTGAATCGTAGATTTTCATTATAAATTGTCGCTTAGTTCATTTTTGTCATTTATAAATAATACCTTAGAGATTGTATTTCAAATTGTGGTTAACAAGAGCTAGTTGCAGAAACACAGCAACTTGCGTCGTTATTCAATATAACTGTATATTTGTACAGTATTCTTTATATCACCCAACCGAATGCCTCGAAAATCACCATTACTCGAAGACGTGCGCCAGGCTATTCGCATAAGGCACTATAGCATGCGGACGGAAAAATCCTATTTGTATTGGATAAGGGGGTTTATCCTGTTTCATGAAAAAATTCATCCAGCAAACCTGGCCGAACGGGATGTTGCGCAGTACCTTTCTTTTTTAGCTCAAAAAAGGCGCGTTTCCGCAAGCACGCAGAATCAAGCATTGAATGCCCTGGTATTCTTGTACCGGAATGTCTTATTCCGTCCTTTAGGCAATATTCAAGGAGCAGTTCGCGCAAAGCGGCCTGAACGTATTCCATCGATTCTTACACCTGAGGAGGTTAAATCGGTTTTGGGTCGGTTGCATGGCGTCCATTGGATAGTCGGCTGCTTGCTCTATGGATCGGGACTTCGCCTTACGGAGTGTTTGCGGTTGCGTGTTAAAGATTTGGACTTCCACTACAAAACCATCACAATTCGTGAAGGAAAGGGAGCCAAAGATAGAGTGGTAACATTCCCTTTAACAATGTATCGACCGATCCTCGATCACCTGGTACAAGTTAAACGAACTCATACGCACGACCTGGCCTTAGGTTACGGCGAAGCGAAACTCCCCTATGCGTTAGACCGTAAATATCCCAACGCCGGCAAGCAATGGGGTTGGCAATTCGTATTTCCCGCAACTCGGCGGGCACCGGATCCCGATTCGGGGATAATAAGGAGGCATCATATTCATACAACAGCAGTTCAACGGCAAATTCGATTAGCGGCGAGACAATGCAGCATTCCTCGCCCCGTGGGTTGTCACACGCTCAGGCATTCCTTTGCAACGCATCTTCTTGAAAATGGCGCGGACATTAGAACTGTGCAAGAACAGTTGGGTCACAAGGATATACGCACAACGCAAACCTATCTGCATGTGATGGAACGAGGAGCCAATGGCGTGCAAAGTCCTTTGGATCGTCTCGTTGATACAAAACGAGGCAGTGCGAGCGCGGCAAACGCAAATGTCGTCCCACTTAGAAGTGCAATGTAACTTTTACTGACGATCCAAAATGCAAAACTTAACCAAACGCCAGACCCAAATCTTTGACATGATTCGTGGCTATATCGAGCTAGAAGGCATGCCGCCGACGAGAATGGAAATCTGCGAACATTTTGGCTTTCGCTCTCCGACAGCCGCCGAGGATCATCTAAAAGCGCTGGAGCGCAAAGGGGTTATCACCCTGCAATCGGGAACATCACGAGGAATTCAACTAGCCAACGAGTTTTTGCAAACGGGCCTACCCGTCATTGGGCGCGTGGCGGCCGGATCGCCCATCCTGGCTGAAGAACATATTGAGGATTATTTCGATGTAGAAAGAACCCAATTTAAACCGAGGCCGGACTACTTATTGAGGGTGCGTGGCCACAGTATGCGTGACATCGGTATCTTGAATAATGATTTACTCGCTGTGCATCGTACCAATGAAGCGCGGAGCGGTCAGATTATTGTTGCGCGACTGGAAGACGAAGTAACGGTTAAGCGGTTTCGACGACGCGGCAACAAAGTGACCTTGCTGGCTGAAAATCCTGAATTCGATCCCATTGAAGTAAACCTACACGATGAAAATTTTTTTATTGAAGGGTTGGCAGTCGGTGTGGTAAGAAGTCATATTTCTTAGCGAGTGATAACCCACCGACGTTGAGATTGCTTCGCTACGCTCGCAATGACATGCGCGATGTTTACGCAATGAACCTAGCGGCGCCCATTCCCCGACGAGGCGCTACTTGTGCCACAGATTACGAGCGCTCGATATCTTGATCAATAAAAAATTTTGACGCGGTTTGCTCAGGTGCTCTCTAATTTGTCCGCCAATAAGCCGGCACTGGTCCATGCAACTCGTTCCAAATCTTGTCACAAGCTTTGATTTCATCACCGGTAAGTGGACTCGCGTCGAAAACATCCAGACATTGTTCCAGTTGCTCCAACTTCGTGGCACCTAGTAAGGTGACATGAATACCGGGTTGATCCATGATAAACCGTATCGCCAATTCAACCGGTGAACGTCCCGAATCTTTTGCGAGTTTCGCTAACGATGCGGCGCATGTGCGTTGCCGCGAGTCCCAATAACGCTCACGATACAATTGGTTGCTTTCAAAACGTGAACCCGGCGCGGCTTGACCTTCGACCGAATGTTTGCCGGTTAGCAATCCACCAGCGAGGGGGTTGTAAACGCAAACACCTAAATCATAGTGTTTCGCCATCGGCAACATTTCATTCTCCAATCCGCGAGTAATTGCGTTGTATATGGATTGCAAGACCGTAGGCCGTGTCCAGCTATTCTCTCTGCAGTACTGCACCGCCTGCACCACTTGCCAAGCTGCAAAGTTCGACATTCCAAGGTAGCGTACCTTACCCGACGAGATCAGATCATCTACACATCGCAGGGTGAGTTCTATTGGCGTATCGTCGTCGGCTTGATGCAAGAAATAGATATCAATGTAGTCGGTTTGCAAGCGTTCCAGCGAGCGTTGGATTTCACGCATCACTACCTTAGGTGTCAAGCCTATCGACAAGGGGTCGTCCCCCACTTCGTATCGCACTTTAGATGACAAAACAATTTGATCGCGTAGGCCGCGTTCCTTGATCCAGGCACCGACGATGCGTTCGGCTTCTCCGGCGTTATACATATTCGCGCAATCGAAAAAATTAACACCACGCTCAACCGCACAGTTCAACACTTTGAATGCAGCACCGCGATCTAACCGGTCGCCAATAGTCATTGTGCCAAATGCCAACGGCGCCACTTTGAGGCCGGTTCCTCCAAATCGTATTTTTTTCATAGCCTGTATTGCCTTATAGTTTTTAGAAAGTCAGCGAATTAAATGATACCTTATCAGCGAATCGACACTTAACACAGACTATGCGTATTCCGTTCACTAGTTCTCTAGTTTTCTTGTGTTTGTTATTAGGCGCCTGCGCCAAGCCGCCAGGAATCGGTGGCCCAGTATCCTGGTCCAGGTTATCCGGTTGGAACAGCGATAGTCATGCCGACGCCTGGCCTGCTTTATTGAACGGCTGCATGGTGTTACCGGAGAAGTCGAAAGAATGGAAAACAATATGTACAAACGCGCAGGCCATTGACGACCCGTCCCACGACCGGGCGCAGACCTTTTTTGAGCGATATTTTCAACCGCATCGTGTCAACAGTGGTAAGCGTAAAAACAAAGGATTGATCACTGGTTATTATGAACCGTTGTTGCAGGGAAGTTTTCAGGCGACGAAACGATTTCAATATCCGGTTTACGGCCGCCCAAAGGAACTACTAACAGTTGACCTTGGTGACCTGTACCCCGATATGAAGGGGAAACGTCTGCGCGGCCGTTTGAAAAATCGCAACGTCGTGCCTTTTTACTCGAGAACTGAGATTGATAGTCCGGCACGGCCATTACGGGGCTATGAAATATTGTGGGTAGACGACCGCGATGCCTTATTCTTTTTGCATATTCAAGGATCGGGCCGTGTACAACTACCAACAGGCGCCATCATCAATGTCGGTTATGCCGACCAAAACGGCCATCCTTATATTTCTATTGGCAAGATTTTAATTGATCGCGGAGAATTGGAAAAAAAAGACGTATCGTTATTCAGCATCCGTGATTGGTTGCGCAAGCACAGGGATAAATCACAAGCGTTGTTGAACGAAAATCCCAGCTACGTTTTTTTTGACTTGCGCAAGGGATATGAAGACGGCCCCATTGGCTCGTTGAATGTCCCGCTCACTGCCGAGCGCAGTGCAGCTGTGGATCCCAACACCATTCCCCTGGGAATACCTTTATGGATAGAAACGGAGTTACCGGACAATAAAAGGACCGAGTTTCACCGGCTACTCTTAGCGCAGGACACCGGTGGGGCAATCAAGGGCGCAGTGCGAGCCGACATCTTCTGGGGTCACGGCGAACACGCCGAGCTAATGGCCGGAAAAATGAAACAAGCCGGGCGCGTATTTGCCTTGCTGCCGAAACCGCAATGACCTTGTAAGCAATACTATCCACGGAACTATTCAGGTTCTAAGAGACTATGCCGGTTTTAGCAGTTTGGTCAACCTTTTTTGCAATTCTGCACCAACGGCTTTATAACGCCAACCGTGCAGTAACGGACTATCGTCGCCGGTTACCAACGGACCGACATCGCGTCGTGGGCCGAGCAAACTTGCACAAACACCCAACTCGGCTGCCCGCTGCAGCAGTTGTTCAAACAACGTGTTTGCGAGTTGTTTTTGCCCCGGTGTCAAACGTTTTGGCACACCCCACAAGGGCTTGGCTTTTTTTATGTTTTGGTTCGCTTTGACGATAGTGAGCAGTTCTTGACCCCAACGCCTCGCAGTTTTTGTGCCTATACCCTGGATGGCTATTAAAGACGCCTGATCAGCGGGTAGGCTTCTGGCAATTTCCACTAACGCACGATCGCGTACTACCCACTCCCGAGGCAGGTTCTTTTGTTGCGCGCGGCGCTCACGCCAATCGGTCAAAGCCCATAACACATGTTGATTGCGCGGTTTTAACGTCCGCCCCGCACCAATTCGAAGATAGGCTTGCTCCGGTTTTGTTCGGTATTGTTCGTGATCGAGCAAGATATCCATCTCTTCCACCGCCCAATCCAACAAACTGTCACGACTCAAACGTTCGGTCAAATTACGATGCAATTCACACAAGTAACGCACATCATCCGCCGCATAATTTATTTGCTGCGCCTGTAAAGGCCGGGCACACCAGTCGGTGCGTGTTTGCGACTTGGATAGACTGACTCCGCAAATTTGCTCAACCAAATAAGCGTAACCCAGTTGATCACCCAGCCCACGAAATGCGGCCGCGATTTGGGTGTCGAAAACCGGCCCCGGCACATCGCCGAAAACCTGGTACAGCACTTCGAGATCCTGCCTTGCGGCATGCAACACTTTAACAATGTGAGGATTGAACAGTAATTCTCGCACTGGGTCCAAAGAACCCACTGCCAAAGGATCGATCAGAATAATACGCTTTGGAACAGCCAACTGTATTAAACACAACTGCGGATAGTAGGTTTCCACACGAACAAACTCCGTATCCACTGACACGATTTTGTGTTGTGACAGGTGTTCACAGGCCGCCATCAAGCTTACGGTATCCGAAATTAGTTCAGGAACACTCACTAGTTTTTGTTTTACACCTCCCATTTTTGGAGTGGATGTTATCATTAGATGTATGCCGACTTTAATTAATTTATTCATCCGTATCTGTTTGTTCCGTGCAAAGCCGCAAGATTTACCGACCTCGCAGTCGTTATTGCTATTAAGCGGATTCGCGCTGGCGTTATCCGGGATATTTGGCGGCGCCGTGCGAATTGGCGAGGAAATCAGTAGAAGCTCTACAATGATGTTTGTGCTTGCACAGGTAGCAACCCTTGGGCTGCTTGTGTGGCTGATTTTGCGTAGCAAGAAGCTGACAGAACGATGGTATCAATCCGTGACCGCTTTATACGGCACTCAAGCGCTTCTGACATTGCTCACTATCCCCATGAAGAGCTGGCATATTCGTATAGCGGGCGGGTTTATCATCGACAATAAACTAACGGTTAGTCTACCTTTTATCCTCTCCAGCCTGATTGAGTTCTGGGCATTTGTCGTAGCTATTTACATTATCCGCCTCACTCTTGAGACCACCCGTTTGACCTCATTTTTTTTGACGCTGTCCATAGTATTTGCCAGTACTATCATCCCGAACATGTTGATACCCCGGTAGATTCGCATGGCACATATCCATATTCTGGGGATTTGTGGCACTTTTATGGGTGGCGTCGCCCGCTTGGCGCGGGACCTGGGTCATGATGTGACGGGTTCGGATCAAAATGTTTACCCACCGATGAGCACGCTGCTCAATGAAATGGATGTTGGTATTCTACGAGGTTACGATCCGGCTCATTTACAACCCAAACCCGATCTGGTCGTGATTGGCAACGCCCTATCCCGTGGCAACCCTGCTGTCGAGGCGGTGTTAAACGACAATATCCCGTTTACATCCGGCCCGGCATGGCTGCACGACCATATGCTCGGAGACCGGCATGTGTTGGCGATAGCCGGGACCCACGGAAAAACTTCAACAGCAAGCGCTCTCGCGTGGATACTCGAACAGGCGGGGCTTGCACCCGGGTTTTTGATCGGCGGTGTACCGGCGAATTTCCCTTGTTCGGCCCGGCTTGGCGATTCAAAATATTTCGTGGTGGAGGCGGATGAATACGACAGCGCATTTTTCGATAAACGATCGAAGTTCATTCACTATCGGCCGTCGACACTGGTCATAAATAACTTGGAATTCGACCATGCCGATATTTTCGAAAACCTGGCCGCCATCCGCCAGCAATTTCATCACCTTATGCGTATTGTTCCCGGCAATGGCAAAGTGATCGTCAACGGGGCGGACGATGAAATTCAACGCACGCTGGAGCTGGGTTGCTGGACACCATTGGAACGGTTTTTTGCGGCCAAATACAAAGACGTAGCCCCACCGGGAAAATGTCATTGGTCTGCCTCACCCCATACCTCCGATTACCGGCGTTTTAACGTTCAATCAGTGAACAACGATGAGAGCATGGTCGATTGGTCACTCATAGGCCAACACAATATGGCAAACGGCCTGGCCGCCATTGCCGCTGCCCATGCAGTGGGTGTTCCACTAGCCACTGCATGCGAAGCACTGGCGACATTTCTTCCTACCAAGCGGCGACTGGAATTTCTTGGCGATTTCAACGGTATTCGCATCTATGAGGACTTCGCCCACCACCCCACCGCCATTCGCGTCACATTGGAAGCCCTGCGAACATCAAATTCTCACAAACGTCTTATTGCGGCGGTGGAACCGCGGTCAAACACCATGAGAATGGGCGTACATACCGACCAGCTTGAAGCCGCGCTGAACTACGCCGATTTGGTGTATTTTTATAAAGCAGAAAATTTAAGCTGGGATGCTGAACGCATGACCAACTCCGGTTCAAGTAAAATTCAGGTCGTTGGTGATATAGATTCAATTATCGATAGTATTGCCACCCAAGCACAAACTGGCGATTGCGTCGTCATTATGTCCAATGGAGATTTTGAAGGATTGCCACGACGGCTGGTTGCGCGGCTGACGGAATTTGCGTCGGAAGCCGTTGGCTAAATGATTAAACTTTTGTAATGGTGCACAGAAACCTTTGTCAGCGGTTGACGTCGAAAAGCGGGATAGTTTGAATGCTTTTGTCCGGCAACAACAAGCACAGTATCAGTTATTAGCGATTAGGAGCAAGCAATGAAAAAACGGTGGTATTACGCATTCTTTTTGTTAATCACGCCATTCGCCTGGGCCCAGGAATTTAATCAAGGTGTTGAGTACGAACGATTGTCCAAACCGTTAGCCGTACAGACCGGTGACCAGATTGAGGTACGGGAATTGTTTTGGTACCGCTGTCCGCATTGTTACAGCCTAGAGCCTTATATTCATGATTGGTTAAAACGCAAACCGGAGAATGCCGAGTACGTTCCTTTCCCGGCGGTGTTATCAAATTCCTGGGAATTTCAGGCGCGGGCGTTTTTTACTTTTGAGGCTTTGGGGGCATTAGACAAATTGCATGTTCCGTTTTTCGATGCTATCCACAAAGAAAACAAAAGTATTCGATCACCAAAACAACTCGCGAGTTGGGCAGCGACACACGGGGTCGATGAGCAATCCGTACTCGATGCCTTCGATTCCTTCGCGGTGGATACCAAAACCCGGCAAGCGGCGCTTCTTACCCGTGAATACGGTATCGACGGTGTACCCGCCGTTATTGTCGACGGTAAGTACCGCACCTCGGGTTCAATGGCAGGCGGCAACGCACGTTTGTTTGACGTTATCGATCACCTCGTCGCCAAGGCCGCTTCAGAACGTCAATAAAAGAAAAGTTACAAACTACCAGGGCGAGCTTGTCCAATTCAGAGCATTTGGAGGCATAGACGGGAGCAACCAAGTAAGGTGTTGCTCCCCGGTCAATTGTTTTGCCGGTTAACGACTTTTACTTACTTAGCCTTCAATAAGTCGCGGATTTCCTCTAACAGGACTTCTTGCTTGGGTGGCTCCTCCGGCGCCTCTTCAATTTGTTTTTGCATCTTGTTAATACTACGAATAACTAAAAACACCGCAAAGGCAATAATCAAAAAACTCATCACCGAATTAATCAATAGTCCGTAATTAAGAGTGACTGCGCCGGCTTCCTGTACTTGCGCCAGCGCGGCATAAGGCGCCGCCGGACTGCCTTCCTTCAGCACAACAAACAGATTGCTAAAATCGACACCGCCGAACAGCAGACCAATGGGTGGCATCAAGACGTCGTCAACAAATGAACTAACAATAGCGCCGAAAGCCGCACCAATGACGATACCGACGGCCATATCGACGACATTGCCACGCATGGCGAACTCCTTGAACTCTTTAAGCATGTTCTCTCCTTCGGTTAGGGTAGTCAGTTGGGAGGGGGGGTCGTTGACCCGCACGGAATCATAGCGAATTCCGTAAATAATTCAATGTAAACAATCGTTTCGGAGCGCTACGCAAAACTCCTTTGAGTCTGGATAATACCTGCCATCGTGCTAAACTCACGCGCGTATCCAATGATACGGCTACAGCCGGGTGCACGAAGGTGCAACACGATTAAAAATCAATGCATAATGGTACGATTTTTTGGATTGGGTATTGTTTCCTAGCGGATATCCGATCAAACATGCTATCGGGAGGTGACAGCCATGAGAATTGGGTTTTTAGAGGATGACCTAGAACAAGCAGAAGTAATCAAGATATGGTTGGAAGATACCGGCCATACGGTGGCACATTTTTCATCCAGCACGGATTTTATAAAGACCTTAAAACGTGACAGTTTCGATCTACTGGTATTCGATTGGTTGCTGCCGGATATATCGGGTATTGAAGTACTAAAGCGCATTCGCGCCAGTTACGAGACGCCTGTGCCGGTTATTTTTGTGACCCAACAAGACCGGGAAGCGGACATCGTTGAAGCGCTCAGTGCCGGTGCCGACGATTACATGACCAAACCGGTATCGCGCGCAGAATTAGTCGCCCGCGTAGAAGCACTGGGTAGGCGCGCTGGTGGTTTTACCCAGGAAAGAGAAAAAATACTCGAATTCCCACCCTATGAGTTTGATGTCAAAGCACAAACCATCAAAGTAAACGGCGAAACGCTGAATTTGACTCAAAAAGAGTTTGAACTCGCCTTGTTCCTGTTCCAAAACGCCGGACGTATCGTGTCACGAGCGCATATTCTGGAAACAGTATGGGGCACCAGCTCGGCAATTGCCACACGCACCGTGGATACGCACGCAAGTCGAATTCGATCCAAGCTTAAGTTTTCACCTGAGATGGGATGGCAACTCAACTCCATATACCAACACGGTTATCGTTTAGAACAACTTGAAACTTAGGACACCTTCGGAATGGCACTTTCGGAATCGGCAGCCAAACGGCTGGAAGCCCTCCATCATGACTACTGTACGTCGTTGCCCGACAAATTTTCCACAATAACCACAGCGTTTAAAAAAGTACAAAATAAAGACTATTCCATCGATGCACTCGAGCAACTACAATTACTGGTACACAACCTGGCGGGTTCGGCCCCTTACCATGGTTTTGACGACGTCGGTTTACGCGCAAGAAAACTAGACAAACATTTGGGCCGAGATGAGATGCGCCCGGATACGGCTGATGCCGGGTGGCGACAGGAACTTGAAAAATACTACACTGAGTTGTCTGACGCGCTTTTGGATGCTATCAAAGGCTAACGCCCCGAGCGCTGCTAATGACGGGCGGCGCCATCGAACCCGGCCTAATTCACTGTAAAACAATGTAAATTCGGTATGAATGCCGTCGATTTATTGACTGCGATTCATTATCTTGATGCTCGTTCCACTCGTACCTCCATCCCGTCACCTCCGACTTACGGGTGGGACATACGCCCCGCACTCGCGGGGCGTTTCTATTTGGATTTCGTAATACCTTAAACGAAACACCCATCTGTTCAGCTAATTCCGGGGCGAGTGTCCTATGGCGAATAATGAATTTAGGATATACTTTCGCAGCCCCCTGTAATGGGAATGGGCGATAAATTTTTTATTCTGAATAACCGGACCAAAGGAACTTTAAATGACTGACAATGCATTTGTGCGTTCGTTTTCTTTTATGCTCGGCGCACTGGTGTTACTGACGATTTTCTTGCTTGTGCTAGCCCATATTGTTGGTAGTGCGCTGGATGACGAATTTGCCGAAGACCGGCAAGCCGCTAAAGACATGGAAACTCAACAACGCATAGCGCCGGTGGGTCAATTGGTCATAGGAGAAATGGTTCAGACTGCGGTAGCCGGTACGGCGCCTGCCGCAGAGGTGTCCGGCGCATCAGTCTACGACACAAGTTGTGCCGCCTGTCATTCAACCGGTGCAGCTGGTGCACCGAAGTTTGGCGAAGCAGGAGAGTGGGCGGATCGAATCGCGCAAGGTATCGACATACTGAACGAACGCGCGATTAACGGTTTTAACACCATGCCGGCCAAAGGTGGAAACGCCGCGCTCAGCGACGAGCAAGTACGCGCCGCCGTGGAACACATAGTAAGCAGTTCCCAATAATATAGCACTCGCGTAAAACGGGGCGGCTACGTCAATGCCAAATTAACGTCAACTAAAGGCGTTAAAGGTAATAGTGGTATGCGTATCCTGCACGCCTTTGACCCGTTGAATTTTTTCAGTAACAAAATGTCCGGCGTCTTGCGTATCGGATAAAAAACATTTCACCAGTAAATCATAGTGCCCCGATGTCGAGAATACTTCGGACACACCCTCCAGTTCGACAATGGCTTGGGCCACATCATAGGCCTGTCCCATCTCACATTTGACTTGTACGAATATCGTCTTCACGGTTTTTCTCCATCAGTGAAGTAGCTTTGTCATTTGTCAAGGATTCCTCTCGTCTTGTACGAATGCCTGGGTGTATTCCGCCAATTGCTTCATTTTGTCTAGTGCCCCGCCAGCGGATAACACGTCGCGTGCTGTTTTGATGCCTTGTTCAACCGAGTCCGCCAAACCTGCCACATAGATAGTCGCTCCTGCATTGAGTGCCACCATATCGAAACAAGGTCCTGCATATCCACCAAGCGCAGATTCGATTAAGGCCAGACTCCCCTCAGCGCTATCAACTACCATTGACTTCAAATCCTGCAACTCGATACCAAATTGCTCGGGGCTTATAGTGAATTCCGAGATCTCGCCATTTTTTAGTTCGGCCACATGGGTTTGTGCCGCCAAACTAACCTCGTCCAACCCGTCCACCGAATGAACCACCAGCGTGTGACGACTGCCCAATTGTTGAAACACTTCGGTTAACGGCCGCACCCAACGATGATCGTAAACCCCTACCAGCTGACGTCTCGCCCCGGCCGGGTTAGTCAATGGACCCAACACATTGAACACCGAACGCACACCGATCTCCCGCCTAGGACCCACGGCATGCCGTGTGGCGCTGTGATGAGTGGGTGCGAACATAAATCCAATGCCCACGTCCTTGATGCAAAGGGCAACTTGGTCCGGAGTCAACGCAATATTGACACCCGACGCCTCTAATACGTCCGCGCTACCCGAACGGCTGGTAGCAGCTCGATTGCCATGCTTAGCAACCTTTGCTCCCGCTGCCGCGGTGACAAACGCGCTGGCGGTGGATACGTTAAACAAATGCGCAACATCGCCACCGGTGCCGACGGTATCGACGACATCGAGATCACCCACGTCGACTTTGGCGGCCAATTCGCGCATCATGGTGGCTGCACCCACAATCTCCTCCACCGTTTCGCCTTTGATATGCAGAGCCACAAGAAAGGCGCCGATTTGCGCCGGCGTCGACTCACCACCCATGATCATGCCCATCACATCCTGCATGTCCCCACGTGTTAGATCCCGCCCCTGCGCGAGTGTTTTGATTGCTTGTTGTACGTCCACTAAACCAATAGTCCCGAGATTTACGGATAAACAAATTTTGTTTGTATTTTAGGCTTACAGGTAAACTAATACAAAGCACTTGCACGGTTACGCTATACCAGAATTCCTGACATTCATCGACTCCGAATTTGAGCCAGATATAAAACGTGACCACACAGCCACACCAACATGTCAGCGCACTGCTACGCGGGCAAACCGGTTATGAGGGCACGACGATAAGCAGTGTTGACGGAGTAGTTAAAACCGCACGCGAGCACGGTGTGTCCGCCCTACTCTATGCGAAACTGGAAGAAACAAATCAACGGGATGGATATCTTGACGCACTACGCCATGCACTAAAAGCGGACGCCTTTCAACAGGCAGCCCTTGAGCCGGTGACAACAGAAGCGCTGCGTCTACAGATTTCGCAATTCAATCACGAAGGAATCGAGTTCCTGTTATTGAAGGGAACACCGTTAGCGTATTCACTGTATTCACAAGCACATCTACGTCCACGCGCCGATGTCGATATTTTTATTGCACAAAAAGACTGCCTTCGCGTAAAAAAGTTACTAAACGGATCCGGCTTCAACCAAGTACTGAGCATCGGCGGTGCAATCGCTACCCATCAATTTTCTATGTCGAAAGAGGTAGTACAAGGTTGTAACTTAACACTCGATATTCACTGGAAAATAACCAACCCGCATGCCTTTGCACACCTGCTTGGCTTCGATGAGTTGTACCGGTGCCGCCAATCGATTCCCAATCTCGACGACAATGTCTTTGCTCCTTGTATGGTACACATGTTGCTCCACACCTTGATTCACCGTGTCGCTCATTTTCACGACCGTGATCGTTTGATCTGGTTGTATGATATTTTTTTACTCACTCAATCACTCGATAAAAGGTCACAAACCCGCTTTGTAGACTTATGCAATGCAAAAAAAATTAACACCATCAGCGTAGACGGTTTAAAAGCGGCATACCATGCATTTAGGGGAGGAAACCTACAAAGGTTAATACACGCTATCACACCCAATGTGGACCCCGCAAAAGAATCCGACACCGCCAAATTTTTGAGGTTTGGATTTAATATGGTGGACCGACTTCGTTCCGATTGGCAAACCTTGCGCTGGCCGCAGCGAATACAACTGTTATGGGAACACTGTTTTCCATCGTCAAACTACATGCGTTGTCGCTATGGCGCGGCACCCCTACCATGGCTTTATCTCAGTCGAATAGGAAACGGGGTAAAAAGATTACTTGGATTCGCATAAGCTACGTTGAACTATCCCCTGCTCTTGTAATTCACCCAACAGTTCCTGTAGATCCGCACGAATCCGTTGTCTCTCAGCGTCGTACTCCTCAGCCAAAACGCTAACCACCGTATCGATATCACCATGCTCTTGCAACAACTCCAGCATGCGGGTGCCGATCTCATCGAGACCATAGTATTGGCCGTTGTCCAGATTGAGAATGACAGATTCATCGCCAATCGTTTGACATACAGCATTGTCCGATATGCGATAGGTGTCCACGTCTGTTACCTGTCTATGGTATAGTTTTGTTCATCGCAATGTAGCAGCTTGATCCACCAAATCAAGACCTTAAGATTCAGTCGATTAACATGAACTCTGGATTTCTCGTATCGCGGCCGCTAATTATCGGAGTTAACCTCATCGCCTTTGTTTTATTAGTATGGGTGATCGCATCGTCGACTCTCAAGGTGCTCAATTATTACGCCCAACGCACATCAAATATCCAAACCGAACCGTCCGTTAATCCGAATCCGCGCACGGTGCAACCGGTGCAAATGAATCAAATCATCGCGGCCC
The DNA here is from genome assembly GCA_965216735.1 of Arenicellales bacterium. Classification (GTDB taxonomy): domain Bacteria; phylum Pseudomonadota; class Gammaproteobacteria; order Arenicellales; family CBDCFT01; genus CBDCFT01. The sequence goes on from OZ244198.1 coordinate 2,128,277, forward strand.
ATTTGTTCGGCCGGCCCGAGCAAAAGAAACAACCGGTACAAACCGAAGCGCCAAAAACACGATTGAATCTCTCGCTTACCGGTGTCATCGCATCAGCGGATCCCAGATATGCAAGAGCCATCATCGCCGCGGGATCGAAACCGGCCAAAAGCTACGGTGTTGGTGACGTACTGGATAAATCGGACGTGAAGCTGCACTCCATCGAAGCTAACAAAGTTTTGTTAGAGCGCAATGGTAAACTCGAAAGCCTAGCGATGGCGCGTAACCAATTGCGGGGGGCCAATAGCGAACAACTACAACAACTCAGTGAACCGACACCGCCGTTAAATCAGCCTGAGACACTACCCGATGAGGGAATCAATCCAGACGATGAACTTGACATCGATGACGAAGATCTACCCGCCGGTCTAAGAAATCTCAATGAACAACTGGAACGTCTCGATAACAACGCACAAGCCAGTTAGCCTCCATTTACACGACTGGATGCCGGTCTAAAGTCCGGTATTGAATCGCCTCAGCCACGTGACTGGTGTCTATTTTTTCCCGGCCTGCCACATCGGCAATGCTTCGCGCGACCCGCTGAATACGATGATAAGCTCTGGCGGACAATCCAAAACGCTCCACCGCTTGCTCTATCATCTTACGGCATTTGCCATCCAGTACCGCAACTGTGTTTAATTCCTTACCACTAAGTTCGTTGTTTAACTTGCCTGCACGTTGTAGTTGCCGTTGACGTGCCTGTTCGACTCTTGTTCGAACCGTGGCCGATGATTCGCCATCCGCTTGTTCAGGACGTAAAGCTTTCTTGGGCAGTGCCGGCACCTCGATATGCAGATCGATGCGGTCCAGCAATGGACCTGAAATACGTGCACGATAACGTCTGACCTGTTCACAAGTGCAGTGACAACGACCTCCAACATCGCCTAAATAACCGCATGGGCAAGGATTCATGGCCGCGATGAGTTGAAAATTAGCTGGAAATTCAACCTGCCTCGCCGCACGGGAAATACTCACTGTTCCTGACTCTAACGGCTCACGTAGCAGTTCCAGTACCCGCCGGTCGAATTCGGGTAACTCATCCAGAAACAAAACTCCCTGATGGGCTAGGGAAATCTCACCTGGACGCGGATTTGTGCCGCCACCCACCAAAGCCGCACCAGATGCACTGTGGTGCGGCGCACGAAACGGACGTTTGCGCCACTGTGATGCCGAGAACCCGGCCTGACTCAGCGATTGCACCGCTGCCGTTTGCATCGCCTCAGCCTCCGTCATACGCGGCAGTACGCCAGGCAAACGCATGGCCAACATGGTTTTGCCAGTACCCGGCGGACCCAGCATCAACAAACTGTGTCCTCCCGCAGCGGCAATCTCCAAAGCACGTTTCGCAAACGCTTGACCATGCACCTCGTTCAAATCCGGTGTCGTGTCAACAACTTCCTTTGGCACCGGTATAACCCGATCCAACGCATTTTCACCACGCAAGTGAGCACTGACTTGCAGCAAATGATTTGCCGACAATACAGGTGTTCCCGTGACTAACGCCGCTTCGTCACGATTTGCATCGGGTACGACTAAAGCACGCCCCGTCTCCTGGGTAGCCAAAGCCGTGGTCAGCGCGCCACGGACAGGACGTATTTCACCACCCAGTGATAGCTCACCAATAAACTCATGTTGCTCCAGGGCATCGCCGAACAACTGGCCAGAAGCCACCAATATTCCCAACGCAATGGGTAGATCGAATCGCGCACCTTCCTTGGGCAAATCGGCAGGCGCAAGGTTGACGGTAATACGGCGCGCAGGAAAATCGTATTGTGAATTGAGAATTGCACCACGAACGCGATCTTTGCTTTCTTTGACCGCGGTTTCCGGAAGACCGACTATGGAAAAGGTAGGCAATCCATTGGCTAGATGAACTTCAACCGTAACTAACGGCGCTGCAATTCCGACTTCGGCACGACTGAAAACAACGGCAAGTGACATTCAATTCCGTTGTCTTAACAACGCTTAGTCCTTGAAACGATTTTCGAGATCTGCAACCTGCGCTTGTAGTCGCTCCAGTTTTTCACGTGTTCGTTGCAGCACCTGTTCCTGGATCTCCAACTCCTCACGAGTCACCAGATTCATTTTATCCAGTGCAGCACGCACCATAGCATCGACATTGCGACGCACATCAGCCGCCACGGTTTCCGGCAGCAGACGGTTGATGTTGTCAGTCAGTTGTTCAATCGGGGATTTCACAGAACGTGATCACTATTAACTTGCTTCATCAAAACGGTATTCCACATACGATTGATCCAACAGTTCCCGCAACCAACGCTCATATAACTCGTTCGATTTGCGTACATACAATTGTTGACGTACAGACTGTTCATCCAAATCACCGCTGACCGTGGTGGTACGTTTGTCGGTAAGCTGCACGATGTGCATGCCGAAGGCGGTCGTAATCGGTTGGCTGATTTCCCCTACTTGTAGAGAACGAATGACTCTTTCCATAGCCGGATCCAGTTCACCCGGCGTGATCCAGCCAAGATCGCCTCCTTTCACGCGCGTACCGGAATCTTCCGAATTGAGGGTTGCGATCTCCTCAAAGGCTTCGCCACTGACAATACGATCCCGAAAACGCGCTAATCGCTCCTGTATCTCCTGCTCCGGCAAGAACTCATTCGGTCGCAATAAAATATGCCGTGCCCGGTATTGTTGGATTTCTTGTTCCGCCCCGCCCCGACGGTCATGCAACTTTAGAATATGAAACCCGTTTGGGCTACGCAAGGGATCAGAGACTTGATCCGGTTGCATTTCCTTAAGTGCATTCACAAACAAGGACGGCAGTTGATCGACCTTACGCCAACCTAGTCGGCCACCATCGGGTGCTTCCTGGCTTTTCGACAATTTAACTGCCACCTGGGTGAAATCTAGATCGTGTTTGCGTAACCCAGCCACCAACTCATTCGCTTGTTCCCGTGCTCCTTGCAAGGCTTCCGCCGACATATTCTGGTCCACGGGCAGAAGGATATGTGACAAATTGTATTCCACATCCAAAGTAGCGGGCGATTGACCGGCATCGACAAGCGTTTGTATCTCATCATCAGTGATGATGACCTTGCTATTGACCTCCCGTTCACGCAGACGCCGAATAGTCAATTCCGAGACTACTTGCATGCGGAAATCTTCAAATGTAATACCGTCCGCTTGTAATTCCGTACGTAACTGTTGAACACTGTGCCCGTTTTGCCGCGCAATCAACTCAATAGCATTGTTTATGGATTCCTCTGACACACGAATACCTGCCTGCTCCGCGCGCTGCATTTGTACACGCTTCTCTACCATCCGCTCTAAAGCCTGGCGCGCTAATGCGCGCTCGCTCGGTATTTGCACATTACGGGAACGTAAATCCCGGCGTACACGCGCTAACTCACGGTTGAACTCACTTTCGGTAATAACATCATCATTGACAACCACTAATACCCTATCCAGCGTCGCGGCAAAGCCAAATAGTGGCGTTAATAGCAAACCACTCACGACAACCGTCCGACAAAACGATAGCGTCGCAATTCGTTTACACCAAGACATCAACACCAATCGCGAATTTATTGTACTAACCAATCGCTGCTTATAACCGAGATCGCAATGCGCCCAGTTGATCGATTTCGAGGGTAAAGAATATATTGTTTTTGAACTCTTCATCCCGGTCGATACGGCGTTGACCTTCCACTCTGAATAACCAGCAACAGGCGTCGTATTCAAAACCGATGGCGGTTTGTAAATTCTCGCCTTCTTCGATGTCATAGCGCTCAGTAAATAAGAATCGCCAACGTGGCGTGATAGGCCAACGCGTATCGAGATAAATTTGCTCGGAATCATTACCCAGAGGATTGCGATCAAATGTATATTCGATTTCCAAATAACGTTGCCGGCCCGGCTCGTAGTAAAACTTATTTCGATCGGGATCGAACAAGGCGCCAAACCGAAACTGATCGGTTTCGCTCTCCTCAGGGTCCCAGGTGTAGAAAGCGTCCAAGGTCCAAGCGTCCGTCACGTCTGCTTCTAATTCCGCTACCAGATTCGAACGCGATTCGTCATCAGGTTCCTCATCGGCGGTTAACTGCACTTCCCGGTCTTCGAAGAAAAATACTTCACCAATACTAGCACGGATTTTTTCTTTACCCGTGTCTGTTTCCGACAATCGAGTAGTAACACCGATGGTCAATTGATTAGTATCACCAACGCGATCCGCGCCAAAGAAACGATCCGCACGAAATAACGTACCGAAATTACTGAAATTGACCGGGCCGGTATCGAATATGGGTAAATCATCCTGATCCTCTTCCGGTATATAAGCGTAAAAAAGTCTTGGTTCCAACGTTTGGCTGTGTTCTTTGCCCTGGAAAGCGGTCTCGCGCTCAAAAAATATTGCAGCGTCTGTGGTAAACACCGGCACCGTGCGCGATGGTTTGTCCTCCGCATCCGCTAAGGTGTTGTCCAGACTGTAACTGGTATGACGCAGTGATATTTCCGGCTCAACATAACCGTATATTTTTCGTAGTGGGAACCGCACCGAAGGTGTCACATCAAAACGGGTACCGGTAACTTTTTCGTCCGACGGATGATCGAATTCAGTCAGGACTGAGTCGAGTTCAAGCCGGTACCACCGTCCACGTCGATACGGTGTGCGCGCTCCAAACTCTATCTCAGGTAATTGACTAAATGGCTCGTTAATCTCGTCAACTTGATCGTCCACCGTTTCAAAATCCCGCAAGCGTCCCGACAAGTGCCAATAACGTTCGCTATAACGCAACGTGGCGTCCTGCTCCAGGAAGGTTGCGCTGGTGATTTCCACATCATTGCTGAAATCGTCCAGATAATCATCGTCGGATACGTCATTCAGATCCAAACTACCGCGCCATTTATCCTTAGAATACTGATGATCCAAACTAAATGCATGACGGTCGTCACCAAACAAGTCGTCACTAGGCAATACCTCGGCGCGTACTTCGCCCTCGTGATTCTCGGTCAGGTAACGAAACTCACCCAACACCTGAATACCGCGGTCACTGAGAACCCGCGGTGTCAGTGTAGCATCCAAATTCGGCGCGATATTCCAGTAATACGGCACCTCCAACACAAACCCTGATTCGTCATCGTAACCGGCGGTGGGAAATAGGAAACCTGTTTTACGTTCGCTGTTAATGGGAAAGGAAGCACGTGGAAAATAAAAAATAGGAATTTTGAAAAAACGGACCTTTAGGCTTTTAGCCGTCCCTATACCGGTACCATGATCCAACACCATTTCCTTCGCGGTCACATAAACATCATCCTGCCCTTCCACGCATGAAGTCAAACGTACATTTTGCAAGCGCTCCCGTTCGTGACCTTCGAAAAACAGACGCTCGGCTTCACCACGACCGGAAACATAGACCGTTCCCTCTGTGGGTTCAGGTTTGGCTTTCTCCGCCTCGTCCTCAGTGTCCTCAAACACTTCCTCCGCACCACCGTAATCGTCCAATAACGTGACTCGTCGCCTTTTTTTTATTCTTTCCCGTTCGGCTATCCAGAATTTGGGATTTTCGGCACTACCCAGGCGTGTCTCCACCTCAAGTCCCATAGAATCGGTGATCAATTTATCACCAGACGGCGTGAAGAAGACCACATTACCCTCAGCTTCCATTTGATAAGTTTTATTATCAAATTGAAGCCTGTCCGCAGTAATGGATTGGGGCCCCTGCTGCAATAACGCATTTCCCGTTAATATGACGCTATCAGTGTCCGGCGATTCAATGGTATCGGCCTCCAGCTCAATGGGTAATTCGACCACCTCCTCGGCTTCCTTCATTATTTCGAAACCCTGCGGCAAGGTCATTTCATCGGGCAAACACACATCAGGACGTTCTTCTACCGTGGTTACATTACTTTGGGCGTTTGCAACCGTCGGCCAGCAATAAACTGCCATAATCGTTAGTGCACCGATACGTATTCCGAACCTGTTCAGCCTGTTGAGCAAATGGGGCAATGGCATAGATTTGGGGTTCCTGTTTTATTAAGATTTATTCGGATGAGAAGTAGTTTACAAATGGAACTCTACCTAGTGGACCAGTAACGACCAACGGTCATTTTCGAACGCGCCAACGTGTACAATCGAAACCATCCATTCAATAATCGAGTCCATCTTGAAATCACTGCAAACCGCGTTGTTTTTCAAAAATATTTAAGCCGTGAGCATTATAAAGAGTTTGTGGCGGACATTAAACGCCGTCAAAATCTGACTTGACACCTCAACAGATCACCAAACGGGTAGACACATGGATGTGATGATTTTAGCCGCAGGTCGTGGCAAGCGACTGCGACCTTTGACCGACACGACCCCCAAACCGTTGATTAAAGTCGGCTCAAAACGCTTGATAGAGTATCACCTTGAGGCACTGGCGCGGGCGGGGTTGTACAGGATTATCATTAATCTTGCTCATCTTAGCGAACAGATAGTTCAACTGCTAGGTAACGGTGCCCAGTACGGCGTAAATGTCCAATATTCATCGGAACCCGACGGCGCGCTGGAAACCGCCGGTGGCATCGTAAATGCCTTGCCGTTGTTAAAAAGCGAATGTTTCGCGGTGATTAACAGTGACATCTGGACCGACTTCGATTTCGGCAAACTAGCAACCGTAACCACTACCGACGCGCACTTGATATTGGTGGACAATCCCAAACAACATCCGCAGGGAGATTTTCATATTGACGCGAGCGGTTACCTGTCACTGGACATTGGGCTGCCCCGGCTAACCTTCAGCGGCATCGCTGTGTATAACAAACAATTCTTTAGTCACTGCCACCCGGGCAAATTGCCATTGTCGCCACTACTACAACAAGCCATCCACCAAGGCCGCCTCACCGGGGAACATTTCCAAGGAAAATGGTTTGATGCCGGCACACCGGAGTCACTACAAGCATTGGGTAATTTCTTAAACTCGGGGCCCATATCTCAGGCCAATGCATAGCCGGTTTTCGATCGCGCTTTCGCTATTTTCCGATCGCTTTGATAAGAAACGGTGTGATAACCCAAACGGCCAGTTAATTTACCCGCCAGTTTAAATGCGGCGTCGCTGCAACTCAGTGCGACTCCCTGTTCTTTAAGCTGAGTCACCCGCAACCCTTCAAAACCGCATGGATCAATGTATTCAAAGGGGTTTAAATTCATATCCACATTTAGACTGACACCGTGATAACTGCCGCCGCGTCTCACTCTCAAACCCAAGGCGGCAATCTTCGCATCAGCCACATAAACACCCGGCGCACCGGCGCGGCGTTGTCCCTGTATTCCATAATCCGCCAGTAAATCGATAACACCTTGCTCGAGGATTCCCACCATATGTCGAGGGCCCAATCCGCGCCTGCGCAAATCGATAAGTACATAAGCGATAGCTTGACCCGGCCCGTGGTAAGTCATTTGCCCGCCACGATCAGTAGACACCACTGGGATATCGGCCGGTGCATCCGCGGTCGGCTGGGTTGAGCAATTCATACCTTGGGTATAAACCGGTGGATGTTGCAACAACCAGAATTCGTCGCTCGTGTACTCACTGCGCGACGCAGTAAACTCGCGCATCTCGATCCAGGTTTTCTCATACTCCTGCAAACCTAAATCGCGAATCACCAGTGATTCGCTAGTACTGGCCAAACCGCTTAACCTTAGTAAAACAGCAATAGAACACTATCCACAACACGACGCCACAGACTTCCCTGGGCAACATCTTGCAACACTATCAATGGGTATTCGGCTAATGCCTGACCCTTATATTGAAGATTTAATTTGCCAACGGTTTGACCGACTCGTAGTGGCGCAACCTGGTTATCGGCGACCGCCACATTCGCCTGTAGACCAGCGAAACTCCCGCGCGGCAAGGTAACGGAAAGATCGCGTCCCACACCCACCGGGACTTGTTCCAACTCGCCTTTGAATACCCGTACATCCACGACTGACGCATCAGCGGAATACAATTTCTTCGATTCATAAGCGGCGTAACCGTATTTAAGCAAGGAATGAACTGCACCGGCCCGGTAGCGTTTACTTTTGGTGCCGATAACCGTGGCAATCAATCGCATATCCTCTCGTAGCGCAGATCCGACAAGACAATATCCAGCGGATTGGGTATGCCCCGTTTTAACACCGTCCACACTTTCATCTCGCCACAACAACAAATTACGATTCTTCTGCGTAATATCGTTGTAGGTAAATTCTTTTTGCGAGTACCAGCGATAATACTCAGGGAAATCCCGGATAATGGAACGCGCCAACAAAGAAATGTCACGCGCGGTGCTATAGTGATCGGGCGATGGCAAACCTGTACTGTTTTCGAAATGGCTATTGTTTAACCCTAACTCCGCCGCCGTTGCATTCATCACTTCGGCAAATCCGGATTCGCTGCCGGCAACATGCTCGGCCAACGCTACCGCCGCATCGTTACCCGATTGTATGATCAATCCTTGCAACAACTCCTCCACCGCCACTTCCGTATTCACTTTAGCAAACATGCGCGAGCCCTCGGTCTTCCATGCCTTTTCGCTGATATGCACGGGCGTAGCCAATTGAATGGTGCCCTTTCTTAATTCACGGAATACCACATACGCGGTTAACAATTTGCTCAAACTGGCGGGTTCAATACGTTCATCCGGATTGGAGGAAGCCAACGCCCAACCGCTGCCATGATCCATTAACACCCAGGAACGCGCCTCCAGTGCAGGGGGTGGCACACCCGCAGTGACAATAGCGGGTATATCCAAGGCCTGCCCATAGCTAAACTGCAAGGGGAGATAGACAAAAACAATCAGCAGCCCACGCATCAACACTCGCCGCCAGGGTGGCAGTTTCAGTGTACCGATCAATAAACTGACGTGACCCTTACAAAGACGACGCATTGTCGATGATGACAGTTGGATAGCTATTGGCAAAATCAGCTAATCTGGGAACATACAGATCCGCCTCACCCACTGAGGGAAATGGACCAACCCAAACCCGGTGCATCACATTACCCGCAACGGTCACTTGTTTTACTTGTACCGGATAGCGCACTTGTTTCATCAATCTGGACTGTAGATGTAATGCGTTTCCACGACTACCAAACGCCGCTATTTGGACATAGACGTTGCTACGTTCCGGTGATGTTGGAATACCCTGTTCTATCGTTGCGACTTCCGTTTCGGGAAACACGGCAACAATTTCTACCGGAGCAGTACCGGTTCGCACCACATCTAATTTAGACGCCGCGGCATAGGATAAGTCAATAATGCGATTATGCAAAAAAGGGCCACGATCATTCACCTTGACCACCACCGATTGACCGTTGTTCAAATTGGTCACGCGCACATAAGTGGGCAACGGCAAGGTAGGATGTGCAGCGGTCATGGCATACATATCGTACAGTTCTCCGCTAGCGGTGCGACGCCCATGAAATTTTTTCCCATACCACGACGCATAACCTCTTTGTCTGAATCCGTGTGCGTTTTTGATAGGACGATAGCGCTTGCCCAGCGCGGTGTAGCTATTGTTGCCCGATTGACTGCGGGGTTCATTACGTGGCACCGCATCAGGAATACTCGCAATATCAACCTTATCGCGTTTGGGTGGGCCATCATCTTGGTAGTAACCACCATCGCGCTTGAACCAGGAACAAGAAGCGAGCAAAACCAGCATCCCGCTAACGATCAGGCTGCGTATCATTATATAGCTCACGATGAACTAAATTCCCGTGCGATTTCCGTCGCCAAATCGCTTACCGCCATTGCATACAACAAGCTGCGGTTATAACGCGTAATAACATAAAAATTGTGAAACGCAACACGGTACTCGTTGCCGTTACCCGTATCAAGCCGCACCACTCCAACCTTTTGATTCGACGACGTGATAGCTTTGATCTCCACCCCACTTTGAGCCAAATCGCCAACGGTTGTGGTGGTAGTAAATTTTTTCTGTACAAACAAATCGGCTTTGACTCCTGACCCATTTACGATAGGTGCTGATATGGGTGCTCCCGCACGCCATTTGTGAGAGTGCAAATAATTGGCCACACTACCAATGGCATCGGCCGGCTCGGAAATAAGGTCACGCGTGTCGTCGCCATTGAAATCGACTGCGTACTGACGGTAGCTACTGGGCATAAACTGTGGAATACCCATGGCCCCTGCATATGAGCCTTTGACACCACCCAAAGGAAAACCTTCGTTACGCGCCAACAACAAATACTCTTTTAGCTCGCCGAGAAAAAACTTACTGCGGCGTGGATAACCCAAACCTAAGGTGGTCAGGCTTTCCAAAACACGATACCCACCGGTTACCGCACCATAGCGGGTCTCCACTCCGATTATCGCGACAATGACGTGTTGTGGTACACCGTATTTTTCAGCGGCGCGTGACAAGGTTTGCTCGTTACGCCGCCAAAAATTCACACCGTTAGTAATGTTTTTGCGGGTAACAAACAAATTACGATACTTATGCCATGGCAAACGCTCGGCCGGCCGGCGTATGGCGTTAATGATCTTTTGGTTAATAGTAATGTCGTTAAACAGTGCCGCCAGTTCCGTTCTATCGAACCCATGATTGGCCACCAAGTCGTCGGTTAAATTACCGAGCGCCGGATAATCAGCAATGTTAATAGCGACAGCATACGGACTCACGGCACTCACACCGGCTGTGAACAGAAAAGCGTGCACGTGATTTTTCAAACACTGTCTCAACTCAATGCCTCATACCTTAGATTGATTATCATTTCATCAGTGGACGCCGACCGGCGCCCAGCGCCATCAAAATACCAAATCCCGCCAACAAAGTGACCATAGAGGTTCCGCCATAACTGATTAACGGTAACGGAACACCCACCACGGGCAAAATTCCGGTGACCATCCCAATATTCACGAACACGTAAATAAAAAACGTCAATGCGAGACTGCCTCCGAGCAACCGTGAGTAGGTGTCACTAGCGTAAAAAGCGATAAAGACCCCACGACACACCAACAAACCATACAATGCTAATAAAAAGATACCGCCATAGAGCCCGAATTCTTCGGCAAACACGGCATACACGAAATCCGTACTGCGTTCGGGAATGAATTCGAGTTGAGATTGGCTACCGTTCAACCAGCCTTTTCCAGTACTGCCGCCGGAGCCGACCGCAATGATGGACTGTATGGTGTGATAACCGGCGCCCAACGGGTCGCTCCACGGATCGAACAATGTCAAGATGCGGTTGCGTTGATACTCATGCAGATAACTCCATAGTACTGGCGCCGCAGCGGCGCCCAATCCCCCCACTAGAGCGATATCGCGCCAACGCATACCTGAAAGGAATATCACCATAACCCCGGAAAAAGCGATCAACAATGCCGTTCCCAAATCAGGTTGTAATATCACCAGTGCGGTGGGGACAATAACAACAGCAACCGCCGCTAACAAACGCCAAAATCGCGGAGGCAACCCACCTCGCGTGAATAGCCAGGCCACCATCATAGGCACTGCCAGTTTCATGATTTCCGCAGGTTGGAAACGAAATAATCCTAAATTTAACCATCGCTGTGCGCCTTTGCCGACAATCCCAACCGCCAACACAGAAATCAGCAGTATCAACCCGACCGCGTAGATATACGGCGACCAACGTGACAGCGTGCCTGGCGACAATTGCGCGATAAGCAACATCACCACGAAGGCCAACCCCATACGCAACGATTGTTTGATCAACAACGATGTGTCTTCACCACCGGCGCTGTACAACACCACCATGCTAACCACAAATAGCAGGATGACGCCGGCCAACAGGGGTCCGTCAAGACTGCTGGATGGTTGTTCCGTCATGCGCGGTGATGCCGGTCGACTAAATAATAATCCATCACCTTGCGCGCCATCGGTGCCGCGGTTTTACTACCGCTACCACCGTTCTCCGCTACCACGGCGACCACGATTTTTGGGTTGTCCAGCGGTGCGAAGGCAATAAACAATGCGTGGTCATGAAAGCGCTTATCCAGTTTGTCCGCGTCGTATTTTTCATTTTGTCCGATGTTGATGACCTGTGCAGTACCGGTCTTGCCGGCGAACCGGTAACGCGAACCCATACCCATGCGACGCGCCGTACCCCTTTTGCCATGCACCACGTCTTCCATAGCCTTGATGATAATGTCGTAATACGCGGGATTAGCAACCTGACGCGGTGGCAACTGTTCAACCGCCAGTTCCTCGGTCAACCGTGTTTGTGCGTCTTCCACGGCGCGTAAAAACCGTGGGCGTACAGGTTGTCCACGGTTTGCCAATGTCGCCGTGGCGACCGCCAGTTGCAATGGCGTCACCAGTGTATAACCCTGACCAATTCCTGTGATGACTGTTTCGCCTGGGTACCAAATCTCGCCCCGAACCCGCTCTTTCCATTCCCGCGAAGGCATCAGACCTTCCGGTTCGTCGTCCATATCGACGCCGGAGCGGCGGCCAAAACCAAACGCAGTCATGTGTTTGTGCATTCGATCGATACCGAGTTTGGTAGCCAGCCGATAAAAATAGACGTCACAGGATTGTTCAATGGCACCTTTTAAACTTAACCAGCCATGCCCGCTTTTTTTCCAGCAGCGATAACGGTGCCTGCTATTGGGCAAGGAAAACCAACCGGGGCAAAAAAATCGCTGATCCGCACCATGACCGGACTCGAGACCAACCAAGCCCATAAAACCCTTGATTGTGGAGCCAGGGGCATAGCGGCCGTGCAAAGCCCGGTTTAACAAAGGCCGACCGCTGGATTCGCGTAATTTGGCATAGGAAATCTTGTCGATACCCGTGACAAACGGATTGGGGTCGTACGATGGTTTGCTGACAAATGCCAACACGTCTCCTGTAGCGGGCTCCAACGCGACAATAGCACCTTGATAATCCTTCAACGCATCCCGCGCTACTTCTTGCAGACGGAAATCCAGTGTTAAATGCAGGTTGGTACCGGAAATGGACGGCGTGCGCGATATGGATCGCACCTGACGGCCATGGGCATTGGTTTCGACCCGCTTAAATCCCGCTTGCCCTAATAAAACATGCTCATAGTGGGATTCGATACCGAGCTTACCGATATACTCCGTCCCGCGATATTGCGCCCGGTCTATGCGCTCCAGGTCTTTTTCGCTGATTCGGCCCACGTAGCCGACCACATGACCAGTCAGCGCGCCAAGCGGGTAGTGGCGCAACAAACCGGCACGTAGTTCCACGCCGGGGAAACGGTACTGATTGATGGCAAAACGGGCGGCGTCCTGATCAGACAAGTTCAAACGCAGGGGCTGACGCTCAAAACCAGGCCGGCGCTTGATCGTTTGCCGGAACCGCTCTAGATCTTCTTCACGCAAATGCACCAACTGCCCAAGCTCATCCAGGGTTGCGTCCATATCCTCTACTTTGTCGGGGGTGATTTCGAGGTTGTAGACGGGATGATTGTTGGCTAACACCGTCCCGGTGCGGTCGTAAATCAACCCACGCACCGGTGGAATGGAAACCAAATCAATACGATTGTCCTGGGACAGGGTCGAGTAACGCTCGTACTGACCTATTTGAAGATATATCAACCGCCCGATCAGGACGAAAGCCAGTACCACGGCAACCGTGGCGGCGATAATCAACCGCAACTGCACCACGCTGGATTCTTTTAGATAATCCCGTATCTGAATGGATGCAAACGACAAATCGAAAACGTTTAGTTCAAACGCGGGCTAAACCGCTGTAACCCAAGAAAAATGAACGGCCATAACAATGCACCGATCAAAACCGGAAGCCAGATCGAGTAGGTTGCGGGAGAATCACCGAAAAAGCCACGAATCCAGCTGACAAGGGCAACATCCACACATAACAACACCACCACCACGATCATTTGCTGCCAAATGAGCACCGCACGCACACGGGGCTGTACGCGAATGGCAAGATAGGCCACGATACCTTTGCTAATGGCGTTTTGTCCAAGTACGGTGAATTGTAAGGCGTCCAGTAGCAAACCCGTGAACCAACCGACACCGACACCGACTCTGGCCGGCAGGGTGAAACACCACGCGATTAACACTACGGTGACCAAGTCCGGGCGCACCGCTGCGGCCCAATCCGGCACGGGGATAGTCATCAACAAAAAAGCGATCGCGAACGATATAAATATCGCCCGCCAAATGGGAGCACCCCTATGATCCGTCTGAACGATGGCCATTTTGTTCATCCAAATCCACGATACGATCAATATCCGATTGGGTTGGCGCTGGCTCTGACCAGATCAGCAATACCTCTTTGGAATGATCCAGTTGTGCCACCGGTTTGGCGGTAATCCCCAGAAACGGCTCGTTGGCATCTTTGATAACTTCGGTGATTTCCGCCACCGGGTATCCGGCTGGAAATCGCCCACCCATACCCGAGGTCACTAGAATGTCGCCCTGACGAATATTGGCCTGACGACCGATAAAGGGAATATCCAGCTTGCCCGTAGATCCCGAGCCGTAAACAATGGCACGCAAGCCGTTGCGGCGCACTTGCACGGGAATGGCATGGCCGGGATCTGTGATCAGGGTTACGGCGCTGCGAAACAGAGTCGCGTGGGTGACCTGCCCCATGACGCCGTAAGTATCGATAACCGGTTGACCTTCGTAAACACCATCCTCCCGGCCCCTGTTGATCAGAATCTTGTGGGTAAAGGGCTCTAGACTGACTTCCACCATTTTGGCCAAAACCACCCGCTCGGCCACTGCTTGGGAGGCAGACAATAATTCGCTCAAACGTGTGTTTTCATTTTCAATGGATTCTAGCTTTTGTAGACGCGCCTGCAACTCGAGGTTTTCGGCGCGCAGGCGCTCCTTTTCTTCGTATAACTCCAGGCGGGACTTGGAAAACAGGTTAAACCACTCGCCAAAAACGGAGGGTACAGAAGCGACATCCTGTACCGGTTTCACCAGCAGACTCAAGCCGGACCGCATGATGCGTACGGAATCGGAGCGCTGATCGATCAGCATCAACCCAATCGATAACACAATGAGTAACACGAGCCGGAGAAAATCAGACTCCAGTCGTGGGGTTTTCAAATCCAGCTTCCTCGGTCAGACCAGTGCTTATTATGCCGACTCACACCGTCATAAATCTATGTATTTAACTGGGATTTTTATGCAATAGACCGGAAAAACTTGCGCTGAAGCATTATTTATTGCGAACGCTGCTATTCATGAGCAAATACATCGCCGAGCGCGTCCATTTCCTCCAATGCGCGGCCACAGCCACGTACCACACAAGTCAAGGGATCGTCGGCGATCACCACCGGCAAGCCGGTATCCTGCATGACCCGTCTATCCATATCCTGCAACAACGCTCCGCCACCGGCGATAACCATGCCGCGATCACCAATATCGGCACTGAGTTCGGGCGGAGTCTTTTCTAGCGCCTGCCGAATTAACTGAACAATTTGCGATAGCGGATCGCTAATCGCCTCATACACTTCGCTGCTGGTAAGAATCACGCTGCGTGACATACCCTCGGCAATATCACGGCCCTTCACTTCGATCTCGCGGTGGTCGGATTCGATCCAGGCAGTACCGATGGCTTTTTTGACGCGTTCGGCAGTCGCCTCTCCGATCAACACCCCGTGCCGTCGCCTAACATAGTTGATAATTGCGTCGTCAAATGTGTCGCCTGCGATGCGTAAGGAGTGAGAGAACACCATACCACCAAGTGAAATCACACCCACTTCGGTGGTGCCACCACCGATATCCACCACCATGGAACCCGTGGGTTCCGCCACTGGCAAATTAGCACCTATGGCTACGGCCATGGGTTCTTCGATCAAATATACCTCGCGCGCACCAGCGCCACTAGCAGATTCACGAATCGCCCGCCGTTCCACTTGTGTCGAACCGCAGGGCACGCAAATAATGATGCGTGGATTGGCGAAAAAACGATTCTCCTGAACCTTGCGAATGAAATATTTGAGCATCACCTCGGTGATAGTAAAATCAGCAATAACCCCGTCTTTCATAGGTCTTATCGCTTGTATACTGCCGGGTGTGCGACCCAACATCATCTTGGCATCCTGCCCCACCGATAACACCGTCTTGTTGTTGACGCCACCACCCATTTGCCGGATCGCCACCACCGACGGCTCGTTCAAAACGATACCTTTGTTACGGACATAAATCAGCGTATTGGCGGTACCGAGATCAACGGCAAGATCGTTGGAGAACAATCCAAGAAGGCGTTTAAACATTAAGAGTTGGTGTTTGGGTTCGTTGGAGGGCCAAAAACCGATGTAATGTAGCAACCGTGGGCAACGTATTCAACCATAGGTTAATATGTTACTTTTCGCGCGATTTACTTTGAGCATTATTCATCAAATTAATGTCACTCATACCTGAAGATATAAAACACGTTGCAAATCTAGCGCGGCTCGATATCACCGACGACGAAGTTGAAAAACATACTGTCACTTTGTCACGGATTCTGGATTTAGTCGATCAAATGAAAGCCATTAACACCGATGGTGTGGAGCCCATGGCGCATCCGAAAGATACGAGTTTGCGTATGCGCATCGATGAAGTCACTGAGAGTAATCAACGGGAGGAATTCCAGCAAATCGCACCTGAAGTTGAAAAAGGTCTTTATCTGGTGCCCAAAGTCATCGAATAGCGATCAGCCACCATCTTACGATTCGTTAACCTGCGTTATCAAACATGCCACATCGTAAAACCCTGGTCGAACTGGCAGCCGGTCTGCGTGCCGGTGATTACTCCAGCGAAGAGCTGACCCGACACTTCCTGAACCGAATCGACCAGCACTCAGATTTGAACGCGCTTATCACCGTCGATGCGGATCACGCCCTATCCACCGCACGACAGCAGGACAAAGTAATTAGATCAGAAAAGACTAGAAGTTTAACAGGTATTCCATTGGTTCATAAAGATATTTTTTGTATCAAAGGTCTACCGACCACCTGCGGTTCACGCATGTTGTCGAACTTCGTTTCACCCTATGACGCCACCGTTGTAAACAAGCTCAAACAGGCGGGCAGTATCATTTTGGGTAAAACCAACATGGATGAATTTGCCATGGGATCCTCCAATGAGACTTCTTATCATGGTCCAGTCAGCAATCCCTGGGATCAAGAAACCGTACCGGGCGGGAGCTCCGGCGGTTCAGCCGCCGCAGTTGCCGCACGCTTGTCTCCATTTGCGACGGGTACTGATACCGGTGGCTCTATCCGCCAGCCGGCAGCTTTATCCGGCGTTACAGGATTTAAACCAAGCTACGGACGGGTTTCCCGTTATGGCATGGTGGCATTTGCCTCCTCGCTGGACCAGGGCGGACCCATTACTGTCGGCGCCGAAGACGCAGCTATCGTACTCAATACGATGGCCGGCTTTGACGAAAAAGACTCCACATCCGTCGACGCGCCCGTCCCAGACTATACGACTACTCTTAACGATGATTTGAGCGGTTTAATCATTGGTCTACCGAAAGAGTTTTTTGGCGAAGGTGTCGATAATGAAGTAGCAACAGTCATCGATCGGGCGATTAATAAGTTTGAAAAGCTCGGCGCTGAATTCGTCGATGTCGACTTGCCCAACAGCAATGCCAGCATACCTTGCTATTACGTCATTGCGCCGGCCGAAGCATCGTCGAATCTTTCCCGTTTTGACGGTGTGCGATACGGCTACCGGGCCGATGACTATGACGACATGATCGACATGTTCAAAAAAACCCGTTCTCAAGGGTTCGGCGAGGAAGTCCGGCGCCGCATTATGATCGGCACCTATGCACTCTCTTCCGGCTATTACGACGCATACTATATAAAAGCGCAGAAATTGCGACGTTTAATTGCCCGGGATTTTGAACAAGCCTTTGAAAAATGCGATGTATTGTTGGGGCCGACCACTCCTACAACTGCGTTCAAAAAGGGTACAAAAACCCAAGATCCCGTAGCTATGTATCTGAACGATATTTTTACGAATTCGGTAAATCTCGCAGGATTGCCGGCGATTTCCATTCCTGCAGGTTTCGACAATGAGGGACTACCGGTTGGTTTGCATATTATCGGGAGTTATTTTGATGAAGCACGGGTGCTCAATGTCGCCCATCGTTTTCAGACTGAAACTGACTGGCACCGACAAATTCCAGTAGGTTTTGAGTAATGACGACCGGTAGAAGCGACCTTGGTTGCGAATGTTCTCGGCGGGAATCACTATGACCTGGGAGCCCGTTATCGGACTTGAAGTCCATGTACAACTGCAAACCACCAGCAAGATGTTTTCCGGAGCGGCAACGCGTTACGGTGCCGAACCAAATATCCAGGCCTGCGCGGTCGACATCGCCTTGCCAGGTGTGTTGCCGGTCATGAACCACGATGCAGCACGCATGGCCGTGAAGTTTGGATTGGCCATCGATGCGGAAATCAACCGTCATTCTGTATTTGCCCGCAAAAATTACTTTTACCCTGACCTACCCAAAGGCTATCAAATTAGCCAATACGAAATTCCAATCGTTGGCAAAGGTCGTTTAACTATTGATATAGACGGTGAGGAAAAAGTAGTCGGCATTACGCGGGCACACCTAGAAGAGGACGCGGGTAAATCTCTGCACGAGGATTTTCATGGCATGACCGGCATCGATTTGAACCGGGCCGGCACACCCCTGCTGGAAGTGGTGTCGGAACCTGACATGCGTAGTGCCGCTGAAGCTGTGATTTATCTCAAGACACTGCACACTTTGGTGCGATACCTAGAAGTGTGCGACGGCAATATGCAGGAAGGCTCGTTTCGTTGCGACGCGAACGTGTCCATACGCAAGACCGGAGATACCAAACTGGGCACACGAACGGAGCTAAAAAATATCAACTCGTTTCGATTCGTTGAACGGGCCATTGAATTCGAAATCGAGAGACAAATCGATATACTCGAAAACGGTAACGAAGTAATACAGGAAACCAGGCTGTACGATCCCGATCGCGATGAAACGCGGCCCATGCGCACCAAGGAAGACGCACACGACTATCGTTATTTCCCGGACCCGGACCTGCCGCCTTTAGAGTTGACGGAAGCGTTGGTCAAAGAGATACAAGAAAACCTGCCGGAGTTGCCTGATGCCAAATGCAAGCGCTTTATTGAACAATACGGATTAGACGTTGGTGATGCCCGGCAACTGACCGCGGACAAGGAACTCGCTCACTATTTTGAATCGGCCGTTAAATCTGCGAACGGCAATGCAAAAACGACTGCTAACTGGATTACCGGCGAACTATTTAGTCGTCTCAATAAATCCGAAATTGAAATCGATGCATCTCCGGTAACATCAGAAATGCTCGGCACACTCATTCAGCGAATCAATGACGGTACCATTTCAGGCAAGATTGCTAAAGACGTGTTTCAAGCCATGTGGAACGGTGAAGGCCAGGTGGACGAAATTATCGAATCACGCGGACTGAAACAAATTACCGATGCCTCAGCCATCGAGAATCTCGTCGATGATGTGATCGCTGCTCATCCTGAACAAGTACAACAATATCAGCAAGGGCAGCAAAAAGTATTTGGCTTTTTCGTCGGGCAGGTCATGAAAGCGAGCCAGGGTAAGGCCAACCCAAAACAAGTGAACGAATTACTTCGAACCAAACTCGAACCCACAAATTAACCCGATTTGCTGATACTCACGTTACAATAAAACCACGCGCCCGTAGCTCAGTTGGATAGAGTACCTGGCTTCGAACCAGGTGGTCGGGAGTTCGAATCTCTCCGGGCGCGCCAATTAAATCAATGACTTAGCGGGCACGTCCACTTCACAAACTACTTTAGTGTGACCAAAATGTGACTGAATGTCTTCCAGTTGCGTGACGGCTGCTCTTACATTCTCCGGTGCGAGGTGCGCATAGCGCTCCGTCACCATCACCGTACTGTGACCTAAAAGATCACGCACTTCCGATAACGGCACACCGGCGGACACTAACCAGGCGGCGCACGTGTGTCGCAAATCGTGGATCCGAAAGTTGGAAATCCCCGCTCTGCGGCAAGCGGTCATAAAGCTCGTTCTGACCGTGGCAATGCGGTGCCCTTGTGCATTACAGAACACCCAAGGACTTTGCGAACAATGCATCGCGCGATAACGCATACGATTGGCCAATGACGCTCGCGCCACATCGTTAATCGGTATCGAACGGCGTTTGGCCGACTTGGTGTGTTTCGCCTCAAGATGAATTAAGCGTTGACTGAAGTCCACTCGTCGCCATTCGAGTCCCAGGATTTCCCCGCAACGCATGCCGGTGTGCAAAGCAATGGTAATGAAATCCGCGAGATACGGTGTCGAATTCGAACGCCGCACTGTGTTCAACAATGATTCCGCTTCTTGTGGTGTGATCCAGCGTACCCGTCCTTCGGGTTCTTTTAATTTGCGTCCCGATACCGGGTTGGGTAGTTCCCAGTCCAGTTCCCGGTTAGCGTGATTGATCGCCGCTGATAACACTTCTAGTTCCCTATTAATAGTGGCATTACTGACACCGTCTTGTTTCCGACTCTCGATGTACGACCTAACATCATTCGCCTTGAGATTATTCATCACACAGCTCGCAAAATGCAGCCGCAACCGTTTGATGAAATAGCGCACATCGTCAATGCTGCGCAGCTCTTGGCGCGATTTCAGATACTCGAGGGCCACTTCGTCAAACGAACGCGGCGGCTCCTCGTCCCATTGCTTGGCCTTAAAGGCTTCTACTTTCCATTTCGCCTCCAGGGCCTTGGCTTCCTTGCGGTTACTTGTCCCAGTAGAACATCTAACTCTTTGCCCGCTCGGTGTGACGTATGACACCCACCAATGCGGACTGTTTTTGCGTCGGTATGGCATAGGCTTTCTCCTTTACGCGATACCGACTCAGCGCAAGGACGATTATCCGGCAGATGCGTGGATTGTTCCACCCAATCTGCCAGCGCCTTGGCCGGAATTCGGACCGCGCCTCTAACCTTTACTTTGGGTAACTCACCGCGCTCCATCATTCGGTGCACCGTACGGGGGCATACACTTAGCCGGTCTGCGACAGCCTTGATTGTCAGTAGCATTGGCTCGACCATGACTTACTTCCCTAAATACGTATTCGTAACACTCAAGCGACTGTGCCCGAGAATCTCTGTGATGGTTTCTCGGGCCTGTCGGTCTTGTTGTCGTTGGTGCTCGGATAACTGTGCACGCTTCGGTCCACCGGCCAAAGGTGGCGGGAAACCCGTCAATCGTAGATACAGCTCTTGTGCGAACCGGTGTCTGAGGCCATGGGTCTTGGACAAACCGATCTTGCGGGTTTCTGTTTTCCAGGTCTGCAGGTGTTGACGGTAATTACTCCCGTCCGGAATCATGGACAGAGGACCGACCAGAGCTTTAGCACGTTCCAATACGTCACGTTGTTTTTCGTTAGTAATCGGAATACGCCGTCCCCTGCCCCCTTTGCACCAACTGGGCCGGAGTTCAATGTGATCGATATGATCGGCTTCCAGGGGCCGTATCTTGATGGCCTCTTCGCGGCGCAGGCCGAAGTGGCGTTGCAACTCCAGACTCAAGGCAATATGCGCTGACGCCACCTCGGCCAAGGCTTTGGGGTTAAGTTCTCTTGCCCTTGATCGTTCTGAGTGTGTCTCTGTCTTGATACCGATATCTTCATTGTCGCGTGGGATGATGTTTTGCTTATTTATCTTCTGTGCCCACCAACGTAGGTTGGATAGTCGGTTCTTTAAGGTCTTGGCACCCAGGGGTTCCCCGGTATGACCGGATACCTCGGATTGCCAGCGATTTATCAGGGCATCGACATGGGTCTTACGTAATGACTTCGCCTGCATGCGCCGATAGCCCATTTCCTGCAGTTGCTTGGCAAACAACTGCAGTTGCATCCAGCGGTCATGCCGGGTGGCATAGGCCCCATCACGATTATGCAAGACCATTTGTTTCAACTCCCATTCCAATCGGGTCAATGTACTGTCTCCTGTATGAGTTCAATGTCAGTTTCAATGTCATTGCCCTCTACCACTCGGGCCGAAATCCCTGGGTTCTGGGATTCCGACTATTTGTCTTGTTTTGCTCATGTTCTGATTCCAGTCATCTATCCATCTCGATACGTGACAAATGTGCTTAGTGTTGTTCCGCCTCCCGCGAACCGCAGTTCGGTGGTGCTTGAGGACTTCGATCGATCTGAAGTCGCCAAGCTAGTGACGGATTTTTACGGCTGATCACGTCGCGCAGCCGGGCCTTTTGATCGTTGACGGCTGAGCGGACGCATCCAGCCCAGGGGCAGCGTGATTCGGTGATGGAGCTTTGGCACACTGCTGTCCTTATGCGTGCACACCATCACCGCCCTGTCTGTGATGCGGGGTTCACCTACCGAGACTTCACATC
The DNA here is from genome assembly GCA_965216735.1 of Arenicellales bacterium. Classification (GTDB taxonomy): domain Bacteria; phylum Pseudomonadota; class Gammaproteobacteria; order Arenicellales; family CBDCFT01; genus CBDCFT01. The sequence continues at coordinate 2,150,655 of OZ244198.1, forward strand.
ACGGGCATCGCCTGATGGAGAACTGACTACTGTTAAGAGTCCTCCATTCAGCGATTCGGCCCCCCTCGTTTGAATCGGATAATCCATATCCGATCCAAAACGGGGACCTTTTTCACCCTATGGGTAGGAAAGTCGGGTGCGCCCGGTGTATCGCTACACTGAACGCACCCACACGGATGGAATCATCCGTAGGAAAGCTGGCGCTTCGGCATACTGAATCACCCCGGGATTGTCGGAGGCTAAAACCTTTGAGAGGATTAGCCAATGAAGAAACAACCGACCTATTCATCCGAAGTACGGGAACGCGCAGTTCGATTGGTGTTCACCAGCGAACAAGACCATGCATCGCGCTGGGCAGCCACGCAATCAGTAGCTGCAAAGATTGGCTGTACGCCAGAAACGCTGAGGAAGTGGATTCAACGATCTGAGATTGATCGGGGTATCAGATCGGGTGTGACATCCGATCAAGCCCACTATACAAAAGCGCTTGAACGAGAAAACCGAGAACTAAAGCGTGCCAATGAGATTTTACGCAAAGCAGCGGCTTTTTTCGCCCAGGCGGAGCTCGACCGCAAAGCGAAGTAATGGTGTCTTTCATTGATCAACATCGATCGATCTACGGTGTCGAGCCGATCTGTGCGGTATTGCCGATTGCACCGTCGACGTATTACAAACACAAATCAAATGAACGTGATCCAGGCTGTCGTTCAGCACGTGCGAAACGGGACGATGAACTCAAGGTGCAGATTAAACGGCTGTGGCATGAGAATAACGACGTGTATGGTGCGGTTAAAGTTTGGCGTCAGTTACACCGTGAAGGGATTCAGGTCGCACGCTGCACGGTAGAGCGATTGATGCGCAAATTAGGACTTGCGGGCGTCAGACGGGGTGCACGTTGCAAAACGACAATTCCATCAACACATGACGAAAAACCCTTGGATCTGGTTAATCGGCAATTTACAGCCACACGTCCCAATCAACTTTGGGTGGCTGATCTGACGTATGTGGCCACCTGGTCTGGATTTGTGTATGTGGCCTTTGTGGTGGATGTGTTTGCGCGTTTCATCGTCGGCTGGCGTGTCTCACGTTCACTACACACCGACAGCGTCATGGATGCGTTAGAGCAAGCCTTATGGGCCAGAGGTAAACATACCGGTCTCATTCACCACAGTGATAGTAAGAATGTAAGTGCCAGGTGTTTCTGGGTAAGTTGACTCGCACAGCGATCGACCGATGATGGACTATCTGGTGTTGCGAGGGTTCTCGTGTTTCCTGACCCGCACTCTGATCGACCATGGATCAGTGTCTTTCCCCGGACCTGTCGGCTACCCGGGAACATCTTGCAACGTGGTTTCACCACGTCGCTGCCTGTGACCGAAGAAGGGCCTGATGGCTTGTCTCTTTACTGTCTTGTCCAAGCAGTATGACCTGGTGGAATTCCACCAGAGTTTTTTGAACATACTGGAGAGTAAGCAGTGGACAAGCAAAAAACGCCTGTTGTGGGTGGAGTTGATACGCATAAAGACATGCATGTGGCCGCTATCGTTGATGCGCATGATCGCGTGTTGGGTAGTCAGTTTTTTCCAACGACCAGGCACGGTTACAAATCGATGTTGAGTTGGATGCGTGCATTCGGTTTTGTTGAGCGCATTGGGATAGAGTGTACGGGTACCTATGGTGCAGGCCTGATGCGATATTTGCAGCGGGCTGGCATCGAAATTCTTGAGGTGACTGCACCCGACAGGTTTGATCGACGCAAACGTGGCAAGGACGATACCATCGATGCCGAAAATGCGGCCCATGCTGCGTTTGCAGGAATTCGTACCGTTACTCCCAAGGCGCGTGACGGCATGATCGAGTCCCTAAGGGTGCTCAACGTTTGTCGCAAGACTGCAGTGGCGGCCCGTCGGGTAGCGTTGCAAATGATCCAGATGAATATTGTCTCGGCCCCCGACGACCTTCGCGATCAGCTACGGAGCATGACGAGAATGCAATTGATTCGGATGCTGGCTGCCTGGCGACCGGATATGACCGACTACCGAAGAGTCACGACGGCTTACAGAATCGCCTTAAAGTCCTTAGCTCGGCGCTACCTTGAACTACATGATGAAATAGCGGATCTGGATGTGATGATCGCGGCAATTGTGGACGAGTTAGCCCCTGAGCTTATCAGTAGAAATTCTATCGGCTATCAATCGGCCTCTCAGCTACTCATTACCGCAGGAGATAACCCTGAACGACTCCGATCAGAAGCGAGTTTCGCGGCGCTTTGCGGCACGAGTCCGATTCCAGCCTCGTCAGGACAGACTAAGCGACACCGACTAAATCGGGGAGGTGATAGAGCGGCCAACAGTGCCTTGCACATCATTGCTATTGGTCGGTTGCGAACAGACCCGAGAACACAAGATTACGTGCGAAGGCGACAGGCCGATGGCCTGTCCAAACTTGAAGCGCTAAGATGTCTGAAACGATACATTGCCAGAGAAATATACTTCCTTTTACGCAACCGAAACCAGCAGATCAATCAGTCCCAATTTGCGACTTGACATTTAGAAGGGCGTCAATATTTATCCATTCGATATAGTGAACGATTAGTCGAAGCAGGCATCCAAGCTTCCGTTGGCAGTGTTGGCGACTCCTACGACAATGCGCTGGCTGAAACCATTAATGGCCTTTATAAAACGGAAGTCATTCGTCACAAGGGACCCTGGAAAAGTATTGATGAAGTTGAGCGTGCCACACTTGATTGGATCGATTGGTTTAATAACAGACGACTACTTGAACCGATTGGACATATTCCGCCTGTAGAATATGAAATGATGTATTATCGACAAACCGAGTCAGCGAAAGCAGCAGGACTCAAACAAACCGGTCTCCGATAAATCCGGGGTGATTCAAACAAACCGGTCTCCGATAAATCCGGGGGTGATTCACCCTTCAATCAGTCACGTTTAAGGATTATCTTTAAACTCTAGTCCGTGCATCATTCCTAAACACGCCCGAATGTGGTGTCAGGCCCAGGGTACGAGTCGAAAATAAAAAACGGTGTTTCGTTAAAGATACGTTGATACAAAATTGGAAATCGTTCTCAATTTCTACTCAGTCCATCCTCGCTGGTTTCATCGCGACTACACGTTGGTAAGTTCTTGAGATGAACTTCGTGGTTTGCCTTTAATGCCAACGATAGTTAGCAAACTCAAGTCCAAAAAGATGTGCGAAAACTCACATTTTATTGGTGTAAGTCGATCTAGTAGGTTGTTAAAAAAAGCAAACTGTTGGATGTATTCCCTCGAAATATTGACAATTCAAACTGAAGTCTAATAATGGAGTTAGCACTTTGGGTTTATCAACTCGGTGTTTGCAATTCGAGGAACTATTCACTTCTTTTAAATATTAGAAGTGAAAAGGAGAGGAGGAATGGACAAGCTACCAGCAGTCACACTGCTGCATTTTTCACAGACCTCGCAGGCGGTAACTGTAGGCCAGGTTCTCGAGCGGATGGAATTTTCTGTCACGCGATGTGATGCGTGTGAATGCTTGGACAGCGGTCGACTGACAGACTGCGATGTGTTTGCCGTCTTCTGTGACGCATGGAGAGCTGAATTTGAGAAAACAATTACTTGCTTCAAAGATACTGGCACACCGCTGCTATGTATCGAAACAGAAAATTCCCCCAGCTGTCGCGAACCGTCAAACCTGTTTAGTGACACCGTCAAGTGGCCGTGTTCTTATGAAGAACTTACGCAATCGATAAATCACCTCGCAGCACTGCCTGCACCGTTACCACTCCTGCTTCCTTGCGCCGGTTCGGTTCAGGAACTCCATTCACTAAATGTATTTGGTCAATCTGAAGCGTTTTTACAAGTAGTCCGGCTGATTAAAAGTTTTTCTGGCTGCCGCGCAACAATATTAATTGAAGGTGAAACAGGAACCGGGAAAGAACTTGCGGCTCGTGCTCTTCACTACCTGAGTCCGCACAGTGATAAACCCTTTATTCCCATTAACTGCGGTGCTTACCCCGATGAGTTATTTGAGAACGAGTTATTTGGTCACGAAAGAGGCGCCTTTACCGACGCAAGGAATGCGCAACCCGGGCTTATTGCGAAAGCGGAAGGTGGAACTTTATTTCTCGACGAAGTTGATAGCCTGTCTCAAAAAACTCAAGTATCACTATTGCGTTTTCTTCAGGACCAGCAATATCGACCACTGGGTGGATCAAAGCTAATACAGGGAAAGATTTCGATTATCGCCGCCACCAACCTACAACTAGAAGAAGCGGTCGAACAAGGAGGCTTTCGCGAAGATCTTTTTTATCGACTCAACGTCGTCAGATTAAAAATGCCCTCACTCCGTGATAGGCAAGAAGATATCGGTCTTCTAGCACGTTACTTTGTCCGTCGGCTTAGCCACTTATACGAAGTTAAACCCAAAGTGTTGCACCCCGACAGTCTCGATTGGCTAGCGTCCCAACAGTGGCCGGGTAACATTCGAGAACTTGAGAATCTGATACATAGAGAGTTTCTGCTATCAGACGCTTCTATAATTCGAATAAAAGGAAAGAATTGCTGTGGCTCTAAAACCGACCCACCAACGGTAAAATTAACGGATTCAAGTTTTAAATGTAGTTACAAAGAAGCACGACAAAATATTGTTGACGAATTTGAAAAGCAGTATCTTCATCAGCTCATGCTTAGAGCCGCTGGCAATGTTTCTCTGGCAGCAAGAATGGCGAAGAGAGAACGCCGCAGCTTTGGCCGCCTTCTGCGGAAAAATGGCATAGATCGCGGAGACTACCTTGCGGATTCACACGCTTTGAGAAAATCGACCACGCAAATCGTTAGCGACAAACGTATAAAATCATGACAAAGCAACCTCACTATTGGGCCTCTTTTCTGTTCCGCTTTTACTCGCAAGCTACAGGACTCACAAACCCCATTGCCTTGACGAAGAATCCGGCCGCGAAACCACAGACCGCGTGAAAGCCATCTCTTTACGAACAATAAATGGTCCTACCTGAAGGACCGTTGGGGAGATTCTAAACGGTCAGTAGCGAGCGCAGCTCCCGAACGTTTGGTAAATTATCGATGAACCAAAGATCCACTTCATTCTGGATTCCGAAATCACGGAATTAGATATCGCAGGTCAGTGAAAGAAGCACATGCCACAATCCACACTGAGCGAACAGTGCAAGTTCCAAGGATTCGACCAAGTCAAGAGTACGCTCTAGAGGCGAACTTCCGTTTCGGATAGTCAACAGATATTCGGCTTTACTAAAGTGCACTACCGAGATTTGATGAAGAACACATCGCGTACGTTGACGAGACAATTGGTAATGATTGTCCATCAAACAATACGCGCGCGCCAAGAATCGAACCCACCGTCAAACACCAGTCAATACATTCGAACACTGATGACGATGTGCATCACCGAGAAATAAATATTTCCGTCTATTCCTCCGGTGAGATTATATGATAAAGCGCATTGCGAAACTCTAGTCGGAGTCGCTTCGCCATATAGCGGCTAAAGTGTGCAGCAATTCACGATGAAAAACCTGACCCCGCTCTCTAATTTTGAGCTCTTTGGTTACCATCTTACTGATTTTTTTTAGCGTCATTGACAGCCTTTTTTAACTCGCTAAAGGGCGCCGAAAGATCAGCTGCCTTGACTTCAGAATTCCACAATTCAACCGTAAGATCGTCAAACGATGTCGGTACCTCTCCTGCTTTTCTGGCGAGTTTTACATCGCTGGGTAATACGGCTGTTATCGGCGTTGAGCGGTTGATATTCACAACATCTATTGGCATTGACCCCCTATCAAGAAATACCTGATTCGGTCCATCCTCTCCCGAAGCCAAGCGTTCAAAGGTTTTATGTATTTGACCATCTTCCACTACCGGTATGCGAGCAAGTGCCTTCTCTACTTCCGCACGGTGTTCTAGCAGTATTTGACGGCTGTTTTTCCTGGCAAGTACAGGATCTCCATTCAGCAAGGCTTGCTCTTTCACATCATTTATCGCTTCGTTCACGTTTTCAGGCCATTCTTTGGGTTTATCTACTTTGGCATGGGCCGTCTTTAACGCTTTCGCGTTCCCTGACTTACGACTTGCACGAATTCTTTTCAATTCTCGTGAAGCTGGCTTTCCCGACTTCATTTCAAATATACGGTCAACATACAGAGTATTTCCATCGAGCACTCCTACGAGTCCGTCAGAAACTTGGTTTCCGTTGGCGTCCGTCAATCTATGACCATCAAAAAATTCGATTTTCTTCATCAAGGTCTGGCCGCTTCCCCCTGCGTAGATCTGTCTTTTAATCATCTCACGCACCCGCTTGGCGGTAATTTCTTCGAAAAGTTGGCCCTTCATAGCGCTGGCATGCGGTGCATTGCGCATGATTCTTGTAATGGCATCGGGAGGCAAATTGAATTTGCCCAACTTCATTTCCACCTTCGATAAAATATCCGCTAGCCTGACCGTGTCAATATTATATTTCGTGCTAGTTTTTTTAATTTTCATTTCAAGAACTTTGTCCCGCTTGGCTTTTTCTAGCTGTCGGGTAATATCACTTGTCTGCTGTCCAGCCTGGTCTGCTATTTGTTTAGCTATCAGAGGATCGGATTCTTTAGCTGCACGTCGCGATAGTTCTTCAGCAGATTGCAAGCGAGTCAACAGCGCTGGGTTTTCCGCGAGTTCTGTCGCGTATTGTCCTCGCACTTGATCGCAACTTGAACATATAACCAGCCATCCGTTTTTAGTGACCGTAATCGTATGACCATCTGGACCGGAAACTTTGGCGAGCACGCTTGCGGATTCCGCTTCCTTAGTGACATTTTCAGTCGCGATCCGCACCACTCGCGATTCTTCACCTACACCTCCTAGCACTTCATGGGCCGCTTTACCTCCCTTGCTGCGCAACTTCTTAACAGTGTGGGCAGCTTGCTCAGCTAGATTACTGTGGCCACCTCGCACCGAGGTATTCTTCAAATGCTCCAGCGCATCGTCCAGCTCACTCATCGGTGCGCTAAGCGCTCGACGAACTGGCCCACGTAGTGTTTTAAATACGTCTGAGGCATCACCGACTACTGGTATGGTGGCCAAAATACTCAGTCCCAACCAAAATAATGAAGGGTCGTCTTGAGAGACGGAGCGTGCTTTATCAAAATCCGTGTTGGCCAAAGCTTCTTTCATTTCAAAGTCTTCGAGATCTTCCATTAGCTGAACGATGTCGATAGTGATAGCTGTGGCACCAGCCGCGACGCTAATACCCACCGCCAAACTGCTGCCACCAGTTGGAATTGCCGCGAGTAAGCCAAGACCAATACTTATCGCTGCTATGGCCATCGCACTCAAATCGCTCTTCGCCTCTTTCATTGCGTCGTTGACAACAACACGCTGCCAACTACCCTGCTCAAGCTGTTGCACCTGACTGGTCATTGCGACAATTTTGGGCAGAGTAAATACATCCAGTTCACCCCCATCAAGTCCAGATCGTACTTTGTCTATATTGGCTTTACGTTTGTTAATTTCCACCATCAATACCCGGGCTGTTTCCTCCCAAGACCCATATCCCACTGTATCTAAACTATGAGTATTTTCGCTTCCTTCTTCTTGAAAGGAGCTCAATACCGGGTAGCGTGCTTCGAAAGCGTGACGAAGTATTTTTAATTCCCTGCTGGCTTCGGAAATTTTCGTTCCTATTCGTTCGAATTCCTCCTGATTGGGATCAGGGACCGCCCCTGCGCCTGAGCCACCACTGGTCGACCCACTTTGAGGAACAACTAATGCTTGCTGATCTTGCAGATTCTTTATCTCCTTGCGCTTCTCGGCGAGAGCTTTGGCGGCCGCCACCATGCCCTTGGTATCAACACTATCCTGATCTATTGAATGTTTCTTGCCTGGGTTATCCGTCGCGACCCCACCCTCGGCGCCACTGGATGTATCTTCTTTTGTCAGACCATAGCGAATCCTTTCGGACTCAATGCGTACTTTACTCTCGTTTAACAAGCCTCTCAGAATATCTTGTGCCTTAGGTTTGAATTTATCGCGCACACCTTTAAATTTGGAGTTAACACTTGTGAGTGCAGCATCTAATTTACACGCCATTCGTGCTGCTTCTTCAGTACCACCGACTCCCGGCGCACCTTCCGAACCGGCGCCTCCATCTTGACAAGTGGTGTAGTAGTTTCCCTTAAACCCACTAACAAAATTTGTGGCTGCTTCGGTTTCACCCTTTTTTGCAACATGCGCAAGGAGTTGTTGCTCAACATCCGCTTGGCTTCCGCTTACAGTTGTACCATCATAGGTAAAGCTTTCAGTGTTATCGACTTCACTGTTATTTTCATTTTTTTTTCGTTTGGGTTCTCGCTGAACAGCTAACATGCTTTGCATCGCCAAATTTGACTGTTGAACTGTGTGCGTGAGTTCATGGGCGAGAAGTGATTGGCCTCTTTTACTCTCCGGCGAGTATTCTCCCGGTCCGAAAACTATCTCAGATCCTTGAGTAAAGGCACGAGCACGAATAGACTGAGCCGAGTCTGCTGCTGCCAAATCAGAGTGGACTTTTACTTTGCTTAAATCACACCCAAAGCGCGGCTCAAAAAAAGCGCGAGTTTTGGATGACAGCGGCTGCCCACCCCCTTTCATCGAATCAAGATAAGACGAAAAATCTGACTTTGGCGCGGCCGGAACGTTTGCTTCGCGCGTAGTTTGCAAATACTTATCTTCCTCTTCTTCTAACGCCTGCCGTTGCGCGACTGAGCGGACGGTGGCACCATTTTCTACTAATTCCTCCTCACATCCCGCACACATCCGCTGAACTGATGGCGACAACGGGGTGATCTTGGGTACCTCGCCATCAACTGGCATACGCATCACCTCATGCGCCACCCGGTCCGCTTCCTTTTCGTAAGGATCGTCTGGCTGACTGATCGTCAGCTTCGGTTGAACAATGCCCCCACCGAATGCACGCTGGATTGCGAGGTTTTCTGCAACGCCGCTAAAACCCAGCGAGTTATTCGTTTCAACTGCCAAAAGCTTAGCGGATCCGGATCGTGAGCCGGATTCACCAGTAGTCTTTTCCGTTTTAGTCGCGGCCGCGTTTTTACCCATGAACCAATCTAGCTGCCCTCAGTCACACATCGATCAAACCATGGTACTGCTTAAAATCTGTAGCCGACGGCACTTTCCCTTGCTTGATCATTTGCCGACTCATCGCCTTGATCAGTTGCTCCATCTCCACCCTTTGCCCATTCTCCGCGGCCAAAAATGCTGCATCCAGTGCAATGTTTTTGATATCGCCCCCGGTGTTATCGAATTGCTTAGCAAGAAACACAAAATCCACATCCTCTGTCACTGGTGTATCCAATGGAAAAATTCCCCGCCATAAGCGCTCTCGATGCTCCGCACTCGGCTTTGGAAACTCGACGACGTAGTGCATGCGCCTAGAAAACGCCTGATCCATGTTCTTAGATAAATTCGTCGCAAGGATCACCACTCCATCATGCTCTTCCATCTTCTGCAGCAGATAAGCCACCTCGATGTTGGCATAACGATCATGGGCGTCCTTAACCTCGGATCTTTTTCCAAACAGTGCGTCGGCTTCATCAAAAAAAAGAATGGCGTTGGCTCGCCGCACACCTGCGAAAATTTTGTCGAGGTTTTTTTCTGTCTCGCCAATGTATTTGGATACGATTCCGGAGAGATCTATTCGATATAAGTGCAACCCGATATTTCGCGCAATCACACTTGCGGTCATTGTCTTGCCGGTGCCTGATGCACCGCTAAACAACACCATGAGTCCATTAGCGTTATGCACACGACGCTCCATACCCCATTCCTTATAAACTTTATTTCGATGCTGGATGGCGGCAGTTATTTCTTTCACACGCTTGAGCGTTGGACGGGGTAAAACCAAATCGTTCCAGGAAAATTTTAGCGACACCTTTTGCGCGAGTTTGCCGATTTCGCCTATTGACTGATCGCGCGCAGCTTTGAACAAAACGTCCCGGTTAGATTTTTCTTCGCCATTTGCTTTGAGCGCGCGCTCAACAATGGCAGCATCTATCGCAGCTCGGACTTGATCGTTCGTCAGAATGAATCGTTCAACCAAATCATCAATATCGGCCGCTGATACATTAAGTTCGGACTCATGTAGGTAGAGATTCCATAGACGCCGCCGCTCCGTAATATCGGGTTCAGGTAACTCTAGATTGACGACCCGATAGCTTTTAAGCGATTCGCGCCCCAGCGTCTGCGGTTGAACGGTCAAAAGAATCGGTACCGAGACCGCAGCAAGACGAGGCAGTATATTCGTTAAAATACGAAGCCTTGCCGGGTCGTCTTGCATCAACACATCGAAAGCATTGAACAAAATACCGGCCCCGTGCAGTCGCGCTAGCAACAATATCCGGGTTAATAAATCGAGATCGTTCTCATCGCTGGTTGAAAGCAAACCACTGTTGATTTCTATAATGCAGAGTCCGAGTTGTTTACAAAGCAATCGACCCGCATGTTTTCTTCCACAGCCTTCCACGCCTTCCACAACAACAAAATCAGGAGAGATTTTAGAGCGAAATAATGTCGCCAGTTGCTTAACTCGATTTTTAACCGCCTGGGCTATTGGCGCTACATTAATTTCTTCATGTTCAACAAGGTTTAACGTGACAACGCTCGATAGCTTAGGATCATGTAACGGTATATCGGTCAGATAATTTACTAGTGCGGGAGTTAGCCTAAAGCCGGCGGCAAGGCTGGAGCGTTGAAGCGTGTTGTTGCCAACGACATTTTCCAACAAGCCGTATGCGAAGAGTTTGGCATGCGGCGAAAGCGATTGTCGATGCTTGTGATGCGACGTGGCGTCATCGCGAAATACCCGTAACGCCAAATCGATAGTTGGATATTTGAGAGTAACGTCATTATTGAGATAACCATAAAGTGTTTCATATTTAAGATCTATCTCTAGCGCTAGTGCTAGCAACAATACATCTTGTTCAAATCCGTTTAGGCCGAATTCTTCAACGACGTGCCTCCACTGCCTCGGAATTTTTGACGCATGCATACTATGCAAATCGCAGGCTTTCTTAGTGAGCACATCGATGTCATGAATATCGGGATGAGAAGCAAGTGCCTTATTGATATAAGCATCTACTTGTTCATCGCTAATATAAAGCCCTCGAAATTCATCGAGCGACAACTGGTAATTCGCTCGCAATCGAAATATTTCCCGATGCAGTAGTAGATCTAATCGCTGTAGCGCCAGAGCATTGTATTCAATCAACTCTTTGTTCACTGGGCATCGTCCGGAAATATTTCAACAGGCAGATCGCCAAGCCACTGCAGGCAATACCGAGTTCGAGTCATTGACGTCATGTTGAGGATTACATGAAGCGGCGGCCTGGATAAACGCACTACGCGTCGTTCAGATTCCTGTTCAACTTTGGCCCTTATGTTCAGAAAGTTGATCTGAAGGTACGCCAGCGACGAGGATGAAAAGCCTGTTAATCGATAGGAAAAGTCGCGAAGTATGTTTTGTGCCGCAATACTGAGTGCGAAATCGGCCGCTTGGGTCGGACATAAGTTTTCCGGCGCCCTGAGAAATTCGAGATCGGAAATTAATCTCTCAGTTTTTGCGTTGTCGCAGCCGGCTGACTCAGTTTCGTCCACGAGTTCTTTCACCTCTGCCCCATCTGGCAAAAACATAACAAGATCATTCGCGAGCGCGGCAATCGGCTGATTAGGACGATACTTCAATATCGCAGTCCAATAATTTCTGTGGGACTGCGTCAATACGATAATCGGGTGGTGATTCCACTTTGATTTAACTACTCCCCATGTGGTGTCGTCTATCAGCACACGTTGTTTTGTCAAATGGATGAGTAAGTTACGCCATTGGCTGCGTTTTATAGTTTTAAGCCAGTTTGTTATAGCGCATAAATCTAGTTGCGGTGGAAGACCCATTAAATTGCGCATTAGAGGATCACGAAACAGTGCCGTCGCCTGCGCGCTTCCCCTGCATTTGGCTGAAATTAGAAAACGCAACAGATTAGCTTTGTCGACACCATCCAGATCAGGCCAAGCTTCAACCGCATCGTCTAAATTTAGCGCATCGAGAAACGGGAATAATAAAAAAAGACCTCCAAAATCGGTATGGCAAGGTTCATCTGTCGCTGTGGGAAAATGTGAAGGGACGGAGTTTTGCTTGGATTCGAGAATGTTTACGAGCGTACGTCGTTCCTCAGATGATCGCTGTAACAAGGGTAGAATGCGTTCGCCATTCGTCGCGCCGACCAGTCTATAGATATCCGTCAGACTACCATTGTCAATTGCGTTTAATAGAGGCGCATTCAGGTTTAGGTCAAGTGTGGTAACCGCTAACGCTGTCTTGTAAAGGGCATTTCCACCGTAACGTAAATCCTTAGTAATAACGTGAAGATAAAAACCAAGTGCCGATTGCCAAGGTGTGTTTGCTTGGAATGATTCACAACCACTGTATTCTTGTGCTGCCGTAAGCACCTCGGCGAACAGATTGTTCGGTTCTGCATCATCTGCACTCTCTAACCCAGCCAGAGTTTTTAAAATGCGGCGGGCATCGTTAGCTGTCAGTTTCCCGATGACCTGAGCTCGTTCCCCACTTTTCAATTCGAGTAATGCATTCAATCCCGTTTGAGGATCGTCTAATATCGCAGTACGTATGGCAGCCGATATAGGAAGTAGCTTGAGACCTATGAATTCACGGTAATACCATTGCCCCCACGCTCGACCGTTTGTCAGGTCAAGCAAAAAACGTGATAGATATGCACCCCAGCTAGGAAAGTGCAAGACACCATCAGAAGTGTCGGGGGTTTCAATGGTATGAACCAGTTCTCTCGCTATCTGCTCGCCCCACTGCCGCGCAATGACACCGCGTTCATGATCGGCGTCGAGATCCATTTTGCATTTTAGGGTTTGTATCAACCACACATCGTCTTTGTGTAAGTCAAACCAGGTTGTCAGCATTTTCTCGAGCGCGACTGGTGTTGATTTCTCAAGAGTACGGTCGAAATATTCACGCAACCTATGGGGAGCGGGATGATCGCGCGGCACTGTGTAGTCGACGCGAACGCGATCAATGGAGATTGAACTGGAATTATCCCGAGCACGTGACATATGGCTTTATAGTTCCGCCGTGCATATCACTCATTTTTGTTGCCTTCTCTGTCACGCTGTTTTCACTTTGTCATTGAGCACGAAGTGAGTTTTGAAAGTAGCTTCCATCAAAGTCGAATCTTGCGAATTTGGCGACACGAAAGCACACAAGCAAGAGCCCCATCATCTTGGCACAAGAAGGTAGTTTGCAGTCCCGTCTTTCCACTCGCCATCAGGACTGTTTGCGAAGTTGTATTTGTAGCGCGCGGTGACTTGCCACGACGTCGTTTGTTCCGTAGCAAAGCACTCCAATTTGAGCAGGGCATTGTCAGCTTCAGATCCACCCTCCTCCAGTCCCATACTTCTAGGAGAAACAAAAATATTCCAATCTGCAACGGTTCCCCAAGGGACGTTAACAATACCACCGTTGTGCGCGTGCCCCGTTTTTGAAAATTCCACACCATTGCGAAGAATTCGACCATGCACATCCAGCTTTCCTGCGGGTGAGGTAGTTCCAATTCCAAGCCTTCCATCATGGGTTACTTGTAATCGCCGGCCTTCGCCTTGATGCTGGTTTACAACCAGTCCACCACCTTCAGCCTGAAGATGGAGAGTTGCGCGAGATCCCGTATCTCTAGCCTGTATTTCATTGCCGTCCATTGCAATATTGCGATGCCCAATCGAACCAATAACCAAATAACCTGAGTTATCAGCAAGAGAGACATCGCTACCGATTCCAACGTGCAGGGGCGAGACGGGATCATCAATGCCGATACCCACTTTACCGCTTGGCGCAACCCGAAGTGGGTCATCGTTCCCTGAACCGGTTCCGATGCTCAGAACGTCTGAAAGATGATTAAAAGAAATTCGTCCTCTCTGCGACGCATCATCGGCCGCACCACGAGCGAACCGAATATTGCCCGTCGCTTCAGTACCACTACTTATTGTGATTCCGTGACTTTCGTTACCTTTGACTACAAGATCATCTGCGTCTTCGAAGTAATCTTGTGGTGACGGTGCTCCTATACCGACTTTACCGCCATCTGTAAAAACAACTTTTGGAACATGGTTACCTTCATTATCCGCGGTGCCAATAACAAATCGGTTGTTATCTCGCGCACTATCATCAAGGCCTACTACGACTTCAAGATTTCCGCTTTCCGGTGCAGTTGCACTACCCGGACCACGACGAAGATACATTGGAGTATTCAGTTCTCTTCCTTCCCCGTCTCGCAATTCAAGCTTTGTGCCGAACAGCCGTGCGTTGCCCTCGACCCTTAGGTTTCCCTCAATCCAGACCAAATCCTCAAAATCAATCGCACCAGCGTCTGTTTCGAAATCTTCGACTTGAATTTGTGTGCGCTCGCATATCGTGTCATTTGATTGATTGATATCAGACTCAGTGGTACGGGTTCGCAATCGGATCAAGCCGTTAGCTGCTTGAATCGTCTCAGTGACAACACCTACGTGACGACGAAAGATTCGTGACAACCGTCGCTGGTCATCATTGAGTTCCTGAAAAACACCGGGCGTACCGGGTAGCCAGCTTACATAACCAACTGGAATTAACCAGCGTGCTTTATCGGTATCTTCTGGAAACAACTGGTGTGGGACCGAGCCGTCACAAATTATTGGAGCATCGTCGTCAAATCGACGTAATGCGTCCCGGGCATCAAGTTCAGTGTTACCTGCCAGCAAGATGCCACTTTGGCGATCACCGACACTGTTGCGGAGGCCGGCTTCAACGGCGAAAGACTCCCCTACACGCTCGAACTCATCGTCACAATTGCAAACCTCAAAGCCCTGACGAATGCCCTGATACTGGTGCTGAGAGTAGCGGAGCCAAATGGGTATAAGACCTGCTGGGGCATTGGCCAAAATTTGTGTCGATATCTTGTGGGGGTTAAGGACAACAATTGAACGTCCATATCCATCTATTGCGTAACCGGGTTGGATAAACACTTCAATACTGCCATTGGGTACTTCAACTTCAGTGAGTTCAAGACCCGTTGCTATTCCCCAGGTATGCAGCCCCAAATTGTGTCGGGCATCTTGTATTCGATGATAGTCGACCAGTACTTTGAGATCGTCAGCGCCTAAGTATTGGCCTTCAAAAAAATGGGGGCGCTCCGTGAATGCACTATTCATAGCCATACTCTCGCAGTTTATGTTGGTGCGATTAGTTCGCGTAGTTGAGCAAGTTCGGTTTTTTGCTGCGCTGCGTCTGCTTGCAGATTATTAATCTGCGTACGAAGTTCCAGGATTTCGCTTGTCTGGTCTCCTTCGGAGACGGATGCAACGGCAGAAGCAAGTGACTTCAAAAAAACCTGGACTATCCCCTGCTCTTCCAATTGTGACGATATGGGTAGTACCGCCGCGATATTGGGTTGAGTCAGAAAGTTATGGATGAAAAACTGACCGGGGTTAGATTGTTCAAGTTCTGTAAGTAGCGAACTACCGTCCTTTGATCGTTTACCAGCCAAACCTCTCATTAGCTCTTGTAAGGTAAAACCATCCGCTCTGGAGGTATTGGCTCTAAGAGCAAGTGTGGCAAAGTCGCGACTCTTAATCGTCTGATCTAAATCTATTCCGGGGAGCACATTGATCTCTGATGCCGGTTCGTTCGGCAAGTCTCCTTCAATCGGTTCCGACCCAGGTAGCCTTTCTCTTATGTCACCAAGTTCGCAGCATAATTTTTCGAGGGAAGACCGCAGCTGCTGTTCGTACGGCAACCAGGACAGCCAATATTGAAGGTTCTGAGAAGTCAAAACGAATCGTCTCAATTTTGTCCAATTGCATACTCGAACTACGCGACATTCTCCGCAACGCACAGTGACAACGGCCAACGGTACCCGAACTTCGTGCGTAGGATCAGGACAGGGAGGAAGCAACGAATTGCAAAGACAATTTATCAGCAACTCATAGATAACGGCGAAGATTCGAACCCGCGTTTCATCCATTGCCTGCTCAAATGCATCACCGAGGCTGGGATCAGGGCAAACGATACTGCTTATCCGCTCTAGCAGTTCGCAATTCGCAACGGGGGCTCGTGCGACAAAGTCTTTGAGTGTGCGTTTAATACGGCAGCATACCTGGAACTGCTCTTGCCGATTGTGACCTTCCGGGAAAGTTTGTTTAAGAATCTTAAGGAGTGGATTCACGCAACATAGAAAGTCTTCAATCAATTCGCCACGATCCAGATCACCACGTTGCTCGTCCTTCTCAGCCACATCGGGTGCTCGAAATATTTCATATCGGTAACCTTCACAGATCACGGTCGGTTCGCACTGACTGGGCGCTGCGCGTCGTTTGAATTTCCCAGTGTGACCGTCAGAACCGCAACCACAGATATCTTTGGGTTTTCCACAGCCCCCACATGCGCCGTCTCTTAACGCCGTTCTACCGCGACTCGGAGACTCTTGATATCGCATCGCTAAAACCCATTGCTCTTCACAATCATCGCATTCGGGTTTAAAACCATACGGCCGACACTCTTCGATTTCTTTTTCTCGACACTTCTTAATCAAAGCACATACGTCGACCGTATCTTTCTCGCATACAATAATGTCATCGCCACACGGACTAATGGCATAGCCGGGCGAGACAGACACATTACGATCGCTGCACGGCTCGCAGCTGACCTTTAACCCGCACACAACACCCCAGCCATGAACATAGCGATTGTGTAGACGGTTCTTGCCTTGGATGTAACGATCAAGCCGATTAAGATCCTCTTCGCTAAGCAGTTGTCCGGCGAAAAACCTGGGACGGCAAAGACACTCCAATTCTCCACATGCAGGACAAACAGTCAGTTTTGTCGCGCACCCTTGCTTACTTTTGGTTGTAGTATTCATCGTGTGGCTCCATCAAAAACTTGCGTTTAACCAGAAAATTATTCAGGGTTGAATTTGAGCCAGCTTTCAAATAAACCGCCTTGAATACCTGAGCTGCTGCCCCTTGGACGATCCCCTGTTGGAAAATCTCGGCGCACGAATTCCGCATCAATGGCCTTTCGGTTGACGTCGATCACAAAATTACCGTGCAAGCGAACCCAAAGCCTGGGTTTTAAGGCTGCAGTGAGATGGTCTCCATCTAGAATAAACGCTAACCCATTTGCCGCGCTTGTTGGGACACTCACCTCCGTCGCTTTCGTGATAACGCTTCCACCGTTGGACTCGACAATTACCGGGACCATCTCACCCTCAAGCGCGCAATGGCATTTAAGATAAGTTCCAAAACCTTCGGGGTCTTGTGGACGGACTCTATGTTCTGCGAGCACCTGAAATATATTATTGAATTCGTTTGCTTCAACCTGATCTTCCTGGTCGAAGAGAATTTTTCCGTTAAATCCAATTACCAGGCCTTGCGCATTGATGCCGTTCAACCGAACGATATCGGCCAATCTGTTATTTAGGGTGCGATGTTTCCAGCTTAAGGCGTCAATTTGGGTCAAGCCGACTTCAAGACCATCACCTGGTTCTCCTTTATCTCCTTTATCTCCTTTATCTCCCTTATCTCCCTTATCTCCCTTATCTCCTTTGTCTCCTTTGTCTCCTTTGTCTCCTTTATCACCAGGATCCCCTTTAATCCCTTTTTCACCAGGGTCTCCGGGTTCTCCTTTGTCGCCCTTGTCACCTTTCTCTCCTGAAGGCCCTTGAAGCTCCGAACTATTACCATCACAGCAACCGTCGATCAGACAGGCAAGCGCTGCGGCGATCTTCTGAGTACTCGGCAGGAGGGCGCGAGTATCGTTTTCAATACGTGCAACACCATTCGCCACATCATCATTCGGATCGGAAAGGGGATCGGCTTCTTCAATCGTCCATCCGGGTCGGTAGGCGTTAATCGTAGCGAGCGTCAGGCAATCGCCATAGTCACAGTCTGGACAATCATCGATATTCCACAACAAGGCTTCGCAATCCTGCTCGCTGATTTGGATAACTGCGACAGCACCCGAATCATCTACTGTAAGATTGTCGGGATATGGCACAAACAATCTGGATCCAGACTCGCTAAGTGCCGCATACGCTGCATCGTTGCCTGCCTTTATAGGTGGCGTGGCATCCGTGTTTTTTCCTTGTATGAGCCGTTGAAGATTAATGGCTTGTATGTAGCCGGTGCTAGCGTCCCGCACCACCACATACGCCCAATGTCCACCGTTGCTTACAACCACATACTCAGGATCATGATCTAACGCGACCGTTCCTTTGACACTGGACGCAACAGGCTCGGCGGGATCCACGACGTTCAAGGTTTTTTGGTTTTGATCAAGCACGACAAGTCGATCCACCGCCGTACTTTCGATCAGTGCTAGCCGGTAAGGCACAACACCTACAGGCGTGATATCGGATGGAGACAAATCGTCAGTTGTGAGATCCAACTGAGATAGAACCGAGTCCTCCCGTGATACATATCCGGTATTACCATCGCTGCTGATCACCACGTCAAACAAGCGCTTGTTAAACGATGTTTCTCCTACAATCGAACTGAAGCCAGCATCCCATACCTTGACGTCCCCCTGAGACTGACCAGAAATCAATCCAACAATAGAACCGTCAGGTGTCGATTTGAGAATGATTTGATCAGTGGCGCCACTGTCGGAAATTTGCTCTACACTCGGCGCAGCCGTTGTGAGTGTGTCCGATCCGGAAACATCATAGATGAGAACTTTGGCTGAATCGTCAGCCTGATCGACTGAGAGGCGTGCCGCTGTATACAACGTATTACCGTCCGGCGCCAAAGTCATAGAAAACCCTTTACCATTTAATGGTACGGAGTGTTCAATCGACAAATTGTTCGTGCTTACCTGGTAGAGAATCCCGCTCTCTTCCCCCGTTAATACAAATAAACGATGGTGGTTTTCATCCAAAACAATACTCACGGCATTCGCAATATTGATGGAAGAATTCCACTCGAGCTTTGCTGCATGAAGTTTCTTGGGTTTGGACTCAGGATCGGCCAGAACGTCAACGCAATAGGATTCGAGTATCCGATTCGGCGCACACTGCGTATCATCGCAACCACACTCGTCGTACAGAACTGGGATATCTTCAGTGGGGCACTCAAGGTATTTGATACAAAATTGCAACACATGATCCTGTTCATCAGGTTCATCCATCAATCGTTTAATGGCAGGGAATGCGTGTAGATCCAACACTTCAGGCTCTACAACCAAAATGTCCTGACCACAGCAATCGATAGCGCTACCCGGTTCCAGCACAACATAACGATTGCGACACGCTGGGTTTTCATGGGGCACAATTTTTAATCCACACACTACACCGGTTCCGTGCAGACGCTGGTGATGTAGACGGATCTTTTCCCTAAAATAATTTTGTTCGTCAGTGAAATCCCGCTCTACCATGAGCTTGCCGGTGAAGTAGTGGTTGCGCGTCAGCGTCTTTGTGTCACAGTTTGGGCAAGATTTACTGAACTCGGATACGTGTTTATTCATTTCAAATAACTCCTGCGCGGTTAGTTCAGCGTCGTGGTGGCTCCGATGCGGCTTTTAACACCAATCTGCAGCGTAGGACCGCCCGATGTTTCAGACCCCAACACTGTTGCTTTCCCCAACAATGAACCATTGAGGACGACTCCCTCGGGATAACAAGCAATTGCCGTATCAAAACCGATCATCGACTGGATGCCGATTCGCATACGAGGTTCCACATAAACAATCTGGTGGGCTGTATGCGCTGGTCGTTCATTAGCCAGCAGCCGCTCTAACGCCTTTTTTTGAGCGTGCGACCGAGCACACCCTGCCGGTGCAAACACTGTGAACTTGTGTGCATATACGTGAAACGGATCCCGCTGAGGATCCTGGCTCGTTTTAATTTGCGATACATCAAGCTGCGCACTACTGTCTGATTGGAGACCACCGAGCTGACTGCGATTAACGATGCGCTGTCCCCAAAGATGGGCTTGGTCGCCGAGACGGCTCGGGCCCAGGAAAAGCCAACGCCGTAATTTGAAGTGTTCCAGAATCATTTGCGGCAATTGCCATTCGGGAGGCTTGGTTGTGGTACACGGGCCGCATGTAGGTCGTGGTGGACAGGGATGTGGGTATGCTTCAAGGCCGAGATAAAGGTGTAACGCGCGTCGCAGACCCGGAAGCGTGCCGCGTTGAGCAAATAGCTTCGCAGCGTTTTTTAAGAAACGGCGCCGTCGTTCCAGAGGCCAGTGCCGTTCCAGCGTTATGCCTATCCAGGATGCCAACCAGCTCAGAAAATCACCACGTCCACTATCGGCAGGCGCCGAAAGCGGATCGAACAATCGCGCCTGATTGTCAATTTCACCCTCTATGTCTCGAAACGTACGATCAAACACGGCCAGGAAGCGGTCACTGAAATCAGCTGACACTGGCTCCACACCAAAGACACCAGGTAAATACCGGCGCAAGCTGATACGGGGAAATTGAAGTTGTATTTGCTGAATTTGGGGGCTGTTTGTTCCGTCCCCTTCAAGCGTCAGCTTTAACCAAAGATAGCGGCCTGGACTTGAACGAATCAGGCAATCCCAATCCAGTATTTCATTGCCGGCGGGTTGGGCGCTGAAAACCTGACGCGAAGCCCAGGCTGTCTCGGGCAGCGATTGGATAAATGCCAATGGCTGTTCGGTTTCCGAAGTGTAGGTAACAACTTTGATACAACAGCCCTTAGGTAGGCAGGTTGTTAGAACCAGCCGATCCCACTGGCAGCGATAGAGTTCGCTATCTAATGCACTTGATAAATAAGTTCCCGAAGTCTGATAAGCGGTGACATTGGTATCTGCCCCGGCTGCCAAAGGTGTTCCTTGGGCATCGGATAGTCCGCCGGGGTGCAGCGAAGTTCCTGGCATTGTGCACAAACCACCTAAGACCAGATGTCCCCCTGGAGTCACGGGAAAGGGTAATTTTGGGAAGCGACTGGCCACCGAGTCGGGGCGAGTGATGCGTTGTAGCAACCGTCCGGTTTCAGAATCTATGATGCGAACACTGTCCTCGCCATCGACGAGAATATACAGGCGTTCATCGCCATCCATCGTGAGGGCTTTGATTGCCCCTAGTCCGCCAAGAGCCGTCAGCCAGCGGCCGCTGCATCCAAAAACATGTATACATCCGTTGTTCGGATCGCTAACGAACACCCTGCCCCGCTTATCGAATACCACGCCGCTTGGGTACCACGGTTGTGACAGTTGTGCCGAACCCGGGGAGCTCCAAATGGAACGCAGCGCGAAACCGCGTAGACTGAATACTTGCAAACGTTGGTTACCCGCATCACATACATAAAGGTTTCCGCCCCAAATCCCAATCCCGCCAGGGTTTCTCAACTGCCTGGGTTGCGCACCGAATCCACCTGTACAGGGAACTGTCTCGAACAAACAAGAGCAGGGGTCAAAGCGTTTTAGCAAAGCAGTTTCCTGATCTAACAGATACACACTGTCGCCATAACCCAATGCGACATTAGGAGGTACTGTGAGCCCGCCGAAAGTTCCGCCTGGATCGGTCAGAAGACTCCCGTTGTCAGTTTTAGGTTCAAGACTTAAGGTTCCGTCTATAGGCGCCGGTTCCACATAGTCGAATACCCCCTCCCGCCAACCTACACGCGCATCGAGTAGCACGTTGAGCGGATCGTGTAGTGGTCTGGAGATAGCAGGTAAGGCGAAAGCAGCGGAACTCATCACTTAGCCCTGGGCACCAAAATCATATTGCACTTGGATGTCATGGGCGCTGTTGGTTAACAGCACACCATTTGGAACCGGTACATCCTGGCAGTGAGGGTATTGATCGCCGTCTAATTCGATAGTCAAGCTTGCCACTCTTTTTACCCCTTCGGACATTAGACGGCTAAAGACTAACGAGTAATAGATGTCCCCGCCGAAGGGCCAGCCTGGTCCGTTTCCCTCCAAACTGCTCTGTTCGCCGCCGATCAAGGGATGAAAGTATTTGTTGATGAGCTTGTTGGTATTGACCTTGATCTCCGCAAGGTCGGCGCTCTCTTGTGCCACTAGCTCCGCGGTGATCCTTATTTCCATATAGCGCGGTTTGATGACGTATAGTTCGGCAGTGAGGAGCCTGCGTTCATTCAAATAAGCACAAACGGTTTTCAGAGTACCTTCACTCGGCATGGGCGCAGGGTGAGGGTCGTTATTTTCATCGACGATATCGGGCACGACAATGACGGTCACAACACCCGGGACTTCCACGCCGGGGAACTCAGGGTGAAATAGAGGCAGAGCTTTTGCCCTTGCGATATTTGCAGCCCTTAGTGTCAGCAGTTCAAAATCTTCCGCGGTCACTGCTCGGTTTCGACTCTTTAGTGCAATTGGTGCGCGGGTTTTGGCCTCTTCAATAGTCTCTTCATCGGCGCCTCCGTAACTTGCAAAAAGATTTTGTACTCCGTTTGAATCGATACCTTCGACAACATCAATCAGCGCCGTAATGCTATTGGCTGGTACATTGCCGCGTGTGCCGCCACCAACACGGTATTCCAGAGCTAGAAAATTTGCGGTTCGATTTGGATTGGCTACCGGAATGCGTTGCGCACCACTACCAAAATGAATTTCACCGGTAGTGCGATTTAAAACATAGTGCGGATCGTCGCGGGTAGAACCGAAAAAATCGTCAACTTCTGTCCAGGTTTCGAAGCCGCGGCCTTCATCTACCTGCAATATCAAGGTTCCATTTAGAACGGGAGAGTCTGACAAAGTCACAATCTGGTCGGGACGGCCATTGCTTCCGCCGGGTACCTCTGATGCGATAGTTTCCGCCTGACTGGCTGGGACGGTATTGCTACGTACTGTTACCAGCGTGGGCGCTTGCTCATAATCTGCGCGGTCGATGCGTGCCCGAATCCAATAACGCGCGGCGCTTATCTTGCCGATCACGCTAGGCACCATTTCTCCCAAAGACGGAGCTTTAAGGTGTACATACCCGCTGGTGGTCAATGCACGAGTTTCATCTTTGAGAACGTTTAACGTCCGCCATTCTTTACCATTCCAGTATTCCCAGCAGAGCGAGCTGGAAACGAAGACGCCTGTACCCGCGTCGATACACCGTAACGCCACGGTGTTATGGTTGTCATCTGGAAGTTGAAACGCTAAGTCAAACGCTACACTGGGGAAATCATTCTCGTAATCAAAGCCGAGATACAACGCACTCTCCTCGATAGCGAGCGGTCCGAATGGCTCATAAACTTCATCTACTCGATTGTTGTCTTGACTAACATCTTTGAAGGTATAGCCATCGAAAACTTGCACCGTATCAAGTCTGGCCTTCAAGGCAGTTAGTGCCCGATCAGTCTCGAATACGATCGGCCCTTGTTCGTCGGGTTCCTCAGTGGCAACCTGTGTTCGCGCCGGGACAATGACATAGGGATCACCAAAAGTTTCCTGCACGGGGAACGTAATTTCCGCCCTGGCAGGTTTCGCAGGCTCGAGTTCAATGCCGATAAGTTCAAGAAACTTAAGATAATTTAGTTGCGGAACCTTCGAGAGTCGATAAATTTGCATCTCGGTCATCCACGCGAACAGTTCCACCAACGTCATACCGGGATCGCTTTCATTGACATCCGTCCATTCCGGTGTGTAGCGCGGAATTCGACTGCGAGCTTCGGCGACGATGTCAGCGTAGCGCCGATCATCAATGATTGGGAAATGTTCCTTTAGCGGCACTGCCTTATGACCCCTCGTTGATATAGAACGGGTACACGAAGTTCCCCAACGCATTGTTCGACCGAATCCGATAATCGATACGGATCAATAAAAGATTTGGTTGTTCTGCTGCGGTGTCCGCATGTATCGTTAGCACATCTATACGAGGTTCGAACGCAACGAGGGCCTTACGAACCTGGTCCACCACCAAAGCAATCGTTACCGTATTGTTTGGCGCGAAGACTAAATCCTGGATACCGCAACCAAAGTCAGGTTGCATCACTCGCTCGCCCGGCGCCGTGCTCAAAATAAGATAAATAGACTCTTCTATGCGTTGCTCAAATCGGGCGCCTGCGATCCTGCCTTTTGGCGTAACTTGCAGAGGAAACTTCCAACCGATGCCTAAAAATTCTCTGGTTCTTTTCATAGAGTCGGTACTGCGAAACCGAGGGATGATATTTTTAAGGACCTTTGATTTTTTAATGTCGATTGCTCAAACATTTTCACGCACCCGTTCATATTGGATTTGAACCTGGCGCCACAGCTCTTCCATTTATCGTTACGACCCCATTAATTGAGACTGCCGAAGCCTGAATGTTCAACATTGCGATGCTCCGAATAGTCATTCCCGCTTCAAGCATTTCGACAACGTTGCCATACCCATCTTCAACCACTAGCTTCGCAACACTTCGCACTGTCGTTTTTCCATTCGTCATTTCAACTACATTGCCGTGTCCGTCTTCAACTACCAAAGATCCTTTATCGCCTGCTGTAGACGGGGAATCTACGAAACGAATCGCATGTCCATTCACTGAACGGATCACTCGCTCGTAGATTTTGTGCGTAGGAGGTTTCTGCACCTGATTCCATAAAAAACCGATCACATACGGGTGGTCCCAGTCCCCTTGCTCAAAAGCCACGAGCACCTCATCATCAATTTCCGGAACGAAAAACGCGCCCCGTTCAGGGCCAGCCATAATCGACGCAATCGACGCCCAGCGACTTTCTGAGTCCTTATTCAGCCATGGAAAAGATACCTTTATCCGCCCTAAACCTTCTTCATCCTCCACATTGATGACTTTGCCAATCACAACACCGGACGTCGCTTCTCTCATCTGTTGGCCTCGCCTTGTCCTTTTGGCTCGCTCTTTTCGTCTTCACGACGGGCTTTGAACTTCGTGATGTAGCCATTGTCGTTGATGGTATGCGTTGTTTCGGTCACAAAATAAGTACCTGATAGTCGCGAACCGATGCCCAAGATTTCGACTTTAGCGCCCGCACGCAACTCGGGTAGCCCGACAGTGCTGCCGCTCGCTTTTACCATCTGTTTGTGTTGATCGAGTAGCAAGGCGCGAGCACGTTGTTCGGCTTGCTTTTTTGAGAACACCGGCTCGTCAACAACGAACTCCTCACGCGGATCACAGTGCATAATAAGTTCATGCAGGTTGGCGTTTAGCTTCCTAAGTTCTTTGTCGTCCACGTCAACGGTGACGGAGATAGGCTTCTGCCTTTTCCGGTCCCAACCGTTAACGGTCACTGACTTGAATTGATTTGCCGTTGTCAGAGTGGGTTTCAAATCGATTAGTGATTTCCCCCATTCCAAAACGTAGGTGGGACGATCTTCTGAACGAAGTGAAGGACCGAAATACAACCGACGTGGATGTTGATTCGAGGGATTTTTACGCTCTTCCTGGATTAGTACGACATAGCCACGTGTTTGAGCCCGTTTCCACAGGAAATCAATATCGAATTCCTTTTTTTGACCAACAAAATCTATCTTTTCTTCTTTGTTTCTCGCTTCATCATTAATTGTTATGGGCAAGGGGAAACGCGTGATACTTGTCTTCTTTTTTTTTGAATCAGGATCTTTCAAAGTCGCGATGTTCTTCGCAATTTCACTATCAGTCTTATTTATCCAGGCTCCGTCGTATTTCTTTCGTCTAAGTTGATGCAGTAAATTAAGACCGCGCACATTCAATGTGGGCGCACCGCTTGAGGAAAAATTGGGCTCCATGGTGGTAAACGTCCCCGTGATCATCAACTTCATCTGGTCGAGATAACCCATGCTAAGGGAAATCTCTTTTGCGCAAGGCTCGAACAGGGTAAAGAGCCGACCTGGTTCACGCCCGGCTTGCAAATCGTTATCTGTCTCCGAACCAATATATTTGAAAGCTTGTGTTGCGGTGTCCCAGTTATTGACGGTCAGTTCGAAGCTGTCTAATTCATCAATATTGTCCTTGTACGTAACTTCAGTAACGTCACGCAAGACGTCTTTTGGCAGGCCGGCGCCCTCAATTTTGACTTCAAATCGTGGCACATAAAAACCACCTGCTTGGTGTTCCGATTCATGTGCCAACGTGACCAGAGCCATTACTTTTAAATCCTATTCGATTACCGGAACGACCAAAAAAGACCCCGGGGTAAGTCGCCGTGGATCATTTATTCCGTTTTCATCAGCGATGCGCCGCCATTCATCGGGACGCCGATAAACCGCTTCGGCGACCGCCCAAAGGTTTTCATGACGTTTCAGCACATGACTGTGCGTACGGTCCGGCGAGTTTAAATTCAATTGATCAAGCTGATCTTCAAGAGTTCGGTATTCCCGGATTTCCAGGTTGACCTTAGCCCGTAATGGAACACCTTCAGGACTGAACAAAGTCAGTTGCTGTTTCACGCTTTCAACCACCCCGGTAAAACTGTTACGCAACTGACCCCCTGAATCCAATGACAAACTATCGCCTGGAAAATGTTCGTTCCATATGAAAGTAACAATGGGCGGTGCGTGAGTACTGGACTCAATTTTCGCTAACTTATAGATTTCATCCGTGTGCGAAGTTACTGAGGTCGCGCCTGCACCCATACCGTCGTCCGTGGTGTCGAAGAACAATTCGACACTGAGTTTTTCCGCTTGGCCTCGCACGAACTGTTGCAAGGGTGCATCCAGACCTGGAATGTTGATTTCGGCCAATTGCACACCCTTGTCCAGAGTCAATTCCGTGGGATTAAACTGAACGTGGTAGTCTTTTTGCTTACCTTTCTTCGAACCCCATTGGGCACGCAGAATGGCATTCTCGGGATTTGCCATGGCCTTATTTCTTCGTGCTCTTATGTTGCTGATAATTATTCAAAGACCTCTCCTCCGACGTACGTTGAGTATGATCTTCGTCTTGCTGCACCGCTTCGAGTACTGTTTCGACGATTCGCTGCAGCGTCGATGGAGACAGCACACTTTGGCCATCAATTGCTCTTACCTTGCTAACTAGCTCGTTAATGATCACCTGCATGTATCGCGCTCCTTTGTTTTAGATGGATTAACCACTAGCGACTTACATCTACGCTGTGCCTGAGACTTCGCCGACCACGCTATTCATTTGGAACAATCCTTCATGCACAATTTCAATAGATTCGATAGCGACTTCACTCTGGCCTGCGTTGAGTGACGGGCCGCTGTATTTAAGCGGCAAGCCCCGTCGAAATCCCCACACAACACGTGGCTCCTGCATTTCATTTTTCAGTGTGATGAGACCATCTTTTCGCAGTCCTCTGGCTTGTACGAAACCATTAAACCAGTCCCAGAGCTCTGTGCTGGTAGTCAGTCCTTTTTTCAGGGTTATGTGTTCCCACTTAACACGGGTCGGGAATTTCAACACTGTGCCGTTGTTGCCTCCTTCCATGTAGTCCTCCACCTCAAGCGACATTTCCAGACCGGAACATTCACTAAAGCCGCCAACAGATCGGTTATTCGCACTGGAAAAAATACCGGTCGTCAATGCTGGCGCCGCAGAGGCAGACGAATCCAATAGGCTGATCTGGAAGTTGTAACCCCGAAAGGGGTCGTCGCGTTGATCAGCGGTCATTAAGCGGCCCTTGGGAAGTCAACCAGTTCTACAACTTCAAATGAATTTTCCTGGCGGCCAACCCGCAGTATCACGAATTCGAACGGGTTGGATGGTGCTATACCTACTTCGGCGATTAGCAGTCCATTGGCTCTCTGTGCCGGCGGATTATTGCTTTCATCACATTTCACAGAGAATGCTTGCTCGGTAAAATCGCCTGAGAGCGCCCCTCGCTTCCAAAGCGCGGTCATGAGCTCGCTGAGCGCCAAACCGATCTTAGTTCGCGTCGCTGCATTGTTGGGCTCAAAGGCTGCCCATTGAATGGATAGTTCGATCGCCTTCATGACCATCATGATCAACCTTCGTACATTGACGTAACGCCAATCGGGGTCGCTCGAAAGGGTACGCGCACCCATAATCCTGAAACCGCGGCCTGCATCAGCTCGAATAACATTTATCCCTAACGGATTGAGAGCGCCCTGTTGCTCAAAAGAAACTACGTTGCTCAAATCCTGAAGCCAATTCAGTAAGCGGTTAGCTGGCGCTTTGTGGACACCGATCTCAATATCATGGAGGGCATACTGACCGGCGACGTGACCGCAAGCGGGAATCTGGCGTACAAGTTGTGTACTTAGCGGATCCACCACGAGAACCCAAGGGTAATAAAGCGCTGCATACTGGGTTTCAAATCGCGCCCGCCAGGCTTGCACGGCGCCAAAACCCGATACATCGTTCTGTGCCAGATTAAACGGCGAGTCTATTAACGCAAATCTATCTCTGCGTTGTTCGCAATGTTGAATTAATGCAGCCTGTACTTGATAAATTTCGTCCTCGGAAAAAGTCGGGGGTAGCTCGTTACGTCCTTTTGGCTGATTGGGCGGCGCCACCTGCTCGGGTGGCGGTGGACAACTAATACAGGGATCTGCAACCGGTCTTCTAACAACCTCATACTCAGGGTCCTTTTCTGGTCGAATGAGAATATCCGGTACGGCGACGATAGCGATTTCATCGATAAGTTCGAGTGCTCGAATACCGCGCCGTTTTTGATCTTTCACCGTATCGCTATCAAGCGGGTCAATCGGCATTCCCATAAAGTCTTCTACGCGTAAAAACGCGAGTCCGTCGGCGCCGCCGGTTAAAGGCAAGTTCACGCCGTCTGTAATTTCCAGAGGCTGCGGAATGACTCCAGCCGGAGTATTTCGTGCCTCAATAAAGATGAATGGAGGCGTAGGTGGCAGCTTGTTCTCCGCATCTAGCGTCGACGGATATTCAGGTTCCGACAAAACCTTTGGTCCGTAAGCCGGATGTTCGGCTACCAGACTTAAGCCGGCATAACGATCGATAAACTTCCCACTTCTCCAAACATCAACAGCGTAAGTCAGCTCCGATATGTATAAGAGTTGGTCGAGATTGAAACCAGATACTGGCCTGTCATAGG
The DNA here is from genome assembly GCA_965216735.1 of Arenicellales bacterium. Lineage (GTDB taxonomy): Bacteria > Pseudomonadota > Gammaproteobacteria > Arenicellales > CBDCFT01 > CBDCFT01. The sequence goes on from OZ244198.1 coordinate 2,179,679, forward strand.
TCAGCCCAGCTCCGGGTTCGGGGTGTTTCCAATAGATTCGTTTTCGTGCTCCATCTACGCATGAGATGACGCGCCACTTCTCTTCCGCATTGGTCTGGGAGATTCGTATCAGTGAGCCGCGATTAAAACCCGCGACGGATTCAACGGTTGCGTAACGTCCACTATACATTCCAGGATAACTAACCGTTTCATGTAAGGATTGAGATCTAACTGCTACGCTGAGGTCGTTACCCCACACTCCCGGGCTTGCAGCCTTTATCACCCACTCGTTAATGGGGGTCGGAACACTATTATCCTGCAACGTCACCGAGGAGACAGCGGCACCATTATTCCGATCTTTGGAGGCAACTCGAATCACCCAACAGCGCCGGCCACCATTCTCGAAAAAGGCGCGCACCACATAAGTCAGATAGGCACCTCCGATAAAGTTTCCAAAATGTGATTGAAACTGCCGGAACGACTCAACTGGCACTGGTGTATCTAACGGTCCGGATTCAGCTATCCCAACAAAGCCGGCGATATCTGTACGTAGCCCCGCTATTGACGGAACCGTTGCGTCGGCTCTTTCGACATAAGCGCCGGGGGTTAGATACTCAGCCATGATTTAACCCGCTGTGTTATGACGCAAGTTCCAGCACCAAGTATTCGTGACACAGCTCAATACTCTCGATAGCGACTTCGTTCCCTGTTGCGTTCATGCTAGGCCCCTCGATCTTATTGAGCCAGGCATTCTCAAAATTCCAACGCATTACGTCCTTGTGTTCTTCATCCATCAGAATAATGCTTCCATTACGACGATCGTCAATTCCGTTTGCGATATTGACGTACCATTTCCACAAGGTGTCGTCCTTGACGTACCCTCGCTTTAACGAAATGTTCGCGAATTTTCGTAAGCCGGTAAGTTTCCGCGACCAGTTGGGATCCTCTCCTCCGCGGTATTCAACGGGATCGCCTTCGGCGGTCAATCCACTTGCTTCGCTGAACACTCCGGCTTCCGTACTATCAATCTCAACGCGAAAGTTAAAACCACGATAGGGATCAGCTCGAGTATCTGTTGGCATTATGAATTCTCCTCTACGCTAGCCACGGGCTTATTGTTGATCAGCACTTGCTGTCCACAGCCCAATACGAATGATCACAAACTCGGCAGGCTTAACGGGTGCCACCCCGATCACACAGATTAGACGGCCGTTGTCGATATCGGTTTGAGTCATGGTGGTACGATCACACTTAACGAAGAACCCCTGTTCTGGCGTCGTACCTTCCAGCGCGCGATTGCGCCACACCACGGTAAGGAAATTCGAAATTGATCGTGTTACACGAGCCCACAAAGGTTCCGCATTCGGCTCGAAAACAACCCACTGCAAACCGCGGTCTATCGAGTGCTCCAAAAAGATCAATAGACGACGGACGTTGACATATTTATAGTCGGGATCACTGGTAATACATCGCGCACCCCAAACACGTATACCCCGATTGTTAGGCCGGAAATCGCGGATGACGTTCGTATTTACAGGGAACGGATTCAGAATGTCATGTTCCCCTTTGTTAAGCGATCGAGTCAGGCCAGTGATTCCGCGTACCACTTCATTAGCGGGTGCCTTATGCACGCCACGCTCAATATCAGTGCGCGCATAAATGCCGGCCATGTGACCACTCAACGGTATAGGAACTTGAGAAATACTAGCGAGATTACCCGGTAGCGGATCGGGAACAGTTCCCCAAGGGTAGTAAAGCGCCGCGTATTTTGTGTCGAACTGTTGGCGCTGATATTGCACATCTGCAAGCGTATCGTCATTCGGGGCATGACTATCCAAAATGGCAAATCGATAACGCATCGTTTCACAATGATTAATCAGCGCCTGCTGCACAGCTGGAGTCGTCTGACCAGGGCTCGCAACGATACTCACCTGTTCAATATTTCTTAAGCTGAATAATCCTGTTCTAAGATCAGGTTCCACGTGATCTGTACCGATATACATTGCATCACTCATTGTCGTGAGAGAATCGCTTCCGTTTTGCAGAGCATGCTGTGCAGCCCGGATTTGTCCGCTTGGCAAAAGGTCGACCAACGTCTCTGGGCCTAGACGAATATCCTCAATTGGATTTGCGTCCCGCACTCTAATATATTGTGACTCGCCGTCAGAACGATGATCGGACCGCCTTAGAGGATTCCCATCGTGATCAACGCTGTCACTTGCATCCCAAGTAGTACCGATGATTTTGTGAAGGTATCGGCTATGTCGAGGGTCCATAGATAGATGACGAAAAATCTCGGAATCAATCACCGTGTCGCCGCGGGACGGAACCGCTGGATAAGGTTGACGACGAAGATGCACAGTGAGCCGAAACTCGCGCGATCTAACTCGCAGTTGTTGACCAGGCGCCAACCCGGTAAACGCAGCCATGTGGGCAGCCTGAAGTGTACCGGCATCAAGTTCAACAAGATTGTTCGCTGAATGATCAACTCCACGAACTTTGACAGGTTGATCGATTACATCACCAGTATCAGGGTCGAGTAGCTCTAGAATCGTTCCAGGCTCAATCCCCGTGACGGTGCTTACGCGGATTGACGAAGGCTGCACTGCAATTGGTGACAACGTCATATCTGTAACTTCTGCCCGCGAGACGAGTCCTCTATTTGCTTCGTCTTCAGCTGAAACAAGCAGGCGATTTCCCCAACCGCCGGGGTCTAGCGCAACAACCCTGAACAACGGATTTCGCTCGGCTACCGTCATACCGGCGTCGTGAGTGCGTGTTAAGAAGTTATCGACAACAGCATTGTGCGGATTCACAGGATTTACACTAGTGATCGTGTGGTAGACGTCACCGCCCGCGAGGCGCATTCGAATAAGATTAGTAGCTGCAAAACCACTTGCATCGTTCACGACAAACGTCGAGTCGTTCTCGTTCGACCCAAGCACAAGCATGGCCGGCTGAGAAGTCGCAACTGCGGCCGGCCTAAAAATACGTTGCACGGTGGCGCCACTTAAATATCCTTGACGTAGTGGTCTTGAAATAACAACGCTACCGGCATCCGGTGCCGGTCGACGGTCGCCGTTGATAGTCGTAATCGTTGCGTACTCCAGTCCGTCTACAATAACTATATTGCCAACGTTTAAACCAACTCGGTTATCTAGTGAAATTACAACATCGCCAGAGTCCACATCCGCTGTTAGAGTCGCGGAAGGGAACGGAGGCAGAGCGACAGGATCCCCGGGATTGTGTGGACCAGTGAATGCCGTAGTAAACGTGACTGTATTCGTGTTCGGATCGACGGATTCCACTTCCATCGCTGGATCTGCGCCACCAAAGTTAAGTTCCATGCCAACGTCAATATCACTGATATCGTTAAGCCTGGCCACGTCGTCCCCAATTGAGATATCAGAAATAGTGACCTCACGATCAAGGCTCACGACTTCAACAATGGTACCTGTTGCGTAATTAGTGTACGTGGCCGGCGTGACTGCCAGCTCACGTAAAGTCCCAATGCGACGTACTTCGGGTGTGCCGGCTAGATCGAAGACAATTAAATTCGCTGGCGAATCAAACACGCCCGCTACTGGCCCGGTGGCTCGGTATACGATCGACTCACCCACACCGGCGTCCCGAACAAGCGTGTCACTGTTCAGGGGCGCGACGGTTAAATCCAGCGCTATCACTTCGCCTCCAACGAAGTAATGGCGAGCAAGCGGATGGGCGAGAATTAAGATTGCGGTATCTACCATGGTACCCGGATCGATGGCAGTGATTCGCCGATGTTCAGCCACCGTGCCAGTTCCCACTTGGATAACAGTCGGCGTAACCATTGGGTCGATTCCCAACAAAGTGGTGATATCGGGCCCTGTACCGGTCACTGTCACTTGATCATTGCCGGGAGCCGCCGCGTTGTGGAGGTTAAACGCAAATTGAGTCGTGGCAGGCAATTCATCAACGGTCGTGCCGCTCGCACGTGTTCCGTTGAGTGGGAAATTTAGTGTGACGTGACTAGCATCAGTGGTGGCACCATCGATACGACGATATTCAGCGCGACTGCCATCGCCGATACGAATCCAATCGCCGTTGCCTAGTCCGCTTGCGTCAACCACCACGAGACCGGGGGGATTCGCGGCACTACCGGTATTGTCGTGTGCGGTAGCGAGCAACGCAGTTCCACCGCCCGCGTTCATTCGAGAGTCGAACATCGTGCGATGCGCTCTTTGTCCATCCTCAGGTAGTACACGCGTGACGTAAGTCCGCTTACCTCCGTTTGAAAAAAATCCCTCAATGGCGAATGGCAAATAGGCATGAGAACGATCATTGTGTGTAAAACCGTTTATATTCAATCGTTCACCAAACGTTCGCCGGAAATCGCCGACACTGGTTACTAAAATCGGCATATTCACAGGCCCGCGCTCCGTAACACCCACCATGCCTGCGGTACTAGTACTTACTCCTTCGATCGGTTTATTTCCCGTATCAACTTCTTCGACATATACACCCGGTGCTAGATATTCAGGCATGAAAAATTCCTCTCGTTACGGTTGACTGATTACTACGTCAATCAAGTTGTTTGTGCGGTTATAGTCCGGAATAAAGTCTTCGACATCACCCGATTGGGTTACGGATTCAGCGTGTAAAGTTAGCAACCCAACACGGCTAAGTGGTGGTAGGCGGTAATAGCCATCACCATCGGTGGAAACTGAAAATAATCTCGCCACGTGGTATTCGCTATGGGAACCATTTGAAATTTCTATTACGTCGTGATCGTTAATGCCGTTGATAACGTTGTTTAGCAGCAGGCATCGATCACCGGTGTTTCCACTTGCGCCCAAGGTATTGTCTTCAGGTCCGAATGATTGCGGGACTACGCGTTGAACCGACACACCATTACTGTGATCGCACGAAAACGGATGGACAAAACTCACCCATCCTGGCGTATTGTTCCCGCCGAGTGGAAGGATTGAATCAATTTGTAGATACTCTTTTCGATCGATACTGTTCGCATCGATTAACAAGATGTCGCCGGGCGACAGATTTTCGACGCTGGATAGTTTTAGACGTGTCTCACCTTGCCGAGCCGACTGCACAAGATTCCTGGCAGGCTCGGGCGCGGGAGTAAGCTGTATTTTTCGACAATGGGTACCGATGTCTCGATGTTTAAAAAGACCGGGATGAATACTAATTGGCACGAATGGGTCTGCAACCGGTGTAGTATCTGGTGACGGCGTTTGTCGTGTGATTGACGTGATGGAGACCTGAGCACCTGGTGCTGGTAGCGGTGGAGAAGCCGAGTCCGAAGAACCGATTGTCATCACGCGACCACTGATCACAGTCGCAGTACGATGCATTTGAATCTCTCCAAGCGCTACCGGCAGATCGGTTGAAGAGATCGAATCCGGATAACCTGCAATTGGACCAACAGTTATCGTTTCAGAGTGGGGTATGTAGCCTTGAGCTTCAAAAGAAATCTCAAATGAATGAGAGTTTGAATCTAAACTTGGCTCGGAAAAGCTCCGGGCCGGCACACCTACAACACCAACATGACCTTCTGGTTGAACCTTCGATAAAAGACCTGGACGATTCGTGGTAATCCGTATAGACGTACGTAAAGGTTGTTTCGTCAGTTCGTCTATTAATCGGCCATGTGCAATTGCGCGTAGCCGCCGTCCTTCTGAAACAACGCCATCGCTCTCGTAAATATAATCGATGTCGTTTGCTTGAACTACGCGTCGCGTCATCGTTCTCAATTAACTCTTGATAACCCCGTACTCTGCAAGCACAGAGTCGACAGGTGTAACTGGTTGTGGTTGTTTAGCTGTGCATATCGGAACGATGCTCACTTCATAAGACGCACAAAGTTCGTACGAAGTCTCCAAGGCATCCCAAACTCTCGTAATTTCCTCTAACCCAAGTGGTTCGAGCCGAACTGCCAGTTCTACCTCGGCGTCGAGAAAAGCGTCATCTAACAGCGATCCTCTAAGCATGGGCGTATCATGAAACGTCTGCAAAACCTTCCCCAGTATTTCTTGTTCGGTAAGGGGGCCGTTTCCTTGATTATCGTCAACAATTGGTGTCATCAAGTAATGCAGCCGCATTGGCAATGGCTTCGGTTCAACGAGGTCGTAGGCGATCCGCTGTTGCGGGCGATTGAGAGTTTGTTCATCCCGTAATACTCTATATAGCCAAACAGATAGGCCCTGCTCCGGTTGAGAGCTTCCACTCATTTCCTGGGGTGTCTTTGGTGTCACGGTCATGCCCCCGCCGGAGAAAAATACGCCAAGAGCGGAATCGGAACTCAACCTTTGAGTGAGTAACGAAGTTAACGTATCGGTCGTCGCGCGTAACGAGGTGTGCAATTTATTGACGTCCCTGTTTGTTATTGTCTGCTAAGTTGTCTAACGTCGCCGCATAGACTACTGTGCCGTGTGAATAAAGCCGCTTTTCTACCAAACCCTGGGTAACAAGATCCTCAAGCGCAGACTCCACCTGGTTAAGCCCCCGCAAGTAGCGTTGTCGGAGTAACCACCATCGAGTCACACCATCAAGCGTATCGGCCACGCGCGGATGCGACTTGAGATAGTCGAGGATCTCTTCAGCCACGTCAGTGGCATTTGCTTCGTCATCGTTATCCAAAGAATTTTCTTCCACTGAACATTCGTGGATGCAATTTTCGCGCCAGAGGAAATCTGCGGTTGAAACGCTAGGGCGAACAACAACGAACGAATTGTTTCGATTCTTCCCTGGGTACATAAAGCCCTAGGGGAATCAAATTAATCTCGCACGACTACCAGTAAACATAGTCAATCGAGGGTGGGTGCGGTCAGACCCATATCTGCACAAAAAAGACCCACTTTTCTAGCGGCAGTGGATTTAGTTGTTAGCTCGCGGTAACGTTTTATTTGTTAGGTTAATTGCGCGATACCAAAGCGGTGGTCCTAAAATACTGTGCCAAGCAATCAGCTAGACCGAAAGTGTGTCGTACAAACTTAAATAGGGTTTTTAGAATTTCGTTTGCCGGAATTTTGCCGGATTAAGTCATGATTGGTTATGCTTTGTACTGCGATTTGCAACGAGCGTCCCACAGTTAAAGTTAACAAAATCAATAAGTTACAAATCAATTTAGAATCTTCGAACCAGGTGGTCGGGAGTTCGAATCTCTCCGGGCGCGCCAATTAAATCAATGACTTAGCGGGCACGTCCACTTCACAAACTACTTTAGTGTGACCAAAATGTGACTGAATGTTTTCCAGTTGCGTGACCGCGGCTCGAACATTCTCCGGTGCAAGGTGCGCATAGCGCTCCGTCACCATCACCGTACTGTGCCCCAAAAGATCACGCACTTCCGATAACGGTACACCGGCCGAGACCAACCAGGCCGCACACGTGTGGCGCAAATCGTGTATACGAAAGTTTTCGAATACGTGGTAGGGTCGAGCACTGGCGCGGTAGCCCATTAGGATAGCGCTTGTCTGTATCCGGAGGCGATGCCTGATCATTATTTGTCGTCATTCTTTTTAAATCTGGGTACCGCATTGCCATGACCTGAAATGCGCAAAAATTAAGTGCATACCACAAATCCATCATTTTCCTTATTTTGAATTGCTCTTATGGAATTATCTCAATGGCAAAATACACGTCAGTTCGCGATACACTTGCAAATAACGGATGAACTGAGATAAATCCTTGCGGGAGTTTTGCGGGACTGAGTTATGCGGTGTTATGCAGCGTGGTGCAATTGGGCAACGGACGCACCGGAATTAAGTTAATTAAAACAATGTGTTAAAGACGAATTCGAAAGCTTCGAACCAGGTGGTCGGGAGTTCGAATCTCTCCGGGCGCGCCAACTCATTGATATAATTGAATTATCTTCGAGATTTTGAAGTCAATATACAGACACTTCTGACCGGCTGTCGTCCGCAAATATTATGCATACATATTTCATCTTCTTTGCGATTCGCCGCTGAAACCGTTTTCCTTCGTAAACAACTCGCTTTCTATTAAGAACGACTGTTGTTCTTAGTAATCCTCTAGTCTTTTGCAATCGTTCTTTCGGAAATGAGCTGCTAGGTAAAATGGCGAAAAAATCCACAATCAAGCGCAATCCCATCCTGGATATCTCAGTGACCAACGCAGTGGCGCGCGGGGATCATGCAAATGTATTCAGCGTACTCGGCGCGCACCCGACCTCGACGTGCAACGAGATTGTTGTTCGCACCTTTCAACCTCAAGCCGGTCGAGTCGATCTAATAGGTCGCGATCTTGAAGCTATCGCCACCATGCACCGAATTCACGACGACGGTGTGTTTGAGGTGGTGTTGTCTCGCCCCAGTGAGAAGCGGATGGACTATCTGTTTCGACTCGACGGATCAGTCATCGTCGAGGATCCGTATCGTTTTGCCAGCCTGATTACAGCCGATGAGGAATACCTTTTCGCCGAAGGCACGGACATGTTCACTTATCGCTGGATGGGCGCAAACACTCGCGTCGTTGATGACATCGACGGTGTCTGGTTTACCGTGTGGGCGCCGACGGCGCGGCGTGTATCGGTGGTTGGCGACTTCAATGACTGGGATGGGCGCCGGCACGCGATGCGCAAACATCGTGGTAGTGGAATTTGGGACATTTTCATTCCGGGCGTTGCAGCTTTAGCTCGTTACAAATTTGAAATCATTGCTGCCGACGGGCGACGGCTACCGCTTAGGGCCGATCCCTACGCACGGTTGATGGAGCATCCGCCCGCGACCGCATCGCTCGTTACTATAAGCGGTTATGAATGGAATGACGCCGAGTGGATGTCATGGCGTTCTACGCGTTTTCCATACGATCAACCCGTCAGTATTTACGAAGTGCATGCTGGATCGTGGAAGCGCAAGGTCGATGACGGCAATCGGTACCTCAGTTATCTCGAACTCGCTGACGAATTAATCCCATACGTAGTTCAGATGGGGTTCACCCATATTCAACTGATGCCGGTCAGCGAGTACCCATTCGACGGCTCCTGGGGATACCAGCCGATCGGCCTGTTTGCGCCGTCGATTCGCTTTGGTACACCGGACGAGTTTCGCGAATTCGTAGATCGTTGCCATGAGCAGGGCATTGGCGTGTTGTTGGATTGGGTTCCCGGGCATTTTCCTACCGACGAGCACGGCCTCGGTCGTTTTGACGGCTCCTGCCTGTACGAGCACGAAGATCCGCGCAAGGGGTTCCACACAGACTGGAATACACTAATCTACAACTACGGTCGAAATGAAGTTAAATCCTTCCTGATTTCGAATGCCAATTACTGGCTAGATGAGTTTCACCTTGACGGTTTGCGCGTTGACGCGGTGGCATCAATGTTATACCTCGATTACAGCCGCCGCCAAAATGAGTGGATACCTAACGAACACGGTGGCCGGGAAAATCTCGAAGCGATTGAATTACTACGCGACGTCAATACCCGGTTATATCAGCGGCATCCAGGTATCATGATGATCGCCGAAGAATCGACTGCCTGGCCTGGTGTCTCAGCACCGGTGCAGGACGGCGGTCTTGGTTTCGGTTTCAAGTGGAACATGGGCTGGATGAACGACAGTCTGAAGTACATGCGTCGCAATCCGATCCACCGACATTACCACGAAGACGAGATGACCTTCAGCATCGTCTACGCTTGGAGCGAAAACTACATCCTGCCATTGTCACATGACGAAGTCGTTCACGGCAAAGGATCGCTGCTTGGCAAGATGCCGGGCGACGACTGGCAACGCTTTGCAAACCTGCGCGCCTATTACGCTTTTATGTGGGCGCACCCGGGCAAAAAGCTATTGTTTATGGGTGGCGAATTTGCGCAGCGCGCCGAATGGAATCACGACCGCAGTCTCGATTGGCATTTGCTGGACGATCCGCCGCACCGTGGAATACAGACCTTACTGCACGAATTGAACCATTGTTACCGCGAATACCCGGCTTTGTATCGGCGGGACACGAGAGCCGATGGATTTCAGTGGATACCCACTCATACCGAATCGGTGCTGGCATGGTTTCGCCACGGTGATAGTGCAGACTCTGCAGTACTGGTGGTATGCAATCTGACACCACAAGTACATAGCAACCTAAAACTCGGGGTACCCTTCAGCGGTCGATACTACGAGCGACTGAATACAGATGCGAGCATCTATGGCGGCAGCGACCTCGGCAATGGCGGCGTTGTTGAAACCACATCTGAAGAATACGACAGCCAGCCGTTTACCCTACGGTTGCTGGCACCGCCATTGGCGACGATCTATTTCGAACATGCTGGATCGTAACTTTATCGCTGGGGACGCATGGCAGTGTCGAATACCGGGATGAGTAGTCGATTTTCCAGTGCTTGTTCAATCCGCAACTACCGAAAAACCATTTGGAACGGAGACAATCCATGACAGACAGAGTTCCCGACCGGCATATAAGCCAGTTAACCCGAAAAACTCTAGCCCTGGTACTGGCAGGCGGTCAAGGCTCGCGCCTGCACGAACTCACTGAGTGGCGTGCAAAACCGGCGGTGCCTTTCGGCGGCAAGTTCCGCATTATCGACTTCCCTTTGTCTAACTGCGTTAATTCCGGTATTCGCCGGGTCGGTGTATTGACCCAATACAAGGCGCATTCGCTCATTCGTCACTTGGTTCAAGGCTGGAGTCACGCTAATCGTGAACTCGGGGAATTTATGGAGATCTTGCCGGCCTCGCAACGCGTTGGCGGCGAATGGTACAAGGGCACCGCCGATGCGCTATATCAAAATCTCGACATTATCCGTACCCATAAACCCGACTACGTGCTGATCTTATCCGGCGATCATATTTACAAGCAGGACTATGGCACGATGATCGCGGCGCACGTAGAGAGTGGCGCTGACATGACGATTTCCTGTCTCGAAGTGTCTTTGGCCGAGGCCGCCAGCGACTATGGCGTGATGACGGTAGATGAAAGCATGCGCATAGTCCGTTTCGACGAGAAACCTGCCGAACCCAAACCGATACCGGGTTCTTCCGAGCTGTGCCTGGCGTCGATGGGCAACTACGTATTCCGTACGGAATTTTTATATGAGGCCCTGATCACCGATGCCGATAGCAAAGACTCCGCACATGACTTCGGCAAAAACATCATTCCATCGTTGATTGGCAAGGCCGATGTGTACGCCTACCCCTTTCGTGCTGCTGACGGCTCACGCGCCTATTGGCGCGATGTCGGTAACCTCGATGCCTTCTGGCTTGCCAATATGGAATTGCTCGATATCACGCCAGAGCTCGATCTATATGACAACGACTGGCCAATCCTGACGGATCAGGCACAGTTGCCCCCGGCAAAGTTTATCTTCAACGATGACGATCGTCGCGGCATCGCCACGGATTCGATGGTCTCCGGTGGCTGTCTGATATCAGGCGCCGCGCTCAATCGTTCGCTGCTGTTTTCCAACGTGCGGGTCAATTCCCGGGCCAGCGTCGAGCAAACCGTCGTATTACCGGGCGTAAATATCGGACGCCGGGCGAAAATCTTACGCGCGATCATCGATAGCGACTGCAACGTGCCCGCGGACATGGAAATCGGTTACAACCATGACGATGATCTTGCTCACGGATTTCGCATCAGCGACGATGGAGTGGTATTGGTGACGCCGGACATGCTTGGTCAAACGACGCATTTTGTCCGCTGAGCTTAATCATGTCACGCATTACAATCGATACACATGCTTACGATGACCAGCGCCCTGGTACTTCAGGACTGCGCAAAAAGGTGTCGGTTTTTCAGCAACTGCATTATCTCGAAAACTTCGTGCAGGCGATTTTCAATTCACTCGACGACTTCGCGGGCCGAGCAATGGTACTTGGCGGCGATGGTCGCTATTACAACCGCGAAGCCTTGCAGATCATTCTGCGTATTGCCGCCGCCAACGGTGTCGGCCGGGTCGTGCTCGGCCGTGGCGGATTGTTGTCAACCCCGGCTGCCTCTGGCCTCATTCGTAAGCGCGGCGCTTTTGGTGGCATCATATTATCGGCTAGCCATAACCCAGGCGGTCCTGATGGAGATTTTGGCATCAAGTTCAATATTGCCAATGGAGGACCCGCACCGGCCGAATACACTGAGAAATTCTTTCGACGTAGCCGTGAGATCGATCAATATCACACGCTCGACGCGCGCGATCTGGATGTAGATAAGCCCGGTGAATTCCAACTCGGGGACATGGTTGTGGAAATCGTCGATCCGGTGGCCGACTACGCAGCGCTGATGGAGAAGCTGTTTGATTTCGATCGCATCGCAAGACTGATTAAGCGCGATGATTTCGCACTTCGTTTTGACGCTATGCACGCAATCAATGGCCCCTATGCTGAGGAAATTCTCGGCCGGCGGCTTGGTGCACCTACCAACGCACTGCTACGCAGAGAGGTGTTGCCGAATTTCGGTGGCGCTCACCCTGATCCTAATCTGGTTTATGCAAAATCACTGGTGGACGAGTTGTTCTCGCCGGATGGTCCGGACTTTGGCGCCGCCACAGACGGCGACGGTGATCGCAACATGATTCTCGGTCACGGATTCTTTGTCACGCCGAGCGACAGTCTGGCGGTTCTGACCGCCAATGCGAGACAGGTGCCGGGTTATGCCGACGGACTCGCCGGTGTTGCACGGTCGATGCCGACCAGTACCGCCGTCGACCGTGTCGCGCAGCGCCTCGGTATAGACTGTTTCGAAACCCCAACCGGCTGGAAATTCTTTGGTAGCCTGCTTGATGCAGGACGTATCACCCTGTGCGGAGAAGAGAGTTTTGGAACCGGCTCGAATCACGTGCGCGAAAAGGACGGGATGTGGGCGGTATTATTCTGGCTGGATCTGCTCGCTTCGACTGGCCTGGAGGTAGCCGACATCGTACGCAGGCACTGGCGCGAATACGGACGTACCTACTACAGTCGCCACGATTACGAGGGGGTCGACGCCGCGTCCGCTGCCGAACTCATTGACAAGTTGCGCGGGAATTTGACTTCGCTGCGGTCGAAACGCATCGGTAATTATGAAATCGATGACGCAGACGACTTTGCGTATTCCGATCCGGTCGATGGCAGTGTGACAGAGGGCCAAGGCATTCGACTAATCTGCAGCAACGATGCGCGCGTTGTTTTTCGCCTGTCCGGCACCGGCACAGAGGGTGCAACACTGAGGATCTATTTCGAGCAACATGTAAACAACCAGGAACATCTGGACAAAGACGCGCAGCAGTTACTCAATGGCTTGATTGCGCTTGCCAACGAGGTCGCGCAAATCGAATACTTCACTGCGCGCTCACGCCCGACCGTGATCACCTGAGCGGGATGCAAATTCTTCATGTAGCATCCGAAGTCGCACCACTTATAAAAACCGGTGGCCTCGCCGATGTTGTCGGTAGTCTACCCGCCGCGCAGGCCAGACTCGGCCACCAGGTGACAGTGCTGGTGCCAGGTTACCCGGCAGTAATCGAACGCGCTGGCGACCTGCAACGGTTGACCGGTTTCAATTTTGGCGCCCCAGGCCGCGCCGGGTTATTGCGCGGTAAGCTGCCGGGCGATGTCGAACTGTTGATTATCGACAACCCAAACTATTTCAGCCGACCCGGTGATCCATATCTCGATGCCGATGGCAAGGAGTGGCCTGACAATCATCGTCGCTTCGCATTGCTTGGGCGCGTCGGTGCTGAACTTGCACGTACAACGCATTCCGTGGATATCGTCCACGCCCACGACTGGCATGCCGGTCTGACGCTGGCTTATCTCGATATGCTTGGTGGCGGACCAGCAAGTTGCTTCACAATTCATAATCTCGCTTTCCATGGTCTGTATTCGCCATCTCAATTCCTTGATACCGGCTTGACCGAGGCCCAGTACCACATCGATGGCGTGGAGTATCATGGCGATTGGAGCTTCATTAAAGCCGGGTTGAATTTCAGCAACGCGATTACCACAGTGAGTCCGACATATGCGCGCGAAATTCTGACACCGGAATTAGGAATGGGACTCGACGGTTTGCTCAATCACCGCCGCGCGCACTTACACGGCATTCTGAATGGTGTCGACTACGAGGTTTGGTCTCCAGCGAACGATGCATTGCTACCGAGTCACTACGATGCGGATTCACTGCGCGACAAGGTGGAAAACAAAACCGCCTTGCGCCTGGAAACGGGCCTGGATCAAAATTCCGCACGCCCGGTATTCGGTGTTGTCAGCCGCTTAACGCGACAAAAGGGGTTCGATTTCGCACTTGACGTGATTTCCTCCCTGATCCAACGCAACAAGCTGCAACTGGTGCTGATCGGGACTGGCGACGCCGAACTGGAAACCGGATTTGTCGAACTCGCCGCGCGCAGTCCAAAACACTGCTCAGTGAGAATCGAATATGACGAAGCCGCTGCACACAGAATTTTTGGCGGCGCCGATGCAATCCTTGTACCTTCACTATTCGAGCCTTGTGGCCTGACACAACTTTATGGCCTGCGTTATGGCACCCTGCCGGTTGTACGCAACACGGGCGGTCTCGCCGACACTATTAATGGTTATACGGGACACAACTTGGATAGCGCCGACGGGTTTTGTTTCAATCTACCGACTGCGATCGAATTTGAGCAAATACTGAACCGCGTCTGCGAAGTCTACGACGACAGACCGACATGGCAGCAATTGATGCGCAACGCTATGAACCGAGATTTCAGCTGGGCGCGCTCAGCCAAACGCTATATCGATCTTTACAAATCTCTTCTACCTAGGTAATGCAGATAGGTCAGCTGCCCGGATGGCAGGCCCTTACCGAACGCGCAGATCGGATCGGTGATCGCCACATGTGCGAATACTTCACTGCCGATACTGATCGCTTCCGCGAGCGGCGTATACACCGATAACAATCAACCTTCGATGTTGATTGCCAGTTGTTTGGCGCAAACTGCAACACCGATGTATGGAAAGTTACGATGAGGCTACGGCTGAACTCGCAGCCGCCGGACAAGTACGACAGATAGTAATTTGCGTTGAAACGTTTCAAGTTACAAAACAAAAATTTATGCGCTATATCTGTGGATACTCACGCTGATCGCTTATACGATTTACTGATTCAATTACCATTGCATCATCCAACCAATCCTCCAAATTGACAGGAAGCTTTCGCCGCCAATTGGGGTACTCCGTCGTCGTGCCGGGCAAATTGCATTGTTCAGTAACCTCGAGAATATCTTCGATCTGAATCATCATCACACTCGCGTTAGAGCGAGCCAAATAACAGTGAAGCGCTTCACTCAATTCTGGAGGTGCCGCCGCTCTATCAGGCACTTCAGTATCGCCCCATAATCCTTCCTGGTGCAGCGCCAAGATCAGGCGATTTCTGTCTTGTCTGCGCTGCTCGAAAATCAGCCGACATGAATCGTCGTTGCCAAATAGACCAAGGTCGTCACGCAAACGTATATCAGATTCAGCCCAAAAGCCCTGTATCGTGGGAAGATCATGTGTAGAGGCCGTCACTAACGAATTGACGGGATACTCATTCGGACGTCGATAACTGTGGTCACCGTGCCAATGCTTCTCGAAATAGAATACTTTGTAGGAGAAGACTCCCCGGTCATCCAACGCCCAACGCAAATCGTCTGGGACTGTACCCAGATCTTCCCCAATGACGAGGCAATGTTGACGATGACTCTCAAGAGCCACTATCCCAAGCAGGTCGTCCATTGGATAATCGACATATGTACCCTTCACCGGATCTTTGTCGGCAATCCAAAATAAACGCCGCAGCCCCATAACATGATCAACTCTCAAAGAATCTGCATAACGCATGTTACGCCGTAAAACATCAACGAAAGACTGATATCCTGTTCGTTTCATTTGGTTTGGGATAGCGGGTTTCAGACCCCAGTCCTGACCGGCTGGGCTGAAATCGTCCGGCGGGGCGCCAATACTTGTCGATTGTGCAAATAAATGTGGCTGAGTCCAAACATCCGCACCGCACCCATCACAACCGACTGCAAGATCCTGGTAGATCCCCAGCATTAATTCTTTTTCTTTCGCTAGATCCGCCGCTTTTGCCAACTGTAACTCTGTTTGCCATTGCAAATATTCATAAAATTCTATTTGCGTTTCGTGAGTACGTACGAAACACTTCACGCTTTCACTGTCGGCTTGCTGAAATTCCTGCGGCCAATCCCGCCACCACTGTTGTTGCGCCGACGAATCCGATTGGTCGTGAAATTCCGCTCGCAATGCTTCGAACGTGGCATACAAGCGAAGTTGTGGGTTCAGTTCTCTTTGATATTTCCTGAACTCACTACCACGTTCGGACAGGGGGTTTAAATGCTGTTGACGAAAATGCTCGTACAATAGTTTAAACAACGAATACTTCAATTCCGTCACGGCTTTATAGTCAACCAATGATTGTGCGCGTAACTGGTCAAGTTGCATTTGGAATTTGTTTTGGCGCACAAGATAATGCGCATCAGGGCACTCGTGAAAATCATCCATGAACTCGACGTCCATGTACAGCGGGTTGAGAAACAAACGGCTAGACGGGCTGTACGGACTCGCTTGATCCGGTGAATCGGCATACAAGGCATGCAATGGATTCAATCCAACACTTGCACACCCGAAGGCCGGCATCTTTTCGATAACCGTCTTAAGGTCGGTGAAATCGCCAATTCCCCAGTTGCGCTGCGAACGCACTGCATACAGCTGAATTGATATGCCCAATACCCGACCACCCGCTTCAAGCACCGGTGGTTTGTAACAACACCGTGGTGCAACAATTAAACGCATCGGCGAGTTATCCAGTTCACCCGACGCCGTCTCCATTTTAAACCAGTGATACCCAAGTCCCAGTCGTAGTTCCAACGTTAGCTCAAGGCGATGCAGACATTGTCCATTGATACTGTGTTCTTCCAACACTGGAATATCACACGGTTTGAATGCACCGCGATGAATATAGTTGTCCTCGGTTTCTATTTCCCAATGACATAGATGTGCACGGTGGGCGACAGGTAAAGTTAATACGACTTTGACGGGATCGTTTTCATAGGCGATCTGAATGTAGGGTAATACGCGATTCCATACGGCGTGTTCGAATGCAGTCAAGGATTCAGCGACTTCTGTATCGCTGTCTGCGGAAATACTCATGGCGGACAATAATTGTCGCCCGGTTTCTTCACTGGTCGGGTAATAATTTCCCGCGATGTCGTGATAACCCTGCGAAATTCCGTTGGCGATCTCCAGCCGCGTCAATGCTGATTGCTCAACCATTACAATCTACTTGCTGCCAAACTGAGTTGCAGTACGTAAACACTGCGCGATTCAACTCGAATTAAATTTTGAACAACAGTCGACTTATCATTTGAGTCCGCAGTGCTAAGAACTTGATGCCATTCACCAACTGACGGGGAAGCCGGCAAAGTAAAGTCTATTGCTGCAGCGCCTGCATTTAATATCACCAAAACACTATCTGAATCGTTGTCTGTTTGTGCGTCCAATCCATCGCTCAACAGCATCCCGATACAATGTTTTTCGGTGTCCTGCCAGTCTTTTTCACACATCTTCGTACCATCCGACCCAATCCACTCAATATCAGCAAATCCGGAAATAGGCGATTTCCCATGACCATGCACAAAACGATCACGTCGAAATAACTTCACACCCTGGCGTAACGTAATGACCTGCCGCACAAATTCGAAAACGCTGCATTGTGTATCGAGAAGTGACCAGTCTAACCATGTTGATTTATTGTCTTGACAGTAAGCGTTGTTGTTCCCCTGTTGCGATCTCCCCATTTCGTCACCCGCTAACAACATCGGTGTACCCAGCGACAAAATCATTGTCGCCAATAGATTTTTTCGCTGACGAAGTCTAAGCGCTGACACATCAGGATCATTTGTCGGCCCTTCGATACCGTAGTTTTCACTAAAGTTTGCATGATGCCCATCGCGATTGTTTTCACCATTGGCCCGATTGTGACGCTCTCGATAGCTCACCAAATCACTCAGCGTGTACCCATCGTGACAGGTCACCATGTTAACGCTGGCATAAGGACGACGCCGGTTGTGTTCAAAGTATTCACAAGATCCATGCAGACTACTGGCCAGAGCCGGTAACTGCCCCACATCGCCGCGCCAATATCGGCGTATCGTATCGCGATATCGATCATTCCATTCCGCCCAGCCACCGGGGAAACATCCAAGCTGGTAGCCAACAGGACCGGTGTCCCAGGGTTCAGCAATTAACTTGACCTGTGACAAAACCGGGTCTTGCTGTATGGCATCAAAAAAACCGCTACCCAAGTCAAACCCATGCTGTTCTCGTCCAAGCGATACGGCCAAATCAAGACGAAAACCATCGACATGCATGTCGTTCACCCAATAACGCAAACTATCCATAACCATTTGCAACACCCTCGGATGCGTTAAATCCAGATTGTTGCCACATCCTGTATCGTTGACATAAAAACGTTTATTATCCGCTTCGAGTCGATAGTAGCTGTGATTATCGATACCACGGAAACTCAGACTCGGGCCAAGATGGTTACCCTCCGCGGTATGGTTATACACAACATCCAGCAACACTTCGATTCCGGCATCGTGTAATTTGGTGACCATCAATTTGAACTCGTTTATAGAGTCGCTACTGAGGTAGCGGGACATCGGTGCAAAATAATTAAGCGTGTTGTAACCCCAGTAGTTCGTCAATCCCTTTTTGACCAGAAAATCATCGTCAATAAATGAATGCACCGGCATCAATTCAACCGAAGTAATTCCTAAAGCATTTAAATACTCGATAATCTTGTCGTGTGCCAATCCGGCAAAGGTCCCGCGGATGCCATCATTGAGCGCGGGATGGCGCATAGTAAACCCACGCACATGGGTTTCGTAGATCACGGTATCTGGCCAGCTAACCTGAGGCTTGCGATCGGTCCAGGTGAATGTGTTATCCGTAACTAAGCTCTTTGGGACATAAGGCGCACTGTCACGTTTATCGAATGACAAGTCTGCAACATCACTGTTGACTACATGACCGTACACTGCATCGCACCATTGTAAATCGCCGAAGAGCTGGCGCGCATACGGGTCGACTAACAACTTGTGATGATTGAAACGATGACCCTTGTCGGGTTCGTAAGGTCCGTAAACCCGGTATCCGTACAGTGTGCCTGGCTGGCAACCCGTCAAATAGACATGCCATACATCGTGGGTATTCTCGCGCAGCTGGATGCGTTGCACCTCAAGATCACCGTCCTGATCGAACAAGCAGAGCTCTACTTTTTCCGCCGAAGCCGAAAACAGCGCGAAGTTAACACCCCTGCCGTCCCAGCTTGCACCCAACGGATAAGGCACTCCGGGGGCTATGCGCATAGACATAATTATTATCGCGCTATCGCGGTTTGATAGTCTACGCCTCGCTCAATGGGTTGCGGATCAACCGGGGTCAGTCGCCAAATGTCATTATTATAGTCTTGCATTGTGCGATCAGTGGAAAATTGCCCGCTCATTGCCGTGTTGAGAATACTCATCCTAGTCCATTTGTTTATATCCCGATAAGCCTGTGCAACCCGTTCCTGCGCTTGCACATAACTGTGAAAATCCGCCACGCACATCCATGGGTCATCCGGGCTGAGTATCGAATCCACGATTGGGTGAAATATACCCGGTTCCGTTTGATTAAAATAATCGTTGCGCAAAAGCCCAACAACTGCACTCAACCCCGGATCCTGATCTACAATGTCCTGGGGACGGTAGTCAGACCGAAGCGACTCAACTTCCTCGGCGGTAAGTCCAAACTTAAAGAAATTATCCTCACCGACTGCTTCGCGTATTTCTATATTGGCCCCATCTAACGTACCTATCGTTAAAGCACCATTCATCATAAACTTCATGTTGCCCGTTCCTGACGCTTCTTTGCCGGCGGTGGATACCTGTTCAGAAAGGTCAGTCCCCGGACAAATGATTTCCATAGACGATACGCAATAGTTCGGCAAAAAAACCAGCTTCAATTGGCCTCCAACTCGCGTGTCGTTGTTCACCACATCCGCAACGTTGTTGATCAATTTGACAATGAGTTTTGCCATGACATAGCCCGGCGCTGCTTTGCCGCCGATAAGCACACACCGGGGTACGGTCTCAAAGTTATCGCCATCGACAATCCGATGGTAAAGGTGGATTACATGTAGTACGTTCAGTAATTGTCGTTTGTACTCATGAATGCGTTTTACCTGAACATCGAACAACGCGTGCGGACTGAAATCGATCCCGCATTTCGATCGTACCAAGGCTGCAAGACGCTCCTTGTTTGCAAGTTTAATCGTTCGCCATCGCTCGGCAAACGACTCTTCTGCGGCCAGAGGAGCCAAGTCGCGTAGCCGATCAAGATCCGTTATCCATGCATCACCTACGGTTTCGATAATCAACGCGCTCAGTCTGCGATTACACGATACCAGCCAACGACGCGGAGTCACGCCGTTGGTTTTGTTATTGAATTTTTGTGGTGCTATCTCCGCGAAGTTTCGGAACAATCCCTGTTTCAACAATTGGGAATGCAGTTGTGCGACACCATTAACTGAGTAGCTGCCTACAATCGCCAGATACGCCATTCGCACAATTGGCACGTGACCTTCCTCGAATATCGACATGCATCGCTGACGCGATCCATCGCCTGGCCAACGACGCTCTACCTCGGCCAGCCAATTTTTATTAATCTTATAAATAATTTGCAACAGACGGGGTAACAATTGCTCGAACAAATGGACCGGCCAGCGTTCTAACGCCTCGGGAAGCAAAGTATGGTTTGTGTAGGCCATGGTCTGCGTGGTAATACTCCATGCCCGATCCCAATCAAGCCCGTATTCGTCCATCAATAATCGCATCAGTTCAGCCACGGCGATGCTGGGGTGCGTATCGTTCAATTGGAAACAGTGTTTGTCAGCGAATTCGTCAAAGTTTGGGCCACGCCGTGCACACCAGTGTCGAAGAGTATCTTTCAGACTCGCGGATGAAAGAAAATATTGTTGGCGAAGGCGCAGCTCCTTTCCGTTTTCGCTGGCGTCGTTCGGGTACAACACCATCGTAATGTTTTCTGCTGCGTTTTTTGTGGCTACCGCTTCGGGATAACTTCCAGCATTGAATTCGTCGAGATCAAACTCGTCGGTAGAAACCGCTGCCCACAAGCGTAGTGTGTTGACCGTGCCGTTACGATAGCCGGGTATCGGTACATCATAAGGTATTGCCAGAACGTCATGAGTATCCACCCATCTCCTTCGCATTTGTCCCTGTTCATTGGTGTAAGACTCACAGTGTCCCCCGAAATGGATGCGTTGACTGAACTCCGGGCGCTCAATCTCCCAGGGATGACCGTCACGTAACCAGTGATCGGGTTCCTCAACCTGATAGCCATTTTCAATATTCTGATGAAACATACCGTAACGATAGCGCAATCCATACCCGATTACCGGAAGCTGCAAGGTTGCGCAACTATCAAGAAAGCAGGCTGCCAGTCTTCCCAGTCCGCCATTGCCCAATCCTGCATCATGTTCAAGTTCGGCAATCGCTTCAAGCTTCACACCGAGAGATTCCAGTGCCTCCGTAACCTCTCCGTCCAAATCCAGGTTTAGGATAGCATTGCGTAAACTTCGCCCAAGCAAATACTCTAATGATAGATAACACGTCTTACGGCTGTCGTTTCGATCATAGGCGTGGCGAGTATTGTTCCAACGTTCCATTAAGCGATCACGCACTGTTAACGCAATGGCCGTGAATTGATACTCGTTCGACGTTTCATAACCTTCGCGTCCAAGGGTGTAGTGAAAGTAACGTCGAAAATCACGCTGGACACTATCCGCATTCATTCCGAGTGGTGGTAATTGATGTTTCGCCGTGTTCATATCAAACTTTTAGACTTGTAATTAATTTCTAAAGTATTTTTTCAGTAGATGATTGTTAGCGCAGTCAAGGATAGAGTTCTTCAAGACACTGTCAAGTTAACTTAGTGCGAGAAACTGATTTCACAAGCGGACAACAACGAATAAAATACTCAATCAAATCAATCGAATGATTCGGGCCACTTTCTGGACGCGTGATACACACTAAGAATCTGCACTTCGTTCTTCTTAATGCGATACACGACTATGTAGGGAATATCGTGAATGACAAGTTCGTATGTACCGCGAACACGACCAACTCGTCCTATTTGGGGATATACCTTAAGCTGGCTGACGGCACTTTGAATTCGTAACATTACTGCAAACGCCGCCCGCGGATTGTCTATCGCAATATAGTCTTGGATACTTTCCAATGCATGGGCCGCGGGTGCGGTCCAACGAACGCGCATTCTTACGCGTCTTGATATTTATTGAATATCCGCTCCATTGCTTTATCGCTGACGAACCGACCCTTGTCTGCAGCCATAATACCTGCTTTAACGCGTTCGTTTTGCCAAGCGTACAATTCCAAGAGCTGATCGATTGCCTGATTCACAAGGTAATTACGTGATCGCTCCATCTGTTTGGCCAGCTTGTCTAGCTGCCCTACCTTCTTGCTGTCCGTTCGGACACTAAATGCTTCTGTACTCATCGATATATTCGCTTTAAAATTAAATATGGTTCAATATGATTACATTGTAATCACATCATCGATTATACCTCTTTGTTTAGCTAAAATTATTGACCCGTCAGTATTCATCATTTGCATGATATTGGGTTGATCGTCATACGAATACAAGACAGAATTATGGCAATAAGGTCGATGAGATTATTTCTGAGTTTCAATAAAAGCGCTGTATCGGTTCGAATTCGAGTGTGACCAGAATATGACTGAACCCTGTCATTGCACGTCATTCTTGGTCACATTCAATCACATTGGCGCTGACCCCGAGAGCGTAAGTTGCTGATTAATAAAGGTATGGGATCCGGATTGACTCGCTTCGAACCAGGATGGCGGGGGTTCGAGTCCCTCCGGGCGCGCCAATTAAATCAATGACTTAGCTGGCACGTCCTGTCCTCCGCAAAAACCCCGTCCACCCTATTCCGATGACTTCATCAGGCGTTGATCATCGTGGATAATCTCCTACATGAAGTTCGAGATACGGTACGTGGCGATTTCCGTCAAACTGTTGTGCTCCGCAAAAACTCAGTCCATACATAATTTCTAACAAAAGACTCGACGGAGTAAATTACATGACTTAGTGTTTTTTATTATGTCCGTCGCGTCGCTTTTACTCTCTCTTCTGTGTGACGCGGTTACATATGTATGGTCATTGTTTCGTCCAAGTGAATCACTGGCCGCAGAGAATTTATTCCTTCGCAAGCAGCTTGCGCTCTATCAGGAACGGAAATCATCACGAAAACCAACTAATCCTGCCACACGATTTACGATGGCTGTTCTATCAAAACGCTTTGATTGGCAGGATGCCCTGGTTATTGTTAAACCTCGCACTCTCATTCGGTGGCATCGATTAGGCTTTAGATCGTTCTGGCGTTACAAATCCCGTCCAGGTCGGCCCCCTATTCCGCCGGCACTCCGGCAATTGATCCGAGAGATGGCGCTTAACAATATCTTATGGGGTGAAGAACGAATCGCTAACGAGTTGTATCTCAAGCTGGGGATTCATGTATCGCCACGCACAGTCCGTAAATACATGCCGAAACGACCAAAAGGTATTCCTAGAGGTGATCAACGCTGGTCGACGTTCTTACAAAATCATGCTGCGGGCATTGTTGCTTGTGATTATTGTGTTGTAGTAACGGCAACGTTTCGTTTGCTCTATGTCTTAGTAATTATTGAACACGGTTCGCGAAGATTGTTACATTGCAATGTCACTGAGCACCCCCATTGCCGAGTGGACACGGCAGCAACTACGTGAAGCCATTCCCTCGGACCATGCGTATCAATACCTCATTCATGATCGAGACTGTATCTTCTCAGCCGAGTTGGATCGTGCGGTTGAAAACTTGGGGTTACGTGTCATCAAGACGCCTTATCGAAGTCCGAAGGCGAATTCAATCTGCGAACGCGCGATTGGCTCCCTCCGGCGCGAATGTCTTGACTATATGATTCCAATCAATGAACCACATCTTCGACATATTCTCAACGCGTGGGCCGCTTATTACAAGTACGATTCATACTACCCCACCTCTCTATGTCGTTGATAAGTCTAGATTGCCTTGCTGTGGATTTGGTAATACGGGATGTTGGTGTCGTCGCTCGACCTTTTGTTTTAGACGAGCCGCAGCTTCGGTGTCGAGATTTCGCTTATTAAACACCCACGGTCCATCGCTCAATGGGTGTTCAGCCGGGATTTCACCGCGTTCGACCGCGCGACGCAGGGTTAACGACGCAACGCCGAGATAACGCGCCGCAGCTGTCAGGTTCATCCAACCATCCGCTTCGCTTTGTTCCTTGCGATAGATGGGTATCTTGCGATGACTACGGAACGAGACCACGCGTTCGCGTGTCCATCGATTACCGCGACCCGTGAGCAGTTTGTGCTTATTGAGCGTTGCCGCAATCATATCGTCAGTGCAGATGCGCGCCAGAACGGGGATGGCATCTACGATTTCTTTGGAGGTATGACCGTTACTTTGCCCACGCCGTCGTCTTGGTAAGCGTAACTCGGTATGAACACCCCCTTTCCAGTGGATCACTACAATGATCTCGCCGGCCTCACTATCGCTATCGACCACCACTTCTTCTATGAGAGAACGTACGATGCGTTTTTTAGCCGAACATCGGTTCTGTCGTTTTGCCAGACTGACTCAAGGTCCGCAGCCAGTGCTTCGAAGTCACTTAACGACGGTGTTGACGCAATGGATTGTGCGCCCTGATGCTGCGCGATCTGTTGTTCCAGTGCCTCAACTCGATTGAGCCCAGTATTCCATCGACGTTCAAGCTCATCGGCGACTAAGCGATTATCGGGATCAACCGCGTCATATTGTTTAAACGCCCGTTAAGCCTCATATCGAGCCGCCTCAAGCTCATTGTTCAGCGCGGTCAGTACCGCATCTTGCTTTTGCGCTTCTTGTTGACTCGCCATGACGGCTGCCTCCATTGCTTCAGGCTGCACCACACGTAGTATTTCATGCCCAATGGCATCGTCGATGGGGATACCACCGAAGGCGATGCATCGCGCTTCACCATTATCCAACCAACCGCGATAACAACTGTACCGTAGTATATCGTGTTGTGAGCCGGTGTAACGGACGGTTAACTTGCGACCACAACGTCGACAACGCAACAAGCCCGCCAGTAATGCAGCACCCTGCATGGCCGCACCCACTCGATTCTGTCCAAGGCTATTGTCGGCTATCATCTGCTGGATACGTTCGAACTGCTCCCAACTGACATAACCCTCGTGCGCGTTTGGGATTAACGATAGCCACTCGTCTCGTTGTTTGCGACGTATTATCTGGCGTGGTTGATCGTGATCATAGCGCGTGAGCGCTTCTGTCTTGCCGTAAGCATAGGCACCACCATAGATCGGGCTGGTGAGGATACGATAGAGCATGCGGTACGCTGGTCGCCGCCAAGTAAGTGTTTGAGCACTTCGACGTACCGGTACTTGAAGATTGTGCTCTAAAAACCACAACAGGGTCTGTCGCACCGTGCCTAACTCCATGAACTTCGCAAAGATCAGATCGATGGCCTGTTGAACACGCCGGTCCGGGTCTTTCTCGATTCGCTGATCCGTTGTCTTTAAAAACCCGGCGGGTACACTAATGACCAGCTCACCACGGCGCACTTTCTCACGACGCGCCTGTACCGAACGTTGGCGCAATAAATCCAACTCATACTCATTCAGATTGCCTTTTAACCCGAGCAACAGCCGATCATTACTTTGTCGGGGTGCATACACCGTCTCTTGATCGATCAGCAGTGTATCAACAACACGACACACCTCCACCAACTGTTGCCATTCTCGACTATTACGTGCGAACCGCGACACTTCACGCGCAGCCACTGCGCCGACTTTACCGAGGCACACATCGGCCACCATACGCTCAAAGCCTGTGCGTATCATCGTACCTGCCGCTGAACGGCCAAGATCTTCATCCACCACCTCGATCTCGTGCCAACCTAACTGCTGCAGTCGTTGTCGCATCCCATAGGGCAACTGGCGACTCTCTTGATTATGCTCCACTTGATACGCCGAAGACTGACGCACATAAAGCACCGCCTTGCGTTCGCGGTGTTGCGATTGGATTTTATCGTTCATCTTCCACCTCTTCGTCGTCCTCGCTGAGGTTCAGATGACGGCGCAGCATCAGCGCCGTCAACCGAAGGACACTCTCGCGTGCTTCGACTGGCAGTGATTGCCACTGCGGTAGCCTCACGGTGGCATGGAACAGATTTAACTGCTTTGCTCGACGTCGAGCGTGGGGGGTATTCATCAGCGTCTCCTTTGCGTTTTGAGCAATGACGCTGTTCTTCTAGCATAGCGTTTGTCGATACGGCGCTTTGCAGCAACAACTGCAAGTCCAAAAGCGCATGAATACTCACACTTGGTTTGATTTTACTGACCATCAATGCGCACGCCGCACGATCGAACATCCATTTTGGAATCTCCAATGTGCTCGGAAATCCATCGTCATCAATCACACAGCGGAATATGGCGCCGTGTACTTTGTTGACTCCTTGCTCTATTCCAACGTATTTACCGAAACACCGATGCCATCGATAGCAAACCTCTCAATATTCGGTTATATGGGTTTTGATTTTCCTGGTTGTACAATCAGTCGAGACCTCACATGGCATTGGGGCCAAACATTCCGGACCCGCAACGCAATAGGCCAGCATCGATAACCACTGAGCGCCATCGTATCAGTGAAAAGCTACGTGCGGTCGCGAATTCCGTCCTAGGCGGATTGCATCACCACTACGAATTGGTGCCGTGTTGGCGGTGACTTTTTTGCGGAATACACCACTGGTTTACATTAGCAGTTATAGTTTATCTAATAGTTTAGTTATAGACGATATAATAAACTATTGTTTAGAATTATTGCTAAAGCTAAACTAACAGTGTAACTATGTCATTAAAATTAAACTGGCTTCTAAAGAATACCGAGCCAGGAGCAATAGTCCTTCAGTCATGGCTGACTGCCAACGGCATCAGCCCTCAACTCGCTGCCAAATACCGAAGCAGTAATTGGCTTCAGAAACTACGCCCTGGTGTGTATGCACGACCTGGTCGACAACCGCAATGGTGGGATGCAGTTTATTGTTTAGCAACCCAGCTCAGGATTCCTGTCCATCTTGCAGGGCTAACCAGTTTGACATATCAAGGCAAAGCACACTACCTCAAGCAAGAGGAAGATTCCGTATGGCTCGAAATGCCAGCCAAGACAACCTTACCACGCTGGTTTAAAGAATTTCCAGATAACAAATTACCACTAAAGGCGGAATCAAATCGGTCGAGATTCAAATGGAATATCCTTGCAAGTAACAAACTAACCAGCACCCAAGAATCTGACCTGATAGAAATAGACGTCAAAGGTCTAAACCTTAAAGTCAGCAGTCAGGAACTGGCCGCTTTGGAGTTGCTTAACGCAGTTCCAACGCTAATATCATTTGAACATGCTGCCGAAGTGTTTCAAGGGTTGGTTAACTTAAGTCCGAACCGCGTCCAATCACTCTTAAGCAGAAGCAACGCAATAAGAACCAACCGCATATTTCTGTTCCTTACGCATTTCTATAACCACCCCTGGCTAACAAGGCTGGACGAAGAAAAAGTTAATCTAGGAGCAGGTAAACGAAAAGTCGTGGATAACGGAAAATTTGATAGTCACTACCAGATAACCGTACCAAGAGCGTTTATAGTTGGCCAGCAAAATAAAACACCGCTTGGGCAATAGCAATGGATAGAGCCTCGCCATACTACAAACAAGTATCGCTACTGATCCGTTGCCTGCCAGTCATTTCTGAAGAGGACTGTTTTGCTCTAAAAGGCGGAACTGCTATTAATCTATTCATACAGGATTTCCCGAGACTATCGGTTGATATTGATTTAGCTTACCTGCCATTTGAGCCACGCCAAGAAGCACTGGAAAATATCAGAGCTGGATTCAAAAGGATTGCAAGCAGGATTGACAACAACCCAGATTTGTCAGCTGTTTTACAAGATAACAATCCCGATGAGGTGCGTATCATTGTAAATTCCTCGAATAACAGACCAGGGTCTGCGCAAATCAAAATAGAGGTCTCTCCTGTTGCCCGGGGAGTACTTTTCGATCCGCGCCAACTTGATGTGGTTGCTCAGGTTGAGGATGAGTTTGGATTTGCTTCATTACAAGTTGTTTCGCTACCCGATTTGTACGGTGGGAAATTATGCGCTGCAATGGATCGTCAGCACCCCCGAGATCTATTCGATGTGGCAATGCTTCTAGAGTCTCACGGAATTGACAGACCAATATTCGATGGATTCTTAGCATACTTGCTGTCTCACAATCGTCCAATCGCGGAAGTAATGAACCCGAGATGGAAAGATATCAACACGCTCTATGAAAATGAATTTGTTGGAATGACTTTCAAGAGACTTTCACTCGATGAGTTAAACGAAGTTCCAACACAAATGCTCCAAGCTCTACGCGCTCACTTTACTCAAAATGATTACGATTTTCTTTATTCGTTCAAATCTGGCAGCCCCGACTGGAGTCTTGCGCCCAGTGCCACGTTTAACCGCCTGCCAGCAATAAAATGGAAGTTGCTGAATATTCAAAAAATGGCAGATAAAAAGCGGTCAGAGTCCCTGTCCATACTGGAAAAAACCATGACTGATTGGTTAAAGGGGCAATGATTAACAATGAAGGAGAGTGCGACGTTAGATTTTGAATCCCAGGAAAAGCTTGTAGAAATTGACCTCAAGCTAACGCAACTAGAATTCGAACGAAAAAAGTTGTTGGCTGAACGAGAGGCTTTGATTGAGAGCAGCACCCATTCTCATGAGGTTGAAACGCAATTCTCCGAACAGCTTTCGGTAAATCAAAAAATTACGCTATTTAGTCGGCTGTTTCGGGGGCGGCCGGATGTGTTTGCCAATCGATGGCAAAATACCAACGGACGGAGCGGATACTCTGTAGCCTGTCACAATGAATGGATACCACGAATCTGCAATAAGCCTAAAGTCAAATGCGTGGACTGCTCACACCAGAAATTTAAGCATCTTGATGAACAGGGAATCTATGAGCACCTTACAGGCAAGCGTGTCATTGGGCTTTACCCTTTGTTGCCTGACAACACTTGCTACATATTGGCCGCTGACTTTGACAAAGCCGACTGGCAGGAAGCGGTTCGTGCAGTAGCCCAAGCTTATCACGAATCAAATATTCCGCATGCAATCGAAATATCAAGGTCTGGTAATGGTGCGCATCTGTGGATTTTTTTCTCGGAAGCCGTGTCAGCAAAAGATGCTCGTTTATTGGGATTTACTCTTCTAGACAAAGCAATGGAGCGTTACCCGGACCTATCCTTTGAATCCTATGATCGATTTTTCCCAAATCAAGACATTATGCCGGATGGCGGGTTTGGTAATCTAATCGCACTGCCGCTACAACATGAGGCGAGGCAACAAAGCAACAGTCTGTTCGTAAATAGTGAGTTGCGGCCCTATGGGGATCAGTGGCAATTCCTGAACCAGTTAGAGACCATATCGCAAAAACGTTTACGTGAACTTATATCAGAGATAAAACCGGATGCGTTGTCTCCGCCTGGCTTTCAAGAAATAAACGAGCTGTTACCTTGGGAAAAAAGCGTTAAATTAGGCCATGAAAGGATTGAGCATTGTCCTGACAGCGTAACCCTCACACTAGCGAATTCCATCTATATCAACATTGGTGGGTTGCCTTCGCCGCTAATCACAAGATTAAAAAGGCTAGCAAGCTTCTCCAATCCAGTTTTCTTTAAAACACAGTCAATGCGATTTTCTACACATGGCATACCGAGGTATATCACCTGCGCAAGGATTGAGGCGGGACCAGGGGAAACTAAATGGTTGTCGATTCCCAGAGGATGCTTCAATGACGCTGTTAGCCTGCTAGAGGAGCAAGGCGTAACAATTGAAATTGATGACAAACGAAACCACGGGACTCAGCTCAAGTCGCTGAGTTTTCTTGGAAAGCTTCGCAAAGACCAATCTAAAGCGATTACAGTCATCACCCAACATGATACTGGCGTGTTGCACGCGCCTACTGCGTTTGGAAAAACTGTTACCGCAATTGGTGTCATTGCAACTCGTAATACGAACACATTAATACTTACTCACAACAGGCAGCTTTTGAGTCAATGGCAAGAACGTCTGAACGCGTTCCTTAGAGATGTTGACGTCGGGGTTTATTCTGGCGGGAAGAAAAAACTAAGTGGGGAAATAGATATTGCGACCTACCAGAGTTTAGTTAACAAAAAAGACAATACCGTCAGTCATCTAGTGCAAGATTATGGACAGGTGATTATCGATGAGTGCCATCATATATCGGCCCCCAGTTTTGAAATGGTTTTAAGTGAAGTACGAGCAAGATACGTGTTGGGACTTACCGCCACACCCTACCGACAAGACGGTCACGAGAAGATTATTTTCATGACTACCGGCCCCATTCGACACAGTGTACAACCAAGTCATTCTGATCATTTCGAACAGTGGGTCATCGCTAAGCAACTGCATGATCACCCCCCAATTGAATTAGCAGAGTCCAATCAGCGGCCCAGAATTACAGACGTTTATAACTGGCTTATGGAGAATGACGCTCGCTCGAAAACAATTGTCGCAGACATAATCACACAGGTTGGCGCTGGTAAACACCCACTAGTTTTAACTGAACGACGTCAACATGCAGTGTTCATTAACCAAAAATTGATTGACGCAGGAGTGGATACAATTGTTCTTAGAGGAGCGATGGGAATCAAAGAGCTTAAACATGCTAACGAGCAATTGCCAAATGCACAGGTAGTTGTTGCTACGGGTAAATATGTAGGTGAGGGTTTCGATCTCCCGAGACTCGATACTCTTTTCCTAGCGATGCCTGTATCTTGGAAAGGGTCATTAGCGCAGTACGCAGGACGAATCCATCGAGAATCAGATGGTAAGGAGCAAGTCACAATATTTGACTACGTTGATGCATCTTTGCCTATGCTTCAGCGGATGTTCCGTAAGCGGGAAAAGGGATATAAGTCGATGGGATATAAAATTGAGGTTCGCTCACAATAGTGTAAAGTCAGGTGAGTTTTAGGTTTAAACCATGTTCGGCCGGAAGAGTAGAAATTGTATGTTTGGATTGCTCTAACTGATCTAAATCCTTACGGGACTTTTGCGGGATTCAGTTATGCTATGTCAGGCACGCTTTACTACGATAACAACGGCAACCTATTCGATCAGATTCTTGCAAACCGACCTTTGCTGGATAGCGGCCAGAGTGACTTTAGTCGTCCCTGAAGTATCAGCAAAACTGTTCAAATTTAGGTTGAATTGAAGTGATGTCAATCCAATTTTTCAACCACACAGTCCATTTTATCCGGGTGCAATAAAACTCCGCCAGTAACTTGGCGAAGTTGTAACCGGCCGCCGCTAATAGGGCGTTGATGCGATCACCCATCTCACCTTTGAGGTAATTGCGATTCATCCGATGATCAGCTTTTAAATGCCCGATAGTCGGCTCAATGGTACTGCGCCGTTTATACCAATTCTTCATTGTTCGGGTGAGCCGTTTGGGCAGTTTGTTGACCACATGCACCTTCGCCTGGCCGGTATAACCATGGCCTCGATATCCCCGGTCACAATACACATGAATCGGCGTTTGGCCGCTCAACGATTCAATCTGTTCAATCGATTGCTTTAGCGTATGGCCGTCATAAGGATTGCCGGCATGTCCAACGGCACCGACGATCCAGTTGCTTTTACTCGTGGTGGACACCGCCACTTTGTTGCCAAACTCATAGCGTCGATGAGCTTTGCCTTTGGCAATACACTTCACCTCCGGCGCATGCATTGAATACAGCTTATCTTTATCATGACGCTGTTGGCAATGAATGCACTTAGCTCGATGGATGAATTGGACCAACTCAGGATCGATGGAAGGCGCCTTGCGCTCAATATCCCGAATCACCCGGCCTAAATAGGTCTTGAGCTTGCGCGTTTGACCTCGGGCCCGTTTCATCTGTGAGGCATGCGCATAACGCGATTGTTTGATCAAGGCCCGTTTGCCTACCCGGACATAGCTTTGCCTTAACTCAATTCCGCGACGTTTCGCTTCTCGCACCAACACCACCCGGGCTTTATGATATAACCGCGCATCGGTGGGAAACGCCAGCGCTTTCTCCTGCACCGTCGTGTCCACATTGACATGGCGAAACTCACTGGCTTTGAGTAAGCCGCTGCGCTGCGCCAGTTCAATCGTTTCGCCTAACAATACCTCTAATTTATCCCCGACTCGATGACGCCATTTCACTAAAGAAGTCGGATGTAACGGCAATTCATGCTGTAAATACTCATACCCACAAAAACACTGCCAGTACGGATTCTCTACCCAACGCGCCACCACCGATTCATCCGATTCGTTAAACGCATACTTCAAGTAATGTAAGCCCACCAGCAATCGAGATGGCAACGGTGGCTGACCGGCCCCGGCCGTGTACAAACTGTCCAACTCGCTCTGTAAACGCGACCAGTCAATCCGTTCACTTAAGCCGATTAACGGGTGCGACAGGTTTAAAATCTGGGATAACTGGGCGCGGAATAAATCGGGATCGTTATCGGGCTTTTTTGGCTTCATCAATTGCAAGATATCCAGTCATTTCAATCACTTTCTTGCAATTCATTTTATCAAATAACAACCCTTTATTCATTTATTTCAATAACTTACATATAATTCAGGGACGACGACTTTAAGGTCGTCGACGGATCGGCAGGCATCATCGCCTCTCAAGAAATGGTCTCGCCAAAGAAGGGAGAAGGCCCGATCCGCTTCGGCTTACCGAAGGGTGATGCCAGTAACAATGTTAACGAAAACGGGTTTAGTGACCATTTTCCGATTGGGATCCTATTACGTGAATCGTAGGAGAAATGCGTCAAGGAACTAGCGCAGGTCATGGTGCGCAAAATCAAGTGCGCGCCACAAATCCATCGTATTCTCGATTTCGAACTTCTCTTCTTAACTTACCTTAATAGCAAGTTACGTGTGAATGGCGAATTCGTATTTCTGCCCTAAAACTGGTCGCTTGAGCTGCGCCTCCTAAATATTCGTCTGACTTGATTCTATTGCGGTAGTCGATGTGCGTTTTCACGCTGAAATTGTTACGATTTCTTTTTTGTATGACAGAATCTAATAGCGGAGTGGACTCACTGCACCCACGTATATCGAATCAAGTCAACACTGCCATACTGAGAGTGACTCTAATGTCGCGATATTTTTAAAATCTTTGTCTGTCGTCAATATTCCCAATTCATGGCGTATACATAATTGAGCGAGCAAAGCATCGATTGTACCCACCTGTATTCCCTTTCGTCGACATTTGTTACGAAGCGCGGCAGCTTGAATATGATCGTCTCTGTCCGGAACTAGAAACGGCAATACCTTGAAATGGTGAATGATCTGTTGTTGTGCCTTTGGTTTTGCAAATCCTTGCAGCAATTCCTGCAAAATGAGGCCCGTGCCGTAAATGGCATCACCGGCTTCTAGTGCTCGCTTTAATTCTTGAACTTCCGGTATATCGGGAGGTGCGTCTCGACGCAAAGCCAGCGACCAAACACTCGTATCAACGAGTAGACTCACGACGAGATCGTTCAGCCTTGTAGTCGTAATCGGAATTCCAGTCGAGCTTGCCAAACAACTCTACGAGGTGTTTTTGTTCACGACGTGCAATGAATTCTCGAAGCGCTTTGTTAACCGCTGCTTTTTTAGTACGTTCCCCACTCAGTTCCACGGTACGTTCAAGCAGTTGAGGATCTATTGATAGATTGGTTGCCATTTGTGTGAATCTCCACACAACATTCTACACAAATCGCCCAGTGTTAGTAAGTCTGGAGAGGCAGTTGATTTGAATTAGCTCAAAATAACTTGCGGGAGTTAGTCCTGCATTGTCATGCGAAGTGGTGCAATTTGGCAACGGACGCACCGGAATGAAGTTAATTAAAACAATTAGTTAAAGGCACAATTGAAAGCTTCGAACCAGGTGGTCGGGAGTTCGAATCTCTCCGGGCGCGCCACATAAGTTATTGAAAATACTGATAATATTTTCATCTCACGCTGCGACATCTGAACGCAAAACCACCATTGTGGGGATTTTGTGGGACTTTTTGCGACAGACACTATTTGCTGCCTCAAAAAGTGACCCCAATTCCGCTGCGGAGTAGTGCGTAGTGATGCGTCCCGAACGATGACCGAGTAAATCCTGACGGTCTTCGAACGAAACACCGGCTGCGCGCAAGCGCCGACCAAACGAACTTGCGCTAACTCGGTGTGCTTTCGTGCTGTCTTCCATGCAGTGTTGTTCATCTTGCCGATCGATTTACCGCGGTAACTGAATACACGCGTAACCACGATTCAAGGTGGGCACGATCTTGATCGGCAAGTCGCAGCGCTTTCGCAGCATGGTTCATGGGGACACCCTGCTGTTGGCAAGTGGGCCAGTCGCTTATGCGCCAACGCATCGCCTCACGCATTGCGCCGTGTGAGCACTACCATATTAACCCTCGCTACATTCCTGCTTATGTCAATCTAGCCGACCTCTATCGTGTTCAAAAACGGGATGATGAAGGGAAATTGTTATTGGAGGAAACCATCGTGCAATATCCCGACAACAGTTCGCTGTATCATTCCTACGGATTGCTGCTTGTTCGTCACAAGCAGATTGAAGATGCGCTGGCGGCACTCAAACACGCGGTTGACCTGGAGCCCACCAACACACGGTATTGCTACATCTATGCGGTGGCCTTGCATTCGGTTGGGGATACAAAAGGCGCCATCGAAATGCTTAAAAAAGCCCACGACAATTTTCCGGCAGACCGAGAGGTACTGATTGCACTCATCACCTATCATCAGCAGATGGGTGATACGAGTAGCTCAAAACACTATACCGAAATCCTGTTGCAATTAGCACCGTGGGATACCAGGGTGCGGTCGTTGCTGCAACAATTGGATCCTTAAAGCATGCACTACCAGCAACATAGAGAGATTCGGCTATGCGTCTAACCAGAGCGCCAATTGACGTCTCATTAAAGGCAAAGGCGCCAACACAAGATTGATTATTGGAACACTAAGTAGTGATTTTTGTGCGTTCTGTTGTAGACGCTATTGTCTGGTGGTAAACAGCCTCAAGAGAACTATGCAATATAAAAATCAGTGTGACTAAAATGTGGCTGAGTCCAACCATTTCAGGTCCATTTGAGTCACTTTTAGTCACAATAACGCTGAGCCAATGAGCGGAAGTTTTCAAGAAAATAGTTGTTTGTGGCTTACGCAAAGATATACATTTGTGTACTACTAATTTCACCGATTAGGCATGACTGAACGCGAACACAAAGTATCCCTACTTATAGCGGACATCAGTGGTAGTACCGCATTGT
The DNA here is from genome assembly GCA_965216735.1 of Arenicellales bacterium. GTDB lineage: Bacteria > Pseudomonadota > Gammaproteobacteria > Arenicellales > CBDCFT01 > CBDCFT01. The sequence goes on from OZ244198.1 coordinate 2,215,189, forward strand.
ATGACAAAGTTGGAAACGAAATCGCTTTTAAGATGGTTGGCGAGTGTTTGGACAATTTAAGATCGATATTGCGTGCGAACGACGGCATGTTTATCCGCTCCAAAGGTGACGATGTGCTCGGTGCATTCGTAAATGCATCGAATGCTCTTAAAGCGGCCCGAGAAATGCTTTCGCAACAATCAAATTCGCCACTAGCGATTCATGTTGGAATTCATTTTGGACACGTTATCAACTTAGACACCGATGTTTATGGCGACACGGTCAACCTGACAGCTCGTCTTGCATCGCTTGCTAAGTCTGGTGAAATCCTTGTCAGCGAACACTTTGTTAATCAACTATCGGAGGGTGAAAAACAATGGTTTCACCCGCTCGATAACATTACTTTCAAAGGCAAGTCTTCACCTACCAATGTATATACATTACTGGAACAGGATGAAGCTGTACGAACCCGAATAATGATGAAGAAATCTTCAACCCATACCCGAGATCAACAGCAACGCCGCCGCACAAAAGTGACCCTCAAATACAAAAGTGCAACACATACTTGTACCAAGGGCAAATCGTTGGCTATCGGGAGAACAGATGATTGCGATGTGGTCATCGATAAACCGTGGGTATCAAGACAACACGCACGAGTTAACTTTCGTCGCGGAAGAATCGAGCTTGAAGATCAAAGCTCTTCAGGCACGTACGTTTCAACACAAGACGGTTATGAAATTTTCCTGCACCGTGATAACGTCCTTTTAACAGGTTCAGGAGTCATATCTCCCGCGGTGAAATCAAATGCCGACGAAGCGGAACTTATACACTACCAGGTGCATTAAATAAGTCCAAACCGGTAAAATCCCACTACACTTAGCGACCTAATCGCAAGCCACCGATTTTTCCGCCTCGCCAAGGTATTGGCGTCTCCGGGTCTCGTCAAATGCAGGCAAACCAATATCACATGCCCGCCGAATATTAAATTCGTCCCAGACCTTCACCAGACCGTCATCACTCGCAGTCGCGAAACGAGTTCCGTCTGCATTCACCGTAATTCGCCAGATCGTATCGTCATGGCCTTGCCACGTTTCAGTCAAACGCCGTCCGGTAACTGTGTCCCAAAAATGCAATTTACCGCGGCGATCCGTAACGACAAGTGTCACACCGTCTGCCAGATATGTGACGTCAGTCGCCCCACCGGCATGCCCTGTAAAAATAGCTTGTTGCTCACCGGTCGATATTTCCCACAAAATTACTACCTCATCTCCCGACGCTGTAGCCAACTGTTGACCATCCGGACTTATTGCAACACTCCACAATACATTATCATCGGCCGCTATCTTCCTTGTTACGCTCTCCGTTGCTAAATCCCAGATACTCGCAACACCGCTGGTATCCGACGTCACCAGATATTGTCCATCAGGAGATACGGCCATCCGTGTAATACTTGCGTCAACTTTAGCCAACTGCTTACGTGGAGTGCCCGTCTTTACATCCCAGATACTGACGTTTGTCTCGCCCGCTATAACAAGTTGCTTTCCTTGTTCGACAAACACGATAGACCAGATCCCACCATCTTGTGCTTTGACAGACCATATCTGATCTCCACTTTCTATATTCCAAAGAACAAGCTGTCCAGAACGGTCAGCGGACGCTAATGTGTTTCCATCGGGAGAGAAAGCGAGTGCCCATACTTGATGGCTGTGCTCCTCCAATATCACTGGCTTTTCGTCATCATCGAGATTCCATATTTGAACGATACCGGTATCATCACCAGAGGCTAGACGACTTCCATCTAGACTAAAAGCCAATCCCTTAGCGGACCCACCCTTTACGCGATACTCAGTTGCTAAAGGATGATGACTGCCTATGCTCCACAATCTTATTAGTTGATCTCTACCCAGAGTTGCCAAGACAGTATGATCATCGTTTGTTTGCGCACTGACAATCGATTCGTTGTGACCCGGCGCCGTCGTCGCCACGAGATTATCTTGGCTGATATCCCACACTTTGAGTGCGCCATCGCTGGCGCCACCGATTAAGTAGTCACCATTGTCAGTAAAAGCGACAACACCGATACGCGCAACATTCTTGAATGGCTGACCGATAATTCGTCCACTCGGATAATGAATCATTTTTGAAGTACCGTCGGTGTTCGCCGTAGCAAAGCGATCCCCGCTTGGGCTCATGACTATGTACCTGAAATTGCTCGTGTGAGCACCGCGAATCGGTTCAAATAAAGCGTCGCGGCCCGCTAACTTCCACCCGTAGATCGTACCGTCACTATAGCCCGCGATCAGGCCTTGCCCATCCAAACTAAATTCGACAGTGTTAAATTCGTAGGTTTGACGCACCAAAATTTCGCGTGGCGGGGTCGTTTGCACCGTATCCCACAAACTAACGGCACCATCACCATCCGCCGACACAACACTTGCACCGTTAGGATGAAAGCGAACTCCCATTACGACATCGTCGGTCCGACCGAGAATTCTTCCTTGCATATTCTGTTCTCCAAGCACAGACCATAGCCGAATGGTTCCATCAGTCCCCACTGAAACGAGTTGGTCGCCACTGGGACTGAAATCCAAACCCCTGATACCGCCTTTATGTCCGTGCAGGGTACCCCTTAACTCTCTAGTATGGGCATCGATAAGATCGATAGTCCCATCACGATGACCGGAGGCTACCAACGAACCATCCGGGCTCAGCGCCAGTGTAATCGCATCACCCGCGGGAATTGGACTCCCCAACAGATACACAATACTTTCCGCGAGCACCCGACGGGCACGAACCATTGCCGCCCTGGCGTCGAACGGAGGTGGACTCGCTTCCGCACGTCGAGTCGCTTCTGCGCCTAAAACAAGCGATAACAATGGATCCTCTTCAACAATGCCGTTGGCAGCAGCACCCAGTGCGCCGGCAAATCGATCATGAGCTTCGACGGTCGCCAACTCTGCCCGTTGCTCATTTTGCTGCGCTTGGCGAAAAGCCAAATATGCGATAACGGACGCGACCGTCGCACCGATCGCGAGAAGGGACAAGACGGTTATAGCCAGCCGTCTATTTTTGCGTGCCTTACGATCTTTTTCCGCCGCAATCGCTTCAGCTTTTGCCTTGGTCGCTTCAGAAGCCTCCAGGAACTCACGTTCTAACACTCCCAATTGATCTGGATTCTTGTCCGCCCACTCTAGCGCCGATAACAAAGGTGTTCCTCGATACAGCAGATCAGAATCCAGGCTCTGTGCATCCCACTCAGCCGCTGCATAACTTATCCGCTGGCGTGTGCGGAGATCATCACGGGATTGCTCGATCCATGTACGCAGTCGCGGCCAGGTTCTGAGCAGCGCCTCATGTGCAATTTGCACTGTGGTATCGTCCAGCGTTAAAAGCCGGGCTTCGGTAAGATACTCGACAACCTTATGCATCACTTCAGGTTGAAAATCATTGTCGATATCGGAACGACTGAGAATGCGGCGTGTATCGGGTGTACCTTCGCCGGGAGTCACTAGACGAAGGAAAAGGCGTTTAGTTGCTTGTCTTTCATTGGCGTCGAACCGATGTTCATAGGTTGAATCGGCGGTCTGACTAATAGCACCTGCTACGCCGCCTGCCTCATGAAACCCTTCCAAGGTCAGCGTATTTCCACGACGGCGCGACCAGGTTTCAACCAACGCATGTGCAACCAGCGGTAATGAACCCGTTTCGCTTCCCGCTTCATCAACAATGGCATCCACCAAATTGTTTTCCAGATGCAGGCCGGCATGTCGTGCAGGATCGGTAATAGCACGACGCAGTTCAGCTCCTGTCATCGGCCCCACCAATACCTGGTTGTCCGTAATGCGTTCTGCCAACCAAGGAATTTGTGCACAGGCACCATAAAAGTCAGCTCGGACTACGATGACGATACGAACGTTACTATGAGCTGGATCAGACATTGCCGATAGAGCGGTGGTAAACTGGGTACGTTGCGCGGCGGGAGCCAAAGTAAACAATTCCTCAAACTGGTCGATACAAAGCACTAAAGGTGATTCTCGACTGTCACCTTGAGTCCAGCCGAGATGACGAGCCATTGTTGGATGAGCCAGCAAATCATCCATTGATATCGGAGTGCGATCATCCGGGGCTAAACTTTTCAATTGCAGATAGAGTTCAGCCATGGGATCACGCCCAGGTGTAAAAAGAGCCAATCTCCATGAATCACTACCCGCTAACGCGCCGGCCTGCAAAGCAGGAACAAAACCAGCGCGTACAAGAGAGGATTTGCCACTTCCCGACGGCCCAGCAACTATTAAAACCCGATGTAGTTGTATTCGACGAATAAGCTCGTCAATCAAGGTTTCGCGCCCAAAAAAGTAATTAGCGTCTTCGGGTTGGTACGCAGCTAGACCTTTATACGGGCACCGTATAGTTGTCGGCGTAACGTCGATGGGTTGATTAACACCGGAGGGGATCACTTGCTGTGATACTGCGTGAGAAACTGCGGAGCACCAATCGTGGATATTGCTAAAACGACGTAATGGGTCGAGCGCCATACCTTGTCTGAAAACATCATGCCAGACACTTGGTATTGAACTGAGTTGATCCTCCAAATCACCGGCCTTGGGGGGTTTTTTCGCAAAAAGCACATGCCATAGCATGGCCGTTGCAGAGTAGATATCAGCTGCTGGGGTAACAGCGGTATTGGCACCCTCTTGTTCCGGAGCTTGATAAAGCGGTGTACCGGCAACGACCGTTGTTATTGCCGATTGCTTGACAAGGTCTTTAGCAATCCCCAAATCCCCCAACAAAATTCGTTCATCGGCGCTCATAAGGCGAGATGCTGCACCTTGATCATTCACGGAGTTCTCGTGCTTTGTTCCCGTATGGGGCATGCGACGCGCGAGTTGAAATAACAGGTTGGCGGGTTTTACATCGCGATGCACGACTCCGGCTTCGTGTAAAGCCGACAAACCATTACTCAGAGCATCCGCTAGAACGGTAATACCATGAAGATCTTGGACAATTGAAAAACGGTCGAGACGGGATGCCAGCGTGCCACGATCCGCGTAGTCCATGACAAAGTACGGGCAGCCATCGTTTAGCCTGCCAACATCATGCACAGTAACGATGTATGCGGATCGTATACGACGCAGTAACCTGGCTTCTTCCAAGAAGCGATTTTGAATTTCCTCATCCCGCGCCAGTTCCTGACGCAGGATTTTGATGGCAACGAACGATTCTAGTTCTTCATCCCAAGCCTGAACGACAAGGGCAAATCCACCTCTTGCTATTTCATTGCGAACCGAATAACGACCGACGTAAGACGGTAGAGTCATTCACTTTTCGACCGACCAAAAACAATTAATGTTAGTCGACAATCAAAACAAACCTTTCCTAAAAGTGATCCCCCGCACTGACACAATGATATTTTTTAACGTCGAGAATATTGTGATCCCTATCGGCTGCGCTAACACAGATGGTTGTCGCGCCTTCTCGGGCGCCCGTAGATGCAGCACCGGTGGTAATATATGTTGGATAATCGTCATGGCGATGCCATCGACCCTGCGTCACTCCGTGTTCGGTTTCTGCACTTCTACCTACTTGCTCAACAGTAAACATCTCACCCCACCATACATGTAAATGGTTTTTGGAATTATCAGGGGTAAAATTAGCCTCGAATGTAAGTTCTAATTCCTCTCCTGCTGGAGCAATGTTAGTGATTTTCACATCGCACCCGTCCACCGGACACGCATTCGGGAGCTCATCGGCCACAATCACCTTACCTGTAGCAATCGTGAAGATGATCATGCCTAATAGAGATACCAGAATTCGAACAGGAACTACGTGACAGGTGGTTTCTAGTTTGTACATTTGTGATGTCTCCTTCAGTTAGATTAAGGCGTTGTTCTTATTAGTATACGAAGGATAACCCCAATTTTTCATGAAATCGAGCGTCCATTACTTAAAATGCCGGGTTTATGTTTCATCAAATTTAACGCAGGCAACCGGTGGCAGGTAATTACTCACGTTCTGCCAAGAATCGCCCTGATTTTCGCTGATCCAAAGCGAACCAGTAGTGCTAGCAAAGGCTAAGCGCTCGCCATTACTTGAAATGTCCAAGGCGTGCCGGTAAACCAAATCGTAGGCGGCCTCTTGCGGTAAACCCTCACCCAAGATGTCAAAATTTTGACCTCCGTCCCGCGTACGTATCACCACCAAACGCGCACCGACCGGATACCGCCGCTCATCCTTGGTCGCCGGCACAAACCATGCGGTGCCGGGATCCGTTGGATGCACAGCGACTGTAAAACCGAAACAGGACGGCAATACGTTTTCCAGTTCCCGCCAGTTTTCACCACCGTCGTCACTTATAAATATTCCGTTATGGTGCTGCATCCACAATCGATCCGGTTCGGCCCGGCAAGACACGATGCGGTGGGCATCCTGCGGTAACGGATCACCCGCTGACTCGGGCGGCATATAGGCATTGCGTAAACCGGACCCAATTAATTCCCAATTCGCACCAGCGTCCCGCGTCGTCCAAACGCCACCTACAGAAACACCAATAGTGACATGCCCGGGATCACGCGGATCGACCAGAATAGAATGAATCCCGGCAAAATCGTAACCACCACCCATCCATTTTTTCCGGCGTGGATCGTCCCACAAAGATCGCACCAGCTCCCATGAGTCACCGCCGTCGAGCGAATGAAACAAGCCGCCTGGAATAACACCACACCAAAGCTCCCCCGGCCTGCCCGAAACCAATGCCCATATCATTTGCGTGCTCCATGGCAGATCGGCCCCACGCATGGGATCCTTGTCTTCAACATCATCGGGTTTGGGTGGAAAAGTAGGGACGGTCGCTTCGGCCCATGTCTCACCATCGTCGTCCGAATGCTGTATTTTGACGCCAAAGTGACCGAGATCAAACGCCACATGAAGCCGCCCACTATTTTCATCGCGTAGTACCATGGACACCGGATCACCGAGAAACCAACTTTGAGCGATACTCCAATCACCCTTGTTGCTGCGCTCGATTCTAAACAAGCCTTTTCGTGTACCTACTAATAATCGATTACTCATATCAACCTCCAGACAGTGCTTGAGCTACAAAAATCGCATCGCTTTGCTGAACAGGATCAGACAACTTTGTACGATCATGAATAGGTTTTTGATTGAGAAAAATCGCTACATGTTTGCGCACGGCGCCCTGATCATCCAAGATATAGCCGCGTACCCGAGGGTTGCTATCAAAATATCGCTCCAGTACCTGTCGAACCGTCGTTCCCTCGACAGGTGCGGCCGGCGTCTCGACATGGCGTAAAAGATTGGGTGTAAAATTGAGTGTGGTCATCGCTACCCCTGTGTCAAGCCTGGTAACCGGTGATTGCTTTCACTTCAAGAAATTCCCGCAAACCCCAAAGACCTTTTTCCCGGCCATTGCCGGATTGCTTGTATCCACCGAAGGGAGTATCCGTATCACCTGTTTTATAGTTAATGTGCACCTGTCCTGCGCGTAAACGGTTGGCTATCCGCCGCGCATGCTCAACATCGCCGGAACAGACATAGCTGGCCAGTCCATAATCCGTATCATTGGCAATGGCGACAGCCTCGTCTTCATCGTCATAACTGATAATAGCTAATACTGGACCGAATATTTCTTCGCGTGCGATTTCCATATCGTTCTTTACACCGGCGAAAACGGTAGGCTTGACATAATAGCCCTGATCTAAGTACTCAGGTTTTCCCAAACCACCTGCTACCAACTCCGCTTGTTGCTCGATTCCCGATTCGATTAGTCGTTGAATTTTGTCAAATTGCGTTTTACTCACCACAGGTCCGATCTCTACGCCTTCTTGTTTCGGGTTGCCGACAACGACCTCTGCAACCGCCTTTTTTGCCGCTCCAATGGCTTCATCCATTTTCGAATTCGGTATCAACATACGCGTAGGTGCGTTACAGGATTGCCCGCTGTTGTTCATCATGAAATGAACTCCCTTATTCACCGCTTCTGTAATATCAGCGTCTTGCAGGATAATATTGGCCGACTTGCCGCCCAACTCTTGACCTACCCTTTTCACGGTATCGGCGGAAGCCTTTGCCACCGCAATGCCGCCCCGTGTCGACCCGGTAAACGACATCATGTCGATACCGGGATGCGAGGACATCGCCTCGCCGACCGTCGCGCCGTATCCATTGATTAAATTAAACACACCGGCCGGAACACCCGCTTCATGTAGTATTTCCGTAAATACCAAACCACTAATCGGTGCAATCTCGCTCGGTTTTAGCAACATCGTACATCCGGCAGCTATTGCTGGGCTTACTTTGGACGCAATTTGATTGATGGGCCAATTCCAAGGGGTAATCATGCCGCAAACACCGATAGGTTCATGGCGGATAAGTTTTCCATCCATCGATTGTTCAAACTCGAATGTGTTCAGCGACTTAATCGCGCTTTTGATGTGATTGATTCCCGTGGTGGCCTGAGCGCCATGAGCCAAGTAACGAGGCGCTCCCATTTCGTTCATAATGGCGTCACCGATATCTTCAATGCGTTTCTCGTAGACCTTCAGTACGCTTTCCAATAACTCAGCACGCTGTGCGATAGACCATGTGGAATACTTATCGAATGCATGACGTGCTGCATTTACGGCTGCGTCTACGTCGTCCTTGCTACCCACACTAATTAGCGCAAATGGTTCCTCGGTCGCAGGATTGATTACCGCTAATGTTTCAGGATGAACGGGTTCAACCCACTGACCATTGATATAAAATTTTAGGTATTCTTTCATGAAACTCGTTTTGGCATAGGATTAGTAGTTATAAAAGATAAGCTTACCCTAAACAGCACCGGGCAATCAGCAATGATTTTCCTCCCGCCGTGTCCGTGGTACTTGCCGGTCCGATGGCATTAAATGAATACCTTCCGCCAATAGCGATACGGTGATATCAACCCCAACAGTGACATCGTTGCGTTGCGCCACGTGCCATGGAATTGATATGAACAGCGGTGGTCTCGACGGGTTGTCGACATGGACTGAAACCGTCACATTATCACCAAGACGCACGATATCCGAGACCTTGCCGGAAACCGGATTTTCCCGCTCACCCCTTGAAGGCCGGTTACGCCGGTGCAGAATCAGGTGCGATGGCGGAATTGACCAGCAAACCGCACTACCCGGTTCGAACTGGGACTGCCGCCGGGCCTGGAGCTCGCGACCACGCCACTGAATGATGGTTGCGTCAGAATCTGCATCATGGGCGATGACTTCGGCCCGAAACACATTCTGCAACCCGACCAGACGGGCGACCTGAACTGACTTAGGCCGTGTAATTAATTCATCCGGATCATCCGTTTGCAACGTGCGACCCTGCGACAAAACACACAATCGATCCGCCAACATGGCGGCCTCGTCCAAATCATGGGTCACCAGAATAATCGGCATGGTGAGGTCACGCCGTAACTCGGCCAGCTCCTGGTACAAGCGCTCACGCGTGGCGCGATCGACCGCCGAGAACGGTTCATCAAGAAGCAACACATGGGGTTCACGTGCTAACGCACGCGCCACCGCCACACGTTGTTGCTGACCACCGGACAGTTGTGCCGGGCGGCGGCTTTCCAGTCCTGACAAACGCACTCGTGCGAGCCAGTCGTGCGCACGTTGTTCACGCTCGAGTGGGGATAACTCCAAACAAGCCTCCATGACATTTTCCACTGCTGACAAATGAGGGAATAATGCATAGTGCTGAAATACGATTCCTACACGACGCTCGCGTGGTGGCACGTAAACGCCTTTTGACGCATCAAACCAGACTGTTCCATTACAACTGACACTCCCCTGTTCGACTTCGATTAATCCGGCAATGACACGTAGTAGTGTCGACTTGCCGCTACCTGAGGGACCGACCAAGGCTAATACTTCCCCACCGGCGCAATCCAAATTCACATGCAACGGTATCGGTGCCGATTGGATCAGTCTTGCATTAAGCCCGGCTTGAGACATCGCGTGAGCGCCCATGACGCCGGTCGGTAAAAAACGTCGCGCTGATTGCAAGCAAGGTGATGAACAATAAGACCGCTGACATAAATCCGGCTGCGGTGTTATCGAATGCTTGCACGCTATCGTAAATCGCAATGGCTATGGTTTTGGTTTCACCCGGAATATTTCCACCCACCATCAATACCACGCCGAACTCACCAAGGGTGTGCGCAAACGTGAGTACCAAAGCAGTCACAATGCCGGGCCAGGCCAAAGGCAGCTCTATACGCCATAGACGGCGCCAACGCGACAGGCCGCAACAATCAGCCGCATCGCGCACGTCTTGGGAAATCGTTTCGAATGCGCGCTGCATGGGTTGAATGGCAAAGGGTAAATTAAAAATAACGGAGGCGATTAACAACCCCTCAAAACTAAAGACCAATTGACTACCAGTGAGTTTCTGATATAGAGCACCTAATGGCGAAGCACCGCCGAGCGCAACCAACAAATAGTAACCAAGTACTGTTGGTGGCAGCACCAACGGTAAAGTCAGGGCCGCCTGGAGTATCGTCTTACCGCGGAATTCCCGCCAGGCCAGCACACGGCCGAGCCAGATACCAATCGGAAACAGCACGATTAACGTTGCAGTCGCTAGTTTGAGCGATAGTGATAACGCTAACCAGTCCATTATGACGACTTATTCATTGGTCAAACCGAAACCGTACTGTTTGAAAATATTTTGCGCTAATGGTTGTTGTAAATAGTGGTAAAAGCGCCGTGCTGCCTCGCTGGCGTTTTTAATTAACGCCATGCGATGATTGATCGGCTGGTGCAGATGCTCGGGTAACTGTATAAACTGTCCCCGTTTTTTGACACCAGGCGTCAGCGCAAGAGAGTAGGCAAAGATTCCGCCCTGAGTCGAACCACTAATGGCAAATTGCGTGGCTTGCGATATGTTTTCACCCAACACTAGTTTAGCCTGAATGTTTGCCCATAAACTCAGGGATTGCAAAGCCTCCTTAGCGGCACGTCCATACGGTGCATGTGCGGGATTGGCAATAGAAAAACGTTGAAGTTGTTCTTCCTTCAACGCCGTTTTAAGTCCATTTGCCTGTTCATCTACGCTGAATGTTGATCCGTGCGGCACGAACAAGACAATCCGCCCGTTTGCATAAAGCACGCCGTTGCCGACTGTTTTGTTAGCTTGTTCGAGTTCTAAAATATAGGTTTCATCAGCCGACAAAAAAACTTCGAAGGGTGCACTTTGCATTATTTGGCGGTAAATATTGCCGGAAGAACCGAATGTAAGTCTGACACTTTGACCGGTATCGCTACGATACTTTTCAGATATTTCTTCTAACGCGTATTTGACTGAGGATGCAGCCGCGATAACTGGGTTCTCACCGGCACTAACTACCGTTGACAGTAAGGCCAACACAAACCCCAAAAACCTGACACAGGTTATCCCTGTCCGGGACATCATTTACCTTTTTCGGCATTCGTTTCGTTACATCATTTTACACTCTCACCGTGTGTATCCGTACAGATCGTGAGAAAGGACCCATTAAAACCGTGCTGTGTCTCAATGCCTTATGCACTTGCAGATTCTTCGGAGAAATGAAACACAGCATGTTGAGGCGGCAAAGGCGATTTACCGAGTATGGTATCCGCTGCGCGCTCGGCAATCATCTGGGTAGGCGCGTTAAGATTGCCGCTTACAATCCGCGGTATAACCGACGCGTCGACGACATAGAGTCCATCTACGCCTCTAACACGCATATCCTGATCTACCACGGCATCATCGTCACTTCCCATGCGGCAAGTACCGCAGGGATGATAGTCGGTGGATGCGGTATTACGAATATAGTTCTCAATTTCACGATCTGATTTCACATCGGGCAACGGATCAATCCGTTCGCCACGGAATTCGTCGAATGCAGGTTGTCCCATGATGTCCTGCATCGCTTTGAATGCTTCTATGAGTTCTTTGACATCATGAAGATCGGACAGATAGTTAAAACAGGCTGCGGGGCTATCATGAGGATCGTTGGAATGGAGTTTAACTTCACCCTTGCTTCTTGGACGCAACTGATCGACATTGAGCTGGTATCCCTGGGCTAATTCGATTCTGCGTCCGCGGTAAGTAGCGTAAACCGGTGCGAAATGATATTGCAGATTGGGATACGCCACCTCATGGTTGCCGAATACCAATCCACCCATTTCCCAGATATTCGACACACCGATTCCGCTTCTCGTCGTTAACCACTGTAAGCCGACTTGCAGCTTTTTCATCGGGTGGGTGAGACCGTCGAGTGTGACCGGTTTCTTACATGTAAACGCGGTAATGATGGACAAGTGGTCTTGTAAATTCTTTCCCACCCCGGACAAGTCAACCATCGGCTTGATCTCCATGGATTTGAGATAGTCGGCGGAGCCGATTCCTGACAGCATTAGTATTTGGGGCGATTTAATGGCGCCACAACTTACAATGACAGCTTTGTTTGCGTGCACACGGTTTACCGTACCTTTCGACTCGACCTCAATACTGGTAGCGCGCCCATTTTCCAAAAGAATACGATGCACCAAGGCACCAGTAGTGAGATTAAGGTTGAGGCGCTTTAACGCCGGTTTAAGGTGGGCAACCGCTGCGCTGCTACGGCGACCGTTTTTTGTGGTGTTATCCAGACGTGCGATCCCCTCCGGGCGATAGCCGTTAAGATCATTGGAAATACCTTGCCCGGATTTTTCTCCAGCTTCTGTTAAAGCGTCGAACAGGGGGGTTTTTAACTTGCCCTTAGTCACACCGAGCGGACCGCTGCCGCCCCGCCATTGATTTTCCCCGCGATCTGACGATTCACAACGCTTGAAATAAGGCAGGCATTGAGCGAACGTCCAGTTGGTTAAATTAAATTCCGCCGCCCATCGGTCGTAGTCCAGCGGATGACCTCGCATATACACCATAGAATTGATAGAAGAAGACCCTCCAATAACCTTACCGCGCGGCAATTCAATTCGGCGGTTATTGCACCGCGATTCTATTTCACTCTGGTAGTTCCAATTAATCGAAGGATCTTTGTATACACTGTAAACACCCGCAGGAATGTGAATCAGTAGTTTACGGTCCATTGGCCCTGCCTCGAACACCATTACTCTATTATTAGGGTCTTCAGACAATCGATTAGCTAATACACAACCAGCTGACCCGGCACCGAGAATGATGTAGTCATATTCGGCGTTCCGTTTCACATCAGTGTCTGAGCCCAGCCATCAGCTAAAATCATCGATTCATAACATCAACTGCTTTCCAGATGCAGTCTTTGTGGTCAGGGTTCTCCAATCGCCACTAAAAAAAGAGGTAGCTTTGTGTCGATAATAGACCCAGCTCCATATCCATTCAGCGGTTCTAATATTAAGATTTTGTATATCAACCACGATGGCTGAAAGGGAAGATAGATGGGATGAAACGCACGTTTTGCCACAGATTCATCGCGCAAATACGACACACGTACAAAGCACGCTCAAGCCCGCTAAATAAACCAGTAACCGACAGTAATGCCGGTTACTGCAAATAATCCGATTGGCTAATCTCTATCTAACGACAGTTACGGTACATCCCGCATGCCGCGCGACTCTGGCTGAGTTCGGCCCGAGCAGGAAATCGGCGAGCGAGGGTCGGTGAGCACCCATCACAATCTGATCGATATCGAGGTCTTTAGCCGCTTCGACGATCTCTCTGTACACTGTACCGTTTTCAACTACGACACCGGCGTACATTTCCTTAGGAATCTGCTGATCGGCGATTTCTTTAAGCTTGGCCTCCGCATCATCTTTCCATTCTTGTAACGGATATTCGGTCGAACCATGCATTTCGCCGCGGATCGCATAACGTTGGTCAATTCCAGGAGTAATACCGGGTATCACTGTCATCAAGTACACTTTGACTCCCTCAAGACCGGTCGCCATATCAACGGTTTTTTTTATGATTCCTTCCCAAGACTCTTTATCCGCCAGGTCGATTGCTGCTAAGTAATTTGTCATGTCTAATTCTCCAATTTAACGTAGAGACTATTTGTCATCTGGCAATTTAAAGTCCGGTGGACTGGGTAAGAAACACAAATACAACACCCAGACGGTAAAAATAATCATAATGATGTTAACGATGGAAACGTCCAGACTAAACGGTAGTGAAGCATCCACAACTTCAATTTCAGGCACTAATGCGGCGTGAACGGGAAGCGCTGGATCAACCACCTCACTGGAATCAATTGCGTCTCTGATTGCGTTAACGGCGTCAGCTCCAACCGGGACCGCTGTACTCACATCAGTACCCGTTGTGCCCGGGCCAACTTCGCCTGCAGCGAGTGCTTGTTGAACTGGACTAGCCAGAACTTGCTGAGTGCTGACACTTGCAATCGGCTGAAACTGTAATCGATAAGTTTGTGCCGCGATGGTCGACGGTCGAATAAAACTATACCTAGCGGTGTGGCCACCTTGTGCCCATTCATCCAATCCAATCAACTCAACCGCACTATTTCCAAGAGCAGACTTTATTTCCCGGCTACCCTGGGTGGCCATAGCAAACACGCCGTCCACTTCGCCGTTGGCTAGTGCCGTCGTTTGTGCTCTTAAGTCGCCATCACTATTAACAATCTCAACATCATCCAGACCGAGTGAGTTTAATATCATCTCCAGAACAGCCGCTGAACCCGTGCCTGCCGCATCTGTGGCAATTTTTTTCATATCGCTAATGGAGCGTGCGCCGTTTTTGTTAGCAAACAAATGTGCAGTCTTGTATCCGAGAACTGCAAAAGCTTCAGCATTGCCTTTTGCAACCGGACCATCGTCGCCGACGGAATAAAACGACTCCGCTCCGACCATCGCTATGCGTGCGCTACCATCGGCTAACGAAGCCAGGGGGTCAGCGGAATTGGAAATTTCCAAATCGCTTCCGGAGAAACCTGCTCGAATAGCTCTTAACGCTCTAGCGGTTTCGCTCCCTCTACCCACACCGGGATCGGCGGCTACCATCAATTTCTGAACATCCGTTCCGCCGGCTCCTTCGGGTAACAATCCTTTCGCAACCAAAAACTCAGCGGCTACGGATGCCGGGGTTTGAGCATCCAGGTCAACCGCCTTGTTCATGGCTTGCATGTCTTCAGCGGATATAGCGCCAACTAATTGACCTAACACGTCGGATAATCCCGCAATGTTGGCTAACGCGCTGGATCGAACCAATGGCGCAACTTCGTAGACAGGAAAGAATTTTAAATTGTCTTCCAATACGACTAGGCCGTATTCAGCAATTTGCCCATCTGTCATAAATAGCTCGCCAACATCAGCCGAACCATCCAATAAGGCCGAAACAATTTGATCTTTTCCTTCCGTACCCAGGGGAAAAGTCGTTACGCTGCTGTCGTTAATCCCATACCGCCGATTCATTTGTTGCAAACCATCCGCCGGACGTTGCACAAAGTCTTCATCAACAGCGTAGGTGATGGGGTCAGCTAATCTAGCCAAGTCCTCCAGCGTTTTCACGGAAAGTTCCTGCGCGCGTTCAGCGGTCATGACCATAGCGTAATCATTGGAGAATCCAAACTTGCCGGTCATCTCAAGCCCCATGGGTTTGAACAACTCCTGCACGGTTGCGGTAGATGCTTCGCCGTCACTGGTGGGTGCTTGACCTAGAAAAATTAAACCTGTGCCGTTGTATTCTGGGTAAACATCAATAACATCCTGTTTGGTTGCCTCCATAATTTGTTGGGTGGGGCCGTAGGGGATGTTTCGCTCCACCGCGATACCCGCATTTTCCGCTAGCTGGGCGATCATCTCTGCCAAGATCATACTCTCAGAAAATGGCTTTGCACCGACACGCAATGTTTGCGTTTCGGTAGCACATCCGATAACTACCAACGATAGTAGTGTTGCCGAGATGAATGTCTTCATTTTGTTCAGTACAGTCATCATCACACTGCTCCTTCCGCCGCTGCGGCATCTTCAACACCACGAACTTTGGTATGCGGCGTCTTGACGACATGGTCTTCGCGCACGCACCGCACAAAGCCGACCATCATCAAAATAATAATGAGGGTGAATGGAATTGCGCCAGTAATCGCCATAGCCTTGGCCACTGAAACACTCTCGGTAACGATCGTAGCAATCGTGATACCTGTAATGATCAAGCCCCAAGTTAACTTTAACTTTGTGGCAGGATTCAAATTTCCGTTACTCGTCATCATACTGATAACGAAGGTTCCCGAATCCGCACTGGTCACGAGAAAGATAAAAATCAAACACACGGACAAGAAATTCAGTATGGGTGTACCTGGAAAATATTCAAAAAAGGCAAATAACGCCGCCGACACATCGGCAAACACCTGGTCTGCCAAACCACCCGCACCAAACATTTCGATATGCACCGCAGCGCCACCGAAAGCCGCAAACCACAACATGGAAACGATAGTCGGTACGCCGACAACATAGATGACAAATTCCCGAATGGTGCGACCCCGACTGATTCTTGCGATAAATATCCCCACAAATGGCCCCCAAGCTAACCACCATATGAGATAAGTCAGCGTCCAGCCATGAAACCAATTCCACGATGCAGGTGGCTGGAAACTATAAGTCTTGAACGACATCGGAATAAACTGAATTAAATAGTCTCCGATTGAATAAACAAAGACTTGAAATAGATATGCAGTCGGACCGCCAAAAAGCACCACGAGCAGTATCAATATCGCTACGATCATATTGATATTGCTTAGAATCTTGATCCCTTTATCAACACCGGTACACGCCGACAGCAAGAAGCAGACCGTCATCACCGCAATAATAATCATGCTCATGGTCACCGAATTTTCGGTACCAAATACTGAGTTCATTCCGGATCGAACCATGAGCGTGCCCATAGCTAACGATCCAGCCAAACCAAAAATGACCGAAAGCACGGCGAGGATTTCTGATGTCTTGCCCAAACTGCTCAAAGTCCCTTTACCAAAGATATTCTTAAAACCGACTAGAATAGGGGTAGAGATCATCGAAGGCAGGTTGAGTCGGAAAGTGAAATACGCGATGACCAACGCCGCACAACCATAAATTGACCATGCATGAAGACCCCAATGGAAATTGGTAATCACAAACGCTTGCCGCGCCGCCTCTGGCGTTTCACCTGTCATGGCTGGTGGAGTCATAAAATGGTAAATCGGCTCCGCTACGCCCCAGAACAACAAACCTGATCCCATCCCCGCAGCAAATAGCATAGCAACCCACGACCCGGTGCTAAATTCCGGCTCTTCATCATCACCACCTAGCTTGATATTGCCGTATTTGGAGAAAGCCATTACGGCCATAAACACAAAGAAAAAAGTGCACAGCAAGAGAAAAAACCAGTCTAGCGCAGTCAGTGAATAGTTCACCAACCACTGCGCAGCTCCCGTCATTGAGTCTGGGCTAACAACTCCCCAGATCGCTATGGCAGCGCACAAAACCAGCGAAACTATCATTACTGTGTTCATGAATTTCCTCCTACTTGTTTATGGTGATGATCTATGGCGAATGTAACCTGTACTCCTATTCATTTCAATTGGGAAATCAAATTTACTTATACCGATGTCTCCTTGTTTTTAAAAGATTTTATCCCACCCTCCTCCCGAGGAAAGCCGTGAGCAATCGCGAATAATTATTTGTCTATCATTTAGCCACCCAACATCTATGTAGGGCTATCACCCAAATACCGTCTCTTTTCCGCCTCCATCATTTCACGGTACTCGGGCATGTCTGCCGGAATAGGCGCCGGTTCCGGGCGAGAGAGTTTGATCCCCCCTACGTCAAGTTGCTTAAAACCGAGGTAGTACGGTTTCCACCATTTAAGACTAATGGGTACGGTAATGTTGAGTAAGAACGCGGTGAACATCAGTGTATAAAACTGTGTCGCATCGATGATCTTGTTTTGTACAAATGCAATATTAATAACGATAAATGCAAGCTCGGCACGTCCTAACATACCCAGACCTATCATCACACCTTCGTGCCATTTATAACTCCCAGTGAATCGAGCGGCCAAACTCGCTGATGTAACCTGAAAGGTCACCACCATCAAATACAAGACAATCACAGCGGGTAATGCGCTCAGTACGATGCTCATGTCGAACTCAAGTTTGCCACCCAGATTAACAAAGAAAATGGGACCAAAAATAGTAAAGGCGATGTGTTCGATAACATGATTGGTTTCTTTAAACAGATCGTCCGATTCTTCCTGCTCGACAATTTCACCTTCTTCATTTTTGACTTTCTTAACCTTGGTGTAAATGAAGTAATCGGCGTGCAAAAACAGCCCGGCAAAATACGCGCCAATCGCCGGATGAAAGCCAAGCTCGAATGCAATCACGCCAAGAAACATCGCAATAAAAAGCATGATTAAAGGCGTGAACTCACCACGATGCAGCATAAGGAATTTGCGCGCACCGATCTTTGCCATCGCCCGACTAAACTTGTAATCAATGAATTGATACCACGAAGGTTCCGGTGGCAACTCCTTGGGGCTACGATCCGGAAACGCAATCAACCCCATAAACAATGTAATCGCGAAAAAGACAATCACCTTAGCTATGATCCAGGCAATACCGGCAAAACCGACCGAACCCGCGCCATCGCCGGTACTACTGACCAGAATAATTGGAATCAAGATAGCCACGCCGACTAACGACAACACATCGTCAACCACTGCCGCGGTCATGATTCCTGTCGCTGCAGTGGATTTGTGCATCAAGTCGCTGCGCAGGCTCATCATAGTCAAACTGACTGCGGTTGCGGTCATGGTCAACCCCCATAACATTGCCGAGTTATGGTCATAGCCAAACAGACTAGCTGTCCCGTACCCGGCCATAAACGGGAATGCCGCACCAATCAGGGCAACGCCTAAACTACGCTTAAGGCCTTGCGAGAAACGGTTTATATCCTCTTCGAGACCGAGCGCAAACATTATGAACACGATGCCCCATTCGCCAATCGTCTCGAGGAACTCATTGTGGGTCGGCAACAAACCAAGATTAGTAAGAACAGCGCCCGCCACAATCAACCACAACACATCGACCGTCCCGGTTTTTTTGCTGATCAGTTTGGAAACGACCACCACAGCAAAAATAATGGCCGAGTACTCCCAAATTGAAAATCCGGTTGTTTCATGCATTGCGAGATCCTCCGTTGACTAGTGCGATTATTGTGATGGACAACAGCATTGGGTCAGGATTGGTTCTAGTTTTCCGTCGTGATTGTAGTTCTTTTTTTGCACACTCAAATGCCTTGTTTCCCGTCACCTGAATTAAACCACACTACGACCATTTCTCAATAGACAGTAGAAATGCGAATGTACCAGAACTAGTCGTAGCACCATTGTCGACTGCGTTACAATGAACAAGGCCAAACCAAGTACAAAACCGAGCTTGGAGTGAGCGAATGCTACGAAAACGCGTTGCTGAAATACTGGAAGTCAGTCGCCCCAACGATCGCCTGGGTCGCTTCGCCGATGTTTTCTTAATCGTTCTTATCATTGTCAATGTAGTGGCGATCATCCTCGAATCAGTCTCATGGTTCGAAGCGAGGTTCCGCACACAACTGTATACACTCGAAGTGTTCTCGGTGGCCGTGTTCAGTGTCGAGTATCTTGCTCGTGTGTGGTCCTGCGTAGACATTGCAGATGGAAATTGGAAACTGCCTATAAAAGGACGATTGCGATACATGGCAACGCCGGCAGCCTTGATCGATCTAATCGCCATTTTGCCGTTTTATCTCGCTTTTTTTGTATCCGTCGATTTGCGGTTTCTACGCGTCGTACGCCTGCTGCGTATTTTCAAGCTCACCCGTTACTCTGCCGCCATGCAAATACTGCTTGATGTCGTACGTGATGAGGCCAGCTCTTTTATTGCAGCGTTTTTTATCCTGTTCATATTGTTAGTGCTGACGTCAAGCGGCATTTATTTGATTGAACACGATGTCCAACCGGAAGCTTTCGGCAGCATCCCCGCCGCCATGTGGTGGTCCATGGCAACATTAACTACCGTTGGTTATGGTGATGTTGCACCCATCACCCCGTGGGGAAAATTTTTTGGTGGTTGCATTACCGTGATTGGCATGGGCATGGTGGCGTTGCCGACAGGTATTCTTGCATCCGGGTTTTCCGACAAACTACACCGGCGTCGTGAAGAATATCGAACCAAGATTGACGAAGTCATGGAAGACGGTGTTATCACCGAGGATGAAAAAAGCGAACTTGAAATCTTACGCAAAAAGTTAAACCTGGATAAGGCGGTAACGGAACAGCTCTTCCAGATATATGCGCGTCAGAAACTTGCAAGCGTGTGTCCCCACTGTGGAAAGTCCATTAGTTCAAGAGATGACAGCCACTCTTGATCTTTGGCCCCTAAACCAGATATCTCAGCGAACGACACATGACATTTGCGCGGCATGTTTAAGCTTGGAAACGAATACCCGCGCCGGTAGTAAACGGCGCGGGCATAACAAATGTCACATCAATCGAATAACCTTTTGGTTCTATCAAGCACCCGCTTGCGCCGCTTTGCGGAAGTTCTTGATTTCACCACTCTTGATGCGGTCGAAATAAGAATTCATTTCAGCCTTGACAATGGGTGCCAGTAAATAAATACCCATGATATTGGGGATAGCCATGGCGAAAATCATGGCGTCGGAAAAATCCAATACCGAAGTCAACGGAATCGTACAACCGATGATCACGAATAAGCAAAACATGATCTTGAAAGTAATATCCGACGCTTTCGATTCACCAAATATATAAGTCCAACCCTTCAAGCCGTAGTAAGACCACGAAATCATGGTGGAGAACGCAAACAAGACAACGGCAATGGCCAGTGGTGTCGGGAACCAGGAAATGGTTCTTTGCATGGCCTCGGAGGTGAGCGCCACACCGGACAGGTCCGCTACACTGGGGTCACCGTATACGGTGGTCAAGATCACCAAAGCCGTAATAGTACAGATTACAACGGTATCGATGAACGGCTCCAGCAGCGCGACTATTCCTTCTGTCACCGGTTCCTTGGTTTTTACCGCTGAGTGCGCAATGGCGGCGGAGCCGATGCCTGCTTCGTTGGAAAACGCTGCGCGTTGAAAACCGAGAATCAATACACCGATAAAACCGCCAGTCACCCCACCGGGTGAAAACGCGTTGGAAATGATAGAACCAATCGCAGCCGGTATTTTGTCAGCGTTCGCAGCCAACACAACTAAGGCGCCGGTTAAATAAAACACTGCCATAAACGGCACCACTTTTTCCGTCACCTTAGCAATACTCTTGATGCCGCCGATAATGACGATACCTACAATTATGGCGAATACTAATCCGAACAACCAACCTTTATCCGCGAAAAAGCTGTTATCGCCCCCGGTAATGTTGACAAATTGAACATAAGCCTGGTTGGCCTGAAACATATTGCCGCCGCCTAAACATCCAAAAATAACAGTGATGGCGAAGAACACACCTAAGAATTTCCCAAAACCGGGTTTGCCCAATTCTGCCAGGCCTTTTTTAAGCGAATACATGGGCCCGCCAGATACGGACCCATCTGGGTTCTCGTTGCGGTATTTAACGCCGAGAGTGCATTCGGCGAATTTACTGGACATCCCAAGAAGACCCGCCATAATCATCCAAAAAACCGCTCCTGGACCGCCCAGCACAATTAAAACCGGTACCGCACCGATATTTCCTACCCCGACAGTACCAGACAACGCGGTCGCCAAAGCCTGAAAATGCGATACTTCGCCATGATCGTTAGGATCGGAGTAATCGCCACGCACTAATCTAAACGCTTGGACAAACCCGCGGATGTTAATAAATCCGAAATAGAAGGTACAAAAAATTGCACCTATCACCAACCAAGCGACCACCAATTTTAGTTCCGCGCCAAAAAATGGTACGGAATAAAATACTGCGTTATACAACACAGCATTGATAGGGCTCATAATTTTATCGACCGCCGCGTCGATACCGGTTTTCTCGACGATCTCCTCGACGGGACCGGGTGGCTGGATACCTGTTACCCAGTCCCTATACCCTAACGAAGGAACTTCAATTCCTTTAATCCACTCTTGTGCTGTAGATAGTTCTCGCTCCTCGCCTTCCTGGTCCTGCGCAAAAACCACTTGACCACTGACGGCCAGTAAAAACAAAACACTAAATAAAAATTTCTTCATTACCTGCATCCTCCGGAAGAATTTAATGGGCAATCGTTTCTCTGAAGATTCGGTCTGAATGTATTTTCAGGGTACGACGGTAACCGGTATTGGTGATGTTTGTACGAGGTTGCTGGTAACGCTACCGAACAACATGGTTTTTAACGATGTCGTTCCCAAGCGCCCAATGAACATACCGATTGCGTTATGTTCTTTGGCCAACCTGATCATGACTTCGGCAATATGCCCATGCCGCACGATACCTTCGGTATCAACACCACTATCGCGTATCGATTCAAGCAATGGATTGAGAACTTTTTTGGTAGCAGTACTGATTTCCTGCTCACGGCGCTGATGCCGCTGTTCGTTCTCTTCTGGGGTGTTAAATGTATAGGGTGACCATTCGATGATGTAGACGACCACTAGACGGGCATTCATAAGCTTCGCTCTCTCGACTGCAAACCTTGCTGCACGTAAACTTCCTTCGCTGCCATCCACACCTACCAGAAAGGTATCGCTCATCTTGAGTCTCCATTGTTGGTTATGATTCGTTATCGTATCTTAAGCTGATACGGTAAACTTACTATTTCATATCCGGTGTTTCAACGAATAGAACCAAAAGCTGCGTATTGACTGATCCAAAATTGGGCCAGTTCGATAGTTTTCGTTGGGGCAGATGGCTTTAGCACTTCACCGGATATCGTAACCCAAAAAGTAACAGTATAAAGCTGCACTTGTCATCAATCACGAAACAAACATCGACTAAACCCCTCCTAGATTAGCTGGAGAGACTAATTCAAAAAAATCAGGTTAGGTGTTGTTTGAAGAATTCGCTGGTACGTTCCCAAGATAAGGCCGCATCTTCGGCGTCATAGCGAGCACTGGTTGGATTGGCAAAAGCATGATCGGCTTCGTACCAATGTACTATGAGACCATCGGCCTTACCGGCCTGCGCCATTTCACTTTCAAAACCATCCACCATTTCCTGGTTGATCCAGCCATCTTGCGTGGCGAAATGAGCCAGCACCGCGCCTTGAAGACCCACTAGCTTGTCAGCGCCCACGGCAACGTTGCCGTAGTAAATCACAGTGGCGTCCACCGGTGCGGCAATGGACGCATTGAGAGACCAACCACCACCGAAACACCAACCTACCGTGCCCAATTTACCGGATGAGCGTTCATGATTACGCAACCATTTGTTCCACTCGACCAGGGTTTCCGTGGCTTCTTCGGCGTTAACTGCCTGCATCAGTGCCTTCGCCCCCTCCGGATCAGTAGCACTTTCGCCACTGTACAAATCAACTGCTAGCGCCACATAACCCATATTGGCGAGTTCAGCCGCAACGGACTTGATTTGATCGTTCAAACCCCACCACTCATGTATTAACATCACCGCCGGTGCCTTGTCGGCTTCGGGTAGTGCAAATGCAGCGGATACGGTTTTACCGGACGGCAGCGTAATCGATACCGCTTCGAGTTTACCGGCGGCAGCCCGGGACAGCTCGGGGAATGCCAAGACACTCGCCAGCGGCAAACTCGCTAATCCTTTCAAAAAGAGGCGACGTTCTTCCGGGTCAATCTTGATAGGTGGTAAATTTTGTTGATTTCCACATCCTAATAGATCACACATTGATTTCCTCCTAGTGTTTTTCGCTACTCATGCTAATTACGATTTTGCGAGGTCAGAGTATACAATACCGTCGCGAACCCATTCATCCGCGCCTATAAGTAAAGCGTTTCTTCTTCGACTGCATAAACTGTTTCATCGACATCATGTGTGGCGAATCACGCCATCCAGGTAAATTCGAAAACGATAAGTGTTTTCTCGACCTGCATTTAGCACATCAGAAGATGGCAAATGATGGACACCAACCGCACCCTCGAACGGAGCCGCAGATTTGTGAATAACGAACGCAGAATTGCTATTCAAAAAAAATTTCTCGAAGAGGCAGTGAACGATCTTAAGATTGATCGGATTCAACGGCATATTTTTCTATGTTGCGATCAAACAAAACCCAAGTGTTCCCACCGTGAGAAAAGTCTTGAGTCCTGGAATTTCTTAAAACGCCGGCTTAAGGAACTTAATCTTGTCAAAGAAGGTGGCGTTTATCGGACCAAGGCGAATTGCCTGCAAGTCTGCACACAAGGACCTATTGCACTGGTTTATCCTGAAGGCGTCTGGTATCGCTCATGCACACCCGAAGTACTGGAGAGAATCATCCAGGAACATTTGATCGGCGGCGTTCCTGTAGATAAATATGTAATTACGACTCATCCGCTTGAGCCGCCCGCTGAACACCCGGTTTAGATTAAGATTTTTCCTCCCTCGATTTTCCGAACACTTGCGCAACCACGAGCACTCCGGAGGTAATGATCATGTGATCGTCGCATAAAGATACTCCCCGACATAAAACTGTTCCATTGGTTTCCCTGATCGCGATTTCGGCCGCCAAGTTCAATCCAACGCTATTTTCCTCGAGGACCGATAAGTTGAGTTGCCAACAGAAGTACGGTGGAAATCAGAACCATTATCGTTGAAATTGCGGCAATCGTAGGATCAATAAAATCACGCAGTGCACTGAACATGTGCTTTGTTAGTGTTGCTTTTGATCCTCCGGAAACAAATATCGCGATTATCACCTCGTCAAACGAAGTCAAAAACGACAACAATGCCGCCGTTACGACGGAAAACTTTATTTGTGGCAACGTGATGCTAAAAAAGGCTTTTAACCGTGTTGCGCCCAGACTCCGGGCCACGCGCTCCTGGTTCAAGTCGTATGATCGCAATGCCGCAGTAATGACAATCATAACCAGTGGTGTCGCCATTGCGGTATGAGCCAGGACCAGTCCCGAGATGGTGTTGTTAAGCCCGACTCGCCCATACGCATAAAATGCACCGATTGCGATCAAAATCACAGGCACAATCATCGGAGTAATCAAAAACATAAAGATGGCTTTGGCCAATCGATGACCCGACACAAACAACGCGTACGCGGCCATCGTTCCGAGTGGTGTAGCGACCAACATAGTGAGAACTCCGACCTCAAGGGAGGTTACAGTCGCCCGCATCCACTTCGACGATTTAAAATATACGTCATACCATCTTGTCGACCAGTTGCTTGGCGGAAATTCCAGGTATTGTGAATCCGAGAACGACATTGGGATGACAATGAACGTCGGAATCACCAACAATAGCATGATAATTACCGCGACGATGTACAACCAAATCCGGTCACCGTGGGTAACCTGCGTATCCGATGCGGGTTTACGCCACCAATTCACTTCAGCTTTTCCCAAACAGCGCGACATCAAACTTAAACAGTCGCGCCGCTAAGTATAAAACGATAATCGTCGCTACCAGTAAAACGACGCCAAGAGCGCTTGCCGCGCCCCAGTCGAACTGGTTTTCGAGTATCGCTGTAATCTGGGTTGCCACCATCACGACTCGGCCGCCACCCAGTACTGCCGGTGTAACATAAAATCCAAGACAAAGAACGAAAACAATCAACGACCCCGCTACCATTCCCGGCAAGGACAAAGGGAAATAAACTTGCCAGAACGCCTTGATCGGAGATGCGCCAAGGTTCGAGGCCGCATGCATTAGATCGCGGTCAATTTTTTTCATCGCGCCGTAAAGCGGTAATACGAGAAACGGCAACATGATATGAGCCATGCCTATCAGCGTGCCCGTCATGTTGTGAACCAGTTTTACCGGCGACTCCCAAAGGCCTATGTGCATGGCGAATTCATTGAGTAATCCGTTTTTTTGCAGAAGGACGAGCCACGCATAAGTACGCACCAGCAACGATGTCCAGAAAGGCAATAACACCGCCAACATAAAAATGCCGACCCACCGTTGAGGTAACAGCGCCAAAAAATAAGCCAAGGGATAACCGATCAGGATACAAATCATCGTTGTAAAAATACTGACTTGAAATGTCGTCATAAACACACGAGCATATGACTTGTACTCCATCATCTTCCGGTAGTGCTCAAACGAAAATTGGCCGTCACCGCCCACAAAGGACAGATAAAACAACCAGCCGACAGGAACAACAATCACGAGTACGATGATAAAAATCGCAGGCGCGGCCAGCCCAAGTAATGTCCATTGTTCACGAGCCTTCTGATGCTTTAGTTCGGACGTATGCAGAGGTTGGGGGGTAGAAGCGAACTTCTCCATTATTTTTTTAACCGTCCTGGGGAATGATCACGACATCCTCCCTACGTAAACCCACAGACACCATCTCTCCGGGTCGCACTATATTGGTTTTAGAAATTGAATCGGTTCCAAAGCGAAGCGAAAGCGTGTGTTGTTCGTCGATGGCAATAATGACGAAAGCCGTCTCGCCCTGAAACACGGACTCCTGTACCACTCCCTCGAAGATAATCGTTCGCTCAATATCTTCTTTGTCTTCATCGGTGAAAAATAATCGTTCCGGGCGAACGACCAGCGACCATTGGTCAGCGGATTCGTTTGCGGGTTTTGTCGTGATCAAATGATTCTTGAAATGCAATTGTCCAGACGCATTACTCGTCAGAGGTAACATGGTTGATTCGCCGATAAAGTCAGCAACAAACGAATTGGCAGGATGATTGTAAATCGTTTCTGGTGTGCCGACCTGAGCAAGTTTGCCATGATTGATAACCGCAATACGATCCGACATGGTTAAGGCTTCACGCTGGTCATGGGTGACATAGACCGTTGTCACCCCCAATTGCTTGTGTAAATGCTTAAGTTCAATCTGCATTTGCTCCCGCAGTTTTTTGTCTAGGGCGGAAAGCGGTTCATCCATCAATAAAATGCGTGGGCGAAATACGAATGCCCGAGCAAGAGCCACTCGTTGCCTCTGTCCACCTGATAATTGATCTATCCTGCGTTCTCCAAGACCGGATAATTGAACCGTCGTCAACGCTTCGGCAACGCGCTCGGCAGATTCGTCAGCCCCGATACCTCGAAGCTTTAGAGGAAAAGCAATATTCTCAGCCACTGACATGTGTGGAAACAACGCATAGCTCTGAAACACCATACCGACTTCGCGTCGATGTGGTGGCGTCAAAATCATTTCCGTCTCGCCAAATCGAATACTGCCCGCATCCGGTCTATTGAAACCGGCTATGGCCATCAGAAGTGTGGTTTTCCCGGAACCCGATGGCCCTAAAAGCGTCAGGAATTCACCACTTTGAATCTCAAGATCGACCGAGTCGAGCGCATATAGATCGCCGTATCTTTTAGTCAAGCCACGGATATGAATAGGCAATGCCGTCGAGCTAACCATCGGCTCGTTCTCGCGCAGGTTGGCCAAACTAAACCTCCTGAATTAGAACTGCCGGCCGCTATGGGCTGACCGGCAGTTGGTAGCGGTTTATTCGCTCAGGAGTTCCATATAGAGCTCAAGCGCTTCTGTCCTGTTTTCGGCATACCAATCCAGACTAATCGGCAGCATCATGGGGACATTATTGGGATGCGAAGGCAGCGATTCGATTAATTCTTTTGGTGCCGTTGTTATTTCGTAAGCCTTTTTGTTGGTCGGCCCATAAGTAATATGAAATGGCAGGTTGGCCTGATATTCGGGTTTTGATATCTCCGCAAGAAACTTCATCGCCACATCTTTATTCGGTGCGCCTTTGGGCATCGCAAAACAATCATAATCGAGTAACGCCTGATTGAATGTATAACCCACCTTGGCGCCATCCTTCGCCGCGTTGTCGAATCGACCGTTCCAGCCGGTAGTCATGTCAACTTCGGCATCTTTCATCAATTGAGCCTGTTGCGCGCCGGAATCCCAGAACACGGCAATATGCGGTTTCAACTCACGAATTTTGTCTATGGCGCGCATTATGCCTTCCTTTGTCGAAAGAACCTCATAGACTTTCTCAGGCGGTACGCCATCCGCCAAAAGCGCGGGCTCGAGGGCGCCATCAACATTGTTCGCGCGATATGCGCGGGTACCCGGAAATTTCTCAACATCCCAAAAGTCTGCCCATGACTTTGGCGCATCCGCACTACCCGGCTCACCGTATTTATCCGTGTTCCACGCCATCACGGTCGCGAAAACATCTGCACCGACGCAATAGTCGGTATACAAGTTTGGATAGAAGTCGGATACGTCAACGACGTTGTAATCTATTTTTTCCAAACAACCTTCGGCGGCGGCGGACGCAGCGCCGCCGGAACCGGTGACCACTAAGTCCCAAGTAACTGCGCCGGACTGTACCTGAAGACAGGTTTTCGACATGCTAGCCCCGGATTCTCTATTGATCTCGATTCCGGAATTCTTCGAGGCATCATTGAAAAGCGCGTTATCCTGAGCTTCACCATAACTTCCGCCCCATGATACGACGGTTATTGGTTCGGCGGATACAACGCCGGTCATAAAAACTGCAGTTGCAGTTCCAATGACGGTTTTAACAATTGTCCGTATCGAAATTCGGTCACTCAATCTCATCTCTAACTCCTCTAAATTTGAAACAATTTGTTATGGTCTAACAGAATTCAATCGTCTTTTGATAAAACTCTGTCAGTCGTTGAATCCGATCACATCAAAGCCTGTCTATATATAGCCTCTGTGAAAATTCATTTAAGAAATCTAACCATACCATTTTTTACCACAATACAAAAAGGACTCGTCAAGGACGATTCCATATCTGAATCTTCAATCACTCAAACGTTCAGGCCGTCCAACCACTTGTAATACTGTATGGTCGGTGCTAGAAACCAAGGGTTTCCGATGTAATAAGGCTTAGTAGGAAAAGCTATCGAATCCAGTGGACTACGGCCCTCTTCAAGACCCAATACCTGTTGACCAATTTTTGTACCGAGATAACTCGCTAAGGACACACCCGAACCACAATAGCCCATCGAATAATACATGCCGTTGTGTTTGCCAAGATGCGGCATGCTATCGAATGTATACCCAACAAAACCCATCCAGGAATGGCTAATACGGTATTCCGCTAATTCGGGCAAACGTTTTATTAGTTCTTCATGCACCGCGGGTGCAGTGGAACGCGCATCCGATTCTTTTATGGAAACACGCGCGCCAAACAGTATTCGTTTGCGCTCCGGGCAAGTCCGATAGTAGACCACCAGCTTATGCGTATCAGTAATCATTCGATCATTGGGTATCAGTGTACGAATGAGCCGACCGGGCAACGGCTCCGTCGCAACGATGTAACTGCCGATAGGAATAATCCGGTGTTGATGCCAGCGCGATAATTTTCCGGAATAACCACTGGTAGCAATCACAACATCTCTCGCTACTATTTTTCCCTTGCCCGTGTTTAATTCGAAAGTGTCATTCAAACTAGAGGTGGTATTCACTTTGCAGTGTGGGACCAGCTCTGCACCTGCTTGCGTGGCGAGTTCTAGCAACTCCTGGTGATATCTAGCCGGGTCGAGCGATGCATGCCGTGGATGGACAACGCCGCCGTGATAGTGCTCACTCGAAATTTCCGCGTGTTGTTCATGTCGCGGAACCATATAAGAATCTGTCTCCAACCCTTTTACAGGTTTCTCGAACTTTTGCTGAAGCTGAACGTAATGCCGTGGTGTGTGTGCGGCATAGAACCGGCCACATACTTCGAAATCACAATCAATACCTTCTTGTTCGATGAATTCGCCGATCCACTGCAACGCATTGTGGCCTTCCTTGACAATGCCGAACGCCAACTCATGACCGTATTTCTCTTTTAATTCGTCGTAGCTAGGTTTGATACTCGTGCTCACTTGACCGCCATTCCGGCTGCTACAACCCCAGCCCACAGCTTCAGCATCCAAAACAACCGTGTGGCGCCCCGCCCTTGCCGTTTGGATTGCCGCGCACAATCCAGTGTAGCCGGAACCGACTATGGCGACATCGGCTTTGCTTGGAAGTACTCGCTCAACTATTTCAGGACGTGGAGTTCTATCCCACCAAAACGGTTGATCTCTGTAATTATCTGCAAAGATATCTTTATTTGCGTTTACCATTCGTGCCGACGGTAAAAATTTCTTGTGTGAAACAATGAGGATAATTGATACTTCGCACCAATGACAATCCAACCGCATATTAGATTACAAAAATGAAAGCCGCGATCTGCAAAGAATTCGGTAAACCGCTTGTCATCGAAGATCTAGAACTGGCGCCACCGGCCGCGGGTGAAGTGAAAGTCAAGATCAGCGCTTGCGCCATTTGTCACAGCGATATCCTTTACATGGACGGCGCGTGGGGTGGTGATTTGCCTGCCGTATACGGCCATGAGGCCGCGGGTGTTGTCGAAGAGATTGGTACCGATGTATCTCATCTCAAACCCGGTGATCATGTCGTGGTGACATTGATCCGTTCGTGCGGTACTTGTTATTACTGTAGTCAGGGCGAACCGCACATTTGCGAGACGCAATTTTCTTTAGACAAAAAAAGTCCTCTTACATCGGCACACGGCGCACCGATCAAACAAGGTTTACGCACGGGTGGATTTGCTGAGTGTGTCGTGGTGCATCATTCGCAAGTGGTAGCTATACCACAAGCCATTCCACTAGACAGTGCATCGTTACTCGCCTGTGGGGTCATTACCGGTTTAGGCGCTGTTGTAAACACAGCGTCCGTTAAACCGGGCTCCAACGTTGCAGTAATGGGAACAGGTGGCGTGGGCCTGAACAGTGTACAAGGCGCAAAGATAAGTGGTGCGCAAAAAATTATTGCTGTCGATATTGCTGATTCGAAACTCAACGCAGCGACCGAATTCGGTGCGACGCATAATATCAATTTGTCTAACGAAGACGCTAAAGCACGAGTTTTGGATCTGACACAAAATCGTGGCGCTGACTACGTTTTCGTTACGGTCGGCAGTCCTAAAGCTATCGAGCAAGGCGTTGACCTGCTACGCAAAGGTGGCACCATGGTGATAGTCGGTATGACCGCGACGGGAGTTAAAACTGAACTCGAAACACTGGATATCGCCAACGGTGCGCAACGCATTCTCGGCAGCAAAATGGGTGCGACGCGATTGCAAGTAGATATGCCAAAGTTAGTGGACCTCTATCAGCAAGGGCGGTTGAAACTTGATGAGTTAATTAGCAATCGATATCCACTGGAACAAATCAATGAAGCAGTGGTATCGGTTAAGCAAGGAGACGCATTGCGCAACGTCATTGTATTTAAGTAGCCACTCATCGATGCATGCCGATCAATCGCCGTGAAAATAGAAAGTATCGAAACATTTACTACGCAGGAAGTCGGCCTTGTCAGAGTAAAGACCGATGACGGCGCCGAGGGTTGGGGGCAGGTATCCACTTACAATGCCGATATTTCAGCTACCGTGTTACACCGCCAAGTTGCCGTTCACGCCTTAGGTAAAGACATTTCTGATCTAAGCCAACTCGGTAATTTACTCGACTTTATTTACGAGAAAGAACACAAGTTTCCTGGTTCGTACATGTGCCGTGCCTTGGGCGGGTTAGATACGGCGATCTGGGATTTACATGGCAAGCTTCAACAAAAAAGCGTTTGTGGGTTACTGGGCGGCACACCACGCCCGTTGCGCGTGTACGCCTCCAGCATGAAACGTGACATTACACCGAAAGATGAAGCGAATCGGTTTTTGCGACTGAGAGACAAACACGGTTACGACGCATTCAAATTCCGTGTGGGCGCGGAATGCGGACGCAATCAAGACGAATGGCCGGGCCGCACCGAAGAAATTGTACCCACGATTCGAAAAGCACTGGGTGACGATGTCGATCTATTAGTGGATGCCAATAGCTGCTATTTACCCGACCGCGCCATCGAAGTCGGTCATTTATTAGAGGACTACAACGTTTGTCATTTCGAAGAACCCTGCCCCTACTGGGAGTTGGATATGACCCGGCAAGTGACTAAAGCCTTGTCGTTAGATGTTACTGGTGGTGAACAAGACAACAACCTCTCGTTATGGAAACACATAATTGATTCCCAAGTCGTCGACGTGTTCCAACCTGATATCTGCTATCTCGGTGGTATCGAACGCACACTACGGGTTGTCGAAATGGTAAAACAAGCGGGAAAAATCATCACACCCCATGCCGCAAATTTGTCATTGGTAACGGTTTTTACACTGCACCTAATGGGTGCCATTGATAACGCCGGCCCCTACGTCGAATTTGCTATCGAAAAAGAAGACTATTATCACTGGCAATACGGTATTTACTCAGACTTTCCTATTGCGAAAGACGGCAAAGTCCAGATTCCGGAAGGGCCGGGTTGGGGTATTGAGATTTCAAACGAGTGGGTCAGCGAAGCTAATTATCAAATAAGCCAGATATGATGTTCAAATATTTAGTAACGACGCGCATCGCCGTGTTGCCATGCGGACAGGTTCACACAATTTAGTCGAGAAACCTGCATTAACTGTATAATATTATTTAAGTTATTCACGCAAAATAAGGAATGTCATGACGAACACATTGCGGGATATACAGCAACATGCTGTGTTAAAACACAGCAATGTGCTGTCTATTCACCGATAAGCGGCGCATCCATGCGCCACTTATCGTGGAGCTAGCCTGCAGGTGCAATAATGATAGGCACGTAAGGGCTTTTAAATGAGTTGGCATTGATGACGGCGGCGTGTGGACGACGTAGTATCCCTGATGAACGATACACCGATCATGTTGTTTGGGACTCAACAAGACACCTCTCGCGCCGCCTATCAAGACGCTGAACCCGACAAACGACTTTTATCCCCCTCCATGGGGATAAAAGCCGTTGCAGGCTAGCTCCACGTTATACATTGAGGAAGCACTAATCAGCCTATGTACTGGTACGGACACGATGAGGACAGAAAGTTCGAAAAGAAAAAGGACTTTATTACGCTGGATTCGGTTGACAGTCTTGTTTTAGAAGAAGCCCCTGATTTTCTTGATTATCTTTACTTTCACAATGTTATTGGTAAGCGCCAAACACCAAATCAAGCGGCCTGTTCCAGTTCGGTAATGGGTTCGAACGGCAACAGTGTTTCGATGTCTTCAATTGATGTGGCCTTGGGTAATTCAGTAAATATAGTTTTCAGATAGGTATAGGGTTCTTGGTTGTTAGCTTTGGCCGTCTCAACGAGTGAATACAGATTGGCACTGGCATTGGCACCGGCCACGGTGTCGCAAAAGAGCCAATTTTTTCTCCCCACGACAAAGGGGCGGATTGCATTCTCGGTTTTGTTGTTGTCAATGTTGAGCCGCCCATCCTGGGTGTATATGGTCAACTTATCCCATTGTTTGTGGGTGTAGTGCATAGCCTTGCCGAGTGCCGATTTCGCTGGCACGAGTGGCAGATGTTGGTCCAGCCATTGTCTGAAATCAGCGAGCACGGGAACGGCTCGGCTTTGCCTGAGTGGATAGCGTTGTTCGGACTCGAGGTCTTTGGCTTTGCGTTCGATTCGATACAGCAACTGTATTCTTTTCAGTGCAATCGCCGCCAATGAGGATTTGCGTTTGGTGGCGTTTTTGCCTTGCGCTTTTAACGCTTCATCGAACTTTCTTCTGACATGAGCCCAGCACCCCAATTGCGTGATGCCGTTCTCAGCACAGACTTTGTTATAGCCCTCATACGCATCCGTTTGCAGATAACCCGTATAACTGGATAACAAGCGCTTGGGTACCTCCTGGCTGCGGCTGGGGTCGTAGTCAAACAGAATAATGGGATTGTCCGGTGGGCCACCACGTTGTACCCACAGATACGATTGGCTTTGGGGGGATTTACCCACTTCTTTGAGCACTTGCACCCGGGTCTCGTCCATGCCAATGATGTCGTAATCCAGCATTTTGTCGCGCATGAGGTTAATCAGCGGCTGAATCAATATCCCAGCTTTGATCATCCAATTGGCGAGGGTCGTGCGGGGCAGATAAATGGCCTGTCTCTCCCACTGCTTGCTCTGGCGGTACAGCGGCAATCCATCGGCGTATTTGCTCACCGCCACATGGGCAATCGTGCCGGGCGTGGCGATACTCTTTGCGATAGGCTGGGGTGGCAGCGGTGCGGTTTTGATCGTGTTATCGCACTTCGAACAGGCATACTGACGGCGAATATGACGAATGACACGCACCTTCGCTGGGACAATATCCAGTTGTTCGCTCACTTTCTCACCAATGGGCTTTAGTGGACTGTCGTCATGGGCGCAGACTTTATCTTCATCATCAATATCGTGAATCACTTCGACACGCGGCAACTCCGGTGGCAAGGGACGACGTCCGCCTGCTTTGCGTACATGAGCGGCTATCGGTATGCCTTGTTCAATATCATCAACTGCATTTATTGACTCACTATCGGTGGGGGTCGCAGAATTGGATGCGCCATCACTTAACACTTCCGCTTCATTGAATAACCAATCCACCTGATCGATGTTAAATCGTTCGCTTCGGGCACCGAAGTGCTGGTGACGGGACAGGCGAATCTGTTCCAGCAGCTGGTCGATAAACTGGGATTGTTGATCGAGCTTGGCTTGTTTTATCTGTAGTTCTTTGTGCTGCGATTGAACTAACCATTGTAGTTCTTTGCGGGTCGTGGGAAGCGGGTTTGTCGCTGACTCCATGCATTGCATTTTACCATGCAACACTTGATGGGTTAACCAAAACGATTCACCAACAACGAACAACATCGGGCGTGCTATAACACCGTGTGATGAGGTAGAACGGAATGACCTTGCATCAATGTCAGATCGTAACCATCCAACAGCCAGTTGATCTGTTGGGCATTGAGTTCGATGACATCGAGTTGTAAATCCCGTGGCCATTGAAAACGTGACTTCTCGATGCGTTTCATCCACAGCACAAATCCATTGCCTTCCCAAACCACCATCTTGACGATGGTGCGTGCGTTGTTACAAAACACAAACAATCTAGAACTGAACGGATCCAATTCCATCTCGCCTTCGACTATCGCCACCAATCCGTTTATGGCTTTGCGCATATCCACCGCTTGGCGGTATAGATAGATACAGCCACTATCAGCACTCGGGCGAATCAATCTCCTTCGCTCGCACTGGCAATGACCGAACGAATCACGTCGGATGATACCGATTCGCCAAACTCGAATCGTAATCCGCTCGGAAACACCAACGCACATGGGGACAATCCGTTGGCGGCATTACTCGCTGTCGGCACAACGGATTGGACGGAAGCGAATCCTGCTGACGCATCGCTCACCGGGATATCGGGCTTCGATGCCGCCTTGGCCTTGACGGGTACAAATGATGAGGAGGTCAAAGCACCACCCGGGCGGTACAGCTTCAGCTGTATGAGCTTGGTCTTCCACTGATACAGGTCTTTGACTTTCAGTCCCTGGGCGCGGGCATAGGCTACCGTTGATTCCTCACTCGTATCCGCTGCCCGTACATGTCCCAGCCAATATCGCTGGCGCTCGGTTATCGCTCTTTCCGCTTTGTCTGCCATCTTTACCTCGCCATTGTTAAAACAGCAAGACTGGCACAGTAATCCTCACACTAATAGGGTGCCCTTAACTTGGCGCATACTGTTATTGATAAGTTCTGCTGGTTGCTAAAATTTCAATACTCAGATAGAGAAACCGTTAAGAAGAAAAAATATCGAATCGACACTCTTTTCCAGCATTTTATCGTTGAGAATAAATTTAATACTGAAAAAGCACATAGGTGTATCTCTCCTGAAGTATCAGAAGAAAAAATCGAATACCACCTATCAAAGGGATGGTTAAATGAAGTCGTAAGGAGTGTTCCTCTACATCCTGATTATCTTGAGATAGGTACGATGCTAACGTCCTGGGATGGCCCAGGATCAGAAGGGCTAATGTCGTGGAATATTGTGCAAAGCTATTATGCTTTTTATGAGTTCATGTGTAGCACCGGGGCCTCCATAGATAACACCCTAGATACGAGGGGCCACAAAAACGTAGCCAAGCTGTATTCAAACAATTTAATTGGAAAAGGAAATGGTCGCGTAATATTCTATCCATTCAATCTCACATCACGAACACCAAGATCATATATTCCTTCGCACCCGAAACATTGCCAATATCATTATGCTACTTACCCAAGAGAACCGTAAGCGCCACGTTAAGGGCAGTGTGTTAAAGAGCGGTGTACTGTGCTGGTAAACGCGTGCGTTAAGCGGCCTGTTTCAAATCTGTTTTGGGTTCGAACGGTAACAGTGCCTCGATATCTTCAACCGATGTGGCTTTGGGTAATTCGCTGAACACGGTCTTCAGATAAGTGTACGGTTCTTGATGGTTGGCCTTGGCCGTCTCGATCAAGCTGTACAGGTTTGCACTGGCATTGGCACCGGCCACGGTGTCACAGAACAGCCAGTTCTTTCTTCCCACGACAAAGGGGCGGATCGCGTTCTCGGTGAGGTTATTATCGATGGTGAGCCGCCCGTTTTGGATGTATACCGTGAGCCTATCCCATTGTTTGTGGGCATAGTGCATCGCCTTGCCGAGTGCTGATTTCGGTGGCACGAGTGGCAGGTGCCGATCCAGCCATTGCCTGAAATCAGCCAGCACGGGCACCGCCCGTTGTTGTCTTTGTTGCAGTCGTTCTCCGGGCTCAAGGTCTTTGCATTGGCGTTCGATTCGGTACAGCAACTGGATGCGTTGCAGCGCAATATGGGCCAGTGAGGCTTTACGCTTGGCACTGTTTTTGCCCTGCGCCTTTACCGCTTCATCGAACTTGCGCCTGACATGGGTCCAACAACCCAGCTGGGTGATGCCGTTGTCTTGGCAAACCTTGTTATACCCCTCATACCCATCGGTTTGCAGATAACCCGAGAAGCTGGGTAACAAGCGTTTGGGTACCTCCTGGCTGCGGCTGGGATCATAATCAAACAGAACAATCGGCCGATCCGGTGGCCCACCACGTTGTACCCACAGATACGATTGGCTCTGTGGGCTTTTGCCGGGTTCTTTGAGGACTTGTACCCGGGTCTCGTCCATACCAATGATGTCGTAGGCCAGCATGGCGTCGCGCATGAGGTTAATCAGCGGCTGAATCAGCATCCCGGCCTTGATCATCCAGTTCGCCAAGGTGGTTCTTGGAATAACAATACCCTGACGTTGCCATTGTTTGCTTTGCCGATACAAGGGTAGACCATCGGCGTATTTACTGACCGCCACATGGGCGATCGTGCCGGCGGTGGCGATACTGTGAGGGATAGGCTGCGCTGGCAGTGATGCCGTCTTGATGGTTTGATCGCATTGGGTACAAGCATATTGGCGGCGGATGTGACGAATCACACGCACTTGCGCGGGCACAATATCCAGTTGTTCTGTCACCTTCTCGCCGATGGGTTTTAGTGGACTGGCGTCATGGGCACAGACTCTGTCTTCATCATCAATATCGTGTATCACTTCAACACGGGGCAACTCCGGGGGCAAGGGACGACGGCCTGCGGCTTTGCGTACATGAGCGGCAACGGCAGTACTTTGTTTGGTATCGTTGCTTGATGCGCTTTGATCATCAGATGCATCGGTTGCACTGCAATCAGATTGTGAGAGCACTTCCGCTTCATTGAACAACCAATCCACCTGATCGAGGTTAAAGCGTTCGCTGCGGACACCGAAGTGCTGGTGGCGGGAAAGTCGAATCTGTTCTAGAAGCTGTTCGATAAACTGGCTTTGATGAGCCAGCTTCGCTTGCAACGATTGGTTGTTATCTCGTAGCTGCTGGACTAACACAGTCAATTCATCAACCGTACTCGGTAATGAATTCGATGCGTTTTGCATGCATTGTAGTTTACCATGCCACCCTTAATGAGTTAACAAAATGGATTTATAAAACCGTGTGATGGGGCAACACGCCATGACCTTGCATGAGTGTCAGATCGTAACCGTCCAACAGCCAATTGATCTGTTGCGCATTGAGTTCGATCACATCGAGTGAAAGATCACGCGGCCATTGAAAACGCGACTTCTCGATGCGTTTCATCCATAACGCAAATCCATTGCCTTCCCAGTACACTAACTTCACTATCGTGCGTGCGTTGTTACAAAACACAAACAATCGGGAACTGAATGGATCGAGTTCCATCTCGCTTTCGACAATCGACACCAGTCCATTGATGGCTTTGCGCATGTCCACCGCTTGGCGGTATAGATAAATAGTACCGCTGTCGGCACCGGGGCGAATCAACCGGACTCGCTCGCACTGGCAATGACCACACGAATCACTTCGGGTGATACCGATTTGTCAAACTCAAAGCGCACACCACTGGGGAAAAACAAGGTAGCACCCGATGCAGAACATGCAGATGTATCGCTCACCGGCACAGCGGTCTTTGATGCTGCCTTCGCTTTGACGGGAACAAACGATGACTGGATCAAAGCATCACTCGGTCGGTACAGCTTCAGCTGTATCAGCTTCGTCTTCCACTGATACAGGTCTTTGACCTTTAAACCCTGTTTGCCGGCATACGCCACTGTCGATTCGTCGCTCGCATCGGCTGCCCGCACATGCCCCAGCCAATAACGCTGGCGCTCGGTCATCTGTCTTGTTGCCATCTCATCACTCACTCGTGTTGAAAAACAGCGAGACTGGCACAACAACGATTAGGCTAATAGGGTGTCATTATCTTGGCGCTTACAGAGAACCTGGGAGAGGCATAGATGATTTAGAGGATGAAATCCAAAAGGCATTCTCTGTTTTAAATTCAAGCGGGAAACGCTCATTATTTGATCTTCTGTATGAACTGAGGTTATGGGCGAACTACACGGGGCTTCAGTCATTGATGAAGCTGTCCGATGGAGGGTATCAGAAATTTCTTGTTAGAAATTTAGCGACATTGATATATTTTTCCGGAGGTATGGCTGAGCTTACAGCTATTGCTGCCCTAGGAGAGAGCAAATATAAAACTATGCTGAAGAGATTTTCGAAGGTATACATTGACAAGCATGAGCAATACGCGAGAAACAAGTTTTTAATCCCCGCATATATAAGGTTGCGATCATACAAGCATCTAGGAATTATTGACGGTTCAAATCATGTACTACCCGCCTAGCGGGTAGTTTGTGTATGCCCCCTATAAGGGGGCATGGAGCCTGCACAATTTACGATTAAATTAAATATCTATATGCAACTGTTCTTGCGTTCTCTCTCTTTGCTCTTGGGTGCGTATATAGTGGCGTATGACGCCCTCGGCTAACCCTACCGTACTGACGCAATACCCTCTAGCCCAAAACTGAAACCCCATTACGTTTCGTCTACGTCCGAATTGCTGATTGATATGAATCGCCGATTTGCCCTTCAATTTGCCTATCGCACTGGCTACACTGTATTTCGGCGGTATACTCAAACACATGTGGATGTGATCCGCCATCACGTGCCCTTCTACCACTTCAATTTCATAGCGTCGGCATAACTCTTTCATTATCTTACCGATTTCTCTTCTCAGCGCTCCGTACATTGATTTCTTGCGATACTTCGGTACGATCACGACGTGGTAACGACAATACCACTTCACGTGAGCTTGGCTTTGCCATTGTCTCATTGCGATTTCTCCTCTTGGCTGGACTGTGCAGGCCCAGTGCGAGAGGAGAAATCAACTCCGGTATATTTACAACTCCTTTAACGGTATAACCCGCTTTATTCGCACCGCCACTGGCGGTGGTTTAGCGGGTCGAATTAGATTTATTATTCCTGAATCATCAGATCCTGTTAAATTCATCAATGTATAACAAGAGAATGATGTCGCCGCCCTTTGGGCAGCTGGGACGCCTTACAGCGCGCTTCTTCAATGTGCTGTTTAGCTTACGTTTCCAAAGCGCGCTGCAAAGCGCCCCATATTCAAATCGATAAGCGGCGCATCCGTGCGCCACTTATCGTGGAGCTAGCCTGCAGGTGCAATAGTGATAGGCACGTAAGAATTTAACTAAGCTGGAATCGATGACGGCGGCGTGAGGACGCGATAATATCCCTGATGCAAAATACACCGATTATGTTGTTTGAGACTCAACAAGGCACCTCGATGAGCCATAGCGAGATCCTCAGCGCAATTTCGAAATACGCTACAGCGTACGAAAATTTGCATCGCCTCCAAGACACCCTGGCGTGGATTCCTGGCGGGGACCAGAAAACCGGGTGCATCGGCGAGTATTACGCCTTCCTTTATCTTCTTCAGCGCTGGGGCGAGGATCGGCTGAGCTACGGAAGTCATAGTGAAAAGGGGTGGGATATCCGAATCGCTGGTGACCCACCGACTCTCGTTCAGGTAAAGACTGTCTCTGCATTTTCCAAAACCCGTACGATCTCACCGATTCATCAGGGCTGGGACGAGCTCTACATCATCTACCTCAGTCGTGAAATGGAGCCGGAGGGATTCTGGATCATCGAAGACAAAGACATCTTCAACGGTCAGGAAACTATATCGAGTGCCAAGTGTCGCAAACCGACAAGCCCGGCAACGGGGTCGAAATCGATTCCATTCGGTCAGAACCGAGTAGATGACTTGGTAGCTGCGGTATCGTGGGCGGCAAATCAGTAGCGCCTCATTGGAGACGAATCAATGACCATGCGAACCAAATATCCGGTTAAATGCCCATGTGGCCATGAGGGCGCAATCAAGATGAGCGAGAACGACCAGCCTTATTCAAAGTGCTGGGAAAGTTATTCCCTTGATAATCTGAATGGGAGCGATTACTCAGTTGAGGGGTTCGCCGAGTGGTCAACGGTTTTTGCAGAAATGAAGCCAACGTGCCCAAAGTGCGGCACCCATTTGTCCGTTGAGCACATGGCTGGTGCGGCCGGTGCCTAACAAATCGCTGCAACAGACGTTAGGCGTCTATCCAGTGCAACAGGTTCGTCTAAAAATAGCTAGCGGAGGGCGTAATAAGCGAAGCGCATTGCGCCGCATATTACAAATTATTCAACACTGAAACCCAAGCAGGACTACCCCATACCTAAAAAAGCTTTAATCCGTTTGCCAGGCACAAATACCGAGCGTTGCGCCGCTATTTAGAAGATCTGCTGACTGATCCTCCGGTACCAGGCGTGATTCACCGTCCTGGCAGATGACGAGTTTGTTTTCCATCCCGGCCATGTCGATGAGTATCTGGTCCCAGTGTCGATACTGCACATCATGTCCGCCGTCCGGATACTCACGCAATTTGGCTATATTGGGATAAACTTCTGACCAGCGCTGTGCATGGACTGGTGTTACCAGCGTGTCTTTCAGTCCCTGATAAATGAATACCGGTGCTTCGACAGCCGACACATCGGGTAAAGGCAGCGTGCAGTAACGGGTGTATTCTTCAACCTCGGCAGTCCCGCTGCCTTTCTGACCCGCGATGGAA
This sequence comes from Arenicellales bacterium, assembly GCA_965216735.1. GTDB lineage: Bacteria > Pseudomonadota > Gammaproteobacteria > Arenicellales > CBDCFT01 > CBDCFT01. Next base: position 2,256,602 of record OZ244198.1, read on the forward strand.
AAGGTGCGCGCTCCGTCGTTGGCGGCGGCGGTGCTAAAACCAGGTATTTTATGAGTCGGGCTTTCTTCGGGAAACGCCCACCACTTCAAAGGGTGGGCGGCATAATCATTCATCACTTCAGTCATTTTCTCTGAATCTTCGCAAAGGCTTGATTTCGTCGCCAGTGAGGTCGCCGCAGCCAGGTGTATGGAGCGGACACGATCAGGGTTTTTGGCGGCAAATGCGGCACTGTACGGACCACCGCCGGAGATGGCGATGATTGTCACCTCATCAATACCGAGTGAATCGAGAACGGCGGTTGCATCTGCAGCATAATCTTCAAATGTCCAGTCACTCGCCGGGTCGGACTGACCGAAACCTGCACGGCCTACAGAAATCAAACGCAGGTTAAGGGCTTCGCGCATAGTACGTAAAAAATCGGTGAGTTGTACAACTGCAGCGCTGGTTCCTGTGCCCCCCAAAAATAAAACCGGCATACCGTTCTCGGGGCCGGTATCGACGAAGGCGACATTGCGTCCGTCTGGCATAGCGTAGGTCTGCACAGATGGCCCCATGTAATCAAATTCTTCCGGCAAATCTATTTCAGCAGTGGCGGTGTTAATGGTAAGTGCCAAGACTACCGATGGTACAAATCGATATTTCATAGCCTTTATCTCTTCGCACGGTGATTCGTGAATATAGATTAAAAGTGAGCATTAATTTAGCAGATTTTACGCAGCTTCACCCAATTTGATTAAAGCTAGCGGAGGGCGCAATAAACGAAACACATTGCACACATGTTACAAATTATTCACCGCGGAACCCAATGCTATTCCCCGTTTGTAAGTTTTTTGAATCGTGGTAAGTTGGACGTGTAATTCGGAACCAACCCCGGAATTTTTCCATCAATCACGGCGGTACCAATGGTAAAAGCTCGTCCCCCAGTATTTGCAATCGAGTGAATTCGTTCCGACCGGTCGATAGAACCCGCCATAACGCCGGTGCGCAAACTACTGAGATCGAAAGCCTCAAACGCGGGATCATCCAACATGGCAAAAAACATGGTGGGCACACCGTGCACCACCGCGCAACCTTCATCGCTTATAGCCTGCAAGCTTGCATGTGCATCAAATCCTGCCGAAGCAAATACCATGGTAACGGCACCAACCGTGGCGCCAATTAATGGAGTGAGACTGGCACCATGCACGTAGCTTGTGTCTTTCAAATTGCTCTACCCGATGTTCGATGACCCACCTTAAAACGACATAAATTATTTTATATTGACTGGCGTCAAACAACGTTGGCATCGCGGTAATAGAGTATGAAAGAATAGTAGATCTACGTTAGTAACCTAAACATCGATCAGAGGTTCGAATATGACCGATTCTATGGACGACATACTGCACCCCAATTCCGAAACGAAGAGTCAAGAATTTCCACATGCACCCGAAGCTTGGAATCCCGACATCGCGCGTGCCCGCGCTGAGGAATACGATATTGAGCTACAACAGGATCACTGGGCCGCTATTCGTGCCTTACAAGAGTTTTTCGTTAGGAACACTGAACCGACCGTTAACCCGAGAAAAATCCACGATGCATTGAACGAGAAATTTCATAGCAAGGGCGGAATAAAATATCTGTACCAATTATTTCCCGGTGGCCCAGTCAATCAAGGAAGTCAAATTGCCGGGTTGACGCCACCGGCCGGTTCGCTGGACAAGGGATTCGGCAGTGTTCAGTAAAGTCTGTCTAGCCGAGATGTGTCGTTAACACATCGCAGTCCGCATGGTGAATAACACCGTTTGCCGTGGAGCCAATGAGCCGTGCCAAACCTGTCTCCCCATGAGTTCCCATCACGATTAAGTCCACCGAAAGATCATTAGCCGCTTTAACGATTTCCGTTTTCGGAGAACCCGCCTCTATCAACTGCTGGCAGTCGCCAAGCTGATGTTGCTCAAGCCAATCGGAAAGATAAGTACGCGCTCTGTCAACTAACGCATCTTTACTCGCAAAATTTGCCGGCAATTCTGCCGCGATATGTCCGGGTGGCACGTAATCGATAACATGTAGAATGGTTAACTTCGCACCAAAACTTTCCGAAAAATTTTTTGCACGTTGAGCAGCCAATCCACTGGTTTCGGAAAAATCAGTTGGAACCAAAATGTGTTGATACGGTTTCATTCGTGTCCTCTCTATTCATCAAGGCCTATAGTAACATTCCTAGTACGCTTACCCGGTCATCTATGACACCGAATGCCAGGTGCCATCTGCTCGACCACGTGCTGTGTCGTTAGGATTGTGATCTTCAAATAATTAGGTTGCGGGGCAAAGCACCAATTAAACCAGATTCTAGCGATACGACTGAATCCTTCCGGGAAACCTACGCATCGGGCCTTACCCCGTCTTCCGGCCTGGTCACACAAACAGCGAGAAAAGCGGTCAATAACATTGGCAATACCCTGAACATGGATTCAAACTCCTATTCAAGCGTTAACATTGTTTGCAAAATCTCATTGCAAGTTGTGAATCTTGATACAAATCAACCTGCACTAAAGTGTTCCATTGAAACTTGACTCACTGTATTCACACTTATTATTCGCTTACAATCTACCTCGCCGATATCTTCGCAGGCTATCTTACGCTGCGCCATCTGTGGACAGGAAAATCCTGTACATATGTTGCGAAATCATCGGTAAACTATAGGTGATCCTGTTCTGTAATATCGTCTTTTACTAACCGGGACGCTGTCAGGACGCCTGCGCCGTCATCGCTTGGTGCTGCACCAATAGTTGATAAGTATGTTGCGCGATCATGAGTCCTTCGTAGGTCGGAATGACACATACCGAAACAGCACTGCCGTTGGTGCTGATCTTGGATTGACCCGTGTTGTTGGCTTCAGAGTCAATTTCGATACCAAGATGCTTTAGATCGTCGCAAATACCTTGCCGGATAGGCGCGGCGTTTTCGCCGATACCGGCGGTAAAAACCAATACGTCCAATCCGCCCATCACAGCGGTCAGCGCACCGACCTCACGTTTAATACGGTGTATAAAGAAGTCGACCGCACGTTTTGCATTCGCATCATCGCTCGCTAGTAAGCGGCGCATGTCGTTACTCAATCCCGATAACCCACGTAATCCGCTCTCGCGATAGAGTAATGCGGTCACTTGGTCGGTGGACATACCCAATTCATCAATCAGATAAAGCACCACACCGGGGTCCAACGCACCACAGCGTGTTCCCATAGGCAAACCGTCGAGTGCGGTGAAACCCATCGTCGTTGCAACACTACGTCGCATATGCATAGCGCATAGACTGGCACCGTTACCAAGATGAGCAACGATAACGCGTTTATCGGCGTCATCGCCCACATAGTCGGGCAAAACGCTGGCAATGTACTCATAAGACAAACCGTGAAAACCATAACGACGAATACCTTGATCGTGCAGTTCGCGCGGCAAAGCAAACAATTGTTCGTTTTCTAATTGCGTGTGATGAAAAGCTGTGTCGAAACAGGCCACCTGCAACAAATCGGGATCCATTTCCTGCACGGCACGAATGGCATTGAGATTATGCGGTTGATGCAACGGCGCAAGCGGACATAGTTTTTCCAGCTCGTGTAAGAGTGAATTGTCTACAACCATAGGTGTGTTGTAATCCATACCGCCGTGTACCACGCGATGTCCGACCGCAACGATATCGCCGGGTTCCTGACGCTCGCTGACCCATTGCGCGAGTATCGAAAATGACTGTTGATGATTGAGGCGTTTCGCGGTCGGATTAACGACGCGTTCCGCGATAATGTTTTTGTGAGTATCTTTTGCGATAAAGTGCCCTTGTGTGCCGCCTATGCCGGTAATCCTGCCCTTGTATATGAATTTGGGATCGCCGTCGTTGATATCGAATATAGAAAACTTAACGCTGGACGACCCCGCGTTGACTACCGCAATATGTCCTTTCATGCGCGCTGTCCATCAGTCCGTTGCGCCCATAGCAATGCCAGCGCGCGGGAAGCCATGCGTGATACGGTATCGTCGGCACAGCTGATAAGAATAATGGGCACCCGCGCGCCAAGCACAATGCCGGTACCTTCGGCGTCGGCCAGATACTCCAATTGTTTAGCCAACATATTACCGGACTCCAGATCGGGCACTACTAGGATGTCCGCCTCACCGGCGACGACTGAGTCGATACCTTTAATATTCGCCGCCACCGTCGAGATTGTGTTATCGAAAGCCAGCGGTCCATCCAGCAGTGCTCTCTTAATTTGTCTGCGGTCAGTCATCTTGCAAAGCGCCGCTGCCTTCGATATGGCATCCTCGTCGCATCGGCATTCCAAGCCATGAGATTAATCATGGGGTATCGTTTACCAAGCATGTGATCGTGACCAATCTCGACCAAGTCAAATCGTTTGATCGCAGGATCTAAAAAGCACCAGACATCTGATTGGGATCTGAACAACCCTAATCACATCATGTCTTCCAATAACATGGGTTGACTTTGATTGATAAACATCAATTCACCGGCTTCGGTAATGTCGGTTTACGCAACAAGTAGTGCTACGGTTTTTAAACGATCAAGGGATACAACATACGACGTCGGCGACCGTCCTTACTGTTGGCGGTTATTTCTATAGATTGTGTTTTCTCGTGAGTTTTATGTAGACGAGAATTAATCAAAAGCGGCCCAGCCGAAGACGGCGGTATCGCGGACCTAGCTAGGTGTCCGCGATACCAGACAGAACGTTTCTTAGAACTCGTACTTAACGCCGAGGGTAACGATATCGATGCTGAGATCGTTGACATCAGTGTCGACTTTGGATATCTCGCCGAACAGGTTGATTTGACCGAAATCCCATTCCGCACCAATGGCGCCGTAGGCTTCGGTTTCATCTTCGTCTTCCCGAAACGTAGCACCGGCTACGACCGAATCGGAGTTAGCTTCGACAAAATAAGCACCCACTTTACCGTACAGATCGACTTGTTCGTGCACGCTCCAATTTAGAACGAGCGCGGCACTGAAGGCATCGGCATCCAAATCAATGCGATTACCCGGATTATCCCCACGGGCACTGAAATCGCCCAGATCCAGGTAACCGACCTCAACACCTATGATATCGGTGAACATGTAGCCGCCACGAATACCTAAGGCGGTATCGCTGTCATCGAAATCGACATCGTTTTCGTCCTCAAAGTCGGCACTGGCGCGATTCGCAGTGACGCCTACGTACCAACCGATATCTTCTTCGGCTAACACACTTGTGGCGCCCGTCAACGCCAACGATCCGAGTGCGCCGACAACAACCCAATGTAACAATTTCATGATAAATCTCCTTTTGGATGTAAGTGATTGGGGAGTTTTTACTCCGTTAAGCAGATTATATTTAACAATTTGTTGCGTTGCAACAATTATTGGAGTAATTGCACCCTTTTTTGATCTGCGTCATAATTGGGCGGTTCAATTCGAACGGGGGGGTTTTCATAGTGAGTGCGAATACACAGCCGGTAGTGTTGGAATCCCGGTTACAGCCAAAACAACGGCGGGCAAAACGCTCGGTGGAATGCATTCTTAGCGCGGCAGCCGAGTTACTGGATGAAGTGGGGTTAGATGCTTTTAATACCAATTTGTTGGCAGAACGTGCCGGGATTAGGGTGCGTACCGTCTATCGTTATTTTCCAAATAAATTTGCAGTGTTAGCGGAGTTAGCCCGCCGAAACACCACCCAGGTCATCGAAGTCGTCGATGGATTCGCGCCATTGGCTGATGCGGATGTCCCGCTGGCAGAGGGTCTGAACACCTTGTGGTCGGATTATCTTGATAACTTAGCCCAAATTCCTGGGATGGTGGCGGTCCGTCATGCCTGCCGGGTATGTCCGGAGCTGGAAGCGATACGGGATGATTTTCATTCCAAGTTGGCGAAACAATTCGTCGACGCAATGAAAAAACGAGGGACTCAGCTGCCGCTGGCTAAGCTTCGTTTAGTCGCTGCCCTGTTCGTTGAAACGACCAGCGCGATATTGGATTATGCTGAAACTGTCGGCCGGAAACGACGGCTTGATCTCTTACAGGAATTACGGGTAATGCAAATTAGGTATCTTACATCTTATTTCAAGTAGTCGGGTTTTAGAGTGGTAATATCGCCGACACTTTGATGTCAGATGGTGATCATTGCCATCGAAATTCTTAGTTTTGAACTAAACCAAGCGGAGCAAGACCTTAATTACTTCGCCCTGATGATGTTGCTCCATAGGCAAACCGCCGTGCTCAAACACCTCTAACATATCCTGATTGCCTGCCAACACATCGGCCTGGAATTGTTCGATTCCGTTTTCCCGTGCGATGGCGGTTAGATGTTTCAGCAGAATCGTGGCGATTCCCAAACCGTGATAATCATCCAATACTGCAAAGGCGATTTCCGCGACCTTGGCCACGGCGGTATTGTCCAGTACGATGTAACGACCAACGCCAACCGGCTCCTCCACCCCCTCGCCAAACAAACTCGCCACTAGCGCAACGTGGTTTACAAAATCGATTTCGGTAAAGTACGCCAGTTCTTTGCTACTAAAATGCGTCTTGCGTTGAAAGAAACGGAAATAGGCCGACTGTGGACTTAGACGTTCCAAACCCTCCTCCAATGCCTGTTTATCTGATGGACCAATGGCTCGAATGACAATATCACGGCCGTCCAACAGTGTTTCGCTGGCATGGTACGCGGCCGCACTAGGAATTTGCATTGACACTACGTTGTTCTCCGGTGACTAAGGCCTTCGAATTTCTCGATCAATACGGTTTAACAAATCAAGAAAAAATTTTAAATCATCGTCTCCCTGTATCCCGTCGTGACCTGGTAAAAGCTCTTTTACAGGTTGTTTGGTTTTGGCAACGACCGGCTCGCCATCCTCGCGTACCAAGACGTCTCGCACCAATTCGGCTGCCTTGGGGTGACAAGTGCTACACCGCTTTTTGAAACGCGCCCCGCTTGTTGCCTGGGCGAGCAACATTGCGTAGACCCTGTCAGCTTCTTCATCAACAAGATAATGGTTGCGTAAAAACACACAAATATCCCGGTCCGGCTGGCTGCCATACAGTTTCCCGCCAGATTCGACGAGGAATTTCCGGGCAAAATCTCCGGTTTCGTCATGGCACTGGGTACAATGGTCTTCCCACAGCAAATGCAGATCGAGCGCCATCGCATGTACTGTAAAGAGCATGCTCATGATGGCGACAACAAGGAGACTGATATTCAACAATGGCGGTTTGCACTCGCGGCAATTCAAGAGGCGCAAGATAGATTTTCGTTGCTGGGCAAGTATTGACGCATATCAAGCAAAGGAGTCATCGCATCGCTGTCGGTTATTGCCCAAATCGTGGAACAGCTTCTCGACAAGACGGGCCAGGGCGAATTGTCTCCTTCTTTTCTTACCGTTATCGGCGCGAATACTTTACGTGCTACGAATTAACTAAGTCAGGCTCGCGGCAGTGCTTTAGGATATATTGCCGCGTGTGGTCGCGTAACTTCACTGCACTCGCCCAACGTGTATCGTGACTATCGGACACCATGTCCGGATCAAACGGTGTTCCAATATTAACGCTTATACGTCCATGACGCGGGAACCAGGAATCCGCGCGCAGAATGTATCGTGTGCCGCGAATCGCAATAGGAATAACGGGGATATTATTTTCGACCGCCGTCACAAATGCGCCCATACGAAATGGCAAAATACCCGGCATTCGTTTGAATGTCCCTTCCGGAAAAAACATCGTGGCCTGCGTTTCACGGGCTGCGCTCGCTATTCGCTTGGCATCTTCAGCAGCTTGTTGTGTGTCAAGACGTTCGACAAACAGTGTGCCGATGCGTTTTAAGAACCCGTACACTATGGGTTTTTGTTTTAACTCGGCCTTAGCAATGAAACTAAAAGGGGCAGGTATCGCACCCACCAATACATAACCATCGAGATAACTGGCATGATTAGCCACCAACACACAAGCCTGATCAACAGGCAGGTTTTCAATGCCCGTAACATAGAGTGGTGTGCCGGTCATCCTTGCTAAGCCACGGGCGGCATGATGCATAAATCGCCAACGCCAGCGGACATTCGGCAACACATACAACGCTAGCCCCGTTATCCCGGCCAGCAAAACATAACATATCCAACACCAACCCGCATACAAATGACTAGCAATGAGTTTGCCGAAGCGCAAGATCTGGGGTTTTGTCCCATGCAAACCTAAACGTGCCAACTGCCACCAAAGTGCGGACCTCTCCTTACCAATGGCACGTTGCTCATACAGCGCACGGCAATCGCTACGCCTCAGTTTGCCACTGGATGTTTTGAGTACCGTTCCTGCAGGCGCAAGCACGACATCGTCAGGCGGGGTACCCGCAAGATCATTCACTAATGTAGCGATCTTTTGACGCAATGTGTTTCGGGCCGTATCGTCACTGATTCTTGTTTCGGCCACCACCACAAGCCGCTCAGTACCCGAATCGGGATCACTGCTGCCAAAAACGGCAACCCGTCCGGTACGTACGCCTTCAATATGACCCAATGTTTCTTCCATCTCCTCGGGATATATGTTCCGCCCTGCTCGAATGATGATGTCTTTTTGACGCCCGGTAATAAAAATATCGCCGTTTACCATGTAGGCGCGGTCACCCGAATCCAACCAACCGTCGTGAAACAATTTACGTGTCGCTTCGGGTTGACGATAATAACCGCTGGTTGCGGAAGGACCGCGAAACTGGAGCCGTCCTTCTTGGCGCTCCGGCAATTCACGGTCTTGATCATCCACGATACGGATTTCATGGTCTGGCAAGGGTAGTCCGCTGGCTACAAAACTAAGCGCATTTTCGTCACCCTCCTCGGCCTCGATGGCATGACCATGAAGTGTCAAAGGGTCGCGTTGAACATGATCGATCAGAGGTGGCCGCCCCAACGGTGGAAAGGTAAGTCCAACGGCGCACTCCGCAAGCCCATACACCGGATACATGGTTTCAGGACGAAAACCATGGTTAGCAAATCGTTGTGTAAAACGCTCAATAGTTTGAGGACTCACCGCTTCGGCGCCGTTGAATGCCACGCGCCAGGAACTTAAGTCCAGACCTTCAATATCCTTGTCCCTCACTTTTGTGAGGCACAGTTCATAGGCAAAGTTCGGTGCCGCGGACAAAGTACCACGATAACGGTGTATCGCCCAAAGCCAGCGTTGCGGGCGGCTAAGAAATGTGAGCGGCGACATACACACCAATGGGACGGCGAAATAAAGACTGCCCAACCAGGCTCCAATTAAACCCATGTCGTGATAAAGCGGCAGCCAACTAATAAACACATCTTCATCGTTTGCTTGAATGTGTTCGCCATCGACACGGATGTTTGCCAGTAAATTTTGATGAGTGAGTACCACGCCCTTCGGGTTGCCGGTACTTCCGGATGTGTACTGCAAAAAAGCAATGTCGTTATCGCGCACTGGTGGCGATTGATAGCTCGCGTCGATATCCAACAGTTCTTCCGGTGTTACGATAAGTTGCAGCGCCTGAACCTGTGCTTTAAGCAAATGCGCTAGTGTCTTTGCCTCTGCCACTGTGATGAGCAACTTGGGTTGGCAATTACTCAAGATATTGCTTTGCCGCGCCAGATGATCCGCCAACTGGCTGCGGCGCACAGGCGGATAAATGGGCACCGGCACGGCCCCCGCCAGCACTATCCCAAAAAACGCATCGAAATAAGCAATACTGGTCGGTAACATGATCGCCACACGATCGCCTGCCTCAACGCCAAGGATTTGCAGAGCAGCCGCTGTCCTGCGGGCGCTCGAATACAAATCACCATAGGTGATTACATGGTCTTCCCTGTCACTTTGATGCAATCGAATATGTGGCCGATCTGCATGACGCTCCACATGCCAATCCAGCATTTCGACCAAGGTGTCCGCCTGTCTCGGCACCGTTGCGCTGCCGCTGACAATATCAACCGCCTCGGTGGGAGACATGATTTCGTGTGGCGTTGCGTTTTGCACCGCACGGTACAAATCAGAAACCGTTTCAGCAGCGGCGAAAGTGTGCTCGGGCAACCGCACATCGAACGCACGTTCAATACGCATCACCAATTCGACCCGGCTCAGACTGTCTATACCGAGATCGCGATCCAATACACTTTCAAACCCGATATCATCTATGCGATGACCGGGATGAAGTTCCGCAACCAGATTGCGCACAATGTGCAGCAGTTGCTGTGCAGTATCCGGCTGTCGCTCTGAATTGGTTGGTATGACTAACACTTACTTTTGCCCTCAATGGACTGATGAATTTCGTGTAGCAGCTAGTTTGCTTTCTTACTCTCAGACGGATTGTCTAAAACGCTATGGCTGTAATCGATTGGGCACTCCTGGGGGTAGCACGGCGTCCGCACGTGCTTTTTAAGTATCGGTAAATTTGATCAATCTGATTCACAACATCCGCTTCACGTTGCCAGGACGGCATGTTGCCTTCTGGACTGTGTCGTCCGTGCATAATGACGAAATGGATATCGAAATAGTCGATGGTCGTATCGAGACTCTCGGTTAAATCCGACCCGTTTTCAGTGCCAAACGCACTCGCCCCATGACAACCCGCGCAATATTTAGTATACCGTTCCCACCCAATATGAGTATCGTGATCAACTGCGCATACTAGTATCCGCTCCTTCTTCACACAACACCATATAAGGGGGTGCTTACAAGCCAGTAGCACCGGCGGGTTGTTCGCTACCGGCTTTCGATTCGACCAAGCGAGCGCAGCCCACTAAAGCTGACAAAGAAACCGCAGCAGTCGCGGTAAAAATAATTCGCTGAATAATTGCGGCACGACACTGCTGTTTTTGCTCATTGAAACTCATAACGGTAAAACTCTGATACCACAATGTTATACCGTACCTGTTACCCTATCCACCAACGTTGACATACATCAATCACCGTCACGTCGATCGAATTACCATTTCTCTACCAGTTGGGGGAGTAGGAAACGATTATCGTACCCATTATGCACATTCTCGTCGTATCAAGTGCAACGGGATTTGACGGCGATCAATTTGAGACGGTAGATCAGTCGATAGCCTAGACTACACTATCCTGGTTAGAGGGACCGAAGATATAAAAAATTAAATCTTGCTGGAGTTGATAAAAATGACAGTACCTATTCAGATCACTTGGCGTCGTATCGACCAATCGGATGCGATTGAAACTGCAATCCGGGAAAAGGCCGAGAAACTCAGCCATTATTACGATCGCATACAACACTGCCGCGTTATGCTGCTCTCAAAATAAACTACCCCGCAGCAAGCTACGGGGTATTAAAACAACGATAACTGATCATCACGGTGAACTTGGTTATAGTCTAGCCCCCTGACCTTTTACATACTCGCTGATCGTTTGCTCATCGCCATGTCTACCTACCGTACTACCGAAATACCCATCCGACCAGAACTCACCTCCCCACAAATGTTTCTTTACGTTCGGACATCGACGAAATACTTCTCGTGCCGCAATACTTTTCAATGTCCGTACCAGCCTCGTCACACTGTACGTAGGGACTCTTTGCACTAGAAAATGAACATGATCTTGATCCGTTCCTATCTCGATAAACTTCACTTGGTATCTTTTCTCAATCTCCAGGCAAATATCTCGAAGTATTTCGTCAACGGCTTCGTCAAATACCACACGTCGGTATTTTGTTGCAAAGACCCAATGGTAAAGCAATACCGTAACATTGTGGCTCTTGTGCACATTTTCACTCACCCATACAGCTTACGCCCCAAGGGGCGGGGAATTAAACCCTAAGAGATTAAATTCTTTAAGCCGAGCGGTCGTCAACATACAAGTTGCCGCTTCCTATCTTTAACGCTTGACCGTCCTAACCACTATTTTTGCGAAATCGTAATGATCGGCATGGGCGCGGCCAACGCGGCCGTCTACGAATTGTTAAAAGCGTGCGCCGTCGATCCTGAACGTATCATTGCCTGTGACAGCAAAGGGCTCCTGCATTCTGGCCGCAGTGATATCGCCCAGCAACGCGACGAGTTGAATAGAAAATGGCAGGTATGCGAGGAGACCAATCTAAACAGTCTGCAAGATGATATTGAGACGGCCTTTGATGGGGCTGATGTGGTGATCGCCTTCTCACAACCGGAACCCGGAACCATCCGCTCCGAGTGGATTAAACACATGGCTACGGATCCCGTCGTCTTTGCCTGCGCTAATCCGCAACCCGAAATTTGGCCGGAAGAAGCGAAACGCGCCGGCGCGGTTATTGCTGCCACCGGTCGCAGCGATTTTCCCAATCAAGTCAATAATTCGCTGTGCTTTCCTGGCGTATTTCGCGGTGTGTTAAGCGTACACGCCGAAACCATTACCAATGAGATGGCTGTTGCGGCCGCGAACGAACTCGCGACAGTGGCCGACGAACGTGGTTTGTCGGAAGATCATATCTTGCCCAGAATGAATGAGTGGGACGCCCATGCACGCGTCGCCATGGCGACGTCTCAAGCGGCCGCCAAACAAAACATCGCAAGGCGCGATGTCGATAAATCCGAACTGAAAAACGAGATCGATGCCATGATGACTAAAGCAAGAAAATCCACCGAGATTTTGATGGATGCGGGACTATTTTGAATCTACTCTGTCAGAATGAGCACCTTATCGCCTTGGTCTTAATTAACACACCCTGCGCGTATACTCACCGTGATGTGAAACCGCTCCGTTTAGATTTATACGTGATGTCCCCTCTATTCAAAAAAAGATTCTGGATCATTGCGATGCTTATTGGGACCTGCTGCACACCCGCGCCGGTAGCGGCTGATACCGAAACGGTATTACTACAATTTGTTTATCGATTGGGTTCAGAACCCACATCACAAATGCAATTGGCTATAGGGTTTTCGAATCCAGAATATGAAGCGCAATTCGTGACAACGAAACACAAGCCGGCGATCACTATTCCACTGTATACAAGCGGCGGCAACAATACTATCGAACAGCTATATGTTAGTGACGGTTCGCAGAGTCTTTGCGATCGAAATCCCGTTGTGTGTATTACCATAGGAGCAATTATCGGCGCAGGTGCCATTTACGTACTCACGGAAGCAAACAAAGATATCGACACGGGTAATGTGGAAATTAGTATTAATACCAAATCCGAATAGAACCTATCTCAAAATGCCTGCGCTTTGGAAATACGTCGTTAAAAAGTGTCTCAAAATACTGATGTACTGTCGTGTACACTCGACTTTGGCCTCCAGCGCCGTTCTACCTCCTGCGTCCCTGCAGTCGTCCGCTTTTTCGACACTTTTCGCCTCGTATTTACTTTGCTCGCCTATTCTGAGACAGGTTCTAATCACTCATCAATATGTCTTTCGTCCAAGACACGTTTCAAGAATTGGCGGATACAGAAGATTTGAGGTAGATTTCAGAACTGAAAACAGAGAGTTTTAAAACGTGCAAGCGGTTCTATTTGACATTGATGGCGTAATATTCTTAGGCGATCAGTTAATACCCGGTGCCGACAAAACGATTGCGTGGGTTCAGCAAAAACGAATCCCGCATCTGTTTGTTACCAATACATCATCAATTCCACGTAGTGCTTTAGCTGCAAAACTCACACGCGCCGGCATAAAAGCTACCGAAGATCAGATACTGACTCCTGCTGTCACAGCCAAACACTGGATAGGGCAATACACTAACGGCCCGATCGCTCTTTTTGTTACTGAAGCCACGCAAATTGAATTCGAAGGATTCGATATCCTGGATACTCAAGCGGAATCAGGGGCAGCCGCCATTGTGATTGGCGACATGGGTAAAAATTGGACGTTCGAAAAACTCAACCGCGCCTTCAAGTTATTAATGACAGAATCTCATCCACCGCTAGTGGCATTAGGCATGACGCGTTATTGGCACACACAAGGTGGCTTGCAACTCGATGTGGCGCCGTTTGTTGTGGCTTTGGAACACGCGAGTGGCGTAAAAGCAGTCGTTGTTGGTAAACCGGCCAAGGAATTTTTTGATACAGCGTTAGAACTACTAAACCGCCCTGCCGACCAAACCGTCATGATCGGCGATGACATTCGTGGAGACGTCAAAGGAGCGCTGGACGCCGGACTTGACGCTATTCTCGTACGGACCGGAAAATTTAGACCGCCGGACCTAAAGTCTGAAATCAAACCAACGACGGTTATCGACTCTATTGCTGACCTCCCTGACTGGTGGACAACACACTAACTAGCTCTGGTTATCTACGGTGCAACGAGCTTCGCAATATCTGTTAACAACTCCGCCAACAAGTCGATAACATCATCGACCGTTAAGATGCTGAATCGACCCGGTTTCATCGGAGAGTGTTTTGTTTGAGTCATGCTGCTTTCCGCCCTCGCACAAACGCCCATCCAGCAACGATTTGCCGTCACCGGATCGGTTAATCAACTAGGCGAGGTGCAGGCTATCGGTGGTGTAAACCAAAAGATCGAAGGTTTCTTCGACGTTTGCTCCGCCAAAGGTTTGACCGGCGATCAAGCTGTGTTGATTCCCGTAGCAAATGTGAAACACCTTATGCTACGTCATGATGTGGTTGAAGCAGTAAAGAATGGTCAGTTTCAGGTTTACGCAGTCGAGTCTGTAGACCAAGCGATTGAAATATTGACCGGTGTCACTGCGGGTGAGCGCGACCAAGACAACAACTTCCCGCAGGACACCATTAATGGCAAGGTCGAACACAACATGATCGAACTGGCCAATTTACGCAAGAACTTCGCACGGAAAGATGACGATGATACTAGGGGAATCTCGGAGGGTGACAATGACCACAAGGGATAACACATCCATGAAACGCATCCTGGTGGCGGTCGATACATCGCCGCGAAGTCTTACTGCTCTGGAAATGGCAGTTGATCTGGCTGCGCGTATGCAGGCGCAATTGGAAACCCTGTTCGTCGAGGATATGAACTTACACTACCTCGCGGAATTGCCCTTTGCCACGGAGCTGGACCGTACCAGTGGCGAGGTGCGCACTTTGAACGCGCCAAGTCTCAGCTATGCCTTGGAAACACAGACTCGACGACTGCGTCAACTGCTACACACCTTCAGCGCACAAAAAAAGATTCAAACGCACCTCCGAGTGGTTCGTGGGAACTATGTTGCCGAAGCCATGCGCGCGGAAGCGGACGTGTTGTTTATGTTTACGTCCAAACGTGTATCTGTGATGACATCGGCTAAAACGTCCAAACCAGGTGGCCTGCGTCCTGTATTCTGGAACGCTGCACCGGTTTATGTTTACTATGCAGGTGACACAGAGTCGGAACGTCCTCTGCTATTGGCGTCCGATCTCGCAGGATTACTGGGAACCGAATTGGTGATTCTGCTCCCGTCGAGCAATAAGAAGACTATTGCTACACTCAAAAAACAATCATTGAAATTGCTCGGTGATAAATCATCCGTGCGTTTTGAGTCAATGGATACCGATTTCGCCCACTTTGCTCAGCAAATTAGTATCGACGGGTGCACGCTGCTGGTGATGCCGAAACAAGATGTGGAGTCACAACTTGCTGGGATTAAGGTATTGGAAGCCATTCACTGTCCGTTAGTTTTAGTGGCTTAGATTGGTTACAACCATGTTGGTTGGAGTTTGGTGTTGGTGAGCGCTATACATCTTACTGGCGAATTATCTGAACACATCTGGCGAACAAAGTACCAGTATCGATCTGGGGAATTCGCCCACGACACCAGCATCGAGGATACGTGGCGGCGGGTGGCACATACGCTTGCCAAACCTGAAACCGATTCTGCTTTTTGGGAAAAAGCGTTTTACGACGCGCTAAGCAATTTTAGATTTCTACCCGGCGGGCGTATTCTGGCCGGTGCCGGCACAGGCCGCTCAGTCACTTTATTTAATTGTTTTGTCATGGGCATCGTCGACGATTCCATGGACGGGATTTTCGACGCACTCAAACAAGGCGCATTAACCATGCAACAAGGCGGTGGTGTCGGTTACGATTTCTCGACCTTGCGACCCGCCGGCACAACCGCCAAACACTCGGGCAACATTGCATCCGGCCCCGTGTCTTTTATGCATATCTGGGACAGCATGTGTGCGACCCTGTTGTCCACCGGCGCGCGCCGTGGCGCGATGATGGCGACCTTGCGCTGCGACCACCCGGATATCGAACACTTTATCGAGGTGAAACGCGATCCGCGCGAATTACGTCATTTCAACTTGTCCGTACTGGTGTCGGATGCATTCATGCAGGCCGTACAATCAGATGCGCAATGGCCTTTAGTATTCCCCACCCATTCACTGGGCGTCGACGCCGACTCAAACGCAGAACACCTGATCGATCGTCAATGGAGCGGAACCTCTGCACCTATCCCTTGCCGTGTGGTGCGTGCTGTTCGTGCACGCGAATTATGGGACAAGCTCATGCGTGCCACTTACGATGTCGCTGAACCGGGCGTGTTGTTTATCGACCGAATCAACAAAACCAACCCATTGTGGTACCGCGAAAATATTTCGGCAACAAATCCATGCGGTGAAGTGCCGTTACCCGCATACGGTGCGTGTGATTTGGGCTCGATAAATCTCGCCCGGTTCATAAGCCAACCGTTTAGCAAAAATACTAAATTAGACAAAAAAGAAATTACCGAATTAGTACGAGTAGCCGTCCGGATGCTGGATAACGTCATCGACGTCAGCAATTACCCACTTGATGTTCAACGCGATACGGTAAAAAACAGCCGGCGTATCGGTCTTGGTATTACCGGGCTAGCCGACGCACTCGTTATGCTGGGAATGCACTATGACTCCGATGAGGCACGCTCAATGGCGGCTTCGCTGATGCAATCCATTCGTGATAACGCTTATCGAACGTCCGTGGAACTCGCCAAGGAAAAAGGCAGCTTCCCTTCTTTGGATAAAGAACGACACTTACAGGGACGGTTCATACAGTCGCTATCGCAGGATATTCAAACAGACATTACAGAAATTGGACTGCGCAACAGTCATCTGCTCGCTATTGCACCAGCGGGAACCATTAGCCTACTGGCCAACAACATTTCCTCCGGTATCGAGCCCGTTTTTTCTTTGCAGTATAAACGCCAGGTACTGGAAAGCGACAACCACTACGCAACACACGATGTCACAGACTTTGTCTGGAAGGAATGGACAAAACACCATTCGACAGATTCGAGTCCGTCATGCTTCGTCACCGCGCGTGAGCTATCGCCTCAAGCGCACCTTGTGATGCAGGCGGCTGTACAACCGTTTGTCGATCAGGCCATTTCGAAGACCATCAATGTAGCGAAAGAATACGAATTCGACGCCTTCCGCTCCATCTATGATCAAGCCTACGACCTAGGTTTAAAAGGGTGCACGACCTACCGTGAGAACCCCATTACAGGTGCTATGTTGACAAGCGAACAACCGGCGGAAGAATCCATTCATTGCTGTGGCATAGAACGTGAAAGCGATTAGTCGTCAATCGACTGTGACTCGGGGGAAATGCAAGAAGGCTGTGGCTTGGTTCTATTTGATTAATGCCGCGGTGCTGGCCACGCACGAAATTGACTCGGTCTATTGGCACAAGTGGACGCTGTTCCGGCTTCCGGGTGGCATACAGATATTTTTGCTGCTCAATCTAATATTGCTCGTTTTCGTGTTGTATGGATTCCGCAAAGTGTCTCTATGGCAATTCGGTGCAAAGATTTTTTCTTGTATTCTGGCCGGCGCCGGAGTTTTCGCCTTTTGTATTCATATTCTGTTTATTGTTCTCGAACACCCTGAATTCCGTTCGCCTGTATCCATCTTGTTGTTGTTCAGCACCTTGGTTTTATCGATTGCAAAAGTTTTTGTCACTCAGCGTTGCCCATCAACTTAAAAAATAAGAACAAGAAAATGTTTTGGCTCGGCTCAACCATTGTTTTACTCGTGCTACTGTCATTACACTTTTGGAGCAAGTTACAATTTCAAAAACGCGTAGACAGTGCCGTCGTGGAATTGAATACCGATATCTCTATCTATCCGGTCGATATTGACACTTTACCGACACGTGTACGTGAATTCGCCGAACGCGCGACTACCGGACAACAAGATATACCCACGGTTATCCATGTTCGCCAACGCGGTGAAATACGCATGCAACCTGATGCTAAGTGGCAATCGCTGACCGCGGATCAATATTTTTCTGTGTACAAACCGGGATTTATCTGGCTAGCCAAAGTCAAGATAACGCCATTGATAGATATTGTCGTTGTAGACAGTTTTGTAAAGAGCGAGGGATATTTAACTGCACGCCTTTTTGGATCCATTCGGCTAGTCAGCGCGTCCGGATCCGGACTCGATCAGGGTGAATTAATACGGTACATCGCGGAACTGGTCTGGAACCCCGCTGCAATTTTGAATAATTCACAATTGCAATTCACCGCGACCGATGATAATCCCGTCGCTGTGAGTATCGGCCAAACATCAGTCGGTCTCTTTTTCGATGGTCAAGGCGATATCGTTCGCATCTATGCACCGGACAGACCGCGCACTGTTGGCAAAGATTCGATACCCACACCGTGGGAGGGAAAGTTTTTTGACTACTCCCAGATCGGACCTTATCGAATTCCAAAACACGGCGAAGTGGCCTGGTTATTGGAAGAAGACACATTTACCTATTGGCGAGGTGAAATTATCGATATCAAACCGCTCGATATCTAAAAGCGATGCGGCTCGATTTAACGTCGATGACAGGATGATTTGTATGACTAAATGGGTAGGTTTGATCTTGCCTTCTGCGCACTGCAAATTCCCGGATGATCCGAGTTAACTTATTTGATTGGTTTTACGACGAAGTAAATGCTGGTTCGTAATGAGGAAGAAAAATACTGGGCTGCTGTGCGTGCCCTTAATGAATGTGTATTTGAAACACCAACTGAAGCTAATCTTGTCGACATACTTCGAGATAAGGCTGGTCCAGTTATATCGCTGGTGGCGGAGGTTGATAGTAACGTTGTCGGCCATATACTATTTTCACCGGTTTCACTCTCTGGTCACCCCCCTGTTATAAACAATGGGACTCGCCCCCATAGTAGTAACGCTAGAACTGCAACGCCGAGGCATAGGCTCTGCTTTTAGTACAAGCTGGGCTTGAACGTTGCAAGCAATTGGGTTTTAGCGCGGTCGTCGTGTTAGGCCATCCGGACTATTACCCGCGCTTTGGATTCTCGCCGGCATCGCGTTTTGGCATAGGATGCGAATACGATGTGCCGGAAGGTGTATTCATGGTCTTGGAGTTAAAACCCAGCCATTTGCGTAATGCGTCAGGCGCCATTTAGTATCATGAGGCGTTTGGCGAAATCTGACGATAGGGTAGCGCAGAATCTTTGATGACACCGACATGAGAATGACGTATAACAATCGTCGTTACTTAAGCTAAGTATTTCACCGCAATGGAAGTACTAGAATGAACCACGACAAATTCTCCTCCCCCCAAATCAAGCACGTTTCTTGGGGTCATATGGAAATCGATGGCGTCGGCAGTGGCAAGGATTTTAAACTTTGGCCGGGCGGTGGCCGAGCATGGGACTGGCGAGAGACAGACACACACCATGTGCCCGGTATCCAACCGGCGGATGTTCAGGAGTTACTCGACAACGGTAGCCGGACCATCGTTCTCAGCCGAGGCATGTTGTTGATGCTACGAACATGTCAAGAGACGTTCGACTTGCTTAAAGAGAAAAACATTGACGTGCATGTAGCTGAAACCAAAGCAGCTGTTGAAAGGTATAACAACTTGGCGGCACATGGCGAGGCCGTGGGCGGTCTATTTCATTCAACTTGTTGAGTCGTTCAACAACTAATTCATACGGCGTCGTGCTCTTTGGCTATCGCGTACTATATCGACGTAGAAAATACCCGCTGTCAGCGGGCACCTGTCACATCAGCGATGAAAACATGTATCCATAGTCCATAAGACACAAATCTCGCTAAGTTAAGAATGGGTATCCGCCAGGCAGCATGAAACAGCCAAAATGGCTACAACCCTACCGGTCACGGCTGCTTCGCGAGGCCACGCTGATTGATCAAAAGAAGGTACGCTGGCACGTTGCGCAGGTGCTGGGACGAATACAACTCACCGCCAACAACACGAACAGGCAGTTAAATGTTACGGGACTACCTTACGCGCAATGACAGTCGGATTGTCAAAGTCTCGACGCTACAGGCTCTGGCTGACCTTGCTCAACACGATAACAGTTCGCGACTATCAGTATCTAGACTTGTGCGGGAAGCGTTGGAAACCGGCTTGCCATCACTCAAAGCGCGCGTTAAAAAATTGCAGAGAGACTTCTTGTTGGACGCAATAGTGACGCATATTGCGCCGCGCACTAACTCGATTGATGCGGTTCATTCTTCACCGCCTATACACCCATTTCCCGCAAACTCATGTCCATAGTGCTAAGAAACTGCACGGAAAGTTCGTCACAAAATTCGGGAACTGAGTCGTTAACCTTTCTGATCGTCAGCCCACTGATCGTGCAATGCACGTAAAATATCGCAACGGCTAATTTGACCAATCATGCGGCCATCCGCCATCACCGGGAAACGACGGTAAACGGATTGCACAAAAAAATCGGCAGCTGCGATAATATCCGTACCGGACTCGATGGTGTGCACGTCTTTGCTCATGTATTCATCCACCCTGCCGCCCCAATCCTGATGATAACTAGCCGCATAGACAACTTTTAAACAATCCTTTTTAGATAACACGCCAACCAGCTTTCCATTTTCATCGACCACCGGCGCACCAGAGATGCGTTCGTTGAGCAACGTTTCCACCGCTGTATGAATATCATCCGCTGGCGAAAACGTATATAAAACCCGTGCCATGTAGTCGTCGACGGTAGGAATATTGCTCATGATGATTGCCTCTTGCATAGACAATTCGCGCTGCCGCCACAACTGCCTTTAAGCGGACAACGCCGAAATATCACTCCAACAGCGAGCCCGAGTACTGCCAGCCAGAAAATAGCAACGGTAAAAAGGACGGTTGTCACAATGAAAACTCCGCGTTGTACAAAGTCAATAACTCGAATTCCGGTGTCATGAATTGGCGATAGGCCTCGCCTTCTCTTTGCAGAAACAGTGCGGCCATGGAATTCCGCTGAGCATAGTGATGGCCTTGCTCCAGACCCATGACCAGCAAGGCCGTCGCCCAGGCGTCTGCCTCCATAGCACTGTCGGCGACAACACTCACCACAGCCAGGTTATGATCAATGGGCCTACCCGAACGCGGATCGATAACGTGTGAATACCGTTTATCATTTTGCATGAAATAACTCACATAATCCCCTGATGTTGCGACTGATTTTCCATCTAACCGGATAGTGATGAAAATATTGGTCTCCGGATCTTCTAAACCGACACGCCACCCTGCATCGTCCGGGCCTCGCCCACGGGCCCGAATCTCGCCGCCGATTTCGATAAGGTAATCGTCGATGCCAAACTGCTCCAGTACTACAGCCACACCGTCGATAGCATCGCCTTTGGCAATAGCATTTAAATCAAGCGCCGTTTGTGGATGACTTTTTCGCAGGTGGCTCGAGTTTAATGCCGTATTCGCATTCTTTACGCTTTCCAATATCTCTACAGGGGGCGATGCGGAAACATCGGGGATCAACTTCGGCTTTGCGCCAAAACCCCAATAGTCGATCAACATACCCGCCGCAGGATTGAACGCGCCACCGCTTTGTTCTTGTATGCGCAATGCCGTTTCGACTACCCGAGCAGTGCTGCTCGACAAAGGTTGCCAATCTGTACTGCTCGACGTATTAAAGCGCGACAATTCGCTGTTGCTTCGATATGTCGACATTAAGGACTCAGTAGTTGCGAATACCCGTTCAATGTGCCGCTTAAGTTTTGGTAAGTACAGGCCGTCGGGAGCTTGATGGATACGAACGCAATAACGGGTTCCCATGGTCGAACCGCTGAGACTTGGAATATACGCCCTACTCCATTTTGGCATCAGCGGAAATAACGCTAATGCGGCCGCCACTTGTAACACACGTCTTCTTTCCCAGCTCATACTCATCGGTGATCAACCTCCGAAATCATCGTAATGAATGTCGTCCGCATCGACTCCGAGATTATCCAACATGGCCAGCACCGCCTTGACCATCAGCGGTGGCCCACACAGATAGTATTCACAATCTTCTGGGGCACGATGCTTCGCCAGGTACTCATCGAAAATAACCTTGTGAATAAATCCCGTCAGTCCCCGCCACTTGTCCTCCACTTCAGGTTCGGACAAAGCCACATGCCAACTGAAGTTGTCATATTGCGATTGCAACGATTCGAATTCATCATCGTAATACAGCTCACGCTTGGAACGTGCGCCATACCAATAGCTGATCTTGCGTTTGGTGTTTTGTCTTTCCAGCAAATCCAGAATCTGCGCATACAACGGCGCCATGCCGACGCCACCACCTATGAAAATTGCTTCCTTGTCGGTTGGTTCGACCAAAAAGTGGCCATACGGGCCTGTGACATCGACCGTATCTCCCGGCTTCAAGGAAAATAACCAACTCGATACGATACCCGGCGGTACATCTCGATTGCGCGGTGGTGGCACTGCGATACGTACATTCAAACGGATGACGCCCTTATCGTCCGGACGATTTGCCATGGAATACGCCCGCGTAACCGGTGTACCAGTACCGGATTTCAGCGACCATAGCTTGGATTTCTCCCAAACGTCCCGGTATTTATTGTCGATGTCGAGTTGAGAATAATTTAGCTGATACGGCGGACACGTCACTTGCACAAAACTACCGGCGCGAAAATCGAAGTCTTCACCTTCGGGTAGCCGCAGCACAATTTCACTAATCAATGTAGCCACGTGATGAACGGATTCAACCGTGCATTGCCAGCTTTTTACACCGAAATAAATATCATCGACTTCAACATTCATCGGCCGCAAGACCGGCACCTGACACGCAAGCCGCACACCCTTGGCGGTCTCCGTTCGCGATAACAGTGCTATTTCTTGCGGTCCCGCGTCCCCACCACCTTCGACAACACGCGCCTTACACAAACCACAAGTGCCGGCACCACCGCATGCGCTGGGAAGTTGTACCCCCGAGCGAGTCAATACATCGAGCAAACGCTGACCAATAGCGGCGGTTACCGATAATCTCCCGTTGACATCGATGGCGCATTCTCCCGACGGAACCAATAGACGTCTCGCGCCCAGCACAAACAGCGCCAGCACGAACACAATCGCGGTAAACGAAGCAACGCCGAGAATGATTTCAATCATCCACTACCCCAGCCCCGAGAACCCCATGAAACCGAGTGACAACAAACCGGCAATCACGAAGGTGATTCCCAGTCCTTGCAACCCATCGGGGATATCCGAATACTTCAGACGTTCGCGAATCGCAGCCAACATGACAATGGCCAGCGCCCATCCGACACCGGTACCGAATCCATACACAACACTCTCGGCAAATGTGTAGGAACGCTCCACCATGAATAAGCTGCCGCCGAGTATCGCGCAATTCACCGTAATCAGCGGCAAGAAGATACCCAGCGCGCGATGCAGCTTGGGCACATGAAATTCGAGTGTCATCTCCAACACTTGTACCATGGCCGCAATCACGCCGATGAAGGCAATCAAACTGAGGAAGGACAGATCGATTTGCTCGAATCCCGCCCAAGCCAAAGCACCCGGTGCCAACAGGTACACATAGATCAGGTTGTTAACCGGTACGGTCACCGTTTGCACGGCCGTCAAAGCAAGTCCAACCCCAAACGCGGTCTCGACCCGTTTTGACACGGCCAGAAAAGTACACATGCCAAGGAAAAACGACAACGCCAAGTTCTCGACAAATACCGAACGCATAAAAAGATCGAATAAACCAGTCATGTTCTTTCAACCTCGTTTTCCACGCGAATGTGAAATGCCGGTTTCTCTACTTGTTCCGGTC
This sequence comes from Arenicellales bacterium, assembly GCA_965216735.1. Classification (GTDB taxonomy): domain Bacteria; phylum Pseudomonadota; class Gammaproteobacteria; order Arenicellales; family CBDCFT01; genus CBDCFT01. The sequence continues at coordinate 2,280,563 of OZ244198.1, forward strand.
GCTTGCGCCGGATAAACCAAATAATCCCGGCGATAATAAAAAAGGCGCTCGGCGGCAACAGCATGAGATGCAAAGGCTCGAAACCACCACCCTGCGAAGTGGGTATCAAAATTTGCACACCAAACAAGCTGCCACGGCCAAAGAATTCGCGAATGGCGCCCACAATCATCAAGATCAATCCGTAACCGAGACCATTACCGATACCATCCAATACGCTGGCGAAGACGCCGTTGCGCATAGCAAAGCCTTCGGCTCGTCCCAACACGATGCAGTTGGTAACGATGAGTCCGACGAATACCGACAAACGCTTGCCAATTTCGAAAAGAAACGCCTTGAGTACGAGATCGACGATAATGACCAGCGAGGCAATGATGGTGATTTGCACGATGATACGAATCGAATGCGGCAGGTGATTACGTAGCAAACTCACTGACGCTCCGGACAATGCCAACACACAGGTAACGGCAATCGTCATTACTAGGGCCGTGTCCAGCGAGGTGGTCACCGCCAGCGCCGAACAAATACCGAGGATTTGTAAGGTAATGGGATTTTCGCCGATCAGCGGCGTGCCCAGTGTCTTCCAATGTTTAACTGCCATTATTAACCCTCACCCTGACGAACGCGTTTGAGATACGGACCGAAACCCAAATCACTCAACCAGAATCGAACCAGACCATTCACACCCAGGCTGGTACGGGTAGCACCGGATATGCCGTCCACGCGATTTAGGCTATCGCCACCTTTACCGCCCACTTGAATACTCACAGCACCCGCTTCGTCGAATGCGCGTTTACCCGGCCACAACGCTTCCCAATCGGGCTCTTGGATACGGTTACCGAGTCCCGGAGTTTCGCCTTGTTCATAGAACTTTAGTGCCAAAATTTCATTCGCATCCGCAGCCAGTGCCAAATAACCGTAAAGTGAGGATTGGTAGCCCACACCCCACACCGGCAAGATCAGCACCGCGATGTTAGCGCTACTATCACGCACAAGATAAACCACGGCGTGTTTTTCACGGCGTTTAATACCGGCGACGTCACTCTCAACGGGAATGGCGATACTTTGGTTGGGATCATTCGCTGCCTTGCGCGCATCGTAAGTATCAGGATCAATGCTGTCGGAATAATCACCGCTTTGCAGATTCACCACCCGCGCTTCGATATCTTCAGGTCCTATTCCGCCGGCCACATCACCCAACGCTTCCAAAATGGACGCCAACCGCGCCATACGTTCCTCTTCCAGGTTGGCGAGATAGTAAGGTCTTAACGTTACTGCTGTGAGAGACACCAGCAATGCGCACACCAAAGCCACGCTCAGCACTACTTGCAGCGCTTTTGACGGACGTTCAGAAATCGCGTTATCAACCATGTTCTACCTCGACGTCACCACGAGCCCTCCGACGGATGTTGAACCACACTACAATATGGTCGATGAGTGGTGCCAACATCGAACCCAACAACAAGACCGGGATAACACCATCCGGGTGTGATGGGTTGACCACACGTATGAACACAACCAGAGCGCCCATCAAAACACCCTGTACCCAACGCCCAACATTGGTCGTCGATGAACTAGATGGGTCGGTAGCGATGAATACGGCTGCGAATGCAAAACTGCCTAAGACCACATGCCAATACCATGGGAGATCCAGTATCCCGCCGCCTATCATGTTACACAGCGTTGCCACAGCAAACACACCAATCAACTGACCTGCGAGCAAACGCCAAGAAGCGACACCACCGTACATAAGCACTGCGCTACCAACCATCACCGCCAACACCGAAGTTGTACCCATGAGACCTTGAATATTACCGAGAAACGCACTCCACCCATCGATACCCGCCCAAGCAAGACCACTCTGGCCTTCTTGGTGATAAGTCGCTAACGCCCTGGTTCCAGCATAACCATTGATGCTGCTCCACAGCGGATGATTTGTGAGCGCCGTAGGAAACGAAACTTGCAAAATGGCCACACCGACCAATGCCGGATTCAAAAACGACTTACCTTCTCCGCCGAAAATTCCTTTCGCGAACACCATCGCAAAGGACATACCAAATACGACGTGAAATAAAGAAACACCGGCAGGCATTAACAGGGTAAACAACAGTGCGGTATATACAACACCAACATCGAAACGGCGGCCGCGATTCGCCGCAAACACCCGTTCCCATACCCCGCCAGTCAAAAATGCCATGATGAAAACCGGTAGCATGTGGATCAAACCGGCAACCGCGATGTCATATACACCCGGGTTTATGTAGTCAAGACCGAACGATTGAGACGCACCGTCACGCCAATCGCCTACGCCTTGACCATCGTTTACATCCAACGCTAGTAGATATTGATAACCCGTGTTAATGATCGCAGCAATCAGCACCGGCGCGATAGCGATGAGCCGCAACGCACGGATACGCGACATGCTGTTGAGTCCACGCGTGTGCGGCGCTACCTGTGTCACTAATGTGTCGATACGCCCTCCTTGTGCAATTGATCGAGAATATCCCGCAACAAAGCCCCATACTCAGCTTTCGAAGCACAAACGTAACTCGATAAGGCCAGATCCTCTTCCACCCATTCGAGCGCACCCAGATCGCGGGCACGATCAATGTCACCCACCAATAATGCGCGGAGCAATGGTACTGCCAGTACACCGGGTGGCGCCACGCGATCCAGATCATCGGTGGGAATTAGCGGGCCGGGTTCACCCCCTAAACCAGTATCGAATAACGGTTTACGCCACCAACGTCGCCATCCATCATGCGGTGACGGCTTCGCCTCGAACAAGGCAGTTATTTGATGATGCCGTTGCCCTAGAAACGCCTCATCACCAGCAGCAGTGCGGCCAGAAAATAGTGAACCGGAAATAATTCTCACTAGCCCATCAACGATTTCATCCGCAATAATGTCGTTGATTTCTGCACCCAGTGGTACGGTTATCAAACGCGGATTTTTCACTGCCGGACCGGCCAATGATACGACGCGCTCAAACCAGGGAGTACCGGTTTGCACTAAACGGCCAACCGAGATGACATCTTGATAACCGATGTGCCAAACCGCTTTCCCGTCAAAGCCGATTGGGCTCAAGGCGTGAATGTGGGTACCGGGAAGACCGGCAGGGTGTGACCCATCAAACTCCACAATGCGGACATCATGCGAACCATTAATGTTAAACTGTGCGTGCGTTGACTTGCACAGATAAAGCGGCACCTCGACCAGCTTGCAGAGTGCGTTAATGCCTGTCACAAATTTTTGTGCATGCTTTGCGATAACAATGGCCGGATCAGGTGCCAACGGTTGGGTGTCGATGGCCGTAATGAACAACGCTTTTGGTTCTTGGTCGGGATCTGGAATCTGTTCGAACGGTCGCGACCGGAGCGCCGTCCACAAACCGGATATCAGCATCAAACGACGGATGTCGTCTCGAGTGGGTGTACCCGGTATATCAAAACTTAATGCGTTTTCCTCGCCATCGTTGGATATCTGAAGCGACACCAACGCCCGTTTAGCGCCTCGGCGCACCGCAAAAACCTTGCCGCTGACAGGCGAGGTAAACAAGACATCAGGATGACGCCGATCCCGGAGCACGGCCTCGCCGGATTTAACCGTATTACCTTCATCGACCAATAACTCAAACCGGGTTCGGGGGAAATCACGACCGAGCAACGCAGAATACCGACATTTCTTTTCTTCCGCGATTTCCTTACCGGGTGCGCCGCCAATTGGAAGATCAAGGCCGTTTTTGATTTTGACCCGTATCGGTTTACCGGTTTCTTGAATCTGTAAATTCACTAATACTCGTTTGTATACAAGCCCTACGATGTCGTTAGGGTGTACCCAAGTCGCGACAGTAATACTGATCTAAATCAAGAATAAGTTTGACGGGTGGCTTCCGAAGACCTTGAACATTCCAATTCCAACGAGCCGGGAACGCGGGTGTCAATTCACATATTTGATCCCGGACAATGAATCACGGTTTTATTGTGCTACTGATGTGCACATGGATGTATTTTTCGACTTATTAGTGCTGCTGATTGCGACGCGGGTACTTGGCGAAGTCGCCGAACGACTTGGTCAACCCGCATCGGCCGGTGAAATACTGGCCGGCGTGTTGATTGCGTTAGCAGCGCTGAGCTACAGCGATACGATTCCATTTTTAGCCAATCTGGTTGACAGCAACGTGTTGGTTTATACCGCTGATGTCGGCATATTTTGCCCGGTGTTTCTCGCCGGAATCGAAACCGAACCCAAAGAGATCGCGAAACACTCATTGGAGTCCCTAGCTGTTGCCGCTGGTGGCATCTTTGTCCCGCTAATTGGGGGGTTTACATTGGCGTGGTTTTTCTTACCCGAGTCGGAGCATAGGCAGGCATTGGCGTTGCTGACCGGGATCGTAATGTCGATTACCGCGGTTCCCGCCACCGCCAAAATACTGCAGGAACTTCAGCTAATACACACCCGCTTGGGTCAGGTCATTATGGGTGCGGCACTGTTCGACGACGTGATCGGCTTATTCCTGCTCGCTATTCTGCTCGCCCTGATCGGCAACGGCAATGTTCCGGACGCGGCAACACTTACCCTGCTAGCGGGAAAAATTCTCGTCTTTTTTGCTATTACCATCACACTCGGAGTGCATGTTTATCCCCATGTAAGCCGGGGATTGAACACGATGCAAGCTACCTCTCTGGAATTCAGTGCCTTGGCTGTAGTGGGTTTGGCGTATGGTTTGCTCGCCGAAAGCCTGGGTATGCACTGGATACTCGGTGCATTCATGGCGGGCTTGTTTTTCGAGCGATCACGTGTCGGTGTGCGATCGTACAACGAAGTGCGACTTATTTTTACCGCAGTGACACATGGAATGTTGGCGCCGTTGTTTTTTGCATCCATTGGACTTCGTTTTGACCCGAACGCGCTCGTGAGTATTCCCTATTTTCTTTTAATACTGCTTGCCGTTGCTTTTCTTGGCAAGATCGTCGGATGTGGTATCCCAGCGTTAATGATTGGATTGCCACGTCAGAAAGCGCTGAGTGTCGGCGTGGGCATGAGCACCCGCGGCGCTGTTGGTTTTGTGGTCTTAAGTGTCGCTTACAACGCCGGCGTATTCGAACAGATTGACCATGCTGATCCGATCACAACGCACTTGTTCTCCGGGTTAGTTTTGATGGTTGTAATTACCACCATGCTTGCACCCTCATTATTGCGCTGGCTACACCCAAGAGACTAGAACCTATCTCAAAATAGCCAAGCGATGCTCAGACAAGGCGAAAATTGTCGAAAAGCGGAATGTAAGCGACTATACATGAGCATCTTGAGACTATTTTTGACAACGTATCAGCAAAGGCAGGCATTTTACGATAGGTTCTAGGAGAGATATTATCGATATTTTTATGAAATACCCGAGCCTGAAGTTCACTTGCAGTCCCATTTGTGCCGTCAGTGAATCCGAAATGCATTTGCAGCCAATAACAGATAAACGCCCCATATACCTATAGCGGGGATCAAAATTAACCCCCCTGCAATACGACGCCACCACGTATGATGGAATGCTACCCATGACGCAAGTCCCACAAGAACCACGGGGACGACGAATGAGATAACATGGAACCAGAAGTCTCGCCAATAATACCCATAAGAAATGGTAAGAAAGCCGTACAGCCATGCCCCAGCGGAAATAGCGGCAGTAGCAACTGTTATTTTTAAAAAAAATTTTTGATACGGAGAAGACAGTATAGGTTCACCCTGAAAAATATTAACCGCTACCTAACACCATACAAAAACTCATCCAACCTATGACGAAAGATTTCACCAGCAGAAACTTGATCTACGTAATCACCGATTTCCGCTTAGTTGTTCAATCCAATCATACTACGCAGTTCACCCATCTTGATCATGGGTTCGTCGGTACCAAACCACGGCACACCGGCATAACTAAAGTAACTATATTCTTCCAACAGCGCATAAGCACGCTCTGCAAACGGGCCTTTGGGATCGCTACGAATGGCTGCCTCCAATAGGAATTCCATTTGCGGCACCACCGAGTCCGTACTGATTGTGCGCAGTTCGATGATGGATAACAGGTAATAAGCCTCAGCCAGCAATTCATTCGGCATTTCCGTAGGCTGTTGTTGGTCCACTATGCGGCGCAACATACTGGCAGCCAATAAATCATGAATGACGCGTTCCCGGCCAGCCGGCGCCGCGCTCATGCCGCTGGCGGTATAAAACAATTCGCGTGCCCGGGCCACAGATGGCGGTGCGACTATTTCCGGTTCCAGCGCATCCATGCTTTTCTTCCATGTTTCAGCATGACGATTCATGTAGTAAGGCAAATCCGCGCGTGCCTGTAGCTTGTCCAGCATGGATCGAACTGGAGCAAAATCCTGCTTTACCGATATGCTCACGTCGACATAGTCGATCAGTGTGCCATCGATATCCAGATCGATCGGCGAGACATCCATATCCGAGATGACTTCATCGAGTATCTGTAGGGCGCCGTCGAATTGCCGGGTGGCAACATAAAGTTCGGCCACATCACGCCGGTCCATGGTGTCCACATCGATGCGTGCCATTAAACGTTGACCAAAAGGAAAATTCGTCGCGCTGGGCAACCGGGAATGACAAACCACACAATTTTGTGTCAGGTCCAGTAACAAGAACAGTGCATCCTGCGGCCGCTCATTGCGAAAAGCTTGGTCGACTTGATTTACGGTGGATCTAAAAGACCGTGAGATCGACTTGAACTCGGCATCCCTTATTTTTGCGTGTTCATCGAGACGATCGGCGGAATCGAGTAGTTGCTTTAACTTGTCCTCAAGAATTGAAAAATCTGTAGTTGAGCCATCGTCCTGTTGTTTCAAACTTAAGGGTAGTAAATAAGACAACGCATCGAATGCCTTGTGCATGGCCGGATAAGGGGTTTGATCCTGGGCGAGAAGATTGCCAAAACCAAGAAAAAACCCAATGATCACTAACATCCCACCACGTACAAACAGGTCTAGCATCCCTCACTCCTTTTTTGGGTGGAATTTAAAACTATCAGTGTTTGTTTAAGCGGCACCGGGGGCCGCCCATGATTCCATCATTTGCAACCGGGCCGCCGCCAGCCGTTCCGACATGAGTTGTGTAAAAAGCTTCAGTATCCGATAACCGAAGGCCGGATCCTCTTCGCAATGCTGTAAAACCTTGGTTCCGTCAAAGACAACTACCTCCGTATCGGACTCAGCGCGGGCGGAAAACGACCATCTATAAGGCTTGATTAACCATGACCACCCTAACACCTCGCTTTCGCTCAACTCCTGCACAATTAACGGTGGCCCATAAAGCGCCGGTACTTCTACCGACACGTGGCCTGCACAAACAACGTAAAACGACTTAGCGGTTTCGTCCTGCCTAAATAACAGTTCGCCTTGCTTTAAATGAGTCGTTTGCCCGTAACTCGCAATCAGTTCAATGTCCTCATCGGGTAGACTCGAAAAAAAAGAAGTTGATCTAATATACGCCTTGATGTCTTGCATATTCGGCCTCCAGACCTAAAAACGGTTCAGAACGATGTGCGGACCGCCTCTTCAATGCGGTACAACAGTTTGCGGCTGAGAAAAGGCTTTTCAATAAAATCAAATGCACCTTGGCGCATCACTTCGACCGCCGTTTCAATATCCGAACCAGAGCTTAAGAAGATTACCGGAATACTAACATCTCCATCGTGGATAAGGCGTAACAAATCGGTGCCCTCGTTTTTCGGCAAATTGACTTCAGCCACCAAACATCCCGGTGGCATCAGTCTGCCCACTTCAAGAAGATCGGTGACAGATGCATAGGCTTTTATCTCGGCATCGAGACGACGGCACAGGCGCGCCAAGCCTTCCCTGACGATGTTGTCTTCCTCGACAATGTAAATAGTCGGGCTCTTCTTTCTTGATTCTGCTGCCAATGTAACCTGCTTCGCGTCGAACAAGCCTTGTTCCGCACCTGATTCGAGCGAATATTTACTTATGTGGCTGGGCGCTTCCTTGACCTGGATCAGATTAGTCGAACCTTCTCTGAACCAGGTCGCGTGAGAAACGCCCAAACGAAACAACTTGCAATCGGTGTGAGTAGTTAGTGCACTGTTTCCGAGGCCGTCACTGCCAATACCAGATGCTCGAGTTTGTCCAAATCAAGGATATGCACTTGACGGCGTTCGACCTCGATGACGTTTTGATCGCGAAGTTTTGAGATAACCCGGCAGACGGTTTCCACCGCGAGACCCAGATAATTTGCCATGTCGGTACGGGACATCGGCATGGTGAATTCCTCGGCACTAAATCCCTGTTCTGCACATTGACGTGCGAGACGCGAGATAAACCACACAAAGCGCTGCATGGCGGGCTTATTCGCTAGTTGAAATACCAGCTCCTGTTCGCGTTGACGCAATTCACTCAACCGGTAAAACAAGGCGCGTTTACCATTGTCATCCAGTACGCCGGGTTTGAATAAATCGTCGAATCGAACCGCAACCACAGAGGTCGTATCCAAGGCCTGGGCAGTGGTTTGACTGGTACCTTTAGCCATGGCGTCAAAACCAACCACATCACCCACTAAGTAAAAATCGATGATTTGTTGGTCGCCAGTCTCTGAAAGCGTATAAGTTTTGACCGCACCGGCTTGTATAACGAACAAGTCGCTGACTTTATCACCCATCCGAAACAAATGCTGGCCACGGCGATACAATTGAGTTCGTACTCCGTTATTCGCCGAAAAACTGTCTTTTTTCGCGCCATCGCAGAGAATTTGAGCCGCTAGTGGACTCGATGCGCCGGTACCTACCGTCCACTCTTGACTAACTTGATCAAGCATGGTCACTGCCTCCTGATTTTTAATTGGTGGTATGTTCACGTTCGTTCACAACGAAATCGTCATACGGGTATAAACACTACGCGGAGGTGCAGCCAAGGCAAATTCGGTATTTCCGAAAAAACACTAAGTGATTGTACCTATTCAAATAAGCGGACCGAGGAACTGCCGACAGTCCGTCGGCTGACGAAAAGGGTTCGAATCGTTAGAATACGCGCTCTTGCCCGTCACTTATCAAACAATGACACCGCAACCGGGAAATTCCCAAGAAATCGAAAGCGATAAACGCTTCGAAATTTCCGAGGCCGAAAGTGCCGCTATTCTTGAAACTGCAGTGGAAGGGGTTATCACTATTAACACCAACGGCATTGTGCATTTATTTAACCCAGCAGCGGAAGCGATGTTTGGCTATCGGGCAGATGAAGTCATCGGCAAAAACGTCAGCATGCTCATGCCAGAGCCTTATCATACGCAACATAACGCTTATATGCGCCGCTACCTTGAAACAGGAGAGAAACGCATTATTGGCATCGGTCGTGAGGTGTTGGGTAAGCGCAAAAATGGTGCCGTGTTTCCACTGGAAATCTCTGTGACAGAAGTAAAAGTCGATGGAGCACAGAGTTTTACGGGTGTTGTTCGGGATGTGACCGAACGCAAGGAAATGGAAGCGACCCTCAGACAAAACGCCGAGCAACTAGCCCATTATGATCGCGTGGATATGATGGGCGAAATTGCCGCCGGTATCGCCCACGAAATCAACCAGCCGCTCACTGCCATCGCCACCTACGCGCAAGCCTGTCGCCGTCTCGTCAAATCGGAACAAGGCAATAAACAAGATATCATTGAGGCGTTGGATACCATCAGTCAACAAGCTGAAAGGGCGGGTGACGTCATCCGGCGCCTGCGCAACATCGTAAAACGAACTGATACCCAAAGAGATACTGCAAACATAAATACACTGGTGGAAGACGCGTTTCGCTTGGCTAAACTGGACACCCGCACAATGGGACTAAATATGCGGCTTGAACTACAAAAAAACTTACCGCATGCAGAAATCGATACTATTCAGATACAGCAAGTGGTACTTAATCTCATTCGTAACGCCGTTGATGCATTGTCAGCTGAAAGGAAATCGCATAAGTTTATTGAAGTGAAAACCCGGTTAAACAAAAACGATGAAATCGAAGTGGTAGTGACAGACAACGGATGTGGCATAGCGAAAGACATCGCGCTGCACCTATTCCATCCGTTCTTTACCACGAAAGAAAAAGGCATGGGTATCGGTTTGTCTATATCGCAATCAATCATAAACGCACACGCTGGTAAACTGTGGTTTGAATCGGACCCAGGCAAAGGCACATCCTTCTTTTTTTCTTTACCCATAGCGCTAAGTTCCGATGACGACTGAAAACCAACCCACCGTGTTTATTGTCGATGATGACGAAGCGGTGCGCAGTTCCATAAAACTACTAATGAAAACCGTTGGCAGGCCAGCCGAAACTTTCAGCTCCGCCGACGAATTTTTAGACCACTATAACCCGGACTGGAGAGGTTGTCTGGTACTTGATATCCGCATGCCTGGAATGAGTGGACTCGATTTACAGGAGAAACTGAATACTTTGGGAACGAATCTGGAAATCGTTTTTATCACCGGTCATGGCGATGTTCCCATGGCTGTACAGGCCATAAAATGCGGCGCGGCTGAATTCTTGCAAAAACCATTTAGAGATCAGGATTTAATCGACCATATCAACAAACTGTGCGAACAAGCTGTGCATAAACAACGGGATCAGTCGGAAGCACACGATATCCGGCAACGCCTGGAAGAACTCAGCGAACGCGAACGCGATATCATGTACAGAGTGGTTGAAGGACAAGCGAACAAGGCTATCGCTATCGACCTTGATCTCAGTCCTAGGACGGTAGAAGTGCACCGCGCCAATATCATGAGAAAAATGCACGCCCGTTCGCTAGCCCATTTAATACGGATGGTTTTGTTTGTTGAAAGTAGTTAACTATAGAGTCATCACGGTGATTTAGGCGCGAGCGCAGCTCGCGAACACGACAAAACTTTCCTCGATGAGAAAAACAACAATAGTCATTCAAGGGGCTGCGTCTATTTCGGAAGTACCCGGTATTGAGCACATCGTTAGCCAAGCCGAATTGGTATGTGCAAATAATACACAGCAATTGCTAGAGGTCTTACCTGATGCTGAAATTTTACTTGGCTGGAATTTTCGTGCTGGAAATTTGCGCGACGCCTGGAATCACGCGAACAAGTTACGATGGATCCACTGGTGTGGTGCAGGTATCGATGCCGTGTTATTCCCCGAACTCCGAGAGAGCAATGTTGTGTTGACTAATTCACGCGGTGTTTTCGATCAAGCCATGGCGGAGTATGTCCTCGGTTTAATCATTGCAATGACCAAACAGTTCCCCCAGACTCTGGCGTTTCAAAGCCAAAGGCAATGGAAACACCGATACACAGAGTGCATTACCGCTCGAACAGTTTTGGTTGTCGGTGTCGGCAGTATCGGCCGAGTCATCGCGCGGTTATTGTCGGCCACCGGCTTGGTGGTCAGTGGCGTTGGCACACGAGCACGTGACAACGACGCGGATTTCGGTGCCATCCATAATGCAAATAATCTGAACGATGTTCTTCCGGATGCGGATTACGTCGTCAACATCGTACCGTTAACGGAAAAAACGGCGCATTTGTTCGGTGAGCAGCAATTCAAGGCGATGAAACCGAGTGCGTATTTTATCAATGTCGGCCGGGGTGCCTCCGTTGACGAGACAGCTTTGATCGATGCTCTCAAAACGAACGAAATAGCCGGTGCCGCGCTGGATGTTTTTGAAAAGGAGCCCCTGCCCGAAAACAGCCCATTATGGACATTACCCAATGTCATCGTCTCACCCCATATGTCTGGGGATTTCGTTGGACACCTGGAAGCATTGGTAACTGTATTTATTGACAATTTCCAGCGTTATCAGGCGGGTGAACCACTATTGAATATTGTTGATAAGAAAGCAGGGTATGTGAGTTAGTTATTAGCGATGGGATTTCAGTGCTCAACTGTCAGTGCAATGGTGACAAACTTGATGCCGAAAGCTGGCGACCGACGGTTGATCTTGTCGCGGCGGGGCGCCCCTCCCACAAGAACATTAAGCTTTTGGTGGGCAACATATATCCCGCGGATTTCGTTGCACTTCATCCGGGCATCGTCTACTTTGCCTTTCCCCCTTTGCGTTCTGCCGAGGCGAAAGACGGTTGCAGGGATAAATCGACACGGAGGTCGATTTAAGGTTCGCCGAATCGGGGATGATTCGTCGAACCGGCCCGTCACGATCGGCTTTCGGTGAGGGCAGTTCCTTATAAGGAACCAGAACGCAGGGGCGCGCTTTCTTTGGGTACTTTCTTTACGCGACAAAGAAAGTACCTCGTCCTAAGCGCCGAAAGTGTAGGACGAAAGATTTTTAAGTTTTTGGTTGTTCGTAGTTATTAGTGGTTCGATCTCAAAAGGTGGTATTTCCACATTCGCGGCTAAAGCTGCGTCTATAACATTGGCAGGTATTTCGAGTGGCTGATTAAATTGACGAAAACAAACTAGGGTCGCTCGAGTATCGCAGCAACACCCATGCCACCGGCGGTACAAACGGATATCAATCCCCTGCCCGATCCTTTTTGTTCCAGCAATTTTGCCAACGTGGATACAATGCGCGTCCCGGTCGCGGCAAACGGATGACCCACTGCAATACTACTACCAACGGTATTCAAGCGCGAACGGTCGACTGGTCCTAACGGCGTATCCCGATCCAAAACGTCTTTGCAGTAAGCATCGTTTTCCCACGCTTTTAACGTACACAACACTTGCGCAGCAAACGCTTCATGGATTTCATAAAAATCGAAATTCTGTAAGTCCGTTTTCAACGCTTTCAACAAATTCGAAACCGCGGTAACCGGTGCCATCAATAGTCCCTCTACACCGCCGATAAAATCCACCGCAGCCGTTCGCGACGGACCAAAATACGCCTGTATCGGCAAGTCGTTTTCCTGCGCCCATTGTTCACTGGCCAACAACACGCAACTGGCACCGTCGGTCAATGGCGAACTATTGCCGGCGGTGAGCGAACCGTTCATCGTTTGATCAAACACCGGTAATAGTTGGGTCAACTTTTCCAGACTGGTATCCGGTCGAATATTGTTGTCTTGAATTTCACCTTGAAATTCGGAAACAATGTCATCGTAGAAACCATCTGCATAGGCTTTAGCGGCATTATGATGACTGGCCAGCGCTAACTCGTCTTGTTCCAGACGCGAGATATTCCACATCCTGACCATTTTTTCGGTGTGCTCACCCATGGATAATCCCGTACGTGGCTCTGCTACTTGTGGAAACCAGGGTTTGAGTTCGCGTGGCCGAAATCCTTCCCACGCTTTGAGTTTGGCCGCCACACTTCTACCTCGTCTCGCAGCTAACAACCGCCGGGACAGGCGTTGTCCATAACCAATGGGCACATCGCTCGTGCTATCCGCACCACCGGCAATGCCACATTCGATTTGCCCCAAGGCAATCTTGTTTGCAACCAAAATAGTGGCATCCAGACTGGTGGCACAGGCACGTTGCAAGGTAATACCAGGTGTCTTTGGCGACAGTTCAGCACCGAGCACGACCTCACGGGCAAGATTCCAATCGGCGGAGTGTTTAATGACCGCACCCACCGCCACTTCTCCGACTTGTCGCCCATATAAACCAAAACGATCGATCAGACGATCCACTGCCGCGGTCATCATCTCCTGATTACCTACTTCGGCGTAGGCGGTATTCGCACGACAAAATGGAATTCTCGATCCACCTACAATAGCAACGCGTCGGGCAGTTTGATTCAAACTTTTAACTCCAATGTGTTTTCTTAAACTCTAGGCAAAATGCTATAAGGCATTACCCATAAAACATTTTAATAGACGACTAATCCTAACATGTCGCAAGCCGCTGAATGGAATCCCAGGAATTGGAATCGGAGGGTCTGGCGTATGGCGGGCCCTATCATTCTTTCCAACTTATCCGTGCCACTCGTGGGCATCGTCGATACCGCCGTGGTCGGTCATTTACCCGATCCGGATTATATCGGTGCAGTTGCCTTGGGTGCGGTGATTTTTAATTTCGTCTATTGGGGTTTCAGTTTCTTACGCATGGGCACCACCGGGTTCATCGCCCAAAGTTTCGGTCGCCGGGACTATCAAGAGATTCGTCACTTGTTATGCCGCGCCTTTTTTCTGTCAGGCATCCTGGGTTTATCCATCATCTTATTGCAACTCCCGATTGACTACATCGCATTTCGACTACTCAAAGGATCAAAGGAAGTCGAAGCTTATGCTTCCGAATACTTCAGAATTCGCGTCTGGGGTGCACCTGCGGCACTTATTACTTACGTCATCCTTGGTGCGTTAATAGGTATGCACAATGCCCGTGCGACTCTGGTCTTACAACTATTGCTGAACGGCACTAATATCATTTTGGATATTTTGTTTGTCACCGTATTGCATTGGGACGTTGCAGGCGTTGCTTGGGCGACCTTGATCAGCGAGTATCTGGCGATGACAATCGGCCTCTGGTTACTGTGGGATCATCGGGTTAGAGGTCACATTGATTTAAACCAAGCACTGAGCGCCAGAAGAATCAAGGCACTATTACAGGTTAATTTCAATATTTTTGTTCGTACTCTTTTTATTGTCTTCGTTTTCTCGTACTTCACCGTCCTCGGAACAAAACTTGGCGGCATAGTGCTGGCAGCCAATGCGGTATTGCTACATCTGCAAAGTTTAATGGCATATGGATTAGACGGATTTGCCCATGCCGCGGAAGCTCTAGTGGGCAGCGAGTATGGTAAACGTAACCAGCAAGGTTTCCAGTGGGCAGTCAAGATATCGACCCTGTGGGCTTTGCTGACGGGACTATTGTTTACCATAGCTTACTACTTCTGGGGCGATAGTATTGTGGCCTTAATTACGGACATCGAGGCGGTAAAAGTCACGGCGAATCAATATATGCCATGGTTAGTTCTACTACCGTTGGTTTCCGTATGGAGTTTTCAACTGGATGGTATTTTCATCGGAACGACCCACACACGTGAAATGCGTGATGGTATGATTATTTCCACCCTTGTCTACCTGTTATGTACATGGTTTTTTGTCGATTGGTGGCACAATCATGGTCTATGGCTTTCGCTAGTGGTCTTTATGATCCTGCGTGCAGTCACCTTGGGGTTTTGGTATGGTCGAATCGAATCTTCAATAAGGTAAACGTCGACGTATGCAGAAACTCATTGCACTTCCCTCCGGCGAGAACGTACCTAATCTAGGTCTCGGCACCTGGCGCATGGGAGAACATTCCGATTCCCGAGCGCAAGAAATAAACGCCTTACGCGCTGGTCTTGCTTTAGGTATGAATTTAATCGATACGGCTGAAATGTACGGTGAAGGTGGTGCGGAAGAAGTCATTGCCGAGGCCATCACTGACCGCCGTGACGAAGTGTTTCTGGTCAGCAAGGTTTATCCCCATAACGCATCCCGCACAGGCGCGGTCAAAGCGTGTGAACGATCACTCAAGCGACTACGTACGGATCGTATCGACTTGTACCTGCTGCATTGGCGCGGCCAATTTCCTCTAGATGAAACGTTAGAAGCGTTTCAACACCTCATCGCCTCAGGGAAAATTCGACACTTCGGTGTTAGTAATTTCGACACGGATGATATGAGTGAATGGTGCGCATTGGACGGAACCGCGAGCACCGCGTCTAACCAAGTCATATACAATCTTAACCGGCGTGGTATTGAATGGGACCTGCTTCCTTGGTGCTTGGAAAAAGGCATTCCCCTGATGGCTTATTCACCCTTGGATCAGGGAGCCTTGGGACATCAAGTTGCGCTCAAGAAGATTGCACAAAAACATGAAGTTGCGCCGGCGCAAATCGCGTTAGCGTGGGTAGTACGTCAAGACAATGTCATTGCCATACCTAAAGCGACCGATCTACAACATGTTGAACAGAATCGTGCGGCACTGGACATTGAACTCGATGCAGAGGATTTGACCGAACTCGAGCGTGCGTTTCCACCTCCCGGCTCGGCGCAACCGCTAGACATTTTATGAACGGCAAACGGTGGTACGACATACCATGTCGACCGACGGTGTTACCGAAATGAGCTGACAAAGTTTATTTAGCTCTGTGATGCATCACTTTATTAACTGCGGGCACGTACTTGGAATGTTATAGGATTGTTGTTTGGATGTATTAAACTTGTGGATACGGGACTTGCGTCAGTCGGAAAGCTGGCGCCAACGGTGAGCTCTCGCGTACTGTTTACACATAACAACTATGTGGAGGATAAGCACGATGACTAACAGCATTCTTATTGCCGACGACGAACCGAACATTTTGTTGTCGCTCGAATTCTTGATGAAACGTGCAGGATACTTGGTGCATAAGGCGTCAGACGGTCAAGCTGCCCTTGACGCGATCGAACAACATACACCGGATTTGGTTCTACTCGATGTCATGATGCCAAAAAAAACAGGTTATGAGGTCTGTCAAACGATTCGAGCAGACCCACGATGGAGCAATATTAAAGTGGTTTTGTTGACTGCCAAAGGGCGGGATGTTGACCGGGAGAAAGGACTTGCCCTAGGGGCCGACGACTATATCACTAAACCGTTTGCAACCCAGGATATTGTGGAGAAAGTGAAAGAATTGCTAGGATAAATTGCTGATCGTTCTCCTATTTCAAACAAGACCGTGAGCAATCGAACTAAGTATTGGTTGATTGCTTTAATTCCTCTCGGTGTGATCATAGCGGTAACCAGTGCAGCGTGGTGGTGGTTGCCTGAGCTCATACAAGATGCGGAGAAAAGGTTACGGCTACCGGGCCTCACCGTGCTGATTGGTTTGGTCTTGATATCTATCATTGTAGGTGTTTGGGTTTTACTTGATAACAAATTAATCCGCCCGCTACGCACTCTTGAGCGTGGGGCGCGTATCATGCAACGCAGTAACCCTGCTCATGAACTCGAACTGCCATCTGAACATTTACTGGGGGAACTGCCACTGGTTTTGCAGGACTTGGGGAAATCTTTGTATACCGCCCAGCGTGAGGCCAGCGAAGCGATGACAACCGGAGCACAGGAAGCTGCTGAACAGAGATCTCAGCTAGAAGCAGTATTAGCTGAATTATCTGAAGGGGTTTTCGTGTGTGATGCGAGTGCCCGGATAGTGCTATTCAACCCGGCCGCGTTGAGATTGTTACCGGGTGCACAACACATAGGGCTTGGACGCTCGATTTACGATGTATTGAAACGAGCTCCAGTGGAAGGCACACTGGAGTTGTTGCGCCATCGTCAACAGACATCCGCTGATGCTGTCCGCCGCGTGGGTACTGCTGAGTTTGTGTGTTCAACGGCTGCGGATGACGAACAACTATTACACTGTCACGCAACGCTGTTACCAAAAACGGCGGCTATTCAATCAGCGTTTGTCATCACATTCACTGATGCGACCGATCAACTTGACGCCACGGCGGCGTCATTGAAAGGATCAAACTTGCGTCTCACCGACCTCAGGCAATCGTTAGCCAACCTAAGGGCGGCAGCGGAAAACATATCAGCCACCGACGCCATATCCCAAGAAGATCAAACAATGTTTCAACGGATTGTTGCTGATGAGAGCGAAAATTTGAGCGAGAGGCTGGAAATTCTAGCAACAAACCTGAATGACGCACTGTCAAGGCAGTGGCCGATGCGTGACGTCTATTCTGAGGATTTGGTAGAAGGCGTAAACCATCGGTTGCGACGTCACGGCGGGCCACCACTTACATTGGTTGGCGAACCGTTGTGGCTGACGGTGGATAGTCACTCCATCACTTTGTTGCTGGAGTATGTAGTTAAACAACTAATGCGAGTAACTGATTCCATAACGCTAGAAAGTTTAATGGGTAATCGGCAAGTGTACCTGGATCTCGTATGGCCCGGCCAACCCATTGCTGCTGACACCATCGAAAGCTGGATGGACGGTACCCTGGATGATTTCGTGGGAACACCGACAATACGGGAGGTGTTACGCCGTCACAATGCTGAGATGTGGAGTCAACCGCATCGCCGCCCGAACAAAGCGTTGCTACGCATACCACTACCGGCTTCTAGCAGACAATGGTTGGAAGCACAGCCGGAGATGGAAGCAAGACCTGAGTTTTATGACTTTAACATTGGTCAGGGTACCGAACTTCTCAGCAATCTTGCGAATAGGCCGCTGACCACGTTGCAGTATGTTGTATTTGATACGGAAACAACCGGTCTCGAACCTTCAAAAGGCGACGAGATGATAGAGATCGCTGGTGTGCGGGTAGTCAACAATCGCGTGCTTACCGGCGAGACCTTTGAACGACTCATCAATCCGGGCCGACCGATACCGAAAGCGTCAATCAAGTTTCATGGTATCACTGACGATCAGGTGAAAAATATGCCTACAGCGGAGGTGGTATTGAAACAGTTCATAACATTTGTAGGTGGCGAGGAAACGGTGTTGGTCGCCCATAACGCCGCTTTTGATATGAAGTTTCTAAAACTTAAGGAAGCCAGCAGTGGAATAAAGTTTAACCATCCAGTGCTGGACACGTTATTGCTATCGTCCTTTCTGCACGATCATGCCGATGATCATAACCTAGACGCAATCGCCGATCGGTTGGGTATCGATATTCATAACAGGCACCGCGCCTTGGGTGACGCACTCGCGACAGCAAAAGTATTTGTTAGCCTGTTGGCACTTTTGGAGGGGCAAAATATCCACACCTTGAGTGACGCACTAACCGCTTCGGACAAAGTAGTCAGGGTGCGCCGCGCCCAAGCGCGGATATAATACTATGGGTAGAAAGGGCCGATTTACAGAGCACACGATTATTTTATTCGTATTCGGTTTATTGGCCTTCAACTATCCAGTATTGTCGACCGTCAACCGGCTGTCCTTGCTGTGGGGCATACCAGCGTTGTTTTTATATGTCTTTGTAGTGTGGTTTCTCGTGATTGTTGCAATCGCATTTAATGTGAAGCGTTGGTCAAAGACGTCATCCAATGCCAACAAAGAAATCGATTCAAGATAATGCTACATGACGGTATCATTATCCTTTTTGCGATTGCCTACATGGGATTGCTATTCGGCATCGCCTACTTTGGTGACAAACGCGCCGAGGCCGGGCGCTCGATTATTGCAAATCCGTATATCTATACCCTTTCCATAGCCATATATTGTACGGCGTGGACATTCTATGGCAGCGTCGGACGCGCCGCCGCCTCCGGCCTCGGCTTCCTGCCCATTTACCTCGGGCCAACCCTGATCGCCGTATTGTTCTGGTTCGTCCTGCGTCGCATTGTACGTATTACGAAAGTTGAACGCATTACATCTATCGCCGACTTTGTCGCCTCGCGCTATGGCAAAAGCACATTACTGGGCGGACTCGTGACCGTGATCGCAGTGGTCGGGATCATGCCTTACATTTCCATTCAGCTCAAAGCCATTGCGGTTAGTTTTGAGTTGCTACACAGCTACCCTGACATGGCCGCACCCGCCACATCGGAAACCTTACCCATTTGGCTGGACACCAGCTTTTATGTCGCTGTTTTATTGATTGCTTTTACTATTTTGTTTGGCACGCGACACATCGACAACACTGAGCGGCATGAAGGCCTAGTTGCGGCAATCGCTTTCGAATCAATATTCAAGTTACTCACGTTTCTAGCCGTGGGCATATTCGTCACATACGGGTTGTTTGACGGCCTGGGTGATATTTTCAACCGTGCCGCCAATAATCCCGATTTACGGCGGTTGCTTACATTTGAAGCCATCCCTGGTGGCTATGGCGGTTGGTTATCACTCACCTTTCTTGCCATGGCGGCGTTTTTATTTTTGCCCAGGCAGTTTCAAGTATTGGCCATCGAGAATGTGGATGAATCCCATATTCAAAAAGCAAGTTGGTTATTCCCCTTATATCTTTTGATCATCAATATTTTTGTTTTACCAATTGCCCTGGGCGGGCTTTTGACCTTCACCGGTGGTGACGTGGACGCCGATACCCTAGTGCTGAATCTGCCCATGGCCCAACGCCAACAGGGATTGGCGTTATTTGTCTTCCTGGGTGGCCTTTCCGCTGCAACGGGTATGGTCATTGTCGAAACCGTTGCGTTGTCGACCATGATCTGCAATGACCTCGTGATGCCGGTGTTGTTACGTCTGAGATCCTTCAGACTCAGTGACCGAAAGGATTTAAGCGGCATGTTGCTGGCGATTCGACGCGTCAGTATTGCCTTAGTGGTATTACTGGGTTATTTGTTTTTCCGCTTTGTTGGCGATTTCTTTCCCTTAGTCACGATTGGATTGCTGTCATTCGCAGCGGCGGCGCAATTTGCTCCTGCCATTTTATTCGGCATGTATTGGCGTGGTGCCAACCGTACCGGTGCGTATATGGGCTTGCTCGGTGGTTTTGCGGTGTGGGTATATACCTTATTATTGCCTTTTTCGGGCTGGTTGGGAGCGGATTTTGTCAGTCATGGGCCGTTCGGACTAGCGTTATTCAAACCCTACGAACTATTGGGGGTGTCCGGACTTAATCCGCTCAGTCATGGCGTTTTTTGGAGTATTTTAATCAACATCGTGGGGGTGGTATTTGGCTCACTGCTGAGCCGGCCCGACGCAGTGCAACAGGTGCAAGCCAGTCGGTTTGTGGATGTGTTTGAGCAAGACCGTCACGTCGGAGGCTCGGTGCTTTGGCGGGGCACGGCGGATATTACTGAGTTGCGCGAACTGGTCACTCGTTTTCTGGGCAGCGACAGGGCTAATCGTGCATTCTCGGAATACACCCATCAACATGGAATGACACTCGACAACACACTACAAGCCGACCCCGCATTAATTAATCATGTAGAACAACTGTTGGCGGGAGCTATCGGGGCGGCATCGGCACGAGTCATGGTGTCTTCTGTTGTTAAAGGAGAAGCGCTGCGTATTGAAGAAGTCATGACGATTTTACAAGAGAGTTCTCAAGCAATTCGTCACAGCAAGGAATTGGAACAAAAATCTGAGCAACTCCAGGCCGCTTATACCGAACTGCGCGAAGTCAACGAAAGATTGCAAGAACTCGACCGTCTCAAAGATGAATTTGTTTCGACGGTGAGTCATGAGCTGCGTACACCCCTTACTTCGATTCGCTCGTTCTCGGAAATTTTACTGAGCGAACCGGAACTTGATATTGATCAACGTAACGAGTTTCTGAGTATCATCGTAAAGGAAAGCGAACGTCTGACCCGGCTTATCAATCAAGTGCTGGACATGGCCAAAATGGATTCAGGACGTATAGACTGGCAGATGCGGCCGATAGACTTAAGAGCCTTAATACGCGACGCGATTAGCGCTAGCGGTCAACTATTCCGTGAAAAAGGCGCCGTGCTACATGCGAACTTAGGCGATACACCTGTGGAAATAACGGGGGACAGCGATCGTTTGACCCAAGTCATTGTCAATCTGCTTTCCAACGCCGTCAAGTTTTGTGCCGAAACGGACGGCAAAGTAAATATTTCGTTATACGAACATGGCCATAATGTACGCATTGCAGTCCAAGACAATGGTCCCGGTGTTCCACAGAATCAGTTAAAACAAATTTTCCAACGTTTTCATCAGGCAACCGATGAACATGCCGGCAAACCGAAAGGTACAGGATTAGGATTGACAATTTGTGAGCGCATTGTCGAACACCACCAGGGACGTATTTGGGCCGAAAACCAATCAGGCCACGGTGCCACTTTCATAGTGGAACTACCGCGTCACATCGCCATCACTCGTGTGGCCGTCTAATAATTCAATTCGATTTGTCAGGTTTGGAAATGCTGGACAAGACTCGCTTGCATAGTACGCACCAGTGCGAATGCATCTTTAAGATGGTTGCGCTCAAAATGAGATAGCTCTTTAGGTGATACAAAATTGTCAGGTTTTGTTTCTTTTTTAACTGCGTTGGCCTGATGTGCTAGCCGCACGTTACTGATGTACTCGAACGCATCCCGAAGATCAGCCGCTCCCACTTTACTGAGTTGCCCGCCGGCCACCTCTTTTAACCGCTCGTCAGTATTCACCTCCTTTATCCCACCGGCCAGGGCGTAGATACGCGCCAAGTCAATAATAGGCACAACCCCATTGTGTTTTAAATCGAGTGTATGATTATGTTCCCCGTCTTTGATCAGGACAAAATTGCGAAAAAACCCGAGTGGTGGTCTATGAGTTAATGCGTTGGAAGTCATAAACGCAAGAAAGATTCCATTCTTTCCGGATTTGGCAAGCACGTGCCGGTTCAGTTTCTGGAACAATTCGTTGTCACCATAGATCGCACGCATGTCAAAAAAGATACTCGAAAGCATCAGCGCCTTAGGTTCGGGCTCATCAATCCATCCATCGAAATACTTTCGCCAGGTGGCCAGCGGTTGCCGCCATTTATCAGTCATGGCCATAATATCACCAGGACAATACACATATCCGCATTCATTGAGGCCATCACAAACAAACTCGGCTAGATTTTTAAAATACTCATCGTGCTCGGGTCGAACTTCGTCGGATAGCAATAATGCATTGTCCTGATCGGATAATGCGGTTTGTTCAAAACGCGCCATTGAACCGGCTACTATCCATGCGTACGGTACTGGAGGTGATCCAAATTTTGACTCCGCCAATTCTAGTAAGCGGCAAGTAATGGCTTCGCCGATTGCGCTGATTACATGACCGACGCTATGGGCGGAGGCACTCGCCTCGACTAGGTTTAATAACGCATTGGGTATTTGCCGGCTGATCTTAGCTAAGCCGCGTGACGACTGTCTTTTGTAGATGTCGCCGATAAGATAAACGGCTGACGTGGAACGCCGTTCCAATAAATCGGTGGCGGTAATCATTCCTACAGGTTTACCGTCATCCATCACCGGCAAGTGGTGAATGTGCCGACGCGCCATAGACAATAAAGCTTCAAAACCGTAACTCGATGCGTCAGCAGTGAATGGATCCGCTGTCATAATATCGCTTATCGGCCGATCATAAGACAGCCCTGCAGCGATAACTCTGCTACGCAAATCACGATCCGTCACTATGCCGCGCAGTTTACCGCCTGCAACCACGAGCACGGAAGAAATACGCTTGTCCATCATCGTTTTGGCGGCTTGTCTGACCCTGGCATCGGGGGGCAGGGCAACGGGATTGCGTGTCACCAAATCCTCCAATGCTATAGTCATGAGGTTTACACAATCATCACCCTGGGTGAACCTATCGATGGTACCGGCAGGAAATTTTTTTTGTGCAGCCGGGCTGAAAAATTCCAGCAGTCGCGGGTGTTGATAGCACAAATGCACGAATTCCTCGCCATTCAACCGGTATAGAGTCGCATCACTAGACACCTTCGTTTGTTGACCCGAATGGTCACCCTGTAACAGTGCACGATAACCAAACATGTCCCGCGGACCCAGTCGGTTTAGTAATGTGCCGTCATCCTGTAGCACCTCCACCGTGCCAGTCGCGATAATATAAAAATAACCGTCAGCTAACGTGGGGGATAGGATATCGTCAGAACCTGCAGAAACTGGTTGAAACTGCGCCGCCAAACCATCTACCAAATCGGCCGGCAAGTGGTCAAAGGGCTGTTGTCGCCCTAAGAACTTCCGTATTTTCTGGCTGGGTGTGTCCAGATTCGTATTCCCGTTTTTCATTGGCCAAGGTGACGACTCATGCCGTGACTTTAGTTGACGCTTGTTTGTTCGACGTTTAACCAAAGAGTTTTAAATTCACTGATATAGAGACTATTCTCAACGATCGCACCAATGCGTAGTGTCAGGGGAGATGATGACCATGTCCCAATACGGGAAATATTGCTTGCAACTCTCCAATGTTGATGATCATTTCCTTTTTCCATTCGATAAACCGTCTCGTCGGAATCTTCATTCACAACGGATAGTGTCACCGCATCCAATGGGTGATTAGATATCAGAGTCGTTACGCCGTTTTTGTCCGACAATTCTAGGACCAGTTCGTCGCCCACCAATTGACATTGGTTGGTGGCTAGAATGCAGTCACTCACAACCGATAACTGATACAACTTCCGTTGACCTTGTTTGTACTTGACGTAGTAGTCGGACGCAACATATCCACCAATGACTAAAAAAGGCGCGACAAAAATCGCCAGCTTTGTATGTCCGTTCAAGATGGTAATTATAAAGGGAACCGCCGTGTGGTTCAGAATTTAACAGACCGGTACGTGTTTGAGAGCAGCAATTTGCACTTCTTTAATGATGCCCAGAAAAAAAAGGCCCCGTCAGGGGCCTTTTCCAAACGAAAAAACTTCGAATCAATAACTCACTAATTGTGATCCGACATCAATGATCTGCCGCCGCACCAGCACCCGCCGGGACACGGAAGTTGTCCACCATATGCTGAATCTCTGCGGGAGCAGGACCAGTAACCTTGGATACGATAAAAGCTACCACAAAGTTTACAATAGCTCCTACCGCGCCGAAGGCCTTAGGATCGATGCCGAGGAACCAGTTCTTTTCCAGACCACCCAAAAACTCGGTGCCCTTGATAAACATGATTCCATGATGCTGAAACACATACAACAAAGTCACACCGATACCGGCGATCATGCCGGCGACAGCAGCCTTGTTGTTGATGGTTTTGGAGAATATACCCATCATCAACGCGGGGAAGATAGACGACGCCGCTAGACCGAACGCCAGTGCCACCGTCCCAGCCGCAAAACCGGGTGGATTCAAACCTAGATAGCCGGCCACTAGTATGGCCAAGGTCATGACGATGCGACCCGCCAACAACTCACCTTTTTCCGAGATGTTGGGCGTCATTACACCTTTCATTATGTCGTGCGATATAGCGGAAGAAATCGCCAGCAACAATCCTGCCGCTGTTGACAGCGCGGCTGCCAGTCCGCCTGCCGCAACCAAGGCAATGACCCAGTTTGGTAGTTTCGCGATTTCAGGGTTGGCCAACACCATGATATCACGGTCGACCTTGACCATCTCGTTCGTTTCTTCATCGGCGACATACTGGATCTTGCCATCGCCATTCTTGTCTTCAAATTGCAGAAGACCGGTGTTCTCCCAGTTCTTGAACCACTGTGGGCGTTCATCGTAGACCAAATGCTCGCCTTTGGTAGGTTCGATAGTATCCATTAGATTCAAACGGGCCATTGCACCGACCGCGGGAGCGACGGTGTATAGCAGGGCGATAAACACCAGCGCCCAACCCGCCGAAGACCGCGCGGCTTTTACCGACGGAACAGTAAAGAACCGCATGATGACATGCGGCAAACCCGCTGTTCCGATCATCAAAGACAGTGTATACATAAACATGTTAAGCGTACTGCCCAATTTCGCGGTCGTGTACTCTTTGAAGCCAAGGTCGGTGACAATAAGGTCAAGTTTATCCAACAGATAAACACCATCATCCATTTTACTGCCAAGGCCAAGCTGTGGAATCGGATTACCGGTCAACTGAAGAGAGATAAATACAGCAGGTACGGTGTAGGCAAAAATCAGTACGACGTATTGGGCGATCTGAGTGTAGGTGATTCCTTTCATTCCACCCAGCACGGCGTAAACCCAAACCACCGCCATCCCTATCCCTAGCCCGAGACCGTAGTTGACTTCCAAAAAGCGCGAGAATGCGACACCGACGCCTTTCATCTGACCGATGACATAAGTCAGTGAAGCGATAATCAAACAAATGACCGCAACGATTCGTGCAGCGTTTGAATAGAAACGATCGCCGATAAACTCGGGTACAGTGAATTTGCCGTGTTTGCGCAGATACGGCGCGAGCAGCATGGCCAGTAAGACATAGCCGCCGGTCCAACCCATTAAAAAGACAGAGCCACCATAACCGAGAAATGCGATTAGACCGGCCATGGAGATAAACGAAGCCGCGCTCATCCAGTCGGCCCCAGTTGCCATACCGTTGAGCACGGGGTGCACACCCTTACTCGCTACATAAAAATCACTTGTGGAAGAGGCACGCGCCCACCAGGCGATACCAAAATACAGAGCAAAAGTACCGAATACAACGATGTAAGTCAGTGTCCTTAGTTCCATATCCGGCTCCCCTTAGTCTTCGTGGACGTCGTGTTCGCGATCGATCTTGTTCATGCGGGCTGCATAGAAAAAAATCAAAAACAGAAAAGTATAAATAGAACCCTGCTGGGCAAACCAGAATCCCAACTTGTAGCCGCCAATCTGGATATTGTTGAGCGGTTCGACCAGTAAGATGCCGAAACCAAAGGAAACGATAAACCAGATAATCAGGCACGTTACCATCAGTTTGATATTTGCCTGCCAGTACGAGGCGTGTTGACTCATTGTTGTTTACCTCCGGGGAAATTTAACCACCGAAATAGGTTGGTGAATTAGTAGTAAATGTAACTAGAATCACATTAATCAGAATCAATGCTGATCAAAATGAACGTTGTTGATGAGATTTCGGGTTGTGGGAATATACATGTTATTGCCCAAAAATTGAAGCAGACGCGAAATTTAGAATAAATTTCTCAACATCAATTGCCCACTCGGTAAACGGCGGGTTGATAGAACGGCTTTTATTTATTTATGTCTTTCGCAAATAGGTGACGACATGTGTAAGCGTACCTCTTTTATGATTCACGCATAGTCTCCGCGCTCACCGTGTGTTAAGGTATCACCAGATCTCCTTAGTTAATTCTGAGTTGTACCGGCGTGTCAACCATATACGAATCACGCAGGCCAACGCAGACAAGAACGAGATATGAATATCGTGAACAAAAAGCGTCTTAGGAGACCGCGCACTAAATTGGTGCATAGATACTATTGGGACATCTCAAATCCACATGGATTTACCAACATGAGTAACTTGTAATTAAACAAATTCAAAGGAGGCTAAAAATGGCGGAAAGTGTATACAAAATTGTTGAACTAGTGGGTGTTAGCAGTGAGTCCTGGGAAAAAGCCGCAACAGCGGCGGTTGAACGGGCCAGCAAAACACTACGGGACTTGAGGATCGCGGAAGTGGTGGAGCAGGACTTGCAAATCGATAACGGCAAAGTAATCGGATACCGGGCGAAAGTGAAGGTATCTTTCAAGTTTGAAGAGTAAAGATCCAATATACTGGGCGATCATTGAGTAGGATATAGCGGTTAACGCGAGCACTGTGATCGCCAATCATGTTGCGTTACTTTTAGGTACAATGACAGATGCGAATTATTCTGTTGGGCGGACCTGGTGCAGGAAAGGGAACCCAAGCGAATTTTTTATGCGACGCAATTAATATTCCACAGATTTCGACCGGCGATATTCTTCGCCGAGCGGTGCAAGCGGAGACGCCGGTCGGGTTGCAAGTGAAAACGGTAATGGATAGCGGCGGGCTGGTATCCGATGATATCGTCATCTCATTGATTCGTGATCGCATTGCGGAACCGGATTGTCGGCGGGGATTCCTGTTCGATGGATTTCCACGCACAACACCGCAAGCGGAAGCGCTAAAGCGTGACGGCGTTGCAATCGACTATGTTGTCAACATCG
Source organism: Arenicellales bacterium (assembly GCA_965216735.1). Taxonomy (GTDB): domain Bacteria; phylum Pseudomonadota; class Gammaproteobacteria; order Arenicellales; family CBDCFT01; genus CBDCFT01. The sequence continues at coordinate 2,308,018 of OZ244198.1, forward strand.
TGGTCGACGATGACGAGATTATTAAACGGATGAGTGGTCGGCGGGTGCACTTGGGCTCCGGGCGCACCTACCATGTCGTGTTCAACCCACCAAAAGTGGACGGTAAAGATGATGTCACCGGTGAAGATCTTGTTCAACGCGCAGACGACCACGAAGAAACAGTGCGCAAACGGTTGCAGACGTATCATGCCGAGACCGAACCGTTAGTTTCGTTTTATCGACATTGGATGGAAAGCGGCGACACCCGAGCCCCAAAATATATCGAAATAGACGGCACATTGTCCGTTGAGCAGGTTTACTCAACGATCGCCCGCGGCATGGGCATGCAAAACGCTATTCGATAATCATCCACCAGTCGGGGCTGTCACCACCGGGTGTGTCAATTGCCTCTTTACAATGCGGACCGACGTCGTGAGTTCCGACGTCCCATCTGCGATGCCGGCGCTTTTGTAACCCGGTTCCATTCCAGCTTATTGCCTGCATCATTTCGGAAAGTGAAAATAATTCAAGTTGTCCGATTTAAAATCATTCAAGCTCTGACCCCTCGTCGTTGATACAGCGCTATCACCACGGTTAACCAAGATTTCCTCGACCGGACACCCAGACTATGCAACAAAACAAACGGTGACCTCCAAGAAATACTTTTAGACCGTAGTAACCTTTTTCGAACATCCTAATATGCCCGGACACCTGACACCTTCGAACGCCACGCCATTAGCTGCGTTACCTATTGTCGTGCTCGACTTCGAAACGACCGGACTGGATGTCAAAAAAGATCGAATCATTCAAATTGGCGCAGTCACAATGCAAGGAGATAACATACTCGAATCCCCTCGCATAGACCGGCTCGTCAACCCCGGTGTCCCAATTCCCCCGGAATCGACCCGAATCCACGGATTAAGCGACACCGATGTTGCCGAAGCGGGAAACTTCGTTGACTCCTTTGATGAGCTACGGGAGTTGCTTAGTCAACGTGTTGTGGTGGGTCACCACGTCGCCTTCGATTTAGCGGTTTTGCGTCATGAGACCGTGCGTCACAACATGGAATGGCAGGAACCACTGAGTTTAGATGTTGCATTGTTAACGGGGGCACTCGAGCCGCGTCTCGTGAATCTGGATCTTGACACTATTGCTGGTTCTCTGGGAATCGACGTTCAGCATCGACACTCGGCACTTGGAGATAGCCTCATAACTGCTAAGATATTAACGCGATTGATACCGATTCTGCTCGAAAGGGACGTACGTAATCTGGGTGAAGCTCAAATACTTTCCCAACGTCGCGATGAGCTTTTACTTCAACAAGAGATGGCAGGATGGAACGCTGTTCCTGGCGAGTGGAAAATCTCAACGACTCCACAGGTAATTACACGTCTTGACAGCCATGTATATGCCAAACGCCTTCAAGACATTATGCATCCTCCGATAACCGTATTGCCGCAAACATCGCTACGCAAAGCCGCACGAATCATGTCCCAACAACGAGTCGGCTCGCTCTTGATTTTAGATCCCGATAACACACCTGCCGGTATCCTCACTGAACGAGACATATTGAAATCGATTGCACACAACTCAAAAACACTCGACGAGAGCACCGTGGAAGAAATAATGACATCGCCAGTTGAGTGTATACGTAGCGACGAAATGCTGTACCGTGCACTGGGTCGCATGACACGCAAGAAGATCAGGCATTTGTGTATAGTGGATTCCGCAAACGCGGCAGTGGGAATGGTGTCCCAACGAGATTTAGTAAAGCATCGCGCCGCTGCCGCGAATCTTCTTGGCGATGAGATTAGCGAGGCAAATGATGCAGCGGCGTTGGCTCAAGTGCATAGCCAATTAGTCCACGTTGCTGGCGCATTAACTGACGACAATTTAGGTGGTGTTGAAGTAGCACGAGTAATATCCAATGAGGTCAGAGCATTAACCGCACGTGCTACCGAATTGGCAATAATGCAATTAGAAGCGGATGGCCGCGGGCCTGCACCGGCAACCTGGTGTGTCATGGTGCTGGGCTCAGGTGGACGGGGTGAGAGTCTGCTATCGGCCGACCAGGATAACGCGCTTATTCATCTTGGGACGGAGAAAGATGACGATTGGTTTGCGTTGTTAGGCAAACGAATGTCGGAGATACTCGATCAGGTCGGGGTATCCTTTTGCGATGGCGGTGTCATGGCCTCTAATGCCATTTGGCGTGGTACGCTGGAACAATGGCGAGAACGAATTAACGGGTGGCTGGTACGCGCACGGCCCAAAGATTTACTCAATGTCGATATTTTTTATGACATGATTCCCGTTACTGGTAAGCAATCCATCGCCCATGAGTTACACCAACTAGCCGTTACTGCGGCTGCTTCCCAACCCGCCTTTCTAGCATTGCTTGCTCAATCGGTCGCACAAATGGGGTCTCCACTTGGATTGTTCGGTCAATTGCGATCCGAAGCAGGGTGTATCGATCTAAAACGCAGCGGCTTGTTGCCGTTAGTGAGTGTCGCGAGGGTGATGGCCTTGCGCATCGGTTCAACAGCACGCACCACACCGGATCGTTTATACGAAGCTGCTGCAGGGGGACGCATCACCACCGCAGATGCGGAACAGTTGATTGAAATATTTCACGGTTTGCTGAGGCTTATTCTAAGGCAACAAATTGCCGATATCGGAGAAGGCATTCGCCCGTCCAGCCGTGTAATGATTAATTCACTGGACCGGCGAGTAAAAAGTGAATTAAAAAACGATTTACGCCGGTTGGAGGAAATACTCACTGTACTCAGAGGCGCAGTATCGCACTGAAGGTTATTCGAACTTGAGTCATGTAAATGTTGAGAATACATGAATATTTTTCGTACCAGCTTTTCAACGAAGTATCGATAGGCACGGGCATCGTGAGACAGGTTCTAGAATAAACTGACAATTTTTCCGATGAACCTTGCCACTCCGTGGGCAAACTCGCTTTCCAACGGAAACGACAACATACCCATCACGGAATAACCGAGTAACCAAGGCATGACATAAAAGCGAACCATGTAAAAAAACCAAGCCACAAACAACGGCACCATGGGCCGGATAAGAAATCCTGGAGTTATCGGAGCAAACAATTTGAGCAAAGGATTTGTTGCACGCACAAAGAAGCGCATAAAGAAAAATTCGCTGTCTTCGGGCAAAAAGATTCCCATGGCAAAACGACCAATAAGTGTCCACATGATCATGCCAAGGGCATAATCGATTACCAACACCCAGATCGGGAAACCTTCCACCATTAGACCTACTTATTTATCTGGACAAAATAAAAAACCGGGACGGGAATAGCCCGTCCCGGTTCCAGGTGACCCTGCTAATTAGTGAGTAGATCCGAGTACGGTTTCTCCTTTGGGAATACGAATCTCGTCCACCATACGTTGGGTTTCCTCATCAGGCTCGGCGGTCAATAACGAAACCACCACCATGGCTATAAGACTGACAGGCATACCGATGATACCGAAGCGCAGATGATCAATACCAATCCACGGCTCCATACCTGCGAAATGAACCTGGTACAGATACCATGTACCGGCGGCCAAACCAAAAAACATGCCGGCAATGGCGCCCGCTTTGTTTGCTCGTTTCCACCAGATACCTAACACAATGGGAAAGAACAAACCGGAACAGGCGAAGTCGAAGGCCCAGGCCACCGCGCCGAGAATCGTGGTCAATTTAAGACTGGCGACAAAGGCACCCGCGGCGCCGATGGCAAGTAGCAATACCCGGGCAACAATCAGACGCAAGCGTGTGTCGGCTTTGGGATCGATGATCTTGTAAAAAAGATCATGGGAAAGTGCGTTAGCGATTGCAAGCAATAATCCATCCGCCGTCGACATAGCGGCCGCCATACCACCAGCCGCTACTAACCCTGAGATTACATAGGGTAGTCCCGCGATTTCGGGTGTCGCCAACACTACAATGTCACCCCGCATAAAAAATTCATTTATCTGCAATAAGCCATCGCCGTTACTATCGACGACTTTCAGGAATCCGACGTTACTCCATTTCTGAATCCATTCGAGCGCGTTAACCTCCGCTATGGATTTACCAATGATACCGGTCGCCAAATCCGGGTCCAGCACCTGCAACTTTGTAAAGGTGGCCAATGCCGGCGCGGTGAAATAAAGCAGAAAAATAAAGAACAACGACCACGCCACCGATTGACGTGCTGCTTTGACCGACGGGGTCGTGAAATAACGCATCAAAATGTGGGGTAATGAAGCGGTACCCGCCATCATACACAACACCAGGGTAACAAAGCGCCAACTGTCCAGCGCAGTACTACCTGCGGCCGCATGGGGTACGGTCAATGCTTTCAAACCCGCCACCGCTTCGGTCGGTGTGAGAGTGCCTACTTGATGCAAGGTTTCCAGTTCGCCTAATCGTGCAACAGCGGGGCCGTATACAAACTGGGGAATCAGTCCAAAACCTTGTTTGTTGGACATCCAGAACACCGGCACCAAGTAAGCGATAATCAACACGATGTACTGCGCCACTTGGGTCCAGGTCACCGCACGCATACCGCCTAACATGGAACACAGCAGAATACCCAACAGACCGAACCATACACCGACCTCAAACGGTATTTGCAAAGCACGCGATGCGATGGTTCCGGTTGCGTTAATCTGCGCCGTCACATAGGTAAACGATGCCACTACCAGCACGACTACACCAAGGAAACGCGCCAGATTGCCGCCGTAGCGAGTACCGATGAAATCCGGTACGGTATAGCAACCGAACTTGCGCAGATAGGGCGCCATCAAGGCAGCCACCAGCACGTAACCACCGGTCCAACCCACAACAAAAGCGAGGTAAGCATGTCCACCCATATAAATACCGCCTGCCATGGCGACGAACGATGCACCCGACATCCAGTCTGCGGCGGTGGCCATACCGTTAAATACAGGCGGCACCTGGCGTCCGGCCACATAATAAGCGTCCACCTGCATGGTGCGGGACAACCAGCCGATGGCGGCGTAGATGAAAACGGTAAACGCGACGAACAAGATACCGATAGTGTCGGCACTGACACCCATTTGCTCTAGCAAGGCCATTAACGCGATGAAGATTAAAAATCCACCGGTATACAGGCCGTAAATCTTGGGTAGATTCTCGATAAAGTTGCCTTTCATTGTTTATTTCTCCCCATTATTCTTCGGACATACCGAATTCAGCATCGATCTTGTGCTGCGAACGCACAAACCAAAAAATCAGTACAACGAAAACAATTAAAGCCCCCTGAGCCGCCATGTAAAAACCTAATGGGAATCCGAAAACTGAAATGCCGTTTAGACTATCGGCAAACCAGTGGACAACGAACGAAAATATGAACCAGATTGAAAGGGTTTTGATCATCAGGCTTTTTGTTTTTGCCCAATGAGCCTCCATTTGGGAACGATCAGCACTCATCATGCACCTCCCGGTTGATCTTAGTTTAACGAGTTTAGTTATGGAGCACGTCCACAAGCAGACGTAACCTTAATATCCTATACGCCAATCTGTCGTTTGGCAAATGAAAAAACACTTTACAAACTGAGGTATTGTTGTAAAACGCCAAAGTAATACGAGCACATTTATGACTTATAACGTAGTTATGACACCGAATACGTTCCAACAAATCCGGTGTTTAGATTATTGCAGGTAGAAAATAATGAACGCAATTAAGTTCAATCGAATCGGCCAACAGACACGGATTGTTTTACTTTCATGCTGGCTGACCAATAGTGAGTACAATCCGCCTTGAAGTATTCGTCGCAGACAATGGCGAACACCGTAAACTGGAAAACATTTTTAAAATATCTAGGCATTGGCTCCGGTGGTGGCCGACGTGTCATTGCAAACCAGTCCGACCTAAAAACGTTCCTGAATTCCAGGGCAAGCCATGTTGCTCAAACGGCATTGTATGGTTACTTAAAAACCCGTGCCGGAACGCGTTTTCCACAACTATTCGAAAATCCGGAGTACTCGGTGTCTATTAATATTGCGAAGTGGCATGTGTGGCTGGCATGCCTATGTGATCTCACCGTCTTTACCGGCGGTCTAATTTATCAACGCTCTGGCGCACCAACCCAGAGTATCGGTAAACTGATGAGCAAAACAACAAATGACTTACTCAATGAAACCGGTGTTCCAAACGACGCCGGACCGGACTTTGAACACGAAAGCGAAAAAGTCAAAATACGTATTGCAAACTGCGACTGGACGTCAATCGAAAATGACGAATCTGCGTTTTCAACCAGCCCGGATGCTTTAGTTCATTGGGCACCGGTTATCGACGAATTCAAACAATTGGATGGCGAAATCGTAAGAAATTCTATTCGTTTCCGCTGGATTGAAGTACGCCGAAACCTGCGCCGGAATTTGGATGCCAGCGCGTTAATTGAAAGTATGCATCATTAAAGTAGACACTCTTACAATCTAATGCCAATACTATTAAACGCGACTACGAAAACGCTGGTCGATTTTCTTGCCGGGCACTTGAAGGATGACCCGGAGATTGGCGCCAAATTTAAGTCTAACGAATTAGTGGCGTCGCCGGAAACGCCACCAGCCATGCGTGACCGACAGCAAGGCATCTCAGTGTGGTTATACCGAATCAATCCCAGCACCCAGACCCGTCGGTCGCCCACATTAGTTTCCGGAAATGTCGTATCAACTATGCTTGCACTGCATTATTTAATAACACCTATCATCGATCGTGATGGGTCGGGATCGGGCCCAATGTTGGAGCAACACTTGTTAAGCGCCGTTATGCAGGCGTTACACGGAAACCAAATCATCACCGGCGATGAACTGCGTGGCGAACTGCGCGGAAAAAATACAGGCGTATCGGTACGACAAGAGCCGCTTACCCTGGACGAGCTCAGTCGTGTGTGGCACAACCTGGACACACCATTTACATTGTCCGCCTCTTATGAAGTCAATTTGGTTCCAGTCAGTCACGCCTAAAAACACATGTTGACCACTGAAATTTACCTTAGTGCCGTCAAACACATGCACTATAGATAACAAAGGGCGACGCTGGCACAAGGATTGGGCGATAATCTGACTGATAACATTTTTTGTCAAAGGAAAATTAGGCTAATGTCCGTTTCAAGTATTAAAATGAAAGTCACCCTCAACACGCTAAGCGAACTAAAAAAGACTGGTGAGAAGTTCGCCAGCCTGACCGCTTATGACTATTGCGAAGCATTCGCGCAAAGCAGTAACGGTGTTGAAGTTATTCTTGTTGGCGACTCATTGGGTATGGTCATTCAAGGTCACGACAGCAGTTTGCCAGTCACTATCGAGGATGTCGCTTACCATGTGCGTTGTGTACGGCGTGGCAATCAGGGTGCACTATTAATGGTTGATCTGCCGTTCATGAGTTATTACTCGGAAATGAAAAGTCTGGAAAACGCTGCGGTGCTAATGCGTGACGGTGCACAAATGGTCAAACTCGAGGGCGGCGCCTGGTTGGCGAAATCCACACGTTTATTGGCGGAGCGTGGCATACCGGTTTGCGCCCATATGGGCCTAACCCCGCAGTCGATTAATCATCTTGGTGGTTACCGTGTGCAAGGCCGTGATCCCGACAAGGCTCAGACTATGATCGACGAAGCCTTGATCTTGCAAGATGCTGGTGCCAGCATCATTTTGCTTGAGTGCGTGCCGGTCGAACTTGGACAGCGAATCACAGAAAAACTCGATGTGCCTGTGATCGGTATCGGCGCCGGTCCACACACCGACGGACAAATCATGGTTGTACAAGATATGTTAGGACTGTTCCCAGGCAAGCCCGCGAAGTTTGTTAAAAACTTTCTACAAGAAAGCGACGACGGAATTCAGGGGGCGATTCGTACCTATGTAAAGGCAGTTAAAGATGGTTCATTCCCTGGTCCGGAGCATTGTTACACATAGTTGGATTCTAGCGTCGACTTTTAGCAATCAACGATCAGTCGTAGGAGCGAGCTTGCTCGCGAACAAAGCCACTACAAAAAACTATTCGTGAGCAAGCTCGCTCCTACACGTCTTCAGTTTGCCTTGCCAAAAGATCGATTTCTACCAGGGCGTCCCGGGCAAGCGCCGTAACACCAACACAAGTTCGTGCGGGTAACCGATTGACGGGAAAATAAGATGCGTAGGTTTCGTTCATCGCTGCATAGTCGCGCTTGAACTCAGTCAAATAGACGCGGGCCTGTACGACATTATCCAAACCTAAATCCATTCCCTGTAAAACGATAATCAGGTTATCCATTACCCGTCGGGTTTGATCAACGATACCTTCCGGCAAAGGTTTGCCATCATCCTCCGGATCCGTTGGCATTTGTCCGGTCACGAAAACCCAACCGTCCATCTCCACGGCATGACTGAACGGCGCTACCGGCGTTGGTGCGGTATCAATCATACGAAAGACCGGTGATGCCATTTAAATGCCTAGACTATTACAAGAATTCAATCACTCACCGCGCGTACACGAACGTACGAACCTGGGGCATCTTCCAATACCTTCAGTTTGCCCTCCCCGGGGACGCGCGCCGCCACTTGCTCGCCGGCATATTTCGATACCCACTTGTCCCAATCCGTCCACCATGAACCGGCTTTTTCCGTTGCCCCTTGTAACCATTCCGTTGCATCGCTGACCGTGGCCGGCTTTTTGGTATTCGTCCAAAAACAATATTTATTGGCGACCGGCGGGTTGACGACGCCAGCGATGTGACCGGAACCGCCCAGCACAAAACGCACCGGGCCAGACAAATATTTGGCGCCGGTGAATGTCGATTGCCAGGGTGCGATGTGGTCTTCGCGGGTCGACAGAAAGTAGCTTGGCGTTTTTACCAGGCTTAAATCGATGGGAAGGCCATCGATCTCAATGCCGCCGGGTTGCACCAACTTATTTTTCATGTACATCTCACGCAAATAATAACTGTGCATTTTCGCGGGCATGCGGGTGGAATCCGAATTCCAATACAACAAGTCGAAAGCCAGTGGCTCTTTACCCAGCAAATAATTATTAATGACAAAAGACCAGATCAAATCGTTGGCACGCAACATATTGAACGTTGTCGCCATACTCGATCCTTCCAGATAGCCCTTCTCTTCCATTTGCTTTTCCAGACCGGATACTTGAGCCTCGTCGATAAAGACACCTAGTTCCCCGGGTTCTGAAAAATCAATCATACTGGTAAAAAAGGTCGCACTTTTTATGCGTTTTTGGTTTTTTGCGGCAAGATAACCCAACATGGCTGCAAGCAAGGTGCCGCCAAGACAATAGCCGATGGCATTGACCTGTTTTTCGCCGGTCGCCGCCTCGATTGCATCCATCGCGGCCAAGGGTCCTTCCAACATATAACTGTCGAAACTCTTGTCGGACAGTTTTTCATCTGGATTAACCCAGGAAATAACGAACACCGTATGCCCTTGATCCACTGCCCATTTAATGAAGGAATTTTTCGGTCGCAGATCGAGAATGTAATACTTGTTAATCCAGGGTGGGACTATCAGTAACGGGGTTTTGTAGGCTTTGTCAGTACTGGGGGTATACTGCAGCAATTGCATCATTTCATTTTGAAACACAACTTTGCCTGGAGTGGTAGCGACATTAACACCCAACTCGAACGCTTCCGTGTCGGTCATACGGACTTGCAGCTTGCCTTTGCCACGTTCCAGGTCGTCAAGCATGTTGTGAAAACCGTTCACCAGGTTTTCGCCGTGCGTATCGATAGTCTCCCGCAGCACTTCAGGGTTAGTCGCCGCAAAATTTGTCGGCGACAACGCGTCGATAAATTGCCGTGCGTAAAAATCAACCTTGTTTGCCGTTTTGTCATCGAGCCCGTTTGTCGATTCCAGCGATGACAAAATATAACGCGAGGCTAACAAGTAGGATTGTTTGACGAAGTCGAATACCGCATTATCCTGCCAGGCATCATCCTTAAATCGGCGGTCGTCTTTCGCAGGCTCGATGACGGCGTCGCTTTCCATGCCCAACATTTGCCGGGTGGTGTGATGCCATAACTTCATCGAATCCTGCCAAAATTGCATTTGTGCCTGGGTGATGGCTACCGGGTCGAATTTCATTTCGCTCATGGCCTTGGTGAATGTCTCCACCAAACCCAGGGGATCCCAGTTACCATTACCGTTACCGGCCTGGTGTTCGAGAAACTCTGCCGCGAGGCGTTGCGAACGCTCGGCGACTCCCGCCATGGTTTTGGTCAGTTCATCCAGTTCGATACTCGTTTTTTTACTGTTATTCATCGGCTCAAAGGGTAATGTTGCAGTGCAACATAATTTACCTCATTCAGGCCACGAAAACAATCGAGGTATGGCCAGAAAACCCCTATACAATGGTGGATTGGGGCTCACGGCATGGCACTTTAAGCAGCGCTTCCCCTGCTACCACTAGCTTGCCACCTACTTTACAGGTGGTATCCAAAACCGCCCGGTCCTTATCTGACAGTAATTCCCGTACCGTGACCCGGGCAAATACCGTGTCCCCTGCCCGCACCGGGGCGAGAAACTTCAATGTCTGGCTCATGTACATGCACCCTGGTCCGGGCAATTTGGTCCCCACCAGGGTTGAGAACAAACTGGCGGTGAGCATGCCGTGGGCGACACGCCCTTCAAATGCAGTGGTCCGTGCGAATTCCTCGTCCAAATGCACCGGATTGGTATCGCCGGAAACCGCGCTGAATAGAAGAATATCGGCATCCGTAATGGTTTTGCTGAACACGGCAGTCATGCCAATGCGCAGATCTTCGAAATAATAGCCGTGCAGCTCGTTCATTTGTTCACCCCACTGGTTTGTTATTGGCAGTGCGTCGTCACGCGCACTAGAATCTTAAACAATTATACGAAAACAATTTTCAATATGGCATCAACTCACAAAAACATCGATCAGCTTTACGGCAGAGGGCTCGAAAAATGCGCGGCTAACTATGTACCGTTGTCGCCGGTTTCTTTTCTGAAACGCGCGGAGCGTGTTTTCCCAAATAAAACCGCAGTCATACACGGCGAACAACGCTTTACCTGGAAAGAAACATATAAACGATGCCGGCAGTTGGCTTCAGCCTTGTCCCAACAAGGCATCGGTAAAAACGACACGGTGGCGGTCATGGCGCCCAATGTTCCGGCCATTTATGAAGCGCATTTTGGCGTTCCCATGTGTGGCGCCGTATTGAACACCATTAACACACGTCTGGATGCGGACACCATTGCGTTCATTCTGCAACATGGCGAGGCCAAAGTATTGTTAACCGATACCGAATTTGCCGATGTGATTGAGCAAGCATTGGCCAAGCTGGAAAGCAAACCCTTGATCATTGACATCGCCGATGCGGCGGTACCCGAAGGCCGGTGCATTGGCAAGATGGACTATGAATCATTTATCGCGCACGGCGATGCGAATTTCGAGTGGACAATCACTACGGACGAATGGGATGCAATTTCGCTTAACTACACTTCAGGCACTACAGGCAATCCCAAAGGTGTGGTCTATCATCACCGCGGAGCGTATTTAAATGCGTTAAGCAACGCAATCGGTTGGGGTATGCAACGTCACTCCGTGTATTTGTGGACACTACCGATGTTTCATTGCAACGGCTGGTGCTTTCCCTGGACGCTGGCGGCTGTGGCGGGCACCAGCGTGTGTCTGCGCAAAGTGGAAGCGGGAGCGATTTTTAACGCCATCGCCGATCAAGCTGTCACGCATTTCTGTGGCGCACCCATCGTGCTAAATTTCATTATCAATGCCAAACCGGGGGAAAGAAGGGAGTTTCAGCACACCGTCGAGGTCATGACAGCAGCCGCCCCACCACCTGCCTCCGTGCTTGCGGCGATGGAAGAAAATGGATTCCACATGACACACGTCTACGGATTGACCGAAACTTACGGCCCCGCAGTCATTTGCGAGTGGCATGATGAGTGGGATGAACTACCCAGGGATGAAAAAGCCAAAAAAAAATCCCGTCAGGGTGTTCCGTACCATGTACTCGACGATTTGAGCGTAATCGATGCGGATACCATGCGGATTCAACCCTCCGATGGTGACACCATGGGCGAAGTCATGTTCCGTGGCAATATCGTTATGAAGGGCTATCTAAAAAACCCTCGAGCCACCCAGGAAGCCTTTGCGGGTGGCTGGTTTCACTCTGGTGACCTCGGCGTTATGCACGATGATCAATACATTCAATTGAAGGATCGATCAAAGGACATTATTATTTCCGGTGGCGAGAATATTTCGTCCATTGAAGTAGAAGACGTGTTGTATCGTCATCCTGATGTCCTCGAAGCAGCCATCGTCGCCCGACCCGACGAAAAATGGGGTGAAACACCGTGCGCTTTTGTCACTTTAAAGAACGACAACGCAACTGTGTCCGAACAAGACATTATCGATTTTTGCCGCCAGAACATGGCGCGCTACAAAGCCCCCAAAACCGTGATCTTCGGCCCGCTGCCGAAGACTTCAACCGGCAAAATACAGAAATTTAAACTACGCGAAAAAGCGAACCAGCTTTAGTCTTCAAAACAACTCGTAAATGTACAAGTCAGGACGTTGGTCGTTACCCCCATCAGTGACGCGTGTTGCCCGGTTTTTGGAAACCTCATGTACGTAGATATTATGACCGTTTATTTCGGACTCGCTGACCAACCAATCTTCCAAGTTAGACCAGGCATGGTTGTCGAATTTTTCTCCCGGTGGCGCATCAATAGAAAATCGCGTTTCACCCACCGCCCAGTCGATCAACATCAGTTTCTTATGACCATCCTGAAGGTTCGATACCAGCTTGCCACTGGGCGGCATGCCCGCCGAGCACCCCTTTCCCAAGCGACGGTTCGTACCCGAACGTAGATCAAAACCATAAACTTGAAAGCTCCGCAACGGGTTTTTAATGGTAACTGCCAGTTGAGAACCGTCTTTTGTGATGTCCAGCTCTTGAAAACGATGACCTTTGATAAGCAGACGAACTTCTCGTGTCTTGATTGCCACGGAATAAATCGCCTTGCCATCAATAAACAAAACTTCTTCGCCGTTGGGGTGGTAGGCAATTGCACGCGGACTATCGGTACGCGCCAATACTTCTATGCGTTCGCCATTAGCATTTACCTGTGAGACATTTTTTTTTGAAATGAATGCAATGTATTGACCATCCGGCGACCAACGTGGATAACTACCATTCTTAACAAGCAGTTGTGCGTCCGATTCCCCAATGTTTGTCTTATAAACCCCGTCATCCCGTTGATAAACAACCGTTGCTCGCATACGATGTGACAATTCATCTATAGAACCCAAAGAGACCAGTGGTCTTTGATCCGCGTTGGTGGCTTGTGACAAACAAATCGTCAAAATTGCAATCACACAATTGAAAAACCGCGTCATACAAAAAGTCACAAGGTCACGAACAGCGAAACGTATCAAAACTAAATCTTCAGTTGGTAACGGTCATTGTCCGAGGTTAAACTCTATCCACCCAAAGTACAAATTGTCTCCCAAAAATAAAGCACGATGAATTCGACTGTAAAACCTGCGAGTAAGTTGCAGGAAAGCGGCGCCCACGGCGCAGTCGCCGATCAATCAATGGGAGCTATGGCCAAGTATCGAGCGATTTTTGTCGGAGAATCTGGTTGGATCTATTTTGTTAAATTTGAGTTGGTAACCAGCTTATTGGTTGGGTTTCCCGGAGCACTCGGTTTATGGTTGCGAAAGAAACTTTACCCCACTTTGTTCCGATATTGCGGAAAAAATGTGGTGTTTGGACGTAACGTTATTTTGCGTCACCCGCGCCGTATTTCCATCGGCGATAACACTGTCATTGGTGACGACGTGACGCTAGACGCAAAAGGCGCACAGGGCGACGGAATTCGAATCGGTAACGACGTGTTTATTGGCAAGGGCACTTTGTTTTCCATGTTGGAAGGGAGTATCGAAATTGACGATGGCACCAGTATTGGTACCTACTGCCGCATTGGTGCAATGACGAATACACGAATCGGCAAAAAAGCGCTGCTCGCTGCGTATGTTTACATCGTAGGCGCCGATCACGAAAGCTCACGTACCGATATCCCTGTCATTGACCAACCGAATTATTCCAAAGGCGGGGCGGAAATTAGTGACGGTGTTTGGCTGGGTACAAAAGTCACCGTCATGGACGGTGTCACCATTGGGCGTGATAGTATTGTCGGCGCACACTCGCTGGTCAATAGCGATATACCGGAGTTTTCAATCGCGTTGGGCATTCCCGCCAAAGTGATTAAGAACAGAAAAGACGAATTGACCGAACCGGGCAACTAGTATTTCTAGGCAACGAAAGTAATCAGCGGTAACAACCGCTGACTGAAACTCATGAGAGTACTGAACACCGGCACTCCTGCGATACTGAGAAGAATCAGGCCCATCAACGCAAACGCACCGTATTGTGCGTTTAGTTGGTGATATCGATAACCTAACGTCCCGGGTAAAAAATATGGCAGGATGTAGTGACCATCTAAGGGGCCAAGCGGTATCAGATTAAACAACATCAACAGCAGGTTAATCTGCGCAAGAAACAGTAACATAGTGAACTGCCCTTCACCTTGAAAAAATGCGATCTCATTCTGGTTGCCCCATACCAGTAAGTTAATGGCGAGTACCGCAATCACAAAATTCATAAACGGACCGGCGAATGCCACCACCGCGCTGGCCCAAGGGTGACGCATTTTTCGCGGATTGAAGGGTACCGGTTTAGCGTAGCCAAAACCCACCATCACCACCATTAACAACCCGATTGGATCGATATGCGATAACGGATTCAGGTTCAATCGCCCCATTTTTTCCGCCGTATCGTCCCCAAAATACTTGGCCGCAGCTGCATGGCCAAACTCATGAAAGGTCAACGAGAAAATAATAGCGAACAAAATGATGGCGAAAAGGCCGATCTGGCCATTGGTCAATAAATAAAGCATGCTGAAACGAGTTTATAAGGTTGCCAAGTGAAGTCCAAAAAGACGCTAATCTTGATTCAGTTTAGCCAATCAATACCCCACGGCATTATAGCCTGCTGGTTGATTAGAAACGTAAAAACTGTTGCGGATACGCGACGCCCCATTCCTTCGATGGCACAGGCTTTTCAACCATTCGTGCCGCATGTGGCATAAGCACGACAAATACAAATCAACACCGCCGCAAAGCCATAAAGATCAAGCTATCGTCCGAGTGGCATAAAAGTTGCTGGAGTCATAAGTGCAGCTTAACTAAAGGAGACTGTGCAATCATGTTGACTCGTAAATCAGTGATACCCACATTATTCGCCCTGCTATTAAGCCTCGGGCTGACAGCTTGTGACACACAAGCGCCGCAAAATATGGAAGGTACGGACGCAGGTGCGGCGGACCAAGCCGGAACGAGCGAGGGTACACAAACAGATCAACAGCAGTAACGTAGGGATCGCGTAGCACACCGGTGTCGGATAGCTCAGTCTAGCCGGCACCAGTGACTTTATCATCCGGTATACGCCGGAAGTGTGTTTTTGCGTTTAAATTTCTGAGTATTCGGTTAAAGTGATGGCCGTTATAATTGCTTTTTTCGGTCATGCAAGAAATCACCTGGTATTTTGACTTCATTTCCCCATTCGCCTATTTGCAATGCGAACAACTAGACCGTCTTCCACCGCACACTAAATTAACCGCCAAACCGGTTTTGTTTGCCGGACTACTCAAACATTGGGGACAGCTTGGACCGGCGGAGATTCCGCCCAAACGTGTGTTCATGTTTCAATATGTTGCTTGGGTTGCACAAAAGCAAAACATCACATTTAAATTACCACCTGCCCATCCGTTTAATCCTCTACCTTCACTACGGTTGGCGATCGCGCTAAACAGCAAGCTGGATGCCGTGAAAAGCATCTTCCGACTTATCTGGGCGCGGGGTCAAGCGGCAGATGACCAGGCAACACTTTCCGAATTAGCTGCAAAGTTAGGTGATACCGAAGCTATAGAGAAAACCCGCACCCAATCAGTCAAAGAGCAACTACGGAAAAACACTGATGAAGCGATCGCTAATAATGTCTTCGGTGTACCTACCCTAATAGCTAATGGACGAAACTTCTGGGGTTTCGATACGTTGGATTTCTTGTTGGAATATCTGGGCAATTCCAGCCTGTTCGAAAGCGAAACCATGCGTCGCGCACAAACACTACCCATTGGCCAAGAGCGCAGGCGCTAAGCGCAACGCTAACGCGGTTGCATTCGGATAGCACCATCCAGACGAATAACGTCACCATTTAGCATCTCGTTTTCGACAATGTGCCCTACTAGCCTGGCGTATTCTTCGGGTTGCCCAAACCGTTTAGGGAACGGAACCTGGCTCGACAAACTTTCGCGGATTTCATCCGACATACCGCGCAACATCGGCGTATCGATCAGACCTGGTGCAATCGTCATGACACGGATACCTTTGCTGGCAAACTCACGTGCGCTTTGCAGGGTCAAAGCTACCACACCGCCTTTCGATGCACTGTAGGCCGCTTGTCCAATCTGTCCTTCGAAGGCCGCCACCGATGCGGTATTGACAATGACACCGCGTTCGCCGCTATCTCCGACCACATCCGATTCAATCATCTTAGCTGCAACCAGACGGATCATGTTGAAGGTACCGACCAGGTTAACATCGATCACCCACATAAAATCTTCCAACGGCATCGGCCCATCCCGCCCAACCGTGCGTTGACCGGTGGCAATACCGGCGCAATTGACTAACAAGCGTGGTACACCAAGACCTTCGACAGCAGCGGTTACCGCATCTTCGGCGCTCACCGCATCGGCTACATTACATTCAAATGCCTGACCATCGATTTCATCCGCAACTTTGCGCGCCGCATCGATATTGATATCCATCACCGCAACCTTGGCTCCGTTTTGTGCCAGATGACGGGCCGTCGCCTCACCCATACCCGAGCTTGCGCCGGACACAACAGCGGTCATATTTGTAATTTGCATTTTGACTCCTACTATTCCTCGATATTTCGGATGGTTATACTATCAAAACCTTTAATGTAAGCTGTTACACGCGTGAATTTTTCCAATACGTGTGTTTCAACCTGTTCCGATTAATCGCGAGGTGTCACCCGTGGAACGTGAATCGATGGAGTTTGATGTCGTTGTTGTCGGTGGTGGACCGTCAGGTTTATCCACCGCCTGCCGTTTAATGCAACTCGCCCAGGAATTCGAGCCGGAACTGAGTGTCGTGGTGTTGGAAAAAGGCTCGGAAATCGGCGCACATATCCTTTCGGGGGCGGTAATCGAGGCAACGGCACTGAACGAACTGTTTCCAGGCTGGAAGAACAAAGGCGCACCACTTAATACACCGGTCAGTGAAGATGAGGTGTATTTCTACACCGGGCCGGAAAAAGCAATAAAGGTGCCTTCGTTCATGATCCCAAAACCCATGCACAACCATGGTAACTACATTGTGAGTCTTGGCAATGTAGCACGGTGGTTGGGTGAACAGGCGGAAACATTGGGAGTGGAAATCTTTCCCGGTTTTCCTGCCGCGCAAGTCCTATATAACGAAGATGGCAGTGTCAAAGGGGTTGTGACCGGCGACATGGGGATTTCCACTAGCGGCGAACAAAAAGATACGTTCGAGCCCGGTATGGAGTTGCATGCGAAATATACGGTGTTCGCAGAGGGTTGCCGCGGTCATTTGGGCAAACAACTCATTAGCAAATTTGGCCTTGATGTGGACAGGTCGCCACAACACTACGGTATTGGTTTGAAAGAGTTATGGGAAATCGATCCGGCCAAACATCGACCAGGTTTAGTCATTCATGGAACCGGCTGGCCGCTGTCTGAAAGCGGTGCTACCGGCGGCAGCTTTTTATATCACCTAGAAGACAATCAAGTCGTCGTTGGATTGATTATCGATTTAAATTACAGCAATCCACACTTGAGTACATTCGACGAATTTCAGCGTTTTAAACATCATCCCGAAATCAAAAAATACCTCGAAGGCGGAAAACGTGTCGCCTACGGTGCACGCGCCATCACCAAGGGCGGACTGAATTCCTTACCCAAAATGACCATGCCCGGCGCTGTGTTGATCGGGTGCGACGCCGGCACTTTAAATTTTTCCAAAATTAAGGGAACCCATACGGCTATGAAATCCGGTATGGTCGCGGCGGAAACCATTTTCAAATCGCTTAAATCCGGCGATACCGGTGGTACGGAACTCGTGCAGTACAAAGAAGCATTCCACGAATCCTGGGCCTATCAAGAATTACACGCATCGCGCAACTTCGGTCCCGCGTTGCACAAATTGGGTACCTATGTTGGGGCAGGATTCAACTATATCGATCAAAACTGGTTCAAAGGACGTATTCCGGTCACATTGAAAGACAACGTCGCGGACCACACGACGCTAAAACCTGCCAGCGAATGCAAAAAAATCGATTACCCCAAACCGGATAATCAGATTACATTCGATAAGCCATCTTCGATATTTCTGTCAAACACCAATCATGAGGAAGACCAACCAGTTCATCTGCGACTTGGCGATGCGGATATACCAACCAACATTAACTTAGAGAAATGGGATGAACCGGCGCAACGTTATTGTCCAGCGGGTGTGTACGAAGTGCTGGAAACTAATGGCACGGTGCATTTTCAGATCAATGCGCAAAACTGCGTACATTGCAAAACCTGCGATATCAAAGACCCGAGCCAAAATATTACTTGGGTTACTCCTGAGGGCGGTGGCGGACCCAACTACCCGAATATGTAAACCGGCGTCCACTACACGGTGATTTATGCTAAGGTATCTTTAAGCGGATACGGTATCCGTGTAGCCCTGCACCGACTTAAGGTTGGCATACAAATTCGGTCGCATCGTCTTTATGAACGATAGACACCAACAAATTCCACCGTGGCTTGGCCGTCTGCTTTGCCTCATCGGAATACATGATTTCCGCGTACTTGACGTGACTTTTGGATTTGGAACCGGAGGCTCAGTCGAAAAAGTCGAATGCCGGCGTTGTGGCGCGGTGACGACACGCACGGCCAAGGACTAACCAAGGATTAGCTGACAAGCAGCCTCATATCCCCATATTACTGAGTGTCATCATTATATTGTTGAGGATTCCAGTCGCGCGAGGGTGCTCCACCTCTAACTGCCGAATAGTAGATTGAACGTTTTCCACGACACCGGCATGATGCTCGCTGTCTTCAGGGTTGTCTAAGCGCGTCTCTATGTCTTCAATCAACTGACCCAACTTCGCTTTAGCACTTTCATTGCCAGGCGCTAGCGATTCAATTTCATCGTTGAGTTCGCTTATCAATTTACGAAGTTCGGTATCAGGCATTAAATTTCTCTCATCTTGGTAGCTGCGTTCAATTATAACGTAAGCCGCAGTTATTCCACCCCTGGTCACTAAGCTAATGTTGCCGATAAACTATCCATCAGTTTGACCTACTCATCGCTCACGAGGGCTACAATGCAAAAGATAAGCTGGGACGAATTTGAAAAAGTAGAACTGCGCGTGGGCACCATTGTCGATGTGCAGGACTTCCCAGAAGCGCGTAAACCGGCTTACAAAATCCAAGCCGACTTTGGCGGCGATATCGGCATAAAAAAATCCAGTGCCCAAGTAACCAATCTTTATACAAAAGAAGAATTATTGGGAAAACAAATTATTGGCGTAGTGAACTTTCCGACCAAACAAATTGGCCCGGTAAGGTCTGAATTTCTGGTAACAGGATTCCCACAAAACGATGGAACAGTGGTGCTTGCACAACCCGAACGACAAGTGGAAAATGGCTTGAAGCTGGCTTAGATGCGTCTCTTGACCTGATCACATATAGTGTTATCGCTCACTAAATGTACAGATCGCTTCAGTAGCTAGCCGAGGGTGACACACCACAGTAGAACCAACCTAATTGCCCCTGAACTTACGATTGAACTGTACGCTGATAATATTAATATCCGCGTTTCGGAATATCCCGACCAGACTGCCACTCGCGAAGTTCTCGCTACCCGGTCCCCGTGCAATTTTCCGGATTTTTGCATTTTTCGCGTCAATATAGGCATAGCCAATGTCGATGCTCGTTTTGTCACTCTTCCTGTAGTGCAAACCGAGTGTATACCATGTGCGATCTTCATCGGGTAAACGTGGTGTTCTGAGTTCCGCATTCGGTGTTGGCGTCTGGTCGAACGCCAAACCTAACCGGTAGGACCAGCGGTCATTATGAAAATAGGTCACCCCAACGGAGTAACGCCAGGTGTTCTTCAGACCGAGTGACAACACCGAGTCGGCGACACCGCTATCAAACTCGACGCGTAACTCATCCAGTTTGCTCCATCGGGTGCGCGTAATGTCTCCCATGATGGCCCATTTCGGATTTATCTGATGATAAGCGCTCACCGAAATAGTCGCCGGGACCGTAACGTCAGCACGAATGTTATCCGCATCCGGTGGCAAAAGACCCGCCGCCGCCGCAACGGCCCGAAATCCCGCCACTACGCCCGGCGATACCGATTCGGTGGTCGCATCGGGACTGGTAGTGATCCGCGATGTACCTTCCACCACGTGGTCTATCTTCGACCTGAATGCAATGCCAAAGCGTGCAGTATTCCGGGGCTTCCAGAATAACCCCATGTTATAACCAAAACTCCAATCATCGCCCGCCAGTTCGGTTCGGCTATCGTCCCGGGTTGGGGCCAGACCCATTGCCTGACCCAACGAACCCGTGTCGATATTTTGCGTGATATTCACATCGAAATATTGTGCGTTAACACCGGCCCCTATCGACAACCGGTCTGAGACCTTCCAACCGAACGCCGGATTGATGTTTAGAGACAATATCTCCGAGTTATCCGCGTGATAGCGGCCGACCCAGCCCCGCTTATAATCACTGGCCAATCCAAAAGGTGCGTTGAAACCCAGGCCAATACTCAAACGTGAGCCGACCGGTCGGGTGTAATAGGCATTGGGGACCAATGCGGTCTCTCCGAGATTACCCCCGTCACCACCGGCAATGGGGGCACCACCTAGAAACGATGACGTGGCCGGTGCCGCCGACCGGTTGAAATTGCTGGATATCGAAATAAAGTGACCTGCAAGACTCGATTGTGAATCTTCCAACTGTGTCAGCGCCGCCGGATTGTACCAAACCGTACTGGCATCCTCGTAAACCGCCGCGCCGCCAGCAAACGCGTTGCCCAACCGCCACGCACTGTTTTCACTAATCTGGAAAAATGCACCGTATGCCGACCCCAGCAATGCGCTCATTAACAGCACCGAACAGGCTAGGGTCGTTGTGTGGGATGATAGTTGTCTGGTCACATTTGCCTTACCGCTGCATTTAATGCTTTACCAGAGCCGTTCGTTATCTGGCTCGTGCGATTAGGACTTGAAAACATACGACAGAGAAAATGGTTTCATCCGACAATCCCTTGGTTAGGCGGGTTTCCGAGGATAGCGTTCGCACACTGCATGCCACCCATCACCGCCGCTTCTACACATCCCGCGTTAAAATCATTTCTGATCCAATCGCCGGTGAGAAACAGGTTGGCGAAACCCGATTCGTTCGCCCTGAGCCGATATTGGGTCGATTCCGCAAGTGACATTACATAGCGTTCGGACGGATCGATATTGACCCGTCTGAACTGTTCCACCAGTGATTTTTCGTCGAGTCCGTCACCGTCCGCCGCTTTGGGCCAGAGCGCACGGATGTCATGAGCAAGAAACGTTTCAACGATGGCGTCCAGTTTCGCACGCGCCTGCGCAGGCGCCGCATGGTTCGACGGCTCGTCAATGCCGCCCTGCATGGGCCCACAGAAATAATTGATGCTTTTCGGAACTTGTTCGCCTCCCCAACATTCGCGAACCAAGAGGTTTGACATGTCGGCCCATGTATTGAGTGGTTCAACATAGCTATCCATGATTGGCAGGCGTTGTTCCGGGGAGTCGTCGGTAATCGGCAGATACGATTCCCAACCCAGACCTTTGAGATCAAGGGTAAGCCACAACTGCAGGGCCAGGGTACGAACGGTACCGACTTTATCCACCATCGTTCGCCAACGCCCGTTGTGATCGACTAATTCGGGACAAAGATAAGGAATGCTGCCCAGCGAAATTCCAAAAACAATAATGTCGAAGTCTTTTTCGTAGTGAAGATCGCAGTTCTCGACATCCTTCCAGGCTGTCCAGAACGATTCCAGATTAATGTCATCTTGTTCCAGCCGATCGCCTTCAACAATTTGGTCGTAGATGGGTTTGTTCGGCCAGCACGGCAAACCAACGCAGTCTACCAATGGATCGTAGTTGCCATCCTTAAGCGTTACCTGACGCCCGATGGAGATAGTCTGAACAAATGACTTGTCCTGCGAAAGACCGAGGTTACGCACACGCTGAAAAAATTTGAAGGTGACGCCCCGCGCTTTCAGAACGTCGTACAACGGCGCGAAAATGGTGTCACCCATTCCTGCCTGCATCTTCCAGAAGATGGCACCCTTGTAGGTAAAACACATACGGAAAATAGTTCGAAGCGCAGGACCCGCGGCAAAATTCGGCTTATCGATTTCCCCGTTTTCATAGGCGAAGACGAAGTCGTACAACCCGCGTAATATAGGATTTCGCTTGAGATCCGCGGTAATCTCCAGTGCTCCGTTAGATTCCAACCATTGAGCGAAATCCATGTCGAGGGTATCCAAACCATCCGGTTTTTCCCAAATACGCGCTTGAATAAGACCCCGCATAATCGTGGTCCCCATATCGATCAGCAATAATTGCCGGCGTGTGGCAATGTCGTGCCCGGTGAGCTTAGCAAGTTCTCGCCCCAACCATTGCTCGATACGCCCTAAAATCGCGAGCAGCGACTTTAATCCGGCCGCGTCATGATACTTATCGCCGGCATGCATTTTCTTGATGACGTGTCCCAGGGCGCTGATTAACCCCACATCGATGTCGTTTGCCAACAGACCGGCATCCAGTTCCAACTCCTCAACAATACCCTTCAACCAATGCGATATGTCGTGATGTTCGTTCGGCTGCGTGCGTTTGTAGACGGGTTTAGACTTGTGTATCCATTCGACCAGCCAACCCGCCAACATCTCGACGTAATCCCACAGTGTGGGGAGTTCACCGCCCTCACCGGGCAGACTGTCGTTAGTGGGAAAATCAAACATCCAGGGATGCCACTCTCCGTCGATGTGCTCGTCAATGCCGACATAACTGTGAGGTCTGAACGCTTTATCCCACGTCGATAAAGGAGCCTCTTTAGGCCGATCCAGCTCGGCATAAGCCGCACGTATCATCTTGAAAGCGTTCTCATAAAACCCGAGCCAGACGTGTAACCCGTGTTCCTCAATCGCACAGGTTCCACTTTGCCTGCCACTGGCGCCTTTACCACCAAGACGCCAACCGAGCTGATAGACGGTGATGCTCTCAAAGCGTTCGCGCCAACCAGGATCGTTGGTCAACTCGTACGCAGTCGTCATCGCCCCTACGCCGCTGCCAAGGATTGCGACTTTTTTCCGCTTTTGGTCAGAGTGATTCATCAACTTGCCCCAACAATTGTGCAATCATCAATCTCGAAATCGAACCGCACCCAGAAAGGCGCTTCAACGGAAAGGGGACCGCTGGACAAACCCAAATCAGCGCGAATAGGGTGACTCTCGAAATTTTCGAAGTCGACTTCATAATCTTCGTGGTATAAGCGTGCTTCCTCAAATCGTGTCATCCTTGAATTCACTTCCTGAATCGCTTGATAACACGCACGTGTCGGATCAACACCGTCGCGAAACTGTTTTAAAAACCCCATCGGCATTTTCAACTCAACGAGGTCTTCAAGAAGATGCACTCCCAGTTTGATCTCATTGATAAGCCCATGTTCGATATTAAGTAAGCGGACTAGCTCGTCGGCCAATTCCCGTATTGTTTTGAAGCTCGATGGTTCTTGCGACTTTATCGCATCGTTACGATTTACCCCGATAAGCTTTGCGCGCTGTCCTTTGGATGACAGCGAAAACTTGTCAACAACAATTGTTTCTACACTTAGAGATTCCGGTGCCTGCGGACCTTGAGGAATATCGAACCAGCCAATGGTCTTGGGAAAACCGTAAATTTCGCGTCCCATCGCCATGGCGTAAGACAGATCGACCACCATATAAGGATGAAACCAGAATAGTTGTTCACGCTCACGGTCAACCAGAGCGGTCCACACCGCGCCTTCTTTCTCGGGAAACGATCCCATCGTATTAAAAGGAGGAAGCACGGAAACCAAAGATTCGATGGTATTGAATACGAACATCACATAATCGGTAAGTGGAACGAAACGATCCGAGACTTCCAGCGGTTCGTTCAAGTAACGATCGCAAATATTATTTTGGATGCTGCCGATGTCGCCCTTTACCGGAAAACTGAATAATTCAACCCCTTTGGCTGCAAAGGGCGCGGCATACACTTGTTCGCCACCACGCTCAATGTATTTTGGTAATGAGTTATTCATAGTTAACTTGTCTCCGTTTTAGAAAGCCTTTCGTTTGATCGAGGATTACCGAGCAATTCGTTTGCTTCGGCAAAATCGCGTGTACCGAAACCTTGGTCAAAAGTTGCAAACAGTTCCGGTAACGGGTTGGTGTCCAGCGCCAGTCCTGATCGGCCAAGAATTTTATGGATACCGCACGCGGCGCGCAGCTCAAGCGAGCGTGCACCACATTGATGCGCCAATTCACGGGCATGATTAAACGCTTCAAACGCTGCGTGGAGATCGTTACTTTCATCGCTTGCCAGGAGTTCGCCCCTGATCCGCCACAAGTCAATCTCCGAAATAACTTCGTGATTTCTTTTAGCTATCGAAAAACCTCTATCAAGAGCATCGACAGCACCATCCCCGTCGTTAACCGCCAGGAGCGTCTCCGCCAGCAATCCGAACCAAGTTGGCTGAACCACGCTGCATCCGATTTGTTCATACATCGCAATGCCTTTACGCATCTCCTCGATGCCGGCAGCCGGTTCGCCGTTGTTTGCACGCGACCACCCCCGAACGATAATCGCCGCAGATAGCCAAAAAGGATATGACTGGTCGGTGCAATACTCGATAACGCGTTCGGCCGCGGATTGCGCGGCAACCGGATCACGGCGAAACGCGTGGACAACAAACCGAAATGCCAGTGCCCAGCCCCTTGTGAATGCATGATCCCTGGTTTCCGCCATTTCCCATGCCTGATCTAACGCTTCGAGTGCAGAATCGGGAAAACCCAGTTGCCATTGACAATAGGCCAGATAACATTTGGCCGCCACACCGGGGTCCTGACCGTAGATCAAGGCATTGGCCTGATGAGCCGCGGAATCGTAGATCTGCAACGCGCGCCGGAGATGTACCAGCGATTCGCGAAGCTCCCCCAACCAATACAATGAGTTGCCCAGCGTCCAGTGCGCTTCGACTAACATCGCCGATCCATCGGTTTGTTCGCCTAGTGCGAGCATCTCTTCGGCAATGGATCGCGAAGAATCAAGCTCACCACGCACCAGTGAGAACACCCAGGATCCCCACAATGCCGGAAAAAGCTGTGGCGAACCACGGTATTTTTGGCAAAGCTTGCGGGCGCGGGCGTACTGTTCACCGACGGCTTCGGACGCGAATCCGGTGGTCGCAATTAAGGCCGGGCCAATCATGGTACGTAGCGCAAGCTCTTGCCGCTCGCGTTTTTCAACTTCCGCAATAAACGCCAGCTCCGCGAGTCCGCGGCGCAAGTGCCCGATAGCTTCCTGATTGGCCGAGCGCGTTAACGCAGTCTGGCCTGCGAGCAACCAGTAATCGATGGCTTTGTCGTGCTCGCGCGCCTCAGTGTAGTGATGGCCCAGCAACTCAGGTTGCAAGACAGCGGTTCCGCTTTCGGTGAGCGCTGTCGCCACGCGTTTATGCAAGTGCTGACGTTTGCGTCTGAGCAACGAGTCATAGGCTGCATCGCGTATGAGGGCGTGTCTAAATTCATAATTGACTTGACCATTATCCGAGTGGGCTTGGTCGACAATTCCGGCGTCTACGAGCGTACTCAGAGCGTGCGAAAGGCCACTCTGATCCAGTGATGATACGCTCAACAAAAGGTCAAACGAAAACGAACGGCCAATAACGGAGGCGAGTTGAGCGATTTCCTTTACGGCATTCAACCGGTCAAGACGGCCCATCAGCGCATCGCGCAAAGTGGCAGGAATATCGGTCACGTGTTCAATGTTCCCTTGACTAGATTTAGACTGTTCGACACTGGTTTCGAGTAACGCTCTGGCAAGTTCCTCCAGGAATAAAGGTACGCCGTCGGTGCGATCAATGAGTTGATCAACCAGTTCTTCAGACAACGGCGTCTCCCCGGCAAGATGGCTTATCAACTCACGGCTGTCTTGTTCAGCCAAGCTCAAGAGTGTCAGCGATTCGACCACCGGTCCCGTTGGCCAGGGCGGAATAAATTGGGGGCGAAAAGTTAATAAGGCAAAGATTCTTGTCGAAGCGATGCGCTCCAATATCTGACCGAGCAACTCGATAGTAGTTGGGTCTACCCAGTGCAAATCTTCCACGACCAGAAGTAATGGCGCTTGTATTGACATGCGTTGATACCAATCGGCCAGTGCTTCGAGGTTGCGACGCCGAAGTTCGCTGGGTGTCAGTGTCGGTGTTTTGTAACGTTGCTGTGATTCGAGATCGATCCCAAGCATCGGAGCAAGGACAGGGACAAAACTTGCTGGATCCAAATCCAAAGTTTCAGCATATTGATCCAGTTTCCTGAGTTTGATGTTATTTAGCTCGTTCCGGTTATATCCCAACATGCGTGTGAGGTGCTCAGTCACCGGGTAGAGAGCACTGTTTACAAAATAGGGCGAACCCAGGAGCAATGCGACTGTGGGATTGTCATCTTGTATATGACGATTGAGTTCACGCACGAGTCTTGACTTGCCGACACCGGGCTCAGCATCTATAAGTATTGCACGTCCACCCGTGTCACGGACCTGCTTCCATTGCTCGAGTAGCAACTGAAACTCTTTTTTACGGTCCACCATGGGCCTGCTATGATCCGTAGAATTGGCGAGGCTGGGTCTTGTGTCTTGTTGCCCTTTTAATAGCCACGGCCGTATCGGCTGATCGAATCCTTTAACGACGCGGGCTCCGAAATCCTGCCATTCAAACTTATCTGCCAACAAGGCACGTGTGGCTTCTGAGACGACAATCGCATTGGGTTCGGCGAGGCCCTGTAGTCGTGCCGCAAGATTAGGGGTTTCCCCTATCACCGCACGTTCTTCTGACGCCCCTTCACCGATCAGGTCGCCAACCACGACTATTCCCGTGGCTATACCGATTCGCACTTGAAAGTCCAGATCCGGGCGCGGACTTCCCGCAGCTAATGCGTTAGTGACCGCAAGACCGGATCTGACGGCACGCTCTGCATCGTCTTCATGCGCCTGAGGGTAGCCGAAGTAGATAAGCATTCCATCGCCGAGATAGCGCGCAATGTAACCATCGTATTCGTGGATACACTTGCTGACTGCATTCTGATAATCACGAATGATTTCCCGATAATCCTCCGGATCGAAGCGTATTGACAGGGAAGTAGAACCGACCAAATCACAGAACATGACGGTCAGTTGTCGCCTCTCGGCCTCACCAAACGGAGCTACAAAATCGAATTTGCCGAGAATTGTTTTGGTTGAACCTTTTGAACCGGTAGCACTCGTAATCAAATCATCGACAATGTTTAACAACCGTTTACGGGGCCCCATGGGCAGACCCAATTCACGTAGGTCATCTTCAGTCAAATCCGGGAGATCAGCGACTTCAATTTCATTGTCCGCAAACACTTCCGCGTATTTACTCAAGTTGTGCTGCTCGAGCCAAGAACGGATATCGGTCACATAATTTCCCAGAGGATTTTGTTTATGGTTCAAGACCGCTTTTTTATTTGGTTATACAGCGAACAGCCGCAAACTCAACATAATTCAAACGCCAAATTGAGTGAGCACGCGCACACTTCGGCGCGAACTTTTGGTGCTCGCTACCTGCTATTCTAAAATCGGATCTAGTTACTGTTTAGGAACCAGGCGATCGATATGACACTGATTTTTTTGCTGCGTCATCCAATTCCTCCGGTGTCATTAGTACGACAATTCTGGCAGTCACGGCGCCACTGGCGTTTACCGCCATGCTGACCGCCGCTGCGGTGACATTATCCGGTATATCGACAATCGCATATACGTCATTGTCACCAAATGCGTAGTACATTGCCTCCAGCTTGCCACCCATGGTGCCAAGCATGCTTTCAATTTGTTTCTGACGGCTGGTACCACCTTCGCTCATAAGACCTTTTGCACCAACGTCGGTATATGACGCTTCAAAGAGATATTTAGCCACTGTTCACCTCCAGACCAGTTACTCGATATTCTCGCCACCCACACTAACATACTTCCATACACTTACAAATAGAATTAGCAAATCGCGATCTGAAGCTAGGGAAAATTGAAGGCCAATATCAGGAAAATCCCGATTGTAGTGTTCGATTGAACACGTAAGCTACCGATATCGCTAAGCACAACCCTGATTCTGAGTGATGGGGGGAACGAATCAAACAGAGTGTCCTTTTAAGAGGTTGTGCTTGGCGATTTTTTTAGACTGCACACCATTTTCGAACCCCAGATGTGAGATTTTGCTAGCTATACAACTACTGTCGACCGGTTAAACGTTGGAGTTTGGTGCAATGAGTCGAGTTACAAATTTATTTCCGGAATAGTGAAAAAGTTCACAGATTAATTCTCACCGATACGATAGAAGGGATATTCACAGTCAGATTCTTGATGGGATCTTTTGGAGGATCAAGACATGACAAATTACGACCCTCGTGATTTCACTAGCCGTTCAACTCAGCTTATTAGTGGCTGGATAGTAGTTGGCATATTTTTTCTGTGCTTAGTCGTTTTTTCAATCGTTTAACGAAACCGAAACACACCTAACATTGTCGCGACGACAGCGTCATCTACTTTATACGCGAATGGCTGATGGCTTGTTAGATAGCAGTTTATTGAGTCGACGATGGTACGGCGTCCATCTCGGAATGTCGACGGCAGCCTAAGCCACCAATAATCCGTTCAACCCCTGCCACCTTGAGTGGAGTGAGTCGACCCAAGAGACAGGAGACGTCTTCGACGATGTATCAATATGTGCACGCCAGACTACAAAAAAGCTGTGGATTGGCTGACTCAATAAGAGCAAAATTAACGTTGCGGTGCTATTGTTCCAATTAGTCGTGATCCAAGACCGCAATTGGAGGTGAATCATGGCATTCCAAACTTCAAGTTCTTCGCCGAGCCTCAGTGTCATAGGGACGGAACGCTTTCGGACCCTGTTCGAATCCCATGTTGCCGGAATGATAGTGGGTGATATTGAAGGCAACATCACTGACGCTAATCGAACCTTTTTAAGAATGGTGGGCTACCAGCGGGGTGATCTACCCTTACGCTGGGACAAGATGACACCACCGAAGTGGCGGCCGATGGATGAGGCAAAGATCGAAGAATTCGTGTCCACTGGACAAACCGTGATGTGGGAAAAGGAGTATTGCCATAGCGAGGGCCACCACGTTCCAATAATGGTAGGTGTTGCCCGCCTACCCGGGTCGGAAATAGAGTGGGTAGGGATCGTAATCGATTTGACAGAAAAAAAACGAGTCGAAAAGCAATTAATAGAACAACAGGAACAACTACGCGCACTTGCATCAAAGCTGGCGCTAGCCGAACAACATGAACGCCGTCGTATTGCTACCGGTCTGCACGATCAAGTTGGTCAGAGTCTGGCGATGATAAAAGTGAAACTAGGACAGTTACTGGAATCAAGCATCGATAATGAAACAAAAGATTCCATTAAGTACATTCGGAACCTGTTAAACGGCGCAATCGATTCCACACGATCCCTGACATTCGAGTTGAGTTCATCGTTGTTGTACGAACTAGGTCTTGAGGAAGCGTTACACCAACTAAGTGAGCATGTCCAAGAACACTATGGTATCCGTTTTTACTTTGGTGCTGATGAAGAAATAAAACCGTTGGGTGAAGATGAACGACTGATTTTATATCAGGCCAGCTCGGAGCTTATATTTAATATCGCGAAACATTCACACGCGAACAATGCCACGGTAACGGTAAAGCGCGTCGATAATAATATTGAAATTCAGACATCCGACAATGGAGTAGGTTTTGATTTAGGATCACTCACCGGGGAATTCAACGGAAGCGGTGGCTATGGACTGTTTAATGTCACTGAACGCTTACGCCATATCAACGCACAGTTTGAAATTCATTCTAATCCGGGCCGTGGGACTCAAGCAACTATCCGCGCACCTATTTGCTTGACGCGATAACATCGAGCTCTGATACCCATGACTGCTGGCACCCACACAATCGATGTTAGAACCCGTGTGATACTCGCCGATGACCATCAAATCGTACTTGACGGTCTGCGTGCACTATTGGAGAAGCAACCCTGTATTGAAATTGTGGACGAAGTTCAAGACGGACTTAGCGCGTTCGAAAGTGCGCGCCAACACCGCCCCGACATCGTTGTAATGGATTTAACAATGCCCGGAATGAATGGTATCGAAGCAATACGGCGAATCTGTGGCGAATTAAATAACGTAAAGGTTCTATGTTTATCGATGCATTCCGAAAATCGATTCGTACTAGCGGCATTGGAAGCGGGTGCATCCGGTTATCTTCTAAAAGATTGCGCTTCCGAGGAATTACTGAGAGCACTACGCACCGTTAAAGCGGGTCAGTTGTATCTAAGTCCCGCCATCGCGCGCACGGCTCTTGATGGCTACAAAACCCGCGATATAGAAAAGTCATCGGTATTTTCGTTGTTGACGGATCGCGAACGTGAAGTCCTGCAACTGTTAGCGGAGGGTTATACCACGAAGGAAGTCGCCACACGCCTGGAGCTAAGTTTGAAGACGGTTGGAACTCACCGTGAACACTTGATGGCCAAGCTCGATATTCACACCATTGCGGGTCTTACAAAGTACGCCATTCGCGAAGGACTGACATCCAGCGAATGTTGAGACCTTAGACCCTCAAATTTGACTGCGCCACTTTTACGAACGATATAAACCAACCGAAGAATTATTGGACGAACAGATTATTGACGTGGTGAACCTTCCGGCCAAGCAAATCGGTCTGGTACGGTCTGAGTCCTGGTAATAGGATTCCTGCAAAACGATGGAACAGTGGTACTTGCACAACCGAAACGACGGGTGGAAAATGGTCTAAAGCTGGCATAGAGAAACCAACGGAGGTGCGGTATGAAAAAAATGATTAAAATCACATTAATATTTATTTTTGTTCCATTTTTTGTTTATGCGGAACAACTCGCCACACCGCTAAACGCGACGATAGTGATCGATCTGACACATAAAATGCACAACGACATGCCTTTCTGGCCCGGTGGCGTTCCGTTTAACAAAGAACAATTGGTGGGTTACGATCAGGGTTATTTGCTGCATAAATTTACCATGGGTGAAAACACGGGGACGCATATCGACGCACCCGCACATTTCATTGAAGGCAATTTAGCCATCGACGAAATACCACCGGAGAAACTTATCGTTCCCATCGTGGCCATAGACATCCGGGAAAAAGTCGCGTCTAACGATGACTACCAACTAACCGCGGATGACGTCATCACATGGGAATCTGAGAATGGACAAATACCCGCCTCAAGCCTGGTTGTTCTGAACAGTGGCTGGCACAAACGGTTCGGTGATCCCGAACAATATATCAATATGGACGCCCAGAATGTAATGCATTTCCCAGGCTAGCCACCGGATGCCGCTGAGTTGCTGGTGGAACGCGATGTCGCCGGCATCGGCATAGACACACTCAGCCTTGACTACGGTCCATCAAAAGATTTCGCAACCCATGCCATCATGCTGAAGGCGAACAAATATCAAATTGAGAACATGGCCAATTTAGATGCCCTGCCCGCCACTGGCGCGACCGCAATAATTGGCGTACTGCCGGTGCGTGGTGGCTCCCAGGCACAAGCGCGGATTTTTGCTTTGATGCCATAGGGGGGAATGCGTTCCGCCCTACAAATGCCGGGCTTCAAAAAGACGATACTGCGATAAGAATCCAACAGAGTGAACCCTCAATACTACGCGGCTTCAAACTCCAACACCGTTGATGAACCCTGGGTAATTGCAATTTCGAGGGCCAACGCCTGAGGCAATATGTTTGCTGCGTAAAACTTGGCTGAATTGATCTTGGATTTATAGAAATTGTCATCACCTCCTGATCCCAGCTTCGAGTTCGCAATCATAGCGGCGCGGGCCATCTGCCATCCACCGGCAACAGCACCCCAGAGCAGTAAATAAGGCGTGGCCGCGGCAGCTGACAACTCAGGATCACTGGCTACCGATTGCAGTATCCATTCGGTCGATCTTTCCAGAGCAACGATACCTTGTCGAAATACTTGTTTTACCGCATCCAAGTCATCAGAGATATCCTGACAATCGGAATGCAATTGCGCAATCACGATCCGGGCCACCGCACCCCCATCACGCAATACTTTGCGTCCGACAAGATCGCCCGCCTGGATTCCTGTGGTGCCTTCGTAGATAGTCGTAATCCGCGCATCGCGCAAGTGTTGCGCGGCGCCGGTTTCTTCAATAAATCCCATACCACCGTGAATTTGCACACCCAAATAAGCAATGTCGTTCGCCACTTCCGTCGACCAACCCTTGACAATCGGAGTGAACAATTCAAATAAAGCGTACTGGCGTTGCCGCTCGTTTTCGTCGGGATGGTGTTGTGCCTTATCAAACGCCGAAGCGGATAAATAAGCCACGGCGCGCATGGCTTCGATTTGCGAACGCATAGTCATCAACATACGCTGCACATCAGGGTGATGGATAATCGTGACCCTGTCCGTGCCACCAGCAATCGCCCTGCCCTGCACACGTTCATTGGCAAAATTGAGTGCCTGCTGATATGCTCGTTCGGCGATAGCGACACCTTCGACACCGACAGTATGACGCGCTAAGTTCATCATGGTAAACATATAGACCAACCCCCGGTTTTCCTCGCCCACGAGATAACCAACCGCACCGCCGTTATCGCCATAAGACAGAACCGCAGTGGGACTGGCATGAATGCCAAGCTTATGCTCTAAAGACACGGTACGCACATCGTTGCGTTCCCCTAGCGTGCCGTCGGCATTGACCTTGTACTTTGGCACGATGAATAACGAGATACCTTTAGTGCCTTCGGGCGCATCAGGCGTACGCGCTAACACCAGATGAATAATATTTTCCGTCAGTTCGTGATCACCATAAGTAATGAAAATCTTCTGTCCGAAAATCAGATAGTGATCGCCATCGGGTTCGGCTTTGGTACGTACGGCACTTAAATCGGAGCCTGCCTGAGGCTCGGTCAGATTCATCGTTCCAGTCCACTGTCCCGACACCATTTTTTCCAGGTAGGTTTTCTTTTGCTCCTCGGACCCATGCAACTCGATGGCCTCAATAGCACCTTGGGTCAACAGCGGACACAATCCGAATGACATATTCGCTGCATGCCACATTTCCTGAACCGCAGTGGCGACTAACCAAGGTAATCCCTGGCCACCTAGGTCCGGCGAGAACGCGAGACCATTCCAACCACCTTCGACAAACTGCCGATAGGCCTCTTTCCACCCGTCCGGTGTTTTAACAACGTCCCCATCCAAGGTCGAACCTTGCTCATCACCGATGCGATTCAAAGGCGCAAGCACTTCCGATGACAACTTACCCGCTTCTTCCAATACCGCTTTCACCAAATCGGGGGTTGCCTCCTCGTAACCCGGTAACACGGCCACACCATTGAGGTCGGCCAACTCGTTGAGTACAAATTCCATATCTTTGATCGGGGCGGTGTAACTCATTCTTTTAATACTCCGGCGTACTGCTATTTAAGGTATAACATTTAGGCGTGCCTGTTCACATAAGGCGGGTATCAGTATAGTAACCGTTTCTCCGGTTCACTGTTTACCCATTGCCATAACACAATCGACTACGACGTACTGTCGCACACTAACTTGCGCGGGCAACACGACCATTTTTGGTCTAAAATTATTTAACAATGAATAATAGATATACTACACAAGCTGTTGATTTTATTTTACTTAAGGATATCGACTATCTGCACAAGCTGGACACATCCTTTCTGAGCGAATTAAATCAAAAAGACACGGGTTTGCACGACAGGCTGGTTGCTTATCGCAATGGCGAATACCAATCTGATGCGGTCGAGCTTAGTGAATTCATTATCAACATCGCACCTTTTTTTGGAAATTTTCTGGCGGATTTATTTCAAATTGAGGATGAACTTGAAACACATCGCCAGCGCACATTGTTGGAACGGCGTATTGCCGAATTCAGACAGGAATTTGTCATGCGCCGCGCAAAACGGTATCGCGGTACTAACACGGATGACTTTGAAGCGTTGGACAAGTGGCTGGATGAAGAACTGACGCGATCACAATATGCAACTCTCGACCGCGAATTGGCAACGGCATGTTATGCGATTGATTTGCTCGCCGATGAACAAAAGAACGACGATAAGATCGATCGCCTCACTGCCTGGTGTTATTTGGGACGTAATGATCTCACCGGCCAAGTGACGGTCAAGACATGGAACAGCTTTAAAATACCTCAACCCGTTGACCCTGCCCATTTAGTCAGTCTTGAGCGGTTAGAGAACGACCCTATCGGGCGAAAGCAAGGCAATCCGGATAATTTTAGGCAACGCGATGGATTCGCGCTCACTGACCAACGCATGGAACTGCGGGAGACGCTGTCAGAGGTGGAGTATTGTGTTTACTGCCACGACCACGACGGCGATTTCTGCTCCAAGGGTTTTCCGGAAAACAAGAAAAAACCGGAACTCGGTTTGAAAGTAAATCCGTTGGGTGTCACGCTGACGGGTTGTCCGCTAGAAGAAAAGATTTCCGAGATGCATTTACTCAAACGTGAAGGACACACTATTGCTGCTCTTGCGGTGGCGATGATTGACAACCCCATGATTCCGGCAACCGGTCATCGTATTTGCAACGATTGCATGAAGGCCTGTATTTACCAGAAGAAGGATCCGGTTAATATTCCACAAATAGAAACGCGGGTTTTAACCGATGTTCTGGATTTGCCCTGGGGTGTAGAAATATACGATTTACTCACCCGTTGGAATCCCATGCGGTCAAAGCAATATTTAATGAAGGAGTACAACGGCCGCAATGTGTTGATCTCGGGCATGGGCCCCGCAGGTTTCACCATGGCCCATCATCTGACTATGGAGGGGTGCGCGGTGGTCGGTATCGATGGATTAAAAATAGAGCCCCTGCCCCACGAATTGTTGACCCAACCGGTACGCGACTTTTCGTCATTGCAGCAGGATTTGGGTGAACGCATCCTAGCCGGGTTTGGTGGTGTGGCGGAATACGGTATCACCGTACGTTGGGACAAGAATTTTTTGACCTTGATTTATATGACATTGGCCCGGCGCAAGACGTTTCAGGTGTTTGGTGGTGCGCGTCTCGGTGGCACGATCACATTACACGATGCATGGGAGCTGGGGTTTGATCACGTCTGCATTGCCAATGGCGCGGGTTTGCCACGCGTCATTTCAATTGGCAACAGTCTGGCCCGTGGTATGCGTCAAGCCAATGATTTTCTAATGGCTTTGCAACTCACCGGCGCCGCCAAAAACGACAGTCTGGCGAACTTGCAAGTACGAATGCCGGCCGCGGTTATCGGTGGAGGTCTTACCGCTATCGACACCGCGACCGAAGTACAGGCTTATTACATTAAACAAGTTGAAAAAGTATTATGGCGTTATGAAGAGTTAGTCACTAGCAAGGGGGAAGGAACCATTCGCAATGGCCTAAACGAAGAAAACCAAAAAATATTGGATGAGTTTCTTGATCACGGGCGTGCGGCACGCAAAGAACGTGAACGTGCGCAAACCGCTGGTGAGGAACCGAACTTTATTTCTCTGTTACGCAAATGGGGTGGCGTTAACATTATCTATCGGCGCGGTTTGAACGAATCGCCCGCCTACCAACGGAATCACGAAGAGGTGATTAAAGCCCTGGAGGAAGGTGTTTACTACACCGAGGGGTTGGACCCGGTGCGGTGCGAACTCGATGAATACGGACATGTCACATCATTGGTTTGCCGCAAGTTGAAACAAGAAGATGGCCGTTGGCTGGCAACCAATGAAGAGGACAATATCCCCGCCCGTTCAGTGTTTGTAGCGGCAGGCACTTTTCCGAACGCGATTTATGAATCCGAATACCCCGGCACATTTACAATGGAACACGATCACTTTCTCCCCCATGTGGCGCAACAGCAAGGTCTGCAGCCCGTGCGTGTCGCGGATCATTGCAAATCACCACAGTTTGGACCGCTGACATCTTATGAATCGGATAGCCGCCGTGTAAGTTTCCTTGGCGATACGCACCCAGTATTCAATGGCAGTGTGGTAAAAGCCATTGCATCGGCGCTACGCAGTTATCCCGAGGTAATGCAGGCGTTGAATGAGCGTCCGGACATTAAAGTAGACGATACATCACTCTATTGTTTTCAGAACACTATTGATAAACAGTTCACCGTCGAGATTTCAGATGTCATTACCAGTCATCCGATGGTGGTGGAACTGTTGATCAAAGCGCCGCTGGCGGCAAAAAACTTTAAACCGGGGCAATTTTTCCGCTTGCAAATGTATGAAAGCTTATCGTCGGTGGTAAATGGCAGCCGATTGCAAGTGCCATTACAAACCATTAGTGGCGCAGGCGTTGAAGGTGACAATGTTCGGCTCGTGCTTTTGCGTTGGGGATTTAATGCGAAATTGGCTTCGCGATTAAAACCAGGCGATAAAGTCGTGTTGATGGGTCCGACCGGCGCACCCACCCGTATAGAAAAAAACAAAACGATTCTGGTCGTAGCAAGCAGTTGGGGGGCTGCGGTCATGCTCGATCTTGGTCCGAAGCTGCGCGCGGCGGGTTGCCGGGTATTGTATGTAGCTACTTACAGTAGCGAAAAAGAGTTGTACTACAAGGAGGAACTGGAAAACACGGCAGATACCATTATTTGGAATGTGGCCAACGGCGTCCGCATCCCGCTAGGCCGCGAAC
Organism: Arenicellales bacterium; assembly: GCA_965216735.1. GTDB lineage: Bacteria > Pseudomonadota > Gammaproteobacteria > Arenicellales > CBDCFT01 > CBDCFT01. The sequence continues at coordinate 2,345,176 of OZ244198.1, forward strand.
AGGATTTAAGCGCGGCGAATCCGAATATTATCGATCTGATCAAACAATACCACGCAGGTACGCTGGACGGACAAAACGGCAAGGCTTCGATAAAACTAAAGGAGGTCGATGAAGTCTTGGTCATGGGGTGGACAGGGTTATTAAAGGATTTTCAAACCGCCTACAAAGAAGATCTTCGTGAATATTTCAAACCGGATGTCAAATTAACCGGCACCGTCGGCAGCCCTATGCAATGCATGTTGAAAGGCGTGTGTGCTCAGTGTTTGCAATGGCAAATCGATCCTGACACCGTTGAACGCACACGGGCTGTTTTTTCCTGCTCCATGCAAGATCAACCCTTGATGTGGATTGATGTCGACAACCTCAGCGCACGTCAGGGGCAAAATCGATTATCGGAATACTTGACCAATCAGTGGGTCGATTACATATTAGAGATTGAGCGAAGCGTCAACTAGTACCGTAACAGCGAAAATCAGCTTATGGAAGATAGCGTATGACACTCCACGTTGATCAACTAGCTTTTTCACGCTAAACGAAGTGGGAGATTAAAATGGCCGGACAATATCCAGATCGAATAAAGGAATTACCACTTTTTGATGGCCGATTTGATGCCTATAAACTTGAAGCCAAGAATAGCGATGTGTTATTTGCGTCTTACCCGGCCGGCACATCAATCCCTCCCCATACTCATGAAACGGACAATCATGGCATTATTACGCGAGGAGAATTGATTCTCACTATGAACGGTGAAGTTAAAAGAATCGGGCTTGGAGAGTGGTATCACGTTCCCGCGAATGTGGAACACGCAGCGACCTTCGAAGTCGATACCGATGAAATTGAATTTTGGTTTTACCAAAACAAATAGCCCTCTCCCACGCATAAATTACACCGAAAATCATCTATGTGAATCAATCCACTGAAAAAACATTCCCCATTCTGTATCTTCCCCATGGTGGTGGCCCGTTACCCATTCTTGGTGATGAAAATCACAAGGATTTGGTCACTTTCCTTAAGAACATCGGCAACGAACTGGGTGAACCATCTGCGATTCTGGTGATCAGTGCGCATTGGGAAGAAGATCTACCCACTATAACCAGCGCAAGCCACCCAGAACTCATTTATGACTACTACGGTTTTCCGCCTGAATCATATGAAATCCAATACCCTGCCCCAGGCGAACCGGAACTGGCAAAAGAAATATTTGAGTTAGTCAAAGCAGGTGGCGGGCAAGCGGGATTAAATGACCAACGTGGCTTTGATCACGGCATGTTTATACCGCTCAAACTCATGTACCCGACCGCCAATATTCCTTGTGTGCAACTATCGTTGATCAAAAATTTAGACCCGGTAGAACACATCGCACTTGGGCAGTCACTGGCGCCGCTGCGCGACAAGAACATTTCGATCATCGGTTCGGGTATGTCTTTCCACAATATGAAAGCATTTTTCTCACCGGATGCCAGCACTAGCGCTGGCGAGACATTCAACCACTGGTTAATCGACGTTTGCACCAATTCGAAAATATCACCTGATGAACGAGAAAAACGGCTCATCGAATGGGAAAGCGCGCCGTCTGCACGGTACTGTCACCCACGGGAAGAACATCTTTTGCCACTACATGTTTGCTATGGCGCCGCGTGCGCACAAACACCCACGGCTAAAACTGTTTTCGATAAAATCGTCATGGGACAACGGGCATCTGCTTTTTTATGGTGAAGACTGGTGAAATTTGAACCAATTAACTTCAAAGATAAACTTTCCAAGTTTAACGATCATTGGGCGCCCAAAGTCGTAGCGGAAATGAACGACTATCAGTTTAAGCTGGTAAAAGTTCAAGGAGAGTTTGTTTGGCACGATCATGCGGAAACCGACGAGGTTTTCATGGTTTTAGACGGCTCATTGGATATTGAATTCCAGAAAGGAAAAGTAACCTTGGAAGCAGGAGAAATGTTTGTCGTTCCGAAAAGTGTCGAACACAAACCTTTTGCAGCAAACGAATGCAGTATTCTGTTGATCGAGCCTAAAGGTGTTGTGAATACGGGCGATACCGAAAACGAATTAACTGCTCAAAACGATGTTTGGATTTAGTCTTCTTTTCCGAATGGAGTTTTTTAAGAAAATATGAGACGACTCAACCACAACAACTTGAATTTGACCGGCGGGCGATGATGTCCCTTACTTTACCTGTAGAGACCCCGAATTTGCGTGCAATTTTTTCGCAACTCATATGCTGATATGTATACAACAAGAACATCATATAGACATCTTCATCAGACAGTTGTCTACCCGATGCCTTTGTTCGGGTATTGTTGCTGCCGTTGCGCAATAAATTAACCACTTTTAAAAATTGATCGTTTGACGGCAAAACATGGTATTGACTTGGTGTTTTGTAATCAAATGAAATTTTAGTGATACCTGTGTTCTATGTTCGGCGTCGATGGTTTGACTACGGATATTCTGGCGAGTTTAGTAAAACGAAACTGTTTTGCCTTCCAGTGTGAATCAAAACAATAACTGTACAATCATAGAGTTGACCACTGATAAAGAATGGTCTGAAGCGTGGCCGGTATTGCATTCACTCAAACCCGATCTGATTCTTGAAGCTTTGTTAGCGCGGCGTGAACAACTGCAAAACGACGGTTACCGGTTATTCGGACTGCGGATTGAAAATGCGGTTGTCACGGCGGCCGGTGTTTCCATTACACCACATCTTAGCGGTGGGCGCGATCTTCGCATTGTCGATATGGTCACCTTACCGGAAAAACGATCCAGAGGATTTGGTACAGTGATGCTTGCTTATTTGGAACAAGTGGCGCGTGATACCGGTTGTGCTCGTATCATATTGCATTCACGCATTGAAAGAAAAGACGCACATCGATTTTATGAGTCAAAAGGTGGCTTTGTAGAATATGCCAGCTTCTTTACTAAACAACTTTAAGCTTATGAAATGAACAAGCTAGATACTTGTTCCAGAGAAATATCCAACCACACCGACAAGCAGAAGGAGAAAAGATGGCAGATGAAAACCCGGGTGTTATTTCCCATGTATCCATTGGTGTAACAAACTTCGACCGTGCCATTCAGTTCTACGATTCCGTGTTGAGCACAGTGGGTTGTAAACGCATCATGGAATATCCCAATGCCGTCGCGTACGGCAAACAATTTCCCGAATTCTGGGTACAAACGCCAATTGACGGTCAACTAGCCAATGTGGGCAATGGCACCCACATTGGGTTTATTGCCGAGTCCAGACAAGCTGTAAAAACCTTTCACGAAGCAGCCTTAAAGGCGGGTGGCGTGAACGATGGCGCACCCGGTCCCAGACCGGAATACGGTGAGCCCTATTATGGTTGTTTCGTGCGTGATCCGGACGGACATAAGATCGAAGCCACGTTTTGGGACGAAACGATAGAATACGGTTAACAGAATGATCATCTCACTTTTTAATCTCTACGGATTGAATTCCACGCCCCTTGGGGCGAATTTGAAATCTTTCGATATTAAAACCTCGCTGCGTGCGGAGGGGTGGTTTATTGTCTCGTCGACGTAGAGGAACATCTCATGGAAATGAATAAACGCACAAAGTTTAATATTTGGTATTTCCTCGTTGCTTTCTTGCTTTTTTCTCTTTTGCAAAGCTGGTGGCAATCTTCGACCGAATACGAATCCATTTCCTATAGCGATTTTGAAAAGGCGCTCGCTGACGGGAAAATTGAAAACGTCACAGTTAGCGATCAACGGGTACTCGGCGAATACAAGCAAGCGACCGAAAGCGGCAAAACCCGATTTGTAACCACCCGTGTCCCACCCGAACTTGCAGAGCAGTTGGCGCAGCATAACGTGGAGTATGGCGGACTGATAGAGAAACCTTCAATATTTTCGACAGTGCTGTCGTGGGTACTACCCGTCGTGATCTTCTTTGGCATATGGATGTTTCTGATGAGACGAATGTCCGGTGGTGCGGGTGGTTTAGGTGGATTCATGTCTGTTGGTAAAAGCAAGGCCAAAGTGTATGTTGAAGCAGATACGGGTGTTACATTTGATGATGTTGCGGGCGTAGATGAGTCGAAAGCCGAACTCGTTGAAATTGTAGAATTTTTAAAGAACCCGGAAAAATATCGGCGACTTGGTGCCCGCATTCCCAAAGGTATTTTGTTGGTGGGACCACCCGGAACCGGCAAAACATTACTCGCACGGGCGGTCGCTGGCGAAGCAGGTGTACCTTTTTTCTCAATCAGCGGGTCCGAGTTCGTAGAAATGTTTGTCGGTGTAGGTGCGGCGCGTGTACGAGATTTGTTTGAACAAGCGAGAAAACAGGCGCCTGCAATTATCTTTATCGATGAATTGGATGCGTTGGGTCGGTCACGTGCAGCACCCGGTTTAGCCGGAAGCGATAGCGAACGTGAACAGACATTAAATCAACTTCTGGTCGAATTGGATGGCTTCGACCCGAGCAGCCGCGTTGTTTTATTGTCGGCGACTAATCGACCAGAAATACTCGACCCTGCTCTGCTACGCGCCGGGAGATTTGATCGACAGGTACTAGTGGATCGACCCGATAAAACCGGCCGCATTGCTATTCTTAATCTGCATATGAAAAAAGTAAAAGTCGAAGCGGGTATCGAAGCAGAAAAAGTGGCCGCGTTGACGACGGGCTTTACAGGTGCGGATTTGGCAAATCTGGTTAACGAGGCGGCGTTGTTGGCAACACGTCGTGGTGCCGAGGAAGTCAGTTTGGATGACTTTAATCGCGCGATTGAACGAATTATCGCCGGCCTTGAAAAACGCAATCGTGTCCTGAACGAAAAGGAACGCGAGGTTGTGGCTTATCACGAGATGGGACATGCACTAGTTGCAATGGCGTTACCCGGTAGCGACCCAGTGCACAAAGTGTCCATTATTCCGCGCGGAATTGGAGCACTAGGTTATACGATACAACGACCGACGGAAGACCGGTTTTTAATGACTAAAGAGGAACTTGATTACAAGATTGCGGTTTTGTTAGGTGGACGTGCCGCCGAAAAATTGGTGTTTGGTCATCTTTCTACGGGTGCTTCTGACGATATGGTCAAAGCAACTGACATTGCGAGAAACATGGTAATGCGATACGGAATGGACGATGAACTGGGCTTTGTAGCCTATGAGACACAACAACAAGGACACTTAGGACAAACCACTGTGACGCGGGATTTTAGTGAGCAAACGGCGCAAGAAATCGACAAATCCGTGCGTGAAATTATTGACGCTGACTTTGACCTTGCACTAAACATCCTGAAAACCAACCGCGGTATTCTGGAAAACACGTCGAAAAAGCTATTATCCAAAGAAACTCTCGACGAGGCCGAATTGCACGAGATGACAAAAAAATTAGTAATGAAGGAAGAATCAAGACACGAAAGTGCATAGTTGATTGTGGTTTATCACCCCGTCATTGCACGTAGAGGGAGACACAAATATACTTGAACCTGTTTCGAACGGTTTTTGTTTTACGAAACATATGTTCTCGGGGCGGGGTGAAATTCCCCACCGGCGGTAAATGTAATTACTTGCACAAGCCCGCGAGCGCTTACCGGTAACGGTGAGGTCAGCAGATTCGGTGTGATTCCGAAGCCGACGGTTAAAGTCCGGATGGAAGAGAACGGGAAGTCTGCGCCGTAGCGGTTATTCCGCTGCTTTCACTTACCCGCACGCCCTGATTCTGGTAACTAAATGATGAGGAAAAACCATGAATCAGATTCAGTCTTCTACACAATCTAGTCAAAATCCTGATAGCGATCACGTATTTGTGCAAACGCGTATTGCGTTTATTCAATCTTGCTGGCACAAAGAGATTGTCGATCAAAGTCGTGAGGCGTTCGTCAAAACACTTTCATATCACGGAACAATCAGCAGGGAGATCGATTTTTTTGAAGTACCCGGAAGCTTGGAAATTCCACTGCAGTCCAAGTTTCTGGCGCAATCCCGCAAATACTCAATTATTATCGCAGCCGGTTTGATAACCAACGGTGGTATTTATCGACATGAGTTCGTGGCACAAGCTGTGATCTCAGCCATGATGCAGGTTCAATTGGAAACGATGGTTCCCATCATCTCTATAGTATTAACACCGCATCACTTTCATAAGCATCAGGAACACCATGACTTCTTTTATGACCACATGAAAACTAAGGGAACGGAAGCAGCTCTGGCGTGCATAAAAACGATTGAAAACTTGAATAAGTGAGAGACGACACGTTGGGTCGCTTAACCAAATCTTCGTTGATGCTGGCGGTGGAAACACTATGTAGTAAGGACAAGGACCTTGCCGCAGTAGTTGAGAAACACGGCCCACCCCCCCTTTGGGCCAGAAAACCGGGATATGCAACATTAGTTAATATTATCCTGGAACAACAGGTCTCTTTGGCGTCGGCAAAAGCCGTATTTGAACGTCTAAAAACTGCTACAAACGGCGTTACACCTGAAGCGATTATAGAGTTAAAGGCAGAAGGTTTACGTGCTTTGGGGTTTACCGGACAAAAAGCGCAGTATTGTCATGAACTCGCTAAACTCATTATTTCTAAACAATTAGACTTGAAAATGCTGACACGATTTGACGACAAAACCGCACGTCAATCGTTACTAAACGTGCGTGGGGTTGGCCCTTGGACAGCGGATATTTATCTCTTAATGGTCTTGCGTCACCCGGATATATGGCCGGACGGTGATCTTGCGCTTGCGGAATCCGCCCGCCGCATTAAACGTATGCGTAAACGCCCGAATGTGGAAAGACTACGCAAGATAGCGAGCGCTTGGTCACCATGGCGTTCGGTGGCCGCACGTATCCTGTGGCATGCCTATCTGTCCGAACAAAAAACAAGCTAACGTATTCCAGTGTTACAGAACTATTCGAACCACCCTCACTTCATCCCATTGACGCAAACGCGAGTCCACATCTAAAGCAATATCCCAGTGACATACGACCAAACCCTTATCTGCGGTGTACTGGCAGCAACCATTATGCTGTTTATCTGGAACCGGTGGCGTTATGACGTTGTTGCACTTTTAGTGCTTTTAGTTTCAGTTTTTTTGGGACTGGTTCCAGCGGACCGGGCAACCGAAGGATTTTCTCATCCCGCCATTGTCACCGTAGCGTCGGTGCTCATTCTCAGTAAAGCCCTGGAAAACACCGGTGTGGTCAATATATTCGTGAGGTTACTGACACGCTTTCGATCAGGGGAAACAAGTCATTTCGCACTGACCACCGGATTGACCGCCCTCATGTCCGGCTTCATGAATAACATTGGCGCATTAGCGCTCATGCTACCGGTTGCCTTACGCGATACAAAAAAATCCAAACGAGCAGCCTCCAGAATTCTAATGCCGCTATCGTTCGCGAGTCTTCTCGGTGGTCTTGTCACTCTGATCGGCACACCACCCAACATTGTCATCGCTGCATACCGAGAAGAACTTACTGGAGAATCTTTTTCCATGTTTGATTTCACACCGGTCGGGCTAACAATTTGCGTGGTGGGTTTGCTGTTTATTGTCTTGATTGGCTGGCGTTTAATCCCCAAACGCGAGCAACAGACGGGGACTGAGGACGATCGTTTTCAGATCACCAATTACATGTTCGAAACACGGATATTGACTGATTCGCCGCTGGCAAACAAAACCATCGCTGACATTGAAGACATTTGCGATAACGAAGTCACGGTGATGGCAATTATAAGAAACGACCGGCGCCGGATTGCACCTCATACCAACGAACGTGTGTATAAAGAAGACATTCTGGTGTTAGAAGGCGATCCCGAAGCATTGGCGCCACTATACGAAATCCCCGGACTTGCACCGATAGACGAGAAAGACGATTCAGTCGAGGTCATTAACGCGGAGGGTGTCGACCTGATGGAAGCGGTTGTCATGCCGCACTCCCCTATCGACGGCTGGTCCATGCGTGGACTAAAAATGCATGAACGATACGGTATTAATCTATTGGCGGTGGCTCGCCAAGGAGAATCGCCCAAAACGCGTTTACGTCATGTGCGTTTTAAAACCGGTGATGTGCTTTTGCTGCAGGGTGAACGGAACGAACTAAACGAAGCAATGAACGTCCTGGGTTGTCTGCCATTAGCCAAACGCCGCTTGCGACCAAGTCAAAAACGGCGTGTCTATGTGACGCCCTGTGTTTTTGTTGGGGCAATCGCCGGTGCCGCGGGCGGTTTGGTACCCATTCAAATCGCTTTTTTAACGGCTGTGGCAATTTTAATCTTGACGAATACGATTTCCCTGCGCGATGCGTACCGTAGTATCGATTGGCCCATCATCGTTTTACTGGGATGTTTAATCCCGCTGGGGCATGCGTTGCAATCCACCGGAACCACCACTTTGCTTGCCGCCACCATCACTGACATTGCGCAAGGTGCGCCTATCTGGATAATGCTCTGTTTTATAATCGGCGTATCCATGTTGTTATCGGATCTAGTCCACAATACACCCACTGCGGTGTTGATGGCGCCTATTGCCGGTGGTATCGCGCAAAAAATGGGGATTTCACCGGATGCTTTTTTGATGGCGGTCGCCGTGGGCAGTGCATCAGCCTACCTAACACCCTTTGGACATCCATCGAATACCCTGGTGATGGGACCCGGAGGTTACCGATTTGGTGATTATTGGCGGCTCGGTTTGCCGCTGGATTTCTTGATACTGTTGGTCGCTGTACCGATGATAGCGTGGATATGGTTGTAGGAATTTAACGATATCGTGTACGTTAAAATTTATTCGATGTTCTCGCGCTACATTTAGAAATGATAGGCTATCTCCAATTGTAGGTAATCATCGTTACGTAAGGAAAAGATCGGATCGTTGTCGTCAGGATCGCGTATCAAACGACCCTCAACACTAATTACCCAGCTATCGCGGAATCGACGTGATGTCTCAAGATTCCAGAATCGTGTATCGGTCTTCAGATCGCCAATTACACCAAACAACACCTGTGTATCCTGCACATCGTTAAATGCCAGACGAGACCCGACAAATAAATCGTCTTGGAAGGGTGTCGGTGCTTCGACGTCACGATCATCGTATAAATATTCAATAAGCACACCAACATCGATACCGGAACTGTGCACATCGAAGAAAGTGAACTCAAATCCCGCAGTAATTGCATTGAAAGAGGCACCCTGACCAGAACGACGTATACCTTCAAACTTCCACAACCAACTGCTCCGTGTCATTTGAATATCGACACCGGTTTGGTTAATGATATCGTACACGGGTATCAACACGGGTTCGCCGTCATTGGTACCCACAACAAACCGCGGATCGCGACTGGTACCATGAAAATGTGACACTCCCAAATCCCAATCACCTAGCGTGTGCGACCAGCGAATAGCCAAATCGATATGCTGCTCTTCGTTGGATGACTCAAATTGAACCTGGCTTTCGTCGACATACGGAATAGTACGTATCCGCCCGTCGATACCTGGAAAAGTACGTTCGCGAAACCCCGGTAGCAGAAATAAATCCACAACACCCCAGTCATGAATTAACGTCAGGTCAATCATCGGCTGGCCTAGTTTGTCTTCACCGTCCAGGTTCTCGACCAAGTCGGTCTGATTAACAATGTCGACCAAATGTTGCGACTCGGTAACACCCCAAAACACCTTCCCAATACCCGCCTGGAGCTCCCATTTGTCGGCGGCACGCCCCCACATCAATTCTCGTACATCTAAATGTGATCGCTCATCATCGTTTTCATCCCAACGCAAAAATGGCACAAAGGTAAAGCTGTCACGTCTATCATTCCAGTCACGATAATATTCGGGCTCGAATGAAATCGATGCATTGTCACCATGCTGTCGTTCATCCACCGGATCATCGAAAAAGCCTCGATATTCTCCAGCAATATCACCGGACCAATCGGCATCTGCGATTGGAATGGTAGTCACTATCATTAAGACGAGCATTACATGTCGAGTCATTGAAAGTGACCTAAAGATAGTATCGCGCAATCCGCAACGACAATGAGCCTTGTCATCGAGGGACGAAACGACGAAGCGATCTCGCTTTAATCAGCTTGGTAGACCTAATAAGAGATTGCTTCATCGCTATGCGATTCGCAATGACACACAAATTCAGGGTCTTCGCTTCGGCTCAGGTTGTCAGAATTCGTTGTCGATTGCATTTAAACAGCGAATTTGATGAGCGCTGCTAAAAACTATTTAGCGCGCTTCAAGCTACTTTGATCGAAATCGCGGTCAGAAAGACCGGTGCGGAATTTATAATCGCTCCACAGGAGATCGGTGCTCTTACCAGTTATATGATTCTCCATCTTCATTACATCGGCACGCCAATATTTATCCAGATATTGTTGATAGCCTTCCATGACCAAGGTTTTTAACAACGCACCTTTACGGTCATAGTACTCTACTTTTTGCGCACGGTAGTGCTCTTTGTCAATCCACACAATTTGTTTGGTGTAGCCGGATTTTTCGTATTCAGGATAACGTTCAACAACAAATGCATCTAACCCATTAATTTTTTCGTCCCGTAGATACTTATACGAATATTTCTCTACCTCTTGTGAGGCGATGTCCTCATAAGCAAACTCGCTGCCCATAAACGGACCGGATTTATTTGCGGATGAAATACGTTTTACCCGTTTTAAAGCCGGCAGATATAACCATTGATCATCCGGTTTCACCGCATGGGTATAACTTAGGAACGCAGTCCCTTTTACATCCGCCGGATGATCGAAAATAGTAAGACTCTTGTCACCATCGCCTTGTACTTCCAAGGTTTTGCTGCGAATCTCACGTGTGCTTTCATCGCCATTTCGGTTGCGTAAAATCATTTTCATCGTGGCCTGGAAGTCACTCCAGCCAAGGTCTCTTTTATCTGCTTCGATAGCGACCTCAAGACCCCTTTCCTCCGCAGTCTGGGCGAATGCGCTAAGCGGAAGCGAGATCGCGAGCGCCAGCAGTATCAATACTCTCATCTTTTTTCTCCTCGAGTTTCATCAACAAGGGAGGCAAAAACAAAAAGTCGACAATCAGTGCGATCACGATAGTGATCGCGGTCAACAGTCCCATGTCCTCGTTGATTTTAAAGTGTGACTGTGCCAATACCAGGAATCCGGCGGTCAACACCACCGTGGTTACCATCAATGCGGTACCCACCGTGTGAAATGCGTAACGCACGGCATCCGGACCGGTTAAAGCCTTTTCCCTGCGTGCACGTAAGTATTTACTCATGAAATGAATCGTGTCATCCACAATGACGCCTAAGGTAATACTCGCCACTACCGACAGTGCGAGTCCAACTTGACCGTAGAGTAACCCCCATAAACCGAATCCCATCGCCGCAGGAACCAGATTAGGTATCAGACTCACCAACCCGTATTTTATCGAGCGCAGGGCTACCAACAGTATTAATGAAATCAAAATCAATGCGCCGGTTGCTGCTGTCAGCATCGCCCTAATGTTACGTGCACCGATATGCGCAAACATTACCGTGGAACTGGAGCCTTCCACCTGCATGGATGGCAAACCGTTTTCTTTCAGCCATTCCCGCGCATCGCTGGTAAGTTGCAAGATTTCATTGGTGGACATGGTCTCCATAGTCACGCTCATTTTAATGGCCGACCGACCAACGTTGATCTCGTTGTTCAAGTCAAGCCCATAAGGAAGTGACATTTCGTACAACAACAAATATTGTGCCGCGAGTTGTCTATCATCAGGTAAACGGTAAAACGCATCATCATCACCATGCAAATTTTTATTAAGCCGTTTGAACGTATCGGTGATCACACCCACATGTACAACACCCGGTTGTTGCCGGTACCAGTTCGCGAAGTCTTCAACATTGTCCAAGAACTCCGGATCACTAATACCTTCATCCTCACCTGCACCTAAAGAGTAGTGCAAATCATAAATGCCAGTTAGGTTTTCGTTCATAAAGTCCGTTGCACGGCGAAATTCGAACGATTCATCGAAATATTTGACAAACACATCATTGAGCTCGTTGCGTGGAATGAACACAACAAGAAAAACAATAATCGCACCCATACCCCATAACAATGGGCGGCGTTTGTTGACTACAAACTCTGCAATTTGATCCGCAATTAACAACTTACCGTTTTGTCGTTGTTTTACGCGTACAGGCAAAAGAAACATCAACGCCGGTAACAACGTGACCGAGAAAACAAATGCAATCATGACACCCGAAGCGACGATGTTACCCATATGTGCGAACGGCGGTACCTCGCCGAAATTCATGGTCAGAAACCCAATTGCAGTTGTCAGACTGGTGAGAAATATCGGTTGAAAATTGACTCGCAGACTTTCGATGATGGCGTCCAATTTTTCCCGGCCATTGATACGCATTTCATGCAACATAGTCGACAAGAAGTGGATACTGTCGGCCACCGCCAACGTTAGGATAATGACAGGCGCGGTCGCGGATGGACCGGTTATGCCAATGCGCGCCCAGCCGGCTAGGCCCATCGCGGCGATAATCGACAATATGAGCAGTAATAAAGTGCTAAAAACGGGTGTAAAACCGCGCAGCAAAAACCCAATCAAGACCAAGATAATCAACAACATGACCGGGTTTAATGTTTTAATATCCTTCTGCGACGCTTCGGGAAACGAGATACCCATCATAACCGCACCGCTTAAATTAACGTCCAGATGCGGATAACGCTCGCGGAGTTGATTTGCAATGTCCCTTGCAAAAGCGACAACTTCAGGGACTTCCGCAGATTGATTCACGCCGGGATAATGTACCGTGACATTAACACCGGTGACATGTGAGTGCTTCGATATCAAACGGTTTAGTAAACGTGGTTCATTGAGTGCTATTCGTTTTATTCTGTCCAACTCTTCCGTGGTCAAGGAAACCGGATCGACAATCAGATCTTCTACAATGAGGTCGTCGCCTTCGCCGCGCGTATGCTGAAAGTTGGATATAGAATCGACTCGTATGGAGTACGGTATTTGCCAACCCTGTTCCGTCAACCATATGACGGCTTCGAGCGTTTCGGGTTTGAATACATTTTCATCGTTCGGCGCAAGCACGAACATAACATTGTCGTTTTTGGTGTAGGTATCCTGCAGCTCTTCAAACGCCATCAATTGGGGGTTTACCTTGCTGAAAAACGCCCGGTAATCGGTATCGAAGGTGAGAAACCTCACACCACTTCCTGCTACGACTACAAAAACGATAGACAAAACGATGATCCACCAGGGATGTCCGGTCACCCATTCACCCACCAAAACACCAACCTCCCGTTTATCCGATTTTCCGTTTTTCATCTTGTCCCCGTTATATCAGGTGTCTTGGCAGCGTGACGCATCAGATAGTCCCCAAAAACCCATGAATGCTTGCGACTTGTTTAGCGCGCACGCAAACCTTTTAACAACAACGTGCTTACGTTTCGCGCGATTGATTCATACTCTTCTAATGAATGCATATGCATAAAATGTGGCACATCAAACACCGTCGTAGCAGTAAGAATAGCGTCTGCCGCCTTGCCTGGATGTTCAACATTAAACTCGCCGCTGATATTACCGTCTTCGATCAACGCGATTAATTGTTCGCGTTTGGAATCCAGATGTTGCACCACCATTTCCGGTCGTGAGGTACAAATGTCATTCACCATTTCATCCATACGTGGCAACGTCGACCAATGATGATGTGTATGACGAAGTGTTTCCAAAACGTACTCCTCTAACCGGTTGCTGGCAGGAGTTTCTTTTTGCGCGATGACGGCAGTAAGTTTGTCTTCCTCTTCGCGCAAACAACATCCGGCCAAAGCCGCACCGATATCGAGTTTGCTTTCAAAATAGCGATACAGATTGGCAGCGGACATTTGGCAGTCGCTGGCTATTTCCGCCATTGTGGTTTTGTTGTAGCCATATTGCTGAAAACGCTCGTCAGCAGCCTGAAGAATTCTCTCCCGCGTGTCTTTAGGAGAGTCTAATCGTGCATGTCTACCATCCATGCGTCAGTTATAAATCATCCACAGTGAATAATCAACAAAATATTTATCGTTCATTATTCATTGATAATTTTTGTCACTCGCTTGTTTCTTTGAACGGTTTTTGTCAATTCAAAGGCGCACCGATTAAGTATGCTCCAATATTTATCTATCTATTTTTTATGAAATTTTTAACTTGTTTTTCATATCTGGCACGTGACCTGCTTGAGAGCGAAAGCTTAAGGGAGTGTCGAGGCCCATGAGTTGGTGTTCCGATAGAGCTTCGGCAACCAAGGATGGCGCCCACGGACGGCGCCATCCTTCTTCTCCCTATCGCGAGGGCGATTCGATCGCTGAGCCTTACCCGTGTATTGCAACAACTCCTCGCTCGAAGTTCGCATGGCCCGGCTTCCTTTCGGCACAGGTCGCAAACGATTTGTAGATGGTTTTTGACCGAGACGACGCTTCCGAATGAAAGCCGTGCTCAATGCGGCACCCAAACAGTGAAAAAAGTTTTGTCAGGTAAAATGGCGCCCGCCAACAAACCTGAATTTCATTCATTTTCCCTCCTAACAGGCCGCGAACAACAACAACCATCAAAGATGGTTTTTAGCAGCACCATTTTTCTTTTTCTTTTTTTACCCATCACGCTGGCTGGGTATTTCGTTTGCCGTGGTGTTTTTTTTCGCAATATCTTTTTATTAATCGCCAGCCTCGTTTTTTATAGTTGGGGTGAAGCAGGTTATGTTGCAGTTTTGCTGGTTTCTATCTTCATCAATTATTTATTTGGTCTAAAAATCGCGCGGCACGATGACCATCGCCGCAAGGTCTATCTGTTTCTAGCTGTTAGTGCCAATCTAGTTATCCTGAGTTATTACAAGTATGCGAATTTTCTGACCGACAATTTCAATTCCTTACTTGGCTTTACGGGTTCACCCACGATTGACTACGACCCCGTGCATTTACCTATTGGCATTTCGTTTTTTACCTTTCAAGCCATTTCCTATGTGGTGGATGTTTACCGGCGTGTCGCACCCGCGCAAAAACGATTTCTGGAAGTGGCTGTTTATATCTCTCTATTTCCACAACTCATCGCCGGACCTATTGTTCGCTATGGTCACATTGCCGCGCAAATCACCAGCCGCACGGTAACGCTGGACAACGCAGCGGCCGGAATACGACGGTTTGTGATGGGTCTCGCCAAGAAAATGTTGATTGCCAATGTGTTAGGGGAAATAGCCGATCAAATTTTTGCTACACCCACTAACGAAATCAGTATGGCAGTCGCGTGGTTTGGCGTACTGTGCTATGCGTTGCAAATTTATTTCGATTTCTCCGGTTATTCCGACATGGCAATTGGCCTGGGACGCGTATTTGGTTTTCGTTTTCCGGAGAACTTCAACTACCCCTATATTTCCCAGTCGTTGCAAGAATTCTGGCGGCGCTGGCATATGTCGCTTTCGAGTTGGTTCCGTGATTGTGTGTACATTCCACTGGGCGGTAATCGCAAATCTGCTACCAGAACTTATCTAAATTTAGTTATCGTCTTTTTTCTGTGCGGATTGTGGCACGGTGCCAGTTGGACTTTTGTTATCTGGGGTCTTTTTCACGGCGCATTTTTAGTACTCGAACGACTGGGTTTAAACAATATGCTGGCACGAATGCCGGTAATTATTCGCCATGCTTATCTCATCCTTGTTATTCTGGTTTCCTGGGTTTTCTTCCGCTCGGAGACCCTTCACCAAGCATTGGCATATCTAAGTGTTATGTTTGGAGCCACTACGGCCGATAGGCTTACCGCTTCCCTGTCGTTTTACTTAAACAACAAAGTCTTACTCGCGTCGTTCTTTGGTTTGGTGTTATGCGCTCCCGTTTACCGATGGATAAAAGACTCTTTAAGCAAAACCGAAAATATCACCTTCGCACACGCGACGCTTATTGGAGCAAATACCCTAACCGTTGGTCTACTCATTCTAAGCATCATTGCTGTCGCGGGTGACACTTACAATCCATTTATTTATTTTAGATTCTGACAAATGCGAATCTCGCATCTTATCAACGGCTTATTTGTTGTGATATTTCTTGTAGTTATTAGCGCACCTGTTCTTGATCGCCTATTCGATATAGCGCCAGAAATTCAGTTACGCGAAAACCGCGATCTCGCACCAAAACCCGAATCACAGGAAAAATTCCGTTTCAAACGTTTTCGCAAGCAATTCGAACCTTATTTCAATGATCACTTCGGATTTCGAACGCTGCTGTTAACCGCATATAACCGACTTCACTTTGCTGCGTTCAAGACTGCGGATGGCGTCGTATTTGGAAACGATGGCTGGTTATTTTTGGAGAAGGGCGTGCGCGCGGATTTGGAAAATCCAATACCGGTTATTAAAGACCTGTGTGGCGAGGCATTGTTTTCGAATCATGAACTCGAACAATGGCGAAACTCCTTGCTAACGAATTGGATTGCGCTGCAAGAACGTGGCATTGAGTATCTTTATTTACCCGTTCCTAACAAACACCGAATCTATCAAAGACACTTACCGAAATATGGCCGTTGCGAGCCAGCGCTCACTCGATTGGATCAACTCGTCGATCAACTGACAAAAATTTCCAACTATCCGATTATCGATCTTCGCCCAACATATGCAGAACACGCCACACGAGAGCAACTGTATTTCCAACGGGACACGCACTGGAACGACCAGGGCGTCGCGCTCGCTTACCGGGCCATCATGAAAAAGCTAAATGGACAAGTTTTACTGCGAGATATTTCGAATACATTCGAATTTGCCGGTAGACACCAACAAGGCGGTGACTTAGCCTTAATGACCGGTATGGAACGCCGGTTGTCGGAACCCTACCAGGCGATACGACTGCAACAATTCAGCGCACGCGAAGTCAACAAGGATTTCCCCGGCATTCGTCAACGTGTTCGCGTATTTGAACAAGACGATATATCCCTAGGCACCGTATTAGTGTTTCATGACTCTTTCGGCGTGGGTATTTTCTCTTACCTGTTAGCGGAGTCCTTTTCTGAAGCGACTTTTGTGCAGCGCGCATCGCCCATACTGCGAATGGATATTATTGATCGTATTAAACCCGATCTCGTAATCCATGAAATGGTGGAACGCGCCCTGCTCCTTCCCTACTTTGAATAGTTTGGTCGCAACCGCTAATTCATTACCGATCGTTAACAATGGATGAATGAGGATATTTTTGCCATTATCCCGTGAACGTTAACAAGATATTTCAGTCGAATAAGTACACCAAAAGTGGCCGGGCGATACCGGGTCGACGCGGAAATCTTGTGCGTTGCTTGATACAATCAAAGATTATGGGTAAATCGAAATTAATTTTGTCATTTTCATTGTTGGTGTGTATCACCTTGCTGGGCAGTAGTGGCGTTCTCGCCAACGAAGACGAACTGCTGGAACCGGAGATTGCATTCGCGTTCGAAGCTAGCGCAGATGAGAGTGGCAATATCATCGCGGTTTGGAAAATTGCGGATGATTACTACATGTACCGCGACAAATACAGTTTTGAGTTGAATGGTGAAAACGTCCGGCTAGGTGAACCTGAATATCCTGTTGGGAAAATTAAGCAAGATGAATTTTTTGGCGAGATAGAAACCTTCGTCGGCGAAGTACGAATCACGGTACCGGTCGAACGCATCGACGCTTCAACGGACACCGTATCGCTCGTCGCGCACGGCCAAGGTTGCAACGAACCCATCGGCGTTTGTTATGCCCCGGTATCGCATACCGTCGATGTGACTTTGCCGCCTGTTGCCGCCGGTATTTTTCCCGCACAATCCGTTACCCAGACTGAAAATACCAATGGCAATAGTCCACTGGATGACACATCGTCATCGGTTCTTGAGTTAAGAAGTCTGCTGGGCGATGCACCTGCCCAGGATGAGTTTTTACATCCTGACGAAGCGTTCAGACTCTCTATTACATCAAACGAAACCGGTGACGCCGTGTTAGCGCATTTTGATATCGCAGACGGTTATTACCAGTACCGCGACAAAACCGCCTTCGAAGCTATAGAAGGCGATGCACGTGTCGGCAACTACGTCTTCCCCGAGGGAAAATCAAAGTATGACGAATATTTTGGCGACACTATTGTTTATTACAATTCGCTGGATGTCTGGCTACCGTTACAACGTACTTCTGACAAGCCAGGTGAAATGACAGTAAAGGCCACTTACCAGGGTTGCGCTGAAAAAGGGATTTGCTACCCACCGATTGAAAAAACTTTAACCTTGTCGCTGCCACAACTGATAGCCAGTGCCAATGCTGCCGAAATCACATCCGCGCCAAACACTTTAGGTAACGCAACAGAATCCGCCACGGGCGATAAATCTTTCATTGCCTATCTTACGCTGGCATTCGGAACCGGGTTCTTACTGACTTTTACACCCTGTGTATTGCCCATGATTCCAATTCTGTCTAGCGTTATCGCTGGACAGGGAACTCATATCACCAAAGCCAAAGGCGGTATTTTAGCAATCGCTTACGTACTAGGGACTGGCGTCACCTACGCCGCTATCGGCGCAGTAGCCGGTGCAACGGGCGATCAACTGCAAGCCTATTTTCAAAACATTTGGGCTATAGGAACCGTCAGCATCGTCTTGGTATTAATGGCGTTGTCCATGTTCGGTTTGTTCGAAGTGCAAATGCCGTCGGCATTGCAATCCCGGTTGCAAAGCGGCACCCAGCGTTTGCATGGCGGTTCCATCGGCATGGTGTTTGTGCTGGGATTAGTTTCCGCGCTCATAGTGGGAGCGTGCGTATCTCCTTTGTTGATTTCGGCCCTTAGTATCGCCATCGCAAAAGCGGATCCGGTCCTAGGCGCGTCTATCATGTTTTTCATGGCTCTTGGCATGGGCGTTATTCTGATCGCCATTGGATTTGGCGCCGGTATTGTGTTGCCCAAAGCTGGCCCGTGGATGAAGCGTATCAACCAGGTGTTCGGTGTCATGCTTATCGCAGTCGCCATTTATATTCTCGGAGCAATCCCCGAAGTACCCGTATTGTTGTTGTGGGGCATATTGTTTGTCGTGTTAGCGGTTTACCTAGGCGCCACCCAGTCCTTACCCGAAGGTGTTGGGGGCTGGCGCTACCTGGGCAAAGGTGTTGGAACCGTATTATTAGTGTGGGGAGTTTTTGCGTTATTTGGTGGTTTCGCCGGCAGCCGCGATCTGTTGAATCCCGTTCCTTTATCGATTTTCGCTGGTAATGCTCCAAGTGATTCGGAAACGCAAAGTATCGCGAGCGATGAATTATTTATTCGCGTTTCGTCACTGGAAGAGCTGGATCGCGAACTCGTCGCCGCGAGAAACGCGGGCAAACCTGTTATGCTCGATTACTACGCCGACTGGTGTGTCGATTGCAAACGCATGGAAAAAAATACCTTCGAAGAACCGAAGGTCAACCGGGAGTTAAAAAATCGCTTTGTACTCCTGCAAGTCGATGTGACCGATCCCAACGACGACGCAACACGAGCCATGAAACAACGCTACAACGTTTTTGGTCCTCCCGCTATTTTGTTTTTTGATACAGATGGCAATGAAAAACAGGACTTAAGGCTTTATGGTTATCGCGACTCGGTTGAATTTTTGGAAATTCTCAGCAACGTTTAACATCTTCGAATCATAACGAGACTTTGTTCTCCTTTCCACAACCCGGCGACAACGATAAGAACATTTAAACGTGAGCGTTACGGTGGGAGACGCGCCCCGCGGCGATCTGTATAGCAGTCAGCTTTTAGCCATCA
Source organism: Arenicellales bacterium (assembly GCA_965216735.1). GTDB lineage: Bacteria > Pseudomonadota > Gammaproteobacteria > Arenicellales > CBDCFT01 > CBDCFT01. The sequence goes on from OZ244198.1 coordinate 2,364,914, forward strand.
GCGGTCTGCATTTGTTGTAAGATTTTTACTGATCGCCAATTGCCAGCCAAAACTATTCGCCAGCAAGCTGGCTCCTACTTTATTGACTACACTCGTGTAGGAGCGAGTTTACTCGCGAATCGCAGTCTCATCAAAATGCATTCGTGAGACTGCCGCTTGCTCCTGCAGCGCCAGCACTTCCACCATCCTGGTCGCCACTCACTCTTACGATTGCCGAAAATCAAGCCGCGTTTAGATCTTGATAATAATCCATTAAAATCTTTGCTACTTCCGGGCGGGAAAATTCGGGCGGGGGGGCGATGCCCTGTCCTAACATCTCACGCACTTTGGTACCGGAGAGTAAAACAAAATCTTCTTTGGTGTGATCGGGTGCATCACGCATCATGACCACTTTGTTGAGTTTCTTTGAATAAGCCGTATGGTCGGCGCGGTAGATTTGAATTTGCAATTCACCTTCCGGTACTTCATTATCAAAAATCGTCTGCGCGTCGAACGCACCGTAATAATCGCCCACACCCGCGTGATCACGTCCGACAATCATATGGGTCGCCCCCATATTTTGGCGGAATATGGCATGTAGCACCGCTTCCCGCGGCCCGGCATATAACATGTCGAACCCGTAACCGGTAATCATTACACTGTTAGGCGGAAAATAAATCTCCACCATCTTGCGAATCGCCGCGTCCCGCACCGGCGCCGGTATATCCCCAGGCTTCAACTTGCCCAACAACATGTGGATGACCACACCGTCAGCTTTTAAATCCTGCATGGCCATTTTGCAGAGTTCTTCGTGCGCACGATGCATGGGGTTACGGGTTTGAAAAGCGACCACTTTGTTCCAACCATGGCTTTCAACTTCCTCCCTGATTCGCACTGCGGTGCGAAAGGTCTCGGGAAATTCGGTTTCGAAATAGGAATAGTTCAGCACTTCTATGGGACCTGAAACAGCAAAGCGGCCTTGAGCTTTGAATTCCGCCACACCAGGATGTTCCGGATCGGTCGTGCGATAAACTTTTTCTAGGATTAAATCGATGTCATCATCACTAAGTTCCTCTATCCCTTCAACATCCATTACTGCCAATACGGGATGACCGTCGACATTGGGATCGCGTAACGCGATCCGGGAGCGCACCTCAATAGCGCTTACGTCCGTGGTCAAATTCAGTATCGGCACCGGCCAAAACAAACCGCCGGCCATATGCATGTTTTCTGAGACACTGATCGCATCCGCCTTGTTCATGTATCCTGCTAAAGGATTAAAGTAACCCGCACCCATCATCACGGCGTTAGCGGCTGCCGGTGACGACAACAACAACGACGGCAATCCCTCGCCTTCTTTCATTAGTTCGTTTCGTCGTGTCGTGTCGGACACGAACAACGGGTTGAGGGCGTCGGACCCGTGCGGTTTTATCATAGATTGGCTCCCGGAAAGCTTGTTCAGACTTTTAGTGATTGCCGATTGTGGCCGATCTTCTTTCTACGAGCTAGCCGGGCCGCTTTATCCGTGCATAAATCGGGTTGATACAACTACGCAATGACTCGCGTACGGTCAATCCCACAAACATTTACTATAACGGATTGTCAATCCTCCAATAAATTGGACTTATGCTCGTAACAGACATCCCAATTTGGATTGTAGCCTGGTAATCATTAGTGTTGCCGCCCAATGCACTGTGTCACAAATGAGTAGCTTTTTCTTAGTTGTTTGCAACGCTTCAAACGTTGATCGCACATCAAATCCCCGTAGCACCCGGTTATGCAATGAATTTTGACCTATCAAGAAACGAATCGCCCGTAACCCTGGGCATCATTTCAGACACCCATGCGCATGTCGATACGGGCGTTTTACAATATATTAGCCGTTGCGATGCAGTGGTTCACGCAGGCGATATTTGCGATGGCGTGGTACTTGATGAGCTTAAAGAAGTTTGTGACACGGTGATTGCGGTGACCGGAAATAACGACCATGAGCGCGTTTGGCCCAAGGATCAAAGAGATATTGTTAACGCCCTGCCCGCGGTCGCGACCATCAATCTGCCCGGCGGCGATATCGCCGTCGAACATGGACACCGCCACGGCATGCAAAAACCCTGTCACGATTCCATGCGCGCATCTCACCCGAATGTCCGTATGATTGTCTATGGACATACTCACCAAGCGATTTGGGATAAAGACAAAACCCCTTGGGTACTAAACCCCGGCGCTGCTGGAAAAACCCGGACGAACGGCGGACCCGCCTGCGCGATATTATCCGCTAGCGAAGCGAAATGGCATCTGGAATTCCACCGCGTCACCGGATAGTCGGTCAAACATTGCGGGTAACCGAATATGGCATCGTTTGGTCCGTTCTGAGGCTGGCCATCTGAGTGTCCTCGGCTGCCGATCGCAGTACTCGGGATCTAGCGGCCAGGTCCTTAATCTAGTCACACCACACGTTGTAAACATCCCACACTAACCTGCCCATACCCATAATCACTTTATATCGGCATCATTAGTTCGCGTTATATATGCCCAAGAACCCTTTGGGTTGAATCGCCACTGAGATTCGCCCACAATCTGCGGCCCGAGACACAGTTAACCTGGGGCATTTTCATTAAATGGTAACCAACAATCCCTTCGCAGAGATGTCGACAGTCATATCGCCCAGTGTCATGCAGACATTTGTTTGGATCATGATTTTGCTGGTCGTAGGCGGCACGATTTTCGACGTTATTCACAAGAAAAGCGCTAAGTATTTTTTTAAGAACTTCAACGACTCAAAGACTAAAGGCAAGCAGATCGATGGCGGTGAATTGGTATCTATAGCGGTTAAAACCGCCGTACACGACGTCGCGGCGTCGGGCGAATTCTGTAATCAAAACCGGCGCATTGCTCATCTCCTCGGCATGTATGGCTTCATCATTTTCGTCATCACAACTTACGGTCTCATTTTTTCTCTGCCGACCGACACGTCAGGTGGCTTCACTGCATTTCTGTGGCACCTCGGTGCACTGATGATTTGCGCGGGCGGTGGCTGGTTCTGGTTCGGCATTCGCGCGGACGTTGCGGCCGAAGGCCAATCGATATTTCGTATCATGCGTGCTGATCTCTTTGTACTATCGCTAGTCGCGATGGCTGCGTTGGCAATACTCTGGTCGTTCTTTCAAGCCGTGGGCGCCTCCGGTCTCGCGATGTTTTTCTTCGTGTTGTTTGTCGTCGCGACTATTGTGCTTTTCGGCGGTGTACCGTGGTCGAAGTTTTCGCATATGTTTTTCAAACCGGCGGCTGCTTTTGAGAAACGCGTTTCTGAAGCCAATGGTTCAATGAACAACCTGCCTCCGCCAGCCGATGCACCAGCCAACTTTGGCCTTGGCATCAAGCGTGCCGAGCCTCGCAACTATTAGAACAATACTATTTCAACATCAGACGATTTTAAGAGTAAAAACAAAATGCCTACATTTGTATATATGACTCGCTGCGATGGCTGTGGACATTGCGTTGACATATGCCCGTCCGACATCATGCACATTGACAAGACCTACCGCCGCGCATTAAACATCGAACCGAACATGTGCTGGGAGTGTTACTCCTGCGTAAAAGCCTGTCCGCAAAACGCGATTGACTGCCGCGGTTATGCTGACTTTGCCCCGCTTGGTCATAGTGTTCGCGTACGCCGTGAAGAAGAAAAAGGCACCATCTCTTGGAAAATCAAATTCCGTGACGGCCGTGAAAAAGACTTTGTGTCACCGATCACCACGAAGCCTTGGGGAGAAGCCATACCGAAGCTGGCCGAACTGCCTGAACCAGACCAGGAAATGGTCGATTCGCAGTTGCTCTGTTATGAACCTGATGCACTGAACATTGAAGGCGGCCTGCCCACCATCTCAAAGGATAAATTTAAGCAGGGAGTCTACTACTAATGGGAAAGCCTCAGACAGTATTCGAAGACTGTGACATCCTCGTTGTGGGTGGCGGAATGGGTGGCACAGGTGCCGCCTACGAAGCCCGGTATTGGGGACGCGACATGAAAATTGTCGTTGCCGAAAAAGCTAACATCGATCGCAGTGGCGCCGTAGCACAAGGTCTCTACGCCATCAACTGCTATATGGGTATGCAATGGGACGAAAACCAGCCGGAAGATCATGTGCGTTATGCGCGTAACGACTTAATGGGCATGGTGCGTGAAGACCTGGCCTATGACATGGCGCGTCACGTTGACTCCACTGTGCATAAATTCGACGAATGGGGTCTGCCCATGATGCGCGACCCAGAGACCGACCGTTACCTGCGTGAAGGCAAGTGGCAGATCATGATTCATGGTGAGAGCTACAAGCCAATTGTTGCCGAAGCAGCAAAAAAGTCGGCTGATAAGATATACAACCGCATCATGGTTACCCATCTGTTGATGGACGAAAGCAAGCCTAACCGTTGTGGTGGCGCGGTTGGTTTCAACGTCCGTACCGGCGATTTCCACGTATTCAGGGCCAAAGCCGTAATCGTTGGCGCCGGCGGCGCATCTCACATTTTTAAACCACGTTCCGTGGGTGAGGGCATGGGCCGCACCTGGTACGCACCGTGGAGCAGTGCTTCCGCTTATGCGTTACCAATTCAAGCGGGCGCGAAAATGACGCAAATGGAAAACCGTATCGTACTGTGCCGGTTTAAAGACGGTTATGGTCCGGTGGGCGCTTACTTCTTACATCTGAAAACATATACACAAAACGCATACGGTGAAGAATACGAATCAAAATGGTACGAGCACACCAAAAATCTGGTTGGTGAGTACATTGATCATCATCCTGTACCAACCTGCTTACGCAACCATGCATTCATTGAAGAAGTGAAAGCCGGTCGTGGCCCGATTCACATGGTCACCACAGAAGCCTTCCAGGATCCGCATAAAGAAACAGTAGGTTGGGAAAACTTCCTCGGTATGACCATCGGCCAGGCAGTTGTTTGGGCATCGCAGGATATCGATCCCAAATATACAAACCCCGAGCTGACAACTTCCGAGCCTTACGTCATGGGTTCCCACGCGACCTGTTCGGGCGCGTGGGCGAGCGGACCGGAAGATATTTCTCCCGACGAATATCAGTGGGGATACAATCGCATGATGACGGTTGACGGTTTGTTTGGCGCAGGCGATGCATTAGGCGGTACGGCGCATGCGTTCTCCTCCGGTTCATTCACCGAAGGTAGACTTGCTGCAAAAGCTGCCGTGAAATACGTGCGCGATCTGAAAAACGAGCAAATCAGGATTTCGGATAAGCAACACGAAGATCTCAAGGAGATCGTCTATAAACCGCTCGAAAACTATGCGGTTGGCCGTAACGAAATCGTCGCTGGCACCGTGTCACCAAGCTATCTGCTGCCTATACAGGGGTTGCAGCGTCTTGAAAAACTCATGGATGAATACGCGGGTGGTATTAGCGTCAACTACATGACGAATGAACCTTTACTGCTTCGTGGTCTGGAATTGATGAAGACTTTCCATGAAGATCTCGAACTTCTCGGCGCTGAAGACTTACACCAGTTGCAACGTGCATGGGAACTCAAACACCGCGCGATTGCTTCCGAGTCTGTGATTCAACATACGCTGTTCCGCAAAGAAACACGCTGGCCTGGGTACTACTACCGTGGCGACCACATGAAGCTGGACGACGAAAACTGGCATTGCCTGACACTGTCTCGGCGCGATCCGCAATCCGGTGAGTGGGAGATGGAAAAAGCACCTTGCTATCATATCGTCGATTAAAAGATACATACTTGCAGGATGGTAAGTCCTGCCTTCCTTGAATCCAAGTCGATATGAGAAACGCCTGCGGTACATCGCAGGCGTTTTTTGTATCTTATCCCCTGGAAGTTTTTCTTCGCAAAGATTAGTTCATGACCAGTATTGTTGAAGCCGAAAATCGGGATTGGCCAATGGCTGAGATTGATTTGGCTGTTAAAAATCTGGGCGCGGAACGAACGGATTCGGAACAGCTATTTATCTCTATTGAGGGGAAAAATGTTTCGCGGCAACAAATACCAAACTTACTCAAACAAGCCTACGGACGCTTGCAAATTCTGCGAAGTAATTTTGACGAGTTTAGACAACTCACCGCTTCGGATACTGGAATTGCCGTTGTAATAGATCAGATTAACTCAACGATTCAACCTGGCGGCATGTTTTCTCTCGCTAAAACGGCACATTCGCTTAACGCTTTGCACAAACAATGTGAAGAAAGGGATTGTGCGCCTGAGACCGTTGCCATGATTCACGGAATGCAGGCTTTAGTCGCTGCCGCCGGGCAGGAATATCAGAAAGCGGAAGAACACTATGCGAAAGCGGTAACGACGCCAATGCTCAGTGCGGAGCTGCAATGGCAATATCAAATAGACCGAACCCTGGCGCTTGAGGATCTTGGCCGCGAGTTTAGTGATAGTCAGGCGTTGCAACAGGCGATCTCTTTACTCCAAGGTGAGATTCTTGAGCTTGCGCCGGTGGACGAGCGGCCACGCGAATGGGCAATAACACAACACATTCTTGGTAACATCTGTGGCATTCTTGGCCAGCGCCAAAGTGGAACTCGAAATCTGGAGTATTCGATTTCGGCATTCAAAGCATCACTGATAAAACGGGACCGGAAACGGGAACCACTACAGTGGGCTGAAACACAAAACAACCTCGGCAATTCATATGGAATACTCGCCCACCGGCAAAATGATGAGACTATGTTCGGTAGTGCAATAGAAGCCTTTGAGTATGCACTGGAGGAGAGAACCGGCGACGTAGCCCCAAACGAGTGGGCGACAACGCAGAACAATCTGGCCGCCGTTCTTCAAACACTTGGGCAACGTAACAAAGACGCAAAAACGCTTAAGCGTGCGGCAGAAGCTTATAAACTGGTTTTGCAGGTATGGACAAGGCAACGGACACCGTTGGCCTGGGCAACCACGATGAACAATCTCGGAACAGCGTTGCGATTGCTAGGGGAACACCGCAAGGGACCAAGGACTCTGGAACAATCCGTTGCAGCGTACAACAGCGCATTGTCCGAACAAAGCCGCGAACAACTGCCGCAGGAATGGGCCATGACACAAAACAATCTTGGTGCCGCGCTGCAAAAACTAGCGGAACGCGAAGAAAACGCGGAAACGCTGGCAAAAGCGATCACCGCTTACGAAAATGCCTTAAAAGAATGGACGCGGGAGCGGGCACCCATGGCCTGGACGATGACCATGGCCAACTTAAGCGTCGCCCGCAGAAGACTGGCGGAGGTTACTGAGAATCTAGAATCTGCTCATAAAGCGGTAAAAGAACTCGAGCTAGTCTGTGATGCTTTTAGGGAAGCTAGCCACGCGCAATATTCAGAATACAGTATTGAAGAGCTAGCCAAGACACGAAAACTAGTGAACGCGCTGGAATTGAATAAAGGAAAGTATGCTGCGTTTGTTAGACGTTAGAATGAAGCGCTAATAATTCTAATCACATTTATACAAAAAGAATAAACTTCTTTTAAATATAATTATTTGAGTAATATCTTCTAATATTTAATTCAGCAAGCGGGTGTTTCGCAACAAATTGCCTGGTGCAGTGTGTCACTATTATGCGACTGACCATACAAAACATTGCACACACGGGGATAGGCGTGAAAGAACATTACTACCTGGACAACGCGGCCACCACTTGGCCAAAACCCGAAATTGTCTATACGTCCATGGATTCATTTTTTCGTGGCTATGGCGTCAACCCAGGCCGAGCCGGGCACGAATTGGCCGTCGAAGCAGAAAAAATGATTACCGAAACCCGCCGTATGCTTGCCGAGTTTTTTGGCTTTCATGGTGATCCCAATCGGGTAGTGTTCACACAAAACGCAACCGATTCACTAAACATTGCGTTATACGGTTTGATTAATGACGGCGACCACGTTATTACGACTCGATTGGAGCACAACTCCGTACTACGGCCACTAAATCACATGCAACGCGACCATGGTGTAAGCGTTACCTACATTGGACGTGACGAACACGGCTATATCGACCCGGAAGATATAAGAAAAGCAATCACACCGAAAACCAAACTTGTCGTTGTCAATCACGCTTCGAATGTGTTGGGATCGGTGCAAGACATTCAAGCCATTGGAAAAATATGCAAGGAATCCGACAAAACGTTTGTTATCGATACCTGCCAAACGGCGGGTGTCATACCGGTCGATATGGAAGCCTGCAACATCGATGTACTGACTTTTACCGGACACAAAGGATTATTCGGCCCCATGGGCATAGGCGGTATGATTGTTCGTGAAGGTTTAGATGTTCGGCCGGCGCGTGTCGGGGGAACCGGTGTCGATTCTATCTCACCCTATCAACCTGACCAATATCCGTTCCATTTAGAGGCAGGGACTGTATCGATACCCGGCATTGCTGGATTAAACGCCGCACAAAAATGGTTTGCCGAGTTGGGTCGTCAACAATTGGGCGCCAGCGATGCGGATCACGCTACTGCATGCCGCGCCACGCTTGAGCATATCGAGAAAAAAGAAAAAGGACATGTCGAAAAACTGGCGAGTGCCTTTCGCAGCATGGAAGGCGTAACGGTTTACGGCCCGACTACGCCGGAAAATCGCGTCGCTACATTATCCATCAATATCAATGACATGCCCGCCGATCAAGCAGGAACAATGCTGGACGCCGACTACTATGTTTGCGTACGCAGCGGCTTACACTGCGCCCCACTCGTCCATGAAGATCAGGGTACGGTAGAACACAAAGGTACTATCCGATTCGCCCCCGGTTACTTCACCGATGACGAAGATTTAGATCAGGCGATGACGGGAATATCCGAGTTAGCGACCTGAATTACAAGTTCCGGAAACGCTGTTATCGTATTGACATGGGCGGAATCCAGTGCAGGCTGGAACACCCCTGAGAATCAAATATTGTTTCGCCGCCAGGGCATGCTTCCCCCGGCGGCGACCAAAGGGGAGAGCTACGCTTCTCCCCTTTGCAAACCCCATCGCTAAGGTCAGCGCTAAGCAGTGGGGTATTGATAACATAGCTTTCTATCTCGCCCCAAGGGGCGGGGAATTCAACCCGTAGAGATTAAAATCTCATACCAGAATACCTGTCCCAGAAGATTTTTATTTCCTGAAGTTGATATCTATAGATAATCGTAGATAATCATCCTGTGACCCATCCTCACTATGCCGGATTAGCGAAAATGACAAACCGCCTCTCGCCTGACCAGGTTGCCCGATTCAACGAGGAGGGTTACCTGCCGGGGATTGACGTGTTTACAGAGGAAGAATGTGACGCCTTCCGCTTGCAGACTGAGAGCTTCGAAACTGAAAACCCCGAGGAAGTCGTTTGGGCTTTCGACATTAAATGTAATTTGCTGTTTGATTGGGTATACGGGATTAGCACTCATCCTCGCTTGCTGGATATTGTCGAGGATCTGATCGGCCCAAATATTCTGCTCACCAACTCGATCTTCCGTATCAAAGAACCGGCCTCAGAAACCCATTACGGCTGGCACCAGGATGCTGCCCGAATCCAGGTCGAACCCAATTTCATCATCGCCTACCTGGCCATTGGCGATGCCACTCCAAAGAACGGCTGTCTGCGTGTGATTCCCGGGTCACATGGAAAGATCGAACCCTTTCACCTGGTCGGCTACGCAAAAAGAAAACTCGCGCGGGTCAGCGAAGTTGACGAATCCACCGCCGTGGATCTCAAACTGAAAAAAGGACAGGTTGGCTTTTTTTAACTGCAATACGATACACGGATCGAACCCAAACTGTTCTGCCGAACGACGATTTGCCCTGGTTAACGATTACACCCCTGCCCAGGCCCAGCAGTCCCGTTCAATGGGTTCCGGTCAGTTGGTAAGAGGAGAAAATCGTTTCGACCATTGGGGTATCGAACCAATTCCCATTGGCAATCTGGAACAAGATGCCCAGGCCCGAAGAGATATCCTCAATCAATACCCCGAAAATGTTTTAATGGGTCCGCTGGAATCGGGACAACTGCCTGCCTTCGCCGATAAAGTGTAAGCGCCAAGATAATGACACCCTATTAGCCTAATCGTTGTTGTGCCAGTCTCGCTGTTTTTCAACACGAGTGAGTGATGAGATGGCAACAAGACAGATGACCGAGCGCCAGCGTTATTGGCTGGGGCATGTGCGGGCAGCCGATGCGAGCGACGAATCGACAGTGGCGTATGCCGGCAAACAGGGTTTAAAGGTCAAAGACCTGTATCAGTGGAAGACGAAGCTGATACAGCTGAAGCTGTACCGACCGAGTGATGCTTTGATCCAGTCATCGTTTGTTCCCGTCAAAGCGAAGGCAGCATCAAAGACCGCTGTGCCGGTGAGCGATACATCTGCATGTTCTGCATCGGGTGCTACCTTGTTTTTCCCCAGTGGTGTGCGCTTTGAGTTTGACAAATCGGTATCACCCGAAGTGATTCGTGTGGTCATTGCCAGTGCGAGCGAGTCCGGTTGATTCGCCCCGGTGCCGACAGCGGTACTATTTATCTATACCGCCAAGCGGTGGACATGCGCAAAGCCATCAATGGACTGGTGTCGATTGTCGAAAGCGAGATGGAACTCGATCCATTCAGTTCCCGATTGTTTGTGTTTTGTAACAACGCACGCACGATAGTGAAGTTAGTGTACTGGGAAGGCAATGGATTTGCGTTATGGATGAAACGCATCGAGAAGTCGCGTTTTCAATGGCCGCGTGATCTTTCACTCGATGTGATCGAACTCAATGCGCAACAGATCAATTGGCTGTTGGACGGTTACGATCTGACACTCATGCAAGGTCATGGCGTGTTGCCCCATCACACGGTTTTATAAATCCATTTTGTTAACTCATTAAGGGTGGCATGGTAAACTACAATGCATGCAAAACGCATCGAATTCATTACCGAGTACGGTTGATGAATTGACTGTGTTAGTCCAGCAGCTACGAGATAACAACCAATCGTTGCAAGCGAAGCTGGCTCATCAAAGCCAGTTTATCGAACAGCTTCTAGAACAGATTCGACTTTCCCGCCACCAGCACTTCGGTGTCCGCAGCGAACGCTTTAACCTCGATCAGGTGGATTGGTTGTTCAATGAAGCGGAAGTGCTCTCACAATCTGATTGCAGTGCAACCGATGCATCTGATGATCAAAGCGCATCAAGCAACGATACCAAACAAAGTACTGCCGTTGCCGCTCATGTACGCAAAGCCGCAGGCCGTCGTCCCTTGCCCCCGGAGTTGCCCCGTGTTGAAGTGATACACGATATTGATGATGAAGACAGAGTCTGTGCCCATGACGCCAGTCCACTAAAACCCATCGGCGAGAAGGTGACAGAACAACTGGATATTGTGCCCGCGCAAGTGCGTGTGATTCGTCACATCCGCCGCCAATATGCTTGTACCCAATGCGATCAAACCATCAAGACGGCATCACTGCCAGCGCAGCCTATCCCTCACAGTATCGCCACCGCCGGCACGATCGCCCATGTGGCGGTCAGTAAATACGCCGATGGTCTACCCTTGTATCGGCAAAGCAAACAATGGCAACGTCAGGGTATTGTTATTCCAAGAACCACCTTGGCGAACTGGATGATCAAGGCCGGGATGCTGATTCAGCCGCTGATTAACCTCATGCGCGACGCCATGCTGGCCTACGACATCATTGGTATGGACGAGACCCGGGTACAAGTCCTCAAAGAACCCGGCAAAAGCCCACAGAGCCAATCGTATCTGTGGGTACAACGTGGTGGGCCACCGGATCGGCCGATTGTTCTGTTTGATTATGATCCCAGCCGCAGCCAGGAGGTACCCAAACGCTTGTTACCCAGCTTCTCGGGTTATCTGCAAACCGATGGGTATGAGGGGTATAACAAGGTTTGCCAAGACAACGGCATCACCCAGCTGGGTTGTTGGACCCATGTCAGGCGCAAGTTCGATGAAGCGGTAAAGGCGCAGGGCAAAAACAGTGCCAAGCGTAAAGCCTCACTGGCCCATATTGCGCTGCAACGCATCCAGTTGCTGTACCGAATCGAACGCCAATGCAAAGACCTTGAGCCCGGAGAACGACTGCAACAAAGACAACAACGGGCGGTGCCCGTGCTGGCTGATTTCAGGCAATGGCTGGATCGGCACCTGCCACTCGTGCCACCGAAATCAGCACTCGGCAAGGCGATGCACTATGCCCACAAACAATGGGATAGGCTCACGGTATACATCCAAAACGGGCGGCTCACCATCGATAATAACCTCACCGAGAACGCGATCCGCCCCTTTGTCGTGGGAAGAAAGAACTGGCTGTTCTGTGACACCGTGGCCGGTGCCAATGCCAGTGCAAACCTGTACAGCTTGATCGAGACGGCCAAGGCCAACCATCAAGAACCGTACACTTATCTGAAGACCGTGTTCAGCGAATTACCCAAAGCCACATCGGTTGAAGATATCGAGGCACTGTTACCGTTCGAACCCAAAACAGATTTGAAACAGGCCGCTTAACGCACGCGTTTACCAGCACAGTACACCGCTCTTTAACACACTGCCCTTAACGTGGCGCTTACGATAAAGTGATGGATTAAACGGAAAGAAAGTACGTACCTGCCCGACGCCCCAAGTCCAATTTAGTAGTAAGTTAAACGAAGCTACAGGTGAATCCAGGTCAACGAATTTGTACTGACTCACGATTTACGCGAATTGGATAAATTTTTGGCAACGAATCCGACCTTCGTTATCGTGAATAATAATCAGCCCGTACGCAGGCACCGATGAAGTTGCAAATGAGCCGCTCTGCGTGAATCATGGTGATATTTCCAACATCGTACTTCGGTGCGATTTCAACCAAATCCATACCAAGCACTCTGCCCTTATTCACCAATCCATGAATTAATTTTCGCAACTGAACCCAGGTGAGCCCTCCGGGTGTTTGAGCGACGACTGCGGGCATAATCGTCGGATCAATTCCATCTGCATCAATAGTCAGATAATACGGCCCGTCACCAGGTATTCGATCTAGCACTGCATCCATTCCAATGTCGTGCATTTCGTAGGTGTCGATAATAGTCGAGCCATAATTCATGGCGTCTTCCACTTCAGCCGTACGTGCGCTGCCGATACCTCGCATACCTATCTGAACAATATCTTTAATCCAGGGCATCTCGGAAGCCCGTCGAATCGGACTTGAATACCCTTCGGTTTCGCCGTTGATTTCTTGGCGCCAATCAAGATGTGCGTCCACATGAACTAGAGTGATTTCTTCATCGAACACCTCAAGGGCCCTCATGACGGGAATCGGAACCCCATGATCACCACCCAATGTGATTAACGTTGCTTTTGTGGCAAATATTTTCCGCGCTACTTGCTCTGCCCTAACATAGTGTTGTTTGTGATCGGACTTATCCGCAGTGACATTTCCACAATCGATAATTTTTACGTCTCTACCATCCAGCAATGGCCCTTTGAGATCCCAATCATAGTGATTACGCGAATATAAAATATCCGCTTGGTTGGTGAACTGACGAATCGCATCGGGCGCATTACTTTGATCATTCGCCATTGCGGGCGCCTCATAGGGCATGCCGTACGGAATACCTAATATCGCAATATCCCCGTCAAGCTCATCAATGGTTTGAATCATTGGAAAATTCAAAAACGATTGCGGTGACAAGGTAGGCGGCGTAATCAAGCGAGTTTTCATTTGCTAAAAATTCTTGTTCTTATACACATTACTTAAAACACAGTAAATTTTAAAGCCAAACATAACCCATCCTGAAAGAGGATGGATTATTGCTTTTGCTGATCGTGGACTGATTTAACTCCTACAAAACCATCCTGTGCACCAACGACCCGACCCGCTTTGACATGAAGGGTTGTTTGTTTGGGAGGTGCGCCATCGCTGACCTCAGAGGCTGCCGGCTCAACCAGTAACGGACCGGAAAACCAGTCGGCTTCCACTTCTTGTTGATCGGGAAACAGATTGGACAACGTAGTCAGCTCACCGTTACGCCAGGCATACAGACTAGTCAACCAAAGGGCATTATCGCTAATTTTCCAGGAGCCAATGTAACCACGCTCGCAATTTGGCGTACGCTGGTCGAAAACGGGTGGTGAGTTCTGAGCTCGAAGCCAAGTTAACAACGGCGCTGTGTAAAGAGTGTGCAAAACGCCTTCAATCATTACGATTTCGGGAAGTTGCTGCATGGCGGCTATTTATTATCTGATTCTAGATTCAAATAGACCAAGATCTGCCTCTTAAGCGTTCTCTCAGTAATCTCATCCGCCAAAGTGTGTTGGTTCGTATACTACCTCGCATCAGGGGCCGGGTGTCCCGATTGAAACGAGCGGCACGACGTCCTTCTGCATGCGCTTGACTTTTAACCATAGTCACTTGTTACAGCTCTTCTCTTTCAAGACCTATTCCTCCTTCTTGCCAGGACAAGATATTCGCAATTCCTTCCTATTGAAACCGGCGTTCTCAGATAACGTCTCGTAACCCGTCGGGCACACCTCATTTGCCCGGTCGTAACAAATATTCCACCCTACGGCTGCTCCACAGGCTATGAGATATTCGATACTTCCATCGGGTCGGCGAATCTCCTGCGTTGTCGTACAATCAATGCCGCAACAACAACACAAAAAAGATTTGAAAAAAGATAAAAATTTAGAATAAAAAACTGATAACACAAAAACTTTATAACACCGAACAATAATGCAACGACCGATGCGGCTTCATTACATTCAAATCATATCCATCCAACAAAAAATTCAATTGTTGTCCGTTCAAGGTGATGACGTCTTCACTATGCTTCGGCCACTTGAAGCGTTCCTTCTCAAGCTTCTTCATCCACAAACAAAATCCATTGCGCTCCCACCATACCATCTTCACCAGATCACGCTTGCGATTACAAAATACAAATAACGAAGATGACAACGGATCCATGCTTAACACCGATTCCACCAATACCACCAACCCGTTGATCCCACGCCGCATATCCACCGCATGACGGTATACATACACCCGCTCTAGATCCACACCCGGGCGAATCATGCCAATCGACTGGCACCAATCAAAATCTCCTGGATCGCTTGACCCGACAACGACGAACCAAACTCCACCCGAACGCCATTCGGTAAGTGCACACAGCACTGCGCACATTCATCCATCCGCACCGGGATAAAATCCTTCGCCCTTACTGATGACTTCATCAACCCCTTCTTAATAAACCGCGACTTCTGGTTATACAGATCCTTGGTCTTCAATCCCTGTCGTGCCGCATACGCCACCAGCGTCTCACCACTTTCCTCGGCCGCCATTATATGATCAAACCAATACCGCTGGCGCTCGGATAACTCTATATCGCTCATCTTGTTCACCTCTTAAATTACAAAATGAACAAGCTTGACACCTTAACCGTCAACTCAACAGAGCGTCGTTCCTTTGACGCTTACCGTTCGACTCTACTACCCAAGTTGGGAAATTCTGAATTTCTGCTGAATAATCAACATCCATAGGTGGCAATCGTTTTTCACCCATTCGTTCTTGATATGTCGCGTATGCAGACTCCATACAGTTTTTAAGGCCCTTGGAATCCTCTAGCACTGCCTCTCGTATTTTCCAAGCTGGATCCATTTCGTCTGAGTATTATTTATTCGCCTAACGTGGAGCTAGCCTGCAACGGCTTTTGTTCCCAGGGATGGGGAGAAAAGTCGTTTGTCGGGTTCTGCGTCTTGATAGGCGGCGCGAGAAGTGTCTTGTTGCATTTCGTGTAACATCATCTGCGCATCGTGCAGCATCGATATTATCTCGTCCACACGCCGCCGTCATCGATTCCATTTCAGTTAACTCCTTACGTGCCTATCATGATTGCACCCGTAGGCTAGCTCCACGATAAGTGGTGCATGGATGCGCCGCTTATCGTTTGAACTCAGCCGACACAAACACGGAACAAAGTGACGGGTTTGATGGTCGGCTGCATTGGCTTGTTATGCTGCGATCAGCTTTGTCACTTCCAAATCTGAGCTGTTATGCTCAGCTTCCCACAAATCGTACTGCATTTGCTGGTTCAACCAACTTTCAGGTGAAGTATCGAACGCCTTACTTAAACGAATTGCCATTTCAGGACTGATCCCGGACCGCCCATTCAAAATTGCAGACAGTGTTTTTCGACTCACGCCCAAAGCACGAGCAGCATCCGTAATGGATATTTCCAAGGGCTCTATACAAAGCTCTCTCAATATTTCTCCCGGATGGGGAGGATTATGCATTCTCATAAATCTTTACCTCTAATGATAATCTTCATAGTCAATCAAAATCGCGTCTACACCTTCGAAGCTAAAAGTGATTCGCCAATTACCACTCACACTTACTGACCAAGTTCCTTTTCGATTCCCCGTTAGTTCGTGCAACCGCAACCCAGGTAAATCCATATCCGTCGGAGAAGTAGAAGCATTCAATCTAGCAAGGATTAAGCGGATACGGTTTTCGTGTTTGGGCTGAATCCCTGACTTTGTTCCTTTCAAAAAATACTTTTCAAGGCCTCGGTGTTTGAAGCTTTTGATCATCTTTGTATTGTAACGTATGTAGTTACGAGTTACAACTTAAAGCAGCATAACGTGGAGCTAGCCTGCAACGGCTTTTGTTCCCAGGGATGGGGAGAAAAGTCGTTTGTCGGGTTCTGCGTCTTGATAGGCGGCGCGAGCGGTATCTGGTTGATGTGTGAATAGCATGCTTTAGGCATCGTGCTGCACAAACATTGTCCCGTCCACACGCCGCCGTCATCGATTCCATTTCAGTTAACTCCTTACGTGCCTATCATGATTGCACCCGTAGGCTAGCTCCACGATAAGTGGTGCATGGATGCGCCGCTTATCGCCTCGTATCAGCCGCCGACAAAAGGCGTAGCCTTTTGGAGGTCGGTCTGCATGCACTTGCTATACGGCAAATTTCTTTCTACCCATTCCACTTGTAAGGGTAATCCATTTGCCGCGCGATTCTTTCTCTAACTTCATTTCCTTTCAATTTTTCTACCAGATAAAGACCCAGATCAATAGCAGAAGTTACCCCACCCGCGGTAACTACATTTTTATCTTCCACTATTCGATTAGCTAAGGTATCCACACCAAGATCGGAAAGCATCTCATATACTCCGGGATGGGTGGTTGCTGACCTTCCTTCCAAGAATTTCGCGGCTGCTAGAAGCAAAGCGCCGGAACATACTGACACCTTCAGAGGAACTGGTTTTGCAGTTTGCAGCCAAATAATAAATGACTCGTTAGTGTGAAGCGCGACTGCACCCGGCCCACCAGGGACATAGAGGAGATCGTAACTCGATAGTGGTTCTCCAACACAATCAACCATCATACTCAATCCACGATCATCTGTTACGGTCGGAGTCAGAGCGCAAATTTTCCAACTAAAATCTGCATCGAAACCCATCGAATTTATTCGAGTGAGCGAGTCATATGCGCCGATAAAATCCATCAACGTCATATTATCAAATACAATGAAAGCGATTTTCATTGGCTGAGACTACCTTGCCGTATAACGTGGAGCTAGCCTGCAACGGCTTTTATCCCCAAGGAAGGGGAGAAAAGTCGTTTGTCGGGTTGTGCGTCTTGATAGGCGGCGCGAGAGGTATCTTGTTGAGTCTTAAACAACATAATCGGTGTATCGTTCATCAGGGATATTACTTTGTCCACACGCCGCCGTCATCGGTTCCATTTCAGTTAACTCCTTACGTGCCTATCACTATTGCACCTGCAGGCTGGCTCCACGATAAGTGGTGCATGGATGCGCCGCTTATCGCCTCGGCGATCAGCGGCCGGAACAGCGCAGGGAGCGCAGCGACCGAGCTGTTCCGGTCCGCTGGATTGCCCTGGTTAGGCCGTCGACGGTGTGGTGATTGCCATGAAGCAGATACTCTCATAGAACACGTAGAACCATAGGGCTCCTCGAGGATCGTCCGCCGCCACTGCGTGCCAGTAGCTGAATACCCCCTGCCCGATGTCCCATCTGCGACCTTGCCTCGCAGCCTCGGCCATCTTTTGCACTGCGAGCATCGCCTGTGGTTCTGGCTCGATTGCAGAGAGTGTTCGCGCCCAAACCGAGTACCGCGCGGGAAGCCGCTGCCCGTGATGATGGAGGTGTAGACCCCGCGTTACGCGCCGAATGACGCGATCGAGCCTCCTGGAGTCGACGGTGTAGGCGATCTTCTTGCCGAGAAAGATGCCCGCAGCGGAGAAGACATCTTGGCTTGCTACGTTCTTGAGGAAGGACCGCCGAAAACCTGCCCGCTGTGGTCGGTACAGAGAGTTGATGGCCGTTTCTCGGACCAGCTTCGCCGCTGGGGTGTTCGCGTCATCTCGGAGCGAAACGACGTCGCGAAAGTACTCATCGTCCTTCGAAGCGCGCGTGTTGCACGCGGTGCAAGCAGGGACTGTGATCAGGTTTGCTGGCCGCGGCCGCGGAAACAGGGTCTTCGGCGGTACGTGGTCCCGGCCCAGGACGCGGCGCTTGTAGCAGTAGGTGCATGTAGCGCGTTTCTTCTTCCCCTTCACTGGGATCTACTACGGCCTAACAGTGAGTAGACAGCACATTGCTGTGTTTTAACACAGCATGTTGCTATCTATCCCGCATTGAGATAAATCTTATTTTCATCACTTACAAGACGATCTTACCACTCACAATCACAACAATAACATATAGATGTAGCTGATTTCTCCACCAATCATCAGATAATAGTCCTTGCAGAAATGCAGCAACGTGCATCGTTATTGAATAACGATGCACCATCAGGTTTTCTGACTAAATAAATTTAGCAATACGGTCTAAACTGCTGATAACGCAATGTCAGTTTCGCCATCGATCAAGCATCATTTAGAGTCGATGAATGAGACCTATATGGACCGTTATCAATCGATTGTTTGTTGAGCGAGTGTGGCATCGGATGTCGAGATATTGAATAGCTAGAGCGACATCTCTAAGTCATCGAGGATTGCATCGAGACCGGCCTGAGCACACAGCTCATCGGTTTCTCCGCTGGGGGCACCGCTGACGCCGATACCGCCGATAATGGTACCTCCCGCGTTAATCGGAACGCCACCGGCTGACATCAGTACACCCTGCACTTTACCCACCGAGAATGGCGATGTGAATCTATCGGTCAATTGTGAAGTTGGTGTATTGAAACTCATGGCGGTATAAGCTTTTTGCCGGCTGATCTCCAGTGTCAAATCCATGGCCAAGGTGTCGCGTAATACCACTTGCACGTCACCACCGCGATCCACCACGGTAACGGTGATATTAACGCCCTCTCCCCGGCACTTTTCAATCGTTGCCTGGGCCACCGTCACCGCGGTATCCATGGTTAAGCGCTGGATTTGTGTTGTCATAGGCGTATCGTCCGCATTTGCCAGGTGCACACTCGCAGACAAAATCAAGAATAGGCTTACGGTGATTTGATAAACGCGTTTAATGATGTATTTCATTAGCTCTCCTTCGGTGGAACATAGTTGGGATCATTGGGATTCAAAAAAATAAACTCGTATTTGTCCGGCTCCATTTCGACATAATCCAATGTCGCATTAGACAACAACTCGGTGCTCGTAGGCGCTACAACAACTTTTACATTGTGATACTCCAGCACGGCATCGGACTCGTTTACCTCATCGAAACCCATGGCGTACTCGATAGAACCGTCCGACCGGCGCTTGGCCGCAATACGCAATGGCAAGCCTTGCATACCGCTTTGTTCTGCCGACGTGGCTATCCGCTTGGCCGCCGATTCTGTCACTTGAATCGACATGCTTAACTCGCCTTCGAAGCAATTGACGACAAAGCACGTTTCGACTCGCGCACGAATTGCACAAAATCATGCACCCAGGTATTGCCACCCACATTACGCTGATGCGAATAGGTCGCAAGAATGTTTTTATACACAATACCGTCGTGTCGCCCGTCAATTCCTGCTCCACGAATGACATCGTAAGCGAAATCAACTTTGTCCGGTAAATTCTCCAGCCGCGAATAGTGGAACTCGTGAACCTTAATCTCACCATCAATATTTCCTGTTGCCATACTCCACGGGTGATTTTGGGTTTTTCGCAGTGTCACGTAGCCTCTACCCGCCGGTCTTGTCTGCATGATCGCGTCCGCCGGTATCGCCCCAACCATCTCCTGGCATTCACCTCGCCAGGAAAGACTCCGACACAAATACATCATCCCACCACACTCCGCATAGATCGGTTTTCCTGCTTCCGCGAAGTCACGGATAGCACGACGCATAGCTGTGTTGTTATGCAACGACTCAAGATGAGTTTCCGGAAAACCACCGCCAATAAACAGGGCGTCAACGTGCGGTAACCGTGCATCATTTAAAGTGTCGAAAAACTTGATACGCGCGCCTGCACGTTCGAATGCATCCAGATCACCGGGATAATAAAACCCGAACGCCGCATCCATGGCGATTCCAATAGTCACATCGACAGGCTTTGATTTGTTTGGAACGCGCGTTGATCCCCGCGGCAACATAATCAGTTCGCCACAGCTTTGCAACAGCATATCCAGATCGATGTTCTCAGCCACTGTCTTTGCAATGCGTGCAACGCATTGCCGCGCATCCTGCATCTCATTACTTGGCATCAAACCGAGGTGGCGTTCGGGTACGCCAAATTCCGTGTTACGGTATACCGCACCAAACACCGGAAAATCCGTATAGCGTTCGATGGCTGCGCGCAATTTTTGCTCGTGGCGTGCACCAGCGATGTTATTCAAGATGATACCGGCGATACTCACCTTGGGATGGAACCGTTGATAGCCCACTAACAATGGTGCGATACCACGCGTAATGCCTTGCGTGTCCACTACCAACACCACCGGCATTTGCAATAACTCGGCCAACGCCGCTGTACAATCGCTGCCCTCGGTATCGACACCGTCGTACAAACCTTTGTTGCCTTCCACGATAACGACATCGGCCTGTTCCGAGTAGCGGGAAAAATGTTGCAAAATCTCGTGGCGGCTCATGGTATGGAGGTCGAGATTTACACATGACCGTGCTGACGCTAGCGACAACCACATGGGATCGATGTAGTCCGGGCCTTTCTTAAAACACTGTACTTTATGCCCGCGCTCGCTTAACACCGATGCCAGTCCGATGCTGGTAATCGTCTTGCCCGACGATTTGTGTGCCGCGGAGATGAGGAAACGTATCATGGTCGGGGCAAAGCGGTGCCGGCTACACCCAATTCGGCTGAATCCGAACCGGCAAGCGATGCCGGCAGAAACGGCAGCACGCGTACAGCGATAACAACTATTAACAAAGCCAATGCCACGCCACCCAAACCCAATGCAAACTCCGGTGCACTAGGCGAATAACTTCCAGCCATACCATCGTAAAAACTGCTGGCAACTTCCATTCCGGGGAATATCTGGAGTGGATAAGCCTGGCCGCCAACAATAATCACGTACAGTTGACCGAATGCGCCAATGATTATTAAACACGCCGCTAGAACCGCGGACACCCGGGAATTAGCCCGCGGTGCGAACAACAATATCAAGGGAATAACGCCGCCAATCAGGATTTGCACAATCCAGAATACAAAGGTAATACTACCGCCCTCCAACAAGACAAACCGTTGCACACCATGATGTTCGGTGGCATACAAGTTGGTCAGATGATAGGCAAGCACGAAGTACAGCACCGCCCCAACAAAGATACCATTTAGCCGGCGTAGTTTATCAATGATGTCATCGTCTAATGGCCTGCGTGTCCATTTGTACGTTGTGATTAACACCAGTAGAAAAACGGCCATGCCGAAAGACAAAGACATGACGATAAACAGTGGCGCCATGATCGCGGCGTCATAGGCCTGCCGCGCCACCAGAAATCCGAATATGGAACCCGTACCCGTGGTCAGGATAAAACGCCAGACAAACGCAAATACACCAATAGGTTTGGAAAACCGATTAAAACGGCGCTCGAACATCATCCATAGATAGATGGCAACCACCGCAAGAAAACCCGTATACAGAAATATGTTCCAGGCAAAGATAGATTTAAAATTATAGTAAGTCATTGCAACTATCAAACGGTCCGGTTGACCGAGATCGAGCACCAACACCGCCAAACCACCAACCAAAAGCCCGATTGCCAACAAACCGGATAATCGTGCCAGGGGTTTGTATTCCAACTTGTCGAACACAGATGCAATTGAGGCTACATTCAGTGCACCCGAAGCCGCTACGATTAAAAATATCGCGAACACATGCGGCATGCCCCAAACGATTTGGTTGTTCATGCCGGTAACATGGTGTCCGTTAACGTCCATATGGTGCGCGGCATACAGACCCACACCAATCAGGATAGTTAACACCAAAAATAACAAATAGTAACCTGCACTGCGGCCACGGGTGGTCTGATATAGAACGTCTGTCATGGCACTAGATGGCCTCGTAGCGCACGCCGGTATTGAGATTTAGGTCCTCACGAATCTGCCGGCTGGATACGGTGCGCGCACGTTGTGCAATCTCACTCTCTGGGTTATTGAGATCACCAAACACTATCGCTTGATGACCCTCGGCAACACAAGCTTCAACACAGGCCGGCGTACGATCATCGTCTACACGATGCACACAAAACGTACAACTCTCTACAGTACCTTTTCCACGTGGCGAATAGGATTTTTGATTGGACAGATTCTCGTGCACAAAGGACCGTGCTTTGTAAGGACAAGCCATCATGCAATAACGGCAACCAATACAAATATGCTTGTCCACTAAAACGATACCATCGGCGCGTTTGAACGACGCCCCGGTCGGACAGACATCCACACAAGGCGGATTCTCGCAATGCTGACACATTAACGGCAATGAATATTCTTTGCCGGTTTGTTTGTCTTTTAATTCGACTTTTCGGATCCATTGTGGATCGGTGTTAGGCCGGCCAAAATCCTCGATGCCATGTTCTTCGTTACACGCGTTGACACAGGCATCACAACCGTCGGCGCATTTACTGGTATCTACCAACATCCCCCAGCGCACCAAATCGGTTACCGCGTCACCTTCCGCTTTCGCCAAAGCCAATTCAACCAGTTTTATGCCCGGCGCGAGCGCCAACATGGCACCGACGCCTGCCACTTTGCTAATGAAATCGCGGCGGGTGGTACGTGAACTGGTATCCAAATCCATCATGATAAACGTTACGTCTTTAATTTAGGGAGAAGCTTTTTAAGTAAATTTGAAGTGGCGACATATCATCATGGCTTTGCGCAATAGATTCCACACTCAGACGACCTACATCTCCTTTGGCGTTGGATACATCGGTATCCGGTACGGTGGCGTGACATTCAAAGCAATCAATCTTGACCGCAGTGCTTTGATGACAGGTCCGGCAAAATTGTTGTTCGGCGTTGACCGAAATGAATTTGCCGTCGTCGTCTTTGCCAGCATGACAGTCGATGCACCCAATCAAACTATGCTCGGGAGTGCGAATACCTTCGTGAACAGTCTGGTCTCTTTGATGCAATAGAAATTCCATGTGATCCCGCCGCATGACATTGGTGGGTTCTACACACTGATCCATGTTGGCGGCCTTGCTGGTCGCCACGACCGTACTTTCCCGTGCTGAAACCAAACCAACCTGCGCGAACAAAACTAAGCCGGCCGCAAGAAAAACAAAATGCATCGAGAATTTATTCACCCATGCCCATGTCGATGTAACCGGTCGGGCACACCTCCGCGCAAATATGACAACCGACGCATTTCGTATAGTCGGTGTCGACATAGCGACCGGTGGTAGATTTGTCTTTTTTCACGCGGAATACCGCATCCTGCGGGCAGAAAATGACGCAGTTGTCACATTCGAAACACATACCGCAACTCATGCAACGTTCGGCTTCGGCAACGGCTTGTTCTTGATTCAATCCCCGGTGACGTTCTTCAAAATAACCCAGTACCTCTTCTGCGGTAGGACCAACACTTTCTCGTTTTTTACGCGGCGTATACTCGAAATGACCCAAGAACAGTTTATCGGACGATACGATTTCATGGGCGGCGCGATTCTCGTAATTATGCACTGCGAAGTTGGCCGCGGATGTTCCCCAGGTTTGTGTGTGGTCATATTGCTCTGGGCTCAATCCGGATTCATCCAACTTTTCCAGCAAGTCGAAATGGTGCACATCGACCTTAGGCCGTTTGGTAAACTCTTTGTGCTGAAAGAAATAATCAATGCTATCGGCGGCAATGGATGCCTGTCCAATGGCGGTCGTCAATAAATGCGGCCGGATAATATCGCCGGCCACGAAATGTCCCGGCCGCTCCGGCACTTGGTAAAATTTGTCGGCTTCGATAAATCCGCGACCATTGTTTAACTCATCCAGACCCTCGAGATCACCACCTTGGCCAATGGCGGAGACAATCAAATCGCATTCGAGTTCGAATTCCGTTCCTTCGATTGCGGATGGCACACCCTTGTCATCGGTTTCGCACTTGGCCATCTTCAAGGCCTTGGCCCGGCCGTCGTCGTCCAATACGACTTCAACCGGCATGACACCATTCAAAATTGTTACACCTTCCTGTAGGGCATCGTGTACTTCGTGTTCGGTGGCGGTCATTTCCTCGCGCTCGAACAACGCCGTCAGCGTGACTTCCGCACCCTTACGCACCGCTGCATAGGCGGCATCATGGGCGACATAACCACCGATGACTTCTTCTGGCCGGTCTTTGGGATTTATCTTTTCGATCTTGCCTAAACGGCGTGCGACAGACACGACGTCGATGGACGTATCGCCACCACCCACGCAAATCACACGGTCGGCGGTGACTTGCAAAGTGCCTTTGTTAAATGCATCGAGAAACTTGACACCACTCACGCAATTGGGCGCATCGCCATTCGGCACAGGCAGACCGCGGCCGGTCTGACAGCCTATTGTCCACAACACCGCATCATAGTCATTCTCCAGTTGTTCTATGCCTATGTCTTTTCCAACACGTGTGTTGGTCTTAACTTCGATGTCACCCAAATCAAGAATACGTTGAATCTCATGATTCAATATATTTCGCGGCGTGCGGTAACCGGGAATGCCATAACGCATCATGCCACCCAACTCCTCTTGATAATCAAAAATTGTCGATGCATGGCCTTTGCGGCGTAACTGATAAGCCGCGGACAAACCCGCCGGTCCGCCACCGACAATGGCGACACGTTTGCCACTAACGGGTGGTACATCGGCAAATTTAAATTTTTCCTCGAACGCGGTATCGCCGATATATTGCTCAACCGCGTTAATGCCGACGAAATCTTCGACATTGTTGCGGTTACAACCATCTTCACACGGCGCGGGACACACCCGGCCCATCATGGCTGGGAACGGATTAGCATCGGTCGAGCGGCGAAAAGCATATTCCTGCATACTCATGTCCGCCGGCGGTTTTTCGATGCCGTGAACAATTTGCAGCCAACCGCGAATGTCCTCGCCGGATGGACAACTGCCCTGGCAAGGCGGTGTGCGATGCACGTACACCGGACACTTATGCGAGTGATCCGCGTCAAATATAGCCTCGTGCCAGTTGGTTCGCACATAATCGCCGTCTTTAAACGACCGAAAAGTGAGTTTCGTATCTTTAGTTACGTCTTCGGCATTACTCGCCATCTAACTGCTCCAATAGTAATAAATAAATCTACTGATAACGGACTGCTCAATATGACCAAATATCAACATCGATACCTTGCTCACGTAGCGCCTCGGAGCGCGCCGAGAGGAAACGCTGGAAATTCGGCTCATGTTTGTAAGCCTCATTCAACACATAGTCGAAAACGGATTGAACATGAAACGTTTTTAAAAAAGCATCGGTGCGCATCACTTCATTGCCGGTTCTATCGAATAACACTATGGAAGGCGCAAATTTGATACCCAGCTCGTTAGCCCATTGCCGTGCGGTCGTGTTCTTTCCCCACGGCGTGACCAGCGGCGTATCCGCCCACATATCCAATTGCACGGTGTCGAATTGTTCAATAATTTCCCGGGTCGATGGATCGCTTAATGTGTTTTCGTGCAGGACATCGCATTGCTCGCATTGTTTTTGTTCAAAGAACACCGCCAGGGGGCGGGCATTTTCTTTGCGTACCAGTTCATAGGGCGGCGGCATGAAAAAAGATTGTTTATTGAGATCGCCGTCTTGTGCCGGCGGTGAAATGGCCGCCAGATAGTCGTTATATGAGAGTTCCTTTTCCTTATGCTGGTTCACATAATCCAGCGCCAAACGGAATTGTTCCGGGGGATAGTATCCGTCGAGGCGCAAAGCCACTTTGCCTTGCTCGTCGAAGAACATCAGTGTCGGTGTGTAGTTAACACGCAACGCCTCGGCCAAGGTTTTTTCGGTAAAGTTCTTACCGCCCACATGAACGACGTCAAGATCGCCCCACATGTTGATGGCCACCACATCCAGTTTTTCGCGCACCGTGTCGTAGATATCCTTCTGCGCGAAATTGTGCTCGACCAGGGCGTTGCAGTACGGGCAACCATCTTGATGAAAATAAAGCATAAGGCGTTTGTTCTCGGCTGCCGCTTCGGCGATGTCTTCTTCGAAATCGAGAAAACTCTCCTTAAACCAATCCGGCATCACCGTTTCCATGGCGCCAATAAACTCACCATGCTTGGCAGTTTCCTGCGCAGCGACTAACGATGAAGCGAACAAGAACAAGGAGAACAAAACGATACGAACAACAGAATGCCGTCGTGGATTTAGCCGATCAAACCCCTTCACTAACAGCGTCATAACTGTTCCCCCGCACCCAAATCAAGCGCATCGCCTACCAGTTGATGCACACTGACAATCATGTCCATACCCATGCCGTAGTACGGCAACACTTTGGTGAATTGACTCTTACAGATAGCACAAATCGCCGCCATGTGTGTGACACCGTCATTTTCTATAACTTGTTTTAACGCTTCCATACGCGGCAACGCGCCCTTCACTCGCAGCTCCACCAGATCATCGGTTAATAGTCCGCCACCACCGCCACAACAAAATGTATTTTCATTGATAGCGTCCGGTGCCATATCGACAAAATGATTGCACGCGGCTTTAAGTATTTCGCGGGGAATAACAAATTGGCCGCCCGGCATATCGCCCATACGCGATGCGCGCGACACGTTGCAGGAATCATGAAAGGTAACCACCTTGTCGTCGTTTTCTTCTGGCCGCAGTTTTAACGCCCCCTTCTGCAATAAATCATAGGTGAATTCGCAAATATGCTGGGGCGCTGGATAGTTGGGGTCGAGAAAATCGAACGGTCCGATCAAAGTGTTCCAGAAACTGTAGGCTACCCGCCAGGCGTGACCGCATTCGCCAACGACAATGCGTTTGACACCGAGATCCACCGCGGCCTCACGAATACGCATAGCCACTTTTTGCATATTTTCGTAGTTGCCGATAAATATTCCGAAATTTGCCGCTTCCGACGCGTGGGAACTCAAAGTCCAGCTAATGCCCGCCTGGTGAAAGACCTTGCCATAACCCATCAAGCCGTCCACATGCGGTTCGGCAAAAAAGTCCGCGGATGGCGTTACTAATAATACATCCGCGCCCTGCTCATCCAATGGAAATTTAACTTTAACGCCAGTGTCTTCCTCGACATCTTCCTCCAAACCTTCCAGGGTATCGGCCAACGCCGGTTCCGGCAAACCAAGATTGTTGCCGATCTTGTGCACCTTGCCGATGATCTCATTGGAGTACTTTTGCCCTACACCGATGGAGTCGAGAATCTCGCGTCCAGCCATAGTGATTTCGGCGGTGTCGATACCGTAAGGACAGTACACCGAACAACGCCGGCATTCGGAACATTGGTGATAATACTTATACCAATCGTCGATGACTTCTTCGGTAAGATCGACCGCGCCAACCAACTTGGGGAAATGCTTGCCCGCGAAGGTGTAATAACGCCGGTACACCTTGCGCAACAAATCTTGCCGCGCCACTGGCATGTTCTTTGGGTCGGCTGTGCCCAGATAGTAGTGGCATTTATCCGTACAAGCGCCACATTTGACGCAAGCGTCGAGAAACACCGGCAAGGAACGGTACTTGCCCAGCAACTCTTCCATTTTATTAAGCGCAACACTTTTCCAATCGTCCACCAACTCACCGGGAAAACCCAACGTTTGTTGATGTTCCGGTTTGGCCACGAACGGTTTGCTGTGCGCCATGGCATTCACCTGAATCGGTGGAATGACTGGATACTCCCTAAGTACCGGAGTTTCGAATTCTTGTTTTGCGGGCGCCGCCATTTGAGTATCCTGTTCGCGATCTACGTACTCGGTTTACTTTCCACTTTCAATTGCTTTGCCCATGCGGCAATGTGGCGATGTTCGCGTGGTGTATCCGGCATATTGCGGGTCGGGCTAAAAAATACACCGGGGGCGTGCAACAACTTGCTGAAAGGAAAAATCAGCATTAAGGCAATGACGAGTAACAGGTGTATCAACAGCAAAGGGGCAGCAGGCAACGGACTCCAGTTAAAGGTTATTAGACCCATGGTAAACGCTTTTAGCGACATGATGTCCGTATGCCACACATATTTCATAAGCAGACCAGTTACAGCGATGGCGAATAACAGAATCAGCATCAGATAATCCGACGGCGCTGAAATGTAGCGAATACGATCAACCAACAAACGTCGAGCGCATAAACCGGCCAATCCAATCACCATTGCGAAACCCGCATACACACCGGCCCATTGCATCATCGCCACCCACGACCACACGGGTTCGGTGAAATAACGCAAATGACGCAATAACACCACTAACATGCCGAAGTGAAACAACCACCCAAACAACCAGGTCCATTTGCTGCCTTTAAACAGGCTTTCGAAAAACACGACTTCACGGAACATGCGTGCGACCACACCGCCCCGGGTGGTTGGCGCAGGAGTCGTGGGTATTACGAGGGGTGCAGGGGTTTTTGCGTAATGCCGTATGCGACTAACAACGCCTATGATTAAAATCAGCGCCGCGAGATAGAATAATATTCCGAATACAATAGCCAACAGCATGGCAGGCGCCGTGCGTTTGTACTAGAACCTATCTCAAAATAGGCGAGCGCTGTCGAGACGAGGCGAAAACAATCGAAAAAGCGCAGCGTATTTGCGAATACATGAGCATTTTGAGACTGTTTTTAACGAAGTATCGACAAAGCGCAGACATTTTGAGATCGATTTATACGCAGCCGGTCGGCTTGGGCAGCCCCGCATATTTACACGCCTGTTTCGCGGGACCATATGGAAATAACTCGTATAAATACTTGCTGTTGCCTTTATCCTTGCCGAGCTTTTTACCGATGGCCTTGGTCAACACCCTTACCGCCGGTGCAATTTGATATTCCTCATAGTACTCACGCAAGAAATTGATCACTTCCCAATGATTATTGGACAATTCGCAGTCGTCATCAGCCGCCATCTTCTCTGCGACATCCTTACTCCAGTCGCTCAAGTTGGCGAGATAACCTTCTTCGTCGGTCTCGTATGTTTTACCGTTAATTTCAAATGACATAATGGCCTCCTAAGTACGCCAATTTTAAATTCACTATAACCAAGATTGAACTTTGTCGTGTTCAGCCGCGAGCTTTACAAACCCGTCATAGCCGACAATGTCGATGCCTTCGATCAGTTTGCCGTTCTGCAGTCCGCGAGACTTTAAATCCGGTCCCAGGGCGTAGAACGAATGTTGTTTCATCGCAGCAGTAATCTTCTCTTCCAGCTGAGTTCCACGCACCGTCGCATAGACGCCGTCTTCAATAAACAATATGGTGCTGCCCGGCAACGCAAGCCGCAGACAGGTGTCCAGGCTATTTTTTTCAAAAGGTGATTTATTGACGGTGTGTAGCATTTATCGACCTACAATTTAAAAATTCAAAACCACGTCTTGCTCGGCAATCAAACCCGCCAACTCATCACGACTCACGATATGTATGGATGATTTCTCGGCCCAGTCGTCGTCCTCGTCTTCCCAGGTCAATTCCATTAAATCGGACTCCTCTAAACCGCGCGCGTCCAACGATTCCTTCTCCACATACAACTTATTGACATCATAGTCGCCTAACGCCTTGTAAGCGGGAGAAAAATTTTTCATATCGGAGTCTTTCGTATCCTGATCCTTGACTAATTGAAAAACGCCGTCGTCAATAAACGCCATGCTGACATCCTGATCGAATGCCGCGCCAATCAACACCACTTCCAGACCTTCCAATGCATACACCGTTCCATACGGCGCATGGCGATTGACATACATAAACCGCTTAACGACGCCGGATGTTTGCGGAGCTTCTTCCATGAACCTATCTCAAAATGCCTGCGCTTGCTAATACGCTGTTAAAAACAACCTCAAAATACTCACGTATTCGCAAATACGCTGCGCTTTTTCGAGCGTTTCCGCGTCGTCTCAGTATCGCTCGCCTATTTTTCGATCGATTCATAATTCGTTAGTCTCCAAAGACCAAAGTACGGTCTGACTGTATACCCATTTCGATCAACTGACCCAAACCGGAAATACGAAAACCGGGCGCGATATTGTCTACATCTTTACTATTACGCTTCGCCTCATCAGCATCCACAATACCCCGGCGTTGCGCGGCTGCGACGCAAACCACTAAGTCGAGTTCATATTGCTGTCCCAACTCACTCCAACGATTTACGATATTACGATCGTCCTGCGGTGGCGTGGTCAGCCGTGTGCCATTGTTAACACCGTCGTGATAAAAAAACACGCGAAAAATGTCGTGCCCCTGTTCCAGCGCCGCCTTAGTAAAGTTGTACGCGGTATCGGACGCCTGGTGGGTGTAGGGCCCCTCCGTCACCATAATCGAGAATTTCATCTAGAATCTTATGTGTGTTGATGCGTTCAGACTCTTTCGTGAACCACGCCAATTATCGATGTGATATTTGGTAAACGGTAAACCGGTAAGTTCGAAAAACCGCGGCCAACCGATACGGTCTACCCAATCGTTGATACGTTCCCAATCTTTAGCGTCTTCCTTGTAGACCTTGAGTATGCGTTTGACAATCGCCGTTGCTTCCGGCCAACGCGGTGGGTTGTTCGGAATACCCGAGGCGACCAGCTTCTGAAAACTGGGTTTGGAACGTGCGTTGGAGTGGTTACCGCCTACCCAGATGGCGAGCTTGGTGTGCTCGGGGTCGTTGATCTGCATGGGTGGACACGGCGGGTAACAAGCGCCACAACAAATACATTTTTTCTCGTCGACTTCCAGGGTCGGTTTGCCATTTACTTGTGCGGGACGGATAGCCGCTACCGGACAACGTGCGACAACCGAAGGCCGTTCACAAACATTCGCTACTAGGTCATGATTGATTTTTGGCGGCTTGGTATGTTGCACGTTGATAGCGATGTCACCTTGTCCACCGCAATTGATTTGGCAACATGATGTAGTGATATGAACACGATTGGGCATGTTGCAGTTTTTGAACTCGTCAATGAGTTCGTCCATCATGGATTTCACCACGCCGGACGCATCCGTGCCGGGAATATCACAATGCAACCAACCCTGCGTGTGGGAGATCATGGCCACAGAGTTAGCCGTGCCACCCACCACAAAACCCTCCGCTTCCAAAGCCTCGATTAACGGATCGACCTTAGCCTCGTCCACCACCATGTATTCGATATTACTGCGAATGGTAAAGCGCACGTATCCATCAGCATATTTATCACCAATGTCACACAGCTTGCGCAGCGTAAACATATCCAATATACGTTGCGTACCGGCCTTGACTGTCCAAATAGTGTCGCCACTGTGCGCGACATGCCGTAAAACACCCGGTCGTGGATGATCATGCCACTTCCAGTTGCCAAAATTCTTTAACATCACGGGATGCATGTATTGAAAACCGTCGGGACAACCCGATTCGATCGGTTGACGCATTTCTCTTTTAGCCATCAGTATCTCCGCTTACACTCAGGTCGCCGCTTCACGCTGCCGCCGCGGCCGCAGACTTCTCTTCGGCCTTGCGTTGGAACCATTTCTCGGCTTCCTCGTCCCAACCGTCCATACGCACATACGAACTCTCACGCGGATGGCTGACCATGTTGGGATCGACATCCACACCAATACCCTCAAGAAAATTCACCAAACCGATGCGTTCTATCATTTCGCCACAACGCTCGTGCTCGAGGCCGTTCTCCGCCCAGAAGTCGATGGTTTCCTCGGCAATCTCAACAATGCGTTCGTAATCTTCTTCGGTCTCCATCTTCATAAATGGAACGATAACCGTACCCATCAAGTCGCCGATTTTCAGTGTGCGTTTCCCGCCGATTAAAATGGAAACCCCTTTGTCATCACCCGGTGACAGCGCTTTTGGCACCACATTCAAACAGTGCATGCATTTAACGCAGTTGCGGTTGTCGATTTCCAGTTTGTCATCATCGGTTAATGACATACATCTCGTCGGACAACGGGTGATAATGTTATCGATCACATGTTGCCGGCCTTTCAAGTCAAGATAGGCCTTAAACTCATCCTGATCGACTTTGATGTCGTCGCGCCAAGTGCCGATAATCGCCATATCCGCCCGCTCGATGGAGTTCATGCAATCGTTCGGACAACCAGACACTTTGAATTTGAATTTGTACGGCAGCGCAGGACGATGCACATCATCGGTGAAATTGTTAACGAGGGTACGGTGAATCTTGTGCTCGTTGGCGCAGGACTGCTCACAACGCGCCGAACCGACACAAGACATCGCCGTCCTAACACACGGCCCTGCCCCACCGAGATCAAAACCATAGTCGTTAATTTCATCGAAAAAATGTTGTGTGTTCTCGGTGGTAGCGCCGATGAACATGATGTTGCCGGTCTGACCATGAAAGGTCACCAAGCCTGAGCCCCACTTCTCCCAACTCTCGCCCAACTGACGCAAAATATCAGTGGTATAAAAATTACCTGCCGGCGGTTGCACGCGTAGCGTGTGAAATTCCTTTGATTCTGGAAACTGTTTTCCCACTTCGGAAAACCGCGGAATAATGCCGCCACCGTAACCGTAAACGCTGACGGTGCCACCTTTCCAATAGCCTTTGCGGGTTTCGTAGGAATGCTCCAACTGACCCAGCAAATCGTTCGCCACACCGTTGATCCTACTATCGGGATGATCATCGCGCATACGCTTTATGCCCGAAATAAAACTTGGCCACGGCCCGTTTTCCAGTTCATCGAGCATGGGAGTGGGATGTTTGTTTTCCGACATAACGTCTGGTCTCCTCTGTTGCGGAACGTCGTAAAGTTGCGAGCCAGTAGTTACACTATCTGGAGTTCGGTAACTACAAATAGCAACTTGGCTTCGTACTGTTAAATATTGTAAGCGGTGCAAGCACTTAACACATTCTCCTGTTAGGGAGCGATGAATATTTTTCCACTATCTCCTATGAGATACAGTATTTAAAGCGTATTACCCTGCGTTTGACTCTTATTATCCATTGTAGAGAATTTTATCTTAACTATCATTGGTTTAGACGGAACATCCTTTGTGGTTCGAGTAGTGCGATATGTTAGGGTAGCCAAACAATGAAAAACACGTTCATGCAGGGCATCCACCCTGGGCAGCTTACAAGTTACAGACAGCTTGCTTAGAATGCGTGGTCGAAATGTTGGAGAATATACATAGCCCGGCAAACAGGGTGAAAACAACTGGCGCAGTGGTCGCGAAGGCCCACGATGGCGCTGCTCGATCGCCATTCGGTGCGGCGAATGACGACAGTTATCAGACTTGGCGGCAATGGAAACTCGACCAGTATTCAATTGTAAAACACAAGCTTTGTGTTTCCATCAAAAACCCGCACACCTTGACCCTGATGGAACGATCAGCGTTGTTGTGCCGATTGCGCGCGGTGAATATGGTCATCTACCAATGCGATGCGGCGAGTGAATTTTCCAAATCGGATTTACGCTCGCTCGCCACGCAACTAGGACTCAATCGGCTAGACGGCCACTTACAAGCCGATGCTGATCGAATCGCCACCATTCAAGCAAGCGATGAGCCCACCCGTCAGCGTTATATTCCTTATACTACCAAGGCCATCAACTGGCACACCGATGGTTACTACAACACATCTGAACGGACTATTCGTGCTTTCATGTTGCATTGTGTGCGGCCAGCAACCAAAGGGGGCGAAAACACGCTGTTGGACCCGGACCTGGTATACATCCACTTGCGCGACCATTATCCGAATGCGTTATGGAGACTATTCGATCCAACGGTAATGAGTATCCCACCGAATCACGAAAACGGTCAGTTAATACGCGAACGACAAAGTGGGCCGGTATTTTCTATTGACCCAGTCAGTGGGTCCTTACACATGCGTTACACTGCCCGACAAACCTATATTGCATGGAGTACCGCCAATGAGGCAGAAGCGGCATTAGGCGCTTTAAGGAAAGCTATCGATATCTGCGAGCTATATGCAATCACGCACAAACTTCAAAGCAACCAGGGCATTATCTGCAATAACGTTTTACATAGCCGTACCGCATTTGAAGATGACGACACCGGCGCGTCAAACCGCCTGTTATACCGGGCGAGATTTTACGATCGGGTTATTGGCACTGAAATGTGCGACTTTGGTCACCGCCCAAGCTAGTCCGGCCGCATGTTATGGCTCAGCGAAATATTGTTGGAACACCATTCTCTTGACAGCTTTGACCAACTCATCGATGTGGTTAAGAAAAAAGCCCGCGACGGCGAAATGTTTTTCCGTATGGACATTAAACCTACATTTCCTGACACCCCGAACAACTGGGAAGACCGGTTGGAAGCGGCTTTTACCGCTGCACTGGATGAAAAAACTTAGAGTCAATGTTGTCCCCAGAATAGTATGAAATATTTAAACACCCGATTTGACCTCGGTGCCGAAAGCGGCGAAGAAACTGGTGAATCCGAACAAGCCTTGCAGGCACGTCTCGTTGCTCTGCGTGAGCGCAGTCGGGAAATTCCGCAAGATGATGTGGTGGGGCACGCCCGGTCGCAAAGGGATCAAAGCGCCTTGCTGGTTAATCTCGAACGCGGCGATGAAGCCTGGGAACTGGGTAAACAGGCATTCGACACCTTCGCCGGCCGTGAGATGTGGGAAGATGCAGTGCAGTGCTGTGATATTTTGTTCCAATGCAATCAAGCCGGTTCGCTGAATGCCCTTGGGCAAGGCGTGTGGTTGGCGGTCACCTTCCCCATCGAACCCGAGTTAACGGTGGCCATGTTGCAAAATATTGTCGAAGAAACACCCGAAAGCGCTGATGGCGCCGCGGTGGCAGCCGCCACGGCCGCGTATGTCACCGATCTGAGGGCGCAAGGGAAACAACTCGAAGATTTACGCTTTTTGCATGCAGTTACTGGGCAGCGTCGCCCGACGTCATAGCGGCATCGAGGAACAAGAAGATTTTCAGGCCTGGTTGGAAAAACTGGAACTGAACGATCCATCAAAGTTCCTGGTGCGACTGCGTAACGTGATCGACGTATTAGTGCAGGACGACTGGTGGGTGGATCGTGTTGCAATACATGCCAAACTACCTGTGCACTAAACCTCAAAATGCCTGCGCTTTGCCGATACGTCGTTAAAAACAGTCTCAAAATGCTCATGTATGGTCATATACACTCGACTTTGGCTTCCTGCGTCGTTCTACCTCCTGCATCCCTGCAGTCGTGCGCTTTTTCGACCGTTTTCGTCTCGTCTTCGCTCGGCTATTTTGGGGTCTAATTTACAGAGCAAAAGCGATGGAATTTTGGCAGGAACCTGAAGACACTTCGCGTCACGCGCCGGACGATAGTGTCGTCGATCTCGCCTTTCGACTTGTATGCCGCACACTCCCCCTGGACCACGCGTATGAATTGTCCAAAGCAATATGCGCCGAACTCGCATGGATTGATCGAGAATCACGCGCCGGAATTCACCTCATCCATGGTGCGGAGTCGGGAAACGGATGGCAGCGCCCTGAAAACTCAGCCCAGGATGTCTTGCAACTTTCAAAACGTACACGCTTAACCCTTCGCTTACCTAAAGAACGCATAACCGACGCCGAAACATTAGTGGGCAAGCAACTCAACGTTGGCGAACATATTCTCACCGTCGGAGAGGTCACGGTCAAAACTCTGAACGATCACAGCACGCTATTCTCTCGTTATGTTGTAACCTACCAAAAGGAAGATGAGCCCAGATTTAATACCCGTATTGCCAACGAGTTAAACCAAATGGGCATTCAAGTGCGCAAATTATTGTGCGGAAGAACCTTGACATTCGCGACACCGGACAAACCGGTTTTTGTAAAAAGCGTGTTGTTAGCAGATTTAGAAGCCGGGGAGTCCATCCGCATGCAGCAGACAGGACTTGGCCCACACCGGACGATGGGCTGTGGGCTATTCGTTCCCCACAAAGGTATCGCCGCCATTCACGAACAAACTAGTACCAAATATTAGAAACTCCTCGAGGAACCCCTGAACCATTCAGGGGTTCCCAAACAGGTTCATTGGCTGCTGGTGGCCGATACCAACAAAAAATATTTTGATGAGTATTTAACGTATTTCTTCGTTATCGTACACGTAAAAGAAGGAAGAAAAATATTGAACAGAGTTAGGCCGGAAACAAAATCCATCCCCGGCAAAATCGAAATCAAAAATACGACGTGCTATATGTGTGCATGCCGTTGCGGTATTCGCGTTACTTTACGCGACGGCGAAGTACGCTATATCGAGGGGAATCCCGAACATCCACTGAATAAAGGTGTGATCTGTGCCAAAGGCGCATCGGGTATTATGAAACAGGTATCGCCGGCACGGCTGACAAAACCCTTGAAAAGAAAAGCGGGCAGCGACCGTGGCGCCGCGGACTTCGAAGCCATCGACTGGGATGACGCATTCCAGATCATTGAAGATCGTCTGTCGCATATTCGTGCCACCGATCCCAAGCAATTTGCCTTGTTTACGGGTCGGGATCAAATGCAGGCATTGACCGGTTTGTTCGCCAAGCAGTTTGGAACGCCTAATTACGCGGCGCACGGTGGATTTTGCTCAGTCAATATGGCCGCGGGAATGATTTATTCCATAGGCGGATCGTTTTGGGAATTCGGTGGACCCGATCTGGAGCGCGCTAGATTGTTTGTTATGATCGGTACGGCCGAAGATCATCACTCCAATCCGCTCAAGATCGCGATATCGAAATTCAAACGCGCCGGTGGAAAGTTCATATCCATCAACCCAGTACGAACGGGTTACTCTGCGATAGCGGATGAATGGGTTCCGATTAAACCGGGTACCGATGGCGCTTTACTGCTGGCCCTAAACCGGGAGATCGTAAAACAAGGTTTGTTCGACCGCGATTTCTTAATCCAATACACAAATTCGGCGCAGTTGGTCAATGCCGATGAATCCAGTAATGAATTTGGACTATTCGCCCGGTCCGATCTTCCGGTGGAAGAAGGTTGTATCGAACCCATGAATAAATGGTGGTGGGACAGAAAGACAAATCAACAAATCGATACCCACGATCCCGACGCCGTTCCGAATTTACTTGGCGCATTTACGTTGCAAGACGGCACACCGGTCAAGACAGCTTTTCAATTATTAGTGGACCGGTTAGAAGACCATACGCCGGAGTGGGCTGAGGGTATCACCGGTGTGCCGGCGGCGACCATTCGCCGGTTGGCCCACGAGATGGGAATCACGGCCCGCGACAGTAAAATCGAGATGCCCATTGCCTGGACCGATGCGTGGGGTAACGAACACGCCACCGTTGTCGGAAACCCGGTTGCATTTCATGCCATGCGTGGGTTGGCGGCACATTCCAACGGCTTTCACACCATTCGCGCGCTGTCCATATTAATGACCTTACTTGGAACAATAGACCGGCCCGGTGGCTTTCGGCACAAGGCCCCGTTTCCAAGACCGATACCACCGTGTGCAAAACCACCGAACAGTCCGGACGCGGTGCAACCGAATTCGCCACTGGACGGTATGCCCTTGGGATTCCCCGGCGAACCCGAAGATTTGTTTGTCGATGCGCAGGGTGAAGCGGTGCGAATTGACAAGGCATTTTCATGGGAATACCCGTTGTCGGTACACGGGCTAATGCATAACGTTATTACCAACGCATGGCGTGGTGATCCATATCCCATCGACACACTGATGATCTTCATGGCCAACATGGCGTGGAATTCCACCATGAATACCATGCAAGTACGCAAGATGCTAAACGATAAAGGCGAGAACGGCGAATACAAAATTCCATTCATTATCGTTGCGGACGCTTTTCAATCGGAGATGACGGCTTTTGCCGATTTAGTGTTGCCCGATACGACTTATCTTGAACGGCATGATGTGATGTCCATGCTGGACAGACCGATTTCAGAATTCGAAGGACCCGTTGACGCAGTTCGTATACCGGTATTACCTCCTAAAGGCGAGTGCAAGCCGTTTCAAGAAGTATTGATCGAAATCGCCAGCCGCTTGAGGTTACCGGCGTTTGTCCATCAGGACGGGACGCGTAAATATCGTGATTACCCGGATTTTATCCTCAACTACGAAACCGAACCCGGATCGGGTATTGGTTTTCTATCCGGTTGGCGCGGTAAAAGCGGGGAGAAATTCATGTCCGGAGAACCTAATCCCGACCAGTGGCAAATGTACGCTAAGAACAATTGTGTGTTTCACTACGAATTACCAAAATCGTATCAATACATGCGCAACTTTAATAAAGGTTACCTTGAATGGGCTCAACGCCACCGGTTAGTGCGTCATGCCGACCCTATTTTGTTGCACGTCTATTCAGAGGTATTGCAAAAATTTCGTCTTGCCGCACAAGACAAACGACCCGGTCGGCAACCACCGGACAGATATCGTGAACGCATCGAAACGTACTTCGACCCACTGCCGTTTTATTACTTGCCGTTGGAAACGCAAAAAAACGACCGGCAAAAATATCCGCTCAATGCAATCACCCAACGACCCATGGCCATGTACCACTCGTGGGATTCGCAGAATGCCTGGCTACGACAGATTCACAGCCACAACTATTTGCACATCAATCCGGTCACCGGCGAGCAAAACGGTATTGCCAATGGTGACTGGATTTGGGTGGAATCGATGTGGGGTAAAGTACGCTGTCAATGCCGCTTTTCACAAGCCGTCGAACCGGGTACGGTATGGACTTGGAATGCCATCGGCAAAGTGCCGGGTGCGTGGTCTTTAGACAAACACGCGAATGAATCCCAGCGAGGCTTTTTGCTGAATCACTTAATCACGGAAGAGCTGCCTGCGGCGAGTGATCAACCCGTATCCAACGCCGATCCGGTTACCGGTCAGGCTGCCTGGTATGACGTTTGCGTGCGTATTTACAAGGATACTAATCAGGTCAGTCAGATCAGTCAGCCGCAGATCGCTGCGATAAAAACGTTTCCCGGGCAGTCGCATAAACCTGCAAAACACCTTAGCTATTTTGCCGGGCGTCTCAAGAATGCAACTCAATGACACAACTCGCGCTGGTCATCGACCTTAACGTTTGCGTGGGTTGTCACGCCTGCGTCACTAGTTGCAAGGAATGGAATACTTCGGGGGTTTCGGGAACCCTGGCCGATGTGATGCCCTATGGGAAAGACCCAACCGGTGCATTCTTTAACCGTGTGCAAACATTTGAAGTGGGCGAGTATCCAAATGCCCAGACCGTGCATTTTCCAAAATCCTGTCTGCATTGTGAGGATCCGCCCTGCGTACCGGTTTGCCCAACCGGTGCCAGCTATAAACGTGAGGAAGATGGTATTGTCCTGGTGGACTATGATAAATGCATCGGTTGTAAATATTGCGCCTGGGCCTGCCCGTATGGGGTGCGGGAGGTCGATCCGAAACGTAAAGTCATGGCCAAGTGTACCCTGTGCGTGGACAGGATTTATAACGAAGGCTTGCCGAAAACGGAACGCAAACCGGCATGTGTCCTGGCGTGCCCGACCAACGCGAGGTTGTATGGCGATGTACACGATCCCGACTCGGAAGTCTCCGAAGCCATTCGTGAGCACGGTGGTTATCAGTTGCAACCTGAATGGGGAACTAAGCCAGCGAATCACTATTTGCCAAGAAGAAAAACCAGCATCACTATTCATGAGGATGAATTAACCCGAGCAGACAATCCGCTCCTAAAAGAACTCGACAGACCAGTTGGACCTGTCAAAGAACAAACATTAGACGACGTAACCAGTTGGTAGTCTAAATCATGCACCGCCCGGAATATATGCATTCGCGATTGCAGCCATCGTGTATTTCGCGAGGCTGCCGCTTGCTCCTGCAGCGCCAGCACTTCCACCATCCCTGGCGGTTGCAACTCGCTCCTACTACAATGATTAACTAATCAACCCAATATGCATCCCGCTTTCTCCGTCATTTTGCTTACGACACTTATTGGCGTCGGTCAAGGTTTATTCGTCGCCTTATATTGTGCTGAATACTTTGGCTGGGTAAACACTGAAAATCGTGCATTTTTTGTCAATGGTGCATTGGCATCATTGTTATTCCTGGCCGCAGGTTTAATCGCATCATTTTTTCATTTAGGCCGGCCCGAACGGGCGTGGCGTGCTGCGGCGATGTGGCGAACATCTTGGTTGTCGCGTGAAGTCATTGTGCTACCGATAGCAATGCTGCTAATTCTGCTTTATACGGCGGCACAATCCGCTGCGGACACAACAGGCGGTCAAACTCCTACAACCATAGTGATTGGTGCGATCGGCTTGGTTGCGGTCTTGGTGTTGTTTTTATGCACGGGCATGATCTACGCCTGTATTAAGTTCCTGCAGGAGTGGGCAACACCGATAACAGTGGCGAATTTCACTTTGCTCGGC
Source organism: Arenicellales bacterium (assembly GCA_965216735.1). Lineage (GTDB taxonomy): Bacteria > Pseudomonadota > Gammaproteobacteria > Arenicellales > CBDCFT01 > CBDCFT01. The sequence goes on from OZ244198.1 coordinate 2,405,757, forward strand.
CTCGTGTCCGGATTTGTACTCGCCACAGCCCATGCCGGACACTATGCGCCATCTGCGGTGAAACCTTTGGCAGTAATCTCTTGTGGATTGATTCTTTTAGCGCTACCGCTCAAATTATTCAGTTTTTGGCGCAACAATCACATCACACCGAAATCCACCATACAGACGGCTATAGGCGTAAGACATAATCAAATCAATCAACAAGCAGTTGGGTTTATGGGGGGCTCTTTCAACACACGCGAATTCTTTCATAAACAATCCGAATGGGTGTTAACCACCGTCATGCGCTCATCCATCGTTTTAATATTCGTAGTACCCTTGATTTTGTTCGCCATCGGGATAACTCGACAAGGGGCTTGGGGTGTTTTTACCGGAGCGTTTGTCATCCAGTATTTTGGTTTGTTGTTGGAGCGCTGGCACTTTTTCGCCCAAGCCAATCACCCGCAAAATTTATACTACCAGGTAGATTAACTACAGGTGACCTGCCCCATTGTAATGGATCAAAGATCTGAGAGATAAATTTCTCAACGTTGTTCATGCATTACCGGGCTTCGACAAGTGAAAGTATTACTGATCCAAGGCAAAATCACTGCCGAAGCGTGTCGGATCATCCACAGGGCTTGACTATTTTGAACCGTTTTTCTTAATAAAACCGATCGCCTTCATGTCGGATTGCATCTCATCTAGGGCCTGCGAGATGAGCCGGCTTTTACCGAAGGGTAGCCCCGAAGACGACGTATTACTCTTGATAGCCGTAGTTCGTTCAACGCGTTTCGATAAGTAACGGCGTCGCGAACCGTCGTGCTTGTACTGTATTTCAACCATTCATCCCCCCTGTCTATTCAGGTGCTAACGGTAGAGCAGTCAGATCATACACAAATTGACCATTGTTGTGGTTAAAACGTAGAAGGCGCAACTAACGATTCGCAACCGCCAAACTTTTAGCTACAAAGCTAAACGATAAATCATACCGTGTAGGTGGCAATTAGATGTATTAATTCAGACTCAGTTGTACGGTCACCAGGTTTGAAGAAGCGACCTGCTCAAAAAAGACTGCACCACCGGTATCACCGGTTTCGATGGGTACCACCGTTTCCGATACACTCATAGGCGAACCCTAAACAGCCGGTTTTGTGTTGGACTCCGGTATATTTTTGATTGTCTTAATACCGAGCAAACGGTAGGCGGGGCAAAAACTGATAAAGGCTGTCAGCAGCGGGACAATACCTATCCAACCCCATGGAGTCTTAGGACCAATAAAAACCAGACTTATCAATACGATACCGGCAACTACTCGAATTATTCTATCAATGGTTCCAACATTTTTCATAACTGCATCCTCTTTCTATTAAGGTGAATTGAAATGACACAGTGTATGAAATCATTTACCGGTCTTAGTGTCAGTGACAAAGTCACTGAGTATGATAACCGGCTAGCGTTGCAATGCTAGCGGGGTCCGTCAGTACTATGGCACCACGTTCAAGACGTAACCAACCCCGCCGCTTGAATTCTTTGAGTTGGCGGCTGATCACTTCGCGGGCAGTTCCAAGTTCCACTGCCAACTCCTGATGGGTCATTTTAACGACGCCTTTAGAATCCCGTTGTGCTAGTAATCTTTCCGCCAGTCGAACATCGACACGGTGAAACACGACTTCTTCAACCAGCAACAGCAGATCCACAATCCGGGTGGCATAGCTCTTAAAAACAAACTCACGAAACTTGGGATCCGTATCGATTAGTGTGTCGAATACCTGCCTCGGAACAACGATGGCCTGCACGTCGGTTTCCGCTATACCTTCTGCTGCATAGGCTTCATGGGCCAACAATGCGGCAGTAGTCAACACACAGGTTTCACCACCCCCAACACGGTAAAGAACAATTTCACGGCCAGTTTCGGATAACTGTTGCACACGAACCACGCCATTGACGATCAAAAAATAATTGTCGCATCCCTGTCCCGGCGCAAATACCTTAGTACCCGCCGCAATCGATACAGACGCAGCTTGTTGTTCTAGTTGATCGCGTGATCGGTTGCTGAGTTGGTTTAAACTCGGGAATTGCTGAATCCAGTCGAGTTTGTCTAGCAATGTCGTTTCACTTCGATTGGATTATTGATGACTCTCCACGCCAACATTAGTCACTGCGAGACTGTATGGCATCTTAATTAAGTAAGATACCGCTAAAATACAGCCTTGACTATTACAAAATACCGGTGCTGACAGAGTAACCAACTTACCACACACTATTTTTGCGACCATTCTTCTAGTCAGAATGGCAATTACTCCGGACACGTGTCTACTGTTGAAGGAGTCTTGCCGACTAACAGCAAAAAAGATTTAAACGGACCCATGTTTTTCATCGCTTCCCATTTTGGTCCTGAAAACTTCAAGCGGCGCAACATCATGGCTCTCATGGGCCCGTACTTTCCAGAACCCATTTCTTGCCAACGTTGAGTGGTCGCGTGCATCGTGTAGTCTACTTTGGTGTTCAGTTCGGCATTCTGGACTAAACCGCCATAATCACACATGGCCTTACCGTTTTTTTCAACAATACGTAACTCAGCGGTTGGCGCATCGCCACAATCCGTACGATACACATGTATGACTTTATAACCGCGGTCCGCATCGTTGTTAATCCATTCCGACTCTACCAGTTGGCCGGTCAACACCGGCTCTGCATTCCATGCTTCACAGGCTTTGGTACCCCATTCTGCCGACATTAAGACAGACGCATCTTGCGCGTGTGCCGATGTGCCCCACCCGATGACAATCATCACACTCATCGCCACTCGCTGAAGAGAGCGGTTATTTGCTAGATTTTTCAAAATCGTTTGCTCCAGTTAACCGATGCTGCAAACTGTTTCATTTCAAGCTCAATCTCCTGTGTACCGGGTGCTTCCAGCGGGTTGGGTCCCGACACGCTGACACTGGGTGCATACATGAAACTGACATCCAGCGCCGAATTGTTGCCAAGGTCTTTAGAGAACCCGCCGGTAAAATGTTCTTCCACTACGCCCGGTGCGAGAATGTTAAACAATACTTCACTATCGGGGATTGGCTGATCAACCGTGCTAAATCCCACACGCCAGGTCCAATCGTTACCGGTTGTCCATTGATAACCGATTCGATACACGGTGACGTCTTCCCAACCAAAACCAATGCCGTCACTACCACCCAAACAAGCCGAACTAGTGGGTGTCACGCGGGTTGCGCATATTCCGAAGGCGGGAAACAGTGGGTTGCTAACGGCTTTAACATCGCTGTAATTAATCCTTTGGACGTCGAATAACAAAGCCGAGTTCGCTGTGTTCTGGTATGCCAAGCCGACAGTAAAGGTCGAAGGAATATCAAAATCCCCCTGTTCCGCAAATAGACCGGCGTAATCGTCAAATTCGTCCATTTTGATTTCGGATTGGTAACTCGCACCCAACGATAAATTCGGTACGACCTCGCCGGAAATGCCTGCTTTAACACCAAACCCAAACGAGTCGTCGTGTCCATTGTTAGTGAGGTTAGCAGGATCATTGGATAAACCGGCGAAACTCGCTACACCTTTACCTTCGAATGTTTGAAACGCCACGATACCGCTAACCCCCCATGATACGGTCGAATTGATTTTTCGTGCGTATGTGGTGTTTATGAATAATTGCGACAAATCCACCCCCGCTGTGCCTGAACCAAATGTACCGAAACCAAAAGGATCAACATCGTCAGCGTCCCATTCCGTGTTCATTCCACCGTTTCCGTAAATCGTCAAGCCAATGGAACTATCGTTAGACAGCATCCAGTTACGTCCAAAATTAGGTATTAGAAACAGTTCGTTTTCACTTTCGACAGTACCGGAAAACAGACCTACGGTACCTGGAAATCCGGTCGGCGCACCGGTGACAGCGTAGTCCCGCATAGGACTGAATAACCTCAAACCCAGTTGGCGATCGTCACCCACCATGACCATGTTGGCCGGATTAATGGCTGCATCCATGGCGTCTTGCGCGAAGGCGACTCCATTACCCGCTAATGCGCTGCTCTTCGCACCATAACCGTGCTGGAAATAACCGTTCGTAGCTAAACTTTGAAGTGGCCAACCTACCAAGGCCAATGCAGCAACAAACGTCGTTACGCGGAATAAGTTTTTCATTTTATTAACCTCTTGCCAGATAAATCGAGCGTCGGCAAAGCTTGATCGTCCGTTTCCACCTTACCCATGAAATCAAATATTTTGAACGTATTGGTTTCACGATGTTTGACCCATATCAAACTGGGAGCAATATCTAATCGGGTTAATCAAGAATACCTATTCGGGGATGCGTGTGGGAATCGGGGTTAAAAAAATACCAATTCTCTTGATTCACAGCCAAAACAATGAATTTAATAATCAATAATTCTATGATGCTCATAGTTAAAACTATTTGAATCGAGCGTTACTTCAGACTTTGGTCTCTATCTCTATATAATCCAACGAATTATTGATCATCTTGAGAAACAAATGACTTCCGAATTTGACGGAAAACAAATCGAAACTACTGAATCTGGTTGTTTGGTAAGTTAAGAAGATTGGAATGAACGCCCGGACCAGGAATTGGCCAACAAGGAAGACGTGGAACTGACCCGATCAGCATTGGGATGTCATCAATTATCTACGTGACGAGTATTTCAAAAATGGTGGTCATAAACCCAACATTCGAGCCATATAGTAAGACATGTCCGGTAAATGGGGACGCAAAGTGAGTAGCAAGGGCTTGTACGACCTATTTCCCGGCAATCCGCGTAAACAGGTCAGATTCATTGCCGGCCTGCCGGAGAGCATGCGCAAGGGTGGCGACTGAAAGCACAATACTTTTGGGGTAGTGGAAACCATACAAAAAGCGACTATCATTGGTTATTATCAACTTTCGCAGGAGTAAACGAGCGTGAGTGAAAAACGGCAACTCATCCAAAAAATGCTGGCTATGCAGAAAAAGTTTATCGACTATGAACATCAAAACGGTGTTAATCCCAACGACTATTTCTCCCCTGAATCCGGACATACCCTGGATGGCTTTCGCCAAGAATATGATGAATTGGCGAAAAAACTGGTCGATTTAGCTCACGCTGAAAAAGGGTCGCAACGCTAGACACACCACGGCTTTCCTGGCGAACTATCCCACCTGTTGCGGGTAAGATTACAAATCACAGGCGTAGATGATTCAGCTAGTCGTGTAGCCTCACACCGAGATACCAGTAGTGGTAATACAACAAATAAAAATGCAAACGGCCCCTGAATTAATATCGCGAGCCTCAAAGAGCATAAGGACAGCACAAACCAGTGTCACTTAGCTTACTGCCCGGTAAGCATTGCTGAGTGTCATAAAACATAAGATAGTCGTTGACCGTTTACTGCACAGCAGTTCCCATCATTGAGAACGACAAATCATAATTGAGCAAACTTGTTGCGATCAGTCTGAGCTGGACTGCAAAGTGAAGGCTAGTCGACATAGTTAACACTGTTAGAGCTTGTCCTTCAAGTTCTGGTGGTTATGTTTGGTGTCACGAGATTTAAAAGATAGTCTATAACCACAAAAAAGCCGGTCAGCGACCGGCGTTTTTTTGTTACTAAAAGCAAAGAATCAGATAAACAAACTCACATCTGCTTCACCGGCGAACTCAAAAAACGTCGCAGCGCCACCCAAATCGATTTCATCAATCAATTCTTCGCGCTTAATATCGAATAAGTCGATAGTCATCTGGCAACCGATCATTTTGACATCAGCTTCGATACACATGGAACGTAGTTCCTCTATGCTGGCAACACCCTTTTTCTTTATCTTATCTTTCATCATAGCGGTCATGACTCCTTCCATACCGGGTAGCGCCGTACCCATTACCGGAAACCATTTATCCATATTCATAGGCATGGGCATGCCGGGATTGCCCAATGGACTGACTTTTAATGATGTGTCTTTACGGATGAGTTGTAATCCATAAAAAGTGAAAAACATAGTCACGTCGTAACCAAGTGCAGCGGCGGTGGAAGAAAGAATAAAGGGCGGGTACGCCCAATCGAGTGTACCTTTGGTCGCAATAATAGCGAGTTTTTTCTCAGACATACTCAAACACTCCTACTTTGGATGCGCGACATCCGGCTAGCTCGTGGTTCAGTAGGCCGGAAATCTAAGGGCGGTGGAAGCCTAATACTAGTAGCATTGGCGATACTCTTATAGATACGAAAAATCTCTCGAGTTCAATTGTAGCCTTACATTGCACGACGAACCCTACCCCGAACTGGATAGGCTTGGTAAGCCTCACTACCCCAATTGCGGGCTTTTCTTGGTGTCAATAAAACGATTTAGTATAAGCAACCGCAGTTTTAGACTGCATGCGGCTAAGTAACTCACCGCGATTGGGTGTTGTATCTTCGTATTAATTTCGCTAAAAATAGTGTGGTTCAAGATCGAAAATAACATCCCAGGAGGATAAAACGTGAAAAATCTATTAACCCTAATTACCATCGTGTCAATAACCGCATGCGGAACAATCGGTACTGGCGTGCAAGCCCAGGACAAAGCTGCGGACGTGGAAAAAGCCATCCAAACTGCCGAAACGGAACTCGCAGCCGCCGCTGAAGCCGGGCATGTGTGGCGCTTGATCGATCCGGCCACCGGTTCTTCATCTCAAGACTTGGGCAAATTGCTCGAAGCCGCCAAGGAAAAACAACAGGCCGGTGAGTTGGACGAAGCGCTGCGCATCGCCAATCGTGTCGCCGAAGCGGCTGTTTTAGGCCAAGAACAGGCAAAACTGGCAACAGATGCAGCGCCTTTCTATAACCAATAGAAAACTTTTTTGTGACGCCCGTCACCATCGACGGGCGCCTTGAACAAATGATTTGTACGACGACCTGGAAAGATCTCTAGGCCGCAAATCGGGAAATGAATTTAACTCTTTTTCAACCGAAAGTGGAATTCACCGTTACTTTCGGTTGACTCCAATAATTCGTTACCGGTTTGACTAGCGAACGCTTCAAAGTCTTTAACCGACCCGGGATCAGTTGCCATAATCTTAAGAATCTGGCCACTCTCCAACCCGTTTATCGCTTTACGTGCGCGTAATATTGGCAGTGGACAATTGAGCCCCCGTGCATCAAGTTCTTGGTCAAATTCGGACATAAAAATATTAACTCCGTTCAAGCATGTGAATTTTTGGCCGCATCGGCGATCAGGCGTTGTATCGCCTAGGTCCGCCTTGCTGACCCTGCCCAAATGATACCCCACCGACAAAATTATGCCCATAATTGATCCAGCCCAACAGCTACCCCTTGTACCAATATAAAATATCCCTATTTGAATACTTCACCTCCCGCCGTAAACCTTGTTATCCTATGATCGGGACGCCTAGGGTTTAATTCGGAAGAATTGATCTCTACAGTTTATTACAAACACAACAGTATCCTTAAAATAGATCATAAACTGGAGGATTTAATGACTTACATTAGAGTTATTTTCACCACGGCCATCGTGTCCCTGTTAACGCTCGCCAGCCCTCTTTTTAGTTCCGCCGCTTACGCAGAGACTTTCCCAACGGACAAGGATTGCAAAAACGTCGAAAATCCCGACGCCGTCGTCAAAGGATGGTGCGTGGCAATTAATCGTAGAAAAGGAAATTGCCTGGCCTGTCACACGATGACACTGAATCAGTGGCCCGAGGGATTACCACCGGGTGGCAATATTGCACCTCCATTGGTTGCGATGAAACAACGTTTCCCTGACAAGGAAAAATTACGGGCGCAAATTTGGGATGCAACCGCCATTAACCCGAAATCAGTTATGCCTCCGTTTGGCAAACATAAGCTGATTACCGACGAAGACATCGACAACATCGTCGAGTTTCTTCTTACTATTTAAAGCATTCACGTTCAACCTATCCAGTCGGAGTAAGTGAGGTAAAGCAAGTATGAAACGACGAACCTTTTTAAACAAAACCCTTGGAACAGGCGCGCTCCTGCTAGCGGGCGGTGCGGGCGCATTAAAGTCTCTGGTTGTCCATGCATTAGAATGGCCCACCGCACTGTTCGAGATCGAAAACGAACCCGATGTTGTTAAGAGCATGTTTGGCGACGCCGAGATCACTGAAAGCAGTGACGTAGTGATTAAAGCGCCTTTACAAGCGGAAAATGGCGCCGTCGTGCCGATCAAGGTATCAACTACTCTTCCAGACACAAAAATGATTACGATTATGGTGGAAAAAAACCCCGTTCCACTTATCAGCTCGCTAAACCTGGGCGAAAGTGCTGGTGGGTTCTACAGCGCACGAATTAAAATGGGAGAGACATCTAATGTAACTGCGTATGTTAGCGCGGGTGACAAAGTGTACAAGGCTTCCCAAGAAATTAAGGTTACTGTCGGAGGTTGCGGCGGCTAACCGCCCACCGGATTCCAGGAGAAAAGATTATGGCATTTACGACTAAGATGAAGATTAAGAAAGCGGATGACGGTCACGACGTTCTGTGTCTGGTCAATCATCCCATGGAGACTGGGCAGCGTAAGGACAGCAAAACCGGAGAACTTGTTCCAGCTCACTACATTGAAATTATGACGTTTCAATTAAACGGCAACACGGTTGCAGAGGCGATACTCGGACAAGGTGTGTCAAAAAATCCGCTGATCGGCGTACGCGTTATGGGCGCAAACGCCGGCGATACGGTATCCGTGTCGTGGACGGATAACATGGGCGAGTCCGGTAGTGCCGAAGCGGCGGTTGAATAAACTCTAAGCACACGAATTCAGTATTGGAGGAAAAAAAATGAAACGACTAATCATAGTCGCAACGGTGATAGGCCTATCTATGGGAACTTTGATGCATGCCAAAGCGGGAAGTGTGGAGGAAGACATCGCCGCATTTCAAGGTTACTTCGAGACCAGGTTTCCTGAAGTTCCGCTTGAAGCCTATCAGGACGGTGTGAATGCGTTACCCCAATACGCGCATCGCCGCGCGAATTGGGAAATTCTAATGGAGTTTCCGCCTTATGAGCTGGAATTGGAAATTGGCCGGGAGGAGTGGGCCAAACCATTTGCCAATGGCAAAACCTTTGCCGATTGTTTTGCTGACAAACCGCCGGCCAACCAATATCCGTACTACGATGCAGAAACGGATGATATCCGAACTATTGAGGGTGACATCAATGCTTGTTTGGAAGCGAACGGCGAGGCACCGATTGAAAATCTGAAGACTGGAAAGATCGCCTTCCTGGTAGCAGCGTACAGAGAACAATTCAATGGCCAACCGATGGCAGTGGATGTCAGCAGCGACGGCGCAAAAGCTTGGTACGAGAAGGGCAAAAAATTTTATTGGACCAAGCGCGGCCAACTGAATTTCGCATGCGCCGATTGTCATGTGCACAGCGCAGGGCAAAGTGTTCGTGGAGATGTATTAAGTGCGGGGTTAGGTCACACCACCGGTTTTCCGGTTTACCGTACCAAGTGGGCGGTGGCCGGCAAGCCTTGGGGCACAGTGCACCGCCGCTACGAAGGATGTAACAAACAGGTACGCGCAAAACCGTTTAAAGTTCAAGGACCCGAATACAAGGCACTTGAGTTCTACGAAGCAGTGATGAATACAGGCGTGCCTATCAAAGCGCCCAGTCAGCGCCAATAAATGCACTAAGTTTCGAATAGCCTGATCCACCGATCAGGCTATTTTTTTCTCTACTCATCGCACCAAAGACTCAGCCGAGGAATACTGCCATGGGCCTTACGCGCCGTGAATTCCTGCAAGTACTGGCCGCCGCAAGTGCCGCCGGTTTACCTTTCAACGGGAAAGCGGATTCGCAAGACGATCCTTATGACTTCTCCCCCTTCGGCAATGTTTCGCTGATGCATATCACGGACTGTCATGCACAACTGCTGCCTATCTACTTTCGTGAACCCAACATCAATATCGGCATCGGTGAGGCGACAGGTAAACCACCGCACATTGTCGGCGATCAGTTTCTTAAACAGTTCGGATTTGCACCGGATTCACAAGAAGCCTACGCATTCACTTATCTGAATTTCGAACAAGCGGCACAAAAATATGGCAAGGTCGGTGGTTTTGCACCCCTCGCCACTTTGGTAAAGAGAATCCGTGAACAACGCCCAGGCAGTTTGTTGTTGGATGGCGGCGATACTTGGCAAGGCTCCGCCACGGCCTTATGGACCCAAGGCCAAGACATGATCGATGCCTGCAAGTTACTAGGTGTGGATATCATGACCGGTCACTGGGAATTTACGTATGGCATCGACCGAGTGCATGAAATTGTTAACAACGAACTCAAGGATAATATCGAGTTCATCGCACAAAACGTTTATCTAACGGAAGATGCACAATTCGATGAAAAACCGGCGTTCGACGCCGATACCGGACAAGTGTTCAAACCTTACTCCTTACGTGAGATAAATGGTGTATCTGTCGGCATCATTGGACAGGCTTTTCCCTACACCACTATTGCTAACCCGCGTTACCTGGTCGAAGACTGGAGTTTTGGTATTCGTGATGTGGAAATGCAAGCGATGGTGGACATTGTTCGAGCCAAAGGCGCCCAAGTTATCATCGTGCTGTCGCACAACGGTATGGATGTGGATCTGAAGATGGCCAGCCGTGTCAGCGGAATCGACGCCATTCTTGGCGGGCACACACATGATGGAATCCCGCAACCTTCTATCATTGATAACCCTGGTGGCAAGACCATCGTAGTGAACTCCGGATCCAACGGTAAATTTCTGTCTGTACTCGACCTTGACGTCAAAGACGGGCGCGTCGCTGATTTCCGCTTTAAGATGTTGCCGGTATTTTCCAATCTGATTGAAGCGGATGCTGATATGAGTGCTTACATCGATAAAGTACGCGCTCCCTACAAAGATCAACTCGCGGAGGTTCTAGCTACTACGGACACAACACTCTACCGGCGTGGGAATTTTATCGGCACGTTTGACCAAGTCATTGTCGATGCAATGATGGCCGTTCGCGATGCCGATATTGCATTTTCGCCCGGGTTTCGATGGGGTACCAGCATTATCCCCGGCGACCCAATCACCATGGAAAGACTGATGGATCAGACCGCCATTACCTATGCTAAATCCACACTCAACGAAATGACGGGAGAGAACATTAAACTCATCCTTGAGGATATCGCAGACAATCTGTTTAATCCCGACCCTTATTATCAAATGGGTGGGGACATGGTTCGAGTGGGCGGATTGAAATACACTATTAATCCCACGGAGGTCATAGGCAATCGATTATCAGATCTCGAACTAGGCGGCAAACCGCTAGACCCATCGAAGACTTATAAAGTGGCGGGATGGGCGAGTGTGAATCCCCAAGCAGACGACTTGCCGGATATTTGGGATGTGGTCGCTCAATACCTGCGCGACAAAAAAGTCATTAGTGACGTGAAAGCGAATGTCCCTTTGGTTAAGGGTATCGAAAACAACCCTGGATTCGTACTCTCTTAAACAATTGCTTGTCCTACGTATTACGGTCGAATTCGAACCCATTCGGATTAAATAGTATTCAAATTAGTTAGCAGGACAAAAAGTTTTATATAAAAAAGTCACTAGTTTAGTGACATCCTTGTTAAGGATAGAATAGTAAATCGTTTGGGCTTCCCGCCGGTTCTCCACGATTTTTGTATTTTTCAATAAGCCGAGTTGCTGAGACACGATAACCTGGCTGACATCCAGGGCTCGGGCCAGTTCGCCCACTGACTTTTCTCCATCAATCAACTGGCACAATATAAGCAGTCGGTTGCGATTAGATAAAAGCTTAAGCAGATTGCTGACATCCGTTGCTGCATCTTCCATCGATTGTAAATTCACTGTTGACAATAAACCCTCCGGCTATGGCTTCGCTTTAAACTAATATAATAACTATATCATATATTATTATAATAATATTATTAGTCACCTTGTAACATAATAATCAAATGACTCACCCAGATCGTCGGTGTGCCTGATTACCGTAAAACCCATTATTTGCTTGGAATCAAGCGAGAGCTAGAGCGGGCACAGAGACGACCGGACGGCTAGCACCTCCAGCACGAAATTGTGCTTATCCCCTATGGGAGAGAAGCTCGTCTAATGTAGATATTATCTACCGCGCGCGACTGTATTAGTCTCGCTACGGTACAAGAATTGGGCAAAAACCGTACTAACCACTCATAAAACATAGGTGTCATCCCATGTCACCGCCTGCTTCCGGAGAATAGCGATATGTATAAGCATTCTATAGTCAGTTCATTTCTAACTATTGGCCTGCTACTCGGGTCAATCGCAAACGTAAGCGCTCAAGAACAAACTCAACCTGATATGACCCAGATGATGCAAGACATGATGCAAGGCAAGTTGCCAAACACGCAACAACCTGCGTTTCCACAAATGTCAGATGCTGCCCATACCAATCCAATGATGAACCCGATGATGATGGCGCCACCAATGGGCTCCGCCATGACCAATCCCATGACGGGCAGCATGGCCAATCCAATGATGGGAATGATGAACCCCATGTTGATGATGAATCCTATGATGATGGGTATGCCTATGATGGGCGGTACAGGTCATCCCATGCTGGGAATGATGAATCCACCCAATTGGGTGAATCCCAATACATACACTCAGTTCATGTCACCCAACGCATACCAAACCATGATGAATCCGATGTCATATATGACGTTCATGAATCCGGGTACATATCAAGCACTCATGAATCCCTATTCTTACATGCAGTTCATGAATCCATCCACCTACGGGCCCATGCTTAACCCGCAAACTTATATACAAATGATGAGTCAGATTTTGGGTATGGCCCATGCAACGGATCAGCAAACCGCCGAAGGATTTTGGCAAAAGTGGATGGAGCTCGGTCAAAACCAATCCAATAACTAGTAACTGTCAAAGTAAAGAATAATACCGGTTTTCATTACTAATTCTCAAAACAAATGGAGTTCACTAATGACTAAATTTTTAAGCCTAATCAGCATAGTTGTCACGTCGGTAGGTCCTGTGGTTGCCGCAACAAATAACGTATATGCTCAATCCGAAGGCGAAACTAACACGGTGACCCACACAATGAATAAAACGGTGGATCCCCAAGTTTACGCAAATCTAATGCAGCAAATGTTTACCAACCCGACCGGATTCATGACTAATCCGAATGCTACGTGCTCTCAATGTCATACCGATGAAGACATGCAACGCATTTCTAAGACGATGGGCCCGATGATGCAAATGATGAACCCTGGAAACTGGATGAATCCGAATGCCTACATGCAAATGATGGTGCCGATGATGGACCCGGAAACTTATACCAACTGGTACGACGCTTGGATGAAAAAATTCGGTGGTGCAACAATTGGTCTAGGTGGTGATACCGGAAAACCTAACAACGCTCAACAATAAGATAAAAAATTTTGAATACTGTCAACTATAAAGTTACTCGCGTTAGGAGGAGGCTTATATGCAGAAAAAAACACATCGTTCACAGTTTAAATATCAAGTCTTAATCGCGGCTGTTGTCACACTGCCATTTACCTGTCTTCAAGCTCAGGAGACACAGGAACAAGCGGACGAGCCACCATCGGAAGAAACGGCGGTAACCGTAGAAGACGAACTGCGCCCCCAACCCGAACTTGGACCGCGCTTATTGAGTGACATTTCGGAAGAGGCGCAAGCGGTACGGCGTCAGCAATTGAAGGAGAGCACGCACCCAGTGCTCCCACCAGTGCCCGCCGCCATGAAAAAACAAATGTTCGATGCAATGAGCGCAGTCAGCGGTATGTCGATGCGTGAATTGTTCAACTTCATGACATCAAAGAAAAAGGTCGCCGAGGGAATAACATTTGACGAAGTCATCGAGTCAATGGAAATAAAAGCAAACGATGTCAACTTCAAAAAAGTGGGTCATAATATGTTTTGGCGGGACGTCGGTGCCATCAGTGGTCTGCCCACCTTAAGGGTCGAGGTATTGCAATTCTGCGACGCCACCGTCGGACGCAGCATGCTCGACTATAGTCCTGAATTCGTCATCTTTATACCCTGCCGCATTGCTGCACTCGAAGACGCCGATGGCGCAATCTGGGTGATGACGCTTGACTGGGACGTGTCCTGGCTTGCCATGGCTTGGCATCCGGATTCGCAACTGGATGAAGGTCTGAAACAAGAAGCGATCCGGATTCGCGACGCCATGGAACAGATTATGCACGCCGGTGCAACCGGTGAATGGTAAGCGATGTTAACCAAAAACCCGTTTGCAGGTAGCTAGTCGAATCTAACCACAGAGAACAATATGGAATCTGAGGTCATCCATAAAGTCGCGTTGTGGGGATTTTTTGGCGCGATGGTGTTTGGCGCCGTTGCCAACCGCACCCATTTTTGCACCATGGGTTCCATCAGCGACTGGATCAATATCGGAATCAAAACACGCCTACGCACCTGGATGCTGGCCATGGCCATTGCTTTGGTCGCCTCCCAAATCATGCAAGCATTGGGTTGGGTCGATCTTCGACAATCGATTTATCTAACAACAAACTTTACCTGGCTGGGCTATGTCGTTGGTGGTTTCCTATTTGGTGTGGGCATGACGATCGGATCCGGTTGCGGTCAACGCACTCTGGTGAGAGTCGGAGGCGGGAATCTAAAATCACTGATTGTGTTGCTGGTTATGGGCATAACAGCGTATATGACTTTACGTGGATTACTGGCGTTTGTTCGTATTGAATTTGTAAGCGCTGCCAGTATCGATCTCGCCGAATGGGGTCTTGCCGATCAAAGTATCGCCGCTATTGTCGGTCAATGGTTCGGCATCAACCGGCAATTTGTTTTATATGCTCTGACCGCAATAATAGGCTTGGGTGTGGCTTACTTTGTATTTAAAGACTCAGCCTATCGCAGGGATATCGAGAATATTGTAACCGCTACCGTCGTTGGTGTTCTGGCAGCCGGTGCCTGGTATGTGACCGGCGTTATCGGCAACGACGAATTCGAACCGGTGCCGTTAGAAGCATTGTCTTTTATTGCTCCTTCCGGAAACACCATTAATTACTTGATGACTTATACCGGCGCTACAATTAATTTTGGTATTGCTGTGGTGTTGGGGGTTATCGCCGGTTCGATGTTATATTCTATCCTGACAAGGACTTTCCGTATCGAATCTTTTGCTTCCCGCCATGATTTGATAGCCCACCTGAGTGCCGGTGTTCTAATGGGTTTTGGTGGTGTGTTGGCGTTAGGCTGCACCATCGGCCAAGGGATTTCCGGTATGTCGACCCTGGCACTGGGTTCGCTCATGGCATTGGTATCGATTATTTTTGGTTCGGCATTTACGATTAAAATGCAATACCATTTAATAGACGATAGTTTTGGCCGCGCTGTTACACAAACACTAGCCGACTTTCGGTTGCTGCCAAAAACCTTGGCCACACCGCCAACAAATTAACTACCGCCAAGATTGGACCGCCGACTGTTACCAAAGCAAGTGGAGCTTCTAGTAACTAGCAGGATAAGCTGATGAAAAAATTAACGAGGAAACGAAAAGGAGGTGCTGCAATGAGCAATCTCAAGTACAAGCATACTTATAGCCGTCGTGGCGTCGTTGTTCACCCTGGCAACATACGCAACCGAAGATGCGGGACACAGTAAGGATTACCGGACATTTCGTGTCGACGGTTCCATTGAATACGGAAAGATAGGCGATTCCTATACCGCAGACCTGGTCATGTATCTAGCGGGTAATCAATTCATGGTTATGGAAGAGTTGATACGAGACTTCCAGACCAAACATCCGGAAATAAAAACCGTATTCTGCGAAACCATCCCACCAGGACAAATCTTCAAAAATCAGTTGCTACAACAAGGCGAGATCGACAGACAGAAAATTACTCAAAACCCGGATGTGTTTGCCAGCGTGAATATCGGCCATCTGAAGAAGTTAAAAGAAAGAGATTTAATGGACGACCACATCATTTATACCCATAACAAACTGGAATTGATGATCGCCGCGGGTAATCCCAAGAATATCAAGGGCGTCGACGATCTTGCCCGGGACGACCTTGTACAATCTCATCCGAATCCATTGACCGAAGGCATATTCAAGTTTTACGGCTCAGAGATGCTGAAAGATGCGGGCCTATTCGATAAAGTCACCGGCGGGCAGGAATGCAAGAGTTGTTGGGCGGTAGAAGGCAAGACCTGGTTCACGTCACGCCACCACCGTGAAACACCGCAAATGATCGAAAATGGCGAGGCGGACGTCGGCATTGTGTGGACCACGGAGATCGTTCATGCCAAAGCGCAGAACCGCCCTATCGACGGCATCGCTATACCTGCACCACTCAACAAACAAGACAAGGTCGGTTATGCCATTGGCAAACTCAAGACCGGACGCAACCAAGAAAATGCGGACAAGTACTTGGCCTATCTGGCAACGAACGACGCACAGAACATCTACGCCAAATACGGGTTTCTAAAAGCCAGTACGGATGAACTTACGTTAAAACCGTCATAGTAGTGATCAGCAAAATTTCGGCTCGATGAAAATGAATTTCGTCACGGCGCCATGGTCTATATAGGCTCACTACTCAATTCAAAACAGAGGAAAAACAAATGAAAAATACTATCCGCGCTATTTCTGTGTCCATATTACTGGCTGGGGTATTGTTTGGTGCGCAATCTTTCGCCGGCGAAAAACAGAAAATCGTCTATCACGTTTCCGAACTGGAAAAAGTGCCTTTTGTGCTTAATAACATCAAGAATCATATCAAAGGCGTCGGCGGTGCCGAGAATGTCGAAATCGTACTGGTGACACACGGCCCATCGGCAAAAGCGTTTCATAAAGAAAACGTGACAGAGAAGGTATCGTCTTTAGTTGACGAACTTCAGGTCGAAGGCGTGGCCTTTAACATGTGCGGTAATACAATGCGTATACTCAATTACGAGCTGGATAATGTTCTGCCGGGTTTTGTGCGGCGTGACGAAGGTGGTGTAGTGAGAATTGCTGAATTGCAGTCCCAAGGTTATATTTATATACGGCCATAAAAAGTCGTTTTTGGGCACTAACAGCAAACGAGCCCGCCGTACACAAAATGACACTCCTGAATATTTGGGATATTGGTAACCGCACGACGGAGATCTTCGAACACATCCGGGCTGACGGCGTTTAATTGTATCTGCACGAGAAACAGTATCGCCGCATTTAAACGGTGAGGTTCGGCCTTTGCCCTATATCCTTAAATAAATCCGTCCCTTTCGAGACGCCGCACGCGCTCGATACAAGGGGACGTGCTAAGCTCCACAATTGCACCCAGATCGGCACAAGAGATGTGGCCGCTTCCTGCAGCTCTCTTAATATCTTTCGATCGATCCGATCGAGTTGTTCAAGGGTGCGATTCTTTTTCATATATCAATAAATATTATCGTGTATTTGTCATTTAACATGATTTTATTTTGTATATAACATTTAAATCCTAGCTGTTTCGAAATACCATCCCGTAATATCGTATTTTAACCTGGGTTATTTATGGGCGTGCGAGATACCAACCATGGATACTCCAGGCGAGGAAATTTACCCAGCTAAAACTTATTTGGATTAACCCACAAACCAGGAGATGATCATGAGCGAATGCTTTTTGGTCGGGATAGACAGTAGTGACTGCAGCCGTCGAGCACTTGATTTTGCACAAAAACGTGCAAAAAACGCCGGCGCAAAACTGATTGTGACCTATGTTATTGAATGGTCGCCCTACTCATTTAACACCCCAGAGGAAAATGAACAACGTCATAAACGGCGCGACGAAGAAATCACGACTGCAACCAACAGCGTACTCAATCCCGCACTTGAACAAATAAAAGCGGCGGGTATTGACGTTGAGGGAGTAGTCCGTCATGGCAATGTAGCCGATGTTTTAAATGGCCTGGCTGCGGATTACGGTGTCGACATAATCATCGTCGGGCGAATTGGTGAATCAGGGTTGAAGTCGTTGTTGTTCGGAAGCGTGACATCCAAGCTCATCCAGCTTGCCAGCGTACCGGTTACGGTAGTCCCTTAACCCAAAGGAGAAAAAATAGTGAGAACAAAATCTGAATATGTCCTTGTACTGGTCAGCGTTATGTCGTCATTGGTTCCTGTGATCGCGATCGCCCAGGACGCTGCTGGGAAATCGATGGAACAGAGGATTAACGACGCCATTGCACCTATTATTAATCCTTTTGTCGGTTTATCCTTTCACCACTTCCAGCTCTCGAGACACTCTTTGGTACCCCCTTTCCCTGGATAGTCTCGTGGCTGGTTATCGCAGCCTGCATCTTTACCATTTACTTCGGATTTATCCAGTTTCGAGGAGTAAAACATTCCGTAGAACTGGTACGGATTCAAACACATGCTCGCGTTTGCCGCCGTGTTGTTTAAATTTTCTATCATGATCTCGTGGTCCTACTATGGATTAAAAAGCCTGGACTTACTTGTTTGGCGAAGGTGCCACCAAAGAAATGGCGTTCACGATCATCTTTTATGTATTCGTTGTCATCGGCGCGTGAATGAGTCTGGGGCCGGTCATCGACTTCTCCGATGCTATGATATTCACCATGGCCATTTTCAATATCTTAGGACTTTATTTCCTAATGCCGAAAGTAACGGAAATAGTTCGTAACTATCAAGGTAAACTGATGAGTGCGTTTTCCTGAGAATCAAAGGTGGCGCCACAGCATCGAGCTAGTTTTTTCATAGATAAAACAAAACCCGGCGTCGCGTTTTCGGTGTCGGGTTTTGTTGCGTCCTTACGCTTTGTTAGAAAACCACTGTCACTTTTTTCACACCGAAGTCACTGTTGTTCTACGGCTGCGCGGCAAATAATGCATCGGATAGGTATTTCGACGGTGTAATTTGCGCATCAATAGTCATCACACCATTGACGACATTAACGTCCATCGCCCAACCGGTCTTCTCCAATAAATGGTGCATTGAACGATTGTCGCCCAGAGTATAGAACACGAACCTTTCAATCCTTTTTTCTAGTGCGGTCTGAGTCAGGTACCCCAACAAAATTTTTCCAACACCTCGGCCCTGGTATTCATCGGCAATGGTGAGCGCCACTTCAGCGGATTTAGGCTCAGCGCCCAATCGCACAAATCGTCCAACGCCGATACCTCTTGCACCGATGCCGAGGAAACCCGGTTTCACCACTGCCAACGCAAAATGATACTCACCGTCTGGATGGGTTAGAAATCGTAACTCTGGCTTGGTCAATTTCTGTTTTGCATGCAAAAACCGCCGATAGCGGGACTGTAAGGACAGCCGATTAAAGCCGGCACGTAATTTGCGTTCGTCCCCAGGCCGAACGAATCGCAAATGCGCTTGTGTGCCGTCCGGTAGAATGATCTTTCTCGGTGCAAACCCGGCAACAGGCTTTTCCGATGCCCGTCTATGCGGCTTAAACTGTAGGGCCGAAGAAAGATGTCGCATCAGGTTCATCCGCTAAGCGTAATTGTCACTCTAGCAAACGTGCTGCACTGCAACAATATCGTGTCCATTCATGATTTTCGAGAATGACAGCGTGATTCGCGCGTATTCATTAATCAGGACGTAAGTAATAAATAATTATTTGCACAGAATTGAAAACACTAATTGGAACTAACATTACATAAATATTTATATTTAGAATAGAAAATGTGTAGAAGCAGGCGTTAAAACGTCGAAAAGGACTTCGAACCTACAAATTGGAGAACAATAAGAATGAACAGCACACGGCGGCCATTGAATAGCCTACCATTGTTTTCATACGCCGCGTGTATCTGTGTACCCTTCTATGGAACAACGTCCCTGGCAAACGAGCCAGTCGCTACTACCAAGTTTGTATGGAATGAAGCGACCCAAGCCATTATTGCCGCGGCAGACCCAAACGATGGGCACGTCATTGCGGAGGAAAAGTGTAACCGTTGTCACGGCGACAACGGCATTAGTGCCGATGAAGATCAGCATATACCGAACCTTGCCGGTCAGCACACGGTTTACTTGTTTAAACAAAGTAAAGATTACAGCTCGGGGCTACGCGAGAATCGCGGTATGAAGCGACGTGTGAATAAACTTAGCGATAAGGAACTCGCCGATGTCTCGGCATGGTATGCGTCCCTGCCACCGCCTAACAGCACGGACACGCCGCCAACACCACCTGATTTGGTCGCCAACGGCATACCCGATCGCAATATGCCGAGTTGCGCGGTCTGTCATGGCGAACTAGGCGAAGGCCGCGCGCCATTTATCCCGAGACTGGCGGGCCAGAAAGCGGATTATTTAAAGTTTACATTAGACGACTTCAGAACAGGGCTTCGACAGAATCTGGACCCAAAAACGATAGCCGACGTTAAAGGGTTAACGAGTGATGATATCGAGGCAGCAACAACATACTATTCCAGTCTGTGAGAACGTCCGCCGACACACCGGCTATTTCTACGGCATGCAATCGTTGTTGCAGCGCGTTACTCGTTACCGCTTTTTGATCATATTTTCAAACATCCAAACTTGACCCATGTCAATGTTTACAAACAGACGGCAACGCTATAGTTTTAAAGATAATCTAAATAGTTGAAAAGAATCGGTTGGCATCGACGCGATACAAGACATTTAACCCAACTTCACTAATAAATATCCGGAGGCAATTGATGAAAAAGAAGAAATCAACCCGTCGTTTAGCCATCATTACCCTGGCGGCGGCATCTTGCTTGACATTCGCTACGCAAGCAGATGAAGGCGTATCCAGGGGCGCATTGTTGGCGGCAATGTGCAACACCTGTCATGGTGTGGATGGTGGTGGCTCCAAGTCAATTCCTGCACTCAACGATCTCGAAAGCGACGAGCTTATCGAAACCATGCAGGCCTTCCAAAGCGGTGATGAAGACGCCACTATTATGGATAGGCACGCCACCGGCTACAGCGAGGAGGAACTGAAAGCCCTTGCTGATTATTACGCAACCATCGAATAAGGGAGGATGCACACAATGAATCGTTACAATCGTAGAGAATTCGTAAAATTGGTGGGTGCTGTTGCGGCCACTACGCCACTGACATGGGCAAGCACTGCAGTCGCGGCAAGTGGCAAGATCGTCGTTATCGGCGGCGGATTCGGCGGCGCGACTTGCGCCAATTACCTGACCCGCTGGGGATCCGGTCTCGAAGTCACTCTGGTCGAAAAAGACGCGCAGTTTGTCACTTGCCCGTTTAGCAATGAAGTGATAGGGGGAGATTCTGAGTTAGACGCTATCACACATAGTTATGATGGTCTAAAGGCTCGTGGTGTAAACGTCGTGCATGATGTCGTATCTGGCATTGATACCACAGGCAAAAAAGTCAATCTAAGTGGTGGCGACGCCCTGGACTACGACATGCTTGTAGTGTCTCCCGGCATATCGTTCAAATGGGGTGCCGTCGAAAATGACGAAGAAGCCACCAAAGAAGCAATGCCTCATGCATGGCAGGCGGGACCGCAGACCACGTTGCTGCGCGATCAGATACAAGCGATGGCCGATGGCGGTACGGTTATTATCGTACCACCTACGAAGCCATTTCGTTGCCCGCCTGGGCCTTATGAACGCGCCAGCCTGATCGCCAACTACCTCAAAAACAATAAGCCGAAGTCAAAAATACTCATCGTCGACTCGAATGAAAGTCATTCGAAGCAAGCAGCCTTTCAAGAAGGTTGGAATGCGCTTTATGGTTACGGCCCGGAAGGCATGATCGAGTGGGTGAAAGGTTCGGAAGGCGGTCAGGTCGAATCCGTCGACGTCGCCAACATGACGGTGACTTCGGCTTTCGGAGAAACTTATAAAGGCGATGTTATTAACCTTATTCCTCATCAAACAGCCAATAACTTGGTTCATGAAGCAGGACTGACCAACCAGGACGGTTGGTGCTCTGTCGATCAGGGGACATTTGAATCGGCTGCTGC
Source organism: Arenicellales bacterium (assembly GCA_965216735.1). Lineage (GTDB taxonomy): Bacteria > Pseudomonadota > Gammaproteobacteria > Arenicellales > CBDCFT01 > CBDCFT01. Next base: position 2,427,696 of record OZ244198.1, read on the forward strand.
CAAAGACGTGTTTGTCATTGGCGATGCTTGTGTCGCAGGCGCCATGCCAAAATCCGGTCACTCGGCGGCTTCACAGGCGAAGAACTGCGCCGCAGTAATCATCTCGCGGCTCGCTGGCGTCGAACCGCCGACTCCAACCTATGCCAATACTTGCTATAGTTTGATATCGCCGGACTATGGCATCTCGGTTGCGGCGGTATATAACTTACAGGAAGAAGGTATCACCAAAGTTTCGGGCGGTGTAAGCCCGCTGGAGCAGTCCGAGCGTGTGCATTCCAAGGAAGCAAAATATGCGAAAGCGTGGTACAAATCCATTACATCGGATATGTTCAGTTAAAAACGTTTGTTAAGTTAAAAAAGGCGGCTATGGCCGCCTTTTTTATTTCGTCATGTTTACGCAAACCGACATGGCCGCGATGGCCCTCGTACACAACTATTATTAATTGGGCTATTAAAGTCGTTTGTGTCGATTGAATAAAATCCTATAAACCAATGATGCCGTCGTGCTCGACGGTTATTCTATTACGGTCGCTGATACCAGTGATACGTCATCTTGACCCATATCAATGTCAGCGCCTGCCAGCATTCTTAAAATTTAGAAATCGTAGTAAACAATCACCGCTGCGCAATGTTGTGCGCACGAGGAATTGGAGAAATGAATTTATCGGGAATTCTAGTCTTGGCGTCACCGGAGCGATGCGATGACGTCGTGTATGCACTTAACCAAACACCTGGGGTTGAAGTCTGTATTCGTGAACCGCAAGGCCGCATCATCGCCGTGCAAGAAACCGCGTCCGTTGACGACGAAGTCGCGGGCCTGCGCCTTATAAAAGAATTACCACATGTCATTTCCGCTGAATTGGTCTATCACTACCTCGACGACGAAAACTCAACACCTGAAGCAGCTGTCGTTCATAACACATCCCAACGAAACGAGTCATCTGAAGTACCTGCTTATCTAAATAACTAGTTTGCCATCACAGGAGGCATAACAATGACCCTCAACAGACGCGAATTTCTCAAAGCCCATGTCGCAACGGCTGCGGCAGCCACGGTCGGTATACCCGTCACCCAGTCCGCCCTGGCCGCCACAGAAGCAACCGAGGCGGACTGGCAATGGGACAAATCCGTTTGTCGTTTCTGCGGTACGGGTTGCGGCATTATGGTGGGCACTAAAGACGGGAAAATTGTCGCCACAAAGGGTGATCCGGACGCGCCAGTGAACCGCGGTTTGAACTGCGTAAAAGGATACTTCAACGGCAAGATATTGTATGGCAAAGATCGCCTCACGCAACCGTTGTTGCGTATGAAAGACGGCAAGTTCGATAAACAAGGTAAATTTACACCGATCAGTTGGGATCAGGCCTTCGATGAAATGGAAAAGCAGTTCCGAAGTGCTTATCAGGAACTGGGACCGGCTGGCGTGGCGATATTTGGTTCAGGTCAATACTTGATCCAGGAAGGTTACGCGGCGGCCAAGCTGATGAAAGCAGGTTTTCGTAGCAATAACATCGACCCCAACGCCCGGCATTGTATGGCATCCGCTGTCGTCGGCTTTATCCAAACATTTGGCATCGACGAACCGGCCGGCAATTACGACGATATCGAATTAACCGACACCATCATTACCTGGGGGGCGAACATGGCGGAGTGCCATCCTATTTTGTGGGCGCGTGCAACCGACCGCAAATTGAGCGACCCGGAACGGGTGAAAGTCGTCAACCTCACGACTTTCAAGAATCAATGTTCTGACATCGCCGATCTCGAAATTCTGTTTAAACCCGGCACTGACCTCGCCATCCTAAACTACATTGCCCGGGAGATCATACAACGCGATGCGGTTAACCATGACTTCGTCGACAGACATTGTGTGTTCGCGACCGGCCCCTATGACATCGGTTATGGCATGCGCGGCACGGATGAATACGCCTATGATTCGGAGAAAGATACGCAGGCCAAAGAACTCAAAGTCAAACTGGATAAGTACGAGGCGATTGCGCAACGCCGCAAAGAAGGCGAAATTGTCGAACAGAACAATCGCAAGAAACCGGTAAAACACTGGCTAATTAAATTTGAAGATTTCAAGACTGCAGTCGAACCCTACACGCTGGACTTTGTTGCAGAGCTGGCCAAGGGTGATCCGGATGAACCTCTCGATCAATTCAAGACCAAGTTAGCGGAACTCGCTGATTTCTACATAGAGAAAGATCGCAAGGTTGCTTCGTTCTGGACCATGGGTTTTAACCAGCATTATCGCGGTAGTTGGGTCAACGAGCAGGTGTACGCGGTGCATCTGTTACTCGGCAAACAAGCGCAACCGGGTAATGGTGCATTTTCGCTCACGGGCCAACCTTCCGCTTGCGGCACGGCGCGGGAAGTCGGTACCTTCGCGCACCGCTTGCCTGCGGATATGGTGGTTACCAATCCTAAACACCGGGCGCGTTCGGAAAAATTATGGAAACTGCCGGAAAAAACCCTGAACCCGAAAGTCGGCAGTCACATTACTAAGATCATGCGTGATCTTGAAGATGGATCGGTCAAATTCGCCTGGGTACAGGTGAACAATCCATTTCAGGCGACGGCCAACGCTAACCATTGGATTAAAGCCGCACGGGAGATGGACAACTTCATTGTATGTTCCGATCCTTATCCCGGTATCTCCGCCAAGGTGGCCGACTTAATTTTGCCGTCGGCCATGATTTTTGAGAAATGGGGTGGCTATGGCAACGCCGAACGGCGCACCCAAATGTGGCGCGAACAAGTACCACCGCCGGGTGAAGCACGTAGTGATGTTTGGCAGGTACTTGAATTCTCCAAACGCTTCACACTGAAAGACGTTTGGGGTGAACAATCCATACCTGGCCTCAAGACCGACGGCTTTGCAGACGGCAAGTTACCGGATGTGCTGACAGGCGCTGAGGAAATGGGCTACTCGCCCGATGACACCTTATATAAGGTGTTGTTCGAAAACGAACACAACAAGCAGTTTCCATGGCCGGACCCCGTTGCCAAGGGCCATGACAACCATACGGTGAGCGCGCTCGGGGTCGATTGGTTTGTGGAGAAAGCCTTGTTCGAGGAATACGCCGAATTCGGCCGTGGCCATCAACACGATTTGGCATTCTTCGATGACTATTACCGTGACGACGTGCGCGGTCTTAAATGGCCTGTTATCGATGGCAAGGAAACCGAATGGCGGTTTAACGAGGAATACGATCCTTACGTCACCAAGGGAACCGGCTTCGAATTTTACGGACCTGCATTGAAAGCACTGCCCACCGGTGACTTGGACGATGTGACTAATCCGGAAAAAGTCAGTCTGGCCGGCAAAGCAAAAATATTCTTCCGGCCCTATGCCGCACCACCAGAGCAACCCGACGACGAGTATGATCTATGGTTAGCTACCGGTCGTGTCATCGAGCATTGGCATACCGGCACCATGACCCGGCGTGTACCGGAACTACACCGCGCTGTTCCGGCGGCACAAATTTTTATCCACTCCGAAGACGCCAAGGTACGCGGTTTGAAACGTAACGACTTGGCGTGGATTGAATCCCGTCGCGGCAAGGTTAAAGCCATTGTTGAAACCGAGGGCCGAAACCGCATGCCTAAGGGTTACACCTTTATCCCGTTTTTCGACGAAGGCGTATTCATCAACAAAGTGACATTGGATATGACCTGTCCGTTGTCTAAGGAAACAGACTTTAAAAAATGCGCCGTCAAAGTTTACAAAGCTTAAACGATGTAGATACGGCACACGCATTCAACGTGTTAAGTCATGGTAAGAACAAACCAATCGCGTAGACAGTTTCTTACCCAGACCACCCAGGGTGCGGCGTTGGCTGCGACAGGAGGCCTCGCCTGGTTCTATTTGCTGAATGAGCAAGCCCAAGCGGCGGCTTATGCCATTCGACCCCCTGGCGGCGAGGACAAGGATGACTTCTATGCGAAATGCATCAAGTGTGGTCAATGCGTGCAAGCGTGTCCCTACGATACGCTGAATCTCGCTGCCACCGGTAACAACATCCCCATCGGTACACCCTACTTCGTGCCTAGAGAGACGCCATGCTACATGTGCCCCGATATTCCTTGTACCGATGCCTGCCCCACCGGTGCCTTGAGCCCGGAATTGACGGAGATCGACCAGGCACGTATGGGCCTCGCCACTATAGACATCGAGAACTGTCTTTCCTGGCAAGGTCTGCGGTGCGAGATCTGCTATCGTGAATGTCCCCTAAAAGACAAAGCCATTTCAATCGAACATCATCCACGTCAACTGAGCAAGCACGCTATGTTTGTTCCCATGGTACATAGCAACCATTGCACCGGCTGCGGTATTTGTGAAAAGGCCTGTCCGACGGAAAAAGCGGCCATCCGTGTAGTGCAACCAGAGTTGGTGCAAGGAAAAATTGGCGAACATTATCGGTTGGACTGGCAAACCGACACACCGATCACACAAGAGTTCAAACCTTATAGCAAGGATACTGTACCGTCCGGAGACTCAGGTGGCACCGAGCAGGCATTGGACTATCTTAACCAGGGCGGTTCGTTGTGATCGATCTCGTACGCCAACCCAAATTATCGGCTGACGGCGAACCGATGCAGGGTACTAACGGACGCCCCATGCATCATTTACTAACGGCGGCGTCGCTCGTCGGCAAAGTCTGGTTATGGCGCTATATTATTTTTCGACGACTCTGTCAGCTCAGCATACTGCTACTGTTTTTTGGCAGCGCACATTGGGGTTGGAGTATTGCGAACAAGCCGATTTTGATCGGTAATTTGAGCGGTTCCGAGTTGCTCGGTTTTGTACCCATGGCTGATCCCTTTGCTGTATTACAAATATTCATATCACAACATGTATTGGTGTCCAAGGTGGTTGTCGGCGCCGTCATCATACTCGCGTTGTACTCTTTACTAGTTGGACGCGCTTTTTGTTCCTGGGTTTGCCCGGTCAACATGGTAACGGATCTGGCTAATTGGTTGCGTAATCGGTTGTCGGTCAAAGATTTGTTTCGATTGAGCCGCAATACACGCTACTTTGCGTTTGTGCTAACTCTGATTCTATCGGCCATTGGCGGAGTCGCTGCATTCGAATGGATCAGCCCCATCAGTATCTTTCATCGCGAACTAATTTTCGGACTGGGCATGGGTTGGATGGCCGTACTCGGAATATTCGTATTCGATCTATTGGTATTAAAGAACGGCTGGTGCGGTCATCTGTGTCCATTAGGTGCTTTCTATGCTCTCATTGGTTCACATACCGCACAATTGAAAGTCGGTTTTGACACGCAAACTTGTACGCACTGCGGTGAATGCGCGACTGTATGCCCCGAGCCCCAGGTGTTAAATCTTAAACAAGCGAGTATCAAGCACATGATTGCTTCCGGGGAATGTACCAACTGCGGTCGTTGCACAACATTATGCCCCGAAGGAAGTTTGCGATTTGACATGCGATTTTTAATCGCTTCACGACATCAACCGAATCCCGCCATACCTATCAGGAGGACGGCATGAAATACCATCGATTAATTATTACTTCCATTGCTATCGCCATGTCCGGTCTTGTTCAAGCCCAACAGGCCTTGGATGAGGCAGAGCTGGGCCTGAGCAAATTCAGTGTGTTCGATGTTCCAACACCCGAAGCGTTCTCGCATGTCGCACTCGATCCGGAAGACAGTGACGCATTACCACGCGCTTATCCCGGCGCACCGCCCCAGGTGCCGCACGAAGTGGAATCCATGCTACCCATCGTAGCCAATGATAATCAGTGTTTAGATTGCCACGACAAACCAAAACATATCGGTAAAAAATCAAGCACCCGCTCGCCCATGCCCGAAAGCCACTATGCGAAAAAGGGTGAAGACAAGAAGGAATGGCGCATGGCAGGAGCACGCTTCACATGCACCCAGTGTCACGTACCCCAAGCTGAGGTGGGAAATCTAGTCGACAATACCTTTGAGGTCACTGAATAGACATCATGGCCTTTGTCAATACGGCTCGCCGTGGATTTTTAAGCGGACAGTATCTAATACAATCCGGGCGAAATCGGATCGCGGATCTTCAGGAAACCTGGGGCCCCGCACCGCCATGCTTGTCCCCAACCATCACTCACTATGTTTGCATTAACTGCGATGGTCCCTGCGCCGATGTCTGCCCACAAGATATCATCCGGTTCTATCCCGCAGACCACACTAAAGCCAGGCAGGCCTATCTAGATTTTGCCAACGCGGGTTGTACTTTTTGTCAGTCGTGCGTGGACGTCTGTCCCGCCTCTGCACTCTTGTCGACTCCACCAACGGCATTAGGAATCGCGAAAATCAGTCATGATCAATGCCTCGGCTGGACTGGCACGATGTGCATCAGTTGCAGGTATTGTTGCCCGCGACATGCTATCCAATGGAATCGAGATAACACACCTGTTATCGATCTTGATACCTGCACCGGATGTGGATCCTGTGTTGCAATATGCCCGACCCAGGCGTTATCGATTAAATTCAAGGACTCTTAGAGCTTACGCGGCGGCTTCCTCTAACTGTTCTGCAATCAGCTCGGTGAGCCCAGTAACTTCAACACCCATTTCATAGTGTTCAATTCCGTCTTCCAGCATGTTACGGCAGTTGGCACAGGCAGTAACCAGCGTATCCACTTTTAATTCGTCCAGTTGCTGCTTTTTCTTTTTAAACGCGGTCAACCGTAGCTCATTGGCTCGTTCATTGGCGCTGACACCACCACCGCCACCGCAACACCAATTCATGACACCATGATCTTTCATTTCTACAAAATTGGATGTGACCTGGTTAAGCAGTTGCCGTGGTTGATCGACTACACCGCCTTTACGCACCAAATTGCATGGATCATGAAACGTAAGCCGCGTATCGGTTTTACCGCCAGTGGACAAACGCCCTTCCCGCCGCAGTTCATCCAGAAGTTCCACAATGTGGACTACACGAAAAGGCAATGATCTGCCGATCAGATTTGCACTTTCCCAGCGGATGGCGGTGTAGGCATGACCACACTCAGGGCTAATTACATTTTTTACTCCTAACTTGGTTGCGGCTTTCACCACGCGTTCAATGAGTTCCGCCGCTACTTTGGAGTCACCGATTTGAATACCGCTATTCGTCGCCTCAAACGCATCGCTGCTTAAAGTCCAGGACACACCGGCTTTGTCAAATATTTTTGCGATACTGCCGATATACTCGGGGAAACCCATGATTTCCAGAGACGACAACAGACTCATGTATTCGGTGCCCTGTTTGTCCACCGGAATGGTTAACCCGGTTTCCTTCTCGATGTGACCGATTTGGGCCTTGAGCGCTTTCCAGGTCACACCCATGGGGCTGCCGGTTTCCAAAGTACGCTGGGTAGCGCTTTTCAATCCTTCCGGAGCATAACCCGCCACTGAAAATCCTTCCCGTTGTTTTCGAATCATGTAGGAAATATCGTTACCAACCGGGCAAACCATGCTGCAGCGGCCACATAAAGTGCAAGAATCATATACCAGCTCCTCCCACTCGGCGAAATCCTGTTCTGAAAGTGGTTTACTGATTCCCAACGCCTTGGCAAGCTTGCCAAAGAAAGTGTATTCCTGACGCCAGACTTTTTTCATCGGCTCCAATTTATAAATCGGTGTATAGCGCGGATCCTTCGTTTCAGTGTAAAAAAGACACGCCTCGGCGCAAATACCGCAACGTACACAACTGGAAAAATAAGACGCGATACGTCCGTCAATCTGATCCTTCAGGGTTTCTATTCCCCGTTCTATTCCGGTAGAAACGTTATTATCAGAGTTTTTCATCGCGTTTATCGATATAACACTTGGTTAGGCACGAACGCCGTGCCGGCCGGCAACGGCACCGGTAGAACTCCGGCTGATAATAAACGTGAACGCATGCATCAAATTGCTAAATGGGAAGTACAACATCAGTATTTCCACCGTCAACAGGTGAAGCACACGCAATTCGTCGTAGGACTCGAATAAAGCCAAACATCCGGTCAACATGGCAGTAAAGGTCAAACCGGATGCGAGATGATCGTCGAGTGTAGATAGTAATCGGGTGACCGGATGCATGATTCGACGCAGCCACAACAAGATCAGCCCGGCGAACGCGATTTCTGCGCAAAGAACGAATGCCCAATGCGGCATGGGGGTCCAACCAAAACCCAATATGTGTTCTTTTATGAAATCGACATGGGGCGCTGCAAACAAAAGTAAGACAAACAACCCCAAGTGAAACATATAACCGCTAATTACTTGAAACCGGGTGGCTCCTACGGTTTGTTTGCGCGGCCAGAACCGGCGTAACACGGTCCCGGCACCACCGGACACCACCGATCCACGGCTGATGGCCATATCCGCTTTAACGCCGCGAAGGAGCACTTCCGCAAGTCGCCAAATCACACCGACGACAAAAACAACGACGGCGATTGTCCACAATGGCCCCTGAATAAATTCAATCATGGGACGAAACCTGTGTCAGTCCTTTGACATTATCTGATTGAGCCAACGCATCGGCTTCAGGTAACCAGCGGTCATGATGATGCTCGGCCCAATTCGCGTCGACATACCCTGTGGTCATCCCGCGCAGGGTACCCTGGGTGCCTATGGTGCCTAAATAGATATGACCGAAAGAAACTGAGACAAACAAAATCGCCGCTGCGCCATGCAGCACGTGTGCTAGCTCCATGCTGTTACGGCCTTGGCCAAGAATAGGAAAATCGAGCACGAGACCCGAGATCGACACGATCAGTCCTAGTACACACACGAGCCAAAACCACACTTTCTCACCGAAATTAAAGCGGCCGGCACTGGCATGTTGCCCAAGCATGCCACCGCCTTTCATTAACCAGGTGATGTCGGCTTTGGCAAAAAAGTTGCCACGTACATAAGCGATGAACAATAACAGTAATGCGACCAGAAATATGGGACCGAACAAGTTATGTGCTTCCTTGCAGGCGGCTGCCGTGATGGCAAAACCTTTTGGCCCTAACAGCGGTATCAACACAAATCTGCCATATAGCAAGATGAGTCCCGTTAGTGCCAGCAACCAAAACAGGATGACGGTAAACCAATGCACCACACGCTGATAGACAGTAAATCTTGCAACCAAACGACCCGATGCACCATTCTCCAGCCGAATTGAACCGCGAAACAAATAAAATGCTGCAATGATCACCAGAACCGAACCCATGAGATAACTGCCATAGGGCGCTAAAATATTCATGCGGTATTGGCGCCAGTTTTGCCCGCTGCTATTAATTAAAACGGCAGTTTCTCGTCCCGCGACCGCCGAATAACCATCACCACCCTCACGGATATTTCGCCAAAAATTGGCCCTGGGATTAGATTCTTCGGATTCAACCGTCTGTGCTTCACTGTGTGCAATCGATAACCACAGGTACGGTATGGCGGGGAGTGTGACTGTTGCCATTAGCAACAGTGCAGCGGCCAAAATCAATCCTTTGTGGCGGTTGTATTTAGCCGTTTTCGGCTTGTCGCATTTTGAAGTGGTTACAGCCATTTGGTGTGGAAAACGCATAGACAAAAGCATTAGATTTCAAGTCCAGATGGTACTGATTGACGTGGGTCAACAAGCGCTTAATCAAGACCGCTAATGGCAGAAACAGAACGCGGCAGTAAAACTATACAAGAACGATGATTTTGATCTAAATACTTTTAACCTGATCTTGTTATCCTTGATGTCAGCAACTAAAACATTATTGAAAATCAGGATTCGTCCAATCCGGCGAAGCCGTTAGCTCAGGAGGTGGTTTCAAACGGGATACATAGTCGGCGATGGTCTCTACGTCTTGATCCGACAAGCGTTTGAGCTGATCGGTCATCTCTGGGTTCGCATTACGGCGTTTGTCATCTTTAATCCATCGCATTTGACGTACTAAATAGTTGTAGTGTTGGCCCTGAATACGTGGATAAAAACGTTCGTTGTCGCCCTCCCCGTTCAATCCATGACACCGGGCGCAGTTCGCGTTATAAGCCTGTCTGCCCCGTTCAAGATCAGTACCCGGTCCAAACCCGGGTTCGGGGTTCATGAGTAGTTCCGAAATATACGCCGTGACATCAGCAATCGCCTGCTCGCCGCCGATTTCCTCTTGCAATGAAAATGGATACATCGCAGGATTATCCCGGTTTCCCTGGCGGATATCAGTCAATTGTTTGATCAGTACGTTGCGGTGCTGTCCGGCAAGAACAGGGTAGGAGCCATCGACCTGTCCCCAGCCTTCCGGCTGGTGACAGTCGGCACACAGTCGATACACTTCTAGTCCGTTGCCAATGTCAGGTTCCAAATCCATTGCCCGCTCGCGGCTGACCTCGCCTTCTAACCACGCGACCGCTCGCATTGAAACGAGTAGCAAACATAATAGTGTGAGATTCTTTGAGAATCGCCTGATAGCCATGTCACAACGCGCGCGAATAATACTGGAAGTAGTGCCGGTACAATGAAAATTAGACGATCTATTGCGTCGCTTCTGCTTCCTCTTCAGATTGCTTCGCGCCGGCTGTGTTTCCTTCTGATACTCCCGCATCGTCCCCGGCAGGACTATGTTCTTGCGAAACTTGGCCCAAGTTCCCCCATGTGTTTGGGTCAAACCAGTTAAATCCAGCAACCGCATTTTCGCCGCCTTGAATACCCGGAATCGCATACGCCGCCGGATTCATCCACTGCATATAGGTTGCGGGATTCATAAATACCATGTAGTTTGCAGGATTCATCCATTGCATGTATGTCATTGGATTCATGTAAGGCGCGTATGCCGCCGGGTTCATCCACTGCATGTAAGTCGCGGGGTTCATCCATGGACCGTAAGCCGCTGGATTCATCCACGCCATCCAGTTATTCGGATCCATGAACTGCATATAAAACTGCGGATGCATGAATTGACCGTATGTAGCCGGGTTCATAAACGCGGCATAGGTGCCGGGATTCATGAAAATGGCCCATCCGCTGGGATGAGCAGGATTGAACTTCAGCGGGTTGGCTGATTCCGGCATTTCGTTAGTCATCGTCTGCCCCGTATTCGGGTCTGGCAGCGTCCAATGAAATGCTGATGCCGGAACGATCCCCATGCCTACATAAAAAACCAAAATGGCAAATATTTTTCTAATCATGATGTTCTTTCCTCTGCGAATCAAATATCAGGTAATACAGCCGGTTTAAGGCCGTTACCGCTGGATTATTGTTGTGACTCGGCGGGTGATTTGGACTTGAACTGCGACAACATGTGTTCTCGCATTGAATCAAACAGCTCGCGTTGTTGTTCGCTGAGCACTTCGATCTGTTTGTTGTAGGTCATAATCGCTGTTTCGATTGCCTGTTGTTGAAGATCGAATATCTCACCGTAAAGACTACCAATGGCTTGCGCATCGGGTACCTTAGCAGTAAACAATTTGCGCAACTGGTTGAATTTATCTCCGATCTCATTCATGACATTGACGCTTTTGGAACGTGCCTCCTGTCCTATCGCGGAAATTTGTTCCCTTTGCTCAGTCGACAGATTTAATGCGCTAATCGGGTTCATCGTCTGTGGCATCATACCTGGCATAACAGGTATACTCATCGGTGGCGGTGACATTGGATAGGCGGGTGGTGCCATAGGATAAACCATAGGCATCGGATATTGTGCACTTGCCATCGGTGCAAGCGTCGAAACAAGCATCACAAGACTCACTAACCACAAAAGACGTGATCTTTGCGTTATACATATATGTTTCATTGAACTACTCCTATCTCCATCCGTTTTAACGAGTGTTTTATACCTTAAACTACAATACGAACAAACGTATGGGCACAGATTAATGTGCCCACACACGATGCTATATCATCGACATCAGTTTGATTGCGGTTCCTCTTGCTCTTGGTTGGTTTGATCTGACTGGCCTTGCGCCAAGCCCATGTTCATCCAGGTATTAGGATCAAACCAATTCATAGTGCCACCAGTGTTGCCGCCACCAGCACCCGTCCATGTGCCCGGGTCAAACCAGTTGAAAGAACCAGTGCCCGATGCCTGCATGCCGGGGATGGCATACGCGGCTGGATTCATCCATTGCATATAAGTCGCTGGATTCATGAAGGTCGCGTAGCTAGCCGGATTCATAAACTGCATATAGGTACCAGGATTCATAAACTGCATATAAGCCATGGGGTTCATCCATTGCATGTAAGTCGCGGGATTCATCCACGGTCCGTAGGCAGCCGGATTCATCCATGCCATCCAGTTATTCGGATCCATGAATTGCATATAAAACTGCGGACTCATGAATTGACCATAGGTGGCTGGATTCATCAATGCCGTATAGGTGCTGGGATTCATGAATACCGACCAACCGGAGGGATGGGCCAGGTTAAAACGCGGGACCCCACCTGCTTGCATGGGATTGGCGCCTCCCATCCAAGACATAGGATCCATCCAGTTAAACGATCCTGTATTTGTTGATTGACCACCACCCATCATCCATGACGATGGATCAAACGGATTAGGAATGGCCGTTGATTGCTGATTTGTGTCCTGAGCAGGTGCATATGATGACAAGGCCATACCTAAACCAAGAACCAGCGTAATAAACATCTTTCTAAACATTTGTTATACCTCCATTGCGTGGTATTTCTAGATAATGAGATCGCTAATATAATCTACTAATTACGATATTTCTAATATAATAAATTTATTATATAAATAAAACATTGATATAAGTCAAAAACTTCAGTGTTTGTGCGGTTTCGAGTATTTATTCTGCCCCCGTTGCCTTCTTTTGTCTTAGTTGTCTGCATTTATTACTTTTTGTAGCGTGCGAATCATTTCGCGTGAATCCCAACGTCTAGCACCATGCGCAACATGAGTAACTCGACCTTCCCTATCAACCACGTAGGTACCGGGTAAACCGCGAAGGGGCCAATATTGCGATGCCAGCCGGTGGCGGTCGGTTAATATGCTGAAAGTCAGCGGTGTGCGGACGGAAAAGTAAAAATGCGCTATTTGCTCATTCGATTCGCCAATATTGACAGCGAGAATTTTGAAATCCTGGTCTTTGAGTTGATTCCACAGGCGCTCAAGCGATGGCATTTCCCCACGACAAGGCGGACACCAAGTTGCCCAGAAGTTGATCAGCACAACTTTACCTTTTAAATCGGACAATCGATGTAGTTTTCCACCGATATCAGGCAACTCAAAATCAGGCGCGGGTGGGCGCCCGGGGAGTTCAGTTAAGGCGCCAAATGCGGCTGCATGGGCAACCGCAACGGGTGTCAGCGCCAGAAGCAAGAAAGCTACACTGCTTGTTATTTTCAGCCGAAGATGCATGTTTATGTTTTAAAGGCTGCAGCGTTGCATTAGACAGGTTTGTCTCGGGCCATGCACATCAATTTCTCTTTTGACGCCATTACCGGTTACACATATTGATATACATCAATAACCGGGGCTTATGTTTGCCGGAAAATAAGCTCATACCTTGTGCAAACAATGGTTTCGATCCCGCTTGAGATATATCTTCACTGCTAAATTTATGTTTTAATTGTGTTTTAATTGAGTTTCTCGGCAAAATTAACATTCTGGAGGATCAAGTGAAAACGCGATCTGAGCCAAAAGGGGTGCTGTGTGCAGCCATCATACTCGCAGTATGTTTCTGCGTTCCTCCCGCTTTTTCCGATGATCTTTCCAATGGACGCATTCAACGCGTCGCACTAGTTCAGTCACAACAACAAGACGCCGCGAATGAATTGCAAAAAGCCGATACCCCTGCGGATATAGGGCCAGCCGACATTTGTCTCGAGCAAGTCAAGGGAATCATGTGTCCCATTTTTGGACAAATGCCATTCTTCAGAGACATGCTAGGTCAAATGGCCGTATGGGGTGGATTTTCCTGTCCGATGGGCCAAACTGTGTCTAACATTCCTACAAACTAGTTTTTCAATATTCACTAATTCGTCCGGTTTAGCGGAAATCCAACCCGTCTGGACCATCCGACCAGTTCCACTCTTTTCAGAAGTCACTAAGATAAGCAAACTTTTTGACTTGCATCATAATCTTTAATTTACAACTATCTAATATAATAATACAATTATTTAAATATCACCACTCAGCATGACCCTTAGGAGGTGCATAGTGAACATTCGTAAAAGACTCATCACATCAGTTGCGGGAATGGCCGTAGCGTTTTTATTTGCGCAAACATCGATAGGCCAAGAGCAACCAGCCCAAAGCAATGACGAGCAACCATCAGAAACCCAGGTTGCTCAAAACGATCGTGAGCACCAAATGGAGCACAAGTTCGAGAAGGCACAACAATATTTTCTTGAATTCAATGAAGGCGCGACGGTCGAAGACTTCGAGAAGTTGCGTCCTTGGTTAAAGCCATTTACCGATGTCGAAGTCATGGTAGATATGATGTCCGACCCACGCAAAATGGTGCAATGGATGAATGCGATTAGTGAACCGGAAGCGGTGTACCTGATGATGAAATGTTCAACCGAACCCGTGATGTGGGATACTTGGATGGCGGGATTAACTGACATACCGAAACTCACTAACGCGATGTTCCGGTTTATGGACCCTAACATGTACTTCAATTGGATGACAGGCATGATGGATCCGCAGGTCTATAGCTCGATGTTAGCTTTGATGGATCCCAACAAATACGTTCGTTGGGCGGAAGTAAGCGCCAATCCGAAATTCTATGAACCCATGTTCGCCTTCGCCGATCCGAATTGGTACACGCCACGCTTGCAATGGATGTTTGATCCACAAACGTTCCAACCCATGTTCAATATGTTCGGGGTACCCGTACCGTCCAGTTAAATTAAGGAAGCTATTAAGGAAGCTCTGAGAATTCAGGGACGACATTCGGAGCTTCCTTAATATTGGATCTGTTATACATCAAACATCGGCCTGTCAATAAATCACATTCCGTCCTTCACGTTGTTTTTGATGGAGCCGTTTAGACCTTCAATTCGAATTAATCTGCATTCCAGGGGTGTTGGAATGATCGGAAAAAAGTGAGCGGCAACAAACACTCATGTAACCGTTATTGTGCTCACGGTGATTTATCAATGCCCCTTAGGTACGCTATAACTCTTCCTCAACGGATACCGCTTCGATACGCTTTATTTTTCTTCGATTTAATACGATGCGAAAACGTTTGAAATGAGATTGGGCACTACCACCGTATTTTACAATCATATTCAAGTGATAAACCCTCTCCCCTTTTATTTTGCGATAGTCTCCACCCTCAAGAACAAATAAATCTTTTCTTGGATCGCCGCTCCGCTGTACAAAGGCATTTATGTTAAACCGCATAATATCGTTAACACCGCTTATCTCGAGTCCAGGGTAAGCTTCCCTGACGGCTTTACTGAAAAGCCCGGTACGTTTGCGGTAAAGCACGACATCCTCGCGTAGCCATTCGCTTTCGATTTCCGTCATGTGATCCCTTGCCCTAATTCTCATCACTTGTTTGGGAATCTTTTCTTCATCCAGAAAATTAAAACTTTCCCTGCAGTATCCAATTTTGTTCTTTTGTCCACGATAGATGTTTGTCTTATGATCGAATAGCGCACTCAAAACTTTACGCGAAAAATATATGCGCATCAGCTCTTTGATCCGGTCCTTAAAGATATAGCCGATGACCAAAGCTAGGAAAACGGGGAGACTGAGTGCTCCGTATACGGATTGCGAGTAAAAATGAACCATTGTCGCAAAAAACATAGATACGCCAGCCGCCAACCCGAATAAGCTTTGTTCAAGCGCCTGGCCTGTGGGGTGTCTGCTTGCATCAAGGAACAAAACGTTATCCGTGAACTTTTTTAACACATTACGCCGAAATATTAGCTGCTCATTGTCGGATCCGGCTGTAGGTATTGACGGATAGCCTCGACGTTTCCGATACGCGATTTCATTTGAGATAATATTGATCAGGTCTGTTTTTAGTTTTTTCACAGACAATGATGCAGATTGCTTGAGAATTTCCAGTAACCGATATGAATGACCTTCTGTCATTAGGCTAAGATACTCATCGCCAAATGCGTATACGGCGTGAGCATTTTCAGAGACGGTCGGCTGGAGCAATCGTGCGCCCAGATCCCGATAACCAGACGTGATCTTCGAAACACTATCTGAATATTCCCGAATCATGCGTTCACGATCTTGCTCATCCACGGTATTGTGGATAAACTGAACCGTATCCCTGAGCGCACTTTTCGTTATACAACTAAAAAGTTTTACCCGTAGTTCGACTTCTGAAGTTACATCACTACGGCTATTTTCCGTCAATCCGGAAATACTTTCCTCCAAATCGAAAAGTGGTCCATTGTCTTTACATGCGATATCGGATAACGAAAGCGACGGAGTCTTGAAACGGATATAACTCTGTAAATCTTGATAGAATGTGTTTTTGGGATAGGTGGTGTGATTAACTCGGAGGCTTTGTGGGATAAATATATAAGCATCAATTTGATACTGTGTTTTCGGCTTGTCTTGATTAAGCCGATAGTTCAGCTTTATTTCAAACTGGAAGCGATCCCGTATCCTTATTTCTTCCTCAATCATTTCATTCTCAATAACAAGAAGTGTGAGCGTCTATCGTCAATGCGCTCACTGAATGAGCACTTACCCACGGTAGCACCATTACAAAAAAATGTCATAGAATTGTGCTTAAGAACATTTATGTTAGCTTAGCGCCAATTTACTTCCGTTTTTCACACGGTACCGGAAATTATTTGTGACGTGAATAAACCGTTTCAACGTGTGGTTAGTATGCGTTATCCTTGCAATCTGAAATAATCCGTAGTTAGGCGAAGACGCAACATTACAGCTTTCCCTATCGCCGTTGCTTTCGCAAACCATGCTCTATTTAAAGTTTGTTTAAGCGGCGAGTTGGTCTACCAGGGAGCAATTGGCCCCATACCCTTTTCGCCAGGGGGTAAATCAAATATCGTTTCGCCGCCGGGGTATGAACCCCAGGGTGGCTACCAAAGGGGAGAGCTGCGCTTCTCCCCTTTGCAAACCCCAACGCTAAGGTCACCGCCGCAAGCAGCGGTTTAAGAGCGAATCAAATTGATGCGCTTTATCTACCCGGTAACGGTATTTCAGCTTCCATGTAGTTTGCGGGAACTTCCAACATCGTGGGATCAATAGTTTCCAACGATACTTCGTTCAAGGTTATCGTCACCTGCTCTCCAGCGACCTTGTGGCTTGTCTGTATGGGTAGTCCGTTGACGTTGCCATCCACCTCGGACAGTGGTGGCGCCGAAAAACCCATTGCGAAAACCCCTTGCTGAGCCAGATTTGAGGTCACGCGTAAGAACGCCGTTATTGTGTCATAGTCGCTTTGCGGTAGCCCCAACGATTCCCGTTGAACGACGCATTGCGTCTGTACCGCTTGTCCTCCTTGATAAGTATCAACACGACGGCATTGGCGGTTGTTTATCGTCATCGTCGACAACGAAGGGACATGGCTCTTAGGTTGCGAGGCGGGCATACTAAAACCCTTCATTCCAGGCATCATCTGCATACCCATTTTGCCTTGTTTGACCATGGCTTGCTGTTCGGGTGTCATGGTCTTCATCTGTTCATCCAACTTTGCCTGCATGCGTTGCAAGTCTTTCTGCAGTCGTTGGTTTATTTGCATCATTTGTTGTTCACTGACCTGAGTGTATTGACGATAATCATGATCGATAAATGTAAGCACGGCTGTTGATTTGTCAAACAACAGGTTAAGCTGTGTTCCTTCGTTATTGAGAATACCCACTTTGCCATCTTTAACAATAAGCGCGAAATTATTTCCGGTAACGCTAGCTCGCTGATAGACCAATTTAGCGTCGGCGCTAACTTGTTGACAGAACAAATAGAAAACAAAAGAGAAAGAAATAGTGTATCGTAACACTACTATATCTCGAGTATAAATCGTCGAAATAAGAATTGATGTAGCTCCGTCAGGAGTGACAAACTTTAACCAGAGTGGCTGCTATAAATTAACGAGACACCGAGTAGCAACGGCGTCAATATTGTAACGACTACATTTACTGCGAGGTAATGCGGAACCTGTCCAATCTGATCTCCGTATTTTATAGCCCCATAGAGTGAAACAAATGCGAGGGGTATGGGAAACAACGCAATAACACTCAATACCGGGAAGTAGCCAACAAGAATGCACGCAACAATTAACGCCGTTGCCGCCAAAATAAAGACACTGTATGCAATATTACTATTTTTTATTCCATAAGCGATTGGAAAATGGTTGCGACCGACGCCGGCATCAGCTTCTATATCGGGATATTGATTGAGCAACAGGAGATTGTTGACCAAAAAAAATGGAACAACCGCCACAACCCAAGATATGGTTTCGTATTCTCCTTTCAATACAAATTGAGTTCCTACGACCATAAGAAATCCAAATCCCGCGCCCGGTGCGACCAAACAAAGTAAAGGATGTTTGTTAATCCATTGAGTATAAAAAACAACCAATAGCAACCCGAGGATGCCGATGGGCACTATGCCCGGTCCATGTTTCCAAATAAAGAAGCTGCCGATAATTACAGTAATACCTAACGATACACTTCCTACAGCGAATACAGTGTTTAACATTTCCGGATGCTGAGGTAACGCGCCGCTACCGCCACTAAAGGATGTTCTGATCGTCATGAAATCTAACCCGCTCTTATAGTCATGGTACTCATTCAGGGTGTTAACACTGACATGAGCCGCTAGGGCGCCGAGCAACACCGGCACAAGCATCCAAAGACTGACATTGGTTCGACTCGTCATGGCAGCGCTTGCGCCCAAAAACACGCACGTGGGTGTTAGAATCAAAAACGGAAGCCGCATTGTTCGAGCGATCGCTCTCATGTCACAGCCTATATATTCACCTTTACACCGTTGCTTGCAGCGGTGACCCCAGTGTTGGGTTTTGCAAAGGGGAGAAGCGCAGCTCCCCCCTTTGGTTGCCAACGGGGTTCATACGCCAGCGGCGAAACAATATTTGATTGTGGTGGCCATAGTCCGTAAGCAATGTTGTCGTTGAGTACAATTAAGCATCTGGTTACGATTCTAATCCAAATAAGGCGAAAGAAACCAAAAAACCGGTGCGACTGGATTGATAAGCAACGCTTTCGAGTCTCATCTTCTTCATAACCATTCCACTACCTCTGAACAATTGGCCTTATTATCGGGAATACAACACTGATCGTCATTATTGACCGAGCGCTTCTTTGTCCAGTACTTTGACAGTATCCTGGTATAAATGTGACGCCGTCTCGTAACTGTCGCCCACGCACACCAGACCAAGCTTCCCGTACGCAGATAAAGCACCTATGAGATGAAAGAAAACGCCTTGTTGAGTGGCGGCGGAAAAATGCAAGCCGTAATCGACGGCAATGTCCATCAAATCTTCCGGGGTCAGGCATTTGTAATCTTCGCGCGTGAGATTATCCGACGCCTGATAGAAGCGCGCCTGGCCGGAGGGCGTGAAAAACAGACCGGTCGATTCATCATAACTGCCGTCGGTGAGAAATTGCAACATTTGGTAGGTGTGGGTAGTACCGCCTTTGCGTAAATTGATCTCAATGGCATAGTTCTCCCAGCCATGCTCGCCCGGGACAGAAACGAAGTCCACACCAAATCGACCCAGCGCCCCACGCTCTTTGAGCACCACCCCGATATGTCGGCCGGCATCCTGAATAGCCAGGCGGTAATCGTCGCTCGCCGGAAAGGTAGAACCTTGAAAAATCTGCCCTAAACGCCCACTCAGCAGCTGGTCGTGGGTGGAGATGATTTCTAAATCCCCAAGCGGGTTCACTCGGCCCTGTACCGATGGCGAGCGTTTCCCCTCCCCCTCTATCCAGGCTTCGACAATTCCGCCCATATCACCGAACTTGGCTTCATAACGTTCCCAACTCATAGTCGGTTCCTCGAATTGAAACCGCTCATGGAGCGAGTCGACCACCCATGAATAAAGTGTATGTCCTTGCGGTGCGCCTTGGAAATCAAACAATGCGTTGCCTTCACCCGACGTGCCATACTCGAGCTTTATGGTGGCTCGTCGCAGCGCCGGATTATTACGCTTTAGTTGAACCAGCGCCTCGGCTATATCCTTCACATCGCGTAAATTCTCGTATCCATCCGGCATAGATACACCGGCTTCGCGAAAAACATGCCGACTGCCACTCTTGCTACCCAGATGCTCGAGCGCAGGATCGTTGGCGAAAATAGGAATACCCAACTGAACGGCGAGTGTGCGTTCGGCGGCTGTGGCATTAAAACACGTCATATGGGCAAGCTCCGGATCGCCAATGGCTTGGCGCAGGCGCTCGAGCAAACGGGGCCGGACTAATAACTTTTCAGTCAATGTCTCGCCCGCCGAATCATCGTGACAACTGAGCATGGTCAGGCGTTTACGGGCGTGAATACCGGGTATTCCCGGTAACAAATGGAGATAATAATCGACGATAGCCGGGTCCACCGGTGTGGAGGTAACGTAAACTACCCGTGTCCTGGGTAGACGTAACAACAGCAGCATGCAAAGCAAGCGTTCCTCGTAGTGAGAGATGCCCGTAATGTTCGCAATGACCTCCGCATCCAAACTGAGACTGGGATTAACGAACACCGTGCGTGGTTCGCGCGGATTGGGAAATACACGACGAAACAGCGGAGCCAGCCGTCGCTGAAGCTCGGTAAACCGGTCCAGCTCCTGGACACTCCCGGGCGGCGGTAACGGGAAACAATTAACCGGCATCAACGTGAAATCGTGCCAGTCGTACCGGATTCGGCCGTTGATTGGGGTCAATCCATTCAATCATTGAGCAAACGAAAACACTCACCACTTGTATAGGTTTTGAGTGCGACTCCTATTCTACACCGTGTTTAAGCAGTAGCGCGGTCAATTTTCCGACGCATGAACGCATAGTACATCACGGGAATAACCAACAAAGTCAACAAGGTCGATACAAAAATGCCGAATATCAGAGAAACCGCCAATCCATTAAAAATCGGGTCGTCAAGTATAAAAAATGCGCCCATCATGGCGGCCAGTGCGGTCAACACAATCGGTTTAGCGCGCACGGCACCGGAACGAATGACGGCTTCAACAAACTCGACACCCTCCTCAAGTTGTTGGTTAATAAAATCAACCAACAAGATAGAGTTGCGGACAATAATGCCCGCCAAGGCAATCATACCGATCATTGATGTCGCCGTGAACTTGGCCTCCAGCAGCGCATGACCCGGCATCACACCGATAACGGTCAACGGAATGGGTGCCATGATAATCAATGGCACCAGATAGGACCGGAACTGACCGACGACCAGAAGATATATCAATACCATGCCAACGGCGTAAGCGATACCCATGTCACGAAACGTCTCGTAAGTGATTTGCCATTCACCGTCCCATTTGAGTGCGTAAGCATAAGGTATCTGTGGTTGGGCGATATAGTGCTGAACTAACGGCGCACCCAGTTCCGTTGGTGTTTCATTCAATACCGATACAACTTTGAACATGCCGTACAGCGGGCTGTCCAGTCGCCCTGCCATATCCCCCGTCACATAAACCACAGGCATTAAATCTTTGTGATAAATCGATGGCTCCCGTGTATCCCATTGTATCGCCACAATCTCGGACAAAGGAATAAGCGCGCCGCTGGCGGCGCGCACCTTAAACGCGAGTAATGAGTCCAAACCCGTTTTTTCCGACTTGGGTAACTCCATGCGCACCGGAACCGCGTATTTGGCGTTCTCAGGGTGCAAATAACTGACATCCTCGCCACCAATCAAAGCGCCAATGGCGGTGGCGACCGTTTGTTGGGACACGCCCAATCGTGCTGCACGTTGCCGGTCTACCGACACAACGATACGATCGCTAAATACCTCTACGGAATCGTCGGTATCTACCACGTCATTCGTTTGTTCGAAGACCGTGCGTACTACCTTCGCCACACGAATCTGGCCTGCATAATCCAAACCATAAATTTCGGCCACTAATGGCGATAATACCGGCGGCCCCGGCGGTACTTCGACAATTTTTATAGTCGCATGCGGAACATCGACTTTGTCTTTCAGCGCTTCCCGTACTGCTCTGGCAATCTCATGGCTACTCCGATCGCGTTCGTGTAAGTCCACGAGGTTAACCTGGATATCACCAAGAAAAGATTGTTGCCGCAGATAGTATTGACGCACCAAACCGTTAAATCCGATCGGCGACGCTGTGCCTGCATACATTTGATAATCCGTGACCTCGGGAATTGTGTCGATAACATCTGCAATCTCCGACAACACACGCGATGTCTCTTCCAGACTAACGCCTTCATTCATATCGACCACTATCTGAAATTCGGACTTGTTGTCAAACGGCAACATTTTCAACACCACCCATTGCAGTCCGACGGTTGTCAGCGACAAACCAATCAGCACAAGCACAACGATTGCCAAACCAAACCGTTTCAGCCTGGCATACTTGCCGCTCAGAAACGGACCGACCATCGTACTAAACAACCGGTAAACCCAAGTCGATTCTTTATCGGGTTCGGTAGGTCGGGTCGATTTGTTCATGCGCCGCGACAACCACGGCGTAATGACAAACGCCACCGCCAAAGAGATCAACATACCCATGCTGGCGTTAATCGGTATCGGACTCATATAAGGTCCCATCAGACCGGTGACAAAAGCCATGGGCAACAGTGCGGCGATAACGGTAAAGGTCGCCAGGACAGTCGGTCCACCCACGTCGTCCACTGCCAACGGAATCGTCTGTAGCAGATTCTTGGCACCTAATTGCAAATGACGGTGAATGTTCTCGACCACGACGATGGCGTCGTCGACCAAAATACCAATGGAAAAAATCAACGCGAACAACGACACGCGGTTCAAGGTAAAGCCATACGCCCAGGATGCGAACAAGGTCACCGCCAGGGTAATCACCACGGCGATTCCCACCACTATCGCTTCCCGCCAACCCATGGCTATTAACACTAAGAGCACAACGGACGCTGTGGCGAAAATGAGTTTTTGAATGAGTTTTTTTGCTTTGGCATTCGCCGTCTCTCCGTAGTCGCGTGTGATGCTCACTTCCACGCCGTCCGGAATAACGATACCGCGTAAGTGGTCGAGCTGCTGAATGACACGGCGGGAAATATCCACAGCGTTGGTACCGGGTTTTTTCGCCACCGCTAACGTCACCGCCGGAAACCGGCCACGCGCGGCTAATTGTTTTGACTCCGCTGCCATCCCCGTGCCGAAAGTCACGTAGGAGACAGGATCGTCCGGTCCCAGATAAACATCCGCCACATCCGACAGAAAAACCGGTTTACTGCCATGTACGCCTACCACCAAATCTTCCACTTCATCGGCAGTAGTGACAAAAGTACCCGCTTTAACCAGAACCTCCTTGTTGTTACTGACCACCACGCCGGCATCCACCGACCAATTGGCGCCTTGCAAAGCGGAACGTAGATCGCCTAACGCGATATTGAATCCGGCCAGACGTTGCGGGTCGAGCAACACCCGCGCGACTTGCTGCGGTCCACCGATGGTACGCACATCCCGGGTACCAGGTACCCGCTTAATTTCTGCTTCCAAAGCATGGGCTACCCGCAACAATTCATAAGCACCGCGTGTGTCGTCGGCCGTCCATAGTGTGGCGGTCACAATGGGTACGTCGTCAATACCACGGGGTTTGATGATGGGTTGCCCTACGCCAAGGTTTGGGGGCAGCCAATCCTGGTTGGAAAAAACTTTGTCGTACAAACGCACCACAGCATCGGTACGTTGTTCGCCGACTTTGAAGCGCACGGTGATGATCGACATTCCCGGGGTCGATGTTGAATAAACATGTTTGACTCCGGATATCTCGGATAACACTTGCTCCGCCGGTGTACTGACCAAGTTTTCCACCTCACGTGCGCTAGCACCGGGAAAGGGAATGTAGACGTTAGCGAAGGTGACGTTGATTTGCGGCTCTTCTTCCCGCGGTGTAATCAACACCGCGAACAGACCCAGCAACAGACCGGTTAACGCTAGCAAAGGCGTGATCTCGGAGCCAACGAATTGCCGGCAAATTCGCCCGGAGAAACCGAGCTGTGTATTTCTTGTCACGTGTCGGCAGCGCTTTCTTTTAACACGATCCCTGCGCGTATGGGATCCAGTGCTATTTTTTCACCCTCGTTCAATCCCGCAATAATTTCTATCATACCGTCGCCGGTATCGCGCCCAGTTCGTACGTGTCTGAGCTGTACTTTACCCGCCTCATCAACAACATATATCCCAATCACTTCACTGCGATACACCACCGCTGATTTTGGAATGACCAGACTTCGGCGTTTGCCGGTGGCAAAAGCGACTTTCGTGAGCATGCCAGGAAAAAAGCCGGCCGCACCCGCCGGCAGTTCGACCCGCACCGTAAAGGTATTTGAACTCTCGCTGGCATAAGGAAATATGGTGACTTTTTCTGCCGGTATCGGCGCTTGATCGGGATCCGGATGCATCACCCTGGCGGTTTTTGATTCCCGGACGGCGTATATGAGTTGTTGCGGCACATCGACCCGCACGCGCAAATGTTCCAGGGAAAAACCGGTCATCAAGGGTTGACCCGAATTGACCGATTCACCCACTTCGACATGCCGCTGGGTGACAACCCCATCGTAAGGTGCGCGCACCACCGTATAAGCGAATTGTTCGCGGGCTTGCTCGACCGCCGCCTGCGCCGCTTCGATCTGCGCCTTACCCGCTTCGGTATTAGCCCGCGCACTATCCAAATCTGCCTTGGAAATATTTTTGTTGGCATACAGATTCTGGGCACGTTTCAGACTCTTGTTCGCTTCTTCGAAGCGCGCCTGCGCCGCCCGTACATCCGCCTGCGCCTGCGCTAACCGCGCCCGTTGTTCGGTTTCCCGAAAGCGAATTAAAACGCTATCTTTGGGCACAAAATCATCGACATCGTAGTTGACTTCCGCAATTCGACCCGATGTTTGCGCCGACACCGTTGCCTCGTTGACCGCCTCGACGATACCTTCTAAAACCCGTTCGCGTATCAATTCCCGCGATTGAACGACCGCGGTTTGGAGATCGGTTTCCTGACCGTAAACATCGAGGGCCAACAACGTAGTCAGCGTCAACAGAGCGGATAACCGGTTAATAAAGAGATATCGTTTGCTCTTAGTTAGCATAATCCGGTTTACTGTATTGTATTGAATCGATTCCTGGATTGTGGATGATCAATGACGGATATGGCTTGATCAATATCAACATTGCCCGGCAAACGACCCGGGTGACTATCCCATCCGGCGTAGATGTGATCGAGTATTCAGCATACGGTATTACGCACAGTTTGATAAATGTCAAAAACAATGCCAGTTTGATGTTTAAAAATCAGATTTAAACAGATTCCATGATCATTGTGCTAAAAACGTACGCCTCGACCCTAATGGCGAAATCAATTACCACCAGTGTCTCGTTCTAAACGCAGTGTATCGTTGGTGTTAGGCAGCGGCGGCGCGCGTGGGCTAGCTCATATCGGCGTTATAGAGTGGCTGACGCGACATGGATTTGAGATACGTTCAATTGCGGGCTCGTCCATGGGTGCTCTTGTGGGTGGCATTTACGCGGCAAATCAACTCGATGTGTACAAACAATGGGTGGTAGCCCTCGACAAGACCGACGTGGTGCGCTTCCTCGATCTTTCCTTTGGCCGCGAGGCACTATTCAAAGGCGAAAAGATTATTCAAAAACTGAGAAACTTGGTGGGAGCGCGGGACATTGAAGATTTAGCGATTTCTTATACGGCGGTAGCAACCGATGTGCAACGCCAGAAAGAAGTGTGGATCAACAAGGGACCCCTGTTCGATGCCATTCGTGCTTCTATCGCGATACCCATGGTGTTCACACCATTCGAGATCGAAGGGCGGCGCCTACTGGACGGCGGAATTATCAACCCCTTACCCATCGCACCCACCCTCACCGATGCTACCGATATCACCATTGCGGTACACCTAAGCGGTCACTCTGATAACATCATCGAACGGAGAAAAGAATCGCGAACTGCTGATAAGACGAAAATGAACGGAAAAAATACTAATTACAGCGAACGCATCAAAGCATTCATCCGTGAGTTACAAAGCCCGTCAAGACAAGATGACAAATCTGACTGGGACTTTCGCGATATTATGTCGATGTCGTTCGATACTATGCAAAACACCATTGCGAGGATGAAACTGGCGGCTTATACACCCGACTACACCGTCATTATTCCACGCGATGCCGCGGGTGGGTTTGAGTTTGACCGGGCCGCGGAATTAATTGAACTGGGTTACGAAAGGGCGCAATCGGCGCTGAAATATTTGACCAATGACACGCAACAACACCGAACCCGGTTTTAGCCGATATATTTCACTAACGCCTTTCAATTTCAACAAGGAGAATCACCCATGGCAAATGAAGGTTATCATGAACCCATAAACGAACTAAGCAACGCCACCCGCGATATGCATCGCGCCATCACATCACTCATGGAAGAACTGGAAGCGGTGGATTGGTACGGCCAGCGGGTCGACGCCTGTGCCGACGAAGAATTAAAGGCGATCCTGGCGCATAACCGCGATGAAGAAAAAGAACACGCCGCCATGGTGCTGGAATGGATTCGCCGCCAAGACCCCGTGTTTGACAAGGAATTGAAGGACTTCTTGTTTACCGACAAACCCATCGCCCATACATAGGGAAGCTCGGAATGAAATCGAAGAAAAAGATGGCAGTCCAAACGGAACGATCCAAGCCGAAACGTTCAGCTCGAATTCTAGAGGTTATCACCACACGGCTGACTGCGTTCTTTATCTTGTGTCTTAACCATATGCGTGTAGGATCGGTGTGGTCTCGACGAAGCCACACCACATACTCGGTACCGTCCATCGGGTCTTAGTTACCACAAAGTATTGCACTTTTTCAAACCCGTCGTAAGACTGGTTTAAGGATCACCTGACAAACTGACAGGACCCAAACGGAACGTTGAAATCGTGGTCCTGTCAGCTTGGCAGGTATTACTCACGTACCCACTTCCCTCACCTCCTTTACTCCTGAACTTGCTTTCTAAATCAATCAGTTAAACATAT
This sequence comes from Arenicellales bacterium, assembly GCA_965216735.1. Lineage (GTDB taxonomy): Bacteria > Pseudomonadota > Gammaproteobacteria > Arenicellales > CBDCFT01 > CBDCFT01. The sequence goes on from OZ244198.1 coordinate 2,454,797, forward strand.
ATCGCCGTTTGGCACGCTCATTGCTATTTAAAGACTGCTGAAGGAAAACTTCGGTCAGGGATGAGTAAATAAACGAAGTTATGTGGATATTGTTTGGAGGCGATGCGTGAAATTAACGCTAACGAAGTTTTTTGTGTGTCTGGCGTTTGTCGGCGGGGTACTAGAAAGCAGTATAGGAGTTGCTTTGGCCCAATCCGATTACCCGATCGCTGGAGTACAACCGGATGAACGACCGGAAAACGCACCCTCGATCACCAAGGTCGAGAAGGAGGCCGGTTGGTATCAGAAAGCATTAACAGGGCTGGAACCCCCTTATCCGCGGAGTTTCCAGTTTTTGGAAGATCAAGGTAACTGGTACACGCCATTCAACCAGCCCGGGATGACAGGTCCTTACGATATTCGCGGTTGGCATAGCGCGAATCGGGATTCTGCCCCCAAGCAATAGCCAAAGTATTTCGGCTTTTCGGTGTCGAGATGGATCGGCATCAAAAGGGATCGACTTTTCCCGTTAATTCCAGGACGAGTCGGTCAGGGTGTCGGGTCAATAACCCGATGCATTAACTCAACTATTGGAGGTAAAACTCAAATGGCTAATTTAAAGCGAATGCGTAAGTGGAGAGCAGCCGCAAGCCTAGCCGTTGTGATTGGAGCATTGTGTACTATGCCGCAAGCTCAATCGCAAGGCATGTCGGGCATGAGCGGCGCAGGTATGTATGGCCAAGGCATGAGTGGCATGCAAGGCATGTACGGCCAAGGCATGTACGGCATGTATGGAATGCCCGGCATGTACGGCATGGGCGGCCAAGGCATGAGTGGCATGTACGGTATGTACGGGATGCCCGGCATGTACGGCATGTATGGAATGCCCGGCATGTACGGCATGGGCGGCCAAGGCATGAGTGGCATGTACGGTATGTACGGGATGCCCGGAATGTACGGTATGTACGGGATGCCCGGCATGTACGGCATGTATGGAATGCCCGGCATGTACGGCATGGGCGGCCAAGGCATGAGTGGCATGTACGGTATGTACGGGATGCCCGGAATGTACGGTATGTACGGGATGCCCGGCATGTACGGCATGGGCGGCCAAGGCATGAGTGGCATGTACGGTATGTACGGGATGCCCGGCATGTACGGCATGGGCGGCCAAGGCATGAGTGGCATGTACGGTATGTACGGGATGCCCGGCATGTACGGCATGTATGGAATGCCCGGCATGTACGGCATGGGCGGCCAAGGCATGAGTGGCATGTACGGTATGTACGGGATGCCCGGAATGTACGGTATGTACGGGATGCCCGGCATGTACGGCATGTATGGAATGCCCGGCATGTACGGCATGGGCGGCCAAGGCATGAGTGGCATGTACGGTATGTACGGGATGCCCGGCATGTACGGCATGTATGGAATGCCCGGCATGTACGGCATGGGCGGCCAAGGCATGAGTGGCATGTACGGGATGCCCGGAATGTACGGCATGTATGGAATGCCCGGCATGGGCGGCATGTCCGGCATGGGTGGCATGAGCGGAATGTCCGGCATGGGTGGTGGTTACTTCCAGATCACCCCAGAGGGACAAATCTACTTCTATCCTGCCAGTATGGGCGGCATGGGTGGAATGTCAGGGATGTACGGCATGTATGGAATGCCCGGCATGGGTGGCATGGCCGGCATGGGTGGTATGTCCGGAATGGGCGGCATGGGAGGCATGTCCGGCTGGGCACCCCCCTCCAGCTAACAACAATCGTTAGTATTAAAAGCATGTGGGTGACCACGGAAACCAACCGCGTTTCCGGGTCACCTATATTTTTGACGGTTATTTGATAAACGGTCTTTTCAGTGTAAAAAGATCGTTTACGAAATAACCTAGTTATGCGGTTGCGAAGTTAGTCACCCTCACCAATGTCATACCCTTTACTCGAATTCGAGCGCACCAAGGACCCTACCAACGAATTTATCACTCTGGCCGTGCGTATGAAGCTGGATCTCGCCGGTTGTAAAATAGGGTTGCAAGATTGGAGTGCATTTTCTCGGAATCAACGCCAAACGCTGCATGACACGGATGCCGAAAGCGATAGTACGGTGAAGGCATTCAAACGCATACTTTGCGACGTGTTGAGTCAAGCGGATCGCCCTCCGCCTTCCAATTTGCCGGCGACGAAACTCGCCCGCACAACGCAATGGACGGCACCGTGGAACGGCATTGAAACCGTCGCACCCAAGGTATTGGATTTGGCGCAACGCCAAGACATACGAATCAATTGGTCCAAGCTTGATCGTTTCAGCCGCTATGTTTTGTGGTATCTAGCTGAGAAAAACGACACCGTAAGATTTAAAACTGCCCTGCGTGAGTTCACCCATGATAGCTATGACAATAGCGCCGGACGGTTACGTATGACCGCATAGTGTAACTTCCCGCCAAGATCGCTTGCTTCCTCTTTACGGCTTACGTTGCGCCGGCGCATTACCTTAGTTGTCGGACTAAGGTAAATCGTCCCCACTGCATCGAATCCCGGATTCACCTTTACCGTGCTGCAAGGCGGCCACAAATTCCTAACACGTCGGCGAAACAGTATTTGTTAACAACTTGTTACAAAGAATTGTCCCCGTCTACAAATCAGCTATCATAAGATAGCCAGCAACACGACTTAAGGTTTAAACAGGGCGCGTCGTGTCAGAGCTAACATTCTGTTTTTACTGTAATTTTATAATTTTCGAACTTACACGGATAGGTTTCAGTCCAAGCTGGGAGCATTGTTCAAGATTTTTGCGAGGTTGATATCGAAATTATCGTGAATCCCACTATCTGGGTGGCCGACAGTAAGGTAATTCACGCTGGCCAAAAACACGAATCATGACGCGGGGGTGTGCATGAAAAACCATATTCGATTTATGGTACTAGCGGCGATTTCACTCATGCCAGTGACATTAATCGCACAGACTATCAATTGGCGAGCCGTTAAAGACGACGCCGCAACCGGCATTGTGCGCGTGCATGTGGTGTACGAAAAGAAAGAACGCATTAAACCTTACCGCGAAGGCGAGCTACTGCAACGTTCCGGAACGGGATTCTTCGTAAACAAGGACATGTTGGTCACTAATCAGCACGTAATCGAAGGGGCAAAGTCCATCAAAGTCGAAGGCGCGACCAGCAAGGAGAAGTTCTCTGTACAGCTCGCAGCCACACCGAGTCTGAATTTTGATTTGGCGATTCTCAAATTTACAAATCCAAAGGAACAGCGGCGATTCGAACGCATGAACGGCTCCATCACGCCACTCGACTGGGCCGAATGGAAAGAAGCACAACCCGGCGAACAAGTCGCGGTATTGGGCTTTGGCAATAGCGAACAACTGGTAGCAACCCAAGGCATTATTTCCAGTTGGGAAGCCCGCAACGATTTTTTTCAACGCCGCCTCGATCGGGTAACTCTGATTCGCACGGATGCGGCTGTCAATCCCGGCAACAGCGGCGGCCCAGTCGTCAGTGCACGTGGGCGTGTGATAGGTGTCAGCGCGCGTTACGGTCCCGGCGAGAATGTCGGTTTGTTGATTCCGTTTGTTACAGCGAAACGTGTCGTCGAAGTGCTGCAAAGCCAAGGCGAATTTATCAAGACAGAACCCGGCCTGGTGGCTTACAACCTTAATCCCGTGTTACGCCATACGCTCGGCTTGGCATCCGACCAGGCGGGACTTGTAGTGTCGTTCGTGAGCCCTGACAGCCCCGCACACCGCGCCGGTATGCAGCAATGGGATGTGATTACAAAAGTAGACGGCCATGACATCCAGCATGGTGAAATCAATCATTCTCATATTGGGAAGCTACCCTACTGGTTTGCGTTTAATACAAAAACACCGGGAGATGTCGTCGACTTTGAAATTATTCGTAGCGGAGAGGTGCAAGACATGCGTCTCAGCATGGACGCGGCGGCACGACCACGAGTTTGGTTACCAACCGAAGGAGAAGATTACCAGCCCGAATGGGAAATGCTCGGCGGGCTTATTATCTCAGAAGTCACCCGTGAATTGCTGGAAGAACTGGAAAAAACCGGAAATTGGCGTTGGGATTTAGTCAACGACGCACCACTGGGCAGGAAGATCTATATGGTCACCAACATTGAACCGGGCACCCAGGCCGCCAGCTACTCGGAATATGGATTGGATCTTTATCATCAGCGTGTAGTAGCCATCAATGGCAAACCCTTGCGCAACGATTTAAAGGAAAGAGTGGCCGACATTTATTACGACCTTGCCGAGAAATCGGCCCCCGCTAATATCACAGTAGAATTCGAGAATCACTTATCAATTCAGTTGAACACGCCCGCACTGGTAAACGATCGAATTACATTAACCGACCGTTATCCGTTACTACAATTTCCACCAGCGAGAACTGCATACCACCCCTCGACACAAACACCCGAGTCACAAGAACAGGACGTTTCCGCGCCGCAGAACGATGACAATGTTAGTGAGTGTGCCCCGCTAAGCCTACCTCAGATCGAACTCATTCAACCCACGAGTCCAGATAACACTCTCCGTTAACCGGCTTAACAAGTCGATCCTGTCATTTTTGCAGGACATATCTGTCCCATCCTTTACCACACCCGCTAACAACATAGACGGCCCGTTATTCTTTTCATGAGAGAAATTCGCTAGTTAGCAGGAATTTTATGCCTTTCGTCGACCGCTCATCAAAGGAAGTATCTGAACATGAATCATATTTGATATACATCAATATGAAGCATAGTAATTCGAAGTATTCATACACGTGTTTTCTATTTTTGAATATCCCCGACGCCAAAACCGAGCAACTCTATCAAAGATTTTTTGAATGGCATCGAGGTGTTTCAAACTGTGCCACCTTTTGGGAGACTAACGATGTTTCGGATTTTCATACATGTCATGCAAATTATTCTAGTTTCGGTCGCGTTGTATGGCTGCGGTCCTGACCAAGAAGTTACCGATTTAAAGGTGAACCTGGACTCCCTAACCACTGAGCGAGAGGTTCTAGTTCAAGAACGGGATTCGTTATTACAATCGAAGGACGCGTTAACTAAAGAGAAAGATCAACTGTCTAAAACCCTCAACGACATAAAAACCGAGTTCACAGCAGCTGAAACAAATATCAAAGAGCTTTCTAGCAAACTAAATACGGTTGATGCCACCCGCGTTTCACTGGAACAGGAAATTGAGACGTTGAAGCAACAACATCAGAACGAAATCACTAGGCTTAACGAGCAACAAGCCGCTAGCAACGCACAAGTCGCTCACTTGTCCGCGCGACTGGACAAAGTGCGCGCCAAAAGGGATGAGTTCCACCAACAACTAAGAAATACTCAAGCGGAGCGTCAACTAGAATCGATATTCATTACTCAGGGTTGGCAAATCCGCAGCGGACCGAACGGCTCCGTATATCTCGTGCCACCGACGAACACTCCAGGTAACTAAGACACCAAAAGACAACCGGATAACACAATCCTCGATTTCGTGCCCATCCTTTGGTCCAATGCCGTCTTGGAAAAGGGCGAAGGGGGAAACACTGTCTCGAAACCAACACGGACGGTGTACTGGTCAATGAAATGAACAACTCCGAGCGATTTCTGAGTGCTTTTTCGCAAATTGAGCAATTCCTGAAAGACAAGGTTCCACGCGAGCGCCATCGGTCTTTCTACCAACTCGTCGAACTGGTGGGTACCACGGAGCTTGCCGTAAAACAGTTCGAAATGGATTTGAAGGAATATGCCGACCTCAGAAATGCCATCATCCATGAACACGCAGGAGGCGTGGTGATCGCTGAACCAAACGATTACGCCGTGAAGGATATTGAATGTATCGCGGCGCTGATTCAAACGCCACCGGCGGTGGTACCGTTATTTGAGTCTGATATAACAGAACTCAAGGAAAACAACACTATCGCGCTGGCGGTTAATATGATTTATGAACGCTCCATCTCACAGATTCCCATCCGAAAAGAATCGACCATTACCGGACTTCTTACCAGTAATACAATTTCCCGCTGGTTGGGCGCACAAAACAAGGAAAAGGCAATTGACTTGGCTACGCCAATATCGACAGTACTGCGCTTCACCGAGGAAGCCAGTAATCTAACACTGATTTCCGCTGGCGCAACCGTGTTCGATGCGCTGGATCTTTTTCACCGTTGGGAACACGAGGGCAAACGTCTCGATGCTATCCTCATCACCAACACGGGCAAGCGTGATGAAAAGATTATCGGAATCATCACCATATCCGATTTGGGTACTGCATACCGTGTTGTGTCCAATCCTGGTAAAGCACCTGGAAATTCAAAACACGTACCACTCGCTTAAAGTTACAATAAAGGAATGACGCGACCATTCCGTTGTCGAATCAAGAGTTGATTGTTTAATTTCTCAGGCGTTTTATCGCTGACGACGTCTACCAGGTATATTTTGACAATCTCCCGAATCTCAGCGACTTGCAGTTCCAGTTGTTGTGATTCGATTCGTTGAGATTCAATCCATCGTTCGGCCAAGCGTTGGACCGCCTCGGTTGAATCGATCGGTAGCTCTATGTCTTCACCGTCGGGTAGGTCCGGAAGCGATTTAACCGACATTAATCGTCCGTCGCTGCGGCGAATAACGAGCTGATCGCGCAACACGTGTGGGGGCTGCTCCGAAACGATGCTGACGACGTATGCGTGCTCGGTGTCATAAATCTTTCCTACCGTGGAACGTTCATCGTCAAGCTTCTCCAGCCAGTCCCGTGCAATGCGAGCCGCTTTGCCAGCCGCATCCACCGGTAATTCGACGTCGCCTTTATCCACCAATGAAACCAGCGCGAATAACGGATCGAACGTTGCGATGCATTCACGCGGCTGGTTCAAAACAACCTCGCCGTCTGCGCAGTCTTCATCTCCACTAAAACCCGCAAATAACGACATTGCATCCGGCTGCGCAGCCAGCGTGACGACGGTGCCTGCTTCATAGTCATAGTTACATGCCGCATCACAATCGATTCCAGGAGGAGCGCTGGAAATAGTTCCACTACCTTGACCCACCAGACTCACCATTAACAACCGGGTCGATTCGTCCTCGTCCTCAGCCTCCGCGCTTTCCCCGCCCGACGATATGTCAGGGACATCTTCTACGGGTTGCAGAGATGTATCGTCGGGCGCCACTTCGGTTTCGGATAGTTGCGGCTGGTCGGCCCTGCCCACCGTCGGTACCTCTGGTTCGTCAGGCGGAGGCAAAAACTCCACTGGGACGGGCGTCTCGGCAGGCGGCGGTGCACTCATCGGGGGATATGCGGGTGCACCCGGACCCGGCGGCACCGGGGAAGGTGTTTGCGCAACAGGATATTGTGGCGGTGTTGATTCAGCAGGAGCAGACAGTTGCCCCGCACCCGGAAACAATAAGATGCTGCCGTCTGGCGCACGTTCTACCCGCCAACCGTGTGGGCTGAACAAGGCTTGCAGTCTCGCGAACCCGTTGTCAGTAACTAGGGATGGGGTTGCCAACGGTGGTGGCGGCGTTGGTAGCGTTTGATCACTCTGGGGTGGCATCACCACTCCCTGTTGGGCATCGAATGGTTGAGTTTGTGCGGGCCGCGGGAAGAGCAACACCGATCCATCGGCGGCACGTTCCACGCGCCAACCATGTACAGCCAATGCCTCCATCAAGGCCGGCAGACTATCGGGAGGCACGGTCGCGATCACGCGCCGTTCCGTAACAGCCGTTGCAGCACCGGGTGTTTGGGGCGAGACACCGGGGAAAAGCAATAATGACCCATCCGCACCGCGTTCTACCTGCCAACCTTTAGGCTCCAGCGCCTGGGCAAGCTGCTCAAAACTCTGGTTGGTAGGTGGCGTTAAAGTTTGTGGCAAGACCTCAGTCTGAGGGATTGGTTGTATTGCCGGTGGCTGCCACAGCGGCGTGCCATCGACACCGCCTGGTGGAAATAACAATATCGATCCATCCGCATCCCGTTCGACTTCCCAGCCCTGCGAGCGCATCACTTCGGCGAGTGCTTCAAAGTCGTTTTGTGCAACGACGCTCGTACTAAAGTGCATACCGAGTGCTAACGTTAAGATCGTACATACCCGCCGAAAAGTATTTTTTTCGCACGATTCCATCATGTTTCTATATTTACAAGTCAGTGGACAAGTCGGTTGACGAACGATTGATTCGGCAAGTCGTCGCTGTCGAATTCATAGTGTCGGGGGTGTCGCGGCGCTTCCGAGGAATACAATGTGAGCGGCACGAGTACCGGATTGGGCCAATCATCGTTTACAAATCCGTTTAGCCAGCGTCGGCGTGCTTGTTCGTCTTTGATGGCCAGTAACGCTTCGACATTAAACGCGACGACGCCTGTCTCCGTACTGTGCCGACGCAGCACATCATTTAAGTCATCCAGAGCGAGTGTGTGGGCATCCCATCCCAAACGCGCAAGCACTTCGGCACGAAAGTCAAAAAATCCAAATCCCAATTCACCGGCGAGTGCATGTGCCAGGTCGGGCCGGTACTCGGGAAAGGACAATAGAAAGCCCGCTTGTCGGTGACCAGTCAACAAGTCTACAAAGGCACTGCTCCATGTTCCGGCACTTATTCGGACGTCCATTGTTACAACACCTGAAACAGCTTGCTGACATGGTTGGATTGCCGGCAGATGTGACACAAATCGTCCACCTCATCTTGATCTACTGGCAAATGGAATGGAACACCGCAAGCCCGGCACCGGCCGCGTTGCAGTGTTACTTCGGTCTGTTGAACCTGTCGGTACTCAACGAGACTAATGGCATCCTGGTCGCAGACATCCCGGCAAATACCACAACCGCTGCATTTTTCGGCGGTTATGTGATAGCGGTATTGCCCGTCCGTTGTTAGCAGACTTATGACGTCATGGGGGCACAAGGTCGCACATGCGTCACAGCCGTTGCAACGAGTGGGGTCGATGCTGGGTGCAAAAGGCACCACTGCATTGTCAGCGTGAGGTAACAAGTGCATCGCGGGAGGAATAAATTCGCCGCGCTGGCTATCCGCAAAACCCGTGCGTTTAAGCCCCTCGTTCATGGCGCTACCGATCGCACGGCGCAGAAACAAACGCCGGTTCATTTGCGCATCATCCGCGGGTCGTAGCGCGGCCAATGTGGATTCCCACGTATCTACTGGAAGCTTGCGCAAGGTAAAGGGCTGTAACTCGCGACTGCCTAGCAGAGTATTGGCCTCCGACACCCACTGTTCAAGCCGCTTTGCACTGCCACGCTCGCAGCCGTCACAGTTGCCGACGCAAATGTCCAATTCGCGCACGCCCTGCCGGTAAAGATCAAGCAGTTCACCTAGGCCGAGGGCGTGAACACACGGCACCACGCCATCGGTTAAATCGATTCCCGCATGCTCACAAGCCAGCAGAGCCAGAGTGTAAGCTTCGCCCTCGCGTTGGATGGGATCGTGCTGGTAGGTGATTGCGCCTTGTGGGCACACGGGTGCACATAAGCCGCAGCCATCACATAATTCGGTATCGATACCCAGATATTCTTCGTTCAGCACCCAGGCATCGTGCGGACACGCGTCGACACATGCACTACAAGTCGCTGTTTGCACCAACGAGTGAACACAGCGCTCCTCGATAACCTCCGGGATCACTTGTTCCCGTATCGCGTCGGCCAGTTTGCTGAGCACTGTCTGTTGTATCTATCTCCTGATAGTGGATTTCAGGTTAGGGTTCACTTCCGAAATACCGATTACTAAACTGATGGTCCAACACCAGGGAGGTATTGCATGGGTATCACTTGCGCCGTCTGTGGAGGAGCTAAACGTTTTTCGATTTCTTCCGCACTAGGACGTGGTTCACCCAGCAACTCGACCAAGGTATCACGAAGTTCCTCACAGTATGCACCGGTCAGCAACGCTAGAGCGGCGAAGTACCCGGTGGCACAACGGTTTGCTACACGTGTGGCAAATTCCATGATCCAGCGTAACAAGTGCTCATCCATGAAACGCGCCGCCTCTTGCACAGGCTCGAGATCGTTATCTGCATGCACCTCACTCAGTAAACGGGCAACAAACTGCAATTGCAACACTAGATGATCTTCAGTGCGGATCTTCCAGTCGGCAGGTGCAACGTGGTGACGCCGATAGTATTCACGTACCTGGAACATCGGTAACTGGCGCTCAAGATGATCTTCATCCAACCACACGGATTCGTTGGGTGACGCCCGCAGCCGGTAATTGAGATAAATGTCGACATAGTCAGTGGCCAACTCATCGAGTGTTTCTTGTGCAATTGGCGCAGACAAACCCGCAAGCGCTTGTTCTATCATCTTTAAACCTTCGCGTCCTGGCTCCGAAGTCAGATTAAGTCCGAGTGAGCTGGGAAATCCCGACGTCTTTAACATATCGATCAATGCCACATCCGGTTCGGCGTTGTGCAGCACGGCGAGATCGATCAAATCGCTGGCGACGGCGGAACAAAACTCCGCCACCTCCGATGAATCAAAATGCCTCGCAACGGGTGAAGTGTTCACGATTCCACTTTGCCCTTGCTATGCGGGACGAACACAATGGACGGGTTCGTGAGTTCAGGATCGGCAAAGTTCTTAACAGCGTTCACCGGTTCCTCACCCGGCGCAAGTGCCGTGGTCTCCCACTCACCCTTGCGCAGCTTGTCGATGGGGCCGATATCCAATACCCGCATCATGCAAGCCATGACACAGTAAGGTTTGCGTCCAGCTTCGACCTCGTCTACGCACATGTTGCATTTTTTGACCAGACCGTCGGTAGGATCGTATTGCGGTGCGCCATAAGGGCACGCGGCTTCACAACGCCGGCAGCCGATACACAATGTCGAATCGATATCCACGATGCCGTCGCTTTTGCGTTTGAAAATCGCGCCGGTCGGACAGGTCGGCAGACATGCTGGCTCGGCACAGTGGTTGCATGACATGTTGACTTTGTAAGCAAAAACTTCGGGATAAGTACCGCCTTCGACGTATTGCACGCGCCGGAAGCGCGGACCCGGTGCAAGACCGTTCTTATCCTTACATGCGATCTCGCACGCCCGGCATCCGATGCAATCCACGTTGTGATGGATAAACCCCAGTTGCGTATCCGGTACGACTGGTTCGTAGACCTCTTTCTTGAGGCGTTTTACTGCCTCTTTGATCTTTGCTTTCTTTTCCGCATCAAATTTATTAGCCATGATCGTTTCCTCGTTCAGCCAGGTTAGGAATCACGCCGGAATACGTGGGCGCGGGAAGTCGCCAGTTTGTCCCAGCCTGGGCGGTGTTCAAGTTTCGATTTGGCGATGTCCACCAAAACGGTGTTATAAGCAAATGCACCGGCCGGGCTGGGTTCGTCCAGAGTAAGGAAATCCGGATTACCGGCACGGTCCACGCCGTTTTCATCGCGATCCATCCACACCCCTTCGTACAACACGGCCACGCCAGGCATACAACGCTCAGTAACATAGACCGGTACTATGACACGGCCGCGGTCATTCCAGACATCCACAACATCACCGTTTTTTATACCAAGCCGTTTGGCGTCTGACGCGTTGAGCGTGATTTCCTGCTCATAGGTCTCACGCAACCAAGCACAATTATTGAAAATCGAATGGGTACGCCAACGCGGATGCGGTGAAATGAGATGGAACGGATATGTGTTAGTTTTCGGGCTATTGAGCGATTCCCAAGGTTCGATCCATTTCGGAATCAATGGAATCGGATAACCGAACTGTGTCTGTCTCCAATCTGGGATCTGTGCCAGTTTGGTGGAGAATATCTCGATCTTGCCGGATGGGGTTTTGAACGGTTTACCTTGCTCGATTTGATCTTGAAACGCGACGTGGGGACGACTCAGTTTGAACTTGTAAATACCGTGCCGTTTGAATTCCTCCCATGGCATTTCCACATGCTGATGCGCCATCACCCGTTGCTCCCACCATTGCTTGAGATAAGCTTCGTCGACCGCATCGTTATGATGAAAATAGTCGCGGTTTGCCAACGGATTAAACTGCCTGGCAAACATCGGATCGATACGATGAGCCAACTCGGTAAAAATCTGCCAGTCGGTCTTGCTTTCGCCCAACGGTTCGATGACTTTCGGACGATGGATGTAGTAGTGACCTTTGTACCAGGGCAACGCCACGTCATGGCGCTCGAAGTGAGTAGCGACGGGCAGCAACACATCCGCCCAAGTGCCGGACGGCGTGATGGTGGAATCCATACACACTACCAGTTCGAGTTTGTTGATGGCGGCGATTTGTTTGTTGATATTGGTGAGCTGGTTAAACCAGTCCGAGCCTTGCCAGAAAAGGCCCTTGATGTTAGGGATAACACCATTCATGGGGCCGGGTTTGGGCCACAGTCCGATTTCCTCGCGCCGCACGTAAGGATAATTCAACACGCAATGCGCCCACCGGTCAGATTTGATTGACGCGCTGAAGTGGTTCCAATTCTGATCCATGGGGCCGGCGAGTCCTTCGGCGTGCCAGGCCTTGCCCACACCTTCAGCGGAGCCGCCGAGCACACCGACATTTCCGGTCATGGCCTGTAACGCCGCCGCCATACGGCTGTACTGTTCACCATAGGCATTACGCCCCGGTGCCCAAGACGCTTTTAACGCCGCTGGCTTGGTGGTCGCATACATATGAGCAAGCTTCTTGATGTCATCGGCCTTGACACCGCAGATCGGCTCTGCCCATTCCGGTGTCTTGGGCTGACCGTCCGAAATACCCAGTATGTAATCCCTGAAGCTTTCTCCACCGCGTGCGTATGGAGGCATGGTGCCTTGGTCCATACCCAGGCAAAACCGGTTGATGAAGTTTTGATCCTGTAAGTTGTTGGTAAAGGTGTAAAACGCCATAGCTGCTAACATGGCCGCGTCGGTATTCGGTTTGATCGGGATCCACCAAGCGTCATAAGCGGCCGCCGAATCGGTGTATTGCGGATCGACCAAGACGAATTTACAACCTTGCTGCTTTGCCTTGCGCAAGTAATAGAAAGTATTACCGCCATGGAAAGTGTAGGCGGGATTCCAACCCCACATGATCACCAGCTTGGAGAAGGCAAAGACATCGTCTTCATTGCCGTCCTCGATGGTGCCGAAAGTGGTTTCCGAACTCCATGTCGTACCCTGATAAGACGGTACTGACCAGGAGACCGTGCGGCAGCCAAATAAGCCCAGAAACCGACCCAACAAACCCGCGATCTGATCAGATTTGTGTAATACGCCCCAAGAGGCACCGGCATAGCTTTGATCCAACAACGCAGTCGGGCCGTATTGCGCCTTGATACGAACCATTTCGCGTGCTACGTGATTCAATGCCGCATCCCAGGACACCCGCTTGAACTTGCCTTCGCCACGGGCACCGATCCGCATCATGGGATAGAGCAGGCGCTCCGGCGAATACAAACGTTGCCGGTAAGAGCGTCCGCGTAAACAGGCACGAACCTGGGGTTCCTCGAAAGTGTCTTTACCAAAATGGCCACCAGCCTGGTAACGTCCATCATCAGTGGATAAACGCACAATGACATCACCTTTTTTGTGTGCCACCAGCATGTGGCGCGAGCCACAGTTATGGGCACAACTGGTCACCACGGTCTGCAAATCGTCGTCGCGTGGATAGGGTTCGTAAGCGAACGCTTTTGCATCTTTTACCGTCTTGAGATCGACCAAACCACTCGCTGATAGCGCCGCCGTTCCCAACGCGCTATTTTTGAGAAAGGATCTACGCGACTTATTAAGACGTGATCCGAGCCGATCGAGTTGTTGTACGGTCATAGTAGACTCCTGCGTAGATTCATCAAAATGCGTTACTCAAGCCCAATTAGAAAACGGGCATCAGATTCGGTAGGACGGTCTTTGGCCCACTCCGGAACTTCTTCCGGCATGTTGGGCCAAGCGTGACGCGGGTAGGGATAACGAATTCGATACCAAGCGCGCCCACCGTGGCACCCGTAACAAGCGTCGCCCGACTTTTCACCCGCTGCTTCAATAGCTTCGGGTTTGAGAAAATTGACTTCGTGGCGTTTAGTTCGTAACGCCACGTGACAGGCTGCGGTACAACTACTGCCGAACGTTTCGCTTACCTCGGTCCACGGCCCCGGCAACCCCATCTGCGTGTAATCGGGAAATTGCCCATGACACATCAAGCAAGTTTTAGGATTCACTACTTTTCGCAGTGTGAAAGATTGGTTTTCTCCAGCTGGTGGAATAGGCGCTTCCTCGCGCGGATCATGGCCTTGATGACAGGTGCTGCATTTCATATCCATCAATTCCCGCGCCAAGGGCGTTACCAGGTGACGGCGATGGAAAGTCTCCTGCGGACCTTCATAAGTGTCGAGCGCCTGGTACCAGGCAAACGCGTCTGCTGCTTTTATCCCACTTGGCGCTTGCGGCAGCACTTTGCGATCAAGAATTTCCTGGTGACAATTCAAACATCGCTCATTCGTCGCTTCGTCAATAGCGGGTTTGAAGTGGATCGGGTCCCAGAGCGCGTTTTCGTAATCCTGCTCCGCGGCCATCGAAGAACCCAGACCGCCCAGTACCAAGCTCAAACATATTGCGATAACTTTTGCATCGAACCATTTCATTTTGATGATTTCCAGTAATGAATTGATGAAAGTCTAGAGATGACTTCGTTAGTGATTTTCGGACCCCCTAAACTGAAAAAATGGGGAACCTTCTCACAGAGGTTCCCCAAGCGCATGTTCAAGTAAAAACCCGTTACCGTCGATGCCTGCTTCAGTTGGATTTCTCTTCGCCGTTGTCCTCCGCATCACCCGACATACCGCCCATTCCCGACATACCACCCATCCCTGACATCCCGCTCATACCGCCCATGCCTTGCATGCCGCTCATACCTGACATACCCGACATACCACCCATGCCGGACATCCCACTCATGCCTCCCATGCCTTGCATACCACTCATACCTGACATGCCCGACATACCTCCCATTCCAGACATGCCCACCAATGTGATGTCACCCGGAATCCCATGCGGGAATACAGGAAAAGCATAACCATCCGGTTTGCGGATAATCAGTTGGTCGCGCAGCTTATCCTTTTCATTCTCGTAAACGATGCTGACGACAAAAATCTCATCGAGATCAGTGATATCACCTACTTCAAATCCTTGCGCGCCAGCGATTAACAACCATGCCCCAGCTACCTTTCGCGCATTTTCTTCGCTGTCAATACCTACTGGTACATCTGAGGGTTTTGCACCCGCCATGCCTTGCATACCGGTCATGCCACTCATGCCCCCCATACCCTGCATCCCCGTCATTCCGCTCATGCCACCCATACCCTGCATGCCAGTCATCCCAGACATGCCTTCCATTCCTGCCATACCGGACATCCCCTCCATGCCACTCATACCTTCCGTTTCTGCACCGACCGCATGTGACCCGACTAACATAGCGCCGATTAACGCAATCGCGGTGACGATTATTTTTGGTTTAGATTGATTCATGATGTGATCTCCTGTAGTGATGCCTTTTTTGAAAATTAAGGAGCCGCGCCAAAACTTGCTAGACACTCAACGACGCCGTTCCGATTACCAAACAGCGCCCTCTCTTTCTTTGATCGAAAGCAACGCGCTCCTTTAGCTCAATGTCTGACAATACTTGCTAGAACAGCAAGGGCCGTGCCATGTCGGTATCTCACATTGAACTAATTGATAAATAACAAATATTTGGTACTGACAGCACTTTAATAACTTGCGGATACTGTCAAAATGGCAGGCTTCTAAGAGGGTTCGAATCTCGTGATTTAGTGTGTCCTGTCAATTTGACAGGCACCGGAAAAACATGGTTGAACGCCCCCCTCTAGACAACGATCGATCGATGACTGGTGAACGCTTAATGCACGGGTGATTGCTGTCAAAGTGACAGGTAAGAAACCAATAAGCGGACTCGTTGTGGGGTATAGAAATTCCAATGACGAGAGTTACGTGCTCAAAGATTCTTGATATAGATCAGTATTCAAATGCGATCTCTGTGGTAATTCATTGCATCCGTTCAACGATTGTGGGTTCCTTACCTGGCTTGTGCACCAAACTACTTTAACACCAACGTCCCTCTCAAACGATGTCGTTTAACTCGTTGAGTAGCCTGCTCACAGGCGGCCTTGCAGTGAAATGAGCGACACTGCGGTGGCCTCCATGCCCGAACCGGTCGACGGTAAAACTTTTCGGGAGACGCCAAATAGGAGCAAACCATTTGGCTGGATCACTTGCAGTCTTACACGCAAATTCGTGTTGGGCACCGTTGCCGGTTTGCTTGTGACGTCCATCGCGTTTTTCTTTCTTTTCGTATGGTTATACCGTAGCCAACTAGAGCGCCAGCGAAGCCAGGCCTCCATTGAAGTCAATCGGCTACTACAGGCATCACTGGAAAACGCCATGCTTAAACGCGATCTGGATGGCCTGCGCCAAATCGTCGACCGTCTCGGTGCGCAGGAGGAAATTCACAGCGTGATGATCGTTAATCCCCACAACGAAGTCCGGTTCGCATCTAATCCTGACATGTTGGGCCGTCACTTTGACAGTCAACAAGCGGATGCATGCGCGGTATGTCACACAGCCAACGGGATCAAACAGCAAGCGACCATATTCGTAAAGAACGAGCAGGGCCAAGAAATACTGCGTAGTGTCAACCCCGTTTCCAACAAACCTATATGCAATCAATGCCATGGGCCGGTGGCGGACAATCCTATAAATGGTGTGCTTTTCGTCGATTACGACGCAGGGCCGATACGTCGACAGGCACGGACCACGGCGATGTTGTTCGTCGGTTCGGGAATACTGGTGGTGCTGGTTACACTGAGTGGTGGAAGCTGGTTTATGCGTCGCTTTGTTTTACGTCCGGTTAACCAACTCGCAAATGCAAGCCGGGCGTTGGGGAAAGGAAAACTCGACACCCGCATCAATCCATCGGGTACTGATGAACTGGCGCTGTTGGGGCATGAGTTTGACCACATGGCTGCCAGGCTGCAGAAAACTCTGCACGAGGTGCAGGAGAAAGAACATTTCTCTCAAGCCTTGATCGATGCTGATCCGGACGGCATTCGTGTCATCGATAACAACTTTCACGTGGTCATGGCGAATCGAACGTATCGCGAACAACTAGGCCTTAAGGAACACGAAGCGATCGGCGCAAATTGCTATACCAGCCACGGTCGTCAAGAGCCTTGTCCACCCACTCTAGAAACTTGTCCGTTACATGAAATCAAAAACACTGGACAACCTGTCAAGGCAGTCCATCGTCATATTCGGGCAAACGGCGACGAGTTCTGGGTGGAGATTTTCGCCGCACCCATGCAGGTAAAAATAAAAGGAGAACAACACATACTTATTGTGGAATCGGTAAGAGATCTTGCTAAAGGGGTCGCTTACTCTCATGAGCAAAAACTTTCCACCATCGGTCAACTAGCAACTGGTGTTGCACACGAAATCCAAAATCCCCTAGCATCGATTCGACTCGCGTTGCAAAATGCTGAGCGAAACATAACGTACGAGAAAGACAATGTCGAAGAGTTTCGTGAATACTTAAAACTCGTCGATGAACAAGTAGATCGAAGCATCGATGTCACCGAACGGTTGTTGAAATTAAGCAAGTTCTCCGGTGGCACACCGACCCTGGTGATGGTGAATCCAGCGGTGAGCGAGACCTTGTCGTTGTTGAACTACGAGGCCCAAGAACAAGGTATCGTGATAAATATGGATCTCGATACTAATAAACCACGCGTGATCGCTTCGGACGGCGATCTACGCATGCTGGTATTAAACTTGACGCAAAACGCGTTTCATTCTATGCCAGACGGCGGTGAGTTAAAAATACGCACAGAGGCCACCAAGGAATCCGTGGAGATCGTGTTTGAAGACACAGGGGTTGGTATGACGCCAACCGAACAGATGCATATTTTCGACCCGTTCTATAGCCACCGGGCTGACGAAGTACAGGGTACCGGTTTAGGACTCAGTATTGTTAAGGCTATCGTCGAACGCCACCATGGGTTCATTGAAGTCAAAAGCCACGTGGCGCAGGGCAGCCGCTTCCAAATCGTATTTCCCAGCGCTGAGAAGCAACTTACAGTATGAATGAGAAACTCCAGTCAGTGGTCGACGAACAAATCCTCGTAATCGAAGATGACCGGGTGTTGATGCAATTGATCGTCGATCATTTGAATCGTATGGGTCATGCTGGTTATGGCGTCACAACCTGGAAGGCGGCAAAACAATACCTCGATGAACACGAACCCAATTTGATCATTATGGATGTTCGTTTGCCGGATAAGGACGGTATGAAGCTGTTACCTAAACTATCGGATCAGTATCCGGTGATTATCCTGACGGCTTACGGATCGGTGCAAGATGCCGTTAAAGCGATCAAAGAGGGAGCATCCGAGTATCTGACAAAACCGGTCGATCTTGATGAGTTGGAGGTCATCGTCAAACGCTCCCTAGAAAACGCCGCGCTAAAACGCGATTATTATTTCTGCAAACAACGTGGTCGGGGATCGGCGGGCTCTATCATGGTGGGGAGCAGCGTTGCGTTAAAACAAACCCAGCAGATGATCGATATGGTCGCCGCCACCGATATGACAGTACTCATCAATGGCGAGAGCGGTGTCGGCAAGGAACTGGTTGCCGAGGCGATTCATACCCATAGCGCCCGCGCGGAGCGTAACTTTATCGCCGTGGATTGTTGTACGCTGCAGGAAAAACTTTTCGAATCCGAGTTGTTTGGTCACGAGCGCGGTTCATTCACTAGCGCCGACAAACAAAAAAGAGGATTAATTGAAGGCGCCCAGGGTGGCACGCTGTTTTTGGACGAAATCGGTGAAATCGAGCCGTCCATTCAGGCGAAACTCTTGCGTGTATTGGAAACTGGGCAATTCCGCCGAGTGGGTGGCACCAAAGATTTGAAAGTCGATGTACGCATCGTGGCCGCCACCAACCGTAATTTGGAAAAACTCGTACAGCGGGAAAAGTTTCGCAACGACCTGTTCTATCGTCTTAACGCATTTACCATCGCCGTTCCACCATTACGCGAGCGACGTGAAGATATACCCGAACTGGTGAAATTCTTTATTGAGAACCACGATTTCTCTCGGCGCATTAAGAAGAAACTGTCCCCCGAAGCACTTCAAGAACTCATCAGCTATGATTGGCCGGGAAATATTAGGGAGTTAAAAAATCTGATCGAACGAGCCATCATAGTATCCGGTAAGGAGAAGAAAATCAGAACGATACATCTCGGGTTGGGTACGAAATCTGCCAGCAACGGTTCGACGACAATTCTGTCATTCGCTCAGGAACCCACATTAGATGCGATAGAACGGAAGTATCTGACACAATTGTTGATTAAGTACAACGGCCACCGCGTTTCAGTAGCACGGGCTATGGGTGTTAGCGAGCGCAATCTTTATCGTCTGATCAACAAGTACGAGCTACATGATGTTCCGGTGACGATTTGATCAAGCCAGGTAACCAAAAATAGTATCGGGGTATAAGTTGGTTTCCTTGTATACTAAAGGCCCCCGCATCGTCGGTTCACTTCTTGAGATTTGGATAATTGCGATAATTTTTTAGACATATGATCGGCCCAATTTTCGGACCCCGACATGTGGCCCGGTATCATATGTTCTACACTTAAAGCAGTAAATATGAACAAAGAAAGCCAATCATCGATCTAAGTTGAGTTACCAAGAAACCATCTCAAAAATCCTTCTTGCTGTGACCCATAATTTTACTAGGCAGAATAGTTCATCCAGATTTTGATGCTAAAACATGTACGCTGGCCGCGCTATCAACACGTCATTTTTGACTGTGATTCCACACTTAGCCGGGTAGAAGGCGTCGACGAACTGGCGGACCACCCCGACACCATTCGCCAAGTTATTAACCTGACCAATGCCGCGATGGATGGTCAGATAAGATTGAACCAAGTGTATGGCGAGCGATTAAATATTCTCAAACCAACGCGCGGAGCGTTACGCTTGCTAAAAGAAACTTACAAAAAGAACATCACACCAGACGTCGAAAGGTTAATTGCCGCACTAAAGACCCTGGATCATGACGTTTACATTGTAAGCGGGGGGTTACTCGACCCGGTGAAAGAGTTCGGAATATCGCTTGGCATTAATGGTCAAAACATCAAGGCTGTTGATATTGAATTCGACGAATTATCGGGTGAGTGGTGGCAACAAGCGAGTAATCAATGGCAACAAATTTACCTCGACTACACACAATCCGCACTTGCCGAGAGTGACGGTAAAGCACGTGTCATTAAAGAGTTACTGGATCAGAAACAAGGCCGTTCTTTATTAGTAGGTGACGGTGTTAGCGATCTGCTTGCGCAACACGCCGTTGACTTGTTTGTGGGTTTTGGTGGCGTTGCTCAACGCCGAAAAGTGCGTGATCAGGCTGATATTTACATAGAATGCGAGAGTCTCGCGCCGTTGTTGTTGCTTGCGGGCGGCAGTGACGCGTCTCCTAGACTCAACAGTGAACCGATCGAGCCGCTTAAGCGAACCGCGGACCAACTGATTGCTCACTCAGCCCTACGCTTTAACAATTCCCTATTGGAACGAAAATTCTACTCGAGTTTTAGCACCCATATGGGACAGCAAACCGATTTTTACCCGGAGTTATAAATGTTTCGTATTTTAGTATCCGATAAATTAGGTCAGGCCGGTCTCGACAGACTCGCTGCAGCACAAGATGTCGAGTTCAAAGTGCGCACCAATATGTCCAAGGATGAATTACTGTCGGAAATCGTAGGTTACGATGCCTTGTTGGTACGCAGCAGCACTCACGTTGATAAAGATGTACTGGCCGCAGGCAAAAACTTGCGTGTAGTCGGCCGCGCCGGTATGGGTGTGGACAATATCGATATCAAGGCAGCCACTACGTCCGGCGTTATCGTCATGAATACACCCGGTGCTAACAGCCTCGCGACAGCGGAACATACCATGGCGATGCTTTTGGCTGCTTGCCGTCACACCGGACCGGCTCATCTTTCGGTTCAAAACGGACAATGGGAGCGCTCCGATTTTGTCGGTACCCAGCTTTACCGAAAAGTGTTGGGATTGATAGGTTTCGGACGTATCGCACGGCATGTCGCTAACCGGGCCAAGGCATTCGATATGGAAGTGATCGCCTATGATCCTTATGTGTCCGAGGAAATCGGCCAACAAACCGGTGTGGCATTGGTGGATTTGGACGAATTGTTTACACAGGCCGATGTGATTTCCTTACACAGCAGTCTCTCGGCGGAAACTGAACGTATTATCAACGATGACACCTTGTCAAAAGCGAAAGACGGTGTAGTCGTTATAAATCCATCCCGTGGTGGTCTAGTAGATGAGCAGGCGCTAGCCGCGGCGTTAAAAAGCGGCAAAGTTCGATACGCGGCAACGGATGTCTATAGTGAAGAACCTCCGGGCGCTGACAATCCGCTTATCGGATTGCCGAATATGCTTACCACACCGCATCTTGGCGCCAGCACCGAAGAAGCGCAAAGGGACGTCGCCGTACTGATCGTCGATCAAGTCTTGGACGCGTTACGTAACGAAGATTTTCGTAACAGCGTTAATATGCCTTTCGCGGCCGGACCCGGTTTCGCTTCCGTATTGCCTTACATGCAACTGGGTGAAAAAATCGGGATACTGCAGTTCCATATGGCGGATGCACCCATTCGTAAGGTCGAGTTGGAGCTCCATGGCGACACCGTACGGGAATTCACCAAACCGATTGCGACAGGCGTGTTAAAAGGCCTGATGAACTGCGTTATCGACGAACCGGTGAATTACATCAACGCACCCCTATTGGCCGAAGAACACGGCATGCACATCGCTCAGACCAAAGGTCTGATCAGTCCGGAGTACACCAACGCGATGTCTTGCCGCGTCACCTGGGATGGCGGTGGACGTACTATTACCGGAGCAGTATTCGCCGGCGAGCACCCACGCATTTTGCAAGTCAGCGATTACCATATGGATGTCGACCCGAGTGGCACCGTGTTAGTGATGTTAAACGACGATGTGCCCGGCGTTATCGGTCAAGTGGGTACGTTGCTCGGCGCGTACGGCGTCAATATCGGTGAGTGGCGTCTGGGCCGGCCCCACGTCGGCGAGGATGCCTTGTCATTTATCAATCTCGACAGCGAACCACCTACAGCCGTCATCAATGCGTTAGAGCAAGTCGGTGCAATCAAGAAACTAAAACTAGTACACCTTTAGTGAAACCGGTTAGTGATGGCGCTGGAGATTGTCCGGCCTACACCGAACAAAGAACCGGCTCAGAGGGGATTCGTATTATCTCTACGTATTGTTGCCGGCTAAATTCTGTTTCAATCAGAGCATCGCCGTAACCTGTAATGACCCGCGTTGTACAAATAGTCCAGTGTGGCACAACAACATTTACACACCGCGGAACAAGGAGAATGTTGGCACCGGATTCAACAAGACCTGGGCGATGTTGAATCCGGTGTCATGTTTAAAATAGAACGTCGGTAATTCAGTTAACCGGTTTTCTGAACCCAGGATTTGCACCAACCATTCGCCGCGACGGCCTTGCCGGGGAATATGGTGCAGCCGCCCCAGTCCGCGTCGGCTTCGCCTTGATACAACTGACAGTTGCTGCAGGTTTCGTCAGCGTTGGGCGATTGATGTACGTATTCCAACGCCGTAGCCTGGGGGTCAGACTCATCGAGTTGCGGCAAATCTTGCGCAAAACTCGACCGGCCTACCAGCAACGAGCTGATTGGAATTGCAACAGCGCTTGTTCCAACTAAACTTAAAAACTCTCTGCGACTTTTTAGACTCATTGAAGCTCCTTTTAGGTGTAAATGATTAGTCCACTACAAAGACCAAACCTCAGATACAGAGGTATGGTCAACAAATTACTACACGCGTAAGTTGTTTGAAACCTGACCTAAATCAAATTTTCGACAAATAAACTAAATTACCGCGATACCCGTCAAGGTTCAGTTGAAAAAACTGCCAAACTACAACACCGGAGATAGCAATCTTACAGCACGTACAGCGAGTCGAAACAACCAGGAGCGGTTCTCGAATTCAAAAACGCTTATTTCCCGGCAATTTGAAAAGTCCTCCACTAGCATAGCACTGACATCACCGGCAAAATCTTTATCGGCGAGCACCGCTGTTATTTCAAAATTTAGACGGAATGAACGGTTATCAAGATTAGCCGTGCCGACCGATGCCAACTCGTCATCGATAAGCATCACTTTCTGATGCAAGAATCCCGCTTGATAACGGTACAGACGCACACCCGCATCGATGGTTTCCTTAAAGTAGGAAAATGCGGCTAAGTAAACCAGACGGTGGTCCGGTTTTTCCGGCAACATGATGCGTACGTCGACACCGCGCAGGGCGGCTAATTGCAACGCGCTGACCACCGATTCGTCCGGAACGAAATAGGGACTCACTATCCAACAACGTTTTCGGGAGGCATTGATCGCATAAACAAAGAATAACCGGCAAGTTTCCATATCGTCGGCCGGGCCGGTGGATAGAATCAGTGCGCGCATATTCCCTGCCGAAGCCGGAATAGCTTGCCAGTTGAGATCGGGTACGGATTGCGTCGCCCAATTCCAGTCTTCGAGGAATGCCAACTGCGCGGCCAAGGCTGCCGGCCCCGTTATTTTGACATGGGTGTCGCGCCATGGACTGAGCCTAGGATTACCGCCGAGATAATCATCACCGACGTTGTGGCCACCTAAATAAGCAGTGTGTCCATCGACGACAACAATTTTCCGATGGTTGCGAAAGTTGATCTGAAAACGACGAACATGTCCCGCGCTACTGCGAAACGCCTCGACTTGAACACCGGCCGCATTCAGCGAATCGAGAAAAGAGACCGGCAGTGCGTGGCTACCTATAAAGTCATACAGGAAATAAACTTGAACACCTTGCTGTGCTTTTGTGACCAGCCGGTGGTGTAATTGCCAACCAATAGAATCGTCTCTGACAATAAAAAACTGTACCAAAACATATCGTTCGGCTTGGTCGATGCCATCGAATATCGCATCGAAAGTGGCTTGCCCGTTTTTTTGCAGGCTAGCGCTGTTACTGTGGGTAAACACGCCGTCAGCAAGCCGTTCCAGGGCAGATAATCTTTCATCGTGAGCATCGAATTCCACACTATGCTCCACAAAAGTGCGGTCGAAGTCCGGTTGCGATGACAATTGTAGGGCAGCGTCTCCCGCCCGGCGTGCTTTAATATAACCGGCGAATTTCCCCCGCCCGAATACGAGATACAAAGGCAAACTGATGAGTGGCATCGCCACCAGCGAAATCCCCCAAGCGATAGCTCCCTGGGATGTGCGTGTCGTCACTAACGCATAGATCGCAGCAACAAACGCCAACAACTGAATACACAAATAGGCGACCCCGGCTATCGATACAAGCAACTCCGTTGGCATTACAAGTGTCCGCTGGGGTTAATGCATGCTTTCATGGCGCGGGATTATATGAAAATTCATGACCGGAAATGAGTTGACAGCGTTACTGAAACCGAATATAGAACGATTCCCCGGCAACACCCGTAACGATTGGTGATGGTGGCGGTTCTAACTCAAGCAGGTACGAATAAATGAAAGTGGGTTTTATTGGTCTTGGCAATGTCGGCGGCAAACTTGCGGGCAGTTTGTTGCGTAATGGTTTTGAACTCACCGTTCGCGATCTCGATAAAAATATCGCACAAGCTTTTTTGAATAAGGGCGCAAATTGGGCGAACAGTCCTAAAGCGATGGCCGAGGATGCCGAGTTGATCATCACCTGCTTGCCCAGTCCAGCGGTAAGCGCCGAAGTCATGGAGGCGGAAGATGGTGTCTTGGCTGGGCTATCCGCCGGAAAGGTGTGGGCCGAAATGAGTACGACCGATGAGTCTGAAGTCAAACGTCTGGGAGAAAAAGTCCAAGCTATCGGCGCCGAACCTGTGGATTGCCCGGTGTCCGGTGGATGTCATCGCGCCGCTACCGGCAATATCTCGATTTTCGCCGGTTGTGAACGATCGACATTCGATCGCATGCTACCTGTACTCACGACTATGGGGCGTCGCATTCTACATACCGGCCCATTGGGCTCCGCATCCATACTCAAAGTTTTGACCAATTATCTGGCCACCGCTAATCTGGTCTCATTGTGCGAGGCATTGGCGACGGCTAAGGCCGCGGGCATGGATCTGAACACGACTTATGAAGCGATTCGCATCTCGTCGGGAAATTCCTTTGTTCATGAAACCGAAGGTCAGGTTATTCTGAATGGAAGCCGTGATATTAATTTCACCATGGGCCTGGTCAGCAAAGACGTCGGATTGTTTCAAATCATTGCCAACAAGGCCAATGTACCGCTGGAACTGTCACCGCTATTAATCGATATTTTCAAAGACGGTGAAAAACGCTATGGCAGCGGCGAGTGGTCGCCAAACATTGTCAAACGTTTAGAGGAGGCCTGTGATATTTCTGTACTGGCACCAGGGTTTCCAGCGGAGATGGTTGACGACGAACCGGAAACACCTGGTTATGAAGTAAAAGCCGGCCACTAAACAACATGGTACGGACAATATTTCATTTCTTACAGTAAAAACGGCTACTGGCTGGCGGCCGTCATACTACTTTTTAGCAGATATCTAGAAAGTCACTGTATCTGTATATCGACTTTCTTTGGTTTTGCCTCTTCTACCTTAGGTAGTTCGAGTTCCAACACGCCATCTTTGTACGTCGCCTTCACAGCGGATTCATCGATGACGCCTCCCAACTGCATGCTGCGTACATATTGTCCAAAGTGACGTTCACGACGAATGACACGGCCTTCCTTGTCTTTGTCCTCTTCATCGGATTTGGTTTCACCATTAATGGTGAGAACACCATTGTTGATAGACACATCGATATCTTCCTTTTTCACGCCAGGCAACTCGGCTTTTACGGTGTATGCTGTTTCATTTTCGATGACATCAACTGCTGGAACAAAGCTGCCATCCGATGCTTCCGTTAGCCGTCGCATTGGACGAAAAAAGCCCTCGAACATATTATCGAGGTCATCCCCAAAAATACCCCATTTTGGTTGTATCTCTTTTGAACGAACTAGCTCTACCATTGCTATCTCCTAGAAGTATTAAGAACAGTTTTAGACTAAGTGGAGCGATTATGAGCGATCCCGGATTAACCGTTTTGATATGGATCAAAAACCACGAACTTGGTTATTTCAAACTAAGGGAAATAAACGGAAAGTATCGCTGGAAATCGCTGTTTTGACCACTACTCGAACTAATATTGAAATCACACGTGATCTGGTTAAAGCATTGTGTGACCCTACCCGTTATCACCACGATGTAGCCGCAATCCAGGTTATTGAAACACATATTTCCTTTGTCATATTGACAGGTTCCTTCGTCTACAAGATTAAAAAACCTGTCGATCTCGGCTTTGCTGATTTCAGCACCCTGAACAAGCGAAAATTTTATTGCGAGGAAGAGATTCGCCTAAACCGGCGTTTAGCGGCACCACTTTACCTGGGCGTTGTGATTATCACTGGAACACCTACCCGCCCCATAATGAACGGTAGCGGGAAAGTCATCGAATATGCGGTAAAAATGCGCCAATTTGAGCAAAACCGCCAACTAAACCGTTACTTAAAACAACACGAATTAACACCCCAACAAATTGATCAATTCGCTACGGATATTGCAGCATTTCACAAACGACTAGCACCAGCGGAATATTCCAGCCGATTCGCTGCCTACGAATCCATCGCCCGGGAAGCGATGGACAATTTTACCTCTTGCGAGGCGTGTGACGACGCTACCTTCCACTTATATAGACTGCGAAAAGTAAAACTGTGGACTCAACAATCATTAGAACGAAACAAGTCGTTTTTTGAACAACGAAAACATGGCGGCTTCATCCGCGAGTGTCATGGTGATCTACACCTCGGTAACTTGGCTTTACTAGATAATCGAATAGTTGCTTTCGACTGTCTGGAGTTTAACGCCGAATTGCGTTGGGTAGATACAATGAATGAAATCGCGTTCTTCATGATGGATCTCGACTATCATCATCGCTTGCAGCAAGGCCGGCGTTTTCTTAACAAGTATCTCGAAAACACTGGGGATTATGAGGGAGTGCGCATCCTTCGTTTCTACCTTACCTACCGGGCCATGGTTCGCGCCAAGGTCGCGCGCATTAAATTACAACAAATCAACACGGATAACGAATTGAAAGACAGTTTACACCTTGAGTTCGGACGGCACATAGATCTAGCAACCGCTTACACAGACTCACGTGCCCACACACCAGTAGTGATTACCCATGGGTTTTCCGGCTGTGGGAAAACATACCTAACCGGCGAATTGGTCGAGAATGCCGATGTCATTCGCATTCGATCCGACATCGAACGTAAACGCTTGGTCGGGTTACAGGCAATGCAACGCAGTCACAGCGACATCGCACGGGGCTTATATACAGACAAAATGAATGACGAGGTCTATCTGCGTTTGCACCAGCTGGCAGGTACCATCGTTAAAGCCGGATACCCGGTGATTGTGGATGCTACTTTCCTACGTCACGACGACCGCAATTTATTTCAACGATTGGCGAAACATTTAGCCGTTCCGTTTGTGATACTCGACATCACCGCCTCCGGAAATACATTGGAACGTCGAATCAATCAACGAAACCAATCACAAAGCGACACATCTGAAGCCACATTGAATGTGTTGACCTATCAACAATCCTATGCAGAGTCCCTAACAGCGCAAGAACGAGCTCATCGCGTTTATGTCGATTCTGAAACGATCATTAATCCCACTACACTGTGGGCCGGTATTGAGGCGGCGTGCAACGGACAAGGGTAATTCTTTGCTAGTTTAAACGACCTAGCTACAAACTCGGCGTGGCATCCTTCTCCGTAAAAGTGCGCTCATTCAAGATCTGGCAATTAACACACCGGGACACCGCAGGATCGGCGAGCAAACGTTGCTCTGGTATGGCTTCCTCACAATCGATGCAAATTCCGTACATCCCCTGCTCTATTCGGTTCAATGCTTCTTCGACGGCCCGCAGTTGCGCCGAATGACGGCGTGCCGAAGAAAGACCAAGATGTGATACCTGATCCATCATTGCAATATCGCCCGAATCGCCCGTACCATCGCTTGTTTGTGCTTTTATCTCTTGTTGCGTCTCCTCTAACGCTTCACTGACTTGATTCGCCAGCTCACCGCGTCGCGATAACAGCTTTTCTTTGTAGTCATTTAGTTCGTTCTCGTTCATAATCTTGGTACGGAAAATGCTTAGACTATTAAACTCTAAACACTAATCGAGCCACGACTATTGACATGTGTCAAACTGAAGATCATACAATCGTGGAATACTGAAAAAACACTTTTCGAGTATCGCTTATGAATCTGGTTCAACAATTAGAAATAGACCACCGGAATTTTGCACGCATTTTAAAATTTATGGAATCGCAGATTGACAAAATAGAAAATGAGGAACAAGTCAACCTGGCGGCAATTTCAGAAGCGATGAAATACGTCACCGACTACCAAGACGTTGTACATCACCCGAAAGAGGATATTTTATTCGACTTGCTGCGCGATCGTGATGAATCCAAAAAGAAGGTGATCGACAAACTAGAATTGCAGCACAAACAATTAGCGCTCGACGGGGTTCAGCTTCAGGCTTTGCTTGAAGCCGTCATTCAGGATGAACCGGTAGCACGGGAGTCGATTGTCAATATCGGCCGAAAATATATCGCCAATATTTTTGATCATATGCGTCTCGAAGAAACCGAAATATTACCAACGGCATCCGATTGTTTGAATAAATCAGATTGGCAAAAGATCGAATATGCCGCCGACTGGAAAGGTGATCCCGTATTCGGCGGTGAGGTGGAAGCTGACTACCAACAACTCTACGATAGCATTATGGAACTAGCGAAGGGCCAGTGATTGATTCACAGATTGATTAACGATCGTCCCCTGTAAGTGGGTTGCGTGAATGCCATGACCGGGCATTGAGGGTCCGACAAACATCCACAAGCCGAAAACGATAATTACAGCTCCTACCGCATGACGGAATACGGGAACTCGTCGAATGTGTGTCAAGCGATCGGCGGTTATACCCACGACCAGTAAGGTCGGCAACGTACCTAGCCCAAAAGCAAGCATTAACAAAGCACCATTTGATGCTCCACCGACGGTGAGTGACCAAGCGAGATTGGCGTAAACCAAACCACAGGGTAACCAACCCCATACCGCGCCTACCAACAAGGCTTGTGGCCAATACCGAACCGGTAACAAATGCCGACCAAACGGTTCAATGGTATTCCATAAACCACGTCCACCACGTTCCAAAACCGCTAAACCACGCCACCAACCGGCAATATGGAACCCCAGTGCAATCATGAAACCACCGGCAATAGCCGCGCCGATAGAACGTGCGTGTTCCGGGCTAAAAAATGCGAGCGAGCGTTGGCCAACGTACCCCGCAATGGCGCCCGCCATTGAGTAACTGAGTAGCCTGCCCGTATTGTATGCCAACAGATAAAAAATCCGGCGTCGCTGTTGAACACGGGACAATCCCGCGTTCAACACACCGACGATACCACCACACATGCCAATGCAGTGTATGGATCCAAACATGCCAGCGGCGAAAGCAGCTAACAAAATTGCCGGTGTCATGGTGTACGAACTTAGTTGTCGGTCAGCGGGCGCATGGTAAATTCAATTGCCTGTTCAATATGAACATTCGTAACCAAACGCCACAATGGCGTACCGATTTGCACAATGCGCCGACCACTAGGTAACCGCTCGAGTTCCGCCGCGTAAACACCGGGGCTTTTTTGACTGAGCTGAAAGGCAACGTCCTTGCCCGACTGGGTCGGATGCAAGAGTTGTACTTCAATTTCGGTCGGCAGCGAATAGACATCTGCTATGTTTATTTCAACTAATAGTTTTTCCGAATCGAGTCGTACATTTGCATTGATGTTATGTTGTCGCGCATACTGATCTCGCTTTAAAACAAGGTTTATTTCCTTTCCCCGTTTGTAGTAGTCATCAGCTACCAGACCGTCAAAAGACCGAATGGAAAGTATTAACATGATCATGCCGACGATAACACTGGACAAAGGTATACCGATAATCAACCAAACCAGAGGTATTCGATACCAGGGAACCGGATCCGAATGCTGGATGGAACCCGTCGTAGTCAAATCGTGTTTCTCCAAATAAACACTTTAATCCTATGGCCCAATAAACCGTGCTTCCTCACTCGTTTCGACTTTGCGGTCGCTACGCGAACGAACGGTGAAAAACACATCGCTACGCCGGCTGTATAAATCCACCGGGTCGGCTTGTAAACGTACCGGCACATCCATTACCACCCCCGACGCTACCCGAATATCGGCTACATCCGTCAACACATTTAGATCCTCGACACCCGTTGCCGTGATATCAAATACATGTTCCTGGTGACTTTTGTTCAGTATTTTCAATGTGTAGACATTTTCGATTAAGCCCTCGCCAGTTTCGCGATACAGTGTATTACGGTCACCAATAACGTCTAGCCCTACTTCAGACCGGGTAACAATACCAAAAATAACCGTACTCAAAATCCCCAATAATACAAATCCATACACGATGACGCGAGGACGCAGAATTCGTGTCTTGATACCCTCCACTGCATTTTCAGTTGTGTATTTAACAAGGCCTTTGGGATAACCGATCTTCTCCATAACAGTATCGCAAGCATCGATGCACGCAGCACAACCAATACACTGGTACTGTAAACCATCGCGAATGTCGATACCGGTTGGACACACCTGAACACACATTTTGCAATCGATACAATCACCAAGACCCAAGGACTGTGGATCGATACCACGTTTGCGCGAACCACGCGGCTCCCCGCGCTTTGGATCGTAAGAAATGATGAGTGTGTTTTTATCAAACATAGCACTTTGAAAACGCGCATAAGGACACATGTAAATACACACTTGTTCACGTAGCCAACCGGCATTGCCATAGGTAGCGAAACCATAAAACAGAACCCAGAATGTCTCCCAAGGGCCGGTATTAAGACTCAATATTTTCTGTCCCAATTCAACTATCGGTGTGAAGTAACCAACAAAGGTAAAACCCGTCCACAACGAAAATACAACCCAGACGAAATGCTTTGTTCCTTTAACAAAAAACTTGTGCGCGCTGAACGGAGACTTGTCGAGCTTCATTTGTTTGCCGCGATCGCCTTCGATCTTGCGCTCCATCCATAGAAACGCCTCCGTCCAAACCGTTTGTGGACACGCATAACCACACCATAGCCGGCCGGCCAAAGCGGTAAAAAAGAACAACGATAAAGCTGCAATAATGAGCAGGCCAGATAAGTAAAAGAAATCCTGTGGCCAGAATGTCAGGCCGAAAATATAGAACTTGCGGGCCGGCAAATCGAACAAGACGGCCTGGCGGCCGTCCCAGCGCAGCCATGCCACACCGTAAAACAAGCCGAGCAGTACTAGGACGGCACTCACCCGTAAGCGTGCGAAAATGCCGTGCACTAAACGCGGATAGATTTTTTGGCGAGTTTCGTAAAGTTGTTGTTCGAACTCGTCCTTGGGTTTCGCTCTATTGGGTGCGTCCACCTATCTCGTCCTTGATCCGTGGTAGCGGACGATCAAAGTAGAGCGTTAACAATGACGATAGCATGGCGAATACCCAGAAACAGAAAAACGCGATGCTGTACACGGCGATACGACTCACCTCGGAAAAACCCGCCGATGCGGCCAAGTCTCTGGGATCGAAAAAGGCAAAACTCAAAATAGTCGCCAAACCTGCGACAATAAAAGACGGCCATAGCACAGCAATGATTTTCTGCATGCTTGTGGTATGGAATCTGCGGTTTGCGCTTTAGATCGTCAAAGAGGCTACTCTCCAGCCTCGTGGGACAAACCGTAAACATAAGCGGCCAGCAAATGCGATTTTTCCTCGCCAAGGAATTCAGCGTGTGCCGGCATAACTCCGTTACGGCCAAGTTTCACACTTTGCACAATAGCGCGTTGGGAGCCACCATATAGCCATACGTCGTCCGTCAGGTTAGGCGCACCGAGTTGGGTGTTACCCGCACCGTCAGCACCGTGGCAGGATGCACATAGACTTGTGTAGTGTTTTTCGCCCTCGGTGATAACAGCCGAATCGCCTTCCTTGCCGCTAAGGGAACGGACATACTCCGCCACTTCGACCAACTGGTCTTCCTTGAGGGCCGCCTCCCAGGGAGGCATGACACCGTTACGACCATTTAAAATAGATGCCTTGATTTGTGCGGGATCGCCTCCATACAACCAATCGGTGTCACGAAGATTGGGAAATCCCCGAGCACCACGGGCATCCGAACCGTGACAGGTCGTGCAATAGGTGGAAAACAAACGGGCGCCTGTTTTCATGGCATCCTCATTCTTGATCAATTCTTTCGCATCCGTTGCCGCATATTGTGCGTACAAAGGACCGAATTCATCATTGGCGGCCTGCACTTCGGATTCATATCTACCCAGTTCCGTCCAGCCTAACAGACCCTTGAACGCCCCCAGACCCGGATACAGAATCAAATATACCGCGCCGAAAATCAGCGTGATAACGAACATGTTGAGCCACCAGCGCGGTAAAGGATTGTTGTATTCGCGCAAGTCTTCATCCCAAACATGATCCGTAGTTTCCTCCGTGACCGCTTTGCGCTCATTATTGCCCAGTGTTAGCCAAAGACACCCGATCAGCCCCACTATCACGGGTATGGCAACAAACCAGGACCAGAACTGGCTTACGAAATCAGGCATGATCAATCTCCGGGTTGACTCGTCTCGAAACATTCGCCTCATCTAACGGACAATCGTCCGTCAACGGCAAGCGGGCCGCTTCATCAAAATCACGTTTTTTGCGACCACTCCAGGCCCACACAACAATACCGACAAATATAGTAAAAAGTACAATTGTCCATACGATATGAAAGGTACTCATGCTATCTCCGAATCTTGATGAGTGTGCCCAAGCCCTGTAGATAGGCGATTAACGCGTCCATTTCCGTCTTGCCCTCTAAAGCGACCGGTGCGCTCTCTATTTGTTCATCCGTGTAGGGGTGGCCCAATTTGCGTAACGTGCGCATTTTTGCCTGGATATCCGAAGCATCAACGGCCGCAGTTTCCAGCCATGGATAACCCGGCATAATGGATTCCGGTACAACATCACGAGGATTAATCATGTGCACGCGATGCCAGTCGTCACTATACCGCCCGCCGACACGGGCCAAGTCCGGACCCGTTCTTTTTGAACCCCACTGAAACGGACGGTCATACACAAACTCGCCAGCGACGGAATAATGGCCGTAACGTTCGGTTTCGGCACGGAACGGCCGCACCATTTGCGAGTGACAAGACATACATGACTCACGAAGATAGATATCGCGTCCCGCCAATCGCAACGGCGAATATGGCTCTAGACCTTGCACCGGTTCGGTGAGGGATTTTTGGAAAAACAGGGGAACAATTTCGACAATCCCGCCAATACTGACCACAATGAGAACCAATGCGATTAACCAGGCGGAGTTTTGTTCGGCTTTTGCTTGTAATGACATGGTCGATCTCCTAATGCGCCGGTACCGGTACAGCGGCTTCAGTAATCGCCTTGCCCTGCGCGATCGTACGCGCAACGTTGTAGGCCATAATCAACATACCGCTCAGGTATAACAACCCACCCAACAAACGAATCAGGTAGTACGGATGCATCGCTTGCACACTCTCGACAAAACTGTAGGTCAAGGTGCCATCAGTATTGACCGCACGCCACATTAAACCCTGCATGATGCCGGAAATCCACATCGCAGTGATATACAGTACGATGCCTATGGTAGCGACCCAGAAATGAGTTTCGATTAGCTTCTTGCTATAAATTTCACAACCGAATAGTCGGGGAATAAGGTAGTAGAGCGCACCCATGGATACGAAGCCGACCCAACCTAACGCACCAGAATGCACGTGACCGATAGTCCAGTCAGTGTAGTGGGACAAGGCGTTAACAGTTTTGATCGACATCATCGGACCTTCGAACGTCGACATACCATAAAACGAAACGGAAACAATTAGGAACTTCAAAATAGGGTCGCTGCGCAGTTTTTCCCATGCGCCAGATAAAGTCATGATGCCGTTGATCATGCCACCCCAGCTGGGCGCGAGTAGTACCAACGAAAACACCATACCTATAGACTGCGCCCAATCCGGAAGCGCTGTGTAGTGCAGATGGTGCGGCCCTGCCCAGATATAGGTAAATATCAACGCCCAAAAGTGCACCACCGATAAACGGTAGGAGTACACAGGCCGGTTGGCCTGTTTGGGAATAAAGTAGTACATAATGCCTAGGAAACCGGCGGTGAGGAAAAATCCTACCGCGTTATGCCCATACCACCATTGCACCATGGCATCCTGCACACCGGCATAAGCCGAGTAAGATTTCAAGAAACTGACCGGCAAGGCGGCGCTATTGAACACATGCAATACAGCGACGGTAAGAATGAAGGCGCCAAAAAACCAGTTGGCGACATAGATGTGCTTTATCTTGCGCTTGATCAAGGTGCCGAAAAACACCACGGCATAGGCGACCCATACCAGAGTGATCAGAATATCGATAGGCCACTCGAGTTCGGCATACTCTTTTGTGGTTGTGATTCCCAGCGGCAATGTAATTGCCGCCAACACAATGACCAGGTTCCAACCCCAGAAAGTAAAGGCGGCCAACGTATCCGAGAACAAGCGGACATGACAAGTGCGTTGCACCACATAGTACGAAGTTGCGAACAATGCACTACCACCGAATGCAAAAATCACTGCGTTGGTATGTAACGGTCGTAATCTCCCAAAGGTGAGCCACGGAACATCGAAGTTAAGTGCTGGCCAGGCGAGTTGGGCAGCGATGAACACGCCAACCAGCATGCCGACAATGCCCCAAACCACGGTCATAATGGCAAACTGCCGTACTACGGTATAGTTATAAGTCTCTGCTGTATTCATTGGTGTTTATTTGATTGAAATAGGTAACTAACCAGTAAAGCGGGGTCCGACACCGATCCCCCACAATCCTGCGGTGATAGCCAACAAACCTACCAATGTTACTAGCCCAACCGCAAGTATGGAACTCGAAAACAAAAACCCGCGCTCCTGCGGGATTTGCATCATGATAGGTACACCGGTAAACAGAAGATATACGGTGTAGGCAAGCGCAGGTAGTCCCACAATAAAATTCAACCACAGCGTCGGAATAAGTTGCATGACACCGACCAGAAACAAAGGTGTCGCCGTAAAGCCCGCTAGTGCGACACACGTTGCCAAAGATTGTTGTGCACCATAGGTCTCAGACATCCAATGAATCAATTTACCAATTGAAAACGTTGCCACCAAGATGGCGACGTAAAACGCAATAGACATCTTAAAGGCACTACCGAAGGTCAGCTTGATCGGATCGCCTGCACCAATACTCCATCCCACCGTCGTCGTACCGATTAGGGCACAAAGTGGAGCAATAGCTGCAACAATGAACAAAAAACCCGTGTATAGCTGCGCAATGGAAAAATCCTGGTCCCGAATTGCAGCCCATTCCGATTTAGGATCTGTGAATAAACCCTTAATGTGTCTTATTAGCATTATTTTTCACCACTCTTTGCGGTTTCTGCACGGATTATCCAAACTGTAATCGCGATACATTAGACTTGAGTCAAATTCTAAACGATTCATTAGTTCCCTGCGAAGTTTTATTTGTTAAGACATAGAGGGGCAGTCGCCCCTCTATCTTAAAAATTTATGCCTGGCACAAAAAATTTTAGATTAGTTAGAAACGTTTACCCACTCCAAGCATGAAAACGTTTGGATCGATATCAACATCGACTTTTAGACGTCCTGCACCTTGCGTTCTTAAGGTCGCCTCAGTATCGATATCGAGGCGCCAATAGGCGGCGTTTAGAAACCAATTATTGTTTAATTGCACATCAATACCTGCTTGAGCGGCCAATCCGAAAGAGTCGTCGAGTTTGATTTTTGTCTTGCCAAGCGCTCCTTCGAGCGAGGAAGAAGCGTCTTCATCAAAGAACGTCGTGTAATTGGCCCCGATGCCCACATAAGGTTGTACCTTCGCTTGAGGCGAGAAATGATACTGAACCAACAATGACGGCGGCAAATGTTTTACCTTGCCGATACGCCCCAATGCAGCCAATCCCCCCGCCCCTTCCAGATCGTGGCTAAACGGTGTCGCTGCCAGCAACTCAAGACCAATGTTTTCCTGCAACATGTACCCTGCGGTGATACCGACAGCGGTACCGGAATCAACCTTTACCGGAGAACCGGGTACTACCACGGCCCCCGTCTGGTCTTCAATCGCGCCACTGTCATCATTCGGATCAACATGGGCGACACCGATTCTGAAAAACCATTCTCCGGCATCATAGGCCTTGACGGGTGCAACAAGAGACAACAATGTAATAAATATCGGTAAAGTACCTACTAACAAGCCCTTCTTGAGTTGCATTAAAGACTCCTTCATAAAAGAGAAAAAAAATTGGAGCGCGAGATATACAAGATCAATCACCCGAATACATTGATTCAGATCAAAGATGGACTCGTGTTTTAGGCAAAAATATTTTGCACAATGACACGACTATCTTTAGTATTGATTCACTTAATACTCATTGGAATAGAACGATATGACACACGGACGTACCTGGCCGACCTTCAATCCTAGGTACTAATGTCAATCGACCCAGATAAAATACGTTTCTCCGCGTCAACCCCATCCCACGGCGCATCACCTGACCCCGAACTCAAACGAAGTCTCTGCGTATGGCGCTAGCGACAGTATCTTCACTTAATCTCGATTGTTTTCACTGTGGCTTGTCGGTGCCGGCTGCGGAATCCGTACGCCAAACCCTAAATGGACAAGTTGAGAATTTTTGCTGCCCGGGTTGTGCGGCGGTAGCGGCGGCCATTCACCAGGCTGGCCTGGATAACTACTACACGCTGAGAACGGAAAAAGGCAGAAAGGCGAACCCGGATACGTCAAGCAATAACTACGAAGTCTATGATCATCCTTCGGTACAACAAAGTTTTGTACGCGAGCTGGGTGGTGGCGGGCTCAAAGAGGCAACCTTGGTACTGGAAGGCATTACCTGCGCGGCCTGCGTCTGGTTAATCGAAAAACACCTTTCCAAACTAGCCGGGGTCGAAAACACACAACTCAACTATAGCAATCATCAGGCAATCATTGAATGGAATGATTCACAGATTAAACTAAGCCGAATTCTGCGGGAGATAAGCCACATTGGTTATTCCGCCCATCCCTACGATCCTAATCGACGTCAAGCACTATTAAACCACGAACGTAAACAATTCCTGCGTCGTATTGGTGTGGCAGCGGCGCTGGGCATGCAAGTCATGATTCTATCGGTCGCGTTGTATGCCGGTGATTGGTGGGGAATGGAGACTGAATTTCGTGATTTCTTTCGCCGAATTGGTCTATTGCTAACCACAGGTGTTCTGATTTATTCTGGTCAAGTTTTTTACAAAAGTGCCTGGCGAGATATCTCTCTACGCCGCTTGGGTATGGACGTTCCCATTGCGCTCGGATTGAGCGTTGCGTTTATCGCCAGCACGTGGGCGACTTTAAGTGGTGCCGGCGACGTTTACTTCGATTCCGTAGTCATGTTTATTCTGTTGGTAACAGGCGCTCGATACATAGAACTCAGTAATCGGTCCCAGGCGGCCTGTATTATCGACCGTAAACTACCCTTGCTGCCGGCTAGCGCGACCCGTATTGCTAATACCACTGATAGCCCGACCCACGAGGTGATTCCGAACATCGAATTGAATCCGGGAGATCATATTTTGGTGCGCCCGGGCGAAGTGATCCCAGCGGATGGCATTATTGTCGATGGTGTTGCCAATGTGGATGAATCCATTTTAACCGGTGAAAGCTTACCGTTAACACGCAGTGTCGGTGAAAAAGTCATCGCCGGTTCGGTTAATATTGATAATCCGTTTACGGCGTGCGTCTTACACGTGGGACAAGACACCATCCTGTCGGGTATTGAACGACTGTTACATCGCGCTCAATACGACAAATCCACATTCACTCAACTCACGGATAAAATCGCCGCCTATTTTGTCGCCGGCGTCTTAACCATTGCTGCACTGGTTGCGGCTTATTGGTGGTGGCAAGGCAATGATATATGGTTACAAGCAACCATCGCAGTACTCATTGTCAGTTGTCCTTGCGCATTGTCTCTGGCCACGCCCACTGCGATTGCAGCCGCCGGCAGCAAGGCGCTAAAGGAAGGTATTCTGATTACCCGTCAACATGCATTAGAGGCGCTTCAGTCCTCTACACACTTTGTGTTTGATAAAACCGGCACTTTGACCGAAGGCAATATCGTCCTTGACCGAATCCAACCTCTAAGCGATTTGTCCCAACAACAGTGCCTCGAGCTCGCAGCAGCGCTTGAACTGCACTCCGAACATCCACTGGCTAAAGCCATCGTGAGTTCGTTGGATTCTCCCGCTTCGCCGAACGCAAAGAATATCCAAAATACGCCGGGCGCCGGTATAAAAGGTGAAGTCAATGAACAAACCTACGTCATCGGAAGACCCTCCTACGTTTCCGAACAACTCAATGCATCGACGACCAAAAACCACGATCCGCAAACGGATTTAACCACGGTGGTATTGGCCACACCAACCACGGAGCTATGTTTGTTTACTTTTCGCGACGAAATTCGCTCCGACACTGAAACAACGATTCAATCACTGAAAGAAAAAGGCATAAATGTCGTCATGCTGACAGGAGATCGTCTGGCAGTGGCAAAAACCGTTGCCCAACAAAGCGGTGTTGAAAATGTTTTCGCCGAATGCACACCGGAGCGAAAATTGGAGATCATAAATACGCTTGGTGATCATAGTACAAAGACCGTCATGATTGGCGACGGTATCAACGACGCACCCGCCATGGGTGGCGCCGATGTATCTATTGCCATGGGCGATACCGCGAATATCACCAGTGTTAATGCCGATATATTGCTTATAAACAAAAAACTTTCGTCGCTAAACACAGCTCATAATCTCGCCATAAAAACCCACAATATCATTCGACAAAACGTCACCTGGGCCATCGCGTACAATATCGTGGCCATTCCACTAGCGGCTGCGGGCTACGTGCAACCGTGGCTAGCAGCCATCGGCATGTCGGCGAGCTCGATCATCGTCGTCCTTAATGCATCGCGCCTACTCCGAGGTAGGGTGGCATAGGTGGAAGTCATTTATTTGCTGATTCCGGTCGCACTGGTATTGGTCGGCGTCATCATTATTGGTTTATTTTGGGCGATTCGTTCAGGACAATTTGATGACCTATCAGGGCCCGCCCATTCGATACTTATGGACGATGACGAAATCGAATCGAATCACCGAAATACAAACAACGAATGACTACTCATGGATGTGCTTATCCGGAGTGTTCAATCTTGAGAATAATGTAAACAAAATACAAACCCAAGATAATAGTCGCGTCCCACTTCTGCAAACCACGTTTCATAATAAAGGAAACGAGAACTACCAGCGATAGCACAAACAACGCCGGCAAATCGAAGCGCAACAGAGTCGAATCAAACGAAAGCGTTGATATCAGTGCCGCCAATCCTACGGGCACCAAAGTATCGAGTACGTTGCTGCCGATAATATTACCAACTGACATACCACTTTTCTTTTTCAACAGAGCGCCAACGGAGATCGTCAGTTCCGGTAGACTGGTACCAACACCAATCAAGATAATCGCTACCAGTGTTTGCGCCACACCCCAACGTTCGGCCAAATCGGTGGCCGCGTTAACCGTTACCTCCGAACTAGCAATGATTATCGCCATCCCAATGGCCATACCTATCCATGCTTTTACGATGTTGTCCGACACTGGTTGACGTTTAATAGATTTACCGCGTTCTTCAACAAAGACCGACAGCAAATAAATCATAAAAGATGCAACAAGAATAAATCCTTCCAACCGCGTTACCACACCGTTCCATCCAATGATAGCCAATAGAACAATGGAGCCCAATAACACAACACCGTGGCGGTAAACATACCGTCGTGGGACTGCAAGAT
The DNA here is from genome assembly GCA_965216735.1 of Arenicellales bacterium. Classification (GTDB taxonomy): domain Bacteria; phylum Pseudomonadota; class Gammaproteobacteria; order Arenicellales; family CBDCFT01; genus CBDCFT01. Next base: position 2,494,974 of record OZ244198.1, read on the forward strand.
AACCCGCGAAACCGGCGATACCCAAAACCAGTCCAATCTGACCAAAGGCGCTACCAATACTACTGCCGATGACGACACCGGATACGTCCATGCCCTGCAAAGTGCGAATACCGGAATTCACCGCCACGGCGATCTCAGGCAAATCGCTGCCGATGGAAAGAATCACCAGACCAACGAATAACTCCGACAAACCGTATTGACGTGCGATTTTCGTTGCACCGCCTATGACCAATTCGGTCCCGGCCCATAACCCAAGTAATCTAATACCGATTAACCCATGTTCAATCAAAGAATTGCCATGGCGGTAAATTTATTGGCGGTGGGAGTTTCAACAAAGATCTTAAGTTGCGAGCGCATCCGGTCCTTCTCCACGACTAATCAGTGTTACTAAAGACACTCATGTTCTGACTCAGCACAAACCTGCAACGCACCCTTCCTTACCATACTGGCATGCCGCGCTTAGTTCGTTGCTCTATCAACGCCACAATTTTTGGCAACAGTTTTAAATTCATCGGGTATCTGAGAGCGAATACATTGCTTGTGTCGGCAACGACCGCGGCAAATTGCAAGTGCTTTTCAAGCAGCTCGGGCGAGAACAACTTCGCCGCCACCGTATGGCGTATAATTGCCGTCGCTATCTCTATCTTATTTAGGCGACGTAATCCCGTTTTTGACTCCCGTGTCAACGACGCTTGATGGTTTAACAAAAATACATTACTCACCGGTAAATTGGTGGTTAATTCGATGTCGTATTGTTCAACTGGCGCCAGCTTTAACTGGGGGTAGTGTGGCCAAGCTTGTACAAGTTCGTTGGTTACCGTTACCGGGAGAACATCGTCGCAAATTCGATTCCACCCAGGCCCCGGGTAGGCGGCCAATGTCGACTTGCCCTTTCCTGATTCGCCGATAAAGAGACAGCTTTCACCGTTCTTGGCGATGGCACTCGCATGCAAGCAAAAAATGTTTTCGAATGCTAAAGCGACAACAAGGGCGGGACCCAACACGATCTCCAACAATCCGCCTTGTGTGTATGCACAACACCGGACTATTCTTACGAGGTCATTTTCCTTACCTATAGTTAAGCAACCAAGACCTTCAACCTCCAGAGAAATTTCACAATTGTCAAACCAACAGGATACAAGCTTACGACCACTAGCAAAGGTACCAACACCTTCATATACTAGATTAACTGTGGCAAAGTTTGCTGTCGGTGCTTGATATGGCAAGAAATCTAGTGAAAATGGTGATTGCTCAGTGAATGGCTGGAGTTCTTCTATTCTTGTATCGCTAACTATTTCTACACCCGCAACCACGTAACAATACGCTCGGTTTTCTTCTGCGTTAGGTTCACCCAATCGTATTTCTATCATTTGATGCTAGACGAAACATGAGCACGATCTGTGGAATATTCATGCGGAATCATAACCTACTCCAACCTGGGTTACTGGCCAACATGGCCGCGGCGGCAACCGACCCGGCGCCAGACGGTATCAAATATTGGTCAAAAAAGAACGTAGGATTCGCATGCTTAAATTTTTTTGTTACTCCTGAATCCGTCGGCAAACCGCAACCTTTAGTAACTCAGCATAACAAAATCGCCCTTGTGGCCGATATACGGTTAGATAACAGAGATGAACTTATCGAACACATTCGATTTCACCACCCAGCCGCGAACAATTCCTGTTCAGATACCGATCTTTTGTTACTGGCTTATAAATGTTGGGGGCCGGATTGCGTTAATTACTTGTCAGGTGACTTCGCATTTGCAATCTGGGATAAAAACAAACAAGAAATCCTTATTGCGCGGGACTGCCTTGGCGCGAAATTTCTTGTTTACTACATTGACCACAACATCTTCGCGTTCTCGACTAATCCGGCTTCCATACTTGCACTTCCATTTATAACACCATCGATTAACGAAGATAAAGTGCTTTTTACTCTACTGATGCGGAGCAACAATCACGAGGACACATATTTTAACGATATCCACTTCTGTCCACCGGCTCACTACCTTCTCGTATCTCAAACAAAATTTTCTAAAAAGCGTTATTGGGATCTGTATTGCGATAAGGAGGTCAACTATAAAACAGATGATCAATACACTGACCATTTTCTAGAAATTCTTCAACAATCCGTCAAGGACAGATTGAGATGCGTTGGGTCGGTAGGGTTATCTTTGAGCGGCGGCTGCGACTCCACTTTGCTTGCAGCGATAGCTGCAAGGCATTTTCCATCCGAAGTCAATTATCAGAAACGCCTCAAGACTTATTCGTACACCTTCGATCGTTTTGGTGAATGCGATGAGCGATGTTTTTTCAGCCCTTTGATTGAGCGGCTAAATCTTGATGCCAAGTTAATACCGGGAGATTACTTGTGGACCTTTAAGGATCTACCATCCCAAAACATTCCCCGAGATGATTTTTTCTTTGACTGCTATTCTAATTTATCGCTAAGTGTCGTCCGGCATGCTTATGAATCAGGAACCCAGGTACTACTCGATGGGCAATATGGCGACACGTTATTTGGAGGGAGTGACTACTTCGTATCGGACCTATTACTAAAAAAACGCCTGCTCAAATTGCTGGGAATCCTGTTCGCAAATTGGAAACATGTTGACCTACAACACCACATCGTCACGTACGGATTGCGGCAACTCGTACCATTTACGATAAAACAATTATTTAGGCACTTTCGACCAGCACAACTTTCCTTAGAATACTACCCGGGCATCACGGAACAACGGCGACTGCAAATTGAAAAGGTCTTAAAAAAAAATGATATTCTGAAAAAATCAATCAACAAATCTATTTCTTCTTGGTTACCCAGCAGAAAGTATCGATTTACTGCATATACTGATCCAGCTTGGACGGTTCCCTATGATAGTCTTGTAACCAGACAGCAATACCCTGTTTACCGGTGTTCGCCATACTTCGATAGACGGTTAGTAGAATTCATGTTTGCCTTGCCAACTGAACAGCTTTCTCGCCCTGGGCGCAGTCGTTGGATTCAGCGAAGCGCGATGAAGAGGCTTCTGCCGGTTGAAGTTGTGGAAAGAACCTCCAAAACCCGGTTCGATCCATTGCTGTATGAAGGATTGGCTCACAAAGAAAGGATGATCGTAGACGACTTGTCGACCGCCTCGCTCGCCGTCAAACAAGGCTGGGTAAAAGAATCCTGGTTAAGACAAATGATCAACAATGAATCTTGGAATGAAGTTGGATGTTACGCGCTTTCCAACATTTTGCACTTGGAGTTGTGGCTACGCTCTGTGCAAGATGCAACCGAGAACGATAATTGGCAAATACCGTTTCGTTACTCTCAAGTGAACACCTAATTTATACCTCATCGGCCAGTATAAACAGCACAGTAGTCTATGTATAACGTAGCGGACTATGGCGATATGATAAAAGACGCCGTTAGATACAAAGCGTATCGTGATGCATTAGAAAGACATGTTAGGCCAGATTCAGTAGTGATCGATATCGGTTCCGGAACCGGTATATTTGCGCTTCTCGCATGCAAGTTTGGTGCACGCCACGTCTATGCGATCGAATCAACGAGTGTTGTTGAAATAGCGCGGGAGTCTGCGCTCCAAAACAGTATTTCCGATCAACTGACAATTATTCGATCACACTCAAGTGAGGCCGATCTCGACGAGAAAGCAGATGTTGTAATTTCCGACTTACGCGGTGTATTGCCTTTAAATCAGGATCATTTACTAACAATTAAAGACGCTCGAGAGCGTTTTTTGAAGCCTAATGGTATCTTGATACCCGCATCAGATACTATGAAAATTGTCCCGATTGAAGCTAAGGATTGGTATGAGTCCCTGTCCAACCCTTGGGAAACTGGAATTGACGGGCTAGATTTGAGTGCCGCCCTTAAATACATATCCAATTCATGGTACAGATTAGATTTTGATCAATCACAATTTCTAGCACCACCGCAAATTTGGAGTAAGATCGACTACCATTCCGTCGAGGATCCAAATATCAGCAACGAAAACCACTGGACTATTAGTAAAAGTGGGACGCTACACGCTGTCGGTGTCTGGTTTGATTGCAAGGTCGACGATTTAACATCATTTTCAAACGCACCAGGAACATCGCGTTCCGTCTACGGACGTGCCGTTTTCCCACTAGCGCAGCCCGAGCCTATGTCGGTTGGCGACAAATTGACATGTCGACTACGTGCGGACCTGATAGGTCAATCTTACATTTGGTCCTGGAAATCTCAGTTGACGAGACGTAACAGCAAACAAACGAGTTATCTGCAATCCACCTTCAGCGGATGCCCGCGTACGCTCACAGACCTCCGGAAACGAAAGCCCTCATATATTGCTACGCTTAATTTTCGGGGAGAAATTGTCAAACGAACGTTGGACTTAATATCGAAAAATTTTTCTAATCTAGAAATAGCAGAAGTACTGTTTGCCACCTATCCGAACAATTTTGAGTCACTTGGTCAAGCCGTAAATTGTGCCGCGGATATAGCTGTAAAATGGGGGCGTTAGCCTGTCTTGAAAATCGAACTGCCTTCGCCTAATTTACGACGACATGTCACATAGCAAAATTCACCAGTCATTTTAACGGTTAGGGAGTTCCACTCTCTTGTAAATTCTACGGAAAACTCATCATTAGACCACTTTCGGCTCCAGGTAACGAACCGCCAAGTGTAACGTCACGTACGTCACCAAAGTGCGTTAACTCCGGAGAACGATAAGGCTTTTTTTTCTTTGTCGCTACTGAACTGCCCGAATTTTTAGGTTTTTTCTCGTTGTATTTAGACATGTGCAACCCATTGTAATCGCAGGTTTATATTCTAATCATCCATACACTAGATGTCGATAAAGAGAAGGGTGCACTCCGTCATTATTGTTGTACTACCAAGGCCGGATCACCCAACTGGGTCCATCCGAGGATGACATCGAGTTGATCAGGATACGTCTGGGCGTACGCTTGTTTGGCTTGAAGGATCGCCTCGCCCATAGTCGTACCTTGGGTCAGGAGTCGCTCAAACACCTCCATCGCCAGAACGCGTTCGGCGGCCGCTTCTGTCAGCGTACTCGCCCCCAATACCGAGGCCGCACCCCGATCACTGTTGAGCATGAACCGGTGTCCCAAAGTGTCTTCGTACGGCGATACATAGTACGTATTCCAACACCCCCATTGGGTGACTACGGTTGGTAATCCCACATTGGTTAACGCGTCGACGTCCGCCCCGTTGAGCAATCCGTCAAAGGTCCAGATACTCAAGTCGGAATGCCCAAAGAAACTGGTCAATGCGACTCCATTGTTGATGGAATCGATAATCATGTCTTTAGCACCTTGCACGCCCAGATCGTCGATATATGCCGTGGCTACATCCCAATCGCTTAAGTGTTGATCGATGACGGTGTCGCTATCGGCTTTGAATGAGTATTGAGTGGAGGCATCGAATTTGTCAGCCGCAAATACGGCCGTTTGCGGGTAGGTGATCTGGCCGTAAGTGAGGGTCTGGTTTACCATCGTCGTAAGTTCCGCTGCGGTACGTACCGGGAACCGACCTATCGCCAAATCGGGTACATTATCTCCATCAACATCGGTGTATTTGGCATCCACCGGTGCAAAATAAACAAGATCATCCGTTTGCGCATAAAGTGTCGGCAGAAAACTGACCGTACCCAAACCCAAGTTATCGTGGTAATCATAACTGTCCCCACCTACTAACAAAACGTGAGTGGTCCCTTTATTGGCGTGGGCATAAGCGATGTATTCTTTAATTGGTTGCGCACCGGGCAAATAATGTCCAAACTGCGCGTACACTTGCTCGACATCCACCACTTCGACACTAAAGCCTTGCGCTTGTCGCGCATTGACCAATAGATCCAGCTCTGAGCCGATAAAGTCCGGGTGGGTAATGATCAGGTACTCGGCGGCCGCACTCGTGATGTCCACCGGATCGACCGGGATAGTGATCTGCGAACTCGTCATGTTGGCTACTGCCGCTACGTAAAAGGTCGACTCGCCGGCAGGTTCCACCACGCCACTAAAGCGGGCAGTATAATTACTCCCCTTACCATTCTTATGTACTTTCTGGATACGTTCGATTTTCCCTGTGGGTGATTCTCTATAAACCACTACGTTCTTATCCGGCAAACTGGACACTTCATATATCGCTGCATTGCCCTTAAACACCAGTGCACCGTCCTTTGCTATCAGACTGCGTGGATAGGTCACCGCGTAATGGTCAAGCGTAACCAGATCAGCAAACGCACCGGTGTCCGCCGGCAGCTTCAAGCTCAGAGTATTGGTTCCCGCTTGTAAGACGTTGGCGGGTAATGGGGCATTGATCGGGTGATGCACTAACCCGTCAAAAAATTCATCAGCAACAGCCGTGCCATTCAATTCCACCACCAGATGATGATCCGGATTTTCCGGTGTCCATATCCAACCCCAGACGTCTAAATCGAGCACAGCCGAACCGGCGGATGGGACATAATTATCGATATCGACCGCCACATCGATTTGGCCCGGCGTTGTTCCCCAGGCGAATACATACGTGTCATACCAGGGATCATTGTTCGGGGCGGAGGAACTGTAAGCATTGTCGTGCTCTACACGCACTGTTTCGAGATAGGTGGTCTGCGCGACACCCGAGGGCACAGGGGATTGGCTGACCGGTGCTTGTTTCACCCGGGTATCCGATACGCTCAAGGTGTAGATATTACTTTGCGTATACAGCGTCTCATGGTCTTTTCCGACAAACTCGATAATGGTGCCCGGACCCACAAACTTCGGTCCCAAAACGCGCCGCTGCACTGATTCGCCCTGACTCGACAAACTCAATCGGTCTTTGCGTACGCCAGTCAGATCAATACCGGCTGCTACGAGTTGTTCGTGCGTGACTCTTTGCAGCCCTGTTTGGTCGACTTCGATGTTCGCGACGTCCATCGCGTGGGCGGCGGGAATCATCCAGCTCACCGCTGCAATCAGCCCACGTTGCCACCAAGTCGTGTTGGCCACAGCGCCAAGTCCTTGTGTTGGTGTGTCCAGCATACTCAGCCCTTTGGCGCGTTGCTGGCGCTTGAGTTGTTGGCGCATGCGCCGTTCTTCCATATCCATGTGTTGCTCCAGTCGTTGTTGGCGTTGTTGCATCTTGTGCTGTTTACGCGCTTTGCGTTTGGCCTTTTTGTCGCGATGCTCGGCACGTATCGCATCCCAATCCGTTTGCGCACGTTCGGCACGTTTGGCTCCGTAGCGCTTACCTAAGTGGAAGGGGCCGTGAACCACTTCTGCGCCTTTGATATCGATGTCCACGATGGCAAACACCTTGCCCCGCACACCACTCACGTCAAATGCGTAGTGTTGTACGGTCACCGAGTTGATGACGTTCGATGGAATCACCTCAGCATTGAGTTTCACCCAACCGCTATCACGACCCCGTGCGTAGATATCAAAACCCACATTGCCCGTCTCCATCGATGTGCTCCATTCAATGTGCACATCGCCTGGATTCACACCCTCGCTTGCTTCAAATGATGCTAACGTGATCGGGTTGGTGACGATGTCATTGGATGTATCTCCCGTATCATTCGGATCAGTGTAGGTCGCCGTCAGTTGTGACGACTCGGTCACACACAATATGCCATCGTTAGCGACGGGGGCACCCGTACAGATCTCGCGCGCAATACTAAACGGATTGCCGGAAGTATCGTTGGCGAAAACACCGGTATTCGGACCGGTCTCACACAAGGTCACCGCTTCACTATCACCGGTCACGGAGTCAGTGATGGTTACCGATATACACTCAATAGCCGTTGGATCGGTATTACGATCTTGATCGACAACATTCAGATAAGCGTTGTCATCATTACCGCCCGGTCCATCCGGTGAAGGATAAATACCACCCGGCACGGGGTTGCCAGCGGCGTCAGTAAACTCGGTTTCGCTCCAGCTACGTACTTCAAACGGATCTTCGATGACGCTGGTACCGGAAGCGTCTTGCGCCGCTTTAGTAGCAGCCGGTGTAGTGCCATCAGGCACAACAACCCCTGTCCAGTTGCCATAAGCAAAATTCGGATCGGTGGTATCGAGCCCATCGGCTACGGTGTATGCACTCTGCAGGTTACCACTCGCATCGGTGGTAACGGTTTCAGTAAAAACTAAATCGCCGTTGCCATCATAGTAGGCAACGGTAAAGTTTGTGCTCGGTGGAAACCCAGGACCACCGACAAAGAATTCTTCTTCGGCATTGCCGGTGTCATTGGGATCCCGGTAATACACATTATCTTCGGTCGTATAGGTGTTGTCTGTAAACGAATCCAAACTGGGAATAAAGTTTGTGGCTGTGTCGGTCTTCGGTGGTAATCCGAAAACATCCGCAGTCGCCGTATTCGTCAAGGTACCAGTGGCCCCCGTATCAACGGTAACATCAAAGGTCACTGTAAGCGTGTCGCCCGCGGCCAACCCAAAACCGTCCCCAGGAACTACCAAATTGCCAGTAGTCGGATCACCTTCGACTAGAGGATTTAAATCACCTGTTTGATTGGTCTTCGTAAGTGTTTGGGGAACCCCTTGCAGTACGAGTTGGCTACTATTGTATCTGCCTTGATCGTTAAACCCATCGGTATCACAAATTTCCATTATCCACGTTCCCGAAGAATTTTCTCCGTCAAACGCGTTTAGGGGATTGTCAGGTTGAGCATTCCTATCATACAAGGGCGTACTCGTGTCATCGTTATTACCATCATCGATTACACTGCTTGATTCATCATCCAACACTAAATCGTAATTATCGTCGGCATCGGCACCGTTCGTTGTAATAAGCACAACGGTTGTCGCCGCCGGGGAAGTAAGTCTAACTCTCAGTGCACCACGAAATGGGTGATCCGCATTGACACCCAGATTAACATCAGACAAGACAAAACTATCGGTTACCGCGATGTTCCGCACGACCGGAGAATTACAGGTCGTTAGATCATCATCAGGGTCATCAGGTATAGAAACTGGGCCGATATCCTCTACGGTTACAGTCTGTGCGACTGGTCCCGTAGCGCTAGTGCTCTCGGCAACATAAGTCACGTTAGCGGGCAAAGTGTCTGCGACATCAATGTCTGTCAGGGTAACATCACCAGTGTTTGTTACCATGATGGTATACGTAATCGTGTCACCAGGCGTTACAGTGAGAGGACTTGCTGTTTTGACAATCTCTAAGTCTGCTGTTTCAGGATTAACAAAAGTATTAGGTAAGTTTTCGTTAAAGTTAATCGACGTAAGTCGTGGAAATGCAGTGCTAGTCCCTTCTGAACCGAGAGTGATGGCAAAGCTGCTAATATCTTCATAGACAACGCTGGCGATATTTTCCGTTGCTGCCGTTCCAATCCCGGGCACAGTCGCGACGGTGTTCGCCTGAAACCTCGTCGATGTGCCTGACTCGGTGACATTTAAGTTAGTCGTACTCTCCAGGGTATACCGGTCAAAATCGCTGAATTCCACGAACTCCGTTAAAGAAATTCCATCTCCGTCAACATCCACAGCGCTCGCGGTAAAGTTTGCAATAGTTGTAGATGTGCTTGTATCGGCGGTGACAAATTCGACATTCAAAGTAACTGAACCGTCAACGCCAGTGTACTGTGGTTGAAGTGCTTCCCAAACACCAGCGGTAGGCGGGTTGGTTGCATCATCGATTTGACTGAGTGTCGCTCCATTGTTAAGGGACACAACAGTCACAAGCGCATCTACACCGGTCGTGACGTCATCAAAGCGATAAACGGCCCCAGGTTGAAGATCCGTACCGGATTCCAGTGAGAATGTTGTAAAGGACAGAGAAACTGCTTGAGCAGTACCACTCAACCCGATCATTAGCAATAGTACCCAAGCTAAATTGCGCCCGATAGAGCGGAACGAAAGCCGCCGTGAAGCATTCGAAAACGAGTTAGCTAACTTGGTTGTAACCCCAAACATAAGTATGAATTCCCTATTTAGTTGCACCCAGATTAGTCATTGTCTAAACCCCTATTTAGCACAAGAACCATAGCCAAACCTGACGGCTATCCACACCGACGAGGCAATAAGATCGTACTTCCAAGCACGGATTATAACTGGAAATTTTCAAATGAGGCGGGATGTAACAGTGTTTAACACTTTGATTTTTAAATGGTTATTCTAAAATACAGCAATTCGGACTCCCGTCCGTACAAACCAAACTGTCCACTTACTTTGTAGTTGTGCGAAACCTCCCTGGTACTACGCGCGCTGGTATACCAGAAAACCGAGCAGATTAGAACCGACGTTTGTAGGTAGCTTTTCCCGGCTAGTGAACGATTTTCGGTATCGATCTACACGTGACAGGAGAATCAATGACATCATTAGTCCGCCTCGGATTCATTGTGCTACACGAGCACACTTACCACGGATGCAAATTGCGGGGGACTAATTCCGCCCACATTGAAAACGCAGTGATAGTTCAAGGGATCATCAACATCCGCCCGGAAGTGGTCATGCAGCAACTGCCGGCGGGAGCGATCCAAGTCCTTTAATAACCGGCTGGCATCAGACTCTTTGAGTGAATGCTCCTTCATTAGCCATTGCAAACGATTATTTTCCGGCGCGACTAAACGCACGTGGATGCCGTGGGTCAGCTCGCGGGCCGCCTGTGAACCTCCCCCGCCGATGATAATGACTTTGCCGATGCCCGCTAACGATCGCATTACTTTTGCCAGTTTCATAATTCGTGCGTCTTGGGGTTCTCGATGAGAAAAGAAACTACCGACAAATTCCTCAATTTGCGTGCGATACTCTTTGGACAACAACGATTCGGTCGAATACGACAGTTTCGCGTCGTCAACCACTTGTTGACACAGTGCACGGTCAAGTATTTGCCATCCCCCGTACTTATCTTTATCCGGTTGCGCGGACAGTTCCTCCAACAATGCTTTTGCATAGGCATGTGCGTCGATACCTGCTTGCCGCGAAATGGTGACAAAAGGAAGATTGAATTGCCGAACTGCACTGTGCTCTTCCGGCGCCGCCGCGCCCGCCAAAAAATGTTCAACTTCAGTTAATGTAGTCATACTTTTTTTCCTTGTGTCGCTCGATACCGGTTATTCGGAGGAAATGGCAATGCGGCGTTTTTTTGTCTTGGCACCCGTTGCGCGGGGCAATCGAATAGTCAAAACACCTTTTTCATACTTGGCGCTAATGGTCTTCGGATTGATGCCTTTTGGAAGTTGGAATGAACGTTGGAAACGTCCATAAAATCGCTCCCGCAAATAGTAGTCCCGGCCATCTTCTTCACGTTCTTCTTTTTTCTCCCCTTTTAATACTAGGGTGTCTTCAACAACCGATAAATCGATGTCTTTTTCATCCATACCGAGTTATTGTCAAATCTGGTGTATGAACGAATTGGATTAAGCGGCGATCTGATGGTTTGAAGTGAGCTCGATTCCGTCTACAAATTTGATTCCGTCAATCACTTTGGCTAGATAATTAAAGCCGCGTAGTCGACGCCAGTTCTTCTCGGCACATTGTCCTAATTTGAACATCATGTGCAACATACCATCTCGAGTCAAACAGCCCTTGGAGCGTTTGGTTCGGTGTCGGATGGTTCCAAATGTCGACTCAATAGGGTTGGTGGTTCGCAAGCTCTGCCAGTGTTGAGCAGGGAAGTCATAAAATGACATCAGTTCGGGATGATCTTTTTCTAAACACTGCGTGGCCTTGGGATATTTAGGCTCATAGGTTTGGATGAACGTGGTGAAAGCGCTTTCAGCTTGTGCTTTCGTCGGTGCTTGCCAGATGTCCTGTAAGGATTGTTTGGCTTTAGGCTGAAGCGATTTAGGCAAACAATTGAGCACATTCATGCTCTTATGCATCCAGCAGCGTTGGTGACGAGTGTCAGGATAAATTTCATCCAACGCCGACCAAAACCCCATGGCCCCATCACCAATGGCTAACTGCGGCGCACCCATTCCCCTGGACTTCAGGTTGAGTAATACCTCGCGCCAACTCTGCGTCGATTCGCGCACACCATCGTCTATCGCCAAAAACCGTTTCTGGCCCCGTTCATTGACACCAATAATAACCAGGGCGCAGAGTTTGGCTTGCTCTGCCCTAAGACCACTGTAGACGCCGTCAGCCCAGATATAGACCCAACCCTCCTTGGACAAATCATCTTTACGAAAGGCTTCATATTCTGAAGCCCACACTTGTTTCAGGCGCGACACCGTACTCGCCGATAACCCCTGTGCATCCGCCCCCACCAGCGCTTGTAAGGCCTGCGACATCTCGCCACTCGATACCCCTTTCAAATACAACCACGGTAAAGCCGCTTCCAGCGATCGGGTCTTACGAATATAGGGAGGAACCAACGCGGATCGAAAGGTGACCGGTTCACCACCTCTGGAGCGAACCTTGGGTATCTGCACCGTCACCGGTCCAATTCCCGTTTGAATTGCTCGGGTGGGTTGGTAACCATTACGCACAACAGCCGCTTTGCCATCGGCGGTGTGTTGTTCAGAGAATTTATCGATAAACTCCATCATTTCTGCCTCGACCGCTGTATGGATCAATTGCTGCGCCCCGCTCTGCAGTAGCGCCGTCAGCTGATCGGTAAAACTACCTCGATCTTCAAGTGAAATAACGTTACTCTTACTCATGAGTGGCGTATCCTCGTTTGATTAAATTAAAGTTCAGCAACTTCAAATTAATCAGATACGCCGCTTTTCTTCAACTTCCTAAACACCAGATTCAGTTATAACTCATCCATACCCGGTAAATCGACCTGGATTTCGTAAGCATTTTTACTCTCGGACGCATCAGTATCCGGAGACCGAAATGCCGCGCCGATACGGTGTATGGGATCCAAACGTGACCACGCATTGGAAAAACGATCAAACACGTTTTCAATTTCACCACGTAACGTAGTCAACGGATGGAAGGTCGAGAATCTATCCGTGTGCTTAACCGGAATCCGGTGTGTTTTTGACATATCTAAACCTGCAGTTTGAATCGTGTATTAGGTTATACAAACATCACATCAGTATTTTGACGGAAGTCAAAGATTGTTAATTTACCGTTATCGCAATAGCTACAAGTGCACGGGCGACACCGTTTGTGCCACACTGGATGATTATGAGAATCGGAATCATGCGCATAAGTGCTCTAGTCGCCACGTTCATCTGGGCAATCAACAGCCACGCTCAATCGCCCGTCGTCGCTGGTTGTCAGATATTGCCGATGGATAATATTTGGAATACACCCATTGATACCCTGCCCCTCGATCCGTCGTCCTCGACTTATGTCAACACCATCGGCGCGGGTATGCCCGTGCATCCGGATTTCGGTTCGGGCATTTACCCACCCGTCACCGGCGGCCCGATTGGCATCCCGTATATCGATGTACCCGGTAATCAACCCGGTGTCGCGGTGAGTTTTACCTATGCCAGCGAGAGCGACCCCGGACCCTACCCCATCCCACCCAATCCACCCATTGAAGGCGGGCCAAATGCTTCGGGCGATCGCCATATATTGGTTATCGATCGCGACAATTGCATCCTGTATGAGTTGTTTGATGCCCACCTGCAAAACGACGGTTCCTGGCACGCCGGTTCAGGCGCTATTTTTGATTTGAATTCAAACGCGCTGCGGCCCAATGGCTGGACATCGGCCGATGCTGCGGGCTTGCCTATTTTGCCGGGATTGGTTCGTTATAACGAAGTCGCCGCCGGTGAAATTCGCCACGCATTACGCTTTACCGCACCGCAAACCCGTAAAGCACATATTTGGCCAGCGCGGCACAATGCATCGCCGCTCACGGGTGCACAGTATCCACCCATGGGTTTGCGTTTTCGCTTGCGGGCTAATTTCCCGATTGCCGGTTACGCGCCGGAAATTCAGGTCATCATGCGTGCGTTAAAAAAATACGGCATGATCCTGGCGGACAATGGCTCATCCTGGTTTGTTTCCGGTGCTCCCGACGAACGTTGGAACAACGACACGTTGCGGCAGTTAAAAGACATAAAGGGTTCTGATTTTGAAGCAGTCGATGTATCGTCTCTACAAGTGAGTGCGAACTCCGGTCAAGTACAACCGGGGGTTGTACCTCCAGATCCGTCATCAAATCCTAGCAATGTTTCTATTGCGCCCACCATTCTGCTCCTGTTGGATGAATAAATAGCGTTCAGCATTCCGCTATCGGCGGTCAGTATTTATTATCCTACTATTACTGGATGCTGAAAGCCGATGGCCAACAGCTAATTTCATATCATCGCGAGCCGCGTTAGCGGTGTAGCGATCTCGTTGTGGTGATATAAAGAGAGATTGCTTCGCCGCTTACGCTTCTCGATGTATGGACTCCTTCCTCTGACGAGGATAAGTTGAGATTTGCAAAAACAACCTAACGGAGTCCATACATGTATCAAGATAACCTGTTTGCCATCGATCTTTCAAAGACTTCTTTACAGGGCTGCCTGCTGGACAAATGTCATCATGAACGTTTCAACCGTCATTTCAGCCGGGGCAAAGCGGTCGATTGGCTCTCGCGCCAACAACCGCTGACCGTGGCCATGGAAGCGTGTGGAACAGCTCACCACTGGGCGCGCCTAGTCGAGCGAATGGGCCATCGTCCATTGCTGGTACCTACCCGTACAGTGAGCCGATATCGTGAAGGGCACAAAACCAATGCCACCGACGCGCGCGCCGTAGGCATCGCCGCACGGCAACCGAACACCAGGTTTGTTGCGCCAAAAACTGTTGAGCAGCAGGCCATGCAGGGGGTCGAGCGTATTCGCGAACATCTCAGCGACCACCTGACCGCGACCAGCAACATCATCCGTTCGCTACTGGGCGAATTCGGCCTGATCATCCCCAAGGGAGTCAGCGCTTTCAAACATCGGGTGGTCGAGATGCTGGAGGATGTCGAGAACGCTATCCCTGTGCCGTTGCGTACAGAGCTCATTGGGCTATGGGAGTATTACCTGGACCTCAGGGCACGGCTCAAGAAAGTCACCCGTACCCGGGATAGACTCATTGCGCAGCATCAAGCTTGTCAACAACTGAGTCGATTAGAGAGTGTGGGCCCGGTCAACGCGCTTGGGTTATATCTGGCGCTGGGTGATCGGGGCAGCAGCTTCAACAATGGTCGCGAGGCAGCCGCCTGTATTGGTGTAACGCCGCAACAATACAGCACCGGTAATCAAGTGACAATGTTGGGAATCAGCAAAAAATGTGCAAACAAACGATTGCGATCGAATCTCATCCAGGGAGCCCGGGCGGTGATCAACGCGCTGAAAAGGCGTGATCCGAGGAATGCAAAGGAAGTGTGGCTCAAACAGTTAATCGAGCGCCGCGGTGAAGGTCGTGCAGCGGTTGCCCTGGCCAATAAAACGATTCGCTTGGCCTGGGCTATGCTGCACTACGGTGAAGATTTTAAGTTACACCCCAATATGGCTTGACGAATGGGAATAATACCGAGTTTCAATCCCAGGATGCGATTCAACGGGTTAGACCAACCGACGCGTGCCTGTTCATTGCGACAGTTCCTGCTAACTGTTTCCTCGACGAGGCCGTCGGTGCGAATACATCAAGGGTTAGGGGTCGCTCCCCGACAATACCCGAATATACGCGTGCATCTACCATCGTTGATTCACCACCAGGGGTTGTAAACTGGAAGGAGTCCATATACGCAATGACATTTGTTTTTCGTCATACCGGCCGTGTTCCAACAACAAGTATCCGGTAGAAACGAATTGCGAACGAGTTCGCTGCTAGTATGACCCTATAGGTTTAATTGCTGATTGCTGAAAGCCGGCAACCGAAGACTACAATTAACTTTGATCTGAATCAGCCGGATAGCGGTTGATTCTGGTAAATTGGCAATGTGTTTGTAATATTAATATTGCTCATCGAAGTATGGCGCTAAGCCAAACCAACGATACCAAAGAACCTCTGCATACCGTCTTTGCCACCACAGGACTCACCAAGGTGTATGACATGGGGGAAGTCAAAGTGCATGCATTACGCGGCATCGACATGGAACTGTACGCCGGTGAACTGGTGGTTTTTTTAGGTGCGTCCGGAAGTGGAAAATCGACCCTGTTGAATATTCTCGGCGGCTTGGATACTGCCACCGAAGGCACCGTCACTTATCACAACCGTGAACTGACCGAAGCGACGGATAAAGAACTCACCCAATACCGGCGCAATCATGTTGGTTTCGTGTTTCAGTTTTACAACTTAATTCCCAGCCTCACCGCACGCGAAAACGTGGCTATCGTAACGGAGATAGCGCAATCACCCATGAGTCCGGAAGAAGCGTTGGAAATGGTTGAACTGGGTGATCGCATGGATCATTTCCCGGCCCAATTATCGGGTGGACAACAACAACGTGTGGCCATCGCCCGGGCCATCGCGAAACGTCCATCGGTACTATTGTGCGACGAACCGACCGGTGCATTGGATTCAACAACGGGTATCGTAGTGCTGGAGGCCATCGACCGGGTTAATCGCGAACTCAACACAACAACCGCAGTGATTACCCACAACGCCGATATCGCCTTAATGGCAGATCGCATTACTTATCTGAGCGATGGTTTGATCGCAAAAATCGAAATCAACAAGACCAAAGTACCGCCAAAGGATTTGCGCTGGTAGACCGTGCTCGCCATCAACCGAAAATTACTACGCGACTTTTGGCACCTTCGTAGCCAAGCTTTTGCCATTACTTTGGTCATCGCCAGCGGTATCGCAACATTTATCCTGTCGCTGACAACCCTGGATTCGCTGAAATTAACCCAAGCTATTTACTACCAGGATTACGCATTTGCCGACTTGTTCGTTTCACTGAAGCGCGCCCCGAGTGATGTCATCGACCGTATCGCCGATCTTCCCGGTGTGGATCATGTTCAATCGCGTGTTATCGGTGGCGCCAACATCGATATCGAAGGATTTAGCGACCCCGTCGTAGGTCAATTCGTATCCATTCCCGACAACGGCCAGCCCGAACTCAATCAACTGTATTTACGCCGCGGGCGTTTAATCAACAATGGCCGCGATGACGAAGTGGTGCTTAGCGATATTTTTGCCGAAGCCCATGGATTTCAACTCGACGATCGAATCAGCGCCGTCATCAATGGCCGTGGACGGGAACTGCGTATTGTAGGTGTCGCTCTGACACCCGAATACATTTACGAAGTCGGACCCGGCATGTTGTTCCCGGATAATCAACGCTTTGGTGTCATGTGGATGGCACGCACGCCTTTGGGCAAGGCATTCGACATGGACGGCGCTTTTAACGATATTGCTTTGAGTACCACCGCCGACGCGAACGTAAATGAAATTATTGAACGCATCGATAATATTCTCGAACCCTATGGCGGCCTGGGGGCATACGGTCGCGAAGATCAAACTTCATACGACTATTTATCTGAAGAATTCAAAATGCTGCAAAACATGGCGGTAATGTTTCCGCTTATCTTTTTAAGCGTGTCGACATTTCTGTTGAATGTGGTCATCACACGTCTGATTAGTACACAACGCGAACAAGTGGCTGCGTTGAAAGCATTCGGTTACAGCAATTTTGATATTGGTATCCACTTTTTAAAACTGGTACTTCTGATATCGACACCGGGCGTGGTGATAGGATTGTTGGCCGGGGCATGGCTGGGTCACGGCATGAGCGAGTTGTACATCGACTTCTATCGCTTCCCGTTTCTCAAATACCGCTTACAACCGTGGATTGCCGTCGCGGCTGCATTCGTAAGTATCACAGCGGCTACCATAGGAACCTTCCAAGCAGTACGGCGCGCCGCCCAACTTCCACCCGCTGAGGCAATGCGGCCGGAACCCCCCGCCAACTATCGGGAAACGCTTATCGAGCGTTTTGGTTTTCGACGATGGTTTTCCCAACCGACACGTATGATCGCACGCCATTTAGAACGGAAACCGATTAAATCGCTGCTGACAATCATCGGCATTGCTTTCGCCTGCGCCATTTTGATGGTGGGTTCGTTTCAGGAAGATGCCGTGGACTACATGATGAATGTACAGTTCGGTCTCGCTACACGCGACGATTTGACCGTCACATTTACCGAACCTACGTCTAAGCGTGCTATGTATGATTTGCTTAGCCTGCCGGGTATGCGTTATGGGGAGGCTTTTCGTGCTGTACCGGTTCGTTTGCGTTTTGGTCATCGCCAATACCGAACCGCTATTCAAGGCTTGAATACTAATGGTAGTTTAAAACGTATACTCGATACCAACCTAGAGCCTCAGCAGTTGCCTCCAGATGGGATTGTGTTAACGGATCGATTAGCGGAAATCCTTGGGGTTTCGGTGGGCGACCGTTTAACCATCGAAGTGCTCGAAGGCGACCGGCCAGTACGCCAAACCACCGTCGCTGGTTTGGTCAATGAATACGTCGGCTTGTCCGCTTATATGCGACGCGGTGCGCTTAATCGGGTGATGCGGGAAGGTGATGCCATTTCCGGTGTATTGTTGGCGGCCGATCCACAGCATATGAATGCTATTTTCGATGAATTAAAAGAAATGCCCCGTGTCGCCGGTACCACCGCACGCAAAAATGCTATTAAGAATTTTTACGACAATTTCGCCGAAACCTTACTCGTTTTTACTTTTATCAATACGCTACTGGCAGGCAGTGTCGCGTTCGGCGTCGTCTATAACAGCGCGCGTATTGCGGTGGCCGAACGCAGCCGGGAACTGGCCAGTTTGCGCGTGTTGGGTTTTACGCGTGGGGAAATTTCTTACATTATGTTGGGTGAACTCACTGTGTTGACGCTCGCCGCCATACCGCTCGGCATGCTCATTGGCCGCGGATTATGCGCCTACATTGCGAGTAACCTGCAAACCGATTTATACCGCGTGCCTTTGGTGACCGAACCCAGCACCTATGCGTTCGCCGCTACGGTGGTTTTGGTTTCCGCGCTGTTGTCCGGTTTAGTCGTGCGCAACCGCTTGGATCATCTTGATTTAGTCGCCGTGTTAAAAACCAAGGAGTAAATTAACATGCGTTTTCGCCGTTGGATGGGATGGTTGTTACTCGGGGCAGTAATTGCCGCGGCCATTATTTATGGTTTCCGGCCAAAGCCGATCCTCGTCGAAACCGCGCAGGTCACCCGGGCACCTTTGCGGGTTAGCGTTACCGAAGAAGGCAAAACCCGTGTGATTGACCGTTATGTGATCTCCGCACCGGTACCGGGATTTCTAAGACGTATTGATCTCGATATCGGCGATGCGGTGGAACAACAACAAGTCGTCGCGATGCTGGAACCCCTGCGTTCCAACGTACTTGATCCACGTTCCCGGGCCGAAGCGAAAGCTCGCGCCGCTGCGGCGGAAGCGGCGCTGCTGGCAGCAGAACAAAATGCCAAAGCAGCGGAGGCGGATGCCGATGTGGCAACGGCCAGTCTCAAGCGCGCAAAGGATTTGTACGCCGCAAAAAATATTTCACGAGAAAGTTATGATCAAGCCGTCGCGAGAGGGCAAATGACGCAGGCGGCATTGCGTTCCGCCGAATTCGCGGTAGACGTAGCCCGCTACGACGTCGAAGCCGCACGTACTGCGTTGCAGTACTCCGCGGCCGAGGAAAATAATGTTAGCGATGAAACCGTTGCAGTTAAAGCAACGACGAATGGCAACGTATTGAATATTTACCGGGAAAGCGAAGGCGTAGTGAATGCCGGCGAGCCCTTGATGGAAATCGGCGACCCCAGCGGTCTTGAAATCGCGGTGGATGTACTATCTGCTGACGCGGTGCGCATCTCACCGGGTACTTCGGTTTTAATACAACGCTGGGGTGGAAACGGAATACTTGAAGGCGAAGTACGCACAGTCGAACCGGTCGGATTTACAAAAATATCGGCGCTGGGCGTCGAGGAACAACGTGTGCTTGTCATTATCGATATCACGTCACCGCGTGAGATGTGGCAAAAACTCGGCGATGGTTACCGGGTTGAAGCGGAATTTGTTCTGTGGGAACAAGATGACATTTTACAAATTCCGGCAAGTGCGTTGTTTCGGCATAACGACGGGTGGGCGGTTTTTGTTATCAATAACGAAACGGCCCAACGACGCCCCATCGAACTTGGTCAACGGGGTGGATTCGCTGCGGAAATTGCAACAGGCCTCGATGAGAACGATACCGTTATCATTCATCCAGGCGACACCGTCGAAGATGGCTCCCGTGTTCAGCCACGCTGAATGAAAGCGATCGGCGTTCGGCTGTCCGCATTTTGGTGACAAATTCTCAAACGCTGATTGCTAAAGGCTGAGTGCCACAATCCTTGATTCTTCGCTTCTATTTGGAACAACTAGCCCAAATATTTCACAAATATGAAGGCAAAACCTGTGTAACCCGTTAAAATTCAGTTGCTTAGATTGATTTAGACGGAGGTTTTGCCGGTGACGAACTGTACCCGAGAGGTCGTTGAATTTCCAGCCTTGAAGCGGCGCACGATGCAAGCGGATTTCAAAGGTGGGCACATCACTTCTGATGGCGGTGTACTGCTGCTGCGTCAAGTGGATCGGCGAATGGGATTAACCAAAGAAGTGGATAAAGTAATACCCGAGTCACGTGACCCCCGTTATATCCAACACAGCCAACTCAGTTTGTTACGTCAACGCATTTATGGTTTGTGTCTTGGGTATGAAGATCTCAATGATCATGAGCACATTCGATTAGATCCGGCGATTCAAAGTGCAGTAGAACGGGACAACGTATTAGGCAGTGCCCCAACGCTGTGTCGTTTAGAGAATCGTGTTGATCGAAAAGTGGCGGTAGAGCTGCATAAAGTGATGGTGAATCAGTTTATTGCTTCATTCAAACGAGTACCGAAGCGGCTGGTTCTGGATTTTGATGCGACCGATGATCGGGTGCATGGCGAACAAGAAGGTCGCTATTTTCATGGTTATTATGATCATTACTGTTTCTTGCCCTTGTATGTGTTCTGTAAAGATCAATTGTTAGTGAGTTATTTACGTCCCAGCAAGATCGATGGTGCGAAGCATGCGTGGGCCATATTGTCATTACTGGTCAAGCGATTGCGTCAGGTCTGGCCCGATGTTGAGATTATCTTTCGGGGCGATTCCGGGTTTTGTCGTTGGCGGATGCTCAAGTGGTGTGAAGGTCATGGTGTCGGCTATATCGTGGGCATCGCTAAGAATAATCGGTTAAACCGAATGATTGAGGGTGATCTGAGTCGGGCGGAACAGACAATGACTGCATTTCACCCCAAGGTGCGCCGATTTACCGAGTTTCAATACCAAGCCGATAGTTGGGATCAACCCCGCCGCGTCGTTGCCAAGATAGAAGTGACGGATAAAGGGCGTAACCCCCGTTACGTGTTGACCAACCTGACGGGCAATCCTGAAACGCTGTACGACACGCTGTATTGTGCGCGTGGTGAGATGGAGAATCAGATCAAGCAACAGCAATTGGATTTATTTGCGGATCGCACCAGTTGTCACCGCTGGTGGGCCAACCAGTTTCGGGTATTAATGTCGTCGTTAGCCTATATTTTGCTCGAATCCATTCGACGACTGGCCTTGAAACAGACCGAACTGGCTCACGCCTATGTGGGCACGATTCGCTTGAAGTTATTGAAGGTCGGCGCAGTCATTATCCACAACACGCGCCGCATCCGATTTTTACTCTCCAGTAGTTATCCGTACAAGGACTTGTTCCAGACGGTCGCTGCACGATTAATACCTGGGTAGTTCACCGCCTTGGTGAGGGTAACCCGATGGCGAGACGCCAGGGACCCTTGCGTCAAAAATTGGACTCATCGACAACAACAATCCCATTACCTTATATCTATAGCGAACTACACGAGCGGATCGCAATCATCATCGTCTTTTGATGTTCAATCCCCTCATGCAAACACAAAAATCACGCTTTCGTAAAAACGGATGAAATATCCAGGCTAGTGTTTCCGGATTAACGCTGCGCATCCCCATTGTAAAAGCATTAATTCCGCGAATGACTTCCGGAATTGGAAACGAAGCAATAAAGCCCGCGATATTGGTTTTAGACATTTCGCCGGCAACGATACCCGCCAAAAAGCGAGCTTCATACGCCCGCGCATGATAAACACCGACGTTGTGCGATAACTTATAGCCAGTCGCGTGTTGAAACTTTACATCGGGCGCCGACTCAGCCACTTTGATGGTCGGATTCATAAACCCGAACGAGGTTGTAAAAATTAATTTATAGCCATTGTTGACCAATTGTCTCAACACACGCTCTACGTCCGTTTCTGTCACGCTCTCAACAAAATGCGTTTCTACACGGTCTCCTAATGCCTCCTCAATGGCCTGCCGACCCTGGTCGTGCTGGTATGTCCAACCGGCGTCACCAACAGGACTGTTATAAACAAATCCTATTTTTAATTTTTCGTCAGCGACCGAGGTGGCAAAGGGGAAAGTAATTAAAAGAAAATATGATATCGCGTACAACAGACGGGTTGACATCGTGTACCTCCGAACCGTTTTCGTTTTTTCAGTATTATACGGCACTAACAGTCGACAATAAGGTTAACACGACAATATGACGCCTGAAGAATTTCGCCAAGCCGGCCACCGGCTCATCGATTGGATTACGGATTATCGTTTAAATATCGATAAACAACCCGTACGAGCACAAGTTGAACCTTGCGAGGTTCGAAATAAGTTACCGGATAAACCACCAAAGATGCCGGAGTCGTTCCAAACGGTGATGCACGATCTCGAGAAAATTGTGGTGCCGGGTATTACACAGGTACAGCATCCTATGCATTTTGGCTGGTTTCCTTCCAATGCTTCGCTTGCCTCAGTGCTCGGCGATATCGCGTCGTCAGGATTGGGAACGCTGGGTATTTCATGGGAAAGTTGTCCAGCGCTGACGGAAGTCGAGGAAGTCGTTTGCGATTGGATGCGTCAATTGACCAGTTTACAGGACCATTGGCACGGCACAATTCATGACACTGCTTCCACCGCTTGCCTTACGGCTCTCCTCGCGGCGCGCGAGAAAACCAGCGGCTATAGCGAAAGCCGGGGTGGACTGCAAAACGAATCTACGCCCCTCATTGTCTACACGACGGAGGAAGCGCATTCGTCTATTGTGAAAGCTGCGTTATTAGCGGGATTTGGACGCGACAACTTGCGTTTTGTCGCTATGGAATCGTCCACGCGAACGATGCTCGCCGATGATTTTGAACGAACGATCATCGAAGATATGAAGAACGGTTACAAACCCACCGCTGTCGTTGCGTCAGTAGGGTCAACGGGTGTTACCGCTATTGATCCCGTCGAAGATATTGTTCGCATTGCGTCGGAACACGAGATTTGGGTACACGTCGATGCGGCCATGGCTGGTTCGGCCATGTTGTTGCCGGAGTGTCGCTGGATGTGGCAAGGCGTCGAAGGTGCCGATTCCATTTCTTGGAATCCACACAAGTGGATGGGCACGATCTTGGATTGCTCGTTGTTTTACGTCCGCGATGTGCAACACTTGATTCGCGTCATGTCGACAAACCCGAGTTATTTACGCTCAACCGTAGATGGCGAAGTCACTCAGTATCGCGATTGGGGTATTCCGCTGGGCCGGCGCTTTCGCGCGTTAAAACTCTGGTTTCATCTGCGTTTGGATGGACCGGAAACAATTAGACAACGGCTGCGCCGGGATTTGGATAATGCCCAATGGTTCAAACAACAAGTCGAAACGACGCCCGATTGGGAAGTTGTGGCTCCGGTAAATTTACAAACCATTTGTGTGTTACATCATCCCGCCAACTTAGACGGTGAGGAGTTAAATCAACATACTTTGAGGTGGGCAAACAAAATCAACCAATCCGGCAGGGCTTTTTTGTCCCCGTCTCGACTTAACGATCTTTGGATAGTACGTGTGTCCATCGGCGTCGAATTTACCGAGCGGGAACACGTCGCCAAACTCTGGAAACTGGTGCAACGGACCGTCAGTGCTTGCACTGAACATCCCGGCAAACACCACATATGACGATTCGAGAATAGTTCAAGAGATCCCACCAACTCAGTTCCGTTACTACTTTTGTAGCTATCGCTGAGCACGTTTTTGCCACCTCCGTTCCGACTTTCTTAAGAAACGAACCTGGCGCTGACTTACTTGAGCAGGAGAAACACGACGCGAAGAGAATTTGGTCACCACGACAAAACGCCGGTGCAACACAAAACACCCTGTAAAACCTGACGCTGGTACCAATCAGAACAGAGCACGTGGTACTTATTTGCTTCTGCTTCGGTGACTATCATTAATATGTCCAAAGGATGTTAGTGGGATACATTTTTTCACTATAAAACGTGATATGGCACTAGCGGAGGATAAACGAATGAAAAGCACAGTCAATTGGGTTGGTTTTATACTCTTGTTAAGCGTGCCGCTGCTGGCAAACGCGGCTTCGCAAACTTACGATTTCGATACCATCAAAGACAAGTATTATGCCGACCACCCGGGTAAGGGCAAGTATGGCGATCTTTGGGAACCAATACCCATCCAACAATACTGGAATCCAATAACGTTTTATAAGCCACCCGACACCATTAAGGGCGAATTTAAAGCGGATCAATGTGTCACCTGTCATCAAAGTATAACGCCCGGTTGGGTGCACGCATGGGAAGACAGCGCTCACGCAAACCTGGATGAACTTCGGAATTTACCCGACGATGATTCCCGGTTTTACAAAAAGGCAAAATTAGAAGAAATCGAAAAAGGCCTCCGCGAACGCGGAATACTCGAAGATGGACAACCACTGGAATCCGTCGGTTGCATTGACTGTCATGCTGGCGTCGGCAAGGAAACGATGGTACACGAAAAAGAACTAAGAATGCCTGATCGTGCCGCGTGTGGTGAGTGTCACGTTCAAGAGTTTGCTGAGGCAGAAGAAGAGAAGGAACAGACGTGGCCGCAGCAGCAATGGAGTAAAGGACACCCCTCCCACGCTATGGATTGGAAGGCTAACGTCGAAACCGGTATTTGGGCCGGCATGTCCCAACGGGAAGTCGCGCAGGGTTGCGATATGTGCCACTACCAACAGAATAAGTGCGACGGCTGCCATACGCGCCATACCTTTTCAGCAGCGGAGGCCCGTAAACCCGAAGCCTGTGCAACTTGCCACAATGGGGTCGACCACAATGAGTTCGAAGGGTACATGCTTTCCAAACACGGCGTTGTCTATGAAACGTTAGGAAAACAAAGGTGGGATTTCGAAGTTCCTCTAAAGGATGCTATGACCAAAGGTGGTTACACCGCACCCACCTGCGCGTGGTGTCACTTTGAGTTCGAAGGTGAGTTCTCGCATAATCTTGTACGAAAAGTTCGTTGGGCGTTTAACCCAACACCCGCTATCGCCGAAAACCTTGATCACCCATGGTTTGAAGATCGTAAAATGGCATGGCAAAGAACATGTTCAAATTGCCATTCACCACGTTTCTCTAAAGCCTGGTTGGACACCGCCGACAAGGGCACGATCCAGGGTTTGGAGGTTGAACAAGAGGCAAAACAGATCGTGAAAAAATTGTATGACGATGGTTTGATGGTGGGTCAGAAAACTAATCGGCCCGCGCCGCCCGAACCTGTGAGCGATGGACCTGGGGCATTCTTCGCGCTGTTCTGGGCCAAGGGCAACAATCCATCGCTGATCGATCGTACACATACCGAAATGTGGGAACATGATCTCATCAAACATTACAAAGGCCTGTTCCATGCAAATCCCGGTGGTTTCACCTATACCGAAGGATGGGCCAGGTTAATAAGGCGCTATGCGGAAATTCAAAATGAAAATACACGTATACGTGAAATGGATGAATTGAAGAAACAAATAGAGGCTCTAAGCAAGGATTAAGTCAACGATATAACCGGCGTATTTCCCTGAGAAATTAGGACATTTCTCAGGAAATACCTTAATATGTTCTTTCAGTGCTCCTTTTTGCGATTTAAATCACTTTTTGAACTCTGTGATCCAAAAGCCGAAGTTTGCGCAATCATCGCCTACTCTCATAATTCTTTTTGGCGCCATCATCGCTAGTGTTTTCCACTTTACTGATTCCTTTGCGCAAACATCGCCGACTCCGGTTTTAGATAGCGGTAAAATTACCAACAATACCATTCACACCGCTGAGGCAAAGACACCACTCTTTACCATAGATCCTTTAACGGACGCTAACCAGCTGTCAGCGATATCGGCAACATCGATATACAGCATCGACGCAATCGACACTTACAGAATCTCTTTTGTCGAAGATGCCAGTCATGTTCTTACCGTGGCCAGATATCACGACCACTCGGGCAAACGGAAACAAGCAATTGTTTATTTGCCCGCACACACCGATGACGATGAAAAGATTCTGCCCGACAGTGACAAGGCAGCACACTTTCGCTACGAAAAGTGGCTATCCGCGACCGAAGCCATTAAAGAACATACCGATGAACTAGCTCTATTCCTTTCATACTGGGATAATGGACAGCGGATCGATCTATTTACCGGCAGAGAGGCCTGGGTGATGCGACCCGACCCGCAGGCCTATCAAAATGCTGACGAACGAAAACTGTGGGCAACGATAGCAGGCGGCATCGATACCAATGGGAAATCGAAGAAATATAGTCATTACTTGCTACAAGATTTCGATACAGCGATAACATCAATAAGCTCCGACCTACGTGCCGATCGCGATGTATATTTATTGGTCAGTACGGATGACCTCTTGCACATTCAAGAAATTGCCGCTCTGTCAGAACGGGGCCTACCTTTGGAAACAAGACTGTTCGTAGCTGACGGTGACGTGCACAACAATGCTTCCAGAATTAAGGAATGGGCGCGTGAGGATGGGGCTACCGGGAGTTATTTGGTACAACCCGTATCAGGACAATTCTTCCGTGCCTGGCGCATTACCGATAAAACGTTCGAAGATAAATTATTGATCCGTCTTTTGCCGTTTACCTCATCTCTCGATAAACCGCTCAACAACGTCAAGCTGGTTTATCAATCGGATTGGGGTGCGTATCTTAGTATTTATCAACTGGAAAACTAGCTGTCGATGGAATTGTCCAGTATTCCACCATGCAAATACTTCTAAAACTTGCCCCTGATGTTAAACAGTCACTACAGCAACAGGTTTTTGAATCAATACGCCAACAGATTCTGACGGGTAGACTAAATCCCGGCATGCTTCTTCCGTCGAGCCGCTTGTTGAGCGAGCAGCTTGGCGTGTCCAGAAACACAATCATCTATGCATACGAGCGCCTGGTCGCTGAGGGCTATCTGTATTCGCAACGGTCTGTGGGGACGTTTGTCAATCCCAACCTACCTGATGATTCGCTGATGATAACCGACAACACAAAATCATCTAATGGGATACAACAAGAAGAAGTACACACGAAACGGCATCCCGTCGCGTTCGATGGCCGTGTACAAGCCTTGTTTAACCCGTATCACGATCAACTAAATATTGATTTCTGGGTCGGCAGACCGGACCCACACTCTTTCCCTAACAGGACTTGGCGCCAGCTTTTGTTAAAGAATTTGGAACATTCCGGGTCGAATATGACCGAATACCATGATCCCGGCGGCGTATTGGGGTTACGTAAAGCCATTGCCGATCATCTGCGGGCTGCGAGGGGTATTGACACGATGCCCGAGCAAATCATCATTGTAAATGGTATTCAACAAGCGCTTAATCTGGTAGCACGTGTGCTAATCAAGCCAGGAAATGTAACGACAATGGAATGCCCTTGCTATCAAGGTGCGGCGTTTGTGATGGAGAGCTACGGTGCGAAGTTACACCCGGTTCCAGTTGACTCGCAGGGCTTGGATACTACGCTGTTGCCGACGAAGTCGGTCAGCCTTGCGTATGTAACCCCCTCACATCAATACCCGCTGGGAGTAACCTTATCGCCTGAGCGCAGGATACAGCTGCTGAATTGGGCCAAACAAACGGGCGCATACATTCTTGAAGATGATTACGATAGTGACTTTCGTCACCAAGGATCACCACTGACAGCAGTAGCCGGCCAGGATCAGTATGGTTGCGTAATATATATGGGGACATTTTCGAAATCCATTGGCGCCGCTTTACGACTTGGCTACGTGGTCGCACCACAAGAACTAGTCGATCCGGTCAGGAAAGCGAAGGCATTGATGGATAACGGACACGCCTGGCTGGATCAGGTAGTTTTAAGGGACTTCATTGTGACCGGAGCTTACCTCAAACATCTGCGCCGCATAAGGCGAACCTATCTTAACCGGCGAGATGGCTTGACCACAGCACTTCAACGTTATTTCGGCAATGTACAACTATCCGGCTTGGAAGGTGGGATGCATCTAGTTTGGCACTTGCCCAAATCTTTTCCGAAGAGTGAAACGGTGCAGAAGATGGCACAAGATGCCGGGATTGGGGTCTATTCTTTGCCGGCAGCAGCGGTCTATGACTTCGGTAACAAAGCGCACCATGATCGTACCCTTCTACTCGGTTATTCTTCTGTAACAGAAAAGCAAATTAGTGACGGTATTGCCACGCTAGCCACAACACTTAAGTCCTAGCCCGCATATTTCACCAATAAAAACGGCGAAGCCTGTAAATCCGATATAATTCAGTTACTTAGATTGAATCTTCGGGAGGCTCCGCCGGTGACAAACTGTAACCAATCTACATTCGAATTTCCAGGGTTTAAACGGCGTAAGATTGAGGCTGATTTTGATGGCGGCGCCATCACCAGTGACGGTGGTGTGCTGCTGTTGCGAGAAGTGGACAAGCAGTTGCGGTTGTCTCAGTCGATAGCATCGGTACTGGAGGATCCACGTCGTCGAAAGAGTTGTCTTCACACTACGTTGAGCCTGCTCCAACAGCGTGTGTACGGCTTGGCCCTGGGCTATGAAGATCTGAATGATCACCGCGAACTTCGAAACGACATTGCCCTGCAAACGGCGCTTAACCGTGATCAATCGCTCGCCAGCAGTGCGACCTTATCCCGCTTTGAGAATCGTGCGGATCGTCAGGCGGCCTGGCGGATTCATGCTGTTATAGTGGATCAGTTTATTACCTCGTTCAAACAGGCGCCCAAGCAGCTTATTCTGGATTTTGATGCGACGGACGACCGGGTGCATGGAAAGCAGGAAGGTCGGTTCTTCCATGGATACTATGACCATTACTGCTTTCTGCCTTTGTATGTATTCTGCCAGGATCGTTTGTTGGTCAGCTATCTTCGTCCGAGCAAGATAGACGGAGCCCAACATGGCTGGGCGATTTTGGCATTACTGGTCAAACGCTTACGCCAGACATGGCCCGATGTGCAGATCATCTTCAGGGGAGACTCGGGGTTCTGTCGCTGGAGAATGCTGGCTTGGTGTGAACGTCATGAGGTAGGTTATATCGTAGGGATCGCGAAGAATAAGCGTCTTAATGCTCGCCTGCGGCCCCTGATGACACAGGCTGAGCAATGTCGGCAGGCAACCGGCCAGCCGGTACGCTGGTTTACCGAGTTGCGTTACGGCGCTCGTAGCTGGGACCATGCGCGCAGAATCATTGCCAAAGCAGAGGTGACCCCTGTGGGGCGCAATCCCCGTTATATCGTCACCAATCTTCAGGGTGATCCGCAGGCTCTATATGATCGCCTGTATTGTGCCCGAGGTGATATGGAGAATCTGATCAAGCAGCAGCAACTTGATCTGTTTGCTGATCGTACTTCCTGCCATCGGTGGTGGCCCAACCAGTTTCGCTTACTGCTTTCTTCGCTGGCGTATATTCTGCTCGAATCGATCCGCCGACTGGGTCTTAAGGGTACTGAGCTGGCCAGGGCTTATGTGGGGACCATTCGTTTGAAACTACTCAAGATTGGTGCGGTCATCCTGAGCAATACACGGCGCATCCGATTCCTATTGTCCAGTGCTTACCCCCATCAGAAACTGTTCCGAACCGTTGCGGCACGGCTTGCTCCAGAATAACAACAGCCCGATCACTTCAGCTCAATAAATGACCGTCAGGTCAGGGCACCTCTGACACAAAATCTGACCATCAACCCCAAAACACCGTTTTTTATCTTGAGGAATCGGGCAACAGAAACGTAGCAACGCGTATGCGTATGACACATCGCTTAAAATCTTGTTTAGAGCGAATAAATCGGGATTACTGCCTTACTGGTGAAACATTCGGGCTAGTACTGTTATTTTTACATGGCACACGTGACGAACATCGCGTATACATCGAGAGGCTGTAGTTTGACCATCTTACAGTACCCACATGATGCAAATAAATCTTCAATTTCCCCGCCTATGTAATTTAATTTGGTTATACATACCTTCAATATTTAGTGGTAAGTGATCTGTATAGTTACCCCAGTCGCCGTAATCATCGAGCTTGATACTCGCTTGCATCTCTTCCAAAGTCTTACCATCACGCGCTGCCTGGAGAACCTCAGCATACAAGGTTTCCATATATCCTCGAAACGCGGTGGCATCGGCTTTTGTTCCAATTGCGCCGTGTCCGGGTACCAGTTGATCGAAATCCATCGCTTCAACTTTCTTGATGGCATCCATCCACTCCGGAATATAAGCGTCGGTCATATTTTTCCAGGCCAGCGTTTTGATGGGGATAAAATCTACTGCGAACAAGACGCGTTCGTCGGGAAATCGCATCACAATACTGTTGTCGGAATGACCGGGGCCGACGTATGTCAATTCAACCGTCTTCCCGCCTAACTCAATAGTCATTGAATCACTAAAGGTAATATTCGGAACCGCGGTAGGCCGGTTTTCACCCACGATATCGGCTTTTGCATTTTCATGCGCTATCACCGTCGCCGTGTCAGCAAATACCTCGCCACCTGCAATATGATCCACATGATCATGACTGTAGATCAAATACTTTACCGGTTTACCAAAGCGTTCGGCCAGTTCCTGTTTTAGCCAGCCTGCGGCGTCTGCATTGATCGGATCGGTGGCGATAATCCCATCCGGTGTGACTAGAAATACCGAATAATGAAATTGATTTTGGAAACGGTGTAAATCACCAGTGATATTAATGATGTCGCGTTTTGGCGTATCTTGTGCAAAGGTAGTCGTCGAGATACATAACAGACAAGTAACTGTAGCAATTAGAAACGAATTAGTTGTTCTTGACACGGCAAACTCCTCTTTTTTTGGTTCAAGCACCTCACGCGATCTCAGCTAACACGTGGGCAAATCGTACGAATCATTATGACCAGCGCAGAGTTGCTGGAGTTCAAAAAATTCCATAAATTTCTGAAGAGAATTATTCGTTCAACCACTGCAGTGCTTCATCTTCGTCATAAAAATGACGCAACTGAAATCCTTTTTGGGTGGCAACGAGTTCGTAAAACGCATTGGCTGATTGAAGCTCGGGCAAATCGACAAACGCTAGTTTCATGCTTGTCGTAAAGCCACGTTGCCCCAACGCATCACCAGAACGAAAAGATTCCAGCGGTTGCGGCACTCCCTCAACGGCACGGTAGTCGATCAAAACTTTAGTCTTTGCACTCTCTCTACATTTCTGGGCAATAGTTTGATCTGATAATTCATCACCCATTGGTGTAAAAATCCCGAAAAGCCGCGCGACCAAAATATTACCATTTTCACCGAATTCAATATCAATAGTCACTTCCCCCTACCTCCATGATTAACTATGTCACGCCACCCCTGAAGCGTGGTCATCCTGATCCTATGTTGTTTTTGTATCGTTGTAAACCAGATCATTTTGCTGTTCCACAAGCAACGCTAATTCTCCCAAAGTCACTGGTTTTACGGGTGGCCGAATACGGTAGTGGCCAATCTCGCCAACATCCAAATTTCTTTCATCCGCCATGAGTTCGCTCACGGTTGTTCCGCATAAACGACCCTGGCACGGCCCCATGCCACAACGCGTAAATGCTTTTAGTTGGTTTGGTCCCATGCAGCCCAAACCGGTAGCTTCGCGAAGTTGCCCTGCGGTAACTTCTTCGCAACGGCACACCAATACATCATCCTGTGGAATACGCAACGAGTCGGCCGGCCGGTACATTACATCGATAAATCTACGGAATCTTTCTTCCTTAACAAGTTTCGCCCTAAATGGTCTAACCGCAGCTTGAAACTCCGCGGTTGTCAATTTATTTAAACCCTTCGCCGCATTCAAGGCAGCGAGGTGACCGCTACACTCCGACCCTTTTGCTCCAACAATGCCCGCACCATCACCTGCAATCATAATTCCATCAATATTAGTTTGGCCGAGATAATCGACTCGTGGCTGCCAGGATAATTGTTGGTCATTCCAATAATGTTTAATACCACCAGCCATGGATAGGTTTACATTAGGAATGATTCCTTGATGCACAAACACGATTCGGCAATCAAGCTCATGCCAACGATTGTTTATGCAATAACGAATCCCCTGAACACAGTCTTGGCCAATCATTTCAACGGTATTGACCCCTCTTAAGTGCGGTACACCGTGGTGACGTAGTGCACGCAGATACCTTACGCCCTTGGCGATATACTCACGTCCAGACAACGCACCGAGAAATCCCCGTACGCCACGCCAATAACTTCCCGATGAAGTCGTATCCAACAATGCCTTGATCCCGACGCCCGCTTGCAAATATTGCCAAGCCAACAAATACAATAATGGCCCGCAACCAATGAGCACCACATCCTGCGCAACTAAAGTAGATGTCTTTAATAGTATCTGCGCCGCACCCGCGGTCATGACACCTGGCAAGGTCCACCCTTTCACCGGCAAAGGACGTTCCATTGCGCCCGTAGCCAGTATGACTTGTTTGGCCTTAATTAGAACAGCACGGCCACCGCTACTGACACCGATCTCTTTGTCTTCGCTGATTTGCCAAACCGATGTATTAGGACAATATTCGATATTACACCTGCGAAACTGCCCGACCAGGTTTTTCCCCGCCGTGTAGTCGTCACCGAAGACATCACTACTTAAAGCAGGAGATGATTCAACGGCGCGGTAAATTTGTCCACCAGGTGCGTTCTGTTCATCAAATAAAACCGTATCGATATCATACTTTGTCGCTTGCACAGCAGCGGCCAGTCCTGCCGGGCCACAACCGACAATAACAAGATCATACGCGGATCTCATGAGGATTGTTGGCTTGGGGTAATTTCACAAGCGCCATGTTGCGATAAAACACGCATATTTTCCTGCACGGTAACGAGACAAGCTTGTCGGTTGGCTTCGCCATTAATCGTCACCAGACAATCAAAACATACACCCATCATACAATAGGGTCTACGTGGTGACTTAGAGACAATTGTCGTGCGGAAGGGCGCTTCGGTAGCGCTTAGTATGGCTGCCGCGACACTAATTCCCATCGGTGCGTCGATAGGAACATTGTCGAAGTAAATTTTTACCCTATCGTTCTTGGGCTTACTAATGGACTTGAACATCGAATCGTTGCGAACTAAAGTCAGACGCTTGTTCCGCGATCCGATCATCCGCCAACCATCCCGCAAGTCGATCGGCGTGGGCGGCCGCGAGCGTAACACCACTGTGCGTAACGGCGACGTATGCACCGGGAAATTCATTTGACACATCGTAGACCGGCATGCCGTCGGCTGTCATGGTTCGCAACGAACCCCACGCGCGAATGACTTTTACCTGACTTAGGAATGGAAATATTTGAACTGCGCGGTTAGCGATGGTACCAATTACCCGTGCTCGAGTTCGTTCATCAAAACCTGCTTTTTCATGGGAATCTCCCAATAAACACCCACCTTCGGCGGTTTGACGGATCTGCAACGTCGGGTGTTTGAGAAACGGGACTACTTTTTCGGTAACCAGAATCTGTCCGCGGATAGGATTCACCGTTACCTTTAGTCCGATTTGCTGGGCTAAGTCCGGTGTCCTCACTCCCGCCGCGATGATGATACGTTCAGCGTTGACCTGTTCAGCGTTGACCTTGACAATTCCACATTTCAGTGTAAACCCATTTGCCACGCTCTGTATCGCGTCCACATTAACGTTTGGGGAATAGACGCCACCATATTTCAGAAATCCCGTATGCAAAGCACGCAATAGATATAACGGGTTTGCACAGCCATCATGGGGTGAATAACTGGCACCTGTTACACCCTTGCCAATGCAAAAAAAATACTCGTTTAATGCGGGTCGATCCAACATTTCAAATTCGAACTTACCGGCGCTGTGATCACGCAAACGACCAAGTTCTCGTTCAAGTCCATCGAACTGCTGATCGCTTAAACAAAATTCGAAACCGCCACGTCGTTCATAGGCAACATCTACACCGGTTTCTTGTTTTAATTGGGCGGCAAATTGCGGCCAGGCATTGGCGGATTGTCTTGTCCATGCCGCATAGTGTGGCTCATCGACGCCCTTACCCTGTACCCAGATTAATCCAAAGTTGCCACGTGCCGCTCGAAACGCTATATCACCTTGATCTAGTAACACAACATTAACGCCATGTCTGGCGAGGCCATATGCAATCGCCGACCCCACCATACCACCGCCAATAACCGCTATATCATAGCTTGATATGGCCATGAACTATTTCGATGTTTATACAGAGACCAGTGAGAGTGCTTTGTCCGGTCTTTCTTGTACTTCAACTCGACCGTTTGGTCTCAAAGCTTCTGCACTAGTGAAAACAACTAATCGAGGAAAAGATCATCCATGAGCTGATCGTTCGATCCGATTGCATATTTTCCGAGATCGATTATACCTTCCTCGCGTAGCACATCTTCGTCGATAAAGAAATTTCCGGTACACGTTTCACTGTCTTTCGACAGTATCGCATGGGCCGCGTCCGCGACAATTTCTGGTTGACGGCAGTTTTCCGGTTTCACCATGCCACCCAACATCGCCACCGCCGCGGTGTGAATAACCGTACGTGGCCACAAGGCGTTGACCGCGATGCCTTGTTCACGAAACTCTTCCGCCATGCCCAGTACGCACATACTCATACCATATTTCGCCATGGTGTACGCCACGTGATTCTTAAACCATTTGGCGTCCATATTTAGCGGCGGCGACAAGGTTAATACATGAGGATTCGACGCTTTGCGTAAATGCGGCAAACATATTTGCGTTGCCGCATAGGTGCCACGCACATTCACTGAAAACATCAAGTCAAAACGTTTCATCGGTGTCGCTTCCGTACCGGTGAGATTGATCGCGCTGGCGTTGTTGACCAATATATCGATACCACCAAACGTTTCCACGGTTTTATCGACCGCCGCTTGAATTTGCTCCTCAAAACGAATATCCATTTGCACGGCCAAAGCTTTGCCACCCACTTGTTCGACCTCCTCAGCGGCGGTATGAATGGTCCCTGGCAACTTCGGATGCGGCTCTGCGCTTTTACCAGTTATAACAACGTTGGCACCATCCTGGGCCGCACGTAAAGCGATTGCCTGGCCGATTCCCCGGCTTGACCCGGTGATAAACAGGGTTTTGTGTTTTAGCATTTTTAGATCGGTCGCCGATTAACCGGTAAAACTAGGCTCGCGTTTTTCGCAAAAAGCCAGTACACCTTCGGCAAAATCGTCGGTAATGGCACAGGACAGGAAGTTTGAATGTTCGTATTCCAGTTGTGCGTCCAGACTGTTGGACAATGAGGTATTCAGTAACGCCTTAACCCTTGCGTAACTTTCCCGTGAACCTTTCGCCAGTCGCTCGGCCAACTTCCAGGTCTCGACTTCGAGTTCGTCCGGTTTTACAACATAGTTGATCAAACCATAATGGTACGCCGTCTGGGCATCGAATCGGTCACCCAACAACAACAATTCGGTCGCGCGTTTTAAACCCACAATACGCGGCAACGCATAAGTCGTTCCGCCGTCGGGGGATGCGCCAATATGGGTATAGGCCAACGCGAATTTGGCATCTTCCGTTGATATTGCCAAATCGCAGGCTGCCATTAAGCCTATACCGTAGCCGGCAACCGCACCTCTGACACTGGCAACAACGGGAACATCCATGCGACGCAGTGTACGAATAACTCCATGCACTTTATCGAATATTCCGTAAAAAGCCTTACTGCCATGTTTTTTTAACGCCTGCAACGACATGGCAAAATAATTGATATCGCCACCCGCCATAAAATTGTCGCCCGCTCCCGTCAAAATCATGCAACGCACATCGTCATTCGATTCTACCGTCGTGACTGTGTCGTGCAGTTCGCTTGCGAGATTCGGATCGAGGACATTCAACTCACTCGGACGATTTAAAGTTACCGTCGCAATTGAGTCCTTTATTTCAAGCAATACGTTTGGCATTTATTTTTCCTGCATTGGTGGATATTACCGATATAAAAACCGGTTACAAATCGAACTTCGAGCTAGCTAATGTCCCTCATACATTTTGTCGATTTCTGGTCCAAAGCGATCTTTGATGACCGGACGCTTAAGTTTCATGGTCGGTGTGAGTAGACCATTTTCGACGGACCAGGGTTCCAGCGTGGCGCGAGCTTGATAAATTTGCGCATAGCCCGGAAAAGCTTTGATGCGCTCAGCAATGCGATTAATCAAAGCCTTTTCTACTCGCTCGCTATTGAGAATATTTACATCGGTAGTGTCAAAACCCTGCTCCTTCGCCCACGCCGACCATAGTTCAGGATTCAATACAACAATAGCCGATAAATAGGGCTTGCCCTCTCCGATGACAATACTCTGATCGAACAAGGGGTCTTCGGAGATCGCCGCTTCCATATCGACCGGGGGAATCTTTTCGCCATTGGACAAAACCAAGATATCTTTTAAACGACCGGTAATAAATAAAAACCCGTTTTCAATACGCGCGCAATCCCCGGTGTGAAACCAACCGTCGTCATCGATCACTTCCTTAGTGGCGGTTTCGTTGCGCCAATAACCCAACATGATGTTAGGTCCCTGAGCCAGTAATTCATCGTTGTCACCAATGCGCAATTTCACGCTATTGATAGACAGTCCAATACTGTCGGGTCGATTTCGCTCTATGGTATTGACGGTCAACACCGGGCTCGTTTCAGTCAAACCATAACCTTGTAAAATTCTTATGCCCAGACTGATAAACAGCTTGGCCACATGAGCCGCCAGCGGCGCCCCGCCGCTAATCGCGATGCGCAGCCTACCGCCAAAAGTATTTTGAATCTTTGCTGCCACCAGTTTTTCCAATATCGGCCACAGCAGAAGCTTCGGACGCCAAGCCGCACGTCCTTGTTCGTGTTCATAGCGTAACCAACCCACGTCCATGGCCAGGTTGAACAGTCTTTTCTTGAGGGGTGAACCTTCGTCGACTTTTGTGTTGATAACCCCGTAGGCGCGTTCAAAGATACGCGGGACGGAAACTAAAGCCGTGGGTTTAATCACACCAAGATCATCGATGAGTTCGGGTACGGATCGATTAAACGCGACTTCTGCCCCTGCCATCATAGTCAAATAATAACCGGTCATGCGTTCAAGCATGTGCGACAAGGGCAAGAACGATAAAAATAAATCGTCTGGCGATATGGCGACACTTTGTAAGCCGTAATGACAATTAGCCACAATGTTGTCGTGCGACAACATCACACCTTTAGGTTTCCCCGTCGTGCCCGACGTGTACACAATAGTTGCTAACTCGTCTTTATTTGACTCGTCCACCGCCAGTTGCGAATCGGTTTCAGCGGGTAACCATTCACTGAGTCGTTGCACGAGTCGATCACCGTCAGAATAAGAACCGGACTCGATCACCACTACTCGCTTTAAGCTGGACAGACTATGGTCGTGAGTTTTTACTTCCGTCCATTGTTCGAAGTTATCGACGAGAAGCAGCCGTGCTTCGGTATGCTCCAAAATATACGCAATGTTCTCCCCGCGGTCGTCCACGTACAACGGTACCGGCACCAAACCCAACCCTAGCGCCGCCTGATCGAACACAATCCAAAGCCAACTGTTTTTTAAGCGCAGTGCAACGCGGTCGCCTTTTTGCAAACCTTCTGTGCAAAACGCGTCTTGCCAACGCCCGACTTCACGAGCCGTATCCGTCCAAGTATAGGTTTTCCACTGACCCGATGTGCCGTCGTAGTCCTTATAAGCGGTTTTATCTGGGCTCCGGCGAACACGTTCGCGAAACAAACCGGCTAAGGTGGCCGCCTCATCACGCGAAATAGTGTCTAAATCCGAACGACCCAGTTGCGCATTCGGTGGATAATCGGTGGCTTCTGTGTGCATCGATTGCGACGAGGATGGGTTCACTTAAGCAGCTTCCGCACCAATGCCACCCGTAGCATCGGCACCCTGACGATCCACGGTCGAAACACTCGCCGGATCAAAATCGTCAACCGAAATAACCCGCAGAGTCGCTACCCGTGCATCATGCAAAATTAGCGCTTCTTCTTCGGTGATGGTTTCCTGTTTTACAAGATCGTCGATCCAAACACCAAATTCCTGTAACGCGGGTTGTTCAATATCCGCTTCGCGCAGTCGTCGTTGAATAGGCGCTGCTTTTAGCACTTGCTCCAAGGCGTGGTCTACACTACCGGTGACATCATGCGCGTCATCGCTAATAAATATACCTTGGGTCAAACGATCACGGGTTTGCGAGGGTTCTTGCACTAAACGCGCGACTTTATGGCCTAGTGCATCACTGGGCATGCGTTGATGACGCCCCAGCGGAAACACGAAGACACGCAATAAAACACCAGCGACCGGCGATGGGAAGTTACGCATAATTCCATACATCGCTTGTTGTGTTCTGTACAACGCATATTGCACAGACCAATCCAGCAGCGGTTGGTCGGCGGGTGGCGATCCACAATCTTGAAAATGCTTTAACGCCGAGGACGCTAGAAATAGATTACTCAAGACGTCCGCGAACCGGCCCGACAACTTTTCTTTGCGTTTCAACGCACCACCTAACATTAACAATGTCACGTCGGCCATAAACGACAGGGCCGCACTATAACGCGAAATCTGACGATAGTAACCGGCGTTGCTGTTCGCCGATGGTGCCGGCGCCAGCTGGGCAAAACTCAAACCATATAGCAACGAGCGAACGGCATTGGTGGTCACATAACCAAGGTGTTTAAAAAAAGTTTTGTCGAACGCTTCCAACCCGCGCTCCTTATTCTCATCGGCGGCCGCCGCAATTTCATCCAGCAGATAAGGATGGCAGCGCATGGCACCTTGTCCGAAAACTATCAGGCTACGCGTCAGAATGTTGGCACCCTCCACCGTTATGGCGATAGGAATTTGTTGGTAGGCGCGTGCCAAGTAGTTGTTCGGTCCCATGCAAATACCCTTGCCACCGTGCACATCCATAGCATCGTTGATGACGATTCGCGTGCCATCGGTGAGCTGATATTTCAAAATCGCCGATACCACCGATGGTTTCTCACCTAAAGCCAAACCCGATGTGGTAAACAAACGAGCCGCGTCCATCAGGTAAGTGATGCCACCAATGCGTGCCAGTGCTTCCTCAACGCCTTCGAACTTACCGATAGGAACGCCAAACTGTTCACGTACCCTGGCGTAAGCACCGGTCATGCGCACGGCGACTTTTGCGGCCGCAATACTCGATGCGGGCAGGGAAATACCGCGTCCTGCGGCCAGACTTTCCATCAGCATACGCCAACCTTTTCCGACCCACTCCCGCCCCCCGATAATCCATTCCATAGGAACAAAAACATCTTTGCCGCTGTTTGGCCCATTTTGAAATGCGGCATTCAATGGCAAATGCCGGTTACCGATGTCAACACCCGGCGTATCGGTCGGAATCAACGCGCAGGTGATGCCCAATTCCTGCTCACCACCCAGCAAGCCATCTGGATCGTAGGCCTTAAATGCCAAGCCCAGTAGGGTCGCCACCGGTCCCAAAGTTATATAACGCTTTTCCCAGGAAATCCTGAAACCTAACGTTTCTTTACCTTCGTATTCCTGTTTGCACACCACACCGCAATCCGGCATAGCGCCTGCATCCGAACCCGCCCACGGCCCCGTGAGGCCAAAACACGGTACTTCTTCACCGCTTGCCAACCGTGGCAAATAATGATTTTTCTGCTCTTCGGTACCATAGTGAAGTAGCAACTCCGCCGGCCCGAGCGAATTCGGCACCATCACCGTCACCCCCGCGGTACCGCTGCGGCTACACACTTTGATGACGATGGTGGATTGCGCTAATGGCGAGAAATCCAGTCCACCGTATCGCTTAGGGATATTCAGCGAGAAAAAGCGTTGCTCTTTAAGAAAATTCCAAGCTTCCGGAGGCAAATCATTGAGTTCATGGGTAATATTCCAGTCGTCCAGCATGCAGCATAACTCTTCCACCGGCCCATCAATGAATGCCTGTTCCTCCTCAGACAACACCGGTTTGGGCACTGACTGGAGTTTTTGCCAATCCGGATTACCCCGAAATAATTCAGCATCCCACCACACCGTACCCGCTTCGATAGCCTCACGTTCGGTATCGGAAATGGGGGGCAACACGGCACGAATGCGCTGTAACACGGGCTTACTCAGGTAGTCGCGGCGTAGCGAATCGACGTTCAACAGTATGGCCGCGACTGCAAACAAGGCACCAAAGACTATCAATGCACCAAACGGCAGCATACCCATCAGCCATGTCAGAATCAGGACGCTGGCGATAATGCCGGTCCACACCTTGAACGAAAAAGTGGCGCGCGCGGCAGTCGCTGCCAATGCTATAAAAAGGATGAGCCATGCGATCCACATCATTGAAATTACTCCATTATCCGGCTAAGTCTTATAAAGAGGGCATTGGCACAAGCTTACTGCAATTCGATACCGTAATGGCGACAAGTCACATTATTTCACATTGTACGTTTTAGACTCCCTAAAAGCACCACCCTCGGATCCGAACCCTCACTTGGTCAACTCACCTCCGCCAACAAGCGCTGTGCGGCTTGGACATATTGACGGCGTTGCAGAAGAAGATGGAAACGCCCGCCGCCCAATTGATGCCACAGTAAGGCCGCACGTACGCCTGCCAGTAAAACCGCCCGCACCTGATCGGCGACCTGTGGATTGGCCAAATATCCTTGTTCGCCTTGCACAATGATACGCGGTTTGAGTTGGCTAATGGTGTCTTTATATAAATCCGCCAACACCGAAAACACCGCGGGGCCGATTCGTTCCATATCCTCGCATTGGGACTGTAACTCAGTAATACGGGATTGAATAGTGTTCACCATAACCCGGTTTCGAGTCAGATTTCCCTGCAATTGAATCAGCGCTAGTGAATAACGGCCTATTTCGACATCCGCCGCCTCGAAACGGTTATGTAGTTTATTCCGGATGAACAATAAGCCGGCCGTCACCCCCTCGACCTCGCCAAATACCGACACCGTATCGGCAGCGTCCAACGCCAACACGCTGCGGATACTGGCCTGCAAGGCTTGATCGTCAGCAGTGCCACGTCTGGCCAATTGTTGCGCCAAGGCGGCGGCCTGTACAACACCCGCCAGTGCAATAGTTTGATCTCGAGTCGGCACGATTAAGCGATAGAATCGGGCTGTTGAATTAAATCGATAAAAAACTTG
This sequence comes from Arenicellales bacterium, assembly GCA_965216735.1. Lineage (GTDB taxonomy): Bacteria > Pseudomonadota > Gammaproteobacteria > Arenicellales > CBDCFT01 > CBDCFT01. The sequence goes on from OZ244198.1 coordinate 2,536,461, forward strand.
GATTCACGTTGCAATGCATCAATACGGGTATCGCTGCGACGAAAACCATGACCCTCCCCCTTATACTCTGCGTAGTCGTGGTGTACACCGTTTTGCTTGAGTGTATCGACAACCTCGCGGGACACTGCCGGTGGTACAACTTTGTCGTCCTCGCCTTGAAATAAAATCATTGGGCTTTTTACTTTATGCATAAAAAACAACGGTGAACGTTGGTAATAAGGGCTTTTTTCCGACTGAGCTTTTTCGACGTCGTAGATTTCCCCCAACAATCCATCCAGATAACGGGCTTCAAATTTATGTGTAATTTGCGCCAACGTTTGTAAATTCCCGATACCGTAGTAACACGCACCAGCACGAAAAATATTAGGATATTCGGTCAACACCCTGAGCACGGCATAACCACCCGCGCTGCCGCCACGAATAAACACTTTGTTCTGATCCGCCATGCCTTTGGCAACCACGTATGCAACCGCATCGACGATATCGGCTGCGTCGATGTTTCCCCACTGGCCCAGCAACGCCTGGCGATAGGCCCGCCCGTGTCCAGTGCTGCCGCGATGGTTTACATCCAACACTGCAAAACCCAACGTCGTCCAAAATTGTTTCGTAGGATTAAACGCCGGCGTAGTCCTGGAGGTTGGCCCTCCGTGCACAAACACCAACATGGGTGGCAATGTCCCATCCGTACACTCATAGTTCGCGTTTCGTGGTGCATAAAAATAGGCGAACGCTTGATCACCATCGCCCGTTTGATACATAACGGTTTGTGCAGCGCTGATATCGGCCTGTGACAACAACGGTGGTAATTGTTTTATAACCTTAAAGGTGTGGCCTTCTAAATTCAATTCGACAAGAGCACCATCGGTTTCTCGATCAGCCGCTACCATCAAGACGCTGTCACGCGTCTCGTGCACGTTTAGCTGAGCGAAATCGCTGTAAGTACTCTCAATTTCACTCACCTCGGACGTTGTGGCGTCGATACGCTCGAGCCGATCACCGTCTTTGTTAGTACGACAAGCAATAATTTCACTCTCGCTAACAAAAACATACCGAACCTGGCCAAAAACCCAATGCGCCTCGCTACTCCGCTGTGTCGGTTGTCACTTGGCTTATCCCTTCATCAGGACTACCAGGATCGAAGCGATACAGGTTCCAGAAGTTGTCCGCCTCATTCGCAGCTGCTTCCTTGTCCATCGCAAAGTACAACACACCGTTGGGAGAAAAACTCAGTTGACAAACGGAATGCCCATCGCCACCAGCGATGGTTTTATTTTTTGACACCGTGATGACGTCGTTATCGATAGTCAATTCAGCGCAGCCCACTTCCGAACAATCCCATGGCATGTTGGGATGGTCCCACTGCACCCATGCCAAACGTTTGTTATCCGTCGATATGACGAGATTAACGAAAAAGTCATGACCGGCAACCAGTATCTGCGGCTCTTGGTCAACACCGGCATCGTGTGCCAAATTTATTGCCGCGATGCAATTCACATTTTCTTCATCTTCGAAGGCCTTTTCAAAGACGAATACCAACCACTTTTCGTCCTTCACAACCTGCAAATCGGCATACAAACCAATTGAACCATCGCTGTTACTCGCCGGCGTTAACGCCACCGGTTTATCCGCCGGAGTCAAGCGCTGGCGATACAATCGATTGTCAGCAAAGTTGCTGAATACAATACTGCCATCTGTAATCACAAAGCACTGGCCACCGTACTCATGCACCCGTGTTCGAATATTGAACCCTTCCGGCGTTATGCAGGTTTCGCTACCATCTTGTTCCCGCCGTATCAGAACGATTCGGCCACCCTGGTCGGGCTTGGCTTCCAACCAATACATCAAACCGTTGTGCGATGTAGGATACATGGGTGGCGACGGCCGTTCGAACAATGCTCGTAGCTCGAGTGGACTGATCCAACTCCCGTAGGGTGCATTAGTTTTCATAAACTATTGCGCGATGCGGAAGGTGTCTACGTCGAAAGACGAGCGCATCACTTCGATATTGTTTTCTGCGAAGAAATTCGCCCTCGCTTCGAGTGCGTACATAAACGGTTCAGGCGAACTATAAAGACGCGGCTTGACCGGCGAACCCGGCGGTTCAGCACGCATTTGCTGAATGGATACCAGCGTGCCATCGCCACGTATGAAAGCGATATCCAAAGGCGCATACACATTTTGCATGTGGAAACGGCCGAGATACGGCCTGGGGTAAACGAACAATATAAAAGTTTGGTCGATTGTCTCCGGACAAATATGTTGAAATCCGGCCGCGCTTTCCGCCGGCTCATCAGCGATGCGCGCGTCGACGGTTATCCATTCCCCTTTTGTGCTTTGCAACCGTATTTGCGTATGTTGCATATGTTCGAGCTGTGGCGTCGCAGCCACACACTCTGCCATCACGGAATGCGCCACAAGCGACAACAAGACACACACGACCGAGGCAATGGCTCGCTCTAATCGCCACATTGCTTATGCCGCCATGGATTCGTTGATTTTTCTTTTGACACGTTCCGCGATTTTCAAGGCTTGTAACCCTTCGCGTCCACCCACCAATGGCGTAGATCGTTGACGTACCGTATCGACAAAATGCGCTAACTCTGCGTCCAATGGCTGCCGTGGCTCCACCGAAACTTGTTCGGTAATAACTTTTGGAAATCCGCCTTCGGTCTTGGTTTCTCCGGGCCGCACGATCTCAATCTGTTGGTTTTGAAAATTCAACGCGACGTATTGTGAGCGGGCAAACACACGGATACGCCGAAATTTTCGCACCGACACCCGACTGGCAGTGACATTGGCAATGGCGCCGTTGGCGAACTCGAGCCGGGCATTGGCAATATCGACATGTTTGGTCACTACCGGCACTCCCATAGCCGAGATGTTTTTCAAATCCGAATTAATTAACGTCAAAACAATATCGATATCATGAATCATTAAATCGGTCACCACATCGACGTCCGTCGCGCGTTCGACGAAAGTTCCCAGACGATGCACTTCGATAAACCGGGGATCGTCGATGAGTTCCGCCAAGGTCATTACACCGGCGTTGAATCGCTCAAGATGGCCGATTTGCAATATGGCACCACCCTGTTCGGCATCGTGAACGATGGCTTCTGCTTGCGCTACATCCGGGGCGATAGGCTTTTCCAGCAACACGTGAATCCCACGCTTAAGAAACGGCTCCGCCACCCGCCTATGGATACTGGTGGGGACGGCGATACTGACCGCATCCACCTTGTCTAACAACTCATTGTTATCCGAAAATGCAACACAACCGGTATTTTGCGCGACACCTGCCGCCGTGTCCGTGTTGATATCTACCACACCGGCGAGATGAACATCGTCCATATCCGCATAAATTTTTGCATGAATGCTTCCAAGATACCCCACTCCCACGACACCCAGCCGCAAGGGTTCAGACATTGCCACGTTTCGTCCTGCTATTTAGTAATCAAAGATTCTTGCCAAGCAATATTGATTATAAACCGGTTCGCACCAATACCAATGTCATGCTAAACCGGCGATGAATCTATAGGCTTATGCTATGTTCCTGAAATGGAGTCTTCAACACACCAAACTTGGAGATGCCACAGAACAGTAATGTCATCGTAACCGGTTGCTCTACCGGTATCGGCTACTGCGTGGCGAAAACCCTAACCGGACGGGGATATCGGGTCATCGCCACTGTCCGCAAATCATCGGACATCGAGCGCTTGCGCAGTGAGGGAATCGCTTGCGTCGAGCTAGAACTCGGTGACCCGGTATCGGTACAAAACGCTGCGTCCGCCATGATCGAACATTGCGACGGTAGCATCTATGCACTGATCAATAACGCGGCATACGGCCAACCCGGTGCAGTCGAGGACTTGTCTCGCGATGCCTTACGCGAGCAATTCGAATGCAACGTGTTCGGCACCCAGGAATTAACTAACTTGATCCTACCGGTCATGCGCGTGAAAAGTAGCGGACGCATTGTCAATATCAGTTCAATCTTGGGGTTGCTTTGTCTGCCCTACCGCGGTGCTTACAACGCCAGTAAATATGCCTTGGAAGCACTCAGCGACACCCTGCGCCTGGAGCTGCGCGACACGGGAATCCATGTTTCGTTGGTGGAGCCCGGCCCTATTGAATCCGAGTTTCGACCCAATGCCTTGCGCGCCTTTCGCAAACACATCGATGCCGAAAACAGCGTACACCGGGTCTTATACCAGTCCGTCGAAGACCGGTTGCTGAGCTCCAAACCGGCCGCCTTCACCTTGCCGGCCGATGCGGTAGCCAAATGCGTCGTGCATGCATTGGAAAAGCGTCGCCCCCAAATACGTTATCCGGTCACGCTGCCCACTCATGTACTCGGCCGGGCTAAACGCTGGTTGCCCGACCGTCTAATGGATCGTATCCTGAGTAAATCCGGTGGCGGCGGCAAACGTTAACTTGCATTTCGCAACGCCTGAATGCGCTCATCCAAAGGTGGATGGGTCATAAACAAGCGTTTAAATCCGCTGCCCACATTACCCGAAATACCGAAAGCAGCCAGTTGATCCGGCAAATGCGGTTGCTCCTGTCCGCGTTTTAAACGTTCCAAGGCCGCAATCATTTTCTCCCGACCCGCCAGTTTGGCGCCGCCGGCATCGGCGCGAAATTCGCGCACCCGGCTGAAATAACGCACGACGATGCTGGCGAGAATGCCCAACACCAACTCCGCCACGATGGTGGTCATCCAAAATGCGGGACCGTGACCGCGTTCATTTTTAAATACTGCCTTGTCGACAACTTGACCGATCACCCGTGACAGGAATATCACAAACGTATTGACCACACCCTGAATCAGTGCCAAGGTGATCATGTCGCCATTGGCAACGTGCGAGACTTCATGGCCCAGTACCGCCTCGGCCTCGTCCTGGTCCATGGCCTGCATCAAACCCGTACTTACCGCCACTAACGCGTTGTTTTTATTCATGCCGGTAGCGAAAGCATTGACATCGGGCGAATCGTAAATGGCGACCTCCGGCATACCGATACCCGCTTCCTTGGCTTGCCGCTGCACCGTCTCCACCAGCCAACGCTCGGTATTGTTGGTGGGTGCATCGATAACCCGGGCGCCGGTAAAACGTTTGGCGGTAAATTTAGACACGGCCAACGAAATGAATGAGCCCGCCATCCCGAATACCGCGGCAAATATCAACAGACTTGTGTAGTTGAGACCGTATTCATTCAAATACGGGCCGACCCCCAATAAGCGCATGGTAATGCTTAAAACTAAGATAATCGCGACGTTGGTGGCGAGAAACAAAACAACTCTATTGAACATGGGCTATTCCTTCGTTTCAGGAAGATTACGAATTTCGGAGCAATGCTTGCTTTAAATACAATATTCTATTTAATAAGGGCTATGAGTAAAAAATTAAAGCGTTGCGGCTGGGCCGGCGACGATCCACGCTATGTGACTTATCACGACGAAGAATGGGGTGTTCCCCTGCACGATGATCGACAATTGTTCGAATTTCTTATACTTGAGGGCGCCCAGGCCGGCCTGAGCTGGTCCACCATTCTGTACAAACGCGACCATTACCGGGACGCGTTTTCCGGTTTTGATCCCGAGCGTGTCGCCCGGTTTAACAAACGAAAGGTGGAAAGCCTGCTAAAGAATTCTGGCATTGTCCGCAACCGTTTGAAAATCGAATCCGCTGTGAGTAACGCAAAACACTATCTCGCGGTACAAGACGAATTCGGATCGTTTGACGCATTCATGTGGAAATTTGTTAAAAACAAACCAAAACAGAATCGTTGGCGTAGTATGAAGAACGTGCCCGCTTCGACAGATATTTCCGACGCATTTAGCAAAGAATTAAAACGACGGGGTTTTAAATTCGTCGGAACCACAATTTGTTATGCGTTTATGCAGGCGACGGGAATGGTGAATGATCACGTCACTACCTGTTTCCGGCACAAACAGGTCGCCAAATTGAAGTAGTTTTTGCTGTTTGACTATGCTGCCTCAACTGCGTACGTTTTTTAATCAACACATCAACCGGGAACATGAAGCCGGTGTCTCCGATCCTGAACACGACATACGTTTAGCGACGGCTGCTTTGTTACTTGAAGTCGGTAAAGCAGATTTTTCCATGGAGGAAAAAGAATCGCGCCATATTGCCGAATTAGTACGCACGCTGTTCGATCTCGAAACGGAAGAAACGGAAACCTTGCTACAACTTGCGGAAGAAGAAATAAAAGATGCCACCAGCCTGCACGGATTCACTTCTCTGATCAATGCACACTGGACGGCTACTGACAAAGTAAAGATTATGGAGCACCTGTGGGAAGTCGCCTATGCGGATGGCGAGCTGGACAAACACGAACGTCATTTACTGCGCAAATTGGCCGGACTATTATACATTCCGCAAAACGATTACATCGCCGCCAAGATCAGAGCGGAAACAAAGAGTAAAACCCGATGACCATCGATATCAGCGTTACTCGTATTGACAACAGCCGTATAGACACCGTCGATTTCGACGACCTGGGCTTTGGTAAATATTTTTGCGACCATATGTTCAGCCTGGAGCACTCCGGTGGTGAATGGCGAAACCCGCAAATATTGCCCTACGGGCGGGTGCCCGTGGAACCCGGCGCATGCAGTTTGCACTACGGTCAATCCGTGTTCGAAGGTTTGAAGGCATTTCGCGGCAAAGACGGGGCTGTCCGTATATTTCGACCCGACATGAATGCGCAACGCATGCGTATTTCATGCGAACGCCTTTGCATTCCACCGGTAGACCAAGATATTTTTACCCGCGCCATTGTTGAGTTGGTCAAACTGGATAGGGATTGGATTCCATCCAAACGTGGCGAAGCGTTTTATATTCGGCCGCTGGTGTTTTCCACCGAGGGTCATCTCGACGTGCGGCCATCGAATGAATACCGGTTTTTAATCATGACATCGCCCGTGTGCGCTTACTTCGGTGATGAATTCCGCACTATCGCCTTGAAAGTGGAAGACAAATATACCCGTGCCGCGCCGGGCGGCATGGGCTACGCCAAAACCGGTGGCAACTACGCCGCCAGCTTATTACCAGGTAAGGAAAGCCTAGACGCAGGTTATAATCAGGTGTTGTGGTTGGATGGGCGTGACCATAACTATGTAGAAGAAGCCGGGCAAATGAACATCATGTTCAAACTGAGTGACAAATTTGTAACGCCACCGTTAAAAGGAACCATTCTCCCTGGCGTCACCCGCGATAGTGTCTTGGCGTTGCTGCAAGATAAAGGTCACGATGTCGAGGAACGTCCCATCAGCATAAACGAAGTGCTCGACGGCACGAAAAACGGAAAACTGCAAGAAGCATTCGGTTGCGGCACCGCCGCCGTCGTCTGCCCGGTGGGCCAACTGTTCTATCAAGACCAGGTTTTCGACATCAACAACGGCCAACCCGGTCCCTCCGCCACTAAACTCTACAACGAAATCCTCGGAATTCAACTAGGAGAAGTTGAAGATAGGCATGGGTGGAATGTTGTGGTGGAGCAAGAAAGCTTTTCGATCGAATCATCAACGATTAAGTAGTATGCTGTGAACCGCATTCTACGGACATACTGGATCCTTCGCTGACGCTCAGGATGACAGTTTAATACCGGTCACAATAATTTTTGGGAGAGCCTCACCTCCTTCAAAACTACGTCATCAAGCCGCGTCAACGGCGTGGCGATCTCGCTTTTCAGTTTTTTTTATTGAGATGAGATTGCTTCACTGTGTTCACAGTAACAGTTTACGGGATTACCACTTGTTCATACTATAGTTTCGACTTATGAAGTTTTTTCCTACTCGGCTTTTATTGTGACCTTTCGATTCAACTGTTCGATTTTCTGACTCGTTTTTCCACCACATAAATCTTTCACCTTAACTTTCACTAATCCATCGTAGCCACCAAGACCAAAATGTGCCGTGAGCGAATCCTGTGAACCCGTACCACGGCCCGCGATGATTTCACGGATTTGTGATTGACCGGCATAACTAATCTGAACCCGGCTACCCACCCCAAAGCGATTACAGACTTCACTGCGAACGTTCACTTGCAGCCAATTGTTTGAGTTACCGCTGTTTCGCAAGACAGATACACCGTAGTGATGCGCGACTACGAGGTCAACATCGCCATCGTTATCCATGTCGGAAAATGCCGCGCCCCAGCCGTTGTCCACCTGGGCGCCACTGAGCCAGCTAATGTCCATGAACTTACCATTGCCGTCATTGCGGTAAAGATGGCTAGTTCGACCCTCGTAAACACTGGTGACAAATAAATCCAGATCACCATCGTTATCGATGTCCGCCAACGCAGGGTCAGAACTGGTTTCCTCAAATGCTATACCCGAAGCGTTCCAAATATTTTCAAAACTCTTCGTACGACGGTGCGCTCGCAAGAACAAACCGCTCACATCCGAATAATCCAAATAACGTGGGTGAGACAGGTTTGACATGTAAACATCCAACAAACCATTGTTGTCGATATCACCGACCACACTGCCAATGGTATGACCAAATGCCCCTTGTGCATTGTCGCCGCGCAAACCCCATTGCGCAGCCTGGTCTTCGAAACCGCTCCGTCCCTTGTTGATCCAGAACGTATTCGGATCGAGGCGGTAGTTTGATACCAGAATATCCTGACGACCATCGCCGTTGACATCGCTCCACGTCGCACCCCGGCCGCACAGTGGTGCCTCGTTTATTGCATTGGCCTGTTCTGTAACTTCAATAAACTTTCCTTCATTGTTGCGAAATAGTTGATCAGCAAAACACACACCACGCTCCGCGCCCCTTCCCTCGTAGTTGGCCAGATACAAATCCAACCAACCGTCACCGTCCATGTCGCCAAACGTCGCTGCTTCCGTCCGTCCTTGAAAAGTTTTTCTCGAAGACGATGGAGATTCAAATGCAGAAGAGGTTATATTAGTAAAACTTTTTCCGTTACGGTTTTCGAATAACTTGTTCTGACCCGGAAACGTCAGAAACAAATCGAGATCCCCGTCATTGTCGACATCTGCCCACAAACCGCCTGTGCTTTTTTCTGATTCTGAAAGCCCTAGATCGGCAGTACTATCTTGAAAATGCGTCCCGGAAACGTTTTTAAATACGCGCGGACCGGATAACAATAAATCATCGTAGCCATCGTTATCGTAGTCGCCCCAAGCCACACGCGACGCCGCTATGTTGCCTAAACTCATTTGCTTGCTCACATCTACGAAAGTAACAATGTCGCGCTGATCGGCAAGCAATTTCCGCGCGTCTTCGAGTGACACACTGTCGCCTAAATAGATAATCAGATCATCATGTAAGCGTGGATCATTTTGCCCGTGTTGCAATGCTTGCAACAAATAATCGAATGCATTTTCATTGTTAGTCTCGCGCGTAACCTCGTATAAAGCCTGATAAACCACGCCGGGTCTGGCATGGTGATTCAAAGCAAACAGAAACAAAGTCTGCGCCCGCTCTAAGTGCCGCTCGTGAAACGCTATGGTGCCGAATAAGTAAAGTGACTCCGCGCGTTCCCAACGGCTAATCGTGCGCCAGGCTGCCTCGTCGGTATACCGTGCTTGCTCGTTTTCGGATTCAGCCCGCCACATTTGTAGATGTTGCTGCAATAAATTACGAGCCAAATCGAGGTGCTTGTTTTGAAATACCAGGAATGCCGCAGTCATTTGTTTAACATGGCGATTATCGGAAAACCGCCCAAGATACTGGCGAACGGCCAATTGATCACCGGAAATTTCGTCCTGGTGCAAACGCACCAGATTCTGAGAGGCGAGGCGAAAACCACGTTGCTCAGGATAAGTTTCCACATAGAGTAGCGCTAACCGGGTTTTTTCCGCGGTATCACGCGCGCTAATCATCTCTTCCAACAAGTGCGCGGCAACCGCCGCTGACAGCTCGTGGTCGGACGTCATCGGAACCAGGCGTTCGATCAACGGCACTCTGGGCTCGCGCTCCCACAAATAGGTATACCCTTTATAAGCAGCGAACAAAGCAGCAGGATTATTCGGGATTTGTTCGGCCAACCGTTCAATCTCGCTACGTACCTTGAGCTTGTTTATCTCACTTCGGTCGTTTGCGAGACTGGCCGCCCACTTGCGTTGCAATGACTCGTAGTGATCGGGGTACTGTTGGAAAGTTGATTCGAATTGCGCTTGCGCCTCAGCAAAATCCTGCATGCGGTACAAAGCCTCCCCCATCTGGTGCAAGACTTCGACCGAATCGTGTCCTTGTTCAATCAGTTTGTTTAGTTCGTCCAAGGCACTGACGGGGCGATGCTCCCACATCAAATTTTGAATATCCGCCAACGCTTGCTCTAGCGATGCAGGCTCCTGATTTTTAGTGAAGACCTTATTAATATGCACACTGGTGCGCGCACATCCGCTGATAAAAAGCGTGCTAAACAGCGAAACAACGATGACATGAAAAAGAAGCGGCGCAATCGCGCCGTTCCAATAACCGAACAAAACTGTTTTTACGATTTCCGAGCGAAATTCTTAAAAGGGAATGTCGTCATCAAATTCTTCATAAGCATTAGGCGCGTTTGCAGCGGAAGCGGAACCCTGGTTGCTTGATGCGGGCGCATAGTCATCCATATCCGCCGATGGAGATCCCGCCCCCTGCCGCGAACCCAGCATCTGCATATCGTTAACAACGATCTCGGTAGTATAGCGGTCATGGCCTTCCTTATCTTGCCATTTACGGGTCTGTAAACGGCCTTCGACATAAACTTGCGAACCCTTTTTCAAATACTCTCCAACGATTTCCGCCAGACGCGCGAAAAACACGACTCGGTGCCATTCGGTTTTTTCGACTTTGTCACCAGTTTGTTTGTCCTTCCAACTCTCGGTAGTGGCGAGCGAACAATTGGCGATAGCTGTGCCATTTGCCGAATACCTTACTTCCGGGTCTTGTCCCAGATGACCAATTAAAATTACCTTATTTACGCCTCTCGCCATTCACTTTTCCTCGATTTCCTGATTACTTTGGGTTGATTTTGCATCGGCAAAACCGGTTCTTATCGAACACCTGCATTATCGGTTGCACCCGGACACAGGTTCAAGAGTCTAACGCTAAACTATTCCCTCGCGTCAATCGACTGCTCGGGCTCCACCACGGCTTCGCGAGCAAAACCCGTGGCCACCAACAACCACAATAAAACCATCGCCAAACCAAATAAGTACACCGCATCAATGTTATAACGGTCGTGCAACCATCCACCGATAGCGCCGCCGGCGAATACACCGAGATACTCGGTGGTACTGTAAACACCCAGCGCCGCACCCCGGTGTTGTACAGAGGCGGCCTGGGATATCTGTGATGGCAACATCGCTTCCAAACTGTTGAATCCAACAAAGAACAACCATAAGGACGCGAATAACCATGGCAGAGAATGTTGGCTGAACAGTAACGCCCCTTGACTGGCCGCAAGAATTGCAATGGCGATGACAAACGCGGTGTGCGGACTTGCCCCACCGGAGTGGCGCTGCACCAGGGGTAGCATTCCAACAATCGACAAAACCAATACCGGCACATAGATTTTCCAGTGATCCCCCGTCGCCCAACCGGTAACATCAGCGATCACAACAGGGGTCACCACAAACAAAGCTGTCATCACCATATGCAAGGTAAAAATGCCGAGATCCAGTTTTAGCAATGCTGGATTTTTTAGTACGCTACCGAATTGCAAAGTTTCACGCCGGTATGTTTTCCTCGGTTCCGCCGGAACCAGCCACCACAACACCGCCAACGCAGGGATGGTCAGGAAAAACGTCAACCAAAACAGCCCTGGAATACCCACCCAGCCTTCTAATACCGGTGCGAGAATCAATGCCAAAATAAACATAGCGCCAATGCTGACACCGATAACCGCCATGGCTTTGGTGCGCTGATCCGCGCTGGTTAAATCGGCAGTAAGCGCTAGGACCGCGGCTGCAATAGCACCGCTACCCTGTAAGGCACGCCCTAAGATAATGCCTCCAACGCTGTCCGCTAGCGCGGCCACCACGCTACCGAGCGCGAAAATGATCAGTCCAAACGCTATGACCGGTTTGCGTCCAAACCGGTCCGACCAAATACCGAAAGGAATCTGAAATATTGCCTGGGTCAGGCCGTAAGCACCCAGCGCCAGACCAACCAGAAACGGCGTCGCACCGTCGAGATCGACCGCATACAGCGCAAACACCGGCAATATCAGAAAAAGACCGAACATACGCAACGCGAAAATACCGGCCAGCGAGATGACCGCACGGCGCTCGGTTGAACTCATAGAATCCGCAATCAAAGAGGGAAGGCTTTGCGTCGGCGAAACAAGGCGGCGTATAGTAACAGGTTTGACTTTTACTCTCGACGTTATGCGCACCATACAGATTCGCGGCGCACGCACGCACAATCTGAAAAACATTGATCTCGATATACCCCGCGACAAACTGACGGTGATTACCGGCCTGTCTGGGTCCGGCAAGTCGTCACTAGCATTCGATACCATTTTTGCGGAAGGCCAACGGCGTTACGTCGAATCGCTATCGACTTATGCGCGGCAATTTCTGGCATTGATGGAAAAACCCGATGTCGATGTGATCGAAGGTTTGTCACCGGCTATCAGCATAGAACAAAAATCGTCATCGCATAATCCGCGTTCCACCGTGGGCACGGTCACAGAGATCTACGACTATTTGCGTCTGTTGTTTGCCCGGGTCGGCGAACCACGCTGCCCGACCCATGATGTCACGCTGGAAGCGCAGACTGTAAGTCAGATGGTGGATCAGGTAATGGCATTGGAAGAAGGCACGCGATTGATGTTACTTGCACCGGTCGTAAAAGATCGCAAAGGCGAGTATCAGCAATTACTCGAAGGTTTGCATAGCCAGGGGTTTATTCGTGCGCGTATCGATGGTGAAGTGGTCGAGCTTGACAACACACCGGAATTGAAAAAGACCCGAAAACATACGATTGAGGTGGTGGTGGATCGTATTGTTGTACGTACCGGTAATGAACAACGGCTGGCGGAATCCTTTGAAACAGCGCTGGGCTTGGCAGATAGCACCGCTAAGGTCTGGGTGTTGCCCCACGAAGGACAAGAAGAATCCGAAATTCTGTTGTCCGCCAAGTTCGCCTGCCCGTATTGTGGTTACAGTCTGGCCGAACTCGAGCCGCGGATGTTCTCTTTTAACAACCCAGCCGGTGCTTGCAAGGACTGCGACGGTTTGGGTTTGCGTCAGTTTTTCGATCCACAACAGATCGTACACGACCCCAGCGTTAGCCTGGCCGCCGGCGCCATCCAGGGCTGGGACCGGCGTAACGCTTTTTACTTCAACATGATTCAATGTTTGGCTAAACACTATCAGTTCGATGTAAACGCGCCATTTGAAACACTGAACGACGATGTTAAAGATATTATTCTTTACGGCAGTCGTGGTGAAACCATCGCTTTCGATTATCTGCGCTCTAACGGCAGTAGTGTGCGGCGTAATCATCCTTTCGAGGGCATTATTCCCAATATAGAGCGACGCTACCGCAATGCGGACTCCGTTTCGATCAAGGAAGACTTGGCAAAATTTATTAACAATCAAGTATGTGAAAGCTGCCATGGCAGCCGTCTGCGAATCGAATCTCGTCATGTGTTTGTTAACGGGCACGCCATCCATGACATTAGTAAACTGCCCATCGATCGTTGTACCGCATTTTTCGAAAACCTGAATTTGGCCGGACATCAAGCGGCTATTGCGGAAAAGATCACCCGCGAGATTAACGCTCGTCTCGGTTTTTTGGTAAACGTCGGTTTGGATTATCTAACACTGGATCGCGCGGCGGAAACGTTATCCGGTGGCGAGGCTCAACGTATCCGGTTGGCCTCTCAGATTGGATCGGGTCTGGTGGGTGTAATGTACATTTTGGACGAACCATCGATCGGGTTACATCAACGTGACAATGGACGCTTGTTAAAAACGCTTTACCGTTTGCGTGACTTAGGTAACACAGTGATCGTAGTCGAACACGACGAGGAGGCTATTCGCAGTGCAGATCATGTGATTGACCTGGGCCCCGGTGCGGGGAATCACGGAGGGAAAGTAGTGGCGCAGGGCCGTCCCGGGCAAATACAGGCCAACCCGGCGTCATTGACCGGACGTTATCTGGCCGGTGAGCAAATTATAGAAATTCCGTCCGAGAGAGCGCCACGTAATCCCGACAAGATTTTCGAAATCTTTGGCGCCCGTGGTCATAACCTCAAACAAATCGATGTTCAGATTCCCGTCGGTCTGTTCACTTGCGTAACCGGTGTGTCGGGGTCGGGCAAATCGACCTTAATTAACAATACTCTGCATCCCGCAATTGCTCGAGAGCTGTATCGCTCCCGTGCTCAGACCGCATCTCATGACCGAATGCAAGGCATGCAGCATTTTGACAAAGTCATCGCCATCGACCAAAGCCCGATCGGGCGAACACCGCGTTCAAATTCAGCCACTTACACTGGTTTATTCACGACGATTCGCGAATTATTTAGCGCGACGCCTGAAGCCAGGGCGCGTGGTTACAAGGCCGGCCGATTCTCGTTCAACGTAAAAGGCGGCCGCTGCGAAGCCTGCCAGGGTGACGGTTTAGTCAAAGTCGAAATGCATTTTTTGCCGGATGTCTATGTTCCCTGCGACGTGTGTAAGGGATCGCGTTATAACCGGGAAACATTGGACATTCGGTTCAAAGGAAAGAACATCAGCGAGGTGCTCGCGTTGACGGTCGAAGAAGCCATTGATTTTTTCCGTGCGGTGCCGGCCATCAACCGGAAACTGGAAACCTTACTCGAAGTCGGGCTCGGTTATATTCAACTGGGTCAGAGTGCAACCACACTGTCGGGTGGTGAGGCACAACGCATCAAACTGTCGCGTGAGTTGTCCAAACGCGACACCGGACGGACACTTTACATACTGGACGAACCGACCACCGGACTGCACTTTCATGACATAAAACAATTGCTTAAAGTGTTGCACCGTTTACGCCACCACGGAAATACCGTGGTCGTCATCGAACACAATCTCGATGTCATCAAAACCGCCGACTGGATTATCGATCTCGGACCCGAAGGCGGTGAACGCGGCGGGGAGCTAGTTGCCCAAGGCACACCGGAAGACATTGTGCTAGACAAAAAGTCTTACACTGGGCAATTCCTGGCAAATGTTCTACCGGGCACGCAAAATACCCAACGCGCGATTGTTTAACCACAACCAATCACGCTTCCACATTACGCCACGCCAATAGCGGCAGTTTGTTGCTCGAAATCTGTTCAAGAATCCGGCTGAGTTCCATGGCAATTTTCGATAGCTCCGAACCCTTCTTGGAAACAACCCATTCGCGTGTCGCCTCGAAGACCAACATATAATCGCGTACATTCTTGCTGCACAACGCTAACAGTGCGGCACCGCCGGTCGCATAAGCCAGTGCGCCACCGGCGAGACCGGCCACGGTGGAGTTGTCTTTGGTTTTCCAACCCAGTTTTTTGAAACTTTCTTGTCGACTACCGGTCGCCTTGTCACGGCATTTTACTTGCGCGCACACCTGTCGCTCTTTATTTTCGGCGCCGGCCGTCAAGGTAATCTTATTAAGCTTATCGCTTTCAATTATCCATGTTTCGCCTTTGCCGACAACGGATTGTAATATTTGTTTTATTGACGCTTCCGCGCTCCCAGGGTCGATATTAAGCGCATCCATCATGTCAACCGGCTGGGTTTTTATCTCCGGTTCCGTTTCCGGTGTCGGCTCTAGACCTTCCCCTTTGGGTTTCACTGGTTCAAAGGCAGATTTCCCGGACAATAATCTTTGTAATGCGATTAAGTTCTTTTCAGTAATCGCGTAGTTGTCGTTACGCGCCAGAAATATACTCACTAAATCTCTAATATCGTCAAGATCTTCTCCATCGTGTACTTTTACGGACAGTTCGGCATAAATAGAATTCTGCTCGTCCTTCCCCAACTCCGGTTGTTCAATGCGTCCACGAAGTTCGCCGAGATAGGATGTTGGGGTTTTTGGCGCTGCCGGCAACGGATCCGGCAAACCCGGCGCTTCGGGCAGTTTATTAATGGTTTTCACCAGGGATTTAAATGCAGCGAGGTCAGCGTTCACATAGTCGACATGCTGTAATTTACCGACGGTGTCCGGTATCAAATTGTCGGACATTTTTACCAATTTTACCGGTAGTATGGGTCGTTTTACGCTGCACGCATAACTGAATTCTTTTTTGCACGCTTCGGATTTTAATGTTTCCGGTGAAAGCGCATATATAAAAACATCACAAGCGCAAATTTCGTTCAAAATCCTGCCCCACCATTCCTCCCCTCCAGTTAAATGGTGATCCACCCATACTTCGTAATCGGATTCCACGAGATCATTAGCAAGTACTTTCACTTGTTTTTCAATCTCGCGACTGTAACTAATAAAGAAACTGGTCATCGCTTCTTCCTCCGTTTCCTGCCAATTAATTCCGCCCAACTCGTTTGTTGAATGAGACCAACTTTTGTTCAATAAGCGGTTACATCATAGACAGGCGCAAACCGGCTGTCTGTGAGCCAGTTCACAGAAAATATCCCAACTATGTTAGGATAAAAACTTTCGTTAGACCATCTTCTATCCTAGCAGGTTAGCCAAGTAACAAAAGAATTCCCGGTAGAAATAAGTCCGTCGAACCCGACCCGGGTGTAGGAGGAGGCGATGATGTTAAAATGACAAAACGACCATTGATCGTCGCCCAATTATCGCTCCGGGTATGCGCGATAGTGAAATTTTCGCCATCCA
The DNA here is from genome assembly GCA_965216735.1 of Arenicellales bacterium. Lineage (GTDB taxonomy): Bacteria > Pseudomonadota > Gammaproteobacteria > Arenicellales > CBDCFT01 > CBDCFT01. The sequence goes on from OZ244198.1 coordinate 2,553,259, forward strand.
CACTGAGCCACTTATCGACAAATGTAAATACCACCACCTTGCCACCCCATGGACCAAACCGATAGCAAACGTGGTGCTACATTACAACCGCCTGCCAATTGCGCCGATTTATTTTAATCACCCTCACTTTTTCCGTAAGCCAATTACTTCACGGGCGACCATCAGTTTTAGGTCCGCAGGGCATCCAGGAATCTTGTCGATCCTCGGCCAGGTGTCCAGTGAGCGATTCCTAACCATATTGTTTAAATTGGCGATCGTCCAAATACCAGCACCATAACTGTAACCTCCCTTGATTGGACTAACCCGTCCGTCAACTACTTTACCAGGGTTTTGATGTTTGTCTGCACGAAATTGTTGCAAAGCGCGGATTGCATTGACTGTCGCCGCATCTACATTGCCTGTTAATTGCACTGCCTTAGCTGCAGTGGCCACCTGAGGACTTTCAGTCTGCGGCGGGATTTCAGCGATCACCTTAAATGCAAATTGCACTAACAGAACATCCTCCCTTAGATTTTGGGCAGGTGATGAACCCACCACTCCATTTACGTTGAAGATAACGGGAAGCTGATGATGTGGCGGTTTCGGTGCAAGAAATGTGGCCATATTTTTTTCTTAATCTTCTGATGACATTTGATGCTGTATGTCTCAAACCGAACAATTACAAGGAGGCTGAGACGAGCTGCAACTAATAAGTTAAGCGGAGTGTACACGGCAGCATATTAGAAACTTGAGGTCATTTTTAACGAATTATCGGTAAAGCGCAGGCATTTTAGATTGCGCCTACATTCGCTCAATTATTGCGGCGATTCCTTGCCCGCCACCGATACACATGGTAATCAATCCATAACGTCCACCGGTACGTTGTAACTCATACATCGCTTTCACCGTCAAAATACAACCGGTCGCTCCTATCGGATGACCCAGCGAGACGCCGCTGCCATTGGGATTGGTTTTATCCATCGGTAAGTCGAGGTCGCGAATCACGGCGAGCGCTTGCGCCGCGAAGGCCTCGTTTACTTCGCAAACGTCCAGGTCGCCAATACCGATACCTGTTTTTTCCACTAATTTTTGCACCGCCGGCACTGGCCCGATGCCCATATATTTCGGTTCAACCCCGGCGTGCGCATAGGCCACCAAGCGTGCCATGGGTTTTAAGCCGCGGCTTTCCGCCACTGATTCTTTCATCATGATCACCGCGGCGGCCGCATCGTTGATGCCTGACGCATTACCCGCTGTCACCGATCCTTCCTTGTCGAACACCGGTCGCAGTTTCGCCATACCCTCCATGCTGGCATCCGCACGTACGTGTTCATCGGTATCGAAAACAGTGGTGCCTTTGCGTGTTTTTAATTCGACCGGAAGAATTTGTTCTTTGAAATATCCTTGTTCTATGGCATTGGCTGCGCGCAAATGGCTTTCCACCGCCAGTTCGTCTTGCTGTTCGCGGGTGATCTCCCATTTCTTGGCAATATTCTCCGCGGTAGTTCCCATATGGCAACCATCAAACGGGTCGTTCAATGCGGCGGTCATCGCATCGACCAGTTTGCCGTCGCCCATGCGTTGCCCGAAACGTGCACCAGGAACCCAATATTGCGAACGACTCATGTTTTCGGCACCACCGGCAACCACGCAATCGGCATCGCCTTGCATAACGACTTGCGCTGCCGACACTACAGCTTGCAAACCGCTGCCACACAACCGATTTAATGTAAAAGCCGGTGTTTCGATGGGTAAACCGCCATTCACCGCCGCGACGCGGGCTAGATACATGTCGCGTGGTTCAGTGTGAATAACATTACCGAACACACAGTGACCAACATCCGACTCGCCGACGCCTGCACGGCTCACGGCCTCTTTAACGACGGTGGCAGCAAGATCACACGGCGGCTGGTCTTTTAACGATCCGCCAAACGTACCCACCGCGGTTCGCACACCACTTAAGAATACTACACCTGTATTTGCATCCATTATTGAATCCTATATTTTGAAATTTGCGGTAAATGAGTTTAACCGAATAACATTACGCGCTACTTTGATATTCGTCAAGGAATTGGCTACAACAAGCATATTCGCCGTTCTCGACAAACCCTGTAAGCAAACACCGTGACATGAATTTATATTGCAGAACGGCCTAAAATCTTCCTGTTGGCTTTTTGTATTGCTAAATGGTGATTCGTCGAAATCATGCTTTAACGTATCATTACGCCATGTTGACGACGTCAAATCTCAAACGACTGACGCTACTTTACTTATTAGTCATTGTGCCTATCGCCGGATGGGCAACGTACCAAATTGCCCGGGACCGCCTCCTATTTGGCTTCGCAGATGAAATCGAAACGCAACTTGAGCTATTCGTCAGCGATTTGCAGGGTGAGATAGAGAAATATGCATTCCTGCCGCGGGTATTGGCGAATGATTCTAATATCATCCGCTTATTAACAAACTCTGATGATGCACAGCAAATAGGTATAGTCAATCAATTGCTATTCAATGTAAATCATTTCTCCAACGCCTCCGATACCTATTTGATGTCCAACAATGGAACCACCATAGCGGCAAGCAATTGGAATCAGCAGCCGACATTTGTGGGAGAAAATTTTGCCTTTCGCCCTTATTTCCAACAAGCGATGGACGGTGAACAAGGGCGATACTTTGCGTTAGGTACCACCTCACGTCGACGGGGTTACTATTTTTCTTCCCCCGTCTACGATGAAACTACTGACGACATCATTGGTGCGACAGTGGTGAAGGTAGATATGGATAGATTGGAAACGGCGTGGCGCGACTACGATCCTACTTTGCTAATCGCCGATGAACACGATGTTGTGTTCTCAACCAACAAAAGGGAATGGCAATTCCTGACTCTATCGCCGTTAACTGCTGCGGTAATTGAAAAAATCAAGCGTGATCAACAGTACCCGTTGGATCAATTAAAAAAAGTGAATCTGGAAATTATCCAAAGGCACAACAACGGCGATGAAGTGCGTCTAATGGAAACCGGTATTGAGGGCCATCATTTTCGAATAGCCCGCTCTCTACCTGATCTCGGTTGGACCGTTCATGCCTTGGGGAATTTGTCACCATTGAAGCGCGACACTTTGTATCGCGTCGCCGGTGTGGTGCTGGCATCGCTAATGTTGTGGACATTGTTTTCCGCTGCGGCGCTAAGGCGAATTAGTCTGCGCGAACAACTCGAATTACGAAAACGCACCGAAAAGCAATTAATAGAAGCAAAAGATGACCTTGAACGGCGAGTCGATGAACGCACCAAGGCATTGATGTTAAGTAATGAGGAATTACAGCAAGAGATTACAGAACGTCGCCGGGCTGAAAAAGAACTGCGCCAGGCTCAAGCTGAGTTGGTACATGCTGCAAAATTAGCGGCTTTAGGACAGCTTTCGGCGGGTATTACACACGAGTTAAATCAGCCGCTAGCAGCGATTGGCTCCTACGCCGATAACGCTCTTACCCTCATGCAACGTAATGCATACCAAGATGCCAACAGCAACATAGAACAGATATTAAGACTCACTGACCGAATGTCCCAGATTACAGCGCATTTGAAGTCTTATTCCCGCAAAACGGACGATGCGATAGACAAAGTTGACGTAAGACGATGCGTCAATGATGCGCTGTCACTGGTAAACGCACGTATGCGAACTCTCGGCGTAGAGGTAAAACTAAATCTTTTAGAATCGGCTCATGTGGCTGCCAATGCGGTCAGGTTGGAACAAGTATTTGTTAATTTATTCAGTAATGCCCTCGACGCTATGGAAAACAGCGATCAACGCCGATTAAGTATCAACCAACGTGAGCAAGATAATCTCATATTGACTATCGTCACCGACAGTGGGTCGGGTATTGATGCAAAGGATATCGACTATGTGTTTGATCCATTTTTCACCACTAAAGATGTGGGCGTCGGTCTCGGTTTAGGGTTATCCATTTCCAATGGCATCGTGCAGAATCTAGGAGGTCAACTGAAAGTAGAAAACCATCCTGAGGGCGGCGCCTCTTTTACCATTGTCCTACCGAAATATGTTACGTGATGAGTCAAATCATATTGGTCGATGATGACAGTGATTTACGTCGTGCCGTCGCTCAAACGCTGGAACTGGCAGGTTTTGATGTGACCAGCTTTGATAGCGCAAAACCGGCCTTACATGCGATTTCAAGGCAGTGGCCCGGTGTCGTCGTCACCGATATCAGAATGTCAGGTATGGATGGATTGCAACTTATGTCGTCTATTAGGGAAATAGATACCGATATACCCGTCGTTTTAATTACTGGTCACGGCGATGTATCTACAGCCGTCAAGGCCATTCAAGACGGCGCCTACGACTTTATGGAGAAACCGTTTCGAAATACGATGTTGGTAGATGTATTACAACGCGCCGCGGAGAAACGGAGTTTAGTGTTAGAAAATCGTCAACTAAGGGACGAGTTGGCGACTCAAAATGATGAAACCTTGATTGGCCGGTCCAACACCATGATGAAGTTGCGAGAAAAAATTACCCGGATCGCCGATGCAGATATCGATGTCCTGGTTACAGGTGAGACCGGTACGGGAAAGGAGGTAGTAGCCAGGGCCATTCACCATCACAGCACGCGGCGCCGGGGCCCATTTGTACCGGTTAACTGCGCAGCCATTCCAGAGACTATGGTTGAAGCCGAATTGTTCGGCTTCGAAGCAGGCAGTTTTACCGGCGCTAACAAGCGACGGATAGGCCGATTTGAGCACGCCGATAAAGGGACTATTTTTCTGGACGAAATTGAGAGTATTCCTATTGCACTCGCCACAAAAATTCTTCGCGTGTTGCAGGAGCGATCAATAGAGCGTTTGGGTTCTAACCTTCCGGTTCAACTTGATATTCGGGTTTTGGCGGCCAGCAAAGTAGACCTTAAAGAGCTGAGCCAACGCGGCGAGTTTCGCCAGGATTTGTACTACCGTCTTAATGTCGCCGAATTGGCACTACCGCCGCTAAGGGAAAGACAAGAAGATATTCCATTGTTGTTTGAACACTTTGCGCAGTCAGCTAGTAACCGCTTTGGTCGTCTGGTACCCGAAATCGACTCCTCGATAATCTCCCGGCTGCTAAGTCATAATTGGCCGGGAAATGTGCGCGAATTGAAGAATATTGCGGAGCGTTTTGTGCTGAGTGGCGAACTGGATGACTTCTTTTTTTCGTCTACACAAAATGACGATGCGACGGCGAATAATAAAACCTTATCTCAGCGGGTGGAACAGTTTGAAAAACTGCTTATTGAACAAGCGCTGAGCAGCCACGACGGCAATGCGCAAAAAACAGCGCGGAGACTAGGTGTTCCCCGTAAAACTTTTTATGACAAACTGACTAGATACGCGATTAAAATTGAAAATTTTCGCCGATAGCCGTTCACGAACGTGTGGAATACCGCACACCATTGACGTACGTGTGTGCGAAATCCCGCACACTATGTAACGGTATAGCTGTTGGATACTCTTGCACTCTCAATGGTTTACAAAAAATTCTGAATCTGGCATTGAAACTGCTTAATAAAGATTTTGCCGGTTCATGAACTTTCGACTTCAGAAGGCCATGCAATCGATTTTGCCAACATCAATATAAAGAGGAGATTTCAATGCTCAGAAAAGTACTACTATCAACCTTGCTGCTTGGATTCGCGGCGGCTGCACTCGCCCAAGACGCTTGTCAAGACGGAGAGATCGTCATCAAGTTTAGCCATGTTACAAATACGGACAAACATCCTAAAGGTATCGCGGCATCGCTCTTGGAAAAACGAGTCAACGAAGATATGGATGGAAAGGCCTGTATGCAGGTTTTCCCTAATTCAAGCCTTTACGATGACGACAAGGTTCTTGAAGCCATGTTGCAAGGAGACGTTCAACTCGCTGCGCCATCGCTGTCGAAATTCGAAACCTTTACCAAGAAATTCAGACTATTCGATCTTCCATTCATATTCGAAGATGTTAATGCCGTGGACCGTTACCAGAATTCCGAAGACGGCCAAAAACTTTTGCGTTCCATGGAACGCAAGGGATTGTTGGGTCTTGCCTATTGGCATAACGGAATGAAGCAAATGTCGGCCAACAAACCTTTATTGACCCCTGAGGATGCTAAAGGATTGAAGTTTCGTGTTCAGGCTTCCGATGTACTGGTTGCCCAGTTTGAGACACTGGGCGCCAGTCCACAAAAAATGTCCTTTAAAGAAGTATATGGCGCATTGCAGACCAAGGTCATCGATGGTCAAGAGAATACTTGGTCGAATATTTATGGGCAGAAATTCTTCGAAGTCCAGGACGGTATAACGGAAACCAATCACGGCATCATCGATTACTTGGTTGTGACTTCCACGGAATGGCTGGAAAGTCTTCCTGAAGATGTGCGGACTCAATTCCTACAAATACTGAAAAAAGTCACCGAAATGCGCAATGCTGAGTCAACCGCAGTAAATGAAAAGAATAAGCAGCTTGTGATTGACGCCGGCTCCGAGGCGCGCACGTTAACGCCAGAGCAACGTGAACAATGGGTCGAGGCGATGAAACCGGTTTGGAAACAATTTGAAGATGACATCGGGGCCGATGTCATCGAAGCGGCTTTGTCTTACAACTCGGCTAACTAAAAACCTCATGTTGTGAAAATATGTCTTGACCGGCGAGAAACTCTTGCCGGTCAAGCTAATTTTAACAACTACTGGGAGGAGGCAGGAAATGCATACACACCCAACGTCTAAGTTCGGTCGATTCATTGACAACTTCGAAGAAAGTTTTATCGCCTTGTTACTCGGAATAATGACGATTATCACATTCGCCAATGTGATTGCACGTTATGTATTCAACACCAATATCCTCTGGGCACTGGAAACGACCGTATTTCTTTTCGCATGGCTGGTACTGATCGGTGCATCGTATTGCGTCAAGATAGGCGCCCATCTGGGTGTCGACGTAATGGTGGTGCACTTACCAAAGGGGTGGCGCAAACCGTGCGGCCTGCTTGCTGTCGCGGCCTGCCTCGCGTTTAGCATTTTCCTGCTTATCGGCGCCTGGCAGTACTGGGCGCCGTTTATCGGGAAACGCGCCTGGTATGAAGTGAATGACATCCCGATGCCAGAGTTTTTACAGTTTTTGTCAGCATCACTCAACGAAGGCGAACGGTGGGAAAAACTGCCGCGCTTCATACCCTATTTTGCTTTACCGTTGGGCATGGCGCTGCTCGTGTTCCGCTTCTTACAAGCGGGCTGGCGTATTTGGCGTGACCGGCAGGAGATGGTCATCGCGAGCCATGAAGTGGAAGAGTTGCTCGAAGAAGCAAAAACGGACGTAAAGGAGGATTGATCGATGGATGTCGTCATCTTATTTGCAATGGTTGTCGGTTTTTTACTCATCGGTGTTCCCATCGCCATCAGCCTTGGGCTCGCTTCGATTATCTTTTTAATCATTCATTCTGACGCATCGCTGGCATCCATTGCACAAACCTTGTTTGACGCGTTTGCCGGTCACTACACATTATTGGCGATCCCGTTTTTTATTCTCGCCTCGGCGTTCATGTCAACCGGTGGTGTGGCTAGGCGAATCATTCGATTCGCCATCGACAGCGTCGGTCATTTCGCCGGCGGCCTAGCAATTGCGGGTGTGTTTGCCTGCATGCTTTTTGCCGCGCTTTCCGGCTCGTCCCCAGCCACAGTTGTGGCCATCGGCACCATCGTTATCGCCGGCATGCGTCAAGTGGGTTATACGAAAGAATTTGCCGCCGGCGTAATTTGTAACGCCGGTACGCTCGGTATTCTGATTCCGCCATCCATCGTTATGGTTGTCTATGCTGCGGCGGTCGATGTTTCGGTAGGACGCATGTTTCTGGCGGGTGTCTTCCCCGGGATAATAGCAGGATTGATGTTAATGATCGGCATCTATATCGCGGCCAAGTTTCGTGGATTGCCCTCCCAGCCACGGGCAAGTCTCAAAGAGTGGTTTACCGCCGCCAGAGACGCCGGCTGGGGGCTTTTTCTTATCATCATCATATTGGGTGGCATATACGGCGGCATATTCACCCCAACCGAAGCCGCCGCCGTAGCCGCAGTTTATGCATTCATTATCTCAAACTATATCTATCGCGATATGGGGCCGCTAAAGGGCGAAAACGGGCAAAAGATTTCACTCTTTAAGAAACCAATCGCACTATTCACTGCTTGGGTCCACAAGGACACCAGGCATACACTCTTCGAAGCCGGCAAGCTGACGATAATGCTGCTGTTCATTATCGCCAACGCTTTAATTCTTAAGCATGTATTGACCGAAGAACGCATCCCCCAAGCTATTACTGAGATGATGCTAGCCGCCGGCCTTGGGCCAATCGCTTTTCTCATCGCCGTAAATTTGCTGTTGCTAATCGGTGGTCAATTTATGGAACCATCTGGGTTAATAGTCATTGTGGCTCCGTTGGTTTTCCCCATTGCCGTTGAACTTGGAATCGACCCCATTCACCTTGGCATCATAATGGTGGTCAACATGGAGATAGGCATGATTACACCACCCGTTGGACTGAATCTATTTGTTACTGCAGGTGTGGCGCAAATGTCCGTAATGAACGTGGTGAAAGCGGCGCTACCGTGGGTGGGTATCATGTTCCTGTTTCTGATTCTCGTGACCTATGTGCCCATTATTTCAACTTGGTTGCCTATATCGCTTATGGGCCCGGAAATAATTACACAATAATTTACAGATCTACGCTGCGCAAAAGTCACAAAACACCTGTGATAAACTTACACAACCAAAGGTTACTAACAAATAAGTGCCCGGTGCGGTCTTGGCCAAAACTCCTGTACATTACGCACCTTTGCAGTCCACAAGCGCACTAGAACAACAACGCGGAGTCCATTGATGTGAATGACGTAACCCTGCCAGACATCGATCCCATCGAAACCCAGGAATGGCTTGATTCGCTCGAAGCGGTGCTTGATCGCGAAGGCCCGGAACGCGCTCATTATCTGCTCGAAGCATTGATCGATCGCGCTCGCCGGGCGGGGGCGGACATGCCATATAAGGCAACAACCGCTTATATGAATACCATCCCGCCGGGTCAGGAGCAACGCAGCCCCGGCGATGCCGCCATTGAGTGGCGTATTCGCTCCTTGATTCGTTGGAATGCGTTGGCCATGGTGGTACGCGCTAATCGCAAGAGTACGGAATTAGGTGGTCATATTGCCAGCTTCGCCTCTTCTGCAACGCTCTACGACGTCGGCTTTAATCATTTCTGGCATGCGCCTACTGACAATCACGGCGGCGACTTGGTATTTATACAAGGTCATTCCGCGCCCGGTATCTACGCGCGCGCTTTTATCGAAGGGCGTCTTAGCGAAGAGCAACTGAGCCGTTTTCGACAAGAGGTCGACAATGGCGGTCTATCATCCTACCCTCATCCCTGGTTAATGCCTGAGTTTTGGCAGTTTCCTACCGTCTCCATGGGTTTGGGACCCATCATGGCCATCTACCAGGCGCGTTTTATGCAGTACATGCACCATCGCGGTATCGTCGATACCACTAACCGCAAAGTGTGGGCATTTATGGGTGACGGCGAAATGGACGAACCGGAATCCATGGGTGCTATTTCCCTGGCCGGACGGGAAAAACTGGACAATCTTATTTTCGTTGTGAATTGCAATCTACAACGTCTAGACGGACCGGTACGTGGCAATGGAAAAATAATCCAAGAACTAGAGTCTGAATTCCGTGGCGCCGGTTGGAATGTTATTAAAGTGATATGGGGTTCCTACTGGGATCCACTGATCGCGCGCGATACCACCGGATTATTGAAACAACGCTTTGAAGAAGCGGTCGACGGCGAATACCAGGCATTTAAGGCGAAGGGCGGCGCCTACACCCGCGAGTATTTTTTCGGAAAATATCCTGAACTCAAAGCCATGGTGTCGAACATGTCGGACGAAGACATCTGGCGTTTAAATCGTGGTGGCCATGATCCGCATAAGGTGTATGCGGCATATGCCGCAGCGGTAAAACATGCCGGCCAACCGACCGTTATCCTCGCGAAAACCGTCAAGGGTTACGGTATGGGTGAAGCCGGTGAAGGTCAAAATATCACTCATCAACAAAAGAAAATGGGTGAAGAAGCACTGTTAGCATTCCGTGACCGCTTTAACATTCCGCTGTCCGATGAAGAGGTAGCTGAAGCACCCTTTTACCGGCCTGCAGATGACAGTCCCGAAGTTCAATATATCAATGAGCGTCGCCGTTCACTCGGCGGGTATTTACCACAGCGGCGAGATTCCGCTACACCGTTAGAAACACCAGACTTGTCCTTGTTTGAGAGCCAGCTAAGTGGCAGCGGTGATCGCGAAATTTCAACCACCATGGCCTTTGTGCGGATTCTCGCGTCGTTAACCCGCGACAAGAAAATCGGCAAACACGTTGTACCCATTGTGCCGGATGAGTCACGCACCTTCGGTATGGAAGGCATGTTCCGGCAACTGGGTATTTATTCGCCGGTCGGCCAGTTGTATACACCGGAAGATGCGGATCAATTGATGTACTACCGCGAAGATCAGCAAGGACAAGTTTTACAAGAAGGTATTAACGAGGCCGGTGCAATGTCGTCATGGATTGCTGCGGCAACCGCGTATACCAACCACGGCGTCAACATGATTCCGTTTTACATTTTTTATTCCATGTTCGGTTTTCAACGGGTAGGTGATCTCGCGTGGGCAGCGGCCGATATTCAGGCACGTGGGTTTTTAATCGGTGGAACAGCGGGCCGCACCACTCTGGCGGGCGAAGGCTTACAACACCAGGATGGTCATAGCCATGTCATCGCCGCAACCATACCTAACTGTATCGCCTACGATCCCACTTATAGTTATGAACTTGCCGTCATCATTCAAGATGGTCTACGCCGCATGTATAAAGAGGGTGAAAGTATTTATTACTACATCACCTGTGAAAACGAGAACTACGTTCATCCTGCTATGCCTGCGGGCGCTGAAGAGGGAATTCTGCGTGGCATGTACCGATTGCAGGAAATTAACGGTGCGAAAGATGACAAACAAAAGGTGGCGTTGCTCGGTTGTGGATCGATTTTGCGTGAAGTGGTGGCTGCCGGTGAGTTGCTCGCACAGGACTGGAATGTCGGTTCTGAAATTTGGAGTGTTACGAGTTTTTCAGAATTGGCACGTGACGGCCGGGCGGTAGCGAGGCAACATTTGCTTAACCCGGATGGTGACAAAGAAATCAGCTATGTCGAACAATGTTTAAACGACTCACCAGGCCCCGTCATCGCCGCCACGGATTACATCGCCACCCATTCAGAACAAATTCGCCCATTTATTTCAAAACGTTATGTTACGTTGGGCACCAACGGATTTGGCCGCAGCGACACGCGTGCCAAATTACGTGAGTTTTTTGAAGTTAACTCAAAATACATTACCGTTTCTGCGTTAAGGGCGCTGGCCGACGATGGTGTCATTCCCACAGCGACAGTCCATGAGGCATTGAACAAATATGGGATAGACGCCGGCAAACCCAACCCGGCCAGGACGTAGTGGCAATGACGAACACGGTCGACGTCAAGGTTCCCGATATCGGCGATTTCTCCGATGTAGACATTATTGAAGTGCTCGTAGCACCCGGAGACAAAATAAACGCGGAAGACCCGCTGATCACTTTGGAAAGTGACAAAGCTACCATGGACGTACCCGCCCCAGTGCCGGGCACTGTACAGGAACTAAAAGTAAGCGTTGGTGACAAGGTTTCCGAAGGTTCGTTAATCGCGGTATTAAAAACGGAATCTGAAGAACAAACGCAACCGACCGAAAACGCAGCGGAGATGCAAACACAAGCGGAAGCGGATGTTGCATCCGGTGAAGAAATCACCGTCAGCGTACCTGACATTGGCGACTTTGAGCAGGTCGATGTTATCGAGGTGCACATCGGTGAAGGTGACACGATAAACGCTGAAGATCCGTTGATCACTCTGGAAAGCGACAAAGCCACCATGGATGTACCCTCGCCTTTCGCCGGTAAAGTGAAGTCGGTTTTGATTAAAGTCGGCGACCAGGTGTCGGAGGGATCAAATGTCGCTGTCTTGATTTCTTCATCGACAACCGCCGTAACACAAGCCGAATCGAAGAACGCAGCCATGTCTCAGGCGGTTGAGCAAAAACCATTGGCCGATGATGAAGATACCCGACCGCAGATACAGACCGCCCATACGCCACCGCCCACCCTGCCACCACCGGCGGAAAAATCCGGCGTCGCACCACCACATGCGAGTCCGGCGGTACGCCGTTATGCAAGAGAATTAGGCGCCGATCTGACTAAAATACGCGGCACCGGATCTAAAGGGCGCATTCTGAAAGACGATGTCAAGTCTTTTGTTAAATCGATTCTCGAAGGCGGCACCGCCGGTCCCAGTGTCAGTACGGGAACGGGTATTCCACCGCTACCGGAAGTCGATTTCTCCAAATTCGGTGAAATCGAAGTCCAAGAGTTACCACGTATAAAACGCATTTCCGGCCCGCACCTGCACCGCGCTTGGCTCAACGTGCCGCACGTTACCCACCATGACGAAGCGGACATTACGGAACTGGAAGCTTTTCGTCAGTCGTTAAAGGACGAAGCTACAAAAAAAAGTGTGCGGATCACGATGCTGGCTTTTATTATGAAAGCTGTGACCGCGGCACTAAAAGAATTTCCGCAGTTCAACGCGTCGATTAGCACCGATGGTCAAAACCTGATACTGAAGAAGTATTTTCATATCGGCATTGCGGTGGATACTCCGAATGGTTTGGTAGTACCCGTTTTTCGCGACGTGGACAAGAAAAGTATTTTTGATCTGGCCCGAGAAATGGGAGACGTGAGCACGCGGGCGCGTGACGGAAAATTAAAACCCACGGAGATGCAAGGCGGCTGTGTCAGTATTTCCAGTCTGGGAGGCATCGGGGGCACTGCGTTTACCCCAATCGTTAACGCACCGGAAGTCGCCATCCTGGGTGTTACCCGCTCGCGCGTGCAACCCGTATGGAATGGCGAAGAATTTAAACCACGATTAATGTTGCCTTTGGATCTGTCCTATGATCATCGCGTCATCGATGGTGCGGCCGCGGCGCGTTTTGTCGCTTATCTTTGCGCTGCACTGGCCGACATGCGGCGTATTTTGTTGTAGAACATAGAGGTATCAAAGGAGGAAAAAATGTCGAGCGAAACTATTGAAACCAGTGGAACCTGTCTTTGCGGTGCAATCCGTGTTAAAGCTAAAAACCTGAGTAAAAAAGTGGGGGCATGCCATTGTCACATGTGCCGCAAATGGGGCGGCGGTCCTCTCATGGCGACGGATTGCGGCAACGACGTTTCGATAGAAGGCGAAGAAAACGTTTCGGTATTTAACTCATCCGATTGGGCGGAACGCGGCTTCTGCAAACAATGCGGAACGCATCTTTTTTACCGAATTAAGGAAAGCCGCCAGTACGTACTGCCGGTGGGTCTGTTTGACGAAAACGAACGGCTTAAATTCGAAGATCAAATATTTATCGATGAAAAACCGTCGTTCTACGAATTTGCAAACAAAACCAACAACATGACAGGAGCCGAAGTATTTGCGAAATACATGTCACCATCAGGTGAGTAACCTCAGTGCAACCAAACTAATGCAATATCACTAGGCTTCGTAACTTCACGACTCGCAAATACTGTTGGAGTGGTAGGAGTGAGAGGCATGAAATATAAAAAAACATTGTCGAGGCAGTCAGGACTTGGCTGTTACGCTGCATCAAATACGATGACATCGTTCTTATGACCCAAACTACCGAGATCAAGGTTCCCGACATCGGTGACTTTACCGACGTCCCAATTATTGAGATTCATGTTTCGCCCGGAACTTCGGTGGAAAAGGAAGATCCACTGATTACGTTGGAGAGTGACAAAGCCACCATGGACGTTCCAGCGCCGCAGGCAGGAATAGTCAAGGAACTAAAAGTGGCCGTGGGCGACACCGTGTCACAAGATTCACTCATCGCCACTATGGAACCTAGTGTAACGCCCGAATCTGCAGTTACCGAACCAAAATCCGAGACTTCAGCGCCAATACCCGAAACCGCAACATACGAGACCGCAGCTAGCGGGGTGTCGCAAGATGCTGATATTCAGGCCGACATAGTGGTGCTGGGTTCCGGTCCGGGTGGATACTCGGCTGCATTTCGGGCCGCCGATCTTGGGTTGAATACAGTGCTAGTGGAACGTTACCCCAACCTCGGCGGCGTGTGTCTGAATGTGGGTTGTATCCCCTCAAAAGCACTGTTGCATGCAGCGAAAGTCATCGCGGATACCAAGGAAATGAATGAATACGGTATACGATTCGGTGAACCAGAAATTGAAATCGATAAGCTACGCGGCTGGAAAAACAAAGTCGTAAAACAACTCACTGGGGGTTTAGCCGGCTTAGCCAAGCAACGTAAGGTTAAAGTCGTGCAAGGCGTTGGACGTTTCACATCACCGCACCAAATTTCTATCAACAACAACGGCGCGAAAACATCGATCGGCTTCAGTCAGGCAATCATCGCGGCCGGTTCGCAAGCCACGCATATTCCGGCGTTTCCACACGATGATCCGCGAATCATTGATTCGACCGGCGCCTTAGAGCTGACGGACATACCCCATCGCTTGCTTGTTGTCGGTGGCGGCATTATCGGTTTAGAGATGGCAACGGTTTATTACGAACTTGGCAGCAAGGTCACCGTGGTGGAATTGTTGGACTCGTTAATGACCGGCGCCGATCCAGATATCATCCGACCGTTTCACAACCGCATCAAAAAACAATATGAGAATATTTTTCTCGGCACCCGTGTCACCGCCATGCATGCGCGAGACGAGGGTATTGTGGTTGAATTCGACGGCAAGGGTGCACCACAAAGCGATACGTTTGACCGCGTCCTGGTTGCGGTCGGGCGGCAGGCGAACGGTCATAACATCGGTGCAGATAAAGCCGGCGTCCAAGTCGACCAACAGGGTCTCATTGCGGCCGATACACAACAGCGGACCAACGTTGCACACGTCTTCGCGATTGGCGATATCACCGGGCAACCCATGTTGGCACATAAAGCAACTCATCAAGGAAAGGTCGCCGCCGAAGTGGCTGCTGGTTTAAAAAGCGGGTTCGATGCAAAAGTTATTCCTTCAGTTGCCTACACCGATCCCGAAGTGGCCTGGGTAGGTGTCACGGAATTGGAGGCGAACGCGCAAGGACTGAACTATGGCAAGGGTGTTTTTCCCTGGGCGGCCAGCGGGCGTTCACTCAGCATAGGTCGTAACGAAGGTATGACAAAGTTGTTATTCGATAAAGACAATGACCGGGTCATCGGTGCCGGCATTGTCGGTACAAACGCGGGCGACCTTATCGCCGAAGTGGCCTTGGCCATCGAAATGGGATGTGATGCTCAGGACATCGGTCTGACTATCCATCCGCATCCCACCTTGTCGGAAACCGTCGGTTTTGCCGCGGAAGCCTTCGAAGGTTCCATTACCGATCTGTATATTCCCAAAAAGAAGTAACCTACGTTCACTTCGAAGGCATTCAGCTTTTTGATCTCGACAACCAATGCCTTCGTCTCTCGAACTTAGATACCAGATATTTGGACAAGGACCACCGCTTATTATTCTTCATGGTTTGTTCGGTTCGTCCACCAATTGGCGTGGTATCGCCAAAATGCTGGCAAACCACTACGCCGTTTATACTTTGGATGCGCGAAACCATGGCAACTCACCCTGGAGCGATGTGATGTCTTATGAGGCCATGGCCGTCGACCTGGAACATTTTATCCAAACACGCCAATTGAAGAATGTGAACGTAATTGGCCACAGCATGGGTGGCAAAACGGTCATGTTGGCGGCCCTGCGGTTTCCGGAACTCATGGACAAACTAGCGGTTTTGGATATCGCGCCGGTGGCTTACAGCCACAGTCATGCGCACCATATCGAAGCAATGCGTAGCATTGATTTTACCCGTATAAAAAATCGGTCGGATGCCGATGCCGCTTTAAAACCCATCATATCCGAACCAAGCATACGACAATTTTTATTACAAAACCTTGTCGTAAAAGACGGTGACTACACCTGGCGAATTAATCTTGACATCTTAGAAAAGTCGATGAGCGATTTAATTGATTTTCCAGATGTTGAAAACTATTCGGCTTACACAGGGCAAACCTTGTTTCTGTATGGCGGACAATCCGCCTACGTACAACTCGGCTTTCGTGAAAAAATCGATCGATTGTTTCTCAATACAACTTTTGAGTGTATAGAAGACGCAGGGCATTGGCTACATGTGGAAAAACCAGCTGAAGTAGTTAAGATACTTAGAAGTTTTTTGGATAAATAATAGTGCTTATCCGGCCTCAGTTGTCCGCTCGAATTTGTGCACCCACCGCCGCGACGGCTGCCATGTTCACGATACCACGTACGGTTACCGAATTAGTCAACACATGGGCGGGATAATTAGCGCCTAACAGTATTGGGCCTATCGACACGCCGCCACCCAACATCTTTAATAAATTGTAGGAAATATGCGCCGCGTCGATATTCGGCATGACCAAAAGATTAGCCTCGCCGTCCAATGTGGATTCTGGCAACGCCAAATCTCGAATAACCTCCGACAAGGCGGCATCCGCATGCATTTCCCCGTCCACGTGCAAATCCGGCGCGCGTTGTTTGATCATCGTTACCGCACGTTTCATTTTTAGCGCACACGCGTGTTCATTGCTGCCGAAATTAGAGTGCGACAACAAAGCCACCTTGGGTTCGATACCAAAATGCTGTAACTCATGAGCGGCAAAGATTGTCATCTCGGCAATCTCTTCATCCGAAGGGTCAGGTGTTATATGCGTGTCGCAAATAAAAAATGTGCCACTAGGCAACACCAAGGCAACCAGGGTTGAAAAATCAACCACCCCATCCGCCGTGCCGATAAGCCGTTGAACATAACCGAAATGATGCTGGAATCGCCCGATAGTCCCGCATAACATCGCATCCGCATCATCCAGCCGCAACATCAACGACGCGACCGCGGTATTTGATGATTGTACCACTGTCTTGGCTTCTTCCGGTGACACACCTTGACGGCCCAATACTCTATGATATTCCCCCCAATACTTTCTGAACCGCTCGTCTTGCTGTGGATTAACGATTTCGAAATCTTTTCCGGGTTGGATGCGTAATCCCAATTGTTCGATACGCATATTGATCACATCGGGACGTCCTACCAAAATCGGTTGCGCAATGCCTTCGTCAACCATTTGTTGCGTGGCCTGCAACACACGGCGTCCCTCTCCTTCTGCTAACGCCAAACGTTTACCGAGACTCTTTGCCTGATCGAAAATTGGCTTCATGACAAAGCCGGATCGAAATACAAACTGTGTCAGACGTTGACGGTAAGCTGCAAAATCTTCAATAGGACGGGTTGCTACACCGCTATCCATGGCGGCTTTAGCAACGGCCGGTGCAATCTCAGTGACTAAACGTGGATCGAAAGGCTTAGGAATTAGTGATTCGGGACCAAAGCGTTGTGATATATCACCATAAGCTTTGAACACAATATCCGACGACTCCGCTTGGGCGAGGTTGGCGATGGCATAAACACAAGCGCGCTTCATGTCTTCGTTGATAGTGGTTGCGCCTACATCCAACGCGCCGCGAAAAATGTAAGGAAAACACAACACGTTGTTGACCTGGTTGGGGTAATCCGAACGACCGGACGCAATAATGGCATCCGGCCGCGCCGCCTTCGCCTCTTCCGGTGAGATCTCTGGTACTGGATTGGCCAAAGCCATGATCAGAGGTTGGTCCGCCATGCGTTTCACCATGTCGGCTTTCAGTACCCCTGGCGCGGACAAGCCCAGAAACACATCCGCGCCGCCAATCGCATCGCCCAGCGTGCGCCACTCAGTATCCCGTGCATAACACGATTTGAATTCGTCCATCTGTTCGGTGCGGCCCTTGTAAACCACCCCCGCGATATCCGTCACCGTAATGTTTTCCGTGCGCACACCCAGATTCACCAATAAATCGAGACACGCCAACGCCGCCGCCCCCGCCCCGCTGGTGACCAATTGCACATCTTCTATGTTCTTGCCTACAACACGCAGGCCATTGACGATGGCGGCCGCTACGATAATCGCCGTTCCATGTTGATCGTCGTGGAACACCGGAATATCGAGACGTTCGCGCAATGCCTTCTCGATGTAAAAACACTCAGGTGCTTTAATATCTTCGAGGTTGATACCGCCGAATGTCGGTTCTAGCGCGGCCACCGCATCGACAAATCGATTGGGATCGGTTTCCGCAACTTCGATGTCGAATACATCAATACCAGCGAACTTCTTGAAAAGAACGGCCTTGCCTTCCATGACCGGTTTAGCGGCGAGCGGGCCGATGGGTCCCAGACCCAGTACGGCTGTTCCATTGGAAATCACCCCCACCAGATTACCTCGGGCGGTCATTTCGGACGCCAACATCGGATCGTCGTGAATGGCTTCGCACGCCGCCGCGACGCCGGGCGAATACGCCAAGGCCAGGTCGCTTTGGGTGGTTAGTGGCTTGGTAGCGACAATGGCCAGTTTGCCGGGCGGTTCTTTGCGATGATAATCCAGCGCTTGCAGGCCGATGTCTGCTGGTGCTTGTTGTTTTTGATTGACCATCATCTCACCTGGGCTGTGTGCCGGTTAACCGTTGTCCGCACTGTTTCGTTATCGGGTTCGATAGTCAACAGTTTTTCTAGCAATTTTAGTCCTTTTTTATATTCTTCAACACTGAGTAGCAACATTCCTGACGCATGCAATGCGTGGCTATCTTTTGGGTTGTTGTTAAGAACACGACTGTAGTAATCGAGAGCAAGCTCGTCATCGTGCATGAAGAATCCGTGCAAATAGCCTAGTTGATTCAAAATACCATTATCATGGGGAAACCGTTTCAGTGCATCGTTGAGAATCGCCACTGCTAGTTGCGTGTCTCCTTGATCAGACAATATCTGCGCCAGACTAACATAGGCATTACCCCTGCGTGGATTATTTCGAATGGCAAGGCGAAATGCCTGGTAAGCCTCGTCGTTTTCACCCAGTTTCCACAAAGCATTACCCCGGTACTCGTGAGCCAAGGAATTTGCGTTATCAATTGCCAAAGCACGATCAAAATAGTCTAACGCCTTTTTCGTTTGTCCGCGGGCTAGCAACGCCTCACCGGCATATAGGTATCCCCATTGATTGGCGGAATCGATATCGACCTCACGTTCAAACAGCGTAACCGCATCACGCCAATAAGACACTTGAATAGCGCTCAACACGCCGCAGGCAGATACTGCCATGATGACCAGTCCTTGCGTTGCGCGCTTTAATCCAGCGGGCAATAAATACAATGCCCCGATTAATGCCATGAATGCACCGATGTGAGGTAAATAGGTATAACGATCGGCGACGTAAAACTGACCCAACGGCACCAAACCGCTGACGGGTAACCACATGACGAAAAACCACAATAAACCAAATCCAATTAAAGGTTGTTTCTTGCGATTAACAAACGCAAATAATACGGGTATTACCAACGACACAATGGCGACGACGCCGACCCATATTAATTGAGTTGGTGTTTCGACTAACGCTGGTAATGGCCAGGGTATGAAAAATGTTTTTAAATAATGAAGCAAACTCGATAATGCCAACGCCAAATTGCCTGTTTGCAAAAAACCCGCGTTTGAAAAACCGGGATGTTTTAACTGGATCGTAATCCATGCGGCTGCAACCGCCGTTAAAATAAAAGGTATTTTATTGACCAACCATTTTGTAACTCGCGCGTCGGCAAAAGTGTTATTTCTCTTGGCGTACCAATAATCGATCAGTAACAACAGAATTGGCAGAGGAACTACGGATGGCTTGCTCATTAAAGCCATCAAAAAGAACATCAAAGCGGCGCTATGCCACCAAAGATAGGCCGGATTACCGGTCACACTCTGCAATGGTCTGATATACGCCAATAGACAAGCCAGAAAAAAGAATGCGGACAACACATCTTTCCGTTGTGCTATCCAAGCGACCGACTGGACATGTTGAGGATGAAGTGCAAACAACAATGCGACCGCCAAGCCAATAAAACGCTCACCACTAATCCGCCAAACCAGGAAAAACACTAATACTGTATTGCAACCGTGCAGCATCAGGTTAACCAGATGCCGTACCTGCGGATTTTCCGGACCGAAGAAAGTACTTTCAATCTGATATGAGATCCATACCAATGGCTGCCATAGTCCCACGTCCGTGGCAGTCAACGACCAAATCAAATTACCCGGTGTCAGTCCGGTGCGAACATTGTTGTTCTTGTAGACATAGTACGCATCATCGAGATTGATGAAATCAAACGCAGCAACTTGAAAATACACAATTAGCGTAGCACCAACGAGAACGCCTATTTGAAGAACTGTTGAAAGGTAACTACTGGTAGAACTGCGAATCCGCACGCTAGTTGACTACCGTCCGGCTACGGCATCAAGCATGGGTAACGGGTTCTTGACCAATTCCGAATCCGTCTGTGATTTCTTTGTGGACAAGTCTTGTAGAATTTCCGTTGCGGCATCTGCCCCCATACGCATGGCGCCATGCATGTTCGGATAACAGAACCCACCTTGACGACCCACAGACATGAGATCGGAGATTGAACTTAAGTAATTCATGCAGATTTCGAGATGTTGTTCAAAACCAAGATCGAATATCGGATAGGCATGGCGATTTTTTATTAGATGATGTTCAATAACCTGATCTCGGTTACATAATCCTTCCAGTTCCAACTCTGAAAGCAAACGTTGCCATACTTCATCGGCGTTAGTCCATTTCTCGTCGCCTACTTCACACGTCATTTCGATGATCAAAACAGTGTTGTCCGCCGGGTGGATACGCATACCCGCATTCTTTGGTTCGCTGATGCGATGAAACAAACGATCACGGTAATACACATAGCATGCATCCAGAACTTTGGGTTTATTTACTAACAACCCGTGAATAATGCCAGCCTTATAGCGTAAATACGCTGCTGCCTTTACGACATTTTCTGGTGGTTGAGGTGCGAATGCCTTAATCAAATCCGGCAATGCGATAGTGGAAATACAATAATCAGCTCTTATTTCTATTGAAGCATTGTCTTCGGTACTGCGACACACAACAGAAAACCTCTTCACGCCCGTACTCAGGCGAATCTGTCGACATTCGGTATTCAGCAGGACGCTGCTACCTAGTTCCCGTATGCGTTGGGCCATCAAGCGTGGCATCGTCTCTGCACCAGTAGGCGAATAGTGCAATATTTCTTTCATCAATGCGCTCTCGACCGATTGATCCTTATTGGCTTTAATGCCGATGTATGAAAGCATATTCTTTATCACATCCACGGCGCTGAGGCGTGGCATTTTCCGTTTGATAAACGTCGCGGAAAGTTGCGTCGGGGGTATACCCCAATAACGTTCGGTGAAATCCTTAAAGAAGTATTCATACAGCGGTTTTCCGTAAAGCTCGATCAACGCCTGTTCCGCGTTGTTGGAATGTTGGGGGGAAAACCGGTTTAGCAATTCTTGTCCGAATAACCCCATCACACAGCGAAACAATGTCAACGGTGGAATACCACGTACCATATCCCTGAATTGCAGTGGATAACGAAAAAAACGGTTAGCCCAACGAATTTTACCGTCGGAAATTACCTCAGTACGTTCATCGCCCATCAATTCGCATATGTCAGCGAGTATTTCGGCATCATGCTCATACAACATGTGCACACCGAAATCATAATAGTTGTCACCAAACTTACGCCCCGCCCCCAGTCCACCGGGTACAGCCTCGCATTCGATGACTGTAGCCGTTATGCCCTTTTTGGCTAAAACCCATGCTGCATATAGACCACATACGCCACCACCAAGAATGGCCACACGCGTATTTAGGCTATTCATCTTTTATCTCAAATAACACGTTTTCAAGAGCCCGGGCGATCTTTTCCAGTTCGATATCCGACGACAAACGATGTTCGGAGCCTTTTAGCAATGTAACTGTCACATCGTCGGTAGAAAAGATATCAGCCAGTTGTACCGATATTTCCCATGGAACATCCGGATCATTTATGCCATGTAACAAATGAACCGGGCAATCGATCACAATCTTTGTGTCGAGAACGAGGTGCTCACGCGCTTCCTCAAAAAAGCGCATTGTCACTGGATAGGGTATATCGTCATACCGAGACGGTAAGGACAATACATCACCAGACTGAAGCACTTCGCGTTGTTGCTTCGAAAAGCTGGACCACATCAAACGTTCGGTAAAATCCGGCGCCGAGGCGATACCCACCATACCGCTGATGCGCTCGGGGATGGCACGCGCCAGTAAAGCCATCATCCACCCCCCCATACTGGATCCGACCAGCACCACCCGCCCAACGGTGAGCTGGGTGACTGCTGCGAGCGCATCCTGGTACCAGCGGCCAATGGTTCCATCCACAAAGTCTCCGCTGGATCGCCCATGACCGTAGTAATCGAAGCGTAAATACGCGTATCCCATTTTTGCACAGAAGTCATCTAGAAACGTCGCCTTGGTGCCCCCCATATACGACTTGTAGCCGCTGAGAAATACAATGGTCGGTGGGTTACCCATCCGCTGCCGATACGCAATACGCTCACCGTCTGCCGATTGCAGATACTGAAGTCCGGATTCATCCTGCTGCATTTTTACTTCGCTTTCTTCTAACTTATTGATATTACAAATAATATTTTTTTAAATAAATGTTGCACTGCAACATTTATTTTGTTATGCTGCACTGCACAAATTACTCATATCCTTACTTTTACGAGGTAAATGCAATGACCGACAATTTATTTTTCGCTCAATCAGAGAAGTACTTGGCCCCGGCCGTTGAGCTTAACAAATTGGCCATCAAAAACACCGAAAAATTGGTAAAAATGCAAATCGCCAACTTGCAAAGCTACTCAAAGCTGGGCATCGATAGCTGGAAAGCCGCATTAGACGTTAAAGATGCTGAAAGCTTTCAAGCTTATGCTGAAAAACAACGCGAAGTCATGCAAGACGCCGCCAAGAAGGTAGCCGAAGATGTTAAAGCCGTGGCCGAACTAGGTAACGTCTACACCAGCGAAGCACGTAAAATCTGGCAAGACAGCGTTAGCGAAGTCAGCAAAAAAGCCGCTTAATCGAAAGTCGCTTTAGTTAGTATTTCCGGTGCCGCCTACTCTGGCGGCACCTGCTTTTCGTCTTCAAGTCCTCCGTAGTTCTACCCGGGGGAGTTCTCTTTTGACTCTCAGTCACTCAAACGGGGCTTGTTAGTGGCCCATTCGCGTCATTCCAGGCATCTATCCCACCTTTGATATGACAGACATTCTCAAGACCAACAGCTAACGCAGCCTGTACCGCCATCGCCGAACGCTCACCGTATGCACAATAAAATACCAAACGTTTGCCGGAAGCATTTGCGAGTTCGCGTAGCAAACCGCCGGATTTCATATGGGCTTCAAGTTCCGTGTAAGGCGCATGCACCGATCCGGCGATAATGCCGTGCTGCCCGCGCTCAGTCTCATCCCGAAGATCGACCAACACAATCTGTTCCGAATCAATCATTGGTATCACTTCATCGCAACTCAGCGACCACCCACCGGCTTCCAGCTCATCCTGCGACAAACCAATCTTGACATTAGCCGGTACAGCCACATCCATCATTTTAGGATTAGGCAGGTTTAAATTGTTCATGATTTCTGCGTACTCATCCACCCCGCGCACCTGAAGACGCGGGTTGTACATTTTTTCCTCCCGGATAGTGCTAACCGTGTCGCCTTTGTAATCATGGGCTGGAAAGACCAGGGTATCCTCAGGTAGTTTCAACAATTTATTGAATATTGAGTCGTATTGCGCCACTGCATCGCCATTCTGGAAATCAGTACGCCCAGTTCCACGAATGAGCAGTGTATCGCCGGTAAACACCCGGTCTTGCATCAGATAACTATAGGAATCGTCGGTGTGACCCGGTGTATAAACAACATCCAAACTCACCCCTTCGACATCAACGCGGTCGCCTTCTTTCACCCTGATGGATACCACATCCACGGCGCTCTTCTTACCCATGACTGTCACGCAACACGTACGATCACGTAACGCTCCAAGTCCGGTAATATGATCCGCATGCACGTGGGTATCGATAGCTTTTAGCAACTTTAGATTCAGTTCTTCTAACAACTGAAGATAGCGATCCACCTTGTCCAGGACCGGATCGATAATCAGCGCTTCACCCCCAACCCGGCTGGCCACAAGATAGGTATAGGTGCTGGACACGCTGTCAAACAGTTGGCGAAAAATCATCGTTTCGTTTTTTATCATCTAAAAGACTTAAGGAAGCTCTGAACAAGTTACCTAATAGAGTAGGTTTGCAATCACTGACATACTTTAATCCTAATGTTGATAGTGGTCGGTTTAGCTGATGTGATTTTTGTCGCTCTTTTTGATCATTGTCTGATCTCAAGACGCAACAATCCTTATCAGGTAGCGAGTTCGCGTCTCGCCATGTATAAATTGGCCAGCGCCATCAACGTAAACACCTGACTCGCATTCTTATCGAGTCCCTTGTACCTCACTTTGCGATACCCCCACAGGTGCTTGACCACGCCAAATAGATGCTCCACTTTGGCCCGCGTGCGATTACTCTTTCGGTTGAACGAGTGATCCGCACAGTTTAGTTTCTTGCCACGACGCGCTTTGCGGTTGACCCGCCATGTTACCCCGGCTTCTTCCATTTCCTCTTTGCGGGCAGCGCTGGCATACGCCTTGTCTCCATAGATAACCTGTTCATCCCCATGGATGAGGTCATCCATAACTTGAGAATCATGAACACTCGCATCGGTCACCACCACACTATGCACCCGGCCCTGTGTGTCTGTTCCAATATGTACCTTCATCCCAAAATACCACATGTTCCCTTTCTTGGTCTGCCTCATGTCCGGGTCACGTTCTTTGTTCTCATTCTTGGTCGAACTCGGCGCGGCGATGATCGTGGCATCCACTATCGTACCCTCACTCAATATCAAATTGCGTTGCGACAGGTAGTGCTCTGTCTTGCGAAACAGCTTCTCAGTGAGATGGTGGCGTTCCAGACGATGACGAAATCGCAGAATCGTCGACTCATCCGGAATGTTGTCCAATCCGAGTCCAGCAAACAAACGCATTGACGTCATATCATAAAGACTGTCTTCCATTGCAGGGTCACTTAACCCATACCATTGCTGCATAAAGTAAATGCGCAGCATGGACTCCAGCGCAATCGGCGGGCGTCCATTACCTGCCTTGGGATAGTAGCTCTTGATAACACTCAATAACTCTTTCCACGGCAGAACTTCATCCATTTCCGCGAGAAACTTCTCTTTACGTGTGGTTCTCTTTTTTACCGAATATTCAAGATCTGCGAAACTTGAACCATTCATCTGGTTTATATCCCGTTTGTGCGATAACGTATTATCTCATCTATTCAAACTTATTCAGAGCTTCCTTAAATACTTCGGATTGCTCACTCGTAATTTGCGAATGACAGTATTGAAAAGAAAGTCGTACACATCGGAGTTGTTATCAAATCTTTGTTCGCGTATTTCCCTAGCCAAGCGACGGTTGAGTTCCAGTAGTGTTTTCTCATCGAGGTTTTTCAGTTGGTAGAATCTATTAAAGCCTTCTAACTCTAGCGCTGCGTCTTGATCCGAGCTGGCCATTTCACGGGACGCAATAGCCATAGCATTTAGAATCATCAAGGCATCGTATTGTTTTTCATTTGGTAACTCACCGATAAGATTTTTTACCGTGTTGCGCGCAGTATTTAACAACTTTGTGGCGTGTGGGCGGTGATTCATGAGTAAGTGACCATTATTGTGGTTTGGTCATTTCCAGGATATCGAGTTCCATTTCCGGCACGATGCGTGCGGTGAGGGCTAGTTCAAGTGACTTTTATTCCCCGGACAAATGCCGCTGCGCTTGTTGTAAAGCGATAATGGCCCAACGCACCGCAGCCATGACTTCCCAATAGGTGACTAACTCTCTATCGATATCGCGGCCGGATTGTTCTTCATAAGCTTGATAAAAATCCTCGCGCTTTCCGATACCGCTAGCCTCGTGTCGATATTGACCGAAACGCCAACAACGGGCACAAAACCAGGCAATGTCTTCCAACGGATCGCTCAACCCAGCGAACTCCCAATCCAAAATACCGCATAACTGTCCGTCATTGACCATGTAGTTGCCGGTGCGATAATCGCAGTGACAAAACACTGTTTCGAAGTCCGCCGGTGTATTCATTTCAAGCCAACGTAAGCCCCACTCCAATACCGGATGCGGGTCCGGCAGCAGATCAAGATAGTCACGATATTGTTTTACACGCGCCTCGGCCGGCGATAGTTGTGGCGGCAAAAGAAAATCCAAACCATTTTTTGATACGTCGATTGAATGGATCGTAGACAGTTCACGCCCGAGCTGTCGCACTAAGTTTTCTCTCTGCGTATCCGCCCAACCGGCTCGAACTAATTGTCGAGCGTCAGCGATTCCTTTAGCACGTTGCATAATATAAAACCGCTCGCCGATAACACTCTTATCGTCGTGACACCAATGAGGACGTGGTACGGTAACGCCGCTGTTGTAAGCTGCATTCAACACGGCAAATTCTTGGACGCGACTCATACTGACTCGTACACTTGACGGAGCATCCGTGCGCAAAACCCACTCATGGTGCCCACTCCAGTCACCGTTTTTTATTTCAACCTCGAGTGCATGATTTTCCTGAATCGCGCCGCCACTCAAACGATTAATCGACCGAATAGCGACCGACTGTGCCTGAGTTTTCGAAGCAATGAAATCCGCTAACCGGGTTTGCGATGCTTGGTCTAACCCCACTGCCAGAAGTCGGTTCCCTCATTCAACAATGAACGTGACAACACCATCTTATGTACTTCCGACGCACCATCGACTAAACGCGCCTGCCGCGCATAGCGATACATCCATTCCAGCGTCGTGTCTTTCGAATAGCCACGAGCGCCGCACAATTGAATAGCGGTATCAATGGCTTTGTGCAGAATATCGGCCACCGCTACTTTGGCCATGGACACTTCCTTACGCGCAAAACCACCCTGCTCCAGTTTCCAGGCGGCGTGCATGGTTAACAATCGCCCAATCTGAATATCCATCGCCGCTTCACCCAGCATCCACTGCACGCTTTCATGCTCGGCCAGCGTGCTGCCAAACGCCTCGCGTTCACTAACATAACCCGATGCAATTTCTAGTGCGCGTTTTGCCATCCCCAGCCAGCGCATACAATGCGTCAACCGTGCAGTACCTAAGCGAATTTGTGTCAGTTTTAAGCCATCGCCCACGTCCATAAGACGGTTCTGATCGGGAATTCTTAAGTCATTAAATTTCAACTCGCAATGACCGCCGTGTTCCTCCGGTCCCATGATGGGAATACGGCGCACTAACTCCCAACCCGGATCGTCGCGATGGAACAAAAAGGCTGTCAGACCTTTACGCGCATCATCCGAAGTGCGCGCAATCAGAATAAAATGTGCTGCTACACCGGCACCGGTAATAAACCATTTGTGACCGTTGATAACCCAGTGGTCACCGTCCCTTGCTGCCGTGGTTTGCATCGTACCGGCGGGATCGGAGCCGGAACCGGGTGCCGGTTCCGTCATTACGAATGCCGAACGCACCGTACCGTCGACAATCGGTTGCAACCATTTTTCTTTTTGTGCGTCAGTTGCGACTTTTTCCAGTACCATCATGTTGCCGTCATCCGGCGCCGCGCTATTAAACACGACTGGCCCAAAGATAGAACGATTCATTTCTTCATATCAAACTGCCATTCCCGCAGGTCCTAATCCTTGCCCACCCCGATGCTTTGGCATTTGTAAACACCATAGATTCGCCTGCCGCACCTGCTCGCGTAGCGATTGCAGAAGCGACTCATTTAAGTTTTCTCCCTTGTCGTAAGCATCGGGGGTTTTTTCTAATGGAATAAGGTGCTCGTCGACAAAAACACGAACACGATCACGAAAATCTACAACGTCGGGAGTCAATGTGAAATCCATTTAAAATCAGAGGGAAGATTGTAAATGTCCACCGTCGACCACAACGGTGCTGCCGGTCATATAACTGGATGCGTCCGAAGCTAATAGCAACAAAGCACCGTCCAGATCGGACGGTTGACCGACGCGGCGTTGCGGTATCTTTTTTATCACTTCCTTTGAGGCATCACTTTTAAAAAACTCGCGGTTCATCTCGGTCAAAATATAACCGGGCGCGATAGCGTTTACACGGATATCATGCCGCGCCCATTCTAATGCCAGGGCGCGTGTCAAACCCACCAACGCAGTTTTCGCGGCAATATATGACGCGACGCCGGTGGCAACGCGAAATCCAAGTATGGATGCAATATTGATAATATTTCCACCTCCCCCTCTCGCCGTCATATGTTTGGCAGCGCTTTGTGCTACCAACCATGCTCCTCTAAGATTAGTATTGATCACTTCGTCCCATTCAGATTCTGAAATGTCTAATGCCTTCTCCGTTTTTGCTATACCGGCGTTATTCACCAAGATATCGATGTTTCCCAGAGCCGCTTCGGCGGTTTGAAATCCAGCTTGAATACTGTCGGCGTCCGTTACGTCCATCGAGACCGCTATGGCATTGGCACCTTTGTTCTCCACCGCAGTCTTGACCTCGTCAAGTTTCGATTCACGTCGCGCCGCAATGACCACATCAGCGCCAGCCTCTGCCAACGTGGTAGCAAAACGCCAGCCCAAACCACTGGATGCACCCGTCACCAGGGCTGTCTTGTTGTTTAGTGAAAACAGGTCGTTCATATTCCTGCATTTCCGATAGAATCCCAAGCTAGCACGAATAACAAACCGAGTACAATTTTTACTGGAGAAAATTCATGAGTATAAAAAGAATTGAGACCGCCACACGTATGAGTCAAGCAGTGGTTCATGGCAACACCGTTTATCTGGCAGGTCAGGTTGCATTTGACGCCAAGGGAGAATCCGTCACAAAACAGACGCAAAATATTTTGGATCGAATCGACAACTTTTTAGCGGACGCGGGTACCGATAAGTCGAAGCTCTTGAGTGCCAATATTTGGTTGTCTGACATGGGAGATTTTGAAGAGATGAACAAAGTGTGGGATGCCTGGGTGTCACCGGGCAACGCACCCTGTCGCGCTTGTGTCGAATCGAAGTTGGCTGCACCTGAGTTTACCGTTGAGGTCATGGTGCAGGCAGCGTTGGACTGAGGAAACCCAAAATTCTGTATCGGGGAATCTATGGTAAGAGGCAAAGGTGTATTTCTGATTCTGAGTCGCCGCGGGGCGCACCTCCCACAACTAAGGCATAAATTCACCACACCCTTGTGGGAGTGGCGTCCTCATCACGGTAAGTTCGTGTCGGCTTACCATCAGATCTAAAACGCAAAGCAATCAACAAAAGTGAAGGTCCTCGTTCTAGGCGCCGGGGTTATCGGCGTTACCACTGCGTACGAACTCGTTAAAGACGGTCACGAGGTCGTCGTCATTGATCGACAAGATCAGGCCGGCAAAGAAACCAGCTTCGCCAACGCCAGCCTGATTGCGTGCGGTCATGCTCTCTCCTGGGCATCGCCTAAAGCACCTTTGATCATGTTGAAATCTTTCTTCAACAAAGACCAACCTATTCGCATGCACCTGCATGCGAACCCTGCGTTTTGGCGATGGTCTCTGAAATTTTTATCCGAATGTACGACAAATCGCGAACGGATTAACACCAAACACAAACACGCACTATGCGTCTACTCCCAGCAACAACTGCAACGTGTTATCGCGGAAACGAAAATAGACTATTATCAAGTAAATCGTGGGCTAATCTACTTGCACCGACATCAACAATCCCTGGATGAAGCAGCAACACACATAAAAATCCTGCAAGATGCCGGGCAACACTTGGAAGTGATTGACCGAGAAAAGATTATTGAACTGGATCCCGGTTATGCGGACTCGAAAGAATCCATCGCGGGCGCTATTTATTGTCCTACCGATGAATCAGGAGATTGTCATGTCTTCACGCAAAAACTGGTTGATGTCTGCATTGAGCGCGGTGCCGAGTTTCATTTTGACACTGAAATAAAATCCGTTTTGATAGAAAACGGTAAAGCGACCGGCGCAATAACCAATAACGGCGACTACAAGGCTGATGTCGTCGTTTTAAGTTTAGGGCCTCATAGCGCACCAATGGTTAAGCCCCTTGGTATTAATTTAGATGTGTATCCTGTGAAAGGTTATTCCATCACATTGCCAATAAATGGTGCATCGAATCCTTTCCAAATCAGTGGTGTCGACGAAGCACATTTCTTGGGCTATGCCCGTATCGGCGATCACATACGATTTACCTCGGTCGCTGAGTTTGCCGGATACGACACGTCATACAAACAGATGACAGTCGATCGCATACTTAGCAAAGCAAGAATGCTTTTCCCCAATGCCGCAGACTATACACAACCCAGTTATTGGGCGTGTCTACGTCCGGCGACGCCGAAAGGTACGCCATTTTTTGGCAGTTGCCGCTACCAAAACTTGTTCTTGAACACCGGTCAAGGCCATATGGGGTGGACCATGGCTTGTGGATCGGCACGTATTACTGCTGATTTAATTCATGGCCGCAAACCTGACATCGACGTATCGGCAATGTTGATGAACAAGGCTTAGCACCAATCACTACTCGTTCACTTTACACCTCGATTAGTGCATCTGAACGGTTGCCCCATTCCGACCACGACCCGGCATATGCTCGCACACAAGGGTAACCCAAATGTTTGAGCATCATATACGTGTGCGACGAACGATGGTGGGTTTGGCAATACACAATGACTTCTTTGTCTGGCGTGACGCCCTTATTTAAAAACATCGAACGCAACTCGGCATCTTCGTGTATCTTAAAGTTTTCTTGTGGATTGGTTGAGGTTATCCAATCGAGATTAATCGCGCTGGGAATATGACCCCCGCGTTGTGCACGTATGTCCTCCCCTGCAAACTCCGCTGCGGTACGGGTATCGAGAATGACGACGTTTGGGTTATCGATACTGAGCAATACGTCATCGAACTCAACGTGTTGATTTCCGATCGACTCGACTTCGAAAGAACTCGACGAGGGAAGGGATAGCTGCTCGGTAATGGGCAAATCCGCCTCATCCCACGCGGCGAATCCACCATTGAGCAACGAAAAAGATCGATGGCCTACGACATCCAATGTCCACAATAATCGTGATGCCGCGGTACCGGAATCGTCATCATAAGCGATAACATGGGTTGCGGGCGTCAATCCGATGCCCGAGAGTAGTTTCGACAATCGTTCCTTGGTGGGCAATAATCCTTTTGCCGAGCCGTTAACTCTCAGCAAATCCTGATAAGGCAATGACACCGCCGCGGGGATGTGACCATCAACACAGGTTTCAGGAGCACGCACATCCACAATCAAAACCTGTTCGTTGTTTAAGTGAGGTAGTAGGTCATGCGGCTGAAGCAACAATGGTAAGTTAACTAACGCCTGCTCCAGTGCCAACGGCGGTAAACTTAATCCCTCCAACTCTGTCTGTATCTCTGTAAATGAATTCATTTTTTCTACCTGATATTGGATTTAATCATCTATTCGCCCGCTACTTATGCACGAACACCAAAACTGCCAGACTCTTATCAGAGCCGGTTTACGGGGAAGACGTGGTAGGAATTAAAGCTATTTAGAAAGGAAGTTCAGTTTCAAACAGCACGTACCACGGCGTTCCCCGTTGTACAGCAACAACAGGTACAGGTCGTGGCGCAAGGCATGCTGATTGAATGTACTAAACTCATAAAGCGGAACATAACACCCTTTGTAAGCTACCGCAATATCTGTATTTCCTTAGACATAAGAGATAGTTACAATCCGCTCAATTGACTAAGGGTAGCCGCTCTGGTGGGGAACACAGCGCTTGGCAATGAGCGCACGAGCACACGATGACTAATATCGACGGACAACAACCGCTTTACCTCGGCATTGATACCGGCGGGACTTATACCGACGCCGTCATCATCACGGCATCAGATTCCAAAGTCCTGTGCTTCGATAAAGCACTTACCACGCGTTACGATCTCACCATTGGTTTGCGTGAGGCCATCGAAAAAGTGATCGGCACTTTGCCGCCACCCTACGATACAAAGTCTATTCGCATGGTTTCGGTTTCCACTACTTTAGCAACTAACGCATTAGTCGAAGGCGACGGCTCCCCGATCTGTGCATTGTTTATCGGCTACGAACAAAGCATGATCGACAAAAGCTGCATTCGCCAAAAACTATCCAATGCGGCGATTATCACCATCAAAGGCGGACACGACGGAGTCGGACAAGAACTCGCCGAACTGGATGAATCTGCAATCGAGCATGCGATAAATCAATATAACGATAGTGTCGATGCATTCGCGGTTTCTTCAACCTTTGGCGTGCGCAATCCCGCTCATGAAGTTCGTGCGAGAGAAATCATCAACCAACTCTGCGATAAGCCCATCACCTGCGGCCACGAACTCACGTCGGCGCTCGACGCGCCCCGCCGCGCGTTAACAACTGCCCTCAACGCTAGTCTGATTCCACGCATCCAAAAACTGATCAACGCGGTGGAATGTTGCATGGATGACTTTGGTATCGCCGCACCACTAATGATGGTCAAAGGCGATGGTACAGTGGTCACTGCGGATGTCATAAAAACCCGTCCGATAGAAACCATTTTGTCCGGCCCAGCAGCCAGTATGATTGGCGCAAAAGCATTATGTAACCGCGAAAGTTTTATCATGTCAGACATGGGTGGCACGACCACCGATTTGGGCATACTGCGCAACGGGCGGGTCAAACTCAACGCCCACGGTGCGGAAGTGGGTGGCACCCGCACCATGATTCAAGCGATCGATTTACACACCTTTGCCTTAGGCGGCGATAGTCTCGTGGATATCAACACAGAGAATCAAATCGAACTCGGACCACGGCGAGCGATTCCCATTAGTTTGTTAGGTCAACGCGACGACGTAATGAAACAAATACGCAGTCAGTTAATCAATAAAGATTACGCGCCGTTTTCCGGTTGGTTCGCTGTAGCTCAAGGCGAAGTAAACGATCTTGTTTCACCTGAAACGCATCCACGCAAACTTGAAATTTTCGAATTGCTGCGCGATGGCCCCTGCCCGCTTGGTAAAATCATTGTCGCACCCAGTCAAAAGAGACATCTGGACGAATTATGCCGACAAGGCTTGGTTGCTTTGTCTGGATTCACACCCAGTGACGCCATGCATGTACTCGGTTCTTATCAACCTTGGTCGAAGGAAGCTGCGCAACTCGGCGCGGCATTGTTACTACGCTGGCGGCGTGGCGTTAACGGCGCAACCGAGGAGCAAATTCAAAAATTATGCGAAGAAGTAAAGCACGCCGTTGAAAGCAGTGCCAGTTACGCTTTGCTTAAACTCTCGTTACATTCGGATGAAGTCAGCGAAGGCGCCGTGATCGTTGATCACAATGAAGGCATCGATTCCTTGCTAAAAACCTTAAGCCAGGGTCGACACAAAATAGGACTCACCCAGTGCAATATTGATCTTGAAGTTCCTATTGTCGCGGTGGGCGCACCCGCCGAGGCGTATTACACACAAGTTGGCAAACGGCTCGACTGCGAAGTATTAACACCGAAGCATTTCGCCGTTGCCAACGCCGTTGGCGCGGTATCAGGATTGGTCATCCAATCCAGTGAAATTTTTATCAGCCGGCCCGACGGCGGCGCTTATCGCGTACACCAAACCATTCCACCCCAGGAATTCAACTCTTGGTTACACGCATTGGAACACGCAAAACAATTTGCCAGCGAACAAGCGATGGAACAAGCGTTGCAAGCGGGTGCTGTGTCCCCTCGCCTCGTCACCTCGGTTGATAAATTACACCTGCCCGGAACCAGCGGCGACGAAGGCGTGATCGAAGCGACAGTAAAGGTTGAAGTCATTGGACGACCGTCGCCAATTATGGCTTAACAACATGAGATAAACTGCATGTTGATAATATTCGGCTAATGGCCGTATATGTTGTAGGGTTTTCAGTTTCGCCATTCTCAAGATAAGATAGTTAACCTATTGATTCCGAATTATATTAAGCGTGAAGAACTTGGTACAAATTGTATATTTTCACCGGTTAAATTTGCGTGATGTTGTACAACGGGCCATGTTACAAGGCGGCCAATGGTCGTATACCCAATATCGGGCAGGCTAGTAACTCATGTCAGATGTCGGAGAGAATGGTTCGAAGATAGCGGATGGCTATTTCAAAGCCTACGAGCACTATGCTGCGTTACTTCGCACATGGCTCGTTGCTTATGGCATTGGAGCGCCCGCAATAACGTTGACGAACGAGGCGTTGTGGAAACTTCTTGGGGATAGCGGAGAGTCGAGAACCATTGCAACGCTCTTCCTCTTCGGGGTTGCGCTCCAGGTGCTGCTAGCAACGTTTAGTAAGACGCTAATGTGGGCCTCCTACTACGCTGAAATCAATAAACTATTTAAAGAGACTAGACGATTCGCGTTTGTGAAAGCTCTGCGAAGCCAATTCTGGATAGATATCGTTATTGATGTGGTCACATTGGGACTGTTTGGCGCTGCTACCTACAAGGTGTTCATCGTAGTTACCGGGTACCCAACAACCACCTGATCAAGCTAACGCAGAAACTATGTAGGGTTAATGATCACTGCATTGTCTTTAACTCCTGTGTAGGGGTAAATACACAAAATAGCGCTTTTAGCAAGCGTAGCCCGGATGAAGTGAAACGGAATCCGGGATAAAAGAATATTGGTCAATTATCGTCGAAATCGAATCACCGGCGGCACGTATTTCTTTACGGTTAATTTGCAAAACCGACAATCTGCGCTTCTTGTCGAACATATCGATCTGTTACGTAAAGCCACTAAAGTTGTCCGTCGCAAACAACCCTTTCATATTGATGCGGTCGTAGTATTACCCGATCATCTTCACACTATTTGGACTTTGCCGTCTGGGGACGATGATTATCCAGGGCGGTGGCAGGCGATCAAAACCACATTTACGAAGGAATTAAGAAAATTGGGGATACGGATTGATCGAAACGATAAAGGCGAATATAACGTGTGGCAACGACGTTATTGGGAACACACAATTCGAGATTCCTCAGATTCTAAAAGACACGTCGATTACATTCATTACAACCCTGTCAAACATGGGTATGTTGATCATGTTTCTCAGTGGCCTTATTCTTCGTTCCATTGGTTTGTCCGACGTGGTCGATTACCCAGCGATTGGGCTGGTGTCTCTGTAACGAATGCAAAGGGCTTCGGGGAATAACTTCCCGGATTGCGTTACACTTCATCCGGGCTACATTTACTGCAAACGGCGATTTCGGAGAATAGATTCCCGGATTCCATTTCGTTCCATCCGGGTTACATTTTTTCGATTGATTGTCTACTCAGCATAAACTGGAGAACCTTTAAACCGACGAGACCCAGATTTTTATTTCGCCTTACCTCAGCTACAATTACTCAAAAAGGAGAAACGCAATGCCTCAATACGTGATGGTTTATCTAGGCGGCGATAAGCCTTCTACACCAGAAGAAGGTCAAGAACATTTTGCGAAATATAAGAAATGGTTGGCTTCGTTGGGCGATTCCACGGTAAGCCCTATGAATCCGCTCAAGAATACAAACACAGTCAACCCGGATGGCAGTGTTACCGATGGCGGGACAACGACAATGTCGGGTTACACGATCGTAAAAGCGGACTCCATGGAGGTGGCGTTAGAAATGGCAAAAGCATGTCCGTTTCTCGACATCAACGGTTCGCTAGAGGTATCGGAATTAGTAGACATGTCAGGCCAGAAATAAACGTGGCAATTGCACCGCAAAGAGCGACATCCGCACCTCGCCATGCCTTTCGCAAGAAGTTGTGTGCCACGGAGACACTAGTAGCCCTA
The DNA here is from genome assembly GCA_965216735.1 of Arenicellales bacterium. Lineage (GTDB taxonomy): Bacteria > Pseudomonadota > Gammaproteobacteria > Arenicellales > CBDCFT01 > CBDCFT01. The sequence continues at coordinate 2,589,328 of OZ244198.1, forward strand.
ACAACTTAGTTTTTCAGTGGGCGTAACCCGGATAAAGCGTTGGAACCAAGTTATATTCACCGTAACACATTAGGCGCAACTTTAGGCACTAAAAACTGTTGTGGTATTCGCTTCAAAGATTGATACCTAGTTACTGCTAGTCTTCGTGGTCACAATCCTGGTGTCGCTTGGCGCCGCCGTGGCGAGATTACGCAAGGGTGGTTCGGTGAGCTCGATCTCTGCGCTCGTGCTAGCTATCATCGGCGTGATACTACCGGCCCGGGTATTGCTAGCCACAAACTATACCGTTGTGGGTACGACGTTGAAGATTCGATGCGGGCCGTTTACGTGGTCAGTTCCGGTCGCGTCAATTTCATCGGTGCGTGAGACCAGAAGTTCACGATCGAGCCCGGCACTATCGTTAGATCGTTTACGCATTAGCGACGGCCAATCGGTTATGGTGTCACCGAAGGGTCCAACAGCATTTCGGGCGGCGATTGGCCATCCTGAGAGCGACTTGTCGTCTTAAGAACGCAAAAACAGATTTTAGCTGTTGCGCTTTGAGCCGCTTACAGTGTTAGTTTAACGCCTGTCGTAGTGCGGCAACATGCTCTGGCCCAAGACCACAACAGCCACCGACGAGGCAAACACCACTATCGACCCAGGCCTGTGCCGCTTTCGCTAATTTATCGGGTTCAATAATATCGACAAAATTCCAATTGGGCATAGTGAAATAACCAGCCTCGGGATAAACGCCAACAGGGCCATCCCAATACTTTCTAACAATATCTACAGCCTCAGCCACATTAGGTACCGGTGTGTGCATGACATTCATCATCATGGCCGGGTATCCGGCAAGACCTCTAACTACATTTTCAAAATCCATATCTTCATAGCTGAACACCGACAGAGACTCACGGCCTTTATGTTTGCGGGCGCTTACACCAATCCAAACGGGTATTCCAACTTTGAAAGCCGCGTCGGTCGCAGCGATCGAAAATTCGGGTTGTTCACACATCTCCATTGCAATCAAGTCAACCCCGGCATCGACTAGAAGTTGGGCTTGTTCCATGGTAGAACGACCTACAGCTTCGGGTGTGTGCCATACAGGATCTTCGGATGATGTCCACTCGCAAATTGAGCCTGCAATAGCCATCGGCTGCCCGGCAACGTTATCTCGCGCTTGCTTCGCCAACTTGACAGCATTGAAGTTTATGTCTTTTACATGATCACCAAGACCGCCCGGTTCCAACATATGACGCGCTGCGGAAAACGTGTTGGCAATGACGACTTCGGCACCAGAGGCGATAAACTCCTCATGCGCCTGACGCACCGCATCCGGATGAGACAATACCGCCCGGCTGCTCCACACCTTATCATCCATCGGCACCCCGGACTTTTGCAAGTGAGTCCCCATACCCCCGTCGATAACAATAGGTGGGCCTTTTCCTTGAATCCTTTCTTCGAACCAAGAAATGTTGCTTGTCATTGTGAAATCGGTTGCGCTTAAGTCAGTCATCTACATATTATGCTAGAAACTCTTAACTTAATTTTCCCATATTCAATAGACGAGTTGCGATGTCTTTTGATGACATTGTCGAATTTTTCGAAGACACATTTTCTGGCGTCATTTTAGGGCATGGCTTAAGTCTGCGCGTGCCCAGGTAGTTGATACTTATGGTGAGGCACCTATAGATAAAAGCGGTCCAGAAGCGAACGGCGTTCGGCAGTCAGTGTTTTCGCGGTAGAATCTGCTTATGGTCACTAGTCACCAACAGCCGGATTTCCGTCCAGTAATAATTTAGTGAAAATCCCGTGAGTGTGTTGGCAAGGATCCTATCCAATCACTGTAGTCATCCAACTGCCTAGCAATGAGGTGAATCACATTACTTTCTATTTGAACGGTTCCTTTGACAACCAATAACCGGGCATTGATCAAGCTTCGTCGTTGAGCCTCAACCACTTTTGGCCATACGACGATATTTGCATAGCCGGTTTCGTCTTCCAGCGTGACAAAGATAACACCGGATGCGGTCATGGGCCGTTGACGATTGATCACTAAGCCAGCGACTCTGACCATACGACCATTAGGTAAGGTCGCTAATTCCTGAGCTGGATAAACGCCAATGTTCTCGAACCGCTTACGATACAAAGCAACAGGATGACAACCAAGGGTGACACCGGTGCTGGCATAATCCGCGATAACGTTTTCTTCTTCTCGTGGTTTGTATAACATCGCTTCGCCTTCATTAAACTGTGGCGAAGGTAAGATCGCCATAGCGGGCTCTACTCCGGACACTTCCCAATAAGCTTTGTGACGGTGACCAGCGATATTGACCAACGCATTGGCCGCAGCCAATGCTTCTAAATCTGCTTTATTCAATTGGGTCCGTTGTGTCAGATCCTGCACATTGCGATAACGACCATCGCTACGCCGGCGAACGATATTTTCAACACCGTTTTCAGATAAGCCCTTCACCATACACAAACCCAGACGCAAAGCCGGTTGCTTTGTACGCGAAGGTTCGAGAGTACAGTCCCAATGACTGGTTTGTACATCGATTGGACGTACCTCGACACCATGACGGCGGGCATCGTTGATTAATTGGGGAGGACGATAAAACCCCATGGGTTGACTATTCAACAACGCGCAGGTAAACGCTGCAGGTTCATAACACTTCAACCATGACGAGATGTACGCCAACAACGCAAAACTGGCGGAATGCGATTCAGGGAAACCATACTCACCGAAACCTTCAATTTGACTGTAGATACGTTCAGCAAATTCTTTAGGATAACCATTGGCTGTCATTCCGTCGATTAACTTATTTTTGTAACGCTCCAAATCACCTTTGCGTTGCCATGCTCCCATGCTTCGCCGTAGCTCGTCTGCTTCACCGGGTGAGAATCCGGCGGCGACAATAGCGATTTGCATCACCTGTTCTTGAAAAATCGGCACACCCAATGTGCGTTCTAATACTTCCTTTATTTCATCGCTGTGATAGTCGACGGCTTCTATACCATCTCGGCGCCGCAGGTAAGGGTGCACCATATCACCCTGTATCGGCCCGGGGCGCACAATTGCAATCTGAATAACAAGGTCGTAATAATTTTCAGGTTTCAGCCGTGGCAACATGGACATTTGCGCGCGCGATTCGATTTGAAAAACCCCGATGGTATCCGCACGTTGAATCATGGCGTAAACGTTAGTGTCTTTTTTAGGGATACTTTCCATGGTCCAGCGTTTGCCACTGTAGTCCTCGATCAAATCAAAACACTTGTGCATTGCGGACAACATTCCAAGGCCTAGCACATCCACTTTAATCAATCCCAAGGATTCGAGATCGCTCTTTTCCCACTGAATCACGGTGCGATCGGGCATGGCGGCATTTTCAATGGGCACAAGTTCGGATAGTTTGCCTTCTGCAATAACGAAACCGCCTACATGTTGTGAAAGATGTCGAGGGAAATGCATGATTTCAACGACTAGAGAAAATAGTTTTCTAATCTTTGGATTTTCGCTGTCAAAACCATTTTCCTCTAGCTGTGACATGAACTGTTGTTTTCCATCCCACCACCGAATAGATTTTGATAAACGATCGACCTGTTCCAGACTAAACCCTAAAGCCTTACCTACATCGCGAATAGCACTACGCAATTTATAAGTAATGACAGTAGCGGCCAACGCCGTACGTTCACGGGTATATCGTCTATAAATATATTGAATAACTTCCTCACGCCGTTCGTGTTCGAAGTCGACATCAATGTCCGGTGGCTCATCGCGTTCTTTGGAAATAAATCGTTCGAATAACAAATCTACCATTGAAGGATCGACCTCGGTAATGCCAAGGCAAAAACACACTGTGGAATTTGCCGCCGAACCCCGCCCTTGACACAAGATACCCTGACCACGGGCAAACCGAACAACATCGTAGATAGTTAAAAAGTAAGGCGCGTATTGCAGTTCAGCAATAAGATCGAGTTCATATTCAATCTGTTTTTTCATCCTATCACTCGCACCATCAGGCCAACGTCGGTGCATGCCTTGCTCAGTTAACCGTTTCAACCAGGATGTCGGCGTGTGTCCATGCGGTACTAGCTCTTTCGGATATTCATAACGTAACTCACCCAGAGAAAAATGACACAAAGACGCGATAGTGACACTCTGTTCCAACAATTCCAGCGAATAAAGTGATGCAAGTTTTTTACGGGATCTCAGATAACGTTCACCGTTAGGAAATAACTCGAAACCAAGCTCATCCAATGGTGTGTTGAGACGAATGGCGGTGAGGGTGTCTTGCAACCGTCTGCGTGCCGGATGATGCATACGTACATTCCCACAAGCAACACGGGGCAACTGACATTCCTTACTCAATGATTCAGTATGTTCTAAATAGGCTTGCTCATTACTCAACAACAAACGTGTTACTGCAATCCAGGTACGATCCGGAAATAACCGGGAAAACCAAATGCCATCCTCAGCATGAGAATTTTCATCAACCAACCACAATGCAATGCATCCTTCAGGACACATGGCTTCAAAATCCGTACGACTTAAACGGTATTTACCTTTATCGGCGTTGCGTCGGGCGTAAGTAATTAAATGTGACAGACATCCATAGCTAGTTCGGTCAGTGGCTAATAGCACACAACGCAACCCATTATCCAATGCCAATTCGCTACCGATAATGAGTTTGATATCGTGTTTTTTTGTTGCTGTATGCGCCCGTACTACACCCGATAACGAACACTCATCGGTAATAGCAATTGCCTGGTAACCCAACCTGTGTGCTTGGGCAACGAGTTCCTCAGGATGAGAGGCGCCGCGCAGAAAAGTAAAGTTGCTAATAACATGCAACTCGGCGTAATCAGGCAAACAATCCATGCAAATACCACCTGTTGTCATTTTTTTTGTCTTGATAAATCCACCACCGCTCACCCCCTTTTGTCACGGCGATGTAATAGTCGCGGCTCACATCGCCGTCATCCCACCAACCGCTCGCGATACGTTCCGCACTGGTGATGAACTTTAGTTTTGTCTGGTACATCGAAACGGGACGTGGTTGTAGTAAAAGCCCTAACGGCCGTTGCAAGGTTCGAAACCACGACTCCGCGCCGGCATTGTGACGAGCTTGTTGAGGGTTGCAGTATTCCCAGGCGCGTTCAGGCCGATGATCCGCCGCCGGACGCACACCACAGACCTTTTCATGACCAACACGTGCTTTAATGATCTCCATTAATTGTTGCCAATCCTGTTCGTCGGCATCACGTTTATTGAATAAATCAGGATGGGTTGTGGCATAAGGCAACACCTGATCGATACGCAATGCGATACGTTCGACCGTGTCCGGCAACACGGTATGCTCTAGCCGCTCCTTGATAAGCGTTAAAAAACGATCCGCCTGCCGGCTGGCTTTTTGCAAGCGAATTACGATGGATGTGTAGCTCTCACGGTCATACCAAAGTTCAACAAATAACGTCTCCACCATGCCATCGTGACGAAGTAAAAAACTTTCAACCTGATCGAGCAATTTTTGTATGGCAATCGACAATAAGTTTAAATTGTCACTGTGTACGGGTAACTCCAGCCCAGAATAAAAACACACGCCAGGAATAAACATCCGACGCAAATCGGCCTGCATCCCGCTGGCGCGATCCAAAAACACCAACAACGATCTACCAAAACGTCTCGCCAAACCATTACGGGGCAAACGCCACATATCACGTAAAGTGCACAAGCCGCTTTTAGACAAACTATCGACCAGCTTCATCGAAAGACCGGTGTCAGCGAGTGCTATACCCCCCAATACCGATTTCAAACTGGCTTTATCGGTGACGAGTTTTTCAATGCCGTTATAAGCCAGTAACCATGCCGCCGTGGGCGTCGGTGCTGCTGCGATTAAAAAAGCTTGTTTTTCTTGTGAAAAAACATCACGCACACATGACTGCAGTTTTTCCATTCCACCAAATAACTTGAGACTGCCGGACACCTCCATCAAAATTGCATTCGGTGACTCCAGAGCGATGCTCGGTGTGAATTCGGCTGCTTGTCTAGCCAATCGTTTCAACTTTTTTTGTTCAAGTTGGACATCACGCACACGCACCACGAGATTCCGGCACAATGCATGAGCTGCATTTAACGGCATACCGGGAGTGACACCGTAAGATTGTGCGATATCACAAGCCGCAAAAATGAAATGACGATTTTTTTGTTGTTCAATGACGACGAAAGGCACGCCTTCGCCATATTCGAAAACTTGCAAAGCTAACTTCGGGAAATAAACGCATAACCAAACATGTTCTACAACAACTATGTTTTCAGAAACATCATAATCGGGTTGCTGAGACTCCTTCGGAACAAACTTAGGGACAATATCTAAACTAGCGCTCATCGATGTTAAATATTTACCGTCAAGATCTACTACCGACCGTCTCCATCGTCATTGCGGAAAATGCAGAGCATTTATCCAGAGAAGCTAGTGCAGGGATGCACGCGTTTAGTGGGTCTAAGGATGGAATCCAGGGAAAACAAGCATTAACCGGATACCGGGTATCGCCTGCGGCGATTCCGATATGACGGAGTGGAGTTCGTAGGATCGCAATGCGTTGAACGCATTTATTTATTTTGGATAAAATTTCCCGCATGCTCTAGAAGTGATGCTCGGATGTGCCGTTAACGAATCTAAAGGATAGAAATGACACATCAATCAGAGTTTCTCTTCAATGTGACCGAAGACTGCTGCCAGCCACCACGTGCCTTCAGTATTTTGACCGTTAAACCCTGACCATCGGAAGAAAGGTGCAAACGCAAAGGTGCGGGTGAACCGTCACAGGGTTGACGATGAAACAACACGCCCAAACCACCGCCTGCGTTGGCGGCAAGTTGTAAACGACGTATACCCCGCGGATCGGCTTTGGGCAGCCACACCAAAGTCATCGTATTGGCTTGGGCGCGTAAAGTTTTGTCCGCACTCCACCAAATACCGCGGGTGCTTACCGTCATATCAATGATAAATAAACGATCCAATCTGACTCCGGCATTTACCAACGCCGGTGCATAGGGAATATAAGGTGGCGCAATGAGAGTGAGCCATTGATCTTGTTGACTCAAACGAGCCATCAATGGTAACCATAGTTGCAATTCGCCAATTCCCCAATGATCTACCATGATTTCGACCACTGAATGTACTGGCCAACCACCACCGGACAATATCGCGTCCAATGCTTCAAAACCACTGTTAAGGCAATCGCCTCGCTGTTCAAATCGAGACGCCCCTTGCCACAGCATTGGATTGCTGTTGACTAGCGAGTCCAGGGCCTGATTCATGACAGTTGGGGTATTGATCCGCTTTGATAGATTTCAATATACTGTAATAATATACAGTATATTGAATAAAACAAACTAGCCCAGCGTTAAATTGTCTACCCCGGCAATCTGGATATAGCGGACTGCATTAAGGCCTGATTACTGGATATGACCGGCTTACCCAGCGTTTTATTCAAAAAATCAATAACTTCCACCGCCCGCATGTCGGTGCAAGATAATACCAAGGCGTCCGCTGCATCACTGTCAGCGCGAATTCCCAGTTCATAGACTTCGCTCGGTGTTAATTCCCCTTGCCCATAGTTGCCGAGATCGCTACCGACATAAGCGCTGGAAACGGTTTCGATGTCGCACGCCGATAAAAACTCGATGGCTTCGCGATTCAATGCCTCAACATAGGGAGAAGTAAATGCAATACTCTTTGCACCCACTGCTCGCAAAGATTCGACTAAAGCGCCAGCGGCGGTGACCGCAGGCACTCCCGCCAAAGATTCGATTTTTGCAGTAAAGTTGTGATCGAATCCCGGCCCATGCGCTAGCGTGGCAGAAGTGCAACCATAAAGAATCACATCGGGTCTGGCTGCAACCAATAATTCGACCACGGGCTCGATGGAAGACAAAGCGAAGTCACCCATTTGTTTGGAGTCCGGTACCTTGTCCAGATCATAACCTCCAGTCCGTGCAAAGTGCACTGATACACCGTCGGGTTTTAACATCATCATATCGGGTTCTAGATTGGTATTGGACATGGGTACGATGACACCGATTCGCCCATCTCCACGTGATCGGTATTCCTGGTTATTGATCATGTTCTAATCATTGCCTTATTTTTTTGAACACCAACGGCCAAGCGATTCGGTTGTACGTTGTATTTGATCTTCAGTACCGATGGTAATACGCAAACAATCGTCTAAATCGTATCCGTCCATGGGTCTCACCAAGATGGAGTCACTACGCAAATGCGCTAGTGCATCGGACGCGGTCCCACAACTATCAAATTTCACTAGAACGAAATTACCGTACGCTGGATACGGCGCTAGTCCCATTGCTTTCAGTGAATCGACGAATTGATCGCGTATGGAGATTGTCCGAGTGCGAACTCGCAACATGTGTTCACGATCACAAATGGCTACATATGCAGCAGCTAAACCCGGACCGGTAATACCATTAGGTTGTTGGATAGTATGCAGAATGTTTGCCACGTCCTGAGGAAAATAACCCCAGCCAATACGTAATCCAGCCAAGCCATAAATTTTTGAAAATGTGCGCAATACGACCGTATCGCCACGATCGACGAGATCAAAATTTCTGTAACGAATATCGCCATCTAGATATTCCGCATAAGCTTCGTCAATAACTAATAGTACATTTTCTGGGAGACCCTCGCGTAATTGACGAATCTTGGTGCTGGATAAACAACTGCCGGTTGGATTGCCGGGATTTGCTATGAATACAATTCGGGTGTTGTCTCTAATGGTTGATACAACACTATCAACATCGACAACCAAATTCGGCTCCGGTGCCGTCAAAATCTGTGCTCCTGCCGCTGCGATAGCCGTCCTAAAGTACATATAGCCATACTGACTAACCACTGCACTAGTAACGAAGTCGAAATACGCTGTGGCTAACAGCGATATCAATTCCATGGATCCGCGGCCACATACGATTTGCTCCATTCGTAGACCATGCACGCCGGCTATTGCTTCACGCAAACCGCTGGCATAAGGATCGGGATAAAACGCGCTTTCCGAGCAAGCTTCTCGCGCGGCATTCAATACAGCTTCACTTGCATTCAGATTATTTTCATTTTGATCCAGTCGTACGATCTGTGCCGGATCGATTTCCGGCTCTTCCGGTAGTTGATAAGGCATAAGACCGAGTAGATGATCTCTGGGTTTAATCATGCTGCATTGGCCCGGGATTGTTTGCGGAGCTGCGCACGTAGACATTCGGTCGCTTGCATTTCCACGTCGTTTCTCTCGTTTAAAACCACCCCATATTCACTTTGTGCAGCTTGTTTAGAAACGAGACCACTGGTTACATCTAGGGCAACCGCTTCCGGCGTACGATCCAATGGATCACCATAACCACCACCGCCGGGTGTCGCGAAAATAAGTTGTTCGTCGCCCGCAATTAATTCCTCACCACGACCCGCCAAGACACGTCCCGATTGTAATGTCACTCTACCGACCGCCCCGGCTTTTCCCTGCGAGCGGCCTTGGGCCGGATACGTTGTACGGTCAAGAGACAAAAACAACATGAAATCGGATTGCTCGGAAGATTCGAGTTCGATCACTTGCCCTAAACCACCGCGGTATTTGCCTGCGCCACCGGAGTCCGGCCGCAACTCTCTTCTGCGAATGCGTATCGGAACTGTACATTCGGTCACTTCTACCTGGGATCCCCATACACCGCTGGGATATGCCGTCGCCGACAATCCGTCTTTATTTGGGCGTGCACCGGTGCCACCGTTATGAACCAGTTCTATTGCGAAATCGGTTTGGTCGGTGTCCGAAAGACTACGCATTGGAATATCGTACATACACGACGCCCCTTCAGCGGGTACTCGCGAAGGCAAGGCTTGATGTAAACAGCCAAATACTAGGTCAGGCAACATTTGACCGATCGTATGCCGCATCGCCACCGGCGCAGGATGAACTGCATTGACAATACATCCTTCTGGGGCGATCACTTTAAATAGCGCCAATGAACCGGCGTTGTTTGGTATGTTATCGGAGACAACGCAACGTATCGCAAACACGGCATAAGCCGTTGCGTAGTTGAGTGGAACATTAATTCCGTATTTGGAACAAGGCGACGAACCGGCCAGATCCAGGGTGATATCGTCATCAGTGATAGCAAGGCTGGCTTTGAGTTCGATTTCAAAATCGTAGCCATCCAGTTTTAATTCATACCGGTATGTTCCATTCGGAACCGATTTAATGGCGGTTGATGTTGCCTCGCGAGACGTCGAAATAATGTGTTCAGCGAGGGAATCGAGTGTATCGATGCGATACTCATTAAGCATGGTCTGCAATCGGTCAGCACCTACTTCGCAACAGGCGATCAATGCATATAAATCGCCTTCGTTCTCTTTCGGCCGGCGTGAGTTGGCTTTGACGATGTTCAATACCAATTGGTTGACCCGGCCGGAGCTGACCAATTTGCACGGTGGTAGCAGGATGCCTTCATCATAGATATCGCTCCCATTCGGTCCCATGCACAAACCGCCGACGTCCACTAAATGCGATGTGCAAGCGGTAAATGCGATCACTTCGCCATTATTAAACACCGGTTGCGCTAGCATGAAGTCATTTAAATGACCTGATGCGAGCCATGGATCGTTAGTGACATAAACATCACCTAGATTCATTTTGTCGATGGGAATAGCATCGATAATGTGTTTAACACCTTCGGCCATAGTGTTGATATGTCCTGGAGTACCGGTCACGGCTTGGACGAGCATCCGCCCTTGGGAATCGAACACACCTGTGGAAATATCACCGCATTCGCGCACGATAGGACTAAAAGCACTGCGAATTAAAACCTGCGCTTGCTCTTCGACCACCGCAAGCAAACGGTTCCACATTAGCTGATTATCAACGTTTCTACCTTTGCCAACGTCTTGTAATGCGTTTAGCGCTTTTGCTTGATGTGTCAATATCAGGTTACCGTCAGAGTCCACATCGGCAACAAAATCCGGTTCGACTAGTATTGTGGTCTGGGATTCAACAATCAACGCCGGACCGGTAATACGGTCTCCAGGCATAAGGTTTGCTCGCCGGAAAATTGAACTTGTGAGCTTGCCGCGTTTCCCACCGAAATAAATCTCACGTTTCTGCTCACTTGAAAGTCGTCGATGTTGCTCGATTGGTTCAGTGCGTGAGATGCTAGATACCTTTGTTTTTAAAGTAATCTCCCAATTCATGACTTCGATTCGCATACCCGGCACGATGCGTTTAAATTGCGCGCAGTAAGCATCTTCATATGCTTTGGTTAATACGGCCAAATCAGAGTCGGCAAGTGCACGGTTTGGTAACACTACTTCGATCTCATGACCCTGCCCGGAATAACGCATATACGCAATCCTAGTTTCCTGGATAGGCGCTTCTACGTCTCCTGCACGCACTACGTCGAGTGCGTCGGCGCGCATGGTTTCAAATAGTTTGTTAACGCCATTGAAATCGAATTTATCCAGGGTCGTGTAAAAACTCGACACGATCTCATACGATATTGGCGCAAACAAAAATCCTATCGCGGAACCGACACCAGGATCGGGCGGAATCACAACACGCGATATATCCATTTTCTTTGCCAAACGAGTGGCATGCAGAGGTCCGTTACCGCCGAATGCAATCATTGTTCTGGTTGCTAAACCGGTACCCTGTTCAGCGGCGTGAACCCGGCCTGCATTGGCCATGTTTTCATTCACCACTTGCGATACAGCAAACGCGGCATCCGATACATTTAAACCGAGCGTATCACCGACATCGTACGCTATGGCAGTTCGTGCGGCGTCACCATCGACAGTTATCTGTTCGTCCGCAAAACTCGGCATATCGATATATCCTAGCACCACGTCCGCATCGGTTACCGTGGCTGTTGTGCCACCGATGCCGAAACATGCGGAGCCGGGCACTGAACCCATGCTTTGCGGCCCGATACTGACTCGCTGCAATTGATCTATTGCAACCACCGAACCGCCGCCGGCGCCGATTTCAATCATTTCTATCGTGGGAATACGAACTGGGATTCCACTTCCTTTGGAAAATCGTTCGCTTCTGGCAACTTCAAAGTGACGCGACGTGATTGGTTGACCACTGTCGATTAAACAGAATTTTGCCGTGGTGCCGCCCATATCAAATGACACGACGTGGTCTAAACCACATTGCTCCGCCACCCGGCTAGCGAGAATGGCACCACCGGAAGGACCGGATTCGACCAAACGAATAGGATAGTGCCTTGCAGTATCCAATGTTGTCATGCCACCCGCCGATGTCATCATAAAGAACGGGCAATCGACATCGAGTTGTTTTAACTCCTGTTCGAACCGGCTTAAATACTCGTCCATCAACGGGCGCACGTAAGCATTAGCGGCGGTAGTACACAAGCGATCAAACTCGCGCACGGAAGGACTCACGCCAGACGACAGAGACACCGACAAATCTGGGCGACGCGTTGCGATTAATTCCGCAATGCGTTCTTCGTGACGAGAATTTGTGTAGGCGTGAAGAAGACAAACTGCAACGCTGTCGATTCCCGCCTCATCAAAAGCATCGACGACTTCCTCGACTGAAGATTCGTCCAGCGATGTCAATACTTCACCCGATGCTGCTACCCGTTCGCGCACGGTAAAGCAACGCTCCCTTGGCACCAGCAAATTCGGCTTATCGATGAACAAATCTTCCTGGTTGTAGCGACGTTCGTAACCAATCTCGAGAATGTCGCGAAACCCCTCTGTTAACACAGCACCCACGGTTGCCCCCTTCTTTTCTATTAAAATATTAGTGGCCAGCGTAGTACCATGTATAAAAAGTCCGACGCTATCGGGTTGAATATTTGCGTCGCCCAATGCCGCCTGAATAGCGGATATGGCGCCTTCGACCGGGTTATCCGGTGTGGTCGGCGTTTTCGCTGTCACATAGGTTTTAGGTGTCGTGTTGAGTTCCAATACAACATCCGTAAAAGTGCCGCCTATATCAACCGCAAGTCTTGTGTTTTTCATTTAAATACGACAACTCAGAACAAATATAGAAACATATACGTGGCTACTGCGTTATAGAGTAGCCGCACAGAAAATAATCAGTCCAAGCTTGGACTGACTAAGATAAGATGGGAATTAAGGAACGAGCGCGAATCTTTGGTGTCGTCGACCGTTGCGCCGATCCGCTACGGCGGGTGATTCTTTGAGCGGTGATGTCGTGTTCATAGTAACGGCTTATTATAGTGGGTACTATACCGCATGAATAAAAGGCCAAGCATCATTCCTGTGCCCACTGATACACGATAAAGTCTGTAGGACCGTCAGTATAACGGTCATAAAATGCCCGACCACGCTCATTGAAATGCTGCGTAATCCATCGAATCGAAGACCAGCTATGCTCTGCAGCCAATTCTTTCAACGCCGCGAATACTGCATCTGCCGCTCCGCTGCCACGCGCGGCAGGTAGCACAAACATATCGTCGAGAAACCCTATATCACTACCACCTAACGGCCGCGGACAAGCGCGCATATGGGCAATCGCAACGGCTGCACCTGTGTCGTCCCGAGTTAGCAATCCTTCCAATATGTGACCAGGGTCAAGCAACCAGTTCCAAACCTTATTGGCAATGTCGTCGTTCATCGCTACTTTATAAAAATCCGCGTAACCTTCAAACAAGATTCGCCATTCGGCTTTGTCCACATTGGATACGAAATCCGTCTTAAATTTACTCATGCTTTTTAACTAATTTATTTTTCACCGAAAGGCTAGAGTTACCAAAGTATGGAAGGGATGAGCGTAGCACACTTCAAGAATTCTATATAATTCTTGAATCTCTTAATCATCCGAACCACCCGCCTCGCTTAAACGTTTCAATGCCGGATAGCGATTCAGTTGAGTTAACAGGTCTATTAACGTGACTCGTTCACATGCTCCCAATAACGAACGACGCGTCCTTTGGGCGACGTTGATAACCGGTGGGTTTATGTTTGCTGAGATCATCGGTGGGATCATTGCCGGTTCGATGGCACTGCTTGCCGACGCAGCACATATGCTGACCGATGCCGGATCAGTAAGCATCCCCCGGCAAAGCCGGGGGCTTTAATTGTGAACCGCTCAAAGCGGTTGTTGACTATACCAAGGTGAACTGATCGACTCGACGATCTTCCGCCTCTTGGGACTTGATGTATTGTCTGATCACTTCCTCATCCCGACCTACCGTCGAGACAAAGTAGCCTCTGGCCCAAAAATGCTGACCCACATAATTGCGCTTGCGCCTTGCATAGGTACGGGCTATGTGGATCGCACTTTTACCTTTGATAAATCCCACCACCTGCGATACCGCATACTTCGGTGGGATCGATAACAGCATATGCACATGATCCGGCATTAAGTGGCCTTGTTCAATCCGGCTTTCTTTCTGATGGGCCAAACGGTGAAAGACTTCTCCTAATTCTCGCCGAACTTGACCGAATATCCGCTTCTTTCGGTATTTCGGAATAAAAACAACAGGGTACTTACACTCCCAACGGGTATGACTTAAACTGTCGACTTTTCTCATGGTGACTCCTCTGCGTGCTGCTTGGCGGCTCACGCTTTGGAGTCACTATGCGTTTCCCGGATTTGTCAAACTGTGAATGCCTCCCCAGCAAAGCTGGGGGGTCTCCCATTTGTACTAGTCTTGGCGTACTTCGCGTTTCGGATCTCCCGCCGCCCGGCGGATTGGACCCGTTCCTATGGCTATGACCGTTTTCAAATCGTGGTCGCTTTTGCCAATGGATTGACTTTATTTTTTCTTATTGCATGGATTGTCTACGAGACAATTCAACGGTTTATTAAACCAGTCGAGGTATTGGGTGGTACGCTGTTGATCATCGCTGCGTTAGGGCTTGCGGTCAATGTAGCGGTGTTTTGGATTTTACACGGCGGTGACCGGGAGAATTTAAATATTCGCGGCGCCACCTTGCATGGGCTCGGCGATTTACTCGGCTCGGTGGCTGCGTTAATTGCAGGCTTGGTGATTGTGCTGACTGGTTGGACACCGATCGACCCATTATTATCGATCCTTATCGCATTGATCCTGTTACGTAGTGCCTGGAGACTCGTCGTTAAATCCGGGCATATTCTGCTTGAAGGTGCACCCGAAGGATTGGATGTGCAAAACATCGGGCCTGATCTTATTGAGACCTTGCGCGATGTTGAGGAAGTGCATCATGTCCACACCTGGTCGTTGACCCAGGAGAGAAAACTGGTGACGTTGCACGCACGTGTGCCGCAAAACTCCCAACCCGACCACATTACCGCGCAGATCAAAGCTCGCTTACGCGAACGCTTTGATGCCAGGCACGCTACGGTAGAAATTGAGTTTGATAATTGCGCGGATGATAGACGCAGCTGTTAGGAGAGAATTCGGACGACAGCAAAAGTAGTCCGCTGGATGCTACTTATCGGCTTCGGCGCTAGTGTGTTGTTGCCGTATTAGTTTTTTATCCAGCTTGCTTACACTGGTTTTTGGAATCGCGTCGACAAATTCAACGCGTTCGGGCATGGCCCATTTGGAAATGTCACCGCTTTCAACATATTGGCCGACATGACTACGGATTTCCGCGTCGGAAACGGGTGTCTTAGCCTCTGAGTTTCGAACGACTAATACCATAGGCCTTTCGCCCCAGCGTTCGTCAGGGATACCTATGGCAGCGACTTCGGATACTCCGGCAAGCTGCGAAATAATGTCTTCCAATGCTAATGATGAAATCCATTCGCCACCGGATTTGATGACATCTTTTATCCGATCCGTTACTTGCAAGTAGGCATTGGCGTCTATATTACCAATGTCGCCGGTGTGCAAATAGCCACCACTCCACAACTCTTCCGAACCTTCAGGGTTTTTTAAATAGCCTTGTGTCAACCACGGTGAACGAACAACGACTTCGCCGGTACTAACACCGTCGTGGATGACGTCGTTCATGTCATCATCCACCACACGTATATCTACCATTGGTATTGGGCGTCCAGCCTTACAACGGAAGTGAAGTTGCTCATCCGCACTCTTCTGGGTGATTTCCGGTTCAAGTTGCGCAATCGTCAGAACCGGGCAAGTCTCGGACATTCCGTAACCACCATAAATGTCGATTCCCTTATCCATTGCGGCTCTGGCCAGGCCACGCGACAATGCGGAGCCACCGATAATCACTGACCAGTTAGATAAATCGATCTCGTCGACAATGGGAGAACTCAACAGCATATGTAAAATAGTCGGAACGCAATGCGAAAAGGTGACCTTTTCGTCTCGGATTAATTTCAATAACGTATCCGGTTCATAGCGCCCGGGATAAATTTGTTTTACACCCATGAGTGTAGCGACATAAGGAATTCCCCATGCGTGCACATGAAACATCGGCGTTATCGGCATGTACACGTCGTTACGATGAAACCGCCCCTGCCCTACTGCCGATCCCAGACCTGCGCCAACCGCGAGCGTATGTAACACTAATTGGCGATGACTATAGTAAACCCCTTTCGGATCCCCCGTCGTACCAGTCGTGTAGAAAGTCGTTGCACGGGCTTGTTCATCGAAATCCGGAAAATCAAATTCACCACTTTGCGCCCGGAGTAATTCTTCGTATTCGGCATCAACACTCGATTGAACGTCCGTTTGGTGGTCGCGCAACAAAACTAATTTAATGGGACGTTCGAACCGGTTCTTTATTTGTTCGACTAGCGGAATAAAATCGCTATGCACAAGAATTAAATCGTCTTCCGCATGATTGATGGTGTAAAGAATTTGCTCCGGTGCGAGACGCACGTTGATGGTATGCAATACTGCACCCAGCATAGGCACAGCAAAAAAACATTCCAAATAACGATGGCTATCCCAATCCATGACCGCCACCGTATTCCTAGGTTTAACACCCAATGATCGTAATCCGCCGGCGAGTTGTGCGATGCGTTGGTTAAACTCTTGATAGCTATACCTCAATTTATCAGCATAAACAATTTCTTGTTGTGGAGCGATGGCCAACGGCGTGTGCAAAAGATGTTTAATTAAAAGGGGGTAGTCATATGCCGGTGAAACTTCGTGTGGATCGGGCATTTTTTGTATCTCGCTACTTGTTACGTCGCCATCATACGCCAGACACTGCGATCACAGCAAAACTTCCGCTAACCGGGTGATATGTTTCGGACCTATTTCACAACACCGACCGATAATTCTCGCACCATAGCGCACTCATTGTCTCGCAAAATCCGCATATGCATTGGGATCGAGAGCGAAACGCGCTTCGGGCGTCGAGGCATCATTGCTAAAACCCGCTTGTTTGGAATGTGGGTAAATCCATTGGTATAAGCGCCAACCGGAAACCCTCCTAAGGCGGTCATTTTCGGCACCGCTGCTGAGATACTCTCAGGCTTTGAGCAATTAACTAGATAAGCACTTACCAGCAAGTCTCTTAACATTGCCACCGCTCATGCGTGGTACCAACGCGTGATCTAATTCCCCGGCGCGAAATAAGAAAGCGGCTTAAGCGGCTGCACTCTCATGTTGCGACAAAACTGAATTACCCTCGACTATAAGTCGAGGGGTTCTAATGGCAGCTAATATATAGCTGGTTCATTTTCATTAATGCTTACGATTGGATCAATGTCGACTGGAAGTCGACTGAATACAAACCGGTATCAAAACAAAAATAGCCTACGTTCGCTTCGCGAACGTACGGCTCAACTTTCCTTCGCCTGAAGGCGAGGGGTTTCCACCATCCCCGAAAGAGACACTAACGGGTCATCTAGTTCACTTTTATAGTCGAGTTCGAAATCAGGTTCGAATAAATTACTCAGGTAAGCACACAACGCGATCCAGATCCCGACTGCCTACAGGATAAAGACGATGCGATTGCGCCGACAAATTCTCAACAATATCCCGTAGGCTGTAGCGCCCTGATAGTTGTCCTACCGTCATTGCCACAAACTGACTCCAGCGTGAGGCTTTGCGGAACGAGCGCCCGCTATGATGCTGATTCGCCAGTTGCTCGAAATCATGTCTTGGAACAATTTTGAGGATTTGATTCAGAACTGTATTATAATGTGCCATGGCTTGGTTTTGGTTTTGATTCAATGAGTTGTTGCAAACCCTATTGTATCAATACCTAACAAAAACCAAGCCTTTTTTCATCCCTTAACGGGACAGCAGTGAGTTGACATTACTTTATAATGTCAGAGCGAAGGTTGGTATTACACGGTGATACACTCCCAACGGACAATTGAACAATGTTCGGCAACGAGGTGCCAATATAATGAACGGTCATGCCACCGACATAAGCCCACCTGAGCGGGGTTTTGCAGTGTCCGAGTTCGAACACCGTACCACGAGGGCACAGGCGTTGATGCATGAACAACGCATGGATGCGCTGTTTTTAACTACTGAACCAGAAGTACGGTATATTTTTCCGGTTTTCACAGCCAGTTCTGGGAAAGCCCTACTCGTCCGTGGTATTTGATTGTGCCTGCCGAGGGCAAACCGATAGCTGTTATTCCCGAAATCGGGGCAGCCGGTATGCGCGAAACCTGGTTGGAAGACATCCGTACCTGGCCGTCACCCCAACCTGCTGATGACGGTATTTCTTCGTTGGTGACTGCAATCAAAAATCTTCCGCAGCGATTTGGGCGTATCGGCGTACCTATGGGACACGAAACCCATATTCGAATGCCTGCCGCTGACTTCGAGACGTTATTGCACAAACTGTCAAGTTTCGAGTTTACCGATGCAGGAATGTTAGTACGCGCCGTTCGAGCTATAAAATCCGAAGCGGAAATAAACAAAATTCGTTATGTATGCGAGTTGACTTCGGATGCATTCGTTGATCTACCAAACAAAATCTCCACGGGTGAGAGCGAACGCGAGATTTGCCGTAAATTAAAAATTGATTTGCTCAATCGCGGCGCCGACGGTTCACCCTATTTAATTGCTGCATCCGGCCCTAATGGCTATGACAACATCATTATGGGACCGACTGACCGTGTTCTCAATAAATCCGATGTCTTAATCATCGACACGGGTACTACGTTTGACGGATACTTTTGCGATTTCGATCGCAATTTTGCCTTTGGTGACGTTCCGAACGAATGTAAACGTGCTTACAATACTGTTTATCAAGCGACCGAAGCAGGCATCGACGCCGCACGACCGGGTACGACACCGTCCGAACTTGCCGCTACCATGTGGGATATACTGCAACAAGGTGGCGCTCGCGGAAATGATGTGGGGCGATTAGGTCATGGGCTGGGTATGCAACTTACGGAAGGTTTGTCGAACATGCCTGACGACAATACCGTGCTTGAACCCGGTATGGTAATTACCATTGAACCTGGAATGTGTTTTGCTCCCGGAAAGCTCATGGTGCACGAAGAGAATATCGTGATACGCGATAGCGGAGCGGAGTTGCTTAGCAAGCGCGCGGCCCCAGAGATGCCAGTTATATCTTAACGACCAGTTTAAATTGTGGCCTCAATGACCTTAGACGTTTTTGACGCCGGAGCAGAACGCGGATTTGACGGCGACATCACAAGTATTGAGGTGGGAAGATCGTCAACTATCTGCATCTAAAACCAAAGGTATTTAACTATGCGCAAGATATCCCTCTCTTTGTATTTCGTTGCGAGTTTGATGTTTTTGTTTGTTGTTTCCTCAGCCTCGACAGACGAGAGTCATGGGGACACATCATCCGGTAATCAAAATCAACGTGCGGTTCACAACTGGTTCGATCTTGCCACTTGGGGATCAAATGGCAAAACATTCTCGCAACCCGGCATGCTAATGCCGTTTAACCCCGCACACCCGGCGAGCTGGGCCAAAATTATTTCCCCCAAAACCCATGTCGATTGGCACATGGCGTTCACCAACCCAGCCAACTACACTCAATTCATGCAACCACAATTCTATATGCAATTTCTAAACCCCAATACTTGGATGGCTTGGATGAACCCGGCGAATTACGTGACCTTTATGGACCCAGCCACTTATATGTGGTGGATGACACCGACGGCATACGTACATGGTATGGATCTCAACAACTATATGCAAATGGCAAACCCAGCAAACTACACAGTGTTCATGAATCCAATGACCTATATGCAACAGATGAATCCTGCAACCTATACCCTGCCAACCGGTGCGGAATCACTAACGCAGAGTTTTGATTGGGACGATTGGTTTAAGATGTTCGATCCCAATACCTATGCTTTGCAACAGCGGGGCGAGCAGGCAGACAACTCACAAGCGGATTCTCAAACCCAATAAAGATCTAAAAAACGATGTAGAATCACATATCGTGTTTTAGTAAGTTTCGTTGAAAAAGCCGGCTCTGGCGTCTGCCATTTCCGGCTTTTTATCTTTACTTTTCTCAGGATGGCCAAAAATTGATTTAATGCCATATCAAGGCTTGGATGCGAACATGTGGGTCGGCCGCAACTCACCATGCTCTACCACTTTGAGTTTTGCCGTAGAACTTTCTAATCGATGCCGCGCTACATCTTCACCCAATTTATCGGCAAGCAGCCTTTGTTTTTCTCCCGACACACTGGCAATTTCATCGCGAACAATATCTGCATACCAATCGTTTCGATCACGCAGTGCAATCCGCTCAAAACCTGCGTTGTGCAAAAAATTCCCCATGTCAGCGGCTGTGCATAAATTAAATTCAAGGCCCACCAGTTCTAACCAGTGTTTCATCTCAGGCGATGCAGGGGTATCGGATCCTAACCAATCGCTCGCAGCAAAATGTCCACCGGGTCGTAACACTCGAAAGATTTCGTTAAAAATTGCTTGCTTGTCTTCGATGTGAATTAAAGAATCCTTTGTAAACACAATATCAAAACTAGCATTCGAAAATTCGAGGGGACCGGGCCTTACACGCTTCACTTCGATGCGGTCGGACAGACCGGCTTTTTCAATGCGTTGTCGTGCTTTCGCGACCAATTCCGGTTCGATATCAATTCCAACGACCCGGCCGGCGTTGAACTGATTTATTAGTAATAAATCGATACCACCAATGCCGCAGCCTATATCCAGCACCTCTTTACCAGCGATTTCAACGCCTTTGAGAATTTCGCCAACTTCTTCCGGCCCACCCGGTGATAAGAACCCTTCACCCCACATCCACTCCAGAGCCGCTACAAAGTCCTCATCGTAAGACATACAATCCTGATAATGGCTCTGGATTGGAACGGGTAAGTGGCGAATACTTAACCCATTATGTAAGTTTCTAGTTGTTTGATGAGTATTTGTTGTTCTTCGATAATCACGTTGACCAGGTCTTTAACCGAGAGCATGGCAACTAATTTCTCTTCACCCAACACGGGCATGTGACGAATGTGATTCTCATTCATAATTGCCAAACAATGATCGACACGTTGATCCGGGCGCGTATAAATGACACGTTCCGTCATAATGTCTCCGACCGGGGTGTCTTTTGATGATTTGTTCTCGAGGATGACTTTGCGGGCGTAGTCGCGTTCGGACACGATTCCGACCATTTTGTCGTTGTCGACCACCGCCAACGCACCGATTTCTTTTTCAGCCATGTATTTAATTGCGTCGTAAACGCTGGTTTCAGACGTAACCGACCAAACATCAGAGCCCTTGTTCTTCAATACGTCGGCTATAGTACTCATGGTGTTACCTCTTCGATATCATCGTGATCTTTATTGTTACTAACAGATGGAAATCCGATTTTTTCATCGGGATTACTCCATTATCCGATTCTGCAAGAGGTATTTCCAGTGTTAAGTCGGAGATTAGCCTCCAACCAAGCTTAGTCTTGCTGGCGAGTAGATTTCTGTAAAAGGCGCCGTTGATTCATCATTTTGTCAATTATGGGCGACAAAATAATTTCTATGGCAAGCCCCATTTTACCGCCCGGCACAACAATCGTATTGCGGCGGGACATGAATGAATCGCGCAACATCGACAACAGATAGGGAAAATCGATATCGAACTTGACGGGGTCGCTAAAACGGATCACTACAAAGCTTTCGTCCGCGACGGGTATGTCCCGGGCAATAAATGGATTCGACGTATCCACCGTTGGCACACGCTGAAAATTGATATCAGTGCGCGAAAATTGCGGGGTGATGTAGTGCACGTAGTCGTGCATACGTCGCAGAATATTGTCCGTCACATCGTCCGGCGCATAACCCCGGTCTGCGGTGTCACGGTGAATTTTTTGTATCCACTCCAGGTTCACGATGGGCACTACGCCAATTAATAAATCGACAAACTGCGCAACATTAACCTCGGCGTTAGCAACACCGCCGTGCAACCCCTCGTAGAACAAAACATCGGTGTCTTCTGGAATATCTTCCCAATCGGTAAACGTTCCTGGGCGTTCGTCGTATTGCGCGGCCTCTTCCTCATTGTGTAGGTACTTTCGCCGTTGCCCTTTGCCACTCTCACTGTATTGACGGAACAAGGCTTCCAGCTTATCGAAATGATTGGCTTGCGGGCCGAAGTGGCTCAAATTCGAGCCCTCCTTCAGGGCTTTGGCCACTTGTTCACGCATCTGATAGCGGTCGAACTTGTGAAAACTGTCCCCTTCAACAATGCAGGGGTTTACATTTTCACGATAAAAGATATGTTCGAAGGCCTGCTTTACCGTGCTGGTACCCGCACCGGACGAACCAGTGACTGCAATAATAGGATGTTTGGTGGACATGAAGTATTGTTCTAATGCATCAAAGGTTGGAACTCGCCACTAGCATAGCGTACCGACATAGTTTCCAAGCTGATTGGTTGTAGTTTTGACGCCTGCCCGGAACACCTAAAAGCTTCATAACGATATTTACAGATACTTTGCATCGCTGCAGTAGAAGCCTTTAAAAATTTGCGCGGATCGAATTCAGCCGGATGTTCTGTTAAAAACTGCCTGACAGCACCCGTGCTGGCCATACGCAAGTCGGTATCGATGTTGACTTTGCGCACTCCATGTTTAATTCCTTGTTGGGTTTCTTCAACCGGTACGCCGTAGGTTTTACCCATATCACCACCGTATTGGTTAATAATAGTCAACCATTCTTGTGGCACCGACGACGACCCGTGCATGACCAGATGTGTGTTGGGCAAACGTTGGTGTAATTCCTTAATTCGGTCAATTGCCAAAATATCGCCTGTGGGCGGACGGGTAAACTTATAAGCACCGTGACTGGTGCCGATGGCGATAGCCAGTGCGTCGACCTTGGTCTCACGGACAAAACTCTCTGCCTCGTCTGGATCGGTAAGCAGTTGTTCATGGGACAGCACACCACTCGCGCCGGAGCCGTCTTCTTCACCCGCTTCGCCAGTTTCCAACGAGCCAAGGCATCCCAATTCACCTTCTACTGAAACACCACAAGCATGAGCCATGTCCACTACTCGTTTTGTCACGTCGACGTTGTAATCAAACGACATAGGTGTTTTCATGTCCTCGCCAAGAGAGCCGTCCATCATCACCGAACTAAACCCAAGTTGAATCGACCGCTGGCAAACAGCCGGTGAGGCACCGTGATCTTGATGCATCACTACCGGAATGCGTGGCCAGGTTTCGACCGCGGCTTCCAACAAGTGGCGCAAGAATGCGGGGCCGGCATAACTGCGCGCACCTGCCGATGCCTGTAGGATAACGGGACTATCGGTTTCGTCCGCCGCCCGCATGATAGCTTGTACTTGTTCCATGTTATTTACATTAAATGCTGGAACGCCGTACTGGTTCTCCGCCGCATGATCGAGCAGTTGTCGCAACGATATTAAGGCCATTGGTTTATTAATCTCCCAAAGGTAAAAATCTTTTAGTTATTTGCGGCAACTGCAAGCTCTTCCTGGTCCGTTTCCAGCAATTCCAACGCCGCGCTAACTACCGCATCCGCCGTGATACCGAAATACTGAAATGCATCTGCCGCAGGTGCCGATACGCCAAAACTATCGATGCCTATGACACGGCCTTCCAAGCCCACATACTTTCGCCAACCGTGAGTAACACCCGCCTCTACGGCAACGCGGGCCGTCACTGCCCGCGGCAAAACGGATTTACGATACACTGCATCTTGTTGATCAAACACATCGGTCGATGGCATGGACACAACGCGGATTGCATAACTCAATTCACCGAGTGACTGCGCCGCCTGCATCGCTAGGCCTACCTCCGAACCCGTCGCAATCAAAATCGCATCCGGTGTTCCGGAACAATCTTTCAATACATAAGCGCCTTTGGAAATATTTTGGATTTGCTCAGCAGTCCGAGACTGATGGGCAACACTTTGGCGGGTGAATAATAAACTGGAAGGACCATCATCGCGTTCGATAGCAGCGCGCCAAGCCATCGCTGATTCCACTGCATCGCAGGGACGCCACACAGACATATTCGGAATTAAACGCAGCGTCGCAGTTTGCTCAACCGCCTGATGGGTCGGCCCGTCTTCACCAAGACCGATGGAATCATGGGTAAACACAAATACATTGGGCAGTTTCATCAAGGCCGCCATACGCAAGGCGTTACGTGCGTATTCGGAAAACATTAAAAAGGTCGCGCAAAAAGATTTAAAACCTCCGTGCAAGGCGATCCCGTTCGAAATAGCCGCCATGCCAAATTCCCGCACGCCGTAGTAAATGTAACTGCCGTGTGGGTTATCTGGCGAATTAGTTTCGCAACCTTTCCACTGTGTCAAGTTGGAACCCGTCAGATCGGCCGATCCACCAATGAGTCCGGAAAGTTCAGTCGCGAAACCATTGAGGGCATTTTGCGAAGCCTTGCGTGTCGCCAGACTTTCTGCAGCATCGTTGACTTCGCCGATGAATACGTCGGCGTGATCTGACCATGTTTCAGGCAACCGACCGGCATGACGGCGCTCTAATTCCGCAGCGAACTCCGGGTGCTCTCGCTGATATTCCTCGAACCGAGAATTCCAATCCGATTCCGCCTTCACCCCTCGCTGTTCCGCATTCCATGACACATAAATATCTTCCGGGATGACAAAGGATTCGTAGTTCCACTGCAGTTGTTCACGTGCCAATTCAATCTCATCGTCGCCCAGCGGCGCGCCGTGAGCCGATTCCTTACCCGCCTTGTTAGGAGAGCCGAAACCAATCACGGTTTTGCAGCAGATCAGTGTAGGCCGACTCAAATCCGATTGCGCCGTTTCTATGGCTTGGCGTATTGCCTCACTGTCATGTCCGTCCACTTGGGGGACAACTTGCCAACCATAAGCTTCAAATCGTTTTGGTGTGTTATCGGTAAACCAACCGGCAACCTCACCGTCAATGGAAATACCATTGTCATCATAAAATACAATCAGCTTACCCAAACCGTGAGTACCGGCAAAAGAAAACGCTTCATGCGAAATCCCTTCCATCAAACAACCATCGCCGGCAAAGACATATGTAAAATGATCAACAATATTGTGATTGCCGCGGTTAAATTGCGCCGCTAGCGTCCGCTCCGCCAACGCCATGCCGACCGCATTGGCAAGCCCCTGCCCCAACGGTCCGGTGGTGGTTTCCACACCGGGTGTATCACCGTATTCAGGGTGTCCCGGCGTTTTCGAGTGCAATTGGCGGAAGCGTTTAATCTCATCCATGGATAAATCGTAGCCAGTGAGATGCAGTAAAGCGTACAACAACATTGACCCGTGCCCGTTGGACAAGACGAAACGGTCACGATCCATCCAATTCGGGTTGGCGGGATTGTGCTTTAAATAATCACTCCACAACACTTCGGCGATATCCGCCATTCCCATGGGCATACCCGGATGACCGGATTTCGCCTTTTGCACCGCATCCATACTCAAGGCCCGAATCGCATTTGCTTTCTCGCGTCTAGTTACTGACATAAACAATTACTCAAATTTAAGAATCGGTCATTTTTCGTGAAGCAAGACTACGGCTGCACATCGCGTGTTTGCCCATCCGTATCCAATTTACCCTCAGTAAACACACGGCTGGCATAAATTTCTTCCGCTTCGATAGTCATTAAGTCCAAGCGGGTAAGATTGCGTGACTGGCTCTTCAACAAACGATTCGCTTGTCTCAAACGTGCGCGATCTAATGCGTTACGTATGGACCTTCCATTCGCAAAGTGCGGCAATCGCATTCGGTGTTGAATGTATTCTAGGAACGCCTTTTCACCTTCCTCACTCAATCGATAGTTCTGTCCAGCCAAAATGAGCTTACCAATAGCGAACAACTCTTCCGCACTGTAATCGGGAAACTCAAGATGATGCGCGATACGTGAACGCATACCGGGGTTGCTGGCAAAAAATGTATCCATACGATTTTTATATCCGGCGAGGATCACTACAAGATCGTCACGGTTGTTCTCCATAATTTGCAACAGGATTTCGATGGCCTCCTGACCATAGTCCCGTTCATTTTCCGGCCGGTATAGGTAGTAGGCTTCGTCAATGAACAAAACCCCACCCATTGCTTTCTTGATCACTTCCCGGGTTTTCGGCGCAGTGTGGCCGATATATTGACCCACCAGGTCATCCCTAGTCACGGTGACTAAATGGTTTTCACGAATGTATTCAAGCTTATGCAAGATCTCCGCCATACGCAGAGCGACGGTAGTTTTGCCGGTGCCTGGATTACCGGTAAAGCTCATGTGCAACGTGGGTGCTTCCGACACTAACTCATGTTGCCGCCTGACCCGGTCAACCAATAACAGCGCGGCTATATCGCGAATGCGTGTCTTGACCGGTTTTAGGCCGACCAATTCCTGATCCAAACGATCCAGTACATCGCCAATATGTGTTCTCTCAAACTCCGCATGAAGATCGACTGTCGTCTCTTCGCTATCTGGACTAATGGCGACTACTTTGTCTTCCGTCATAGGTCTAACACGTATTGAACATGAGTTATTTTATGAATAACGGCTACCCGAAGGCTTGTCACAGGCATACGTGTGCGTCGTATAACTAATCTGCCGACCACCTCTTTCGGTTCTTTGTAAATGAAAGCCCGGCTCCTCGTTCGGCCGGTTGACTATAAAACACATGCGTAGACTTTCAACACCGTTGGTCGCATCAAACGCGTTCACTCGAACATAGTAACTAGGAAACGCTTTTCTGCAATCGTTTAGTTCCAACATAATCCCGGCGGGATCTTTCAGATCGAACATGGGCATGCCCCACATTTCCCAATAGGTGTTCCTCGGATGTGGGTCGTCGGTGTACTCCACGCTGACTGCCCAACCGTTATCGAGGCAATATTTGATCTGCTTGGCGATTTGCTCGTCGGTCAAATCAGGTAAAAAAGAAAAGGTACCTTGTGTTAGTTTCATAGTTTTATCTCTAGCAATCGGTTTTTGCGATGAGCTACATACTGACAGTTTCAAGCGGAACGAAATCCGGTGTGTCGGTCGAAGCATAATCAAAAGTGATGTCTCTCCACGTTTCCAAGGCCGCCTCCAAAGGTTTACAATGCTTGGCCGCTTGATTGAGAATGTCCGGGCCTTCGGCCAGATAATCCCGGCCTTCGTTACGCGCTAATATCATTGACTCTAGGGCGACCCGGTTTGCGGTGGCGCCTGCTTCAATACCTTGCGGATGTCCAATAGTTCCGCCGCCAAACTGCAACACCACATCTTCGCCGAGATAGTGGATCAACTGATGCATTTGTCCGGCATGTATGCCACCCGAGGCTACCGGCATCACGCGATTCAATGAAGCCCATTCCTGATCGAAGAACAGACCGTGGGGCAGATTTTGCGGGTTGCGGGTTTCGCGCAGAACATCGTAAATACCGGCAATGGCATTCGGATCACCTTCTAGTTTTCCCACCACCGTACCCGCATGAATATGATCGACACCGGCCATGCGCATCCATTTGGAAATAACCCGAAAAGCAACACCGTGAGACTTCTGCCGGGTATAAGTCGAATGACCAGCGCGGTGCAAGTGCAAGATCAAGTCGTTGTCACGCGCCCATTTGGCCATGGATTGAATAGCGGTATAACCGATCACTAAATCAATCATCACAATCACCGAACCCAGCTCTTTCGCGAACTCGGCACGCTCGTACATGTCTTCCATGGTCGCGGCGGTAACATTGAGATACGTTCCTTTTATTTCGCCCGTCATGGCCTGCGCTCGGTTGACCGCCTCCATGCAATACAGAAACCGGTCGCGCCAATGCATAAACGGTTGCGAGTTGATATTCTCGTCATCCTTGGTGAAATCCAGCCCGCCTTTGAGCGCTTCGTACACCACCCGGCCGTAATTTCTACCGGATAAACCCAACTTGGGTTTAACGGTAGCACCTAACAACGGACGGCCGTATTTATCCAGACGTTCGCGCTCAACAACAATTCCCGTCGCAGGGCCTTGAAATGTTTTGAGATAGGCGACCGGAATGCGCATGTCCTCCAAACGCAACGCTTTGAGCGGTTTAAAGCCGAAAATGTTGCCGATGATAGAGGCCGTCATGTTGGCAATCGAACCCTCTTCGAACAGATCGAGATCATAAGCCACATAAGCAAAGTATTGCGCCTCCGTTCCCGTATCCTCACCGGTATTCGGCACCGGATCGACTTGATAAGCCTTGGCGCGATATTTTTCGCACGCCGTTAACCGGTCAGTCCAAACAACCGTCCATGTGGCGGTTGATGATTCGCCTGCCACCGCCGCAGCCGCTTCAACGGGATCGACGCCCTCTTGTGGCGTAATCCTAAACACACAAATAACATCGGTGTCCTTAGGCTGGTAGTCGGGCTCCCAATAACCCATGCGTTTGTATTCGAGAACACCCGCTTTGTAGCGAGCCGCTGCATCTAGTTCGTTACCCATCGTCAGCTAATACCTTTGGATGTAGTTAAGTCAGTAGGAAATATCGTAAGCTGTATTCTGTCCCAATGAATCGAAATATACTAATCATGATTAATGATTAAACCGATAAGCGATCTGTTATATGTCATTTATCGTTTTCTTGCTGAGACATCGACACAGCATGAATAAAAAACTGTTATGCGCAGATGAGAATTTAGCCCATGCCATACTTTGACAAAGTTATTAATAAACCGATTAATCACCTATAATCAATTTATCATGAGCGGATGTGCCGGTAGCGAACCCTTTGCACTTCAGGTCTTGGGCGACAGCATGGAACCTGAGTTTGGTGATGGCGCTATCGTCATCGTTGAACCCGGTGTCGTAGTCGATGATGGAAGTTATGTCATAGCCGAGCACGATGGCGAATACATATTAAGGCAACTCAATATCCGCGATCAACGCTGGTTTCTAAAACCGCTGAACGACGACTATGAAACGGTGGAGATCCCTGGTCTTGAAGCTATTCGGGGCCGGGTGATCCAAAAAGCGGGACGACGACGATCCGAGCGACAATCCTATTTATAGCGTCCGTAACCCGGATGGAGCGAAGCGGAATCCAGGATTCTGGATGTCGAAACGATTCTTAGATTCAAAATCGCTTCTCCGACAACCACTGTTCCCGAGTAATACGAAAACACGGTGTCTGCTCGCCGTACGCACGTCGTTTACCTTCGCTTCGCAGGCCACACTTGATCAACACGTGCTGAGACTTGTCATTATTCTCATCAGTACATGCCACAACTTCCTCCAGCGGAGTTTCTTCAAACGCGAACTTTAACAAGCGTTTGCAGATTTCCGTAGCGTATCCCTTTCCCCATGCCGACGGTTTAAGAATATAACCAACCTCGATCTCACAATCAGGTATATCCGGACCTTCAACCAAATCCCAATTGGTGTCATCTTCGTCTATAGGCATGGGTAGCAGAACGCACGTCCCCAGTTTTTCCGACGTTTCTTTGTCAAGAACACACCAGATACCGATGCAACCCCCGCCGCACCGTTTAACATAGAGTGGCATTTCCACCCGGATTTTGTCGACTGTTTGCATACCACCGACATAACGCACGACTTCTGGGTCCGTGAACATCTCAATACCCAAATCCACATCTTCGAGACGCAGAGGACGAAGAAGCAATCGATCTGTAAACAATTCAAGATTCATTGAGGCCGAAAAGATACAGTCGGTTCTACACCGTTATAGCTCCGACCACATTCGAACCAGATTCGTGTAGACATAATCTATCCGTGCAGTTTCCGGCGCATCAGGCGAATTCACGAGCAGTTTTTCCCGAGCCAAATGTAATTCGAACAACAGTTCACGCTGCGACGCATCACGCACCAAGCTTTGAACCCAGGTAACAGCGACCAGCCGTTCGCCAGCTGTGACTTCGTTAACACAATGTAAAGTGGACGCCGGATATAACACCGCGTCTCCCACCGGATATTTGATCTGTTGTTCACCAGAAGGTGTTCGAATTGACAATTCGCCACCTTCGTATTCACTGCTATCGTTAAGAAATATAGTAATCGCGATGTCGGAACGATAACGCGGGCCAACGCCCATTATGGGATCGTCGATGTGTTGCCCGTAACCCATCCCTTCGCGATAACGCGCGTAGTAGGGGGCGGCAACCCGATGCGGTAGAGCAGCCGCTTTGTATGAGGGATGCGCGATTAATCTGCGCATCACGATTTGATTCAGCTTGTCCTGAACCGGAGCATCTTTTGGTAACTCCTCATTGGATTTCACCTGACGCGCTATCTTGCCCGCAGACAACTTACCATCAACAAAGGCAGCATCGGCGAGTAACTGTCGCACCCTCGATAGGTCGTTGGAATCAAGAACATTCGATAGTCGTAACAACATCGTCAAAACTTGCGATCCGTGCCCGTTACTAAGTGACTAAAATGGTAAGAATGGGTATTGTGGGAGCGACCTTGGCGCGAATCGCGAAATAATTAACTCGTAGTAAATTAAAGTGCGTGTTGCTCAACAAAAGACTCGACATGGGTCACACATTTTTCGCCGCAATCATGATGTATTGCTACCATTTTTTCGGCCACTTCCTGCCAATGTTCACGGCCACGCCGAACGGTTTGCTTCAATGGCTTTAAATCATGATTTTCAACCCAAGTCTGGTATGCCTTGCCTAAAGTTGGAAACATCTTCTTTCGCAATGGATGAAAATGGGCGAAATAGAAATGAATGGATGGGACGTTTTCACCATGCAACAACGCAGGCAACGCCGAAAGACAATCAGCCAAGTTATCACGAACCGCCCTGGCGACGATCTCGGCCGGTTGTGTATTTAACTCAAACAGCATGTCTTCCCAAGCAGGCCCCAATATTTCACCGGCAACAATTTCACCGACTTCGTGCAAGATAACATTCTCGAGTTCGGCCTCAGCGATGGCGTCCACCGTCTGTTCAATATCAACATCCATCCCATGACATTCCATTGCGCGAAACATGGCGTTGCGGGGTTTGTGCCAGCGCCATTCCTCCACCATTTCCCAAATCATGCGCCGCAAACATTCCTTGCGAATGAATATAGTTCTACCTCGTGACATTGCAGGTGGCGCCGACAACTCCCGCGCGTACTCGTTGCCTGTAATATACAAGTTGTAAGCGTCAGATTTTTCTTGTTCTAACAGTTCCGCTAATACGAATACCGGTTTTCCACCACGGCTAAATCCCGCGCTATAAACCAACCCTGCTGTTTTCAGCCACTGATTGATCTCATCGTGGTCAAACGGGTTATGAGTTTGACCACCGAATGTTAAGGCGTGGTAATCCGATTCAAGCAATAAATCCCAAAGCGCCTCCTTGGTTTCGACCCACGCACCAACATCGCGGTGACTCAGTTTTGCGCTCATTGGTATCTGGTACGCCCATCGATAGTATTCACGCATGCGTAACAAATAAATACACATCGTATAGTCCCCGGCATGCCGCGCATCCGATATGTCACAGTTCCCCTGAATCTGGGTAACAAGTTGTTTGATATCCGGAGTCATGAGATAGGAATTTGCCTTTGGCGATCAAGCCGGACATGACGATAACACGATAGAATAAAATCCGCATCCATAAAGAGGTTGGTTTGCATAGCCAGATAACGCATCATGAAGGACGAAACTCACTCGCGATAGGCGAAACGATGAGATTGCCACGCACCGCTCGTAATGACAAACCGCATGTCATCGAGGAATATAATGACGAAGCGATCTCGCTTTCTGAGCTGGTTAACAAATATCATTGTAAAATGAAATTAAGGATCCACGATAAGTGGACAAAAAAAGACCGAGAATCTTCTCTCGAAGACAATGCGACTGCCCTCGCCTACACTATTTGGCAAATTGCGTTGACGGCTACCAAAAACCTATACGTTGAAGATTTCGAATTCGAAAATGACGAGCAACGTCTGGGCGTGATCGCAGAATACCAAGTTTTTCTGATACATTGTAGTGATCGACTCGCGTTCGAGCGGATGGACACAAAAACCCGCGAAACATTCATTACCGTGTTGGCAAAGGAAAGCGCCCGGCACTTGCAACGCAACAAAGCGGATGTTTTTGGACGCGGCGACTACAAAACTTCTTTTTTCGAACTTTTAAACGAAAGGGGTGCAGACTACGCACAATGTGCGTTTGAAAACAACAAACCGGGTTACGCATTGTTGCGTGCCTTCGGTGAAAAAGTTCAGAACATTATGGGATCCACTCAAACCAACCGCTGGGTGATCGACCAAGTCATGGAAATTGACGGATTGGAAGCCATCGAACATTTTGCGAAATCGATGCAGAATTTATTATCGATCCCTCGAGAAACCCTCTAAGCACAAAATACTTAGTTATCAATGAGTTAATGACATCATGATGCTAAAAAATATTTGAATTTTGGATTTTATGTTATTTATGTTGCAATAACATAAGCGAGAACATATAATCTTTTCAAATTTGAGCGAGATTATTATATGAATGCAGAACTAAGGAAGAAAGCTCTACCGCCCTACATCCCCTATTCTACTTTTATCAATTTTATCAATAGCTTAAAAGAAACAACGTTTCCTACACACATTGATAAGACGTTGATGACCAAAATGTCTGGCTCTGGACAATCTGCGATGATAGCGGCTTTGAAATCTCTTGATCTAATTAACTCTCAATTAGAGCCTACAAAAACCCTAAAATCGCTGGTAGAAGCTGATGAGAGTCAATCTACTGAGATCATTGCAGGCATAGTTAAAAAGGCCTATCCGTTTATTTTTGATGGTTCGATAGATATTGAGAAAACAACGTCAAAAAAGGTCGAAGATAAATTTAGAGCGATTGGCGCGTCAGGCAGTACGCTCACGAAGACGATCGCGTTCTTTTTAGCCGCATCTAAAGCCGGCGGAATAGTAGTTTCCCCTCATGTTAAAGCACCAAAAATTTCATCGTCAACCAAGCGTCGCTCAAAAAATAAAGCTGGAAAAAACACAGACGGTAAGAGCCGAGGTACTGACGGTGCTGATAAACGAGCTAATAGCCAAGATCAGGAAATGGAACGGATCCCTATACCATTTCGCGGGATGCAAGATGGTAAAGTGTACTTGCCTAAAGGACTGGAGAAAGAATCAGCAAAAAAAGCTGTCGCAATGGTTAACTTTATTCTCAAAAATTACTATGACTTAGGGGGTGATCAATGAGAAGGTAAGAAGGGTTGGTCTAGCAACCCGCAGCAAAGCTGGAAACGGCGGAGATATCTTGGTGGATGCAGCCACCGTTTCCAGGCCTAGAACTTTTGCTCTCGCGGAGTAAGTTTAGCTTGTTGTACAAAGTGTGTTTTGATCAATTGATCAAAAACATCTATTGACCCCATTTCTAAACGACTCGCGAAGCACTTTTATAATAGCAGTTTTTATAGTTTTTGTAGAGCAGCATTCAGGAGTTTCGTACCCAAGATTCTGCGGAAGTTATTTGTTTTTCTTTACCGTCTTCATAACCGGCGGTATAGGCTTCAGTGACACGTTGTTCTTCGCGTTCCGGATTGCCTAAGTAACCGCCAATCCAACCCTGGATGTAGTCCGGTTCGACATTCATTTTTTCTAGCTTGTCGATAGTATTGTAGTAAGTGTTTTCCATATTTGACCTTTGTGTTCGTTAATTCCGATTGCGGCGATTATTCTTGTAAATGAAGTAGCTGGCAATCCATCGGCCGTTTTATAGGTATATTAAGCATGCCTATTGCAGTACTGCGGCACTATCACAAGCTCCATAGGTATAAAGTCAGTGTAAACTTCTAGGTAGCCATGTCGTTACCTCAAAATTCGGAAAGCCCTTCTATCACCGAGCTCAAACCGGGGAGTTTTATTTATGAAATCCCTGACGCTCTGAGCGATACGCGATGTGCGGAAATGATTGAGCGGTTTGAAGCCCATCCTGAACAGCAATACGCCGGGCGCATTGGGCAATCAGAAAGCGAGCAAACAGGTATCAAGAAATCGACCGATTTACGCATTTCCGGCCGGGACGATTGGAAGGATATCGACCAGCTTTTGCTCGGTTCCTTGGGCGACGCGTTGAACCATTTGTCGGTGATTCACCCCTACTTCGCCAGTAATTCTTTTAAGGACATGGGCTACAACCTGCAACGTACCAACCCTGGCGAGTATTACCACTGGCATGTGGACAGCGGACCGGGACAGTTCAGTCAACGCCAACTGGTCGCAATATGGTATTTAAATGATGCTGGTGGGATTGGTGGCGAGACTGAATTTTATTTTCAGAATGTTAGCGTGAAACCACAAACCGGAAAATTGATTTTATTCCCGCCTTTTTGGACTCATGTGCACCGTGGCAAAACGCTGCCCTCGGGGGTGAAATACATCGCAACCACTTGGGTGTGTTTCAGCTAAGCTGATACATGGACACAACTGTTCTTAAAAAAATCTTGTCATGACTGACTCTACATTTACTGAGAACCGCATCCTAACCGCCGTTCGTCAAGTGCTGGTACGAGTTGCACGGGAGACGGCCGTTCGACGGGGTACCCGGCATCCATTGTCAGACAGGACTATCGAAGACATGAAAGCGTGCCTTGCACTCATTAGCGCAAGAGAACATGAACTCAATAATGCGGCTGGCAAACCGCCCGCAGTAAAACCTTATTTCATCGACGAGGTAAAAAGGGAAGAGAACGTAAC
Source organism: Arenicellales bacterium (assembly GCA_965216735.1). GTDB lineage: Bacteria > Pseudomonadota > Gammaproteobacteria > Arenicellales > CBDCFT01 > CBDCFT01. The sequence goes on from OZ244198.1 coordinate 2,624,361, forward strand.
CATTAAGTTGCAAGACACCGATCTGGTTAAGAAATCTTGACGCGTTAAAACTTAAAGACCTGCTTCGGTAGTAAATAAACGAGACACCAGACTTTCTACCGGCGCGTAATCGTCGGACAGCGTCGTGATCGATTCCATTGTCGTTCCGGTTGTGACAATGGGCTCCGTCGCCTTAAACCAAACCCGTTCAATCCCTGTTTGCGCCACTAAGATATCGGGGAATACATCGCGATCGCTTGCGGAAACAACATAGGTCAAGCGTGTGGTCTCCGACGGTGGTGGCTCCATCCACACATCGACGTACATGAATTCTTGCTGCAATGTCTTGATAAAAGCTTTTACCAATCGCGGATCAGGGAACACATCGACGATGTTGAGCAAATACAGCCCTTCTTTGCTTAGACGTGATTTAACTAATTGGGCATATTCGTGCGTGGTCAGGTGATAGGGTACGGCAAGATCGTGAAACACATCGGTGACAATGGCATCAAACCGGTCGTCTTTTAATTGATTCAACACCAATCGCGCGTCTTCGTGAAAGATGCGCATACTATCGGTATTAACAAACATTTGCGTTTCCACCGTTGTCGTTACCACAGGATCGATTTCAGCAACGGTAATACTTGATTCGGGAAGAAAAGATTTCACTGCGCGCGGATGTGTGTAGGCACCGCCGCCGCCAAAAAATAGTCGCAGCGTCTGTAGTCGGGTTTCTTCAAAATAAATCTTCAACAGTTCGTCCATAACATGCATGTAGGGCACGAGTAACAACTCAGGGTTTTGTTCATGGTTCGTGCTATGCGTCATGTGATCCAACACTAATGACTTCGCCACACCTTGGGTTTCTATCTCGGCATCCACTACCCGAATGCAATAGTAGCGGCTCTCTTGAGTACAAGGATTCGCCAAACCTTGCAATTGTTGCGCGATAAATCCCGTCACAACTACACCACCCGCAATAACGGCAAACAGTCGCCAACGCTTTACAAAAAAAGGCAATGCCAGTAACAACAACACCATTGCCGTACCGAGAACAATGCGGCGAGTGCCGAATGCCTGAACAAGCCAGTAGCCCGTCACAAACGTGCCCACAATACTGCCCAACGCCGCCAGCGCATGCATGCGGCCAACAACATGCCCTGCCCTCTCATCAATACGCAGTACCAATGTTGTCAGCAGGGGGGTAATGACGCCGAGCAACATTGCCGGAACAAAAAATAAAATACTGACATAAATAAAACTTGCGCTAAGCAGACTGAATGAGCGGGCCTGCAACCCGGGGGCTGCCAACATCAGAATCGCTAACACTGCCAGGGTGAATAGAGCACTTAAACCAAGCGTGATACCGGCGGCCAACTCCCCGGCACCTGTATCCGCCCAACGCCCACCCAACCAGTTACCCAGTGATAACCCTGCCAAAATGACGCCGATAACCGACGTCCAGGTGTACAGCGATACGCCTATATAGGGAGCGAGCAGCCTTCCGGCAACGATTTCTAAAACCAGCAAACAAGCCGAACTAATGAACACGACGAATCCAAACCATGCACTACGTTGTGCATGAACACGTGGTTGACCTGGCTGATTTGGCAGTGTCCGGGTCATTCGCCTGACTTGATTTAAAACCCTCGTTTCACTATCGTTCTAATAAAGAAATGACGCCAATAAGATATGATCATGTTACATACAAGATTTCGACTTTACATGGATAGCAGGTATGGTGGAGGTTACACCATGAAACAACTCCTTGTATTCGTTTTATCGTGCCTCGCGATCTCGTTGTGCGCGCGAGCCGACAGCATACGCGACCCGGAAACAAATTTTTTTCATCAAAGTTTTGGAGACTTACAGGAAGAAACAGCCACAGCGCAGGACGAAGGTCTGTTCGGAGTCATGATCATGTTCGAAACCAACGATTGCCCGTGGTGTGAACGCATGAAAAAGACGGTACTTAACCAAGCCTCGGTGCAGGATTATTTTCGCGAACGCTTTCGTATTCTGACATTAAACATAGAAGGCGACACCCCAATTGTGGATTTTGCAGGCCAGGAACTATCTGAAAAAGAGTTTTCACTGAAATATAATCGAATCCGGGCAACTCCTGTATTTTTGTTTTTTGACCAAAATGGTGAACGCGTCATGCGTTTTACCGGTACAACCAAGGACCCTCAGGAATTTTTGTGGTTAGGTGAATTTGTGGCTGATGGCCACTACCAAAAAAGCAAGTTTCCGTTGTTTAAACGTCAACGGCGCGAGACGCTGGAACAACAAAGTTAAACTGCATGGGTAGCGGCGGGCGGTATGGTGCGGATTCTTGCCTGTCATGCGAATGCCTAGCTTTATTAGTTGTCGTTCTTGCCGTATATCTTGGCAACACGGCCGCTATTGGAGCCGAGCCGGAGATACCCAACCCACTGACGCTGGAAAAAGCGTTATCGTTCGCCGACAACCCTGAGCCACAATTAGAGCTGGCTCGCGCCGAGCTCGATAGCGCGGCCTTGAAACTCGACCAAGCACAAACCGGCTACCAACCAACGGTGTACTTGGATTTAGTTCCTCGCGCGGCGGACCGCACGGCGGACAACCGCTCCGATATTATTAACGACAGCTTTGCGCAAATCCGCGCGATCCAACCGATTTATGACTTTGGACGTACGCGCGCGCGACAATTGTCGGCACAAACTGATTTCGCGGCCCAGCAAGGCTTATGGATCGATGCGAAACGTGCACGAAAGATCGAAATTCTGACACGTTACTTTGATGTGCTTTTGGCCGATATCCGCTATGCCGTTGACGACGAGGAAATGACTCTGGCGTTCTTACACTACGACCGTTTACGGGAACGCCGCGAGCTATTTGATGGCACCGCCGAGGTGAACGTTCTGGAAGCGGAAACTCGTTATCGCGAGTTGTTCGCTATACGTACTAATTCTCAGTTAAATCAACAGCGTACACGATTATTATTAAGTAGCGTATTAGGGCTAAGTGGGCACCGTCCACGCGACCTGGAAAGCCCTGATTTATCTCATTGGTTGGATCGCGAAATACCTGAGTTCGATGATCTGTCCCAATTGGCTGCCGAAGGTAATCCGGAAATTCTGGCGGCGCAAAAACGTGTGGAATCTGCAGACGCGAATGTTGAACTCGCTATTGCAACATACCGACCTTCTCTTTATGCGGAAGTGGAGTTGTCAGAGTACGAGCGTGCAACGGGATCGCGGGACGACATCCGCGCATCACTCAATCTGGAAATCCCGCTCTACCAGGGAAGCCACAAGCGACTCGCGCGGTCGGCGGCTGAAGTCGAAGTTGAAAAAGCACAGGCTAGGCTTCAGTTAATTCAGGATAATGTACATCAACAATTGTTTGATTTGTTACAAGCCTTGGAGGTCACTCGACTGGAAAGAAACGCGGCCGCGACCCGGGAAACTTATCGTGATCTTTACCTGGATAGAAGCCGTGCACTGTATGAAATGGAAGTGCGCACCGATCTAGGCGATGCACAGGCGAAATTACTTGAGGCCACCTGGCATTCAGCACAGGCAGACTTTACTACCACCGTTACCTGGGCGAAGTTGGATGCGTTGCTAGGCCGATCCATATTTCCAAACGATGCCGATAACACACAATGACAAGCACACGCCTATTATTGATTACAACGTGCATTTTGATTTCACCTCCAGCGGCTGCGGAAACGTATGACGCCGTGATTGATTGGGCAAAACGTATCGAAATTGGCCCGCTTGTTAGTGGGACCGTAGCCGAAGTAAATGCGGAGATAGGTGACTTTGTTAAGCAAGGCACGACGCTTTTACAAATCGACAGCACGCCTTACGAGACGGTTGTGAAAATGCGCGACAGCCAACTTGCCAGCGCAGCGGCGACCCGGGACAAAGCTAAAGACGAACTTGACCGGCAACAGGAATTATACGATATCGGTTCTTTGTCGACAGTGGATCTCGATAAGGCGGTATTCGATTTTACCCAGGCCGAATCTGTCTATCAGCAAGCGAGTGCGGCGCTCAAGCTAGCGGAACTGGAACTTGCACATACTATGTTGATGGCACCATTTGATGCCTGGGTTGTCAAACAACACACCGTAAACGGACAAAAAGTGAATGCGGAAATGCAGGTTCCCGTTCTTTTTGTCATTGCGCAAGCCAATGCATATGCGGCCAATGCAACTATTCCCAATAGCGTGCTGCCAATGCTCAAAGCGGGCCAGAGCACAACCGTGGTGATCGGTGACAGGAGTTACAGCGGGAATGTAGTGACTTCAGTTCCTGCAACTATGGGCGAATCCGTCATTACTGTGCACTTTGAAACGGATGAAGAATCTCTGTTGCCGGGTACACCTGTAAAGATTGAAATTGAATAATTGAAAACATTGGAGATAAGCAAATGACTTATGGTTCTAAAATAAAGGTAACAGGTGACGTTCCACAAGCTGTGGAAAAAGTGACTAAGGCTCTGCAAGAAGAAGGTTTTGGTGTATTAACCGAGATCGATGTGCAGGCAACGTTGAAGAAAAAACTAGATATCGATCGACGGCCCTATCGTATTCTCGGTGCGTGCAATCCTGCTCTTGCGCACCAAGCTCTGGAAGCTGAACCGGATATCGGTCTATTGTTGCCATGCAACGTAGTTGTGCAGGAGGAAGATGACGGATCAACATCCGTTGCATTTATCGATCCGGATGCCATGCTAAGCGTCGTCGGCCGTGAAGATATAAAACCCATCGCCGCCGAAGTCCGCGCACGCCTTGACAAGGTGCAGAATGCAATGACGCCGGAATAAAAAGTATCAGTAAGAACACAAAGGCATAACACCCGCGCAATTAACACCTGTTAGGTAAGCCATGTCTCGATTGAACGTCGTCAGATCGTTTGGACTAAAATCTTTGAGATGACGGTGTCCGCGGGCTCTTGCTAGGACTACCATTAACTCAACCGATGCATCCAAGAATCGAGTTAGTCGTTGTGTGGCTTGATTGACAATTAATCTTGCGCGCAGATTACGCCACAAATCAAGTTATCGCCATTGACAAATCCATCCGTCATCAACGCGCTGCGGTGGGCACAACGTTCATATAACACGGACACTGCGTCGTCATAGGGAACGATCATCAAATCCACATTCGAAACAAGTGCGTCGGTGGGCTGACGGTCTTGTAACTCGTCCCATTGGGCAATGACAAGTGGCTTCATTCTATATCCTCCTTGACTACTCGACGTATTCCACTAATTCGGATTCTAAACACAAAATCCGATAGTCTAATCCAGCCTGAGTTAGTGAACTTGTCTTCAAACACATGGACAAAATACCCATGATGAGCCCTCAAGAAAGGCTTTTTCTTTTACAGAAATGTTAAGATTTTCTGAGTCTGATTTGGAAACATACTCGTCATGACCTCATTGGGCAACAGCTTGGTGGGGCTGGTTTTTCTGACGGTCGCGGCAGCCCTCACCTTCCTGATGTACTACATCTGGAAGTTCCCCTTCGATCATGAGAAAAACAAGAGTCACGCCCCGCCTGGCCTGATCAAGACCCACCGCCTCTTAGGTTATATCTATGTAATCATCTATATCTACCTGATGTGGCAAATGGTACCGCGACTATGGACGTACCAGATTGAACTGCCGCCACGCACAGTAATGCATTTAACGCTGGGTATTTCTATTGGTGCCTTACTCATTACAAAAATTGTTATTGTGCGTTTTTTCAAGCACATGGAAGCAAAGCTGGTTCCTTTCTTTGGCAGCGCCTTGTTTATTTGCACATTTTTGCTCGCCGCGTTAGCTCTACCGTTTTCCTTGCGGGAAGCCTACTTGCAAAGCAAGACGCTCGACGAAGACTCCATGTCAGATACCCATATCGCTCGGGTACGTGAACAATTGCCGAAGATTGGTCTGGACGATGAACGACTGCTAAGCCAACTCGCGACACGTGAAGGTCTATTAACCGGACGCCGGACTTTGACGGTTAAATGCGTGCAATGTCATGATTTGCGTACGGTGTTGGCACGGCCTCGAACGCCAAAAAGCTGGCAACAAACGGTAGCACGTATGGCTAATAGATCGACCATTCTGAATCCGATTACGGAAGAAGACCAGTGGTATGTCACCGCGTATCTCATTGCTGTCTCTCCAACGTTGCAAGAAACATTGCGGCAACGGCGGCAAGCAGCAATGGATGCAGTAGAATCGCAAAAATCCATGACATCGGCGATGAAAATGGTAGACGACCCCGCTGAGGACGCAAATTATGAAACGGAAAAAGCGCATGCGGTCTTCGAACAAACCTGTTCGCAATGTCACGCCTACACTCAAGTGGAGAACGCGCCACCACGCAGCAAAAGCGAAGCGACGGCATTGGTCCAACGCATGGTGGGCAACGGCTTGGTGGCGGACGACAAAGATTTAAATACCATCATCCGATACCTCACCAACACTTATGCGAGCAAAAGCCAGGACGAGACAGCTCGAGACGAACCGGCCCAAGTTGAACCGGAGACAACTGATGCACCGGAACCCGCCGCGCAACAACCAGATTCGGTCACCGCTATGAATACCATAGCGGGCGCTGCGTTAGACGGCGAATCGCTATACTCAGAACGATTGTGTATCACTTGTCACGGCCCGGAAGGCAAAACACCGATAGGGCCCAACTATCCTAAACTGGCCGGACAAAATAAAGACTATCTGGTACAACAACTCAAGGATATTAAAACCAGTGTACGCAACGCAGGCATTTCATCGGTAATGCGTTCCTTTGTGCAGAACGTCAGCGATGAAGATATTGAAGCGATTGCCAGCTATTTATCGGGTGTGAAGTAAAACCAACATTCACGATTTTCTAACGCCTGTGAACTTTGTAATTAACCAAACCACTAACCCCATAAATATTCATTCATCGAATTCAATAGATATCGACTAAAGGAGAACAATATGAAAGTAGATAGGCTAGGCACCGCGGTGACCATCATGCTGTTAAGTACATTTAGCATGCCCACAATAGCCGCTAACGGTGAAAAGATTCAAGTTACCGGTGAGTTCATGGACACCTGGTGTTACACATCCCAGATAATGGGTGGATCGGATTTCGTATTAGGCTCTGCTCATCATGTTTGCGCGGTCTGGTGTGCCGCCGGCGGCGTACCCGTTGGATTGCGTACCGATGACGACAAGGTCTATATGATTTTGAAATTTGGTGGTGACGATACCAGTGTAACCAATCTTGGCGTACTCGATTTGCAAAGTAAGAAGGTCACCGTCGACGGCACATTTCATGAACGAGACGGCATCAATTATCTATTGATTGACAAGATTGTGGACGATCACGGTATTGTCAACCTCACCCATGAAACGGTGGGTGTGATTCCACCTTTCGCACTACCGAAACAGTAAGGAGGGATGGACATGAAAACCATAAAATTATCGCTATTAAATCTATTTGCTGTTTCGCTATTAAGTGTCGTATTTGTTAGTTCGGCACCAGCCGCAAAGAGCTGGGGCGTTACCGGTGAGGAAATCGCCAGGTTTGAAGCCAAAGTAGTGGATATCCTGTGTGAATTGACCGGTGATTGTCCCGAAAACTGTGGCGACGGTAAACGGCAACTCGGTTTAGTCGATGCCGATGGAAAACTCTTTTTAGTCGGCAAAAATCAATCCCCGTTTAGCGGCGCCGTGGTGGAATTGCTACCTTTTTGTGGCAAACAAGTCACCGCTGATGGATTGTTTACTGAAAATCGCGGGGTACGCATATTCGCCTTACAATTTGTGCGTGAAGGAACGGATGGGGAATGGCGTGGGGCCACCCGGTTTGTCAACGACTGGGCTGAACGTAACGGCTTTGCCGCCGACTCAGCAGAAGCCAAACAGTGGTTTCGGCATGATCCCAATGTTATCCGTGTTATTGAGCGTGACGGTCTACTCGGGCTGGGTAAGGAAGCAGACGAAGAATTCTTAAAATCACGGCAATAATGGTTAAGCGAGTAGTATGAAATTACCCACACCAGGCGTTGTAGTAGCGGCCGCCCTGTTCGCTTGGGCGGGTTCGCCTGCAGCCCATCAGGGCGAAGATCATGCCGGTAATGGAGTGGTCACCGCGGATACGCAACCCAAGCCCATACCATCTGAAGCATTTCCGGTCGATCTGGGTGGTCCGTTTAGTCTCGTCGATCACAATGGGATTCCACGTACGCAGCGTGACTTTCAGGGCAAACACTTATTGATATTTTTTGGTTACGCACATTGTAAAAGCATGTGTATGGTGGGACTGCGCCGGATTGGTGAGGCATTGGAGACCCTGGGTGACGCCGCGAAAGATATTCAACCCGTCATGATTACGGTCGATCCGGATAACGATACACAAGAAGCGATGAAACGAGCTTTAACCGAAATTCATCCGCGTCTGCTCGGGCTGACGGGAAGTAAAGATGCGTTAGCCCAAGTCTATCGCGCGTTTCATATCAAACCAACCGAAGTCGGTGAAGACCCTGATGGCGATATGGTCATTAACCACACATCGTATGTATATTTAATAAGTCCGGACGGCGAATTCCTCACCTTGATGCCCCCCATACTCAGTGGCGAGAGAATGAGCGAAATCATCGCTAACTACATTTCATAAAGCGTTCGTTACTATCAAACACATAAAAAACTGGAGGTAAGAGCGTGGGTAAATCAATAACCGCAAAACGGACAGGTCCGCGGAATAGTTGTTTTTGGACTGTCGTCACCGCTTCCTTGGCCCTATTCCCTTTGAATCAGAACGCCTGGGCCGCCGATGGACAAGCCTTGTATGGTCAAAAACTATGCATTACTTGCCACGGTCCGGAGGGCAAAGCGCCGATTCAGTCGACTTACCCTAAACTCGCCGGCCAAAACAAAGAGTATCTGGTGCAACAAGCCACCGATATTCAAAGTGGCGCACGTAACAATGGGCTGACCAATGTGATGAAGCCTATTGTCGCTAATGTGACAGCGGATGAAATCGAAGCAATCGCAGAATATTTGTCAAGTATTCAGTAATCACCAAAAATTCATCGCAAGACGAAGAACAACTATGCTCCCCGAACACAAGCACAAAACTCAATACTACATACTAGCGATTGCTTGTTCGCATCGACCAACTATTCAAAAAACAGATAGGTGTTAATTTATAAACAATGCGCTTAAACGGAGTGATTCGATTGACTAATAGAAAGAGGTCAAGCGAGCGAAATCGTAAACACCAAGTTTGAAAAATCGAATTGGTCCAAAGAGGTAAGTTACAAAGATCGATTACTTCACGATATTCAAGGGAGGATCCGGTGCAAATTTGCAAGTCACTGATTTATTAACCCCAAATGAGCGATGCATTCGACGGGATCGGTACCCTTAGTGCTGCATCGCTCGCATGTGCCCCGTTTATCGACGAAGACATTGAAGTTAGCCATCTTGAGTGATTTTGGTTATCGCAGTAGTGACAGTGAGACTCAGTATCATGTGCACGGTACATCTACCACACCAGTGTCACATTGGCACGGTCCAGCGAAGAAACAACTCGAACCATGCGCTGAGAATAAATGTGTGCGCCAGTTACCATACCGTGCGCACATCCAAAGCGTAAAGAAAATAAATTTAGCGTTACGAGAGATAGATAGTCGTCCCTGAAGTATTCACTAATTTGCGATGAATAGAGTCTGCAATCGCAATCTGTTAATTTTTTCATCTGTCGACAAGTACTTTTCGCAGGCACAATAAAACCAAGCCAACAGCTTGGCTAGATTGTAAGCGGCTGCTGCGAGCACGACATTGGCCTGATCACCGGCATTGCCCTTGAGATAATTTCTCCCCAACCGGTGGTCTGATTTAAGATGGCCAATAGTCGGTTCAATCGCTGCCCGTCGTTTCATCCATTTGCGTACACTGGCGCTGGCACGTTTGGGTATTTTTCCAACAATGTGGACCCGGGTTTGTTTTACCCCATGCCCCCTATAGCCTTGGTCAACATAAGCAAATTGGGGTGTAATGCCGGTGAGTGTTTGCGCTTGTTGTAATGCGTTGCTCAGTGTATGCCCATCGTAAGGATTGTTGATTAAACTCTGGGCCGATACCAACCAGTTGCCTTTTGAGATGGTGACCAACGACGCTTTGTTACCAAACTCATAGCGTTTGTGTGCTTTGCCCTTGGCAATACACCGCACATCGGGTTCATGCACACTGTACAGCTTATTGGTGTCATGGCGTTGTTGATCGAACAGGCGCTTGGCTTGCAGCAATAGGGGTTGCAGGGACTGATCATCACTATCATATTTACGCTCAATATCGCGCATCACGCGGCCCAAATAGGTCTTGAGTTTGCGGGTTTGTTTCGCCGCGCGCCTCATCTGACGAGCATTGGCGTAGCGGCTTTGCAGGATGAACGCCTTGTGACCCACCCGCCGATAGCTTTGACGCAAACGGATACCACGTCGCTGCGCCTGTCGAACCAGCGTTTTGCGCATCTTGTGATACAACCGCGCATCGGTGGGGAATGCAATGGCCTTCTCCTGCACTGTGGTATCCACGTTCACATGCTTGAGTGCTGTCGATTTTAACGCACGGGTGCGCAGCGCCACGTCGATCGTTTCGGCCAATAACACATCGAGCTTATCGCCCACCCGTTGGCGCCACTTCACTAAGCTGGTGGGGTGCAGTGGTAGGTCGTGCTGTAGGTGATCAAAACCACAAAAGTACTGCCAATACGGGTTCTCCACCCAACGCTTAACCACGCTCTCGTCGCTTTCGTTGAACGTGTACTTCAGATAATGCAATCCCACCATTAATCGGGTCGCTAAGGGGGGTTGACCGGGACCAGAGGCGTAAAGTGCTTCGACTTCGCGCTCAATCCGATCCCAATCGATATGTTCCGCCAATCGGCATAATGGGTGGGATAAATTCAGAATCTGAGATAGGCGAGCGCGAAATAAATCCGGGTGATTATCAGGCTTTTTGGGCTTCATCTTTTGCCAGCTTTTGCATCCATTTGATCATTTTCTTGCAATTTATTTTATCAAATTGACTATCCTTTCTCTTTATTTTTAACAACTTGTCAATTCTTCAGGGTCGACTAGATAGAAATAGCAAGTCAAACATTCTGACCTTTCCCCATTGACCAATACGATTTTTTGGCGGGTAAACAACTCATGCAATGAAAGGAGGAAATAACCGATGAGTAAATTCAACACGACATTGCAATGGCACAAAGTCGCATCACTGCATGAACTGCCTTCGGGTCGGGTAAAAACCGTCGTAGCCGGTACCAAGTCCATGGCCTTGACTCACATCGATGGACAGTACACCGCCATGGATAATCGTTGTCCGCATCAAGGGGGGCCTTTGGGCGAAGGCTCCATTGAGCGGGGCGAGGATGGTCAATGTTGGTTGCGTTGTCCCTGGCACGGCTGGGATTTCGATCCACGTACGGGCTTGCCTCCTGGGGGTCACGAAGATAGCGGACAAGAATTGTTTCCGGTAGAAGTCAAAGAAGACGGAATCTATGTGGGGTTAGAAATTGAACCGGAAAGGACACGCACTGTGTGTGATGTCATGGCCGAGACCATGCTCAACTGGGGTGTTAAGAGCGTTTTTGGTATGGTGGGACATTCCAATCTGGGTCTAGCCGACGCCCTACGATTACAAGAAACCAAGGGCAACCTGAATTACTACGGTGTTAGGCACGAAGGCGCTGCTGCGTTTGCTTGTTCAGGCTACGCCAAACTATCGGGCAAACCTGCCGCTTGTTTGACCATTGCCGGTCCCGGTGCGACCAATTTACTGACCGGTTTGTGGGATGCCAAAGTCGATCGGGCCCCAGTGTTGGCGTTAACGGGACAGGTGGATGTACAAGTAATTGGACCCGGCGCGTTTCAAGATATCGACTTGTCTGCTGCGTTTGAAGCCGTATCACGTTTCAGTCAACCGGTGCTCAACACTTCCAAGCATGCAGAGCTGATGTCGTTGGCATGTAAGAACGCTATCGTAAATCGTGATGTGGCCCACTTGATCTTTCCTGATAACGTACAAACTCTACCAGCATCAGAAAATGCCCTGGTCTCCGGGCCGGGTGGGCGGATCGGACCGGAAACGATTAGCCCTCCACCCGAGGCTCTAGACGATGCTATGGCTCTCATTCACCAGCACCGGCGCCCCATCATCATCGTGGGTTATGGTGCACGAGATGCAATGGATTCAGTGATTCAACTGGCGGAGCAACTCAATGCACCGGTGCTCACCACTTTCAAGGGCAAAGGTCAGATTTCAGATCAGCACCCATTGGCCGCTGGTGTGCTGGGACGTTCAGGAACCCCGATAGCCAGTTGGTTTATGAACGAATGCGATTTAATTATTGCTTTCGGCGCATCATTTTCCAATCACACCGGTATTACTACAAAACGGCCGATTATCCAGGTCGATTTCGATCCAATGGCACTTGGGAAGTTCCATCCTGTCACCGTTCCGGTGTGGGGAGAAATTGGCGTAACCGCGCGATTATTTGTCAATGCCTTATCGGAAACTCACCAGACAGTGGATCAACACCCTGAGATCGCCGGTCGGTGGAGTATCTGGCGTGAAGAAAAATCCACTCGTATGTCCGATGACCGAGGACGCGGTGTAAACTCCGCCAGTATTTTTACGGCTTTGAGCAAACTCGCGCCGGAAGATGCCGTGATTGCCGTCGATGTGGGTAATAACACCTATTCCTTTGGTCGTTATTTTGAATGCACCCGGCAATCAGTGTTGATGTCCGGTTACCTGGGTTCCATCGGTTTTGGTTTTCCCGCTGCCATCGGTGCGTGGGCGGCCACTCAGGATATTGATGAACACAATGGACGAAAAGTCATTTCCGTGAGCGGTGATGGTGGATTTGGTCAATACCTAGCCGAATTCACCACGGCTGCAAAGTACAATATGGATATAACCCACATCCTGCTCAACAACAGTGAACTCGGTAAGATCTCCAAAGAACAACGGGCAGGCGAGTGGCCGGTATGGCAAACATCGTTACACAATCCTAATTTCGCTACTTTCGCTAAGTTGTGCGGCGGATTTGGTCAATGGGTCAATAAAGTTGACGAGTTAGAAGCGGCAATACAGGCAGGCCTCGATTATCCCGGTCCCTCGTTAGTCGAGGTAATCGCCGACGCAGAGTTGATTTAAACCCTGCTTAAAATCTAATAGGAGGGGACTTCAATCAGTTTATCGCGCGATCTGAAATAATATTGGGCAAACAACTGGTTTCGTCAGTCCAACCATGTATTGTTGAGTGGACGCAGACATTACTCTCTACGCACGCCAAATTTGACCTCAGGTGCGCTCGTAAACACCCACCAAACGGTTCATTCCGATGACATGAGGCTCAATTTGTTCGAGCAATTCCCACATTGTGAGTCCACCGGCGAGGTTTAATTCTTCGTCCAATGCAAGCACCCAGAAGTAGTATTGGTGCTTGCCATGCCCCTCGGGCGGCATGGGTCCTCCGTAATCTTCGTTGCCAAAATCGTTCTTACCACTCGTGTGCTCGCTGGTGCCTTCAGTCATGTGATTCGACGATGCGAGAATGTTGCACAACACCCAGTGTGCAAATCCATAGGTGCCCCCCTTGGCAACGAGGGGCGCATCCGGGTCGTGGCAAATTACGGCATAAGAACGTGTCCCATCGGGTACTGCGTTCCATGATAACGCTGGAGACACTTCCTCTCCTTCGCCAGTGTGTTTGCTTGGGATCGAACCGCCATGAGTAAAAGCGGGACTGGTCAGTTCTATAGCGGACAAACCATGTACTATAGATACGGAGCATAGTGAAAATGCTACTGATCGATGTAAAAAAGACATCCAGTAATACAAGAAGTAAAAAAATACGCGGGATTTTAGTTGTCAGGCTATTGCCCTGGTCAAAGATCAAGGCTATACCTTTGCTGATGCGGGGCGAGCGCTATCGGTGAACCCGAATTTGATCTTGCGCTGGTATAAAGAACACGAAACGGGTGAATCGGTGTTTCAGGGCCACGGGCGGTTGATGCCTGAGCAACAGCGTATTCGGGATCTGGAGAAACAGGTGTGCCTCTCAGAACGGTACTGTCCAGAATTAATCTAAGCGAAATCTCTGCTAACAAGTAACGCAATCGAGATCTGTGGCATGCCGCTCAATATTAGCCAAACGTCCGAGAAGCGAGAATTAGAACCAATTGTGAAATTCCTTGCGAACAGCCTGCAGTGCGTGCGATAGTTATCTTCGCCGTTGATCTTCGACCACTACCCGCCGAGTGATGTGCAAGAAAATCACGGGATCGTTCAAAAAAGTAAGCATTTCATATGTGTGAATTACGGTTAGTTGCAATTGACGGTGATAATCATTTTTTTTGGCAAATGAAGTATCAACTAATAACTTTGTAATCTCAATCGGAGAAGCTCATGGCCAGCTTATTCGCCCCCCAGCCCCCTCATTTTACATTACCTGTTTTTTTCAATGTCGACCAAGTCGTTGGCGCGGCACCAGCAACAAATAATCGCGAAGATGTGTTACTGGTTCAGTTCTATTTAAAGTTCTGCGGCCAGACACCAACGGCTACAACACCACCTGTGTTGACCGAGGCTATGAAAAAGGTCCGGGTGACGGGTTCCATGGACCCGGCCACGATTAATGCCATTCAAACCTTACAGTCAGAACGTAAAAGAGCTACGCAAAACCCAACTAAAATTGTCGATGGAAGAGTCAGCCCAGCGCGTGGCTATAAATACGGTAGTGCCAATTGGACCATTGCCGTTTTAAACGACATGGTGCAGAATCGAAAAACTGATGTCTGGCCTCGAATTGATAAGATCCCAGGCTGCCCGCCCGAGCTGACGCAGATGGTATTTAGAACGCTAGTCGGTAAAGGGTTTTCGAAATAATCTTAAGTGATCTCAATGCAACACGCACCGCAAACCTCCAACCGCAGCTTGCCACTAAGAACTCGACTATCGACGAATTCCGGTACACCGATCACTTGAATCGAATTCACAGACAGGGTGAATTCTTGAAAACAAATATCAGTCGGCTAAAAGCAGCATGACTCAAACTAAACGGTTTCCGTAGAAACCGGGGCGATTCACACCGAATACTTAAACCGCAAGATACATATAGTGAAGTCGAGTGTATATTACAATACACGAGCGTTCATTTGAGTGTTTGCAGCGACCAATCATTCAACGCAAACATTTTATGGAAGGTTTTATCATCTAACTAATAGCCCCCCTGAGCCTAGTAAAAACCGTGTATTTGAGGGTTCTCCGTCCGTATCAATGGCAATGATTGCAATATCAGGATATTTGGACAATACATAAGCTGCCAGTAATACTATCGACTTTTTGTTTTCGGTATGCATGGCGCTGAGAATCCGATCCGCAACTATTTGACAGCGTTGCAGCGTGTTCGGATTTTCGACATAACGCCATGCCATTTGCCATCCTTGATCCATATCGCTATCGAGTTTCTGAAAAAAGTCCTGCCCTTCTTGCAACACGGAATCCGGAACGTCTATGCCCTTAGTTACATTATCAATGACAAGTTTAAGCTTCATACTGCGGTAAGGTTCAACAAAAATAAAACAAAGCTAACCGGCATTGAATCGCTTTAACGCTTCCTTCGAGTCCAATGCTATTCTAGCTTGTTTTGCGCCCTCTTCCAACGATCCACATCGTCCAAGATGGGACAAACAGATCGCTGCGCCATAGACTAAGCTGTCATAAGCAGTGCCCCGTTCGCCTGACAATGCAGCCAGTCCGGTATCGGAAGCTGCCCGGGCAGCGGCATCCGCATCCACAGCGGTCGTAATTTCATCGCCCTTTGTTTGCGGAATGGGCAAGTCAACCGGCAACGGAGTAGCTCTCTCTTTCTGTTCAATGCCAAGGCTTTTGGGTGCAAGCCGAACCTCTTGGTCTTCTGGTTTTTCATAAAAACGAAAATAGCGTGACACTTGTGACAACGAAGGAATGACACCACCTTCGACGCCGCGAACAATCATCGCCGAATCGAAACCTGACTGTCTGGCTAACATACTGTAAACCGGCGGATAGGCCTTATGCACGAAACCCGTCATCAAATGTGTTTTGGATTTCGCGCGCACGGGGCCGAGCAAGACTTCGACCGTCGTCAGACACGGGCGCTTGACCATCAAAGTTCTTAAATCCACCAATTCATGTAACTTAGGACAGAAATGGCGTTGATCGACATATGCCCAACCAATGTTTTCATCCGCCAATCGATTCGCTGCTTGCCACGACGAAAAATCAATCTCTTTACCAGCGGCACGCAACACTTTGCGTTGTGTGATTCCGTATTTTGGCCCTACCGCCTCGGCACCGTGGGATATCGCCGGAACACCACAGGTCGCAAGCACGCAAGGTAGAAACGCGGTGACGGGCAGTCCACGCGTGTATCCATCATAAGGATCGGCGACATCGACCAATTCCTCGACTTGGGCGACCACGGTATCAGTAACATCCAGTGAGGCCTGTAAAGCTCCGCGATTTTCTTCTTCCGTCTCCCGCTTCATGCGCAGAGCAATAAGAAAAATTGCCGCCTGGACCGGATCCGCATGACCATCCAAGATCAAACCCATGCCGTGCCGCGCTTCCTCCTGAGACAGATCTTTACTCATCTCGGGTCCGGTCGCGACGCGTTGGATATAAGAACGCATTGCGATATTAGGTGACAGTTTCAGTGTTTCCAGCAAATCGAACTCCGCTTATAAAAATTGGCTTATCAACGCGAAACACTACCACATCCCCACTAGCTTTTTTACGGCTAGTGCTTACAACAGATTTCTTTATTGAATAAAGAACTTGTATTCACTTATGAAGCAATTCTGCGCACGTTACTCCAAACGAAGGGGTTAACCCTGTTAGTATTTTTTTGTGCCCGCGACTTCAATAAGCCCATGACACTAAAACCCACCGAAACAGCTGAGGCACTGGATTTATCCAGCGGCATTTCCGCATTCGAAGCCAAGCAATTCGCCCAGGCGTTGCGTTTGTTGACGCCGTTGGCGGAACGAGGCAATGCCGATGCCCAATATCGTATTGCCATCATGTATCAAAACGGCCTGGGGGTGGTGCGTAACGAACAAAAAGCCTTGCAATTCATGCAAACCGCCGCGGAACAAGGCCATGCCTTAGCCCAACATGGGTTAGGATTTATGTATATGGAAGGCGATTGTGTCGCGCGAGACGGTGCGCAAGCTGTGAATTGGTTTCGTCGCGCTGCCGAACAAGGGCTTACCGGGTCACAAACCACGCTCGCCATGATGTATGAGGAAGGACGCGGCGTTGACAAGAACCCGGAAGAGTCTCGCAGATGGTATCAGCGCGCAGGTTTTGAGTATAAGTAACCCGAAAGCCTAGCCAAACACACACCACTTGGGGGATAGTCAAATTCGATAATGACCGTTATAAACGGTCTTTATCATGCCAACTGTCACTATAAGACCTAGTCGCCGTTCGTTCGACACCGAAGGCAATGAAACCTTGCTGGAATCCGCCTTACGGGCGGGTTTGGCGCTGGACTATGGTTGCAGTAACGGAAATTGCGGCTTGTGCAAAGCAAAAGTCCTGCACGGAGATACTGAAACTGTCCGTCATTTTGACTATACGATACCCGCTGCCGAAAAGTCGGCCGGGTTCGTGCTGATGTGTTCCACCGCCGCCCGTACCAACATCGAATTGGAAGCCGATGAAGCGGGTAGCTCAGACGACATTCCGTGGCAATCGATCGAAACCAAGGTGAAAAAAGTCGAACCGGTGACCGATAGCATTACATTGTTAAATTTACAAACACCACGCACGAATCGATTGCGTTTCCTTGCGGGACAAAACGCCTTTCTAACCTTAACTGATGCCACCACGATGGAGTTACCGATTGCGAGCTGTCCTTGCGATGACCGTAATTTACAATTTCACCTAAAGCGCCGGAACGCCGAAGTTAACTTTGCTTGTATTTCCAAAGGCGATGTTGTCCGTGTCGAAGGACCAAATGGTAATTTTTTATTGAATGAAACATCAAAACGCCCACTTGTTTTTCTTGCTTACGGAACGGGAATAGCGCCAATAAAAAGTCTAATCGAACACGCCTTATCTCTAAATAACGATCGGCGTATTTCACTGTATTGGTTGGCATGTGATCAGACAGGACATTATCTGAATAACTTAATGCGCGCATGGGACGATGCGTTTGAAAATTTCCATTTTCACACCGTTATTTCCGAGATACCAAACTTCGATTCGATAAAAGAAATACTGCCTAATAATTCAGACTATCAAATGACCATTAATGAAAACGATGTTTATGGCGCAGGACCGAGAGAATTTATAATGGCTGTTAAAGACCTGCTAGATGAGAACAGTCACCCACAATCGCAACGAAGATTACAGATTGTTGAATGAGGGATCCATGCCTTTTACATTTATAAGAAACATCGGAGTCATCTAATCCTGTCATTTCGACTGTAGGGAGAAACCCACTGAATGTGTTTTGAGCGCGAACATGTTATCTTTTTTGAGATATCTCCCGTTGATCGAAAAATGGCACACGAATACACCGTTAACGAACCTAAAGCTGGAAATGACCCATTAATCAGAGATACTCTAACCAAAACGGATCGTCCGACCTTGTAAACCCAATAAGATTCATTTCTAGGTATGTAATCAATTGAACTTCCTGCCCATTTTTATCAATATTAAAGAACGAAACTGCCTAGTGGTGGGTGCCGGCGAGATAGCCATGCGTAAGGCACAATTACTTTTAAACGCCGGAGCAAGGGTCACGGTTGTCGCACCGCAGGCATGCGACGCTATGGAGCGTTTAAGCGCCAATGAGCATATCACGTACCTGCAAGAGCGATTTTCCGCAGATCATCTTGACGGTAACGAACTAGTTATCGCTGCGACAAACGATCCGATCATCAACCGAGAAGTATCCGATTCGGCCCGCAGACATCATTTGCCAGTCAATGTAGTCGACCAACCTAATCTATGCAGTTTCATCATGCCATCGATCGTGGACCGTTCGCCAGTGTTGATCGCTGTCTCAACCGGTGGCGCATCACCGGTACTCGCACGGTTGTTGCGAGGAAGATTAGAAACAATGATTCCTGCTGCTTACGGACAACTTGCCGAATTAGTTGCCGGGTTTCGCCAACAGGTCAATCATCGTTTTCAAACCTCGAATGACCGGCGCCGTTTCTGGGAAAAGGTGCTTGACGGACCCATCGCTGAGATGTTGTTTAGCGGCAAAAGCAAGGCGGCACGTGAAGCATTAGAACAAGCTGTAGCTAGCGCCGATAACAACGAACAACACAGTGGTGAAGTCTATCTGGTCGGCGCTGGACCCGGCGATCCCGACTTATTGACCTTCCGCGCGCTACGTCTACTGCAACAATCCGATGTTGTTTTGTATGATCGGCTAGTCAGTCCGCAAATCCTGGATATGGCGCGGCGAGATGCGAAAAAAATATATGTCGGCAAGAAAAAATCCGATCATACCGTTCGACAAGAAAATATAAATCGGTTGTTAATTGAATTCGCCAAAGAAGGCCAACGTGTTTGCCGGCTCAAAGGTGGCGATCCATTTATTTTTGGCCGCGGTGGCGAGGAAATCGCCGGCTTGGCTAAACAAGACATTGCGTTTCAAATTGTCCCTGGTATCACCGCCGCATCCGGGTGCGCCGCCTATGCCGGCATCCCCCTCACCCATCGCGACTACTCACAATCTTGTGTTTTCGTGACCGGTCACCTGCGTGACGGTACGATTGACCTGAATTGGAAAATGTTATGTCAACCGCAACAAACCGTTGTGGTTTACATGGGATTAACCGGTCTTGAAACCCTGTGCGCCCAAATGGTGGCGCATGGAACTCCAGGCAATACACCGGCCGCTCTCATCGAGCAAGGCACCACCCGCAATCAACGTGTACTTACCGGCACACTGGAAACATTAGCCGGAATCACGAACAAGGCAAATGTCCACGCGCCGACACTCGTGATTATCGGTAATGTTGTTCGCCTGAAAGATCAATTGAACTGGTTTAAATCAGATACGAATTCGGAAATCGCATCGACGTTTTGAATCACGCACGTTATTATGTAGTCTAGAATCTTTAACTAAACTTGCTTACCGAGTCACCTCCTTTTCGGAGTCATTCAAATGCTTGATCGACGCTTACAGGTTTTCTCCACCGTCGCACGTCTCCTGAGTTTTACCAAGGCGGGCGAAGTACTTTACATGACGCAACCGGCTGTCACTTTTCAGGTACGGCAACTGGAAGAACACTTTAATACGCGTTTATTTGATCGCACCCATAACCGCATCAGTCTGACTGAAGCAGGCGAACTGGTGAAAGGTTATGCCGACCGCATTCTTGCCTTGTACGCCGAGATGGAGAACGATGTACGCCGAATGACTGGCGATGTGTCCGGGCCACTCAGTCTCGGCGCAAGCACAACCATATCCGAGTATGTGATTTTGGGTTTACTGGGAAAATTTCAGGCCAATTACCCCGAAGTCACAGTCCGCCTTAACGTAGCGAATACTCTAGGTGTGGTTCACATGGTGGAAAACAACGAAATCGATCTCGGCATCGTGGAAGGACCGGTTCATAACAAAAATCTATCCACTGAGGCCTTATGGAATGACGAACTGGTGTTGATATGTCCGCCCAGTCATACATTGGCAAACCGCGAAAAAGTGTCATTGGAAGAAATTTCGGAGTATCCGTTTATCAGCCGCGAAGAAGGCTCGGGAACACGTGAAGTCACGGAAGATTATTTCAAAGAACACGATGTCGATTTCTCGAATTTAAACACCGCTATGCAACTCGGTAATCCTGAATCCATCAAGAGCGCAGTCGAAGCAGGGCTCGGCGTTGCTATTTTGTCCATTGCGACCCTGGAAAAAGAACTCAAACTTGGCACCTTGGCTGCCGTCAGCCTGGACCCAAAAATCTCCCGGCCATTCTCAATTGTTTACCAGCGCCAGCAATTCCGCCTGCGTGCAATTGAAGAATTTATTGAATTTATAAAATCCCGCAGCGAACAATCGGCCGGGTAGTACAAGATGGTGAGTTGGTGAACGGTAAGTCAGTCTTGTGGAAGCGGAGCCTTCGCCGCGGCAGTGTCATTACATACCAGTTTGCAGGCACGACAGGTTACGCACCGTTTGTCTTTTTGCGAAATGCAGTGATGACTAATCTGTTTTCGTTATTTTCGCCAAAATGAGATCGCCACACCGCCTATGCGGTTTGCGATGACAGGTTAACACTCGGCTTTCAGCCATCAACATCCATGTGGTGGTTTAGCGAAGCGTAACCCACCGCATTCTGAACTCACTACCACGTGGAACTAATCTACATCCGGCGCAACGTGTTGCGCCCTACTTGGACTGAACTATTTCTCTGATAGCGCGATCAAGTTCTCTTTGTTATTAACCAATAAGTAATACCAAGCGCAAGAACCACGGCCGCCGTGCCATAGATAAACGGTGGTGTTAATCTTTCATAATCGAAAATGATGACTTTTCGTGCGATAGCCATCAGTGCAGTCGCTATTACAAGACGTACCGGTATTATGTCGGTGCTGAGATACATGCTTATGTTTATGAATATTTCAACGGCAATCAAAACTGCCAGAAATGCGCCAAAAGTTGCAAGAATGTCGTTGATTTGTAGTAACAAGAATGGTGGTTGTGTCAGGCGCTGATACAAAACATAGACGACATCGCCAATCCCCCACACAATTACAAGCACCATAAGTACGGCGAGAACTTTAACGGCAGTTCTTATGATCCTGTGAAGAAAACGGATAGTTCTGTCTTCGTGCTCTAAATGAAGATCGTGGCCGGGTTCGTGTTGGAGCATTTCACCACTTTCGGGATTCATAGTCGTTTCTTTGTTTGTTAAGACCCTAATTGTTTCTGGATTTTATTTCGTTTCATCCGGCCTACAGCACTTACTCCGTCCGGCGCAATGCATTGTGTCCTACACCATTCAAACGTCCGCACGCGAGCGGCTACATATACCGGATTCGACAGCCATGACCGCGGCTTCGACTCGTGAATGCACGCTGAGTTTACGCAGGATAGCTTTGACATGTAGTTTCACCGTGCCGTCGGATATATCAAGATCACGGGCGATCATTTTGTTGCTTTGCCCCTCCGCAAGATGACACAGAATTTCGCGCTCCCTCGGCGTGAGATTGTCGAATGGAGTACTTTGATCTTTTTCTTCCCGTTCGCCCTGTTTTACCAAATTCGCTAGCGTACCTGTCAAACCCGGCGCTACCACGGTTTCGCCCGCCACAATTTCTTTTAAAGCCAATACCAATTCATCGGGTTCCATGTCTTTAAGCAAATATCCGCTGGCGCCGGCACGCAGGCATTCGGCCAAATCGTCTTCGTCTGTGCTGGTGGTCAACATAACAACCGGGATGTCCGCATACTTTTCATGCAATGACTGCAACACTTCAAGTCCACCGGTTTCAGGCATTCGTAAATCCAATAACACAACGTCCGGATTCACCTCGTTAACCAGACGAATACCTTCGCGCCCTTCTCCAGAGGAGACCACATGAATATCCCGTCTTTCGAGCAAGCCTTCCAAACCAACACGAAACAATGAGTGATCGTCTATTATCAATACTTTCATCTATGCGACATTTCTTTGGGGTTCGGGCATACTCTGGCTTTGTGGAGAGGGAAAAACAAGTTCTACGCGTGTGCCCTCGCCGGGTTCGCTATCGATACGGACTTCACCCCCGATTTTCCGCCCACGCTCCCGCATAATGGATAATCCAATATGCTCACCCGGCTTATTTGACAAAACAGGCTGGTCAAAACCCATACCATCATCTTCAATCAATATACGATGACTGCCGTCTGCACCGCTACGTAACAGCACACGCACCGCGCCGGCATCACTGTGTTTGCGGCAGTTGGTCAGCGCCTCTTGAACGATGCGCACGATTTGCACTTCACAATCGTTGGGCAATTCCAACTGCTCATCCCACTCATTTTGCAAAAACACTTGAATATCGGATTGGTTACGAAAACGCGATACCGTCGCTTCGATGGCGGGCACCAAACCACGTTTGTCAATCGGCCCACGAAAATGTGCTATTAACTCGCGTAATTCTGCGTAGGCCTCATCCATACTGGCCTCCAACCGCTCCATCGCTTCCCAAACAGCGGCTTCGTCATCCTGATGCAAAATCTCATCCAAAACGCGCACCTGAAACCGCAGACTCGCCACGGTTTGAGCGAGTGAATCGTGCAATTCATTGGATAATTGCGCGCGCGCTTCGATACGTGACAAACGCGCTTGTTCCTTATCCAGTCTGAATTTTTCGATTGCAACACCCAACTGGCGCCCGATACTGCTCAGCATATCGTTCATATCGTTTGACAATGGTGCGCTATCCGTATCGACAAAAAGCTCGTATTTCCCCAATTCGCGATCATGATATTGCAATGGGATTTCAATCGGCGTCAGCTGCTCCATGTCCCTATCGTCAAAACCAACGCTATGTATAAGGCGTGGTTCATCAGAACCCCGAGACAAAAACGCACGACCTGCCTTGACCCCGATTGCATCTTTTAACGCATGCAAGAATTGCCCAATCAACTCGTCTATATCGGCGGATATACTGATACCGGACGCAACATCGTGAAGTAATTGCAATGATTGCGACTTAACTGCAAGACGTTCCGCCTGACGACGAAGTTGACCTTCGACATCCACAGCCAAGGATTCCAGCCATTCGGCCAAACGGTTGATGTCGTCACTCAGCCCTGCGTATTCGGAATCATCCGTCTCGGGTACACGTGCGGAAAAGTCCCCTTGTCGAATTTCCGAAGCCCAATCGCGCACGCGTGTCAAGGGATCAAAATAGCAGCGGCGTGCACACGCCAGCGCTGCAAAAGTGAAACCCAACAACGCTAACACACACAGAAATTGCAACAACCACATCACACCCGCCAACTGTGGGAACGTGACCATCAGCCCGCCCAACACGCCCGCCAAAATCGCCGTCGTAATCAACCCAATAAAAATCTTGATCATTTTCTGGCGCGATTGCAATTGTTCGTCCGGCGACCAACCCACGGGCCGCGGTACCCATTCGCGATACCACCGACTGAATCCGTCTTTGAAAGAACGGGACGAAGACGTTTTAGCAGGACAGTTTTGCATTAGGGTTCTTGATCAAGGCTTTACCCATATCACACAATCTTATTATACCAGTCGGTATCATGAGTCTTCACGGGAACGGATTTTAGCAGTTCGGGTCTGATTTAATGAGTAGCCCGCGGGAGTTACCCATAGTTATAATACGAAGTATGTCCGCCAAGAAGAAATTGTTCTATACCACGTTGATTGCTTTCCAGTTCACTTGCAATGCGATTGCGGGGGAACTGACCGGCGCCGCCAACTTACACGAGGACGCACAAATAGCACGGGCGCAGAACCGGCCCATTATAACGCTGATCTCATCTCGCACCTGTGAATATTGTGAAGCGGTAAAACGCTCGGACTTTCAGTTCATGACTGAAGACGACCGTTTTATTTTGCGCGAAGTTAACATCGATAATCCTCAACCGCTGATTGACTTCGAGGGCACATCGTTATCCCACCGGGATTTCGCCAAGAAATATGTGAAGGTATTCACACCAACCGTCTTGTTCTTAAACGCTGATGGTGACCAATTAGCTGATCCATTGGTCGGCGTCTCGTCACTCGACTACTATAGTCACTACCTGGAAAAACGCATTGACCAGTCGCTAAAGCAACTTGCGAACGTTAACTGAGCACCTGTTAGCGTTTCCCGCTTAACGACTTGATTTTCGGCAATCAATCCGCATATTCCTGATATGAGTGACTTGCTTCATGTCGTCTGTTCACACCGTAATGCGGCCAACCGGCTGCCTAAATCCCGTTTATCAGATAGCCCCAACTGCGGCGGTTGCAAAAAGCCATTGTTTAACGGTCACCCAATCGAGCCAAATACCCGTGGTTTTGACAAGATGATTAAGAACAGTGATATACCCGTCGTGGTTGATTTTTGGGCACCTTGGTGCGGGCCGTGCAAAATGATGGCGCCGGTGTTTGAACAAGCCGCGGCTAAAATGGAACCCCGCGTGCGATTCGCGAAGGTGAATACTGAACAGGAACAGTCACTGGCCGTGCGGTTTAATATTCACAGCATTCCTACCGTAGCCTTATTTAAAAACGGCGCCGAAGCCGCCCGTCAAGCCGGCGCGATGGATGCCGGTTCGCTAATCAGCTGGATTGGAAGTCAAATATAACTACATGCACTGACTAACACTCCGTGCATTGCTCAACCATATAGTCGACGGCCGCTTTGACAGCGTCGTCACTAAGGCTGGTGTTACCACCTTTGGGGGGCATGTAGCCGGTATATCCTTGCACACCATCTATTGACGATTCATACAATACTTCTTTACCTTTGGCTATCCGGTCTTTCCACGTCTCGGCGTCACCGAGTTTAGGCGCTCCCGCAACCCCCGCTCCGTGACACGCGACACAGGTTTGTTCGTAAATGGCTTTGCCGTCTTCCTGGGCGATGACGAAACCGGTCGAAATTGTGAATAATGAAACAAATCCGAATACCCGAAAGATGTTTTTGTTCATTGTTTAACTCCAAAGATAAAGAAAGCAAAATATAGTTTGATTATTGTAAACCAGAATAACCTGCGGATTAGATAAGCAGATTTTCTTATAGTTCAGAATTACTCGAGAAAGCCTGGATTATCCTTTTGGCACCGTAGCTTTTTAGCGCGGATAACGGTGGCAGGCGGTACAACTGCCCGCAATCCGCCCCACCCAATAATAGTTGGGTGGTTGTAGTTCTATTGCGCGACGTGCCGTCACGATATCAGCACGTAGCTGATGAATATTTTCTTCAAGCAAAGGATGATTGGTAACACGTTGGCCTGCCCCCAAAGTCGAGGTCAGTTCCTCCATTTTCATCAGCTTTTTCAACAAATCGAGCCGGTCGTTTTCA
The DNA here is from genome assembly GCA_965216735.1 of Arenicellales bacterium. Lineage (GTDB taxonomy): Bacteria > Pseudomonadota > Gammaproteobacteria > Arenicellales > CBDCFT01 > CBDCFT01. The sequence continues at coordinate 2,650,433 of OZ244198.1, forward strand.
TTGACTGCGGTCGCCGCGTGCGCCGTTGCTTCGATCGATCTTACACTTTCCAACAATCGTTGCATCGACGCGCGTATTTGTTCGTCCTCGACCCGCACTTTTTGAAGTTCGAGTTGATCTGTTGTTTGGCTGACACATCCTGCCAACATCACCGTTCCGGCCACTATCCACAAGACCACCAAGCATTGCATATGTTTGTTCATCGAATATTTGTTTTATCTTGTATGGACATCATGGTATTCCCTCGCGATTGAACCAAATGTTATTTGACCAAGGGTGTATGAATCCTCATCCGCAACCAGATCGGTGGGCCATATCGCTCCCCTTGGCAACCTCATAGTCTGAAATCACCACTGCGACAAACAGCGGTAGCACCGCAGCGAATATTGACCTCGATCATGTTTTGGTAACCCAGCATACTTAAAATTAATAATGAACACGAAACCAATGAACACCGACGATGACATTTAAAACTATCGCTGTCCATATTGACGATCACGACGATTGTATAGCAAGGATTCACACCGCGCTGGATATTGCGCGGCATTTTGATGCGCATCTGAAAGGAGTATACGTTCGCCGAAGTCTGCGGATACCAACAGTATCACAAATTGAAAGCGGAACCGGTTTGATCGAATCACAACAATCGCTGATTGAAGAACTAGAACAAACCGCATCATCGAAGTTTGAAAATGCAACAAAAACTGCCGGCCTGGATGTAGTCACCGAGTGGTGCGCACTTGATGGGCCTTACGAAATAGCATTGGAGAACCAGGCGCGCTATGCTGATTTGTTAATAGTCGGACCGCCTGGCCATGAGGTCTATGAAGCTAATATTACGGATTCAGTGGTTTTGAATACCGGTGGCCCCGTACTCGCGTTACCCCTCGGAACTAACGCGGCACCTGGCACGCACGTGCTCATCGGATGGAACGGTACTCGCGAGGCTGCGCGGGCCGTTCACGATGCTATTCCTCTCATCCGGGAAGCCGAGCAAATTAGAGTAACTTCTATTCACACTGCACCAGACATCGATGCTAATCAAGCTGCAAAACTATGTGCTCACTTATCCAAACACGGCATCGAAGCGGTATCGGAGAGTCATGTATTAGAGAACCCACAACATACGGCAATAAAATTGCTTGAACTGGCAGCCGAACAAAGGACCGATCTCATTGTCATCGGTGCGTACGCGCACCGGCGCATTCGCGAGATCGTCTTCGGCGGAGTAACTAGGGATTTGCTGAGCGATTTGAAAAGACCGGTATTTATGTCCCATTGACGACTTTCAATCTGAGGAGAGCGAACTTGAGATTCTACTATTTTACCTATAGAGCATGCGTTATCTTAACTACGAGCATATTACTGTTGAGCGGCTGCGCCGCAGTTCGCAAAGTGACTTATCCACCTGATTTTACCTACCTGGAAAAGAAAACGGTGACTTCGTCCATGCATCAACTCGCCGTCAGTATCGAGAAACTGGACAACATGCTGCGGGAAATGGGTAGTGAGGTATCGGCTCCGGAACGGGAACGCGTCATTAGCCAGTTAAATGCCATGGAATCGATTGCAGATGATCTCGGTGCCGGTACTCAAGTCACCAATCATTTACTGCTGGATGAGCATATCGATCGATTCAAATCGGATGTCATTAACGCGCGCCATGCAGTCGAGGCAGAACCACCTAATTTTTACCTAGTGGGCCGGCTATCCGGGAGCTGCACCGGTTGTCATGTGTTGAGGTAAAAACCCGCCGTGATTTAGCCATTGTTGTGAACTAGCGGTGCCAGTGCACGAACCTGCGTTAAAACGCAGTATTTCGTTACCCCTGTTGGTGTTTTACGGCCTGGGGAATATTCTCGGGGCCGGTATCTATGTATTAGTCGGCAAAGTCGCCGGTATCGCTGGGTTCTATGCACCGATGGCATTTATTGTTGCGGCGACCGTCGCTGCTTTTACCGCTTTCACCTATGGTGAACTATCTTCACGCTACCCATTGAGTGCCGGCGAAGCGGTCTATATTGAACATGGATTTCACAAAAAGTATTTATCCATTCTTACTGGTTTACTGATTGCATTGGGCGGAACAATCTCCGCCGCCACCATTGCGCGGGGGTTCGTCGGTTACTTGGACCTGCTGATTACGCTGCCTGACACTGCCGTCATTATCGTCGTGCTAGTGATACTCGGCGGCATTGCGATTTGGGGAATTTCGGAATCCATTGCCATTGCAGCCGCGTTGACCCTATTAGAAATATTGGGGTTGCTATTAGTTATCTGGGTCGGACGGGAAAACTTAACGGAACTCCCTCCAGAACTGCCAAACCTAATCCCGCCATTACAAAGCGAGGCGTTTTCGATGATTTTAGTAGCCGGGTTCCTAGCGTTCTTTGCTTATATGGGTTTCGAAGACATGGTCAACGTTGCCGAAGAGGTTAAAGACCCCAGCCGTAACCTGCCGCGGGCAATCATCATCGCTTTAGTGATTTCTACCGCGTTATACGCACTCGTATCGATTGTTGCAATATTCTCAGTGTCTCCAGATGAACTCGCGGCCAGCGAGTCGCCATTGGCCTTAGTTTATGCAACCAACACACAAAAAGAACCTTACTTTATTACATTTATCGGTCTGTTTGCCGTCATCAACGGCGCGCTTATTCAAATTATTATGGCATCACGTATTTTGTACGGCATGAGCCGTAACGAGTGGCTACCAAAGTTCTTAGGACACGTTAACACCAACACCCGCACGCCGATTAATGCCACGATCTGTGTAACTGCAATTGTAACGACTCTTGCGCTTTTTATACCGTTAGTTACGCTGGCTTCCTTAACAAGCCTGGTGCTACTGGTGGTATTTACACTACTCAATCTCGCGTTATTGTTAATCAAACGCCGCGAACCGGTTCCAGCCGGAACAAAGACAGTACCGGTATGGATACCGGCGTGTGGCTTTATAACCAGTGCGGGCTTGGTGTTATCAAAATTCTTTTTGCATGCATAGTGAATCCAAGCACGTGAAGAAAATTCACAAACCCGTACGCGTTACATCAACAGTTTCACCTAATCGACAAGACTGGCGGCGACTTGCGCAATAAGAAATTCATTACATGCAGGACCAAGTTCTTCAACTATTGTGTCCATCGCTTTCACCAGTTACTCGCTTACGAATACACCTCCTTTCCCTGACAGGTCTGAATTTGACCATTTTTTATTTATATGTACAATGTACATATGATTGACCTGCTATTTGAGTGGGACAACCGTAAAGATCGTGCTAACACTAAAAAGCACGGGGTTTCATTCGAGGAGGCTAGAACTGCTTTTTACGATGAAAATGCTATTCAATATTTTGACCCTGACCACTCTGAGGATGAAGATCGTTTTCTGCTACTTGGCATGAGTATTAAATTAAACGTTCTCGTTGTTTGTCATTGTTTTCGTAAAAGCGAGGCGGTTATTCGAATCATATCTGCGAGAAAAGCGAGCTCCGGCGAGGAACAGGAATATTGGAACCAAAGAAAATGAGAGACCATTACGATTTTTCGAAAATGAAAGGCAAGAAAAATCCTTTCATTAAATATCTTAAGCAACCGGTGACGATGCGATTAGACAAAGACACTGTCGATTACTTTAAATCGATGTCCGAAGAATCCGGCATTCCTTACCAGAGCCTAATCAATTTGTACCTTCGAGACTGTGCTATACATCAACGTAAACTGAAGATGGAGTGGCTCCCTTATTAAATTCGGCCATTGTTACAATTCAGTCCGACGTGGCCCCAACCTGAGGATGATTCACGCAACGTGAAAGGGCGTGCAACGGGGTGTACGATAAAACAATAAGGGGTAAACAACACGTTGTTCGGAAGGCTTCGGAGGTAGATAGACCCCCTCTTAGCCGACATATTTACAATAATAGTGATGAATATTGCAAAAATGGACAAACGAAAGGCACTTGTATCAACAGTAACGGTGCTATTCATGGTCGGTCTCTTGGCGTTGTCGATACCATTTGTCAGTAGCTTGTTCTCCATATCACGGGCAGGTCATGTCGCTTTGAAAAACATCAACATCACTGACATTGAACCCGGTCAGTTCATCCAAATCGAAGTGCAACATATGCCTATCGTGGTCTTTCGACCCAATGCGTCCACGATCACGGATCTTGCGGCAAACAACGATGCAGTGTGGAATCCACCTATCAATGCAAACGAACAAGCCTTGGTATATGTCAGTCCCACTTCAAGATGTGCAGTCATGCACGCCGAGAAGGGTCGATTCGGAGTCAATTGGTTGGGTGGTTGGATGGATCCCTGTTACATGGGCGCATGGGATTATGCGGGCCGTGCGTTTAGGGCGGTAAATGTAGCTGATGGAGTCAAAATCAAAAATCTCAAAAATCCGAATTACCGTTTTTTGAACGATCACGAGATTCAGTTGTACAGATGAGCAAACGCCACAGTATCCGCTAAAAAACCGGTAAACGGACTGTTAAAGCAAAACTAATCAGGCACTGTCAAAAAACCTGACGGCAGTTATCACACAGTGGATCAAATCTCTTGAAGCTGTGCCAAACGTTGGCGCAATGCTCGTAATTCACTGCGCATTGATTCCAAGTCATCCAATAATTCCAGCGATAGTGCGACGCCCGGTAGATTAATTTCCAGATCGCGTTGCAAACGGCGCGCACGCCGGAATCGGACCAGCGTATAAGTGCTGAAACGCCAATCTGTCTCGCGTTCTCCGACCGGGCTGAGCACACCCGTCTCAACCATCTCGACAACACACTCCGCGTGGACACCGCATAACTCACAAAACTCGCGCAGTGTGTATTCATCCGTTTGCTGCTGTTCTCCGATTTCGATAATGTCATCGTTTGCAGTCATCACTACACTCCTAAATGTGCGCGTGGGTTGAACTCCATTTGCTTTTCCATCTGTTGCATCAATTCCCAGTCCGCGTCAGTTTTTAGTACGGGATTGGTAATCTGCAGCACCGCGTATTGATCCCCTGGCGGATTTCCGGGAAACCCCCTGCCCTTTAACCGCAAACGTTGCCCGGAACGTGCAGCAGGCGGTATTTTTAAACTGACATTGCCACCCAAGGTCGGCACATCAACCGTGGCACCCAGCGCGGCTTCCCATGGCGTAACAGGTAAAACGAGGGTGACATCTTTTCCATCAATGCTATAAATTTCATGAGGTTCCAACTCAACTTCGAGAAACAGGTCGCCATTCGGTCCACCACCAAACCCCACGCCGCCTTGTCCCTTTAACCTGATGCTTTGACCATGCGTCACTCCCGGCGGGACTTTTATTTTCAGTGTCTTAGTATCCGGTACAACGTGACCTTGTGTATCCATGGCGTGTGTGCGCAATGAAATAGTACGCACACCGCCACCGTAAGCTTCCTCCAATGTTACGGAAATGCGGTAGTGAATATCCTCGCCCCGGGCTGAAAAGCCGTCGCTTTGTCTACCCGCTGCACGGTGGTGTCCCCCCTGCGCACGACCAAAAATCGCTTCAAAAAACTCACTGAACTGACTAACATCAGCATCGGTGAAACCACCAGCCCCGAAGTCTGCGTTGGATTGCCAACCCGGTGGCGGGGTGAAATCGCCGCCAGGATAATTACCGTATCGTCTCAGTTGATCGTACTCACTCCGTTTGTCTGGATCCTTCAGCACTTCGTAGGCTTCGCCTAACTGCTTGAATTTCGCTTCCGCATCCTTCTCCTTACTGACATCAGGGTGATACTTGCGTGCCAACCGGCGATAAGCCTTTTTGATGTCATCGGCCGATGCATCCTCAGCGATACCCATGATGTTGTAGTAATCAATAAATTTCATACTTTGTCTTGCATTTCACCATTTGCTGACACACGTAGGTGTAAATAAAAGTACTATAGATCAAAGACCTTTCTAATTTTTGACCTGCGTCATTCCATCCCCCCCCAACATACTCTTCAGCGCTATTGCGCGGTAAAGCGAATATTCCCATACCAAGCTATGGCAGATTGGTTGGAATTATCGGTATCCGTCATCAGTGCCACTCCATCGATTTTCTTGATGTCCCGGCCAAAAGCGCGCTTAAAATCCTCCCGCACATTACGTTTTTCCGTCAACCACTGGCCCGCATCTTTTGTTCCACTACGTACCGCGATCATCGCGGCTTTTTCCGTAAATGCATTCGGCCACAGTGTACCCTGCTCCTGGTGACCGGACCAGACATAGCTAAGGGCAAGAGTGTTCATTGAAAACAAGCCCTTGGAAACGACGACATAAACTCTCGCCACGTAATCATCACCTTGTTTAGTTGTTTCATCGACATTGCTCAATGGTCGTGTAATTCTCCACGACCAATTTAAATAGGGGCTTTTGGTAAGGTCGATTTCCACCTTTTTATACAAGGCCGATGCACTGGCTTCACTGTATGCCTTCAGCGAATGCCCGTTAGGTGCTGGGCTTAATGTATATTGCGTCTCTCCCTTAAATCGCTTTACCTTCCAGCCGTCCATGTCGGCCTGTTCAAATCGACCGATGACTTGTGCATGCGCGCTTTGAATGCACATGCTGATTAAAATAAACCGAACGAAAATACCTTGCATCGATAACAGCTTAGGAGTTGGAAATCGGTGGATAACAACATTAGTGTGGACAATTTCGGATCTTATCAGTTCAACCCGCACCGAATTCATGATATTCGTTAACCGATGGAATCCTTAAAAACAATTTACCGATCGCACCATCGAGGCAAGTGCGAGGAACGTGCGCTGGTGCTTGTGGCGATCGGTATCGACTGTCAGGTATTGGCGCTCGACAACGAGTATGTGGTGGCCGTCAGTGAAGACGACGTCACCCGTGCGGCCCGGCAACTCGATCTTTATACGAAGGAAAACTTAGGGCCTACAATTCGATTCACGCCACGAGGACTGATGTCGGAGGGTTTGGGACCGGCTGCGGTTTACGGCATTGTGGTGTTTATGTTCGATATGCTTCAAAACCGGATGGCTTTTTCCATCGACTGGTTTCAGGCGGGGTCGGCAAAAGCGGGTTTGATACAACAAGGTGAGTGGTGGCGGTGTCTTACAGCATTGAGTTTGCACGCTGATGCGGTTCACCTACTGGGAAATCTGTTCTTTGGCATTTTACTCGGACTATTGGTAAGTCAAATCTTCGGTTATGGCGTCGGATGGTTGGCCATACTCGCTGCGGGAGCATTGGGAAATGCTATAAACGCTATTCTATATAGCCCAGATCATAACTCGATTGGTGCGTCGACCGCCGTGTTTGGAGCGCTCGGTATACTCGCAGTGCACGCCTGGTTGCAACGAAGACAACTGAAACAGAATCTAATCCGGCGCTGGCTACCGATTGGCAGTGCTCTGGGTTTGTTGGCATTCATGGGAACTTCTGGAGAACGAACTGACGTGCTCGCGCATTTAGCGGGTTTCTTAGCCGGTGGTATTACCGGTTACATTGTGTCGATTGCACAAGGGTTTATACAACGAAAATACTTGCAACGGAGTTGTGGTGCGTTAGCGATACTAGTTGTCTCTGTGGCCTGGTGGATCGCCGTAATAGCCGCCAACTGAATCATCGACCCGCCAATATATACCGAGCGAGCTAGCCCGCCACCGGCATCCGTTAACCGGGTGTACCCATGGTTTCTATAGTAGGCCCATGACTTTGCACCGAGTTTGACCTAAGTCAGTTTTTTATCCGCAGTTAGATGCTGAACTACGTTCGGTCAGTAATCGTCCAATTGTCCCAAAAGAGCATGAATTCATTACCAAAAACCTGGATCGTAGTGGCGAATAGTAGTATGGCCCGTATTTTCGAGGCGACATCCCTAACAGAATCTTTGACCGAAATTGCCACACTGACCCATCCCGAAAGCCGTGCCCACGAGCAAGAGCTAATCCAAGACCTGCCTGGCAGGACATTCGATAGCGGTGGGCAAGGTCGTCATGTCATGGAAGTCAATGTTAGTCCAAAACAACAAGAACATATCAACTTCGCCAAGCAGCTCGATACGTATCTCGATGCCGCACGCAAACAAAATAAGTTTGAACGTCTTGTGATTTCTTCCTCCCCCGGGTTTCTGGGTCTTATCCGATCGAGCTTGAGCGATCAATTAGCGCGACACATCATCAACTACGTAGATAAAGATTTTGTAAACGCAAAAGAAAAACACATACGTACCCTTATAGAGAAACCAGACGAATAACAAGCGCATGTTTTAAATCTCATTTACAACGCACGAGTATATGCCATGAAAGAAACAATGAATCTAAAAGTAAAGGACATAATGCAATCCGAGGTGCATACGCTCGGGAGAAATGACAAACTTTCCGTCGCGGATAACTTAATGCAGAACAAGAACATACGGCACGTTCCTGTTATTGACGAATTCGGCAAGATTTGTGCCGTCATCAGTCAGCGCGACTTGTACAGAGGCGCACTATTCAAAGCGATGGGTTACGGATCGCATATGATTGACAAACTGTTTGATAACTACGTAGTAAAAGAAGCCATGTCCAACGAACTGTACACCACTACCCCCGAAGCAACTTTGCAAGAAGCCGTTGCGATCATGCTGGAAAATAAAGTCGGATGTCTACCCGTCGTCAATCAAGGAAAATTGGCCGGTATTGTATCCGAAAGTGATTTCCTAAAACTCGTCGCCAATTAGCTAATTTGATCTCCGACCCATTCTTTGACTGATTGATTCAAATCAAATATTGATAATGATCGCAAGTATAGAATGACGTAAAACGATGGAGGCATAGTCATGTTTAATACAATTCTTGTCGCGACGGACGGTTCTACCCATGCTTACAAGGCATTGTCGATTGCGGCCGATCTGGCGCCGAAATACGATGCCAAACTGGTCATTTTACATACGTTAATGCACGGGAAGGTCCCAGAGGGGTTTCGCCGCATGGCTGAAGTTGAACACTTAATGGAACCATCGAAACCGCAAGTCACGGAAGTGCGTAACGTGCCCAGTAGTCTCGCCGCTACCCTGCACAATATGGAGTCCGGTGTTAGCGAACGGCGCTTTTATGAGTTTCTCGGCGATAATATTCTCTCAGATAGCAAACGTATCGCCGCCAAAAAAGGGGCGAAAAGTATAGTAACAAAGATTGCGGAAGGCGATGCCGCACATCAAATTGTGCAACATGCAAAAGATGATAACGCCGATCTAATTGTGCTGGGGACTCGCGGACTAGGTGAGATTAAGGGAATACTGATGGGCAGCGTTTCCCACAAAGTGACACAATTGGCGCAATGCCCATGCTTGACGGTGAAATAAGCTTTTATTTGCCGCCCTTTTTAAACTCCGGATGTCGCGCAACAAATTGTATTAAAGCAAGCCGCATCTGTTCTACTTTTTCGATGTCGCCCCGTACTTCGGCCGCACGGATATCATCAATAATAAAACGCCGAATCATAGGTACACCTTCGGGCGTATGTTCGAGATATTGAGCTAATTCGACGGCGACAATATCGGGAATATGTTCGTGCTCCGCTATCGCCAGGATTTCTTCTTCATCACAATCGCATAACTCGATACAATCTTTAAGAGTCAACATTCGTTTGTTATATCAATGCCATTTGAGGAAGAAATACAAATAGCGCACAAACAGTGACTACATGTTGACCTGCATCAAATGCTGTTAATGTTTTTAATCCGTGTTGGAATTGATCTGCGTCATAATTGTCTTAGTGGTGTCAAGGCATGATTAGCCGGTGGAATAACAATTTAAATATCGGAGTTTGAAATGGCGATTAAAGACATCCTGGTTCACGTGGATAATAGTAAAGCATGTCCGCTACGTTTGACCGCGGCCACTAAGTTCGCACAAGCTTGGGGAGCCCATTTAACCGGGCTTTATGTTGTACCCCGTTATCAAATCCCGGTATACGCTGAAATACCGATCGGACAGGAAGTCATTGAAGAAGGTATGAAAGCCATGTGGGAACGCGCGGACAAATGCCAGGAAACCAGCGAAGAATTAGTCAGAGATTTAGGTTCTTCGATGGAATGGCGTGCCATAGAGGGTGACTATCTAGGTGTACTGACGGAAAACGCACGTTACGCCGATGTGGTTGTTTTGGGTCAACCTAATCCCGATGACGAGGAAGACATCAGCGCGGGATTCATTAACAAAGTAATCCTGGATAGTGGCCGGCCAAACCTCATTATTCCTTACATTGGTACTTTCCATACCATTGGCGAGCAGATACTCATAGCCTGGAATGCCAGCCGGGAGGCTGCTCGTGCTGTTAACGACGCAATGCCGTTATTGGAAAAAGCAAACGATGTGGAAGTCATGTCGGTTAACCCTGAGAAACAATCCGTGGATGAAGGCGACCTTCCCAGCGCGGATATCAGTCAACATTTGGCCCGCCACGGCGTTAAAGTGGAAGCACGATCGACTGTCGCCAAAGATATCGACGCAGGCAACCTGTTGATTTCCCATGCCGCAGATATTGGCGCTGATTTGATCGTCATGGGTGCTTATGGCCATTCCCGTTTTCGCGAAACCATACTTGGTGGCGTCACGCGCGAATTACTTAAGCACATGACTATACCGGTGCTGATGTCTCACTGACGCCCGCTGGTGGCTCATAAAACATCGTCTATCCAAAGTGTGCTCTTGGTTAACGTGAGCTTTGATCAGCAAATCTGCAACTAAACGCGCTAGCTACCCGAACATATTACGCGACTTCTGCCTTACTCACGATTGCACGTCGCAAGTGCCTTGCTTCAGTCGTGCACGTGTTTTATCGCTGTTTTAAAACCTGACTGCTTAGCGTGTTCGCTTGTACCCTGTCAATTTAGCAAATAGAAACCTACTGAAGGCGTTACAAGTTTAATTTTGCTCCGGACTTTGTTTACGGATAGCAAGACCTGCAATCAAAAACGCAATGATATAAACAATGGTGCGGTAGATAACCATTGATCCCGGCGGAATACAAATAAATGACATGCCAGTCAACCCACGTAACCCAATTTCGTGGGCGAGACGTATGATTTCGTAATCGGTCATACCCATGGGTTCCGCTAACTCACCCAGAATGTCGCCCGGCGCGGGTCCTGCCCCTCCCAGAACATCCATATCAAAATGAACGTAAACATCATCGGTTCCTTCGTACGCATGGCGTAACTCTCTGCACAGTCCATCAATACCAAACTCCCCACGCACTTTCCACATCGAATAAAAATGCGCGCCACGTTCCAAATATCCGCGTACAATTTCTGCTCGCTCTAACATCCCGCGTTCGCCTATCTCTACTAAGTTGGGGATAGAGAAATTTTCATGAGCGCTGTATGTTTTCGCTTTCCAATTGCCACTACCGGCAATTCTTGGGTCGGCGGTCAGATAATCTAACGGCCGCTAGTCCCAATGAGTGTCCGTGCTAATCATACCGACTTTGCCTTCACTGCGTTCTGCGATGGGTTTTGCGATGGCGTAAGACCCACATGGCGAGTTTTGGCCAATGACCACGGGTATCGCTCCCGCATCCAATACTCGGTTCACTAATGCTTCTACCGCCGCTTGTGCCTTTAAAATATTTTCCGCCGTGGGATTTCGATTCACCTCAGCCGATATGTCGGCATCACCCATATCCACCACACGTAAATGTTCAAAGATATTTAGGTCCAGTTCCTGGATGCATCCCGTCGGATACCGGGCCGATTGTTGACGCACCCGTTTAGGCGCTAATACCCATTCCGACTTATCCACTCCCGCATACTTACCTGCGGATCCGGCAACGTAAGGCGCGCCAATAATAGCAACGTCCACACCGACTAAATCTTGGGGTTCACGAACAAAGGGTACACCCATAAACGTCGGTGTTTCCTCATTCAGCATAGGCAGCTTTGCACTATCAACTTCAGTATAACCACCCATGCCTTCCCAGGGTTGTTTGTTCATCTAAACCTCCCCATCAACATTTGCTACCTGCGATTCACTCCAAGCATAACACTTTAAACCAGTTCTCTTCTCAGGCGTTGACACATTGAATTTCATCGTAGTAGTCGTGGCAATATGAAAGGCGCATTGCATACACCAATTGAGCAAACAAATCTAGACACATACCCTGTGTACCATGGGCGCAACACTCTCGGGACGCGATACAGTTAACCAATCGCCAGCGTCACATTCCCCAACTCTGAAAACTCCGCCGTAGCCTCATCGCCTGCATTCACCCAGATGATGTCAGTGGCCGTGCCGGTATTATGAATATCGCCTTTTCTTAATCCATTCCCGTCTCTAGAACGCGCGTTTGCAAGCCAAACCAACGCATTAATGGGATCACCGAGCACATTTGCTCCTGTGCCAACGCGTTCGACCTCGCCATTCACCCTCAGTAGTACATGGGTGTCCTTGAAATCGAGTGACGTCCAGTTCTCAGAACCTCGCCCATATACCAGCGCTCCGTCCGTTCCATTGTCCGCAATGATCGAAAATACATCTTGATTCGGCCAGTCTTTTAAATACCCCGCAACCACCTCAATGGACGGATGCACCGAAGCAATAGCGTTTTCTACTTCTTGTCGGGAGTAGGGTTTCTGACGTGAAGAAAGATCACTGCGCAGACGAAAGCTGAATTCGCACTCTAAAACCATAGGTGGGTAGTCGGCAGCTTTCAAGACGACTCCGCTCTCAAAAATAAATCCCTTCAGAAGGCGTGCATAATACGGCTCGTGAAGGCCGAGCATGGATTGAATAGTTTCATTTGTGCATGCACAAAACCAACCGCCTACTTCCAAGCCTAGCAGCTCTATCAAACGCTTTTGAATCGCATAGGCATCTTCCAGATTTTGTGGACGAATCTCGGCAGGGATGGAATCGACGAGTTCATTACGAACCCTGGCGTTAAACAACATAGTTGCAGCCTTGTCGACGTCCGAGGGGCTCAGTGTTTGTGTCACGTTAATTTATGGTTCGTGCTGAACTATCCTTTGCGTTTCCGGCCAATTTAAGCTGTGTGGGAGTTTATCGGTACAACTACATGAATTTGTCAAGTTTTCACTAGTACATAGGATTGCCATTCTTCGTTTCACTTGGCACTGCCTGAATCGAATCCCAGTGTTCGACGATCTTTCCGTTTTCATCGAAGCGAAAGAAATCCATCGTTACGTACTCTTCGTTTCCTGGCCATGTTTGGTGAGTATGAAGTGCCACTAAGTCACCTTCGGCAACCGCTCTTACAAACTCTATTTGTTTCCCCGGATAGTTCCGGGCCATTTCGTTGAAATACTCGATAAACGCATCTTTCCCGTCGCCCACCAGCGGATTATGTTGTGTGTACTCAGCACCAATATATTGATCGACAGCTTTACTAGGATCGCCCAGACAAGCAGTGCGGTAAAAAGCAATTGCGTTCTGTTTATTTGATTCAAGATCAGGTTTCATTTTCATTCCGATTTTATTAAAAGTCCGGTTGAGTACTTAAAAATATGTAACGGTGGTAACAAAGCACAAGGCTGTTTTTCGGTCCAAGGACGTTACCTTAGACGCATCTCTCGTTTTCTGGAAAACGTTTGTTATGCAGCATTGCTGTGAATCGCGTCAAACCCATCCATCGCACGCAATACATCATCGAGAGGCCTGCGTGCTCCCGTTTGAAGATATTCCATCGCTTTCAACGACGCTTCGTGTGCTTCCCAACTTGAACCGGCGACACAATCTTCAATCACACGACAAAAATAGTCTGATTGATGCCCATCGACAAAAGTATAGTGAACGCAAACGTCGGTGAGACCGCCACATAGCAGCAGCGTGTCGATTTTTAACCCACGCAACAGGATTTCAAAATCGGTACGAAAGAATGCCGAATAACGTCGCTTTTTAATCAAGTAGTCATCGGGTAGAAAGCCCATTTCTTCCACTGCAATGGCGGTACCGGGCTCGGTTTCAAGACAATGAACATCCTCACTGCCGTCCAGTTCGCGCCCAAAGTCAACGAGGTCGGGGCGATGAACTTCCTGAATAAAAATGACCGGGACATTTCGCTCCCGCGCTTTATCAATCGCTATGCGTGCCTTAGCCATTCGATCTGCATAACCGGGCATAGTGGGAATAGCCTCATCTTCTCTGTCGTAAAAGGTTTCCGCCTGAATATCGATGACTATAAGTGCCGGACGCCCTTCGATGAGCTTTCGTTTGGTGTTTTGTGGTTTGTACATACTTTAGACCTGCAATATCGCTAACTTAATTCGATTGATTTTTTACAAACACAATGTTTCGCTTTATTTTTTGTTAGGTAACCTCTAACTAAATTGTCATTTCGAGCAACGCGAGAAACCTTTCCTGAATCAATCAACAAATCCAGTCGATTAAAAGATTTCTCCCTGCGGTCGAAATGACAGGATTAAATTAATCAGAGATTCTCTATCTATTTCTTGTGACAAGATAACCGACTAAAAAAATTTCTATGATGCGGCCACATACAGTGCTTTAATGATGGCATCTCGGCTGGCCATTTTCGTTCGATGCGCGTATACACGTGGATAATCCTCGGGATTGACACCATCATCTTCCATCCACCGTGCCACGGTAAACAAATACGGATCGGCGACGGTATAGGACTCACCCATTACCCAAGAGTCGTCTTGCAAGATATGTGTTTCAACATAACGCCAAATTTCCGCCATCGACTTGGGAACATATGCCTGCAATGCGGCTTGCACTGCCTCATCATCGGTCCACCGGTACCCTCGCATTCGGTGCGCATGCGCTACGTGGAGTGTCGAACATAAATAGCTATTGATGGATTGCAGTTGCGCGAAGTCATAGGGATCGTCTGCAGGAATTAAATTGGCTTGAGGATACAACTGGGCCAGATACACCAATATGGCCGGCGTCTCGGTGATGACACCGTCGGATGTAACCAACGACGGTACACGTGCTTTTTGATTGATGGCTTTATATTTCTCTTGTTTTTGTTCCTCTTTACCGAAGTCCACTCGAATCGACTCATATTCAGCACCGACCTCCTCCAAGACAATAATAGAAGCGAGCGATATGGTTTCCGGTGCATAATAAAGTTGTAACATTTTTTGTTTTCCTATATCGATAACGGTTCGTTATTTAATACGCAGCTGCTCTCGCCGTAAAGAAAGCTGTGTAGTAGAGCCTTGAAACCGCTGCTGCAAACTCGTGGGATTTAATGAAACCATGCCCGACCCGATGATGTGAATACGCCATGCTTAGACACTCTGCTGCGCGAGCTTTCTGCAACGGTTTGAGTTTCCGCATTGCTGTTTTACCTACTTATTGTTTACAGACGTCGGTCATTTTTAGTAGGCGTTCGATTTCAAGCTACTATATAACGCGGAGTAGCTATCCCAGATAGTAGATCGTTTTCCCCAAAATCTACTCGGTTCGACACTCTATATATACTTCGAGCCTTTATGCCGCGGCAAGTCGTCATTGACGTCGAACCATGGAATCGCTTCTCCATGAAACGTATGTTCGGTCGGTGCAAAGTCTTCGGGATGGTCAAGCGTGCTAACGTGAATGGCTAGAAAGGAACGGCCATTTACTTCCGCCTCCCAGGTCAGCGAGGTGCCGCAATCCCGGCAAAATGCTCTGAACCGGCCTGGCGCGGATTCATACAATGCTCTATCGTCAGATGTCCAGCGAACTTGGTCGGGCGAACACACTGCAAATGCGGCAACCGGCGCGCCCGTATGCTTTCGGCAGCTTTCACAGTGGCAATAGACATTCCAGGTAGAATCGTCCTGTAACTCGTACCGGACCGCACCGCACATGCATCCGCCCGAGGGTTTTTTGTTGTTCACCATAACTTTGCTTATTCGTCACTACGTTAGCGGTTGCCCTTGCGATTCCAATCCATGCGAGCAACAATGCTGATTATGAATGAATCCATACCTCCACGCATCGGACCACATGACCTTGGAGGCTTACCAACCGCCGAAATTGACCGGTCTGAACATGATATCGCTTTCTGGGAACAGCGCATTGACGCCATGGTCAGTCTACTTGCAAAAAAAGGCATTATCACGGACTGGGCTCAACTAAGGCAAGGTATAGAAGCCTTACCACCGGATGCATACGATTCACTCAGCTATTATGAGCGTTGGGCCGCAGCCGCTCTTGAAATTGCGGTCAGGCAAGGCATTGTCACACACGATGAAGTAGAACAACGAATCAATGCAATGCAGAAAACTCTTTGACAGCAATGACGACCAAATTTCAAACAGGCGATAACATCCGAATTTCTTCGAGATTCGAACCCCGTCACCATCGCATACCCGCCTATGTAAAAGGCCAAACTGGATTTGTCAAACAAGTGTTATCCCCCCAAGGAAAACCTGAACTTCTTGCGTATCAAAAACAAACGGACGAACCGGTAACCGTGTACAGGATAAATCTGAAACAAACAGACCTTTGGCCGGATTATTCAGGCTCTTCAAAAGATTCGTTAGAAATTGAAGTCTACGAACACTGGCTGGAACCCACTACGACCAACAACGCATGAGCCACGACCATCGCCACCCGGGAGATCACCCGTATCAAAAAGATCATGCGGATCCGTCTACGTATCATCAATTTCTCGGTCTCGCGTTAAACGAACTGCTCATCGAAAAGGGCGTTTACAGCGCTGAAGAATTGCACAAGATGATCGAACGCATAGAATCTATCGATGCATCGACCCACGGTGCCAGGGTTGTTGCAGAGGCGTGGTCAAATCCGTCGTTTAAAGAGCGCTTGTTGCAAGACGCTAACACCACCATCAAAAATCTTGGGCTCGAACCGGGCGCGGCAGAACTGAAAGTACTCGAGAATACACCGACACTACATAACGTGGTGGTCTGCACACTGTGTTCTTGTTATCCCCGCGCATTGTTGGGCCGCCCACCCACTTGGTACAAAAGCAAAGAGTATCGAGCCAGAGTGGTGCGGGAGCCTCGAAGCGTTCTTGAAGAATTTGGAACTTTTATGTCGGAGGATATTGAAATCCGCGTGCACGATTCAACCGCCGAACTTCGTTATTTGGTCCTACCACTTCAACCGACAGGTTCAGAAAAATTGAATAAAGACGAGTTAACGAAATTGGTTGATCGAGACAGTATGATTGGCGTTTCTATTCCTCAGATATAGAGCCGCTCAAAGCCAAAAAGTTTTCATGTTTCTTGCGAGACAACGGGTTCATAGGAATCCCTTCTCTGCCGCTCTACGCCCGAATCTATTCGGAGGTCACTGATATGTTGGATACCCGAGCTCAGAGAAAGCGAAATTCCAACGCTCTTTAACGGTGTCACGCTGTTGTTTCGTCACGGCAAATTGATTTTTCTTGTAGTCGCGCTGCGCTGCGAGATAGGTTTCTACGGCCGGACGAGCCGTTTCGAAATCCGGCAAACGTAGATGCGTATAGACGCGTTCGAGCTCCGCTAATGGGTCTCGCTCAAGATCGTCGAACCTTATTTCGACTAGATTCTCCGATGGAATCCGTTGACGGTCGTCGAAAAACCGACCCATGAGTTTTTCATAAAGATAAAGTACGGTCTCATCCGCCCCCTGTTCGGCTAATGGTTGTAAACCAGTCAATACGTGCAGCTTTCTGTGCAGGCTGCATGTCGAGGCGAACACATCATAGGGGCAACGATGAATATGGATAAACTTGGCGTTCGGATAAAGCGCCAACAATTGGGGAATACGTGCGGTGTTGACCGGGTTTTTTAGCGCCAGTTGCCGATTACCGCTGTGCAAGGTCGCCACTTGTAACAAGCGATGGTATTTTTTTGCGAACTCTCGTTTTGTGCGTTCGGAAACACCGTGCCATAACACATGCCGGTCAAACAACTCCCGCGTTTCACGTGGAAACAAGAATTGAGTGTAGAACGAATGCGGCATCACTTTGGCAAGCGGTATCTCTTCTTCCTGTGGTGCTTGCATCGGCCATGTCATGTTGTCCATTGGACGACGCAACGGAACAATGTGCTGCATGATATTTTTTAGCCAGGAACCACCGATCAACGAACAATCCGGCAAAATCGCTTGGAACGTGCTCAAATAACCGAACCGATGATCTTGACACATTAGGTTGTGCAAATGCGTGGTGCCGCTGCGCCAGTGACCGATGATAAACACCGGGGGTCCACTCAATTCCACCGCATCGATTTTCTTTCCGTAAAGCAGGGATTCCAATACCCGCAACGGAACGCTTGCAAGACTCGCCATACCAATCAGTGCCGCCCTGGGCGCAAAACGCGGATGCACCTTCAGTAACAAAGGCCACAACCGCACGATGTTGCTTAGACGAGTGAAGGCGATGAAGCCGAGCTGGTAGCGCACCCTAGTGCGAAGCGGCATCTGGGATTGAGTTACCATCGCTAACCATCCTTTTCGAATTTGAGTTAGAGCCTAAAATCATCCAGCTGAATAAAGGCCAGCATAAGTTCCCTTTACACCAATCCGGACACAGACCGATGAGGCGCAAAAGGACGTATTGGAACTTCGGAAAACAGTAACGCCGCGGTTTGCGTGCAATAGCAGCAACGATCCTAAGACATGCTTTGTCGAGCGGCGTACGCCACGCATTCCTGATTGGATAAGGGACGACCATATCCGTGTCAATAAAACTTGGGCAAATCGTGCTGACGTGCACACCATAGGGCTTGAGGTCCCAATAAAGCCCATCGAGCTGTGCATTGAGTGCCGTCTTAGATGCACAATAGGTGCTTAGTTGCGGTATTGACACAACTGACGCCAGGCTGGAGATAGCGACTAGATGCCCGCTACCACGTTTGACCATAAGATCGACTGCGGGTGCCAGCGTATTAATCACTCCCAGTGTGTTGACGCTAAAGACTTCAGCGACCAGCCCAGCATCCAAAACGGGTTCAAGGCGTCGGTCAGCGGTACCGGCGTTGGCAATAATCAAGTCTATCGGGCCCTGACGATGCCACGCCTGATGAACAGTGTTATACATTCGAATGCGATCAGTCACATCGCAGCAGTACGTATGAAGCCGGCGACGCACAGAAGAATCTGCCTGTAAACACAACTCTCGCAAACTCGAACGGCGCCGTGCTACGGCAATTACTGTTGCACCTTCGGCGAGATAGTGTAGAGCGAGCGCTTTGCCCAATCCGCGGTTTGCGCCTGTGATTAAAACGACCATCGTATGTCTTTTTCGTTGTAACGGGGCACCGCAGTGGGTCCCACCTCGTTAAGTCGTGGATGAACGATTCTGCGAAATAACCGCGGCACCAGAGTTAGTAAAAACATGATCGAGTAGTCGTAGGGATAGTGCGGGGACTCGTCGTGATAGCGAAGGGAGTAATACGGTCGTCCAGGGTTGGCATGATGATCTGAATGACGCATCAAGTTCAACAACACTGAGTTGGTGAAAACATAATCCTGCGACCATGCGTCGCAAGGCGCAAAGTGCGCAGTGCCCTCTTCGGTGGCACTCCGTTGCGAGAGTCCATAGTGTTGCAAATAGTTGACCCATTCGAGTTTGAGTATTGCAACCAAACTTTGCAGTAAGAAGAAGACAGCTCCGTCAACACCCCAAAATATAAACGCCGCTATAAGCATTGCAGCACTAACTCCATACCAACAAAGGAGCTCACGTCGAACCCGCTTTGCGCGTGCACACTTGCCAGTATCGTGATATTGATTCATGGCGTGAAGCACATGACCGCGCAACGCCTCGTACCAGAACTTATAAATGTTTTTACCCCGTGGTGCAGATTGAAAATCGTGTTCCGTTCCGGCGTAGCGATGGTGAATACGCAGGTGTACGGATTTAAAAACGGCAAAGCATACGGTTGACAACAATGCGCATCCCAGTTGACGTAAGAACGTAGCTCGCGCATGAATAAGCTCGTGTGCGACATTAATCGCGAACAACGCACTGCAGAGTCCAGTAGAAAGAATCCAACCCATTTGACCGACACTGTTTAGTTGCCCGGATGTGAAGAACTCAATAGAAATCAACAACGAGTAAAGCTGCACGGGGTACGCCAGGATAATGACGAGATTGTAACGATCATGCCATGCGAATAGCTTTAGCTTTGGAGCTGGGTAGGCGCGGCGATAGTACTCAACACAAACATTGATGACCGGCGCTATGAAGTAGACCATGACCAGCGGCAAGAACGCCCAGAAATTGACATATCCGGCAACGGTTGCGCCCCACACACAACCAATCAGCAAGATCGGTATCAGATAGGCCAGAATAAAAGCAGAGCTGTCGGCATTTTCATTCGACACCTGCAGCCGGTTGGGTAACGCCATGATGAACGCTCAGAAGTTGAACTGAACAACCGAGGCCACCATACCGGCGCTAGCCGGTACGAGTGCGATGGGGTCACCCCGGTTCAGACGCGCTTGTTCACGCGCCAAAGACAGGCCCACTGGAATACTCGCGGACACAATGTTACCAAAGCGAGGAAAAACGTCGAGAAACAGCTTTTCTGTCGGTGCTTTAAGTTTTTTGAAGACTGATTCATATACCGTGGTCGATGGCGCATGCGGAAAATACCAGGCTTTGCTGCTGAGGTCTTCGATGCTGTTGCGTATGAGATCGGCGGTAATTTTTGAACCGTGATTTAAAATTTCTCTCCCGAACGACACAAACCGGCCGATACCATTGAGCCCGATACGTTTGCTCGGTTCCGCAAAATCCTTATAGCCCGGCAGCGGAATCGTACACAGGTCCGCGAGTTCCGGTTGCGAAGCATAATCAAAAGTCCACTCCTCATTGCTTGGCACCAGTATGGTTGCTGTCGCAGCTTCACCGATCGTATACATCGGAAATGTGTGCTCGAGTGAGCGTAAATCACGCATCGCCCAGTTGTCATGAATCCCGAAATGAAACTCACCATTGATGATCATGGCTCGCCGGAAGTAACCTGCTTTTAACAACATGTAAGACATGTGTAATGCGCGAATCCAGCTCATGCACGCATCGGTGATGTCGAAGCAGTTAGCTTTACTCATTTTCTTTGCCTTGGCATAAAAATAAGCGTTCGCTGGCTCGATGAACCCCCTGCCAACCCCGCAATAAATGACCAGATCAATATCGTTGGCGCGCATGTCGGCTTGTTCAAGTGCATCATCCATCGCACCGAGGATTAGATCCAAAGGGCGGTCGTTTTCGGTGGCGATCCAATGCCTGCTGTGCGCACCGCATGCATTAAATAGCTGTCGCACTGCGCTAAGGTAACGCTCTTTTCGTGCTGCGGTAACATTTGGATTGCTTCGGGCGATATGCTCGATTACATCGTCGTTCGATACTTTTGTGCTGGGCACACGATAACTGACTGCGGCAATTTTCATCCTTGACTCCCTATCCGTTTTGTTGTGTGCCTAGCATGCCAGCGAATTACTAAGGTACACGTAGTTAAAAACTGGTTCCCCCAGTTTTATCTAAACCAAAATCATATCCTTGAATAAACAGAATTCCTATCAGTAGACATCATGATTTCACAATTATGCGTAGGTTGCCTATTAACTAATTAACAGATTAAATCCATAATTTGCCGCAATTTAGGTTACAGCGATATATTTGGCACCCAAGATCGAACGTTCTTCAACTTCGTATGTGCGTCGAGCAGACTGTGTGCAACTAGCGACACTTGTCGGGGCATTTGGGCCGTTTAGCTAAGAAAACACCGGGTTAAATCAAAATTTTCTTTGCTCTGTTCCGTTTTTCACAGACCATTGAGCGATATGGTAATCTTTACCCTGTAAATCACTTTGGAGCTTTGTGACTTGTCGGCTGTCGATCTTCGAAAAGCAGGTTTAAAAACTACTCTTCCCCGGCTAAAAATTCTTGAGATACTGGAACAAAGCCCACATCGTCACATGACCGCAGACGATGTTTATAAACATTTGTTGGATTCGGAAGAAGATATCGGTCTGGCAACGGTTTATCGTGTGTTGACTCAATTCGAGCAAGCTGGCCTAGTCATCCGTCACAATTTCGAAGGCGGACGGTCAGTATTCGAACTTAACGACGAAGATCAGCATTACCACATGGTTAACGTTGATAACGGCACGGTCATTGAGTTCCATGATGAAGGGATTGCCAAGCGAGTCGATAAAATCGTAGAGAAAAAAGGCTTCAAAATGAGAGATCATGTTTTGTATGTTTATGTGACGGATAATTAGTCGCCGTACAAACCATCGCTAAATGTAAAGACCTCCCGCAATATAATTATTCCCACGTTATACAACCCGCGTTTTTCGTGTACTAGATATTGTTCGCACCATCATGATAACGGGGATTAATCCACACAACATGATAGCTAGTGCTCCGAGGGCGGCCTGTTCAATCAATTCGTCGGATGCGAATTGGTAAACGTTGGTCGCCAAAGTATCGAAGTTAAACGGCCTCAGTATCAATGTCGCCGGCAGTTCCTTCATACAATCGACAAAAACAATCAAGCCTGCAGTTGTCAAACCGCCCCTAATAAGGGGAATGTGGAACTTCCTCAATACTTGCAAGGGCGCGTAACCCAAGGTTCGAGCCGCCATATCCATATTGGGAGAAATTTTTTCCAGACTCGATTCTACCGCCCCCAAGGAAATGGCCAGAAAGCGAACCACATAAGCAAAAATGATTGCGAACACCGTGCCACTTAAAATCAGGCCGGTGGAAACCCCGAAGTATTCGCGCATGAGTGCGTCCACCGTGTTATCAAAGCGCGCAAATGGAATAATTACGCCGATAGCCAATACGGCACCAGGCATGGCGTAACCGAGGGAGGCCAGGCGATGCGCAATTTTGGAAGGCTTGTCATTTTTGATACGCCTACCGTAAGATAATAATATTGCAATAACAATTGTGGCTGCTGCCGCAGTTGCGGATAACAAAACGCTATTCGCTGCAAATCGACGAAACTCGGGCGTCCAGGACTCATGCCAAAATTCGATGGCATACGTGGACAATACAAAGCATGGGATACAAAAACCTAAAACGATGGGTAGCGCACAAACACCCACCGCTAACCACTTTGAGACACCTCGCAGTTTATACTCTGATAGTTGCTGAAACCGGTCTTTAGATTGATAAAAGCGTTTTTGTCGGCGGCCTGATAATTCGGCAAACACAAGCATCACAATAAACAACAACATGACCGCCGATATTTGCGCCGCCCCACCCAGATTTCCCATCCCCAACCAAACGTCGTAGATACCGGCGGTTAAAGTTTGCACGGCAAAAAAATCCACCGTGCCAAAATCATTGAGCGTTTCCATTAACGTCAATGCAACACCAATCGCAATGGCCGGTCGTGCAATAGGCAAGGAGACTTTAAAAAACGATCGCCATGCACCGTAACCGAGCACGCGGCTGGCGTCAATAGTGGACGGTGACTGTTCCAAAAAAGCAGTGCGTGCCAGTAAATAAACGTAGGGATACAACACCAAGGACATCACAGTCATCGCACCGCCCATACTTCGAATCGCTGGGAACCAGTAGTCCGACGAACGTTCCCAACCGAATACACTTCGAAGCACACCCTGAACCGGGCCCGCGTATTCCAGTAAATCCGTGTAGACGTATGCCAATACATAGGTGGGTACAGCAAATGGTAGTACCAGCAACCATTCAAAATATCGCCGGCCCGGGAAATGACACATGGTCACTAACCAGGCACTTGAAATACCGATGACACAAACACCAATGCCCACGCCTGTCATTAACATCAGACTGTTTTTGACGTATTTTGGCAGCACCGTATGGAAAAGGTGTGGCCAAATGTTTTCGGTTGGATTAAAAGCTAACAACAGCACCGCAACAACCGGTAGCACTATTAAAACCGCGAACACAGCGGAATTAACAGTCCAGGTATTGACAAGGCGCCGCCGCCCCGCAGATAGCGGCGTAGGAGTGATTACAACTTCCATCGAGAGTTAAACACTGTTATCAACAAGGGAAATCCAAACAGCTCCCTTTTTTGGTATGGAGACCTAAAAATTAATTAGGGAAGCTCTGAACAAGTTACCTAATAGAGTAGGTTTGCAATCACTGACATACTTTAATCCTAATGTTGATAGTGGTCGGTTTAGCTGATGTGATTTTTGTCGCTCTTTTTGATCATTGTCTGATCTCAAGACGCAACAATCCTTATCAGGTAGCGAGTTCGCGTCTCGCCATGTATAAATTGGCCAGCGCCATCAACGTAAACACCTGACTCGCATTCTTATCGAGTCCCTTGTACCTCACTTTGCGATACCCCCACAGGTGCTTGACCACGCCAAATAGATGCTCCACTTTGGCCCGCGTGCGATTACTCTTTCGGTTGAACGAGTGATCCGCACAGTTTAGTTTCTTGCCACGACGCGCTTTGCGGTTGACCCGCCATGTTACCCCGGCTTCTTCCATTTCCTCTTTGCGGGCAGCGCTGGCATACGCCTTGTCTCCATAGATAACCTGTTCATCCCCATGGATGAGGTCATCCATAACTTGAGAATCATGAACACTCGCATCGGTCACCACCACACTATGCACCCGGCCCTGTGTGTCTGTTCCAATATGTACCTTCATCCCAAAATACCACATGTTCCCTTTCTTGGTCTGCCTCATGTCCGGGTCACGTTCTTTGTTCTCATTCTTGGTCGAACTCGGCGCGGCGATGATCGTGGCATCCACTATCGTACCCTCACTCAATATCAAATTGCGTTGCGACAGGTAGTGCTCTGTCTTGCGAAACAGCTTCTCAGTGAGATGGTGGCGTTCCAGACGATGACGAAATCGCAGAATCGTCGACTCATCCGGAATGTTGTCCAATCCGAGTCCAGCAAACAAACGCATTGACGTCATATCATAAAGACTGTCTTCCATTGCAGGGTCACTTAACCCATACCATTGCTGCATAAAGTAAATGCGCAGCATGGACTCCAGCGCAATCGGCGGGCGTCCATTACCTGCCTTGGGATAGTAGCTCTTGATAACACTCAATAACTCTTTCCACGGCAGAACTTCATCCATTTCCGCGAGAAACTTCTCTTTACGTGTGGTTCTCTTTTTTACCGAATATTCAAGATCTGCGAAACTTGAACCATTCATCTGGTTTATATCCCGTTTGTGCGATAACGTATTATCTCATCTATTCAAACTTATTCAGAGCTTCCTTAGTCGTCGTAACCCACTTCGTCGGTAAGTTTAACAGCGTCTGCACGCATATTAGCCACTTTGTCCAGCGCAACATCGTCTTTTCTAAATTCTCCCCACGAGGCTAACAGACCGGACCAGAGGACTCCTTCTTTAACCGGGTATTCGGAATTTTCTTCTGCATACATACGCTGCGCCAAGTCGTCAGAGAGAAATTCCATTAGCTTAATAGCACTTTCCCGATTAGGCGCGCTTTTAGTCAACGCCATACCGCTAACATTTAGATGGGTACCACGATCATCTTGATTCGGAAACACAATAGTTACGGCATCTGCCCATGGTGCCTGCTCCTCGTCGCGCATCATCTTTGCCATGTAATAGTGATTAATCACAGCAATATCGCATTCACCTTCTTTGATGGCCTGCGCTTGTGCACGATCATTCCCTTGAGGTTTGCGGGCGAGGTTATTTTTTAACCCCGTTAACCATGCTTTTGCTTCTTCAGCTCCATGATGGGCCATCATTGACGCCGTTAGCGCCACCATATAAGGATGTTTCCCGGAACGTGTACAAATTCGGCCTTTCCATTTTGGATCGGCCAAGTCCTCATAAGTAGCAATCTCACCAGGTTGCACGCGTTCTTTTGAAGCGATTATCACCCGCGCGCGGGTTGTCAAACCAAACCATTGGTTGTCTTCCCCGCGAAACGAGGCTGGAATATTTGCGTTTAAAACATCGCTATTAACAGGTTGAGTCACACCGGTAGCAACCGCGTCTGCTAACCGACCAATATCCGTTGTAAAAATCAGATCTGCCGGACTGTTGTCGCCTTCATTCTGCAAACGCTCGATCAGTCCCTTTTTCGCATAAACCGTATTGACCTCTACACCGGTTTCTTTGGTAAAGGCGTCAAATAACGGTTTAATAAGAAACGGTTGGCGGTAGGAATAAACATTCACTTCCTCCGCATTGACGAACGCCGTTGCCAATACAGCAGCAACGCCTATTAACATCTTTAATGTTCGATATTTCATTTTTTATCTTCGAATTGTGTATAATAATGAGAACTATTCGTATTTCTTTGATTATTTACAATTTTCTTTGTGCTGTCAACTGAGACATCTAGCAATCTGCAAGAAATCCAGTAATATTCGCCTAATCGATACGAAATACAACAACAATTCCAAGGAACGCACAAAGTGAAAATTATTGTAGTAGGTGCCACCGGTGCCGTTGGTCAAACAGCCGTCGAAGCCTTAGGCGGCCGGCATGAGATTATCGCTGCAGGCCGAAACAGTGGCGATATCCAATGCGATATTGAGGATTTGGATAGCATGCGCTCCATGTACCAACAAACCGGCAGTGTGGATGCCGTTGTATGCGCTGTGGGACATGGACACTTTGGCCCGGTTGCAGAAATGAAAGGCGAACATTTCATGAAAGGAATAAATCATAAAGTTTTACCTCAAGTAAATTTGGTATTTGAGGGCATAGAATATGTGAATGACGGTGGCTCATTTACGCTTACCAGTGGCGTATTGAATCGTGATCCTATCGCGGGCGGGGCTTGCGCTGCGGCGGCGAACGGCGCCATCGATGGATTCGTCCTTGGCGCTGCTGTCGATATGCCCAAAGGCATTCGTATTAACTCTGTAAGTCCGGGTCTCTTACAAGTTTCCGTGGATCGCTATGATGGATTTTTTCCAGGTCATGAACCTGTGCCCTCTGAGCGTGTTGGCCTAGCCTATTGCAAGAGCGTGGAAGGAGTTGTTAACGGACAAGTTATCGTCGTAGATTGATTTAGATCTGATCCAACAAACCCTTCATAACAAATAACGCTAAGCTCTCAACATTATTCTGAGTATTTCACGCGGAGTTTTTCCTCGCAACGCACCTTGCAATCGATGGCAGTTATAAAACGCCTCCCACTGGGTCAGCTCTCTACCAAATTACTCCCGTACTTTAGTGTACACTCCTTTATTTCGACCATTGTTGCCAGTCTTGCCTTTGCTCGACCATTTTGAGACAGGTTCTAGCATTGTGCATTACAATTTGGATTGCTCGGGACAAGGTGCCACCGCCTGGAATCGACATACGGCAAAAACGAAAATCAATTTATATTTCATCCACAATATGACCCTGACTGTCAACGAACCTTAGAACCTTAACGATGTTGTCAATCATTGTGTTTTATCACACCGTATAGCTCAGCAAGCACCTTCTAAACTGCCGGTTTTTTTATTTGAACAGCGGTAGTTCTTGATCCTGACTCCCAGGCTCGCCGGGACATAGAGTAGAAAGCAGACTCCGTCGTGGCCATCGAATTTAGGAAGAACGGATGCCGACTTATTGTTGATCTAACGATCCCTATCCATACTCTTTGGTGGGTCGCGGTGATCACCTTGATCGGATTTATAGACCTCCTCGCGGTGCACAGGTACATCCATGGGAGCATCGACCCCAATACGTACACCGTTTCCTTTTCGACCCAATATCGTAACCTTGATATTTCTACCAATGATCAAACTCTCAGAGTGGCGTCTTGTCAGTACTAACATGCGTACGCTCCCGGAAACTGCCGGCGATTAGACACGAGCCGTATTATAGTGCATCGCGTGGTGATCCTAGTCGCCGCATCTATCTTTCGTTGTTATTGACTGTTCGCCAAGTCAGGATACACGCCTGTATGGGATGGAGACCACACGCCCATCAGCGATTCACAAATTGGGCGCCCCCTTCGGGGTAGGGACGGCAGGCATTTTCATGTCCGACACGCTATATACCTCGCAAAGATGCACTGGAACGGCTTTCTATGGGTGTGACGACCGAGCGAACTTGCGGGAACCGTATGACACCTTGGACAATTCCTCAGCAAACACGACATATCGCGGGCAACCGTATACCACTTTAAAAGTGTTCGGCAGATCGATTGCTACGCCTAAATCTGACCCAGTGAAATTGAGTAAGCAGTCATCCAACAGGTAGTCCGTAAGCGCCACGTTAAGGGCAGTGTGTTAAAGAGCGGTGTACTGTGCTGGTAAACGCGTGCGTTAAGCGGCCTGTTTCAAATCTGTTTTGGGTTCGAACGGTAACAGTGCCTCGATATCTTCAACCGATGTGGCTTTGGGTAATTCGCTGAACACGGTCTTCAGATAAGTGTACGGTTCTTGATGGTTGGCCTTGGCCGTCTCGATCAAGCTGTACAGGTTTGCACTGGCATTGGCACCGGCCACGGTGTCACAGAACAGCCAGTTCTTTCTTCCCACGACAAAGGGGCGGATCGCGTTCTCGGTGAGGTTATTATCGATGGTGAGCCGCCCGTTTTGGATGTATACCGTGAGCCTATCCCATTGTTTGTGGGCATAGTGCATCGCCTTGCCGAGTGCTGATTTCGGTGGCACGAGTGGCAGGTGCCGATCCAGCCATTGCCTGAAATCAGCCAGCACGGGCACCGCCCGTTGTTGTCTTTGTTGCAGTCGTTCTCCGGGCTCAAGGTCTTTGCATTGGCGTTCGATTCGGTACAGCAACTGGATGCGTTGCAGCGCAATATGGGCCAGTGAGGCTTTACGCTTGGCACTGTTTTTGCCCTGCGCCTTTACCGCTTCATCGAACTTGCGCCTGACATGGGTCCAACAACCCAGCTGGGTGATGCCGTTGTCTTGGCAAACCTTGTTATACCCCTCATACCCATCGGTTTGCAGATAACCCGAGAAGCTGGGTAACAAGCGTTTGGGTACCTCCTGGCTGCGGCTGGGATCATAATCAAACAGAACAATCGGCCGATCCGGTGGCCCACCACGTTGTACCCACAGATACGATTGGCTCTGTGGGCTTTTGCCGGGTTCTTTGAGGACTTGTACCCGGGTCTCGTCCATACCAATGATGTCGTAGGCCAGCATGGCGTCGCGCATGAGGTTAATCAGCGGCTGAATCAGCATCCCGGCCTTGATCATCCAGTTCGCCAAGGTGGTTCTTGGAATAACAATACCCTGACGTTGCCATTGTTTGCTTTGCCGATACAAGGGTAGACCATCGGCGTATTTACTGACCGCCACATGGGCGATCGTGCCGGCGGTGGCGATACTGTGAGGGATAGGCTGCGCTGGCAGTGATGCCGTCTTGATGGTTTGATCGCATTGGGTACAAGCATATTGGCGGCGGATGTGACGAATCACACGCACTTGCGCGGGCACAATATCCAGTTGTTCTGTCACCTTCTCGCCGATGGGTTTTAGTGGACTGGCGTCATGGGCACAGACTCTGTCTTCATCATCAATATCGTGTATCACTTCAACACGGGGCAACTCCGGGGGCAAGGGACGACGGCCTGCGGCTTTGCGTACATGAGCGGCAACGGCAGTACTTTGTTTGGTATCGTTGCTTGATGCGCTTTGATCATCAGATGCATCGGTTGCACTGCAATCAGATTGTGAGAGCACTTCCGCTTCATTGAACAACCAATCCACCTGATCGAGGTTAAAGCGTTCGCTGCGGACACCGAAGTGCTGGTGGCGGGAAAGTCGAATCTGTTCTAGAAGCTGTTCGATAAACTGGCTTTGATGAGCCAGCTTCGCTTGCAACGATTGGTTGTTATCTCGTAGCTGCTGGACTAACACAGTCAATTCATCAACCGTACTCGGTAATGAATTCGATGCGTTTTGCATGCATTGTAGTTTACCATGCCACCCTTAATGAGTTAACAAAATGGATTTATAAAACCGTGTGATGGGGCAACACGCCATGACCTTGCATGAGTGTCAGATCGTAACCGTCCAACAGCCAATTGATCTGTTGCGCATTGAGTTCGATCACATCGAGTGAAAGATCACGCGGCCATTGAAAACGCGACTTCTCGATGCGTTTCATCCATAACGCAAATCCATTGCCTTCCCAGTACACTAACTTCACTATCGTGCGTGCGTTGTTACAAAACACAAACAATCGGGAACTGAATGGATCGAGTTCCATCTCGCTTTCGACAATCGACACCAGTCCATTGATGGCTTTGCGCATGTCCACCGCTTGGCGGTATAGATAAATAGTACCGCTGTCGGCACCGGGGCGAATCAACCGGACTCGCTCGCACTGGCAATGACCACACGAATCACTTCGGGTGATACCGATTTGTCAAACTCAAAGCGCACACCACTGGGGAAAAACAAGGTAGCACCCGATGCAGAACATGCAGATGTATCGCTCACCGGCACAGCGGTCTTTGATGCTGCCTTCGCTTTGACGGGAACAAACGATGACTGGATCAAAGCATCACTCGGTCGGTACAGCTTCAGCTGTATCAGCTTCGTCTTCCACTGATACAGGTCTTTGACCTTTAAACCCTGTTTGCCGGCATACGCCACTGTCGATTCGTCGCTCGCATCGGCTGCCCGCACATGCCCCAGCCAATAACGCTGGCGCTCGGTCATCTGTCTTGTTGCCATCTCATCACTCACTCGTGTTGAAAAACAGCGAGACTGGCACAACAACGATTAGGCTAATAGGGTGTCATTATCTTGGCGCTTACGGTAGTCCCAAACGCTTATCCACCAAGCAAATCAAACTCAATCACGGAAGGTGGATCGACATTTCATTGCCGACTCGCACTATAGTCACCTTTTTTCTCGTGCAGATGCTAAATCCGTAATTCGTGCAAGCGAACTGCCAGGATCCGCGTTCGAATATTGTCCGTGGGCTCAGATAGTAGTTATAACAAACACAAGGCGAATGCTTTGTTCTAAAATCCACATAACAACATTGCCCAAATTCGAAACAGTCATTCTCCTTCGTCGAGGGGCTGTTTGTTGTCCACAAGTTTTAGGGATGCGCGTTGTTGCTCGCGCTCTAGCGTTCTGATGACCCACCCCATCAAGGTCAACGATTGATGGGACAACTCTGTCATTAACATCTCGACCTTGTCACTGGCCTCATCATCCGGATGAGGTCGGGTGCGTAACAGATGCAATATTGCCTGAATGTATTCAAGGTTGTGATGAACTTTTGACAACTCGTCGACGAGTGTTTCCAGTTTTTCCTGGTCCAAGTGGCGCCTCCCCTATTTGCCATGTCACTCAATCCCTTGTCGTGACGACTGTTGAAAAAATAGTGTGCGCTATGCAGCGTTTACTGCCAGCGAATGCCCCCATGCACGCCATTGATGTACCGTTACCGATTATAGTTTGTTGGATCCTGTGTTTGTTTCTCCATCTGAATCCGTTCGTAGACCTCCTTGCGATGTACCGGTGTCTCTTTCGGTGCGTCGATGCCTAGTCGCACCTGATTGCCCTTCACACTTAACACAGTGATCTTAATCTGATCACCAATCATTATGCTTTCCGATATGCGCCGCGTTAATATCAACATTATCTTATCTCCCGTACCGAGTTCCACAAAGAGAGCTGTACAATGCAACTAACGCAGTTAACATTTTAGTCGGTAGTCTCATAGTTCCCCCATCGTTACCTTGTTTAAAGCTGGGTTACCACAGCACCTCTCCCCCCAATAGGCGTTAGCGCCCCGTCCTCCGTCAGACCCTTGTTATTCTCCCCTACCCAAACGACCGGTAGTTTTTATCCCCGCGGAGAAAGGGGCGAAGCGAAAGTATGGAGAAAATGTCTGTGATAGACAAGAGTGATTTACCTGCATTTACATCAATTCGAAATACCCGAAATGAATCAAAACGCTGAGTAAATATTCACGGTTTGTGAAAAACATTGATCATCCAGTACACGCTGTGCAAACTGAGCGAGCAATATAACGATGGATCATGATAGGAGCACGTACCCGTTGTAGATAGTTGTCGCCGCTTCACTTTTTATTCCCACTTCAAATTTTTGAAACAGGAGACAACTCGATCAAGTGACTGATAATAGGTCGTAGAGCGGCTGAGGTTCAACACCTGACACTGGCGAGTAATGGGTAATGAATGAGAGGATGTGATCTGCATTTTACACTCAGCCCGATCTAATGCTTGAGCACTTTGGCTAAAAAATCATTTTCCATGGTCAACTGACCGATCTTGGCCTGTAGATCCTTGATAGCCGATTCGCTGCTTTTTCGTTGTTCCTCGCCAGAGCTAAATAAATCCGTTACATGTTCGAGTAGTCGCTTGCGCCAGAATTGTATCTGATTGACGTGTACATCGAATTCATTGGCAAGTTGCGCCAATGTTTTATCGCCTTTGGCTGCCGCCAAGGCCACATACCAGCGAAACCGGCTTAGACGCAGTAGACAATCTTTTGTCCAAGGGTGGAATGGCGTCCATGATGTACACAATCTCTATCGTGATAGCGGCAATGATGTTTGGCGGTGTTATGGAACACACTAATCAACTACGTGTAATCGTCGATCGAATTCTGCAATGGGCAACATCGCGAGGCTCATTGTTTGCTTCAACGGTGGGTACGGCCTTGGTATCGAATATGGTTTTATGCGACCAGTACATGTCTATCGTGATGAGTGCGAGAATGTATTCCCAAGCGTACCGGGATCGCGGCTTGCATCCAAAAACCTTTCCCGCGCTGTCGAAGATTCGGCGACTGTCACCGCCAACTTAGTACCCTGGAACTCAGGAGGCGCTTATCAGGCTGCCACCCTGGGAGTAGCTACACTGGCCTATCTGCCCTTTGCGTTCTTCTGTTGGTTATCACCGATAGTGACATTGATATACGGCATCTTCGGTATCACCATACACAAGATTGAAGATGACCCGGAGACGGTATTGGACTTTGTTGGCCCCGACGAAGGCACGAATAGTGGAGAAAAAGAACCGGCAATTGCCGGATAGCAATTGAAACCCTACAGGTTTAGTGGTCCGCACGTCCGTGGACGTGTAGACCACTTGCGCTGCGGGTTACCTAACCGCGTTAGTGACACCGTTTTTTCCAGCCATACACAAGATAATTCAGTCTTGTTTCCATTGATACATAATAAAGTCACTCGGCCCGCCGGTATAACGATCATAGAAAGCTCGACCACGGTGGTTGAAATGTTGGGTGATCCACCGGATAGCTGACTAATTGCGTTCAGTTGCTAATTCTTTTAAAGCGGCAAACACAGCGTCGGCGGCGCCACTACCACGCGCTTCCGACGATACGAACATGTCGTCAAGAACCCGATGTTATAACCTCCTAAGGGCTGCGGGCACGCACGCACATGTGCGATGGTAACGGCCTTTTTATTGATATCCCGAGTTATTAATCCTTCAAGAACATGGTTGGGATCCAGCAGCCAATTCCAGACCCGGTTGGCGATGGCATCGCGGCCATTGCCACACCATAAAAATCGGCGTAACCGTCGAATAAAGGCCGCCATTCGGCTTTATCCGCCTTGGACACAAATCGGGTTGGGAATTCACTCATCTACTCGAGTTGGATTTTTTTGTCAGGATCGCTGCCAGATCGTGCGATAGCGGCAACCGCCCGTCATCGAATCATATCGGAGTCATGAACAATATGCAGCCCGATATCGAACAATCGCTGTCATTTTTGCGAATGCGGTTTCACAGGTTTTTTCATAACGATCAGGCCACTGTAACCAAATTGCCGTTTGGGGCTCCCATTCCGCCGGTGCACGTTTAACTGGGTTGGCACCGGTACTTGTATTTAACAGTACAAGCCAAAGAACTATTGAAACGGTTATGAGAATTCTAGCCGCCATCAACTGCAGGTATCGACTTGCTATATCTGCTCTGTTATCGGGACCACCAAAATTGCCTGACATAGAAATGCTATCGTGCCAGACGATTTTTAAGAGGTACGATCAGCGAATTTACCCCGTTTGGCAATCCAATTATTAACGCATACGTTATTACCACAGGCACCCTGTACATGGTATCAACGGATGTCGGAGTACTTTGCGGAAGATAATCGTCGAGGGTCTACTATTTCTTAGCCAAATGAGTAATGGTTTCTACCAGGTGGGTATCCGTTGTTCCGAACGGCGCGATTGATTTAACTTTACCGGTGGTATCCAGAACAAAAATCTCCGATGAGTGGTCAACCGTATAGTCGGACGTCTCGCCATGATAGCTGTAACGAACTTTATACTGATTAGCCACCTCCGCTATCGCGTCGGGCGTACCGGTCAAACCAATAATATCGGAATGAAAATAAGGCAGGTATTGGCTCAGTCTATCCACGGTATCCCGTTCGGGATCAACGGTCACGAATACACCGGCCACTTTGTGTTTTTCAAGACGTTTCAGAGCGCTGGCGATGGTGTTCAATTCCAGTGGGCAGATATCCGGACAGTTGGTATAACCGAAAAACAGAAAAACAAACCGCCCCCGCAGTTGTTTCAGCTCGAAGTCGTTTCCATGGTGATCCGTCAGTTTGAAATTTCCACCGATTTCAGGCGTTGCCGTACCGTCCGCCCTTACCGCATCCGGCACCAACTGAAAAACAAGCACAAAAATAAACACGTTTCGCAGCCATTGTATAACAAGACTTTTGCGTATGTTTTTTATCTTGGGTTGTAACGCCACCGGCGACCGGGCCAATTATTGATGACTCTGGCCGGGATCGCCGATAGGCGCAGCAAATCCATCCGCTACCAGCTCATCGACATTATCACCGGTTAACGACATCATGAACGCGACGAGGTCGTCCATGTCCTGGTCATTCAACCCCAGCGGGCGGACAACGGGGTCCAGCAGCGGGTTTGGCACTCCACCCTGATTGTAAAATTCCACCACTTCCCGCAGCGTACTGAACTGACCGTTGTGCATATAGGGCGCCGTGAGGGCTACGTTGCGCAAACCGGGCGTTTTATATTTCCAGCGGTCCGCCGGATTTTCCGTGACCTCGTACTGACCGACATCCGCTGGCGGTGGATTGCCGACTGATTCGATCACCTCGGAGGAGATGTCGACAAATACCCCGGGCGCTAATGTTACGCGTTTACTCTTGACTCCTGAACCGATCGAGTTTTCATAACCCAGGCCGGTGTTGTGCATCGCATTGTCGGTAAAAATCGCAGAGTCTTTTCCTATGGTATGACAAGCAACACAACCGGCTTTTCCCGTGAACAACCGGAAACCGCGTTGCGCCGTCTCACTCATGCTTTCATTGTTCCCCGCAAAATACCATTTGTCGAATGGGGAGTTACCGGAAACCAAGGTGCGTTCGTAGCTCGCGATGGCCATACCCAGGGTTTCCATCCCTACGGGCGCGCCATCAAAGGCTGCTTCAAACAAACCGTTGTAGTCACTGAATGATCGTATTTTTTGCAAGACGTATCCAATTGACGGATTGGCCATTTCATTTTTTGCCAGCAACGGACTCCACACCTGTTGTTCCAGGTTTTCCTCCCGGCCGTCGTGAAACAATCGCGTAGCATAGGCGACGTTATAAATAGTCTGGCTGTTGCGGCGCACGGTTCGGCCCTCAACACCGACTGCAGTCGCGATTTCGTGACTGGTAAAACCCTGCTCCGGTATGTGGCACATGGCGCACGAAAACGTGTCATTGATTGACAAGCGCCGGTCATAGAATAACTTACGGCCAAGGGCGATTTTTTCCCGTGTAACAGGATTAGTTGCCGGTACGGGAACATCGGGTAATCCGAGTGGCGGTTTTTGCGTAAACTTGATCAGATCGGCTGGCTTTCCTAAGCGATTACCGATCGCCAGACTGTTTGTTTGGTAATCGCTGGTTTCATATCCCGATTTGTCGTCGCCTGCGCGTGATATTGTCTTTGCCAAACGGACATCCGCTACCGTTTCGAACTTCGCCTCTGCGGGTTCCGTTGACTCAGCCAACAGGGTTCTGACATCGTTGAGCAACACATCAGGGTGAAGAAAAGCAACGCTGTATATATTTTTGATCTGCCTGTATTTGTCGATCAAATACACACGTAGCAGATGAGAATAATCTGTCCCGCCATCCGGGCGAATAATCACATCGCGCTGAATATCCTGACCATAAGCGGCAAGAATCGGCTTGAGTTTCGATTCCGACTCCGTGGTGACAAAAGCCCATTCCCCGGCGTTGCCGGCATAACGAAAATTCTCGCCGTATAGCCGCATCATTTCCGGGGTATCGCGTTCGGGGTCGAAACTCATGCTCACCAGCTGCAGTTGCCGGGCAATCTGCGCATCGTCCTGCATAGCGGACTTAATTTTGTTGAATACATAGGACGACAATGGACAACCGTTGATATCGCTACAATTGCTGTATATAAAACTCAACAATGTGATTCGATCATCGAACAAATCATGTAGCCGAATCGATTCCCCGGCGGAAGTCAGGATTTCACCGTCCGGAGCTGGTCCCAGAGATGGAAGTTGGTAGCTGCCGGGTGGCGGCAGGGAATACTCCAGCGGTCCATAGCCAAGCGCTGGCGCACCGGTGGTGTTTTGGGCGATGGCTCCAGCCGCCGGCACAACCCCACAGACAAGAACGACGATGCGGGCAATATAACGAACCCGCCTTGAAATCAGAGAAATTACTCGTTTGACCACGTTACTAATCATCGACATATCCACGAATCCAATTTCTATAGACAGCAACGTGACGCAGAAATTACACGGTTCGCCACGATGGCGAACCGTGGGTGCAGATTTATTTCTTTGTAACTTTCGCTTTTTTTATATTACTCCGTTATCGTGCTAGCCAGGCGTGTCTCATCGTCCTGGGATTTGGGCGACTGCGCATACAACGAGTAAGCGCCGAAACGCATTTGATGAGCTCTTCCTAGCTTTTCCGCATAAAAGTCGATAACGAATTGTTCGGTTAACTCACTGCCGTCCCATGTGTAAGCTTTAAAGAACTGCTCGTCATCCTCACCCTTTTTATCCCAGTTGCCCAACAACGAGCTGGTGTAGTACTGGCGTTTGCCATCCCAACTGCCCGAAACCATGTTGACCTGGCTGCCGATCACTTTCTCGTAGACCTGCGTCGGGTTATTCGGATCACTCATATCGAAGAAACGGGTCTTACCATCCATAAAGGTATTGACAAAAAAGCCGGAGTCGTCCGAGAGAATCGAAAAGTCTACCGGCAAGGGCACCTTGGACGGATCGCCGATATCGGCGATTGCTTTGGACTGCCACTCGCCTGCCTCGTCCTCGTATATCATCCAGACCTTGGAAGTCAGGGCCGTGGTTGTCAGGCACCAGTTATGATTCGGTTGCCAGGCGCAACGGATTTCCAAGGGGGCGCCGGGCACGTCGAGTACCTTTTTAGCTTTGCGGCCGTGCAGATCCCACACCACGACCGTATTACCGAAGCGTTTCATAGCTTCAGCGTCATTTAACATCTTGCCAAAATCCATCATGTAGTTGGACCAACCGGTAAAGGATGACGTCACCATAATGTTCTTTCTGGGCAGGACCCTGATATCGTAACCATATCCATCCGCGAACTGACCCCCTTTAGCCGCTCCCTGCAGGTCGTCATCGGTCGGCATCCAGTGAGTCGCCACATATTCTCCGGCGTTCGTGTATTCCACCAAAGCCGTTCGCCCGCCATGATCCGCGTTATTGGAAAGACGGTAATCATCATGCGGCCCGGTAACGCGTAAGTCGTGTGCGGTCCCACGACACCACCACTTTTGGCCACGAAATCCTCGATCACGTGATGCAGTGTCGGCTTTGCCGGATCGGTATGCACGTCAAAAATAAATATCTTATTGGTATCCAATCCACCGGCCCACAGGTATTTACGATCATCGGTAAAGCCCGAATGATGCGCTTCGTTGCGACCGCCAACGGACAGGGAGTCGATCACTTTTCCATAATTATCCGACGACGGATTCACATCGACGGTTACTAACTTATCTTGTCCGTCACCAAGACCTTCGACGCCTAAAGTCCAGACATAGACAAAGTCCTCCTGTCCGGTTATTTTGGCCATATACGGCGACATGCACGTTTCGTCCGCCGAGACGGTGGCAACTGAACCCAGCATGCCCACTGTAACGGCAACTGATAGTGCGCGTGAAATTTTCAACAAAAAGGTTGATTGCATTTTCATAAACTACTCCGGTGATGAAAGAAATATTTGAATATTGTTGAAGTCCTGCGGCAATTAGATGAATATCTTGCTATGTTACGTAGGACGTGCGCTAACCGTAGCTGGCGTGCCTGTCAGTAACCGCCGGCAAAGCCGCAGGAACTTCAGCCAACAGCGGCAAAGTGGTTTTTATGTCATTGCAGTTCATGTTGTCTCCTCCCATATACTCTTACTCTGAACAATACACTCCGACCAACTATTCGTTTAGCCTTATAATCGCCGCGGTACCCGGTCGGATCCCGCAAGCTTTTCGTTCAATACGCCGAATAGCGAACTGATGGGATATCCGCTATTTTAGTCAGTCTATATTTGCTCCCGTGACCCGTAAATACGCAAAAATACGTGTATCCCACGGGTTTTTTGGATATTGACAACAACTCTATTTGTCTATATGCCGTTGCAAAGACCAAGATATTACAGTAGCCAATTCGCACTGGCTTATGTATTGATGACTGTTATTTCTATCGAGATTTAATCAACCGGGTTGAATAACTTACACTGACAAACTTTCAGGAAATCAATAAATCATAACTCTGAATCATGAGTCTATGTTTACCTTTGCCGTCCGCTTTATAACGCGTAATTTTACTTATGGCAGTCCGCTTATCCCGGTGGGTAAATTGACAACGTTCGCCAGATCTATCAGGTGATACTTTCCGATGTTCGGACTATGGAAAAGAAAACCGCGGCAGTCATGCGAAGCCACGCCGCCTAAGCCACGTTCAACGGCCAAATTCGGCGGCATGCAGGAACGCGTGTTGCAGGCGCGCATCGAACTGCTGGTGGATGCGGTAATGACCCGCCATCGCAGTGTTATCGAACCGGCCCGCGCACTGACTGCATTCAGCCTGGTAGAACAGGAACGTTTTCTCGCCAGCGTCGACCGGATTTCACTTCACGACCCGGAGTTCGCTTTTCGTTTCTGCCATCAGGCGATACCGGCTCTGGCTGAGATGGATGACGCTGACTGGGAACCCTGGGTTGACGAGTTGCTGGAAACCTTCAGCAGCAAGGGCCTTGACGCCAGCATCGCTAATATTGAGACGTTCCGCAATTATCGGGAAGAACGCACGCCCGCTTCCAGCGGCGTGAGCTTTACTGAAATCGCACGTGTACTGGATACTTTTATCCGTGCGCTCAACGGACGCACAATGAAACTCGCAACATCGGACCAGAGCTACACGGACACGGAAACCCTGTTCCTGCCCGAACACATCAATCACTTTCGCACGCGTGACGAAAATTTCCGCCTGTACAAGGCGCTGCTGGCGCACCAATGGGCGCAAACCTGGTTTGGCACCTGGCGCGTTGACCTCGCGGCGGCACTCAAGGGCTTCCCCGATGCCGATCATGCGCTGAATTTGTTTCATTGGCTGGAAACCCGGCGCCTTGACGCCTGCCTCAAACGCACACTGCCCGGCATGGCGCGTGATATGACCGCACTGCGGCCCGAAACCGGAGAACTCTCCCCTGTTTTACACGAGGCGGAAACAGCGTTACAAAAACCCGGCGCTGACGTACACACCAGCCTTGCCTGTCTGTCAGAGTTGTATCCGTTTCATCATGAACCGGCGCCCGCCCTGTACCAGGGGCAATTGCGTATTGAGCAAACCGCGGACGTTGTCGCCGAACGCGGTCAACGTGAACGTTCCGCTTTGCAGAAAGAACTCGCGGACATGCGCAACGCCATAGCGACACAAACAATGGATTCGGGAGGACAAGTCATTGCCGGTCAACCACGATTCAACATGGCACAACCCGGTGAAAACGAAACCACGGAATATCCCCAATCCTTGCTGGAGTACGACGGCGCCGCCGTTGACGCTACCCCGGAACTGCAAACCCTGCTGGATTCAATCTACCAGGACCTCGGCGAGATACCGGAGCATTACCTGAATGCGCCTGAGGACGGTGAACTCAGCAGTGAACAAAGTACGGGTGAGGCAATACCACAGACCAATTACCGCGACGCTAATGATTTCAGTTACGACGAATGGGATCATTCCCGCAAACGTTACCGCAAGAACTGGTGCCTGCTGCACGAACAAAGCGTGAAACCCGCCGCCGGGTTGTTCGTGATGGAGACCCTGAACAAACACCGGGCTTTGGTCAAACAACTGCGCCGTACTTTTGAAGCCATGCGCCAGGAACACCGGCAGATGAAACGTGAACCTTTTGGCGATGACATCGACATCGACGCCTCCGTGGAAGCCTGGTTGGACATTCACAACGGTCTTGAAGCCAGCGAACGTCTGTTTATCCGGACCCGCCGCGATGAACGCCACGTCGCCGTCATGTTCATGATTGATATGAGTGCTTCAACCGCCGGTTGGGTTAACCGGGTCGAACGCGAGTCGCTGGTATTACTCTGCGAGGCATTGGAATTATTAGGCGACCGCTACGCCATTTACGGTTTTTCAGGACGCGGCAACCGGCATTGCCGCTCTTTTCACATAAAGGGTTTCGACGAATCTTACAACGACGAAGTACGGAGCCGAATACAAAATATTCAACCGCACGACTATACCCGGTTGGGCGCCGCTATCCGCCATCTTGGCGTCAAACTAAGCCAGGTGGAAGCACGCACCCGCTTGTTAATTACGCTTTCGGATGGGCGTCCTGACGATGTGGACGGCTATCGCGGCCCTTATGGAATCGAAGACACCCGAAAGGCATTGATGGAGGTACGGCATCTGGGCATACATCCTTATTGCATCACCATAGATACCGATGCGCGCGAATACCTGCCTCACATGTTCGGAAAAAACGGTTTCACTATCATCGACCAGGTCGACAAGCTGCCACAACGGATGGCGGACATTTATCGCCGGCTAACGACCTAAAAAAATGGCCGCTTATTGCGGCCACCAAAACATCATATTTTTATTGTTGTGTAGTTAATGCCTTCTTCATTGCTGTGCAGTTAATGCCTTCGTAGTGATGCGTGAATTTACTATATCGCCTCGTGCAGACCAAAGTATCGCGAGGACCTCATTCTTTTCTCTTGTCTG
Organism: Arenicellales bacterium; assembly: GCA_965216735.1. GTDB lineage: Bacteria > Pseudomonadota > Gammaproteobacteria > Arenicellales > CBDCFT01 > CBDCFT01. The sequence continues at coordinate 2,691,570 of OZ244198.1, forward strand.
TACTCCATTTTTATCCAAGGCAGCCATTACATCGTCAACCACGGCATTAAACTCCATCTCGCTAATATTCATCGTGTGGTGTGCAGTCTTCATGTCTTTGCCGGTATATTCAATATCGGCGCCGGTTGCAGAAGCAAATATCTCAAAGACTTTTTGTTTGACATACTCTGCGTCGCTGTAGGCAAACCTGTCCTGGACTATCGGATTAGCTGCATGATTCAGCCAGATATCCTCAACAATCTGCCTGCATTTCGCTTCGCCACCGATGCGCTCATATAAACTGGGTTCTTTTGATTCTTCCGCGTATGACAATAGCGGTGTTATCAAAACACATAAAAAGCCAACAAGTATAATCTTGGAATTTCTTATCATTATCGTACTACCTCTTTTGGTTGTATGAATTTTATTGAATGGAATCTCTGACAATTCAGTGCGTCCATTAATAGAAAACCAGCAGATGGAGGTTACTGACTCCTACACTGGCTTAACAGCAAGCAAAATATTAATAGTCCTGTAGACATCTTCCAATCCGTATTAACACCTAGAATGCATATAACGGTTATGTTTCCTTAAAGTTGATGTTTTTGTAGCCGTTGCAATTCAATGCCAAGTAATCTCTGAAAAAGTCAGGGGCGGCTGAGACACATTCAAAGCTTTCCTAAACGAAATAAAAAAGCTGTGTGAAACAGTCCCGGTGGGGAAAGATTCTAAAAAAATTCTTAAAATAAGTGCGAGTGCTTGTTTTCGCTCATCAGGGCGTATTTCAACAGACGCAAATCAGCCTCGGGCATTATTTCCTGATCCTTGTTACTGTCCGTTTCCGTCCATCGAGTAACAACATCCAGTGGCACATCGAGGTGTTTGGCCACATCCGCGCAACTCAGTTGTAATTCCTTCATCAGCCGCACCATTTCGAAATTAGTATCGGCCATGATATGCCTGCCTGTTTTTACCGATTAGAACTCGCCGCAAACGACATCATTAAGCTTTTTCGTTTTGACGTCGTCAAGGGTAGGCAGCATATCGTAGGCGATAACGTCCTGTCCCGAAAAACTCTTGTGCGTCTTGATGCGCTCCAGCCACGCTTTCAGGTGAGGCCGCTGATCTATCAGCGCATCCTCGCCGGCGAGTGTCAGCAGGTGAACGTAAGCCGTCCAATGGATATCCGCATACGAATAATCTCCGACCACGAACTTCTTGCCGTTCAATTGGGCATCAATCGCATCCAGCGGAGCCGTCAGCGCACTGCGGGCAGCTTCCATCGCGGCCTCATCCACCTGGTAGGATGCATCGGACATCGGACCAAGCACCTGCTCCTGCATCAGGGTTTCGACATGCGGCGCCACGTCAGAACGGCCAATATCCATCCAGTACATCTGTTCGGCCAGTACCGCGGCATTACGCGGCGCCAGGCGGTTACCCAGCCCGCGGCCCTCAACGAATACGGATATGCCCGATTCACCGGCAACGATGTAGTGCGCCTCTTTTAACGCCGGTACAACACCAAACGGTGAAATCTTGCGGTAATCCTCGCTATCCTGCTGACCCTGGGTGATATCCAGCACCGCACTTTCCACCTCGATTCCCTTCTCGGCGGCGGTCAACAGACACTTTAGAGTGTCCGCGTGACCGGGGAAACCCAGCATTTGCATCACGTACTGTGTTTTTTTCATGTCGCCGGTAGTGCCGTAACGCTCATCCGTGTCCAAGGGGACGACGGCGGATCCAAATGCGAATAAATCAGTCATGAGTATTTCCCTCCCGGATATGTCGGTCAGGCGACCGATCTGAACTGTTTTTGTTTAACATCATCAAGCGAAGGAAGGCTGGCGAAGCTGTCGCGCGCCTGTACGCGTTCGTACCACGCCTTGACGTTAGCGCGTGAATCGATCAGTTCCTGTTCTCCGGCTAATGCACATTGATGAGCAACAGCGGTCCAGTGAACATCCGCGTAAGAATATTCGCCGACGATAAATTTTTTACCACCCAGTTGAGCATCCAACACATCCAATACCTGTCCCAGTTGCTCGCGTGCCACGCCGGCATCCGAAGTATTACCGCTGCCACCCAACGGACCGCGTATTTCCTGCATCAGGGTATCTACCGCTGGCTCACCGATTTCTCCGGCAAGCTGACACCAGTAGTTCTGCTCGCCGAATAGCGCTGCTTTTTTGGGATTCATCAGGCCACCTTGACCACGAACATCCAGATAAGCCATAACCGACTCCGCGCCGGAGGTAACAAAATCACCTTCCTGCAAACAAGGGTATTTCCCGAACGGCGATATCGCGCGATAGTCTTGCTGGTCACAGGCGCCTCCCGGAATATCCAGCAATTCGACGTTGAGTTGTACACCCTTCTCCGCCGCCATCAGGAGACACTTTTCGGTATTCGTGTCACCTGGAAAACCGCGTAGTTGCATGGGCGCTGCTTTTTTCTCTTTTTTTCCGAACAATGCCATTTTCTACCTCGTTGAAACCGTTACACGCCGCTTACAGCGACGCTCGGTCCCGATTCTTGGGTCGTACTGGTTGGGTTGGGTTTACTGTGTATCTCTTAAAATGTCAGGACCCGGGTACGGGTTGATTATTCTTCCCGGGTCCGAAACCATCAGCGGCGCTTATTCCCACTTAAAGGGGTCATCTCCCGCAACCGCGAAAAACAGCCATACGTTGGTAATCAGCATCACCAGAAATCCAATAGCGGTTCCCAGCGCCCAGATTGGGTCGGTGTGGTGAGCGCCGACATCCAGAGCTCGCGCAATCAGTACAACAATGGTCGTGAATATGGCAATGGCCAGCAGGCCTTTGAGTGTGCTACTCATCTTTTTTCTCCTCTAGTTTCGTTGCAGGGCGAAGGGGGCCATCCTGGCCCTTGGCAAGCGTCCTACGTGCGTACCCGTCGCCCGCTGGTTCGTTTCAACCGGTATCTACTCAGGCCGCCGCCAATGTAGGCATGTCATGCCAGCCGGCCTTCTTGTTCATGCGATCGGCAATGACGCGTTCACCTTCCGAGGCCATTTCCTGATCCCATTTAACGAGATGAGGTTTGATAAATTTCTCCCACATCGGTGGCACCAGCAGTAATGAGAACATGGCGAAGTAACCGACCCCGGTATCCGGCGAACCGACCTCCTCCAGTTCCCAGAAGTGAGTTTCGCCGCGGTCATGGTGATCGCCCTGACGGCCGATTTCGATAAAACCAATCTGGGTGAAAGGTGATTCACCGACATCCCAGGAGTGGCGGTATTCGATCGGCTGGCCTTTTTCGCGGATCAAGCCGTAGTGTTCCAGGAAGTTGAGCACTTCCAGTTCGAATCCGGAGATGATCCAGGCGATAGCCATAATACCCAGACCAGCCCAGCCGCCGGCATACCAGAATAAGAACACGGTCGGCAGACTCATCATATAGCCACGGATCCAGCGGTTCTGCGGGGAGATAAACGGAACACCTCGGCGTTTCAGGCGTTGCTGTTCCATCTTGAACAGAAAGCGTGACTGACCGAAATGCGACAACAGGTAGTGCAGGTAAATATTACGTCCACGCGGACAAGTCGCCGGATCGTCTTCGTGCGCCAGTTCCAAATGGTGATTGTAGACATGCGCATAGCAGAAATGCGAAATCCCGCTCAGTCCCATCATCCAGCGTGACAAGGTAAAGGTCCAACCCTTGGTATGCGACATTTCGTGGCCAAACATAATACCCAGGCCCATAAACATACCGTTGCTGATAGCAGCACCGATCAAATTAGCACCGGTAATACCTGTATTGATGGTGAAACCCATCACCTCCATGGTACCAATCGGTACACCGGCGACATATTCATACACACGCCATACCAGCGCCAGCTGCAGCAGGATAAACGAGGGTAACTGCAAATACATCATTGCATTAAGCAACCACGGCCATCCGTTCAGCTCGCCGCGTTCATCAACACCGGCAGGCTTAAGATGCATCGGCATCACACTGGTCATCCAGTCGATGGCGATGGCGGCGAAAAACAAGACAACACCGGTCCATACCCATCCTCCGCCGGCCACGATACCCAGCGTCGTCACGACGATCAGAATCGGTGTCAGGAAATATCTTAGATTTATTACTAGTTTTTTCATCTATATGCCTCCTTAATTAAAAAATGGGTCGCTGTATAATGTATAAGACCGCTCAGAAGAACCCTATACGTAACAACACGTAATTTACCGTTTATATGCTGCGTATATGGATTCTCCTTACGTTCATGACACAAGGCGCGATCATACCAAAATGCGTACCGCAAACAGGCCTTCCTGAAAGCCGGTTGATAATCGCATCGTCCCCTGAAAATATTGCTTTAGGCCCGCATCAGCCAGTATGTTTTGAACGTCCATACCGGCTTTTTTTCAATACCTGATCAGTTCCGGCCACCTGGCATACTGCTGGCATCCAGAAACTTGTCGAAGTGGATGTCATCCTCGCTGACACCTTGTTGTTTCAGTACTTCTATAGCCGCGTCAATCATCGGCGGCGGCCCGCATAGATAAGCCTGCGTATTGGCCCAGTCGAGCGCCTGGGTGGCGATATGCTCGGTTACCATGCCGCGCAATCCCGCCCAGTCACTATCGTCCGGCTCCTCCGACAGCACCGGCGAGAAAGCCAACTTGCCCTGGCGCGCATCTTCAAGCGCCTTGATCTCATCCAGGCAATACAGATCCTGCCGGGTACGGGCGCCAAACAGGTATACCGTATCGCGCTGGCAATCTATATCGTTAGCGTGTTCGAGCAGGGCCATGATGGAACTCATACCACTGCCTCCCGCTATACATATAATTGGACCTTCGCCGTCCCGCAACCAGAACGACCCGTAGGGTCCGTTTACCGTAACCGGGCTACCAACACGATCCTGCTCAAACAACCAGGTGGTGAGTTCGCCATCAGGCACCTTGCGGACAAAGAAAGTCAGTTCCTTATCTTTTTCATTATTCGGTGCTTTCGCAAATGAGTAGGAACGCGGTTTTTCGATTCCCGGAAAACTGATATCGGCATATTGTCCGGCGCGGTAAGCATGGTTATTAACATCCGGCTCGGCGGAATGCGGAAACGGGTCATTTAATTTAATGGTTAATTCCATGATGTCATGCGTGAGCATACGGGTTTTATCCAGCACGCCTTCAATCGATGCAATTGCGATAGCGGCATCTTCTTCCGCGCCCAATTCGACCTCAACCACGATGTCGCTTTTGAGTTGAGTCTGACAAGCGAGAATCATGCCTTGATCCAGTTGCTCACCATCAAGTACGTAGGCAAAATCCGAAAGCTCCTTGATTTTGCCTTCCTTAAGGTGGCAACGGCAGGTGCCGCAGCTTCCTACGCGGCAATCGTGTGGCCAGTCCAGACCGGCGGCAAGGGCCGCCTTGAGGAGGTTATCTCCAGCCTTGACTTCTACAACGTCTCCTGCCGGACGAACTTCGACCTTGAAGTCTTTTTTCTTGCTGAATAATCCCATAATTACTGTAATTCCATTAAAGCTACATGGATCAGCGTGTGCTTATTACAAATCAAACATTGATTGTAATTGACTTGAGCTGATTATTTTTAATCTCATCCATGGATGGCAGAATGGTCGATGCCACGAAGTTTTCCTTACTGGTGCTTTTGTGCGCCTTGACCTTTTCCCACCAGGCGTTAGCGGCACTGCGTGACTGGACGATATCGGCATTTCCACTGATGATGCAGGCGTGTGCATAAGGCGTCCAGTGAATATCCGCCAGCGAGAATTCACCGACCAAAAAGTCGCCGCGCTGTTTCTTGTTGACAAGCGTGTTATTCAGCACATCGAATGCTGCGCCCAGTATCGATGTCGTCTGATCACCAGCTTCACCCGCAAGTAATTTATCTACCGCCGGCGCGACCGTTTCATTGGCGATATGAATACACTGGTACTGCAGGGCCCGTATTACACCATTACGTGGAACCAGCGAAGGACCAAACCCCTTGTCGTCCAGATAAGACATAATAGCCGGTGTTCCGCACAACGTAAAATCCACATCACGTAAACACGGGGTAGTGCCAAACGGGGAAATCGAACCAACTTCCTGCGTGGTGGCATCACTGGCTACGATACTGTCGATATCAACACCCTTCTCACCTGCCGTCAACAGGCATTTCAACGTATTGGGGTCAGAAGGAACACCATACAACTTCATTTTACTGCTTAAATGATCACCTACGGACATAAGCTATTCTCCTCGCTTATTAGTTATTAACTATGGATTAACTTTCGTACTTCAGGGCGCCGGATGGACACTGCGCCACCACGCTCTTGATTTCGTCTTCACTGGCCGCGCTTTCGTCGATAACAAATTTGCCGTCATCAATCTTAAAAACCTGCGGCAGTCCTTGCACACATTTTCCTGCATGAATACATACCGACTCGTCCCACGTCACTTTACTCATTTGTTCGGTTCCTGACTTTTGGTTTTGAATAGATGAGTTATCGCTGGTTAACCTATACGGCAGTGAAACCTATACGTGAACAATCTCGCCCTTCATGGAATACAAGATACACAACACCTCGTCTTTTTCCTTCTGACCGGCATTGTTCTTGTCCATGGCATCGAGCACATCGTCGATAACCGCGATGAACTCCTGATCGCTGATATTCATACCCCGGTGCGCGGTTAACATGTCTCTGCCGGTATAGGTTTCCGGCCCGCCAATGCCGGCACCAAAAAATTCGCGCACCAGACGTTTTACGTCTTCTCCATCGCTGTCCGCGTAACGCTGTTTTACCAGCGGATTAGACGTATGATTTTTCCAGATATCTTCAACAATAGCGGCGATTCCGGATCGACCGCCAAGACGTTCGTAAAGACTTGTTTGTGTATCTGACATGTGCTGCTTCTCCTGTTTTATCTATATTGTTTATTGGTGACACCAAATCGTTGACGCCAGACTCTTCTCCCGTTGCTGACCGGCTGTTTCCGATATGAATCGATCTACCAGGGCAGGCACTCGGTGAATTCCGGGTGCTGAATCATTTCCTGCCGGGTGTTTTTAACTTATATTCGATGCTGACAATCGTAAATACGTATAAGTACGTGGATTATCCCGGTGACTTTCAGTTATCGACGGTATGTTTCTTGGTGCGAGGGACACGAAAGTGTAACGCTTGTCATGAAATGCGATAAGCGCTCGCCCGGCACTGTCACGCCAGCAGTTTTTCAAAGCGATCATGAACTTAATCCCCGTCTTCGGCCAACAAGGCGATGCGCACCACGTCGGACAGAGAATCCGCTTCGAGTTTTTTCATGACATTGGCGCGATGCAACTCGACGGTTCGAAAACTAATAAATAGTTCCTCGGCGATCTGTTTGTTACGTTTGCCAGCGACCAAACCTTCCATGATCTGACGTTCACGGCGTGTCAAACGCGACAAAGTTTCCGCAGCCTGCTTACGCGACTCAAAGCTTTGCCGCCGCATTGCTTCACCACTTAGACATTGGTGAATACGTTCCAGTAATTCTTCGCCTTCGAAGGGTTTCTCAACGAAGTCCGTGGCGCCGTATTTCATCGCCTGCACGGCTGTTGGCACATCGCCGTGACCTGTGATAATGATCACCGGAATTTCCAATTTGTTTTCACGTAACACTTGCTGCAGTTCCAATCCACTCATATCCGGCATGCACACATCCAGCAGCAGACAACCCGATCCGATACGGTCCAGTGAATCCACGAACGCCTGCGCGGTTGCAAAACTCTCAGACCTCAGACCGTCCGACTTTAGGAGAAAACACAACGATTTACGTACCCGTTCCTCGTCATCGACGATATAGACTGTTTGTTCATCACTCATGGTGGGTTGTTTCTTTTTTGGCAGGCAGAGTAAAACCGAAAGTCGTTCCACCCCGCTCATTGCACCGGGCAGACAATTGTCCACCGTGCGCATCGATGATGGAACGCGTGATTGACAATCCCATGCCCATGCCTTCCGGTTTGGTCGTAAAGAACGGCTCGAATATCTGTTTGAGATTCGCCTTGCTGATGCCCGGCCCGGTATCAATCACCTCTACCTGTATGTTATTTGAATCCAGCATCGAAGTACGAATAGTCAGTTGACGCGCGTGCCGCTCTATCCGCTGCATTGCTTCGATCGCGTTGTGCACCAGATTAAGTACGACCTGTTCAATCAGTATCCTGTCACCCAGGGTTAACGACATCGGCTCATGCAGATCCAACCTGACCGGCAGGTTGTGCCAACGCGCCTCCACACCCACCAGACGAACGACGGTACGCACCAGCCCGTTTATTTCAATTTCTTTATATTGGATTTCTTCGTTACGCACAAAGTTACGCAATCGAAGCACGATTTCCCGGGCACGACCGGCCTGTTCATTGATATCGGAAAGCGACTCTACAATTTCATCGTGAACGGACGTCTCCGATTTGAGCATTTTGAGGCTTCCAGTGCTAAGCGCAGCAATGACCGACAGCGGCTGGGCCAGTTCATGAGCAATCTGACTGCTCATTTCCCCCATAGTGGTCACCCGGGACACATGGGCGAGTTCCATCATATGTTTCTTTTCCCGCTCCTCGGTCAATTTCCGTTCTGTGATATCGGTAAAAATACCCAGACAACCGACATATTCTCCCTCGGGGTTGAATATTCTTTTTGGGGAGATCTGGGTATATATCTTGTCACCGCCCTTTGTTACCCAGGCAGTTTCGTACCGCTGTACCTCGCGACTCGCTTGTACCGGCTTCGACATGTGGTTGTGCATGGCTTCCTGGTCGTCTTCGTGCACAAAATCCAGTAGATACCTGCCCTCAGCTTCGTCGCTCGAATAACCCAACATGCGACAGAAACTGTCATTCACAAAGGTGATACGGTGCTGGTTATCGGTCAGAGCCAGTGCTTCACTCATGGTCTGAACCAACTCTCGGTAACGCGCCTCGCTCGCGCGTAGCGCATCTTCAGCCTCGCTACGCTCTTTTTCGGCACACATCCTCACAGTGACATCCTGAAGTATCACGGTTGCACCGAGTTGTCCTGACCGATCCACCAGGGAAGACACCATCACTTCGACATAGCATACTGCGCCAACCGTTTCGCTGACATCAAAAATTTCTGGAGAACGCTGGCGGGCGGGTGCCACACATTGCGCAATCATGTCATGCAACGCCTCGCGCCCCGAGGGCGGGAAGATATCGACTAATGACGTTCCTAACATCTCGCGTTCGGTCAGCTTGAGTATTTGACCGGCACGACGATTAAGACCCAGCACCAAACCACGGATATCCACATTAAGAACACCGATGGGTACGTGATCAAGCAAATGATCGAGATAATATGAAACCTGCGGGCGTTCATGGTGAATATCGCCTAACCGTTCCTGGGCGGCTGCGATGAAACCCCGGTAAGTGCGCCGTTTTTGCGTTCGCTTGATCATCTCAAACAATGCACCCGGTAATTGATCCAGCGCATCCGTCGACCAGGGCATCACATCATTGCTGAGGAATGGTGCGAACTTCAATACTTGCTTAAGCTGTTCATGGTGTTCCGGTCCGGTCAGAATCAGCAAAGGAATGTCTTTACCCGTGGAATGAATACGCTGAGCAATGCGCACCGGTTCCCTCAGCTGTACACCCAGCACCAAGGCATCAACCTTGGTCTTCATCTGTTCCAGTTCGACAAACATCTGTTCGGCGCTGGTCATTTCATCAAAACACAACTGCTCATTGGCTGCGATCGTCAGCAGATTGCGTACTTTTAAACCGACCTTCAGCAGAATGACAAAACCGGTGATGTCATCATTACAAGGTACAAATTCAGCATCTGCCGCGTTCGCTCGGGAAGCCATACCAGGATAGTGAAAAAGATTTTCCATCTTCGTTATCAATCTCCCAATATCCGCTGTCCAAGCAGCGTGCGTCCTGTCCATATGCGCAACATATCGGTTGTCGGCGCCATGACGTGCGCGGCGCGCGCATCACGCAACAACCGGTGCAATCTGGAACCCTCGCGGTAAGCTATGCCCCCGGTCAACGTCATAACTTCATTGACGATATCCACAGCACATTCGGCCACCTCGGCTTTAGTGGTAAATACGGCCGGCAAGGCATCCGGATGACCGGAATCAAAACTGGCGGCGGAGTAATACGCAAGCCGCCGGGTACGTTCCAGCATGCCCCACAGAGTGCCAAGGCGGTGCTGTAACACCGACAGTTGAGCCAGACTCGAACCGCTGTCCGTATAACGACGCTTGATAGCGTGGTGACGTGCCATTTCCAAAGCCGCGCTGGCAATACCCAAATAGGTACCCGACATCGCCATCAGGAAATACGGTGCCACAACTTGAAATACGTACCAGATTTGATCACCCTCCTCCCCAAGCAAGTCATTCTTGGGAACCATCACCTTGTCGAGTGTCAGACTACGCGATGAGTTACCACGCATGCCCAGACCGTCCCACGGCGGCCCCCAGCACATACCTTCCGCTTTCTCGTTCACCATAACGCATGAAAACTGTCCCACCGGTGCATTCGGATTGGCCGCGACCGTTGATATCACATACGAGTCGGCGTAGCCGCCGTTGGTAACGAAGGTTTTGTTACCGGTCACCTGGTACATATCGGAGGACACTTCCTGAAGACGTGTGTGGGGTATATAAAAGTGTGAACCGGTACCGGGTTCGCTTAACGACAACGTGGTCAAGTGCGCCCCCTTTACAATCGGCAATAGATAGCGCTCGTGGTGATCGTGAGTGACCTTGGCGGAGAGCACCGCAGCACCCACACAATGCATACCGAAACACATCGCCGTCGACGCGCATTCCTGAGCGAGGATTTCGCACGCTTGGGCGACACCAAATGAACCCTGACCGAGTCCTCCCAGTTCCTCAGGCACGGTCAAACCACCGAGCCCCGCCTGTTGCAACGCCCGGATTCCCGCTTTCGGCCAGAGGGCGTCGCGGTCGACGGCATCTGCATTGGGTGCTACCACCTCCCTGGTAATTTCCTGCACACGTTCCAGAATGGATTCCAGATCCTGCGGATAACCGCGGTTCGGTATGACTTTACCGTCAGAGGTAACCATGTCGATATCGCGCGGGCAATATTAGTGCCTGTGGGGCCGGCCCACACCTGACCTCCGTTTGGGGATTGTTTTGTTTTTTCATTGTAGTCGGTCTTCGTATGCGGTATCCCGACCGCAAAATTATTCCATTCCTAAATTTGTTTTGGTTTACTGCGATCAGCTATACCTGCATATTCATCCACAGTTTTCATCGCCCGCCTGTAAAGAAATAAACAAACTACTTCTTTTGAATTAACGGCGAAAAACGCTCGCGACGACTTGCAGCGCATTATAATAGACCGTATTAATCGGCCTGCCAAAGTAAAACCTGACGGACGATATCCGATAACGTATTCGCCTCGAGTTTTTCCATCACGCTGGCACGATAGGCTTCGACTGTTCGCCTGCTAAGACTCAGGTCCGTTGCAATTTCCTTGTTTCTTTTTCCATCCACCAAGCCGTTGACGACCTCAATTTCTCGTTGCGTCAATGACGCCATTCGCTGCGCCACTTGTTTACGCAATTCGGAAGTCGCTTGTTTTCTTTGTTCTCCTTCAAGGCACTTTCGGACTTTGACCAGCAATTCCTCGCTTTTATAAGGTTTCTCAACAAAATCGACCGCACCCTCTTTTAATGCACGAACGGCCATCGGAACATCGGCATGACCGGAAATAATGATTACCGGTATTTCGACGCGCCGTTCGTTCAATATGCGCTGAAGCTCCAGTCCACTCAAGTTCGGCATACAGACATCAATCAAGATACAACCATGACCAATACTATCCAGCATTGGAATGAATTCTTCCGCAGAGGAGAAACCCTGCGACGGATAGCCGACCGACTCCATTAACTTATGCATGGACTTGCGCACCAAGTCTTCGTCGTCGACGATGTATACGGTCTGTCCTGCCGACACGGTGCTCATATTAGCTGTCTGCGGCGAGGGTGAACTGAAATGTAGCGCCGCCGTTTTTGTTATTAACTGCCCATAACCGGCCACCGTGAGCATCAACAATGGAGCGTGAGATGGCCAGACCCATACCGAGCCCGGATTCTTTGGTGGTAAAAAACGGTTCAAAAATACGATTAGTCGTGCCATCACCTATACCGGGACCGGTATCACTGACCGCTACCTGTACTTGTTTTCTCAAACGGCGGGTCTGAATCTCCAACGACCGTTGACTGGGAATGGTGCTTCGCATGGCCTCAATCGCATTGTGAATTAGATTCAAAATCACCTGTTCAATCAATGTCTTGTCCGCCATGACCCGTGGTAACGACTCATCCAGATCCAACTCCAGATCCAGTTCATTCCAACGCGCTTCGGCGCGCTCGATTCTGAGCACATCGCGTACCAGATCATTAACGTTTTCCGGTAGTCGCTGAAGTTCGTTCTTGCGGATGAAATTTCGTAACTGACTGATAATCTCCCGGGCTCGATCAGTCATGGTTGCGATATCCGTCAGTGACTCGGCAACGTCATCATCGGTTGCGCTGGCGGTATGCACCATTCTCAAACTGGCTTCGGTAAAGTTGGCGATAGCGGTTAGGGGTTGCGCGAGTTCGTGGGCGAGTTGGCTACTCATTTCTCCCAGCGTAACAACACGCGAAACATGAGCCAGTTCTTGCAGATGCAGTTTTTCTCTTTCTTCAGCTTGTTTACTTTCCGTGATATCGCTGACCACGGTGACAACTCCCCTGATCTGTCCGTCATCAGAGAAATCGGGAATCATGTGACCACGCACGTAGCGCTCCCCCCGTCCCTTGTAAGCCAGGCGCATCTCGAAATCGACCGCTTGCCCGGATAACGCTTTGTCTATATTGGGTTTAACACCCTTGTATGCTGTCTCGCCGATTACTTCAAGAACAGGTCGTCCGTTGAGTTCAGTTTGTGAATATCCGAACCAGTCTTCATAAGCCTTGTTGTTGAAACGGTAACGATGATCCATATCCACGTAGGAAATCAGCACCGGCAATGCGTCGGTGATCAGCCGCAGCTGCGATTCGCTCTTGCGCAAATCTTCTTCAACTTGTTTGCGCTCGCGTTCCGCCCATACACGGGAAGTGACGTCTTGAAGTATCATGGTACAACCGAGCTGACCGGCCCCATCAATTAGTGAGGCAGCGGTCATCTCAACATAATTTGCCCTGCCATTTCCGGACGCGATGGTAAAGATTTCCGCTCGATTCCGTTTCTGCGGTGCCACGCTGCGCGCCATCATCTCGCTGAGCCGTGTTCGTTCGTAGGCAGGAAACAAGTCTGCCACCGGTGAACCTACCGCATCTCGTTCACTGGTCCGCAATACCTGGCGAGCGCTGCGGTTGAGATTCAGAACCGTTCCGCTCGCATCGGCATTGAGAATACCAACGGGTGCACGATCGATGAGCCGGTCCAGATAATGACTCAATCTCGGTGGCGCACGGCCCATGTTTTTCATGCGCCGTTGCGCGTCTTGAATAGTGCCGCGGTATCTGCGACGCTTTTTTGTTCTTCTGACCGTTTCCGTCAACGTCGCAGGCAAGGCGTCAGCATATTCCAACGACCACCCCCTCACCTCCGAACCTAGAAAGGGCGAAAACTGCAAAGCTTGCGCCAACTGCGCATAGCGATCCGGCTCACTCAGGATTAAAACCGGTATGTCTTGACCGTGGGAGCAAACATGTTGCGCGATACTGACGGGTTGCTCTGCACCGACGCCAAGCACTAACGCCTCAGCAGGACGAGTGGCTTGCTGGATTTCAACAAACAACTGCTCGGTATTCGCCACCGCGTCCAGAGCGATGTCCCCTTGCAGTGATTCACCCAATAAAGTTTGGATTTCTTTGCCTACCTGAAACAGGACAACCCTACCCATATTCATGTCACGCACCCAGGATCGGTTTTCCCAATAATACGCGTCCCGTCCAAGTTCTAAGGATATCCGTTGTCGGCGCCATGACGTGGGCGGCGCGAGCGTCACGCAGCAGTTGATGGAGTTTGGAACCGTCTCGATAAGCCATGCCCCCGGTCAAGGTCATGACTTCGTTTACAATGTGGACGACGCAATCGGCAACTTCGGCTTTGGCCGAAAACACCGCCGGTAATGCGTCCGGATTACCAAAATCAAAACTGGTGGCGGCGTGATAAATCAACCGCCGGGTACGTTCCAGCATTGCCCACAAACACCCCAAACGGTGTTGTAACACTGGCACTTGGCCCAGTGTCGAGCCGCTGTCATCGAGGTAGCGTCTGCTCAAATGATCGCGGGCTTCTTCGAGCGCGGAGCTGGCAATGCCAAGATATGTACCGGCCATCGCCATTAAAAAATACGGGGCAACAACATTGAACACATACCAGATTTGATCGCCTTGTTCACCGAGAAGATCCCGTTTTGGCACATGCACATCGCGCAACTCCAATGACCGCGACGAGTTACCTCGCATACCCAGGCCGCTCCAAGGCGGCCCCCAAACCAACCCCTGCGTTTGCTTGGGAATGACGGCACACGAAAACTGACCTACCACATCATCGGACTCGATATCAACCGCAGCAGAAATAATATAGGAGTCCGCGAAACTACCGTTGGTGACAAAGGTTTTGGAGCCGGTCACCGTGTAGCTGTCCGCTGACACCTCCACGAGTTTTGTATGGGGTATATAAAAATGAGAGCCTGTACCGGGTTCACTCAACGACAAGGTAGTGAGGTGTTTGCCGTCAACAATTGGATCCAGATAGCGGCACTGTTGATCAGGTGTGGCTTTGGCCGCAAGTACCGCAGTGCCGACGCAATGCATTCCGAAACACATCGCACTCGATGCGCACTCCTGGCCCAAAATCTCACACACCTGAGTCAACGCGTACGACCCCTGGCCCAGGCCACCGTATTCTTCCGGGACGGTAAGACCGCCTAAACCCTTATCCTGCAACGCTCTCAACGACTCTTCAGGCCAACTCGCATTCCGGTCGACGTCACGAGCATTGGGGGCTGCGATATCTTTGGCTATCTCATTGACCCGGTCCAGAACGGTTTCCAGATCCAGCGGGGTGCGATAGCGATCGCTCAAACTAGCCTGGGAGTTATTCAATATCTTTCCCCAATGCTGTTTTTTGGTCAATCAGGAGGCCACTAAAAACCACACTCCCCAGGCCGCCAACAACAAACCGCTGATCAAACGTACCAGCCACGGGCCACCAGGCATCACTTTCTCGACAATGACAAAAATGGTGATGAGTACTACCCATAACATATTCATTACACCGACCGCGAATAACACCAGCATCAACGCCCAACAGCAACCAACACAAAACAGTCCATGTTTGATTCCCATAATAAGGGCACCCTTGGCGCCGTCACGCCACTCGGTCATTACAAAACCCAACGGTGTACGGCAATGGTTAAGACAGACATCTTTCCACGGCGTCCATTGATACACTCCAGCCACTATGAGCACTAAACCAGCCAACCAATTACTGCTATTGTCCATCATCGGCGTTAACAACGCATACCGATGCAGCGGCCATTGAATAAGGGTAGCCAAGGCGCCAAAACCTGTCCATGCTATGACGTAGCCGGCGAGAAACACAAACGTGGGGACAAAGGTTTGCTCAAGTTCACGCCGTTTACGATTAATCGCGGCGAACATCATCACCATGGGCGTCGCGGACGGTACCATCATGGCCGTCATCATGACACCCCACATCAAGAATGTGAGCCAAAAATCCGTCAATGACCAACTACTGCCTCCGGTCGGTGGCATCCACATCTGTGTCATCGGCACGGTCATCATCATCCAGTAACCGTGCAACATGTATAACCACGCAACACCACTAACACTGATCAAGCTGATGATGACCAACCACTTATCCCGGCGCGAAACTGTCACTTGGCTGGTATCGCTGGAGTTGTACGCGTTTTGCAACGTTCCGATCACTGAGATCTACCTGACTCCGGCATAGGGGGAAAAATCAGGGCGCGGCCGGTGGTCCGATCGCTGTGGAACAAGCTACTCATAGCACAGCCAGGATGACCGCAACCGCAATAACAACCAGCCCAACAAACATCGCCGTTTTCATAACGACACCGTCATTATTACCCGACATTTTTCATTTCCCCTTTGTATCAAAGTCCACAAAAGCGTTATTTTATCGGAAAGCTATTGCAACAAATCTCCCAATCGGAAACCGGCAGTTTTATCCCCGTTTGCTACCCAGCGGCGCAGGGCGCTCGCACCCTCAATTAGAAAAATATGATCGGCGTCTTTAGGGGACATTTCATCCAACAGGGAAATCACTGCGTCAGCGTCACCCGCATCCAAACCGAAGTATTTTATCAGCTTGCTATTCATCAATTTATCGGTGTTTGCTTTATCTATTTCGTCATATTCAGACAGATAAATAATAGCGCCACAAACAAATAGTTGTGCCCGGGTTTTAGTATCGCCATCTCTTACCAACGTGCCCCGTTTAAGATTTTCCAGGGACTCGGTAATAAAAGGATCGACGGCGTTGGATACGCCGTCAATCACTTTTGCACTATTGGTCTCTCCAAGAACCACGCCGACAACGTTTTACTTACGCTGCACTCTGCAAGCTGCCGGACTCATACGGACCGTAGACAAACGGCGCCGACAACCCGGTACTTGCCGATCCGCCCCATCCCTGAACATCGTAGTCACTGTATTCCGCGCTGCCGACCGTATTTACCGCCGTCGCATGACCGGGTGAAACAGCGAGTGGATGGTTGGTGATCAGCACTGTGCGGCCATTTTCACCACCCAGCTCGTCCAGTTCGAGCTGTCCGACACCACCGACTTTCAACATGCGTTTCTTGCCATATTCCTTGTATTCGATAGGCGCTTTCTTTACGCCTTTAAGCTCACCGACCAATGAGGCGATAATCGCAAGCTGCCCACCGGCTTGACCACCCCATATTTTTTCTATCGCTTGCTGTTGTTCGTCATTGGCGCGCTCGTCGACATAAAGTGCAAGACGCCAGTTTCCATCTGTCAACGCTCCCGGAGCGTGAAGCCAGGCGGAAACGTTAAGGTCATCGAGGCTCACACTATTCATATGACCACGAGCGATATGCCAACCGACAAATGCCTCGCAAAAACCCTGGGATGGCGGTTGAAGGAATATACACGGACACGGGGTATTACAGTTGCATCCTTCAAAATAAGTGCCTTCAAGTCTCCAATCGTCTGCCATTTTTTGTTTCCTCCGTTAGAGGTGTGTTGTTGGTCGTTAAGTATGACTCTAAAAAGTCTAACTAGCCATGCCTGGCCATTGCATCCTTCGCAATACTATTCGCGTAAAATTCTCGAATCGATTCCACGGTTTCGGTTCTATTCGCGCCTGAACCGACCAGACAAACGCCGTTCAAATCGCAACACCATAGAATATAAGGGGTAAAATTTTCGAGATCGTTAGGAAACTGATCCCCGTGGGGAATACCGTCCCCGCTCACTTTATCGGACGAACCGTCTTCCTTAAACGCTGATTTGAAGTGATCCAATTCTTTTCTGAGATCATTGACAGCCCGGTGATCCCGTTTTGATAAGGAAGAAATCCAAACATGGTATGGTCGTAACCCGCACTCACAGGGACGCCATTGATGTACTGGAATATGCGCCACGCAAGTGCGATTTGCAGTAACACAAATACGCCCAACATCGAGTCCATAACCGCATTATGTAGCGCCGGTATTCCGTAAGTATTACCATTTTCATCGAAGTCGGCAGCACGGGTTTGAACCCTCGTGGGGTTTGAACCCTCATGGTTGTATCCTGGAGAATTCCTATTCCTAACAAGATGAGGCCCAGCCAGGAATAGAATCCACCCACCAAAACACCTATCATCGATGCGATGATTAGCACAGGCGCGATAAAGTAACGAATGTTAATCAGTAGTTTTTTCATAAACGCGGCTCCTACTTGGTGACTAAAAACTATTATTGCGGTGCACCCACACGGCTGCTATAACCTAATAACAACATAGATTAGACATCGTATATAAATTCGTAAATACGTAAAAATACCCTCATTACCGTAATTTTACGGGGGTCACAAACCCAGGATACAAATCAAATCAAGTGCTAAATCCATGCGTTAAGTGGCTGATTTGCCGGCGTCGCCATGAAAGGAAAGCGTGCCTACTGGACGAAGTTCCAGGTCAAGGCAAAACCGAAGTGCCAGGAATAGACTTCCGAGTTGGTATGACCGCCACCGGGCAGACCGCCCCGACCAAAATCCCTATCCTCCTCGAACTGCCAGCCAAAGCCAACGTCCAGATCCAGGCCGGGTGCCAGAAAATTCCGGCGGCCGAATCCCAGCCCGATACGCCACTCATAAATGACCTCGGTCTGTGTGGCCTGCAGATAGGGCACGACAAATACTGGGTCGGTGGGTATGACATTTCCTCCCGGCCCGGTCACTACCTGGGTGATATCGCCTAACTGTCCGGATGGATTACTACGGTTCGGATCTTCCGCCCAACCGATGCCTGCCCGCCAGACCCAGTCGCCGCCTCCGGGATTCCATTGTGCGCCTACGCTGAGTACCGTCTGGTCATCGAACACGTCTTGCCAGAACTCGGCGTTACTCCAGAATTTCTGGATGAAATCGGCAGCAATGAGTAGATCGCCGCCCATTAAATCCGAATTGGCGATGCTCAACCCGATATTGTAAGGCTGCTGTATCTCCTGATCGGAAAATACCGGAAACCC
This sequence comes from Arenicellales bacterium, assembly GCA_965216735.1. Classification (GTDB taxonomy): domain Bacteria; phylum Pseudomonadota; class Gammaproteobacteria; order Arenicellales; family CBDCFT01; genus CBDCFT01. Next base: position 2,710,323 of record OZ244198.1, read on the forward strand.
TTGCGCGTCGACCGATGTTTGAAACAGATTCTCGAAATCGTGCTCCAGTTCGCTCTGGCCCCAAATACCGAGGGTCGTATTATTGATGTCGTAAGTGGCACCCGCCGTCAGACGCAAACCCAAAGCATGAGTCTCGGCACTGGTCGAAGACAGACCCGCATCCAGTTGCGCAAAGCTGATGGTCAGCGCGGTGCCTGCAGACAGATTGTCGTTGATCGGAAATCCGGCGCCGGCATTGACACCGAAAATAATGAATTCGGCTCCGGCGCCCAAGGCCCTGGGCTCGTCGCGAAATGACGCACCGATACCCGATACAGCGGTAACTCCTAAACCCAATACTGCGGGAATCCCAAGCCCGGTCAAATCTTGAGCGACACCGGTAATCGGCACGGGAAACAAGTCGGTATCCGACCGGGTGGTAAACGGGGCGCCGGTGACACTTCCGTCGTGAACCAGTCTAACTTCCGGGTTATAGAACGTCGCACCGAAAGTGAAACGGGTCCCACCGCCATACTGAGTTAACGTGGCAGGGTTTCCATAGATAGCTGATGGCAGGTCTTGCGGACGGGCATGACTGGTTCCGGCCATCGCTTGTGAAGCCGGCATTAACGTATTGTGTAAATCGTATCCATGAGGCCCGGCCCAGGCCGCAGATGAAAATGATATTGCTCCAACAGTTGCTAACAACAAAGATCGCGTATTCATAATTGGGTCTCCCACTGGTGCTTAAGTATTGTTGTTTAAGTTAACTTGCACTCCGTAATTTACTCAGTTTCTCAGGTTGACCAGGCTCTCTGCAGGTCCACTTTCTTGAGACATAAAACACTTACTCTTGAGGATCACGGTGAACGGAGAAATTAGCGATAAACAGCGACTTCATACAAAGTGATCACTTCGCAAACCGCAACTAATGCCCGGGATTGAACATCCCCTGCCACAGCAGCGAGGGATACCGTTCACTGAAAACATCAACGATGTCTCCTGCACTCCTCCCGCCTATTCCATCAGCGACGATGCGAGTTTGATCGCTAGGGGAACCTGCGAATACAGCGAGCATGCGCCAAAGCGCTCTTTCCCGCCTCCAAATCCCTCCTGACCGAGCGTCCAAACACAAACAAAATCTTCTTGACCGACAATCTTCGCCATATAGGGCGACATGCGGGTTTCATCAGCTTGGACAGGCATCGATTGTCCCATAGTATTTAAAGTGAGCACCGCTAACGCCGTCAGCAATAGGCGGGATGAACGAGCTTGACTGGTTTTGCGGAATAACCGGATGCTGCATATCATCATTTCCTCCGTTGGCGTTTAAATTTTGTAAATGTTTGTGACCGGTATACTTCTATAGTGTTTCCCGGCTCAACAGAACACCCGGCACTATAAAAGAAATCAAAGACATCAATAAATTGGCAAGACTACGATAGGTGCGCGTAAAAATACGGTGTTGGTTCGAATTTGAAATAACTAACTGTTATTTGAAACCAGTGGGATAGTAACCGACGCAACGTTGCTATAAGCGCTGCTTTTAAACTTGTAGCAATAGTTACAGAATCACTATGCAATCCATCATCAACCTTGATCCAACCATTTTTGACATTTCTCGGAGACCGTGCTCTGTTTAAATTTGAGGACGAATACAATTGGAAATAGCAGCGCGATGGCACCTAACACTATACCGGTGATTTTCAACCCTCGACTATCACCAAGAAAGAACGCCGCTGCCGCTGCGGCAGCAATGACCAAAAAAACTGTCCAGTTGAGCATGGGAGAAGCGGATCCCATTTCTTCTTTAGTCAACTGAAAACTTTGGGGAATATCTTTCGCCGGCCCTTCGTGTGTGCGATCTCGGACAATCATTCTTAAATCATGCGCGATGTGTTGCATTGCTTTTTTCGCTCTCTGTTCTTTATAAGAAGTCATTAACACCAACCAGGGATAATTTTGCATACGCACCTGAAATTCGTTAAATGTTCGACTGGCGTATTTAAGGGGATGCCATACTAATTCTATGCTCCGCGCCTTGTCGCGATCGAGTTCCACTTGCACAACGCGATCATCGCCGGATTTTGTATTTAGCCGGTAACAGATCAATCGACCGTTCGCTTCTTTGTGTAACGCGTAACGAGGAGTGCACATACGAATCGCTGACCACACCGCGAGCACGGTACAAACGATTGCCGCGGCAACAGCAAGTACGTGTACCTCGCTTAACTGAAAAAACACAACTAAAACGAGCGGACAAATCATTAACAGCGCAATCAATAACATTATCTGCCGTCGACGCATGCGTTCTTCTTCTGTTGCGATGATAACCGTCCCGTGTGACGCCGGTCCTGCTGATATCTCCGCATCTTGTTCACCGCCCACTGATTCGAATACGCGTCCGTTTTCATCGATGACATAGGCATCTAAAGCCTTTGCCATCTCGACCATTTTTTCCAAAGTAACGCTGTCATCCTTGCGTAACAAAATCCGGCCATCTTCGTAAATTAAGGGCATGCCTTCCGGATAAGACTTAAGTCGATACTTACCTTCCTTATCAGCTTCGAGATCAGGATGTTGACCGACAAATGCGTCCCATTCCTGTTTCGAAATTGAATACTCCCAAGCACCAGCGCTCTCCCACTTATCCGGCGGCACCCGTGTGAGATAGGTTTCGATATATTCCTGACTTTTCTTACTGGATAAATCCATTACGACGACTACAATTCGCTACTGAAATTCACGAGCGCTGAGTTACGTAAAAAATAGCGCTTGATCACAATACCAGGCTTAAACAACTAACTTTTGTAAATAAAAGCAACTAGAATCAGCAATATAAATCGAAATATTCGGAATCACTTCATATTCTGATCAAGCAATGATAATTATTTCACAATCACTCCAAATATAATGAATAAATATTTGTTTTGTTTACTTTTAATAATTTTTCCCGCATCTGCACTACCTGTTTTTGCGGATAGTTGGTCGTTTCCGCCCACGCGTACGGACAAGACATTCGAATTTGGAGGCGTGACGGTCGTGGCAACGACTGACGCTACCGAGAACCAGGGATGGCCGGAATTTACCGTGCAAATCCTAAAAAGCGGCGAACTCCAAGCACAATACAACGGCATTGCTTTTCAAGATGTGTTTGCGTCGCCAGATAATACCCTGTTTGTCGGGTTATCAAACGACGGACTACCCGGCACGGCCATCGTCGTTTTCGACGCGAAGGGGGAACTTCAAATGCTCGTCAACCATAATAACGTGGCGTTCGATTATTGCAGTGTGAGCGTCACTCGTGTGCGCGAATGGTATAACGCCGACAACCCCAACGTTACGTTCTCTTCGTTACCGGCTGGGCATTCTCCAGCGGGGATTTCTGTGCGTGACTGTCACGGCAACATGATTGACTTGTGGGAAATAACAGCGAAAGGATACAAAAACGCGTTAGAAATGAGGTAATAAACTCCATAACTATTTGTACGTTCCAAGATGAACCAAGGAATTCACAACATGAAACTCCACCAACCCGTTCCGGAACTACCCGTCGCCGATTTGGAAAAAGCACAGAAGTACTATTGCGATGTACTGGGTTGTAAAATTGAGTAGACTATCCCTGGTGAGATCGGTGCTGTGTCAAATGGCAAAACCGCCATATTTTTTAGGCAAAGAAATGACACCTTCGAACCGGCTGTCCACTGGATTTTCGCCGACGATGTGGATGCGACCTATCAACAGTTGGTAGATGCGGGTGCTAACATCGTGGATGATATTGAAAACAAACCCTGGGGTATTAGGCAATTTACGATCAAAGACCCCGATGGCAATGTTTTCTATATACACCACGATCTATAGCCGAGCCATGTTTGACGACTAACTATCGTTAGTCAGGTAAAAAATGAACAAAGTTTCCGTTCGATGCCGTGGAAGCCGGGTTTACAAGTTCTCACCTGAAACGACCGCCCTTCTCGCTATTGATTTTCAGAAGGAATTTTTCGCTGAAGGAATCGGTGAATGCCTCGAAGAAATGCGTTCAATTCTTCCTCGCGTTTCGAGACTGATTGGGTTAGCACGACAACTTGAGTGCAAGGTAATTCATACTCGTGAATCCTATAAGCCCGATCTAAGTGATGTCAGTCCTTACCGAAAGTCACTTGGCTATGTGGGTAGACCTGGGCCGTTGGGTCGCTTTTGCATTCTCGGCGAACCCGGGCATGAATTTGTTGAAGAGGCCAAGCCACTGCTCAATGAAACGGTAATCGATAAGGCAAGCTTTGGCGCTTTTTACAATACCGATCTCAATGGCTTGCTTAAAGAAGACGGCATTGATCATATCATCATGTGCGGCATTACAACGCAATGTTGCCTGCACTCCACGTTGCGGGAAGCGGTTGACCGCGGGTACTGGTGCCTGACCGTAGCGGACTGTTGCGCAGCATCCGAACCGGGCATGCACGATGCCGCATTGAGTCTCATAGCCGGTGAAGGCCATCTCTTTGGTTGGGTCACCGATCTACAGGATGTCGATAGAGGGATATCGTCTTTTACAAGCACCGGAGACAATTAAAAGCACTGGAGTTGGCAAGAGTGAGTTCCTGTTCGTCGAATGAGTTAGTAACCATCACAGTAAATTTTACCTATTCCACTGAAATTGGAGTTTGATCCAACGAGAAATATGCACATTTCGCCGCTCCACCCGAACTTTGGTGTTGAAGTTTATAACGTCGAACTCCGGCAGGCGACAAAGACAAACCATTATCCCCACATCCGCGAGTTGTTTGAGAAGCACTCGTTGTTGTTATTTCGTAATCAAAACCTCAATGGTGACGAACACCTTGCATTTACAGGTCTTTTTGGTCCGATAGAGGATCGATCAAATGTTCGAATGGATGGGCCTGAGAAAGTTTCCGCAGTTACAAACGTCACTAAAAATGATCAGGTTTGTGATAAAGATGACATTCATCTGCTTAATCTCCAGTCTAATATGTTGTGGCATACGGACAGCACTTTTCTACCGGTACCAGCACTAGCCAATGTCCTACAAGCCCGTGTGATACCGAGCGAAGGTGGCGCGACCGAATTTGTATCGACTCGTGTCGGATTTCGAAAATTCGATTCAGAAAGACAAGCACGACTTAGACACATGTTTTTCCACCATCGCTACAGTCACTCGCGTGCCCGCATTGACCCAGATCTCGCGAAGCAAGAAATGTTTACCATGTGGCCGGATCAAAAATGGCGGGCGGTGTGGACAAATCCCGTGAATGGTGAGGAATCGCTCTACATCGCATCACATGTTTTTGCTGTCGATGGTATGAATGAATCAGACGGTGCTGCATTCATCGACTCGTTGATTGACGAGGTAACACCACCCGATGCCATTTATTCCCATCACTGGGAAACGGGTGACGTGCTGGTGTGGGATGAACGGGCGATGCTTCACCGTGGTACACCCTGGCCTTACGACCAACCCCGCACATTGGTCAGTGCCTGTGTTTCCGCGCGTGATGTTGATGGTTTGGCTTCTGTGCGGTCTAACTGAAAGGACTCCACAAACTCCCAAAGATTAATTCTTCACATCAGCGTTGTTATCGGCTGGAGTAAGTCGATACTGATAAAGCTGTTCGTAGTGTGGCAAGCAGATCTCGTAGATCTCTTTCACCCGATCCGGCGCTTCCGAAATATCAATGTATTGACGCGGCTGTGATTTTAATCCGTCGGATTCGCGAAGGTTGCCGTGCCACGATCCACTGTCATACCAACTCACTTCCTCGCGCTCGCCTGGTTCCCAACTGAGCGCCTCTGCAACGTAGGGAATCCCAACGGCATCGCAATACGCTTCTACTACACCGTGCGGATTCTCCAGCAAATCGTCACTGTCAATCACCGGCGGCATTGTTCCTGTCTTATCCGCTAAACGGTCGAACAGTATTCTTTGTTCGACAAACGCGATTTCTTTAAGTACGAAGTCAGGCCAATGCTTAAACATGGATGTCGCAACCTTGGCAGGATCGCGGATTAAGAAACTGTGGTTGAAATGCGAAAGAAAATCGTCAGTCCACATGTGTTCAATGTAATGCGGAAAATCCTTGGAAAAGACGGGCCCCTCTTTCGCGGCTGCTTTTAACGTTTTCCAAACACTTTCAAAAGTTAAACCGGGAGTGCGGGGGCTTTCAGGTGTGATTCGTGGCCACAATGGTTCCTCCCCTTGATACCACGGTTCACCGAATGGCTCGTGAAAACAGGTCATGTCGCCCCGCATGCGCATCATCCATTCAAACGCCGTCGATGTGGAACGCGGCGTCGCCCATAACACCAAGATTTTGTGCATGACTTGTCAGAAACAATTAAGACAGAGTGGACAACAACCTGCCGTGTTTACCCACAGGTGCAAGATCAAGTGTCTTGAAGATGCGCCAGTAAAGAGCGGTATCGGAGGACACTACCGTTTTACCGGTGGTTGACTCCAGTTCCTTTGCTATGGAAACAACTCGCTGGGGCAGTCCGTCGTCACGGCGAAAGTTCGGCATACCGTTGACAACGATAACATCTGCATCAGGCGCTTGTTCGGCGACATAGGTCGTGGATGTTGTCGCTAAGTCGCCGGGAAAAATCCAGGTCAGATCATTGACTTCTTGTTGTGTAGCGTAAAAACCTTGATCAACGAAATTACCGTAGTAAACCAGGTCAAAACCGGCCTCTTTCAAAAAACGCGCGATACCATCCCGCCAATCTGACCAGTAATATACCGAGTTCAAAGCGATTTTCTCTGCATTCAGTTCACGTAACGCCTCGACAAGACAATAACCCGCCATGTGAAACGGCGTTTCATACTTGTCGCTGATTCGAGCGCAGATATCATGGATCTCTTCGGGTGTAGTGCCCTGACAATGGACCCAATTGGTCCCGACTTGACCGCAAACGTCAGCGCCGTTGTTGGACATGCAATGCACAAATTCTTCCAACAGATGAAAACTGTCGACGCGTTGAGACAGCTCATGCTCATAATCGGGAACGTGTAACATACGACCATGCACACCGACGGATTCTGGCGCGATCCTCAAAAAATCGCTCGGCGCGGCGTCAAAGTCATGCGGCGGTGAAGTAAAACCCACTTGATAAGGAAACAATTTATTCGCGGGATTTGACCATCTCTCCGGTTTCATATAGTCCTCTTGTTGGAGTAGCAACTCAAAAACGTTTTTGAGATTGCCCTTTTAACTCAAAAACGAAACATTAAACAAGACCATTTATGGATGTACCAAACAAAGTCATTTATGAAAAATAACTATCTCACTAAAATCCAAAAGGGATTATCGGCAAGCGAAAGGCTTTATCAAATTGTTGAACATGGCATGTGCATCGGTTGCGGGATTTGTCAAAGTATCGCAGGCAAGGATACCGTACAGATGATGCTGGTCGAAAACGGTACCGAGCGGCCTGTCGTTACCGGTGAACTCAGCCACGAAGTCATGGACAAGATCGTCGATATTTGCCCAGGAACCCGAGTGGAAGGATTACCGGACCGATGTATCGACGATGGTACAAAAAACGATTTGGTTTGGGGTTATTGGCGAGAAATCGCACTGGCTTATGCCGCGGAACCGGAAGTGCGGCACATCGGCTCGACCGGCGGATTAATGACGGCGCTTGGTTTGTATTTACTAGAAAGCGGCACAGTCGATTTCATACTCCATGCCACCTCTTCAAAAACTAACCCTACGTTTGGTAAACCATTCATCAGCCGCGACCGGGATAATGTTTTAGAAGCTGCTGGGTCCCGGTACGGTCCTACGGCTACTCTTATGGATATAAATAACGTACTCACTCGCGCAGAACTTGACGGCGAAACCTTCGCTTTTATGGGAACACCGTGCGATGTCAGCGCGTTGCGTAACCTTGCTCATCACGATCCACTAGTTGACCAACATTGCAAATACATCTTGGCGATGGTTTGCGGAGGATTCATGGAACCGCAGGGAATGCGAAATTTTCTTGTATCACTGGGAATTGAATACGATGAAGTGACATCATTGCGTTACCGTGGCTATGGCTGTCCTGGACCAACACGGGTCGAAACAACTTCAGGCCAAGTCATTGAGAAAAACTATTTGGACTTTTGGGGAGAAGATGAGTCAGCCTGGCGCCTACCCTTTCGCTGCAAAATTTGCCCAGACGGGATTGGGGATTCCACTGACATCGCTTGTTCCGACACTTGGGATGGCGGTTCACCGACTTGGGAAGGACAAAAAACGGATTTGGGGACGAACGCAGCCATTGCAAGAACCGTCAATGGGGTAAGACTTATGCGTTATGCCGAGAAAGCGGGATACATCGTAATTGAAAAACAAATCACACCACGGGATATGGATCGGTACCAACCACACCAGGAAAACAAAAAACGCACTGTGTGGGCACGCTTCGCTGGCATGAAAAGCGTAGGAGTTGTGGTGCCTACAAACAGCGGGCTGCGGCTAAAAAGCTTAGCGCGCGAAAACGATTTTCGTTTTAACTTAAAGCAAGCCCGTGGCACTAGGACGCGAATAAAACAAGGTAAGATTGGCGAATCGACACCAAAGTGACCTCCATAATAAACAAGACCGACGGCGAGTGTAACGATGAAGTCTTCAATCAATGAACAACATGTTATCGACTATCAGCGCGACGGGGTTGTTTTGATCCGTAATTTACTTGATTCCCATTGGCAAGAAGTACTTGCGGATGGCGTTGAAGAAAATTTAAAAAACCCAACCAGTCGCTCGAAAAACTATACAAATGACCCGGCTACCGATGGAAACTTCTTTTTTGATGCTTGCACATACGGACGAAACGGAGCGTACGATCTATACATGGTGGGGTCCCCGATGGCCGAAGTTGCTGCACGAGTGATGGGATCTAGCAGCGCTATCTTGTTCTATATGACCGTATTCGTTCGTGCTGCCGGCACACGTAGCCGCACACCATGGCATCAGGACCAACCATCGTGGTCCGCCTCGGGCGATCACGCTTGCAGCATCTGGACTTCCCTTGATCCGGTTCCTGCAGAAACAGCTCTGGAGTTTATAAAAGGTTCCCACCGATGGAGCGAACCATATCAACGTCCTCCATTTTTTCAAACTCAGTATGAGAGTGATGACAATTCAGAATTGCTGGCGTTTCCTGACATCGAATCCAATCGCGAGCGATATGAAATTGTGCGCTGGGAAATGGAACCGGGCGACTGTCTGGTGTTTCACGGTATGACGATCCACGGTGGCTCTGGTGACCTACCGTCTACCTTAGGTCGACGCGCTATATCGGTGCAATGGTTGGGCGATGATGCAAGGTTTCGCGATATGCAAGGGTTAGATGACCCTGATATTGGTGAGGACTTGCGGCTGCATGGTATACGACACGGCAACTCTATAGTTTGCGAAATGTGCCCTGTCGTATGATCCAGCCAAAAAATTGTAGGGAATACCGGAGCGTAACTGACACAATGTTAATTAGCCACAGTACTGACGACGGGAACTACTCATAAGGGTTCGACCCGGTGATATTGATTCGTGAACCGGTGAATACTCATATTCATCATTTAGTTGTTTAAAACATGTATATCTAAAGTACCGATTTCTAATCTGTAGTTTGTGGTTGCCCTTTGTTACGGCAAAGTGCGTCGTTTCCCGTATTGACGTCGGCCAAACGCTTGTGGATCATACGTACGATATTTTATTCAAATGTAAAGCGATTTTAGATACAGACCTTGCTCTAATCAGCTATCTCAGTGATCCCTAATTCTACACATCAATATACGATCAAGATCGATCTCAAACGTCAGCCCTTGTCGCAAAACGATATTAACAAGAAAGTTAAACTTTTAAAGTCGACTTATAGGGGAAATATCAATTTTGTAATTGCGTTGTTAGTTCTTGCTTCTGGTATCACTTATCGTGCCCTTAGTCTGAATTTCGATAGCGATCTAGAATTGTTTAGAATCTGTATCTATGTGGGTACTTGGTTCGGAGTGTTTACCGGGATGATGATTGACGGAGATAGTAAGCGAAAACTCCAAATGATTACGGTAGGGATATTGACCAGCAGTTCATCCGGTTTGTGTGCATCAATGCTGGTCATGTTGTTTACAGAACACGCGATCACCTGGGTAACGAGCGTCACGATATTGGCCAGTGCATTGAGCAGTATGTGGCTATTGACTTATTATGACGAAGTGCTAAAGGGGTTGGAACTTTTGGAAGCGGTAAACAAGAAGCAACTCGCATATATCAAAAAAGCAGCCAATCATTTCGATGAGTTGAATACCTTCCTCGAAATGGTCAAACGCCAAGGCCGACCGCCGCTTACTGCGGAATATTGGGCATTCCGTGAATGGGTGGCCAACAAAGCCAATTCAATCGCTTGACTTCGTTATGTTCTGTGTTCAATTTAATTTGATTCGCAGCTATTAGACGAAGAAATTTCAACTATTGCAGGAACTAACGAACTATCGCTACTCGAAAAGACCGGTAATTATTCAAACCGAGTCAAAAGAAAAGGGCAGAGATTGCACTCTGCCCTTTATTTTTGTACGGAATATTACTTTTCTCTATCATGAGTTGATTCTATTGCCCTTGCTAATTCTGCCTCGACTTCTTCGTCTATGTGGATTGCTTCATCCGTATCCAACATTCCCGCTTCCGGATCTTGGTAAACGGATAAATCGAGCTTACCTTCGCTCTTGGCAACAATGCTTGAAACTGTCGCGTCACCTGAAACATTGACGGCAGTTCTGATCATATCCATTAACCGGTCGACGCCGAGAACAAGACCAATGCCTTCGACAGGTAGACCCACTTGAGTAAACACCATTGATAACATGATCAAACCCACTCCCGGAACACCGGCCGTGCCAATCGATGCCAATACAGACATCAGTATTACGGTTAGATATCCGGTTATACCAAGCTCAACGCCAAACACATTCGCAATAAACACCGTCGCCACACCTTGCATTATCGCGGTTCCATCCATATTTATCGTGGCGCCAAATGGGACGGTGAAAGATGCGACTGAATTATTGACGCCGAATCGTTCCGTGACCGTTCTCATGGTAACTGGGATGGTTGCATTAGAGCTTGCAGTACTAAAAGCGAAAACCTGTACGTTTCTTATCTTCTTGAGAAACATCGCGGGACTGAGTCCCGAAAAAACTTTCAGCACAATCATCAACGTGACGAACAAGTGAAACATCAATGCGCCCACTAGAACCCCAACGTACCCAGCCAAAGAGGCTAGTAAGCTGAGTCCTAATGTAGCAACCGCTTTTGCGATAAGAGCAAAAACCGCATACGGAGCTACCGACATCACAATAGTCACCATTTTCATCATTATTTCGTTGGCTATCTCAGCGCCTTCGACGAAGCTCTTAGCTTTTGTGCCCACCATCAACATACTGACGCCAACTAGGATTGCAAAGAAAATAATGGGTAACATGTCACCGTTAGCCATCGACGCAATGGGGTTCTTTGGGATGATGTCAATCAGGACCTGGGATAACGGAGGCGATTCCTTACCCGTAAAAGCGGCGTCGGTAGCCTGATCCATACCTTTTCCAATACCAAAAGTGACCGCGATGATAATTGCGGTTGCAATCGCAATAGCGGTAGTCATCATGTACAACGCGAATGATTTTCCGCCGACACGACCCAACATGCGGATATCACCGATCCCACAAACACCGCAAATGAGAGAGAAAAATACTAGCGGCACGACCAACATCTTCAATGCGTTAACAAACATTGTTCCTACTACGTGGAACAACCCGTTAACGATGTACTGATCGACAAAACCGCCGGATGCGTTTAAGCCGGTCAGATTAATTAGTAACCCTACGATGATCCCTAACACCATACCTAACAAAACTTTTACCGTCAGACTCATTTTCTTCGGTTCATTCATTAGCTTTACTCCCTGGATTTAGTGTGATTGCGTCTGTTACTCGTCTTTATCAGAATTACTTTCGGTTTTCCTCTTAATTCAAACCAAGCGCAGTTTATTACACCAAGTTACTGATTTCTAGAGAAATTTTTATACTTGAATGCTTGTGCTTAAAAGACCTCGGAGGATGTGTTCGCGATCCCGAAGTACACAAAATAGTTCTTCCGGATGTGGCTGATGGCCGGGGCGACAATAAGCTCCGCGAGTGTGTGGCACAGCTGGGTCCTTATGAATCTAGACGGCCACACATCCATCGCTTAACAATTGCGTTAAACCTCCTTCCAATGCCGTAGTGGCGGAAGTCACTTAGGGAACTCGTAACAGACGTTGTACCCAATCAAATACTAATACGGACTTTACTGCGCGTGAACGTTGTCTAATAGACGTATCATTTCGGTATAACCCCGTTCTTGCGCCAACTCCAATGGAGAACGGCCGTTACGATCGGTAGTACTCGTGTCAGCACCTGCATCGATCAGTATCTTTACAATCTTGGTATGCCGCTCACCACCGTCACCCAGGACAATGGCTTCGATCAGCGCTGTCCAATGAAGATTGTTAATGTGATCTAATGGCGCGCCTGCAGCGATGAGTTCTCGCACCGTTTCCACATGTCCCAAGTGGGCGGCGGCAATTAAGGCGGTACCATCGTAAGGGCTCGTAGTCGCCGTCGGATCAGCCCCATATTCAAGTCCAAGACGAATGAGTTGCACATCATTATTAACCGCTGCAATAGTGATAAGATCGTAACGTTGTTGGTCTAACGCGTTCACATCAGCATTTGCCTCAAGAAGGATTTCAACGACATCGTCATGGCTAAAGTGTGCTGCCACTAACACTGGCGTACGTCCAGCCGAATCACGAATTTCGAGATTTTCGTTAGCGGCTATCAAACGCTTCACTTCAGCAACATCGCCTTCAGCGACGGCCGCGAATAAATCATTGTATTGCTCCACCTCTGTTGGACTTGGGGGAATTTGCGCACAAACCGTTTTGGCAAACACACTAAAAAGAAAAAAATAAAAACGAATTTTCATTAATCTTTCCTTTAGCAACGCGACAATCGTGGCACACCACCGTCAATGATGTCAGCGCTGTAAACCAGTTTTTCTATGCCTGCCCAATAAGCCGCCGCTTCACACATTGGGCACGGTCGTGTCGACGAGTACATCGTACAACCCGAAAGATCGCGGGAGCGTAATCGCGATGTTGCATCACGGATCGTTTCCATTTCAGCATGGGCAGTCGGGTCATTGTTCGAAATAACCCGGCTAGGTGCTTGCCCTACAATTTGATCGTTCCTGACGATAACGCCGCCGTAAGCTTGATCACCCGACTCAACAGCAAGCGCTTTCATTTCGAAAGCGCGTTGCATCATATGTTTTGCATCCACTAGGGCAGGTTGGATAATAGTGTCAGCAGCATATCCGTTACGCAACAGAACGATTCCCATGCTTGACAGACTTAATACCCGCATTAACTTACCAAAATAGAGACGACGATTAATATTCATTTCTTTGTAATACCTAAGTCGTTCGATCAATTGAAGATAACGCAACCGGCTCTCGTCTTCCAATGTTTCCGTCCGCGATTTGCCTGCACAATGCTATGCTAGGCGTTAGTTTCCGGCGAACTTTAACGGTTTATATGCAATCCAACGTTCTAAATGGACTCACCCACAAGTAGCCAAAAGCATTTCGTTGGCCTGGCACTTGCGCTGGGACTAGGATTGTTCGGCTACCTAGTGACACAAAATCCCCAAAAATCCATTCTTTTTACCATTGGCTGCGCGTTGGGTGTCACACTCTATCACGCGACCTTCGGCTTTACCGGCGCCTATCGCCGCGCCATCCGGCAAAAAGATATTTCCGGTGTAAGCGCACAACTACTGATGATCGGTGTGGCGATCTTGTTGTTCGCGCCCATTCTTTCTATGGGGAGCATCTTTGACCACCGAGTCAGTGGCGCACTCGCCCCGGTCAGTGTGTCGATGGCATTCGGAGCACTTGTATTTGGTATCGGCATGCAACTCGGTGGAGGCTGCGCGTCAGGCACATTATTTACCGCCGGTGGTGGCAGTATTCGCATGTGGATCGTATTGTTGTTCTTTTGTCTTGGTTGTTTCATCGCAAGTTTGCACTTGAATTGGTGGCAACAACTACCTAGCGCTGGAGCGATATCACTTAGTAAACAATTCGGCTGGACCAATGCAGTTGTTTTACAACTTATAGCTTTGCTTGCGATTTATGGTTTGCTACGTTGGCTGGGCGGGGAAAACAAAAAGCCGTTGTGGTGGCAGTCTAGTTTTTCCCTGCGCCAGATTATCCATGGCCCATGGCCATTGTTGTATGCGGGCATACTGCTTGCGCTACTCAATTGGCTGACGCTACTCATAGCAGGTCATCCCTGGTCGGTCACTTGGGGATTCACATTATGGGCGGCAAAGATAGCAGTGCTATTGGGTTGGGACCCAAGCACAAGCGCCTTTTGGTCCAGCAGTTTCGCCAGCAATACCCTAAATCAATCGATACTTAAAGACACCACCTCGGTAATGAATATCGGGATACTCATCGGCGCTTTTCTAGCGGCATCACTCGCTGGATATGTCCGTCTTGAACGCCGCATCCCTTTTTTGTCCCTGCTGGCGGCTATCGGCGGTGGATTGATTTTGGGATATGGCGCACGACTGGCGTATGGTTGCAACATTGGCGCGTTTTTTAGCGGCGTTGCCTCGTCCAGCTTGCACGGGTGGGTCTGGATCATGGCAGCAATCGTTGGAAATTTTATTGGCATTCGATTACGACCAGTTTTCAAACTGGATTGATGAACTTTTAAAGATGCCAGCCATCGGCCAAAAATAATATGCAACGTATTTTGACCATACCTCCTATGTTCTAAACTCAATTACTCACCAAAGGAGACAACTATGCATCACATAATCAAATCAATTTCATTCATAGGTATTTTGGGTGTGGCTACAGTTACCCTAGCCGCAGAGCCGCTTGTAGATGTCAACTGGGTCAAACAGCACTCTTGTGACGACAATGTAAGAATATTGGATATTCGCAACCCCATAGACGGTGGTTCAAAAACGGCTTACGCAAAAGGCCATATTCCTTGCGCTGTGTACACGGACTATTTGAAAGGCGGTTGGCGAAGCGAAGTGGACAAGATTCCCGGTCAGCTTTCTAAAACCGAAGACCTCGAAAAACTGATTGGAAATCTTGGCATCGACAACGACACTCATGTAGTAATTTACCATCATGGTAAAAATGCCGTTGATATGGGGAGTGCAACCCGGATGTATTGGACATTCAAAGTGCTGGGGCACGACGAAGTATCAATATTAAATGGTGGTTATCTCGCGTATGCGGCTGACAAAAAAAACAAGATCGAAACCGGTGAAAACAAGCCGGAGCCAAAGACATTTACGGCAAATCTGCAAACCGACATGTTAATCACCAAGGATGATGTGAAAAGCGCGATCGACGATGACGCAGTCACTCTGATCGATATGCGACCGAATCATCAATATGTGGGTATCAACCGACACGCAAAAGCAAAACGTAACGGTACGATCCCGACTGCTAAAAACCTCCCGGAAAGCTGGGTAACGGTCAATGGCGGAGGTGCTTTCCGACCCGTGGGAGAACTTGAAAAACTATATGCGTTGGCCAATGTTGATCCTACGTCAAGCCAAATCAGTTTCTGCAACACCGGACATTGGGCGTCCCTGGGCTGGTTTGTCGGCAGCGAAATAATGGGAAATGACAAGGTGAAACTTTACGACGGCTCCATGGTGGAATGGAGTGCCGACGAAAACTTGCCAATGGATCAGCAAATTTCTATTGACTAAACTTTGGCTTTAAAAAATTAGTTTAATACGTCGCGGTGACCCCGCCGTCAACGATGATTTCTGTTCCTGTAATAAAAGAAGCTTTGTCGGATAACAGGAATAAACACACGTTGGACTGATCTTGGGTCGTGCCAAGTCGTCCGAGCGGTATGTTTTTGGCCACGGCCGCTTGGGCGTCTGGTTTTCCCTGCCAACGTTCTTGCATGGGCGACAGCACTGGCCCTGGGATGACGGTATTAGACCGAATACTGTCGGCAGCAAACTGAATGGCGATGGATTTAGAAAATCGAATGATTGCGGCTTTAGATGTTGCATAGGCATCTTGTGGTTTAGGATCTCCTCGTAAAGCGTCGACTGAAGCGATGTGCACCATGGCACCACCACCACGTTTCTTCATCTCGGGGACAGCATAACGTGACGTAAGCACAAAGGATTTGAGATTGATGTCGTACACTTTGTCCCATACATCTAAGTCCATCTCGCTAAAAGAGGTGTCCTTATCCAACCACAACACACCGGTTGTATTAACCAAATAATCGAGACCGCCGTATTCATCAACAGTTTTAGTGATGACCCCTCGCACAAAAGCCTCATCAGTCATATCGCCTTGATAGTATTTATGTCCACCCGGACCTTCGCGTATATCTGCGGGCTCAGTTTTAATGTCGGCCAACCCAACGTATGCACCTTCACCAATGAGATCATTCGCTATATTCAAACCCATACCACCGCCCGCACCGGCGACTACGGCGACTTTGTTCTTAAAGCTCATCTAAAAACCCTCCCAATTGATTTATCTAAACTCACCAACCAAGTGACCAAAAGAATACTCGCACATTCTGGCATACTCGTATCTAAGGAACCTCTGATTAATTCAATCGTATCATTTCGACCATAGGGAGAAATCTTATAATCAATTGATTACACTGATTTATTTTAGTTTCTCGCGTTGCTCGAAATGACATTTTAATCAGAGATTCCCTAATTTATAAACGGAAAAAATAAATGGCAAAAATCGCTGTCGGTGGTTGGCAACATGAAACCAATACTTTTGCGCCCATTAAAGCCGATTTGAATGCGTTCGAGCGAGCCGATGAATGGCCACCGTTATCGTATGGAAAATCCATGTTCGAAACGATACAGGGAGTGCATCTACCTATTAACGGCGCCATCGATACACTACGCTCACAAAACCATACCTTGACACCATTGCTATGGTGTTCAGCCACGCCGTGCGCCCACGTCACTCAGCATGCTTTCGAAATTATCCTGGCCATGTTGTTGAAGGAGTTGAAAAAGGCATTACCTGTGGATGGTGTATACCTGGACTTACACGGCGCTATGGTATGCGAACATTTGCAAGATGGTGAAGGTGAAATCCTGCGACAAGTTAGGGAAACCGTTGGACCCGATGTGCCGATTGCCGTGGGTCTCGACTTACACGCCAACGTCACCCAACAGATGGTGGAACATGCGACTGTGATTGATATCTTCCGCACTTATCCGCACATCGATATGGGCGAAACGGGTGCCCGCACGGCAAGTCATCTAGACGGGATTTTGCGTAGTGGTAGAACCTGGGAAAAAGCTTACCGTCAAACCGAGTTCTTGATTCCCCTAAACTGGGGTTGCACGTTGATCGAACCGGCAAAATCATTGTACGGCTATTTGCCTACCCTGATTTCCGATTCAACTCCCGCTGTTGCATTTGCTTGTGGTTTTCATTTGTCCGACATTCATGATGTCGGCCCTTCGGTTGTCGCGTACGGTGAAACCCAAACAGACGCCGATAAGGCGGCAAACAACATACTAAATGAAATTCATGCCAAGGAAGGTTTGTTTGGTGGAAAAATTTGGAATGCCGACGAAGCCGTAGCCGAAGCACAACGTATCATCGCAACACGAGGCGGACCCGTAATATTAGCAGACACACAAGACAACCCGGGTGGTGGTGGACCCGGCGACACGACGGGACTTTTACAATCGTTGCTCAAGCTAGAATCGAAGAATGCGCTGTTCGGTACTTTGAACGATGCTGAAACAGCCGCAAAAGCTCATGCGCTCGGCGCCGAAAAACAGTTTGACACTCAACTTGGAGAGCGTTCAGGGTTGATTGGACACAAACCCCTGCCCATAAGAGCGAAAGTTCTTGCACTTAGCGATGGCAATTTCACCGCGACAGGACCCATGTACAAAGGCGCGCGTATGTCACTCGGGCCATGCGCTTTACTTGAAATCGCGGGCGTTGTCGTGTTGGTATCATCAAAACCAGTACAAACAGCCGATCAAGCTATCTTTAAACACATTGGTGTCAATCCGGCGAGCAAATCAATCGTCGCATTAAAGAGCTCAGTCCATTTTCGGAATGACTTTGAATCCATGGCTACGGACATCATGGTGGTGTCGTCGCCAGGCCCTGTGTATGCTGACCCGAGTGTTCTCCAATATAAAAACATTAGACCGAGAGTACGAGTTTCACCGAGAAGATAACAATTTTAATCGAGGCGATTTGTCAGGCACGTTGCGTTGTGATAGCGGCATTTAATCCTATAGATAGTCCCAAATCTTTTCGAAACGGGACATCACACCACTATGATTGTAAGGAGGGTGAAAACGACCCAAAGGACGAAATGAAACAAACCCGCGGGACACACTTGCTGGCGATGCGCGCGCGCGGTCGCCAGTGGGTGAATCCCGCGCTCCAGTTACGACGAAGTTAGTACGCGCATTCGAAGAGTTGGCCGAATCGTGGCATTGCATCGTCGACCCCAGCCAACCGCAAGCAGTGCCACGCCATGGCATGGTTCGATGACGTGACCGGGATTCCGATCTGATTTTCAATTGCCACAGCGCTATCCAGGAGCCTGATACTGGTGCAGGACACAAACACCATGTCGACATCGCGGCCCTGAGTGATCTGTTCAATCGCACTCCTAAGACTTTCCCCGTCGATCCGGGCCGCTGTCGGGTCATGCTCTTCGTTGAAGGAGCCGAAAACCGGCACACTATAGCCGGCCTTCTCGACATAGCTACGGACAATGTCGTTCACGTCCCGCCTGTAGGGCGTCAGCACTGCAATCCGTTTTGCATCGAAGGCATCGAAAGCTGCAAATGCCGCGGTAATCGGCGTCGTACACCGGGCATCGGGCTGTACTTCGCGAATACGCCGGAATACCGTTTCCTCGCCCAGAACCATAGACGCTGATGTGCAGCCGTAGGCAACAACGTCGAGCGGTTCGCCCGGAAGGATGAGTTCGAGTGTAGTGGGGATTTTTTTCTCCATCGCCGCCAGCGTCTCAGGTGTGATACTGGGAGAATTTTCGATTCGTGCTTCGTAGAAATCGATGCCGGGCACCGTGAAAACCTTCCGGAACTCGTGCTCCAACGTGTAGTCGGTTGCAAGTACAATGAGCCCGATGCGGGCACGACCGCCGATGCCGGCCTCAGTGGTGAAGGGGAGGTGTTCGATCATTTCACAGGCCTGAGTAACGGAGGCCGGTTGCATGTCAGTGCTCATAACGCATTCCTTCGGTGTCAATTTGCGGTTGGCGTCGTGCGACCATATCGGCCAAGATGCGGGCCGACCCGTTCGCCATCGTCCAACCCATATGGCCATGACCTGTGTTGAGCCACAGGTTGTGCAAGGGTGAACGGTCTATGATCGGCAACCCTGTTGGGGTCATCGGCCTCAGACCCACCCAGTAGCTGGGTGTCCCGAAATCGGCCGCCCTACCAAAAAGCGCCTGGCCTCTGTTCAGCATGTCAGAAAAATCGCGTGTTTGAAAGTTGGTGCTGTAGCTGGAGATCTCCGCTGTTGCCGTCAGACGGAGCCGCTTGCCCATCGGGCAGTAAGCCAGCAGACTGTCCTCATCGACACCGCCAAGTTGTGGCCCACGCGGCGGGTCGTGCAGTTTCATTGTCACAGAGTAGCCGCGGACCGGGTAAATGGGCAGCTTCAGCCCGAGATCGCGAACAACATGCGGGCTGTAGACTCCTAAACAGACCACATAAGCATCGGCATGCATCTCGCCCTTGTTGGTCACGACCGCCGCGATCGCTTCGCCTTCGCGCTTTAACGACAGAACCGTTTCGCCGTAACGAAACGTCACGCCCATCGCTTCACAAGTCCTAGCGAGTGCCAGGGTAAAGAGCCGTGCGTCGCCGCTCTCATCGTCCGCTGCATAGAGCGCACCGGTGATTTGCTCGCTGGCGTCAGCAAGACCGGGGTCCTTTGCAACCACGGCGTCGCGTTGGAGAGGCGTTATGTTCGCACCACCTTGCCGTAGCAATTCTGATTTGGATGCGGCCGCATCGAAAGATTGCTGCGTGCGGTAGAAATAGATGAGCCCACCGCCCTGCCCATCATAGCTCACGTCGGTTTGGCCGACCACTTCCTTCAACATGACTTGAGAATAGAGGCAGAGCCGCTGTTTGTGGCGCGTATTGGTCGCGGCACGTTCAGCGGTACACTCCATCAAAAACTTCCACGCCCACGTCCAGAGCGCGGGAGACAAACTTGGACGGAATCGGATCGCCTGATCGTTGCGCCAGAGCGAGCGCAGCATCAGACCTGGCGCCTTGGGCGACGCCCAGGCGTAAGCGTGCCCCGGCGCAACAAGCCCTGCATTGGCGAAGCTGGAGAAGGACGCAGCTTCATCGGCGCTGTCAACGACTGTTACCGCGTGACCGTCGCGGGCCAGCTGATAGGCCGTCGTGACACCAATGACACCGGCCCCCAGAACAACGATATCCACCGTTCCATTCCTAAGGGCGTAAAGATGCCGACCGAACGAACGTCAGTCGACGGCTGCGATGACCCCGATCTCGACAGTGAACTGGGGAGCGGCGAGCTTCGACTCAACGCAGGCTCGTACCAGGGTGTTGCCGGGCGAAACCCAAGCATCCCAGACCGCATTCATCGCCTCGAAATCGCTCATGTCGGCGAGCCAGATCGTGGCAGACAAAAGCTTCGACTTGTCGGTTCCCGCTTCGGTGAGCAGCCCATCGATCCGATGTAGAATAGCCTTTGTTTGATCGCTAGCCGAGGTGCCCGGCGCGTCCAGTGCAACCTGACCCGCTGTGTAGACCACATTGCCGTGGACCACGGCCTGACTCATGCGCTCGCCGACCTGAATGCGCTTAATCGACATTTTTTCTCCTCTAGATGTGATTGCAAGCGATCTGAATTCTCTCACCAAATAGTCACGATTGGTAGATCGTGTGCCACTCGGCAACACCACGCAGAGCCAATTGTTCGAACAAGAATCTATGCGTCAAACCGGACTCATGTCTGTGATGATTTTGAGCAGCCGTTCCGTTCGCTGTGCCATGTTCCAGGGATCTAAAGGTTCCGTGAGACCTGGATCGATGTCCCGGACGGCGGCCTGGGCGGTTTGGGTAAACTGCACGGAGCCGTCCGATCCAATCCCCGCAACACCGTCCAGCGTTCCGATCCGCTCGTTGATAGCGATGGCTCGATCCAGATCGACACCATCCGGCAGATCCAGGGTCACGGTATCATGCTCGATTGTCGCCGGGTAGCCTCCAGGAAGCCCCTGCAGTCCAGGCACGGAGAAGCGGCGAGGCTGCGCGTCCGGCAAAAGGGCACCGAGGACGGGCAGGGCCGAAGCGGCCGTGATGACGTTGTAAATGGGACCCGGTGAAAACGGCATGCCTTCATAGGCAAGCTCGTCATCTCGCTGACCCGCATCCCCGACATAGACACGGACCCTGTTTTCGGGATCGTCAGGCGGTGTCGCCCGCATGACCTCGTAAACTTGTTTGTGGTGCCCAATCACGCGGACGTGGGACGGTTCACCGGTGCCGGATTCCGGCTGGCGCCGCTTCAGCGCAGCCGCCGCACGCAGGTGGATAATGCTGGCATTGCCTAGGCCGACCGTGGGCGCTAGACCTTTGGTCGCTAGAATGGGGTGAATGAAGTCCGGCATCGAGACATTGGCTACGGCGATGTCGAGGCCTAGATCATTGACAGCCTGCATCAGACTCATGACGATTGGCAGCTGCGCCGGAAGCTGAATGCCGATTCCCGCAGCATTGAGTGCCTTTGCCACCGGATGATCCCGTCCGATAATCGTCCAGGGGTTGATCAGGCTGGCGGTCTGGATAATCAGATCTGGCGCAATCTTGCGAATAAGTCGACCGAGAACCGATGTATCCAACCCGTCGACCTCCTCGAATGTCACGGCCACATCGTGACAACAGGCGAGCATGGCGATGTCCTCGGCAACGCGTGTGGCATTAATGTCGGCAAGGACCAACCGCCTGACACCGCCCTGGCGAAGTAGTCCGTCGGCAATGCGAAGCCCTACGTCACCACTGCCAAGGAGGAATACGACCGCAGACACTCGTTAAACTCTTCGGTTCGACTGTTGTGCAGAATTCGATGAGTCGAAATAACAAACGGAACCTTGTGTGTTGTGGTTCATTCCTCGCTTAGGCATCCTAAATACTGCTCCTACCGGTCGTATCAACGTCATCATACGCTACAACGCTGTTCAAGATTGGTCTAGTACTATCTAGAATGTCTTTGTCGCTCACACATACTCTCTGACCGGTCTCGACCGGGTAATATGTAACCATAAGTTCTCATACCTGGTCGAATATCTCGCACTTAATACTAAATGGGTCAATTTTAACCAACGTCGACATCCTAAATAACCCAATTGTGATTTGGTGGATAGCTTGATTTCTTGGTTCTGTTTTTTTCTTGGGTTGAACATGCATATTCCGGCTCAAAACGATTCCTTATAGCCATTCGTACAGCTTTGTATATCCGATAATATCGACACTAAAATTGAGGTTTTCTTGACCTATAAACTTGATAGTAAGTAATCGAGACAAAAAAGCATAAAATGGATCGAAAAGTGATCCTGCAAACTCGATCTCGAACCCATGCGCCCCACAACATCCTGAGTAAATAAGACAAGTGAATGGCTAAGGTCGCTACAGTTGAAGTTGCGGTAGACGGTCCGGTAGGCATTGTCACACTACAGCGGCCTGAGCGCCGCAACGCGATCGATGCCGCTATGATCGAGGCATTCAGTGAAATTTTGGACCGGATTGAAACAGCAAAGGATATCCGTGTTGTCATTGTGCGTGGGGCCGGTAAAGCGTTTTGCTCGGGCTTTGATCTTGGGGAGGATTACAACGCAGAACGCAATGCTGAGGATTGGCGCGCGGTGTTGTCGAGAGACCTCGAATTCCTTATTCGCGTTTGGGAATTTCCGAAACCGGTCATCGCGGCAATACATGGGTTTGCACTAGCTGGAGGCTTGGAGCTTGCCCTGGCCTGTGACATAACGGTTTCCGATTCCCAAGCAATATTTGGCGCGCCCGAAATCCGATTTGGTTCGGGATTCGTCGCGCTGTTTTTACCGTGGTTTGCCGGGCTCAAGAAATCGAAAGAACTGATGTTCACTGGCGAAGACCGGATATCTGCAGCGGAGGCCCGGGAAATGGGGCTCGTGAATCGTGTGGTTGTTCCGGAGAGGCTGATTGATACGTGTCTGGATTTAGCGCGCACCATCGCATCCATGGACCCGGCAAAAGTAACGCTGCTGAAGCGGGCTCTTAATTCGACAGCCAACATCATGGGCATGGACGACGCCATTCGCACCGCGCTCAACTACGAAATCGAGATCGAATGCTTGAAGACTCAAGACAGTCTAATGTTTCAGGAGATATTACGCCGGGACGGCGTGAAAGCGGCATTGGCGTGGCGCGACGCCCGCTTCAGGTGTGAGGAAGATCATGAATAAGCTGCTCGAGATCCAAGACCTTGAATCCCGTACGGTGCCGGATCTTATCAGTCGCTCGGCCCATCTATTCGGGCGTGATCGTCGATTCTACTATGACCTGTTGACAGGCCGCGAGCTTTCCTTCGGTGAGTTTCAGGAGCGTATTGCATCAACCGCGAGTTGGCTAGCCAGGGAGTTCGAGAAGGGTGATGTCATCGGCGTCGCCCTATCGAACAGATTGGAATATTTTGTTCTTCGCTACGCCATTTCGACTGCCGGTTTAGTAGAAGCAGCTTTCAACGGAACCCACAAGGGCGTCGTGTTGAAGCGTCTGGTTGAAATCGCCCAACCCGAGGCCATTTTTATCGAAGACAGCATGGCCAGCAATTTTCAGGCGTGCGGCTACGATTTTACCGGTGTTCGATTGTTTAACGAGAGTGACCTTGTTACCGCCACGTCTAGCACCATAGGCTGGAATCAGCGTCCCCATAGGGACATCGACCCTGGCGATCCGTGCCGGATTGTCTTCACCTCGGGCACCTCAGGCGGATCCAAGGGAGCGGAACTTTCCCATGCCTACGAAGTGTTCTCTGGCTATGGCTACTCCCGTTGGCTCGGTCTTGAGACGACCGATAGGTGGTTGTTCGTCACACCGTTTTTCCATATCGATGCTATCTGCGTTGTGTCGACGGCTCTACACCATGGAGGTAGCTTCGCACTTGCCCCGCGGTTTTCTGCCTCACGTTTCTGGAAACAGGCGCAGCAAGCCGGCACGACAACCTTTCTCTACGTGGGAACGATCCTTGCGATCCTATTAAAAGGCGAGGATCCGCCGCCAGGCGGTACTATGCGCTGTGCCATCGGCGGCGGATGCCCCGGCCCCTTGTGGGAGTTGTTCGAGGAACGCTTCGGCCTTCCCGTGATCGAATTATTCGGCATGACCGAATGCATCTCGGCGACTATTAACCGCTATGACAACAGGCGTATCGGATCCGTCGGACAGGTTCTCGACGGATACGAAATCGCCGTCGTCGACAGCTTCGATAGACCTCTGCCGCCGGGTAAGAAGGGAGAGATCGTCATCCGCGGACGCGAGCCCTTTTCGCTTATGAACGGTTATCGCGGCGACCCCGCCTCGACCCAGAAATGCATTCGAAACTTTTGGTTCCATACCGGTGATCGCGGCTCGTTTGATGAGGATGGTTTCATGTATTACCACGGTCGTATAAAGGACATAATCCGTGTGTGCGGTGAAAATGTAGACGCTTCAGAGTTGGAGACCATAGTCGACTCCCTACCCGGGGTGCGCTATTGCGCTGCCATTGGAGTACCGTCTGATGTTACGGATGAGGATATCCTACTTTATATTCAAGCGCAGCCCGACACGACCGTTGAACCTGAGAAAATTGTTGATCTGTTGGGGGAACAGGTGGCGCCATTCATGTTACCCCGTTATATCCGGGTCACGGGCCATCTCCCTCTGACGCCAACAGAGAAAGTCATCAAGACGAATCTGCTCGCGGCTGTAGATTCTTCGACTTGGGTTCGACCATGATAGTTACAGGCAGCATCTCAAACCCGTCGCAGTTGATCGGCTGCTTGTGGCCCAGATCGTGTGAAAACCCAATTCAAAAAAACGAAAGCGGTTTATAGTAGGTCGACAAAATATTTTTTCGGTAGATTCCCGTTGAAAAATTTCAAGTCACCTTCAGCATGAGGCAAATCAATACGGTCATTCCCTATGAACAGAAAAACCCTGGCTAAATCCGAAAACTGGACAAAGTAGGTACTGTTTTTATGCCTCCGAGCAATATTTTCCTAACTTCCCCAGGGGAAGCTTGCACGGGGTGCTACAAGTCCACCGCTTTGGCCCAGAGCTTCAGCAACTCGAAGGCCTTCGTTCCATTTTGCCATTCGCTCCGACCGAGCAAACGATCCGACTTTCAATTGTTTGACTCCCCAGCCAATTGCCAGATGGACAATTGTCGTGTCTTCGGTTTCTCCTGACCGTGCTGACACAATGGATTCCCATCCAAGCTCCCGCGCCGTTTCGAGTGCAGCTTTTGTTTCGCTGATCGTGCCGGCTTGATTAGGTTTAATCAACGCGGTATTGCAAGCCCCTCCGGCGGCTGCCTCTTGAATTCGAATAGCCGACGTGCAAATAAAATCGTCGGCAACAATCTCGATCTTATCGCCCGCGGCAGCGGTAAATTTTGCCATCGCCTCGAAGTCATCTTCGCCTAGCGGATCTTCGATCGCCACGATGGGATACCGATCAATCCACTGTAACAACATTGCCGACAGTCCATCAGAGTCTACGACCCTATCATCCGTTGATAGTTGGTAATACCCATTTTGGTAAAAATCGGTTGCGGCAATATCAAGTGAAATTGCAATATCCTCACCAGGGACCAATCCGGTGCCTTCGATGGCACGAATCAGATAATCCAGGGCTTGTTCGTTGGAATTGAAAGCGGGCCAGTGTCCGCCTTCGTCCGCGACACCTTGCTTAAGTCCGCGTTCGTCCATAATTTTCCCGGCGCGAAGGTAAACTTCCGCTGTCCACTCCAAAGCCTGGGCATAGCTGTTTGCACCAACCGCGACAACCATGAAGTCCTGCACATCGACCCGCCTCTCCGCATGAGCACCGCCACCAAAAATTTGAATTTCAGGCAAGGGTATAAAAAAGTCCTCGCGACCCTCTCCCAAGTATTGCCAAAGCGGGAGTTTTGCTTGAGTGGCAGCAGCGTGTGCAATAGCCATGGATGTGGCAATTAACGCATTACCACCCAACCGGCTTTTGTTCGGTGTGCCGTCGAGATTGATTAACATACGGTCGATGCTTTCTTGATCGGCCGCATTGTGGCCTCGTAGGCAGTCTGCAATCTCGCCGTTTACCGCGGCGACGCCTTGCATTACATCGTAGCCATCAAAGACAACACCTCCGTCGCGCTTGTCAACGGCTTCGGCACTTCCAGTAGACGCTCCCGCAGGGGCGATAGCCCGTCCCACGGCACTCCCGGCTAAGTGCACTTCAGCTTCGATGGTGGGACGTCCTCTAGAATCCCACACCCGGCGCCCAACAATCTTGGTAATTTCTGTGCTCATTTAGCTAGTTCCTCATGCCAAGCGTCTGCTATGTCGGTTAATCGTGTCGGAGGGTTGAAAAGAAGAGTACGCGCACAGCGCCGAATTTTTTCCTTATCGTTTTCGTTGGTCACATACTCAACCGGTGATTTACCGTCTACGCGAGCAAGAAACAGGCCAGGCAACAGGGTTGCAGCACGTTGTTCCAAGTCATTGCCTTTTTCCCAATCAACTTCGTTCAAATATGCTGAAGACATTTCCCGAAAACAGGCGATGAATTCTTGCTCAACCGATGGCTTGCAGATACATTTCAGCAGAAAGTGATTTAGACAAAACGCAATATCAAACGCCGGATCGCCAATGCAAGCGCATTCCGCATCCAGGAAAACAGGACCATTCGGTCCCAATAAAATATTTTTCGGACTTGCATCACCGTGAATCATTGTCAGAGATGTTTCTGAGGTTCTACGACTAAGCGCAAATAACTGTTGTTTCAAGTCAGAGTGTACGGTAGCGGTGGCTTCCAGATACGGTTCCAGCCGGATTGCCTGAAATATGTTCGTACGGGGGAAAAGAGCTTTCACGGTGTCGTCATTCGCGGTCTTGGAATGAATTCGTCCTAGAAACATCCCGACTCGAGCCGCCTGCTTCGCATCTGCGTGCCCATCAAGCAATTCGGCTTTCCACAACTTATGGCTTTTTGGATCCAGGTACTCCATCACACAAAACATGGCCTTGTCGTCATGCGCCAGAATGCGGGGAGCCGAACCCGGCACGATTTTGTTAGCGGTTTGATACCACGACACCTCGTAACGATTGCGCTCTACAGGCGCAAACCAATCGGCCTCAACTTTCAGTTTTGATAGTGCTCTTTTGACGCAGTAAACGCGACCGTTGGCGTTGACTTTCCAAATATCGGAAGAGACCCCACCTGCTAATACTTCGAAGGTCGCATTGTGTACGTCGTTTAGAAGGCCATGACGTTGCAAGCCTTGCAACAATTCGTAATCAGGGACTAGTTTATTTGCGCCAGGCATAGACATTGCACCTCTTTTTACTCTGCAAGCAAAAATATTTGTAGCCAATGAATCAAGCGGGTGTGACAAGCCAAAACTGCTACCAGTTAATAATAAAGACACATGCTCGTAGAGAATCCATCACTTTTCGCAAACACTTTGAATCCATGATGACAAAAATCACGATGGTTCCGTCTCCTGGCCTCTGTGGGCTGCGCCCACAATCCGTAATTTTTAAAACATTACAAAGCTTGTTGACCACCCCAAATATCGCCGACGATAAATCCATCCGGAAACGGATCGTCCGGATCGACGACATATTGTGCCATGCCGGTAATCCACGCTCGTCCCTTAATCGTGGGTACCACTGCATCATATTCACCAACTTTTGTTTCTTTTATTAACCGGCCGGTAAACACCGTGCCTAAGATGCCTTCATGATGGAAATCTTCGTTTAGACCCAGTTTACCTTTAGCGTAAAGTGCCGCCATTTTTGCACAAGTGCCGGTTCCACAAGGCGAACGATCAATTACTCCTGTCCAAGTTTCCGGTCGACCCCAATCTAACTTGCCACTGGACACTACAACGGCATTTTTTGCACTGGTTTTTGGAGAACTGGCTGGTCCTGACATGACGCAAATCGTCGGTCCTTTAATATCGGGATTTTCCGGATGCACAACGGGTATCTGTTCCTGAGCAGCGGCTTTAATCATTTCACCAACACGCACAATTTCGCCGCCTCTGTCGGGGACCAATTCAATCCCCAATTTCTCCGCATCGGCAATGACATAAAACATACCACCCCATGCGATGTCGACAGTGACCGGCCCTATATTTGGTACCTCAATGCTTTTATCAAGGTGCACGGCGAAAGCAGGCACATTTTCGAAGGCGACTCCTTTTACCTTTCCATCTTTCACCTCTGCTGTGATACCAATCAGACCGGCGGGAGACTCCAGGGTTAACTCGGTAATGGGTTCTTGCGGCTCGACCATACCCGTTTCAATCAATGCCGTAACGACACAGATCGTGTTGGTACCTGACATGGGAGGATATTCAACCTGTTCCATGATGACATAACCCGCGACCGCATCCGGATGCGTCGGCGGCAATATCAAATTACAGTTCGCGGCCGGATATCCGCGCGGTTCTCGTAACATACGCTTGCGCAAATCGTCTGCATTGGCTTCGAGATATCGCATTTTTGCGAACATGCTGTTGCCGGGAACATCCAACACACCACCCACAATGACACGGCCCGGCTCACCGCACGCATGCAGATCAATCGCATTAATCATTCGGGAGATTTTCATATTGGTTTATCCTGCGTCGCCGTGTATCTCATTCAATTAATATTTCTATTGATCTAAGCATTCATCTGTTCCCACCAACGGGGCAACAATATCGTCTTTGACATGTTAACTTTGGCTGTCAGTCGTGGTCATTGGGCAGATTGATATTCTTCCGCAATTCGTCGTTAGTCCCTGATATGCTTGGCGGCCCTACTTTATTTTCATTTATTGGAGGATTGTAATGAGCACAATAACACTACATGGTTTTCCTATCAGCACCTATGTACGAACCTGCCGTATGGCGGCTGACGAAAAAGGCGTGGACTATGAACTCATTCCGAACGCTCCGCAGACACCAGAGCAATTGACGGAACACCCCTGGGGCAAAGTACCCGCCATGACACATGGAGATCTCAAATTATACGAGGCGTCCGCTATAACGAGCTACATTGATAATGCATTCGATGGCCTGCCGCTGCAACCAGCCGATGCACCCAACCGTGCAAAAATGCAGCAATACATTTCTGTCATCAATTGTTATCTCTACCCGCCGTCGATTGTGAGCATTGTGATACAACGCTTGGTGGTGCCGCAACACGGCGGAACTGCGAACGAGGACATGATCAAAACGGCTATCCCTGAAGCTGAAAAAGCGTTGGGTGTCATAAATAATGCATTAGACGGCTCAAATTATTTAGTAAACGACAACCTAACACTCGCGGATTTATTCTTGTTGCCGATAACTCATTACCTTTCGGTCACGGCACCGGAAGGACAAAACTTGCTGTCAAAAACCGACAATATTAATCGTTGGCAAGAACAAATGATGCAACGCGAAAGCTCGAAGATCGCGTTAGCCTAGTCGTGACCGGGCAGTTAGAAACAGCCGGTCATCTGGATGAGTGGTCGGCAAAATCAAGTTTCAATTGACAGCGGGATTTCCACGTGGCTCGCGTAACGTACATTTATGTTCTGGTAAGACAAAACCGTACTGATACCTAACCACGAGGACGACGAGCAAACACATATCTGCTTTCGATATGAATTTTTTTTGCCTCTCTCAACCTTTACGAAATTCAACATCGAAAAGATAACAACATGCCGTTTCTACTAGATTCCAGCACCTGGTAAAAAACCAACGCTTTGTCGAAACACGACAACCTGCATCGTTATTGAATAATGATGCAGGCTCAATCAGCTTACTGTAAATCAAAACGCGTCCAAATCCAGTCAAAGGAATTAATCGATATGACACTACCCCTATGGCAATGGAGCGCTTGTGATCTAGCGCAAGCCATTCGCAGTAAAAAAGTTTCGAGCGAGGAAGTCGTCCAGTCGCATCTGGATCGCATCGACGCGATCAATCACACAGTCAATGCCGTTACCGTTGTTTTAAGAGACGATGCTTTGAACACTGCAAGAAAAGCCGATAATGCGATTGCAGCAGGCGAAGAAATTGGACCGTTACATGGTCTGCCAATCACCGTTAAAGAGAATATCGATGTTGTCGGTTCTGCGACAACGCATGGGATAGTGAATTTAAAAGACTCCTTGCCGACAATCGATGCGCCTGTTATTGCACATTTAAGGCGAGCCGGCGCCATCCCGATTGGCCGAACGAATCAACCTGACTTTGGATTACGTTGGCATACCGACAATGACCTACATGGCGCCACCGTTAATCCATGGGATCCATCACGAACACCGGGTGGTTCGAGCGGCGGTGAGGCAGTAGCAATCGCAATGGGGATGTCTCCACTTGGCATTGGTAACGACATGGGTGGTTCCATTCGTTACCCGGTGCAATGCTGTGGAATTGCCGGATTAAAGCCGAGTCTCGGACGTGTTTCTCGAATCTTGACGTCGCTATTTTCTGAACCACCACTATTTTACGATCAACTTGCTGCAGTTAATGGCCCAATGGCCCGCCATATTAAAGATTTGCGATTAGCGTTAAACGTAATGAGCCAATCTGATCCCAACGACCCTTGGTGGACACCCGCTTCGCCTTTGAATTTAGATCGATTCACTCCGATGCGGGTTGCTATGACAATCGACCCGGCCGGATTTGGGTGTTGCCCTAAGGTGGAGGCTGGCATTCGAAGAGCAGCGGATGTATTAGCCCATGCGGGTCACGTGATTGATGAGGTGAATCCCCCATTGGTTAAAGAATCAACTACCGTCTTAGAGCGGATCGTAGACATTGAAATGAAAAGCTATCTCGATGACATGTTGGATATGATGTCGAAGAATGGTCAAACTGTTCTTAGAAGGATCTTGGAGATAGGAAACACGGCAATGGACTTGTCAACGTATATGAAAGCCATTGGTGAACGACACCGCATCGCACAGGCATGGTCTCTTTTCATGAATCGTTATCCATTGGTGCTGGGCCCCGTATCCACTAGACAACCGTTCGAAGTGGGCTACGATTTATCGGGAATTGACGAGTTGAGTGAGCTAATACAATCAATCAGACTCACTGAAATCTGCAATTTGCTGGGATTACCGAGTGTTGCTGTTCCGGTCTATATAGCCGATGGCCTACCACAAGCCGTTCAAATTATTGGCTGGCGAGGCCAAGACGACTTATGCCTGGATACTGCAGAAACCATCGAGCAGCAATTAGGCATTCTCACTCCAATTGAGCCTCGTCCCGTAAAAACGTCGGGCACTGCACTTTAGTGCGCCGATCTTTCTTTTTAAACGAGCGAGGCCGTGCAACTTGACTCTTCTTTGAGTTGCACACTCGGCATTAACTCTTCGGCGGTTTCCGAAAGCGTTAGCGCGGCTCTTCTAAGTGCCATACGTCGAGCACGTTCGCTGCTTAGAAACTTAGTCTGTGGAATCAGGTTCTCAAGTGGCGAATCAAGTCTTATCGCCTCGTAATAACCACCCGTTAATCCGAGCAATATCACAGCGCACGCCTCGGTCTCCGTGGCGCATTCTTGTCTACAAACATCCGCGATGGGTTTTGTTACCTGTGCGGTTAACAACCATCGTTCGATAACGGACCGCCAACGATTATTGACATCGATATTGCCATAGGGAACCCCTAATAAATGAAAGAAGTCGTGCGACATTTTGCGTATCTGGCTCAGAAATTTCGATTACGTTGTCTTTATTTGGTGAATGTTGAGCAGCAATTTCACGCAATGCTTCAATACCGTCCGCACCAGAGATATCACCAAACAAGACTACGGGTGTTAACGCGGCAAAAACTAGAAAAGCTATCAGTTTTTGTTTAAGCGTCACCACTCAGATACTTTTTACGTTCCCGTTCCGGGAATTTTTCGATGGCATAACGCAGCATCGTACGTGGTATCTTTTGGTGGTGTTCTTTCAAGAAAGTTTTTTCTATGGCTAAGTTTCGATTACCAATTTCGCGCAGCATCCAACCAACAGCTTTGTGAATGAGGTCTTCTTTATCGTCAATAAGCAAACTCGATATCGTCAACGCATCATCGAAATCATTATTTTTAATCCAGTGGTAAGTTGACATGATAGCAATACGCCGTTGCCAAAGATCCCTCGATTTCGCCAATTTATAAACTGGCCGCCGACTACGATGCGTTAAATAGGAACCCACAATTTGATGGGAAGAACTATCCACCAAATCCCAGTTGTTGATATACGGTGTATTTGCCAAATACAAGTTGTAAATTGCTTTTCGTTCTAAATGGTCACCCTTCTGAAATTTTCTGACTAATAACAAAAGCGCTAACAAGCGTTCTTCGTGATACCGTGATTTGAGTAAACGTTGAGTCTCTTTTAAAGAAATATCTTTGAATCGCTTAGCTTGCTGCCTCAATACAGGGACGCGAATACCCAGAAACTTATCCCCTTCCCCGTATTCGCCTTTACCTGTCTTAAAAAAGCGCTGCGAATGTTTCGCAATCTCTGGACTGGCGAGACTTCTGAGTGTTGTACTTATTTCCTCAGATTTCATAGTACTAGAACGGACTTTCATCACCATCGGGAAAACGCTTATTATAAATCTGCGGTCGGTCAGCAAAAGACTGCCTCCGAACCATAAATGGGCAACTACTTTGTAGCGTTTAACGGTGAGCCATGTTTCAAGAGGCCGGTTTGTACCACCATGATGCTACTTCACCGTTAACGACCTGCGAAAACCACACGGTATCGGGAGCTTTCAAGCTATGGAATAAGTGCGAATGACACGAGCAATCGGTACATCCAAACCCTCCAATAGGAGACATTTTACGCGTGTCAGACAACAATGCTGCCCATTGGTGCTCAAGACGCTTTGGGTTGTCGTTATACCATGCACCCACAGGCGTCATGCATTCGCTCAAATAATCGATATGCCAGTGTTTTCGTTTTGCTTGTCGGCAATGCCTCAGTACACGTGCCCGCACACCGCCCGGTCCGAATGCACTTCCAACATAAATATAGAATCCCGATTCAAAGTTGAGCCGTTGCCAACGCCCGATACGCCTATTGACAGCAGCGTCATTTCGCAAAATGAAGGCGTAGGTGCCGGACTTCGCGCTTATTGGCTCTCGGTTGGCCAAGCCTGTTTGGTAAACTTTTGAATGGAATTTATCAGTGAGTATCGTGAAATAGGACAATCCATTGCATCAATCACATCCAGTAAAATAGCATGAAATAATAATGCATTATCAACAAACGACCGAACGTAGGAGGACAACCATGAAATGCGCTAAACCATTGTACCAATACCCACCCACCTTCTTGAAGTCCCTTTGCATCTCCTTCTATATGCTCGTCCTTCCATGGACGTGTGCATGGGCTGGGGATATTGACCCGTGTGAGCTGCTGACGAAAGCAGATGCTGAGAAGATACTGGGAGGTGTTGTAGACGATCCAGTAAAGACAGGGGGCAGCCATTGTGGCTATGCCAACGCAACCTACGAATCGGTCGCCGTCAGTATTGAGGATGCCAGTGCATTTCGTGATACCACTGCACAGGAGTTAGCCGATAAATTGAATGAGATTCAAAGTAACAACAGCCTTACAGCGAACTTCCCGCCTTGGCGACCAATCACTATTAACGGTTATTTAGCCGTGGCGCAGGATTTACCAGACATGGGCATGAGCAATGTTCGCATAGCGAAGAACGACCAAGGACTATTGGTGGTGGCACCCACCCTGGAGCAGGTGTCGGCACTCGCGCAAACACTGATTTCAAGATTGCCTTAGACACAATGCAGGTGTCTGAATACTGAATCTATGCGCTGGTCAAGCCGGATGTTGCTTCTCTTCGTGTCAAGGTTTGTTAATCATTTGCGCTTAAGTTTCAATGTCATCCGCACACGATCCCACCATGCATAGAGAGCTGACGATTCTCAAAGTTCCCTGAAATAAATCCACAACTTGTCTAAATATGTAATTATTTACATATTATGTTGTCAATTTTATTGTTCTAAAATTAGTATTTACACCATATATGTAGTAAATTACATAATAGTGGACGATCTGAAATCGGCATTCGCCACCGCCTTTCGACTTGTAGTTTCAGCAGATGCAGGACTCGTAGAGATTGTCTTTCTATCACTGCAAGTGAGTCTAACAGCGGTTTTTTGTGCGGCATTATTAGGCATGCCGTTCGGGGCATTGGTGGCGTTAAAACCATTTCCAGGAAGGGGCGCGGTAGTCACGTTATTAAATAGTCTAATGGGTCTCCCCCCAGTAGTGGTCGGATTGCTGGTTTACTTGTTGCTGTCACGGGCCGGCCCGCTGGGAGAATATGGCTTACTGTTTACACCTACCGCAATGGTCATCGCTCAAACAATATTGGTGTTCCCGATTATTGCCGCCCTCACCCGCCAGACCGTCGTTGATCTCAACCAAGAGTATCATGAACAACTTCGATCTTTTCGCGTGTCCACGAGTCACGCCGCATTAACACTTTTATGGGAAGGTCGCTTCAGTTTGTTTACGGCGGTGTTAGCGGGTTTTGGCCGTGCCAGCGCCGAAGTAGGCGCGGTGATGATTGTCGGTGGCAACATCAATCACGTTACCCGGACCATGACTACCGCGATTGCGTTAGAAACAAGCAAAGGTAATTTACCGTTGGCTTTGGGACTTGGGTTGGTGCTCATCACCGTAGTTATTGTCGTTAACGCGCTGGCATTTTCTGTGCAACGATTGGTGCGCCACGTTTAATGGATGCCAAGGTCACGCCATCGTCTCCCGTTAAAGTTGAGACTGCTAGATCGATCTTGCCCCTGCAGTTAAAAAATATCGGGCTTACGCGGGACAATCAAGAATTACTCATCGATATTTGCCTGACTCTGGATTCGCATGAATGCACTATTATTCTCGGACCCAACGGCGCCGGCAAAACGTTGTTATTGAAAATTTGTCACGGTTTGGAAACACCAACGACTGGCACCGTTACTTGGGCGCAACAGCATTCGCACACCGATCCTCGCGCACATTCCATGGTATTTCAACGACCCATTGTTTTTCGCCGTTCGGTTGCCGCCAATATCGAATACGCTTTACGCGTAAGCGGTGTTGATCGTACTACACATAGCGAACGTTTAGAAACAGCCCTAGAGCTTGCCGGACTGAGCAACATGGCTAACCGGTCCGCGCGCGTGTTATCCGGCGGTGAACAACAACGACTTGCATTGGCCCGGGCGTGGGCCATTCAACCGCAAGTGTTGTTCCTCGATGAACCTACCGCTCACCTTGACCCCGGTGCGACACGGAGAATTGAACAGATGATTGCATCAATTCAAAATACAGGAACAAAAATCGTTATGACGACGCATGATCTCGGCCAAGCACGACGCCTAGCTGATGAAATCGTATTCTTGAATCACGGACGAGTTTTGGAACATACCAATGCGATCGATTTCTTTAATAAACCCAATACCCCCGACGCGACAGCTTTTATCGAAGGCAATTTGTTGTGGTGATGAGATAAAAACTTATTAGCAACTAACACAGTATAGACATATGACTAAAACGCTAACGAGGTCGATCCTATTCGCAACACTGTTAGTGAACACATATGCGTTCACGGAAGAACGATTTATTATCATCGCATCCACTACGTCGACGGATAATTCTGGGCTCTTTGATGTGTTGCTACCTAAATTCACCGAAAAGAGCGGCATAGAAGCACGGGTGATTGCGGTGGGTACAGGACAAGCGATTAAGCTCGCCCGCAATGGCGATGCCGATATTTTGTTTGTCCATCACAAACCATCTGAGGAACAGTTTGTTGCAGATGGATTTGGCAAACAAAGATTTGATGTCATGTACAACGATTTCGTCATTGTGGGACCTAGCAATGATCCTGTAAATATTCGTGGGCTCGAAGACGCTGCAGCCGCGCTGCACGCCATTGCCAGGTCGGAACAACCATTTATTTCCCGCGGCGACGATAGCGGTACTCACAAGAAGGAACTTTCATTATGGGAAACCGCTGGCATCGATGTTAACTCAGCGAATGTCGACTGGTACCGGGAGACCGGTTCAGGTATGGGCGCAACGTTGAATGTTGCCAGCAGTATCAACGCCTACGCCCTCACCGACCGCGCCACCTGGTTGAAGTTTAAAAATAAAGGTAGTCTCGAAATACTTACCGAGGGCGATGAGCGTTTGTTCAACCAGTACGGCATTATCCTTGCCAGCAAAGATAAACATCCACACATCAAGTCCGCAGACGGCCAACAATTTGTCGATTGGTTACTTTCTGATGAAGGCCAAGCGACAATCAACGCATATACCATCGAGAATCAACAAGCTTTTTTTGCTAATGCAGGAAATTAAATAGAGTTCCATAATAAATGGACGTACAACTCGATATTGCGTGGCGACTCGGATGCGGGCAATACAAATCCGCAACACCGACGCTATTTCGTTTGTTACGAGCTATCGATGAATTTGGTTCTCTTGCACGTGCAGCAAGGTCGATTAATATTTCATACCGCAACGCCTGGAACCTGGTCAATCATTGGGCCGATCAATTAGGTCAACCATTGGTCGTCATGGAACGGGGGCGCGGCACAACGTTATCGCCGTTGGGGAAAAAGCTGTTATGGGCAGAAAGCTACACGCAGGACAAGACGTCGGTTTTACTTAGCGACATTGCCAATGAACTTCGAGAAGCACTTGACACTGTAGACACTAAACCACACGTAAAGCCCTTAACGATATTTGCGAGTCATTGTTTGACTCACTCCATACTCAAGGAAGTATTTTTGGATCGTACGAGCGCCGAACTTGATATCAAAAACGCCGGTAGCGCCAAAGCGCTCACGGCGTTGGCGGAAGGTCAGTGCACAGCCGCTGGGTTTCATATGGTTGACGGTGATATCAAGACCGACTTCGTCCGTCGCTATCGTCATTGCATTAACCCCAAACAATTCACTTTCATTCATGCGTTCACCCGTCGCCAGGGCTTAATTGTCGCCGCCGACAATCCAAAAGAAATAAATGATATCGGAGATTTAACCCGTACAGACATTCACATGGTTAACCGGCAATTGCAATCAGGAACACGGCTGTTGTTGGATTCTTTGTTACGCCGCAACGACATTCAGCCCCAACAAATCAATGGTTACGAAACAGTGGAGTTCACCCATTCGGCGGTCGGTGCTCTTGTGGCCAGCGGTTCTGCGGATGCAGGCGTTGGTACTGAAGCATCCGCAGCCCAATTCGGGCTAGGATTCATTCCGCTAGCAAACGAAAATTATTTTTATGCAACGGCTAATACTAATTTACATTCACCAGAGATTAACAACTTTACTTCGGCACTTGTCAGCGAGGCATTTCGCAAACGCGTACGCCAACTAGAAGGCTACAACCCTAAAGATTCGGGAAAGCGAATACCGGCTGAGACGGTTTTTTTCTAGCTGCTACAAGGTTGTTCATTCCTATCTTAATTTCTTACTTTGAATATTATGCAGGGACACGATTGTTTGCGGCTACTTTAGCTGTAGCAGCCGAACGACCTGCTAGCCGGCCGAACACAGCGCCTGACATCAACCCTGTTCCACCAGGATAGTTAAAATAAAAAATTCCGCCAACTAGCTCACCCGCCGCATATAAGCCTGAGATAGGGGTGAGGTCCACATCCAACACTTGACCGCTATCAGGGTCAATACGCAATCCACCAAAGGTAAATGTGATACCGCACCCTACTTGATAAGCTTGGAAAGGCGCTTGATCGATGGTATTGGCCCAGTTCGATTTGGGTATCTGCAACCCGCGTGTGCCGCGGCCGTCTTTAACGTTTGGATTAAATGGAATATCGGTTCGTACGGAATTGTTGTATTGTTTTATTTCCCGCAAAAACGCTTTTTCATCCACGCCATCTA
This sequence comes from Arenicellales bacterium, assembly GCA_965216735.1. Classification (GTDB taxonomy): domain Bacteria; phylum Pseudomonadota; class Gammaproteobacteria; order Arenicellales; family CBDCFT01; genus CBDCFT01. Next base: position 2,748,609 of record OZ244198.1, read on the forward strand.
GTTTTTTCGCAAGGCCTTCCAATGTATCCGCCGAAATTTTCGTCACTTGCTTGATGTGGTATTCGTCACGTAAAAGATGTGTGACTTTTTGATCGAATATTTGCCATGCAAACTGATCCGGTTGTTGCAAAATTACCCGGCCGTATTTAGCGTAAGTGTAATTACGAAAATCCACCCCCTCATCAACGAAACGTTGTCCGTGTGCATTTACCATGATGCCCCAAGGATAGGAATGTTTCTGAAAACCATCGCCCACACTCAAGTCGCCAAACTCGGGAGCGTTGTAATCCCAACCCACAGCGTGACACCCCGACCAATGACCAAACGACGACGCACCGATATCCAAAGCCATACGAATACCGTCGCCTGTATTAAAACGACTACCTCGTGTTTTAGCCATCTCCCAACCACTACCGAGGTATCGAGTGCGCCATTCGGTATTGGCTTCGAACCCACCGCTGGCTAAGACAACAGACCGTGCAGAGAACTCATGCAACGCGCCATTGTGTTTGACCCGCACACCGTTCACTGCGACTCCGTCATACAACAGATTGATAGCTCGACACGAATACCGAATCTCGATACCTTGTTGACGGGCGATTTTTGTTTGTGCGTCGATCAAACCTGGCCCCCCACCCCAAAACTCCAGCGTTAATCCGCCCCAAAATTTAAACTTTCCGCCTACTTTAAACGCCTGGCGCCCATAGATCGGCATTAACCGAATGCCTTTGCGATTGAGCCAAGTCAAAGTCTCTCGCGATGTAGTGACCAATCGCTCACATAAGGTCGGATCGGTGCGATAACGCGTTAGACGAAACATGTCATCGTAGAATTGCTCAGTGGTGTAGGTGCCAAAGTCAGTATTAGCGATTTGTTCATCGGATAAATCTGGACACAGGACACGAATGTCATCGACGCCGTCGTAAGCAAACCGGATGGCGCCCGCGGTAAAACGCGAGTTACCTCCGTTTTCCGATTCGGGCGCGCGTTCCAACATCAACACACGGGCACCTTGTTCGCGTGCTGCAAGTGCGGCGCAAAACGCCGCGTTGCCCGCGCCAACGACAATGACATCCCAATCAGACATGTTTAGCTTTTCCCTGGGTCGCAGGCACAAACAAATCTTTACGCAAGGTATTCAACGCTGCAGGATCGATCTTTACATGGATCACCGTTGGATACCGTTGGGCAATAGCGTCTATCAGTGCAGTAGTCAGCTCTCCCGGTTGCTCCACGCCGTATCCATAAGCACCACATAACTTCGCAACTTCGTCATATGCCGGGCTATCGATTTCCGCGCCAAGTAAGCGCCCATTAAAAAATTCTTTTTGATAAGCTTTCTCAGCACCCCAGGCACCATTGTCCAGGACAATCGCAACCACAGGAAGCTTATATCTCACGGCTGTCGTAATTTCAGCCATTGTGTAACCAAAACCCCCATCGCCCATAATGGATATCACCGGTCGCCCGGGCGCGGCTGCTTGTGCACCGAGAGCTGCGGCATAACCAAAACCTACCAAACCAAAATCTAAGGGTGTAATCAATCCGGGTGTTTGGTAATGAGCCAAACGGTCGGCCGCTTGCAGACATGCATTGCCGGTATCTAAGGTTACAATGGCATCTCGCGGTAACGCCTCTCTTATTTCCGCCAAGGCACGTTGCGGGTGCAAGGGTATGATTTTATTTTTTCCTTCTTCGACTCGTTCAATCTGTAAGGCACTTTTTTCTTTTTTAAATTGTTCAATCCAACTATTCCAGCCTATGGTCGACATTTCACGTGATTGAAACGCGTCTGCTAAAACTTCGGCACTCGCATGGGCATCGGCATGCACACCAATCGTTGCTGAAAAGTAACGCCCAATCGAACTCGCTTCGATATCGATATGAACGATTTTTGCCGTTGCACTAACATAATCATGACTATAAAAAGTAGAATTGAAAGCGAGCCGCGCGCCAATGACTAATATGAAATCAGCGTCGCGTGTAAGCCTACTAGCGACTTTGTTTCCCCGTGGTCCGGCCTGTCCGGCAAACAACGGATGTCCGTGTGGCATCACGTCAGCATGACCGGTTGAAGCGACCACAGGGATATTGCTTGTTTCTGCAAGCGCAATTAGCGCCTTCGAATTGACAGGCCACTTGAAACCACCACCGGCAACAATAACCGGCGCATTCGCAACGGCAAGTAAATCGAGTATCGAATCAACCACATCCAATGGTGGGGCACCGCCCGTGGCCGGAGTAACCGGGCCTTCCATAGACGCGTCCACTTGCGCCGCAAACAAATCTCTTGGCACATGTAAAACCACGGGCCCTCGTCGGCCGCTCATAGCAAGTCGAATAGCGTCTTGTAACATAGGGACGAGTCGATCAGGATCGGTAACGAGCAATGATTTCTTGGAGATCGGCTGGAATAAACTGATTTGATCGATTTCCTGAAACGTATCTTTACCCAGATCACGTCGCGTTATCGCACCGGCAATTGCCACCAATGGCGAATACGCTAACTGGGCCTCGGCAACAGCAGTGACCAGATTAGCGACACCGGGACCTGCTTGGGCTCCGAGCACAACACCGGGGCCACCAGTGATTCTTGCGTAGGCGTCCGCCATGTGACCGGCTGCGCGTTCATCTCGTGCACCGATATAACGTATATCGTCACAATCGTATAGGGCGTCATACAGTTCTAACATCGAGCCGCCGAGCAACCCAAATACGACTTTGACACCTTGTGCCTTGAGTACTTCTACCACAGCGGCGCCGCCAGTCAGTCTTTTCATTTTATTAACGGTGATTTTCTAAATATTCCAAGCAGCGAGCAGGCCTTCGTAAACGGCTTCTTCAGCAGTTCGCGGGACCACACAGTCACCGATACTTTTCATCTTAATATCCAAGTCGCTAATCTCTGATTCAAGGCTTGATTCCGACACATGACCTAAAGACAAAATCAGACTATCCACATTTTCCATCACTACAGCTTCATGCGTCAGTGTATCCTGAAAATAGACCGTGTCTTCGTCACCGCCAAATAATCTTAAATGGGTTTTGATGGTTACATTCAGTTCGTGCAAACGCCCGACCATGTAATTACGCGTATAAATCTGAAGACTCTCACCTGCCATTGCCGCATTCACACAAAGTGTGACATCATGACCTAATCGCGAGAATTGCTCTGCCAGACCTAACCCAATCCAGTCCGCACGCCAGTCAGCAATTATCACCTTTTGACCGACTTGTGCACGATTCTTCAATACCTCCCACGCAGTGACCGTTTGCATTTCATCTAATCCTTGTATCAGGGGAACATGGGGTCTAGCACCAGTCGCGAGGATGATATTATCAACATCAGCGGCGATAATTTCATTTTTTGAAATCGCGTGACTGGTATTGATATTGACTCCTGCTAATTCCATTTCGCGCGTCAAGTTGTTTACAATGCCACCAAATTCATCCCGCCCGGGTAGTCGTTGTGCCAGTTGCACTTGCCCACCCAGCAACTTTTCTTTTTCGTATAAGGCGACATTGTGTCCACGAGCGGCAGCAACAGCAGCGGCTTTCATTCCAGCGGGACCACCGCCAACAACCCAGATGTTTTTTGATTTTTCGGCCGGCTGCAATTGGCTGTATTCCAATTCACGCCCACTTTCCGGATATTGAATGCAAGAAATACCTAAACCTTTATGTGCACGCCCAATACAAGCCTGATTGCAAGCGATACATGCGCGGATGTCGTCAACGCGATTTTCTTGTGCTTTAGCGGGCAATTGTGGATCACAGATCAAAGCACGTGTCATACCACACAAATCCGCTCTACCCTGCGCGATAATTTGTTCCGCAATTTGCGGTTGGTTAATACGCCCAGTTGCAATAATTGGTTTTGCACATTCTTTTTTCAAGGCGAATGAAAATGCAGCAACATAGCCAGAATCCAGGCCCATGGGGGGCACGATATGGACGGATCCACCCAAACTGGCTGACGTTCCAGCAACAACACTGATATAGTCAAGATCGTACTCCAAACAACGGCAAATATTTATCACCTCTTCTGTCGTCAAACTTTGGCCATCAATGTCCGATCCGGAAATTCTTATACCGACGACGAGATCGTTACTCACCTTTCGAATTGATTCGATGATTTCTGTTAGAAATCTTAAACGTCCTATGTCATCGCCACCATAATCGTCATCACGAATATTCACACGAGGGTTCAGGAATTGTGCAGGCAAGTAGCCATGGCTAGCGACGATCTCCACTCCGTCGTATCCCGCTTCGGCAAGGTGTTGTGCATTGACCGCATAGCCAGCGATCACGTCATGTATGAGTTCGACCGGCATCGGTTTCGGCATGATGTGAAACCGTTCGTTGGGCACGGCGGACGGCGCGTAAGCGATGGGCAACATCCCGCCATAAGCGGATAAGATTTCACGTCCCGGATGAAACAGTTGGGCAAAGATCTTTGCGCCGTGTTTATGACAGCTTTGCGCTAGGCGGGCAAAACCTGGGATATTTCTCCGATCCGTTGCATTCAATAAACAACTGGAAAATCCTGCCGTGTCATGAACGACGGTTATTTCAGAAACGATCAGCCCCACGCCGCCCGCTGCGCGTTTTTCATGATAGGCGATCAATCGTTCATTGGGTGCGCCGTCAGCGAGATAGGTGTGGTGTGCGCTAGCGACAACTCGGTTTTTAAGTTCCACCTCTCCGATTGAAGCTTCAGAGAAAAGATGAGGGAACGGATCACTCATCCCAGCCCATGTCCGAATGGCTCAATAAAATATCAAACCGTTCACGCAGGCGTGCGTCGACCTCGGCGTCTAAATAGTTTGGAAAGTGACTTTGCAACACATCTTTTGCACGTTGGCGTGCTCTTGTCCTCACATCCAAAGCGCCACCTTCTGCCCAATCGCTCGGCGTTTGCCGATCGCCGATCTGTGGATAAACGTAATCGGATTCCATTCGATCCAATGTTTGCGCATGACCTAAGTAGTGTCCCTCCCCCTGTGTCACATCGCGTATCACATCAGCCGCCATGTTATCGCCTGAAACTTCAACGCCACGTACAGTACGCATGATTGCGCCCAACATATCATTATCGATCACATAACCTTCCAATGAACAACCCAATAGGCTCGCTTGCATACCACACGATTGAGTGATGATGTTTGAGCCGGCGTGTGCGGCTAGCGTTACAGCGAGATTTTTCTCATGTCCGTGCTGCGCATCGGGAATTTTTGCGTCAGTAATACCGGCTATGGAGCTTGTCGGCAAATTGTAGAAACGTCCCATTTGTGCTGCCGCTGCCATCAAAATGGCTTGTTCACCGCTACCACCGGACATGGCACCAGTACGCAGATCCGCTACTAAAGGTTTTGGTGCAAAAATCGCTTGTGCTGACGAATCGACCAAATAGGTATAAACCAGACCTGCCAATGTCTCTGCAATAGCTTGCACTAACGATCCGGCGATCGTTGCAGGACTAGTGGCGCCTGCTTGGCCGGCAGAAATGAGTTGTATGGGAAAACCAGCCAGGATGGCGCGTTCAATGGTTTCACAGGCTTCTTCGGCAAAACGCATGGGTGGCACAACATGACAAATCATGATGGTCATAAAGGGTTGCGCACGAAACGCCGCTTCACTACCTGAAATGGTGTAACACATATCGGCGATATCATTGACATGTGGGGGCTCGGAGATACTAATGCAGACATGTTTAGCTGTACCGGCAACACAAGCATAGGCAGTATTGATGTCCAGTGCTTTGGGATTGGGCGCGTTGCGTGCGACCAATGAGCGGCTGAACAAATGAATATGAGTCAGAGTGTCCACAAGACGCGCTGCATCGTATAGATCTTTCACCGTTGCATCGCGGTAACACCCTTCATCAAGATCGACAATACTAGGTGATGCCCCACCGGAACCAAAGTGTACGCGCGCCCCGGAAACATCCAGTTCCAGTCCCGGCTTACGGCCATATAAGACGACGTCACGACGTGCGCTGGCAATAACGTCATCAACCAAGCTTCGCGGAAACAACAAACGGTTATCATGGGTCAGTTGGCCTCCCTGCCGTTGCACATGTTTCACCATTGACGAAATCGGTTGACTCAATCCCACTGTTTCCAGCAATGACAAAACGGTCTCATGAACCGAATGCGCGTCGGCGTCGCTTAGTGGCTTGAATAACCCGCCTTCGATACCCGGCCAAACTGCTTTTGGCATTTCAGCACTGGGCTGTTGGCGGCCGCCTCGCCGAGTTTCTCGCCCTCGCCGATGGCGTGAAGAAGACGTTGCTGACACGCAATGGTTCCTGAAGTTATTTTATGTCGGGTATGATAAAATTCTTTTGTCAATGACTACAAATCAAGTTAGTCGATGATCAGGCCGTCGGCCTGCCTCAACGTGCGCTGCAATGGAACGATTGTCCATCACGGCGCTCTTCCCCTACCTCAACTCATCTTTCGGAAGGTCAAACTATGAGACTAGTGCTTTTTGTAGTTTGTTTTTCATTGTTATCGGGCTGCGCCGCAACTAAGGCTTTTTTTGCCAAATTTAAAAAAGAACATGTGGAAGAGCAGCAAGTGGAGATTGTTGAACAGAAGGACCCAAGCGCACTCCCTCTGTTAATTGGCTACAAATCAGTCGTGTTGCGCGATTCAATCATCCCGGAAGCAACCATTGTTTTTGATCTTAACTCGGCGGAACTGAAACCGCACCACGAACAAGAATTACTTAAACTGATTGACATGGAACGCGTGTATGTTATCGAAGGAACAGCGGGGGGTATGAAACACGCTGGCCTATCCAACAATCGGGCCCTTAATATTGCGTCATTCCTAACGGACGCTGGTGTATCAACCGAAAACATCTACATCGCCGAGTACGATCCGCGTAAAGAGGGAAGACGTGGATTTGTCTATACACTTATTACTGAGTGAAACTGAAATTCCAATGTTTTCTAATTGTATTGGTTTGGAGTATGGCGTTGACGGCGGTTACTGCGGCGTACATCGAACCACACGTACTTAATCCTATTAGCCAAGCCTCTACTGCCGGCGGGATTGCCGCCTATGCGGCGTGGGGCGGTATTCAAGCCGAGATTACGGGCGGGGACTTTGTTTCGGGAGGCGGCTTATGATTTTCAGACTCGATTGATTGACCTTGTCCTTGTCTTAAAACTTCAGAACTGCGCCCAACCAAATCTGTAAAGATCTTTTCCAAGCGGTTTCGTCCGCAATCTCTTAACAACAGACTAAATTTCGCGTAAGCGCCAACCACCAAATCAAGCCGCTTGTTTTTCAGTTTTCGGTTTGAATGACAATAGTGCCTCGATGTCTTCAAGCGAAGTGGCTTTGGGTAATTCAGTGTACACGGCTTTAAGATAAGTGTACGGTTCTTGGTGTTGATAAAAGTCTCTTTTTGGCCAAATCGCTCGTTGCCAAAACTTTGCTGAAACAAGTTTTCAAAACCTATGTCTTCGGCACGGTTACGATTCCGGTGGTGCACCGCCCTCTTCCGTTCGGCGTTTGACGAATTCTTGTAGTTGATCGAAAACAGCTTGATCCATTGCCGGCGCTTCAAACTCATGCAGTATCTTTTTCCAAATGCCATTAGCCCGTTGGGTTGCGGTCTTGCTCCCCCGCTCGGCCCACGTACCAAAGTTACTCCAGTCCGAGACCAGTGGTTCGTAAAACGCGGTTTGATAACGCGACATCGTATGTTCACAACCAAAAAAATGCCCGCCCGGTTCTACACTGGCGATCGCTTCAAATGCTAATTCTGGTTCGTCAGAATTCAACGGATGAAAAATTTCTGCAAAGGTTTGCAGCATCTCGATGTCCAGAATATATTTTTCCATCGACGCGGTCAGACCACCCTCAAGCCAACCCGCCGCATGAATTAACATATTGCAACCACCCAATACGCTACCCCATGCCGACATCATGAATTCATAAACGGATTGTTCATCGGGTGCATTAGAGGCGGTTGCCGCGGAACCCCGCCAAGGTAAATTGATGTGTCGCGCCAACTGACCCGCGCCAAACGCCGCTTGCACAAACTCCGGCGTTCCAAAGGCAGGGGCGCCGGATTTCATATCGACGTTTGACGTGAATGAACCGTATACAACCGGTGCACCCGGTCGAACGATCTGCGCGAGTGTAATACCAGCCAAAGCTTCCGCGTGTTGTAACACCAACGCACCCGGCATGGTGACCGGGGCCATGGCACCTGCTAAGGTAAACGGCGTGATCACCGAGACCTGCCCGGCTTCGGCGAAATCCATAATGCCTTGACACATGGGAACATCAAGCTGGCGCGGCGAGTTCGTGTTAATGACGGTATAACACCAAGCTTTTTCGTGAAACTCGTCTTCCGTTAGTCCGCGAGCAATACGCGTCATTTCAAACGCGTCGCGGACCTGCACCACACCACGTGAATAAACAAAGAAAGGCTTTTGGCTCAATGTCAACTGGCTTTCAGTCATGTGCAGATGGCGCAGGTGCAGCGGGATATCTTGTGGCTCGACATTGGGTGACTGGATATGCATGACATCGAAATGTTCGGACAATTTGATAATGTTCCGACTGTCCTCCAGAGTGCCGTTACGCTTGCCATGATCCAGATCGGTTATGTGCGGCGGACCACCGACACTGACAAAGGTAATATGATTGCCGCCAAGGGTGACATTTTTCTCCATGGTGGCAGCATGCAAAACAAATTCGCTAGGCGCCGTTGTCAACGCCCGTTCGACTAACGAACGATCGATGGTTACCATCCGGCTATCATTATTCACAGTCGCACCAGCTTCCTGAAAATGTTGTCGTGCTTCATCGTTTAGTACACGTATACCCAACTCTTCGAGCACACGAAGCGCTGTTTGATGAATGGCCTCTAATCGATCATCGGAAAATGATTTTTGCAAGATAAACGGATTCTTAAGCGCACGGTAGCTGACGTTACGTTTAGCCGAATCGGACGACCGGCTCGATGTTGAACGACGTTTATTACGACGAGTCATGAGAGCTGGTGCCCGTATTTTTCCATTATCCGTTTTGTAAAGCGTTTCGCTTCACTTGGTTTCAAACGCTGACCCGTGAACGCTTCATAATATGCTTCGGTATAGTCCAAACGCGTGCTTAAAGGTTCCCTCACATCCAAGGCATAGAACCCAATCTGTGCAAAATAAATCACACGAGCACGTATAAACGCCTGCGGCATTGGGTAGCCAAATCGCGAGTAGAAGTCTGACAATGCTTGTATGCGCGCGTTATCTTCCGCGTCCAAGGCTTCACGAATACGTTGTGACCGACGCGCCCACTCGCGAATGGCGAGGTCAAGCCGGGGATCAAACGAATCGACATCCAGACAAGTCTCGAAGAAATTGAAAATGCCCTCGCTGAGTGATGCCACATCTTCAATCGCATTGACAATAGCACGAGTATTTTTTTCACGCCAAAAGGCGACCAGGGCATCAATCAAATCGTTGCGGTTGGCAAAATGCCAATAAAAACTGCCACGAGTCACCCCAAGTTCGTCAGCTAACCGGGTAATGCGTACCTCGTCAATGCCCTCCGCAACAAATATCTCCAATGCAGCTTGCAACCAATCAAACCTTTGCAATTGATTCCGTTGCGCTGTCGTTGCATTACGTTCAGCGACCAGCCGTAGAAGTGCGTTTTCAGCCATTTACAAGTACCGTACATTTATGTATGTTTTAATATACACTGTTGTATGTTTCGTGCAATACTGTGGACAAAATAAGGAGAAAGAGGTTATGAAATCACAGTATCGTGTGGTCGTCATCGGTGGCGGCGTTGTCGGCGCATCCGTGCTTTATCACTTGACCAAGTTCGGTTGGACCGATGTTTGTATTATCGAACGCAATGTTCTCACGGCGGGGTCTTCTTGGCATGCAGCGGGTGGTGTTCACGCACTAAACGCCGATCCCAATATGGCCGCGTTGCAGGCCTATACGATCGATCTACTTTCTGAGATCGAAAAAGAAAGCGGTCAATCAATCGGAATGCACATGACCGGCGGTATTACGGTGGCTTCAGCACCGGCACGTTGGGAGTGGTTGCAATCGACTTATCGCATTTTCCAGACCATCGGCATTGAAGATTGTTATCTAATGACACCGGCCGAAATCAAAGAAAAATGTCCGATTATGGACATCGACGGCGTCATCGGCGGGCTGTGGGCGGATCGTGAAGGCTATGTCGATACCACGGGCACAGTCCAAGCGTACGCCGGTACCGCCAAAAAACGCGGCGCCGAGGTGATTGAACATAACCGTGTGCTTGAACTAAACCCGCGGGCCGATGGCAGTTGGGATATCGTAACCGAACAGGGTACGGTTGTCGCTGAACACGTTGTCAATGCAGGAGGTCTGTGGGCAAAGCAAGTTGGACACATGGTCGGATTAGAGTTACCGGTATCACCACTGGCCCACCACTACCTGGTTACCGAAACGATTCCCGAGATCGCTGCTTCGGATTTTGAGATGCCAATGATGGTCGATCTCGAAGGGTTCACCTACATGCGTCAAGATCAACAAGGTATCTTGATCGGTATTTATGAAATCAATCATCAGCATTGGAGTATCGACGGGGCACCCTGGAACTACGGCATTGAATTGTTGCAGGAAGACATCGATCGAATTTCAGATGAACTCGAAATGGCGTACAAACGCTACCCGGTGCTTCAAGAAATTGGAATTAAGAATTGGGTCAATGGCGCATTCACATTCTCGCCGGACGGTAATCCCTTGGTTGGTCCCGTTCGGGGAGTAAAGAATTATTGGTTAGCCTGCGGCGTGATGGCGGGCTTTTTACAAGGTGGCGGTGTAGGCAAAACCTTAGCCGAATGGATGATTCACGGAGAGCCGGAGGCAGACGCGTGGCCAATGGATATCGCGCGTTACGGTGGCTTCACGGCGAATCGTGAATACATCAAACAAACCACCGGGCAGTTTTATTCGCGCCGTTTTGTCATGACTTATCCTAACGAACAACTTCCCGCCGGACGGCCATTGAAAAAATCACCCGCATATGATGCGATGGACAATGCTGGCGCCTTGTGGGGTTGCAGTTGGGGTTTAGAAGTACCATTGATGTTTGGCCCTCCGGATTTCAAGGAAACACCGACACTCAAGCGCTCCAACGCATTTGACATCGTGGCTGAGGAATGCCGGGCCGTTCGCGAACAGGTGGGGTTACTCGATACGTCCGGTTTTTCGCGCTACGAAGTCACTGGTAACGATGCACAAAGATGGCTAGATAAAATCATGGCCAGCCGATTGCCCAAACCGGGGCGCGCACGACTCGCTCCCATGGTATCCTCTGGCGGTCGCCTTAAAGGCGATCTCACAGTGTTCAATTGGGGTGACGACACGTGGTGGATCATGGGTTCCTACTATTTACGCGAATGGCATATGCGTTGGTTTGAAGATCATATCGATCCTGCCCAAGACGGTGATGTGCGAGTACGAGATATCTCAGACTCCGTCGTGGGTTTTTCGATTTCCGGTCCCGGTTCACGAGAACTGTTAGCGTCGTTGACCCATCAAGACGTAAGCAACCAGACCTTGCCGTTTATGGGCTGCACAACACTGGACATCAGTTTGATTCGAGCTAAAGTAGGTCGTCTCTCGGTTGCAGGAGAATTAGGTTATGAAATAAATTGTCATGCGGTGGAACACATTAGCTTACGCGAAAGTCTGTTAGCTGCTGGTGCGGAGCACGGCATTCGTGAATACGGTTACTACGCGCTTAATTCACTTCGGTTGGAAAAAAGTTTCGGTATTTGGTCGCGCGAGTTTACCCAAGGCTATACGCCGGGTATGACCGGCATGGGTCGTTGGATAGACTTCAATAAAAATAACTTCATTGGGAAAGAAGCAACTTTCAGCGAAAAAAATAATGACTCCGCACCACAACGTCTGGTTACACTTGAAATTGAAGCTGATGACGCGGATGCATCCGGGTTTGAACCGGTATGGCACGACGGCAAGCGGGTCGGGTTCATTACTTCAGGTGGTTATGGCCATGTTGTTAAGAAAAGTCTGGCGATGGCATTGGTCACACCGGATGTGATGCAACCCGGTACCGCGCTGACTACACATATCGTCGGTGTTGAACGCGGCGCCACAGTCATTGAACCATCGCCTCATGATCCACAAGGGCGGAGAATGCGCGAATAAATCAACGTTAGGGTAGAACAACATGACACAAACAACGGACGCCATCGTAATCGGCGCTGGTGTGATCGGGGCGGCTACTGCACTCGAACTCAATCGAGCAGGTATTCACACCATCTCCATTGATAAAAATCCCGCTGCCGGATATGGTCCGACCAGTGGTTCCTGCGCCATCATTCGTGTGCATTATTCAACGTTTGACGGTATAGCACTGGCTTACGAAGGTTATCACTATTGGCGTGACTGGGCTGACTACTTGGGAGTCGATGACGAACGTGGTCTAGCCGAGTTTCGTGAAATCGGTTGCTTAGTGATGTGCACGGAACAAAACGGCTATGTGCAAAAACATACGGCGCTTTGCGACGAGCTGGATATCCCTTACGAACGTTGGGATGCAAACAAAATCCTGGAACATCTGCCCATTTATAACCTCACAAGTTTTTTTCCACCCAAGCGTATGGACGATCCTGCTTTCGGCGAAGCCGGTACAGGTCAAGTCGAGGAAGCAGTCTTCTTCCCCACCGCCGGTTATGTCACCGATCCACAATTATCGACGCATAACATCCAGCGCGCGACCGAAGCGAGTGGTGGTAAGTTTGTGTTCGGCCGCGAAGTCGTCCGGATATTGAAATCGAATGATCGTATCGCTGGCGTTAAACTGGATGACGGCTCCGAGGTACACGCGCCTGTGGTCATTAATGTCGCCGGTCCATATTCGGCGAATGTCAATGCGATGGCGGGGGCTCTCGGCGATATGACTATTACCACGAGACCGTTAAAACAAGAAGTCGTCCATGTCCCATCACCGGAGGGTTTTGACTTTTACGAAAACGGTTTAGTGGTCTCTGACAGTGACATTGGTTGTTACTGTCGTCCCGAACAAGGCAACTTCATTTTGGTAGGCAGCGAAGATCCGGAATGCGATCCGCGTGAATGGGTCGATGCGGATGAATACGATAGAAACTTTACGGACCAATGGACACATCAAGCCTACCGCTACGCGCAGCGTGTGCCTAGTTTAGGTATCCCGAGCCAGATGAAAGGCGTAGTCGATCTTTACGATGTAACCGATGACTGGATTCCCATCTACGACAAATCATCTGTGTCCGGTTTTTATATGGCAATTGGCACCAGCGGGAACCAATACAAAAACGCGCCGATTGCCGGAAAAATGATGGCGGCCTTGATCAGCTATTGCGAAAACGGCAACGACCACGACTCAGAACCACTACAGTTTGATCTTCCTTATATCAAACGCCAAATCAATGTTGGCTTTTATTCGAGAAAACGTGAGATTAATAAGGAGAGTAGTTTTTCCGTCCTTGGATAAAACTGTCAGGACGTAGTCGATATTTTTGTCTGTGACTATGTAAGTGTCCATTTCTTCAAACACCAAGGGGCGACGAGGCTCCGGCGGCCGGGCAGCTCGAATGGCGCGACACCATTCAGATCAAAAAGTATCTTCTGCCCCAGCTTACGTTACCCGTAAGATTCCGGTTTACGAACTGCTCGACGAGGAAGGGCTGGATAAACTCGAGCAACACGCCGATTGGATTCTGGCTGAAATTGGATTAGAGATTCGCGGCGATCCCATCGCGTTGCAATTATTTAAAGACGCGGGAGCCAACGTCGACGGTGAACGCATACGGTTTGAACACGGACTTGTTCGCGAACTGTGCGCGACCGCACCGAAAAGATTCACCATGTATGCGCGCAATCCCAACAACAACATCGAATTCGGTGGCGACCATCTCGTTCTTGGTCCCGCTTACGGTTCGCCGTTTGTAACCGATCTAAAAGAAGGACGCCGCTACGGCACAGTTCACGACTTCGAAAACTTTATCAAGCTGACATACATGACACCGTGGTTGCATCATCAAAGCGGTACGGTCTGTGAACCTGTGGACGTAGCGGTCAATAAGCGTCACCTAGATATGGTCTATGCTCATTTGCGTTATTCTGACAAACCTTTTATGGGTTCGGTTACAGCACCGGAACGTGCGGAAGATTCATTATCCATGGCACGCATCGTGTTTGGCGAAGAATTTATGCGAAACCACATGGTGATCCAAGGAAATATCAACGTGAACTCGCCGTTGGTTTACGACGACACCATGACCGGCGCATTACGAACTTATGCGGCAGCAAATCAAGGCAATGTGGTCTCCCCTTTTATTCTCGGTGGCGCCATGAGCCCGGTCACCCAAGCTGCGCTCGTCGCTCAAGCACACGCCGAGGCCATGGTTGGTATCGCACTCACACAGTTGGTGCGCAAGGGTGCACCGGTCGTTTACGGGAGCTTTCTTACCACGATGGATTTGAAAACCGGCGCTCCGACTTTTGGTACACCGGAGTCATCACTCGCCTGTTTTGTCATCTCACAACTCTGCCGGCGATTGGGGTTGCCGTTTCGTTGCGGCGGACATTTAACCGCATCCAAGATTGCCGATGCCCAATCGATGCAGGAATCCGCTGACACCATGAACCCCGCCGTCATGGCAGGTGCGAATTTTATATTTCAGGCAGCCGGGTGGTTAGAAGGAGGTCTGACCATTGGCTATGAAAAATTTGTAATGGATGCAGACCGCTGTGGCATGATCCACCGTATGGCGCAAGGACTCAGTTTGGATAATAACGAACTTGCAAAAGACGCATTTTTTGAGGCCGGTATCGGCAATAATTTTCTCGGTGTTAGTCATACAATGAAAAATTTCGAGACCGCAAACTATCGTGCCGAGCTGCTGGACACCGGCTCGTTCGAACAATGGACAGACAGCGGTAGCAAGGACATGCAACAACGGGCCTATGAAAAGTGGACGAACATGCTGAACGACTACGAAGCGCCGCCTATAGATCCAGGTGTCGATGAAGCGCTAAAAGAGTTTGTTTTACAACGCAAAGCGTTGATACCAGATGCCTGGTATTAGTTCTTGCTTGCAGAATTACAAATAGTCGGATTTTTTGCGTTCGATACTTTGTATGGAAAAGTATTTTGTACACTTATGCGACATCATCTCTATATGGTATCACTATAAACGCATTTTTACCCGGTCCCATGCATTACGCACCCGAGTTTGATGAATCATTCAAAACTTTAACAACGACTCAACGTCATGCGCTGCTAATCAATCCGTTTTGCCCCAAAGACCCATGGACTAGTTTCGGCAAACATGTGCTCACACCTACTCTTGCGCTCACTTCCATTACTGCCAGTACACCTGCCCATTGGGCTATGAATTACTAGGATGAAAATCTGTTGTAAGACCATCCACCGGTGGACCCCTTTCCGGAAATTGTTAGCATAACAGTTCACCTTACATTCGATAATATCGTGATATGGTTTCGACCGCCTCAACTATTGTAAGTGCGGGCGTATAGTGCATATACATCCGTTTGATATTTACAACTCCACCTTCGCTCAGTGAATTTACTTAGACATAACGAAACCCACGCGTACAACTTCCGGTTATTGAGCCGAAACGCGCTCCCGCCAAGTCTGATAAATTTCATCGGGCCATAACGAGGTAATCCAGTTGATGATCAATAGAATCTGCTCCTCATTGAGCTTGTCCTTCCACGCAGGCATATTGCCGCCAAGCTTTCCCGTTCCTTCGCTGATGGTACGAAATAAAACGGGAACGGAATGGTGCCAAGTGTGGGCGGTGCCGTTTAGTGGCGGTGGCGGTAAGTGGCCATTCTCGTCGCGTTCTTGCCAATTTTCGGTGCCTTCGCCGTTGGCACCGTGACACGCCATACAATGTTCTTCATAAAGCTGCTTGCCCCGCTGTAATTCGTGTGGGTTGTACTGGCGTTCTTCACCGAAAGCAAACGGCGCTGCAAGCAGTGAAATAGTAACCACGGCTGGAATAAAAAGAATCAATAAATGCCTCATCAGTCATTCTCCGAAGTTGCGAGTTGGTTCTCATAGTGAGAACCAACTCAAGTGATTGCAATGTATTTTAAATATGTTTCTTGATAGTAATACCTATGATGGAATCGGTTTCGAGTTGCGGCCCATCGAGATCTTGGTGCACTGGGATCGCGACATCGGCACCAATCTGCCAACCGGCAATGCTTTTGGTTAAACCGATGCCCACATCCAAACGGTCGCCCCCGCGTCGATCCGGATCCGCTGTTGGTACCAACGCCGGATTGAGTTCTTCATCGGCTCCATCGATATTGCCCCAATGGGTCCAATCGAGTCTGAAGTTAACAATCCACGACGGGGTGAACTCGCGGCTGTACCAACTACTGGCACGCAGCTGATTGCCTAGTGTGTAATCGCGATCATTATCACCTATACGCAATGTCGCGAGGGCTTGAACACCCCAGCTGTAATCCGATTGATGGACCGTATACGTGATGCCCGGCATCAAATCGAAGGTTCCCGATCCGAGCTGCATCGGATAGGGTAATTGACCCGGGGGGAGATCGGTTTCGTCGATGGAACCGGTGGGTAGACTGACCAGGCCATTGAAGTGCAACGAGCGGTTTCCTTGTTTCATCAATTTGACGAGTCCGCCGACTTTGACATCGCCGATGCCATCCGATTTGGTGGTGAATTCGACGATCCCCAGCGGCATACCCGCCACATGATCCATTTCATTGTCCAGAAATGGCACCATAGCCATCACGGTCACGTTATCCGTAGCACCATACATGGCTCCTAACATATGCATATCCATGGTCATCTCGGTGGGCACGACGGCGAATCCTTCCGCTCGGACATCGGCGGGCGACTGCCGCCGTGTTCCATCGCGATTACCGTCCATGTCCATGCGCATGAATTTGTACGATGCCATCCAGCCGCCCTTGTTCATCAAGTGACCTCCGACTAAGGACGTGGGATACCGCGCCATTGTTTGCATGTCGTGACCACCATCGCCGTGCATCATTTCTGACACCTGATCCTTGGACATATTAGAATGATCCATCGTTTGACCGCTTTGATCTTGCGCGCTGGCTTGTATTGCGGATAACGTGTATGCGCCAAATATCAGCGTTGTTGACAATACTTTCTTCACGTAAACCTCCAAGTTAGATATTGAATTGAATGCAACGGCAGCAAGTGTTTGAAACACCTATCGCCGTTTGTTAGCTGAAATGGACTAAACCGGTACGCTCAAACGAGCGTTTTGGGAGGTTTCTTCTCTGGAGGATGAAAAGTTGAATAGGTGTCGTATCCCGAGAATGTCAGTAACGTCACATCGATGTTCGGGGTGGTGTAGACCCAGTGGTTAAATAGAGTGCAACAATGTCCTGCCGCACAGGCGTCGTCTTTATGACTGTGGCCACACCCATCGACCGTGTCGAAGTCGATCATCGAGGCACACCCTTTAACATGCCTGTCGTCCGCCATCCCATGAATGGAGAAAACAGATAAAACCACTGCGAGACACAAAAGACTGATAATCTTTACGGCTTTTCCCGGCATGTTTTCTTAGTGTAAGCGGAACTCCTAAAGTTCCTAAGAGAATTCAAAGACCCTGTTGGTTGCAAGGCAAGTCTAACCCGCTGAGCTCGATATCATCGTGACTTTTGTTACACAACAATATCGACACTGGTTTGGTTACGCTATTGTTGTAGATAGGCAATCAGGTCATTTAAGTCCGATTCACTCATGGTCCACCGCGGCGTAGTGTCGTCCAAAGGCTCACCCGCCGGATCAATACCGTCAAGTATGGCTCGGCGCGGCGTGTCGCGGTCATAGTTCTCATGATCACCGTGTCCGCCCGAATCATGTCCATGGCCGTCGCCTCCGCCAATTGCTTTGACATCCGGCGTCTCGGCGCGACAGAGTTTTCGCAACTGACTTTGTTCGTCCATGATTTTTCCGTGGATTTCCCAGTGCAGTTTGCGTTCCCATACCACCGTAATGCATACCGTTCATGGACCCCATCATGCCCATCGAGCCCATTGGTCCCATCATTTGCCATTCATTGTGCCGGCTGCCGCCTTGGTGAGCGAAGACCTTCGCTTTTTCAATTAGACCTTTTTGTCCAACTTTCGCTGACGGGAATACGTTTTACATGCATGACATGTGTTTTGGGCCTTGGCACTCCAAAGCACGCGTACCCCACAAGCTCTTTATAAATGCCACAACGTCCAGGGCATCTTGATTCGATATGACTGTTTGAAAGGCCGGCATGCGATCGGTGCGCGATGAGCCACTAAGAATAAACCGAACAAGGTCTTCATCGCTATGATGCCAGGCGTGCTGCGAATCATTGAGCGCAGGGGCCTCATAGTAGTCCGGTCGGCGAATACTCCACGGTATCGGGCGTTCACCCATGCCCCGCTCACCGTGACAGGTTACACAATGTTTTTCGAATAACGCTCGTCCACGCATTGCTGCCTCGGCATCCGGTGGCTGTCCAGTTTCGGCTGCAATATTCCCGATATGCGATAAAACTAGCACGATAGTTGAACATAAGAATGTTGACTTCATATTCATACGAATTGCGTCACTTTAACAAACAAGGGTGAAAAATAACCATTTGACCGTGCAGTACCGCATTGTCACGAAAGATCGATTTCGTCTTCAACGGTTCCGAAAATCCCTCCCCACTTCAGTCATGTTTGTATACTTTTGCTCTGCTCTATCCCCATTCAACATTGCTGTTGGCCGTCTCGCCCACCAAAATGCCACCGCCGGAATCACGATCCATTGCGTCAAAGGAGAAAGCCCGGTTCCAATTATCGGCAACAAAGGCATCCAATCCGAATAAGCCCAACTTTTTCTAACGACGATATTAAGCCATTCACTAAACACGGTATACAGCACCCCCAACGCTATTGTCGCTGAGACGACACGTGAGAATCTTGTATAGGGCCATGACCTGTCACCGAATAATAACAATGCCAATATGAGTGTTGTGACTGCAATCATCAGATCACCGCCGGTGCAATGCACTACGGCAAACGTGAGTTCGGAAAAACTGGCTTCAGACCAAATTGTATACAACGGCAGGTGTAGTATTTCCCATAGGAGATTGGCCCCTGCGACAAACAATAAATACCGACGCACCACTAATAGCCACTCACCTGGCTTTAGTTCTACTACTAAGGCGTTCACCATGCATAATTCTCCTTCGGGTACAAAACGTTTGTGATTTGAGTTACCAAGATCAGAAGATCATCTGTAGGGAGCAAGCGATCTGGATCCACAAATCATCGACAGATATGTCGTCATCGGAAATGCTTGCTAAATTGCCGGAACTTTCCCGCCATACTTACTTTAGTTAGCGGATGAAACCGCGATCGGGATTCCGAGTGGTTCACGCGCAAAGCGAAGGGCCGCCCGGTAATCGACCTTCTCGTGCGCGTTCGATAGCCGCAATGCATAGAGTGCGTCAATGAGGGGTTCAAGGTCATCACGTTGGGTATTGCGTTCCTCGCTAAATGGCGGATGGGCTTCGATGTACAAAACATCATCATGCCATCCCAATTTGTATGCTTGACGTACAATACGCACGGGAGTGCCGATTTCGACAGTACTGAATAAGGTAGCGATATCGTCTGGATATAAACGAACGCAACCGTGCGTCACTCGCATGCCGATACCACTCGGACGATTGGTCCCGTGAATTAGATAACCGGGTAATCCTAAGCGTAGTGCAAACTTCCCGAGAGGGTTGTCCGGGCCGGGCGGTACCACTCTGGGCAAAGGATCACCATCGGCCGCGTGTTCTGCTCGGATGGATTCGGGCGGATACCATGCGGGATTTTTCGCTTTTGCTATGACAGTGGTTCCGCCGAGCGGAGTCTCCCAATCTCCGCGGCCGGTACTGATGGGATACGTCACGACTTTCGCGGGTTCACCGCGGCGAGGTTTAGGGTAATAATACAATCGCATTTCCGGCAGATTGATAACCATTCCTTCACGTGGTGCATCGGGCAACACATAACGCGTTGGCAATAAAATGCGTTCACCTACCTTAGGGAGCCACGGATCTACGGTCGGATTGGCGAGGACCAGTTCGTCGTAACCTACCCCGTAAGCCTGTGCAATATCTACGAAAGTGTCTTCGCGCTTTGCCGCGATCGACACGGTTTCCCCGACGACACTCTGACCATTGGATGGTAGCGCAAAGGTGGCGGCGGTAACTGGCACCGCGATCACGAGTTGCGCTAACCCGATGGCGGCAATCGTCTTAATACACGTCATGTATTGGTTCACAATTTGCCAGAACTATTTTTGTTAGAGCGACACTTTTCGAATTTGATCAACTCGGCGACTCTCTAAAATTGTCCAACGATGGAATGGTGGATTCGTGTCCGTTGTCAGGTTAGCGCCCCACTCTATTTTAGTTATCAATTTGCAGCAGAGTGTTGGCGGCAGCTTGCCGTGCTTGTTGCGCCAATTGTAAAGCGGGAACATAACCGCCGATCAGCGAACCGTCCTCGAGAACAATGGTCGGTGTCCCCCGTACCGGCAGCAACTCGCCGGCCTGGAAGTGGTCCTTGACTGGATTCTCACACGATTTTTCGGGCAAGGGTTGGTTTTGCTTGGCTAACGTCATGGCCTGCTGGGGATCATCGGCGCACCATACAGACACCATCTTGTCGTAGCTGGATGACCCGATACCCGCTCGTGGGAATGCAAGATAACGCACCTCGACACCGTTGGCATGCAACTCGTCCATCTCGCTATGCAATTTTCTGCAATAACCGCAATCGACATCTGTGAAAATCGTTACTCTGGATTTCACTTCTGGTGGGCTGAAAACGATCATGGATGACTCACCCAATTTTTCAATAGCACCAACACGTATCGCTTTTCGACGTTGTTCGGTTAAGTTCTGGGACTGATTAACATCTAACACATCTCCCTGTACGAGAAATTTGCCGTCGCTAGAAACGTAGAGTAAGTTCATCCCGTATGCAACTTCGAACAGTCCGTTGACGGGTGACCGTCGTATCGAATCGTTACCAATTCCAGGAATCAATTTCTGTACAGTGTCAATGACGGCTGGCGGTGGATGTTCATCCGCAACAATAGTCTGCGCCGCCAACAAAAATGTACTTACTAAGCAAATCGGGATTTTGGTCTTCATAATTAACCTCAAATTTCACTCTACACGTTAGCAAAACGTTATCGGTTACATGGCCAGTGCATTGGCGCGATCAACGATTCAGGATGTATTGTGTATTTCGTATCATCAAACCGTGCCTCGTTTAATCTTATTCATCGATGAGTTCATGTAACTTAGTCACAATGTGTTCCGAACTCATGTTTCGCCCTCCCACAGCCCGGTATCGCATGCGGCCTTGCTTGTCGACGATGACCGTGGTGGGCATTCCCCGCACGTCCCATGCGGCATAGGTATCACCGGTCGGGTCTATCAAAACCGGAAATTCCAAAGCAGGTGTAAAGCGGTTTAGGAACGACTGGACCACCGATAACTCCTCGCCGGCATTAATCGCGAGAATTTCGAACTGCTTGCCACCCAATGTGTCATAAACACTTTGCATCGATGGCATTTCCTCGATACACGGTGGACACCATGTCGCCCAAAAATTCACCAGCACCACCTTGCCGTGCAAATCCTGTAGTCGGTATTCCCCTCCCTGGATAGTCGTCAAATGTATCGGGTGTGCTGGTGGTGACCCATACAACCAAGTCAACCCGGCAGAAAGTTCATGGGTCGTCGCTCGCGCGGTAGTTAAAACCAACAATGACGTGAGCAACAAGATAACTCGACTTATGGAGCTTTTTTGATTCTCTGATGCACTCATCTCAATACGCGGATTGACCTATGCCCGTTGAATTCACAACAACTGTAGTGTAAGTAATGACAAGTTGAACTTTGGTTTGACAGGCGTAGCATTCAGCATGCCTGCCAATTCAGGACGTGTGTAGTTCCACGCCCGATTTGACTTGGGAAACTAACTGACTAGGCTTTGGGAGGGTGGCCTGGCACCGCCGAGACTACAGACACTCGACAATGGAAATAACTGATTTCGTGGGGAGTTGATATGGGCTCATGGTTTGCCGGTGTACCTACGACAATGGCAAAACAACTAATACAACACGCAGAAGTAGAACAAGCGCCGAATTCGGTGTTTGCATCCACCCTATCTGTATGGGAATCGTGATTCAAAATAAAGCTTTCTAAATTCGACGCATCTTGTGCTGAATCGCACAGCGTAAACCCGCCATGCGCTAATCCCGAGAACAACATCAGCATGATCATTGCAGCCGAGAGAAGACTGTAATGTCGTTGCGAGATACGAGATCGAATGTCACTCATGAAGCCAATTCAAATCTTGGTCTGATACATTTTAATAGTACCAGATTCTCCACCGTGTTACAGTGGGTCCTGAGCATTAACTTTGTTTAATCCTGCAAAATCGAGCCAACGGTTATGATATTGGTGATACCAATACTGCGAACCAATCCATGGGTTAAGCTACATTAGCAATGTGGCCTCTTTGTATAGCACGGAACCCCCATAGTGAACTTAGGCATTTCAGTCCGGTCTAAATCGTTATAATTGATGTAAGTCAAGCTTCGTATCGCATTTCGCTAGTAGATTTGCACAATGGAAAACGCAAATTTAAGCACATGTTACGTTCCCTACTTAGGACACTGACCATTGTTCTCATTGCCATGGGTGTTTCAGCACCCTTGGCGAGCGCCAATCTTGACGGCGAGAAATCGGCCATTGTTAGCAATAAAGCCGCGGATTCCATCCTCACGTTTTGTCTAATTTCTCATTCGGTTAAAATGTGTCGTGTACCCCATTGGCATGGCAGCAACCAACTCCTCGCATCTGATTCACCCCGTC
Organism: Arenicellales bacterium; assembly: GCA_965216735.1. Lineage (GTDB taxonomy): Bacteria > Pseudomonadota > Gammaproteobacteria > Arenicellales > CBDCFT01 > CBDCFT01. The sequence continues at coordinate 2,771,598 of OZ244198.1, forward strand.
CGCAGCCCCCGGGAGAATTGCTGGGCGAGGAAATAGGCGTACAAATCCATCTAAATCAGAAAAGACTTGTTACGGATAGCGTTGTCTATTCCGAAAACCATAGTTCCCTTCCTGCGCTCTATCTCACTACCCTGCGTTTACGACTCTAAGTCGTCCTCCCAGTCGCAGTCGACGTTCACGCTGATTGCGTGAAAGCATTATCGTATTTATGTTTGTTCTCGTCTTGGAGGTTTTAAAATGATTGTTAACGAATTAGCTAACACAGTAGGTGTTCCGGCGCATGTCGTTCGCTACTATACCCGTATTGGGTTACTCAAGCCCCAACGTAATCCCGAAAATGGGTACAAGGTCTTTCGTCACGACGACGTGCGAATACTCCGGTTCGTTCGTCAAGCGAAAGAGCTTGGTTTTACTTTAAAAGAAATCAGCGAATTTCTTGAACAGGCAAAACACGGTGCTTCGCCCTGTCCCAATGTGCGTAAGCTTCTCGAGCAACATATCGCAAAAACGCGAGAAGAAATTCAACACTTACAGGAACTGCAAGCACATATGGAAAAGACGCTCGTTCGATGGCAACACATACCGGATGGCCAGCCGAACGATGAGGTGTTATGCCCGTTAATTGAATCGCAATGCCATTAGAAATGATGTCATGGGGTTCTATCAGTGTCCGTAACCGGCGATTGTTGGGGTGGCTATCGTAAGAATAACGCGACATCATAACTATGCACATTGAGAGGATGTGGCTCACCCCATTGTGGACACCTTCGCGCTTTTCATCGGTTTGGATTGGCGCTGTTGCAATCCTCGTTGGTCACTTTACGATGACGTCGTCAATAGCGAGCGAACACGATTCGTATCGCGTGTCGTGTCGTTCCGACATCATCCATAATACTGAATTGCCCGTGGGTAGCTGGGTCACAGTAGATCTGCGCGTGACACCACCCCCTTCCACCAACGAAAAGTTGGCGCTAAGTGTTACATGCGGCGCAAACACTAAGTTCACCACTGTTGTGCCACTATACGGAGGCCGAATTACCCCTTCATTCATCGATCCCTGTGAGGCGGGGCAACAGGTCACCGTCACTGGCGTGTTCAATGGCGCCCACGCTACCTGTTCCTGGGTAGTTCGATAGTTTGATTCAAGGCAATGGAATTCGGATTTCATAGACTTCCGTCGATGGTCGCGCCCCTTCTGAAATCAACACAACGAACTCAACCGATGCTTTCGACAAAGCGTTTTCGCAAAGAGCACTTCAACGTGGTCATGGGTTTACTGATCATCTCTACTGTGACAACGGCACAGCCAATCAGGTGTTGCTGGGTTCAGCGCAGCCCATTTCTATTTCCGTTCCCTGGCGGGAATCATTCGCCACAGCGGATATCTTGGAGGACATGCCTTTTGTAGTAAGACGTCCCATACGGTTATTACCCTTGGCGACATCAATGCGCGGACGACGACTCGAGTGAGAATAAAAGTATTCGCTGTCGATTCCGCCGCCAATAATATGTTCAATGACGATAAAAGATACGATCTTGGCAATTTCGCCATAGTTCAGGCGACGGGTATCGGCATTGACGAAACAGTCGTTAAGACTATTGCCTTCGATTTGCATCGCTATCTTGATGCTATTGCCGACGAACGCCAACGGGCATTGTTCGAAAGAAAACTACGGATAGATGTTGCCTGGGCGCCTTTCGATGAGAGTGATAACAACTCGGAAGTACATATCGAAATACACAGCGCTGAAATCAGCATACGAAAACCGCTAGTTCGAATAGAACCAAGCAACTTACGCCGTGTACTGGGAGAATACACGAACAATGTTGTCGCAAATTGCAATAGAATTATTACAATTTTTTGAAACACATCGAATCGTTGACGTAAATCAATTTTTTCGCTTGACCTGATTCCTAGGTACAAGTTCTAGACTACGAACTCCTAAATTTTTCACTCTACTAAATCAGGAGTTTTGACATGAAAAACAATTCTTTGAAAAAAGCGGCGATTACCACCGCCCTTTTGGTAAGCATGGGTTCAATCGCCTTACCCGCCTTCTCACACCAATCTGGACAAGGTTTCACTCACGGTCCTCGCTCTGACAATTCTCACATGGTGGGTGGCTTCAGCATGATGGACATGATGGGTGGCCAAGGAATGATGGAGATGATGGGCGGCAAGGGAATGATGGGTATGATGAGTGGCAAAGGCATGATGGGCGGTTCTGGAATGATGGGTATGATGGGCGGTCTTCGTGCACTTGACCTGTCAGAAGAACAACGGCGCGACGTAAATGCCGAACACGATCGCTTACGCAAGAAACATTGGGAAACCATGGGTCAGATTATGGATCAACAATCCAAATTGCGCGATGTCCTCTCTGCGGATCGCCCAGACCCGACAACGGTCGGTCAGGTCTACGGCAAGATCTTCGATCTGAGACGCCAGATGATCGAAACCGGTATCGAGAGTCGTAACACCGTGCGCGATCTACTCAGTGAAGAACAAGTCACTCAACTCAAACAGCACCAACAATCGAAAGGTATGATGGGCCAAGGCAGCTAATTCCACCCGGTCCTGTGTGAGTAGTGCATGCAACAGACTCTCCCGATGGACTCGCCTCATGCAAAGAGCACCCGTCGCCAATGGTTACAAAGGGCGACGGGTGCCCTGGCATTGATCGCGGGTGTAATGGGAGCAATCCCGTTCGTTCGCAGTATGTCACCCAGTGCGCGTGCCCGAGCGTTGGGTGGTCCGACTACAGTCAGAATCTCCGATCTCGATCCAGGACGTCAACTTACCGTCATTTGGCGCGGCAAGCCGATTTGGGTTCTGCATCGAAATCCGGAAATGTTGCAAGACTTAGAAAGTCAAAGCTTGTTAACGCAGTTGACCGATCCGCATTCCAAAGTCACCGAGCAGCAACCGGACTATGCCCGTAACGCCTATCGATCCGTTCAACCCCAATATCTGGTAGCGGTCGGATTATGTACCCACTTAGGGTGTGTCCCCTCGTTGCGTGCTAAAGGTGAAATGCCTGCCGAGTCGAATTGGCCGGGCGGTTACTTCTGCCCCTGCCATGGTTCGAAATTCGATTTTGCGGGGCGGGTATACAAGAATGTGCCGGCCCCAACGAATCTAGTCATTCCGCCCTATCGTTACATCACCGATACGCTTGTTGAAATCGGAACCGATACGACCATTAAGTCGTGACTATACGTTGTTTATCGAACGTAACGACAAACAACACTCTTTTTATATTAGACACTCTTACTGCGAGGAATTCACGATGACTTATGGATTTTCAATAAGCCTTGACGATTCATTCGATAACGCTATTTCACGCGTTACCAAGGCGTTACAAGACGAGGGATTCGGTGTACTCACCGAAATCGATGTTCAGGCGACACTAAAGCAAAAGCTGGATATTGAACGAACACCCTACGTTATTCTCGGCGCTTGTAATCCGCCCTTAGCCCACCGTGCGTTGGAGGCCGATCCAGATATCGGATTATTACTGCCATGCAATGTCGTGGTACGCGCGGAACAAGATGACACGATTACGGTAGCCTTCATGGATCCCGAAGCAGTGTTGACATTGGTGCCGCAAGATGAAATTGCAGACATCGCCAAGGACGTGCGCGCACGCTTGTTACGCGTACGCGATGCGTTGGGTACGGCGGTTAAAGTCTAACCACGGGTCAATCCCTGTGTTCGATCCTATCAACGTTCACAGCACTCAAATTATGAACGCAGAAAAATTGATCCGAGTCAATAAAGAGAACTTGTCTTGTGCCTTACGCGCACCTTGTAAGCTGCTTTTTATAGCTTAACGAGTGTATCCCATGAACCATCTTGCACATTTAGTCCAAACAGAATCAGCAATCGCGACCGATCCGGTGTGCGGCATGCAAGTGACGACCGATACATCTGCGCGAACCGCCAAACATGATGGCAAGCTGTACTACTTTTGCAGCGAATCATGTGACAACCGGTTCAACGAGGATCCTGCACTCTACACGACTGAGCAACACCGACAGGTGACCGCAGAACAGAATGGCGACACTCATGGAGTCTACATCTGTCCCATGCATCCGAACGTGCGTGAAGATCAGGCCGGATCTTGTCCCCAATGTGGTATGGCCTTGGAACGCGAGATAGGCACCGTGGCGACATCAACTCAATACACCTGCCCCATGCATCCTGAGATTATTCGCGATACACCCGGCGATTGTCCGATTTGCGGCATGGCGTTAGAACCAGTCATAGCCGCACTCGAGGACGAGGGGAATCCCGAGTTGGATGATATGACTCGGCGCTTTTGGGTCAGCGCGGTGTTGTCGATACCGTTAGTCGTCACTACCATGGGCGAGTTTATTCCGGGCGTGAGCTTTGGCTGGCTGGGTCCTCCTCCTCTGTTGGGTTGGTTGGAGCTCGCGCTCGGAACACCGGTGGTGTTGTGGGGCGGCTGGCCGTTCTTTGTGCGTGCCTGGCGCTCCGTCGTCAATAAAAGTCTCAATATGTTCACCTTGATCGGTCTGGGTACCGGTGTTGCCTATGTCTACAGCGTCGTAGCGACCGTTGCACCCGAGATTTTTCCTGCTTCGTTTCGCAACGAACTGAGAGACGTGGCGGTTTACTTTGAGGCGGCAGCCGTGATTGTCACCTTGGTATTGCTCGGGCAAGTCATGGAGCTGCGTGCGCGCAGTAGCACGGGTGCCGCAATCAAAGCATTACTCGGTCTGGCACCCAACACGGCACGACGGATCGACCCCGATGGCAGCGAATACGACGTACCGCTCACGCATGTTCATATTGGCGATCATTTACGCATACGACCGGGCGAGAAGGTGCCAGTCGATGGACGGGTGATCGAAGGCAAGAGTAGCGTCGATGAATCGATGGTTACCGGCGAACCGATACCGGTGGAGAAAACCATCGGCGATGATGTCATCGGTGCCACCGTTAATGGCACCGGTGGATTGGTGATGGAGGCACGCCGTGTCGGGGCCGATACTTTGTTGTCACAAATCGTACAAATGGTGGCGCAAGCACAACGCAGCCGGGCACCGATTCAAAAACTGGCCGACGTGGTCGCCGGCTACTTTGTTCCGGCTGTGATGGTCATTGCGATTATTACTTTCATCGTTTGGGCGATTTCGGGTCCGGCACCGGCCATGGCGTATGCCATCATCAACGCGGTGGCTGTGTTAATCATCGCCTGTCCCTGCGCACTGGGGTTGGCTACACCGATGTCGATAATGGTTGCGACCGGTAAAGGAGCCGGCGCCGGAGTGTTGTTCAAGAATGCCGAAGCCATCGAGGTGATGCGCAAGATCGACACCTTGGTGGTCGACAAAACAGGCACACTGACTCAGGGCAAACCAAAGCTGGTCTCGGTCCTGGCAAACCAAGGCATCGGGGAGAACACATTATTACGTTTGGCGGCGACGCTCGAACGCAGTAGCGAGCATCCGCTTGCAGCGGCGATTGTACAAGGCGCACGCGAACGCGACATCGAACTGGGCACGACGGATTCGTTCGAGTCCATCACAGGACATGGTGTCACAGGCATTGTCGACGGCCGCGAGGTCGCACTGGGTAATCCTGCTCTTATGCAGAGACTCGGCATTGAGCACAAGGTATTGCTCGAACCCGCCGACGATTGGCGCAGCGAGGGTCAGACGGTGATGTTTATCGGTATAGACGGCAAAGCCGGTGGACTGATCGGTGTGGCCGACCCCATCAAAGAATCGACGCCTGCCGCGATTCGAGCCCTGCATGATGAAGGCCTACAGGTCATCATGTTGACGGGTGACAACGAGACAACGGCGCGTGCGGTTGCCGTCAAATTGGTCATTGACGATGTTTTGGCCAATGTGTTGCCGGATCAAAAAGCAGAGAAGATTATCAGCCTACAACAAGACGATCGAATGGTGGCCATGGCCGGCGACGGCATTAATGACGCCCCTGCCCTCGCCCAGGCCCATGTGGGCATTGCTATGGGCACCGGAACGGATGTGGCCATGGAAAGCGCCGGCGTCACATTGGTAAAAGGCGATTTACGCGGCATCGTCCGCGCTCGCCGCTTGAGCCGGGCGACCATGACCAACATTCGACAAAATTTGTTTTTCGCTTTTATTTATAACGCACTGGGCGTACCCATCGCAGCCGGTGTGCTGTATCCAGCATTCGGGATTCTGTTGAGCCCGATCATCGCCGCCACCGCAATGAGTTTTAGCTCGGTTTCGGTTATTACTAACGCGCTGCGTCTTAACCGTGCAGCTTTATGATTAGTTATTAAACAATGAGGACTGTGAAATGTGGTATGACATTGGACACTGGTATTGGGGTTGGGTAGGCCATGGGACACTCCACTTTTTCTCGCTCTTGTTCTGGGGCCTTGGCATTCTTGCCGTCATCGCTTTAATTAAACTTATGTCAGGCAGCGGTTCCACTAGAGTTCGTTCCTTCGAGCCTGGTGCACTCGAATTTTTAGGATCGCGCTACGCGCGCGGGAAAATGGAACACGGTGAATTCGAGCAAAAGAAAAATGACCAGGCCACCAAGGCATAGCACGCGTTTGACATCAATCGGAACAGGGTTCGTTACGCATCTTGCCTTGTGATAGAAGTTACAAAAGGATTAGTCGCATCCCGCGTCCCGATCAGAAAACAACATTGTAGTAGTGTTTTTCTATTGATTAGCGGCCCGGCGATCATCCTAACACTATTACCGCGTGGAATTACATTGGATACTACCAGAGAAAGATGAGGAAGCAACGACTATGAAAAAAATACTAACCAAACAACCGATGATTTCGTTAGCACAAAACGTCGTCGATGCAATCTGGCCTTACGTTACTGGAAAACGAGGCATGATCCTAATGGCGGCAGCTGTTGCGGCTGCCGGTATGGTTATGAACTGGAGTTGGCTGGTGGCGACGGGTATTGCCCCTCTGTTACTCGCAATCTTACCTTGCGCAGCCATGTGTGCCTTGGGATTGTGCATGAATCATGGTCGAAAAAATTCATGCTCTAACAGAACTAAGAATAATAAAAAGAATACCGCCGATTAGGCGAAGGCGGACGGAGGAAAGGGCCAAAATATATCCAGTATAGTTGTGTTCACTTATTTACGTACAAGTCCTTATACACTCCTGAGGAAAGACAGCAATGCCTAATGAAACAATTATGGAACCGCTAATCCGTTCGTCGAGGCGTCGTTTAATATACCTGGTGCCAACTTTCTTATTCATCGGCATCACCATATTCCTTGGCATAGGCCTCAAACTTAATCCGCGTGAGGTACCGTCCCCTCTCATTGGCAAACCCATTCCAGAATTTGAACTGCCCCCGGTCAAAGGGCGCGCGCTCGGTTTGGCCTCAACCAATTTTATAAAAGAAGTATCGCTGGTAAACGTTTTTGCGTCCTGGTGTGTCGCATGTCAGCAAGAGCACCCGCTACTGATGCGTCTTAGCCTTACGGGCGCCGTGGACATTCACGGTCTCAATTACAAGGACACTCCAGACGACGCCGCACAGTGGCTCGATGCTTTAGGCGATCCTTACACCCGCACGGGTTCTGATCAAGATGGTCGAGTTGCGATCGAGTGGGGCGTCTACGGTGTACCGGAGACATTTGTAGTCGGCCGTGACGGGCAAATCGCCTACAAACATATAGGACCTATCACTCAGGAAGATCTCGACAAAACAATACTTCCATTGGTAGAGCGCCTCAAACAATAAATCGGCCGTAATGTAGAGCGGTGGACGCTAACATGATAGTATCGATCTCACGATTGGCAGGTAATGTTCGCTCTTGGATCGCATTAGTTGTGTAACGGTTTCGATGGCTTCACGAAGATCACGACTTATCCAGTTCATTAGCGGAAGCCTTCGAGATTGATATGTAGGACGGTCCCGCCATTAACCTACCGACCAGGTTCCGATTTGACTGAACAATCACTCAGGCACTTCAATAACAGCCACACACTAATTCGAATTGAGCATGGATTTTCATACTGATTCTCTACGTAAAAATCAACATGTCAACCCAATTCGACACAAATTGCGACGGACGCCACTAGGATACATTTGAGCTGTTCATTCCTGTCACTGGGCAGCCATTCGCTCCCGCCAAGTCTGATAAATTTCATCCGGCCATAACGAGGTAATCCAATTAATAATCAAAAGAATTTGTTCCCGGTTGAGCTTATCGTTCCAAGCAGGCATATTGCCGCCAAGCTTCCCCGTTCCTTCGCTGATGGTGCGAAATAAAACGGGAACGGAATGGTGCCAAGTGTGAGCGGTGCCATTTAGCGGCGGTGGTGGTAAGTTGCCGTTCTCGTCGCGTTCTTGCCAATTCGCCGTGCCTTCGCCGTTGGCGCCGTGACAGACCATACAATGTTCTTGGTAAAGCTGTTTACCTTGTTCTAATTCTTGGGGGTTGTACTGGCGTTCTTCACCGAAAGTAAACGGGGCCGAAAGCAACGAGATAGCAGCCACGGTTGAAATAAATAGAAACCTCATTGATCTTGCGCGCTAGCTTGTATCGTGGATAACGTGAAAACACCAAACATCAGCGTTGTTAACAATACTGTCTTCACGTAAACCTCCAAGTGAGTTTTTTAATTTAATGCAACGGCGGTAGGTATTTGAAACACCTACCGCCGTTTGTTAACTGAAATGAACTAAACCGGTACGCTCAAACGAGCATTTTGGGAGGTTTTTGTTCCGGAGGATGGGAAACGTGCTGGGTGCCTTAGCCTGAAAGTGACGAAAACTCTGCTATTCCCTGCAGCGAGGGGACACCCAGTTACTCAGAATCATGCAACAGTGTCCCACAGCACAGGCATCGTCATGATGATCAAGGTCGCACATGCCAGCCAGACCGTGATGGTGAACGAGCTACAGCTTTTATCGTAACTATCGCCAGCTACGTCATAAGCTGAAAAAACGGACAAAACAGCAACAATACGCAAAAGAATAAAGACCTTTGCGGCTTTTCCCATCATGTTCGTTTAGCTTAGGCTAAATCTCGAAAGTTCCAAAAAAATCGGAAGATCTTGTAAACAATTATCGTACAATATTCTTTAAGTTCTTCAAAGATCTAAATCAAACTTAAATTTTTTGCGGACGTTATGTTTCAACATTTCCGACTAAATAATGGATACAGACTAAATACAAAAAAAGCGGTCGTATTAACCTTCTCGTTTACACTCTGCGCTTTTGGTTTGACACCGGCGTGGGCAGAGAACAAACCGGATGTCCCGTTCCAGTACGGATTGGGGCTGGAAAAATATCATTCGCTGTGTGCCGAATGTCACGGGCGATGGGCGGAGGGGACGGACAAAGGTCCGACCTTGATTCATCCCTACTATGTGCCTTCGCACCATTCCGATCAGTCGTTCTATCGTGCCATCCTGCAAGGGGCACCGATGCACCACTGGGATTTCGGTGACATGCCGCCGGTGGAAGGCGCGAACGAACAAGATGCACTCAATGTCACTGCATTCGTCCGGTGGTTACAACAATACCGGGGTCTATATCAAAACGACTAGTGTGGGAGTCGTGATGAAGCGCCGCGGCTACGGTGTACTGTTCTTGCTGATATTGGGAGTTAGTTTCGCCTTTACACTGCGACCCAACGATGATGATGAGCTACCGGTAGATTTGGTCGCCATCTCCGGCGGCGAAACTACCGCGGATTTTGAGCTGGAGAGTTTGGAAGGTGAACGCGTACGACTATCACGATTTAAGAATCAAGTCGTGCTCGTTAACTTCTGGGCGACTTGGTGTCCACCTTGCCGTGAAGAAATGCCCAGTCTGCAAAATGCAGCGGTCTACTTTAACGATGATGACTTTACCGTACTCGCTATTAATGTCGGTGAAACAAGTGAACAAGTACGGGTATTCGACGACGAGTTCGGCTTATCCTCAGAATTAACCATCCTGCTCGATTATGACAGCCATGTGTTTGAGCAGCTGGGTAGCCGTGTGCTGCCGACCAGCCTGATTGTCGACCGATCAGGCCATCTACGCTATCGCGCGATTGGACCGAAACAATTCGATGCAGAACCGATTCTCACGATAATCGAAAAACTGATCGAATCGGGTTAATTCTGCACGAGCATTGAAATAGGCTGAACAAACATTTAGTGTCCGTTGCTATTGTTCCACTTTGCCAGACCTTCGTGGAAAAACGTGTGGACATAGGCCAATACATCCCAACGCTCGGACTCACTAAGAATGGATTTAAACGCAGGCATGGACGATCCTTGCGATTTGAATGGCTCTACCGCTCCGCCCTCGCTCACCCGCCAAAATAAATAGGCATCACCGTTGCCGGGCGATGTGTGAAAATTGTTGGTTAGATCCGCTGGCTGATGCGATAGCGACGCTGCAAGTAGACCAGTGCCGTCACCATTGATTCCATGGCATGACATGCATTGCGCCTGATAAATACGCTCGCCGCGTTTAATCGCGTCTACATCGGTCCACTGATGTGATTCTTTTGTTGCATATTCTGCCGGCGGATCAATCCATTTGTCGTGCCGGTGATGCGCTTGATCGTCAGCATGGCCGTGCATTTGCCCCTCGCCGTGACTTTGCTGCATCGTGTTTTGACCGTGTTGCTCACTCATAGTTTCATGCTTATGTCCTTCATCGGCACGTACAGCCGTGTGAGGGAGTGTGACGACAACAGATAGAAATAAGATCGTACGCAATTTTTGGGTCATAGCCTTGAGGTTCCTTAATCTGTCCATGGGTTTAACGCCACAGATATAGACCGAACCAACATCTAATGGTTCCTCTTCTGTGAGAAAAACGACTTCCATTTTAACCAGGGTCTGTTGACATTCAGATGAGCCAGAGGCAGAAAGCGACGAGGCCGATTAACCATGAAAAGCGTGTGGGCGATACCCCAAAGGCGTTTGATGTGGTGGCAATACATGTAAAAGTCCTCGAAGTTGGTTTGTTTTTCTGGTAATCGTAAGCATACGCCTAATCGTAAGCATAACGCCTAATTTAGTAGTTTGGATGTTTTGTTACATATAAGACTTAAACACGTTAGAAATATCACCAACTCAAAGCCGATACTTACCGATTCTCAAAAATTCATCTAATTCGGCGGGGTCAAAAATACCCTTGGAATGTTACCTCGGTAACCAAATTACTCAGAAATTAAGAAACTGAGATAGACATATTCATTGTTGTGCCCGTGTTGAATCCCACCGTCGGCAATGTTGTGTCAGATGTGTGACAAATTGGACACGGGAAGTTACACCCGACTGAGTGGGGCGTGTGCTAATCATCAACACCCACTCTAAACTAGCCAGAATCGAGCTGTTGATTTCACGAGTAAATCGTAATCTAATCGACCCGGTAGAAGATCAAAAGTAGATAGGTATTGTGTAGCCATAATTCATGGAATTGCGGTCCCAATATTTGCGGCCAGCAGAAGGAGTCGATTAAGCATTCCCTCAATGAGTTGTAAGCTTTCGCCACGAATAGAAGAACAATGAATGATGAGCACAACCGTAGGCATCATTGCAAATCCTGTATCGGCCCGCGACATTCGCCGCTTGATAACCAACGCTTCGAGCTTACAGGTTGCAGACCGCGCCAACATTGTTATGCGCATGCTGGCGTCTTTGGGATCGGTTGGCGTGAAACACGTAGTGATGATGCCGGACAATGGTGGCGTGCGAGGTCACGTACAACGAGGTTTAATAAGAGAGAAAAATACCGGCGGTAGGGCTTGGCCGAAGCTGGAATTTTTGGAAATGCCGGTTTACTCGTCTGTAGAAGACACTCTCATGGCCGTTCGCAAAATGGTAGCGCTAAAAGTGTCAGCTATTTTGGTGCTAGGCGGTGACGGCACTCACCGCGCCGTAGCCAGTGTATGCGATGGTATACCTATTGCGGGACTATCCACCGGCACTAATAACGCTTTTCCGGATTACCGTGAACCCACCATTACCGGACTTGCTGCGGGGCTTTATGTTACAGGCCAAATTGAACATGTAGATGCATGCGTGTCGAATAAAATGTTGAACGTATCTATCAACGGGAGCGAACAAAAAGAGATCGCGTTGGTCGATGTGGCGATTACGACGGACCGTTACGTGGGTGCCCGGGCCTTGTGGCGCACGGACACTTTTAGAGAACTCTATGTTACTTATGGCGAACCACATGGTACCGGTATGTCGTCGATAGCAGGGCTTATCGATCCGGTGTCACGTCGAGATCCGCATGGTTTAATGATTGAACTTGGGCCTTGTGATGAATGCGGGCAAACGTTAACGGCACCAATAGCTCCAGGATTAATGAGTTCGATTGGAATAAAAAACGTCGAAAAAATTACCGCCGACAAAACGTATTCACCCATGACCAAAGCCGGGTCAATTGCACTGGACGGCGAACGTGAAATAGAATTCAGCGAAAATGATCGGGTTGAAATTACCTTGCAATGCGATGCTTTTATTACCATCGACGTCGAGCGTGCGATGGCGACGGCAGCAAAAAACCAGTTATTGTTATCAACATAGCGTTATGTAGTTATTTATAGACCAAAACCCTAACATAAGGAGGGCATAATTATGGGTAGTGCTAATCCATTTCCACTGAGCAAAGAAGAACTTTTGAAAGTGTATAGAACCATGCGTTCCATACGTGAGTTCGAAGAGCGTGTACATGTTGAATTTGCCAAAGGTGGTATTCCAGGCTTCGTCCATCTGTACGCCGGTGAAGAAGCGAGCGCCGCCGGTATCATGTATCACTTGCAGTCCGATGACCGCATCGCTAGCACCCACAGAGGCCACGGTCACTGCATCGCCAAGGGTGTCGATATCCACGGCATGATGGCTGAAATCTACGGCAAAGCCACCGGCGTTTGTGCGGGTAAAGGTGGGTCCATGCATATTGCCGATTTGGATACCGGTATGATGGGTGCAAACGGCATCCTAGGCGCTGGCGCACCGCTGGTATGCGGCGCGGCATTGGCGTCGAAGTTCAAGGATGATCAAGGCGTTGCCATCAGCTTCGTCGGTGACGGCGCATCGAATCAAGGCATGATGCTGGAAAGCCTGAATCTCGCCACAGTATGGAATCTACCTGCCATCTTTGTGGTTGAGAACAACGGTTACGCTGAATCTACCTCAGCGGAATGGGCCGTGTCATGTGACAGCTATGTCGATCGCGCCGCCGGATTTGGTATGCCGGGTGTATCCGTCGATGGGTTTGACTTTTTTGCCGTCTATGAAGCCGCCGGTGAAGCGGTCAAACGGGCGCGTAGTGGCGGTGGACCCAGCTTGCTGGAAGTTCGCACCGGACGATTCTTCGGCCACTTTGAAGGTGATGCGCAAACCTATCGTGGCGAAAACGAAGTGGATCAACTGCGTGCAGACAACGATTGCATCAAGATTTTTGCTAAAAAAGTCGTCGACGCTGGAGTCATTGAACAAAGCGAACTGGATGCCATCGACAAAGAAGTATTGGCACTGATCGATGACGCCGTCGAAAAAGCGGTGGCCGCGCCGGTACCCTCACCAGACCAGCTACACACTGACGTTTATGTCGCTTACTAAGTTATTGCTTACCAACAAAGCGAGGAAAAAATTATGGCTAGAATGTTAAGTTTTAAAGACGCAATCAATGAAGCACTCGACCAGGAAATGGCCCGCGACGAAACCGTCATCGTTATGGGCGAAGATGTCGTCGGTGGCACAGGCAGCCCGGGTGAGGCTGACGCCTGGGGTGGCGTACTGGGTGTCACTAAAGGTTTGTACGCCAAGTACGGCGATCGCATGATGGATACGCCTTTAAGTGAATCGGCTTATGTCGGCGCGGCAATCGGTGCCGCCACTTGCGGCATGCGTCCGGTGGCCGAACTCATGTTCGTCGACTTTTTTGGTGTGTGTATGGATCAAATCTACAACCAGGCGGCGAAGTTCCGCTACATGTTTGGTGGTAAAGCGGAAACACCCGTTGTGATTCGCTGTATGGTCGGTGCCGGTTTTCGTGCGGCGGCACACCATTCACAAATGTTGACTTCAGTGTTTACCCATATACCGGGATTAAAAGTAGTCCTGCCGTCTAACGCGTATGATGCCAAAGGATTATTAATTCAATCAATACGCGACAATGACCCGGTTATCTTTTGTGAACACAAGATGCTTTATGGTGCCGAAGCGGACGTCCCGGAAGAACCTTACACCATTCCATTCGCGGAAGCTGCCGTGCCACGCGAGGGTGACGATGTCACCGTTGTTAGCCTGGGTGCGATGGTCGGCAAATCAATGGAAGCCGCCGATAATTTAGCGAAAGACGGTATCAGTTGCGAAGTGATTGATCTACGTACTACGTCTCCCATGGATGAAGATACTATTTACGAAAGCGTGGAAAAAACCGGACGGCTGGTGGTGGTAGACGAATCGCACCCGCGTTGCAGCATCGCTTCGGACGTATCGTCGCTGGTGGCAAAAAATTGTTTTGGTAGTTTGAAATCAAAGATTGAAATGGTCAACGCACCTCACGTGCCCCCACCTTTTGCTGGTAACCTGGAAGACTTATATATTCCAGACGCGAACAAAATCTCCGAAGCCGTGCGTGCGGTGGCTGCTTGATGCGTATTGATATCGTTACGGTAAAAAGCAATGACCGAATCTAATATCATTCCCATCAAAATGCCCAAATGGGGCTTGTCTATGTCGGAAGGCAAGGTGGGCGAATGGATGATAGAAATCGGCAGCGAGGTCAAAGTCGGCGATGAATTATTAGAAGTCGAAACCGATAAAATTGCGAGCGCAGTGGAAGCGACGGACGGTGGCGTGCTGCGACGCCAGGTAGGCCAACTTGACGAAGTGCTTCCTGTCGGCAGTCTGCTTGGCGTACTCGCCGACCCGTCGGTATCCGACAGCGATATCGACGCCTTCATCGAAGATTTTCAAGCCAATTTTGTGCCTGAAGAGAGTGACGGGGATGGCGATGGCGCAACCGCCTATCAAAAAATCAAAGTAAACAGTCGCGATATTCGTTATGTGCGACAAGGCGACGGCGCACAAACTATGGTCTTGATTCACGGTTTTGGCGGTGACCTCGACAACTGGTTATTCAATCTCGGAGATTTGTCCGCATCGGCGACTGTCTATGCACTTGATCTACCGGGGCACGGACAATCATCGAAAGATGTCGGCGACGGTAGCTTGAAGTCACTTGCGCGGTGTGTCGTTGATTTCATGTCCGTGTTAGACATTACCAACGCACATCTGGTAGGTCATTCCATGGGGGGTGCAGTGGCGCAACAAATAGCCATTGATCACCCAGACCGAGTCGCATCGTTGGGATTGATTTGTAGTGCCGGTTTAGGCAACGAAATCAATAAAGAATATATCGATGTGTTCACACGCGCCAACTCACGTCGCGAGATCAAACCGCATCTACAAAAATTGTTTGCGGACGAATCATTAGTGACACGGCAAATGGTTGACGACATTTTGAAGTACAAACGTCTGGATGGAGTTGAACAAACGCTAAAGACGATTGAAGCCGCGCAATTCGCCGATGGCAACCAACAAGCTGTATTAGCGGATCAAGTTGCCAAGCTCAATGTCCCAATACTAGCAATCTGGGGTCGCAATGATCAAATCATTCCGGTGAGTCATGCGGAAAACGCACCGTCAGGCATCGAGGTAAAAGTCATTGGCGATGCCGGGCATATGGTGCAAATGGAAGCCGCCGGTGAAGTTAATCAAATGTTGGTTGAACTGGTAAATCGTTCCAACAATTGACACATTTACGGAAAACTCTGGCTAGTCCAGAGTTTTCCAGAACGACTAGATGCAATAAAAAGCATTCAACACTCAACCGAGTAGGAACGAGCGCAGATCGCGAAAAGTTTCGACCGGATATTCCAGCCACTACTACTCTTTGAGTGTGACAGGAAAAAACTTTGTCATTGCGAGCCGCGATAGCGGCTCGCAATGACAAGCTTTTGGCGGAACTCGTTCCGCCCTACGAACTAGTAGTAACCAGACAGTATTTGATTCTTCACGCAACCCGTAAAGGTGTACGATCATCCCTTGGCCGGGCCGGCGATACAGTGGATATCACCCGTGACACTATATCCGGTCTGCCTAACGTTGATATGTTCTTCATCGTAAGGCGTTGATTCAGTTTTAATAGTGGCCAGCTACTCTCCATCTACTCTTGCATCGCCATAGAGCTTGTTTTCCCACCACGGGTCAACATGCACTTTCCAAACTGTACTGATTAAAAACAACACAAGCCCGAACAGTGCAGCGGACACTAAGCCAGAAACAACACCGATCGTAAGCTGGTCAAGCGTCATCACTTCCTCCCCTTGTAATGAGCAGCCTGCGCTTTGCTGCGTTCCAACAAAGCGTCAAAAAATGTAGACATTTGTAAGCGCCACGTTAAGGGCAGTGTGTTAAAGAGCGGTGTACTGTGCTGGTAAACGCGTGCGTTAAGCGGCCTGTTTCAAATCTGTTTTGGGTTCGAACGGTAACAGTGCCTCGATATCTTCAACCGATGTGGCTTTGGGTAATTCGCTGAACACGGTCTTCAGATAAGTGTACGGTTCTTGATGGTTGGCCTTGGCCGTCTCGATCAAGCTGTACAGGTTTGCACTGGCATTGGCACCGGCCACGGTGTCACAGAACAGCCAGTTCTTTCTTCCCACGACAAAGGGGCGGATCGCGTTCTCGGTGAGGTTATTATCGATGGTGAGCCGCCCGTTTTGGATGTATACCGTGAGCCTATCCCATTGTTTGTGGGCATAGTGCATCGCCTTGCCGAGTGCTGATTTCGGTGGCACGAGTGGCAGGTGCCGATCCAGCCATTGCCTGAAATCAGCCAGCACGGGCACCGCCCGTTGTTGTCTTTGTTGCAGTCGTTCTCCGGGCTCAAGGTCTTTGCATTGGCGTTCGATTCGGTACAGCAACTGGATGCGTTGCAGCGCAATATGGGCCAGTGAGGCTTTACGCTTGGCACTGTTTTTGCCCTGCGCCTTTACCGCTTCATCGAACTTGCGCCTGACATGGGTCCAACAACCCAGCTGGGTGATGCCGTTGTCTTGGCAAACCTTGTTATACCCCTCATACCCATCGGTTTGCAGATAACCCGAGAAGCTGGGTAACAAGCGTTTGGGTACCTCCTGGCTGCGGCTGGGATCATAATCAAACAGAACAATCGGCCGATCCGGTGGCCCACCACGTTGTACCCACAGATACGATTGGCTCTGTGGGCTTTTGCCGGGTTCTTTGAGGACTTGTACCCGGGTCTCGTCCATACCAATGATGTCGTAGGCCAGCATGGCGTCGCGCATGAGGTTAATCAGCGGCTGAATCAGCATCCCGGCCTTGATCATCCAGTTCGCCAAGGTGGTTCTTGGAATAACAATACCCTGACGTTGCCATTGTTTGCTTTGCCGATACAAGGGTAGACCATCGGCGTATTTACTGACCGCCACATGGGCGATCGTGCCGGCGGTGGCGATACTGTGAGGGATAGGCTGCGCTGGCAGTGATGCCGTCTTGATGGTTTGATCGCATTGGGTACAAGCATATTGGCGGCGGATGTGACGAATCACACGCACTTGCGCGGGCACAATATCCAGTTGTTCTGTCACCTTCTCGCCGATGGGTTTTAGTGGACTGGCGTCATGGGCACAGACTCTGTCTTCATCATCAATATCGTGTATCACTTCAACACGGGGCAACTCCGGGGGCAAGGGACGACGGCCTGCGGCTTTGCGTACATGAGCGGCAACGGCAGTACTTTGTTTGGTATCGTTGCTTGATGCGCTTTGATCATCAGATGCATCGGTTGCACTGCAATCAGATTGTGAGAGCACTTCCGCTTCATTGAACAACCAATCCACCTGATCGAGGTTAAAGCGTTCGCTGCGGACACCGAAGTGCTGGTGGCGGGAAAGTCGAATCTGTTCTAGAAGCTGTTCGATAAACTGGCTTTGATGAGCCAGCTTCGCTTGCAACGATTGGTTGTTATCTCGTAGCTGCTGGACTAACACAGTCAATTCATCAACCGTACTCGGTAATGAATTCGATGCGTTTTGCATGCATTGTAGTTTACCATGCCACCCTTAATGAGTTAACAAAATGGATTTATAAAACCGTGTGATGGGGCAACACGCCATGACCTTGCATGAGTGTCAGATCGTAACCGTCCAACAGCCAATTGATCTGTTGCGCATTGAGTTCGATCACATCGAGTGAAAGATCACGCGGCCATTGAAAACGCGACTTCTCGATGCGTTTCATCCATAACGCAAATCCATTGCCTTCCCAGTACACTAACTTCACTATCGTGCGTGCGTTGTTACAAAACACAAACAATCGGGAACTGAATGGATCGAGTTCCATCTCGCTTTCGACAATCGACACCAGTCCATTGATGGCTTTGCGCATGTCCACCGCTTGGCGGTATAGATAAATAGTACCGCTGTCGGCACCGGGGCGAATCAACCGGACTCGCTCGCACTGGCAATGACCACACGAATCACTTCGGGTGATACCGATTTGTCAAACTCAAAGCGCACACCACTGGGGAAAAACAAGGTAGCACCCGATGCAGAACATGCAGATGTATCGCTCACCGGCACAGCGGTCTTTGATGCTGCCTTCGCTTTGACGGGAACAAACGATGACTGGATCAAAGCATCACTCGGTCGGTACAGCTTCAGCTGTATCAGCTTCGTCTTCCACTGATACAGGTCTTTGACCTTTAAACCCTGTTTGCCGGCATACGCCACTGTCGATTCGTCGCTCGCATCGGCTGCCCGCACATGCCCCAGCCAATAACGCTGGCGCTCGGTCATCTGTCTTGTTGCCATCTCATCACTCACTCGTGTTGAAAAACAGCGAGACTGGCACAACAACGATTAGGCTAATAGGGTGTCATTATCTTGGCGCTTACAGACATTTTGGACTAAGTTCTATTAAATCTAATGATGTAATTTGTTAGGGAACTACTTGTTACGGATACTTGCGTAAACTCTGATTTCGTGTAAAAAAGGGGCGGTAATGCCGCCCCTTCAACGATCAGGTAAACAACGGTTACTCTGATACGTCGATGTACTTTCCATCGACGACTTTCAATATGCGAATACCGCCGGCCGCATCGCCGACTTCATTGAAACCAGTGGAACCTGAAATACCGTCGTAATCACGCAAGGCGGCCAGTCCTTGTTGAATCTTTTCGCGGTCCGCTTCCAGATCATCCTTATTGTTGGTAACACCGCTTTGTTCAATGATTTGCTTAAGAATATACAAATTGTCATACGAACGCGATGCACTGTAAGGAAAGGCTTGCCCACCGTTTTTCTCAAACATTTTCGCTTTGAAGGCTTGTACACGTTCACGCGGATCGTCCACCCAGGCCGCCGTCGACATGTAACTGCCTTCAGTCGCATCACCGCCCAACTCAATAAAGCCCGGCGCCCCTGCACAAGCACCGCCGAGAAACGGAACGTCGAGACCTTGTTTGCGTGCTTCTTTGACAATACCGGCAGCTTGTTGGTAGCAGGACCCTAGACCGATACCGTCCGGATTCATTGATTTAGCCTTCGTGATTTGTGCGGAAAAATCGGTGTCCTGTGTACGGTAAGTCATGATATCCAGCACTTCCACATTATGCTTTGCAAACAGTGCGGGTAAAACTTTAGACCCCTCGGCTTTAGACACTGCATCTTCCAGATCATGAATAATGACCACTTTTTTAACACCGTATTCCGACACCCACGCATCGACTACCGGGCCGAGTTGTTTGTCACTGGTCAAACTATTACGAAAACCCCATTCACTCAACTCACCCAATCCCGGTTTGGCCGAACACATGGAAATAACCGGGAGCTTGAGACGTTCCAACATGGGGAAAATTACTTCGACCAAAGAACTGAAACACGGGCCGGAAACCGCCAACACATTATCGCGAGTCGCGAGTTTATTGATTAAGTTGATGCCTTCCGATTCCTTGGTGTGCGTGTCGTAAGTCGCCAACTTCAGCGGCACGCCGCCAATACCACCGGCTGCGTTAATTTCTTCAACCGCAATTTCCGAACCCATTTGGGCGGCCTCGCCCCACTCCGCACCTTTGCCGGTGAGCGGCACCATCAATCCGATTTTCACTGAACGACCGGACAATTCCGCCATCGCCTGGGTGGCAAATACAACACCTGCTGCCGCAACCATCATCGACAGCGAATAAATAAAAGAATGCTTTTTCTTCATACTCATAACCTCCAAAGTTTTGCCCTTGCTATGATTCGTGACATCGATGGGCGATTCGGTGTCACGATTTTAGTACCTATATTGAAACACGATTTTCAATACTGGCCTGATCACCCAGATAAGTATGTTGCACTTGTGGATCATCAAGCAAGTCCTGTCCACTGCCTTCCAGGGCGATGCCGCCACGCTCCAACACATAGCCTCGGTCAGCAAGTTGCAAGGCGCGTCGCGCATTTTGCTCCACTAGAAATATGGTTTTGCCTTCGATTTTTAAATCCCGAATGGTACGAAAAATCTGCGTCACAATCATGGGCGCCAATCCCAACGACGGCTCATCCAGTAATAGTAAACGAGGGCGTGACATGAGCGCCCGTGCGATGGCCAACATCTGTTGCTCACCGCCGCTCAACAATCCGGCCAGTTGACTCGAACGCTCCTTGAGCACCGGAAAACGATTAAACATGTCCGCGATATCCGTATTAACGTCAGCATCCTTACGCACATGTGCACCCATGTGTAGATTCTCTACCACTGTCATACGTTTCAGAATAGCTCGACCTTCCGCCGCCTGACTAATGCCCATTGCCACCGTTTTGTGCGCGGGCTGCCGGTCGATTCGATGCGACTCAAAACGTATTTCTCCCTGTGTCGGGCGAATGAGCCCAGAAATGGTTTTTAACAACGTGGTTTTGCCGGCACCATTGGCACCGATTAAAGTAACGATCTCACCCTGCTCCACATGAACATTGACGCCGTGCAACACTTCGATTTCGCCGTAACCGGCGTGTAGATTGCTAACCGCAAGCAAACTCACAAACTGTCCTCGTCACCAAGATAGGCTTCGATCACACGCGGATCTTTCTGAATTTCCGTCGGCAATCCTTCAGCAATTTTTTCCCCAAAATTCAACACCGTAATACAGTCCGAAATACCCATGACCAAATTCATGTCATGTTCAACCAACAACACGGTGACTCCGCGGCCACGGATTTGTGTGATTAGACGATCCAGCTCTTCCGTTTCGTGTGGATTCATACCCGCTGCCGGTTCATCCAATAATAGTAACTTCGGATTGACACCGAGCGCCCGCGCCAACTCCAATAAACGGCGTTCACCATAGGATAAATCGCTGGCTTTGTGTGTCGCATGATCTGCTAGACCGACAAATTCCAAAATTTCGTCTGCACGCTCACGCATTTTTCGCTCCGGCGCCACCTGCGAGAACGGACGGTGGAAGATAGCCTTTTGAAACGCGCTCCACAACGTGGAAAACTGTTGACAATGTTGACTCAGCAATACATTTTCCAGCACTGTCATGTCTTCGAACAAACGAATGTTTTGAAACGTCCGCGCGAGTCCTTTGACGGTGCGATAGTTTGGGCGCAATCCTTTTATCTCGTTTGCATCAAATGATAGAGATCCGGAGTCAGGCACGAGTGTCCCGCTTAATAAATTGAAAAGCGTCGTTTTTCCTGCTCCGTTAGGACCAATGACTGCGTGTATGTCGCCTCGTTTCACTTCCATATTTAAATCCCTTAGCGCATAAAAACCACCAAAGCGCTTGGTGAGTCCAGCGGTCCGGAGCAGTGTTGCGGATACCGGCACATTCATTGTTTACCCACCCCAAACCATCGCCCAATGCGATTTATCGTATCCCGAGTGAGCAATCCTTGAGGACGCATGATCATCATGGCAATCAAAATCATGCCGTAAACAATGAGCCGTTTCTCGTTTTCAAAGTCCAGAAACTCGTACATAAAATCGTAACCCGCATCCCATGGATACGAATCTGTCCATTCGATGGGTATGTATTCCATCCAATCGCGCAATGTACGCAAAAATTCCGGAAGTAAAGTCAAAAAACAAGTACCTATCACCGGACCCCAGTACGTTGTACCGCCCCCCACTATGACAAACATCAGAATTTCGACCGCTAACAAAATGTTAAATGTCAACGAATCAACATAAGTGGTGTAATGAGCGAACAAACAACCGGCAAGTCCTGCAATAAACGCGCCTAATCCAAATGCCAACAATTTGATTCTAACGACGTCTACACCCATGACTTCCGCTGCTTCCTCATCGGCATGAATCGCCAGCATCGCCCGCCCGAGACTGGAACGCTCCAATCGATGAAAGAACAGCAATAACACAATAATGATGGCGTAGACGTAGTACAGTGTGTGTTCTTGATAGGGAATCCCTTGAAAACCATCAGATGCGCCGGTATAGCTCCAGGTTAAAGCGATCACCTGCACAATTTGTGCAAAACCCAGGGTTAACAAAAGAAGATAGATACCTTTAATACGCAGGGCGGGAAATCCAACAATTACGCCGATAATGCCGGAGACGATGCCACCGACTAACAAACCTAAAGGAAACGGCAATCCAAGCTTAACCGTAATAATGCCGGAGGCATAGGCACCAACCCCCATAAACCCCGCTTGCCCAAGCGACACTTGTCCTGTCTTTAAAGGAACATAGAAACTAAATGCCAGGATCAAATTGATCCCGGTAAACACCATCAATGATTGAACAAATGCGTCAAACAAGGTTCTTCTAATTATTTACCGTCCAAACAAACGGAAAAGGGTTGGCTAATCCCCCACAACGCGTGTACCGAATAAACCTGTCGGTCTATACAACAAAATCAAGATTAATATGACGAATGTCAGCAAGTCGCGTAGCGAAGTACCGATGTAAGCAGCCGATAAGATTTCAATCATGCCAAGCAATAGACCCGCAACCATGGCACCGACAATATTTCCCAAACCACCCAGTAACATACATACCAATGCTTTGACTGCAACTTCTAATCCCATGAAGGGAGAGATAGCGCTATTCTTAACCCCATCTAAGACACCCGCCGCACCGGCCAAACAAGATGCAATCAAAAACGTTAGTAATACCATGTGATTTACATTCACACCCAATAATGCTGCTGTCTCATGACTTTCCGCGACCGCTCGAATCGCTCGTCCCGTTTTTGATTTTTCTACCAACAACCACAACGCCACCATCAAGACCAACGCCATCGTTAATATAAATATTTGAACAGAGCTAATAGTCAAACCACCGATATGAAACAGTTTGGGATCGATGGTCGGAGGAAATGCAACCTGAGTGCCACCAAAAATATAAATCACCACATTCTGTAAAAAGATGGTGACCCCAATGGTACTGATCAACGGGGCCAGCGGATATTTATTACTCACCGGACGTACTGCGATGAGTGCGATCAGTACACCGATAATACCGGTACCAATCATTGCTCCGGCTATGGCGACGTAAATATTCACACCAGTAAACGCCAACACAATATGCAGACCGATGAAAGCACCCAACATGAACACTTCACCGTGCGCAAAATGCAACAGACGTAAAACGCCGAAAATCAACGTATACCCAATCGCAACTAACGCATAAGACGCGCCCAGCATCAAACCGTTAATCAGTTGTTGTGTGAACACTATTTAACCCCCCGCCCGAACTTTTTATCTATGCGTTTACGGCGGGTTTCGCCTTTATAGTGTCGGATGTTTTTTTATCGTATTGGTTTAGAATACTCTCGACGAGTCCTTTTGCGTTTGCCCAATCATAAGTGCGTGCGCTGTGCCCGCGAGTCACGAACTGCGCGCCGGCGTAAAACATCTCGTATTGCACATGCCGCGAAGCGAACTCAGATCCAACCGCGTCCCATGCGAGCTTAAGAAATTTAACCCGTGACTCCGGGTCCATAGCCGGTGACTGTTGAGTACGATGGATAATGTCACACAATTCAGGATTGTCGAAATCTAAAACAGATGATGGCAGCATGATTAAACTGCCGCCCGCCAACTCGCGAATACTGGTGACGAAGTTTGGATAGAGCTCTTGCGTCAACACTTGCGCGGCATACATCAGATGGCGATTGGGTATAAAATAGTCCCCGTGCATTTCCCCGCTGGATTCCATACCGTACACCATACCTTCGACCATGGCTGCGTGAGCCGCCAACTGACCCAGTTGTTGCGTAATTTGCGGCATCTTGTTGGTACCAATGGTTTCGGTGATACCTTTTGCTAGACCGGCCAAAAACTGCATTTTCACTAGTAAACGAATTTGTGCCTGGTAATTCTGATACAAATGGCCCGCAGTTTCCTGAAATTGGGCGCGGCAAACTTCGGTGTCTTTGTAAATAAAAACGCGATCCCACGGTACTTTGACATCGTCAAAATACATTAGCGCATCATTTTCGTCAAAACGCGCGGACAGCGGATTATCGAATTCGGACACCGCTGCCGCTTCGTACGACTTGCGCGATAATATTTTGATACCCGGCGTGTTAACAGGTAAGGCAAATGACAACGCATAGCGTTCTTCACCGGGTTTTAGCGGTTGAATGTTGGCGACAAATACTTCGTTTGCCATGATGCTGCTGGTACCAAGCATTTTTGCCCCACGCACTGTAATGCCTTCGGCGTCTTCATCCACCACGCCCGCCACTAAAAACTCATCGTCTTGTTCGCCCCACGCCTTGGATCGATCCGCTTGTGGGTTAATAATGACATAGGTGAGATAAACGTCATTGTCACGAACATATTGAAAATAGTCTAACAATGCTTGTGCGCGTTCTTTTCCGTGACGTTCAAACACGTCGATACCAATGACCTGACCCACCAACGCAGACGCCAGGTGATCGGGCGAACGACCCATGAAGCCGCAATGCGTTCGTTGCCAGGCCACCATGGCTTCTCTGCGTTCGACCATTTCTTCGTAGTTGCGTGGAATCCACCAACAACGATTTACACGCCGACCATTAGTCGGCGATTGGAACGTCTGTAATTCGAGGTTAGCTGGATCGGCTTGGAAATCATACAGAGCAGCCGCTTGATGCACGGCGTTTTTATACGCGGGATGAGTCGTGACATCATCGACTAATTCACCGTCAAGATAAACGGAACGACCATCACGTAAACTGGCTAGATGATCGGCACCGGTTTTGACATTAGTATTCATAGCGTAGCCTCAAAAAATAAATTGCATATGTCTTAACAGCAATGATGTACCCCTTCTTCGCGGAATGATGCAATGCATTCGTTCTTGACTATTTTAAGGGTTCGTGTGGGCGGCGGCGTATTGCGGCTTTTACCTAGGAATCGAGGCATACCATTCGAAATCACACCCGCCACCGCCGGAATATCGCCGTTTTTCATGG
Source organism: Arenicellales bacterium (assembly GCA_965216735.1). Classification (GTDB taxonomy): domain Bacteria; phylum Pseudomonadota; class Gammaproteobacteria; order Arenicellales; family CBDCFT01; genus CBDCFT01. The sequence goes on from OZ244198.1 coordinate 2,797,068, forward strand.
AACTCAACGCATCCGGTTGTGTGCAACCTTGCGCAGCGTCGATGATGGCGATATCAGCATCCATGCCGAGTTCCAACAAACCTGCGTCAAGACCATAAACTTTTGTACAGTTTCCGGTGGACGCAGCCAAAATGCGCTCAGGCTCGACGTCGGTTAACGTCGCCATTTCAGTTAACGATTTAATAACACCCAAGGGCATGACACCCGTACCTGTCGGCGTGTCGCTGGAGATCATGACACGGCCAAACTGATCGTATTTTTCCGCGAGATTGATCACAAGTGCCGAACTACGAATATTTCCGGCTTGGGCAATCTGCAACGCTATGCCCGTCTCACTCACCACACGCTCTAATCCATCGTCGGACAATGCGACGGGGCCACCGTTTACATGTCCTGCGATATCCGGTCCCATAGTCACAAGGTCATCGGCGGTGATCGGTTGCGAACCGGGAATTGAGGCACCACCAGTGTGACACATCACTTTGAAACCGTGTTTTTGTGCGTTCTTCACAATGGGTGTAACGTCAACCGGTTTTTCAAAGGCCCCAAAACCGACTTTTGCATGCCACACTCCTTCAGCAGTCAGATTTTCGAAATGGTGTTCTTCTAATCCAGGCTCCATAATCACCGAGCCCGCGTACACACGCATACCGCCGGGCCGAAAATCAGCAAAACAACGCTGCGCGGCGAGCGCGAGCGCACAAATACCTGCAGGATCGGCGGGTCGGCCCGGAACATGAATCTCGCTTGCCGATATACAACTGGTAATGGCACCATGTAAATAGCTTTCAAGAAAACCGACAGTCTTTTGCCGCGGCGTATAATCGCCGAACGTGATATGCACATGGGAATCGATAAGTCCCGGTAACACTGTCATTCCATCGACATCGACGATCAGCTTCGCTTCTCCGATATCCGCATCCGTAGCGCGCCCAACCGCTACCAACTTTCCGTCGTCGATAACCAATGCATCGCCGTTCACAAATGGCTCCCGCCAATTGCCGCTGATCAATGTACCAATATTGACCAAGACAATTTTCATGTTAGCGACTCCTCCAGTAAGATCGAGGCTTAGTGACTTTTACTATTGAACTAACTCTATGATCGACCATTAACCAAGTCAAGTCGGTATGAAACCCGCATATTTTTGGCCGATGCACAACGGAGACACAGCCAATGTTCGAGAAAGCCTTAAACAAACAATGAAGCAATCTCGCGATGTTGTTAAGACGGGTTACACATTATTGCTAGGAACGAAGTACTCTCTATTCAAACCGCCAACAAAATAAGATCGCCGCGCCGCGGGCGCAGCTCGCGACGACAATGAGTTCGTTATTTTGAACTCATAACGGAGTGGAAGTTTGGGTTGTCTACATCGTAAGAGTCACGCATACTGACCCAACTTGTAAATTATTCAAAATTCATATTCATTCTGTAAAATATTCATTCTGTAAACAAGGGCTCCAACCCTAAGCGATACGAGGAGAAACACAATGACAATGAAAAACAAACCTAACAACATTATTTATAGTCCGAAACGCCGGCAATTCCTGCAAACTTCCGGCACACTGGGTTTTGCGATGGCGACGGGTGGTATAGCCGAAATCGTCTACGCCCAAGATAAAAAAATACTCAAAATACGCACCTACGCCGACATGCGTAGTCTGGACCCGGCCCATTCTCAAGGCATTGTGGATGAAGAAATTCAGAGCTCTATTTATAGCAAGCTGATTCAATATAAACCCGGCCGTGAATGGGGTTGGGAATTAGACGCGGCCGAATCCATCGAGCAAGCGGATGATACGCATATCAAATTTAAATTAAAAAAAGGCATCATGTTCACCAACGGCTACGGCGAAATGATCGCCGAAGATGTCAAGTATTCTTTCGAACGCATCCTCGATGAATCTTTGGAGTCTACCAACACACCCGATTGGGGTTCGTTAAAAGAAGTGACCGTCGATGGTACTCACGAAGGCACCATTGTGTTTAACGAGCCCTATCCACCGGCGTGGAATATCGCCCTGCCCTATATCGTCGGCAATATTGTTTCTAAAAAAGCGTGGGAAGAAGCCGGTGGCAAAGTAGACACAACTACACCCTGCACATCCGGGCCTTACTTGCACCAAGAATGGCAACCCAAACAAAAAACCATTCTAGCGCGTAACCCGGACTGGCATGGTGGCACCGCGGCATTTGATGAAATCCACATCTTTCCTATCGACGACGAAAACACCGCTCAGATTGCCTTCGAAGCCGGTGACATTGACTGTACACGGGTTTCGCTCAGTTCGGTGGGCAATATGAAGGCATCACCTCCCGCTGGTTCGACGGTCGAAGAATATCCATCGCTTTATTATGTGTGGGTTGGGATGAATGTAGAAAATGAAACCATGTCCAACGAAAACCTACGCAAAGCGGTGCAACATTGCATCGATGTACCCTCGATTCTTGAGGCCGCCTATTTTGGCGCGGCCCAAGCGGCTACCGGCATCATTGCTCCCGGTTTGCTCGGCCATCGGCCAAACAGTCTGGTCGCACCTCAGGCGGATGTCGCCAAGGCAAAAGAATACTTAGCGGCTGCGGGTTTGGAAAGTGGCGCTACAGTTACGCTGGATGTACTCAATAAGGCTGCCAATGTCACCACCGCCCAAATCATTCAAGCGACTTGCGCCCAAGCTGGTATCAACGTCGAAGTCAATATGCACGAGTCCGGCGCATTCTGGTCTTTGGGTGATTCCAGCAAAGGTGAACGCTATAAAGACGTGCAGTTGATTCTTAACCGTTACTCCATGGGTCCTGATCCCTCTTATGCTACCGCTTGGTTCGTCACCGAACAAAAAGGTATCTGGAACTGGGAGCGATTCGGCAATGAGGAGTTTGACCGGTTAGAGGCAGCGGCGAAGGCAGAGTCCGATCCTGCGAAACGCGACGAAATGTACAAAAAGATGCAAGACATCATGGAAGAAAGCGGTGCCTATCGCTTTCTTACACATGAAGCAACACCGGTGGTTTATCGCAACACCATCAAACCTGCTTTCCGTCCGGATGGTTTACCCTTACTGCGTTTCTTTACTCCTGCATAGCCCTACTTTCATTTACCCCTGTAGCAGTGCCGCGTAGTTCGCGGCACTGCCGAATAGATTACCTTCAAGGATAACGCGGAATCTCAGGACTCCAACAACGTTCAAAAATAAGTTCACCGTTTTCCTGCACCACGAGCGAACCCGATAATTTAAACATGGTTTCAGTGGACACGAGTTCCGTAATTCCGTTCACTTCGACAACCCAATCACCACGCTGAAAATAGAGTTGGTGATCAAACTTGCTGGACGCGCTATTGGGATCGTTTAATTTGATTCGATACCAAGCACTGGTTTCATATCCGAAATCTAAATCAATACCCGGATAACGAACGCATTTAAACGGTTGCTTCCAACCAATGGAACGAATGCCTGGCTCACTATCATTAGTAAGCCAGCGTTCCAGCGACGGGGCTTTTTTTACTATACATCTGCCGGTGCTGGTATTTTCTAAAGGCTGGGCAAACTGCACCAGAGTTTTATCCACTGTACAAGTACGTAAAGGGATTTTTAGTTGAGTATCGGCAAGATATAAAGTGATTTTTGGCAATGGTGACGACGGCCATACTATCGGCCAATACGAGCTGGATATGGATAGGCGAATCCGATGGCCTCGTTCCAACCGGTATGCTGTGTTTGAAAACTCGATAACAAATGACTGTGGTTTATTTGCCACTAAATGGGAAGGTCCATCCAGCTTGTCATTAAGCGCAAGATTTCTGATAGCGTAACTAATACGTGCGACGTGACCTTCCGAGGAGACGTCGTTCAGCCGCGCAACTAAGCTGGCTACGGTTTGATCTGATTCAAGCCGCACCATCAGCCGAACAGCACCTAAGATTTCGACAGATCCGGTTAAAGGGTCACTGTCGAAGACAAGTGAAGAATTGTCATCGACTTGTTGATCCGTCGGCAAACCACCTTCCCGTCCGAAATAACCGGTATCCCCCGCCGCTACTCCCACGTCCAGCGCTACCGGAACTTCCGTTCTGGCGTCACCTGAATTTTTCCCCCGTTGCAGGTGATTGGAAGATGCCAAACTGAACAATTCCGGTAAAATGTTTTTAGATGGCCAAGTCGGTTCACTGATCCAGCGACCCGGTCGTTTTTCGAGTTTGTTTTCTGGTCTTATATATTCCTGCATCCAAACCCGTAGTTTGGGTTCACTCTCAATCCCGTTGTTCACACCTTTGAGCCAATGATCCCACCAACGCACGGCCTCCTGTTGAAACCCAATACCAGGTCCCGGACAAGCTTGGTCGGGATAATGGTGCCCCCAGGGGCCGATAATCCCCCAGCACCGATCGCTATGCTGGGATAAAAAATTCATTACCGTGTTACTGTAACGATCAACCCATCCACCAATGAGCAAAACCGGGCATTCGATGGATTCAGGGACTTCATTCACCGACCCTTGGCGCCAGTATGCATCACGAATTTGATGGCTTATCCAGTTTTCAAGAGGAAAACTGATCCCTTCCAACCGTTCCATCCAAATACGCCGCCAGTCGCTACCCACCGTATCAGGATCCGGTGGGGAAGCGAGGATAGCCGGCAAAGCTGCGCCCCACTCGACCGTGTCTGTCAACAAACATCCGCCCATCCAGTGAATGTCGTCTTCAAAGCGATTGTTGGTCGCACAAACAGCGATAATTGCTTTCAGAGCCGGTGGCCGGTTGGCAGCGGCCTGTAAGCTACTCGTACCACCCCAGGACGTGCCCATCATGCCCACCGAACCGTTGCACCAGGGTTGGGCGGCAATCCACTCGATAATTTCGACGGCGTCGCCAAGCTCATTCGGGCTATACATGTCCGTCATCAAACCTTCGGAATCACCGGATCCACGCATATCGACGCGAATACAGGCGTAGCCACAACGCGCAAAATAAGTATGGTTGCGTTCATCACGAAGACGAGCCATGTCCCGCTTTCGATAGGGGATATACTCGATGATCGCCGGGCTTGGCGCGCGCCCCGGCGTCACTGGCAACCACAAACGGGCCGATAGACGCACGTCGTCGGACATGGGTATCCAACAATGTTCGATTTCCTTAAAGTCAAACCGTTGAGGGGAGTTATTCCGCATTTAGGTAGGTGATCCAAGACATTTTGTTTATTGGCCGATTCCGAGTTGCCGAACTAGCGCTAATCACACATACTCATCAAAAAATATGGCGTCGATCAGTTGCTACTCTACATTGTAAAACGTATCGCTCTCGGCATACTCATTGTCATGTTAGCGGTGACCTTGCTGTTTTGCATGATTCACTTGGTACCAGGTGACCCCGCGCGAATCCTACTCGGTCCAAGGGCAACACCCGAACTGATCGCCAGCATGTCCGCCCGCATGGGTCTGGATTTACCTCTGCCCATTCAAATTTTACGCTTCTTTGGTAATCTATTTCGCGGTGACTTGGGTATGGACGTCATCACCAATCGTCCGGTCGCTACCATCGTGTTTAGCCAACTGCCCTATACTCTCTGGTTAATACTTACCGCGATTTTCTTCGCCGCGTTGATCGGTATTCCGCTAGGGTGCTACTCCGCACTACACAGAAATACATTAATCGATCGGATTACCGGTGTGTTGTCGGTCGCCTGCATCACCGTCCCGGCTTTTGTGGTGGCGCTTTATTCACTATTGATTTTTGCGGTGACATTGCAATGGTTTCCCGCAGTGGGTGCGGGAGAATCCGGAAAATTCTGGAATCAAGCCTGGCACCTTGTATTGCCCGCGTTTGCCATTGGTTTATCCTGGGTTGGCTACTTGGCCCGGTTGGTTCGCGCATCCATGCTGGAAGTCATGGGTGAAAACCATATCCGCACCGCCCGTGCTTACGGTCTTCCTGAACGCACGGTGGTTTACCGCTACGCGTTGAAGCTCGCGGTGTTACCCACCGTTACCGTCATCGGCGTCGGTATGGGATTTTTGCTCTCGGCCGCACTTTTTACGGAGACTGTCTTCGCCCGGCCCGGTATCGGCAAACTCATCTTTGATTCCATTTCCACCCGTAACTATCCCGTAGTGATGGGCTCGGTACTGATTAGCACCATCTTGTTTGTTATCAGCACAACACTGTCGGATCTCATTAACGCGTGGCTCGATCCACGCATTCGAGCAACGTTATGATCGATATCGTACGGCGAATCTCTGCCGAACCGCTCGGATTAATTGGCCTTTCGCTGGTTATACTGACAGTCATTAGCGCGCTGTTTGCAGGTTTGATTGCACCCTATGATCCGATTGAACTAAATATTATTGATCGTCTGCAGGGGCCATCGGCTAGTCACTTCCTCGGCACAGATCAACTGGGGCGGGATTTATTTTCTCGTGTACTTTATGGTGGTCAGGTAGCTCTAAAAGTGGCACTGATTTCTATCGGGGCCGCACTAAGCATTGGCGTAACACTCGGTATGCTCGCTGGATTCGGCCCGCGTTGGCTGGACAACGCCATCATGTTGTTTTTCGACACCATTCGTTCTTTCCCTACCGTCATGTTTGCATTAACCACGGTCGCGTTGGTAGGGCCATCATTAGAAACGGTTATCGGAGTCATTATCGTGACCACCATACCGAATTACGGACGCGTAGTGCGCACGCAAACCCTATCCCTTAAAGCCAATGAATTCATCAAAGCCGAACGGGTTATGGGTGCCTCGTTGATGCGAATCCTTGGCATACACATTTTACCCAATGTAATGGGCCCCTTGATGATTCTTGCTTCCATGGATATCCCCACTGTCATCGCATTGGAGGCCGGATTAAGCTTTTTGGGTATGGGTGTTAAGCCACCGACCCCGTCCTGGGGCAGCATACTTAACGATGGCTACACCTTAATACGCAATACGCCCTGGCCTATTATTGCTGGGAGCATTCCGCTCGTGCTCATAACACTAGGCTTCACGTTTCTTGGCGAATCACTGCGTGACCTCATCGATCCCAAATTGAGAAAGAGCATATGAGGGAAAACGTCTTAAGTATTCGCGATTTGTCAGTGCACTACTATACCGACGGCGGCGAATTGAAAGCCTTACGTCATGTCAACTTGGACATTCCCAGGGGATCGATTGTGGGTGTTGTGGGTGAGAGTGGTTGTGGGAAGTCGACTTTGATTTCATCCATTATTCGCCTGCTTGCCGCCAACGCGATCATCCCGGGTGGTTCTATCGAATTCGAGAACCGCGACTTACTAAAACTCTCTGGCGACGACATGCGTGCCATTCGCGGTGATCGTATTTCCATCGTATTTCAGGATCCGATGTCAACATTGAATCCAGTGCTATCCATTGGCCGGCAAATGATCGATATTCAATACCGCGAGAAAAGACCTCTGGCCGAGAAAACCAAGCGCTCAATCGACATGTTGTCCAGCGTCGGCATTGCCGATGCGGCAGCACGACTTAAGCAATTTCCCCATGAGTTTTCAGGGGGTATGCAGCAACGCATTTCCATCGCCATGGCGCTGCAGGCTCAACCATCCTTATTAATAGCCGACGAACCCACCACTGCATTGGACGCGACACTGGAAGTACAAATTATTCATCTGTTGAAAGACCTGCAATCGAATATGGGATGCTCGATTCTTTTTATATCTCACCACCTAGGCGTTATCGCAGAATTATGTGATTACGTTGTTGTCATGTACGCCGGCGAAGTGGTGGAAGAAGGCACTGCCCACGACGTATTTCACCGACCATCCCATCCTTATACAGAAAAACTTCTACAATGTGACCCGGCGAGTATCACTCACAAGAGTCGGGTGCTACCTACTATTCCCGGCGAAATTCCAAACCTGAGAACACTGCCGCCTGGTTGTGTCTTCAAGAATCGGTGCGGGCATGTCATGACTCAATGCGATAGCGTCGTGCCAAAATGGACCGAATCTGCACAAGGACATTTTGTTAGCTGTCATAGGACAGAGAGTTGACCACCCTCGTTGAAATAAAAAAAGTGCGCATACGTTTTCGCGTCAAATCGACGATGGAGGCGTTTGTGCAACGCATTTCCGACCCGCATATCGATGCAGTGCGTGATGTTTCTTTCTCCATTAAAGCGGGTGAAACATTCACGCTTGTTGGTGAGAGCGGATCAGGAAAGTCGACACTTGCATTGGCTATTGCCGGATTGTTACCGGTAGCGGAAGGATCCATTCAATTTAGTGGCCGCGAAGTTACGGCTATGGGCCACACTGCGTTACAAAACTACCGCAAACAGATATCCTTTATGTGGCAAAACCCAGTGGGATCGTTGAGTCCCCGGCTCAGTGTCGGGTCGCTGATAACCGAACCCTATAAGATTCACGGGCTCAAGGATGGGGATACCAAGGCCGAATGTAAACGTCTTTTAAAAATGGTCGGTTTGCCCGAAGATTTTGCCGGGCGATTTCCGCATCAACTCAGCGGTGGTCAGGCACGCCGAGTCGGTGTAGCCCGCGCACTCGCATTAAATCCGAAATTAATTATTGCGGATGAACCGACCGCCGGCCTTGATGTATCCGTTCAAGGGGAGATTCTTAATTTGCTTAATCGCTTACAAGACAATCTCGGTGTCAGCATGTTTGTCATCACCCACAATCTAAATGTTGTCCGACACATCTCGGATCACACGGCCATCATGTATCTCGGTCGTTTCGTCGAACAGGGCCCGACCGATGATATTTTTTCTGAACCACGTCACCCCTATACGCTTGCGCTGCTGTCCGCTAATCCGGAACCCGATCCGGACGCCGAGATCGAACGTATCGAGTTAAGGGGCGAAGTGCCGAGTCTTATGGAACGGCCTTCGGGTTGCGAATTTCATACGCGTTGTCCGTTTCAGGGAGACAGTTGCGATAGCATTTTTCCACCGCTACACACTATTAGTGACACACATATTTTGACCTGCCACTATCCTCGCTAACTATTTCCCCAAGGAATAATCGGATGGTTCAATGCGTTGAACACATGTGGATACCGATGCCAGACGGCGCCCGTTTAGGTGCACGATTGTGGTTAGCTGATTCAGTGGAGAAAAAACCTATACCCGCTGTTCTAGAATACATCCCTTACCGTAAGGACGACTACACCGCAATTCGGGATTCCACCACCATCGCATGGTTTGCTACCCGCGGCTACGCGTGTATTCGCGTTGACATGCGTGGTTCCGGAAGCTCCGACGGTATAATGATGGACGAATACAGCGAGCAAGAAATCGATGATGGTGTGTCCGTCATCAACTGGATTGCACAACAAGATTGGTGTGATGGCCAAGTCGCAATGATCGGCATTTCCTGGGGCGGCGTCACTGGTTTGCAGCTTGCCAAACGTGCGCCCAAACCCCTGAAAACAGTCATCGCTTTGGGCGCCTCGGAGTTTCGCTACTACGACGATGCTGGTTATTACATGGGTTGTATGGTTGGGCAGACCATTGGCTGGGCGGCGATTATGTTTGGCTACAACACCCGCCCACCAGATCCCGAGTTGGTTGGAGATCGTTGGCATGAGCTTTGGATGGACCGGCTTGAACAGACCCCGCACTTTCTGGAGCACTGGTTAGCGCACCAGCGGGAAGATGACTATTGGCTACGTGGCACCGTTGGCACTGACTACGAAGCCATAAAGATTCCGATATATACCGTTAGTGGCCATGCGGACTGTTGGCCCAATACCGTGCCACGATTGCTGAAGAATCTATCGGTGCCCAAACGTGGTTTACAAGGAGCGTGGTGTCATCGCTACCCACATCTTGGTATTCCAGGTCCCACTGTGGCATTTTTACACGATGCGGCGCGTTGGTTCGATCACTGGATGAAAGGCAAGGACAACGGCATCATGGATGAATCCACCTATCAGGTTTATATGCAGGACAGCGTCCGGCCCAAACCATTTTACGATACACGACCCGGCCGTTGGATGGGTGAACTAGGTTGGCCTTCACCCAACGTCACCACCAGGCGTTACTGTTTAAACGATCATGCGCTACGCGAAATCGAAAGTAATCGAGAATACATTCTAGAAATTTGTTCGCCACAGACAGTCGGTCTTGCGTCCGGTGAGTACATGTCATGGTTTGCTTTTGGCCCCGCGGACGAATTACCGGATGACCAGCAGACTGAAGATTCAGGTTCGCTTGTCTTCGACACGCCGGTCTTGGAAAACCCGATAGAAATTCTCGGCGACCCCACGCTCAAAATAAGCTTATCTGCCAACATGCCGTCGGGTCTTTTGGCTGTACGTTTGTGTGACGTTTGGCCGGACGACGCGAGCACGTTAATCACACGCGGTTTATTGAATCTTTGTCAACGCAACAGTAAACACCATCCAGAAGCGTTAACACCAGGCGAGCGCTACAACGTGAAAATCAAACTCAATCATGTTGGCTACGTCGTACCACCGGGTCATAAAGTCCGTCTAGCTATTTCTACCAGCTACTGGCCAATGGCGTGGCCCACTCCGTATAACACGGTTATCAGCGTTTACACCAAAAACAGTCAATTGAATGTTCCCGTGCGCTCGCCACAAACCAAAGACGGTCTTCTCACCGAGTTTGAAACAACACAAACCGGTGAACCCCTGTCAACCACCCAACTCAGAGAATTCAATCAGCAACGCAATGTCACCGTAAATCCTGAAACCGGTGAACATGTATTCGAGATCTTTGCTGACAATGGCAAAGTTCGATTCGAAAATAACCGGCTAGAAATGGGTTCAACGACGCTACAGCGTTATTCCATCGAGACGGATGATCCGCTGTCTGCAAAAGCGGAATACGAATGGGAATGGGAGTATGCCCGCGGTCCCAATTGGAGTATCAAAACCTTCACCAGAACGGTAGTGACTTGCGATGTCCAGCATTTTTTTCTTAAAGCAAAATCTATCGCTTGGGAAAAAGATAACGAAGTATTCAGAAAGAATTGGAAGAAAAAATATCTTCGAGACTTTTTCTAGTAAATTTCTGCACTTCATCCGTAATGAAATCCCATATTCTGAAACTATGAAATCATTATATAACAGCTGAAGATGTCTATTTGTACAGAGATGAATACGTTAAAAACCGAGACTTGACTGCCTGGAACTTTTATAGTTTATAACCCTAATAATCTAGCAGAACAATTGGATTTAATTATCGCTTTTGATGCGAAATGGGGTTTCCTATCAAACCCGAATTAAAAATCTCATGCGGGAGTGATTAGCAAATAAATCAAATTAGTGGTTGCGCTCACGTCTAGGCGTTAAACCTGATTTCGAAGCGGCTTTTCGCTCGCTGAGGTAAAATATTTATTCGCTACTACCGGTAGATGTAAGATTTTCTCGTTTGGTTCGCCAAGCGCACGCATCCCCGCATAGCGCCCGGACCGCCAATTCCCCTTTAATCGACTTGATATTAACCGCGAATATTTCTGATCGAATTCTGATTGGATTCTTGTAGCAAACGCAGTTGTTCGAGGAGCAGTTTCATGCCCGCGTCATCTACCGGTTGGAACCCACCTTGATTCAGGTTTGACGGTTGCACATTAAAGGATGCCGCTTCGGCTTGAATTTGCGCGATACGCTCCACCAGTTGTTGATCGGTCATTTTTTCGAGCACATAGGTTGCAGTATCACCGTACGGATCGCGGGCCCGGGCAATAAGCTGACCCCCATCAGAGGAAAGCTGTGCTTTACCGGTGTAAAGCCCTTCCCCATCTTCGTAGAATTCGTAGTACACAGTATCGCCGTTCCAGTATCCGGTACCGGAACCGCCAATCGTCATATCAATATCGAAAACCACCATCTGTAGTTCCTTACCGGTCTGTTCGATTTGATAAATGTACTCGTCTTCCGGGTCAAACCAGTTTCCCGTCAAGTCACGCGGGGCCTCCATAGCAGGTTTAGACGACGTTGTTCGCTCTACCGCAACCGAGGCTTCAACCCCGCTGACATATTGCACATTCGTTTGCGGATTGGCGGATTGCGCATCGGCGGATTCGTCCGCTTCAATGGAAAGATTTTGCGGGGAACCGGCTATACGATTCAGATCGGTTTGTCCTTCCATCGCGTTAATCTGTGTGACAGTAGTCGATTCCCGAACGACATTTGCGTCGATCCGCCGTGCCGCAGGTTGAGTATCGTCCTCAAGCCGGTTTATCAGTACGCCGGCGACGATAACTGTTGCGACGGCGCCGCCCACCAAAAACGGCAGTTTGGACTTCTTTCTCGGTGGTAATTCAGATTTGGTTTCCTGCTGACTAGATCCCGCAACCGCTGCTGGCATACCCAAAATACTTTCGAGCCGACTGACCAACCTGCCAACATCGTAACTCCAACGCTCGTCATCCAGTTTATGAATCTGCTTTTTGCAAAACCGTTCCATGGATTCCGGCACCTGAGCAGCACGGGGAATTTGCACTCCGTCCAGTAAAACCGGAATAATCTCTTTGTCCAACTGGATGGCGATTTCAATTTCACGCCTTACCCAATCGCCTTCATCAAATAACCGAGAAGGTTTTTCGCCGGTGCCGTCTTCATAAAGCCAGTTGGGTCCGATCAGCACGACTACGACTTTAGATTCACGCAGCGCATTCTCAAGCACACGATCGAAATCCTCACCGGAATCGATGCCTTCCCTGTCACGGAAAACGTTTTCATCCCCGAAACGAGATTCAAGGTGATCGGACAACCGCGCGGCAAATCCGGGTCTGTCATTGCGGCGGTAACTAACGAAAATTTGCGGCATATGTTTCTCCTCCATAAACTGTGTCACTACGATGGCAACACAATCCTATTGAGATGAGGTTGTTACTCTAACGTCCACCATACCCTCCGTCTGTGAACTGGCTCACACTTTACCACCAAAAACTGCCGATTTCTCGTTTTGTGGCTATAAATGTCGCGGCGATAATAAACACGACGACCACGTTGGTAACCGGACGCTGATAGGGCCGCACCATTTCAGACAACATCCAGTCCACAACTACTTGTAGCATTCGAATTCCCCGTCCTTTGCCAGTTTGCGAATGCACGTTATAGTCCGGGTTTTATAATAAAGAGAAAATCTAATGCCCGGCGAAATCGTATCCATTCATATCGGCGCCTCACCGGGAGGGCCGATTAGCGAACTTGAACAAGCGCAACTGACCGCCGGGAAAGGTATCGTTGGTGATCGGAACTATAGCGATAATGCCGACCCCGAAACACAAATCACCTTGATCGAAGAGGAACTGGTGGCCCAATTTAATACGGAAACGGGACTCGGTATCGAGGCCTGGCAAACAGGGCGTAATGTGGTTACCCGTGATATTTCTCTGAACGACTTGATTGGAAAAGAAATCAAATTGGGTGACGTTACAATCAAGGGTGAGGAGTTGTGCGATCCGTGCAAGACATTGGGCGAGCGACTTTCAACCAATGAAGTGCCACCCGCCGCGGTAGTAAAAGCGCTGGTTAAGCGTGGCGGACTTCGAGCAAGCATTCTAGCTAACGGCGTAATCCGGAAAGGCGACCCCATTACGTTTTAGCAGCACGCCTTATGACACAAAAGTCCAATAAAATCGAATGTCCGAATTGTGGACATCTGATCGATGTTAATGACTTGCTTTATCATCAAGTCGATGCGGAATTGCGAAAGAAATATCAAGACAAGATTTCCCAGGAAAGAAACAAGCTGCAGCAACAACAAGAGCTACTAAATAAACGAAAGGCCGAACTTGACGATGCACAACAAAAAAACGAAGAAATAATCGGTAAAGCTATTCAACAACGCATCAAAGACGAGCGGCAAAGACTGGAAAAACAACTACGGGCAAAAGCCGAAGAAGAACAGTCCGATCGGATTCGCGCTCTGCAGGACGAACTTAATCTGAAATCGAATCAAGTCAAGGAATTCAATAAAGCGAAATTTGAAATTGAAAAACTGAAACGCGAAAAAGACGAATTAAAAGGAACCATTGAGGCGGAATCCGAGAAAAGACTAAACGCAATCCTGGCTGAGGAACGCGCGAAAATTCAAAAACAGGAAGCGGACAGATCACATCTAAAAATATCCGAGAAAGACCATGTCATTGAACAGTTAAAAGAACAACTCAAGGCAGCGCATCGCAAGGCCGAACAAGGCTCCGTGCAAATTCAGGGAGAAGTACAGGAACTAGCCATTGAAGAGTGGCTTGCCACTCAATTCCCGTTGGACACCATAGAAGAAATTCGCAAAGGTGCTCGCGGTGGTGATTGCATACATGTTGTGAACACACGTACACGTCAAAAATGTGGTTCGATTTATTACGAGAGTAAACGCACCAAGGAGTTTCAACCAGCATGGATTGAGAAATTCAAAAACGATATTCGTGACCGCAATGCCAATATTGGAGTATTAGTAACGGAAGCCATGCCCGCCGACATGGAACGCATGGGACAAAAAGAGGGTATATGGGTTTGTAATTTCGATGAATTTAAGGGGCTGAGTGTCGTGTTGCGCGAATCCATCGTTCAACTAAGCAATGCCATCCTGAGCCAGGAGAACAAAGGCGATAAAATGGCAATGGTGTATGACTATGTCACCAGTAACGAGTTCCGCTTACAAATCGAAGCCGTGGTGGAAGGATTTAGCCAAATGCAAACCGATCTGGAATCGGAAAAACGCGCTTTACAGGGCATATGGAAAAAACGCGAAAAACAAATCCAAAAAGTGATTACCAACACCAACTTTATGTATAACTCGCTCAAAGGTATCGCCGGTAATGCGGTGCAACCGGTGCGGCAATTGGAGTTAGATGACACTTTAATCGATGAAGATTGAAACGTTGGTATTAATACCATACTAGCCGTAAGAATGGCATGAAAATTACTGATGTAAAAACCTTTGTCGTCGGCAATCCACCGCCGGGTTTCGGCGGACGTTATTTTATTTTTCTAAAACTTGTTACCGATGGCGGTGTCGAGGGTATCGGGGAAGTGTACTCCGTTCCGTTTCATCCGCATACGGTCGAACGCATGATTGTCGATGTTTGTGAGCGCAAGGTGATTGGCACCGATCCATTCAAAATCGAAAAACTTTGGCGCACAATTTATTCCAGTGGCTATACCCAACGCCCGGATACTTCTATCCTGGGAATTCTTAGTGGAATCGAAATGGCGTGTTGGGACATTATCGGAAAAGAAACAAACCGGCCGGTTTACGAGCTACTCGGCGGACAAGTGCATGAAAAATTGCGTTCATACACTTACATCTATCCGGAAGACTCCGATACAACTGATGTTTATACTGATGCCGACGCGGCGGCGAATCGGGCGGTCGAATATATCGAAAAAGGTTTTACCGCGGTGAAATTTGACCCCACCGGCCCCTACTCTGCTTTCGACGGGCGTCAACTATCGCTAGACATGTTGGCGCACAGCGAACATTTC
The DNA here is from genome assembly GCA_965216735.1 of Arenicellales bacterium. GTDB lineage: Bacteria > Pseudomonadota > Gammaproteobacteria > Arenicellales > CBDCFT01 > CBDCFT01. Next base: position 2,812,508 of record OZ244198.1, read on the forward strand.
GTAAAGACACTGCGCGAGGCCGTCGGGACAAGTTGTGACTTGTTGCTCGGCACACATGGTCAAATGACGCCGGCAGGCGCCATACGTTTGGCCAAACATTTAGAGCCTTATGACCCGTTGTGGTTTGAAGAACCGACGCCACCGGAAACACCAGAGGAAACGGCTAGGGTCGCGCGGCAAACCAGTATTCCAATTGCCACTGGCGAACGCTTAACTACGAAATACGAATTTTCACGCGTGTTGCAACACCAAGCGGCGTCAATTTTACAAATGGCGCTGGGCCGTGTCGGTGGAATACTGGAGGCAAAAAAAATTGCGGGCATGGCGGAGACTTACTATGCGCAAATTGCACCGCATTTGTATTGTGGCCCTATTGAGGGCGCAGCCAATATTCAGATCAGCACATGTACACCGAACTTCCTGATTCTGGAGAGCATTCAAACCTGGGGAGGACTTCACGCAGAAATTTTGAAAGAACCCATTCAATGGCAAGACGGTTATGTCATCCCACCCGACAAACCGGGTTTGGGTGTCGAGCTAGATGAAGAAGTCGCCGCGCGGCATCCATATACGGGAATGCAACTACATCTGGAAATGCGTGAGGAACCGGTGGCCTTTTAGTCCGTAGTTATCGGTTCTTAGTCCTGAGCGTCCGCCATGGTTTCCACGAAACTTCGCTGATTTGACTATTCGTTGCGGGTCATCACCATCGGCGCAAATGGAATTAATAATTAATAACTTGGTTTTGTTATTTGCCGCTGGGTGCACCTCCAACAACTGAATACACCCACAAATGAATAATTCTGACCAAACCAACCAGATTTGTCGATTATGCGGCACAGATAAAACCACACCATTCCACTGGGATAAATTCAGGAACTACTACCAGTGCCTAGGGTGCGAACTGGTATTTGTCCCTGAGTCACAATTTATGTCGCCTTGCGATGAAAAGGCGCGTTACGACTTGCATCAAAACTCACCCGATGATCCTGGCTATCGCCGATTTTTAAACCGTTTCGTACAACCAATGAACGCTTTATTAGGGCCGAACAGCAGCGGACTGGATTTTGGCTGCGGCCCGGGACCGACATTGTATTTATTGTTCGAAGCGTTAGGACATCAGGTCACAAACTATGACCCGTTCTATGCCGCAGACAAATCAGTATTCGACAGTACATATGACTTTATCTGCCTAACCGAAGTCATCGAACACTTACACCAACCAGCGCAGGAACTCGAACGATTATGGCGATGTCTAAAACCGCTCGGTGTGATGGGAATAATGACAAAACGTGTAATCGACATCGATTCGTTTGCAAACTGGCACTATAAAAACGATAAGACCCATGTATCCTTTTTCCATGAGGATACATTTTGGTGGTTAGCGAATCATTGGAAGGCTGAACTTTCAATTACCGGCAAGGACATGGTCATTATCCGCAGATTGCATTAGCTTTCCGATTCCAATGTCATGGAACGCTCAGCGGTGTCGCCAGATAAACACCAAACTCTTTGACAAAATCACAACTCACCCGCGCGTGCACTTTTCCTTGCTTATCTAAAAACTCTGCCGAATCGGCAATAGGAAATACAGCTTCATGCCACACTCCCGGGTGAATATACAGCCCTCTTGAGCCATCGAAATAAAACGCGACAAAGTCTTCAGGTCTGGCGTCATCTCCAGGCAAGGCCAACGGCACGATGAATGGTGTCTTATCTTTCGGGAAAAACAATTGCCCACCATCAGGGTGATAGTTAGCGTGATACAACAACACCCGCGAACGATCCGATGAAGCATTTTCTTTCGACGCATCCTGCGGCAGACAACTCCAACCCAGCAGGTATTCATCGTTGACGGCGGTATTACGGCCATACAAATAATCGCCCTGCCACCAGAATTGAAATATGCCTTCAGTGGTTCCGCCTTCGTCGCCCGTATTCGGATCGACCGATCGCCAACCCTGTGCCGGCCAAGTTACGATTTCGATATCCGTGTTTTCATATTTATCGGCTAACAGGCCATAACCTTTCAAGTTTTCCACTGTTGCTGTGACCAGCGGCAATTCATAGGGCTTTGCCGAAGGATATTTATTCGTGTTTGAAGACATGTATTGGGTCCCTAATGCTTGCTGTTCGCTAGTTCTAAAAACCGACTTGCAAATTTTGGCGAGTGACTTTTTTCTTCATGCCGGAAAAACACATACACCCGGTCCCAGGGTTGCGCTTGAATGTCCCGCAAGCATTTTTTCATTATCACCGTGTCGTAATGGTTTTTACGCATGCGTACGTAGCCCCAATTGGCGGTTGCAACAATGGCATCGTTTTGTCCATTACTATCCGCCTTACAAAGCGCAATGTTGTTCCGACGTAAAAAATTATACACGTCATCATCATGCCAACTGTGATGATGGAATTCGAACGCCGCCGGAATATCTCGCGGCCAATAGTCAAAAATAGAGTCCAACAGATAAAATTCCTTTTGCACAAAAACGGGTACTTGAAAAAGGATAACGCCTAATAGATGTTCCAATACGTCCATACTACTTAAAAACTTGCTTATCTCATTCTCAACACCGTGATGAGCCGTGCGATGAGTGATCGTCTGCGGCGCCTTGACCGAAAAGCGGAACGTATAAGGCACTTGTTGTGCCCATTTGCCCATGAACTCTTCTCTGGGTAGACGTAGGGATGTGTTATTGATCTCGACTGTAGGCAGTCGTTCGGCGTAGTAGCCGATCATATTGTTCGGTGAAACATCTTCCGGATAAAACCCACCCTTCCACTCTTGATAACTGAATCCGCTGGTACCGGCTAGGACTTGCATGGCGGACGAGCTACTTTGGATCTATTAAACAAATTTTAAACTACCCATCACCAGGGCAAGGAAAAGGTTTTAACGTTAGTAAAGCTTTTCATGGCCTCAATAACGCCTTCCTTGTAACCCAAACCCGAGTCCTTGATTCCGCCAAACGGAGACATTTCGATACGGTAGCCAGGCACTTCCCAGATATTGACCGTACCGGTGTGCAACTCGTTAATGAAACGCGTGATGTAGTCCAATCGATTGGTACAAACACCGGAAGAAAGTCCAAATGCGGTTGAATTCGACACCCGAACGGCATCATCAATATCTTTGACACGGATTATCGGAATCGGCGGCCCGAATGTTTCCTCGCGCACCAATTCACAATCGTAGGGCACGTGATCCAACACAGTCGGTGAATACAACGCCCCCTGTCGATCGTTACCGTAAAGCAAAGTCGCACCCTTTTCGATAGCGTCGTTCACACGGTCTTGAAACAACATGGCAGCCTGCTCGTGAATCACAGTGCCTACATCCGTTTCAGGATCGGCTGGATCGCCGTATATCAATTTGCTCGCCTTATCGGTAACCAGTTTGGCGAAATCATCGCCAACGCTATCCACGCATAAAACACGTTTCACCGCTGTGCAACGTTGACCTGAATTCTTGGTCGCGCCTGCTACTGCCAGTTCCGCAGCCTTGCCCAGATCGGCATCTTCCATCACAATCAACGGCGCGTTGCCGCCCAACTCCAATACAGTACGCCGGTAACCGGCGTTTTCGGCGATGTATTTGCCGACCGGCACGCTGCCGGTAAACGTAATCATTTCGATGTGTTTGTTGGTAATCATTTCGTCGCCGATATCCTCCGGTAGACCCGTGACAACCGACAACATTTCAGGCGGAAGACCGGCCTCGTAAAGCACATCCGCAAGAATCAACGCGGTCAACGGAGTCAACTCAGTGGGTTTTACCACCATGCAATTGTTCGTCGCGACGGATGGCGCGATCTTATGTGCCACCATATTCAACGGGTGATTGAACGGTGTGATAGCGGAAATCGCGGTCAACGGTTCGCGCTGGGTAAAAATTTTGCGTTGCTTGCCGTGGGGCGTGAGGTCACACGAAAAGATCTCGCCGTCATCTCGAATACATAACTGACCCGATAGGGTGAACACATCGAATGAGCGACCGACTTCGTACAACGAATCCTTTTTCGATAATCCGCATTCGGCGGTGATTACATCGGAAATCTCGTCTTTTCGCTCATTCAGAAGTTGCGCGGTCTTGGATAAAATTTGTTGACGCTCATAACGGGTTAACTTCGGTTTGTAGTTGGCCGCAATCTCAAAAGCCTCTGCCACCTGCGCGAGGCTGGCACGTGGTACGGTGCCGACGACGTTATTGTTATACGGGTTTAAAACATCAATCGACTTCCCCGTATCCCCATCGACTTTTTGACCGGCAATGCGCATTTTCTCTTCACGTACGGGAACGCCGGCGACATCGGTGGCGGGTATACTCATGGTGGTTTGCTCCAGAAAAAATCAGGATGAATAAATTTCAGACCGCGCAGTGTATTGGCAGATCAATCATAGATCAATTGCCTGACAAAGAACATGAACTGGCAATGGTAAATTGACTTATTTCACAGCTCTGGTCATATTTGCCCCAACTAACTCCCTCTAATAATTTAATAGCCTATGGCACAAGAATCCGACCCTTGGCTGCTTACCCCTGGCCCGCTGACAACATCCGCAACCGTCAAACACGCCATGCTGCATGACTGGGGCTCGCGCGATAAGGATTTCATCTGCGTCAACCGGGAAATGTGCGAAAAACTGACGGCCATCGCCAACGCCAACGAAACTCATGTGTGCGTACCGCTACAAGGAAGCGGTACTTTTGCCGTGGAGGCAACGATAGGCACGTTGCTGGGATCGAATGATAAAGCTCTGGTACTAGTGAATGGCGCCTACGGTAAAAGAATCTGTCGTATTTGCGAATACTATGACCGCGCTTTCGTTGTGCTGGAAACACCGGAAGACACGCCCAACGATCCCCAGACACTTGACGAAATCCTGGGCAATGACGCCACCATCACGCATGTTATCGCGGTGCATTGTGAAACCACCTCCGGGATTCTCAATCCGATTGAAAAAATCGCGGCAGTCACGGTCCGCCACCAACGCAAGTTAATCATCGATGCCATGAGCGCCTTCGGCGCCATACCGTTGGACGCAAAACAGATACCGTTCGATGCCTTGGTCGCATCGTCTAACAAATGTTTTGAAGGTGTACCCGGCATGGGTTTTGCAATTTTAAAGCAAGACACGCTGGAACGATGTAAAGGGCATTCGCCCTCGTTGAGTCTCGATTTATACGATCAATGGGTTGCCATGCAAAGTAACGGGCAATGGCGTTTCACACCCCCCACCCATGTGCTAATGGCTTTTCACCAAGCCATACTGGAACATGAAAAAGAAGGCGGTGTGGCTGGACGGGAAGCGCGTTACCGAAACAATTGCCAAACTCTGGTCGATGGAATGCGCAAACTGGGTTTTGTTACGCTGTTACCAGACGCGTTACAGGCGCCCATCATCGTGACATTTCACATGCCGGATGACCCTGCATTTGATTTTCAAACTTTCTATGACCACCTAAGCGAAAAAGGATTTGTTATTTATCCGGGCAAACTCACTGTGGCCGACAGTTTCCGCATCGGCTGCATCGGCCGTCTCGGTGAAGAGCAAATGCACCAAGCATTGGATGCTATACGCACAACACTTGCGGAAATGGGCGTTTCGAATTGCGCCCCGGCCAAGGCTGCGTAGTGTTTAGCTTCCAAAAACCGGGGCCACTGTTTGGCAGAACCAGGTCTCTCGGACGAACATCTCTTTATTCCAATTCGTCAAAAAACTGGATAACAAACAAAATATCCGACCCTAACGCCGCGCCATTGTCGGTACTACTAGCTGCTCAATCCAATTGCGCACTTCGACATGGCGCACGTCTTCGTTCATAACATCGGCGTCCACACCCAATTGCCAGGCGAGGTCTTTACGATCCGGGTTTTGGTGCAAGGTTTCCAGCTTGTCGATGTAGGCCTGCGCGTCGTCATAATCTTTGAAAAACCCAAGACTGATGAGTTTTTCGGTGCGGCAATACATTAAGCGCGCCATCTCGTGCAAATCGTATTCGGGATGGTATTGCACTGCCCACATGACACCGCCCATGTGCGTGATGGCCACGGCCTGTACGCTGGTGTAGCTGTTAGCCGCCAAACACACTGCGCCCGGCGGTAGATGTGTCACCTCATCGTCGTGACTGATAAAGGCATCGAATACGGTGGGCTTGCCGGCATATAAGGGATGTGCGCGGCCAGCGTCGGTTAAACTTATTTTTCGGGCAAAACCCATTTCCCGGCCATAAGGATGCGCGACGCATCGTCCACCGGCAGCCACCACACCAATTTGCGCCGCCCAACAACTGCCAAAGCTTGGCACCTTCGCTTCGTAGGCGGCTTTCATCAGCTCGATTTGCGGTGTCACCGCCAGGTCCTCTTTCCAAATGGTTAAACTCGAACCGGTCCAGGCGAGCCCATCATAAGAACTCAATCCAGTACCACGTGGCAGACTAACGCCGGGGTCCGCGGGATAAACGATGTCGACCTCACAACCGGGACTGCAGTCTTGCAACATTTTCTTATATAGAAGCCCGGCAGTGGTAGCACCGCCCGCTTCCAAGCCGTCACGCCCTTCCTTGCTGTAACCATCAATAACTAGAAATCTTGGATGATTCGCCATAATGCCTCGCTCCTATTGAGTTAAGCGATCAACGATTGCGGGCAAATCCTTATGGTGCTCACACACCGCGTCCGCCGTCGTAATGGCTTTGTCCGTGTCGCGTGTCCCAGTATACAAAATAGCTTTCATACCCAGCGCGTGAGAGCCTTTAATATCGTTGTGATCGCGGTCTCCAATATGCAGCATCTCATGGATTTCAACACCTAAATCACTGGCTGCTTTGGCAAACATATCACGGTGTGGTTTGGAATGACCGACCTCATCGGAGAAAGCGAAACCTTCAAAATAATCTTTGAGCCCGTTTATCTCCAACCACTGACGCAAGCAGCGTCCCGGCGAAACGATGGCATCGGATACAACGGCCAATGGGAGATTTTTTGATAGTTCGGCTAGCGCCTCGGCAATGCCCGGTGTCGTGTCAGGGGGGATGCGCACCTCCATCTCTTCGTGATCCAAGACAAGTGGGTCAAACACATCCTCCGGTAGACTTCGCCCCAAACCGGTGAGTATGACTTGCAAACGTTCACGCACCGTCCAGGTGACAAATTGATCATGCCACACGTGGTTGAAAGCCGCATCACCTACGTCATAAGCCTGGCACACGGTTTCTAGATCAATGGGTGCTTGATCGTTCAACGCCCGCCACAATAAATGCCGACGTTCGTCTTTCTTGGAACGCAACCCTTGGGCGGCGCGCTTGGGTTCATCGGAATCGTCATGAATAACGGTGTCCCATAAATCAAATGTAACTGCTTTTATCATTTAGGAAACTCTGATTTGTTCAGGATTTTCTTTGATACAAGGATGTATCAACAAAATCAACAACCATAGGTTTTTGATTTTGGAAGAAAAACGAAAATCACATTTTTCGTTTTTCCATCCTTAGGTCCGTAAACGCTACATCCCTGTAGCACTGCTCGTGCTCTGAGAATTTATGGATGACATTCAGAGCCTTCCTAAGACCTTACTCGTTGCATTTTTGGATCGTAAAGCGGTTCGAGATAAACCTGGCAGGGGAACCGGTGGTCGGCAACTTCCAGCTCGTAGTTTCCGGACAAAACATGCTCTTGGTTCACGCCCGTTTCGTTCCTGACATAGCCGTAGCCAATATTTTTAGCGACCGTGTAACCATAACCCGCGCTACTCAACCAACCCACGCGTTCGCCATTACGATAAATAGTTTCACGGCCAATCAAAATAACTTCCGGATCGTCTACGGTAAAACAAGTCAACATTTTGTTGATGCCGTTTTTATTTTGCTGTCGTAACGCATCCCGACCTATAAAGTCGACATTCGAATTCAGCTTAACAGCCCGACCCAAACCGGCTTCTAATGGCGTATGGTCGGGGGTAACGTCTGAGCCCCACGCACGATAGCCCTTTTCCAATCTCAGACTTTCGATAGCTCGATAACCCGCATTAACAATGCCGAATTCTTTACCTGTCTGCTTAATCTTCTCGTACGCGGTCAGCCCACCATCGACCGGGATATGCAATTCCCAACCCAGTTCTCCAACATAAGTAATCCGAATCGCACGTAAGGGTACACCGCCAATGTGAATTTCTCTCCAGGTCGCAAATGGGAACTTATGATTGGATAGGTCCGTATCCGTCACATTTTGCAAGACTTCGCGGGAATCAGGGCCGAATACCGATAAGACTGCATACGCACTCGTCACATCGATGAGCTTAGCATCCATACCCGTAGGAATGTTTTTGCTGATCCAATAAAAATTATGCGTCGCAAAACCGGTGCCGGTAACGATATAGAACGACGCCTCGTCAATGCGGCTCACGGTCACGTCGCACTCGATACCACCACGCGTGTTCAACATTTGCGTGTAGATGACACTGCCCGGCGCCCTATCAATGTTATTGGAACAAATCCAATTTAGTGCGTTGGCGGCATCTGTGCCTGTCAACATAAACTTAGCGAACGACGTTTGATCGAATACGGCGACGCGTTCGCGCACCGCCTTATGCTCATTACCAACATGTTCGAACCAGTTTTGCCGTCCAAAAGAATGTTGATCCTGCGCATCAATGCCACTAGGGGCAAACCAATTCGGCCGCTCCCACCCGAGTTTTTCCCCAAAACAGGCACCCGATTGCTTTAGTGTCTCGTACAATGGCGAACGTCTGGTTGGCCGTGCGCTGGTGTGCTCTTCAAATGGCCAGGCCATGGTGTAATGCTTGCCATACATTTCGAGTGTTCGTTCGCGCACCCAACGTATGTCGCGATGGGGAGCGCCAAAACGCCGGATATCAACGGCCCACAAGTCGTAGGGCGCTTCGCCGCCAACAATCCACTCCGCTAAGGCCTTGCCTGCACCCCCACCAGAGGCGATACCAAAAGCATTAAACCCGGCACCGACAAAGTAGTTATTGACTTCCGGTGCCTCACCGAGAATAAAATTTCCATCCGGGGTAAAACTTTCCGGACCGTTTAACAGCTCTTTAATACCCGCATCTTCCAAGGCAGGTACTCTTGGCAACGCCAGTTCCATGAGTTGCTCAAAGTGCTCCCAGTTGGATTCCAGCAAAGTGAAATGAAAGTTTTGCGGAAATCCGTCGACAGCCCAAGAAATCGGATCGGGTTCGTACCCCCCCATCACCAAGCCACCTACCTCTTCCTTGTAATAGGTCAAACGGTCGGGGTCGCGCAATGTAGGCAAATCCGGCTCTGCACCATCTATTTTTTCCGTGATCATGTATTGGTGTTGCACCGATACCAACGGTACATTGACACCCGCCAGTTGCCCAAATTGCCGCGCCCACTGACCACAACAGTTCACCAACACCTCGCATTCAATATTGCCTTCGTTGGTCACGGCACTTGCGACACGTCCACTTGTGACAGCCACATCGATCACTTCGCAATCTTCCACAATGGCGGCGCCGTGCATGCGCGCACCTTTAGCCAACGCTTGGGTAATATCGGCGGGACTTGCTTGGCCATCAGTGGGCAAGAAGGCTGCGCCCACGACATCGTGCACTTCCATTAATGGCCATATTTCTTTCGCCTCGGCCGGTGTTAGAATTTGCATATCCAGACCGAAACTATGCGCTGTCGTGGCCTGACGTTTTAGCTCGATTAAGCGATCTCCGTTACATGCCAAACGTAAACCGCCATTCGTTTTCCATCCGGTGGCGAGACCCGTTTCTTGTTCGAGGTTGTTATACAATTCGATGGAGTGGCCCAGTAGTTGAGTCACCCCTGCTTGGTTGCGTAATTGACCCACCAGACCCGCCGCATGAAATGTACTGCCACTGGTCAATTTATGCCGTTCTAACAAAACCACATCACGCTCACCCATTTTGGCGAGGTGATAAGCAGTGGAACAACCCATGATGCCACCGCCAACAATGACCACACGGGCGTGTTTCGGAATCTCAGTCATCGATTGTGCGATCCCACCCAGGGCGATGTTATCTATTATAAGAGCAGGTGAATTACCGATTTACTAGTTGAAACGCTGCCCAGGCTTTCTCGAAGTGTTCCAAATTTTCTCTCGTATAGGCAGCGTAATCGAAGTCGATCTCGGAATACTTTTCCGACACCATGCTCCACATACTCTCACGTAACAATGACGCACATTTCATCGCCTCATAGCGGATCTTTAGTTCGTCGCTTAGCGGTTGTTCAAAATAATTCTCCAATAACCATGTTTCCTGATCCTTAGAGAGTTTGTTATTCGAGGCCAAGCCACCCAGATCAAATAAAGGACTGCCGAAACCGGCATAGTCCCAATCCACCAACCACAGGCGTTTACCGTCATCAATAAAGTTGGCGGCCAACAAATCATTATGACCAAATACCATATCAACGGGACCCACCGCTTGCTCCAGTGCTTGTCCGATGTCCAACAAGCGTAATAATTCGGGACTCGTAGGTTCTTTGTTACTACTCAGTGTATTGGCATAGTCACGCACAATCTGAAACGGCCAGAACACCAGCACGGGGCCACGCAAATATTCCGGAATATTCCGATGGCATTTGCAAATCAGATCGAAAACACGTTCGAGGTATACGGACTCACGTATGTCTTCCGGTGTTAGTGTCTTCCCTTCGACAAAATTCAACACTATGACGCCAGGCGCATGGTGAATAACTTCAGGTGAAATCCCCGCCGCATGAGCCGCGCGGCTGGCCGCTAATTCATTAAAACGCATGACGCCGTGCAAGGGAATGTCATCACCGACACGGACAAAGTATTTCTTACCCCCGTCAGTCACCATGAAGTTGGCGTTGGTAATGCCACCACTAAGCGGCTCCGGATCTACCCTACTCGTCCAAAAATCGAGATTAATGATTCTATCTAATGCATTGTTCATTTTGCTATATATCTAAACCGCAGCTAATCCTAGTTGTTGTTTCTTACGTCTGGCCCATGCACTGATTAAGCGATCCGCCGTTATGGCAATAAATGCTACGGACACGCCCGCAACAATGCCGCGACCGGTATCCGCCTTGGTCAAGGCGATATAGACTTCCTGCCCAAGATCACGGGTACCGACCAGGGCGGTAATCACCAACATGGACAACGCCATCATAATGGTCTGATTTATCCCCAGCATTATCTCGGGTAAAGCGATGGGTAGCTGCACCCGCCGCAATATTTGTCTACTCGTGCATCCCATCGCCTGCGCCGCTTCGATCAGATGCGCGGGTACCTGACGAATACCGTGATCGGTGTATCTTATCGCCGGTGCTAGTGCATAGGCGATTACCGCGAGCATAGCTGAAAAATCACCTACCCGAAATAGCATCACAACGGGTATCAAATAGACGAATGACGGCAAGGTTTGCAACGTATCAATGACAACTTGCACTACCCGGTGTGCTTTTTCGTGCTGTGCCGACCAAATACCAATAGGGATACCAATAAGCCCTGCAAAGAAAACTGACAACCCGCACAAGTATACTGTCACCATGGCTTTCGCCCATTGACCGGTCACGGCAATAAACAAAGCTAACGACACCACAAGTAATGCCAACTTCCAACCGCCCAGACGATAACCGGCAAATCCCAGAGCTGCAACTACAATGACCCAAGGAACGGATAACAAAAAGCGTTTGAACGGAATCATCAGATTCAATAATAAAAACGTTTTTACCGCTTCCAACTGATCAAAGAAATTAACATTAATCCACTTCACTAAATCACCCCAAAAGGCGCTAGTGGTGACCTGAAACTGTCCGGGAAAATCCTGTATCGCAGGCACCACCCGGCCTAACGACCACATTGTCACCAGTACGACGACAGCCGCGATCAAGTAAGGGTGGCGTTGCCACCAGGTTTTTAGCGATTCGGTGTGTGCCGGTGGCGGGCGTGTGGCAAACGCCTGACTCAGGCGATCCAATGCAATGGCCAGCAACGTGATAGCAATACCGGCTTCCAGACCGGCGCCAATCTGCAATCGTTTGAGCGAGCTTAATACATCGAAACCTAAACCGCCCGCACCAATCATGGATGCGATAATCACCATGTTTAAGGACAACATAATGACTTGATTGACGCCCACCATCAGGCTAGGCCGGGCAGCGGGGATTTGTACTTTCCACAGTAATTGACGGCGCGAACAACCCGCCATGTTGCCAAACTCGACCGTGTCCGCCGGCACTAGCTTTAGCGCTAACATGGTCACCCGCACCATGGGCGGTGTTGCATAGATCATAGTTGCAATCATTGCTGCCACCGGACCGAAACCAAACAAAAACAAAACTGGGACAAGATAGGCAAACACCGGTACGGTCTGCATGAGATCGAGTATGGGCGTAATGATTTTCTCGAAACGTGCCGATCGGAACCCGAGTATGCCGATGAATAATCCCAAACCGATACCGAGCGGGACAGCAATCACAATCGAGCTTAAAGTCACCATGGCGCTGTCCCATTGCCCGAAGATAACGAGGTACAGCAAACAAGCGACTACCAACAAAGTCAGCCTGAGATCACGCACCCAATACGCCAAGATACCCAACACGGTTATGACGGCCAACCATGGCACCCGTGGCAACACGACCGCCGCACGTGGATCGGTTGAAAAGGTAAACCCTTGCGCCAACAATTGTTTGGCGAAATTCAGTGGCCATTCGAGCAACCACGCCAGGGATCTAGTCATTTGTTTAAAAGTAAACAAACCAAAATCGAGGTCGTTAATCAGCCATTTCATAAAATCGCTAATCCAAAAACGCAACGGCACTATCCAATCGCGGGGATACTTCACCGCCCACGGCCACCACTCCTGTTGCCAAAAAATCCCCCACCCCACAAACAATAGCGCGATCCAACCCCAAGTAACACGACTATGTCTGTACTTACTCACGCCAGACAATTCTGACGCTGTTATCGCACTACTCATGAGTTCGTTGGACGATTGACCAGTACATCGATGACACGCTGACGATCAAGCTGGCCAACCACTTCCCCGTCGTCGTTAACGACCGCGACGGGATGCGCACAATTCACCACTTGTGGCGCCAAATCCTCTACCTTGGTGTGCTGATTGATCGGATTGTCGTTGGATTCGTTTCCCTGTACAGAAGCCATAATGGATTGCGCTGACAACACCTTGGCACGTGGAATATCCCGGGTAAACTCCGCGACATAACTCGTGGCGGGGTGTAGCACCAACTGCTCCGGTGTTCCGATCTGAATGATTTTTCCATCCTGCATGATGGCAATGCGATCAGCCAACCGGATGGCTTCATCGAAATCGTGGGTAATAAACACGATGGTTTTCTTCAACACGTTTTGCAAACGCAAAAACTCGTCTTGCATTTCCCGTCGAATGAGTGGATCAAGCGCAGAAAAAGGTTCGTCTAGAAACCAAATATCCGGTTCTACCGCTAACGAACGTGCGATACCCACCCGTTGTTGTTGGCCACCGGATAGTTCGCGTGGATAGTAGCCTTCACGCCCTTTTAAACCGACTAATTCGATGACTTCATGAGCACGTCTTTCCCTGCTTGGACGATCAATTCCCTGGATTTCCAATGGAAACGCCACATTGCCGAGTACGGTCAAATGCGGTAGCAACGCAAAGTGTTGAAATACCATACCCATTTTGTGCCGCCGGATTTGAATGAGTTCTTTTTCGGAAATTTTAAGTAGATCCTGATTCTGAAAAACGACTTCGCCTGCCGTGGGGGCAATTAGCCGCGACATGCAACGGACCAGAGTCGATTTGCCGGAGCCGGACAAACCCATAATAATAAAAATTTCACCGGTTTGAACGGCAAAGGTAGCATCTTGTACTGCACCAATAAGACCGTTATCACGTAGCTCACCCATGGACGGGGTTGGGCAATCTGCGAGAAACGACTGTGCGTTTTTGCCAAAAATCTTCCAGACGTTATTGCATGAAAGGGTCGTGGTGCTCACGGGACGGATATTATAAAAAGCGAGCGGGCTGCCGATGATGGCCAGCCCGCTCCTTGTGCTTGAACTTTGTTAGTTAAAAATTATCCACACTGCGTCCATGCCTTCCACGTCGATTCGTTCGCAGATAACCAGTTCTCTACCACCTCTTCTACAGTCTTCCCATCCAAATCCACCTCACCCACCATGGTACCCATGCTTTGGTTATCGATGGTAAAGTTTTTTATTGCCTGATAAGCGCACGGCCATTTGTCTTCACCGCCTTTCCAACCGACTTTCTTAATCCAGCCACGTGGTTTACCACAGTCATAAGCCATGTTCGGATTGATGCCGACACTGGCATCGGTATAACACTCGTCGCTATACGCCGGAAATTCGACAAACTCACCCTCGAATTTGATCGGCGCCCAATGCGGTGTGTACACCCAACCTAACCAGGGCGCTTGACGTTGATAGGCAGATTCGAGTTCGGCAAACAACGCGGCATCGGTACCCGCATGCACTACTTCGTAGTCCAACCCTAACGCCTCGGCACGCTCATCATCATATCCACCCCAAGTCACTGGACCGCCGAGATAGCGCCCTCTGGGTGCGGTTTCCGGTGTTGAAAACGCTTCGGCGCAATCGTTCAAGGCTTCCCAGTTGGGTAAACCGGGGCACTTTTCTTTCATATAAATCGGATACCACCATTCTTCAATGGCTTGCATACCGGTCTCACCTAAATCAACCGTATTACCGGTTGTAAGACTCGCTTCCATGGCATCTTTACCGGTGGTTTCCCACATCTCCATGGCGACATGTAAATCGCCGGACTCCAAACCGGCAAACTGTGCAAGATAATCTGCTTGTTGATACTCAACGTTATAACCCATTTCCTGCAATACACGCCCCATGATGGTGGTTGTGATGTACTGCCCGGTCCAGTCATGCAAAGTCAATATAATAGAATCGGTGGATTCCACTTCGGCGCTGCTAGCACCGGACAACATGATTGCAGCACCGCACATACAGGCAACACTTGATCGACGTAATCTATTTTTCATTTTTTAAACCTCCAGTCTCGGTTTCATTGTCAATGTTCTAAATCGTTCGTTTTAAGATAGCTCTGAATGTCGTCCCTGAATTCTCAGAGCACGAAAAACAAAAAGTGCGATTTTTGTTTTTCTCCCAATTGCAATCGTCCTTGCAAAAAGACTCGGATCCTTGAAAATACGTGCATACACCTATGCTCGGGGAAACCCTGATTGTCAGAGTTCCCCGAATTCTCACGGAGAATTTAAGCTAAACTGCCGGTGAAACACAATTCTTTTCCGCATCTGTTAACACAACATACACCATGAACGACAACGATTGGATCGAATTCGCACATTTTGCCGACAAATTGGCGGACACGGCCCGTACTAGCATAAAGAAATACTTTAGGACCCGTGTCGATGACGAAAAAAAAAGCGACCTTTCACCGGTCACGATTGCCGATCGTGAGACCGAACTGGCGCTACGCGCACTTATCAGAGAATGTTATCCCAATCACGGCATTATCGGTGAGGAATACGAAGAAGTCCGTTCCACGAGCGACCTGTGCTGGGCGCTGGATCCCATCGATGGCACAAAAAGTTTTCTTTCCGGCAAACCAACGTTCGGAACACTCATCGCGTTGTTATGTAGAGACAAACCGGTCCTGGGTATCATCGACGCGCCTGTTTTGCAAGAGCGCTGGTTAGGCATTCACAACAACGGCTGTACTTACAACGACAGTGCCTGCCATACTAACAAAAACGAATCTTTGAAGAACGCATGGGTGCACGCGACCACTATCGATATGTTCGACGATAATGAACGACTGTGTTTCGACGCGGTCACAAACAAAGCACGGGGTCGGATATTTGGTGCTGAATGCTACGCATACGGTCTTTTAGCTTGCGGTCATGTAGACATTGTCATGGAGGCGGATATGAAACCTTACGACTACCTTGCTTTGGTACCGGTCGTAGAGAACGCGGGTGGTTGTATTTCTGATTGGACCGGCGCAGCATTGACAAAACATTCCGGAAAACGAGTGCTGGCATCCGCTTCCAAGGCGTTGCACGAGCAGGTTTTGACGACTATTAATCAAGCAACTGCGTCGTAAAACATGAACTTGGCTAGAAGTAAAAAATGGGACATACTTTTGTTATGAAGACTTGGCGATTAATCATCTTGTCGGTTCTCGTCCTACCTATTTGGAATTTCATTCTCGCCGACCAGAATGACCCGCGTTTAGACGATCTGTTCAACGAATTGTTAGAGACAGCGGATGAACAACGCGCTGCCGAAGTAACACGCTCGATCTGGGCGATTTGGCACGAAGTTACCGATGAAGAAACTACGAAACTCATGCAACAAGGCATCGGTGCCATGCAAAACCGGCGTTTCTCGGAGGCGCTGGAAGCGTTCAATCGTGTGGTTGACATATCACCTGAGTATGCGGAAGGATGGAATAAACGCGCGACCCTTTACTATCTTATTGGTGACTACACCAACTCAGCAGAAGACGTTAAACAAACATTGTTGCTCGAGCCCCGTCATTTCGGTGCCCTGTCCGGCCTGGGTTTGATCTATATGGAACTAGGCAACTTCGATGCCGCGTTAGAGGCTTTTCAGCAAACTCTAGAAGTCAACCCGTTTGCCAGCGGTGCGCAACAAAACATAGATTATATAAAAGGGAAACAACCCAGTATTCAACTATAGTGGCCCATTGCCTACCTCGGTTTTAGCCGCGGCCATTATTTTTTTTAACCAACTACCAATGTGCGCTATCTCTTCCGGTGAAACCGAATGCGGCATAACATAAGTGTGCCACTCAATATCATAGTTGAGCTCTTGTAGCACTGCCCTACTCGCTTCTGCGATCGGCAAAGCAATGATGGGATCGCATAATCCGTGCCCCATGAATATCGGTGTTTTTCGATTGGCGGGACTCACTTCATCGTTGGTCCGATCCGACAAGGGCAAATAAGTGGATAACGCCATAATACCGGCCAGTTTTTTGTGGTGGCGTAACCCAGCAAACAAGACAACGGCCCCCCCTTGAGAAAAGCCCGCTAATATAGTCCTTTCCGTGGGAATACCCTGCTTCTCTTGATCGGTGATTAGATTACGCACGATTTGCGCTGACGCCTCAATACCGGGTGCATCTTCGTGACGAACGATTTCCATACCGGATATGTCGTACCAGCCGCGCATAACCATCCCACCATTCAATGTTATAGGACGATGCGGCGCATGAGGAAAGATAAAACGTACTGGTGTATCCTGGGGTAACTTTAATTCCGGAACAATGGGTTCAAAATCATGCCCATCGGCCCCCAAGCCATGCAACCAGATGACTGCAAACTCTGGATTTATTCCTGTTTCGTTTAGAATCAGTTCTGGTAATTTGGCATTCAAACTCTTTTCCTCTGGATGAGTTAACTGAGTTAATAACAAAACGCACGCAAACACGTTCCATGTCGAAATCTAGTAACGGTAGAATTTGTATACTGTAGGTGTACCGCTGATAACAATTCGCATCAGCCTGTTTCGATTCTACACTACCGTTCTGCCCTTTGAGTAACAAACCCCATGCTTTCATGTAACTATGACATACCGTTTGATGCGTTACCACAATGGTTTACATCCGTCACCAGTGCACATAACCGGTTGCAAAAACATGTACGTAAAACCGCGATAATCACCTCTCGATCTTTAAACCAACTTGCAGGTGCTGAGGTATCTTTAAAGTGCGAGAACTTGCAGCGCATCGGCGCGTTCAAATTTCGCGGCGCCTACAACGCGATTTCACGATTGACCCCAGCTCAGCGACGCCAAGGTGTCATCACCCACTCATCCGGCAACCATGCACAGGCTGTAGCGCTGGCCGCATCAATGTTCGATACGAAATCGATCGTCGTAATGCCGAGCAACGCACCCATAGTTAAACGCTTGGCCACGGAACACTACGGGGCCAAAGTGATTGACTATGATGCAAACCAATATCGGCGGGAGGACATCACAAAGGAGTTGATTGAGACACATGGATACACTTTGATTCCGCCGTTCGATCATCCAGATATTATTGCCGGTCAAGGCACGGCTGCATTGGAGTTATTCGAGGATCTCGAAGCATTGGACATGCTGTTGGTTCCTTGTGGCGGTGGCGGTCTTCTCAGCGGATCGGCTATTACCGCCAAGGCATTGAATCCCGCTTGCAAAGTCATCGGCATTGAACCGGAGCAAGCAGATGACGC
The DNA here is from genome assembly GCA_965216735.1 of Arenicellales bacterium. Taxonomy (GTDB): domain Bacteria; phylum Pseudomonadota; class Gammaproteobacteria; order Arenicellales; family CBDCFT01; genus CBDCFT01. The sequence goes on from OZ244198.1 coordinate 2,830,767, forward strand.
GGTGCGTTCGTTTCGCAGCGGAACCCTGCAATCGATAAAAAACCCAGATACCATAGCCGACGGTACCCGCACGGAGTCGCTCGGTAAAATTACTTTTGAGTTAATAAAACGTTATGTTGACGACATGCAAACGGTGTCTGAACAAGCCATTATTGAGGCCGTTCGATTTTTGTTCTACCGGACCAAACTGGTGGTCGAACCTTCCGGGGCTTTAGGTGTGGCTGCGTTGTTAAGCGCGTCTGTGCAGGCCAAAGGCCGTGCCGGTGTGATTGTCAGCGGTGGCAATATCGACGGCAACATCATGAGCCAAATCCTCAAACAGGAGGACAACCAATGAATAAACGTATTGAAACCGACAGCATTGGCGAAATTGAAGTCGACAATAGCCGTTACTGGGGCGCACAAACCGAACGTTCTTTACGCAATTTTAAAATCGGCGACTACCGTTTTACGCAGCCACTTATTCGTGCCTTTGGCATCGTCAAAAAAGCAGCCGCATTGGCCAATCATGATTTAGGGAAATTACCCAAAGACAAAATGGATCTGATCACCCCTGCCTGCGATGAAGTGATCAACGGCGATCTGGACCAACACTTTCCTTTGGTGGTCTGGCAAACCGGTAGTGGCACGCAGAGCAACATGAACGCCAACGAAGTCATCGCTAACCGCGCCATTGAACTGGCGGGTGGCGCGATGGGGAGCAAAACACCAATACACCCCAATGACGATGTCAATATGTCGCAGTCCTCGAATGATTTTTTTCCAACTGCCATGCACGTGGCAGCTGTGGGTGAAATTAGACAACAACTGCTGCCAGCTATGAATGACTTAGCACAAACCTTCGAACAAAAAGCGCAAGCATTTAATGGTATTGTCAAAACCGGGCGCACGCATTTAATGGATGCAACACCGCTCACATTAGGTGACGAATTATCGGCTTATACCGCCCAACTGCGGTTCAGCGAAAAACAAATCAAAAGTGCGTTGTCAGGGCTATACGAGCTCGCACTGGGCGGCACTGCCGTGGGCACCGGGCTGAACTCCCATCCTGAATGGGCTACACGAGTGGCGGATAAAATCGCTGAATTGAGTAAGGCACCGTTTACATCGGCACCTAATAAATTTATGGCTTTAGCTGCAAACGATGCTATTGTCTCAATGAGTGGGGCGTTACGTCATTCCGCCACGGTATGTATGAAAATCGCCAACGACGTCCGATTGCTGGCAAGCGGTCCGCGTTGTGGGATTGGAGAGATCAATATTCCCGCTAACGAACCCGGCAGTTCCATCATGCCTGGCAAAGTGAATCCTACTCAGTCTGAAGCAATGACCATGGTAGCGACACAGGTGATGGGCAACGATGTCACCATCGGTATAGCAGGCAGTAACGGGCATTTGGAACTCAACGTTTTCCGACCGGTCATGATCCATAACTTGTTAGAATCGATCCGTCTGCTGACGGATGCCTGCAACAGTTTCAATGACAATTGCGCCGTAGGCATTGAACCAAACCTAGACGCGATACAACGGCATCTTGATAACTCGTTGATGTTGGTCACTGCGTTAAACCCGATTATCGGTTATGACAATGCGGCGAAAATTGCTAAAACCGCCTATGCAAAAGGAATCAAGTTAAAACAAGCCGCGGTCGAATTGAAATTGCTTAGCGAGGAAGAGTTCGATCAGCATGTCAAACCAGAACGCATGCTACGGCCAAGGTAATTTGCAGTACATCACCAGTCAACTAGTTTAGAATGGGTATGTCAAAATGATATATGAATCACTCGATGAAGTTTAATTTCTTAGCGCAACGCGCTAGAGATTTGTTTTATGCGTTTGGAATGCTTGCTATGTCACATTCTTTCGTAACTGCACAAGAAGAACCGGCGTTGGTTGGTGTCGATGAGGTGAAAAGCGAGCCCCTAATCCAAACTATTCCAGTGATTGGCCGTTTGGTACCGCAACAAGCAGGCACGGTGGCCGCACGAATAGACGGCCCAGTACATCGAGTATTGGTTGAAGCAGGGGACCGGGTACAAAAAGGCGATGTGATTGCGCAACTTGACATCGAGATCTTGACTGCGGAACGCGATGTCGCCGCCGCCGCCGTGGATAGCGCGAATGCCATCTTGACTACACGCAAAGCCGAGTTGCAATTAGCACAGCAAGAGGTAAAACGTCTTGAACGTTTGAAAGATTCCGCCGCTACGACTAAAGCTGCTTACGATGATGCCCGTCAAAACGCTAACATCGCTAGTGCTCGCATCAATGAAGCGCAGGCCGCCATCGCAGCGGCGCGTTCGCAACTTAAGCTGACTGAAATACGGCTCGGGTATGCAGACATCCTAGCGCCCTATTCCGGCGTAGTCACTCAGCGGCTCACTGAAAGTGGCTCCTACATACAGAGCGGACAAGCTATAGTACGCATGTTGACCGACCAAACTTTGGAACTCGAGGCCGATGTACCTTTCGATCGCTTGTCCGGTTTGATTGAAGGAACCCGTGTCAACATCAACCTTGATGACGGAACCCAACATAGCGCCGTGTTACGCGCGATTGTTCCCGAGGAAAATCCGTTAACCCGTACCCGCGCCGTGCGTTTTAAAGTAGAACTCGGTGATACCAAAAAACCCCTGGCAGCAGACCAAAGCGCGACCGTATTCATTCCAGTTGGCGCACCACGCAATGTGGTGTCAGTGCACAAAGATGCTGTTATTCGCAGCAGCCAGGGAAATATCGTTTATCGGGTGGAAGACAATACGGCTAAGTTACAAGCCATTCAGTTAGGTGAAGCATTGGGTAACCGAATCGAAGTTATGAACGGGCTCAACCCAGGTGATGTCGTTGTCGTGCGGGGTAATGAACGTTTACGACCCGACCAACCCGTGCAAGTCGCCCCACCATCGTGAATCTAATTCGCTTATCCATAGACCGACCTATCGCCGTTATCGCGGCAGTCCTGTTGGTAATTCTGTTTGGCTATGTCGCTCTACAGACCATACCTATTCAACTCGCTCCGGATGTAAACCGTCCCGTAATTACGGTCACGACCAATTGGCGCAGCGCGGCTCCAGCGGAGATTGAACGCGACATTACCAATCGCCAGGAAGAACAACTCGCGGGGCTGGAAGGATTAAAGGAGATTACCAGCCGTTCGGAACAAGGACGCTCGCGTATTACTCTGGAGTTTGAAGTCGGCACCAACATGGATCGTGCGTTGTTGCTGGTGGCGAATCGTCTCGACCGAGTCGCCAGCTATCCGGATGAAGCAGACCAACCCACGCTAGACACCGCCGGCAGCGAAGACAATGCTATCGCCTGGTTTATCGTGCAACATCTGAAAGGTACCGAACCACCGGTACATGAGTTTGGTGATTTTGTCGAGGACATTATTAAGGAGCGTATTGAGAGGGTACCTGGGGTTGGGCGGGTTAATGTTTTTGGCGGCAGTGAACGACAAATTGAAATCACCGTCGAGCCGGAGTTGTTAGCCCGTTATCGCCTCACCGTCAGTGATGTGTTGCAGTCCCTGCGCACAGCCAATGTCGCTACAACCGCTGGCAGCGTCGATGAAGGTAAACGCCGTTATGTTGTACGTACCGAGGGTGAACTGGATGCCATCGCGAGTATCCGCGATGTGGTATTGCGCTCCTTCGCTGATGACGGTACCGGCCGTGTTGGCCGTGTTACCGTGGGTGATGTCGCTGACATCGCTTATGGATACAAAGAACCCGCCGCTTCAATCCGACTGTTGGGTAAACCGGCCCTTGCATTTAACGCCGAGCGGCAGACCGGCGCAAATGTGATCGAAATTATGCAAGGTATCCGTGAAGCAGTTGACGAATTGAACGAATCCGTCGTTCCGGACGCCGGTTTGAGTCTACGTCAAGTGTATGACGAAACAGTGTACATCAATTCCGCCATCGATCTGGTGCAACAGAATATTTGGGTGGGCGGTTCATTGGCCGCCATCATCTTATTGCTGTTTCTGCGTTCCGTACGTGCGACCCTGGTGGTCTCAATTGCAATACCGGTTTCGGTCATCGGCGCATTTGTAGCCATGGCGGCTCTCGGACGCTCCATTAATGTCGTGTCGTTAGCGGGTTTGGCGTTTGCCGTGGGTATGGTGGTGGACGCCGCTATTGTCGTACTGGAAAACATTTATCGCTTGCGGGAAAAAGGCCATTCCGCCGCGCGGGCAGCTTATGAAGGCGCCAGTCAGGTGTGGGGGGCAGTATTGGTTTCGGTGCTGACCACCATTATGGTATTTATCCCGGTTCTGGTGATGCAATTGGAGGCGGGGCAGCTATTCCGTGATATTGCAGTGGCCATTTCTGTCGCGGTTAGTTTGTCACTAATCGTTTCCATTACCGTTATTCCCGCTTTGTCAAAAAACCTGTTTGGCTTTGGTCAGCGAGGTCGTGAAAGCAAAAGCTTAGTCCGCTTACGATTACCACTTATCGATACTGTCGCCGCAATACTGGTGCACTGGATTACGGGTTTTACCACCGCGGTAGTGCGCAATCGAGTGTTAGCGTTTTGCGTGGTCGCCATTGTTACCGCGACGGCGAGTTTAGGTGCCTGGAAATTCTTCCCCAAACTGGAATACTTGCCGGAAGGAAACCGCAATTTGTTATTCGGCATCATCATTCCACCGCCCGGATATAACTTGGACACCATGACTGAAATCGCACAAGACATCGAACACGATATTCGTCCTTTTTGGGCAACGGAAACGGGGCCGGAGTCAGCACCAGGCGAACCACCCAAGATCGAACGTTTTTTCTTTGTCGCCACCCGTGCCCAAACTTTTTTGGGTGCGGTATCTGTCGATCCGGAACGGGTCGCTTTGCTTAAACCCGTTCTACGCGAACCCGCATTCAAAGAACCCGGAACATTCGGTTTCATCAACCAACCATCCGTTTTCGGGCGTGGCATCGGAGGCGGGCGCAAGGTCGACCTGGACATATCGGGGCCTGATCTGGATGTCATTTTGGAAGTCGCTAACCGGGCATTTCTTAAAATCATACAACTCTTTCCGCTCGATCAAGGACACGAATGGCGGCCCAATCCCGGCCTCGAGTTAGGTGCCCCGGAGTTACGGGTTTACCCAAACCGATTGCGTCTGGCGGACAGTGGACTCACCGCGCGGCAAGTGTCGGATACCATTGACGCGTTCAATGACGGTATCCGCGTCGCGGAAGTTTCCAATCAGGGCAAAACCATTGACTTGGTTTTACAAGGCCCGAAGAAGTTCGTAAAACAAACCCAAGGCATAGGAAACTTGCCTGTTGTTACATCGAGTGGCCGCATTCTTCCGGCGGAATCTCTGGTCAGCATCGAAACCACGGCTGGACCCACTGAGATTCGCCATCGCGAGCGATTTCGCACTATTACTTTGGAAGTTCGACCGGTCACTGAAGTCGCTTTACAAAGCGCGATTGAAACGATTGAGCAAGAAGTCATTCAGGTGCTGAAAGAAGAAGGACTGCCCCCTGGCGTACGCTTGGTGCTATCCGGTACCGCTGACAAATTGATCGAAACTCGAGACGCCATGGCGGTCAATCTTTTGATCGCACTGGTCATTGTCTATCTGGTGATGGCCGTGTTATTCGAAAGCTTCGTTTATCCGCTGATTATTCTGTTGTCCGTACCTATTGCTGCGGTCGGCGGCATCGCCGGACTCACCGTATTGAATATCTACTCCGACACGATTCAACCGTTGGACATGTTGACCATGTTGGGTTTTGTGATTCTGATTGGCATTGTGGTGAATAACGCCATTTTGCTGGTACATCAAGCCTTGCATCACTTTCGCACGGACAAACTACCCGCGCTCGATGCGATTACGACGGCCACCCAAAATCGCATACGACCGATATTCATGTCCACACTAACCAGTGTGTTTGGCATGATGCCGCTGGTATTCTTTCCCGGGGCGGGATCGGAACTTTATCGGGGTTTGGGATCTGTGGTCGTCGGTGGTCTCAGCTTGTCGGCGATAATCACGTTACTGATTGTGCCACCTATGATGTCAATACTGATCGTACCACTGGAACAACGCCGGACCAGGCGAACTCAGTTGCAAGGTAATGACAACGAACCCGGTGATCGTCAGAACCTTGGCGAGGTATCACGAAACACTTTGTGAATAGACAACTACCCGGTAATCCGGTTAGTGCACTCGAGTGTTTCGTTTTACCCTACCGAAGCGTCGTCAGCAGATGTATTCTCGCCGGAAATTTCCTGTTCGATTTGTATCCGCCGAAATATTTCTTCACGGTGCACCGGGACATCCTTGGGCGCCTCGATTCCGATACGCACCTGATTTCCTTTAACACCTAATACAGTAATTTTTACGTTGTCACCAATCATCAGTGACTCGCTGATTCTGCGGGTTAAAATGAGCATTTCGTCCTCACTAAGCTAACGCGGCTCCTCAGAAACCGCATAAAGTTTATGGCATTCCATTCACAGCAGTTGTCTAAAACAACCCCCCCGGGTTTTGACAATATTAGAGTATACCGTCGGACAATCGGAAACACTACACCCTTTTTCCGAATTTTAAGTGTTTGCTCCAATTCACTTAATTTGCCATCAAAACACCATTTTTCTGCTCAGCGGCTGAAATTGCACAGATGTGATTTGCTCGAGAGATTCGAACGAAGATGCACTAGCAAAACATTTAGCGTGTCTTGGATACACCATCAGTGTCTACGCGCAAGTGCGCAGTTCTACCCGGACGGATATGATCGGAAATATCCAACGCGCTGTCATCCAGACGAATTTTGACGGTAGAAGCGTTGCCCAACGTGATGTCAAACGGAGCCTGACCACTAAGATTGCGTGCCTGCCGAGGTTGTAACATGGCATACAACAATCGTTGGCCGGTAGCATCACGCACCTCAGCCCATGATGCGTCTTCTGATACTAACATCAGGGAGTTTTGTGTCGATACCACAACGTCATCCGTCGATCTAGCCGTATCAGCAGTTTGTGTGATAACAGCGCCATCTTGAGTCAAACTGATGGTGTCACCGGTAGATTCAGGCGTCATAGCCTCGGTTGGTGGCAACGCCTCCGCAACTTCGCTTAACGGGTCGGTCCCAATGACCAGTGTCTTTTCTGTGGCCATTGAATCCGGATCAGTATTTGATACACTGTTGTCAACAATAACGCTAGCCACTGGCTGTGTATCCGTATCCATTTGTGAGATAACAGCGGGGGCATCCTCCCGATTCTGATTACTTTGTTGCTTATTAAATTCAGATGTGTCCAATCGCGTCACATTGACCTGTACCGGCAAATCGCCGGTTTGCCGATGACTAATTTCAGCAACCGTTTCTTGATTGGATTCGGTTAATGATCCGAACCATTGACCGATATTAAATTTCGGAATGTCGGAAAAACTCCAGGTGGCAATAATCACCACCGCGAGAAACACAAGTACCAGGCCAAATCGTGAATGACTGCTTCGTATCCGCCGCCGCTTACGGCGTGGGCTTTTTTTATCCACTACCCGACCAATCGCGGGTTTGAAATCGACGTCAGGCGTTAATACATAGTTACGCTCTTCCAGCACATCTTCTTCATCTATATCCACCAAATGCGCGTAAGCACGAATATAGCCACGCACAAAAGTCTCGCCACCAGGGATACTTTCAAAATCACCGGATTCAATAGCGTCAATAACGTCGACACGCAAATTGAGCTGATCGGCCACATCCTGTTGACTCAGACGCAAACTCTTACGTTCCTGCGTCAAAATTTCGCCGGGATTTGACGGGACCTCCGGCTCGCTATCATCAATAAGGTCAGGTTCTGCCATTTACAATGATGTGGTTATCCGTCCTGCTGATACAAGTTTAACGCCACTAAATCGGCGAATGAAGTGCTGCCTGTTACCCAACTATATAGGCGCCGGTACCAACCGCAATCAGTTCCGATTCGTCGTTGTGAAGCTCCATGCGAGAAACTGCGACCTTGCTGCCTGTGCGCAAATTATAACCTGTAGCCACGAATCGCTTGCCGAAACCCGGTCGCAAATAGTCGACCCGTAAATCGATGGTACCTAACCGGACGAATGCATTGACGTCGACCTCATCGGTATTTTCGTATTGTTTACTCAGTACCGACACGAACGCTACCATGCCACCGACCACGTCCAGGGCACTGGAAATAACACCACCATGCAAATTTCCCCGCATGAAATTGCCCACCAACTCATCACGCATGTCAAATTTCAACGCGGTTCGGTCAGGTTGAGGGTGAAAAAACTCGAAACCCATCAATTGATTGAATGGAATTTTACGGGTAAAAATGTCGAGCGCCTTTTGCACATTGGGTGAAAAAGCTGAAATATTAGCCATAAATGAATCCTTGATACAGAATCTTCGTAACGAAGGTCTTGTGTTGCAATTGGCAAAATCTGAGGATCATTGTGGCATAAATCACGGTCGGGCTGATATTTGAAATCGAAAAACTATCGGAAGGGGGTCTGGAGCACAATTCTTAACTCCTTTAAACTACACCCATCTAGGCCAAACTTTAAGTCACCAAGTACCTGTAAATGGGGCGGTAGCTCAGATGGGAGAGCGTCGCGTTCGCAATGCGAAGGTCGGGAGTTCGATCCTCCTCCGCTCCACCAAAATTTGCCTTACATTACAAACACTTTAGTGCACGCCCTGTCGCACGTCATCGTATAGTGCAACTACACTGTGACCGGAATGTGACTTAGGCAAAAGTTGTGCCACAGCGGCACGTACATTTTCCGGTGCGAGGTGCGCATACTTCTCTGTCATCGTTACGCTACTGTGACCGAGTAAATCGCGTACCGTACTTAATGGAACACCTGCAGTCACCAACCACGCTGCACACGTGTGACGCAAATCATGAATGCGAAAATCTTTAATACCTGCGCGTTGACACGCAGTGGCAAATGCACGCTTAACATCTTTAAGCCGTCTTCCATCTCGATGACAAAAAACCCACTCGCTATTGGGACAGTTTTCGGCTCTAAATCGCAATCGATTCTTTAGAACAGACACCGCCGCGTCGTTTAATGGAATCGATCGTCGTTTTTTGTTTTTGGTGTGCTGTCTTTCGAGGTAAAACAACTTCGCTCGCAGATCAACACGCGACCATTGCAATCCCAGTAACTCCTGTTTACGACAACCGGTGTGCAACGCCAATATAATAAAATCACTTAGGTGCGTTGCATTCGGTTCCCGCTGTACGGCTAGCAGTAATGCCGCCGCTTGAGCCTGCGTAATCCAACGGATACGGCCCTCTGACGGTTTCGGCCTGTGTTGTTGTTGATAGCGTCAGTGCACATAACACGAGTGCTGCGGTGAGTAACCGATTGAGGAATGCGGCCATAGATGTTTTAGTGGTCATCATTCGCCCTCCCTGTTAGTCTGCTTGTCCGCCGCATGACGTCTAGGTGGTACCGGCGGTTGCCCTGCCTTCGGCAGTTTGGATTGCCACCAGGCGGCGTCTTTGGGTTTCAAGGCCTGTTGTGCTGCGGTGTCTTCCAGTGGAATGGCTTGGACACTTTGCACGGTGACCGACGGTGTGCGCCCGGTTTGTTTCTTCTTTTTGTTGTTAGCATTGCCGCCGGTATTCTGACCGCTGGTAGTGCTTTGTGCAGTGGCCGTATTCTCTGTTGCATTCTGGGCCAGTGTGGGTTGCATGCCCAAGAGTAAGTTTGCATGAATAATAACGGCTGCTGCAAACCACATTGTAATTCGATAGCGTTGGTGATCGGTCATATCCTGTTTTCCAAATTGGTTGTCGATAAGATGCGTATGCATTTAGCTTAAATCGGGTGCGTTCCCTGGTGTGCGCGTCCCCTATTGTTCCTTCTATTGTTCACATCTCCAATTGTTCCTTTACATTTATCTGCATTCGGCGGAACGTGTTCCGCCCTACGCGGGCTGTAGACGAAGTAACGGTCTGTACCATTAATGCGCTCTTTGATGCGTTGATCGTCCCCGTCATAGGTGTAAAAGAGTCCGGGATTGGTGGCGGTACACAGGACTTCGATCAGATTGGACGCTTCGTCATAGATATGGGTGTAGGAATGTGGCGCACGCCCGGCGGCAAAAAAAATCTGAGAACTGACTTGGATAGCTGTGCGGTTCTCATCTCAGATTTTTCACAGTACATTCTATTATTACAAATTACATACTCGAGTTTGTGTTATCTATCATCCGGCGCAATGCATTGCGCCCTCCGCTTGCTAATGGTGAATTTATTTTTCGCAGAGAACAGCTTCAAATAGGGGTCAGTGCCGACTACTCAACTATTTGAGTGATACAGCGCTGTTCTGTGCAATGGTCAGCCACTCTAATCATATCTGGGAAATCCTCTTCGTCCTTGTATTCAATTAATACGCTTTTTCCATTTTTAAACAAAATTTCCAGACCGAATTCACTCGGGTAATCTTCTGACCAGTCAGAGGATCTGAGAAGGGTTAATTGAATGATTTTCTCTCCAATCCTTTCGCCCCAAAAAACATTGTCGGAAACATCGGTTAGTTCATAACTATCTCCATAGCGCGGCATTTCACCTGATACTACGCCAATGCTAAATTGTTCTGTATCCGCAACAAAATGTAACGTTGAATTGTCGTTAACAATAAACTGAACCGGCCCATCAGCATTCTGCTCGTAATCAGCCAAATCCATGTCATTTTTAAATAACTGGCGTCTTACTGAAGTGATTTTTTTTCCTAACAAGTTTTTTAATAAACTCGAATTTTGCGAAGGAAGTGTGTTGCGCATATCTACTCCTTCCCATGAAAGTTCACAAATGTATCGAATTCGCCATCAATTGTCCTGACGCCCCTTCCCGTACTTGGGTCAAAAACATCACGCTGCATTTTACCGTTACGAGTGGAGGTTTTGACAATGGGATTCTCTGCACTAAGCGTCTGTCTAATGACATCATTTGCAGTGTCTTCCGTCTTTGATAAACCAGAGAACGCATCGTCTCTACGATCTATTTTCTTCTTTAAAGCTTGAAGTGCACGCGAGTCTTGCGAACCAGCTCGCGCTGGTCGAGACGCGCTATTAACAACATCATCTACTCCCTTTATTAGCCCTGTCCCTAGTCCGTCATCTGCTAAACCTAGCGACCCTCGACTCGCAAGTTTCGTTGTGGTGCCCCCGATTGGTCCTGGAATGAACGCACCTGAACTTCGCACGCAATCATTGCAAGGGTTATTGTGGTTGTCGCGGGCCTCTAAATATAGGTTACCCAACTCGAGCCCAATGCCTACAATTATCGGCACAATTATGGGTAATCGCCCATCGGGATCCACGTATTTGTAAGGATTGTTATTCGCATACGCATAGCGGTTGAAGGTATGGATGTTGGCGCCATCGAAGCGAACGGGATCCATCCCCGTGAAGCGCCCTACGGTGGGATCGTAATACCTTGCCCCGAAGTAGCTTAATCCGGTGCGTTCGTTATGTTGTTTTCCGGTGTACCAAACGTCTCGGTTTGTTGCGTTCGGGTCTTGTATTCTTTTATCCCCATAGGGGTTGTAATCTTCCCGCCAAATGACATTGCCGGCTTCGTCCGTTGCCGCTACCGGGGAACCCAATACATCGGTGTGGAGGTAAGTGACGGTCTCGGCGTGTGCTGCGCTGTGTACCGTGAGCGCACCCACGATTACAGCGAGTAATGCCATGAAACGTGTCATGGCCTCAATTGTGGTGCAATTGTTTAGAGGACGCCAGCGGACGGTGGCATAGCCCGCCAACGGGTGTTCAGCAATGACCGTTGCTGTTATGCGTTCTACTCGCTCGCGGCTTTATCGGCGGCATGGCGGCGCGGCGCCGCTGGTGGTTGCCCCGCCTTGGGCAGCTTGGATTGCCACCAGCTCTGGTCCTTGGGTTTCAAGGCCTGTTGTGCTGCGGTGTCTTCCAGTGGAATGGCTTGGACACTTTGCACGGTTACCGTGGGGGTGTGGCGGACTTGTTTCTCTTTTTTGTTGTTGGCAGTGGCGGTGCTTGGTGTAGCGCCGGGTTCTTCTGTTGCATTCTGTGCCAGCGTGGGTGGCGTTGCAAGCAACACGCTTGCACAGATAATAACGGCTGCTGCAAACCACATTGTAATTCGATAGCGTTGGTGATCGGTCATATCCTGTCTTCCGAATTGGTTGTCGATAAAGTGCGTATGCTTTTAGCTTAAATTGGGGTGCGTTCCCGGGTGTTTCGTTGTTCATTTACATTTAATCTGCATTCGGCGGAACGTGTTCCGCCCTACGCGGGCTGGCATCGGTCATCAAGATTTGAATCACACATACAGTATTGATTCAAATTTTAGCAAAATGACGCCCAACTGGAGGCGTTTGAGCGGGTTTTAAGAGGCTAAAAAGGTAAGAAATGAATCAGAATTGGGTATTCTGATTCGCCAACATCATACCTGATTATTTCTTCTTAGATTGGCCGCTAGTCTTATATTTACCGACCTCTTTTATCACCATCCACCACCTTCTTTGCAATCTTTGCACCCGGTACGACAGACAGTGCCGCCGATGTCCCCGCTTCCTTTGCCGCACCCTTGGCACCACCTTCTTGATATGCCGTATAGGTGTCATACGCCGATATTCCAATATCGATCGCCTTGGCAACGAGAGGAACAATGACGACAATCGGAAGATTGCCATCCGGATCAATGTATTTGTATCGAACCCCCGACACGCATCGTAGTTTCGCTTTTGATTTTTCCTTGTGCGTTCCGTGAGTTAAGTTTGGATTCACCCAGACGAGCTTGGGCTTAAAGCGTTTTGACCCCAGAGGCGGTTTTTCGCTTAATGGTATCGATGCGTTCAACGGTGGATCGAGTTTCAGTGCCGCGCCCATGGATTGCATTGTAAAACACCGCCACTGATCACGGCGGTGCTTTTTGTCATGACATAAACCCTATCTTGCCGAGGATGGTTTCGTTAGCGGCTAAAGGTGTAAGGCCATTTCGACATAGTGTCCATTATGCGGGGCCACGGGCCCTGCTCGCACAGTGGTGTGCAAGCTTGCTGGCGACACCATTGCGCATAATGGCGGGCATTATGTGAACATGGCCGCTGGGGTTGGATAGATGCTTTGAGTGCTTCGTTTCTATAGGTTGGTATTGCCCCCCGTGACATAACGCGGTGGGATTATGCGCCATGCTTTGCCCTTCGGGCAGCACGGTCTGCTCACGCCGCATAATCAGCGCTATGTCAAAGGGGGCAAGGCCGTAGCCGTGTCGGTGGTGTGATGGTTTCGTGCTGCGTACCCATCGTCCGTTGATTGATCAGCCGGATGCGTCATCGCATGGACTTGTTGTAGTTTACGGATCGAGACATGGGTGTACATCTGGGTGGCACTGAGATTGGCATGCCCTAACATGGCCTGGATGAAGCGCAGCTCCGCCCCGTTGTCCAGCATGTGGGTCGCCATCGCGTGTCTTAACAGATGACAACTACCGGGCACATCGATACCGGCGTTTCGCATGAAGCGTTTGACCTTATCGCCGAGTTTGCTATCGCGGAAGGGTCGGCCGTAGTCGTTCAAGAACAAGGCCGGGTCATCGACATCGAGTAAGAACTGATGGCGCGCTTCATTGAGATAGCGTTGTAACCAGTGTAAAGCTTTTTCGCCGATCGGCACCAATCGGTCTTTGTTACCCTTGCCTTGTCTGACATAGAGTGTGCGCCGGGTCAACGCGATGTCTTGCAGTTTTAGTTTGCACAACTCCGAGCGCCGGATACCGGTACTGTAGAACAACTCCAGGATAGCGCGGTCACGGACACCGCCCGCTGTGGTGGTATCCGGTTGCTGCATGAGGGTCTGGATTTCTTCAATACTGAGTACCACTGGCAACGAAGGGGTCTGTTTGATAATGACCAACTCCGATGCAGGGTTATACAGTAAATAGTTTTGCTGAGTGAGCCATTTGAAGTATTGCTTCACACTGGTCAGATAATGGTTCTGACTGGTGGCGCTCAAGGGGCGGTTATTTCTCTCCTGGCGGTAGTGGAACAGGTAACGTTGATAGCGTTCCAGGATGGGTTTGGTCACCTGATTGGGATGATCGAGACTCCTGTCGTCGCACCAACCGATGAAGCGCCGGATATCGCTTTCCCTGCGGTGCAAGGTGCTCTTGCTGTAACCGCGCAACTGCATCGCTTCATTGTATTTAAGCAGATAGGGATAAAACGCCGTGTGCTCGATGGCCACCGCCGCGCGGCGGTAGTGCATCGTGCGTTTGCGTTTCAGCGCCATGGTCAAATGGCCGGTAGTGCGTTATCCGACTCTAAGCGACCACTTTGGTTATAAGGTAGACGGTTATTGGGTTGTGGCGTTTTATCCCGCACCGACCCCTGCCCGACAAGGGGCCGACTTGCCCCCGACTGCTGGTTTGTTTGCCCCGACCGGTTGTCATCGTAGTGATGATGATCATTATTGTTGACCTTCAGTTGTTGTTTCAGCCGCTCGGTATCGATCAATCCCATCAAGCCTTTGTCCTGACGTTCTAAGGACAAGTCATACAACAACTCGTATTCGAACGATTGACCCCGGCCCCCACGGTGTACTAACAGGTATTCCATGTCCTCTAAGCGGCGGCAATGCACTTTGATTTGCGTGTTACCCCAACCACAGTGCTGGCGTATCTGTTTGCGGCTAAAGCGGATGTCTTTTTGTTCCATGCCCTGGGCGGTGCATTGTTCACTCACCATGGTGTGGATGATCTCGAGCAAGCGGCGGGTTTGCGGCGGCAACTCATCGAGGGTCTTGCCTAAGACGTCATGAGCCAGTTGATTGGCTTGTTCGATATCGTCGATCTGGACTTCGATGTAGTCCACCGTCTGGCCATCGTGTTCGATGGTCTGGATGGGCCGCTGATACTGATGCAATAAAGCGATGGCATCGATCAAGGTTAAATACTTCTCGTGATCACGCCGGGTACGGGTCTTGTCGTCGAGGAAGGTCAGTTGGTCGGCATAGGGATTAATCACGGCCAGGGGTTTTAATAAACCCTGGGCGTGACGGTGTAATTGAATCAGTTGTTGTTGGGTTAACTTCGATTGCAGACCGGCCAGGGTGCGGCGTTGGCGTTGCGCGGTGTGGATGGCCTTCGTTTGTTCGCGCGATTCGTTGACACTCAACACCAGACAACGGTTTAACAGTTCTTCGTCGATATCGATGGCGGTGGTGGTCATGAACAACATGACCGGCCCCTCGACCCGGTACTCCTTGGTCACCAGATCACCGGTGGTATCGTCTTTACCGGTACTGGCAATGGTGACTTGCCCCTCGCTTTGTAACAGTTTTAAAGCATAGGCGGCGTGTAGCGCACCTTCTTGTTCACTGATGGCGAGGATTTTGTGTTTGAGATCGCTCTCACCCATGTAAAACAACGATTGCCCCGTCATGGCCGAGTACTGCACCCGTTCGTCTTGGGGCATTAACGCCAGTACCGCTTCCATGAGGTAACTCTTACCGGCCGCACTGCTGCTCTGTACCATGACGGCTAAAGGCTTATCGAGTTTTCGCGACACACAGGCGAGATACCCGACCAGTTGATTGGTGGCCTCGCCGACCACACCGCAGGCATCGAAGTCCGCCGCAATACGCTGCAACAGATCGGGCGATGTCAACAGCGCCAAGGCCACCTCGCGTTCGTCCTGGCTTAGGGTCTTGATATTCTCCACGGGAGGGGATGCTTGTTCCTGTTGCAAGGCTTCGAGTTGCAACAACACCTTGCCCACATCGGTTTTAATCACATTGGCTTCCACAGCGCACTCGACAGCGGCCTGGTTGATGAACACCTGACGTTGTTTGCTGCTGTAAAGGTCTAACTTGTCCAGGTGGAAGGCATCGCCCCGTTTGACCATCAGGTTGATCTTTAAACTGTCGTTGAGGGGATTCACGCTTTTGGGATCGAAGCCTTTGATACGGTAGTGTCGATCCCCCAACTCGATATGCACATCGTTGTCTTTCAGCGCAGTGGGTATGACCGGTGGTTTATTCTCCGGTAGGGGCGATGCCTGGGTATCGAGTTCGGCTTCGGCCACTTTCGCCGCTAAGGGCCGGTTCGGGGTATGGGTGATAGTCCCGATGGGTTCGGCTTTGCGGATGACCAGGCCCAAACTCTTGATGGCCGGTGTGACCTTGAGTGCATAATCATTCGCATCCATACCTTTGGGAAACAGGATGCGGTACGCATCGATGTTGTTTTGGTTGAGTACCTTGGCGAGTTTGTCCGCTGCCATATCACCAGCTTCATCACGGTCATAGGCGATAAGTACCCGTTTAACGTTTCTCTCGATCAAACACTGCAATAACTCATCGGTAAAACCCTGGGTGCCGTAACTACAAGTCACGTGCTTGAATCCCCAACACCAGAAGGTCAAGGCATCGATTAGTGATTCGCACAAGATCACTTCATCACCTTGTATCCCGTCACGGTTAAACACGCCCTCATGGGGGCCGGGCAGATACAGGTGTTGTACCGTGCCTTTGCGCAGTTTGTTCCCCAACAGCTTACGGCCATACACTTCCAACACCTGATGATCATTAATGATGGGAATGACCAGACAACCGTTGAAGTGTTCGTGACCGCTGTCGCGGTAGATGCCAATCTGTTGTAACAAACCGCGTAACTTGGCCCCGGCCTGGCGGTTCTTCTGTGGCAGGTGTAATCCTAATGTCCGGTTGGCGTACCCGAGTTTAAAGTGATCGATGAGTTCCGCATCGTCGAGTCCCCGGCGTTGCAGATACGCTTGCGCTTCGGGACTTTCCTTTAAGGTTTGGTGGTAATACCCGATGACTTGTTGTAAGGCGGTTTGCCCATCGGCGTTGTCCGTCAACGGCGATGCGAGTTTGCGTACCGTGCCCTGTTTAACGATCTGGGTTTGATCAGCCATCAAAGCGGTATCGTTACGCAATAATTCAACCGCATGCCTAAAGGACACGCCTTGAGTTTTCATAACCCAGTCGATCACCGATCCCCCCGCCCCACACCCGAAGCAGTGGAACAGGTTCTTGGCCGGTGTGATGGTGCACGAAGCGCTCGTGTCTTCATGGAACGGACAATGCAATATGTAGTTCGCACCTTGCCGTGTTAACACATGCCCCTGGCGTTCGATCAACCGCTGCAGGGAGACGTTGTGTTTGATCGCATCGATCCACTCATCGGGGATTCGGGGCATGTTTTCGGACCTCCCGTAAAATCCTGTCAAGGGGGTTTGGCAAATTTAATGTTGTTTTATATTACCACATATTGTAGTAATATCAATCAGCCCGCAATTTGAGGCTTATCCTATGGCAATCATCACTTACAGTTTGCTCGACGCTCAGATGACGCCAGACGATAAGGTATTTTTTAAACAACTCGGTAAACGGGTAGCGTCGTTGCGTAAGGAGTCAGGTATGACCCAAGTGCAATTGGCCGAGACCCTCACAATCTCGCAACAGTTGATTGCCGCTTATGAAGCCGGCACACGGAAGATTCCCGCATCGATGTTGCCCCGACTGGCAACGCTGTTTGCGGTGTCGTTGGAGGAGCTGTTAGGTGTGAAGAAATTACCGGCTAAACGCGGGCCGGCTTCCGTCTTGCAACGTCAGATCGAGCAGGTGCGTATCATGCCGAGGGCCAAACAGAAGTTCGTCACCGAGATGCTCGACGCCCTCATCAAACAACAACAGGCCGCTTCGGGATAAATACAGTTTTACTCTCTATCTAAATTAATGAGTTTCAGTACACCTACCAAGTACGTTAGTGAATTTGTATGGATTCCAACGTACATTGGTGTTTGGTTATTAGTGCAAGGAAGGTTTGCGGATAACAGTTATAGATTCTTAATTGTCATTGGTGCGCTTATTGGCAGCCGTATAATCCTAGAGCTCTTATATCGAATCATATTCGGGGATAAAAGACTTCAGTTTCGGGTAGGCCTGGTAGCCTTCACCTGCCAGGTCTTGGTTTGGGCAGGTTTCTTTTTTTGGCTAACTCAGCATGCAGCGCAATCTTAATGTCGTCGAAAAGGCGATCCAGTTTGCCCCCCTACATTTTCATCACCAGTTAGATTTACCTGTGAGTGCTAATAGTCTACTAAGGTACAAGCGAGTCAAGAGGGTCCCCCCTGACGTCTAAACAACCTTGGTCTTCAACACAACCGCTCGTCGGGTCCATATGGATTATCGCCCCGATCCCCAAACCAAGGCCACTTTTAGATGCCAATCCACCTAAACCTGTACATCTTTTTAGCAGCTGATCAAGTATTTTGTTTGCGATTTTATTTTTCCTCTCAATATCAGGGTTTGGATATGGCCCACTAATCGGGGCTGTCGGTCGTCCTCGCGGGGTACGACCTTCTGGAGTTGGATGTGGTATTCCATCCACTAGCCCACGAGGATCAATAAATAACAATGGATTTGCACTCGCGTAGAGATAAGTATTCCAGCCACCTCTTAGCCCAATCGGATCGGAGGTGAGATAGCGTCCTGTTTTGGGATCGTAATAGCGGTGCCAGTTGTAGTGTCACTGCTCCGCTGAAGCCCAAACAGATACTTTTTCTCATAACCAAACTAAAACCGCGAATGCATAACCCACGAACACCCAAATACCGGCCGAGATTAATAATGACACAAGAGTCTTTACTTTAAAGGCACGATAGAAAAGATAGACAAGCACTATCAGCACGACTGAAACAAAAATCAGACTTGTCAACTCTAGGCGCTCGGTCAATGAAGAACCCAGTGCATAAAATGGACCGCTGGCGATATATGTAGTCAGTACAACCCACTTGGCTACAGAACTATTGTCGATCAATTCAATATAGGCGAGGAGCGCACTTGCAGCAATCACAATCCCCGCAGCTATAAGCACCAGTTGGTAGGTTTTATTCTGCACAGGAATCACAAGAATATGGGGCTGTAGTACCATCATTCGTTAGACCGTTTGGGTATTGCCCATCATCGCCGTACCAGTAGTGCGGAATAACGTCCTGCCAAATGTGTTTAGGATTCCAGGGATTTGTGCCTGCTCCGTAGTTGTGAGAATAGTTCTGTGTACCGTCGACGACGGTGTCAGGTAAAAGATCGCCATTGGCATCATAGGCACATTCCCATCCTGTCGGGGCCCGCCATTTGTTTGAAAGCAATCCTCCCTGATCTTGATTCCACCAACCGCAACCTTTAGGTTCCGTCCGTGGACAGTAATTATTACGATTCCGGTTGTAGTGTTCGTCCTCGGAAGGAAATCCCCAACCTCCCCAATCATCTATCTCTAGGCCTTTTGAATCGATACGAGTCAATGGATTCCCCCCAACGTACCCGTAAGTGTTTAAGCCACCTTCAAGTCCAATCGGATCGGAGGTGAGGTATCGAACCCCCGACACGCATCGTAGTTTCGCTTTTGATTTTTCCTTGTGCGTTCCGTGAGTTAAGTTTGGATTCACCCAGACGAGCTTGGGCTTAAAGCGTTTTGACCCCAGAGGCGGTTTTTCGCTTAATGGTATCGATGCGTTCAACGGTGGATCGAGTTTCAGTGCCGCGCCCATGGATTGCATTGTAAAACACCGCCACTGATCACGGCGGTGCTTTTTGTCATGACATAAACCCTATCTTGCCGAGGATGGTTTCGTTAGCGGCTAAAGGTGTAAGGCCATTTCGACATAGTGTCCATTATGCGGGGCCACGGGCCCTGCTCGCACAGTGGTGTGCAAGCTTGCTGGCGACACCATTGCGCATAATGGCGGGCATTATGTGAACATGGCCGCTGGGGTTGGATAGATGCTTTGAGTGCTTCGTTTCTATAGGTTGGTATTGCCCCCCGTGACATAACGCGGTGGGATTATGCGCCATGCTTTGCCCTTCGGGCAGCACGGTCTGCTCACGCCGCATAATCAGCGCTATGTCAAAGGGGGCAAGGCCGTAGCCGTGTCGGTGGTGTGATGGTTTCGTGCTGCGTACCCATCGTCCGTTGATTGATCAGCCGGATGCGTCATCGCATGGACTTGTTGTAGTTTACGGATCGAGACATGGGTGTACATCTGGGTGGCACTGAGATTGGCATGCCCTAACATGGCCTGGATGAAGCGCAGCTCCGCCCCGTTGTCCAGCATGTGGGTCGCCATCGCGTGTCTTAACAGATGACAACTACCGGGCACATCGATACCGGCGTTTCGCATGAAGCGTTTGACCTTATCGCCGAGTTTGCTATCGCGGAAGGGTCGGCCGTAGTCGTTCAAGAACAAGGCCGGGTCATCGACATCGAGTAAGAACTGATGGCGCGCTTCATTGAGATAGCGTTGTAACCAGTGTAAAGCTTTTTCGCCGATCGGCACCAATCGGTCTTTGTTACCCTTGCCTTGTCTGACATAGAGTGTGCGCCGGGTCAACGCGATGTCTTGCAGTTTTAGTTTGCACAACTCCGAGCGCCGGATACCGGTACTGTAGAACAACTCCAGGATAGCGCGGTCACGGACACCGCCCGCTGTGGTGGTATCCGGTTGCTGCATGAGGGTCTGGATTTCTTCAATACTGAGTACCACTGGCAACGAAGGGGTCTGTTTGATAATGACCAACTCCGATGCAGGGTTATACAGTAAATAGTTTTGCTGAGTGAGCCATTTGAAGTATTGCTTCACACTGGTCAGATAATGGTTCTGACTGGTGGCGCTCAAGGGGCGGTTATTTCTCTCCTGGCGGTAGTGGAACAGGTAACGTTGATAGCGTTCCAGGATGGGTTTGGTCACCTGATTGGGATGATCGAGACTCCTGTCGTCGCACCAACCGATGAAGCGCCGGATATCGCTTTCCCTGCGGTGCAAGGTGCTCTTGCTGTAACCGCGCAACTGCATCGCTTCATTGTATTTAAGCAGATAGGGATAAAACGCCGTGTGCTCGATGGCCACCGCCGCGCGGCGGTAGTGCATCGTGCGTTTGCGTTTCAGCGCCATGGTCAAATGGCCGGTAGTGCGTTATCCGACTCTAAGCGACCACTTTGGTTATAAGGTAGACGGTTATTGGGTTGTGGCGTTTTATCCCGCACCGACCCCTGCCCGACAAGGGGCCGACTTGCCCCCGACTGCTGGTTTGTTTGCCCCGACCGGTTGTCATCGTAGTGATGATGATCATTATTGTTGACCTTCAGTTGTTGTTTCAGCCGCTCGGTATCGATCAATCCCATCAAGCCTTTGTCCTGACGTTCTAAGGACAAGTCATACAACAACTCGTATTCGAACGATTGACCCCGGCCCCCACGGTGTACTAACAGGTATTCCATGTCCTCTAAGCGGCGGCAATGCACTTTGATTTGCGTGTTACCCCAACCACAGTGCTGGCGTATCTGTTTGCGGCTAAAGCGGATGTCTTTTTGTTCCATGCCCTGGGCGGTGCATTGTTCACTCACCATGGTGTGGATGATCTCGAGCAAGCGGCGGGTTTGCGGCGGCAACTCATCGAGGGTCTTGCCTAAGACGTCATGAGCCAGTTGATTGGCTTGTTCGATATCGTCGATCTGGACTTCGATGTAGTCCACCGTCTGGCCATCGTGTTCGATGGTCTGGATGGGCCGCTGATACTGATGCAATAAAGCGATGGCATCGATCAAGGTTAAATACTTCTCGTGATCACGCCGGGTACGGGTCTTGTCGTCGAGGAAGGTCAGTTGGTCGGCATAGGGATTAATCACGGCCAGGGGTTTTAATAAACCCTGGGCGTGACGGTGTAATTGAATCAGTTGTTGTTGGGTTAACTTCGATTGCAGACCGGCCAGGGTGCGGCGTTGGCGTTGCGCGGTGTGGATGGCCTTCGTTTGTTCGCGCGATTCGTTGACACTCAACACCAGACAACGGTTTAACAGTTCTTCGTCGATATCGATGGCGGTGGTGGTCATGAACAACATGACCGGCCCCTCGACCCGGTACTCCTTGGTCACCAGATCACCGGTGGTATCGTCTTTACCGGTACTGGCAATGGTGACTTGCCCCTCGCTTTGTAACAGTTTTAAAGCATAGGCGGCGTGTAGCGCACCTTCTTGTTCACTGATGGCGAGGATTTTGTGTTTGAGATCGCTCTCACCCATGTAAAACAACGATTGCCCCGTCATGGCCGAGTACTGCACCCGTTCGTCTTGGGGCATTAACGCCAGTACCGCTTCCATGAGGTAACTCTTACCGGCCGCACTGCTGCTCTGTACCATGACGGCTAAAGGCTTATCGAGTTTTCGCGACACACAGGCGAGATACCCGACCAGTTGATTGGTGGCCTCGCCGACCACACCGCAGGCATCGAAGTCCGCCGCAATACGCTGCAACAGATCGGGCGATGTCAACAGCGCCAAGGCCACCTCGCGTTCGTCCTGGCTTAGGGTCTTGATATTCTCCACGGGAGGGGATGCTTGTTCCTGTTGCAAGGCTTCGAGTTGCAACAACACCTTGCCCACATCGGTTTTAATCACATTGGCTTCCACAGCGCACTCGACAGCGGCCTGGTTGATGAACACCTGACGTTGTTTGCTGCTGTAAAGGTCTAACTTGTCCAGGTGGAAGGCATCGCCCCGTTTGACCATCAGGTTGATCTTTAAACTGTCGTTGAGGGGATTCACGCTTTTGGGATCGAAGCCTTTGATACGGTAGTGTCGATCCCCCAACTCGATATGCACATCGTTGTCTTTCAGCGCAGTGGGTATGACCGGTGGTTTATTCTCCGGTAGGGGCGATGCCTGGGTATCGAGTTCGGCTTCGGCCACTTTCGCCGCTAAGGGCCGGTTCGGGGTATGGGTGATAGTCCCGATGGGTTCGGCTTTGCGGATGACCAGGCCCAAACTCTTGATGGCCGGTGTGACCTTGAGTGCATAATCATTCGCATCCATACCTTTGGGAAACAGGATGCGGTACGCATCGATGTTGTTTTGGTTGAGTACCTTGGCGAGTTTGTCCGCTGCCATATCACCAGCTTCATCACGGTCATAGGCGATAAGTACCCGTTTAACGTTTCTCTCGATCAAACACTGCAATAACTCATCGGTAAAACCCTGGGTGCCGTAACTACAAGTCACGTGCTTGAATCCCCAACACCAGAAGGTCAAGGCATCGATTAGTGATTCGCACAAGATCACTTCATCACCTTGTATCCCGTCACGGTTAAACACGCCCTCATGGGGGCCGGGCAGATACAGGTGTTGTACCGTGCCTTTGCGCAGTTTGTTCCCCAACAGCTTACGGCCATACACTTCCAACACCTGATGATCATTAATGATGGGAATGACCAGACAACCGTTGAAGTGTTCGTGACCGCTGTCGCGGTAGATGCCAATCTGTTGTAACAAACCGCGTAACTTGGCCCCGGCCTGGCGGTTCTTCTGTGGCAGGTGTAATCCTAATGTCCGGTTGGCGTACCCGAGTTTAAAGTGATCGATGAGTTCCGCATCGTCGAGTCCCCGGCGTTGCAGATACGCTTGCGCTTCGGGACTTTCCTTTAAGGTTTGGTGGTAATACCCGATGACTTGTTGTAAGGCGGTTTGCCCATCGGCGTTGTCCGTCAACGGCGATGCGAGTTTGCGTACCGTGCCCTGTTTAACGATCTGGGTTTGATCAGCCATCAAAGCGGTATCGTTACGCAATAATTCAACCGCATGCCTAAAGGACACGCCTTGAGTTTTCATAACCCAGTCGATCACCGATCCCCCCGCCCCACACCCGAAGCAGTGGAACAGGTTCTTGGCCGGTGTGATGGTGCACGAAGCGCTCGTGTCTTCATGGAACGGACAATGCAATATGTAGTTCGCACCTTGCCGTGTTAACACATGCCCCTGGCGTTCGATCAACCGCTGCAGGGAGACGTTGTGTTTGATCGCATCGATCCACTCATCGGGGATTCGGGGCATGTTTTCGGACCTCCCGTAAAATCCTGTCAAGGGGGTTTGGCAAATTTAATGTTGTTTTATATTACCACATATTGTAGTAATATCAATCAGCCCGCAATTTGAGGCTTATCCTATGGCAATCATCACTTACAGTTTGCTCGACGCTCAGATGACGCCAGACGATAAGGTATTTTTTAAACAACTCGGTAAACGGGTAGCGTCGTTGCGTAAGGAGTCAGGTATGACCCAAGTGCAATTGGCCGAGACCCTCACAATCTCGCAACAGTTGATTGCCGCTTATGAAGCCGGCACACGGAAGATTCCCGCATCGATGTTGCCCCGACTGGCAACGCTGTTTGCGGTGTCGTTGGAGGAGCTGTTAGGTGTGAAGAAATTACCGGCTAAACGCGGGCCGGCTTCCGTCTTGCAACGTCAGATCGAGCAGGTGCGTATCATGCCGAGGGCCAAACAGAAGTTCGTCACCGAGATGCTCGACGCCCTCATCAAACAACAACAGGCCGCTTCGGGATAAATACAGTTTTACTCTCTATCTAAATTAATGAGTTTCAGTACACCTACCAAGTACGTTAGTGAATTTGTATGGATTCCAACGTACATTGGTGTTTGGTTATTAGTGCAAGGAAGGTTTGCGGATAACAGTTATAGATTCTTAATTGTCATTGGTGCGCTTATTGGCAGCCGTATAATCCTAGAGCTCTTATATCGAATCATATTCGGGGATAAAAGTATGCGCCAAGTTAAGGGCACCCTATTAGTGTGAGGATTACTGTGCCAGTCTTGCTGTTTTAACAATGGCGAGGTAAAGATGGCAGACAAAGCGGAAAGAGCGATAACCGAGCGCCAGCGATATTGGCTGGGACATGTACGGGCAGCGGATACGAGTGAGGAATCAACGGTAGCCTATGCCCGCGCCCAGGGACTGAAAGTCAAAGACCTGTATCAGTGGAAGACCAAGCTCATACAGCTGAAGCTGTACCGCCCGGGTGGTGCTTTGACCTCCTCATCATTTGTACCCGTCAAGGCCAAGGCGGCATCGAAGCCCGATATCCCGGTGAGCGATGCGTCAGCAGGATTCGCTTCCGTCCAATCCGTTGTGCCGACAGCGAGTAATGCCGCCAACGGATTGTCCCCATGTGCGTTGGTGTTTCCGAGCGGATTACGATTCGAGTTTGGCGAATCGGTATCATCCGACGTGATTCGTTCGGTCATTGCCAGTGCGAGCGAAGGAGATTGATTCGCCCGAGTGCTGATAGTGGCTGTATCTATCTATACCGCCAAGCGGTGGATATGCGCAAAGCCATAAACGGATTGGTGGCGATAGTCGAAGGCGAGATGGAATTGGATCCGTTCAGTTCTAGATTGTTTGTGTTTTGTAACAACGCACGCACCATCGTCAAGATGGTGGTTTGGGAAGGCAATGGATTTGTGCTGTGGATGAAACGCATCGAGAAGTCACGTTTTCAATGGCCACGGGATTTACAACTCGATGTCATCGAACTCAATGCCCAACAGATCAACTGGCTGTTGGATGGTTACGATCTGACATTGATGCAAGGTCATTCCGTTCTACCTCATCACACGGTGTTATAGCACGCCCGATGTTGTTCGTTGTTGGTGAATCGTTTTGGTTAACCCATCAAGTGTTGCATGGTAAAATGCAATGCATGGAGTCAGCGACAAACCCGCTTCCCACGACCCGCAAAGAACTACAATGGTTAGTTCAATCGCAGCACAAAGAACTACAGATAAAACAAGCCAAGCTCGATCAACAATCCCAGTTTATCGACCAGCTGCTGGAACAGATTCGCCTGTCCCGTCACCAGCACTTCGGTGCCCGAAGCGAACGATTTAACATCGATCAGGTGGATTGGTTATTCAATGAAGCGGAAGTGTTAAGTGATGGCGCATCCAATTCTGCGACCCCCACCGATAGTGAGTCAATAAATGCAGTTGATGATATTGAACAAGGCATACCGATAGCCGCTCATGTACGCAAAGCAGGCGGACGTCGTCCCTTGCCACCGGAGTTGCCGCGTGTCGAAGTGATTCACGATATTGATGATGAAGATAAAGTCTGCGCCCATGACGACAGTCCACTAAAGCCTATTGGTGAGAAAGTGAGCGAACAACTGGATATTGTCCCAGCGAAGGTGCGTGTCATTCGTCATATTCGCCGTCAGTATGCCTGTTCGAAGTGCGATAACACGATCAAAACCGCACCGCTGCCACCCCAGCCTATCGCAAAGAGTATCGCCACGCCCGGCACGATTGCCCATGTGGCGGTGAGCAAATACGCCGATGGATTGCCGCTGTACCGCCAGAGCAAGCAGTGGGAGAGACAGGCCATTTATCTGCCCCGCACGACCCTCGCCAATTGGATGATCAAAGCTGGGATATTGATTCAGCCGCTGATTAACCTCATGCGCGACAAAATGCTGGATTACGACATCATTGGCATGGACGAGACCCGGGTGCAAGTGCTCAAAGAAGTGGGTAAATCCCCCCAAAGCCAATCGTATCTGTGGGTACAACGTGGTGGCCCACCGGACAATCCCATTATTCTGTTTGACTACGACCCCAGCCGCAGCCAGGAGGTACCCAAGCGCTTGTTATCCAGTTATACGGGTTATCTGCAAACGGATGCGTATGAGGGCTATAACAAAGTCTGTGCTGAGAACGGCATCACGCAATTGGGGTGCTGGGCTCATGTCAGAAGAAAGTTCGATGAAGCGTTAAAAGCGCAAGGCAAAAACGCCACCAAACGCAAATCCTCATTGGCGGCGATTGCACTGAAAAGAATACAGTTGCTGTATCGAATCGAACGCAAAGCCAAAGACCTCGAGTCCGAACAACGCTATCCACTCAGGCAAAGCCGAGCCGTTCCCGTGCTCGCTGATTTCAGACAATGGCTGGACCAACATCTGCCACTCGTGCCAGCGAAATCGGCACTCGGCAAGGCTATGCACTACACCCACAAACAATGGGATAAGTTGACCATATACACCCAGGATGGGCGGCTCAACATTGACAACAACAAAACCGAGAATGCAATCCGCCCCTTTGTCGTGGGGAGAAAAAATTGGCTCTTTTGCGACACCGTGGCCGGTGCCAATGCCAGTGCCAATCTGTATTCACTCGTTGAGACGGCCAAAGCTAACAACCAAGAACCCTATACCTATCTGAAAACTATATTTACTGAATTACCCAAGGCCACATCAATTGAAGACATCGAAACACTGTTGCCGTTCGAACCCATTACCGAACTGGAACAGGCCGCTTGATTTGGTGTTTGGCGCTTACGGATAAAAGACTTCAGTTTCGGGTAGGCCTGGTAGCCTTCACCTGCCAGGTCTTGGTTTGGGCAGGTTTCTTTTTTTGGCTAACTCAGCATGCAGCGCAATCTTAATGTCGTCGAAAAGGCGATCCAGTTTGCCCCCCTACATTTTCATCACCAGTTAGATTTACCTGTGAGTGCTAATAGTCTACTAAGGTACAAGCGAGTCAAGAGGGTCCCCCCTGACGTCTAAACAACCTTGGTCTTCAACACAACCGCTCGTCGGGTCCATATGGATTATCGCCCCGATCCCCAAACCAAGGCCACTTTTAGATGCCAATCCACCTAAACCTGTACATCTTTTTAGCAGCTGATCAAGTATTTTGTTTGCGATTTTATTTTTCCTCTCAATATCAGGGTTTGGATATGGCCCACTAATCGGGGCTGTCGGTCGTCCTCGCGGGGTACGACCTTCTGGAGTTGGATGTGGTATTCCATCCACTAGCCCACGAGGATCAATAAATAACAATGGATTTGCACTCGCGTAGAGATAAGTATTCCAGCCACCTCTTAGCCCAATCGGATCGGAGGTGAGATAGGGATTGTTATTCGCATACGCATAGCGGTTGAAGGTATGGATGTTGGCGCCATCGAAGCGAACGGGATCCATTCCAGTAAACCGCCCCACCGTGGGATCGTAGTATCTTGCCCCGAAGTAACTCAGTCCCGTTCGGTTTTCGTATTGTTTGCCCGTATACCACACGTCCCGATTGGTTGATGCTGCTTCGTTTAGCCTCTTATCCCCATAGGGGTTATAGTCTTCCCGCCAGAGGACATTGCCGCTTTGGTCTGTTGCCGCTACCGGGGAACCCAATACATCGGTGTGGAGATAAGTGACGGTTTCGGTGGGGTTCGGCGGGAGTGTGGATGTCACCTCCGCAATCAGTTCGGTACCCAGATAAATGTATTCTTTGAGGGTATTGCCGAGGGCATCGTATTCGCCAAGGAGTTGGCCGCCTTTGGAGTAGATAAAGTATTTGTCGATACCGTTCTTGCGTTCCTTGATTCTTTGATCGTCCCCGTCATAGGTATAGAAGAGTCCGGGTTCGGTGGCACTGCACAGGACTTCGATCAGGTTGGACGATTCGTCGTAAATAAAGACATCCTTACCGTCACTGGTAATGTTACCGTTATGGTCATAGCTAAAGCTCGAGTTGTTGGCTGGAGTGATGTGATCGACGATATCAGTCAGCCGGTTACCCTCCCCCAGCATTTGTACCGGGCTGTAGTTGTAGTTGAGGTTGACCTCTGAGCCCAAGGTTTGTTGAGTGATATTACTGAGGGCATCGTATTGGATGGTGCCACTGCCCCAGCCACCGGAGGCACTGGTCAGACGGTTCAAGACATCGTAGCCCAGGGTCTTATTTTGCCCGGCGGTCTGGTTGTCCACAATTGAGGTCACATTACCCAGACCGTCATAGCTATAGGTCAGATCCATGGCGGCACCGCCGATACCGTCGACTTGTTTATTCTCAGGCCAGGTGCGGGGGGTTTCGGTCTGGGTCAGGGTACGCCCATTGGCATAGGTCAGGGTATTGATATGTCCCGAGGGGTGCCAGGTGATGTTGGTGACGTAGTCGGTGGTCTGAGTATTGAGAACGCCTGTGACTTGCGTGGGCCGGCCCAGCGCATCTGGGGCATAGGTCACGACCCGGCCACTGGGATAGGTAATGGTGTTGAGGAAATCTAATGTATCGTAGCTATAGCTGATATTGAAGATTTGCCCATCATAAGTATGGGTTTCGGTAGCGAGGTTGTCGTTAACATCGTAGCTATAGACTTTGTCGGTGGCTCCGCGAGTGACTTGTTTGACATTACCGTTTTCGTCGTACTGAAAGCTGACATCGGTGGTGCCGGCCGGGTAATCGATCAGGGTCAGCCGGTTCCTGTCGTCATAGTCATAGGTGGTGACGGGACCACCCGCGCCCACTTGACGGGAGGTCATGCGATCCATGGAATCATAGCCATAGATCACTTGCTCGCGTTCCATATCGAGTTCCTGGGTGAGTAAGCGGTCGGAGTCGCTGTGACCGTAATAACGGGTACCGGCAGACGTCCAACCGCCACCGCTGTCCTCTTCGATATCCGCTTGGGTGATCTGTCCGGCACTGTTGACCCGTTGTAGTTGCAGTCTGATATCGGCGGGATAAGCACTTGTAACGGGGATGTGCAGTGTCAGTGCACACAGGATGACAGCGAGTAATGCCATGAAACGTGTCATGGCCTCAATTGTGGTGCAATTGTTGTGAAGACGCCAGCGGACGGTGGCATAGCCCGCCAACGGGTGTTCAGCAATGACCGTTGCTGTTATGCGTTCTACTCGCTCGCGGCTTTATCGGCGGCGTGCCGGCGTGGTGGTGTCACGGGTACTCCTGCCTTCGGCAGTTTGGATTGCCACCAAGTCTGGTCCTTGGGTTTCAATGCCTGTTGTGCCGCCGTATTGCCCAGTGGAATGGCTTGGACACTTTGCACGGTGACCGAGGGGGTGTGTCCGGTTTGTTTCTTGTTCTTCTTATCGGCATTGGCCGTTGCGTTGCTATTGGCGTTCGCATTGCCGATCGCACTTGGTGCGGTGGCCATACCTTCTGTTGCATCCTGTGCCAGCGTGGGTGGCATCCCCAACAGTAGCATTGCACTGATAATAACGGCTGCTGCAAACCACATTGTAATTCGATAGCGTTGGTGATCGGTCATATCCTGTCTTCCGAATTGGTTGTCGATAAAGTGCGTATGCTTTTAGCTTGAATCTCTTAGGGTTTAATTCCCCGCCCCTTGGGGCGTAAGCTGTATGGGTGAGTGAATCGGGTGCGTTCCCTGGTGTTCGCGTCCCCTATTGTTCATTTACATTTAATCTGCATTCGGCGGAACGTGTTCCGCCCTACGCGGGCTTGCTATCGAAAAGATATTTATGTCTTCTATAGCATCTTTAACACGTCCTCTGATCTCACTGTCTGATAAAAGCGGCTCAACAATTTTTAGCAATTGTTGTTTATCAGCGTTCTCATGAAGTCTTGCTATATGTCCTATGCAAGTAACCGTAACACCACGGATTTGATAATCTGGGTCGTTAAGCAACTCACTGAACTCAGAAACTAACCAATCATAGTCGGGTATAGAATGTACTGCTCTTACTATTGCATCACACTTTGACTCAGGGCTTCCTGATGCAATAATTTGAGTAAACTCATCTTTATCAATATGGGTAGGTTCAACGTAAGTGTGTGTCATCAGAAATTACCTTTTTTATCAACAAGACCAGCATTTCTGAGTGCATTCTGTTGCTGAGAAGTTAAATCTTTAAATGATCTAACGTGGCCATGAAAGATACCATCTGAGGTTTGGTCAAATACAACAATTTCCTCATTAGCCTTGTCTACGCCAACTCTTCTTGGAGAAGTACCTTTAACTTGAATAGAGTTATCTAGTGCGTGTTGACCATTCGTTGGTCCACGGCTTGCTACACCTTTCGATGTGTTTCTAGCGGAAGTACCGTGTTTGGGAGAGGCCTGAAACTCAAGCCTTTTCATTGCGCCAGCACTTCCCCCCTTTGACACTCCACGAACTTTCTTAGCCCCATTCACCACCTTCTTGGCAATCTTTGCACCGGGTACAACAGATAAAGCAGCCGATGTCCCCGCTTCCTTGACCGCACCCTTGGCACCACCTTCTTGATATGCCGTATAGGTGTCATACGCCGATATTCCAATATCGATCGCCTTGGCAACGAGAGGAACAATGACGACAATCGGAAGATTGCCATCCGGATCAATATACTTATAAGGATTGTTATTCGCATACGCATAGCGGTTGAAGGTATGGATGTTGGCGCCATCGAAGGCAACGGGATCCATCCCCGTGAAGCGCCCTACGGTGGTATCGTAATACCTTGCCCCGAAGTAGCTTAAACCGGTGCGGTTTTCGTATTGCTTGCCCGTGTACCACACTTCGTGATTGGTTGAATTGGGGTCTTCAATACGTTTATCACCGTAAGGGTTATAGTCCTCACGCCAGATGACATTCCCGGCTTGATCGGTGGCGGCGACCGGGCTTCCCAATACATCGGTATGAATAAAGGTGACCGTTTCGCCGTGTGCTGTGCTGTGTATCGCGAATGCGCACAGCATGAGGGCGGCTGTGAACAGCCGATGGAAGAAACCGGTCATTGATGATTGAGTGTTCTTCATGGTTGGCCTTCCCCGTTTGCTTGCTTATCGGCAGCATGCCGGCGTGGGGGTGTGGCGGGTGCTCCCGCCTTCGGCAGTTTGGATTGCCACCAGGCGGCGTCTTTGGGTTTCAATGCCTTTTGAGCGGTGGTGTTCTCTAACGGAATGGCTTGGACACTTTGTACCGTCACCGACGGTGTGTGCCCGGTTTGTTTCTTGTTCTTATTGTTAGCATTGGCCGTTGCGTTGCTATTGGCCTTCTCACTGCTGACCGCACTTTGTGTGCTGGCCGTATTCTCTGTTGCATTCTGGGCCAGTGTGGGTTGCATGCCCAAGAGTAAGTTTGCATGAATAATAACGGCTGCTGCAAACCACATTGTAAATCGATAGCGTTGGTGATCGGTCATATTCTGTTTCCCGGTTTGGTTATCGACAAAGTGCGTATGCTTTTAGCTTGAATCTCTTAGGGTTTAATTCCCCGCCCCTTGGGGCGTAAGCTGTATGGGTGAGTGAATCGGGTGCGCTCCCTGGTGTTCGCGTCCCTTATTGTTCCTTCTATTGTTCACATCTCCTATTGTTCCTTTACATTTATCTGCATTCGGCGGAACACGTTCCGCCCTACGCGGGCTAAAAATTACAAATCGTGTTTGCTTATATTTTCATCTACCTTTTGTAGCAGCTGATCTTCACTAAGCTCGTATTCTTCTCTGTCCGATTCGGGGTTGTACAAATCCGCTAGACAAAATATTGTCGAAAGGCATTCACTGAGTTCGTCAGGATCGTCAAGCAATCTCTTATTATCTCTTTCAATTTTCCAAAGCTCTTGATAACTATCTACAAATTGATCGGCAGTTAATCTTCCGTTGACAAAAGACCGAGCAAATTCAAGAATCGTCGTACTCATCGCAACACCCCATTGTTAATGAAGTTCTCAAATTGCTTAGTACCAGGACTTAATTTAAAACCTGTCACAAAATTACCACCCTTATCCAGAACTACCGCGTTATTTGTGTTTGGATTGAAAAAGACACTAGAGTCTTTAACATAGCCATATGTGCCTCTTTGCGTCGTAGCAGCGTCCGATAAATGAGTGACTTAAAATACTACGTCCACTATCAAGATCACCTTCCAACAGCGATTCGATTACCTCTTCAATCAAGGCAGCGCGAAACCCCGGATCACGCTGTGCGCGTGCACGGACCGTCTCTTTAAAATCACGTGTCAATGCCACTATCTTTCTCCTCGACGTTTTCAAGACTTGTAGTCCTTCCAAGAATTCTTAGCGTTAAGCCCGACGAAGCTCGTGAGCCTATTGCGTTTATATGCTGACTAATTCATCTCTATCAATGCGAGACTAATTCGCTTTTGCGTTTGAAGGTCTTCGGTCATACATTTATTCGCAAGACCCGATCAATTTCTAGCTTCAGATCTCACAAGTCAAAGAACGGCTTTGTCACTTACCATTTAGGACTCCACTATCGATGCCATCATTCAGTTTGCTCAGGAAATAATCCCGGCATCCAGCGCGATGCGAGTGTAGCCGGAAACGCGAGCCTCAACGGAGCACGGGAACTTTCAGACGCAAGCACTTCACGCCCTAGTAAAGTCGATGTGACGCGTCTTGCCTGACGATCGCTGACGCCGAGCAACTGTGACACTTCACCTCTGGGTAATGCACCACGATACAGGATGGCCTCGAGCAGCTTATCAGATCTGGGTTGTATTGCATCCGCGCGGATTTCTTCCTGTGCCCAAATTACGATACGATCTTTTAGACGTTCAGGCTGCACCAGAGCTTCCATGAAGTCGACCTGGTCAATACATGTTTTTAGAAAAAAATGGGTGAAGTCCGCCAGCGCTTCTTCGCTTAAATTGCCTCGGCCATCCAAATCGTTGCGACGCCCGGCATCACAAGCCATTAGCATACTTTTATACTGGCCGACGCTGCGGGCCAGACCTCTCGCTATCGACCACACTCCACCTGTGTCCAGCGACTCCAACAACATCGCATAAGACATCAGTCGTGCGACCCGACCGTTGCCGTCGGCAAACGGATGAATCCACAACAGTCTGTGGTGCGCCGATGCAGTGGCGAGGATCGTATCCGTCTTACCAAGATTTCCATAACCACTTTCAAATCGCCCCAAAAATCGTGGGAGTGCACCGGGGCTAACGGGAACATGATGACCAACTTTAACGTCACGGTCACGTAACTCGCCCGGAATGACCTGGATGCGTTCTTTCGTTTCCGGATCGTCGACCCAGAGCAGCTCCTGTGGAAGGCCTTCACAAAAGCGGCGATGGGTTTCGCGGATTCCGGCTACGCTCGTTGCACGTCCTCTTAAACCGCCTTCATCGATCCACTGCTGCACGGCAATATGCGCTTTTGCCTCGAGTTGTAGATTACGCTTTTCAGGTTCGGCGCTATAGTCTTCCTTCAGAGCACGTTCGATATCGATGGGGTGAGTCTCATGACCTTCAATCAAATTGCTGTAATAGCAGTTCATGGCGCGCACGAGCTTTGCTAAGGACGACAGGACACCTTGAGGCAAACTGTACCGAAATCCAGCTGAGCGGGAAGCAAGCTCGACAGTGAGATCTGTCAGAGCCGAACGGTGTTTGGAATCCTCGCTCAAGACCAAAGGTTCGATCTGACTGATGATCTCGCCTCGGTCTTTAATATTACTATCCTTGGCCGTTCTTTTGGCCGGTTTTTTGGCCGTTTTGGACTTACTCATATCTCTTTTAATAACATGAGTTTATGTCCAATTTCAACCTATATACTGCCTCCCCTATGTCCGCTTCTATGTCTGCTTGCTGAAATACCGGTGTGTACACACATTTTCAGAACCTTTGAGTCCGATATTTTGCATCAGTCAGGACACCAGTTCTCTTATATTCATTTCAAATACTCAACCTTAGTCGCCCAGACCCCTTTCTATACATTACCGAGAATTTCTACGCACTACGGAGAAGTGTATTCCTTATCCAGTGGACTTTTGGCCTTCGATTATGCGAGCCTCACATGGTTACGAGAAATGAATCATTCCTGCAGTAATGATTCATCATTTAGAATAAAACGCTACGTCTGTTTGAATTCGGCGGGTCCCACACAGGGAATTTGAGGGTGAAAACGAATCAGAATTGGGTAATTTGGTCGCCTACGCAGATCAGCCGTTTGCCAGACCCCAAACGATGCCTCTTCACAGGAATGCGTGACAAAGTCGTACAGCGGGCGGGGTATCAATACTGATATAGACTACCGGGATACAAACCGCAGTTGAAGCTCTGGATGCGGGTGACCGAACCCGACTGGGCGGTCTTACGGGAAAAGCCGGACATTTTTGTCACGTGCGTGTGGCGATACCGCGTTAGACGATACCGAACACCTGGCCGATGACGATAAGACCGCTCGCGCACAGGACGCACTTCAAGCAGTTAGATGCACTTAATCAGCCGTAGGTAGCCCGGGTCTTTTGGGAAAACCGCTTTATTTCCATAAGCGAAATAGTGACAAGGCATGTCTCCTCCTTTGTATTTTCCCCGTGGGAAGTGTTTTTTGATCCATACTAGAACGGCTTTCCGAGATTCAGCCAATACATTAAGGTTAGAACGGAGGATCGGTAATGCATAAGCGAATCTGTTTGGTGGGGCTCCTTCAATTATTGGCTTATGATTCTCCTTCACCCATGCATTCCAGTCATCTTTGTTTTTTGTTGGTTTCCCAAAGTTCAGAGATATATATACATCAGCCTCGGTCGGTGCGCATAAACTTGATGCACCAAAAAATTCTTTAAGTGCTTTTAGTGCGGCAGGATTTTTGCCAGTGTTGCATGATCGAAGCTCGACGTGGTTTAGCTTCATAGTCTGAACATTCTTGATTAGTTCCTTTAATTTTGTAAAGGCGTTAGGTTTCATGTAAAGTTTTTTTGCGGCATCTGCATCGCTTAACTTCTGATTCTGATTGTCTAATAGTATCTTCAGAGCTCCTGGCACCGTTGAAGTTAATGGGGGCGCGCCTGGGTCCTCGGCTTTTAACTGCAGCCTTATATCGCTTGATTTAACGATTGGAAGACTGAGTCCGTCAGTAGTGCCGTGAGCAACAATGAGTATATTTTTCTTTCTCCGCATAAGGATCTTTTTGAGCAATGATTCTACAGTCATATTTGGTATCGGGATCGTAGGACGGACCTGTGCATCTTTGATTTTTGGAATAGGCTCATACGGGAACATTCTATAATAACTCTTCGCATTAGGGTGGGCACTTGAATCTATATAGGCGACTAAATTCATTTACATGACCCGATACATACGTTTATTGTTTATTTGTGATTCGTTTTGAGCTAGTCTCTTCTTGGAACCAGTCATGGTTGGCCATCAACACATTGGTAATAACGCAATTCAATGCTAGCTGCAATTACGCCGAGAGAGCAGATGGACACACTATCGTCGAATTCAACATAAGGAATTGTAAGAATTCTTATGGCAGGTTTCGCATAGATATCAATTTGGGTTTACTTATTTTCCCGATTTTCTAGTCTTCGGGTTTTATCTTCAGGTCGGCGTCCAAACTGTAGCTCGGTCCGGTCGGAATATCCATTAGCTCGCATTTGCCCGGCACCGCTTCCAGATGAATTCCATCAAAGGGCACTTCCACTTCGGAAAGGGATTTATCCTCAGTTTTGTAATCGCCAAGGTTTGCACCTTTCAAATCTTTTGTAAATTTCTTTAAAACCTTTTGATCAAAGTTTTTTGTGGCTGGAAGTATGATCTGGTTACCGTTGAAACATTCGATTTCAATTTTGATTCTGTCACATCGTGAAGCGATTCCCTCTACAATTATCGTATTCAGCTCTACAGTTGAAGATGTGACTCCTTGGACAGAGACGATCTTTATCTCACACATTTTTCCTTCTCCTAGTTTATAACTACATGCCTTAGAAAGTGTTTTGTGATTTAAGGGCGTTGGCTCCAAACAAATCATCCTCTCGTGAGGAACACAACGGGCAGGTTTCTGGATGGTAGTTCATGAATTCGCTCCTTGGTTTCATGACCCTGCCGCTGTTCTGACTCGCGAACTGCCTAAAACATGTGTTAAGGCGAATATGCGAATTTCTTGATTGCCTATCCTGCGTTCTTGGGTATTTCGGTATAGTTTGAACATCGTGCCGCAATGCGACTGTTGATCGTTTTTTATGGCATTGCAGAGTCCGACTAACGAAACGATCGAAGCAACAACTGCATTTTTATAGAGTCGGGCAGTGGGTTCACATAGAAATCGAGAGAATGGGTTCTGCATTTCTTAATCCCTTTGTGATTTGGATTTGGGTCGAATATATCCAATATTCCGAAACCAGTTTTTGTCCCAGATCAACAAATGCAACTGTTCATCGTAAATTTCTCGGATCTGATGCGGCTAGAAACGATAATTTTCGGAGCGTTTATCGTTGGTCGCTTTCCACCGTTAAAATAAAGCGACTAGAATGGCTCTACGCGAAGTCTACTTCATACACGACACCCCGACTGATGTATCGATTTTGGTCGATATTTCAGTTGACTACCGATGACTGGGCTTATATTCGGCTAATCTCATTACTTGGTCTAGGGTTCGTGATACGCAATTTGTTTGCAAAGTCGTGAATCAAAATTGACTATTTTGATTCAACACGCATCAACCAAAAATGATTGACTTAGTCTACAGATTTAATCGTTGAGATCACGCTTCCAACCAAGGCGCATTGAACCGCCCAATGGATTCACTATCCAGTGCGCGTAATACTGCTTTACTCACCCAAAATAGTTGGGATCAGTGTTGATGGTTACTGATGATGAAATCAAGTTTATTGGATTTGTAATTAGTCGACCCTGAAGAATTGACAAGTTGTTAAAAATAAAGAGAAAGGATAGTCAATTTGATAAAATAAACTGCAAGAAAATGATCAAATGGATGCAAAAGCTGGCAAAAGATGAAGCCCAAAAAGCCTGATAATCACCCGGATTTATTTCGCGCTCGCCTATCTCAGATTCTGAATTTATCCCACCCATTATGCCGATTGGCGGAACATATCGATTGGGATCGGATTGAGCGCGAAGTCGAAGCACTTTACGCCTCTGGTCCCGGTCAACCCCCCTTAGCGACCCGATTAATGGTGGGATTGCATTATCTGAAGTACACGTTCAACGAAAGCGACGAGAGCGTGGTTAAGCGTTGGGTGGAGAACCCGTATTGGCAGTACTTTTGTGGTTTTGATCACCTACAGCACGACCTACCACTGCACCCCACCAGCTTAGTGAAGTGGCGCCAACGGGTGGGCGATAAGCTCGATGTGTTATTGGCCGAAACGATCGACGTGGCGCTGCGCACCCGTGCGTTAAAATCGACAGCACTCAAGCATGTGAACGTGGATACCACAGTGCAGGAGAAGGCCATTGCATTCCCCACCGATGCGCGGTTGTATCACAAGATGCGCAAAACGCTGGTTCGACAGGCGCAGCGACGTGGTATCCGTTTGCGTCAAAGCTATCGGCGGGTGGGTCACAAGGCGTTCATCCTGCAAAGCCGCTACGCCAATGCTCGTCAGATGAGGCGCGCGGCGAAACAAACCCGCAAACTCAAGACCTATTTGGGCCGCGTGATGCGCGATATTGAGCGTAAATATGATAGTGATGATCAGTCCCTGCAACCCCTATTGCTGCAAGCCAAGCGCCTGTTCGATCAACAACGCCATGACACCAATAAGCTGTACAGTGTGCATGAACCCCATGTGCGGTGTATTGCCAAGGGCAAAGCACACCAACGCTATGAGTTTGGTAACAAAGCGTCGTTGGTCACCACCTCAAAAGGCAATTGGCTGATCGGTGCACAGTCACTACCGGGCAACCCCTACGATGGTCATACCCTGCAGGCGGCATTAC
Source organism: Arenicellales bacterium (assembly GCA_965216735.1). Taxonomy (GTDB): domain Bacteria; phylum Pseudomonadota; class Gammaproteobacteria; order Arenicellales; family CBDCFT01; genus CBDCFT01. The sequence continues at coordinate 2,869,065 of OZ244198.1, forward strand.
AACAAACACACGCCTTAACGGGCATCACCGCTCAAAACGCCTATTGTGACCAGGGTTATCGTGGTCATGGCATGAGGGGTAAAACCCGGGTCCACATTGTTGGAAAAATACCCAAACGTGCCAGCGCCAGTGTACGCAAATGGATGAAGCGACGGGCAGCGATTGAACCGACTATTGGCCATCTTAAATCAGACCACCGGTTGGGGAGAAATTATCTCAAGGGCAATGCCGGTGATCAGGCCAATGTCGTGCTCGCAGCAGCCGCTTACAATCTAGCCAAGCTGTTGGCTTGGTTTTATTGTGCCTGCGAAAAGTACTTGTCGACAGATGAAAAAATTAACAGATTGCGATTGCAGACTCTATTCATCGCAAATTAGTGAATACTTCAGGGACGACTAATTAGGCATGTCGAACCTTGACATCAAACTCTACGCCTTCCTGCTCCTTCACGATGTTGATTATTTTGAATAGATTCGACGCCGTTGGGTTTCCCTTAGGTCCAAGCATTCGAAACAAGCTCTTGGAATTCTGACCAGACAACTCTGAAAGAGCCGAATACCCCATCGTTGCATTGATGTAGTTACTAAGAATACTACGTCCACTATCAAGATCACCTTCCAACAGCGATTCAATTACCTCTTCTATTAAGGCAGCGCGAAACGCCGGATCATGCTGTGCGCGTGCACGGACGGTTTCTTTAAAATCACGTGTAAGTGCCACTATCTTTCTCCCCGACGTTTCCGAGACTTATAGTCCTTCCAAAAATTCTTAGCCTTGAGAATGTCATCGTTCTGGCTCCGTTTAGTACCTCCACAAAGCAAAATGACGACTTTCGTAACACGACCATCGGTTTCAGATCCGAAGTAAATTCGATAACCCGGACCAAAATCAACTCTGCGTTCTGAAACACCTTCTCCCACGGATTTGACGTCACCTAGGAGACCACGACCGATTTTGTCGATTGCAGCGGTAACTTTCGCCGCCGCCCTCGCATTGAGGCCGTCAAACCACTTGCCGTATGGTGATTCACCATCGGCGTCCAAATACTCGTTAATTTCAATGGCCATATATAGTAACTTATACGTTACTATTAAATCAAGTGAGGATTATATAAGAATCTACTACGATAGCACTTACACGGACCGAAAAAGCTCGATGGACACTGGTCTTGGTATTTCAACCACGTCCAACTCATGCATCCTCATTGAATACCGACATTCCATCGGCTTTACGGAGCACTGTATTCCTTATCCAGTAGACTTTTGCCCGCTCTTTATTGGCGCGAGGTTCAGATGATTACAAAAAAGTGAACCAATACTGTAGTAATGATTCATTCTTGACAAAATAACCGTCGACTTGGTGTGTTTGAACAAAATTCTGGAGGGTTACAAGGTATGAAATGAATCAGAATTGGGTATTCTGATCGCCGACACAATGAGAAAGCAAATCTCTCATTTTCGAGAATTTTTTCAAGCAACTGTTACATTTGGTACTTCTACATCGCTTCTAACAACAAGTTTGTGGTACTTCAACTCTTTTGGGAACTTCCGATTTCGTCGAGATAGATATCTCTGCACTTTCATTTGATAACAGAAAATTAATATCATTTAATAAAATTTTCTGACCATCCTCACTATATAAAGTAGCACTTACACTGCCCGGAGGAAATTTCTTTTCGAGAATATCCAAAGAACTTATGCTCCCTGATTTCTTAGCGCCCAAGAAATCAAATGTTAAAGAAAGATCAATTAGAACGCTAGCTCCAGAAGTTATTGCCTTAATTGGTTTATCCGGAGTGAGTTCGACTTCACCTATCAGGGTTATAGGATCAGGTGTGAGTAGAATAATTTTTGAGAAAAGCAACATTAGAAAAAAATCTTTCACTAATTTCTCCTAAGACACATTCGATTCAAAGTTATACTACTAAAAACCACCATTAAATCGTGGTCTGTCCCTATTTGTTCCGTCAAGAGATTCGAGTTCGATACCGAACTCGGGTTGAACCGACAGTGGTTCGATCCGGACCACTGTGAGAATCCATTCCATGTAGTCATGAAGCATCGCTTTAGCTTGTTGCCAATCGAACGCAGAAGAAGCTTCGCATATGAAGTGATCCGGCATTGTGTTCAGTCGAACCGGGGCTATTATGTAAAAAAATGACCGGGATTCAAATTGATGGGAGCACAATTGAATCCCGGCCAAGGGAGGTTGGAAGAAGAACAGCCGAACTACTTAACGATTCTTTTTAGTCGTTTACGGAGTTTGTCTGATTCAATCTGATGGATGTTAATGGGCATGGGTGGTGAATGCCTTAAATCCAGAACCTGGATCACTCCACCGACGCGTTCCGTGCACACAACGTATTCCACATTTTTGAGATGCAACGTGACCCGTAAGCCGTTGTCTTCGGATTGCAAGCCACCATCGAAATCATTGGCAACGGAACGAATCGAGAACTGAACTAGGTGATCCAGATCCAAGGCGTCCAACTCGTCTGCTGCCTCGGGTGACGTTGAGCCGTCAATAACGGTACAAAACCCTGGTGAGTTGGTCACATCCACCTTGGGTAAACCAGTTTTCTTGTTCTGGAAAACATCGGCGGTTTGCTGGTCATTCAACACTTCAAACTTGCGTTTTCCGTTGACTAGTTCCGCAGTAATACCGAAGACCACGGCGTCCTCATCACGTCCACCGCGGAAGAGATCGGAACCATCACCAGGTTTCCAGATAAAGATATCATCTCCAGGACCACCGAAGGCGCGGTCGCGATTGAGAGGATTAAAATGTTCGATACCACCGATGAGCACGTCATCACCACTGCGTCCAAAAAGGGTGTCAATTCCAAGGCGACCGATTAACAGATCGTCCTTTTTGCTCTTACCGGCCACAATATCGCCAAACTGCATGGTTTGATCACGGCCACCGCCAGACTGAGCAGGATCTTGGGGTTGGATGAATGGATTTTCAGCCGAGTTGTTATCCGCACCAATGACAGTTCTATCAATGGACACATCAATTGGGTTGGCATGCGCTACCATCGATGCACCGAGTGTCATTGCGGCAAATGTAGCTAACTTTCGCGTTGTGAATTTCATATCTATCTCCTTATAAACATTGAATAAGATTTGAGTGTGTTCCGAACCGCGCAAAAATGGTTCAAATCGTCGTTTAATCGAATATCAAATGACGATGTATAGAGTAGGGATTACGCACAAATTAGTCATAATCAAGTAGTCATGGAAAAGTAAGGAATTAGTCAGAGCAAAAAAAGCGAATAAAAACCGCCGGTGTCTTTGCCAGCACACCGACGGCTGTTATGCACCCGGAGGAGGAATTGGCGCTAACTAAAAGTCTTCGAACAAACTACCCGCGACCCAATCGTCATCGTTGAATGCGGTTCTTGATCTGCCGCCACTGACAGTCGATCTTTGCCCCAATGCATTATTTAAACTTCCACCGGTTATGCTGGATCGATTTGCCGAAGCGAAATTACCCTCGCCGCCAGTAACACTAGAGAACAATGCACCAGCAATGTTCCCGTCGCCGCCACTAATACTGGAAACCTCACCTACGGCTTCGTTGTTGCCGCCGCCGCTAATGCTCGAACCATCGCCTTGAGCCAAATTTCTATCTCCACCAGTCACACTTGAGCGCGCTCCACGAGCTTCACTACCGAAACCCCCACTAACACTGGAGAACGCACCAGATGCTGTGTTTTCCTGGCCGCCACTGACGCCGGCGTGAGTTGCAGATGCGATATTGTCTTGACCACCACTCACACTTGAAGCTGTGGCAGAAGCAGTATTGCGCTGACCGCCACTCACGCTGGCAATAAGCCCGGATGCACTGTTCTGGACTCCTCCGCCGACACTCGAAGTGCCGCCGGAGGCAATGTTGGTAAAACCACCACTAACCATGGAAAGCGACCCCGAAGCAATGTTTTCGCTGCCACCGGTCACGCTGGAATCAGAACCGGATGCAATATTGTCTCTGCCGCCGGTAACGTTGGCATGTGCGCGATTGATTGCGTTAACTTCCCCGGCAACTACGCCACCAAATTGGGTATAGGAATGCCCCATACCGACTATAAGGTTATGGGAACCCAATTTTTGTGCGGGGCCGAATGTATTGCCGTTAACAACGCAATCATTTTCATTATCGAATGCGCCGTCACTGCAAACCTGAGGACCAACACGACCACCTACCCCGGTATCTTCGTCATAACCCACAATCAGGTTGCCCGTACTGTCTACGGTATCGGTTGTTCCAAGACCGTTGACGATCTGCACGTTGACACCTTCGAAACGCACTGTTTTGTCCGCAATGGTCAGTACTTCACCAAAGGCTTGAAGCTCATCTAGATCCAAAGCACTTAGAAGGTTTTGAAGTGTCTTGAATTGCCTTTTGAGCTTACTGATTTGCTTGTGCTGTGATCGGGTTCGTTGCTCAAGAATCGCCACACGGTGATACAAACCACCTACTGTTGGGTCTGTGGCCAACGCGGGAGTAACGGGAAATACCGATAAATACAACGCCATTGAACCAGTAAATACCATTGAATAACTCATTTGCTTTTTCATATCAAACTCCATTTGACTAATACCATTAAGAATCATCACTATCGAGTCGTGATTCGGCGTTTGGAAAACAAACCCCGCGACTGACGCGCCCATAAACTAATGGGGAAAATCGATTAAGTCATAAGATTAGGGTCATGAAGAAGTAATGTGTGATGCAGATCACAGATTCAACCCGATTCGAATCACAGATTTAATCTAAAAAGCAGAGTATTCTAAGCATCAGCCCTTTGTTTCAATTGTTTCAGTCAAACTTCAACTGTTTCACTTTTATTGACTCGGACTACCCGTTGCTTTAAAACTCGCATCGCTCGAATTAGGATTTTCTCAATATGGACATACGGAGGAGGAGTGATATGCAAAGTACATCGTTGCCCAATAGCGATGACCGATTCACGTTTGATCGTGAGAATCAAACCATTTTTCGTGGTGGTAAACCGGTACAGTTATCGCCAAAAACATTCGAAGTCCTGAATTATCTATTCGCCAAACCGCGGCAACTAGTCACCAAAGATGAGTTGTTAAACGCAGTGTGGGCCGACGTTTGTGTTGTTGACGCAGTGCTTAAAAACACCGTCCGTGAAATTCGTAGAGTATTTAATGACAATCCAAAATCACCCAGATTTATAGAAACCGTACATCGCCGTGGCTACCGTTTTATAGGAGAAGAACGGCTGACTACTATTCAACAGGTAGACGATGTATTCCAATCCACTCTAATTAAACGGGCGCCCTCACAATATCCATTGTTGCTGGCGGGCCGTGAACAAGAACTTGCGACTATCACGCATCATTGGCAGAAAGTCCAACAAGGGATTCGCTCCAGCGTTGCGATAAAGGGTGGCCCAGGTATAGGTAAGTCCACCTTAGTGGAAAACTGGTTGCAAACGACGCTATTCGATCGCGACGATGTCTTGATTGCTAAAACATATTGTATTTCCGGCAACAAGGAACGATCCTATGTGCCTCTGTTCGATGCAGTAGATCAGCTCTGCAAAAGCCCGGGTGCCAAACGTGTAAGAGACTTACTCTTCGAATGTGCTCCAAGTTTGTCAGCACAAATGCCATGGCTGACTCATTGGATAAGTGGTTACCCAAACGACTCAGCCACAATCAAACCCGAATCAGACAGGCTGTTATTGGAAGCAACAGAGTTTATTGAACGGCTTACGCAGGAAAAGGCATTTGTTTGGTTTATCGACGATGTACACCGCTGTGACGCCGATACACGCGATCTTCTAAGCCATTTGTTGCGTCGTGAGGGAAATGCGCGATTATTCATTTTAACCGCACATTGCAATTGGAACTGCGTTAGCGAAAACAATACGGTAACAACTGTCGCCGAGACTGGGGTATACGAAGACGCAAGCGAACGAATCCACTTAGAATGCCTTAAAAAACTCCAGATCACTGAGTATTTAAAACGGCGTTTCTCCGAACAGCCGTTGCCGGCGAACTTCGCGGACAATATCTACAAAGAGAGCAGTGGGCATCCGCTGTTTGTTAAGGGGATCATCGACAAACTAGTCGACCACCCAAAAAAACAACCTCTGGACCTCACCGGCCATAGTAGCAAACCGTGTTATCGTCGGGACACAACCATTCCGGCGGTGATCCGCCGGCGCATGGATGCTGAAATCGTGACCTTGGGTTCAGAAGATTTTCGAATGTTACAAGCTGCTAGCGTCGCCGTTGTTGACGCATTTTCCGCCGCGGCAGTGGCGACATTACTCGATCAAGATATCGTAGAGGTCGAAGATCAATGCGATGAGTTGGCCAGAACCAACCGCTGGATTCGACGTCTCGAAAGCCGGCAGTGGCCTGACGGTACGTTAGCACAACTCTACGGTTTTTCGCATCCCGTCTACCGCGACTATTTGTATCAAACGTTGCCTGCCGCCCGCAGGCGCCAACTTCACCTTATACATGCCGAACGGCTCGAGAGCGCATACGGTGTCTATGTAGCGGCGATTTCTAAAAACTTAGCTTACCATTTCGAACTTGGTGGGCATCCAACGCGGGTCGTACGATACAAACAACTGATGCAACAACAGGATGAATTCAATGATAGCCGATTTGACAACCTTAAACCTCATTATCATCGAAGCATGTTTACCACCGACTTCACCCTATTTTCGCAAAAAAAGCCAGAAAACACTTTGGTACAAAGGTGGGCTGGTTTCTACAACGAAAAGAAGGTGGGACGGCGTGTGCCTGGTTCTCACTAATAGCGTTTCATGATTTTCTTATCACATAGTTTTCGGTGTAAAACCTAACCGGCACGCATTTGATCCCGTAATACCGGAAAACGACTATGAGTGAAGATTTTAAGAACAGGAAACGTCGGGCCCGTATAACAAATAGCACGTGTTAAAACAAATTGAGGTGGTTCTGCATTAATTTGTGTGGTGAAAGACGTTGCACCCTGCCTCACTGACGTCTTTCGTAGTAGTCTAAAATCGGAGTGTATTGGTAATAGTGCTGATGATTTCATCATCATTCGGCGCGATATCCGAAGACCACAAACCCGCGAGTTCTCCTTGTGGTCCAATTAGATATTTATGAAAATTCCATTTTGGCGCAGCGACTTCACCTACCTCGTCGACTATCCAACGATAGAGTGGATGTGCGTCCGAGCCAACTACTTTTTGCTTTGCCGTTAGCGGAAAGCTGACACCGTAGCGGCTTGTACAAAACTCTTTTATTTCGTTTTCATTGCCGGGTTCTTGCGCACCGAAGTCATTCGAAGGCACGCCCAGCACGACTAGATTTTTGTCGCGCCAATCTTCCCATAGCTGCTCCATGTCTTTGTACTGCGGCGTGTAATCACATTCCGATGCGGTGTTGATCACCAGCACCGCCTTGCCAGCGAACGCTGAAAGCTCTATCAACCCACCGTCTATTCCTCGAAATTCAAAATTGTGGGCATTCACTAAAACAAGCTCTTAACTATGCTAAAGCTGCCTCTAGTTCCGGTACCGCTTTGAACAAATCTTCCACCCAACCGTAGTCAGCGATTTGAAAGATCGGTGCTTCTTCGTCCTTGTTAATAGCGACAATGACTTTCGAATCTTTCATTCCGGCTAAATGTTGAATCGCGCCGGAAATTCCAACTGCGATATATAAATCGGGCGCCACTACCTTCCCAGTCTGACCCACTTGGTAATCGTTCGGAACGTAACCGGCATCCACCGCTGCCCGTGAAGCGCCTACTGCTGCATTCAGTTTATCAGCGATCTTCTCTAGCATGGCAAAGTTTTCTCCACTTTGCATGCCGCGACCGCCGGAAATAACAATTCGCGCCGTCGTGAGTTCCGGGCGCTCAGATTTTGTCAGTTCGGCACCGACATAACTGGACAAACCTCTATCACCGGTCGCCGCAATGTCTTCGGTACCGGCACTGCCACCTTCCGTTTCGGCGGCGTCGAAAGTGGTAGTGCGAATCGTAATGAGTTTGACAGCATCGCCGGATTGCACTGTGGCCATGGCATTGCCCGCGTAAATAGGACGGACAAAGGTATCTTCGCTTTCGATTGCACTGATATCGGAGATTTGCTGCACGTCAAGTAACGCTGCTGCACGTGGCATGATGTTTTTGCCGTAAGTTGATGCGGGCGCTAATACATGCGAATAACCGGACGCCAGTTGTTGTATTAACGGCGCGACGTTCTCCGCTAGACCGTGTTCGAGCTCTGCGGAGTCCGCGTTTAATACTTTAGTGACGCCAGCGATCTTAGCCGCTTCCTCGGCGGCACCTCCGCAATTGTGGCCGGCCACTAGTGCATGTATGTCATCACCGAGTTGTTTTGCGGCCGTAATCGTATTTAGCGTCGATGATTTGACGCTGGCATTGTCGTGTTCAACTAAAACCAGAATACTCATCAGATCACCTTTGCCTCGTTTTTAAGTTTTTCTACTAATTCGTCGGCGCTTTCCACACGTACCCCTGCATCCCGCGCCGGCGGTTCGGTTACTTTCAATGTGTTTATCCGTGGGGTCACATCTATACCTAAATCTTCCGGAGTGTAGTTGTCGACCGGTTTTTTCTTGGCCTTCATGATATTAGGCAAAGACGCATAACGTGGTTCGTTTAGTCGTAAATCCACAGTAATGATGCTAGGTTTAGTCAATTTGACGATTTCAAGACCGCCATCGACTTCCCGCGTGACGGTAAAACTGTCGTCCGCGGTTTCAATTTTTGATACGAATGTTCCAAGCGACCAGCCCAGTAAAGCGGATAACATCTGACCCGTCTGATTATTGTCACCGTCAATCGCTTGCTTACCAAGGATCACCAAATCCGGCGACTCTTTCTCTACAACCGCCTTAAGCAACTTGGCAATGGCCAGCGGCTCCAGCGGCACATCAGTCTGGATCAATATGCCACGATCGGCCCCCATGGCTAATCCTGTGCGCAAGGTCTCCTGAGAGTTTTGCGGACCGGCGGATACCACGACAATCTCTTCCACCGTACCCGCCTCTTTCATCCGAATCGCTTCTTCCACGGCGATTTCGCAAAACGGGTTCATGGCCATTTTAACATTGTTCAATTCAACACCGGATTGATCGGCCTTGACTCTCACTTTAATATTAGCGTCGATGACGCGCTTGACTGGAACCAGGACTTTCATTTCGTTGATGCTCTCTTGATCTTAGTATCGTTCGCGACCGAGGTCGCTCCTACAGATGAATTGGCGCAGGCAAATCCAACGCCTCTGCCCGTTAAAAATGGCCGCGAATGGTGACTGAAACGCTGCCGAATGTCCAGACCATTGCCCGGCGAAATTCTCTAATTATTAGGCCCGAAGACGTTCGTTTTTTGGATCATACGGCGACTCTTCAATAACCGCCGCCTGATGACGTTCACCCAGAATTTCAATTTCAAACTCATTACCCAAAGCCGACATATTGGGCGGCACCATACCGAGAGCAAGGGACTTTCCAAGCCGCCAACCGTACCCACCCGAAGTACAGCGACCCACTAGTTCTCCGTCGCGGTAAATTGGCTCCGATCCTCTGGCATCGACGTCCGTAATGTCGTGCACTTCCATAGTCACGAACTGGTTATGGAAGCCTTTGTCTTTCCACTCCATCAATGCGTCACGACCAAGAAAATCGCCTTTATCCGGACGCACGAACCGATCAAGACCTGACTCGAACGCTGAATATTCGATTGACAATTCGCGAGGGATCAGACGATAAGATTTCTCCAGACGCAAACTATCCATCGCGCGAATACCGAACGGCTTAAGTTCGAATTCGGCGCCGGCTTCCATTAGTAGATCGAAAATGTAATTTTGCATCTCTATGGGGTGATGCAATTCCCAACCCAATTCACCAACAAAATTGACGCGTATGGCATGCGCTTGCGCGCAACCCACATTGATAAACTGACCCGTCAACCAGCGAAAATTCTCGTTGGACAAATCGGTATCAGTGAGTTTTTGCAACAAGTTTCGTGAACGTGGCCCAGCCAAAACCAAAACGCCCCATTGCGTCGTAACGGGAAAAACCTGAACACTGCCATCCTCTGGCAGAAGTTTGAGCAGATAGTCGTGATCGTGCCGTTCATACGCACCGGCTGAAACCAGGTAATAACCGTTAGGTTTGGACTTGTAAACTGTAAATTCCGAGCGCACGCCCCCATTTTGTGACAACAAATGACATAGATTGACGCGGCCTATAGTTTTTGGAATTCGATTGGCGAATAGCGAATCCAACCACGCTTCCGCGCCCGGCCCGGTGACGAAACATTTGGCAAATGCCGACATATCCAATACACCCACTTTTTCTTGCACATGTTTACACTCATTACCGACATGCTCAAAATAGTTACTGCGGCGGAAACTCCATTTTTCTTTGGGCCTTTCACCAGGTTTGATTGATGGATGATTATGGCAAGTAATGACATCCGGTTTATTCAAGTAATCCTCGTCCAGACCATAGCCGGTAGGTGCAAACCAGTTTGGGCGCTCCCAACCATAAACGCTGCCAAATACTGCGCCCAAGTCTTTCATACGGTCATAACACGGTGCGCGTTTCAATGGACGCGCGGCGGCGCGTTCTTCGTCCGGATAATGAACGGTAAACACATTGCGATAGGCTTCCTCGTTTTTCGTACGTAGGTAGCCGCGGGAAGCGTAAGGGCCAAACCGGCGAGGATCGACACCCATCATATCGATGGTCGGTTCACCGTCGATTATCCATTCGGCCAATTGCCAACCCGCACCACCGGCGGCGGTAATTCCAAAACTGTGACCCTCGTTAATCCAGAAGTTTTTTAGCTCCCAAGCCGGACCTACCATGGGCGAACCATCCGGTGTGTAACAAATCGCACCGTTATAAACCTGTTTAACCCCAACCTCACCGAAGGCCGGTACGCGATTGATACATGCTTCAATATGTGGTTCCAGACGTTCCAGGTCTTCCGGGAACAACTCGAATTCGCTGTTATCGCTGGGGCCATCCACATAGCAACAAGGCGCACCGTATTCGTAAGGTCCGAGTAACAAACCGCCGTTTTCCTCGCGCAAGTAGTACGACGCATCGGATTCACGCAACACACCCATTTCCGGCAGACCTTGTTTTTGGCGCTTTACGATTTCGGGGTGCGGTTCGGTCACGATATATTGATGTTCGACCGGAATCACCGGCAAATCGAGCCCAACCATGGCTGCTGTTTTGCGTGCGAAATTGCCACTGGCACAAACCACGTGTTCGCAGGTGATATCGCCTTTATCCGTGCACACGATCCATTCACCATTCGCTTTTTGTTCGATACCGACAACAGTTGTCTGCCGATAGATTTCACCACCACCTGAACGCGCGCCTTTGGCTAACGCCTGAGTAAGATCGGCCGGTTGAATGTAACCGTCATCGGGATGCTGGATCGCGCCTAACAGACCTTGCGTGTTACACAATGGCCAAACTTCCTTGACTTGATCCGGCGTTAAAAACTTGACATTGACACCAATGGTTTTAGCCACACCCGCATAGTAGTGATACTCATCCATGCGGTCTTTGGTACAGGCGAGACGGATGTTCGATACCTTGCTAAAACCAACAGTCTGGCCAGTTTCCTCTTCCAGGCCATCGTAAAAATTCACCGAATATTTGTGCAACTGGCCAACCGAGTAACTCATATTGAATAGCGGCAACAGACCGGCCGCGTGCCAGGTCGAGCCAGAGGTAAGTTCCTTGCGTTCAACCAGTACGCAATCTGACCAGCCTTTTTTTACCAAGTGATATAAGGTACTGGCACCGACGACACCGCCGCCAATAACCACCACCTGTGCTTGTGTTTTCATGCTCGATTCCTCGCCCACGTAATGTTGAGAAGCGCTAGTGTTGGCGGATTCTACCCGACTCCGTCCCACTCTGACTTGTTTATCAAGCATCGCCGGGCGACTGACACTTGTGGATTTGCGCCATAAACCGCGCGCAATGCAGTCAAGATTTTGGCACGATCAACTATACTCTGAAAGCCGGATGACAAGTTCATTGTCGAATGCAAAAGGTAGCGTCAGTAAAGGTGTATCAAGGTTGGCGAATTCATAGCGGAGAAACCCAATGAGTGAGAGAAAAAGCCGGTCCGGTGGGGGCCGTCAAGCACGACGCGCGGCGCGGGCAAAAACCCAGGCTGCTGTCGTTCCTTATATCACCCGCAAAGTGCCGGTTTACGAAATTGCCAGCGAGGAGACACTGGAGCTGGTCGAGCGCAATGCAGAAACCCTATTGCAGGAAATCGGCCTGGACTTTCGCGATGATGTCGAGGCCTTACAAATATGGAAAGACGCGGGCGCCGAAGTGGATGGCGAGCGAGTACGATTCCCCAAGGGTTTATGCAAACAGCTCATTCAGGCTACAGCACCCAAAGAATTTACCCAGTACGCGCGTAACCCGGAACGCAACGTTCGCATTGGCGGCGATAACACGGTTTTTGTTCCGGCCTATGGTCCGCCGTTTGTACGTGACCTCGACAACGGAAGACGCTACGCCACCATTGAAGACTTTCAAAACTTTGTCAAGCTCACCTATATGTCGCCGTCATTGCATCATGCCGGCGGCACCTTGTGTGAACCGGTGGATTTGCCGGTCAACAAACGCCATCTCGACATGGTCTACAGCCATGTCAAATTCAACGACAAACCGTTCATGGGTTCGGTCACCGCTCCTGAACGTGCGCAAGATACGGTCGATATGGCTAAGATTTTGTTCGATGATGACTTTATCGATGCCGAAACCGGCAAAGAACGCACAGTTATCACCAGCTTGATCAACGCCAATTCGCCTTTGGTCTGGGACGGGACCATGTTGGGTGCATTAAAAGTTTATGCCCGCAACAATCAGGCGACGGTGATTTCGCCATTTTGTATTGCAGGGGCGATGTCGCCCGTCACCGTGATCGCTACTTGCGCGCAGTTGTACGCCGAAGCTTTGGCGGGCATGTCGTTTGCGCAATTGGTACGCCCGGGTACCCCGGTCATTTTCGGCACATTTTCCAGTTCCATGTCCATGCAATCCGGGGCACCGACATTCGGCACACCGGAACCACAACAAGTACTGTATGTGGTTGCGGCTCTAGCACGGCGTTTGGGCGTTCCCTTTCGCAGTGGTGGCGGGTTGTGTTCGTCTAAAATTCCCGATGCGCAAGCGGCCTACGAAGCCGCCAACACATTGCAACATGCGATGTTAGCAGGTGTTAATTTCATGTTGCATGTGGCCGGTTGGCTGGAAGGCGGTCTCGCCATGGGGTACGAAAAATTTATTCTGGATGCGGATCAAGCCGGTGTAATGCAAGCCTTTCTTGCAGGCCTTGATACTTCGGAAAATGGACAAGCTATGGATGCGATCCGGGAGGTTGGGCCGGGCAATCATTTTCTCGGTTGTGCGCATACTCAAGCTAACTTTAAGACGGCGTTCTACCGTTCCACTACCGCCGACAACAACAGCTTTGAGCAGTGGCAAGCCGACGGCTCGCTAGACGCCGCACAACGGGCCAACGCGATCTGGAAAAAAATGTTGGACGAATACGAAGCTCCAACCATAGACCCGGGTATTGACGAAGCCTTGCAGGAGTTTGTCAATCAGCGTAAAGCGGCTGCCCCCGATTCAAACGTTTGACCTTGATATTGAAGAAACGGAGCCATTTTATCCGCCCGGTTTCGTGTTAGCCTAGAGGAACCAGCTCACACGAATTAACCCCTGCATTGCTAAAAGAAGTTGTCACACTCGTCGCACAATTCGATGCGGACGAGCAACTCGATATCGTTCAACGCCAGCATCGTGACCGTGAAATCGGACGCGAACTTTCTTCGCTGAAAAACAAACCGCTGGAACAAATTCGCGCCTGGCTAAATCAAGCCGCGAGCAAGGATGCAAACACAAAAGGTGAACAGACACAAAAAGCGAGCGGTTTGGTATCAATGTTTTCCATCGTACTGGGTTTGCTGCTGGGCTGGGGCACCGCATTGGCAGTGTTTTACTACGATGGCAGCCGTCCAGTGAATGTCATCAATGTATTGGCGGTGTTCGTATTCTTGCAGGTGTTACTACTGACAGGATTTTTGCTCGCCTGCCTGCCACGCGGAATGATGAAATACGCGCCTGGATTTACGGCCCTGCAAGACGCGTTGCAATCGCTTAATCCAGGGCGTCTAGTGAGCACTCTGAGCCGTTACTTACCACAGAGCAAACGCAACGCCTTGCACAAGTTGACCACGGATACAGGAAGATATCAGCGCAGTTTCACCTATTTAAAGAAATGGATGATTTTGTATTGGTCACAGTTATTCGCACTGGCGTTTAATATCGGTGCGATACTATGCGCTCTGTATCTCGTTGTGTTTTCCGATCTTGCTTTTGGTTGGAGCACGACCCTGAAAATCGAATCCGGGAGTTTTCATAGCATAACGACGTGGCTGGCCTCTCCCTGGCAGGTATGGCTGGCGGATGGAACACCCGCATTACAGCTTGTCGAAAACACACGTTACTTCCGTCTGGACGAAGGCTTGCTGCCAAACGCGAAACCGGATGAATCCGACCCGGCTTTGCTCGGACAATGGTGGCCGTTTTTACTGCTGTGTATGTTGTTCTACGGTCTACTCCCGCGTGTTCTCACCACCATATACGCATCGCAACGGTTGCGGACCGCCACTAACCGAAGCATTTTGCGACTTCCCGAATCCGCCGATTTACTGGAGCGGTTAAATTCGCCGGAGGTAGAAACCACCGCGACGGAACCTGAGACCGGCACGATTTTAGAAATCGACAAAGGGGATACCCAACCTCTGGTTGAACTGCAAAATCGTGATTGCATTCTAATCGATTGGGCAAATGCCATCGCGAACCGCTTAACCAAGCAACAAGCGGGCGAATTGTGCGGTGTCAACATATCAACGCAGTTCTCGGCGGGCGGCAAGAATACGTTGGCCGAGGATCAAAAAATCATTGAACAAATTCACGGGTTAACAACACCCATGCCGGTTATCGTTTTGGTTAAGGCGTGGGAACCACCCATGTTGGAATTATTGGATTTCATCAACGAATTGCAATCCGTCGAAACGCCGCAAAAGTGTATTGTGATTCCAATTTCCTTCAACCAAGAAAACAAACTGATCCAGGCAACAAAATCACAGCTCGAATCGTGGCACCAGGCCTTGTATCGATTATTCGAACAACGCGTCAGCATGCACGTATTGCATGAAGCGATAGAATGACGATCCCCACATTCGCTGTCGTTGGTCATCCCAACAAAGGTAAGAGCAGTATCGTCGCCACGCTGGCCCAAGATGATAGCGTGCAAATATCCCCAATTTCGGGTACTACGGTGCGATGCCGTCGTTATCCCATGCGTGCTGACGGACAAGTTTTGTATGAGCTCGTCGATACACCCGGTTTTCAGCGTGCCCGCAGAGCATTGGAATGGATGCAGGCTCATACAACCTCCGCAGCAGAACGCCCCGCGGTGGTACGGGAATTTGTTCAAGTACACAAGGATACGGACTTGTTTCAGGATGAATGCGAACTGCTGACTCCGATTCTGGACGGTGCCGGTATTCTTTATGTCACCGATGGTTCCAAACCCTATGGCGAGGAATATGAAGCAGAAATGGAAATCCTTCGTTGGACCGGCCGGCCCAGTATGGCGCTGATCAATATGATCAGTGATGAAGATCATGTGGAAGAATGGCGTGCGGCCTTGGGGCAGTACTTTAGAATTGTGCGTGTGTTTGACGCGTTGACTGCCGAATTCGACAAACGTCTGGAATTGTTGCGCGCCTTCGGGCAGTTAGATGAAACATGGCGTGAACCATTGGCAAAAGCCGTTGAATATTTAGACGACGACTGGCAGCGGCGTAAGCATCAAAGTGCCCGGATTATCAGCGACATGTTAGTCGACATGTTTACGGTCTCAGTATCAAAAAAATTGCCTTCGGGTGCGAATGCCAAGGATTATGAGGAACTGCTTAAACAGAAATTATTTGCCGAATTGCGCAAAACTGAGCGAAGTTGCCGAAACAAAATCGAAAGTATTTACGCTTACCATGATCTGCAACGTATTGAAGACGAATTTGAAACCGTAGAGGAAGATTTATTTTCCCGTCAAACTTGGAGCGCATTTGGTCTGACACGTTCACAGTTGCTGGCCACCGGCGCGTTAGGAGGGGCGGCGGCGGGTAGTGTAATCGATGTGGCCACCGGTGGCGCATCGCTGTTAGCAGGGGCTGGCATTGGTGCATTAGTGGGCGGGATTTCGGCAGTTATCTCCTTTGACAAGATTGCGGAAATCAAACTTTTAGGGCTGCCATTAGGCGGATTTGAGGCGAAAGCCGGGCCCGTACGCAATATCAATTTTCCCTATGTGGTAACCGCTCGTGCGGTGCATCATCACCGTATGGTGGCAGCGCGCACCCATGCACAACGTGATGAACTCGATATGACTTCCGCACCCGACAACACCGGGGCCAGCGCTTTCGACGCATCACAACGGAAAGTCTTGGCAAAAGTATTTTCCGCAATACGGGACAGTGAACCGGACGGCGTTAGTCAGCGCCACGTAGACAAATTGAATACGGTCATTGAACAATTGTTAGACCGTGGTTGAGATCAAATATTATTTCGCCGCCAGGATATACATCCCCGCGGCGACCAAAGGGGAGAGTTGCGCTTTTCCCCTTTGGAAACCCCAACGCTAAGGTCACCGCTGCAAACGGCGGTGTAAAAGTGAGCAAATCGAAGGAAAATCACTGCGTTACTCGAGATACGCCTTCAATGGTTCCCAATACATTTTGTGCCAACCGCCTTCGAGATGCTCTGCCGCACCCTCCGGAAATCCGTTGTGCTCCAAGTTAACCATTGTCGAACTGCCCGATTGCTCGATTTCAAATTTTACGACTGAATAAGTGCCTTCCGGCCAGTGTGCGACACGCCAGGCCTGGACGATTCGTATGCTTGGATTTAACTCTAGATAACGACCCACTACCTGACCCCCAAAACAGGAAAATGCGCCACCTTCCTCCTGCGCTATTTCGGCCGGTGCTCCAGTCAATTGGGCGAATTCCTCCGCGGACGTTAAAGCGTTATAGACTTTTTCAGGCGTCGTCTTGATCGTGACTGTTTGACTAATCGTCATGATGAGTAGTCTCCTCGTTAATTAGATTTGTAATATTAAACCAAATGGTTTAATATAAATTAAAATGTCGTCAAGTGCTAATGTAAACAATGCCACCGAAGAAAAGGCACTCAGTCTCGTTTTTCATGCCCTAAGCGACCATACTCGTCGTGAGTTGCTGTCCCGGCTCGCTGAAGGCTCTGCAATAGTCACCGAACTCGCAAAACCTTTCGATATATCGTTACCGGCGGTAGGCAAACACCTGCGTGTACTGGAAAAAGCGGGTTTGGTGCAACGCAATGTCAATGGCAGGGTGCACCGCTGCTCCCTCGACGCAGCGCCGTTAAGAAATGCGAGTCAGTGGCTAGCGTACTATCAGCAGTTCTGGGGAGAGGCGCTTGACGCATTGGTTGAGTACGTACAGAACGACTTAGACCAGGAAAACAACGCTTAATAAAAAGCGGATTTGGTAAATAGCAAATACTCTACAAGCATGGAGAGTTTGTTCATACAAAGATTGATTCCGGCGCCGCCGGAACGCGTGTTCGATGCTTGGACGAATTCAGACGAATTGCAAAAATGGTGGGGGCCTAAGGATGTCCGCTGCTTGTCCGCGGAAATCGATCTACGGTTAGGAGGACAGTATAGGATTGCGAATGAGTTGCCAGATAAAACGGTTATATGGATCACCGGCGAGTTCGAGGTGATAGAAAGACCCCATTTACTGATTTACACATGGATGATTGAAAGCACATCGCCGGCAACAGAACGAGTCACCGTACAATTCGAGAAGTATCATCAAGGAACAATGATCAGCCTAAAACACGAACTCATTCCAACAGCGGAATTGTGCGACCAACATCAGCTAGGCTGGCATAGCTGTTTGAGTGAACTGGTTGACTACCTAGACCAGTGATTCCGGTGCTTTATGAGTCGTTAGTGTTTGCGGGAATACATAGTGAATGGGGGAAAAGGCCTGGCAAAGAAGTCTCTTTGCCAGGCTGGATAAAACAGGTGAATGGCAGCTTAATTACTACCGAGGTCGATAATTTCTACGCGGCGGTTTTCAGCACGACCATCCGGATTATCGGAACCATCGTCGTTCTTGTTCGGTGCTATCGGTTGTGATTCACCATAAGAACGCGCGGTTAAGCGGGAAGCGTCAACACCATTATTCATAAAAAACGCCTTAACCGCATTTGCACGGCGTTCGCCTAAACCCATGTTGTAAGCTTCTGTACCAATTGAATCTGTGTGTCCCGCGATTTCAAATTTCTTGGTTGGGTTCGATTGAATCACACCCACGACACCGGAAAGTACATCTTCGCCTGTTTGTGTCAAAGCAGATGAGTCGAAGGCAAAGTTGACACCCGATAGACTAAAAATGATTTCGCAACCTTTGGAGTCCACTTTGACTCCTGCCGGTGTATCGGGACAAGCATCTTTGTCGTCAGGCACGCCATCACCATCGGAATCAGCTACTGGTGCTGGAGCAGGGGTGGCTTCCACGGCTTGCTCGACTTGTGGTTTTGCGGATATGCAACCGGTTAGTACAAATCCGGCGACGGCAAGCAAAATCAAAGATTTAATCAGGGTGCTAAGCTTCATATTAGTCTCCACTTAGAGGAAGTTCGGTTGAGTTGAGGACAGCGTAGATTTAACGACGCGTAGTGTAGCGATTGAGCGACAGCGATACAATCCTTTTTTCTCAGTAGGTTACGGGCTAAGTCTGCAGTGTTTCCAGAGATTCCCTTCGTAACACTCGAAAAGTATTCGGTCATGCAAACGATTCTCCCTACCTTGCCAGAACTCAATTCGGTCGGGTTTGATGCGATATCCACCCCAAAATTCGGGTCTTGGTATGGGTTCTCCCTGATATTCGTGCGCAAGTCGGGCAACTTCCACTTCCAAGACGGATCGGTCCCGTATGACTGCACTTTGCTCAGATACTGCAGCACTCAATTGACTCCCGCGCGGTCTTGACGCGAAATAATTATCAGATAGTTGCTGCTCAACTCTTTCTACGGAGCCTTCAATGCGCACTTGCCGATGTAATTTGTCCCAAAACACGACAGCGCTAGCCCAGGGTTGACTATCCAACTCCTTACCTTTGCGACTATGATAGTTGGTATAAAAAACAAAACCTCGTTCATCACTGCCGCGCAACAAAACCACGCGTGCTGAAGGCCGGCCATCTGTGCCGACGGTTGCTAGCGTCATCGCGGACGGTTCCGTCAAATCTGCATTACGCGCTTCGTCATACCATTTGTTGAAAATGTCGAATGGGCTTCGATCTTGTATCATTGATTCGGTTAAGGACACACACTCTGCACACGCGGTAAACGGTCTTGCGAATAATACAACAAGTGATTCTGCATCCCTATGAATAATTCCTCCCAGGCCGCTAGCAAACCAGACACTACATCAAATGAAGACATGGCGTTGCGAGATGATGTCCGCTTACTGGGGCAACTACTCGGCGAGACCCTAGTTAGTCAGCGCGGTCAGGCATTGTTTAATACCGTCGAAAACGTTCGCACGTTAGCCAAGGCCGCACGGACCGGCGACACTAATGCAGCTGATGAACTTACGACTTTATTGTCGAGTTTATCGGCTGAGGAAATGCTCGATCTGGCTCGGGCTTTTAGCCATTTTTTAAACCTCGCCAATATCGCGGAGCAGCATCATCAAATTCGACAGCGCCGACTCGCTAACGCCAGTACTATCGGTCAGGAGTTTCAAAGGCTCAAGGATTTAGGGATATCGAATGAACAACTGTTCGATGCAGTGAATAAACTGCATATCGGTTTGGTACTGACGGCGCATCCGACGGATATTGCCCGCCGCACTTTGACCCTGAAATATAAAAAGATTTCCGATCTGTTGGCGTTTCGTGATCGCAGCGATTTGACTCCCGAAGAACGAACGGATTCGCATGAGGGCCTGAAGCGAAAAATTGTCGCGATCTGGGAAACCGATGAAATTCGCAGGGAACGGCCGACGCCGCTGGACGAAGTGCGTTCGAGCTTGGTGGTCATCGAACAAAGCTTATGGGAATCGATACCCCGCTTTCTCCGCCAACTCGATACTGAGCTAAAAA
This sequence comes from Arenicellales bacterium, assembly GCA_965216735.1. GTDB lineage: Bacteria > Pseudomonadota > Gammaproteobacteria > Arenicellales > CBDCFT01 > CBDCFT01. The sequence continues at coordinate 2,889,355 of OZ244198.1, forward strand.
ACTATACAGGGCAAGCATTGCCACTGGATGCTACACCATTTCGAATCGGCTCGTGGATGGGTGGCGACCGCGATGGCAACCCCAACGTCACACCGGATATCACGCACCGGACGTGTTTGATGACACGCTGGCAAGCGGCCGATTTGTATTGGCGTGAAGTCGATGAGTTGCGCCGGGATTTATCCATGCATCGTTGCGATGATGCATTGCGGGAGATGACAGGAGTAGTTCGCGAACCCTATCGTGAAGTGTTACGCCGCCTGCGCGATCGACTGGCTCAGACGCGGCGGGCGCTGGAAGACAGGCTCACCGAAAATATTAGTCTCCCGGAACCGATCATTGACTCGATTGATGATATTCGACAACCGCTGTTGTCGTGTTATCGCTCATTGCAAAACACCGGTGCCGGTGAGATTGCCCAAGGGCGGTTGCTGGATTTGATTCGCCGCACCTATTGTTTTGGTCTTGGGCTGGTACGACTCGATATTCGCCAGGAAGCCGACCGGCACATCCAGACACTGAGTGAAATCACACGGTATCTAGACCTTGGCGATTACGCCGCGTGGGATGAAGAACAACGTTTGTCGTTCTTGACCGACGAGCTGCAAAACAAACGTCCGTTTATTCCACATGACATTGCTTTATCGAGTGATTCCCAAGAGGTGCTGGATACCTTCCGTATGCTGGCGGTCGAAAATCCCGAATGCTTGGGCGCTTACATCATTTCCATGGCGTCCCAAGCATCGGATGTCTTGGCGGTGGAATTGTTGCAACGTGAATGCGGCGTCAAACGACCGCTACGCGTTGTTCCGTTGTTTGAACGTGTCGATCACTTACGAGGAGCAGCGGAAGCATTGAGCCGTCTACTGGCTATCGATTGGTATCGCAAACGAATAAACGGCCACCAGGAAATTATGATTGGTTATTCCGATTCCGCTAAAGACGCAGGCCAGATTGCCGCCGCCTGGGGTTTATACCGGGCACAGGAAAGTCTGACCCGTGTCGCGCAAGAGCACGGAATAAAACTCACGTTGTTTCATGGCCGCGGTGGGACGGTGGCGCGCGGCGGCGGTCCAGCGCGGGCGGCCATTCGCTCACTGCCGCCCGGTTCCGTAAACGGCGCCATGCGTGTCACCGAACAAGGTGAAGTGATACAGGCCAAATACGCGTTACCGGCAATGGCGTTGGAAACATTGTCGACATACACCACCGCCGTCCTGGAGGCCAGCCTCACCCCGCCACCCGAGCCGGAAAATGCATGGCGTGATGCGATGGACACGTTATCTGAAACTTCCATGCAAAGTTATCGCGGCGTGGTTCAAAAAAGCGCGGATTTTCTCGACTATTTTCACACCGCAACACCGGAAGCCGAGCTTGGCAAACTGAAAATCGGTAGCCGCCCTGCCCGGCGCAAACCCGGCCGCGACGTCGCACACTTACGCGCGATTCCCTGGATATTTGCCTGGACGCAAACACGTCTCATGCTTCCCGCGTGGCTAGGCGTCGGCAAGGCACTGCGCAGTGTGATGGAAACCGGTGGCACTGAAGACTTAAAGCAAATGAAACAACACTGGCCATTCTTCGCGGCGACGCTTGACTCCATTGAAATGGTTATCGCGAAAACCGATCCTAATGTCGTTGCACGTTATGATGCGAGACTAGTACCAAAAAAATTGCACACCTTGGGACACGAACTCAGAGAACGGTTTTCGCGCACCGCGCAAGCGGTTCTCATGGTCACCGACCACGAAAAACCGCTCGAACATGAGCCTGTAACGCTACGTTCGATCTCCGTCCGTAATCCTTACACCGATCCACTCAATTTATTACAAGTCGAACTGCTGGCCAGACTGCGTGCCGGCGAAACCGGCGTTATTGAAGATGCATTGTTAGTTGCAATCAACGGTATCGCGGCGGGGATGAGGAATACAGGTTAAATGATGTTGACCTTCCACTCCCGATCTAATAATACACATGATCGTTATTAAATCGCCGCATCGTAATGTACAACCATAATTAAGAATCAACATTGAACTTCAATTACATATGCAAGCCTTGTCATTACCATCTATCGGGTTTTATTGTCTATTTGGTATATTTGTTTTTAACCAAAAACTCCACATAAAAAGTTTTCAAGGTGCTAGTGAAACCGTTGCTCTAGCACTAAATATATCCGCATTTATTGGTATGCTCACAGGCATCGCCTACCTTGTATACTACGGCTGACAGTCATGTGGTGGGCACCTATTGTGATTTTCTTAGTTGGTCTCCTCGCCTCGGTCGTAAGTTTTTTTATCGAGCGTTCCGTGAGTGTGATGGTTCTCAGCTTAAGTGGCTTCATTGGGTGGCCGGTCTGCGCATACTTTATGTTCGATTTTTGTTCCGCGCAGTATATAGCTCAGAGTCTGTGGTGATGAGGTTAATACGCACCCAATTCGGGATGCGTGACGAAGCAATGCAATCTACTTATGATGATTGTCGTCTCCGTCTGTCATTCTGCCGAGACGAAAGACGTTTGCATGAAATGGTTCACTATGAATGGCGAACTAAAATTTTACTGGATTCTTCACTCACTGCGTTCATTTAGAATGACTATTGGACAAATCTCGTCATGCTGAACCCATTCGACTTCGCTCAGGGCAGGCCACGTGAAGCATCAAGTCAAAACAGTTTTCGAAGCAGCTCACACTACATCTTCTTATTTCTCGCGTTCGAACAGACCGACGACTGTGTGTTGTTAAGGCGCAAGCCCGATCAGGGGCACGCCTTGGACGGCGCGCGTTGCCCTCCAGGCATCAGGGATGTGCCTGTAGGACAACGCCTGAACAACGTCACATTAAGGAGGGAGCCACTGATTTGTTTAATTCAAAACAAATCAGTAGTGCAACGAGCGCGAAACATGGTTTTGGTGACTTTTGCCTAAACAAGAGTCACTCGCCGTTAAGGCGAAATCATATGTTTAGGATTGTTGACTTATCCAACCCTATCAGTGACGGGCGAAAAGTCTTCTAACTACATTCGGCGGAACTCGTTCCGCCCTACCAATCGATTATTTATCAATATCCCCCATGCACAGGTATTTTATTTCCAGAAACTCGTCGATTCCGTATTTGGATCCTTCGCGGCCGATGCCGGATTCCTTTACACCGCCAAAAGGTGCGACCTCATTGGAAATGATGCCGGTATTGATGCCGACGATGCCATATTCCAGGGCTTCGGATACACGCCAGACACGGCCAAGGTCGCGGCAATAAAAATACGCTGCCAGACCGAATTCCGTGTCATTGGCCATTTGGATAGCTTCTTGTTCCGATGAAAACTTAAATAGGGGCGCGACCGGGCCGAAAGTCTCATCGTTTGCCACTTTCATGTCCGTAGTGACACCGGTTAATACCGTCGGCTGAAAGAACGTCCCACCCAACTCGTGCCGTGAACCACCGACCGCAACGCTGGCGCCCTTGGCCAATGCATCGGCAATATGTTCCTCGACTTTTTCAATGGCGGCCACATCGATGAGCGGGCCTTGGGTGACCCCTTCGTCAAATCCGCTGCCCACTTTCATCTCTGACACCGCTTTGCCGAGTTTTTCCGCGAATTCATCGTAGACCGTATCCTGCACTAACAAGCGGTTGGCACACACACAGGTCTGACCCGTGTTGCGGTATTTGGACATCATCGCACCCTGCACCGCCGAGTCGATGTCAGCGTCATCAAACACAATAAACGGTGCATTGCCGCCCAGTTCCATGGACATTTTCTTGACCGTACCGGCGCATTGTTGCATGAGCTTTTTGCCCACGTCGGTGGAACCGGTAAATGTGAGCTTGCGCACGATGGGATTGGCTGTCATTTCGCCGCCGATAGCCGATGACGATCCGGTAACGACACTGAATACGCCTTTCGGGATACCGGCGCGTTCCGCCAACTCGCATAAAGCGAGAGCGGAGTAAGGTGTCGCAGTGGCAGGCTTAACCACCATAGTGCAACCCGCCGCCAGCGCCGGTGCCGCTTTGCGGGTGATCATTGCGGACGGAAAATTCCACGGCGTAATCGCCGCACACACACCGACGGGTTCTTTAATGACAACAATACGTTTGTCGGATTGATGTTGTGGGATAGTATCGCCGTAGATGCGCTTGCCCTCCTCCGCAAACCATTCAATGAACGAGGCTGCATAAACGATTTCACCCTTGGCCTCAGCAAGTGGTTTACCTTGCTCGGTTGTCATTAACACGGCAAGATCGTCCTGATTTTCCAACATCAATTCAAACCAGCGGCGTAGTTTATTCGCCCGTTCTTTCGCGAGTAGCGCGCGCCATGCGGGCAAAGCCGCGTTGGCCGCTTCGATGGCGCGTTTTGTTTCTGTGGCGCCCATCTTTGGAATAGTACCGACGACAGAATTATCCGCCGGGTTAGTCACATCGATAGTACTATTATTGTTCGCATCTACCCATTGACCGTCGATATAGCATTGTTGCCGGAACAGTGATTGGTCTTTCAGTTGCATGACATTTCCTCTAGATGGTGAAAAACGGTCACCGTGTAAATAAAAATCATCCGTAAAAAACAGTGACGCACTAAAACATTAAGTATGAAGCTTGCCACGACAAACCCGCGCCGGGCAATATCAAGTTCGAGAGATAGTTCAGGAGAGCACTTCGCTTTAACCGATTACACCCTCGGCACGTAGTTTTTCTATTTCTTCATCATTCAACCCCACTTGTCTCAGAACGTCATTAGTGTGCTGACCTAACAACGGCGGTGCACTTTGCTGCTGTACCGGGGTTTGGGACATTTCGATGGGACACTTAACCATGGATAAATCACCCGCGACTGGATGACCGGCCTGCCAACGCAGCCCACGATAGATGGCCTGAGGATCTTCGAATACCTGGTCAATATCGTTGATGGGGCCGCACGGCACCCCCACCGCTTCAAGGCTGCTTAACCATTCGTCGCTTTTGCGTCGACGCACTATTTTTTCAAGAACGGGGATCAAACTGGCGCGATTAATAACACGTTGCGCGTTAGTGACGAAATTCGGGTCCGCGGACAACTCCGAACATTCCGCCACGTTACAAAAACGTGCGAATTGCCCGTCGTTACCCACCGCCACGATGATGTAGCCATCCCGAGTTTGGAACACTTGATACGGAACAATGTTCGGATGGGCATTCCCTGCGCGTCCCGGCGTTTTGCCGGATACTAGATAATAAAGCGCCTGATTAGCCAGTGACGCCGCCTGTACGTCGAACAACGCCATATCGATATGCTGACCTTGACCACTGCGTTCGCGATGCAACAACGCCGCTTGAATCGCGTTAGCCGCATACAACCCGGTTAAGATATCCGCCATCGCAACGCCAACTTTCTGCGGCCCGCCACCAGGCCGGTTATCGGCCTCGCCGGTAATACTCATTAAACCACCCATGGCTTGAATCATAAAATCATAACCCGCGCGGTGTGCGTAAGGCTCGCTTTGTCCAAAACCGGTGATAGAACAATACACCAACCGGGGATTGATCTCGCGAAGCGAAGCGTAGTCGAGTTGATATTTTTTTAGCCCACCGACTTTGAAGTTTTCAACCAATACGTCACACGACTCAACAAGTTGTCGCAGAATCTTTTGCCCTTGCGGGTGCGAAATGTCTAGGGCGACGGATTTTTTACCGCGGTTTGCGGATAAAAAATAGGAAGCGTCGGTCGTTTCCTTGCCGTCGCAATCACGCAGGAACGGTGGTCCCCAACCACGTGTATCGTCGCCGGCACCGGGGCGTTCGATTTTGATTACCTCCGCACCGAGGTCGGCCAGCAATTGCGTACACCAGGGACCGGCCAGTATGCGGCTTAAATCCAGGACACGAATCTTATCCAGCGCTTGGGCACACATAGAGGGATTTTAGACACGTACAAAGAAACATTCGTCAGCAAGCTGACCCCTACACAAATAAAAACTGAAAACTAAGAGAATGCTTGAATACCGGTTTGTGCGCGTCCAAGGATTAACGCGTGAATATCGTGCGTGCCTTCGTAGGTGTTTACTGCTTCAAGGTTCATGGCATGACGAATGACATGAAACTCGTCGGACACACCATTGCCGCCGTGCATATCACGGGCTGTGCGGGCAATGTCCAAGGCTTTGCCGCAATTGTTACGCTTCATCAACGACACTGCTTCTAACGCCGCTTTACCTTCGTCCATCAAACGACCCAAACGCAAAGCGGACTGCAAGCCGATGGTGATTTCCGTTTGCATATCGGCCAGCTTTTTCTGAATCAATTGATTGGCGGCCAACGGACGTCCGAACTGTTTGCGTTCCAGTGCATAGTTTCTGGCTGCGTGCCAACACGCCTCCGCTGCTCCCATACTGCCCCAGGCGATACCATAACGTGCCCGGTGCAGACACCCGAACGGACCCTTTAAGCCGGCAACGTTTGGAAACACGTTTTCTGCCGGTACAAAGACATTGTCCATGACAATTTCACCAGTAACCGACGCACGCAACGAAAATTTGCCTTCGATCTTGGGCGCACTCAGACCCTCCATTTCTTTTTCAAGAATAAAACCGCGTATGACATCCTTATCGTCTTTGGCCCAGACGACGAACACATCGGCAATGGGTGAATTAGTTATCCACATCTTGGACCCATTCAGCGTATACCCGCCATCCGCTTTGCGGGCGCGGGTTTTCATACCGCCCGGATCGGAACCGTGATCGGGTTCGGTAAGCCCGAAACAGCCCACCCATTCGCCGGTCGCCAGTCTAGGCAAATATTTTTCCCGTTGTGCTTCGCTGCCGTAAGCGTGGATTGGATACATCACCAGGCTGGATTGCACGCTCATGGCGGAACGATAACCACTATCGACACGCTCCACTTCCCGGGCAACCAAACCATAACAAACATAGTTCAAGCCGGGACAACCGTAACCGTCGATGGTGGACCCCAGCATACCGAGTTCGCCCATTTCGTTGACGATAGAGCGGTCGTATTGTTCCAGCCGGTTCGCTTCGACGATGCGGGGCATTAACTGTTCCTGACAGTATTTGCGTACGCTATCACGCACCATGCGCTCGTCTTCAGTCAATTGTTCGTCTAACAACAATGGATCTTCCCAGGAAAAATCAGGTCGGTTTTTAGTCATGGTGGTCAGCTCGTGAAAGTTCGCATCGCAATGCGATGTCGGTGAATTCTAGTTATTGACTATCGTACCAAAATTTCGTGCCATTGCACGGTCATAAGCTTGCAGCGCGATGGCAGTATCCTGCACACCAGTGCCGGTGAGATCGCATATTGTAATGTCGGTATCTTTACGCTGAAATGTATACGCACCCGACGTCAGTTCGCCTAATTCGATAATATGAGAAGCGTTGCGGTTCAGTCCATTGTCAGCATGTTGCATTTCACCCATGGAAAAACATTGATCAAAACGGTCACATACAATCAAATCGGCAGCACCAAGAGCGCTGGCGTGCAATTCTTGTTTACCGCATAAATCGGAACCCATAGCAGTGATATGTAATCCAGGATGTAGCCAATCACTTTGGATAAGTGGTTCACGCGATGAGGTTGTGGTTACCACAATATCGCTTTCGCGAACCAGTTGCTCCAATGGTACGATGTCAACTTCTATTGCAAACTGACTTCCCATCTCGTCGGCATACCGTTGTGCACGTTCTGTTGACCGGCTATGCACCAACAAACGTTTGAAATCACGTACCAGACGCAAGCATTCGATCTGGTAACGTGCTTGCCCACCTGCCCCAACTACACCGACAGTATCAATAATTTTGTTGGCTAAATATTTTGCTGCCACCGCACCCGCAAGACCCGTTCGCAGATCGGTCAAATAACCGTTGTCGAGGAGCACGGATTCGCAAAATCCGGTCTCGGCGCTAAACAACACCATCATGGCGCTGGAGCTGGGCAATCCGAGCTTAGGATTATTGAAAAAACCCGACGCGAGTTTTACCGCAAACCGGTCGCAACCTTGAACATAAGCGCTTTTGATATCGACATCGCCCTCGTACTCGCTCACTTCGATATGCATGATGGGCGGCATGGTGACCCGGCCCTGTTGCAACCAAGTAAAAGCATTCTCGATGGTTTGCAGGGTTTGCGCATCCGCTGTGACACACTCACGACACTCCGCCTCGGTCAATATTCGGACTTGCATGTTTAGTCTACTAGCTAGATATCCGAATAAGAACCACCGATAACAGACTGAAAAACATCCATATCCACATTCTCGCCACTGATGACGCAAACAATATTGCCACGTATGTTTTCAATCTTACCTTCCAGCAATGCTGCGACACTCACAACCGCACCCCCTTCAGCTACGATACGATCATGCCGGTACAACGATTGCATGGCATGAGCAATTTGTTGTTCAGACACCGTGATGGTTTGATCTACGACTGCCCTCACCAACTCAAACGTAAAACGGTTGTCCAAACCGATGCCACCACCGAGACTGTCGGCCAGGGAATTTTGTTCTTCTACAATTACCGGGTGACCGGCTTCAAGACTCTTGATCATCGCAGGCCCGCGTTCCATGGAAACGCCCACAACCCGGATGTCTGGCGATACTGCTTTCATCACGGTTCCCATACCACCGATCAAACCACCACCGGAAACACCCGATATTAACAAGTCGACTTCGGGCAAATCCTCTATAATCTCTATGCCGATGGTGCCTTGCCCGGCGATGACGTATTCATCGTCGAACGGATGCACTAGGGTCATCTTCTCCTCAGCCACTAGACGGCGCGCTTCCTCCTCGGCTTCATCCTGTGAATCGCCGATAATACGAACTTCCGCGCCGAGTTGCTTAGTAGCCTCTACTTTGTTCGGTTTGACCAGGCTAGACATGCATACAATTGCGTGGATACCCATCTTTTGTGCGGCGTAAGCAACGGCTCTACCATGATTACCGGTCGAAACCGCAACAATTCCCTTCCAACGTTCATCTTCGGACAGATTCAACACGCGATTGGTGGCTCCACGAATTTTGAATGAGCCGATGTCGTGCGTAGTTTCCAGTTTGAGATAAACCGAAGCGTCAAGTCGCTCGGACAGGTATGATGAACAGATTAGCGGCGTACGTCGTACCCAAGGGTCGATGGCTTTACGCGCCGCATAGATATTCCTAAGTTCAACAGTCACGGGATGTCTTTAAATCGTATAAACTTGCTGTTTCGAACTAACACTTTACGACTAAAACAACGGCGAGGGAAATCTTTAGTTCGTACGTAGTGTCCTTCCCATCAAATATCGCAGTCACTCACAGATTAATCAATGATATCAGCCGCTGAGCTTAGCGCTTTGTTTCAGGTCATTATGGTCGACCTGGTATTGGCAGGCGACAATGCCATTATCGTCGGTTTAGTGGCCGCCAGTCTGCCCGCCCAAGATCGACCAAAAGTGATTCTAATGGGCATCGCAGCCGCCGCGTTGATGCGCATATTGTTTGCACTGGTAACGGTGCAATTATTGCAAATTATAGGGCTGATGCTGGCTGGGGGATTGCTGCTGTTGTGGGTATGCTGGAAATTGTGGCGTGAATTGCGTGCCCAAAAAAAAGCCGGCGACGATGCCGGCCAAGAAGCAGTTGGGGAACAACCCAAGTCAAAGGTGCAAGCCATGGTGCAAATTGTGATAGCGGATTTGTCCATGTCGCTGGATAATGTTTTGGCTGTCGCCGGTGTCGCCCGGGACCATACGTGGGTGTTGGTTGTCGGTCTGGTGTTGTCGGTGGCATTTATGATTTTTGCCGCCTCGATGATTGCAAAACTGTTGGAAAAGCACCGCTGGATAGCCTATGTCGGCTTGCTGATCATTTTTTATGTCGCCTGTTCAATGATCTGGGAAGGCTCCCACGAAGTCATTGCAGCCGCACAGGAAACGGCGTTTTTAGGACGTTAAGTTGCGTTTTTTCCACACAGCACGGTTCAATACTGGTGCAAAATGTTGCGAGAGCCGAAATAACCGAAAATTCCCGTACCTAAGGTATTTTAAGCCATAGTTTGCAAGCATGGTTTCGCCTCAGGCACAGCATTTGGTATAGTTCGCGATAAGATAAGAGATAGCATAGATCAGAACCGGGCACCCAAACTAGGGGCTTGAATTCACCACTGGTCCATTTGGGGAAGATATAGAGAATGACCGACAACAATAATGAACATTATGTGCGTTTCGTCGAAGTACAAAAAAGTTATGATGGCGAAACCCTTGTTGTTAAAAACCTAAATCTCGATATAGAACGCGGCGAGTTCGTCACCATGCTGGGTCCATCTGGATCAGGCAAGACCACCTGCTTGATGATGTTGGCGGGATTCGAAACCGCCACCCACGGCGAAATCATACTGGACGGTAATAACATTAATAACGTGGCGCCGCATAAACGCGATATTGGCATGGTGTTTCAAAACTACGCCTTGTTTCCCCACATGACCGTGGCGGAAAATCTTGCCTTCCCACTCGAGGTACGCAACAAATCCAAATCGGAAATTGATGAACGGGTCCAGCGCACCTTGGATATGGTGCAACTCGGGGAATTTGGTGGTCGCCGTCCGGCGCAGCTATCCGGCGGTCAACAACAACGGGTAGCGGTCGCCCGGTCACTAGTGTTTGAACCAAAACTGGTTTTAATGGACGAACCTCTAGGCGCGCTCGATAAACAACTGCGCGAACAAATGCAATACGAGATTAAACACATCCACGAGAATCTCGAAGTGACTATGGTCTATGTTACCCACGACCAATCCGAGGCCTTGACCATGTCGAATCGCATCGCGGTGTTTAACGATGGGGTTATTCAGCAACTCGCGACACCGGATGAACTGTATGAAAAACCTGAAAATGCGTTTGTTGCGCAGTTCATTGGCGAGAACAATACGCTGTTGGGTAAAGTCAAAGAGGCATCAAACGGCTCTTGTGTGGTGGAGGTCGCCGATAAAGCTGTCACCGCATTACCGGTGAATATTGACGGAGTTGGTCACGATACCACTTTGTCTTTGCGGCCAGAGCGCGTCACCATTAACCCCGAATCTGGCACGGTGCCGAATATTGTTGACGCAAAAGTGGAAGAACTGATTTATCTTGGCGATCATATTCGAAGCCGTATTAACGTTTTAGGTCACGACGATTTTATCGTGAAAGTTCCAAATTCTTCCGGTCATGCTCATCTTAAACCTGGCGACCAGGTGACCGTGGGTTGGCATACCGAAGATTGCCGTGCATTGGATGCTGCGGCTCCGGTGTTGCACTAATCTATGATCTAGATGCGTGCAATCGGAAATGTATATCTAATGGAATGAACTCTTAAACAATTGCAATTGATCATGAAACTGGAGAGTACAGAGATGAAGTATCCAATCAAAAAGGCCTTGGCCACCGCTGGATTAACAGCGGCAATCGGTCTAGCGACGGCTGCCCAGGCAGAAACCGAACTGGTAGTGGTTTCCTGGGGTGGTGCTTACACCGCGAGCCAACAAAATGCTTATCATGAGCCCTATATGGCGGCCAATCCCGATGTCAAAATCATTAACGACGATTCTGCCGGTGAAGCGGTCGCAAAACTGCGCGCCATGAATGAGGCGGGTAATGTCACCTGGGCATTGGTTGATATGGTAGCGTCCGACGCGATCTTGCTGTGTGAAGAAGGCTTGTTGGAAGAGATCGATCACGACACCTTGCTAGCGGCTGCACCGGATGGCACCCCGGCCTCTGAAGACTTTGGCGATATGATCGTGTCGCCGTGCTATATCCCGCAAATTGTGTATTCCACCACATTTGGCTATCGCACCGACCTGGTCAAAGAACCGCCGACCTCGATCGCTGACGTATTCGACTTAGAGAAAATTCCGGGCAAACGGGCACTCGAGAAGAAACCCATCGGTAATCTGGAATGGGCGCTAATTGCAGACGGTGTATCGCCCGATGAAGTGTATGATATGCTGGAAACAGAAGAAGGTGTTGACCGGGCGTTGGCCAAACTGGATACCATTAAAGATCAGGTGATCTGGTGGGATAAAGGCGCACAAACTCCGCAACTGTTGGCAGACGGCGAGGTGGTGATGGGTTCTACCTACAACGGACGTTTATTCTCGGTGATCGAAGAGGAAAAACAACCCATTGCCATGATGTGGGATTGGCAGGTGTTTGACCTGGACGGTTGGGTCATTCCCAAAGGCGCACCTCATCGCGAAGAAGTAGATAAGTACCTGAAATTTGCCACCGACACGCAACGTCTGGCCGACCAAGCGAAGTTTATCTCCTACGGCCCGGCCCGTGCTTCGTCCGCGCCGTTGGTGGGTAAACATGCTGAGTTAGGTATCGAGATGGGTCCACACATGCCGACCGCACCGGACAATGCCAAGAACACTTTGCTGTTCAACTACGAGTTCTGGGCGGATAATCGTGACGATCTAACCGAACGGTTCAACGCCTGGTTGGCTCAGTAAGACAAACGGTTTCGAGAGCGGTGCTATTCCGCTCTCGAAACAATTTTTAACCAGCTTAAAACGACCAACGAAACCTGCATAAATGGCCGTCAACACAGCAACCATTAATGAAGCTGTCGACGAGCGGTTAGTGACTGCAGACGGTGTCCCGTTAAAGACGAGTCTTGCACGCGCGCAACGCCGTAACAAATTGCGCGCATTGAGCTTGGTTCTTCCTCTATTCTTGTTTATTTCCATCACCTTTTTCTGGCCGATCATCGATATGCTGTATCGCAGCGTCGAAAACCAACTGGTCGGTGAAATCATGCATCGCTCCGCGCCCATGCTTCAACAATGGGATGAAACCAGTGGTGAGCTACCGGATGAAGCGGTATTTGCCGCGCTGGCGGAAGATTTTGCCGAAGCAAGGGAAAATAAGACAGCAGGTAAAGTCGGCCGACGTTTAAACTATGAAAAATCAGGGTTCTCTGGCTTGTTCCGCAAGACTGCACGCCGGGCGGCGAAGTTGGAACCACCGTTTAAAGAAGGTTTTGTAAAAGTCGACAAAAAATGGGGGCAGGTGGAGACCTGGCAAGTATTTAAGCGCGAAAGCGCGCCTTACACCATATCGTATTACTTAGCGGCTTTGGATATGGGTTATGGCGATACCGGAGATATTGTTAGAAATTCAGAAAACAAACGCATTTATTTAAAGCTTTTCTGGCGTACGATATGGATGAGTTTATTAATCACTTTAATTTGTCTAATACTCGCCTATCCGATCTCGTATCTGCTATCCGTTCTGCCGGTGGCCAAAAGCAATTTGCTCATTATATTGGTACTGCTCCCCTTCTGGACATCGTTACTGGTAAGAACCACTGCATGGATCGCGTTACTGCAACAAGAGGGCGTTATTAACGACATTGTGGTATGGCTGGGCTTGGTTGCCGACGATAACCGTTTGCAGATGATTCATAACCGTACCGGCACCATCATTGCCATGGTGCATATACTCTTGCCATTCATGGTGCTGCCTTTGTACAGCGTTATGAAAACCATACCACCGAGCTACATGCGCGCTGCCAAATCGCTGGGGGCGACACCGTTCACTGCATTTATTCGAGTTTATGTACCCAATACCATAGCGGGCGTGGGTGCCGGCGCCATTCTGGTATTTATTCTGGCTATCGGTTACTACATCACACCGGCGCTGGTGGGCGGACAAAGCGGGACCTTAATTAGTAACTTTATCGCTTTCCATATGTCCAGTTCCCTTAACTGGGGCCTAGCGGCTGCATTGGGATCGATTTTGTTGGCGGTTGTATTGGCGCTGTATTTTATCTACGACAAGATTGTCGGTTTCGACAATATGAAATTAGGATAAAAGGTATCGACTGCTAATGGAACTACCTAGCTACGCAACACCGTTAGAGAAGGTCTGGCACTATACTTATCTTGCTATCTGTGGGCTGATATTCTTTTTTCTGATCGCCCCCATCGTTGTCATCATTCCGCTCTCGTTTAATGCAGTACCTTTTTTTACTTTTACACAGGAAATGTTGACCCTGGATCCGGCAGGTTATTCGCTCAAATGGTATGAGGACTTTTTCACTAATCTAAACTGGCAAGGCGCTGTAAAAAACAGTTTTATTATCGCGATTATCGCCACGCTTATCTCCACCACGTTGGGGACTATTGCCGCCTTGGGCTTAAGCCGCCCGGAAATGCCCTATAAATCGGCCATTATGGGGATTTTGATTTCTCCCATGATCGTTCCACTCATTATATCCGCGGCGGGTATGTACTTTTTCTATACAAAAATTGGCTTGTCGGCCACCCACCTTGGTGTCATCCTGGCCCATGCGGCTTTGGGCACGCCATTTGTGGTGATAACGGTAACCGCTACGCTGGTTGGATTCGATCATAGCCTGACTCGTGCCGCGGCTATGTTGGGCGCATCCCCGACCACCACTTTTTTTAAAGTTATTGTCCCGTTGATCTTACCCGGTGTTATTTCCGGCGCCTTGTTTGCATTTATTACCTCGTTCGACGAAGTGGTCGTTGTCCTGTTTGTCGGCAGCTACGAACAACGTACCATTCCCTGGCAAATGTTTTCCGGTATCCGCGAGCAAATCAGCCCGACCATTCTGGCAGTCGCGACCCTATTAGTCATCGTGTCTATTATGCTGCTAACATCCGTTGAATTACTGCGCCGCCGTGGCGAACGCCTGCGCGGTATTCGCCCCACCTAAAAACTCTACAAAAAAGCACTCATTCTTAAACGGGTAAGAGTCCCTATGCCTTGCCTGGCCCTGGGAATCGCCCGGTGTTTGATTGTTAGTGATTAGCGATCATCGGGCTACGGTTGCTCCCACCGTAAACCTGTTATTGAGGAGTAAAACGACGAAGCAATCTCTTTCATTGATTGAGTAAAACAATATCGCCACGCTGCTGTCGCCGCTCGCAATGACCGGAAAGCCGTTGACGCAAAAAACGTGAATGTTGGAATTCAAGCAGCGATTACCATGCACAACAAAGATACAATAACGGACTGAACGATTTCACTATGCGACCCGCAAACCATTTCAAACAACAAAATATAAACCCTTACACTTTCGCGCCAAGTCTATTTGTTGTCTTGTGGTCAACGGGTTTTATCGGAGCGAAGGCGGGCATTCCTTACGCCGAACCTTTCACGTTTTTAACCTGGCGATTTTATATTGTCGCCATCATTTTGGGCGTTATTGCCATTGTCACAAAAGCACCCTTCCCAAAACGTCACGTGGATTTTGTTCACATTGCCGTAGCCGGGCTACTCGTACAGGGGATCTATTTGGGCGGTGTGTTTGCCGCGATTTCACTCGGTGTCTCGGCCAGTGTGAGTGCAATCATTGTAGGTGTACAACCCTTGCTCACGGCGGTCATTGCCGGACCAGTGTTAGGAGAACAAATTAAACCTCGTCAATGGCTAGGTTTCATGCTTGGATTAATAGGCTTGATTTTAGTTGTCAGCAAAGAATTTAGCTGGCAAACCACAGACGTCTTCGGTCTCGTATTATGTATCGCATCGTTGATTGCCATCGCTACGGGAACCATCTATCAGAAAAAGTACTGTGCCAATTTAGATTTGCGCTCCGGGTCCATGGTCCAGTTTCTCGCAGCGGGCACAATGACGTTTTTCATTGCGCTGTTGTTCGAACAACGAGATATCATTTGGAACTCGCAATTTATTTTTGCACTCGCATGGTTGTGTTTGGTGTTATCGGTGGGTGCCATCAGCTTATTTTTCGTACTGATACGCAGTGGCAAGGCCTCGCAGGTCGCTGCGCTTTTCTATCTCGTACCACCCGTCACTACACTAATGGCGTGGGCTTTTTTTGGCGAAACCTTACGCCCATTAGCTTTATTTGGAATGGTTTTATCAGCAGTGGGAGTGGCAATGGTGGTTAGGAATTAACTGAACACGAAAGAGCGCAACCTTAGCACTCAGTGGGTACTCATTGCGGTTGCCAGTTTTGGCGCTGCCGTTGTTACTTCGCGTGGTCGCAAGTGAGCATGGTATTTGTGTTCTAACACCTTAAACAACCAGACAATGGCGAAGGTCAAAACCAGATAAAAAACCCCTGCGGCAATGAACGATTCGAATGGAACGAAATAACGGGAGTTAACTATTTTGGCGGCTCCAAACAAATCAACAATCGTAATCACACCGGCGACCGCGCTACCATGCAACATAAAAATAACTTCGTTGCCATAAGCGGGTAACACACGTCGAAATACGCTAGGCAAAATAATTCGGCGCGAAATCATTGAGCTCGACATTCCCGCTGCCTTGGCAGCTTCTAATTCACCGAAGGGTGTTTGCATGATGGCGCCGCGAATTATCTCCGCTGTATAGGCCGCCGTATTCAATGCAAACGCAATCAGTGCACACCAGTAAGCTTCGCGGAAAATCGGCCACAAAAAACTTTCACGCAAAGAGTCGAACTGACCTGCGCCGTGATAAATCATGAACAACTGGACCAATAGTGGCGTACCCCGAAAAAAATAAATGAATGCTTTGGGCAAGATGTTGACCAGTACATTGCGTGACGCCGCCATAAATGCGGTGGGCACCGCTAGCAATAATCCTGCGATCAAAGCCATAACCACCAGTTGAATAGTTACCCACAACCCTTTGAAATAGAGTGGTAGATTATTGATGATGACTGCAAAATCCATTGATCTTTACGCCTGCCGCACGCCCACGCTGTAACGTTTGTTTAGCCAACGTAAACCGATATCTGACACAGCCGTAATCACCAAGTACAACAAGGCGACAACAAAAAAGAAAGTAAACGGTTTCCGAGTCGCACCACCCGCTTGGTTGGCGTTAAACACCATATCGTGCAGACCGATGACGGATACTAAAGCAGTTGCCTTGGCCAAAACGAGCCAATTATTGCCAAACCCGGGCAAAGCATGCCGTACCATGGCTGGCAGGGTCACCCGAAAAAATACCTGTGGCGCCGTCATGCCGTAGGCGTAACCCGCTTCGATCTCTCCTCTTGATACCGCGAGAATTCCACCGCGAAACGTCTCTGTCATGTATGCACCAAATATAAACCCGATGGTAATAACACCGGCGACAAATGGATTGACATCGATATAGCCCCAACCCAGCTTCTCACCAATATTGTTAACGAGAATCTGACCACCGAAAAATATCAATGTCATCAACACGAGATCAGGAACACCGCGAATGAGCGTGGTATATACACCGGCGATAGCGTGTGCAATTCGAGACTTTGAGAGTTTCGCCAATGCTCCGACGATACCCAGTATCATGGCAATCAAAAGCGACAACACCGCCACGGCGACTGTCAGACCCATGCCTTTGAGAATAAAGGGAAAATAGCCTTCTAGATCAAACATCTGGATATTACACGGTTTGCACGTTGACGTTGTTGAGATTTTAGATTACGGGTGCCGGTGAGCCGTCACCGGCACCTTTCTTACAAGCGACTTGTTTACACTTAATTACTCACCGTAAACGTCGTAATCGAAGTACTTGGCGTTGATCTCGGCGTACTTGCCGTTTTCCCGAATTGCGGCAATGGCTGCATTGAATTTCTCAACCAAATCGGTGTCTTCCTTGCGAATTGCGATACCGGCTCCTTCACCAAAGTATTGTGGATCGGAATAGTCAGGCCCGACAAATTCAAAATCCGCGCCTTGGTCAGTGCTGAGAAAACCATCTTCCATTGCCACTGAATCTGCTAAAAGCAAATCGACCCGGCCTGCCACAGCGTCAAGATAAGCCTCGTCCTGGGTTGCATAGCGTTTTATTTCGACGGCGTCACCAAATTCAGCAGTGATGAAATTGTCATGGGTAGTAGCACGTTGCACACCAACCACTTTATCTTTCATGCTTTCGGGGTTTATTTCTATGCCTGAGTCTTTCATGCGCACGAACTTAGCGGGTGTGTTGTAGTACTTGTTTGTAAACGCCACCTTCTGTTTTCGCTCTTCCGTGATCGACATGGAGGCGATAATGGCATCATATTTTTTTGCCAATAATGCCGGAATAATACCGTCCCAATCTTGCTGAATCATTTCACATTCTGCGCCAATTTCTTCACACAGTGCATTAGCGATATCAATATCGAAGCCAACTAATTGGCCATCCGCTGTAACAGAACTAAACGGTGGATAAGCACCTTCTACTCCGATACGAATTTTGCTCCAGTCAGCGGCATGGGATACGGATGTCATGGCGAAGACAGCGATTAATATAGTACGAACTAAAGTTTTCATGAAACCTCCTGAGATTTCTAGTTTTAACAAAAACAAACGTCCATGCGACAGCGAGACGTCCCTGGATATTCCTGCATTTAGAGTCTCTCCGCACCTATACTGCGGTGATGTGCAGCTCGACGATCAAACCACTCACTCAGGCTTATTTTAACGTACCCGCAAGAAATTGGCGGAATCTTTCTGACTTAGGTTGATCGAAGACCTGTTGCGGCGGTCCGTCTTCCTCGACCTGTCCTTCATGGATAAACAACACCCGGTCCGACACTTCCCGGGCAAAACCCATCTCATGGGTCACCACCAACATGGTGCGGCCTTCCTCGGCCAAACTACGCATTACTTTTAGCACTTCGCCTACAAGTTCAGGGTCTAGCGCCGACGTAGGCTCATCGAACAACATCAAATCGGGTTCCATCGCGAGCGCCCTGGCAATCGCAGCGCGTTGTTGCTGCCCGCCTGACAAATGCGCCGGATAGTAATCTTTGCGATCGTACAAACCCACTCGTTTTAAAACCGTTTCCGCCCGATCCGTCGCCTCGTTTTTTGGAATTTTTAACACATGAACAGGAGCCTCAATGACATTTTGCATGACCGTCATATGCGACCAGAGATTGAACTGTTGAAATACCATCGCCAGCTTCGAACGTATCTTATCGACCTGTTTTTGATCTTCCGGTACACGCTCGCCATTTGGTTTTGTGCGCATGCGAATCAGCTCCCCACGCACAAACACGTCACCGGAGGTAGGTGTTTCCAACAAGTTGATGCATCTTAAAAACGTGCTTTTACCGGAACCACTGCTACCCAGGATGGATACAACGTCGTGCTCCTTGGCAGAGAGCGATATACCTTTCAATACTTCGAGATTGCCAAAGCTTTTATGGATATCTTTTACATCAAGCGCTGTTTCAGGAGTAGCCATTGGTGCCCCTTCTTCATTATGTGTTTAAAGGTAACACAGAAAAGAAAAAAAGTTGACAATAAATAGTGTGCACTGGGACAAACATAACGAAAAGATTTTGAGCTAGAATCCGCCCTTCCCAATTTGTATTACCCATTGTGACGATTTACGAATCACTTACCGTTAGCCTGACTCGTGATCTTGTGCGTCACCCGTCGGTGACACCGGATGACTACGGTTGTCAGGATATTTTAGCGGAACGGCTGGCACCAATCGGCTTTACTGAGAAACGATTGCGCTTCGGCGAGGTGGATAATCTTTGGGCGCGACGTGGCGACCAACCACCGTTGTTTGTGTTTGCCGGTCACACCGATGTTGTACCGCCCGGACCCAAAGATCAATGGACTTATCCGCCGTTTGCAGCGAACATTGTTGGTGGCCATTTATACGGCCGCGGTACCGCAGACATGAAAGGCAGTCTCGCGGCAATGGTAACCGCCTGTGAACGATTTATAAAAAATAATCCTGATCATACCGGATCCATTGCGTTTCTGATTACCAGCGATGAGGAAGGCGATGCGGTCAATGGCACAAAAAAGGTGATGGAATGGTTAAAACAACAGCAACAATGCGTGGATTATTGCGTTGTGGGTGAGCCATCCAGTGAGCATGTATTGGGCGACATTATCCGTATCGGCAGGCGCGGTTCACTTACCGGAAATTTACGTGTCAAAGGCAAACAAGGCCATGTTGCCTACCCGGAGCGCGCGGATAATCCCATTCACCGTTGCGGCCCATTGTTGCAAGAACTGTGTCTTCGGCAATGGGATAACGGCAACGGCGATTTTCCACCCACCAGTTTTCAGATCTCCAATATCAATGGCGGTACTGGCGCGGGTAATGTCATACCCTCTCATTTAGACATTTTGTTTAATTTTAGATTCTCGCCGGAAGTCACTTCGTCACATTTACAGAAATCTGTGGAAGAACTTTGCCATCGACATAAACTCGATTTCGACATCGAATGGACTCTGTTTGGCAATCCGTTTTATACCGCACAAGGTGAGTTAACCAATGCAGTAACATCGGCAATTGCCGAAGTGAACAGTGTAAAAGCCGTGGGTTCGACCGGTGGCGGTACATCGGATGGGCGTTTTATCGCAACCAGCGGGGCACAAGTTATTGAGCTTGGCCCGATCAACCACAGTATTCACAAAATCGACGAACATGTTAGTCTCACCGATCTTGATACACTATCCGAAATTTACGAAACCATTTTATTGAAACTACTTGGTTAAAAACATGAAATCCCTTAGCGACGCGTCAAGCCATCTAGTCGAAACCGGACAACATTTTTATTTGCCTAACTATAAACCCCGTGAAGTCATTCTGAATCATGGTAGCGGTTCACGCGTTTGGGATTTGGACGGCAACGAGTACATCGATCTCGGCACCGGTATCAGTGTCAATTCCCTGGGCCACCAGAACCCCGCCTTGGTCAGCGCCTTACAAAATCAAAGTCATAAAATCTGGCACACCAGTAATATTTATTTTACCGAGCCCCCGATTCGACTAGCCCAGGAGTTAGTGCAAGCGACATTCGCTGATCGGGTGTTTTTTTGCAACTCCGGCGCCGAAGCCAACGAAGCAGCCATTAAACTCGTGCGCAAGTACTCCAGTCTACATTTTCCCGATAACAAACGCACGATTATTACTTTCAAGGGTTCTTTCCATGGTCGCACCCTGGCTACGGTCACAGCGACTGCGCAACCCAAATACCACGAAGGTTTCGAGCCGTTGCCAGGCGGGTTTCGCTATTGCGAATTTAATGATCCGGAAGCCCTGGCTAACAT
Organism: Arenicellales bacterium; assembly: GCA_965216735.1. Classification (GTDB taxonomy): domain Bacteria; phylum Pseudomonadota; class Gammaproteobacteria; order Arenicellales; family CBDCFT01; genus CBDCFT01. Next base: position 2,910,347 of record OZ244198.1, read on the forward strand.
GATGGACGATAATATCTGTGCCGTGATGTTAGAACCCGTGCAAGGCGAAGGCGGTGTAACAGCTACCGCCTTGGGTTATTTAGAACACGTTCGTGGCTTATGCGATCAATACGGCGCTTTGATGATCCTGGACGAAGTTCAATCCGGTATGGGTCGAACCGGCAAACTGTTCGCCCACGAATGGGACAACATTGTTCCTGATGTGATGACCTCCGCCAAAGCCTTGGGGGGTGGTTTACCCATTGGCGCCATGTTAACCACTGAAAAGCTGGCCCAGTCGCTGCCCTACGGCACGCACGGGTCCACTTTCGGTGGTAACCCGGTGGTGTGCGAAGTTGCGCGTGCTGTCTTACGTGAAACCCTGAAACCGGATTTGTTGGAAAACGTCGTTAAACAAGGTGAAGTGCTAACAGGCGCACTTAAAACCTACAATGAAAATCGAAAACTGTTCGTTGACGTACGTGGCAAAGGCCTGATGGTCGGTGCGGAACTCAAACCGGGGTTAAAGAACAAAGCAGGCACGATCGTTGAGAACTGCCGCCAACAAGGCGTACTGATCCTACAAGCAGGTCCCAATGTCTTACGTTTTTTACCGCCGTTAAACATTAATGACGACGATCTGGCCCTGGGCGTCGAACGACTTAAAGCGGGATTGGATATGCCGCTAGCGGGTTGATGTAACAATCAACCTATCAACAGTCGGCGAGCTAACACCACGCCTAATAACGCTGCTGTTATCGAGAACAATACGGAAGCCATGACGTAGGACAAAATACCTAGTATTTGTCCACGCTCATGTAAGGCGAGTACATCGATTGAGAACGCGGAGAAGGTGGTAAAACCACCCAATAGCCCCGTCATCAATAATAGTTGCGCGCGGGGTGAAATATCCCAGCCCAAAGCCACTAATCCGGTTAACACTCCCATCAAAAACGAGCCTACGATGTTGACCAGCAAGGTAGCGAGCGGAAAGCCTGTACCGAATTGATGTATGACAAAAACATTTACGGCGTAACGGGCGACAGCACCCGATGCACCACCTAGCGCAACCAACAGAGCATTTATGAGCATGAAATAGCTAGTATTAGTTACTAGAGACGCGAATAAGAAATTCCAATGATCTCAATAAGGTAACCAGAACATGGATTTGTAACCTATTAGGGCAAGATTACGCAAATTTAATGCATTGGACACATTACGGTAAGGATAAAAATCCTAGAGTATCCAGCCAACATAAGCCCTTTATCCTGATATTTCTGGAGTAACGCATGAATACATCGACACGGCAAAAAACGCCGCACTCTAAATTTATTGCCTTGGCGGTGACCGCCACTATGCTGGCGGCGGCAGCAGCATTGCCGGTAACGAATTCCGCACTCGCCAAACAAAGTGAGACCATAGACACTTCTAGGATCAACCTGACCGCCTTGCCGGGTAGCTTCGCCGACTTGGTCGAAACCGTCCGGCCCGCGGTAGTAAACATATCTACCACTGGAACCGTCAAATTCGGCGGCAGATTCAACATGCCGGAATTTAATTTTCCGCCAGGTTCCGGTCTAGAAGAATTCTTCCGCCGCTTTGGCGGGCCAAACTTTCCCCACGGCGATGGTGAACGGGAATCTAAAACACAGGCGTTAGGTTCCGGCTTTATCGTCCATGCATCCGGATATGTGGTCACCAATAACCACGTCATCGATCGCGCCGACGAGATCACAGTGATTTTGAATGACGGTACCCGGCTCAAAGCCGAGGTGAAGGGTACAGACAAACGTACGGATCTTGCGTTGCTAAAGGTAGAGAACGAAACGCCATTGCCCTATGTTTCGTTTGGTGATTCCGACACCGCGCGGGTCGGAGACTGGGTGATTGCCATTGGTAATCCATTTGGATTGGGCGGTACAACGACGACTGGTATCATCTCAGCCCGTGGACGGGATATTAATGCCGGCCCATTCGATGATTTTCTGCAAATCGACGCGCCCATTAACCGTGGCAATTCCGGTGGTCCATTGTTCAACGCCAAAGGTGAAGTCATTGGTGTAAATACCGCCATCTTTTCACCCAACGGAGGCAGTGTCGGTATCGGTTTTGCCATTCCGTCTTCCACGGCACTCGATGTCGTCGATCAACTGCGTGAAAGCGGTCTGGTCAAACGCGGCTGGTTAGGCGTCCAAATTCAGGTTGTCACTGAAGACATCGCCGAAAGCTTAGGGCTGGAGGAGGCACGGGGTGCGTTGGTGGCTGATGTCGTGCCGGATAGTCCGGCGGACAAAGCAGGACTCACACCGGGTGACGTCATCATCAAGTACGATGGCAAAGACGTGGAAAGCATGCGCGATTTACCGAAGCTAGTCGCTGCTACCGCGGCTGGGGATTCGGTCAAGCTGGAAGTCTTGCGTGACAGCAAGAGTAAAACATTCAGTGCCAAAATCGAGGCAGTAAATGATGAACCCGAAGTGGTTGCGGATAGCTCGGATGAATCCTCGGGCGACAAACCGAAACTCGGCTTAGCCCTGGCGGAATTGACCCAGGAGAATCGAAGCCAATATCGAATTGACGAGAATACACAAGGTGTATTGGTGGTCGATATTCAACCCGGCGGTCCCGCTGCAAAGAAAGGGTTGCGACCCGGCGATGTTATCGTAAAAGTAGGTAGCGAATTTGTCGAACGACCGCAAGACGTCATCGACCAGGTACAAAAAGCGGATAAAGAAAGCCGCGAGAGTGTGCTGTTGCTCATCAACCGGGGCGGTAACAGTCAATTTGTCGCCGTCGGCCTAGCCTAATCACTCACGACGGTGAGGGAACCGGGACGTCTAACTAACGCTGTCCCGGTTTTTCTTTTATGATACAAGAACCTTTACAAGTGCCAGCGGAAACAGATTACAACTTTTCGACGGACTACAGCATGCGTTTTCTGATAATCGAAGACGACACCGACACCGTGCAGTACATTCAAAAAGGCTTGCGCGAAGCCGGGCACAGTGTTGATAGCGCGCAGAACGGCGACGACGGCCTGCAATTGGCACGCAACGAACGCTATGACGCCATGGTCATCGACCGCATGCTCCCATGCCGCGATGGTTTATCGATTATTCACACCCTGCGTTCTGAGAACATCAATACACCGGTGTTGATACTCAGTGCATTGGGGCAAGTGGATGATCGTGTGGAAGGATTGCACGCTGGTGGTGACGATTACTTGACCAAGCCCTTCGCTTTTGCGGAATTGCTGGCGCGTTTGGAAGCCCTGGTCAGAAGAACGGACTTGGAAGCCGGCCAAACTAACCTGCATGTCGATGATCTTGAAATGGATTTACTGACCCGGGAGGTGCGCCGTGGTGAAACTAAAATTGATTTGCAACCGCGCGAATTTCGTCTACTCGAATATTTGATGCGACACAGTGGGCAAGTAGTCACACGCACTATGTTGCTGGAAAATGTTTGGGACTATCATTTCGATCCACAAACCAATGTCATTGACGTTCACATCAGCCGTTTGCGCGGCAAGATAGACAAGGATTTTGATTACCCGCTGCTGCACACGGTCCGTGGAGCCGGGTACATGCTTCGTGCACACAGCTAGTCTATTCCGCAGTTCCACATTTCGTCTGGCTTTGTTGTATGCTGTTTTGTTCAGCGTATCGGTGCTATTTCTGTTTGGCTTTATTTACTGGTCGACCGCAGCCTACCTCGCACGTCAAACCGACGCCACCATTGAAGCGGAAATCAAGGGTCTAGCCGAGCGTTACGCTATCGGAGGTGTCCGCGGTTTATCGAACGTCATCGGCGATCGCATTTCAAGACAACAACCTACCGGTTCATCGATCTACCTGTTAACCGATGCCAGTTTCGATCCTTTAGTCGGTAATCTCAGCCGCTGGCCATCCCAAGCACAATCCCGGGACGGTTGGGTTTCTTTTGAACTGCGTGACCAACGCGGTGGCGGTGATCCATTGGTTCATATGGCACGTGCCCGGCCGTTCGTCCTCGGTGGCGGCTATCGTCTATTGGTCGGACGCGATATCCGGGAACTCGAAGAAGCGCAAAAACGCATTGTGTCCACATTGATTTGGGGGCTGGCAATCACATTATTGCTCGGACTCGCAGGAGGGGTTTTGTTAAGCCGAACCGTCAGCCGACGCATTGAAATTATTAACGACACCAGCCGGGAAATCATCTCCGGTGATCTTAGTCGGCGTATCCCGACACGGGGCACTGACGATGAGTTCGATCAGCTAGCAGATAATCTCAACACCATGCTTAACCGCATCGAATCGTTAATGGAAAGTGTCCGCCGAGTATCAGACAACATTGCACACGATCTCAAAACACCGTTGTCGCGTTTGCGTAACCGCCTGGAGGCGGCGAAACTTCAGACCGGCAACTCCGACCAACAACGGGCTGAGTTGGAACAGGCGTCAGCCGAAGCCGATCAATTGTTATCGACTTTTAATGCTTTGCTGCGTATTGCACGCATCGAAGCCGGGAAACAACATGCCGGTTTCACAAATGTCGATCTTGCCGCATTAGTGACTGATGTCGCGGAACTATATGAACCCTTAGCGGATGAAAAGAAACAACGTCTGGTAGTGAATACCACTAAAGCAAGTTGTACCGGTGATCGTGATTTATTATTTCAAGCGTTGGCAAACTTGGTCGACAATGCCGTGAAACATACACCGGAAAACTGTGAAATCCAAATTACGCTACAACCCGTTGAGGGCGGAACTAATATCGTCGTCAGCGATCAAGGACCTGGAATCCCACAAGAGCATGCTGAAGATGTATTCCAACGCTTTTATCGTCTCGACCGCAGCCGTAATACGCCCGGAAGTGGATTAGGACTCAGTCTGGTGGCAGCAGTTGCTGACTTACACAAAATAGAAATTCAATTACAAAACCTGGACCCGGGTTTGCGTGTTCGTCTTTTTATTCCAGGTAGTTTGGTCATAGCTGGCCTAGAAAAACCTTAGTGTCATACTCAAAATCCAATTGACTGTTTTTGACATATTGATCGAATAACAATTCTATTCCTGCAAATAAACGCTTGTGATTAGCAGTTCCTTCCTCCGGGCAATAAGACGCCGATTGCAACCGTCCGCAAAAACCATTGAAATCCAATTTTTGAACATTGCCGAAACAAGCTTTATGGTAACTGGAATCAAAAAACCGATTTAATGTCACCGGATCGAAGTGACTACCGATGACGGTTTTATATTCCGGCGCGTACCGTAGCAAAAGCGTCTCGTATTCCTGCTGAAAATTCGTATTCAACCGGCGCTCATTCCACACCAACACGACCCACCCTCCTGTTTTCAAAATTCGTTGGAATTCCTCGCGGGTAGCATCAGGCTCAAACCAATGAAACGCCTGGCCGGCGGTGACTAGATCCATACTGTTGGTGACCAAAGCTGTGTTTTCAGCGGTACCCTCAATGCTGGTAAAGCGCGGATATTCTCCAAGATATTCTTCCCCGGTGTGACGCATATCGGCGTTGGGTTCCACCCCATAGACGGGATTGCCATTCTGCAAAAATAGTTCCGCTAGAAACCCGGTACCCGACCCAATATCGGCGATAGTCCACTCCGGCGTCAGGCCGCATTCATTGCTTAACCATTCAATAATTTCGCCCGGATAGTGAGGGCGGTACTTCACATAGTTTTCGGCGCGTTGACTAAACCGCCGGGTTGGGTCAACTGATAGACTTGACATACGAACAGAGCGCGCTTACAGCCAGATGGCAGTGTTTCAGGCAAATAAGTCTCTGCGTTCCATCAAGACTGCTTCAAAAGCGTGAGTAAATTCATTGTAGTCATTGTCCTGTAATACCAGGGACAGGCTCATAAATCCACGTTGGGCAAGATAAAAACCCCGGTGCATCATTTCAAGGTGAAACAAGATACGTAAACGTTGATCAACACCCTGCAAGTCGGAAGGCCGGCGAATCGCCTGTGCGCAAAAGTGGATACACAAAATCGATCCACGACCAGTGATTTGCACTGCCAACCCCAGGCGCTGAACAATATCGTTCAATCGTTTACGGAAATCATCACCTTTGCGGTTAAGTTCGATTGCGGTTTCAGGCGTGTACAAATCACGTAAACCAGTCAAACCTGCCGTCATACTTAAAACATTATTGTTAAAAGTACCCGCATGCGGCAAAGCATCTTGTTTTCGTGGGTCGAACTGCGACATGATGTCTTCGCGACCACCAAATGCACCGAAACTGAGACCACCACCGAGGTATTTGCCCAAGGTAGTCATATCGGGTGTGACACCGAGTGCCGACTGCAGGCCACCGGGACTCAAACGGGAGGTCATCACTTCATCAAAAATGAGAACAATTCCATAACGCTCTGAAACGTCCCGCAACGCTGCCAGAAAATGCTCGTCAGCCTGAATGCCGCCGCCTGCCCCCATCATGGGTTCAATTAATATGGCCGCCAGCCCATTTTTGTGTCTTTCTGTTGCCGACACGCTGTTTTCGACATCGTTGTAATCGGCGATCACGAAGGGAAACGGTACATTGACCGGATTGTCGCCATGAACAAAATAAAACACGCCACCGTGGTAAGCGCCGTCGAATACCATGATCTTGTCGCGACCGGTAAAAGCACGTGCCGCACTCACAGCCATCAGATTAGCTTCGGTCCCCGAGTTACAAAATCGTATCCGCTCCAGCGACGGAAAACGTTTACACAATAAGGCCGCTAGTTCTGTCTCAAAAACATTCGGTGCACACAGAACAATTCCATCGTCCAATACGTTCTTGATCGCCGCGACGATTTGCGGGTGCGAGTGACCGTACAAACCCGCCGTGTATTCACCCAAAAAATCCATGTAATAATGCTCATCCGCGTCCTGGAGCTGCTGGCTCTGGCCTTTACTAATGGTGACCGGAAACGGTTCATAGTGCAGCACCGACCGGGTGTTACCACCGGGTAACGAAGCGCAAGCACGGTCGTACAACTCCGCACTGATTGGATTGGCCGCGCGATAACGCTTTTTGACGGCCTCTAAGGTCGCTTCAACTGTGGAGCTCTGGAGTTTTCTTTGTGGATACGCCATTGTTATCGATATTTGTTTGGATCACACCGTAAAACAAACATAAGAGGCCGGCTTTGTAGTATTTTGAGATAGTTTCAAAAAAGGGTACTATGCCGCGCCCATGGATCAAGACCATCTCCATTTTAGCACTGCCAGCCGCATTGTCATTACGATCGCCTCAGTGATTGTTGTTATCGCCGGCATGCGCGCCGCCAGCAGTGTACTTGTCCCTTTTCTGATGGCGGTTTTCGTGGCTATTATCAGTACACCGCCGTTGTTTTGGTTACAACGTAAAGGCCTGCCCATGATCGCAGCTTTGTTAATTGTCATTGTCGCAATAGCGGCCATTGGCTTTGGTACCGCCATTGCAGTCGGCACATCGGTAGATGAGTTCACCCGTATTTTACCAAGCTACGAAGCCCAGTTACGATTAAAACTCAGTGGTTTACTCACCTGGACGGAATCAGTGGGTGTATCCATTTCCACCGAAGAGTTTTCGAAATATCTCGATCCGGGAGCAGCGGTGAAAATGGTAACGCGCTTGGTGAACGGTGTCGGCAATATTCTAACCGATGCGTTCCTGGTTTCCCTGGCGGTGATTTTTATCCTGATCGAGACATCCAGTTTCCCAGCCAAACTGCGTGCCATTCTGACAAACCCCGATGAGTCGATGGCCCATTTCGATACCTTTATTGAAAACGTTAAACAATATCTGGTGATTAAGACCATTATGAGCTTAATCACCGGTGCATTCATCGCCATTTGTCTTTGGATCATCGGCGTCGATTTCCCCATTTTATGGGGATGGCTCGCATTCTTTTTAAACTTCGTACCTTACGTAGGTTCGATCATTGCGGCGGTACCCGCCGTGTTGCTTGCTTGGCTTGAATTAGGTGGCGGCGCTGCAACTTGGACCATCGGCGTCTACGTCGCAGCAAATGTGGTCGTAGGGAATGTTATCGAACCCAAGTATCTTGGCAAAGGCTTGGGCTTATCAACAATTGTAGTCTTCGTATCGCTACTGTTTTGGGGATGGGTATTGGGACCGGTGGGAATGTTCCTGTCTGTCCCGCTCACCATGTTAGTAAAAATTGCGGTGGAAAGCGATCCGAAAACAAAATGGATTGGTATATTACTCGGCGCTCAGGCACCGGTGGAAACGGAACCTGAGTCTGAACCCGTGACATAGCAAGGTTGAAATTATCGAGCTATTGGGCCGGCAGGCGATAATCTTTTGGAATAAAATAGAGATGATCAAAACTCTCGCGGGCGAGATGGCATGGCACACAATATTCAACGCGTTGTGCACCCTCGCCGTTCGTTTCGCCCAGCAATGTGCCGTCGGGCTGAATTTGCATATACTTCCAGTTACCGGATACTTCATTAAAACCCACAGGCATTTTTTGCATTATAAACAAGGGCCCTAGAACGATCTCCCGGCTTTGAGTCATGGAAAAGCTGTCTTTTGCCAATATCGAACCCTCGGGCAAGGTACCCGCATTTTCAAATCCCCCATAATCTTTCGCCACATCGTTTGCGTAGTTATTAAGATAGTGATTGCCGTGGGTCGACGAAAGATAAGGAGCGTTGTTAAAACGTTGCCAGGACTGATAATTTTCTAGAGTTAACAAGCCCGACAACGAATAACCGGACGCCAACGCTGGTTTAATCAAACCGTATATCTCGTTCGCCTCAGCTTTATCCAGCTTACGAGGATTACGTAAACGGAAATGTCGCCGTGGATTGTCCACATTCCCGCTAATACCACTCATTTCGATATCGGATGGTTCATCATCGGTCTGGGCGATCACAATACGTATGAGCCCAAACACCAGTACGACCGAAATGATAAGAACACCCGCCATCCCCCACAATCGCCACGTGACCATATCCATCATGATTTCCTGATTCGCTACTTCGATAGAACATTCAGTTCAATAAAAGTTCCGCCTTCTTGGCAACGCCAGGAAGGCGGTTAAGAGGACACCTCAGAGAAGGAGAGCAACACGAAAACCGGGCACACTACGCCACAGGTTATCGGCTCCTCATAAAATAAAGACCGGGTTGGATCAGTTTTTATTGCAAGAATTCTTATTTTTAAAATATCTAGAAAAAAGCCGCTACACGAACGTGTAGCGGCCTGTACAGGAGGATAGGACAGTAGTAAATAAAAAGATTAGAAACTGCGTTGCGCCATGAAATGCAGGCGGTCATTGTCACCATCGGATCCGTCGGCGTTTTCAATCTCACCGTGAATCCACTCAACACCGAATGTCACCGCCGGCCACGGATTCCACAGATAGTTTAAGTGAATGCTGTCCAATGTATCGATACCATTGGACCGTGCGGGTTCGTCGTTTTCAAAATGACCAAAAGCGAGATTTGACTGCGCTGTGTCTGACCAAGCAATATTGAAATTGACATTGGCCGCCGCGCTTTCAACTGTCTCCACAGAACCATCATCGTTAACAAAAATATCATTGGCAAACCCGTTTATGATGTAACGGCCGATGCCGTCACCACCCGTCAGACTACCGGATATATATACCTTACCCGCTTGCCATCCACCGGCGAGCATAATGCCCCAACCGGTTTCACGGCCATCGTCAATGGGAACACCGGCTTCCGTCGTACCACTGGCGCCGAGATCACGAATAACGGCACCAAGCTCATAGACACCGCCACCACCACCGGGTCCACCCCGCCAAGCCGCAGTTAAATCAGGTAACTCATCTGTACCTTGACCGCCGGTTGATTCACGCAGTCTGCCACCAGCACCGGTACCATCGGTTTCCGGGTTTTCCAACGAAATGGCAAAACCGCTCGGCCAGGTCCAACGTACTTGTGGTGCACGTACAAAGTTTTTACCCACCGGACCGAAAAAGTCGACCGTGCTGGGATAAGCGACAAAATCGTTTTCCATGAAATTTGACCAGGTTTGACCCGCCAGGAATTGCGCACCACCAGCTAAATCATATGAGGCGTAAGCGTGCCGCAAACGAAAACTGGTTGAATTGGAAAATGATTGGTTACCACCCGTTCCGAAAAAGTCGCCTTCGATGTGGGTTTTTATAGCGCTATCATTTCCGAGGTCGGTATTACTCCTGATACGAAAACGCGATTGGCGAGCATGGAAACGCGTGTGCGTATCGCCTTGCTCCACGTCATCCGGCACGATTGAACTGAAAATAAAACTATCACCGACGTCTTGATCGGAATCGATGAAAGCATCCAGTTTGACGTAGCCACTCACTGATACACTGGTTTCGGTTCCAGGAATTTTAAATGTGCCGGGGATATCGCTGGTGATTGCTGATTTCTCAACTTGATCTTCCAGTTCATCCTGGCCATCTTGCATTTCTTGCTGTTGTTGTTCGAGTTGCTCGATTTTTTGCATCAAGATTTCAACTTGATTTCTCAATTCGTCAACTTGATCCGCGGACGTTGCACCGGCGAATCCCATGGCCACAGCAGCGCCTGAACCCACTAACGTCGAGCGCACACTGGTGGCCAGACACGAAGGTTTAAAAGGTACTTTAGGCATAAGACCTCCTTCTGAGCGTTGTTGAATCCTGGGGCGACAAACCCCGCCTTTGAACCAAATGGTTCAACCGCCCATCAGGACTAGCGCTTAAGAAAATCCTAAAGCCGTATGCCCAATAGGCGTTGTGTTTGATGTGTTTGTTGTTTAATTACAACAGTCCACAAGTCATCCACTGCCCATAAAGACCGGTCTAGCCGTTGTTATCTTGCAACGAACTTAAAATTTTTTGTGGTGATAGTGATACATGGTGGGAAGCTACTTTAGTCCGCGTAGCGTTGACGCAGAGTCTCACACTGTGACGTGTTCAGGTGGGTATTTACTGCAGCATTTTGGATATTTGAGTTTACACAGGAGTAGCTCATCAAATTTCCTAAATCCGCTTGATGGGAAGGGAAATTTAAGGCGATATGGCCAATTTCGTGGGCTAGCAGTGGACCTCGACATTGTTCACGGGCACGCCGGGTTATCCAGATCGTGCCCTTGCTGGGCGAAGGGGCATTTTCAAGATAGGCATAGGCGATGTCCTGATCTTCGGTCTGCCTGACAAAAAATACCATGGGGCGTTCTGGTTTTAAGAGTGCTAGTAATTTTGCTTGTTTGGTTTCGTTAAATTCTTGTAAATGACCGGACAGGGTCCCACGCTGAATACTACGCAGCGACAATTGGAACCGACATTGTTCAAAATAAATCTTTGCCGCGCGTTGAATTGTTTGCCCTACTTCGCTCAAAGTCCAACCGGAGTCATCCATGACAAACACTGAAAATGCAAATCCTTTGTCCTGATCCGGGTACCGAATTCCGGCCAAACCGAGTGTCGCTAACGGAACGCTACGCAGATTTTCTATGGCGTTATCTGCCCACAAACGGGGGGAAGCGACAAGAACTACTGCTGACAGGAACACAGACGCCATGTAACGTTGGAGAAATCCCAAATACTATGTCTCCGCTGTGTCACCAAGTGACTCAATCAATGGCGCCAAGAAATCCTGGTAGCGCCGCCAACGACCGACTGACGATTGATACATCGGTTGTCTGACCTGCCAAAAACTCGCTGTTTTGACTTCGCGTGAATGCGTATGAAACCGTAGACACCCGCCATTCCATTCAAGCCCGCAAAAATCGATTAACTCCCGGCTAACGGTTTCCTGCTGCTCAACCAAAGTTTCGTATTGCACATGAAACATTTTCAGAGGCAACTCGGATGCCCAATGATTCATCAATTGTCGATATGCACGGTAAGCCAACCCCAAGTGCTCCAGATCATATGTAAAACGCAGACCGTGGGCGAAGTTCTGCAGATAACAAGACACACAGGTGTCCAATGCATCGCGCTGACAATGGACAACACGCGCATTGGGAAATAACAATGCAATCAAGTTGAGCCGGAGGAAGTTTCCCAACATCTTGTCACATATCCGGTGAACTGAAGCCGGAACCGCGGGTAAGTCATTTAGATATTGGTCGGCCAATTCGCAGGACAGTGCGGCGTCTATTTCAGTTACATTGTCAGGCGCCGGGGTTTGCGATTTCAGTGTCGCACTCAGACTACGTACCATTGAACGAATAGTGCTTAACTCACCGGCCCCATGCGCACTAGGATGGCTGGCAATAATTTGTTCTACCAACGTCGATCCTGATCGTGGCATACCGACAATGAATACGGGTAACTCACTTTGGGAACCGTAGAATTTCCGTTTATCAAAAATTTCACCCGTGAAAAGCTCAATAATGCGATTCACATAAGCATTAAAGGCTTGAGGATCAAAAGGTTGAAACGCTGCTTTGATTTTGTTCGCTTTTTTATAGTTTTCAAACGCCTTCTTTATATCATCTCGCCGATCATAAGCCTTGCCTAATGCAAAATAAAAATTGACACGATCTTCGTCGCTTAGGTTGTTGCTGTCTAGTAACTCAGACAATTGCGTGATTGATAAACTTTCCTCGATGTTTTGATCGAGAGCAGCAAGGCTATAAACAGCTTGCGCCAAAGTTGGTTTTATTTGCAGCGCCTTACGATGAAACTGAGTGGCGCGTTCAAAATCACCTTTGGCCTGGTAACACACCGCGAGATTAAAGTATGCTTCGGCCGAATTCGGATCTTGACTAAGTGCATCCTGAAAAAAAACATCCGCTTCCTGGAAGCGGTCAAGCTTGACCAGGCAATCACCGATGTAAATCATCAAACGCACACTCGTTTTATCAACTGTTAATGCCCGCTTAAACATTTCCAATGCTTTGGCGAATTCACCCATATTGCGAAGCGCACATCCGGCGCCGGTGAGCCCCTCGAGCAAATCTGGCTGCCGTGCCAACGCCTCGCCGTATTTTTTTAATGCGTGGTTGTAGTCACCTTGTTTCGACAACACACGTCCCATACCGAGGGAAACGTTAACCAATGACGAATCGATTCTTATTGCTTCACGAAGCGCATTCAGCGCCGCATCTAATTGACCAGATTGCTCCAACGCTAAACCCAGGTTAAACCAAGCCTCTGTGTAATCAGGACGTAGCTGTAGCGACAAGTGGTAATGATCGATCGCTTTGCTGAACTCTCTCAGTTCCGACAACAAATTGCCCATGTTGTTATGAGCTTCCGCGTCGTTGGGGTTAATCTCCAGAACATGTCGAACCGAATTTACCGCCTCTTGGTAACGTTGCAAATCCGCAAGTACCACACCCAATCCAAAGTGATAGTCCGCTTCGGTACTATCCAAATTGATCGCCTTCTTATAACTGCCGATTGCGGATTCCGGCTTGTCCATTGCCCGGTACACTTCCGCCAAATGAAAATGGTAATCCGGTTTGGATGCATCAAATTTAATGGCCGTCTGGATCAAGAATTGTGCCGTGGTATGACGTCCACGTTGTTGCATCAAAACACCCAATAAATGCAGCGCTTCGGCATTGCCAGGATCCAGTTTAAGAATATCCCGATACACGATCTCAGCTTCATGTAATCGATTCGCCTTATGGTGGCGGATCGCAACCGACAGTGATTGGCGAGGATTGTAAGTTTTGACACTCACCCGCGAGCCCCGGAGGATATGTGCGAAGAAATTTGGACCTTAAATGCGTTCAGTGCATCGTACATGGATTCGTTTGACACGAATCACAAGTAGAGATTCCCGTGGATTTAAAAACCCACGGAAGTGCTGGTCGTCAGACCACTAACGCCTCCGGGGGGGTTGAGACTGTTAGCGTAAGAGATGTTTAAGGTGGGTTACAAACAAAAATGCCGTGGAAAGAACTAAAGTCTTTCCACGGCATTGGATTAAAGTGATTTATCTATTTATTGCCAGATAAAACGAAATCCTGTGAGACCAACATAGTCGCTGCCAATGTCTTCTACTTCATCATTGTCAAAAAAACCACGTCCTTGCAGGAACCATTGAACATTGGCATTACCCACGGTCCATGGTGTATCGATGCCGCCTTGGAGAAAATAAGTACCGTCCCTGCCGGACTCGTCGTTAATATCCCAAATACCTAGTCCACCGCCAAAGAAACCACGTTCGCCGACTCGCGTTTCCGCGCCCACATCGGCAAACAGCGTGGACCACTCGCTTTCTTCCAAGTTCGCTGCGCCACCACCTTGAATAAGCCAGCTGAATTTTTCAGAGTGGGGAATCATTACGCCGCCCAGCGCACCCGCCAAGTTGGAATCAACATCTTTAATGCAATTACATAAATCGCGCGTACGGCTTTCCCGACCAATAAACGGTGCCAAAAACGGCAAGAAATTCCTTGCTTTTGCTACCGGTGCCACTTCCGCTGCGCACGCTTCTATGTCGATAGTTTGTGATACGACATCCGACGTTCCACATGAGTTTGATGCGGCTACATTCAGAGTATAAGTACCCGGTGTGTCCACGATGGATTCCCACATACCGCTTCCGGCCGAATTGAGCGTGCGTTCTGAACCATCAGCGGCGGTGAGTTTAATCTCTACACTGTCAGCCGAATCAACCGTGACCTTCAATGGTTCGCCCGCGCAAGTCTTGTCGACTTGCACACCCGGTGCTGCCGGAGCGGGCACCGGTTCGACCGCCAATAATGAAACATTACAACAAACCTTCGGTATTACGATCTCGTGAGTTGCACAATTCGATGTCACAGTAACATCGAAAGAATCGAACGGCTTTTTGCCAGCCCAGCGAATATATTTTGATGCCTGGGGTTTGCCTTTTAACTTGCGGCCCATCCACTGCAATTTAGTCCCTGGAGCATGCGAGCCTTCGGTAAAATTCCCCGCCGCGATTGCATCGAACAAATCGGAGGGATTTCCAGACCACTTCGCGTCCTCTAATACTTGCAAAACGACACTTTGATTATTTGCAAAAAAACTTTGCAATTGTTCGCCTGTATCTATTGGACGACATAGTCTTTCGCCGGTGCCAAGCCTTTTTATGTCTTTGTATTCTTGCGCCTGGGCAACATGCAGAAAAATTAGACTGAGTAGTCCAAACAATGAAACCGGGATATATTTGGTGATATTCGTCATCTTGCTTCTCCTGCTAGAAACCTAGGACAGTGCTGTAGAACCGCCAGCAGCGATTGTCCGCTACACAGCACCTTAACTCTGAAGTCTAGCTAAGGTGTATTAAAAACACAAATATAATTAAATTAGATTATCTCAATAAATCAGGTAGTTCCGACGTCATGGTTGTTATGTCGCTAATCTACGACAACAAAATTACAACAATATGGAATCAGCTATCTAAGTACATGATTTATTCAAAACATACTGATTTCCAGTGCAACAACCGCTCACAAGCCCGGTTGCCGGAACCATTCATAGCCAAATGGGTCAATGGGGTAAGACAAAACGCGGTAATGATCAAAATGCGGCATCGGTTATCCGTTCTTATAAAGCAACTCTTGCCAGGGGCGGTTGTGGTGGCCGCGATAAGTGCATGTTCGACTGTTGTTGGAGAAAACTATGGCGGCGCGACCCCCAACCAAGCAGTAAATGACGCACAGTGTAAGAAATATGCAAATGAATATGTGCGCACTCACGGTATCGATAAAAATTGGCGACAACAGGAATTTTACACACAGTACCGGATTTGTATGAACCGGGCTGCTGAAAAAACCTGAACAGATTTCTCATATCTTGAATTGCAATACCGAGTCGTTAGCACTGCTGACGATGATATTGCTATGAGATTCCGGGCTTGAACTTGCTCATCGGCTCGATGTCTGAAATGCGAGGCACCTTCTTTTGACGCTCCGGCAACGACACACCTCAGCGAAAAACAATCTGTTACTTAATAGAAATCGATGTTTTCGCGAAAGAAATCGGACAAACAACCGGTCTTATCGGATATTAGCCCGTCACGCCAAACTCGATTCGAGGCACTGGTCAATGCGGTAGCGGACGATCTGTACCGTTACGCCTGCTGGGTGTGTAAAGACGCCACCCTGGCGGAGGAGCTCGTCCAAGAAACCTACTTGCGTGCTTGGCGTGCGCTGGAGGATTTACGTGATCCGGATGCGGCGAAGAGCTGGTTGTTTACGATTTTTCGCCGTGAATATGCCCGTCAATTTGAACGCATCCGGCCAAAAATGGAGAATATCGAGCAAGTACCGGAATTTGTTGCCGTCACCCAATTCAAAACCGACACCGAATCATTTGTTCTGCGACGGGCGCTAGCGGAACTTACAATCGAGTATCGGGAGCCATTGGTATTACAAGTGATTGGCGGTTTTAGCTGTGACGAAATTGCTGAGATTATGGGAGTTACAAAATCGACAGTTATGACCCGTGTATTTCGCGCACGTAAAAAATTGCGAGATCGATTAACCGGCGTTGAAACCAAAAAAGTGCTGGAGAACTAGACTTGAATTGTCTTGAGTTTCGACGAGTTCGTATGGCGGATCCGGATTTACAGACACCTGAATCCAGTGAGCACTTGCGCGAGTGCGCGGACTGCAGACATTTTCTATCGGAGATGGATGAATTCGATACTAAGCTTCAATCTGCGGCAGAAATTCCCATTCCGGGGAATCTCGCGACCCGAATCAAGTTACGTCAAGCCTTTCAACAATCGGAACGTCCCCAACGTAGTCCCAGTTTTTGGCGTTATGCCGTAGCCGCCAGTTTTGTAATAACCGTTGCGGCCGGTGGTGCGTTTAGTTACAAGGTGTACAATGATGTTTCCGTTGCGCGCGAGTTTCGGGTCGCGGCACTAGACTATCTCGATCACCAGTTGCCGTTGCTAACACTGAAAGACAGTGTCGGCCGGGCGAAAGTGGCGCGCTTAGTCAGTTCGTTTGGCGGTCAAATAACCGGTGATGTTAGCAATGTTCAGTTGGCGGAACTGTGCGCGGTCGGCGATAGACCCGCCGCTCACCTGATTGTGCCTGGCGATAAAGGACCGGTTTCTCTAATTTACACGACTGAAGCTAAGGTATGGGGCACTGCAACTATAACCGACGATGTATATCAAGGTATTCATGTACCCACTCGGTCCGGCAGTATGGCGGTGTTCGGTGAACCGGACGAGTCACTCGATCAAATTGTAGAACAGATTGGGAAATCCATTAGTTGGTAAATATCTGAATGGCTAGACCCGAAACTGGACTGGCCTTATTCGATCACTATACGATGAGCGAATTTGTCGCCATCAGTCATCACTAGTTGTGCAAAACCCAACAGCTTTAACAAATCAAGAAACGTCAGTACGTCCGCCACGTCATATCGCTGGAATAACTCAGATACACGTGCACGCGCGGTCAGAATCGCTAACAAACCACGCATACGGTAAATGGTGTTATATCGATCCTCTCCCAGCGTCGTAATAATCATCTTTTCCGATCGCTCGCCCTCGGAATAAATAGAAAATTGGGGGGGGTAACGATTGCTGGTTACTATTTGATTCATGAAGTCGGTGGCAAACTGAATTCGCTGCTTACGCCCGACAGTAGCCAACACGGCCGTTTTGGCAACATAGGTTTCAATCGACTTTGGAATCGGATAGAAATAACCGGCATGTTCGTCTACTGGTACCCCTTCGTCTTTCCGATTACCACTATCCTTATCCTCCGCTTTTGCCGGACATGATGTAGCTAAGACGCAAATACACAAGATTGATAGTGCGCGGTTGAAAATTTCCGACTCCCGGAAGAATCAAGTAACACTCCCGGATTAGATTACGAAGTCAACAGAGAGTTCTCTATATCTCCCAGTTGATTATCATTGCGGGTGTTACCCCATCGGCTTCATGATATCCCGCGGCAACTTGACATCGAATGATTCCCGAATAGCGGCGTCCAATGCTTCGTCAATATGATCCGGGAAATGAGACGAGAGTATTTCTTTTACACGCAGTTGTGCCTTTTCCAATACATTGGTTGAACCTTGTTCTTTCCACTCCTTAGGGCTGGTACGATCACCCACCACCGGATACACATAGTCTTTTTCCATTAATGACATGGTCTGGTCGTGCCCGAGAAAGTGATTCGGACCACCCACACACACATCGCGCATGGCTTCAACGGACAACGTGTCTTCGTTAACTTCAATACCACGCACACTACGATTAATGGCGCCTAACATATCATTGTCTATCACATAACTATCAAAACTGACCCCCAACAGACTAGCTTGCATACCCGCCGACTCATAAATCAAATTCGCTCCTGAGTGTCCTGCCAACACATTGGTGTATGCTTTTTCGTAACCGGATTGGGCATCAGGTAACTTCGAATCTGCCATCCCGGCGGCAATACCCGTGGGCAGATCGTAGAAGCGTCCCATTTGACCACAGGCGGCCATCAACACGGCCTGCTCCCCACTGCCACCACTCATGGCACCGGTGCGCAAGTCCGACACGAATGGCCAAGTCCCGAATATCGCCGGATGGCCCGGTACAATGGCGTTGACATAGACCAAACCCGCCAATACTTCAGCGACCTCCTGCACTATCGCACCAGCCAAGGCCGCCGGACTAGTGGCACCGGCCTGCCCTGCCGCTAATAATAAAATCGGCATGCCACCACGCACGGTGGTTTCCAAAACACTACAAGCGTCTTCGGCAAATCGCAACGGCGGCACCACAAAACAACTGGAACAACTGACGAATGGGCGTTCACGCCATGTCTTTTCGCCACCTGCAATCATATGCAACATCTTGAACGTCTTATCTAGATGTTCCGGTAATACCCAACTTGACCCAACGTGTTTGGTGGTTCCACTAACACACGCATAACAGGTATTGAAATCCAGATCCGCTGGATCGGTCATGTCTCTCGCCACCATGGAGCGTTGATAAAAGTGGATATGTTCTAGGGTGTCCACTAGACGCGCGGCATCGTACAAATCAGCCAACGTGGATTCACGGTATTCGCGAGTATCGCTGTCGACCACATGTACCGCGGCACCGGCGGTTCCAAAATGAACTTTGTTACCCGATAACTCCATATCATGCTTTGGGTTTTGTCCGTGCAAAACAATATTGCGCGCGGCTTTGGCGATAGTATCTTCGACTAGAGCGCGAGGAAGAAATAAACGCCCATCGGTGTAACGACCACCCACAGCCGTGACAATTTCAATGCATGAAGGAATCGCTTGTGACAGGCCGATCGTTTCTAGCACATCCAATGCTGCGTGATGAATGCGTTCGACTTCATTGTCTGTCAACGGCTTATACCGACCACCTTCCATACCCGGTCGTACGGGTTTTTCATCCTCCGGTGTAGGTGCTGCGCGTAAAGCGCGGCGTGCGGCGCGACCCCCTAATCGTCTGGATTCACTCATGGTTTAAGAACTCGTTTAAAAGTCGAATTAACTACCGATGCCAACAAATGATTACAAGGAATTATCAAATGCCTTTACCACCGCCGCCTCGATATCCGGCTCCCTTGGCATAAACCGCTCCGCCACCGGTACGCCGTGTAAATTCAATTGCTTTATATTGGTTTTTCCCCGGCTGAGCAATACCCCCGTGTAATCCTGTTCGCGCGCCGCCCGAATCGTGTCTTTGTCGAAGTCGCTGTCATCGCCAAACGGTATCGACAATAACCGGCTTTGCTGAACCTTTGTCTGCATTGCCAACAAATCTCTGGTTTTCTCAATCTCTTGAATCTGCTCATGTACCGGCAATGAAGACATCACATAATGCGAGTGACAATGATTGCCGTAACTCAACAATGGATGGGGTACAAACCACGACGAACCATCGAAACAATAATTCAAACCGTTTAGATCAATATCTTTTTGATGGAAAAACTCATCTAATGCTTTATCAACCTTACGACTATTGTTTACCGGATCCTTGGTGTATCGATAAAAAGGTTTTGAATCGTCGACTATGAAACCGTCCGTCACCGCTAGAAATTCGTCAACTAATTCGTTTTCGATCAAATACCGAATCTTGTCCCGCCACAAAATTTTGTTTTCGAACGTTTCTCCATTGATATAGATCGTCGCGGGAATACTTAACGACTCCAGTACAGGTAAGGCGTTTTTAATAACTGTCTTGTGGCCGTCGTCAAAAGTAACGAATGCATTCCCAGCATAATTTGTAAGTCCGATAAACTCATCGGCACTCAAAAATGTAAAGTGTTGTTTTAACGTGTGTAAATGTTCATATAATTGTTCCGGTGTCACATTGTGCAAGGTATTGCCCAGGGCGCTGGGAACCGACTTAAATACGGCGTGGTATAACAAACCGATACCGCATTGGCCGGCAACGGATTCGAGTGTTTCTGAATTCAAGGATTAACCGGGATCGTTTACTTTACGATCAGATCCAACGAGTGGCGGCTCAATTTCTCATATCCGGTCTCAGTAACGCGGATAGTTTGTCCCAGCGTCATGGCGCGATTGGCGTCGCTATTCATTAATATCATGTGCAAAAAGAAAATCATGTTAGGCTGCATTTGCACCGGGTTACCGGTATAGAACATAGGGTAGTCCATCCAGGTCGGTGTATACGTCGTACCCAGACTGTATCCACAGGCATTCATACGATGTTCGTGCAAACCGGCGGCATCCATGACCCGGGCATGTGCATCGAACACTTTACCCATGGACACACCCGGCCACACTTGTTCCAGACACGCCTGCATGGCATCTACCGACGCTTTATGCATAGTGACATGTTCCGGATCGGGTTGCCCGATGATAACGGTGCGCATCAGACAGGCATGATAGTGACGGTAAGCACCGGCGAATTCGACCGTCAACTGATCTTGGTCATCCAGATGCCGACGCCCGGTAAAGTAACGGCAGAGCAAGGCCTCGTTACCGGAACCGATAATGTATTCATTGCCAGGATAATCGCCACCGCCACGGAACACCGCGCCCTGCATAGCAGCGAGAATGTCACCTTCGAACGCGCCCGGTCCGCTTAAACGGATAGCCTCGTCAAGCGCATCATCGGCCAACTCCGCCGCCCGTTTAACATATTCAATTTCCTTTGGGCTTTTGACCAGACGTAATTCACTAACAAGTCCGGAAGCATCTTCCAGATCGCAAAACCCCGCTAAAGCGGATTCTACCCGCCGCCAGTTATACGCCGTTAAACCATACGCATCGTATTCAATGCCAAGCTTTGCACCCTTGCAACCGAATTCCTGTAATAGCGCTTTTAAATCGCCCGCTGGGTTTTTTCCATCTTGATCCACCCAAATACGAATGTCTTCAATAACCGAGGTATGTTGCGCCTGACGTAAATCCGGCGCACGGGTGAGCAGACAAAAGCGGCCGTCCGCCGCCAAATAAAGGCATTGAAAAAAACAGTAACCGAATGTGTCATAACCAGTGAGATAAAACATGCTTTCCTGACGAAACATCAACAACCCGTCCAAACCTTGGTTGCTCATAGCGTTGCATGCTGCTCGCCGGCGCTCGGCTAGTTCCTCAGTAGTGAAATGCACGGACATTGGTCGTGTTCCTCAGATTTTAGGGTCGTTGCCGATTTACGATATTATGGAGAACATTGTTTATTGACGCCATGAAAGATCATGAAATTTATTGATGCCGACATCGTCCATCGTGTACTCGACTACACGTACTTTGTCGATGCACTGGAACTTGCGCATCAACACGACACCCAGGTCATGGACGATTTGTTGTTGGAACAACCGGGAAATCTGGATACCCCATCGCATTTTTTCATACGCGCCGCCTGGCAACGGGGACGTTCGGTAGGCGCAAAAGTCATCACCATTTTCCCGGATAACAATACAGACGATCATGGCTATCCATCGATTCAAGCCATCTATATTCTATTTGATGGCGATACCGGTGCACCCTTGGCCTGTATAGATGGTACTGCGCTGACGTTGCGCAAAACGGCGGGGGATTCCGCCTTGGGCACAAAACACTTGGCGCGTCACGATGTCGACAACATGTTTATGATCGGGGCCGGTTCCATGGCCCCACATTTAATTATGGCGCATTGCGCGGTGCGACCATCCATCCGGCAGGTGTCAATCTGGAACCGGACGCGGGAAAAAGCTGAGACTTTAGCCCGGGAGTTGAAAATCGATAATGTGCAGATAGATGTTATTGATGACATCGAAATGGGTGTGCGCAATACCGGTTTAGTGTGTTCCGCCATCGCAACACCCACCCCCCTTATCAAGGGTGAATGGTTAAAACCGGGCACCCACGTCGATCTGGTCGGCGCCTTCACCAAGACTATGCGTGAAGCGGATGACGAGGTATTCCAGCGCGCAAAAATTTACGTCGATTCGCGCGCATCGACAATCGGCGAAATTGGTGAAATTACTATTCCGATGAGAAACGGTATCTTCACCGAAGACGATATTATTGCCGATCACTATCAACGTAGCCGGGGAGAAAAACCCGGCCGGACAAACGATCAAGACATCACCGTCTGCAAAAACGGTGGCGGGGGACATCTTGACTTAATGACGGCGCGGTTAATTTATGACCGCGTGATGAATAAATAAAAAATGCGAAACGTTAGTGTCACCGCTTAACACTTAAGTCGCTGAAATGATTAAATTCGAATGGGATCCGAACAAAGCAGTCGCTAACCATTTGGGACGGCATCAATACGAGTCCAAACAGTAAATATGAGAGACAATTACGATTTTTCAAAAGGTGTACGTGGAAAATACGCGAGACGTTACCGGGAAGGTACAAACGTAGTACTGCTGGAGCCCGAGGTGGCCAAGGCATTCCCGGCCTCGGAAGCCGTAAATAAAGCGTTACGCAAGTTGATGAAGGATGAGAAGGAATTGTCCGTTAATCGTAAGGCAAATTAGCAAAAAGTGATCCACAAGAAAGCTGAATGCCGAGTGCTGAACGTTAAGAGCTAATCGCCTATATCATACTTTAAGTCCGAGACTATCAAGCTTCTGCATTAGTTTATCGCTTTGCGCATCGCTGAGATTCTCTAACGGCGGCCGCACATTCAACCAGTCTTTATCCTGTTGTTTCTCGCTTAGATAAAGTTTTAACGCGGATATCAATGGGTGATCGTTCAATGCACTACGAAATGCACTAATTGTTTTCTGAGCTTGATCAGCTTTTTCGTCTTGCGCTAACCATAAGTCAAACACACGCCGAATAGCCGCTGCGATAATATTTGCCGTTGCGGTAATGGTACCCGCCCCGCCCAAACGCAAAGCATCCAACAACAACATTTCCGTACCCGGGAAAACCGCCAAATTCGGAAACATCTCCAACAGCATTTTGGTGTTTTTCCAATCGCCGGAACTGTCTTTGATCCCAACGATAGTATCGGGATATCGTTGCAACAATTGCTCGATTACCGCTACCGTTATCGGCACGGTCGATAATCTTGGAAAATGATAAAACAACAATTCAAGATCATCGCTCGCTACCCGGTCGATCACTTCCGTATAGCTGCGCACCAAAGCGGTATCGCTAGGGTTCTTGTAATAGAAAGGCGGCAAAACCAGCATTTTGGTACAACCTAAATCCAGTGCATGCCGGGTCAAATCTACCGTATCCGATAACGCGCAACATCCCGTACCTATCATGATTTGATCCGAAGCAATCTTGGCTTCAACAACCTGTTCCAACAATTGTTTACGCTCAGCCACGGAGAAAGAATTCGCTTCGCCGGTGGTTCCGAACACGACAGTACCATGACATCCATCCACTAGCAGTGCCTTCATATGCGCTATTGTTTTATCCGCATCGATGGATAAATCCGTTTTTAGCGAGGTAAGTGCAGGCGCCCAAATACCTGTTAAATCTTTGTTGTTTATAGTCATCTTTATGATTAACTTTTGTTAGTGCGTGGCTCGATTGGAGTATGCGGTAAATTTAGGCATTCCTCTAATAAATGTGCCACACCAAGAACCAAACCCTCTCCTTTGGGTGGGCCAATAATTTGCAAGCCCACGGGTAGTCCATCTTTCGTGAAACCGGCCGGCACAGAAACAGCGGGGCAAGCAGTCAGGGTAATTACAAAAGTGATGGCAATCCAGTGAACATAGTTGTCGAACTGAACCCCATTTATTTCTTCCACATAACGAATATCCACATCGAAAGGAGCCACAATGGCTGTCGGGCACAACAACAAATCATGGGATTCAAAAAACCGTGCCATGTTTTCATACAGGCGTGTACGTGCTGCTTGCGCCCGGCCGATGTCTTCTGCACTCAAGGCCAAACCTTTTTCGATATTCCAAACGACTTCCGGCTTTAACTGGTCGCGGTGTTCACGCATGAGATCAACCATGCCCGCCGCATAAGAGACCGCGCGTAAGGACTGAAAACTTTCGATAGCTTCAGAAAAATCAGGACACTTTTCTTCTACAACCGAATCCATGCTTTCAAAAGCACGGGCCGCATCTTCACAAATGGCGGTGACCTCATTTTCTACCGGAACAATACCGAGGTCTTGGCTGAAGCCAACACGGCGGGGTGGTTTGCTTTGTCTCACTTGATCAACAAAAGGTGCCGATGGGGGCGACAATGACAACGGATCGCCCACATGCCATTCGCTCATGGCGTCGAGAAACAAAGCCGTATCCAATGCATTGCGCGCCATGGGGCCGTTCACCGCCATGGTGTCGAACAATTCTTCGGCCGGCCCGCGCGGCACCCTGCCCGGGCTTGGGCGTAGACCCACGACGGAGTTAAAGCTTGCGGGCGTACGCAAACTGCCGCCCAAGTCCGAACCCGTGGCCAACCACACTTGACCGGATGCCACTGCGGCGGCGGAACCACCGGACGAGCCTGCCACCGATTTAGCGGTGTTCCATGGATTGCGGGTTTTACCGAATACTTCGTTGAAGGTGCTTGCACCGGCACCGAATTCCGGTGTATTGGATTTCGCAATGACGATGGCTCCGTTTCTCTCGAGTATCTCCACCATGTAGTCGGAGTAATCGGGGATAAAATCGGTATAGATGGGTGACCCGTAAGTGCAACGCACACCTTGAACAGGATTCAAATCTTTCACTGCGATGGGTAAACCACCTAAATAAATTTCCGGGCGATGAACCTCGGCCTTGTTGTTCATTATCTCTTTGGCGTGTTCCAACGCACGTTCAATACATCGAGTCGGCAATGCATTAAGCTCTGCGTCCACCGCCTCTATACGGCGGGCGGATGCCTCCACCAACTCAAGCGGCGATACCGCGCCTTTTTTTAGCAAAGTACTGGCTTCGACTGCTGATAATGCGATCAATTCGTCCATTGATGTCATGATTTGGATATGATCAGGCTTCTTCCGATTGGTAAACACAAACCGCCCAATGAGACGGAGAATGCAGGATAATACCGGCGTTTACCTCGAAACGCATTCTAATATCTTGACAAATATGGGAAAATTTCAATTTCTATTCGGCACGGGGCTTCCAACACCTTAATGACGCTGGAATGAAAACAACTCGTTACGGCTTTCTACTGGTACCAAACTATTCCATGATCGCCTTTTCCTCAGCGGTCGAAGCCTTGCGCATGGCGAACCGCCTGAACGGTCAGAACTTATACGAATGGAAAACCCTAACCATGGATGGCGAATCGGTACAAGCCAGCAACGGATTGACGGTCATACCCGATGCCAGCGCACCAACCACCACCCAACTGGATACGTTATTCGTTTGCGCGGGTATCAACGTTGAACAATGTGTGAATCGCCCGCTTTTATTGTTTCTGCGTAACACGGCACAACGCAAGATCGCTCTGGGCGCACTGTGCACTGGGACCTATTTGTTGGCCAAGGCGGATTTGCTATCCGGATATCGTTGCACCATTCATTGGGAAAACATGGCGATCATGCATGAGGAATTCCCGGAAATTATCGTCTCCTCCGAGTTATTCGAAATTGACCGCGATCGTTATACCTGTTCCGGCGGCACTACTCCGCTGGACATGATGCTCACTTTGATTCGCCAACAACACGGACATGAGTTAGCCGCATCCATATCCGAGGAATTCATTTGCGACCGTATTCGCGGGCGTAATGACCGTCAGCGCGTACCGCTCAAGCACGCGCTCGGTACCGGTCAGCCCAAATTGATGGAGGCGGTCTCTTTGATGGAGTCAAATCTGGAGGAACCCATCAGTCTGGACGAATTATCCCGGCATGTCGGTATCTCCAGGCGTCAATTAGAAAGGTTGTTTCAAAAACACCTACAGTGCGTTCCAACGCGGTACTATTTGGAACTCCGCTTACGCCGTGCGCGGCAACTGCTGTTGCACACCAGCAAATCCATCGTCGATATCGCATTTTCCTGTGGCTTCGTTTCCGCGCCACATTTTAGCAAATGCTATCGCGATTTTTTCAATATTCCGCCGCGGGAAGAACGCCGCACTCAATCGCAAACGATATCGGACAACATCAACAACGAAAATGTTAAAGAAGCTGTTTAGTTACTCGCAGAAAATTCACCGCTCTTCAGAAAAGCACACACCTCATTTGCCACCGGACGGAAAAATACGAGACCGGTGTGGGTAGTGGGATAACAACGATGGGACTGCATTCCTTCCACCTTTGTTTCCGAAACGGCCACCGTTCCATCATTCGGTTCGCTAAAGCGGCACACTGTCCGGCCCACGCCGAGCGGCCGTGTTCCGGCTATAACCCCTAGCGCGTGCCATTGTGGCCAATTTTGCACGCCAGCGGTTAACGGCGACTCTCTATTCTTGCCGATTATCCAGCGGCTGAATGGAAATCGGCCTAGATTTCTCGCCACACGCGAACCTTTAAACGGTGTTCCTAACGCTACCACCCGGCATTGTGGAAAACCAGGATGGGTTTGTAAAAATTCCCGAATGACCAGGCCACCCAGACTGTGCCCCACAAAGTGCGTTTGAGTAATATTGTTGCGTTTTAAAAACTCGGCCAGGCGCACGGCGTGCTGTGGCGAGTCTGCTGTTAAGCTTCGATAAGAGAAAGTGAGTGTGTCAAAACCACAACGATTCAGGCGCTGCCGTAACGGCAATAGCTCCAACCCGCGCATCCAAATGCCGTGAACCAGGACAACGTTGCGTATCTCGCCGACGGACAGAGGTTATTCTCCCAACATAAGCCCTAAGGCACGGAAATACCTTCCTCATTGATAACCTCACGCGCTAAACGAAACGCCTCCACGCCAGCAGGAATACCGCAATAAATCGCCACCTGAATTAAAGTCTCTCGAATTTCATCCAAGGTACACCCGTTTTTCAGTGCACCGCGAAAATGCATTTTGAATTCGTGCCCACGATTGAGCGCCGACAACATGCATAAGTTGTTAAGACTACGTTGCTTACGGGTCAAAGCTTCGCCACCCCAAGATGCACCCCAACAATACTCAGTAACTAAATTTTGAAACTCACGATTAAAACTGTCTGCGCTGTCCAACGCTTTATTGACATAATCCTCGCCTAACACTTCTTTACGAATCTTCAATCCGGTTTCATAAGTAGGGTTCGTCATTATTTTCTCCTAACAAATAACAATACAGGTTATTCAGCGTAGCTGAAGGATCATAACGGAAAGGAAATAGTAACAGGTTTTACTTACGCTCTTGCTCGCCGGCGGCGGCCATTGACGGATATATTGTCAGGCAGTGTTTTAGGTTCGGGTAATTTTACTGCAGCCGCAAGATTCGGAAACGCATCGGTCTTGTGTGGAATAGCCATGGCGTTAACGAAATGTTCCTGGAATTTTGGCTCGACAGCGGTTTCCACTTTTTCAATGCTCTTCACGGCATCCTCGATTTCGGGGCGCGAACTCCGATCAAGTAGTGCGATACGCGCACCAGTGCCCGCGGCGTTGCCGGCGGAATCTACGTAACGCAAATCGCAATCCGGTATCAGACCCAACACCATGGCGTACTTCACATCGATATGACTACCGAAAGCACCGGCCAAACGGATGCGATCGACCTGTTTCACATTCATTCTGTCCATGAGTAAACGAGTACCGGCATACAACGCGGCTTTGGCGAGCTGAATGGCGCGCACATCATTTTGGGTGATCTTGATGGTGACGTCGCCTTCATGCAATACATAGGAAAAGGTACGTTCATCGGCAACAATGCGCGAGGAACGTTCGGTCATAGTGCCATCCACCACGCCATCGATATTGATAATGCCAGCCAAAAACATTTCTGCAATGACTTCGATGATGCCGGAGCCACAAATGCCCGTAATCCCAACCTGTTCAACTTCAGATTCAAAACCTTCTTCATCTGACCACAGTTCACAACCGATAACTTTAAACCGGGGTTTCAAGGTGGCGGGATCAATACGTACCCGTTCGATGGCGCCGGGTGCGGCACGTTGTCCGCAACTAATCTGTGCACCTTCGAAGGCCGGCCCGGTCGGACTCGACGCCGCCAACATGTGATGACGATTGCCTAGCACAATTTCGGCGTTGGTGCCCACATCAACCAACAAGGTGATTTCGTCACGCAGGTACGGCCCTTCCGATAATACGACTCCGGCGGTATCCGCGCCCACATGACCCGCGATACACGGTAATACATAGACTCGGGCGTTGGGATGCAGCGCAAGATTCAATTCGCTGGCCCAGATAGTGATGGACTCGTCAGACGCCAGTGCGAATGGCGCGCCACCCAGTTCCACTGGATTAATACCTAGCAAAAGATGATGCATGACCGGGTTGCCGACAAAAGTAACCTCTAAAATGTCGGTCACCTCAATACCCGCCTCGCTAGACACTTCCTCGGCCAATTGCTGTATGGCTTCGCGCACCACCCGGGTCATCTCCGCCTCATCGCCCGGATTCATCATGATGTAGGACACGCGGCTCATCAAATCCTCGCCAAAGCGAATTTGTGGATTCATGATGCCGGACGCCGCCACTACTTTACCGCTGGCCAGATCGCACAAATGGGCGGCGATGGTGGTAGAACCCACATCGATAGCTAAACCGTGCGCGCTATCCCGAAATCCCGGCCATACGGCGATAATCTTACGATTGTCAAAAACAGCGACCGTGACTTTCCATTCGCCACTACGCAACGCAGCCTGTAAATCCTGCAACAAACGCAAGTCTGTTGTCAGTCCGGTCAAACGCCACTCGAATTCCAGTGCTTCTTTTAGTCGCTGCAAATCACCGGATGGGTCGTGCATATTTGGCTCCTGCACTTCGACATAGTAAATGCGAATGACAGGATCGATGTTAATCTCATGTACTTCAGCACGCTTGCGTACAACTTGCCGATGCACTTGGCTGTCCGGTGGAACATCAATAATCGCATCACCCAAAATCTGGGTGGAACAACTCAGCCGGCGGCCTTCTTTTAAAATCCCCGCCGTGGCGCAATCACGTTCGGTCTCGCTGAGGGCAGAAAGATTTTCAGCGCGTGATTCAACCCCGTGTTTGGCAAAAGAGCCGATACTTTGCAAAACCTGACAACGGCCGCATATACCACGGCCCCCGCATACCGAATCGATATCGACACCGAGCGAGCGTGCCGCCTGTAAAAGGGGAGTACCTGCTGCGAATCGACCGCGTCTGCCCGATGGTGTAAACACCACCAGCGCATCATTGCGATTCGCTACACTCAAAGAGATTTCCTGATCCTATGCAGTCGCATGTGCACGGCGCCGACGCCCGCCACGCCGCCCACGTTCTGGCGTCTCCGCGGCGACGGTCGTTGGATCACGAAACCGTTTAATCCAACGCGTGCAATCCGGATCATGCCCCATCATCACGTCGGCTCCTAATACCGCTTGCATTTCCACCTCATGCAAGGGATTCATAATGGCGGAAGTCATACCAGCCGAGATACCCATACTCAGATAAGCCGCGTTGAGCCCGTTGCGGTTTGGCAACCCGAAACTGATGTTGGATGCACCACAACTGGAGTTAACCTTGAGTTCAGTGCGCAGCCGGTGAATAATTTGAAACACCTGTTTGCCGGCGGTGTTAATCGCGCCCACGGGCATAACCAGCGGATCAACTACGACGTCCGAACGGGGAACACCGAAATCTTCAGCACGTTCGACAATCTTCTTAGCGACGGCGAAACGCACGTCCGGATTTTCTGAAATACCGGTTTCGTCGTTTGAGATAGCGATGACAGCGGCGTTGTATTTCTTGACGATGGGCAATACCGATTCCAGCCGTTCCTCCTCTCCTGTCACCGAGTTGATCAGTGGTTTACCTTTATAAACGGCGCACCCCGCCTCCAGTGCGGCAACGATAGATGAATCGATAGACAAAGGCTCGGCAGTTATAGACTGAACCAATTGGACAGCTTCGGCGAGAATGGCAGGTTCGTCCGCCAGGGGAATACCGGCGTTGACGTCTAACATATGCGCACCTGCTGCGACTTGTGCCAACGCATCGGCTTCCACACGACTGTAATCGCCTGCTTTCATTTCTGCAGCCAATATTTTGCGACCGGTTGGGTTGATGCGTTCACCGATGACAACGAAAGGACGGTCGAAGCCGATCACAACTTCTTTGGTAGCGGAACTAATAACTGTGTCGGTCATACAACAATCCTCATGTTGGCTTTAACGTCAGAACGATTGGGATGCCACGGCGTACGTCCTTCCAACACACCGGATGCGTCGATAATTTCGGCTACCGCTTCTTCCTGCCGGTAGGCCATGACGTGCACGCCATGCACGCCTTCAATCTCTTTTATTTGCTGAATTACCTCGATGCAAATTTTCTTGCCTTCGGATTTTTGTTTCTCCGCGCCTTTTAACCGGTTGATGACTGCATCGGGAATGTGTACACCGGGCACATGCTCGCGAATCCAGTTAGCCGCACGTGCTGATGCCAGAGGACCGACCCCTATCATGATGAATATTCTCTCATGTAAACCCAGGTCACGAACCTTAGCCATGTATTCGCACAGGCGATCGATGTCATAACAATATTGGGTTTGCACGAATTGCGCCCCTGCTTCCATTTTCTTTTGTAAGCGCGAAGGACGAAAATCAAACGGTGGGATGAAGGGATTAGCGGCTGCACCGATAAACACCCGCGGCGGCGCGCTGAGCTCCCGCCCGCTCATGAACGTGCTTTCATCACGCATGGCGCGCACGATGTTGAGCAAAGACATACAATCCATGTCAAACACGGGCTTGGCTTCTGGGTGATCCCCTGCCTGTACACCGTCACCAGTTAAACAAAGAATATTGGCCACACCCATGGCCGCTGCGCCGAGGACATCGCCTTGTACAGCGATACGATTACGGTCACGACAGGATATTTGCATCACCATAGCGTAACCTAAACGTGTCAACAGAGAGCAAACGCCAACACTGGACATATGACAGTTCGCACCCGAACCATCCGTGGCATTCATGGCGTCGACATAGCCGTCAAAAACACGCGCCCGCAAGTAGACTTCTTCCGGATCGGCGGTATCCGGCGGCGATATCTCAGCGGTGACGGCAAATTTACCCGCGCGTAACACACGCTCCAAGCGACCGGGCGAGGAATGGCCCGGCAATATGGGCAACGAGTAGCCCGGTACGGGTTCGTCGTTAAATTCCACAATTAGTGACTCGTAACAGTATGTGGTTCGGCATCCGCGATGCCCGCATTTTTTTCACGAATAACGCGCAACCAAGATGACTGCCCTTGTAACTGGTTATTAACCGGTGGTTGTACCTGATGAATCGTTGCACCACTTTGCATATTACTCGCGCCTTGGGTGGCTTCCATCCACACACAACGCATAGACGGAACAACCTCGCAGTTGCCATCGCTGCGCACACCACCACAGGGGCCGTTACGCAGTTGCTTAGGACAATTCATTGGACAAGCCATACCGGTGGAACTCAACACACACTTGCCGCACATCTGGCAATCGAACAAGAACCCCTTAACAGAGCGTTCCAAGATAGCCACGGGTTTTTCAGCACGTTCGTAACCGACCCGGTCCAACACAGGGCCGAGCTTCACGAACACACCTTCGAACCGATTGTAAAGTTTTTCCAGCCGCGCGCTGTTGCGCACCGACCATAACCGCACTGCATACATTACCGTTATTGACCCGCTATTCTCATGATTTTATACCCTTGGCCTTGGTGGTGATTTCAAGCAAGTCATCCGGCCAGTCCGCAACCAAGCGGTCTACCTCGGTTTGAGCTTCGGTTTGCAAGTCGTTACCGCATTCGCGAGATTCGCGCCGCCATTCTTCCATATAGGCCTCACTGCTACCTTTACCTGCACGCATGGCAGCGCGGTCGATGGCGTCGTGAAAACGCTGGGGCAATGGGACCTTGGCCGAATCACGACCGCGTTTGGCGATGACCTGAGCCGGAATATCCCGCCAATAGACGGTAATCAGTTTTGCCATGCGTGATCCTCGCGTACAAACGCCTGTAAACTGGTTTCCAAATCACCATAACCGGTATACCGATATTCAAATTCAAGGTTCAAGCGTTGCGCCGCCTGTTGTGCTTTGTTCAGCAAGGCCGCATTTTCCGTCTGGGATAAGTACACCAGCTTTCGGTAATTGCCGAACATCATGGATTCAAGCTCGGGATGTTTGTCGATACCAAAACCTTTGAGAATAATGCGCTCAAAGTGCTGTGCCAGATAATCAGTTAAATAGAAAGTGCCTAACTCGGCTTCCATTAACTCCTCAAACACAGGTGAACCGGCAAAAAACTCATAACAATGCGCACCGGGTAAGCGTTCAATATTTTCCTTTTCAAGCATTGCATCCAGCAAACCACCGGTGCCGCAATCAGCGTACGCAACGAATATTCTTTGATATTTGTCGCGTGCCTTTTCGATTTGCTCCTTTACTGCCGGTGCGATCTTGTCAGGCGTGTTGTGAAAATCCGCTCGCAAACATTGGACATCGACATGTGTCCAACGGTTGGCTTTGCGGAGTTGCGTAATTTCGTGAGCCAGCGCACCACACGCAATAATCAATACCGGAGCACCCTGGCTCATTCCGAATAAACTTCTCGTTAGCGCTAAGCGGCAGCGCGCTTTGCGGCAATGAGTTCTTTTGCCGTTTCTACCGCGACGGCTGCGTCACGGCAGTACGCATTTGCGCCAATTGCGGTACCGAATTCTTCGTTCAACGGTGCACCGCCTACCAGAACAATGAAATCATCTCTAATGCCTTTTTCCACCAAGGTATCGATAACGACCTTCATATAGGGCATAGTGGTGGTCAACAGGGCCGACATACCGAGAATATCGGGTTTCTCGTTTTCCATGGCTTCAAGGTAATTCTCTACCGGGTTGTTGATGCCGAGGTTAATTACTTCGAAACCTGCACCTTCCATCATCATCGATACCAGATTCTTGCCGATGTCGTGAATATCACCCTTAACCGTACCAATCACCATCTTGCCCACCGGAGGTGCGCCGGTTTCGGCCAGCAAGGGACGCAATATTTCCATACCGCCCTTCATCGCGTTGGCCGCCATTAACACCTCAGGTACAAACAAAATGCCGTCACGAAAATCGATTCCAACGATACGCATGCCTTCCACCAACGCATTCTGTAAAACCTTATAAGGTTCCCAGCCACGGTCGAGTAAAATTTGCGTGCCTTCGACAATTTCGTCTTTCAAACCATCGTACAAGTCGTCGTGCATTTGCTCGACCAACTCGTCATCCGGCAAGGCCGACAGATCGATATCTTCGCCGTTGTCTTGTTCTTCTACATCAGTCATCATTTACACCCTCACAAACAGGAAGTTTGATACGCATTAACGCGCCCCAAAGCGCGAAGATTAGGCGCCCATTAGCATTCCCTGCTGGTGTCGCGGCGACACGAGATTACCGAAAAACGACACAATAAAACACTGTTTACACATTAATTATCAGTTATTTACATGAGCGGGCTCACACAACATTACTCGCAATTAGGCACTGGTGCACAGTGAAAACGCCGGGTGGTATGATTCGCCGTTTTGCAGCTTCACTACACCAAGAGAAATCGACACATGGGGATCAAAATTGACGGCAAGGCATTCGCCACGAATTTGCGTGCGGATGTAGCAAAACAAGTCGAAACAATAAAGTCCGAATACGGCATAACACCGGGATTGGCGGTCGTCCTGGTCGGTGAAGACCCGGCCAGTCAAGTCTATGTTCGCAGCAAGGGCAAACAAACCCAGGAAGCAGGTATGGCCTCATTTGAACATAAACTGCCGGACACTACGAGTGAAGCGGAGTTGTTGACTCTCGTCGACCAACTCAACAACGATAGTGCGGTCAATGGCATCCTGGTGCAGTTACCGCTACCCGACCATATCGATTCCAACAAAGTGTTAGATACCATTGACCCGGTAAAAGATGTCGATGGTTTTCACGTGACCAATGTCGGGCGCCTGTGGACGGGCATGGATGCCATGGTGCCGTGCACCCCACTAGGTTGTTTGATGTTATTAAAAGATCAACTCAGCGAACTCAGTGGCAAACGCGCGCTGGTGTTAGGCCGCTCGAATATCGTGGGCAAACCCATGGCGGCTTTGTTACTCGCCGAAAGCTGCACCGTCACTATTGCACATTCGCGCACTAAGAATTTAGAAGAAGAATGCCGCCGGGCAGATATTTTGGTTGCGGCAGTTGGCCGGCCGGAAATAGTGAAAGGCGACTGGATAAAACCCGGCGCCACCGTCATTGATGTCGGGATTAACCGGATAGAAGGTGAAAACGGTAAAAACAAACTGGTCGGCGATGTCGAGTACGCTTCCGCCATCGATGTGGCGGGCGCCATCACCCCCGTCCCCGGTGGCGTCGGGCCTATGACCATCGCTTGTCTGTTACATAACACGTTGACCGCTACTAAGCGGCAGAACAACATCGACTAAAAATTATTTTTGCTCATTAGTTAGATTCGCGCAAGTGGCTAGTCAGAATGAATACAGTACTGAAATTGATAACATTGACTGCGTCTAGTTTGATTTCACAGATTACCCTCAGCGACTTAATTGAAATTCAATTTTCCGGTTTATTCAGAGCGTGCGAGAGCGCTTCACCATGCGATGGCACTTTACTTGGGGATTTAGTTAATACTCCTTTTTCCGGAACTATTGTATTTCCAGAATCAGCAACCCCCACTTTTACGGATAACGGAATATCTGGTGATTCTGACAGAAGTGTTTACATTTTCGATACTGACCAAGCTAGTTTTTCAATCGTTACTAACGCAGCCCAAATTAATCTACAAGGTCATACCCCGTTAACTGTAACTGTTAATGATTGCGTCGAAGCTCAGTGTACAAATCGGGCTGATTATGTATGGTTTGAAGCATCAAAAAACAATTTTTCGTATGCACTAATATTTAACAGTTCCTCTGGACAATTCCTAAATGGATCCGAGATTCCTGCTATAGACACTTTAAAAAACATGTCGTCCACTGCTGGATTTAGTATTTACAGATCAGATTTGAGTCAAGAGTTGAACTCTTTCGATAGCTCCGGTTTCAATGCATTAACAACAAATATCGCTAACGCACCAAACTTACCATTGGATTCAGCTTGTTACGTAATACGAGCCAAGAATGGTAACGTTATCACTTTCTGTTTATAAGAATAAACGATGTGTCCCGGATGAAACGCAGGGCGAAAACATCTTGATTCGCGAGCGAGTTCGCTCCTAGAAAGCCCTAACAATCCAAAGCGTTCTTTCTCTCCCACTCGCTGATTTCCGTTTTGAAACTGTTCCATTCGTGCATTTTCAGTTTGCAGTAACTGTCAATGAGTTCATCGCCCAACGCAGCACGCAATACCTTACTTTTTTCCGTCAGACGAATAGCATCGAGCAAATTCAAAGGCAGCTTCTTAGCGCCCTTTGCTTTGTGTCCGTCGGTATACATATTGATATCCAATCGCTTGCCTGGATCGCGTTTGTTGGCAACGCCGTCGAGACCCGCTGCCAATACCCCTGCCTGCAACAAATAAGGATTTGCAGCGCCATCCATTAGCCGCAACTCGAAACGGCCCGGGTCGGGAATACGCACCATGTGGGTGCGATTGTTACCGCCGTAGGTGACGGTATTGGGCGCCCAAGTCGCACCGGAGGATGTCACCGGAGCGTTGATGCGTTTGTAACTGTTTACCGTCGGATTGAAAATTGAACACAGTTCCTCTGCGCTGTGTATGACACCTCCGAGAAAGTTATATGCCAGTTTGGACAAGCCCATTTCATCCCGCGAATGTGAGAACAGATTTTTCTTGCCAGTCTTATCCCAAATTGATACATGGGCATGACATCCATTGCCCGTCAAATGCACAAACGGCTTGGGCATAAAGGTCGCACGCAACCCGTGTTTTTCCGCAATGGACTTGACCATGTATTTAAAAAACACATGGCGGTCAGCGGTTAAAAGCACATCGTCGAAATCCCAGTTCATTTCGAACTGGCCGTTTGCGTCCTCGTGGTCATTTTGGTATGGCCCCCAACCGAGCTCAATCATGCAATCGCAAATCTCGCTGACCACATCATACCTTCGCATCAGCGCGGACTGATCGTAACAGGGTTTATCCTGGATATCACGTTCATCGGCGATAGCGCTGCCATCAAGATTGATCAAAAAATATTCGCACTCCACCCCGCTTTTCATGTAATAGTTTTTTGCCGCCGCTTTGGCCATTTGCCGTTTTAAAGCCACCCTTGGCGACGCCTCGACCTCTTTTCCATCCATCCACAAATCCGATGCCAGCCAACCGACCTCGGGTTTCCAGGGCAACTGGATCAGGCTATCCGGATCCGGCACACCGAACATGTCCGGGTGTGCCGGTGTCATGTCTAACCAGGCGGCGAAGCCTGCAAATCCCGCACCATCTTTTTGCATGTCCTTGATGGCTCTGGCGGGCACCAGTTTGGCGCGTAACACACCAAACAGATCGACAAAACTAATCAAAAAATATTTAATCTCTTTCTCTTTAGCGACTTTAGCAAGATCAACAGCCATGATGTTCCTCCGGGTTTTTTTGTAAAACGGGTTGATTTTTCATTTTGAGTAATGCAAGAAATCTTATTCCAACAGTTTCTCTCTTTATTCCGACTTCAGAGCGCCTTTCTTTGGCTAAAATAAAGAG
Organism: Arenicellales bacterium; assembly: GCA_965216735.1. GTDB lineage: Bacteria > Pseudomonadota > Gammaproteobacteria > Arenicellales > CBDCFT01 > CBDCFT01. The sequence continues at coordinate 2,947,391 of OZ244198.1, forward strand.
CGCAAAAACAATAAGACAAATACTACTAGGAATCGTTAGGTAAAGACTGCCGCGGCATAACTCAGAACCCTTGACCTGGTATCCAATCCGTGCCGGCTAACGGCACCTTTGCCATGGCCGCCGCTTCAACGGTTAACGCCACCAAATCCTCGGGCTCAAGGTTATGCAAATGCGATTTGCCGCAGGCACGCGCTAGTGTCTGGGCCTCGAGCACCATCGTTTGCAGCAGGTTTTTGATACGCCGTCCACCGAGTTCGGGGTCCAGTTTTTTGGATAATTCCGGATCCTGGGTAGATATTCCAGCCGGACAGCGGCCTTCATGGTAGGCATCATAATAGCCGGGTATCGTGCCTAATTTCCGGTATTCCGCGGCATATTTCGGATCATTACAGCCCAATGCAAACAATGCGGCCATGCCAATTGAAACGGCATCCGCTCCCAGGGCCATGCACTTCGCGACATCAGCCCCATTGCGAATGCCACCGGAAACGATGAGTTGTACCTTGCGGTGTATACCCATCTCCTGCAGGGCTTCGACCGCGATGCGAACAGCGGGCAGCGTCGGTATGCCAACGTGCTCAATGAAGACATCCTGGGTGGCCGCTGTACCGCCCTGCATGCCGTCAACGACAACCACATCCGCACCCGCTTTGACTGCTAGTTGCACATCATACTTGGTACGAGTCGCACCAACCTTCACATAAACGGGTTTCTCCCAGTCGGTGATTTCGCGCAATTCCTGGATTTTGATTTCGAGATCATCGGGGCCGGTCCAATCCGGATGGCGGCAGGCACTGCGCTGGTCGACACCTTTCGGCAAGGTGCGCATTTGTGCAACCCGGTCGCTGATCTTGTAACCCAGCAACATACCGCCGCCGCCTGGCTTGGCGCCCTGGCCACAGACGACTTCAATCGCGTCGGCCTGGCGCAGATCATCCGGATTCATGCCATAGCGCGATGGCAATAACTGATAAACTAGTGTTTTCGAAGACTTCCGTTCCTCCGGCGTCATGCCACCGTCACCCGTCGTGGTACTGGTGCCCATCATCGCGGCACCTTTACCGAGAGAATCTTTTGCCTCGGCGGACAAGGCGCCAAAACTCATACCCGCAATGGTAATGGGAATATCCAGATGCAAAGGCTTTTTTGCGAAACGGGTCCCCAGCGTGACATCCGTGCCACAACTCTCGCGGTAGCCTTCAAGTGGATAACGCGACATGCTAGCGCCGAGGAACAACAAGTCGTCGAAGTGCGGCAATTTGCGTTTAGCACCACCACCGCGGATGCTGTAGATGCCTTGCGTCGCGGCACGCTGGATCTCGCGGATAGTGGCCCTGTTCCAGGTATAGGACTCCTGTCTCGGTGGTTCTTCCGTCATCGCATCCCGTTCGGAGGGCTCGCTAAAACGAGACTCTTTCATTGTATTATCTCGGTTATGATCAATGGCTATGTCCGGAATGCTCAAGGCAAATAGGCATTGTCGACTTTAAAATTATATAGTTGTCGTGCCGGACCATAGCGCTTGAAATTTCTCGGCTCGGCGTCGATTTGGGCCTGCTGCAGAAGCTCGGTGAGCTTTCGGATGTGCTCATCTCGCAATTCTTTCTCGATGCAATCCGTACCTAGTCCCTTGACCTCCCCTTGGACAAAGATTTGGACCTCATAGATCGAGTCACCAAGATGATCGCCGGCGTCACCGCAGATTACTAGATTACCGGACTGTCCCAAGAACGCGCTCATGTGGCCGACAGACCCGCCGACAACGATGTTGACACCTTTCATGGAAATCCCGCATCGTGCCGCCGCGTTACCCTCGATCACCAGCAGACCACCCCGTCCGGTCGCGCCGGCATATTGCGAGGCATTGCCCTTCACCCGCACCAAACCCGACATCATGTTCTCGGCCACCCCCGGACCGGCATTGCCATTGATCGTGATTTCGGCCGTTTTGTTCATACCGGCGCAGTAATAACCGACATGACCGTCGATCCGCACGTTGACAGCAGTGGATAAGCCCACGGCCAACGCATGCTTGCCATCGGGATGCGCAAGGTGGATCACGCCATCGTCCCGGTTATTCAGGTCATGCAAATACTGATTGACTTCACGGACGCTAACGTCATTTAAGTCCATGTCCATGATCACTCTCGGCTGCTAATGACGGTGCCAACTATAGATTTTGGCCGGCTCCGGCTCCCAGATTCTCGCGTTCTCGACACCGGGCAGGTGGGATATGGAACGAAATTCCGATGCCATGGCCACCCAATCGTCCGTCTCTGCCAACACCGCTGGTTTACAAGCGATGGGATCGCGCAAAACGGCAAATCCATCGCTGATGCCGATGGCGAAAGTGTAAAAGCCGTCAAGATCAACGATAGCGCTCTCCAGTGCTTCGTCCAGTGTCGCGCCTTCGCGCATACGCCACATCAAATAACCCGCGGCAACTTCGCTGTCGTTGTCGGTCTGGAATTCGAGGCGTTCGTGTCGAAGTTTTCTGCGCCATCGATTGTGATTGGACAACGATCCGTTATGTACCAGACATAGATCGAGACCAGTTGAGAACGGATGTGAATGTTCTGTGGTGACTGCGCTTTCAGTCGCCATGCGTGTATGACCTAAGGCATGCGTCCCGCTGAGGCTTTTTATTTCGAACTTTTCAATCACCTCTTTTGGCAACCCTTTTTCTTTGAAAATCTCAATCGATTGCCCGGAACTCGTCGTCGTCAGATCAGGATGATTCTGTTCGAACCAAGTTTGTAGCTCCGTGTCCGACGCCTGTACAATGACGACGGCATGATTACCGCGCACCTCCAAACCGGCCATGTCGCCAAACCGGTTCTGCAACTCATCGAGTATTGCCTGCCACCGATAATTCCGGTCGTGTGTCAATACCGTTAGTTTAGTAAACCCATCGTCTACGGGATCACGGTAAACAGCAACACCGGTACTGTCCGGCCCGCGTTCGGTCATTTCGATCAGCATGGTCGACAACAATACGCCAAGTCGATCTTCGAGCGATTTATTTTTTAGATAGAGCCCAACAATACCGCACATCCTAGATGAGTCTCCTTAAGCGTCGTCGCGTGAACAATCCATGAACGGGGTTTGCATCATAAATAAAACGTTTACTGGAGTCAATACTATTAGGAAAATATTTTTCCTGAAAGGAAATATCGTTTTTACAGAGGCCGCTGGCGTGACGTCAAGAACGTTCTCTTCGTAACTTCAATTTTTGAACACACTTAGTGGGCATTACGCTACTTTACCGCCATATTTGGGAACCCGTTCAAAACTTATTGCGTATTCGAACAACCCACTTAGCGGGTTGAGTTTACGAACACGATATGACCTATACTTGATCTGCTCGCGGGGATATTATGATTGATATCATTGCGATCGGAAGACGACCGAGCTTTTCGGGCCCATGAGGCACGTCAGAATCAAAACAAAGCGAATCACCGGCCGACATTGTGTAAGTACGATCCGCATATCGATAAACCAGTTTGCCTTTTAGTAAATAAATAAACTCGACACCATCGTGCTGGAATAATGGAAAAACTTCTGATTTCTCGGTTATCGTAATTAAGTATGGTTCAACCGCAAATTGTTTGCCGACAGTGTGGCCCAACAACGCATATTGGTGTCCGGCTCGTTTGCTGAGCCGATCAATCATGAGTCCTTGTCCGGCGCGAACATAGGCGCAATCGCGTTGTTCCTCGTATTTTCGGAAAAACGCTGTGACGGGTACATCCAACGCACTGGATAATGCGCTGAGGGTCGCTAAGGATGGCGAGGTATTACCATTTTCAATCTTAGACAACATACCTGGCGATAAACCAGCCGCTTCAGCGACTTTAGTTACGGTTAGTTTTAGTTCTTTACGAAATGCCCGTACCTGACGACCAATAGCCTCCTCCAGCTTGTCTTTATGTTTAAACTTTTCTTTTGTGGCGCTTTTCTTTGCAATTTCACTGCGCTCTTTATTTTTGGCACCGATTTTACGTGGACTCATGTCGATTTATTCTGCAGGTTCTTTGTATATTACGTATAAAATAAGAAAATAATGCATCCGCGTCCAGTGGATGTAGACGCCAATTAGCAATTTAACATTTCGCTAAACAGATTGAATAGAGCCGTTAAGCTGCAGCGTTTTATCTGGCGCGTAAACTGCGACTGAAAATAGTTTGTAAAGCTATCGGCAAGCTTCACACAGGGTCGGGTGCGGAGGGCCCATCCTCTGAATCTATTGCGCCGCCAGGCACGTCTTTAAGTCCAGGCGTACAAAAACGTACAACGCCAAGGGATAAGTCTCAAGATATCGAAGCAGACTGGGCAATTTTCGTTATCCTGATCGTGTTCGTGAATATATGCTTTATATAACCAGAAATAACTAGTCTGATTCTTGGGTCGACCGCAGCGCGTGAGTAATTTGCAGAACACGATGGTATATCCATTTGCCGTGAAAATCGAGTATCAGAGGTTGTTGCCCGTTGAATTTACGGATACCACGTGACAAAGACTTAAACAGATACGTTGATCACGCTATTGTCTTGAGTATCCGAGTAAAACTCATTCAAATCAATGGTTCCGAGAATAGATGGTTTGAAAATCAGGATCCTCAACGCACACTGTACGTTTTACCGACTATGCGACATGAGTACCTATGTTCTTACTAGGTTTTGTTCTTACTAGGTTTACCAAAATTGGATATCAGGCTAGATAAGTATTGACATTTAATAATAATCAATGTTTAATACAGGTAATATTTTATTACTCGTATTAATCTTTTATATTTTAAACAAATATAATGTTGTTAAACAATTTTTAACGAGGTTCACGACCAATTTAATACTTTATACCGCGAGGGGAATTATCATGGCCGAAAATCCAAGCGTATCAATGCGAAGCGAACACGCAGCAAGCCCGATTTCCACAGAGCGAATCGATGCGATGATGCGGTTAGATATTTTCTGGGCGGTAGGATTTGTATTTGGCCTTGCAGCCGCTTACTTGTTTGTTTTTTTTGGCATTCTTCCCTATGTCACTCGACCAGGAATTACGTGGGCATTGGTAGTATTTGGATTTCTAGTCGTGCTATTCAATGCTGCCTCAATAGTGGCGCTAATCAACCACTACCGAGAGGATAAAGAACATATCTATGGATTAGATATAAAGCACTTAGACGCCAACCGTGCAGCAAAGCGGCTGGCGAACACTAATAACTAGAACACTAATAACTAGTAGTAACTCGGCAACATTCGATACTAAATTTCCTTGGAAGTGGGCGATGCTCATATGTGATGTAAAAAAATTGGCAATCCCTTCTTGTCCTATATGTGCCATTGCGAATTCGAATTGAACAAACCAAGAGGAACATCCCTATGACTAAAAAATATCAACCCAAAACCCAGTCTGTAGGCGGACAAATCTTTGATGCGCTATTTCTATTAGTTCTCGTGTACATCGTTTTGTTTCTACCGCTAGTATTAGGTCTTACCGGCGGTGGCACTGTTGTCGAAACGCCGGAAACCTTAACGTGGGAAGCCATCGGGCAGAACGAGACAATGCAAGCGCAATGGGAAAAGTTAGGCGTATCGCTTGAAGATGCGGCGGCCATCGTTACCGAGCGCTTTGACTATACCGTGGACCCCGTCATGCTAATTATCACCGCGGTTGTGATTTTGGGTTATTTCCTGTTTATGCTTTATTTCTCTGAGAAAGAATACAAAGAGGTCATCGCTGAGAAATTCGATTCTTCCGAGTAAATATAAATAGCCACACCAAGATTTTCCGGCTTATATAACAACAGTTTTGGAGGTATTTAAGAATGAATATTTGGGTTTTAGTTGAGTGGGCGGCTTGGATAGGATCAGCGTTGCTGTTGCTCTGGATCTTGGTCGATGCGTTACGCGTCAACCGCGAATATGATGAAGACATACTGTTAAGTTCGCGGGAGGGTTATGACGAGATGATTGAAGTAACAGGACACACGAGGCAGGAGGGATAAATTATGGCTGAACAAGTAGCGCAAGCACCTGCCTCGAATTTTAATCTGTTAAAGGTCCTTGGGCCAGCCCACGTGTGGGCGCTTGGTGTAGGCATCGTCTTGGTCGGAGAATTCATGGGTTGGAATTTTGCGGTAGGCAAAGGCGGTGCATTTGGAGCGTTGATCACCTGTTGGATAATCGGATTGTTATACACATGTGTGGCGATGATCGATTCTGAGGTCACATCGACTGTTGCAGCGGCGGGAGGTCAATACGCCCAGGCGAAACATATTATTGGGCCACTCATGGCTTTCAACGTAGGGTTGTATCTGGTGCTGGCATACACAATGCTGGAAGCGGCGGACGCGCTTGTCGTTGGTGATTTGATAGCCACCGTCGCGGCGGAGTCAGGGTATGCAGATTTGGATCCTAGACCTTTTGTTGTGCTGACGGTTTCCGCTTTGGCATGGCTCAATTATCGGGGTGTTTTCGCCACCCTTACGGTCAACTTCATTATTACTGCCGCAGCTTTTATCTCGATTTTTATTCTGTTATTCGGGGTTCAACCATGGAATCCCGGTGCCATATTACAGCACCAAGACCTACTCACCGACCTTCCCTACGGTTGGATTGGTGTTATTGCATCCATGCAATTCGCCATATGGTATTACCTGGGTATCGAGGGGACTTGTCAGGCAGCTGAGGAAGTGCGATCGCCACCCCGCGCTTTACCTTTAGGAACAATGAGTGGCATGATGACACTATTGATTGCCGCAACCATTACCTGGTTTATCGCCTCCGGTTTGATGCCTTGGGAGTATTTGGGTCAAGCAGCCGTGCCGTTATACGATGCGGCCCGTGTGACTGGAAGTACGGTTCTGCAGGTCGTTTTGTTCGTAGGGACTTTATTCTCAGCAGTGGCGTCAGCAAATGGCTGTATAAACGATGCATCGCGTTCCTGGTTTTCGATGGGCCGTGATCGGTATCTGCCAGCTTGGTTCGGAGCTGTACATCCCCGTTACCGTACACCATATCGTTCTATCGTCTTCCTGGTTCCAGTCGCTATTTCTTTCGGTTTCACTGGTTTGCTGGATCAAGTCATTACTTTCTCGATATTGTCCGGAATATTGGGCTACACATTCATGCCTATCAATATGTTCAAGTTTCGAAAGAAGTGGCCGTTGGGCAGTATCAGTCGCGGTTACATTCACCCCTTCCATCCGCTGCCCGCAATCACTTTGTTCATACTATGCGTAGCAACCTTATTCGCGACTTTCCTTGGATATGGAACACAACTCCTGGCGATGATGACCTTTTATATTGTCGCCTCTATCTGGTTTGTGATGCATCGTTATAAATTCGTGCGTCGGGGAGATCAATTCACTATGCCATGGCCAAAACCACTAGGTTACTAGAGGAAGGGGCTCGATATGATATGCAAAAAAATTCTTTGTGCGACTGATGGGTCGCATTCATCCGCAAAGGCGGTACAATTCGCGGTGGATATGGCGAAGGAATTGAATCGCCCGTTGACGTTTGTTACGGTTACTGCTGTATCGACCGACACAACTTCACGAACGCACTTTTGGGATCAAGAGATACTGGATGCGGCAAGCGTTCAGGTCGGTTGGGATCTGCACGACGCTAAAACTTCTGCAGAGCAAGCGGGTTTACGGGATGTGCAGTACGTCACCTGTGCGGCACGCAATATTTCTAAAGGAATAGTAAGCTATGCCGAGGGGCATGGCTATGACCACATTGTAATCGGACACGCCGGCCGTGGTGCACTGGGCCGAGCATTACTCGGATCGGTGGCACGTGATATTGTCAATCACGCTCATTGCCCAATTACCATCGTGTGTTGAAATTGCTTTGCTTTGAAACGGTTGAGGTGGCCTAACCCCCTTTACGGCCACTCGGTGCTGTCCAGTGATCAAACCATTTGCGTTGGCCGCTGTCGGGATTGCCATTCTGTGGCGCCTACACTGCAAGGAGCGCAATAGGTCAAAAGTCGAGCGCCGGGACATGTTCGCCGGTGTGATCCCGATACTGTCAGAGCCGCGTCTTTACCAGGATGATGTTGGCTATCCTGTTCTTTCCGGAAACTATCAAGGCTTCGATGTGGTTCTTGAGCCAGTGCTCGACCAGATGTCGGTGCGCAAGCTGCCAACGCTTTGGCTCAAGGCAACCGTTCGCGCTGCCGTTCCCTATGACGGTGTTTTTGACTACCTCGTTCGCCCTGCACATACGGAATTTTACTCGCCGTCGGATAATCTGCCAGAGTGGGTACAGGTGCCCGGTAACTGGCCGCAGCACGCAAGCATTCGAACAGACAAGCCATCTGCTATGCCGCCATTTGAAATTATTAATTCCCACATGAACTTTTTTCAAGACGACAAAGCCAAAGAGCTCTTGATCACTCAGCATGGTGTTCGTCTGGTCTACCTGCTTGGGGAAGCTACTCGCTCAGTGTACCTGCTGCTTCGCCAGCCATGCTTTGAACAAATGAAGGTGTCGAGAGATCTGGTGACCGATATCCTCGATCGCGCCATTGCTCTAGTGGTGGATTTGACACAACGCGATGAGAGTAAAATACCCGTTTGACGTAAAAGGAATTCCGACTCAATATTCCATGATGTTGACTTGGAGCAGTTGCGACCGGGCATTAGCGCAAGGACTGAAATCTGCTGATTGTAAATTAAGTTGGGAAGGAATACTTTCGACCTCATTTCTTGACCGTGAAAAGATTAATGAAAAAAAACCGGCAACATCGACGTAAAAAATCTAAAAATGCCGAAAAGTCCTTGGAGACTAACAGGGAAACGACACGGGGTCTCTGGCATCCCTATTTAGTTATGGCAATTGCCATTATATTGCCTGGAATAGGGCAGTTACTAAACGAACAGAGCACTCGAGCATATATGATGATCTTCTTTATGGTCATGGGAGGATGGGTGACGTATCATCTGACAACACCTGAACACTCCTTCGTTGGCCGATACGCAGGCGGCTTCTTTGTTTATGCTGTATCCGTGATGGACGCATACAAGTGGGCGCGCGTGCGCTGGGAAATTTTTCAATACAACTCACACCAGGATGGATCTAAGAACGCAGAGTGAACTATTCCATGTAACGTTCTTCGCATTATCAATCTTCTTTCCCCAAATTACTGGACACCAAGATCAGAGAGATGGGTATTCACAGATTGGTGTTCCAATTGCATTGGCGTCTGAAAACCAATCGCCGAATGTCTACGTTGGCTTTAGCGCACACCTGAAATTGGGCGGGACAACGGAGATACCAACGATCTTAGGACATGTATAGAAGATTTCACCGTTGGAATCCTCACTAAGATATAGTTTGATTTCATCAATTAAGTTGTCCCGCTGATAGACAGGATCACGACTCAACACCGCCACTCTACTGAACCCTTCTGCGACCGGTTCATGGTAGATGGCAAATCCTGCGCTATCCGGCCCGCGCTCGGTCATCTCCATCAACATATCCGACAACATCGCTCCCAAACGGAGCGCTAGTTCAGGACGTTTGTGTACAGAAAAACGATTCCACCCATATATTATTTTTAATTAGTTTAGAAGCTCGTCGTTACAGTTTAAGCAGCCACTCGCAACAATTCAACTGTTATAAACAAACGACGATTAGGATGTTTGTTTCTCCTTTACAATACGGAGCATTTCATTGCCATTTTGTTGAAACTCGTAATCTACTTTCAAACGCTCAATACAAAACCCATCGATGCTTAATTTCTTTATTACTGGTCTAACATGCGGCGAAAGCTTTCCCCGCAAATCTAACAGTGGAAATAGGCGCACATCGCTTACCACCCGTAACATTTCTTTTACCGCATCGATGTGAAATTCCAATGAAAAATGCTCCGAATACAAAAACAAAAAATGCGAACACAAGGCAATATCGAATTGCTGGTCGGTAAAAGGTAAATCCGGTAAAGCGGCGTTTACATAGCGCCCCTGTTTCAAACCAAGATTGAAGTCCGACAAAAACAAATCTATGGCTTTTAGTCTTGCTTTGACAACCTCGTCGGGCGAGGCGAATTGTGTCCATACAAACCGTTCCTGGTTCTTGTGTAATTGCTCGATAATGATCGGCGAAGTCTCATTAATGCGTTGATGAATTTGCTCCGTTGTGAACTGATAAATCGGATCGACAGAAACGATCGAACCTCCTCGTTGTGATAACTCACAATTGAAACTGGCAGGGCCATCGCCACAACTAATAATACGCTCGCTTAAATCCTCATCAGTCAACGAAAACATGTGAACGTATTCATCGAATGAACGGCCCCAGGGTACGACATCGTCGAGTTTGAAATTAGCCATATTAATTACGTGTTTGTACCGAGTATCACATAAAGCCCGCGCAGCGTCTGGTTTCATCACCTGAATTTGCGTTAGACTCGCTAATCGAAGCATCCAGAGTAATCGGAGGAAAGCCGGTATGACTCAAACATTTATCGCAGCCTGCGTACAAAACTGCGCCGGACCGGACATGACCGAAAGTATAGAGCAGGCCGTCGAACTGACGAGAAACGCGGCCAAGCAAGGTGCGGATCTCATTTGTCTGCCGGAATTTTTCTCCTGTCTCAGTAAAGACGACAGTGGCTTACATGTCGACCCCCATAGCGAGGAAACCCATCCGGCCCTGCCCCGATTCACGGCAATGGCAAAAGATTTAAACAAATGGCTTTTATTGGGATCGCTGGCAATCAATGCCGGAGGACATAGGCGTAACCGCTCGTATTTGGTTAACAACCGTGGCGAGATCACCGCACGCTACGACAAGATTCATATGTTCGACGTGCAGTTACCGAATGGTGAAACTTACAAAGAGTCGGACTTGTTTAAACCGGGAGAAACCGCTGTTGTCGCGGACACCCCCTGGGCAAAACTCGGTATGACAGTGTGTTATGACCTTCGGTTTGCTTATTTGTATCGGACATTAGCTCACGCCGGTGCCAATATACTCACCTGTCCTGCCGCGTTTACCAAAACTACGGGTGAAGCGCATTGGCATGTGTTGCTACGTGCGCGCGCCATTGAAACAGGCAGTTACGTCATTGCTCCATGCCAAAATGGCAGTCATGGTGATGCCAGAACCTACGGTCATTCACTCATCATCGATCCGTGGGGAAAGATACTTGCTGATGGCGGTGAAGACTCTGGAACAATTACCGCTGAAATTGATCTTGCCAATGTCGAAAAAGCACGCCACATGATTCCGGCCTTACAGCATGATCGAGGGTATTCGTTGAAAGATCGCCGTGAAATGAGCATAGAACATGCGGCTTAAGGAGTGTAGTTGTCGGTTCTTTGTATTTAGTCGTTAATATTGTAGGAGCGCGTAGCTCATAAAAAAGTCTTTAATCCAATACCATTCGTGGCTAAAGCTGCTCCTATATCAGCAGCCTGCTACTTTGTAAGTGTTGGAATTCAGAGTGTCGATTACTGATCACTGATAGCTGACCGCTTCCCTACCGCATACGAACAAAAATACCCGATCGGACTTTCGGATCAAGCCAGGTGGATTTAGGTGGCATGACTTTATCTGCATCAGCCACCGCCATGATTTCCTGGATGGATGTGCGGTAACAAGCAAACGCTACACTCCAACCATTAGCGATTTTTTCTTCCAACGCCGAAATACCCGCGGCACCCGGAATGTTCTGCAAGCGCGCGTCCGAACGTGGATCATCGATGCTGAATATTGGCTGCAAAATTTCGCTTTGCAGGATGGAAACGTCCAGTGCGTCAACCGGATCGTCGGAAATCAAAAACTCGGGCTTCAACGTAAGCCGATACCACTGATTGTCCAATAGCATAGTAAATTGCCGGGCTTTATCGGGTTCCGCCGCATGGGGCAGCTCTTCGATCAGAAAATCTTTTTCTATGGCACGAAGAACGGTAGGTACATCATGGCCGTTCAGGTCTTTAACACTACGATGCCAGGGCAATATGCGTAACGCGTTGTCAGCAAATAGCGCAACTAACAGGTAATTGAATGGCTCCTTACCGGTATAGTTCGGGTTGCGTGCACGGCGCTTGACGGCATAACGCAAACCGGATGCCGCACGATGATGACCGTCAGTTAAATAAGTCTCCGGAATTCTGGCAAAAAGTTCAACTAATTGTTGTTGTGTCTTCTCGTCCTCAATACGCCAAAGACTTTGCGATAATCCGTCTTCCAAGACGAAATCGAGATCAGGTTCCACCTTAGTTAGTTCTGAAACCAATTTGCTGATTTCCAGATCTTCTTTGTAAGCCACGCACACGGGGCTCGAACTTGCACCCACTACTTCATGATAACGGGTTAGATTATCTTCATGATCATTGCGCGTATGTTCGTGTTTTTTTAATTTGCCGTGAGCGTAGTCGTCGATCGGAATTTCCGCGACAACACCGATTTGCTCATGTCCATCTGCCGCCAACCGGTACAAGTACAAATATGGGTCTTCGGACTGGATAAAGGCGCCGTTTTCCAGCAGCTCCCGTAATTTGGCGGCATTACCTTCCAACACGCTATCCACCGTCTGAGTATTTTCCTCATACTCTTGCGTGGTGCGCATGGTATTGATGTAATTACTCGGATGTGACTCGGCAAATTTCCGACGCTCCATGGGCGTTAATTGATCATACGGCGGTGTTACTACTTCGGTCGCACGTGACGACGACACCACATAACCATTAAAAGGATGAATCGCAGGCATCGAGGCTAACCGTTTGCGGCCTGGAACTCCCGCATAAAACCCGCCAACGCCTGCGCTCCTTCCATGGGCATGGCGTTGTAGATGCTGGCGCGGCAACCACCCACACTGCGGTGGCCTTTTAAATTGAACAATTCGTGTTCAGCCGCTTCAGACAGGAATTTTTTCTCCAGATCTTCGTTGGGTAAACGAAATACGACGTTCATATGCGAACGGCTGGCCGTTTCGACCGGACAATTAAAATAACCATCGCTGTTATCAATCACATCATACAGCGTACCCGCTTTCCGCGCGGCTTCTTTTTCAATCACCTCAAGTCCGCCATTCGCTTTCATCCACTTCAACACTTTACCTAGCATATAAATAACAAATACGGGTGGGGTGTTAAACAACGATTGCTTGGATTGCTGGATGTCATAACGCAAATAACGTGCAATATCTTTGTTACAATTCTCTAAAATCGATTTGCGCACAAAAACGATTGCCGCACCGGAAGGACCCAGATTCTTTTGCACGCCACCGTAAACCAAATCAAACTTATCCCACGGAATCGGGCGGGACATATAGTCTGAAGACATATCCGCCACCAAAGGCAAATCGACTTCAGGCCAGTCCGCAAATCGAATGCCACCGATGGTTTCGTTCGACGTGATATGCAAGTAGCGCGTGTTATCTTGTAATTCAATTTCGTCTGAAGATGGCATACGCGTGTAATTTTCATCCGCACCATCCCAAGCCGTGTAGATATCGCCATAGTGTTGAGCGTCGGTAATCGCTCCTTTTGCCCAAGAACCAGAATTCACATACCCGGCCCGTTGACCGGTTTTCAATAAATTCATCGGTATCATGGCGAATTGCAAATGCGCACCACCGCCGATAAACAGAACGTCGAACTCATCGGGTGCACCAAACACTTCCAGTGCAAGACTCATCGCCTCCTGATGCACGGCATCGTAATCCTTGCTGCGATGACTCATTTCGATGAGCGACATACCGGTGCCGTGAAAGTCGACAAACTCATCCTGTGCCTCCTGCAATACTTCCAGTGGCAAGGTACAAGGACCCGCGCAAAAATTGTACACACGTTTAGTCATTCGTTACTCCAGAAAGTTTTTTACATATCGCTGTCAATTCAGTAGCGTTGAAATACGATTTAGGAACCTCTCATTAAAATGTCGTTTCGAGCAACGCGGGAAATCTTATCTAAAATAAATCAGTGTAATCAATTGATTATAAGATTTCTCCCTACGGTCGAAATGACAGAATTGAATTAATCAGATGTTCCTTTACTACTAAACTACTCCGTTAACGCAGTTCAACACCGTGCCATCCATATAGGCGTCAATAATTTCGATCACGCCCTCAGCGACTGCGTTTTGCGCTTGCTCGGTGGACGCACCAATATGGTGGGTGCCATAAACATTGGGATGTTTCGCCAATGCCGAATTAAACTCACCCTGTCCTGAACCCGGCTCGTCGGCGTATACATCCAAACCAGCACGAATGCCTTTTTCGTCCATTGCCGCAATTAACGCCGGTTCGTTCACGACATCACCACGCGATGCGTTGAGCAATATCGCTCCCGGTTTTAACTTGTTCAAAAAGTCCTGATTCACTATACCTTTGGTGTCCGCCGACGCAGGCACGTGAAAACTAACTATATCGCAAGTCTCGGCCATCTCGTCCAGATCATCGACATAGCTAACGTTTAATTCTTTGAGCCTTTGTTGCAATTCAGGCGAGCGACCGGATTTTTGGATAGCGATGACATCGATGCCGAATGCACGTGCCCGCTCGATGACCGCAAGGCCGATGGCACCCAAACCAACCACACCCATTTTGCGCCCATACAAACCCTGAGCTTCCGAATATATTTTTTTGTTCCATTTTCCGTCGCGCAATTCCGCCACGTTGTCCGGAATCCGCCGGTCTAACGCAATTAACAAACCCATCACCAGCTCCGCGACCGCGACCGCATTTTTACCGGGCACATTACATACACTAATTCCATTTTCTGCAGCCACTGTTTTGTCGATCGTGTTGGTACCCGCACCGGCACGTATAATGAGTTTCAAATCCGCACCTTCTCCAATGGTGTCGGCATTCACTTTGGTACTGCGCACAACTAACATCTCATGCCCTGCTATGACACCAGGCAAATCGTCAGCCGCCAAATCCGGCTGATACACGCATTCGTGATCGTGTTGCTTGAGAATGTCGAAATAGGTAGCTGGAAATTTGTCGGCAAACAATATTTTCATTTTTGGCAACGAGTCATTGTGGTTGTTCTTGTCAAATCACGGTAGCCGCACACGGACGCTGAATTTTTTCCTGTTAGATTTTGTTGTGGCGACTTAAAGATAGTTTAATGTGAGCGTGACCACAAGATGTTAAACCCGATTCGATTCAGGCAATTCGTTCCGAGATTATTGGATGTCGTAAACTCGAGCCCTGGTCGACGCAATAGGCACTTAATGAATCAATCATAATTTCTTATGATTAAGCGATGTTCACAAACAATGTAAAGTTCACGCCTTGGTGGTGGGAGGCTGCGCCGCGCCGGACCGAATGCAACACTGAAATCCCTGCAACAACCGATGTGGTCATAATTGGCGCGGGTTTCACCGGCTTATCCGCTGCCTTAACCCTCACCCGCGCTGGCCATGAAGTAGTAATACTGGATGAATACGATGCCGGTTACGGGGCGAGTACGCGCAATGGCGGCCAAATTGGCCCCGGCAATCAAAAATTCTCAGTGGCGGAATTGATTCAACGATACGGCAAACGAAAAGCCAAGGCATTGGTGCTGGAAGGCAGTGCCATGCTTGGCTACATCAAGGATTTAATAGAGCGGGAAAACATTGAATGCGCGTTTAAGCATGTGGGTCGTTTTCGTGGCGCGTGGCGGCCAAAACATTATGACAATATGGAGCGAACCCTTGACTCCATGCACCACTTTGCCGGCACTGAGTTTTTTATGGTACCTAAATCAGAACAATATACCGAGATCGGTAGTGACCTCTACCACGGCGGTTCCGTATTGCCTGACGATGCCAGCCTGCACCCGGGTTTGTATCACCAGGGTTTGTTAGATCGCGCACAACAAAGCGGCGCCGTAGTTCTTCCCTTCACACCCGCATTAAATGTTGAATCAGATAGTAAACCCATTAAAGTAAAAACAAACAAGGGAATCATCAAATCGTCCAATTGCATTATCACTACCAACGGTTATACATCGCGCATGTCTCCTTGGCATCACGTGCGTATTGTGCCGGTAGGCAGCGCCATCATCGCGACTGAAGAAATCGAACCCGAATTGATGCATGAACTCATGCCTAAACAACGCGTAATGGGTGAGACCCGGCGTGTATTCAGCTATTACCGACCATCCCCCGACGGTAAATGTATTCTATTTGGTGGCCGCTATGGTTACGGCAATCAGAACGACACACGTTGTTTCGTACATCTTTATAACGACATGTTGCGACTGTTTCCGCAATTAAAAGGTAAAAAAGTAACCCATTGTTGGTCAGGCAAATTAGGCTACACATTCGATGGTCATCCACACCTTGGAAAACATGACGGCGTGCACTACGCGCTGGGTTATTGCGGGACTGGTGTGTCACGTTCGACTTACTTTGGTCACAAGATTGCGCTTAAAGTGTTAAACGACCCCGAAGGTTTGACTGCATTTGACGACCTCGATTTTAAGTCGCACAGGTTTTATAACGGGTCGCCGTGGATGGTGCCGTTGTTCGAGACCTGGGGGCGATTCCGCGACACGGTTGATCGATAACGTTATGCCCACGTACGTACAACGAAGTATAAGAACACAGCGTAACTCGCAGCTATAACCCCGACCACAACACGGCTGCCGATAGTTTTGTAACGGATTAACAAATAAATACTGCCTGCCACTACGCAGGCTGCTTCAAATAAACCGAAAAGACGACCATGATGAAAAGGATCCCAATAGGAAACCGGACTTTCAAAACGCCATTGCAAAAAGGGGAAAAAATGCCTATGTCCATCATCGTGGTGAAAAGGCAGATCAAGCAGCGAATGCATGCACATACTAAGCATAAACACCACCACCAATGGGCGCTTTAACATGAAAGCGAGCAACGCAAACAAGGCGGTTAACGGAATAGAATGAAACGCATCGAACACAGCTTGCCAGGGCGGTAGAAAGTAGTATTTATTCCAGATTAAATCTTCCGCTGCACCCAACACCAACTTGTAATAAGCATAAAAACCCATCATCGCGATATCAGGTGTAATACTTCCTAATGTGATGACGACCACAAAAGCGGCGCCGATTTGGGCCGATCGGCCTAACAAAACGAGATTAACAATGGCATGAGCGGGTGTATTCATTGAACTTCTCCGGGAACCCAACGAAACAAAATAATAACTATCACCACTTCAATTACGAGGTAAGCCAGGGTTAATGCACTCGGGACACCATCCAAAAACATGGAGTAAAACCGCGCCGCCACAACACAGGAAAGCACTACAGCGAGCGCGCGAATTAACAATCGATATCGAACGATATCGATACATGAATACAAAGCGACCATTCCCAACGCAGCCATCATTGCGTGTAACACCCGAAACTGATGTTTAGCCTCAACTGGATCGAGCATAACTCCATGCCATTCAATAGATAGGGGAAGCAACTCCACCAATCCGGGGAGGAAAAGACTGACTCCGAATAGAACTAACACGACGCGCACCACCATCCTTCTAGAGGATGCAGTAGGCATGTTCGCTTAAGAAAATCCCCTCAGTTTCAAAGCACGTATCCGAGTCAGCGTTTAAGAAGCCTGCGCAAAAGTATTACAGGTCGCCAAGTCGCCGGATTGCAATCCATTGAGAAACCATTGTTGTCGTTGTTGGGACGTACCGTGGGTGAATGATTCGGGATGTACACCGCGACCGGACATCTTTTGCAAACGATCATCCCCTACAGCGGCAGCCGCCCCCAAGCCTTCTTCGATATCGCCTTGTTCTAGTATTTGCCGTTGTTTGTGCGCATGGTGAGCCCACACGCCCGCGTAGCAATCTGCTTGTAACTCGGTCATAACCGACAAAGCATTCGATTGGGTGCGGCCCACTTGATTTTGTAATTCACGCACTTGCTGCGACGTGCCAACAAGATTTTGTACATGGTGTCCTATTTCATGAGCGATGACATAAGCAACGGAAAAATCACCCGACGCACCCAACCTTTGCAATTCATGCAAAAAGCTCAAATCGAGATAAACTTTGTGATCGCCAGGACAATAAAACGGGCCTGCGGCAGAAGAATTCGTGCCACACGCTGATTGCACCATGCCTGTATAAAGTACCATTTTTGGCGGCTGATAGCGCTCACCCGCTGATTGAAAAATGGAAGCCCATGTGTCCTCAGTATCCGCCAAAACAACGGACGCAAAATCGGCCGCTTCGCTGTACTGTCCATTTTGCTGGGCCGATTGCTGCGTCATGCCCCCGCTTTGCTGGCCGCCACCCAAAATACCTGTCACCAACGCAGGATCTACGCCGAAAAACATCGCGGCAACAATCGCCAAAATACCGACCCCGCCTCCCATAGCAACGCCACGCCCCATACGCATACCGCGTCGGTCTTCTATATTGGTACTACGTCTGCCTCGTTTCCAACGCATTTTTCATTCGCCAGTCATTGTAGAGACTTAAGATTATTACATAGCCGCCTGCGCTTCGGAACCTGGCGCCACCTGCACCGCACAATACTTAAACTCCGGTATTTTCCCGAATGGATCGAGGGCTTCGTTGGTCAACAAATTTGCTGCGGCTTCGTGATAACAAAACGGTACGAATACATCGCCCCGGCGCAGACCGGTGTCTACACGCACGGAAGCAGCGATAGAACCACGCCGTGAACTGACCGTGATCGCACTGCCCTCGGCAACTCCGATTTGTTCAATGTCATCCGGATGCATGGTAATGATAGGCACCGGCTCGATAGCATCAAGTATACTCGCGCGCCGTGTCATGGCCCCGGTATGCCAATGCTCCAGTTGGCGTCCGGTGATAAGAACAAATGGGTAGTCAGCATCAGGTTTTTCATCGGCACTAATCACACGCGCCGGTACAAGACGCACCTTACCACTGGCTGTGGGAAAGTCTTCAACAAAGACCACGGACTGACCGGGATCGTCAGCCGATGAACATGGATAAGTAACAGAATCACTTTGGTTCAGACGTTCCCAACTAATGCCTGTGATACTGGGCATGGCCTGACGCATTTCTTCATAGGCGTCGGCAGCATCCGTATAGTTCCAATCCAAGCCAATACGCCGGGCGATCTCTTGGATAATCCACAAATCCTGACGCGCATCACCGGGTAGATCGAGTGCTTTTCGTCCCAACTGCACACGACGATCCGTGTTGGTCACAGTACCGTTTTTTTCCGGCCAAGCCGAGGCGGGCAGCACCACGTCGGCAAAAGCGGCAGTTTCGGTTAAAAATAAATCCTGCACTACGAGATGATCCAAACTCGCCAGTGCTTCGCGCGCATGGGTCAAATTAGGGTCCGACATCGCGGGGTTTTCGCCCATGATGTACATACCATGCAGTTTTCCATCCAGAACTGCGTGCATTATTTCAACGACGGTCAATCCAGGTTTATCATCTAACCTGGTGTCCCAAAATTTTTCAAAACGCGCGTGGGCTTGCTCGTTATCCACACTCTGGTAATCGGGAAACACCATAGGTATTAATCCGGCGTCGGACGCACCCTGCACATTGTTTTGTCCGCGCAACGGATGTAAACCGGTACCCGGTCGCCCGACCTGTCCGGTAATCATGGACAGTGTGATTAAACAACGCGCGTTGTCTGTACCATGAATGTGCTGGGAGATTCCCATACCCCAAAATATGATGGATGCTTTGGATGTTGCGTAGACACGAGCTACTTCGCGTAGCTTTTGTGCAGGAATACCACACACGGACTCCATCGCTTCAGGGGAATATTCTTGTACATTCTGTTTAATCAGATCGAAATCTTCGGTACGATTTTCAATGAACGCTTGATCCGTTAAACCCTCTTCGATAATGGTATGAATTATTGCATTTAACAAAGCCACGTCCGTATCTGCGTTAAACTGCAAGAAATAAGTGGCGTGACGCGATAAGTCCGTACGCCGTGGATCCATAACAACGAGTGTTGCACCGGCTTTGACCGCATTCTTCATAAAAGTAGCTGCGACCGGATGATTGCCGGTTGGGTTAGCACCAATCACGACAATGACTTCGGCTTCGGCCACATCGGAAACCTGATTGGATACGGCCCCCGAACCAATGCCTTCCAACAAAGCCGCGACCGAGGATGCATGACAAAGCCGGGTGCAATGATCGACGTTGTTGGTACCAAAACCGGTACGAACTAATTTTTGGAAAAGATACGCTTCCTCGTTACTGCCCTTGGCTGAACCGAATCCGGCCAAAGCGTCGCCACCCTTTTCTTCGCGAATTTTCACGAGACCTTTGGCGGCGAAATCCAAAGCCTCTTCCCAACTCGCTTCGCGGAACATTTTCGACGGATCGGAGGGATCGAAAAATTCATTCATTCCTTTAGGCACACCACCTCTTCGAATCAACGGTTGTGTCAAACGATCTGGATGATTGACATAGTCAAATCCATATCGGCCTTTGACGCAAAGACGATTCTTATTGGCTGGACCATCGCGGCCTTCGACATGAATGATTTTGTTATCCCTAACGTTGTAAGTTAGTAAACAACCGACGCCACAATAGGGGCAAACAGAGTCGACTTTTTTGTCGATCGCTACCAAACCAACATTATTAGCCGGCATCAATGCACCGGTCGGGCAAGCCTGGACACACTCGCCACAACCGACGCAGGAACTATCACCCATGGGATCGGCAAGATCAAATACGATCTCCGCATGGTGACCACGTTGCGCGAAACCGATCACATCGTTGACTTGTTCCTCACAGCAAGCACGCAGACAACGTGTGCATTGAATACACGCGTCAAGGTTGACTGAGATCGCAGGATGCGAACTGTCGGCTTGCGGTTGGCGACGTGCTTTAAAGCGTGGTTTACCGACATCAAGATGTTTTGCCCATTGATCCAACTCGGAGTTTAAAGTGTATTCGGTCTCGACAACATCGGACTTTAATAACTCCAGCACCAGTTTTTGCGATTTACGTGAGCGCTCGTTTTCGCTACGCACCGCCATGCCTTCGCTAGGCGTACGACAACACGAAGGCGCCAACACACGTTCGCCTTCAATCTCCACCACGCAAGCACGGCAATTACCATCAGCGCGCAAACCATCTTTGTAACAAAGATGAGGAATTTCAACTCCGTGTCGCTTGGCCGCCTGTAAAATTGTCTCGCCTTCAAAGGCCTCGATGGATTTATCGTCAAGGGTGAATGAAATTGTGTTCACTGCTTCTTGTGCAACCGTTGCCATTTTATCTTCTCACACTAGACCGCGCTAACTAATTTCGTCGGGAAAATATTTTGCGACGCACCGTATTGGATTAGGCGCCGCCTGGCCCAAACCACAAATCGATGCGTCTTCCATGACCGTGCATAAGTCTTCTAATAATGCCATGTCCCACTTCTCATTCTGCATCAGAACAGTCGCTTTATCGGTTCCCACACGGCAAGGTGTGCATTGACCACAGGACTCGTGTGCAAAGAACCGAATTGCATTTAACGCCGCATCACGCGCGCGGTCTTTGTCCGATAAGACAATAACCGCAGCCGATCCAATAAAACTGCCATGCTCCTGCAAAGTATCAAAGTCCAATGGAACATCACCCAAAGAAGCCGGCAATATGCCGCCGGACGCTCCGCCCGGGAAATAACCGTAGAACTCGTGGCCGTCCAACATACCGCCGCAGTATTCGTCGATCAGTTCGCGCACAGTAATCCCCGCCGGTGCAAAATGGACACCCGGATTCTTGATCCGGCCGCTGACCGAAAATGAACGCAAGCCTTTGCGGCCGTGCCGACCCTCGCCAGCAAACCAGTCAGCACCTTTCTCCAGAATTTCTCTCGCCCAATACAGAGTTTCACAATTGTGTTCGAGAGTTGGTCTATTGAACAAACCGACTTGTGCGACGTATGGGGGACGTAGTCGGGGCATACCACGCTTGCCTTCAATCGATTCAATCATGGCCGATTCTTCACCGCAAATATACGCCCCTGCACCGCGGCGCAAAATCATTTCGGGTAATTCTCCACCGAGACTGGATTGCACATCGTCAATGGCTTGGCGTAATACTTCGGTGACACCAGGATATTCATCACGCACATAGATATAACATTGGTCAATGCCAATAGCCCATGCCGCGATTAACATTCCTTCAATAAAACGATGAGGATCACGTTCCAGGTAATAACGATCTTTAAAAGTCCCGGGTTCACCTTCATCGATGTTGACTGCCATGAGTCTAGGTTCGGGTTGATCGCGCAATATGCGCCATTTACGTCCAGCGGGGAAACCCGCACCACCCAATCCACGTAAACCTGCGTTTTCCATCTCCGTAATAACAGATTCCGCATCGCGACCACCACTGACGCAGGTTTTGTATAACTGATAGCCACCGCCATCGATATAGTTGATATATGAAATGACCGTATCCGGACATGGACAATCGGTAGCGGATCGTTCGATTGCCTTTCTAACGCTGCCTTCATCCGCATGAGAAATCGGATTCCATCCGACAACAGCAACCGGCGCTTCGGCGCAACGGCCGACACAAGGAACGCGTTGTACTCGGAGCTCATCCCCCAGCGTATTTTCTAACAAAGTCACCAATTCGTTAGCACCAAACATTTCGCAGGTAACAGAATCACAAACACGAACCGTTAATGGCGGCGGCGCGGTGTCTTCCTCTTTGACAATATCGAAGTGATGATAAAATGATGCGACTTCGTAAACCTCGACGGGCGCGAGTTTCATTTCATCAGCCAACGCAACGATGTGAGCTGCTGACAAGTGACCGTACTTGTCCTGAATCTTGTGTAAAAACTCGATGAGTAAATCGCGCCGGCGTGGTTCGTCCTCTAATAGTTCACGTACCTGCCGCAGGGCCATGACGTCGACAACACGTCCCTTTGGTTTGCCACGTTTGCGCTTTTGTCGATTATCCGTCGATTGCGGGTTTTTGATACTGTCGGGTGTTTCAAACGTCATTATAGTTATTTATTTCAAAGGGTTATACGTGCTCGTCCACTTCTTTGCCGTTACTTTGAATATACGACAAGATGGTATGCGTTATATGTGAATCCAGCCTCGCATCATATCATTTCCAGTTATTTGGTATACAATATACCAAAACATAAATATTTTCATTATTAAGAGTTACCCCTAGCACTGCGGATAAACATTATCCACTCAAGACGCTTTTGTACATGAATTTGCCACATTCACACATTTTCAATTTAGTGACATAACCGCGCCGGCGGATCGGTATTTCCACCCGGGAAAATTCCGCAAGAATTGTCAAATATCCTTGTGCTAGGGTGTTCGATATCTTGTCGACTTATATCGAGGTCATGAAAATTACAAGGAATCGTGTCAATTGTGAAAAGCGTCTGAATCGCGTGACAGACTATATTTACGACCTCTGGATGATGACATCGATTTGAACCGGCTTGCCGAAGTTGCCTGTCTTTCTCCCTATCACTGGCACCGAATCTATGCTGCTACTCGCGGCGAAACTATTGCTAACACGGTCAAGCGTCTGCGCCTACAGAGTTACTAACGGACATTTATCTGACATTAACATAGAACGTCGTGACTCACAGAGCAATTCGCTAACGAGATAGCGTTGTATATGGCTTAACTCTAAACTGCTATTAACTATCAATATATGTCTAACCAGACCCAAGGACAGCGGATATGGAAAAATCCTGGAACGAGAAGCTACATGACGACAAACCACATGAAGTTAAGACCCTGCCCGTTAACATCGCAGGTATGAAAAAAGGTCAAATCGTCTTTATCCCAACCGTACAAATTGTCGATAAATTTATTCGAGCTATCCCTAAAGGCAAGAGCGTGGATGTCAAGACATTACGCGCCAAAATGGCGAAAAGGTACAAAGCAGAAGTAACTTGTTCGGCCACCATGGGATTTCATCTACGAACTGTTGCCGAGGCGGCTTATGAGGATTATGAACAAGGCGCTGATGTGAAAGAAATTACCCCATACTGGCGCGTGTTGAATGAAACTCGTTAACCACCAAAAAAATTGCAAAAGAAAACATAACGTTTCTTTTGCAACAACGTGTACAAGAAGATTTGTGACCGCCGAAAGCAGGCTTATTCGGTATCACGTTTAAGAAAATCGTGTAGGGTTTTTCCAGGTTCGGGGTGAAAAGTGTCACTTAAGACTTGTAGCTGATCGATTCGGTCAAGCCGGAAAGAACGAAAATCGGTGCGCAGTTCACACCACGATACCAATAACCACACCGGCCCGTAATAAGACAAACCCAGTGGACGCACCGTCCTATTCGTGGCGTTACCTTCAACATCACGATAGGCGAAATGAATTTTTTTATGTTGACGGACCGCTACCCGAAGCTGGCGCAAGTCAAACGACAAGGGTTCGGAGAAATGATCGCTTGGCGCCAACAACGCGGTCTCTGCCATGTGCCGTTTAAGACGTTCGGGAATGACGGTTTCGACTTTTGCCAACACATTGGCGGCGGCTTCGGCGAGTTCTTCATCCGCCCAGGATTCCACAATCCGTGCACCCAGCACCAGCGCTTCAATTTCTTGTTCGTCAAACATCAGCGGTGGTAAATCAAAACCTTTGCGTAGCACATAACCGATGCCCGCTTCGCCTTCAATCGGTACACCGCTGGCCATAAGATCGCTGATATCACGATAAATCGTTCTCTCTGAAACCTCTAACTCATTCGCCAACTCATGGGCACGGACTAACTTGCGGCGACGCAATATCTGGATAATGTCAAACAGCCGATCTGCTCGCCGCATGCACTCACCTTGCTACATTAGAAATTTCACCACACCCTACTGACACCCTGTGTCAGTAGTCAACCACTCAAAGCAACGCCCCTGACACCATGTTGTCAGGAGCGTTTTCATACCATACATATCCGAAAGAAACGCGATGTTCATGGTTCAACAAATTGGAGACGTTAGAAATGACTATTAATTTTTTCCAACAACTTATCAACTCGATTAAATTCAAAAGGGAATGCCACAAAAACATTCAACTTCTCTCAAAGTTAAATGATAAAACCCTGCGCGATATTGGTGTCGATCGATGCGATATTCCGACAGCTGTGGAAAACCAAGTAAGACTTAAATATTGTAATCGTCAACCACGAGAAGAACGACTGGCACATGAGTCTTACATCGCCCACCGGACTAGTGTGGCGACCCCTCATTAACGCCAGATCGAGGAGCCAACTTGGAACAACTACACCACTATCTAGTCGTCCCTGAATTATATGTAAGTTATTGAAATAAATGAATAAAGGGTTGTTATTTGATAAAATGAATTGCAAGAAAGTGATTGAAATGACTGGATATCTTGCAATTGATGAAGCCAAAAAAGCCCGATAACGATCCCGATTTATTCCGCGCCCAGTTATCCCAGATTTTAAACCTGTCGCACCCGTTAATCGGCTTAAGTGAACGGATTGACTGGTCGCGTTTACAGAGCGAGTTGGACAGTTTGTACACGGCCGGGGCCGGTCAGCCACCGTTGCCATCTCGATTGCTGGTGGGCTTACATTACTTGAAGTATGCGTTTAACGAATCGGATGAATCGGTGGTGGCGCGTTGGGTAGAGAATCCGTACTGGCAGTGTTTTTGTGGGTATGAGTATTTACAGCATGAATTGCCGTTACATCCGACTTCTTTAGTGAAATGGCGTCATCGAGTCGGGGATAAATTAGAGGTATTGTTAGGCGAAACGATTGAACTGGCGCAGCGCAGCGGCTTACTCAAAGCCAGTGAGTTTCGCCATGTCAATGTGGACACGACGGTGCAGGAGAAAGCGCTGGCGTTTCCCACCGATGCGCGGTTATATCATAAAGCCCGGGTGGTGTTGGTGCGAGAAGCGAAACGTCGCGGAATTGAGTTAAGGCAAAGCTATGTCCGGGTAGGCAAACGGGCCTTGATCAAACAATCGCGTTATGCGCATGCCTCACAGATGAAACGGGCCCGAGGTCAAACGCGCAAGCTCAAGACCTATTTAGGCCGGGTGATTCGGGATATTGAGCGCAAGGCGCCTTCCATCGATCCTGAGTTGGTCCAATTCATCCATCGAGCTAAGTGCATTCATTGCCAACAGCGTCATGATAAAGATAAGCTGTATTCAATGCATGCGCCGGAGGTGAAGTGTATTGCCAAAGGCAAAGCTCATCGACGCTATGAGTTTGGCAACAAAGTGGCGGTGTCCACCACGAGTAAAAGCAACTGGATCGTCGGTGCCGTTGGACATGCCGGCAATCCTTATGACGGCCATACGCTAAAGCAATCGATTGAACAGATTGAATCGTTGAGCGGCCAAACGCCGATTCATGTGTATTGTGACCGGGGATATCGAGGCCATGGTTATACCGGCCAGGCGAAGGTGCATGTGGTCAACAAACTGCCCAAACGGCTCACCCGAACAATGAAGAATTGGTATAAACGGCGCAGTACCATTGAGCCGACTATCGGGCATTTAAAAGCTGATCATCGGATGAATCGCAATTACCTCAAAGGTGAGATGGGTGATCGCATCAACGCCCTATTAGCGGCGGCCGGTTACAACTTCGCCAAGTTACTGGCGGAGTTTTATTGCACCCGGATAAAATGGACTGTGTGGTTGAAAAATTGGATTGACATCACTTCAATTCAACCTAAATTTGAACAGTTTTGCTGATACTTCAGGGACGACTATCTACCAGGCATGCTTTTAGCTTATAGTGCATTCACTTTAGGTTTGTTCAGCCCAGGACCGAATATCCTCTCGGTTATCGGCACATCGATGGGGGCTGGCCGCACTTTTGGTAAGGCACTCGCGCTCGGTGTGGCCAGCGGATCATTTTTGTGGGGACTACTAACACTTTGTGGACTAACGAGTGTACTCACTGTCTATGCTTCGGTAATGACTGGGGTTAAGATTGTCGGTGCGGTTTATTTATTGTGGTTAGCTTTCAAAGCGTTTCGATCCGCGTTCTCATCTGAAAACACGGACATAACAGAAATTAATGTCAACGGAGGAGTTGGGGACTACTACCGCCGAGGGCTCTTAGTGCAGATGACTAACCCAAAGGCAGCGTTAACATGGATAGCGATAATGTCTTTGGCAATTGATGAGAATGCGCCATTCTGGGTAGGGATATCGGTTGTAGCAGGTACAACCATCATTTCAATGATTGGACACCTGACCTACGCAACCGCATTTTCGACGACTCCAATGGTGGAAGCTTATCGTCGCCTAAGACGGAGTATTGAGCTCACGCTCGGGGCTTTTTTCTGTTTCGCGAGTTACAAACTATTGACAACTAAAACCTAGAGTTCAGTTCTAGATTTTCGCCGCTTATTAAGGAAAGTAACAAGGGATAATCAGCGCCATAGTTCGAGACGGACTCAAGGTTTCTTTGGAGAACATCTATGAATCATCAACAAAAATGCGAAAAATTTCGCGCCCTTCATGAGCGCGCCGGTGCATTCATCATACCCAATCCCTGGGATGCGGGAACCGCTCGTATCCTGGCAGCCTTGGGATTTGAAGCACTCGCCACCACCAGCGCAGGTATGGCGCATTCACTTGGTTTAAGAGATGGCAAAGTTTCGCGGGAACAAGTACTTGCACACTGCAGTGCTATCGTGGCTACGACCGAGCTGCCCGTCTCTGCCGACCTCGAAAAAGGATTTGGTGATACACCCGAAGACGTGTCCGAAGCGATTCGTGATGCGGCGGCGATTGGCTTGGCCGGCTGTTCGATCGAGGATCATACTGGTCGACCCGGTAATCCTATCTTTGAATTCAATCTAGCGGTCGAACGTATTCAAGCCGCTGTTGAGGCAAAAAGAAACCTACCTCATGATTTCATTCTGACCGCTCGTTGCGAAAATTTTTTATGGGATCGGGCCGATCTTGACGACACGATTAAACGTTTACAGGCATTCGAAACTGCCGGCGCGGACGTACTTTATGCGCCGAGGCTAAGTGACAAAGAGACGATTCGGACAGTTTGTAATTCTGTCACCAAACCGGTCAATGTTGTCACGGGATTGCCCGGAATAGCTCTCGGGCTCGAAGAACTTGCAAACGTAGGTGTCAAAAGAATCAGCGTGGGTTCTGCTCTTTCCCGATTGGTTTACGGTAACTTTCTTCGAGCGGCAAAAGAAATGAAAGAACATGGAACCTTTACGTTCGCATCGAATGCGGCCGGATTCTCAGAGTTAGAAGATCTATTCGTCACATTTGAAAATCCTAACAACGATCCAAATCATTAATCTTCGCACGTACCCCAAACGAACGGTGCCTGAAATCAGCAGTGACAAGTAATCCAGTTAGTGGATTCAAGGACTCTCATTCAGATCCGTGATGTCGAGAATCTTTTGGAATCTTGAGTAAATCGTATTGGGATGGACGTTCAAAGCCTGTGCGGCTTTCAATACATTCATATCGGTGTTTGCATAAGCGCGTAAAGTCGCAGTTAAACAACCCTCGCCTTTCTTATCAGCCGAGAAAAACTCACTCGCCCAGGCAGGTAATAATCCTTGCAGTTCCCCCGCCGCTAAGTGCAGCATTATTTGTTGGATGGGGACTTCGGAGATTTGCACGACGCGATGAGTGACATCGGTCAGTTCCAATGCCCGCAATGCCTGTTGGTAAGCGGTGGGGATTTGCGATGTCGAGGGCATAAGAATGCTCTGTTAAGTGTATTGATGTGATAGTCGGACATAGAGGTGTGTAGTCTACACAATACAACTGGATATTTTTCAGTGTTTTACCCAATGTAATCACCTGTCGGTGGTGATACTCTCTATTGCCATGGGCTTTGGCAATGATCGGCTCTACATCCAAAACCCTGCCTTTTTAATCGAACTGAACAACAGGAGACGTCTTGAAATGGCGAAATACTTATTTGTCTATCACGGGGGCAGTAAACCGCAATCGGAGCAGGAAGTGGCGAAAGTCATGGATGCCTGGGGCCAATGGTTAGGGTCGATGGGCAGTGCGGTGATCGATGGGGGTAATCCGGTGGGTATATCGTCCACGGTGAACAGCGACGGCAGTGTGACGAATAACGGGGGTGCCAATCCGGCCAGTGGTTATAGTTTAATCGAAGCGTGTGATCTCGATGATGCCATTGCAAAAGCGAAAGGTTGTCCGATTCTCTCGGCGGGTGGATCCATCGAACTCGCTGAAGCCTTCGATATGTAAACAATAAGTGACTATGTATTAGGAGACGTCATCATGCCTGATCACAAAGTAGTGTCACCGGAACAATGGCTCATCGCGCGTAAAGAATTGTTAGCTAAGGAAAAGGAATTCTCCCGCTTGCGCGATGAGCTTACGGCCATGCGCCAAGCGCTTCCCTGGAAGAAAATCCATGAAGAATATCGGTTTCACGGTCCGGACGGCGAAGAAACATTAGCCGATTTGTTTGGCGATCATAGTCAACTTATTATCTATCACTTCATGTTCGACCCCGAGTGGGATGAAGGATGTAAATCTTGTTCATTCCTTGCCGATCATTACGCCCCATTAATTATCCACTTAGCGCATCGCGACGTCTCACTGGTTACGGTTTCGCGCGCACCATTGGAAAAACTCGAAGCATTCAAACGACGTATGGGTTGGGATTTCAAGTGGGTGTCTTCACTCGGCAGCGATTTCAATCGTGACTTCAATGTCACGTTTACCCAGGAGGAGATCGATCGGAATACGGTTACCTACAACTACCGGGATGGAACAACATTCCCGGTAAAGGAAGCGCCTGGCATTAGCGTTTTTGCGAAAGACTCAGATGGAGCGATTTATCACACATACTCGGCTTACGCGCGTGGATTGGAGAATTTCATCGGCGCGTATACATTACTCGACATTGTGCCCAAAGGCCGGGACGAAGATGACCTGCCCTACGGTATGGCATGGTTACGACATAAAGATCGTTACGATGATGCGTCGTTTGTGGATCCTTACGTTTAGATACAACCCCAAAACATCTGCGCTTGTTGACACTCAGTTGAAAGGAGGAATGTGTGGATAATCTAAATGAGGTTACCTTACAACTAGCAGCTTACCATCCCGCATTGTTAGCACTCGCCATTTTGTGTCTTGCCGTATTGATACAGAGTTTTCTGGCCGGCGTGATCGGGCTCGGCAAGAGCGGTGAAGAACCGGGTAAACCACTTAGGGGAGGTCACGAAGACTTTAGTTTTCGAACCTTACGCACTTATGGCAATTCTGTGGAGAACCTGCCCGCATTCGGAATCACCGTGTTGTTGGCCATCATCGCCGGTGTTGCCGCTAGCCTGGTGAATTGGCTGGCTGCCATTCACGTATTAATCCGACTCGTATACTGGGCCATATATTATGTCGGTGTTGGCAAAGTTGCCGGTGGACCGCGCACCATGGCATACGCGGCGGGATTGATCGCAAATTTAATTCTTGCCGTACTAACAGCGCGGGCATTTCTCTGACCGGCATCGCCACTTTGCTGCGCAACCATACAAATAAAATTCTGACCACTGATTGAAGCGCATTGTTCGCACCAGCCCAACCCGATATTTAAATAGCGATGAGACTTGGTAACGATTTTTCCAGATTTAAAGTAAAGCGCCAGAGGAACGTTCGAAAAGTTCGACACTTTTATACATCATATGAGATGTTTCTTAGCGAAAACGAACTGGGGACCAACATCCGCGTCGTGTGGATATGGTCTCCCAATTATGGAGTTGTTTGATTTCACCGCTGAAAGACGTCCAAGAAATTGATTTTCTCGGCTCTCTTACTAGACACGCACCAATATGAACGTAGAAGCACTAAAGGAAGCGCAAAGAAAATTTCTTGAAAAGTATCCTGGAGGATTTACTCATCCTGAGTTGATAGAGGTTGGTAAGAAACACAAAATGGCGCAGTTAGCGAAGACGGCAAAGGAATGTTTCGCCAAGAAGAACTTCGCCGACCCAAACACTATTGTTTCCGAAGCGGCTAAACTCGTGAGCCGTTCAACCATGGTATCGATGTTTGAGAAGCCAAAATTCAAGAATATAATGACAAATCTAACGAAGAAAGATAAAGAAACTATCGCAGGGTCACTCTACGAACTTTTACACGGAAAAGAAAAAGTTGGCTTTGAACTCTATTTATTAGAACTGCAAAAGAGAAAACTGGCGAAATGGACACTAGCGACGGCTATACAAACTTACTATCGACCACAAAGGGAGGTTTTAGTAAAACCAACGACGACTAAACTCATCATTGACAAACTGGAACTGGATATTAAGTACCAATCCACACCTACCTGGGACTTTTACAGCAAATATAGGAAGTGTATTAATGAAATAAAGTCAAAGGTGGATAAGACTCTTGCACCAAATAACCCTGCTTTTTGTGGATTTTTAATGATGAGTCTTAGAGAAAAACTTTAAGCACCAAAAAAATTCGGTGACCAACCCAAGAAATTGTTACCAATCTGTAAAGAGGTATAGGTTTGTATTGCCTTTATCAGGAAGTTCCCCAATAAGGACAACAGCAGTTAAATTCCGCCGGTGTTAACATTTCCGGGTCCCGTGGGGGCGTTGCTGATTGTATTCGAGTAACCAGGTATCGGCGATCTGCTGGGCTCGCTGGGGGAGACGAAACACCACCGTTCCGGACAACCGTCACGTGGGATGGCATTGAACCCTTCCCCATAGGTCTTCTGCCATAGACTGCCCGGGGATATACCAGGTGTGGTTGTGCTTTTTCTGCAGCAATCGTTGTGGTGGACCCAACAATAAAGGCGAAGTTGTCTATGAAGTTGCGTTCGTGTTCTTGATGGCTACGCGTCCAAAATGCCATGGAATCCATATGGTCCCTTTATGACGGACTTCTAACTCGACATACGGCGTTGACACAATTGAAACCATTTTTCGTCGAGTTGACACAGTGCTGAAACAAAATCGGTATACCTTATGTTTGTTCCTTAATCTATGTAATTTGTCAAAAAACTATTAACCGCCAAAGGGAAATCGCAATGCCAAAATACCGACAAGCACTTCCACAACTATCCGGCGATCTGTTCCTGACAGACGCTGGACTCGAGACTGATCTTATCTTTAATCACAGGATAGAAATTCGGGAATTTGCGGCTCATACGCTTCTGCCCGAAGCGGCTGGACGTGAAGTGCTCGCGAATTACTTTCGACGCTTTCTATCGCTTGCGAATGAGACGGGTGTAGGCTTTGTGTTAGACAGTCAAACGTGGAAAGCACACATGCACTGGGCCAACGATCTCAATGCAAGCGAGATCGAGTTGCGCGAGTCGAACGAAGACTCGATCGCATTTATTTCGGAATTACGTGACGAGTTTTCGAGTAATGAGAAACCTATTGTCCTGAACGGCATTGTCGGTCCTCGCGGTGACGCCTATGCACCGGAAACCGGAGTAACCGTAGATGAAGCAGAGCGATATCACGCGAAACAGATGAGATGGTTGGCTGAAACCGATGTTGATATGGTGTCAGCATTGACCTTCACTCAGAGTGATGAGGCAATCGGGCTCGTACGAGCGGCATCCAATATTGGACTCCCGATAGTGGTGTCATTCACTGTTGAGATCGACGGCAATCTACCTACCGGCCAACCCCTGAGCGAAGCTATCGAGGTTGTTGATCAAGCTACTGACGCAAGTGCTGCTTACTTTATGGTGAACTGTGCCCATCCCGATCATTTTTCGCACGTTATCGAAGAATCAGATTGGGCACGCCGGATCCGCGGTATCCGTTGCAATGCGTCACGCATGAGTCACGCAGAACTGGACGAATCCGACACTTTGGATGATGGTGATCCAGTAGAGTTGAGTGGTCAGTACAAGCAAATATTGAACAGAATGCCGTGGCTGAATGTCTTTGGGGGTTGTTGCGGCTCGGACTTCCGCCACGTCAAAGAGATAGCACGTGCGCTGACACACTGATATTTCAGATCGCCTTTTTTCGCGGGTTTTAAGGTATCGAGTAGCAATGCGACGGATTGCACGTTAAGCGTTAAGTGGGACTTGATGTTCACGGGTTGGAGCACCGCCGAGTGACAGCTTACGCAGGTACACTCTGTCGTGTCCACGATCCGCGATGGTTTTGCAACTTGGGGTTGGAACCGCTTCGGTCCGCCGCTGTCCGATTTCAGAGAGATGGCAGATGAGTGAGTTAACGTACTACGTGGCTACGAGTCTAGATGGTTTCATAGCGCGAGAAGACGGGTCTTTTGATGGCTTTGATTGGGATGATGAGGTAGTAGCCGATTTTCTTTCGGATTTGGAAGGTTTCGGCACAGTACTCATGGGTCGAAACACATATGAAGCCGGTCTTAACGAAGGGAAAACAAATCCCTACCTAACTATGAGGCAAATTCTATTTTCTCGAACAATGGTTGCAAGTCCAGACAAGGCCGTTGAGTTAGTACAACGGGATATATCAAAGTTTGTTAAGGACTTAAAAGCAGTCTCTGAGAAACCGATTTGGTTATGTGGCGGAGCGGATGTTGCTACAACGCTCATGAATGAGGACTTGATTGACCGGGTCGTCGTAAAACTTAATCCGGTCATTTTTGGAACTGGTATACCGATCTTCGGTGAAAACGTCTGTTTTTATAAATTAAACTTGCAAGAGACGAAGTTGTACCATTGTGGAATTGTTTTACTGTCGTACAAAGTCAAAATTGCATTACAGGCCACTTAAAAGGCTGTATTGACTTGTAATAAATTAAGAGTAAGATTCGCGCACTATTTCGAAAAGCACGGTAAAAGTTAATGAACTCACTCATGACGTACAACCTCAATAAGCCCCGTTTGGGGATTGAGGCCGTGCTGCCCGTACTTGTAGGCATTCAGCCTACATCCCTCGCTTAACCAGTAAGTTCACAATCTTTCTTTGAATGTTTCTGGCTAAGCCAGGAACTCAAAGCTATTTGTCATTCGTTTTTGACCGAAGTTATTTGTATACGATGGATTTGAATCTAAAACATACTGAAAAACCTTATTGGTGGGCGCTTATTGGCAACGCCTTTGTAAATGAGGAACGTGACTACACGCGTGGTTCATTAAAACAGGCGGTGGTGTTGCTGGCTATTCCAATGATGCTGGAAATGTCGGTGGAAGCTTTGTTTGCTATCACGGATATTTTCTTTGTAGCTAAGCTTGGTGCAGAAGCTATAGCGACCGTAGGTTTAACGGAGGCCTTCATTACTTTGCTCTATGCCATATCTATTGGATTTAGTATGGCGCTGACCGCACTCATCGCGCGTCGCATAGGAGAGAAAAACACAGACCGTGCAAATTTGATCGCCGGCCAATCGATCCTGATCGGTATCGGGCTGTCTCTTGGAATTGGAATTACGGGGGCAATCTATGCTCAGGACATTCTTGCTTTCTTGGGTGCTTCAGATCCATTAATTGCCAACTACTCCGGTTACACCGTGATTATGTTAGGTGGTAGCGCGACTATTATCTTCTTATTTATATTCAACGGGATATTCCGTGGTGCAGGAGATCCCGTGGTGGCCATGCGCGCCATCTGGTTAGCCAGTGGAATCAACATTGTACTCGACCCTTGTCTAATTTTTGGTGTTGGACCCTTTCCAGAGTTAGGCATTCAGGGAGCTGCGATTGCAACCAATATTGGTAGAGGACTGGGTGTCTTATATGGGGCTTATATCTTGTGCAAGGGTGGTGCAAGGATACAAATCCATTTACGCCATCTACTCCCGGTTCCTGCAGAATTGAAGTTATTGTGTAAAGTTTCCATTGGAGGTATTTCGCAATTCTTAATTGCAACTTCAAGCTGGATCTTTCTCATGAAGCTCATGGCTACATTTGGTAGCACTGCATTGGCAGGCTATACCATAGCGATCCGCATCATTGATTTTATTATTTTGCCTGCTTGGGGACTAAGTAATTCTGTGTCGACTTTAGTCGGACAAAATCTTGGTGCTCGAAATATTAAACGCGCAAAAAAAGCCGTTTTCTATGTGGCTAAATACAATCTTATTTTTATGATAGGTATCGCTTTAGTGTTTATCGGCTTTGCCGGACCCATCGTAAAAATATTCACTAATGACGCAGAGATAATTGCATATGCAACCCAATGTTTACGCATATTGAGTTACGGATTTGGCTTTTATGCGGTTGGCCTTGTAATGATTCAAGCCTTTAATGGTGCAGGAGATACCTATACACCCACCTGGATTAATGGTATTTGCTTTTGGTTGTTTCAAATACCGTTCGCCTATTGGTTAGCGAATCACTTAACTTTCGGGCCATCAGGAATATTCTATGCAATATTAACTGCCGAAAGTTTGATGGCACTGATTGGGCTCTACGTGTTTTTACGAGGAGGTTGGGAGAAAACGACTGTCTAGAGATATGGTGTGGTTGCTATTATCCACAACCGGTTGGCCGGGGTTCGCTGAGACAAGACCCAACCACTGTCTGATGGAGATTTGAGTATAGTGCCGCTAGATCTGTTGCTAATGTTCGCGCCCCATCCTTCACGTTCAAGATGGCGCCGTCTCCGAACTGTATGCTCACATAACTGCGATCTTTAGTAACAACGCTCAGCTATACTTCGAGAAGTCTCGCGGCAAGTACTGCACTGGAGGTCACAACTCGCGACCTTCCATCATTACATACAACGAGACTTGTTCGCTCCTGATTTTTATCCATTAACGCCGCTGCGGCCCACATGGTATTTGAGCCCTGCATACCGAAAGATGCTATTTCACCAAGACCACGGACTCTCGCCCATCCCATCGCCATGGGTGTACCACGACCTGGTGGAACCTCGAGCAGATATTTAATTGTTTCCGGCTGTAGCAGGTTACCTCCTTCCATGAGGAAAAGCAGATGGAACTTTGCCCAATCTTCGAGTGTTATATGCATGGTGCCGGCGGACGAAAGCACCCGTGGATTATCGCTTCTTGTTCCAACCGGATTTGCCGGCTTACCTTTAAAGAGACAAACACTCGCCAATTGAACAAGAGGTCTATGCCCCCAGACTTTTGGTGGCGGACCAAAACCGAGCGACGTAATCCCCAAAGGCTCCAGAATGTAGATCTGCAGTGCTTGCTCGTAAGGCATCCCGGCAAGCCGGTCAATTGCCGCGCCAATCACCACATAACCAAGATTTGAATAGATGAATCGGCCTCTTCTCTTTGGCGCCCGGCTAAGCGCTGACACCACTAAATCCG
Source organism: Arenicellales bacterium (assembly GCA_965216735.1). GTDB lineage: Bacteria > Pseudomonadota > Gammaproteobacteria > Arenicellales > CBDCFT01 > CBDCFT01. Next base: position 2,983,552 of record OZ244198.1, read on the forward strand.
TACGCTGTTCGGTTGGCGGGCGGGAGTCAACCCAACCCGCTTTCATTTGCGACAGGCTTGGATTGGCTTTCATGCCGCTGCGGCAATGAAAGACTTCATCAATTGTTCGGTTAGCCCAAGCTGGATTTATTTGATCAATAAGATCAGGAAACAATTCGCTAACAGGAACACCCCATGACGCTTCACCCTGCTCGACTAACTTTGCGTAGAGCGCTGCTGTGATTGACTTGCCACAGGAACCAATGTGCCACTTATCTTGTAATGTAGCCAGATCAGACGTGCCCCTGCGCCTAATCCCAACGACGTCAGCCTTTAACAACCCATCGGATGACAATACTCCACCGATTACCGCTGGAACCGTGAACCGATTTGCAAATAGTTGTATTTCACCACGATAGCCACGGGGCAGAGATCCAACCATATTTACTCTCGACACAGCTGCGGAAGAAATCGTTACTTTCCTACTTCTTAGTAACCGTTGGCCAAATATTCATTATTGTCCCGCAGTCGATCGTCAATGATTTGGCGTTTTTTAGGACTATAGCGTCATACTCGCCACTTACCGCCCGCCCGTACGTATCGGCACCATTACTTCGGTCATTAGTTGTTCGACCGGTGTATCGGCAGGGTCATTAAGATAGATTTCACGCATAGCGGCCGACTGTTCGTGTCCGCGCTCTTGCATCCATGCAAACACCGAATGATAGGCCACGCCTAACTCCTCGTATGCGCCACGATGCAGACACCAGGCAACCGGGCCACCTTCGAGTGTTACTAGCTCTGAATTAGGCGGACATTCATCGGGGTTGGTAGGGCCGACGCAAACGTGCACCTCCATTGCGCCGCCCAGTTTTGGCACCTCGTTGATACACATTACCAAATCGGGAGCGTCGCCATTGACTGCCTTAAGGTCATCCATTAATTGGTACACAGCATCCGCGGAGTCTGTGAGAATTCGTTCAATCGTAGTCTCTATGGTATGTCGGATTACTCGATACTCGGGTTCTATGCGTATGGCTATTTCGTAAGGCAGCAACGATCCTTCTTGTTTCAAACGTTTAATCGATGCAAGCGCCTGTCGTTTCAAAGCCAACTCCTTGATTAACCGTTGTTCCTGCGCTTGTAGTATTGTTCCAATGGTTGCGTTATCCGATCTCAACAACTCGCGAATAGTAGGTAGCGAAATTTCCAATGAACGCAGCATACCGATGATGACAGCGGTACGCGCCTGTTCTCGAGTGTAATACCGGTAGCCAGTGTTGGGATCCACATAGTCAGGCACCAACAAACCCTGATCAGCGTAATGACGTAACGCTTTGATGCTCAACCGGCAACTGGCGGCGAAGCGGCCGATTGGCATCAGGTTTGACGGACTATCCGCGGGCATTTCCCTATCCGTTTAGTACCTAACCCTGATAATGCTCTGCAAACTCTTTCGATGGCGGGATCAGTTTAACCACATCCACTAACAATCCGTTGGGATCGACTACCATGAAATGCCGTTGCCCCCATTCCTCATCACGCAAATCCAGTGCGACACTAAGTCCTAGTTCCTTTGCATTTTCGTAGTACTGATCGGCGTCATCGACTTCCAGGGTTACAACAACACCATTGGGAGTTTGTTGGTACTTGGCCGGCACACTGGGGTGATCCACCTGAACAAACGCGATTTGTAAAGCCTCATTCTCTGGTGATTGTAGTTGTACGTACCAATCGATCTCGAATGCGGCATTCAAGTCAAACAACGATTGGTAAAATATCTGATTGTCCGAAACCGACTTTACACAAATAACGGGAAATAGACTATTCATTTTGTTTGCTCCAGTTGAAGATTATCAAAATTGGTTACAACAACTGCAGCATGAGGTCTCCCGTTACGGGAGAGTCAAGTGCTCATTTGTCTATTGATCAACCTCGCGCAACCCTTGCGTGATAACAACCCTCTTTCGCGTTATGCAAGTGCAAGTAGGCGATATTTGGATCATCGAACATTGCTGGGATTGCTTCAACTAAACTCGAACCATTTACCACATCGGCACTAATTATATAGTGCCGATCATCGAATGCGCGGATCGAAATGAGTCGGGACGTGAGCACGTCCGGCACGGTCCCTACCTCCGGAAATGCTTGTTCAGCATTTTCACGAACATAGATAGCGTGTGAAGCCCGATAGGGTGAATCTCCGGGCTGGTGTACAAAATTAACCAAGATCACTGTCTCACCTATTTCCGCGTCCGCTAAGCTGACACGACAAGGATAACCTACCTTGGTATCAACTATCTTTTTTGTTGCGTGAATCTCTGCTAACTCGGCATTGGATAACGTGAATAGTGGCTTGAAATTGTCGGCTGGTAACGCGTGAATCTGAAAGGTCATAAGTTCTCCTCGTCAAGTAACGTAAGGTTTAAAATTCAACGAGAAGACTACAGATTCACAATAGGGAGCAGCAATCCGTTTCTTGCTACCCACAAAAAATTATTTCAAATAGACTTGTAATTGTGTTGTGCGCCGGCCATCCTTTGTCCAAGTGATGGGAAAATTGTTTTCGTCCATTTGGTTGTCACCCACGCGTTTGTAGCGACCGTATATTTTGCCAATTCCTTGCCCCAAGCGCTCAGGAACGTATTCGGTTTCGGACGATACGCTGTGCACCACTAGAGATCGGCGTGGGTTTTTACTGTTGTTAAAACCGGAACCATGCCAGGTCCAACCATGATGAAACGATCCGCCACCACGTGGAACAACAACGGGGACAATCTCCGGTATCTTACCGAGTTTGGCTGCAGCCGCTTCCATCTCTTGGCGGTAGTATTCGGGTCCATGAAATTCTGATGCGGGTGGGAAACGACCCCAACGATGGGAACCTTTGACCACTTCCAAGGTGCCACCCCCAGCCGTGGTGTCATCCAAGGCAATCCAACAGCTCAGTAATTCTCGTGGTGATAACCATTCCAAATAAGAGTTGTCTTGATGGAACCCAAGTGGTCGTGCACCTGGTGGCTTCCATATCACATTGTCCTGCATAACCCGTGCGCCCGTCCATCCGGCTAAGGTAGCGCACGCCCGACCGATGTCCTCACGGAGCACCACGCGGGCAATGACTTTATCGCCCTTCCAACCATTGCATATTTGACGGGTCAATTCGGGCGGATCTCTGCCCTCCTGCCAGTTGACTTCATCGGGTAATATGCCGGTGGCGAATTCGCCGCGAAACATCGGCTCATAGCGATCGGCGACTCGTTGTACGGTGTCATCGTCTATGAGTTTATCGACAATCAGAAACCCGTCTTTGTTAAATTGGGCTATTTGTTCCTTTGTGAGTTCGATCATTGACCTGAATGTTTTTGTGCTCAATAAGCCAGCCGTCCTTTTAATTCCGTAAAGTCGCTCATTACCCATTTCTGGTAACCGGACAATGATTTGAGTCGGCCGTACCAAGCTTCTACCTGTCCAGGTAAACGTATATCCAAATCGATTTCCACTAGTCGATAAATGAAAACACCGTTACAAATGTCAGCTAAAGATAAATTTTCGCTAACCACGTATGACTTACCCTGCAATTGACCATCAAGTTTTTCAAGGCATTCTTTACAAGCGGCCTCACTCTTCTGTATAGCTTTCTCGTCTCTTAACTCAGGGGGAGTACGGTAATAACCCCAAAACACACCATCGAATGCCCGTTCGAATCGTGACTGCGCCCAATCCATCCAGCGTTCGTATTCCGAGCGTTGGTAGGAATCTTTAACCTTCCATTCGCTCTCGCCATACGCATCGACAAGATAGCGTAATATCGTATTGGACTCCCATATCACTCTGTCATCGTCTTTCAGCACCGGTACTTTACGCATGGGGTTCATTTTTCCAAATTCCGGCGAATCGGTACCACCATATTTTCCGCCCAACTGAATGTGTTGGTACTCGAGCCCGAGTTCGTCAAGCAACCAAAGCACTTTTTGAACATTGTACGAGGTATGTCTGCCGAAAAGTTGCAGAGTCATGTTCTTACTTTTGTAAATTTTTCCACGCTTCGAAAATTTGTTGAAAATCTTCTGGATTGCCAGGATAAATCAAACAAGACTCGTCAATGTCTACCCATGACTGTGCGCCGTCGCGCCAAATATGGGCGACCGGTCTTAGATTACTTGTATCGTTCAATGTACCCAGTTTGATACTGATCAAGTCTTTATTCCCGGATTGTCGATGAAACAACCGGGTACCACAGTCAGGACAAAACTGACAAATTATTTGTTCCCTCTAGGCGTATCACGGACCCAATCTTTAAGAACACCGTCAACTTCCATACTCGTCGGAGCCACCCAAAACGCCATACCGAATGCGCTGGCCGATTGCCGTTGACATTCCGTGCAATGACAAACAAACAGCGCTTTGGACTGCCCAACAACGCGATACGTGACCTGTCTGCATTGGCAACAGCCATCAAACACCTCACTCACAGTTCACGCTCAAGATCAATTGCGTTGTCATGTTTCTTCTTAATTGGACCACAGGGGTAACGCCGGATTGAGGAAGCTCTGATTATCCTGTTGATGCTCACAAAATTTTAGTGTCATAAAAACCACCAGCCTTATAACAGTAAGCGCATCCTCAACAAGGGAACAGCCGGTAACAAACGTAACATTAACCTGGCCGCCCGTCTACGCGAGGCCCACACAGGATGGGAGCGTATGTGAAAAGGAAAAGAGCGAAGGCAGTAGTCCAAAATGCTGCGGCACCGGCGAGCCATACTGTTGCTGCGTTTGGAAAAATTGTGGGCCCAAATACACGGCTTAACGCGGCGCCGAATAGCAATAGATAAGCAATTGTAGCACTTCGCGAAGCGACGATTGTACGTCCTGAATGACCGAGGGCAGCACGGCTCATGACGGCGAGTATCATGGTCGCGAACGCGCCTACAGTGAGGGCGTGCAACCAGGTCTCACTGGCAAACAATCCACCCAATAACCACATTGCTTTCAGTACAAGTGCGACGGGCAACCATGCGTATGCAACGTGAAGTATCCAAAGGATGGGCTCGCCGATCGTACGGTGCCCTTGCCAACGCGCTAACCGCAGTCCCAATGACGCGGCAGCCAGTGCCGCGGTCGCGCCAGCGATTTTACCGCCGGGAAAAACAATATCAACCAAAACAACAATGACAACTGCAAACAGACTTGCGATATCGAGTACTGGATGAGTGGGAATTCGGATGTCGAATCCACGCTGTTTAAGTCTCGCTGAGGTGAAGGCCGGTATGATACGCCCACCTACTAAAGCAACCATCAGCAACACGGTGTTCACCGCAAGATGAAGAGTAGTGGTCGATACCGCACCGGCAAGATGGAACTGTAAATTCGATATAAAGAGTAGTGCAAGAAAACCAATGAAAACAAGATTGCGCCGATTGTTTGAGCGAACGAGCGAGGGAACGATAGCGAGTGCAAGGACCACCGGAAAAGCGAGATCGATAATGGCAATCCATACAGGACTCAAACCAAGCGGCAAAGTAACGGCCGCGCGACCTGTAAACCATACGACGACAAGCGCGATTAGCGGCATACCGGCGAAACCACGCCGGCCCGTCCAACTCGGGATTGCAGTTAACAAGAAACCCGCAATAGCCGCCATTACGAAACCATAGATCATTTCATGCGCATGCCACGCAAGCGGAGGTAAGGGTGATCCGGACCAATCGAACCAGTTCAGAAAAATCATCCAGCCCGGTATCGCCAGCGTTGCATACAACCCGGCGAGCATGAAGAAAGGACGAAAACCATAACGAAAAAGTGCAAAGCTTGAATGCGCTTCGCTACGGCTATTTTCGGTACCGGGAGATGTCGACTTGAGATCTGGCGAAGTGTCCGTCATTTTTTTCTAACCGAAGGACGAGCTATTATGACAGCGTCGGGGAAAGGCCCACCTTGATCGACATCAAGACATACATTTCGTACAAAGGTTATATTTCTAATACAACGAACAACCGTATGCTTGAGAGCATGACACAAACACAATACAACTTGACTTCGAGTGTCGACGCGTTTTGGCTTGTCCCGTTTTCCACTATTTTTCGGTTGCTCTGCACCAGGTAAACCTCAGACTGGAAAAATCAGGTTATTCGAAATGGCGCCCAAGACAACGAACCAGATTACGGTACAATGCGACGACGAAAGTTACCTCGTTAATCCCGACGATTGGACACCACAGCTAGCCGATGCATTAGCCCATGAAGATGGGTTAGTTCTGACCGATGAGCACTGGGTAGCGATCAATTTCATGCGCGAATACTACACCGACCGTGGCATCACTCCGGATATTCGACATGTTGCAAAACACCTGGCTGCACATTTGAACTGCGACAAAAAAGCGGCCAAGGCTCACTGCTGTCCCATAAAGAGGAAGGGGAAGGCGCCTAATTCCGCCGTTGTTGTTACAATGGATTTGTGACAAAACATTGATATCGCGGGAGGAATTAGGCGATGGCCCATCGTAACACAGTCTTTGCACAACTGCTTAAACTGGTGTGTCGACATGAATTTGAGACGTTGGCCAAACGACACCATCAGGGTCGTGCATTACGCAAAACCAGCCGTTGGTCTCAATTTATCGCGCTCGCTTTAGGTCAATTATCGGGACGCATGAGTTTGCGCGATGTGGAATCGAATATGGATGCGCAGTGTGCCCATTTATACCATTTGGGCACGGGGCGCATTGCCCGTTCTTCGTTAGCGCGATTGAATCAGCACCAACCGTGTTCGTTATACGAGGCCTTATTTGCCAAACTGTATGCGCGTTGTCAGGGGTTAGCGCCACGCCATGGGTTTCGATTTAAAAACCCCTTGTATTCGCTCGATGCCACCTTGATTGATTTATCGCTGAAACTGTTCCCGTGGTCGCACTATGCGCTCGGCAAGGGGGCAATGAAGCTGCAAGTGGGGCTGGATCATCGCGGTATGATCCCGGCATTCGTGGCCCTGACCGATAGCAAGGTGTCCGATAGTGACTATGCCAAAACACTCACATTGCCGCAGGGCAGTATCGTCGTATTCGATCGCGGGTACAGCGATTACGGGTGGTATAAGACGTTGAATAATCGTGGTGTTTTCTTTGTCACCCGCCTGCGCAGCAACGCCAAGTACCGGGTGATCCAGCGCTTAGCCGTGGATCGCTCCAGCGGCGTGACCAGCGATCAGATCATTCGTTATACTTCTGATCGTTCGCGTAAAAAACAACTGCCCGATGTGCGTCGGGTGGGTTACTACGATGCGGCTACCCGTAAACAATATTACTTTATCACCAATCACACACGGCTCAGTGCCAAAACCATTGCCGACATTTACAAACAACGTTGGCAAATCGAGTTGTTCTTCAAATGGATTAAACAGAACTTAAAGATTAAGGCCTTTTTGGGGACAACGAAAAACGCCGTCATGACACAAATCTGGATCGCCTTGTGTGTTTATCTATTGCTCGCCTACTTGAAATTCGCCAGTCGACTGAATCGCTCGTTGCAACAAATACTCCGATTGTTGCAATTGAACCTGTTCCAAAAACGTGACCTGCTCACGTTACTCAAAAACGATAAACCACCACCCAATACCCATCCGTTTCAAGTCTGTATAGCGCTATGACAGTTTATGGGACAGCAGTGGCCAAGGCTCGATTGTTTAATTTATTTCCGTTCGGGTATGTAAAACAAACATGCAAGATTGCGGGAATGAAGCGCCCTCGCGCGTGGAGCACAGGTTAACTACGGCTCTAGAGAAAGATCTAAATCGACAAAATCATCTACGATAGCCTCGATTTTCACCATACGCATGGCGCTAACTGCTGCTTCCCACGCACCTTCATGACACAATCCGCTCATTGAAGCATTTTCATATCCGGCTATGGCAACTTCGATACAGATTTGGCGCACTTTTTGTGCCAAACGACGTCGTTCGGTTAGCGCGTTATCAGTCATAGTTAGAAAAAGTGATCCTACATGGTGGTGAAGAGCTTGACGCTTAGTATAAACTAAATTGATTTAGATGAAACCGTACACACGAATCAAGAATACTTCTGAACAAATTCTACATCGACTCACTCGTAAACTCTTTACCACCCATGCAGATATTTTTTACGCTTTAGCAGCCATCATTAATCGCCAAAATATTCCTTCATTATTCAACTGAATTCCATTGCATTCGCTAGCTGCAGTTGACCGAAGAGCGAGATCAACCAATTCATGACTATTCTAACGCGCGCTAATTCACGCAACTCCGGATGGACCATTAACCAGACTTCTCTTGACATCGGAACTAAATCATCTTCTAAACGCACGAGACCAGGTTCTTGCTCGGCAATAGCAACGGGTAGTATCGATTTTCCGAGCCCGGCTTTTATGCACTCGAGAATTGCTTCGGCATCATTGACTAATATTTGAGTCTGCGTATTTTCAGCGTGCGTATTTCTATCGGCGATCCAGCGTGCCGGTGGCAGGTCCGCCATGTAATCTTCGTAAGTAATCCACGGCAGCGATTTCATGCAAAGACCGGAACGCCCAAACACAGCGTAATCAAGTTGCCCAATACGGCGTGCGACAATCCGCATTTCTTCGCTGGGTCGTGCTAGCCGAACCGCCAAGTCCGCTTCCCGCTTCATTAAACTTAAATTGCGTGGTTCGGCGATAAGCTCCACCTGCAATTGGGGTTGTTCATCAAGCAAATTTGATAGGGCTGGTACGAGTATGTGGTTGATGACTATCGGTACGGAGGTAATGCGAACCGAACCCGCCGCTAACTTGTCAGCACCCGAAACTGCATTTTCCAATGCTCGTATATCCAACTCAACACGTTCGACATACTCAATGACGACCTGCCCCGATTTGGTCAGAGACAGAATGCCCGGACTTCGCTCGAACAGCCGAACACCTAATTGTTGCTCCGCCTGGGCAACACGACGAGCGACCGTACTTTCGTTAACGCCGAGTGTTCGCGCCGCACTCGAAAAAGACGCGGTACGTGCAACGGCCAGTACGTAGCGAAGATCGTTCCAGTTCAAGTCCCGCATTTTTGCCTATTTGCACTGCAATTTTTGGCATTCATTTGTGAAATTTGCCGGTTTATCCTGGGTTTCGTCAACAACACAAGAACCGGAACCCAACTCATGATGTACGCCATATTATTTGATGATGATGAAAACTATGCTGGCATGCGGTCAAAACACCTGCAGAAACATTTGACTTTTTTGGAGCGAAACGCAAATCAGATTCATTCTGCTGGCCCTCTCAAAGACACGGAGAATGGTGCGCCAGCCGGCGGTTTGTGGATCGTCGAGACCGATAATTTACAAACGTTGCAATCGCTTATTAAATTCGACCCCTTTTGGCCTACCGGTCTTCGCAAGTCCATCCGGATTTTGGAATGGACGCGCGTATTTGCAGACGCAAAACGACTAGTTTAGAAAAAATATAGTTGTGTTTTACAAAGTCTACGAGAGTTAAACAACAGTGATTTCCCGCTAACGTTTTACATGATAACCGGTTTTAAATATCCACCAAACGACGGCAACACACAAACCCAGAAATAGTGTGATCATGATCAAACTAACACCCACTCTAACATCGGCGATTTCATAAAAACTCCAGCGAAAACCGCTAATCAAATACAAAACCGGATTAAACAAGGTCACTGTTTGCCAAAATGGTGGCAACATATTTATCGAGTAAAAACTGCCACCAAGGAAAACCAACGGTGTAACGACTAACAGCGGAATAATTTGTAATTTTTCAAAATTGTCCGCCCAAACACCGATAATGAAACCGAACAAACTGAAGGTAAGCGCCGTCGTAACGAGAAATAACACCATCCAGACCGGATGCTCAATACGCAAGGGTACAAACAAACCGGCCGTTGCCAGGATAATGGCGCCCAAAATAATCGACTTGGTAGCGGCAGCCCCCACATAACCCAAAATAATTTCGAAATAGGAGACCGGGGCAGACAAGAGTTCGTAAATGGTTCCGGTAAATTTCGGGAAGAAAATTCCGAAAGATGCGTTGGATATACTTTGTGTCAACAAAGACAACATGATCAAACCGGGCACGATGAATGAACCATAGCTTACTCCGTCGATCTGCGTGATCCGTGAACCGATGGCGGAACCAAATACGACAAAGTACAACGAAGTTGATATTACTGGTGAAACGACACTTTGAAACAAAGTACGTCCGGTACGCGCCATCTCGAATAGGTAAATCGCTTTTACCGCGGAAAAATTCATTTCGATTCGCTTACCAGATCCACAAAGATATCCTCCAACGAACTTTGTTCGGTTTTTAAGTCCTTAAAATTAATGCCTGCCGCCGTGAGATCTTGCAATAATCGTGCGATACCCGTTTTTTCTTTGGCCATATCGAAGGTATAAATTAATTGGCAACCTTCGGAAGCGAGTTTGATGTCATAGCTATTGAGCGATGCGGGAAGTTCGGCCAAACTTTGTCTCAAATCAAGAATCAACTGTTTTTGCCCGAGCTTGCGCATTAATTCCGCTTTATCCTCGACCAGAATGATTTGACCCTTGTTGATGACACCGATACGGTCGGCAATTTCCTCGGCTTCTTCGATGTAATGAGTGGTCAAAATGATAGTCACACCCGATTCACGCAACTGGTGAACCATTCGCCACATTTCCTGGCGTAACTCCACATCGACACCGGCCGTAGGTTCGTCGAGAAACAAAATGCATGGTTCATGAGATAGGGCTTTTGCAATCAACACGCGGCGTTTCATGCCGCCGGATAGTTCCATGATCTTGTTGTCTTTTTTATCCCACAAAGATAAGTCCTTCAGAACATTTTCAATGTGCTTGGGGTTCGGTTTCTTACCGAACAACCCACGGCTGAATGATACCGTTGCCCATACCGTTTCGAATGCATCGGTCGTGAGTTCTTGCGGTACCAGTCCGATCAGTTCGCGCGTCTTGCGAAAGTCTTTAATAATATCGTACCCATCGACGGTAACGGTTCCCGTAGTAGGATTGACGATTCCGCAAACAATACTGATTAATGTTGTCTTACCCGCACCATTTGGGCCCAGCAACGCCAGTATTTCTCCACGCTGAATTTCCAAATCGACTTCGTCGAGCGCGCGAAATCCGCTAGCGTACACCTTGGAAAGGTTTGAAACGGAAATGAGAACGGACACGTATGTTATTTAAGCCCGAAGTCCAAAGCTAAAACGTAAGATCTGAATTAAAGTTGAAAACGAGCGAATATCTCTACATGTAATGACTACCGTGCCATGATTCCACCAAGGTGTCCACCCGTCCTGCCTCGGCGTTGCCGACGTAAACACCGAAAGTGTCTTCCTGCCGCTCATGAACATAGCGCTTTAGCATGGTACGTACTGTATCGTTTTCTATTTTCTCCCACGGAATTTCGACTAGCTGGACAAAATAGTCCTTCGCGTCCGGATCAACAGATTTTGCCTCGCCCCGATAAACGATATTCTGCTCGCCTGTTTGCGGGTCTTCATACACCGAAAATAAAAACGCCAAACCCGCATTTATTCCCGCTGCGTTCAGCTTTCCAATCAAACTGTCTGCGTCTTCTATACTACCCAGCCGTGAAGCAGTTGGTAAATCAAACGTATCCGCTATCTTATTACGCACAAGATAGATAGTGCCCCGGTACTCGACAATGGCTGCGACACGCATCAAGTCTTGGTGTTCGGATGCCCTAATCGCCGCTTCGGCCAAACCAAAAGTGACATAAGCGCCCCGGCAGTAACCGATAGGCGTTTTCGATGTGTACTGATAGTCAACAACGCGGCCAAGCAAAATGAAATGATCCCCCGCGTCCACCGTGTCATGTTTAACACACTCGAACCAGGCCACGACCTCTTCGATTAGCGGGCTGCCAGTGCTCCCTTTCTGCCAATTAATTTCCGAAAACCGTTTTCCGTCCTTGGACGAGAAGCTCGCGGAAACGGCTCGCTGCGACTCCGCTAAAATATTGATCGCAAAGTGCTCCGTGTTCGAAAACACCGAACAACTGGGTGCCGCCTTTGCCACACAGACAAGAACGAGAGGAGGATCCAAGGAAACCGATGTAAACGAATTCGCGGTGAAACCCCGCGGTTGTCCAACCGAATCGATGGTAGTCACCACGGTAACACCGGTTGCAAACGCCCCCAGGGCCCGGCGTAAGTCTTGAGGATTGAAACGTGACATGCATATCAGCTTATCACTAACAAACCGGAATGAGAATGATGCGAGACCGATCTGGACACAGCTATCTTAAGTATATAAAGACGAGATAGCTTCGTGGAGCCTGTCCCAAGTGAAGCCGAATAAGCTCACAACGATAATGAACACTCAAATCATCTGAGATCGAAAAAGAACTACAAATGACTTTGAAACTGCTGTTCGTATTTTTCCCGTTGCCGGCCGGCCGCCACCAAAGTGTTGCGCATGAGTACCGCGACCGTGACCGGGCCGACACCGCCGGGGACAGGTGTAATCCATCCGGCCACTTCGGCACAGGAGACGTAATCGCAATCACCGACAATCTTTGGTTCCCCATCAGGGCCTTCGATCTGGTTAATACCGATATCGATGACGACCGCACCGGGTTTGATCATATCTCCTCGCAATAGCCCGGCTTTGCCGACGGCGACAAACACGACGTCAGCGCGGCGCGAATGCACCGCGACCTGGCGGGTCAGATGATGACACACCGTAACCGTTGCGCCTTCGGACATGAGCAGAAAGGCGATGGGTTTACCGACAATTTCCGAGTGCCCGATCACCGTCGCCTCCAATCCTTGGAGGTCGGTGCCGGTACTCTTGAGCATTTCCACCGATGCGACCGCCGTACACGGACCCAACTCAAGCTCGTTGTAAACAATATTGCCGATAGAAGCGGGGTGCATGCCTTCCACATCTTTTAAGGGATGAATGGTGGACTGTAATTGCTTTATTGGCAAAGTGTCCGGCACAGGGCGTTGCAAAATGATTCCAGTCACGCGTGGATCGGCATTCATGTTGACGATGGCCGCGTGAATTTCCTCTTGGGAAATATCTTCCGGGTATTTCTTTTCGATAAATTCAATGCCGGCGCGTTCGGCGCCGCGCCGTTGATTGCGGATATATAAATCGATGGCGGGGTTATCACCAATCTTTAACGACATCAGGCGGAGCGCCCATCCGGCTTGTTTTAATTCCGCAACACCGGCGTTGACCCCTTCGATTATTTTCTCCGTGACGGGTTTACCTCGCAATTCAACATTACTGGAATCGGTCACGGGAATATTACGGATAACACAGTGAGCTCCGGCATCACTTTTAGGCTAGAAAAATACATCCGGCGCACAGCGCCGGATAAGTACAAGCAGAGGAGAACTTTAATTAAATTTTTCGTAGGCTTTACGAAGATCCACCAACGGGTGAGTTTTAGACATTTGAAACTTGACCAACAACTCACGCGCGATCATGTCCCGGTCCTGTTGGTTGTCAGGCAATGTGATGTCCTGTGGAATAGTTACCCAGCCGTTGATATTGCGGTCGAAAACCGCCGGGTGTCCTTCTTCGTAACCCATATGTACGTCTTCCAGCCAATTCAAATCGTGCCAACCCATAATTTCCATGTATTTTTTTAGAAACGGTGTTACCCGGTCCATATCGGGGACAAGGTTAACGTCATAGCGATAACCGATATGCTGACCGATAACCCGTTCACGCTCGGAATCCAGGCCATCGGTCTCAAGAAAATGATTGATGTCTTGATCAGTCATGGTCAATGTCTCCTAAAAACGTGTCATGTCGGGCCGGCCGACGGTGTGCTGCGTGCCGGCTAGCGGCACTTGCGCCAAAGCGGATGCTTCCATGGTCAATGCAGCCAAGTCTTCCGGTTCCAGCGAATGTACATTAGTCTTGCCACAAGCACGCGCCATCATCTGACATTCAATCGCAAGACAATGCAAGAAGTTGTACACGCGTTCGGCCGCTTCGTCCGGATTCAAGCGTTTGCGCAATTCCGGATCCTGGGTCGCGACACCGACCGGGCAACGGCCAGTATGACAGTGATAACAATAACCCGCCTGCACACCCATTTCTTTTTCGAAATCGGCTTCGGGAATATCCTTGTTGCAATTCAACGCCATCATTACGGAGTGACCGATGGCTACTGCGTCGGCGCCTAACGCTAAGGCCTTGGCTACATCGCCACCGTTGCGAATACCGCCGGCATAAACCAACGAGATATCATCCGATTTCCCGACATCATCCAATGCGCGGCGAGCCTGACGGATGGCCGCAATACCCGGCACACCGGTCTCTTCGGTGGCCAGGTGTGGCCCAGCACCGGTACCGCCTTCCATACCATCGATGTAAATAGAATCCGGATCGGTTTTAGCTGCCATGCGCACGTCGTCGTAAACCCGTGCTGCGCCGAGTTTTAACTGGATTGGAATTTGCCAATCCGTCGCCTCGCGTATCTCTTGAATTTTCAGCGCGAGATCGTCGGGTCCTAACCAGTCGGGATGACGTGCTGGCGAACGTTGATCGATACCGGCCGGCAACGAACGCATTTCCGCTACCTGGTCGGTCACCTTCTGGCCCATCAGGTGACCACCGAGACCGACTTTACAACCCTGACCGATAAAGAACTCAACACCGTCGGCCAGGCGCAGATGATTCGGATTAAAACCGTAACGGGACTGGATACATTGATAAAACCATTTTTCCGAATAACGGCGTTCGTCCGGAATCATACCGCCTTCGCCGGAGCAGGTCGCCGTGCCCGCCATTGTGGCGCCACGAGCCAAAGCCGTTTTTGCCTCGTAAGACAAGGCACCGAAACTCATGCCGGTGACATAGATCGGTATATCCAGTTCCAGCGGCCGTTTGGCGCGTGGTCCGATAACGGTCTTGGTTAAACACTTCTCGCGGTAACCTTCAATAACAAAACGGGTCAAGGTACCCGGCAAGAAGGTCAAGTCATCCCAGGTTGGGATTTTCTTGAACAATGAAAAACCGCGCATGCGGTAACGACCGAGTTCGGCCTTGATGTGAATATCGTCCATCACCTCGGGGGTAAAAATAAAACTTTTGCCGAGGTTGTAGGCGTCTCTTTTTGGGGGTAAACCAGCCACAATTAGTCTCCTGTGAATTCGTTACAGCACCAATTTCTTTTCGGTGGGCTCGAGGTTATCGTAATTCCACAATTGTTTGCCGGACACCAATTTCTTGATGTTCTCGACACCGTTGGGTGCTTGCATACCATGCAAGGAAAGTTTCGCACTCAACCATTTGCGATCCAGATCGGTCATTTCACCTTCCACACAGTCCACGCCGAGGCTCTTGATATTTCCCGCGACATAGATCGTTCCGTCATACATGGAATCACCCAGGTTGTCACCGGCATCGCCAAGGACTACCATGCGGCCACGTTGCATCATGAAACCCGTAAACGCACCGACTTGACCGCCGACAATAATGGTGCCACCCTTTTGGTCAATTCCAACCCGAGCACCGGCGTTGCCTCTGCATACCAGATCGCCACCGCGGATTGCAGCACCAAACAATGAGCCCGCATTTTTTTCGACCACTACCGTACCAGCCATCATATTTTCCGCACATGACCAACCGACACGGCCGCTGATGCGTATATTGGGACCATCGATCAGACCGCAACCGAAATAACCCAGACTGCCTTCGAAATTGAGATTCAATCGATTAAGAATGCCGACACCCAGCGAGTGACGGGCGCCGGGATTCTTGACAGTAATGATGCCATGCCCGGTTTTCATCAATTCCCGGATTTTTAAATTGATTGAGCGAATGTCCATGTCGGCGGCGTCGAATTCGCTTTTGCTGTCAAAGTCGACATCGTACGACCACGGATAGGTATAGTTTTCCTCTTCAGTCGCTGAGAAAAAACGTTGTTGTGTACGCCCGGTCAGTTCTTCGGTGTGTAATCCCATTTCATGGGATTTGTCTTTGGATTGGGCTTCTACGCTTGCCATACTTTCACCTCCCCGTTGTAGGGATCCCAAGTATCGATTTCATGGGGGAATACACTGCGGATGGCGACTTCTTCGGAGGCCAGGCCGACAAACTCATCGCTTTCGTATAACACCATGGGTTTGGCGGCCATGACATCCTTAGCCATGCCTAGTTTATCGCTGGTCGCTACGAGATAGGTGAATACACCGTCGAGTTCGTCGATGGAACGGTGCATAGCTTCTTCCAACTCGTCGCCTTGATCAATGCGATCGGCTATGTACACCGCAATCAATTCCGAATCGCAATTGGATGTAAAACGATGACCACGGCGTTCCAGATCACGCCGGTTTTTCCAATAATTAGTCAACTGACCGTTGTGAACCACGGAAACATCGTTAAACGGATACGCCCAATATGGATGAGCAGAACGAATGTCGACGTCGGATTCGGTCGCCATGCGCGTATGGCCGATACCGTGTGTACCTTCGAAGTTGCCCAAGGCATATTGCTCCGACACCATGGTAGCGTCACCCAGATCTTTCACCAACTCCAGGGCATGACCGATGGACAAGATTTCCACACTGTCGATATCCTCGATGTAATCGGCCAAACGGCGCAGATCGCCATCGAAAGAAAAAGTATATCGGTGGGCGTATTCGGTGACCGGTTCCTGTTGGTGAATGGTGACATCATACTCCTGCATCCGCACTTCCACTGCTTCTTCACGCTCTTTTACCTGGCGATGAATATCGAAACCCGTTTTCATTTCGTCCTGTTCCGCGACTTTGAATCGCATGACATATTGCCCATTACTGGGTTTGCCGTAGAGCGCGAAACCTGTCGAGTCAGGCCCGCGATGCTTCAAAGATTGAAGCATTTGAGTCATCTCCTGCCCGATGTTCGAACTCTTACCTCTATGGATAAGACCCGCAATTCCGCACATTGTTGAATCTCCGAAAATTAAAAGTTAAAGAAAGACCAACGTCACTATTCGGTGTAACCGTTGTGGACGGAGCAATAGCCCTGCCCAACAGGACGCTGTTTGTAATTTATGGAAGACAATCCAAGTACATATCCAAGTCCCACTCGGTGGAGGTGTGCATAAATTTTTCCCATTCGTCGTTTTTGTACCAATGGAAAATCCTGTACATCTCATCCGGCATAGCCGACTTAATGATCTCATCGTTGGCAAGCCTGTCGAGTGCTTCACCCAGTGACATGGGTAACTTTTTGACTTGTTTTCCGGCTTCCATCGCCTGATAAATGTTACGATTCTCTGGTTTGCCGGGATTGATATTGTTATCGATACCATCCGCAAAAGCTTTCAACAGCGCACCCCCCATAAGGTATGGATTAACCATTGAGTCCACCGCGCGGTATTCGAACCGGCCCGGTGCCGAAATGCGCAAACCTGTCGTGCGGTTTTGATATCCCCAATCGGCAAATACCGGCGCCCAAAATCCGGTATCCCACAGGCGTCTGTAAGAGTTGACTGTTGAACATCCGATCGCGGTGAGTGCGCCTAGGTGCTTGACAATGCCGCCGACACACTGCAAACCGACCTTGCCGGGCAGTTGGGGATCGTCGGTATCAGGCATGAACGTGTTTTCTCCACCCGATCGATAAGTGAATACGTTGTCCATCGCCGGCAGGACATCGTGGTGCAAGCGATTGACACTTTCGCTGCCGCCTTTCCACAGTGAGATATTGGTGTGGCAACCGGAAGCCGAAACGTTCATAAACGGCTTAGTCATAAAACAGGCGATCAAATTGTTTTCTCGTGCCACTTGTGCGCATATCTGGCGATAAGTAGAAAGTCGATCCGAATTACGCACTACGTCGTCGAAGGTCCAGTTCAACTCGAGCTGGCCCGGCGCGTCTTCGTGATCGCCCTGGATCATGTCCAGACCCATCGCATTGCAGTACTCGATCACCTGCATGAACACCGGCCGCAATGATTCGAACTGGTCGATGTGATAACAATAGGGGTTTGAGAAACCACCGGCGGGCTTGCCATCTTCGCCGCGTTTTAGCCACATCATTTCCGGCTCGGTACCGACACGAAAGTCCATTTTATACTTGTCCTGAAATTCTCTGTGGAAGCGTTTAAGATTACCGCGGCAATCTGACGTCAGTGCTACACCCGGATTCTCGCGCTCCTCCCTGTTTCGATAACAGGTACAAAATACGCGTGCGACACGTTTGTCCCAAGGCAACTGACAAAATGTTTCAGGGTCGGGGATACCGACCAGCTCCATGGCTTCCGGACCATAACCGATATAGTCACCGTGGCGGTCAATAAAAAGATTGGCCGTGGAACCGTAGACCAACTGGAAACCTCTCTCTGCGGTTCGTTCCCAATGGTCGGCGGGTATCCCTTTACCGACAATACGCCCGGTAACGGAAATAAACTGATAGTAAATATAGGTGATACCGAGTTCGTTGATTTTTTCGCGTACCTGTTTGACTAATTCGGCGCGTCCCGGCTTGTTTACCTGTCTTTCAAGATCAGTGGACTCCGGTCTTGTTCTTCGTGGAGCAGTTTTCTTGGGCGCTTTTTTCTTAGTGGTTTTTTTTGCTACCTTCTTTTTTGTCCCTGTTTTTTTCGCTTGGGTTTTCTTGCTCGCTGTCTTTTTAGTCTTACGTTTCTTTGCAGCCATTGATGGCCCTCCTAGTTTTGTTTTGGATTAATCAACTATTAGCTAAATTAAACGCTAGCTCAACTCCACGGAAACGGGCTATGGGAGACGGGGTGCAACTTACCTTCAGCATAACGCGAAAATCGGAAAGGTTCCAATAACTTGCTCGGTACACCACAAATTTCCTCTGCAACCAACTTTCCAACCCCAATCATTTTGTAACCATGATTGGAGTCGGCAATGATATAGCAGTTTTCGCGAAAGACATCGATAACTGGAAAACTGTCCGGTGTAAAACAACCCAACCCGCCTGATGGTTCCTTTTTGTATTTTTCAATCTTACCGGAAAAGCGTTTTTGGCAATGGGCTAAAGCGGAACACCACATATGCGCAAAGTTGTCGTCAACAATGAATTCCGGCGAATCGACACCATAAGGATCGACCGCCACCTCATTGGGATCTGTTTGGACTTTGTAAGGTGCCGCGCCGCCTTGGATGCCACCGAAATTAAAATCGGGTTTGTAATAAATACCCCACATTTTGTCGGTTATCAGAGAACCATCGATGTCCGAATACAACGGAACATCGCTATCAACGTGAATGACAGGAGGCATTTCACCGTCATTGGTTTTCTGCATTCCCGGATCCACACCCAGCGTGCCCTCCTCAAGACACCAATAAACCCACATCGGTATATCGTCGTGCATAGAACCATCCGCCCCTTTGATACTGACGGTCTTGGGTAATTCCAACATATCCCACATGGATTTGACCCACGGTCCGGCACCGATCACGGCAAAATCGCATGTGATGTCGCCACGTTCGGTCTCCACCGCAGTGATAGCTCCAGTGCCGTTCGCAGATTTAAAACCGGTGACTTTTACACCGGTCATAATGCGCACACCTTCTGCTTCAGCCTTCCCTGCCAAACCGTACATGCTCTTTGTATTGTTGGCATAACCGCCTTTTTTCTCATGCAACACCGAAGTAATGCCTTTGGCTTGCCAATCGTCGAACATTGTTTTCATATAGTCCGACGAATCTTTTTCGCCTTCGATAAAAACGGATTCGTAGCCAATGGCTTTTTGCTGTTCGGCGATACTCGCAACATCCGTGTGCATGGACTCAGGACTAATCTGCATATATCCAACTGGGTGATAACTATAGGCTGCTGGGTCGCTTTCCCAGACTTCAACACACTGCGCCATCAACTCACGCATAGCCGGTTGAAAATAATTATTGCGAACGACCCCGCATGCGATACCTGAAGCGCCAGCAGCAATTGCTGTTTTATCAATCACCAAAATATCTTCACCGCTACCCTTACCCTTGGTTTTCAGCTCAAGTGCCAAGTGATAAGCAGTGCTGAGACCATGAATGCCGGCACCAATAATCAAGTACCGAGTATGCGTTGGAAATGCCATGAGCTATTGCACCAAAGTGATTGAAAAGTGTTGATTATAATCCGTCTATACCAATTTTATACCAATCAGTATTTTGACCAACCGATCTAGTATGTCAAAAAATATCACCTAAAACCAAGAAAAACACTATATTTGATTTAAGTCAAGCGAACAAGTTATTATGATCGAGTGGACTACTCCATTAATATACCAATTTAGTTATAGTGACTAACCAATATCCGCAAACTGGTGTGTTAAAGCTCGATTCGTCTGAAAGCTCCCGG
This sequence comes from Arenicellales bacterium, assembly GCA_965216735.1. Taxonomy (GTDB): domain Bacteria; phylum Pseudomonadota; class Gammaproteobacteria; order Arenicellales; family CBDCFT01; genus CBDCFT01. The sequence continues at coordinate 3,003,859 of OZ244198.1, forward strand.
CAAATTGAAACTTTATCCAATAGCAAAAGTGTGCCTCGCGGGGCCCCTGGAATCATCGCCGAGTTGAGACGTGCAATTGTTGGCGGCGAGTATTCTTATAACGAACGCCTTCCTTCCGAACGCCAACTGGCTAGTTTATTCGGAGCTGCGCGTGGAACCGTGCGTGAAGCCCTTCGCCAACTAGAAATTGCGAACTTTGTCACGCGCCGGGTGGGCAGCGGCACTTATGTTCGGTATCGGGAACGCATGGACAAAGATGATGTTGCCGAAGTCACCAGTCCTGTGGAATTGATTGAAGTACGATTGTCGGTTGAATCACACCTTGCACGTCTAGCGGTGTTAAATGCAAATGCACGCAACATTCAACGGCTGTATGAAGCTTTACAACGTTTGGAATCGGTAGGCGACGATCCCAATGCTTTTTCCCACGCGGATGAAGATTTCCATCTTGCACTAGCCGAAAGCGCACAAAATCCGTTGATGCTTTGGATTTATAATCGCATCAATGACATTCGCGGACATACCCAGTGGAGCGCGAGGAAAGATAAAATTTTGACGCCAGAGCGTATAGAAGAATATAACGAACAACATCGCGAATTATTTCAAGCCGTGCAAAGCCGTGATACTGATCGTGCCGTGAGTGCCATCACTGCGCACTTGAACAAAGCAAAACGCGATTTGTTGGGCGTTCACTCCGATTAAGTCCGTCAGGTCGGACGAGAATACGTTTACAACTGTGGCGCGAGACACATTTTTCGCGGTTTCTACCCAACATTAACGATATTAACGATTTTTCTAAAAATACGTCCATTCTCGATTTCAGATAAACATCTATTGCTTCTTGAAACACGTGTGCCGACATAGTACATAGTAATGACCCAGACGTTTCTTACCCGCTTCCAGAAACTCCTTGGACCAACGGTAGTACATGTTGGAATTAATTCCCTTGCACCGACACAACTCGGCAATGCTGTCTTCACCGTGAAGATTTTTCAATACAATCTGAATTTTTTCCTCGACTGAATACGTACGCCGTGTGGCCCGACGTATATCACGTACCGTTTTCTCGGCACTGTCTTTGGGGTAGTTGCTCTTGCTCATCATCGTTCTGTTTGGTTATGAACGATGAGCCAAAACACTCTCCTATTCAATTACCCCATTTTGTCCAACTTTCGCTGACGGAGGTACAGTCCGTGAGTTTATTAATGCATTAGCGCGTTAGTTAGTCTATCAGAGCAGTTAAGAACCGGGGATTTTAAAATCGTTAACGGCTAGTGATAAATTGTTAATGACTGTTCATACATGGCCGAAGGATCCTAGCTTGTCCGGAGAATCCAACTAAAAAGGGCTATGACCCTTGTGACAAGCAACCAAATACAGATCGTTTAGAGCCAACTGCCAATGGCAGGTTACAGAAGGCCAATTGCATTTTGTTACCTATATGGACATACTGCCATCGGCGATATCACAATCGGAACCGGTGAATGCGGTGAAACAGTCACCGCATCCAATGGGCCCCCAAAAACTACGCTGCTAGATTAGCTTCCAGATCTTTCAATACTGCATCTTTATCGACATCCGCACCCATGTCAATCATGGCGTCGGCGAAACGGCTAACAATCTCGGTAATGGCTTCGTCGGTCAATTGATTCAGGATACCGATACGTACCTGAACCGGTTCGGACAAAGTCGGCCAGATGCAAAAATTTTTGGCACGGCAGTTAGTGACCAATTCTTTTTCCTTGCCCGCCAAATCCCCCGGTAGGTTCAATACCACCAGACTGGTCATGTTGGATGTGACTTCACAACCCATGGCTTCCACCGCCTGACGCAATGCTTTCTCGTGGAACGCATAGTCCATCGCCTTTTTCTCCAGCGTGTGAGTCAACAAAATACGCAAGGCTTCGTGAAACGCAGCCACAGCATAAGCGGAATGGGTGCGATGGTAGCCAGCGGTCTCGACGTCTTTACCGTTCACAATACCCCAATGCCGGCCTTCCAGAATCGGATGATGCACATAGGTGTAACAACCACGGTTTTTGACCACATCGATGGCCTTGTCGGTAAAACTGACTGGTGCATAAGTCAATGGCAGACTCAACACGCCTTTTTGCGGACAAGACGCCCACGCTACCACCGCGGGATAATCGTCAATACTGAAGTTGCTGATGCCCAGACTGGACACGGCATCGACAATACCCATTGCACCATGCTTTGTGCAGGCGTCGTTAAAGCCTTGCAGATCGTTGATACGGCCACTGCCGGTTTCCCAATGCGCCATGAACGCCCACATGGGTTTATGTTCGGCCAGGGCCTTGTCAATGATCCCGCCGGTTACTGACTGCCCGTGGGGTACATTGACAATGGTCACGCCGGCCGGTTGGGGGTTGATCGGGTCCGCCCCCAGTTCTTCGCGGGTGGCTGCCTTCATTCGAATGGTTTGCCCGTCGATGCCACTGAAGGTACCGTTAACAAAAGCCACCACCGTGTCGCCGGGTAGAATCATGCTTAAAACACAATCCAGACCGCTAAAACCGGTGCCGCCGACACCATAGGTGTAAACATTTTTTGTTCCCCAGGCCGTGCGTAACATTTCCTTCGCTTCCGCCATACCGCGCAATACATCGGCCTGCATATGGTCGGCCACACCGGTTTTGCACATGCGTTCCAAAACGCGTGGATCGGTGTTGCCGGGCCCGGGACCCGCGGCGAGGGTATGAGGAATTTCTAACGTGGGGTAAATCATTTTCAATGGCTCCTAAACCGATAAGGTGAATAGTGGATAAACAAACTTGCGTAAATTTTTTCTGAAGACGCCGTTGTTAAGTAATGCATAACGCGATCTGCAAATCCGCCACATTGGTGCCGGTTGCGCCAATACGTAAAAGATCATCGGATGCATTAAGCGCAGTGTAAGAATCATTGTTCTCCAATAAGCTGACCGATTCGTACCCGGCGGTACGTATACGCTGCAATGTCCAGGGATCGGCAATCCCACCGGCCGCATCGGTGGGGCCGTCACGTCCGTCTGTGCCACCGCTTAGAAACACCCATTGTTTAAGCGCAGGATATCCTTGCGCGGCCAGGGCGAAAGCCAGCGTCATTTCCTGATTCCTGCCGCCCTTGCCATCGCCGTGCAAAACGACTGTCGTTTCGCCACCGGCAATTAAAGCAAACGGGGTATCGGCGGTTTCGATTTTATCGGCGGCGGCTTTTGCCAGCCGCTGCGCTTCCACCCTGGCCTCACCGCAAAAGGCTTTGCTGTAAATCTGGGCCGGATAACCACATTCTGTCGCTTTTGCGTAAACCGCTTCCAGACTGACCGTGTTACCGCCAATCAAGGTATTTTGTACTTGCCTGAATATCGCGTCGCCGGGCTTTAATGTTTCAACGTGTTTGCCCTCTACACCCGCTTGCAGATAGCGGCGCACCGCTTCAGGCGTTTTTTTCCATACACTTTTGCTTTTGAGAATGTTTATGGCATCCGCAAAAGCAGAGGTATCGGGCACGGTCGGTCCGCTGGCAATGGCGCTCAAGTCGTCGCCGATGACGTCCGATAAAATTAGCGCATGCACACTGGCCGGTGCAGCCAGTTTGGCCAGCCCGCCACCTTTGAGCAACGACAGTTGTTTGCGTACAGTGTTGATTTGTCCGATGTCCGCGCCGCAAGCCAGTAACAAATCGGTGGTGGCGATTTTGTCTGTCAGTGTGATCTCGTCCGGTGGACATGGCAACAACGCCGACCCCCCGCCACTGATTAACACCAGTACCAGATCGCCGGCTTGCGCCTCTCGTAATCGCTCGACCACAGCATTAGCAGCCGCACGACCGTTATCATCCGGCAAGGGATGGCCGGCGCCCAGTACCTCAAAATCCGGGACATCCACCACGTTCTCGTAATTTGTCACCACCAGCCCGCGTGACCCGAGCATGGCCGGTGGGATTAAACGTTGCACCGCCCGACCCATAGCACAGGCCGCCTTACCGATGGCAACGACGTGTACGCGTTGCCAATCTTCACTGCGAAATGTGTCGGTGTGTAAATCCGTACGAATCTCCAACTGTCCGCCTGACACATGCAACGCACGTTCAACCGCACGCTGCGGATCGGCCGCGTCGACACCGGCTTTAAACATCGCTTCGGCGTCCTGGCGTAAAGTCTCAACCCACAACGGGCATTCACCGGTGCTAGGCATATTGTTGCCTAAAACGCTAACCGGTCCAGCCGACACCGGCTGCGATGCAGTTGATCGATAACAACAAGGGCACCAGTGTTTCCTGGCTTTTCTCGGATTTATCCGAGGTGCGAAAGTGCTTAATCAACGGCACCTGTTGTTTGCCCACTTGATCTATGGTAGGCAACCGGTAGGCCAGTAGACGGCTTAAACGTGGAAACCGCTCACAAAGACCGGTTTCGCCGGTAATCGCCAACACCCTGTTCACCGTGCGTTGATACTCTTCGTCGATCATGGAAAACACTTGTTCGCTCAGATTCGAATCGGGTACCAGGTCGGCGTATTCACGGGCAATAGACAAATTGACCATGGGCAAAGTCTTTTCCACCTCGTCTACAATCAACCGAAATAAACGCGATTCTTCGAACATACGCTTTAACAAATCTTCCCCGTACCCGCCACGCACGGATATAAATTGTTCGATTGCGCTGCCGACACCAAACCAACCAGGCACCATCATACGGTTCTGGGTCCAGGCAAACACCCACGGTATCGCACGCAAATCATCGAGAGACTGGGCACCGAAACGACGCGCAGGCCGGGAACCAATCTTCAACAAGACCAGTTCTTCCACTGGGCTCGCGGCTTGATAGAAATCAACTAAACCAGGCAACTCGGCTAGCTTGCGATAATGCACAAACGACATGCCTGCTAGCGCTTCCATAACCTCATCAAATTCAGGGTTGGGTTCGAGCGCCTGCTCACGGCCGGATTTGATGGAGTGTCGCAACACACCGGCCACTAACGATTCCATTTGATATTCCGCAGTACCCCGGTTGGCGAACTTGGACGATACCACCTCACCTTGTTCGGTCACACGCATGCGACCCTGTATGGTACCCGCCGGTTGCGCGGCAATTGCGCGCCCGGTCGGCGCGCCACCGCGGCTGACCGAACCGCCACGGCCATGAAAAAAGGCTACGGAAATACCGCAATCGCGCCCGACTTTGTTTAAGCGGGTTTGCGCCTTACTCACTTCCCAATTGGAACACAGAAAACCGCCGTCCTTGTTGGAGTCCGAATAGCCCACCATGACTTCTTGGAATCCGCCGGCTTCGCGAATGGTACGGCGTACCAGCGGTGTATTCAGCAACTCGCGCAAGATGGCGGGACCATTACGCAAGTCCTCGATGGTTTCCAATAAGGGCACCACTTGAATACCGCATGACTCCATGCCTTGCGTATCGGTAAAAGCGCCGGCGAACTTGGCCAGTAAATAAACCCCCAACACATCAGCGGCGCTTTGGGTCATGCTCAACACAAATGTACCGACGGCCTGACGATCGAAATGTCGCCGTGTATCAGCCACAATACCCAACATCCCAAGTGTGGAAGCCGCCCTACCGGTCAAATCGTTTATCGCGAATGGTGCCTGCCCTTCCAGCGGTTGCGTCAATTGCGTCAGCAGCCATTCTTTCCATTGCTGTGACGCGGGGTCGGGCTGATTCGTGTCCCGGCCCTCGATCAGCCGGTAAATTTCCGCCAAGGCGGCATTGGTGGTAGACGAATTTTCGCGCAAATCCAAACTGACGGTGCGAAAACCAAATACCTCGACCGCATGCCGCAACGGCCGGATCATGGACTTGGCCAAGGATTCGCAGTTTGCATCGATCAAGGCCTGCTCTATCGCTTTCAAGTCATCGACCAATTCTCCGGCATGGGTATATCCAGTTCGTGGACCGTCTCTATCCGTCAATCCGGATTGTGTTGCCCGCAATTTTTTTTGCATGCACACTATATATTGACGAAACAACTCACCGGGATTGCGCGCGCGGATGACTTTACTCTCGCCTGATTGTTGCAAAGCATTGTCCAAACGCGTCTTGAACGATTCCGACACCTCGACGTTGTGAGCGGCGATGCTCATACGTCTTACCAATTGTTCCATTTCCTGCCGGTAACGTTGCAGGCTCACTTCGCAGTTGGTGTTTAACACAGCGCGGGTCACGTCGTTAGTCACATTGGGATTGCCGTCGCGATCCCCTCCTATCCAGGAGCCGAATTGAAACAAGGGCGGTACATAGAAACTCGCATTCGGATAATGCTCCGCCAACGCATCTTCTAACTTGTCGTACACCCGGGGTGTACCGTCGAACAAGGCCTCATTAAAGAAATGTAACCCCCAGGCGACTTCCCGTTCGACTGTGGGTTTTTCGAGAAAAATATCGCCGGTGAGCCACAGCAGTTCGATTTCATTGCGCAGCCTGTCCACCAACCCCTGACGTTCGCGTGGTGTCCAACGCTGGTTTTCCAACTCCAGTAGTAACAAATAGATGCGCCTGTGAATCTCCAGCACAGTCACACGCTTGGCTTCGGTGGGATGGGCGGTAATGACTGGCCGTACCCGCGCGTTATCTAACACGGATTGAATGTCTTCGGCGGGTACACCCGCGGCTGCGGCATCCGCGATCGCGTGGGCAAAGGTCCCCGGCACCTTGTCGGCACCACGTCCGGTTTCGATGCGCCGGCGTTGACGCATGGCGGCATTCTGTTCCGCAATATTAAGTAGCTGAAACCATATACCTTGTGCCTGCAGACTGCGTAATAGTAACTGCCGGTTGCTGGCCGGGATCGCCACCTTGCCTTTTAGTACCGGTTCGATTTCCGGTTGACGCACACGCACCACGTCGAGCAATAAATCGAACAATATATTGATCGCTTCATCCACAAAAATACCGGTGTGATCGCTGGCATCGTCAACGTCGTCGACGCTGGATGTTAGAACGGGATTTGGGTGAGTTTGCATCGCTTTGTTTTTAAATCGCTTCAGAACACGCCGGTTCTAAGACGATTTACACCACACGGTCACGGGGCGCTTTATCGGCAAAAAAGGCATCGAGGTTTTCCAGCACTCGCATACCCATGGCGACACGAGTTTCCTCTGTCGCGCTGCCAAGATGCGGCAACAATACGACGTTCTGCATATCGATCAGTTCAGGCGATATGTGGGGTTCGGCTTCGAACACATCGAGGCCTGCGCCCTTGATCGTGCCGGCGCGTAACGCATCGACCAATGCCTGCTCTTCGATCACGTCACCGCGGGCGGTATTGACTAAAAATGCCGTTGGTTTCATTAAGGCCAAACGTTCGGCGTTTAACAAATGATACGTATCCTTGCCCCCGGGACAATGCAGGGAAACGAAATCAGCTTCCTGCAACACCGCTTCGATACTGTCACGGGACTCCGCGCCTAGTGACTTGGCTTCCTCGTCTGACGGTGGGTAAGGGTCGTTAAAAATAATACACATGTTAAAACCCTGTGCCGCACGTTTTGCCACCGCCCGTGCGATACGACCGAAACCGATCAGACCCAGGGTTTTACCGGTGACTTCGGTACCCATCATGTGGGTCGGCCGCCAACCGGTCCAGTCACCAGCGCGGGCATGACGTTCGCCCTCACCCGCACGGCGGGAAACCATGAGTAATAAGGTCATGGCGAGATCGGCGGTGGCATCGGTCAACACTTCCGGGGTGTTGGTCACCAACAATCCGCGTGTCTTGGCGGCATCAAGATCGATATGATTAAAACCGACGCCGTAACTGCCTAGAATCTTGGTCTTAAGCGGATCCGCGCTCAACACTTCCGCATTGATTTTGTCCGACACCGTGGGACACAACGCATCCGCCCGTGCCAAAGCATCGTGCAGTTGCGCTACATCCATGGGGATGTCTTTTTCGTTTAATTCAACATCGTAACGTGCTTGTAACTCGCGTTCGACAGCTTGCGGCCAGCGCCGAGTAACAATAACTTTTGGTTTGTTCATAGTTGATGTGTTGTCATTTGTAATATCTACGGACTCTAAGAGCGTTGGTAAAAAAACTAGCCCAACACTTTTTCCATGGTGGAACCGAATTCCGACGGGTTGGGCACGATGGTGACACCGGCGGCTTGTAGGATCTCGACCTTTTCAGCCGCACTTTCGCCTTTGGCCGAAATGATGGCGCCGGCGTGACCCATGCGCCGCCCCTTGGGCGCGGTTAAACCGGCGATGTAGGCGGCTACCGGTTTGGTCATGTGATGGCGCACGAATTCGGCCGCCTCCGCTTCCTGTGGTCCGCCGATTTCACCGATCATGACTACGGCGTCGGTTTCCGGATCCTGTTCGAATAGTTCCAATACATCGCGATGTGATGTCCCATTGATGGGATCGCCACCGATGCCGACACTGGTGGAAACACCAATGCCACAGGCTTTCATTTGCGATGCTGCTTCGTAACCCAGGGTACCTGAGCGACCGACAACCCCGACCCTGCCTTCCATATAGATATGTCCCGGCATGATTCCGAGCAAGGCCTTGCCCGGACTGATGGTGCCGGCGCAGTTGGGTCCGGTGAGACGCATGCGATTTTCCTTTTTATATCGCCGCATATAACGCTTAACCCGCATCATGTCCTGAGCAGGGATACCGTCGGTAATAGACACACAGGTTTTTATACCGGCATCCGCGGCCTCCATAATAGAATCGGCGGCATAGGGAGCGGGCACGAAAATAATACTGGCTTCGGCGCCAGTTTCAGCCACCGCCTCTTTGACCGTATCGAATACCGGCAGCCCAAGGTGGGTGCTGTTACCTTTGCCTGGTGTCACGCCACCCACCACTTTGGTACCGTAGTCGATCATCTCCTGGGCGTGAAAGGTGCCAATCTTGCCGGTAAAACCCTGCACAATCACAGGGGTTTTTTCATTAATAAGAATAGTCATTAATCAAGCCTCCGCGGGTTGTGCTGCTTCATTGCGTGCGGTGACGACCTTATGCGCCGCTTCCGCCAGGGTGTCGGCGGTAATAATGGGCAGTCCACTGTCTTTGATAATTTTCTGGCCTTGTTCCACATTGGTGCCGGACAAACGCACCACCAGGGGTACCTCTACACCCAGTTTTTCCACCGCCTGTACCACACCTTCGGCAATCCAGTCACAACGATTGATACCGGCAAAAATATTGACCAGCATGGCTTTGACATTGTCGTCGGATAACACCAGACGAAACGCTTTGGCCACACGTTCGGGCGATGCACCGCCACCGATATCGAGAAAATTGGCCGGTTCGCCGCCCGCCAGTTTGATCATGTCCATGGTGGCCATGGCCAGCCCGGCACCGTTAATCATGCAACCGATATCGCCGTCCAGTCCGACATAACTCAAGCCCCGGTCCGAAGCTGCAGTTTCGCGCGAGTCTTCCTGGGACTTATCGCGCAGCTCGGAGATATTCGGCCGCCGGAACATGGCGTTATCATCAAAACCCATCTTGGCATCCAACGCCAACAACCGGCCGTCACCGGTCACCACTAGCGGGTTGATTTCGACCATGGTGGCATCCAGATCGCGAAAGGCACGGTAACAGCCTTTAAAGGTTTTGACCGCCTGGGCAATCAGCGCCGGCGGCAGGTCCAAACCGAACGCCAGTTCCCGTGCCTGAAAATCCTGTACACCCACGGCTACCTCTACCGGCACCCGCAAAATGGCTTTGGGTTTTGTCGCAGCCAACTCCTCGATCTCCATACCGCCTTCGCTGGACGCCACCATGACCACACGTTCCTGGGCTCGATCCAGCACCAGGGCGAAATACAATTCGCGTTCGATGTCAGTAGCGGCTTCGACATACAGACGGTAAACCACCTTGCCCTTGGGGCCGGTTTGATGAGTCACCAGACGTTTACCTAGCAACTCGTCCGCCGCGTCCCATACTTCGTTGTCATTGGAACAGACTTTGACACCGCCGGCTTTACCACGGGCACCGGAATGAATCTGGGCTTTCACCACCCATTTGTCGCCGCCGATTTCCTTGCAACGAAACACCGCTTGCTCCGGGCTGTACGCGAGTCCACCGGAGGGAATGGCGACATCGAAATCGGATAATAATTCTTTTGCTTGATACTCGTGAATGTCCATTGTTTTTCTCCTGGTTATGCGCTCTTGGCCTGAATGGCTTCGTCGATACTGACGATGTTCTCCGCCATACGCGCCGAGGCGGCGTCAATCATACGGCCGTTGAGTTGCGCTGCGCCCCTGCCCATAACGGCGGCTTCTTGCAACGCTTTGAGAACTGCACGGGCGTGTTCGACTTCGGCCACCGGTGGTGAAAACACTTCGTTGGCTAGTGCAATCTGCGACGGATGAATGGCCCACTTGCCAGCGTAACCGAGTGCTGCTGCACGTTTTGCACTTAAGATGTAACCGTCGGGATCGTTAAAATCTCCGAACGGTCCATCAATGGGCCGCAAACCGTACGCACGGCATGCCACCAACATCTGTGATAAACCGTGGTGCCATTGATCCGCGGGGTAATCCGGATTCAATCCCCCGATGTTAACGGTGCGTGCACGGCAACTCGCGGCGTAGTCGGCCACACCGAAATGTAGGGCTTCCATACGCGGACTGGATGTAGCGATGGCATCGACATTGACCATGCCCAGGGTAGTCTCGATCAACGCTTCAATACCGATACGGTTGGTATAACCCTTGGCTTCTTCTATTTGAGTCAACATGGCATCCACCATGTAAACGTCTGCCGCCACACCGACCTTGGGAATCAGGATAGTATCGATTTTATCGCCGGCTTGTTCCACCAAATCGACCACATCACGATACATATAATGTGTATCGATACTGTTGATACGAATGGACAATGTTTTACCCTTGCCACGCCAGTTGATGTCGTTCAGTGCTTCGATGATGTTTTTACGCGCCTGCTCCTTGTCCGTCGGTGCGACTGCATCCTCAAGATCGAGGAATACATAATCGACATCGCTGTTAGCGGCTTTTTCAAACATGTTTGGATTGGATCCGGGTACCGCCAGTTCACTGCGCTGCAGACGCTGACAAGCTTGCGGGTATTGTGTGTGACTCATTGGAATTTACTAAGTTAAGAATGTGAATAATGTGAATGAGGAATTTAAATTGACAGTTCTTAGGTTCTGAGTCAGTTTTCGCACTACGGAGACAACGCGGAAACCAACTGATGGAACTCAAGTAAAAAAACTCGATGGCCGTTGTGTTTTTTGGCTAAGTTCTTTTTCGAGGTTTTATCAAGCGGCAACCGTGGCCTTTCCCCGGATTTCACGCATTGTTATGTCTATACAACCTAGGCATCGCTCGACAACGCTGGACCGGCTGCCCTCACCCATAAGACCGATGCGCCAAATCTTGCCCGCCAGTTTGCCCAAACCAGCACCGATTTCGATGTCGTGTCGGTAGTGCATCGCTTTTCGGAATGACGCATCGTCTACATCCGCGGGTATTTTGACGGCGTTCAACGACGGCAGTTGTTCATTCTCTGGCACCAGGTATTCCAATCCGATGTCTTTTAACCCACTGCGCAAGGCCAGGTGATTTCTGCTGTGACGTGACCAGGATTCCTCAATGCCTTCTTCTTTCAACATCAGTAAGGCTTCGTGCAAACCATAGATAGCATTGACCGGCGCCGTGTGATGATAAACCCGTTGGTCACCGGCCCAATAGTCCATGATCAAACTCAGATCCAAAAACCAGCTCTGGGCTTTGGTTTTTCTGGCGCGAACCTTTTCCAACGCGCGCCCGTTGAGCGACACCGGGGATAAACCAGGCGGACAAGACAAACATTTCTGAGTTCCCGAATACACTGCGTCGATACCCCAGGCGTCCACTTCCAGAGACACACCACCCAACGAGGTCACAGCATCGACAATAGTTAAGGCACCGTGTCCTCGTGCGATGGCGCACAAAGACTCTGCATCGGTTAATGCACCGGTGGAGGTTTCCGCATGCACAAATGCGAGTATCTTGGTATCGGGATGGTTTTGAAACGCTTCTTCAACAAGCTCCGGTGGTACCGCTCTTCCCCACTGCACATCGACGATTTCCGGTATTCCCCGGCAACGTTCTACGATTTCGGCCATACGTGTGCCGAATACACCATTGCGACAGACGATCACTTTGTCACCCGGTTCAACGAGGTTAACAAAACATGCCTCCATACCGGCAGAACCCGGACCCGAAATCGGTAAGGTCATTTCGTTTGTTGTTCGAAACGCGTAACGTAATAACTCCTTGACTTCTTCCATCAAAGAAAGAAAAACCGGATCTAGATGACCCAGTGTGGGACGCGCAAGCGCCGACAACACACGCCAGTGAACCGGTGATGGACCGGGTCCTAATAACAATCGAGTGGGTGGATTGAAAGTCGTCATCGTTATATTGATATTGTTTGTCAAAATTCTGAATGGGAATTCAATGTATTTTGGATTTTCTCTTCGCAACAAAATAATTCTTTCCTGTGAATTATATTGTTGAGCCATGAATTACCAAACAGTGAGAATAAACGTATCGGTTGTAAAAATAATATTAAGTAGTTGTTATCGTTTTCATAGATAAATGTTTATCGTTTCCACACCAGATAACGCATGTTAGTGAAAACCATTGTTTAGTCGTTTGATTATTTACCGTGGGCAACGATGAATTTCACATATTGGATCATGATTGGTCTACTGCTTTTATGTTATTTGAAGCGAACGAGTACCCACGACCCCGATCCACTGGTTTTGAGATTCGGTTGAAAACCCACTGGACATTTGTCGACATTTTCAGGACTAACAGGACCCATGACCGCTAATAACATTTCACGCCTTCTCCGTGTTCGTTATTCCATTGGAAAATCCTTCGGTGTATATAGTAGGAACCTGTAACGGGGCGGTCATTGCGGTGTATCCTGTAGCCATATTTATCAAATTTGGGATGGATTATTCCGCCCAAGCATACGGTCGTGTGTTTGTAGCATGGGGTGTGGCAGGAGTCAGCGCGCCGTAGTTTACAGGGTTTTGTTTGACCAAACAGGAAGCTGCGCAGCAGCATTTTTATTCGCATGTATCGCCGCTGCCGGTTCGGTCATTGTTGCTGCATTTACAGTAATTACCTCAGCACGCGTCACCACTTAATTTGTCGTCAAGGCCGTTTAGCACCCCCCTTCTACCAAAGACTTACTCCGGATTGTTTGATCAGTTCTCACCACAGACCGAATAGTTTTGTTCATCCTCATTTGGCTCACGTAATCTGGGTATCAACAAGACCCGAGCGTTTTTCAGCACGTTCTCGAAACAATTGAAACAAAATGATTCATTTTCGAAATCATATGGAAACCTGATATCTCCATAATGCCGCTCCATGTTCAGCAAGGGACTGAACAACTTTTCTTAGCTACATAACAGGAGATGGCAGAAATGACCGCAATAAACTCAACAGAGAAAAGCGATTTCACGGGTACCCCGGCAGGTCTTGCGATGGGTTTGACTGCACCTGCAATACAACTCGGCGAAGATGTTACCACGGTAATCAAGACGGCATTTGAGATGGTTAGCGACTTTGGCCGCGAAGTTTCACGCCGGCATCGGCGCAACAAGACCATTCGCACGCTGAACGGGTTGAGCAACCATACCTTGAAGGATATCGGTATGTCGCGATCCGATATTTACCGGGTAGCCGACGAAATGTCGCGTCAATCTAAGGAAGCTCTGAATAAGTTTGAATAGATGAGATAATACGTTATCGCACAAACGGGATATAAACCAGATGAATGGTTCAAGTTTCGCAGATCTTGAATATTCGGTAAAAAAGAGAACCACACGTAAAGAGAAGTTTCTCGCGGAAATGGATGAAGTTCTGCCGTGGAAAGAGTTATTGAGTGTTATCAAGAGCTACTATCCCAAGGCAGGTAATGGACGCCCGCCGATTGCGCTGGAGTCCATGCTGCGCATTTACTTTATGCAGCAATGGTATGGGTTAAGTGACCCTGCAATGGAAGACAGTCTTTATGATATGACGTCAATGCGTTTGTTTGCTGGACTCGGATTGGACAACATTCCGGATGAGTCGACGATTCTGCGATTTCGTCATCGTCTGGAACGCCACCATCTCACTGAGAAGCTGTTTCGCAAGACAGAGCACTACCTGTCGCAACGCAATTTGATATTGAGTGAGGGTACGATAGTGGATGCCACGATCATCGCCGCGCCGAGTTCGACCAAGAATGAGAACAAAGAACGTGACCCGGACATGAGGCAGACCAAGAAAGGGAACATGTGGTATTTTGGGATGAAGGTACATATTGGAACAGACACACAGGGCCGGGTGCATAGTGTGGTGGTGACCGATGCGAGTGTTCATGATTCTCAAGTTATGGATGACCTCATCCATGGGGATGAACAGGTTATCTATGGAGACAAGGCGTATGCCAGCGCTGCCCGCAAAGAGGAAATGGAAGAAGCCGGGGTAACATGGCGGGTCAACCGCAAAGCGCGTCGTGGCAAGAAACTAAACTGTGCGGATCACTCGTTCAACCGAAAGAGTAATCGCACGCGGGCCAAAGTGGAGCATCTATTTGGCGTGGTCAAGCACCTGTGGGGGTATCGCAAAGTGAGGTACAAGGGACTCGATAAGAATGCGAGTCAGGTGTTTACGTTGATGGCGCTGGCCAATTTATACATGGCGAGACGCGAACTCGCTACCTGATAAGGATTGTTGCGTCTTGAGATCAGACAATGATCAAAAAGAGCGACAAAAATCACATCAGCTAAACCGACCACTATCAACATTAGGATTAAAGTATGTCAGTGATTGCAAACCTACTCTATTAGGTAACTTGTTCAGAGCTTCCCTAAGTAACCACGGTGACAAACGGTGACAGGACTCTCCCCATGACTGTTAAATTGTTCAACGTTACAACCGAGGATACCCATTTCGTGATCGGGCTAAGCTACGGACAACTTGTCGAGTTAAACACGTCGTCCGTAGCTTTAGCTCAAGCCGAAAGTTTGAAAGAAAAGTTGGATTATGTCGGCCGTATTCCGGTTTGGATTTATGGTGTAAACAACGAGGACTACGATGCACTTTCAGCCGAACCTTTGGAACCAATCAACCTGCACGCTGATGTAATCGAGGAGATTGAGCCAATTCGCCGGTTTATTAAGTGTGGTTTTCCAACTGCTAATGTGTAGCATCCACAGACGCTACACGGTTACCGAGTGACATTCTGGATAGTTGAATCTAAAACTTTATTGTTCGTCGCTGACGAACATATATCCCGCACCACGGATTGTTTTTATTACACGGGGTTTAGCAGGATCGGGTTCGATTTTACGGCGCAAACGGGCGATGCGAATATCGATGCTGCGGTCGTAGGGGTCCCACTCGCGGTTATGTGCCAGATTAAGTAATTGATCGCGATTCAACGCTTTGTCCGGATTGTCGGCAAAAGCTTTTAATAAATCATATTCCATATTAGTAATCGCTACTTCATTACCAGCTGCATCGTACAAGCGATGCGCATCGATATCTAAGCTACATTGTCCAAATTGAATTCGGTCAGCTTTATTCGCGGACTGGGTAGAAGACACACCGACCAACCGGCGAGTAACACTTTTCACTCTCGCTAATAGCTCACGGGGTTCAAAAGGTTTGGTCATGTAGTCATCCGCGCCCATCTCAAGACCGATCACACGATCGACCACGTCGGCGGCCGCCGTAAGCATTATTATTCCCACATCATGATTTGCCCGTAAATAACGCGCCAAAGTGAGCCCATCCTCGCCGGGCATGGTGATATCTAGTATGACAATGTCATAGTCATTATTGTTAAATTGTTGACGCATTTGCTCGCCACCATCTGCGGCGTCCACGGTGAAACCGTGCTTACTCAGATATTTACGCACCATCCAACGAACGTCGGAATCGTCGTCGACAACTAATATACGATTGTGTTTTGTCATAGCTAACTAGCTGAAGTTGTTATCGTTGCCAATAACTTTTCAATCTTTTTATACAAGCGAGTCATATTCACCGGTTTGGAATCAAAATCATCGCAACCGGATTCGAAGGCGCGATCGCGATCCGAAGCCATAGCGCTGGAAGATAACGCCAATACCGGAACGTGACTCGTTTCCTTATTTATTTTTAGTTTTCGCGTTGTTTCCCACCCGTCCATCTCCGGGAGAATTAAATCCATGATAATCAAATCAGGTTTATTTTCTTGCGCCGAAATGAGGCCTTGTTCACCGGTTTCAGCGATCTCGACATCGTGACCGCGCCGGCGCAGACGGCGCGACAACATATAAGCGTTATCGGCGTTGTCTTCGATGTAGAGTATTTTCGCCACGGTCTGAAACCTAGTGAACAATCTTTAGCTGCGGACGTTCTTGCAACGAGGTTCGCGCGGGAAAGCGCACAATAAACATCGATCCCCGCCCCAAGGTGCTCTCCGCCTCAATTTCGCCCCCCATAAGTTCGCACAGACGCTTACATATCGTCAAGCCGAGACCGGTTCCTCCATAACGTCGTGTCGTCGAGTTATCGGCCTGGGTGAATTCATCGAAAATGGAATTCAGATTCTCCTCATTCATACCGATGCCGGAATCTTTTACCGCGAAGGTTAACCAATCCCCGCCGATCGAGACATCTCTATGGACATCCAGCCTAACTGTTCCGTCTTTTGTAAACTTGCACGCATTACTGAGCAGATTGAGTAACACTTGCCGTAACCGGGTTGGATCGATGACCATGTCACCGACATCGCCTTTACAATGTGCATAGATACGGTTGCCGTTTTTCTCTGCCAACGGCTCCGAGGTAGAAACGGCTTCGTACACCAATGTTTCGACATCGATTTTCTCAGGCGCAATTTCGAGACGACCGGCTTCTATCTTCGACAAATCCAGAATATCGTTAATCAGCTTTAACAAATGCTTGCCCGCGCCACCGATGCGTTCTAATGGCTCTATGAATTCGTCGTCAATCGACTCTTCCTCGCGAACTTCCTCCAGCAGCATTTCCGTGATCCCGATGACCGCATTCAAGGGTGTGCGCAGTTCGTGGCTCATATTGGCAAGAAACTGACTCTTGATCTGAGTTGCCTGTTCCGCTTGGTCCTTAGCTCTTTGCAACGCCAACTCTGCTTGCTTGCGCACCGTTGTATCGCCCACCGATCCCGCAACTCGGATTACGCGGCCTTTTTTATCGCGAGTTCCGGCTGCCCGCACCTGAAACCAGCGATAACTACCGTCGCTGCCACGTATTCGATACTCACAATCAAAGTAGTCCGTCTCACCTTTGAAGTGGGCTTTCATGGCAGCGTAGTGCAAATTAAGATCGTCCGGGTGAATGAGGTTCAACCAGTCATTCGTGCCCACTAAGCCAACAATCTCATCCGATCCAATCAATTGACGTAGACGCGGAGATACGTACACTTTATCTTCTTCGATTTGCCAGTCCCACATGCCTTCGTTCGCGCCTTCCATGGCGAGTGCGTAGCGTTCCTCACTTTCACGATAAGCTTGCTCTACCTCTTTCAAATGAGTGATATCAAAATAAGTCAGCATCCGTACACCATCCGGTAAGGCGACGCATTGATAGAGCAGTGTTTTACCGTTCGCCAATGGCATCTCGGTACGCGGTATATTACCCTTTTGAATAGCGGCAATACGTCGTGCATGATGGGCTTCCCACTCGCTATCGCTAACAAGATAGTGACCTTTGCTTTGGTTGTATCTTCCTAATTCATCGACAGTGCGATGCTCGTCGAAGAACGAACGTGGAACATTCCACATGTTGCAATAAGCACGGTTTGCGATGACGACGTTTAAGTGCTTATCGGTGAATAACACACCGTAATCAATGGTATCCAACACTGCTTGGAAACGTTCCAATACTTCATCTTTAGCGGTAATGGCTTCAGCTAGCTCCGCTTCGCGCTGTTTTAATTCGGTAATATCAAAATAGGTGAGCATACGAACGTTATCGGGTAATGCTACGCATTCGTACAATATTACTCTGCCGTCCGCCGTTATCATCTCGGTGCGGGGAATACTGCCTTGCTTAATCTTGTTTATTCTGTCGTCATACCACACATCCCAATCTTCCTCTGGTATAACATGCGCGCCGCTATTGCGATGAAAGTCGAGCAATTCACCAAAAGTGGGGCGCTCACGGATAGTCTGTTCTGTAAGACCCCACATATCGAGAAACGCGCGGTTCGCAATTCGAATACGTAATCCCGAATCGGCAAAAATGATTCCATAGTCAATAGCATCCAACACCGCCGAAAAATCGGACAATGCATTGTCTTTGGCAGTATTCGCCTCGGCCAGTTCCAGTTCCCGCTGTTTTAACTCTGTTACGTCGGTAAAAACGCCAACAATGCCTCCCGACTCCGTGCGCCGTTCGTTGATAGTTATCCATCGACCGTCACTCAGATGTTGTAGAAAAGGACCTTCGGGGTTCTGGTGTCGTTGTAAACGTTTATCTATCCACGATTCAATCGGCTCGTCAGTGGGCGCCAGCAATCCTCTACTTACCGCACCACGTAGCAGTTCCTCGAAAGTCATACCAGCGCGGGGCAAATCGCTAAAACCCAGAATTTCTTTGTAACGGCTATTGAATACCACCAGGCGGTCCTGCGCATCGTATAATGAAAAACCTTCCGATATGCTTTCAATGGCATCGGTCAAGCGCGTGCGGGCTTCGTTTATTTCACGCAAATTGGATTGCTCCACCTCCACCGCAGTATTGCGGAACACGGTCAGTGCATCCGCCATGCCCCCAAGTTCATCGTTTCCTGCGTCAGGAATCGACGTTTGCAAGTCCCCTCCCGCAATGGCACGCATACTGTTACTGAGTGCGGTCAGTCGAGCCACTAAATTTCTGTCTACATAAAACCATACGATCAGCACGGAACTGAGAAGACTGAATAGAACTATAATCAACAAAACCCGTCCACTGGTTTTGCGCAACTTGTCAGCTTCCACAGTGGCATCATGAATGTCACTCTTGCTAACACTTACTACTGCTGCAACCGCATTTTGTAACTGTTCGGACAATTCGCTGTTTTTCGCCAACAGCCGTTCACTTAAACTGGTCAACGCGAGTTCCCGCAAACGCGTTTCCGGAATATTTTCACTGCCCTCCACATCGCGGCGTAACTGCTGCACGCTTGGACGAATGCGTTGTTGCAATGCCGGCGATAGTCGCATTACTGCACGCTCCGCCTCAACGAGGTTCCGTTTTAGTGGAAACACCAACAGTGAAAGGTTTCCGGTATCGGTTTCTGCCGCGGTTTTCCTCAACGAGTCGACAATAACGCTACACAGATTCATGACAGTCTGGGCAGGCAAGCCTTGGCTCACCGCAGCACTTATGCTCAATAACTTCGAATCACTGTCTGGCAAGCTGTCTGTATCGAGTGCCAAGGTCATACGCTCGATATCGTTCTCCAACACAAGTATTCGTGGTGTTAACAAGCGTCGAATAGTGACCTGAGTTTGTGTCAGTTTTTGTAACAATGCTTGCATATCCGTATTTACCCGAAGCCGTTGCGATACTGCATTTTCCAAGGCGCGCAGGTTGCGCAATATACTATCTACATCTTGCTCCAAATGCTGAAGCTGCACGGGTTCCATTTGACTCGACCTCAACTCGTTCAACAATTTACGTAATTGCTGTGCTTCGTTCTGAACCGCAGTTGTCGTATCTACAAGCTCATCTTTACCTGACACGGATAAATAAGACGGTGCCGCGGCAACAATGCGTTCGGCCTGGCGCGATAGTTCCAATGCCGCAAAGGAAGTCGGTACACGCTGACCGGTAATACGGTCATTTGCCTCGTCAACCTTTATGAAATAGTACATAGCGGACAATGCAGCCAATATCGCAAATGCACTAATGGCGAGAAAGGCGAGTAACAAACGTCCCCGCACACCCATTGATTTACTGGGATTCATAGCCGCTTTTCTACATCACCAATACGAATCGATATTACCTTACACATTAATTAACATAGGGTTGGTATGCGCCATCTTTCCACTGATACCAGATAAAACGGTGTTCGGTAAGATCGCCCTTTTCGGTGAAGGCGATAGGACCTAATACAGTATCAAACGTTTCATCGTGCAAAACGGCAATCACCTTTTCCGAATTCAACGTACCCGCTTGTTCCACCGCTTGCGCCCAAACCTGTATCGCTGCATAAGTGTGTAAGGTATAGCCTTCGGGTTCATAGCCATTGCCACGAAAACGTTGCACGACGTCAGCCGCCGCAGGATGTTCGCGTGGATCGGCACCAAAGGTAAACAACGCCGACTGCCCAGCCATTCCGCTAATTTCCCAAAAATCAGTATTGTGCAGCGCATCGCCCGAGACTAGTTGAAATTCCAAACCTTGACTGTACGCCTGGCGCATTATCAACCCCGCTTCCCAACTGTAACCGCCCAGATACAACACGTCGACTGCGTTGGCCTGTAGCATTTGGATGAGTTCTGAATACTCCCGGGATTGAGGATCATATTGGTCAAATACCGCCACCTTAATACCTTGCGCGTCTAACTCCTGTTTGGTTTGGTCTGCCAGGCCTTTACCGTAAATCGATCCGTCATGAACTATACCGATAGCGCGATTAGCGAATTGATTTGCCAAATAATCGCCGGCGATTTGGCCTTGCTGGTCGTCCCGGCCGCAAACGCGAAACACATTATTGAAACCTTGCTCAGTCAACAATGGATTAGTCGCCGATGGAGAGATTTGAATAACGCCGGCCGAGTGGTATATCGATGAAGCCGCAATGGAAGCATCTGATCCGCGATGACCGGCGACGAACACCGCACCGTCATTAACCAATTTGCGCGCAACTGCCGCTGCCTGACCGGGATCGGCCGCGTCGTCTTCGACCGTCAACGCAACTTGCTGGCCCAACAATCCACCATTGGCATTGAGATCGGCGACCGCCAACTCGGCGCCCCGGCGGGATTGTTCACCCGCCCATGCCCGTTCTTCGGTCAGCGGCGCAACCGTCGCTATTTTTATTTCATCGGCAAAAGACGCACTATTCGTTTGACATAACAGAACGGCTGCTGTTACACCAAAACATCGTTTGAATACCTGACGCAGCACGCCACAGCAACATTGATTTAGTGCCATGATTCTTATCCTCCATTTATGATCGTAGCCTAGAACAACTTTCCCGTCCACAAGCGACAAGGTATGCTAGCCGGCAAAACAACGAGTAATACCCACTACTTTAGTAAATGTGACTCCTACCACCCCAAATTATTCCGCGTGCATATTGATTGCCGACGATAACGACGACGTGCGTTATCAATTACGCAGACGTTTAAAAAAGCTGGGTTATAGCAATCTCAGCATTGCCGAAAACGGACAGGAGGCGATCGATAAAATTACTCAAAATAATTATGACCTGGTGTTATTGGATATTTTAATGCCAGGCATGTCAGGGTACGACGTTTTAAATCATTTACGTGACAAAGGATTGTTAGCGAATCTTCCGGTCATTGTTATATCAGCGCTTGATGACCTCGACAGCACCGTGCGTTGTCTGCAAATCGGCGCGGAAGATTATCTACCAAAACCGTTTAACGCCACCTTGCTGGAGGCACGGATTCGCGGAACACTGGAAAAGAAACGACTTCGCGACGAAGTTCATCAACAACTCAGTGTAATCCGGGAAGTTTTTGGTCGTTACGTGCCGGATAAAGTGGTCGAACAAATCGTAGCCGGCCGTGGCATTTTACGCCCCACTAAAACCGTGGCCACCATCTTGTATACGGATATCGCGAACTTCACTAGCATTGCGGAAAACAAACCGCCGGAACAGGTGGTGGAAATGTTAAATGAATATTTTGCCACGGTGATCGAACCCATTCTACGATTCGGTGGAACAGTGAACCAGTTCCAAGGCGATGCCATGTTGGTGACATTCAACGTTCCTTCGCCCGATGAGTGTCATGCAGATAATGCCATTGAGGCTGCACTCGCAATTCACCATGTGCACCGCCACCAAACCTTTGCTGGTGTCTCCTTGGAAACAAGAATCGGTATCAACACCGGCGAAGTGATTGCAGGTAATGTGGGTTCCGGCGAACGCATGAATTACACCGTACACGGCGACGCGGTAAATCTCGCCGCCCGGCTGGAACAGCTTAATAAGAACTACGACACCACTATCTTAATATCACAAGCTACGGTCGATGAGTTGTCCGATCAAAGCGTAACTCGTTTGGTAGATGAAGTGAATGTTAGCGGCAAATCGAAAAGGGTCACGGTTTACACCATCCGACAAAAAATATAGTGCGCAACATATTGCGCCCCACTTTAATTACGAACAGATACGAACTACTCCACCCGTTTGTTTTCTCCGTGGAGAATAACTAACAATGTGCAACCGTTTTCGGTCGCAGAAAAATGCCGGGAGCCCGGTTTGTAACTCACAAAGTCGCCGGTTCTGAATACAGTACCATCGCAATCGGTCATTTCGCCGTCAAGCAAATAGAATTCCTCGCCACCGGTATGAATATGCGGCGTGGATTTCACGCCCGGCTTCATGCGCAATACAAAACTCTCGTAGCCTTCTTGCGCATTGCCACTTAACGGCAGCCAATCCATATCCGGATTAGGCGCACCGTAACGGTCATAAGGCCGGAACACGGTGTCGGCCGTTGAAGTTATTTTTCTGTCTGCAGAACCTAAGATACTTTGTTCTATTTTCAAGCTACTTTCTTTTTTGTTTGGCACAATTACGCTCTTACCCGCTCTTTCTGCGGATCGTAGAACGGAAACGGCACGACGGTCGTTAGTATGCGTTTTTGGTACCCGTCGAGTTTACCTACCTCGACTTTTGTACCGATTTCGGAATGGGCAATGTCCATTCGGCACAAGGCGATGTTCTTTTTCAAAATAGGTGAGCGCATCGCACTAGTGATAACACCGACTTGAGGGCGGCCGACATGCACACAATCGGCATGTGCCGCCGCTTCGTTGCCTTCCAGTTCAAGTCCGACCAGTTTGCGCACCGGTTTTGACTTCATAAGATTGCGCTGTCGCGGCATTGATTCGAAAATCCAGGCGCGGATCGGCTAACGGTTCCGGTAATGGGATATCATTCGGATCAGAAATGTCGGCGCGTTTTACGACAACGGACAAATCGGTTGGCGGATTTTGTCGATCGATATCCATCTTGTCACCAGGCGCGCCGATCAAGCAACAGACATAGTCTTGCACATGGTAAGTAACACGTTCGCCGGCTTCGCTATTTTCGTGAAAAAATCGAAACGCTTGTTTACCCTCCAGCGAAATGTTTCGCCGTTTCAACCCTCCCCGCACGATTGCGGCACTTTCGCCACCATTACTAAGCATTTGTTGCAACCGATCAGCGCTGTTATTGGCATTGATACCGACAGCGGATAATGCTTCCCGGCCTGATTTATCGAATAAAATTAGATCGCCAATTTGATGACCATAGGGAGTAGTGAATTCGACCTCATCATCGGGTTGCAAATCGATAACAATACAACCCGTCGCTGGAACACGGTATTGTTCATACCCAGGCTGCATGAGGGCAAGACCAGACTCTCTTCGCCTCACTGAGTTATTGGGTGGATAAATACCAACATTCATTAGGATTTATCCCTTCTTGCCTGGCTGTGAATATTGCACATAATGTATGTCGCATGATTTCTGAATTTAATAAATACAACCAATATAATTGTAGATTAATATTCTCGCATCAGTACTCAAATAACGCACACGGGCTGGTATCTCAATAGCGGTAGACCATTTATTATTTTTCTCCATCCAATTCTAATAGCATACAACACAGAACCGTGCCAAGCAGGACTCTGAATCAAGACCAACAAATAGGCAAGTTTTCTGGCCAATTAGACCGAGCATCGCCGGATAACGATGTATTACAAGCAATAAATACGTTGCAGGTTCAGTTGTTGGCCAACCCGGAAAGCACCGAACCGTTCGCCGACTTGGTAGTTTATCTCGCGCATAAACTAAAATTTCGTCATTGCTCTATTGTCCGGTTTTCACAACCTCAGTTTGGACCCAAAACCTTAGCATCGACGGGAAGCGACGAATACCGGGTGTCACTCGAATCGATGATTCACAATTATAAAGAAGAATTGCTAAAGGCCTCGGATCACGACAACACGCTTGCCTCGTCGGATCTGACTGTTACCTGGCACCCTATCACATATGCGCACTCAATTATTGGTGGCATTGTTGTTGAGCAAGGCGACAATTCCAAAGCCACAACCCATGTGTTAAATATGGTTTGCTCATACTTGGGTGACACCCTGATCAGCCTGAACCTTTCCCAGCAAAATAGACGTCATGATCTATATGAAGAACGAGCTGCCATTTCTCGTGAGCTGCATGATTCACTAGCCCAATCTTTGACCTATCTAAAAATTCAGGCGTCACGCTTGCAAGCGTTGCTGTCTAGAACCGAAATGTCCAGGCAAAGCGGTGGAGAATCAATCGACAACGTGCTCAGTGACTTAAGAGAAAATATATCCACTGCCTACCAGCAGTTACGCGATTTGATGACTACGTTTCGCTTAACCATGCACGGCAAAACATTCAACGATGCGGTAGATGAATCGGTCCAAGAATTTGGAGCACGCAGCACTATTGCATTCAAACTGGATAATCGCTTGCCATTGCATTGTCTGGATGTGGATGAAGAAATGCAGGTGTTAAAAATAATCCGCGAAGCCTTATCCAACATAGTCAGACATTCCCATGCATCTCGTGCGGCGCTGCAACTATGGAGCGATAACGGGCGTGTGTTCATTACTATCGAAGATGATGGCGTAGGCACGTCAACGGCTTTAAAACGCGCGCAGCATCACGGCTTAATCATTATGCAGGAACGCATTCAAAATTTAGACGGCAATTTTCAAGTCGTAACAGCGGATATGGGCGGGACTAAAATAACCGCTAGCTTTGTACCAAATAAAACTTGAAGACATGACCACCCTGTCCAATCGCTATCGTGTGGTGGTCATCGACGATCATCCGTTGTTTCGAAAAGGCGCTGCCCAATTGTTGGAAATGGATGCGAATTTCGAACTGGTTGGTGAGGCCACCAATGGTGAGGACGGTATTTTAATGATCAAGGATTTAAAGCCTGATTTGGTACTGCTCGATCTCAATATGAAAGGCATGAACGGTATTGAAGTGTTGGATGCCTTAAAATCATCGGACGACTTGAATTCGCTCGTCATCGTGCTGTCGGTATCGGATCACCAACAAGATATTGTTAAGGCACTCCGCAAAGGAGCTGACGGTTATCTTTTGAAAGATATGGAACCCGAAGACCTGCTGACCAAACTTCATCAGGCAATACAAGGCGACGTAGTGCTGGATGAAACCGTTTCGAAATTGTTGGGTAATGCAATGCGGGGAAATGTCGTGGTTGCAGAACAAGAACAGGTGAGCCTAACGAAACGTGAGTCGGAAATTCTCGGACTCATCGCCAGCGGCCTACCCAACAAACTCATTTCGCAGGAGCTGGATATTAGCGAAGGCACGGTTAAAGTACACGTCAAAAATTTGTTACGCAAACTTCGCTTAAGATCCCGCCTCGAAGCTGCCGTGTGGGCCATCGAACGAGGCTATGGAAAATCCTAGATGTTCACATCCGGAGAACACTTATTAAATTACAATGCATGTCTAACACCTATTGGGTATAGGTAGATCGCCGGTCATCGTAAGATGATTAAAGACCGATACTGAAATCAAGGCTAGGGCAATACTATTGAAAGCTTATAAGGGACTACAAGAACCCATTGCTATCGATTCCGATGTTCACACGATACTGGACACGCTTCCGCAAATTGTTTACCAAACCGACAATAGTGGAGCGTGGATTTACCTCAGCAATGCCTGGACGCGGATCACCGGATTGCCTATTAAGGAATGTTTAGGACGGCCACAGATAGATTCATTGCATCCCGAGGATGCTGATAGATATCAAAAGATGCTATCTATACTGTTACAGAATACGGATACCGACCACGCGGATACCTTACGGTTTCTCACCCGAGACAATGGTTATGTCTGGTTGGAATGCCACGCACGTTCGCATTTCAGTGACAGGTCAGGTGATATTGAAATTGTAGGCACATTGTCTAATATTACGGATCGCGTCGACGAAGAGGCATTACTGCTCGCCCATCACCGAACACTCAGCGGTATGCTTAATGATCTACCAGGCATGGCGTACCGCTGCCGTAATAATCCCGACTGGACCATGGAATACGTCAGCGCCGGCAGTCTTGAGTTAACCGGCTATCTCCCCGAAGATGTCATAAATAGCAAAACACTGTCTTATGGAAGTCTGATTCATCCTGACGATAGCCAGTTTGTGTGGAGCGAAGTACAAAGTGCACTCAGGGAGAACCGGCGTTTCGAAATGAATTACCGCATCGTCACCGCGGATGGTGCAATTAAATGGGTGTGGGAAAATGGCAAGGGTATTTATTCCCCAGGGCAGGAATTACTGGGTTTGGAAGGGATAATAATCAATATCAAGAAGCAACACGAAAAGAACGATCTCAGTAATACTGAAAGCACTTTATACGATCCTCTGACCAATACGCCTGGTCTTGCGCTGTTTAAAGACCGTATTAATCAGACAAAACTGGAAAGGCGTCCAACTGGCAAGGCATGCAGCATCTTACTGTGTTTAAATCTGAACCATTTTCAACGGGTAGTGGAAAAATACTCACCCGAATTATTGTCAAACGCGCACATCGATATCGTTGAAAGGCTTGTGTCCACATTGGAGCCCGCGGATTCGATATGCTGCTTATCCAACACTCGCTTCGCGGTGTTGATGAAACGCGATCCAGCCGGGCTCGATGAGTTTTGTCGACAGCTTCAGGATTTGTTTTTGCAGCCTTTGCACATTGCCGGAAATACAATTTTTGTCACCCTCAGCATAGGAGCGGTGATTAACCTGCAAAACGCAACCGCTGCTGACGATCCATTGGGTAAAGCTCTGGTACTCATGAACAATGCTAGTGAATTGGGCGACGGACATTACGAAGTGACCGGATACCGCGATTGATTCTCTATCGCTGTGCAATACCGTGCTCCAACCTGATATCTGCACAACCGGTCCGTCAGCCTCAATTGACGCTGCTATCATAAACCACGAACGTGAAATCCTTTGCACATCACGCAAGCAAACACGGCGAATCACGAATTTGGGCCCGCGCTACCACCAACTAGGTATGGTCAGCCAACACGTAACAT
The DNA here is from genome assembly GCA_965216735.1 of Arenicellales bacterium. Lineage (GTDB taxonomy): Bacteria > Pseudomonadota > Gammaproteobacteria > Arenicellales > CBDCFT01 > CBDCFT01. Next base: position 3,031,171 of record OZ244198.1, read on the forward strand.
GATTCTCTTGACTTCACGTATCAGGAAAACTTAGCTTATCTTAGAGTTTCCTTTCTTAAACACGATCAAATCAAGTAACGCAACAAGCAAAAAAACCGGAGGAACAATCCATGGCTCGCAACCCAAAGCACGACATACTTTTTGAACCCATCCAAATCGGCCCAAAGACATTACGGAACCGGTTTTATCAGGTTCCTCATTGTAACGGCGCCGGGTCGGACCGCCCCGGCTTCCAGGCGGCCAACCGCTCAATAAAAGCCGAAGGCGGCTGGGCCGGCATTAACACGGAATACATTTCCATTCACCCAGAATCGGATGACACCCATCGTATGTCGGCGCGTATGTGGGACGAGGGTGACGTGCGCAATCTACGCGCGATGACCGAGGCCATCCATAAGCACAATTCGCTGGCCGGCGTGGAAATGTGGTATGGCGGGGCTCACGCGCCTTGTATGGAATCGCGGTGTACGCCGCGCGGTCCGAGCCAGTATGCCTCCGAGTTCGAGATGCTGACCTACTGCCATGAAATGGATCTGGACGACATCGCGATGGTTCAGCAGTTTTATGTTGACGCGGCGCTGCGCTCGCGTGACGCGGGATTTGACATTATTTATGTATACGGTGCGCACTCCTATCTGCCACTGCAATTCCTTTCTCCTTATTACAACAAGCGCACCGATAGTTACGGTGGGTCACTGGAGAATCGCGCCCGCTTCTGGGTCGAAAGCCTGGAAAAAGTCAGAAAAGCCGTCGGTGACGACTGCGCCATCGCCACCCGGTTCGCGGTGGACACACTGTATGGCGAGAGTGGGATCGAAGTCGAGCGTGACGGCATCAAGTTCGTCGAAATGGCCGACCCCTTTGTGGACGTGTGGGATGTCAACGTCGGTGACATTGCCGAGTGGGGCGAAGATGCCGGTCCGTCCCGCTTCTACCAGATGGGACACCAGATTCCGTGGCAGAAACACATCAAGACGGTTTCCAAGAAACCGGTGCTCGGTGTCGGCCGCTTCACCGATGCGGACAAGATGGTTGAAGTCATCCGCGCCGGCCATCTGGATATTATCGGCGCCGCCCGGCCGTCCATTTCCGACCCGTTTTTGCCCAACAAAATAGATGAAGGCCGTATCGACGATATCCGTGTCTGTATCGGTTGCAACGTGTGCATCTCGCGCTGGGAGATTGGTGGCCCACCCATGATTTGCACACAAAACGCGACGGCAGGCGAAGAATACCGTCGCGGCTGGCACCCGGAAAAGTTTCCCAAGAAGGGTTCGGACGACTCCATTCTGGTGGTCGGTGCCGGCCCATCCGGAGGCGAAGCCGCACGGGTGCTGATGGAACGTGGTTACACCGTACATCTTGTTGATTCAGCAGAGAAGATCGGCGGTTGTGTCAACGACATCGCCACCCTGCCCGGCCTCGGCGAGTGGGGCTACCATCGCGACTATCGAGAGACCCAGCTCGAAAAGCTGGTGAAGAAAAACAAAGACTCTCAGATTGCGCTTGGCGCCAACGCCATGACTGTTGACGACGCGCTCAATTACGGCGCCGACAAGATCATTGTTGCCACCGGTTCTTCCTGGAACACTGACGGTACCAATGCACTGCTGCACGATCCGGTCCAAGGTATCGACGCCAGCTTCCCGACCCACTTGACACCTGAGCAGGTTTTTGCTGGCGATAAGGAAATCGGCAAAAAAGTCGTTATATTAAATTGCGACCGTTATTTCATGGCACCCAGTATCGCCCAATTACTGCGTGAAAAGGGCCACGATGTCACCATCGTTGACGGCGCTGGTGTGGGTCACTACATGGACTTTACCCTGGAAGCCCCTAATATGCACCGCATGCTGCATGAACTGGAAATCGAGGTGATCGGTGATGTATGGGCATCTTTGGCGGAAGCTAACCGTATCCAGACTTATCCGATCTTCGGCGATGGCTACCGCCGCGAGTATCGTGGACCCGGCAAGCTACCGCGAAGAGAAAACACCCATTTTGATTGGGTGGAATTCGACTCCCTAGTTTTGGTCACGGGCCGTCATTCCAATGATGAGTTGTATCGCGGTCTGAAAGCACGTAAGGACGAGTGGGCCGACAATGATATCAAGGGTGTGTATGTCATCGGCGATGCCTGGGCACCAAAATTGATAGCCGACGCGACCTTCGAAGGCCATCGAATCGCCCGGGAGATCGAAGAGGATAATCCGCAGTTTCCGCTGCCGTACCGACGCGAAGTTGCGGTGTGGGGCGCGCCGCACATGCCGGGCGGTAAGTACGAGATCGAATACCAGGAATAATCGATTCGCAAATCGCGAGGTCGGAAATACCGGCCCGCATGCAACGCGACAGACCACGTCAGCGCCCATTGGGCGCTGACGCATGTATACGCCCAATACATCGCGAGGCAACCGATGCGATGCTGCTACATCGTGCCACTTGAAGCGCGGCATTTCTCCGTTAGCGCGAACATTTAGGCTGAATTTTGGAAACTTTGACCAGTAAGACGACTGAGTAGGCCATGCAAAATCCGGAAAACGTTACTCGCATCCTATTTCAAGCTTTTCCCACCTGGATGTTGTTCATGTTCTACGTCGTCGCTATCACCGCCATTGTGGTGTTCGTCTATGGTTGCTACATACAGGTTCGAAAATACCGGCGCGGACAAGCGTTGATCGTGCCCCGTCTGAGTGCCGGTGTGTGGGGCATGGTAGAGGCGTTACTCAGCCACCGCACCCTTAGGCGCCGTGACACCGCCGCCGGTCACAGCCACGCGTTGATTTTTTTTGGTTTCGCACTGTTGTTTATTGCCACCGCCATTATCACTCTGGAGTACGATATTCTGGAACCATTGACCGGGATCCGATTCTGGTACGGTTCATTTTATCTCTGGTTTTCGCTGATAGTGGATATTGCAGGCCTGGCGCTAATCGTCGGATTGCTCTACATGATGTACCGGCGCAAATGGCTGGCCTTGCCCAAACTGGATTACACGCGACCGGACCGTACACCGGAAGAACCCGACTACGACCGGAGCTGGTATCGCAAGGAAGATTGGCTATTTCTATGGACGCTCATTTTGATCGGCATCACTGGTTTCGTATTAGAGGCGGACCGGCTGGTCTGGCTACAGCATGACCCCACCGTGTGGGACTACCGTTGGTGGTCACCGATAGGCGCCGCACTGGCGCATGTCATGCTGAGTCTGGGTCTGTCACCGGAAGGAGCGGAGTCTTTTCGTTATTTTCTCTGGTGGTTGCACGGACTACTGGCCTTTGCTTTCATCGCGCTTATTCCCTTCACCAAGGTGAAACATATCTTTACCGCTATGGGCTCGCTGGCGGTGCGAGACCCGCTGCCGGCGGCGCGCTTGCCCAAGGCGGACCTCGAAGGCGAAAGCATCGGATACAAGCAGATCACGGATTTCAGTTGGAAACATCTTCTGCACCTGGATGCCTGCACCAAGTGCGGGCGTTGTCATGAAGCCTGCCCAGCCAACGCCACCGGTTTCCCGCTGTCGCCCCGCGATTTGGTGCTGTCGCTACGCGAGTTGTCGATAAATACGCTGGAGAAGCGGGCGATTCCCGAAGCCACGGCTCTGGTCGCCCAGGGCGGCAGTGTAAATCAGGTGCGTTCCGAGACCTTGTGGTCGTGTCGCACCTGCGCCGCCTGTCTTGAGATCTGCCCGGTGGGTATCGAACACGTACCCATGATCGTGGAAATGCGCCGGGCTCTCGTAGAAGACGGCGAAATGGAATCCACTGTACAGACCGCATTACAACAGATTCAGAATAAAGGTAATTCCTTCGGTGAAAACAAGCGTAAGCGGGCAGCATGGGCTAAAAAACTTGACTTCACCATCAAGAATGCGCGCAAAGAAGCGGTGGATGTACTGTGGTTCGTCGGCGATTACGCGTCGTTCGATCCCCGTTATCAGAAGGTTTCCATGGCTTTCGCCCGCATCCTGCACACCGCCGGCATCGATTTTGGGATTCTGTATGAGGCGGAAATGAACGCCGGCAACGATGCACGGCGGGTTGGCGAGGAAGGCTTGTATCAACACCTAGCCGAAACCAATATCAAGACTCTCGCTGACTGTGATTATAAACGCATCGTCACCACCGATCCCCACTCGTTCAATACCATCAAAAACGAATACCCGGAATTCGAAGGCACATTCGGAATCGAACATGCCAGCACATTCATAAAACGTCTGCTGGACGACGGCGCGATCAAACTTCCGCGTCGCCTCGACCGCCGTGTCACTTACCACGACCCGTGCCATTTGGGACGGCTCAACCGGGTATTCGATGCGCCGCGCGATGTGCTCAATACGCTTGGCGCTGAGCTGGTCGAGATGGATCGCGCCCGGGAAAATTCTTTCTGCTGTGGCGCCGGTGGCGGCCGTATCTGGATGGCGGATCCGATCGATAAGGAAAAACCATCCGAAAACCGCATGCATGAGGCGGCTCGTATCGATGGCCTCGAAACGTTCGTGGTCGGTTGTCCGAAGTGCATGAACATGTTCGAAGACTCGGTCAAATCGACCGGCAATGAAGCCAATATTCAAGTAAGGGAGTTAATCGAACTGGTCGAAGAATGTATGGAACCGGATACATCGCTGGACGTCGTTGAGGAAAAGCAAACATAAATAAAGCTTTGATGACCGACGATGTTTCTTTCAAGAAAATGCTGGACCAATCTCTCGACACTCAGGACCCGTTTATCGCCGCCGCGTGCCACCCCTACGCTAATCCCCACGAACGTCGGGCACTGGAAAGCGTTTTGTTCGCGACCACCAAACTGAGGCGGCAATTCGCACGGGCGATGTATACCCCAACATCGGTGCTCGACAGTCTGGCTGCAGACAACGATAAACAGATCCGCTTGCGTGTTGCCAAACATCCAACCGCGACCCCGGCTACCCTGGCTACTCTGGCGAGGACGGAGACCGCGGAAGTTGTGTGCGCGCGTATCGCCGGTCACCGGAATAGTCCCCAGGATACGCTGGTTCATTTATTCAAAAAACACCCGAATTCATTTGAGATCAAACGTGCCTTGTGCAACAACCCAAACACACCACAATCGCTGTTGCAACGGCTGGTGGTGGGTGCACCACTGACAGAACTCAAAGGCATTGCCCGCAATCCGCACGCAGACGACACCTTGTTGCGGTTGTGCTGGGAACAAAACGATCCGTATTTGCAAGCTGAAGTTTGCGCACACCCGAATTGTGCGCTTGAATTGCGCGCTGCCGCCGAGCGCGCACCGCACGCCTTGGTGCGCCGCAAGCTGGCACAGAATCCGGTGTTGCCGGATGCGGTGTTAATGCGTTTACTGGGCGATACCGAAGCCCAGGTTCGGGCTGCCGCGGTACGCCATTTGAGCGAGTCGATGATGGCGGAACTGGATTCCGGCGGCTATGACTCGTCCCGCCAGGTGCGGCGTGACGAGGCGCGCCATACCGGACTTCCGCTGGCATGGGTTATGCGTCTGGCTCGGGATACCGATTCTTGGGTGCGCCGTTTGATCGCACGTAACCAAACAACGCCCGAGCATATACTGCATAGCTTAGCCCACGATGCCGTCATGGAAGTGCGGCGTGGTGTGGCGCGCAACCCGGTGTGCCCGACTAAGTTATTGCAACAGCTGGCGCGTGACTCTCACCCCTGGGTGCGTGCCGGTATAGCATTACGCGACGATATTGACGAACCGTTGATACTCGAATTGTCGCGAGATGACGATATCGACGTGTTATCGGCGCTGGGTAAGCATCCGCGTACCCCGCAGAAGATCCTTGAGCGCATCACCCGTCATGTGGATCGCGACGTCCGGCGGTCTGTGGTTTTGAACACGAGCGCGCCGCCCGGTGTGTTGCACGGGTTATTGGAAGATCCCTATCCGCTCAACCGGGTGTTGCTGGCCGGTCATCGTAATCTCGCCGACGCTGATTTGTATGGCTTGTTGCATGATCCGGAGCCCACGGTGCGTTTCGCCGGGGCACGCGCGCTGGCCGCGCGTTTACACTGAACGACAATAAGTCAGGTGCAGGCGCTCACGAATAAATGCTCCGCCACGGATGTGTGACGAATTTCAAGACAAGATTGATTATCGTATCGCAAACTAATCTGGAACAGAGGTATAAATAGTATGAAAATTCTAGTGCCGGTAAAGCAGGTCGCTACAGTTGACGAGGACTGCGAGCTACGCGAGGACGGCAAGGATGTCGATCCCGATTACCTCGACTATGAACTGAACGAGTGGGACGACTACTCTTGGGAAGAAGCGTTGCGTTTGCATGAGGCCCACGGTGACGAGGTCGAGATCGTGCCCGTTACCGTCGGTCCCGAAGAAGCCGAAGACGGATTGCGTCGTTGTCTGGCCAAAGGCGGCGAACGCGCCATCCGCGTGTGGGACGACGCCCTCGAAGCGTCCGACCCAATGGCCATCGCGCGGGTGCTTGCGAAGGTCGTGCAACGCGAAAACCCGGATTTGGTTTTTGTAGGAACACTTTCCTCCGACCATGGTTTCGCCGCCACCGGTATGTGCCTGGCGGGTCTGCTCGGCTGGGCCCACGCGGCCGTGGTGTGTCAGTTGGGTATCAGCCCTGGTGCGCAACAGGTCACGTTACGCCGCGAATTGGAAGCGGGTCTGGAGGAAGAGATGACAGTGCAGTGTCCCGCCGTGCTCACCATTCAACTCGGCATTAATGAGCCACGCTACGCTTCGCTGCGCGGCATTAAACAAGCCAAGGCCAAACCCGTGGAGGTTCTGTCGCACACCGATCTGGGTCTGGACGATACCGAGGTTGGCGAATCCGGATCGCTGTCAAGGGTACGGCGAATGTTCGTCCCCGAACGCGGTCAGGCAGAGCTTATCGAGGGCACCCCTGCCGAGCAGGCGGCGCGCATCGCCGAAATCGTTAAAGAAGCAACAGGAGCCGTGTAATGAGCGAAATTATGGTAGTAGCCGAACATCGCCGGGGTGAATTGACCGTGAGTACGCTTGAGGCCATCGCAGCGGCGCTCGAACTCAAACAAGCCAGGGACATGAGTGTCGCAGTGGCGGTGCTGGCCGCGGACCCGTCCGTCTTTACCAGCCAGGTGAGCGTAGCCGGTGTGGACGAAGTCATCAATGCAACGGTTCCGGTCGCCGAATATCAAAACGATATTTACGAGGTAGTCGTAGACAGCTTGATTGATTCGCGCAAGCCGGCAGTGGTACTGGTGCCGCATAGCATAGATGCCTGGGGTTATGCCCCGGCCCTCGCCGCGCGCCGCAAATGCGGTTTCGCCACCGACGTGTTTGGACTCAAATACGATGGTGACGACCTGGTCGCATCACGCGCCGCGTACAGCGAAAAAATGCATGTAGAACTCGACTTCCCCGGAAAACAGACCGTAGTTATCACACTGCGGGGTAACGTTTACAAACCGGTGGAGGGAACCTCGACCCCCACGGTAACCAGTTTCGAAGCACCTACCATCGAAACCCATACAGAACATAAAGGCTTCGTAGAACCGGAATCCACCGGTGATGTAGACATCAGCCAGGCGGAGCTAATGCTGTCGGTCGGCCGGGGCGTGGCCGAAGAAGATAACGTTGAACAATACCAGGAACTTGCGGACGCCATGGGCTTTACCCTGGGTTGCTCGCGCCCCATCGCCGACAGTGGTTGGCTGCCCAAATCGCGTCAAGTCGGCCAGTCGGGCAAAACCGTCAGCAACTGTAATGTTTACCTGGCATTTGGTATCTCCGGTTCGGTTCAACATATGGCCGGCATGAAACATGTACCCAATATCATTGCGATCAATACTGACCCCGAGGCGTCGATTTTTACCATAGCGCGTTATGGCGTGGTGGCCGATATGTTCGAGATCGCCGACGAGCTGAAAAACCACTTCGAATAATTCGAGTTCTAATAGTGGAAACGCTGGAACAAGCAAGAGCCAAGTACCGCATACGTAGTGTGCGCTGGGGTTTTTATTGGGCAATATGGTGCGCAGTCATGTGGGGTGCCTGGTATGTGCCGGGCACCGCCGTGTGGTATGAGGCGCCCTTCATCGCCATGGGTTCAGGAGGCCAGAGCGAGTTTTTGTTGGCCGCTGCGATAATCACGGCTTTCAGTTCACTGGCGATATTGTTTTTTCTGTTCCTGTGGATCGGCGTGTTGGAAAAATGGGGCGAATACGGCCGCACCATCCGACAGTTACGCATATCGAAATGGTACTACCTGGCCGCCGTGTTCGGTGGCCCCTGTGCCCTGTTTGGTTCTTACCTTGCGATTGGTTACGTGGGTCCGATTTTTGCCGCGATCGCAGCATTGATGTACCCGGTGGTAGGAGCGACACTGGCCCGGCTTTGGTATCACGAAAAAATCAGCACCCGCGCTGCGGCTGGAATTGCCGTCATTCTGATCGGGGGGATATCGATCTACGCGCCCGGCCTGTTGGACGAATTCTCAAACCCTGACGGCGGCGCATGGTTAGGTTATGTCGGTGGTCTCATGGCGGCCGTCGGCTGGGGCGTGGAAGGCGCTATCGCCGGACGAGCATTGGATGTCAGCGATCCCGACGTCGGTATCACGCTCAGGTTCACCGCCGAAGCCTTTTATTGGATATTCCTGATTCTGCCCGCGATTGGCCTGTTCAGCGACGCCGACGTGTTGTCGTTGATCGCGTCCGCATTCAACTTTTGGACTATGGTGTGGATAGCACTGGCCGGTGCCAGCTTCGCTTGTTGTTATGTGGCGTGGTACAAGTCTTTTCCCTTGATCGGTGTCGGCAGAGGGCAGGCAATCGGCGCGCTGTACGGAGTATTCGCAGTGATATTTCTTTCCATCTTCACCCTGGATTTGCCTGAATGGTATTTCTTGATCGGCTTGACACTGGCGATCTCCGGCGGATTCATCATGTTCACCGAACGCGCCGAGATGCTTGAAGTAATACGCAGTGCGGATCCCGTCTCGGCCGGTTAAACATGAAGAAATTACACATGAAAGGATTCATTCTTCGGCTGTTGGATAGAAACAAGGATGGGCTATGGGACTACGAAATCGCGCGCGAGGTGCTGGCCGAGTATTGTCACTCGGGCGGCTACTGGCGTGGCGAGGTCCGTGCCACCCTGACGGATCTATTTTCCGGTGCACTGCTGGAGGAAATCGAGGACCGGCTGGATGACGGTGAACACTTTGGCACCGGCAAGGTGTTAGTCAAGTTCAAGTTGACGCCGTTCGGACGCAAGAGGATGATCGAAACCGGACTGCGAGCTAGCTAACAATCATCACGAGGGTATAAGATATGTCGGAATTCTGGGGTTTTGCGGGTGCGGATATATTGGCCACTGCGCTCATTTTTGGTTTGTGTGTCATGTGCTTATACCAGGCCAGAACCTGGGTAAAAAAGCTTTGACATAGCACACGTACGAATGAACACAGCGATGATGCGTCATGAGTGAATTAACCGGGGGTTGTCTATGTGGCGAGGTTCGATACCGCACGAAAGGTACGATACACAAGGTGGTTCATTGCCACTGTAGCATGTGTCGCAAACCGAGCGGCGCTGCATTCGCGACGTTTGTCGGATTATTTGACCGTGATGTTAGTTTTACAAAAGGAACACCGATGCCCTATCGTTCATCCGCCAATGGGGTGCGCGGTTTTTGCGCTCGCTGCGGCAGTTCGTTGACTTTCAAAGATGAAAACGACCCAGATATGCTTTGGCTGACGATGGGCAGTCTGGATCAACCAGATGCCGTCAACCCCGGTGAACACTGGTTTGCGGCAGACAAGCTGAGCTGGCTACATCTTGATGATGATTTGCCCCGTTACCCGGCGTACGGCAATACCTCCGAATCCGAGTAGCTACTAGTAGTTTTTTAGATTCAACCCGACGATTCATGAACTCGCCGGGCAACACTTTTTAAACCACCCGTTTATCTTTATTCGGATCGTAAAACGGTAGCGTATGTGTTGTTGCACTACAGCTTACATTCGGACCCTTGACTTCCACTTTGACATCGGGTTTCGCCAACTCGGCGTCAATTCGAACTATTGCCAAAGACTGATTCATGATAGTCGAGTACATCGGTTGCGTGACAACACCTACGTTTTTACCGTCTACGATCAATTCCGCATCCGCGTCGACGGCGGTTTCGCAATCTGCAACGATACCAAATACTTTGACTTTTTCTTTGCCGATCGCCGCCATCAGTGCTTCTTTGCCGCGATAATCGGATTGTTTTTTCTTCGACACCGCAAAATCGAGACCGGCTTCCCACGGTGTGTGCTCCTCGTTTATATCGAAGGGATAAAACAACAATCCCGCCTCGACCCGGATCATGTCCAGACAATTGAACGAACAAGCCATGACACCATGAGGCTTGCCGTGTTCGAGGATGTTGTCCCAGATCGAGCCCGCGTCCGCACCTTTGGTAAAAATCTCATAACCGCGCTCGCCGGAAAAACCGGTGCGCGAAACAACACAGTTGTGTCCGAACAGTGTGGTGGGGACCTGATGAAAGTATTTAAGTTTTGGCAGATCGATCGGAGTATGTTCGTTGAGAATATCGACGGCCTTTGGGCCTTGGAACGAAAGGTCGTGTAAATCGTCGTCGAAGTGAATACTAACTTCTTTACCTTTAGCTGATTTTTCGATTTGTTCCATGGCCGTGCCGCCGCCATGCACAAACATCACATGATTCGGCATTATATGAAACGCTATACAGTCATCCGTGTAACGACCTTCCTCGTTAAGTACCATAGCAAAGACGGAACGTCCCGGAGTTATCTTGCTCATGTCGCGGGTGATAACATGGTCGACAACAGCTAATGCATCGGGTCCGGTTATATGCAATTTCTTGAGACCGGATACATCGAATAGTCCGGCGGCAGTTCGTACCGCGCGGTGTTCTGCGTTAACATCCTGGTCGTACTCCCAGGCAACATCCATGTCGTTCCAGTCGCCAAGGTTAGAACCAAGCGCACGATGTCTGTCTGCTAATACTGATTGTCTCGGGCTGGGCATACTCATTTCCTCGCTACGTAAGTTTAGTCGAAGCGTATTATTGCAGATAAGTTGTTGTTACAGTCAATACTCGAACTAACTGAAAGACACCTGCACCTATGCTATACCAATTAAAATTCGCTTTAGTCCAGAACATCCATTGTTATCACCTGTAGCAGCTAGGGCGCCGCATAGTCGGAAATAATAAAACACTTCGACGGGTCCAATTTTAAGGGAGGTACGTATCTTGATTTAAGCATCGTAAAATCTACTCCCAAAGTAGTACTCCTAATGCAAATTGACACTCAGGACGGAATAGTTAACACTTGATAATCGGTTCTCAACGCCACAGGTGCGGATCACTTTTCGATCTGCCGTAATTTAAAACTTCAATCGATGTCACTGTCCCTGGAGGAAATAGATGAACAAATCAGATAAGTCACTTTTTCAAACTAATATCGGACGCCGTAAATTTTTAGGTGCCACCGCTGCGGGTATTGGAACTGCGATGACGGCGGGGTTTCCGCGCTTTGGTTTCGCCGATTCCAAAACCGTTAAGATCGGTATGAACATCCCAATGACAGGTGACTATGCCCCGTGGGGATTGCCCGGTCTTTATGGGTGCGAAATCGTTGCCAATAGTATTAACGCCAATGGCGGCATAACGGTCGGGAGCGACAACTATATGATCGAGATTGCCGCGTATGATCACGCCTATGACACCGAAAAAGCGATACAGGGTTATAAAAAGTTAGTGTTAGAAGACGAAGTCGAGATGGTGATGATGCTGGGTGGTTCGACGGTCGCATCGGTACTGCCCTGGGCGCACAGAAAAAAAATGCTGACAAACACTCTTTTGCCCAGCGATATTACACCTGATACACCGTATCTTACCGCAACTTCCGAATCGCATCCGCTATACAACGTCACCGGGGTTGAGTGGTTGGCAGAAAATTTTCCGGATGCCAAAACAGCGGTCATTGTCACCACCGATGATATTGAATATGGGAAGCAGTCTGCGGCTACGTACAAAGCGGCATTTGAAGTGGCGGGTATTGAAGTACTGGATACCAACTTCCATGGCTTCGACGTTACTGACTTCGCCCCCATCGTAAGTTCTCTACTGGCCAACAAACCGGATATCTTCTGCATGGCCACGGATGTTTATACCACACCACTGGTTGAACAGCTGTTTCATCAAGGGTTCGAGGGTAAAATCGTATCTTGCACCCTTGATCTCTATGAAGAGGTCATCGCCAAGACCAGTCAGGATTTTGTGGAAGGTTTGATCTTTCAGTTCCCGGACTTCGATGATCCTGCACTGGAGTCTAACGATCAGGTTTACTTCCCGAGTCCCAGCCCCGGTGAATTCGATGCGGCATTCAAGAAAGATCACGCAGGTGAATGGTCGGCAGTGGCATGGGAATACCCGTCTAGTTTGCAGATTTGGGCCGATACAGCGGTTGCCGCCGGCAGTATTGAGCCGATGGATGTTCTTGAGACGTTAAAAGCAAATCCAACACCATCACATGCTTTTGGACCGGCTAATTGGTGGGGCAAAGATTTGTGGGGACAGGACAATGCCGTTATTGGTCATTGGCCGGTCGTCACCATGCAGGGTGGACGGGCTCGCATCGTTGAGTTTAGAAACGTCTATGACTGGTTACAAAAAAATACTGATGTGTTGAAGAAACACATGCAGGAATTAGACTTAAGGACGGTCTAATTTTATGAGTTCGTAAAAAAGGGGAAAGCGTGGCTTTCCCCTTTTTTAGAAGAATAATAATTTGTTATCCACAAAAGGAAACGCAGTGGAGCTATTCCTTCAGTCTATTGTCAACAGCCTAATTCAAGGTGGTTTTTTTGTTCTTTGGGCCGTTGGTTTAGTACTCATATTCGGTGTAATGGGGGTGGTGAACTTTGCACATGGCGAACTGGTCATGGTGGGTGCCTACACCATCTGGTTACTACATGCCCAAAACGGGGTTCCGTTTTTGGTGGCCTTGGTCATTGCGGTTATTGTCGTGATGATGATCGGCTTATTAATGGAACGGTTTTTATTTCGCCCCAAACGAGACGACCCTTTGGGAGGATTGATTTGTTCCATCGGTGTTTTATTTATTCTGCAGGTTGTTGCACACGTCGTCGGTGGAACCGGGCCGTCGAAACAAGTACCCCCGCCATTTCACGGAACATTGATTCTGTTCGATTTCCTTCGCATCCCCTACCAACGGCTGTTCGCCATTGGGGTGTCCGCTGCGGCTCTGGCATTACTGTGGTATTTCCTGACTCGAACGAAACTCGGATGGTCCTTGCGCGCGGTAGCACTTGACAGAGAGGCGTCCGCGTTACAAGGGATTAATATCAACCGCACTTCCATGATCGCTATCGGTGTTGGCACCGCGATGGCCGGCCTTGCCGGTGGCTTGATGGCGCCACTGACGAATATCAATCCACACATGGGTCACAATGTCATTATTACCGCCTTTATCGTTACCATCGTTGGCGGTGTCGGCAGTTTGTCCGGTGCTGTGATGGCGGGCATTCTTTATGCTGTTTTTCATACCTTTATCACTGCCTACTTTAGCGGAGTGATCGCCACCATATGCGGATTGCTTATCATGGTCGTGGTATTGATCTTCAAACCGACCGGTATCATGGGCACCCAGGTGAGCGAATAAAATAGTGAACACCGGATTAAAAAAAGCAATCGGCCTGGTTGTCTTTCTGACGGGTCTTTCGATCTTGCCGCATTTCCTCAAATTTCATCACCAGGATCTCATGATTTTTTTGGTGATCAATGTACTGGTGGTCGTGAGTTACCGCCTGGTCACACTCACCGGTGAATGGTCGTTAATCCATATCATCATGATGGGAGTGGGCGCCTATACTAGTGCCTTGTTGACAAAACAATTCGATATTTCGTTCTGGATCAGTATGCCACTGGCCGGCATGGTCGCAGCCGCGATCGCGGCGTTACTTTGTTTTCCGCTATTTCGCACCAGCCAATTCTATTTTCTAATCGGATCATTTGCTGCAGGAGAGGCGATACGGTTGTGCTGGACTTATTTTGTAAAACCCTTCGGAGGTTCAAGCGGCTTGAGTACCATACCCGGTCCGGAGGCCCCGGCGTTCACGAGTATAGACTTTCTAGACCCTATTCCCTATTACTATTTATGTCTGGCAGTCGTTACTCTCTGCCTGTTTATCCTCTATCGTATTGAGAATTCGCGTGTCGGCCTGACTCTGAATGCCGTCCACTGGAAGGCTCCGCTGGCGGAGTCGGTGGGAGTTAATACATGGCGGTACCGCTCGCTCGCTTTCATTATCGGATCTTTGTTTGTTGGCATCGCTGGCGCGTTGAAAGTACATTATCTGGGCACCGTAACTCCTCATCAGTTTGGCATCGGGGTGATGGTGTTTGTTCTCGTTTGGGTCATTGTCGGTGGCTACACCACATTCTATGGGCCCATTTTGGGAGTAGTCGTTTTAACCATTCTTGATGAATCGTTTCGCGGTTTTGAAGATATCCGTCCGGCCATCTACGGAGCAATCCTGATCGCCTCTATTATGTTCCTTCCTGCAGGTTTGGAAAGTTTACCCGGCAAAATCATGACCTGGCTCGGCATTGGGCGATCAGACGAGGAAGAAGGGCTGCGCTACGGTGCGGATGGGAAACGGTTGGAACAGGAAAGGACTTCATTGTGGTATTTATTCCGTAAACCCTGAATTTCCTAATACAAACAAAAATAATTTATACGGAAAATATCCGATGGCTGTACTTGAAATTAAAAATGTGACCAAACACTTCGGTGGTCTGACCGCGCTTAATGATGTCAGTTTCCAAGTAGAGCAAGGTGAAATACGCGGATTGATTGGACCAAACGGTGCCGGGAAAAGCACCATGTTCAAAAATATCGCGGGCTTCTACTCACCGACTAAAGGAGAGATTATTTATCAAGAGCGAAATATCGCGGGGATGCCGCCGAGCGCTGTAGCGGCATTAGGTATTGTGCGCACCTTTCAGGAAACAACTTTATTCCAGGAGTTAACGGTCTTTGAGAATGCTCTGGTCGGTTGCCACATCAAGGCTCGCTCAAACATATTTTCAGCAATCTTCGGTATCGATAGCGCAAAACAAAAACGTGCAAAAGAGAAGGCCCTTGAAGTATTGGAATTTATGGGTATGTCGAAGAGGAAAGATCAACTTGCATCAGCATTGCCATTAGGATCCCAGCGCACCCTTGCAATATCCATTGCGCTCACGGCCGAACCAAAAATTCTGTTAATGGACGAACCATTTGCCGGTATGAATCCGGAAGAAACCAGTCATATGATGGAATTGACTAAGAAGGTGCGGGAATCTGGAATTACCATCGTGCTCGTCGAACATGATATGAAAGCGGTCATGGGATTGTGCAATTATCTCACCGTACTCAATTTCGGACAGTTGCTGGCGGAAGGTACACCTGAAGAAATCCGGAATAATGAACAGGTGATCGAAGCCTATCTGGGTAGGGCAAACTAACATGCTGTTACAAATAAAAGATGTTCATGTTCACTATCAAAAAGTAGCAGCCATTAAAGGCATTTCCATGGAAGTGGGGGAATCCGATTTTGTCACTCTGATTGGATCGAACGGCGCAGGCAAAAGCACGACATTACGCACGATATCGGGTTTGGAGCATCCAAGTGCCGGAGAGATTCACTTCGATGGAAAGCGAATTGACAAACTTCCCGCGGACAAAATCCTGAAACTCGGCATTGCTCACGTCCCGGAAGGACGTCGTGTATTCAAGGGCCTGACAGTATATGAAAATTTGCAGCTCGGTGCATTTGTTCGGGATGACACTGACGAAATTGAAAAAGATCTGGAAAATGTATTCGAACGCTTTCCACGTTTACGCGAGCGTAAAGATCAACTGGCTAAAACCATGAGTGGCGGCGAACAACAGATGCTGGCTATCGGCCGTGCCCTGATGTCGAAGCCACGTTTGCTGTTACTCGATGAGCCTTCCCTAGGGATAGCACCCATCATCGTTCAGGACATTGCGCGTATTTTACGGGAAATAAATAAACAAGGCGTTTCCATCGTTTTGGTGGAACAGAATGCCGAACTGGCATTAGAACTTGCGTGTCACGGTTACGTATTGGAAACAGGAACGATAGCCCTGGAAGGCGAAGCGAAAGGCCTGGCTGACAACGAGCACGTTAAGAAAGCATACTTAGGAATATAACGCTTTGCGGCTTCTTGAATTCACCGGGGATACTTCAATATATTTCCACCAGAAATTTTCCAGTAGATTTTACGGGACAGAAACGCAGGATCGCCCGCATGGGTCGATTGCGATTTTTACCTTGCCATCGTTAGATTTGCCTTGGGGCACCAAGAATACACCTGCTGAATACGCCCTATCCAAAATCCAAATATCGATAAAAAGTTGCAGTCCTCAAATTACCTTTGGTTATTTGATCTGAATCAACTGTTCTATACATTAATCACTTAACATGAATTTCACGATACGATATCAATCAAGATAGCGGGAGCTGTGCGCAGGGACCCCCCCAACACCACGCAGCTATCTATCTGATACGCCACCTTTACAACCGAAACCAATTGACAAGCAAGATGAAACAAGACCTCGTAAAAGACTGGATGGCCACCGACGTAATATCCGTTGAACCTGAAACCACTCTCCATGACGCGCATAAATTAATGAAGAAACATAGTCTGCGCAGACTGCCGGTTCTCAAAAACGGAAAACTTGCCGGCATTGTGACCCTCAGCGATGTTTTAGAGGCCGAGCCATCGGATGCCACAACGTTGAGCGTATACGAGTTAAATTATCTGTTGGCAAAGCTGACGGTAAACAAAATCATGACTAAGGCCCCGATAACCGTTCAAACTGACGCCCCCCTGGGACAAGTCGCGGAGATTATGTTGGAGAAAAAGATTGGCGGTTTACCGGTTGTCGACAATACCGGGAACCTCGTCGGTATCATCACCGAATCAGACATCTTTCGTCGCGTCGTAAAGGGTTGGAGTGACGAGTAGCGTTTGAACCCATGGAGTATGTCAACGATACGTGGAGGCGCAAAACGGTCCGAAATGGTAGTGGCAATACTTTCGTATCTTTTATTTTGCAACATTGAGTCGATAAAGCGCATACCTACTCAGGAGGGCTGGTCTTATTTCTCGGGGAAAAGGGGTGCGGGTAAATCATAAAATTCAATATCTGCACTAGGCCGGCCATTCCGTCTTTGGTCAGGTTGCTTACCGGATTTTTTTTCTCCACTGACGACTTCTCCAACCTGTTGCATTCCTTCGGCTAATTTTTTACTCGCCGTGACTACTTTTGTGTGTAGTTCGGGGCTAAATGGCAATCGGTAAGCCCTTGGTTTACTGGTGCTAGTGGTAATTTCCGTCGCCCATATATAAATCTCACCTTCTTCCCCCGACACTTTGTCTGGTTCGTTTACATAAACTGCGACTAATCGGAAATTTTCCGGCAGTGCAGATTTCGTTGGCCAACCCAATAGCGGGGGAAACGAAAAGTACGAGATAACATAGAAAGCCGATACGATAATAATCAGACCCGCTTTAACCGGCCATGACCAGCTCGAATACAGATTTACCCCCAGTAACAGCACCGCGACCAAAACATACGCGGTAATTAACCCGGAGACTCCTAAAGTAAACATCTTTTCAACCGCAATCTTGTTATCCAGATCGTTACGAAAACGATCCACCCTCGTATGAGGCGCTGACACATTATTGCCTGATACAAAACCATCCCTACAGGAGTTTGTTATCCAAATGTAACGAGGCGCTTAAATAAGCGGTTTATGTTCGTCATCTTACCCTCCGGTTCAATTACAAAACGCACCGCTGTGTGTTCAGCCCCCTGCTTTTCCATTGTAATATGATCGTAGTAAAGGATTTCGAGAGCGGGGTTTACCTTGGCGACCTTAACGGAAACTTTAACTGGTTGTCCCGTTTCTGATGCGTAGTAATGCAGGTTTACAACGTACTCACCGGGCACGACGCCGCGAATAGTAACAATTTCTTGATTCAGCGGGTTTTGTATCAATTCACCGTTAATATCAATTGTATCGTTTAGCGTACCGCGATCGTCGCGGTCCAAATGGATAAGACCCGCCTCCTTCCTACGAAACCAGATCAGATTGCCGTTCGGGTCTTCAACCCAGGTATCAATATCATCCGGGTTGTCGTCAGGCCAAGTAACAGTAATGATGTACTCGGCCTTTGGATCGATGATTCCCTTTTTCGCGATGGGATTCATAAACATGATGGCGACTAAAAATAGAAACGTAAATCCCAACAAAGCATTAAAAAGCAAATCCGTGAATGGATCTGATTTGTTGTGGCGTTTATAGGAAGATTGGCCGAACCAGATCATCAATCTGTGTCTTCTTTGCCGGATCCGGAATTTCTTCCGCGAAGGTGTATTTCCGCTACACGGATGGCTCGCTCCAACAACTCATCTGCACCCCGGTCAAGAATCTGATATTGTACGGCCAACAGTACGCTCCCGACGAGCCCAGCCAACGTTGTGTACAATGCAGTACCCATCCCGCTACTCATCTGCTTAAGCACTTTTTGCATGGTGTTGACATCCAGTGTCGGTGTATTCGCGACCGAACTAAGCATGAATATAAATCCGACAATGGTGCCCAGCAGACCCAGTTTAATCATTATGTCAACGATAAACCAACCGTATTCATGAGGCCCTTTAATTTTAGAGGCGTAAACTTCGGACAAGGGTTCATTGGACAGGTTGGCGTCCGTTGAATGCCGTGTATTCATCGTCAACAAAACGTCACTAAGATAGTGACTAATCATGCTATCCGGTAACGCACCACCTTCTTTGGTTTGAATTCGTGAACCGATCACTCGAAAACCCTTGCCTGAATATTGCTGAATAAGTTCCTCGACGGTATTGGCAACATTGAGTTCGTTGGAAATCTCTATAAACCTAACCGCGCAGTGAATAGTGCCGATGATGTATAGCAATCCGATCGCGAACGAAATTTTACTCCGATCACCCGCAATTAATCTGTTAATTAACTCCTCGTTCCATGCGACGATAAATCCGAACACCACAACACCGGTGAAGATAAGCCAGATCAACAATAAAGAATGTTTCGATTTTCGCATCCCAACTCCTCGATTGGATAATGGCATTACCGTTTCAACAAATAAAGACTATTGCATAGCCATTATTTTAACGACTAAACGGTATCTAAATGCAGCCGATCCAATCAATCAAGTATCAAATGACTCCAGTTCTACAATGATCTCTCCCTGATTTAACGTGTGGCTGTCAGTGGTTTCTTTACGTGTGAATCTTACAAGACCGACCCCAGGGGCATACCAACTGACTTCATCAATATCAATTATTGTTGTTCCAACTAAAAACCCTTTGTAGTTTTTGAGATCAACGTTTTTCGACCCGTGTTTCACGATCTTGATGCAATCAACATAAATACCCGCCGGTACATTTACCGTATCATCCGTTGTTTCAATAGTAACGGATAGGGGTATTTCAGTCGTAAACTCGATCCGTTTATATATAGGTGGCACGACTCTGTGCAACAGCTTTGTAGTTGTAGTTTCTTGCCATTGAATACCTTTCTGCAAAGGGTAGCGAAAAATATAGCGTTCATTCCGTTCAAATAAACCCGATTGGGTTTGCTGTCCCACAAACATCGGACCCTTTTCCGTCTCACGGTAATAAAGGAGTGTTCCGTCCATCGATTTACGGATCGAGGCATACTCATCATTGAATTTATCGTTAGGCAGGCTGACAAAAATATACTTTTGATTTTTCGTACTCCCACGGATTGTCTTTGTGACCTTGTAACTCCACTGCATGCCTTCCTGCAAAGGAAAATAGCTTTGTTCACGTTTACCGCATCCAGGGAGCAGGAAAAGACACGCAGTAAAAATAAAAATGATTAAAAAATAACGCTTCATTAAAAGACGAAATTCCACACTCAACTTAGTATCACTTAAGCAGCGTTATCTACCGGTGAAATTAGGAAGGTGGTGCACCATCAAAAATAGATCGTACGTAGCTGAATTGGTACCCAATTGACGCATAGCGGTTCAATTCAGAATAGGTTATGCTTATATGGGAGGAGGACAGTTTAACAAATACGTAAGTAACAGTGACTAGGGGGAAACCTCGTTTCAACGTTGCTTTATTCTAAGGCGAATTCAACTCGTAAGTGCAACTCATGTAGCGTTTAAGGGATAAGCTGAAATAATGAAGGCTTATCGTCTAGGCAAAGATGAGAAGCACCATGAATCACTATACCCAACTTACCCAAAGTCAACGGTATCAGATTTACTCATTGAATAAAGCCAGTCTGAGTTAAAGCTACATTGCGCAGGAGATCGGTAACGGCAAACACGATCTGTGGCGTTGTCAGGACAATGGTACCGTTTGTTTGTATATAACCGACGAAGCCGAAGCCGCTAACGACGGAATTCCCACCACTGACGCCGCTGGTTTGTGATCAGTTGGTTACCGAGCGGTAAGTACGGCATTGCTGAAATTAACCCGCAAGTCTTACTCTCGTATGACCCCGCACGGCCGAGCGAGCGCGATGGACCCGATGATCGGGAATAGGATGAGCGTGGTGACCCCGCCATTCCTTTTAGCGGTGAAGGCAATCGCGAGGATCCGTTCGGTGGGGATATTCCGCTCGATGATGGCGTCTCGATCGGCATCTTTCCGTTGCGAATCTGCCCGCTTCGATTACCTGCGAACAAATCCCTATTTTCGCAAATCTGAAACGATAAACCTCAGATTGAAAACGATTTTGGTAAAAATGTTTATTCCCGACTGGACGAACGGCGAGTGCAATAGGCTTGATCCTTAAGCGTCGGGCACTGGTTCCAAACTATAGTTGTAGTTAGATGAACCTTCTTTGGGATTAGCACCTATTATCGTGTGGGAAATCGCCAATATTTTGGTCGAAATTAACAAAACGATGTCTCGGTTGTATTGGTGGAACAAAACGCGGATCTAGCGCTAAACATCACCCGCCACGGTTATGTGCTCGAAACCGGAAATATCACCTTGGAAGGCGAAGCCAGTGGACTTACTAATAACGAACACGTTAAAAAGCGTATCTTGAAAAAACGGTTAGTGAACCACTGCAAAACGCGTAGCAACGGCCAAAGGACGAAACCGCTATCGCGGTAGGGGTGGGCGAGGTTGTGTCGTGATCGTCGTAAATTGAGCTAGCAAAATGGGCATCCCCTGTGTTGAGGTTGTGTTGCTACACGACAATCAACAACACAGGAGAACATCCCATGGCCCAGTCTAACAAACCCATCAGTGCTTTGCGCCAGCGCATGATTG
This sequence comes from Arenicellales bacterium, assembly GCA_965216735.1. Taxonomy (GTDB): domain Bacteria; phylum Pseudomonadota; class Gammaproteobacteria; order Arenicellales; family CBDCFT01; genus CBDCFT01. The sequence goes on from OZ244198.1 coordinate 3,052,571, forward strand.
ACGACATGACGCTACGTCAGTTACATCCCAACACACAACGCGCCTACCTACTCGCCGTTAAGAAGCTCACGCAGTTTTTGGGTAGCGCGCCCGATGGCGCATCGTCGGAGGATCTGCGTCGGTTCCAAAAACACCTCGTTGAGCAGGGGGTGTCGAGTCCGACCATCAACGCTACGATCCGTGGATTGCGGTTCTTCTTCGAGATCACCTTGGAGCGCCCACAGAGGCTCAAACGGATGAGTCCGGTGCGCGTGCCGGAGCGTTTGCCGGTGGTCTTAAGTAGCGAAGACGTTACCCGTTTATTGAACAGCGCACCGAACCTGAAGTCCAAAGCGGCGTTGTCGGTGGCCTACGGCGCCGGCTTACGGGCCAGCGAAGTCTGTCACCTGAAGATCACGGACATCGATAGTGAACGAATGATCATCCGCATCGAGCAAGGTAAAGGCGCGCGTGACCGTCAAGCGATGCTCTCACCGGCGTTACTGTGTTTACTGCGTGCCTGGTGGCGGGAAGGCCGGCGCCGCGGCAAGATGCTGCCTAATGGTTGGCTTTTCCCGGGCATGAACCCCGTCAATCCACTCTCGCCACGTCAACTCAATCGGATGTGCAAAGTGGCCGCAGCGGCGGCCGAGTTGGATCAACGGATCTCCCTGCACACCTTGAGGCACAGCTTCGCAACGCACTTGCTGGAGCAAAAAATCGACATCCGGATTATTCAAGTATTACTCGGCCATAAGAAGCTGACCACCACGGCACGCTACGCCCATGTCGCCTCCAAGACCTTGACCGAAGTACAAAGTCCCCTCGACAGGTTAACCTTACCCGTGCCGTAAGGTGGCACGGCCATCGCTTGAGGTGGCAGACATTTTTAGACAAGACGGCGAGACCTGGCGCCAGGCACACGCAGGCCATATCAGCCTGGGCCAACTCCAAGTCATGTCTGCCATCGAACGCTGCCGAACCGATGCGCTCGGCGGCCATCGCCTGCACTGCGAGCAGTGCGATGATCAGCGCATTGCCTATAACTCGTGTCGCAACCGCCATTGTCCGAAGTGTCAAGGACAAAAGGCCGAACAATGGTTGGCGGATCGCCAGGGCGAACTGGTGCCGGTGGCCTATTACCATGTGGTGTTCACCCTGCCAGCCCAGATTGCCCGCATCGCCTATCAGAATAAAGCACTGGTGTATGATCTGCTGCTGCGAGTCAGTGCCGAAACACTGTCGATCATCGCAGCCGATCCCAAACACCTCGGCGCCAAGATCGGGCTGACCGCGGTGCTGCATACGTGGGGATCCGCCATGATCCATCACCCCCACGTCCACTGCATCGTCCCCGGGGGCGGACTCGATCGGAATCGGTGGGTGGCGTGCAAACCAGGGTTCTTCCTGCCGGTACGGGTTTTGTCGCGATTGTTCCGCCGCCTGTTCCTTGCGCAGCTTCATCGCCTGCATCGCGAAGATCAGCTCAACTTCTTCGGTGATTTAAACCACCTCGCCAGCCGCAACGCATTTACACAGTATTTAGCACCGCTCAAGCAAACCAACTGGTTCGTCTATGCCAAAAAGCCCTTTGCCGGACCCCAAGCGGTGCTCGCTTACCTGTCTCGCTATACCCACCGCGTGGCCATCTCCAATCATCGATTGATTGCCTACGATGAAACCGGTGTGACGTTCCAATACAAGGACTATCGCTCTAAACGCTGTGTACGCTACAAACCCATGACGCTCGCCACCGATGAGTTCATCCGCCGCTTCTTGATGCACGTGCTACCCAAGGGGTTGCATCGCATCCGTCACTACGGCTTGTTCGCTAATCCCGTACGGCGTGATCATTTGACCCGACTGCGCCAGGCACTGAACGCACAGAACACGCCCTGCGAACCTAACGTTGAAGCATCCGCAACGGCGCCACCCACGTTCGTGTGCCACACCTGTGGAACACCACTGCAGATCGTCGAAATACTCAGCCCCAAGACAAGGGCACCCCCTTGACGTTCCTTCGTGCCGACATAAAATGGGACAACGCGAATCCGTGTTGGCGCTCTGCTATTACCCCAACCGAACCCACTATCCCCTACCTACCACTACCCGCAACAAATCTATCTGTAAATCGAACCCATCAGGCGTTGATCACGTCGGCTCACCACCCGCTGACGTCTACATCCAGCACATTAATGACCATCATCCCTGAATAATCCCCATAGCCAGCAAACCGCGGTTTCCTCCCCTGGACGTTATTCGACACCCGCTCCCAACGCAGCGCATTCACTGCGCGTGCCGCCTCCGCGGCCGTCCAATAACGCTAATCACAAGCGCATGATTGACGACATGACGCTACGTCAGTTACATCCCAACACACAACGCGCCTACCTACTCGCCGTTAAGAAGCTCACGCAGTTTTTGGGTAGCGCGCCCGATGGCGCATCGTCGGAGGATCTGCGTCGGTTCCAAAAACACCTCGTTGAGCAGGGGGTGTCGAGTCCGACCATCAACGCTACGATCCGTGGATTGCGGTTCTTCTTCGAGATCACCTTGGAGCGCCCACAGAGGCTCAAACGGATGAGTCCGGTGCGCGTGCCGGAGCGTTTGCCGGTGGTCTTAAGTAGCGAAGACGTTACCCGTTTATTGAACAGCGCACCGAACCTGAAGTCCAAAGCGGCGTTGTCGGTGGCCTACGGCGCCGGCTTACGGGCCAGCGAAGTCTGTCACCTGAAGATCACGGACATCGATAGTGAACGAATGATCATCCGCATCGAGCAAGGTAAAGGCGCGCGTGACCGTCAAGCGATGCTCTCACCGGCGTTACTGTGTTTACTGCGTGCCTGGTGGCGGGAAGGCCGGCGCCGCGGCAAGATGCTGCCTAATGGTTGGCTTTTCCCGGGCATGAACCCCGTCAATCCACTCTCGCCACGTCAACTCAATCGGATGTGCAAAGTGGCCGCAGCGGCGGCCGAGTTGGATCAACGGATCTCCCTGCACACCTTGAGGCACAGCTTCGCAACGCACTTGCTGGAGCAAAAAATCGACATCCGGATTATTCAAGTATTACTCGGCCATAAGAAGCTGACCACCACGGCACGCTACGCCCATGTCGCCTCCAAGACCTTGACCGAAGTACAAAGTCCCCTCGACAGGTTAACCTTACCCGTGCCGTAAGGTGGCACGGCCATCGCTTGAGGTGGCAGACATTTTTAGACAAGACGGCGAGACCTGGCGCCAGGCACACGCAGGCCATATCAGCCTGGGCCAACTCCAAGTCATGTCTGCCATCGAACGCTGCCGAACCGATGCGCTCGGCGGCCATCGCCTGCACTGCGAGCAGTGCGATGATCAGCGCATTGCCTATAACTCGTGTCGCAACCGCCATTGTCCGAAGTGTCAAGGACAAAAGGCCGAACAATGGTTGGCGGATCGCCAGGGCGAACTGGTGCCGGTGGCCTATTACCATGTGGTGTTCACCCTGCCAGCCCAGATTGCCCGCATCGCCTATCAGAATAAAGCACTGGTGTATGATCTGCTGCTGCGAGTCAGTGCCGAAACACTGTCGATCATCGCAGCCGATCCCAAACACCTCGGCGCCAAGATCGGGCTGACCGCGGTGCTGCATACGTGGGGATCCGCCATGATCCATCACCCCCACGTCCACTGCATCGTCCCCGGGGGCGGACTCGATCGGAATCGGTGGGTGGCGTGCAAACCAGGGTTCTTCCTGCCGGTACGGGTTTTGTCGCGATTGTTCCGCCGCCTGTTCCTTGCGCAGCTTCATCGCCTGCATCGCGAAGATCAGCTCAACTTCTTCGGTGATTTAAACCACCTCGCCAGCCGCAACGCATTTACACAGTATTTAGCACCGCTCAAGCAAACCAACTGGTTCGTCTATGCCAAAAAGCCCTTTGCCGGACCCCAAGCGGTGCTCGCTTACCTGTCTCGCTATACCCACCGCGTGGCCATCTCCAATCATCGATTGATTGCCTACGATGAAACCGGTGTGACGTTCCAATACAAGGACTATCGCTCTAAACGCTGTGTACGCTACAAACCCATGACGCTCGCCACCGATGAGTTCATCCGCCGCTTCTTGATGCACGTGCTACCCAAGGGGTTGCATCGCATCCGTCACTACGGCTTGTTCGCTAATCCCGTACGGCGTGATCATTTGACCCGACTGCGCCAGGCACTGAACGCACAGAACACGCCCTGCGAACCTAACGTTGAAGCATCCGCAACGGCGCCACCCACGTTCGTGTGCCACACCTGTGGAACACCACTGCAGATCGTCGAAATACTCAGCCCCAAGACAAGGGCACCCCCTTGACGTTCCTTCGTGCCGACATAAAATGGGACAACGCGAATCCGTGTTGGCGCTCTGCTATTACCCCAACCGAACCCACTATCCCCTACCTACCACTACCCGCAACAAATCTATCTGTAAATCGAACCCATCAGGCGTTGATCACGTCGGCTCACCACCCGCTGACGTCTACATCCAGCACATTAATGACCATCATCCCTGAATAATCCCCATAGCCAGCAAACCGCGGTTTCCTCCCCTGGACGTTATTCGACACCCGCTCCCAACGCAGCGCATTCACTGCGCGTGCCGCCTCCGCGGCCGTCCAATAACGCTAATCAAAAAGAGTCCCTTTCTGTAATAGCTAAATCAGTCTGTTACCGATTTGATTTCGGACGAGCTAATTCGTGCTAACGCCCGTTTTAGTGGCCGTCGTAAACTGGCATGCCCAATGCGCTGACAAAGGGCGTGATAGATTAGGAGATCCACTGCTTTCATTGGTAAGGCGGCGTCTACTTCGTTGGACCGTAGTAGTCGTGTCGAACTACCCGTTCCAACCGGCGGTCCTCAAACTCGAGTACCAACCAACAATTGCATTCGGGGAGACCCAGATGCCACCGGCTTGATGCAGCAACTCGATCAAAATCCGTCTCCAAGATAGGAGAGCCCTTGTATTTCTGCGAATACGTTAGCGCTCCCTCACCAAGCAAGCCAAGCGCTTGAATTTTGCCACTGCGCTGGAGTTGCATCGCTTGGTCGAAAGCTTCGCGCGTATCTGAGTCTACTATAAAGCCCATATAGGAACCCGAGGAAATCGATTTGCGCTGGGTCCATGGCCAGTTATCGAACACGACAACGACTGAATATGCAAGAAACGCGACGACGCTGAGAACTGCGGCAGTTAGTGCGATCGCGATGCTCTTGACGCTCGATGCCACGATAATTCTTCGACGTCGGTTAACAGAGAGTAGACAGCAACATTGGATTAAATCTATTTTTCACAACTTACAAGACTTTGTTGCCGCTCACAATCGGAACAATAACATATAGATACCACTAACTGATTCAATAGATAAATAATTCAGCTATTGCGTATACGTAGCAATATGCATCGTCTTTTAATAACAACTCAATAGCACATCCCTTCATACAGAACCGACACCACCCTCAACGTAAATTTATGAGGTAACGTCCGGTCTGCCAATTATAACGGACAATTTTCCAACTCCTGCAAACAGTCAGAAAAGGGTCGATAACACGCGTTTTTATTACGGTCAAGAACTATCCGTAGTTGGAGTAAATCAATCTGTGGCGCCTACCAAACTCACTAGTAGCTAAAGGTGGGATGGGAATACTATGCTACAACCCTGATCTATCTAAAATAGCGGGAACGTGCTTTTCCCAGCCAATAGCCATAATGTGAATCCCGTTACACAGACTTTTTAGCGGTTCGATGGTTTGAGCTGCGATTGTGAGACTTTCTTCGATAACGTTTCCTTTTTCTTTCGCATTGGCAACGCGTTGAATCAAGGCTTGCGGAATATCGACACCGGGGACACGTTCGTTCATGTAAGTAGCCATCTTGACTGATTTAATCGGAATGATTCCAGCCAATACCACAATATTCGGCGCTTTTAGTTTGTCCATGAAATCTACAAATGGTGCGATGTCATATATCGCTTGAGTTTGAAAAAACTGCGCGCCTGCATCGATTTTACGTCGTGTGTTTTCCAGTTCATCATTGACTTTGCTGGCGCCCGGATTAAAAACACTACCGATTAAGAATTCCGGCCTACCCTTTATCTCGTTACCACCGTAGTCTTTTCCATTTTTTAAAGTGGTCGCCGCTTTAATCATCTGATTGGTATATAAATCAAATACCGGTTTAGCGTCCGGATGATCGCCAACTTTTGGTGGATCGCCACCCATAAACAATACATTCTGAATACCTAAGGCCGCCGCACCCAACAAACTGCTTTGAATTGCGATGCGATTTTTATCGCGTGATGTAAACTGAACAATAGGTTCAATACCGCGCTGAAGCAAAAAGTAACCAGCCACCACCGGATCCATAGTCATATGCGCGGTGGCGGACTCGGTCAAATTGAATGCGTCGATTTTGCTTTTTAATAAGTCCGCCTTTTCATAAAGACCGTTTAAATCCGTTCCTTTAGGAGGCGACAACTCGCACGTGATAACGAATTCATTTTCTGCAAACGCAGTTGCTAGTTTTTTCATGCCCTACCTTGATCAATAACAAGAAAATGATTGGCAAAACAAATGAACGAATAAGTAGAGGAATAACCCAGCAATTCCGTTCCGGGGTTAGTAGATAATTATTTCTTGTTCCCCCCGGTCAGATCATACCAGACAAACTAAGTCTATGTGTTATAACACCCTCTTACTCTATGGCGACACATCTCAAACAAACATGGCTTTAGGCGGGGATTCGCTACCGACCCCCCCCCCATTTGCTTGAATTCCGCACTCCCATTAGACTGCAAAGACAGTATTAAAACCATAATCTATGGAGGAAGATGAAATGTGCCAAATTTTTGCCGGCCAAGACCCCAAAAACTATCAGTTCATCACCCGCTCGGTGCGCTTAGACGGACGTTGCACCAGTATTCGGCTGGAATCGGCGTTCTGGGATCTGATTGACGAAATCGCAGCACAACAAGGATTTACAACACCCAAATTTTTATCGACGTTGTATGACGAGGTGATACAGATTCAGGGCGAGGTGCACAATTTCGCGTCACTGCTGCGGGTTTGTTGCATACGTTATCTGGAAATGCCACGTGAAGTAATGGCTACCGCCCCCAAAGAACCAGTGGCACGGTTAATGTAACCCACGGGGAATATCGCCCCCATGACCCGGTGGTATTCCGCTACCACCAACACCGACTCGCCGTTCGCTAAAATTTCGGATACAACAAGAGAGGTACGTCAATGGCCAAGGCAATTCATTCGATGATTCGAGTATTGGATCTGGATAAGTCGATCGATTTCTACGATAAAGCATTCGAACTCAAAGTCACTGATAAGTTTGACTTTGATAATTTTGCGCTAGTCTATTTGCGCAATGATGAAAACGATTTTGAGATCGAGTTAACACTAAACAAAGAAAGGGAGTAGGCCTATACCCATGGCGATGGTTACGGCCACGTTGCCGTTTGTGTCGATGACGTGCAGTCGGAACATGATCGTTTTGTAGATCTGGGACTAGAACCCACCGACGTAAAAGAATTTCATCGCGACGGATCATTGATGGCGCGTTTCTTTTTCGTCCAGGATCCGGATGGATATAAGATCGAAGTATTGGAACGGCACGGACGTTATCAATAGTCCAGTCGCATTTAATAAATCACAGAGAGGAACAGATATGAAAGAAAACATCAGTCGAAGACAATTTTTAAGACGTGGCGGTGGTGCAGTAACCGGTGTTGCAGCTGCAACCGCTGGAATGATAACACCGAATACAACATGGGCGGCAGAACTCACTGCGCTGGATGAAGACCAAGGTAATACATTACTGAAAGTTGTTCGCCAAATTTACCCACATAACACTATGGCAGATGATTACTACATCAACGTAGTCAAAAACCTGGATGCGGAAGCAGCCGGAAGCGCCGACACCGCAACCATGTTAAAAGAGGGCATTGCCAGTTTAGATGGCGCGATGGGAGTGAAATGGACAGAACTCTCTAACGGCAATCAGTTTTCTGTACTCAAAGAAATGGAAGATACACCTTTTTTCCAAAAAATTCGCGGCAAGGCAGTGGTGTCTTTATATAACAATCCATTGGTATGGCGACACTTCGGTTATGAAGGCGCTTCAGCGGACAAGGGTGGTTACTTAGAACGCGGTTTCAATGATCTGAGCTGGTTGGATAATCCGCCGGAAGACGCAAGCCCTAAAGCGAGTTGAGGAGAGAAAAATGGCTACGATAGATTTTAACGATGATTCCGCCGTACTGGTCATCGGTAGCGGCGCAGGTGGCGGCACATTAGCGAACGAGCTTTGCCAAAAGGGCGTAAAAGTCATTTTGCTGGAAGCCGGTGCACGTCATTCCATCGCTGACTTTCAAAACGACGAATGGAATGCGTTCGGTCAACTCTCCTGGTTGGATAAACGCACGACCTCCGGTTCCTGGCGAGTAGCGAAAGACTTCCCTGGTCTACCGGCATGGATTTGCAAGACCGTTGGTGGCACCACCACCCACTGGGCCGGCGCAAGCCTGCGTATCCAGAAACACGAATTCAAAGTTAAAGCGCAATACGGCGATATCGACGGCGCCAATTTGATGGACTGGCCGCTGTCCTTGAGCGATCTGGAGCCGTACTACGACAAATCAGAAGACAAACTCGGTGTCACCCGTACTCACGATATTCCTGGTTTACCCGGAAATAATAATTTCAAAGTCATGTACACCGGTGCGAAACGGCTCGGATATCAAAACGTTCATACCGGCCGTATGGCGATTAACAGCCGCCCCCGGCATGGACGTTCGCAATGTTTGCAGATCGGTTTTTGTTTTCAAGGCTGTAAGAGTGGTGCCAAGTGGTCAACGCTATACACAGAAATTCCCGCCGCCGAAGAAACGGGTAATCTGGATTTAAGGCCGGAATCCCATGTGCTCACCATCGAACACGATGACAACGGTAAAGTGACGGGTGTGGTCTACATGGATAAAGACGGTAACCAGCAAATGCAAAAAGCACGCGCAGTTTGCGTCGCCGGTAATGCCATCGAAACACCACGCCTGTTGTTAAATTCTGCCACCTCCAAGTATCCGGATGGTCTTGGGAATTCATCGGGTCAGGTCGGCAAAAACTACATGCGACATATGACAGGTTCAGTTTACGCCACCTTCGACCGGCCGGTGAACATGTATCGTGGTACCACTATGGCGGGTATTATTAGCGACGAATCCGGCAACGATCCCGAACGTGGATTTGTCGGCGGTTATGAGATGGAAACGTTGGCCTTGGGCGTCCCATTTATGGCAGCATTTCTCGATCCGGGCGCGTGGGGCCCCGCCTTTACACACGCAATGGACAACTACGATCACATGGCAGGTATGTGGTTAGTCGGTGAAGACATGCCGCAGGAGTCCAATGCCGTCACGTTGCATCCGGAAGAAAAAGATCAATACGACATGCCCGTACCCAATGTGCATTTCGACGATCATCCAAATGATATTGCTATGCGTAATCACGCGTTTAAACAAGGATCAGCGGTGTACGAGGCGGCAGGCGCGAATAGGGTGTACGAGACACCACCCTACCCGTCAACGCATAACCTGGGTACTTGCCGGATGAGCGAGAAACCGGAAGATGGCGTGTGCAACAAGTTTGGGCAATCCCATGATATTCCGAACTTGTTTATTTCAGATGGCAGTCAGTTCACCACAGGTGCTGCGGAAAATCCGACATTGACCATCGTTACCCTTGCCATACGGCAAGCAGATTATGTTGCAGAGCAATTGTCGCAACAAAATATTTAATCTACCAACGCATTACACTGAAAACGCCCCGCTAAGCGGGGCGTTTTAGCACACATTCTTCACTGGCCGAGAGTTTCCAAATGGCCCGCCACAGCAATCGATGATTATCGAACAGGGTTACGAATTCGATCTCACTGCGACCTCCTTTTGCCTTGACGATTTCAATCAATCCCCGTTTATTCTCAGCGCTCCACTGGGACAAGCCGGGTAACATCATCAGCATGGGACTCCAACGATCCCACGCTATTCGTTGTGAGCGCGAGAGGCTGTTTAGCGAGGCAAGCCCTACTCGTTCTGCAAGCCGTTGAGCACAATCCCGGATGCCATGCTCCCGCTGGGCACCGTATTGACGTGCCAATAGACGAGAGCATGCAAGACCAATCCTGCCGGTATCGATCATGCTGACGGTATCTTCCCGGGGCTTATCGAGACTTAAAAACAGATTGTCGCGGGAAAGCTGCTTGAGTGTGGCAAGACCGGAGCGGTAGTTAGGTTTGATTTTCTTGCGTGCTAGCTCCTTTTTCATTGTTTCACGTACCGAACCGCTACGGGGACGAAAACCGTGTTTGTAATAGAACCAGAAAGCTCCGGTTTTCAACGCCTCCGGGTTGTCTTCACCCAGCTGTTGCGTATTGATAATGAATGTATCCGGCTTGAATAAATAGCGCACCATATTCAAGGTAGTCGAAAACACGTGGGAGGTTTCCATTCCCCGATATGTGTCAAATATATTGAAATTGATCTCAGCGGATCGGAACAAAGCGCTCGCCTGCGTGTAACCGATGGGCACACCATTCTTTAGTATCAAAAATACATACATCGCTTCAAGAAACAAACGTTGCACCGGCCGCAAGCCGTAGCACGCGAATTGCAACCCGCCGCCATAGTCCAATATATGTACGTCGTTGTGATCGGCATTCATAAACGCGAACAAGTCTCGACCACGGGTAATCATTTGTACCCTAGCGAGGTCAATGAGCCATTGCCCTTCACGGGGAGACACCACACGGTGCGACACCGGCTGGTAATGAAGTTCTCGAAAGTTGGAAACCGATGGACGCGTCGGTGTGCAATTCTGGAATATAGTATTGGAAACCCGATACTTTGAGTGCGTGCGCGAGGGCGTATCGACGCCAGGTGCAAGACATAATGGCACGTCAAGGTCTTCGTAGATTTTCTCGCGCGCATCTTGATTCACACCCCACTTCGTAAAACGTTGAATCAGAAAAACCGCGTCGGTTTCCTCCTGCCCTTTCAGCCTATCAATCCATTCCTTTGGCGAAAGGGTCACGCTTTCGATAGCCTGCGCCTCGCAGGGTGGCAACAGTAAGGGCAACAGCTCTTCCAATTTGTCCTGGTTGTCGAACACCGCCCAATCGATAGTAATTGCGCCCGGCCAACGCTCGACCAACCAACGCGCGGTAAGCCAGTAGAAAGAATAATATATAGCGGTTCCAACGATGCCAGTGTCCGCTAATTCATCGCTGTGACGCACCAAGTCTTTGCGCCACCTAAAACCGGAGAGAATGTCTTCGGCTATTGCAAGCACTTCCGCATTATCTGGGTAGGCACGCATAAAGCACAGTAAGTCATGCAACCGTACAACGTCGGCAGCTTTGGACAATCTACTTTGTTCTAGTACACGCAGCAGGGCACACTTTTCGGCGGCCATGTCCGCGCCGAATGAAGCTCTCAAGCCTTGCGCACGGCGCAACGCAGATTCCGCACTCCTCGTCATGACGGTCTGGTCTTAGATCGAATTCTCACCTTCGTACTGATAACGTGTGCCCGAATATCTGCCGAATTCAACGCAGCGGAAATATAGTCCAGGGCCCAAACGTAGCCGTCTCCAGGTTCTTCAAGAGTCATTCGCGGTATGCCATGTAAAACATAAACGCTGTGATTATCGATGGAAACCGGTACCGTTGCATCACAATGCACCACAAACGATTTGTCAAAGGTCCTGCACAACATTTCATTGAGTAGACTAGACGACGGTAATGAAATGATCACCGAGTCATGTGCCAAAGCGCGACGAATAACATCCTTCTGCGATGCGACGTCCTGGCTGGGCATACCACACAAAACCAGATCGAACATGCCCGCCGAGTCCGCGTCCCGGTAAAAAACCGGCGCATCTAAGCATAAATCCTGTCCCCGCGTTTGTACTTTAACCCCGCCCTGCGACAACCGCTTCCGCAACGCATCGCCGGACGCAAAAATCGCTTCATTGCCATCGAGACACAGTAGCGCCCCCACGCAAACAGCCTGCGGTTCATCGCCGACGACCAGCACCCGCATGTCGTTTACCCCGAAAAGATTAGTTCATTATCGACAACACATTCGACGAAACGCTTGAAAAATCTCGCGGAAATACGATTCGCTGCCGCACTGATTATGCCAGGAGCGATATTACCTAAGGTTCCGCCTATCTGAAATTCACCAGTATAAGACAAAACCGTTCCGCACTCGACATCCACAAGTGTTACATCGGCAAAACCTTTAGCCGACTCCGCTAAGCCACTTTGCCCGATTCCCTGTAACGTATAATTTTCCGGTGGTTTCAAATTTTTTAACAGTAATTGCACGGCAAAACTGGATTTCATCGGGCCAATTCGAATGGTCATAGCAATAATCCATTCTTCATTCGAAACTTTATGTACATTGTCACATCCACGGATACTTCGTTCTAATATCTCGGGGCTATTCATAGCCACCCAAACTCGCTGTTTTGGCGCAGGTATGAAGTGTTCGCCGCTAATTGGTATCACCGTTGCTCGCCGAGAAACGTGCTAATGTGATTCGGCTGCACGAACGTCATGCAACACTGTATTTATTTCTCCTATATAGGCGAACAAAGCCTTATGCGTCTCAGGGTCGCGTTGTTTCAGACTTTCTGATGCTAATTTAAAATTATTGACTTGTGTATCATGATCCCGCAATAAATTTTTTAGCAGTTGAGATTCTTTGGCAGTTGGCTCGAGGTTGAATTTTTTCTTTTTCGTTTCGAGCGCAGTCAACAAATCGAAATGACGTTGTTTGGTCGTTTCCATCGCATTATAGGCTTGCCATGTTTCGGACGCGATGTACCGTTGCCGCTCATCCAAAACGCTTATCCGCCTCCGCGACGAAAGTAAAGATTAAAACGGTGCATGAATGCATCAACTTCTTGCTGGCTAAACCCTTTGAAGACGAAATGCAAATTGGTGTACGGAACTTCCAATAGAGCAATCTTACGCTTTTGCTCCGGACTAAGTTCAATTTCTACCCGGCGGTCATCATAGTCCATTGTAACGCGATTGCCATCGACACGATAAGGATGGTTTTCAATGGCGGCAGGCAGGGAACGGAAGAATTCGGTATGGGTTAGACCAAATTCTTTGGTAAAACCGTGGTCCTCCATAAGTGACCCGCAAATTTGCTTAGGTCATACCGGAAACGCCGTAGGCGTTATCCGTTATCCAGCAAGGCATTTTAAAACTCTGGATTCCATCCTTAAGTCCACCAAACACGTGCATCCATGCACTGGTATCTCTAGGTAAGCGCTATGCGCTTCCCGGAATGACGCACGCATTGACTAGCAGGTGGTCAGACTTTGGATCACAAAGAGTTCACCCTCCGGCCACTGGCGGCCAAATTGCCAGCGTATCACCTTCTTTTAGAATCGTCTTATCGCGATCCACGGAACATGCAAATATCCCGTTCACTAACACCAAATGCGCCAACTCACGCGGCACGTGGTATTTATCAATAACGCCGTTGAGCGATGTGTTGTCGGGAACATCGATTTGCGCCGTGTTTTCGTGCGCCCCAGCAGGCAAATGTTCACTCAACGAGGCATATAACTTTAAGGTTATTTTCATACGGCACTGATAATTATGCGGCACCCTGAGTCACACTTAAATACGCTTCCATGATATTCAACGGATTGTCCATTAACCTGTCTTTCCATTTGCCTAGATGACATTGTGTTTGAATTAATCCGCGCAGCACGCCAACGTGTTGAGTCAGACCTAAACTATTGGCACCCACCAAAACATCGTCTTCGAATTGCAAATTTAAATAACGATAGTTGTCCGGATCATTCAGCTCCGCCGTATCGCCATCTTCGGCTCCCTCCCACAATCCGAAAGATGCGGAAATCAAACCCATGGTATCCAGCACATTCATGTTGACACTGCCTTGGTGAATGGATTCCTGTCCTTCCACCATGTTCACCGCGGCGATACGGCCGTGATCAGCGGCGGTGGGTTGAATCGCTTGCACTGTGTACTCGCCAGTGGAAAAATCCTTACCCTGAGCAACATCACCGGCAGCAAAGATGTCCGGGTTACTGGTGCACATATGTTCATCAATCAAAATCCCGTGATCGATTTTGACATCGGTGTCTTTTAGTATATCCGTGTTCGACCGCACACCAGTCGCGCATATCACCAAATCGGCGGGAATAGTTTCACCGGATTCGAGCGCAACATCCAAAGGTGTGCCGCCGGAAATTCCTGTTACACGGGTCGATGTCAACACTCGGACATTTTTACTCTCGCACCATTTTTTAATGAGACCGCCGGAATCTTCATTCATCATGCGCGGTACCATGCGGTTCTCCATTTCCACCACGGTGAGGTCGACCCCACGCGCGGCCAAGGCTTCAAGAATAATACAACCGATAAAACCCGCGCCCATGAGCACCACTTTAGAACCTGGTTTGGCTAGACCGGCAATGTTTCGCGCGTCTTCCAGCGTCCAACAACTATGAACGCCGGGCAAGTTCATACCCTCTATCGGCGGTTTGGTTGGATGCGAACCTGTAGCAACGAGCAATTTGTCATACTTCATGTTCCCACCACCTGAGAGATTTAATGTCCTCGCAGTCGTGTCAACAGATTCAACACGCTCTTGCTCGATGTTAATACCATATTGCTTGTAAAAACCGTCGCGCTTGCGCAGGTAAGTGCCGGCCTCATCGATACTGTCGATCAGGTAATACGGAATCGCCATGCGTGAGTACGGTGGCTCCGGCTCGTCGCCGACAATGGTGACGTTTGATTGAGGGTCAAGTTTTCGTAACGTCTCCGCTGCAATAACACCGGCCGGACCGGCACCAATGATGACATGTTGCATGTTTACCCTCCTAAAATAAGCAGGGCAGTGCCAAGCACCGCCCCGAACTAAACACCTTAAGGTTGAAAATTAAACGTTATTGATCAAGCGGGCAACCCGAGGCGTCGACGCGTCTCCGCCGTGATGGTGCCGTCGGCATTCCAGCCACGTTCTTCATAGTAAACCGGTAACATCTGATCTAGACCGCACACTTTACCTTCGGCCGGACCGGTATTAGCCGGATCCTTGGTTAAACGATCCGGTAACCTGTCTTCGGCACCGGAGATACCTGCCTTCATATTAAAGTCGCGCTCCAGATTCCAGATGCGCTCGCCGACTTCCACCAATTTTTCCGGGGTCCATTCGCCTTCGCAAGCCGCATCAATCTGTGGTGCGATATTTTCTAATGTCCAGGCAAAAGTGGTAAATACGCACAGACCGGAGGAATCCACTGCCGCCGTTGCGTCTTGGAATGCTTTCACCAGACCCGGTTTACCTTCCGTTTCCAATGGATCGGTCTTCTCAGGTATACCCAAAATCTCCGACGCCACAGTGTAGCTGCGTAGATGACATGCACCGCGATTGGAAGTGGCATAGGTCAAACCCATGCCCTGAATACCACGCGGGTCGTACGCCGGGAATTCCTGTCCCTTCACCGTCATGGACAATTCCGGTCGACCGTATTTTTCACACAAACGTTTGGAACCAAGACCAAGTTCTTTACCAAAACCTTCACCCGTAGCCACCGCTTCAGCCGCCCAAGTCAACGCCTCAGCAGAACCGAATTTCAATTCCACGCCACCGGTCTGTTCCGTAGTAATTGCGCCGTCTTCGAACAATTCCATTGCCGCCGCGACGGTGGCACCGAATGAAATGGGATCCATGCCATCTTCATTACACAGAAAGTTAGCGTAGGTAAGTGCGTCGAGATCGTCCACACCGGTATCGGATCCCAGAGCCCAAGCCGCTTCATACTCCAATCCACCTGAGTTACCCCAGTATTGCGGTTTGTTTTCGACTGTGAAATGACCCTTGTCCACCGTTGAAATCCGACCACACGCAATCGTGCAACCAAAACAAGCTGCATTGGTTGTCAAGTTTGGTTTGCCGTCACTCTTGCGTGGCTCGGCCATGGCTTCCGCAGAGATTTTGTGGGCGCCTTCGAACTGCACTTCACGCATATTACGTGTGGGCATGGCGCCGACTTCGTTAATAACGTTCATCAGCACTTGCGTACCGAATGTCGGCAAGCCTTGTCCGGTAACCGCATTCTCTGCCAAGACTTGTTTTTGCGCCGCCGTCTCTTGAATAAACCGTTTCGGGTCTTTGACATTCCCGACGCCCTTGGTACCGCGCACCACCACGGCCTTTAAATTCTTCGATGCCATCACTGTGCCCACACCGGAACGTCCAGCCGCCCGATGCAAATCGTTGATGACTGCCGAATACAAACATCCTGCCTCAGCGGCGCGACCCACGCATGAGATTCTAATCTGTGGGTCCTGATGTTTTGTATGCAAAATCTCGTCGGCTTCCCAAACGGATTTACCCCAGATGTCGTCCGCCGATAGCAGTTCTGCATTGTCATTGTTAACATACAAATAAACCGGCGATGGCGATTTGCCTTCAAAAATTATCATGTCCCAACCGGCGCTTTTGATTTCTGCACCAATGAAGCCGCCGGAATTCGAACACGCCACTGCGCCGGTCAAAGGACTTTTACAAATGACCGAATACCGGCCACCGGTTGACGCCATTGTTCCGGTCAACGGGCCGGTTGCCATGATGAGTTTATTATCTGGTCCCAATGCATCCGCTTTGGGATCAACTTCTTCTACCAGATAACGGGTAGCCAAACCACGTTGACCTAGATACTGTTGTGCCCACTCCATGTTGAGTGGCTCGGATGTGACTTTACCTTCGGTTAAGTTAACGCGAAGAATTTTCTTTGCCCATGCCATAATGATTCCTCCTGTTCGTTTATGCGCGCGCAGCGTTGTCGGTTTTCTCGGCCCAGGCACGCATACGGTCCAAGCCGGTCGCATTGGCATCGAGATATGTGATCGCACCTGTGGGACAGGCTTGTGCGCATTGCGGGTCGCCGCCACATAGATCGCATTTGATCACCTTGCCGGTGTCGGCATTGTAGTTCACAGTGCCAAACGGGCACGCTATCGTGCACACTTTGCAACCGACGCACACATCCACCTTAACATCTTTCGAACCGGTTGCCGCATTGATAACAATCGCGTCGACCGGACAGGCATGCATACACCAGGCTTCATCACATTGGGTGCAGGTATAGGGGACGAAACGACCTTCGTCATGAAAGGTAAAAACCTTGATGCGGGATTTAGACGGATTAAATACACCTTCGTTTTCGTAAGAGCAGGCCATTTCGCACTGCAAACACCCGGTGCATTTTCCGGGATCGATGGTGAGGGACTTCAGCATTCGCTTTCCTCCAGATTCGGATTATTAAATTGATTTTTTCGCCACCATTTCTGGTGCGTTTGGCTCCGCCCGACCGTTTAAAACCGACGCGGTATAAACAACTTTTTAACATTATTAGACTCGAGTGACAACTACCCCCCAGAATTCTATCCGCCATTTGTAACTACCCTCGTGTTAAAGGTTTCCGTCCCATTTATGACCCAACCATCGAACCTCTAATCACCTTTTTAGAATAAATCAACGATAACGCGAACAAACCCGTAGCTACTGCGACGATAGACGGGCCGGCGGGCGTATCCCATTGCAACGATGCCCATAGTCCTATGAATACGGCGATTGCACCCGCAAGCGCCGCGCCGATGGCCATTTGCTCCGGTGTCGAACTGAAGCTACGCGCGATGGCAGCGGGGATGATCAACATGGAAACGATCAACAACAACCCGACTATTTGCATGGCAACAGCGATCACAGTGCTCACCAGCAATAAAAACAACAATTGCACTTTTTCCACTGCCACACCATCAACACGGGCAAGCTCTTCGTGAGCCGTTATCGACAACAGCACGCGCCAAAAGAAAATCAACAGCACAAGACAGACCAAGGCGCCGGCGAATATCCAAATTACATCGGAACTGGAAACAGCCAAAATATCGCCAAATAAATAAGTCAACAAATCAACACGCACCGAATCCACAGACGACAACACGATCAAACCCAAAGCTAACGATCCGTGGGCGGCAATGCCGAGCAAAGTATCGTTGGATAGACGTTGGGTTTTTTGTAAAGAAAACAGTGCAAGCGAAACCAACACAGCTATCAGTAAGATACCGAGCTGCAAACTAATATCCAATAAAAACCCTAACGCGACTCCCAGCAAGGCGGCATGGGAAAGCGTCGCTCCAAAATATGCCATGCGGCGCCACACGACGAAGCAACCCAACGGCCCCGCAATGCTCGCGATTCCTAGACCGGCGGCAAGCGCACGAATCAGAAATTCATCCATGATGAGTATGTTCCGCCAAATCCTGATTCACGTTGCCAGCTAAATCATGCGTGTGATCATGATGATGAGTGTAGACCGCTAACTGATCTTGCAGGCGTGACCCAAACAGCGTGAGGTATTCTGGATGCTGACTCACCGCATCTGGACGACCATCGCAACAGACATGGTGGTTCAAACAGATGACACGATCCGTCGCTGCCATCACTAAATGCAAATCGTGTGATACCAACAATACACCACAATCCAACTCATCACGCAGCGACTTGATCAAATCGTACAGTTCCGATTGACCCACTACATCTACACCGGCACTGGGTTCGTCCAACACCAACAAGTCCGGATCTTGCAGTAATGCACGTGCGAGTAACACGCGTTTTAATTCTCCACCGGACAGACTTTGTACCGGTGATTTCAATACATGATTCGCGCCGACCTGCGTTAACATGGCTTCAAATCGGTGTGTCTGACCACGTGCGCCCAAATCCAAAAACCGCTCCACTGTCAAGGGCAATGTTTCATCGATATGCAGACGCTGTGGCATGTATCCGATGCGGATATGTTTGGCTAGCCAGACTTTTCCCGAGCCCGGCGCCACCAAACCCAACGCCACTCGAACCAGTGTTGTCTTGCCACAACCATTCGGTCCAATGAGCGTTACGATCTCGCCCGCCTGCACCTTGAGATTGACTTTGTCCAACACCGCATGCCCGCCGTGCCAAACGGAAACCCCGTTCACTTCAACCAGGGTATTGGAATCATTCACTCGATTGTCGATTCATTTGTGCTGTTACGCCGAATCGCAATGCGTACAAACACCTTGTAATTCGATAGTCTGGTGCTGTACTCGGAACCCGGCTTGCTTCGCTTTTTTTGTCATCAGCTGATTGATTTCCGTATCGCCCAGCTCCACCACCGACTTGCATCGATCGCAGATGAGAAATTGACCGGCATGATTCTTCACCGGGTCACTACAACCGATATACGCGTTCAACGATTCGATTCGATGAATCAAACCGTGTTCCAGTAAAAAATCCAGCGCCCTGTAAACCGTCGGTGGCGCCGCACGACGATTCTCACTGCGCAACTGTTCCAATAAGTCATAGGCCAACATGGGTTGGTGCCGCGCCCAAATCATCTCCAGTACCTGTTTACGCAACGGTGTCAAACGCGCCCCTCGCCTGGTGCATACCGCATCGGCTGCAGCCAGAGCCGAAGCCACACATCGGGCATGATTGTGTTTTTGAGTTTTAAATAACGACGATGATCTGGTGGGCATTAGAGTTGCGCTCGTGATTCATGTAATAATATAACATTACGTTTAACGTGATTCTAATGAATTTTCATCGAACCGCGGCACTGTTGGTGGCGCTTTTAACGATTACCGACACAGTATTTGCTAATCCGCCAAATGTATTGGTGAGTATTAAACCCGTGCACTCGCTCATCGCCGGGGTGATGAAGGGTGTCAGCGAGCCCGGTTTATTGCTCGCTGGCGCCGCATCGCCCCATACCTATGCAATGCGTCCTTCCGATGGTCGCAAATTACATGAAGCAGACATTGTTTTTTGGATTGGCCCCAGTCTGGAATCATTTCTGGTCAAACCACTATCGACACTGGACTCGCGCACACGAATCGTCACATTAATAAAACAAAAAGATATTCATCTCCTGAGAATGCGCTCGCCACATCGTCACACGCACAACAATGAGTCAACATATTTTGATGACCTCGAACTCGATCCCCACATTTGGCTTGATCTCGATAACGCTCAACAGATTGTGCGCATCGCTGCCGCTATCTTAAGTGACATCGATCCCGCACGCCAACAGACCTATTACAATAATGGCAATAAAATCGTTGCCCATCTAAATACTCTTGATGACGAAATACGTGAGCGTTTACATTCGGTGGTAGAAATTCCCTATGTTGTGTTCCACGACGCCTACCAGCACTTCGAAAACCGTTATGGGTTAAACTCACTCGCGGCCATCACTGTCAACGCCGGGCAAACACCGGGTGCAAAAAGTGCAGTGGCAATAAAAAACCTAATTGCCGAAGAAAACGTAAAATGTGTGTTCGCCGAACCTCAGTTTGAGCCGAAAATTTTGAAGACCATCACTGAAGACGTAAACATAGAAACGGGCACGCTTGATTCACTCGGTGCAATCATCGAGCCGGGAGTTAGTGCTTATGAGGAAATTATGATGGGAATAGCAGATTCTTTGGTATCTTGCTTGCGTCGGACATAGCAAATTGAACTGGGAACCAAATACTGTGTCGTTTCGACCACAAGGGAAATCCACCAAAAGGTATCCCGAGCATTAGCGAGAGATCTCCGGAAAGATATCCGCCGTGGATCGAGACGCTGCGTGGATTTCTCGCGTTGCTCGAGAAGTGGCACGCGGAAGTGCCGCCAACGGACCTAAGGATGGAAATGACAAGCGAATAGGAGGACATAACCATGACCGAAGAGAAAACAGACAGAAGAAAAGATAAAGTTTTTTCAGAACAAGAAATCGAGACTCGGCTGAAATCCGAACTACCGTATTGGTACTACGAAGACGGTTGGATTCGGCGCAAGTACAAGACCAGCGGCTGGAAAGGAACGCTGATGGTCATTAACGCTGTAGGACACTTGGCCGAAGCCGCCTGGCATCATCCTGATATCACCGCCTCTTATGCATTTGTAATCGTAAAACTGGTCAACCATGCAGCCAAGGGTGTTACCGAAAAAGATTTTGAACTGGCAAAGAAAATCGAAGAAGTCATTCAATGGCAACCCGGTCGAGAAGGCGGTGCGTTGGAAGGAACACCAGACGATCAGCGTTTTAAATACATTAAGTACGATTAATTTTCATGACGCAAGTTTATTTCGGCCTTGGTTCGAATCTCGGCGATCGGGAGGCCAACCTTGAAAATTCAATCAGGTTATTGCAAGACAACGGTTTTCGATTAAGCCGTGTTTCTCCCGTCGTTGAATCCCCTGCTCTTTTGCCGGAGGGGGCGCCATCTGCCTGGAATATCCCGTTTCTCAACCTCGTCATTGAAGGTGATGTCGACGACGCACCATCACGTTGGTTAAAAATAAATAAAGACATTCAAAATATCGTGGGACGAACCAATGCCTCACGTTGGTCGCCACGCCCGGTGGATATCGACATTTTGCTGTGGGGCAGTGAAGTCATCGAAACCGATGACTTAACCATTCCGCATAAGGACCTGCACAAACGCGCCTTCGTTGTTTCTCCATTGGCACATCTTCGATCGGATTTGCAAATTCCGGGGCGTGATACGACGACTATTCTGCAACATGCGCGCGGATTGCACCATCACATTCCGTTGTGGATGGGTATCGTCAATATTACCCCCGATTCTTTTTCCGATGGAGATGTTAATTTCGATCAAGCAGATGCCGGACGCACGATAAGCGAAATGATGAATGCGGGCGTTCACATTATCGATATCGGCGCCGAGTCGACACGGCCCGGTGCAACGCCGGTAAAATCCGATGATGAATGGTCCCGAATACAACCCGTGCTGGAACAGATCAAGGAAATAATCGGCGGCAGTCTGGTTCGTCCGCTTATCAGCATCGATACCCGTCACGCCGTTGTTGCACAGCGCGCCTTAGACTTGGGCGTCGACATTATCAACGATGTAAGCGGCCTAACCGAACCCGGCATGCTGGAACTAGCCTATGCAAACGATCACGATTGGGTGGCAATGCACCATGTCACGATTCCAGTGGATTCCAATCGGAAAATTGCGCAGGAATGCGATCCCGTCGTAGAAGTGTGTGCGTGGTTTGATCAACGAATGGAACAATGGGATAAGGCCGGTATCGATCACAACCGCATCATACTCGACCCCGGGATCGGCTTTGGTAAAGACAGCTTGCATTCGCTGGAGCTCATGCGACATATCCAGGCGTTCCATAAATACGGTATGCGTCTATTGGTTGGACACTCACGCAAATCATTCATGAAAGCGTTTTCCGAAACCCCGGCGTCGGAACGTGATCTCGAAACCGTCGGCGCATCACTAAAACTGTGTGACAAAGGTGTCGACATCATCCGCGTACACAATGTTCCCGCCCATGTCCGCGCCTATACCGCCTGGGCGCATTTGGAGCCTTATCAATAAACAATATCATTCTGAACGAATTACAATACAGATGTACAACTTTCAACACACACTGGGAGAAGACAATGAACTGGACGGTGTACCTATCCGGTGAAATACATACGGACTGGCGACAACAAATTATGCAAGGAGCAGAATCAAACAAACTGCCAATAACCTTTACATCTGCCGTCACCAACCACGAGGCCAGCGATGCCGCTGGTGATGTACTGGGAGCGGAGACCAGCAATTTCTGGCGCGATCACAAATCTTCCAAGGTCAATGGCATACGCACCAAGACACTTATCGACAAATGTGATATCGCCGTCGTGCGTTTTGGGGATAAATACAAACAATGGAACGCAGCGTTTGACGCCGGCTACTGCGCGGCGCTCGGCAAGCCGTATATCACTTTGCATGACGAAGCAATTGTTCATCCGTTAAAAGAAGTCGATGCAGCGGCCATGGCCTGGGCACAAACACCGGAGCAGGTGGTAGAGGTTTTAAAGTACGCGACTAGCGCTTAATAGCCACCGAAGTTTCTTGTTTTTCATTACACATTTTTCATGGGTTGGATCCTTCGGCGTAATATTTTGCTCCCTACGGAACAAAACATTTCTATTGAGCAACCCCCCTCAGAGATTGAAGCGCCCCAGTAATAGCGGCCTTGTCATATCCATCAATGGCGTTCGTCCCAATCAAGATGAACGGTACCGCATTTCCACCTAATTGTGTAAGCTCGTCTCGGCCTCGCTCGGATTTTTCTACATCGTATTCGGTATATCTAATCTGTCTAGCATCAAAGAAACCTCTTACTTTTTTACAATCTTCGCACCAATCCGTACTAAATAAAATGACGGTATCCCCTCCAATATTGGAATAATCGGTTGAATCCATCCAGCCTTCGATTTTCGGCCAAAACTGGTATATCGCAAGCCCAACAACTACAACGATGAGAAGTAATGTTTTCATAGTTTAGTGACTATAACGAAGGCAGGATCGCCAAACCAGCGAGGAAGCGGTAATTCAAATCGATTCACACAAATGATTACAAAATGTAACAATTCGTATATTGCTTAAGCTGGAATTAATTTGTAGCCCCCCACTATCTACCACCGTGGATTGTGTAGAATTCAACACAATAAATTCAAAAAATGTGTTCTATGGCTATTTTTGACAAAGATTTAGAGCAAAACCCCGCAAATTACATTCCACTAAGTCCGGTTAGTTTTCTGCGGCGGGCGGCAGCGGTCGTTCCTGACAAAATTGCAATTATTCACGGTAAAAGACGATACACTTATCGCGAGTTTTGGGAACGGACACGGCGCCTGGCCTCGGCTTTGTCGCAACGCGGCGTTGGTGTAGGTGATTGCGTATCGATTATGGGAAACAATACGCCGGAAATGCTGGAGGCGCATTATGCTGTGCCTATGCTGGGCGCAGTTTTGAACTCTCTGAATATTCGTCTGGATGCGAAAACTATCGCTTTTATTCTCGAACATGGCGAATCGAAACTTCTGCTTACCGATTGCGAGTTTTCCACAACCATAAAGGATGCGCTTTTATTAATTGATAAAAGTATACCCGTTATCGATATCGACGATAAGCTAGCTGAAGGCGGCGAGTGTATCGGTGAAACCGACTACGAAACATTCATCGCAGGCAGTGACGCAAATTTTGATACTGACCAACCTTCTAATGAGTGGCAGGCCTTATCCTTGCTTTACACTTCCGGAACCACGGGCAACCCTAAAGGGTGTGTCTATCATCACCGCGGCGCGTACCTCAATGCTATCGGTAACATGGTGACTATGGGATTGACTAAGGATTCGCGATACTTGTGGACGTTGCCTATGTTTCATTGCGATGGCTGGACTTTCACCTGGGGCGTAACAGCCGCGATGGCGACGCATGTTTGTTTGCGCAAAGTCGATCCGGCATTGATTTATCCCATGATTACCGAGCACGGTGTAACACATATGTGCGGCGCGCCCATCGTATTAAACATGTTGGCAAATGCGCCGGATAATGTAAAAACACAATTCGATCGCCGGGTTGAAATCGCAACCGGTGGCGCCGCCCCGCCTTCCGCCGTTATCGAGGCAATGGAAGCAAATGGTTTCAACGTGACGCATTTGTACGGCCTGACCGAAACTTACGGACCGGCAACGGTTTGCATACCTCAAGATGACTGGCCAGCGCTGCCGACTGAGCAACGTTCCGGCAAAATGGCCCGTCAAGGCGTACATTATCTGACACTTGAAGGTGCTACGGTAAAAAACCCTGATACGATGGACGACGTGCCACACGATGGTGAAACCATGGGCGAGTTGATGATTCGCGGCAACACAGTGATGAAGGGTTATTTAAAAAATGCCGACGCCACCCATGCGGCGTTCAGTGGCGATTGGTTTCACAGTGGTGATTTAGCCGTGCAACATGCTGATGGCTATATTGAAGTTAAAGATCGTTCCAAAGACATTATCATTTCAGGCGGCGAAAACATCTCTAGTCTCGAAGTGGAAGAAACCCTTTACCGGCATCCAAAAGTTCTAGAAGCCGCAGTCGTCGCAAAACCCGATGAAAAATGGGGCGAAATTCCATGCGCATTTGTAACATTACACGAAAACACCGATGCCGATGCAAATGAATTCATCGAATTCTGCCGCGCCAATATGGCACATTTTAAAATCCCTAAAACTGTCGTGTTTGGGCCGCTGCCTAAAACATCGACGGGCAAGATTCAAAAGTTCGTTTTACGTGAACAGGCTAAACAAACCTGAAAACTAATGAATACGCCGGAGAAGATCGAGGTTGTCGTCACATATCTCGAAATGACTCACGCCCCTGGCAATAGAGAACCCAGACATCGGTTGGAAAAACTAGCGATCTTGCGCGCTCACAAACCGACGGTTTCATTTTATCGTTATCTCTACAACACCGTTGGCGATACATGGCTATGGTATGACCGCCGCAAGCTCATGGACGACGAGCTACTTGAAATTATTCATAACGAAAAAGTCGGTGTTTATGTACTCTATGTGGATGGGGTACCCGCAGGTTATGCGGAACTGGACCGGCGTATCGAAAATGAAATCGAGCTTGCGTATTTCGGTTTGGTACCTGAGTTTATTGGACGAGGATTAGGAACCTACTTTCTCGACTGGAGCGTGAACAAAGCATGGAGCTACAGCCCCCAACGTGTCTGGGTTCACACTTGCACTCTTGATCATCCACAAGCACTCGCTACTTACCAAAAAGTTGGCTTCGAACCTTACAAGAGAGAAACCATTACCATTGACAATCCCCGACCGGCTTTAGTCAGTTCAACACAAAACAAACCGGTGTAGGCCGCTGGTTTGCTACCGTCGGCGCCCAGAGAAAATGTCACGAGATTCTTGTGGGATGAGCGCCTCGCCACGATAAGTGAACCGTCAATTCTCAGCTTCAGAAAAACTGCTACCGTTAAAATACCTGACAACTGGGAGCTGACCGCCATAGAGCGAATCGCAACTCGTAAATAGCTACCCGACTTATGCAACGTAGTTCGATTTCCTTTTTACAACAAATCCCGCAGCCGATAGTAGGCCATCCCCAAAACCAACCCCGGCGTACGTAAAAACGAGCCTCCCGGAAAAGACTTGTGCGGAATTCGTGCAAACACATCGAAACGCTCCGCCGTACCTGCAATGGCCTCGGCCATCAGTTTTCCCGCTAAGCCCGTCAAGGCAACACCGTGGCCGGAAAAACCTTGTGCAAAATAAACATCTTTGTCTAACCGCCCCCAATGCGGCAATCGATTCATTGTGATGCCGACAAAACCACCCCAGGTATAGTCAATCTTTACATCATGCAATTGCGGATACACTTTTAACATCCGCTGGCGCATGTAATCGGTCAAATCGCGCGGCGGTACGGTCGAATAGCTAACCGCACCGCCGAACAGCATACGCTTGTCAGCGGACAAGCGAAAATAATCCAGCACAAAATTGATGTCACCTATGGAAGCGTCATTGCGAATCAAGTCCATAGCCCGTAAGGCGTCCATCGGTTCAGTCGCGATAATATAAGTACCCACCGGCATGATTTTACTGCGCAGTTGCCTTTGCAAATTCTTGATATAAGCATTACAACAATACACCACGAATTGACAACGCACTTGACCACCATCGGTGTAGACATTATTGTTTCCAGCGCAGTTAACCCGTCTTACCCGCGAAGCCTCAAAAAATTGTACACCCGCATCCGTTGCAGCTCTGGATAACCCAAGGGTGTAGTTCAATGGATGTAAGTGACCACTGTTAGGATCGAATAATCCTCCAATGTAACGTTCGCTACCGACCACGTCACGTACTTGTATGTTATCGAACGCCTGCAAAACGTCATAGTCATATGCTTTACGCAATTCGCGTTCATGTTGTTCCAACTCTTTGACGTGCCGCGGCTTGATCGCCACCAATAAATGCCCGCGTTTAAGATCGCAATCGATTTGATGTTTTGCAACCCGCTCACGCACCTGAGAGACGGCCTCCAGCGACATATCCCACAATCGGCGTGCATCCAAGTCACCGACCAATTGTGTTATACCGCCCATGTCTTTCGCAAAACCGGTAATCATCTGTCCGCCGTTGCGCCCGGAAGCACCCCAACCCACTCTTTCGGCTTCCAATACCACAACCTTATAACCTCGTTCGGCTAAATTCAGCGCAGTTGAACATCCGGTCAAACCCGCACCGATAACGCACACATCCGCACGTATCTCACCCTGCAAAGGGGCGTAGTCGGGTTGCGCGTTCGCACTAGCAACATAGTACGAATCGGCATGGGGTGCTTTATTCATCTCGTTGTTTCGCATATTTCCCGCTTTACACTCGGAGTCAAGATCAAGTTAAATGGTGATTGTTTTCAACCATAACGCGAGGTTTTGTGAATAACAACAATTTAGACAGTTCTGAACCCATAGTCGAACCGACTCAACAGTCCATCGATTCGTGGCTGAAGGAACACAATATCGACGAGATCGAAGCCATTATTCCGGACATGACCGGAACCGCAAGAGGAAAAATAATCCCAGCCCATAAGTACAGTGAAGAGGCGGGTATGCGTTTGCCGGAAGCGATTTTTCTGCAGACCGTCACCGGCGATTTACCCAAGGACGAAAGCGCGATTAACCCTGCGGAAATAGATATGGTATTAAAACCGGATCCCAAATCCTGGCGCACGGTACCGTGGGCCAAAGATCCGACTGCCCTGGTTATTCATGATTGTTTTTATGCGGACAACTCACCCGTCGATATTTCACCACGCTATGTGTTGCGGCGTGTTTTGGAGGTATACCAACAACAAGGTTGGCAGCCGATTGTTGCGCCGGAACTGGAATTTTATCTGGTTAAACCCAATACGGATTCGGATTATCCTCTTGAACCACCCATCGGACGCTCCGGTCGCGCTGAAGCCGGCCGCCAATCATTCAGTATCGATGCCGTCAACGAATTCGATCCTTTGTTCGAGGACGTATATGACTATTGCGAAGCGCAACGGATTGGAATTGATACCTTGATTCACGAGGCTGGCGCAGCACAAATGGAAGTCAATTTGTTGCATGGTGATCCGCTGGAGTTGGCAGATCAAGCGTTTTTGTTTAAACGCGTATTACGCGAATCCGCCTTGCGGCATGACATGTATGCCACTTTTATGGGTAAACCCATGGAAAACGAACCCGGTAGCGCCATGCATATTCACCAAAGTGTCGTTGACACTGCAACCGGAAACAATATATTCAGTAAAAACGACGGCGAAGCGAGTGAATTATTTTCCTGGCATATCGGCGGTCTACAAAAATATTTACCACAGGCCATGGCGTTGCTCGCTCCCAACGTCAATTCATATCGTCGAATCACCCGTTATTTGTCGGCGCCAATCAATGTTGAGTGGGGCTACGACAACCGAACGGCTGGGTTACGCGTACCGTTGTCATCGCCGCAGGCACGCCGGGTTGAAAATCGCGTTGCCGGCGCCGATGCTAATCCCTATCTCGCTATCGCTGCGTCACTGGCTTGCGGTTATCTCGGCATGATGGAAAAGATTGACCCACGCAAACCGGTCAAAGAAAGCGCCTATGATTTACCCTATGAATTACCGCGCAATTTAGAACGATCACTACTAAACTTGCTGGATTGCGAACCGCTCAGGCGTTTGTTTGGCGATCGTTTTGTGCGTACTTATAACGCGGTCAAGGAAAGTGAATTCGAGGCGTTTTTACATGTTATTAGCTCCTGGGAACGAGAACATCTCTTACTGAATGTTTAAGCAACTATCGATCGGATAAAAATATGAACTTAGCTACAGCGACTTCAACCCAAGAATTACAACAACTGGATCACGAGCATCATCTTCATCCGTTTACCGACCATAAGACGTTGCACAACAAGGGTACCCGGGTGATCACTAGGGCAGAAGGTGTTTATATTTGGGATTCGGATGGCAATCGTATACTGGATGGCATGGCCGGCTTGTGGTGTGTGAATGTCGGTTACGGACGCAAGGAATTAGCCGAGGTTGCCAAACTACAAATGGAACAATTGCCTTACTACAACACTTTTTTTCAATCCGCCCATCCACCAGCAGTGGAACTTTCGAATTTATTGGCGGAGATTACACCTGAACGCCTGAAACACGTGTTCTTTACCAACTCGGGTTCGGAGTCCAACGACACCGTCGTGCGACTGGTGCGGCATTACTGGAGTGTGCTGGGTCAACCGGACAAACAAGTCATTATCAGCCGGCACAATGCGTATCACGGCAGCAGTGTTGCCGCCGCTAGCCTGGGCGGGATGTCGGCTATGCATAAACAAGGCGGTTTACCCATATCGAATATTGAACACGTCATGCAGCCTTATTGGTACGCGGAAAGTGCAGGCCTCTCACCCCATGATTTTGGTATCAAGGCGGCGCACTCATTGGAAGAAAAAATCGAGGAACTCGGCGAAGAAAATGTCGCAGCGTTTATCGCCGAACCGATTCAAGGCGCGGGTGGCGTCATTGTTCCACCGGATAGCTATTGGCCGGAAATTAAAAAGATTTGTAAACGCTATCAAATCTTGCTAGTGGCTGACGAAGTCATTTGCGGGTTTGGCCGCACGGGTAAATGGTTTGCCAGCGACTACTACAGCTTATCGCCGGATTTAATGCCGATAGCAAAAGGTCTATCGTCAGGCTATCTGCCTATCGGTGGCGTCATGGTGTCCGAAAACATAGCCAATGTCTTGGTGGAAGAAGGTGGCGAATTCGCCCATGGTTTTACCTATTCCGGTCATCCGGTGTCATGTGCCGTTGCCACTGCTAACATAAAAATCCTGCGAGACGAAGGCATTGTCGAAAATGTTGAGAAAGAAACCGGACCATACTTACAAAAACGCTGGCGGGAATTAGCGGATCATCCACTGGTGGGTGAAGTACGTGGTGTCGGCATGATGGGCGCCCTGGAGTTAGTGAAAGATAAAGACAAACATGAATTCTTCGAGCCGAAGGGCGAAGTCGGTGTCAAATGCCGCGACTTGTCCATAGAGAACGGTCTAGTCATGCGTGCAGTTGGTGATAGCATGATTATCTCGCCACCATTGATTATGACCAAAAAAAATATTGACGAGTTAGTAGAGATCGCACGCAGCAGTCTTGATCAGACATTGAAGACCATCGATTAAGTCTGTTACTAAGACAAAAAACGCCCCTGCGAGTGTCTGATTAATCTCAAATATTATAAAACGAAGACCCTGTTCAGCCGCGACGGACATGGCTTGATTTTCTCAAGTATGCGGCGTTCTTCTGGTTCATTGGTCGAAGTTTAGTCAGCAACGATCAGTTAACCGCGATAGACCACGCCCGGCAATACACAAAGTATTTCAAACAACAGATTGGCGGCCGTCAGCGCCGTATTACCGCTCGGATCGTAAGGTGGCGCGACTTCCACAAGATCGCAGCCCACAAGATCCAGCCCGCGGCAACCACGAATAACCTCCAATGCTTGGGGCACGGTCAAGCCGCCGATTTCGGGGGTGCCGGTTCCAGGTGCGAACGCAGGATCCAAACCATCGATGTCGAAGGTGAAATAAACCGGCCCTTCACCAAGCTGCTCACGAACTTCGATCATAAGCGGAGTCAAAGACTTGTGCCAACACTCTTCAGCTTGAACGACACGCACACCCTGGGAACGTGGCCAGTCGAAATCATCGGCCTCGTAGCCAGTGGCGCGTAGGCCGATCTGCACCATGCGTGACGGCGCAATCAAACCTTCTTCGATAGCGCGCCGAAACGGTGTGCCATGAGCAACGGGCTCGCCAAACATCGCATCGTTAATATCCGCGTGTGCATCGATGTGAACCACGCCAAGCGGGCCGTATTTGCGCTTCATCGCTCGCAGGATGGGCAAGGTAATGGTGTGATCGCCGCCCAGGGTTAACGGCTTGCAGTCGTAGGCCAGAATACCGTCGTAAGCGTTTTCGATAATTTTGATGCTGTCAGACAGATTAAAGGTATTGATCGCTACGTCACCGATATCAGCGACCTGCAAGGAATCGAATGGTGCGGCACGCGTTGCCATGTTGTACGGCCGGATCAGACAGGATTCTGCGCGAATTTGACGCGGACCAAATCGCGCTCCCGCTCGGTTTGACGTACCGATGTCAAACGGTACGCCAACAAAGCATACGTTAAGACCGGCGGCGTTATCCTGTGCTGGTAAACGCATCATGGTGGCGTGACCGCCAAAACGCGGCATCTGGTTACCACCTAGGGGTTGATTGAATGATTGATTCATGACGTATTGGTTCACTTACTTAGTAATCGGATCAAAAATATCGCTGTTCGTTGCCTGG
Source organism: Arenicellales bacterium (assembly GCA_965216735.1). GTDB lineage: Bacteria > Pseudomonadota > Gammaproteobacteria > Arenicellales > CBDCFT01 > CBDCFT01. The sequence goes on from OZ244198.1 coordinate 3,083,925, forward strand.
CCCAATCGAATACCGTCGAACCTACAAGACCCTTGACAGGCCAAGTCGCCTCTAACATCACCGAAGGAAACTTCGCACGAATCGGAGTTTTTTAGATCAGGTGGCGTCTTAAAAAGCGATGCACCGCATGCTGTGCGTCCGTGAATACAAGAACACCGTGCACCACGCTATCAATGAGTACGCGTTCGCTGGCGTAGTTACAATAATCTTTTGTGTTGTCCAGCGCCGAGTCACGCTCGGATGCGACGGCAAGTAAAGGAACAACGGGTTGCAGCAGATATGCCCTGCAAGAAGCTGCAACAACAATGATGCCATTGAAACCAGCGCCTAAATAGGCGCTGACCGCCGATCCGGTTTCGCTATAACCCATAAGAAAGAGATTGTTATGGTCTACCCATTGAAAGTGTTTTAGTTGTCGTATGACATATTGAATTTGCTGATTGATCGCCTGCGTCATGAGTGATTCATCCTCGCACAATTGTCGCCAATCGGAACGTGCGAACCCGTCTATACCAATGACCGCGAATCCAGAACGAGTGACTCGCCGCCAGAAATGACTCGGCCCCGTCCAGCGCGGCAAGGAACAACCCGGCATATAAACAATCGTAGGCACACGTTTACCTGCTAGTAGATCTTTAAGCCGGGTGCGTATTTCCTCATCCCCTGCACGGCCAAACACTAATTCGCCTTTGTGTCTCACATAGAGTTGTGATGCCGCCCAAGCGGCCTTAGATTGACTATTGTCTGATTTGAATATCGCTGGTGTGTAATCCGGTAACGGCTCAATGGCTACGGGAGTAAACTCGGGCGCATGACGGTGCTTCACTAAAGTTTGTAGGGGTTTAATTGAAGTCGGTTTGGACGCGCGATGTTCGGTGGCAGATCCCGCGAACAAGGCGATCGATCCGAACAACATAACGACTAGCCACTTGTCACTCATGCTACACAGGTCTAGGGATAACGATACGTATCATTTAAATCACCGTGCTAACTTGACAGAACGCACTGCTAACAAACAAGAAATGAACTTGCTCGCGAGCATGCCTATATCTGTGAAATTCACCCAACCGGTACTTGCTTCTGGATAAGGATTTTTTTAGACATCCTTTCTCACAATGACGTCTAGGCGGCAATATTGAACGAATGGTGACGAACGACATATCCAGTTTAAAAATCATTCACGACTACGCCGCTTCTACTCAGTTGTCATCTAATCAGGTGGCAACAGAACTGCAGCGTCCTCGTTCCAACTCAACCAAACCGTTTGGTCGGTTCGCCGCATCTGATTGTCAGCGTGCGAGAAATTCTGCAAGGAAACGGCAATGGGTTCGTCACGCCCTCGGATATGCACATTGAGATGACTACGATCCCCCAAATAAGCTGACGGCCCCATTCGTCCCTCAATGACATTGGCTGCATCGGGTTTGTTTTCAATGCTTAAATTGATTTTTTCCGGGCGAATGGCAACGATGACATTATCGCCGGTTGTGTGCGCCTTTCCGTTCGATGCGACTCTGGTTGTTCCCAGCTCTTTCGATTCAACTACGCTAATGTCATTGTCAATCTGTTTGACCGATCCAGTGAAAAAATTCATGGTGCCGATGAAATCAGCGACAAAACGTGTTTTCGGAAATTCATAAAGTTCAGATGGTGACGCGATTTCCAAAACATTGCCGGCGGACATAACGGCAATGCGATCGGACAACGTCAGGGCTTCTTCCTGATCGTGAGTAACAAACACAAATGTTATACCTACTTGCTGCTGCAAAAGACGCAGCTCGATTTGCATTTGTTCACGCAGCTTTTTATCTAGCGCGCCCAACGGCTCATCCAATAACAATACTTTGGGCTGTTTTATCAACGCTCTAGCTAAAGCTACTCGTTGACGTTGTCCACCGGACAATTCATCCGATTTACGCGAGCCATAACCGGGCAGCTTGATGAGTTCAAGCATCTCTTCGGCTTTTTTATCGATCTCGGTTTTAGACAAACCGGACTTGCGCATGCCAAAGGCAATGTTTCCCCGCACGTCCAGATGCGGGAAAATAGCGTAGTTTTGAAACACCATGTTCACTGGGCGATGATTAGGTGCAATGCCGATCATGGACTGGCCGTCGATATCGATATCTCCGCTACTCGGTGATTCAAATCCGGCCAGCATACGCAACAAAGTTGTTTTACCACAACCGGATGGTCCCAATAACGAGAAAAATTCACCCCGTTGAATTTCAAAACTGACGTTGTTAACCGCGCGTACCGGACCAAATTCCTTGGTCACATTACGAAATGAAATAATTGCGTCACCGTTCACATTACACCCCAGAGGCCGATTTTAGTTGTACGCCACGACGGCGGAACCATTCCGCGAATGTCACCACAAAAAACGATGCCATCAGAATACACGCACCCAACGCCAATGTTCCTGGTAATTTATCGGGAAATCGTAACTGACTCCAGATAAACACGGGTAAAGTCGGATCAGTACCGCCCAGAAAAAACGCCAACACAAATTCGTCAAACGAAATGGTGAATGTGAGCAATAGACTCGCGACAACACCAGGAAGCATTAACGGCAGCGTTACCCGCCAGAACGTCATCCATGGTGACTCGCCCAAATCCTGCGCCGCTTCTTCCATACTCTTGTCAAATCCTTCCATACGCGAAATCAACACCAACATGGAAAACGGCACGCACAATAACATGTGACCGATACTGATCGTAAACAGTGACAACGGTACTTTTGCTTGGCTAGCCAGGATCAGTAGAGCGATACCCATAATAATTTCCGGTATTACTAGCGGCACCATGATCAGACCAACTACTGGCCCGCGGCCGGGCATGCGATAACGGGTGACGGCTTTCGCCGCAAAAATACCCAAAGTCGTACTAAGAATCGCAACAACAACGCCGATTTTGACGCTATTCATTAAGGCTTCGATTAAACCCTGGTTACCCGCCATTTGCTCGTACCACTTTAGGGTAAATCCTTTCAGCGGAAATGTAACGAACTGCGAGTCGTTAAAGGAAAACAGTGGTAAAAATAAAACCGGCAGATAAATGAAGGTCAAGTAAATGACTGCATACAGCAAAAAACCGTCCAGTTTGCGCCGAGTAACCGTGAGTTTGTTCATGCGATACGTTTCCGGGCGGTATGGGTGAACCACAGAAATGCACAGACGATAAGCGTTACTGTCAACATTGAAATAATCGCCAATGCCGAGCCCATAGGCCAATTCAGGGTCTTGCCGAATTGCGATTGAATAACATTGCCAATCATGATCCCACGAGGTCCGCCTACCAAAGTCGGAGTAACATAATCACCCACCGTAGGGATAAACACCAACAGGCTACCCGCGATAACGCCGGGCATAGATAATGGCAAGGTAACACGCACAAAAGTCATCCAGGTGGATTCGCCCAAATCGCGTGCCGCTTCCAGCAACGATCGGTCGATTTTTTCCAGTGAAACGTAAATAGGAAGAATGACAAATGCCGCCCAGGCGTGCGCCAGCGTAATAACTACGGCGTTTGGATTATGAAGCAAAAATTCCAGCGGTTCGCTGATGACACCTAAGGTCATTAAGCCTGAATTGATAACACCATTGAAGCCTAAAACGATCTTCCAGGCGAACACACGCAATAAGTAGCTAGTCCAGAACGGTACGGTGATGAGAATCAACCAAATCAATTTGTTTTTCTTAACCCGGAAGGCAATGAAATAAGCCATGGGGTAAGCGAGTAACACGGTTACCAGTGTCACCATCCCTGAAATCTTCAAAGAACGAATCAGAATCTTGCCGTAAATTTTCTTTTCAAAAAATTGTGCGTAGTTAGCCAACGAAAATGTTTTATCGAAATCCAGATAATTCTGCGTCCAGAAACTCATAATGATCAGAATAGCCATGGGGGCCGCCAGCGCAATCACCATAAAAACCATAGTTGGCGACAACAACAAATAGCCGCGCAGTGGCTCACTACGCATCAAAGTGGCGCGCAAACGCCGCATCAGGCTAGAAGACGAGCTTGGCGTTCGAACCGGGGCCACCGCGGTTCGCGTTACCGTGGAGTCACCCAAGGCAATCATCCCCCGTCGTCATATCGTGAAAAATGCTATTCACGGTGATGGGTTGCGTCCGGTGGACAACATCCACCGGACGCGCTGAAAAAAGAACTACAAACCTGCTTTAACTTCTTCAAACATCTCTTGCAGTGCGGGCTCATTGCCGATAGGTTCTTGGAAAATCCCAGCCGATAACACTTCGTCCGGATTTTGGCTCAATCCCCGCGACAATAAGTCTTCAGCGGATACCATTTGAAACGCTTTCAAGTTGGCATGCCCATAACCGTTTTCCATGATGTCGTGTACACCCGATTCCGGACTTAGATACGCATCAATATAGTCATAGGCTCGATCAATCTTAACCGGATCTGCATCCGTCATCAGACAAAGACCGCATACCCAGGTCATCGCACCCTCCTTGGGATTCATGTATTTGACCGGTACTCCTTCGGCTTTCAGCGCCGTATACGCGTCGTTCCACGCACTGGTAGCGACTAACTCACCAGACGCTAACGCCTGTTCTATATCCGTCGGGCTTGTCCAGTAATAACGTAACAACGGCAATTGTTTTTGCATAAGCTCCTTAGTCTTAGCAACTTCTTCACTGGTCATGTTGTACGGATCTTTCGCTCCCGCAACGATGGCTGCTACCATGACGCCGTCAATCAAGCTATCAGACATGGATAATCTGCCCTTGTAACGTTCGTCCCAAAGCAGGGTCCATGATTCCTCTTCAATATCCACTAGGTCTTCACGATATAACACAGATGTTTGTCCCCAGTCCGTCGGAATCCAATATCGATTATTATCGACCACCATACCCGGTATTTCTTTCAAGCTCGGAATGACGTCTGGCCAATTGCTTAAACGCGAGGTGTCAATGGATTGCAAGATTCCAGCATCGCGCCAAATAGGTACCTTGTACGAACACGGATGCGTGATGTCGGGTTTGAAACCCGCTCGCATTTTGGCAAATGCTTCTTCTTCATCGCCGAAGATGGAAAACACGGGTGATTCTCCGTACTTGCTCGAATATGCCGTGTGTAACTCGGGCGCATCCCAACCTTCCCAAGTAAAAATGACTGGATGATCTTCCGTTGCGGCGAAAGCGGTTTTACCGATCGGGAACATCGCAGTCATAACACCCAGCGATGCTAACTTTTTATTGAAGTCACGGCGACTCATCTCACCGTTGTGCAGTTGATTAATGATTTTATCTTTACTCATGATACTCACTCCTCGTTGTCAGTTAATATTTCTAACTAGCATTAGTTGGTTTTGAATAACCTTTGATTGTGAAACGCAGAATATGCTTCTGTATGAAGACAGGTCAATTATAATATTTTCAATAATCTGTAACGACAAAAAAACCAGTGTCCGGGCGGCTGTTAGGCCCGCCACAGCCCCTCCGTCTGCAGTTTTGCCATCGCCGCCTCAATCCCCTCGCGCAGAATAGCCACCATTTTGTCGATCTCCTGTTTTGTCAGGGTCAGCGGTGGTGACATCACGTTGAGGTGACCGACCGGCCGGACAATTAAGCCACGTTGTTCGCATTCTTCCGCCACCCTGCCACCGATATTAATCGACGGATCGAACAATTCTTTGGTTTCTTTATTTGCCACATTTTCAACGCACATCATGAAACATCTGCCACGCACGTCACCGACAATGTCCAAATCGCTCAAAGTGGCTAGTTGTTGTTCAAAATATGGCCCGACTTCACGCACATGTTCGCAGATTTTATCGCGCTCCATGATCTCGATGTTTTTCAGCCCAGCGCGGCAAGCCACCGGATGACCGGAATAAGTGAAACCATGAGTAAACATTGCGCCGTCGGCTTGCGGAACGCTGATCACATCGTAAATCTCTTCGGACAATATGGTCGCTGACAACGGAATATAACCGGACGAAATACCTTTTGCGCAGGTGATGATATCCGGTGTCAAATCGAACACGGCTTCTGACGCGAAGAAGTGACCCAGACGCCCAAAACCGGTAACCACTTCATCGGAGATGTAGAGCACGTCGTATTCTTCACACACTTCTTTAGTGCGTTTGTGATAACCCGGTGGCGGAACGATGACACCACCCGCCCCCATGATGGGTTCGGCAATAAAACAGGCCACGTTTTCAGCGCCTATTTTTTCAATGGCATTTCTCAAATCAGCTACTTTTTCGTCGCAAAATTCCTCCATGGACATACCGTCCGGGCGACGATACGGATTTGGATTCGGTATGTGGTGCACCAGATTAGGTGCAAGATCGAAACCCTGATGATCGAATTCCACGCCGGTCATGGTCATAGCAAGATAAGTACTGCCGTGATAACCGTCAGTACGCGCAATGATTTTCTTTTTCGTCTTGCGTCCGAGCCGGTTGTTGTAAAAGTGAATAATTCGAATAGCTGAATCGTTCGCGACCGAACCGCTGGCGCCATAGAAAACATGATTCAACGAACCGGGCGCCAGTTGCGCGACTTTCGCGGCCAATTCCGCCGCGGGTGGCGTCGTGACATGAGTGAAGGTCGAGTAATAAGGCATCCTGCGTACTTGATCGGCAATGGCATCGGCCATTTCCTGGCTGCCATAACCGATATTCACGCACCACAAACCGCCAATGCCGTCGAGATAACGTTTGCCGTCCGAATCAATGACATAAGCGCCGTCGGATTCGGCAATAACTAAAGAACCTTTTTCTTTGAATACCGAGAAATCCGTCCACGGATGGATATAGTGATCGCGGTCCATCTCCCACAATGCTTTGGTATCATATGCTGGACTGTTCATGCTTTTATCCTCTATCTTTTGTCTTTGTTCTAACTATGTGTTGTATAAAAAAGGATTTTACACCCTTATATCGTCCATAAAAGCGAGCCACCAATAAAACCGCGCGCAACCCAGGAGAATTGTCTCCTCAGAATGTAATTAGAACCAGCGAACAGGTGACCGGTCAAGATCGGTGGGCGACCGGCTCATGACCGCCCTGATTTGAATCAGGCGCTCGCAGCCTTAGGCGGGGTAATCTCCATCGACTGTGCCTTGATATACACACCTTCCTCTTGCACCGTTTTGTCCAGCAATCGAATCAACGCATACACTGCATCGAGATGCGGTGTTGGCGTATTCGTTAGTTTACCGAACTCCACGATGGCGCCAAGCAGGGCTTCAATCTCTAATGCCTTGCCGACTTCTACATCTTGTAGCATGGAGGTCTTGTGCTTACCCACTTTTTCCGCGCCATCGATGCGCTTTTCCAATGACAAACGGAAAGTGATGCCAAGCTTGTTTGCTATGTCCTGCGCCTCACGCATCATGGACGCAGCCAATTCACGGGTCGGCGTAAACTGGCAAATATCGACCAGAGTCGAATGAGTCAATGCACTGACCGGGTTAAAGGTGAGGTTGCCCCAGGCCTTCAGCCACATCTCCGCCCGGATATTCTCCAGGATCGGCGATTTGAAACCGGCGTCGATCAACACTTGTGAAACTTGTTTGGCACGATCCGACTCCGAGCCGTCTAATTCGCCCACAGGAAAACGCGTACCCTCGATATGACGGATAAACCCCGGCTGCACGATTTCCGCTGCCGGATAGGCAATACAACCGAGAATACGTTCAGGTTCGATCTTAGCTGCCAAAATGCCGTCCGGATCGACTGCCCGCACCGCATGCCCTTCGAATTCGCCGCCGTGGCGTTGGAAATACCACCAGGGAATCCCATTTTGGGTGGTCAACACAATAGTTTCCGGGCCAAATAAGGTTCGAATCTCACCCACCACGGGTGCTATTTGATGAGCCTTGAGTCCCAGAATAACCAAATCTTGTTCACCCACTTCCGGCATTTTGTCGGTCGCGGCGACTCCTTGGGCGACTTCGGTGGTTCCGTCCTTCATCTGCAACTTGAGCCCATTTTGGCGGATCGCCTGCAAATGCGGACCACGTGCAATCAACGTTACATCCTGACCGGAATTGTGGAGTTTTACCCCGATTAAACCACCGATGGCGCCCGCTCCGACTACACAAATTCTCATTCGATTTCCCCTGAATTCAACATTCATTCACTAAAAAATTGTAAAATTTTGCGTCTAAAGGTATGAACTATACACAAAAAACATGTTCTAATTGCGTCGCGAAGAAAGCGATACATAAAGGGTGGAATACAATCTTTTTTGAAACGGGCTTTTAACGATACGTCAGATTGGCATGTCTAATAACAGCCAGTAACAAATGGTGGAAATCGGTTAGTACAATTTTCTAGGTCACAAACTGGACCTGATTTGGGGACAAGCTTGGGGGCAAACCATGCACTCGACGAATTATTACACTAAGTTAGTAACCACTGGCTAATCCGCTTTGTGCGGCTTAATACGCATTATTCAATTTTTGCTGAGCTATCCGACCGCTTTTGGTTAAACGAATCTTTGCCCCATGAAAGCTGAACAAAACATCCATCATTTGGATACCTCTTTGCGGGATCCGGAAAATGGAACATTGCGCGTATTCGATGGCGAGGAATGCATTTTCTACGATGGTTACTGGATACACTACTACGCGCCACCAGAAGAGAGTTTAGCGGAAAAGAAACGACTTATCGATGCGCTGACCCGGCGCACTTTCCATCATACAGAAATAGGTATTAATACGCCTGGCGAAAAACTTGAGCTGGCCCGGCAAGCCTATAACGAGGAAACCGACCCGGCGAGAAAACGTGTGAACGCCGCCATGCTAGCTGGCGCTTTGTTTAATCGTGCGACCGATTTATTCACTACCATCGTTGAGCTGGAGGAAACAGGCGTCAAAATCAGTGATGACAACGAACTGATGCAACAGTGTAGTGCGTGTTTTGAAGAAGCACTGGAGCTGGGTAAGTTGGTCAAGCATCGCAGCGGACATGAAGGTGTCGATGAGCTGTGGGGTGAACCACTTAAGGTATTTACCCTGCCAATTGCCGATTTTTATCAGAGCCGGTATGTGAAAATCGCGCAAACTATGCGCGACATAGACAAGATTTGCGAGCGTATTAATCGAGTGCTTACTGAGATTTATGCGTTTGAAAAAATAACCCCTTTAATCGATAAATTTGCGGAGACTGCAAAACTCGAAAGCGGCACCATGAAAAGCGACAAAATTAATTTCAAAATCTGGCCGGCCTTTGTCGCAGCGGGCGAAAAACTCCTCGAATTTGAACCGCAACTTGCTCCCGAAGCACCGCCCGAAGTCGAACGGCACGTACATAAAGGTGAACGCTTACTAAAAGAAAGTAAGGACCTCGTGGGCTACATCGCTGGCCTTCGTGTGCCCATGCCTAAAACGACCAGGGAATTTTTAGCCGCCTGCGACGCCTTCTCTGAAAAGACTAAAATGTTGGGTATAAAGTCGTCAGTAAACTCTTAAGGGCGCCTCTATTTATTCAGATTTTTACGTGATTGCAAGGAAGCGACGCGCGCAAGACTGCAGTGTATATGAACATACATGTGGAACCGAGCACGGCGCCGTCACAGTAATCGCGTAAAAAGATTATTGATGGGAGCACCCTTAGGTCACGCCGATCAAAGATTCCTTAACCAACATATCCACGACTTTTTGCAACGCCTGTTCGGATTCCGCTCCTTTCTCACAAGCTTTGTTATAAACCGCGAGTTGCCGGTGGGCGCTAGTACCACGCTTCAGAATAGTCCGTGCATGTCTCACCTCTGCGGTGCAACCCAGATGATCCGCATCCTCCGCTATCAAATCCAGCATTTCGTCTAGCAATTCTTTGTATGGGACAATTTCACCACGACCAAAATCAATCAATCCCTCATCAATACCGTAACGGTGGGCACGCCAACGGTTTTCGTTCACTAGCATATTGGCATAACGCCGCCAACGTTGATTGGTCCGACGCAAGCGATACAACATGCGTAACCAACAAATATACAACGCGGCGATACACACACCGTCTTCCAAGCGCGTGCAGATATCCGCGACACGCATTTCCAAAGTTGGGAATCGATGACTCGGCCGAATGTCCCACCATATCTTGGTGGCGTCTTCAACAATACCCGCTTGCACCAACATATCGACATGCCGTGCATATTCAGCATAACTTTCAAAATACTCTGGCAATCCCGTACGCGGCAACTCATCCCAAACAGAGATGCGATATGACTTTAAACCAGTGTCGTGCCCCTTCCAAAACGGCGACGAGGTGCTCAGCGCCAGCAGATGTGGTAACACATAACTGACTTGGCCCAGCAAATCAATACGTAGCTCATCATCATCGATACCGACATGCACGTGCATGCCACTGATGATCAAACGACGCACCACGCCTTGCAAATCATTTGCCAATGCCTGGTAACGTGCCTTGCGTGTGGTGTGTTGTTCTTCCCCCACTGCAAATGGATGTGTCGAGGCCGCCATAAGCGCCAGATCATGTTCACGGACGACATCGCTTACGGTGCCGCGCAACTCGATTAAATGGGATTTGGCTTCCTGGATAGTCTTGCAAACCGGTGTGCCGACTTCAATCTGACATTGCAAAAATTCAGGGGTCACCAACTTCTTTAACCGCCGCTTGCATTCCGGCATCAATGAGCGCGGGGCCTTGTGAATCAAATCCCGCGTTTCGGCATCGACGATCATGTATTCTTCTTCGATACCAATGGAAAAACTCGGTTCAGCCATGTTGTTTACTTCGCAATTGAAAAATTTCTGGGTCAGTCAATACTTCTTTGAGTTCACCGTAAATGAATGATGTCCAATGAGCTACGCCGTCGCGATCGGTAATTAAGTCCTGCCGTATCTCCAGCAGCACATGGGGCAAACCCGGTTCTTCACCGTGGGAGATCATGGAATAACCCACCGGCTCGCGCGCGTTGTAAGGTTCATTGTCACCGATACATAAATGCGGAAAACGACGCAAACGGTGTAACAGTGGTTGCGCTATTCGCCCATCCTCACCCCATAGTATGCCAATATGCCAGGGCCGTTCATGACCTGCGAAAAACGGTGTGAAACTGTGTACGGATATCACAACCGGAATCATTCCCTTTTTTTGCCGGGCGTCGATGGCCGCAGATACCTGCTCGTGATAAGGATAGAAAAATTCTTCCGCCCGTTGCGCAACTTCCTCGTCGGTCAACTGATGGTTACCGGGTATGATGTTACCGTCACTGACGGTCAGAATTGATGTTGGATCGCCGATAAACCTATTGCAGTCGATAATCAAACGGGAATAGTTGGTACGCCATAGCGGTGCATTCAACAGTTTGGACAGTTGCCGCGCCACCGCGGCACTGCCAATATCATAAGCCACGTGTTGCTGTAAAATTTCATCATTCACACCCAGTTGATTTAACGAACGGGGAATACGATTGCTGGCGTGATCGCAAATGATAATGATCGGTGCATCGCCGTGCGAGTTGATGACTTCATATGGAGCAGGCTCATCCGGTGCGATGATAGAATGCGTCGGCATTTCGACGGGCTCAGGTCGCTGCATTTAATACTCAATAATTTCTCAAAATTGTCTAATTGTAACCAAGATAATCGACTTGCGAATAACTTCGTTGATCTGAATCATCAATTGGATCACTACGTATGAATACCAATGTACGCAATACGTTCTGGTTATTCGTACTTGCGGGTATTTGGAGCTCATCGTTCATGTTGATAAAAGTAGGCGTCGCCAGCATACCGCCTGTCACTCTCACGGCCATGCGTCTGTGGCTAGCTGCGTTGCTTTTAGTTATCTATCTAAGAATATGTGGTGACGTTTTACCCAAAGATAAAGATGCATGGATTATATTTGGTGTGATCGGCTTGGTGGGTAATGCTCTACCCTTTAGCCTCATCAATTTTGGAGAAGTCTATATCGACAGCGCCCTGGCCGCTGTATTAATGGGTATTATGCCGGTCGCCACGGTCATTTTAGCGCACTGGTTTGTACCTGATGAACCCTTCACAGCAGCGCGGGCGGGCGGTGTTGCACTAAGCTTCACCGGTCTGCTGATTTTGGTCGGCTGGGATGCTTTAGTGGGCATCGGTTCGGCAGTCATTGCTCAATTGGCGGTATTGGGTGCCGCTATAAGCTATGCGGTATCCGCCGTCTACGCCCGGCGCAAGGCGAAACTGCAAGGACGGGTGATGTCCACCGGTGCTACTTTAATGGGAGCCATTTGGATATTGCCGATGGCGTTTATCTTTGAAAATCCCTGGACGGTACAAGCATCACTACAGTCGCTGATAGCCATGGTATTACTCGCTATCTTTCCGACGGCGGTTGGGGCGCTCATTTTCTTCAAACTGATAAAAGCCATTGGCGCGAATGGATTAGCCCAGGTAAATTATCTCATTCCCGTATTGGGTTTGGGCTGGGGCGTATTGCTTCTCGGCGAACAACCTTCCTGGCGGGCGGGCGCCGCATTGATGTTCATTGTCGTTGGGGTGATGCTGGTCAATCAACCGACACAAAAAAGAACAGGCGTTATTAGAAGTTAACAACCATCACCTTACCTTCCCTGGTTTGTTCACTAACCCGTACGACCCTATAATGCTTAGCCTGTGGACACCGTTTATAGTGAGGAGGATAACAATGATTAAAACACGATGCTCAATCGTGCTCGCCACCAGTTATTTCTTCCTCAGCGTTGTTGCATACGGTCTCAATAAAAAATCTGGACAAGAAAAAGTTTAAAAATATTGAAAAGCTAACGTTGAAGATGGGTAAATATTAACTCAGGATAAATGAATTGAACCAAACAACAACAAAAGCAGCGGAAGGTTTCAATCAGTGGACGGTTCCATGGGAAACACCCCAAGGACTTGAAATTGACGCGATCAAGGCGGGTACCTTCCGTGCAGAAGATTTTACGATTTCCGAAGAACAGATCGATCAATACCAACGCGATGGAGTGTTGTTTCTCGAACAAGCATTTACCGATTGGGTGGAACCGTTACGAACTGGACTGGAAAACAACCTTGCCAACCCACAAAACTATCGTTTTCCCGCGGAAAGCACCCGGGCGGATGAACCCGGTCGTTTTTTTGATAGTTACTGCAATTGGACACTCATTCCGGAATATTGGAAATTTGTATTCAACTCGGGTGCGGCGGCGTTAGCCGGAAAGGCGATGAGAGCGAGTTATGCACAGTTTTTTCACGAACATGCATTTACCAAACAAGCCGGCACACAACGCGCCACACCTTGGCACCAAGATATTCCTTATTACTGCGTTTCAGGCGATCAAGGTGTATCGATCTACATAGCATTAGATGACGTCGACCAAGACGTATCCGTGCAGTTCGTTAAAGGTTCACACGGTTGGGGAAAAGTCTTTTACCCAAAAGTATGGTTAGACAATGCAGATTTTAACGTCGGCGACGCGGACTATGATGGTCCAGTACCCGACATCGAACAGCATCCTGGAAATTACGACATTGTTTGTTGGCCATTAAAAGCAGGCGATACGTTGTTGTTCAACTTCAAAACCTTACATGGCACGTCGGATGGCATCATGCGCAAAAGCCGCAGCGCCTTTTCTACACGTTGGATGGGTGACGACATACGTTACCTGCACCGCTCGGGCGAAACTTCCCCACCGTATATCGATATCGGTTTGCAAACAGGTGATCACATGCGTGAAGATTGGTTTCCCATTGTATGGCGAAAGGAGTAGGTCAGCTAAACCATGAAATCCATTAACAAGCATGACCGCGTCGTCGCCAATATTCACAACGCGGAATTTAAACCGTTTTCCATGGACAGTAATACGAGCGACGGCGAAACCTATTTATCACTTGATACCAACTGTGCACCCGGTTGTGGTTTCCACATATATCGGATGGCGCAAGGAACGACCACTACACCTCACGAACACACCTGCGACGAACATTTTTTAGTGCTTGAAGGCGAACTCACCGAATAACGACGGTTATACTTATAGTAAAGGGGACTTGGTGTTGTTAAAAAAAGGAACGCAACACTCGTCTTATTTCAAGGACGGTTGTTTGCTTGCGGTGTTTATCGCCTCCTCTGAAACGCCAATAGAAGAATGAACTCATTTAAAAAACTGGATTCTTCACTCGCTTCGCTCATTCAGAATGACAATTTCAAAACTGATGTCCTACTGAGCGCCAGCGAAGTATTCAGTTAAAATTATTCGCGAGCTGCGCTCGCTCCCACCCGCTCTTCCTTCCCTTGCGTCTTGCCGAGACGAAACCCAATCGCGGGTTTAATCGACATCCCCGTTTATATCAACCATGCAAGGTTCGCCCGGTGGATTACCGCCTTTGCCAAATCCACCCTGCGGTGTTCTTATCTATGCCTCGTGTTCGAGCAAACCGATTGATACTGGTGTTGTAAGGAACAGCCCGCCAGGGGCGCGCCTTTGGATGACGCACACCGCCCTCCAGGTATCAGGGATGTGCCTGTGGGACGGTCCCTGAGACAACACCGCAGAAGGAGGGAACCCAATCATTGATGACCATCAATCATTGGGCGCGGCGAGCGCGAAAGATGGTTTTGTAAAGTACCTTCCTGTACTTTCCCGCTACGCGGCTTGCGCGAAAATGTGTTCCCGATACATTTTTGGTGACTTTTGCCGAAACAAAAGTCGCTCGCCGTAAAGGCGACATCATACGTTAAATGGCGACTGCGATTTTTGTTCCAACACGTCGCCCAATGTGGCTAAGCCCTCCTGTTATTCACAGCATCCGCCAAAACACACAAAATCTCAAACATCATGGTCGCACCTACTAAAGCCGTGTTCCCTGACGGATCGAAAGGCGGCGCCACCTCCACCACATCACCGCCGATTAAATTCAAACCCTGCAATCCACGAATCATCATTTGCGCTTCCAGGGTGGAGTAACCGCCCACTTCCGGCGTGCCTGTACCCGGCGCATAGACGGGATCCAACCCGTCGACATCGAAACTGATATATGTCGGTCCATCGCGAACAATCTTGCGCGTTTCCTCAATTACTCCTTTCGGCCCCAGATCGAAATACTCTTCAATATATACCACCCGCATACCGGAGTCGTGGCTGAATTTCCATACATTACGATCATTTAAAGAACCACGAATGCCGATTTGAATCGTGCGTTTAGGATCGAGTAATCCTTCTTCCACCGCACGGCGAAAGGGTGCACCGTGATGAAAACGAGAACCTAAATAATCGTCACCGGTATCACAATGCGCATCGAAGTGCACCATACCAACCGGCCTGTCTTTCGCTATCGACCGCAGAATAGGCAGAGTGATGGAATGGTCACCACCCGCGCTGACGGGCGCAACATTGGCTGCTTGTACACGTCCATAAAAAGCGGCGATCTCATCTAAACTGGACTCCAGATGAAACGGTTTTTCAATCCAAGCGTCGCCGAGATCGGCTACCGTACACAGCTCGTATGGGCAAATACCGCTGGATTGATTGATAGTACGTATCAAACTGGATTGATTTCTGATTTCCCGCGGGCCGTGGCGCGCCCCCGGACGATTCGTTACACCACCATCAAAAGGCACTCCGATTAAACCAATATCGATATTGTTCCAAATTTTATCGTTGTTGTTGTACTGGCAACGCATGAAGGTAGGCACACCGGTGTAACGCGGGCGTATTTGGAGTTCTGTTAACTCAGTCATTTTTTAAACAACACTGTGTAGTCATTGAAGCCATTCTTTAGCGGGTCTTATTTCACCAACTATATTACCCACAACGTTAGCAACGGGTTTGTGGCAAATCTGATTTAAATAATCGAATGCTTTGCCTTGTACATAACGGCGCAACAGGGCCGCCATGGCCGTTTCCGAGGCACGCGTGTGACCATCATTAATTTTTAATGCGATACCGATACCTTTGCATGGAAGAGCGGCCATGAATACACCTTCAGCGCCTGTTTTAACTACAATTGCTCCCGCCCCCGCCCGCATGACATGAGTACAAAAACGGTCGCTACCCGCCACCATCAGAGGTTCAGTTAGCATTGCTTCACGAATACGTTCCGCCGCGGCAGCACGTTGTTCAGATAAACCCTTACCGGAACCGAAACGGGCCATGCCAAAAGCCAACAATTGCAATGGAATCGCCATGGTGGGTATACCGCATCCGTCAGTGGCTTGCGCCGCTGAATCGAGGTCATAACCGGTGGTTTCCGCTACCGTTTGGCGAACCCGTTTTTGCACGGAATGGTCCACTTCGATATAGCCACGAGTGTCTTCCCCCAAATGCACTGCGGTACAAAGAAAACCGGTATGTTTGCCAGAACAATTGTTATGCACCGCACGGGGCGACTCGCCTGCCTGCCGCAACTGTTCTCTTGCCCGTTTATTTCTGGGTGCATGCGCGCCGCATTCCAGATCGGCATTGCCTAAGCCGAGGCGGTGCAACCAACGCGATACCTCACTCACGTGCTGCACCTCGCCGCTATGAGAAGCACAGGCCAAAGCGATCCACTTATTACTCACATTAAAGTGATCCGCGGCACCGGATTCAATCAATGGCAACGCTTGAATGGGTTTAATGGCCGAACGCGGAAAAATCGGAAGCACTATATTGCCCCAGGACTCCAGTACTTGGCCGCTGTCATCGACCACCGCGACTGCACCGTGATGAATGCTCTCAACGGCATCGCCACGGGTTACTTCAACTAATACCGGGTTACTTCTCACACAGCCCTCTTCAATAGATTAGTAGATATACACCAATGTGCGTCACCCAAGACTATTTTGGGCATCAATATCTTAAACCTTTCTCTCAATTGCAAATTTAAATGCCACTACACGAATTCTCAAACCTAATAAAACTTTCTTGCCGACCGGCCACTCAAAGCAGTTGGCCTGCCGCACCGGGTGCGATAAATTACGAGTGATGAGTGACAACAACGAAATCCCGAAAACCACACCCCTCGCCGGCCTGCATAAGGAGTTGGGGGCACGTATGGTGCCTTTTGCCGGATATGAAATGCCGGTGCAATACCCCGGCGGCATCATCAAAGAACATTTGTACACCCGGGAACACGCCGGGTTGTTTGATGTTTCACACATGGGCCAAATCAAGGTGAGTGGCGACCATGTGCCAGCGGCGCTGGAAACATTGGTTCCAATGGACATCGTGGGGTTAAACCGCAATCACCAGCGCTATGCGTTTTTTACCAACGAAAATGGCGGCATTCTCGATGATTTAATGATTACCAACGCGGGTGGGTATTATTTTCTGGTGGTCAACGCCGCCTGCAAGAATGACGATTTCGAGTATTTGTCCTCTTGCTTGTCGCCCGATTGTGATGTCGAATGGATAGAGAATCGCGCGCTACTGGCATTGCAAGGCCCCAAGGCCGCCACCGTGTTATCCGAGCATATTCCTGATCTGGCCAAATTGAAGTTTATGCACGCCTTGCAAACCACTATTGCCGGCATCGATTGTTTTTTAACCCGTTCCGGATACACTGGCGAAGACGGTTTTGAGCTGTCCGTGCCTGCAAACGATGCCGAATTATTCGCGAGAATGCTGCTTGCTCATGACACTGTTGCACCCGCCGGATTGGGTGCGCGTGATTCTTTGCGACTGGAGGCCGGTTTATGTCTGTACGGTCATGACATGAATGCCAAAACGACACCCGTAGAAGCTGCACTCACCTGGGCTATTGGCAAAAGCCGTCGTCAGGACGGCGAGCGCGCGGGTGGTTTTCCAGGCAATAAAATAATTCTTGAACAAATTCAAAATGGAACGCGTAGACGCCGGGTGGGTCTACAACCTCAAGGACGAGCGCCAGTACGGGAACACGCCGAACTTATCAATGATTCAGGCGATCGAATCGGCGCCGTCAGCAGCGGTGGTTTCAGCCCGAGTCTTGGCAAACCCATAGCCATGGGCTACGTTGATACTGCCCATGCTGAAGTAGGCACCAATGTGGCCGCATTGGTACGCGGAAAATCCCTACCCGTACAAGTAACGAAACTACCTTTTATACAGCAACGTTATTACAGGGGATGATCAATTTTTGACGGCTGCACGCGTGCGTGCCAATAGCAAAACTGAAACCGAGGATCAAACAATGAGCACAATAAAATTTACCGAAGATCATGAATGGGTGTGCATCGATGACGATGACGACACGGCGGTTGTCGGTATTACCGATTATGCGCAGGAGCAATTAGGGGAACTGGTGTTCATAGAGTTACCCGAAGTGGGCGCAGACCTGAGCCAGGGCGATGAGGCCGCAGTAATTGAATCGGTGAAAGCCGCGGGTGACGTAAAATCACCTATCAGTGGCAGTGTTCTAGAAGTCAATGACGCATTAGTCGATGCACCGGGACTTGTGAACGATAACCCTGAGACCGAGGGTTGGTTTTACAAGGTTAAACCCGGTGATCTTTCCGAACTGGACGATTTGATGGACGAAGACGCCTACCGAACCTATGTCCAGAATCTATCTTAAGCATTTATGTACCCTATTTGAGCGGGAGTGATCAGTATGTCTGAATCGCGGTGTTCGTTAGAGCAATTGGAAATGCGGGGCGATTTTATTCGCCGACATATCGGTCCGGATCAGACGCACATAGACCAAATGCTGGATGCATTGGGATTATCTGCTTTGGACGAAATGATTGACAAAACAGTACCGGAAAACATTCGTTCAACAAAACCTTTGGATTTACAAGTGGCGAAAAGCGAACGCGCTGCCGTTACCTATTTACGACGCATGCGCGAGCGTAACAAGATTTTCATTTCGATGATGGGCATGGGTTACTACGGCACCATCATGCCCAATGTTATTAAGCGCAACGTCTTGGAAAATCCGGATTGGTATACGGCATATACGCCGTATCAAGCCGAGGTCAGTCAAGGCCGTCTGGAAGTGTTATTGAGTTTTCAACAAATGGTCATGGATTTAACCGGCATGGAACTCGCCAACGCGTCACTGCTGGACGAGGCTACAGCGGCCGCCGAAGCCATGGCCATGTCCAAACGGGTCGCGAAAAGCAAGTCTTCCATTTATTTTGTGCATGAAGATTGTCACCCGCAAACCATTGCCGTTGTACAAACCCGCGCCAAGTATATGGGTTTCGATGTGGTGGCGGGTGATGCTTTTAGCGAACTCGATGATTACGATTATTTCGGTGTGCTGCTGCAATACCCTGGTTCAAAAGGCGATGTACAAGACTTGCGCCCTATCATCAAGAAAGCGCATGAAAATAAAGCCCTGGCCACTGTGGCAACCGATTTGTTGGCGCTGACCATACTCAAACCACCAGGCGAAATGGGTGCGGATATCGTGGTGGGCAGTGCGCAACGGTTTGGTGTTCCTATGGGCTATGGTGGTCCGCACGCCGCTTTTTTTGCCACCCGTGACGTGTATAAGCGCTCAACCCCCGGCCGTGTGATAGGCGTATCCATTGACTCGCAAGGCAAAACCGCATTGCGCATGGCCCTGCAAACGCGCGAGCAACACATCCGGCGTGAAAAAGCCACCAGCAACATTTGTACGTCCCAGGTCTTATTAGCCGTCATTGCCACCTTGTACGGCATGTACCATGGCCCTAAGGGATTACAGACCATCGGCACCCGGGTGCATCGGGTTACTTGTATTCTGGCTGAAGGACTACGGCGCCTGGGTTACGAGCTGACCAATCAGGCGTTTTTTGACACCATCTGCGTGAACGTACCCGGTCTGGCAAATCGTATCGCCGCCAAGGCACGCGAATCTCGTATCAACTTACGCGTGATCGATGCGGATCATTTAGGCATCAGTCTGGATGAAACCACCCGGCGCCGTAACATCGCAGCCTTATGGCGTGTGTTTGACACCTACGCCGACGACAAAGTGGAAATTTTTGATCTCGACAAGACAGTCGACGAATGCGTGCCGGAATCCCTGCGCCGCACCAGTGACTATCTAACCCATCCGCTGTTTAACAAATATCACTCCGAAACCGAGATGATGCGTTATATGCGTCGTCAAGCGGCCAAGGACATTACCTTGGGCCAGTCCATGATACCGCTGGGTTCGTGCACCATGAAATTGAACGGTACGACCGAGTTGTTACCCGTCTCGTACCGGCAATTCAGCGCTTTACATCCATTTGCGCCCTTAGATCAAACCCAGGGCTATCAACAATTGTTCGAAGAATTGGAAGACATGTTGTGCGAAGTGACCGGATTCGATGATGTCTCCTTGCAACCGAACGCGGGTTCCCAAGGCGAATACACGGGTCTATTATGCATCCGCGCCTATCATAAAAACCGCGGCGAAGGTCACCGCGATATCTGCATCATTCCATCTTCCGCCCATGGCACCAATCCCGCCAGCGCCATCATGGCTGGTTTAAAAGTTATCGTCGTCGCGTGTGATAACGACGGTAACGTCGATCTGGATGATCTACGCGCTAAAGCGAAACAATATGAATCTAATTTGGCGGCGCTCATGATCACTTACCCATCCACCCATGGCGTATTTGAGGAAAGTATCGTGGAGATTTGCCAGGTCATTCACAACCACGGCGGGCAAGTGTATTTGGATGGCGCTAATCTTAACGCACTGTTGGGCATTTGCCGTCCCGCTGAAATTGGTGCCGATGTAGCCCACATTAACCTACACAAAACTTTTGCTATTCCGCATGGTGGCGGTGGACCCGGCATGGGACCGATTGGAGTCAAAAGTCATCTCGCACCTTTCTTACCCGACCACCCGTTGGTTGATGGTGTCAATCCGGCATCCGGCGGGCGCGGCACCATTGGCACCATCGCTGCTGCACCCTGGGGTTCCGCCAGTATTCTGCCGGTTTCCTGGGCATACATCGCCTTGATGGGCGGACCCGGACTGAAACGCGCCAGCGAAGTGGCCATACTCAATGCCAACTACGTCGCACATCGTTTGAACCCCCATTATCCGGTGGTGTACACCGGCAAAAATGGGATGGTAGCGCATGAGTGCATCGTCGATCTTGCGCCGATAAAGGAATCCTGCGGCATCACCGTGGAAGACGTGGCCAAACGCCTGGTGGATTATGGATTCCATGCGCCGACTATGTCCTGGCCGGTACACGATGCCTTGATGATCGAACCGACAGAAAGTGAAAATAAGGAGGAATTGGACCGTTTTTGCGATGCCATGATTGCCATCCGCAAGGAGATCAAAGCGGTGGAAAATGGAAGCGCTGACGCAGAGAATAATTTGCTGCGCAACGCACCGCACTCTTATGAGTTGCTGGTCAGCGATGAATGGGATCGTCCGTATTCACGGGAAGCCGCGTTCTTTCCCAACGAGTCGGTCAGGAACAACAAATACTGGCCACCGGTGGGACGTGTGGATAATGTCTACGGCGACCGTCATGTGGTGTGCAGCTGCCCACCCATGGAGTTGTATATGGAGGATGCTGCTTAGCTATCGGCGCTCAGATCTTAACGCTCCGTGCTTGACTGTTGGCTTTTTTGGGAGCGAGCTTGCTCGTGAATTGTTTTAACTGGATTCTTCTCTTCACTTCAGCTTACCCTTAACTCCGACAATCAATGTCCTTTATATGACAGTTATTTTACCATCGCGAGCGTTACGCGGCGGTCTTGTTAAATAGCACTACCGGCTTTCAGTATCCGGATTGTGACCTTGACGACGCGCATGAACTGCCGACCGCTGATTTCTGAAAGCTAAATTTGACTACTGTCACATAACAAACTTCATTACAATCTCATTCGTGGCAATCACCGAAAATAAACCAAAGAAAACCAAACCCATCATCCGCGGCGAAAAATTGCGTGGTGCCGACAAGATGGCACGCATACCGGTCAGGATCGCACCGACAACGCGGGAGCAACGTCTGCGCAAACCGGTTTGGATTAAAGCGAAGTTTCCCGGCACACCGGAGGTGGCGCGATTAAAAAATATTCTTCGGGAAAATCGTTTGCATACCGTATGTGAGGAAGCGAATTGCCCCAACCTCGGCGAATGTTTTGGTCATGGGACGGCGACCTTCATGATTATGGGTGATATTTGCACGCGGCGTTGTCCGTTTTGTGATGTCGCCCACGGCCGCCCAAATCCGCTGGATAGGGAAGAACCTGCCAACCTCGCTAAAACAATTAAAGCCATGGGCCTACGCTATGTTGTCATCACATCTGTCGACCGTGATGACTTGCGCGATGGCGGTGCCGGTCATTTCGTAGAATGTATTAGACAGGTGCGTGATACCTGCCCGGATATTCAAATCGAAATACTCACACCGGATTTCCGTGGTCGTATTGATGTAGCGCTGGATATTCTCGAGAAAGCACCACCAGATGTTTTTAATCACAATCTTGAAACCATTCCACGTTTGTATCGAAAAGTTCGGCCAGGCTCTGACTATGCTTACTCTTTACGCTTGTTAAAAGAGTTTAAGGAGCTATCTCCAAGTACTCCTACAAAATCCGGTCTAATGTTGGGACTAGGCGAAGAAATCGCGGAAGTCGTTAACGTAATGAAAGATTTGCTAGCGCACAAAGTCGACACGCTGACGCTAGGTCAATACCTACAACCGAGTCCGCATCACTTACCCGTGGAACGTTATGTGTCCCCCGCGCAATTCGACGATTTGCGAGCCCATGGGGAAAAAATGGGCTTTTCCCACGTAGCGTCGGGGCCCATGGTACGTTCGTCCTATCACGCCGATTTGCAGGCGCAAAACGCGGCCGCGAACACTTAAAACACAGTATCCCTGCGTCTTTAGTGCCCATATGAGCTGTTATTACGACATCACTGGGGCTGGCTATGTTGCCGTCTTCGCGCTAACATTCGCCGCCAAGGCTGGGGAAACTGGTGGACGTTGGTGTTCACTCCGAACCTGGGGCCTTATGTCTATTAATTACAACCTCATGAGGGTATTTGTATGAAGTTAGCAAAAACTGTCGCCGCATCAGCGGTGATGCTCTCCTTAACTACCATCGGTGCCCAAGCGGCCACTCTAGACGACGTCAAGGCAAAAGGTTTTCTGCAATGCGGCGTATCCACGGGTGTCGCGGGGTTTGCGTTCACGGACGATGCCGGTAACTGGCAGGGCTTTGACCCGGCAGTATGCAAAGCCGTTGCCGCCGCCATCTTTGGTGACGCCAGCAAAGTAAAGTACACACCGACTACTGGTAAGACGCGTTTTGAAGCGTTGAAGTCCGGTGAAATCGACATGTTGGCACGTAACACGACCTGGACGTTCAGCCGTGACGCCGATCTAAAACTGACCTTCGTCGGTGTTAATTATTACGACGGCCAGGGCTTTATGATTCCAAATGCACTCGGTGTGTCCAGCGCCAAGGATCTCGATGGTGCATCGGTTTGCATTCAGACCGGTACCACTACCGAGCTGAACCTGGCGGATTTCTTCCGTAGCAACAACATCTCTTATGAACCGGTTCCTATCGAGACCAACGCGGAAGCGCGACAAAACTATGAAGCCGGCCGTTGTGATGTGTATACGACTGACGCATCCGGTCTTGCCGCGACCCGTTCCACTTTCGAGAGCCCAGCTGATCACACGATTCTGCCCGAAATCATTTCCAAGGAACCGTTGGGTCCATTAGTGCGCCATGGGGACGATCAATGGGGCGACATCGTTCGCTGGGTGCTAAACGCTTTAATCATCGCCGAAGAGCTAGGTATCAATAAAGCAAATGTCGCGGACATGGCATCTAGCACCGATAACCCTGAAATAGCACGTCTGCTAGGCGCTGAAGGCGAATTCGGTGCCATGATCGGTCTTGACAATGACTGGGCCGTCAAAGCCATTGCAGCCGTTGGTAACTACGGCGAGATATTCGATGAGTTTATCGGACCAAGTACGGATATCGGGTTAGAACGTGGCTTGAATGCCCTGTGGACGAACGGCGGAATTCTGTACGCACCGCCTTTCCGGTAGTCTGAATAACGAGCGCCCCTCTTTGGGGCGCTCGTTTTTTTGTATGGGATCGAGTCGTTTACCCATGCTAACCGAATTACGATTTGAGTCGTTTTAAGATGGCTGTTACCACCATAAAAGATTCGCTAAACAGCGCCAGCGTCAATACCCGCTCTTTCAAAATTTCTGATATATGGTTGGATCAGCACTTGCGTGGTATCTCCATCCAGATTGTAGCGCTGGCGGCGCTGTGCGCTTTTCTCGTCTGGATAGTATCCAACACCATAACCAACCTAAACATGCTGGGCGTTGAAACCGGTTATGGGTTTCTCAAACAGCCATCGAACTACGATATCAATCAACACTTGATCGAATACAGCTCGCGCAGTCCGCACATCCGGGCTATGTGGGTAGGTATTATTAATACGTTCCTGGTCGCCATTTGCGGCATTATCCTGGCAACCATTCTCGGATTTCTGGTGGGTGTGCTGCGTTTATCCAACAACTGGATTATCAGCCGCATCATGTACGTTTATGTGGAGTTCACCCGCAACGTACCGGTGCTGCTGCAGATTCTTTTATGGCACGGCATCTTGATTCACTCCTTACCAAAACCCAAAGAAGCTATAAACCCGATGTCAGGGGTATTTCTGTCAAACCGCGGATTCGCCGTACCGAAACCGATTGCTGAACCCGGTTTTTGGCTTGTCATAGCAGCATTCGTTATCGCTATCATATTTGCAATTGGCTTTGCCCGCTATGCCAAGAAAACTCAAGAGGCGACCGGTAAACGCTATCCGGCATTCAGCATTGGTCTAGGCGCAATAATCGGTTTGCCATTGATTGCGTTTTTCGTCAGTGGCACACCCATGACTTTGGATTTTCCCGAACTCAAGGGCTTCAATTTTAAAGGCGGCCTGACTGTCCGACCTGAGTTCATGGCTTTATGGTTTGCTTTGTCGGTATATACCGCGGCATTCATTTCCGAGATCGTACGTGCCGGTATCATGGCAGTGAGTCATGGCCAAACCGAAGCGTCTTACGCGCTCGGGCTCAAATCCAGTTGGACCATGCGGCTGGTTATCCTACCCCAAGCCCTGCGCGTTATCGTACCGCCCTTGATTAGTCAGTATCTTAACCTGACCAAGAACTCCTCTTTGGCCATCGCTATCGGTTATATGGATATTGTGGCCACCATTGGCGGTATCAGCCTGAACCAAACCGGCCGCGCTTTAGAATGCATGTCTATCGTTTTATCGATTTATCTCGCATTTTCATTGCTGATATCAGCATTCATGAACTGGTACAACAAAAAGATAAAACTGGTTGAACGCTAAACCATGGCCGAAGCAATTTACAAAGATAAACAATACGAGCCCGGTATGCACCCGGAGCTACCGCCACCCATAAGCAGCAAAGGTCCGATTCGATGGGTACGGCAAAATTTGTTTTCTTCCCCCACCAATGTGGTCCTGACCCTGCTTGCTTTTTTCTTAATATATAAAATCGTACCACCGTTAGTGCAGTGGATATTTACCGATTCGGTGGTCAACGCCGGTTCCCGCAACGAGTGTTTCGAACTAGGTGACGGCGCATGCTGGGCGGTGGTCAAAGTCAGATTATCTCAATTCGCCTACGGCTTTTACCCGGAACCACTACGCTGGCGTGTGGATATTGCTTTCTTGATGTTGATTATGGGTATTGCGGCGATTGCATTCGAAACCCCAAAAAGCCGCGTCATTTTCGGCTATGTGTTTTTGGTGTTGTTTCTTATTCACTGGTTGAGCCACTACCGGGAGCCGTGGCAAATTGGTCTCGGTCTGGTGATGGTTTTAATACTGCGTGACCTGATGGTGAGTTGGAAAGATGAATGGCGTGTACCCATTGGTCTTTTTATGCTGATCGGTTATCCAATTATTGCATTCTTTTTGTTATGGGGCGGTCTCGGCCTGGAACCGGTCGAATCCTCTAAATTCGGCGGTTTTATGCTGACCATTTTAATCGGAGTCAGCGGTATCGTATTGTCCCTGCCCATCGGAATATTGCTCGCACTTGGCCGTCAGTCCAAGCTTTTTCTGATAAAAATAGTCTGCGTATGTTTTATTGAGTTTATTCGCGGTGTACCGTTGATCACATTGTTATTCGTGGCCTCAACTCTCCTGAATTACTTCTTACCGCCTGGAACATACTTCGACCTGTTGTTACGCGTATTAATCATGGTGACCTTGTTCTCCGCAGCGTATATAGCCGAAGTGGTGCGTGGGGGGTTACAGGCCATTCCCAAAGGTCAGGTGGAAGCTGGCGACGCTCTGGGTTTAACGTACTGGAAAACTATGGGCTTCATTGTTTTACCCCAGGCACTAAAAATTTCCATACCCGGCATCGTCAACACATTTATTGGTCTGTACAAAGATACTACTCTCGTAGTCATTATCGGTTTGCTGGACCCACTCGGACTCAGCCAATCGGTGTTAGCCGATAGTAAATGGCAAGGTCTGTCCACCGAAATTTACATCTTCATTGCGATATTCTTTTTTATTTCGTGTTTTGCGATGTCACGTTACTCCATTCACCTGGAAAACAAATTACACACCGGTCACAAACGGTAAACTCCGAATTCTTGAGCGAGGATTAACATGAACGAGGCCGTACAAGCACAAACCGAATCCAAAATGAAGGTTTCCGATGAGGTAGCGATTCAAATCATTGGTATGCACAAGTGGTATGGCGATTTCCACGTTTTGCGTGATATCAACTTGACCGTTAACCGTGGTGAACGCATTGTCATTTGTGGTCCTTCGGGTTCTGGAAAATCGACCTTGATACGCTGTATTAACCGCCTGGAAGAACATCAAAAAGGTCAGATTCTTGTCGACAACATTGAACTTACGGACAATCTAAAAAACATCGCTGAAATCCGCCGGGAGGTTGGCATGGTATTTCAGCACTTCAATTTGTTTCCACATTTAACCGTGTTGGATAACTGCACGCTGGCACCGATCTGGGTACGCAAAATGCCCAAAGCCGAAGCCGAAG
Organism: Arenicellales bacterium; assembly: GCA_965216735.1. Classification (GTDB taxonomy): domain Bacteria; phylum Pseudomonadota; class Gammaproteobacteria; order Arenicellales; family CBDCFT01; genus CBDCFT01. The sequence goes on from OZ244198.1 coordinate 3,110,866, forward strand.
AAATCGCAATGAAATACCTGGAACGGGTCAAGATTCCGGAACAAGCGAATAAATACCCCGGCCAGCTTTCCGGCGGTCAACAGCAGCGTGTCGCCATCGCACGCTCCTTGTGTATGAATCCGAGAGTCATGCTTTTCGATGAACCCACTTCGGCACTTGATCCCGAGATGATCAAAGAAGTACTGGATACTATGATTGAATTGGCGCGCGAAGGTATGACTATGTTGTGTGTGACCCATGAAATGGGGTTTGCGAAAACCGTAGCCAACCGTGTGATCTTTATGGATGCCGGTCAAATCATTGAACAAAACGAACCGGAAGAATTTTTTAATAACCCACAAAACGATCGCACCAAGCTTTTCCTCAGCCAGATCTTGCAACACTAGGTCGCGAGCGCATTTGTAATAGCCAAATGCGCTCATGAACGAGGCGCCTTGTTCTGTTACTATAGATGCCCTCAGGTAACTGGAGTAGCATCTTATGCTTAGTAACACTGCAAAGTACATTGCCGCCGTTACAATTACCTGCGCGGTCATTGTCTATTTCGAATTCGAAACGAACGAGAACGAATTTACCGCCGCACAAAAACAGAACAACACGTCACCACCTATACATTCACAGCCCTCTCCTGCCCCCGCTTTAGAAACTCAAAATGATGGTCGGATCGAAGATCTCATTGCGGAGATTTCACTGACCGATGAGCAACTCGAGCAGGAAGTCGTTGGTTTATTGCGTGACGGTGAGTTTAGACGCGCCCGCGCTCATTTAATGCAGCTTGCCGCCGATGCCGTCGAAAAAAGTGACAAGCATCAACTCGGCCATATCATGATATTGTTGGGACAAGTCGCCATTGAAGAGCAAGATTTGGACAACGCCGAAGTATATCTGCTAGAAGCGCTCGATGTTTACGACGGCTTGGGAGACCAAACGGGCACTGCTAACGTCTACGTTCAGCTTGGTAAGTCGCATCTCAAATCCCGGCATATGGCGCGCGTGGCCGGACGCGCTTACGATAGATTGTTGATTGCACGTTGGCAATTGTCGAGGGGGTTTTATCAAGATGCAAAGAACAATTTGTTACACACCATCAACGACAATCTAGCGATAAATCGTTTTGGGGCCGCAGCCAGTGCTTACACCACGCTCGTCGAATTGTATCGACAACAAAACAATACCTATCAAGCAGAGTTAGCTGCTGCTGAATCCGCAGAGCTGTTTGCGGCGTCAGGACAATTACGCAGGGCCAAACAAGTCCTGGACGATCTTGAACAAATCGGTGTGGAACCAAATTTGTTGATCGACCTCGAAACTTCCATCATTCGTAACTATGCAGAATTTAACGCCAACATCGAACAAATAGAACGGGCGAAAGACTATGAACGCCTGTACAACCACTACAAAGCAAAGGGAGATACGCGGCGCGCCTGGAGGCTACGCGTGCAAGCTGACCAGTCGCTTGCCAATGTATCCAAACGCGCGATGTATCATCGCCAACCAGACGTCTTAGCAGTATTGCACAATTCCAACAATGATATGGAACGGGCAGGAACTTATTTAAAGCAGGCGGAAAATATATTCGATGTGGCTGGTTTGATTGAAAGTTCGACCGAGTCACAGGCGTTGGCCAGACAAATTTACTAGGACCTAGCACAAAATAGGCGAACGCAGGAAAGGACAAGACGAAAAGGGTTTAAAAAACGAACGACTGCGGAGACGCACGAGACAGAACGATGCAAGGCAGCTAAAAGTTGCGTGCACATGTCAGTGCATGAAAACCGTTTTGTACTCACCTTACTAACGGCATATTTTGAAAGCGAAATCATTTTAAGATAAGTTCTAGCATTATCGGGTGATGCGTATCGTTAGTCGGACACTTAAAACGTTCTTATTTATTGTAATCAACCTCGCCATTGCTAACTCCACGTTGGCCAGTGATCTGCATTGTGAACTCGAATTTATGGTCAAGGCCGCAGTTCCGCACGGAACTATCGCTGCCGGTGAAAAATTGAACGGGAATGCGTCTTTTAAAGTTGTTAGCGAGAAAGTAAACGCAGACACCATCACTTATATGTCAGACGGCGAACTGACAGTGTCTGATGGGGACGGTGGAAAGGTGTCCGGCAATATTTGGATCGTTAATGTCGCGCGCACACCGTATTTTTCTGACTACATTTCCATTGATGTGAAAGATGTGCAAGGCGATTTGGGCGGTATCGAAACTTACTTCGATCCAATGCTGGTCACGCTGTACACCGATGGGGGCAACTTGGCGACTCATGATCTGCCAACAGACGCCCAAGGCTGGAACGCATTGAATAAAAACCGGACATTTCAAGTTCACACACCCACCGCGCAGGTTACTTTTTTTGGCGAACCCAGTGAGTTTTCCGGCGAATGCAAGGCATTCTGATCGAAACTCTTAACAAATCAACAACGTCACCGTTTACGCCGGTTTTTGGGAGAAGTATTGTCGACAAACCTCAACAAACGCTTGAGCCCGTCGAGTAAAATGAACACCCGCACACCAGGCAAGGCATACTTGTAACGGTTCCAGCTCCTCTTTTAGCGGCACGCATGCTACAGTCGCACCATCGTAAGTCGTATTTACCGCCGGTTTTAAGTTCAATAAGGAGTAGCCGTGGCCATTCGCAACCAAACCGCGAATGAGTTCAAAACTGCGGGTACGGTGTTGAATTCGTGGTTCGATACCGAGCTGCAAGAACAAGGAACGAAAATATTCCCGGCTATGGGGTAGATCGATCAAGATCATAGGCTCCTTGGCGAGTTCCTTCAAGGAAACCGATTTTCTTTTAGCTAAACGATGATCCTCGGGCAATAATGCATAGGGCTGGATTTCAACCGTGACTTCGGTATTGATCCGTACATCCATATCGAGTTCGTACATCAAAGCGACTTCACAAGTTCCATTGAGCAGATGGTGTTGCAATGTGTCCATAGCACCTTCATGCACAGTCACCTGAGTATCGGGATACTGTGAATTCATTTGCTTGAGTATTGCCGGCAAATAAAACGGGGACAGAGTAACAAAACACCCAATGTCTAATGTTCCACGCAGAGATTCGCCGAGTTCGCTCGATTCCAATAATAATTCGTCCGCATGGGTCAATAGCTGACGCGCCTTGATCAGAAAAGACTGGCCGGAAGGTGTCAGATCGACGCCTTTTGCCTGATGACGAATTAGCAACTGCACGTCAAAAATCTTTTCCAATTGCGCGATGGCCGAGGAAATTGCTGGTTGCGACACATATAAAGCATCCGCTGCCCCGGTGACGCTCCGGTGTTCCGCAACCTCCACGAAATAACGTAATTGCTTCAATGTGTATTTCATTAATATTTTTTATTTACTTTACATATTTATAATATTTTACAAATTATTTTCCCATGGCCATAGTAATCGCAAACCAGATAATGAAATAGCTACCTAAAGGGCATGTAAGTAATGATTCGCACCGGCGCCGAGTACAAAACTCCATTCCTTTTCATCGCCGTTTGGAGTGACTAGAAATGTCAATTGAAAAAATAGACGCGCTTGTTGTTGGCGGCGGCCAAGCCGGCCTGGCAATGAGCGAGCACCTGAGCAACTGCGGCGTGCCCCACATCGTTCTGGAACGACACCGCATTGCCGAACGCTGGCGCTCGGAAAGATGGGACTCTTTGGTTGCCAATGGCCCGGCTTGGCATGATCGGTTTCCGGGCTTGGAGTTCACCGATACCGATCCCGATGCCTTTGCCCCCAAGGAGGGCGTTGCGGATTATTTTGTCGCTTACGCAGAAAAAATCGCTGCCCCCATCCGCTGCGGTGTGGAGGTCAAAAGTGGGGAACGGAATGTTGGCCGGCCCGGCTTTCGTGTCGAAACATCAGAAGGCATGATCGTAGCCAACAACGTGGTTGCCGCTACCGGACCTTTCCAACGCCCTGTTATTCCAGCCATTGTTTCAGAAGACGCGGGAATCATGCAGATGCATTCCAATGCCTATCGCAATCCCGACCAGTTGCTGGAGGGTGCGGTGCTAGTGGTCGGCGCAGGGTCTTCGGGGGTGCAGATCGCCGACGAACTCCTGCGTACTGGAAAGCGTGTTTATCTCTCGGTCGGTCCCCACGACCGTCCTCCTAGGAGGTATCGTGGACGCGATTTCGTCTGGTGGCTGGGGGTCCTAGGAAAGTGGGATGCTGCGGCCCCACCCGCAGGCGCCGAACATGTCACGATCGCGGTGAGCGGTGCCTATGGCGGTCATACGGTCGACTTCCGGCGTCTTGCCGTGCAGGGGATGACGCTCGTTGGTCGGACGGAATCGTTCAAAGACGGTGTGATGCACTTCGCGGCGGATCTTGCGGACAATATAACGCAAGGGGATGCCAACTACTTGTCGTTGCTGGACGAAGCCGACGCTTTTGTTTCGCGCAATGGTCTCGACCTTCCAGAAGAGCCTGACGCTCGCACGATCGTACCGGACCCGCAGTGCGTGACCGATCCGATTCTTGAGTTAAGTCTAGCAGAGGTCGGGATAACCTCGATCATCTGGGCAACAGGTTTTGCTGTTGACTATAGCTGGTTGAAGGTTGATGTGTTCGACGAAGAACGTAGACCGAAGCATCAGCGCGGTGTTTCGGCTGAACCCGGGATCTATTTCCTGGGATTGCCTTGGCTGTCGCGACGGGGGTCCTCTTTTATCTGGGGCGTCTGGCACGACGCCAAGTATCTGGCGGACCATATTTCCACACAGCGTAAGTATCTGGAGTACTGTAGTCCTGCGGAACGCAGGGCTGAAGGCTCATAACCGAAAGATTAAGGTGTACATCCTGTCTCAACAGGTTTAGTGGTCAGGCATTGGCGCCGTCCTAAATGGTTGGTGGAAATTGATGCCACAGCCGCGATTCCCTATTTAAAGGAGAAACTATGAACATGTTAACCCAAGAACAAAAAGATCGGTTCTGGAAAGACGGTGTATTGACCATCAATAATGCAGTAACCGACAATCAACTAAATAAACTCCGCAACGAGTTTTCTCAGTGGGTTGAACAAAGCCGGAATCACGAGTCGGCTTACGGCGAAACCATTGATGGACGGCCACGTTTCGATGTTGAACCGGGACACTGCTCTGAAAAGCCGGCCTTGCGGCGGGTAAACTCACCTACCGACGTTTCCGAAGTATTTTATGAAGTCATGGCGAATAGTCGGATGACCGACATGGTGGCTGACCTAATCGGACCTAATGTAAAGCACCATCACAACAAGATAAATTCAAAACTGCCCGGCACTGCCACCAAGGTTAAATGGCATCAGGATTTTCCCTTTACGCCGCATTCGAATACGGATCTGGTAACCACCTTGTTGATGCTGGATGATGTCACAGAAGAAAACGGTCCTCTTAAGGTAGTTCCTGGCTCACACAAAGGTTCTTTACACAGCTTGTGGCACAATGGGGTATTTACCGGCGCTGTGAAAGACGAATTAGCCGAAAGCATGGAGGCTTCTGCCACAACATGTCTCGGACCAGCAGGATCAGTGTGTTTGATGCATACTTGTGTTGCCCATGGTTCAGCACCGAATCTATCGAACAAACCACGTACTCTATTTATCACAGTGTATGCAGCGGCGGACGCCTTACCGTATTGCCCTAATCCAGTTCCAGGGAAACATGACGGCTTGATTGTGCGTGGAGAAAATTCAAGCACCGTTCGTACAACAGACTTTCAACTGCAGCTACCGGAGTTCCCGGAAGGGGCGTCATTCTTTACCCAACAGATACGATCAGACACAATGGTTTCGAAAAGCCCCTTTGACAAAACGGCCCTATAACAACTAAATCAAATGCCTAACGAAAATACTTTTTGGGATTTCACTCTCGCCGCCTATCCCGCCGAAGGTGTACAACAATCGGTTATTTACCTGCAAGATGGTTGCAATGCTGATGTAAATATTTTGTTTTATTGTTGCTGGCAAGGATCACTTGGCCGCCAATTATCCGTAGACGACTTGAAGCAGGCGGATAAAACTATCAACGCGTGGCGCGAACATGTCACCAAACCATTACGGGTTATCCGGGACAAGATCAAAGACACAGAAGAGCTCAGTAAACCCGAGGGGGCGATGGACGTACGCGGGAAAGTGCTTGGCGCCGAGATTGATTCGGAACGTATTGCGCAAGGTATTCTCGAGGCACAATCACCAACCGCTGAAGTAACTGTCAATTACGATTCCTGTGAAATGGCCGCACATAGCTTGCGCAATTATTTCAAAATATTGTCACACGAACTTAGCGAAAAGAATTACGATTCGGTGATGGTTTTGTTACGTGGCGCTTTCCCGAATGTCTCTGACGAACAAATACATACTGCATTAACAAACTAAATCGAGTTTTTAGACAGGAGAACAATAATGATCCGAACGGGAGCTGAATATATCGAGTCCATTAGAGACGACCGCGAGGTATGGATAGACGGTGAACGTGTTAAAGATGTTCCATCGCATCCCGCGTTTACACCGTTAGTCAACATTCGTGCACGTATTTATGACATGGCGCATGAGGAAAAAACACAAGACGCCATGAGTTATGTTGATGAAGAAACTGGCGACCGAAATCCAATTGGTTTACGTTTACCATTCGAGCAACGAGACTGGCACGACAAACGTAATGCCGTCGACTTAGTAATGGATGATATCGGTGGTATCGTTACCCGCGTGGGGGATGAAACCATCGGCGAGATGTGGTCTCTGTACGACGGCAGCGATGTGCTATCGGAAATCGACCCTCGCTTCGCTGAAAATATCGAAAACCATGTATACCGAGCGTTACGCGACGATCCTTTTCACGTTTCGGCGAATACCGACCCCAAAGGGGATCGCTCCAAACCACCCCAAGAGCAGGACCCGGATATGTTACTGCATGTGGTTAAAGAAACCGATGCGGGCATTGTGGTGCGCGGGGCAAAGTATGAAACCGCTGCGGCTTATGCTAATCAAGCTTTCGTAAAACCGACTATCGCCAATTGGGGTGATCAAAAGCTATCCGACTACGCAGTGGGTTTTGTGGCACCAATGAATTCGCCCGGCATGAAACATATTTGCAGAACAGGGTTTAGCGGGCGCCGCCCGGAAAAAGACTACCCACTTGCGAACAAATTCGATGAAGTAGATACGTTAATCATTTTCGACAACGTGTTGGTGCCCTGGGAAAATATCTTGTTTTACCAGCACACTCGCGCGGCTAGCTTTATACGCGCAACGCTGCATCGCTACAGCGCGTTTTCTTTTGTGCAGCGTATTCAAAAAATGGCCGATATGATGATAGGGGCGGCCAAGTTCAATGCGCAACAAACCGGTCTGGACAAGCAGCCTGCCGTGCGCGAAAAACTAGCGACTCTTGCCTGTTACCGGGAAGGTATCAACGCCCACCTCACAGCGGCGATCGCTACCGCTGAACGCAGTCCAAAAAATTTACTCATGCCTAATCAATCGTTGTTGTTTACCGGTCGAGTACTGGCCTGTTCGCAGTTACACGATATGATGCATTTAACGCGAGAATTGTGCGGCGGGCAGATTTGTGTCACACCAGACAGTGCATCGTTTGAAGCACCGGACATCAAACCATGGATGGATAAGTACTACACAATCAACGAGGAATGGGAATCTGAAGATCGACGTAAACTACTTGCTTTCGCTCGGGACTTGGTTAACTCCGACTATGCCGGTCATCGCCTGACTTTTAATTTGTTTGCACAATCACCACCGTTCGCGCATCTGAACGCAGTCTATGTGAACTTTGATTTCTCCAAACCGCTTGAATTTGTAAAAAAATCCGCGGGGCTATCAGACAAAGTATTGGGTGCTAACAAAAGACAAGAGAAAACCACATGACAGTACATACTCGAATCAGACCTTTTAATACCAAAGATACCTACCCCGAGCAAAACTTGGATAACGACTTATGTCAGGCGGTCCGTGCCGGCGATATGGTGTTTTTGCGAGGGCAAGTGGGGAGCGATTTCGAAGGCAATGTGATCGGCGTGGGCGACGCCACTGCGCAAACCGAGCAGGCTATGAAAAATGTAAAACAATTGCTCGAGGAAGCCGGCAGCGAATTATCGCATATCTGCCGTATTCAAGTGTACTTGACCGACCGCGCCTATCGCGACGATGTATACCGTGTTATCGGAAAGTGGCTCAAAGACGTATTTCCAGTCTCTACGGGGCTTATCGTCCAAGGCTTGGCTAAACCGGAATGGGTGATGGAAATTGAAGTGACAGCAGTCATTCCATCCGATTAAAATGTCATTGTCAGAAATGCTAACATCTGTCCGATATTTTTTGACTTTATTCATTTTTTAATGACACCGTATAACTACACTCAATAACAACATAACAGGAGGATTCATGCACAAATGTAATCATTTTCCGTTTACTCGCCGTCAATTCTTGCAAAGCACGGGGCTCGCCGCGGTGGCCGTTACTCTTGGGGGTCGAAATGCAATTGCCAGTGAGAAGCTCAACGTTTATAACTGGGACACCTATATCGGCGAAACCACACTAAAAACGTTTTCCGAGAGCACGGGCATCGAAATTCAATACGATCTCTATGCCAACCTGGAAGAGATGTTTGCCAAATTTCAGGCTGGTAACCCGGGTTACGATATCATCTTTCCCAGTGACTACATGATCGAAACAATGATCGCGGCAGATATGTTGGTCGAACTAGACAAGTCTAAAATTCCAAACTTTGCCAATATCGATGAAAATTTCCTCAATCCGTCCTTTGATCCGGGGTGCAAATACAACATTCCTTACTTTTGGGGTAGTTGCGGGATTGGCTACCGCAAATCTAAGGTGGCCGATGTAGATAGTTGGAAAGTACTATTAGACAGCGATGAATACTCCGGCCGCATGGCAATGCTTGCGGATCAACGCTTTGTACTGGGTGTTGCGTTACTGTATCTCGGTTATTCTGCCAACACCACCAATCCGGATGAGATAAATTCAGCACGAGACTTACTTATTAAAGCAAAGAAACACTTAAAAGGATTTGTACCGGATTCGGGCCAGGATATGTTGATTTCCGGCGATGTGGATGTAGTCATGGAATGGAACGGTGATATCCTTAAAGTCATGGAGGAAGACGACGACCTGACCTACACAATTCCTAAAGAAGGTACGGTGATTTGGGTCGACGGAGTATGTATTCCCAAAGACGCTCCCAATATTGAAAATGCATACCAATTTCTAAATCACCTGCATGACCCGAAGGTCAATGCAGAGGTTGCCAATACTATTCACTATGCAACCACTAACAAAGCAGCTCGTGAACACGTTGCCGAAGCCGATTTAAGTAATCCGGCGATTTATGCTCCGGACGAGGTTGTACAACGCAGCCAGGCCCTTGCCGATGTCGGAGATGCATTGCCGTTATACGATGCAGCGTGGACGGAGGTTCAGGCCGCTTAGTTAAAACCTGAAATAACAAATCATTATCAATGGGTGCGTTATCACACGCACCCAGTTTTTATCCGGGGGATTGGTCGATTTGGAGAGCTGGCGCAATAATAAACTGGCGTTCGCGGTACTTGCTCTTCCACCGACCGCATGGTTGGTCATCTTTTTCACCGTGCCCTTGCTGATCGTATGGGTTTATTCCTTCGCTGAACGTGGTCCACAAGGACAAATTTATCTAGCTGTTAACTTCGCAAACTATTTGCGCGCCATTGAATGGATACATTTAGGCATTATTTGGAAGTCGATTGGAATAGCTTTGATTACCACGGTAATCACGTTTGCTTTGGGATTTCCTTTAGCAATGGGAATCGCATTTTCCCCAGCACGATGGAAAAATCCGCTGTTGTTACTAGTTATCCTTCCATTTTGGACAAATTTGCTGATTCGAACCTATGCATGGATAGCAGTATTGCGTACCCGCGGTTTTCTGAACTTTGGGCTCGAATGGCTGCATGAAAAGGCGTCTATGTTCCTTGCATTTTTGGGGTTTTCAGGTGTTCTGGGCGAATTCCAACCATTGGAATTGTTGTACAACCAAAAAGCTGTCGTGATCGGCTTGGTTTATGTTTATCTGCCATTTTTGATATTACCGATATATGCAACACTCGAAAAACTGAATAAATCTTATTTAGAGGCAAGTCTCGATCTCGGTGCGGGGCATTGGCGCACATTGTTTTCAATTACGATGCCGCTTGCCCTGCCCGGTATCGTTTCCGGTTGTTTACTCGTCTTTATACTCTCTATGGGAACGTTCTTGACCCCGGAATTACTTGGTGGGACGGATAGCGAAATGATTGGTAACCTTATTGCTCGCCAGTTCTCCTCATCGAGGGATTGGCCCTTTGGTTCGGCATTATCTTTTCTTTTGCTGTATATGACATTCATCATGCTTTGGGTCCGTGCTAGTTTGGCTGGTCGAAAAAGCGGCCTGGTTTAAGCATTGAGCAAACACAACATAAATCCTTTAGAGTACAGCCGCAAGACGTGGTTGCGGTTCTCTATGGCAATGGGTTTTTTCTTTCTTTATTTTCCGATCATTTCACTGATTGTATTTTCATTTAATGACAGCAAACGCAATATCACATGGCAGGGATTCACCCTGCGCTACTACGAGAAAGCTTTACAGAATAACCAATTGCATGAAGCCTTATTGAACTCTTTGACTATTGCGGGCATTTCGACCAGCGTATCCACGATACTGGGGGCGATGCTGGGTCTTTCCTTGTATCGGTTTCGCTTCCCAGCCCAAGGGCCTTTTGAGGGCATGGTCCACTTACCTATTGTGATACCAGAAATTTGTATGGCCGTCGCGATGGTCGCCTTTTTTGCGGTGGTGGAAATGCCTCTGGGGCTCACTACCATTACAGTGAGCCATATTGCTTTCTCAATTCCCTTTGTCGCCGTAATTATCCGAGCGCGTATGGCGGGTTTTGACCGCTCCCTTGAAGAGGCCTCCTATGATCTTGGTGGCAATCAATGGCAAACTTTCTGGAACGTGACTTTTCCATACATGAAACCTGGTTTGGTCGCCGGCGCCCTACTCGCGTTTACTTTGTCACTGGACGACTTTGTCATCACCTTTTTCACATCGGGACCTGGATCAACGACGTTTCCAATTAAGATTTACTCCATGGTGCGTTTTTCAGTCACTCCCGAAGTAAACGCTGCATCCACTGTATTAATTGTTATTACTCTAGCGCTGACCGCCACGGCACTGATCGTCCAATCACGGGCACAGAGAAGAACCAGTAGTGTCTAATAACTCAAATATCATATCGATCCGTGACGTGGTAAAGCGTTTCGGATCTTCGGTGATTGCTGTCAATGATGTTTCGCTCGAAATAAAACAGGGAGAGTTTTTCGCTTTGCTTGGGCCATCCGGCTGCGGCAAAACAACACTATTGCGTATGCTGGCCGGTTTTGAAACGCCCACTCAAGGCCAGATCCTTATAGACGGCGAAAACATGGAGGGCATTGAGCCCAACAAGCGCCCTGTAAACATGGTGTTTCAATCCTATGCGGTATTCCCCCACATGAGTGTCCGACAAAACGTGGCGTATGGGTTAAAAGTAACCGGTACAGTTAAGGCCGAAATCGACAAACGTGTTAATGAATCATTGTCGCTGGTTCAATTACAGGACATGGCGGACCGAAAACCGGACCAACTCTCCGGTGGCCAACGTCAACGTGTAGCCCTGGCGCGAGCGCTGGTTAAACATCCAAAAGTTCTTTTGCTTGATGAACCGCTGTCTGCGCTGGATGCGAAATTGCGAGAACAAATGCGGATTGAGTTAGTACATTTACAACAGTCAGTGGGAATCACTTTTGTTATCGTGACACACGATCAAAATGAAGCGTTGTCAATGGCTGATCGTATTGCGGTTATGAACCACGGCGATGTACTTCAAGTAGCGTCACCCGCAGAGCTTTACGAATACCCTAACTGTCGTTTCGTGGCCGATTTTATCGGCAAGATGAACTTATTTGATGGAAAAGTTGTTGGAATAAAAGACGGAAAGATTACCATCCGGGTAGACTCGCTAGCCGGAAAAATTGGAGACTTTGCTGTACCTTTCCACGACAAGGCTGAGGGACATGTTGGCGTTGCCATACGACCAGAGAAAATACAATTAAATACGCAAGAACCCGAGACGGAAACAATCCGATTGCGTGGAAAAGTCCTTGAAGTAGCTTACTACGGCGATGAAAGCCACGTGTTCTTAGAGTGTGGTAACAACACGACCATCACGGCAAATGTTAAAAATACCTCGCGCAATGCTCACACTGGAATCACTATGGGCGACAATCTGTGGATAGCATGGCAACCTGAAGACACCTTAATCTTGACCTCGTAAAAGAAATAAGGAAACCATAAATGATTACCATTTATTCTGATCAACACTATAAACATCAACCGGAAGGTGAGATTTACGGCGGGAAACTGGTTCCGCCTTTTGAATGTCCCGAGCGTGTTGAATACGTCTTAAAGCGTATACAGGAAGTGGCGCTTGGAGAAGTTATTGAACCGGAGGAATTTGATGAGTCTCATTTCAGCAAAATCCATACTGAAGATTTTCTTACTTTTCTGAGAACCTGCTGGCAAGAATGGACAGAGGAAGGCTTCGACAGTCAAATACTACCGACGGTTTGGCCAGCACGCCGGCAACGGCAAATCCAACCCAATCATATCGATGGCAAGGTCGGATACTACGCGCTCGCCGCCGAAACCGCCATTGTCGAAGGCACTTGGAAAGCCGCCCGAAGTAGCGCTATGTGCGCGTTGACCGGTGCAAATTTATTGAATAAAGGCAATACATCGGCATTTGCCTTATGCCGCCCGCCTGGTCATCATGCCGCCAAGGACATGTACGGTGGTTATTGTTTTCTCAATAACGCCGCCATCGCCGCGCAATATCTGTTAGATCAGGGCGCACAACGCATAGCCATCCTCGATCCCGACTTCCATCATGGCAATGGTACCCAGGACATTTTTTATAATCGTTCCGATGTGTTTTATTTTTCATTACACGGAGATCCGAAAGACGCCTTTCCACATTTCTTGGGCTATGCGGATGAAGCCGGTGAAGGCGCCGGCGAGGGATTCAATGCAAATTACCCTATGCCGCCTAATACGCCATTTTCAGTCTGGGGTGAAGCGATGGCGGATGCTTTGAAGCGCGTCAAAGAATACTCTCCCGATGCAATTATTGTGTCTTTGGGTGTCGATGCTTTTGAAAATGACCCTATCAGTTTCTTCAAGTTAACCAGCGACGATTTCATCACTTACGGTGGCATGATTGGCAAGCTCGGTATCCCAACATTATTTGCTATGGAAGGCGGTTATGCCGTTGAAGAAGTTGGGATTAACGCCGTCAACGTATTGCAAGGATTTGAAGATTCATAAACTTTGTAGCTACGCATCTACTCATCTCCCGGCACACCATAACTGGGGGCCGATGCAGGATCGATGGCACGGGTAATGTAGTCTTGCATTTGCGGTTCGTAAGCTTCCCACAAAATTTGCAGTTGCTTAATAGGGTCATCGTCATTCCAATCCACGCGTAAATCCACCAACGGCCAGGAGTATTCGTGGGCGACTAATAATGCAGCGGAATGGGTCGGCCCCATCTCACCGCCCACGTCATGGCCGGCTTTTAACGCAAGTAACAACCTTTGCGCTAAATGTAATTCCGCATTCGACTGAAAAAAAGTTGTCATCGCCGAGGGCACACCTTCGTTCTGTAATAAGTTACCTGCCGCGACACAATCAGTGCCCGTTGAAACATTATTTACGCCAAGAATTTCACTACCGGTAAAGTGCGCTGTATTTCCGCATGAATCGACTACCGTTAGTTGCCGGTAATCAGCGTGCTCACGATCCGCTATCACCTTATTCAACGCCTGTTGAGCATTCAGTCCGCTTTCGATTTGGCCTAGCACCTCGTTACCCAAACTGGGCAAGGTGACGTTTTGGGTAGCAACTGCGCCCACTTTTGCACGCACCCACGGACACCGGCTACCGACGCAAATACTGGACGTGGTGATAGCGATGCCCATCATACCGGTTCTGGCACAACGTCCATTGATTGAAAAAGTCATATCAGTCTATGTGCTGTACATTTAGAATCAATTCAGCGAACTTGTGATGGCAAATCCTGGCAACGCATACAAAAGAAATCCAGAATCAAACTTGCCGCGGCCAACGCGGTGATCTCTGCGTGATCATACGCCGGCGCCACTTCCACCAAATCCATGGCAACAAAATCAATATCTTTTAACCTACGAATAATGTTCTGTGCCTGGTCGGTGCTCAGCCCACCCACAACCGGTGTGCCGGTGCCCGGCGCGAAACTCGGATCAAGACAATCAATATCGAAGGTCAGATAAGTCTTATTATCACCAACAATACGCTTTATCTCGGTGATGGCTTTATCGACACCATTGGTGTTTAGCCAATTCGGATCCAACCAGGTGAAACCGAGGGGGTCACTATTATGGGTACGAATGCCGATTTGTACCGAGCGGGACGGATCGACAATGCCCTCTTTCGCTGCATGAAAAAACATGGTGCCGTGATCGATGCGGCCGGTGTCGTCAGACCAGGTATCCGAATGCGCGTCAAAATGCACCAAAGACAAAGATCCGTATTTCTTTGCGTGTGCCCGCACAAGCGGCAAAGTCACAAAATGATCGCCACCTAATGAGATCATCTTTGCACCACCTTCAATAATTTGCGTTGCATGGCTTTCGATTTGATCCGGTACACCTTCCGGACGTCCGTAGTCAAAATTACAATCACCGTAATCGATCACCGCAAGGCGATCAAAAGGATCGAATCCCCACGGCCATGGCGGACCCCAGGCCAAGTGTGCCGACGCTGCGCGAATAGCGGCCGGCCCGAACCGTGTGCCCGGCCGGTTGCTGGTGGCAAGATCATAGGGAATGCCGGTGACCGCATAGTCCACTCCGGTCAAATCCTTGGTGTATTTGCGGCGCATAAAACTCAATGCGCCTGAATAGGTGTGTTCTACCTCGGTGCCGTATAACGACCCCCGTGTGAATGCAGCATCGCTACCGGGAAAGTTGTGCTTGTTTGGAACTTTCACCGTAAAATCTCTTGGTATGTCTATAAACCAGAAGTTCTAAGTATGATAAAAAAACGCGGAGCAGCGCTCTGCTCCGCGTTCATCAGTCAGATTTTCAAAACAAAAGGTTACCCAAACCACCAACGCTCGGCGTTTTTGTGGCCATCCAATTCCCAGTTATTGGCTAGTTGTTCGGGCAACTGAATCTTGTCGGTCGCCGCGTGTGTATATGCCATGAACACCGGGATGACCGAACCGCCTTCTTCGTGGACAATGCGTTGCATTTCTACATACATTTCGCGCCGTTTATCGGCATCCAATTCACCACGCGCTTGGACTAATAATTCATTAAAACGCGCATGCTCCCATTTGGACTCGTTCCAGTCGGCACCTGAGGAGTAGATCTGCGAAAAAATCCAATCTTCGGTGGGACGGCCGCCCCAGTAACTGGCGCACCACGATTTCTTGAGCCACACATTCGACCAGTAACCATCATTAGGTTCACGCACCACTTCGATATCAATACCGGCTGCTTTCGCGGTCTCTTGATAAAGCTGACCGGCGTCGACCGCACCTTCAAACGCGGTGTCTGCAAGATGAAGTTTCAACGACAGGTTTTCCATTCCCGCTTGTTTTAAATGAAACTTCGCCTTTTCCGGATCGTAAGGCCTTTGCAGTAATTCTTCCGCTGTCGCGCGGTAAATGTTGGCCGGACCGACGGGACTGTCGTTGCCTACCTCGCCCTGCCCTTTGACGACTTTTTCCAATATCTCTTCACGGTCAATGGCGTATTTCAAGGCCAATCGCACGTCGTTGTTATCGAACGGTGCGGTATCCGTCAGCATGGGTAAGGTAACGTGCTTGTTGCCGGATACCGGAAAAACCTGAATGCCCTCTTGACGTTGCAGCAGGTGCACCGTCTTAAGATCCAGATTCGACATACAGTCGATATCGCCGGTTCGTACTCCACTGGTACGCGCGGCTGCGTCCGCAACAAACAGATTTTCCACGGAGTCAAAATGCGCTCGCCCTTCTTTCCAATAATTCGGATTGCGCTTGACGATAGTATTCACACCGGGTTCGAAACTCACCAGTGTATATCCACCCGTGCCGACACCGGATTCCCAATCGACACCACCACCGTCTTTAGCCGGGCAAATAACCAGATGGTAGTCACTCACCAAAAACGGGAAATCCGCATTGCCGCCATCCAGTGTAAACACGACGGTATCGTTACCGTCAGCCTTGATGTCGGTAATGGGGGCGACAATGCCTTTGGCGGCGGAGTCGGTATCCTCGCCGCGATGATGATTGAAAGATTCCACAACGTCGTTGGCTTCTAAGCTCTTGCCGTTGTGAAATTCCACACCGGTGCGCAGCTTGAATGTCCAAGTCTTGGCGTCAGGAGATGCCTCCCAACTCTCCGCCAATTCACCGATTAACTCGCCGCTCGGTGCGATTTCGGTGAGGTTGTTGCGCAGTTGACCGAAACTAACATTGATCATGTAGGAATCCAGTGTTTTTGCCGGATCCAATACATCGCTGGTACTACCGCCGGTCAAGGCATTTCTAAGCGTGCCGCCGCTTTTTGGAGTCGCCGCCTGTGCGGTATCAAAATACGATCCTGCAGCCGCTACCGTCGCACCCATTGCAACCGAATGTTGTATAAATTCCCGCCGGGAGATCTTCTTATTTTTAATAAGATCAGAGAAAAAACTAGGCTTAACCATTATGCCCTCCGTCTTGTGTGATTGATTATAGAAAGTGATTTGCCCGCACAATTATACGGTTCATGAATCGATTGCGGGAACGAATCAAGTATTATTTCAATATTATTTCGCCGGTCAGAGTCGAATCGCCGTTGTCTAGAAAAGACCCTAGTGTTCGTCAATTGACGAGAAACATCTGGGAAACTGTAAGCTAATTGCCCGCCGAGCGCATACCACCCTTCGCTGCACGTTCCGCCAAAACGTTATCCATCCAATCCGGATCCATCTCCGGTACCGATGACAGCAATAATTCGGTGTATTCGTGATGCGGTGGCGAAAATATATCTTCTTTATCCCCTTGTTCAACGATACGGCCTTGCAACATGACGATCACTTCGTCGGATATCGCACGAACCGTAGCCAGATCATGGGTAATAAACATATAAGCCAGGTTCAATTCCTGCTGCAGGCGATCAAGCAATTTGAGAATGCCTTCGGCAACCAGTTGATCCAGAGCCGAGGTGACTTCATCGCAAATAATGAAACTCGGTTCAGCCGCCAATGCGCGGGCAATACAAATGCGTTGTTTCTGCCCGCCGGAAAGCTCGCTCGGATAACGGTCGATAAACTGATCCGGATCTAATTCGATCATATCGAGTAATTCGCGAATACGTTGCTCCTTTTGGTTTCCTTCCACACCCAAATAAAATGACAACGGACGACCGATAATATGGCGGATGCGATGACGCGGATTGATCGCCGTATCTGCCATTTGGTAAATCATTTGCGCTTGACGCAATTGATCTTTAGTGCGTTGCCGATAGTCCCTGGGTAAGGCGACACCATCGTAATACACTTGCCCTTGTTTTGGTGGTAGCAAACCAGTGATTACCCGCGCAGTCGTGCTTTTACCACTACCCGATTCGCCCACAACGGCGATGGTATGCCCGCGATGGATTTCGAAAGAGACATCGTACAGCACCGGAACAACACCATAAGAAGCGGATACATTTTCTACCTTCACCAGTGGCACATCTTCTTTTGGCGGCGCATCGACGTGTTTACGAAACGTTCTTACCGCCCATAACGATTTCGTGTAGTCCTCCTGCGGCGCAGATAACATATTGCGGGTGTCGGCTTCCTCGACCAGTTCGCCGTAACGCAATACCATAATCTTGTCCGCCATCTGCGCCACTACCGCAAGATCGTGGGTAATATAAATGGCCGCAGAATTGAACTGTTCGACAATATCACGAATGGTGACCAATACCTCGATCTGAGTGGTGACATCCAACGCCGTGGTCGGTTCGTCGAAAATAATGAGATCCGGACGGCAAGCCAAAGCCATGGCAGTCATCGCCCGTTGCAATTGACCACCGGACACTTGATGCGGATATCGAAAGCCGATGCCATCTGGATCCGGCATCTGGATGCGTGCGTACAATTCCTTAGCGTCGGCATAGGCTTCAGCTTTGGTGCCTTTGCCATGTTCCACTACAGTTTCAGCAAACTGATCGATCAGTTTGTGAGCGGGGTTGAACGATGCCGCCGCACTCTGAGCCACATAAGCAATACGTACTCCACGGAGTTCACGTTTTTCTGCCTCCGACGCCTTCATTAAATCGATTCCATCGAAAATGATAGATCCACCGGATATGCGACAACCGGGTTTGGCATAACCCATCGCGGCGATGCCGATAGTGGATTTACCTGCACCTGATTCGCCAATAAGACCCAGCACTTCACCACGATGCAAGGTGACATCTACGCCCTTTACGATTTCATGCCATTCCTCGTCACGAAACCCATCGATGCGCAAATCGCGCATTTCCAGTAACAAGTCGTTGTTGCCGTTAGTGCTCATCTTTTAATCCACTGGTTTTGTGCAGGAACCAGTCCACAACAAAATTCACACCTACCGTCAACAAGGCAATCGCAGCAGCCGGTAACAAAGGTGTGATATCACCATAAGTGATCAGTGTCGCATTATCGCGCACCATGGAACCCCAGTCCGCTGTAGGCGGTTGGATGCCCAAACCGAGAAAACTAAGGGCACTGATCGTCAAAAACACAAAACAAAAACGAAGACCGAACTCAGCAATCAGGGGCGGCATGATGTTGGGCAAGACTTCATGGATGGTAATCCAATGAATGCCTTCACCGCGCAATTTTGCGGCCTCTATAAAGTCCATCACTACAACATTCAGACTCACCGCACGCGCAAGCCGGAATACACGTGTCGAATCAAGGATGGCAATAATGATAATGAGCGTCGGGATGGCGGTTCCAAAGATGGTCAACAACAACAACGCAAAAATCAACTGCGGGATCGCCATAAGGATATCGACCAGGCGACTGGAAATTTGGTCAAACCATCCTCCTAAGGCTGCCGCTAATATGCCGGTTACCCCGCCTACCAGAAAACACAGACAGGTAGTTATAAAAGCAATACCTACGGTATTACGCGCGCCGTAAAACAACCGTGTTAGCATGTCACGGCCTAAATTATCTGTACCCAACGGGTGCTCACTACTCCATACATCGTACTCCGGACCGACCACTTCGGATTCTCCATACGGGGTCAATACCGGTGCTAAAAATGCGATGACAATGTACGTGATTATGACGAGCAATCCGAATTTTGCACTGAGTGGTGCTTTTTTTAGTTCCCGCCACGCAACTGTCCACTTGCTTTCGGTTCGGACTGGCGGTGGAACCGCGTCTACCGATTGTCCTATGGTGTTATTCGAATCTGTCATCTTGGATGTAATAGTCTCGGGTTAGTCACAATCGATAAAATATCCGCTGTTAAATTCAGCAAGACATAAGTGGCTGCAAAGATAAGACTACACGCCTGTACGACGGGAATGTCTCGGGTTCTTACTGAATCCACAATCAGCTGTCCCAAGCCTGGATAAACAAACACCACTTCCACCACTACCACGCCTACGATGAGATAGGCGAGGTTGATAACGATGACATTAACGATGGGAGCCCAGGCATTCGGCAACGCGTGCTTGAGAATGACACGCGACCGTGACATTCCCTTAAGATTCGCCATTTCGATGTAAGGACTGGCCAACAAATTAATAATCGCCGCGCGTGTCATACGCATCATGTGTGCGACCACTACCAGCGTTAACGTGAGTGCAGGCAAAATACAGCGATAGACTCTTTCCCAAAACGGTGTTTCCGGCCCGACGTTGGCCAGACTCGGAAACCAACCGAATTTAACCGCCAAAAACAAAATGAGAATGTAAGCGACAAAAAACTCAGGAAAAGAAATCGAAGACAGGGTGACAATATTCACTGACCGGTCATAGATCGAATTTCGGTACAGGGCTGCTAGTATGCCCAGCGCCAATGCCAGCGGCACGGATATAATCGCCGCCATTACCGCCAAAAATATAGTATTGGCAAAACGCACACCGATCAGTTCGGAAATTTCTCGGTTGTTAGCAACCGAAACCCCGAAATCTCCTTTAAGAATGCCGCCCAACCATTTGACATAGCGTTCGTGTGGGGGCAGATCGAGACCCATTTGCCGCTCCAGTGCTGCCACAGTTTCCGGTGTCGCCGATTGCCCTAGAATAGCTTCCGCCGCGTTACCCGGTAAAGCTTCAACACCCAAGAAAATAATCAGCGAAACAACAAACAGGGTAAGCAGGCCCAGCCCCAGACGCTGGGCCATCATTTTTAGTATTTTATGCACGGCGGTGTGCTAGTAAGTTACGCAAACCACCATCGCTCGGCATATTTGTGACCGTCGTTAGCCCAGTTATTCGCCATTTGCTCATCATGGGCAATCTTGTCGCTGATAGCATGGATGTAGTTATTAAACACTGGCACGACCACACCGCCTTCATCACTGACCAGCCGTTGCATTTCGACATACATATCGCGGCGTTTGGCTTCATCCAGTTCAGAACGCGCGGCGATTAACAATTTATTAAACTCTTCATGTTCCCACGACGAGTCGTTCCATTCCGCACCGGCGGCGTATGCCGTGGAAAACATCCAGTCTTCGGTCGGGCGTCCACCCCAGTAACACATGCACCAACCGCGATTATCCGTATTCCACACATTCGACCAGTAACCATCATTGGGTTCACGAACGACGTTGATGTTTATCCCTGCCTTAGCGGCATGCTCCTTGTACAATACAGCGGCATCTACAGCACCACCGAACGCGGCGTCCGCTGCACTAAGATCAACGTTTAGCTCGCTAACACCCGCTTCTTTCAGGTAGAACTGTGCTTTTTCCGGATCGTATGATTTCTGTGGCAAATCCGCTGCGTGATAGCGGTTAGCTTTGCCGATGGGGTGATCATTACCGATATAACCGTGACCGCGCAAAATGGTTTGCAGCAGCGCTTCGCGATCCAACGCGTATTTCAACGCCAAGCGCAGATTGTTGTCAGTAAACGGATCAAGATTGGTGCGCATGGGGATTGAATAATGCCCGTTACCGCTGGTCTCCTCGACCTTCACACTTTTGTTGCGCTCCAACAAATGCATGGTCTTGATATCGACACGGTCCATCATGTGTATCTCGCCAGTGGCCAATGCATTCGTGCGTGCAGCGACATCGGCGATAACAATCATTTCGACTTCATCAAAGTGTGCCCTTCCCTCCATGTGATAGTTTGGGTGCCGCTTCAGAACCATACGTACACCGGGTTCGAAGTTTTCCATGACATAAGGTCCTGTGCCGATGCCGGACTGCCAATCGACACCGTCATCCGTCGCTATCAACATGGGAATATGATAGTCACTCACTAAATACGGAAAATCGGCATTACCGTCTTTTAGAGTGATAACAACGTTGTTCCCGTCCGCTTTGATGTCTTCAATCGGATCGACAATGGGTTTGGCGGCAGACCCGGAATCTTCGCCGCGATGATGATTGATCGATGCGACGACGTCATTTGAGTCTAGCGTTTTGCCATTATGAAATTCGACACCTTGGCGTATATTGAAAGTCCATGTTTTAGCATCAGGCGAAGATTCCCAACTCTCGGCGATATTACCGATCAAGTCACCGGTATTATCGATTTCAGTCAGGTGACTTAAACGTGTAAAACTCGAACCGATCATGAAATCGTTTTCATAGGTGCCCGGGTCCAACGAATCGGTAGTCGACCCGTGACCAAGACCCGCTACGAATTTACCGCCTTTATTCGGTTCGGCGTATACTTTTCCACTGAGTAGTGATGGAACGGATACGGCTGCTCCAAGGGCAGTGGCGCGGGCTAAAAATTCACGGCGGGAAATACGTCCTTTCTTTAACTGATCCTCTAGATATTTCAACTCTGACATGTGTAACCCTCCTACAGGTCATTCATTTTGGTTTTAAGCCTAGCTACTAGCCACGAATGACTAACAGCCGATTAAAATAGTCGGGTGGTATTGTAACTAGCTTCACACCCCTTATAAGACATAATAATGCCACGATTAAGTGTGGAATGTAAGCCGAAAGCGGCTTGTGCACACAGTGATCCGAATCCCACCGCTATCTTCCTTTCCACACGGGATCGCGTTTTTCCGCAAACGCCGCCGGGCCCTCTTTGGCGTCTTCGGATTGCAGCATTGCCTCGTAGGCAGGTAATTTGCGACTGTGCAACAAGGCATAACAGTCCTTGATGGACAGACCGTGAGTTTCACGCACAATTTCTTTTACCGCTGCGATGGCGAGCGGGGCCGCGCTGACTACGGTTTCCGCCAAAGCCCGTGCTTCATCCATCAGTTCATCACCGGGACATACCTTGTTAATCATGCCCCATTGCATCGCTTCTACGGCGGACATATGACGACCGGTCAACAACATCTCCATGGCGATCTGGCGTGGAATGCGTTTCGGCAGCCGAAACGAACCCGCATCCGCTACGATACCGACAAAAACTTCCGGCAGAAAAAAATTGGCGTGATCAGCAGCCACAATTAAATCGGTAGACAAGGCTAGCTCCATACCACCGCCTACCGCCATGCCGTTGACCGCGGCGATTATCGGTTTGTTGCAATCGTGCAGTTCCGTAATACCGGCAAAACCGCCGGGGCCATAATCGCCGTCGATGGCGGCACCCTCGGCAGCCGCTTTTAAATCCCAGCCGGCGGAAAAAAACTTCTCGCCGCCACCGGTGATAATCGCAACCCGTAAGTCTGGATCGTCGCGAAAATCACAAAACACCTCACCCAACTTACGACTGGTGGCTGCATCAATGGCATTAGCCTTGGGGCGATCCAATATTACTTCGAGAATTTTTCCGCTACGAACGGACTTAACAGCGTCATTCATACTATCCTCCGCATTTCTTTGCGTGAATATTTTTACGTTCTTAAGGTTTCACCGTGACCATCAACGCTGATCACTTGGCCGGAAATTTTGGCACCCTCGTCGGAGCACAGAAAAACGACTATATTGGCAATATCCTGCCGGTCGACAAACGTTTGCATGGACGCCTGATTTTTATAAGCCTGCCTGATTCGTTCCTCGGGCACGCCTTGAGCCTTGGCATCAGCTGCAATAACACGATCCATACGCGGACCCGCCACGGAACCCGGACATACCGCATTGACCCGAATATTAAATGGGCCTAGTTCCATTGCCAGTGACTTTGTCAAACCAATGATTCCCCACTTCGCGGCGGCATACGGTGTGCGTAATGGAAAACCCATGATGCCTGCGGTGGATGAAATATTGACAATCGACGCAGTAGTGTTTTGCTTCAACAACGGTACCGCCAGACGCGTGCAATAGAACGCACCGTTCAAATCCACCGCAACCGTTTCATTCCAATCATTGGGTTTGATCTCTTCCACCGCGGCAGTCGGCCCGGCAATTCCGGCGTTATTCACCAACACATCCAAGCCACCGAGTTCACGTTGCAAGTCTTGAAAAAGCGTTCCCACTTGCCGGGGGTTAGAAACGTCGCATTCGGTTGCCGATAAGGAAGGTGATTCGGACAAACATGCGTCGATGTATTCCGGCGATGCATCGCAAATATGCACCTTGCCACCACGCGACGCGAAACTGTCGGCAATACTTCTACCGATTCCAGTAGCTGCACCCGTGACCAAAACACGTAATGGAGAACTCGAGGACTGCACCATTCAGTTTTAAAAAATAACCGATGAGACCGGGGCCCGGTCAATCGTTATTTCCATTCCCTGATTCGTTAAGAGCACACGAATATGTCACATACAAACAAGCGACGGATATTAGGGATAGGATTATACCCTCCGTTCAACAAGAATCCCGGAACATAACCAAATAAGGATGGCACTAAATACAATAACTTCGTGAACTTGAAAGTGGTGAACACGGTCAGCTACGAGTTCGCCTCGGCGATAGTGGCAGCGCGATACTTCCAATAAACAATCCAATCGCTGCTATTGTAATGTGTGCACCAGCGACTATTCCTCAAGGCCCAATTTCGGCTGTGTTTGCATGCATATTGATCCTGATCAATTTGTCCGTGTTGTGCGGCCCTAGAATCGATAAGCAAATAACAACCAGGCAAATAACGATGTTAGAAGTCAAAGATCTCATGAGCGATACGCTCGATGTTGTATCCCCAGACACCCATCTTCACGACGTATTACTCAAAATGAACCGAGCCGGATACCGACATCTGCCGGTGGTCAGTGACGACAAACTCGTCGGCATTGTCACTGACCGCGATGTGCGTCTCGCAGTGAATTCACCGGTTGTGGACCGGGACACCGATGTCAATCGCGAGACGGTGCTTGACAAGGTCCTAGTCAAGGATTGCATGACCCCCGATCCCCAGTGTGTTTCCCCCCACGCCGCTGCGCACGAGGTAGCCGATCTGTTGTGTCTCAACAAGTTCGGTGCCATGCCGGTAGTAGACGAAGGGAAATTAGTTGGGATGATTAGCTACGTCGATTTTCTTAAGCACTTTGCCAGCAGGAGGAAGGCCTAAGAATGCAAAGTTGCCGATTTAAATGACGGATTCCGTCGTTACCCCCGCGCCCCATGCAAGCGCTTTCTCGTGTTGACACTACCGCACACATCAATCCGGTCGATGTCAAGATATCTTCATTATATCTTAACACGGTTGTAATAATTGCCCGCTATCCTTTGATTTATAGGGGAGAACGAATCGAGGCACCCTCGTAATACTACAACAAATAGCTAAATATTTTTGTAATCTTGAACGGCACCCGATTCGCTAATCCCCCATATCCTAACAATCGGAGGAAAATTAAATGCAGTTCAAAATCACTACTTTTGTTTCCCTTATCGTCGGCGCCGTCCTTGTTATAGCAACGGTACAAGCTCGCACCGTTATCCAAAACAAGGGTTCCGATACACTGGTTAACGTAGCTCAAGCCTGGGCGGAAGCCTATCGCGAGATCAATCCGGATGTAGCGGTCGCAGTATCGGGTGGCGGCTCGGGTACGGGAATCGCGGCCATGATCAACGGCACTGTCGACATCGCCAATGCCTCCCGAGCGATGAAAGACAAAGAAATCGATCTGGCGAAAAATCAGGGACAAAATCCCGTCGATCATATTGTTGGTTATGATGCTCTCGCCGTTTTCTTGCATCAAGATAATCCCCTTGATTCCATCAGCATTGAAAAACTCGCTGAGATTTACGGTGAAGATGGTGAAATCGAATCCTGGAGCGACCTCGGCATCGAAGTCCCCGGTTGCAAAAATCAAGAAATGGTATTGGTTAGCCGGCAGAACAACTCCGGTACATATGCCTATTTCCGCAAAGCTGTACTGGGTAAAGAGCGTGACTACAAACTGGGCACCCGGGACATGCATGGTTCGAAAGACGTCGTGGATCTGGTGGAAAAAACGCCTTGCGCCATTGGCTACAGCGGCTTGGCTTACGCCACCGATCATATCAAGATGGCCTGCATTGGCAAGAAAGAAGGCGACGATTGTGTATCGCCCAGCGTTGCTACCGCCAGCGATGGCAGTTATCCGATAGCGCGCCCGTTATTCATGTACACCAACGGCGAACCAGAAGGAGAAATCAAAGCTTACCTGGATTGGATCAAAAGTGACGCCGGTCAATGCATTATTCTCGATAAGGGATATGCCCCGGCAAATGACGTCAGTTGCTAGTCAATACGGTAAATCGCTTAATTCATGCGTTCTCGGTCTTGGGTAAACAATAATGGCGCACTATGAAGAACGTCTCGAAAGAGATCTAAAGCAAATCAGCGAACGAGTCAGCCAGCTGGCAAGCCATGTAGAGAATGGGTTAACCAACGCAATCCAGTCGGTGCAAACAGGCAACGACAAGTTGGCTTACTTAACCATCCTGGGCGATGGTCGCATTAATCATATCCATCGTGACTTAGACCGGTTGTGCTATCGATTCATCGCCTTGCATTTGCCCAGTGCCGGTCATTTGCGGCGTCTTTCCGCGACTATTCGCATCAACCTGCAACTGGAGCGTATCGGCGATTATGCGGTGACCATCGCCCGTGAAGGGGTACAGCTAAAACAACCCCCCGAAGGCGCTATTGCCAGGGAAATCGAAAGAACGGGCGAGGAAGTGTGCCGCATGTTGCAGCTTTCAATGGAAGCCTTTATGGAGGGAAATGAAGAGGCAGCACGGGTAACCAAAAGCATGGCGGATCACATGGAGCATGATATGAACAGTATCTATGCCGATCTGATGGTCGAGGGTGATCGTACCCGGATCAAGCGTTTGCTCGCCATCTTTGTGATCTTCAACATGCTTAAGCGGGTTTCGGATCAGGCAAAAAATCTGTGCGAGGAAACCATCTTCGCAGAGACCGGCGAAAGCAAGACGAGCTCCATTAAAAATGTACTTTTCCTGGATGACGACAATAGCTGTCTGAGCCCGATGGCGGAGGCCATTGCGCAGAAAACGTTTCCTGGCAGGATGGAATATCACAGCGCCGGTGGTGGCTCGCCGGCGGCGAAACTCAATCCGCAAATGTTGGAATTTATGCGCGAGCGTGGCATTGAATTGGACGGCAAAGCTCCGATCGCGTTCGAGCCCGAAACACTGGAGCAATACTACCTGGTCATCAGTATGCAAGGAGCGGCGGGCCGCTACCTGTCAGACATTCCGTTTCATACTTCGGTCTTGGAGTGGGATGTGGGGCCTACACCGGAAGCAGGCGATGACGAAGGCGCAAGACAATACTTTGAGGAAATTTACCGCGGAATTGCAGTGAATCTCCAAGAATTGATCGAACTGATGTACGGCGAAAACGAATCTTAAAATGGCTTCGACCACCTCTTCTGTTGCCCAATCCACGGCGTTGGGGAAGGTCGCCTCAAAATCCGATAACGCGGATTTCGACCGTCGCAACCTCGATTGGTATATCGACAAACTAGTACAGGTGATTGTTTTTATTGGCGGCATTTCGGCAATCATCTTCATTATCGGCATTTTCGTTTTCATCACTCGGGAAGGTTTCGGTTTCATCGTCAATACCTTGGATCTGGGTGAGTTCTTTACCTCGCCACGATGGCGGCCGACCTCGGAATATAAAACGACTTACGGCATCCTCGCCTTAATTGCCGGTACCGCCAGCGTAACCGGCTTGGCCATGTTAGTCGCCATTCCTTTTTCATTGGGCGCGGCCATCTACATCGCCGAATTCGCCACCGGCAAAACCCGCGAAGCCTTGAAAGTCTTGGTCGAACTGTTGGCGGCTATTCCTTCGGTGGTATGGGGTTTTATCGGTCTCACCATCATGAACCCACTGATTATCGATATCTTCGATGTGCCGGTGGGTCTTAACGTTCTCAACGCCGGCATCATTCTAGGTTTGATGGCCGCCCCAATCATGACCTCCATTGCCGAAGATGCGTTAAAAGCGGTGCCGGATCGTTACCGCGAAGCAGCCGAAGCATTGGGGGCGACGCGTTGGCAGGTGGTTCTGAAAACGGTTTTACCCGCCGCCAAGAACGGCTTACTCGGTGCTGTACTGCTTGGGGTGGGGCGTGGTTTTGGCGAAACCATGGCGGTACTGATGGCAACCGGTCACGCCATCAATCTGCCGGACAGTATTTTCGATTCGGTACGCGCCTTGACAGCGACCATTGCCGCGGAATTGGGGGAGACGGCGGTTGGATCAGATCACTATCAAGCACTTTTCACCATTGGAATTTTTCTCTTCATTATCACCTTTATCATTAATTTGACTGCGGACTTGATTGTTCGCGGCATTCGCAAGGGTTGAGCGTTATGTTTGACCAATCTTCTCTGAATGTAAAAAACCAAAGGGTACAAAGTTTGTACCGTACCCTTTTTATGTTGATGACAATTTTGCTCATCTTGCCGGTGTTGATGATCCTGGGTACCCTGATTTACAAAGGTGGTTCGGTTATTTCTTTTGAATTCCTGTTTAGCGAACCCACCAAGGGTATGACCGCAGGTGGCATTTTTCCGGCCTTGATCGGTACCATCTGGCTGGTGAGTGTCGCCTTGCTGGTTTCAGTGCCGCTGGGTGTGGCGGCGGCGATTTATCTCAGCGAATATGCACCGGACAACTGGTTCACCCGCGTGATTAATCTAGCCATTATCAATCTGGCCGGTGTGCCTTCCATCGTTCACGCCTTGTTTGGTGTCGGTGCATTCGTTTTGTTTTTCGGCATTGGTACCAGCATCTTGGCCGCTAGTTTAACCTTGGCCATCATGACCTTGCCGGTCGTCATTGTGGCGACCCGGGAATCCTTGCAAGCGGTTCCTTATGCATTCCGTGAAGCCTGCTGGAACATGGGCGCAACACGCTGGCAAACCATTCGCCGTGTGGTGCTTCCTAATGCCGTTAGCGGCATTTTAACCGGTGTGATTCTCGAGGTATCGCGCACGACCGGTGAAACGGCTCCCATCATGTTTACCGGCGCCGCGTTTTTTCTACCGTTTCTGCCGGAAAGCGTATTCGATCAAACCATGGCTTTGTCCTTGCATTTGTATGTGGTTGCTACCCAAGTGCCGAATGTGCCCGACGCCTTACCCTTTGGCGTGGCACTGGTATTGATTGCAATGGTGTTATTAATGAACAGCCTGTCTATCGCCTTTCGCATGTATCTGCGCGGTAAAAAGAAATGGTAATGGCGGCGCAAGATGTAGCAGCCACGATAATACCCGCAACGGGGTCGACAAAACTCGAGGCCTCGAATTTGGCGATTCACTACGGCGATACTACAGCCTTGAGTGGTGTCACGCTGGATGTTCGTGAAAATGAAATTTTCGGCATCATCGGCCCGGCCAATGCAGGCAAAACATCGTTTTTGAAGGCACTTAACCGCATGGATATGTTTAATTCCGGCATGCGGGTTGACGGCGACATTTTTTTCAACGGCCACAACACACGCAATTTGCGCAACGTCTATGCATTACGCAGTCGTATCGGTGTGGTCTTTCCATTGCCGGTGGGCTTGCCCATGACAGTTTACAATAACGTTGCCCTGGCGCCGCGGCTAAGAGGTATCAAGAACAAAGCAGATCTGGATGTCATTGTCGAGCGTTGCCTGCAACGTGCAGCGCTCTGGGATGAGGTGAAAGATAGGCTGAATTCTTTGGGTAGCCTGCTGTCTGGTGGTCAACAACAACGGCTGACTATCGCTCGCGCCTTGTCCCAGGATCCGGAACTGCTGATGTTGGATGAATTCTCCATTGCGGTGGATCCCGTCACTACTATGCGCATCGAGGATGTACTCAAAGATCTGCGTAAGGAAATCACCATTATTCTAGTCACCAACTTAGTACAACAGGCGCGACGGCTGGCGGACCGCACGGCATTTTTCCTGGCCGGCGAATGTGTCGAAATCGGTGAGACCGAAGACTTGTTTACTGGTGAGGTCAAGGATAATCGCACGCGCGACTATGTTGAGGGCCGATTTGGTTAAAGATTATGGCAGCTATTGAGCAGACTACGCCTGCGCCCAAGGTAAACGACGAATTCGCTATTCAGACCCAAGTTCTGAATCTCTGGTATGGCACATTCCAGGCCTTGTTCGATATAGACTTAAATGTAAAGCAAGGCATCATTACCTCTTTAATCGGGCCGTCGGGATGTGGCAAGTCAACCCTGCTGCGTAGTGTCAACCGCATTAACGAACGTTTGGGATACGTGCGCATTGAAGGCACCATCAACGTACTGGGCAACAACGTTTACGATCCGGCTGTCGAATTGGTACAGGTTCGCAAGCAAGTCGGTATGGTGTTTCAGCGTCCCAATCCGTTACCGATCTCTATTCGCGACAACATTTTGTTTGGTTTTAATATTCATCATGAAGGACGAGTCTCACGCGATGAGCAGGACGAAATTGTTGAACAGGCGCTCAAACAAGTACTACTGTGGGATAAAGTGAAGGATCGTCTGCAACGCAGGGCCACCGAGCTTTCGCTGGAAGAACAGCAAAAATTGTGCATCGCCAGATTGCTGCCGGTAAAGCCCACCGTGTTGTTGATGGATGAACCGTGTTCGGCGCTGGACCCCAAAGGTACGGCTGCGGTGGAGGAGTTGATCTGGGAGTTGCGTGGTCAATACACCATACTCATCGTGACCCATAATATGGCTCAGGCGCGGCGCGCCAGTGAAGAGTGTGTTTTTATGTTGATGGGGAAAATGGTCGAGCACACGACAACAGAGGAAATGTTTGTCACTCCAAAACACAAGGAAACCGCCGATTACATCGAGGGACGCTACGGCTAACAACAATATCGATAACACACTGTTTTGATTCCCACCGTGCGAAGTGAAAAGCTGTGATGGTGGAAAGATCTGCTCATATTCTAATCGTCGAGGACGAAGCCGATATTCGAGAAATGATCGGGCTCGCACTTATGCGCGCGAACTATACTTTCGACGAAGCTCCCGATGCTGAACAGGCGTTCCCCCTACTTGAGAATACCCCCCCTGACCTTGTCTTGCTGGACTGGATGTTACCGGGGCTTTCGGGTGCGGAGTTCGCTAAGCAGTTGAAAAATGACCCGCAAACCCGCTCGGTTCCGATCATTTTGCTAACAGCACGTAGTGATGAATCGGATAAAGTGAAATTGCTCGAGTTAGGCGCCGACGATTATATTACCAAGCCATTCTCTACACGCGAGTTGGTTGCCCGCATCGGCGCCGTACTAAGACGCAGCAAGCAAGCATCAACCGCGGAGCCGATAGAATTCGAAGGATTACAATTAGACCCTAATAGCCATAGGGTGATGGTTCTGCAACGCTTCATCGATATCAGTCCCACCGAATTCCGCTTGTTACATTTCTTGATGACGCATCCGGAACGGGCTTTCAGCCGCCGGCGATTACTCGATCATATTTGGGGAGACAATGTTCACGTCGAAGAACGCACTGTCGATGTGCATGTTCGCCGTCTGCGTCAGGTGCTTGAACCATCGGGTCACGACCGTTTGATTCAGACCGTGCGCGGCGTGGGTTACCGCTTTTCCACCCACTGAAAGACCAGGGAACACCCCGACACTCGAACAGACTTTCTATTTGACAAGCTGACGAAAGTGTTGTCAGGCTATAAGACCTGAATCCCATCGGCGCATGGCGGGGCAAGACCTGCATAAAAACTCACAATTGTTCTGTTCCTATCTTTCCATGAACAAGGAATGATGACCGCCTTTCTTCTGTTCATAATTGCGTTGCTCGCCGGCTATTGCAGTTGGCATGTTTACCATCTCAGACGGTTGAAACAGCAACTGGAACAGAAACAATTTCCACTGCCACGTCACCCCAAGGGCGCTTGGGGCCAACTCTACAAACACGTTGCCCGTCTGGATAAACGCGGGCGCAAACATAAACGCCGTCTCTCGCGTTTTCATAAACGATTTGCCGAATCCGCCACCGCTTTCCCCGACGCCGTGGTCATATTGGGGCGTGATGACAGAATCGAATGGTGTAATCCGGCTTCGGCCACTTTGTTGGGTTTGAGCTGGCCGGAAGTGCAAAATGAAAATTTTAGCGAAAGCATCAGTGATCCCATTGTCACTGAATATCTCAAGCGACAACAGTTCACAAGACCACTAGAGCTACCGTCGCCGGTCATACCGTCAAAGATCATATCGCTGGGTGTAACCCGCTTCGGCAAAAAGCGGCAAAAACTGGTGGTCGCCCGTGAAATTACGTCTAGTTACAACCTCAATCGCGTGCGTCGGGATTTTGTCGCCAATGCCTCCCATGAGTTGAGAACACCGTTAACCGTCATTCGCGGGTTTCTGGAAGATTTGGATGAGCCCGGCGCCGACCGGGAACAGTGGTCACGCTCAGTGCAATTGATGCGACGTCAGGCCAAGCGAATGGAAAACACCATCGATGATTTGATGAGTTTGTCTCGGCTTGAAATGGATACCGAAAAACCGACTTATACGGAAGTTGCCATCCCCGATATACTGACATCAATTATCGATGAGGCGCGTTCGCTTAGCAGCGAAAAACAACATCAAATCAGCGCTGAAATTGATGAACAAGTGTGGTTACTCGGTGTCGAAGGGGAACTGTACAGCGCTTTTTCAAATCTGATCTTCAATGCAATACGGCACACATCAGCGCGAACCAAGGTGCATATTCGCTGGTCGTTGCAAGACGGCAGGGCGGTTTTTTCCGTCAAGGATGAAGGCGAAGGCATTGCCGCACGCCATATTCCAAGGTTAAGCGAGCGTTTTTATCGCGTGGATCCAGGCCGGTCACGCAGCTCAGGTGGCACCGGTCTTGGGCTGGCTATTGTCAAACATGTGCTTGAACGCCATGACAGTGAACTGAATATTAATAGCGCTATCGGTTACGGAAGCACATTTAGTTGTTACTTCCCCGCGGCGCGCACCATCCAAAAATAAAATCGGTTTCCAGCAGTACCGGGTAATTTGCTTTCTAAAAAATAACGCCTACAAAGCGACTTTAACTTCCTGTATAGACTGGGCGTTGCCACGTAACACTGTAAACTGAAGCCCTTTGTACTCTATACTACTGCCCACCGGCGGGATATCGCCTGCTTTCTCCAATAAGAATCCCGCGAGACTCGAGTAACGGCCCTTTGGCAATTCGATGCCTAATTCTTCAGCCAAATCAGACAGATCAACCCTGGTGTTCACCAGTAGAGTGCCATCTTTCTGTCGTCGGATTAGTTGGATTTCAGGTTCACGGGAATCATATTCGTCCTGAATATCTTGGACTACTTCCTCTAAGATATCTTCAATGCTGACTATACCTTCGGCGCCGCCGAACTCATCTACTACCACTGCCACCTGGTCACCCGCGTTACGCATGTCCAACAACAACTCTTGTATGCTCTTGCTGGCAGGCACATAGGTGACCTGCTTGACGAACGGCCGGATCGGTTGGTCCGGCTTCACTCCTAACAGCTCCAAAGCATCCAGCATACCTACAATGCGGTCCACCCGTTCCCGATACACAGGGATTCTCGCATGGGAGCATTCAACTGCCACTTTGCGTGCCTCGGCGCAAGTAACTTCCTGTTCGATCATGGCGATATCAATTAGCGGCATCATCACCTCGTGCGCAGTGGTCTCACCAAAATTAAACAGACGCCGAATCATGTCCTGTTCGATGGGCTCTATGTCGCCCTGTTCGGCGGACATTTGCATCATAGTTTTGATTTCTTCGCGCAATGTGAAAGGGTTTTGCACATCATTCTTGCCTCCGATCAGACGCCCCAACAGACGCGCCAGGAAACTAAACACTACGAGAATGGGATAGAACAGATAGGAGCAGAATTTCAAAACAAAAATCACACGCGGTGTGACGACATCGGCGCGCTGTTGAAAAACGCTCTTGGGCACGATTTCTCCAAACACCCAAATCAAGGGCGCTACCAGCACGACCGCCATCCAGCTGGCTTCGGGCCCGAATAAATGCAACATCAAAGCGGTGGCCATGGTCGTGTTGGTGACCACGGCGATATTGGTGCCCACCAACGTAGTTGACAATAACCATTCGGGTTTTTGGAGCATTTCGAGGGCCAGGCGCGCCCCTCTGGAACCCTTAGATGCCTGGTGGCGCAGTTTAACGCGGTCGGCGCTGACCACTCCGATCTCAGAACCGGAGAAAAAACCCTCGATAACCAAGCAGATAACCATGACAGCAATCGTGGAAAGGATATCCACTATTTCCCAACCTCCTGAGATAGCTCTCCTGCGTCGTCTAAAGACGTGCTGTTTTCTTCTTCGGTTTCGCGCACTGCCAAGGTTTTAAGGCGGTTGCCTTCTACTTCTTCCACGGTAAAACTCAAACCATCGAGGATTACGACGGCTCCCGTATTGGGCAGCTCGCCAAACTCATGCAAAATGAGTCCGCCGATGGTATCGAAATCGCCTTCTTCCAATTCCGCGTCCAACTCCTCGTTAAACTGGCGAATTGTCAGCGCACCGTCCACACGCCGGACACCATCGTCCGCAATCGATACATCTACCTCGGCGATTGTGTCCGACGGACTGGGAATGTCGCCAAAAATACATTCGAGTAGGTCTTCCATACTGATAATTCCGGTAACGCCCCCGTATTCGTCCACCGCCAGTGCCACGGAAATGCGACGCTTGCGAAAACTACGAAATAAATCCAACGCCGCTTTGGTTTCCGGCACGAAATAGGGTTCACGCAGAATATCTAACAACCGTCGAGGCTGTTGCTCCAATTGCTCGAGATCCACTGCCAGCAAGTCTCTGACATGTAGAACGCCTTGCACCGTGTCTCTATGCCCGACGTAGATAGGTACCTTGGTGTGGCGCGTGCGCTTCAGTTCCGCCACCATCTCCGCAAGCGGCATGTGCATTGGCAGAAACAGTACTTTAGAGCGGGGTGTCATTAAGTCTTCAACTGTACGGTTGCCGAAATCGAATATCTGCTCTATGTAGCGGGCCTCATCCTGGTCCAACACGCCATCGCCTACTGCTTCCTGGGCCAGGGTTCGGACAATATCCCGGGTAACGATACTGCCACGCTCAAGTTCCCGGCCGACGATGAGGGTGCTGAGTCGTTCCGCAACCAGGCGTACTAACCAGCGTAACGGTGCGATTAGTGTGGCAAACATTTCGATGGGCCGGCTTTGGACGGTGGCAAAAGCCACGTTGTTCCGAATCGCCAGGGTCTTGGGCGTTATCTCGCCTACCAACAACAGAATCGGCACCATGATGAACAGATTGACTAGCTTGTTTTCCGCTCCAAGCCACCGGATTACAAGCGCAGCGGAGATAACGGATGCGGCAACGTTAACGAACTCATTACCGATCAGAATGGTGACGATAAGCCTGCGCGGCTCGCTCAACATGCGTTCGATGAGCTTGATACGTGGATTGTCCTGATTCCGCATCTGCTCGAGTTGCAGCTTGTTAAGGGAAAACAAACTGGTCTCTGAACTGGAGAAAAAGCCCGACAACAACATCAGCAGGGCGAACATTGCCAACTCGAAGATAAGGGTTATGTCCAATATCTTATAAACCTGTAGAAAGCTTCTGGCTAACTATAGTACAGAATCATCCAAGTACACTTAGAATAATTTATCGCTAACTGCAAACCGGTTTTAGGCAGCTACTGGAATGCTACCGGACCAATAAAGCTCCCTAATACTGCGATTTATTGATCTGGATCATCGCGCCAAGGGATATATTTGAATTCTAATGGAAAAAATGACAAAAATTGCCTGGACCATAAACACCGAAACTCTTTTGCACCCCCCAAACGTTAACAACGCTAACGAGGAATAACTATGCCTACGTCGAGCCCAATGATGAAAATGTTTAAGCGTTCACCGCTTAAATACATGCAAGAACACATGCGTGTCGTGATGGAATGTGTCCGTGAGGTGCCACCCTTGTTCGATGCTTTGGTCAGCGGCGACAAGGATGGATTTATGGCCGTTAAGGACAAGATATTCGAGCATGAGGCCGCAGCCGATAAGATAAAAAACGAATTACGTGCCGGCTTACCGAAAAGTTTATTCATGGCGGTGGACAGACGCGATCTCTTGGAGATATTGCAGATGCAGGATTCCATCGCCGATACAGCTCAGGATATCGCCGGTTTGTTAATGGAACGCCCAATGGAAGTCCCTGAGACACTGAAGGAGCCACTGATCAAGCTCGTGCATCGTTGTGTCGACGTGTGCGAACAGTCGTCGCAAATTATTGAAGAGTTGGACGAATTGTTGGCAACCGGATTCCGTGGGCGCGAAGCAAACCAGGTGGAAGAGATGGTGGACGAGTTGAACCGGATCGAAGATGAAACAGACGAGCTCGGCATCGATCTCACACGCCGTCTGTTTGCCCAGGAAGACGACATGAACCCAGTGTCGGTGATGATGTGGTATCGCTTAATTCAATGGATAGGGGATCTCGCCGACTACGCCGAAAAAGTAGGCGATCGTCTACGTCTTCTTACCGCTCGATAAGACCTTAGTTTTTCCATGCGCTTTAGAAATAATTACATGAATACTAACGCAGCCGGTCGGCCTGCTGCGTTAACAACGTAAAAAATAGAGAGGTAACAAAGTGGAAATTATCACCGTCTATGGCACCGCCTTTATCGTAATGGCAATGATATTTGGCGTTTATATGTGCTGGGGTATTGGAGCCAATGATGTGGCTAATGCAATGGGCACGTCCGTCGGATCCGGCGCAATAACGGTGATGCAGGCAATCATTATCGCTGCCGTATTCGAGTTTGCCGGCGCCTTTTTAGCCGGCGGCCATGTCACCGCGACCATTCGAAAAGGCATCATCGATCCCACTCCCATTGCTAACAACCCGGAAATACTGGTGTTCGGGATGCTGGCGGCGTTGTTGGCTGCCGGCATCTGGTTGATGGTTGCCTCCAGCAAGGGCTGGCCGGTCTCGACGACTCATTCCATTGTCGGCGCCATCGTCGGATTCACTATCGCTGGCATAGGCTTGGAGGCAGTTGAATGGGGCAAGATCAGTCAAATTGTCGCCAGTTGGGTGGTATCACCAGCGCTTGGCGGCGTGATTGCTTTCTTGTTGATGCTCAGCATCAGACGACTCATTCTGAATACTGATCAACCTTTTGCCAATGCAAAGAAGTGGGGGCCGGTTTATGTTTTTCTGGTCGGGTTCATCATTTCTCTGGTTACTATGTTCAAGGGATTGAAGCACTTGAAATTGGAAATGTCTGTTGGTATGAGTTTTATCAGTGCTATTGTCATTGGTGTGATAATAGCGTTTGTGGGTTGGTTGTTGATTAACCGGGTGAAAGTAGATGTCGGCGCCGATCGCGATTTTCATTTTGCCAGTGTAGAGAAAGTATTTACACCCATGATGCTGTTCACCGCTTGCGCCATGGCGTTTGCACACGGCTCCAACGATGTAGCCAACGGCATCGGGCCATTGGCCGCCGTGGTTAGTATCGTAAAATCCGGTGGTGAGGTGGCACAGAAGGCGGCCCTGCCGTTGTGGGTACTCCTGCTGGGTGGCGGTGGCATCGTGGTCGGTCTGGCGACCATGGGTTACCGCGTGATGAAAACCATTGGTACCAAGATCACCGAATTGACGCCGAGCCGTGGATATTGTGCCACTCTGGCTGCGGCCACCACGGTGGTGCTGGCTTCACGCACGGGTCTACCTGTATCGACTACCCATATCGCGGTTGGCGCGGTAATTGGTGTCGGACTTGCACGTGGTGTTGGCGCCATTGACTTACGCGTCATCGGCGGAATCGTGTTGTCGTGGATCATTACGTTACCGGTCGGTGGAATACTGGCGGCGTTTTTCTTCTTTACCTTGAAAGGCATTTTTGGTTAACAACACCGGCATTTGTGAAAATCGCATAGGTGCCCCGTGGCGTCGCGCCGCAGGACAAACCGGCGCCGTCGGTGGGCCGTTGAAACCTATTGCTGAAAACGAAACAGCAGTAATGATCGGATCACCATCCGCCACCGGCGGCGTCGGGCAGCAACCTGGCGAACACATGGCTGGTTCACCCGGCATAATAGATGCTCAGCGAATCCAGCATAAATCGCAACTACTTAAGATCGCCTGCGATATTGCAGCTGTTGCCCAACGCTATAAAAAAATCCACCATACCCTGTTCGGATTCTCTATGCGCAGAGTCTTGCACACAATGCAACACAACGAGCTTGCAGATTTCGCGGCACTGAAAATTGAATTGGATTCGATAGAGGTGGAATCGAAACTCGTTTTGCAGGCTATCGATGACACAGGCCTCCGTAACCTACCAAAACACGCAAATACCATCGCTACGATCCGCGACGCGCTGAAAATCTATGCTGAAACAGTGTCCCGTGCGGCTCTAAAACTCAAACTCATTTGCCAGAATCTTCACCGCGAAAGCACACGTGAAACGGGATTCGCCGACTATAGCGCTAGTCAATTCCAACAAGACAAGGCTGCATACGACGCCACCGTACAGGAATTCAGACGCAGGGGCACACAATTGACGGGGTTGTTCGAGAAGCTTTAAGCTGAGTCGACAGTGATGCATGTACTCGGTTGGATTAGTTTATGGCAGTGGATGACCGGCGATGGCCAAAAAACGAATGTTATTAAAGTCGATATTCGAATCGTTGGGAAAACCCGTCGATGCTGTAACGCCGGTACCGGGAGAACGGTTACGGCTATCGGGCCGACGCATGAGTATGCCACTGCCATCACACCCGGTTGAGGTTGAACTAGGTAAAGAGCGGCTCCACATCCAAAAAGAGATAAGGTGCGATGGATCGATCCCATCTACTCCTTCTGATCTCATTGTTTTCAATCCGGAATCGGACTCGGAGCAAGTCAATTATTCGCTGCGGATTAAGCCCGGGCAAAGCCTCCATATTAGCCACGACCAGCCCAACCAGGAGTACTTGTTCCGCTCGCCACGAGAAGCCTTTCGACGCAACTTCTACGTCGACTATACGGGGAGCCACCTTGTTTTTCGTGACTCGGTTTCTGAACTCGGCACCTATGTCACCGTACTCGAACAAAGCATTGAACAGTCGCCTATCGTCACCCGGCGCAGAGGTGTCATCGAACAAATTATAGCGTTAAACGGCGGGCCCCTGGAAACGCTGTCCTTGGATAAGGCCTTGTCTATCATTCAACGGGTCAATCGTTTATTGCGAGACGATGCATTTCGTGCGAAGGATGCAAACGGTGTAGCGGGCGGGTTATTGGAATTACCGTCTCACCTGACGCCCATTGTGATCGGTGATCTACACGCGAATATGGACAATCTACTAAAGATACTTTGCGAAAACGCATTTATGCAGGCGTTGGATAAAGGAACGGGTGCCTTGGTTTTCCTCGGTGATCTGGTCCATCAAGATGCAGAACCGTTTGATGATATGGATAGCTCAGTAGTGATGATGGATTTTCTGTTTACATTGAAATTGCGTTTCCCCCGCGGTGTTTTTTTTCTGCGTGGCAACCACGACAGTTTTTCACCGGAGGTGACAAAAAATCTGGTGCCACAGGCCGTATTATGGCGCAAGAAGTTGGAACAGGTACGCGGCCGGGAATACTGTGAACAAATGACCCGGTTCTATGATCTTAGTCCGGTGGTAGCACTGTCCGAGGATTTTGTCGCCTGTCACGCCGGTCCACCAATGAACAAAATTAATCGGGACAAGCTTATCAATATCCGGAGTTTTCCTGATCTTTTGCACGAACTGATGTGGAATCGTGTTCGACGTCCAGGTTATCCGTCGGGGTACACGGCAACGGATGTTCGCCGCTTTCGTAAATCGCTAAATCTGAATAAAGAACTTCCCCTTCTGGTAGGTCACACACCTTATTCAAACACGGGTACGCTTTGGTGTGATGTCGCCGGTATTCCGGGTCACCATATTCTGTACACCTCAAAAAACAACGAATTCGCGATATTTATAAGAGTCAACGGGCAAATGGTTCCACAGCTCTACACCGCTGAACCGCTACTACAATGGGTTAATAAAGTAGCTAAAGAACTCACGGGTTAAACAGTATCCACAGAGCCAGACGCCACTATGGTTTTTGGCTTGCCGTCAAAACGATCCCGGACATAAACCAGTATCCCGTTGTTATGAAAATAAAGCGCCAGCTCTGCGTAAACTTCGACCGCCCGTTGCACTAAGGCTAACGTCAGTTCCGCATCTATGGGGTGGGTGCCGCGTTTGTGTCTTTCCTGAGATATTTCGTATATCTGTTCAGCAGGTAGCAGCTGAAAGTCAAATGCATAACGATTGCGCCAATCTACGCTGAATATCCCGCGTTTCCCAGGCGGGAGCTGGATGCGCGAGGAGTCAATATCCGTAGGGTTTCGAAGCCACTCCCGATCGAATACGGCATGGCTCTCCTCGAAACCAACGAAAGGAAAACCGAAATGAATTTCCCGCGGCCTGAAAGTAAGGATTCTGCTCTGCCACCATCTGTTTAGTCCCAAATCGATATATCCTTCTTCAGGCCAGCCGCCTAGCTTCTTGACTAGAGTGGATTTCCCACTGCACGGAGGACCGGTGACTATGATCTGTCGAAACGCTACCGTGCTCGGCACGGGTATACCTTTGATAGATTGTGTATCGGTGATTTCGACCAACGAGAGAATTTCCCGCAACGACATAGTCATCAATAGTCAGTAAGTGTCGCGAAGATGCATAGGTGTTGATTCTTTATTGCGTTATTTCAATACCAACGAACGATGGCAGTCGAAAGTAAACCCTTAGTGATCTATCATTGAATAAATACGTTCAATTGTAACGTTTGATAGCAATCGGTTCGACTCCATTGCAAATTTCGGACAAACGATTGCTGTTGTAATACGTTTGTAATATGTTTGTAATAAGTTGCCAAAAAACAAGCAGAATGGTTTGAACGGAACAGCCGTTGCAATGAATCTATGTTACGATCTTGGTTGTTTTACGAAACACCATTTCGATAAAAATTGTCATCGACCGTTGTTTCTGAAATGACCAGGCCGGTATACCAGAGGAAGCATGAAAACAGCGCGTGGATCATCTACGAATGCCAAAAAGCCAGAGACCAATTCACAACTCTATGATCAACCGAGTTTCCCCTGACATGATTCTAATTCTCGAATAGGGTCAGCATAGAATGGCTAAGACAATTGTCACTAAACCAGGGGACAAAACCGGTGTTCCCTTCTTACGTGGCATTCTGACGCGTTCACTGCAAAATGCGGGGATACCCTTTGATGAGGCATACCAACTAGCATCGGATATACGGCGTGAACTAGACGAAACTGATGAAATTACGACCTCTGAGTTACGTAAGACCGTCGCGCGACGTCTACGGAAACTGCCATATAAAGAAGCAACGGAGCGCTATCAGACAAATGTTAAAGTACCGGCGCCAATCATGGTGCGCGGCTCAACCGGTGAATTGTTGGCGTTTTCGCGTCAAAAAAAGCAACAACGGTTGGAATCCTGCTGCGAGTCGTCTGAAGAAGCCGCATATATCACTAGAGTCGTCTATGATCGTCTATTGCAGATAGAAAAAAGAGATATTTCATCCCGTCAACTTGCTGCGCTGACCTATGAATGTATTCAACAAGAGATTGGTAAAGATTGCGCACATCGTTATCTCGTTTGGCAACAATTTTTTGAAAGCGGCTGTCCGCTGTTGTTGTTGATCGGCGGCACCGCGGCATCAGGAAAAAGCACGGTAGCCACCGAGATGGCCAATCGG
Source organism: Arenicellales bacterium (assembly GCA_965216735.1). Classification (GTDB taxonomy): domain Bacteria; phylum Pseudomonadota; class Gammaproteobacteria; order Arenicellales; family CBDCFT01; genus CBDCFT01. The sequence goes on from OZ244198.1 coordinate 3,152,306, forward strand.
CTAGAAATAGTCCGTACACAGTCGACGGACATGCTGCGTCAGGTGATGCGAATGATGGTACCCGAACGATTGCTTCCGGTTCTGCACACGTCGTCGTTCAATGCATGGACAACTTTGTCCAAAGGAGGCAATAGTCACTACAAAAAAGAGAAGCTGGTGGTCGATGGCTATTTGCAACAGGTGAATCTGATCGAAGTTGCGTGCCAGGCGGTTATCGAACGCGCGATTGAAGAACGCGTATCTCTGGTACTGGAGGGAGTGCATGTATCACCTTCAATGCCGGAAAAAATCCCCGAAGGCACCGATGCGGTTGTTGTACCGATTATGCTCGGAGTACTGAAACGAAACCACCTTATACGTCATATAAAAGGACGTGGTGTAAACACACCGCAACGTCGTAGCGAACGTTACATGGAAAACTTCGAAGACATCTGGCGATTACAAACATTTATTCTTTCAGAAGCAGACCGTACCGGTACCCCCATTGTTATCAACAGAGACAAAGAGACGACCATACGCGAAATGATGAGAATTACCGGTGACAGCCTGGCGCAAAGATTCACCAGGTCACCTGATGAGGTGGTTGATCAACTACGTAGTGGCAATGGGCGGACCACCGTTTCCGTCGCTCATACGTTGTCTAATGTTACCAACAACGTCAAACTAACAAGGTCGTGACTCACACCTTCTCGCATCAAACCGCCGCTGACACAGCCGATCGATTCAAACCATGGGGGAACTGACGATGTTACAAAAACGCAAAAGTGTAGTAGTTGTTATTGATGGTTTGGGAGACTGCCCAGCACAAGCGTTGGATGGACGCACACCGCTCGAAGCGGCGACGACTCCCAATCTTGACAAGCTGGCGAGCAATGGAATCTGTGGGCTGGTCGATCCCTTCGTGCCCGGTGTACCGGTAGGCACCCACACAGGTACCAGTATGTTAATGGGTTTGGCACCTAAGGATGCTTACAAACTGGCTCGCGGACCGGTCGAGGCGATTGGTATCGACCTACCGATCCAACCCGGTGATGTTACTATGCGTTGTAATTTCGCAACATTAGAACGCAGAAATGGTGAGCTTAAGGTGCTTGATCGCCGCGCCGGCAGGATTTCAGAGGGGACAGAAGCGCTTGTCGAGGGTTTGCATAATATAGCGCTTGATCATGGTATTAGCGCCAGTCTGCATCCTGCGAGTCTACACCGAGCGGTGTTACGTTTATCCGGGAACCGGCTTTCCGCCGCCATAACCGATACCGACCCCGGTGATACGTCTGCTCCCGGTACCAAAATTTCGTCCTGCTACGCTACTAACACTGACGACGCAGCAGCGAAAACCGCTAACGCGGTAAACCAGACCCTTAATCATGTTTTCGAATGCCTGAACAATCATCCGGTAAACGAACAAAGGCGCGCGCGAGGGTTGCCGCCTGCCACTGGCATCATCACACGGGGCGCCGGCATGTTGGGCGAAGTGCACAATATGTTGCGGCGTCTGTCTTTAAACGTAGCTGTGGTCGCGAGCGAACGCACGGTACTCGGTTTGTGCAAAATGTTTCATTTTAAACCAGTTACTGACCCGAGATTTACTGCCATGCCCGATACGGATTTAACGGCTAAGGTCGATGTCGTGAACAGCACGCTTAAAAGCAACGACATTGTGTATCTGCATATCAAGGGTACCGATGTGTACGGACATGATCGAGACCCCGTGGCGAAGAAAGAGTTGATCGAACGCATCGATCAAGCTATTGCGCCCCTGCTTAAACAAGATATTGTCATCGGCGTATCGGCGGATCACTCCACCGATTCCACCCAGGGTCGTCACAGCGGTGATCCTGTTCCATCACTAATCACATCGATTCATGGGCGTAAAGATGAATGCACCGGTTTTGGTGAGTCGCAATGTATGCGTGGTGGCCTGGGCCGTATTGGCGCCAATGCGTTTTTGTTAAGCATACTGGATCATATGGGGTGTCTGAATAATTATACCCCGGCGGACAGTTTGTTTTTGCGTCGTGGTTAAATTTTAAAAGTCCGGACGACCTGATTTGGCACGCAAGGACGAGAAGAAAAAAAAACAAAACAGTAAGCGTAGCATGGCAAGCCGTGCGGACCGGCATAATCTCTATCAACGATCAGTACAATGCGTTGAAGCGGAGTGCGACATGATCGACGAGACCTTTCGTGAAATCCGCCAACGGCGCGCCAAGGTATTACGTGAAGATTTCTGCGGTACTGCCAATACGGCGTGTGAATGGGTGCGTAAACACAAATCCAATCGGGCCATCGGTATCGATTTGGACCACGAAGTAATGGCTTGGGGTAAAAAACACAATATCGGCAAGCTCAAAAAGTCTGACGCAAAACGAATTTGTTTGATACATGCCGATGTATTAGAAGTACGCACCGAGCCGGTGGACGTAGTACTGGCGATGAATTTCAGCTATCAGTTATTCAAGCAACACAAACAGCTACGCCGGTACTTCACACGGGTACGCAAGGCGCTGGTCGATGATGGTGTGTTCTTTTTGGACGCCTACGGTGGTCACGAATCCTATCGCGAAACCAAGGAGCGTACCAAACACAAGAATTTCACCTATATCTGGGACCAGGCTAAATTCAATCCCATCACACACGAAATGATCTGTCACATCCACTTTAAATTTTCGGACGGATCGACGATGAAACGCGCATTCACTTATGATTGGCGCATTTACACTTTGCCGGAACTGCGTGAACTTTTGATGGGGGCCGGTTTTTCCAAAGTCACCGTCTACTGGGAACAAACCGATGAAGAAACCGGTGAAGGAAATGGTATTTATATCGCGACCGAACAGGGAGACCCGGACCCGAGCTGGATTTGTTATTTAGCCGCGGAAAAATAAGCGCAGAAACTAAAACCACCGACAACAGCAAGATTCGAGCATAATACGAACCCGTTAATTGCGTAGTTTGAATTGCTGGGAATCAACTCTTGTTTTAAGTATTTATCCCCACCGAACATCTATCCGTTTTAATACAGCAAGGGCAAGCTAAATGTTAGATTGGATAGAATGTCTAGCCCGTTTATTGCATGAGTGCACTGAATTTGGCGAGTTGTGGCGATGAGTGAGGGATTTAGGATGGGATTGGGCCGAATTCCTCTTGAACGGATGCATAATTGTTCTTCGCATTCATCGATTCGAAGAGAAAGACACCGAATTTCTAGATTTCAGCCATACTCCGCCGTCGCGCTACAGACACTCGCGCGAGTGGTGTTCTGGCGCCAAGGGGATTTGTGTTATCCGGGAGCAAGACGCGCGGCAACGCGCAAGAACAAATCCTGATACGGATAGCTGGACGATAACAGGATGCGCACGCGGCGTGTGTTGCGTAACACCACCGCGCCGATTTTCAACAGTTTCAATCGTACTGTGCCGACATAAGCCCGGGCCAGCTCGGTGCCGTGTAACGCCAACCGTCGAATGGCCTCCAACAGGGTGTAGGCCAAAGAGGACAGCAACAACCGGAATTGATTCGGCCACCACGCGGAACAACTGGTGCGATCGGAAAATAGATCGATCTGTTGCTCTTTGATGCGATTCTCCATCTCGCCGCGGGCGCAATACAACCGGTCATAGAGCCGTTGTGGATCACCCGGCAGGTTGGTGACCACGTAACGAGGATTGCTGCCCTTGGCGGTATGCTCGGCCTTGACCAACACCCGCCGCGACCGGTCCCAGGTGTCGGCAGCGTAGGAACACTCGGCAAAGCGCCGTTGCTTGCGAGCACTCGCCGCGAACGCGTGTTCGGCCGCGTCCCGATCGGCTTTCGCCAAGCGATTCAAGCGCTTATTCTTGGCGATACCGACGATATACCCCACCCGATGACGCTCGCACCAGGCCAACATCCGCCAGCGGCAAAACCCCGAGTCCCCGCGAAAGATGATCTTGACCTTCGGCCACACTTGGCGCAAGCGCTTCACCAACAACGCCAGAATCGCCCATGCGTGCTTAGCCGCATCGATCTTGCTCGGCCGCAGATAACTCGCCAACAGTTGATCTTTGCAAAACACATACAAAGGCAGGAAACAATAGTGATCGTAATACCCATGAAAGAAACGCCCTTCCTGCTTGCCGTGCCCCGCATCGTCGGTGGCATCAAAGTCCAGCACCAGCCGCTTCGGCGCACGTTGGAACGAAGTAATAAATTGCGCCACCAAGACCTCGTGCATCCGCCACGCCACCTCGCGATCCGCCCGGTTCTCCCACCGGCACAGCGTCGATGCGCTCGCTAATGCCGCGTCCCGATCCACACCCGTCTGCAGCACCACATCCCGGCGCAACCTGTCATGATCATTCAGATCTTCGTAGCCCAGTGCCAATGCATACACCCGCTGACGCAATAAACTCACCCCATCGTGCCAACAACTCGCTTGCCGGCGTGCGTCACCCAACGCCTGGGCCACCGCTTCACTTAAACCCAACACACGATCAGCTTGACGCAGCAACAACACCCCACCATCACTGGTGATCTCTCCTCCCTCGAAATTCACCTCCACACGGCGCCTTTTGCATACTGGAAAATCAAACCCGCTTTGGGTACAGTCTGTCACGGCGAAGCCTCCTTTATTTCTGTTCTAGCAAACTGAATTATAAAGGATTTAAAAGCTTCGCCTTTTTTATTCGTGCAATATCCGGGCTAGCCAGTACCTTCACGTCTGAAAAGAGGAGACAACAATGAAAAATACGTTTTACCGGTTGCTGTCCAGCGTCGATCTGGTCGACGGAATGCAACCGTCGAGTTTCACTGACCCCGAGGCGTTCACCACGGACGATAAAACAGAAGTTAACCACACATTCTTTCAAACCGATAACGAAAAAATACTATCGGGAGTATGGGAATGTGCGCCTTGCAAGGAGGAAATAGAAAGCTACCCGGCACACGAAATGATGACCGTATTATCAGGTTCCGTGACCCTAGTAAATTCCGAAGGTCGTTCCGAAACATTTACATCAGGCGATTCATTCTTTGTCGCCAAAGGGACAAAGTGCACGTGGCACATTACGGAAACACTCAAAAAATTTTATATGATTGCAGGGTAAGCGGAAAAAGAGAGATCACATATAAGACAGGTTTTGGGTAAAACACACCGTCTTGCGTTCTCCGAGTTTTGAAACAAGGAAACTCTGATTTGAATTGGTTTAGATGAAATCGTACACAGCGCCAAATCAAGCGAAACGTTAGTGAAGCTTGATTTGGCGAGGGTTACCGGGTTTGATGGAGGTGTCTATCAACCATTAAACCAATAGAGGTAACCCTCATGATTCATAGTACGGATAAAGTCATTAAACATAAAGTTGGCCTATTGAACCTGGCCGAAGAACTCGGCAACATCGCTAAAGCCTGTTCGCTGATGGGCAATAGCCGCGATACGTATTACCGTTACAAGGCGGCGGTGGAAGACGGTGGGGTCGAAGCCCTTATTGACGCCAACCGACGCAAACCCAACCTGAAGAATCGAATTGATCAGGCAGTGGAATCCGCGGTGGTCGAATATGCCCTTGAAGAGCCCGCCCATGGCCAGGTCCGGGTCAGCAATGAGCTGCGCAAACGCAGTGTCTTCGTCTCCCCCAGCGGGGTGCGGAGCATCTGGTTACGCCATGATCTCAATAACCTAAAGCTGAGATTGAGGGCTCTGGAGGCTAAAGTGGCGCAAGACGGCCTGATTCTCACGGAATCTCAAGTTGCCGCTTTGGAGCGAAAGAAACACGACGATGAAGCGTGTGGCGAGATTGAGACCCAGCATCCGGGCTATCTGGGTTCTCAGGATACCTTTTACGTGGGTACGCTCAAGGGTGTCGGCCGCATCTACCAGCAGACCTATGTGGACACCTACTGCAAAGTCGCCCAGTGCAAGCTCTACACCTCGAAAACACCGATTAGCGCTGCAGACCTGCTGAACGACCGTGTGCTGCCCTTCTACGAAGAAAACGGGCTCCCAATCCTACGGATACTGACGGATCGGGGTACGGAGTATTGTGGAAATAGGGATCAGCATGACTACCAGCTTTATCTCTCCGTGAACGATATTGAACACACCAAGACCAAGGCGCGGCATCCTCAAACCAACGGAATCTGTGAGCGGTTTCACCGCACGATTCTCGATGAGTTCTACCGCGTGACGTTTCGAAAAAAGATCTATACTGAAATCGAAACCTTGCAAACAGATCTTGACGAATACTTGCAACGGTACAATACTCAGCGCACGCATCAGGGCAAGATGTGCTGTGGCAGAACGCCCATGGAAACCCTGATCGATGGAAAACAAATCTGGCAGGAAAAGTACATGAACTAGACTTCTCCTGACAGTCGCCTCCTCATACCCGGTGACTGTACGACTGAGTCTGAATCAATACATCTGATTTCATCAGAGTTTCCTTCTACCCACATACACGAGCTATTTTCCTTTCTTTTTACCTTTTTTGTTTTTGCTCTTTTTGTCCTTTTTATTTTTCCCGCTTTTTTTCTTATCTTTCTTGTCTTTTTTATCCTTTTTGCCTTTCTTATCCTTCTTGCCATCCACCTCCGATTTGTTCGCAGCCAGCAAATTCTTGGCCGCCTGAATCATATTTCCACCGGAAATTTCGCCAACACCCGGAACCGACGCGAGTTTTTTCAGATCGGTCTTAGCAAGTTTTTTGACGGAATCGATTTTTCTGGAAATCAATACTTTGGCGATAGACGGTCCGACGCCGGATACATTGGTGAGAGCAAATGGATTTGACATTTTACTGTATCTCCTATTGGTAGTGATTAATGATGATTACAAAGCGTCCTTTGATTAACGCCGTGTTTTTGACACAAAGATGGGCCAATAACTTTTATAACTACAATCTTTCTGGTTAACATGGCGGTAGCTTCACTGAGGTTCGACCCGTATTTTCACGATATTTCTGTCGGTTGCTTCTTCAACAGTGAATCGATAGCCCGACTCGATGATCTGTTCCCCTTCTTTTGGAATATGCCGTAATCGTGCCATCATCAGGCCACCTATGGTGTGGAATTCCGTGGTTGGCAAATTCAACTCCAGAAACTCATTAACTTCCGAGACGGCTAACCGTGAATCCAGCAAATACACCTCATCGGAGAGCGCCACCATAATGCGTGGGCGCCGCGGCAGGTATTCCTCGAAGTCATAACCGACATCGATTTCACCGACCACCTCTTCCAGTATGTCCTCCATGGTAATAATGCCAATGGCGGAACCGAACTCGTCGACGACAATCGCCATATGATCATCGCGCTCGCGCAATACCGGCAGCAACTGATCGATAGTCTGGTAAGGGGAAACATACATAGCCGGTTTCATAAGTTCTTCCAGGGACTTTTTCGGTAGTTCCGGTTCCAGCAGATCCCAGGTGGTCAATGTCACCACCCCGATAATGTTGCTCGTATTGCGTCGGTAAACAGGTAAACGGTTGTAACCACGTTTGCGCACCATGACGATAGCCCGTTTTACGCTGTGGTTGACGTTGATAGCAGTGAGTTCGGCCACCGGAATCATGGCCTCGGCCACAGTGGTCTCGGCGAAACGAATCACACGTCTTATTCTGCCCCGGTCGAAGGCATCAACACTGGATGTTCGCTCCGCCATATCGACCACGGCACGGATTTGTTCACGCGTATTGAACAAGTTTTGTTCCGTTTTGCTGGCCCCAACCATACGAGCAACCAGACGCGCGATCCTGGAAAAAACGAACACAATGGGATAGAACAAAAGGGAAAAGGCGCGCAGCGGGTAGATCGCGAGTGGGGCGATGGCGTCGGATTTATGCTGGAAAACGCTCTTCGGTACGATTTCTCCGAGGATGAGCAACAATGGTGTCAGCACCAGGAAAGCATACAAATCGCCCTGGGATCCAAATACCCGGATCATTGCTAGGGTACCCAAGGTGGTCAACGCGACGGTAGCGATATTAGTACCAACCAGTGTGGTTCCCAGTAACACGTCCGGTGTTTGAAACAACCGCAATACCGCTTTGGCGCCTTTGTGGCCCTGGTTGGCCCTCGCAGTAAGTTTGACCTTATCGGAATTCACCAACGCCATTTCAGACCCGGAAAAGAAACCCTTTAGCAACAGTAGAATCACGAGCGCTATAACAAACAAGATTATTTCGGTCACGATTTCATTTCCTCCTGGGTGGCGGAGGCACTGGCAGATTCCGCAGCTTCATCATTGTCGGTGCTAACAGGGGGCTTGATGGGCACAACGGGCGCCAGTCCGGTTTTTTCGTTGTCGGCGCTTTGTATCTGCTCCGTGTCATTGTCGTCTACCGTTTCCGGTAACGTCGCGTCCAGTTTATCCTCTGTGACGCTGTCTTCGTCTGTAGCGGCGACCGGAGTCACATGCACCTGTGCAATGCGATGCATATCCATTTTGGTCACCGTGATGGCAATACCCTCGATAGTCACCCGGTCCCCGACTTTGGGAAGCCGGTCGAGGTGTCGAAAGACGACGCCACCAATAGTGGTCATCCGCGGGTCTTCAATACCGAAATTCGTCAAGTTATTGAAATCGGTTAGTGTCATGTCGCCGGCGACTTCATATGTGTTGTCATCCTTTTCCTGGTAGTACTCATCCCCTTTAACATCGCCACTGATCTGGCCAAAAATGAACTTCAACACATCTTTCATGGTGATGAACCCTTCGACGCCACCGAACTCGTTTAAACAGGCGGCAGCACGTACCCGGTTGTCTTTGAAGAAGTCGAACATCTCGTCGACCTTCTTGGTGAGTGGCACGACGATGGGTGGGTGCATGATGTCTTCCGGTGTCAACTGGGTGAGGTCGACCTTATCCATTACCAAACGTACGATGTCTTCGGCATGAACGAAGCCAACCAGATTATCACGATGCATGCGGAATACGGGTACCCGTGGGTGGCGGTAAAGCTTGAATTGCTCGACCATTTCAACCACCGTCATATCCGCATTTAAAAACTGTGTGCGCGTGCGTGGTGTCATGATTTCTACGATTTCCGTGTCGCTGGCTTCGAGCAGGTTGTATATCAACGCACGCTCGGTGGCGTCCAACGCCCCTTCCCGCGCTACGTGCTCGACCAACGTCAGGAATTCGTCCATCTGCAAGATATTTTCTGCGGCCTTCTCTTCGCCGACAATGAGCGTCGTAACTCTGTCAGCAACCCCGCGAATGGCCCAACGCAGCGGCGTCACGACTTTGACCCACAAACTCATCGGCGCAGCAACAATTCCGGTGCTAAAACGCACCGGATTTGCAACGGCGATTGTTTTTGGCGTTACCTCCCCAAACAATAACAACAACGGCACCATAATCAACAAATTGATCCACCCTGCCCGTCCGTCACCATAGAGATTCACCAGGATCGCCGCCATATTCGCGGCAGCCGCAATATTGACTAGCTCATTGCCACTCAAGATAGAAATAATCAAACGGCGGGGCTGGTCGAGCAGTTCATGCAGGACTTCAGAGTGACGGTTGCGCTCGCGGCGTAGTTGTTGCAGATCGAGGCGGGACAATGAGAACAGCGCGCTCTCAGAACTGGAGAAAAACGCAGAACCGAGCAGCAGCAGAACTTGTAGCGTTAACCGCATTATCATCTCCGGCTCCGTCAGGCGCGCGCTATCGAAGGCAAGAAAACTAGTTATCGCGTGCCAATTGCCGGTTATCTCGTTCGTCAGCCAATCCATCTCAAGTTATCAAGAATCTGCTAAGCATGATCAGTTATTGTATTGGGATTCAGCCTGTTTCTATCCCGGTTGGCGTCAATAAATGAGCGCCGTTAGTGCCCAGGCCATAACTATCGAGTGTTTGACCGGATTGATGTGCCCTCAACCAGACAAGCACGTAAACTCAATCCGAAAAATCGTGCCTGAACGCGATTATGACCATTTTGCACTGAATTTCTTGATTTCGATCAAGAATTACTGCTGTTCTCGCGGGAAAATCGTTGATTACCAACAGTTACGGATTTTTTGTATAAATCCGAATAGCATTGCTATCTATCGGAAGTGCGCACAAATTCGTATTCAAAGAGAAAATGCAATTTTGCATTAATTCACCATTTCGCACATGATGTGGGAGAAACGCGTTGTCGTCTACCGAGATACACAACTAGAATACACACATCCGCATGGACCGGAATGCCCGTATGCTTGTTATGACAAATCTAAACATTGGCGTTTTCCGACCGGAACACCACACATAACAACAAAAGTTTGAGAACTCAACAATGCTAAAAAAATCACTGTTACCAGCCATTTTCCTTATTCTCGCCTATGGCCTATGGATCAGCCCTGATTTCAAGGAAATCGCCGCCGGCGTGGCGATATTCTTATTTGGCATGCTGTTTCTGGAAGACGGGTTCAGGGCTTTTACCGGCGGCATTCTGGAACGCCTGTTAAAAAACAGCACGGATAAACTGTGGAAAAGTCTAAGTTTTGGCATCGTGACTACGACCATTATGCAGTCGAGTTCGCTGGTCTCGGTTATTACTATCTCCTTTATCAGCGCTGGCCTTATCACGCTGGTCGCCGGTATCGGTATTATTTTTGGCGCCAATATCGGCACAACCACCGGCGCCTGGCTAATCGCCGGGTTTGGCCTGAAGGTCAAGATCTCGGCCTACGCCATGCCGATGTTGGTATTTGGCATCATACTGGCCTTTCAGAAATCGAAACACCTGAAGGGCATAGGTTCCGTACTGGCCGGACTTGGTTTCCTGTTTCTCGGCATCCACCACATGAAGGAAGGCTTCGAAGCATTTCGGGATAGTTTCGATTTAGCCGCCTACGCGGTACCAGGATACGCAGGATTGTTCCTGTTCGCTGGCATTGGAACCTTGGCGACCGTAGTAATGCAGTCCAGCCATGCCACCCTGGTATTGATACTGACCGCCTTGGCGGCCAACCAGATTACTTATGAAAACGGCCTTGCGCTAGCCATTGGCGCGAATGTCGGCACGACCATTACCGCGATTATCGGCTCTTTGAGCGCCAACGTGGAAGGCAAACGGTTGGCGGGAGCGCATCTCATATTTAATGTAATCACCGGTATCATTGCCATCGTTTTTATCAGCCAATTTGTGACAGCGGTCGATGCTTTTAGCGCACGTGTTGGTATCGCCAACGACGACTACACACTCAAGCTAGCAGTTTTCCACACCTTCTTCAATCTGGTGGGGGTTTTGGTCATGGTGCCGTTGATTAATACATTGGCTAACTTCTTATGCAAGCTATTTGCCGCACCGGCTGACGACATACTAGCACCCAAATACCTGAATGATGCTGCCATCGATTTCCCGGATACGGTAATCGAATCCGTCAGGAAAGAAACCTTGCATCTGTTCGATGCCGCATTCGAAGTGATGGCACATGGTATGAATCTGCATCGAACCCAGATACTGGAGTCGGAGGATTTGAAAAAGACTATCGATGAAGACAAGGAAATCATCGAATTCGATCTCGAGGGACTGTATGAGAAAAAAGTCAAGGTTCTGTACAGTGCGATCATTGATTTCATTAGCCGATCCCAGGCAAATCTTTCAAGCGTTTTTTCGGAAAGCCTGTACCGTATCCGGCAGGCCGCGTCGGATATTGTCGAAAGCGTCAAAGACGTCAAACACCTTCGTGAGAACACGACTCTATACATGATGTCGGACAATGAGTACATCCGCACCGAGTACAACAAATTGCGGTATCGTATGGCATCGATTCTCAAAGAGGTTCACTTGCTGCGTAAGACCAAAGTGGAGGAACTCGAGTCGATGGGGCTGGATGTGTTAAGAATAGAGCTCGAGCAGGACGTGCAAGAGTTGGGTGAGACTGTGGATAAATTACTTCGAGATCAGCTGATTACACCGCACATGGCGACGTCTTTGCTCAATGACAGTGCGTATGCCACAGACGTATCGCGGAAAATGATCAACTGCGCACAGGCAATGATGGCTTCACATGACGTGTTGGTTGCTGAAGCCGAGGAAGAAATCATGTTGGACTCAGAAGAAATCGAGAAAATGGCCAGCTCAGACACGGCACACGGATGAGCCATGAACAATCAACTAGCACATTGAGACTCAAACTATGAAACTGAAGGGCTTAACAAAAACCGTAAGCAAATTCGCCCGCAAGAAGAAGAAAGGCAAGAAACTTGATACAAAAAGTGTCGAAAAAGTTTTGGATAAACTGAAAAGAAAACAGAAGCGGGTTAGAGAGGAACATAAACAAGAAACTTCCGCTAAAAAGCCATCCGCCAAAGAAATAAAAAGGCTACAACTTCAGGAAAAAGTGCTTAAGGAGCAAATTAAAAAAGCCCAGAAAATCTTGAAAGAACTTGAATCCTAATTTAAATTGGTTTAGAGAGGATCGAATATTCCAAGCTAAGAAAGCACAGGAAACAATAGCACTGTCTCCCTGATGCAAATCCATCCCCTAACATCGTTCGTTCGCAGGCCGAACGCTATGCGGGCTTTTGTAGAACGATTTCGGGGGTCACGGTCTTGGCCATACGATTGGCGAAGTAATAAATCCGCTTGAGTTTCTCGATGATGTCCATCTCGATAGTGTAAGCGGGAATCCGGTTGGGTTCCTCCGCCACCAACCGTTCGATTTCGTGCATGGCGGCGGATTCCATCAGACGCACGATATCGTCTTTCATATTAGTGACCACCTGGGCCGCGACCTCGGAACCTTGAGACACCGCTTGGACGGCGGCATCTACCGACTTCGATACCACAGCGTGAATATCGCGTAACACTTGTTTTGTCGCCTCGCTGATTGAAATACCTTCATCGATAAGCTTATTCCCGAGCCCCACCAAGTCCGTTTCGATGACGTCGCCGATGTTCTCCAGATTGTTCACCGCTTCCATGAGTTTGACGAACTCTTTAGTTTGATCATCGGTTAACGCGGTTTTGCTGATCTTGCCGAGGTATTCGATGGTATGTCCGTGCAAGATGTCGACCTGGTCATCCATATTCTGAATGGTGTCCAGTGCCTTCCGGTTGCGGTTGGCTATCGCCGGTATTACTTCGGACAACATGCGTTGCACGTGTTCGCCCATGTGTAACGCCTCGAGTCTTACCCGGTCGAGGGCGAGCGATGTGGTGGCGAGCAGCTCCTCATCCAGGTATTTCGGACGAATGATAACGCTGTCCGCCTCCAGGGGGCGGTCCGGCACCATCCGTTCCACCAAACGGCTAATTTGCGCGGCAAACCAGATGAAGATCAAGGTGTTGGCAACGTTGAAGATGGTATGGGCGTTGGCGATCTGGCGCGGCGTTTCGGCGGCGAGCCGTCCCATACCGCTGAGTTCGGGATGGACTGGGGACAACCACGTAACAAAAGCCGCGAGCTGTGGAATAAAAGCAACCCAGATCACCACACCCGCCACATTAAACAGAACATGCGCAACCGCGGCCCGCACAGCTTCCCTGGGTTTACCGATGGCCGCAAGTAACGCGGTAACACAAGTTCCGATGTTGGCTCCGAAAGCCAGTGCGATGCCTGCGGGCAGGGAGATAAACCCCTGACTGGCCATAACAATTACGATACCCGTGGTGGCGGACGAGGATTGAATCAGACCGGTAAAAGCAGCGGCGATCAGAATACCGATAGCGGGATTTTCCATGCTGACCATCAGGTCCAGAAAGGGCTGATAACTGCGCAGCGGTTTCATGGCATCACTCATTACAGCCATGCCAAAAAACACCATACCCAGACCCATCAGGATCGAGCCATATTGCTTTATACGTTCCTGTTTGGAAAAGAACAGCATACTGAAACCCACCGCGATTATCAGTAACGCCGCCTTGGTGACTTTGAAAGCGACGATCTGAGCGGTGATCGTTGTGCCGATGTTGGCACCCATGATGACGCCAATGGACTGCGCCATAGACATGAGCCCGGCGGAGATGAAACCGACCACTAACACGGTGGTGATGGAAGACGACTGGATCACTGCGGTTACAAAGGCCCCGGTCAAAGCACCCATGAAACGATTGGTAGTGAGTTTGGCCAGGATCAACTTCATGCGCTCACCGGCGACTGCTTTCAGCGCTTCGGCCATTTTCTCCATTCCGTACAGGAACAGTGCAAGACCACCAAAAAGATTCATGGCCATAAATCCCCAAGCTATTTCAGCTTGGACTTCCTCAGCAGCGAGTGCCGGCAATGCGATAAAAACCAATAAAACCGTTGCCACGATAGCCGACACTGACCGGGGCGTGAATTGAAGCTGATCTATCCGTAAGAAGCCGTGTTTTGTCTTATATGTTCTCGTTATCACTCTTGGTCTACGGGAAGCTTTACGATAGTGACGGGGAAGGGGCATAAGCGCAGCAATTGCTCAGCCTTGGAGCCGAGCAGAAAATGGGATAGACCGGTTCGTCCTGCGCTGCCCATGACCACCATTTCCGGCCGGAGTTTACTGGCAACTTCCAAAATCCGTGTAACCGGTAAACCCGTCACCAATAAGCGCTCGGCGTTTTCCAATACTTTCGTCTCGGAATGCCGTTTAAGCATCTTGGTCATGAACTCACCCAACATCTCCTGGGCGACATCCTCAAGACGAAGCAGTTGTTGCTTGCGATTTTTGAGGTGGTAATACCCCGGGGCATCACCCGGATCGTGCACGACGTGGAGCACGGCCAGCGGCACCTGTAAGCACTCAGCCAGGTGTGCAGCATATTCGAGAGCCGCTTCTGAATGCGCGGAAAAATCCACCGGTACCAGAATCGGCCGTTTACCCTCTATTAAGATGTCCTGCTTGGAGGCATCCCGCGAACGTTCTCTAGCGGCGTTTTTCTTCTTCATGCTAAGGTTCTCTCGTGATACTTGTCCGATTACCCGTCGTTTTTAAACCTGCGAGCCGAATTCCGCCCCGCATCCCGTTCGCTGGCGCCAAGTATCCTCTTAGGGGAGGATCGGGCCGCACGGGTTCCGCGCTTTTGGGAATGTACCTGCAATCTTGCTGTCGGCCGTACAACGAGCGAACAAAAACGGGCTATATACCGCCAGTTTTACATCTGTCATTAAGACAGAGCATTGCTGGTATAGTCTGCACTGTGTGCGATTCAGTCCATTCAATAATTGATCTTGATCAAGTTTATAAATATTTATTCTGTAAACTACAGACGCCGGAGCGCGTGTTCCAACACATAAATGCGCTGTCGGGGCGCCCCTCCGCATAACCACAGAGGTCTACAACGTGAATAAAGAAAAAGAGAAAAAACCGGAAACGTTTATTTCCGTAAGCGACCTGGTCGATAAAGACGAGCAAGCACCCGCGAAAAGTAGCAAGACCAAAAAGTTAACCAACAAGGCGTATGAAAAGGAACTGGGGAAACTCCAGATCGAACTCGTGAAACTTCAGGAGTGGATCAAAGCCAAGGGATTGAAGGTCGCGGTCATATTCGAGGGCCGGGACGCCGCCGGCAAGGGCGGAACCATCAAACGCATTACTGAACGTTTAAACCCGCGCGTATGCCGGGTAGTGGCGCTGCCGGCGCCCACCGAACGGCAAAAAACTCAGTGGTATTTCCAACGCTATGTGGAGCATCTTCCCGCTGGCGGGGAGATGGTGTTGTTCGACCGTAGTTGGTACAACCGTGCTGGGGTGGAACGGGTGATGGGTTTTTGTACGGACGAGGAATACAAAGAGTTTCTACGCTCTTGTCCGGAGTTTGAACGCATGTTGACCCGTTCCGGACTGAAGCTGATCAAATATTGGTTCTCGGTGAGCGACCAAGAACAAGAACGCCGCTTCCGAGCCCGGGTGACGGATGCGACCAAACACTGGAAACTGAGTCCGATGGATCTGGAATCGCGCAACCGTTGGGTCGAGTATTCGCAGGCCAAGGACATCATGTTTGCACACACTGATATCAAGCAAGCACCCTGGTATGTGGTCAATGCCGATGTCAAAAAACGGGCCCGGCTGAACTGCATCAGTCATTTATTAAGTTTGTTCGATTACGAGGATTTAACACCGGAGCCGGTCAAATTACCCAAGCGCAAATCCGCGGCTGGTTATGTACGCCCACCGATCGGCGACCAGACCTTCATTCCGGCAAAATACTGAATATACACAGAGAAACAACATGACAGATGTAAGTACAAACCAAGCGGAAACGGTTCATACAACGGCAATCACAAAGAAGCGATCCCCCGCACGGCGTAGGGCAGCCTCTGCTCGTCCAACACGTCGAATAGATCTTTCCTCAAAGAAGTATTACCTCAATCGCGAACTCACCTGGCTGCAATTCAATCGCCGGGTCTTGAATGAAGCGCAGGACGATCGAACACCACTGTTGGAAAGGATAAAGTTTCTTTCCATAGTCAGTTCGAACCTCGACGAGTTCTTCATGAAGCGCATCGGCGGCTTAAAACAACAGGTTGGCGCCGGCGTTTTGCAGCTCACGGTTGATGGACGAACACCACAACAACAAATCTCGGAATGTGACGCGGTGGTGCGCGATATCGAGGCGCAAAAGGACGCGCTGCTACCACAACTATTGAAACAATTAGAACAACACGGTGTATACGTCGAAACGTATGCTTCGCTGGATGAGACCAAGCGGCGTGAATTGCGTGAATATTATTTTAAGAATATTTTTCCACTAGTCACTCCTCAATCGGTGGACCCAGCCCATCCGTTTCCGTTTATCTCCAATCTGTCATTGAATCTTCTGGTCACGCTGCGTTATCCGAAAGGCACTGAGACATCATTGGCGCGGGTTAAGGTACCGGTGGGAGCCGGTATTCCCCGCTTTTTACAAGTCGGCACGGAAAACCGTTTTGTTCCGCTGGAAGACGTGATGTCGAATAACTTGGATCTTCTATTTGCCGACATGATTGTCGAAGCTTGCGAAGTGTTTTATGTGACGCGTAACGCAAACACAGAGAAAGATGAAGGCAGGGCCAACGACTTAATGGAGATGATCGAGTCCGAAGTGCGGGATCGCAAGTTCGCGCCCATTGTGCGTGTCGTAGTGCAAGACACCATGGACCCCGTGCGTAGTGGCATGTTGGCTGCGGAGCTGGGGTTGGACAATCATAACGATGTCTATCAAACACCCGGTATGTTGGCGACCCGGGATTTGATGGAAATTGCGATGCTGCCGTTGACCGATTTGCACGATCCCGCGCACCATCCGGCGGAGCACTACAAATTGCTGGATTCACGCAGCATCTTTTACATCATTCGGGATGCGGGTTCGATTCTGTTACAACACCCCTATGAGTCGTTCACGAATTCAGTGGAACGTTTTCTCGAAACCGCCAGCACCGATCCCAAGGTTCGCGCCATCAAGATGACGCTGTACCGTACTTCCAGCGAAAGTAGGATCGTCGATACCTTGATTGATGCCGCACAAAACGGCAAACAGGTGGCGGTGGTGGTGGAATTGAAGGCACGCTTTGATGAGGCGGCGAACATACGTTGGGCGAGCCGTATGGAAGAAGCGGGTATCCATGTCACCTATGGCGTGGTCGATCTGAAAACGCACTGCAAAGTAATCCTGGTGGTACGTCAAGACTACAGCGGACTGCGACGATATATGCATTTAGGTACCGGTAATTACCATGCGGGAACAGCGCGTCTGTACAGCGATGTTGGCCTGCTAACCTGTGATGATGCGCTGGGCCAAGACGTTACCGAGTTGTTTAATTACTTAACGACTGGATACTCGCCGAAACGGGCTTACAGAAAACTCTTGCCGGCACCCAAGTTGTTAAAAAAAGCTATGCTTAACAAGATTAAACGGGAGATCGAAAAGCACAGTGATAACAGCCCAGGTTTAATTCAGTTCAAGACTAATGCGCTAGAAGACGTCGATATTACTCGTGCATTATACGAGGCCTCTCAAGCGGGGGTGAAAGTAGATCTAATCATTCGTGATACGTGCCGCTTGCGACCGGGTGTACCGGGCTTGTCAGAGAACATTCGGGTAATCAGTATCGTCGGACGATTTCTCGAACATACCCGCATTTATTATTTCCGCAACGGCGGCGACGAAGAGTATTACGTCGGTTCGGCGGATATGATGATGCGCAATCTGGAGGCCCGAGTGGAAGTCGTGGTACCGGTAGAACCGATTGAGTTACGCGAAGAGCTAAGAACGATCTTATTGACTCAGCTTGAAGATAAGCGCAGTGCCTGGGAGATGCAGGGCGACGGAACGTACGTTCAGCGAACATCGGCTTCCACCAAGGATACGAGCTGTCACGAGACTTTTATCCGTCTGGCGCAGGCGCGGGAAAAAGACGCCGAGCGACGTAAAACGCGTTCGCCGCAACAACTACGCAAACGTAATATTGGTCGTTGATTCGGTAGTACCTGCAGAACCACTTGGATCATGGTGTTTGCAGTGAACTTGTCCAAGATAATTTCGAAATAACATATGGTTTCGCTGGCGAAGCATGAGTCCTCGTCGGCGATCAAGAAAGAGGGCTGCTGGCCTCCCTTTTTGCAAACCCCATCGGTTAAGGTCACTGCTGCCAACAACGACACAAACGTGAGCTTTTCCAGTTACGAATACACTTCATGGTGTCGCTCATACTTCATTACCCCACAGCCATTAGTTTCATCGGATCATGAACCAGGCTTTTGAAAACCTGCCTACACCTTGCTATGTGATTGACGAGGGTGCATTACACGCCAATCTTGCGACGCTGGGGAACATACAGCTTCAAACCGGATGCCACATTCTACTTGCACTTAAAGCATTCGCTATGTTCAAAACCTTTCCGGTTATGCAGAAGTATCTTAGTGGAACCGCGGCGAGTTCGTTGTTCGAAGCCCGACTCGGTTTCGAAGCGTTCGGCGACTCGGTACATCTGTGCGCGCCGGCGTATCGCGAGAGCGAAATTGAAGAACTATTTAGCTATTGCGGACACGTGGTTTTTAACTCGATTTCTCAATGGCTTCGTTTTAAACCCAATATTGCGCGAGCCGACCGGGAAATTCGTTGCGGTATTCGAATCAATCCCGAACACAGCGAAGTCGAAGTCACCACATACGATCCCTGTCGCCCAGGCTCCAGACTTGGCATAAAGTTAAATGATTTTGAGCCAAATGCGTTAGACGGAATCACCGGTGTGCATTTTCATACCTTATGTGGTCATAATGCCGATGCACTCGAACGGACCTTACGCGTAGTGGAACAAAATTTCGGTGACTTCGTCGAGAAAATGGATTGGGTGAATTTTGGCGGCGGTCATCACATAACGCGCGACGACTACAATGTCGATACGCTTTGCGAGCTGATTATAGAGTTTAAGGAACGTTACGGCGTGGAGGTGTTCTTAGAACCGGGAGAAGCGGTCGTGTTAAACGCAGGTGTTCTAGTGGCCTCCGTTCTGGATGTGCTACCCAACAATATCGCAGTGCTAGACGTATCCGCCACAGCCCACATGCCGGATGTTTTGGAAATGCCTTACCATCCTGACATCACGAATGCGGGCGCTCCCGACGAGTATCTGCATACCTACAGACTTGGCGGTCCTACTTGTCTGGCTGGCGATGAAATCGGCCTGTATTCATTCGAGGAACCATTGCAAATAGGGTCAAAACTGGTGTTCGAAGATATGGCCTGTTATACGATGGTAAAAAACACCATGTTCAATGGTGTCTGCCTACCCTCTATTGCGATTCGGGATGCGCAAAGCGGCAGGATCAACATTATTCGAGAATTTGGTTTTGAAGATTACCGTAACCGGTTGTCTTGACAACGGGAAAAGGTTTAATGACTAACACTTTGATCATCGGCGCCGGCGGAGTAGGTGCGGCAACGGCACATAAATGCGCCCAGCATAACGACGAGTTGGGAGATATCTGTCTGGCCTCACGAACGATCGATAAATGTGATGCGATTATCGAAACTATCAAAAATAAAGAAAACGCCAAAAATCCGGATAGTAGAATTTACTCGGTTCAAGTCGATGCAATGAACATAAAACAGGTCGAGGAATTAATCGCCCGCACGAACTCGACCCTGGTGCTGAACACTGCCAGCCCTTACTGCAACCTTTCAATAATGCAGGCCTGTCTGCAAACTGGCACCCACTACCTGGACACCGCAGTTTACGAGCTCGAAGGTCAAATGAACGAGGCGCCGTCCTGGTATGCAAACTATGAATGGAAGTACAAAGATGAATTTTCGGTACGCGGAACGACCGGTATCCTGAGCATCGGTTTCGATCCCGGCGCGGTGAATGCGTTTTGCGCCTATGTTCACAAACATCTGATCGATGCGATAGACACTATTGATATTATGGACGTCAATGCAGGCAATCACGGACGTTTTTTCGCAACAAATTTCGACCCGGAAACCAACTTGAGAGAGATACTGGAAGATGTTATCTACTGGGAAAATGGCCGCTTTGTGACTATCCCACATCATTCAAAATCGACGACCTATGATTTTCCTCAACTCGGAGAACACCGAGTGTATTCGATGGGTCACGATGAATTGCACTCTCTGCCATTTAACATTCCGGCAAAACGCATCGAATTTTGGATGGGGTTTAATGATCATTATATTAATTGCTTCAATGTGCTAAAAAAGATCGGCCTCTTGTCGAGCGAGGCTGTGAATGTGGATGGCAATGCAGTGGTGCCCATCAGGCTGTTGAAAGCGGTGCTACCGGATCCACAGTCGCTTGGGCGAAACTACTCCGGCAAGGTCTGCATAGGCTGTCTGGTCAAAGGATCAAAAAATGGAGCACCAAAGGAGATTTTTATCTACACCATTTGTGATCATGCCGAGTGTTACCGCGAAATTGGTTCCCAGGCTATTTCATATACCACTGCGGTGCCGTTGGTAACTGCTGCACTACTCGTGGCCCGTGGTGATTGGGATGTCGGCCGTTTGGTTAACGTCGAAGAATTAAATCCTGACCCGTTTATGGAACTTATGCCCAAAGTGGGTCTTAGTTGGAATATCCGGGAATCGTAACGAACCCAACCCATTCACTATTCCATAATTCGCGCCAAGGCGTCCGCCGCTACTGCGCCGCGTCCCTTGGGCAAAACCAACAACGGATTAACATCCAATTCTAACAATCTGTCTGCTTTTCCTCCCGCGAATGTTGCGATTGACATGATGGCATCGATACACGCTTCTAGGTCACCCGGTGGTTTGCCACGGTATCCAGTGAGTAACTTCATTACACGCAGCCGGCCAACTGCTTCAACAACGTCGTTCCTAGTCACCGGTAACAACAAGGTCACGGTGTCTTGAACCAATTCCGTCAACACACCACCGCTGCCGATGATCATGACTAGACCGAATTGATTATGCCGTGTAACACCAACAATGAGTTCGGCTACTACACCATCAATCATTTGTTCTATCAGAAACTGTTCGGAGTGTTGTCGTAATTCCGCCATCGCGCTGGTAACATCCTGTGCATTGGCAAGGTTGAGTCTGACCGCGTTTAATTCTGTCTTGTGTTGAATATTTGCACCCACCGCTTTTGCGACCACTGGAAAACCGATTTCTTCGGCAATACTTGACGCATTGTCTTCGGTCGCCAAATGACCGCGTGGTATGGACAATCCACTCTTTGCCAGCAGTTGTTTGCTTTGCCATTCATCCAGCACGGTCTCATTGGTGCCCACCAGTTCAACGGCTAACACGCCACGCGCCTCATCCACCCTTCCTTGACACCGTCCTATGTGTGCCGCCGCTTTCACCGCAATCAGACACTCTTGTAAACCTTGCATAGGCGCCACCCCTTTTTCGATCAAATGCTCCCGGGTGGCGCGCGGCAACGTCTCCGGCAACGTACTCACCACAGCCCCCCGGCTATTGGTTTGTTGCAAGGCGCCAATAAATGCATCGATGGTTTGCACCCAATAGCCGTAAACATCGTCATGAGGAAAATCGATAATTTTGAGTGTGATATCTTGCCCGCCTTGGGCCATGGCGGCGAAGCACCGCCGCTGAGCGTCACCATCGCCCCATATATAGGTGTGATAGTCGAGAGGATTAGATAACAACACACGCTCACCGAGCACACTTTGCAAATCGCGCTGTTGTTTATCGTTTAGAGGCGGCATGTCCAAACCGATGCTTTCCGCCAAATCGGCGGTTAAGGCAGCCTCGCCACCCGAGCAACTGATGGAAGCGATGCTGTTTCCAGGCAATGTGCCATTTACCGACAAAAACTTTAATGTTTCTAAAAATTCCGTCAGCGTAACGACGCGGGCGATGCCTAAACGCTCGAACAATGCATCCATGATGTCGCTGGCCGCTGCCAACGAACTGGTATGACTAATAGTGGTTTTACGCCCTAACTCCGAACGACCCGTCGCCAAGGTAACAATGGGCACGCCTTTGCGTAGCGCTTTAATGGCGGCGTCGCAAAAGGACGAAACATCAGTTAGACCTTCGATGTGCAAACCGATGGCGCTAACACGTTCATCCTCGCACAAAGCATCGATATAGTCATGCATACCGAGGCACGCCTGGTTACCCACCGATATGAGATAAGCCAAGGGCAAGGAACGCTGTTGCATGGTCATGCTGATACCCATGTTGCCGCTTTGGGTGACAATTGCCACACCACGATCGACGGGATGACCACCGTGATTGTCCGGCAACAAGGCGACGTTATCGAGATAATTCAACACGCCGTAGCAATTCGGCCCAATAACTGGCATATCACCGGCGGCGTTTACTAAGCGGTCTTGCAACCGCGCGCCCTCTTCCCCCATTTCTGCAAACCCGGCCGCGAAACATACGGCGCCACCCGCATCCATTCGCGCAAGATTACGCACAGTGGCGATTGTCAGCTCCTGCGGCACGGCAATAAAACTAGCATCAGGTGCTTGCGGTAAATCTTTTACCGATGCAAAACATTTTTTACCGCCTAATGTGTCTTTACCTGGGTTGACCGGCCACATTTCGCCGGAATAACCCATCATTTCGCATTGCCGGATAACCTCTCGCGCCTCGTTGCCGCCGATGACGGCAACATGACGCGGCCGCAACAAACGTTGTAACGCCGCTGCACGGTTCATGGATTTACGACTCGTGAGGTCTCAACAAACCTCGAGAAATAATATGCCGCTGAATTTCGCTAGTACCTTCCCAAATCCGTTCGACCCGGTGATCGCGCCAAATACGCTCCAACGGCAAATCAGCCATCAGACCCATGCCACCATGAATTTGTAATGCATCATCGGATACCCGCGACAACATTTCTGTCGCATATAACTTGGCCATAGCCGCATCTTGATCCGTCATCGCACCCTGGTCATGTTTCCATGCCGCTTTTAGTGTCAACAGCTCGGCTGCTTCCAGTTGTACAGCCATATCCGCCAACTTAAACGATACACCCTGAAATTTGCCGATGGTCTGACCGAACTGTTTGCGGTTGGCCGCCCAATCGATACTCAGTTCCAACGCACGATAGGCACGGCCTAAACACATGGCCGCCACCTGCAAACGCGTGGCGCTCAACCATTGATTGGCTACATCGAATCCACAATGCTCTTCACCCAGTATCGACGACACCGGCACGCGGCAATTGTCGAATTCCAATATACAATTATGATAACCACGATGGGACACGCTGCGATAGCCATCCCGTACATTGAAACCCGGTGTACCCTTGTCGATTAAAAAACTGGTGATTTTTTTCTTCTTTCCGTGCGGCGTGTCTTCCTCGCCACTGGCGGCAAAAAGAATGACGTAGTCGGCAAGATCAGCATGACTGATGAAATGTTTGGTGCCGTTGATTACATAGTCGTCTCCATCGCGCACGGCGCTGCATTTCATCGAGCGCAAATCGGAACCCGCGTCCGGTTCGGTCATGGCCAGACATTCGGTGCGTTCACCACGTATGGTGGGTAATAAGTATTCTTCCAATTGCGAACCGGCACAGGCCTGCAGAATATTACTGGGCCGGGCGACCGTGTATTGCAATATAAAATTGGCTCGCCCCAATTCGCGCTCCATCAAAGTCAGCGACACCGTGTCGAGACCGCCACCACCCAGTTCTTCCGGCATGTTGGCGGCGTAAAAACCTTGCTCCTTGGCACGTTGTTTGATTTTCTCCACCAAATCCGGCCGGACAGCGTCGGTTTTTTCAACTTCTTCTTCATAGGGGTACAGTTCTTGTTCGACGAAAGCGCGCACGCTTTCGACAATCATCTGATGTTCTTCGGTCAGTGCGAAATCCATGATCTAAACTACATATTTATCTAAGCAAACAACGAAAAATTAATTTTGTCGTTTCGACTGTAAGGAGAAATCTTAGTTTTCGTCAATTGATAAAAACACAGTATAAAGAAAAGATTTCTCACGCTGCTCGAAATGACATAACTGGAGAGCGTCTTAGTAACTTTCCTCCTATTTACCGGCCAATCCCTGCCGCCGTTTTTCATTTTCCGACAACACCTGTCCCGCACCGACTTTGTATTCCTGTAGAGCTCGCATAATACCGATAAGACAATTGTCCCGTAATTGCTCTAACTCTTTTATTGTACGGCCAGCCGCTTGTTGTTCCGTGCCATTTGCCATCTTACCTATTAAAGCATCGGTGATTTTCGGTGGCTCTAACTTTGTCCAGGGAAACAAGGAAGGATCAAAATGTTGCAACATATGCCGCATCCCGCCTTCCCCACCGGCCAAGTGGAAAATCAAACACGTTCCCCAAATCGCCCAACGTAACCCCGGTCCATAAGCAATCGCCGCATCGAGTTCTTCAGTCGTCGCAACATCGTCATTCACCAAATGCAACACTTCGCGCCACAAAGCCTCTTGTAAACGGTCGGACAAAAATCCACCGATCTCCTTGCGCACTTTGAGCGGATACATGCCAATGGATTTGTAAAACTCCATCGCTCGCTCGATTGATGCCGCATTGGTTTTTTCGCCACCCAAGACCTCGACCAACGGCAACAGGTACACTGGGTTAAACGGATGACCGACAATGACCCGTTCCGGGTGGTTGCAATCCGATTGAAAGCCGCTGGGCAATAAACCCGAGGTGCTGGACGCGATGATGGCATTGCCCTGCGCCGCAGCATCGATTTGCGCATGCACCTCGCGTTTCAAATCTTCGCGCTCGGGAGCATTCTCCTGAATAAAATTAGCATCCGCACAAGCATCTTCAAGACTGGACGCAAAACGCAAACGGTCCATACTTGCACCCGGATAAAGCCCAAGTTTGCTGACAGCAGGCCATGCATTCTCGACGCTGACGCGTAATAATTTCTCCGCATCCGGCGCCGGGTCCCAAGCCATCACATCCAGGCCATGCGCAAGACAGCGCGCGGCCCAACCGGCGCCAATCACGCCAGCACCGACTATGGTGACGTTTTTAACCTCCATTAGCTGCGCTTAGCGATATTCAAAATTTCCCGAGTACGCTCGGGTGTCGCGATGGAAGCACCCATTAACTCGACGATGTTGCGCGCCTTTTCCACCAGTTGCGCATTACTCGCGAACACGCCGCGCTCCAAATATAGATTGTCTTCCAAGCCAACACGTACATGTCCGCCTAATAACACTGACTGCGCCACCCAAGGCATTTGCATGCGGCTGATAGCGAAACTGGTCCAAAATGCGCCCTGCGGCAGCATGTTCACCAGACTTTGCAACACCGCGGGCTCAGCCGGCATACCCCAGGGTATACCATGACAAAACTGCCACATCGCAGTTTCGTCGGCTAACCCCTCCTGAATCAAACGCAAAGTGAACCAGAGATGCCCTGAATCAAAAATTTCCAACTCAGGCGTTATGCCTAGTTCCTTAATTTTTTGAATACCGGTGCGCAATTGATTGGGGGTCGCGATGTAGGTGTAATCGCCATCGCCGAAATTCAACGTACCACAATCCAATGTACAAATTTCGGGTAACAGTGCTTCCACGTGCGCCAGGCGTTCAATCGGGCCGATCAAATCCGTGCCAGAACCGAATTGCATGGGCGCTTCCCCCGAGCCAATTTCCAAATCGCCGCCCATGCCCGCAGTCAAATTGATCACCACATCGACGTCCGAACTACGAATACGGTCGACGACGTCCTTGTACAGATTCACATCCCGACTGCCTTTGCCGGTCTCCGGATCACGTACATGACAATGCACGATGGAAGCGCCAGCTTTGGCGGCATCGATTGCGGAATTGGCAATTTGCTCCGGAGTGACCGGCAGATCCGGGTGCTTGCCAAACGTATCGCCCGCGCCGGTGATAGCGCAGGTTATGACGACTTCGTTATTCATAGGATAAGCCCCTCGTGGTTTGGGCGTATTGTTGGTCAGATAACTCGCCGGTTGCAATAGACTCGGCGAAAATTTTAACTTCCAATATTATTGTATGTCGCGGCCAATGACGATCCGGTCGCGAATCGGCTACTTGTACTTGACCTTACCCAACGAAAGTGTTGTTGATCTACGTGCGCACCAAACACCACTCTTGTTTACTCGGCGATTGAATAAATCATATTGATCTTGGCGTGAATTTCGTCTTCCCCCGCAGCAATCGGCACGGCGGATTCCTGCGCCGCCATCATGTCTATTCCTCTTTGATATCTAGGAACCGGTTGCACTGCAGCACTCTCGCTGATGGAGATGACTTTACCCAATGACACTCCCGCTGCTTGAGCATACAACTCAGCGCGTGCGTTAGCATTAGTCACTGCGCGTTTGCGTGCTTCGTTCTTCAAGGCCTCGATATTGTCATGGGTAAAACTAATGCCCGATATCTGGTTACTACCGACTTGCACCAACGCATTCAAAACATCGCCAATGATTGCGAACTTTTTAAGCTTAATTTGTAGTTGATTGTTTACCCGGTAACCCACAATCTTGTCTCTCGTGGTAGTACTCAGTTTGGACCGGTCGTATTCAGGATGAATATTGAATCCCGAGGTTTGTATGTGTTTGTCCTCGATGCCATATTGTTTTAACAACGAAAAGATTTTCTCCATCGTCGCATTGTTGGTGTTGAGCGCATCTCGCGCGTCTTTGGCTTGTGTGAGCACGCCCGCGTGCACGATAGCGACATCCGGCACCGCACTGACCGACCCTACACCACTGACGGCAATGGTTCGTTCCGTCTCTTCGGCACCCGCGAAGCTCACCGGCACAAACATGATCAACAACCACAAAACGTTTTGAAAATAGGTACGCATCATCATCTCCTATATATCACCGAATCCCGTATCGAGACAGCAAGCATCTAACCCATCGTCTGATGTTATTAGTGTATGCTGGTTTTATTCGGATTAGTGTAAAGTTTAGGTAAATCTATTGTCCGTATTTTTACAAGAAATCGAACATGACAATGACCAAAGTAATTACCGACTTTCCTCGTAACGTCTGCGAAATCGAAAACATTTTCATTCCCATGCCGGATGGCTGCGAACTGGCCGCGCGTATCTGGTTGCCTGAAGATACCGAATCAAACCCTGTTCCGGCCATTCTTGAATATCTTCCTTATCGAAAACGTGATGGCACCGCCGTACGAGACGCATTGACTCATCCCTATTTCGCCGGGCATGGTTATGCCTGTGCGCGCGTCGACATGCGTGGCAATGGCGATTCCGAAGGGCTGATGTTCGACGAATACCTGCGACAGGAACAAGACGATGCCGTTGCGGTAGTTGAATGGTTAGCGCAACAACCGTGGTGTACCGGCAAGGTCGGTATGATGGGTATTTCCTGGGGCGGGTTCAATGGGTTACAAGTAGCGGCATTAAGGCCCGAAGCGTTGAAAGCGATTATTACTCTGTGCTCAACCGACGACCGTTACGCGGATGACATTCATTATAAAGGTGGGGCTTTGTTAATGGAAAATCTGGGCTGGGCATCGACCATGTTTGCTTATTCATCGCGCCCACCGGATCCGTTATTGTCGACGGAGCGTTGGCGTGAAATGTGGTTGGAGCGGCTGGAGAATACACCGTTGTTAGTCGACAACTGGTTGCGACACCAACATCGCGATGCCTTTTGGAAACACGGTTCCATTTGCGAGGACTATAGCGCCATTGAGGCGGCGGTTTTAGCCGTCGGTGGTTGGTACGACGCTTATACTAATCCCATCCCACGCATGATGGAAAACCTACAGTGTCCGCGCAAAGCTATCATCGGCCCATGGGCGCACAAGTACCCGCACTTCGCCGTGCCGGAACCGCGTATCGGATTTCTGCAAGAAGCATTGCGTTGGTGGGATCATTGGTTAAAGGACATTGATACCGGTGTCGAAGACGATCCGCTTTATCGTGTTTATGTCCTAGACGGTACACGCCCGAGCACCAGCCAAGCGATCAGCGACGGACACTGGATCGCCATGGACGAGTGGCCCGATAATAGAACCGAATCGCAATACTACTTTTTTGACGATACCAAACTGGTGACTGCGAAGTCGCCTAATCAATCCTGGTTGATCGATTCACCACAAGACACCGGCACGGCGTGTGGTGAGTTTTGCATTATGTGGCTAGGCGCAGACTGGCCGGATGACCAACGCACGGACGATGCAAATAGCTTGACATTCGATACCGGTCCGTTGCCGCAAGATATGACTATTGTTGGTGCGCCGGCGGTGGAGTTGGAGCTATCCAGCGATACGGTGCAAGCGAATATTGCCGTGCGTCTTTGCGATGTATGGCCGGATGGCGCAGCCACCCGCATCAGTTTTAGTACCTTTAATCTGTGCCATCGCGATAGTCACGAATTCCCGCAACCGCTAAACGCAGGGCAACGCTATCGTGTGCGCCTCCCGCTGGATGATATTGCGTATCGTGTTGCGAGCGGGCATAAACTACGTGTGTCGATTTCCAATGCGTATTGGCCCATGATATGGCCTTCGCCCGAAAAAGGAATACTTACCGTCTGCGGCGATGGCAGTCATTTGGAAATACCCGTGCGGAATAGCGATGGCGATGGGAATGGCAAAGTAAACTTCCTGCCACCGGAATCCGCGCCTCCACTAAAACAAGAAACGTTGCGAGAATCTTCCAATCAACGGACCGTCACACGTGACCTAAAATCTGGCCAAACGACCGTGTCGATTATCGACGATTTTGGCAAGCACAAAAATCTGGAACACGATCTCGTGAACAGCGAAATTGCACGCGAGACATACATTATTTATCCGGATGACCCGTTGAGCTCTCGCGCCGTTATTCACTGGACTGAGGAATTTGAACGACACGAATGGAATGTACACAGTGAAACAAAAACCGAGATGTGGTCAGACGCAGAGAACTTTTACATCAAAGCTCGGATGGAAGCTTTCGAAAACAAAGAGCTTGTTTTTAGCCGGGGATGGGAACGCACTATTGCGCGAAATTTTGTATGACACACCTGATCCGATTATGTTCGTACAGCTATATCTCGATCGATGTGGTTCGTTCCTCACCAGATCCTACGCGCGCTTTGGGGAGGCGCGCCTCGGCGATCTTCTACTCGCGACAATACGAACAGAAATTGCTTCGGCATCCTGCTTTAATGACGGACACCTTCGCTGAAGTTGCCATATTTCGTCACACATTGCCGAATTTCGACATGGTCGTGCTTAGAACCTTTAAAACACTAACACCATAACCCGTGCAACGCTACCTATTCTGCCAGGAATCCCTATCATGAATGCTGGCACGCTTCATGCACCATCTACCTCAAAACCTTTTTGGATAGATGAGGTACTAAATATGTATTGGAGCACACCAGCAATGAGTAACAAGAAACAGGATTTTCAACATCCTCTTGTGGAAGACCCCTACCTGGTCGAAGGCATTAATCATCCCTTGAACGGGATTTATCGCGATGAGGTCAGTTCTCCCTTGGGCAAAGAGGTCTCGTTGCGGCGGAAACAACCTAAGCATCGCAACGATGACGATACACTCAGCAAATTGCGTTACTAATCGTTCCATGGCAAATTAAACGGCCGGACCATACTACTCCGTCACGCTGGAAACGCCACAGGCATTGTCCGGAACCCAACCAAAACAATCCGGCCGCGGGCCGATGCCTTTTTAGTAAAGATTCTGTTCTTTGTCCGTGCGCTCTTCGAGCGATTTCTTAACTCGACTCCTGCTTGCGCAGGCGTCACACGGTTTTAAGGTGTTGCATACCGGCAACCACTGCATTCATTGCCGTGTACCTTCTTGAATTTTTCTATTTACATCGGCGAAAAAAAGAGTAAATTTGCGACTGATTCAGCTTCCATCCAGCGGGGAGTGGCCGGTGCAAGTCATACAGAAGTCCACAACAACTGGTTCGCGTAAACCGGCACTATCCGCCGAACAGATCGCGCATTACCACGAACAGGGCTATCTTGTCATCGAAAATGTTATTGATGACGAAACCATTAGGGAATTGTGCAAGATAACGGCAGAATTTATCGATCAATCTCGTAACATCCACCAAAGCAACCCGGTTTACGATATCGGTCGTGGCCACACCCAGGATTATCCGGTGGTACGCCGAATCAAAGACCCGGTCAAACAGCACGCGGTTTACGACAAAGTCATGCGTTCAGATGCAATTCTTGACATCGTTGCGGATCTCGTCGGGCCCAACATACGCTTTGATCACTCCAAGTTGAATTTCAAACCACCCGGCGGTGATGCCGCGATCGAATGGCATCAAGATTGGGCCTTTTACCCGTACACCAATCAAGACATGTTAGCGGTCGGTGTGTTGCTGGATGATTGCGATTCAAACAACGGGCCGTTAATGGTATTACCGAGGTCCCATAAAGGGCGTGTCTACAACCACCATCACGACGGTTTTTTTGTCGGTGCTATCGATCTCGATACGGACGCTTTGGATACCAGCGAAGCAGTCGCATTAACTGGAAATGCTGGTACGATTACCATTCATCATGTGCGCACGGTGCATGGTTCTCGGGAGAACCATTACGACACAACCCGGCCGCTTTTATTACTCTCGTATGTGGCAGTCGACGCGTGGCCGGTGGTCGATCATTACGATTTTGACGAATTTAATAGCCGCATTGTTCGTGGCGAACCGACCTGGACACCGCGGCAGGAAGCATTACCGATACGTATTCCACTACCACCGTTTCCCGACAGCGACTCGATTTTCGATGACCAGAAAAGTGTGCGCGGTCGCTCCTTCGAACAAAAGGTCAAATACTCATGAGCCATTACCTATCTTCAGAACAAATACAACAGTTTGAAGACCAAGGGATTGTTTATCCCATCCGCGTATTGGAAATAACCGAAGCCACTGAACTGCAACTACGCTACGAAACACTGCGCGATCGTATGGCTAACTGGTCGACGGCGAAACAGTTACCTAAGTCGTACCTTGTATGCAACTGGGTGAACGATTTAATGCATCATCCCGTCATTCTGGATGCGGTGGAAAGCTTGCTCGGACCCGATATCCTTTGCTGGGCGGCGACTTTTTTTGCAAAAGAACCGCATAACGCGGGTTTTGTCGGTTGGCATCAGGATATTACGTATTGGGGGTTGGAACCCGCCGAGAAAGTCGTGACTACCTGGTTGGCACTGACGGATGCGAAAACCGACAACGGTTGCATGTGCGTCATTCCAGGCACGCACCAAGGGGGTTTGCGCAAGCACGAGTTCAAACCCGGCGCCGGCAACATGTTGGCCGGTGATCAGGAAGTTATTCTCACCGCCGGAGAACAAAAAAAAATCCAGCATATCGAACTCGAACCGGGTGAGATATCTATACATCATTCGCGTCTATTACACGGGTCCGTCGGCAACAGTTCTTCGCGGCCGCGTATCGGTTTATCTATCAACTATTTCGCCGCGGAGGTACGACAGACCATCCCTGGTGTGCGCGATTCCGCCATACTGGTGCGTGGAAAAGATCGTGGCTTTTTCGAATTGGAGCCCCGGCCGAAAACCGATTTTGACGCTGATTCCATTGCCGCTTACAAGAAATACATCCAAAGTCAAAGTGGTTTAGGCGTTTACGACGATAGAACGGCCAGCGCACACGCTGTGCCGGAGGCGATTGCCTGACAAGCCGGACGAATCGCATTAAACTAGTGCAAAGTACGAGCCATAAACTGAAAGAAAACCGGGACCAAACAATGCGAACAGTCAGTTTCATCAACATGGCGGATGGCACCAAGGAAGACTACGAATTCCTGCATCAGCAAGAACAGTCGTTTCTTGAGGAATTGCCTGCTCGCATCATGGACGCTCTACAAGATTTGGACAACTCCTTTGGCGGCTACAAAATCAGCCGGCTTGATCACTCGCTGCAATCAGCGACCCGTGCCTATCGTAACGGGGAAGATGAAGAAATGGTCGTCGCTGCATTGGTGCATGACATTGGCGATATGCTGGCGCCCTTGTCTCATAGCGAAATGGCGGCCAGCCTGCTGCGGCCGTATGTTTCTGAAAAAACCCACTGGATAATTAAACATCACGGGATTTTTCAGATGTATTATTATGCTCATCATCTCGGCCTGGATCGCGACGCAAGAGACCGGTTCAGAGGCCACCCTTATTACCACGATACTGAACGCTTCTGCGAGTTGTACGACCAGAACTGCTTCGACCCGGACTATGACAATCTGCCATTGGCGTTTTTCGAGCCCATGGTGAGAAACGTGTTTACTCGGCCGCCCGCGTTTGCCGAAACATCGAACCCGTCTGAATCTCAAGTCGCTTAACCACCATTAACCAGAAAGACAGGAACAATCATGAACACCGCCGCTACCCCACTTACCAACCGCACGCGTTATAGCGAAGAGGAATGGCAAACCCGTGTAGACCTGGCCGCCTGTCATCGCTTGTCAGCACGTTTTGGATTTGACGAAATCGTTTGGAACCATATTAGTGCGCGTATTCCAGGAACGGACAATTTTTTGATTAACCGGTTTGGTTTACGTTTTGACGAGATTACCGCATCAAATCTGGTCACCCTAAATCAGGCGGGTAAAGTGCTGGACGGTCCGGACAACATTAACATCACTGCTTATGTCATCCACCGTGGCATTTACACAGCGCGTGAAGACGTGAATTGCGTTATGCATTCACACAGCCGCGGTGGTCTGGCGGTATCAGCACTCGAATGTGGCCTGTTGCCGGTGATGCAAGGCGCTTTTATGTTTCATAACCGCGTTGCTTACCACGAGTACGAAGGTGTCTCCGACGACCCCGACGAGAGCGCACGTCTGGCACAAAGCTTGGGCCAACACAATGTTCTGATTCTGCGTAACCACGGCGTGATTACGGTGGGTAGTTTCGTTTCGCAGGCGTTTATTCAAATGTTTTACCTCGAACAAGCCTGCAAGACACAAATCGACGTCATGTCCAGCGGCGCCAAACTGTCGTTGCCCAAGGAGGAAATCATGGAACGGGCCGCCCGGCAATTGGAGAAACTTTCGCATGGAAAACTGGAATGGCCTGCGCTGCTACGCATACTCGATGATACCGATCCTTCGTACAAGGAATAGACTACTACGGTAAATTGACCTCATCATTCTGTGGGAGTAGAGACAATATTATTATTGTAGGAGTGAGTGGCGGCCGCCGGGGAGCGCGGAAGTGCTGGCACCGCAGGAGCGAGTAGCGTTTTTGTAAAGAAAATATTATTGTAGGAGCGAGCTTGCTCGCGAACATTAGCTTAGAGAGTAAAGAATGAAATCGCACACCCGTGTTGTAGTGATGGGGGGCGGCGCCATGGGTGTTGGTCTTTTATATCACCTGGTCAAAGAAGGTTGGGACGATGTCGTTCTGGTCGACAAAGGCGAACTCACGTCCGGTTCAACCTGGCATGCCGCGGGTTTAATTCCGCATTTTATCGGCAGTCTGAATATGGCCAAGGTGCACTTGTATGGCTCTCAACTGTATGAATCCCTGGAAGCGGAAACAGGCCAAGCCACCGGTTGGCATGGTTGCGGCGCTATCCGGCTAGCCACCAACCAAGACGAAGTGGATTGGTTTCACTATGTTAAAGGTGTGCTTGATCAAGTCGACGCCGAATGTCATCTGATTGGCCCAAGCGAAATCAAACAGCACGCGCCATTTCTGGAATTGGACGGCGTTTTGCTCGGTGCTTACACTCCCAACGATGGCCACACCGATCCGGCCAGCAGCACCAATGCGATGGCCGTGGGTGCGCGCAATGGTGGCGCGGAAATCTATCGGCATATGCGTATCACGGACACCAAACAATTACCGTCCGGCGAATGGGAAGTGGTAACGGATAAGGGCAACATTGTTTGCGAACATTTGGTCAATGCCTGCGGCAGCTTCGCTTCCCAGGTCGGTACATGGGTCGGTCTGCGTGTACCCATCGTCAATATGGTACATCAGTACCTAGTCACCGAACCCATCCCAGAAGTCGAAGCCTTAGAAAAAGAATTACCCGTCATACGCGATCCAATGACATCGTGTTATTACCGTCAAGAACAACGGGGAATTATTATCGGCCCTTACGAAACCCAACAAGCCCAAGCCTGGAGATTGGACGGCATCGATTGGGGTTTCGATATGGAGTTACTGGAACCAGAACTGGATCGTTTGGAACCGCATCTCGAAAAAGTGATGCAACGCATTCCACCGTTCGCGAATGCCGGTATCAAACGAGTGGTCAGTGGACCGATCACTCATACACCCGATGGTGGTTTTTTACTCGGTCCCGCCGGTGGATTAAACAATTACTGGATGTGCTGCGGTGCGTCCATCGGTATTACACAAGGCCCGGGTGCAGGTAAATATTTGGCTCAATGGATGGTGCACGGACAAACCGAAATCAATGTACGCGAAATGGATCCACGCCGTTATTCGACTCGACTCACTGATAAGTATTTGGTCGAGACTAGTGTCGACGAATACGAACATATGTACGCCGTGCATTATCCGGGGGAATACCGCGATCCAGGCCGGCCCATTAACACGACACCGGTATACGAAAAAATGCGCAAGTTGGGTGCTGTCAATGCCGAAGTTTATGGTTGGGAAAGACCGAAATGGTTCGCGGGCGACGGCGAAACCGAGCAATACAGTTTTCGCCGCAACAACTCCTTCGATGCGGTGGCGAATGAATGCAAAGCCGTGCGTGAACGGGTCGGCATTGCCGACCTCACAGCGTTCGCCAAATATGATGTCAAAGGCAAAGACGCCGAAGCATTCTTAAATCGTTTATGCGCCAATACGATGCCAAAGCGATCTGGCGGTATTGTGCTTGCACACATGTTAACTGAACTCGGCGGCATCGAAGGCGAGGTTACGGTGACACGCATGGCGGACAATCACTTTTTCGTATTGTCCGCTATCGTGGCGCAACAACACGACCTCGATTGGATGCAGCAACACATTCAAGCCAGTGAAGATGTTGAAGTGGACGATGTCACTGACCACTACGGTATGTTAGCGGTGCAAGGACCCAAATCGCGCGACGTACTATCCAAGTTAACCGATAGTAATTTATCCAGCACCGCTTTTTCTTGGCTGACCGGACAAAATATCGAAATCGCGGGCGTACCCTGCCGCGCTTTGCGCGTGTCTTATGTCGGTGAACTGGGTTGGGAGCTACATCATCCCATGGAGCGAATGGAAACGTTGTACGACGCCATCCTGGACGCGGGTACTGAATTCGACATCGGTCACTTTGGCTCCTATGCCATGAACTCCATGCGTATGGAGAAAGCATTCAAAGCCTGGGGGGCAGAACTCACTACCGAAATTACACCGGTAGAAGCCGGTATTATGCGTTTCGTAAAACTCGATCACGATTTTATCGGACGCGATAAAGTCACAGAACGGCAAAACAGCGACATCAAATTACAGTGCGTTTATTGCTCGGTGGATGCGACCAACGCCGATTGCCTTGGCAATGAACCCGTTTACAATGATGACAAAATCGTCGGCGTGATCACCAGTGGCACCTATGGTCATGCGGTACAAAAGAGTATTGCCTTCGCCTATGTCGAGCCTGAATTCGCCTCACCGGAAACAAAATTAGAAGTCAGCGTATTAGGGAATCGCATCAGCGCAACGGTCGAAGCAAAAGCACTTTACGATCCGAATGCGGAACGCATGCGTGCTTGAAGCTTGTTCTATCCAGAAAGCATTAAGTCAACGCAACGCCTTCCACAGTAATACGATGCATTAGGCGCCGCTCACCGGGATAATCATTTATAGCCTTGTGCCAGGTGGCACGGTTATCCCAAAACGCTACTGACCCTTCTTGCCAACGAAACCGGCAGGTGAACTCCAGTCGCACCGCATGAGCATACAAAAACTCCAACAGCGGTTTAGACTCCTCGATGGTCCATCCGTCAAAACGAACTGTGAACTCTGGGTTGACGTACAAAGCCTTGCGCCCAGTCTCCGGATGATTGATAACGACAGGATGCACTGCATCCTGTATCGCCAGTTCCGGATTTCCGATCCGGCCTTTTAATTCTTTACCACAACCTTCACCAAACACATGCCGGCTGGAATGTACCGCTTTGAGTTCTGACAACATCGATTGCATACCGCGGGACAAAGTCTCGTACGCGCGATACATACTGGCAAACAGAGTATCACCACCACAAGCAGGCACCTGACATGCATATAAAATCGAACCCATTGCCGGAGCAAGATCATAAGAATGATCTGTATGCCAACCACTACCGATATTGCTCGTTTGCTCCGGTTCTTTTCGCACTTCGGCAATCATCGGATATCCCTCCACCGGCTGGAAGAATCGATTGATGTTAATTTCACACCACTGTTCGGCGAAGGCGATATGCTGTTCCGGTGTTAGTGTCTGATTGTGGAAAAAGATGACACCATAGTCGCGATACGCTTGTTTTATCTTCGCAAATAAGTTGTCGCCAAGTTCCTGAGCTAAATCGACCCCAAGAATTTCCGCTCCCAACGCGCCGGACAATGGTCGCACTTCAATGTTATCTTCGTTGTTTAACATATGTGAATATAAATGTTGTTTGTTACGTAAGCACCGACAGTGTACCCTTAACCGACTGATTTCGCTAAATAATCCATTTAAATCAGCAATTTTGCTCAAGCGCCAAACATCGCTTTATACTCAATGCACTGGAGAACAAGGATATTGAAAATGAAATCCTGTAGCCGTTTGTCAAGATTCATTAAAACCGGCCTCATTGCATTGGGATTATTAATGTTATTACTGTTGACCAGCACCAAGACTGTCTTAGGTCTGGAAAATAAATTCACTGACATTTTTTGCATGCAACCGCCATACGAACAACTTTGTTCAATCTTGCCGCACGATCAAACGGATTTTAGTGCTCAATTCGTTTATATGTTGATCGAGAAAGGTGCGCAGGATCCATTCGATATGTTTTCCTGGCAATCGTTCGTAGCACTGAACTGGCCGGCCAACGCACAAGGTCAAACACAATCTCACCCTATCGGAACACGACCCCAGGCTACGCGTGTATGGCAGTACTACGATGAGCTGCAAACCGTTTTTCACATGAACGATGCGAATGAACCCTGCTCTACAATATATGACAACAATGACAAAGTAACGGTATTGGTCCAGGAGTTGATTCAGGCATCGGGCCATGCGTTAATCGATTCAAATTTAAATTTTGTCGTTTACGATACTCGCATCAACCCGGTCGCCGCGACTTATATTAAGACAAACGAACTTGACACGCGGGCCGGACAAGAAAAGTTTCTTGCGACCGGAGATCCCATCGATTTTCCAATGGGATATTTCGAAGACAATAGTTCAAACAACGGCGGTCAGCCACCCTCCATATCCATCAAAACAGCTTGGATGATCATGGATAAAAATATACGGGACGCATCCAGTCGTTACTATATTGTTAACGGCCTCATTTCCATTACCGCCGAACGTAGTGCAACCGGCGAAGCACAATGCATAGAGACGAAACTAGGACTGATCGGAATGCACATTGTTCAACGCACCCGCAGCGGCCATGGAAACGAATGGATCTGGTCGACGTTTGAACATATTGACAACGCTCCTACCGCCAGCAATACCCGCGGGATCAATAGTATTTATGACCATGATTTGTTCCCGGGTGGTTGCCAGGCACCGGTAACGTCGGAGACTAAGCGTTACAACCTGTTTAACGCCGCATGTAAGGACTGCGAAACCAACAACATCAAAACGACTGACTGGAAATGGGCGGAGCGACCGCCCTACGCGCAGTCGTACGCTGTGCAGGATCAATATGGTACTCAAGCGGTGCGATGCTGGGATATTTTTGAAAGCACTGCGGCTGTTAATAATCTTTGGCACGAAAAGCTAACCGGGACGGTATGGGAAAATTATCAGCTTATCTCCACCCAGTGGCGTGGCGCAAACAAAGGGGTTTTATTTGAAAACGGCGAGGTGCCCCGCTTTTTAACGAATACATCCATGGAAACCTTTGTTCAATACCGCAAAGACGGTTCGTGTATGAGCTGCCATGTTGATGCCAAAACTGCCGCGGGACAAAACGCCAACTTTAGTTTCTTGCTCCGAAACGCACACTAAAATACGTTCAAACGTGACCCGGTATTGATTTGACGTTGCTAAGTGATACACCCTTGTATGTTAGCTTGGAATGCGTTGTAACTCGTCATCGTATTTTCCGGGTATTACCACACGATGAATCTTGACACCGACATCAAAGAATTCATTCGCATCAGTGAACGCGCATTTCCTAGCGGCTGTTTAGATCTGGCCATCGAACAACAACGCGCACTGTACGATGCATACGCAGCGTCGTTTAATTTCCCTTACCCGCAGGGAATCGAAAGCGAAGACGTGACCCTTTCAGCAAATAGCAGAGACATTCCAATACGCATTTATCGTCATCGCTCGCGTAAACAAAGGGCTACGCTGGTTTATTTTCATGGTGGCGGGTGGATTCTTGGCGGTTTAAACAGTCACGATAGCGTTGTTGCAGAAATCACAACTCATGCTAACGTTAATACGGTATCTGTGGATTATCGTCTTGCGCCCGAGCATCGTTTTCCCGCCGCCCTGAACGACGCTTACGAAGCCATTTGCCAGTTGAAAACAGATGGGAAAACGTTTGGGTTAGATGCAAACAAGCTCGCGCTAGCAGGTGACAGCGCGGGGGGTAACTTAACCGCTGCGTGCTGTTTACGCGCGCGGAATGAAAGCGGTCCAACCATTTGCGCGCAAATTTTAATCTACCCGGCGCTAGCACCGGAACTTACCCTGCCATCCCATACCGGACAAGCCGAAGCACCGATGGGAAGTAAATCTGAAATGTTGTACTACTACCGGCATTACTTTGGCAAGAACCCGCCCTACGATAACCCTTATGCCATGCCTCTGGCGGCAAACGATTTCAGCGGCCTGCCACCGGGATTTGTTATCACCGCCGAATACGACGTGTTGCGTGACGACGGTAAAGTGTATGCGCAAAGACTCGATCAAGCTGGCATAAGTTGTGAGTATGTTGAAGGCAAGGGATTGATTCACGGATTCTTGCGGGCGCGTCGCATGTCCGACAAGGCGGCCGATGCCATGAGCGCCATTTGCAATGCCGTCCATCGCTTGGTCGCTTAACCAATGACTTTGTTTTTTGACACTCTTCGTTCAATAGTCGGCAGCGAACGTGTAGTAACGGATACACAGAACATGCAACACTATTTGCAGGAGCGGCGTGGGCGTTACCAAAGCGATGCCATGGCCATTGTTCGTCCGGGATCAACTGAAGAAGTGGCGAAGATTGTTCGCGCTTGCCAAAAAGCGAACATCAGCATCGTACCGCAAAGCGGTAACACGGGACTGTGCGGTGGTGCGGTATCAAGTCGCAATCAAATCATCTTGAGTCTTGATCGAATGAATAACATTCGATCCATTGATACCGACAACTATACGATCATCGCCGAAGCCGGTTGCATTCTTGCCAACATTCAGCAAGCTACCGCAGAACAAAATCGATTCTTCCCACTGAGTCTGAGCGCCGAAGGAAGCTGTCAGATCGGTGGTAACCTCGCAACCAATGCGGGTGGTGTTAACGTGTTGCGTTACGGCAACATACGCGAGTTAGCCCTTGGACTCGAAGTTGTGTTACCTGATGGTTCGGTGTGGGATGGTTTAAACGCCTTACGAAAAAATAACACGGGATATGATCTCAAAGATTTATTTATTGGCTCCGAAGGTACGCTTGGCATCATTACCGCCGCCGTATTGAAGTTATTTCCGTATCCTATCGAATCACATACCGCTTTCGTTGGGTTCAATGATCTTAAACAATGCCCGGAATTCCTGTCACGTTGCCGCGCCGCCAGCGGCGACCAAATCAGCAGCTTTGAGTTAATTGCCCGTACTTGTCTGGATTTTGCCTTCAGGCACATCACCGATTGCCGTGACCCGTTCACCGATATTTACAATTGGTACGTCCTGGTTGTTTTTTCTGCGAGTCATAAAGGTTCCGGACTCAGAGACGCACTGGAACAGGTTCTCAGTAAATGCCTTGAAGATGATCTTATTCAAGATGCAGCAGTCAACACGAACGAAACGCAAGCACAGGCTTTTTGGTATTTGCGCGAAGCGATTGTTGAAGCCCAAAAGTTTGAGGGCGCTAGTCTAAAACACGATGTTTCAGTAAATGTATCGGATGTTCCAGCTTTTATCGACCAAGCCAGCAAAAAAGTACGCGGCCGGTTACCCGGTGTTCGAATCTGCGCCTTTGGTCATGCGGGTGACGGCAATATCCACTTTAACCTTTCACAACCCGTTGATATGGATGGACAATCTTATTTGTTAATACAGGAAGAAATTAATGACATTGTGAACAGTGCGGTCAACGATTTGAACGGATCGTTCAGTGCCGAACACGGCATCGGCATCATGCGTCTAAGCGATATGCAACGTTACAAAAGCGACGTTGAGTTGTCACTCATGCGCTCAATCAAACAATCCCTCGACCCGAATAACTTAATGAATCCAGGTAAAGTTTTGCCGTGATAATCGCGCAGAAATTTTATTCACTAGACTGACCATTACTCCAACAGCAGCACATTTCCGCCATCGCCGGCGGTCACCACTGGTTCTGCAACTCAATAGGGCGGAGCGCGTTCCGCCGCGCGCCAGAATTAATACTCATTTACCGGGTTTGTTGCTCTATCGAAGGGCAACATCAGTTTGTAAGAACGTGACTATTTGTCATACCGAACACGAACAAAGCGAGAGGAGATAAGTTCGTACCACTGCCCTCCCCTGCACCATCGATGTGGATCTCCGTCGCCGCATTGTTTGCATCAAAATTACATCCACCACATGCGGTAAGTCTAAAACGTGCACAAAATGAATTTTTAATCTAAACTATTGTTGCGAACTGTACTTGGGGGAGAGCGGCTTGCCGAGCCGAAAAGCAGGCAAACCAAGTACTGGTAATGCGCATAGGACTACTGGAAGGCGACAAAGAACAAGCCAAGACTTATCGGACCTGGTTGGAGGATGCAGGCCATTCGGTATCCCACTTCGCATCCAGCCACGAATTCCTCGACAATATTCAAAACGAGCGTTACGACTTACTCCTGTTCGATTGGCTGATACCTGACCTTTCAGGGATCGAGGTTTTAAAGCGTGTTCGGTTCACCAACCCGCATCCGGTGCCGGTCATATTTCTTACCGTTCAGGATCAGGACTGCCGCATCGTCGAAGCCCTCGAAAAAGGGGCGGACGATTTCATGATCAAACCGATTAGCCGGGAAGTATTAACCGCCCGTATACACGCTTGTACCCGTCGCTCAGGATGGGGAGCCCAACGATCGGCTGTGTTGGAGATTCCACCCTATTTTATCGATCCCGAAGCAGAGTCCATTAGCGTTAACGGTCGGAATCCCGGACTTACTCACAAAGAGTTCGCCGTTGCAATGTGTCTGTTTCAAAATATTGGACGCATTGTCAGCCGGCGATATTTACTGGAAACGGTGTGGAATACGCGCTCAGCCATTAACACACGCACCGTGGATACCCATACCAGCCGAATTCGATCCAAGCTTCAGTTCTCACCAGCGACGGGTTGGCAATTAGATACGATCTATAGCGAAGGATACCGGCTCTACAAAACATTAAACGCAGCCTCACAAAAAAAGGGATGGTAGCCAGTGGAGTCTAACCCGGTTCATCATGACAGCAGCCTAGGAGCGGCTCATCCGAAACCGCATTGTCAACAATGTCGGGTATTTGATTTTTATGGAGGATTGGTCGATATCTTTATAGCCGTTGGAGTTCTCTTATTGATAATGGGTGTTGTTAGGATATTTATTTGAACCCGGACGATGCGGTTCAGCACGCACCCCATCCTACCCGGAGTACTTATGCGACACTTCGTTGCGAATCGGGTTTGACTTGATATGTGACGATATCTTTAACTTTCGCGAGCTACACTCTCTCCTACTCATATCGTTCAGCATTTGGCAGTCAAACCTTGCTATTGTTTTTTTGCCTATTACAGAGGGCGGAAATCCAATAGCCCACACGGTGTTGTCGCGATGAGGCGCCTCTCCTACAAGATTATTTAGGATTTCGCGTTCAACGAGCGATGGCTAGTTTTAGTGACGCTGATTCTAATTACTGATGACTGATAGCCGAATGTGGACGGCCTTCACCTATACGCCACTAGTTTGTGAGTATTATGCTTAAGATTTGTGGTGGAAATCGCTTGTGTCCGTGCGCGGCTTCGCGTATTTTTTCGCTTCTTGTTTGCACCTTGCGTAAACAAAACTTCAACTCAGTCGGCCCTATCGTGGATAAACAAACACCAAGACAAACGCAATGAACGAGAATACTGCCTTATCGACGCCAACTGCGCGCCACTTTCCAAAAATTCGCGGTGGACGGGCCGTACCGTCATGGTTGGTTGAACATACCGGCCAAAACATGCATGTCCTCGGCCCCACTCCCGAAG
Organism: Arenicellales bacterium; assembly: GCA_965216735.1. Taxonomy (GTDB): domain Bacteria; phylum Pseudomonadota; class Gammaproteobacteria; order Arenicellales; family CBDCFT01; genus CBDCFT01. The sequence continues at coordinate 3,195,181 of OZ244198.1, forward strand.
TGCTTACCGAGTGGAAATCCGCCGGCCTTGTGTTGCCCAATTTACCGGCTATGCGGCGTTATCGACTGCAGCGTGTACAGGAACAACTGCGCGCAGCGAATTGCGACGCCGCCCTGCTGTACGACCCTCTGAATATCCGATATGCAACGGATACGACCAACATGTCGTTATGGACCATGCACAACGCGGTACGTTACGCCTTTGTTGCTACCGAAGGACCGGTCATAGTCTTCGAATTTTCCGATGGTGAGTTTCTATCCGCTCACTCCGAGGTGGTGGATGAAATTCGACCTTCAACATCGCTGCATCCGTTTTACACGGGAGACCGGGTTGAAGAAGTGAAGAAAAGATGGGCCGATGAAATTGTAACGCTGCTCGACGAACATGGTCATGGTGGCCGCCGTCTTGCCATTGACATGCTTTCATTGGACGGGATCAGGGCACTCGAGCACCGCCGTGTCGAGCTTGTCAGCGGTCAGGTGTTGATGGAAGACGCGCGTCTAGTTAAGAGTGAGGACGAAATCCACGCTCTACGCTGCGCAGTACATGCCTGTGAACGCAACATCGATGACATGCGGGCCATCTTTGAACCCGGTGTTACGGAGATTGGGTTGTGGGCCCGCCTGCAGGAATCGAATTTTCTGCGTTTTGGTGAGTGGATCGAAACCCGTCTGCTGGCCTCGGGACCACGTACCAACCCGTGGTATCAGGAAGCCAGCCGCAAGGTGGTCGAGGCGGGGGAATTGATGGCGTTCGACACCGACCTTATCGGTGCGTACGGCATGTGTGTCGACATGTCGCGAACCTGGTTGTGTGGCGGCGGCTGTCCCAGCGCGGCACAGGCGGAGCTCTTTGCACTGGGTTGTGAAACTTTAGAACGGAATACCGAACTGTTTCAACCCGGAGCGACGTTACGTGAAATTACCGAGCGTCTCTGGTATCCGCCGGTAGAAGACTACAATGGTTACACTGTACTCGCCCACGGTGCCGGATTGTGCGACGAGTATCCTTCCATATTCACACGGGAACGATGGGACGAGGTCGGTTTTGACGACGTCATCCGTGCGGGGTTCGTTATTTGTGTCGAGGCATTTGTCGGCCGGCGTTCCGGTGGCGAGGGTGTCAAACTCGAGCAACAGATTGTCGTTCGCGATGGTGGACCGGAATTATTGACGCATTATCCTTTGGAGCTTGTCTAGAACCGGGTTCGCATCAGGTCTGCAATTCAGGCAGATCGACGAACAGATCCAATGCTTCGGGATTTGCCAATGCTTCCTTGTTTTTCACCGGTTCACCATGGACGACATTGCGTACCGCCAGTTCAACAATCTTTCCGCTTTTGGTTCGCGGTATATCGGTTACTCGGACAATCTTGGCGGGTACATGTCTGGGTGTGGCGTTATTTCGGATTTGTTGTTTAATTTTATCGGTCAAACCATCGTCTAGTTCCAGCCCATCTCTCAACCGTACAAATAAAACCACCCGTGTATCACCTTCCCATTGCTGCCCTATCACCAGACTTTCCATGACTTCATCGATTTTTTCCGCCTGACGGTAGATCTCCGCGGTTCCGATACGCACACCGCCGGGATTTAACGTTGCGTCCGAACGCCCATAAATAATAAAACCATTATGCCGGGTGCGTTCGATATAGTCACCGTGACACCACACGTTACGGTATTTTTTAAAATAGGCAGCGTGGTATTTTTTATTGTTGGCGTCATTCCAAAAACCTACCGGCATAGAAGGAAAGGGAACACTACAGACCAAATCGCCCTTTTGTTCCGCTGGCAACTCGTTTCCATCTTCGTCCAACACATCAATCTTCATTCCCAGGTTTGCGCACTGAATCTCGCCACGCCATACCGGAGCGGTCGGGTTACCGCCAACGAAGCAACCACAAATATCCGTACCTCCCGACATGGATGATAAACATAAATCGTCTTTTATATTCTGATAGACATAGTCAAACCCTTCGGGCACCAACGGCGAACCCGTGGATAAGATGGTTTGCAAAGAACCTAAATCATGCGTTTGCCTCGGTTTCAACCCGACCTTGTTAAGGGCATCGATATACTTGGCCGAGGTTCCAAATATGGTCATCTCTTCCGCATCGATATAGTCAAACAACGCATTACCGTCAGGATAAAACGGCGAACCATCGTACAACAGCAATGTCGCTTCGGAGGCCAAGCCGGATATCAACCAGTTCCACATCATCCAACCGCAAGTAGTGAAATAAAACAAGCGGTCATCCGGTTTCAAATCCGCATGTAGACGTTGTTCTTTCAAATGCTGAAGCAATGCACCGCCAGCACCATGCACAATGCATTTGGGTACACCGGTGGTGCCGGATGAATACAAAATATACAGCGGATGATCGAACGGCAACTGCTCGAACTCGATATCCTTTGGTGTATGACCGCTCATCGCTTCACCTAACAACTGTGCGTTGCTCAATTTGCCGAGCGATGGAGACTTCTGTGTATAAGGAATAACCAGAATATCGTTTACCGTTGGCAAGGCGGCGGCGATCTCGCCGACCTTATCGAGCGAACCATGGGTTTTACCGTTATAAAAATAACCATCGGCGGCAATCAACAACACCGGTTCAATCTGCCCGAAACGATCTAACACCCCTTGCACACCGAAATCCGGTGAACAAGACGACCATATCGCACCGATGGATGCCGTGGCTAAAGCACACACCATGGTCTCAGGCATATTGGGTACATAAGCGGCGACACGATCGCCCCGCTTAATACCAATGTCGCGCAGCGCTTGTGAGAGTTGTGATACTTGGTCGTATAAATCCTTGTACGATAAGTGTGCCATGACTTTGTCCTCGCCGCGAAACACCAAGGCATCATGTGCATCCCGCCGTCGTAACAGATTTTCGGCAAAATTCAGTTTTGCTTGTGGAAACCAACGTGCACCCGGCATTTTGTTGACATCGTTCACGACGGCATTGCCGCGTACCGACGCGATAACATCACAAAACGACCAAACTGACGCCCAGAACTTAGCTGGTTCGGTCACCGACCATTGGTGCAAAATGTTGTAGTCGGTGAATTCCCGATTCCACTCCTCACCCGCCGCCCGCATAAACGCGGTGAGATTAGCCTTGTCGATACGTTCTTGTGAAGGTGTCCACAGAGGTTGGTTCATGGGTTACATACTCACCTTTTGATTGCTCAGGGAAAAATTGACGTTAAATGACTCAATACGGAAGCCAAAGTATTCTATACTGTGTTTCCTGGCGATCACACTAAGAAATTTCGCGGAGATTCCATGCCTCTCACACGCGCTCAAGAAACAAAAGAAATCCTCAGTCGTGTCATAGCCGACGCCGCCGCTAAACTCAAAGACATCGACAAGACTCAGCTCGAAACTTTCATAACGCGTTTTTACAAACGAGTCGCCCCGGAAGATTTAACTGCCCAGTCGGTTATTGATTTATCCGGGGCCGCCCTCGCCCTTTGGCATATCGCCCGTCAGCGTAAAACTGGCGAGTCAAAAGTACACGTTTACAACCCGCACTTTGAAAAACACGGCTGGCAATCCACCCACACTGTGGTTGAAGTAGTGACAGATGATATGCCGTTTCTGGTGGATTCCGTCTCCATGGCGTTAAACCGGTATGGCCTGACCATCCATCTGACTATCCATCCTGTATTTCACGTCAAACGCAACAATAACGGTCAAATGTCGGGGCTCACGGAAGCGAACGAGGCGAATGCTATCGCTGAATCCTACATGCATTTTCAGGTGGACAGGCAAACCGAACCCAAGGTTCTGGAAAAGATTCAAGCAACTATCGAAGATGTATTGGACGATGTGCGCTTGGCCTGTGCCGATTGGAAAGTCATGCGCGAGAAAGTTTTAGCCACTGTAACCGAGCTGGAAAAGCAAGCGACCGGTTTCGACCAGGACAATATCGATGAAGCCATCGCATTTTGCAAGTGGATAGAGGCCGATCACTTTACCTTTTTGGGTTATTGCGAATTTGATTATAAAAAGAGTGGTGATAACAAAACACTTGACGTAACGCCAGATTCTCAAATCGGGATCTTGCGCGAATTAGGCGACGTGTCATCGATCTTACCGATAGGCCGTCACGAATACGGCGACTTCGACGATTTGCTTATCGTCACTAAAGCGAACCGGCGTGCTACCGTGCACCGCCCGGCCTATATGGATTTTATCGGCGTAAAGCGTTTCGATAAGAGCGGCAAAGTCAATGGTGAACGTTGCGTCGTTGGACTATTCACATCCGCTGCTTACAACCGTAACACCCGCGAAATCCCCTTGCTGCGCAACAAAGTAATAAGGGTGATGGAACACACGGGTCTGCCAACCAGTGGTCACGCGGCCAAGGCGCTGCAAAACATTATTGAAGTTTTTCCCCGTGACAGTTTGTTCCAAGTATCCGATGAAGAATTGTTCGAACTGACCAGCGGTATTCTGGAATTACAGGAACGCCACCGAATACGTTTGTTTGTCCGTCGTGATACCTACAGGCGCTTTTATCTTTGCCTGGTGTATCTGCCGCGCGAACGCTATAGCCGTGAAATGCGCTTACGCATCCAACGCATACTAATGGATGCGTACCACGGCACCAATGTCGAATACGATACCTTGTTTTCCGAGTCGGTGCTTGCACGTATTCAATACACCATTTACAGCGGGACCGGCACGGAACCCAAGTACGATACCCGGGAGGTTGAAAAGCGAATTATTGATGCCGCCCGCTCCTGGCAGGATCACTTGCGCGACGCTTTAACGGACATTTACGGCGAAGGTAAAGGTAATACCTTTTTTCACAACTATACCGACGCGTTCCCGGTCAGCTATCGGGACGATTTCCCGGCACGCACGGCCGCTTTCGATATCGATCGCGTCGAACAGACCAGCGAAACCGGCGACGTAAACGTGGTTTTCTACCGGCCTCTTTCGGAAACCGAGGGCGGCGTGCGTTTGAAACTGTTCGCCCCCAAAGACCCCGTGTCGCCTTCAGACACCTTACCCATGATTGAGAATATGGGTCTCAAGGTAATAGGCGAAAAACCTTACGACGTTCGTCCGCGAGATGGTGCGCCGGTTTGGATCCACGAGTTTCAACTTGTTCATGCCAAGGACAACGAAATCGATCCCGAAAAAGTTGGAGAAAATTTTCAGGAAGCTTTTGTTCAAGTGTGGAAGGAGAACATCGAAAACGACGGCTTTAACCAACTGGTCCTGGGTGCGGGACTTACATGGCGTGAAACCATTATTTTGCGTGCCTACTGCCGGTATCTGAAACAAATAAAAATCCCCTACAGCGAGTCTTATATTATCGAGACGTTGTCGGGCAATCCACGCATGGTACGACGTCTGGTGCGTTTATTTAATCGCCGCTTCGAGCCGGAACTACAAGGAGACTCCGGCGAAAGCATGGATACCCTCATGGAAGAAATTAACGCCGGTCTCGACCGTGTCGCCAACCTGGATGAGGATCGGATTCTTCGCGGTTATCTGGATGTCATTCAGGCCACCATACGGACAAACTTTTTCCAGCCAAGCACTGATGGAGAGCCCAAACCTTACGTATCGTTCAAACTCGAGCCAAAACGCATCGTCGGGATGCCAAAACCCATTCCGATGTTTGAGATTTTTGTCTATTCGCCCCGTGTTGAAGCGGTGCATCTAAGAGGCGGCAGGGTTGCGCGCGGTGGCCTGCGTTGGTCGGATCGCCGCGAAGATTTTCGTACCGAAATTCTTGGCCTAGTTAAGGCACAATTAGTTAAAAACGCCGTTATCGTGCCCACCGGATCCAAAGGCGGTTTTGTAGTTAAGCGCCCACCAGAAGGTGACCGTGAAACACTCATGACGGAGGTGGTCGAGTGTTACAAAACATTTATGCGTGGTTTGTTGGATATCACGGACAACCTCGATGGCGATAAAGTGATTCCACCCAAACACGTCGTGCGTCATGATGATGACGATCCCTACCTGGTTATCGCCGCCGATAAGGGTACTGCCACGTTTTCCGATATCGCAAATTCGGTGTCAGAGGAATATGGATTCTGGCTGGGCGATGCCTATGCTTCCGGCGGTTCGGTGGGTTATGACCACAAAAAAATGGGAATCACGGCGCGTGGTGCCTGGGAATCAGTGAAACGGCACTTCCGCGAGTTAGACCACGACACCCAAACACAGGATTTTACTGTCATCGGTATTGGTGATATGGCCGGTGACGTTTTCGGCAACGGCATGCTGTTGTCCCGCCATATCAAACTGGTCGGCGCATTTAACCATTTACACATATTTATGGATCCGGATCCCGACCCTGAAAAAAGTTACAAAGAGCGGGAACGTCTATTCAATCTGCCACGGTCGGGTTGGACGGACTACGACTCTGAACTGATTTCCGAAGGCGGTGGTATTTACGAACGCAGAGCTAAATCCATTCCGATCTCAACGCAAATGCGGGAAATTTTGCGTATCAACCAAGAGAGCGTGACACCTAACGAACTCATTAACGCCATGCTCAAAGCACCAGTAGATTTGATTTGGAACGGTGGCATCGGTACTTACGTTAAAGCAGAGTCGGAAACCCACGATCAGGTAAGCGACCGCGCTAATGACACCCTGCGTGTGAATGGTAAGGAACTGCGCTGCAAAGTATTTGGTGAAGGGGGTAATCTTGGCGTTACCCAACTTGGTCGGATCGAATTCGCCCAACATGGAGGACTGTGTTACACCGACTCTATCGACAACTCAGCCGGTGTCGATACCTCCGATCATGAAGTTAATATCAAGATTCTGTTGGATCGTGTTGTCGCCGATGGCGACATGACAGTAAAACAACGCACTAAGTTGTTAGCCGACATGACCGACGAAGTGGCTGAGCTGGTGTTGCGCGATAATTACAATCAAACCCAAGCGATTAGCGTGACGGCCAATCAAGCGTCGGATTTGTTTTCAGAACAAATGCGCTATATTCGCCACTTGGAACGTCAAGACAAACTTGATCCCAAGCTCGAATATTTGCCAGATAACGAAGAAGCCACAGAACGCGCAACGGCGAGCGAAGGTTTGGTTCGACCGGAACTGGCTATATTGTTGTCCTATAGCAAAATTGATTTATACGATCAATTGATTCAGTCCGACGTTCCGGAAGACCGGTTCTTGCGCGCAGAGTTAGAGCGTTATTTTCCCGCCCGGTTAGGCGAACGATTTTTAGACAACATTTACCAGCATCGTTTAAAACGGGAAATCATCGCAACCTATATCACCAACAGCATGGTTAACCGTGCTGGGCCAACATTTGCTTTTCGTTTGGCAGAAGTTACGGGGGCGAAGTCACCGGATATCGCACGTGCCTACACGGCCGCACGCGAGATTTTTCAAATGCGTGATATCTGGAGTGCCATCGAACAGTTGGATAACAAAGCACCGGCCAATATACAAATGCAAATGTTGCACTTCGCCAGTGGATTGATTGAACGCGCAACGGTGTGGTTGTTACGTAACCGTCGCCCCCCTATCGATATTGCGGATACGGTGGAGTTTTTTAAAGACGGCGTGTGCGAACTAATCGAGAGCTTTCCAAAACCAATGTCAGCGGAAATACGTTTGCGTCTGAAACGCCGCACAAAATCAATGGTGTCCAGCGGTGTTCCTGAAGAACTGGCTATCCGAGTCGCAAGCTTTGTACCACTATCGACTGCACTCGACATTGTCGAGGTAGCGAAAAATACCGCCCGAGACGTCACTTCGGTAGCGGGCATTTACTATGATCTAGGAGCGCGTCTCCACTTGCTTTGGTTACGTGATCAAACCTCAGAACTACAAGTGGCGAATCACTGGCACTATCTAGCCAAATGGAGTTTGCGTAGTGAGTTTCACAACCAGCAACGCTTACTGGCGGGTGAGGTCATCGCCAACGGCAACTCCGGAAAACCAAAAACCATGGTGGATAACTGGATCCAGAAAAACGATGCAGCTTTCAAGCGTTATGAACAATTGATGACTGAGCTGCGCTCAGGTAGCAGTATTGACTTTGCCATGTTATCGGTCGCGTTGGGCGAGGTGCAAACATTATTGCGGCGCTAACACCATAAAACGATTGAAACGCAAAAACCCGGCTTTCGGGCGGTGCAGGTTCGACAGTCGGTATTGAAACTTTTGTTTTCCCTTTGCAAGTGTCGGCAGCGATTTACTCTAATTCGGCGGACAAAAAGATTTTTATCTCCTACAGCCGGTCTGACCGCAATCGGGTAGACGGACTTCATTTATTGCTCGAGACGTTAGGACACGACGTATTTCTCGACTGCCGTTCGGTTATGCCGGGTATCCGTTGGCGGGACAAGGTCTATGAAGGACTCGACCAGGCAGATATTCTGCTTGTCTATTGGACCAAGCATGCAGCCGGCTCCGAATGGGTACGCAAAGAATATGAGTACTTCCATAGCCACTATCCCGACCGATTAATGATGCCCATAAAAGGCGATGAAACCTCGCTGTCGGCGTTACTCGAAGAATACCAATATTCCGACTTTTCTCCCCTCATCAACGAACTGCTGGCGCTCAAAAGGCAGATGCAGCGGCAAGGAGCCAAACAACCGCAGATTCAGGCGGCTATTCTCGCACGAGTCAACGAGGCAGGCATTGAGATCAAACCCGAAGACCGGGCAAGACTCTTGAAGTTGTTCGCCCCCACTGGGTTACTGGCTTTGTTGTCCACGCCGCTGATGTTTTTCCAGTGGGTTGCCGACACCGGTTTAGAAGCGGCGGCGCAACTGTCCAGCGCACAGGCGGTACTGGTCGGTGCCGCGGCGGTGGGCGGAGCGGTCGTGTGTCATGTGGTCAATCAAATAAACGCCCCTAACCTGGAGCCGCATTCCGTTGAGGCATCGCGGCAAACGAACAGGGAGCAAGCGACGCCATCGGGCACCAGCCGGGTCGAGTCCCAAATCGCGCCCAGCCGACAAAACGGTACAAACGAACGGGTGAACGAATGCGGTGGCCAAGTTGTCGATGGCGCCTGTTGTGGTGGCAGTGCCTGGGTCAAGATCGGCCGCTGCGGCGTCGGCTTTGCCAGGAACTGGAATTGTGAGAAAGCGTTACAAGAAGGCACGCCGCAATACCGCGCGTACATCTGCGGGCAACTCGAAGAACAAAATAAGGTGTGTCCGGAGGTTGCCGAATATTGCACCAACAACTGAACCGGTTCTACCCGCGATCACAGTCCTTTGAGAGATTGACACCAACAAAACTCGGAATGAACTTGATTACGACGACGATCAACAACCAACAACAGATCATCCGGTCAAGATGTATCGCTGGATTGGTCACAATAGCTTTAGTCACGGCTCACGCCAACTCGATTCATGCTGCCACTTCCGATGAGGAGGCCCTGGTTTTACTGGGGCAAACATACCGGGCGGGTTGGGAGGTACAAGACACCATTAATGAGGCGAATGACAGCGCGCTTCAGGCCATCTTCCTGGCGAGTGAATTGAACGGCAATCAATTGACCGGAGCCGGCACGCTGGCAGAGACTGCTCCGGGTTCGGAGGAATTTGTGTATTCGTCCCCTGCAGGCCCGGATGATACTGTTTTACATGTTGTATTTGGCAGTGGCGTAACGATCGACATCCAAGTCTCTGCCTTTAGCGGTGACACGGGGAGTCTCGCTTTCGACGACTGGCAGGTATTTCAGGGCGAGCACCGCGAACTTGCCTACGCTATTACTTCTCCCCAGTTCAATGTACAGGTTTGGAGTCAAAATACACAGATCGAGCATACGCGATGGGTAGTGGCGCAGCAGATTAAGGGAACCGTTACAAGCGGGAATGAGACTTGGACGGTCGACGCGCAGATTAACGGTGAGAAGACCTATTTTCATAACATAAGTGGATCGGCAAACCAATCGAACTCAACCCACTCGCTGAGTATCACCGGCTCCGTATCCAAGGGAAACACAACCATCAACCTGAATCAACAACAAGAGTATGCGAGAGACTTTTTCGCAAACTCGGGCGATGCATTTACGAAACAAACGGATCAAATAACAAATATTGGGAATAAAGATCAACTCGTTATCGAATTCGGCGACGCCTTTTACAGGTATAACGACTCGAGCAATATCGCCCCTATCTGGGAAGCTGGAGGGACGGTGTTCCGCAGCAGCGAAGCCGTGGGACAAATTGTTGTGAACTCGAGCGACGGCGTGCTTGGCTTACAGCTTAATGATGGGCAAATTATCGATTTTTGAAGCTTAACAACACACAATCTTTATACATCCGTCACAACAGCTTAAGCCAAAAAAACCGTTCTGATTCACAAAAGGGAGTAACTCGCCAAATCCACAGGTGTATCAATATCTCGGATAACACCGGGATCATCGCACTCCAGTACATGCAGGGCATCTGCATATTTTGCAATAATATTTTTCGCGCCGGAGTCGTCACGCAACGCGATAAGTTCACCAAACATTGCGGAAGAAAACCCAACCGGGTGCCCGCGTTTAAAATTAAAAAACGGCGCGGCGAGCAAGCTACCCGATTTAATCGAGGCCACGACCTCGGTATAAACATACCCAACCACAAACGGCATGTCAGCCAAAGCGATTATCCAACCTTTTGCGTCGGGCATTGCTTGCACACCGCAAGCCAAACTCATGCCCATACCTTTATCGGCTTTATCACAAACCACCTTTTCTATTCTCAGTTCATCGAGCAACGCAGCACCCTCGTTATCGTCAGGTCGAATGACCGCAAGCGTACGATCGACACTGTTTTGAAGCTTGCTTGCACTCATACTCAAGACTGTTTGATCATTTTTCAATGTATGCAACAATTTGTTACTGCCAAAACGGGAACTCGTTCCAGCCGCAAGCAAGATGCCTGTAATCACGCCGTGGCCTGATTAATCGGATGTAATTGAGTTTCGGACTTTTGTGGTTCGCGGTCAGCTTCCTGGACTAACGATTTGCCGTAACGCACCGCGGTCATTTCAGCCAGGATAGACAGTGCGATTTCCGGTGGCGTGCGACCACCGATGGGCAAACCCACAGGCCCATGTAAACGTTCTAACTGCGAACCATCAACATCAAAATGTTTAGCTAAGCGTTCGCGCCGTTTTCGATTATTTCTCCTAGAACCTAATGCACCAATATAGAACGTCTCTGAGTTTAATGCTTGCAATAAGGCAAGATCATCCAACTTGGGATCATGGGTCAACGTCGCAATGGCGGTGCGACTATCCGGGCCCAACTTTTGCACTGCATCGTCTGGCATAACATCAAGTAGTGTGACGGTGTCCAGTTGCCATTCGCGCAAGTATTCCTCACGTGGGTCACACACGGTCACATCGTAGGCCAATGTGCTCGCCATTTGCGCCAAATACTCTGATGTCTGTCCAGCGCCTATTATCAATAAGCGCCATTGTGGGCCAAACACATTCGTCAATCTTTTGCTGTCAAACGATAAAACATTGTGATGATCACTGACAAAAAGTTTCGATTGACCGGTGTTTATTTCAAGTTCACGGCATACTATTTTTCGTTGTTGAATGTTGTCGATAATTTCATTCCACAGACTGGCGTTAGTGAATGGTTCGATGACCAATTCGATAACACCGCCACAAGGCAACTGCAAACGCGCCATTTCCACATCGCCGCCATAGGTAACTATATTCGGATGTTTCGGAATCGCATTGCGGTAGCGTTGCACCAAATCTTCATCAACACAACCACCGGATACCGAACCGCAAAAACGGCCATGGCCGTTAATGGCTAACAACGCACCCGGTGGTCGTGGCGACGATCCATAGGTTTTTACGACCGTGGCCAAACATACCTCTTCACCGGACTTCAACCAATGCAAAGCCTGGGTCAAAACATCGAGATCGACGCTTTCCATCAGGCGGCGAGTTGTATCTCCTTGGTAATGGGCAATTGCCGAATACGTTTTCCCGTCGCCATAAAAATGGCGTTGGTCAACGCGGGCGCCAATGGAGGCAACGCTGGCTCACCGATACCACCCAGTTCGCGTCCACTGGGTGCGAGATGCACTTCAATTTCTGGTGTCTGCGCAAGACGCACCATTTGATAGTCGTGAAAATTACTTTGTTGCACACGCCCCTGTGAAATACTGATTTCGCCGTACAAAGCGGCGGTCAACCCGTAGATGATGGAGCTTTGCATCTGCGCTTCTACAGTATCCGGGTTGATAATCGTACCGCAATCCACCACACAGGTGACCTTGTGAAGGGTAAGTTCATCATTGTCAACCGAGACTTCCGCCACTTGACCGATAATGCTACCGAAAGAGTCGTGAATGGCGATGCCCTGGTATCGGCCTTCATCTGCATTACCCCAATCGGACACTTCAGCTAGTTTATTTAATACCGCGAGATGGTCAGGCTTGTCGTGCAAAACTTGCCGTCGCAATTCCACCGGATCGATTTCACCGGCGTGTGCTATCTCGTCCATGAAACTCTCCATGACGAACGCGTTATGACTGTGTCCGACCGAACGCCAAAAACCGACCGGCACACCCACTTCTTGCATCACATAGTCCACTTTGACGTTAGGAATGGAATACTGAGAATCCGCGATACCTTCCACCGACGAGGAATCGATTCCATTTTGGATAAAGTCAGGAAACACACGCGAAAAAATTGACGGACTCACGATATGCGCTTGCACAACATCTAACTTGTTGTCTGCGCTCAAGCCGCCCTGCATTTTTGCCAGCGACGGTGGGCGATAAAAATCATGCTGGGTGTCTTCTTCGCGCGACCATATCACCTTTACCGGTGCCCCCATTGTTTTCGACGCAATAACTGCATAGGCGACAAAATCCATTTCAAAACGCCGTCCGAACCCGCCACCCAAAAACGTAGTATGTACCTGCACGTTTTCCATGGGCGTGCCCGTAATACCGTTAACGACTTGCGGAATAATGCCCTGCCCTTGTGTGGGTGCCCACACCTCCACACCGTCTTCCGTTACACTGGCCGTGGCATTCATGGGTTCCATGGTGGAATGTGCTAATAACGGCGTTTCGTAGATTGCTTCTATGGTTTTGGCCGCCGCTTGCATCGCCGCGGGCGCATCACCGGCGGTGTGTGCATTGTTACCCGCCCGCTCTAAGCCTGCTTTTAATGTTGTGCTGATTTCGTCGCTGGAATTTTCCGCGTTTTCACCAAAATCCCATTCCGGTTGCAAAGCATCCGCACCTTTCTTGGCCGGCCAATAACCATCGGCAACCACGATAAACGCTGTCTCCAGCGGAATAACCGCCTTTACGCCGGTTACCGCTAACGCGGGTTTGTCGTCCACGGACTTTAATTTGCCGCCAAACACCGGGCAATCACGCACGGTCGCTACCAGCATGCCGTCCACTTGTACATCGACACCAAAGCCGGCGCTGCCATCCACTTTTGCTGGAACATCCAGTCGATGTGCCGGTGTCCCCAGCAACTTCCATTCGGATACAGGTTTCAACGGCACATTTTCCGGTGGCGTTAATTGGCCGGCGATGGATGTGACGTCAGCGTATTTACGTTGTTGACCCGATGCTGTGTGACTCACCACACCATTCGCCGCGGTGCATTCCGCAGCATCCACACCCATATCCTGCGCCGCTGCTGCGACAAACAATTCACGCGTATTGGCGCCCACTTGCCGTAATGCCTCGTAAAAAGAACGAATAGTCGTGCTGCCCCCGGTGGCCTGCATATTGAAAATGAGATTAGTGTATGCAGGTGCGACGGGCGCCATCTCCGCGCTTACATTGTTCCAGTCGACTTCCAACTCCTCCGCCAACAACATGGGGATGGAGGTGTAAACACCCTGCCCCATTTCGGATGAGCCGACTAATACCGTCACCGTATTGTCCGGATGAAGTTTTAACCACGCATTAACAGCCGTCGCTTCGGTAGCGGCCATGGCTTGGGCCCTGCGACCACTGAGGGGTAAGTGAAAACCAATGACGAACGCGCCACCAGCGAGCACGCTGGATTTAAGAAATTGTCTTCTTGAAACATGTGTTCCGTTCATGGGTCACCTCCTATGCGCTTGCCGCGCGGTGAATGGCCTTGCGAATACGGTTATAGGTTCCGCAACGGCAGATATTGGTAATGGTCGCATCGATATCGTCATCCGATGGTTGCGCGTTTTCCGCCAGCAATGCGGACACCGCCATAATCATGCCGGATTGACAATAACCACATTGCGGCACTTGTTCTTCAACCCAGGCTTGTTGCACAGGATGACTGCGATCGGTTGACAAACCTTCGATAGTAGTAATTGCTTGATCACGCACATATTGCACGGCCAGCATGCAAGTACGCTGGGCTTTACCATCAAGAAGCACCGTGCACGCGCCACATTGGGCAATACCGCAACCGAATTTGGTACCGGTGAGTTTTAAGTTATCACGTAGCACCCATAACAACGGCGTATCGGGATCGACATCAACACTGTGGGACTGTCCGTTGACCTTTAGATCGAATTTCATGCGTTACCTCCTTTGTATGATCGTTCTATTGTAGTACGGAAATGAGATTCTAGTGTGAAGATTAAATTGGACTAATGGTATGAGCGATAGTTGCGTTCAGGCCCCAATTTATCGGTCATAGTGGATAAAAGTGATACGCTGTGGGTCAACAGGCCGATCCCACACAACCAAACTAAGCTTAAATGCACGCCGTAACGTTCATAGCAGTTACCTGTCTGATTGAAGTGCTCGGCATGTCGGGATTCGCGACATTTCCGACACTAATACCCGAGCTAAGCAACGAGTGGTCTCTGTCGGATACCCAATCAGGCTGGATCAGCGGCATTTATTTTGGCGGTTATGTGATTGCAGTGGCCATTCTTACTTCACTGACTGATCGAGTATCCCCAAAACGGGTGTATGTGATTTCCATGACCATTAGTTTTGTTGGCGCTCTGGGTTTTGCCATTTCCGCTTCCGGTTTATGGAGCGCCAGCTTTTGGCGTCTACTACAAGGTATCGGTCTGGCGGGCACTTATATGCCGGGGTTGAGGATCCTAGTCGACCAGTTACCTGACCGGTTACACAGCCGGGCGACCGCTTTTTATACCTCGAGTTTTTCCATTGGCGCGGCCCTGTCGTACTTCATCACCGGCGGCGCAAACGACATCTGGGGTTGGCAGATCGCATTTGTCGTGTGTGCTATCGGACCTGCCGTTGCGTTTGTGCTGGCCATGATCGTGTTCGATTCCGGTTTCCACCATGAGCACAAACCGACTACCGCCCTATTGGATTTCCGGCCGGTTTTGGCTAATCGTCAGGCCTTGGGATTCACCCTCGCCTACTCTGCACATAACGCCGAACTGTTTGCGTTTCGTTCGTGGATGATTGCGTTTCTGGTCTTTAGTCAGGGATTGCAAGGTGTCAACAATGGCTTGTGGGATCCGGCGTTGATCGCCACCTTGGTGGTGATATTAGGTATGCCTTCCAGTATTATCTTCAACGAAATCGCCATGCGTATTGGCCGCCAACGGGTAGTGGTCGGTGTTATGGTGTGTTCCGCCATCGTAGGCGTACTATTCGGCTTCGCGTCCAACGTTTCCATGCCCATATTGGTATTACTTGCATTCTTATATGGAATAACCATTACTGGTGATTCGTCCGCCATCACAGCCGGCGTCGTGCAAGCCGCGGAACCCATGTACAAAGGTGCGACCATGGCCGTGCACTCGGTGATTGGGTTTGTCGGTGCATTTCTCGGTCCGGTCATCTTTGGCATCGTGCTGGAAGTAACCGGCGGATCCGAATCTCGTCATGCCTGGGGCATTGCTTTTACGGTTATCTCAGTTTTGTTGCTACTGGGACCTGTTGCGGTGATACGGCTGACAGGAATGCGGAAAAAATTGTATTAAGAATGTATCCATGTCCCAAATTCAAACAATACAAAAACCCATAAATGACCGGCGACGTTCGGAGTTGATTTTTGCCGGTCAACTCTTGGTGTTTGAGAATGTGGATGCGATGCGCGAACTGGTCGTGTTCACAAAAGAGTTGATTACATCAAAATTCGGCTTGCCTCACCCGCAACGAGCACACGAGCATTTAAGCCGTGACCAATTCTTACAGTGTGCTTACGAAGCCCAGAAAACATTTAAAACGTCGGATAATGCGAACAATTTGTTGACGCGTTGTCTTGAACAAACCGGAGTTGATCTGAACACTTGTTACCGAGATAAATTCGTTTTACGTATATTGCCACCGGTGAGTACACACCCAAGAGGCCGACACTCGAGTGTTCATGTCCATCGCGACACTTGGGGATCGAATCTTCATCAACAAATCAATTGGTGGGCACCGATTTACCCACTGCAACGAGACAATACCCTGGCAATCTACCCGGCGCATTGGCAAAAACCCGTAGCCAATAACAGTGACGAATGGTGTTTTTCCGAAGTCATACACGATCGTCAAAAAACGCCGAAGATGTTGGCCGGACATTATCCGGCAGCGCCGATTGTGTCGAACGAAGTCGATAAACACGATGAGGTCCGTGTAATCATTGAACCTGGAAGTTTATTTTGTTTCTCAGGCGCTCATTTACACGGTGGTCTGGCAAATACTACCGACGAAACACGATTTAGTATTGAGACACGCACAATCCATCTTGAAGACATAGCCGACGGACGATCGGCACCCAACATCGATTGTCACGCCACCAAACAATACCCGCAATGGTTTCATCACATCATCGATACCACGAGCCTGGCGGATGTGATTTAACCAGTCACATACTTGCGTCATAGCTTTCATCACTTGCTGCAAAACTGTAAATCAGTATCAGTACCCCACCAAAGAGGCTCACGAACTCGGAATAGAATTTGGAAATTACTCGCACAAGGTATTAGAAAGTGATACTTTGTGCGAGTGATATCTCATTTACACTATCTAAGTACTGAAAAATACACCCAAAGCCTTGCGGTAGACGGGCGCTATTGTTTCACTTTGAAGGAAACGCATCTTATCCTCAACGGCTCCTCCAACACTGCCAAACTACTGCACGTTACATAAAACACCGAAAATCATAGACAGTATCAACCATACTTGGGTTTTGCTGAACAATATCCGCAAAGGTCTTTGAATACACAAGTGTGACTGGTAACTTCTTATAAAGCGTGTTGTTGTTCCAATCCATTTTTGTAAGTCCCAAGATCCCTGCGCAAGTCTCATGCCATCCCCCTGCACCCGCGAATCGACGTAGTAAGACTGGCGAGGGTGTAGGCTTTAGGGCACCCTCCTTGTAGACATTTTGGTTAGGGTTTTTGACGTTGACGCCCTGGACACTTCCTTGCGTCCATAGTAAAGCCTCGTTCACATCCACCGGCAAATACGTTCCTCTAGCGACCGGGTAATTGAATGCAGATGGCGGACTCATCGTATTAAATCGCACCCCCTTCCAATGCACCTCTTTAACGATCTGCACCAGTTCAACTTCAACTCCTTCCGGGAAGCTATCCAGTGCTCCCAAGGTTTCTTCTTCTTTGAAAGGTGTGTTTTTATGCACGGTTATTTTTCTCGGAACCCGCCCGAAATGCCCGCCTTGGTAAATTTCAAAGCTGCGAGAGAGAACTGATTGCATCTCGTAATAGGACAGGTAAGGATTCTTACGTTCATCCTGCGTGAACTCCTTTGCATCGTAGGCCACAAACCTGAATCCGGTACCATCCGGATCGAAGATTTGGCTGCAACAAGTGCTGTACAAAGTGCCGTCCTCGCCAGTTTTCATCGCGTAACTTATGCCGATATAGGCTTCATCTTCACCCAGTCCAACAAGCTTCCAAGGCACACCACCCGCCTTGGCGTATAACGCTACACTGAGACCCCACATAACATTGGCACGGCAATTTCTCTCAAAGGTCGATTGGCGAATGATCTGAATAGGAATATTCGTGGGTGCACAATAGGCCTTCAAGTAATCATGAAAATCGAATGTTTCTCCTTCGAAGCATGCCGCCCAACGTTCGGGGAGATAAACAAGCGCGACGTCGAAGCTGCTGCGCATGGTCGTCAGTTGTGAGATGCACTCGAACAGACCTCCTGCTAAATCGACTTTCGCGTTGCGCCGTGCATGCATATCCAGCTCTTCGGGGAATTCGATCATAAGACGGTTGTCGCTCTTTGTAATCGGAATCCGGTATACATTCTCAAATCCTGGATATTCCGGGTAGTAGTTCTTTGCTTCTTTCGGCCTTGCGCTTACCTGCAATTCGCCCACTAAGCCCGTGAGCCGTGCCATACTGTCCCGTGATGCCAGTAGGGCTGGGCGCATTCTGGCAGGTACTCCAAATCTCAGTCCATATGGCCCGTAATTGATAAGGCCGAGGAGCGGATGCTTATGCCGACGATCCTGATTAAACACCAGCTCTGGCTCAGACAAACACGTATAACCGGAAATCTCACTCACTGACGCCGTTGTCATGACGCAAACTTCCGCGCGTAGGCTGTGCGGCTACCAATCCGAAAGGACGGATTCTCTGCGGCGCTTCCGCCGTCAAAAGCTGATACAGTAATTTGCGTGTCCCGCTCGTCTGTGCCAAGAATTATGCCGATCCAGGCATCAAGCAGCGAGTTGTATTTTTGATTAAACCGGTCCCGCCGCCGTTGTTTCAAAAAGCTGGCTGCACTTTCCCGGGCGCGCGGCGGCCATATCCATATGTCCGGATCGATCACAAGCCAAAGCTTCCCGTTCCTAAAATCAACTGATACGCGCACTGCCTCTGACCAGGTAACCTTTTCTGGCTCGGGGTGAAAGTCATTTACCGGAGCGCTCAACCCTTGAATCATGCCAGATATTCCGCCTGCGACTTTGTCCAGTTTCGCTAATGGTGATTGATCATCGATATGCGGATTCGCTATAAGAAAAGAAGAGTGTTGCCGTTTTCGATAAATAAGAGGTTTGCCGCGCGCCAAGGCCGTACACAGAGCTTGTTCCACTAAACCCTTGAAGTGCAGATTCTCAACCGAACCAAGATTAGCTGGCATTTCGTATTCTTCGGTTGACTTGATTTCATTACCGAACACTCCATCTATGTGTTGTCGGAGCGCCCAGCAATAGATAGCGTCTGATTTTGTAATAATTAAACTCTCCTTGGCCCGCCTTTGTGCCTGGCGAAGATCGTCCCAACTTTTGGATGTCCGAAACGTAAGCGCCAGGCAGTGCTGAGGGCTCGATAAAACCGGTAGAGCATTTAACCGTAGAAGCGGTTTTGTCTTTCCCGACTCCAGCAAAGAAATACCGACGGGGACAATCTGTGTTTTTTGTATTTTCGCGTTGGCCTGCGAATCCTTATTGTCAATGTTGCGCCACAGGCGACGTAAAAGGGCATCAAAAGTCTCGATTGGTACGTAGCGCGCATCAACGTCGCGCGAACACGCATGGTCAAGCAATTCTTGAACGGCCGTGGGGATTACGGAGCCCTTAATGCCGGTCCAGAACAAGCCATTGGGAAAAGGATTGTCAGTTTCAAGTACGCGATGAAACAATTCCATAACGCTTTGATCGCGGCCACTATAACCAGCAATAATGAAACCAAAGCGGTTGCCCGCGTTGACGAGGCACGTTGATAGAGCGTTGTTCTGAGTTGCCAGATCTAGCGATAGATTCTTCAGACTGTCGTAGCGAAAGTCACCATGTAGCTTGCAATAAATCGGAAATTCTTCGTTATTCAGAGCCTCATTAGCTGCGTGAGAACCTTCGAGGTGATAAGCGGAAAGAGAACGGCCACTGATTTTAGCAACAGCTTTTTCTATGACACTGTCGAAGTTTGTTGTAAAGGCGATGCGGCAAAGCCCCGTAGTCATCAGCGCACCGAAAACTCGATGGCCTATCGAAAGTGACACGCGATCCTCCGAAAGAATAGCCTTAAGATATCTGCGTTGTCGTTCTAAATCACCGCCAAAGATTTTTTCGAAATACGTTGAGTATTCTTCGTGAGCCCCTTCTAGAGGAAATCCTTTGGATTCCATGAACTGCTGGATCCGAGACCTGACGGCATCGTTCTGGATATCTTGCCGGGAGATCTCCTGGTTTTCTTCTCGGCAATAATACCGACGCTTCAGGTCCCAGATAATATCGCTGGCTGTCGGCAAACCTGCCGTTCTGGAAGCACCTGCACCGAGAAACCAAGCGAAACCCTGCGGACGCGAACAGAATACGCCGGTAAACTCCTCCTGCCTCATTACCCTGTCTTTACTAATCCTGACGGCACCTCTAGAGCGAAACAGTAAAGTATGTATTCAACGAATTGAGCCTTGTTGTGGTTGCTATTTATTGGCATAGGTCAACGGTAATGCTGTTGTGTATTTGAGCCGCTCCATGGCGAAGCTGGAGCTGACGTCGCTGATATCTTCGACTTTTTCGATCAAACGCCGGTAGAAATCGTCATAGGCTTTGATATCCGGCACGACCACCCGCATTAAATAATCGATTTCGCCACTCATGCGGTAAAACTCCACCACTTCAGGGAAGGCGATCACCGTGCGGGAAAACTTGTCAAACCAGCGCGCGTCGTGTTTGGTCGTCTTTATCGCCACAAACACATCGACGCCGATATTGAGTTGTTCGCGATCCAGTAACGCAACTCGCTTGCGAATCATGCCGCTTTTTTCCAGATTCTGAATCCGCCGCCAACAAGGTGTGGTGCTGAGCCCAACCTGATCAGCGATATCGGCTGTCGATAGGGTGGCATCCTCTTGCAGGGACTTAAGGATTTTTTGGTCGATTCTGTCCATTTCTATGATTCCAGATAATTTTAGTATTTTTGTCTATTTTTATGAATGATAATGGTAAAGATAGAATATTTTTCTTCTATTAAAAGGTTATATTTTACAAAATCTTTCATCTTTTTGGAAATCCATACGCCATGAGCAAATATAAAGAACATCTGGAATCCGTAAACGAGACCTATCTGGAACACTTCGGCCACGCCTTGCGTTTCGCAGGCACTATGTTTGTCGGCGCCCTCGCCTGCGCCATTCATGGCTTGCTACCCTTCTTGTTTGAGAAAACCGGCAGTGACTACATAAAACAACTATATGACCGAATGGTGGTCAATCGCAGCAAACTGACCCATGATGGGCCATTGCGTGAAACCGGGATAAACACTAACTGACTTTCAGTTCGTCGTTCACCAATTCAATCCTGCTCAACGCCACAATCGGGGCGCCGAATTGCAGTAGTTTTTCCCGCCCGCCTTCCTGAGGTTTTTCTATTACACAACCGATCGCGCACAAGGACGCCCCACTCTCGACTATTAGGGTTCCCAAAGCCGAGATGGTAGACCCGGTAGCGAGGAAATCGTCTATGACAATGACCTTATCGTCGGGTTTCAAATACTTCTTGGATATCATCAAATGCGTTTCTTCATCCTTGGTGCGGCTATGGGCCTGAGCGAAATAGTAGACATCCGTCATGACTGAAGACCGGTGTTTGCGGGCGTAAATCATGGGTACGCTGAGGATACGGGCGACCGACAATGCCACCGGAATACCACTGACCTCGGCGGATACTACTTTGGTTATTTCGTCGACGCCTTTTTCGCGGAAACGCCGCACCAATTCTTCGCCCATCGCATGGGTTAGCTCGGCGTCGACCTGATGATTCAAAAAGCTGTCGACTTTAACGATACCGCCGCCGACATGCTCACCTTCTTGCTTAATTCTCTCGATAAGTGCTTCCATAAATGGCTAAAGTGTTGTGATGTATAGAATTATTCTACGCGTTCTGGCACACTGCGCGCCCGTCATGTGCGGCCCTTTTCCAATACGCCGTCGGCGAGAACGCCCTGCAGATGGCATGATATCGCTAAACCGCCAGCAATCATTCATAAACATCCATTTTGAGTGTAGATACGTTTTTTCGCCTCGAAGAGCTGATTGAACGGGGTAACACCCTACTCGACACGGTCGACGTGGTGTCCATTGATATTTTCGACACCTTGTTCATACGCCGTATCTACGATCCGGATTTGATCAAATATCCGGTATGCGAGTTCATTGTCGAAAAAGCCGGGGAACGCAATGTGCCTGCCAGCCGGCGTACTGTGTGGCGAGCGCGCTGGGAGATTGAGCGCGAACATCGCCGCCGTCACGGCAAGACGTATCCCGATCACGAAGCACGTTATCCCGAGTACATGCAAGAAGCGCTGCACCGTATTTTCGGTGAGCGACTACCGGATGGATTTCTGGAAACAGTTACCAATTATGAATTGGGACTGGAAAACGCGGTTTTGGTCGCACGCAGCGCGTTAGTCGAGTGGATTAAACAATTACATAAAAACGGAAAACGCATTTTGCTGGTGTCCGATATCTACTTGCCTTCCGGACACCTAAAACGCTTGGTAGAAGACAAAGGATTAGCACCTTACATCCATGGTGTCGTTTCCTCCGCGGACAGTTTTCAGGCGAAAGCGTCCGGTGCGGCCTTTCCACTGATTGAGAAAACCTACGACATCGACAAGGATCGCTGGCTACACATAGGCGACAATCCTATTTCCGATGGGCTACGCCCCCATGAATTTGGCATTCGCGCGCTGCTCATTAATGACATTAGCGAACGTCAGCGCAAAGGCATCGCGCGTTCTATACATATCAGCGCTAACAAGAAAACATTTTGGAAGGGCCGCAATGTGCAGCAACTGATGTTGCCACTGGAGGCGGAAAACGTGCCCCGGCACCCATTATACGTCGAAGGTTATAATTTTTTCGGTGTCGTACTAGGCTACTTCATTCAAAACATAGCCGAACATTGCCGTGGGCAGAAAATAAAGCGAATTTATTTTTGTTCACGGGAAGGCTGGACATTTAAAAAATACTGGGAGGCGGCGGCACCGTATTTCTTTCCGCACGGCGATGCGCCGGAAGCACGTTATTTATATGTCAGCCGCATGGCTTTGGCACCGGCGGCGTGTGCTAACGAAGGATTGGAATCCATCGATACCAACGTCGCCATGTTGCCAGCCAGCAGTCGCGATTTCCGGGATATGTGCCGGGTTTTCAGTTTAGACATCGAGCGGTTACGCCCGGCCCTGGAACGCGTTGGTTTAAACGATGACGATCCTATCGGACAACTTACCCCTGGCGCGACACCCGAATTGCGCAAACGATTTGCCCACTTACTGGACGACCAGGAATTCCAAAACGAAGTCAAACGTCAATCGCGACCGGCGCAAAAAGCACTGGAGTGTTATCTCGAATCCGAAGATTTTTTCAATCAAGATGAAGTCGCATTAGTCGACATCGGTTGGCTGGGCACCATTCAGCATTATCTGTACAAGGCCATCAGCCACCGGCCCGATAAGCCGAAAATTTACGGGTTTTTATTCGGCGCCACCCGGGTCATTCCTTATCGCGCCAACACATCGAACTTTGAACAAAATATAACAGGCATTTTATTCGATAACCGTCACATGGACGTCGCGCAAAGTTTAATCAGAAATACAAAAGATGTCTTCGAAGAAATCTTTCGTGCGCCCCACCCTACTTTGACTGCATACGCGTTGAAAGGCGATGGATTTGAACTCAAGTTCCGTGACAAAAATGACGACATCGCTCGGGCCGAGCAAATGCAGTCTGATTATTACGAACCATTGCGGGAAGGAATATTCGATTCAGCGCCGCGTTATGCGGCGGCGGTCAAAACCCTCCTGTATAGCGCGGGAGAACTAAAACCCTGGATAAACTTTTTGTTAGTAAGCAAACTGGCGTATCCACGCACCAGTGAAGTGCAACAAATCCGGCATGAATCCCATCAGGATGATTTTGCCGGCACACACAATGTCGCAAAAAAATTTATCAAAGAAAACCGCACTCTTTGGAGTCACTCGATCACGGCTCTGAGATTCAACCCGTTTCTACGTACTCACTATTTCTTGCGGGATGCGTTTGATTTGTTACGAGGCAAACAATAGTGGAAGAACACAGACCCATACATACTCATTGCGAATTAACCGGCATGGAAACAACGCGTATGATGAAACAATACGCCCTGTGGAAACCACTACGTTTTGGCTGGATAGCCGAAGGTCCCGGCTGGCGCATGTTGTTTGAATTATATATTCGCCATCGATTCGGTTATCGCATTAACATGCTGGCTATCCGATACGAGAAACAATGGACACGATTTCGTTTATTTGTCTCGCGTATGGCGAATCGATTTCGGTAATTTGCTTAAACAACCGTCGCGGAAACCCGATCATAGTCTTGTCGCGTAGTCTGTTTGAAATCGGAAATAAGTAAACCTTCACGCAAATTCGTATAGTCAGTACTCGACACAAATCGATTTAGCGCCGCCCGCAACCGCAACATATCCGAATCACTGGTTGCCTTGCCGGAAATATAGGGCAAGCCCGGCATAGTGGGTGATCGGCCGATAATTTTTACTCCCGATGTATCATTAGCGGCGTACTTTTCTAACAACGCAAAGGTCACACAGTCGATCCAAGCAAAGTCCGCAACACCATTTACCACTGCTTCAATACTGGGACGATGCCCCCCGGTGATAATCTTGTCGCCTGCAAACCCAACGCCGGCTTGCGCCATCGCATAAAGCGGTAAACGATAACCCGAAAAGGACTCGTCACCGTTGATTGCCCAACGCAATTCAGACAACTCTTCCAGCTTATTAAAGTCACTGACGTTTCGCACGATTAGCAGCGAACAATAGTTTTCGTTTTCGCAACCGGAGGCGGAGTAACACGGCGTTCCAATGAGACCCACTCTTTGGTCTAGCTTTGTCACCAACGGATACCCACAGGTCTGGCTAAATAGTAAATTTTCAGCTAACCAAGTGCTTTCGAGTTTTTCGTCTCGTACCAAATTACTTGGAACATCCGTCAAACCTTCTTCGGCGAACAACGTTGCCAACGCGAACCACAAGTTGTCGGTCAGATTCCGAACCTCTGGCAAATCATACATCGGAAGACTCGCCAAAAACATTTGCACGCTACCGTTTCGTTTCTTGATTTAACATTCTTTGCATAACTTTACGAGAAAATCAAACACTTCCGTAGGTTGAATCATCGCAACCCGAATCAAGTCGTCGAATCGATGCGATAGTTCCCGGATATGCTCGGTACTATTAAAACTAAGATACAACTGACCCATAAATACCACTGCCCGTTTCGGGCCGAATACTGTAAACGGCACCGAGTAAGCAGACAGTCCATCAAACAAATACCAACGCAAACTGGGATACAATTCATTGACCAGTTCGGTCATACGTTTTAGCTGATGCAAACGCTTGGCCTTCGTTAACTGGCGCCATATACCTTCGCCCCTGGCAAAATCACGAAGCGATTGCATGGATTGGCAAATTTCCATTTCTGAATCGGGGTGACGTTGATAAGCTAAACGCTCTTCCGATATTTCCAGATTGTGGTCCGACTTGACTTGCCCGTGACCCTCAAACTCGTAATGTATGACGTCTTCCGTCTTCATCAGATCCGGCAGGGTCGATGGGACGTAGCGAATTCTGTAACCGGTGGCTTCTTTATGCCATTCTTCCAGACGCTGATAAGCAATCGACCCACTTAACTCTTCGATAGTTAGCGGTTCGGGCAAAAAATCCGCCCCCAGACTACCTTGTTGAGTGATGCCGAGTAACCAGTCGATGCTCACCTGATAGATCTCGGCAATTGCCGCAACCGTCTCAGCACGGGGCAGGCGATCCGTATCTCCAGACATCAATTGAGAAAGCGTTGAACGGTCGATACCGATACTGCTGGCAAATGCAGACCGTGTCAGGCCATTGTGGCTGATCACTTCGCCGATACGTTTGCGAAAAATCTCAACCCGCTCCTGTCGTCTCATAGCCCATATCTGGAAATTAATGTGTTGATTATAATCAAAAAATGTTCATAAAAATAAACTAATTTTATATTGTTTTCTAAATACCTCGAAATGTGCGCATTTCCGCATTGCGCGAGGGATGCTGCGGGAGCAAGATAGTAGATGGGATACACAGGGTGATAACAATAATGCTTGCATCGAATACATGGTGGGATAAATATGAACTACCGACCTGGTTAGTAGCAATTACCATCTACACGGGTTGGATTTGTCTGACGCTTTATCACGCCTATTTTCCATGGTGGTTGCTGTTGCTTGTTGGCGGTTATGCGGTGTGCTGGCATGGCTCGCTACAACATGAAGCATTACATGGCCATCCTACCCGATCAAAGCCTATTAACACCGCCTTGGCTATCGCTCCGCTTTCATTGTGGATTCCGTATAAGCGTTATCGCCACACCCATACGACCCACCATGAGGTCGAATATCTTACCGACCCATATGATGACCCTGAGTCATTTTATTGTCCACAGACAAAGTGGTCTGAATTTAAGATGTGGCAAAAGCGCTTTTACACTTTTAAAAATACGCTGGTGGGGCGGTTGCTTGCTGGCCCCATGCTGGTGTGTGCGGAATTCTGGCGAGATGAAGCCAAATCTATTCTTAGTGGCAATAAGGAAGTTGCTAAAATATGGATTGAACACTTTTTGCTCTGTGCGGTGCTGTTTTATTGGGTGATTAGTGTGTGTAACATGCCATTGTGGAAATACATTGTTTGCTTCGCTTATCCGGGGCTCTCCTTAACCCTGTTACGATCATTCGCCGAACACCGTGCCGCTCCGGATGAACATCAACGAACTGCGATAGTGAAAGCAGGCTGGCTCGCACAGTTGCTCTACTTAAACAATAATCTGCATTGTATACATCACGATAATCCGGAAACGGAATGGTATAAACTGCCGGCGCTTTATCGTTCCACCGCGGATAGGTATGACAACCTGGATGCGTCAATGTATTATTCCCAAGGCTACTGGGAGATAGTAAAAAAGTATTTGTTTAAACCCGTTATTCCTACGGTGCATCCGTTTGTGACGGGTAATTCCGCGAGTCAAACTTAGCGCCGTTTAATTCGAACCAACCATAAGACCCGGTACGATGAGTTCTACTCTTCCTAGTCAAGCGAAATTTGTCATTATCGGCGCCGGCATCCACGGTCTATCCACCGCCTGGCACCTGGCTATGGAGCTGGAAGCCCGTGGAAACGGTTCGGGCAATGATATTGTGCTGTTGGATAAAACAGGGCCCGGTGCCGGCGCAACCGGTGTCGCTTGTGGTTGTGTCAGAAATTTTTATATGACCGAACCCTTGCACGCCATATTGCGGCATTCAGTCGATGTTTGGGAATACGATCCAGTCAACTTGGGTTTTCAACAAGTCGGCTATATTTCCTGCGGCGAAACTAATCAACAAACAGAGTACGAAAACATTCATAAAAGCCAAAACAACGCTGGCTACGCGTCTGATCTTTACGTAGGCAAAGACGCGAAGAAATTTCTAAAAAGCATCTGGCCCGATTTCAAGACCGACAATGTCGATGCCGTCATTCATGAACTGCCGTCCGGCTACGCAGGAACTCACACGGTTGTCGCGGGAATGGATCATTACTGCAAACAATACGGCGTGCGACGCCACTACGGCGTTAAGGCTACCGGTTTCGATGTTACCAATGGCCAAGTCACAACAGTTAGAACCGACCAAGGTGATATTCGGTGCGATGCCGTGGTCATGGCGGCGGGTGCGTGGAATCCGCAACTTTGGAACGCACTAGATAAGCCTGCCAAACTAGACTTGCATTATGCCAATGGCGACTCTAACCATGACGTAGACATGTGGACGTACTGGCGTCTACTGGAGGGGGAAGTCTACATTGATCAACCTTACCGTACCGCTGATGACCGAGACCCACCGGTATTGCATGTAGAACTCATGAACACGCCAGTCGATGATCCAAGCAGCGGCGAACGCATTAAAGATCATTTTTACACGTATGTGCGTTATGCCGCGGAGCGCGTAGGCAAACCCGGTGTGCAAGGCGGCACTATTCCGGTCAAGTTAGGGCCTGAAGCAAACGTCGATCCCTATGGCCATGCCAATGACGAATATCAGGCGGATGACTGGTTTGCCGATTACTACTGCGCGACATTGGGTATGTTGATGACCCGATTTGAAGGCTGCCGTGCGAACTTCAAGGAACGGCGCAACGGCGGTATTGGTGCATTCACCCCGGACAACGTCCCGATTTTCGATTTCGTATTACCGAACGCCTACATGATTGCCGACAGCAATCATGGTTTCAAGATGGCAGGGGTGGGTAAACTAGTCGCCCAGACACTGGCCGGCGACGCCACACCCGACGCGTTGAAACCGTTTAATTTCGAACGTTTCGCCAAAGGAGCCACTTTCGGCGCCAGCAACAGCAATTGCCCCTGGGTGTAGCACACCGCTAACTCTTCGGGTTGAACCGCAATCCCTCTACCGAAAAGATTCCCAGTCGCCAGGGTTTAAATACAGACCATGGGCAAATCCCCCGGACAAGGTAGTGGGACAGCATGCGCCGGTTTGCCCCGGATTTGACATTGGGCCACGACTGTTTTAAACAGTAGTGCATGCTCAGGAACGGCGCCGCTGTCCTTGAGCTTCCTAATAATTCAAGAGGTTAAAGATATGTCTGATAAAGAACATCGGTATATACCGAAACTGAAAGAGCAATTGGCGGAGGGTAGGATTAATCGGCGTGAGTTTCTGCGCTACTCCACTCTACTGGGATTATCCGCTACAGCCGCCTACCAGTTTGCAGGTAAGGTGACCGGCGTCGGTTTTATCCCAACTGCACAAGCCCAGGATATTCCCAAGGGTGGCACACTGCGTTGGGCCATGCGTTGCCCGGAAATCAAGAATCCACATACTTTTTCCTGGATTTATGACTCCAACATCGCGAGACCGGTTATAGAGTATTTGACCCGTACGGACACCGACAATGTCACCTACCCCTATTTAATAGAAAAATGGGAAGCCAGCGACGACCTCAAGACCTGGACGCTGAATGTCCGACAGGGCGTGAAGTGGCACAATGGCCGTGACTTTGTCGCTGATGACGTCGTCTGGAATCTGCAGCACGTGCTAGATCCCGCAACCGGTTCGTCTGTCGTCGGTCTCATGAAAGGCTACATCATGGTCGAATACGATACCGGCGAAAAGAACGAGGATGGTAGCGCCAAGATGGCAAACAAGTTGTGGGACGCCAATGCCATCGAAAAGGTCGACTCTCACACCGTACAGCTTAACTTGAAAGAAGCACAAGTTGCCGTACCCGAACATTTATTCCATTATCCGCTCGGTATCCTCGACCCTGAGGAAGGTGGTGAATTCGGCCCCGGTTCAAATGGAACCGGCCCGTTTGAACTGGCTGAGTACACCGTCGGTGGAAAAGCGGTGCTTAAAAACCGTGGTGAATACTGGGGCGATGCTCCTTATCTCGATGCAGTCGAATACATCGATCTGGGTGATGATCCATCGGCAGCCGTGTCCGCGATTGCATCAGGCCAGGTCATGGGTATGTATGACGCAGATGTCAATCAACTGGATGTGTTCAAAAACCTGCCCGGTGTCACCATCCACAGCGCCACCACAGCTTCTACCGCAGTACTGCGTGTACAAACCGATCGTCCGGAGTTTAAGGATCCGAAGTTACGCCAGGCCTTGCGTTATGCGGTCGATAATAAACGCGTAGCGGATTTGGCCCTACGTGACCTTGCCACGCCGGCAGAAAATCACCATGTTTGCCCGGTGCACCCGGACTACGCGGAACTACCGTTTCCTGAGCGCGATGTGGAAAAGGCCAAGCAACTCGCTGCCGAGTCAGGTTTAGACAAACTCGATTTCAGCATTGCCTCCAAAAAAGACCCGGCATGGGAGTTAGCGGCGGTGCAGGCGATGGTCGAGCAGCTTAAGGAAGCAGGCATCAATGCCAGTATTAATCTGATGCCATCGGCACAATTCTGGGACAATTGGGACAAGGTTCCAATCGGATTCACCAGTTGGGCACATCGACCACTGGGTTTCATGGTGTTGGGCCTCGCCTACCGCACCGGTGTGCCGTGGAATGAATCCCACTACTCCAACCCGGAATTTGATAAGTTACTGACTCAGGCCGAAGGCACGTTGGATGTGGATGCGCGTAGGGAAATCATCAAGCAATTAGAGCAGATTATGCAAGAAGATGGTCCGATTGTGCAGCCGTCATGGCGCGCGGTATATACGCCGGTGCACGACAAGGTGAAAGGATTTGAGCAACACCCCACGCAATATATATTTCCCGAACGTTTGGGGGTTGAAGCCTAGTCACCGAAAACACTTTTGTAAAAACAAAAACGGGGCCCATTGGGCCCCGTTTTTTTTGTAACCGTCTCTTCATAACCTCAATTGCACCCCATCTTTTCGATTTCAGCTTTTCGTCGAGCAACGAACGCATCCAACTCTTCGGCGACGGCCGCGTCCACTGCAGGTTCCCGATACTCGGCCAACAATTGTTTCCAAATGCGATTAGCGCGTAGGGTTGCATTTTTACTGCCGGATTCGAACCAAGTTTCATAATTTCGCCAATCGGATAGTAAAGGTTCATAAAAAGCATTTTCGTACCGTGACAAAGTATGTTTTGTCGCAAAAAAATGTCCTCCCGGGCCTGCTTCTTCTATCGCATCAAGTCCGAATGCTTCTTGATCTACTACCGGCGGGTTAAGAAATGCACACATCATTTGGATCATCTCAGCGTCCAGAATGAATTTTTCAAATGACGCCGTCAACCCACCCTCCAACCACCCGGTGCAATGGTTGACCAGGTGTGCATGCCCTAACATGGCGGGCCATAAAGACATTTGCGATTCATATGCAGCCTGGGCGTCAACGGTATTCGAGGCCGTTACATTGCTGGTTCGGAACGGAATCCGATAACGGCGTGCTAACTGACAGCCAATTAAAACAGATTGTGCGTACTCAGGCGTTCCAAATGCAGGCGACCCGGTTTTCATATCGACGTTTGACGTAAAACCACCATACATCACCGGCGTCCCGGGACGCACGCATTGCGCGATGGTTATCATCGCCAGCGCCTCTGCATTTTGTTGCACACTGGCACCGCTCACTGTGGCCGGTGCCATAGCACCCGACAATGTAAAAGGCGTGGCGGCAAAGGGTTGTCCCGCTGCTGCGAACGCCGTCAAACCCTCCGACATCGGCCCATCGAGACGCAGGGGCGAATTGGAATTGATTACACTGAATACCGCCGGTCGTTTTAACAAGTCATCGCGACTTTGCCCCAACGCTATGGCCACCATATCAATCGCATCATTGGCCCGATAAGCACTTAACCCATACCCTGTCCACGGTTTATCCGTGTAGCAAAGAAATACGCGGTACATATCCAAGTGCCGTGTCTCGACCGGTAGATCCGTCGGTTCAACAGCACCGCCGCCGCCAATATGGATAACGTTCAACATCTGCTCCAGCCGACAAAAATCGCGCATATCCTCATAATTAGCCTGACGTCGACCACGATCAATATCGGTGGAAAAAGCGGGTCCGCCCACCGAACAAAACACCATGCGATGACCACCAACGGTGACTGAACGTTTTGGGTTACGCGCTTGTAGTTCGAATTCGTGCGGCGCCAGTGCGATTTTTTCTTCCACCAACTCTCTGGGAAATCGCACTCGTTCACCGTCCAAGTCTGCGCCTTCCCCCAGTAATCGTTCTCGTGTCGGAGCATGTAACACTTGGAGACCCAGGTTTTCCAACACCTGTAGAGATGCATGGTGTATGGCTTCGATTTGATCTTGACTGAGAATGTCATACGGCGGGTAGGTATTATTGACTTCCCGCCACGGTAATTGGTGAGTAGTACTACTACGCTCTCTACTCTTATGACCATGTCTGCGTGAGCGTCTACGGGCCACGGTTAACTAAATAACAACTCGCTCACGGCGGACGGGTGAAACATCGGGCTCGAACTCGCGCGCAAATTGATGACCCGAATACACCGCGTGCACAATGGCGCCAGGCACTTCGCAATCACCGATTCGGGAGGTATGAGTAAGTCCACGATCAATCAATTCTTTATGCAAAGTATCATCTGATTGGCGCATAGTGACCAAGACGATTGCATCGCAAACACAAGATTTATTTTTTGAAGAAGTTATGCATTTTAGCCCCACGCTATCTCCGCAAAATATTTGTAATTTATGCTGGGTAACCAGCGAAACACCAAGTTCCATAAGGCGTTTTTGAACAAAATGTTGCTCGTCGGTCATAACCGTCCAACTGGAAATAATGTTTTCCGGTGTCACAAGTGTTACGTCGCACCCATTGGTTACCAGCAGTTCTGCAATGACTCCACCCATGTAATAGTGATCGTCATCGTAAACTAAGACCCGGCCGGCCGGCAGATTACCCGCCATGATGTCGTCGGGGGTCAATACACCCGGCAATCCGATTCCGGTTACGCCTCGGGGTGTATGTCTTCCTAAACCATCACGCTGCCATGTCGCTCCAGTGGCAACGACAATATGATCCGCTCCGAATTCCACTACATCGTCCGCGGTCAATTGACTATCGAAAAAGATGTCAACATTAGGTAGCTCATGCAGGCGCCCAATCCGCCAGTCGCGTACACGCGCCCAGGTTGACAGGCCCGGCAAACGAGACTCGTGATTTATCCGACCACCCAATTGTTCGCTCGCCTCCGCCAGCGTCACCGTATAGCCGCGCTGACCCAGCGCCCGTGCGGCCTCCATCCCGGCGGGGCCACCGCCAATGACCAATATTGACCGATCGTTTGTCGCCGGCACAATAGTTTCCGGATGCCAACCACGGCGCCACTCTTCACCCATGGTTGGATTTTGCGTACACCGAATCGGTACGCCTTCGTTATTGCCGGAACGACAGATATTGCAACCGATACATTCGCGAATCTCGTCTACCCGGCCCTGTTCAATTTTGTGCGGCAAAAAAGGATCGGCAATCGATGGTCTGGCCACGCCGATAAAATCCAATACGCCGCGGTGGACTAACGACGCCATCCGATCCGGCGAGGTATAGCGACCGACCCCGACCACGGGTTTAGACGTCAATGATTTGACAAATGAAATATAGTCTTCCTGAAAACCCTCTTCAGAAAAACGGGCACTCCTGGAGTCGTTGGCAACATCACTGACGTTCACATCCCAAAGATCAGGCAACTCAGCCAGCATTGCGATGATTTCCCGACCCTCACCATCACTGGCAATACCCTCTGTTCCCATTAATTCGTCCACCGCGAAACGCACAGCAACAGCACAAGATTCTCCAACCGCTTCCCGTGTTTCTTCAATCATCTCCCGCAGCAGACGCACACGATTTTCTAGACTGCCACCGTATTCGTCAC
Organism: Arenicellales bacterium; assembly: GCA_965216735.1. Lineage (GTDB taxonomy): Bacteria > Pseudomonadota > Gammaproteobacteria > Arenicellales > CBDCFT01 > CBDCFT01. Next base: position 3,228,493 of record OZ244198.1, read on the forward strand.
TACGCCGGTTAGTACGCCGGGAAATAAACTGCATCGGTAAATAATCATGCCCGGCGTACACATAAACGATATCGAAGCCGGCCTGTTTTGCCCGCAACGCAGCATCTACTTGCCAACGACGCAAATCACGAATATCCCGCTTGTCCATCGCACGCGCCTGACGGGGATGTGCGTGGTACGGCATCATACTCGAAGCACTAGTAGGAACATGCCTAGACAAGCGATTGTTGACATGCATACCCCCATGCCATAGTTCTACACCCGCCAACGCGCTGTGCTCGTGCACGGCATCGGTCATTAAGCGGTGGTTACGAATGTCGTCATCATCCCACAATGTACAAAATGCATACGGGCTGTCTTCCGACGAAGGATGAATAGAACAATATTCCGTACATACCACTGACCAGCCGCCCTCGGCTTTGACCTTGCGCATGGCTGCCGCGGTTCGTGGCATGGCGTGCCCCATACCGGTGCAGTGAGGGACTTGATAAAACCGATTACGTGCAGTAACCGGGCCAATGGGTACCGGCTCGAATAAAATGTCGTACCGAGATTCGCGCGTCATCGTGTTACACAAACGACTGACTCAGGACATATCGAGCATGCCCAAGTATGTTTTAGAGGTCTTGAAACGCGATGTTAACTATACTGTTTCGTGAATTCGCTCAGCCTCGGACGGTACATGAATAACCGGCTCGATTTTTCTCAACTCGTCCAATGGGATATGGCACGCGATGGCATGACCGTCCGCCGCCATTTGTACGGGCGGACGTTCATCGTCGCATACCTTGCCGATTTTCCGTGGACAACGGGTTGAAAACGGACAACCCTTGGGCGGATTCAAAACGCTGGGTAGATTGCCCTCAAGCACAATTTCACGCTTACTCACTTCCGGATCAGCAATAGGAACCGCCGATAATAATGCTTCCGTATAGGGATGATAAGGTGGTGAAAAAATCTCGTCAGTCTTACCGCGCTCCATAATCTGACCGAGGTACATTACGACGATACGATCCGACAAATAGCGAACCACACTGAGGTCATGACTGATGAATAACAATGTGGTTTTGTGTTCGCGCTGAATGTCCATCAACAATTCGGTGACCGCCGCGGCAACAGACACATCCAATGCGGACACCGGTTCATCGGCGATGACCATGGATGGATTGCCGGCGAAGGCACGGGCGATACCGATGCGTTGTTTTTGTCCGCCGGATAACTGACGCGGGCGTCGATAATAAAAATCGCGCGGTAATTTTACGATATCCAACAATTGCATGACTCGGTCGCGCACTTTTTGCTTGTCCGCCTCTACACCGAATTTTTTTATGACCCGGGAAATCTGAGAACCAATGGTGTGACTGGGGTTCAAGGTATCACTGGGATTCTGGAACACCATTTGCAACGAACCGATTTGTTCAGGCGAGCGGTCCTGCACTGCCTCATCGTGGATATCACGCCCCTCGTGTTTGATTTCGCCACCGGTAGCCGTTTCCAGACCCATCAACACCTTGGCGAAAGTCGATTTACCGCAGCCGGATTCACCAACGATAGCTACCGTTTCACCACGGTGGGCGGAAAAATCCAAGGCTTCATTAGCCTTTACCCATTTAACGCTCTTACCCGAAATAATAGCTGCCAATGAGCTGTCCCGTACTTCATAATATTTTTGCATGTCATTGACTTCGAGCACTTTATCGCCAATTTCCATGGGCTCGCGCTGTTCACCGCCGGGTGCTTCGGCTTTGTGATCGATTTCCTTCCACCGAATGCACCGCACCATGTGATCGCTTGCACTACCGGTCACGTGTTCCATGTGAATATCCTGGGCATTGCAATTCCCCTCGACAAAATGATTACAACGTGGTCCAAAGTTGCAACCAGCCGGGCGTTCATGCGGTAAAGGCAATTGCCCTGGAATCGGTTTTAACGGCGCCGCATTTTTATCGGCGGTCGGTAAGGGAATACAACCAAATAAGCCATGGGTATAAGGATGACGCGGCCAGGTAAACAATGAGTTAATGGTGCCCTCTTCCACGACTTCGCCTGAATACATGACGAACACCCGGTCACAGGTCTCCAGAATCAAACCGAGATTGTGCGATATGTATATTTGCGAAGTCCCGAATTTCTTGCTGATTTCCGCAATCAGCTTCACGATACCGGCTTCTACGGTAACATCCAGTGCCGTGGTTGGTTCATCCAACAACAATAAATCGGGATTGGACAATAACCCCATGGCGATCACCACGCGTTGTTGCTGTCCACCCGACAATTGATGCGGATACGCACTCATTACCCTTTCCGGATCGGGCAATTTGACATCGGTCAATATTTGCTTGGCGCGCTCGTACGCCTCCGACTCGCTGACGTTCTCGTGTACTAGCGGTACTTCCATCAACTGCCGACTGATTTTCATACTTGGGTTTAATGCGGCGAAAGGTTCTTGATAAATCATGGAGATCGCCGAACCACGTAGTTGCCGCAACTGCTCGTCCGACATGGCATTTAAGTCCTGACCCTTGAAGTTAATCGTGCCACTTTTGACCCCACCATTACTACCCATGTATTGCATGATAGCCATGGCCACAGTGGATTTACCGCAACCCGATTCACCCACGATACCAATTGTTTCTCCCTTATAAACATCGAGGGAAAAATCAATAACCGCTGGAATTTCCCCAGCCCGGGTGTAGTAAGAGATGTTCAGGTCCTTTATTTCAAGCACCTTAGTGTTGTAGTCGATATGGCTTTTATCTTTTTCCATGATTCCCCCTAATCGCGTAACGAAATTTCGCGCAGGCCATCGGCCAGCAGATTAAACCCTAGGATCAACGACGAAATTCCGATACAAGGAATAACCGTCATGTGCGGAAAAGCCAGCGCCATTTGCCGGGTTTCGTTGATCATGCCGCCCCAGTCCGGATCGGGTGGCGGCAAACCCAAACCCAGAAAACCCAACACTCCGATGGTGATGATGACATAACCGAGTCGCAAACAGATATCGACAATTAGTGGCCCTCGAGCGTTGGGTAATATCTCCACCAACATGATACGCCACGCGGACTCGCCACGAGTTTGCGCCGCCGCAACATAGTCACGGTTACGCAAGTCCAGTACCAGGCCCCTGACGATACGCATAATACCGGGTGCACTGGCGAAGGTGATGGCTACGATGATATTGAGCACTGACGCGCCGATGGTGGCGATAATAATGATGTATAACACCAGTACCGGGAATGACAGAATGATATCCGAGATGCGGGATAGTACGTCATCCACCCAACCCCGATAATATCCCGCGGCCACTCCCATCAAAATGCCGACAGTGTAAGCGGTCAATGCGGCGAGCGGTGCGACCGTTAAAACGGTACGCGCACCCCAGATCATACGCGATAATATGTCGCGGCCTAAATGATCCGTACCCAGCCAGAAGGTACCGCCTTGTGCATACTCCGTACCTGGTTTTGCGAACGGCTGCAGTGTTGCATTGGGATCGAAGGGTGCCAGAATCGGCGCGAAAATCGCCATTACGACCCAAAATAGAATGATCGCCATGCCGATCATTCCGACCCAGCTTTCACGCAACAGGCCGAATGATTTTAAAGCATTTAAAAATGCCGCTCCCATGGACGGGGCCGGCGAATCGGTCATTGTCGTAGCGTTTGCCATGGTCATTCCTCAACTAAATCGTATGCGTGGGTTAAGCCAGGTGTAACCGATATCCGCGATGGTTTGTGTCGCCACCGCCACGAATACCGCTACCATGGCACAGGCTTCGATAAGAAAGATATCCTGATTTAACGATGCTTCCAGCAGCAATGCACCAAAACCTTTGTATGCAAAATAAAACTCCACCACAATGACACCGGACAGCAGCCAATTTATTTGCAACATGATGACCGTGAACGGTGCAATCAATGCATTGCGTAAAGCGTGCTTCGTGATCACGTCTTTGTAGGGGATTCCCTTTAGTACCGCCGTGCGAATGTATTGTGTAGTCATGACCTCGGCCATGGACGCCCGCGTCATACGGGCGATATACCCAAAGTCGTAAACCAATAACACCAATACCGGTAAGACCATCTGTCGCCAGTCGAACCCATCCATCATACTACTGGTACCGGGCAACCATTTGAGCGCAAAAACGAAAATAGCCGAGAACAACACGGCACTGGCAAACTCAGGAACCGAGGTGGTCAAAATACTGGTAACGGAAATCGTTCTATCCAGTTTCGACCCTTCGCGCATTCCGGCCAGGATACCCAGCACCAGAGACAATGGAACCATGATCAGAAAAACCCAAAAAGCTAAAATGGCTGTATTCCATAAACGTGGCCATAACACTTCACTCACCGGAGTCTTGAAACGAATCGATTCGCCCATATCGCCAGTGGCGAAGTTTCCCAACCAAGAAAAATAACGCACGATCAGTGGACGATTGTAACCATGCTCCTCCAACCAGACTTCGCGTTGTTCTGGCAGACTGTATTGCCCGAGAACTTTTGCGGCGACACTTTCAACGTTGAATTCGAGTAACATGAACAACAGCGCCGACACAACCAGCATGGTGATCAACATAAAGCCGATGCGCTTAAAGATAAGTACAATCATGACTCCTACCTCGTTGCGTTTTTTCTCGAACACGATTGTTCGAGGATTTGTAGTTCGTCCTCCCGACGACAAAAATCCTTGGTTATATTAGATACTTTATCTATAGCGGATTTTTTCCGTATCTGTCCATGAACGGTAGCGAATCCTAAAACAAGATGCAAGCGAGCATTCAGACACATCGGATAGGTGCGCACAAATTAATACTTGTTTGCACTGCGACAAAGAGGTATGTTACTGAATTGCCATGATTTTAAATCCAAATCTAGCACAAGAATTGTGCGGATTTCCTGATCGCATACACCCCGTCAGCGCACGTATCATGGATTACTTTGTCTCCGGTTCGATTGAAGCGCCAACCTTCTTGCGTTTTTTCTCACTTCCCAACTCTGACTATATTCCGCTGGCACGCTGCTTTATCGATATGGTTACCGGTGCGTTGCCACTACTGGCGTAAGCTTCTAGAACCTATCTCAAAGAACAGGTTCTAGTTATTGCAGGTAAATATCCGGCCAATTGTCATTACCGGTATGGAAAGTCAGACGTGTAACATCGTCCCAATCATCCCCTACACGCCAAAAAAATAACTCGTAATCAGCAGTATCGTGTTCGTGGCCGCCCGCACTGGCCGCTAGTACCATGTATTCGCCATTGGCTGACAGTTTTGGAAAATATTCGTGACTAAAATCGTTTTGGATATCGAGTAAACCCGTTTTTTCTCCTGAATCCGGATCATAACGATAAATTTTATTAGTGCCACGTCCGCCGTGATCCACCCAATAGATGAATTTTCCATCCGGTGACCACGTCATCTGACAGCCGTCATCGACAACAAGATATTCTTCTGTTTCCGGCATCACCAGAACCGTGCCGCGTTTGGAGCCACGAAAAGTGACCGCTAGCTGGTTCCTTGTTGAACTAAATGACGGTGTTTGCAACTCCAGTCCAGGCGGTAGCGTTCCTAGTCCACTTTGCACGAGTAACTTTTCTTCACCGGTATCGATGTTCTTTTGTACAAAACCACCCGTTTTGTATTGAAAGTAAACATGCATACCGTCGTCCGACCAAGTGGGTTGGTTGGCGTTCTTTTTCACTAAGCTTTCCTTACCGGTTTCAAGATTTAGTAAATAAACATCCCAATCCTTGCTGTTACGTTGCGAGACCCATTGTTTTTTTCCACGCGCAAATACAATGGCTTTCCCGTCCGGTGAAATACGTGGGAAATATTCAGAATTTGGATGTGTGGTCAACCGTGTGATGCGCATATCCGGTAAATTCATTTTCAAAATATCATGATTACCAAAACGATTAGAACTCCATACAATAAAGCCATGTAATCCATTTAAGCGGCGAGTGGTTTGTTGCTTGAGATCGTCTGCATTTTCCAACGCCTGTCCAGCGGGTGGCGACACCAGGGACCGCGCCTTGCGATACTTCTTGTACTGTGTGCCTGCCAACGCAAAGGCGCCCAATACAAACACAAAAAATACAACCAACGGCCATCGGCGCATTTTCTTCTCCTTGTTTGTTACCACTGCTTGGCGGGTCAATAGAAAAAATAAAACAAGGCAGGCACCACCAAACAGATAGTCAACAAACTGGGTGGAAATGTGTATGGACAACATGGTGAGCGCCGATTGCTCCACGGGAAATCCAAGAGCAGCGAAAGCCGCCGTGCCGCCCGCTTCGTAGGTGCCGAAACTCATAAATGCTGGCACCGGCAGACTGGCCGACGCTTCCGAAGCAATCATGCTGATTAGCACGGCCCAAGGCTCGGCACTCGCCAGTTGCGGAAAGTTCGGCACGGTCACAGCCACAAACAATGAATACAAAGCCAGGTATTTGCACGCGCGTACACCAATGGTCAGCAAGAGACAGCGGCCAAACACACCCAGCTTCATGGTTTGTGTGATAGCGTCGGCCAACTGGCTAAAAAAAGCAGCGATGCGGTTTAACAATCGAGAGTCGAAACGTTGCGACCAACGCTGTAATAACGCCGCAAAGATTCGGCAACCTGGATACAACGCTAATATGCCGATAACGGCGAGCACCAGTACCAGCGTGGCTACGGATAATAGCTGCGGACTGAGTTTAGAATCGACCAGCGGCGTAAAAGCCAGTATCAATCCCAATGGAACCAGTATCGCGATGTCAAACCAGATACTTAATGATAAAGACGAAAGACACGCATCCAAACCGACCTTGTAACCACGATTTAACATACCGGCGTAGATGAGCTCCCCTAACCGCGCGGGGAACAAATCTACCACCATATTGCGCACCACTGTCACCAGTATAAGATGAGGATAGGCAGGCACGACCGGGCTCGCAGCACGCAATAACACACGAAACCGTTCCGTTCGAAAAAATACGCCAATGATATGCAAAGCCAGGTAAACGACAACCCAGTTTAATGACATGTTTTTGATGGCATCCACCAGGCTCGCCAGGTTGATCTCCTCGCCCGTAACAGCCACCAACCGAAAAAAGAGCGCCAGTAGAATCAGCGATGAGATGATGGACAACAGCGTTCGCCAAACTAACGAAGCATCGGGACGAATCATGGCAACAATCTAGCTCTTGTAACTACCAACCCACCCTTTCGCGGGAGATCGATGGGAAAACGCGAGACGAACGACGCCCGGCGCAATATAATTGACATCAGAGTGGGACAAGCATTCATTGTAACAAAAGTCGGCGTTTGCAAGTTGCGATCCCACAATCGGCCTTTATGCAGACTTATCCATGACTTCCGCTAATGTCACCGTCATCATGCCCGCCTACAACCACGAACGCTACGTGGGAGCGGCGATTAACAGTGTGTTAAATCAAACCCACTCGAATATTCGTCTTATCGTTATCGATGACGGTTCTACGGACAAGACCGGTGATGTTGTCAAAGCCATTGACGATCCACGTTTGGAATACTTCTATCAAGAAAATCAGGACGCATTCAATACTTTGAATCGCGGTCTAAGTATGGTCGCCACACATTTCGCTGCGATTTTGAATTCGGACGATCTGTATGCACCGTCACGTATTGAAACGTTGCTTGAGGCACAACGGCAAAGCAATGCGCAGTGTTTGTTTACCGATGTTACGGCCATATCTGATCTGGGCGAGCCGATGCAGAAACCGGATTTTTTCTGGAACTGCTGGCATCAAAACAATAGGGCAAAATATTTCGACTGCGGTGATTTATATACCGCCTTCCTGCACGGCAATTTCATGGTGACCACATCGAATTTGTTCATGACCCGGAATGTCATAGATAAAGTCGGACAGTTTTGCTCGTTACGTTACTTACATGATTACGATTACATATTCCGCATCTTATTAGCGTTTCCAGATCAAGTACGGTACCTACACGATCAAAACCTGTTGTACTACCGTATTCACGGTTCGAACACATTAAGCGAAGCTGCGGTGATTGGTCGCGAGCAAGACCGCGAAATTATACGCAAGTATCTATTGGCTCGTTTCCCCAAGACGCAACACACGATGCTCAACACCGGCATAGATCGTCTAATCACCCTGGAACAGGAATTGGCGGAAGCACGCGCCGAACGGGAACGTGCATTAGAAAAAGCTTCAACACCAAAAGCTGCTACCGAGCAAGGGTTGTTCCGTCGCTTAAAGAGTTTGGTGCGTTAAATGGATGGTGGGTTAAACCTCTTGTAGGGTGTAGATCCGGCGAAACAGAAAAGCCGCCAGAATATAGATCGCGATGGCAACAAGAACTGTCGCACGAAATCCGATATGAACAGATAAAATGACGCTAAGAAAACCACCGATTACAGTAAACAATCCGTTCATGGCCCAGGCCCAGGCGATGGTTCCGTGCACTTGATCGCGTACGCATAAAATACCTAGCGGAAATGGCATACCGAGAAAAAACGCCAGTGGAAATATCATCAGCGCCGCGGCGAATATGCGGACAGAGATATTCATGGTTAGGAAAATATCGAAAACCCAGGCATGCGTCGCAAGAATAAGTAGGGCAGAAACAACTATACCCACGAACGCCACCAACCAACGTCGGCCACTGTAGGTATTTAACTTTTCCGACATGAGACTTCCCAAACCAGCACCGAATAAAAACACAAAAATAACCGTGGCATAGGTGTATAAAGGGTAACCGATCAACTTCATGAAAATTTGCACGAACACCAGCTCGAACAATATGAAACCGGCACCAAGACAAGCGAAATAAGACAAAAAGCTCGGTTTATTTTCCCACGTCGTCTTGCCAGCTCTCGAAAAAAGCAAGGGTATAAACAAAAACACTATTGCAAACAACAAAGATGCAGCGGCGGTGACGTACAAATGAATCGTATCTCTGGGAAAACCACCCTGCATGCGTGAGTTCAGCAGGTTTGCTACCGATATATTGGTAAATGTCTCGGGTTGCACTTCGGTCATCGAGGCGCCTTTGCGAATATAGTTGAAGTAAGGTCTATCGTCAGTGGATGGGCCGATACGATAATTCGCCTTACGGATCAATTCTTTCGGAAAGTCTCCAGTGAAAAAGTCATCGGATAAATAGCTTTCATCAGGTTTAAGCGGATTGACTACCAGCGAATGACGAGAACCCATAAAAGCCTTTAGTTTCTCGACCTCTTCCGCCGTCCAAGGCGACATTTTGACCAGAAAGGTAGGCAGATTATCTTGCGTTTCCGGCACTTCGAATACGACAACGTGGCGCCGAAAATCCGTTTTTCCTAAGCGCTTCCAACCAAGCGCTGCGGTCGCGACCATCTTTGGATAAATATGATGGTTAATGTGCAAAATGCCATCATCCTTAAGATGGGTAAAATATTCCATATATGCCTCGGCCGTTTGCAGGTAAGTCGTATTTAACGAACCACTGCCCGCCGCAATACTTGAACTGCTGTGATTACTCATGATTTGAATAATGTCGTATTTCCTGTCGGTCGAGCGAAGGAAACTACGACCCTCGCCCTTGCGCGCATTCACCCGCGGGTCATTCATAATACCGCCGATGTAGTCGTTATATTGCCCCTTACCCAAATCGACTACGGCACCAACCAACTCTATAGCGTCAACATGTGACGCCCCATAAGCCAGTGCCGCCTTGGTTTCTTGCCCACCGGCGCTGCCAATGACCAAGACCTCCTGGTCGGTGTTTTGTTTTAAGTAATGGGACGGTAACACAATATAACCCCAAAAGTGTCGATTGGCGTGTTGCCGCACGTCTTTTAGTAGCTGATCGTAATTGCCGTCGAATTGATAAAAATAGCTCGTCTGTGTCCCGCCGTCGTAGGCGATCCATTTATACAGCGCACGGTAAGCCACCACATCAATTTTAGATATCGGATCCCAAACCGTTATTTCGCGCTTGCCACCCGCCTTAAGCGTTTTCAAACCCCGTTTATCAATATGCGGTTTGAATTCAATATACTCGTTTTTGGTCATCGGATAGGCGATCACAGTAATGCCGAATATGACAGCCACTGTTTGCCATATCCTATTGGTAGCGAACAAAGCCGAAGCGAATAAACCCAAACCACAGGCAGCAAATAGCAAACCCGCGGCGCCTATTTGCGGTAAAAACGGAATGAGGATAACACAACCGATGGCAGCACCGATGAGATCCCAGAAATACAAGCGTTGGATACTGGCCGAGTAGCGCGAAAAAATTGACGAAAGAATTAACCCGCCAATAAAAAATGGAATGGTTAAAAACAAATATATCATCATAAAATTTTTCAACGCATGACGTGTATTTGTACCTATATGCTTAAAATCGAAAGGGAAGTGATCCAACACGGGCAACAACAACAACGCGAAGACACCCAACAAGGCCGCCATGAATGCGAGCTTGAAATCCATTGCCACGGCATCCTCAGCGGGTCTTAATGACGCATACACACCCGCTAAACCGAACGAAAACATGGCCAATGTAATGATCAAATACGCCATGTTTGGGTACCACAGCACGTCGAACACCCGAATCAATGTCAATTCGAGCATTAACGTTGTCAAGGCGATCAGAAATACACATACAGAAATTCTGGTCATGAAAATGCGATAATTGTGTTGGGGTTTAACGGAGAGAAATCAGTAACGTCGTATTGGCGGACACTTCAGTTTTTAAGTTCAAAACCCGATCTTTGACGCAGATACAAGTAACAAAACGGAGCGGCGGCCATACCCACTAAAATAACGATTGCATGCATAATGAATCCACTGGCAACCGCGTTGCCGGAGTCGACTCCAAAAAAAACATATCCCAATGACCACCCTGCTTCGAGCGTGCCGATACTGCCCAACCCGTTTACAGGCAGCAAATTGGTTAATACCGCACCGGTCGACGCCAGCACCGACTCGAAAAACCCGATATCAATTCCGAGCCAATCAACGACGCAATAGAAAAAAATATAGGTCATCACCCAGATTGCTATACTGATTAGCGGTAACGATATGACCGATTGATAGAAGTTGAGCGCCAGGACCTTGCGCAACACTTGTTCCAGGTGCCCGGTTCGGGCTTTGCCAGAATGCACCCTGCCAACCCGGGACGGCCTTACCGCGACCAACGTTATAACCGCCAATCCCACCAATACCAGCGCGATAAACGCGTATCGACGCGAAACGTCTACAAATAATCCCGATACGATGACGACAAGCCCCATGGCGGCGAGATCATATATGCGAATAGTCAGCAGAACAACCGCGCCATCCATCAATTTCCAGCTTTTAAACCGGTTTAACAAGACCGGTAAGGCTGCTTCGCCCATCCTGAACGGAACGACATGATTCATGAAGTTGTGGATTATGGATATGGCGATGCATTGGGCGCGGGCACCCGGCGCGTCAGCGAGAAATACGCTCAACCGCAATCCCCGCATAATGTTTGTCAACAATATCATTACGACCGACAGTGCGATCTGGGTCACGGTAAGCCGTGAAATCGCATCCACGATATTCGCCTTGGAGACATAACGAAGCAACACGGCAACTAACGCAAGGGATATCAGGACCGATAGCACCCTCAGCGCTAGTTTGTTTCGCACAACAACATTGTCCAGGGAAGCGGCGTCTTGACTACTCTAATTTCAAAATAACGCGAGATTAAGTGCTGAAATGCACTGGCGGACCAATGTTGAAAATGTCCCGGTGTGTTTCCCAAGTCCAACAGGTATTTACCCCGGCACATATTCATTATGCGCCAAATGGGTTCACGCGGCACACTAAGAATCGCATAACGGTGCGCCATCCGTCGCAACACTGCCAAGGCGCGTTTTGGATCATCGAGATGCTCCAGCACCTCGCAACAAACCACCAAATCCGCCGCATCCTCTTCATCGAGGTCATATACGCTTTTTACCTTGTAAGTTACGTTAGCACGCCGATTGATGGCCATCGCTTCGTCGATGACTGCCCGGGAAAAATCCGACGCCGTGATTTTTACTTGCCGTTGTGCTATCAAATCGGTTAAATGGCCCTCGCCGCATCCGACCTCATGTACCGTATTCACTTCGATACCCGACAACAGGCTTGTAAAGGCCCCGGTAAAACCCGACATGAGATAGCGCACAATAGGATTCCGCGAGCCATACTTGTCGTAGTAATTGCCCGCGATGGTTCCGTCTTCAATAATTGGCGCTTGCCTGGTTGTTTGAGGATTCATATGGCGACCGGTCGTTATTTTTTCCGGATTTTATAATGATCCTCGCGGATTGTTGTGAGTTGGCGCTCGATTAACAAGCGGTTGATGCCCATAAGAAAAGCGACGATGCCCACCACCAACAACATACCGGCGACGACGATCAGGATTGCCGCGATCACAAGGGATTGAACATGGCCTGTGCCATCTCCCTGGAAATAGTAATAAAAGAATCTTGCAACCAAAAAAATGCCGGGAATCGCGAACACGGCAGCGACAAGCGAAAAAATCGTAAATGGCCTGTAAATCATCAACACACGCAGTAAGTTACCCCCGGAATACAACATGTGTTGATATATGTTCTTGTGTAATCTTGAATCGCGCGTATTGGCTTTTACGGAAATATCGATGGACATTATCCGCAATCGTTTGGCGGCAGCCTGCACGATGGTTTCAAGAACGTAAGAAAAACGCGTGGTCAAATGAAGCTTCAACAATGCTTCACGGGAGTACGCCCGGAATCCTGAAACGGTGTCGGGTACATCCACACCGATGAGGCGTCGCGTAATAAAGTTACCGATATATTGAAATATCCTTTTCACAAGGGAAAATTCTTTTACATGCCATGGATCCCGGTTCCCGATCACGATATCGGCTTTATTTTCAATAATAGGCTTGACCAAATCCCGTATATGGTTGGAAGGGTATTGATTGTCCGCATCGGTATTGACCAGCACATCTGCGCCCATTTTGAGCGCTTCGTCGACACCGGTGGCGAACGCGACGCCCAGCCCAAAATTCGATTTATGCGAAATAACCTGACAACTATAGCGCAGAGCAATTTCCGTTGTTTTATCCGTTGAACCGTCATCCACTACAAGTACGCTGATCTCATCTATGCCCGGAATGTCTTTGGGCAACTCCTTTAGCACGGTAGGCAATGTTTCTTCCTCGTTCAAACAAGGTATTTGAATCACGAGCTTCATTTCCCACCGTCATCCACTAATCTGACTGGTTTCGGCATCTTTACGACGTTGCTCCAGTTGTTCCAGCGTAAATACCTTGTCCAGTTCATAATGATGGCTTAGAACGATATAGCCCTTTTTTACTTTATCGTACTTCTTAATCAAGTAAAAATAGAGCGGGCCGTCGTGAACGTTGAGCTCGGATGCAGGCAACGCGTCGATATCGACACATTGCTTTTTCTTTTCGCAGAACACGGCGCTATCGTACAAATACATGGACAAGTAGAGCCTGGCATGCCGCCCGCCGCCGAACACCATACCGTAGCCATCTTCATAAAATTGGTTCACCTTGGCTTGAAATTCATCTATGTAAAAATAATTTCTGGTTCTAATTGAGTGCTTAAACCGGGACTCATAGCTTGGCCATTGAGCATATATTATTAGAATCAAACACGTCGCTAACAAGAACCGGCCACCCAGTCTCATCAATCCGTAAAAACAAATCAGGATGGTCAGTGGCAACGTCGGAAGCGTATAGCGAAGCCGGACAGGTTCCACTAACCGGAGCGGTTTGAGGCTTGTAACTGCATACGTCATGGCGAGCACGTAAAAAGTCAATAGAAGAACCAGTAAAAATATCAGTTTATGGCGTTTCCAATTACGAGCGAAAAACAGCGATATTACCAAAGCCCCGAGCAGCAATAGGTAACGATATGCCGGTAATTGATTCCAGCGTTTAAACAGCCCTGCAAACTCATAACGCTTATCCTCCATAAGCCCCAGGTGCTTGCCCATATAGCCAAGACGGCCCGTTACTACGAACTCGCCGCTGCTGTAGGCAATAATGACAGCTTCTAGGGCAAACAGGCTGGAAAACCCGATGATGAATAATAGAGACGCTCGCCACGTTGAGGTGACGTATCTGAGATACAAAAGGATGGCCGGTAAAAAATACAAGCTTGTAACCTTCGCGCCGTAAGCGCAGAAGAACGCCACCAATACAAGTGGCAAATAGAAATTAGATCGTGGATTTTGGACGTACTTGAGTAGCGCGAATACGGTAGCAAATAAATAGGCACAAACAAAAATTGAGGGAAACAGCTGGGAACTAGCGTCGATTACCGGGGTGGCCAACATTACGGTAACTGCTGAAACAATTCCTAGCCAAGAATCGCTGAGCAACTCGCCTGTTTTAAATACAAACAAAACACATGCCGCCCCAAAAAAACTTGTGACGAGATAGTAAACTGACGTGTTAGTACCAAATAAGTGTAAGCGCTAAGATAACGGCACCCTATTAGTGTGAGCATTGTTGTGCGAGTCTCTCGTTTTTCAACACTATCGAGCGATGAGATGGCAACAAGACAGATAACCGAACGCCAACGTTATTGGCTGGGGCACGTACGGGCGGCGGATGCGAGCGAGGCATCGACGGTGGCTTATGCCCGTGACCAGGGGCTGAAGGTCAAGGATTTGTATCAATGGAAAACCCAGCTGATCAAGCTGGGGTTTTACGAATCGAGCGATACCCCATCGGGATTTGTGTCCATCAAGAGCGTGGTGCCGGCAGTGAGTAATGCCGCCAACGGTTTGTCCCAATGTGCGTTGGTGTTTCCGAGCGGATTACGTTTTGAATTTAACGGCGAGGTATCGCCAGGGGTGATACGCGAGGTGATGATCAATGCGAGCGAGCCCGGTTGATCCGACCCAGTGCTGCCAGTGGCAGCATCTATCTATACCGCCAAGCGGTGGACATGCGCAAAGCCATCAATGGTCTGGTTTCGATAGTTGAAGGTGAGATGGATTTGGATCCATTCAGTTCCCGTTTGTTTGTGTTCTGCAACAATGCACGCACGATAATCAAAATGGTGTACTGGGAGGGCAATGGGTTTGCGTTATGGATGAAACGGATCGAGAAGTCGCGTTTTCAATGGCCGCGCGATTTATCCATTGATGTGATCGAACTCAATGCGCAACAGATCAATTGGCTGTTGGATGGTTACGATCTGACATTGATGCAAGGTCATACCGTTCTACCTCATCATACAGTGTTATAGCACGCCCGATGTTGTCGCGTTGTTAGTGAATCGTTTTGGTTAACCCATCAAGCGTTGCATGGTAAACTACAATGCATGCAAAACGCATCCAATTCATCACCGAGTACGGTGGATGAATTGACTGTCCTCATCACTCAATTGCAAGCCAAACTGGATCATCAAAGCCAGTTTATCGAACAGCTTCTAGAACAGATTCGACTATCACGTCATCAATACTTCGGTAGGCGCAGCGAACGCTTTAACCTCGATCAAGTGGATTGGTTGTTCAATGAAGCGGAAGTGACTGCCCAGGCGGACTCAAACAAGGACTCAGATAGTGGTGATGATGTTGTGCCCACTTCAGATGACGCAGTACAAAGTATTGCCGTTGCGGGTCATGTACGCAAATCCGGAGGCCGGCGGCCATTGCCGCCCGAATTGCCCCGTATTGAAGTGATTCACGACATAGCCGAGGAAGACAGAGTCTGTGCGTATGACGATAGTCCACTAAAGCCCATTGGCGAGAAGATCAGCGAACAACTCGATATCGTACCGGCGAAGGTGCGGGTCATTCGCCATATTCGCCGTCAATACGCGTGTTCGAAGTGCGATAACACGATTAAAACTGCGCCGCTGCCACCTCAGCCTATCGCAAAGAGTATCGCCACCCCCGGCACGATTGCCCATGTGGTGGTGAGTAAATACGCCGATGGGTTACCGCTGTATCGGCAAAGCAAACAATGGGAGAGACAGGCCATTTATCTGCCTCGCACGACACTGGCGAACTGGATGATCAAGGCCGGGATGCTGATTCAGCCGCTGATCAACCTCATGCGCGACATCCTGTTGGGCTATGACATCATCGGTATGGACGAGACCCGGGTGCAGGTATTGAAAGAGGCAGGTAAATCCCCGCACAGCCAATCGTATCTGTGGGTGCAACGCGGCGGACCGCCGGATCGGCCGATTGTTCTGTATGACTACGATCCCAGCCGCAGCCAGGACGTACCCAAACGCTTGTTACACGACTTCTCGGGTTATCTGCAAACCGATGGGTACGAGGGCTATAACAAAGTATGCCAAGACAACGGCATAACGCCACTGGGTTGCTGGGCCCACGTCAGGCGCAAGTTCGATGAAGCCTTAAAGGCGCAGGGCAAAAACAGCGCCAGGCGTAAAGCCTCACTGGCCCATATTGCACTGCAACGCATCCAGTTGCTGTATCGAATCGAACGCCAATGCAAAGACCTCGAGCCTGAACAACGACACCCACTCAGGCAAAGTAGAGCCGTTGCCGTGCTCGACGATTTCAGACAATGGCTGGATCGACACCTGCCACTCGTGCCACCGAAATCCGCACTCGGCAAGGCTATGCACTACACCCACAAACAATGGGACAAGCTCACCGTATATACCCAGGACGGGCGGCTCACCATCGATAATAACCTCACCGAGAATGCCATCCGGCCCTTTGTGGTGGGACGCAAGGCCTGGTTGTTTTGCGACACCGTGGCCGGCGCCAACGCCAGTGCAAACCTTTACAGCTTAATTGAAACAGCCAAGGCCAATAACCAAGAGCCTTACACTTACCTTAAAACCGTATTTACCGAGTTACCCAAGGCCAATTCGCTCGAAGACATCGAAGCCCTGTTACCGTTCAAATCCAAAACAGATTTGAAACAGGCCGTTTGATTCACTGCGCGGGTGCTAACACAGTACACCGCTCATTAACATACTGCTCTTAACGCATCGCTTACAAATAAGTATTGAAACGCCAGGGTGGGAAAATTAATCGCCCAGCGCAGGGTGTGGTGATCCAGATTAGAATACCCTAGGCCATGCAACAATCTCCGCACCTCGAACCACTTATATGCAGGATCACCACCCCAGTTTATCGGCTGCGAGTTGTAGACAAAAAACACGTAAGCCAAAACAAAAAATACAAGCGGAAAGGCCCAGTTACCGGTCAAGCGGCGTCCTGTTGATCTGGAATCGTTAGACACAAATAGAAATTGATTACCCGCCAGGTTCGTTCGTTTCGATCGCTCGCACCCAAAACTAACCGGGCGGCACTCTAACCCTTCCGTATGCGCCAAGTTAAGGGCACCCTATTAGTGTGAGGATTACTGTGCCAGTCTTGCTGTTTTAACAATGGCGAGGTAAAGATGGCAGACAAAGCGGAAAGAGCGATAACCGAGCGCCAGCGATATTGGCTGGGACATGTACGGGCAGCGGATACGAGTGAGGAATCAACGGTAGCCTATGCCCGCGCCCAGGGACTGAAAGTCAAAGACCTGTATCAGTGGAAGACCAAGCTCATACAGCTGAAGCTGTACCGCCCGGGTGGTGCTTTGACCTCCTCATCATTTGTACCCGTCAAGGCCAAGGCGGCATCGAAGCCCGATATCCCGGTGAGCGATGCGTCAGCAGGATTCGCTTCCGTCCAATCCGTTGTGCCGACAGCGAGTAATGCCGCCAACGGATTGTCCCCATGTGCGTTGGTGTTTCCGAGCGGATTACGATTCGAGTTTGGCGAATCGGTATCATCCGACGTGATTCGTTCGGTCATTGCCAGTGCGAGCGAAGGAGATTGATTCGCCCGAGTGCTGATAGTGGCTGTATCTATCTATACCGCCAAGCGGTGGATATGCGCAAAGCCATAAACGGATTGGTGGCGATAGTCGAAGGCGAGATGGAATTGGATCCGTTCAGTTCTAGATTGTTTGTGTTTTGTAACAACGCACGCACCATCGTCAAGATGGTGGTTTGGGAAGGCAATGGATTTGTGCTGTGGATGAAACGCATCGAGAAGTCACGTTTTCAATGGCCACGGGATTTACAACTCGATGTCATCGAACTCAATGCCCAACAGATCAACTGGCTGTTGGATGGTTACGATCTGACATTGATGCAAGGTCATTCCGTTCTACCTCATCACACGGTGTTATAGCACGCCCGATGTTGTTCGTTGTTGGTGAATCGTTTTGGTTAACCCATCAAGTGTTGCATGGTAAAATGCAATGCATGGAGTCAGCGACAAACCCGCTTCCCACGACCCGCAAAGAACTACAATGGTTAGTTCAATCGCAGCACAAAGAACTACAGATAAAACAAGCCAAGCTCGATCAACAATCCCAGTTTATCGACCAGCTGCTGGAACAGATTCGCCTGTCCCGTCACCAGCACTTCGGTGCCCGAAGCGAACGATTTAACATCGATCAGGTGGATTGGTTATTCAATGAAGCGGAAGTGTTAAGTGATGGCGCATCCAATTCTGCGACCCCCACCGATAGTGAGTCAATAAATGCAGTTGATGATATTGAACAAGGCATACCGATAGCCGCTCATGTACGCAAAGCAGGCGGACGTCGTCCCTTGCCACCGGAGTTGCCGCGTGTCGAAGTGATTCACGATATTGATGATGAAGATAAAGTCTGCGCCCATGACGACAGTCCACTAAAGCCCATTGGTGAGAAAGTGAGCGAACAACTGGATATTGTCCCAGCGAAGGTGCGTGTCATTCGTCATATTCGCCGTCAGTATGCCTGTTCGAAGTGCGATAACACGATCAAAACCGCACCGCTGCCACCCCAGCCTATCGCAAAGAGTATCGCCACGCCCGGCACGATTGCCCATGTGGCGGTGAGCAAATACGCCGATGGATTGCCGCTGTACCGCCAGAGCAAGCAGTGGGAGAGACAGGCCATTTATCTGCCCCGCACGACCCTCGCCAATTGGATGATCAAAGCTGGGATATTGATTCAGCCGCTGATTAACCTCATGCGCGACAAAATGCTGGATTACGACATCATTGGCATGGACGAGACCCGGGTGCAAGTGCTCAAAGAAGTGGGTAAATCCCCCCAAAGCCAATCGTATCTGTGGGTACAACGTGGTGGCCCACCGGACAATCCCATTATTCTGTTTGACTACGACCCCAGCCGCAGCCAGGAGGTACCCAAGCGCTTGTTATCCAGTTATACGGGTTATCTGCAAACGGATGCGTATGAGGGCTATAACAAAGTCTGTGCTGAGAACGGCATCACGCAATTGGGGTGCTGGGCTCATGTCAGAAGAAAGTTCGATGAAGCGTTAAAAGCGCAAGGCAAAAACGCCACCAAACGCAAATCCTCATTGGCGGCGATTGCACTGAAAAGAATACAGTTGCTGTATCGAATCGAACGCAAAGCCAAAGACCTCGAGTCCGAACAACGCTATCCACTCAGGCAAAGCCGAGCCGTTCCCGTGCTCGCTGATTTCAGACAATGGCTGGACCAACATCTGCCACTCGTGCCAGCGAAATCGGCACTCGGCAAGGCTATGCACTACACCCACAAACAATGGGATAAGTTGACCATATACACCCAGGATGGGCGGCTCAACATTGACAACAACAAAACCGAGAATGCAATCCGCCCCTTTGTCGTGGGGAGAAAAAATTGGCTCTTTTGCGACACCGTGGCCGGTGCCAATGCCAGTGCCAATCTGTATTCACTCGTTGAGACGGCCAAAGCTAACAACCAAGAACCCTATACCTATCTGAAAACTATATTTACTGAATTACCCAAGGCCACATCAATTGAAGACATCGAAACACTGTTGCCGTTCGAACCCATTACCGAACTGGAACAGGCCGCTTGATTTGGTGTTTGGCGCTTACACCCTTCCCCAGCAAAACGGCAATTCATAAAAAAACCCCGGTCAGGCTTGGCCGGGGTTTTGCAAATTTTAGCCTGGCAGTGTCCTACTTTCACATGGGGAGAGCCCCACACTATCATCGGCGCTGAGCGTTTTCACTTCTGAGTTCGGGATGGATTCAGGTGGTTCCCACTCGCTATGGCCGCCAGGCAAACTGGCCGTAGGATCGAGCAAGTCAATTCGCGAGCAAGCTCGCTCCTACACGTTTTGGGTTAGTCAAATCGTATGCTGCTTTAACAGATAGCTGACAGCAGAACGCTATCTTATAAACTTCTTGGGTGTTATATGGTCAAGCCTCACGGTTTATTAGTACGGGTTAGCTTAACGCATTACTGCGCTTCCACATCCCGCCTATCAACGTCGTGGTCTACGACGAACCTTCAGGGACCTCGAGGGTCCAGGGAGACCTCATCTTGAGGGGGGCTTCCCGCTTAGATGCTTTCAGCGGTTATCCCGTCCGTACATAGCTACCCTGCAGTGCCATTGGCATGACAACAGGAACACCAGAGGTACGTCCACTCCGGTCCTCTCGTACTAGGAGCAGCTCCTCTCAAGTCTCCAGCGCCCACACCAGATAGGGACCAAACTGTCTCACGACGTTCTAAACCCAGCTCGCGTACCACTTTAAATGGCGAACAGCCATACCCTTGGGACCGGCTACAGCCCCAGGATGTGATGAGCCGACATCGAGGTGCCAAACACCCCCGTCGATGTGAACTCTTGGGGGGTATCAGCCTGTTATCCCCGGCGTACCTTTTATCCGTTGAGCGATGGCCCTTCCATACAGAACCACCGGATCACTAAGACCTGGTTTCCCACCTGCTCGACGTGTCTGTCTCGCAGTCAAGCACTCTTTTGCCTTTACACAATCCGCGCGATTTCCGACCGCACTTAGAGTACCTTCGCGCTCCTCCGTTACTCTTTGGGAGGAGACCGCCCCAGTCAAACTACCCACCATACACGGTCCCGGACCCGGATAACGGGTCTCGGTTAGGGCCCCAAATACATCAGGGTGGTATTTCAAGGACGGCTCCACGACAACTGACGTCGCCGCTTCAAAGCCTCCCACCTATCCTACACAAATATATTCAGAGTCCAGTGTAAAGCTGTAGTAAAGGTGCACGGGGTCTTTCCGTCTTGGTGCGGGTACACTGCATCTTCACAGCAAGTTCAATTTCGCTGAGTCCCGGGTGGAGACAGTGTGGCCATCGTTACGCCATTCGTGCAGGTCGGAACTTACCCGACAAGGAATTTCGCTACCTTAGGACCGTTCATTGATGTTAACGCTTCCCAGCGTGGTATCTTTCAACAACCAGATACCCTTTGTGTCGCCACAAAGATCGGACTATATCATCGCCTGAATCAGGCGCCTGACGTGTAGTCTCTGAGGATTTTCCTATCGCAATAGTCGCAAAACTTCATCATCTGAATACTTGCGACGTTGAACACCTCCGTCGTTCATTGTACGTCTAATATCCAGAATTTTCCTTACCCCTTCAATATTCAAGTGTTCTTTTTGGCCTAATAAGTTTGCGAGTTTCTTAAATTTTGAGAAGTCTCGCTTCTTCTTAGCCGACAAGAAACCGAATCGATTAAAGAAAGGAATGACATTTTCAACAATTGCATTGTAGTTATTGACTTCGTAATACCAGACGCCGTCTTTACGTTGTCGTAATGTCCCGCAATTCAAGTGCCGTTTAAACAACGTAAGAATTACTTTATCTCGCTGAGAAACGTTGAAACACAACGATATCTTCCACGGCATTTTGCAATCTTTTCGTTTACGAAACGAAACATTAAAACTTCCTTCACCATCGGCGAAACCTGATAGGTAATAACCAATGGATTCGGGTACTCGTTTAGCGTCAAAAGTCATCTAACTCACCTACGTAGGAATCTTTCCTGCTGATTGTCCGCACCGCGTGGATTGTTACTGCTCGCGTATACAAGCGAGTACCATCGGATACAACCGGAGTTTCCAGCATTTAGTCAGGTTTTTTTACGTAACTACAGTTTTGATCCTGTAAATATTCACGATGAAAGAGACTGTTTTAAACATTGCCTATAGTTACGGCCGCCGTTCACCGGGGCTTCGATCAAGAGCTTCGCGAATCCGAAGAAAAGCTAACCCCATCAATTAACCTTCCGGCACCGGGCAGGCGTCACACCCTATACGTCCTCTTTCGAGTTTGCAGAGTGCTATGTTTTTAATAAACAGTCGCAGCCACCTCTTTGTTGCAACCCCCTTCTGCTCCAAGAGCGAATCTTTTCACATACAAGGGGCACACCTTCTCCCGAAGTTACGGTGTCATTTTGCCGAGTTCCTTCACCCGAGTTCTCTCAAGCGCCTTGGGCTACTCGCCCTGTCCACCTGTGTCGGTTTAGGGTACGGTTTCGTATTACCTGAAGCTTAGAGGCTTTTCCTGGAAGCATGGTATCGGCCACTTCGGTCCACAAAGGGTCCTCGTCATCACGTCTCGGAATTGTGCTCCCGGATTTACCTAAGAGCACTTCCTACACGCTTAAACCGGGACATCCAACACCCGGCCGGCACTAACCTTCTCCGTCACCCCATCGCAGTAATACGAAGTTCAGGAATATTAACCTGATAACCCATCGACTACGCCTTTCGGCCTCGTCTTAGGGGCCGACTCACCCTGCGCCGATTAGCGTTGCGCAGGAAACCTTAGACTTTCGGCGAGGAGGTCTTTCACCTCCTTTATCGCTACTTATGTCAGCATTCGCACTTCCGATACCTCCAGCATGCCTTTCGACACACCTTCGACGGCTTACGGAACGCTCCCCTACCATGCGAGCCCAATCCGAAGATTGAGTTGCATCCGCAGCTTCGGTACACAGCTTGAGCCCCGGTACATCTTCCGCGCAGGCCGACTCGACCAGTGAGCTATTACGCTTTCTTTAAAGGGTGGCTGCTTCTAAGCCAACCTCCTGGCTGTCTGGGCCTTCCCACATCGTTTCCCACTGAGCTGTGATTTGGGGACCTTAGCTGGCGGTCTGGGCTGTTTCCCTTTTGACGACGAAACTTATCTCCCGCCGTCTGTCTCCCGTGATTGCACTTCCTGGTATTCGGAGTTTGCAATGGTTTGGTACCGCTAGATGCAGCCCTAGCCATAACAGTGCTCTACCCCCAGGAGTGAGACACGAGGCACTACCTAAATAGCTTTCGGGGAGAACCAGCTATTTCCGAACTTGTTTAGCCTTTCACTCCTAGCCACAGCTCATCCACTGATTTTTCAACATCAGTTGGTTCGGTCCTCCAGTGGGCATTACCCCACCTTCAACCTGGCCATGGCTAGATCGTCCGGTTTCGGGTCTACTCCCAGCGACTGATTCGCCCTATTCAGACTCGGTTTCCCTACGGCTCCCCTAAACGGTTAACCTTGCCACTGAGAAGTAAGTCGCTGACCCATTATACAAAAGGTACGCAGTCACACGTGCGTGCACGCGCTCCCACTGCTTGTACGCATACGGTTTCAGGTTCTATTTCACTCCCCTAGCAGGGGTTCTTTTCGCCTTTCCCTCACGGTACTGGTTCACTATCGGTCGGTAAGTAGTATTTAGCCTTGGAGGATGGTCCCCCCATCTTCAGACAGGATAACACGTGTCCCGCCCTACTTATCGCACACCTAGTTCCACCGATGACCTTTCACTTACAGGGCTATCACCTTCTATGGCCGGACTTTCCAGACCGTTCAACTAGATCATTGGCTAAAGAGTGCTGGCTAATCCCCGTTCGCTCGCCGCTACTGAGGGAATCTCGGTTGATTTCTGTTCCTCTGGGTACTTAGATGTTTCAGTTCCCCAGGTTCGCTTCATACACCTATGGATTCAATGCATGATGACCTCGAAAGGCCGGGTTGTCCCATTCGGAAATCCCCGGGTTTTAACGCCTGTTTGCCGGCTCCCCGAGGCTTATCGCAAGCTACTACGTCCTTCATCGCCTCTTACCGCCAAGGCATCCACCGTATGCGCTTATTCGCTTGACCATATAACCCCAAGAAGTCTTTCTTTGGCTTGCTATTTTGTTCGCTAACTTCGTTGTTTTCA
>OZ244198.1:3257500-5184792 GCA_965216735.1 Arenicellales bacterium
GCCGGCAAAATAGTCGGCGAAGGCGTTATTCACGCTGCGGAGTTTATTCATGACGGAGATGTGTATCGCGCCATCCGCCACGTAGACGATGAAGGTTATGAATCCTATTACACTCCGGAAGGACAAAGTTTAAAACGGGCCTTTTTGCGCAGCCCCATGCAGTTCTCGCGTGTGACGTCCGGCTTTAGTAAACGCCGCTTTCACCCAGTACTGAAAAAATGGCGTGCTCACAAAGGCGTGGATTACGGCGCGCCACGGGGGACACCGGTGCTGGCGACCGCAGACGGTCGCATTACCCATCTTGGCCGCAAAGGCGGTTATGGCAAGACAATTATCCTCAAACATGGACATCAATACAGCACCCTTTATGCGCATCTGAAAGGCTATAAGAAAGGTTTAAAGGGCGGCGCAAAAGTCCGGCAAGGCGATGTAATCGGTTATGTCGGCAGTACCGGTTTAGCCACTGGGCCCCACCTGCACTACGAATTCAGAATAAACGGTACTCATCGCAATCCACTCACCGTAGAACTGCCTACCTCAAATCCCATTGAAGAGAAATACCGAGTGAAGTTTCTGCAACACGCCAAAAAATGGGTCGTTGCACTCGATGCTATCGATCAACCGCTGTTGGCGGCTACGGATAATTCTGCCGACTAAATACGCCTCGCTCGGCATTCCGTAACGAGCCACATCCATGAGTGGCGATCAATTTTTTATCGGATTAATGTCCGGCACCAGCGCCGATGGTATCGATGCCGCATTGGTTTCCTTCACGGGGGATGCTGCCGAACTCGTCAAGACACACTACCTGCCTTATCCGGATTCCATTCGCTCCGCAGTGCAATCACTCATGGCACCGCGCGATAACGAGTTAGTTCGTGTGGGCGAGCTGAATACGCAACTGGGCGAATTATTCGCCGAAGCGGCTTTAGCGTTGTGCACCGATATTCACACTGGCGACATTGTTGCTATCGGAAGTCACGGACAAACCGTACGGCATCATCCAGATTCGCTATTGCCGTTTACCATGCAACTCGGTAGCGGAGCGGTGATAGCGGAACGGACCGGTATCACCACGGTCAGTGATTTTCGTTCGCGCGACATCGCTGCCGGCGGACAAGGCGCGCCGTTAGCTCCCGCATTTCACAATGCTGTGTTTCGATCTCCTGAAGAAGATCGAGTGATAGTCAACATTGGCGGCATCGCTAACGTGACTTATTTACCGGCGAATACCGGCGACCCAATATCCGGTTTCGATACCGGACCGGGTAATACTTTGTTAGACCTGTGGATTAAAGAGCACAAAAGCAAACCATTCGACCGTGACGGCGCCTGGGCGGCACAAGGAACGGCTATTCAATCGTTGCTCGACGAAATGCTGATCGACGGACACTTCACCAGACAACCACCGAAGTCCACCGGACAAGAATACTTTAATCGAAAGTGGTTGGAACAGTACTTAGACAATTACGAGTCACTAACTCCCCAAGACGTGCAAGCGACATTACTGCAACTTACCGCTCAATCCATAGCACGGGCATTGAACGATTTTCTTCCAGCGGTTGAAACGGTTTATGTTTGTGGAGGTGGCGCCAAAAACCCAGAAATCTTGCGGGCATTGAGTCATCCCTTTCCAGCGCTCAAAGTAACAACAACCAGTAAGCTTGGTGTTGATCCGGATTGGGTCGAAGCCATCGCGTTCGCCTGGCTGGCTAAACAAACCTTTGAGGGAAAACCGGGGAATATTCCATCAGTGACAGGTGCAAAACACGAATGCGTGTTGGGGGCAGTGTATAAGTAGAGCACTCGGCTGTCTGTTTTAAGCTATCAGTTGGCAAAACCCGCAGAGAGAATTTGCCGAACGCTGACAGCTATATCCCAAACGACGATCCGCAACCGCAGGTAGTGGCCGCATTGGGATTGCTCACGGTAAAACGCGTTCCTTGCAGATCATCTTTGAAATCCACTTCCGAGCCCATCAAATACTGAAAACTGAGTGTATCTACTAACAGGGTGACACCGTCTTTCTCGACGGAAATGTCGTCGTCATTTTGATTCTCTTCAAACTGAAAACCGTATTGGAATCCCGAACAACCGCCGCCTTGTACATACACCCGTAACTTTAAATTGGGGTTTTCTTTCTGCGCGATTAGTTCACGCACCCTTGCCGCAGCACTATCGGTAAAATTCAGGGGCTCCGCACTCATTAAATCAAACTGACCAGTAAAGTCCTAAACATATTAGTATTATATAGGGTCAAAGCAGCCTGAATTCAATCACACCGCACGCCAGGGAAACCATTTTTCCAGCGCTTTTTTAGCATCCACCTGTTTGATCCGCACACGAATACGTTCCGGACGAAAATTTACCGGCAGCTCAAACACGCCCTGGAACGCCTGAAAGAATCGGAATTGCATCTTGTCTATCGCCGCACCCGTATCCGCTAACACGACCATCGTGCGCTCGCCCGCAATCATGCCTTCCACATCCAAATCGACGCTGCCGGTCACCTCCTTGTCGCTGTCCGGTGGCTGCCGCAACACAAGATTGTAGTGGTATTCATTCGCACCACCGGCGTGCCGGATGCTCAAATCGTAGATATCCAAACCCGCAGCAACATCGACGGGTGTCAATATATTTTCATAAAATTCGATTTGTTCCCGCAATTGAGTAATGGTTTCCGTAGACTGGTCGAGCGAGCGCGATAACTCAGTGTGTGTAGTTTTATCGACTTGAGCCTGTTGTTTCGCGCGTACCAGATCGGCCCAAAGCTGACCGTATCTTTCAGAATATGTTGCGCTTTCCGATTGTAAACGTGTCAATTCATTTTCTAGCTGCTGAACATAGTTTGCATCCGGATTAAATTCCGCTACGCCGCGTTCGTACCCCAAATGAAAAACGCCAAGATAGCCGAATACCAATAGAAAAAGTACTGCAACCGCAAGCCAGTATTTGACCTGCCAGGAAATTTCACTAAGTTTCTTGATAATCGTTGTAGTCACTCAGTTGGTAATCCAGTTTCCTCCGACACACCCAACATCAGATTCAAACTTTGAATCGCCATCCCACAAGCGCCTTTGCCGAGGTTATCTAAAATTGCTACCAGCAACACATTACTACTTGCATGTTCAATAACGAAAAGTTCAATTCGATTAGTATCATTGCACATTTGGGGGTCTAATGTGAGTTCACTAATGTCGGAACCGGTCAACAATGGTTGCACTTTTACAAAAGGGTCGTTTGCATAACGCTTTGTTAGAACTTTGTGGATACGGGTACTCGCATCCGGCGAGGAAAACGTGGCTACATGCAATGGCACTTGTAAACGCATGCCGCAACGAAACGGCCCCACCGCTGGCACAAATTGTGGCTCGGTCTGCAGTCCCGTGTACCGCATCATTTCGGGAATATGTTTATGCCGCGCCGTTAGCGCATAGGGGGCTTCGAAAGGAAGATTAACGAGCCGACCGTTTTTATCTTCCCAACGTTCAATCATTCCACGCCCTCCACCGGAATAGCCCGACAACGCATGAATGACGACCGGCGTCTCTTGTTGCACAATGCCTGCGTCGATTAATGGCCGTAGCAATAAAATAAACGACGATGAATAACAACCTGGATTACTCACCCGCCTTGCGCTCCTGATGGCATCGCGTTGGTCGGCTTGCAATTCAGGCAAACCGTAAACCCAATTATCGTCAACCCGGTGCGACGTACTCGCATCGATTAAGCGTGTGTCACTACCTGTCACCCATTCGGCTGCTTCGTGCGCGGCATCGTCCGGTAAACACAGAATCGCAATATCGGACGCCAACATACAGTCTCGCCGCGCAGCATCGTCTTTACGCGCCGCGTCTGGCAACGTTACCACTTCAATATCCTCACGATCCGCTAACCATTCGCGAATACGCAAACCGGTCGTACCGGCATGACCGTCGATATAAATTCTTGGTAATGACACGTATTTATTTGGACATGTATTAAATAACTGTGTTGCGTATGAAGCGATCCCATTGGCAACAGGTTATCAAAGAAACAAAGTGTCGTTATCCCCTTAGACTCAGTTGTGAGCGTAGATCGATAACCTAACCCACACCCGCAGCCTTTACCTCCCGCCGCCGGGCGTGTAAAACGGGTTCGGTGTAGCCGTTGGCTTGCTCACGGCCGGTGAAGACGAGATCCAGCGCGGCCTGAAAAGCGATGCTCTTATCGAAATCGGGCGCCATATTGTGGTAATTGGGATCGCCAGCGTTTTGTTCATCGACCACAGCAGCCATTTTTTGAAACACCGCAATCACTTGCTCACGTGTAGTCAGACCATGATACAACCAGTTCGCGATGTGCTGACTAGAGATACGCAAGGTCGCCCGGTCTTCCATTAACGCCGTGTTATGAATATCCGGTACCTTAGAGCAGCCCACGCCATGATCTACCCAACGAACGACATAACCCAAGATGCCTTGGGCGTTGTTTTCCAACTCATTCTGGATATCGTCTGCGTTCGGCATTTTGCCGTGCAGAATCGGTACGGTCAGAATATCATCCAAACTCGCGCGCGGCGTTTGTCTGAGCTCCCGCTGACGTGCGGATACTTTGGCTTCGTGATAATGCATGGCATGCAAGGTCGCGGCGGCGGGTGATGGCACCCACGCCGTATTAGCGCCTGCCCGCGGGTGCACGACCTTGACTTCCATCATCTGCGCCATATTGTCAGGCGCTGCCCACATGCCTTTACCGATCTGCGCGTGCCCGGGTAGCCCGGTTTCCAAACCGATATCGACGTTCCAGTCCTCATAAGCCAGGAGCCAGGGTGTTTTTTTCATATCGTTCTTACGTATCACCGGCCCCGCTTCCATGATCGTGTGGATTTCGTCGCCGGTGCGGTCGAGAAAACCGGTGTTGATAAATATGACCCGTTCGCGCGCCGCGCGGATACATTCTTTCAAATTAACCGTGGTGCGACGCTCCTCATCCATGATACCGATCTTGATGGTGTTACGTTCTAATCCGAGTGCACCTTCCACGCGCTCGAACAACTCCGCTGTTGCCGCAACCTCCTGCGGTCCGTGCAGTTTTGGTTTGACAATATAGACGCTGCCGGTGCGGCTATTTTGGTAAACACCATTGCCCAATAAATCGTGCTTGGCCGCCAATACGGTCACCATGGCATCAAGAAAACCTTCTGGTACTTCTTCGCCATCCGAAGTTATCACCGCATCGGTATACATATGAATACCGACATTACGTACCAACATGAGGCTGCGGCCATGTAATACCATCGGCTCACCGGTCACACCGATGTATTCGCGGTCCGGTTCTAGCACGCGTTTGATAGTTTCGCCGTCCTTCTCCATTTTGCGTTTGAGGTCGCCTTTCATCAGCCCTAGCCAATTGCGGTACACCCGCACCTTGTCGTCGGTGTCCACCGCTGCAACAGAATCCTCGCAATCCATGATAGTGGTAATCGCTGCTTCGAGCTGCACGTCATAGACATGTGCCAAATCGCCCCGCCCGATGTAATAGCCCTCGCCAATTTTGACTTCGATATGCAAATCGTTATGCCGCAATAAAATTGCATCGGGTTTGTTTGGATCGCCGGCATAACCGGCAAAACGCTCGCGATGACCCAGGCCTGTCTGCGTACCGTCGCCCATCACGGCAATGAGCCGGTTGCCTTTCACTTTATAGCGTACGACGTAACTATGACTGCCTACTTCCAACGGGATAGAGCGATCCAGGAAATCGCGCGCATATTTAATGACTTTAGCGCCCCGCACCGGGTTGTACTTGTTGGTTCTCTTACAGCCCTCCTCCTCGCGAATGACATCGGTGCCGTACAAAGCATTGTACAAACTGCCCCAACGGGCATTTGCCGCATTCAACGCATAACGCGAGTTGTCCACCGGCACTACCAACTGTGGACCGGCAATCGTCGTGATTTCTTTGTCTACGTTTGCGGTCGAAACCGAAAAATCATCGCCCTCGGGAATTAAATAACCGACATCGAGCAGAAATTTTTTGTATTCGCCAGCATCGATTTCCTGATTTTGATGCTGCTTGTGCCATTCATCAAGTTTAGATTGCAACACATCTCGTTTTTCTAGTAACACCCGGTTTTTCGGACCCAGATCTTTGATGATGGCTGCGAACGCAGCCCAGAAATGTTCAGGTTCAACCCCAGTACCTGGTGCAATTTCGTCTTTCACCAAATCGTATAACGATTTGGCGATGTTCAGACCGTGTAATTCAATGCTGTTGCTCATGCAGGTTCCTTGTTCAATCGTTTAGTTTTTTAAAAAGATAATTGCTGGACGTCTACCCGGCTAAATAATCCGTTTACTGCGATGGCGTTTAGCGCACACACTTCCAACATCGCAAACAATCAGAGAAGTATAACGTAAGCGGAATTCAACCTTCGAAACCGGTGAGTTAGGCCCGGACTTGGCTGGGGGACCAGGATTCGAACCTGGGCTGGCGGAGTCAGAGTCCGCTGTCCTACCGCTAGACGATCCCCCAGCGGTGCGGGTAATTTCGAGTATCGAATGGTGAAGAACATTCGTCAAGTTCGAAGGGTTAAGCGCTTTGGTGTTGGTGACGATGGTAAGCTGGCGAAACAAAAAAACGCCGCTTGCAGCGGCGTTTTTGCGTAATTCATGTTGTGGCGATTAACGCTTTGAGTATTGCGGGCGTTTACGCGCCTTATGCAAACCTACTTTCTTACGCTCCACTTCGCGGGCGTCGCGAGTGACAAACCCAGCTTTACGTAATGGACTGCGCAAGGCGTCGTCATACTCAATCAGCGCGCGGGTAATACCGTGGCGAATCGCACCGGCTTGCCCGCTGTTCCCACCACCGCTCACATTAACCCGAATGTCGAAACGATTCAGCAACTCGGCGGTTTCCAACGGCTGACGTACCACCATACGCGAGGTCTCGCGGCCGAAATAATCATCCAACAATTTTTTGTTGACCGTAATCGAGCCACTACCCGGTTTCAAATACACCCGTGCGGTGGATGACTTACGTCGACCGGTTCCGATATACATTTCTTGGTTTGCCATGCTCAAATCTCAATGGTTTTCGGCTGTTGTGCCTGATGCTGATGTTCCGCCCCAGCGTATACCCGAAGTTTGGAAAACATCGATCGGCCCAATGAATTCTTGGGCAACATACCCTTAACCGCCGATTCGATAATTCGTTCCGGGTGAGTATTCCTTACCGTTTCTAGGTTAACGGATTTGATACCACCAGGATAACCCGTGTGACGGTGATAGATTTTGTCCTGGGTCTTGTTGCCCGTGACATGAACTTTTTCCGCATTGATAACTACCACATAATCGCCTGTATCGACGTGTGGTGTGTATTCGGCCTTATGTTTACCGCGCAGACGGCGGGCCACCTCCGAAGCCAATCGTCCCAACACTTTGTCCTGCGCGTCAACGAGTAGCCATTCCCGGCGCACGGATTCCGGCTTCGCAACAAATGTTTTCATGGATATTTTCGATAAGACCCAGCAAAGTTCGAGGACGGCGGATACTACAAAACACACGTCTTTGTGTAAAGCAAAAGCGCCGTGAATACGGATTTCTTGGTCTGAATAACGGCCGGGGAGCACCACGTTGGGACAAAAAAAAGGCGTGGCAGAGGATGCCACGCCCAAACCACCAAAGGAGGATGGAGGAGCCTTAATGTTCGGTCATATATCGGAACATACATTCCAATACGAATATTAGTAAATTCTAATTATCTAATGTAGCGATATTCTTGTCAAACTCAATTCGTACCTATTCTAACCCACCTGCCCCTAAACAAAGCCTGAATAACGCTTGAATTAACAATGTTTTACAGGAGATTCCAAAGACGATCCGGCGTTATCTGCCAGCGTCAAAAAACGCCTACGTTCAACAATAGTTTGCGATGTATCCCCACATCTGTACCCTAAGGGTGCGTCACTGACCATACCCTAGATGGCGGGAATTTGGTAGGGGTAAATCTCTCGTCCATTGATCTCAGGTTCGTCGTTTCCCGCTGTCTTAGCAAAATTGCTAATTTGCCTGGACATCAAGCAACTCGATCCAGTGTTTTACCGGCACATCGGTACCGGTTTCAAGATGCAATAAACAACCGATATTAGCGGTCACGATAACACCCGGCGCGTCGCTGATAAGTGCGTTTACTTTGCGATTACGTAAACGACTCGACAATCCAGATTGCAGAATGGAATATGTACCGGCGGAACCACAGCACAAATGCGCATCTGGTACGTGCGTTAAGGTGTAACCCGCTTGTTTTAAAACACCTTCAACCTTACCGCGGATTTTTAAACCGTGTTGCAAGGTACACGGTGCCTGAAACGCGACACGCACAGCTCGCGACGGTGCATCGTCAGGTCTTTTGTACTCATTGGCCACAATTTCACTCAGGTCGTAAGTCAAATTTGATATGTGTGCGGCCTTGTCGGCATAGTTTTTATCCTGCGCAAGCAAGTCACCGTATTCTTTTACCGTTACCCCGCAACCGCTGGCCGTGATCACAATGGATTCGACCCCTTGTTGGATATAAGACCACCAAGCGTCGATATTACGGCGCATATAATTGAATGCTTCCTCTCGCTCGGACAAATGCAAACTGAGAGCGCCGCAGCAACCGGCACCGTCTGCCTTTATCAAACTAATACCAACGGCATCCAGTACTCTGGCCGCGGCCGCATTGATGTTGGGCGCTGCACCTGGTTGTGCACAGCCGTCTAAAATCAACATGCGTCGATCATGCCGAGTCTGCGGCCATGTGCCGGGCTTGCGTTTTAGCGGTACTTTTTTTCTTAACGCGCTGGGTAACACGGGTCGCGTCATCTGCCCCAATGCCAACAAAGCCGAAAAACGTTTTGAATGCGGTAAGACAGCTCGTAATCCGCTGCGTACAAATGTTTCAGTCGTTGACCGCTGGACTCGTTGTTCTACTAGCTCGCGTCCGATGTCGAGCAAACGACCATATTCCACACCGGACGGACAAGTCGTTTCGCAGGAGCGGCAGGTGAGACATCGATCCAGATGCAATTGTGTTTTTTCCGTGCAAGGCTCGCCTTCCAACACTCGTTTAATCAGATAAATACGTCCGCGCGGCCCATCCAGCTCGTCACCCATTAGTTGATAAGTCGGGCATGTCGCCGTACAAAATCCGCAATGCACACATTTGCGCAAAATGGAGTCTGCCGCACGGCCTTGTGGCGTGTCTTTAATGAAATCAGCGAGAGAGGTTTGCACGATCTAGCTGTCGGCTGTCAACTTTCCGCTATCAGCAAAATACAGAGCGCTGAAAGCTGACCGCTATAATTCTTCATACATCCTCCCCCGATTTAAAATCCCTTTGGGATCGAAGGATTGTTTCAAGTTGCGGTGAAGCCGCATTAAAGCGTCAGGTAGAGGGTGGAAAACATCTTCACTGTTTCCGTGACGAAAACAGGTTGCATGCCCGCCCATTTGGTTTACAGAACTTCGAATCGTATCCGCATCTGCGTTAATACAAATCCAACGTTGTGCGCCGCTCCAATCCACCAAAACGTCTTTTTCGAGATCGATGGCCTTACTAGCCGGGGGAACGGACAGTCGCCATAGCGGCGCTTTGTCATTGAAAAACGGCAGAGTGTGTTCGCGAAGTTGCAACCAAAATTCGCTGCCTAGCCTATCAATCTCACCTCCGAATTTGCCCTGTGCAGCGTTTACACCTTGATGGGTTCCAGATAAGCGCAGACGCATGATACCGTCCGACCAACACCCTGCACTCAACGGAACCGCTTGACCGGCTAGCTCGTTCATTCGATCGATGGCCGACGCTTGATCCATTTCAAACGATAGAGTGACTTCGGTTTCGTGTGTCGGCAAGACTTTCAAAGATACTTCCGTAATGATACCCAAAGTACCCAACGCACCGGTCATTAGACGCGATACATCGTAACCGGCAACGTTTTTCATCACCTGGCCGCCAAACTGCAAATGCTCACCACGGCCGGTAAGACAACGAATGCCCAACACAAAATCCCTTGCGCTACCCGTATAAGGCCGACGTGGCCCGGAAAATCCGCAAGCAATCGTACCGCCCAGCGTCGCCGCATCGCCAAAATGCGGTGGCTCGAAAGCCAGCATCTGATTTTGTTCGGCCAATACATTTTCGAGTTCCGACAGACGCGTGCCTGAACGCGCAGTAACCACTAACTCGGTCGGATCGTAACTGACAATACCCTTGTGTGCGCTGGTTGATAATTCTTGACCCGCCGCGCGAGGGCGGCCATAAAAAGCTTTAGTATTGCTACCCACAATTCGCAGCGCTGTCCCTGATTCATACGCTTGCTGAACCACTCCGCTGAGTTCAGCGGCAATATCGTTTTCCTGGGTGGACAAACTAAAAACGTTCGATATCGGGAAACGGTAATTGTCCCTCGTGAACATGTATGGCGCCAAACTCCGCGCAACGGGCCAGGGTCGGCACGGCTTTTCCGGGATTTAACAGGCCGTCGGGATCGAATACCGACTTTAGATTATGAAACTGTTCCAATTCCCCACTCTTAAACTGAATACACATCTGGTTAATTTTTTCCACCCCCACACCGTGTTCACCGGTGATCGTGCCGCCTGCTTCGATACACAACTCCAGAATTTTTCCACCTAGCTCTTCAGTGCGTTCTAACTCGCCGGCTTGGTTCGCATCATACAGAATAAGTGGATGCAAATTGCCGTCACCGGCATGAAAAACGTTGGCGACACGCAAATCGTATTCAGCCGATAAATCCGCAATGCCGCGCAACACGCGCGCGAGATGGCGGCGCGGAATCGTACCATCGATACAATAGTAGTCGGGTGAAATTCGACCTACCGCCGGAAAGGCATTTTTACGGCCGGACCAAAACAACAAGCGTTCCTCTTCGTTTTGCGCTACACGAATTTCCTGAGCTCCCTTTTTCGTCAGCAACTCTGACACCGTCGTTATCTGACTATCGACCTCCTCAGCCGTGCCGTCCAATTCACACAACAAGATGGCCGCCGCATCCATCGGATAACCCGCGTGAACGAAATCCTCGGTAGCACGAATTGCAAGGTTATCCATCATCTCCAATCCGGCAGGCACAATGCCCTCACCGATCACGGCGGCGACCCCTTCGCCGGCTTTTTCGACTTCATCGAATATACCCATGACGACTTTGGCGTTTTCCGGCTTGGGTAATAACTTGACCGTGACCTCGACAATAACCCCCAGCATACCTTCCGAACCTGTCATCAAGGCTAGCAAATCGTAGCCGGGAGAATCCAATGCCTGACTGCCAATCGTGACGCGTTCGCCGTGCACCAATACGACTTCCAGGCTCAAAATATTGTGCACGGTTAGGCCGTACTTCAGGCAATGCACCCCTCCGGCGTTTTCAGCGACATTGCCACCGATACTACAAGCGATTTGCGAGGACGGATCGGGTGCGTAGTACAAACCCAAATGCGCCACCGCTTCGGACACGGCCAGGTTGGTGACGCCAGGTTGCACACGCGCCGTGCGGTTTATCTCGTCGATGTGCAGGATTTGATTGAAGCGCGTCAAACTCAACAACACACCATTCGCCAACGGCAAAGCGCCGCCGGATAATCCCGTGCCCGCACCGCGCGCGACCACGGGAACCGAGAACTCAGAACAGATGCGCATGATAGCCTGCACCTGTCCCACCGTATATGGCAAGAGCACTAACAATGGTATTGTGTGATAGGCGCTAAGCCCGTCGCATTCGTAGGGCGCGAGTTCCTCGCGTTCCGTCAGTAGGGCATCGCTGGGTAAAACCGCACGCAATCGCACAATCAGATTTGAGCGATCTAGTGGTACCGATTTTTGTTGCAGAGCAAGATTCACGTGTTCAACGCGCGATAGTTGTGGTAACCGCAATTTGCACCACCGTAACATAGCGTATTACCTTAAGTACGTCCAAGCTTCATTGCAGGCCTTATGCCCAAATTCGCCGCCAATTTGAGTTTACTCTTCACCGAGCACGAATTCCTCGATCGCTTCGATGCGGCGGCGAATGCTGGCTTTCGCGCTGTGGAATGCCAGTTTCCGTATGCGCTTGATCAAAACGCAATAGCTGATCGATTAACCGTGTGCGAACTCGAATGGGTATTACACAATTTACCGGCGGGCAATTGGGCTGCGGGTGATCGTGGCATCGCTTGTCTGCCTAATCGGATTAATGAATTTCAGGATGGTGTCGGTTTAGCCATTCGCTACGCGAAAACCCTAGGTTGCAAACAATTGAACTGTCTCGCCGGCATTCCAGACGTGGATACCGACGAGGATACTGTTAAACAAACGCTAATTGAGAATCTACGCTTCGCCGCTCTCGAACTTGAGAAAGAAAACATTCGATTGTTAACCGAGCCAGTCAATATTAGAGATAATCCTGGTTTTTACTTACATTCCGTTCAACAAACGTTCGATATTATTCAGCAAGTAAATTCAAAAAATTTATTCTTGCAATTCGACGTCTATCACATGCAAATCATGCAAGGAGATCTTGCCCGCACCATTGAAAGCGCCCTCGATCACATAAAACATATACAAATCGCCGATAACCCCGGACGACACGAACCCGGCACCGGCGAGATTAATTTCGAATTTCTGTTTCGTCGGCTCGACGAAATCGGTTATGACGGATGGATTGGTTGTGAATATTTACCGTTGAACGATACCGAAACTGGGCTATTCTGGATAAATAAATTTGCCGGTGGTACTTGTTAATTAAGTCGAGAGTTCAGGTAGCAGAGATTGGCCGATTAATAGTCGGACTTGTGACGAACGGTCTCTTGCCACCATGCTATCCATCCCAGTGGCAGAACACACAACACGATAACCCAGAACGGTGTTTGACCGATAGAGTTCGCCAGACCCAGCAAAAAAGCGCTAATCAAAATCATGCCAATGGCACCTGCAATTCTTTCGTTCATTTTACCACCTTCGTTACGCCGACTGAATTAGTTTACTCTTGCGCTAGTTTGTTTTGTAGCCACCGAGCCGTGCGCAATAAACGACCATCGTCGCCGAATCGAGCCACCAGTTGCAACCCTACCGGCAATCCGCATTCCCCCTGCAACAGCGGTAAACTTAAAGCAGGCACACCACAAAATGTCCATGGTGTGCAAAACACTGGATTGCCCGTACTATCCAAACCCTTCGGCGCTTCGCCGGTTGTTGCAGGTGTAATCAAAGCATCGTAATCGTCGAAGATCTCATCTAAATAAGCGTTGAGGCTCGCCCGTTGTCCTGTCGCGTGCAAGTAATCAACCGCTTTAATTTCGCTACCGTGTTCAATTTGATCACGCAGCGATGGACTGATCTTGTCCATGCCACGCGCACACAGCCCGCTATAGTTTGCGGCGATATCCACATCGTTTACAACATTTTGCCAATCCCAAACGGATTCAAATAGCGGTGGTAGTTCAACTTCCGTAACTCGCGCGTCCAAAGCGTCCGCCATTTGATTAAAAGCCTCTTGTGTTGTTTCATCCGCTTGACTCCATCGTGATGTGCGCACAAAAGCGTAACGCGGTGGCATGGGTGGTTCTTCGGCACAAATTCGTACCAACGGTGGTGTAGGTTGACTAACTCCCGTAAAACTCGCATCGGGATG
Organism: Arenicellales bacterium; assembly: GCA_965216735.1. Taxonomy (GTDB): domain Bacteria; phylum Pseudomonadota; class Gammaproteobacteria; order Arenicellales; family CBDCFT01; genus CBDCFT01. The sequence continues at coordinate 3,271,158 of OZ244198.1, forward strand.
CGTACCAATGATTGTTTCTGCTAATAAGGCTGCGTCATCTAATGATCGAGCAAACACACCCACTTGATCTAAAAACGGTGATTGCTTCAGCACACCTTGGGTTGGGATCAAACCATGACTGGGTTTAAAACCCACCACACCGCAAAATGATGCGGGCCGAATGATGGATCCATTAGTTTGGCTGCCAATAGCACCTGGCACCATAAAGGCGGCGACGCTGGCAGCACTACCGCTGGAAGAGCCGCCGGGCGTGCGCTCGACATCGTGGGGATTACGGGTTTTTCCAGCTGTGAACGTCGCCATCTCCGCCGTCACCGTTTTTCCCATAATGATTGCGCCCTCGTCCCGTAGCCGTTGCACCAGCCAGGCATCCTGCATAGGTATTCTGCCGGAAAATAAGCTGCAACCGAATTCGGTGGGTACAAGAGCGGTATCGATAATGTCTTTTATGCCGATAGGCATACCGTGCAATCTGCCCATCGCTCGCCCGCGGCGGCGGGTCTTGTCTCGCGAACGCGCCTGTTTTAGCGCGAACTCCGGATCAAGACGTGCCCACGCCTGAACCGTTGGTTCATATTCGTCGATACGTTCGAGACAATCCTTTACTAGTTCCTCCGCGCTGACTTCTCCACGTTCGAGCAATGCGACCGCATCCTTGATGCCAAGAGAATGCAATGCCATTGATTACACTCTCACTACAAACAACGATCCCGCCCGCAATAACTTATGACGCTGACTTGCCGAAGAAATAGTCGGGCAACCATAATGCGATGTTCGGATAAACATAAATCAGAACCATGCACAGGATCACGATGGCGAGATAAGGCATGATACCGCGGAAGATTTCTATCAATTGTATGTGAGGGGGTGCAACGCCCTTTAAATAATACGCCGACATGGCCATCGGCGGTGTCAAAAATGAAGTTTGCAAGTTCAATGCAATCAACATCGCAAACATGTAAGGGTTAACCCCGAACGTATCCAGCATGGGCAGGAATATCGGCACGAAAATGATCAATATCTCCGTCCATTCCAATGGCCAGCCCAAAAGAAAAATAATGACTTGCGCCAAAATTAGAAAACCGACCGTACCCAGGCTGAGACCGAGAATCCATTCCTCGATCAGCGAGTGACCACCGAGATAAGAGAATACAGAGGCAAATGTCCACGAACCCACAAACAACCAGCACACCATAGCCGATGTTTTCGCTGTTAAAAATACGGACTCCTTAAAACGCTCCCAGGTCAGCGAGCGATAAACCAAAGCCAATACCAAGCCGCCCAACGCACCGACACCAGCGGCTTCAGCGGGTGTTGCCAGACCAAACAAAATGCAACCCAACACCGAGAGTATGAGCACAGCCAGTGGAATCACTGAAGTGAGCACCTGAAAAACAATCATCCCTACCGGTGGAACTTCCTCTTCGCGCGGTTTTGGCGCCAGTTTTGGGTTAATCATTGCACGCGCGACAACGTAAATCATATACATGCCGGCCAATATCAAACCCGGAAACATGGCTGCGGCATACAGTCGCAATGGTGACAACTCGGCGATAGCTGCGTAAACGATCAACATAATGCTGGGCGGTATTAAGATGCCCAAACAACCACCCGCACAAATCACGCCGGATGCAAAACGGTTGTCGTAACCTGCCTTAAGCATGGCGGGTAACGCCAGCATACCCATCAAAGTCACCACTGCGCCAATAATACCGGTAGCCGTCGCAAAAATCGCGCAAGTCGCCAACGCAGCGACCGCCATGGATCCGGGCAAATGTCTCGCGGCGAGTTGCAGCGAGAAGAACAGCCTATTAACAATGTTCGCCCGTTCCACAATATAACCCATGAACAAAAACAACGGTATAGCCACCAATACGTCGTTAGACATTACGGAAAAGGTATTCTGCACGGTAAGATCGAATATTCGATTGTCGAAAATCGTATCCATACGTAATGCGTCGTAATACGCGTAATAACCAAACGCGAGACCCATGGCGAGCAAGGTAAATGCAATGGGAAAGCCCAGCAACACCATGCCGATAAACAGCACCAGCATGACGATGGCAATTTGCGGATCGGTCACTGCGCCGTCTCCTTAGCCAATGCCCCCTCGTCCTCGGCTTCATGCATTAACATGGTTTCGGTTTCTTCTACATCGTGCATGCGCGGTGGCCACTTGCCATCACGGATACACATGACACAACGAATGGATTCCGCTAAACCCTGCAACATGATTAACACACCCGCGATGGGAATGAGTGTTTTGAAGAAGTAGATTTGGATGCGAGCGGGACTACTCCAACTCACTTCTTTGTAAAACCAGGAGTCTTTCGCGAACCCATAGCCGTACCAGGTCAGCGCAAAAACCGCTGGCAATAAGAATAAAATATATAAGGCGAGATCCAGCGATGCTTGGGTACGTGGCGACATCAACCGATACAAAACGTCACCACGGACGTGCGCGTCCTGAGCCAAAGCGTAAGCGCCGGCCATGACAAATAAGGCGCCGTACATTTGTACACTCATATCAAACGCCCACACCGTAGGTGAGTTAAGCACATAGCGTACAAATACTTCATAACAGGTGGCAAATGTCAGTACCACAATACACCAGGCAAAAGCCTTACCAACCCAAACACTGAGACTGTCAACAAAATGCAAGAATTGATTCATAAGAATTTACCTAACGGATACGAGCGATCGTATTTAATTAATAAATACACCTACCGGCATGATGACATACCGTGTTCTGCCCGATCTCAAGCATCCCCTCAGCATCGCCGCTGTACACGTTACAACGGCCAGCTACTTAATTGCGAGTGTTCGTTATGACGAATTTTTTACTCTGCAGAAAGACCGGGCCGGTGAATCCCGGCCCGGTACATTAGATTTTAGACCATTTCTCCAAAGTAGTGTTTATAAGCACCGGCATAATCCGGCGCGTTTAGTGTTTCGTAACGCACCACACGCTTGGCCCACGCTTTTTGCGATTCCACAATCTTCGCAAACAACGGATCAGCCTCAACCAATTTGGCTGTCACCGTATCCCACGCGTTAAGCTGGTCCTGCATGACCGCATCGGGTGTTCGATATACATTGACACCGATTTCCTCCAGCGCAATCAAGTCATTGGAATAACGATCCTGAGACTTCCAGGTAAAGTCAGCCGAAGCCGCTTCAGAAGCATACTCCAAGATAGCCTGATGTTCTGCCGGCAACTTTTCAAATAAGCTCTTGTTAAAAATAATCTCGAATGCTTCCTGGCTTTGGTGAAAGCTGGCCAGGTGATAATGCTTTGACACGTCTTGCATGCCGAAGTCTTTGTCCGAGGTCGGGTTATTGAACTCTGCCGCGTCGATCAAACCACTTTTCATGGCCGGCTGAATTTCACCCCCCGGCAATTGCACCACAGACATACCCATTTCTTGCAGCACATCTGCTGCCAATCCGACGGTACGGTACTTCAAACCCTTCATTTGGTCCGAGCTTGTAATTTGCTCCTTAAACCAACCCAGCGGTTGAGCGGGCATCGGACTGTTAAAAAAACCAACGATATCCAGTTTTAACGAATCCATCAGTTCGTAGTACAGATCGTAACCTCCACCGTATTTGATCCAGCCCAATAGTTGATTCGCGTTCCAACCCCAACACGGACCAGTACCAAACAACGATGCCGCGGCACTCTTGGAATACCAGTAAGCCGGCACTAAATGCGCGCCATCAAGCACACCTTTGTGCACAGCGGTTTGCATTTCTGCGGTCTTTACCACCGCGTCTACCGCCAATAGATCAATCTTCAGCGAGCCACCGGACATGCTATTAACTTTGTCGACATAATCTTGAGCAAACTCAAGAAAGATTCCGCCACCCCAAGCTGCTTGTACTTTTAGTACCGTTTCAGCTTTGGCGATGTACGGAACAGCGGCGACTGCTGCAGTGGCGCCTGCACCCGCTTTTAAAAAATTACGCCGTCCTTTGGTTTTGTCCACGGACATAGTCTTTTTATCAGCTTTCATTACATCTACTCCTCATTTACGAGATTTAAAACAACGACTATTCTTGTACTCACCGGCAGGTTGCCGGGTACCCCTTTTCCGACCACATATCGAGACACAGTGTCGGTCGAACCGGCTATACTAACATGATACGGGATGTGCGCTATATCACACGGTTAGGCGGTTCTTCGCCGGCAAAAATAGCCTTGAGGTTATCGATCACCATAAATCCCATGGCGTTACGCGTTTCGCGTGTTGCACTGCCGACATGGGGCATCAGAAATACCTTATCCAGTTCGCGGAAAGCGGGGTTAATATCCGGCTCGTTGTCGAAAACATCCAACCCCGCCGCGGCCAGTTTTCCCGATTTCAGCCCGGTCACTAGCGCAGTCTCGTCTACGACACTGCCACGCGCCGCGTTCACCACGATGGCGCCATCGGGTAGCAGCGCAATGCGTTCTGTGTTCAATAACCGAAACGTTTCGGGTGTGGCCGGGCAATGTAAAGACAAAAATTCGCACTGGGGTAACAGACTCTCGTAGCTATCGTGATAAATCGAACCTTGCTCGATATCGGGGTTTAAACGGTGGCGATTATGATAATGGATCTGCATATCGAATCCGCGGGCACGTTTTGCAACTACTCGGCCAACGCCACCCATACCAATAATACCCAAACGTTTGCCGGTCACTTGTGTGCTCAACATAAAAGATGGACTCCACATATTCCAATCACCGGAACGCACCAAGCGTTCCCCCTCGCTGGCCCGTCTAGCCGCGGCAAGCATCAACATTATGGTTAATTCGGCGGTGGCATCCGCTAATACACCCGGCGTATTGGTGACAATGATGCCACACGATTTGGCCGCATCCAGATCGACATGATCGACACCTACGGAGATGTTGGCAATGGCACGCACACTATTCGGCAGTCGGCGTATGACATCGGCAGACAATTTGTCCGTGTGACAAGCATAGATAGCATCCGCACCTTTAACCAATTCAAGCATTTCATCCGTCGTGTAAGGGTGGTCGTCTGCGTTCAGTCTTGCGTCAAAATGCTGTTGCAAACGCTGCTCGACCGCCTGCGGCAACTTGCGTGTGACCAAAACAACCGGTTGATGATCATTCATGCTGGAGAATCTAGCATAAAACGGGAACAACGTTTTAAAGATGCGGGGAATCACAGAACATAATAAAATAGCACTATGGAGGGTAAGACCATGACTGACACTTCACTCATCGACCGATTAATCCGTAGCGCCGATCAGGCTTTGCGAACTGTATGCGGCACACCATGCACTACCGGACGTGTCAATCCTGCGACTGACATAGAAGAAAATGAACTGTCCGATTACGAACGGCATGAGGCCGGCCGTTTGATGCGGGTTAATCACGTAGGAGAGGTATGTGCCCAAGCCCTGTACCAGGGTCAAGCCCTCACCGCACGCGGTAAAAAAATTCAGGAATCCTTGGAGCAAGCAGCCGCGGAAGAAAACGACCATCTGGCATGGTGCGAGCAACGCCTGGATGAGTTAGGTGCGCGTAAAAGTCTACTCAATCCTTTTTGGTACGCCGGGTCGTTTGCTTTGGGCGCGGCAGCGGGCCTTGCAGGTGACAAATGGAATCTGGGTTTTCTGGCAGAAACCGAACACCAGGTCGCCGATCACTTGCAAGGTCACTTGCAACGCTTACCGGAACAAGATACCAAAAGCAGAGCAATCGTCGAGCAAATGAAAACCGATGAAACAAAACACGCAACCACCGCAGTCAAAGCTGGTGGTGTCGATTTGCCACCACCCATTAAAGACTTGATGAGATTCGGATCGAAAATAATGACCCGGACGGCGCATTGGGTTTGATTTTAGGTTGTTAGTTCTAAGTTATTAGTTTTTAGAACTACTTTAATAACTGCGCATGACTCGTAGCAGAGGAGATAAAAATTCCTTTCCAATTTAAGGAAAAAGCGAGAAATGAATGTGGCCATCCTGAGCGACAACGAAGGCAAGGATTGTTCCGACAATACTCTTGCGTTCCCCCCCTCCCTGGCGGTCGATCCAGCAAAACAATTAGTGACCAAGCTCGCTCCTAACGTAAAACATAAGACCTCCTCTATGTTTCAACCACCATCTCTCTAAATTCAAAGGGCCGGTCGCCGAAAGCGGCCAGTTACATTTAAAACGGTTCCACATCAACCGTCTTTTTCGATTTCCATATAAACCAAGTAAAGACGACGCCTACGGTTAAACTGCCGTCTTTCAAAACAAGAGGGCTGTCCTCGAATTTCGCGCCGTCGACACGGTCGTAACGTGCGAATAAACTCAGCCAGTTCTTTTTGGTGATACTTTGAAACGAGACAGTGAAACGGGTACCGGCGAAACCGGCGTCGGCGTAGAACAATGGACGATCCGCTCGTACAAATTCTTCATCGACCGAGTAGTAGTAATCATGTAATTCATTGTCACCAAATTCCAACCCACCGGACAAACCCAATCGCCACTTGCGACCCAACCACGGCAAATGATGGTAATAGGTCACGTGGGGTGAAAAATTAAAACCGATGTGTTTAATACCGGAGTCCACCGCAAAGACGCCTCGCAGGGCAGCATTGAAAATGAACTCCTGGCGCGCGTAGTCACTATCCCAAATCGTAATCTCTAACGATGGCCCCAGTTGAAAAGTTGGGTCGAGGTCGGGCATGTCTTCACGGATGTCGATACGATCACTGTCGACGGGAAAACTTCCATCGCCACTAATATCCAATTTGGCCCGTGGCCATTTGTAAAGCAAGCCGTGTATACCTTCGTCATCGAACTGAAAGATTTCCCCGCGATAAATCGGATATACAACCGGTATAAAATAGCCACGCGATTCCTCGGCACCACGGTAATCCGGCAAGACCAGCCCACCCGGACCCACGCCTAACTCGAATAACGGTTCCTCAACCGCACTCCCCGGATAAGTTTTGAACAGGGCCAGGATAAAAATTAATATACTGACAAAACTCGATTTAATATTTTTCATTGTGTGCCCTTATTGTCTAGCTCGACGCGCGAAAACACATGCATCGCATAGATCGTTGCAGTGAATAGTAATAGCGCGCCACCCTGATGCGCTGCCCCCAGTGCAACCGGCACACGCATTAACAAAGTACTGATCCCGAGAATCACTTGTAGTAGCATCGCGCCCAGTAGCAGCCACACAGCCGCTTGCCGAATCCTACTCACCCCGCGAATTAATTCGCAGAAAGTAAAATACGCCACGCTGACAAACATCAACAACGCTCCACAACGATGCACAAACTGAATAGTAACCGTATTCTCAAAAACGTTCCGCCAAACGGGGGACAAGGTCAACCCACCTGCCGGCAGCCATTGTCCGTTCATGGTGGGAAAGGTATTCATGATGTGACCCGCCCGTGTTCCCGCGACAAATGCGCCGCTGACGATCATCAGCGACACAAGGAAAAAAATAAAAAACATAAACCGATTTTCATTTGCCCGCTTGCCTGACGGCACCGTAATCAAATTTAGCGCTGTCCAAAAAATCAAACCGTAAATCAACACCGCCAGCGCAAGGTGCGCCGCCAACCGATACTGACTAACATGGGGATCGTCCACTAAACCGCTTTTCACCATGTACCAACCCATCAAACCCTGCAAACCACCCAGGAAAAAAATAAACAATAATTTTCCAGTCAACGTGCGGCCTAACATTCCTCGAAGTAGAAAAAATAAAAAAGGCATGATAAAGACAATACCGATCAAACGCCCCAATATTCGATGTGCATATTCCACCAAATAAATTTTTTTAAAACCGGACAAATCCATATCTTGATTGACAAATTCGTATTCGGGAAATTGCTTGTATTGTTCAAACGCACGATTCCATTCGCTTTCACTGAGTGGTGGCACGACACCCATAATCGGCTTCCAATCGACCATAGACAATCCGGACTGGGTCAGGCGAGTTACGCCGCCCAACACCACCATCACAAATATCAATCCGCAACAAACAAACAACCAAACAGCAACATGGTGCCGATGCTGCCCCTCGTGCGCGCGCGGCGTTACGCGATTTACCCCATGCGCCGTATCAAAAAATAACATTGAAAATAAGACTAACCGAGTCTTTGAAAAATTAGACTGGAATTCGCACCGCCGAAACCAAAACTATTTGACATGATGGTATCAAGCTGAGTGTCTTCGATACGTTCTTGCACAATGGGATAACCCTCAGCTTTAGGGTCGAGATTTTGAATATTTGCGGAGGCCGTTATAAATCCTTCTTGCATCATCAACAGACTATAAATCGCCTCATTGACACCCGCCGCGCCCAGGGCATGGCCGGTCAAAGACTTAGTCGAACTGATATGCGGTAGTTGATCGCCGAAAACCTGACGAATGGATTCGAGCTCGATGATATCGCCCACCGGCGTACTGGTGCCGTGCGCATTAATGTACTGTACGTTCCCATCGACTGCGGATAAGGCTTGTTGCATACAACGAATACCGCCTTCGCCTGAAGGTTGCACCATATCAGCGCCGTCGGCAGTCACGCCATAACCAACAAGTTCCGCATAGATTTTTGCGCCACGGTTTTCCGCATGCTCAAGCTCTTCCAATACCAGAACACCGCCACCGCCCGAGATCACGAAACCATCACGATCAACATCATAAGGTCTTGATGCGGTTTGCGGCGCATTGTTGTACTTTGATGACAAGGCGCCCATAGCATCGAACAACACGGTCAAACTCCAATGCACTTCTTCACCACCACCGGCAAACATCACGTCTTGTTTATCCCATTGAATCTGCTCCGCCGCACTACTGATGCAATGCGCGCTGGTGGCGCAGGCGGAACTAATGGAATACACCACACCTTTAATACCGAACGAGGTCGACAAACATGCACTGTTGGTACTGGCCATAGTGCGCGGCACCATATATGGACCTACTTTGCGCACACCTTTTTCCCGCAACAAATCGGCTGCCCGCACCACGTTCTCGGTGGAAGCACCACCTGAACCGGCAATCAATCCGGTGCGTGGGTTGGAAATTTGCGACTGGTCAAGACCGGCGTCGTCAATGGCTTCTTGCATGGCGACATAGTTAAAGGCCGACGCGTCTCCCATGAACCGTTTTAGTTTGCGGTCAATGAGCGCATCGAGATCAATGTCGACTGAACCATGCACATGACTACGCAAACCAAGCCGTTTGTACTCGTTATGATGAACAATTCCCGAATGCCCTTCGCGCAAGGCGTTTGTGACTTCGGCTTTGTTGCTGCCTATACTAGAGACAATACCCATGCCTGTAATGACTACCCGTCGCATTTCCACCTCAACTTGCTTTGCTAGCCTTAAACAAACCGACGCGCAAATCCTTTCCGATATAAATTTTTTCACCATCCGCTTCCACTACACCATCGGCAATGCCAACAGTGAGTTTGCGCATAATCACGCGTTTGAAATCGATGCGGTAAGTGACCCGTTTATTTTCAGGTGTGATTTGACCACTGAATTTGATCTCACCTGAACCCAAGGCACGCCCCTGCCCCGGACGACCACGCCACCCCAGATAAAAACCGATCAATTGCCACATTGCATCCACACCCAGACAACCCGGCATAACCGGGTCCTTCTCAAAATGACATTTAAAAAACCATAGATCGGGTCGTATTTCCAACGCCGCTACTACCTGTCCTTTACCGTATGCACCCCCGTCTTTGGTAATCAATTCAATCCGGTCAAACATGAGCATCGGTGGCAACGGCAGTTGCGCATTGCCGGGTCCGAATAACTCCGCATGCCCACAAGCAAGTAACTCATCGTAGTTATAGCTGGATTTTTGGCTCATTGAAGGTGTCAGTTCTTGCTGGTTCTACCCACCAGCGGAGGGCGAAGTTTACAACCTCGCGCGCGAGAACAAAACTCAAATAGCGGTTGACAAATTGTTCAAAGCAAACACTAGCACGATAGGCAAAGAAATTAAGGCAAATAAATTGCCCACCATCACCATCGATGCCACCACCTCTGGTTGTTGTTGATAACGCTCCGCTAATAAATAGTTCATTACTGCCGGTGGCAAAGCGGCAAAAACAAGCAGTTGAGAAAAATATTCGGCACTTAAATCCACTAAAGTTGCGTAAATCAATGCCACCGCCACCCCAACAATAGGGCATACAATCGCACCAGTGATGCTTATCTGCCAAGCAGTAATCTTGATATCTTGGAGCCGTGCTCCTAACGAAAACAAAACTAGCGGTATGGCGATTTGCCCCAACATTTCAACCGGCACAGCGATTAATTGTGGTGGTTGCCAGTACAATAAACCGGCGGCAAGGCCGGCAAAGGATGCGATCACCATGGGAATTCGTAACACGTCGAGTAATCCCATGTAATTGGCGACCATTCGGACCCCTAAAGTGAAGTTCAAAAGATTGGAGGTGATCATCAAAATCACCGCCGCGGTGAGCGCCTTTTCACCGAAAGCGAATACGGCAATGGGTAACCCGATGTTGCCGCAATTGTTAAACATCATCGGTGGCAAAAATACGCGCCACTCGAAATTGAAAACACGAGCAATGGGAAAAGCCAACAAACCTGAACCGAACACGACCGCAATCGCACCACCCGCCAACAGTTTTATATCGCTTAGATCATAGGCGTGTGTAGACCGTGCGCTAAAAACAAGCGCTGGAAAAAACACATCGACATTAATACGATTCGCAGCTTCAAAATCCACAGAACGACGGCCGGCGTAGAGATAACCAGCCAACACGATCGCAGCGATGGGAAAAATGATCGAGAGAATCTGATTTAATTCTTATTGCTCGAATACTTAACCATGCTCACATTTATACAATCGATACGCAAGCTTAACGCCCGGCAATCTATTCGCGACCAAGCCTGCTTCCCAACGGCAGGGGGTCGCTCCTACACCATAGTTGTTTTCACCTTGCGTTCGAGCAAACCGGCGGCGGGGGGTGTTGTGAAGGAATAGTCCGACCAGGGGCACACCTTGGACGGTGTGCGCCGCCCTCCAGGTATCAGGTATGTACCTTTAGGGTGGCCCCTGACACAACACCGCAGAAGGAGGGAACCGCTAGCGTGTTTTACGATATAAAACAAGCTAGTGATGCAACGAGCGCGATAGATGGTTCTGCTGACTTTTGCCGAGACAAAAGTCACTCGCCGTAAGGGCGAAATCAAATGTATGAAATGGAGTCGCCATACGACTTATCCACCCTAAGTCTGAGCTTTCTATAGCTGAACACCGATTGCTGAAAGCTGATTGCGAAAACTTACTCATCCACCAAAACTACATGTAACCGCCTAGGCCCATGCGCGCCGTATTGAATAGTCTGTTCAACATCGGCGGTTTTAGATGGCCCGGTAATCAGATTGACCGCTCGCGGCATACCCCGTCCCATACGCAGTTCTTCCCAAACATCCTCCAAATAACGAAAAACTTTTGACACTTTCACTACCACGATGTGATCGTCCGGCAAAAAGTTGTGGCTGGTGGGTGTAGCTTTCGCGGATAACAACACCAATGTACCGTTCTCCGCTACCGCTGCATAGGCTGATGACAAAGCGGCAGTGTCATCTTTATTCGCGGGACGGTTATCGACTTTTATATCGTCCGGCCAATCGACGGAAACTGCTAAATCCGCACTAACCAATAGCGTGTCGGGAAAATCTTTCTCAGCAATATATTTTTTGATAGCGGACGGCAACTCAGATGTATCGGACACACGATCAACCGTAGTGTGTACCTGTTCAAGTTTTTCGATGAGGCGCTCGACCGGGTCTTGCTCGTAGGCGGGTTGAATATGCTCTGGGTGACTGGTTAAACGGCTTTCCAGTGTTTCACCGAGGGTTGAGTTTAGTTCTCCGTCGCGACGCAAAGAACGCCGGATATTAGTCAAAATGGTATCGCGAGCGCTAGGCATCGAGTCACTCATGATTTACACGACCCCGTCGTTTCCATTGCGCTTGAAAAGTGTTCCCTTGCGGCACCGGGAAATCCCGTTGCGATGTCCAGCCACCGGCAAAAAGCAACTTTTTGAATCTACCGCGTCGTTGACCCAGCTTAGCCAGTGTGCCAATACCCAGTTTTGTGATTCCCTGATACAAACTGGGGCGTTTTGCCAGATACGCCCACGCCGATAAAACAAAGCGTTGACGCGCCCCATTGAGTTTTTGTTCGAACTCCTGCATACGCAGTTGACGCAACATCTTGGGCAACGGAATTTTCATCGGACAAACTTCCTGACAGCGTCCGTTCAACGTGCACGCGTTGGGCAAATCCCGCGTCTGCTTTAATCCCACCATCAATGGCGTCAACACCGAACCCATTGGTCCCGGGTACACCCAGCCGTAAGCATGTCCTCCGATAGAACCATACACTGGACAATGATTCAGACAGGCGCCACAACGAATACAACGTAGCATTTCATGAAACTCGTTACCCAACATGGTAGAGCGGCCATTGTCCAGCAATACAACGTGATATTCCTCGGGACCATCCCGATCTTCTTCGCGGCGCGGCCCGGTAAACAATGTCGTATAAGCCGACATCTCCTGACCGGTGGCACTGCGCCCCAACAGTCGCAAAAATACGGTCAAATCTTCCAGGGTCGGGATCACTTTCTCGATACCCGCCGTCACGATGTGCACGCGTGGCAAACTGCTGGTGAGATCACCATTGCCTTCGTTGGTGACGATAACATTTGAACCGGTTTCGGCGATGAGAAAATTAGCACCGGTAATACCCACATCGGCATTGACGAATGCATCACGCAGTACACGGCGTGCCTCGTCCACAATATCTTCCCGCTCGGTGACACGCTCTTTGAAACCAAGTTGTTTATGGTGGGCGTGAAACAACTCGGTAATTTGATGTCGGGTTTTGTGCACAGCCGGTGCAATAATGTGACTGGGCGGTTCCTTGGCGAGCTGAATAATGTACTCGCCCAGATCTGTTTCCACGACGTCCATGCCTTGCGCTTCCAGTGCATGGTTGATGGCCATTTCCTCTCCAATCATGGACTTTCCCTTAGTCACACGTTGTGCGTTCGCTTTCTGACAAATATTTATTACTATTTCGCTGGCTTCCTCCGGTGTGCGTGCCCAATGCACATGTCCACCGGCGGCGTGAACGCGGGCCTCGTATTTCTCTAAATAAAAATCGAGATGATTTAACGCATGTTCCCTGATCTCCTTGCCTACCGTTCGCAGTTGTTCGAACTCAGGCAAATCGTCGATGGCGTGTTGACGTTTATCGACAAACCCGCCTTTGGCCTTTTGCAAAGCGCTCTGCAACTCGGAATCGTGTAATGCGAGCTTCGCTTGATGTTTGAACGCCTGGCTGTTTGCTAACATAGTTACTCCTGATTCGACTCGCCAATCGAAGGCACATCCGTTTTATCGGCCAACACTTCGGCGACGTGGTATACCCTTACGGCACTGCCTTCGCGTTTTAGGCGTCCAGCGATGTTTAGTAAACAACCCATGTCACCACCCAGTAGGGTGTCGGCTTTTGAATCCCGAACATGCGCAACCTTGTCGGCCACCATGCGCCCAGAAATGTCGGGATACTTGACGCAAAACGTTCCGCCGAAGCCGCAACACACATTGGATTCGCGCATCTCGGTTATGGTCAACCCGTCGACATTCGACAATAGGCGCCGTGGTTGGTCCTTCACACCCAACTCACGTAATCCCGAGCACGAGTCGTGGTAAGTACATGCGCCATCATAACGTGCTTCTATCCGTTCAATTTCCAGCACGTCGTGCAGGAACTCCGTCAACTCGTAACACCGGGCCGCTATCGATTGTGCTCGGCTGCGCCATTGAGTGTCGGTTGCAAATAAATCCGGATAGTGTTCCTTAATCATGCCGGCACAGGAACCGGAGGGTACAACGATATAGTCAAAGTCCTCAAAAGCGGCGATAACCTGACGTGCAATATCCGCTGTGTCGCGCACGTCACCATTGTTATAGGCCGGTTGCCCACAACACGTTTGCTGCTCCGGCACCTCGACAACACAACCCGTATTTTCCAGCAACTTGACGGCGGAAAAACCGACATTTGGTCGGAATAAATCCACCAAACACGTAACAAATAGTCCAACCCGGGCAGGTGTCTGCTTATCCGTCATAAAATACTTTTACCAAAACCTGTTGAACTTGTAAGGATAAGACTACCTTAACCAAAGCCGTGAATTCCGACAAGCAAAAGTAATGCGAGACATTAGTGAATTTACTTTGTTGCCGCAGCCAATGTCTGCCATACTGTGTTGCTCATAACGCGAACCAGCGATAGCCAATCCAACTTCAATGACGTTTTCAACAGCCAGGAATAAATGGCGGCGGCCCGAGATACTCCTCATGCTCATGGCGGGAGCAGTACCGTTGAGCTTTGCCACCTGGCAAGCCTTGCTTAACAACTTCGCCATTGAACGCGCGGCTTTCACAGGCGCCGAGATGGGTATTTTGCAAAGCTTACGTGAAGTGCCTGGTTTTCTCGCATTCGCTGTGGTGTTTTTGCTATTGATCATGCGCGAACAATGGGTGGCTTATGTATCGTTACTACTATTAGGCGCCGGTACAGTCATTACCGGTTGGTTTCCGAATGTTATCGGGCTTTATATCACCACGGTAGTCATGTCGGTCGGTTTTCATTACTACGAAACCGTGCAAACGTCTTTATCATTGCAATGGGTGAACAAGGAGCGCGCGCCGGAAACCCTGGGGCGTATTATTGCAGTGGGTTCGTTCACTTCCATCGCTACATTCGGTCTTATCTGGTTGGCCTTTGATACCCTGAAGTTGGATTTTCACTGGGTTTATCTGTTAGGCGGGGGACTCACCGTAGCCATCGCCACGGCCTGCTGGATTCTATACCCGCATTACCCGGAAAAAGTTCGTCAGCATAAAAGGATGGTGTTGCGCAAGCGTTACTGGCTGTACTATGCGCTAACATTCATGTCCGGGGCGCGACGGCAGATATTTATCGTATTCGCCGGATTCTTGATGGTTGAGAAATTCAACTTCACTGTTGCCCAGATCACATTGCTGTTTTTACTGAACGCTGCATTAAATGTTTTTCTAGCACCACGCATCGGGCGACTAATCGGTAAGTTCGGTGAACGCAATGCGTTGGTATTCGAATACGCGGGCTTGATCGGTGTGTTCAGCGCCTATGCGTTTGTCAACAATGTCACGTTCGCCGCCGGCTTGTATATCGTCGATCATATGTTTTTTGCATTAGCCATCGCCATCAAAACCTATTTTCAGAAAATTGCCGACCCGGCTGACATAGCGGCAACCGCTGGCGTCGGGTTTACCATCAACCACATTGCCGCAGTGGTCTTACCGGCCGCCTTTGGCATGTTATGGCTAGTGTCCCCTGCGGCGGTGTTCTTGTCCGGTGCGGCCATGGCAGGCGTTTCACTAATACTGTCATTAAACGTACCGCACCAACCGAAACCGGGCAACGAAGTCGTCGTCGGAACACGATTTACCGTCACCGCTGAACGAGTTTAGCAGGCCGAGATTTACCCTAGCGAAAATAGTTTTCTAATACAGAAAATAAACGATCGATGTCGTCTGCATCGTTGTAAACGTTGGGTGTAATACGTAACGATTCGCCCCGCTGACTAACATAGATGTTCTGGTTCCGCAATGCTGTTATTAACTCGCCCGGAATTTCATTTAAGAAACGCAAACCCGCAAAGTGATTGGCTCGCAACACGTGAGGCAATGTTTGCAATCCAAGTTTGCCAGCGCGATAATTAATATCATCCGTCAACGCGCCTGTGTACTGCGCTATTCGTTCCGGCCTCCACTCTATTAATTGCTCCAACGCGGCGATGGCACCGGGCAGCAATGTAAAGTGTGCGCGTTCTCCCATGTCAAAGCGGCGCGCGCCCGCTGCATATTCATCGGTGGGTATATGCATGCGCGGAAAATCTGGGCCATTAACGCGATTATGCGGTGATTGTTCCAAGGATTTACCGCCATGCCATTTCGGATGAACGTACAAGAAAGACACCGTGTACGGACACATCAACCACTTGTAACCGGAACTCACCAGAAAGTCCGGTTGCAATTCTTGAACGTCGAGTGGCAGAGCACCGAGAGACTGGGATACATCGAGCACAAACCCGGCTCCAACCTGGTTAAGGCAATCGCGAATGATAGTTAAGTCCAACAATGCACCATCCATCCAGTGGCAATTAGGCAATGTGGCGAACGCGGTCTTGCCGTTGATGGCCGCCAACACCGCGGGTGTCCAATTACCATCGCCGGGTCGCTCGACTATTTTGAGCTGAACATTTTTTGCCTTTGCTAGCTCACGCCAGGAATAGACGTTCGACGGATATTGATCCTGTACCATAACGATTTCCTGCCCCGCGGTGACCGGCAAATTCAGCGCGGCGGTGGCAATACCATAACTGGTGGCTGGAACAATTGCGATATCGTCGCTGGTGGCATTGATGAGTTGTGCGAATAGCGAACGGGCTTTTTCTACCGGAACAAAAAATTCATCGGGTGTAATCTTCCAGGGCTGCGCTTCCAATGCCATGCCACCCCGGATAGCTTGTTGCACTGTATCCATCAACGGTGAGATATAAGCACAATTCAAATAGGTAACACCATCCGGAACATCAAACCGGTGACGCTGGCATTCAAGTCTGTTGCTCAATCCAGTCTGACCTGCTTAACCTACTTCTTCGTGTTCGACGACTTCGGCTTCCGCTTTCGAGTCAGCCAGCCATTCCTGATAAACCGGGTCATTTAATACCACATCTACATAGTCACCTTCGGCTTTTTCCAGTGGCACACCGTAGGTACGAAAGCGACTTGCCACGGGTGCATACATGGCGTCGGCAATACTGAATTCTCCAAACAACCATGGGCCCGATGCAGCATGCGCATCACGGCATTCACGCCATATCGCGAAAATACGGTCAATATCTTTTTGTACTGCATCGTCGACATCCACATTTCTGCCAGATGCGCGGCAATTCATGGGCATTGCATTCCGCAAAGCACCGAATCCAGCATGCATTTCACTGGCAATGGAACGTGCATGCGCCCGTTTTGCGTTGTCTACAGGCCACATGTTTTTGTTTGGAAATTTATCGGCCAAGTACTCGCAGATCGCAAGTGATTCCCAAATCGTTTGTCCATTGTCCAGCAACACCGGCACCTTATTCGCCACGGAATAGGTTTCTAAAGTTGCATAAAACTCCGGCGTATCGAATATCAAATGGTGTTCGTCAAACTCGATATCGAACTTCTTTAGCAAGTACCACGGTCGTAACGACCAGGACGAATAATTCTTGTTTCCTATGACAAGCGTAAACATGGTCTGCCTTGGGGTTATTATTACAGGTAGCTTATGTTACTGCGTTTGGTGACGGTAAGTAATTGTTCTTAACCAGGCGATTCGCGACCCCACTCCCTTATACCATTTGTTTTTACCCCCTTTGCGTTCTGCCGAAACGAAAGATCGTTGCAGGGATAAACCGGCAAGGACAGCCAGTTTAAGGTTCGCCGAATCGTGGATGATTCGTCGAACCGGCCCCTTGCAACCAGCTTTTGATGAGGGTAGTCCCGTTAGGGGTCAGAACACAGGGGCGCGCTTTCTCTGGTATTTTCTTTGCGTGACAAAGAAAATACCTCGTCCTAAGCGCCTAAGGCGCGGGACGAAACAGTCTTTGGGTATGTTTTCCTAGATTCTTCACTCACTTCGTTCGTTCAGAATGACAAGTGGAAATTATTTGTCATGCTGAGCCCATTCAACTTCACTCAGGACAGGCTCCGTGAAGCATCAAGTATCGATAGTAAACCGCTGCGGTTTAATACTCTCTATTCGCACCGGATTTTTTGCAACGCGGACAAATCGGTGTTCCCTCGTAAACCCAACCTTTGCGTAAATAAGCGATTGCGACTTCCTGTCGATGGTTAGCGTCCCATGGAGACTTTTGACCAGACTTTCGACTGTATGTGTTCTTATGAAAGTAATTCTTCAGGCACTGTCCACAAAGAAGACCAAAACGATCAATACCTGCCGTTAGTGCGTCCGCAATTCCGATTACCGCGTCTTCATCAAAATCTAACGACTTCACATTTAACACCATTGGACAGATAGACCTCAAAAAGATAACTCACTAAATTTCTACCTCGGGTTACCGCCCACCCAACAACGACCCAAGAACCCCTCTGACCACTCGGCGTCCAATCTGCGAACCAATGGAACGGGCAACGCTTTTGGCGAGGGCTTCGCCGACACTTTGACGGCGACTACCACTCCGTCTGGCTGCCCTTTCCAGCTCCTTGGCTTCTTTTTCGGCTTGAATACGCGCCGCTTCGGCTGCTTCAGCCTGGAGTTTCTCTTCTGTTTTCTTTTTTAACATCTCATAAGCCGATTCGCGATCGACGATTTCATCGTAACGACCGCGCATAGGCGAACGCGACATTTGTTCCGCGCGTTCCTCATCTGTCGCCGGCCCTATGCGTGACTCCGGCGGTCGAACCAGAACACGTTCCACCGGACTCGGTGTACCCGACTCATCCAACACAGATATCAGCGCCTCGCCGATGCCGAGTTCCGTGATGGCGGCCACGGTATCAATATCCGGGTTTGGTCTGAAGTTTTGTGCCACGGTTTTGACCGCCTTTTTGTCTTTCGGCGTAAAAGCGCGTAAAGCATGCTGAATACGCAGGCCTAATTGGCCCAAGATTTCTTCTGGCACATCCAACGGGCTTTGGCTGATGAAGTAAACACCGACGCCCTTGGAACGAATCAGCCGTACCACTTGCTCAATTTTTTCAACTAAAGGTTTCGGGGCATCGTCGAATAACAAATGTGCTTCGTCGAAAAACATCACGAACTTAGGCCGGTCGGTATCACCCACCTCCGGCAGTTGTTCAAATAGTTCGGACAATAGCCACAATAAGAAAGTGGCGTACAAACGCGGTGACTCGCGCATTAAACGGGTGACATCCATGATATTGATCACACCCATACCGGAGAAATCCATATTCATTAAGTCGCGCAACTCAACCGCGGGCTCGGCTAAAAATAACTCCGCATCCTGTTCTTCCAGCACCAACAAACGGCGTTGAATGGCGCCAATGCTGGCGCTCGAAATATTACCGTATTCACCGCGTATCTCCGCGGCATTGTCAGCCATCCAATTCAATAGCGCTTGCAAGTCTTTCAGGTCCAGCATCAACATGCCGTTGTCGTCAGCCATTTTAAACGCTGCGTACAACACACCGGTTTGCGTATCGTTCAGCTCCAGCAAATTGGAAAGCAGCAACGGACCTAGCTCAGACACCGTAGTGCGAATCGGATGACCTTTGTCACCATAAACATCCCAAAACACCACCGGATTGCCACGCATTTGATAATTATCGATCCCGATAAAGGTAACGCGCTCATCGATTTTTGGATGCGGATTACCGGGTTTGGCCAAACCGGACAAATCGCCTTTTACATCGGCCAAGAACACCGGCACGCCGAGCCTGGAAAAACCTTCGGCCAAAATTTGTAGACTAACGGTTTTACCGGTACCCGTCGCGCCTGCAATCATGCCATGGCGGTTGGCCATACGCACGCTCATTTGAATTTGCAGGCCGTCGTGACCACCGATTAACATCGTGGGAGAAGTTTCAGTCATGTGTCTAAGGATTCCATTGATTTAGCGATAACGATTGTAGGTCGTATTGTTGGTTCGTTAACTATCGTGCGTCACCGTTGTTGCGGCTTAAACCTTACAAGAGTAACGCGCTATATTCGCGAATGACTTGTTTTGTAATGAATATTTACCGAAGCGACTCTATTATGCGTAAGACGGCGGCGCAATCAACCAGGATGGAATGGTCTGTCCTTGGAACCTGTCACCATCGAATACATAAACCCCAGGCGGTTCGTTTGCATAAAAAGCGTGGAGGCAGGCGGTCCAGAGCCGGATTTCCTCGTGCGATTTGGCTTATTCTAATCTCTGCGATCTTGATTAGTATGGGCACGACAATCTATCTCATAGTACGGCAAAGTCCGTCAGCATTGCCTAATGCAGTCGCCAAATCCATTTCCGGCAAAGCATTTGATTGGGTATCACAACATCGAGAAATCGTCACGACCGGCCCGTTAGAGGAGCTGGTCAGACAAACGGGGGAACAACTCGCGAGTGATATTAACATTAGTGGTATCGATTGGCGATTTATCCTCGTTAGAGGTGGTGAGTCAATCACGTACGTTTTACCAGACGGTACGATTTTCATACACGCCGATGCCCTGCTACTTGCGAACAAATTAGACGACCTAGCGGCATTACTTGCTCACCAGATAGCCCATGTCGCCGGCGGGCATATTGGCGAGCGTGTCGCTGATAAATTCGATGCCGATGCACTGGATTCACTCGATCACAGCTCGGAGCAATGGCCCTTGTTGTTGCAGGTGCTAAACATCGAGAGCGACCGTTACAATTTCAGCAAGGGACAGGAAGCCTCTGCAGACCTGGCAGCGCTTGGCTACATGCGATCCGCTTGTTTTCAGGCCCGGCAGTTGCCTTTATTGTGGCAACGTATGCAAGATTCCAAAATCGCCGCTGTGGATTTTCTCGACAGCGTTCATCCGCACGACTCTAAATCCTTGGCCAAACTCGGCCAAGATATCGAAGAACTGGGAGTCGAGATGAATGCCGAATGCAAACGATAATTATTCGCCTTGTGTAAAGACGCGGCGTCTCAAAGCAGTTAAAATCCGGCAACGTGTCACTAATGGCACAAAGCTTAACACCTGATAAACCCCATACAAACTAAGGAGAACACTCTATGTCAGTCGCACGTGTTACGGAAATCACCGCATCCTCGAAAAAAAGCCTGAATGACGCTATCAACAATGGCTTGAAGCGCGCCAACAAGACGCTGAAAAACGTCAAAGGTGCTTGGATCAAAGATCAGGAAGTGGTCATGGACAAGGGAAAAATCGCGGAATACCGTGTAAAAATGAAGGTTACGTTCGTGCTGTCCAACTGATTCCGCATTTTTTTGGGTCGACAGGGCTGCGGCGACCTACCCGCAGCCCTGCGCGCCGTCTTTTGTGGGTAACCACGGGCATAACCAAAAGATCAGAAAAACAACTAATGAACAACAATCAAATCGCCTCTTGTTACGAGGGGATTATCAAAGGCCTGGGTGAGGACCCTAAACGCGAGGGCTTGCAAAAGACTCCAGAAAGGGCGGCCAAAGCGATTCAATACTTAACCAGGGGTTATCACCAATCGCTGGAAGAAGTCGTCAACAATGCTATTTTCGAAACCAATAATGAGGAAATGGTGATCGTTAAGGACATCGAAATTTATTCCCTGTGCGAACATCATCTGTTGCCGTTTATCGGTAAATGCCATGTCGCCTACCTGCCCAACGGTAAAGTCATTGGCCTATCCAAAATCGCCCGTATTGTAGATATGTACGCGCGTCGTCTACAGATTCAGGAAAATTTGACTCACCAAATCGGCGAAGCACTACAAAATATAACTAAAGCATCAGGCGTTGCCGTTGTGATCGAAGCGCAACATTTATGCATGATGATGCGTGGGGTAGAAAAACAGAATTCCGTTATGACAACATCAGTGATGTTGGGTGCATTCCGTGTACGCCAGGAGACCCGTTCGGAGTTTCTTAGACTCATCGCACGTTAAACCGCGGAGTATTGCATTGACATACACGAACGATCTGATACGCATTACCGAATTGCAGGGCGACGGTATTGGCCCTGAACTGGCGCAGGCCGTGCATGCCGTCGCCGAAGTGATGCCTTTGCCACTGGAATTCATACCCGTCGATTGGAGTCTCGAAAACCGGGAAAAGAACGGTGAAGCAGTCATCGACCAGGCAGAACAATCCATGCGTTCAACGCGCCTGGCGTTGAAATATCCCACGGTCACTAAAGAAGTCAGTCCCAACGCGTTGATCCGCAGAGCATGCAACTTCAGCGTGATCTATCGGCCGGCGATCTCCATTCAGGGCATTTCATCCAACTTTAAGGAAGATGTGAATTTGCACATTATCCGGGTCGCCACCGGTGGCACCTACGATGACCCCGGTCAACTAGTCGGCAACGATTCAGCCGTATCTTTGCGTTTGGTGGAACGCGAGCCCTGTGCCCAAGCCGCGAGCTTTGCATTTCGGTTGGCGCGTAATAAGGGCTTGACCGTGACGTCGTCGTCCAAACATACGATTCAGAAAGTCACCGATGGTTTGTTTGAAGCGGTGGTGAAAGAAGTGCACCGGCGATTTCCTGATGTGCAGCATCAGGTGGAATTATTCGACGCCCTGCTGGCGAAGATAATTATCAATCCTGAAAACTATGCGGTCGTACTGGTATTGAATGAATACGGTGACTTTCTTTCGGACATGGCGTCGGGATTGGTCGGCAGCATCGGGACCGGCGCCAGTGGTAATTTTTCGTTTACCAAAGACCGTGAAGTCGATATCGCGATGTTTGACCCCTCTGGAGGCACGGCACCGGATATTGCAGGAAAAAATATCTGTAACCCAACTGCTATACTGTTGTCGTTCGGTATGTTACTGGATCATATTGATCGCTACGACCTCGGACACGCGCTGCGTTTAAGTGTATTGGATGCCATTGCCACCGGCGAGTGTACACGTGATCTTGGTGGCAAGCTGAACACCACCGAATTTACCAGTGTTGTAATAGACCGTTTGGCCGAACAGCTACCCGCCTAGATTCAAGGAAACGCTAGTGCTGAAACGCGCTATCGCGAAAGACGCCCGCTGAGAACTGTTGTGCGATGAAATTGACATTGCACATAAATTGGGCCAACAGGCGAATCAATTCCGGTTGACGATTCGTTTCGGTCTTGAGGTAAACAGATTTTAGATGCGTGCGGGCAGTGTTGACACTTACATTGGTTTGCTCGGCAAAGGATTCCAGCGTTGACCCGTTCAGCAATGCTTCTACCAAACGGCTTTCTGCCTTGGTAAAACCATAAACGGATTGTAGGATAGGAGTAGGCACCGCGGGTGCAATGTCTGGGTCAATCAAAAACAGGAGCGCAAGTTTATGATCTTTGCGCGTTTCACCGCCTAGCAGCATTCCCCAAACATGTAACGCCCGTCCGGTACTCGAACGGCGCAATACCAACGCTTCTTTTTTATCACGTGCTGCCAGATCACCCATGTCGGAAATCAGACTACGCAGTCGAGCGGTAGTCAAATCGTCACAACAATGCAGCGCACCATCGGATAGAGCTATGACCTCCCCCTCACTAGCCACTCGATAAGCCAACTCATTCATACCTTTAACACTCAGTTCGCTATCCACTAAAAAGGCAGGAATTGTGAATTGTTCTACGAACCTTGCCATCTCAAATGACCCAAGCGGTTGTTTGTGGTATTTGATTACTTCTTTGTTCGTTCTTAAACGAGCACTGGATTTCGTTAGCGTTAGCATGTTCATCTCCCGGTTACCCCGTGGACAAGACTATACGCCCATGACGAGGCCAAAGCTGCGAAGTGTGCCGGTCAATTAGTGTGAATTGTGGGGAGTAGTTTCTGTGAAATTTGTCACAAAGTGACAAATGTTTACCATTAGAATTTTTATTTGTTAGCGGTTAGCTGTCGGTGTTCAGCCATCGGCTATTTATTCGCGAGCTATGCTCTGACCTACACCGCTTCGATTCTCACTAAACACTGTTGAGAGGCAGGAGCCAACTTGCTGGCGAACATGATTCTTACCACATATTTTCGCGCAGGCACCGTATTCACAGGCGCTTCAGGCTTCGGCTGTCACTGCTGGTTTTATCATTCTTTTGATCGCTGACCGCCGATAGCTGAACGCTCACATTACCACCCAGAAGGTGGTGTTTTCAAAATAGTAATCTGCTTGCCTTTGGTTTCGATATAACCGCCGGTAACCAAGTCGTGCAGAATGCGACTGACCATTTCCCGCGATGCGCCCACCATGTCGGCGATATCTTGTTGGGTGAGCTTTTCCGTCACTACCAACTTGCCATCCTGCTCCGCAGCAAGTTTGGTGATAGTATTCACGACCCGGCCGTACACATTGCGCAATGCGAGGTCTTTCACTTTTTCGGTGGAGGTACGTAGATATTGCGTTACCGTGCGAATCACCGCGAATGCGAGATCGGGATTAGCGGCCAGGCATTGACGAAAATCCTCTTTGGTAATGACATGAAATGTGGATTTCTCCAGAGTCACCACGGAAGCGGAACGCGGTTCGTCGTCCAGCAGCGCGATTTCCCCAAGACAACTACCCGGGCCTTGAATAGCCAGAATCACTTCCTTTCCTTCGTCGTCGCTGAGATACACTTTCACCTTGCCGGACTCGATGACATACATCGACCCGCTGGTATCGCCTTCGTGAATCAGGATGGCGTTTTTCGGATAGGATTTTTTGGCGGTATGTTGCAGTAAAGTCTCGAGGTCCGTATCCGACAATTTTTCGAATATCGGTATTTGTCGAAGTAAGCTGGTGGCCATAGATCGTTGATATTGACGTTTGTCCCGCCATCATCGTTCAACCGGAACCATTTGTCTACCCTTTCAACAAGCGCACAAAGAACGGCAACCAAACCGAAATGAGAACGGCTAACAGGATAAGATCAATCCAGATTATCGATCGATAACGGCGTTTCCCGACGTCGTCGTTTCCCGACATATACACCGCACACATGGTCATGTCCAAAGGCATGATAAACAAAAACATAGGCACTAGAGCCGGCGCGATAACTGTAGGATATAAGGCCCAGCCACTGTATTGCGCGCCACCGCCGGAAAAGGGCGCGGCCAGCATCAACAACACCATGATGAGCACCAATAGAAAACGCAATACACCAAGATGATTAATCAATCTAGTCATCGTATAGTTATATGCAGCAAAGTTTATTTTCGATCCTGGATACTTGGTCGGCCATTGTTAACAGCCCTTGATGTCACCGGCACTTTTATAGATTCAGACTGTTCCCCGTTTTCTACAATACCACGGTCAAAATTGTCCAACGTTTTTTGACACAAACGGTTATTAGCGGTGACACGATCAAACAAACCCTGCGCCAACAGGCTTAAACCACCACTTGCTACCGCCGCACCGATGTAAGCACCACTTTTCAGCAAACCAGCCGGATCCGCTTCGGCCTTTAAGTCTGACAAGGTCCCTCCCAGCCGCACCAATTTCACCAGAGAACTGGCGCTGACGCCGATTCCTTCACGAGCCTTTGGCGTTAATGCAATCTCGACGTCTTCGCTATCCAGGTTAATGACACCCGCACCGACAACAGCGACCTCCTTGGAACGCGTGGCTATCCATTTGTTACTGTGAGCGACTCCATCATCGATCCGAAAACCAAACACACCGCATTCCAGATCGAGATAGTTGCGCCGCTTGCCAAACGGATTAAGCAGCCGGGCCATTTGCCAAAGAATATCCGCACCGATTAAACGTAATACGGTTTGACTTATACGGCCACTGTTTACCGTCAGCAAAAAATGCCCGTTTGCGCCGGCCATGAGTTCGTGCAAAGATCGCCCGTCGCTGTCAATGAGAATATCGAGATCGATATTACCGTCCTGAACGATGTTCTCGTCACGAATATTAGAAATTTGTTCCGTATCGACATCGGTTGCCAGCAATTTAAACGTCACAGGCATTACGGGTTTATTAACGTTGATCTCCAATGTCATATCCACATTGCCCGGTTCCAGGTTTGCCGTTAACGGCATCTGCAGTTGTCCATTTTTCGTTGTGATCCGGGTTTCCAGGTTTTCCAGACGGCTCCAGCGTGAAATCAATTCGCCGGCCTTAAGATCAATCTGGAATTCACTGTTGCGAATAAAATCGAATTTGAACGGCCTTTCGGAAAACCACTTTTCTTTCTTCCCCGCCACGCTGTCATCCTTTTTTGGTAGGAATGGGCGCAGGTCAAGCACACCTGACTCCAGTACACCGGTAATCACGGGATTCGTATCACCCGATCCCGGTACGAACGCCACATTACCCTGGAAATCGCTGCCATCGACTTGGACGTTGACGTTATCGAATGCATAACTGCTTCCATCCGCAAGCAACCTGGCGGCACCGGTTACCGGCCCTACCCCGGGCCAGGGACTTTGGATGATAGGCGCCAGATCGGCTAACGTGTTGGTATTCAGATTAAGTTCTACATCCCACTTCTTGGGGGTTTTAGTAAAATCAACGCTACCCTGCACTTTCGTGCGTGTGTTACCACTCACCAACACGCCGTCAACCCAGGTTAAAGGGTCTCGCGCTTGCACGACCGCCGGTTCGTCGTCTACGTTATTCGTTTGCACCGGGTCTGCTTGATTATGTCGTACAGTGCCAGCTAGTTTTACATTGTTAAGCTTTGGAAAGTCAGTCTTAAATATTTGCGACAATTGACGGAGGGAATCGGCGTTTAACTGCACCGTCGCTTCGACACCATCAAACCGGGTAATGTCATCCACGGCGCCGGCGATGGCCGCGTCAAAATCCGAACCTTTAATGGTCGCATCCAAATGAGTCCTTTGACTGCCGCCGCCCTCGTAGTAAATACGCCCAAAAGTCTGTAGTGCGTCGGTTGGGGGCAAACTCTGACCACTTAGCTCAGATAGTTTGTCTAACGAATCAGTCAATACACTGACCTCCAAATCCACCCCCGTTAAGCCACGCAAATCTTCCACTAAACCGGATACGCCGATATCGAACTCCGCTGTCGATAGTCCTGCCGACAGACGCTCTACCCGGTAAGCGTCGTCATCGCGGGTAAGTTGCGCATCAAAACGCAGGTCACCCTCCTCGGGCAAAGAAAAACGCAGGCGGTCCGCAAACAAAGACGGCTGGGTAGTCACACCACCCAATTCGACATTTATGCCTTGCAGACGACCCACATCCTGAATTGTACCGCTGGCATTCGCTACTAATAATTCATTTTTTATAGCGGCTTGAATATCTCCTAGCGTGACCACACTATCCGCGTGCCGCAGGCGCGCGCTGCCCATCGCAGGACCCACCGCCGGTAATGGCGTACCCAAACGATCGGAAAAAACACTAATGTCATTAACCTCGTATTCGATGTCGAAATCCGAGTCTCGCAGGCGTGAAACGGTACCCACTGTTCCCGTTAAGCTAGCGTTGACATCCTTGCTTTCGAGGTTCACGATCACGTCGCGCAAGTTGTAGTCCTTTTGCACACCCTGCAACACAAAACGGGTGGTAGCCTCCCCATCCAGCCACCAATCACGATCGAACGCGGCGAGAAATTCAACCAAAGATTCGGTTTTACCGCTGACGTTGAGCTCCATACGATTGCGCTTACCCAATTGTTCAATCCAACCGCGTAAAGACCCGCTTTGATCTTCGCCTTTTACTTCGCCGTCAATGTCACCCAAGGTAAACGCCTTTGGTTCACCTTTGAGTGTGGCCGTTGCACTGACCGCACCCAGATCGGGTATCGGAAATGGCGTGAATACGGCTATGCTTGTAGTCGATGCGGCATTCGCGGCAACATCGAAATTCACACCACGCGCTAACAACGCATCTTGTACCGTGCCCTTGATGCCCCAGTCGATGTCGGCTGTATTTGCGTGCACTGCAATCGTCGATGCTTGTTCGGGTAGAAATAAATGTTCCAACTCTCCGAGTGTCCCTTCGGCATGGGTGGGTACACCATCGAGCAAACCGTCGGCCACCACCTCAATGATTTGTGTTCCCTCACGCAACCATCCGTAAGCGGATTGTCCGGTGTACTCATAACGAAAGCCGGTGGCCGAATTAGTGTAAACGACTCGACCACCTTGAATTTCCGCCTTATCGATATATAGCACGGGAATATTCGGCCGTTTACGCTTCTTACGAAAACGCCAGTTACGTAGTTCACCCGGACCACGCTCTAAAAACAACTGCGGATCGATCAGCTTGACACTACGAATCTGAATATCACCGCCCAGCAAAGGCTTGAGCTCCAGCTCTCCTTCCAACCGTTTTGCAGTGAACATGTACGGATCAGCGGCAAAGTCCGCATTTTCGAACTTGACATCTTCAACCACCAGGGTGGGTGACAACGACGGTTTGAAACGAACTTCGCCGTCGATAGTGAGTTTACGGCCGGTTCGTTTCTCGATGGTGGAAGCGACAAAATCCTCGTAACGCTCCACATCGACTTGGGTCAGGGCGACAACTGCCAGCACCACCAACACGATTAGGACGGTGATAGTGGAAGCCAGAATTTTTAATAAGCGCCACATAGAATCCATGTTCCCCCGGAGCAAATCACTATACGGCCCTGAGTTGAATCCGAGGTGAATAACCCCAGTCTATTTTGTATTTATGATTTCACTAATGACAAAACACCCGTAATTGGGATAAAAGATGAGTCCAGATTAAGCAACAACAACGCTCGATTGTAACGCCATGTCAGTGTCAACGCTCCCTGCGAAACAAAAATCCACGATTAGCAGCAAAAAACTGTACAAACGTCTGCGCCGGGAAACCGGGCGTGCGATTGAGGATTTCAACATGATCGAACACGGCGACCGGATCATGGTGTGCCTGTCCGGCGGCAAGGATTCTTATACGCTGCTCGATATCCTATTGCAATTACGTGAGAAAGCACCGGTCGACTTTGACTTGATTGCGGTTAATCTGGATCAAAAACAACCGGGTTTTCCGGAGCGAGTATTGCCGGATTATCTCGCATCTCGTGGCGTGTCCTATCACATCATCGAGCGGGACACTTATAGCGTGGTTAAAAGGGTCATCCCCGAGAACAAAACAATGTGTGGTTTGTGTTCACGTTTGCGGCGTGGAATTTTGTATGGATTTGCCGAACAACACGGCATGACCAAGATCGCGCTAGGCCACCATCGTGACGATATCGTGGAAACGCTGTTTCTGAATATGTTCAACGGTGGTACGTTGAAAGCCATGCCACCCAAATTACTCAGCGATGACGGTAAGCATATCGTCATCCGGCCCCTGGCCTATTGCCGCGAATCCGACATCGAAAAATACGCGGCCATACGTAATTTCCCGATAATTCCCTGTAACCTGTGCGGTTCCCAAGACTTTTTGCAACGCCAAACCATCAAACGGATGTTAGCGCAGTGGCAACGGCAATACCCCGGTCGTATGGAGAACATTTTCCGCAGCATGCAAAACATAAAGCCTTCGCATCTGGCGGATACCGACCACTTCGATTTTGCCGGCCTGGGATCGAGTCAACCCAAACCCGCCCGCTGGTTGTGGGAACAAGGCCCCTCCGCAGTTGATTGATGTAAAACCGTGTACAAAAACGCTTTTTTAGCCGATTGTCCCGCCCAGCACGATATTGAATTCGCCTGCAAGATCCTTATTGAATTCTTGAGCCGGATTCAAGGCGACGATGACGCTCTCGCGTGCTGTTTTGTCACGGATTGAATTCAACAAACCATCGTGTTTGTTACCGGCTTCGCCCCTTACATACATTTGCGTTGCGATGGAGCTAAACCCCTCGCCGCTGACTTCGAAATGAATATGTGGTGTGCGGCCAGGATAAGGAACTGGTCTAATAGTGCGAAACCGGTAGGCGCCGTCATCACCCGTGGCAAAATGACCACTCCCTTGAAAACCCGGGTCTAATGGTGCGTCGTGTTGGTCGCGGGAATGATGATAACGGCCGTAGGTATTACACTGCCATATTCTGACCTGGGAGCGGCGCAAGGGCCGACCCCTTATGTCCAACACGCGCCCATAGATATGCACAATGGTGCCCTTGGCCGGCTGCGACTGGCCTTTTACCTGAACCAGATCATTGTCATCATCCAGCAAAAGTTCCGTAGGATAAAACGGACCACGGGTTTGCCGAGGGGTTTCCAACAAGACTTGTGCCCAGACCGATTTAAACGCGGCGAGCGGCGCCGCCGCCAGTACGGTCAGCAATGAGCGACGGTGGGAATTTAAAGCAGTATATTTCATTGTAAATGACAGTGTACGATTTAGTAGACTCCCGCGCTACAAACGAGTTCATCTAAACCAGAATCAAATTCCAATACAGAACGTTTGCCATGCAAAAGACTGAATTCAATCAAGATTTATTGAAATTCCTGGATAATTCACCAACACCTTTTCATGCCGTGGACAATCTCGCCATTATGCTGGAGCAGGCGGGATACCGACGCTTTGAGGAGACTGATATTTGGAATATCGAAGGCACGGTGTCGGGTTACATCATTCGTAACGGTTCTTCGTTGGTCGCATTTTCTCTTGGCGACCAAAAACTGGACACACATGGTCTGCGCTTTGTTGGTGCGCATACCGACAGTCCTTGCCTGAAGGTAAAACCACAACCGGAAATCAAAAAACACGGCTATTTGCAACTTGGTGTTGAGGTGTACGGTGGTGTATTGCTTAATCCCTGGTTTGACCGGGATTTGTCCCTAGCTGGCCGCGTCACCTTTCGCGACGACGCCCAAAAGCTGCATAGCCGCAACATAAATTTCGACACACCTATCGGTGTCATTCCCAGCCTCGCCATTCATCTCGATCGGGAAGTGAACAAGCAACGCAGCATCAATGCACAAAAAGATCTGCCGGCGATGGTGTGCCAAATCGACACGGATGCAGCACCCGATTTGACTGCCTTACTTGAGCAACAAATCAGCCGGCAATATCCCGATTTCAAAAAAGTTAAATTACTCAATTTCGAACTGAGTTTTTACGACACCCAAACTGCGGCGCTTGTCGGCCTCAATCAGGAATTCATTGCTTCAGCACGACTCGATAACTTGCTCAGTTGTTTTACCGGTGCAATGAGTTTGATCAATGCGAATTCCACTCAAAATTGCGTACTGGTATGCAATGATCATGAAGAAGTCGGCAGCGCATCGGCTTGCGGAGCGGACGGACCCTTCCTGCATTCGGTATTACGCCGTTTGTGTGATAACGACGAAAATTTTGTGCGGGGGATTCAACGTTCAATGCTGATTTCCGCCGACAATGCTCACGGGATCCATCCCAATTTTTCCGACAAACATGACGAAAATCACGGCCCCATCTTAAATCGCGGACCGGTCATCAAGGTCAATGCCAATCAGCGTTATGCCACCAACAGCGAAACTGCCGCAGTGTTTAGATCACTGTGCGAATCCGCGGATATACCGTTCCAATCCTTTGTTTCACGTAGCGACATGGCGTGTGGTTCGACCATCGGGCCGATTACCGCCAGTGCCATTGGTATTCCCACGGTCGATGTCGGCGTGCCTCAATTTGCCATGCACTCAATCCGCGAACTAGCGGGCGCCGATGATCCATTTTATCTGTTCGGTGCGCTAAAAACCTTTTTTAGCACTAGCGAACTAATGCCCAGCCGGTAAACCGGAATTACAACTCGTAAAATAAATGCTGCCCGACTTCGCTAACCGGTTCTAAACCAATGCTCCAATAGGGTTGCACATATTTCGCATGAAAATGCGTGGCGTTGCGTACCGGTTCGTACACTTCCCCGTCTATTGCAGATTCCGCTAGGTTCATGGAACGGTTCCAAGAGTTGGATTCCAAAGGTTCGTGCACAATCCGAACATGGGTCCAACTGAATTGGCGGGGCTGCCATACCACTTCGCAGATTGTGGCCGGATAATCACCGCGCTGAACGCGGTTCAGGGTAACAGTCGCAACGGCAAGTTGCCCCGTTTCTTTTTCTCCGCGGGCTTCATGATAAATATTTTGCGCCAGACACCAAAGCTCCTCGTCGTAATCGGAGTAGGCGTCGGTGTTCACCGGCACGCCTAGCACAAATGTTGTTGAAAATAGCAATAACTGTACAACACGACTGTTAGCAGTCATCTCTCTTTCCCCGTTGTTTACCCCACCGCGTCAGCTATCACGTCGGCGATGTCTCTAGTGGTGTTAATAGATATGGTGCACCCGCTGCAGGCGTATCACCATAAATTTTGCAGAATTGTATCAGAATATCGCCAGAAATGACCAGCTAAGGGCAACCAGTCGTCCAGAAATCTGCGTCTTTTATCGGAAGCCGAACCGGAAACGGTGGTTAGAGTGTGGTGGTGCTCAGTGCTCGCGGGTAGAGTAGAAATTGACCTCGGGCCAGCGTTGCATGGTCAACTGCAAATTGGCCAGATTCGGCGCGATATAGGTGAGCGAATCCGCTGCATCCAACGCCAGATTATCATGGGCACGGCGGCGAAATTCATTTTCCTTGGCCGGGTTTTCGAACTCCACCCATCTGGCGGTAGCGACGGGTACGGACTCGAACGAACACTCCACGCTGTACTCGTTGTGCAGACGGTGTGCAACTACGTCAAACTGCAGAACACCGATAGCACCGAGAATGAGATCATTGCTGTTTAATGGACGAAAAACTTGCGCGGCGCCTTCTTCGCTAAGCTGGATCAAACCTTTGTGCAAGGCTTTTGCGCGCAACGGATCGCGTAGGCGTACGCGGCGAAACAACTCCGGTGCGAAATTCGGCACACCGGTGAACTTAAGTTCCTCTCCCTCGCTAAAAGTATCACCGATTTGAATAATGCCGTGGTTGTGCAGACCCAGGATATCGCCGGCATACGCAATCTCGGCGGCATCCCGCTTGGCGGCCATAAACGTGATCGCATTGTGTATGGTCATATCGCGTTTGGCCCTTACGTGCCGCAGTTTCATGCCTTTTTCGAACTTTCCTGAAGTAACACGTAGAAAAGCGACCCGGTCATGGTGGGCCGGGTCCATATTTGCCTGAATCTTGAATACAAAACCGGTGCACTTGGTTTCATGCGCATCGACCTCACGCGACTCTGCCGCACGCGGTTGCGGAGCAGGTGCGATGTCCACAAATGTATCCATCATTTCGTCGGTCCCCAGGCGATGTAATGCGGCACCGAAAAAGACCGGTGTCAGCTTTGCTTCTTGGTACTCCCGCAGATCGAAAGCATGACTGGCACCCTGCACCAGCTCGATTTCCTCACGCAAGGTTCGGGCGCCGGCGCCAATGAGTTCGTCCAGTTCAATATTGCTCAAGTCATTGATAAAAAGGTCTTTTTCAGCCTGTGAATGACGAGTTCTAAATAAACGTACGCTGTCGTCGAGTAACCGGTAAATGCCACGGAATGACTTGCCCGAACCAATTGGCCAGGTCGCAGGCGCACAATTGATTCCTAAAACCGACTCAATCTCGTCCAACAATTCCACCGGATCGCGTATCTCTCGGTCGAGTTTGTTGATGAACGTGATGATCGGTGTATCGCGCAAACGGCACACTTCCATCAATTTGATAGTGCGTTCCTCCACGCCCTTGGCTGCATCGATGACCATGAGCACGGAATCCACAGCAGTTAACGTACGGTAAGTATCCTCGGAAAAATCGGCGTGACCGGGTGTATCCAACAGATTGATTACGCGACCCTTGTACGGGAACTGCATCACTGACGAGGTTACCGAAATACCGCGCTGTTTTTCCAATTCCATCCAGTCGGAAGTAGCGTGGCGGCTGGATTTACGCGCCTTGACCGTACCCGTCATCTGTATGGCACCACCATAGTGCAACAGACACTCGGTCAGTGTGGTTTTACCGGCATCCGGATGAGAAATAATCGCAAACGTCCTGCGTTTATCGATCTCGTCGTGCAACTGGGTCATGATGTTGGTTTAACGGGTACACAAATCAAGGGGCGGCGGATTATACATAAACCGCCATTGCCATGTAGTCCACGCGAACCCTTCCGCCATTTATTAGCCCCAATAGATAGTTATAATGGCAATCTAGATTCAACCAACAACAAGCGGAGGTTTTATGGTGAGACGATTTTGGCGGTTAGCCGGGGGAGCACTGGCCGCGACTTTGGGGATGGGGATTTCTATAAACATTAGTATTGCGTCGGAAGCGACTATCGTCGGCGTCTTCGAAAATTGCAAATTCATCACCAGTACCGTATTCGTCAAAAACGATGACATTTCCGCCCAGGAAGCGCAGCAAATTGCTGCTGAGGCGGAATTATCCCGCCCACAAACTGATAATTTCGAACAATCTGTCCCGCCGGTGGTGGATGCACTCAAACGCCGTGGCGTTCAATCCGTCACTCTCGACCGCCAAGGTTTTGCCGGTTGTGCACCGGCCGGAACCGGCAAATTCGTTGAGGCCATCGCGACTTATTGCGGCGCCAAACTCGTGAATGCGGAAATCAAGATAGATCGTGAGGTGTTCGCCATTCGTAAGAATCCTGCCTCATCATTTGATTCATTCGTGCAAACCTCATTGCGTGATTTACACCGCGCTGGTATCTGGGATCCATTAAGGATTGTAGTGAATAGTGATGGGGAGTGTGAAGGTGGAAGCTGACTGTTAGTCATAACCAAACAGCAAAGCCTCCGTTCCGTGCTTATAGATTGAGTTTCTTGTCTTTTCCATAAATCTGTTTTCGCCTTGTTGGCAAACGGCTTTTTCTCGCGCTCGCTGTACCGCCGGTCTGTTTTTGTAGAAAAACAAACTGGCGGTTCCCTCTTTCCGCGGTGTTATTTCAGAGGCCACCCTACCGGCACTTCCATGATGCTTGGAGTGTGGCGCACACCTTCCAAGGTGTGCGCCTGCGGGCTATTCCCTCACAACATCGGCGTTAGTCGGTTTGCTCGAACGCGAGAGGGAACGCATAAAAATAAAATAGATTCGTCATACCTGCGAAAGCAGGTATCCGGTTAAAACAATTCGCGAGCTGTGCTCGCTCCTACTCGTATTCACCCCTTT
Source organism: Arenicellales bacterium (assembly GCA_965216735.1). GTDB lineage: Bacteria > Pseudomonadota > Gammaproteobacteria > Arenicellales > CBDCFT01 > CBDCFT01. Next base: position 3,305,944 of record OZ244198.1, read on the forward strand.
GCGTTCTGCCGAGACGAAAGACGATTGCAGGGATAAATCAACAGGGAGGTTGATTTGAGGTTCGCCGAATCAGGATAGATTCGTCGAACCGGCCCGTTGCAAGCGGATTTCGGTGAGGGTAGTTCCTGTTGGGGAACCAGAACGCAGGGGCGCGCTTTCTTTGGTTCCTTTCTTTGCGCGCCAAAGAAAGGAACTCGTCCAAAACGCCGAAGGCGCGGGACGAAATAACAAATTAATTTTTCGCCTTTAATCGTTCGTATTCTTCAATCGCATCAGCATCTACTTTGACTTTTGTTCGCCCTGCCCGATGCGCGTTACTACCGCGCGCTTTTATTCCAGATATCCAATATTCTTCGCCTGTTTCTACATCGAAATAATTGCCACGAATTCCTTGTCCTTTACTTCGTTGTAACTGTTTATCCCGATAATAAACCGTTCGACCCGTTTGCGAGAACGAGACCCAACCAATACGACCCGCAACACCATGGATTTCGCCGTCTTTATTTTCTACATACATTACACGGCGCTTTTCACCACGATTGAGTTGGTTCGTTTTCATCCTAGTTCACAAAGCCATTTCATACTCAAACAGAACTACAAATCATACAACGTCTCGTCCACTTTAGGCGGCAGATACTTGCGCCGCAAATCATCCATGTGCTGCTTTGGTTTTATGGCGAACGGATCTTCGTCTTCGAGAAAATCCCCCATATCCTCTTCGATACGATCCGGGTCTTCTCCCGCCTCCATACGCCGAATGGCTTCTTCCATGGTCGACGTAAGTTTCAAGCCGGTCGCCTCATATAGTTTGCGCATCATCTGCGCGGCGTGTTTGGGGTTGTCCTCGTCAATGTTTTCCATCTCACCAGCCATAGACATCATGGCTTTTTCCATCTGGCTTTCGTCCATATCGCCAAACATATCGTCTTCATCAGATTCCTGCCGGCCCTTGGAAACCGCGAACAATGATACCTGACGCTCCAACTCCGCCCGCCCGCATTTAGGGCAATCCGGTTTTTTCTCGGTGTTAATCCTGCGAGAATAAAAATTGTAAATGGTATGACAGTCCTTGCAGTAAAACTCGTACATCGGCATCGCTCGTAACTAACCTCCAGACTCTGTTTAAGGTCAAACTAAAATTGCTTGCAAATCATGCTCGCTAGCATGAGTTACTTTTACTTGTGCAAAATCACCGGGCGTCAAATGGCCGGCATCGTGGACTTCTACGATGCCGTCAATCTCAGGGGCATCCGCCTGACTACGTGCAATGGTTACGTCATCACTCACTTCGTCCACAATGACGGGGATGATGCGGCCGATTTTACTGCTTAATTTTTCCGCCGATATGTCTGCTTGACGATTCATAAAACGTTCATGACGTTCTCGCTTGACCTCCTCGGGGACAGGATTATCCAGATCATTGGCAGCCGCGCCCTGCACTGGTGAATAGGAAAAACAACCGACCCTATCCAACTGAGCAACGTCTAGAAAATTCAGCAACTCCTCAAAGTCGACTTCGGTTTCACCGGGAAACCCAACGATAAATGTACTGCGTATGGCGAGTTCGGGACACACCTCACGCCAGTTTTCGATACGCCGCAAAGTGTTTTCGCTATTGGCTGGACGGCGCATGCTTTTCAACAATCGCACCGATGCGTGTTGGAAAGGAATATCTAAATAGGGCAGGATTTTCTCTTGCGCCATGAGTGGAATTAGATTATCTACATTCGGATAGGGATAGACATAGTGCAACCGTACCCAAACCCCTAGCTCACCTAACGCATTGGCAAGATCGTAAAGACGCGTTTTGTAGGCATTGCCATTGTGGATTTCCGCACAATAGCGCCGGTCGACGCCATATGCGCTGGTGTCCTGGGATATCACTAGCAGTTCTTTTACACCGGCACTGACCAGATCCTCCGCTTCACGCAATACATTATCGATCGGGCGGCTCACCAAATCGCCGCGCAGGGACGGGATAATGCAAAAACTGCAACGGTGATTACAGCCTTCGGCTATTTTCAGATAGGCATAGTGCCGTGGTGTAAGTTTGATACTACCGGGTGGTATCAAACTGGTAAAAGGATCGTGCACAGGCGGTACAACATTGTGTACCGCCTGTAAAACCTTGTCAGTTGCCTGGGGCCCACTGACCGCCAACACAGAGGGGTGGTGTTGTTTAACAATATTGTCCTTGGCGCCGAGACAACCGGTCACAATGACTTTGCCATTCTGTTCAAGCGCTTCGCCGATCGCATCCAACGATTCTTCGATCGCATCGTCGATAAACCCACAGGTGTTGACGACGACTACATCGGACGAATAATAGTCACCGGAAATTTCATAACCTTCGGCGCGCAACTCGGTCAATATCCGCTCGGAGTCCACCGTCGCCTTAGGACAACCGAGACTGACAAATCCTACACGTGGGGGTGTTGGGGTCATTGCAATATGCCAGGGTTCACAAGCGAGCGAAGTATAGGCATCGTGCAATAGATTTCAATCGCCCGGCATACACGATTATCACGCCAAAAAAGCTCAATAGAAATCCCGCTTAAGATGCATACGCTGGATAATCGTCGTTGTGATCTCTTCTATAGACATGGCAGTCGTATTCAAGTACGCGATACCCTCTTTACGATACAACGATTCCGCCTGTTGCACCTCGTATTGGCATTGTTGTAACTGCGCGTAACGGCTATTCGCCATGCGCTCGCGCCGGATTTGTTGCAACCGCTCCGGTTGAATGGTTAAACCAAAACATTTTCGTTTGTGCTTTTGTAACGGCTTTGGAAGGCTACCGGCCTCAAATTCATCATCCGTCAGCGGATAGTTGGCGACAAAAATCCCGAAATGCAAGGCCAGATACAAACATGTCGGTGTCTTGCCTGAGCGTGACACACCCAACAATATCACGGCAGCACGTTTATAGTCGGCGGTGTTGAGCCCATCGTCACAATGCATGGAAAAATTCACCGCACTGATGCGCGACGTATAACGCTGAGGATCGACCAGGCCATGGGTCTGCCCGGTGCTTTGCGACGACTCCGTTCCCAATTCCTTTTCCAGGGGTTCGATAAAAGTATCAAACAAATCAAAAAACACCGCATTCGCATGACGCAGGGTTGCGCGTTGCCGATCGTGCACCAGTGTTGTAAACACGAGTGGCTTAGCCGCGGAATCATTGGCGCAAGCATTGATTTGTGTCACCGCTGCGTTCACTTTATCATCCGAATCCACATAAGGAAGCGCCACGGTATTGAACTGAATCCCGGGAAACTGGCTCAACAAGCTGTGGCACATGGTTTCCGCCGTAATACCCGTGCGATCGGAAATAATGAAAACGGTTCGTTCCTGCATTCTTAAGTTCATAAATAGACGTAAAGGCTAGGACGCGATGAGTAAAGATTCGAATTATATCTTGTGGTTTGACCAGACCGGTATGAATGATGTACCCAGGGTGGGTGGCAAGAACGCATCTCTGGGTGAAATGATTTGTCATTTGCAAGATGCCGGTATCCATGTACCGAACGGGTTTGCCACAACCGCGCGGGCTTACACTGATTTTATCGGCGAGAACGGATTGGCCGACCAGATTAGCCGGCGTCTGGAAAATTTGAATGTTGATGATGTTAACGCCTTGGCGAGTGCCGGCAAGGAGATTCGCGGCTGGATTAACCAAACGTCTTTATCCGACCGGTTAACCGGTGAAATCGGTTCGGCTTATACGCGGCTCATGGAAAACGACGAACAAGCGGTCGCCGTGCGTTCGTCGGCTACAGCCGAAGACTTGCCGGAGGCATCGTTTGCTGGCCAGCAAGAAACCTTTTTAAATGTACGTGGTTTCGATAATGTGGTGAATGCGGTCAAAGATGTTTTTGCTTCCTTGTTTAACGATCGCGCCATCGCCTATCGTGTGCATCAAGGTTTTAACCACGCTGACGTAGCGCTTTCCGCGGGCATCCAGCGCATGGTACGCAGCGATCTCAGTGCCAGCGGTGTTATGTTCACCATCGACACGGAATCCGGCTTTCAAGATACGGTGCTAATTACATCATCTTATGGTTTGGGTGAATGCGTGGTGCAAGGCTCGGTCAACCCGGACGAGTTCTACGTGTATAAACCCAGTTTAAAGCAAAACCGTCCCGCGGTATTGCGCCGGACGTTGGGCGACAAAGCTATCAAAATGATTTACGCGGATACATCATCGTCCAACAAATTGGTAGAGACGGTTGATGTTCCGGAAATTGAAAGACACCGGTTCAGCATCAACGACGACGACGTGCATGAACTGGCGCACATGGCTGTAGCGATAGAGAAACACTACGGCCGGCCCATGGATATCGAATGGGCCAAAGATGGAATCGATGGCGATCTGTACGTGTTACAAGCACGTCCGGAAACGGTTGAAAGCCGCTCCAACAAAAAAGTGCTGGAACGTTATCACCTGAACCAACACAGTGATGTTTTGGTAGAGGGCCGCAGCATCGGGCAACGTATCGGGAAGGGTACAGTACGAATTGTCCCCGGCACTGAAGCACTTGATAAAGTGCAACAAGGCGATGTGCTGGTCACCGACATGACCGATCCGGATTGGGAACCAATAATGAAGCGTGCTTCCGCTATCGTTACCAACCGCGGCGGGCGTACTTGTCACGCCGCCATCATCGCGCGCGAATTGGGTGTGCCGGCGGTGGTCGGGTGTGGCGATGCTACCAAGACGTTGACCGACGGTGCACCGGTAACGGTGTCTTGCGCAGAAGGTGACACCGGCTACGTTTACGACGGTGAACTTGATTTTGAACTACAAATCATCAGCCTGGACAACATGCCGGAGCTGCCGTTCAAAATCAGCATGAACGTGGCCAACCCAGAGCGTGCGTTTCAATTTCAATCATTACCCAATGAAGGTATCGGATTAGCACGGCTTGAATTTATTATTAATAACACCATCGGCGTACACCCAAAAGCGTTGTTAAACATCGACCAACTGCCTGCCGACATTCGTGATCAAGTAGACCAACGGTTGGCCGGTTACGCCGACCCTATGTCTTTTTATATACAAAAATTAACCGAAGGCGTGGCCACGCTGGGGGCCGCTTTCGCACCAAAACCGGTTATCGTGCGTTTGTCGGATTTCAAGTCCAACGAATATGCCAACATGGTGGGCGGAAGTTTGTACGAACCCGACGAGGAAAACCCTATGCTGGGTTTTCGTGGCGCATCGCGCTATATCGATACCACCTTTCGCGACTGTTTCGAACTCGAGTGCCGCGCTATACACAAGGTGCGCGATGAGATGGGTTTAACCAATGTTTGGATCATGGTGCCGTTTGTACGTACGTTGGATGAAGCCAATCAAGTGATACGACTACTCGCCGAACACGGGCTGGAACGCGGCAAAAATGATTTAAAGATCATCATGATGTGCGAAATTCCATCCAACGCATTGTTGGCCGATGAATTTCTCGAATATTTCGATGGCTTTTCCATCGGTTCGAATGACTTGACCCAACTCACGCTGGGATTGGATCGTGACTCCGCCACCATCGCGCATTTGTTCGATGAACGCGATCCTGCGGTTAAAAGGCTTTTGGCGATGGCCATCGCCGCCTGCAACAAGACAGGGAAATATGTCGGTATTTGTGGCCAAGGTCCTTCCGATCATCCGGATTTGGCGCGTTGGTTAATGGAACAAGGTATTACCAGCGTCTCACTGAACCCGGACACCGTGGTCGAAACCTGGTTATACCTTGCGAATCAGGAAATATAAAACTCTCGAAGGTCAAACCAGATTAAACGATTTAAACGTTAGCAGAAAAACAGTTCTAACAGCCAACGGCCAACAAAGTGCGTAGCGGTTTGTTGGTCCGGCCCCATAGATGTTACATGGTTGCTTCACACCTTTTTCTGCTCTGCCCAAAAGCGATCAGCCCATACTTGACTCTTCATATCTGCCATCCTTGCAGATCTTGGTTTTATCGGCTTGGCGATGGTGCAATCCAGGCCTAGTACAGATAAAACGGAAGACCGTACAGTCTGCGGGTCTGACGCCAGCTTTTCATACTTTACATGCATCGGATCAATCCCTTGTTGCCTAAACCATGAAGTCCATAACGAATCATGTTCCTCTAGGATTGCAACAATTTTTGACAGTGCGCGAGAATCATAGACAGGCTTCTGTCCGGACTTTAGCCTGCAACAGCTTTTGTCCCCATGGACGGGGTAAAAAACGTTTGTCGGATTCAGCGTCTTGATAGGCGGCGCGAGCGGTATCTGGTTGATTCGTGAAAATCATGCTCTAGGTATCATGCTGCACAAATATTATCTCGTCCACACACCGCCACAATCAATTCCAACTCATTTAAATCTCTACCTGTCTTATCGAGTGCTAGTCCCTATAATCATATTCTAAGGACGCAGGAAAACTTTTACGTCGTCAGACGCAACCACAATGCCGTCACTGGTGATTTCCTCAACGACCGTGCCGCCGGGTAGCCCGTCGCCTTCGCGATACAATTGATCGTTGATCAGCACAAAGCGTCGCTCAGCATCTTTGCTGTAAGAAACTGCTGACAGGGTTAATGCAGATAAGTTTTGACGCACTGCGTCGGGTGCTAAGTTCAAGCTGAGTATTTTAGGCTCCTCAGGCGACTCGACTACGTTCTCAACGTTTGCTTGTAATGTTTGTTGCGGAATTGATTCGATATCACTCTCAGGCATTGCTTCCGTCGGTGATAGCTTCGGCTCAGGCTCCGCGATTTGTTCTATGACAGTGCTTTCCTCTTTTTTAAGGGGCGTCAATGGTTTTTCCACAACTCGTTCTTCGTTTTGTGCAGGGGTTTCAACGGTTTTCTCCGATACGGGCTCCGAATCTGTTAGGCCAAATTTTTCTATCGCATCTTGAGCAGTCTGCCAATAAGTTTGCGCCGTTTGTTGCAGGCGCGTCTGAAAGCGCCACACCAAAATCAGAACAAGGCTTAATGCAGCTACCCAGATTAACCAGCGTAAATTCGGTTTGCTTGTTTGTAGTCGCGTATTTGATGTTTTCGGAAGAGTCTCGACATTTTCCAATGCTCTTTCGCGATCGGATTTTTGCAGCGCATCGAGGATATAGGACATACCGTCAACCCCGACTACCGGTGTTTATCAACGTGGGAAGATGATGGCCCGCTAAAACCGTATTCATCTGAATCAAAGTATCAACGTCAACGACGCCAGTCGGTTCGATACCGTACCATCGCTGGAATTCCTGGATATCCTCACGCAACTGATCATCTTTCCCAGAATCGGAGAGCTTCGACAACAAGGTACCTTGAGTCTGTAGGGACCATAGAAGGATTGCGCGACGCAACCATGTCGAGTCATTCCGACTATTCGCAGTTGAAAGAACCGCTGGTGGCGGTCGCCACAACAAAATAAAGCGCCCATCCCATTGGGCTTCAATAGCACTCCAAGCGATGGAATATTTCTGACCAGAAATCTCCAGTATGGCGTTTTCCTCATTCAACTCAATCAGCAACGGGTAGTTAATGCTCTTGCCATTTCTAAGGGTCAATACACTGGGTCGGTTATAGCGACTTAGGCCGATCAAACCATCTTGACGGTAGTAACATTGCAATCCAACGGAAGACACGGCCGCACAATCATTAATCGTTTCATCGTTATCTCGCCATAATGACACTGCCGCAGTCATAGCATCGGCATAACTATTCAAAGGCAGATCGGTTAATAATTTAACCGCTATCGGGCCATTTACTTCCGTTATCGACTCTGTGACAGGTTTTTCAGTTTTTAAGCTCGTGATAGGTTCAACATTTTCAGGTGCTAAATTTTTCACGCTGACGGATACATCCTCAATTCGGGGGCGATTGAATAAACTCGATACACTATCGCTAAAATGAAACTGCACCGGCAATAACAAACCAGCTACTACCAAGCCAAACCACCATGCCGGACGTATCCACCAAAGACGTCCGCGCCCGTTACGCCCCAACACTTCCCGAGCCGCTTTCTTTATGATGCCGGCACCCACTATACGCTTGTCCTGTGAATACGCGCCCAACAACGCACGATCACAAATGAGATTGATTAACCGTGGTATCCCTCTTGAGAAACGATAAATTTGTTTGCTCGCGCCGCGGTTAAACACAGGTCGCTCGCAGCCGGCGACGAATAAACGGTGATTGACGAATGCCGCCGTCTCTCGCCGCGATAATGGTAACAAATGATATCGGGCCGTTACCCGTTGCGCTAATTGCCGCAAATCCGGACGCGCCAGTAATTCGACTAATTCCGGTTGGCCAATAAGAATAATTTGCAGCAGTTTTTCTTTGTTGGTCTCAAGATTCGTGAGTAACCGGATTTGCTCCAACACCTCGCGGGATAGATTTTGGGCTTCATCGATAATTAATACCGTACGCCGCCCTTCGGCGTGTATTTGCAAAAGATGGTGATTCAGGCGGTCAACGAGTTGTTTGGGACTCAACCCCGGTGCGTAGCTAATGCGCAGCTCATCGCACAATGTTTGCAGCAGCTCATGCTCGTTGATACGGGGGTTCAGAATGAGCGCGACTTCAATAGTTTCCGGTAGCGCTGCTAATACACTACGGCATAGCGTGGTTTTACCGGTTCCGACCTCACCGGTGAGTTGCACGAACCCGCTGCCGTGTTCCAAACCGTACAATAGATGCGCCTGTGCCTCGCTGTGCCGGTCGCTCATGTATAAATACCGCGGATCCGGTGCAATCGAAAACGGTGGTTCAGTCAAACCAAAAAATGCGGCGTACATTTTTTATAGTGTACATGTTGTCACGAGCGTAAGAATTATAACCCGCCACAACGATCTCGCTCGAACTAATTTGTCAAGGGTTGAACCTCAACAATCGATTCAAAATCAAACCATAAAATCGATGATCTATGGACTGAAATTTCCAACCTAAGTGTTCGCCACAGCGGCTACAAACAATAACCTGCCATTGATAACCTGAAAACCAGGTAAATTCGCTGGTAAACTCATCCACACCCGAACAACCAGGTGCGTCGGAGAAACAACCGATGATAAAACGCACTTGCGCCGGGTTGGTAAAGGCGTGTTGATGGCATTGATTGACTTCGATGCGGCATTTGTCGCTGGTAATCCGGTGCCGGCATTGTAAACACAGTATGGCGTCATCAATCCTTTCTTCAGCGCTTTTTGTGGGAGATAATTTGGACTTGACGCCCTGAGTGGCATCTTTTTTAAAGCAATAAACGTTGGTAATACCAACGCCGTCTATCTGCAATTGGGCATCACGCAGCGTCGCGCAGTGGCTGCAAATCAAAGCAGTACTCCCGTATTCGCCAGGACTGTTTGCCTGCGTTTAGCACCAAACACGATGGACCACCGAATGTCCGCGCGCGTCCGGCCGCACCGGGATTAACCACCCAAGGTTTACACGTCCTGTCTATCCGGCGTTTGTGCGTATGGCCGTAGACAATCATTTTTACTTCAGGGTATTTACTGCGCAAACGCGCATGGCAACGCTTGGTATCCCAAACCCGATGGCCGTGCTCGATAGCCACATCGCCACCGGGAAGAGAGACAAATTCCTTTTCTGCCAAACGCTTTAGGGCGGAATACTCGCCACGTGGCCATTTTTGCCGGTTATCGTTATTACCGAGCACAGCAATGATTTCACCAGTTAATGGGGTAACTGCCGATAATATGTCTTTGCTACCAATATCACCTGCATGTATCACCACATCGCAAGCGGACATGATTTCGGCTATGCGATAATCGATTTTTCCATGGGTATCGGATAGGATTCCGACACGCACCTTATCACGGCCGTTACTGCCACAGGTTGCCGCCATCTAAGGCTGAAAACGCTAGTTAGCCTAGGAGTTCCTCAGCAAAGAGGTTTAGCTCCCTTGTTCGCGTTGCTGTTTGGCATAACGATAAAACTCAAGATCGCCGTTATAACGGGTCTCGATTTCGGATATTTCCTGTTTCTTAGCATCGGTGGAAGCTTGATACTCGGCAATCTGACTCTTAATTGCATCGATTCGTTCTTCCAATGCGTTACGGTCTTTGTCTTTTAATAACTGATTCTGCGCTTGTTCTTCAAAACCAGCTAGTCGTTCTTCCAAACGTGCCTGCATCGTGTTATTAAACTCGATGGAATTGTTGATGGCTTCTATACGTTCGTCGCGTGCGCTGATAATTTGCTCTTCACTTTCGTATACGGCCAGAATGCGATTTTCTCGTGCGCGTTGTTCCCGCTGCCGAGTCTTGTCTGCCTCGGCTTGTGCTTTTGCAGCTTCTTGTGCTTTGAGTTCTTCTTGGGTTGGCGGGAGGCCTTGTTCGTCGACCTTCAACCCAGTCTCACTGTCCATCGTTTCAATGACTGACTGCGCGCACGCGTCGGCCGCGTAGTCGCCGTAGTGCCAATTGCCTTCTGCATCCTGGCATTTTTGAATAGTGCTGGATTGCGCCCACGCTCCATTCGCACCCAACAATGCCAAAGACAACGCAAAAACAGTAGTCGATACAATTCGCTTCATCACTTTTCTCCTGTGTGAATCACCGTAAAACTAACCGGATGCGGGTGTGCTCGCAGACGCCGTCATCGAATGCGCCCGCAACATAAGCCAAACACCAGCGATAAACATCGGTATGCTCAACAGTTGGCCCATGGTCAGCCAATCAAACATGAGATAACCAAGATGCGCGTCCGGCTCACGGAAGAATTCTACAAAAAACCTAAACATACTATAGCAAACTAGAAACAGACCCGAAACGCTTCCTAACAATCGTTGACGGTGTGCATAGACCAGTAAAATCACTAATAACACGACGCCTTCTAAGGCCGCCTCGTACAATTGAGACGGGTGACGCGCGACGCCATCAACGGCAGGAAACACAACGCCCCAAGGCAATTCCGTCGCGCTGCCCCATAGCTCTTGGTTTATGAAATTTCCAACCCGCCCTGCACCAAGACCGAGCGGAACCAGCGGCGCTATGAAGTCGGAAATTTGCAAAAATTTACGTTGTGTATGCCGCCCATATAACCACATGGCGACAATGACGCCGATTAAACCACCATGAAATGACATACCACCCGTCCACAAACTAAATACTTCCAGTGGGTGGGAAATATAGTATTGGAATTGATAAAACAACACATACCCGACGCGCCCACCGACGACAACTCCGATGGCGATGTAAAACAATACATCCCACACTTCCTGGGTTTTCCATCCACTGTGCGGCCGCCGGGCACGGTAGACTCCAATCAATGCGCCACCGACAAAGCCGATTAAATACATCAGTCCATACCAATGAACAGGTAGAGGTCCGATGTTTATCGCAACCGGATTGATGTTTGGATGTACTATCATATTTTGTTAGAAGCCACTCCGCCAGATAGACGACTCACTGCGCATCGCAGATTAGACCCTTACGAGCACAGTGCGTTATAGTGCACCCACCGCCGACATTATTCAAAGCTGTATTGTACATGGTGCAGGCTGAACGCAAACCGAATCAACTTATAAACGAAACCAGCCCCTACCTGCTGCAGCACGCCTATAACCCGGTGGACTGGTATCCGTGGAACGACAGCACGTTGAAAAAAGCGCGCGAACAGGACAAATTAATCCTGCTCTCGATCGGTTATTCCGCCTGTCACTGGTGCCATGTGATGGAACACGAATCGTTCGAAGACCCGGCTACTGCCGAAGTCATGAATGAGCACTTCGTATGCATAAAGGTCGACCGGGAAGAACGCCCCGATTTAGACAAAATTTATCAGTTAGCCCACCAAATGATGACCCAACGCGCCGGCGGTTGGCCACTGACGCTTTTTCTTACACCCGAGGAGCACATACCCTTATTTGCCGGCACTTATTTTCCACGCGAACCACGTTATGGTATGCCCGGTTTTGTCGATATCATGCGACGGGTCAACGCCCATTACCACGAACATCGTGGTAATTTGCAGCAACATAACGATGCTATCCGCGATGCATTTGCCCGAATAGAAGGCAATACGCCATCCACACAAGGAAACTTATCCGCCGATGTTTTGCGCCGCGACCGCGATGAGTTGGAGCAAGCCTACGATCCGGTGGATGGCGGTTTCGGATCGGCACCCAAGTTTCCACATCCCACCAACATCGAGCGTCTGTTACATCATTGGGCCGATCAGCAAATTAATGACAAACAAGACGACCGCGCGTTGGAAATCGCATTGCATACGCTGCGGGCCATGGCCGATGGTGGTATTTACGATCATTTGGGTGGCGGTTTTTGCCGTTATTCGGTCGACAACCAGTGGATGATTCCACACTTTGAAAAAATGCTGTACGACAACGCGCAGTTATTGCCGTTATACGTCGATGCTTACATTATTTCGGGAGAAGAACAATTCCTGCAAGTCGCGAACGAGACCAGCGACTGGGTGATGCGGGAAATGCAATCTTCGGATGGAGGTTATTACTCGACACAGGATGCCGACTCCGAAGGTGAAGAAGGTAAGTTCTATGCCTGGACTATTGACGAGCTAAAGGGCACGCTAGAAACGGACGAGTGGAAAGTCGTTGAGATCCATTATGGGCTGCGTGGATCGCCTAACTTTGAAGGCAAATGGCATCTATGCATCAAAGTTCCACTAACGACAACGGCACAACGTTTAGGGATGGACGAAAATGAAGCGAAAAATAAATTAAAAACTGCGCGTAAAAAGCTATATGCGATACGGGAGCAACGTATCCGTCCCGGACGTGATGAAAAAATCCTCACCGCTTGGAACGGCATGATGATAAAAGCCATGGCCCACGCCGGGCGCTGGCTGCAACGCGATGATTTGACCGGTTCCGCACAAGACGCATTGGATTTTGTAAGGGATACCCTGTGGAAAAACCAACGTTTGCTGGCCACCACCCGCGACGGTAAGACACATCTCAATGCTTATCTGGACGATTACGTTTGGTTGGCGAACGGCATTCTGGAATTATCGCAAGCGCGTTGGCGCGACGGCGATATTGAATTCGGGATGCAACTGGCCGATGTGGTATTGCAACGCTTCGAAGATACCGACAACGGCGGTTTTTTCTTCACTTCCGACGATCATGAGCAATTGCTGCATCGCCACAAACCCACCGGCGACGACGCTATTCCTTCCGGTAACGGTATCGTTGCCAGCGTGTTGCTGCGGCTGGGACATTTAACCGGCGAACATCGTTATCGGCAAAGTGCCGAACGCACGGTACGGGCGCTATACCATCATATCCAATCTTATCCGTCGGCCCATGGTGCGTTGTTGACTGCGCTCAACGAAACAATAAACCCACCACAGTCCATTATTCTTCGCGGCCAACCCGGCGCACTATCCAAATGGTCCGAAGTATGTGTGAAGAAATACGTGCCGCACCGGCAAGTCTTCGCAATTCCTAACAATGCCGAGTCATTGCCAGGATTGCTGGCCGAACGAAAAGCAGGTGATCAACCGCGAGCATACATTTGTGAAGGATTTTCTTGTAAAGCACCGGTTGAAAACTTCTCGGATTTTCGCAAACAAATGGAATAATCACATTCTCATTAATCCCACGCTGCCACTGAACAGGGCCGTGTTAATATTCCATTCACACTTTCATTATCAAAATACCCTTATACATTCAGTACGGAGAAAACATGCAAAAACTGGGTCATCTGATCATCTTGTTCTTTACCTTACCTTTTAGTGCCAATGTTATAGCTGGCACGATTGTCGAATTTGAAATTCTGAATGCCGGGCAAACCCAGGTGCAGTCGGCGCATATTCACGAAGGCTTTGTGAGTATTAAAAACCCTGGTGACACCAACAATGTCGACGCTTTATATCAACGCGAATACGACCGGGTGTTTATTATCGAGCACGATAAACAATCGTACATGATTATTAACGAGGCTAAGGTCGATGAGTTCACCGCCCAGGCACGGGGGATGATGGCCATCGTCCAGGCTCAGATGGAGGGCATGTCGGATGAACAACGCGCCGAAATGCAAAAAACCATGGAAAACATGGGCATGGATGGGTTAATGAACAATACCGAAGCAACGCCAGTACCGGAATACAGACAAACATCCGAACAACGAGATGTAAATGGTTATTCGTGCCAAGTTATCCAGGTATTTAAGAATCAGCAACTCGACACGGAAATGTGCGTTGCCAGCCGCGACAGCTTATCCATGGCTGATGACGATTACGATACCCTTAAAGCCATGCATCATTTGGCACAACGCATGGCTGCAAAAGCATCCGTATTCATGGCTGGCATGGGTGGCACTTTTCCCGATTTGGCGACCGGGGAAATCGATGGTTTACCGGTGACGGTGCATGATAACGACGACAACATTACTGTCACCCTGCGCAGTATTAATGAAGCGGAAATCGATCCTTCCCGCCTAGGTGTCCCGAAAGGTTATACCGAATCGGCGCTACCTACACTTGGGCAACAATAGTGTTTAGTGGGGATAATTAATCATCCGCAGCTTCTCGCCTTGCGGCTGGCGATAAAAAAAGCGTAACTCTTCGTACATAGCGTCGGTGTTATCGTGGCGCAGGTATTTCGCATCTAAGCTATCGCAATACTTCGCCGCAAAACGATTAGCGTCACGGTAACGCGTGAGTTGTTCCTCATCAAGATCAGAAGCAAAACTCGCATTATCGAATAGCCAACGGTGCAAGTCTCGCCACCTATCGTTTTCGCCTTGCTGATCGAATAGCGACAACACACTGACAAATTTATCCACCTCCGCCTGCAACTCCATTTCCAGCAAAGTCACACTGCGTTTTTGCAAAGCGTTCCAGGTGAGGTACAAAAAATGACTCACACCTTCCAGCGCTATGCAAAACGCCTCGAGATTTCCATCGTGCAACGCGTCATTTGGATGATGTTCGTTAAGATGATGCAACACTTCTCGTTCGATATACAAAGACAAATCGATATCTTCCCCATTTTGCTGCACCAGCAATTTTTCCGGTGGCATACGCGCGTTTTCACTGGTATCCAACAGTGCCGCGAGTTCAGGATCGGTGATTAAAAAATCATCGACCTGATGACAAAGATCGACCTGGTAAATGGATTCCAGTTGCCGTTGCAAGTAGGCAATGGACATGAAAGCTAGTGCCGTGCGTTGTTAACGGAATCCTGCGATAGCTGCACACCGAGCTTGCGTAACTTACGCGCCGCACGGGTACTTCCTGTTCGGAACCAAAGTTGGTACAGGTGCATAATGTCTATGTCGTTAGCAGTTGCAGTGTCGTCATTGACTTCACCTAAAACGTCAACAAATTCAGCAAATTGACAGGACAACTCGGCAAATACATCGGATAATTTGCTAATGCTGCGGCCATCGATGGTCTCGTCAGCAAGTCGTCCATAAGCCATACCACCCATGGAAATATAGTAATCAACGTCGACTGGTTTTCGGCTAAGACTTTCCGAGAATAAACCAGCGATAAACAACGAAACATCACCCGCACGGCGGAGTGCTGCTGTTCGTTCCCGATACGTTTCGGCGTGAAATGCATCGTCGAATAACAATGCAACGGGTTTCAGGGAATAACCCTCTTCCGTATGCTCGAAAAACTGGTCCGTGCGTGAAAAATCGCATAATAGATTCACTAAATAAACAACCGCTTCTTCGGTTGCCTGTAAGCTCTGTTTTTCCAGTGCAGTTAATATGGACTCCTGAAAAAACGCACGCACATCCCGAGCCTCAATAACACGATAACTACCAGTCGATTGTTGCATAACACACCCTCACTGATCCCAATAACACACAGTATTAGACAATACAGGATTAAAAAGTTATCACCGCAACATTGTTTTACAAAACCAGCACTCTCCTTTGGTGGCTGCTAACGTCTATCAGTTGTTACAAATGATTACTTTTACTTGACGTCATGAACGTAACATGAATGCTATTTATGTTGCCGTGACTTTTTTCACACTTTTCGCCTACATATATTGTGTTCTGATCGAAGCTGAATAGGTTCAGAATGACTGATATTTTCAAATAGTCATTCGGAACGAGTGAAGAACTCGGTTAGTAATGCACAACAGTTTGTGCTCTACGGGGACCGACCTGAGAACTTAGACGATGATGACTTAAAGAACGTGATAGATGTGGTTCAGACCTCATCACATTGTGGCTTGACTTTTCACACTTGTGCCCCGTTGGCTTTTAAAACGAAATCCGTAGCATTGCTGATTTGTTAACTTACAAAATAACTTTTGTGCCTTCGTGATTCCCACCACATTCTCGGCATGACCATATTTCTCTTATTCTTCTCGGCCATACAATCAAGTGAATTACGAATCTTTTTGTTATGTTCAATCCCAGCGGGTCTATGACTTGTACAAGCCTTAGTTCTCCCCCACATTTACGACAAACGCTTGGTTTTTTCTTTTACCAACGACATGCCATTCTAGATACCATTTAACGAGGTAGACAATAACAACAACAAACGCTGCTAATGCAAACCAATCGATTATGTTCATTTGAAAATTACATTTAATAATTAACTTAATGTACAGCAAGTGTAGCCTGGATGGAGCGCAGCGTAATCCAGGAATAACGTATATTTCCCAGATTCCGTTTCGTTGCATCCGGGCCACTGTCGCTCGTTACACCCAATGGAAAGTGTGGAAACTTCCTTCAAATCACCCTACACACCCCACCCCTCCGCGGGTCGGCCGCGCCCCAGATTTGTTTGCCATCGAAAACCAAGGTATGTGCCCCCCCGAAAAAAAATGTAATATCATCCCAAATCTTGTGATCGGGATAACGTTGCAGTATTTGTTCAACTTCCGCTGCTCTTAGTCCACCTTCCAGATACAACACGTCGTTTTCGCGATGTATACGTGGTGCGCACACGGCATCTTCTACATCCATCTCGTGATCAATTAGATTAATCAATACTTGCAGAATTGTTGTGCGGATGCGATTGGAGCCGCCGGAACCGGTTACGATAAGTTGACCCTGGTCGTTGCGAACCAAGGTTGGCGCCATCATCGAGCTGATGCGTTCATTCGGTGTCCAAGCGTGAAATCCAAGTGGGTTCAAGTCTTCCTCGCCCAGCATGTTATTCAACATGATGCCGGTACCCGGCAACAAATGCCCGCAACCTTCGCCATTGGTAACGGTCATGGCCGCCGCATTGCCTTGTGCATCGATAATGGAAATGTGCGTCGTGCCGCGATGGGATTGGGTGCGTCGTTGTAACTCGCGTTTAAACAATAGTAATGATTCCGGAGCAAGTAATTTCTCGTCATCTAACTTGTCATCGGTCATGGATTCCCGGCGCGCAATATTGGTTAAATCCATGAGGTTGGCCAAGGTGGATACATAATCCGCCGTACCGAACTGCAACCCTAATTGCTCAATCGACTGCAATAATTTCAAGGCAAAGGAAATTAAACCGCCACCGGCGCTAGGAAAAGGATTGCCATAAATCTCAGCATCGCGATAGCGGGTCATAATGGGTTCGCGGATCTTCGTTTCGTAGTGTACGAGATCGTCATAGCTTAAATGTCCAGCGCTCCTGCACTCGTCCACGATTAAAAGCGCAATCTCTCCGCGATAAAACAATTTGTCGCCTTCGATGGCCAACACTTCCAGGGTGTCGGCGAATTCCGGCATTTTGAGCATCTCGCCTGCCGTAGCAACGCGTTCCGCTCTTTTGCGGCTGCCAAAAACATTGCGCGCTGACGGATGGGTGATATAAATCGGTTCCACTAAAGAAAAAATATAAGCTTGCAACTCAGTTACGATCACACCTTCACGGGCGACGTGAACGGCCGGCTCGACGAGTGTTTTCATCGGCATGGAGCCCAACCGACGATGCATATCGAATAGTCCGCGCACGGCGCCTGGCGTCGCCACAGCCCCATAACCCATGTAAAAATCCTGGGTAGCGCTACCGAAATCCACCACTACTTTTTCGAAATCAATGTTGGCCGGGTCGTTTTTATGCCGCGGGGTTTGAGTGAAAAAATCCAGCAACTTCGGAGACGAACCGTGTTTCTGTGCCAGCAAGAACCCCCCACCGCCGATACCGACTAAAACCGGCTCCGCGACGCACGCCGTAAAAAATGCGGCAATCATCGCATCGAATGCGTTCCCACCTTCGCGTAACACTGACTCCGCCGCTTCCGCAGTCAAAGCGTGGCCACAAGCCACTGCACCTCTATGTTTCATCACGATATTTTGTTCTTAATATTTGCGTAACAGAATAATTGTACGGTAACGACGCTAAGCCAAGATGTTAAACTCAATGTTCTCACGCAAACTTGTTGCGTGAAAAGTGCGCAATTTCCAGCAATGACAAATATGGAACCCCTATAAATGACATATCGACACGTAAAGCTGCCCGAAGGCGGCGAGAAAATCAGCGTCCAGAACAATAAGCTACAAGTGCCTGACAATCCCATCCTAGGTTATGTCGAAGGCGATGGCATAGGCCCGGATATTACCGCAGCATCGCTGCGGGTATGGAACGCGGCTGTGGAAAAAGCCTACGGCGGCAAGCGAGGTGTGCAATGGTGCGAACTGTACCTGGGCGAAAAGGCTGCGGGACTTTACGATGGTGACTACTTTCCTGCCGAAACTCTGGACGCCATCAAAGATCTCACGGTCGCTATCAAAGGACCGCTCACCACACCGGTCGGCGGTGGTTTCCGCTCGCTTAATGTCTCCCTGCGTCAGGATTTGGATTTGTACGCGTGCGTTAGACCGGTGCGTTATTACGAAGGCGTGCCTTCGCCGTTGCGAAAACCGGAGGAAGTTGATGTGGTGATATTCCGGGAAAATACTGAAGATGTTTACTCGGGTATCGAATACGCCGCCGGCACGGTGGAAAACGAAAAACTTTCTAAATTTCTGCGCGAGGAAATGGGATGTGAGTTTTTCGAGGGCGCGGGATTAGGCGTTAAACCGGTCAGCGCGTTCGGATCAAAGCGACTGATTCGAAAAGCCATCCAATACGCCATCGATTACAACCGCCCCAGTGTCACTTTGGTGCATAAGGGCAATATTATGAAATTTACCGAGGGCGCGTTCCGTAATTGGGGTTATGAACTGGCCAAGGAAGAATTTTCCGACGTCACGATTACCGAAGATGAATTGTGGGAAAAACACGACGGTAAGCAACCCGAAGGAAAAATCGTCATCAAAGACCGGATTGCCGATATCACGTTTCAACTCATGCAACTACGACCGGCGGAATTTGACGTCCTGGCCACCACCAATTTAAATGGCGATTATTTATCCGATGCCGTGGCGGCTGAAGTCGGTGGTATCGGTATCGCACCGGGCGCCAATATTGCCGATACCGTAGCCGTATTCGAAGCCACCCATGGCACTGCGCCTAAATACGCTAACCAAAACAAGGTCAACCCGTCTTCGCTGTTGTTGTCCGGGGTGATGATGCTGGAGTACATCGGATGGCCGGAAGCAGCCGATCTCATCAACAACGTTTATCCTAAGGTCATCGCAGAAAAAACCGTCACCTATGATTTTGCCCGGCTCATGGACAATGCAACGACGGTATCAACCAGCGAATTCGCGGATAAGTTGATAGATAAAATCCAGGCGAGCTAACGTTGCGTCAAAATCATTGACGAACAGATATATACGAATGGATACGGTTACGGATATCGCCCAAACCATCCTTGACGGTTTCAACCGGCACTATCGTTTGTTCCGTGAAATCAGCGCCAGTGCGCGCAACCATTTTGAGAACGGCGATTGGCAAAGCATCGTGGACGCCAATAGAGCACGCATCGACATGTACGATCAGCGTGTGCGCGAATGCGTCAACAAAGTACTCAAACAGTACCCGGCATCGCAACAAGACGAAAGTCTCTGGCCAAAAATAAAAATTGCGTACATCGGCTTGTTGTATCAACATTTGCAACCGGAGTGCGCAGAAACGTTTTATAACTCGGTAGCGTGCCGGGTCTTGCATCGAAGCTACTACCACAACGAGTACATTTTTTGGCGACCGGCGATATCGACCGAACATCTTGAAGGCGATGTACCGATTTACCGTTGTTACTACCCGGGCACGAGCGGACTGAGACGCTGCCTGTTGGAAATCCTGACCGACTTCAAACTAAGAAACAGTTTTGCGGATTTACGACGAGACATCCGGTTACTAGTCGCTGCCTTTGAGGGAAATCAACTTGCCGGCCGGCGACGTCATCCCAATCATCAATTGCAAGTGTTGGGCTCTTTATTCTTCCGCAACAAATGTGCATACATTGTCGGCAGGGAAATTATCGGCAACGATATCCGCAGTTTCATCATACCTCTTCTGCAAAACAAACACGGTATGTTGTATGTGGATACTATATTGTTCGAAAACGGGCATATCTCCACATTATTCAGTTTTTCTCGCGCTTATTTTTTAGTCGATATGGAAGTACCGTCAGCTTATGTTCACTTCCTGCAATCGATCATGCCCAACAAACCGCCGCATGAGTTGTATTCCATGCTGGGTTTGCAAAAACAAAGCAAAACCATGTTCTATCGGGATTTACATCATCATTTAAAGTATTCATCAGATAGCTTTACAGAGTCGTTGGGAATAAAAGGGATGGTGATGCTGGTATTCACCCTGCCGTCTTTTCCGTTCGTATTCAAAATTATCCGCGATCACTTTGAACCCCCCAAGGAGGGCAATCGTGATTTGGTAAAGCAAAAATACTTATTGGTAAAACACCATGACCGTGTCGGGCGTTTGGCTGATACCTTGGAGTACTCGCACGTCGCCCTACCTCTTAATCGCATTGATAGCGAACTGCTCGCGGAACTTAAATCGCAGACAGTATCCAGTATTGAAACTGAAGGTGACATGTTGATCTTAAAACATGTTTACATCGAACGTCGCATGACGCCTTTAAACGAATATTTATCCAAAGCAGATGCAAAACAAAAAAGACACGCCATCGTCGACTACGGCAACGCGATACGCGATCTTGCCGGTGCCAATATTTTTCCCGGCGACATGATGTTGAAGAATTTTGGTATGACTCGCCACAATCGCGTGGTGTTTTATGACTATGATGAAATTTGTTATATGACCGAGTGTAATTTTCGCCGTATCCCACCCGCCGTTTCATTCGATGATGAGATGTCATCCCAACCATGGTATTCGGTTGGGCCTCACGATGTATTTCCCGAACAATTCAGTGAGTTTTTCTTTAGTGATCCCGAATCCAGAGCGGCCTTTCAAAGCGCCCATGCGGAGCTAACTGACCCGGATTTCTGGCGTGAGCATCAACAAAAAATTACTAACGGCCAACAAGCCGATGTCTTCCCCTATCCTGATACCATAAGATTCTGCAATCAAATCAAACGAAAAGAGCGGTATTCCCGTTCAAACGTAGCTGCAGTGGCGTAAAAATTTTCTCTTTTTGTGAATTAATTCACAGAAATTACTCCAATGTGACGCCATAATCCTTGTCACGCTAGGAAGCGTGACGCGGCCAACACCGCATTGTTCGGATACAACCACAGCAAGGAAGCTGACCAGGGAACACACATTGTGGCTGGTATTGATCCTGGGGGAGAGAAAATCCACTGAGTGGATTTTGGATCAACGGTGAAGGACAAGTATCCGTTCCAAGGAGGGAAATGGTAGACACCAGTACGAAGGGGGACTGGAGTCAGTGTCGCTAACGGGCGTCCCATGGAATTGGGGTGCCCGTTCTTTGTTTTTTACTCACTGCTATCCCCCCGCTCTCAACACTATTTCTAGTGTAAAAATCGTTCGCCGATAACCTTCACATCAATTTTAGCTCGATAGGACAAATTTTGTCGACAGCGCTAAAATCGTTCGCCTGCAAGCCGGGATTTGCCAATGTCTTTTCATTCGCCGCTGTAAGAAAGACAAAGGCAGGGCAACCGCGGTGCTACGAGGATTTTTCAGCGCGAAAAAGGTTATGATCGCAAATCGAGATTGACGCATCTCTCATGACACCTGTTCGAATTACCATTGCCGGCGGAATCGTTGCGATGATCGCCATTTTCTTGCTATTAGGCATGGATCAGTACTTGAGTCTGGACTACCTGAAGGCACAAAAAAACGCTTTGCAAGCCTACTATCAATCAAATCCCTTCAAAATCAGTATGCTGTATTTTTTTAGCTATGTCATTATGGCAGCGTTGTCCCTGCCCGTCGCATTAATCATGACACTCACAGCCGGCGTTATATTCGGCGTGTTATGGGGTACCACGCTGGCGGTTATCGCATCGACACTAGGCGCAACCCTTGCATTTTTAGTTTCAAGGGTTTTGTTACACGACTATGTACAGGGGAAATTCGGAGGAAACCTGGCCATTATTAATAATGGTATTCGACGGGATGGCGCATTGTATTTGTTCACCTTACGTGTCGTTCCTGTGTTTCCATTTTTTGTTATTAACGCAGTAATGGGATTAACACCGATCCGAACGGTCATATTCGCCGCAATAACCCTTATTGGAATGATACCCATTACTCTGATCGTGACTAATGCGGGCAAACAGCTAGCCAAAATCGAATCCGTAGATGACATTCTTTCGCCACAACTCATTTTTTCTTTTGCACTACTCGGATTATTTCCACTGGTTGCTAAGAAAGTCATCGATTACGTCAAGTCACGACGTGCATAAATTTCAAATGGTAACAGGCGAAAATGAATATTAAGGCACTCCTGTTTGACGTGTTTGGCACAGTGGTAGATTGGCGCTCCAGCATCATCAATGAGGGTGTCGCGTTGGGGCAGCGAAAAGGGTTAAAAGCCGATTGGGTGAAATTTGCCGACGCCTGGCGTGGCCTATACCAACCGTCGATGCAAAAAGTCCGGAAGGGCGAACGTCCTTGGACCACCCTCGATCAACTGCATCGCGAAAGTCTTGAACAATTGTTGGGAGAGTTTTCCATTGAAGGATTGAGCGAACGAGAGATTGATCATTTCAACCGTGCCTGGCACCGGCTGTGCCCATGGCCCGATTCAGTGGATGGTTTAACGCGCCTCAAGCGTAGATTCATTATCGCAACGCTATCGAATGGAAATATCGCCTTGACGGTCAATATGGCCAAACACAGCAGCCTTCCCTGGGACGTTATCCTTGGCGCGGAAGTCGCACGTTGCTACAAACCGTTACCCGATCCTTATTTAGCCAGTGCGCAAGCCCTGGACCTAGAGCCAAAACAATGCTTGATGGTAGCGGCGCACAATGATGACTTGTTTACGGCGGGTGATCTGGGCTTCCGTACAGCCTTTGTCGAGCGTCCCACCGAGTACGGGCCCTATCAGAATAAGGATTTAAAAGCGCGAGGCGACTTTGATTTTGTCGCTAAAGATTTAATTGATCTTGCAAATCAACTCGATGCTTGAGCGGATCTGACATTACCTGATGAACCAAAAATGAGACGGTCCCAAGTTTATTCTAAAAATACCTGAGGCCATCAGATAACTTCCGATGGGACGTCAATGGGCAGGCCAATAACGTTAAGGCAAACCTGCATGAAACATTATGATAGAGTAGAATTGTGGTTGCGTTTTCCGCTCGTGTAATCGCCTGGGCGTGTATCACCTACGGCAAAATAACATTAATGCAGTGCGTTAAGGAGGTCGTTCTATGCGTTACCACAGATTGATTGCAATCGTATTCATGTGCCTCACACCTTCAGTTGTTGTCGCGCAAAACGCCACTAATCCCGGCGGACCGTGGGTCACCCCAAATCAAAATGTTCAGTTAAAAGCCTTTCTAAGCTATGAAGAATTAACAGATCGCTTAGTAAAGGCAGTGGGTAGCGCGAAAGTACCCGCTAGCATGGAGTCGATCGCAGTGACGGCCGCGGGTCGTGATGTTTGGTTGATAAAACTCGGTGACCCAACAAAAACACCGGTCTTGGTCATTACTCAACAACACGGCGATGAGCCTCATGGTACCGAAGCCGCAATTGGAACTATCAAAACACTTGCGCGCGGTGGTGCGAAATCCAAAGAAATTCTCGACGAACTATTTGTACTAATCGTTCCAAGAGTCAACCCTGATGGTGCTGAGTTTCCGGATCGAGGTAACGGTGCGTTCGACGCACCGCGGCGTAACAGCAGAGATTGCTTTGACGATGATGGCAATGTCGACCCAACAGTACTAGATCGGGGCCGTGGTGTATTTACCGATACGTTTGTTAACGACGGCACTCTGCGGCACTATGATATTAATCGATACCATTGGCCCGACTGGTCGCAGAGTGACCAAATTGTGTGTAATCCAGGCCTAGTGGGTACAAGCCGGCACTTTGATCCGACAACCAATCCAGTACCCGAAGCGCAAGCTATTGTAGATACCTATCGTCAGTACAAACCGATATGGGTTGTTGATGTGCATAATCAAGGGCCAAGCGTCGTTGATGAAGACGAGCGACCGGACAATGGTGCCTTTCGCCCACAACGGCGCGTGACCGGATCCATTTTATGGCCAACCAACGATGATGTTGATGATGCTGCGGTTAATCTATCCAAACAAATGGCCTTAGTAGTGAAAAAACGTTCCATCGAGCTAGGTAATATGGAATTTACCCGCTTCAATGGGGGTAGTTTCCCAGGAATCGCCCGCAATGCTTACGGACTTTTAGGAACGGAACGCATCAACGCTGGCGAGACAGGGCCGGTGGGCGGATCGCTGTTGGTTGAAATCCTCGGTCAGACCGAAGGATCGATTAATTTTAATTTAGGTCAGAAAGCGATTGGTATGTTGGTCAAAAATGCACAAGAGTCGATTGGGAGTCTACTCGATGCAACCGCTGACGGCAGTTTATTCACGCAGGATCTGGCTGAAGTCGATGAATTGATATTGATGAATGATCCTAACATTACGAATCCCCACGGCGAGGAATAGAGCGGACGAAATCTTCCGGAGATTTATATTCTCTAACAGCGCAGCTTTCAGTTTCGCTCTCAAAAACAAAGGGGCTCGATCTGTAAGGATTAAAAAACTAGAACCTATCTCAAAATAAGTGAGCGACGAAAAGCCGAGGCGAAAACGGTCAAAAAATGTGGTGTACGCGGTAGTACAGGAGTCTTTTAAGGCCGTTCTTGACCGAGCATTGACAAACGTAGGCATTTATGAGGTAGGTTCTAGAACCGGCCTTTCATGTCAAGGTATATCTCCGTATGTTTGTAATCCGGTTCCTCGACATATTCCACGTAATCCACTAACAGCGACACATCATTGATGATACGGAACCCGGTGCCGATTCCGTAGGAAACATCGGATTGACTTTTCGCGTTACCGCGATTGCGTTCCACCACACCTGACAACACTACGGCTTGTCCAACCGGCAACTTACGCCTCGCATAGGCACTGTGTAGGCTATCGCCGTTCAAATCCTTGTTCACGCCATAAAATCAAGCGGGGCCTACGTAGACATTTCAAATCGTGTGTCTAAACGTTAGCATCCCGTTGATCTAAATCAACATTATTAAATTGGTTTGCGGCCCAAACTCAAGCAACTGTTACGACGACGAACTACCGGAATCCAAACCAATCGCGGCAATATCGTCCAGCAATGATTATCGAATTGAGTTACGCGTAACTCATGTGTTATCGACTATGTCACAGTCTATCCGCGGCGCTTTTGCATTCGACAACCGCCGAAGCGGTGCCCTGCGCGACAAAACAACGCGGCAACAAGACTAAATTTGATACAAAGGGTGATGTTCATCAAAATGTTGCAACACGCGTTGCCAATGTTTGATCCCCTTTTCGTAGCCTGCGTTTTGCGCATGCACAAGATCGTCAACAATCATTTGCCGGATTTTCGGGAGACCGTCGGTTTGATGCACCAGTTTTTCGACCATCTCAATGGCAACAATTTCGGGGATATGTTCGTGCTGCGCGACCGCTTCCACCTCCTCTTCATCCAAATCACACAATCCAATGCAGTCTTTAATCGTGATCATTCTCTTACCTCCTGACTCCGTTTGTTGGCAGCCCCGCTCCGTGTATCGTCTAAGCACGATCAACATCAAAAAGCCTGGTTGACCAAACTGAACGTGGTGATTATAGCTTCAATCGCACCCGACCAATGCCCCACTTATCTTGTCCGGATCGCCGCTAATCGATCCGTTTAAAAAAACGGGCTAATTCAGAAGTTTTTTTAGACTTTGTCCAGTGCTTGCTTCAAGTCGTCAATTAAATCATCCGCATCTTCCAGACCGGTAGACAAACGCACCAAGCCGTCGGTAATGCCCACCCGTTGCCGCTCGACGGGATCAATGTCGGCGTGCGTCATGGTGACCGAATGGGTGATCAGGGACTCGACGGAACCTAGATTCTCCGCGAGACCCCAAAGCTTCACGTTGTCCATCAATGTTTTACCGGCCGCAACACCACCTTTTACTTCGAACCACAACATTGCACCTGCGCCGGACGCCTGGGATTTTGCAAGATCACGCTGCGGGAAAGAATTCAAACCCGGATAACAAGTTTTTTCTACTTTAGGATGCGATTGAAGGAATTCAGCGATTTGCATGGCATTGGCGGATTGGCGCTCCATACGCAATGACAGTGTCTTGGTACCTTGCATCGTCAACCAAGCCACCATTGGCGACATAATAGAACCAGCACAATTACGCAAAAAGGCGATTTGCTCATGTAACTCATCGGTCTTACTAACCACTGCGCCCCCCACGGTGGCGTTGTGTCCGTCCATGTATTTTGTCGTGCTGTGTACGGATAAATCCGCACCCAGTTCTAGCGGTCGTTGAAAATAAGGCGTTAAAAAAGTGTTATCGACGGCATGAGGAATGCCTCTCTCCTGCGCGATATCGGATACTGCACGGACATCGGTGAGTTTAAGTGTTGGATTAGCCGGTGTTTCTGTGAATATTAATTTTGTATTGGATTTAACCGCAGCGCGTACATTCTTTGGATCGGCCGTGTCGACAAAACTGAATTCAACATCAAAGCGCGAAATAACACGCGTCGCGAGCCGATGCGTGCCACCATAAACAACATCGGAAACGACGGCATGATCACCGGCGTTAAGTAACGCCATCATCACCGCATGGGTCGCCGCCATTCCGGTACCAAAACACGCTGTGTCCGCACCGCCTTCCAACTCTGTCAGTTTATTCTCCAATACCCGCACCGTGGGATTGCCTGAACGGGTATAGGAATATCCTTTTGCTAAATACTGATCGACAGAATCTTGAATATAAGTAGTCGACTGGTAGATTGGGGTAAGAATCGCGCCGGTCACGGGATCCGGCGAAACTCCAGCGTGGACTTGTTTGGTATTGAAACCCATAGGTGGTAACTCCATCGAAGCTCAAACAAAGCGCGGCATTGTGACCGACGGGGCACACACCGTCAAACGACGATGCGGAAATTACTGTGTGAGATATCGAAACCTAAAATGAGAATACTAATGGGTTAGAGGTTAGACCGTCCATGGTAGGTGCGAGTCCATGGCGCTGTTGCTTCCGGCATTACTTTCCCTTTCCCCAAAAATACCCGAAGTCATGAGTCCATCTCTGAGGACCTCCTGTCAGCGCGCCCGCACCCATCCGGCGACAAACCCCTTTGTCATCCCCAGTATTCCTAGCGCAAGATCATTATGGCCGCCCTATATTGGGGAATTCCGTGAACTGGTTCACAGAAAATTAGTGTAATAATTACGCAATGGTGAGTTTCCTTCGACTGGACGCACTATTTACATCGTCACCGTAATTGCATAGCTTAGCTTGCTGTGAAGCCGCTAATTATGGTCGTCACCAACCGGCGGGTCTTTGCCCAACAATTACAATAGGAGAAATTACTTGTCAGATCTAAGAGTTATTAACAGTGTGGCCGTTGTTGGCAGCGGCACCATGGGGGCGGGCATCGCCGCTCTTTGCGCCAGCGCTGGCTGCCGTACCTTACTGTTGGATGTCGAAAAATCCCTGGCAGACAAAGCTGTGGAAGGTATGCAAGGTGGTCGTTCTCCCATGCTGGATGATGCAGACAAACTTAAACTCATCACCACGGGCAGTACTGACCAGCTCGATTCGATCGCCGGCTACGACTGGATTTGTGAAGCAGTGGTAGAAGACCTCGACGTAAAGCGCGATATTTTCGGCAAACTCGAAAATACGCGCCGGGACGGTTCCATTGTGACCACCAACACTTCGGGTATCCCCTTGCGTTCTATTTGCCAGGGTATGCCGCAACGCCTGCGTAAGGATATCGCCGTTACCCATTTTTTCAATCCGGTCAAAGTCATGCGGTTGGTAGAACTAGTGCCGGGAGAAGACACGACGAATGATGTCAAAAAAGCCTTGACCGATTTTCTCGGTAACAAACTAGGCAAAGGTGTGGTACATGCTAAAGATACGGTCAATTTCATCGGCAATCGTATCGGTTGTTATTGGATTCTGGCCGGACTGCATAAGGGAAAAGTTGCGCGCAGAAACGGATTAAGCATCGAAACCATTGATGCATTGTTGTCGGCACCTCTGGGGTTTCCACCGACCGGTCTTTATGGTCTGGCCGACTTAATCGGTTTAGATGTAATGGGACTAGTGGCGAACAACTTGGCCAATAACTTGCCCGGGGGTGACGCCGGCCATGAGTTTAGTACATTGCCGGCGGAAGAACAGGGCATGCTGGCGGCGGGACAACTGGGGCGAAAAACCGGTGGCGGATTCTATCGTGTCATTAAGAACGACGACGGCAGCAAAATCAAAGAAACGTTTAATCCCGACACAAAAGAATGGGCGCTAACACACACTCCAACGTTGGACACAATGCATAACGAATTTAAATCGATGATGTTTGCCAATGACGAACAAGGCCGCTTTGTATGGGATGTGATGTCATCGACGTTGTGCTATGCCGCGGATTTGATCCCGGAAATTGCAGATGACATCGTTAATATCGATCGCGCAATGCGTTGGGGGTTTAACTGGGCGCGAGGTCCGTTTGAAATGCTGGATGCGTTGGGGACACAAACGGTCATACAGCGTCTCGATGATGAACAACGGGCCATTCCAAAAATGCTCAAGTTACTTGCTGATGCCGACCAGACCAGCTTTTACCGTAACGACGGGACGGAGTTTTTTAGTGTGGATGGTGAGTTTTATCCAGTACCATCCGAATAAGGGTGCGCAAAAGCGATTGTTGAATTTCTATTACAAACTCGGAAAAATTCTGCTTCGCATACGGTGGCTACTATGGATCACTTTGATTGCCTCGGCCATTGGCTTTGCTGTTCTATTGCTGTCCGCAAACGGTATTCGTGGTGATACCTTGTTCGTATTACCGCTATTAACCGGTTTATGGGCCTTGTGCGCATTGGCGATTCAAATGACATTTACTGGTGCCATCCCAGCACTCGAGGCAAACGATAGTTTATTAACAAGAACAAAAAAACGACTCGGGCTAGCCATTCGATGGATACTGGCAATCAGCGTGACAGGAGTTACGTTCGCGGTGCTGCTTACCACATATCGCGTGCTGAACACCTCCGGTTAACCATCATAAAAAGCGAAGACTATGCATTTACCCACCATTAACGAAGAGGTTCCGCTGGAACTGATCAAGGAGATTTGTGAGCACTTTCAGCTTTTGGAGTTGTGGGAAAAAATCGAAAAAGACCCGCCCAAACGGCCGTTCAAAAGCGACGGTTGCTCCATGTGGTTCAATCAATGGAAAGGAAAGAATTTATATCCCGCTTGTTTTTTGCATGACCTGAAATATTGGGCGGGATATCCGGGTGAAGACGTAGCGCGATTAAAAGCCGACGCCGAATTAATGATTGACGTCGCGACGATTTTGGAAAACACGCAAATGGCGGAAACCATGTTTCACGGCGTGCGTGTCGGTGGTCATGAAATGTTTAAACAATCTTTTTCCTGGGGATTTGGCCGGTTGTAATTGAGTCGCTCTCAACTGTAAGTGATGAAACGTCGATTTCGTTCACATCTCCTAGTTGTGCTGCAACTATTCGGTATCGCCGGCAGTTGTTTCCCCGTCGGCTTGATTAACCGGGGCTCAATGGCATCGCTTGTCTTGTGCGCGTTCGGTAGTGCATTCGGCGTTTACACACTGTTGCATAACAAGATTGGGAATTTCAGTATTTATCCTGAAATTCGGCCAAACGCCGTGTTGGTCACCAACGGACCATACCGATACATGCGTCCCCCATGTATGTGGCGTTGTGCGTCATGATGGTTGGCATTGCCCTGTACAACGGGCACTGGCTGAACTTTATGTGCTGTGTATTGGTTTTTGTGGTGGTATCTCTGAAGGCCCGGATCGAAGAACAATATCTGCTACAAGCATTCGCAAACTACCGCGAGTACGCAAAGACTACTCCTCGGTTTATCCCCGGCATATATTGATTTAACCCCTCCAATTGTTATCTTTATACGAGCCCGTGAAATATCTATATCATTATATAAGATTTTTATGATATTACTATTTTCTTATATTTTCGAATAAAACTCTTAAAGATTGATATAGATCAACGAGTTAGACAATAAAATCCGTCTATTATTCTTAAACATTCTCGATGTGTGCGGGATTGACAAGTAACCAGTAAAAGATTATGCTGCAACGCAACAATTTGTGCATCGCACAATTTTTTGAGAATAGCGTGAAATGAACGAGTTATTAAACCAATTTGCTAATAAAACCTTTTCCGGGGCAGCGGAAAAACTGATGCGTGCCAATTATGAGCTAGCCGGTGAATTGTACGCGCAGCAACTGCAATTAGCCCATGAAGTGGCAACAAGCGGTGCCAGACACCTGCAACAATTTCGAAGTGCAAAAAATGCGACGGATTTGTTGAATGCACAGTCAGAATATTGGACGAACTCCATGGATACGATTTTCGGCGGTGTTCAGTCTACATTGGAAATTGCAAATCGCTCTAGCAAGCTTTATTCCGAAGTGCTGGGCAGCGAAATGACGAAACCAATCACGACGGTTCGCCGTGCCAAAACGGTCAGGAAAACTGCGAAAAAACGAGCAACCCGGCCAACTAAAACGTAAGAACGATTTTTTAGAGACCTAATTTTCATCTTTATATCCTCCTCCTTGGTTGCCCGCTATCGCAATGATAGCGGGCTTTTTTTATCCGCAACTTGTTCGCATTGGGCAAACCTAATAATTGTTTTAACGGATCTTTCTAAATAACGACTCCGGCCTAAGCTGCCCCACACCTTTACCCGACACTGGTATCATTGCCATAGAATTATTGTTGGCAGGACAAACCGGGTGGGTGTTTTTCCCGTTGAGATAGTAGTTTTTATGGGCTGGATGAATGGCTGACGACCATTCTTCAGATATTTTCGGACGTACGCTGAGTAATTTGCGTAGTGCGTGGCGTGGCGTGACAACGGGGAAACTATCAACATTTCGTCCTCACCTGCCCGATAGCGATCGCTCGAAGTTACGCAAACAAATGCAAGAATGTTTGGAAGCCAAAGGCGGACAGGTATCCGGCCGAGCGCGCGCCGCTGCTTTAGGCGAAGTATATCTTGGTCTCGACGATACCGGCCGGCGACGATATCTGGAAACCCTGGCTCATGATTTCGGTATTGATCACGACGCGGTGATCGAAGCCGCTCAGGATATCGATTTTGACACGAGTCTTGACCAACAACTCGAGTACCAGGATGCGCTCCGTAACGCCTTAACCGCACCCAGAATTCGCTTGTTGACGCGGTTTAACTCCCTGCCCCGTGGTGTGGAGTTTTTAGCCAACATGCGCGCTGACCTGTTGTGTTTTGTGGATAACGATCCACTCATGCATGGCCTGGAAACAGACCTTAAAGCATTGCTACGTTCCTGGTTTGATGTTGGGTTCCTCAATCTAAAACGCATCACCTGGGATGCACCGGCCTCATTGCTAGAGAAATTGATTGCCTATGAAGCCGTGCACGAAATCCAGTCCTGGGACGATCTGAAAAACCGGTTGGACTCCGACCGTCGTTGCTATGCATTCTTTCATCCGAGTATTCCTGACGAACCGTTGATCTTTATACAAGTAGCATTGGTGAAAGGCGTGGCTGACAACATACAAGTGTTACTCGATGAAAACGCACCTATTATCGATGCGGAAAAAGCGGACACGGCCATCTTTTATTCCATCACCAGTACCCAGCGTGGACTCAAGGGGGTGCACCTCGGCAGTTTTCTGATAAAGCAGGTAGCCGATCATATATCCCGGGAAGTCAGCAATCTAAAAACGTTTGCGACCCTGTCGCCGGTGCCCGGCTTGCACGATTTTATCGTCAAAACAAAAAAAGAGGATTTATTGACAAAAACCGAACAAAGAAAAATCGATACCGTTTTTAACGGCAAATCGCTAGAAGAAATTCTATCGTTGCCTGAGTGGCATAAAGTAGACCAAGCAAGCACGGTTATGAAAAAACCACTGATGCGTGCATGCGCAGAATACTTGGTTAATCAAAAACAACGCGGCCGCGCCGTAGATAATGTCGCCAATTTCCATCTAAACAACGGCGCACGGCTGGAACGCATGAACTGGCTAGCTGACACGTCGGAAAAGGGTTTGCACGACTCCGGCAGTATTATGGTGAACTATCTTTATAATCTCGCGAATATCGAACAATATCATGAGAAATACCGAATGACGGGCGAAACAACGGTATCCTCGGATGTTAGATCACTGCTCAAACGCTAAAACAACAGCGCAAATGACAAACACCGATTCGACAACACTTTTTATTTTTCCAGGACAAGGCTCGCAATATCCAGGTATTGGCAGCGACTTATATGAAACTTATGAAACCGCTCGTAATGTTTATAAAAAAGCGAGTGATGTTTTAGGTTACGATACCGCCGCCTTATCATTTCATGATGTCAAAGGGCAAATCAATCTAACGCGCTACACGCAGCCTGTTTTACTCACGCACTCGATAGCCTGTTTGGAGGTTTTCAAACAACTCACCGGTAACATGGTCGAGGCGAACCTCGCGGCCGGACATAGTCTGGGTGAATACTCGGCACTTGTTGCCGCCGGTTCACTCAGTTTTGAGACCGCGCTGCGTCTGGTAAAGACGCGCGGCGAACTCATGAGCGAGTATGGTGAGGGTGAAATGGAGGCGCTACCGTTTGATATTGAAACTGCTAAGGCGCTGGCAGAAAAGCATTATTGCGCGATCGCCGCCTGCAACCTTCCGGAACAAGCTGTCGCTGGAGGACGCCGTGAAGATCTCGACAAACTTGTCGCGGATATAAACGAAAACTTCCCAAACAAACGAACTACCCGTCTGAAAACAGAAGGCGCGTTTCACACCTATTACATGGTCAAGGCAGCGCAACTTTTTCGTAACCATCTTGATAATGCAGAATTTCAATCACCGCCTATAGGTGTGTTGTCCAACTATACGGGGGGTCTGCATGATGCAGAACCCGACAGTATTCGCACGAAATTATTTCTACAACTTTTTTCTCCGGTACTGTGGCATGCAAACCTGCAAACTGCAGCGGAAAACGGCGCGGCTACTATTATCGAATTCGGCGGCGGCCTGGGACGTGGTGAATCACCCGCTGACAAACGACCGAATCTTGAGGGCATCGTTAAGAAAACATTTCGGCGCGCCGAAAACAAACCTCTATATTTCTCGGTTATTAATTTGGAGAGTCTGGAAAAAACCGTACAAGCATTTACTGCATAGTCCCAGGAGATCGAAATGCCGCAAACACTGCCCATCGAATACACTGACGCATCACCTGAAGTGAAAGAGATTTTCGACGATATCAAGACCACTCGTGGCGTACCCGACGTCAACAATTTCTGGAAGTACCTCGCTAACCATCCTGTCACCCTGAGACGTACCTGGGAAAGCATAAAAGAAATTATGGCACCCGGCGCTTTAGATCCACTCACCAAGGAAATGATTTATGTTGCCGTCAGTGCTTCCAACAACTGCAACTATTGCGTGCTCAGCCATACCGCTTCCGCCCGTAAGCAAGGTATGACCGATGAAATGCTGGGCGAGCTACTCGCGGTCGTTGGCATGGCTAACGAAACCAATCGCTTGGTAGCCGGCTATCAGGTGCAAGTAGATGAGCAATTCGTTTAATACTGCATTGTTCAGCGTACAACTGAGGCGGCTATCGTTGAAATAGACGGGCAAGGTGATCTCGCCGAGCATGTCCTACATAGTTTTAGCGCCACGATAGATAACTAACCAACAAAATTAGAATCGACCTTACGATTCTAACTCCATGTGTAACGTCTCCTAATACATAGTCACTTATTGTTTACATATCGAAGGCTTCAGCGAGTTCGATGGATCCACCCGCCGAGAGAATCGGACAACCTTTCGCTTTTGCAATGGCATCATCGAGATCACACGCTTCGATTAAACTATAACCACTGGCCGGATTGGCACCCCCGTTATTCGTCACACTGCCGTCGCTGTTCACCGTGGACGATATACCCACCGGATTACCCCCATCGATCACCGCACTGCCCATCGACCCTAACCATTGGCCCCAGGCATCCATGACTTTCGCCACTTCCTGCTCCGATTGCGGTTTACTGCCCCCGTGATAGACAAATAAGTATTTCGCCATTTCAAGACGTCTCCTGTTGTTCAGTTCGATTAAAAAGGCAGGGTTTTGGATGTAGAGCCGATCATTGCCAAAGCCCATGGCAATAGAGAGTATCACCACCGACAGGTGATTACATTGGGTAAAACACTGAAAAATATCCAGTTGTATTGTGTAGACTACACACCTCTATGTCCGACTATCACATCAATGCACTCAACGAGGCGCTACGCCGCCTCAGTGACAGTCCATTCCTGTCGGCAACCTTGGCATATTTGACAGAGCAGTCCGATGCTATCAACGGCGAATTGAGTAAAACCGTGCTCCACGCAATACCGGCATTTACTGAATCCGGCAACCCGGACATCCTGCCTGAACTCGCCCGCCATGGCCCGCAACACACAATTGAAATATTGCGTTTGCTGGGTGGTGGTCCGGTGGGTGACTTCGAGTTTGTAAGTGAGCATGCCCGCAGACGTGCTGAACAACGTTTTCCGTTAGAAGCGACATTGCATGCGTTTCGCTGCGGTCATAAAGTTTTTTCGCAGTGGATGCGCAAGGCAGCACTAACGGCCGTATCGTCGGCTGAAGATGCACAACAAATTGTTGCAGATGTTGCTGATTTCACCATCGAATATACCGATGCGATCAGTACGATTTTTGCCAGCGCGTATCTGTCACAAACACGTTTACTCGCCGAAGTCGCCGGCGATCAGCGGGCTGAATTGCTTACTATTTTGCTCGACGGTTATGACGAATCCGATGCTAGGGTCACAAAGATTTTGCGCGATGCCGGTTACCTCGCCAGTCGTCAGTCATTTTGTGTCGCGCTGGCGCAACCTGTCGATCCGGCTGAAATGCTCAATCCAGCCCGAGCACGCCGACTAGCTGACTCCATCGATCAGATTCTACGCGGATCAAACGCACGCCGGCTAATCGATTTGCGGCATAACAAAGTGACCATCGTATTCTCCGACACCCGCCGTGCGTCCGGCTGGACCGCGCCACACACAGCCTTGGCAAAACGTGTAACAGCAGACTTATACATGGTGGGCAACGCGGCACTTATTGGAGTCAGCAATGACGTTCCCTCGACATCGCAAATCCCCACCGCTTACCAACAGGCATTGCGGGCATTGGAACTGACCGATGTCACTCATCGCGTCGTGCAAATCTCCGAAGTCCCCATCCAACAAATAATGCTGCACTTAGCGGCGGGGGAACTGCAAGGATTGTTACCCGCCTGGGCGAGTGAGTTTTTCTCGGCTGATAAGAAAGGCGAGGGTTGTTTAACTGCGACTTTACGCGCTTATGCAAACACCGATATGAATGTATTGAAAGCCGCACAGGCTTTGAACGTCCATCCCAATACGATTTACTCAAGATTCCAAAAGATTCTCGACATCACAGGCGTGGATGTGAGGTCTTACCATAAACTGACCGAGCTGCTGACCATCGCCGATTGTAGATCTCGCATCAACCGTTGAACGCTCCGCCGGCATACAAACCTTAATGTAATGAATTGCGCCATGCAACTATCAGGACAAAGTCAATACGTAGTTCAAACCGCTTAAACCACTAATTGAGCGGGCGACTCTCTCTTCTCCCAAATTTGACGTAATGCATTAATGCTCCGCGATAGTTGTCTTCACCGAATTTCTCCCGGACATCCGGGTTGGCTTCAATGTAACGTCTTATATTGAATTCAGGGTGCGCCACCCGGCCTTCGCGAATGCCGTTGTCGTGATAATGTTCCAATGCTTTGGCATAGTTGCGTCGTCCGACCTGCTGTGCGACGTCCTCATTCTTTTCAAGATAATACCTGACATGAAATACCGGCGAACTGGGGCGCCCTTCCTTAATACCCAGTGATTTCCAATGACTGCGTAGCTTATCCTTGTCATAACCGAATTCATCGTAAATGTCTTCGTTATTGTCCGCATAGTAAACGTGGTCAAAAAAAGGCAATTCGATTTTCCAATCCGCATATACGAATACAGGTATAAACATGAACAATAAGAGGATGAATAACTTAAATTTTCGTTTCATGGATTAACTCCTTTTGATTATTTTTCGCCACTACTGGCTGGTGACAACACAGGATAAACATAGCCTATGAATCGAACGTGAACAAAGTCGCCGATAGACATATCGGCTGCTTGTACAACTCCGGGGTGAGTTTTGGTCCGTTCAAATAGACCGTAGAAAATATATGTTAGAAAATTTAAATGGGAGACGAACATGATGAAAACATACCGCTCATTCAGTGCTTTGACAACTTGTACATTCTGCATCGTTATTGCATACATAATTTTACCGGATGTCGCCCAGGCAGCGAATCCGATCAAGCTAGAAAAGAAATGCCGGCGTGGCGATGCTGAGCTCTGCTGGCCTGCGGGTTTGGCATATCAAGACGGAAAAGACGTAGCGCGCGATATAAATAAAGCCGCGGAGCTGTTTGCCCTCGGTTGTGAAGGAGGTCATCACGATAGCTGTGTCCAGTTGTACCGCATCGGCAAATCCTATCGGGAGGGCGACGGTATCTGAAAGACAATCCGGAACAAGCCGACACGATCCGAAAACAACTGGGGCCGCTGGCGCAATAACTACCTGCGCATCGGTCCTTGATCCTTGTGTCCGCTATGAACGATGCAAGGCATAGCGATGCAGGTCGAAATATTCTCCGTGTTTGAATACTTCCTGTTTTAATACGCCTTCCAGTCTGAACCTGTTTTTCTCCAATACCCGCATTGACGCCGTATTTGGACCGAGCACTGGAGCGAATAATTTATAGTACTTACCCGTCGCAAAAGCCAACTGACACATTTGGTTTAAAGCGTTGGTTACAATACCACGCCCCCAATGCGCTTCGCCTAACCAATAGCCGATTTCCGCGACATGACTTCTCCAGCCGGTTTGCGGCACAATACCCACGCTACCTACAAATTCACCGTCATATTCGATAACTTTAGTCTCGGCACCATTTTCCTTGGTGCCGGTTTCTATCCACCAATCCGCGTCTTTTTGCGTGTACGGATAGGGAAAGGTATCGACCAAATACCGTGAAACATTTTTGTTGTTGGCCAAGTCAACCAACCTCTCCGCATCGGAGTTTTTGTATTCTCTTAGTTCGATCACAGATTTAACAGATCAACTTTTTGACAAAGTAAAGTAGAAAATAGAGGGCCCATTCCTCACCATATCCTACCACTGATTTCGTCTTAGCCTACGCAGACAGGAGAGGATTTTATGGTGCAAGACAAGGGTGAGGTTGTTTAATGAAGGGTTGTTGTTTGTTAATCAGAGCGAAAGCGATGCTGCCACTTGCTCCTGCAGTGCCGGTACTTCCGTCATCCCAGACGGTCGTCACGGTTCCTACCATCGTTCTTGTTCCTTTTGCGTTCTGCCGAGACGAAAGCCGTTTGCAGGGATAAATCGATATGGACATCGATATAAGGTTCGCCGAATCATGGAGGATTTGTCGACCCGACCCATAGCAAACGACTTTTGGTGAGGGAAGTTCCTTATTAAGGAGCCAGAACGCAGGGGCGTGCTTTCTTTGGTGACTTTCTTTTCGCGTAAAAGAAAGTCACTCGTCCACAGCGCTGAAAGCGCGGGACGAAATATGAATTCAAAAAAACTACGTGCCGTATCAGACTACGTTATCTACACGACCGGATATGAGTTAACGACGATGTGTTCAAACCTCCTCCAACTCTATCAACGTACCGCAAAAATCTTTTGGATGAAGGAATAATACCGGTTTACCGTGGGCACCGGTTTTGGGTTTACCGTCTCCCAACACGCGCGCACCGGATGCGATGAGCTTTTCGCTCGCAGCTTGAATATCATTGACTTCGTAGCAAACGTGATGAATGCCGCCGTCGCTGTTCTTCCGCAGGAATTTTTCAATGGGTGAATTCTCGCCAAGCGGATGAAGTAATTCGATTTTGGTGTTAGATAGTTCCACAAAAATCGTGGTGACACCGTGTTCCGGTAGATCAACAGGTTCTGAGACGGTCGCTCCTAGCGTACCACGATAGATTTCGGCCGCCGCTTCGAGATCCGGCGCAACAATGGCGACATGATTAAGTTTTCCTATCACGATTGCTTAACGCTCTGTTTTCGAGGTGAGGTATTGTTCAATCAATTCAGCCGCAGCTGCGGAGGTAGGCAGTTTTCCACTGACAACCGCGGTTTCCAGTTGTGGAATGCGTTTTTTCACGTCGGGGTGTTGACGAATTTCATTCAATATACTTTCAGTAGTTTCAGACCACAACCATGAACGCGCCTGGCTGGCCCGGCGCGCTTTAAACTCGCTCGACCGGTTGCGCTGGTCACGAAACTTTTCTACCGTCTGCCAGGTATCCACGATACCGTGGCCGCTTTTGGCCGAGCAAGTCAACACCGGTACTTTCCACTGTTTCGAACGTGGCCGTAGCAAACGCAATGCGTGCTGGTATTCGGTGGCCGTCTGAGTTGCAATGGTTGCCGTGTCGCCGTCCGCCTTGTTAACTAAAATCAAATCCGCCAATTCGACGATGCCACGTTTTATCCCTTGCAATTCATCGCCGCCACCCGGCAGCAACATCAATATAAACATGTCGGTCATATCTGCGACTGCAGTTTCCGATTGACCGACGCCAACGGTTTCCACAATCACTACGTCGTAACCCGCCGCTTCGCACAGTAGGATTGCTTCACGGGTACGACGTGTGACGCCGCCCAAAGTACGACCGGTAGGCGACGGGCGGATGTAAGCTTCCAGACGCCGGGACAAAGTTTCCATACGTGTCTTGTCACCCAGAATTGAACCACCGGTGACGGCAGATGACGGATCGACCGACAACACGGCGACACGATGGCCCTGATCGATGATATGGTTACCGAATACCTCAACAAAAGTGGACTTACCTACTCCCGGCACACCGGACAATCCGATACGAATCGAGTTGCCGGTGTGGGGCATTAGTTCAGTCAGTAATGACTGAGCCAACTTGCGATGATCCGGCCGAGTAGACTCCATCAAGGTGATCGCCCGCGCCAACGCGCGCCGGTCACCTTCTTTTATGGTCGAAGCTAAATCGTCAGTCGACTCTTCCTGTGGATGCATTTTGGCGCGTTTATTCAACACTGCCTTACCCCCCGGTTATAAATCAAACTACCTATTGACCCCACTTTCCAGGTTATGCAACTACCCTGATGCAATCATAGCAAATTGTTAGCAACCGAAATGTAAAGATTACACAAATTCGATTATCGGCTGATCCACTTCTAGGGTGTCACCAGGCTCCACGAGGAGCTTCGCCACAACACCATCGTTGTCGGCACGTAACAGATTCTCCATTTTCATTGCCTCTATCACCGCAAGTGCTTCCCCGGTCTTAACTTCCTGCCCTGTTTCAACCGCAAGAGACACCAGCAGACCCGGCATGGGTGAAAGTAAGTATTTCGACATATCGGGTGGCGTTTTCACCGGCATGTGTACCGCTAACTCTGCGACACGTGGTGGCCATACGTCGACATCGTAACCCACGCCATGATGAAACAAGCGGTAGCGAACCCGGTCACGCTCCACCTGCACACACACTGAACTGCCGTCCACCGTACCCTTAAATAACGGTTGTCCAAATTCCCAATCGGACATCACGGTGTGCATGGTTCCGTTGCACGCGACTTCGTGGCCATCTTCAATGGGATGAACCGACACCGACACTTCGACATCATTGATTCGCACTACGTATTCCGCATCCACGACACGCTCATGCCCTTTCAACTGTCCGCTGGTGGCCGCCGCTCTGTCCATGTAACGGCGATGGATACTGACTGCTATCGCCGCCAGCTCAACCAGTTCATCGTTGAGCGCATCGGAATAACTAAAACCGTCGGCGTATTCCTGGGCAATAAAATCTGTCGACAACCGGCCCTCACTAAAACGCGGATGCGCCATTACCGAAGCGAGAAACGGAATATTGGTTTCGACACCGCGAATGTAATACTGATTAAGCGCCTGTTGCATTATCCGAATAGCCTGATCGCGATCAGATCCATAGGTGACCAGTTTGGCAATCATGGGATCATAGTACATGGAAACTTCGCCGCCCTCGAAAACACCGCTATCCACCCGCACGTTATCATTCTCATCCGGCACCAGATAACGTATTAATCGTCCGGTAGACGGCAAAAAATTACGAAAAGGATTTTCCGCATAAACACGCGATTCCATCGCCCAGCCGTTTAAGGGTATTTGGTCTTGCGCCAGGGGAAGTTTTTCGCCGTTGGCCACACGAATCATCCACTCCACCAAATCGACACCGGTAATCATTTCAGTGACCGGATGTTCGACCTGTAAACGCGTATTCATCTCTAAAAAATAAAAATGTCGCTCCTTGTCAACAATGAATTCCACGGTACCGGCGGATCGATAGTCGACCGCTTTGGCCAACGCCACCGCTTGCTCGCCCATCGCCTTGCGCGTCGTTTCATCAACGAAAGGCGACGGCGCCTCTTCAATGACCTTTTGGTGGCGGCGTTGTATGGAACACTCACGCTCATGCAAGTAGGCAATATTCCCATGCGTATCCGCCATAATCTGAATCTCGATATGACGGGGTTCTTCGATATATTTTTCAAGGAATATCCGGTCATCACCAAAACTCGAACGCGCTTCGTTTGCGGCACGCTCGAAACCTTCCCGGCATTCATCATCGTTTCTCGCGATACGCATGCCTTTGCCGCCACCACCAGCCGTTGCTTTAAGCATGACCGGATAACCGATATCCCTGGCGACTTCAACCGCCTGATCGGTGCCGGTTAACGCATCGGTAAAACCTGGGATCGTGTTAACGCCCGCCTGCTCCGCTGTTCGTTTAGATTGAATCTTGTCACCCATCACCTCGATGGCTTTAGTACCGGGCCCGATAAACGCAATGCTGTTATCGGTCAGCTGTCGAACGAAATCCGCATTTTCAGACAAGAATCCATAACCCGGAAATACCGCCTCGCTATGAGTCTGTTGACACGCTTCGACAATCTTATCGATGACCAGATAACTTTCTGCGGCCGGTGGCGGGCCTATATAAACAGCTTCGTCCGCAAGCCGTGTGTGCAAGGCATCGCGATCCGCTTCCGAATAAACCGCAACGGTTTTTATTCCCATCCTGCGCGCGGTTTTCATAGCGCGGCAAGCTATTTCACCGCGATTGGCAATGAGTATTTTAGTAAACATTTAATGTAAGACCTTCTGCATTCAGCTATCGGCTTTCAGCTTTTTGACTAGCGTTGTCAGCATACGTTTTATCTGGACGATATTATCGTTTAACTCTTCATAATCTATTTTAGATAAAAATCCTAAATCTCTAACCAACAACACGTGATACTCAGGCTCGGATGCCGGACCTATTGCTATTTATAAAAACCGCCCTATATCTTGATCCGATCCCCGACCACATGCTTCGGCGATATTAGCTGAAATAGAAACGCATGATCTTCTAACCTGGCTCGTTATACCAACGCGAAAATCCTTTATCTAATTTCCTGAAAGCTGCCTGCTAATAGCCGGCCAGCTACAAAGGCATATTTCCATGCTTGCGCCACGGGTTTTCGAGTTTCTTTTCCTTCAACATGGCCAAAGACCGACAGATGCGTTTACGGGTATGGCGTGGCGAGATCACATCGTCGATGTAACCACGGCTACCGGCGATAAACGGATTGGCGAATTTTTGCCTGTATTCCTCGGTGCGTTCGGCTATCTTTTGTTCGTCGCCAATATCCTGCCGGAATATGATTTCGACCGCACCCTTTGGCCCCATTACCGCGATTTCCGCGCTGGGCCAGGCAAAGTTTGCATCGCCACGCAAATGTTTTGATGCCATAACATCATAGGCGCCGCCGTAGGCTTTGCGTGTAATGACGGTAATCTTGGGCACGGTGCATTCGGCGTAGGCATACAACAACTTGGCGCCATGTTTAATAATACCACCGTATTCCTGAGCGGTACCCGGCAGGAAACCCGGCACATCGACAAAGGTTACAATGGGAATGTTAAACGCATCACAAAAGCGCACGAACCGCGCGCCCTTGATGGACGACTGAATATCGAGACACCCGGCTAGTACCGTGGGCTGATTCGCCACAAAGCCCACGGTTGATCCTGCCATACGCCCGAAGCCGGTAACAATATTCCCGGCAAAGTCCGGTTGCAGTTCAAAGAAATCGTAATCGTCGACTACTTTTAAAATCAACTCCTTTATGTCGTAAGGCTTGTTCGGATTGTCCGGCACCAAGGTATCAAGCGACGGCTCTTCACGATCAGCATCGTCCGGTGTCGGGCGCAACGGCGGCTTTTCGCGGTTATTCGCGGGCAGAAAATTTATGAATCGCCGTGTCATTAACAAGGTTTCAACATCGTCTTGAAACGCGCGATCCGCTACTCCGGAGCGCGATGAATGTGTCAATGCGCCGCCGAGTTCTTCATGGGTAACTTCTTCGTGGGTAACGGTTTTAACGACTTCCGGGCCGGTAACAAACATATAAGACGAATCGCGCACCATAAAAATGAAATCCGTCATCGCCGGAGAGTAGACGGCACCGCCGGCGCACGGACCCATAATGATAGAAATTTGTGGGATTACACCGGACGCCAATACGTTACGTTGAAATACTTCAGCATAACCACCGAGTGACGCCACACCTTCCTGTATGCGCGCACCACCGGAATCATTCAGTCCAATGACCGGCGCACCCACTTTCATGGCCTGATCCATAATTTTGCAAATTTTCTCGGCGTGGGATTCCGACAATGAACCACCGAGCACGGTGAAGTCCTGGCTGAACACAAACACGACGCGGCCATTCACGGTTCCATAACCGGTGACCACACCGTCACCCGGCACTTTGTTTTCGCCCATACCAAAATCGACACAACGATGCTCAACGAAAATATCCCATTCTTCAAAACTATCGGGATCGAGCAAAATTTCTATGCGTTCGCGTGCAGTTAGTTTTCCTTTAGCATGTTGCGCATCGATACGTTTCTGACCACCACCCAGTTTCGCTCGTTCGCGTTTTTTTTCTAGTTGTTTAACAATTTCTTGCATGTTGCAGTTATTTCGTAATTAATTATTAGTTTTCAGTATTCAGAGGTCACCTGTCCGCAGTGTATCCCCTTTCGGCATCTAATCGTCAGATTATCACTGAAAAGTAGAATGAGGCTGAGTATATCCACATCGTTATGATCGCTGAACGCTTATAGCCGATGGCCGACGGCTTATTACTTTTACGCCGCCAGCTTTTGCCTCTTTATCAACTTTAATACCTCGCTGGCGG
Source organism: Arenicellales bacterium (assembly GCA_965216735.1). Taxonomy (GTDB): domain Bacteria; phylum Pseudomonadota; class Gammaproteobacteria; order Arenicellales; family CBDCFT01; genus CBDCFT01. The sequence goes on from OZ244198.1 coordinate 3,349,868, forward strand.
CTACTGGAATATTCGTTCCCGGGCCGTAAATGGCGGCCACGCCTTGGTCAAGCAGAAAATCATAATCCTGTGGTGGTATGACACCACCGCACACCACCAAGATATCACCGGCATTTTGCTCGCGAAGGCCTTCAATTACCTGAGGTACTAATGTTTTATGACCAGCAGCCTGGGACGAAATACCAATCACATGCACGTCGTTTTCAACGGCCTGGCGCACTGCTTCTTCGGGGGTTTGAAACAAGGGCCCGATGTCCACATCGAAACCGATATCGGCGAAAGCGGTCGCTATGATTTTAGCGCCCCGGTCATGACCGTCTTGACCCAGTTTGACCACTAACATGCGTGGCCGTCGTCCTTCGCTTTCGGCAAAAACATCGATTTCGCGTTTTATTTTCTCGAACCCGGCATCCCCGTCATAAGCCGATCCGTACACACCCGAAATGGAATGAATCGTCGCCCGGTGCCGGTTAAACACCTTCTCCAAAGAGTCGGAAATCTCGCCAACCGTCGCGCGTTGCCGGGCCGCCTCGATTGATAACGCCAGTAAATTTGTGGATTGATTGCTGGCGCCTTGGGTTAATGCTTCCAAGGCACCTCGGCATTTATTGTCGTCGCGTTTATTGCGGACTCGCTCAAGCCGTGCGATTTGCGCTTCACGCACCACCGTATTGTCGATATCCAGAATATCGATGTGATCTTCTTTCTCCGGCTGATATTTATTAACCCCAACAATAACCTCCTCACCACGGTCGACACGCGCCTGGCGTTCGGCTGCCGCCTGTTCGATACGCATTTTTGGCATCCCCGAATTGACCGCCTTGGTCATGCCCCCCAGCGATTCCACTTCATCAATCAATTGCCGTGCTTCACGAATCAAACTATCGGTCAGACTCTCGACATAATAAGAACCGGCCATTGGATCGATCACTTTGGTGATGCCGGTTTCCTCGCGCAAAATCAATTGCGTATTACGCGATACACGCGCTGAAAATTCCGTCGGCAGCGCCAAGGCTTCGTCGAAAGAATTCGTATGCAGCGATTGTGTACCACCTAACACCGCCGCCATCGCTTCGAACGCCGTACGCACAATATTGTTGTATGGATCTTGACTCGTGAGGCTGACACCGGACGTTTGGCAATGAGTGCGCAACATCAGCGAACGCGAATCCTTTGGTTCAAAGTGTGTCTGCATCAAATCGGCCCAAAGCGTGCGCGCAGCGCGTAATTTGGCAACCTCCATAAAAAAGTTCATGCCGATGGCGAAAAAAAACGACAGGCGTGGCGCGAATTGATCCACATCCAGACCGCTGGAAATCGCCGCACGCACATACTCAATGCCATCGGCCAGGGTAAATGCCAATTCCTGCACACAGGTCGCACCTGCTTCCTGCATGTGATAACCGGAAATGGAAATGGGATTAAAACGCGGCATGTGCTGTGCCGTGTAGCCGATAATATTCGCCACGATGCGCATGGAGGGTTCAGGCGGATAGATATAGGTGTTGCGCACCATGAACTCTTTTAGAATGTCGTTCTGCAATGTCCCTGCTAATTGCTTTTGTTTGACACCTTGTTCTTCCGCCGCCACGATAAACATGGCCAGTACCGGCAATACGGCACCGTTCATGGTCATGGATACGGACACCTGCTCAAGTGGAATTTGGTCGAACAAAATCTTCATATCCTTAACCGAATCGATGGCAACACCGGCCTTGCCCACATCACCGATCACGCGCGGATGATCCGAGTCATAACCCCGGTGAGTCGGCAAATCGAACGCAACCGATAAACCCGCCTGTCCGGCTGCCAGATTTTTACGGTAAAAGATATTGGACTCTTCCGCCGTCGAAAAACCGGCATACTGACGTACAGTCCAGGGCCGTCCGGCATACATGGTGGCGCGCGGGCCGCGAGTGTAGGGCGCGAAACCGGGCAAATTTTCCAAATGCGCAATACCGCCCAGATCTTCGGCTGTGTACAAGGGTTTAACATCGATACCTTCGGGTGTCTGCCAACCCAAACGATTGATTGAGTCTTTTAACTCTTTCTCAGCCAGGGACTTCCAATCATTTATTGCTTTGGGAGGAAACTGAGTCACTGTAGCCATCTCCGATAAGGTGGGGAAAGCACAACTTTTTGTTGCAATGCAGCATTATACCTCGGAATCGTGCAGATTCCGAAATATACGGTTTAAAGCCTCCCTAGCTAGCGTAACCTATGCACCTCAACGAATCGGTGATCTCGTCCAAAATCGCCGGATCGTCAATGGTTGCGGGCATTTTCCACTCGTCACCGTCGGCGATTTTTTGCATAGTGCCGCGCAGAATTTTGCCAGACCGCGTTTTCGGTAAGCGTTTGACAATAACCGCTTGTTTAAACGCTGCCACCGGCCCAATCTTTTCTCGCACCAGTTGCACGGTCTCTTTAATAATTTCGTCCTGATCACGTTCGCATCCCGCATTCAAAACCAACAAACCGAGTGGTAACTGGCCTTTTAATTTATCCGCCACCCCAAATACGGCACACTCAGCTACATCGTTATGCGATGCTAACACCTCCTCCATGGCACCCGTCGATAGACGATGCCCGGCCACGTTGATAATGTCATCGGTGCGTGACATGACGAAAACATAACCATCTTCGTCGATGATGCCTGCATCTGACGTATTATAGTAACCTTCGTATTGACTGAGATATGAATCTAAATGACGTTGCCTCGCATTCCACAAAGTAGGAAAAGATCCCGGTGGTAGCGGCAGCCTGACAGCAAGATTACCGATCTCTCCTGGTTTGACCTCATTGCCACCCTCGTCCAAGACACGTAAATCCCAACCCGGTGCCGGTCTGGTCGGCGAACCTTCTTTGACCGGTAGTGCTTCGATTCCCATGCAATTAGCACAGATGGCCCAACCGGTTTCCGTTTGCCACCAGTGATCGATTACCGGAACGTTTAGTTTCTGCTCCGCCCAATGTAAAGTGTCAGGGTCGGTTCTTTCACCAGCAAGAAATAGAGTCCGTAAACCCGAAAGGTCGTACTTTTTTAAATACTCGCCATTCGGATCTTCTTTTTTGATGGCGCGAAACGCAGTCGGCGCAGTAAACAACGTCGTGACTTTGTGATCGGATATTACACGCCAAAACGCTCCCGGATCAGGCGTGCCTACTGGTTTGCCTTCATAAATAACCGTGGTATTACCGCTGAACAGCGGTGCATAAACGATGTAAGAGTGCCCTACCACCCAACCGACATCGGACGCCGCCCAGAACACTTCACCGGGATCGGTGTTATAGATATTTTTCATACTCCATTTCAAGGCCACCGCGTGCCCGCCGTTGTCACGTACCACGCCTTTCGGCTGGCCGGTAGTGCCTGAGGTGTAAAGAATATACAGAGGGTCAGTTGCAGCGACGGGCACACAGTCGTGCGTTGCCGCCGAATCCATGGCCTGCTTCCAATCAACATCGCGACTGTCGACCATAGTGGCCTCACATTGTTCACGTTGCAGAACAATGCAATGTTTCGGTTTGTGTTTAGCGAGATCAATGGCCTCGTCAAGCAGGGGTTTGTATTCGATTACGCGATTAACTTCAATACCGCAAGATGCCGACACGATAACTTTCGGTTGTGCATCGTCAATACGCACCGCCAACTCATTGGCAGCGAACCCGCCAAACACCACCGAATGCACCGCCCCCAAACGCGCACATGCCAACATCGCGACTGCTGCTTGCGGCACCATGGGCATGTAGATAACGACTCGGTCACCTTTGATGATACCGTGATCGGCCAGCGCACCGGCAAAACGCGCGACTTTGTCCGTTAGTTGAGAGTAAGTAAACGTTTTGACTTTGTCGGTAACGGGACTGTCGTAAATCAACGCTACTTGATCGCCCCGACCGTTTTCCACATGTATATCTAACGCGTTGTAACAGGTATTCAGCTCACCACCGGCAAACCACCGATAAAAAGGCTTGTCGCTGTCGTCCAAGACTTTGTCCCACTTTTTTGCCCAATGAATGGCTTGCGCCGCTTCACCCCAAAACCCTTCGGGGTCGGTGATGGATTGTTTATGAATGTTTTCGTAGCTCGTTTTCATTTGTTTCTCCCATGCTTGCTTGGGCGACGGTTTATGTTATCTGGTAAATATTGTTGGTATTGTATTCGAATTATTGTAACGCTTTTGGTAGAACTTGTGATGCTGGCCGAACGGCGCGAATTCGGATAGGCTTATGCTTAAATCAAAATAAAGTTATATGTGGAGAACACGCATGCCTTACCAATACATCCTGGTTGAAACTCGGGGCAACGTCGGTCTAATCACTCTGAATCGGCCTAAGGCCTTAAATGCATTGTCATCGGCGCTGATGGCGGAGCTTAGCGATGCGCTGGATGCGTTCGAACAGGACGATGCTATTGGAGCGATGGTGATTACGGGCAATGAAAAAGCGTTTGCGGCGGGCGCCGATATCAAGGAAATGAAAGATAAAACTTATATGGACGCTTATTTGTCCGATTTCATTACTGACACCTGGGAACGCGTCGCTTCTTGTCGTAAACCCGTTATCGCGGCCGTATCCGGTTATGCCCTGGGCGGCGGCTGCGAACTTGCCATGATGTGCGATTTCATTCTGGCCGCTGATAACGCAAAATTCGGTCAACCGGAAATCAATCTCGGCATTATTCCCGGCGCCGGCGGCACCCAACGTTTAACCCGTTTCGTGGGAAAATCCAAAGCCATGGATTTGTGCCTCACCGGTCGCATGATGGATGCGGAAGAAGCGGAACGCGCCGGCTTAGTCAGCCGCATTATTCCCGCTGCCGACTTGGTGGAAGAAGCAATAAAAACGGCACAGGCGATTGCCGAAAAGTCCCGGCCGTCGACGCTAATGACTAAAGAGTCAGTAAACCGTGCCTACGAGGTGACTTTGAGTGAAGGCATTCGTTTCGAGCGGCGTTTATTCCATTCGTTGTTTGCGACAGAGGATCAACCTGAAGGCATGGCCGCATTCGCGGAAAAACGCGCAGCAAACTGGAAGAACCGATAATGAATTCGACTTTTGAATAACCCAGGGGGCAAAAAGTGAACCTAAAGCGTTATATAAGAAATATCATTGCGTGCGGTACTGTGGCTGCGACAACAATGTTGTTAAGCGCGTGTGGCGACGGCGGTGTTGCAGAGTTGCAAACTCAACTGGATGAGTTGACCATGCAAAATCAATCACTGAGCGCCACCGCTGAACAGTCCAAAAGCGAATTGCAAAGCATAAAATCGTCGTATGAGTCCGTGCAAGCGGAATTGGACAGTGTCAAGAACACCATTACAGCAGGCCAGGAGCAGATTGCCCAACTTACCGGGCGGTTGGAAAAGGTCAAAGCCAAACGGGACGAATTTCATGCACAGGTAAAACAACTACAGGCGCAGCTCGAAACCCAATCGTTAGAAATAGATGCTGCGCATGCTCAAGTAGAACACCTCAATACGCGTTTAAACAATGTGCGCGCCAAACGGGACGAATTTCGCGAAAAAATGCTGAACGCCGAAAGCCGGTTGCAAGCCATCAAGGATAGCCTGCAAAATGTTTTCGACTCGTCCGGGGGCTAGTATCGCAATACAACAGTTGGAGACAACAATGAAACGAAATTTGAAAAAAGTGACGACGGTCATCGTGGCATTAGCCCTGCTCGCACAAGGCTATGTGCCGGCCGCTCAAGCCGGTTTGATTGGCACACAAACCGTGCTGCAATCGGAAACCAGAGAGGGAATACTGCATAAGGCAGACGCCTGGCTGGCACAGCAGTCGGTGGCACAACAGCTTAAACAAATGGGTGTCAAGGCAGCGGATGTTCAGGCTCGCATACAAATGATGACCGACGAAGAATTGCAGATACTGGCCGCGCGCATGGACAATATGCCAGCGGGTGCCAGCGCCTTAGAAGTGATTGGTATCGTATTTATTGTGTTGCTTATACTAGAACTGCTGGGTGTCACTAACATTTTCAATCGCTTGTAATCCGTCATTGCCGGCAAGGTCATGTTTCGTCGTGGCCTCGCTTGTACTTTTTATACTATCGGGATGCGTCTCCACACCAACGGACAAGAACACTCCGGTGGACACAAGTGAGTCCGTCGAGCTAGCTAACACACCGTTTTTCCCACAAAAGGAGTATCACTGCGGGCCGGCGGCATTGGCTAGCATCCTTGGCGCCAGTGCCGTCGACGTGCTACCAAACGATTTGGTGAGTAAGATTTATTTACCACAGCGTAAAGGCAGTTTACAAATTGAATTGCTAACCGCCACCCGGCGTTATGGACGCATCCCCTACACTTTAAAAGGTGACATGAGTCACATAATCGATGAATTATATGCCGGCCGGCCGGTATTGGTTTTACAGAATCTGGGTTTGAAAATTAGACCGTGGTGGCACTACGCCGTCGTCGTCGGTTTTAAGCCCGCTAACGGTGTCTTTATCCTACGTTCCGGAACTAATAAACGCCTCGAACTGAGTACTCGTAAATTTTTACGTACCTGGCGGCGAGCTGGGGCGTGGTCATTCGTTGCTTTGAGGCCCAACGAAACACCCGCGCATATCGACCAGGAAAAGTATCTTAAGGCAATCGTAGCGATGGAACGATTGGACGAACCGAATATCTTAATCGAAGCCTACCCTCGATTACTTGAAAAGTGGCCCCATAACCAGGTCGCTCAACTCGGTCTAGCCAACGCCTACTACGCGAATGGCCACTACCAAACCGCGGTATTAACATATACGCACTTGCTCAATATCAATCCGGACCACGTACCCGCTAGAAATAATCTGGCTATGGCCTTGAGCAAATTAAACTGTTTTGATTCCGCTTTGACCCAATCAGAAAAGGCGCTGGCGTTGGCGACAAAAACCAATGAATACATCGAGGATGCGGAAGGAACGCAACAAGAAATCTTACAGTTAAAAAATAGACCGCCTCAACAAACACAACCAAACCCGGTTTGCCAAGAACTGGAGCCTCAACTTACTGCAAACTGACCCGCAAACGCAGCCTGCGCCCTGAGTAGCTAGTGCAGCGCGCGGTTGCCGGCACCATCAATGTTCCAGGTATCATGCCTGACACTCGTTAACAGGTGCGCAAATACGGCGTCGGTTTTTTCTTCGATCTCACCGGGCGAAAAACTCCTGGGTAAGCCGGTCTTCTCATCCCAGAGATAATCCTTGATCTTTACCTTGATCGCATCGCGGGTCGCCTGTTTGGATGCGAAATCCTGGATACGCGCAATCTCGTTTTTTAACGTCGCATACAAACCTTCGGCTACCTTCTTTATCCGGGTAATCTCCTGTTTTGAGAGATCGGGCTTGAGCAGCAGATCAAAAAGCGCAAGAGACTGCTCATCCAGCCCTTCGCGTACCGCGCGCTTCTCTTCGTCGCTCAAGGACTCGGCGAGTTTGAGCAGCTCCTCAAAGGTCCGCTCGATCAAGGCCCGGTCTTTCTCGTTGTTATACTCGGCGACGATCTCCTCGTAGTGCTTTTGAAAGTCCGCGCGCATCGGATTCTGCGCGAGCATTTTCTGAAGCCGTTTTTCGATCATCTCCTTCAGCGATAGCGTCACGGTGTTCTTCGCAGGTGTGCGTTCGAACTCCTTACGCAGGCGGTCGAAGTCGATACAACTGATGTCGTATTTCCGGTCTTCCTTTCCTTCCCGCACTTCCGTTACTTCCAGTGACTCCGCGATGATTTCGTGAAGCGCTCGGATGATGTCGGAAATATCCGCCCTTTCGACGTCCTCTTGCAGGCTTTTGTAGATGATGTTGATCGCATCGTAGGCATGCCGGTAGTCGTTCACGCCCTTGATGGTTAAACAGGCTTTGAACTTCTTGAACACCTCCCGGCAAATAATCTCGAAGCGCTTGCGTGTTTCTTCGTTTTCGTTGACGGTTTCTTTCGCGTCCCGTATGGCCTTATTGCGGCCAAATCCGGTGAGTGCAATCACGTCGCCCAAACGGACACTGCGTCTGTCGAGAAAGTCACGCACCGCCTGAACCGACTCTTCGAGATCGGCGAGCAATTCTTCCTCGGGCCGGACCGGATCGATCTCGGGCGGCATCTCGGGTTCATCCACGTTACCCGTACCCTGATGTCCGGCAAAAGTCGCGAGCGCTTTGCGTAAATTCTTGAGGATGCCGCAATAATCGACAATCAGTCCGTTGTTCTTTCCTTCGTGCACGCGGTTGGCCCTGGCGATCGCCTGCATCAGCGTATGGGCCTTCAGCGGTTTGTCGAGATAAAGCGTGGACAGGCTGCGGACATCAAAACCAGTCAGCCACATCGCGCAAACAATGGCGACGCGGAAAGGATGCTCATCCTTCTTGAACGCGCTCTCAAGATCGATGCGTTTACCGTCGTCGGTTTCGTAGCCTTCCTTGATGAGTTTTCGATGGGGCTGGATATCCAGGTCCCATTTGCGGAACTTATCTACCTCGCCCTGCTCCTCACTGACCACAACGGCTATGCGGGTCTCTTTCATCCAGGCAAGCTGATGGCGTAACTGCGCCTGCTCTTGCTCGTCTTTGCTTTCCCCGACTTCTTTCTCCAGCTCGGCAATTCGCTCATCCCAATGCTTGGAAATCAGGCCATGCATCTTTACGCAGGTCACTTTATCGATGCAGACGAACATCGCCTTGCCGGTTTCCCATTGGGTGCTGTAATGATCGACAAAGTCCCTCGCTATCTTTTCCAGCCGATCATCGGACGTAATCAGGTGATAATCTCGTTTCAGTTCTTTTTCCAGCCGCGCCGCCGTATCCACGTCATCAAGCTCAAGCTCTTCCAGCTTTGCCGCTATCCGCTCGTTCAGGTCATTTGTGGCCAGACCGAGCTTTTCGCCTCGGGCGTCATAGTAGAGTGGGACGGTCGCGTTATCCTCAACCGCACGCTGGAAATCGTAAGTTGAGATGTAGTCACCGAACACGCGGCGGGTAATCTCGTCATCCGAGAATAGCGGTGTGCCGGTAAAGCCGATGTAGCTCGCATTCGGGAGCGCATTGCGCATATTCAGCGATAAACGCCCGTACTGGGTGCGGTGCGCCTCATCCGTAATGACAATGATGTCATTACGATCTGAATAAGGGTCTTCGGGATCGACGTCCTTATTGAATTTCTGGATCAGCGTGAAGACATAGGCTTTGTGCTGCTCTAGCAGGTCTTTCAGGTCATCTCCGGAGCCAGCGCGGCACTTGTCGCGGTCGTTATCGACCAGGCCACAACCAGCGAAGGTCTTGTATATCTGACCGTCCAGGTCATCCCGGTCAGTGCAGACCAAGAACGTATAGTTGCCCCCGATCGTGCGGTGGATCTTCCGAGTGAAGAAGACAATCGAGTATGACTTGCCGGAACCTTGTGTATGCCAGAAAACGCCTAGCTTGCCTTGCCGCGCTTCCCTGTCACGGGCTGCCGCAATAGCTCGATTAACGCCAAGATATTGGTGGTTCCGCGCTACGATCTTGGCAAGGCCGCCTTCGCTTTCATCAAAGAGAATGAAGTTCTCGAATAGATCGAGAAAGTCGCGCTTGGTGCAGATACCCTTGAGCAGGGTTTCCATGTCCACAATGCCCGGCTCTTCTTCTGCCAGGCGCTTCCAGTCATTAAAGTGCTCGAACTTACTGGACAACGAGCCAACTTTCGCTTCGACGCCATTACCGAGGACAATAAACCCATTGTGGTGAAAAAGATGCGGAATGGTGTCCTTATAATCCGACAGGTTTTCCTCATAGGCACGACGGATATCTTTGTGCAGCGCTTTGCATTCCATGAAAAGCAACGGCAAACCATTCACGAAGCCGACAACGTCGGCGCGGCGGCGGTAGATATCGCCTTTTATCCACAGTTCCCGGACGCAGAGATAATGATTGTTGTCCGGGTTCTCGAAGTCGATGACGCGAAGTGTTTTCTTCTCTAGCTGACCATCTGACTTCCGGTACTGGACCTTCACGCCATTTCGCAGGAACTCATACTTCTCCTTGTTCGTTTGCAGCGTGTTTTGGGTGACGGGCGCATCGATGATCTGCCTAAGAGCGTCCTGATATGCGGCATCGGGCAAGCCGGGATTTAGTTTAACGAGCGCCTCGCCCAGGTAGCGCGTGAGGACAGTCTCCTTGTCGGATTTGCGACCGAGCGTACCTTCCGGCCCGAATGTTTCATTGTTGTAGGCAAAGACACTTTCCCAACCAAGTTCGTCCTCAAGGTAGTCGGCTGTAGTTTGCTGAACAAGCGTGTCTTCATTGAGGGGCGTCATGCCGCAAGGTCCCCGTTCATCAGCTTCGGCAGCAAAAGATCGCGAGCGGCAACAAGAGATTCATTCGCTCTCTTCAGCGCGAATACTTGAGCAAATACCGGTCGCGCGAAGTCATCAAACTCGCTAATTAGGGCCTCGGTAGGCCTCGGCAACGGAATACGGTTCATATTCTTTTGAGTGATTTTTGGCTGGGCCACACCCGTAATATGCCCCGCAATCTGATACAAGCTCAGCGCACAGAATAAATACTCGGTGGAAAGTGAATCGCCTTGCAAGACATGAGCATGGTTATTCACCCAAAACTGCCCTTCTACGAGCTGGAGCATGGGAGAACCTGATTTGGTTACGACCGTACCATCCTCTCCCATTAGCAAATATCTGCCATCAAACAAATAATCATCGATGAAACCTAGGATACCGGCGGCGCCGTAATAAGGATATTGGCCAACTCTTTGTTCGCGCTCCAGCACGGATAAAGGCACTCGCTTTCGATCGAAGTTAAGAGCGCTATCACCAAGCGTGGTTTCAGACCAACCATCCGGGATGCCATCGATAATTTTGACATGCTCATGCCCCGGGAAACGAAACCGCACAAACCATTCTTTGTAAAACTCCCGAGCCGATTGTTCGAGTAACTCAATCCGCCGCCGATTGTTTTCAATGAGGTCGTCATAGATCGAGAGTAGGTCTGCGATGCGGACTTGGATCTCCTCTGGAGGCAACGGAACTTCAACCTTCGCAAGCTTTTCCTTAGGCAAATGCTTGATAGTCGATCCCGTAAGTAGTGGAGAGAATCCGTTGAGTTTCCCCTTGTGCAGAAAAGCATAAAACAAGTAACGAAAATCCACGCCTTCGAAGGGACGTATCCTGTGAAGCGCTTTCTGAAACATCATCCCGGGAACACTGTCCTTCCAGATTGCACATCGCCCGGGCTCACCACCTTCGCACATAACGATATCGCCATATTTGAGGCCGAAGCGTTCTAGCTCGTGAGTTTCGAATCGCATTTCACGTAAGTCGTCTAGCTCGAAAGCCCCCCATCGAACATTGACGTTTGCTAGGTACGGCAGAAAATCCCCCCGGTTTTTCTTTGCGTCGAGCATCTTGCCAAGACAGAAATCAGCGATTTCACCAAGAGGCCTAGTTTCCCAGGTCATACCCCTAGCTCCTCGAAATTTTTCTGGATTTGGGCGGCAAGGTCTGCTGCTTCATCATTCAGACCCTTTAACTCGACATGAATATCGCGAAGGGTTTCTTCGAAATCGAAGTCTTCATCGTCTTCGTCCGGCGCAACGCCAACATAACGTCCCGGCGTCAAACTCCAATCGTTCTCTTCAATTTCCGCTCGATCTACCAGTTTGACCAAGCCCTCGACATCCGCAAGCTCGCCATCTGGGAAGCGGTCGTGTAACCAAACAGCCTGCCGGTGGAAATAACGGACCGTTTTTAGTTGCTCCACAACGTCCTTGCGAAGCTCATCCAACTCTTTGAGCGGTTTGTTTAGCCCGCGCTCTCCAGTCTCCTTGGCTTGCTTTTCCGAATACTTGTAAAGCTGATCAATTACCTTGATCAAGTCGCGGCTCATCTCCGCCAGCGGCTCAAGATCCTTTGAAGATTTTTTGAGCGCCTCATTGCTTCTCTCAGCCTTCTCCCGTGCCTTACCGGCCTTCTCGATAGCAGACTGGAATGCATCTACGTCAGCCGTAAGCGCTTCTCTCAGCTTCATGGTTTCATCATCGACATCGGTCAATTTCGCAAGCAGCGAGTCCAGAGCTTTCGCATATTCATCGACCGGCGAATTGGATTCCCTCGCCTCCTGCAATACTCGATCCAAGTAGCTTGCAACTAGCTCAAAGAAACGCTTGTTCTGTCCACGATAGAGCCAGACAATTGCGGTTAAGTTCTGTAATTGCTCCGGCGAGAAGTCGTAGATTTTCCTGGTTACTTTTCGGAAGACATTGCGGGCATCCAACATCAGGACCTTGTCTTGGTGCTCTTTAGGCTTGCCTCGATTCAAAAACCAGAGCTCGCAGGGAACGGCTCTCGTGTAGAAAAAATTACTACGTATAGCGACCATGGCGTCAACGTGACCGGACTCCACCAGCTTACGACGCACCTCGGCCTCACCGCCTCCCGCACTGGAAGCCTGAGAAGACATGACGAAACCACTGCGGCCCTTTTCGCTGAGGTAACTGTAAAAATAGGAGATCCACAGATAGTTACCGTTGGAAACTGCCCCCTTTTTATTGACCCCAGGCAAGCCAAACGGAAGACGCGGATCATTCTTAATCTTTTCCGCATCCACGTCATCGACGTTGAATGGCGGATTGGCCATGACGAAGTCGGCTTTGCCGAGGAAGTTATGCGGGTCTTCGTAATAACTAATCGCTTTCTGGATATTGCCTTCCAGCCCATGCACGGCCAGGTTCATTTTGGCCAGGCGGATCGTAGTCGGGTTCTTCTCCATCCCGTAGAACGTCACAGCATCCTGAGGGCTCTTATGCAGGTGCTCAATAAAATGCGCGCTCTGCACAAACATACCGCCCGAACCGCAAGCGGGATCAATCACATTGCCATGATCGGGCTCTATGACATTCACGATCATCTGCACCAGTGAAACTGGCGTAAAGAATTCGCCGCCGTCATGCGCCTTCTGATCGGCGAACTTCGTCAAAAAGTATTCGTAGATGCGCCCGAATACATCGCCTTGCGCTGTCTTCAGTGCGGGATCGTTAAATGTACGGAGCAAACTACCCAGAACATCGTTGTCCAGCTCCTGGTACTCGCTCTTGGGTAGCACACCCTTCAGTGTTTCGTAGTCACCTTCAATGGCTTCCATCGCATCGATGATGGCCTGAGCGCGGTCATCAGCATCTGTCAAACCGACCAAGTGGTCAAACTGTGCCTCCGGTTGCAGGAATATCGCGCTTTTCCGCGAAAAGTCTTCTTTCGTCAGCGGGCGCGTCTTGCCACCGCGACTGGGAAGCGACTCTTCGATCTCGGGCTTGACGGCCAGATAGCGACTATAGGCATGGCGCAGAAAGATAAGCCCCATGACCGGCAGAAAATATTCATTGCTGGCGTAGTTGCTGTTAGAACGCAGGGTGTCTGCACTGCCCCACAATCGCCGCTCGACGGCTTCTAAGTTGTTTAGCTGAATCATAGCGATATGACTTTAAAAAAAGGTAACAACCCCACTAACGCAATCACCGACGAAGTACGAGTCTAAACCCCAGACCATGGCCCGGCAGGCAGCCAACGGGCGTCGAATGCTTCTCCAGCCACCACGGCCACCAATGGTGCATCGAGAAACATCGATAGCGTCGGATCGAGTGATTCAAACTGACCCGGTTCGGCTATATTTGATTTGCGCATAAATCCTCGCCACTGCACTTGCAGGTTGTCGTTGTTATAAATTTCATTTCGTATTTCCGAAAACTGTACTGGTTGTGTGCCTCTATTCAAAAATGTTTTTCGGATTGCGGAGACTAGACTCGCACCGTCAAAATGATACTGTCGCGCGCAAAGCCAGACGTCGTAGTAATCCTTCATTCGGCTGTTGAGGCGGCCTAAGTACACCATCGCTTCGATTTTTTCGGCAATGACACTTTCATGCGAATAACCACGTAGTTCAGCGACGGGGAAATCCAGAATTGCCGGATATTGAAGTTTCTGGGCATGCGGGTGAATGATGTCGCCGAACCCAACATCAATCTGCATGGAAACTCGCGCATTACCTAAACGACCTTGAAACCGCGAACGAACACCGGCGTAATCCGCATCCTCCTTAATGGCCACCGACACTACCGAGTCCGGGTCAAATTCGACACCGTCGGGTTCAACTTGTTCAACACATATCTGCTTTATTGCGCGCGAAATGTTTTCTGGCGTGTTATCTGTATAACCCAGAAGATCGATGTCCATCGTTGGCCGACGTTTTGGCGTATCCCAGGCACGAAACAGCAAGGCTCCTTTTAGAATAAATGTATCAGCGAACGGCGACACGGAAAGCCGGTACAGGAATCGCTCCATGGCGAAATATTGCAATACCTCACTAAAGGGGCGGCCAGTTTCCCGGGCGTTATTCAGGAGGCGCTGGTGAACCGATGCACTGAGGTTTTTTGGTTGTGGTTTATTCATCGCGCCGCTTCAAGGTAGGGACGCATCACTTTCTCCACTCTGCATGTTCGTGCAAACTGCATGAGTTCTTTTAGCTTTGGTTTTCTTCGTTCCCGGTAGAGCGACAGTGCCTCCAGCACCGTGTCCATGCCTATGCGATTTCTGTACTTGAAACAATCCGCGATTGTCTTCTCCGGGTTATAGATTCGTATATCGACGTTGTCGATTTTGTAGTTTTCAATCCCTACTGAATAAGCGCTTTTCGAATACCAGTATATTTTTATTGGTGGATATGAGAGTTTTCGTGGCCGTGATTTCGCCTTGAGTGCGATCGAGACTTCGGCCGGTATTTGAGTTGTAAGATGGTGATAGGCAAGCGCTGATATCAGACAGATAACGCCGTCAGGGATTTTAGTAGCCACCGTCACGAGATCTGGGTTACTCAGTGGAGGTAGCTCACTCAGCCGGTATACACCACGGGCAAGGCGCTCTACTATTCCTGAATCCCGCATTTGATACAGTGTTCGTGGATGTATGCCGAGTTTGATCGCTTTTCCGGTATGCAGTATTCCACCCTGTTTACGAAACTCGGCCATCGCAGCTTCAATGGTATTTCGTCTTTGCGACATTAGGATAAAAACGTCGTTATTAATGAATAAGTAACGACTATTTTATCCGATATATCCGGCCACTGAAAGACAGAATCGAGTTACAAACCTAAGAGAGCGTAAAAACGACTAACAGTATAACTATTTGTTATTTATATATTTTATGGATTTTACCAGACGCACTTGATCAAACCAGTTTCCAAAACTAGGAGCCTCAGTGCAAACTAACCCGCAGGGCCGCAGCTATGGCGAATGGGGATAGGGAGATTGCCAAGACTAACATCGCACCTAGCAAGTAGAACTGACCCAGCGTGGGCAAATCCATCATAGCAGCATGGATTAGATTGGCACCAAAGATTAGAACTGGCACGTAGAGCGGTAACACCAGTAAAGTCAACAACACACCACCGCGTCTCACGGCCAGCGTCAATGCGGCGCCGATGGCGCCAATAAAACTCAAGGTGGGTGTTCCCAACAACAGAGCCAAAATGAGTTTACCGAATACTGTGACCGGCAGATTTACTAAGGCTGCCAACAACGGCGAGATAACTATTAGAGGCAAACCGGTCACTAACCAATGCGCGAAAACTTTGGCCAAAACCAACATTGAAACCGGTTGCGGAGACAACATTATTTGTTCCAGGCTGCCGTCATCGAAATCGGAACGAAACAAGCCATCCAGTGCGAGTAGTGTCGCTAATAACGCGGCGACCCATAACACACCGGGCGCAAGTTCACGCAGCAAACTGGGTTCCGAGCCTACACCCAAGGGAAACAATGTGACGACAATCACAAAAAACAAAATCGGGTTCACCAGTTCACCCGGACGGCGAAAGGCCAGTGTCAAATCGCGTTTCAGCATAAACGCGAACGCTCCGCCCAGACTTGACTGAGCCATCAGTTTAAACGCAATGTCTGTACACTCGCACTGGCGAGACGCACGGGTTGATGGCTAGTGATGATCAAACTGCCTCCACTGCTTACATGGTCGCGGAAAACCTGCTCCAGTTCCGCTATACCGTGTTTATCAATCGCGGTGAGAGGTTCATCCAATATCCATAAGTCTGCGTTGCTGAGCAACAACCGCGCTAAGGTGACGCGGCGGCGTTGCCCCGCTGACATGTGCCGACACAAAGTACGTTCGTAACCAATCAACCCCATGCGTTGTAATGCGGATTGCGCTGACACATCATTCGATGTCCCTAGAACACGTACCATATCTAAATTTTCCACGGCGGTTAAATCATCTTTGATACCGTGAATATGCCCGACATAGGTCAGTTGGGATTGATAGTCCACGCGGCATTCACGAATATCCCGGCCACACCAGCGGATAACACCGGATTCCGGCATACTGAGGCCACACAGCAGACGCAACAAACTGGTCTTTCCGGAACCATTTGTGCCTTCCACTTGCAACGCGTTACCAGCCTCCAGCGCGAAACTCAAGCCGGTAAACAATTGCTGATCGCCCCGCACGCATTCGAGGTCGGCCGCTTCAAGACGGTGGTCTTTGATCATTAACTTTTTGTTAGTTTTTGATTTTAGGTGCCAGGATTTACACTAGCCATAAGTCAGTGCAACTTTTTTGTTTCTACAATAACTTAAATTGATACAAATCAAAGCCTTTAACGACTACTCGAATAGCCTTGAACAAGTGACAAAAGGTAGAATAACGAATGCCTATCCGGGAATTTTCCCGGCTTCGAACCATCATAATCCATCGTGGCCAAATCTCAAGTAACCGAAGATACGTTGACACGGCAATCCGTTTCGCCGTGGTTGTGGTTTCATCGTCTAGGCTCGCCTAAGTATTTTTATGACTTGGCGGGCAAGTTAATTCCGTGGGCTGCGGCCATCACGGTGATTTTATTGATCGTGGGCTTATACGGTGGTTTAGTGTTGGCGCCGGCGGATTACCAGCAAGGTGACAGCTACCGCATCATCTTTATTCATGTTCCATCCGCCTGGATGTCCATGTTTGTGTATGTGGTGCTGGCGATTTGTGGCGCCATCGTCCTCATCTGGCGCATGAAACTGGCCGAAGCCGTGGCCCGCGCCAGCGCTCCGATTGGCGCATCTTTCACTGCTTTGGCGTTGTTAACGGGTTCCCTGTGGGGTAAACCGATGTGGGGTACCTATTGGGTGTGGGACGCGCGTCTGACCTCGGAGTTGATTCTATTGTTTTTATATCTCGGCTATATTGCTCTGGTATCCGCCATTCCGGATCGCCGGCAGGGTGCCCGCGCCGGGGCGGTGCTGGCTATCGTTGGCGTGGTCAATATACCCATTATTCATTATTCGGTGGAGTGGTGGCAGACGTTGCATCAAGGCGCTACCGTGACCAAATTCGATAAACCTTCGATTCATCTGAGTATGCTCACTCCGCTGCTCGTCATGGCGATTGCGTTTCAATTTTATTATCTCTGGGCCGTGCTGCTGCGCACACGTAACGAGATACTGGAACAAGAAAAACGTTCCAACTGGGTCAGGCAACTGGTAATAACATCACGTGACTAAAGTCACATAAAAATGTCTACGCTTTGCCGATACTTTGTTGAAAACAATCTCAAAATGCTCATGTATTGTCATATACACTCCGCTTTTTCGATTGTTTTCGCCTCGTCTCGTCTGCGCTCGACTATTTTGAGAAATGTTCTCCACACAAATCCCTACGAGGCTGATTGAGTTTTAATGGCTGAATTTTTTAATATGGGCGGTTACGCGTTCTTTGTCTGGATGTCATACGGACTGGCCGCACTGATACTGATTCTGAATATCTTGATTCCCAAGTGGCAACACAAAACCATCGTCAACCGCTTAACCGATACGTTTAAAAGACAAGACGCGAAGCAATGACACCACGCCGCAAACAACGTCTTATCCTGGTATCGCTATTGGTTGCCGGCATCGGTATCGCAGTGACATTGGCCTTGTTGGCGTTAAACGAGAACATCAACTTATTCTTCAGTCCGACACAAGTGGTGCAAGGTGAAGCACCCGGCAACACTACGTTTCGTCTCGGCGGCATGGTAGTGGACGGCAGTGTGCAACGACCAGGCGACGGCTTGACAGTCGAGTTCGAATTGACCGATACCGCCAATGCCGTGCCGGTCAAGTACACCGGCATACTGCCCGATTTGTTTCGCGAGGGACAAGGCATTGTCGCCCAAGGCAAACTCGTTGAGGGCAATGTTTTCGTGGCCGAAGAAGTATTGGCCAAGCACGACGAAAATTACATGCCACCGGAAGTAAATGACGCAATCGCCAAAGCGATGCAAGATAAACTGCAATGATTCCTGAGATCGGTAATTTTGCCTTGTGTTTGGCACTGGCTATGGCACTGGTGCAAGCGACGGTGCCATTGATAGGCGCGTTACGGGGCATCCCTGCCTGGATGGCGGTGGCACGCCCCTCAGCCCAGGCGCAACTGTTGTTTGTTGCCATTGCCTATGCGTGTTTGACTTACGCGTTCTTAACACACGATTTTTCCGTGGCATATGTCGCACATAACTCCAACACCGCCTTGCCGGCTATTTATCGAATTTCCGGTGTATGGGGCGCGCATGAAGGATCTTTGCTCCTGTGGGCCTTGACACTGGCCGCTTGGACGGGGGCGGTGACCGTGTTTAGCCGTAGCATTCCGCAAGCCATGATCGCAAGGGTAATTGCGGTCATGGGGATGGTCAGCATCGGTTTTTTGTTGTTCATGTTACTCACCTCCAATCCATTCGAACGATTGATTCCGGTACCCGTCGAAGGACGTGATCTGAATCCGTTGTTACAAGACCCCGGTCTCGCCATCCATCCGCCCATGTTATACATGGGTTATGTCGGTTTTTCCGTGGCCTTCGCCTTTGCTGTGGCGGCTTTGATTCAAGGCCGGCTGGATGCCGCCTGGGCACGTTGGTCAAGGCCCTGGACCACCGTCGCCTGGGTGTTTCTTACTCTTGGCATCACACTGGGCAGTTGGTGGGCGTATTACGAACTCGGTTGGGGTGGCTGGTGGTTCTGGGATCCGGTCGAGAACGCATCGTTTATGCCCTGGTTGGTGGGCACGGCATTGATTCATTCCCTGGCGGCTAGCGAACAACGCAATGTGTTTAAAGCCTGGACGGTGTTATTGGCGGTGTTTGCCTTTTCCCTCTCTTTGCTAGGCACTTTTTTGGTGCGCTCCGGTGTGTTGACCTCGGTACATGCTTTTGCCACCGACCCCGCCCGTGGTCTGTTTATACTGATCTTTCTAGCCATTGTGGTGGGCGGATCGTTGTTACTCTATGCGTGGCGCGCACCGCAGATTCGCAGCTTTGGAACATTCGAATGGGTATCGCGTGAATCCGCACTATTACTCAATAATGTGCTTTTGGTGGTCACCGCCGCCACCGTATTGCTGGGCACCCTGTATCCATTGGTTTTAGACGCCTTGGGCGCGGGCAAAATCTCGGTGGGTCCGCCATACTTTAATAGCGTATTTATCCCACTAATGGCGCCACTGGCGGTGTTAGTCGGCATCGGTGCCATGTTGCGTTGGAAGCGCGACCAAATAACACGCCTCAAGCACAACCTCGTCATAGCGTTAGTAATCAGTTTGGTGATTGGCGTGGCCACACCGTTTGCGATGCACGGAGACTACAGTGTCGCTGCCGCACTGGGGACGACTCTTGGCATGTGGACCATGCTGACGGCCATGATGGGTTTGTATAAGCGCATAGCCGGCGCACGTGGGTTTAATTTAACCAGTACGCCAAGAGCCTTCTATGGCATGACATTCGCGCACTTCGGTGTCGGTGTTTTTATCATCGGTGTCACATTGACCAGCATCTACAGCGCTGAGGAAGATGTGCGTCTTGCGCCCGGCGAAAGCTATGCTATCGGACCGGTCACCTATGAATTTCAAGGAGTGCGTTCGGCTCAAGGGCCTAATTACAATGCGGCCCGCGGTGAAGTTAAAGTGTATGAAGGTAATAGTTCCTTGGTGCTGACACCGGAGAAACGGGTTTACATCGTACAACAAAACCCTATGACCGAAGCCGGTATTGACGCTGGTCTTACCCGCGACGTATATGTATCGCTCGGTGAGGCTCTAGGCGAAGACGGTGCGTGGAGTATACGGCTTTATTACAAACCGTTCGTGCGCTGGATTTGGTTGGGTGGTGCGTTTATGGCTTTGGGTGGATTACTGGCTGCAACGGATAAACGCTATCGCATGCGGGCAAAGGGTTTCGCGCAAGACACGGTGGCCGCGTCGGCTAACACGGCCTGAGTCATGCGTTACTTGATTCCACTGGCCGTGTTCGTGGTGATCGCGGGTTTTCTGGCGGCGGGTTTGAAACTGAATCCGCGCGAAGTACCCTCCCCTTTCGTGGGTAAACCTGCCCCGACGTTTTCACTACCACAACTTAGCAATGCACAAAAAACCATTAGCACTGCCGACATGAAAGGACAGGTGTGGTTATTAAATGTCTGGGCTTCGTGGTGCGCCGGTTGTTATACCGAACACCCGCTTATCAACGAACTAGCGGCTGAGGGTATTACCATTATTGGTTTAAATCATAAAGATAAAGACGCCGACGCCAAACGTTGGTTGGCCGACCTGGGTAATCCTTATCAGGTAACGGCCGTGGATATGGACGGCAGCGTTGGTATTGAGTGGGGGGTGTACGGGGTGCCGGAAACATTCGTCATCGATAAAACCGGCGTCGTGCGTTACAAGCATATCGGCCCGGTGACGGAGAAGGATCTGGCAGAAAAAATCAAACCGTTGCTACAAGCACTAGAGCAAGAAACCGCCAACGCTACCAGCCAGTTATCCCCGCTACGGTGGACCGCGGCATGAAACGGCTTTGTCTTGCGCTAGGCCTGATGTTGTCCTTTCACAGCTTGGCGGAAGTCGAACTATTGACCTTCGATTCTCCACAACATGAGCAACGCTATAAAAAACTGATTGCCGAATTGCGTTGTCTCGTCTGCCAAAACCAGAATCTCGCCGATTCAAATGCAGAACTTGCCTCCGACCTGCGCGAAATTACTTACAACATGATTCAGGCTGGATCGAGTGATGACGAGATCATTAATTTTATGGTCGCGCGCTATGGTGATTTTGTCCTGTACCGGCCTCCCGTCAAGAAAAACACGATATTACTCTGGACCGGACCTTTTATTATTTTATTGATAGGCGTGATATCTGCTGTTTTTGTCATACGACGACGAAAACGGCAAACTGCGCCCCTCGTCGACAAGCCACAGCTTGAACAAGCGCAGGCGTTGTTGCGAGACTAATTTACTCTTCGCAGGTAATTGATGTTTCTTTTCTTTCTGTCCGCCGTCGTCCTAATTGTTGCCGCATTGTTTTTTGTCTTGCCGGCAATGTTGAGATCACAGTCAACATCATTCGCAGATCAAGATAGTCAAAACATTGCCATTGCCCGTGAACGATTAGCTCAACTTAAACTGGATTTAGAAAACAACACGATAACGGACGATGAATACCAAGAAACGAAACTGGAACTTGAACAAACCCTTGCAACGGACTTGCATCACGATACAAAATCAACCATATCCCAACAAAACCCGGTCTGGACTGTTGTTATCGCCCTTTGCGTTCCCGTGGTTGCCAGTGGGTTTTATCTCGCAGTGGGGACACCTTCGACGCTCACAAATGAGTTACCGGTGCAAGCGTCACAACCACATGCGACGCAACCCTCCCAAAGCACAACACCCCAACAACAAGTCGCATCGGTTGAAACCATGGTGCAAAATCTGGCGCAACGTCTCGAACAAAACCCTGATGATGCCGAAGGCTGGATGATGCTCGCCCGGTCGTACTCCGTGATAGGTCGCCATGAGGAAGCCATCGGTGCTTATGAGAAACTGCATGAACTGGTGGGTGATCAACCGGAAGTTTTGGCGCAGTATGCGGGCGCCTTGATTGTTGCCGATCGAGGCCAAGCCAGTTCTCAGGCACAAGATTTTCTAAACCGAGCACTGAGCACCAACCCTAACGAACCCCGAGCACTATGGCTATCCGGTATTGTGGCGCAACAACAGGGCAACTCCGATGAAGCCTTGCGTTTATGGCGACATTTAGAAGGCATTTTGGAACCGGGCTCCGAGCCCTTAAGCAATTTACGCCAAATGATTGCCCAGGTAGAACAGGAAACCGGTACAACCACCGCCGCTCCATTGCCCGAACAAACCAGTACGGAACCGGCAAGTGTGTCGGTGTCGGTCAATGTCACCGTCGATGACTCGCTACTTGAACAAGCGGCGCCCACTGACGCCGTTTTTATTTTCGCCCGGGCCCCGCAAGGACCGCCGATGCCTCTGGCGGTTGCACGTAAGCAGGTAAAAGATCTTCCCGTTCAAGTCACGCTGGATGACAGCATGGCTATGATGCCGGAAATGCGTCTATCAAAATTCGAGCAAGTGAACGTTGGCGCGCGCATTTCTAAAACCGGGAATGCCTTGCCGCAATCCGGTGACTTACAAGGTTTAACGGGCCCAGTCTCCGTCGCCGGTAGTGACACCATCGATGTGACGATAAACGAAATTGTTCCTTAGGGCGCTTCACCGAAGCACTAAGAACGACTTATCCGAGAACGGCCGCCAGTTGCTCGCGGTCAATCACATCGAACGTACCGCGATCAGTGGTGATCCAACCACTGTTTTTGAATTTGCTGATCACCCGGCCCAAGATTTGGGGTTTTATTCCCACGAGTTCGGCGAGGTCGCGACGCCGATGCGCCACACCACTCATGGCGCGCGGTGGTAACTCTTCATTATCCTGTTACAGATTGTATGAGGCAACAAGTTGCCCCGTATTGTAGGTTTTACACCTAAACCACCGGCTTTATCCCCCAAGTCTTGGCTATCATTAGGCTAGGGTTAGCGCACGTTTGCGGCCCAGTTGCTATCATAGCGGGCTCAGCGTTCTCTTGAGTTTAACAACTGACAACAGCTGACGTTACGGTGTCCATCGTTCCATTCAACAAACACCTGGTCTTCGAATACGGTCGGGTTGAGCAGGTGGCGCCCTTGATCCGGCGCGTGGTGGCGCGCAACCCGAGCCCCTTCACATTTCACGGCACCGGTACTTATATTGTGGGTGAAGGCGAGGTATGCGTGATTGACCCTGGGCCGGACGATCCGTCGCATGTGGAGGCGGTGCTTGACAGCGTTTGGGGTGAAACAATTACCCATATTTTGGTCACCCACACCCATCGTGATCACTCACCCGCCAGCCGGACGTTGCAAGAAGCGTGCACAGCAAAAACCTATGGTTTTGGGCCCCATGCCAACCGCAACCTCAGCATTGGCGGTGAAGTCGAAGAAGGCGCAGACTGGGATTTCACACCGGACGTTAGACTAAACGACGGCGACGTTATAGAAGGAAGCGATTGGTCGATTGAATGTGTGCATACACCTGGTCACACATCCAATCACATGTGTTTTCAACTGCGCGAGCAAAAAGCTTTATTTTGCGGCGATCATGTAATGGCCTGGTCGACCTCCATCATTTCACCACCGGACGGCAACATGACAGATTACCTGGCTAGTCTAAAAAAATTATTATTGCGTGATGATAGGGTTTATTGGCCGACCCATGGCGCGGCTATCGAAACTCCAAAGCCTTTTGTTCGTGCCTATATCACACACCGCCAACAACGGGAAAACCAAATAGTCGATTGTCTTAAGCAAAACATCGGTTTCATCTATGACATGGTACCCACGATGTATCACGACCTGCCTGAATCCATGTATACAGCCGCGGCGCGCTCTGTGTTCGCTACATTGCTGCATTTACATCAGGACGGGCGAGTGTTGTGCGATACACAACCCGGACTAGATACACCTTATCGACTCGCCGAAAAATAGCCGTTAGCATTCGATCAGGCGGGTGAGTCATTCAACCGCGTATTTTATTCTTGGAACGTTCTTTTTATAAGTAAACAACGGATAACGGGGAGTATACCTATCCGATTGAACTAAATCGCCAACATGTCGTAACATGAACTCGGTCACATCGGCTAGCGGTAACGCCAATGCATCCTGCACAGAAATCCATTGCAGATCCACCAATTCACCGTCACCACCTAATTGACCGACGTCACCGGATACTTCGTGCAGAAAAAATCGTGCGTGAAAACGCATAGAAAGAAATGTTGGCGTAATAGCGCGGCCGATATAGCTGAGAGTCGATAAATCGGGCGCGCGTCCGCATTGACGAAATACTTTCCAGACGGGGTGATCAGTTTCGCCGACGTCCCCCGATGCGCCGATGATTAAACCGGTTTCCTCAAATGTTTCGCGCACCGCTGCGACGGCTAAACGCCGCGCCATATTCATTCGATCTGCCACTGACATGTATTCGATATACGAAGAGTTCATTTCGGAAACACTCCGTACATTGCTATCACCACGTTCCACCGCACCGCCGGGAAATACATACACGTCCGGCATAAAGCGGCTTTTTTTTGAACGCCGGCCCATTAACACCTCACGCCGACATCCGTGGCCGCGAAATAGGATCATGACCGCCGCGTCACGTGGCCTTACCGATTTCTTTTCCACCAATAAACGTTTGTCGGTCACTGTTACTCAAACATGGGATAATGGACGATATCTATAAATCTTCAATAAGTAATTTCTGGAGTGTAATGAAGTAATGCGGTTAAAAGAAAAAGTGGTGATTGTAACCGGTGCCGCGCAGGGCATTGGCCTCGGTATCGCCCAACGATTCTCCGATGAGGGCGCACATGTCATTGCCGTCGACATTGATGTCGAAAAAGGCGCTACCGCCGTAAAAGCAATTGAAAACACTAACTTTATTCACTGCGACGTGAGCGATGCGGCGCAAATTGAATCACTGGTTAAAACTACACTGGAGACCCATGACCGGATCGACATTTGTGTCAATAACGCGGCAATCTTAAGAACCGGCGATGTGCTCGATATCAGCGAACAGGACTACGAAACCGTGTTACGGGTTAATCTAAAGGGGCCGTTTTTACTCAGTCAGGCGGTGGCAAAACATATGGCCGAACGCAAATCTGGGAGCATTATCAACATGTCATCGGTCAATGGCGTGATGACCATACCTACAATTTTACCGTACAACGTTTCCAAAGGCGGTATCGATCAACTGACCCGTGTGATGGCAGTGGCTTTAGCAGATAAAGGCGTGCGCGTTAATTCCATAGGTCCTGGAAGCATCCTCACCGAAATGCTGGAGAAAGTAATGGTAGACGACGCCGCGCGGAAAAAGATCCTGTCACGCACACCGATGCTGCGTTGCGGAACGGTGGACGAGGTCGCCAGTGTCGCCGTGTTTCTCGCCTCGGACGATTCCTCTTATATCACCGGTCAATGTATTTACTGCGACGGTGGGCGCATGGCGCTAAATTACACAGTAGATGTACCGGATGACATCTGACCATGTGATAGCTATTCCACCAACAGCTGAATGATGGGTACGATATTAGTCGGATTTCCGATGGGTGGTTGGCCACCCGAAACTACCGGTGTTACGATTCGATAAACGGCACCGCCCAGATCCGCAAGGTAAATATTTCCGTTTTTATCTTCGCCGAAAGTGCTGATATTGATGGCCGTGTCCATCCATTGAATTGCAGACCAACTTCCTGGCGAACTCTCCGTAGCAATCCAGATGCGTCCGGTACAAAAATCGCCATAGACGTATTTGCCAAAGAATGGCGCGTAACCACCACGGTAACGATAGCCGCCGGTGACTGAACAACCCAGTGAATGGGTGTAGGTCAAAATAGGATCGGTTAGCGGGCCGCTACACGTGGAACCTCCAGGGAAGCTCTGATTACCTTCTTTACAATCCCAACCATAGTTCAAACCCGCGGCAGCGGCGGGCTGAAAAGAGATTTCTTCGACGCTACTCTGGCCGACATCGCCGATAAATATATCGCCCGTACTGCGGTCGAAACTCCACCGCCACGGATTACGCAAACCGAGCGCCCAGGTTTCATCGCAGTCACCACCCGCACCGTCAGCGAATGGATTGCCCGGAGGGATGCCGTAAGTCCCGTTTAATCCACAATCGTTAAACGAACCCGCCGGCGCATCCACATCGATGCGTAACATTTTACCCAGTAACTCACTCTTGTCCTGGGCACGATTGTTGGGATCACCGCCGCCACCGCCATCGCCCATTCCAATATACAGATATCCATCCGGTCCAAAGTGAATATCACCACCGTTATGGTTACCCGCGTCCTGCTCTATCTCAAGAACCGTTAAAGCGGAACCTGCATTGGCGACATTCGCATTGCCTGCCGGGACGGAATAGCGAGCGATGACCGTGCGGTCTTTGGGATCGCCGGATGGGTCGTTCGGATCACCCAGGTCACGGGTGTAATTGACATAGAAAAAGCCGTTTGACCTATAGTTGGGATGAAATGCCAGCCCAAGCAAACCCTGTTCACCGGCCCGGTCATCCACCAAGCTACTGATATTTAAAAACGGCTGTGCTAACAGACCTCCAGTCTGTGTATTGAGAATCTTGATTTCGCCGTGTCTGAGCACGATAAACAACCGGTTAGTACCATCACCCGCTTCGCGTATGGCGACAACACCGTTACCCCCATTGGTGACCTGTTCCAGAATGAGACCAGCAGGTATTTGCGCCAATGAGATGGGTGACCATAATCCGAAGAAAGAAACAAACAAGGAAAGATGACGTAATACGAACAGATATGGCCTGGCTACAGTCATTCCGTTTTATGGCCGGTGGAACGACTCACTTTGTTTATGCACCGCGTCTACCAGCACTGCGACTTTCTCCGGATCGATGCCAGGGTGTATTCCGTGTCCGAGATTAAACACATGCCCTGTGCCGGAGCCATAACTTTTTAGAATTACTTCAACTTCCTCGCGTATGCGATCAGGTGACGCGTAAAGTATGGCTGGGTCCATATTACCCTGCAAGGCAACGCGATCGCCTACCCGTTGCCTCGCTGCGCCGATATCGGTTGTCCAATCGACACCCAAGGCTATGCAACCCGTATTCGCCATGCTTTCCAGCCATTGTCCGCCACCTTTGGTGAATAGAATTGAAGGTACCGGTTGTCCATCCGCCCCTGGTTTTAGTCCCTCGATAATTTGCTGCATGTACTGCAGAGAAAAGAGTTGATAGTCACGTGGCGACAACACACCACCCCAGGTGTCGAAAATCATCACTGCGTTTACACCGGCCGCTATTTGCGCGTTGAGATACTCTGTAACGCTATGTGCTAACAAATCAAGCAATTGATGCGCCGTATCCGGATCGCCGAATATCAGTTTTTTAATCTGCGAAAAATCTTTGCTGCCACCACCTTCCACCATATAAGTGGCGACAGTCCAAGGACTACCGGAAAATCCGATCAACGGCACCCTTGTGTTTAGCTCTCTCACCACCAAACGAATGGCATCCATCACATAGCGCAATTCGCTTTCCGGGTCGAACAAAGAAAGACCCGTAACATCAGATTTCGAGCGCACCGGACGCTGAAAACGCGGCCCCTGATTCTCAACAATGGAAAGCCCGAGACCCATCGCATCGGGAATCGTCAGAATATCCGAAAATAGAATGGCCGCGTCGAGCGGGAACCGGGCCAATGGTTGTAGTGTGACCTCGCAAGCCAATTCCGGTGTTTTGCAAAGGGTCAAAAAGTCACCGGCTTTTTCACGTGTTTCACGGTACTCGGGGAGATAACGGCCGGCCTGACGCATTATCCAGATGGGCGTTATACCTACTGGTTCACGCCGCAACGCGCGCAAAAATCTGTCGTTTTCAAGTATCATTTACAATATTCAGTGTTCGCTCGTTACGGTGATATGCTGCTAAACGCCGAGGTAACCCACAATACCTTGGGCAGCTTCCCGACCCTCGAATACGGCGGTTACAACAAGATCGGAGCCTCGCACCATATCGCCGCCGGCGAATATCTTTGGATGTGTTGTTTGAAACGGCCATTCACCGTTGTTAGACACTTTGACTTTGTAGGCAGTGTCGACTTCTATACCCGCTTCGACAAACCATTTTGGCGGACTTGGACGGAAACCAAAAGCAATGATTACGCGATCTGCGGGTATCACCTGTTCCGTGCCTGCCACGGGTTCAGGTCGCCGCCGGCCGCGTTCATCGGGTTCACCCAGTTCTGTTGTTACAACCTTAACGCCTTCCGCCTGCGATGCACCGGCAATTTCAATCGGTTGGCGATTCCATAAAAAATGGACTCCTTCTTCTTTGGCATTCCACACCTCCCGTCGCGATCCGGGCATGTTTTGTTCGTCGCGCCGGTAAACGCATGTCACGCTTCGCGCACCCTGGCGTACCGCTGTTCGTACACAATCCATAGCCGTATCACCGCCGCCCAGTACAACAACGGTTCGACCTCGCATATCGATAAAGTCGTTTGGATGAGCCTCCCAGTCCATTAACCTGTTCACATTGGATATTAAATAGGGTAAAGCCTCGTACACACCGTCGAGTTGCTCACCACGAAATCCTCCACGCATGTAGGTGTAGGCCCCCATCCCAAGAAATACCGCTTCGTAGCCCTCAACCAACTCTGGAAACAATATGTCATGACCAACATCCGTATTCAGTACGAACTCAACCCCTGCATGTTCCAACAATTCACGTCGTTTTAAAACGATCTTTTTTTCTAATTTAAAAGGTGGAATACCAAAAGTTAGAAGGCCACCGATTTCGGGATAACGGTCATATACGATGGCTTGAACGCCATTTCGCGACAACACGTCGGCGCAAGCCAAACCGGCAGGACCCGCCCCGACGATCGCCACACGTTTCCCTGTTTGTTTTACGTGGGACAAGTCAGGGGTCCAACCCTGTTTCAATGCCTCATCGGTAATGTATTTTTCGATGGAACCGATGGTGACAGCCCCAAAACCATCGTTAAGGGTGCACGCACCTTCGCATAAACGATCCTGCGGGCAAATTCTGCCACAAATTTCCGGTAGTGAGTTGGTTTGATGAGACAACTCCGCTGCCTCGAACAACCGTCCTTCGTTAATCAACTTCAGCCAATCGGGGATAAAATTATGCACCGGGCATTTCCATTCGCAATACGGATTGCCACAAGCAATACAACGCCCCGCCTGCGCAGCTGCCGCGTCCGCTGCGTAATGATCGTAAATTTCCCGAAACTCGTGCACACGGATACGAGCCGGCAACTTGTCCGGATCCTGACGTGGCAAATCGACGAATTGAAAATGATTACTCACAACCAATTGCTGGGTGGACGGTTTGATCTACGCTGCTTGCAGCAGCGCGCCGAGTAAAGATTCCAGATCTGACGCTTTGGGTTTTACCAGCCAAAAGCGCCCCACTAAATCTAGAAAATCCTCGCGGACTGTCTTACCCCACTGGCTGCCGGTCTCGTCAATGAATTCATCCAGTAAGTAGCGAAGAAAATTGAGATGCGCCTCCATGGCTTCCGGTGTGACACGGTGAATATCAATCAATTCATGGTTATAGCAATCGACAAAGTTTCGATCCAGATCCAGTACGAACGCCAGCCCACCCGTCATACCGGCGCCAAAATTGATACCGGTGGAACCCAGTACCGCGACCACGCCGCCGGTCATGTATTCGCAGCCGTGATCGCCACAACCTTCAATAACTGCATACGTGCCTGAGTTACGCACGGCAAAACGCTCACCGGCGCGCCCTGAGGCAAATAACTTACCGCCGGTGGCACCATATAAACAAGTGTTGCCGATAATGGCCGAATTTTGGCTTTCGATATCGCATTCCGGCGGCGGGTAAATCACCAGCTTGCCGCCGGCCATACCTTTGCCTACATAATCGTTGGCATCGCCTTCGAGGTATATGTGCAAACCACCGGCATTCCAGGCACCAAAACTTTGCCCAGCTGTACCGCTCAAGCGAACCGTTACCGGGTTTTGTTCCATACCCGTGTTACCATGCCGCTGGGCAATCTCGCCAGACACACGCGCACCAATAGATCGGTTGACGTTCTTGATCGAATAGGAAAACTCGCCACCGGTACGATTTTCTATGCCAGGTAACATGTCGTTCACCATACGTTCGGCAAGCTCGCCCTTGTCCCAAGGCCGATTAGTCGATATGCAAAACCGGGGACTCTGTTCAGGAATACCGGCTTTTGACAATAATGGCGAAAGATCAAGCTGACGTTGCCGCGCGGTCTGACCCTCGACTGGTTCTAACAACTCCGTACGCCCTATCAGCTCCTCAAGACTCCGGTACCCTAATCGGGCTAAATACTCACGAACCTCAGTGGCTACAAATGTAAAATAATTAATCACACGCTCAGCGGTGCCTATAAAATGCCGTTTACGTAAAACAACGTGTTGAGTGGCAACGCCTGTTGCGCAATTGTTAAGATGACATATGCGTAAATACTTACAACCGAGTGCCACCATAGGCATGGTGCCAAAACCAAAACTTTCGGCACCCAATATCGCGGCCTTGATAACATCTAATCCCGTTTTGAAACCGCCGTCGACTTGCAGCTTGACTTTTTCACGCAAGTTGTTCGCGCATAACGCTTGCCGGGTCTCCGCCAGACCAAGTTCCCATGGAACCCCGGCGTTCTTTACCGAGGTCAACGGACTGGCGCCGGTGCCACCGTCATACCCGGCAATCGTGATCAAATCCGCGTAAGCTTTGGCGACCCCGGCTGCGATAGTTCCAACCCCGGCTTCCGCTACTAATTTAACCGACACCAACGCGGACGGATTTATTTGCTTTAAATCAAATATCAATTGCGCAAGGTCTTCGATGGAATAGATGTCATGATGTGGCGGTGGTGATATCAGGGCCACACCGGGTTTGGAATAACGCAAATTAGCAATTAATTCGTTTACCTTATGTCCAGGCAGTTGCCCGCCTTCACCGGGTTTTGCGCCTTGGGCGACTTTTATTTGCAACACCTCCGCATTGGTTAAATATGCAGGCGTCACACCAAAGCGGCCGGAAGCCACTTGTTTGATTTTCGATGTCTTGTTTGTTCCGTAACGTTCCGGGTCTTCGCCGCCTTCACCGGAATTGGAGCGTCCGCCAATGGCGTTCATCGCTTCGGCTAAGGCTTCATGGGCTTCCGGTGACAAGGCACCCAGCGACATGCCGGCGGAATCGAACCGCGGTAGTATGTTCTCGACCGGTTCGACTTGTTCAGTTGGAATCGATGACCGATCCGGTTTTAAGGCGAGTAAATCACGCATCACCGTCGCCGGTCGTTTGGTTACCAAATCAGAGAATTCTTTATAGCTGGCGTAGTCACCGCTTTGTACCGCCTCGTGAATCGTGCGAATGACATCCGGATTGTAAGCATGATATTCGCCACCGTGAACGTACTTGAGCATACCGCCCTGAGCTAGTGGTTTGCGCGCAAGCCAGGCGTCGGTAGCCAGTGCGCGTTGATCGGCTTCGAGATCTTTAAAGCGTGTACCTTGTAAGCGGTTTGGTGTCCCTTTGAAACAAAAATCCACCACTTCGTCATGCAAACCTACAGCTTCAAACAACTGGGCACCACGATAACTGGCAATGGTCGAGATCCCCATCTTGGAGATAATTTTATATAAACCCTTGCTTATACCTTGACGGTAGGAACGGAGTACCGAAGCCGCATCCTTGTTTTTAATCTCGCCGACACGAATCATGTCGTAGAGAATCTCATAAGCGAGGTATGGGTTGATTGCAGTTGCACCGTACCCTAACAACACGGCAAAGTGATGGGGATCCCGCGCGGTACCGGTCTCAACCACAATATTGGCATCGCAACGCAAACCATGTGTAATCAATCGATGATGCACTGCTCCCGTTGCCAGTAATGCATGAACCGGTAACTGATCTTTAGCGATATCACGGTCGGATAAAACCAAAATTGTCTTGCCGGACTGAACCGCTGTTACGGCTTGTTCACAGACTTTATCCAGCGCGCTTTTGAGTAAATCGCCTTGCTCGTAACACAGATTAATAACGGTGTGTGCGTAACGCTTATTTTCAATAGCCAATAATCTTCGAAATTTGTCGTTCGACAGTACCGGCGAATCGATGACAACACGTGCCGCATGTTCTTCGGTTTCTTCAAAAATGTTTTGCTCGCGACCAAAACACGTTTCCAACGCCATGACAATGCGTTCACGCAGTGGATCAATGGGTGGATTGGTGACTTGCGCGAATTGCTGTCGAAAGTAATCGTATAAAGAACGAACATGTTTGGACAGAACCGGTAGTGGCGTGTCGTCGCCCATGGAACCCACCGCTTCTTGACCTGCCTCAGCCAGCACACGAATCACTTGGTCGCGTTCTTCAAAAGTGACATTAAACAGCTTTTGATAAACCAACAAAGACGCAGGATTCAAGGGTGCTACGGGCTCGTTGTCTTCTGACAAACTTGCATGCAAACGGACTTGGTGTTTTTTTAACCATTGCTTGTAGGGTTTGCGAATTTGCAAACGCCGCTCGATTTCTTCCGGTAACAGCAGCTCACCCGACTGGGTATCCGCGGCAATCATTTGCCCCGGACGCAAACGCCCTTTTTCAATCACATCTTCTTGCGCGTAGTCGTACACACCGATTTCGGATGCCAGTGTGATATGCCGATCACGTGTCACCACATAACGCGCAGGACGTAAGCCATTGCGATCCATAACGCAGGCCGCGTAGCGGCCATCGGTTAACACGATACCAGCCGGACCGTCCCACGGCTCCATGTGCATGGAATGAAACCGATGAAAAGCACGCAAATCCTGGTCCATGGTTTCCACATTTTGCCAAGCCGGCGGTATCAGAATGTGCATGGCGCGAAAGATATCCATACCCCCGGCTACCAACACCTCCAACATGTTATCCAGACTACAGGAATCGGAATCGACACTCGATAAAAACGGACGTATCGCATCCATTTTTGCTAGGAACGGCGATTCGAACTTATAACTACGCGCTTCAGCCCAATGCCGGTTTCCCTGAATCGTGTTTATTTCGCCGTTGTGGGCAAGAAAGCGAAATGGTTGACACAAACGCCATTGCGGCCATGTGTTAGTCGAAAAACGTTGATGAAAAACACACAAGGAAGACGCGAAATTAGAGTCGTTCAATTCAGGATAAAATACCGGTAAATTTTCCGGCATCATTAATCCCTTATAAGAAATAACACGCGAGGATAGACTACACACATAAAAAGAATCATCTGCTTCGGATAAGCTTTTTTCAGTTATTCTACGTGCTACAAACAATCGCCGCTCGAATTCCGATTCGAGCATTCCATCGGCCGCATTAACAAACAATTGTTCGATACGGGGGCAGGATACGGCAGCTTCATCGCCTAAAGCTGAGCGGTCGATAGCAACTTCACGCCATCCTAAAACATGTACACCTTGCTCATACAATGCGGTTTCGAGTTCAGTCCTAACAACACGTGCTTTGTCATCGTCGTTGGATAAAAAAATCATGCCAACGGCATACTGTGGACCTAACTTGAAACCTTGTGCCTCACCCGCCGATCGCATATATGAATCAGGTTTTTTTAGCAAAATACCGCAACCATCGCCTGTCTTACCATCGGCCGCTATTGCACCACGGTGGGTCAGACGGCCAAGGGACTTAATTGCAGTATGGACTAACCAGTGGCTTGGTTGACCCTCCATGTGTGCGATCAAACCAAATCCGCAACTATCTTTTTCGAATTGTGGGCGATACAAACCGCCTATCGTCTTCTGAACCTGATTCACGACAAAACCTTCTGGTGGTGAGACCGGATTCTTTTGACTATCCAGATCCCGTGCTAGTAAATGTATCGCCACGTTCACAGTCGGTGCGCGATGACAAACGACTTGCACTATTGGTCGAGCGAACTTTTCAGTATACCAGCAGAAAGTATGTTTTTAACAGACAGAAGAATGGTAGAAGCACATGGTTGGCCAAGGGCCAACCATGTGCTTGGGACAGCGTTACTAAGAAACTAACCCTCAGTACGAATTAACCGCGGGTTCCAGAATATGCGACCTTTTTGTTTTGATTCATCGATCAACGTAGTGCCTTTCCATTCTTTTTGTTGGTCAAAATAGCCCTCCTTCATAATCCTAAGAACAAACGCATCCGCACGTTTTAAATTGACGTTGCTAATCTCGCGCCGTACATCCAGCGGCGTGTTCCCAAGATATATCCAATCGGTAGTATTCGCCTCGTGAGGACTTTTGACTTGATACATAACAAATGCACCCAATGGATCGGATTGCACGGTGAAGGGTATGCTACGAGTAGTAGCACAACCGGTCATTAACAACGCTAACACAGTCATCGCTACAAGGACGAAAATACTTTTTGATTTAACGGTCATAGATTTCATAGTCACTTATTCTCCTTTGTCCATTTCGATATCAACATTTTGCGGATCATTCAATGCGGACTGACGATTCCCATGACGTAAAGTCACCCAAAAAGACGTTGTCTTGTCTCTGTATCCGGCCTTGTGCACCAAGATATTCACAAATTTGCGTTGTTCCGCACTCTCGCGCCACCACACCTTGACCGGTGTGATCCCCAGGATACTGCTGTCATCCATGTTGATGACTTGGGCGCCCGGAGGATCTGTTTTTATATAGGCCGCCCCATGATGATAAGCACATCCACCAAGCGTAAATACGCATATCGTCAACAACGTTAGCCATCGAAAGCGTCTTATGACGGTTTTACGTGATAATCCACGGTTTTGAAGCATAGTTAATCCTCATATCGAAAATTTTTGAAAAATAAACCTCACCGGTCAGGTGAATAATGCGGGGGAGCAAGGGCATGCGAACCTCTAAAACGATCGCTATGCAGTGTGAAAAAACAAAACCAATAATAATCAAATGGTTATGTTGCGCGAAATCAACATACGGGCGAACTATACGATTAAGTGGTCAAGGTTTTCAATAGTTATGCAGAAAATTTGAATTTCAATATGGCATTACGTTTTCGTGATTGGTTGCTAAGTGGTGAAATACCCGAGTGTTTCATCTAGTAATTCCGGTGGATAATCGGCCACCAATTCAGCATTTCCGAGTTTTGATAGCAATACCAAACGCACATTGTCCGATTCAACTTTCTTGTCGATAGACATGAATTCCAAAAAACGGTCGCTGGTAATACCGTAAGGCGGCGCAACGGGCAAACCTGCGCGCTGCAATAATGCGACAGTCCGTTCTTTGTCCGATTCATTGACCCAACCCATACGATGCGATAAATCCGTTGCCATCGCCATGCCTGCAGCTACCGCTTCACCGTGTAACCATTCGGTATAGCCTGTTGCTGCCTCTATCGCGTGACCGAAGGTATGGCCAAAGTTCAAAATTGCGCGTAAACCGGTTTCTCTTTCATCGGCCGCCACTACATCCGCCTTTATTTCGCAGGATCGTTGAATCGCATAAGCGAGTGCATCTTTTTTCCGCGCCACCAGACGATCCAAGTTCTGCTCAATCCAGTTTAGAAAATCAACGTCGCGAATACACCCGTATTTAATCACCTCCGCCAAACCGGCTTTTAACTCACGGTCATTCAATGTATCTAACGTATTGGTATCCGCGATTACACATCGTGGTTGGTAAAACGCACCAATCATGTTCTTACCATCAGGGTGATTGACGGCAGTTTTACCTCCAACGGACGAATCGACCTGCGCCAATAGTGTGGTTGGAACCTGAATGTACGGAACACCACGTTGGTAACACGCTGCAGCAAAACCGGCAATGTCCCCGACTACACCACCGCCTAACGCAACGATGGTTGTTTTGCGGTCACACCTTTGTTCAATTAGCGTATCGAAAATGGCTTCCGCCGTCGCCATACATTTATACTGTTCACCATCTGGAAGAATTTTTGTATGCACATTGTACTCCGCAAGCGCTTTCGAAATCTGGTCGAGATACAGAGATGCAACAACGGTGTTAGTCACAATTAAAAGTTTCGAGCCTTCGATATATGATTCATAGGTCGATGAGCGATGAATAATTCCCGAATCGATAAATATGGGATAGCTTCTATCGCCGAGGGAGACGGCTATATTTGCCATTTATTTTTCAGTTCGCGTGACAACTCCCGCGCCACTGCGGTTGGTGCATGCTCGTCGGTATCGATGATCAAATCTGCTTCTTGACGATAAATGGGTTCACGTTCTTCCATTAATGCGATCAGTGTTTCGCGCGGATTATTGTTTTGTAACAGTGGGCGATTTTTCACGTTGCGGGTTCTTTCCAGTTGCAAATCCACCGATGCATGCAAATAGACGATAAAACCGTTGCTACGTAACGCGCGGCGATTATCTTCACTGATAATCGCGCCGCCACCCGTAGCTAAAACTATGCCCTTTCTCTGCACTAACTCCTTGATAACTGCCGTTTCGCGTTTACGAAATCCGTCCTCGCCCTCGATATCAAAAATGGTGTTGATAGACACACCTGTCCTATCCTCGATTTCCTGATCTGAATCGACAAATTCTTTATGCAGCTGTTTCGCCAGTGCGCGGCCGATTGTGGTCTTTCCGACACCCATCGGCCCTATGAGAATAACGTTAGGTGACATTCACCAAGTACTCGGGGTGCGGATCCCGAAAGACCGCACCCCAAGAAAAATAATAGAATCTTGAAAAAGAAGCTGGGTTACAAATACTCAGTAGGCAAGTCTAACCGTTTAACAGCGCGAGTTCGACTAATTTACAGCCAGCGCTGGGCTGAGTATTCTGGGTGTCAAAAACATCAATAATTCGCGGCGCTCATCATCCCTGGTTTTTTTGCGAAATAAATTCCCCAACAACGGAATGTCACCCAATATTGGCACTTTCGTCACGCTCTGTGTATTTTCCTGTTGATAGATACCGCCAATAACAACGGTTTCACCATTATCCAACAGTACTTGAGTAACAATTTCTTTGGTGTTTTTAAGATCATTGGTAACAAAGTCTTCTTGCTTAATAAGCACATCAAGTGACACTCTGTCGTCAGGTGTGATTCTGGGTTTGACTGTTAATTCTAATACAGCTTCCTCTGTCACAGCCTCAGCGCTGACATCGAATGCTACTCGATCTAAAATAACTTCCTGTCCTTGTTTTATCGTTGCTTCCTGCTGATCCGCAGTTATAAGTTTGGGATTGGCAACCACTTTACCTTCTCCTTCCGCTTCTAATGCGGATATCTCCAAGCTAATCAGATGCTCGAAACCCGATCCGACTTTGAATATGTTAAACGCATAGGAAGCCACACGATCAGCACCAATATTCGGAGCCCTCAAATCAACAGCCAAACCGTCCGTATTCACAAGAAACTCATTATCATTTCCAATTGGCTCCGTACCCTCTAACGTGCCTGAGCTAATTACCGTTCCTATATCCGAATCGGAACTCAGCGGTAGTTGCGCTTGCTCTGTGAGTTGTTGAAAACTCAACCTAGCACCCAAGTTGCGGCTAAAGGTTTCGTTGGCTTCGACAATACGGGTCTCGATCAAAACCTGGCGGACCGGTCTATCTAACTTAGCAATCAGCTTTCGGACCTCACGTATCTTTCCGGCAGTATCTTGGATTAATATTGTGTTCGTGCGCGTGTCGACCGTTACTTGACCTCTAGGTGACAGTAATGTATTGCTTTCGGTTTCCACACTCTCGATACTCACACTACCAAACCGATCGCTACCGAATCCTGTTTCGACAGCTTCTACCGATTTCAGCAATTTTTCAATATCTTCCGCCAAAGCATAATTTATTTGTATTAACTCGGTAACTAGTGGTTCTAGTTCCGCAACTGTTGCTTGCGCTTCAAGGGCTTGCCGTTCTTTTGCGGCTATTTCTTCGGCTGGCGCTACCCAGATCACATTTCCCTTTTGGCGCTTACCAAGGCCTTTGGTCTGCAAAATGATGTCCAAGGCCTGGTCCCAAGGCACATCTTTTAACCGCAGGGAGAGATCACCCGTCACTGAGTCACTGGTTACAAAATTGATGCCGGTAAAATCGGCGATGACGTTTAAGGCGGCACGCACATCGATCTTCTGAAAGTTGAGTGATAGTTTTTCACCCGAATAGCCGAACTCGTCGACAACCACCTCGTCCTCCCCTTCAATAATGGGCAACACATCTAAATTAAATACGTTGCCGGCCTGGTAGGCCGCCTGGGTATACCGCCCCACCGGCGATACAATCATTCGGGTGTGCTGGCCGTTGCTAAAGGTATCGATAAACTGCACGGGGGTTGCGAAATCGACTACGTCGAGGCGCCGCTCTAGATCCTTTACTACGCCGGTTTCAAGAAAGTCGACGATAATTTCACCGCCTTCCTCGCGTATATCCACGCCCACCGTGGGATCAGACAAGTTTACGGTGATTTTACCGCCACCTTCGGGTGTTCTGCGAAAATCCACACCCTCCACTTGATACTTTGTACTAGCTGCCGTCCTGTCAAATTGCGATGGCCTGGCGACGCCTGCCACCTGTTGCGCACCTTCCACCACAATAGCTATCCCATCCGGCAATATCTCAGTTTCATAAGCGACCGGACGAACCAAATTGATCACCAAGCGGGTCAAATCATCCGCCTCAACCGCCGCTATACTGACCACTGATCCTGAGGCAACATCGATCACATTTTCCTGCAACTCGGTACGGGTATTTAAAAAATCCAAGGCAATGCGAGGCGGTTGATTGGTAATAAAGCGGCCGGGATCTTCCGGTGGTCTATCCATTTGCACATTAATCTGCACACGACCACCCGGTAATGGACTAAAGGCAATGTTACGTAGCACATTGGCAGACATATTATCTTGAGCGGTCACTTGTTCCGAGGCGCCACCTTCGGTCATGACACTAGAACTATCAGACTGGGTAACCTGCGTACCGCTGGTTTCAGATGTACCGACCGCCTCAGCATTCGACATCGTCATCATTTTTTCTGCCGAACCGGGAACAACAGCGACCCGGTATCCGGACGGCGATGGCACCAATGACAATTGCGCCGGTTTAGATAAATCGATATCGATGGTGGTAGTGCCTCCCGGTGAGACACTAGGCGTCACGCTCTGAAAAACCCCATGACCGGGTAACGACAACACATCGGGACCAGACTGGGTGTCGCGGAAAATAATGCGTAATCTTTTGTGATCGTTTAAAACAGCGGTCTCATATTGGGGCTGACCAGTGACCTGGATAATTAATGCAGTACTGTCACCCTCTCCTTCCCAACGTAACGACTCCAGATTTGCAGCGAGAGTTAAATTCGACACGCATAAGCCAGCGAGCACCCATAGAAATCTACAAGAGCCGATATCGATTTTCATATTGTTTATCTCTTCTCCTTCAGTTCTGCCGAGGCAGTTTGTGAAAATCAGTACATACTCTAAAAACAAGCCGGTAATAATACCGGCTTTAATGACTACACTGCTAACACATGATATTGACCCTGCTTATTGTACGACATTTACATTCACCAGACGTTCTTCCCAATCACCCGACGGTCCGGGTACCAACTCTTTAATCGCAACTTGTTCTTCGGAAATACCTTCAATCATACCGTTGTTTTGACCTAAGTAGTTTCCGGGCTTAGCACTGTGGATTGTACCATCTGGTGCCCGAACAATAACCCACTGTGTGTCTTGCCGAAACATTGTCCCCACCATGAACAAAGAATCCAACGGAAACTGTTCCAGGGGTTCTTTACGTCGATTCGCATTGGGGTCTTTCGCGGCCGTCTCGGGACGTGGTCTCTGAAGGTTATCTGCCGAAAATGGATCGGTCAACTCCGATGCCGTATAAACGAATGTCTCGTGTGGCTTGATTACCGGTAGCGGTTCCACCAGGGGAGTCGGATTCTTGAGCGCACTCTCGGTAAAATGTTGTAAATCACGAATACCGCCCTGCGGTGCACACCCACCTAATATTGTAATTAAAGAAATAGTTGTAAATACCCTAAACATAAAGTTACTCCTGATACATCAAAAGCTCTGCACTAGCTTTTGGTACTCCTGACTTTTTGCCCTTGCTCCGATTGTACGGCACCAATTTCCTCGTCATCTAGGTAATGATAGGTACGGCTCACCGCCGACATTGTTAACTGGGTACTACCTTCTTTCACCGGTTTAATATTGATATTACCCAAGGTAACAATGCGGGGCATCGCCGCTAAATCACTGACGAATTCCGCCAACAAGTGATACGGCCCGGTTACCTGCAAATCGATCGGCAAGGTTGCGTAGAAATCGCCCACCTGCTTCGGCTTGGGTTTAAACAACTGGAACTGCAGCCCCCGGGCCAAACCCGCTTGCGTGATATCAATCAACAACTCGGGTACTTCCGTACGATCCGGCAGTTGACGCAGCAACACGCCGAAATTTTTCTCTATTTCAACCATCTGCTCACGATAAGCGGGCAAATTGACGGCCAGTGACTTCTTTTTTAGATAAGAACCTCGAAGCTGTTGTTCTTCGGCTTCGACACGCTTAAGGTTGTCTATGTCATCTCGTATTAAAAAGTAGTAACCGGCGGCGAGTATCAACAATCCAATCACAAATGCTCCGACTAACTTAAACCAATTCGGCCAAGTCCCCGGATCGTTAAAATCCACATTTTGTAATTCTGAAAATGCCATTATCCGTCCACCTCTTCGCCATCTTGCTGTATCTGGGCCGATTGATTCACACGCAAAGTAAACTTACTGACACGGGTTTGTCCACGCGGCGTTACATTAATTACATCTAAATCGGGATTGGCAAACCACTCGGATGAATCGAGATCACGCATCAAACTCGAAATACGGGCATTCGATTGTGCAAACCCTGACAGTGTGACTTTTTTTCCGGTTTTTTGCAGACCTGTGAAATACACACCCTTGGGTAGCTTTCTCACAAGATCATCAAACAAATGTACTATTTGCGCCCGGTCGGCCTGCAAACCCTGAATAACTTCCATACGCGCAATCAACTCCTGTTTACGTTCCCGGATATTTTTAATTTCCTCAATTTCCTTATCCAGTTTTGCGATTTCTTGTTTTAGATAATTGTTGCGCTGGTCCTGATTTTCTTTCATCTTCACCATATACCAATGACCATAGAAGACCAGTCCAATCATTAACGCCCAAATAGCGAAACTGGCAACAGTGACACGTTTCGCTTGTTCGGCACGGCGCATTTCGCGCCAGGGTATTAAATTAATTCTAGTCATTGATCGAAATTCCTGATTGCGAGCCCGCATGCAACGGCTAGAGACGGTGCACTGTTCTGCAATACCTGCCCTTTCACTCGAGAAGACAAAGCCATATCGACAAACGGATTGAGCACGCTAGTGGGTAAACCGATGCTTTCCGAGACGCGGGTATCTACGCCGGCGATTTGCGCGCAACCACCGGATAGCAGCACATGATCAACGCCGTCGAAGGTGCTAGCGGAAAAGAAAAACTGCAGCGCACGGTTAGTCTCCTGACCCATGCTTTCAACAAACGGATCGACGATCTCCGAGTAGTATTCCGCCGGCAATTCGCCACTTAGACGCGCCTGTCGTAGCTCCTCTTCGCTCATATCAAACCGCCGCATGGCCTCATCCGTCAATTGTTTGCCGCCAAACGCCTGATCACGGGTATACACCGAACGACCGTCATGAATCACAATGGTGCGGCTGGTAGAAACACCGAAATCCATCACGGCTACCGTAGAAACCGGCTGACCACCGCCGTTAAGATGCCCCTCTACCAACGGCAATACATTCTCAATAGCAAATGCGTCAACATCGACCACAGCCGGGGTCAATCCTGCGCCTTCGACCACCGCCATATAACCGTCTACAATTTCCCGACGACAAGCTGTGAGCAATAAATCGTCTTCGTTGGGATTATCGTGGGCGGGGCCGATAACCTCGAAATCCAGATTCACTTCGTCAAGCGGATAAGGAACGTAGTTCTGCGCCTCCATCTCGACATGATCTTCCAGTTCTTTAGGTTTTAACCCACCCGGCACACCGATGGTTTTGGAAATCACATGTGATGACGCGATCGCGACTGCAGCGTGCTTGCGTTTACTGCCACACCGGCGCAATGCGCGTTCTAAAACACGGCTGATTTCGTCGATATCGGCAACCGCACTTTCCACCACCGTGCCTTGAGGCAACGGTTCCACTGCAAACCGGTCGACGCGATATCGATTTCCGCTTTTACTGAGTTCAAGAACCTTTACCGCCGATGAGGTAATATCAACACCGACTAAAGGTGGTTTCTTTTTCTTAAAAATAACGATCACCCCCGATTTTCTGTGTTTGAAATATCGGAAAGATATCCAATTTGGCGCTCGGTGACATTACCCGCCTAAGCATCGTCATTGGACGTGTAGTATATACTGAATTGAACACCTCCAGACCAAATGAATCACTCCGACTCGCGCCGTATAATACGGATATTGGCACAGGATTGTAGATGAATTAACACTTTTTTACGAATGAAGCAGATTGGAAAATTATTCGGTACCTTAATCGGGCTAGGTCTTGGATTAGCTGTTGCGGCGACAGTGGGTTTGGGGGTGTATGCTCTGAGTCTGCTGCCGGAGTTGCCGGATGCGGAAACCATATCCGACATCCAACTCAAAGAACCGCTAAGGATTTACACCAGTGATACCAAGCTCATTGGCGAATATGGTAATGAACGGCGCACACCCATCCACATAAAAGATGTTCCCCAGACATTGATTGACGCCATCTTGGCGGCTGAAGACGATGATTTCTACGAGCATCCTGGGATTGATATTCGCGGTGTTATCCGCGCCGCGATAGCGAATCTCCGCTCTCAAGCCACCGGGCAAGGCGCCAGCACTATCACCATGCAAGTGGCACGCAACTATTTCCTGACACCGGAGAAAACCTACCGGCGAAAATTAAAAGAAATGTTGTTGGCTTTCCGATTGGAAAACACGTTGACCAAGGACGAAATCCTGGAGCTTTATATTAACAAGATTTTCCTGGGACACCGGGCTTACGGATTCGCTGCAGCGTCCTATGTATACTACGGACGGCCGCTTGACGAACTTAATCTGGCCCAAGCCGCTATGCTGGCCGGATTGCCTAAAGCGCCATCGCGAAATAATCCGGTCACCAATCCGCATAACGCAAAACAACGTCGTAACTATGTATTGCGGCGTATGCAAAACTTAGGCTACATCGACCAAGCACAATTTTCCGAGGCGGCCGACAGCCCGGTTTCCGCAACCCGCCACATTGCGCAGCTAGAGGCGGACGCCCCTTATATTGCCGAAATGGGCCGCAGCTACATGTTGGAAAAATTTGGCGATACGGTATACGAGTCGGGATACAACGTTTATTTGACCATCGACAGCCGTAGTCAGGCAGCCGCGGATAAGGCCCTAAGAGCCGGGTTAATGGATTATGACCAGCGGCATGGTTACCGCGGACCCATACGTACTACCCAAATTACTGTAGATACTCCGCTAGAGCGGCTGGAAGCATTGTTGGAAGAAATTCCCTCTAGCCAGGAATTAATACCGGCCATTGTCCTGGATGTCGAGGAAAAAGGATTCAAGGCCTATCTTGAAGGATCAGTGATTTCCGTTGATTGGGAAGGGATCAAATGGGCACGTATGTACGTGAGTTCACGTCGTCAAGGTGTTGAACCGACCCGCGCCGCCGATGCTGTCAATAAGGGTGACATCGTATACATCAAACCCGGCCAAGAAACACAGTGGGAGTTAGCCCAAATGCCGGTAATCGCCGGTGCTTTGGTGTCTATGGAACCGAAGACGGGCGCTCTGCGAGCCGTAGCGGGAGGTTTTGACTATTACTTGAGCAAATTCAATCGCGCATTGCAGGCCAAGCGTCAGCCCGGTTCGAATATCAAGCCGTTTATATATTCCGCTGCACTGGATTACGGCTTCACCCCGGCGAGTCTGGTCAGTGGTGCGCCTATCTCCGTCGAGGATGTGGCGCAAGGGTATTGGCGCCCAGAGAACTACAGTGGCAAATTCTATGGGCCAACACCGTTGCGCAAGGCACTGAGCCTGTCGCTGAACTTAGTTTCTGTACGTTTGCTGCGCGCCATGAGTCTCGATTACACCCGTGAATATTTAATGCGTTTCGGCTTTGACGGTAATCAACTACCCCAAGGCTATTCACTCGCTCTAGGCGCCGCCAGTTTCACACCGGTACAAATGGCGACGGCTTACTCGGTATTCGCCAACGGTGGCTATTTGGTCGAACCTTACTTTGTGGAAAGCATCGCCGACCGCGATGACAACATTATCTTCTCGGCCCCGGCGGTGAAATTCTGCGATGACTGCAGTAGTAGTCAGGCTGACGAGTCTACGACCGCGCTGGCACCGAGAGTCATTAGTGCGGAAAACGCATTTGTAATGCGTAGTATGCTCGAACAAGTCATCAAAAGTGGTACTGCCCGACGGGCCCTTGAACTTAAGCGCCCAGATCTAGCCGGAAAGACCGGGACGACCAATGATTTTCGTGATGCCTGGTTTACCGGTTTTGGCGGCGATTTAGTGACTTCCGTGTGGGTGGGA
This sequence comes from Arenicellales bacterium, assembly GCA_965216735.1. Lineage (GTDB taxonomy): Bacteria > Pseudomonadota > Gammaproteobacteria > Arenicellales > CBDCFT01 > CBDCFT01. Next base: position 3,394,427 of record OZ244198.1, read on the forward strand.
TTTGATCAACCCAAAGATCTCGGCAAAGCGAACGGAAAATCCGAATCCGGTGCCAAAGCCGCTTTACCTATCTGGATTGATTACATGCGCTTTGCATTGCAGCAACACCCCGAATCACCGGCAACGCCACCGTCTGGCGTGGTATCCGCTTTCGTTAATAAAGAAACTGGTAGACCCACATTCGCTGAGGACCCCGATGGCTATTACGAATATTTTATTGCCGGCACGCAACCTAAAGCAGGCACGACAGCTAATGCCACTGGTAGCACGGGTCTCTTAGCCCCCAAGGTTAACGACGATCTTTTTTAAGTGCATCTCTCTTATCGTCACCGAACGCGCGCACAAAACGGGCCCTGTCACTTTTACTGTATACAATCTTGCTTCAGGCGATGACTTCAAACCGCATCCAGGATCTGCGCCGTGTCGTGTGCGAAGAAACGGCAAAAATAGTTATTGATCAAGGCATCCGCGACTACCAACACGCGAAACGCAAAGCGTGCCAGCGTCTGAGCATCAACCCGGACCAGGTGATGCCCGCTAACATCGAGATCGAGCAGGCAGTAGCTACCCGTTTGCGCATCTTTGATGCGCCGGCGCATCACAGCCGTTACCGCCAACGTCTGCAAATCGCACTCGAGCTTATGGATGAATTCGAAATATTTCACCCGAGGGTGAATGCCGATTCAACCGTATCACCAACCAAACACAGCACGTTAGAAATCCATGCGTTCGCCGATGCACCCGAAGACGTCTATCTATTTTTACACGACCGGGGCATGCCATTTCGCCACAAGGATAAACGCTTTCGCTTTAACCATGAGAGCTGGCGTTTCGTTCCGAGCACCCATTTTATCCTGGACGAAGTGCCCATTGAGATATGCATTTTTCGGGCTGATCGAAAAAGTGAAATACCGCGCAGCCAAATCCATGGGAAAGCGGTCACTCGAATGAACAAGAAACGCTTACGACAATTACTAAAAGACCTCGATTCTGAACAGCACTGACTGGCAAGGGATTAACTAATCATCCGCCGTTGCAATGTTGTTTTTACTAGCATTGTCCGTTTTCTTTTTAGCTGTTTTCTTGGAAGTTTTTTTCTTCCTCTTGGTTTTTTTACCCTTCTTCTTGGTAACCTTTTTTTCCGTTTCAGCTTTCGCAGTAACTTCCTTCTTTGTTGCCTGTTTTCCGCGGGTGCCTTTTTCAGGCGCGTTTGCGATTAGTTCTTCACACTCCGTCAAACTGAGTTTTTCCGGGTCCATATCCTTGGGCACACGTGCGTTTTTTGCGCCGTTGGTCACATAGGGACCATAACGACCACGCAATACTTGAACACCTCCCTCCTCAAATACTTGAATCACACGACTTGCATCCAGCTTCTTTTTCTCGGTCACCAATTCAAGTGCCTGTTCCAGAGTCACCGTGTAGGGGTCGCCATCTCTAAGCGAGACGTATTTATCGTCATAACGAATATAGGGGCCGAAACGACCGACATTGGCAGAAACTTTTTCGCCTTCAGGGGTTTCGCCCAAATGCCGCGGCAACTTGAATAGTGTCAGCGCTTGTTCGAGATCGATCTCGTCCATTTTCTGACCGGGGTGTAATCCCGCGAATCTGGGTTTTTCTTCATCGTCTTTAGTCCCTATTTGCACGAAAGGCCCATAACGACCCATACGCACCGAAACCGGACGCCCGCTTTTGGGATCGGTGCCCAACTCTCGTGCCTGCATGGCTTCTTCGCGGCTGACCGAAGTTTCCTTCTCCTCAACTAACTTAATGAATTCACCCCAAAAATCGTGAATAACCGGCCGCCATTCCTTTTCTCCGCGTGAAACCGCGTCCAATTCGTCTTCGAGTCTGGCGGTGAAATCGTAATCGACATAACGGGTAAAGTGGTTTGTGAGAAACTTACTGACGACTTTACCGACATCCGTCGGCCGGAAACGCCGCTGCTCCAGCTCGACATATTCGCGATTCACCAACGTGGAAATAATTGACGCATAAGTCGATGGCCGTCCGATACCGTAGGCCTCCAATGTCTTCACCAGACTTGCCTCGGTGTAACGCGGCGGCGGTTCGGTAAAATGCTGGTCTTTTCGAATCTCATGTACCGGAACACGATCACCTTTCTCCAAAGCAGGTAGACGCCGCTCTTTATCGTCGGTTTTGTCAGCGTCCTTTTCCTCTTTCTCATCCAGGCCCTCCAGATACACGCGCATAAACCCGGCGTGTTTGATGGTCGAACCGGTAGAACGAAAAATAGTACCGGTGCCGGCGTCAAAGTCCACCGCAACCGTGTCCATAGTGGCGTGAATCATTTGCGACGCGACGGCACGTTTCCAAATCAAATCGTATAACTTGAATTGATCGGCACTAAGCGCCGATTTAATTTCAGCGGGCGCACGTATCAGCGAAGTTGGCCGCACGGCCTCGTGTGCTTCCTGGGCATTTTTTGATTTGTTCTTGTAAACCTGAGGTTTCTCGGGCACGTTGTCCGAACCGTATTGTTCGATAACATATTTTCGAATTTCCTGGATAGCGTCATTGGCTAGATTCACCGAGTCGGTACGCATATAAGTAATCAAGCCGATACTGTCCCCATCTATATCGACACCCTCGTACAATTGTTGTGCGATACGCATGGTGCGTTGGGCGCCAAAACCCAGTTTTCGCGATGCCTCCTGTTGCAGAGTGGACGTGGTAAACGGCGGCGCTGGATTACGCCGACGCTCCTTGCGTTCCACCTCGATGACCTGCATCTCGCCGCCGCATTGACTTTGGATAGTGCTGACAACCTCGGTGGCGCGTTGTTCGTTTGCTATGCTGAACTGCTCGAGTTTTTCACCGGCAAAATGGGTGAGTTTGGCAGTAAATTTTGTTTTGTCTTGTTCAAGTTCCGCGTCGATGGTCCAATATTCACGTGAAACAAAGGCGTCGATTTCTTCCTCACGTTCGCAAATTAGCCGCAACGCCGGACTTTGCACGCGCCCTGCGGATAAACCGCGACGTACTTTTTTCCACAGTAGCGGAGAAAGATTAAAGCCCACCAGATAATCCAGGGCCCGGCGCGCTTGCTGGGCGTCGATGAGCTTAGTCGATAGTTCTCGCGGGTGTTCCACCGCTTCCTGGATGGCATTTTTGGTAATCTCGTAAAACACGACCCTGTGCACGGGTTTACCGTCCAGCGCATCGCGTTCTTTAAGCAATTCATACAAATGCCAGGAGATGGCTTCGCCTTCGCGGTCCGGGTCAGTCGCCAAATATAGGGCATCGGCCGACTTCATAGCTTTGGCGATGGCATCGACATGCTTTTCGTTTTTCTCGATGACTGAATAGTGCATTTCGAAATCCCTTTCGGTATCCACGGCACCACTCTTGGGCAACAAATCGCGCACGTGGCCATAGGAAGCCAGTGCTTTGAAACTTTTACCCAGATATTTGGTAAGTGTTCGCGCCTTGGCGGGCGATTCCACCACTATAAGATTCTTAGCCATCCCTGGTTACGGACTAGTCCCCCTAATCACAACGAATAAATTTCGCCTATCGATTATCTCTAGTGCAAGTGCGCTTTGATGCCGTCTACCACCAAACCCTCAGCCCACGGATAAACGTGTTGGCGATCGGGCCGATTGCACAACACCATCATGATGACCCACTTGATATCGTCGATCTCGATATCGTCGGAATCCAGTGCCATGATGCGATCGACCACAAGCTCCCGGGCAATGGGATCTAGAACGCCAGATTGTTCTAGCGACAACAACAGGCTTTGTGCTGGCAAATCGATGCGCGTTTGTTCTTCGGTGGTATAGTGCCGCGCAGAACCCATTTCAGTCACCAACATAGTGTCATCACCTGACTCGCACATCACGCTCAGATTTTCCAGCCAATCGAACGCCCGGTCGATCTCATCGTTTTCAAATCCCGCTCGGGACAGCTCTATCGACAAGGACTCGGGATCCGGCTGGTATTCGCCGTCACCGATCATGTAGTTCTCAAATAAATAAATTAGCACTTCTAGCACGCTAGAATCGTCCAATTGTCATTCGTTAGTCGTTCACGCCATACGTGTGTAGTGCCCCCCTGGCGCGGCCTGCACCAGCCCTCGAAGCTCTAGTTGTAACAGGATGGAGGAAACTGTCTCCGCCGTCAATCCGCTACGTTCGATTATGTTATCAACGGATGTTGGTGCGAAGTCAATGTATTCCAATAAATTTTTATGGGCGGATTCAAGTAACGATTCAACACTATTTTTACCCTTTGCTGTGTTTTGCGGTGTTTGCTGGGTGGTTAGCCATGCAAATTCGCTCATGATGTCATCGGTGGTTTCAACCAGTTTCGCCCCCTGTTTGATTAACTGATGACAACCACGTGCATTAGGGGAATGAATTGAGCCGGGTATAGCAAACACCTCGCGACTCTGTTCCCCGGCCAAACGCGCGGTGATCAAACTACCACTACGTGCTGCCGCTTCCACTACCAATGTACCCACAGCCAGACCACTAATAATGCGATTGCGCCGCGGAAAATTATCACGGCGGGGCGGCATGCCAATGGCAAATTCTGAGACAATGACGCCGTTATCGGCAATATCGTCCGCCAAACGCTGATTGGTACGGGGATATACGATGTCCAAACCCGTAGCAGCCACGGCAATGGTCGTGCCCCCCGCGTTGAGCGCGCCCCGATGCGCTGCCGCATCAATTCCCAGGGCCATACCGCTGGTAATGGCAAAGCCACGATGAACCAAGCTGGCGGCAAAATCGAAAGCGGTCTCGCGCCCCAAAGGCGTTGGATTGCGGCTGCCGACAATGGCGAGTTGGTGATATGCCAACAATTCTGCATTGCCGTGAACATAAAGCACTAACGGCGGATCGGCAATTTCTTTTAACTGCGAGGGGTAAGCTTGATGGGTGATGGGAATAAGCAAGTGATTATCGCACTTCAGCCATTTCACATCGGAAGCGAATGCGTTACGGTCATCGCCTTTGACTATGACAGCGGCTACTTCAGCGTCTTCAATCACCTCAACAATTCGGGATTTGGGTGCGGCAAATACCGCTTCAGCGCTCCCCAGTTCCTCCACTAGCTTACGCTTATGTTTATAACTAACATTGCGCAGATGCCACAAGCGTAGCCACGGTAAAAACTCGTAATTCATACTACCGTTAGCACAGTACAAAACCGCCGAACGGCGGAATAGATCAAACAGCTAGAGTACCGATCTTAGTTGCTAAGGGGTTTCTACTTCATCCAATATCCGCAGCGCACGGTTGGCTTTAACCACCAATCCATAGCTCATTTTGTCAAAGGTGCGGAACACCATGATTAAACCGGAATCCTCATTCGGCAGATCATACAACTTCCCATCCACGGGATCTTTGTATTGTCCGCCATGCCGTAATACACGCAATACATGACCGGGTTCCATGCCCTCCCGTTCCCCTAGCGTTACCGTAGCAACCGATAGAGGGCCGAATTCCCTGACCCCGCCCAATGTGCTTAGTATCCGTCCATTTACCTGTGCATCCGGTTTACGTGGATTGAAGGTGGGTAAGACCAACGAACGGCTACTAGGTATTAAACGATCACCCGGACCGATTTCTTCACGTGAGGCTGTCAACAATAAACGTGAGGTCTCGTCAAACTCGATGAGTTGAGCATCACCCAAATAAATGGCTTCGTGTCCGAGCAATTCGCCGGTGTCGGGGTGGATAAAAGTCTGTCCCGGTCGGAAAATTTGATATTCGGCTATGGACTCGTCAACCAGGCCACGCGCATAAAACTCACTGCCCTGACCCAAAACGATATTGTCATCAACACCGACCACCACATGTGGCGCGCCGTCTAGTTGACCCTCTTCGACTACCAAAGGAGACGTCAAAAATGGAAAGATCGCATTAGGCGGAATCGTCGGAATATCTTGATAAACCGGTTCCGATCGCACCCGCGGGGTAAGTTTCACCGTTTGTAAATCACTGGCTCGCCGTGCCCTTTGCGTTGAATCATCTTCGTACTCACCGGCATACAGCGAAGAAACACCGCTTAATGCCAGAACGGTAGCACTCATCGATACAATTAGCCTAAAAGATAACTTTTTTGCTGTTGCGATCATCACTTTCAACCCGTGGTCCTTTCTGATAGTGGCAGTCTAGCCGATCACGCCGAAAACGCCAATCGAAAGCTGTGTATTTGCATCAAGCGGGCTTCGCGGATTCTCCCAATTCCGCTAAAATCAGCCCCTGAGACATCGTTTACATCCTAGTTCCCTCAGCGCATTTTTCAATGGCATTGCTTGACATTTTGATCTACCCCGACTCCCGTTTGCGTCGCCAGGCCGAACCGGTGCAAGATGTGGACACCGAAATACGGCAATTGGTGGATGATATGGCTGAGACCATGTACGCCGCGCCTGGAGTCGGGCTGGCCGCGGTACAAGTCAATGTCGCCAAGCAGGTCATCGTCATTGACACATCTGAAACTCGTGACGATTTACGTGTGTTTATTAATCCGAGGCTGATTGACTCCGCAGGTGATGTGGAAACGGAGGAAGGTTGTTTGTCCGTGCCCGGTATTTACGCGCCGGTCAACCGCGCTGAAAGCATTAGAGTGCAGGCGCTAGATCATGAGGGCGAATCTTTCGAGATCGAGACCGACGGTCTACTGGCAGTGTGTATTCAACATGAGATGGATCATTTGCGAGGCAAGGTATTCGTCGATTATCTATCGCGTTTGAAACAAGATCGAATTCGTAAACGCTTGATTAAGGAACAAAAAACGTCTCATCAAGCCGCTCGGCAACCCGCTGCGGCGATACTGTAGATAACGCCACTGAACTATTCACGGTTTTCCAACCGTTCTTAACAATTTTCGATGAGTTTGCGGGTCATATTCGCCGGCACACCGCAATTTGCTGTTCCCAGTTTGGAAACATTGCTTACTGCCGAAGCTGACGTAGTGCTGGTGCTCACCCAACCTGACCGGCCCGCCGGTCGCGGCCGTAAACTACAACAATCACCGGTTAAGCAAGTAGCAATAGCCAACAATCTGACCGTACATCAGCCAGAATCTTTAAAATCCGAAACAAACTTTCTGCGTCGTTTTTTACCCGATATCATGATTGTAGCGGCTTACGGTCTGTTGTTACCCGGACCGGTTCTGGCGCTACCACCTTTCGGTTGTGTCAATGTGCACGCATCCCTGCTACCGCGTTGGCGTGGTGCAGCACCTATCGCACGCGCCATTCAGGCCGGCGATACGCAGACCGGTATTACCCTGATGCAGATGGACAAAGGTCTGGATACCGGGACAATCTTGCTACAGCAAAAATGTGCCATCGAAGATAACGACACATCACAATCTTTGCACGACAAGTTGGCCGAACTGGGTGGGCAAATGCTTGCCGCTGCCTTGCCGAAAATCGAAAACCGCGAATTACAAGCGTACGCGCAAAACGACCAGGAAGCGACCTATGCTGAAAAAATTGCCAAATCGGAAGCATTGCTCGACTGGACGATGCCAGCGCAGGTACTAGCGCGCAAAATTCGGGCAATGAACCCCTGGCCGGTGTGTTACACCTTTCACAACAATAATCTGACAAAAATCTGGTACGCCATCGCGGTTGAAGGTTCCACTAGTGAATCACCTGGCACGGTACTCGATACCTCGGCTAAAGGGATCGCCATTCAAACCGGCCAAGGTGTCTTGCAAGCCGGTGTGTTGCAAAGACCCGGCGGCAAACCATTGCCCTGTGCCGAATTCGTCAATGGCTACGCCATCCTTGCCGGTGATAGATTGCAAAACGACTGATCTTACCGTGTCTTCTCCGCTCACCGCTGTATCCACGGTCAAAGTCATCGCACACAGCGCTCGCGGTATCATCGCCGTCATTGATAAGCGGAGCAGAGCCAGTGATGTGCTGAATGAGTCCGGACAAAAACTGAATGCCGGCGAACGCGCTCGTCTACAGGAAATTGTTTACGGGGCTGTGCGTTGGTATACCCGTCTCGATGCGATTGCAAACCAGCTCATTAATCGGCCATTTCGAAACCGCGACCGTGTCTTACATGGGTTGCTTATTGCAGGTCTCTACCAACTGGAATATATGTGCACACCAACCCATGCCGTGGTAATGGAAACCGTATCGGCAACCCGTGAACTGAAAAAAGAATGGGCCAAGGGCGTTATCAACCATTGCCTGCGGGAGTTTCAGCGTCAACACGACGATTTCATCGATTTACTGCACGGCACGGAAACAGAATTTGCCTGTCCTGATTGGCTAGTCCATACCGTGCAGAAAAATTGGCCGGATGAATGGCAATCCATTTTGACCAACTGGAACCAACGATCAACACTAAGTCTACGAGTTAACTCGCGCAAGATCACACGAGACCAGTATTTGCATAAACTCACTGCGCAGGACATTGACGGGCGACCCTCGTGTATCAGCCCGGACGGCGCTGTACTAACCAAACCGATGCCGGTCGAACAACTGCCCGGTTTCATCGAGGGTTTTGTTTCGGTGCAGGACGAAGCCGCCCAACTCGCGGCTTTGGCGTTGCATCCGAAACCGGGGATGCGAGTGTTGGATGCATGTGCCGCACCCGGTGGCAAAACCTGTCACTTGTTGGAAAAAGAAGTAAATCTGCAAGAATTGGTGGCTGTAGACCTGCCCGAACGCATCAGCGGAATCGAACAAAATTGTAAACGTCTCGGACTCCAAGCCAAGATCATTGGTGCTGACGCGATAAACACCGGTACATGGCGGCAAGGCAGTTTGTTCGACCGTATTTTGCTGGATGTTCCCTGTACCGGCACGGGCGTTATTCGCCGTCACCCGGACATCAAACATCAGCGCCGTGAGGGTGACATTGCCCAGCTCGCACAAAAACAAAAATCGCTGTTGCATAGTTTATGGCCATTACTCGATGTAGGTGGCCAATTACTTTATGTCACGTGCTCGATCTTGGCGGAAGAAAATGAGCAAGTGGTTTTGTCGTTGTTAGAGCACTTTTCCGACGTATCCGAACTGCCCTTACCCGAAGTTTACGGCCGCCCTTGTGAGATTGGCCGACAGCGCTTACCCGGCGACGACGGTGCGGACGGTTTTTATTATGCCTTGCTCATGAAGCGATCGGGTTGAGTTGCATCCCCATACGGGCAGCAAACGCCTAAAATGGGCATTCTCTGAACGAAATATTGCGCTTTGGTGGTAGTCTAAACTCTTGACAATGCACATACATCATTCACAAATCCGGCGCATCGTCCTAGTACTGCTATTCAGTTTGACTACCACGGTTCATGCCGACTTTCAAATAACGGAAGGATTCAGTCAACTGACCGACACCAAGCTTCGCACCCAAGCGGCGTTCGACCTCAGTCTTGGCGATGACCCCATACAAGCTTTAAACAACGGTATCCCCCTGACCGTAGCGGTGGAGATGGTGTTGTTTCGGGAGCGCAGGTGGTTACCTGACGCCAAGATAGCTCAGTGGCAATTCTCGTACGAAATCAGTTACCACGCTTTGTCGGGACGCTATGTCGTACGACAAAAAAATTCGGAGAAATACGACTCCTACGGCACCATTAACGCAGCATTGAAGGCGGTAGGGCAATTTTCCAGTGTATGGGACACGGCTGGTTCGGTATCCGGAGACGATGAGTATGACTATCGTGTCACCTTAAGGGTTCGACTTGACCTTACACCCTTGCCGGCACCAATAAAACTGGTGTCGCATATCGCGCGGCAGTGGCGGCAAAACAGCGGTTGGGAAAAATGGTCGGTGCTACGTTGATCCGTCGTCTAACCCGTCCGATCCCAGCCATCGGTTTGGCCGTAATGTTGTTAGCCGTATCCGTCTTGCTAACGTTTACTACCCAAGATAGTGGTGGTTTTGATCGCTATTACAGCGCGATTTTATTGCTCAATATCCTGAGCGCTGTAGTACTGACAGTGCTTGTGGCCGCTAACCTGTGGCGCTTGGCCCGTCAATTACGGCATCGTGTTTTAGGTTCCCGTCTAACATTGCGTTTTTTAACCATATTCGCAGTGTTGGCGTTATTGCCTTTGTCTGTCGTTTACTATTTTTCCATTCAGTTTTTATCACGTGGTATCGATAGCTGGTTCGATGTACGGATCGAACAAGCCCTGGACGACGCTTTGTTACTCGGCCGTAACTCGCTGGAGGCAACCAAACAGGATCTGGCACAGCAAGTACGCACGGACGCGGTGCAAATCACTGAAACGACTGATAACGTTGAGATTATCCGCTTGCTGGATGAGCTCCGCACCCAGCAAGAATATTCCGAAATGACCTTGTTCAGCCAAAACGGCCGCATCATTGCTTCCAGCAATGCCGATGCCACGGCGTTGCTGCCCGATCGCCCCGACGAATCCGTATTGGCGGAGGTGTTACAAGGCCGTAGCCACACCAGCCTGGAACCGGTGGCCCAAGAAAGCCTGCAACTTCGCGTCGTGTTGCCCATTTTTTCCTCTGACGTCGGCGCCCCCATACGCATCTTGCAGGTGTTGCAGCCGCTGCCACTACGTTATTCGCGGTTAGGTGAGAGTGTGCAATCCGCATCGTTGGAATACGAACGATTAAAATTTCTGCGTGGACCACTAAAGTTCAGTTTCGTATTGATCCTGACTCTGGTGACGCTGGTGACGGCGCTGATTGCCTTGTGGGTGGCCATTGTGTCGGCGCGGCGCCTGGTCGCACCATTGCGTGATATCGCCGAGGGCACGCGTGCGGTGGCGCAGGGCGATTACCGCAAACGCCTGCCGGTGACCAGCAACGATGAGTTCGGTGTGCTGGCGCGTTCGTTCAACGACATGACACAAAAAATCCATCTGGCACAAAGTCAAGCCCGCCGCAGCCAGAAGGAAACCGAGGGGCAGCGAACTTATCTCGAAACGGTACTTGGTCATTTGTCCTCCGGGGTGTTGTCTTTTGACCGCGAAGGACAACTACAAACCTACAACAATGCGGCGGAACAAATATTACAAATCGACTTGAGCGCTGAAAAATTTCTCAGTCTGAAAGATATTCGGACCGGTGCACCCTGGATCGACCCTTTGCTGGTGGAACTCGAGAATGCCGTACGCAGCAAGCTTCCCGAATGGCATAGCGAAACGACTTTGTTTGGCAAAAACGGCCGGCAGATCCTGTTATGCCGTGGTACGCGCTTGCCGGATAGCGACCAACGGGGCGGTTATGTTGTGGTGTTCGACGACGTGACCAAACTCATCCAAGTGCAACGTGACGCCGCTTGGGGTGAAGTCGCCCGGCGTCTGGCCCATGAAATCAAAAACCCGCTGACACCGATACAATTGGCCGCGGAACGTATTCGTCGCAAATACTTGGACAAGTTGGATAAGGACGAAAGGCAAACCCTGGACCGGGCAACCCGCACCATCGGCCAACAAGTGGAAAGCATGAAAACCATGGTTAACGCGTTTTCCAACTATGCCCAACCCGTGGAAATGCAAACGGTTGAGTTGAATGTGAACCGATTGGTACAAGATGTGATTGAGTTGCATCGTCACGACGACCATCCGCTACAAATCTCGGCAGTACTCGACTCGGAGTTACCCTTAATCAATGCTGATCCTTTGCGTCTAAGACAGATTTTCAACAACTTAATTATCAATACACAACAAGCGTTAACGGACCACGATGAACCACGACTGACCATCAGCACGAAAAAACCCTCTGCAGACGCGACGTCGATAGAAATTGTTGTGGAGGATAACGGACCGGGATTTGCGGCCAAACTTATCGATCGTGTGTTTGAACCTTATGTTACCAGCAAAGAAAAAGGCACGGGACTTGGTCTCGCTATCGTTAAGAAGATTGTCGAAGAACACGGCGGGTCCATACGGGTAGAAAACGCCGATCATGGCGGCGCCCGGGTTTCGATTCGCATCCCGGTAGAGGCAATCCAGCCCGACACCACACAACCTGAGATCGAACACGAATCACCAAAGAGCATTGGGGGCAGTAAGCTGTGAGCGCAGAAACTATTTTAGTCGTCGACGACGAACCGGATATCCGTGATATCGTCAAAGACATCTTGCTGGACGAAAACTATCGTGTGCTTACCGCCGCCGATGCGGCATCGGCACGACAAATCCAGGCGGTGGAAACCATCGATCTGGCGTTACTCGATATTTGGATGCCCGACACGGATGGCATCACGGTATTACGTGAGTGGATGACGGAGAATCCGGAGTTAACCGTAGTCATGATCTCCGGCCATGGCACCGTGGAGACCGCTGTCGATGCCATTCGTATTGGCGCCTACGACTTTCTGGAAAAACCGTTGTCGACGGCAAAGTTGTTGGTGACGGTCCGGCGCGCCCTCGAAAACAGCCGGCTGCAACGGGAAAACCGCGCGTTACGCAACCGCATCGATGGCCCTTCCGTCTTGATCGGTAACAGCGATGCCATCGATCATTTACACGAACAAATTGCTCGAATAGGCGCGACGGATAGTTGGGTGATGATTTCGGGCGAACCCGGTAGTGGCAAGGATTTGACCGCACGGCTACTGCACCAAGCCAGTGCGCGTCGTGACAAACCGTTTATCGATGTAAGTCTGGCGGCGATACCCAGCGCCGACATTCCGATACAACTATTTGGCAGCGAGCACAATGGCGTGATCACGACCGGCCGTTTCGAAGAGTCCGCTGGAGGCACGTTGTTATTGGATGAAATCGCCGATCTCGATATGGCAACCCAGACAAAACTGGCCAACGCGTTGGAACAAGGACAGTTCGCCCGCGCCAGCGGCTCGAAAATGCTGAACCTCGACGTGCGCATTTTGTCGGCCAGCAATCAAAATATCGAACAAGCCGTACAACAGGGTAAGTTCCGGGAAGATTTATATTACCGACTCAATGTTGTACCGTTACGCGTACCTCCCCTGAGGGAACATCGCGAAGATATACCTGCCCTGATCGCGTATTACACCGAGCAAATTGCTCAACGTGAAGGCTTGGCACCCAGGAAGGTGTCCGAGGGCGCGCTGACCGCTTTAAGCGGGTACGATTGGCCGGGAAATGTACGCGAATTGAAAAACGTGGTGCAACGCATTTTGATTTTCAATCAGGGCGATACTATCAGTGCCGCCGAGATCCGCGAGGCGCTGCATGACCGTATTCCTGCGACAGAGTCTTTGGATCAAGCAGACTTTAACGCGCCCTTGCGTGAGGCACGGGAACACTTTGAACGTTCCTATTTTTCCTACCATCTCGACCGTCTCAACGGTAACGTATCGGAACTCGCCAATGTAGTGGGCATGGAGCGCACCAATCTGTACCGTAAGCTAAAAGGTCTCGGTGTTGATCCCAAAGCACGCAAATAAAGTTATCCTTCTAAATCGGACATGAAAATAATTATTCTTGGCGCCGGACAAGTCGGTATGTCCATGGCGGAAATTCTGTCGCGCGAAAACAACGACGTTACCTTGGTGGACGTTAAAAAAGAAAACCTGCAAGGGTTGCAGGACCGGCTCGATATTCGAACAGTGGAAGGCTCCGGATCTTACCCGACGGTATTGCAACAAGCTGGATGCGAAGACGCCGATCTGCTGTTGGCCGTGACTAATCAAGACGAAGTCAACATGGTCGCTTGCCAAATCGCTTATTCCTTGTTCAATACCCCAACCCGTATTGCACGGGTACGTTCGGCGGAATACCTTAGTCACAGTGACTTGTTTTGCAATAGCGCGGTTCCTATTGATGTCATCATCAGTCCGGAGGAGATTGTGACCCGACATATCCGCGGGCTACTGGAATACCCTGGCGCCCTACAGGTAGTCGATTTTGCCGGTGGGAAAATCCAACTGGTCGGTGTGCGCGCCTATCACGGTGGTCCGCTGGTGGGACATGAGCTACGGGAGCTACGAGCACACTTACCTGACATCGATATGCGGGTAGCGGCTATCTACCGTAAAAACCACGCTTTAATCCCGGAAGGCACCACCATTATCGAACCCGATGACGAAGTGTTTTTTGTTGCCGCGCGCTCTGATATCCGCACGGTGATGAGCGAGTTGCGGGAAGTCGATAAACCCGGACGTCATATCATGATTGCCGGTGCAGGTAACATCGGGTTTCGTCTTGCCAGTACTCTGGAGCGGGAAGACTATCGGGTTAAACTGATCGAACGCTCACCAGAACGAGCACAATGGGTCGCCGAACAACTGGATCATACCGTGGTGCTGCAGGGCGATGGTGCGGACGAGGATCTCTTGCAACAGGAAAACATCGACAATATGGAAGTGTTTTGCGCGGTAACCAACAACGACGACGCCAACATTCTGTCAGCGCTACTGGCAAAACAAATGGGCGCCCACCGAGTCATGGCGCTGGTTAATCGTTCCGCTTATGTCGATCTGATTCAGAGCAGTGTACTGGACATTGCGATTTCACCACGGCTTGCCACCGTTGGGAGTTTGTTAACCCATATTCGCCGTGGCGATGTGGTCGCGGTGCACTCGTTACGGCACGGCGCTGCGGAAGCCATCGAAGCCATCGCTCACGGCGATCAATCCACATCCAAAGTCGTCGGCCAGGCAATTGACGACATCAAACTGCCGAAAGGCGCCAGCCTTGGTGCAATTTTACGGGGCGATGACGTCATTATTGCTCACGGCAACACCGTTATTGAGTCGGAAGACCACGTCATTTTGTTTCTGGCCGATAAGCGGCACATATCGGATGTCGAAAAATTGTTTCAGGTGGCGGTGACATTTGTTTGACATTGTGAATTTGACATTGCGTCTGCGTTAATGCACCCACAAGTCGTTCTACGCGTACTGGGCATACTACTCATTTTATTCAGCAGTACCCTGCTGCCGCCGTTTTCGGTTTCGCTGTATACCAATGACGGTGCCAGCGGTCCGTTCCTGATAGCCTATCTGGTGACTATCACTACCGGTATAGTCGCCTGGTTGCCGGTGCGGCGGTCCGCTGACGAATTACATTTTCGTGACGGTTTTCTGGTCGTTGTCTTGTTCTGGACGGTGCTGGCGAGCTTTGGCGCTATCCCACTGGCTTTGACCGATCACCCCGACATGTCAATCACCGACGCGTTTTTCGAATCCATGTCGGGGCTAACGACGACCGGCGCTACTGTCCTGACCGGTATCGATGACCTGCCATTGTCGATTCGTTACTACCGTCAACAACTGCAATGGCTGGGTGGCATGGGTATTATCGTGTTGGCGGTGGCGGTCATGCCCATGCTGGGTGTGGGCGGCATGCAGTTATACCGCGCCGAGACACCTGGTCCAGTTAAAGATACCAAACTGACGCCTCGCATCACTGAAACCGCCAAAGCACTTTGGTATATTTATCTCAGCCTCACCATCGTTTGCGCCGTGGGCTATTGGTTGGCGGGTATGGATTTATTCGATGCAGTCACCCACAGTTTTTCGACCGTGGCCATCGGCGGATTTTCAACCCACGATCTGAGTCTCGGTTATTTCAATAGCCCCCTGATTTCCTCGGTAGCCACGGTGTTCATGATTTTGTCCGGGATCAATTTCGCTTTGCACTTTGTAGCGTGGCGCAACCGCAATCTGCGCACTTATTTTCAAGATACCGAAGTAGTCGTATTTGTCACTGTTCTGGGGGTGCTCAGCGTACTGGCTATGATTATGTTGCTGGCCACCGGTGCCTATGCGAAGTCCACCGACGCGATCTGGCAAAGTATTTTTCAAGTGGTGTCCGTCGGAACCACCACCGGTTTCACTACCAGCGGGTTTCACTGGTGGCCGTCTTTTCTTCCATTGGCGTTAATTATTCTGAGCGCGGTCGGCGGTTGTGCCGGCTCCACGGCGGGTGGCATGAAAGTCATACGCTTAATTTTGTTGTACAAGCAAGGCCGGCGCGAAATCGCCAAACTGGTGCACCCTAAGGCGCTGATACCCATCAAGTTGGGGGGTAAACCGGTGCCGGAAAGCGTTATCGATGCGGTATGGGGTTTTCTGGCCTTGTATATTCTGGGTTATGTCATTTTGTCATTGGCGATGACGGCCACCGGCGCGGAACCCGTTACGGCATTTTCCGCCGTGACCGCCTGTTTGAACAACCTCGGTCCTGGCCTGGGTGATGTGGCGGAAAACTACTCCACAATCAGCACGCCCGGAAAGTGGGTGCTGAGTTTAACCATGTTATTGGGTCGTTTAGAACTATTTACTTTACTCGTCATTCTGTCACCCACATTCTGGCGCACGTGAACAAATCATGGGGATCATCGAAAACTTCGAAAACATGCTGGCGCGCGGGCAAGACAGTGCTTTGTTGCGTTTCGGTTTGGGTAGCGAATACCTAAAGAGCCAGGATTTCGAAAAAGCTGTGTTGCATCTGCAATCCGCCATTGAACAAAACCCCGCTTACTCAGCGGCATACAAGTTACTGGGTAAAGCGCATAGTGAAAACGGTGACTATGAGGCTGCCATACAAAGCTATCAGACCGGTATCACAACCGCGGAGAAAATCGGTGACAAGCAGGCCGCAAAAGAAATGCAAGTGTTCCTGAAACGATTGCTAAAACAGACGCCCGAATGACGGCAGCTCGCCGTTCGGGGGAGTTTATTCGACTAGAGTTAGAACAGCGTCCATGACTCTTTGCGGAGAAATACGTTGCATACAATGTTTGGAACAATCGACCCGGCGGTAACAACGTTCACAATCGTCGTCACGTATGACAATTGCGTTATCACCTACTGGACCGACGCGAGTCTCGTCCGTGGGGCCGAATAAAGCGATCACCGGTGTCCCCACCGCGCCTGCCACATGCATGGGAAAGCTATCACCGGTGACCACCACACTCGACCGCCGCACTAACTCGGCGAATTCCAACAAGTTGAGTCTACCTGCAACATTCACACCCGACGTCGAATTTTTTTCTAGCATGGATTGAATTAACGGTGCATCGGCATCGGAACCGGTAAACACCACCTGCAATTTCTCGGATAACCGCTGCGCGAGTTGTGCGAAATAATTCGGTGGCCAATTTTTGCTTTGCCAACGGGTAAACGGACTTAAAACTATGATGTCTTTGTTTTCGGGTTTGATTTCCTCTAACAATGTTTGCACTGCCCGTTGTTCGGCGAGTGATGTGTGTAACTCCATATGCGTGTCTTTGACGTCCAGACCGGCTTTTTTTAACACGTCGTCCATTTCCTGAATGGCATGTTGGTCGCGTTTCCGATATCCGTCCAACCATAACCAATTGCCTTTGACGATTTTTTTTTGTGCCTGAGCGGCGTAAAGAAAAATCACCGACTTGAGACGACCCTGCAAATCGATCGCCAGATCGTAGTCATGCAGTCGCACCTTGCGCATTACATCGGCAATATGCCGCATCGCCCAAAACGGGTTTTTATACCAATCTGTTTTGACGCGGTAACGTTCGAACAAAATGACATCATCGATATGTGGATTGTGCCGGTAGATGTCGTAAGAGGTCGAAGCCGTGAGTAACGTTACATGGCTGTCCGGAAAGTTTTCTCGAATCGTGCGAATATGCCCCGTCGAGTGCAAGACATCGCCCAGCGATGTTTGCTTGATGACTAGAATTCTCATGCGTACGGCGATTCCGAACCGTCCACCGGGGTCTTGAACCAACGTAAAGTCCACATGTATTGCGACGGCATGGCGCGGATGCCGGCTTCCAGTTCCGTATTCATGCGTTGCGTGTCCTGGCGAGTGTCCCCGGTGGGGAAGTCATCCAAAACCGGTTTTAGATTGACCTCGTAATACCCGTCGTCCGTCAACCGGGTAAAACACGGTACTACCGCGGCGTCCGTCATTTTCGCCATGCGACCCAGTGTTGGTAATGTGGCGGTAGCGATACCGAAAAACGGAACGAATACCGAGTTTTCAACACCAAAATCTTCGTCGGGTATGTAATAGCACGCTTGATGATTGCGTATGCCACGTATCATCGGCCGCAACCCTTCATCCCGCATCACGATATGCGTGGTTGGATAACGCTCGCGGCCACGCAACACGAAATAATTCAACAACGGGTTTTTGAGCGGTTTCATCATGGACACGGTGGGATGCAAGCGTGATACAGCCACCCCGCCGAAATCCATGCCGATAACATGGGGTGTGAGCAGGATAATATTCCGGCCGGACGCGATGAGCGTTTTGTATTGTTCAAGCCCACTGAAGAATGTCAAGCGATCGAGTTTTTTCTCCGACGCCCACCAGATCAAGCCGAAATCGACCACACTTTGGCCGTACAAACGAAAGTGGTCGTACACCAACGACTCGCGCGCTGCCTCGTCCAATTCCGGGAAACACATTGCGATATTAATCCGCGCGATGCGCCGCCGTTTGGCATTGAGCTTAAAAAACAACGTTCCCAGCAATCCACCGATACCCATCGCCCATTGCCGGGGCAAATAAACACATAGCCGGTTGATACCCAACAAGCACCAGGTAGACCAATTACGGGGATGCAGAAATGATAGACTAAAAGAAACCCTGGCCGCCACGCTTATGAATCGAAAAGGTTTATAAAACGGGTGGGTTGCAGCTTATAAAACAAGCGAGGATTGCATACAAGACTTATTCAGACGGAAGGCGGCAAATAATCGCGTAACCAATCGTATGTTTGCATTGTCCACCGTACGTCTGCTGCGGTATCGATGTCACGCATGGTCGCCAACATTTCAGGTATCGCAATACCGCATTGCTTAAACTGCTTCAGCGTACCTTGTAATACTGATTCCGTCCCCCAATCGATGTCTTTAAACATTTTAGGATGGGTTTGAGTTAACCCCAATAGATAAAAACCACCATCGGCAGCCGGACCAATAACATTTCGGCCGTTACTCAAGCAATGAAAACTATGCGCCAGCACCGCAACATCAATATGCGGAATATCACAACCCAATACTGCCGCGGCACCATAATCTACAATTCCCTTGTTCAAAGCTGCATACATTTTCCGGCCAAGATCGCCTGGCGCCTGAGATGTGAAAGCAATATCATATTTTTGTTTTATCCGAATAAATTCAGGGTGATTGTCATCCGGCCAAACGCTGATCACTACGCGGCCCGGCCACGCGGCATAAACACGATCCACCGTGGCACGCAACAATCCGACCGCAATGTCAGTCGCCTCCCGGGTATTGAATTCATCAAGCAGACGAGTCTTAACCTCGCCCTGCACGGGTTTTTTGGCAAACAAATAAATGATGGGCTTAGTAACCGAACTCATACTCATTCTTCTCTTACATTACGGTAAACCATGGCCAGCTTTTCGGGACTAATACCTAGCCAATATTGGAAACGTAGGGTCCACATCTGCACGACGGTATGAAGCACACCTTGCATTCGCCATCGACGTGCCGAAGTGACAGCCCGAGAACGAATCCGAGCCGGCTGCGCGATTTTCTTCAATCGTTTGCATATCTCAATGTCTTCCATTAATGGTATGGCAGCGAAACCATCCATCTTGTTAAACAATTCCCGTTTCACAAATATGGCCTGGTCACCCGTGGCAATGCTACTGACGGCCGAGCGTTGATTCATACTCCATTCGATAATCCTGAACAACACGCCTGGCGCATCGAGCCGCACATCAAAACGACCCCATTGGTAGCCTTTTTCAATCGCGTCGCCAATACAAACAATAGCGTCGTCAGGCAATTGGGTATCCGCATGCAAAAACACAAATACATCGGCGGCGCAGATCTGTGCCCCCTGATTCATTTGCAACGCGCGGCTTGGTGTACCGGAATATGCGATCGTCAACCGATTTCGATCGAACTGGGCGTCAGACCCGATTCTTTTAATTACCGATTTAGACTCATCATTGTCGCTCGCATCTACCACAATGACTTGCGTAAATTCAAACTCGTTCAACAATGATCGAACCCATTGAACGATGTTCTCGCTCTCATTGTAAACCGGGGTAATGACCGCTACCGACACGCTCAAACAACACACCTTGATCGCATAACACTGAGTGGTCGGATGGAAAGATAGCCTTGATCCATTGCAATATTCTAGCCTGGCTGTGTATGGTAGTGGCCGAATTCCAGGAATCCTTACAATGGCCACACCAAAACAAATTCGCTTCGACACGCTGTCGCTGCACGCTGGACAACACCCGGATGCCGGTACCGGCGCCCGGGCGGTACCCATTTATCAAACTGCGTCCTATGTGTTTAAAAGCCCGGATCACGCAGCTTCCATATTCAATATCGAACGCACCGGTCATGTTTATTCGCGTATCTCCAATCCGACCAATGCCGTTTTGGAGGAACGCATCGCAGCTTTGGAAGGTGGCGTTGGTGCCATCTGCACCGCCAGCGGTCAAGCCGCCTGTCATTTAGCCATCAGCACTATTCTAGGCGCCGGCTCGCACATCGTGTCGTCGCAATCTCTTTACGGCGGTACGCATAATTTATTGGCGTACACGCTACCCCGTTTCGGTATCGAAACGACTTTTGTCGATCCGCGCGACCCGCAAGAATTCCGTGATGCCATCCGTCCGAACACACGTCTGCTATTCGGCGAAACGTTGGGCAACCCGGGGTTAGAAATACTCAATATTCCGGTGATCGCCGATATTGCCCACGAAAATGACCTGCCTCTTTTGATCGATTCCACTTTTACCACCCCTTATTTGTGCAAACCATTCGAACTTGGGGCGGATCTCGTTTTTCATTCGGCCACCAAGTTCTTAAGCGGTCATGGCATCGTCATCGGTGGGTTAGTGGTAGACGGCGGTAAATTCGACTGGGAAGTGGCGGGTAAGTTTCCGACTCTGACTGAACCCTACGAAGGTTTTCACGATCTGGACTTTGCCGAAGAATTCGGTCCGGCGGCCTTTATCACCCGCGCACGCAAGGAAGGCGCACGAGATTTTGGTGCTTGTATGAGTCCAACGACTGCTTTTCATATCCTACAAGGGATTGAAACCTTATCGCTGCGTATGCAAAAACATATTGATAACACACGCCGTATTGTCAATCATTTACATGGACATAAAGCGGTCGATTGGGTGAGTTATCCGGAATTACCCGAGCATCCGGACCATGATCTCGCCAAAGAATTACTACCCAAAGGTTGTGGCGCAGTCTTCAGTTTCAGTGTCAAAGGTGGGCGGCCTGCAGGTCAGAAATTCATCGAAAAAGTTCAATTATTTTCCCATCTGGCCAATGTCGGCGACGCCAAATCCCTGGTGATTCACCCGGCCAGCACCACCCACCACCGCATGGACGCACAGGCCCTGGAAGCGGCAGGAATCTCCGAAGGACTCATCCGAATGTCGGTAGGATTGGAAGACATCGACGACTTAATCGAAGATCTCGAGCGCGCATTGCGTGCATCGCAAAAAGTCTGACTTACAATCATGCAAATAAAACTCAATCAACAAACGGCATACGCGTTCAACACCGGCCGCGATATCGATCCCGCTAAACCAACCGTCATATTCGTTCATGGAACAGGGCTGGATCACACGGTATGGACGTTACCCGCTCGTTATTTCGGCCGTCATGGTTTCAACGTGCTGGCTATCGATTTACCCGGTCATGGCCGTTCGGATGGGCCGTTAAGACAGAACATTGAAGGTATGGCGGATTTTTTAATTGAGGTATTGGATAAATTGGACATCGAACAATCGGCCCTGGTCGGTCACAGCATGGGATCGCTCGTCGTGTTTGACGCCGCTGCACGCTATCCGAACCTTGCACGCTCATTGGCTTTACTAGGCACCGCCCTGCCCATGAGGGTCACGGAAGCGTTGTTGGAAAACGCCAAACGAAATAAACACGATGCCATCGATATGTTGACCATATGGGGCTTCAGCCTGCCCGCTCAAATCGGCGGTAATGAAACACCCGGCATGTGGATGATGGGCGGCGCCATGCGTTTATTCGAGCAATCTGAGTCAGGCGTTATTTATACCGGATTGAACGCTTGCAACGAATATCGTGACGGCATAGAACGTGTGCAAAATATTCGTTGCCCAACGCTATTGATACTGGGTGACCGCGACATTATGACGCCACCGTTTAACGCCAAGGAGGTCGCCGAAAAAATTCCAGACTCCCGAACCTTGATATTGCCGGGAACCGGACACTCGCTGATGGCGGAAAAACCGGACGCGGTGTTGGATGCGTTGATTACTATTGTTTAAATTGCCTTATGGTCACTTTAACTCGGGCGTCAGCCCCCTAACGATTTTTGCAATTCACCGGGCTTAGGAGCATTCCTGCGTAACGCGAATACCACACCGCCGGCAACACCTTGCAACAACACAAAACCGAACGCCACCCACGCAAACGCCACTGCAGGCTCGCTGGCAACACCGAATAACGAGAAAAAATACACGAACACTGCTTCGCGCACACCGATGGCGTTAATGGATATGGGCACCATCATGAGAATGGCAGCGATAGGAATAATGATAAACATCGCCAATGGCGGTACATTGACATGCAAAGCCCAGGTGAGCACGATAAAGTGAAAAATCACATTGAATTGCAACAGGAACGACAAGCCCAACGCCTTGGCCAACACGTCTTTACGTCCTTTGAATGCCTGAAACGATGTCATAAATTTTTTCAACAATCGCACGATGGCTCCGAGACGATGTTCGCTCAAGGAAAACACACGGTCGAATAACCAAGCAGGGGAGCCGAAAACCACATAGGCGAATACTCCCGCTCCAACAATACCGGCGCACACCCATAACCATAACAACGGTATTTGCGCCCGCACGTCGCTGGATAACAAAATCGCGATCAAGGCGTAGGTCAGTAACGCCGTGACGCCAAACAGGCGATCGATAAAAATCACGGACACCGCACCGGTTTTGCTGCCGCCCATGCGATAGGAGTCGTACATACGCATCAAATCGCCGCCTATGGTGGATGGCAGGAAATTGTTAAAAAAAACCGCCACCATGAATGACTTGACCAAGTAAAACAGCGGTGCGTCGACACCCTGCGCGTGCAACAGGGTCTTCCAGCGAAAGGCGGTAATAAAATAGCCGGCGTAAAACATACAAAACGCGAATACCAACAAAGCGATATTGGCATTGCGGATGCTGTTCCAGATTTCCGACAGATTGGAATTACGTAATATCCAGTAAACCAGACCGGCGGATACCGCGACCTTGACCAGCGTTAAAATAGTCTTGGAGGGTTTGGGCATGAACCGATTCAAGACCGTGGTCTACAACGACGTATGACAATACTCGTTACGGGCGGACCGGAATTGAGATTGGCGAAATGCAACTCAACCGGCAACGCGGGTTTTGATGATTTTGGCTGGCACCCCGGCACAGACCACATTCTCGGACATGGATCGCGTGACCACCGCTCCGGCGGCAACGACGCAACCACTTTCAAGCTTGACGCCGCCCATGACCGTCGCTTTCGCACCTACCCAAACATTGTCATCGATGTGACATCCGCCATCGGGCTTTATACCTTGCTTTGCAATAGGTACATCTAGACGATCCATGTTATAACTGCCGCCACCGACAATGTAACACTGCGGCCCAATGATGGCGTCCGTGCCGATGGTGACTGGACAGGCATTGATGGAATGAATAATGGTTTGCGCGCCTATTCCGGTGCGCGCGCCAACATAAACAGTACCGCCCTTGCAATTGATAGATACATTGTTCGCTAACATCGACTCGTCCGCAATAACAATGGCCCGCTCATCGTTGACATTGCGCCCATCGAGAATAACGCCTTCGCTAACGACCACTTTGTCACCTAAATGAATCCGCCCCGGATGACGCAAAACGGTATTGGCGCCAAACAAAACACCCGATCCACAAGAACCAAACAAACGCGGCCAGAATATTTTCCGTAAACCCAGACCCACCGCGCCTGGCACCGGCGCCAACCAGGAACAGAATTCGTAATAAAGCGTTTTTGCGAATGACCGCTCCCCCACCATCACGTCTTGATAACGCGACCAGGCCGATCCGCGGCCGGTGACCGACTCATGGGTTTTTTTATTTTGCGGTGTGATAACGTCGCTCAAATGATAGCTTTACTACGCCGCCATTAACTGGTCCGTATACTCCCGCATCGCGTCCATAGATTGGTTCTCGAAGTAAATACGATACCAAAGTTCCAAGTTCAGCAATATCCACAAACGAAAATTATGATCCACTTTCCCACTCAGGTGCTCGTTCAATAATTCCTGCATATAGTGCTGCTCGAAAATTCCCATTTCGACAAACCGGGATTCGGCGAATAAACGTTGTAAAAATCCAGCCAGATCGGAACGCATCCACTGCGCAATCGGAAAACCGAAGCCTTGTTTTTTTCGATACACCAGTTCGTCAGGCAGATAACGCGACGCGACTTTACGCAATATGTACTTTATCTTGTTGCCCTTGAGTTTGTATTGTGCCGGTATAGAGGCGGCGTACTCCACCAACTTGTAATCGATAAGCGGGGCACGACTTTCGAGGGAATGCGCCATAGTCATACGATCTGCAATCATCAGCAAATGATCCGGCATACGCGTCATCAAATCGGTGTACAGCATTTTATCGACTAAGTCGTTTGCGTTGCCGGCATCGAAGAATAGCAGGATCTTTTCGTCGGAATTGGCACATTCAATGTGTTGTTGGGCGCTCGCACTAAACAACCGCGATTTTGCTTCCCCGGTAAATCGAAGAATACTAAGACTGTGAGCGTAACGTTCGCCACGGTCAAACATCGACACTTGGTTCATCCAACGTGCTTTTTGCGCGACAGTCTTGTATTCGAATGACTCGGGAATCAAGGCGATGATTTTTTTCAGCACGCTTTTACGCAGCCACAAGGGTAACATTGCGTAGTAATCGGCCAAACGCTGGCCGGCGAAGCGGTCATAACCGGCGAAGTTTTCATCCCCGCCATCACCGGTCAACACCACTTTCACATGCTCCCTTGCCACACCGGACACCAGATAAACGCCGACCCCAAACGGGTCCGACGGTTCGTCCAAATGACGAATCATCGTGGGAATAAGATGTACCAGATCGGCCTCCACGATTTTTTCGTGCGCTTCCAGCCCGTAACGATCCACCACCATGCGGGCATAGGGCAGTTCGTTGTAGGACTGTTCTTTGACACCGATGGAAAAGACCGGCACCGGGTCGGCGATCTCCTGCGCCATCATTGCGGAAACCGTGCTGGAATCAATACCGCCGCTTAGAAACGCGCCTACCCGCACATCACTGAGCAAATGGGTTTTCACCGAGTCATATAAGACATCGTGTAGGCCTTGCTCAATCTCATCGATATCACCGTTGATCTTGTCGTTGAAATTGATGTCCCAATAGCGTTGTATTTCTACCTTGCCGCCCTGCCAGTGTAGCCAATTCGCTGCCGGCAGTTTTTGTATGCCTTTAAACATGGAATATTGATCAGGCACGAAGCGCATAGAAACATAATGCCAAATGGTTTCCAATTCGATCTCCGGTTGTATCAAACCGGTGGCCAATATAGCCTTTACCTCGGAGGCGAAAACAAAACCCTCGTCGTGTTTAAAAAAGAAGAGTGGTTTTTGCCCCAAGTGATCGCGCGCCAGAAACAAGCTGCGATTTTTAGTGTCCCATAACGCGAATGCAAACATGCCGCGTAGATGTCTTACGCAGTCACGGCCATATTCTTCGTAAAGATGCAAAATAACTTCTACATCGGACGCTGTTTTAAATTGATGGCCTTTTTCTATAAGTTGCTTGCGCAATTCTGGGCTGTTATAGATCTCGCCATTGCAAATCAATTGCAGGGTTTCGTCTTCGTTCGATATCGGTTGCTGGCCGGTGCTGAGATCGATGATACTTAGCCGGCGTTGGCCCATGGATATGTGTTCGTCATGGTAGTGACCTGAATCATCGGGGCCACGATGAAATAATACATCGGTCATTTTTTCCACGGTGGAACGGCGCTCTATGCCGTTACCTATAATTCCAGCAATACCACACATGAGCTTCAGAGACTCTCGAACATAAACTACAAATACCCTTCCGCCACATACCACTCGGCGGTCCGTTTTAATCCCTCATCGAGGCCTACTTTCGGATCGTAACTAATTTCCCGTTGTGCCTTGCTGATATCAAAAGCACGATTCTGTTTATACCAATCGACCCGGCGCGGAAAAATGGGGGGTGTGATGCGAAACGGCTTACACACGGCCTCCATGATATGACCCGCGGCACTTAACGGCCAGAAGGGATAGTGCGGGGTTTTAACGCTCTTGCCCATGGCTTTGGCCACGCGCTTTACCAAATCCTCTATTTCGACATATTCCTTGTCCGCGATCAGATACGTCTGACCATCCCCCACCCCTTCGGTCTGCACCGCAATAAACGCGTCGATGAAACTGTCGATATAAAGCGGATGATACAAAGCCTTACCGTCACCAAAAATAGGAAACACGCCTTTACTCACCCGCCGGAAAATCATGCCAAAACGCTCCGGGTCGCCCGGCCCATAGATCGCCGCCGGACGAAATGTGAC
Organism: Arenicellales bacterium; assembly: GCA_965216735.1. Lineage (GTDB taxonomy): Bacteria > Pseudomonadota > Gammaproteobacteria > Arenicellales > CBDCFT01 > CBDCFT01. The sequence goes on from OZ244198.1 coordinate 3,420,941, forward strand.
AGTTTTCATACCTTTTTTGGCGTACTCCAAGACTATCGGTTCGGCCTCGTACTTCGTTCTTTGATAATAGTCGGCCGGTGTGATGGGGGCATTTTCATCAGCGGGTGGATTTTCGACGTTGCCGTGCACGCCACAGGTACTGCAATAGACAAATGTTTTCACCTTTTCGCGTTCGGCCGCCTCCAGCATGTTGCGTGTGCCTTGCACATTGACATCGTCGTAATAGGAATTGGGCACATCAAGCTCGCGAAAGGCCGCGGCCAGATGATGCACAACATCCACGCCTTTTGTCACACGCTCGACCACGCTGCGATCGGTAACGCTTCCGATCACGACTTCGGCGCCCCAATCGTGCAGTTCGTCAGTCTTGATACCTTCCTTATAATCCAGCGCGATGACGTTGTGCTCTTCGTCAAGCAGCCGTTTTACCAATGCCTTGCCGGTAAAACCGGTGCCGCCTGTTACTAAAACCTTCATTGTTTCTCCGTATATGGTATTGAACTAAATCGCGGCTGATTTGCGCTGATCCAACGCCTGATCATAAAGGCTGCGGATTATACGCCCCGCGGAATCCCACGACAGATGTTGTTCCGCCCGCGCTCGGTTGGTCTCTCCCAATTTCCGCCGCATGACCGCATCATCCGCCAATAATTCGATATAACCTGCAGCCGAGTCAATGTCGCCCTGTTTGATGAACTTAGACGATTCACCCAATAATTGGCGATTATTCTCGGTGTCGAAACACACTACCGGCAGCTTGGCCGCCATGTAGTTCACAATCTTGCCGCTGCCTTCGCCCGCATCACCGGCTTTTGGGTCAATACCGATATCGGCAATTTTTAGATAGGCCGGCAGCTCTTCGTAAGGCACCCGGCCGATGACCGAGCAGCGTGAACGCAATTTACTTTTGGTCAGGAAATACTCGGTTTCATCCGTCGGGTAACCAATGATGAGAAAGTGGATATCGTCGCGCCGTTGTAACAATGTGTGCATCACTTGATGCAATTCCGGCAACCCTTTACTCGGTAACAATGAACCGCTATAGACCAAGACGATGTTGTTTTCTGGAATATCAATGTCCTTTCTCGCCACAGCCGTTACTTTTTCGAATGCTCCGACGTCAATACGGTCGGCCAACAACTCCAGACGACTCTGTGGAACTTTGTATTTATCACGTGATGTTTCCAACGCTACGACCGATGAGCACATTAACCGGGAAGGCATGCGTAAAATCAGGTATTCCATACCCTTAAAAACCTTGCGTAACCATTCACGTCCCGCGAAATACGCAAACGAATCCAACTCCCCCACCAAGCCACCCTGGATATCGGCGAACAAGGGCACACGCCGCCAAAAAAACAACATTTTGACTAACCAGCCGACAAGCACGCCCTCGTGCAAATGGGCGTGAATCACGTCCGGACGTTCGCGCGCCATTAATCTGCCGGCCAGCAACAATAATTTCATATCGGCTAGGTATTTGAACGAGTCCGGCCCGGCCTTGGTGTTTTCGTAACCGCGTATGGAACTTATCCGTTCGGTGCGAACACCTGGCATCTCCCGCCCGTGATGATAGGTGCACACCACACTGTCGGCATTGTAATTCTTAATGGCATTGACCACACCTTGAATACGAATATGACAACCACGATCGGAAAAAAAAGGTGTGGGCGCGATGTGCAACACCTTGATGGGCAAATAACTGCTCGCCAAGTTCACTCAGGCAGCCGTAACCTTTGTTTCCGCACGCGATCGACTTCACTTTCAATTCGGTCGGCGGACCACCCCAATTCTTTTGCCATGAGGGAAGCGCAAACCTGTAAGTAACCGTTCGACGGTGCACCGATGGTGCCGATGCCGGTGCGTCTGAACACCACATCGTCGAGATGCAACGCCATTTCATTTTTTGCCGCGTGTGTGATTTCACATTCGAGATTCGGGCGTTCGTCCGCAAGCGGTTTGTTGCTCATAGCGTCGTTGATCATTGCATTGGCCACGTGATCAATCTCGGTACCGTATTGTTTAACCAAACGATCAATTTGATCCATGTCCAACAAATTTTTGTATTGCTCCCCTTTCTCCAGCATAAAACGATTCAAGTCTGGAATATCCGCGCCAAACAGCGGTTTTGACGCCGTTTCGCTGGGTTTGTCATTCATACCGAGCTTTCCCACGGCGATATCAGTGGCTTTTTCCGCCACCCGGCGTGCCGTGGTGTATTTCGCCCCTAAGGCAGTAACAAGACCTGGCCGGTTCTCCGCCTGTTCGTGATCCACTAACAAATACTCGCCGGTACCCTGATATACCTGAGGACGTATTTCGTCTTCTTGCAACGGATAGATACCGGTAATAGCCTGCACTATATCATTCGGGCCAAGCGCGGCATCGGGTATCGCCGTATTGACCGCGCCGGTTAGTTGTTTGACTTCCTCGGCCGTTATCGTTAAGTCATCCAGACCAGAAGCCGCCACATAACTCGTACCGATCAACGAGTAACCACGCCACGGCAAAATAAAAACATGCCTGCCACCACGATCGACAATATTTTGTCCCTGAAACTGCGTCGGCAATGCGATCGCATAATCTCGCACCAGTGGACGAGTCATAATATGCGAGCCTTGGGAAAAACCGGTTGTGATTTTTTGTGCTGATTTTCCCGCCAGAGTACTGTTTAACTCACTCACCCATGGCCCGGCGGCGTTGATGACCAGGCGAGCTTCTATATTAAAAATACCACCGCTTTCTAGATCGCCGACTTCGGCCCCGGCCACACGGCCGTCCTTTTCGTAAAGTCGCCTGACCTTAATGTAATTTGCCACTTCGGCGCCATAAGCCGCGGCCGTGTGAACAATAGCCAACGTCATGCGCTCGGAGCTTTCCATTTGACTCTCGTAAAACACAACACCGCCGGTAAGTGCCTCGTCGTGCAAGGGTATTTTTTCAAGCACGTGCTCCCGTGTTAGGGTATAGCTTGGCGGCAATCGTTTGGCAGCATCCGATTGCCGGGAAGGCTCGCCGGAACACAATAGATCGTAAGCCCTCATACCGCATTGCAGAAACAGCTTCCCTTTGCGCAAGGGTTGGTAAGTCGGCACCAGAAACGGCACAAAGTGACTGAGGTGCGGTGCGACCCGATGCAGTATGGCGCGCTCCATCGCCGATTCGCGTACTTTTGCGAATTGCATTTGTTGCAAATAGCGAATGCCGCCGTGCAACAACTTGGACGACTTCGCGGATGTCGCAGCACCAAAATCGCCCCGATCGATCAATGCGACGGACATACCCCGTTGCGCGCAATCCAGCGCGATCCAGGCGCCGGTCACTCCGGCGCCAATCACCAGCACGTCATAACGCTGGTTGGCCAACGATTGCGGATTACGTTTCACCCGGATGGTTTGAAGTCTAACAGTTAACGCTGATCTCGAATAGACAGCGGTGCAGCGGAAATTTCGCGGATAATGACGGAACCTTCACCGTCCATTGGATCGAAACGTACGGCATGACAAGTTTTGGTGCCGACCGCAAATACCAGGGCATTTTCTCCCGCTTCGAACCTGGCGCGAAATGACAGTCGTTCCCTGAAACCATCGCCATCGTTGATATAGAGTTGCGCGACACCGGCACGGTCGGCCCACATGCGTACCCTGACGATGGAATTGCGTTTACCGAATAAACCACAAAAACCATGCGGCATCATGATCCACCCATTGGGTCCATGAATATCCAGCTCCAAACCCTGGTCACTGACCCTCATGTCTAGATCTTTCTTGCGTACAATGGCGATGGGTTCGGTCACATCCCATTCACGAAAGTTCTGTACGTTTAGATTTTTTGGTTTCGGATAGTAAAAGGGCACGACATAGCTTAGCAACGCATTGACATGCACAACTATGATAACTATTAGCGCCATTACCCCCAGCACATGCAAGGCGTTGACTTGCAAACGGGTAACACCGGGCCAAAACCAGTTTTCCAGCGCCGCGACACCCGTTTTACCCATGGCCATCAATGCCGAGCAAAACAAAATCAACATGGACGACATCACCGGAATAAGATAGCGGCCCTGAATCTGGATATCGTTGTGCACATTGGTCCAGGTGTACATGAATACCTGAAACCAAATCGCACCAAACAACAGGGTTTCAAAGTACAGACCGCCAGTGCCTGAATCATCCTCCCGATTCACACCGTTGCGCTTGAAACCACACACCAGTAGCCGAACGATAAAACCCACTATTGCGATAGAGAAGACGATGAAATACAAACCGTATTGCAAACCACCGACCGGCAAACGCACCCAGTCCAGGTTACCCACCACCGCTTTGGACGATTCACCAATAAAATTGGCATGGTTGTGTAGCAATAGTTCCTTGACCCCGATGCCGCGTGCGGCAAAACCATTATCCAACACATCGGGCAAACGTGCGTATTGGTCGATCATTTGTCGGGTAATATTGAACTGCAACGGATCGCCCACACCATAGTGGTACATATTGAACGCAATCCACCAACCGCCACCGATGAATAGGGTAACAATTAATACAGTCACTGCGCTGAACGCTCTGCGTCCTGCGCGCAACAATTGCACAAACAAAAACACCCCAATAAAAGGGAGTAATAACCACGCCGTAAACTTGGAAACGAGAATCAATCCAATAGCCAAACCCATTAGTATCGTGGTCCACGGTGTCAGCCCCTTACGAAGAACTAAGACCATTGCCAAAACCGCCAGACTAACTGAGAAAATCGCACCGCTATCGTCGTTATTGTAGGATGCGAGAAACGTGTATTGTGGCATCAGCCCAGCGAGCACCGCCCCCAGAATGCCCATCCACAACGAGTTAAAATACAAAACTAGGGCCAGAAATAAGAACAACACAGCGGCGCCACACAGAAAAACCGAACCGTAACGCAGGCTAAACCGAATATGATCTTTTGCCTTTACATCCAACTTGGCCAACGCAGCGGAAACGATGTAAGACAAGGGCGGTCGCAATGCGCGGGTGGTGCCGTAAGCGGTGAACTTCAACTGGTCTTGATCTTGCGGCAAAACAGGCAGGCGATGATTCTGATATATGAAATGCGTAGCGTTAAAATGGATGGCTTCATCGGGCCCGCCGCCGGCCGGTAAGTGACGCGCGGTGAACAAATAATAGCTGCAGATAACGACGAATAATGCCAACCCGATCATCGACGTTCGCACAAAACGCGTTTCGTTGTTTAGATCCACCATTGAGAATCTACGGGACAACCTCGTTTAAGAAAATCAGATTGAATCGACATCAGCGCTTAAGTAACAACGGCGGCAAGATTAAACGCGACACCACTAGAATAAAGCTTCGTGACAGCGAGAGGATTGATCTAAATATTGTCACTGACACGGTTGGTTCGGGATTGACGAAGCATAGAGAAACAGGCTTTTTTTTGCAACTTAACAAACTCCGCTCTTGGCCGATTAGCTGGCTCATAAAACCATACTGAGAACATTAACGATGGGTTTGCAGGGTGAATTATTTCGAGGATTAAGTGATTCGGTTTCCCGTCACAAAGCGGCGGCGATTCTTTTACCGTTATTAGCCACAGTCTTTTTGTTCGAAGTTCTATTTTTGGACAAGAGTCTTAGCGGTTTTGACATTATTCTTGCCCAACCGAACTGGCAGGCTGAATTTGGCGACCAGGGCGTTCCTAACCGCGCATTGGCCGATTCACCAACCGCGCACTTTCCTGAACTAAGGTTTCAATGGGAACTACTAAAACTCGGTCAATCTCCCAATTTTAACCCTTTTATCTTTAGCGGCATCGAAGCTATGAGCCAGGGCATCGGTGCTTTTATCACCAGCTTGCCACAACTGATTTTGGACACGCCGTCTGCACTAGACTGCTCCACTTGGTTGCGACTTATCCTGGCCGGTGTGTTCATGTATGCATTCTTAATCCGCATCGGTCTTCATCCGAGCTGCGCTCTATTCGGAGCGATCGCCTGGACTTATGGATTACCGCAAATCGTATGGCTGCAATTCCCGCAACACTTGGCTACGCAATTGTGGATGCCCTTGTTGTTACTGCTAAACATAGAAATCATTCAAAACCAAAAAAATACAGGTGCCATCGTTGGTTTAATCGGGATCAACATTCTGTTCTATACCAGTGGTTACACCCAGATAATTTTGTATACCTTCTTGACCGTAGGTATCTTCAACACGATCTTAATTTTTGCGAACCGGCACGAATCTTTTACCAGCCGCTGCAAAACCTGGTTGACGGTACATTCGGTTTACGTCGCTGCTATGGTTATACTGTTTCCATCCATCTGGTCGGATACACAGCAGTTGCAGGAAGGATTGCGTGGCGTACAGAAACATCGATTGCAGTCCCCTGCTATCGATTGGAATCTCACGCTTGTCATTGAGATGGTTCGTCACTTGTTACCGGATATGAACGACATAGTGCGATTCGTAGCGCCTGGCTACCACGGCGGCATCTGGGGCAAGCCATACAACAATGCGGAACACGGCAATCTGGTGGAAGGTGCCGCTTATCTCGGAATCATAAGCCTCATTTGTGCGCCCTTTGGTCTGGTCTATCGCAATAAGAAGTTTGGCTACAGGCTCGTTCTTGCCCTTGTTGTGCCCGCATTAATTTTTCTTGGTCTGCATCATAGAGATACCCTGTTACTGAGCTTGGTCAATTCCATTCCTTACATCGGTTTTGGCAATTACGATCGCACCATTATCATTATATTTTTTATTCTTTGCATTCTCGCCGCGCTAGGTCTACAGCGTCTGATAGACGCACTGCCGAGCAATCGTCTCGCCCGGCTAATGACCGTGTTGTTATTGCCTATTTTGGCACTCACATTGATCGTTTGGTATTCGGCGGATCTTAGATCACGGGATTTTCTCGCTCCCATGCTTATGATCGTCTTTTTCATTGTTTTCGTTTCCTTGCTACACAGTTTCCGCAAAGATAAATTCATACCGGTTTTTGCGATTGTTTTTATTGTTGGTGATTTGTTCGCAGTGTCTTATGGATTCAACACCAAGCTCGACAATGAATTGATATTTCCGCACAACAATACCGTTCGCGAGGTCATGAATGATAAAGATGATTTTCGAGCTGCGGTTATCGGAGAGTCGTTTCTCTACCGTCCCAACACCCTGGCGTATTACGGCATACCTACCGTCGACGGTTATTCCAATTTGGTGCCGCATCGATATATCCGATTGATAAAAAGTATTGCGAACGACACCAGGACAACGGCGAACGGTATTCTTTATTTGTACGACTTCGATCCGAAATTACTGCGCTTGTTTAACGTCAAGTACGTGATTACCGATCAACCTAGAGATAATGCCGACTTCGAACTTGTTAGTAATAACGATTACGAATATCTCTACAAAATACCAAACTTTCTACCCAGGGTATATTGTGCATCCAATATCGTGAACGTTTCTTCGCCTGTCCAAGCCTTGGAAAAATTTCCATCTGCGGTAAATCAGTATGACAGACCCTTATTGACGGACAGCCTGGCAGGCCCTGATGAACAGATGGGAGATTGCGCCATCGAAAATCTTCAGGTTTACACAAACGGTTTGACATTTGAATCCAACAACACCGCAGAAACTGGATACGCCATCTTTCCTTACAATTACTCAAAACATTGGAAATTAACGGTGAATGGCGAGCCCGCGGAGATCATACGCGCCAACTATTTCTGGTTCGCAACCCCGATAATCGCCGGTGAAAACCGTTTTTCCCTGCGCTACGCCAACCCCATGACCACCTTAGCCTATGCAGTTCAGGCTGTTTTTGGAATTATGCTCGTATTGGCTATATTCGCGATTTACAAGACCCGCACAGCGCAGCTCTTATGGGTAGTTGTCGGGTTGCTTCTATTGGCCAAAAGCCTCACCGGAATACCGGGAATCCGTAACGATGCTGTCCCCGAAACTATCTTGCGCACAACCTCCCATTCGACTGCGGGGCCCGCTACAAGCTGATAGCAACCTGAAGAAAACCCGCGGCAAATGAGCGCTTATTGTCGTAGTATCTGTTTCGCGACAGTAGGCTAGTTTATACGGAGGCGTTAGAATGCGCCCAATCATGATATACAAACAAACTACATAACACTTCAACCATAACATCTCGCAAATTAGTTTACTTTTTTACAAACCCAAGGAATTGCAAATGTATCACCGTGATTTATTGATTCAATTGACAACGGCATTGCTAGTCTTTTTGGTCTCCATTACCACGCAAGCCCAATCGACGGTGGCGGTGCTGGACACGGGGACAAATAACGGCGCCATTCCAAACAATCGCTCGTCCAACGATTTCGATTTCGTCAATAACGATTCCGATCCTGACGACGACTCACCGGACAACCACGGTACCGCCGTTGCGCAGGTGATCGTATCCACCGATCCAAACACACAAATTTTGACGGTCAAGACAATCGATGGGAATTTCACGCCAAGTCCAGCCGCCATTGACGCCGGTTATGCCCACGCCACGGCAGACCCCAACGTTCGAGTTATCAACCACAGCATCGGGAATATCAATGCCGCGTCACCGGCGGTCATTATCGCAGCGGCCGAAGCGGGCAAACTGATTATCGTCAGCGCCGGCAACAATGGCTTGTCCGTTCCGGGGGGCGATGCGCGTACCATCCCTGCCCTGGGCGGCCGGGGGATTATCGTAGGCGCATCTGAAGGCGGCGCCATATCCGTTTTCAGCAACCGCGCAGGCGATCTCGCCGACTTCTATGTTACCGCCAACCCGAGAAACAGTTTTACTTCTTCTGTCGGCACCTCGATGTCAACAGCAAGGGTCAGCGGGGTAGCAGGTAGTATCTTTAATCAGGCACCCTTTCTTAATGCGCGGGAAGTTGCGGATATTATATTTACCACTGCGACCGATCTTGGCGCCCCGGGTGTTGATCCCATTTTTGGTCATGGTGAATTGAATCCACAACGTGCGTTATCTGCTGTCGGCGAACTAGAGGCCGATGACGGTGGTGGTGGCGGTGGCGGTAGTTCGTCAGGCGCAATAGCGGCCTTGGCCATCGGTGGTGGTATCGCCTATGCCGTATTACGACGCAATAAATCACTCAAGAAAACGGTGTTGCTCGATCAGTTTGGACGCGGTTACGTCATCGACATGAATGATCGTATCCACACGGCTAACGAAAAACCAAGCCTGCTGTCTATTCTATCCTCCGGCGAGGTAGAAACCGCATCCGAAATTCTCACCGCCGACCAACAAAATCAGTTGGTTGCCACGATATCGAAGTTTAGCGATAACATGCTAATAGACCCAGCTCATGTCGACGTATTTTCACCCGATGCTGATTTGGGGGACGAGAAACAAGTCGCCATGACGATCAGCGGCGACAATGCCGACGGAGATCACTATCGTTTTGATATAAACGGTAACGCTAAAACCGGGTTTGGCGCCGTATCCAACCTAGCCAAAGAGCATACGCACACAAACTTCCTATCCAACGATAACTTTTCCGCACCTTACTTCGGATTTACCCACGAAGGTTTCTCCAGTCAGTTCGGCCGTGACGTTGGTGACACCTTGTCTTACAAATTGGGTTTCTCGTCACTTGAGGATCACGAGTTATTCGGTTTGGAAAGTGACAGTGCCTTGTTTGAAGGCACATTAACCCATGATCGACTGACCATGAATCTGCAAATCGGGCAATTACTCGAACACGGTAGCATGTTCGGCGGCTCATCCGACGGTGCTTTCGGCGTCGACAGCAATAAAACCCTGTCGCTAGGTGTTTCCGGTACTTACCAACTGAATGACCGGTTTAGCCTATTGGGCAGCTACACGGAGGGTTACAGTCGCATCGACCAACTGGACAGAGGGTTGTTGCGGGATTTCACCGGCGTTCGCAGCAATGCGTTTGGTGTAGGCTTGATCGCTAAGGACATCGCAAGACGAGGGGATCAATTCGGTCTCGCACTGTCACAACCATTGCGAGTCACTTCGGGTATGGCTTCGATCGATATACCCATTTCACAGGATATAAACGGTGATGTAGGTGTCATCGAGAATCGATTCAGTCTGGCACCAGAGGGAGCCGAGCGAACCTTAGAAACCTACTATCGTTTCGGTCTTGGAAACAAAACCGATATCACCACTTATTTAATGTATCAACATGAACCGCAACATGATGCGGATGCCGCCGGAGAAACTACCGTATTCGCGACACTACGTCACCGGTTCTAAACTGAGTTTGTACCATCGGAACGAACCCGCGCCACCATTTAAGGTGGCGCCGCTTTATGTGACACGACAAAAACAAAGTAAAATTACTCCTAACCCGCCGGTACCAACTGCATGATTCAACCGCTACGCCCGTACGCTGTTTGGGTCGGAATCGCGGTTCTGGGAAGTTTGTTAATCTCACTGTGGAGCCTGTACGCCGACGGCATTATCAATAATGACGGCGTCGAATATGTGCATGCCGCCAGCCAAATACTAGAGGGAAACTGGGAAGACGCGGTGCGCTTGTTCAAATGGCCGTTCTATCCTTTTTTGCTGGCGTTGGGATCGAATCTCTCCGGTTTCGATCCGGAAATCGTTGCTTACGCAGTCAATAGCATTTTTTACGTGGTAATGGTCGCCGCCTTCATCGCTTTATGCGTGGAATATGGTGGTGACCGACGTGTTGTCATTGCTGCCGTGTCTATCATATTGCTTTTACCGAGCCTGAATAATATTCGTTCTTATGTCATCCGCGACCCAGGTTACCTCGCGTTTTACCTGGTGGCATTGTTGTACTTTACCCAGTTTTATAAAGCGCCCACTATCAGTCGTGGCATTGTCGGAATGGCTTGTCTTGTGCTGGCCACCTTGTTTCGGGTCGAGGGCTTGGCCTTTCTGGTGTTTACACCGTTTTTATTATTCTCAAAAAAGTCCCGTCACCCCATGGTTATTTTTTTGGTGCTACTGTCGTTGATCGGCGTGGTATTCGTATTCGGTTGGTGGGCCTTTCAACCTACACGAACCCTGGGTTATGACTCAATCTTCCACCAACCGGTTGACGTTATACAAAGTGCCTGGACACAAATCACAGAGGCCACCAATGCACGCATCGATACTATTTCGCGCGAGTTGCTGTCCCGTCATAGCAGTGATTATGCAACTACAGTCCTTATCATCATTGGCTTGATTATTGTCGTGCTAGAAACATTTGGCATGCTCACTGTTATTCATGCCGGTTTAATCGTCTACGGGCTACGCCAAAAAATTCTGTTTCCCATCGTCCGCTTACGCAAATTGTGGTTAGTGATCTGCGTAATCAACCTGGTTGTACTAACCGTTTACATATTTACCCATTGGATTGTCGCACCACGTTATCCGATGGCGCTGACGTTGACCTTGCTTATCGCCAGTCCGTTTGCGCTGGCGCAACTATGGCAAAAGTGGAGCGAAAAAACCGTTCGCCAGGGACGCCGGTGGATATTTCCGACTGTCGTGGTGTTATTGTTACTGATGGGTATTAATGGACTCGACCTGACCACCCGCAAAGAACACTTAAAACAAGCGGGATTGTGGTTGAAACAAAATGCACCTCAAAACGCGAGTATTTATACCAACGACAAAATCCTGGGTTACTACACTGGGCGCGAACCCGACGTTGGCGAGTATCGTGGTTATTCACACGGCCTACTCAGTCAGGTGTATGCCTCTTGGTGGAGTTATGACTATATCGCGTTTCGCATTAAACAAGATAAACACAAGTTAGCGCCTATGGTCATGAATCAATTGAAACGCAAACCGGACGCAATATTTAAGAATGAAAAATTCGATACGGTGCTAATCTACAAAACAACACGATGACGTTGATAACGAGTGGATCGGTAATCCCGGTGTATCGTTGCCTATACCGTTTTCATTTTGTGGAACACGTTTCCTCCTATCGAAAGCCCGCTTTACGCATTGATCGTTGGATCGTGTGCCAGTTTAGCAGTACGCTGTTGAATGAAAAGGTCTTGAACCTTTCCCTGAATACATCACGCTCAGCTGACTCAAACCCAACGGCTCCATGATCTCTACAACAAATCGCGACACGATTCTGTGCTACATAATCTTGAGCCCACGGCAGAAAATATACGGCGTACTCAGTCAATCAGCATAAACTTATCATTTCAGCTCCAATTGAGGCTCTTCTATGGTACCTTTAATTTATCAGCTGATTGACTACAAGTCCGACAGACGCCTAGATGCTCAAAATAGCGTGTAAATGAACGGTGCGATCGCTGAACCCTCAGTGAGAACCAGTAAGCCTCCGAGTATCAGAACAACGAATATAATTGGTGCAAGCCAGAACTTCTTTCTTTCCCGCAATAATCCCCACAGATCTTTCAATAAATCAATCATGCTCGCTAATAGGGTCGGTTTAAATTTTTTAGTTTAGGCTGATTACTTACAACGCGATAACTAGTTTGCTTACCATCAATGGCTCGACACATAGGATCTTTTCTAAATAACTTGAGCAAGAAAGCACCGGGTATAAACATTATCGCAAAGATAAAGCCCAGTATTATTCTGGTATTGATATACCCCAGAATATAACCGATAAATAGCCAAATTCTATTTAAAGGCCCCAACACCGAGGGCGCAATTAAACTGATGGCCACCAGGGCAAGCGCCAGAATCCAAGGCCAACGGGTAAATTGAATTCCATTATCGCGTAACCAGGGGAAAAACAACCCAAAGATAAGAATTATCGCGCTCGCGAAAACCAAACCAAACTGGCGAAGTTCGGCGCGTGAATAATCACTATTTAGGGAATGAAAGGTATTACCCATTGCTCGCGTAGTTTATTTCGGTCCGCTTTTTGGACTCAATCTAACCCAAACTCTTGCATCCAGGTCTGATCATCTTTCCACTTCGGTTGATCAGGTTTGAGTAGCAAATAGTTCTCGATAACCAGACAATCCATATTGGTACGCATGAAGCAACGATAAGCATCTTCTGGTGTGCACACAATCGGTTCGCCTCGAACATTGAAGGACGTGTTCACTAATACCGGACACCCTGTCAGCTGCTTAAACTGCTCGGCTAACGCATAATATCTTGGGTTGGTAGCTTTGTGAATCGTTTGGACTCTAGCAGAGTTGTCGACGTGGGTAATTGCAGGAAGCTTGGAACGCGGCACATTGAGCTTTTCAATCCCGAAAAGCTGAGATTGTGATTCACTAAGTGGTATGCGATGTTCCTCTTTGATACCAGCCACGATCAGCATGTAGGGGCTAGGTCGGTCGAGTTCAAAGTATACGCTAACATCGTCTTCCAATACGGACGGCGCAAACGGCCTGAATGATTCTCGAAACTTAATCTTAAGATTCATGACGGATTGCATCCGAGGGCTTCGCGGGTCTCCAATGATGGAACGCCCTCCCAGTGCACGTGGCCCAAATTCCATTCGCCCTTGAAACCACCCTATAACCTGTTCATCCGCCAGGAGTTGCGCGAGCTGTGGGAGTAGTTGCCCATCATCGAGTATTTCGTAGCTCGCGTCCAACGCATTTAATTGTGATTCTATCTCTGCATCTGAGAACTTTGGTCCCAAATAAGACCCCGCCATCGAATCGTGGATGTTATCCGCAGTGCGTGAGCCTTGATACAGCCCATACCATGCGACCTGCGCTGCGCCCAATGCGCCCCCCGCATCCCCTGCCGCGGGTTGTATCCAAATGTCCCTAAAAGGCCCTTCTCGGAGCAAACGACCATTGGCGACGCAATTCAGCGCCACACCGCCAGCGAGGCAGAGATATTCGGTTCCAGTTTCGTTTTTTACGGTATTTGCAAGTCGTAACACCACCCTTTCCGTAACTTCTTGTATGGAGCGGGCAATGTCCATTTCACGCTGAGTTAGTTTGCTTTCTGGCTTGCGTGCCGGCGCACCGAATAACTTCGCAAACCGAGAATTGGTCATCGTTAAACCCGTGGCGTAGTTAAAATACCGCATGTCCAAACGAAACGACCCGTCCTCTTTTAAATCAATCAAGTTATCCAGTATGAGATCGACATATTTCGGTTCCCCATAAGGCGCCAATCCCATCAATTTGTATTCGCCAGAGTTGACCTTAAACCCGGCGTAATAGGTAAAAGCCGAGTACAGCAAGCCGAGCGAGTGGGGAAAGTCAATTTCCCAGAGCGCTTTTAGTTCGGTTCCCTCTCCGAACCAAACGGTAGTGGTCGCCCACTCACCAACACCATCCATGCACAGAACCGCCGCCTTTTGAAAGGGGCTTGAAAAAAATGCCGATGCCGCGTGCGATTGATGATGTTCTGAGAACATCAGGTTAGGGAGATCCGTCATCTTGCAACCACCCAGCTTGCACAACTCATTCTTCAGGGTGCGCTTTATATATAGTTTTTCCTTCAACCATATCGGCATCGCCGCCAAAAAGGATTGAAATCCTCGCGGTGCGTAAGAAAGATAGGTCTCAAGTAATCGTTCAAACTTAACGAGCGGCTTGTCGTAAAAAACCACGTCGCTGACATCCTTCAAAGCGATTCCCGCTTCATCCAGACAATACTTGATCGCATTCGCTGGAAAGCGCGCGTCATGTTTTTTCCTAGAAAATCGCTCCTCCTGCGCAGCGGCAACAATATCGCCATCACTAAGCAATGCGGCGGCGCTATCGTGATAGTAGGCCGAAAGACCAAGAATAAAGGTCATCGACGCTCCTGCTTACTGGACATTAACGCTTTTAGATTTTATCACCCTGATGATTTCATCGATGATGTAGTCGTAGCCTTTGCTATTTAAATGACAGCACGCATCAAAGTACAGGACTTCCGTGTTGTCACTAAACACCTGTGTGAGATCATGAAATCGTACTTCAGTGTCACGTAGCTTAGACCCTTCGGATATAAGATAGGGATAACCGAGTTCTGCATACTTCGCGTAGGGGTGAGTCAAAGGGGAACCTTCCAGGTAAGCAATCTTTCGCTCTTCTTCGGTCATAGGCTTTGAGTTTGCGACGTATTGATTTGGTTGCAAAAAATGGTAGTACTTGATGTTGTTTGCCTTCGCAATATCATGCAGTAACTTAGAAGTCCGTCGCCAAAATTCCGCAATGCGTGCCAACATCAGATCGTAGTCCTCAGTCGGAAACCTTGTCCCGGTGATCAATAGATCAGATCCCATACGCGGGGTCTTTGCTGCATTGTGCAAATATTCCATTTCCGCTTGCGCAATCCGTTTCTGAATTGCCATATCTTTGAACCGCCAAACCAAATTCTTGAGTGCACTGTGGCGAAATAATGATTCATTTACTTTGTTTGCGTATACTGCGCGTTGCTCTTCAAAATAGGCAACACGCCCCTGTAGTGCTTTTCTTCCACGATCCTCCACACCCCGATGAACACGCTCGTGCCAGAGCCTTGGGAAGTAAGGATTGGATCCAAAAGGAATATTTTCAACTTGCGGGAGCACAATGTCGTTAAATCCATCGATATTGATGATCATGTCAAAATGTGCGCCCATCGATAAATAGTACTGAACCGCAAATAGCTGTTGCGGCTGTTTGTATCCGCCTAGTGACAATGTATATATGAGTATTTCTTTGTCTTTAAACTCAGGAATAGTTGCTAGCGAATGTTCGAGCTTGCCCTGGGTTGAACTATTCGCAACACCATACGCAAAAGACCCTCCGGTAATCACAACAATGATTCGATCTGACGATGCTTCGGGAAAATCTTCTCCCTGTAGTAAAGCTAGATAACTACGCATTCGGTCATCGCAAAAGCCGATTGTGGGGCATTGATCATCGTGAAAATCGACAACATAGCCTAAATAAGGATGCAGAATCTCAACGGAGTATTTCTTTCGTTTTCCTGGAGATGGGTCTTGATCTAAGTCCACAGCGACACGCCCACGGGTCGTGAATCTTGAAACAATATTGCGACGCTCTTTTTTTAATCCATCGTATGAAAATGCTTCTCCTTGCGCAATCCAATACCCAATATGGCCAATGCCGAATTCCGCCAACAAACATAAAAAAACAATGTATAGGAGAATTAGCTTAAATCGACGCATGGATCATTCGCTTTTTTAATTGGCACGCCTGTAAGCGACTCATTAAAAGTGCCCTACTATTATTCGCCATGGTGTGATAGTAAACGGCATGACTCAAGTGGCTTTGTGTGGTTCGGTAAACACCGTTTTTAAATAGGTATACGGCTACAGCCATTGGCTGTTTCATTCAGGCCATACAAATTGGGTACTCATGTTGATACCAACCACAGTGTCGCAGAATAAAAGGTTTTTACGTTGCTGAAAAGTCTTAGTGCATTTTTCGAATTTTACCGTTTTAATACTCTAGTGTTCTCTGGGTTTCGGATAAGTAATACGCCGCACCCAGTCAGATATTTGCTTCTTGTTGAAGTTACGACTAAGTGAAAGCTCTTCGTCTACACGCCCCGGATCGGCAATGCAGTTGTATATTTTTTCTGTTTCAACACAAGGCTTGTATTGGCGGAGCGTACTGCTTCAAGCCTTAGTAACTCATCCATAAGAAACGATTCCAGCGCTTTCACGTCGGTGGTCACAACGCGCAGTAAATAATCATATTCACCACTCACCGAGTAGCACTCGAGAATTGCATCCGACTGTTCTACAAATCGATTAAAAGCGTCCACCGTATCGCTGTGGTGATCGTTGAGGCTGATATGGATATACACCATTACAGAAAATCCCACGCTTTCTCGATCAACCAGAGCCACATATCGATCGATAATCCCCTGCTTTTCGAGTTTATCGACACGTCGCCAACACGGTGCGGTGGAAAGATTGACCTGTTCGGCTAAACCTTGGTTAGTCACTCTTCCCTGACGTTGGAGAACCGAAAGGATAGCCTTATCAAAATTATCTATTTCTTTCATAATTAAGAAATATTATATCTATTTATGATTAAACACGCAATAATCGTGCTCAAATACTGTATTTCTAGTATAAAAACGCAATAACCTATCTCACGGGTTTTCCTATACTCGGAGACATGGTTACGCTTCGAGAGGGTGTCTATGACCAAACAGTCAAATTACGTCGCTAAGAAACCCGACGCGAACGGCCACGTTCATTACAGCGATGAGGAACACGCCCGTTGGCAGTTGTTAATGCGCCGTCAGCAGAAGGAATTGCGCACTTATGCTGCTCCGGTTTATCTTGAGACTTTGGATCGAATGCAAATCCCCCATGACCATATTCCCCAGTGTGACGAAATATCGGAGCGACTGCTTGACGCGACCGGTTGGCGAGTGGTGCCGGTGCCGGCATTAATTGAGTTTTCTACGTTTTTCGATTTGCTGGCGAGGAAGCGATTTCCGGCGGCTTCTTTCATACGTTCCCGGCAAGAGATGGATTACTTAAAAGAGCCGGACATATTCCACGAAATACTCGGTCACACACCGTTACTGACGGACAGCCGGTACGCCGCGTTTGTGCAGGCCTACGGCGAAGCAGGTTGCAGGGCGAGCAAAGAACAGCGGGTTTGGCTGGCACGGTTATTCTGGTTCACTGTCGAATTTGGCTTGATTCATACCGATGACGGTGTAAAAGCGTTTGGTGCGGGTATCGTGTCTTCCAAAACGGAGCTGCCTTATGCTGTGACCAGCACTCAGGTACAAAGACGTCCGTTTAACGAAATAGATATTCTGCGCACGCCGTACCGAATTGATATTCTGCAAACCGTCTACTTTGTACTGAATGATCTTGAGCAACTCTTTGAACTTGCGCACAAAGACCTGATTCCCCTAGTCAACAAGGCGCGCGTCTTAGGACTCAAACCGGCCACTTTCGAACGCCGCGCGGCCTGACTTCGTTCAAGCCGGGAGTACAATACCAGCACGATGATTTCCGTCTCACAAGGAGACCTATTGTCGAATTCAACACGATCATAAGGAGGACTTGATGAACGCTAAAATGGATAACCCCATGCAACTCGACGGCTTTCAGTTTGTCGAGTTTTGCGCGCCGGACAGGGGTGTACTGGAGCCGGTTTTTGAATTACTTGGGTTTAACCTGATTGCCAAACACCGTTCCAAAGACGTACACCTGTGGCGTCAGGGGGACATTGATTTTATTGTTAACTATGAACCAAATAGCCTGGCCACCTACTACGCAGAAGAACACGGGCCATCCGCTTGTGGGCTCGCATTTCGAGTCAAGGATTCGCATTTAGCTTATAACCGGGCGCTTGAACTCGGTGCTCAACCCGTCGAAATTCCGACCGGTCCCATGGAACTGCGCTTACCGGCGATCCGCGGTATCGGTGGAGCACCGTTGTATCTAATCGATCGTTATCAGTGCGGCAGCAGTATTTACGATATTGACTTCGAATTTGTTGAAGGCGTCGACCGGTACCCTGAAGGTGTGGGTTTAAAAGTAGTCGATCATTTGACGCATAATGTCTACCGCGGCCGGGTGGACTATTGGGCGGACTATTACAAGAAGCTGTTCGATTTTCGTGAGATTCGTCAATTCGATATCAAGGGCGAATATACGGGTTTGTTCTCCCGCGCCATGACCGCTCCGGACAATAAAATCCGCATCCCTTTGAACGAAGAAGCCAACGGCCGCGGCGAGGGCCAGATTGACGAATTTTTGTTGCGTTATAACGGCGAAGGCATTCAACATATCGCGTTTTCTTGCGAAGACTTGTTGCAAACTTTGGATTTGCTAAAAGAACGCGGCTTGCCTCTCATGGGTCCACCGCCTGATACCTACTATGAAATGTTAGATGAGCGCTTACCCGGTCACGGTGAGAACGTCGATGAATTAAAACGACGGGGCGTGTTGTTGGACGGTAGCACCGAGAGCGGCGATCCCAGGTTGTTGCTGCAAATATTCTCGAAAACCCTGATTGGCCCGATATTCTTTGAGTTTATTCAGCGAAAACGCGACGAAGGTTTTGGCGAAGGTAATTTTCAAGCCCTGTTTGAGTCTATCGAACGCGACCAGATCCAACGTGGCGTGGTGGAGGCGAGATCATGAAACTGAGCGGCATCCATCATGTAGCGTATCGGTGCAAAGACGCCAAGGAAACCGTCGAGTTTTATCGCACACACCTGGGTATGGAGTTTCAAATCGCATTTGCCGAAGACCGTGTGCCATCTACCGGTGAACCCGATCCCTACATGCACGTGTTCCTCGACGCAGGTAATGGCAACGTGCTCGCCTTTTTCGAATTGCCCAATGCCGCTGAAATGGGGCGTGACGAGAATACGCCGGCATGGGTTCAACACATTGCCCTCAAAGTGGGCAGTTTGGACGAATTGTTAAACAGCAAGGACAAGCTGCAAGCCGCCGGTATCGAAGTACTGGGGCCGGTCGATCACGGTATTTTTGACTCCATCTATTTTCACGATCCCAACGGTCATCGTCTAGAGCTGGCGGTGGACAAGGGAACCCCCGATCAAATCAAATCGCTCAAAGCAGTGGCTGACGATATGCTCGAAGAATGGTCGCGCACCAAACGCGCACCACGCCATGCGGCATGGCTGCATGACAGCACACTACCGAAACCGTGAAACTAGCCAGTCTCAAGCATGGCAGAGACGGCGAATTGGTGGTGGTCTCCCGGGACTTATCCACTGCAATCCGGGTACCTGAGATAGCGCGTACACTGCAAGGCGCAATCGACCGATGGGCCGACGTGGCCGAAGGGTTGAATGATATTTATAACCAACTTAATGCCGGGAAACTAGGCGGCGTATTTCCATTCGATTCAAAGCAATGCACATCGCCCCTACCCCGTGCTTATCAATGGGCGGACGCCAGTGCATACGTCAACCATGTGGAGTTGGTGAGACGGGCACGCGGGGCGGAATTACCGGAGTCCTTTTGGCACGAACCCCTGATGTATCAGGGCGGGTCGGACGATTTTCTGGCACCGAACGACAATATTGTGCTGGGCAATACCGAATGGGGACTCGACTTTGAAGCGGAGGTCGCAATCGTCACCGACGATGTACCCATGGGTACGACAGCGGCGCAGGCCCTTCAACACGTCAAACTGCTGATGCTGGTAAACGACGTGTCACTGCGCGGACTTATTCCCGCCGAACTCGGCAAAGGGTTTGGCTTCTTTCAGTCGAAACCGGCAACCAGTTTTTCGCCCGTCGCCGTCACGCCCGATGAACTCGACAACGCCTGGCACGGCGGCAAAGTGCATTTGCCATTACACAGCTATGTAAACGGCAACCTGTTTGGAAAGCCTAATGCGGGTGAAGATATGACATTCGGTTTTGCCGAGTTGATCGCCCACGCATGTAAAACGCGCAATCTCGGTTGCGGAACCATAATTGGGTCAGGTACCGTTTCTAACAGGCAAGGTACGGAATACGGCACTTCAATCGATGAAGGCGGGCTCGGTTATTCGTGTATTGCCGAAATACGCATGATCGAAACCATTCGCAACGGCGAACCAATCACCCCGTTTCTCAAACACGGCGACAACGTAAAAATCGAAATGCGCAATTTAAATGGTGAAAGTATATTCGGTGCGATTCAACAACGTGTCACTCAAACTTAGTTGACGCGTTAGCATCCGGGGGGCGAAGGGGTCTTCATAAAACGGCTCGATAGTGAGACATTATGCCCAGTTCTCTACGCGCAGACCTGGGACCCGTTTGAATTCGCGAACTTTGTTCGTCACCAAAATTAAACCCAGGCTTCTTGCATGGGCGGCAATCTGCATATCATATGCGCCAAACAATTTACCCTTTAGTTCCCGTTTGAGTTGACCGAATTGTCCTGCCGCGTTTTTTCCATATTCGAGAACCTCAACCCGTGCGGCAAACCCTTCGACTACCTCAAGATTCTGTCCCGGATTGGATGAGTTCTCAGCACCAAAATAGAGTTCTCCCAAGGTGACGGACGAAATACACATCTCACCCATATGGATATTAAACAACCGTTTTACTTTTGTTGGCTTTCTTTTCATCGTATAGATAACGATATCCGTATCCAGCATATACTTAAGCATTTACAATGATTCTCTATCCTGGGTACCGCCTTGGTCACGATCTATCATGTAGTCTTCGGTTACGGACGGGCCATCAAACCATAGATCCCAACTTTGGTCGACAGGACTAATCAATCGAGAATGGTCAATCGCAATAATTTGAACATCCTTGATCTCTTCCGGAAACGCTACAGCCTTGGGGAGTCGTACGGCCTGACTCTGATTTGACTTAAATAATTTGGTTTTCACCATCATAAGTAATCCATTTAATGTATATCCCTATTGTATATGTCTTGTGCGATATGTCAAATGACAGCACAGCACAAGCGAGGCTCCATCTTGGAACGCTCGATGCCGTGGTGCAGCAAACGAGCTTGTAGAGGGTGAGGGTGAGGGCATGAACCGCATCAATTAAATTCTCTTCGGCGCAACTGGTTGCGTCCTACCGAGCTACACCACCATCACTGAAAGGGAAGAAGAACTTGGAGGGCGATGAGCTGGTCTCCACTTCATGATTCGTTGATGGAAGCTTCCATCATGGCGCATCGCGACGCCGTGTAAAGAGGTGGAGACCAACTCATCGCCCTCTGTTTACTCGATTGTAGCTTTGGCGAACGACTTCCGCATATCGTTACGATTTTTTTTGTCACCTTTGAATTTGGCTGATCCATGATCCCGGTGTTCAGTTAATGGCTCCGTACATTCGTGAATTATCTCACCCGTATCTGGGTCTTCCACTTTTTCGTGGTAATGATTTTTGCGTTTGTCACGCACCACCGACTTCTTTACATATTTTTCATATGCAACAGACCATTCAAATCCATCAAAAAATTCTACCCGTACTTTTTTGCGACTCGGAAGGCTAGGATCTTTTATCTTTCCACCTATCGAATCGTAAAATTTGATTTTTTCTGTGATTTGGACGCTGATCTTTCGAGCGGTAGAACTGCATTCCGGGCAAGACTCACGTGCTTCCGAATCGGATTCTTCAGGACCTACCCAGCAGCAATCGCATGACGCGCACACCTTTACTTCCTTCGACATAACTCTAACTGAGAAAAGATAGTACATCGTTGTCCATCCCGAATTGGACTAGATTGAATTCTCGTCATTTGTCCATGTCTCTTTGCGACAAACAGAATGGGCGTTTTGTGCGGAATTTTAGGCAAAAGATGCTTGCGTGTATGACCGATACATCATGTAAGAGATACATATATCCATTGAGTAAATACTGGTTTACGCGCCGGCCGTAAGATTTTAACATTGATTTACTATTCTAAATTTCAACGGTAGTGCTAAACTCAATCGCGAATAGTGAATTGACGTTAACTATGCGCTCTTCAACAAAGTTTGGCAATATACTCACAAACTGGCGGGGCAGATGCGTTACTTGTATCTCGTCATAGCTGTAATTGTTGTTTGGATCATTTGGGCGTCCACCTCGACTGGTGGTCTATACGAGTTAAAACAATTCAACCGAGAATACGCACATCCGAATAGGAGTGTTGCTTTTCTGCTTACCAAACGAAGCTTCTCGGAGTCAAACGGGCACTGGGATAATGTTCATGTAGATAGTTGTTCGCTGTATATGCCCAACTGGAAGAAAGCTGAAAAGTGCGTCGATCGGCGCATTTCGTGCGAATCATCGGCACCACAAATTAAAAATTTATACGACAATGGATACCATGCGGATATTTTCTCAAATGAATATAGAGATTGTTGGTCTGAAAATCGTCCCTTCATGGGTATCGCTGAATGGATGCGTGCTTCTCGCGGATTGCTGAGAAGCAGTATCGCTTTATTCGGTGTATGGATTACTGGTGGCATGGATACTACGGGAGGCGATGTGAGCGAATGGGAGGATGACAACAAATGGTGGACAACGCCGGTTTTAGAATGGTCAGATAGGGGAATATAGATCCGGTCGCCAAACGGTTAGTCATTTAGTTACAGGGAAATGCGTCAGCAAATGCCAGCATGACTGATGAGCGTGCACTTTCATGTAACTGTTCGGGGTGAGTTTCAAGGGATTTCGTTACTATCCTGATTTGCTGATCTAAAGACATACCACCAGTGGGTGGACAAAAGAAACGAGACTCGGGCGCTAATGAAAAGATGATTTGCGCGCTATCCAAAAAGCCTTGAATGTATCCATAGCAGTGCATTTTATCTAGCGCTGGTTTCAATCCTTCAGTTTCATCACCACTACAAGCCCAAAGTAGTTGATCACCTCTTTCATATGCAGTTGAGGACAGCGGCAACATCGATATACAAACGATCAGAATCATGCGGTTCATATAAACCTCGAGGTCTATTTGTACGGACTTTTATCTGGTTGACTAAGTCTTTTATCAACAGAATCAATATAGGTTCGCACGCATTCGATACAACAGAAATTGTGCTCCCGCCATTCACCGCTGTGTGGATCATGTAATTTAACTTTCCAACGACCAGAATGTGCAGTGGACTTTTGTTGATTACAAACGTCACAAATAAATGTCATACGAATTCACGTTGTAACAGTTAATCTGGAATGGATGTTGATAGACTTAAAACTGAAGTAATCCATCTGTAAATTCGTACCTTACGGTTAGTTTACAAACCTCATGTCACAGAGGTTTCCTTCCGTCGCTACTCATTGTGTGACTAACTCGACCAGTAGAACATTGGGCACTTGATTCGCCATTATTCTAGATACCAGCGGTTCGAACTTCACGGGAGTATTCTACAGATATATTTGCAATAAAGCAGGCAACACTATGGAGCATCTTGTTGCAGTCGTGCCAACCACGTACAAGGGGTTGTTATGTCGAATACTGAGTCACTATGTCTATTAAGACAAAATTGCATAGCCTCATCGACCCCGGCGTGCCGCCGTCCTCAAACGCAAGGCATTTAACCGAATAAAACCGGTGGCGTCGGCTTGGTTGTAAGCGCCTTCGTCCTCATCAAAAGTCGAGATGCGTTCGTCGAATAGCGAGTCGCTTTCCGAGCGCCGGCCGAGGACTTCGACATTACCTTTGTACAGGCGTAAACGCACGTCGCCATTGACTACTGTCTGTGATTCGTCGATAAGTTTTTGCAATAACTTGCGTTCGGGGCTCCACCAATAACCGTTGTAGATCAAACTGGCATAACGCGGCATGAGTTCGTCTTTCAGATGCGCGGCTTCGCGATCTAAGGTGATGGACTCGATCGCGCGATGCGCTTTTAACATGATGGTGCCACCGGGGGTTTCATAACAACCTCTCGATTTCATCCCGACATAACGGTTCTCCACAATATCGATACGGCCCACGCCGTGACGCGCACCGATCTCATTCAAACGTGCCAACACTGCCGTGGGAGTCATGGTCTGGCCATTAACTGCGCTAATATCGCCAGCGGTATAGCGCAACTCTAATTCCTCCTGTGTATCCGGCGCATTCATCGGCGATACCGTCCATTCCCACATGTCATCAGCGGGCGCTTGCCAGGGATCTTCCAACTCGTTGCCTTCATAAGATATGTGCAAGGCGGTCGCGTCTTTTGAATACGGCGCTGCACCGCCGGGTTTGGTCTCGATGGGAATACCGTGCTCTTTGGCATAGGCCAACAATCGTTCGCGCGATGTGAGATTCCACTCACGCCAAGGCGCGATGATTTGAATATTGGGATTGAGCGCGTAGGCACTCAACTCGAAACGGACCTGGTCGTTGCCCTTGCCAGTCGCGCCATGGGCAATGGCATCGGCACCGGTTTTTCCCGCAATCCTGACCAAATGTTTGGCGATGAGCGGACGTGCGATAGACGTACCTAGTAAATATTCGCCTTCGTAGACGGTATTGGCGCGGAACATGGGGAATACGAAATCGCGCACGAATTCTTCGCGTAAATCCTCAATAAATATTTCCTTAACACCCAACGCTTTCGCTTTCGTCCTGGCCGGTTCCAGGTCTTCTTGTTGTCCTATATCCGCGGTAAATGTCACCACTTCACACGCGTAGGTGTCCTGCAACCATCGCAGGATGACCGAGGTATCGAGACCACCCGAATACGCGAGTACCACTTTGTTGATTTTCGTCATACACTTCCCAATCGTTGTTAATCGAAGATTCGCCCGCAAAACCATTGTCACCAATGACTTGGCCTTACCGCTTGTGGCGATTAGAATTGTGTCATTATCACTAAACGAATGAAGCGCCCTTTAGCAAGGGCGCTTTGTGTTTGCGACAAAAGCATTGTAGTCGACATGCGATCACTTGCGAAAGACAGCGAAATATAAATGATCAGACATTTTTTAACCTTGGCCGATTTAACCGCCCAAGAATTGCACGGAATGATCGATCGTGCGATTGAACTCAAACGCATGCAGCATGCGGGCGAACACTATGAGCCGTTACGCAATCAAACCCTGGCCATGGTTTTTGAAAAATCGTCCACCCGTACCCGTGTATCCTTTGAGACGGCCATTACGCATTTTGGCGGCAATGCCATTTTTTTAAATCCGCAAGATTCGCATTTGGGCCGTGGCGAGCCGCCGGAAGACACGGCAAGGGTGTTGTCGGGTATGGTGCGGGGCATCGTGTTACGCACCATATCCCACGCGACCATTGAGACTTTTGCCCAATATGCCACGGTACCTGTGATAAACGGCCTATCCGATCGCTTTCATCCGTGTCAGTTGTTGGCCGATATCCTCACCTATGTCGAACACCGCGGTCCTATCGGCGGGAAAAAAGCAGCCTGGATCGGCGACGGCAATAACGTTTGTCAATCGTGGATTAATGCAACCCGACCATTCGATTTTCAGCTTGCTATTGCCACGCCACCCGGTTACGAACCCGAACAAAAACTCGTCGATGCAAACAGCGATTACGTTGACCTGATTCATGATGCAGCGGAAGCCGTCATGGACTGCGACATTGTCGTTACCGATACCTGGGCCAGCATGGGTCAGGAACAAGAAAGAGCGGATCGAGTCGACGCACTGCGACCGTTTCAGGTCAATGCCGATTTAATGGCGCTGGCAAAACCCGACGCGGTGTTCATGCATTGTCTACCGGCTTACCGCGGTTACGAAGTGACGGCCGATGTGATCGACGGGCCGCAAAGTGTTGTGTGGGCTCAGGCGGCAAATCGCTTGCACGCGCAAAAAGCGTTGATTGAATTTCTGTTGGTTTCCAGTTAAACGGCGGATTCGCTTCAAGTGTCAGCGAAAAGTATGCGCGACCACATTCTCGAAGTTAAAAACATCACCTGTACTTATCCCGGTTTAACCGCGGTGTCGGATCTGTCCTTCGCCGTCGCACCCGGAGCATCGGTATGTTTGTTGGGCCCCAGTGGCTGCGGGAAAACTACCGTGCTCAGGGCGATTGCCGGTTTCCAGCCACTGCGACAAGGCGAAATCTTAATAAATGGGGAAAGTGTGTCGCGCCCTAACTACGCAAGACCACCAGAAAAACGCCGTCTTGGCATGGTGTTTCAGGATCATGCGCTTTTTCCTCAACTTAATGTTGGCGAGAATATCGCAGCCGGTATTCGCGCATTGTCACGCGATGAACGCCGGCGCCGGGTCGGCGCCTTGCTTGAATTGGTGGGTCTACAATCGCATAGCCAGCGTTATCCCCACGAGTTATCCGGCGGCCAGCAACAACGGGTAGCGCTGGCCCGCGCATTAGCACCGGAACCGGATTTGCTACTCATGGACGAGCCTTTCTCCAACCTTGATACCGAATTACGCGAGCGGCTGGGCTACGAAGTGCACGATATTCTCAAACGACACGGTACCACCAGTATCCTGGTGACCCATGATCAAAATGACGCCTTCGCACTGGCGGAAAAGGTCGGTGTCATGAATGAAGGCCGGATCTTGCAATGGGATACGCCGTACAATCTTTATCATGAACCCAATAGCCGGTTCACAGCGAACTTCGTCGGCGAGGGTGTATTCTTACAAGGTACTTTGTTACGCCCCGATACGGTCGAGACCGAGCTGGGTGTGGCTAAAGGCGACCGTGCCTATCCCTGGGGTGAAGGCGCCAGTATCGATGTGTTAATCCGTCCCGACGATATTGTGCCCGACCCCAAAAACGCAATCCTGGCCACGATAGAACGCAAGGCATTTAAGGGTGCGGAAATTTTGTATACCTTAAAACTGCCTACAGGGAGCAAGGTGTTATCGCTGTTTCCCAGCCATTCCGACTATGACGTCGGCGATGACGTCGGCATACGGCTGGAAGCCGATCACCTGGTGGCATTTGAGCGTAGCGCTTAGGCGGGATCAGCGCCACCAATAATAAAGCCTCCACACGGGAGGCTTGTTTCAAAACGAAATTTAATTTTCCTTTACGCCGCCAGGCTGTCTTTCATCTTCCCTAACGCACGCTTCTCGATCTGCCGAATGCGTTCGGCGGACACACCATACTCGGCAGCTAGATCATGTAGTGTGGGTTTTTCGTCCTCTGCCAACCAGCGTCGGGCTACAATGTCGCGACTGCGTTCATCTAAAGCATCCAAGGCACCGTAAATTCGTTCGTTGCGTTCGCGTTCATTCGCATCTGCGTCCACCATGCGTTCCGGGTTATAACGCATATCCGCTAGATAACCCGCCGGTGTCGGCACATCATCGTCATCTCTGGCCGATGCGTCGAACGGCACGTCCACCCCGCTCAAGCGCGATTCCATTTCCCGCACCGTATCTGCATCTACATCCAGATCGTCGGCTAAAGTCTCGACCTCCTCTTCGTTCATCCAACCCAGGCGGGCTCGGGACTTACGTAAATTAAAAAATAATTTACGTTGCGCCTTGGTGGTGGCCACCTTGACAATCCGCCAGTTGCGCAGAACAAAGTCGTAGATTTCGGCACGTATCCAGTGCACGGCGAACGACACCAGGCGCACATCACGATTGGGGTCGTAGCGCTTGACCGCCTTCATAAGGCCGATGTTGCCCTCTTGAATGAGGTCCGCCAATGGCAGGCCATAGCCCATAAAACCGCGCGCCACGCGCACGACGTGCCGCAAGTGCGACAACACCAGCTCGCGCGCTGCGTCCAAATCATTTTCGTTGCGATAACGGGTCGCCAGGTCGCGTTCCTGTTCGGCACTCAGCACCGGTGCGGCATTAACTGCCCGCAAATAGGCCGTCAATCCCTGACCAGACGATAAATCCATCGTTATGGGTAGTGTTTGCGTCATATTCTTCCTCGTGGTAAACGCGTATTTTAGCACTCTCAGGCCAAGAGTGCCAATCGTTCGGTGTCGATTGGTATGACTAGAAAACTAAGCGTAGGTTCCTGTTTTTCCTGATTTTTTTCTCGTTAAACCATGTTCTGCATCCGGGCTGAGCTGCTGCAGATAGCGCCCGGTGGTTATCCGCGAAGCCAGCCAACCCAGGCTAGCGCCGGCAACCATTAGTGTCAATCCGTAACGCCATCCGGGCCCACTGATATAGAGGTCACTTTGATACAAGTCAAGTAGGCGCACTACCGGTCCGCGTAGTAATAAAAATGCCAGCGCCAGTAATAGCCAGGCCAATACACCACCGAATAAGCCCTGCAACCACCCACTGTACAAGAACGGTCGGCGAATAAATGCATGCGTACCGCCGATGAGATCGATAATGGCGATTTCGTCTTCGCGATTCAGAATCGCCAGACGAATGGTGTTACTGATGATCAGCACCAAGCCCGTCGCCAAAAACGCCACGACTATCCACAAGCCACGCTGCGCCAATTGGATTAAGCTGCGCAGACGTTGCAGCCACTGCAAGTCGACTTGCACTTGTTCAACATCCGGAAGACGCTGAAACTCCGCCGCCAATGCGCTCATTTGTCCAGGCGTCGTATGGTCCTGTGTAGGATAAATCGTTAGTACTGCCGGCAACGGATTTTCGTCCAACAAATCCAACGCTGCACCAAACCCGGACAATTCGCGGAACTCGGCAAGACCAGACTCTGCCGAAACGGAGTTCACCTCGTCGATATCAGGCCGCGACAAAAGGCGATCACGTAACTGATTCAGTTGTGTTTCACCGACATTGCTTTTCAAGTACACCGAAATTTGCGGTCGCGCCTCCCAGGCGGCGCTGGCACGCGTGACATTCTCGATCAACAAATACAAACCCGCCGGAAGCGCTAAGGCGATAGCGATAACCGACAACGTCATTAATAACGGCAACGGTTGTCGCGCTAACTGACCCAGCGCGTACAACAACATTTGTGCATGCCGTAATAAATACGCTTTCATTCGCGCGCTTGCCGATCCCGAATCAAGCGTCCGTTCTGCAATTCCAGCAGACGCGCGCCGGTGCGTTCAATGTGCCGTAAATCATGAGTAGCCACCACCACGGTAGTGTTGTGCCGATTCAATGTAGCGAACAAATCCATGATCTCATCCGACAACTGCGGATCAAGATTCCCTGTGGGTTCATCCGCCAACAAGATGGGTGGGCGGTTGGCAATGGCGCGGGCGATACCCACACGTTGCTGCTCACCACCCGACAACATGATTGGATATAACTTTTCTTTGCCTAGCAAGGATACTTTATCCAAAGCAGCGCGTACACGACGCCCGATTTCCCGTTGTCCGACCCCCGCTACCACTAACGGCAGGGCGATATTGTCGAATACAGTACGGTCATATAGGAGTTTGTGATCCTGAAAAACCACACCCACCTGACGGCGGTGATTCGGTGTGCGCCGCACTGGCAAACGGGTTAAGTTTTGTTCGTTGACAATGACTTGACCGCGGGTAGCGCGTTCGACCAACAACACCAATTTTAACAAAGTGCTTTTACCGGCACCGGAATGACCGGTCAACACGATCATCTCTTCGGGTTCGATATGAAATGTAATGCCTTTCAGCGCCTCAAAACCATTGGGATAACGCTTGTGAACCTGGCTAAACCGAATCACAGCGAAGCTTGCGGGATTGTTTTAAGGACAGTACGCTGGTTGCAAAAAGCGCGACTACAGACCGGCAGGTATCAGTGCATCAACGAATTCCGCCGCATCGAATCCGCGTAAGTCATCGACACCTTCACCCATACCAAGAAAGCGAATGGGTACGTCGTGCTGTTTAGTCAAGGCTACGATCACACCGCCCTTGGCAGTGCCATCCAACTTGGTCACGCAAACGCCACTGACGCCCACAGCATCGTTAAAGTGCTGGTATTGCGACATGACGTTCTGTCCACTACCCGCGTCAACGGTCAGCAATACTTCATGGGGCGCACCCGGTACGAGCTTTGCCAACACCCGTTTTACTTTTTTTAGCTGCTCCATAAGATCGCCGTGGGTATGCTGACGTCCTGCGGTGTCAACAATCAAGACATCATATTGACGTGAGATAGCGGCACTCAGTGCGTCGTGTGCAACCGCCGCGGCGTCGGCGCCGTGTTGTTGCGCAACCACCGGTACGTTTAAGCGCTCGCCCCAGGTTTGTAGTTGTTCCGCCGCCGCAGCCCGAAATGTATCAGCGGCGGCTAATATGACCGAATGTCCCGCGGCCGACAAACGATGCGCGAGTTTGGCGGCGGTGGTCGTTTTACCTACGCCGTTGACCCCCACCATCATAATAACGAAAGGAGTTGCCGCATCAATGGAAAACGACGATTCCGTTCGTTGCTCGAATATTTTTACAATCCCTTGACGCAGCAGATTTAACAAATCGGCCCCGGAAGCGACACGTTGACTGCGTGCTTCTGCGCGCAAGGTATCAACAATTTCAGTGCTGGCAGCGACGCCCAAATCAGCTAGTAACAATTGTTCTTCAATTTCATCAAACAGCGCGTCATCGAGTTTCGGTGCGCTACCCAACAAGTTCTTAAGACCGGATGACAAGCGTTCACGGGTTCTGGACAAACGACTGAATAATCCGCCGGTGGATTTGGCCTCGCCGGAACTATTCGAATCATTCATGAAATTTGATTAAACTTAATAAATAAAGTGAGCATACACCACAACTCACAATCGTATCACTGCTTGTTTAACCAGTTAAAGCCGTCTCTACAACAGCAGGGGATGGTTTATCCTCAACAGATCGTTTGACGTTAAACCGCATTAGCGTGAAAAAACAGGCACGAAAGCCCCAAACAAAAACTCATTCGGTGCGCATCATCGGTGGACTGTGGCGCAGCCACAAAATTTATTTTGACTCCCATGGCGACATTCGCCCCACACCGGATGCGGTGCGTGAAACGCTATTTAACTGGTTGGCACCCTATATCGACAGGGCGACATGTCTTGATTTATACGCAGGCAGCGGCGCACTCGGATTCGAGGCTGCGTCCCGTGGCGCGGCTAAAGTAATCATGGTGGAAAACCATCGTCCAACTACGACCCAATTGAAACTCAACAAAGAAAAATTGCAAGCAACAATGGTCGAGATAATCAATACCCATGCGGAAAACTTTTTGCGTAATACACAAAGCCGCTTCGATATCCTATTTCTCGATCCACCATTTCAACATGGCATCGTGGAATCGGTTTCCCCGATTATCCAAAAAAATAAGATTCTGCATGCTCCCGCTCTAATTTACGTTGAAGCGGAAAAACAACTCGACCCCTTACCAATTCCAACCGAGTGGCATATCATTCGCCAACACGTTCAAGGTGCGGTGGCTTATTATTTGATATCGACCAGAGAGTAATAAGTAAAATCAACACCAAGCAATTTAAATCATCTTTTTGCAAATACCGATAATGAGCAAAACAGCCCTTTACCCCGGAACATTCGATCCGATAACCAATGGTCACAGCGACCTGATTGCCCGCGCGACCCGATTATTTGATGAGGTAGTCGTCGCCATCGCCGCGAGTCCCGCTAAAACACCATTGTTTTCGCTGGAAGAGCGCATCGCACTGGCCGAAACCGCCAGTGCGGATTTACCCCAGGTACGTGTCATTGGGTTCCAAGGCTTACTTATAGATTGTCTAAAGGAAGTCGATAGCCGCA
The DNA here is from genome assembly GCA_965216735.1 of Arenicellales bacterium. Lineage (GTDB taxonomy): Bacteria > Pseudomonadota > Gammaproteobacteria > Arenicellales > CBDCFT01 > CBDCFT01. Next base: position 3,452,878 of record OZ244198.1, read on the forward strand.
TCATTCTGCGTGGTCTGCGCGCGGTATCGGATTTCGAATATGAATTTCAACTTGCGTCCATGAACCGCACTCTTGATCCAAATGTTGAGACAGTCTTTTTGACCCCTTCCGAGCAACACACGTTTATCTCCGCATCACTGGTAAAAGAAATCGCCAAACTGAATGGTAATGTCAGCAAATTCCTGCATCCACAAGTCAACTGGGCCTTGCGTTCCAAACTCGAAACTGGTTAACCCTATTCATAATGGCGTTGTACATCACCGACGAGTGCATTAACTGCGATGTTTGCGAACCCGAGTGCCCGAACGAGGCTATTTATCAGGGTGAGGAGATCTATGAAATCGATCCGTCCCGTTGTACCGAATGCGTTGGTCATTTCGAAGAACAACAATGCGTGGTAGTGTGTCCCGTGGAATGCATATTCGTTGATCCTCAACACACCGAAACACGCGAACAACTACACAAAAAGTATTTACGGTTGACGCAAAACAATGACGGTAATGAACCGTCGATAGCCTGCCGCTGATGTTGACGCCTTGGATTAGTCTGTAACAGTGTATTGCTGAATAGCAGTAACCCGCTCAGGTCTGACATTGAGGACAATAAAATGTCGATCGCTGACCGATAAGTCTGCGCCGAATGCTAACGTTACAATGCGGACACGGTTCGCCTTCACGGCCATAGACGTTAAGCGATAAGGCAAAATAACCCGGTTTACCGGCACTGTTGTAGAAATCACGCAGGGTGGTGCCACCCGCAGTAATGGCTTTTTGCAAGGTCTGTTTGATTGCCATGCATACTCGTTCACACCGTCGCAAACTAACCCGGCCTGCCGCTCGCGCAGGGTGCACACCGCTTAAAAACAAAGCCTCACTGGCATAAATATTTCCCACACCGACCACAATACGGCTGTCCATGATGAAATTCTTTACCGCCGTTTTGCGTCCACGCGCCACCCCATACAAATACCCGCCATCAAATTGATCCGACAACGGCTCGACCCCCAGCGGCGCGAGGCGCGGATGTCGGCTTGCATCGCCCGCCGCCCACAAAACACAACCAAAACGGCGTGGATCGTGTAGACGCAGACACGCATCATCTTCGAACACGAACTCGACACGATCATGAGGGCGCAAGGGGGCGTTTTTGGGCAATACCCGCAGACTACCCGACATACCGAGGTGAATGATAACACTGCCGCAGCTAACATCCAGTAACAGATATTTCGCCCGCCGCCACACCTTTCTAACCGGTTGTCCAACGACATGAGATGCCAACTCCAGCGGCACGGGCCAACGCAAACGACCGTCCCGAATGATGACGTCGCTGATGGTGTTACCCAGCACATAAGGCTTAATACCACGTGCAGTGGTCTCCACTTCAGGCAATTCAGGCACGGTCGGCCTCTGTATCTAAACCATCGTCAAGTTTGAGGAAATTCACTTTAAACACTAATCATGGGAGAATCCGCGCTCGTTTTTTGAGCAAATTCGTTTTATCGATCATGAGCTACACCGTTACCAACCGCACTTCAAACCATAGTTTTACCGTCGAAGGCGATGAAACCGTACTTGACGCCGCACTGCGCCAAGGCCGTGTCATGCCTTATAGCTGCCGCAGCGGTATCTGCGGGACGTGCAAATCAACCCTGTTATCCGGGCGAGTGAATTATGGCACGTATGAATCTCAGGCAATGAGCGAAGAAGAAAAACACAACGGCAAGGTGTTGCTATGCCAGGCCAAACCGTTGGAAGACATTGTCATCGAGGCACGTGAAGTGGCGGCAGCGGCGCAGATCGCCATTAAAACCTTGCCCTGCCGGGTGGTACGCATGGAAAAACTCGCACACGATGTTATGTGTTTGCACCTGAAACTGCCACAAGGTCAGGAGCTTACCTATCTGGCCGGTCAATACATTGACATTTTGTTACGTAACGGAAAGCGGCGTAGTTTTTCCTTGGCGACGTGTTCTCAAACCGATGTGGATTTACAAATTCATGTACGTCATGTGCCGGATGGGCAATTTACCAGTCATGTATTCAGCGGCATGAAAGAAAAGGACTTGCTGCGTTTTCAGGGACCCTTGGGTACGTTTTTTCTGCGTGCCGATTCCGACCGACCGATTATCATGATGGCCGGCGGCACCGGATTCGCACCCGTCAAAAGCATCCTCGAACAGGCATTTGTTGACGGTGTGCAACGCCCAATTCATCTATTTTGGGGAGTACGCGCGCGGCGCGACCTGTACTTAAACCAACTGGCGGAAAAATGGGTACACGAGCACGCCAATCTTACTTATACACCGGTATTGTCCGAACCCCTAGCGGACGATAATTGGGACGGGGAAACCGGTTGGGTACACGACCGCGTGGTATCACACCACCCGGACTTGAGCACTTATGAGGTATATGCCAGTGGACCACCGCCCATGATTGAGGCGGGAAAAGCCGCGTTCGTGGCCCATGGTCTGGACCGCGAAAATCTGTATTACGATTCCTTTGAATTTGCTGTTGATTCGACCACCACGGCATCCTGAACCCCGTCTGCGGTAGCCTCGACCACTGCTTCACCTTGTTCATTCGCGGCTTCACCTGCCAGCACTAATTGTTGACTAGCGGCTTGCATTGCGCCCGCCACCACCGGTGGCGCCATTTTTTGCATGCCTTGCCGGTAACAAAGTAACGCTTCTTCACGCTCACCCTGCTGTTCCAACAATAATCCAAGCTCGGTGTAGGCTTCCTGACGCCCGCCATTGGCGATGGCATTTTGAAAATAGTCGCGTGCCTGTTCCCAGTCCTCCTTGCGTACGGCAATACGTCCCAATGTGAGTAATAAATCAGGATCATCGGCGTGTTCCGACCGCCAGCTTTTGGCCAGTTTGTATTGTTTGTCGATGTTTTCCGATTTGACTAATCCGAACAAATACACCAGTTCCTGATTCCAATCGCGTTTTATCGCGCTTCGCAGTATGCGTTCGCATTGCGCCATGTCCCCGGTTTCCAGCAATCGGCGAACGTATAAGGCCACTATTTCGGGGTCGTGCTTCTTGGCCCGGGGTAAGGAATCCCAGGTTCCGCCCAAGGGGTTGTTCTGACTCTGTTCCAGCGCCGGGTTCTCAAACATCTCACGATAGGCTTCCAGTTCGCGTTCGCGCAGCTCATTCCCATCCAGCACTTTGGCTTTTTTCATGGCTGGCAGCAACTTGGTCACGCCCTGCCAATCACTCATTTCGCGGCTGACATCAGCCAACAGACGTAGCACCGGTACGTTATTAGGTGCATAGTTGTGTAACTTTTCCAGAGTTTCGCGGGCCTCACTCAGTTGCCCGGTTTGAAACTGCAAGCGCGCCTTGGTCAAACCCACGGCGAAACGGTTGTTGGGATCGCGTTGACTGGCTTCCTTTAGATAACTATCACGTTGTTGCGCATCGCCACGTTGTTGGGCCGCATAGGCTGCGCCGAGATAATTCAGCATTGGTGTAGGACTGTGCTCCAGACGTTTGGTCAATTGTTTTTCGGCCTTGTCCCAGTCCCCCTGGATCAAACCTGCGTAACCACGCAGGGTTTCGTTTTGCGCTTTTTCCACTCGTTTGCGTTGATTGTATTTACGCATATCGGACGGCGCCTGATACATGCGTGACAAAAACCGAAAGGCCAGATACAAGAGAACAAACGCTATGACCAGAAATATGCCAAATAACGCCAGCGAGATTTCAATCTCATAAGGCGCACGTGAGATAACCACCAAACCGGGATCTTCCTGGGCAATTAGTGCCAGGGCGACCACCGCCGCCAATGCAACCAATATAAAAATTAGTAATCTCACGATGCACTCCCGCTTCGTGCTTTCAATATTTTTCTCAACTCATTCAGTGAAGTCGAAATATCCGGCAACGCCGGTACGATGGTAGTACCGGACAACTCGCCGATCTTGCCGGAGAAATCTTTTACCGCCTCCGCCTCGGTATCAAAATGATCGCTTACCCAGGCACTCGCGGTGTCGAGGTTTTGTTTGTAAGTACTTTCAGCGCCCCGTAACAATGCGAGCTGCGCGCTGTTTAACAAAAGACGCAGGTTTTCATAAATAAAATATTCCTGTTCTACCGGTAAGCTGGGCGCGCGGGTTTCCTCCACGCTTTTCACTTTGACCATACTGCTCATATCATTGAGCACGGCACGGGCTTTCGCCTTCCACCCGCCTTGGGCAGCGGACTCGCCTTGTTGCGCGGCTTCGCCACCACCCTGGGCCGCGCTTTGGGCTGGTAATTGCAGCTCCGGTTCAGGCGCCGGCAAAGGCAAGCTGTCCACGGAACCTGCCATGGAGGCCAAGCTCAAAGCCAGGCCCGGTACATCGACTTTTTCCACCGCTTGCAGCGCGCTGATTTCCTGGGCGATCGCCCCACGTACATCGGTAAACCCGGGATCACCGATTTCAGCTAACCGGGCGTCCGCCAAACTAAGCGCCGTCTCCGCAACATCCACATCACCGGCTAATTGCAAACGCTGGTTAGCCAGACTCAACAGGTTTTCCACTTCTTCCACCGCCCAGGTATCTACGCTACGGCCAAGGTCCTGATAGACCTTGCTGACCGAAGCCGATAATTCGTTAAACTCGTTGCGAAATCCTTCCAGCTCTTGCGTCCGTGTACTTTTATCCGCTTGAATTTGGCCGGCCAGGGAGGTTTTGGCGTTTTCGATCAAATCACTGAACTTTGTCTGCGATCCTTCCACCTCACTACGAAGTTTGGAATATTGCTCTTCCACGCTGCCTTTCAAGTTCGACACCTGTGTGTCCATCTCTTCCTTGAGTTTGTTGTATTGCTCACCTAACTGGGATTGAGTATTGCGCAAATCATCAAATTTTTCCGTCACCGCGCCGACCTGCAACGATTGTTTCTCGGTTGCGAGCTTGCCGGCGAAACCAGACTGATAACCGGAAAATCCGCCCAAAGCGAGGGCGATTAGGCTGACGATTAGGGCGATAATGCCCAGGACCTTGCCGCTGTTGGATGACTCGCTGTGCGCGGATACGGCACCGGCTGTATTGGTTTTACCTGTGTTGCTGCCGCGCTGACGGGAAGACCGGCCACGCGATGAACGCGAGCCACCCGCCCCCCTAGTGTTGTCGCTATTGGCTGATGATTTGGAGTCTGCCACTGAATGTCACCTTGTGATTAAAACTGTGCGAAAGGGGTTAATCCTACCTGAGTCTGGCCCTAAAAACCTAATTCCATTCCAACGATCCCGCACTTAGAACGAACACTGCCATTGAATCAACTTGTCAACAATGCCCCGGTCACTGGCTTCGTCGACTACCAGAGGCTGAATTGTGAAACCCTGCTTATGACAAGCAGTGGCAATACGGTGGCTAAATACCACACTGGGAGATTGCTTGATCCAATCGCACGGCCCCAAAATCGCTAACAAATTGCCTAGCGCGGCCACACTGGTCAAAGTAATAATGTCTATCTCTCCTTGCAACCCGCGTTGTTGGAGTGGTTTTGGGTCTTTTTTTGTTTTAGCACGCCGGTAACAGTTAGCGTAATGCACCTGTGCGCCACGTCGTTTTAGCGTGTCGCCCAGCAATGGGCGACCACTATCGCCACGAAATATTACAACGGTCTTGTCGCGAACATCCGCTAGTGAGGGATGATTTAACAAAACTTCACTTTCCGACCGGCCGGACGGTACGATGTCAGCAGCGATGCCCATGTGACTGAGCTGCTGGGCTGTGCCCGCGCCCATCGCCACCACCCGCAGATGTGACGGCAAAACACCTAAGTACTTCATTATTACCCGTATGCCGTAATCAGCCGCGTTGGGACTGACAAATATGACGATATCCGTATCTGGCAAAGCATCGATACGCTGCTCGAGTTCAGCAGGGTCGGTAGGTGCGCAAATTTCGATGGTGGGAAACCGCACTGCCTCGCCACCAGCTTGCTCAATCAGACTGCACAAAGCATCGGCCTGATGCGCTGGTCGGGTTACCAGCACCGTGACACCGGATAATTCAGCCGTCGGCATAGGTCGCCTGCAAAATCTCTGAGGCACCCTGGGCGATCAGATCTTCCGCGACTTGGTAGCCAATATCCTGCGCATCAGCTCGTTTACCTTGTGCCTGACTACGCAATTGCCTGGCGCCGTCCACCGTTCCCACCATTCCCCATAAATGAAGGTTATCACCGTCAATAGTCGCATAAGCCGCTACCGGTACATGACAACCACCGTCCAGACGAGCGTTTGTAGCTCGTTCCGCCCTCACACAGGTATGGGTAGCCGGATGATTCAACGGCGTCAACAACGCAGTGACTCTGGCATCGTCCTCACGGCATTCGACACCTACGGCACCCTGACCCACTGCCGGGATAAAAATGTCGGTGGACAAAGATTGACGAATGCGTTGCTGTAATTGCAACCGCAACAAACCGGCGGTGGCTAAGATAATGCCATCGAATTTGCCGGCGTCCAACTTACCTAAACGTGTGTCTACATTGCCGCGCAGATTGGAGACACGCAGATGCGGATGGTGATGCCGCAAAATACTTTGGCGGCGTAAACTGGTAGTGCCGACATGCGCGCCTTCCGGCAAACCAGCCAGATCAGCGTACTCGTTCGAGACCCAGGCATCACGCGGATCCTCGCGCTGGCAAACTGCCGGAATATGCAAACCGTCGGGCAAAGACACCGTGACATCTTTCATCGAGTGCACGGCAATATCGATTTTGTTATCCAGCAATGCGGTTTCCAGTTCCTTTAAAAACAACCCTTTACCGCCTTTTTGCGACAGCGGCACATCCAGCGTCTTGTCGCCCTCAGTCAGGATTTCCACCAACTCAATAGCGATACCGGGGTATGCAGCAAACAATGCATCACGCACAAAATAAGCCTGCCATAGGGCTAAACGGCTGCGGCGGCTGCCTATACGAATGGTAGTTTTCAATGGTGATTCGATTTTAGGTCAGATTCTTGTGCCTTTTATTTTAACCCCTCGCAGTCAATAGCTTTCAAATGTAAGCTTTGACACCATCAAAATAACACGGAGAAGATAATGAAAACTTCACCCTCAGCATTTGTTTTTACGTTTATGATTCTTGTGTTCGCGTCCGTCTACGCTAACGATGCGCCATTTGATGAAGCCTGGGCACCATCACCCTGGGGCGCGGAAGATACGGTCGGTGCGGCAAACCGGTTGACGCCGGATATAGTGTTAAAACATGCTGCGTTGATTAAAACCGGTAAATACACAACATTGGGTAAAGTATATTCCCCGGACATGCCGTTCTTTGGTAGTCGCGGTTTTAAAATGACCATCCCAGGGTTGCCGACCGGCGGACCATTTGGCGAACACCAGATTGTTTACAACGACGAGCTCATTACCACGGAACTTGGGCAGGTGGGAACACAATTCGATGGCCCCGGGCATATCGGTATACGCACCAGCAAGGGCCATTTCTACTATAACGGTGTAATGTTGGAAGATGAAGCCAATGCCTATGGTCTGGGGCGTCTCGGCGTTGAACATGTCGCGCAAAAGGGCTATGTGTGCCGTGGTGTGTTATTGGATGCGACGACGTTGCATGGCGTCGATATGTTACCAATTCCGAAAACCAACGAAAAAACCGATATCGGCATAGTCAGTGATGATGACATTGACGCCATGATCGAAAAGCAAGGTATCGCTCCTATAACCGAGGGTGATTGTGTGTTTCTTTACACCGGTTGGGGTAATTTATGGCATCCCCGCGATTGGGATAGCTTCGATGATGAGGAAAAACAAAAACGCATTGCCCAATTCAATTCCGGTGAACCGGGATTTAGTGCCTCCGCCTGTAGTTATTTAGCCGAACGAAAAATTGCGCTGACTGGCGCCGACACCTGGGGTACCGATGCGTTGCCGGGCGAAGACGCGAATTTGCCGTTCGTCTGCCATGCACAACTGCAAACACGGCACGGTATTTGGAATCTGGAGAATCTTGATTTTACCGACTTAATCAATGACAAAGTGTATGAATTTCTGTTTGTCTGGGCACCGCTCAAACTGAAAGGCGCAACCGGATCACCGGGTAACCCTATCGCGATTTACTAGCGTCGGTTATTCAGACGATTCAGCAAAATAGGAATTGGCTTTAACGATCGGCATTCGGCTATGGGCGCTCAACAAATTCCTGTCTTTGCGAGGAGTGAAACGACGAAGCAATCTCGGTTGCTAGGTTCGTAAACGCAAGATCGCCACGCAAAGCCCGCCCTGAGCGTAGCCGGATGGGATCACGATAGCAAGGATTTCATTATTCGAAACGATCACAACATCACTAAATGGTGTGACTTCTCGCGAAATCCGAACGGTGGATTACGTCCGTCGGACTAATCCACCCTACACAAAGTGTTTGTTGCAAGAGCGGCACCATCTCCGCGATAACGCATGACGAACGTCAATAGTTCGGTTAATCGTCGCGATCGTCGAGTATTTCCAAGCACAAAACCACACACTCATCGCAGATAGCCACTTTATTTTTATTTTCGGATACGACGAGACGTTTAATTTCGCTTCTTCTTTTACCGCAAAATGAACACATGGGTTCGTTTGCATCGTATGCCGGAGCTTGTTTAATCTTTTCCTTGTTCAATTTGTGACGGGCTTTTCTTTCAATTTACCGAATTCTTTCTCTGGTTATATCGAATTTGAGGCTGAGATCATTCAGCGTCGATTCTTCGAGCGACGGGATGTCGCTTAAGTCGGTTCCAAATCGTTCTTCCAAAACTTTACGTTCTCCCGCAGTTATGCTCGCGACAACTTTTTTGATTCTGTCACCCGGATTTTTAACCATGATGTAAATTTGCGAGCTAGATCTTTGTTCGTTTCGCAATCCACACACAAAACAACAACAGGGGCACAAATATTATTGCTTCAAAACCGACTGCAACGAGATTGTGCAGTGAAAAAATATCGGCGATGACACCGACGTTGTCTTCGCCGATATCGCCGTGGGAAATATTCATGATGAGTGTCGATGGCGCGATGTAAAACGTATCCAGAAAAGGCCAGAACAAGGGAATTCCGTACGGCGCTTCGAGATCATGCGCAAGATAATCGCCAATAAGGTGCGATGCGTAAACTAGGGCGCCGATGACACCGATCACTAACGGGTGTTTGGCGAATCGCCAGGCTAACACACCGCTAAGTGCGCCGAATAGCAATGCGGCGGACAACGAGTGTGTACCAAGATGATGATAGCGATTCATATCGCCCACCAGAAAACCTGGAACAAAGTCCAGATCAGCCGCATTGGCCGCGAATAATACGTAAAGATACCACGGCCAGGAACGTAACGGGCGTTGTCCCGCCGCCAGTTCCGCCACCGACAAACCCAATACGCTGTGACCGAAAGGAGATGCCACGCCTATCTTCTGGATTGTTTTGTTACCGGATGACTAGTCGAAATCTTTGACTATTCCCATTCAAACCGCGGCAACTTATTGAAAGCGTCGCTTAACCCTTGTTGCCAACTTTCACGCAGGTCGGTGTAGTAAGGTGAGTCAAATTCGAAGCGTTCGTGACGCGACAACTGAAAAGCATTTGCCGGGTATATGGCTAAATCAAACGGCGGCCCCACGGTGACGTTCGAGCGAATGGTCGCATCCAAAGAGATCAGAGCCAGCCTGGCTCCGTCTTCCAACGACATTTCACTATGAATCACCCTGTCCAGCATCGGTTTACCATATTTACTTTCACCAATCTGCAAATAGGGTGTTTCCACCGATGCCATGATGTAATTGCCCTGTGGATAAATGAGACAAATACCTTCGCTCTCCCCGCGCAGTTGTCCGCCCAGAATCATGCTGGCATCACCGGAAACACCGGATTGCCGCAATGCGTCCGCGTGCTGTCTCTGGACATCGACGCTGACCTGACCGAGATAAGTCGCCGCTTCGAACAAATGATTCGCGGTTAACAGACTCGCGTTGCTGTGATTGGTAATATCCCGTTGCACGCGATCGAGCACTTCCTGAGTTGTTGCTAAATTCCCGGCCGATAAGATGACGAACAACCGGTCGTCACCGGGTGTGAATACGTGCATCTTGCGATAAGAACTGATGTAATCCGCACCCGCATTGGTGCGTGTGTCCGACGCGAACACCAAACCTTGATTCAGTTGTATTGCCAAACAATAGGTCATAGGGTTCAAATATAAAATACGAGTACGAAGTTTAACCACTAAAAAACAATGCGCAATCGAATATTGTTTCGCCGCCGCGGTGTCAATCCCCAGCGGCGAGCAACGGCGTAAGGACGAAATATATGCCACACGATAAACACGGGTTTGTTGAATGACCATTAACTGGCGTAAATACCGCGCGCCCGGGTTGTATGATGAGCTAATCAAACAACCAGGCCGTGCCCGCGCGCCGGCAAAACCCCTAACGGATTATCTGTCTACACTGGACGAGAACGAACTCGCTGGTGTTCAAGACGCCGCTGAGGTCGCTATCAAAGAGATGGGCATTACCTTCCGGGTTTATTCCGAAGAAGAAGGCTCTATCGACCGTGCGTGGCCGTTTGACATTATCCCACGGATTATTGATGCAACAGAGTGGGCAGACATTGAACGCGGCCTCAAACAACGGGTACAGGCGCTAAATTGCTTTATCAACGACGTTTACCACAAACAAAAAATCGTCAAGGACAAGGTGTTTCCGGTTGAAGTTTTAGCCGAATCGGCAAATTTCCGTGAACAATGTGTGAGCATAGATCCGGCACTCGGTGTATGGGCCAACATATGCGGCTCGGATTTGATTCGCGACAAAGACGGTACGGTCTACGTTTTAGAAGACAATTTGCGTGTTCCGTCCGGTGTTTCCTATATGCTGGAAAACCGCGAAGTCACCAAACGAGTATTCCCTGAAATCTTCGAGAATGCCAGTATTTTGCCGGTCGACGAATATCCTTCACACTTGTTTGACATGCTGGCGTCAATTTCACCGCGTCCAGCCGATTATCCAGAGGTGGTGGTGTTGACCCCCGGCATCTACAACTCCGCCTACTTTGAACATTCCTTCCTCGCACAACGGATGGGTTGCGAACTGGTCGAAGGCCGCGATCTGGTGGTGTTGGAGGACGACTGTGTTTACATGCGCACGGTTGAAGGTTTATCACGTGTGGATGTGATTTACCGCCGTATCGACGATTTATTCCTTGACCCTGAAGTGTTCAATGCGGAGTCCCTGTTAGGCGTACCCGGTCTCATGCGTGCGTGGAAAGCCGGTAATGTGGCCTTAGCCAACGCACCCGGTGCCGGTGTAGCGGACGACAAAGTAGTGTATGCGTTCGTGCCGGACATGATTCGGTATTATTTAGACGAGGACGCCATTATTCCCAATGTGCCGACTTACTTGTGCATCGACGCAAAGCAACGCCGACACGTGTTGGAGAATCTCGAGGATATGGTAGTAAAACCGGCTAACGAGTCCGGCGGCTACGGCATGCTGGTTGGACCAGCGTCCACTCGCGCACAACGTGAGGAATTCGCGAAGCGTGTCAGAAAAGACCCACGCAATTTTATCGGTCAGCCGGCGCTGGCTCTGTCCACGGTGCCCACGGTCGTGGGAGAACATGTGGAACCGCGTCATGTCGATTTGCGTCCTTTTATCTTGTCCAGTGATCAAATTAACGTGACCACAGGTGGGCTGACACGGGTGGCCATGCGCAAGGGCTCACTGGTCGTGAATTCATCCCAGGGCGGTGGTTCGAAGGATACCTGGATTGTGCAGAGTGGCGATGGAAAACAACGCCGCAAAACCCGACACAAGAAAACAAAAACATAATGCTCTCCCGTGTAGCCGAAAATCTTTACTGGTTGTCGCGTTATGTCGAGCGTGCGGAAAACACGGCGCGTATTGTGAGTGTTAATGCCAACTTATTGCTCGATCTTCCGAGGGGCATCGCACCCGGCTGGAAACCACTGGTTGAGATTATCGGTGGGGAAGTATTGTTCTCGCATTTGTACAACGACTATAACGAACGATCGGCGGTTAATTTCTTGGTAGGAGATATGCGCAATCCCGGTTCCATTCTCAGCTCATTGTCGCTCGCCCGCGAGAACGCACGCACTATCCGCGATATTTTTCAACGCGAAGCGTGGGAGTTGATTAACGAACTCTATTTGTATGCAAAAGATAATGCCCAAACCGGTATTTCCAAACGTGGGCGATTTACTTACCTCAAACACATCATTCACGGCTCGCAAACACTGACTGGAATTACCTCCGGCACAATGAATCACAACGCCGGTTTTCATTTCATGCGTTTGGGGGCATTGTTAGAACGGGCAGACATGACCACCCGTTTGATTGACGCCCGCTCCGCCAACTTGTTACCGGACGAAGTCGCCAGTCAACGATCGTTTGAAAACATTCAATGGCGTAGCATCTTAAAGTCCCTTAACGCCTACCAAATGTACCGTCAAAAAATGCAGGTACGGGTCCGCCGCGGAGACGCACTACGTTTCTTGCTGCAGGACGATGAGTTCCCGCGTGCTTTTTACCGTTGCATTATCGCCGCGGAATCCCGTGTAAAAAAACTCCCCGAACACGAAAATGTATTGCGTGCGCTGACGCGGACCAACCGCTTGGTCACCAAAGCGAATATCGAGTCATTAACCGAGAACCAGGAAGAACTGCACGACTTCATCGACAAGTTGCAATTAGAACTGGCCCATGTACATGAACACATCGCGGAGCAATATTTCCTAAAAGCCACCGCTTAACTTCATCCCCGGTGTTCGCGCTGCCTTGGTCTTTGCGTGTAAAAACGCCTGAAATCTTTCGCTAACATGTTGTGCGGTTTTACACAGACACCGCCGGCCCGCTTTTGCATAATCTTAATGTAAGACGAGCATATTTGTTCCAGTTGACAGTGATTTAAGCAACCCTAAGTGAATGTTAATAAAGGTAAATTTCGTCAAAACATGAATTTTTAAGACCACGACGCAGGTATGATGTAGTAAGGGGTATCGACTTATGACCAGTAAAACCACAATACTGTGGCGCACCGGGGTAATCGGACTGCTAGCAATAGCAGTTCCTGGCGCTGTTTACTGGTACGACCGGCAACAAAAGGTCGACACGGAAGCCATGCTCGACGTTTCGGTGTCCATCAAGACCATCTCCCATGTGCGTATCGACTCATTCGGTGATTCGGTGTGGAAACCGGCAGCAGGTTCAGGATTTTTAGTTTCTTCCGAAAATTGCGAAGTGTGGACTAATCACCATGTCATCGCAGATGCTGCAGTGATCGAAGTGTTTCCCAGACAACGGAACACGACGCAAGGTATCACAGCGACGGTCGTTAACACCAACCCACGCTCTGACACAGCGGTTTTGCGAATGCGTCATTGTGACAGCATGCCTGAAGCACAAATCGGTGATTCCGACGCCATAAAACCGGGTGACGAAGTCTATGCAGTCGGTAATCCGCTGGGATTGAATCGGGATTCGGTGAGCCGCGGCATTATTTCACACACGGAACGGTTTGTTTCCGGCGTGTTGCCGTTTTTGCAAACCGACGCCGCCATCAATCCCGGTAATTCCGGTGGCGCATTGTTTAACCGAAATGGCGAAGTCATCGGTATGAATACCGCCATCGCTTCCCAGGGTGATGGTAAAAACCTCGGCGTTGGTTATGCACGTCCTATTAACTTAGTCCGGCAGGAAAACGAAGCCCTGCGCGACGGGCCACCAAATTGGGGCGACGCCGGATTGGTAAAACTAGTCAGTGAACTCACACCGGACGAAGCATCTATGTTTCGTGTGCCCAATGGCCAGGCGGCGTTGATTGTTAACGATACACCCGCGGACGGGCCGGCCATAGACAGATTGCAGGCGAAAGATGTGGTTTATCAAGTTGACGACAGCGCGATAACCGGTATGGATCAAGCATTGCGTTTGATTAGCAGTTATGGCGCAGGTGACGAATTAAGTTTGCAAGTACTGAGAAATCAACAGTGCTTGCCGGTGGATATCACCTTGAACAATGGCTGGAAAACGGAAGAAAAACCCGAGGCGGATTTCTACTCCGGGTACCTGGGTATGACTTTGCAAATGTGGAACGATGAAGACAACAAGCGCGGTGTGTTCAAATCACCGGTGATCACCCGTGTGCACAATCTCGGTCCCGCCCATATGGCATCCATCTCCAGTTCGCAAAGAACCGAGGCAAGGCGCGGGCCGTTTAAGTTTCCGGTGCAGATTAACGTGGAGACTATTACCGGTGTTGTATTTGAAGGCACATACCATTCGATCACATCGGTAAATGAATTAGAAAAATACGCGGCGACTGCTTTTTTGGATGATTCGCCCATCATGCTCGAAATCGAAATGTGGGCCCGCGCCAATCCGTTGAAATTCGACGAACCATTGGAACGCCAACGAACCTCATTCCACAAATTGGTGCCGTCCTTGACCGTCGCGGCCGCGCCTGAATTGTTCGGCAAACGTCAAGATCGAGGTATTGAACTCGTGAGAGAACTACCGACCAAGAGTGGATTTATTCAAGTCGGTATGTTGGGGATGTGAGATTCGTCAACCACTACACCGGCAAACTTAAAAATAGTTCCAAGTCACTGCTGTCCCACTAAGTACGAAGTCGATGGATTGAACCCATTGAGGGTATTGCAATATGCTTTGTGGATAGCACGATGCACTTGTCAGCGATTCTTCTCTATTGTCATTCCGGAAGCTTGGCCCTGCGCAGGCGGGGAGTGCATTGCGCTTATCCGGAAGAGCCAGTGCAGGGGGCCACGCGTTGGGCGGACCTAAGGATGGAGAAGCTAGCGCATGGATGCGCGTTTGCGGACCTAAGGATGGAATCCAGGAAAAACGAAAGCTGACTGGATACCGGATATCGCCTACGGCGATTCCGGCATGACGGGAATCAGTTTATGGGGCAGCAGTATTTCCAAGTAATTATTATTGAGTTCTGCCGGCTACTGCTGAGAACTGTCGTATTAAGACTTTTCTCATGATCCCAATCAGACTAATGGCTATCCACGACACTTGTATCACCACAGATGCCAGATTAAAGGCGTATAGAAGACTGAACAAGACGCAGGAAGACGCCGTGAGATTAAGCAAAGGGTAAATCAAGCCGTTTCCGTCCAGCTTGCCGGCTTGCAGTGACGCGTAGGTCGCTATGTAAACCACCGTCCCTGCGATTCCCACACATTGATGCCATTCCAACATCCTTGTCGCCCTTGTTGATAGTCTTATTCATCGATGGGTAAACATTGTGCCCTGGCACGGGGATAAATTCTGTGACAATGTTTACAAAATTTCTGTTTTCAATTTGGGTTTTCACGCCAATCGATTCCATGCGAATCCTGCACTTGCGAGTCATCCTACCCCCATGCACAATCGCACTTTAGCGTAACCAAAATTCAAACGAATTAGATGGCGAGTAAAGACCCCCTGCTGCAACCCTTCCAGTTAAAGCACCTGACACTAAAAAACCGCGTACTCAGCACCAGTCACGAACCGGCCTATTCTGAGAACGGTTTACCCAAACTACGTTATCAACTGTATCAAGAAGAAAAAGCCAAGGGCGGTATCGCCTTAACCATGTTCGGTGGCTCCACACTGATTGCACCGGATTCGCCACCGGCATTCGGAAATTTGTACGCAGGCAACGATGACATTATTGCTTATTTTCAAGAACTCGCGGCGCGTATTCATCAATACGATGCCGCCGTGATGTGTCAGATCACCCATCTTGGCCGTCGAACCTCGCCCTATCACTCGGATTGGCTGCCTACCATCTGGCCGTCTTGTGTACGCGAACCGGCCCATCGTGCGTTTCCAAAAATTATGGAGAAATCCGATATTCGCCGGGTCATCGCAGCCTACGGCGCGGCGGCCTTGCGTTGTAAACAAGGCGATCTGGACGGTGTTGAACTCGAAGCCTACGGTCATTTGCTAGATAGTTTTTGGTCACGCGCAAACAATAAACGCACCGATGAATACGGCGGCAGTCTGGAAAACCGCATGCGCTTCAGTCTTGAAGTCATGGAGGAGGTACGCAAACAAGTGGGTGATGATTATATCGTCGGCATACGTATGGTAGTCGACGAAAACATGGAAGATGGTTTGTCGCTGGATGAAGGCATGCATATTGCAAAAACTTTAACCGCTACCGGTATGTTGGACTTTTTCAATGTCATCCGTGGCCACGTGGATACGGACGAGGGCTTATCTCATGTCATTCCTAATATGGGCACACCGAGCGCACCGCATCTGGAGTTCACGGCATCCATTAAATCTGAACTGGACATCCCCGTATTTCACGCCGCGCGTATCAACGATGTTGCCACCGCCCGATACGCCATCGAAAGCGATGCACTCGACATGGTGGGTATGACTCGTGCCCATATCGCTGATCCACATATAGTGGCAAAGATTGAACGCGGCGAAGAACATAATATCCGCCCGTGCGTCGGCGCAGGTTATTGTATCGACCGCATCTATGAAGCCAACGAGGCTTTGTGTATACATAATCCGGCCACGGGCCGCGAACAAACCATACCACATGTTATTAGCAAGGCATCAAAGTCGAAAAAAATCGTCGTGGTCGGTGCCGGCCCGGCAGGTCTGGAGGCGGCACGTGTGTGCGGCGAACGGGGTCACGAAGTGGTTTTATTCGAAGCGGCTGATCAACCGGGTGGCCAAATCCTATTGGCGAGCAAGGTCGAACGGAGACGTGAAATCATCGGCATTGTGGATTGGCGTTATGCGCAGTGCGAACGCCTGGGTGTGCAATGCCGTTTCAATACCTTTGCTGAAGCCGGTGACGTAACCGGTGAGAATCCTGACGTTGTGATGATTGCCACAGGAGGTTTACCCAATACCGAATTTCTTGCCGAAGGCGCCGAGCTGGTCACAACCACCTGGGATATTTTGAGCGGTCAAACGAGTCCGGCTGAGAATGTTTTACTGTACGACGACAATGGACAACAGCAGGGCGTATCCTGCGCCGAGCACATTGCCCATCAGGGCAAAACCTTAGAGATCATCACACCGGATCGGGCTATTGGCCAGGAAATCGGTGGTTCCAATTATCCGATTTATCTAAAAACGTTTTATGAAAACGATGTCACCATGACAGTCAATCATCGTTTGACCGGTGTTGTTAGAGAGAATGGAAAACTTACCGCCACTTTCTTTAATGAATTTGACAAATCGCGTCCGATTCGAACCGTCGATCAGATCGTCGTCGAGCATGGCACATTGCCTATGGACGATTTGTATTTAGAACTGAAGGATCAATCGATAAACAATGGCGAGATCGACATCGACATCTTGATTCAAGACAAACCACAAAGCCTGGAACGCAATCCCAACGGACAGTTTTATTTATTCCGCGTCGGCGATGCGGTGGCCAGCCGCAACATCCACGCCGCTATTTATGATTCGATAAGATTGTGCAAAGACTTATAATCTTGTAAGACTTCAATGGTTTTATTACTTTAAGTAAATAATTCCTATCAATATCACCAAGGAAACTACCCACATGGTGATGGATATGCCAACCGACGTGCGCGCTTTTTGTTTTTCCGACCAGGTGCGTGGCTGAATACCACGCAGCAGAAAAACCAATTTGGCCGAAAGATTGATACAGACAATGTTGACAGCCAATAACAAGGCGGCGCCATTCGCTTTGCTAAACTCGCCCATCCCCAGCATCATACCGAAAGTGGCAGCTGGCGGCAGAATGGCCACAGCCACCATGACACCGACCAACACACTGGGTAATCCACGCGTCATAGATAGCGCGCCGGCGGCACCCGATGCAAGCGCTAATGCAACCGTCGCCAGTCCAACTTCAGTACGCAAAAGTATCTCAGCACTAAACGGATCTCTCAATGGCCAAATCATAACAATAACCATGGATAGAAGCACCGCAAGACCTAGACCTGTTAAAACGCATTTTAACGCGCGCCATAGCAAATGCATGTCGCCTAAGGCGGAACCCAAAGCAAGTGCGATGTTCGGTCCCAGCAAAGGAGCGATGACCATCGCACCGACAACAACGGCGACATTGTTTTCGATGAGTCCGATAGCGGCGACAATGGTCGATAACGCAACCAATAAAACGTAATTGCCATCCAGACGCGCGGCCCGTTCCACATCGTCATACAATTCCTGGCGGGAGATATCCGCTCGCTGCAATGTGACTTCATTGCCGGCTGCTTTATCACTGGCTTTGGCGATGACCGAATCCACCGGTGTCACCAAAATTCTTGCGCGGCCGTCGGTATCCAGGACTTTCTGCAAGGAATCCAACACCGATTGCCGCTTACCCGGCCGTACCAACAAGTTAGCATCGATACGTTCTTCTTCTTCGTTTTTACGCCACCAAAAATCAGTCACCTCCTTGTGCTCGGCGATACCTTTTATAGTATCGAGGTGGCCCGCATCGCAGACGACTTTAATAACGCGCATGATTCAACGGGTTCGTTCGGTAGATTATGGATATTCTAACGCGATTGCCTTTGATACCGGCACCATTCGAAGTAGGGGGCCTCAACACCAGTATATCTTCAATCAACCATATAATTATCGTATAGTCACACGCTTAGCGAACAGGCTTTTGATGAATGGAGAATAAGGGATTTAGTGTGGTTGAGGTCGCCGCGATTCTTACTTTACTCGGAATCTTGGCGGCAATCGCTTTTCCGGCTTATCAACTGTTTACTACTCGTGCAAAAATTGCAGAGGGCTTAGCATTGAGTGGTCCGGCGAAAAACGGTGTGGCCAGTTTTTATCAGTCAACCGGCGAGTTTCCAGACAGCAATGGTGCCGCTGGTGTGGCGGATGCGAGTGCGTTTCAAGGCAACTATGTATCGTCGGTTAAGGTGGGCCCGGGTGGCAAGATTACGATTTCTTACGTTGATGATCGCGGCCCACCGCTGGATGGTCAAAACGTGGAACTGACTCCACAGGCGGGTAACGGTTCTATTATCTGGGACTGCGATTCAGGACTGATCCCACCTCGATATTTACCGCCCGAATGTAAACGTGTCGATAGTGTTGGCATCGCAGTCGAGTCACCTGAGTAACCCGATTTTCTTCATCTGTTACTGACACCATATTTTTGGTGATGCTCGTTGTGATTATCTCGGTTTGATTGTTACGTGTCTTAAGGAATACGAGCGAGTTCATTATGTAACCACGCTTGTAGTATGTTTACTCTTAAATATACAAACTGCGTATTCCGACATTTTGGTAACGGACGATACCGGCCAACAACTGGCCTTCAAGCAACCGGTCAAACGCATTGTCAGTACCGCACCCCATCTTACCGAAATGCTCTTTACCATCGGTGCGGGCGACCTGCTTGTAGGCGCCGCCGAGCACAGCAACTACCCTGATGCGGCGAGACTAATACCCCGTGTTGGCTCGCACAATAAACTGAACTTGGAGCAGATCGTTGCGTTACAACCGGACTTAATCGTTGCTTGGAAAACCGGGAACCCCGATGCCGATGTCAATCAGCTCATCGAACTGGGATATCCCGTATTTATCTCCGAACCGCAACAATTGGAGGATATCGCGTCCAACTTAAAACGGTTGGGTGCGCTGACAGATTTTACGACTACGGCAGAAAAGGCGGCCAATGAATTTAACGCACGCTCACAACAAATCATCGAAGCCAATAAAGATAAAAAAAATGTGCGGGTTTTCTATCAAGTTTGGGAAGAACCCTTAATGACACTCAATGGCGAACACATCGTCAGCAAGATTATCCAGCATTGCGGTGGCGAGAATATATTCTCTACGATGAACCAGATCTCCCCGCAAATATCAATCGAAGCTGTATTACGGCGAGACCCCGACGTCATTATTTCCGGCGATGTACCGGGCGACGAAGATCAGTGGAAAAAATATTGGCGTCGTTGGCCCCAACTACGCGCTGTGGCCAACGACCAACTTTATTCCATACCCGCTGATCTCATCGTGCAACACACACCCAGATTAATTTCAGGAATGGAAATGATGTGCGCCATTCTGGATCAGACGAGATCCATGCAAGCGCAGTAGCGTTTGCCTGTGGGGATATGTTTTCATTTGCCAGTCTATTTAGCAGATGAATAACGCACACCTAACATGACCGTACGGCCTTTCTCGTTAAACCCGTCTGCGGTTTCATATTCTTCATCGAATAAATTTTCCAGATCAAGTTTTACTGCAACTTTGGGTGTGAGTGCGTAAGCAACTTGTGTATTGACCAACTCATATCCGTCAAGCGTTATGGTGTTATCCAGATCTTCAAATCGCCGCCCTTGACTCAGGATAGACACACCGGCTCGCCATTTCCCAAACGCGCGATCGGCCGCTAGTTTGATACTGCGTTTGGCACGGCGGCGCAACTGATTACCCGTTGCCTTGTCTTTCGGGTCTAACAACGTTAAGCCCGTGGTGACATTCCAGTCGGCGATACGAGTTGTGTATTCTACCTCCAAACCCTTTATTTCCGCTTCAGCCACATTTTCAGGCAGGAAGGTAGAGAGGTTAGTGACAATTAAATCATCGATGTTACTGTCAAATAGTCGCACGGCCCATCGACCATTGTGGACTACACCACTGAGGCCAACTTCAATGGATTCCGACTCCTCCGTTTGCAAATCCGGATTACCAAAATCCGGAAAATAGAGCTGATTAAATGACGGTGCTTTAAAAGCAGTGCCAAAACCAAAATTAGATCGAATGCTGTCGGTCAGATTGATGCCGTAATCGACATTCCCAGTCGTCTCAGAACCAAATTGCTCATTGTCGTCATTGCGCAAACCAATCACGAGGCCATGCCGGCCGTAGTCACCCTGCCATTGAACAAAAATGCCGGTGTTGTCGCGCGCATCCTCGTCATAATTTACCGAACCATTTACCTTGTCGTCTGAATAATCCACACCGGCGGTCAACAGATGTGCGCCACCGATTTCAAAATCGTTTTGCCATGACAATTCACTGCGTTTAGTGTTGAACTCACTGTTAAACCCGCCATCGGTAATGTCTTCCAATTCGTCACGGCTTTGGCCCACTTGCAACACCAATGACCAAATGTCCGATGGCGACATGGTCAATCGCACGTTAGTGGTTTGCTGAACAAAATCTTCTTCGTTTTCGATATCCGTCGGATCAAACGGGTTGTCGAATTCGGTGTTTCCTTGAGCACGCAAGAAATTAAAATCAATGGAGACGTCGTCTGAAATTGCGTGTTCCACACTACCGGACATGGAAGCATTGTCATACCCATCGTCGTCCAATTGATTACCCTGGGTCGCGTCGATGCCATCGGTCCGGAATGCACCACCGCGAATGCTGTAACGCGTATTGCCATGGGCGCCGCCGATTCCCGCGTTCAACTCACCAGTCGAATCCGAACCACCACCCACACTTACGTCACCCACTGTTTGGTCACCACCTTTACGGGTAAAAATCTGAATCACACCACCAAGCGCTTCCGAGCCGTACAAGGCCGCGCGCGGGCCACGCACAATCTCAATACGTTCGATTTGATCGAGGGGAATGAACTGAAATGCGGTCGCACCCAGCGTGGCGGAAAAAAGTTTAACCCCATCCACAAGCGTTAAAACGTGATCGGAGTTGGTGCCACGCAGAAAAAACGCCGTGGTTTTCCCATAAGCGCCGTTGCCACTAGCATCGAAACCCGGCGTGCCTAAGAGTAACTCACGCAAATCTTGCGCCGGGCCTTGGTCTATGTCTTCACGGGTAATAACACTCACCGGAGCTAACGTTTCGTCCGCTGTTTGTGCCGTGCGGGTTGCGGTGACAATGACCGGCTCGGCCGCAAAACTGGGGGGTACGAATACGTTGAGGGGGACGACTAAGGTAGCCGCACAAACTTGAATTCTATTCATAACTGTTCTCCAATAAACGCGCCGCCCGCGCGGTAATTGATAAAAGCGGATGGAGTCCAGTAAATAGAAATCGGTAGCTCACCACCCGCCGTGGATTGCGAACGCTGTCATCACAGGCCGGTCTCCGGACTCACGGGTGGGAAAAGAACAGTTCCCTAGTCAGTGCCTTCCCATGCCCCTTAAATAATTATTGGCACAGTGGCGAATAACCGACTATTAACCCGTCTACCGTTGCGGGGGCAGTGCCGGCCTTGCCTTCAAAGCGCACCGGCTTCCCGTTTCACCGCAAGGATGGCAATCCTCGCGGAACCTGCAACAAAAGGTAAAACGCACCGGGACTTTACACAGCGCCAGTGAGTGCTGTCAAGAAAACGATGTCTTGTTAAAGTGGTGCAAACACACGATGAGGTCCGCCCCTGAGCTCTACTAATTTGTGCCCATAGAGCGTCCCTAGTGATTGCGTGTCCAGCATTTCGTCCAGCCCGCCGTGTTTGATCTCGCCATGGCCGAATAGAAACAACAGATGGTCGCAGAATCGTAACGCTAAGTTAACGTCATGCAAGATCATTATCACCGCTTTGCCGGCCTCGCGTACAATGCGGACGAGTAACGACAACAATTCTATCTGGTGATGCAAATCGAGATGATTGTTAGGTTCGTCGAGCAAGTAAATATCAGGATTTTGCACCATCACGGTTGCGATACCTAAACGGCGCCGCTCCCCCCCGGATAAAGTATCCACCCGTCGCTTATCGAAACCATGCAAACCCACATCGGCCAGCGCTGACTTTGCAAGCTCAATATCGGCATCGCTTTCCCATTGCCAAGGATTTAAATGTGGATGCCGTCCGATGAGTGTTGACTCCAATACGGTGGTGGGAAAAGGATCGATGTTATCCTGAAACAGTACACCGATTTTTTTTGCTAACGTTTTTGGTGCAATCGAAGCTGTTGACTTACCGTCAATATGAATGTGGCCTGTGAATGGTGCACGCAAACCCGCCAAAGTATGTAATAGAGTCGTTTTACCAACGCCGTTGCTGCCAAGAACCCCCCAGCATTGTCGGGGTTTAACCGCGAAACTCAAATGTTCGCAGACGTTGACATCCGCTATCTTTACGCAAAGTTCTTGTGTTGTCAGTTCGGTCATGAACGAAAGCTCCCTGAACCGCGATATAGCAAATATAAGAACAACGGCACACCAACAAATGCGGTCACCACACCAACCGGTAATTGTTGAGGCGCGAGTAAAGTTCGCGCCAAGGTATCCGCAATGACCACGAGGCTACCACCCAGTAAAGCTGCCGCAGGCAATAACCAACGATGATCGCCACCACCGATGAGTCGTAACATATGTGGCACCACCAGTCCCACAAAACCGATGCTGCCGGCCAGGGTGACCGCCACTGCGGTTAACAACGACCCGAGCAGATACAACAGCACGCGCATGTGTGACACCGATACGCCGAGGGATTGCGCCTGCTTCTCGCCATAGGCCAACACGTTGAGGCTACGGGCAAAATAAAACGATATACACAAAGCGATAATCAAGACGACTGCACTCCACCAGGGCGGCGCGCTATGCCCCAAGTCACCCATTAACCAAAATAACATACCATGCACCATGGTGTCGGGGCTGATTGCCAACAACAAACTAATCATTGCCCCCCACCCGGCGGCGACCACGACTCCTGTCAGCAACAAGCGCGTAGACGACCAGGAACCACGCCCGTGAGCCAAACCGAACACCAATAGCATGGAAACTATGGCCCCGATGGCGGCGCCCAGGGAAACAAAGACACTAGTCAGGCCGGTCAATACCGCCAGCAATGCGCCTACCGCAGCGCCCCCAGACACACCCAAAATGTATGGATCGGCTAGGGGGTTACGCAACAACACTTGCATATAAACACCGGCTACGGACAGCAAAGCGCCGACGACAAATCCCCGCAACGCTCTTGGCAGACGCAATTGCCAAACAATTGAATACGACGTCACATCCAGTTCCACATCACCGAAAGGCCATAGGGAACGCCACTGCACGTCCGTGCTGCCCGCCAGCAATGCAAATATCAAACTCAGACACGCTAAAACGACTAGGGCAGGAAGAAAGACACGTATGGTTTGGGATTGTGTTGCTAGCACTGCTCCAGAATACATTAGCTGCCTGGCTCTTATGTTAACGCCAAAACCGGGGTGCTGTTTCTAGCACGTCCACTTGTCATAGACAATCAGTGGAACCGCAAATCAGCTATTGATTCCAGACAACGCGGGTGGTTAACTAACCTCCACGCGATGGTTCCCACAAAAGGGAATAAAGGGAACGGGGTTAAAACCCCGGCTGTCCCCGCAACTGTGAGCGGCGAGCAAACGGCTAATATGCCACTGGTGTAAGCACCGGGAAGGCGGCCGTAATGCTGTGACCCGCGAGCCAGGAAACCTGCCATCGCGGCGTCGCTCTCCGTCGGACGGGGTTCTTTCGGCGGTGCGGGTATCCGTTGGCGGCGCAGTCAACTGTGATCGTAGCGGAATACTCGATGAATAGCAGCCAATTTATATTACGCGACTCGGAAGCCTCAGACCAAATCAAACGGCTGCAGCCAGTAGCGCACCCATATTCTGACGTCACAAAACGTCTCACTACATCAATAATCTTATCCTTATTATTTCACGCCGGCGCTTTCGCAGCGATAGTTACTCTTGTTAACGATTTTCCCGCTGCAATCACACCTGCCCCAACTGTGATATCCGCACACCTAGTCAGCAATTCAGATCTCGGGTCAAACAACAACGACAGCTCATACAATGAGCGGGCGCGTAAACCAACGGAAACATCTGAAACAGTTGGTGCCAGTGAACCGACGGATTCGATTAATAAAAACATCGACGAACAAAACGCACCTAACCCTCAACCAACACATACTCTTAACCAGCCGGAAAAACCGGAACCTGGGAGAGTTATTGCGCAAGCGGAAGCATCACCTGAAACGACTGACCAAGGGGTAATGATAGAGAAGAAAGAAACAAGATTCGCTGAACATTCAGACACACAACGCGAGATACACGAAGTTCACAAACCGAAGTTACTCGATGCTGCGACTTTGGAAAATAATGAAGTTGACTACGTGGCGGAAGTCAGGCCTAGCGAACCAAATTTAGAATCGCCAAGCGAACGTAAACTAAATAGCCCTGACTCAACTAATTCGTCAACAGACAGAAAAAAGCTTAATAGCTCTACGCCTGTTAAAAGTGAGCCTGTGCAATTTGCCAAATTGGGTGAAGCAGGAATAAATGGCATCACTCGACGCGATGCCGTGCCTGCCGTAGGCAACGCCAAACCAAAATACCCGCGTGTGGCAATTCGAAAAGGCTACGAAGGCAGTGTGCTCTTATACGTCACCGTAGATGCAAACGGCGATATAAAAGATATTTCGATCGGTACAGGCAGCGGTTACCGTTCTTTGGATAAAGCGGCATTGAATGCTGTCAAGCGCTGGCGTTTTGAGCCTGCGTTACAAAACGGTCGGGCGGTAGAAAGCGTCACGGAAGTGCCGGTAGTTTTTCGATTGATCAATGCAAAGAAATCGTAATGTTGTTTCACAGCATTTTCGGAATATAGAAACAAATATGTAGCCCGGATGAAGTGAAACGGAACCCGTAAGGCGGAACAAGTTCCGCCAAATGATTTATTTTCTCCATTGGATTTCGAGGGTGAACCTAGTTGTCATATTGGGCACGCGTGGAGATACCTTGTCTACATGACTCGAAGATTTTTCCCAACGGGTGAGGTGACAACGGTTTTATCGCGAAGGGGAACCTCTGGATATTATTCGCGGCTAAAGCCGCTCCTACAATCGCGCTAAACTTTTAGTTTGGTGACCTAACCGACAAACGCCAACAACCCAAAAACAAAAAGCGGATACCGGCAACGCCGGTATCCGCCTCATTGTCGTATCAAATATTTAGAACTTTACTTGTACCTGAATACCCGCGAGATTGGCGTCTGAATCATTTGTTTCCGCCCGAATCCGGTCGACCGCTGCTCCAGGCGCAGTAGACACCAGATTGATAGTGTTATCGATTTGTGCATCGTCGAAGAACAAGTGCGCGAAACCGAAGTCCACACTCACGTTAGTGGTCGGCCGGTAGCTGGCCCCTACGCTCAACCAGGTACGGTCGCTGTCCGGAATGCGGGGAGTTCGGCGTTGCGCATCCGGTACAGGCGATTCATCGGCAGCGGCGCCAAAACGAACATCCCATTTTTGATTGACCTGATAATTCAAACCAACACTAAAGGTCCAAACGTCGTCCCAAGCTTCCTCGGTCACGCTATCCGGCAGTCCATTATCAAATTCGATACGCAACTCATCAAAACGGCTCCATTTGGTCCAACGCGCGCTAGCCAAAAATGACCACTGACTATTAAGCTGCTTAAACGCAGACAGATACACGGTCTCGGGCAATTCCACCGTCGCTGATGCGCCCGCATCGGGCACCGGCGTACCTGGTATACGGATTTTCAAGTCACCATCCACTTCCTGTTCAACTTTCGAACGGTAACCAAAACCGATGCGTGCATCCGGGCTTGGCGCGTACATTAACCCGAAGTTAAAACCGACGCTGGTATCGTCGCCTTCCATCTTAGCCTCTCCCGCTGGCAAACCCGGACCTAAGAACTGAGCCTGACTCAGTTCCGCATCCGCTTTTTGGATACTGATGCCGCCACCGATGGTGAATTCCGGTGTAACCGAGTAGGCAGCGGAAGGATTAATATCGATAGTTGTCAACTCCGATCGCAGCGCATGGAATTGACCAAACCAGCCGTCCTTATAGTCCGTTGCCAACCCAAACGGGGCGTTGATATTGATACCAAAACGGTAGTTGCCATAGCGAGGAAATGCATAGTACACATTAGGCACCAAAGAATCCTCGCCGCCATCCGCGTCATTACCCAACGTCGGAACAGTCACAAAGCCACCGCCAGTAGCGAAGGTTTGTGTAGATCCAGCATTTACAAGCTTTCCCGACGAATTGATGAATGTGCCACCGATTTGAAACTGACGCTCGTCGCCCAACAACATCATGCCGGCGGGGTTGTAGAACATATCGGACAGGTCGTCGCCCGCAACACCGGCACCTGCAAAAGACCGGCCGAGTCCGGTCACCGACGACTCACTGATCTGGAAACCCGCGCCATAGACTTGGGTGCCGGATAGTAAAATTCCGCTGACGATGGCGAACGTTAGAGCGGATCTTCGAT
This sequence comes from Arenicellales bacterium, assembly GCA_965216735.1. Taxonomy (GTDB): domain Bacteria; phylum Pseudomonadota; class Gammaproteobacteria; order Arenicellales; family CBDCFT01; genus CBDCFT01. The sequence goes on from OZ244198.1 coordinate 3,480,063, forward strand.
ATCCATGCTTCATTTGTTATCTCCTCTACTAAGGTTATACGTTAGCGATGCATGTACATACCTTTAACATCGCATTCCCATGCGCCTTTATGCCAACCGACGCAACACTTCCCGTGAGCCCAGTGTCATCGTGGCCTGTCCACAATCACGTCCACGATGAGCCATTTTAAACGCACCCTACAGGTTTGCAAGCCTCAAGGCGGTTATTCTTGACTTGAATTAACTGGAACTTGCATCAAAATAGGCGAGCACAGGAAAGACAAAGCGGAAAGAGCCAAAAAAGCAGTTATTTTGAGATAGATTCTAGTTTTGACAAACGCGGTTTAATCTCAAGGCCATTAGCCCCGCCGAACTTAGCGGAAAACACCAGGATTCCGATCGTTGAATTCTTTTAGCTCCGCTGGCGATGAATGCTGAGATGCCCGTGCATACCCCATACACAAATCTCGACCAACAGGAAATACCGCTCATACGACGAACGCCGTTGCACTAATCAGTGTAAACTCGCCCACAAATTCACACGGTGTCCGTTGCGTATCATTCCGATGTTAATAGACATTAAACGCGTCTATGCCGCACTCTCCGACGATGATGGTGCACGTGTCCTTGTCGATCGTTTGTGGCCCCGCGGTCTTTCCAAGGAAAAAATAAAAATTGATTTGTGGGCCAAAGAACTAGCACCCAGTCACGAGTTACGCAAATGGTTTAAACGTGACCCCAGTAACTGGAGCGAATTCGAACAACGATACAAAAAAGAACTCGATGAAAATCGAAAAGCAATCAAAGCATTATTAAACGAATTCGGTAAACGAAAAATCACTTTGCTATATTCAGCGAAGGACGAAAAGTGCAATCAAGCGGTTGTTCTAAAGGAATATATACACCGTGTTCAGCAATAATTTTAAGAGGAACAAAAAATGATCGCGGTCATCTTTGAAGTCGAACCAAAACCTGGTCAAAGCGACAAGTATTTTGGCCTTGCTGCGAGTCTGCGACCGGAACTGGAGAAAATAGACGGATTTATCTCGGTAGAACGCTTTGAAAGCCTGACACACACCGGCAAGTATGTGTCACTTTCGTTCTGGCGCGATGAACAAGCCGTTACAAAATGGAAATCCCACACTGAACACAAGACGGCACAGGAACAAGGCAAACAAAGCATTTTTTCGAACTATCGAATCCGCGTCGCGCATGTTATCCGCGATTACAGTCTGTCATGAGTCCAGAGCAGCGCAACACGTTGCGCCTTACCCAAATACTGCGGATGAGTTTTGTAGGGTGCAACACGTTGCACCCTACGGGTTTGCACCCCCACAATTTCATTGTATTTCATCCAAACACAACACCCGTTTGCATATTTTAGTTTTAAATTTCCACAACCTACCGGAGGGAATAAGTATGTTATTTAGTGTCGATTCGGAAGGAAATAAGCTAAAGAAAGTTACCTCAAATTGGAATCCAAAAGAACTAGACATTGAAAGATATATTGTTGAAGCTGGCGAGAGCGAAATATTGAATTCATATATATTTGGCGAAGATCTGTTAATCGTATCGAACCAAATACAAACAGCGACAAAAAAACGTGCAGATATTCTTGCTTTAGATACTGCGGGTAGAGGCGTAGTAATTGAACTCAAAAGAGATGAGGGCACGATAGGCATTGAAACACAAGCTCTCCAATACCTCGCTGATTTCTCAGCTTACAGAGGAGAAAATTTCATAAGACGATTTGCGAACAATGGCATTGAAGAAAAAATTTTTGGATTTCTAGGAAATAATATCGAAAAGAATAGAATAAATGACTCCATGCGAATTATTTTGATGGCTCGTAATTTTGACCCCGCACTACTAGCTATAGGAGAGTGGTTTGCGAGTAATGATGTGCCTTTCCGGTGTATAAGATATACACCAATTGAATTACAGGAAAGCCGCTATTTATCATTCTCCGTAGTGTTTGATCGAAGTGTGGAATCGCTATACCCGCTAATATTCCGAAGCAAAATGCGTGAACCTGGCTTTTACTGGCACAATATTTCCTATGCTGATGCAAGATGGTGGCAATTCCTCGTCAAAAACAGTGTCCTCCCAGCGTGTTTCGACTCGGCACCTGGTGACCCGGGAGAGCGCATAATGAAGAGTTATATAAAAGGCGATACGGTTCTTGCATATGCAAGTGGCTACGGTTGCATAGGTTGGGGAACTATTGACGAAGATGGCGAGGATTCCTACAAATTGTTGCCCTTAGGAGATCCAGACGACGTTATGAAAGGTGATTGTCGACACCGACGAAAAATAAACTGGAAAGCAACAGCCAAAAAACTCTCGGATGCTTTGCACCACCAAGAAATCAAGAATTCTTTCGGTATTTATCACCCGATTCAAACCCGCGTCTCTATCGAGAAGTCCAAAGGGAAGCAACTAGTTGAAAAGCTTTCAAATCTGTTTAATTGCGACTAAAGCACACGCAGATTCAATGATGATTTTTGGAACGAACCGCATCGATCCAGGCGAGCGATTCCAAGAGCATCTGAAAACGATCATGGTCCACCAACTAATTTATTCGAACAATACAATTCAATATTTTGCCGATGCACTATCCACTCGTGTTTCACGAAAAATCAAATAACTGGCGCTCGCGATAATGATACCGCCGCCAATCCAGGTCCAGACATCGGGTATTTCGTGAAACGCGAAATAGCCGATGACGCTGGCCCACAATAGACGTGTGAAATCCAATGGCATCAATGTCGTGGTATCCGCCAGTTTTAATGCACTGGTCATGGCAAGGTGGCCAGTAGTACCGAATGCACCCACCAAGCCCAGCCAAAATAATTGTTGCCAACTCGGCCATGTCCACACCGTCAGTGCAGGCACAAACGAGAACACGGTCAAGGAAATCGCCATCCAAGCGACAATGCTGACCACAGGATCAGTACGCGATAAACGTTTGACCACGACCATAGCCATACCCCAGGCAACTGACGATCCGAGGACTAATAGCATGCCGGCAGTCACCTGTTGGAAACCGGGCCGCAGAATAATAAATGCACCGACAAACCCCAAACAGACCGCGGTCCAGCGTCGAATGTGCATGACTTCACCCAATATCAATGCGGCACCAATCGACGCAAAAATAACTGCGGTAAAACTTAAAGCAGTAGCTTGGGCGATGGGCACGACTGTCAACGCATAAAACCACGACAACATAGCGGTTACCCCCAAAACGCTGCGAAATAATTGCAAACCCGGATGCCGCGTGTACAAGCTTTTCAAACCGTTGCGCATCACCAGGGGTAGTACGGCAATCAATCCGAATAAGTTTCGGAAAAAACCGACCTCAAAAGGATGCAAATCGGAACCGACAAAGCGCACCAAGGCATGCATCATTGTTAACACAATGGTAGCCAACAACATCAGCGACATGCCGTGCACATTGCCGGGCAAACCGTATTTTCTGAACAACAGGAAACCCAACAAAGAATGGAAACGGCCAGTGTAACGGCTTTATGGCGTCATGACATCGAATTATTCAGACGGGACTGCAGGGAACCCGAACCCACGACCGATGTCTAGATAGAAAGCTTTTCGTCGATACTTCACATGAAAAAAATATTTATAAGTCTATTTTGTATTATTGCTTGCAGTGTTAGCGGAACGATATCTGCAGCCGGCAACACCCAATTCGAATCTTTACCCGGAACGCAGCCCTATCCCGAAGAGTTACAACACACTCTGGAACGGGCGTTGCACGACCAAGGTGAGGATTACGAACCACGCACCGAACACCTGTTCGAAGACGGTAGACCGAGATACATCAACCGTTTAATCCTGGAAGACTCTCCCTATTTGGTACAGCACGCACATAACCCGGTTGACTGGTATCCCTGGAGTAGCGAGGCATTCGAAGTCGCGGCCGAACAAGACAAACCCGTATTCTTGTCCATCGGGTATTCGACTTGTCACTGGTGTCACGTGATGGAGCGCGAGAGTTTCGACAATGAAGAAATCGCGCAATTCTTAAACGAACATTTCATTGCTATCAAAGTAGACCGCGAACAACGCCCGGATTTAGATGAAATCTATATGACTGCCGTACAGTTAATGACCGGTGGTGGTGGTTGGCCGATGTCCAGTTTCTTAACTCCTGAACGCGAACCTTTTTTTGGCGCAACGTATTTTCCACCTGAACAATTTACCGCACTATTGCAACGGGTAAATTCGGTATGGATGGAGCGACGTGAAGATGTACTCGCCACCGCGACCCAAGTCAAAATCGCAATCGAACAAGTGACCGCTTCCCGCGCGCAAGCCAAAACCGTGGATAACGTGGTTATTCAAAAAGCTGCCGACGCTATGGTCGAGTACCAGGAGTTTGAATATCCCGGACTGGCGCCCAAATTTCCGCGCGAGGCGGAGATTTTATTTCTCTTGAATCACGCCTTGCGCACCGGCGAGAAAAACGTTTTGGAAGCCGCTACAGTAAAACTCGACGATATGGCGCGTGGTGGAATTTTTGACCACGCCGGCGGTGGTTTTCACCGTTACTCCGTCGATGCCGATTGGCAAGTACCCCATTTTGAAAAAATGCTTTACACCCAGGCCTTGTTAATTCGCGCCTACGCAATCGCGTATCAACTAACCGAGAAGCCTGAGTACGCCCGGGTCGCCCGGCAAACGTTGAACTATTTACTGCGTGACATGACGTCACAGCAGGGTGCGTTCTACTCAGCGACGGATGCCGACAGCGAAGGAGGTGAAGGAGAATTTTTTCTTTGGACACCCGCGCAAATCAAAGAAATTTTCAATCACGAGGATGCGCAATTTGCCATGGATATTTTTAGTGTTTCAGAAACCGGCAATTTTGAAGGAAGAAATATTCTTAACCTCGCGGTTTCTTATGAAGAATACGCAGCCAAGACCAATACGCCACTGGATAGGGTGTTAAAACGTGTCAGTAAAATCAAGGAAACACTATGGCAGGCACGGGAAAACCGTGAGCATCCGCTACGTGACGATAAAGTGGTTACTGCATGGAACGCCATGACCATTACGGCGCTGACGACCAGCTATGAAGTATTTGGAGAACAAGCCTATCTCGACGCTGCACAAACCGCAGCAGACTATTTGTGGGAGTATAACCGCTGTGACGAAGGCGCCTTGTTACGGGCAAGTCTAAACGGCACGGCGTCCATCCCGGCAACTCAAGAAGATTACGCTTACCTCGCCGAAGCATTACTGAACCTGTATGACGTCACCGAAGATGACGCGTGGCTGGACAAAGCAAAGGATGTTACAGACAGGATGCTGAACAAGTTTTGGGATCAAGACGAGGGCGGGTTCTTCATGGCGGTAACGTCGACCGACTCATTACTCATTACACAACCTAAAACGGCGTTCGACGACGCCATGCCTTCGGGAAATTCAGTGGCTTTGCGCGCATTGGCTATGTTGGCTGCACGCAGCGACGACCCTGAATACCGTAAAAAAGCCGAGGCGACCTTAGCTTCATTTTCCGGTATGATTCATGAACATCCGGCCGGATATTCTTATATGCTGATAGGGGTGGGTGACCTATTGTCAGGTGCCGCCGGTATGCAGCAATATGCGGCCAATGGAGCGGTTTTCGCGCGCGCCGCCATTGCCGATGCCGACTCCGTGGCCATACACATTCGTATGAAACCGGGTTGGCATATCAATGCACATAAACCGTTACAAGATTATTTAAAACCGACAAAACTAGAATTGGGAAATAGCGATACCCATTGGGAGATTGAGTCACTGGAATACCCTGAAGCGAATATTGTCAATCTTGGGTTTCAGGACGAACCACTGGCGGTGTATGAAAATACAATCCGGCTAACCGCACAATTGAAAAATAAAAAAGAATCCTCTAATGGCTTTTCTATGCTACCGCTGCGCTTACAAGTTCAGGCTTGCAACGATGAAATTTGTTTGCTACCCGAAGAGATTGTATTGGAGATTCCGTTAACGCAAGGTGGATGAACGAACATCAGAGAAATTGGAAAGGCAACAACTGACATAGTACGGGAACAATCAATGTCGCAGCGCCTAGAATAAATACGATATTGGGAGTCCGATAATCTTTTTTGTTTTTATTCACGAGCTTGAATAAAAACCATGCGGAAATGACGATTATTAACGGCGCGGTTGTTACTATGGGTAAGTTTGTGCCCAGGTAAGACTGGAGAGAAACAACCCACGCCACCACACTGGCTGTCAGGAACAATACGCCGGCATATTCCCCGAACGTTATTGATACAGTAGTTACACCTTCGGCATTTTGCTCGAACATGCCCAGCATGTATCCAAGTACGGCACCGCTCAATGCACCAAACAAATTAACCACCATGTCCCGCAGCCCATAGTAACGTTGTACATGCAGACCTTGTAGTATTTCATCGTGTATACCCAATATCGCCGTCACCAGGAGTGTCCAGATCAACAGCGCAACACCCCCATGACGAAAAGACAATGCCTTTCGCACCAAGATTGCTAACATCATGTACTGTGCAACGTGAATCCGCTTGGATGGAACAGCTGCATCAGGCAAGTAAAGACCGATACCGATGAACAATATTACCGGCACCAACCACAACGTGCTGCGTTGTATTCCATGCTTGGCAAACAACGTAAATAAAACCAGAATACAAATTAACGCTGCGGCAATGGGTAAAATGATCAACAAGCTGGAAGAAGTACTTCGATACAGATACGCCCAAATCGGATACCCCTGGACAAAACACAACATCAATAAAACGCTTAACGCCAACCACGAAAATTCGTGATTAACTTCCAGCGATTGAGCATCTTCCGATGTGTAATTGACTTTTTTAGCCCCCATTATCCGTTAATTGCAATTCGGTAATAGTTGATCGGGTTCAATAAAAATTACCATTCTGGCAGGAGCGAGCTTGTTCGCGAAAAGAATCGGTAGATACAAGGATGCGGTGAGTCTCCGAACCGCGTCACGCGCTAACTCCGATATGTACCCGACAGATGCGGTTTGTTCCTCACTGCATATACGTGAGTCGCTATCTCAACAAAGCGAAAGCACCGGGAGTTAATATGATTCAGAACACTGATAAAGACGTTTGTCGGACGAATTGTTTCAATGCTTCCATGCCGGCAACGGAATTTCCCGATGGCCCCAGTGCCGGTGACCACACACACAGAACTAACTCACCCGGTACTACGGCGACGATACCACCGCCTACGCCACTTTTCGCGGGCAACCCGACACTGAATGCAAACTCTCCAGCACGATCATAAGTACCACAGGTCAACATTAGTGAGTTAATACGCCGTGCACGACTCGCTGAGACAACCCGTTGATTCGTTTTCGGATCAATCCCGCTATTCGCTAGGTATCCGAACGCTTTCGTCAGTTCGACACAGGACATCGCCAATGAACATTGGTGATAATAGACATCCAGGACTTTATCGACAGAATTATCGAGGTTTCCGAAACTTTTTATTAAATTGGCCAGAGCGGCGTTGCGAAAACCGGTTTCCTTTTCCGACCGGGCTACGTCCTTATCATAATTTATCTTCGCACCGCAACGCTGACGAACAAAGGAAAGGATTTGTTGTTTCGCACTTTTGAATGCGTTTTGTAAGCAATCCGCCACTACGATAGCGCCCGGATTTATGAGTGGGTTTCGGGGAATTCCTTGTTCGTATTCTAGCTGTACCAGCGAATTAAAGGGATCGCCCGAAGGCTCTTTACCCACCCGTCTCCATAGCCGCTCACCCACGCAGTTCATCGCCAACGTGAGCGTAAAGACTTTGGAGATACTTTGAATGGAAAATCTTTCATTCGCGTCACCGACCACATATTCGTCACCATGAATAGTGTGTATCGCCATACCGAACTTTTTCGGGGAAATGCACGCGAGTGCCGGAATGTAGCCGGCGACTTTTCCCTTACCTATGTGAGGACGGATATCATCATAAACGGTTTCTAATTCTTTTTGATAGTTTACTTTTTTGTTGGCACGCATTTGTCTTTCGTAAACAAGTTCGCTCCTACATTCGAGTCAATGCTGTACTACGAGATTTTCTTCTGCATTGTAATACCCCGGCCCACATTCTTTGGCATCGGTAATTTGGCGTGTTGAACGAATATCTCCTGCATCCTTTTTTGCACTTCGGGCTTGAATTGCGAAAGAGCGCGGGTATTCAGATCAAAACCCAAGCCCATCACTTCGTTAGTCGCCGCAACCGCGTTGTCGGCAAGATTAATCATAGTATGAAACAAACGAAACCGTTTTTCATCGACACCCAATAATTGCGTTGTCACTTTTAACGAATCGCCTAATCTGACTTCGCGTAAATAATTTACATGAGTTTCCACGACAGCATACTCTGCACCACCACGTTCCTCTTGTGAAACATGGTCGTTAACGAGATTCCAAAAAGCATAAGTGGACTCGTCGCATACTGCGACATAGTTAGCCAAATTCATATGACTGAAACTATCGACCCACGCATCGATGACTTTTGTTTGATGTAGTTCAAGTAATTTTGTCATTCAGGTCCCAGTGTACGTTCTACTATGTTTGTTGCTAGTTTATGCATCATGTATGTGAGCGCAATGGTTTGGACAAAACCCAAAGTATCGCCATACCGACACCTCCGATGATTAACGCCTGTGTTAGCAGTGTTTGCAACGTCGACCAATCGACAGCCTGACCGGGTATGGCCTGGGACGATAAGATAAACAATAATCCGGCAAATCCGAGCCGGCCTGCGAGACTTTGTATGGATAAATACGTTGCTCGTTCGCTAGTGGCGATGCGTGGATTAATAACCGAAGTTATAGGCGCGTGCACCAACGCCATGGGAAAGTTGCGAAAAAACACCAGCGACAATACGGCTAGATGGAGTACGGCCGCCATACCCGCAATAATACCGCATTGGATAAACACTGCACAAAACAAAATCCCCAACAAACCAAAACGGTCTTGACAACGCACGCTGAGTGCCGCTCCCCAAGCGCCGCCGAACATCGAAACGGAAATGACAATACCCGAAACCAATGGCGCATTGACGCCTGCGGCTAACCAATCGGTCTGTAACAACATAATGTAAGGTTGATAAAACTCGTAGGGGACATGTTCCATCATGTACATCAATGTATAAAAAGCGAACAACCACAAGAGCACCGGATCATGTAAGCGCTTAATACAATTGGTCAACTGCCTTCCAAAACCCACCATGGTGTGTTGACCATGGTGTTCCGGTTCGACAAATCGAAACACCATGATCATCATCACGATGGAAGCGCCCAACGAGATTAAATAAGGCATTCGTAAATTAATCAAACCGCTTAGTCCCCCTAATAATGCCGCCAGTGCGGTGGAGATGAGACCAAACTTGTGCGCACGCGCTTCGCGCTGCGCGAATTCATGCTGCCGCCCCAACCTCTGTAGGGAATCATAGTGAAACGCCGTATCCGTCCCAGATTGGAAGGCAAAAGCGGCGGCGAGAAAAACCTGCGCCACCGCAAGCAACCAAAAATTTCCACCAATCAAAAATAAGGAATAGGCGATAAAGAACGAACATGCCGCGATGAACAACGTGGTTTTACGGCCAAAACGATCGGAAAAATAACCCGAAGGCACTTCGAGGCATACTACGGCAAAGTAATAAATGGACGATAACCGTAAAACATCCTGCAACGAGACGAATTGGCTAAAATAAAGAAAGAACACCGGAATCCACGCATAGGCATCCGCAGCAACGCGATACCATGCGTAAGTGTCAACGTTACGTTGGATAGACCCTGTCACGTCAAATTCAGCCGATGCCCGAAAATAAAGAGGCCGCTGATATCAGCGGCCTTAAAAAACATTAAGCGACGAAATTTACGCGTTTAACTCAGCAGCGGCAACTTTTGCGGGAGAGAAAACCCGGTTCCAATCGGTTCGAGCGGTCAGCTTCATCAATATGGCAAGCGTAATCACGGAGACGACTGTTATCGTCAGACCGGTGACGCCTTCCAGGAAAAACGAATACGAGAATACAACCAGATAAAACATTTGTCCCAAAGCTGCGACTCTCCATGGAAACGTTCGACCTAAAGCCGCTGATAAGTATGACACTACCAAAACGACGGAGACTACCGATGAGATCATGAATGCCAGATGGACATTAATCACATCGACAAAATAGGCAAAGATCAAATGGAACGCGAAGAAACCGGCGTTGACAAAAAGATAGTGCATGGGATGAATCTGAATTTCCTTGATAACGCATATCGCTGTTATCAGAACAAAAAAGAACAGCAAGCAGACTGGCGCGAAAAAACTCATGCGGGCCGACAATGGGCCCGGATTAAGTTCTTCCGGTAAAGTGATACCAATATCCTGTTGAGTAATTAAATCACTGGATATCCAGGTGAGTATCGCGCCGTCTTTCGTCAGTTCTTTTTGCATGGGTGAAAGACCCGCTTCGGGAAAATCAAAGTTTCCGAAATTAGTGGTCACCGTCAGGTCTAAATTTTTAACGCGGCCATTAGCTGAAGTTAACTGATAGTGCCATGAACGCAGACCGCGGGTTCGATAGCCGACAGTAAAAGTCCGTGCCGTTCCTGGTAATACATTGACAATACTGCGAATACCGTCTGCGGCGTTGACCTCCAGTTGTTCTTCAACACCGCCCAACTGAAAACGGATATTTTCGTATGTCGCCTCCTTGGACGGTAACGGGAAATGCACCAAGACGTTTTGCGATACTGACGTTGTATTGGTAATCGAATAACTTCCGGAAAAATCGACGACATAAGTGGGATACCAAATCAAGCCTTTACGGCGTTGCGTCAGATTCAAATCGACCTTAATCTTGTTTTCGCTGGCGATGATATTCCGTTTGCGTTCGCTTCCTGGAACTCTTACCGTCAACACCGGACTGCTTTGCACTATCGGTTGGCCCCACAACCGCTGCACCGAATAATCCAATGACGACGAGCGATCGAACGAGCGATTCAAGCTGGCCGACCCGAGAATAAACCAACCGATCACACCGACAAAAAATATCAGGACGATGCTGATGACGCGCTTGCTACTCATTAGATTCACCCCTGGTTAACTGAATCGGTTGGCTCTTTGAAATAAACTGCTGCATCAACAGCGCGACCACGGTAAAAAGGCTTTGTTAAGAATATCTTTTTACCCCGCACCTGATTGATACCTGGCCATTGAGTGCTTTTCTCGCCAGCCGGTTCAAAACCGCTGTCCACCGACAGAATATCCACACGATTTGAAACACCTACGCGACATTCAAATGCCGGGCGGACAATCCGGTCGCGGGAACGGTCACATCAAGCCGGCCTTTTAAACCGAGCTTTTCACGGCGTTGAACGTAGGCCAGTTCTACCGACGATGCATTACTGTCATGCAGCGGAATAATCCACTGTCCCTCATCGTCAGAATATAAATCAGCCGGTTCATCATTGACTTTAACCGACCAGATTTCAGCATCGTCAACCGCGCGCAGCACCAACTTGTCCTCTGCCCGTGATGGTATCTCTGCCCTCAGTACCGAAAACACATCGCCGTTATCGATAAAACTGGCATAAAAATGAACGGTGTCCAAAACCAATTTCGGTGTGGGCGCGGCCGGCAAACGCCGCACCCTCAACGAGACGGCATCGGCGCCTGCATCCAGCCGCAGATAACTTTCAGTCAAAGACGCAAACGACACCAATGGCTTTGGCAGCACGTGTGGTGGTAGTACACTCGCTTGCTTCTCTTCTATCCGTTTTATCCGTAAACCGGGGGTTTGGACAAGAAAAAAATCGCCTTCGCGCCCGGTATTGTTCTCGATTCTTGGCAGACTGATTTCATAGTCGTTACCATCGGACGAAATTTCATACTGCACTATGAAGGGGTCACGCGAATGTCCATCAACGGTAACCCGGACCAATCCGTTCGCGGCTACATCGTATGATTCGGATGGCAACGATAAGGCAACGTTGGCTGCTGCACTGTCGAGTTGAATAGCAAACGATTCCGGCAATGCATGCACGGGTTGAAAGAAACTGGTAACCACCATGTGACCACCGCGCCATTCGAAACGCGTGAGTGTATTAATCGCCAACCCCTGTTCGGCCGAATCACGCACCAACTCTTGAAAACGCAGAGTCAATGTGTCCACCGGCGGAAAATACCAATGTCCGTTAATTCGGTTAAGCAGCGGGCTATCCAACAAGCGCAAGTGACTTGGCAGCGTCAACTCCAGCGAGTTACTCACAGCGCTTGGCGGTTTTATGGTTAGCGTCTTATTCCCGTTGCTATCCGTAATTGGTGCAGAGAATTCAAATGAAGTTCTGAATTTCGAACCTCTTTGCGGGATGAAATAGTAGCCGTTGGCATTTGCACCGAGATGCCCACCCATCGACTGTTTGATATTCGTTATTGCAATATTATCGCCGAATAGCTGAATACGACCCGGATCACCTTGTAATACCCGTCCCTCTACATCCGCCCGGCCAACTACCTGAGAGTCAGTAACATTTAGTTGATATGAAGCAGTATCGAAGACATGTTCCGGCTTGACCTCATCCGGCGCCAGTTCATCCTTAATCCGGGACTCCAAACGTTCCTGGTAAAGCTCGTTAAATTCAGACCAAGGGACGGTAACCGTTGATTCGCCCCTTGCGGTCACCACGCCAAGCAACCCGAGTAAAAACAACACACATCGCATTTTGCACCCTCACTGTTTAGACGGGTGCAGCGTAGGTTGCTAACGTGCAGCTACGGTGAATACATTGTGCAAAATTTGTGGAAATTCCAATACCAGTTACTCGTTGCCCGGATTCACTGCGCTAATCACCCATGAAGACGAGTCCATCACGATACCGTCGGCACCGGTTTTTTGCGCCATGATCGCATTCGCTAATGCGCATTCAATTTCCGGACGTTTGTTCTCGGCCAGTTCGCCGGCTTCACGGAATACTTCGCCTGCCGGTCCGAGCGCGAGTTGAAAATTCACCGCGTCTTCAACCGTATTACCAATCAAGACCGGTGCATCGACCCGTTCGAATTTAATGTCCTCGTAACCGGCAATTTGCAACATCGTGCTTACCATTTCCCGATCAGACATGGAAAACGGACCGGGTCCACAGGTACGGGCATCGTCACTCGGAGGCGGCAAAAACTGCAGGACAACTTCTTTTGCCATGATCAACCAAGGATTATCCGCCGGTGTTCGCCAAACAATCTGGGTCATGATGCCGCCCGGTTTTAAAGCTCGACACATGTTTTTTAAACCTACAACCGGATTAGAGAAAAACATTGTCCCAAAGCGCGAAAAGACAAAGTCATACTCCGGTTCGAACGGCACCAGCAACGCATCGTCTTCGACGAAAGAAACGTTATTGGCACCTGCTTTGGCTGCATCTTTACGTCCATAGTCCAAAAACGCGCCGCAACAGTCTATGCCGACGACTTTACCGCTTGGTCCAACGCGCCGGGCCAGTTCAATCGCAGTATCGCCAAAACCGCAACCGATATCTAACACAATATCACCTTCTTTGACCGATAGAGAGGGAAAAATGGCCGCACTGTGATGAGTTAATCCATCGACTAAAATATGTTTGTACTTAATGAATTTCGGAACCAGTATCTCGTTCCAAAAATCCACAAATTCCGAGTTACCGTTGACATTGTCAGCCATTTTTTCCTCCTGCTAATTGTTTTTTGAATACGCCGGGCTCAATAGTTTTTCGCGACGGTTCTCTCAATCGCAACAGTGTCGCCTTTGGCATGCTTGTCTTGGTTTTTGGCTGCGCCGTCTGTGCCCAGGGTAATCCCGCCGAATATCGCGAGTATCGCCAAACCGACGCCTACACTGAAAAAGCCTTTCTGAGTTTTTACATTGCCTGCTTTCATTGTCTGAAACCTCCTATGGGTTAATTGAAGTGTTTAAGTTCGGTCGCTGTATCGAAACTGCACCGATACAGTGACGTGGAATCCTAATGACCTGGTGTTTCAAAGTGATTTCACAAAACAAGAGTTTTGTTTCAAATGTATCCGCGTCCCCAACGAAACAATTGAAACAATTCACGAGAATTCTGAAATAAGCCTGAAATCGTTTACCCATACAGTGTGCAGTTCAAATCAAGAAGACTAACGATTGCCGGCAACAGCCGGTTCCGTTTACCTCAAAACACTCATACAAAGGAGATACTAATGAAGAACAATGTCGTTAATTTGGCCAACCTGGAAGCCGAGCGAAATTGGAGCGAGGTAGCGCACGCCTTGGGTGAGGGATTTGCCAAGCGTGCGAATGAATTTGATCAGTCCAACGCGTTTGTAGGACAGAATTATGAGGAACTGCGTCGACACAAACTTTTTTCCGTCGCAATCCCGGCAGAACTGGGCGGCGGTGGTGCAACTTACCAAGAATTGTGCAGCATGGTACGCGAACTCGGAAAACACTGCGGATCGACCGGCTTGGCATTCGCCATGCACTCACATCCGGTCGCGGTTAACGTTTTCAAATACTTGCGGGATGATAAGAAAGCTGCCAAAACGCTTAGAAAAATAGCAACTAAAGAACTAATCATTGCGGGTACTGGAGCGAACGATTGGCTGGATTCCAACGGAACCACTGAGAAGGTGGATGGCGGTTATCGTGTCAACGCACACAAACGATTTGTGAGCGGTGGCCCCGGTGCCGATGTATTTGTCACCAGCGCACCCTTTTCCAGCGAAAATGGTGATGAAGTTTTACACTTTTCTATTCCATTCAGCGCGGAAGGAATCACGGTAGAAGACAACTGGCGTACTTTAGGCATGCGTTGCACCGGCTCGAACGATGTCGAAATGAAAAACGTTTTTGTGCCGGACGATGCCATCATCGCACGCCGGCCCGCCGGCGAATGGCATGCCATGTGGGATGTCATTTTGCCGGTCGCTCTGCCAATCATCGTTTCTTGTTATGTCGGTATAGCAGACGCTGCCGTTACATGCGCCAAGCAAAGCGCGCAGAGAAAATCCCACCTCGCACCATTATTGGGCGAATTACAAAATGAGTTAGTCACAGCGCAACTGGCACTCGACGATATGGTGCGGTTATGCAATGACTATCAATTCACACCCAGTGTGCAAAACACGGATGCGATATTGACACGTAAGTCCATTGCAGCACGTGCAGTTAAAACAGTTGTAGAAAAAGCAGCAGACATCGTTGGTGGCCCGGGTTTCTTTCAAGGCCATCCGATGGAACGTATCGTACGCGACATTCGCGCTGTACACTTTCACCCCCTACCCGAAAAGCGCCAACAGTTGTTTTCCGGCCGCATTGCCCTTGGCCTCGATCCGGTTAAACACTGATTATTGTCGGAGCTAAACCATGGGTTTTTATGCCGAAAAAATTCTGCCTCATCTGATTCATTGTGCGTGTTCGACCAATGATGTCATGGCGATGCGTGAGAAAGTTGTGCCGAGAGCCTGCGGCCGTGTCCTGGAAGTCGGTATGGGTTCGGGCATCAATTTGCCGCTGTATGACCATACCAAGGTGGAATTAATATGGGGTCTAGAACCCTCTGCCGGGATGAGAAAAAAAGCCCAACGAAATATTGTTAACGCAACGGTGACCGTGAAAACCATCGATCTGCCCGGCGAGGAAATACCGCTGGATGATGCCAGCGTCGACACGGTCTTGTTGACTTACACACTGTGCACGATCCCGAATTGGAAAAGCGCACTAAGGCAAATGTATCGAGTTCTGAAACCCGAAGGTAAACTGTTGTTCTGTGAACACGGTCTGGCGCCCGACTTAGATGTCAGGAAATGGCAACACCGGCTAAACCCGCTATGGAAACGTGTCGCAGGCGGTTGCAACATGAACCGCCCCATCAACCACCATATTGAGCGAGGCGGGTTCAGAATAGAAGAAATCGAAACCGCATACGAGGAAAATTCGCCGCGCGTTCTCGGCTATACATTCATTGGCCAGGCCAGCAAGCACTAGAACCTGAAAATTTGTTGACATTAGTGCGGTTGCGCCAGCTTGTAACTAGGACTAAGACATTCTCATTCTTGTGTAGAATTAAGCACTCCTTCCACAAGAATGAGACATAATCTTTGCGAACAGACAAAATCATTGAGCACATCGTTAACTGGTTAACGGAATACTCGAATAACGCCGGCACCGAAGGTTTTGTTGTCGGTGTATCCGGTGGAATCGACTCAGCCGTGACGTCCAGCCTAGTAGCGCGCACGACGCTTTCCGTTATCTGCTTGGAAATGCCGATTCATCAATCGGCTGATCAAATCACCCGCGCCCACCAACACATAGAGTTCCTGAAATCGAATCATGCTAACGTTCGATCCGAACGAGTCGATCTCACTCAAGTATTCGATGGTTTCATCGCCGCATTACCCGATCCAGAAACTCAAGAAAAACTGGAAATGTCGCTCGCCAATACGCGTGCACGTTTGCGTATGACTATGCTTTACTATTTCGCGGGGCTTTACGATTACCTTGTCGCTGGTACAGGGAACAAGGTCGAAGACTTCGGCGTCGGTTTTTACACTAAGTATGGCGATGGAGGCGTCGATCTCAGTCCAATCGCGGATCTTGTGAAAACCGAAGTCTATGAACTTGGCAAAGCCATGAATGTCAGTGACGAGATCTTACAGGCGCCACCGACCGACGGCTTATGGGGCGATAACCGCACCGACGAAGACCAAATTGGCGCATCCTATCCGGAGCTCGAATGGGCCATGGAATTCGAAGAAAAAGGGACCGATGGAAACGGTCTAACGGAACGTCAAAAGGAAGTACTAAATATCTACCGGCGTTATAACCATGCGAACAAACATAAGATGATTCCAATTCCGGTGTGTGAGATTCCTAATCACCTGCGTCACCGATAGTGTTGTAGATTTATGAACAGCTTCTAAGACGGTTTCCATTCTTCATGCTTGCGAACAACACTCAACGCGTTCACTCCACCTGCCCACACGATTGCCCAAGCACGTGCGCATTGGAAGTCGAATGCCTGGACAAAGGCACCATCGGGCGTGTTTATGGGGCGAAGGGAAATCCATACACATCCGGCGTCATATGCGCCAAGGTCGCACGCTACGCCGAACGCGTGCACCATCCGGATCGTTTGCAGACGCCGTTGCGGCGCGTTGGTGAAAAAGGGGATAAATCAGCGTTTAAACCCATCACCTGGGACGAAGCACTGGATGAAACCGCTAATCAACTTGCGCTGGCGGAACAAAAATACGGTAGCGAAACCGTGTGGCCACATTTTTATGCCGGCACCATGGGCTTGGTGCAACGCGACGGCATTGAGCGTCTGCGCCATGTTAAAAAGTATTCCCGGCAATTCTCCACTATTTGTACGGCGCTGGCAGACGCCGGTTGGATAGCGGGCACCGGCGTAAAACGTGGCGCTGACGGGCGAGAAATGGCCGATAGCGATCTAATCGTTGTGTGGGGCGGCAATCCTGTCAGCACCCAAGTCAATGTGATGCATCACATCGCCCAGGCCAAACGCAATCGCGACGCCAAATTAGTGGTGATCGATCCTTACCGCACGGGCACGGCCGAGAAAGCACACATACATTTGATGCCGAAGCCCGGTACAGACGGCGCTGTCGCCTGCGCTGTCATGCATGTTTTATTTACCGAAGGTTTTGCCGACTGGGATTATTTAAACAAATACACCGACGTACCTGAAGCGTTGGAGAAACACGTCACTACGCAATCACCCGCCTGGGCGGAAAAAATTTCCGGTGTCAACGCCGATCAAATCATCGAATTCGCCCGCTTGTATGGCGAAACCCAGCGTTCTTTTATCCGGGTTGGGTATGGCTTTTCGCGTTCGCGTAACGGTTCGGCCAATGTTCATGCGGTGAGTTGTTTACCCGCTATTACCGGCGCCTGGAAATACAAAGGTGGCGGCGCATTGTACAGCAACGGTGGTTTGTACCCTATCGATGGCACATTAATTCAAGGCCTGGATGTTTGTGACAAATCAACACGCATCCTGGACCAATCTCGTATCGGTCCGATACTTTGCAACGACCCGCAAGACATCGGCGATGGCCCGCCCATAACCGCATTGTTTATTCAGAACACGAACCCGGTCGTCGTATCCCCGGATTCCAACAAAGTGCGGCGAGGCTTCCTACGCGATGATTTGTTCGTTTGCGTGCATGAACAGTTCATGACCGAAACCGCCGCCATGGCGGATATTGTCCTACCGGCTACCACGTTTCTTGAACACGACGACATGTATCAAGGCGGTGGTCACACTTTTTTGCAAGTCACAAAGAAAGTTATCGAACCCTTTGCTGAATCAAAGTCAAATCATTGGGTGTTGTGCGAGTTAGCCAAGCGTCTTGGTGCGAAGCATCCTGGATTCGATATGAGCGAGTGGGAACTCATGGATGCGACGCTAAAGCGCTCTGGTTTACTGGACGCGGAAACTATCTATCAAAATCATTGGCACGATTGTTCGTTAGATTTCGATAGCATGCATTTTCTAAATGGCTTTGAAACACCGGATAAAAAATTCCATTTCAAACCGGATTGGTCAAGTGTAGGCAAGAACGTGGAGCCTATGCCCACCCTGCCCGATCATATGGAGTGCATTGATGAAACAAATGACGAACACCCCTTCCGAATGGTCACGTCACCGGCACGTAATTTTCTGAACACCAGTTTTACCGAAACACCAACGTCGCAAAAAAAAGAAAAACAACCCTGTGCTTTGATTCACCCGGAGGATCTAAAAAAATTGAAACTAAACGAAAAAGACCGTGTCACTATTGGTAATTCATTAGGCGAAGTCGTCGTGCGGGCGAAATCGTTCGATGGACTGCAACCCGGCGTTGTCGTGGTTGAAAGCATCTGGCCGAATGAGGCATTCGAAAACGGTGTCGGCATCAATTCTTTGGTCAGCGCTGATGCCGGTTTCCCCCGTGGCGGTGCGGTGTTTCACGATACGGCAGTGTGGCTAAAGCCCACGCTATAGAATTTAGCTTAATTAAATAAGAACTAAACTTTTAACATTGAAGAGATAAACCAATGTCTAAGACTATCGATTTTTATTTTACGCCGATTTCTCCCTGGACGATGCTTGGTATGCCAACCTTGAGAAAACTAGCTGCTGATACTAAGGCGAAGGTAAATTACAAACCTGTCAATATCATGGAGTTATTTACCACGGCCAATGTCAAACCGGTGGCAGAACGCCCGGAGCCCATACAAAAATATCGCATGATCGAATTGCAACGCTGGCGCGAATATCGAGAGATACCCATTAACTTGAAACCTAAGTATTTTCCAACCGATCCAACACTAGCGTGCAAAATGATTATTGCAGCGACAGATGTGAACGGCGATACCGGTGAATTGGCTGAAGCCTTTCTACGTGGTTGCTGGGTAGAAGAACGAGATATCGCCGACGAGTCCGCTGCGGTAGATATCGCCGACGTTAGTGGTTTCGATGGTAAAGCACTATTAGATAGTGCGAACAGCGGGGATGTTCAGTCGGTGTATGAGGCAAACACCGCCGAAGCAATTAACAAAGGCGCTTGGGGATCGCCCAGTTATGTTGTCGACGGTGAACTATTCTGGGGCCAGGATCGTTTGCCGTTTGTTGATAGAAAACTTAATGGTTAACGACAAGAGAAAACGGGGATCACCACGATCCCCGTTATTCAGAGTACTCGATTTTAGTTACATAACTACCTGACAATAAAGACGTCTTTCGGCATACCCGGCACGCCGTTGCGTTTCAAAATGTGTGATAGCCTGGTTTTTTTCAGGTCTTCCACTGAGTACACACAGGCTTCCTTATGGTGGTGACACCACTCCTTGGAAAAATAGGGATCGTTCTCATACCAGAAACGATCACCATCACGCAGGCGCTCGAATTGATCTTTTAATACAGTGAAAATTAACTCACCTAGGTTAGATCCCGACAAGTGATCTTCGGCCAGACCGCCAATCCATGGATCAATTTTATTCACGTCGCCATAAACCGAAGCCAGATCTTTCGCGAGTTTGGCGTCAGAAGTAATATCTCCAAAATCCCATATTGGGGGGAGACCAAAGTCTAAACGGCATTGGTTGTAGTCCGGCAGGCCGTGGTCGCGACCTCTTTGAATGTTCAACGCTGCCAGATCGAGCAAGCGTGGCGGTTTATCATTCGGCTTACGATGGGTTTCATGAAACAAGAATTCGCGTACCTCATCAACAATTTTGACATCGATTTCCTGCATCACCTGAGTAGCCAAGCCTTGCAGGAACGGCGTGATGCCGTGCGTCCGGACAACATCGGGTTTAAAAAATGAATCCCTGAGTGCCATGGAATCGCCTTTTTTACCCAAATTAATGTCGGGCGAAAGCATGCTATGACCGAGACGATAACAGGCCGTTGAAAAAATATTGCTGATGCTCGGATTGACGTTGCACTTGTACCCCGCATAGGACTTGAGCCCGCAGTCACCGAATATGGCCGGTATAAATTCTTCGTAAGTCACCACTTGCATTAACGCACCGACAATCTTGCGTGCCCGTTGATACAAGTACTCATCAAGCTTACCTTTAGCACCCAATTCCTTCTTTTTTACGGCAGGCAAACATTTTTTCAACTCGTCGCACAATTGATTATGTTCACGCACAAACAGCGTGTGCATGGAAGTGAGTACAGAATGTTCGTTTGCACGCACATCGCCTGCAAAAAACCAGTCAGTTTCGGGTATCTGCATTTCAGCATTGGGTAAACCGTAATCATTGGTAGGCAATAAATCACTGTCACCGACTTTCATCTTACCGTCATTTCCGCTACGCAGCGCCTTGGCTCGGGTCCCGTCTGTACCGTATACGTTTGCAGCGTCTATGAAAGATGAGAGTACGTTTAGTTGTTGGCGCGGATTGTCGAGGCTACAACCGGTTGCCGTGCTGTAAATCGACCGTTTAAAGGAGATTTTTCCACCGCCAAATTTGTTTTCGTACTTCGGAATCCAGATAGGTACTTCTTCACCGTACGGGTCTTCTGGCGTTAGGTCCATTTCGTGATCCAAAAACTGTCCCCACGCCCATACGAAATCCGACAACTTGTTCTTGTTTAGAATTTTCCTGGTTTGCTTGCAAATCTTATTGCTAATGACACGGGGGTTTGGCCTGTCCTGACCGGCCATTTCGTATTTACCCTGGTAATATCCCGGTGTGGTCAAGCGCAACAAAGGTTCGCCGGCGCGGCCCCAATGAGGGTTGTTTAGGTTATTTCCGTATCCATCGTAAGTCCGGTATTCGATGTTCGACATCCTGTGTCTCCTTTCTGTGGTGTGTTTTGACAAAGCGTGAACGCTATCACTATTTCTTCTTTAGAACCTCACCCAAACAGGTGAGATTGCGTTAAGTTTTCTTAATCGAACCAGTATACTTTTCGGAATCTAGCTATATATGAAATATTTCGTTAAATGGACTATGTCATTAGTAAATTAGAAACACCGAGTGTTGCAGTTGATGGCACTAAGGCGCGTTTTCCCGTTCGTCGCATTTACCTGGTTGGACGAAACTACGCCGCGCATGCCAAAGAAATGGGCCACGATCCGGCGCGAGAAGAACCCTTTTTCTTTCAAAAACCTGCCGATACGATATTGCCTAGTGGATCGGACTTTCCCTATCCTGCAAAGAGCAACGATGTCCATCATGAAGTTGAACTCGTCGTCGCTTTAAAGGATGGTGGCAACAACATCAAAGAATCTGAGGCCTTGGATAAAATCTACGGTTATGCCGTCGGTATCGACATGACACGCCGTGATTTACAAGCACAAATGAAAAACGCGGGACGGCCATGGGAAGTAGGCAAGGCATTCGAACATTCTGCACCCATCAGCGCAATCAAACCTAGCAGCGAGTGCGGCCATCCAGCCCGTGGCCGCATATGGCTGGAAATCAATGGCGAAGTACGGCAACAAGGCGATCTCAATCAACTCATATGGAGCGTGCCTGAAACAATCGTTTACCTTTCCGGTTTGTTTACACTGGCCGCAGGAGATTTGATTTTTACGGGAACACCTGCCGGTGTTGGCCCGGTACAACGTGGTGACGTTATTAAAGGCGGTATTGAGGGTATTGGCGAATTATCATTGAAGGTTGTCTGAAAACACCGCTTAGTGTCACCGTTGCAAGTCGTGGCGTAACAATAGTTACTGTTTGCAATATTTGACACTTGAAAGGAATTTTATTTGTTACAGTTATTTCCGGATTCCCCGGAGTCCTCTCCCCTTACCCCAAAAGGCCTCGCAGGACGCGAGGCCTCTGGAGTTTACATCCATTAGCTACTGTTTTCGTTGGGAAATGTTTTTACAATGCTTAACGCTCGCATAATTGTAAGACTCTCAACGAGCTTTTATCATCAAGATGACTAAGCGTCGGTGTTGTTTGCTATACCCGAAATCCAGCAAACAACGCCAAACACAACACTTCGATTGGAGTAAGGAACCATATGTTCAAGATTAAACGCAAGATCGGTGAAAGTTTTACCATAAATAACGTTATCGAGATAAAGGTACTAGAGAAAAATGGTGATGAAATTCAAATCGGTGTCTGCGTACCGGAATCGTCAAAGGTGCTTCGTGCGGACTCTCCCGAAATCTTTGAAGCACTGGTAGGCGATCAGTCCACCACTGTTCACTAGGAGCCGCGTTATCCACTCCCATCATCTAACCAAGCAAAAGTAGACCCCAATAAAACTCCACGCGCTAGGCAAATTTGTTTTCTCTAACCAACAGATTCCAGTTCGTAAAGAACAATATCGGATTGCCGACTGACAAAGCAGCCGCCACCCACGTTTATAAAATTCTTTGACAATCGTTGACGATACCAATCCCCGCTGCGTAAATAGACATCGCCGTCACTGTATTCCTGATCGCAGTTTTCGTCCCAATCAATTTTCGTCATCGCCTGCAAATACAATACACCGCGACACAAGCGGTGAAAGTTTTTGATAACCTTCGCCGCCGACTGTGCTGGCAAGTATTGCAGCACATCCTGACAAATGACCAAGTCGTATCGTTTGGCCGATTTAAACCGCTCAATGGAAATACATTCCCAGCCGTACCGTTGACATAGATACCCACTCGCGTCTACGCCTTGATAACTAGCTCTCGGGAAAAACTGTTTGACAATGGATCGCCAACGGCCGACTCCACAACCCAGATCTAACACTTCGTGCACCGGCTGTCCTAGATACTCCAAATAGGCACAAACATAAGCACCACGTCTAGCGGTCTCAGTATCGCTTTCCACTTTGCTGTCGGCATCTTCGTAATAGCGCCGGTAATAGGCTTGGTCAAACGAGAAATGTTTTCTCACTGGCCTGTATATCTTCGAATTGGTTAACGGTATATGATCGCCGGCTGTTTGGTCATGCAAGCCCGACACGCCTGATAATAACAAAGCATAACGCCCTATGAAGCCTTTACACATTTTCATGGCTATCTGCGTACCGATTATTTGGGGCGGCGGATTTTTATTTGCCAAAGCCGCGATTAACCATTTTCCTCCTATTTTATTAATGGCGTTTCGTTTCACCATCACGGCCTTAGTATTGGTTTGGTTTGTCAAACCGCCACTACGATTATTACAACGGATTTTTTGGATTGCGCTGGTGAGTGCCGCCATACAATACAGTCTGACCTTCACTGGATTGCGCGATTTGGACGCTTCCACCGCAGTGATCGTAGTACAACTGGAAGTACCGCTCGGCGTATTACTCGCGATCATCCTGTTAAAGGACAAACTCACCATGCGACGCGTTATCGGAATAGTATTGGCATTTACTGGTGTCGTCATTACCGCCGGTGAACCCAAACTGCAAGGCAGTCTATTGCCGGTATTGCTAGTCGTAGGCGGCGCATTCACATGGGCTCTCGGTCAAATCATGATCAAGACTCTAGGAGCGCCCGGCGGTTTTACTTTGATCGCATGGGTTGCGGTATTCGCCGCACCGCAACTGTTTGTTTCCTCCTGGTTGTTTGAATCCAATCAGTATAAGGCCATACTGACTGCAACACCATTGGTTTGGGCCGCGGTTATCTATCTTGGGATTGTCATGACGGCTGTAGGTTATGCCGTTTGGTATCACTTGCTCGGCATTTACGCAGTCAACCAAGTCATGCCGTATTTATTGTTATTGCCCGTCGTCACCGTACTGGGTGGCGTCGTTTTATTGGGTGAAACAATGACCACTTCATTGATTTTCGGCGGGGTGTTGGCCATAGGCGGAGTAGCGATTATTACACTGGAAAACACGTCGACACTACCAAAAACCAAACCAACACAAACGCACGGATGAGTTTTCGCACATCCCACCCAATTGTTGCGGCATCCTTATGGATGTGTATCACCATTGTGTCTTTTGTCGGCATGGCAATTGGTGCCCGCGAGCTGATCGACACAATGACCGCATTTGAAATTTTAGCCATACGCAGCTTGATCGGCTTACTCATACTCAGCGCATACATTTCTTACACAAACAAAAAGCAACACATTACAAAACGGCCATGGCTTCATGTCGGCCGTAACATCATCCATTTTTGGGGCCAGTGCACCTGGGTCATGGGTGTCGGGCTGTTACCGTTAGCCCAAGTATTTGCGCTTGAGTTTACGGTTCCAGTATGGATCGCGTTGCTAGCCGTCCTATTTCTCGGAGAGAAACTGAGCTTCCCGAGAATCGTTGCCGTAGTCGGAGGTTTCACTGGTGTATTAATTATTCTACGTCCAGGCGGGATGAGTTTGGATCCCGCCGTGTTTCTCGTGCTTTTTGCGGCATTTTGTTTCGCCAGCACCACTGTCGTCACCAAGACGCTGACCAAAACAGACGGTGCGGTCACCATTTTGTTTTATATGACGCTGATTCAGTTAGTGCTCGGTACGGTGTTAGCCCTGTTCGATTGGGTCAATCCTGTATTTGCAGATATACCGTGGTTGTTCATCGTAGGCATTACCGGAATGACTGCACACCTTGGTATCACCAATGCGTTGCGCATCGCCGATGCGTCTTCCATCTCGCCGATTGATTTTTTACGTCTGCCCACCATCGCAATTGTTGGTTACTTTCTATACCAGGAACCCATTGACATCTGGGTATTCGCTGGCGCAGCGGTAATGTTTTTAGCTAACTACTATAATTTGCGCAAAGAATATAAACCTAACGCCTAGTAACATTGAATCCATACCGAAAAACAATCCTGACAATCATGTGAAGAACTAGCCATGCATCACGACGAACGACGACATCGTACTTCGCGATTTCAGCATGCATTATCTAACCAATCGCTGGACGCGGTGTTGCTGACTAATCCTGATTCGATTTTCTATTTATCTGGTTATACAAATTATCTCGGCATGGAATTTGGCCGCCCGACTTTTATGTTAGTGACCGGCAACGGACATTGTTCGATTATTACGCCGCTCATGGAATCCGAAATGTGCACACGCATGACCTGGGTGAACGATATACGACCGTGGGAAGACGGTGACAGCGAATGGCGCGGTGTCATCGAGAGATTATTGAAAGAATATCGTATTCGCTGCCTTGGCATGGAACAACAAACAGTCGCGCCCGTTGTTACAATGTTTCTTGATTCACTTGACGGTATTGACTGCGTCGATGCAACCGCACTGTTGGCGGAGCAACGGGCCGTCAAAAGCCCGGCGGAAATCGAAACCATGCGCCAAGCAGGCCAAGTGGCTATAGCCATGGTCGACGCAGCCCGGCAAACCATTGGCGAAAATGTTCCTGAGTACGAAGTGGCACTAGCCGTCATCGCTGCTGGTACGCGTAAGGCGGCGGAGTTTTTACACGACGATGAAATCGACCCCTTCTTCTCACCGACCATTTACAATTTACAAGTGCTGCAATCCGGACATGATACCTGCATGGTGCATCGCCGCTCATCCGTCAAGCGACTGCAAGAAGGTGAGCCGGTTTATCTGTGCTTTTGCGGCATTGCCAACTTCAAAGGCTATAAATTAGGCTTTGATCGTGAATTCTTTATTGGCACCGTTGACGATAAAATGGCAAAGTCATACGAAACCACTCTATCAGCACAGGCCGCGGCGTTGGATGCTATTCGACCCGGTGTTGTTGCACAGGACGTACACGCGGCGGCTAATCGAGTGTACGTCGGCGCCGGGCTAGCGCCGGGATACCGCACCGGGCGCTCTATCGGTTGTTCGTTTCTCGAAAACCCACAACTCAAAGCCGGCGATAAAACGCCCTTGCAGGCGGGCATGACCTTTGCTGTAGATGGTGGTATTACCGTACCCGGTCACGAAGGCTATGGCACCCGCGTTGGCGATTCCATCGTTGTGACCGAGAACGGTTTCGAATACCTCACCCCCTATCCGAAGGACTTAACCATCTTATAACTCGTCCCGGCGGAAAGACGGCAAAGCATGGATGATACAACACACGCACTTTACCGTAAGGGCCAGCTACAGGTAGCCACCGCAGCCTTGCTGTGGAGTAGCGGTGGCTTACTGATCCGGCTGATTCAAGCGGACGAATGGACCACGATTTTCTGGCGTTCGATGTTTGCCGTCGTGTTTTTGTTGCTGGTGGTACTTATTCGCGAACCCCTTACCGTCCGGCACAGCTTTCGCCAACTGGGTTGGCCGGGCATTGTTGTTGCCGTTTGTTTTGCCACAGATACGATCTTATTTGTGTTGGCACTCAACCGCACCAGCGTTGCTAACGCCCTCATCATGTTAGCGACAGCCCCGTTCTGGGCGGCATTATTGGCCTGGTTGGTGTTGCAAGAAAACATACCCAAACGAACCTGGTTTGCCATGATTGCGTCCATCATCGGCATCACGGTAATGGTATCCGCATCGGTGGGGGCTGCATCCATCGTCGGTGATTGCATGGCTTTAAGTATCGCTATTTTGTTTGCCCTACCCGTAGTCATCATTCGCAAACACACAGAAATTCGCATGATGCCCGCGGTCATTCTGGCTGCAATCCTGGCGGCAGGTTTTTCTTTACCTTTCGCCACATTGTGGAACAACTCATTCACCGACATGACCTATATCGCCATATTTGGCGTGGTTGAATACGGCGTTGCCTTGGTGTTATTCACAGCGGGGGCACGTTATATCCCCGCCGCCCAGGCGACCTTAATTGGCCTGGTGGAAACTGTGTTGGGCCCGGTCTGGGTGTGGCTTGTCATTGGCGAGTTTCCTGGAATACGCACCATTGCCGGCGGTTCTATTGTGCTCATTGCGTTGTTGATTTACGCACACCAAGACTTGAAAGCAACGCGTTTAAAGCCTGTTGCCGACTAACGCGGATTCGCGCGACACGTCGCGTAGCGTTAAAATAGTCCATGCATTCAACGCTTCATCAATCCTATGGACAACACCTGGATTAAAGCCGCGTCACTCGAAGAACTAAAACAAAAATCCCGTGTCGTGGTACGTCACGAAGGTAAACAAATCGCTCTTTTTCAGACAAGAGATGGCGTACTTGCATGTAACAATCGCTGCCCGCATGAAGGTTATCCGTTAACCGAAGGCGAGCTCAATGACGAGTGCATCCTTACCTGTCATTGGCACAATTGGAAGTTTGATCTTAAAGATGGTAGCAATCTTTACGGCGGCGACCGTTTGCGAGTTTATCCGGTTGAAACGAGGGGAGAACATCTTTGGATTGACTTGACTGATCCACCCATTGAGGAACAACGCGCAGAAATTCTAAATAATTTACGCGAGGCTTTCGATGACAATGCTTATGATCGTATGGCCCGTGAATTGGCGCGGTTACAACTAATCGGAACCGATCTTACTGAAGGTCTGGTACATGCCATCGAATGGTCTTTCGATCGCATGGAATTCGGTTGGACCCATGCGTATGCGGCCACTGCTGATTGGCTCACACTCTACGATGAGTATAAAAACGATCATGCAACACAAATGGTTTGCATCCTCGAAAGCATCGGTCATATTGCAGACGACGTGTTGCGAGAAAAACAATATCCGTTTACCACGAAATCGAAATCCTACGACGAGAATGAACTTGTTAAAGCCGTTGAACAAGAAGACGAGGAAACTGCGATTGCACTAATCCGCGGCGCAATCAAAAGCAACATAAATTTCGACGATCTCGAACCCGGTCTGGCACGAGCCGCCCTTGCCCACTACAACGATTTTGGACATTCCCTGATTTATCTGACCAAAGCGAAACGATTAATTGAGCGCCTTGGTCAGCGTGTCGTTAAACCGCTGTTATTGAGTCTCGTGCGCAGCTACATCTACGCCACACGTGAAGATCAGATTCCAGAGTTCAGCGATTACCATAAAATCTTAGATGAATGGGACAATGCGGATGAATCCCGTGTGGTACCGCAAATGCAGGAATGGCGCAAATTGGGTATTTCGAAATCTCTGGCATTGACCGCATCTTATGCTAAGACCGATACACAACGTTTGTACCACGCTTTGCTGGGCGCCAATGCCTGGAGTCTGCTGGCATTCGATATTTACCAGCAGAACAAAACGGACATACCGGTATCCGACAATGTGGGGTGGTTCGCCAACGCGGTTAACGAAGTGTGTTCCCGTTACTCTGATTTGTGGCCGGCAGGATTGTTGCAAATGGCGTGTTTTTGCGGCCGCAATGCGGCATTTACAGAAGCACAGGCCGACTTGTCGAATTGGCGTATCGGTGGCGCCAGCCGGTTTTATCAAACCGAAATTGAAAAACTGTTCGATCACGGTTGTGATGAGTTCATCGTCTCGGCGCATTTGCTAAAAACCGTCATGGCGGCTAGAGTAGAAGCGAGCAAGGATTTACCAGAGGACGTCGAACGTCATTTAAACGCCGCCATTAACCGTTTCTTGAACTCACCGATGAAACGCAAGCAAGTCCGACGAACAATTTATCAAGCAATGAAATTCGTTGCCCGTGATGGCTAGTTTGCAACAGAATATCTATACATACGGCAGCAGTGAGTTTTGAAGCTGTAAGACGCCGACAAGATAGACCCATTGGTTTGATGGGATTGGGCTGGCTAATTAACGGCGGCGGCTAAATCATGAAGAATGTCTGCCGTATCGTTATACCCAAGACACGCATCCGTTATGCTCTGACCGAAGGTGAGCGGTATATCTTCCACATTCTGCCTGCCTGCCACCAAGTGGCTTTCCAACATCACGGCACGGATAGCGCGCTGACCGTTGCGAAGCTGGCGAATGATGGACCGCACGACGTCAATTTGTCTGCGCGGGTCGCTCTCACTATTACCGTGACTGCAATCGATCATGAGAACGTTCGGTAACGCCACTGCTTTTAAAAGACCCAGCGCTGCTTCAACACCGTTTTCATCATAATTGGGTCCGAATGCGCTGCCACCACGCAGCACGAGGTGGCAATAGGGATTGCCCGCCGTTTCCAGTATGGCGGGGGCGCCCTGTTCTGTCAGTGAGGGAAACAAATGGGGACTGCGCGCCGCCAAAATAGCGTCTACCGCCACTTGCATATTGCCATCGGTACGGTTCTTAATCCCCACTGGCATCGATAAACCGGAGGCGAGTTCTCGATGCACTTGGCTCTCCGCGGTACGAGCCCCGATCGCTCCCCAACTGATGTGATCGGTGTAAAACTGGCCAAAGGTCGTATCGAGAAACTCGGTGCCTGCCGGTAAACCGATGGCTGAGATATCCGCGAGCAGTTGGCGGGCTAATCGCAATCCCTTGTTGATCTGGAAGGATCCATCGAGATGGGGGTCATTGATCAAGCCCTTCCAACCAAGTCGAGTTCTTGGTTTTTCGAAGTAGACACGCATGACGATGAACAATGCCGATGATAATTCCTCAGCCAATGATTGGAGGCGCTGCGCGTAGGCCAATGCGGCTTGCGGGTCATGCACCGAACAAGGCCCCACCACCACCATTAATCGGCGATCCTTGCCGTCAAGAATCGACTCCACCGTGCGCCGGCTCGCATGGATCAGTTCAGAGGCTTCCAGCTTAAGTGGAATTTCTTCGCGCAGGATGGCCGGTGTCAACAGCGGTCGCGTTTTAACGATACGGATGTTGTCGGTTTTCATCGTAAGTGCGGTAATGACGGCTCAATTGAGTTGATACAATAATGACTGCGCAAAAGAACCTATTCTTACACGAATCTTTTCCGTATCCCTACTCTGCATGCAAAAATGCCTGAAGTGCCTCACTGCAGGCAACAGAAGGATAATAGGCGACCAATGCACTGCCTCTGCAGGCGTCTAATAACGCTAACCAACACCGGAATTGATCTGTAATGTGTTGCTCATCGGACGATTAAAAATGACATAACATCTTATCTGCGACTAAAGCGGCAAACCTCCGTCCTCGTCGTGCTGTCCATCTTCCATAATCGGCGGTGAAAACACATTCAATAGAAAAATGTCGGTACAGGCGCGCACGCGGTATCGATCTTTGGGTTCGACGTAGTACGCCATGCTGGGTCCGATCTCCCAACTTTGGCCAGTGGTAATATCGGTTACCTCGCCGGAGCCAGAAATGATGTGGTTCGCTTGCCGGTGGTGCTTGGTCTGGGGTCTGACTTCAGCACCCACCGCAAGTCGAACGTGAGATAACCCGATGCCTATACCGTCGACCTCGGTCAGCATGCGGATCGTGCGCACTTTGCCATTGGCTGTAATCATTTCCTTCCCTTCCCGACGCATCTCGTCGACACGTTTAACGAACATACGCCGATCGGTGTTCTCGATGGGACCGCTGGCTTCGTAGGAGCCGTCGCTGTCGAAGCGCTCATCGCCCCTGAGCGGTGGACAGAAGATGCTGAGGTGGCACTCGTCCTCCGTTAAGTGGAGCCGATGCCGGTCATTGGGTCCGACAACGTAGAGAACACCCGCCTCGAGTGGCCAGCTCTGTCCGCTCGTCAGATCCGTAACCTCACCCTTACCGGAGATGATGTAATTGGCCTCCCAGTGGTGCTTTAGCCAAATGTCTAGGTCCGTGCCCTTTTTGACTCTGTTCTCGTTGTAGGAGAAACCCATGGTGTCAGCGGCGGTAAGGAAACGCGCCGAGCGAAACGATTCGTCGGCTGGAAACTTTATTCGTCCGAGCTTCTCGAGCTCATCAAGCGTGCGAACAAACATGGTAAACCTCATCCAGATCAAGCTGCTGTTCTAGATGATACCGTGTAACCTAAGCGTGGCCTATGGCAAGACTTTCAATTGAGTTTGCACGTGCAGTTTAATTCATGATTTTGGGGATCGACCGCCTAGTACGTTAAGGTTTGTTAGCTCTCTGCGCGTACGGGATTTACGTGTTGAAGGCATAGTGACTTAAGCGCAGATGACTAACAAAGCGCGAAGCATACGGCCACAAAGAGAAGTTTTTGAAGTTAATTTTCTAGGTCCGTTATCGATGTTACTTCAGACCGATCTTGTGGAGTTAACTGTTGTGCTAAGTGGTTTTGTATAAGTACCACCCATCAACTATCGCTTCTATGTATATATATTCATCTTGATGCATCGAAGGTGGTTTCCTGTTCTTCGGAACAAAAAAATACCCAACGGCGTTGTCGACCAATCCACCAATGTTTACGTTAAGTAGTCCATTCGTATACCCAATGGAGTTTAAGTAAAGTTCTCGCACGATTTTTTCAGACCCTTCTTTATCTCCGGAAGAATGGCTTTTCACAATTTCTTTGAATTTCTCTAAATTATCAACTAGGTATTGCTTCAGTTCTCTATCACTTTTGATGACTATAAGTGCATTTTGATATTGCCACTCTTCCTCTTCTGACTTGGAGATTTTCTGTTCATATTCATCGATTAAATGGTAGTAAATCCCGGTGGTTGCTAACACTCGAATGGCACTGAGCTTCCAATCATCATCGACTTTAACAAGATAGACATACCAATCTTGTTCGCTTTCACTATTACGTGTCGTGACTGCATAAACAGCTCTATCGCCACTTTCCATCAGCTGTCTATAACTTACTTCCACGTTACTTTCTAAGGACTCTCCTAGCGTAGGATTATCTCGATGATATTGCAGCATCTCACCATGATATTGATCTAACTTATCTTCTATGCCGTCCGGACCAAAAAACATCTTCACTACATCTGGCGGGGACGCATGGGACAGCGAACAAAACGAAGCCATGTAAATACATAGTACCGATCGAAACAGAGTCATTGCCCTATCAGGTTGTCCAGAAAATTTGGTCTTAAAATGCATCAGTCA
Source organism: Arenicellales bacterium (assembly GCA_965216735.1). Lineage (GTDB taxonomy): Bacteria > Pseudomonadota > Gammaproteobacteria > Arenicellales > CBDCFT01 > CBDCFT01. The sequence goes on from OZ244198.1 coordinate 3,512,325, forward strand.
CTATACGTTCTTAACTAAAACGTTTTCATTTCAGCAACGGCCAATTACGGACCATTTGCTACGCGACTGAAAAGGTCTGTTAGACACTCAACAACTGACTCAATTTACCGCACTTTAGCCATATCTGCTGTTCACTTATTCCCGCCATTAGTAAGTAATGAGTAAAAAGCGGCCCAATGAGGTTTGAAAGCTGACACTTTAGTTCTGTGTTAATCATCCAACACTACTGGTTGCCAAATTGGTGTCGTGTTAGTGCTGCAGGATCGGGTAAAGGATTTCGTCAATACTACTTTCTACTATTAATTCCGTACACTTGGTGCCATCGAGTGGTCTCTGTGCCCCGTAATAGCCAATAACTGCACTCGGGTAGTGCTCAATTTTTACAGCAAAATTCGCAAGCCGATATACGTCATATGAGAAAATGCATATTGGTTCGCCGTTATCCGTCGTCGTCCACGTGCATACATATCTAAACTTGCCGTTGTATGCGATTACTGAATCAAACGTTCCCGCCTTTTGTGCCATACACAGTTGGCTCGAAAAAGCATATGTTTGTTCAAGAACAGGAAATGGGGCATTGTTGTTATTCGGATCAGCCTCGGGAATTGGATAATGAATGTGGCCGGGGGTATTTGTTGGTAAAAATTCACGGTACATAAGCGCGTGAGCGCATCTAATAATTCGCTGAGTGAGCGGTCGGATTGGGAAATTTGTCAGACCCTGGTATTTGCCTTGATCGTTGTGTATTTCTACAAAGCGCAACTTCCTTACATGTTTTGGGTCATTCGCTTTCTTACCTCCGTGTAGAACATCAAAGAATATCGAAAGTTTTTCATCTTCAATATGCCATTTGTGGTTACATTTCTCGTGTACTCCTAATTTTATAGGATAGTCCGTTCGATCCTTGGCAGAAAACATATTTTTTGGTGGACAATGGTCACTATTTATGGGTTCACCATTGCTTAAAGAGTCACCGCAAAAATAACAAAAGGCTGGCTTTTCAAGTTTTCTGAATTCTTCTTGACTGCAAATCTTCAAAATAAATAAGGACCAACAAATTGTTTCGTCTATGTAGTAGCGAACTATTCTATTGAAATGACTGTTGCAAAGAAATCATGAGGCATCTCAGTGGGTCGTCACCGAGACTACAATTAAGGAAACTCTGCAAAAGTTATTGTCAATGAGATAATGGACTAATCTTCAACAACCCTACCTATCTAATGTCTGGATCAAGCTTTAGCGACCTTGAGTATTGTGTCAAAAAGAAAAAGACGCGCAAAGATCTGTTTCTGTCTGAAATGGAAGAGATACTGCCCTGGAAAGAGCTTGTTAACGTCATCAAACGCCGCTATCCGGCTCGAGGAAACGGACGTCCACCAATCGAACTGGAGTCAATGCTGCGAATCTACTTTATGCAGCAATGGTACGGACTGAGTGATCCGGCGATGGAAGACAGTCTCTATGATATAACCTCGATGCGATTGTTTGCCGGGTTAAGTCTTGATGGCATACCAGATGAATCGACCATTTGCCGGTTTCGGCATCGCCTGGAACGGTATAACCTGACTGAGAAACTATTTCGTAAGACGGAGAAGTACTTATCGGATCGGAATTTGATATTGAGCGAGGGGACGATAGTGGATGCGACGATCATCTCGGCACCGAGTTCGACGAAGAACCAGAAGAAGGAACGGGACCCGGAGATGAAGCAGACCAAGAAAGGCAACCAATGGCACTTTGGCATGAAGATTCATGTGGGAACGGATGAGCAAGGCCGCGCCCACAGTGTGGCGGTGACCGATGCCAGTGTACACGATTCGCAATTGATGGATGATTTGATCCATGGAGATGAGGAGGCGGTCTATGGTGACAAAGCGTATGCCAGTGACTCGAAGAAGCAAGCCCTGGAATCGTCGGGTATCACTTGGCGCATCAACCGCAAGGCTCGTCGGGGTAAGAAGCTCAGTTGTGCGGACCACTCTTTTAATCGCAAGAGCAATCGGACCCGTGCCCGTGTTGAGCATATCTTTGGTGTCGTGAAGAATCTGTGGGGTTATCGAAAGGTGAGATACACAGGGATAGATAAGAATGCGAGTCAGGTATTTACGTTAATGGCCCTGGCAAACTTTTATCTGGCAAGGCGGCAATTGGCCGCTTGATGGAGCAATGCGTCTATAAAATGGGAAATGACGGAAAAACAACACAGAAAGGGCCAATTTCTAGGCGCAATCCGCCAAATCAAGTCATTTATTTTTTCACGGAGCGTGTGCTCGTTAATTGAACGCCTTGTTCAGAGCTTCCCTTATAAAGTGGGTTAAATTTGCGTAAGCGCCAAATGTCAAATCAGGCCGCCTGTTTTAAATCTGTTTTTGGTTTGAACGGCAACAGTGCCTCGATGTCTTCAAGCGATCTGGCCTTGGGTAATTCTGTAAATACGGTTTTAAGGTAAGTGTAGGGTTCCTGGTGGTTGGCCTTGGCCGTTTATGTTGAATGAAGAACTATGCCGAACGGCTGTGCCCGACCTTAGCTTATTAGGTGATTTGCACAGGATGCGCTCGGCATAGTCTGCTCTCTCTCCCATCATTCGATTGTAAGGAGAGAAGACATGAAGTTCACGGCACTGCTGCATCATGTCAGTATCGGTTTGCTCCGCGAAAGCTATTACCGTCTGAAAAGGCAAGCGGCGGCAGGGATCGATGGCATGAAGTGGGCTGAGTACGAAGAAGACCGAGAGAGCCGACTGGCCACACTACATCGTCGAGTGCATCGGGGGGGTTACCGAGCCAAGCCGGCCCGTCGGGTGCACATTCCGAAGGCCGGTGGCACGGAACGCACCTTGAGCATCTGGTGTTTGGAGGACAAGATAGTCCAGCAGGCATTGATGACGGTATTAAGTGCGGTCTACGAGGTGGATTTTCTGGGGTTCACGCACTACTGCACGATCGCCAGATCAAACGGTCGATTCATGGTAGGACGTAAGACGGTTAAGAAGCGGATGCGATCTCAGCTTTTGGAGATCAAGCACCAGCTTCGTAAACGTCTGCATGATCCGGTGAACGAGACGGGAGCCTGGTTGAGACGGGTGTTGCAGGGTCATTTGAATTACTATGCAGTACCCGGTAATTCTCGGAGTCTGCAATACTTTTTCAATCGCGTATGGCGCTACTGGATGCGCTCGCTTAGGCGACGAAGCCAACGTCATCGAATGAGTTGGTTAAGGTATGATCAACTTTGGGCTCGTTTCGCGCCTCGTATTCTCATCTTACATGCTTATCCTGCACAACGCTTTGACGCCAAAACCCAAGGTAGGAGCCCAGTGCGTTAGTAGCGCACGCTGGGATCTGTGCGAGGGGTGCCGGGTAACCGGCATTCCTATCGCATACCAAATTTACACGCCGTTTAACAACTCCTGGAAGAGCACTATGTTTTCAACCGCACATAAGGCGGACAGGCTTCCGGAACAACGAAATTAGAATTCACACGCTATAAATTCTCTATCGCGAACTAAAATCGCGGTGGCGCAATCGACCACAACCATTTCAGGATGTCATCGCCTGAATTTCTGTAACAATGGACTGTTCCTTCTGGCAGAAAGTAGGAATCACCTTCTCCCAGCACGTAGGTTTCATCGCCAACGACAAGCGTGAGCTGCCCCTTTAACACGTAACAGGCTACGTCTGAATCAAGCGAGTACTCATCGTCGCCAGAACTTGCGTTTGGCTGAAGAATTGAGATCCCCATTGCTACCTTTTGATCAAGCCTGGGGGTAATGAGATAATTTTCCTCATTTAGATAATCGTCCGTCCATAGTGCTGTATAGGTCAGACGTCTATGTTCATTGGCTCTTGTTACATAAGGTGGTGAGTTTGTCTGCCCACCATCACGCAAGAACCAGCCAGTCGCGACGCCAAGCGCTTCACTGATTTTTTGTAAAGACTTCAACGACGGCTTTGCCCTGCCACGCTCAATATGGCTAATGTAACCGGCAGTAATGCCAGTCATATTTGCGAGAGCCGTCAAGGTCAAACCTTTGGCCTTGCGCAAATCGCGTACTTCTTTGCCGACTTGTAACAGCTGAGAGTCTTGTGCTTGTTTCGTTTTGGCACTCATATTAGTGAATCTGAATCACACCGGATTTGCTGACATCTGGTACTGGCGCTACACGTCTATCATGCGCTTACACCAGCCGCGCCAAACCATCCAGCATTACAATGCCATTTCCAGTCTGTCTAACCAATAACGGATTAATCTCGGCCTCACAAATCTCAGACACAGAGGCCAGACAAGAAAATTTGGCAACTGCATGACATAGCGCTTCGACGTCTGCAACGGGCCGATTTCTATATCCAACCAATAATGGATACGCCTTGAGTTCGCGTATCATTAATCCCGCCGTTGCCTCTGAAACGGGAGCGGGCCTAAGACTTTTGTCTTTGTAAATCTCTGCAAACACACCACCGAACGCAAGCGTTACGACCGGGCCGACCACTGGATCTCTATGAAATCCGAGTAACAGTTCACAGACGCCCGTCTGCATGGGCTGTACCATCAGGCCTTCAATGACTTCCTGTCCTAATGTGTCCCTCGCCGTATCACACATCTTCTTGAGCGAATGTTCCAAATGCTCAAGGCTTGCGACGTTCAGCGCAACAGCACCAAACTCGGTTTTGTGTGGAATATCGCTTGAGACAATTTTCGCCACACAGGGATAACTAAACGGGAGACTTTCCGGTAGCGCCTCGACCGCGTTGACAACGATTCGCTCTGTGCCCGGAAGACCAAGCGATTCAAATAGCTCTAGTGCCTGTACCTCGTTCAATACACCGCTTGACGTTGGCCTGACCGGGCTGACTTCCTGGTCAATCGATGCAGACGACTCGATTTTCTGACGTGACGTGAGAACCCAAATAAATTCCGCACAGGTTTCAACAGTGCGAAAACAGGCAACACCGATTGCGTTCAATTGGCGAAGAAGTTCCGGCGCATCCGGCAGTGGAAACACCACAATCGTTTTGTTGTTGTCGTTCGCTACACATTGTGCGCGGCCAAACGTTTCGACCAAAGCATCCGGATTGAGCCGAGCTGAAGAACCGAGAACGATCAACAATATGTCAACATGCGGGTCTACCAGCAACGTGGTCACCACCTCACCAAGCGTTTTCGGGTTTGTCCCGGCCATGGTGATATCAATCAACTTGCCATGACCGACCCGAATGTCGTGCTTGGCAAGTAGTTCGCGCGATGATCGGGAACATGATGATAACTGGGCACCCGTGTCACTAAGCTTGTCCACCAGTATGGTTCCGCCACCCCCTGTAGTCGATACAATAGTGACCGTCCTGTTGTTGGAACCACTGCCTTTGCTTGTAACATGCAGTTGCGCCGCGGGTAGTTCGATTATTGAGTCGAATACATCCAGACAATGAACACCGTGCGACCTCAGGAAGCTATGAAGTGCATCAGACTTACCCGTAATCGCCCCAGTATGGGTCGATGTGAGCACCTTTCCATCACTGGACTGACCAATGGTAAAGGCAAACACAGGTTTGCCGGCATCATAGGCTTTACGGGCAAACTCCACGAAACCATTCAAATCTCGAATGGTTTCAAGAACTATAACAATAGCTTGCGTATTGACATCATCAAGCAGTGCGATACCAATTTCAGAGAATGTGACATCGGCTTCATTGCCAACTGACGCCAACACAGAATAGCCAATACCCGAAGCGCGCCCTCGGGATACGACTGTTCCAATCAGACTACCGGACTGGGAAATTACAGCTATTCGGCCAGCAATAAGACGATCCATTTCAAACGCGGCGTTTGTTGTACAAACAAATCCATTATGAGTGTTGACGACACCGGTGGAATTCGGCCCGATCAGCCTGATGCCGTATTGCTGAGCTGTTTCTTGTAGCAACCGTTGACGCGCGATCCCAGGCTCACCGGCTTCGGAAAACCCGCCGGCTACGATGCAGGCGACCTTTACACCTTTAAGAGCGCATTGTTCAAACAGTGCAACTGCATCTACTGCATCACGCAATATGTAGGCAAAGTCTACTGGCCCCGGGATGGCTTTAATGCAGTCGAATGCGGGAAGCCCATTAACCCGCTCATAGACAGGTGTTACAGGATAGAGATCTCCTTTGAATCCATGTTGTAAAAGAAAGCGTAGCGGACGAGAAGTCAGTCGTTCACTGCGAGTTGACGCTCCGATGAGTGCAATCGAACGCGGGTTTATCAGTGAGTCCAGCTGAAGACTATGATTTGCTGCAGACATTGCTAAGCCCGTTGAGAAAACTTTCGCTTGAATAGGTCCTCTGCAATACGGCTCTTTAGAATTTCCGTGGTACCGCCAGCAATTTGCCATCCGCGCGTACGACGGTAACAGTATTGAACAATATGGTCGCTGCTAAAGCCGCTTGCGCCAAATACTTGCAAGGCGAAATCAGCCGCCTTGTGCCCGGCTTGATTACACATCAATTTAGCCATAGCCGTGGATTGCGCATCCGCTTGATTATTCTCAGTGGCCTTTGCCGCCTTCATAAGCATTAGCTGCGCGGCTTCCAGATTCGTGGCGATTTCCGCAAACTGCCATTGTAAGCCTTGAAATTCACATAGCGGACGCCCGAATTGTTTTCGCGTTTGCGCATGTTCGAGGGCAAGATCAAATGCGTAACGACCAACCGACAATGATCGCGCCGCGTTGCCCAAGCGTTCGATATTGAAGCCGGAAATTTGTTTCTTGAATCCACCCGGACCCAGCAAAACGTTGTCGGCAGATATGTGGCACTCGTCAAAGTAAATGGGCGACCATTGCTCACCATTCATAAAGGTATTGGTCTTGCCAAACGCGAGCCCGGGAGTTTCGCGTTCAACTAATACAGATCCAATCCCGTCCAGGCCGGGTGCGAATCGAACATAAACCAGAAACACAGAAGCAATAGCACTATGCGTGCTAAACAACTTGGATCCACTAATGCAATAGCCGTTTTCGGTTGGCGTTGCAGACGTAGCGAGATCGGTGACGGCGGAACCCGCACCCGGTTCAGTCATCGCGATCGACATAACTGTTTTTCCAGCCAGCAGTTGCGGCAGAAATCTCTGCTTTTTTGATTCGCTGGCATATTCTGCGAATGTGCGAATAGCACCAAAATTCCCTGCCTGTACGATATCGGCGCTTTTCGGACAACTGGCCGCAACGGCTTGAATAGCGAGAATCGCGTCTACAACTGTTCCGCCTTGTCCGCCATCGATTTCAGGCAAAGTAATACCTAACAAACCAACCTCGGACATCCTCTGAGCAACATCCCAGGGATATTCAGACCCAATGGCTCGCTCAGCTGCTTTGTTTGTCAGTTCGGCTTGCGCGAATCGGCGTATAGAAGCCTCGAACTGCTGCTGTGCCTGGTCAAGTTCAAAATTCATTGGAATCCTCCCCTGCTTGCATGTTGGGGACTGATTCTTACGTTCTCGCGTAAGAATCCGGGTTCGGGTTTAAGAGAAAGATCGAACTCTCTCGCGTAGCGATGACCGGAGTAAACAGCGGCCGCAATAGTGCCGGGGGCACGACAATCTCCTATGTGTGTCACTGTAAAGTTTGCTTCATTGCTTGGCTTTATCTGCTCGGGCAGGATGGTATTTTCCGGTTCTCTTCCTGCCACCATGAGCACCGCATCGCAGTCTACTGAGTGAACATTGCCGGTAAAAACACAGGAGACATTAACACCACCACCGACAACTTCGGTTAATGCTGTATGTGGAGTGATATCGACACCAAGATGAAGTAACTGACCATAAATTTTGTCCCGCTCCAGTGTGTATTCGGTAAAACCTGCAATCGTTGCATTTGGACAAATCATGCTAACGCGGCAGCCATGCTCCACCAGCTTAACTGCCATCACACTGGCCATATAAAAATGATCATCCTCAAAGATGACGACGTGGCCTTGAATCGTTGTGCCAGCCATTATGTCATCGGGCGTATAGACAGCTTGCTTTGTGTCTATTGGTATTGGTGTCGCATGAAACCGGCCGACCCCATTGGCTTTCCAGCGAGATCCCGTCGCGATAGCTACATGCTCGCAATTGGTTTCTTTGATATCGGCGGCCGTCATAGTGCTGCCTGGATAGACTGTCACATTCGAGAGTTTCTCTAATTGGCCCAAACGATAATCGCGAACACGTGCCCAGGAAGCTAATCCTGGCAAACGGCTTTCCATACTTACCCGCCCACCGGCTTGCGAAGCCGCTTCCGCAAGCAATACGTCATAACCTCTCTTGCCCAGCCCTACGGCAGCCTCCAGTCCTGCCGGACCAGCTCCTACGATAAGAACACGAGCATGTGTATTTTTTGCAAGCATTCGCTCGGGATGCCATCCCCTGCGCCACTCCTCGCCCATGGTGGGATTTTGGGTACAGCGCAACGGCGATTGCAAAAGATGATTGCTTACACAAATGTTGCAACCAATGCATTCGCGTATTTCATCAATTCGACCTTGCTCTATCTTTACGGGCAGGAACGGATCAGCAATAGACGGGCGAGCAGCACCAATCATGTCCAGAACACCGCGATTGAGCTGCGCAAGCATGGTATCTGGAGACGTAAACCTGCCAACACCTACGACGGGTTTGGAAGTTGATTGTTTAACAAAAGAAACAAACGACTCCTGATGTCCCTCGGCCTGGAATCGAGACGTTGCCGAGTCATCGGACCATTTGCCGACAACCACATCCCAGAAGTGCGGCAGTTCTCCAATCAGTGCAAAAATCTCTTTGTATTCGTTTTTTAGCGGTGATTGTGCGTGCAGCCAGCCAGGGTCAATTCCCAAACGAACACCAACGGCACAGCTGTCGCCGATTGCCTCCATTGTGTCTTCGATCAATTCACGCAGCAGACGAACCCTGTTTTCCAAACAACCACCGTATTCATCTGAACGCTGGTTGTGTTCGGGTGACAGGAAGTGCTGCGGCAAGCCCATGTCATGGGCTGCATAAATCAGCACCATGTCGTATCCAATGACCTGCGCATCCAGCGCCGCTCGCTTGTGCCATCCTCGATATTGCTGAATGTCGTGGCGACTCATGGACCGAGTGTGCACAGGAGAAATGTTGTAGCTCGTTCTTGCACTGGGTGAAATTGGAATTTCACGTCCAATTAGATTCGCACTCACGAAACCAAGATGCGAAAGCTGCACGCCAGCCAGACTGTGGTGCTGATGAACCTTTTCAACCATCAGTTGCAAAGCCGGATAGTCCTGCTCATCCCAGAGCCTTAAGTTCTTCGGCGAGTCACTGGAGTAGTGAATGTCTGCCAGCTCAGAAAAAACCACTGCCCAACCGCCTTCCGCCTTGACGCCCCGCATGGCGGCCATTGAAGACGGGTAGTTTCTACCCATGCCGTTACAGTGCGGTGCCTGATAAAAACGATTTCTCGCCGTAACCGGGCCGAGTGCTAAAGGTTCAAACAGCGCGCTGTAGCGCGAGTGATTCATGTTCCCAATGCATCAAAGCTAGTGATCATTCGAGATTATAAGTATAAATTGATTGCGGTTTTTATACTATTCAAATAAAATTTTTGATATTTTTGGTTTGCTGTATTGTTTCCTCAGCAATACTGCAATCGCGTAAAGATCGGGGCCACGGCTCGTATGGATTAATTTGAATGAACCCAACAAAACCTGCCACAACGCTGAATCCCGATTTCTACATAAGTGATGGGACGTTCGTTCAGGAACTCGACAAAGTATTTGCCTGCACATGGCAATACGTTGGCCATGTCGACCAAATCAGAAGTCCTGGCGATTACTTTGTAACAGAAGTCGCGGGAGAGAGCTTGCTGATTACGCGCTCCGCCGATAGGCAACTTAACGCATTTTTTAATGTTTGCGTGCACAGAGCGTCTCGTGTTGCCCAGGGCACAGGCAACAGGCAACGATTTGTTTGCCCCAATCATGGCTGGTGCTATGACAACAAGGGAAAACTGGTACATGCAAACAACGCGAAAAACGTGCCCGGCATGGACATCAAGAATTATTCGTTGACGCGTTGCCGGATCGAAGAATTACAAGGCTTGATCTTTGTCAATCTGGATTCCAATTGTGCTTCACTAATTGAAAACAACGCAGATCTGGTTCAGGACGTCAAATCATCGCTGCCGGAACTAGCTGACTACCAGTTTGCGCATCGTACAGAACTGACATTGCAAGCAAACTGGAAAATTGCTGTAGAAAATTTTTCAGAGTGCTATCACTGCGCCCTGGTACACAAATCTTTTTTTTCTACTGGCGGATCAAACCAAGGCGGCGGTGTTGATGCTGATACCTATCGGATTCAAACCAACGGTATCTGGCATCGGCACTACGGAAAAATCTATCCCGATCAACAAGCCGCGAACGCATCGAATGCACAAGAAGAGTTTATTGTCTGGTGGCTTTGGCCTAATTTTGCCGTGCAAAAACATCCCGGGAATATGGTGAATGTCCGACAATGGGTGCCAGTGGACGTCGACAAGACCTACGTTTATGTCGACTGGTATTTGCCCAACGCTCCCACCGAACAAGACAAAAAAACCTTTAGCGAACACGCGTCCGGGGTGTTCGCAGAAGATGTCCCAATCATTGAACTGGTCCATCAAGGACTAAAGAGCCGAAGTTATAAAGGCGGACCATTAATGATTGATGAAGCTTCCTCCGTACTATCGGAACATGCCGTGCTGGCAATTCAAGACCTCTGGAGAACGTATATACGTTAAAACCGTATCCCAACGGGATCGCGGAATCCGGGGAACCCATTTACATACTCTGTAAAGTTAAATTGCGGCTCATACAAGCAAGAATGACATCATTAGACTTTCCAATTTAAATGAGTTTCAAGCAACATTGAAACGTGCTCAAAATGACTGATTCGCTATTACCGCAACCCGAAATTGATTGGGGAAAATTAAAACGATACCGGTTGACTCGACTAAGAGATGCGATGCGTGCAAACAATGTCGGGCTGGCCATCCTGACCAATCCGTTGAGCATGCGTTATGCAATAGACTATTGGAACTACCCCTTATTCTTGTCGAGAATTCCGACTACACAGCTTTTCATTCCGCTGGACAATGCACCCATCGCGGTCTGTGGTGCCTATGCGCATGGCAACAACGATATTGAGATCCATTACCCAATGCTGGGACTCACCGCCTTTGACGGTGGTCTGCAAAACCAGAGTGAAGCCCGCAAGTTTGCGCAGCTAGTCAAAGACTACTTGACGCAACATGGCCTGTTTGAACAAGGCATAAAGATCGGCCTGGACAGAATGGATGCTAACGTATTTCATGCCTTTCACGAGTATGACCTTGAATATTGCGATGTCACCACAATTGTGGAAAAGGCAAGGGCGATCAAATCGCCCGAAGAGTTAATGTTGATCCGGCATTCGATTGCTGTCGCCGAGCTTGGCATGCAGCGAATGTACGAACACCTGGAGCCTGGTATCACCGAGTGCCGACTCTGGTCGTATTTGCATCAAACGAATATTACGCACGGCGGATACTGGACTGATGGCAACATGCTTGCGTCGGGTAAGCGCACCAATCCCTGGCTGCAAGACGTGTCTCACAAGACCATTCAGGCAGGTGATACCGTCACGCTTGACACAGATATGATTGGCCCAAATGCATACCTGGCGGATATTTCGCGCGCCTGGGTTTGTGGAGACGAGACGCCCAGCAAACGACAATTAGAACTACACCAACAAGCCTACAACGAGGTCTATCACAACATGGAATTAATCCGTCCGGGTGTATCCTACAAAGAGTTCAGTGATCGCGCTTTGCGTCTTCCCGAAAAATATCACGCACAGCGTTACCCCTGCGTTGCGCATGGCGCTGGCATGTGTGACGAATACCCCAAAATTGCTTACTGGCAGGATTGGGACAGACTAGGCTACGACGGTGTCTTTGAACCAGGCATGGTGATATGTGTGGAAAGTTATATTGGAGAAACAGGAGGTGAAGATGGTGTCAAGTTTGAAGAACAGGTTCTCGTCACGGAAAGTGGTTTTGAAAAGTTAACCCGTTTTTCTCCCGACCTGGTGCCCTGATCGAGGTTCAGTCTGCGGCCTGTGCGAGCACAACTCTAAATGAATAACACACAGCAGGAAGCTTCTGTAAGGAGTCTGTAACGCTATGACTGAATGTCATTCAAAAACCCCGGCTGAACGTCTCTATCGAATTGTCAAGGAAGGTCTTTGTATCGGATGCGGCATGTGCCAGTCGGCAGTTGGACGCGACAAAATAGAAATGTGCCGAACACCGGAAAAGGAGCTGCGGCCATTGGCCTGTGACGGGCTGACTCATGACGACATGAACATGGTATACGACATCTGCCCCAGCCTGGTGATAAGCGGTATGGAACCAGAACGCATTGCGCCGGACACCAAAATGGATGATGTCTGGGGCCCATGGCGGCGGATGATGCGAATGCATGCCAGTGATCCGGAAATTCGATTTGAAGGGTCCACGGCGGGAGTCTTGTCCGCGCTGGGTATCTATCCGCTTGACAACCATGAGGTGCCGTTTCTATTTCACGTTAAAGCCTCAGATGAAAATCCGACTTTTGGCGAAGCGCATATCAGCCGAACGCAAGATGACGTGTTGGCGGCTGCTGGTTCGCGTTATGGACCCACCGCAATGTTGGCAGAGTTTGATCAGGTACTCGATATAGCTGAACCGTTCGCCTTTATCGGCAAGCCTTGTGATATAGCTGCCGCAAAAAACTTCGGCCGACGCGACCCAAGGGTCAGTGAACTTGTGAAATATTGGCTCACCATGGTGTGTGGCGCGTTTATGCCCTCTTATGGCACGCGCGCCTTTTTAGCTGAACGCAAAATAACTTTCGAAGACGTTACGGCTATGCGATACCGCGAACGAGGCTGCCCCGGTCCGACATCGGTAGCAACCGTTTCGGGTGTATACGAGTACACTTACCTCGAGCTTTGGGGGGATGGCAGTAACGGCTGGATCATGCCATGGCGCTGTAAAATCTGTCCGGACGGGATAGGCGAAGCCGCCGATGTTGCGGTGTCAGACTCCTGGCCGGGTGGGACACCTACACTTGAAATGGCGAAGACCGATCCCGGCATAAATGCTGTGATCACGCGTACTCCAGCCGGGCAGGAGCTAATTGAAAAGGCTATAGAGCAAGGGTATCTGAGCCTGCAATGGGATGTGTCACCTGATGAGTTAAGCCACTATCAGGTGCATCAGATGCAAAAGAAATACTATGTCTGGCCCCGTCACCAGGCGCTTGCAGACGAAGGCTATCTTGTTCCCGAGACGCATGGATTGCGAATCGAGGAATTGGCAAAGCAGATGCCCGATGCGTGGATCACCCGTCAACGTGAAGGAACCCGCCAGAGGTTGCGCAACGGGCGATCACGCGAGCCCAAGCCGAGACTGAGGCTTGGATTTTAGGGGTGATGTTGTAGCGGCTACGCGGCAACGGAAATGAAATTTAGCCGTTCTAAAATATTCCAGCCGGCCAGCACTTAGCCCGAATATTGCACGAGTGGATTTAGTTTCTGCATTTCTTGCCAAATAACGAGGCAATGAGAAGGAACCGGGGTTTGAGGTGTCGACGAACCCGAACAAATGGATTAACAAGCGTTTAATGAAAGCAAGGTTGGCGATTGAACGGGGATCTGGACATAATTTGCCGTGGTGTTGTTAGCCAACACCTATGCCAAACGATGATGTGTTGCGTCAGCCCGGAGAAAGCCGGGCGACAGCGGTAAAGAACAACGTTTGATAAGGATGGTGGCTGGACAACAGAAAGCGGATACGCCGGGTATTGCGCAAGATCACCGCGCCGATTTTTAACAGTTGCAGGCGAATGGTCCCGACATAAGCGCGTGCGAGTTCGGTGCCGTGTAATCCCAACCGGCGGATGGCATCGAGCAAGACATACGCCATCGATGACAGCAGCAACCGGAACTGATTCGGCCACCCGCGATGACAGCTGGTGCGATCGGAGAATAGATCCAGTTGTTGTTGCTTGATGTATAGAAGTTTCGATTTAATCTGACACTGTTTAGATCAAGCCGCGCGTAGCGGGGCTTGAAAAAGCGAGGGTTACCGGTTTTGATGGAGTTGTTCAATCAACCATTAAAACCGTAAGAGGTAACCCTCATGATTCATGACTCAAGAGAAAGTCATAAAGCATAAAGTCGGATTACTGAATCTGGCGCAAGAACTGGGCAATGTGTCCAAAGCCTGTCAAGTGATGGGTTTATCCAGAGACACCTTTTATCGCTATCGCGCGGCGGTGGATGAAAACGGTGTTGAGGCGTTGTTTGAGAAAAATCGCCGTAAGCCGAACTATAAGAATCGGATTGATTCGAGTATTGAAACGGCGGTACTGGAATACGCGCTGGAAGAGCCGGCGCACGGTCAAACCCGCACCAGTAATGAGCTGCGCAAGCGCGGTGTCTTTGTCTCGCCAAGTGGTGTACGCAGTATTTGGCTACGCCACAAATTGGCGTGTTTCAAGGATCGGCTCAAGGCGCTGGAAGCCAAGGTGGCAGCCGATGGCATCATTCTGACCGAATCCCAGGTCGCGGCCTTGGAGCGCAAGAAGCTCGATGACGAATCCTGTGGCGAGATCGATACCGCCCATCCCGGCTATCTCGGTTCCCAAGATACGTTTTACGTGGGCACGTTTAAAGGCGTTGGGCGGGTGTATCAGCAAACCTATATCGACACCTACTCCAAAGTGGCCCAGGCCAAGCTGTATACGACGAAAACGCCGATTACAGCAGCGGATCTACTCAATGATCGGGTGTTGCCGTTTTATGAGCAACATGAGTTACCGGTGCTGCGTATCCTGACCGATCGGGGTACCGAATACTGTGGTCGAGCTGAGCGTCATGATTACCAACTGTATTTGGCGGTCAATGACATCGATCACACCAAAACCAAAGTGAAGTCGCCGCAGACCAATGGTATCTGTGAGCGCTTCCATAAAACCATATTACAGGAGTTCTACCAGGTCACATTGCGCAAAAAGGTCTACGACGATCTCGACAGCTTACAGGCTGATCTTGACGCCTGGCTTGTCAAGTACAATACTGAGCGCACGCATCAAGGAAAAATGTGTTGTGGCAGGACACCCATCGAAACATTACTCGATGGAAAACAAATCTGGCAGGAAAAGTATGTAGCTTAAACTTAAACTGACAGTCAGTTCCTCAAAACCGGTAACTGTCAGATCAAGTCTGAACTTCTACACTTGATGCGGTTCTCCATATCGCCGCGCGCGCAATACACCCGGTCATACAGCTGTTTGGGGTCCCCCGGCAGATTGGTCACCACATAGCGTGGGTTACCGCCCAAGGCGGTATGCCCGGCTTTGATCAGGACATGCCGGGATCGATCCCAGGTGCGTGCCTCATACCAGAACTCATGGAACTGGCGTTGTTTGTGCCCGCTCGCCTCATAACCTGTGCGTGCGGCCTCAAGATACGGCGCCGCGGTTCAAACACTCATTCTTCGCGATCCCCACGATATAGTCCACACCATGACGGTCACACCACGCCAGCATTCGCCACCGGCAAAACCCACCATCTCCACGCAAAATGATTCGCACCTTTGGCCACACCTGGCGCAATCGCTTGACCAGTAATGACAGGATTGCCCACGCGTGTTTCGCCCCATCGATCTTGCTCGGGCGCAGATAACTCACTAACAACCGATCCCGACAAAATACATACAGCGGCAGAAAACAGTAATGGTCATAGTATCCATGAAAACCGCCCTTCCTGTCTGCCGTGCACCGCATCATCGGTCGATCCCGCTCTGGATCGCCGCATCTCCACGCAACGCCTGGTGATCATTCAAATCCTCATAGCCCAACGCCAATCCATATACTCGCTGCCTCAGTACACTTAAACCATCATGTACACCACTGGCTTGACGGCGTGTATCCCGCAGCACTTTACTCACCGCTTCACTTAATCCCAGCAAATGATCCACTTGACGCAGTAACCACACACCGCCATCCGAGGTCATGTCCCCACCCGTAAATTCCGCCTCAATCCGACGGCGTTTAAACCCTGGAAATAACGCTTTTTGTACGCTACAGTTTGCCACGGCGAAGCCTCCCTCATTTCTGTTTTAGACAACTGAATTATAAGGAATTTTAAGGCTTCGCCTTTCTTATTCGTGCAATATTCGGGCTAGCAGTCTGTCGGACTTGGGGGGAAAATTGTATTAATTAACGTGTCCCCGTAGTCGCCAATTGTTCTAGTGTTTCGCAAGCCGTTGTGCTTATTACGAGACAACAGCCCTATCTGGTGGTCGATGGGCTTGTATAACCCACCTAAGTGTGTGATATGCCGGCACAGGCGTCCTTCAAGCCAACACCATGTTATGCAATCGCTTACAGTTGTAAGCCAATGCCAATAACTGCCACTCACCTGCGACTTTGTCTTTTCCTCGCAGCAGAAAATGCCTGAACCCCATCGCGTGTTTCATCACCCCAAACACCGGCTCTACCGTTTGCTTCCTGAGACCATAAATCGCCCGATTCTCGTCCCGTTCCATTTTCTCCTTCATGTGCTTGATCCAAGGCATCTTCGGCTCTTTGGGCCGGGTTGGGTCCGTCACTGGACGGAAATCATGCCACCGTCTTCGATCCTCACTACCCACGGCCACCAACACATCCATCTTTCTGCCTTCAAGCTTTGACACCTCATCCCCATTGGCATAGCTGTTGTCTGCCAACACCTGGGACGGCGTTCCCACTCGACTCGGGATCGCGTCAATATCCGCCACCAACTCATTACGATCACTGGCACACTGACTCACCCGGGCGCTTAACACCAACTGGCTACCGTCCGCGTCTACCACCACTTGGGCGTTGTAGCACTGTCGATATTCACTGCGTTTGTTCTTGCGCATCAAACCACTGTCCGCATCCGTTAGATTGGTTTGCTCACCGCCCTCCGGTTCCGCTTTCGGCGGCCGAATTAGTTTGCCTTTGCGCTTCCCCTGACGCTTCTCTCGGACTCTCACCTTACGTTCATACGCTTCCTGTTCCGATGCCGCTCGTGCCTTCGCTTCTTGCTCCAAACGCGCACAGGCCGCGTCTAATTGCTCTTTCAGTCGCTCCCGCCGAGTTAACTCTTGGGGTAACTGCTGCGGATCTTGACCCCCTTCAGCATCCGCTTTCTCCGCCTGATCCAACAAACCCCTGATCTCTAGATCCAGTTGCTCCCGCAACTCCTGCGCTCGGTCATAACGAATACTGCGCCGTTTGCTCGCATTCGCCTTGACCTGCGTACCGTCCACACTCACCTTGCCCACCTTCAGCAATTTCAACTCCTTCGCCATCAGCAGTACCTGCACAAAACTCTCGCTAATCGCTGACACATTCCCCCGACGAAATGCACAGATCGTGTCGTGGTCAGGATGACAGTTGGCCGTGATAAATCGCACTCCTATATCTCGATAGGTCGCACGCTCTATCCGCCGTGATGAAAAAATCCCGTTCGCATAACAGTAAATCAGCAGCGACAACATCATCTGCGGATGATATTGCGCATCACCCGTGCCGCGCATATTGACCTTGAAACGATCCACCGGAACTCTTTCCACCGCTTCTACTACAAAATGCACCAAATCATCTGCCGGTAGCCAGTCGCGCAAATCCGGCGGCAACAAGAATGGCTGGTTTCGATCCGCTTGAACAAATTTCATCATACGCCCACAATATCTTCTTTGTTATGCTAATCGCTGATTATCATCACCGATCTCAAATCAAAGTCCGACAGACTGCTAGACAGCTTTCACAACACCCGTGCGCTGATGGATGCAAAACACTTTTCGAGACTCAAGGTTTCACTGCTGTTGACCGGGTCTGAACCATGCAAAAGCCACTCCTTAGTGAATGCAAAGATTACGCCAGCAGTCGGGCTTTCCTTGCCTCATGAGCAAACGACCGAAGTCGGTATTGCGACATTCATAAAAGAATTTGTGGACGTCTTCTAACGCGAGCATGTACCTTGATCCCGATGAACAGGGCATGATGGACGGCCGTCGTGGGCCTGTATTGCAGTTCGCCATCGGGATTGTTTAACAGCGAACAAATCTGAACAGTATTTTTGTCAAATCAGCGTTCGAAATTGAACAGATAACAAAAACAAATTCATTTGCAACCATCTGATTTATAGTGCAAGTGAAGTAATTTGGAAAATAAAAGTTGTTCATTTTTTCGACGCTGACAGCGTTAACATTTCAACGCTGATCGACACACGGGCAAGGTATTGAAGCAGATGTTTCCATTTATCAAAAAGAAGACTTGGGACAAGCGAAGCTTGTAATCGATTAACCCACGGACGTCTGTCCGTGGAGGTTTAATTTTTACGCATGGCTATTAAAATCGTCGATCATTTTGTCCCAAACCGGCACCACATTCATTAATTGATCCCAAAATGCGGGGGCACGGCGTGCATCAAAATCTTCCAGTGACACCCCTTGCTGTTCGACCCAGGTGTAATAGCCCAGATTAAACATGCGTTCGCGATCTGTCCGTGTCATTTCTATCATGTGATCGGTCACGGTACCAAGAAGATAACGACCAAATACCTCGGCAGCTGCATTTTCGTTAAACTTACTGGAGGGCATCTGTGCCTCAGCTTTCTCAAGTTCGGTACCGTACATTTCCGAACCATCGGTGGCGACCGTAATCACGGCGTCACTTGATTTAAGCTCGTTGTGCTTAGCGTATTTGATCGCCCCAAGAACATTGGCAATGGAAGAAAGCCCCAGATCCACCAAGCCATCAATTACACTCTGGTCAACACCTGTTCGCTTGCTCAGGAAAGTGCGGCCAACCGGTGTATTGAATAGCAGATTTAAGGAGTCACAAGCCCTATCGGAGACGCCGATTGCGAAATCCATATTAAGCACATTGTGAATAAACGGTACATGCTTGTCGCCAATGCCTTGAATATTGTGCTCGCCATATCCGTTGTACAGTAACGTCGGACATTCCTGCGCTTCAACCACACATGTGTCGGTACCGAGTGATTGCTTCAGATAATCGCCCGCAGCCAACGTACCACCTGAACCGGATGCCGCAACATAGGCGCGCAAGTTCATTGAACGGTCACTGTTAACGGCGTTAAAAACGCGTTCCAATGCCGGGCCGGTTACCGTGCGATGAATAATATAGTTCCCGAATTCGTTAAACTGATTGAGTATGACGTTGTTGGTATCTTGCCCCAATTCGTGACAGGCATCATAGATTTCCTTGACATTGCTTTCCGTGCCGAACGTACGAATAATGTCATCAGGGTTGGCCACCCACTGCTCCAGCCATTGAAACCGTTCCCGGCTCATACCCTCCGGCAAGACAGCGACACTGCGGCAACCCAATATGCGTGAGATAGCAACACCGCCACGGCAATAGTTTCCAGTGGATGGCCAAACCGCGCGATGCCGCTCCGGATCGAACAGACCAGTGATCAAACGCGGCACCAGACAACCGTACGCGGCCAGCACTTTATGCGCCTTAATCATTGGAAACCGATTGCCGAGAACAATAATGATGCTGGCATCAACGCCGGTTAATGCACCGGGCAATGCAATATGCTGGGGAACCTTGGTTATACGCTTTCGTGACACATCGTTGTGCCAATGAACACGAAACAGGTTTAACGGATCGGGAACATCCGGGTCGACTTCGGCAAGCGCATCAACGACATTGTTCGAAATACATGTTGGATCAGCTAATTCAGAAATCTTGGGCAAGCGAATCGACGCATCACGAAAACGCTCAACGGTGCGTTGATAGACGGCATTGTCGACGATGCTGGTTTCAAGTTTAATGGTCATAAAAAGTATTCTTTCAAGTCATTAAAATAAGGCTGCTGTCCGTGGCCCTTTGATGTCCGTAATCAATTGATAGGACTTCGGCTCACGATGCAGAGCAAAATTAAAAATATTGTCTTGAATTTCTCTACAACGATCCAAATCGCATTCGTAAACAATGAGTTCGTCATCTAAGGTCGCACATTGCGCCACGACCTCCCCGGTTGGCGCAATAATGCAACTGCCGCCAATCATATCGCAACCTTCCTCTCTTCCGGCTTTTGCAACTCCAACAACCCAGGTTCCGTTTTGATACGCACCTGCCTGCATGACAAGATGGTTATGAAAATCTTGTAGATGATCGTGTTCCGGTGCGGGTGGATAGTGCACCGGCGTATTGTAACCAAGCATTACCAGCTCGACCCCCTGCAATCCAAGCACACGAAATGTCTCAGGCCAGCGGCGATCGTTGCAAATACACATTCCCATCCGCCCACCAAAACCATCAAACACGGGAAACCCAAAATTGCCAGATTCAAAATAGCGTTTCTCGAGATGTTGAAATGGACGCCAAGGTTCATGCTCGGTGTGACCGGGAAGGTGCACCTTGCGATACTTGCCAATAATCGTTCCCGTAAGGTTCACCAAAACCGATGTATTAAAATGCCGCGTCTTTCCATCTTCGACAACGAGTTCCGCATAACCCAGGTAGAAACCAATACCCATCTTTTTTGCTAGGTCAAAGAGTGGCTGAACTGCAGCGTTTGGCATGGACTTTTCGAAGAAGGCATCAACTTCGGCATACTCCGTCATAAACCAACGCGGAAAGAAGGTGGTTAATGCGAGTTCCGGGAATACAACCAGACGTGCTCCTTTATCCGCCGCCCGCCGCATTAGTTCGCACATTCGCTGCACTGCTGAGGCACGCGATTCATCTCTCGAGATCGGGCCGAGTTGTGCTGCGGCAACAGTTAGCAGACGCGACATTAAGAAACTCTTACAAAGCTTGTGTGAGTGCGACTTGCAGCAACACATCAGCGCCGGCCTGAATATGCTCTACGTCAGTATGTTCTCGAACATTGTGGCTAATACCGTCTTTTGACGGTACGAATACCATTGCGGTCGGACAGTTTGGCGCAAACATCTGGGCGTCGTGACCGGCACCCGAGGGTATGCGTTGCACGGTGTGTCCTAACTCAATCGCCGTCTTTTCGACAAGCTCAATCATGTTCGGATCGAAATCAACAGGCGCGAAACGAGCAAGTGTTCGACTCTGAACTTTCACACCTTCGGTTTGTGCGGTATTCTCGACAAAAGCGTTCATATGCCTCTCGACTTGTTTCAGCACATCGTCATTCGTGTTACGAAGATCAACCGTAACTAAGGCATGATTCGCGATAACGTTTACCAAATTCGGATTGAGTTCGTTTACGCCGACAGTCGTCACCTGATTTCCACCCAACTCGTTGGCTAAACGGCGTGCCTGGACAGCGATGGCAGCGGCAACATAACCCGCATCATGTCGCAGCCGCATGGGTGTGGTGCCGGCATGGTTAGAGACACCGGTAAGTTGATATTCGGTCCAAGAAATGCCTTGTACACCTGTAACCGCGCCAATAACGATACCGGCCTCTTCCAATACCGGCCCTTGTTCCACGTGCAGTTCAAAAAAAGCATGAGCGCGAAATTGATTCACGGGAGTGGGGCCGTCGAAACCAATGCGATGGAGCTCATCCCCCACTGTGGCACCATCAATCCCTTCGACACCTAACATTTCATTAAGATCAAGTGCACCTTGATGCACACCACTACCCATCATGTCAGGCGCAAAACGAGCGCCCTCTTCGTTGGTAAAAAATCCGACCGCAACCGGTCTGTTTGTTTCAACACCGACATCATTCAGTGTGGCGATCACCTCAAGTCCCGCCAGAACACCGAGATTGCCATCGTAAAGACCACCGGTCCTAACGGTATCGATATGTGAACCAATCGTAACCGGAGCACCATCTTGTTTGCCTGGGCGTATCGCAATTACATTCCCTATCCGATCGATGCTGACTTCTAAACCCAACTCCGTCATCCAATTCACCACGAGATTGCGACCCTCACGATCTTCGTCAGTTAAAGCTAAACGGCATACGCCGCCACCCTTCAGTGCACCGACGCGACCCAGCTCCTGAATTCGCTCCATCAATCGATCAATTTTGACACGAAGATTGTTGATCGATTTGGAATCAACACTCATTGCAAATCTCCTCTGGTGGACGACCAACAATTGCAGTGTAAGTTTGTGGATCAGTCGCACCTTCAGTACCGAACACTAAAATGCGAGATGATTCTTTCAGCCCAAGCTTTTTCCGTGAATCATCATCCGCGGCAACGGCTAAGAAACCAGCCAACCCGGCGACACCCGATTCACCAGTAACTCGTGGTGCGTCCCCGCAGTCTCCGTAGGCTAACACTCGCATCGCTGCAGCGGCGGCTTCATCTGGAAGTTTCATCGTCGCGTCAGCACCCGTTCGCAAAATCTTCCAGGCTAACTGCGACACTTCTCCGCAGGAGAGACCACCCATTAGTGAATCCAAATCACCCGTCACCGCGACAGGATGTTTTGCCTTTAGACTCTCAAACCAACATGCGGAATTATCCGGTTCGACCAGCACCATTACCGGTTTAGGGACAGCGACTTGCCAAAACCGAGCGCACACTGCCGCCGCCATTCCCCCGACTCCCGCTTGTAAAAAGATATGCGTCGGCATATCTCCAGAAAGTTGCTCGACGGTTTCATCGGCCATCACCTCGTACCCTTGCATCACATTGCGGGGCGCCTCGATGACCTTGCCATCCGACGTGTCCGGTATAACGTGCCAACCCTCGGCATCTGCCGTTCGCTGAACTGTGCGAACTGCATCATCGTAACTGCCTGGGTTGCGGCGGATCTCCGCGCCGTACGCGGCAATCGCTTGTTCGCGTCCTTCGCTGACTGCCTCGCTAATAAAAATCACGCAACGGCACCCAAACATCCGCGCGCCCCAGGCAACCGAACGACCATGATTGCCGTCGGTTGCGGCAGTCACGGTGATGCCGGCGCACTGTGAACTCAAAGAACCATCGAGTAAATCAGCCATTGATAGATTGTCTTTTCCGATGGTCTTACTAATCTCCCGCATCAACAAACAGGCAACCGCATAAGCACCACCCAGGGGCTTAAAACTCTTAAGACCAAAGCGGTAGGCTTCGTCCTTGTAATGAATGCTCTCTACATTTGTGGCATTGGCAACTCCAGGTAATTCGATGAGTGGCGTCACTGCGTATCCGGGCCACTCACAAATAACGGACTTTGCTCTTTGCAAGGCAACAGGATTCAACACCTCGGCCTGCTCGGCGCTGTAAGGGGCACCTGCGTGTGCCGATGGGTTGAGTAGTAACGCGAAAGGAAATGCGTGAATGGGCGAGGACACTGTCCGAACAGATGATTATTGAAAAATGGAGTGTGGTCACGAGAGTGACCACACTCAGAACTTATTGCAGCAATCAGCGAGCCTGTTCGATGGCAGAAAGCATTGCGTCCAGCATTTCTTCGCCTTCGGTACCCAACTCCTCAACAATCAACTTGCGTACCGCCGGTTGCGTGGAAGCCGCGAACTTTTCCAGTTCACCGGGTGGCACGGAATTAATCTCCATCTTTTCAGCGAGCTTGGGCAGGCCTTTCTCGGAAGCCTCGATGACACGCGACACACCACGACCCGCTTCGGTAGCTACTTCCGACGCCCAGTCGACGATTGCTCTGTGTTCGGCGGACAATCCATCATAAAACGCTTTGTTCATTGTCCAGATGTAAGGCGTTATAACGTGATTGGTGATTGACAGATACTTCTGTACCTCATCAAACTTAGCGAATGCGATGATTGGGATCGGATTCATCTGGCCGTCGGCAACACCTGTTTGCAAAGCGGTATACACTTCAGCCCAAGGTAACGGCGTGGGCTTACCACCTAACGAACCGACGATCTCTTGATGAGTCGGCAACGTCATGGTACGGATTCTCAGGTCTTTCATATCCTCAACCGTCCGAATCGGACGTTTTGAATTTGAGAAAGCAAAAAATCCACCGGAATCTATCATTCCCAAAACTTTTAAATCCGTCTTGGCTTCCAGATCAGCGGAAAATTTCTTACCAAATTCACTGCGTTGGTCGATGACTCGATTGGCTACGGCAATATTTGGAAACGCGAATGGAATATCAAATACGCCGACAATCGGATAATGTTGCGCGATACCGCCCGCGGATGAGATGGTCGATTCCACGATGCCGTCTCGAACTTGTTGAATGACTTCATTGTCTTTTCCAAGCTGGCCATTAGGAAATAGTTTGACTTCGATTTCGCCACCGCTGGCGCTCTCGACCAATGATTTGAAAACAGTGGTCATGGCACCGGAATGACTTTCAAATGCTCCCTCTGGATTGAGATGCCCTACTCGAATGGTTACATCGGCAGCACCAGCGGTCGTGGAAAGTAGACAAGCAGCCGTCACCAATGCAGTAAACCGGCTTGCATTACGAATGATACTCATAGTGTGTTCTCCGTTGGTTGGTTATGTGGTTGTTTCGGTTGAATAGTACCCAAAGGCTTCTACAACCCTAAAATCCTGGGTATTGCCATTGTCATGTCCTCCCAATAGGCCACAACGAATAGAATGATGACTTCGGCAAGCAGGAATGGCCATAGGGATCGGGTAATGGCCTCGACTTTTTCCTTCGTAACCGATGCAAGTACGAACAGACACGCGCCTACTGGCGGTGTCATCAATGAGATGTTCAGAGCCAGAATAATCATGACGCCGGCATGCACGGGATCCATACCAATGCTCGCGGTTAGTGGCGCTAGCACCGGCGCCAGTATAATCAGCGTCGCATTGATATCCATGAACATACCAATAAACAACAATAATATCAGGACTAACCCGATAATAACTTTTGGGTTGTCTGAAAGAGCCAGAACGCCCGTTGCTATGGCCTGCGGTATCTGATTAAACGTCATCCACCAACCGATAATCGACGCAGAGGCGATTATCAAAAAAATAACTCCGGTGATTCGTGTCGTACGCACCAACATGGGGTATAGATCACTCCACGTAATTCCACGATAGACCACTACACCGATAACTAGTGCATAAAAAACCGCGATAGCGGCGGCTTCCGTCGGCGTGGCAATACCACCCAGGATAGAACCGAGAATAAATACAGGTAAAACCAAAGCGAGAATACTTTTTCTGAATGCCTTGACTATCGAAATAAGGCTTGGCCTGTCTTCGGATTTTGGTAAGTTGAGCCGCTTCCCAAGTGCCGCGATGACAGCCATACAAATCAAGCAGATTAATAGCCCCGGCAAGATACCAGCTGCGAATAACCCGGCGATTGAGACACCCATAATCGAACCGTAGATAACCATTAACGTCGAAGGAGGAATGGTCGGCCCGATAATCGAACCGGCAGCCGTTACCGCACATGCAAATGGTTTGGTGTAGCCCTGTTTGACCATCGCCGGAACCAGTGTGTTTCCGAATGCAGCGGCATCCGCCGTCGCCGCTCCAGTGATTCCCGCGAACATCACCGAGGCCACCATATTTGAGTGCGCCATACCCCCCCGCAACCAACCCACCAGGGCGTTCGCGAACTCGACTAAATGCGTTGTAATACCTGAGCGATTCATGATCTCGCCGGCGAGAATGAAAAACGGCATGGCGAGAAACGGAAATAGGTCGAGTCCTGCGAACATACGGTCTGGTGCCATGGACAAAAAACGTCCACCACCCATGTCGAAGATACCGACCAGTCCGGCGACACCCAGGACGTAACCCACCGGCATACCAAGCAAAAGAAGTCCGAAAAATGTGATAGCGACAATCAACATAGCTAAATGTCCACGCGTTCCGCGGCTGTGCGCCCGTCGCTGGAATAGAAGTCATGTGCAGCGACCAGCAACAATTGAATGCATGCCAACAATGCCGCGAGAGGTACACCCATGAAAGGATAAGCTTTCGGAATGCTATTGATCATGGTGAAACGGCTAAAACCACGCTCCACCATGCCCAGCCCATAGAAAAATATCACTGCGAAAAACACTAAAGCGATCAAATCGAACAGTACCGCAAGCCACTTCCTGACAACAGGTGGAAACTTTTCGAACATCACCAATACACCGATGTGCTCCCGGTGACTGATACAACTCGATACCGCTAACAATGCCATCCAAATCATCAGGTAACGGGCAAGTTCTTCAGTGAATGTTAGTTGAAACGGCAAAATATAACGCGCCAGCACACCCAGCCACACATCCAACACCAGCAGAACCAGGAGTGCTACACAGAAGCGTTCCACGTACCGGTTGATCCAGCGGCTGGTAACTATGGCCTTGTCAGCGATATCACTCATTTGTCCTCCATCGATTTATCCGTGATTAGCCAATTTTTATTATGGTCATGTAGAATTGAAACATGAATTTTGAATCCAGGCAATATTGAAACAGTTGTTTCACTGACACATTTGAGCCAACAGCAAAATAGTGCACAAACCGACCCAAAATTCGGGGGCTAGAGCGGGACACCCGTTACACCCGGCATCATTCGAGAGCCGTATTCGTGATCAGTACGAAACGCTACCGGATAGTGAGCGCAAAATTGCCGATTTAATTCTCGAATTTCCGGGCGAGGTTGCTGCGTATTCGGCGACGGAATTGGCCACACTGGCTAAGAGTTCCAAAGCGGCGGTGACCCGTCTTATTCGGCGGCTTGGATTTTCAGGTTTTGAACAAGCACGACGGGCCGCGCGGGACTCACAGAATTGGGGTTCTCCGCTTTACCTCATGCCGCGTCATCAAAGGTCCAAAGCGACCAATGAAAGGATCGATCACCATATCGAGCAAGATATTCAAGTGCTCTCACAAACATTCAAAAATTTAAATAAAGAATTGTTGAATGACATCACCAAGGGAATACTGAAAAGTCAGCGTGTTTACATACTGGGTTTTCGCAATAGTTATTACCTTGCCGGGTATTTCCGCTTGCAACTTATCCAGGCCCGGCCGGATGTTCACCTGCTCCCAGCAGCAGGTGAGACCGTCGCCGAACATTTAGCCGGAATGACAACGAAAGACATTCTCATTGTAATCGGCTTTCGTCGCCGCGTAACTTATGTAACACACGTGATGAATATCGCAACAAATGTCGGCTCCCGCGTGCTGTATATTACGGACTCAACCGCTGCTCGACAGCCGAAAGCAACCTGGACGTTGTATTGCACCGTACGGGGAGACGATGTATTTGATCGTTATCCTGGCGCCATATCGTTACTGCACTTTCTCAGTGTCTCGGTAATGGCGGCTTCGGACGACAAAGGTCGCGCACGACTTAAAGCCATCGAACACCTGCATGAAGTGCTGGACGAGTTCGATTGACTTGTGCGCGCAACCGCTAAGTTAGAACTACTGCCCATCCAACACGCGCACAGATGACATACAGAACGTAACAAGTGCAATAATGATTATTTTTACCCTGTACGTTGTCAAGACTAGTTGGACAAAATTAAGGAGATTGAATAAGAGGTGGTCTTTGTAGCCTGAACAATAATCTTAGTCTGTAAGTAGATCCTTAACGAGCAAAATTTGTCCGAATGCAAAATGCTTCTTACGAGTCGACAAGAGTAGTTACCGACCCACCCGCTCCGTATCGTAACAATGCTTTTCAATTCATGGCAGATAAGACCCTTTGTGTAAATTATGATCGCGAATACGGTGTTCTTGCCCGATTGTGTTGGGAATGACCCACAAATATCATTGCTTTAACAGGGGCTTGGTTGTCTTAGACCGCCATTTACTGATTTGGCGTAAGGCAAAGCCTTACGTAGGATTCCTGATGCCACAACGTTTGTTATTGTTCATCCAACAATAGTATTAACCAAGGCAACGCGTTTGTATTGCGACGCGGTCCCGGCCCTGTTGTGGTTCCACCCGCTTCGAAAGCTCCGATATCGGGTGCACTTCCCCGAGGTATCCCGAGAATATCGCCAGCAGGTGCGTCGCTAGGATCTGCCTGATTGATGGCCGCGCTATTGTTTTCTGGTTTGCCGTAGCGAGTGGCGAAATCGACAAACACGTCTCGAATAGTATCGAAACCACGCCCAAAATTGGAACCATTGTAAATTGGCAACACTAAGCCACTCTGTGAGGGCAGGCGTGGATCGCCTATCACCGGATTACTGTCATGACTTAGGTTAACTTCCTGAGTGGTATCGGCGGGTATACTGTTGCCGCCGTTGTAATACAAGTTATTCCTCAGTTCCACTGAAGCATTGGCGCCAGTCGGCGCGTCAAACACATCAGCGCCATTAAAACCTTCAGCACCCATACTCCCAGTGGGGTCCGCCCACAGATTATTGCTCAGGACGATATTTTGATTCGGGCGGTTACTGCCAACGGCCAATAATCGCGCCGCAAAGCTGCGAGACGGTAAATCACCAACGATGGTATTGAACCGAAAACGTACATTGCTTGAACCTTGCACAGTAAACGCGCTACGCATGAGCCGGTTGGAGTTACCAATCATTAAATTATTTTCGATTAGTACGTTGTCGGCTTCAAAATTGGCAGTGCCGTCTTCGCCAACACGTACAAAACTTTGACCGTCATTACCTTGCCAGTTAAAGAAGATGTTGCGCTGCACATTGACGTTCTTTGAGCCCAACACACCGTCGCTACTACCGTTGCTATCTTTAACAAGAACGTAAGAGCTAGTGATTGATTGCGGTGTGCTGTTAAAAAACACGTTGTCCCGCACTGTGACCCCGATAACACTATTGATATCAATATGTTCATCGCTACCGGCTTGGTTGTAGAACATATTTCCTTCAACCAATACATTGCGTGCACCGTTGTTGATTTTCAATAAATCATTGTCGATGCTGTCATGAATAATATTGTTGCGCAAGGTAACGTCAGAGATAGCCGACGTTTGGATTTGTATGACCAAACCCCCCATGTTGTTCACGCTATGTGCGATATCAAAGCCTTCGAGGGTAACCCCGCGGCAGGTAAAACAGATCACTACTGCGCCATTGTCGTAGCGCAGCCGTGCTTTGTACGGAATTGCAGAGCGAATCAGGATGCCATTGGTAAAGTTTTGATCTAGCCTGACTCTCCCGTTATAAGTGCCGGGTGCGACTTCTATGATGGCACCGTCTGGAACTTGGTCGATAGCATAGCTTATGCTTGCCCAGGGGTTTTGTTGACTACCGTTGCTCGGTTGATCGCTGCCGTTGGTGGCGACGTAAAATGTTTGTGCTTGCGCGTGACTCAAGACAAGGATAGGTGCTAATAGGCAACTACTCACTGCCGCATAGATATTTTTAAACACTACACCTTTACTCTTAATCGTAATTATTCGTTAGATGATGTAAATTGATTCTGTACTATCAAAAACCGAGACTCGGTTTGACTTTTCGCGCAGAACAGAAGGGTCGCTTTGAGTATACAACGGACCCCACTAGAAATGACTAAGCGTTATGCTTTAGGTCGTTTCTACCAATTGCCAGAACCGAACTAATACTTATTGTGTTAGCCCTAGCCCGCCTCCCCCTGGAAGCTCTAACACTAGTTTCTCACCGGCGGGAACGATTTGTTTTCCCTTGCCTTTTAGTATAGTTCCTTTACTCAGACTGATACGACCAGGCTTACCGCAGTCGCCGCCGTCACGCCCCCGTGCGCAATGGTCTATACGATCAAACAGCGCGAATACCGCAAACGGTGCGCCTTCACTGTGTTCTATCTCGATGACTTGACCATCGCCACCACGGTAGCGTCCTTCTCCACCGGAACCAATTCGATATTCTTTACAGCGAAATATAAGCGGTGCAACCGATTCGGTAATCTCTACCGGTGTGTTACGCACACCCGATGGAAACGCGGTGGAAGACAAGCCATTTTTGCCCGGGCGCGCACCGGCGCCACCGGAATGAAATATCGTTACCGAGAATGGCGTCGCATCGCCGTATGCGTGTTCACCAACCATGCCATGCCCTCCCGACAACATCGGATTCCACAGACTGGAGCTACCCTCAGCAGGCACTTTCCCCGGAATCGCTTGCTGTAAACATCCAAGGACGACATCGGGCAACATTTGTCCAATCACATGACGAACATTCACAGCGCACGGCCGTGGCGCATTCAAGATTGAACCTTCAGGTGCAGTGACCTGAATAGGCTCCAGCGAACCCGTATTATTAGGTATGTCATTACCGACGATGCAACGAATGCCGAAAGACGTGTACGCTTGTGCGTAGGTGAGCGGCACATTGATTCCAAAAGGAGAAACAGGAGAACTACCTTTATAATCCACTAATATGTTCACCGCCCCGATGTCCATGATGGCCTTAAGCAAAATCGGTCGATCGTAACCATCCACCATCATTTCATTTTCATAACGGCCTTTGGGCAGTTCGGATATCGCTGTTTGCATCGCTTTGCGAGACGTGTTGACGATGTGATCACCAATTTCTCTGAAATCATCTGACCCAAACTCATCCATCAAAGCGAGCAGTCTGCTTGCACCCACCTCGTTGCTGGCGGTAAGCGAGTAAAGATCGCCTACAACCTGAACGGGCTCCCTAACGTTGCCGCGGATA
The DNA here is from genome assembly GCA_965216735.1 of Arenicellales bacterium. Lineage (GTDB taxonomy): Bacteria > Pseudomonadota > Gammaproteobacteria > Arenicellales > CBDCFT01 > CBDCFT01. Next base: position 3,542,861 of record OZ244198.1, read on the forward strand.
ATTTCAAATAGACTGTCGTTGGGTTTACCTTGAACGAACAAATGCATAATAGGAATACACAAACCTTCTTCAAAAACCTGACCACTATCAGGACTGAAACCGGGTCCACCAATGTCGACGACGTGCACTGTGCAAGCAAACAACGCGACTGCATCGCTACCGCGAAACACCGGTGTCACGACGGTGAAGTCGAATAAATGGCCCGTTCCTAACCAAGGATCGTTAGTCACGAACACATCGCCCGGTTGCATGTCGCGCACTGGAAACTTCTCAATAAAGTAACCGACTGATGCCGCCATCGCATTGACATGCCCTGGGGTACCGGTAACAGCCTGTGCAAGCATTCGGCCGAGCGGATCAAACACTCCGGCCGATAAATCACCCGCTTCGCGTACCGTGGTCGAAAAAGCGGTACGGATAATGGTTTGCGCCTGTTCCTCGACAATGGAAATCAAACGATCCCACAATACTTGATTGCGTATGTTCAGCACTAATTCAACGCTCCGGGTGACCCGTGCCGTTTCATCTGAACGTTTTAAAATAAGATCTCCCTGAAGGTTAATATCGGCTCGCCAACCGCGCGAAATGATTGTGCTTGTCTGCGCTTCTTGAATGATGCTTGGTCCAAATACAGGTTCATCCGTTAACAAGCTATCGCGATCGAGAACCATCGCACTCACGGAATCGGGAAGATCAGGAAAGAACAGCGCTCGTGTCCTGGATTCTGTATCGGCCAAGACATTTTTGGGTTTATTCTGTGCCGGCAAAGAGTGACGAGGTGAAACACACACCGTCACCGACCAGGTCAACACTTCTACCTTGGAACCGGGAACCAGCAAACCGTATTGCGATCGATAAACATCTTCAAATGCATTTTGAATATTCGATGCGCACGAATCATCGAACGTGTTTAAAGGTAGTTCGATCTTTACTTCGTAACCCTGGCCGACGTAACGCGCGTACGCATGACGCCGAATTGCTAGCTCGTCATGGGGAGCGCCTAAACGCACCACCGCCGTTGCTTCGGTCTCCATTTCGTCGAACAAACTATTGAGTTGTCCGGGATCGACTTTCTCCAGCCGTACATACCGGCTACGTACCACTTCATAGGCAATGGGAGCGAGCAAAAAACCGACCGCGGAGCCAACGCCTGCGGAATTAGGAACAACAACCTTCTTGATTTGCAGTTTCTGTGCGAGCCGAACCGCGTGCAATGGCGCCGCCCCGCCAAACGCGATCATGGTACGACCGGCCAACTCTTTTCCGCGCTCTGCCGCATGCACACGTGCCGCGCTCGCCATGTTTTCGTCGACAATTTCGATTAAACCCTTGGCGGTTTGCAATGAATCAACATTGAGTGTATGCCCAATACCCCTTTGAAGAGCGTTGTCGGCTTCGGAAACGCTAAGTCGTATCTGCCCACCCGCGAAAGTCTCGGAGCTAAGACGGCCAAGCACCAAATTGGCATCGGTGACAGTCGGTTTTGTCCCGCCTAAGCCATAACACGCCGGACCGGGGTCAGCGCCGGCGCTTTGCGGGCCTACCCTTATGCGATTCAAGTTGTCGACGTGCGCAATGGAACCTCCGCCTGCTCCGATTTCGACCATTTCCATTACGGGAATCTTGACAGGCATGCCACTGCCTTTGGTGAATCGATGGGCGCGATCAATTTCAAACTCTCGGCTCAGCGCCGGTTCGCCATCATCGATCAAACAAATCTTTGCCGTGGTACCACCCATATCGAATGAAACCACACTATCCTCATTCAAAGACCGGGCAATATACGCGGCCAGGATGGCACCACCCGCTGGGCCGGATTCCACTAATCGAATCGGGAATCGCGATGCAGTTTCGATAGTCACCAGACTGCCGGCGGATGTCATCAACAGACAAGGACAAGTAAAGCCCCTCTCCGTCAATCTTTCGTGCACGTCGGCGAGGTATCGCGCCACCATCGGCTGAACGTACGCATTCGCGCATGTAGTGGACTGTCTTTCGTACTCCCTTATCTCCGGACACACTTGTGAAGACAATGAAATAGAAACTTCCGGCAATCCGTCGGCGAGAATATTTGCAACAGCCTCCTCATGCATCGGATTAGCGTATGCATGCAATAAACCGATCGCGACACTTCGCACACCTACTTTTTCCAACGTGGGAATCAGCGCGGTCACGGAAGCTTCATCCAGGGGCGTTAACACTTGACCACGGTAATTCATGCGTTCTTTAACCGGCAAGCGAAGGTCGCGGGCAACCAGTGGCGGCAAACGATCAGCATCAATATCGTATTGCGCAAATCGATTTTCGTATGCCATCTCCAATGAGTCACGATGCCCCTCGGTAGTAATTAACGCAGTCGTCGCACCTTTGCGTTCGATCAATGCATTGGTCGCGAGCGTTGTGCCGTGCAGAATTAGATCGACCTCATAGGGGCTCACACCGGTATCTGCGAGTACTTTTTCGACACCCGAAACAAATCCACTGGCGGGTCGGTCAGGGGTTGTCAGTAGTTTGGTGGAATGCTGTGCGCCGTCTCGCTCCAGCACGACATCCGTGAATGTTCCACCAATGTCTACAGCAATTCGTGTATTCACCTAGGGTTCTTCAAGATAAGCGGTGCGATACAACAAGCGCCGGTGACCGTCGTAGTCATTGACGGCATAGTGCAAAGTCATACGATTGTCCCAAATCGCAATATCACCAGCCAACCAGCGAAAGCGGCAACAAAAATCAGGCTTTGTACAGTGTTTGTAAATAGCATCAAGGACCGGTGCACTTTCGCTCTCAGTCATCCCGCTCAAACGTGTGGTGTAAGTTGGATTCAAATTCAGCGCTCGGCGGCCCGTGCGCGGGTGTACGTAGACAGAAGGATGAACCACTTCCCTATCTGCATCAGGATTGTCCCGGATCATGGAAATAGAACCGCTGGATCGTGTTTCCCGCGGTGGTGCATGCTTAACACCATAAGGTTTACCCGTATGGATAGCGTTCCGCTCTTCGATGACAGATTTAAGTTCCTTTGGCAAAAAATCATACGCTGCCGCCTGATCCGCCCACATCGTATCGCCACCCACTTCAGGCACCTCAACAGCGTTTAGGATGGAACCCGATGGCGGTCGTTCGAGAAAACTCAAATCTGCGTGCCAGTCACCACCGAACACACCTACACCACAATCACTTGCTTCCTTAAGCACTGCAATGACGTCCGGGTGATCATCCATCGGCTTTATATAAGGTAGTTGTACGATCGCACCAAATACACTGGTCAATCGTTTTTGTTGTGTAATATCAAGAAACTGATCGCGCACGAAAATAACATGCCACTTGTCCAGCGCGGAACGAAGTTTATTAGCGACGTCCGATGAAATCGGTTCTCGCAGATTCACGTTTTCGATTTTAGCACCAATAAATCCAGTCAATGGTTTTATTTTGGACATGTTTCCTTATCGCGCATGAATATCAAATTGTAGGCGCCGCCTAATCGGTCTAAATTCAGTTCGTAATTTCTAATTTCGTTGAAGATTATCGTCGACAACGCGCTATTCGTTTTTCGAATCGAGCTCCCTAAATAACGCAGGTATCATAAGTGTTAAAACAACTAACGGCCGTGATGTGTACGTCGTCAAAGGAATGTGCTGCGCGGCACTTGTGCTTCCCGCATATCATCTACCCCGGCCAACTGTTTCAATTCAACTTTAACAACTCAAAGTGCGTTCAATTCAAATTTAAGAACTTAGTCAATCAGTTTTCCATTACTATCAAAAAAAGGATACGGCCCGTCAAATTGACCAATAAAACTCAAATGACTGGTAAGTGACATGTCATTATTCCAATGATGCAGTTGCACGGTCGGTGGTTCTAAATTGAAATCAGGAGGTGCATCACCTCGCAAGTCAAAAGCAACGTAGTGTGAAGAACTGGGTGCTACAGTCACCGTTACACCATGCCATTGCGTATGTATTGGTCGATGCACATGACCGCACAATATCTGGAACACCTGTGAATGTTTTTCGAGCAATTCACCAAGGGCTTCTGCGTTAGCGCAATTTTGCACATCCATATGCTGAATTCCTGTTTTTATGGGAGGATGATGCATAAACAAAAGTGTCGGCACATCGGGTTTGGTTTCTAATTGTTGATCTAGCCATTGCAATCGGCTTGAACACATCTCACCACCTGCCTCTCCCGGAATCGTCGTATCCAAACCAATCATTCGCAGCGGGTAGTCTTCGACAACATAGTGTAAGAACTCACCCTGTTTGGGAATGTAATTATGATCAGAAAATGCCGCGCGGAAATTCTCTCGTTCGTCATGATTGCCGGGAATAACATAGGTCGGCATTTCCAGAGGCGCCAATAATTGACGTAGAAGTTTGTACTCTTCCGGACGACCGAAATCTGTCAAATCTCCGGTTATTAACACCATATCTGGTGGAACGAGGAGGTTACACAAATGCTGGATACAACGTTTGAGGTTTTCAGCGGTATCCACTTTTTTATACGCAAGGCGCCCCTCTGCCTTGATGTGTGGATCGGTAACTTGCGCTATCAACATGTTCTCAAATTACCAAGAATGAATCGGGGTCGACTTCAATACCGATTTCATCACCTTCACGAATGACCATGCGATTTCCCGTTTCCAATGTGATTTTTTCGTCGCCGATTCCATCTATGACGAGTCGTGTGCGGTTACCGAGAAAAAACGCGACGGCCACATTTCCCTTTAGCGTGGCGTTTTCACTCTCAACAATAGACGCATTTTCCGGGCGAAACAACACCTGAACAGGGCCCGATTTGCCATCTTTATTAGGAAGTCGGCCGCTGTTTGTTTCAATCCACTCGTTTTTCGCAACCCCGTTTATTCGATTCATCGTACCAATGAAATCCGCAACAAAGACCTCTTTCGGATTGAAGTATATTTCCCGTGGCGTACCGACTTGTGCAACACGCCCACGATCCATGACCACAATACGATCACCCAAGGACATGGCTTCCGCCTGATCATGGGTGACATACACGGCTGTGATACCAAGACTTCGCAAGAGTTCATCGATGTCAACGCGTAAACGTTCTCTTAGTAATGCATCCAATGCCGTTAACGGTTCATCCAACAAGAGCACGCGCGGCCGAACGGCGATGGCACGTGCCAATGCCACTCGTTGCCGTTGGCCACCCGATAGCTGATCAATCGTGCGTCCACGTAATTCACGGATGTGCATCATGTCCAACATTTCTTCTACTCGCGACGCAATTTCTGAATCCGGCGATTTTCTTATTTTCAAACCGTAAGCGATGTTTTGTTCCACATTCATATTGGGAAACAACGCATAGGATTGAAACACCATTCCCACGTTACGTTTTTCGATTGGTAATTCGGTGACGTCTTGGGCATCAAAGAAAATTCGACCACCGGCATCGGGTGATTCCAATCCCGCGATGATGCGCAACGTGGTGGTCTTTCCACAACCTGAAGGCCCCAGGAAAACAATGGTTTCCCCACCGTGAACCTCTAGTGTCATGGGCTCCAGTGCCCTGGTGCCGTCTGGAAACGTCTTTGCACACGCTTCCAGTCGAATAGCGGTCCGGTGCTGATTGTTTACTTTCACGATTTCTCAGTCTTGCCCCGATGGGAAACTACCAAATCGGTATCTTCCATTGGTTTTGATGTCGTTGGACGCGGTTGTCCGTACAATTGAAGTGCGATGAGCAATGGAATAATCATGATAAGGAAAACAATGGTATAAGCGCTGCCAACCTCGAGGCGCATCGACGCATAGCTGTCAGCTAGACCGACAGGCAATGTTTTTGTCTCGGGGGTATGTAACATCCAGGTGATATTGAACTCTCCCATTGACAGGGTAACCACCATTAACGCACCAGCGACAATGCCCGACCTACAATTTGGAATGACAATGTCGAAGAACCGTCGCCAAAATCCAGCGCCAAGACTGGCCGCACCCTCTTCCAGGCTGCGAAAATCCGCTGTCGACAATACCGCAAGCACCGACCGCATCATAAATGGCAGTGTGTAAAGAACATGCCCAACCAAAATAAACATCCAACTTGACCTAAATTCGCGAAATCCACCGTAGGTAATAATTAACGCTAACGCAATGGCCAATCCGGGAATGGCTAGCGGCAAGGTCAACAATTCCTCTATCATTCGTGCCACCCGACCTTGCCGCTTTGACAAAACATAGGCGGCGGGAACACCGAGAACAATAGTACAAGCGAGACAAGCGATAGAAACGAGCAAAGACAAGAAAATGGTATCCGCGTAAAGATTCCATACTTCCGCAATCCAGCGAAACGTCACACCACTTGCGATCCCCTTAAAATAATTTTCCGTAATGCCCGCCATAATTGACATAATCATGGGGATAATCAGAAAACAACACACCAAGATAGTGAACAAAAGCTGTAAATAAAAACGATAGTTTCGCTGCATGATTATCCTGCCGCAGCCACAGTCGAACCCGCCATGGATCGTGCAACATTAAGCACTAACCAGGTGATAATTCCCAACACGATGCTTAAAGCAGCAGCCATCGCAATATTCGCGCGTAACGTGAATTCCGTATAGATGGTCGTTGGCAATACGTCGATATCCGTGGCCAAGGTAAATGCCGTACCGAATGCACCCATGGCGGTCGCGAACGCTATCGCACCCGATGCAATAAACGCTGGCTTCAACGCGGGCAATATCACATCACGCACCACATGCCAGGGCGATGCGCCTAACGAACGGGCTGCCTCTTCCAATGCCGGATCGAGTTTCTCGGCTGCGGCCATAATCGTCAAGATGACACGCGGAATAGAAAAATAAACATAGCCGACAAATAATCCAGCCATCGAGTATGCGAACACCAACTTGTCTCCGGTTAACAACTTCGAGACTTCGCCGATTAAGCCTTGTCGGCCCGCAAGCATGATCACCATAAACCCAACAACGACACCGGGAAACGCCAAGGGGAAAGTCAATAAAGAAATGAGAAAATTACGCCCGAAGAAACGATTCCGTTCGAGAAACAAACCCGCAATAGCCGAGATGATCAACGTCACTAATGTGGTGGTCGCGGCAAGCAACGTTGTCGCAATGAGACTTTCAAAATAGCGCGGAGTCGTAAAAGCAGCGCTATAGGCCGATAAGCCGTCGGCCCCGCTACCGGCAACCATCGTTAGACGGGTAAGTGGGAGTAAAAAAAACGCGACAGTAACCACCATGACCGGCAATGCCAAAACGATCAGATTTGGCAACTCACGTTTTTCCATGCTTGCTGATGGGTAAAGCTAGAAAGAAAACAGGGACTCTAAAGAGTCCCTGTTGTTCAAATCATCTATCTCACTTCATTGAGATAACGCTCGCCGAAATCTTTTTGCACCTCAGCCATACGCGCATAGTCAATCGGTTGCGCACGCTCATATTCCGATGCAGGTAGAAATTTGGATTGCGCCTCTTCCGACATTGCGCTCGCACGAACCGGCCGCAAGAACGCGTTTGCCCAAACCGCCTGACCTGCATCAGACATAATGAAATCCAGAATCTTTTTGCCATGATCCGCATGGGGCGCATTTTTTACCAAGCTCATAACGTACGGTACGACGACTGTACCTTCTTGTGGAATGACAAATTCCACGTGTGCATTGTCCTTGTACTTTCCACGATACGCATTGAAGTCATAGTCGAAAAGAATTGGAATTTCACCCGATAGTACACGGGCATAAGACGTTTGCTTGGGGATTATTGGATCGTTCTTAGCCAGTTCTTTAAAGTAGTTTATAGCTGGATCAAAATTATCAAGACTACCGCCCAAAGCTCTATTAATTGCGACAGCACCTGCGTAACCTACGAATGCGCTGGATGGATCTAGATACCCAACCATGCCTTTGTACTCCGGTTTCAATAAATCATTCCACGACGCAGGAACCGGGGCACCGCCTAGCGCGTCAACATTTACGAAAAGACCCAAAGCGCCGGAATGTATGGTAAACCAATTCCCATCCGGATCTTTCAAACCCTCGGGGATGTCATCCCAGTTCGCTGGTTTATAGGGTTCCACCACTCCTTCATTTTTTGCGGCAATCCCAAAAGAAACACCATAGTAAGCAACATCCGCGACCGGGTTATCTTTTTCGGCAATTAACTGTGAGAGCGTTTGCCCGGAGTTTTTATTGTCGTGGGGAATATCCAGACCAAGATTTTCTTTAATAGCCTCGAGCTGTGAAGCCCAATCAGCCCATTGCGGTGGACAGTTATAACAAATGGCATCTGCGGCGATTGCGCGCACGCTGATGCTGGCAAACAACAAGACAATTGCGCCAAGCAAAAACAGTCTAAATTTCTTAGTTTTCATATTTGAGTGACCTCCATAGGTAGTTTGACTTACGCCGATTATCTTCAATGAAAGGACGACTGTAGCCCTCCTGTATCGAAGCACATAAATGTTGTTTGGTTAATTCAAAGTTTGCCTCCACGACTCGCCTGAACGGATGCGGTGTGGTAATACCAAGTCGTTTACCGGTTCATTTTCGTCAATTCGGCCAATCAAATGTTGTGTTGCCCTCTCGCCCATATCCTCGGCGGGTTGAATCACCGTTGCTAAACTAGGCGTGAGCCACTCGCCAATGGAAATCCCGTCGAATCCGACAACGGATACATCGTCGGGTACGTTTTTTCCGATTTGTGTGAGTGCGCGAATCGTGGCTATCGCAAGGATATCCGTCGAACAAAAGTATGCAGTGGGAGGAAGTTGTTTATTTGCAAGTTTCTCGATTCGGGCAACAAGTGCGGGATTTTCAAAACCAACTTCAACGATTTCAACTTGGTCAATACCATGCCGCTCCAAAGCGTCTTCATAACCCGCTTGTCTTTCTATTGAACGATCCGATTCGGAAGATTTACCCGCGATCATCACTATTCGGCGATGCCCTAATTTAACCAAGGCATCGACAAGTTCAAAAGCCGCCAATCGATTATCAATACTCACCGTTGAATAGCTGTTTTGTTTACACGGGTTGAACATTAATACAAACGGAAGCTGTGTTGCGGATAAACGTCTTAGTGCCAGACTCGATTCCCCGTCAGCTACGGTCAGTATTAATCCCTCTACACGACTGCTTAAAAAAGTTTCTACTGTTGACGTTTCTTTGTCCGCGCTGTAACCGGATGAAGCGAGTAGAACATTATATCCATTGAGCTCCGCCGCACGCTCGATACCAACAACTGCATCGGCAAATATCGGGTTCTTCAGACTCGGAACCAAGACACCTATAGTGTGGGTACGGGCGGTTTTGAGTTGGCGACCAATCTTGTTTAACCGGAACCCCGATTCATTGATCACTTTATTAATAACCTCTCTAGCTTCGTCGCTCACCGGACCGCTTTCATTCATTGCCCGGGATACCGTTGCAACGGATACGCCCGCGCGCATAGCTACATCTTTAATGGTGGGAGCTTTTCTCATCGGAATTTGTGGTGATCACACTAAGTGTAAACGATTACATATTCTATGCCAAAGCCCAAATTTCAACCTTGCCCTGCGTAGACTGAAGTCTGTCGTTCGTGACGACCAGTGCCCGACCATAGATACCATTTGTGATTGACTGTGACCAAAACGTGACTGAAAACAGTCATCATCTGTGATTTGTAGTCATCTTTAGTCACGTTTGCGCTGGGCCGGTGCGCGTAATGCGTTGATTTAGTTGATGGTAAATTCGATACCTACCGGGCCCACCAATTCTCTTGGGTCCATTACCGGACAGATTTTTTCACCGATGTGGCGCTAGTCTCATGCGGTTAAAAGTAAATTGCTAGCATTATGTCCTTAACGAATAGAGTTGAATGTTGTTATGAATCGATACATATCCATTAGTATCTTAAACATCGGCATCGTGCTGGCGGGCGCGCTGTTGTTTACCTTTGTCGTGCTGGCTGACGATCAACCTATCGGTGCCGCGATCGCCGATGTCCCTTTGTTCGATGTACATATGCACTATAAGGAGCCGGCCTGGATTCCTTATCCGGTGGAGAAAGTGATGGAACTGATGGATGGAAACGGTGTCGCTATGGGGCTGGTTTCATCCACACCCGATGAAGGTACGATTAAGTTGTGGCGACATGCACCAAAGCGAATCGTTCCGGAGCTGCGCCCCTATCATAGGAGCGCGGATTCATCGAACTGGACCTCCGTTGCGGGCATGAAAGACTATTTGCTTGAACGGCTTGAGTCGCATCCGCACGAAGGCATTGGTGAGTTCCACATTCGCAACCAGGCGATGTGGAACGAGCCGCTGATTCGTGATGTCATCGCCATGGCCAAGGCGCGCGACATACCTCTTCACATCCATTCTGGTACCGAGCCCATCCGTTGGGTCTATCAACTCGACGCAACAGTGAAAATCATTTGGGCGCACGCCGGTCTTGGCGAGCCACCTGGCGCAATCCACTCATTGATGCGCGAGTTTCCCGAATTGTATGCTGACACATCACTCAGGGAATACGCGATTCTTGGCGACAATCAAGAGCTCGACCCGCAATGGCGGCAAATCATCTTTGACTTTCAGGATCGTCTCATGATCGGTAGTGACACCTGGGTGAACAGTCAGTGGGACAATTATTCCGCTATTATTGCGAGCAACCGGCGTTGGCTGTCGAAACTACCACGCGACGTGGCGGAAAAGATCGCGTATAAGAATGCCGGGAAACTATTCAACCGAACAGTTTCCATGCAGCAAATTGGTACGCGTTGATTTTCTGTGTAATAGATATAACCTGGACAGTATACAATGCACTCAAAGCGCAGATTAAAAAAGTTCTACGACTTACTGGATTGAGTTAACCATGATTAATCGCCGATCATTTTTGATTGAATAATTAATCATCGTGTTGGTATTTTCAAAACTAGGATCAACCTTTGCGTTGATAGCCTCCTGCGGCATTTTAAGCGCGATTCATGTGCGTGCTTGCGATATTGAGATTTCTGATTATGCGGAGCCGGAAAATGTAGTCAAAGTCTATGACTATAAAAGCGTCACGGCGGCCGCTTTACCAGAAATGAAATTCGATGACTTTATCGGGTCATATACTTATACACCTGTACGAAGTGAGGTCAAGAACAATGTAAAAACGCTTACCGTCAATGTGACCGGTGCGGGGCTGCCCGACTATTTTCCATCGGATTACCCGATACTATTCAGCGAAAAAACAGGAGACGGATACTATTCCTCTGAGTTCGATGATACGGGAAAAGAAACCGAACATCTTGTCTTTCCTGATTGCGTTGCAGTGGGTTCCCATTGGGAACCCAGTACGTTTTGGGATAAGGAAGAAATAGTCTCTTTGGGTGGCGTTGAGGTATCCGCCGGCCGTTTTGAAAATTGCATTACGATAAAAGGCACCGCTACCGAACGAACGGATGCCAGTAAAAAAGTGGGCGAAAGGCAAACCATTCTATCAATCCGTTGTCCAGGCATCGGACTTGTGAGCACTACGATGACCAATACAATCACTGCAGTCAATTTTCAGACTGTCACTACTATGAAACTCAAATCCTTTCACAGCCTGGAATGATTCCCACAAAGCAAATGTGTGGAGGGTTAGTGAAACATCACCTACCCTTTAAAGTGTTCATACATCTTTATTCGGCGTGGCTAGCCGCGCGTTGCGATTTCCCTGTAAAACGGATCAAATATAGATCAGCTGTGTTGGCAATAGGGAGTTAACCTTCATACGGCACAATGCATTGCGCCTTTGGCGTTAGGCGAGACTCTCAAACATCTTTGTTCTTGGCGTCCCAGATCTTCGGCTCCCAGAACTCGACCTTGTTTCCGTCTGGGTCCATGATCCATGCAAACTTGCCATTCTCGTGCGACTCGGGTTCTTGAATGACCTCGACACCGCCCGCACGCAGCTGCGTCAGCAGCTCGCCTAGATTGTCGACCCGGTAGTTGATCATGAAGGGAGATTTGCTTGGGCTGAACCACTGGCTGTCTCTATCTGTAACATGCCAAACAGTAAGGCCTTGATCCTCAGCCTTGTCGTCTGGCCATTTGAGGATAGCGCCGCCAAAATCTTCAAGTGATATGCCCAAGTGCTTCTGGTACCACGCTGCCAGTGCAACGCTGTCCCCTCTGCTTTTGAAGAAGATGCCACCGATTCCGGTAATCTTCGCCATCATTGACCTCCTCGATGTCTAGCCGATCTGACAGTAAGGAGACAGCACGTTGCTGTGTTTGAACACAGCATGTTGTTGCATGTCCCGCATTGCCAAATCTTGAATGTTAATCATTGCCCCCCCGCTTGTGCGTAATATTTTAAACAACGGAATGAGAAGTATATTCGGAGATATCGTTACCAAATACTCGCAAGGCAGCCGCCGTTTAGCCATCATCACAAAGTTTTTTACCTGAACGCGGTTGGGAGTCGAGCTTAAAGCGCACACTACAACATTATATTGACACTGATCGGATAGTGATCTGCCGGATAGATGTCGTCATAACGGCCTCGCCAAACCTTGATGCCCGATTGCACACTGATAACATCATTAACGAGGATGTGATCAATCGCCGGCAGCAGGTGCATACCCAAAACCCTGTTGGTAGCGCCATTGGGTGGAACGACGCTTAGCCCTATTCCTTCCAGCAGACGAATCTCTTTGAATCTATTTGGTACATTGAAATCACCTAAAACGATAACAGGCGAGTCTTTCTGAACAATCTTTTTGATGCGAGTTGCAACCAACTCTGAAGTCTTGAGACGATTGCTGCGGCTTTTAAAGTCATTGTGGACATTAAATACATAAAATTTCTTTTCGGTGTTTTCAATTCGAAATCGCGCCCAACTACAAAAATACGGATATCCACCATTCCATTGCTCCGAATAAATTTCGTCGGGTGTGTTGGAGAAAAAGAAAAAACCCTGTTCTTCGGCAACGTATTTGCTATCTTTGTAGAGGATCGGTTGCGTACTCGGAAAAACCTCGGGGTTACCTATCGCGGCAGCGTCGTAACCCATGGTCGTAGACATTATCCACTCAAGTTGTAAATTTCGCTCACTGTAGTGGCCGCCATCGAAGGTTTCCATTTCCTGGAATGCAACGATGTCGGCATTCATGTCCTCCAGGACGCGGGTGACCGCGTGCCTGCGTTCTTCCCAATCGTCATTATTGTCGTGGGGCACGATATAGTGAATATTGAAGCTCGCGATATGAACAGTGTCGCTCGACTGCGCGAACGTCAAACTAGAGGTAAGAAAAACGAAAACTACGATTGTTAAAAACGCACGTACCATAGTGGGTTTGGACGCGTATTGGTTCTGGAATTTTTAGTGCGATTGTGTTTTTTCAGCTAAAACCACTTCGATAATCCGAACAATCTCTTGCGATTTCTGAGGATCAAGTACATCAGGATGGGGCGAGGAAAACTGACCTGAATCGTTGTCGAAATACTGGCCGGAAGCAGTTTCGAATTCATCGTCAAGTGCTGCTCGAGTCAGTATTTCCGCGCCAGTACGAATATCGCCGCCGGCCACACCAAGCCCCTCTTTCACCATTTTACTGCCGAGCATAGAACCGGGATTAACCGCGACGATGGTCGGCCCGTCATTCTTTAGCGAAAGCGCCAATTGGCGTGACCATATGGTCAGCGCGAGTTTGCTTTGCGCATAGACAGCGAAGTCATCCGATAGTCTGACTCGACCAGTCAACGCTTCCGGATCAACTGGAGACTGCGCAGCTGAGGACACGTTGATCACACGCCCAGAGGAATTCATCAACGGCAGAAACCGTTGCGTTAGTAGATAAGATGCGACGGTGTTAACCGCAAAGCGCACATCCAATCCGTCCTGCGTGATGGAATCGGGGGTTTTAAAGACACCCGCATTGTTGATCAACACATCAACATTCGAATGCCGATCAGCGACGACCTGAGCGAGTGCTTCTACATCGGCTATACGCGATAGATCAGCCACATAGGTCTCAGTATGTCCGCTGCCAACCTACGCAGACAACAACCTTTCCACGGTCCCCAGTTTTTTTGGGTTGCGGCCGTGTAGCAGAAGATGGTGACCCAACGAGATTAGCATTCTGGCTGTTTCCAGACCAATACTGTCAGTCGAACCAGTGATCAGTATAGTTTTTGGCATCGTTTAAACTCCTCAGGCGGGATCGTGCTTGCCTTCGATAGGGAAGTGGTTATCTTCCCTCGCCTTCATGAACAATGAAATGAGAGGCGTGTTGAGTATATAAATTATTGAGATAAATGAATCAGAGAAGATCGTGCTCTGCTCTACCCCTAGATTTTTTCGGCAGTTTGGTTCAGCCCCTCGTGAGGTTTGATATCTCAATCAACGACTGTTTTGTGTAAACTTCAGTGCAGGCGTAAAAGCCCGTGCTTCTCATATAGGTTTTGCGCTGTGTTGCCTTGCATGAACGAGACAAAATATTCGCCCCACTTTTCGCCATCTGCAACGAGTCCGATGTGATAGCGTGTTATGGGGTTCTTGGTGGTGTGCTGCCCTGATAACACGCCGCCAATATCGAGAAAGTCAAAAATATCGGGAAAGACTCGCGTGTAGCGAAGCGCCAGATGATAGTAGACCACCGCGGCGTCAGCGTAGCCGGCACTGATCAATTCAGGTACTTCCCTGTGATGGATGATCTGGGAATGAACCGTGCTTGGGCCAGCAACCGATAATTTCGTTACGATTGCGTCTTTGTCAATACCAACATCTTGCGCCATATTAGATATCGCTTCCTTGTAGACCTCGAAGCTGGCCTTCTCTGTTACCGGATTCGAACAAGTTAAAGTGACATCGTCGGAAAGCAAGTCAGCGACTGACGTAATGCCCTTAGGATTGTCCTTCCGTACCAAGAGGACGTTTCCCCGACTTTCGGCGAACGGCACATGTCGAGTAACGTGACCAGTCTCAACTAGGCCCTCCAAAATGTTGCGAGGGCCGATGAATACATCCGGTTTGCGGCTGATACGCAGATTACCCAGCACGAGGCCGTTCCCCATCATCAGTGCATCCACCAGCGGGGCGGGCGGCGTGGTAGTGTAGAACACGTCGCCCACATCTGGATTGGCATCAAGGAAGGCACGCACTGCGGCTTCGAGTGCCATATGATGATTGCCATCAGAGAACACTGTCAGGCCTGCCGTCATAGGATCGCCGTGGAAGTCCAGTAACACATTACTACCGGGTGCAAGGAAAGCACGCACATCATTGTCTGGATATTTTGCAGCCTCAGACGGCCAAGGCAACGGGCTCATTTTTAGCCTATTCATTTTTTTAGCCTGGTCAACTAGAACCTATCTCAAAACAGGTGAGTGATGCTGAGACAAGGCGAAAACGCTCTTAAAAGCGCAATGTACACGCCAGCACATGAGCATTTTGAGAATGTATTTAACGACGTGTCGGTGATGCACAGGCATATTGAGATGGGTTCTAGGCTTATATCGTGTTCAGCTCAAGTAAACAGCGTAAATGATTGGGTTGCACAATGTGAATATGATGATCAACCGTGCGCACCGCGCCAATTTTGCGCAGATGAGCCAAAGTAGTGGTAACAGTTTGACGGCTGGCGCCGATCAAGTTTGCGATATCCTGGTGTGTCAGACGCACGTTCACGCACAATTCGCCGTTGGTGGTGCTGGCATTGCAACGAGTCCCCGATGATATAGCGGCGAAGCGCATCAACAACCGGGCGATGCGAGTCTCCACATTGTCGGAGGCCAACCCCACCAGGATGTGACCCAGCGCACGGACCCGGGCCGACAGGATACCAATGGCCTTCATGGCAGCTTCCGGGTGTGCCCCTAAAAAGTGGGTAAAGTCTTGACGGCGAATAGAATAAACCTGGCTCGGTTCGTTCGCCACGGCATATACTTGCCGTTCGTTGCCACTCCACAGTTCGGCCATACCGAATAGCTCACCTGGAAAATTAAGCCACAGGATGGTTTCTTTCCCGGTAGACGAGGCTTGGAACAACCGGATACAGCCCTCGGCAACAATGTAAACGTTGTCCGGGCGATCACCCGCTCGAAACAAGTGGTCGCGTAATTTCAGGATCAGGAGGCGAGAGCACTTTAAAAGATCCTGTGTCTCTTCCGGCAACAGGCTGGAGAGAAAATTGGCATGGGCGTTCGACCAGTCAACATCTCCTTCGTCAACACCGGAAAACTCATGAACGAGCATGTTCTTGAATGGATCTATGTCGAGATTGGTGACTGACCGCAATTTGCTGTCCTACCCACTTGTTCGAACCACATCATGACATGTTGGCTACAGTTTTGTTAGACACAAAATATGGATCCGCGACGATTATGCTGCCCACATAGTTCCTTTGGGTTTGCCTGCAATATA
Organism: Arenicellales bacterium; assembly: GCA_965216735.1. Lineage (GTDB taxonomy): Bacteria > Pseudomonadota > Gammaproteobacteria > Arenicellales > CBDCFT01 > CBDCFT01. The sequence goes on from OZ244198.1 coordinate 3,559,224, forward strand.
AATAAATTTAATAAATAGTTGAATTACTATTTTTCCAGGCAATGTCTGTCGCAAAGGGCATTGTCGTCTGGATGACAAACATGCCAACCAAAATTAACTACTATAGAGCCGGAAAAAGAGCGAATATACAGCTAGCCCTTACGTAGAAAGGGGTAAACATTCAAATAAAACTATCACCTAGGAGAAAAAATAATGAATAGAGTCTTGAGTCTCGGGATTGGTCTTCTGATGAGTGCGGTAATCATGAGCGCTAGCGCCGCTGATTATCCGAGCCGCCCAATTACCTTCCTCACGATGACGCAACCCGGTGCACAAATCGACCGTCTGACACGTGGTCTGAGCCAGCGCATGAGCGAAATTCTAGGTCAACCGATCAATGTTAAAAACGTGACTGGCTCCCACGGTACCGTCATGGCGACGGAATTAAGCAGAGCGAAACCCGATGGTTACACCATCGGCGTGACCTCGCTGACTGCGTACACCTACGCGCCGCACCATGCCGAACTCACCTATAAGCCGGAAGATTTTGACTTCCTTACCCTGATTGCGCTGAATTCCAGTGGGTTTATATCCAAGAACGATAAGCCTTGGAACACATTGAAGGAGGCATTTGAGTGGCACAAGGAAAATGATAAAGCTATGGTCGCCATGTTCCATGGCGCGGATGATCGTGATGCCATTACCCGTATTGCAAAGCAAGAAGGCGTTAAGCTGTCACTAATCCCTTCTAAAGGCGGGCCTTCAGTCATCAAAGCGGTAACTGGCGAACACGCTGACGTAGGTTACGTTGGCGCCATACTTTACAAACACGTAGAAGCCGGCACCATCAAGCTGATTGCCGCCGCCCTCGGGGATCGACTGCCTCCTATTCCCGATGTCCCCACCTTGCGCGAACAGGGTTATGACGAACAGGTTGAAATGATCGTTGCCCTGGTAGCACCAAAAGATCTGGATCCGGATGCGAAATCCAAACTGCTGGCGGCCGCTGACGAACTGGCGAAGAGCGAGGAAACTCAGACGTTCATCACCGAGAACCTACTGATGCGACCGGTCCAGTGGGGAGAAGACCATGCTGACAAGACAGCGGCTGAGCTATACGAAACATTCGAAAAACAGGCAAAAATGTAATTAACGCTATTCATCGCGCTGAACTTTGGTTTGGCCCGGTGATCACGTTGACGAATGTCGGGCACTGTGACCACGTGAGAGTGAGGACAAACACGTGACAAGAATAAAAAGAGACACGCTTGGGTATCTGTTTCTGATCGGCTTTTGCATTCTGTTGCTCGCCTGGGCCATCCCAACCTACACCCCAGCCTACCCCGGATACGGTGCACCACCAGCGCTGGTGCCGATTACCGCGGTCTGCGTAATGTTGGTCATGGCCTGTATTTCATTGGTGCGTAATGCTATAGCGTTGTTTCTAAATAAAACGATTCCAGCAGAAGAACGCGAGTTTCCAGAGGATATTGAAGATGGTGGAGGATTTACCCAAGTTGGGCGGGTAAATCTTTTTCATCTCGCCAGCATTATGATTCCATGCGTGCTGTTGCTGGTGGCCATCAATTATGCCGGCTACGCGATCACGTCCTTCGCTTTTCTGATGATTCTTCAGTACGTCATCGGTAGCCGCAAGCGGTTGCAGCCAATTGTCATTTCCGTTGCTTTGGTGGCCGCTCTTTACGTCATCATGCGTTACGGTTTCGGAGTGCCTGTGCCCGGGCCACAGATTTTCTAGCCGCGACCCGCAAGTCGAACACAAACCATGGAATTGATTATTGCTGGACTTTTGGACTCCGTTTCCCTGGGCAGTCTGACGTATCTGTTTTTGGGTGTCGCCATCGGGGTTTTGGTTGGAGCGATTCCGGGAATTAACGGCCCTATGGCCATCGCGCTGTTCATTCCCATTACTTATTATATGACGCCGCTGACCGCCATCGGTTTTCTTGTCGGCCTGAATAAAGGGGCATTCTTCGGTGGTGCAGTGTCGGCAGTTCTATTACGCACACCAGGCACGCCGGAAGCCGCGGCAACATCATGGGACGGTTATGCACTCACCCAGCAGGGCAAGGGTGAAAAGGCGCTACGCATGGCGTTGTACAGTTCAGTGGCTGGAGACTTTTTGTCAACCATCGTGCTTATCGTTATTGCGGCGCCTCTCGCTGCGATTGCGTTGTTTATGGGGCCGGCAGAAATATTTGCACTGATTTCCCTGGCATTGACGGTGATCGCCGGCATTGGGACGACCTCAATCAGCCGCGGTTTGATTGCCGCAGCATTTGGCATTGTCCTGGGTTTGATCGGTACCGAACCCGTCACCGCATTACCCAGGCTGACCTTTGATATTTATCAACTGGGTAGCGGGCTATCGTTAATACCTGTCGCTATCGGCTTGCTGGCATTTTCCGAAATTTTAATTCAACTGGAACGATTCACAGTTAAAGGCAGCGCTGAACAGGCTGCACACGTGTTCTCATCCAAGCTGGAAGATAGGTATGTAACGTTCAAAGAATTCTTTTCAAATATAAAAACGTTGCTGCGGGGTTGCCTGATCGGTGTTGGCGTAGGCGCGATGCCGGGACTCGGGGCACCGGTTGCGTCGTTCATGTCCTACGATCAGGCGATGAAGCGATCCAAGCACAAGGAAGAATTTGGCAAAGGGCGATTGGAAGGTATCGCAGCGTCCGAGTCCGCCAACAGCTCGGTGGTCGCTTCCAGTTTAATTCCGCTATTCGTTCTGGGTATTCCCGGAAATCTTGCCGCAGCCATGTTAATGGGGGCATTCATGATCCATGGCATGCAACCAGGTCCGTTGTTGTTCAAGGAAAATGCCCAGTTGATGTACGGCATTTATGGCAGCCTGGTTCTGGCCAGCCTGTTCTTACTTGTCATTGGGCGTTTTGGTCTGCGCCTGTTTTGCAAGGCCGTGGATATCCCCGCCATGATTTTGTACCCAATCGTGATATTCACCTGTGTGATGGGTGCTTACCTCGGCAAGTCATCCTTGTTCGATGTTGGCGTCATGCTCGCATTTGGTGTCATTGGTTATTTCATGCGTAAGTTTGACTACTCTTACGTGGCTTTACTGATCGGTTTCATTCTCGCGCCGGAGTGGGAACGCGCGCTGCAACAGGTCGTCATCATTTCCGAAAATAATACGTTCATGTTCTTCCAGCGGCCCGTCGCCATGGCATTGATGGCAATGACGCTGTTTGTAATCGTGCGCACCTTCTGGACCAGCTTCAAAGGGAGTAAGAAGAGTGCAGGATAAGTCCTACTGACGAATTGCGAGTAACACAGTTAAGAGGTTGCACCCATGCAAAAAATGACAGACGCCGAATTGAAACAAAAATTAGGCGATTCCTATTTTGCACCTACAGGCCTGTATGACAAGACAAAAGATATGCCGTTTCTGGGCAAGGTTAGTTGCAATATTGAGGAAATGGATGCCGGTTCCTGGCAGGAAGTCATCATCGACTACGAATTGGGGCAATCGGGAATGGCCGACGGCTCCTGGTTCAAGGCGACGTTTCGATTTTATTCTGACTGGGAGTTATTCCAGACTACCGATCCTACTGCCGCCAATTACGTTTCAGCAGAGTATCATGCGGGCCCCACCGTTGAAGGACAGAGTCCGGCATCGGTTCAAAAATTATCTGTGCGATTTGATCAAAAGGGGCATGAGCGCCCCTTTCAGAAGGCTATCATTGTGGACACCTTCGATGGTTACCTGAAGGCCGGCGATCATATCATCATTCGTATGGGTGATCGCCGCTTTGGCGGGCCCGGCACTCGCGTGCAAACATTTACCGAACAGGATTTCAAGTTCCGCTGTTATGTCGATCCATTGGGGACGTCCCGTTTCGCAGCTGTGGAACCGGACCTGGTCGTCAATATCAAGCCGGGTGTTCCAGCATTGTTGCAATGGGCTGGATCGCGTATCGTTAAACAGGGTGAGCAATTGCCGCTGCGTGTACGCATAGAGGATGAGTGGGGCAATACCTGTTGGAACCGGCCCGACAAGATCAAGATTGAGGCTGCGCTCGATGGTAAAGCATGTTACGAAAAAGACATCACCACGCCTCGGGAGGGCTGGAGCGTTTCCCTATTGGAAGATATCCCAACGGATAACGCTGGTGAACTGATAATTAGTGCAACCATGCCGGAACACCCCGCGGTTAAAGATCGGACGTTTTACGTCACCATTGATAAAGCGTTGACCTATCCGCGCATTTTCTACACGGACCTGCATGTCCACTCCAACGACACGATCGGTACCAACTCAACGGAATACAATCTGACGTATGGCAGGGATGTCACCGGCCTTGACGTGCTTGCGTTTGCGCATAACGACTTCAACATCACAACAGAGCGCTGGAACAAAACCGTTGAGTTAATTCGGGGCATCTGTACAGATGGCGAATTCATTGCATATCCGGGGACCGAGTGGTGCGGCAGTTCCTGCGCCGGTGGTGACCATAACGTTGTGTTTTTACATGACGGCGAGCCAGAGTTTCCGTTCCTGAAAGATGGTACCCATGTGCGTTCGGTGGACTGGAACGAAGACTCCGGGACCACAGAAGCGGTTCCCGGCGCTTGGCCACTGGAAGAATTATGGGCGGCTTACATTAATGATCCGGAAGATCACTTGTTGATCCCGCATGTCGGTGGTCGCCGCTGCATTCTCGACTGGCATCATCCGGAACTGGAAAAACTGATTGAAATTGGCTCGGCCTGGGGACATTTTGGTTGGCTGTATCAGGAAGCAATGGAGCGCGGCTATAAAATCGGTGCCAGCATGGCCGGTGACGAACATCGTGGACGCTGCGGCGGCGGTGTACCGGGTACCGCGGTTTTTGGTACCAAGGGTGGGATATCTGGCGTCATTGCACCGGAGTTAACCCGCAAAGCGATTGCCAAGGCCCTACGCGAGCGTCATACCTTTGCCTCGACAGGTGAAAGGGCGTTTGGATTGATTAGTTGTGGCGAACACATCATGGGCGATGCGTTCGAATATAATGGTGCCGCTCAAATCGATTATCGATTCCTCGGCGATCGTGGCTGGGACAAACTAATCGCCTACGACCACACCGGTGAAATATGGCGACGCAACTTGCAAGAGGAGTTGGGCTACTCTGATCGTAAGATTCGTTTTCGCTGGGGTGGTGCGCGTATTAAAGATCGCTATCGCTGGGCCGCATGGAAAGGGACGATAAGCATCACCAACGCGGTGATCAATGAGTTCATCGGTCTTGGATTTGAACATTTGGAAGAAACTTGTTGGCGTCAAAGCGCAACGACGGTCAGTTTCAAAAGCGATACCTATGGAGATGTGGACGCGATAGAGTTGGATGTCACCAATCTCGATAAAGCGCGGATAAAGATTGAAGGGACGATTGACGGCTATGTGAAAGTAGGTGATCCGCTAAAAGGGAATCCATTCGTGCATTGTCCAACCTTCACTTGGGAAATCACCGGCAAAGAACTGCTTGAAGCAGCGACTTTGAAGAAGGAACTGCCGGGAGTAGACATGTTTCTTGCGATGGATCGACTCAGTGAATTGGATTCTCCACGGGAGGTAACCGGTAGCTTTGAAGTTGATCCAACAAATGGGCCCTATGGGCATCGGCCAGTCTATATGGTTGCGCATCAGGGAGATGATGCGAAGGTCTGGACATCGGCAGTGTTTATCAACTTCAAGTAACTTGGCAAAAAGGCCAGAGGTGACAAAAGACGACTGGCACGATCGATGTTTCGCGGAACACTGGGATGCAGCCGGTAATCTATACACTAATCCGGATCGAACGAATCAGTTATCGTTACTCGCCGACTTGCTCGCAGCAAGTGCGGCAACGCATCTAATAGATCTCGGCATTGGCTCGGCTCAAGTCGAATCCACCATAAATCGTCGTCATCCGGCATTTTTTGATCATTGTCGTGTCACCGGCGTCGATGCCTCCGTGGCCATGCTGAAACTGGCTGAGCGACGTTGTGAGGTCGATAAGTTGTCTAACGTTAGACTAGTTCAGGGTGACTTCTCGTCAATCCATGAAATTGATCTAGATAGTTCACCCGATGCAGTTATCTGCGTCCAGGCCTTACACGAAGTAACTCATGATGTGAAACGGGCGGTTTTCTCCCGGGTCCATGAATGGCTGCCCGCAGGGCGTCCATTTTATATTCTCGATCGATTCGATTATCCAGGCGGCGTTTGGCTTAATGACTGGCGTGCGACTTGGAACTGGATGTGTACATCCGCATCTGAGGATGTGCTCGAATTTGATGAATACCATCGCCAATACCAGACAAAGACTGACTATATTACATCCATTGAGGATTACCGGAGCTGGCTCGAGGAAACGGGATTTGAGACACTGTGTCCTTATCGATGTTTCAACCGGGCGTTAATCATCGCTAGGGCATGAGCTGTCCCAACTAAAAACTTGTCAATGTTGATTGAGTTTTTCTGTTCAGGATAGTCTAGTGAGAACATTGAAATAGATGCTCGTGGTGCGCGTTTATAATGTCACCCGATAAATCTCTAACAAGATGCTATTGAAATCGTACGATCGATTGATCTCGTGGAAACATAAACTGTAATAGTAACGACCTGATTCGTACGTTTCGTTGTATTTGCACATTAGTCTGCTGGGATTTTATGTAGATAACTTGTGCATTGTGCTGCAAGACCCTGCAAATCGGTGCAATGAACGCCCCGAGAAGTTGTAAACTATCTCTCAGGAACAACATCAAATAGTTAGAGTTCATTGACCACAACTCCTACAATCGCGTGCCGGAATTTTGCGAGGCCTAGCGACCTAAACTACCGAAAGTCTTCGCAAAACGACCCGGATTGTGTGAAAAATTGATTTACGATATCGATGCATCGCCACCGACTGCGATGTGCAATGCGAAAACGATTATTGCCGGTTGATGGTGATTAGCCGGTCATGAGCGCTGCCATCGACACTGGATGATGTGTTTTTGCCTTGGGGTATGATTTGTTGTTCGTAAAGGACCAACTGCTTTGTGCCTCGATGGTAGCGATTAGGGCCTTCGGCCCCATGGTATTTACGACGCGTTTCTTGTTGTAAGCTAAAACATGCAAACTCATCAACAAATACATCGATTACACGTACAGCGATGTCTTCGGTAGTGTAATCGTCGAGCTTGTCCAGAAACAATATGCCCTGATAGCGATTCTCGCCTTGGATAAATTCCGTCATAGTTTATCTCAACTCAATAACTTCCCTGCTCTAATGACTACCGACTTTTCACACAGTCCGGACCCAAAGCAGAAGTTTTAAGAATTTCCGAAAGCTTCCGTAATATACTGAAAGCGTTCAGTCGGATCGCCTCCTATCATTACTTCGCTTACCCACTGAAACGGCATGACCGTAGTCAATCAGAGAAATAAAATCAAATACGGGTAAAGCATATTTTTTGCGTAACCTTTCGGCATAAGGTGTAAATACCGCACATTCCAAAAGCAAAGCGCCGATATTATCTTCAGTACTGAACAGTTGATCTGCGGCTTCTTCTAAACGGTCGCCGAAAGCATCTGTATCCGAATCCGCAATTTGCATATTAAGGAATTCCGGTGTGTTTTGAATACTATTCACAACCACCTCAACATTGTCGGGTAAGCCCGCCAGACGCAACACTTCAGGCGTTAATCTTTCAGTAAATGCTGTAAGGATTGCAATTTTCTGCCCAGACGAAATAAATCGAGCGGCTAGAGACAATTGTAGAAGACTAGAAAGAAATACGGGTACGTTAACAGCGTTTCGAACGGCTTCCTGAAAATGTAGCATGAACCCACAATTACTAGAGATCGCCTTAACACCCATTCTTTCAAGTTCTTTCGCTGCCGCAACGATATGGGGCTCTACAGACTTCTCCCCATTGGTGACACTCGATACATTCGCAGAATCAACAACCTTGAAAATCACAGGGAAATCATAGCTTCCAGCATGTGCGGTATCACCGGGCACATGGGTTTCCACAAGATCGAGGAGCAATATACCTATCTCATAACCGTATCCCTGCGGTTGGGGTAATAGCGTGTATTTTGGCATTTTATCGGGTCCCCTCTGTTACGTTATCTTTAAACATAGCTGATACCAGGCTAGTTATAAAAACACACAATCTAAGAAGTGTACCCTACAACGTTTTACAATCTGAAATTAAACACATTTCATTCACTAGAAAAACACACAATCTACGGGAAAACCTCATGAGCAACAAACCAAGCTTAGCTAGCTTGTTTGGGGCAGTAGACACTTCGACCTTTCTTGGCATTGAACGCTGTCCAGATTTAGATCAACTCGACGCATCATCAGTGTTCGTCGGTGTACCCTGTGCTACACCCTATTAGTCCGAATTATTTTGACGATGTACATCCGTCCCACCAGCAGTTTCTGGGCTTAGTTAAATACTCAATTGCAGTTGGATTTTTGGGGCATTAAATCAATGTGGTAAGCTTGATTGAAGAAAAAGAAATCTCATGCCAAATGGTTTATAAACCTGACATTCCCACAGAAACCATAGAAAACTGGCAGCGAATTGTCGACTTGATGGCCAAGACGACGAACACTCCCGCCGGGTTAATTATGCGTCTCGAATCCGAGAAAACCATCAGCGTGTTCGTCGCAAGCGCAACGGATGGTAACGTATGGAAAGCCGGCGACTCCTGTCCGTATGATCCGGGTTTGTACTGCGAAGAGGTGATTCGCCGCGGAGATTCTCTGCTGGTCCCCAACGCCTTGAATGATCCCGACTGGGACGAAAACCCGGACATTGATCTCGGGATGACATTTTACCTGGGTTTCCCCCTATATTGGCCGGACGGCGAGCCATTCGGCACGATTTGTGTTCTCGATGTAAATGACACAAATGACGCCGTTAAGTGTAGGGACTTGATGGAGCAGTTCAAGAAAATCGTGGAGACCGATCTTAAATTGTTGGTAGAGATTTCGGAGAGAAAAGCGGCTCAGACCGAGTTGCTAGGAATCAAGAAAAATTTGGAAAAACGAGTGGCGGATCGCACCAAGCGGCTCAAGGAAGTGAATACGGCACTCAAAGTGTTGCTAAGGGAGTACGAGTTGACCAAGAAGGAAGTGGAATCCTCCATGTTGGCGAATATCAACGAACTAATTATACCGAATCTGCATAAAGCGATGCGGGTCAAGGACGAAAGTAAAAGGACACGGTGCCTTGAGCTCGTAGAATCCGGATTGCGGAATATCACTTGTTCGTTCTCGAGCGAGCTGGTGCAGCACTGCAATAATCTCACGCCCACCGAGATTCAGGTGGCCAACCTAATTCGTCAGGGAAAGAAGACCAAGGAAATCGCGGATCATCTGAACACCGCGACGTCCACAGTGAGCTTTCACCGGGCAAATATTCGCAGGAAGATGGGGTTGTCCAGTCGTACGTTGAGCCTTCATTCTCATCTGATCTCCAAGCTGAACTAGTTCCGCACCTCGTTTCCAGTACGGGGAAAATCCCACTATTTCCCCATCACTATTCCTGGATATGTTAATGCTTCCGGTTTTGATAGGTTGGCCGCTGACGTCTATTCAACACTACTGGAGGTTGGTCATGAAATTTACCCAGTCGAAGCAGCTATCTGGTTTGATTATTTCAAGCGCGCTTTTGGTTTGCACGGGTATGAATGCCGCGAGCGCGGGTCCCACCGCCTGGATGCAGATCAAAAATAACAACGAAATCATTGAAAAACAAAAGGCCGGGCTTAGCGATCCTTCCGCACCAGGTGAGGTTACCATCGATTTTTACGGTCACGCGGCATTCAAAATGACATCACCGGGTGGGTTGACTATGCTATTCGACCCCTGGAGAAACGACCCTTCCGGTGCCTGGGGACTATGGTTTCCTGAGGAATTTCCGGAAATTGAAGTGGACGCCATCCTGTCTACTCATGCGCATTTCGACCACGACGCAACGGAACGTCCCAATGGGCAAATGATTCTGGATCGGATGACTGGCACATACCAGTTCGCTGACATCAAGATTACCGGATTGGCGGACAAACATCAGTGTGAAGCCCCGGGTTGGTATAAATGGACCGATGCCATGCCGGAATTCGGTCAACCACAATGTCCACCGGACAATTACCATCACCTAGACAATAATATTTATTTACTTGAAACCGGTGGTTTGCGGATCGCGGTCTGGGGGGATAATCGACAGAATCCCGATGCGCACGTTTGGGCGGCACTCACTGACATCGACGTACTTGTCCTACCGGTTGACTCGTCGCAGCACATCCTGAGCTACACGCAAGCCAACGACGTGATGAATCGTATCAAACCGCACGTGGTCATTCCCGAACACTATCTGACCAAGGGCGCATCCATTACATTAACCACTCTAGGTTCTGCGAAAGAATGGACGGAGTCCCAACCCAACTACACTCTGCTGGATTCTGCAACCCTAGTCCTGACCCCAGAAAATGTGGCGGATTTGGATCGCCACGTGATGTATTTTGGTGACCATCACCTAAAGGAATAGACAAAAAGATGCCCCGTTACGGTAATGGTGTCAAATGTCTCTTAGCCATTGCCCTTATTCCATGGTATTTAAAATAACGGAGCACCATCAGATACTTTGACTAAATGAACCTAGCAACCCCTCTAAGATTGCTGGCACCCGAACGTCAGTTTTGCGAACTATATAGGACGTAATCGGGGCTTGGCGAATTAGACCGCAACGGGTTGTTAGTTATCTGTTTTGCTCAAACCGAAGCCGATAATCGAACCAACAACTTTCGCTAATTTGCTATTCAACACTCAATCACATTCACCGGCACTTCCAGTACGTTGACAGCTAGACCGCCGCGGGCGGTTTCTTTGTATTTGGTTTTCATATCACGGCCGGTGTCGCGCATGGTCTTGATTACTTTATCCAGTGAAACAAAATGTTTACCATCGCCGTGCAATGCCATACGAACGGCATTGATGGCTTTTACCGCTGCCATGGCATTACGCTCTATGCAGGGCACTTGCACTAATCCGCCGATGGGATCGCAGGTCAACCCTAGATTATGCTCCATGCCAATCTCCGCAGCATTTTCCACCTGTTCCGGTGTGCCACTCATGACTTCCGCCAACGCGCCGGCTGCCATTGAACATGCCGACCCCACCTCACCCTGACAACCGACCTCGGCACCGGAAATAGAAGCGTTTACTTTGTACAAAACACCGATGGCTGCGGCGGTTAAAAGAAATTTGACAATGCCTTCGTCATTCGCGCCTGGAACGAAACGCGTGTAATAATGCATAACTGCAGGGATGACACCCGCAGCGCCATTAGTGGGCGCGGTTACGACTCTGCCACCGGCGGCGTTTTCCTCGTTTACCGCCAAAGCATATAAATTCACCCGATCCATGACCGTGAGCGGATCACGTAATGCCGCCTCGGATTGCGCATTGAGCTTTTGATGCAACTCCGGTGCGCGACGTTTTACTTTTAACCCACCCGGCAACACACCGTCATTGTTACAGCCGTTGCGCACACACCCCTGCATGACCTTCCAAATGTTGAGCAGCCCAGAACGAATTTCTGATTCGTTGCGCCAACATTTTTCGTTCTTCAGCATAACATCGCTGATTGACAAATCGTGTTGGGTGCAAAGTCCTAACAATTCGGCACCACTGGTAAATGGATAAGGAATATCTGTGTCGTCTTCCTTGATGGGATTGTCGCCTTTGGCGTCTTCATCATCGATGACAAATCCACCTCCCACTGAGTAATAAACGCGTGCGTCTATCTCAATGCCTTGTATATCCTGTGCCGTAAAACGCATACCGTTCGGGTGGTATGGCAACGATTTACGGCGATACATGAGCAGGTGCTTGGCCTCGCTAAATTTGATCTCATGACGGCTGAGCAATGGCAGTTTGCCGGATTCGCGGATAATCGATAGTTTGGCGGAAACACTTTGCGGATCAACTTCCGCCGGTGTTTCACCGCATAGGCCTAGCAGGACAGCCTTGTCGCTGCCATGACCTTTACCGGTGGCACCGAGGGAACCGAATAGTTCCACATGAACATGACTGACATGGTCGAGACGGCCGCTTTCGCTCAATGCCAACGCGAATGCCCTGGCCGCCCGCATTGGCCCCACCGTGTGGGAACTGGAGGGACCAATACCTATTTTGAAAAGGTCGAAAACACTGATGGGCATCGCACGTACGCCAATCAGCTCTTTTTGACGCTAGGTCTCGGTGTTACGCCGCCTGTGCTTTTTCAGCGGGGCGATAAACGGGAAAACGGGCACACAACTCTTTCACCTTTTCGCGGACTTTTGAAACGGCGTCCTCGTTTTCAATGTCATCCAAAATATCACAAATCCAACCGGTGAGCTCGCGCATCTCCGCCTCTCGAAATCCGCGCGTGGTTGCCGCCGGCGAACCGATACGCAGTCCGCTGGTCACGAAAGGCGAGCGCGGATCATTGGGTACAGAATTTTTGTTGACCGTGATATGTGCACGGCCAAGCGCTGCGTCGGCATCTTTACCGGTAATGCTTTTATCAATTAGATCAACCAGGAATAAATGATCGTCGGTGCCACCGGAGACAATTTTATAACCCCGCTCCTGAAACACCCCCACCATGGCTTTTGCATTGTCCAACACTTGCTGTTGGTATTCCTTAAAACCCGGTTCCAATGCCTCTTTGAATGCAACCGCTTTGGCGGCGATGACATGCATGAGGGGTCCACCTTGCGTGCCGGGAAACACCAGCGAGTTGAATTTCTTTTCCAATTCTTCATTGGCTTTGGCGAGGATGACACCACCGCGTGGGCCACGCAACGTTTTGTGTGTGGTCGAAGTCACCACATCCGCGATGGGTACCGGATTGGGGTACAAACCGACCGCCACCAAACCGGCCACATGCGCCATATCGACAAACAGATAAGCACCGACGGAATCCGCAATCTCACGAAAACGTTGCCAATCCATGATGCGCGAATATGCGGAGAAACCGGCGACAATCATTTTCGGTTGATGCTCCTTTGCCAAGGCTTCGACCTGATCATAGTCCACTTCGCCAGTTTCTTCGTTCAGACCGTATTGCACGGCGTTATAAATCTTGCCGGAGAAATTCACCTTGGCGCCGTGGGTCAAGTGACCGCCATGCGCAAGACTCATGCCCAACACGGTGTCGTGTGGTTCCAATAGTGCCATGTACACAGCGGCGTTAGCTTGCGACCCGGAGTGCGGTTGTACATTCGCGTAATCCGCATTGAATAATTTCTTCACCCGGTCAATTGCTAATTCTTCGGCGACATCGACAAACTCGCAACCGCCGTAGTAGCGTTTGCCCGGATACCCTTCGGCGTATTTATTGGTCAACACCGAACCCTGTGCTTCCAGTACCCGCGGGCTGGTGTAATTCTCCGATGCGATCAGTTCGATATGCTCTTCCTGACGGCGTTGTTCGTTTTGGATGGCTTCCCACAACTCATTGTCGAAGCCTTCGATTGTGTCGGTGACATTAAACATGGCGTTCTACCCTGGTCGTTATAGATTCTGATGGGCTAAGCATATATTAAGCGGCGCCGACAATAAACCGCCATACCGGTTGACGGATGGTATTGCGTTATAGAACCCATCCGCGCACATAGATTAACGTAAACAATTTTTGACTTCTTTTATTTTATCTTGATTACCGCGGCGCCCTGGATCTTCCCACTGCGCAAATCGTCTAGTGCCTGATTGGTGTGTTCCAAATCGTAAAGTTGGATTTGTGTGTCCACGGGGACTTTAGGCGCTATGGCAAAAAATTGTTCGCCGTCTTCGCGGGTCAAATTGGCGACCGATCGAATTTTACGCTCACCCCATAACCAGTCATAAGGGAATGACGGAATATCACTCATGTGAATACCGGCGCAAACGACGACCCCTCCTTTGCGCACAGAGCGCAATGCGGCAGGTACTAGTTCGCCGGCCGAGGCAAAAATAATGGCCGCGTCTAAAGATTGCGGTGGCGAACGGTCAGAACCGCCTGCCCACACGGCGCCCAGGCTCTTGGCGAACTCCTGTCCGGCCTGATCGTTGGACCGCGTGAATGCATAGACTTTTTTTTGTTCGTAACACGCGAGTTGAATCAAAATGTGCGCCGCCGCTCCAAATCCGTAAAACCCGACGGTTTCGGCGTCATCAAGCAGGCAGTAGGAACGGTAACCAATTAAACCCGCGCACATAAGCGGCGCGGCTTGTTCGTCTGAATACACATCCGGAATGGAAAAACAATAACGGTGATCGGCCACGCAGAATTCGGCAAATCCACCGTTTATGTGATAGCCGGTAAAACGTGCGTCATCGCAAAGATTCTCCCGGTGCTTTTCGCAGTAGTAGCAACGCCCGCAGGTGTGGCCTAACCACGGCACGCCAACGCGTTGACCAGCCGTGAAACCGGTAACCGATTTGCCTGCCTCGACCACTTCACCGATAATTTCGTGTCCCGGGACAAGTGGCAACACCGGTTCTTGCAAATCCCGGTCGACTACATGCAAGTCCGTGCGGCACACGGCACAACAATGAATTCGTATGAGCACCTGTTCGGCTCCGGGTTTTGGAATGGGCAACTCACGCAAATTCAGAACCGGTGATTCACCGTTAAATACCATTGCCCGCATTGTGTTGCTAGTTTTCATGTTCATTTTCGATTATGTAGAGTATTAAACCTACACCATGACATGTGTTTAGAGAGATGCCGAATTACAAATATGTCGCTATAACAAATGTCACTTGTGGCAGGCGCGCCCTCGCGGCGATCTCTTCAATGTTCAGCCTTCGGTTATCGGCGGTCGGTATTTGCCGTGATATTTTGCTGAAAGCTAAACACCGACAGCCATGAAACGAGATTGCTTGGCCTCTTCTCCTCACTCCAGCTTACCCTTACCTCTGACAATCAATGTCCTTTATATGACAGACCTCTCGTCATACTGAACTCGCACGGGCGAGTGAAATATCCAGTTAAAGCCAATCGCGAGCTACGCTCGCTCCTACAATAGTCAGTCAATCGTAAAATTATCGGCTATTCTCGACCTTCCGGAATTGATACT
Organism: Arenicellales bacterium; assembly: GCA_965216735.1. Taxonomy (GTDB): domain Bacteria; phylum Pseudomonadota; class Gammaproteobacteria; order Arenicellales; family CBDCFT01; genus CBDCFT01. Next base: position 3,574,318 of record OZ244198.1, read on the forward strand.
TATCAATCAGAGCTTAAAATCACAATGGTCATGACCAACGAATTTCATATTAAAACCCCCGCCGGCAAAAAACGTGCACGCGGTATTGGCATCCCGTTTGACGGCATACCCGGACGATTCAATGCAATTACCGATGTCGCCGGTATTGAAGTGGGTTATTGCACATTGATCAAAGGCGAAGGGCCATTAGTCGTTGGTAAAGGCCCGATTCGAACCGGCGTTACGGCGATTCTCGCACGAGGGAAAGACACGCCCACTACGCCGGTTTTTGCCGGTTACCACTCGCTCAATGGTAATGGTGAAATGACCGGCCTGTTGTGGGTGGAGGAATCAGGCATGTGCGATGGGCCGATCACCATCACTAACACACATTCCTGTGGCGTCGCGCGCGATGCTACTATTCAATGGATGGTAAAACATCGGCCAAACGAAACCGGCGCATGGTCGTTACCCGTCGCCGGAGAGACCTTCGATGGCGACTTAAACGACATCAACGGATTTCATGTCAAACCCGACCATGTGTTCGAAGCCATCGACTCGGCCGCGGGTGGTGCCATCGAATACGGCAGTGTCGGCGGTGGTACCGGAATGATTTGTTACGACTTCAAAGGTGGCTCCGGCAGCGCTTCACGCGTTGTTGAAATCGATAACAGAAAATACACCATTGGATTGTTTGTACAGTCAAATTTCGGTGTGCGGCATGAACTTGTCATCGCCGGTGTTCCCGTGGGAAAGCATATCAAGGGCAATGAGGTCCGAACAAAACCAGCCGGTTCGATAATAGCCGTCGCGGCAACCGACGCACCATTGCTGCCACACCAATTAAAACGCTTAGCGAGACGTATCGGTCTTGGTCTGGCCCGCTCTGGCAGTATCTCCCACAATGGCTCCGGTGACATTTTTATTGCCTTGTCGACTGCCAATCACGAAGCACTTGGAAGCAAGTCAAATCTTAACGACATTACATGGCTCAACAATGATTCTCTCGATCCGCTATTTGAAGCAGTCGTGCAAGCGACGGACGAAGCCATTATCGATTCCATGGTGGCTAACGGCACTATGACCGGTCGCGACGGTGTCACCGCCATCGCGTTACCGCACGAAAAGGTCATCGAGTTGCTAACCAAACACAGTGTTTTTGCACAAACCGAATCACGTTAGACTATCAACCACACCTACACAAATGGAGGAGACAACATGAGAAGTAGAATTATCGTTGCGTTATTTGCATTGATACTTTGGTCGCCGTCGATATTGGCCGCGACACCAAAAGATACTTTAGTGCAAGCCTGGTTGTTTGATGACATCATCACCATGGACCCGCAGGAGATGTTTGAAATCTCCACATTCGAGATTCATGCCAACGTGTATGACACACTGGTCATTTTTGATCTCGATGACACTTCTAAGATAAACGGAGTGATTGCGGAGAGTTGGGATGTGGGCGACGATGGTAAGACCTACACCTTCAAGATTCGTGACGGCATTAAATTCCATAGCGGCAACACCTTGACCGCACACGACGTCGAATTTTCATTCCGGCGCATGTTGCAAATGGACGCGTCGCCCGCGTTTCTGCTGGCCGATCTCGGCCCTTCTGTGGATAACATGGAAGAAACTGTCAAAGCCTCGGATGACAACACTTTTGTTTTGACTGTCGGCGACGCCTTTGCACCATCCTTTGTATTAAACGTGCTCACCGCGGCTAATTTTTCCATCGTCGACAAACAAGAAGTGTTGGCCCACGAAAAAGACGGTGATCTGGGTAACGAATGGCTTAAAACCAACTCCGCCGGATCCGGCCCATTCATTTTGAAATCATGGAAACCGAACGAATCGATTACCGTTACGCGTTTCGACGACTACTGGCGCGGGACGCCACCGTTAAAACGCATCGTCTGGCGGCACATCGGCGAATCGGCCACGCAACGTTTGCTTCTCGAAAAAGGCGATGTCGATATCGCACGTAATCTGCCCGCCGACCAACTGGATCCATTGAAAGAAAATCCCGACTTGGCCATCACATCGACACCGCAAGGGACGAACTACTATCTCGGTCTCAATGTAAAAAATGAATACTTCGCCAATGAGAAAGTGCGCCGGGCGCTGAAATACCTGGTGGACTACGACGCCATGACGGAGACGTTTCTGCGCGATACGTTCGTCGTTAACCAGACTTTCCTGCCCTATGGTTTTCTGGGCAGTGTGGAGGAAACGCCGTTTAGCTTCGATCCGGATAAGGCCAAGGCGTTGTTGACCGAAGCCGGTTACCCCGACGGTATTTCCGTGACCATGGACACGCGCAATACCTGGCCGGTCATGGACATGGCCCAGGCGATCCAGGCAACGTTTAAAGAAGGCGGTGTCGATTTGGAAATCCTGCCCGCGGACGGCAAGACCACACTGACCAAATATCGCGCACGCAAACATGACATTTATATCGGTCGTTGGGGTGTGGATTATTTCGATCCCAACTCCAACGCGGTATTCGCCGCTAACAGTGATAATTCGGATGATGCAAAAAGCAAACCGCTGGCCTGGCGCAACAGTTGGCAGGATGAAACGCTTACTGAGCTAGCTAAAGGTCTGGTCATGGAAAAAGACGCGGCCAAACGCGCGGCGGGCTACAACGACATGATCCGGCAACACTGGGAACGCGCGCCATTCGTCATGATGTTTCAACAGGTCGAAGTTGCCGCGTATAGCAAGAGTGTGCAAAACTTTCGTCTTGGCCCATCCGCGGATACCAATTTTTATCACGCCGTTAGCAAACAATAAGCAGTGAGCGGCACGGAGCACCCGGCGCTGCGACAAAATAATGGCGGGATTTCCATCCCGCCATTTTTATCTGCGCTGATGAGATTGATCGTCACCCTGGTCCTGACTTTTATCGGCCTGCTGTTTGTTACTTTTATTATCGGCCGGGTTGTGCCCATCGACCCGTTGTTGGCGATTGTTGGTGACCGCGCGCCAACCGATGTCGTCGAGCGGGTTCGCGAGGAACTGGGTTTGAACCTGCCCTTGTGGCGTCAGTTTTTGATTTACACGGGACAAGTATTGCAAGGGGATTTCGGTGTCTCCACCCTGACTGCCAATCCCGTCATGGTCGACATCAAGCGTTTTTTTCCGGCCACTTTTGAACTCGCAACCGCGGGTATTATCATCGGTGTTTTGTTGGGCATACCACTCGGTGTTGTTGCCGCCACCAAACAAAATCGCTGGCCCGATCAAGTGGTGCGCGTTGTCAGTCTCGCCGGTTACTCGGCGCCGGTGTTTTGGCTTGGTCTGATTGGCTTGTTGCTGTTTTACGCCAAACTCGGTTGGGTGGCCGGGCCGGGCCGCTTGGATGTGTTCTACGATGACGTCGTACCTGTGGTGACCGGTGTGATTTTAATTGACAGCGTCATCGCTAGTGATTGGGATGTGTTTTGGAACGCCGTCAGCCATCTCATATTACCCGCCTCATTGCTCGGCTATTTTTCACTGGCCTATATCGCGCGTATGACGCGTGGATTCATGCTTGAACAATTGAACCAGGAATACATTACTACCGCGCGAGTGAAAGGATTATCCGAAACCCGTGTTATCTGGCGTCATGCGTTCAGTAATGTCTTAATTCCGTTGATAACCGTCATCGCATTGTCTTATGCGTCGCTGCTGGAAGGTTCGGTACTGACAGAAACCGTGTTCGCCTGGCCAGGTCTTGGGCGCTATATCACCAATGCCTTATTTGCTGCGGACATGAACGCAGTACTCGGCGGCACCATCGTGGTCGGCGCGGTATTCGTGGGACTAAATTTGTTGTCCGATGTATTGTACCGTATCGTCGACCCGCGAGCGCGACATACGGGCTAGGCGTTTTCGAATGAATAACACCGTGACATCCGGCTGGAAACAGTGGTTGTTATCCGACGAACCGGATTCACGTTTGCAGGCGCGCAGCGGTCGTGTGTATATTGCGTGGCAAAGTTTTATTCAGAATCGTCTTGCGGTGTTTGGTCTTATCATTGTCGCCGCATTGATTTTGGTAGCACTGTTCGCACCGTGGCTGTCCAGTCATTCACCGGTCGGACAAAACCTGCAGTTGCGTTTGCAACCACCCGGTGCAACCCATTGGTTCGGCACTGACGAACTCGGTCGCGATATTTATAGCCGTATTGCATATGGTGCGCGTACGACATTGTATATAGTCGGGCTGGTGGTCATTATCGTCGGTCCAGTCGGTTTGTTGGTCGGAACCATCTCAGGTTACTTTGGCGGATGGATTGACGCCATCCTCATGCGCATTACCGATGTGTTTCTCGCTTTCCCGCGTTTGATTTTGGCGTTGGCCTTCGTTGCCGCTTTAGGCCCCGGTATCGGCAATGCCATCATCGCCATTGCTATCACTGCATGGCCACCTTACGCACGTGTCGCACGCGCCGAAACCATCACCATACGCAATAGTGAATTCGTCGATGCCGCACGTTTGCAAGGCGCCTCGCCCTTGCGCATCGTCGTGCGGCAAATCATACCGTTGTGTTTGTCTTCCGTTTTGGTGCGGCTCACGCTCGACATGGCGGGCATTATTCTGACTGCCGCCGGTCTCGGGTTTTTAGGATTAGGCGCGCAACCGCCACTGCCGGAATGGGGCGCGATGATTTCCACTGGACGTCAATACATACTCGACCAATGGTGGGTAGCTACTTTCCCGGGTCTAGCTATTTTTATTGTCAGTCTTGGGTTTAATTTGTTGGGTGATGGATTACGCGACGTACTCGATCCGAAACAATCATGAGCGGCGCGTTACTGGAAGTTGAAAACCTCAGCGTACGCTTCGCCGCACCCAAAGGCGACATCGAGGCAGTTCGTGGTATCAGTTTTCAACTCGGACGTGAACGTCTGGGTATTGTCGGTGAATCGGGTTCCGGCAAATCGGTCACGGCAAAGGCGATTCTCGGTTTGGTGCGTCCACCCGGCATGTATACAGCCGATCGACTCAGTTTCGATGGCATCGACTTGTTACAACAAGATGAACGTGCGTTACGCGATATACGTGGTCAACGAATTTCCATGGTCATGCAAGACCCTAAGTTTTCGTTAAATCCGGTGATGAAAGTGGGCAAACAAATCGAAGAAGCTATCCGGACCCACGACCAGACACCTTCGAAAATTGCCAAACAAAAATCAATCGATATGCTGAATGCGGTGCGCATTCGTGATTCAAAACACGTGTATCACAGTTATCCCCATGAGGTGTCCGGCGGCATGGGTCAACGTATCATGCTGGCCATGATGTTGGTCACCAACCCCGATTTATTGATTGCGGATGAACCGACCTCGGCGCTCGATGTTACAGTGCAAACCCAGGTATTGGCGATTCTGGATGACTTAGTTAGCGAACGTGGTATGGGTTTGATTTTTATTAGTCACGATTTGAATCTGGTCGCTTCGTTTTGCGACCGCGTATTAGTGATGTATGCAGGGAAAATTGTGGAAAGCGTCAAGGCATCGGAATTACGGCACGCACGACATCCCTACACCGTTGGTTTGCTTGAATCGTTGCCAAGCATCGACAAACCACGTGACGTCCTGCCGACATTACAACGCGACCCAGCCTGGTCAATGTCATGATTCACATCGACCGACTCAACGTCATCTTCGGACAAGGAATTAGATCCGTCCATGCGGTATGCGATGTCAGTTTGGACGTAAAAACCGGTGAATCCTTCGGCCTGGTAGGTGAATCCGGATCGGGTAAAACCACGGTATTACGTGTCATTGCTGGCTTGATCGATAGTTGGCATGGAGATGTACGCATAAACGATCAAGATATTCGCGCGCGCCGCAACTTGGCTTCATTTCGACATACCCAAATGGTGTTCCAAGACCCCTATGGTTGCCTGCATCCGCGTCATACCGTTGATACCATTGTTTCTGAACCTGCCCGCATCCATAAGTTGTCAAATATCGAGCAACGCGTAGCGGAGGCATTACATGATGTCGGTTTGGGGCCGCGTTTTCGTTATCGTTATGCACATCAACTATCCGGTGGTCAGCGCCAACGCGTTGCCATCGCACGGGCATTGATACTAGAACCGAAGCTATTGTTACTCGATGAACCGACATCCGCACTCGACGTTTCCGTGCAGGCGGAGGTCTTGAATCTTTTGAGCACATTACGAGAAGAACATGCTCTTACCTATATCCTGGTCAGTCACGATCTTGCAGTGGTGGCACATTTGTGTGACCGGCTCACGGTCATGCAGCATGGCCGCATCGTTGAAACCATGACGGTAGATCAACTTCGCGCAAACCAACCCATCGACGAATACACACAAACATTGATGAAAGCGAGCACGGGTTATGATCGTACCCATGCCGCATCGTTAGTTAATTTAAGTTAAGCTACTGCAGTGAACAGCACAAAAACCATTCGTATTGTCGAACCCGCGGGCCGACCTGATGCGGAAGCATTAACGCGAAATATTCAATCGCTGGAACAACAAGGCTTTCGTGTTTTATATGAGCCGATCGCGTGTGATGCGAATTGGCCTTACAACAGCGGACCCATGCAAATACGCGCGGACGCCTTAAACAGTGCGTTGTGTGAAAAAGAATCCGACTATGTGTTAGCTGCTCGCGGTGGTTACGGTGCGAGTGATGTATTACCGCTACTGAATTGGGACAAACTCACTACCGTCAAACCAAAATATCTCATCGGTTTATCGGATATCGGTGCCATTCAGTCGGCCCTGTATAGTAAATTGGGTTGGCGCAGTTTGCACACGGTTATGCCCGGTGGAAATTTGTGGAACTCGAATTGTGATGACGTTAAACAACTCACGCACTTGTTGAGGTCTGATGACCCTTGGCGCGGAGAAATACTACTCGACAACACACAACATTCCGAAAAACTCGAAGGTGAATTGTTCGGTGGTTGTTTTGCGGTGTTAACCAGTTTAATCGGCACACCTTACCTTCCGAAAACTTTGGCTGGCAAGATTCTTTTCTTTGAGGATATTAGTGAATCACCGGGACGTTTAATGCGTTTTTGGAACCAATGGCAGCAAGCTAGCATGGCACAAGGAGTACAAGCGGTTTTGCTGGGTCATTTCACTGACCTCGACAAAGAAAACAACGATGACGTACGGGAAAAAGTGATCTCCGAATTCCAACGCCGTTGCGAATGCCCGGTGTTGTCCACTACCCAATTCGGCCATTGCAGTCCCAGCTTTGCGTTAGGTATTGGCGCGATAGGTCGTTTGGAGAAAGGCAAATTAGTATGGGAGATGGTCGGATAGAAGACCGCAACAATGGCGACACTCCTAAAACAAAATAACCCTTCATACCTGCGCAAGTATGACCGAAGTGTAAGCCTCTCCCGTTTTCCTCCTCGCGTTCGAGCAAACCGATTGATGCTGGTGTTGTGAAGGAGCAGCCCGCCAGGGGTGCGCCTTGGATGGCGCGCACCGCCCTCCAGGTATCAGGGATGTACCTGTGTAGGGCGGTCCCTGAAACAACACCGCAGAAGGAGGGAACCCAATGATTGATGATAATCAATCATTGGGTGCAGCGAGCGCGAAAGATGGTTTTGGTGACTTTTGCCGAAACAAAAGTCACTCGCCGTAAAGGCGAAATCTTACTTTTCGGACTATTTGACATCTTAACTACGGTCACAACGAAATACTTGTAACTCCGTACCGCACAATGGATTGCATAGCTTCGTGACTTGTCCATTCTACAAACTCTATCCGTATATGATCATCTTCAGCATCCACAAATCTTTCCTTTTGAAAAAATAATGTTCGCACTAACGAAACAACAGATCGAATTACAACAAGCAGCACGTGAACTCGCGCAATCCGATATCCGTGCTAACGCAGCGGAAGTCGATCGTTCCGAACAATATCCTTGGCACAATGTGGAAAAACTTAAAGATGCCGGTTTCATGGGTATGACCATCCCCAAAGACTATGGGGGACGCGGTCTCCGTTACCTCGATGCGGTGTTGGTGATAGAACAAATGGCACAGTGCTGTGGCATTAGCGGACGCATTGTGGTGGAAGCCAACATGGGTGCCATAGGCGCCATCATGAAATACGGCAACGATAAACAAAAGCGTCGGACCGCGCAGTTGGTGTTATCCGGCGACAAACCCGCTATCTGCATCACCGAACCTGATGCCGGGAGTGCCGCGACCGAAATGACCACCACGGCAAGCAAGAAAGGTAACCGTTACATCGTTAATGGAAAGAAACACTGGATCACCGGTGGCGGTGTTTCCAAATTACATTTGATTTTCGCCCGCGTGATGGAAAACGGTGAGTTCCAAGGCATTGGTGGTTTTATCGCGGTGCGCGAGGAAGACGTTGGGCTACGCATCGGTAAGCGCGAACCGGCCATGGGCCTGCGTGGTATCCCGGAAACGGTAATTTACTTTGAGGACCTGGAGATCGCCGAGGACATGGCGCTGATACCGCCACAAGGGTTAAAACGTGGCTTTGCGGGGCTGATGAATGCCTACAACGGACAACGAGTGGGGGCCGCAACAGTTGCGTTGGGTATCGCGGAAGGCGCCTACGAGCTGGCCGTTGACTATGCCAAAACACGCGAACAATTCGGCCGCCCTATTGCCGAGTTTCAGGGCTTGCAATGGATGATTGCCGACATGTCCATCGGTTTAGCGGCGGCACAAGCCCTTGTCTACAAAGCTGCAGCAAATGCCGGTGACGGGTTTCCCGATCTGCGTGAAGCGGCCCAGGCAAAGGTGTTGGCTTCCGAAACCGCCATCAGGGTAACCAACGACGCTTTGCAAATTCACGGCGCCGCAGGTTATTCACGCAATCAACCGCTGGAACGCATGGTAAGAGACGCTCGTATGTTTACCATCGGCGGTGGCACCGCACAAATTCTTCAAACTCAAATCGCCGGTTCGGTACTGGACATGAAGACCCCGCAAACCCGAAATGGTTATACAAGGTGACAACGCAAAGCAAAAATAACAACGGTTGAAAAAGCAATGCAAGAAGATGCACTCGGTTTGGAACTGAGCACACAGTCCCGTGACGCGACAAAGGCGTACGACCGGGCCTTGGTGGATTTTATGGAGCACCGTCTATCCACCGGTACACACGTAAAAACTGCTCTTGAAGCCGACCCCGACTTTGTTATGGGTTTGTGCTTTCGTGGCTACCTACTCATGCAATTGGGTTCGGTTGCGATATACGACAAAGTCGAAGCCGTACTGAAAAAGTTAAAGCTACTCGCTGAAAACGCCAACCGACACGAAAACGCACATATAAAGGCGTTGGAGTACTGGCTAGCCGGGCGGGTATCTGAGTCATGCAAAATATGGGAAGACATCTTGTTACACACACCGCAGGATTTGTTAGCCCTGCGTTTGCATCATTTCATGAGTTTTTGGCAGGGCCGGCGGCCTGATTTGCGCGATACGCCGGCATCGGTATTGGGCCGTATGGATGAAAGCATGCCGGGTTACAGCTTTGTGCTTGGGATGTTGGCATTCGGCCTGGAAGAATGCGGCGACTACCGGCGGGCCGAGGAATTTGGGCGAAAAGCGGTCGCAATGAACGGGGACGATCTTTGGGCATTGCATTCCGTCGCTCATGTGCTGGAGATGCAATGCCGTTTTGATGATGGTGTTGAGTTACTCAATCAATCCTTCGGCGTGTGGGAAGACCGTAATCCGTTCAAAGATCACGTGTGGTGGCATACTGCCTTGTTTGCACTGGAGCGCGGTGAACATGATCGTGTGCTGGAAATTTATGACCGCGAAGTACGCATCGATGACAGTGGTTTTTATCTGGATGTTCAAAACGCCGCTTCGTTGTTAATGCGTCTGGAACTATACGGTGTGGATATTGGTGGCCGTTGGATAGAACTCGCCGATATGGCCGAAACACGTAAAGACGATCATGTCATGCCGTTCACCGATATGCATTTCATGCTCGCCTTAACGGGGGCCAGGCGTGTGCAGGCTGGACGAGATTATTTAGACTCACTGGAAAAGTTTTCCAGGCAAAAAGGAAACGATGCCGCGTTAGTGACTGCATCTACCGGTATTCCCGTCGCGAAATTCATGCAGGCTTATGCGGAACAACGCTATGGTGACGCAGTAGATATTCTGTTGCCTATTCGGCGTGAATTGGCACCTCTTGGGGGAAGCCACGCGCAACAAGATATTATGAATCAAATGTTAATCGATGCCGCTATTTGTGATGGACGTATTGAAGTTGCGCGTAGTTTGTTGGCGGAACGGTCGATATTAAGGTCGAATAGCCATTGGGCCAAGCAACAACTGTATAAACTGAGTCAACTATGAAATTGGCTTAAACAGATTGCCCGCGATATCGAATCAAGGAATCTAACGAAACTCTCCCGTGATACGTGAGTTGCTCCTCGGTGTAGCGATACTGCCTACCAACCGGGCATGCAAGGCGTGATAGACAGCGAGTCGCACAAACCGAAGCCTCTTGTAAACGATGATTCATGCAATGTTCCAGGTTGAGTGTATTTCCTGCTCGAACCGCATCCACCGGACAAGCGTTAATACAGGGTTTATCCAAACAACCGTCACAGGGCGATGTCGAGGTTTCCACTTCCGTAATAGGAATCGGTTCTCGTACAAGGAATGCCGCGCGATACGCAAACCAGGTTCCATACCTGGCATGAATACCCAAACCCAATGGCGAAACATGGCTCCAACCTGCTAAAGCACCGAGTTGTTGCAACGGCAAATGCGTTGCAGCAGGAAATATCGTCAACCACTCGTGGATATTAAGATGTTCCTGTAAAAACTGCTTACCCATGGCCAGGCTGAAGCGATCGATCGGATGATCGGTTGCGTAACCGTACTCTCTCAGTTTGTCCCACAGCGACGGACCTGCACTGCCTATCAGAACCAAGCGCAGGTAAGATTCCAACACGATCTTTTCTTTCTTCATGGAAATCAAGACCGGGGCCGGTATCGATTTCATATCCAGAACTGCTAATAAATTGAGTCCCTGTTCCTCCAGGAATCGGCGGCCTTGTGTCATATTTCGAATCATAGTTAATTACTATTATATTAGTGTTTATAATTTATTTTACTAATATATAAATTGACGGCAAAATGAATTCCATCATGAGATTCAAAGTAACTGGAGATGACCATGCAAATCAATATAGGAATTAGTGATCAAGACCGGGAAAACATTACCAATGGCTTATCCCGTCTTTTGGCCGACTCTTATACGCTTTATTTAAAAACCCACAACTTTCACTGGAATGTTACCGGCCCCATGTTCGCCACCTTGCACCAGCTATTCGAGCAACACTATACAGAACTGGCCATGGCAGTGGACGAGATCGCCGAACGCATCCGCGCCCTAGGTTATCCGGCACCCGGCAGCTACTCGCAATTCCACGAGCTGGCATCGGTGCAGGAGGAAACGGGTCAACCTACCGCTAACGATATGCTTCACCAATTGGTGGCTGACCAGGAAACCGTTGTGCGGACCGCGCGCGAAGTCATCGACTTGGCGGATTTTGCGAACGATGAACCGACCTCAGACCTGCTAACCCAACGCATGCACGTGCATGAGAAAAATGCCTGGATGCTGCGTTCGTTGTTGGAGAACTGAAGAATGTAATCTATGAACAATTAGCACCACGGTGCTTTCGCCATGTGTACCGATTTCGCTATAGTGGTGTTCATAATGAATTAATAAATTTCTGCTGTTGAAGACACTCAAGATTGAAGGACACCGTGGTGCGCGTGGGTTGTTACCGGAGAACACGCTGGCATCATTCAAAAAGGCGTTAGACATTGGTGTTACTGGCATCGAGTTTGATGTCGGTATTACTAGAGACAACCATGTTGTCGTCGTGCACGACCGCGAACTCAATCCCGCGATTACACGCGACGCTGTCGGCAATTGGCTAGACGATACTGGGCCGGCCATCTGGCATTTAACGTTGGATGAATTGCATAAATACGATGTTGGACGGCTAGACCCAAACTCCGACTATTGTCGAAATTTCCCGCTACAACAAGCTGTAGACGGTTCGCGCATACCGACGCTGGCCGAAGTGGCGGAGTTATTGGATAAACGCAGCCAAAACGATGTCGACCTCAATATCGAACTAAAAATCAGCCCGGAATATCCAGATGCAACCATGTATCCGGAAGCATTCGCCGACCGGGTGGTGTATGAAATTAAACAACTCGACTTATCTACACGCACAACACTGCAATGCTTTTATTGGCGCGTGATACAACATATACAAGAAATCACACCAGACATTCGCGTCAGTTATCTCACATCGGAGGACCCCGGCTTTTTCGATACGATTTACGGCGTCGACAAATCAGACTCCGAATGGACTGCGCCGTTCGATATTCGCGACTACAAATCCGTGCCCCACATGGTGGCCACCGCCGGGGGGCATGTTTGGTCGCCAAACTACAAAGATATCAGTCGCAATATCGTCTCTACGGCACACGAACTGGATTTACCCGTGTTCACGTGGACGGTGAATGAAAAGGACGACATGCGCCGACTTATCGACTGGTCTGTTGATGGCATTATCTCCGATTATCCCGATCGCTTGCGTAGTGTGCTCGAAGACATGGGTATGGCCGTGCCGAACACCGTTTGACAAGCAAGATGGATACACTGCTCAGTGTTCGCGACTTAAACGTCGAATTTGCATTTCACGGCGCCACCATACACGCCGTGCGTGGCGTGTCATTCGATATACGCGCGGGTTCAACTGTTGCGTTGGTGGGCGAATCCGGTTCAGGCAAATCGGTAACGGCGCAGGCCATACTAGGCATTCTTCCCAAAAGCGCGACTATCCCCCAAGGAGAAATCCGTCTTGCACGCGTGGATAGCGGCAATAGTTTTGTTGACATCGCCAAGCTCGATCCGCACAGCGCACGAATGCGTGGTATCCGTGGCGGACGTATTTCCATGATTTTTCAAGAACCTATGGTGTCGTTGTCACCCTTGCATACTGTGGGGGACCAAGTCAGTGAAGCGTTGTTTTTACATCGTGATGCCAGCAAAAGCGAAGGCATGGCACTGACTGAAGAGATGTTGCGGTTGGTCGGATTTCCCGATCCATTGCGCGCACTCAAAACCTACCCATTCGAGTTATCCGGCGGCTTACGCCAACGTGCCATGATTGCGATGGCCCTGATTTGCCGGCCGGCATTGCTGATTGCCGATGAACCCACGACGGCTCTGGATGTCACTATCCAGGCGCAAATTCTAGATCTGATTCTCAAGCTGCAAAAAGAACTGGGTATGGCGGTGTTGATTATTACCCACGACCTGGGTGTAGTCGCCAACATCGCCGAGGAGGTTGTGGTCATGTACCACGGCGAAGTAATGGAGTACGGCACCATCGAACACGTGTTTCACGATCCACAACATCCATACCTCAGAGCGTTGTTACGAGCGGTTCCACATTTTGATATGAAACCCGGCGAAAAGCTGGTGCCGGTGCGAGAAGTCGAGCATCAATTGGGACCACTATTGCAAAGACAATCGTCTAAGCACGACGATTCCCGTCCGTTGCTATCAATCGAAAACCTTAACCGCACATTTACCATTCGTAACAGCGGATTATTCGGTGGTGATGCCGAACAACAAATCAAAGCGGTGGACGACGTCAGCTTTTCCGTACAACACGGCGAGTGTTTTGGTTTAGTAGGTGAAAGCGGCTGCGGCAAAACCACATTCAGCAAGATTGTCATGCGTGCTTTAACGCCAGATAGCGGCAAAGTGGTGTATCACGATCAAAGCGGTGACATCGATGTGCTCGCATTACAAGGCGAAGACTTACTCAATTTCCGGCGCAAGATGCAGTACATCTTTCAAGATCCGTTCGGTTCGCTTAATCCACGCATGACGGCTTTTGATTTAATCCGCGAGCCGCTGGTGATTCATAAAATAGGCACCACTGACAGTCAATCGGAATTAGTCAAAGAACTCATGCGACTGGTGGGATTGGATCCACGCTTCCTTAACCGTTATCCGCATAGCTTTTCTGGCGGCCAACGTCAACGCCTTGGCATTGCCCGCGCTTTGGCGTTATCGCCTGAACTGGTGATTTGTGACGAACCCGTATCGGCACTGGATGTTTCCATCCAGGCGCAAATATTAAATTTATTAAAAGACCTGCAAAACGAACTCGGTCTGACTTATTTATTTATTTCGCACAATCTGGCGGTAGTTGACTACATGGCACGTCGCATCGCCGTGATGTGCGCCGGACGCATCGTGGAAATCGCTCCACGCGAAGTGCTGTTTCGTAATCCTGTGCACCCCTACACCAAAGCATTGCTGGCAGCGGTGCCATTTGCCGATCTCGATCACCCGTTAGATTTCCGTGCCGTATTGGATAGCCGTACATCCGAACCTGGCGCCTGGCCCGCACCATTTACTGTAGACGAACAAACCTGCACGGCGTTCATTGATCTTGGGGAGCAACACCTAGTGCGTGCAGCGCAAGAGTGTTCGGTAAGCGAATTGGGCGCACACCATGCTTAGTTATCTGATTCGCCGCGTACTCATGATGATCCCCACCATGTTGGCGATCAGCATTATCGTTTTCGTCATTATTCAACTCCCACCCGGCGACTATCTGGAAAGTCATATAGCGGAATTGGAAAGCCAGGGCGAATCCGTCGACCCCGATAAGATCGCGTTCCTACGCCAACACTATGGTCTGGACAAACCCATGCACGAACAATACCTCACCTGGTTGTTCGGCATGTTGAAGGGGGATTTCGGTCATTCCTTCGAATACGATCTGCCGGTGCGAGAAGTGGTGGGTGATCGTTTATTCTTGACTATCATCATTTCTGTAGTGACCATCGTGTTTACCTGGCTTATCGCGTTTCCTATCGGCATTTATTCCGCCACACATCAATACAGTTGGGGTGACTATGGACTGACATTGCTCGGTTTTATCGGTCTTGCGACGCCGAATTTCTTATTGGCTTTGGTGATGTTGTATCTGGCCAATGTTTATTTCGGCACTTCCATCGGCGGCTTGATGGAACCGGAGTACATCGATCAGCCCTGGAGTTGGGGCAAAGTCAAATCCGTACTCGAACATTTATGGATCCCGGTCATCGTGATCGGTACATCGGGAACCGCTGGCATGATTCGCCGTTTGCGGGCGAATTTATTAGACGAACTGCAAAAACAATATGTCACTACTGGCCGCGCCAAAGGATTACCGCCGTTTAAGTTGCTCACCAAATATCCGCTGCGTATGGCGCTCAACTTTTTTATTTCGGATATCGGCAGCATTCTGCCAAGCATTATCTCCGGTGCAGAAATCACTGCTGTGGTGTTATCGCTGCCGACAACCGGGCCGATGTTGTTGAGTGCATTGCAGAGTCAGGATATGTATTTAGCGGGTTCGTTCTTGATCTTTTTAGCATTTCTTACCGTGATCGGCGTGTTGATTTCGGATTTGTGTCTGGCGGTGCTGGATCCACGAATTCGATTACAAGGCGGTGTCACCCGCTAATCGCGCTATGCGGCACTACGTTTCCACCAAACCCTTCGATCCTTATTCCATTGAGGCCCTCAGTCCCGAACAGGAACGTTATTACCTTGCCTCGCAATGGCAACTCATGTGGTGGAAACTCAAACGCCACCGCCTGGCGGTGGTATCGGGAATCATTTTGCTGGTGATTTACGTGTCAGCTGTCTTTAGCGAAGTGCTGTCGCCCTACAACTTACACACACGCAATGTTGATTTCATATTCGCACCGCCACAACGGCTTCATTTTTTTCATGAAGGTAAATTTCAAGGGCCTTTTGTTTACGGTTATGACTACCACCTCAACATGGAGAATCTAAAAAGAGAATACAAACCCAACCTTGAGAAAATAGAACGCCTGCGGTTTTTTTGTAGTGGGGATGACTACGAATTCTGGGGCTTGTTCAAGGGCAACTTTCACTTGGTTTGCCCTGCTGAAAACGGTACGCTGTTTTTGCTCGGCACCGATCGCTTAGGCCGGGATATGTTATCACGCATTTTAGCGGGGGCCCGTATTTCACTCACCATCGGGTTAATTGGTATCGTGATCAGCTTTGCTCTGGGCATTATTATCGGTGGGATCGCGGGTTACTACGGCGGCATCGTCGATACTATCGTGCAACGTTTTATCGAGATATTGCGTTCGTTTCCGGAATTACCGTTGTGGATGGCGTTGTCGGCAGTGTTACCGGTGAACTGGAGTCCACTACTGGTGTTTTTTGGCATCACCGTGATTCTTGCGGTGCTGGACTGGACCGGCCTTGCCCGTGCAGTGCGTTCCAAGTTACTGGCCTTGCGTGAAGAAGACTACACCACCGCAGCACAATTAATGGGCGCAAAACCCAGCCGTATTATTGGGCGTCATCTGTTACCTGGCTTTTTAAGTCACTTAATTGCGTCGGCTTCCTTGTCTATCCCCGGCATGATTTTGGGCGAAACTGCACTAAGTTTTCTCGGGCTAGGGCTGCGGCCACCCATTACCAGTTGGGGCGTTTTACTGAATGAGGCGCAGAACATCAATGTGGTGGCGCTCTATCCCTGGCTTATGCTGCCCGTCGTACCAGTCATTGTGGTTATTCTCGCATTTAATTTCTTTGGTGATGGTTTACGCGATGCGGCGGACCCTTATAAATAATAAATAACCCTAGAACATCCAAACTAACAGATCAATAAGTAAGGTTTTAGGCGGAGTCCGAAAGAATTGTATATTCTTCCAAATCACTGATTGACTGCCTCAATGCCTTCAGAGTACAGGTTAACTGTTGGGTGTCGTTTGTTTTTACCGCGAGTTCGAAGCTAATCGCCGCCGCGCGCAGATCACTAGCAGCAATATAACTCGCGGAGCCGGCTATTTTGTGGGCAATTTCCCCGGCTTCTGAAAGTTTTTTAGTATCCACAGCCTGTTGAATTCGGAACAGCTGATCCGGTAATTGCTGTTTCACCAAATCAACACTGGACTGCCACAACTTTTCATCGCCTCCAGCCAACTCTAAACCACGTGTTCTGTCCAGCACTTCACCGGTCGCGTTACGCACAATCTTGGGTTTTGAGTTCTGTGCCATCCTAACCTTATTCGGTACCCATTTAACCAGCGTTTGAACGAGGTCGTTACGCGACAAGGGTTTCGACAGGAAGTCGTCGAAACTCGCTTGCATAATTTTTTCGCGGCTTCCCGAAACGACATCCGCGGTTAGCGCAACAATAGGCAATGGAACTTTATCCTTGCTTTGCTTTTTAATGAGATCGGCTGCTTCCATACCGTCCATATCCGGCATGTGAATATCCATTAACACCAAATCGAATGAGTGCTTTGCGCAATAGTCGATCGCATCTTTACCGTTGTTAACCAATACGTTTTCTATTCCAAACTCATTTAGTATCGCCGCAAAGTAGCGCCGCACTATATCGTTGTCATCAACGACCATAATTCGTACCGGCGCGAGCAATTCGATATTCGCCCGCATCGGCTTGCTCGCCAAAGCCGTGGTCTCCACAAGGGTCGTGGAGACGATGGGAAATGGTATCCGTGCAATGAATTGACTACCGCTGTTTGGTTTGCTTTCGACTCGCAAGGAACCACCCATTAACTCCACCAGGTGCTTGGTGATGGTCAGCCCGAGACCGGTCCCCTCAAACCTTCGTGTGCGTGCATCGTCAATCTGTTGGAACGGCTCAAACAATTGAGCAACTTCATTTGGGGGAATTCCGATACCCGTGTCGGTCACTGCAATACTAACGTTGATTTGTTTTTCTCCCAAATCTTGCTTTGAAACAGCAACATCAACTGAACCCGATTCGGTAAACTTGATTGCGTTGTTGACTAAATTAATCACGACTTGACTGAGCCGGGTGGCGTCTCCTAACACTTGTTCCGGCACTTGCGCAGAGGTTTCCAGATTTAACATTAACCCTTTCGATTGGGCGATGGGTCGCAGGAGTTCCACCGATTGACCTACCGTATCTCGTAACGAGAACGGTTCGTTTAATATCTCCAGCTCGCCCGCTTCGATACGTGAAAAGTCCAAAGCATCATTGACAATCGTAGTCAACCGCTCGGCTGATATACGCACCGGCTCGAGATATTCTCTCTGTTGTTCAGTGAGATCGGTATGCGCCAACAAATCTAGAAATCCTACAATACCCGTAATGGGCGTGCGTACTTCATGACTCATACGCGCGACAAAATTCGATTTCGCCGTGCTGGCTTCCTCAGCCGCCTTGCGCGCTTCAACCAGTGCTTTTTCGAATTCAACTCGTTGCGTAACATCACGGGCGGTTCCGTGAACACCGACCACCTTTCCATCGTGTATTATCGGCCGTGAACCCATATCCAGAGTACATACGGTACCGTCATTGCGCAGCATGTCCATCTCGAATTGTAAATAGCGCTCGCCATTTACAAACCGCCGAATGACATCAATCGCCTTGCGACGATGCGATGGCGCCACGATAACACGCCAATTCATATTGCGAATCTCTTCCCGGGTGTAACCGAGTAATCGTTCCACGGCTCGATTAGCACTGGTGATGTGGCCGTGCAAATCGTAAGTCACTACAATATCGGTGGAATTCTCGAACAAGTCGCGATAATTCGCTTCGCTAACCTCAAGCGCGCTAATTGCTGTGCGTAGTTGTGAGGTTGCATCGGCAATACGTTGTTCCAATTGGTCCCGGTTTGCCTCCAGTGTCGTGACCATTTGGTTTATCCCGCTTTCCAACGTCCCCAGTTCAGCACCGGATGAAACTACCGCACGCCGGCTTAGATCGCCCCCCGCAATACCTTCCACTACTGTGGTTAAAGCACGGATCGGATTGGCGATGGCGCGACTAATCCATAGTGCCAATACACCAGCACCAATAAAACACAATAATGCAAGACCGACACCATTGAGAATGACACTTTTGCGTTGTGCTCGAGTCGCTAACAGGGATAACTCTACCTCCACTGCACCAATGATTTGCTCACTCGGCTCTTGCTCATCGGTATAAGATTGAAGTTCAGCGTCCGTGCCTTTCTCTTCGAAGTCCTCAATCTCCAACGGTGCCTGAAAAATCGGTGCTCTGAACTTCAAGGTGCTGCCGTCACTGGAGGCAAACTCGGTCAAATCTTCCTGGGTGCCTACAAACTCAAACTCCTTAGCGGTGTATTGCCCTTCTACCAGCAACACGCGATCCTCCGCGTCTCTCACCGCAACAGACACCACGTCGGCTTCCTGTAACGCACTGATGGCCAATGTATCTAGCACTTCCAGATTGCCGGCAATAATTCCATACTCGAAAGCAGGTGCCATTTGACGCGCAATAGCACGACCGCGGTCGCGCAAACTACGTTCCAATTCACCCAGTTTTGTCGTTATGAAATAAGCACTGAGTAGCGCGGCAAGAACAAATACAGGTAACAACGCTAATAACAAAATGCGTTGTCGGATAGACCAGTTTTTCATGACCGAGAGTGGTTTCGAACCCGTATGTTCGAGTTTATTCGTTTTGTTGTAACTGGGACAATAAAAATTCCTCGCTAGGAAGCTGGATGCCGAGGGATCGGGCGACTTGTGAATTTATTTCCACAGAAAAATACTTTGGATGATGTTGTACAGTTTTAATGCTTTCATTTGCCGTTAACGTACTCAGTTCTTCCGCCACGTGCTGTGCGATTTGCGCCGGCATGGAATAAACAGCAACCAGTGCGCCCGCACGTACATAGGCGCGGGTATATCCCACAATGGGCACGCGCTGACGGTACGCTCCTAGCAGTATACCCTTGGCGTTGTTTAAATTCAGGGCGATACGATCCGGCACCGCCAGTACTACCTCCACAGATTCAGCTAAATCCCGGTTTTTGGCAACGGCGTCTTGACCGTCCCTTACCTTGCGAACTACCAGTTTCAGTGAACGCTCTAACGCGGCGTTCTCTAATGCCCGCACGTCATCGTTTGACAACTCACCGACTAACACACCCACACGTTCGGCGGTAGGCAAAGCAAATTGCAGCAAATCGAAGCGTCTGGACAGGGGTTGGTCAATAAACCAGGCGCTATAGCGATCGCGCTCTTGCGTCTGCTCCACGAGAGTTTCAAAAGAACGTTGTGGCAGTAGCGTCGCCCAGACCGGGGTTGACAAATTAACATTGACTACCGCTTCAAGGGCACTAACACCAACGCAAAGGAGTAAACGCGTCTCGTCGCTTACATACCTTGTTGAGGCCGCTTGGAATTCTGCTATGTCGACGATATTCAGTGTAACTTGCGGTGGGGCGTCTTGCCTCAAAGTATCAATAAACTCACCATGCACAGTCGAACTTAAATCCGCCACCACCACAACATCATAGTTCGTCGCTGCCAACACCGAAGACTGGATCGCCCAACACAAGAGCAATGGAGTCCCTATGACTACCCATAGTAACCACCAGCGATTTTGTATCAATGCGCTTAGTTTTAACATCGCAGCGGTCTTGATCTTGCGAACAAACGTTTCGACGAGCTGTTTTTAACTACCACCTGACCCCGGTCTTGTTGCGGTCATAAAATTCATTGAATGGATAAGCCTCCAGAAAAAGGAGCCAGCGATTTCGCTTTGCACGAACCCCGGCCCTCTAAGCTTATATATTGCGGCCGAATACCATAAAAAACCTCATTCATTTGAATGAGGTTTTGCCAAAAACCACAGTGAATTACTCATATACCCGCTTAGAGCGTACTTATCAGTACATGAACATTTTGAGGCTCTTTTTAACGACGTACTTCCAAAGCGCAGTCATTTTGAGTTAGGTTCTAGTCTATTGCCAGTCGAAACTGAGACCCACATATCCCCGCCGGTCAAAGAATTGCCGGTCTTTGAACTCCGGATTTTCGCGATTAAAGACGTTTTCGATAGTCGCAGAAAGCTTTCCACTGACATTACCCCAATGAAAGCTGCGAGCAATATTGAAATCGGTACGGTAAATTGTACCGGCTTCCAACAAACTACCCAGCGGTTGACCGCCACCCACCCGGTACCAGGTGGTACTAAACCGCCATTTGTCATTGATGGTATGGCTGAGAAACAGACTGCTGGACCGCCGCGGCCCGCTGATGGATATATTTTGTCTCGGTATGAAGTCTGAACCATCAATATCGAGTTCGGTGTGCGTCAGTATCAAACGCGAGTACTTTCCCAGCCAAAAAGTAAACTGTCCTTCCGCCCCCTGAATCGTGGCAAAACCACGATTAAAAAAATCCCGCGCCTCGCCGTCCGCCAAGTCAGGAAACGGCACATCGACTTCGGATATCAAATCCTTGACGCGCTCATGAAACAACTTGATATCCCAATGCACACGACCTGATTCACTCTCGCCTAAGTAGCCAATATCGAATGCTCTGATACGTTCCGGATCGAGGTCTTGGGTCGCAAATTCAAATTGATCGAGGACAATACCGTTGAACTCCGCTCTAGAATTAAAATTTTCCTCGGCGAAAGTAGGGATACGGGTCGCAGACGATGCACTAAATCGCAGTGTTTGTAACGGATTTAAATGATAGTTATAGGCAACACGGGGGGCGAATTCGGCGCCGGTGAAGTCATTGTATTCCGTCATCAGACCGAAATTAAACACCGCCTGGTTGGCGAAACGCTGTTCCAATGTGCTAAACAGACGATAGGTATCTGAATTCAGCGTGGTATCCGTTCCTAAGAAACCAGGGGATCGAAATTTGTCGCGGCGAATACTGCCACCCCATACACTACGTAAATTCTCATTCAAGGAAATGGTGTAACGCGCTTCAACATCAAGACGCTCCTCATCACGTTCCAGCTTAAAAGGAACACGAATGCCTTGACCAAGACCTGGCAGATCGATTGGGTCAGTGGAAAAGTCTTCAATGCTGTAATAATTGTTGAAATACGCTTGTATTTGTATCTCGCGTTCAGGAGAGAAGCTTCTGATCCAACGCAGCAAGCTATGGTTAAAACGCACATCACGCCGGTGGGGCGGGTCTTCAGTATCACCGTCGCGACCCTCGTCGCGGGTACCGCCGCTTCCACCGATGTCGATCTCCAACGTGTCATTCGTACTAATCGGATAATCCAAACGGAAGTTTCCGAAGGGCAGCGTTTTACCGTCGTTGAACCGATCAAAAAGCGTATCTTCGCTGCGCACACCGGCGGTGACCCGCATGTGACCGTCTTTTATTTTCGTACCATATCGAACTATCTGTTCGCGAATATCGTTGTTGCCGGCGGTGGTGCGTACATAAGCACCCTGATCCACCACTGGATGCCGGATGACAATATTAATAACACCTTGAAAGGAGTTAGAACCATAAGTAGCTGCATTCGGACTACGAATAACTTCAATCCGTTCGATGTCTTCGACCGCGATGGCATGATCCACCCATTCCACGCTGCCGATATCGGGCAAAAAGATAGAACGGCCGTCTACCAAAACCTGCATGCGACGAGCCAGTGTGTCACGTAACCCATGATAAGAAATGGTCGGACGATTGCCGAATGCGTATTCCACCTGCAAACCCGGTACCAAGCGTAGTACATCGGTAAATTCCTTATAACCCGTCGCTTCGATCAATTCGTGATCGATAACGGTAATAGCCGCCGGCACATCGCGTATCGGTTGCGCCAACCGTGTGACACTGAGAACGATGGGGACTTCATGCAGAAATGCCTGTTCCGACAGCAGATCCGGCGTATCCGCCGTGCATACCACGGGCATCAAAAGCGTCATTACTAGAATTACGCTACTGATTTTCCGATAGTTGAATTTATATCCTGACAAACGCATTTTGCCCTCCCTCAAAGCGCGCGTAACCAACAATGTTAACTTCTAGGCCTCGATAATTGCCCGGTTACCTTAATTTATCAAGCCCTCGCCAATACCGTAACGGTATGGCGCTGGTACCATACCACGTAGCCACAGTAGAATGGCCGTCCAAATATGGACATATTTTAATTGCAATGCCTGACACCTATATCCACCTGGTAGATGACGACTCGATTGTCCTCAATACCCTGCGGCACGGGCTGGAGGCGGCCGGATACAGGGTGAGTTGCCATGATCATCCCCACACGGCATTAGAAATCTACCGGCGCGACCCGCCGGATGTGGCGGTGATCGATATGGGAATGCCACAAATGCCGGGTGAGGAATTGGCAACCGCTATGCTGGAATCGGCTTACCGTCCTTTGATCGTGTTATCTTCTCACAATGAACAGGACTACGTAAAACGCGCTATTTCCGCCGGTGTCGCGGCTTATCTGGTTAAACCGGTCTCCGCCAACCAGTTGATTCCGAGCATCGAAACTGCCCTCGCCCGCTTTCATGAAATCGACGAACAACTATCAACCCGTTTCGAAGCGCATAATGGCACCGTGCAACTGAACGAGATTCTGGATCAACTCGCTTTTGGCATATTTGTGATCGATCGCGATCATTTTGTCATTCGCCAAAACCATAGCGCCACCGAACTTATGCAGTCGAAAAATGTTTTTAAGACCGAGGCCGGCCGACTCACTACGATTCGCGACCTCGATGGACAACGTTTCCGCCAATACTTGAACCGTTTATTCGCGCCCGGTACACGCATAAGCGAACGAATTTTTTCGCTGCAGAAAAATTCCTCCACAGACCGCTATCAAATTTGCGGCAGCGCCTTACCCAATACAGCCGAAAATAACACACTGGAAATAGTAGTACTCACGGTCATCGATCCGGCCCAAACCACTCCGGTACCGACTCAGATACTACGCTCGTTATACGCCCTGACCCGTTCGGAAAGCAAGTTGGCAGAAGCGTTAATCAACGGTTGCACCCTGGAACAATACGCGCACGAAAGCGGCACGAAAATGACAACCATACGTACCCATTTACGCTCTATCTTCCAGAAAACCGGCACCACCCGTCAAACGGACCTGGTACTGTCGTTGTCCCGCCTGTTCCATAGCGTTAGGGTATCGTGACCGGCGTTATCGCTAATGAACGGCAAACACCCAGCAAAATTGTAGAAAATGTTAAATAAAACCGATTTCCTCATCCAAATGGATGAGGAAATTCGAATTTTTGGCTCGTACACTACACCTCGGTCGGAGGAGCTTCACCGCCATCCGGGGAAACGATGCGGTGAAGCGTCTAAACCATCAGCGGGATGGCTAACCAGGATGGTAGGAAAGAGCCCCAAGGATGGATCGGGAGTGATTGAAAGCCGGGGCATTACTCGCTTATAGCGGGTTTGGTAAGGGGCATTGACAGGATGATTCAAGTGCCATGGATGGCGCAACTCTCCTGTTAGCCGATTAGGCTATGTTTTGCATCTTTTAATTCCCAGTTAGCAAGCGTGAAAAGGCAGCGCTATTACTGGCCAGTTGTTGATAAGGCCCGTTTTCAATAATCTTTCCACGTTCCATCACCACTACCCGATCAAAGCTCTCAGCCAATTCGGGACGCCCCAGAACCCATAAAACGCCGTGCCCATCCATGTACTGAAGGACATTTTCGACAATGCGTGACTGCGCACTTGGATCCAACGCATCGGTCGTTTCATTCACAACCAAAAGGTCTGGATTTTTTATCAAGCAACGCGCCAAACCGATTTTCTGACGTTGGGTCTGACTCAATCGAGCACCACCGATACCGGCCTGATAATCGAGGCCAGCACGGATGACATCACGACGTAAATCCAGTTCGGTAACGGTTTCACTAATCAATTGACCGACCCGCGCTGCGCCATGTGCCTGCCCGTACGCGAGTTTGCCGAACAAAATATTGTCTTGAATGGAAAGCGCCGAATTGAACTCTTCCGCGTTGAATCCTGCGATGTCTGCGCCCAAATGACTTTGTAACATGCGCCGCGCTTCCAACAAACGAACTTGCATGCGGTTATCGATCAATCCCAAACGATGACGCGCGGGGATAAGCTTAAACGGTAGGGACAATAACAATTGCCGGTCATCGTCGGATAACAATTCCAATCCGTCGCTCGAACGTTTCACAATACTACCGAAAACCGGTAGGTCTTCTGCGCTAATAAAACTAAACTGTTCGAATAAATCGCTGTCCGGATCCACATCGGCAAACAACTCCAACATGATTTCCGCAATCTTGCGCCCCATCTCGATAAAGTTGTCATACATTGCGGTATCTTTTAGCACTTTTGTGACAACGGGATGGGATGACAACTCTTCCAGTTGGTTCACACCGCTGGTGGGGGAACCGAACAACAAATTCTCACCCACTGTCATGTTGGTGTTAAAAGTGTTCATGTTAAAAAACTCGACTAAGGAGGCGATATCTGGATCGCGTAACCGGTCACGCAAACGGCGTCGTGCGTCCATGATTCGGTTAACTAAATCAGGCCGCCGCTCGATGTTGACCTTGCTGCGCAAACCCAGTTGATAAATATCTTCGTCGAGTTCGAGCAGCTCAAGAATTTTCAATACACGATCGACTAACTCGGACTGTCCTCGTAAACCGGCAGTGTGGAAGTCGATCCAATCCGCCTCGATATCATCCGTTGAATTACCTGCCGCAATGGCATCATGCTCAAGACGTTTATGTTGTTTAATGTCATCCTCATCCCGATCGCGCTCGCGCACCGGTTTATGTTTCAACGGGTAAAGCAAATTCGCCGCGATGCTGTCGTTAAACAGGTAAACCGTGGGGCCGGCGTAAGCGATTCGCTGTCCGGTGACGGCCTGTGGCAGCGTCGCCCAATCCAATGCATTCCAACGAATGCGACCGGCGGTAGGCCATAATAAACGTCCGATTATTTGACTGAGTTCGTCTTTACCACTGCTGGTTAAACCAACCACACCGACATGTTCGGAAAACGCCAGTTTGATGCTGGCACCGTCCACCGCTTTGACGTATTCATCTTCGCTGTAGGCGATATTACTAGCTACTAGTTCACCGGTCAGCGATTCAATCTGCTCCGGTCGTTCGTCCTGGATAAACTCGTTTATCATATTGGGCGGATCGAACTGCTCGATGATTTGACCATATTTAACCCGTATGTCTTCGGCGGTTTGATAATATTTAAGTAACTCTTTCCACGGCGAGGACAGATCTTTGTACGCCGCGATCACGGCCACCAATGCACCCAGCGATAACTTGCCAATGATTACAAAATAACCGCCAATAGCGTAAAAGAATATCGGTGTCAAAATAGCTAAAAAGTTGTTTAAAAATTTTATAAAAAACTTACGGCGGTAAATTTCGTATCGAATATAGTAAATACGGCCCAACTTGTCGGCGATCTTTGCGCGTTCGAAATGCGAAGTGTCATGGGCATGTATCTCTGTAACACCGGCGATGGATTCACCGACTCCATCAGCCAGTGAACGCACAGCGCGCACGCGTTTTTTTGCCAGTGCATTGACCTTGCTTTGTAGTTTCGGAATTAAATAAATCTGCGGTGGATACAGTGCAACGGCCGCAAGACCCAAGATCCAATCCTGACTAAAAATAAAAAACAAATAGGTCAGTAATAAACCACCCTGAAACGCGGGTAAAGCAAACGCATCGCCGATAAACCCACCCAATGGTTCGGTTTCGGCAGTAACCATAGGTATGATCTCACCTTGAGAGACGCGTTTGAAATGCGGTAAGGGGAATCGAAGAATACGGCTGTATAATGTGTAACGAAAGCGACGTAACATGCGTTCGCCCACTACACCCCGATAAACATTGATGACATACTTTAGGCCACCGTTTAACAGTACCAATGCGAGATAAACACCGGACAGTAAGAACAAATAACCGATCTGAGTGATCGGGAAACCCAATAGGGAATCCGGAATATTGGCGCCACCAATGGCTTCGTTGATTATTCTCTTTGGCACTTCCAGTGACAAGTACACAAACGGTAACGACACCGCTGTCAGTAGCAGAATGAAAATCTGATCCCTTAGCGTGTGCTTGAGAATGTATTTATAAATCGACGGTTCCATGAATATCGGTATGTGGTCACATCAGAAGGTATTTGTCCTCTGGCAACAATAAGGGTTTTATAGCATAGTCAGGTCGTTGGCCCTAACCGGCCGTATGTTCATTAGTATTCTGGTTTATTAAATGCCCGGCCACATTGCCGTTGTTCTTAAAGGCTATCCACGTTTGTCTGAGTCGTTCATTGCGCAGGAAATTTATGCTCTGGAGCGGCGTGGGTTCAATTTACATCTTTTTTCGCTTCGACATCCGACCGATCCGGATGTTCATCCGGTGCACAGGAAAATTCAATCTCTCGTGATTTACTTGCCGGAATATTTACACCATGAGCCCTTACGTGTTCTCAAAGCATTCATAAAGACATGTTACAAACGAGCATTTTTTCCGGCTGCTGCGGTATGGCTACATGATTTGTGGCGTGATCGCAACGCAAACCGTGCACGCCGTTTCGGTCAGGCCCTGGTTATGGCAGCGGAGTTATCTAAAGACATAAAACACGTTTATGCACATTTTCTACACACACCGGCATCGGTAGCACGTTATACCAGCATACTAACGGGGTTGCCCTGGAGTTGTTCCGCGCATGCTAAAGATATCTGGACCACACCGGCTTGGGAAAAGCGCGAAAAACTAGCGTCATGTGAGTGGTTAGTCACCTGTACTCAATCGAATACAACGCATTTGCGTCAACTGGCTGATGACCCGAACAAAGTAAAACTCGTTTATCATGGATTGGATTTCGACGTTTTCTCGGCACACGAAAGATTTTCACCACAACACAACGGGTTAGACCCGGATAACCCTGTTCGAATCCTGACGGTGGGCCGCGCGGTAGCCAAGAAGGGCTACGATGTATTGATTGCAGCCCTAAGCGAACTCCCTGGTGACATTCACTGGCACTTCATCCATATTGGTGATGGTGCGCAGCTCGCTTTGTTAAAAGAACAGGCACAACGCTTAGGTGTACAAAACCATATTCAATGGCTCGGACTTTTACCCCAAGACAAAGTATTGGAACAATACCGGCAAGCCGATATTTTTGTGTTGCCGTCGCGGATTACGGACGATGGCGACCGTGACGGATTGCCTAATGTATTGATGGAAGCACAGAGTCAAAAACTAGCCTGTATCTCCACTAATATTTCCGGTATACCGGAACTGATTGAGCAAGGTGTGAGTGGAGTTTTGGTTGAACCGGAAAACAAACAACAGCTTACCGCAGCTTTACAGGATTTAATTTTGCATCCAGACAAACGGGAGCAACTCGCCACTTGGGGTTTCACTGTTGTACGCGGAAAATTCTCCATGCAACGCGGAATTGACACTTTGTCGGAAAAGCTGTCCGCTTCGATAAACTACGAATAGATAGATGCGAATTGCGTTTTACGCCCCTATGAAAGCGCCAACGCACACGGTGCCATCCGGTGATCGCCACATCGCGCGTTTGTTGTGGCGCGCATTGGAACTAAAAGACCATGAACTTGAACTGGCATCAGACTTACGCTCGTGGGAAGGCGCAGGCGACTTCTCCCACCAACAAACAATTAAAGCGCAGGCCATATTGGAAACAGATGCCTACCTGCAGCGTGCACGTAATACACATCGCCCCGATGTCTGGTTTACCTATCATGCCTACCACAAGGCGCCTGATTGGATAGGCCCGTGTATCAGTCGAGCACTGAATATCCCTTATGTTGTTGCGGAGGCTTCGTACGCCGCCAAACAATCACATGGGCCCTGGGCGGAGGGACTGGAACACACACGGCTAAGTCTGAATCTTGCAAGTGCCATTATCAACTTAAATAACAACGATGCAGCGGGAATGGAACAAATCGTTAGCGATCATCGCCGCGTCCATACGATAAAGCCATTTGTCGATATCGAGGAAATCAAATCAGCACTTGTGGCCACGACAAGCAAGTCCACAATAGCCCGACGTTATGGTCTGAAACCCGATACCTTATGGTTGATGACGGTAGGTATGATGCGACCGGGTGATAAGTTAGCGTCATTCAAATTTTTGGCCAATGCGTTGAAACATGTGGATCACTCTGACTTTCACTTAATTATTATTGGAGACGGCAAATCACGCGCCGAGGTAGAACATATATTCAAAAGTAACAACTCGGTACGTTTCCTAGGCCAACTCAGACACGCGGCATTGTTTTCGCTGTTTACCGTAAGTGATTTGTTCGTTTGGCCCGCTGTTAACGAAGCCTACGGCATAGCCATGTTGGAAGCGCAGGCCTGTGGCCTACCGGTGGTCGCAGGCCGCTATGGTGGCGTCGATAACATTGTTGACGATGGCCTTACAGGAATTCTGACACCGCCTGATGACAGACTTGCTTTCGCCAATGCCATAACCCATCTAATCGATAACTCAGAAAAACGCAAAGCTATGGGTATGGCGGCACGAAACAATGTCCGAGAAAATCACGGTATTGAAAAAGCCACGGAGCAACTCGATCATATTCTTCATTCGTTGATATGACCCGTATTACATTCATCCGCCACGGACCTACCGAGTGGAACGCACAAAAACGTATCCAAGGACATACAGACACTTCGTTAAGTGCGGCAGGCCGTGATGCGGTCGCACAGTGGTCGCTACCCAAAGAATTGCAGTCGGCCAACATGTTCACCAGTCCGCTGCGACGAGCACGGGAAACCGCTTGTTTAGTTGGCGTAGCCAATCCAGTTTTAGCACCCGCACTGATGGAAATGAATTGGGGCGAATGGGAAGGTTTTAACATTGGCGACTTACGCAAAGATGCGCGCTGGAAGATGTTGAACAACGAAAGCCGTGGACTGGACTTTCAGCCACCCGGTGGCGAAAGTCCGCGTTTAGTGCGGCAAAGGCTGCGTGATTGGATTCAAACGGTAGCGGATCATGCTTTACCCGCCGTCGCCTTCACACACAAAGGCGTGATACGCGCTGCACTAAGCCTTGCAACCGCCTGGGACATGCAAACCGATCCGCCACATAAATTACAATGGGATTGTGCCCACCAATTTTTTGTCAATAAAAAAGATGTATTGTCGATAAAGCAATTAAACATCTCGCTGACCAAATAGCATTCCAAAAACACTGCGAGATAAGCACTAGCAACTTGTGTCCATTTGTGTTGCTGCCAACAAAATAGCCAATGACGATGGCCCACTGACGATTTCGCCTGAAACTATTTTGTTCAGCGCGGTTTGTAATGGGATTAATACTGTTTCCAGTTGCTCGGTTGCTTCCAGTGCTATTTCACCGTCTTTGGTTAAATTAGTGGCGAGAAAGACATGAAACTGCTCATTACTGATTCCGCTGCTACCGTAAAATTGCCCGAGTTTTTGTAACGACTGGGCACGGTAACCGGTTTCTTCCTCTAGTTCTCGCAACGCGGCTTGTTCCGGCGAATTTCCATCCAGACCACCCATTGGACACTCCAATAATGTTTGTTGCACGGGGTGACGAAAAACGTGTTCCATGACCAGTTGTCCGTCGTCCAACAGGGGAACCACTACGACATAGCCGGCGTGATCCACCACGGTATAGGTGATATTTTCACCATCAGGCAAAGTAAGGTCATCCTGACGCAATGCAAACCAGGGGCTATCGAAAATAAACCGCGACCTATTTAATTTCCAACCACCGTCGTGTTTCATGAGAATGTTTAGTAAGGTTTCGATAGCCGCGTCAATACCGAAGCGCACGCATCCTGCCAGGCACGCAGTGCGTCTTGTTTACCCAGTTGTTCGAGTCCGTGTTGGGTAATGCCCCCGGGTGTGCGTAATTCATCAGTTAAATCTTTTAACGATTCATTGTTACGCCGGTTGGCCATCGTCATAGCCGCTTGTAACGTACTAACCGCAAGACCACGCGCGGCAGCATCTGGAATACCGCTTGTATTCGACCATCGTTCCAGATTATCCGCTAACGCAAAGATCCAACCATAAACTGCGCCAAATACACTGGCCGCCTCAAATGCAGTTTCGTCGGGCATGTCATATACGTGACCCAAATGTTGCAACACGTTGGTCGCACGCGTGTTGTCCGGAAATAGTGAAACCGGACTACATCCGGCTGCGGCAGCATTGACTAACATGCTCAAACACACGTCAGCAGGAGCGACCAAACTCCGTAAACGCTCAAGAGAAACACCTGCCGCAACCGATATCAACAAATGCTTTTCCGCCCATGGCAGATTTGCTAAGGCTTCTTGCATTTGCTTTGGCCGGGTACATAGAAAAATAACCGTTGCGGCATCCACCACTTCAGCATTACTGGCTGCAATGTGTAAGTCAAATTTTCTGGACAATGCAGTGGTACGTTGACGATTACGCGGCGATAAAACGATATCAACATCAGCATCCAAACGCTTGAAACCGTGAATAAGGTGTTGTGCAAATTCGCCGACACCAATAAAACCGATGATTTCTTTCATCACAGTTAATTACCTATCACATAACCGGAGATGTGGCCCAACATATCACCGATGGTCCGACAGGCTAGCGCGCCAGTAGCATTCAGTTCAGATTCCACATCCACCGGCATGTTATTGTTATCACCGTCGATTATCTGATTTAGTTTTCCACCCACATAGACCGGCACGGAAAAACCGGTTTCGCGCATGAGTATGCGCAAGTTTTGCAAATAGTTCAAAGCAACGCCGTTGTAAGTGCTTAACGCGATAAAATCCACGTCTCCCTGTTGGGCCTTCCGCAACAATACTTCGGGGTCGGTGCTAGTGCCAGCGTCAATCAGTTTCACATTAAGTTGCGATAATACGGCATCCACTAACCACTTGCCGTATTCATGCACATCCGTAGTCGCGATACAGGCGGCGAGCTGCGCATTGGCAATAGCTTGTTTTTTTTGCTTATCAAAATGGGCAACAATACTCTCCGCCTGTTGTTCAATTTCTGATATGACACTGGCCGCTATTACGGGTTGACGTCCGCGTGGTGACGATTCGTCTACCTGACCTGGTCCGAACCATTCTTCCAGGCGCTTGGCGCCCGCACGCCGCAGACTCAACAGCAATTCGAACGCATTATTGATATCGATACCAGCTTGTTGCAAACCAACCAACACGTTCTTTTTGAACGTGTTGGCTCCAGATACCAGGGTGTTGGCGATTTCATTTGCTTGGACAAAATCAACGAGTGTTTCGAGTTCCCGAGCTCGCACTATGAGTCGGTTGGCAAATGAATGCGCATCAATGACCTCATCGATACTGGGTATGCGTATGGCTTCGCTGACCGGCACCGGATTGATAGCGTGACCCGTTGGGAGCGTTTGTTGTGCCAAGATGTCAACAAACAAATAGCTGCTCAGATTGGCGTAGTTTTCGATAGTGCTGTTACCATAGATAGTGGTGTTACCGTAAATCATGGTTCCTGGTGTACTGGTGACCTCACGTAGCGATCGTTGGAACGCCAGGCGATTCAACGGATGCGAATAGGTGTGGCCAAAACAATGCGAAACTCTTCCACCCAAAAGTTCTTCGACGATGACCTTCTCGATTAACACCGCCCCCAGTGCGCAACTCATGTCAGAGAACAACGCGGCGAACCCATCGTCCAGATTAGAATGAATCAACACATCCACCGGTTGAGTGGCAGCCAAGGCGATCGCGCTCACCGTGGCGGAGGTCGTTGCAATATCGTCATCCCAATGCGGCAAACGGAAGGTGAAATACTGGCCTAGATTTCCGATGCTGGTGGATCCCGCCGCTAAAGCTGCTTTAGTGTTCTCCACCGCAGCCGGCATACCCATAACAAAATCACCAAAATGTGCGGCGACCGGCGCTGTGTTGGCCAGACGTACACAATCGTCATCGTCGCTTAGTATCAAACCGGTACCACGGGGCCGGCCCGCACGTTGTTCGGGCGGATAACCCATACTCCAATCCAGACAGATACCGTATCGATCTACACGATAACCGCGTTTATGCAAACCGTCATAGATATCACCCCAGGCGCGAATACTCTCGTCAATTTCACGATAGCCGATTTGCGCATGCAACATGATGTCGCCCCTCTGCGCTCGATGTATCTTATAGGCGCTTTCCGAATCGAATCCGTAGTGCTGCAAAAAAGCGGATTGACCAACAGTATGGTCGCGTGCCAATCCACGGCCTCGGTCAATAAGCATTTCTATATCCGGCAATCGCGGTTCGGGTAGCAGGTCTTTTCGCTGCAAATTATTCATGAATTGGTTTGACCGTTATCATCTAGAACCTATCTCAAAATAGACGAGCAAAAGAATGACGGGGCAAAAAGGGTCAGAAAAGCAGACGACTGCAGGGATGCAGAAGGTGGAACGACGAGGATACCAAAGTCGAGTGTACGTGATAGTACGTGAGCGTTTTGAGATTATTTTCTATGACGTATTTCCAAAGCACAGTCATTTTGAGTAAGGTTCTAACCACTTGGACATAATGATAAGGTCTTCCTTCGCATAATTCGCCGCTTCATAAAACGACACCGCTTGTTCATTCTCTGATCTGATCATCAATTGAGCTTTACGCACATCCTGTTCCCTCAACCAATTTTCGGCCGAATCCAACAACCGCCCGCCAATTCCCTGGCGACGAAATTCTGGGGCTACGGCAAGGTAATAAAACCAACCACGATGACCATCATGACCTACCATAACACTACCAATAATCCTCTCCGCATCGCCCTCCATGACCAACAGACATGAACTGGGCGAAGCCATGCAAAAATCAATATCGGCATACGGATTATTCCAGGGCCGGGTAAGATCACATGCGGTCCATAATTCGATCACAGACGTCTTATCACTTTCGCGAAACAAACGCAGATGGTGTTGAGTCATATAACTATCTTAGGACAAAACCCGAAAAACGGCAGTTTAATGTCAACATCCAATAAACAGGAAAAAGAGTTTTATCACGACATTCTGGAAGGACTGTCAATTTATTTTGACAACACATTGATTGTCGATATTTTGAATACGATCAACAAACAACCTCGTACAGATTTTGGCAATGCCTTTAATCGTAATCAGCTTGGTAGTAAGAAGTGGTTAATCGATCGATTGATTGATGTTACTGATGGAAACTTCCACGACATCGTTGTTCTCGGTGGTTGGTACGGGGTTCTTTCCGCCTTGTTACTCAACGACACACGATTCTCCATGCAGTCCATAACCAGCATAGATATTAACCCTGATTGTGCGGTGGTCGCCGATTGTCTGAATCAACGCTTTGGTGAAGACGGTACATTTCGCGCGTTGACCGGTGATATGTTTAAATTGGACTACAATGCCCTTTTACCTCCGCCCAGCGATAATTCCGCGGACAATTTATTGATTAACACCAGTTGCGAACACATTGTTGATTTTAGCGAGTGGTATCGACAAGTACCGGTCGGCACCACTGTGATACTACAGTCTAACAATTTTTTCGATTGCGGCGAACATGTTAACTGTGTCAACAACGTCAGCGAACTTCAACAACTGGCACCTGTATCGAAGACATTGTTTGCCGGTGACTTGCCGTTGAAAAAATACACCCGCTTTATGTTGATCGGGGTCAAATAATGGAAAGTAGGAGGTACTACGATTAATTGCCCCACCCTCATTTCTCAGTTGAAATTATTCTATCGCCGCAATTGATTTACAATAAATTCGGTACTCCGGTTAACTCCGTTGATATCTATCGCTAATTGCTTGGGTTCGGGTGCCTGCAACGACGCGATGACAGCTTGCGTCAAGGTGAGGCCGGATAACTCCTCTTCCCGCAGTACGTCCGCTCGGCCTAGCCTCTGCAATTTTTCTGCACGCATTAATTGCTCGGTTTCACCCGTTCCCGCAAAGGGTACAAACAAAGCACGTACTCCACTTTGCAACACATCCAAGACGGTGTTGTAGCCCGCTTGGGAAACCGACAACGCGGCATTTTGTAACAGACCCGGATAGTCCGAACGATTTCTTTCGACAATAAGGTTTTTCGTTTGTTGACCGCTGAAACTCTGGAATTCTTCCACCTGGATAACCGCCCCCACTAATAACCGCCATGATTTTCCCAAATGTTCGCACAGCTGACTTGCCTCAATCGCACAACGAAACAGATTCCCCGCGGCCGCACCGCCGCCAGCGGCGACAATGATCTCGTCATTGCCAACAGTCGAAACCTGTGAATTTATCTTATCCGTCACATAACCCGTGTAAATGACTTCACTGCCGACGTGGTTCACCTCTGGGAAGGAATCGCCCAACGGTATAAAACCGACATCACCATGCACGAGCACGGTGTCAAAGTAGTTATTTAGCATTTGCAATGTTTCTTGCCGCCGGTTGGTCTTCCTAAGTTGTAAGACATCTCTTATGGAGCAGAGCAACTTAGGTGGAGTTTTTTGCTGATGAATTTGTTCTAGCAATGGTAATAACTCAAAGCATAGTTGCCGCCGCCCAAATGGGAAGGTTTCGATAACCACCGCACTGGGTTTCGTCTTTTCGTAGCAGGCAAGTAGTTGTTCTCGTCGCGTAATCTTGAATACGTCGTCGATTTCGATTCCATGTTTGTCAATTAAGGCGCTAAACTCTGAATCACGCGATCGGATGGGCGGCAGTTGCCAAACCACTGCCTGACCCCATTCCAGATTTGATACGGGAAAACCGCCGCTCGCGACAACGACCTCAATGCCTCGAGCGGCGACTGCTCGGGCAATCAATGCGGTTCGTCTGATATGTCCAGTGCCTAATAAATGCTGGACATAGAAAAGAACGCTTGCGCGTCGTGTCATAGTCGACGTCCCTTATAATCGATTTGCGCCAGCGGACGGCACGAATCAAATGTTATTTCGCCGCCGGAGTATGAGCCCGTGGCAACGACCAAATAGGAGAACTGCGCTTTTCTCCTTTGGAAACCCCATCGCTAAGGTCGCCGCCACCAGCAACAGTGTAAAAGTGAAAACACAAATCAGGTAACTGCGGTGACAACTCGAACCGGCCAATCAGGCGTTTCCGACGCATCTGGATTGATGAGTTGTTTCACCCTCCGGTTGATGACCTCAAATCCATCCAATATGCCCGGCAGTGACACTTCCGACGGTGACGATTGCTCCGGTAATTGACACAAAGCCTGGACCATCGCTTCTGCTGGACGTTCCCCGTCTACATCCAATAATTTTATTAATCCAAGATCTTCAGCCCGCTTTGCACGAATATACTGCTCCATACGCGGTTTGACACGCGGCAATAACACGGCCGGTTTGTTCAGTGACAACACCTCGCAAAAGGTATTGTAACCCCCCATAGCTACTACACCAGCGGCGCGCGCCATTAACACCTCGATACGGCTGTCGAAAGTGATGGCTTGGACTTTTTCCAGTTTGGCCACACGTTCTTGAAATTGTTCGCGCTCTTGCGGTGACATAAACGGTCCGAACACAATTAACGCAGCATAAGGAATATCATCATCACTTTCATAAGCCCGCAATACCCAGTCGATAATTGTCCCACCGTCGCCACCACCGCCGACGGTGATGAGAATGAACGGTTCGTGTATGTCGACCGGGCTGGTTAACGTGGAGTCATGGTGCGGGATGGCGCGTGGCAAGTAACCAGTGAACACGCTCTTATTCTGCACCTCACGAGACGCGTTGACCGCTGACAACGGATTACCCATTTGCTCGATGCCGTATATCCAGATTTCGTTGTACAGGTTTTCCAGGGCGGGCATGATTTCTTTCTTATCCCACTCGTTCTGCATCGAACCGGGATCATCCATAATGTCACGCAGACCTACCACATTGCACGCACCCTGCTGACGGGTGACCGCCAGGGTTGCGGCCACCTCACCACGTAGACCCAGCGGTTCCTTATCAACCAGAAATAAGTCCGGTTGAAATGTCTCGGCGGTATGTCGAATGATGGATTCGCGCATAGTCAGTGTCTGACCCAGTTCGATGTGCAAACCCAGAGACGTGTATTCACCATTGTGTAGCTTAATAACACCGGGAATACGCACGAAATCCACCCGCGCACGAAAATCATAGCTGCCGATAATCGGTGAACCTGACAGGATTAATGCACTCAAACCTTTATACCGATCCACTAGGGCGTGTGCGATTGCGCGACAACGGCGTAAATGACCCAAGCCAAAAGAATCATGGCTGTAGATAAGCACCCGTGCACCATCGAGACGTTCAGTCATGACGTATTCGTTGGTCTGAAATTCAGAGGCGTTATAGACCGAGGTTGATGCGCTTTGTAGAGAAATCGATTGCCTACGCTAACCGGTCTGATATTAATGATCACTATTGTTATCTAATTATTAATACTATTGTTATGTAAGATCAATACAATACGTGAACCCGTCACCGCGAGATAATCATACACCATCGTGAGTTTATTGACAGCGAAGCTGGGTCAGTGGTTCTTGGGTGATCTGTCCGATACGCAGATTCCGAGCCGCATTCGCCAGACCATCGAGCAACAACAAGACTCCAGCGAAATATTGATCGGATGGATTCAACTCGGGATTCTCACTATTCTCGCTGGTTTATATATCGTTTCACCGAAGACATTTACCGAAGAAGCGGATTTCGCTCCGGTTCCCTGGGCGTTGAGTGTCTATTTCGTTTTTACCGTGATACGGCTAATTTTGGCGCGGCGCGGACGTTTGCCACATTGGTTCCTGGTATTGTCCATTATCGTCGATATGGCGTTGTTGATGGGTTTGATCTGGAGCTTTCATTTGCAATACGAACAACCTGCGTCATTTTATTTGAAA
This sequence comes from Arenicellales bacterium, assembly GCA_965216735.1. Classification (GTDB taxonomy): domain Bacteria; phylum Pseudomonadota; class Gammaproteobacteria; order Arenicellales; family CBDCFT01; genus CBDCFT01. The sequence continues at coordinate 3,612,043 of OZ244198.1, forward strand.
GCTCCATCATTGCTGTATGTTTTTATTTTTATCGCATTGCGTGCATTGCGTTTCGAACCTGGCTACGTGTTTCTAGCCGGCACTATCGCCGCTATTGGGTGGTTGTTAATGATGTTTTACGCCATATCCATCGAACCCGCCAATCCCATGATCACTAAAGACTATGTCGAATATATGACATCCAACAGCGTGCTGCTCGGGGCGGAATTCGATAAGGTGATTTCGATATTGTTGGTGACAACGGTTCTGACCCTGGCGATTGCGCGGGCGCGACGCCTGCTGGTGCGTTCGGTGATAGAACACTCAACCGCTGAAGACCTTTCCCGGTTTGTGCCCTCGGCGGTGGCACAACAAATCGCCACCTCCGAAGAACGCGCTCAAGTAGGGCAAAGCAAGGTGGCGGAAGCTACTATTTTGTTTATCGATATCGAAGCGTTCACCGCTATTGGCGAAAGCCTGACACCACAAGCGTTGGTCGATACATTGAATGATTACTTCGCCGAAGTGACCGAACCCATAGAAAGACATGGCGGAACCATTTGTCAGTTTCAGGGTGACGCGATCCTAGCGAGTTTCAATCTACCGACAGAGCATTCGGAACACGCCTACAACGCAGTGGCAGCGGCGGTTGAAATTCAACAACGCCTTTCACAACGCACATTCGGTAACGGCACCCCACTGCGCGCCCGTATCGGTATTAACACCGGAACCGTGGTCGGTGGCTTGGTAGGTTCGCCAGACCGCTTAGGATATACCATTCACGGCGACGATGTAAACCTGGCGGCCCGGTTGGAACATCTAAATAAAAAACACGGGACACGGATCATAGTATCGCAACGTACCCGTGAATTAGCCGGAGCCGGACGTTTTCCATTCAAACGAATCGGCGACGTAACCGTGCGTGGCAAAAGTGTGGCAGTAACGATTTACGCCATCCCCACCGGTCTTGATGCTAATTGAGCATTTTTTCCAGAATGCCAATCTTGTGCTGAATATTCGCCCGTGCGGCTTGCTCGTAGCGCTGACGAAAAAATTCTGTCGAATAAATCGAATCGCGACTCAACAACGATCGCAAAAAAGGAATTTGGCATTGCGCATAATCCCGGTCGGACTGATGGGCGTATTCACTACGTACGGCATCGCTATCCACGAGAAATTCATCCCAGGGCAACCCAAAGCCGGATAAATCGACGTCGACTACAAATTTCTCATCCTCCTTGGACGGCGGATGATTGTGCTGGGTAATCAAAATCAAACGTACAACTTGTTCTATTAAATCGCGTGGCAAAATACCGTCAGCGCAACTTCTAAACCACTCCGTGCTTTGCCACTCGTTGTCGTTCGCATTTGGATCATAAATGACGTCATGAAACCAAATCGCTAGTTCAACGGCGTCGGCATCCGCTAATGCCTCTCGGGCTAAATCAATTTGACCAAGACAGAATTTGACATGTTGCGGTGTATGATAGTGTCGATGTGGTTCCGTATAGTTCCCCTGCAATCGATCAAAAATACCTGCCGCATTTGCATCAACACCCTGTATGGCATATCGCTCCCAAAGCTTAACAAAACGCTGTCTATCCATAATTTCCCCTGGGTAGTCCATTATCCTGACGGATGCTCAAAGCGCCGCAAACGACGTTGCGTTTCTTCCAATTGCATGTGGGTTTGCGTGAGCTTGTCACCTAATTGACGCATTATATCCAGGGCGACGTTGGCGTTTTCACTGACTAGTTGTAAAAACAAATCGTTACCGATACGCAATGTTCGCACGGAACCCAAGGCACGCACCGTCGCCGAACGGGGCGTGTTACGCAATACAGCCAATTCACCAATCAGTGAATTCCGACCCATAGTTAAGACAGGCACCGACGTGCCGTCTTCCATTTCGGTCAAGATCTCGACTTCGCCATCCAGAATCACATAGGTGCAATCCGACGGTTCGTTAACTCTAAACAAAACCTCGCCATTGTTGAAGGTAACGGCTTCGCTGGTGAAGGCCAGCAATTTAAGCTTAGAAGGATCCAGCTTAGAGAATATCGGTACTTGCCGTAGCTGCTCAGCTTCTTGATGAACGTCCAACACGCCCTCGCGGGTTTTGGTGGGAGGGGCGAGTAATTGTGGCAACAAATCGGCAATCACGCAACACAATAAACTAGCGCTAGGCAATCCATCGTTATGCTGGTACTTCGGATGCCCGGCCAACCTTACCGCCGGTGCCAAATTCAGTCAAAATAAACGATACAACCCCTTCAGGTTGGTTCAAATCCAGCCACGGAATAGTTACACCGTCCGGCGGATCGCTGTCGGCCGCCACCGCGATAATGGATGAATCTTTGAGACATTGCAGGGGCCGGCGAATGTTTTGACGATAAATTTCTATTTTAGGAATCGACGAATGTTTAAAGCCTTCTACCAGAATTAAATCGATCACGCGGATATCCAGTTTTGGGATGAGCTTATCTAAACACGGATCCTCACCGTGTTCCTCATCCACTACCAAAGCCCAACGGTGACGCGAAGCCACCAACATTTGCGCTGCACCCGCTTTACGCAGTTCGTAACTGTCCTTACCCGGATGATCTATTTCGAAGGTGTGATGCGCGTGTTTTATTACACCTACGCGCACACCACTGGCTCCCAACAAGGGAATCACCTTGCTGATCAGAGTCGTCTTGCCGGTACCACTGTAAGCAGCGAATCCTAGTATGGGTGGCTGTTTCATAAATTCGTTTCTAACAGGATCTTTTCGACTTTGGCTTTGTCCTCCGGTGTATTGATATTCAAAAAAGCTTCGGTTTGGTCCGAAAAGTTAACTGCGACCACTGCATGTTTTTTGAACCATAAATCAATCTTGCGTTCCCCGGATTTTAGGTAAACGATCAAATCATCGTACAAATGAGTTTCGATCAAGCTAAACACCGGTTGCCATCGATCGCCATCGGTGGCAGTTGCTACGACAGCATTTCGTTCAACTAGACCATCGAACATACGTTGAACGTAATCTTGAGGTACGAATGGGGAATCGCAGGGCACCGTAACGATGTACGGTGTCCGGGCGACCTGCATCGCGATAGACATGCCCGCCAACGGCCCCTGAAAATCGGCCATTGTATCGGAGATTACCGCTGCTCCGAACTCCTTATAGCGGGCGATATTACGATTGGCATTAATCAATGTGGTATCGACCTGCGGTCTCAATCGGTTCAGTACATAAGAAATCATGGGTTTCCCTGCTAACTCCAGTAAACCCTTGTCGTCGCCGCCCATACGTTGCGCCCGTCCGCCGGCCAATATCACTCCTGTGATATTCATACTCATTGTGTGGGGAGTCACAGATTATTCTGTTTGCAAGTACAGCATAATAAATATAGTGCAACCGATATCCGTCGGCGAGGTGTACCGATGTCTCACCACTGACATTAGAAATACGAAAAGTGTAGCACACAGTCACTTGGCTCTTAGCAAACGGGCGCCGTCGTCGCGCTCACCACCGGTACAACATCCCGTATATAATTCAATGCCTGAATCGATTGTAAGGATGTTTGTAATCTCTTGCTCAAAACAAATCTATTAGTCATGATACGTTTAACGACAAATCTAAAAGGCTCGCGTTGGCTGGTTGTATGTAGCACGATCTGCGTCGTCGCTTTGCTGGGTGCGAGCGGATGCGGTGGTTTACGCAAAGACAAAGAACCGGCCTATAAAAGTGCAAAAGCCAACAACCCTCTGGAAATTCCACCCGATTTAACAACAGTGCCACCCAGCCCCAGCACAACCATCCCTACGGCATCCGGCGAACCTGTCGTCGACGAGCAAGCGCAGCGACAAAAATTTAAAAAGTGGAAAGAGTTTGAAGAATTCGAGAAATGGAAACAGGAAAATGGCGAGGAGCAAGCGGAGTTTGAAGCCTACCTAAAGTTTAAACGGCAAAGTGCGGGTGGTACTGATATTTCTTTGAGTGCACCGAACACATCGGATGACGAACATGCTTATGCGGCTATCGAATTAACCAACGGTCAACTACGCCTGCGGATCAAAGACACCAAGGACAACGCCTGGTCTCTGATTGAACAAGGTATTGAACAAACAGGGGCCCATATACAAACGAAAAACCGTAGCAAGGGCCGAATGACGGTTATCCCCGCAAAGTACTGGTCCGCCGCGGGTGCTGGACAAAAACTGGCGGCTCTTTTCAAGAAACCCAAAAACCGTCTGGAGATCGTTATCGCTGAAGCGAACGATATATCTGAGCTGAAAATCATTCCAGTTGCCGGTACCAATAAAGACGACGCCGATGACTTGGTCCGGCAGTTACACCAAGCACTAAACTCACCAAATAGCGACACCGCTACATAGGTCTAACTACACTTGCGAGACGCTGTAAGTCACCGAACACACTCGCTAACCAGCGGTCTTGCTAAAGCCAGAAGGAAAAATGAAATCACAGATTAAGTATCTGTGGCCCACCCCCATACTTGAGCGAATCAATCGCGACCATTCCGCGATCAAGGCTGGTTTAGTCGATTTGCTATATGCCCATCGCGACAAACACACCAAGAACGGAAGCCCGCTTTACGCCAGTCAGGATAATCTTCACGTGTTATACAAAGACGACCCGGTATTTTCGAAAGTCAACAAATTTATCATGGATTCTGTGTTTGAAATCGCAGCAGGCGTGAACGGCCCGTATTGGAAGAATTCCCAGGGAATCGACGTTGCGTTAACGGGGGTTTGGTTTCAGATCAGCAACGGCTACGGGTTTCACGAGACCCATATACACGGAAATTGCGCATGGTCCGGTGTTTACTATATACAGGCGGGCGAATCCAGCCGCCATGCGAAGGACAGAAAAAACGGACTACTGAATGGGATTACACGCTTTTACGGCCCCTATATGGAATTCCTAGCCGGTGGACACGGTGAGTTTGGCAATTTTTATCTCGAAGACAAATCGTGGGATTCGTATCCGGAAGACGGCAAGATCGCCGTATTCCCCTCTTATTTAAAACACATGGTTTTCCCTTACAACGGCGAGCAGGACCGCATTATTATCTCGTTTCATGCGCAGGTTAGCGGAATGAAAGAACAGCGTCCCGGTTACGAGTTCAATTAATGACAGATTAGAATATCAACTCGCCGATTGTTCTTCCTGTTGGCGTTTCCATTCCTGATATTCTTTAAACTCTTGCCACTGTTTCCATTCAAGATATTCTTGATACTCTGGATCATTAACCGTCGGTGTGGTCTCGTATTGAGTTTCGCCTCCGGGTTGCGTTGTATCAGCTGACTCGGTCTTTTTGCCCAATTCAAAAATCGTTTTTCCTTGAGTTTCCGGTATTTTCTTGGGGTTACCGTATTCATCTTCCGGCGCCTCGTAGCCGTATGCGCAACCCCCTAAAATGACAATTGTTGCGGCTAAAACTAGAACGTTTCTCATCACGTGGATATACCTGTGCTTATGTTTTGGGATGGATGTCAATTACTTGATGTACTTTCAGCCATTCTACAACGAATTCAAAGCTTGATTTTTCCCATATCTTGACGACGCATTCCTGACAGACAACTGAATAACCACATAATACCCGGATTAACCAAAATTGCCGTTAAATTGTTGCACAAATACAACTTTTATCATATTTTCTGTCGTTTTTATGCAAATAAGTGTTGCAATTTTGATTAATCGCGTTGAAAATACGCTCCGCGCTAAGCGCTAGTTAACTAAAACCATATTCTTTCAAACACCTCTCATGAGAAGGAGAGTAATCATGAACAAGAAACTGATTGCCACAGCTGTTGCGGCGACGTTTGCCGCTCCCGCAGCGATGGCAGATATAACAGTCTACGCGCGTATCAATAACGCGTTAGACTGGCAAGACCCGGACGGCGGTGATTCCACTGTCGATCTTCGCAACGTCTCTTCGCGCTTTGGCATGCGAGGCGAAGCCGATTTGGGTAACGGCATAATGGTACACGGTCGTTATGAGTTTTCCACTTTCACCGACAGAGAAGGTGCTGGCAGTGCTTCCGCCGAGGACACTGATGGTGATGGCGTACTAGATACGTTTACTGGTGGTACCGGACGTGGTGGTATTAATGATACGCGTATAGGTACTGTGGGTATCTCCGGTGAAAGTTGGGGCCGAATTGATGCCGGTAACCAATGGAGCGCCTATTTCAACTCGGTCGGTACGCATATGTCACCAAGCTATTCTCTGGGTTACTATCTTTATTCCTCTATCGGTGGCGGGCCGTTCCGAGCTTCGAATACGGTTAAATACTCCCACTCTTGGGGTCCAGTGAGCTTTGAACTCGATACGCGATTTTCGCAGGATACCGCTGATGTTGAGAAGATTGGTGGTGATCACGGGGAGGATTTTCTTGACGGCTACGGTATCGGTATCAGCATCGCGGCGACCCCTGACTTCACCATTGCTGCGGCGATTGATTCGGAGTTATTCGATGTTGGAGACGACACAGATCGTGTGGCTCTCGGCTTTAGCTGGTCCTTTAGCCCACAACACCGTATTGCCGGTGGCTGGCAGAATATAGATACCGGTGCGCGGGACGACGATAGTGCCATTCTTTTCTATCACGGCAATGATGGCGGCGCCAACAGTTGGAGTGTCGGTTATGGAAAAGGCGAAGAAGGCGGATTTGATCCTTCATTGGTCTTCTTAGCTTTTTACCACAACTGGGGCGAAGGATTTAGGAGCTATGTTGAAGCTGTTGCTTTGGACGGCGACAATGGCTCGAGAGGCGACCAAAACCAAGCCATTTTTGGCCTGCGCTACGATTTCTAGCAACCGGGGCGTACAAACCAGACTTCTTGAAGTCTAGTAGTTGCAAAAAACCGGGGTGTCTTTGCGATACTCCGGTTTTTTTGTGCCTAATCGAAAGAGGCTATGAACGTCAACCCCGGATGATTCATTGCCGGCTTTCCTGTGTCAGTTCACCTGTACCTCGCCAGCTTCTCTAACAATTTCCCGTACCAGATCTATAACGCTGATCGCCTCGACACCATTTGCAACTGTAAACCGCTCTTTACCCGAGTAAACGATATATTTGGCCTCTGGTTTCACATCTACGCAAGCGCTGTGAAACCCTTTCGCCGGTTTTGGGTCAAGGCTACGCTTGATTTCAATCGCCCAGGGCTTACGTCCGGGTAATACCAGAACCAGATCTACTTCCGCGCCACCGGATGCGCGATAGAAACTCGCCTGCGTCCGCTCCAGTGTGACAGACAACATATTTTCGATCACAAAACCTTCCCAGCTTTGCCCGACTACCGGATGCCCAACTACACTTTCCTTATCTCCAAGCCCTAGCAACGCGTGCGTTACACCGCTGTCGCGGACATAAACCTTTGGCGATTTAACCAAGCGTTTGCCGACGTTCTTGCGCCATGGCATCAGACGACGTACCAGCAACAAATCCACCATCAGATCTAGATATTTGGCGATGGTCTTACCGTCGACACCGAGACCACGCGCCAATGCGGCCGCATTCAAGAGACCTCCCTGGTTATGCGCCAACATCACCCAAAAACGGCTCAACGTTTCTGCCGGGATGCGTGGACCCAGTTGTGGTATGTCCCGTTCAAGATAGGTACGAATAAAGTGGTTACGCCAGTGGAGACTTCTGCTGTCGTCAACCGCCAGAAAACTATCTGCAAAACCGCTCCTGACCCACAGCTTGTCAACATCGACGGTTTCGACTTCAAGCACATCAAACGGCGCCAACTCCAGATAGGCGATACTCCCGGCCAGCGTTTCTCCCGATTGTCGCAACAAATCCATAGACGCCGATCCTAACAATAGGAACCGCCCTGATCGTTTTCCCTTTCGCCTACCGTGATCGATTAGGCCGCGCAGGCTCTGAAACAGATCCGGCACACGATGCACCTCGTCGAGAATTACCAGCTTATCTTCATGGTCTTTTAGATAGAGTTCAGGCTCTGAAAGCTTCGCTCTATCCGCCACCGATTCCAGGTCGAGATAAATCGATTCTGTGTACTGTGCAATTTCGAGTGCCAGAGTTGTCTTACCGACCTGTCGGGGACCGAGAAATGCTACCGCCGGATTGTGCTGGAGCAGGCTGAGTAAGTTTGGGTGTAAACGACGACTTATCATCCTTGCAATTATGGAGTTTTTATCCAGAATTGCGAGGTTTTTGACCGATCAACAATGTTATATGACGGGAACAAACAAACGAGAATTTTTCCTAACAAGCCGTTGAAAGTCGTCTTTCAACAGCCCTCTAAATCTCGGGACACGTTCCTCGAGAATACTCTTACAAACCCTACACCATACACGCTATGGGTTAGTTATTTAGATACCCCGGCGATTCCTCCAAAATATTCTCCGCGACTAATATGTCTATCGCGAGTTTAAGCTGCTTCTCGTAGTTGCGCCAGCGTTCTTTAGAACTGGTGTAAATCCCTTGCCGCACCTGCCAGATGCTTGCCGTCCTGACCGCCGTACCGGATTTCTGTTGATCAAGACAGGCATCGTCCCACGGCAAACCTGTTGCCCCTATCAATCGTCTGGTTTGTATTTCCGTATCTTGTACTAATATTTCATACTGAACCGTCGTGATTTCATCGTCAAATATTCGGTTCCAATGCTCCATTAAACGGTAGTAGCGCACGTAGTAGCGGGTGAGCGCTTCGAGGTTATAAGTAAAGCTGATATCCGTTCCATACAGTTGAAAATAGTTTGACGTGATGACGTCCAATGGATGACGTCTGCAATGCACTATCGGCGCCTGGGGAAACATGGCTTTTATCAACCACACATGCACAAAATTAAACGGCATTTTATCGGTTATATAACGCGTATCGATATCATGTAGTTTTCGCACCCATGTCTCGTATTCCTCGGCTTCCGTCTCAAATTTTTCAGCCTGTACAGTCCAGAAATCATTTGGATAAACCCGTTGCGGATCGGATTTCTTTTCTAAACGGGTAATCGACCGCTCAATACAAGGCAGTTCGCCACAACCGAACACCTTGGGATGCCGCGAGATAATTTGCTCGACTAGCGTAGTGCCGCTGCGCGGCATGCCTAGAATAAATATTGGTTTGATACCGGTTTCAATATCGGCGACGTTAATGGGTCGATTATCGAAAACGTCTGGGAACCGTTCCATGTGGGAAAAGTACTTGTCCAGATCCATCTTTGTATCTCTGTACTTGAGATCATTGCCAATCTGGTAGACGTCAAACGCTTGCTCGTACATTCCTAAGTCGTCATAGACTTTCCCTAGCGCAAAAGCCAGCTTGGTCTTGTTGAACTCGTCCAAATCCGGCTTTTCCCAAATCTTACGCATTGCCAATACATCATCGTCATCCAACGAACTAAAGCGTTTCATTGCCACAATATTTCTGTACGCTTCGGCAAATTCCGGGTTGAGCTCGAGGGCGCGTCGATAATGAGATTCCGCGCTAAGCTTGTCGCCAGTCGATGAGCAGGTCAATCCAAGGTTATTCTCGTATTGCGCGTGCGTAGGATCGAGTTCGATCGCTTTCTCGTAACAAGACTTGGCTTTAGCGATACCATCCAGTTGAAAATAAGCACTGCCCAACGAATTCCATACGTTCGCATCATTCGGGCGAAGTCTTAACAACTTCTGGGCAAGCTCAATGACGCCAAAATGATCGCGAATCTCCTCACGATAAGTTATCCCCAATTGCCAAACATCCGGATCGCCTTGAAACTGTTTTTCCAACTCCAAAACAATACTCGCTGACTCTTGCATTTTTTCCATATTTAGTAACATTTGCGCCTGTAGAATCCGATTGCGCTTGCTATGCGGATCATGCTCTAACAGTGGTTTCAACATTTCGATCGCGAGCGCGTCGTCCCCGGTCTCCGAATAGGCGTTAGCCAAGTTATAACGCGCATCGTCAAAATCCGGCATCGCTTCCAACGCTCGTCGGAAATATTCTTGTGCCTGTTTTGGGCGCCGGTGCTCGGCTTCCAGTGTACCCATCAAATTCAAGGCGCGCGGATGATTGACATCTTTGTCCAATGCCTTTTGGGCTGCTCTTTCCGCCTGCTCTAGATTCCCTAGCTCCTTATATGACAAACCTAAATTAATCCATCCGTCAACAAAGTCGGATTTTAGGTCGACGGTTTTACGATACGCACTTACCGCCTTTTGATGCTCGTTAAGATATTGATGACTTAAACCAAGGTTGTACCAAGCGGCCGCGCTCTTGGGCAATTTCTTGACTACTTTCAATAAACCTTTTTTCGCAGCTACCGCGTCGCCTTGTTGCAGCAATTGGGCGGATTGCATAAACAAGGATTCAATTTGAGATTGTGGAGCCGATCGGGTTTTAACGGACATAGGGCAGAGATTGCACTCGTTAGAAGGCGAAACACAACAGAGGGTATCACATAATACGATAAAGGCTGTTTGAGTCTGTTAGACCTTTAGGATGTGATGAGCTGCGACGAACTGCATCAGTCGATAAGTAGACCAACTTGCGAAGGGTGGTTCCTTCGATAGCGCGTAGACACTTGGAGGCGCCACTCCTATTTAGCGCACATGAGTCCCAGCAAAACGAACGTTATGCCTCGCCGATATCAGCTTAAAAGCAACCGGACAAGCCTCTAATCCATTTAGGTGATAAAAAATTGAACGCTCTAACGCACAACCAGCACCGAACAATGCGCGTGTTCGACCACGTTATCCGCACAGGAACCGAGCAAAACGCCATGCAATCCATGTCGGTTGTGACTCGGTATAATGATCAAGTCTGCCGCAACAGCATCCGCTTGGCGTACGATTTCTTCATAATGGCGGCCTGTAGCGACGGATGTCGAAACGTTTAAATCGACCGGTACATTATCCTTTACGAATTTCGCTAATTGCTCCGAAGCTTCTTGTTTAGATTTTTCTTCGAAATCAGCCGGGAAATAGGATGCTACCAAGGGCATCCCAAATCCTGGTAATACCGTCATCACGTGAAGGTCAGCACCATATTGAGATGCGAAATCGACCGCATTTTTTAATGCTGATTTTGCGAACTCAGGCTCTTGCACATCCACTGGGAACAGTATTTTCTTAAACATCTTCTTGCCCTCTACGTAAATTTTCAGAATTCGATAATGAGACTCGAACCGTCAACAGCACGTTGACGGTTCGAGTCATTATCGGATACCACTATTGTCTCTACTACGGCTGGTGCCGAGCCTACATGATTCCTACGCCGGAGCGGCTTCGCCAGCGGCGGTTCGTTTACGATGACGGTTTGTCTGCAGTAGGACGATGAGCCCTAGCAGCAACAATGCCGGTATGAAGAACACTTCCTTGGGCATGCGCTCGTTCTCCAACTGGACTTTGTCCACGTAAACCGGATTGTCGAAATCACCCATGGTGAACAGCTTGTCGAGATGCGTGAGTTCAGAATCCCAAGTCAGACCGTCGATTATTAGCTTGTCTTCTTCTTCCAGCACCATCAGACCGGCATTAGTGAAGCGGGTTTCGCCGTCACCTTCAGCGCCAAGATTCAATAACAAACTGGTGTTGTTGGGTTCATCCGGGTCGTCGAAATCAGGCCCGACAATCCGTACCCGCATGGTAGCATCAGCCGGCATGTCAGCCGCCAAAGCCATGGCTTCAGTCCCCGGTCGTTCCGCAAACGGCGGGGAAACCATATCAAGCCATAACCCCGGCCGGAACAAGGTGAGAGCAATCAACAGCAACGCGACGGTTTCCCATATCTTGTTCCTGGTAAAGAACCAGCCCTGGGTCGCCGCCGCGAACAACATCATAGCAATGGTGGCGATAATAAATACAAAAATTGCCTTGACCGGCCCGACATCGATCAACAACAAATCGGTGTTGAACAAGAACAAAAACGGCAACAACGCGGTACGAATATCATACATAAAGCCTTGTACACCGGTTTGGATTGGATCGCCTTTGGAGATAGCTGCCGCCGCATAGGCTGCAAGCCCCACTGGTGGCGTGTCATCGGCTAGAATCCCAAAATAGAATACGAACAAATGGACAGCGACTAGCGGTACGATGAGGCCGGATTTAGCGCCCAACGCGACGATCACCGGCGCCATCAGGCTTGAGACAACCAGATAGTTCGCTGTAGTCGGCAACCCCATACCCAGGATAAGACTCATAATCGCGACCAGTACCAACATGAGCAGCAGGTTGCCACCGGATAGAAACTCAACAAACTCGCCCACCATCGAATGAGCACCGGTCAGCGAAATGGCACCAACGATAATACCGGCGGCACCGGTGGCGATGCCGATGGAAATCATGTTGCGGGCTCCGGCTATCATGCCCTCCACCCACTCCACAACACCTTGGCCAAACTGACTACCGATATCGAGTTCACCACGGAATAACCCTTTAATGATGTGTTGGGTCAAGGCGATAAAACTCATGGCGAGACAAGCATAAAACGCTGCGAGCGAGGGTGAAAGACGGTCGGGGGTGGGCAGAATGCACCAAAGAAGAATAATGATCGGCAGTATGTAGTAAAGGCCGGTCCAAGCGGTATCACCCGCACGGGGTAACTCAACCATCGGCGCGTCAGGATCATCTTGTTCCAGATCTGGACGCTTGGATGCCATGTAGGCCAACACCAAATAAGCGATGCCTGAGATGATGATAACGGCTGTGAGCGATATGCCGGGGTAAGCGGCCTTTATCCAACCCAGGGTGTAATAAACGATTAAAAATAACACCGCAATCACAATAAACCCGGTAAGGAAACCAATCATTTTCTGAAGCAATGTTCGCACCACTGTTGGTTCCGGTTTTTGCAGACCTTGCAGATCTAATTTACATGCTTCCAGATGCACGATATAGACTAGTGCAATATAGGAGACGAGGGCGGGAAGCAACGCATGCTTCAAAAGCGTTGTGTACTCAACGCCAGTGAACTCGGCGATCAGAAACGCCGCCGCACCCATCACAGGCGGGGTTAACTGACCGTTTGTGGAAGATGCCACCTCAACCGCGCCCGCCTTTTCCGGCGCAAAGCCGGTCCGTTTCATCAAGGGTATGGTAAAGGTACCCGTTGTAACTGTATTGGCGATGGAAGAACCTGAGTAAAGGCCACTCAAAGCGGAGGCAATAACCGCCGCCTTGGCAGGTCCACCCCTGAAATGACCCAGCAAAGCGAAAGCGATCTTAATAAAATAGCCGCCGGCGCCCGCCTTTTCCAGAATGGAACCAAACAACACGAACAGGAAAATCATTTGTGCTGAAACCGCCAGCGGTTTACCAAACACACCCTCTTCCTGCATCCAAAAATGCCAGGTGCCTTTGACGAATGAGGCACCACCCCAATTACCCCCGCCGATGAATGCATAGGCTGCTAGGATTCCGGCTACAATGACCAAAGGGAGCCCCAGCGAACGGTATATGCAGAGCGCCAACACGGCAACGCCAATGACCGCCACGGTCATATCGTATTTAATGTTGGGATGAATGAAGTCGCCTGCCCGCTCGGCGATATTCGCATCCATCGCCACCATGTACAGTATAGTGAAAGCCCCTAGTCCGAGTAATAACCAGTCGTACCATGGTATTCGGTCTTTAACGCTGGTTTTTAGTAGCGGAAATGCCATACACGCCAAAATCATGGCAAACATTAAATGGATTTTCCGCGAAATCGATAAGTTGCCGATAAACTGAAAAAAATCGATACCGGTCGATATCGTTAGCATAGACGGCAGAGGCGATGATATATAGAGTTGGTACAGGGCCCAGATAAAACAGATAATCGGGATCAAGCCTTTTTGCCAACCGGTTGGATTACGCCCCCCGGATTCAACCTGCGCGACTAGTTCGTCGGCTTTTGACATGGGTTGATTGTCAGCCATTATTCTTTGTCCTCCTACAACACAACTGGGGGCCAAGATAAAGCCCCCCCTGTATGTTTATGTTTTAAACCGTAGTGTAGCTTCCCTGCTCATTGACGGTGTTAGTTAGTGTAGTGACGGGAAGGTGTATATAAAATCACCTTCCCGTCCAAATGGTCTGGCTTACATCCAGCCTTTTTCCTTGTAGTATTTCACGGCGCCATCGTGAAGCGGTGCGGACAGCCCATCCTTGATCATTTCTTCGGCCTTAAGATTAGCGAACGCCGGATGCAGTTTCTTGAACTGATCGAGATTCTCAAAGACGGACTTCACGACCTGATATACGGCTTCCTCAGGCACATCGGTGCTGGTAACAAATGTAGCACCAACACCAAACGTCTTAATGTCTTCCTCGTTGTTGTACATACCTGCGGGGATGACAGCGTGGCGGTAGTAGGGCGTTTCTTCAACCAGCTTATCGATTTCAGGTCCAGTCACATTCACAAGGTGAGAAGCGCATGACGCCAACGACTCTTGGGTTAATGCTGAAGGATGGCCGACCAACCAGAAATAGGCATCAATCTTACCGTCGCACATTGCTGCGCCGGTCTCAGCCGACTTCATACCGGCGGCCAGAGCTAGATCCTCGCGTGTCCAGCCTAGCGCTTTTTCCATCACTTCCCAGGTACCGAGGGTACCCGAACCTGGGTTGCCGATGTTTACCCGCTTGCCCTTGGCATCGGTAATGTTGTTAATGTCTGAATCGTCACGCGCAAGGACGGTAACCGGCTCTGGGTGTACGGAAAATACCGCTCGCAATCCTTCGAACGCACCGTTCTCTTCGAACTTGGACGTACCGTGGTAAGCGTGGTACTGCCAGTCAGATTGAGCAACGCCGAACTGCAGTTCGCCAGCGCGTATTGTGTTGATATTGTATATCGATCCACCCGTCGATTCGGCAGAACAACGAATGCCGTGCTCCTTTCGCCCCTTGTTAACAAGTCGGCAAATGGCGCCGCCAGTCGGATAGTAAACACCGGTCACACCGCCAGTGCCGATGGAAACGAAGGTATCTTCCGCCCCCACTGTATTGACGGTTCCTGCAGTTAAAACACTTGCCGCGAATGCGGCCACAACTAATCGCTTCATACTCTAGGTCCTCCAGAACACTAATGAGAGTTTGCTTACGGTACCGGTTCGGGACTTTATTGAACTAGTTTTCACAACTACTCTACCCAACCTTCATACCAATTTTGGTTATGCAATTATTTTTGCATGTGCAATCCTATCGCATGTTGAATTTGCATCGCAATAGAGAAAATCGTTATATTTTGTTTCTGGACTTAGGTTTAGCTTTCCAACTCAATATTCGGAGTAAACACGTGACCGACGCGACCGCCGCCAACCCGCCATCATCCCTAGATGAGCTACGTGAGTTGGTAGGCGTAATTCAAAAACAAGAAGCGTCTACACGACTCGGCACCAGAACTTTTCGTACGCTCGCCGGAATGATCGACGCCCCCCGACAGACTGCAGTCATGTCCATTACCCAATTGGCCGATAATCTGAATGTAAACGCGTCCACACTAACCCGCTTGGCAAAACGCCTTGGATATCAAGGGTTTAGCGAATTTCAAGATGTGTTCAGACGACACTTCGCAAACGAAGGAGAGTTTTACACTAACCGGGTCAATCAGATACTCAAGGACAGCAGCGGCGATAACGAGAATCTGTCACTGGTGGCGCGTATTGCCAAGGACGAAGCCACCAATACATCGAGAATGCTGGATCAACTCGATTCTGAGGTAGTTGCAAATACGGCAGAAATTTTGGCTAAAGCCAATGCCGTGCGGTTGCATGGATTGCGCCAATTTTTCTCCCTAGCGTGCTTTATGTCATATGGGTTAGGCTTGATCCGGAATAACGTGCATGTTCTCGGCGACCCCGGCCATGGCGTTGCCCATGCTTTGGCACAATTACGGACAGGGGATGCTCTTGTGGTCATGGGTAGTGATCCTTACACAAGGGCTACGGTGGACGCTTGCCGAATCGCGGCTTCCCACGGATTACGTATTATTGCGATAACAGATTCCTACGCATCGCCGCTAGCAACTGCAGCGGAACAATCATTAATCATTCGCACCGATGGTCGCTACTTTGGGAATAGTATGGCATCCGCTGTGATACTCGCTGAGGGAGTTCTGGCGTTGGTGGCCAGCAAACTAGGGCAGGAGGCGATCAAAGCGCTGCGCAAGCGGGAAATGCTTTTCGATGAACTTGGAGTCGCATTGACGCCAAAACCATCAACGAGAAAACCTAATTAACAGGCCACCATTGGTCGTGGCGGTAGCACCTAACGGTGCACGCAAAAATCGCGACGATCATCCGAATCTACCAATCACCATCAAGGAGATCGTACGCACAGCAGCTGAATGTCGTGAGGCCGGTGCGTGCATGTTGCATTTGCATATTCGCGATACCAATGGGAAACACACATTAGATCCTGAAATATACAAATCCGCCATTGATACGATACAAAAAGAAACGGCGCACGACCTGTTGATTCAAGTCACCAGCGAAGCGGTGAGTATGTATTCTCCAGCCGAACAAATGGCAGCCATCCGTGCTGTGAAACCTGAGGCTGTGTCGCTGGCATTACGCGAATTTATTCCACAGCCCACCCAGGAAAAAACGGCAGCGGAGTTTTTTAACTGGCTACATCGTGAGAACGTCATTGCTCAGTACATCTTGTTTACGCCGGAAGAACTTTCCTGGTACGCCAGTTTGCAAGCACGCGGGATTATTCCGCCCAAACAACATCCCTTGCTGTTCGTACTCGGACGTTACGCAACAAATCAGCAATCGCAACCCACGGAGTTAATACCTTTCGTCAATCAAACTAATTCTTCATCGCCTTGGATGGTGTGTGCGTTTGGCGCCAGCGAAAGCGCTTGCGCCATGACGGCTGCCGCGTTGGGTGGACATGCCCGCGTGGGTTTCGAAAACAACTTGTTATTAAGCAACGGACGTGTCGCCGACAACAACGCGCAACTGGTCGATCAAGTGCGCCATGGCGCCGAGGTTATCGGTCGTCCGTTAGCCAACGCGGATGAAGCCCGGGAGATATTTGCCTGCTAGTTAAAAAATGACTGCATCGTCCTATGCGCGGCTGCCGCCATCCAGGGCAATAGTCGTACCCGTCATAAAACGCGCTGAGTTTGACGCGGCGTACAAAACTAGGTCTGCAACTTCCGCCGGCGTGCATACCCGGCCAAGAGGAACACCGTCGGCGGATTCACGCAAACCGGTTTTGATTTCAAGCCCGCGTTGTTTGAATTCGCCGCGCAACATGGGTGTATCCACATCACCGGGGCAGACCGCGATAACCCGTATGCCCTCGTTCGCATGATCGATGGCCATGGCCCGTGTCATTTGGATCACAGCGCCTTTGCTGGCGCAATAGGCCACCAGATGCGGACTGCCGGATAGTCCGGCATCGGAGGCGATATTGACTATCACACCGCCACCCGCACGCCGCATGACTGGAATGACCGCGCGACTGGTGAAAAACGTGCCATCCACATTCACCGCCAAGGTTTCACGCCACCATTCGTCCGTAGTATCCTCAGCAACCGCATGAAAAATAACACCGGCACAATTTACTAATATATCGATTGACCCCAATTGCCGTGCTGCATGCTCGACCAAACGACCGCAAAAACTGCTATCGCGAATGTCTCCTGGAAAAAATTGCGCATCGCCTCCGGTATCGCGAATTTTTTGACACACCGCATTGGCGCGGTCTTGATTGCGACCGGTTAACATCACTTTCGCGCCGCTGCCCGCAAAAGCCTGCGCGACCGCCGAACCGATACCGGAAGTCGCACCGGTAACAAGCACGATTCTGCCTGAAAAATCAAATTTAATCATGGTTTTCATTCAAAATGATCCTAGTTCCTTTGCCTTTTAGGGCACTACGCAGAGGATGTTCAATCCGGCCGTCGGCAATAATGACTTCGGTCGATCCCCATTCGAATAACTTGCGTAACGCAAGCATTTTGCGTTTCATTCGGCCCTCCACTTGCTGCTCGCGCTTTTCTATCTCACTTGCTGACAAGCGGGGTACCAGCGAATCAGGATCGTGCGGGTCTAGCAAGAACCCCGGCGCTTCGATGAATTGAAAGATTTTATCGGCATGTAAAACTGATTGAATTTGCGTCACGACATCATCGTTCTCGGAATTTATTGCAGTATTGTTTTCATCCAGAATCGGAATACACAACACCGGTGTATATCCGTTTTCCAACAACAAACGCATCAACGAAACGTTGATCGATTTCGGTTTGCCGGAGAAATCGCGTTTGATGAGTTTTTTTCCATTCTCACACACACGAATACCGCGATTACGCTCGCCCTGGATCATTTTGCCATCGATACCGGATAAGCCAACGGCGTTTATGCCATTCTGTTGGCACAATTCGACAATACGTTTATTGCGCAGACCCGCGTAGGTCATGAGGATGACATCGATGGCCTGTTTATCGGAATACACACTGGTGTAACCCGATATCGAGGTAAGTATTTTCTTTTCGATACGGAGTTGTTGGGCAATTCCATCACGCAATGCATTAGCGCCATGCACGATGACGGCTGGTTCCTGCAATTCCGCAAGATCCGCAATGATTCCTGTGAGATTGATGGCCTCCCCGCCACCTATTTTTGTAATAATCACTTAGACCTGTCCGGTTGTGCCATCAGGAATGGCCTGCCAGCCGGGTTCGCCCGGATACGGCTGGGAACAGATAATGTCTAAATCCCGCGTCTTACGTCGATGCATTTGGAAATAATTCGGATCTTCGCTAAAAGAACTGGCAAACCAGGCGGTTTTAGTATCGGCTAACACCAGATTCAGGGCGCGCACATAACGTGTTTTCTTTTCGATCACACCGAGCGCACGTTCTATCGCTGATAACATATCACCTTTGTCGAATCGTTTTATGTAATTGAAAATTTTTTCCGCACCGATTCGGCCTCGTTCTTTTATACGTACGCCGTGCAATTCGCCGTTGAATACAAATGCATAACGCCTGTCAAAAAACGGCATATTGTTCTCTACGAAAATGCCTTCGTCACGAAAAGCACTGCGTGCATGAGCCAACAACAAGGTAGTTTCCCCAAAGTCATTTAAATCTTGCTCCCAAATCGGATCGATGTGATGGAAAAAACGCCACTGATTGTCATTTACCCACGTACAACCCCAACCATGCCCTTGGTACTCCTTACTTTCGTGGGAAATGTGGGCAAGCTTATGCAGATGCGGCGCTATTGAAAACATTTGCGCCGATTTGACGCATAGCAAACGGCACATAGGATTAAAGAAACTTAAATGGGGTGCAGACCCGGAAACTCGAGGCCAGTGGTCTCTTCAATTCCATGCATCAGATTAAAACACTGCATCGCCTGACCCGCCGCACCCTTCATTAAATTATCGATCGCACTGATGACGATGACTCGATTGCTGTGTGGATCGCGTTCAAACCCGATGTCGCAATAGTTGGTGCCGCTCAACAACTTGGGTTCGGGATAGCGGTAAATACCGCTGCGTTCCTTGACAAGACGCACGAATGGTTCTTTGCCAAAATGCCCTCGGTATATTTTCCACAAATCCTTGTCTTGCAGGTTTTGATTAATGAAAACATGACAGGTCGTGAGTATGCCACGCACCATTTCAATCGAGGTCGCGGAAAAATGAATGTTCTCCGCTCCCAATTGTTGCGCCATCTCCGCTACATGCCGATGACCCGACGGTTTATAAGAACGCACCGCGCCGCTGCGTTCGGGATGATGACTAGCATCACTGGACATATTGCCGCCTTCACTGGAACCGTTCTTGACCTCTACCACTACCGATTCAACACAACCAAGTTCGTACAACGGTTTCAGAGCTAATATCGTTGCGGTTGCATTGCAACCCGCGCAAGCGACTTGATGAGCATCGCAAATGTTTTTTCGGTTAATTTCGGGTATGCCATAAACAAATTCTTTCAATAAATCCGGACGTGTGTGATCCCGACCGTACCATTTTTTATACGAGGTTTCGTCCTGCAGTCGAAAATCCGCACTGAGATCAATAAAGCTATTGGCCAGGGCACGAAACTCATCGATACGCTGCATGCTTTGACCATGCGGCAGGCATAGAAATAACACATCGCATGCTTGTAGTTCCGAAATGGGACAAAACTTGAGCGACGTAATCTTGCGTAGATTCGGATGCGCATTGTGAACAAATTTGCCGGTCAGTCGTTCGGAAGTGATTTGCTTGATCACGACGTCGGGGTGAAACAACAGTAGCCGCAGCAACTCACCGCCGGTGTAACCGACCCACCGACAATGGAAACGGAAATCATGATCGCATCGCCGCGATCACATGACTTGCGATTTTTTGCGGAATATTGACGCCGGTAGTATCGATACTGTTCTTGAATTCCATGGTGTAGTTGACTTCATTGACCAACAATCCCTTTTTTGTTTCGAACAAATCCACCGCCACCACACCACCACCAACGGCGTTGGCGGCGCGCAAAGATATTTCAGCAATGTCGTTGGTCACCGGACAACCCGTCGCCACAGCGCCACGCGCGGTATTGGTAATCCAATGATCGGAAGTACGGTATATCGCGGCAATGCACTCATCCCCTACGACAAAACTACGAATATCGCGACCATTCTTTTTGACATATTTTTGTATATAAAAGATAGAATGATGATAAGAACCAAGAATGGTCTTATGTTCCAACACCGTTTCCGCCGCATCACGATCGTTTACTTTAGACAACAATCGCCCCCAAGAGCCGACTGCAGGTTTAAGTACCGCCGGATAGCCCAGCTCCTCAATCGCTTGCAATGCCGACTCTTCGGTAAAAGCGATACGTACTTCGGGCTGCGGCACGTCATATTGTTTCAGTGCTACCGAGGTGAGGATTTTATCGCCACACACGCGAGCGACCTCATACGTATTAATACACGGTATGCCCACGCTTTCGAACAAACACAAACCGTGCATGGCCCGGGAATGGTTGATGCAACGTTCCAGTACAACGTCGACTTGCGGCTTGTCGTTTAAATCAAAGATTAACTTGCGGTCGTCAATCAATACCAGATCGACACCCTTACATTTTCTAAACTCGTCGATAAGCAACTTTTCATCTTTGCGTATCAACGAATGCAGAAAACCAATTCTCACTGACCCCAATCCTCTTCAGTCTCCGGCGCTTCAGCCAGCACCACGGGATCGAGGGCGACTATTTCTAACTCACTTGTGCAATCGCTGCACTCCAGCAGTTCACCGGCGACGGCGTCGGTTGCGATCTCGACCTGTGCGCCACAGACTGGACATTCAGACATTGTTTGCTTCTCCGTCATTGATAAAAAGGCCGCACATTCTATTCGGCACCCTGATTCATGGCGAGCGGAAATTGACACTAGTTGAGTACGCACTCATCGCGCCTCCCAACCCGCGTCGACTGCGAAGTAAACCGTCTCAGATAAAACTATAAAAGATGATTTGTTATAGTTTTATACTATCATATTTATGATTAAGTTTAATTAGACTAAATTAGCTGCTAAGTCTAGTATTCTGCTTGAAACGCTGCTTACAGCGTCATCCACCATCATAATTTAGTAACGAGGTATGAGATATGGAACTCAAAGGCAGTAAAACCGAACAGAATCTGAAAGAGGCATTTGCCGGGGAATCGCAAGCGAACCGGCGGTATTTGTACTTTGCCGCCAAAGCGGATGTAGAAGGCTATAACGATGTCTCGGCGGTGTTTCGTTCAACGGCGGAAGGGGAAACCGGTCATGCGCATGGGCATTTAGAGTATTTAGAGGCGGTGGGGGATCCGGCGACGGGTTTACCGATTGGGACGACCTCGTCGAATTTACAGGCGGCGATTGCCGGGGAGACCCATGAGTACACGGACATGTATCCGGGGATGGCCAAATCGGCGCGTGATGAAGGTTTTGATGAGATTGCGGACTGGTTTGAGACCTTGGCCAAAGCGGAACGTTCTCATGCCAATCGCTTCCAGAAAGCCTTGGACGAACTCGGCTGAAGGTTAACAAAGTTCTTAGGTCAAGAAGCAAGATCGACCGGCCGCGATTCATCGCGGCCGGTGACTGCTGATTGCGCTTTTCAATGAAATAGCACGCACGATGGATATCAAACGAGAAGGAAGTCTGGAAGCACCCACCCGTCATCCGTTGGAGTGGACCAGCGATGAGTTTTACGATGAATCATCATTATTCGCCGAACTTGAACGAGTATTCGATATTTGTCATGGTTGCCGTCGTTGCGTGAGTCTGTGTCAATCGTTTCCTACCCTGTTCGATCTAGTGGACGAATCCGAAACCATGGAAGTCGATGGCGTAACCAAATCGGACTATTGGAAAGTGGTCGATCATTGTTACCTGTGCGACTTGTGTTACATGACCAAATGTCCGTACGTACCGCCGCACGAATGGAACATCGATTTTCCGCACTTAATGCTACGCGCCAAAGCAGTCAAATTCAAAAAAGGCGATGTCAAAAAGCGAGATCGTTTGCTTACCAACACAGACACCATGGGCAAGCTAGCGGGTATTCCTATTGTGGTTAACGCGGTCAATGCCGGAAATAAGAATCCAACAGCACGTAAATTGATGGACAAAGCCATCGGCGTGCATCCCAATGCGCTGTTGCCGCAATACCATAGCATGACCCTGCGCAAACGTTTAGCCAACCGAACACCTGCTACAAACGGTGCCACACCGGCAGGTCGAACGCGTGGTAAGGTGGCTCTGTTTGGCACTTGTTATGGAAACTATAACGAACCACATTTGGGCGAGGATATCGTTGCAGTGTTCGAGCACAACGGTCTTCCCGTGGCCCTGGTAAAGCAGGAAAAATGTTGCGGCATGCCGAAATTGGAATTGGGTGATCTAAAGACCGTGGAGAAAGCGAAGGAATTTAATATTCCCGCAATGGTGGCGGTGATTGAAGACGGCTGGGATATCGTCGCGCCGGTACCTTCCTGTGTACTCATGTTCAAACAGGAACTCCCGCTTATGTTCCCCGACAATACGGACGTACAAAAAGTCAAACAGGCCATTTATGACCCATTTGAATACTTGATGTTAAGACATAAAGAGGGCATGTTAAACACAGACTTCAAAAATGCACTTGGGAAAGTGTCCTATCATGCCGCCTGCCATCAGCGTGTACAGAACATTGGAGCCAAAACCAAAGATGTGTTGCAACTGGTACCGAACACCGAAGTGAACGCTATTGAACGTTGTTCCGGGCACGACGGTACATATGCTGTGAAAAGCGAATGTCACGAGGCGTCAATGAAGATTGTTCGGCCTGTGGTTAATCAAGTCAAACGACAGGAACCAGATCACTATGGCAGCGATTGCCCCATGGCCGGTCATCAAATCGAAAATGGATTGCGCAACGGACAAAAACCCGAACACCCGATCAGTTTGTTGCGTAAAGCTTACGGTATTTAAATATTTGGAGGTATTAGACAAAGCAACGTGGAAAAACTAACCCGCGAAAATATGGCATCGCTCGAGCGGTACGCGGTCATGCGTCCTGAATTTCGAAAAAAAGTAATGTTGCATAAGAAAAACCGACGGGTGCAATTAGGTGAGCACGCGACACTCTATTTCGAGGATACACTCACCATTCGTTATCAAGCGCAAGAGATTTTACGTATCGAAAAAATATTTGAGCCCGACCAAATAGAGGAAGAGCTTGATGCCTACAATCCGCTCATCCCCGACGGCACTAATTGGAAAGCGACGTTCATGCTTGAATATGACAACATAGAAGAACGTAAAGCGGCACTGGCCAAACTAATTGGAATTGAAGATCGTGTATGGGTATGCGTCAATGGCTTCGACCCGGTATTTGCTATTGCCGATGAAGACCTGGATCGTGAAACGGAAGAAAAAACCTCCGCGGTGCATTTTCTACGCTTCGAACTCGACGCAAACGCGATCGACGCAGTAAGAAACGGTGCCTCCATTAGCGCGGGGATTGATCATCGAAATTACCGGCAAAAACTCGATAGTTTGCCGGAAAGTGTCCGGGACTCGTTGGCACAAGATTTGAGTTAAATATTACCAACAGCATCATGTCTTTCTCACGCGCCATAACTCTTACCGACATGCGTTATTTAGTAGCATTGGAACGCGAACGGCATTTTGGCCATGCGGCCGACAGTTGTCATGTCAGTCAACCCACACTCAGCGTTGCGATTCGTAAACTGGAAGACTTGCTTGGCGCACAATTGTTCGAACGGCGTCGAACCCAGGTTTTACCAACACCCCTATGTTTACGCCTAGTCGAGCAAACAAAAAAAATATTGCATGAGACTGCGGTGATTGATGACATCGTGCAATTACATGCTGATCAATTACATGGACCACTGCGTCTTGGCGCGATTTATACCATCGGGCCTTATTTGCTGCCGAATCTATTACCTGTTATCAACGAACGGGCACCAGATATGCCGTTGCTAATCAAGGAAGACTATACCGCCAACCTTTCGATTATGTTAAGGAGCGGCGAGCTAGATGCGATTATCATCTCCCTTCCGTTTGAAGCAGAAGGAGTTGTTACCCAAGCACTGTACGACGAACCGTTTATCATTTTGATTCCCGCCAGCCATCCCTGGAATCAAAAAGAACGTGTTAATGCGGACGAGCTATCATCCGAACCTGTGATGTTGCTAGGCGAAGGTCACTGTTTTCGTGATCAGGTGCTCGATGTTTGTCCGGGGTGTTTACATTCCGGCGCGCTGGGCACCGACCTGCAACAAACCCTAGAAGGCAGCTCGTTGGAGACGATACGGTACATGGTGGAAAGCGGTGTCGGCATCACGGTGTTGCCGTGCACGGCCGCAATGTCCGCTAAACATTTGGTGAAGGTGCGTCGATTTGAGGGTTTGAATCCGCGCCGCCGGGTTGCTCTGGCTTGGCGCAGCAGCTTCCCCCGGCCAAAAGCCATTCAAGTGCTGCACGAAGCCATCATCTCCTGTCCCCTAACCTGTGTCACCATGATTGATCCCCCCGCAACAATCGAAGCACCGATCCAGCAAGCCGTCGTACATTGACGCGGCAGGCGGCGCGCGTTGTAATAACGCAAAATGTCGTAGGGGTGAATGATGTCCGATACTATTCGAGTGCTTTATGTAGACGATGATAAAGACATGCGTCGATTGGTGGAAGCGGTGCTGGAAATTGACGGCGGGTTCGATGCGAGGATTTGCGAGTCGGGACCACAGGCGTTGGATCTGCTAAATGAATTTAACCCGCAAATCATGTTATTCGATGTGTTAATGCCAGAAATGGACGGACCGGAATTATTGTCAGCTATACGCGAACATGGAAATCAGACGCCAGTTGCTTTCATTAGCGCACAGAGCGATGCCGACGAATTGCAACGGCTTATGGCGCTGGGTGCAGCGGGAACCATTAAAAAACCGTTCGATGTCGCAACTCTGGCTACAGAGATAAGGGAGTTATTAGCATAGTTTGGTGACTAATCTTCGTTCGGGCTTACGATGGGAAAATACAAATGGAAGCAAGACCCTTTTCCCACTTCGCTTTCAACGTCAATGATTCCACTGTGGCGGTCTACCACCGTTTTAACAAAAGATAACCCTACACCACTGCCTTTTTCTTTGTGGTCCTGCCCGGAGACGCGATGAAAACTATCAAATATTTTTGGTAACTCCTCTTTGGGCATCCCAATACCATTGTCACATACCCAACAATGGATTTTTTCATCAGCGGCCTCGATACCCAGCTCGACCTGAGACGACTCCGGACTGTATTTAATAGCGTTACTGAGCAAATTCGTTAATACCCGCTCTAACAAACCACTGTCACCATGAACCATTGCCGATTCGCACATTTTGTGTGAGATCGTCGTATTTTTTCCTTTCGCATGACCCGCTATCGATGCTAGGGCTGACTCCGCCAACGGAACGAGATCAATGTTTTTGAATACCGTGGGTTCAATGTATTCCGCCCGCGAAAGCTGGAGAAAATCATCCGCGAGACGCAAGGTTTTATTTGCGTTTTGTTCAATGCTTTCTAAGTCCTTACTGGACAACGCAGTCTCTTTCAATTTAGCCAAGCTGGTGATAGCCAATATTGACGCTAATGGTGAACGCAAATCGTGCGATAAAAAAGTAATCAATTGTCGGCGTTGGCGCTCACGCTCTTTTAACATCGATACATCGACCAGATTCACCAACATACCCACACCGACTCCGGCTTCAAATTCGAATGGAACGAGTTGTACAAGCAAATCGTGCCCACTTTCTGTACGCGCGGAGATTTGAACTGGAAGTTTATCAATATAGACTTTACGCAAACCATCTTCGAACGCCTTTTCGGGTTCGAATTTGAGCGTAGTCACGGCGTCACGCAGATAAACACCACGCAGGTTGGATACGGCACCTGGCGATAGATAATCGGCAGCTACTGGATTCGCGACCAGTATTGCACCGACATCGTCCACCACAACTACACCATCTGCCATTTGTTCAACGGTATCTTCGATAAAGCGATGCAGGACTTGCATGCGTTCGGTGGCGGAGCGCACGTCCTCAATTCGGCTTTGTATCAAACCAACCGGTGTTTTGGTCTTAGGCGTTTCTTTGTTAGACAGACGTTTGGCGACGGCATCGATCAAACCGGTTGCAGAATCATCGGGTGGGTTACTGTCACTCCAGCGGATACCTAAAGACCAATTACCTTTGCCATGGGGCAGGGACTTCCACAATGATGGCAGTTTTATCCGCCAGGCTTCGCCTTTGCGTCCTGACCCATCTAACGGCGGTGGATCACCCCATCTTTGTTTTGCATGCCCGTGATCATCCAGTAGGATGCCACCGTCTATTGGGAAAAATTGTTGGGCAAATGACAACAAGTCCGACATACGTGGTATTGACCGCCGCGATAAAACATCCGGTTGTTCTCGCAGTTGTTGTAATTCTCTGTCCAAAAAAGCTACTGTCCGAATGACACGAATCAGACTCCATACGACATAACTCAACGCCACCATTACGAACGCCGTTAGCGGTGGAAACCAAATTCGAAGTGTCATCAATAAAATGGAAATGATCAGCGCCGCCGTCATCATTAACGGCCAAATCCCCAAAGACCAGCGATTGCGAAAACGCGGATAAAGCACCGCCGGTATCGCAATCAAAAAGGCCGTCAATAACATGGTCCAGGGCAAAGCCAACGGTGTAATAATTAGACCTTGACGCAATGAATCCAACTCGTTGGCAATTATTTCCACACCGGGCATCGGCGCACTTTCTCCCGACACCGGCGTCGGGAGAAAATCACTCAGTCCAAGTGCGGTTGCACCGACTAGAACGTACTTGTTCCGAAAATCCTTAGCTTGGTAATTCCCTCGAATAACATCTAAGTATGACACGCTATTGAAATGACCCGGTGGACCAGCGAACGATATCCATACGTGATAATCGCGGACCCAAACGTAGGGGCTTGAATGTTCGGAACTCGGTGTTCGTGCACCTGGCAAAGAATCCCACACATTTTCCTCTGCTACTTGTAATGCGGCTAATGCCATACTAGGCCAATGGGCTTCACCCAAGCCGGCCTTGAGATAGCCTGTGCGTACAACAGCATCTTTATCTAAATCACGTTCCGCGTGACCGAGTTGTTTTGCTTTATCTGCAAGACCTGGGAAAGGTAGCACCTCAATCAGTTGCCCGCCTTGCCTGCTGGATTCAAGTAACACAGGTAACACAACACGTCCGTGTTTCTCCACCGCTTCGACTAACCGAGTGTCGCTATCCGCATTTGCTTCGTCCGGCAAATCAAAAGCAATATCGAGTAACACGCTTTTTGCTTCACCGAGCTTATCGAGTAGATCAGCGTGAATTGATCGTGGCCAGGGCCACCGACCTAAAGCTTGCAGGCTCTGATCATCAATGGCCACGATAACAATATCATCAGGAGCGGGGCGAAACGAAAATTTTTGCAACCAATCGTAAAAAACTCTATCCCAGTTCCACAGTGTCTGGGTATAAAGCAACAACCAAGCAAGTAGAATAAAGAGCGTAGGAGCGACGATGCGCTCTCTGAGAAGTCGCCGTACCACCGGCGGCATAGTCTAAAACCCGAATAGGAATCCGATACTGATTAACACTTTAGCCAGGTACTCGGGCCATTTCCGGGGAATCTTCACCTCTTGAATATTACTATACTCGCCCACATAACCGTCAGGTTCGACGATGGCTGTTCGAATGTAGTGGCGGCCACCCTTTTTAGGTTTCAGTGTAAATTTTGAATCCGCCAACTGTTCGTCCGCCACCATCTTGGTGAAATCGATATCTTTGGCGACTTGCACGATTAACTCCTGGCGTTCACCTAAGCGAGGTAAATACAAAACCATACCTTCCTCGCTGATCTCCGGTGGGCTGAGTTCCGGTGTTGGTGGCGGAGGTGTGTACGTGAATGCTCGCGCATCACCGAAGGGTCCAAGACCGCCATCTTTGGTTCTCGCAGCAACACGCCAGTAATATGTCCCTGGTAATAAGGGATCGTGCGGCTTGGATTCGGTAATTTGTGGATTAGAAATAGATACATCGACTAAGGTGGAAGAAAAATCCTCGCTGGTCGACAATTGCAATTGATAGCCCGCAATATCGTGCGATTCCGTCCAAACCAGCGGCGGTTGCGCATCGCGCAATAAAGCCTCCGGCTTAGGCTCAACAGTCAACGGCGCAGTGGGCCTTGCATTGACCGTAAATGCATGCAAAGCATCTAACCCCTCAAGGTTCACTTCATCGATGGCGCGCAAACGCATGAAGTAATCACCATCTTGTCCAAATTCAACGCGACTAATCTTCGCCTCGTTGGTAACGCTATCGAGTAAAAGGTCATTGAAATCGTCGCTTGCGGCAACTTGTACGCGAAAACTTTTAGCACCTGGTTGATCAGACCAGTTAAATGCGGCTGGGTCTTTCTCTACCACTTCGGGTAAATTAGAAATGTCTGGTCGAGCGAGCAACTCTCGTGGTCGTTCAGGAGGTTCCCCTACTTTGGCAACAACACCAAATCCGGCCGGGACAGCCTGCTCACGAGCAGCTATACCGCTACCCGCTACGCCGACGGTTCCTTCCAAAACCTCTGTGCGTCCAACTTCACCGAAAGCATTTACACGGAACTCCGTCCCTCTGACGGCCGTAACAGCCGCACGAGTTTGGATTTCATAGCGGCTGGCCGGACCCCTAGCGGGTGCAGCATTAGCTTTGACCCGCCCCTCGGTAAGGCGTACACGCGTATCTACCATACCTGTTACACCGTAAGCGGACAAAGTATCCATTTCCACGGAGGAGTTTTCCCGAACGGTCAAACGGGAACCGTCGGCAAATTCAATGATCACGTTTCCACCTTGCTCCACCATAACAATATCGTGAGTTTCCAGCTCTAGTCCCTCCACTAGCGTCTTCTCCGATTTTTCTTCTCCGGCAATAACTTTGCCGGTTCCACTCGCAAAAACAATGAGAGCCTTTTCCGGTTGTGTTTTAAGCCAGCTGATCGGAAATTTGATACGTGTTCCTGGTATAAGATTCTCCGGATCTTGTATATCGTTTAACTTCTGCAGATGAGGCGTGTAACCAACATTGAGGAGATGTTTCTCGGCAAGATTCCACAGGCTATCGCCAGGCCGAACGGTGTATATCCACTCATGTGCGAACACACTCGCGACAAATAAATTTAAAGTCAAAGCGTAGAGGCCGACTTTGAGAAGTTTTCTCATAGATATTAAACCGTTAATTCTCCCAACCTAGCTATTCTTCGTGAAAAACAACGGTGTGATTTTAGCATAGCGCCTATATCTATTATTCGCTTAGGGCTGGGATATTGAGAGAGTTTAACAAATTTTATCACAAGAAATTCAATGTTTTAGTGAGGTCTCAATCAATTAATCGATAGCGTACACGTTACCACTCAGTGTATTTTTCTTATTGTGCGCGATGTGTTTTCGACCATGCAAAAATTGGATGGAAAGCGAGAGGCATCAACGGTTCTGTTGTTTACATTTGTTCACAGTGCGAATGGATTATTTAAGGAGGTGAAAAAAGTTTTTAACGCTAAAATACGATATCTATCACTAAAAGCTTAGTAAGTGGCGGCGAGACCTTGAAAATCTAGTAAGAGACTTATTTAACTTATGCGCCAAACATTCTCGAATAAACTTTTATTGGTCTTATTAATGCTGGCTTGCGCCACGCCATGGAGTTCTTTTGTTACCGCAAACGAGTTTAAGTGGATTGAAAATGGCAATATCGTTTATTCCGACAAGCTACCCGGATTCGATAAAGAAACGGTATTATTATCCCAGCAGGAAAACGCCGCCTATCAGCTGATTCGATCCTGGAAAATGGGCGATAAAAAAATAAGCCAATTCGGCATGGAGATATTGGATACCTGCCTACTGGGCAAGATCGGTACCAGAAACGAAACGCGCTTTCAAGACGCAATAGAATGTGTCGAACCCGGATTGAAACTGGAATCAATGCAACTACAGGGAGGCCTAACAAAAAACATTGCGCGAAAGTGTATGCAGACCATGAGGGAAGACTTGCGCAAACCACGATTCCTGATATTCGATGCCGATCACTGTGTCAGCAGTGAACGTGATTCCCAAGACATCAAGTTAACGCAGGCACGTAAAGTATTACAGAAAATGAGTAACGGTGTGTTTAATGGTTCTGTGTGGAAAACATTATCTGATTCG
The DNA here is from genome assembly GCA_965216735.1 of Arenicellales bacterium. Lineage (GTDB taxonomy): Bacteria > Pseudomonadota > Gammaproteobacteria > Arenicellales > CBDCFT01 > CBDCFT01. The sequence goes on from OZ244198.1 coordinate 3,642,721, forward strand.
CTACGCGTATCCTGGGTCACACTGGCGCTGGACGGTGGAAATTGCGATCTCAAATACCATCCCATGACTTATGTACGTGCGATCGACGAATACTACTCGGATTCGTCAAAAGAACCGACACCCGTCGCCACGACCTTAGCCGGCGTCATGTTCTATGGTGGCGAACGCTGCGCCGGCTCTACCCCTCTGTAAACAAGCGTAAAAATGTGAAAGGGTAGTTAGCGCTATTTAACAACAATGTCGTACTTTTTCATTAGGCGGTACAACGTTACCCGTGATACTCCGAGTTGACGCGCAGCTGCCGATACATTGTTACCGACGCTATTTAGCACAGTCATAATATTTTCAGCATCCGCTTTGGAGCGGGCATGTTTCAATTTTTGACCTGCACCACTCGTTTCTTCGACGTCGTCAAACCCAAGATGCGACGGTTGTATTAAACGCGTATCGCATAAGGCGACGGCTCGCTGTACGCGATTGGCCAATTCCCTAACATTGCCCGGCCATGTGTGTTGGTTTAATGCCTGCAATGCCTGGGAGGAAAAGCCCGAAATACGACGTCGGTTTTCCCCCACAAAACGCGCGAAAAAATATTCTGCGAGTTGATTGATGTCACCCATGCGTTCTGTTAGAGCCGGCATCTCAATATTCAACACGTTTAAACGATAGTACAAATCCTCACGGAACAAACGTTGCTCCATCTGCTGCTGAAGTGAAACATTAGTTGCTGCAATGATCCGAACGTTAACCGGTTCAGCATTTTTTCCACCCACCCGGCGTATCACCTTTTCTTCTAGCACCCGAAGCAAATTAACCTGTAACTCGAGCGGCAATTCACCGATTTCATCTAAAAAGATGGTGCCGCCATCGGCTTGTTCGAAATGGCCTGCGTGGCGTTTGTGTGCTCCGGTAAACGAACCTTTTTCGTGACCAAATAATTCGCTTTGAATCAGGTTTTTCGGAATAGCGCCACAATTAACGGCGACAAAGGGTCCGTCAGAGTGCTTCGATTGCGCATGTATGGCCCTAGCCACCAATTCCTTACCGGTTCCGCTCGCACCCGTTATCAGCACCGGCGCATCCGATCGGGCAATTTGGCCTAGATAGCTCAGTATTTTTCGAATAGGTGCGGAGTTGCCGACAATCCCATGGGAATTCTTTTCTTCTGACTTACAAGAGTCTTCGTCACCGCGAATCTCCGCTAAACGCGTGGCCTGGCGAAGCGAAAATTCCAACTCTCGAGGATCAGCGGGTATGAGAAAGTAGTCCTGCAAGTGTGCACTAATCAACTTGATTACATCGCGGTCGGCACGATCTTCATCATCTACAAGACCAATCCAATGGTACGTCCCGTCTGAATGAATCAATTCCTTGACCGGCTCCAGGTCGTCTCGACGGCAGCGGACCACTCCAACAGGAGTTGTTTGGCCGGATGCAATAGAACGTATTGCGTCAGCTAACGAACTAGTGGCTTGTAGCGCCCAACCACATGTAGACATTCGTTCAACCAATGTCTCGTCGTGTGTCTCGGCATCAAAATAAAGAACCGAACGATTAGCAACCTTCGGCTTTACAACAGAAGAAGATAACCCCAACGCCATTTTAGTCTCCCCAAATTAGACCAATCCATTTGTTTTGACCAAACCCCTAGATCAAAACACCCCAATAACTGTTACTTTATTGAAACATATTTTTATCTTTCGTGCAACAAGTTCTACGCTAACCATAAAAAAGCCGGGCTGCAGTAACAGCCCGGCTTTCGGGGAAACTTAGTAAACTAAAATAGTTCTTTAATTCAACTCATGCAGCGGTTTTTGCAATGGATTTTCGCTTGCTAACAGTAAACAATCCTACTAAAGCTGACAGAAACAAAAACGCCGCAGGTGGTAAAGGTACGGCCGATATATCCCCGCCTAAATCAATACCAGCCCATTTTTTCTCGCCCCACTGGGTATATTTCACAATTTGCCCCCAGTAGGCGAACATTCCATCAGTACCGTCAAACGCAAAGCCGTTGGCAGGACCTACATTAATCATGTCCGAAAAACTGATATAACCGGAATAACTTCCTATCGACCAATCCAGGTGGCCGGAGCCGTCGGAGTTTAGATATCCGCCAGTAATAGACATTGTCTTATCCGACCTGCCGCCTAGGCCGCTCATAGCAATATCACCGGAAATTCCACTAATCTGCCCGGTCCCATCGTAGTCCCCCGATAAGGTACCATCGAGTGAATACCACAGATAGCCTGACATCGGACCCCATTCTTGACCGTGGATATAACTGTAATTGAAGCCGCCGTCACTACCCATCTTAATATCCAACTCGACCATCGCCGCCCTGGCACCAACACTGAGCCCCAGAACTAAACATACGGAAACGGCGATTTGCACGGCGACCTTTTTGACGTGCACAGAACTCAAATTGCTCATAGGTTCCCCCATTGAAACGCTGAACTGCAAAAAAATTAGTAAGCAGTGCTTACTTACCCCTGGACGCGTGATGCGTCTTCCAGGGCGAAGCGGTTTCAATGCCAGGAGTTATAAATAGCTGTTTTTTTTATTTTTTCTAAGCAATTGTGTAAATCTGTAACTCAAAAAGTGTTTCACATCGTTAACACTCTCAACACCCGTTACATGTACGGATCCCGTGGGTCAAGAGATTAGCCGTCCTACCGAAAATCAGTATGTTTCAAGAACTTAACAGTGTGTGCGTTAAAACCGTCCCAGAAGATCAAAGGGTTTCCGGAAAAAATTCTTTTAACACCATATGGCAAGGATTCAACTGGTTTTGCTCGGCCCGGAGACATAAAATACCTTCTAAAACAGATATTTAATCATCGAGATAACTATGCTGAAATATGGAGTTTTACGCCAATGACGAGTGTTATGCGACCAACCTTTTTTATTGCAACAGTACTGGGTCTATTTTGCTTTTTGTCTGCTACAAACGCGCAACAAAATAACCCTGGTTACACGATCCAAGCGGGAGATCTTTTGGAGATTTCAGTGTGGCGGGAACCGGACTTAACTCGAGAGGTATTGGTACGTCCGGACGGAGGCATGTCATTTCCCTTGGTCGGTGATCTGACCGCCACCGACAAAACGGTAACCGATATCCAGCAGGAAATTGCGGAGCGTTTGGCGACCTACATTCCAGAACCGGTGGTGACCGTTTCGGTAAAAGAAATAAAAGGGAACGCCATCTATGTCATCGGTCAAGTCAATGCGCCCGGCGAATACGTGGCCACGCGCAGAATGGATGTAATGCAAGCACTCAGCTTAGCGGGCGGTATGACCGCCTACGCGTCGGGAAACAAAATCAAAATTCTGCGCCGCGATAGTAACTCCAAGCAAATCGCCATCGCATTCCGTTATGACGATGTTGCCAAGGGGCAAAATTTAGAGCAAAATATAGTGTTGCAAGGTGGAGATGTAGTCGTTGTACCGTGATGGTGAGCGATTCAATCTCCGGGTTTGATGTGCGAGGGAAAGCTTTGGGGGGAATTCTTCTGTTGAAAAACTCACGGCAATCGAGATGCGGTCCCGTAGCGGTTGCTACTTCGGCTGGGATACTCTATTCCGGTGTGAGTGTAGCAACGGTGTTTTTGCTCGCGAGTTCATTCGTTGAGCAAGCTAACGCCCGTGAATGGTATTGGGAAGCTTCAGTTGGTACCACGGGGGAATATGACGACAATATTCGATTGGATCCCGAAGAACCCGAAGACGAATTGGATTCTGGCGGCATCGGCGAAGATACCACTGACTCCAACCAATCGCTTAACGAGCCCTTGGGTAGTGTCACCGGTCTCGTTCTTGAGACAACACTTACTTTGGGTAGTGCCACGGGACGCGACAACTTCGCATTTAATATTGGTGGTGATCTCAGCAGATATTCAGAAAACGAGCTCGATAGCGATAATTTTTTTGTGGACTTTTATTCTTCCTATTTGAGAGCGAGATCAACATTCGAGTTTTTAGCCGGTTTCGATCGAGACTCAACTATCAATACTGAATTCGACGAGACCGGGCTATTGCAAGAAGTATCTCAGCGGGACAAGACAACTGTCGCACCTTCATTCTCTTATCGCCTCAGCGAATCGAACACAATCGATGCCGGTTATACGCATGAAGATATTTCATTTGCTAACCAAGATGAAGACGGACCTTTTGACTTCGAAGAAGATTCGGTATTCGCTACATTTACTCATATATTAAATAGCCGAACCGACGTATTTATCGAATCCGAGATCACTCAGTTTGAGTCACCTGATAACAACAACAGTGAATCGGATGATTTTGAAATTTCTGCCGGTATTTCTCGTCAACTGTCGGAAACTTTATCCGGCCGTCTATCCATCGGTCGACAAAGCGGAGACAGAAAAGAAACTATTGAAAACGAGAGGATTAGCAGCAGTGATAGCGGTTTGATTTTTGACACAGGGCTGGATTGGGTATTCCCACTACTCACGATATCCGCCGGTTTGTCGCGTAGTTTGGAATCCACCGGACTGGGGCAACGCAGCGAACGAACAAAAGCGACTCTGGATGTGTCCAGAGAAATATCAGAGAAGTTTCAACTGTTTCTAAAAACGTCTCTTAACGATGATAGCTTTGCTGCGAGTATTGAGGAAGATGAAAGACCGGATAGGCGATTTTACAGTATCGAGCCGGGCTTTAATTGGCAACTAACGACAAACTGGGATTTGAACTCATCTTACACTTACCGCAAACAAAAATTCGACTCTATTGGTTCCGACGGCACGGACGATGAGTTGAACGCGTCAACTTTGTCGGGCAAGTCCGCTGATTCTAACGCGATCCAAGTAACACTGCGATACCGATGGCCGCGCAAACCGTTGTGACTATTAACCACAACTTTTGACTGACTACGAAGTACACGCCAATGATGGATAACGAAGAACTCGGTGGCAAGACACTCGGTGATTACATCGATGCATTGAGACGCCGTAAATTCGCATTGATATTGCCTATAATCATAATTTCGATTGCAAGTCTAATCATTGCATACAAACTTCCGGCGATATACCGATCTACGGGCACTATTCTAATTGAACAACAAGAAATTCCGCAGGAATGGGTCAACACCGCCGTTACCAGCTATGCGGATCAACGTATCGAAATTATCGGACAACAAGTTCTCACTACCGAAAACTTAATTAGGATTGTCGAAAAATTTAATTTGTATCCCAACGAACGTAAGACTCGAACTATGGAGTCAGTTACGAGGAAAATGCGCGAGGATTTCAATGTAGAAACGATTAGCGCCAAAACCGGCGATCGCCGTTCTCGTAGCGGTGGCACTACTATTGCGTTTAACATCTCCTTTGATCATCGTTCACCACAAATGGCACAAAAAGTCGCCAATGAGCTGGTGTCTCTGTACTTGGAAGAAAATCTAAAAACCCGCGCTCAGGCGGTGGAAGATACGTCGCGATTCTTGACCAAAGAAGCGGACAAACTGAAGTCACAACTGAGTGAACTCGAATCCAAAATCGCTTCTTTTAAAGAACAGAATACCGGTCTGTTGCCGGAGGACCATGCAGCTAATATTGCGCTTAGAGATCGAACCGAAGAACAAATCCTGGAAACCGATAGACGAATCCAAACATTGGAAGAACGCAGAATTTACCTTGAAACGGCTCTTGCCCAGATTTCTCCGTATTCGCCAACAGTTGTCACAAGTAGTTCTGAAACGTTATCACCCGAAGCGAAATTAAGGACACTTGAGGGGCAATATATGAGTATGAAAGCCGTCTACGGTGACGCACATCCCGACATTATTCGTATCCAAAAAGAAATAAATGCGATACGTGGTGAAACGGGTATGGCAGGAAATGCATCGGTACTTACCGATCAATTAGCCAACCTGCAAAACCGTTTGAGTACCGCGCGCGAACGCTATTCCGACGAGCATCCGGACGTAAAACGGTTACAACGCGAAATAGCATCTGTTGAACAACAATTGAAAAGCGCCTCTTCGACATCCGGTCGATCCGCTGCGTCAACCGCCAGCATCAGTAATCCCGCCTACATCGAACTCAGAGCCGAGAAAGATGCTGCTTCACGGGAACTCGTCTCGCTTGCCAATCACCGCCAACAACTGACATCTAAATTAGAAACCATTGAACAACGTATTCTCAAAGCACCCCATGTTGAGCGCCAGCAGCGGGCCTTGGTACGTGATCATGAAAATATGTTGGCGAAATACCATGAACTCAAGGCGAAACAAAGCAACGCTCGATTAGCGGAAGCATTGGAAGAAGATCAAAAAAGCGAACGATTCACGTTAATCGAACCACCACGCGTACCAAAGGAACCGATAAAACCAGATCGCAAAAAATTGGCAGCAACGGGTACCATGTTCTCCTTCGCGGGCGGCGTAGGCCTGGTGATGCTTCTGGAGATGATTCAAAATGCAATCAGGGGTCCGCGCGCAGTTGCCGCCATCACTCACGCCATGCCTCTCGCGGTAGTTCCGTATATTCAGAGTGCGGCAGATAAGCGAAAAAGGAAATCAAGAAGATGGCTAATCGCGATCGTGTTAGCCGTGTTATTCGTTTTCATGGTTGTCGCGGTTCACTTTCTAGTTATGCCACTGGATGTGTTGTGGTTTGCGGTGATGCGTAAAATGGAGGAGTTCGATTTGCGCGGGCGATTATCGGGATTGCTGACACGTTAGCTTCAAATGGAAAGAATTAAACAAGCTCTGGAACTCGCGCGAGCGGAACGCCGCCACAGTAACAAAGTAGACAACGCACAGCGTGTTGTGGCGCATCCGTCTATCGAAACCGAACCTATTACAGAACCTGAAATACGGGAAGTACAAGTCACCTGGGAGACACTACGTGAAACACGGATTATTCATCCGAACGATAACCGCGAGTGGATGGAAAGTTATCGTGTTTTACGCACGCAAGTGTTACATCGTATGAATGAACACGGATACCAATCCATCGCCATTGCCAGCGCTAATCCAGGGGAAGGAAAAACCATCACCGCGATTAACCTTTCCATGGCGTTGGCGACCCAGGGAAATCTTCAAATTATTCTCGTCGACGCGGATTTACGCCGGCCATCAATCCATCACTATCTGGAAGATAATCCACCTTTCGGGCTCTCTAATTATCTGATGGGTGAGGTGACACTGGCAGAATCATTGATTAACCCCACTGACGTTGATAACCTTCTGATACTGCCCAGCGGTAAGACGCGCATTGATTCTGTTGAACTTTTAGATTCGGTGCGCACAACACGGCTCATTGAATCACTGAAAGATCAATATCCCGACTCTTTAGTCGTATTTGATGTGCCGCCGATACTTTTTGCCGGCGACGCCATTGCGCTATCGCGGCATATTGATTGTATGTTAATCGTCGTTGAAGACGGGCGAACACGCCCGGACGAGCTGAAACGCGTATGGGAATTACTTGAGGGAAAAAATGTAATAGGAACTGTTTTGAACAAGTCACAACGGCAAAACATGTCCTATTATTAGTTTCTAACTTTAATCTTAACAAACGGGTAGACAATGGGGGGAACCATGACATTACCTATCAAATTAGTTGTTGCATTAGTTGCGCTATTAACCGCGGCCACCGGACAAGCACAGATCGATAATGCCCAGGGTATGGGCGTCGTGACCGGATCAGCCACGGGCACTTACATCAAATTTGGCCAGGATATGGCTCAAGCCGCTAAACCGAGTCAGATGAATTTGATCGTAAAGGAATCGGAAGGCTCGCTAGCCAATATCCGCCGGCTTGTTAGTAAAGAGAACGCGGCGCTTGGAATCGTACAATCTGATGTGCTCGGTTTTTTGACGCGTTCCGAAGACAAGAATATGCAACGCATTGCCAATCGCCTGCGTCTGGTATTCCCGTTTTATAATGAGGAGGTTCATCTATACGCGAACAAAGACATCAAGACTTTTAGCGATTTACAGGGAAAACGCGTTGTGGTTGGAACCAAGGGTAGTGGCAATTGGTTGACGGCGACTAACTTATTGCATCTGATGGGTGTGGAGCCGGCAGAGCGAATAGAAAATCTTGACCCTGCCGCCGCCGCCACGGCGGTACTTACGGGAAAAGCGGATGCAATGTTCTACGTCGCCGGTAAACCGGTGAAGTTGTTTTCGAACATCGATCAACTTAAGGAGAATCCGAAATACCAAGAACTGGTCAAGTCGGTTCACATGGTGCCTTTGAATGACCAGAAGATGTTGAACGAATATGTCAGCGGCAAATTGACTCCAACGGATTACAGTTGGATGGGTGAAACGGTACCTACGATTGCGGTAAAAGCCGTGTTGGTCAGTTTTGACTTTTCCTACAAAAATACTCCGTACTACAGAACACGTTGTGGGGAACTCAAAAAACTCGGTAACGCGATTCGGTCATCCATCGATGAATTACGCGCTAGTGGTCACCCGAAATGGAAGGAAGTTGATCTAGACGAGGAGATCGGACTATGGAAGCGTGATAAATGCTCGGCGGTGGATGTCGCTAAACGGACTACTCAATCTACAGCCGGTGACGATTTTCTAGCTCGAGAACTGGAAAAATGCATTCGTACGGGCACTTGCCAGTGATACCATAGGTAGGTACTCAAACAACGCTCGAGTATGGGTATTAGTCGTTAGGTAACAAATGTACGAAACGCATTTTGGTTTCAGCGAAAAGCCTTTTTCGCTCCTCCCAGACGCCAGCTTTTTATATCTTACTAAAAAGCATCACCTGGCATTGACTATGCTCCAGTACGGCCTGGAAAGTCAGGCTCCGATTACCGTCATCACGGGCAATATCGGATGCGGTAAAACGACCTTGCTGCGAAAACTAATGGATGACGTCGCCGAAAACGTCACTATCGGTTTAATAACCAATACCCATAGTTCATTCGGCGAGTTGTTACAGTGGGTTCTACTCTCTTTCGGTCTGGATTACCGCGAGAAATCAAAGGTGGAGCGCTATGAAATCCTGGTTGATTTTATAATAAAGGAATATTCGAAGGGTAAACATACCGTTTTGATCGTCGACGAGGCGCAAAACATGGATACCAGCACCCTGGAAGAATTGCGCATGTTGTCAAATATCAACGTCGACAAACACCAGGTATTGCAACTCGTTTTGGTGGGTCAACCGGAACTCCGCAATATGCTCCGACGGGAGGAACTGCGACAATTCGCCCAACGAATCTCGGTTGATTATCACATTCGCCCGTTAGATGCGACGGAGACCGAGGAGTATGTCAGACACCGGTTGCAGGTTGCGGGCGGAAACGAAGAAATATTCCAGCCTGAAACGTTTTCACTGATTCAAGAAAATACAAGCGGAGTACCCCGTTTGATTAATATTCTTTGTGATACCGCATTAGTATACGCATTTGGTGCTCAACAGGAATTTGTCGATGCCAAAACAATTCGTGAGGTCGTTAAAGATCGAGGAAGTGCCGTATACTTTAACGACGCGGACACTTATGGGTATCTGCAAGGCAAGCAACTTGGTAAACCTGCCCTGCGGGTGATTCAAAGAAATATAGAACAAAATACTGATGCAACACAGATTAAACAAGCGCTAAACGAAATAGAACAATTATTGAAAACGCATTTGGACCAACAACCTGATAAGGAGGCTGAGACGAAAAAATAGCGGCTGGAACGTTCTGGGGAGAACGTAAACCAAGGGTAAAAACTGTTTGAGGATTTCTCTTGTGGGTGGACAATGGGGTATAAACTTATCGTTTCCGACTACAATATTGACGCTTCGAATGTATTTTCGTACCCGAGAACGTCTCTGTCATAGCGGTTCAAGTCCATGCTTCGTTCTCATTGTTCTTGTATCATTTTAACAGGTTTAACTAGCAACTATAGTTAGCTTTGGGTGAGCTATGACTGAAAACAAAAAAACACCGTCACTAATGCTGGTAGGCGAAGCATCTTCCGGGGACATCGCGACGGACCATAGTGCATTAATCAAAGAGTTGTTGATGCGCGCAAAAGATCAAATGCTAAAAGGAAACCTCATTGCGCCGAGTGGGAATAACGCGCTGGAGACTTATCGAAAGATAATGTCCCTCGATTCTGAAAATGAAGAAGCTTTCGAGGGCATCAATATGCTTAAACGGCAGTTGATGGAGGCAAATACACGAGAAGAAATACCCGCCCCCCCTAGCCCGGCAAAAGAAGAATCCATCACGGAGCAAATTTCCGGGCAAGCCAGCGAGTCATCCCAAACAAACGCAACTGACCGCACTCCGGAATCACACGATTCCCTTGAAGAGAAATCGCTAGAAATACCGTCATTCCTCCGTGCTGAGAAAATCACCCAACCCGCTCACGTACGATCTCATCAATCAGTTTGGCCGGTACTAGTCGTCAACATCCTTATTATATGCGCCGTCACTGGCGGACTAATAATCTTCGAGGATCCCAACAGATTAGGCAAATATCAGAAATTCTTACCATTTGCACACAACACAACGAGTGATGATACACCCGCCGAGGACACAACCCACCTGAACGAGCCAGATAGTCAATTAAAAATCGTTACCGGCGAATCATCCAGGGACGGCGATGTCGTTGGCACTGAGAACGAAAACAATGGAATACCGGCGCCATCGTCTGATGATACGCAAACGGAGCTTGCGCAGCTGTTATCGTTATCTCAGCGATATCTACGAGACGATCAATTGGTTTCGCGAAACGGTGAAGATGCGCTTACAGTGTTGCAGCAAATTCTTGATAGATATCCCGAACATACGGAAGCTTTGCTCGGAATGGAGACGCTCAAACAAAAACTATTCGCGAAGGCAAACTCCGCACAAAACGAAAAAAAATGGAACATAGCACAGGAACAATTCGAGTCGCTTTTGCGTATAGAATCGGAAAACCAACAGTATAAAAGTGCGATGGCGAAGTTAGACGAAGTGAGGAGCCGGCACGAAAGAATTGAAACATTGCTCACCCGCGCGCAGGAATTTCTACAAAAAGAACAGTACGCTGTCCCCGGTAACAATGATGCCTTGCACACGTTCAAGCAAGTGTTGGAAATCGATCCAAATAACCAACAGGCAATGGCCGGAATTACTACCGCCGGAGACAAAGTCCTTGAACTCGCCATGAAAGCTAAGGATGCGAAACAATGGGATCAAGCAAGAAACTATTTGCGACAAGCGCTGATCATAAATCCGGAAAATCTGATTGCACAAAAAGCACTTGAAGAAGTTGCCATTGGTAAGGCAAAGCAAACAGAACTGAACGATTGGCTGAAAAAGGCACAGGAGCGTCTCGCAGCAGGACAATTAGTCGAACCCGTGGGTGGCAATGCGGCCTTTTTATTTGCACAGGTTTTGCAACACGATCCAAGTAATGTCGCAGCCCAGAAGGGTTTGGACATTTTGACGAAAGAACTATTACTAAAAGCAGGCACTGCTCAGGAACAAAAGAACTGGAGCGAAGCCCGCTACCATCTCGACACGGCACTGCGAATCCAACCAGATAATGCCAGCATACATAACGCAATCTCGGCGTTGACCGAAGAACAAAAAGAGGCTGAGAACGTTAGTACACTACTTGCACAGGCGCAAAATATGTTGTCCAGCGCGAAAACCGGTAGCGATACCGACGTGATTGCTCTTGAATATTTTAAAAATATTTTATCTTTGGATGCCGGTAACAAAGACGCGGCGGCGGGTATTGAGCGGGTCAAAAAGCGGTTTTTGGACGCGGCAACGCAGGCCACTGAAAGCCAACAGTGGGATAACGCGGATAGTCATTTGAAAACGGTATTGTCCATTGATGCTGAAAACGAGGAAGCGATCAAATTAACGAAAATTGTGAACAAAAACCAAAAGGAAACGCAGGAAAGAAGTGCGCACCTGGCGGAGGCAGACCGGATTCTAGGATCTGACGAGTCGACGCTCGCGGAATATCAAAACGCGTATGCTGCGATTAACACCGTTCTTGACCGCGAACCAGAGAACCCAAAAGCCTTGTTGAATAAAAGGATACTTATTGAAAAACTCTGGGCCGCCGCACGTTCAGCAAACACGGGTGATAATCAAGAAATCGCTCAGCGATACTACGAATTCTTACAGCAAATTAATCCGAGCGATCAACAAGCAAGAATCGCCTTGGATAGGTTACTTAGGGAGAAAAACAAGCAAATTGAAATCGAAAGATTATTGACACTTGCTAAAGAGCACTTTAAATCGGAAAGATTTACCGAGCCGGTGGGTGACAATGCATTCACTTTTTTTAAACAGGTGCTGGCCATTGATCCTGAAAACGAGACCGCAAGGACTGGGATTGACACCATCGAAACCAAACTACGACAACTCGCCACCACAGCGCAGAAAAATAAAACGTGGGATATTGCCCGCGGACACTTTCAATCGCTACTAATAATCAACCCACAAAACAAAAACGCCCGCACCGCATTGGATGAATTAGCGACCACAGCGCGAAACGCTAGTGCGGATGTGACTCAAACGGCAGATGCAGCAAGTAACGCTGAAGCTTCCGAGGAAATCTTAGCGATAATAAAACTCGACGCCAAACCAGCCGAGGACCCCATATCCGAACAAGAACTACTAGAAATTCTGGGTAGTGAGTAATACATTATCCCCCGAGCGTACGACGAATCGCTTTATTCGCGTATGAGGAAAGACTAAGGAGTACGGATATCACAATAATGGATGCGAAACATGGGGGAAAAGCGTCCACCGTTAGCTCATTGGCTTAAACAAAAATGAGATTCGATATCGGGCCAAAATGCGTTGTTGATCAGGATAGAGATGTTTAATCGTTGTATATGGGCGTAACAATGGGAATGAATAGATGAATCCAGAGCAGGCTCCATGGCCAATAAACAAATTGCAGGAGGCAAAACGAAACCGCGATAATCTACCTAAGTATTCGGGTGGACAAAGACCGCTGCGAGCAGATTCACCATTTGCGATTCCGGAAAATCAGCATCAACAGGAACCGTCTACTGTCTCCGATACAGTAGACATCCCTTACGAGTACGGCGAAGTATTAGAAGAAAGCGAGAGCTTGTCGAAATTGCCCGCAGCCAATAACTTCGACAACCAAACAGAGTTTGACAAACATAGTGAATTAGATGATCCCGAGTTTAACGCCGATCTAGAAAACAAACAGGATTTATCCCAGTTACTTAAATCTATTCTCGTATTGGGTGGAATTGCGGCACTCGTTATTGCCGGGTTGCTCGCCTATGAACACCCGATGCCAAAAGAAGAGTTTCAACCGGAGGTACCACATGCACAGAATCCCTTGGACGTAGACAACAATGAAACCACTGAAGTCACAACAGTAGTAGATAAACCTATCGATGCAACCCCAGCGAATGAAATGACAGAAAAAACGCATACGGCAGACCCGTTAATTGAAGAATCGAAACTTGACCACATGGGGAGCCCTACCACGGGCAAGTTAGCTGACTCAAATCAAAAACCGGTATCCAGTAATGATTCACAGAGAAGTGAAGAGCGAGAATTGGAGAATGTAAATATTAACAACAATTTACCAAATGATGCACAATCAGAAGCTCAACTGATCGAATCTCAGTACGAGTCAATAGACAGTCCCCAGCTCGAATCGGTCGCAACAACGGCATTGGTAGATAATGAAGCGGACGCGAACAATCCTAACGCAAATACGGAACAAGTCAGCGCTCTACTGAATCGGGCGGTGTCATTGTATAACGACTTACAACTCACTATTCCTCCGGGTGAAAATGCATTCGAAATCTATCATGATGTATTAGAAATAGATTCAGACAATGCGGATGCAATTAACGGCATCGAACAAATCAAGGAAAAATTACTTGATTTATCTGAACTCGCGATAGCCGAACAAAATTGGCCTAAGGCACGGCAACATTTAGACAAAATCATGTCAATTGAACCTGATAATAGCCGTGCCCTGGGATTGCTGGAGACATTGAATGCTGAGTAGTCAACTCATCTGTTCCTATTAAGTAGATGGTATAATGGGCGTCTGAGGAAAAACAAAATCGCCGGATGGTGTTCAGCATGGATGGTAATCCACTACTTCTTGTATTCATTCTTACCTTCCTTTGCAACCAATGTGGGCACTAGTTGAAAATTTCCTGATCTTTTAGCAAAGCTGACAACAAACATTTAAAACATGAGAGTAGCAATCCTAGCGGGTGGTAAGGGTACGCGTTTAGCCGAAGAAACCGAGATTCGGCCAAAGCCTATGGTGGAAATTGGCGGGCACCCGATCTTGTGGCATATCATGAAATATTACTCATCGTATGGATACAATGAATTCGTCATCGCGTTGGGTTACAAAGGCGAATACATAAAACAATGGTTTCGAGATTATGCGTCGTTGGACGGCGACATGACCGTAAGAACCGGGAGCGGTGAAGTTGAATTTTATGAATCCAATCGTCCAGACTGGACAGTCCATCTTGTCGAGACGGGAGACGATACTAATACCGGCGGTCGTATTAAACGGCTGGCGCCGTGGTTGCCGGAGAAAGAATTTATGCTGACCTGGGGTGATGGATTGTCAGATGTCGACCTTTCGAAATTGCTTGAATTTCATAGATCTCACGGCAAGTATGCGACACTGACAGCCGCGCGCCCGCCTGCTCGATACGGACACTTGTCGTTTAATGGCGATCGAGTCGAACATTTTACCGAGAAACCACAAACCGCCGAAGGTTGGATAAACGGAGCATTTTTTATACTCAACCGCGCCGTATTTGATTACATCGATGGTGATGACACGCAATGGGAGAAAGAGCCAATGGAACGTTTAGCTGAGGAAGGTCAATTGATGGCTTATAAACATTATTCATTTTGGCAATGCATGGACACTTTACGGGAAAAATACATATTGCAGACATTGTGGGATTCTGACAAAGCACCGTGGAAGGTATGGAAACAATGAAAGTATTAGTAACAGGCCACACAGGCTATATCGGCACAGTGTTGACACCCATGCTAGTCGATGCAGGATACCGTGTTACGGGTTTAGATTCAGATTTGTTCGAACGCTGTACATTTACCGGTGACATACCCGACATTCCCGGTATTCGTAAAGACATTCGCGAAATCGAACACAGCGATTTGGAAGGTTTCGATGCCGTTTTGCATCTTGCCGGATTGTCTAATGATCCGTTAGGCGACTACGACGCTGACTTAACCTATGCCATCAATCACCGCGCGTCTGTAAAGCTGGCTAAAATCGCAAAAGAGGCAGGCGTCGAAAGATTTGTTTTTGCATCATCATGCAGTAATTATGGTGGCGCGGGAGACGATTTTCTAACCGAGCAAGCGCCGTTTAATCCGGTGACACCTTACGGTGAATCGAAGGTATTGGTCGAACAAGATGTCAGCAAGCTGGCGGATGATAATTTCTGCCCAACGTATTTACGTGCATCGACGGCCTACGGCGTTTCACCACGGCTTCGATTCGATCTAGTGGTAAACAACCTCACCGCCTGGGCCTTCACCACAGGACTTGTCTATTTAAAAAGTGACGGCAGCCCCTGGCGACCGATTGTGCATGTGGAAGATATCGCGTTGGCTTACCTAGCGACTTTAAAGGCACCGAAAGAAAAAGTGCATGATCGTGCTTTTAATGTCGGATTGACGACGGAAAACTATCAAATCAAAGAGATTGCTCAAGTGGTTCAAGAAATCGTTCCCAATTGCCGGATCGAGTTTGCGGATGACGCCGGTCCGGACAAACGCAACTACCGTGTCGATTGCAATTTGATATCGCTAACATTGCACGACTACAAACCGCAGTGGACGGTGCGCCGCGGAATCATCGAGTTGTATGAGACGTATAAACGAGTCGGTTTGACACTGGAGGAATTCGAAGGCGCGAAGTTCAAGCGAATCGATCATGTCAAGAAGTTAATCGACGATGGATTACTGGGTAGTGATCTTCGTTGGAAAACCACCACTAAATCGAGCGAGGAATTATGTCAAACCGCATAGATGCCTGCCGCTCCTGCGGCGGTAAAGACTTGCCCACGATTTTAAACCTGGGTGAGACACCGCTGGCAGACCGACTTCTCAACGAACAACAACTTCAGCAAGAAGAACCTCGCTTTCCATTGGAAGTAGTCCTGTGTCCCGCCTGTGGCCTAGTTCAGATCAATGAAACCGTACCTCCTGAAGTGCTTTTCGCGGACAATTATCCCTATTTCTCATCATTCTCCGATCAATGGCTGGCTCATTGCCGTGCGAATGTATTGGACATAATCGAGCGGCGCCAGCTGGGCAAGGGTAACTTAGTGATCGAATTGGCCAGCAATGACGGCTATTTGTTGAAGAACTACATCGAGCACGGTATCGATGTACTGGGTATCGATCCTGCGGAACCCTGCGCCAAAGCGGCCGAAAAAGTAGGTGTTCCGACCATTATCGACTTCTTTACCGTTGAACTCGCTGAGAAACTCGCCGCCCAAGATAAGCAAGCGGATATTATTCATGGCAACAATGTCCTCGCACATGTCGCGGACACAAACGGATTTGTCGCTGGTATCCATGCTTTGTTAAAACCAGACGGCGTGGCAGTGATTGAAGCACCTTATCTGCGCAATCTTATCGAGCATTGTGAGTTTGATACGATCTATCATGAACACCTGTGTTATTTTTCGGTTACAGCGCTGGATAACCTGTTTAAACGTCATTCGTTGTATTTAAACGATGTCAAAAGATTACCTACGCATGGAGGTTCGCTGCGTTTATACATAGAGAAAATCGAGAACCGTAAAGAGATTGTTGAGCAACTGTTGGCTGAGGAAAAATCGCTGGGCATTGATCAGAGAAGCTATTATCTCGATTTTTCCAATACCGTTGAAAAACTAAAAAAGAACTTGCTAGCACTGCTTAAGGAATTGAAATCCGAAGGCAAGAGCATCGCCGCCTACGGTGCCGCAGCTAAGGGCAGTACGCTGATTAATTACATAGGCATCGGACGCGATATTATCGATTTCGTCGTCGACCGCAATCATCATAAACATGGCTTGTATATGCCCGGTCAACACTTGCAGATATTTCCAACCGAAAAAATTCTGCAGGAACAACCGGATTATGTGTTGTTGCTACCATGGAATTTTGCCGACGAAATCTTATCGCAACAACAATCGTATCGAGACCGCGGTGGAAAGTTTATCGTACCGGTACCCACACCTCGGGTTGTCTGATCACATCACAAACATTAATGAACGATAAGATCGATTGCCCCAATTGTCTGAATGGCCATATGCGCACATTTCACCGCGCTGATGGAGTCCCGACAAACAGTTGTATTTTGTTACCTACGCTTCAGGATGCAAAAGATTATCCTACCGGCGATATTCATCTCGGTTTTTGTAAACACTGCGGTTTTGTCTCGAATACAGCATTTGACAAGGCATTGACAGAGTACTCGGGGCGTTACGAAGAAACCCAAGGATTTTCACCCACGTTCAATCAATTCCACCGCCGCTTAGCGAACAAATTAATCGAACAGTATGATTTGCACGGAAAACATATCCTGGAAATCGGTTGCGGCAAGGGGGAATTTTTACTTTTGCTGTGTGAGGACGGACAGAATCGCGGCACCGGTTTCGACCCCGGTTACCGACCGGACCGGTTCGAAGACAGCGTGCCCGACACGGTTGAGTTTGTGACCGATTTCTACTCGGAAAAGTACGCCGATCGAAAAGCAGATTTTGTGTGTTGCAAGATGACCCTTGAGCACATTCCAAAGACAGCCCACTTTATCGACATCGTGCGATCGGCTGTAGGCGATTCGCCTTCAACCACTGTGTTTTTTATGATCCCCGAAACGGAGCGAATATTGAAAGATTGCGCTTTCGAAGATATCTACTACGAACACTGTTCGTATTTTACGCCACACTCACTCAAGTTTTTGTTTAAAACCAATGGATTCGATGTGATCAGTACCAACAACGAATATGACGGTCAGTATTTATGCATAGAGGCCCGTCCCCGATCCGGCGAGGCCGAAGCGAGCGTGGATGATTCAGAGCTGCAGCGGCTCGGCGCATGGGTGGAAGAATTCCCTCAACAATTTGAAAATCGCCGACGAGACTGGCTTCAAGTGGTCAATGATGCAAAGGATAACAATCAGAAAGTTGTTCTGTGGGGTTCAGGGTCGAAAGGCGTATCTTTTCTGACGACATTAGGTCTGACTAGTGAAATTGACTGTGCGGTCGATATCAATCCACATCGACAGGGGTATTACATGCCAACAACAGGGCATATGATCGTCAGTCCGGAAGATTTACAACAACGTCAGCCCGATAAAGTCATTGTAATGAATCCAATATATAAAAACGAGATTAACGACACGCTCAACTCGTTAGGTCTGTCGCCGGAAATACTCACTCTTTGATCCCAAGCCTGTGCAATGGACGCTATCGATCATTACCAATGTAACGTTTGCGGTTCAAGAGATACGGACAAACTTATCGATATTCTTAAAGTTCCGGTTTACTGCAATGTTTTATACGACACGCGTGAAGAAGCGTTAAATGCAGCGAAAGGCGATCTGAAATTACGCTACTGCCCCAATTGCGATCACATATTCAACAGTAGCTTCGATTCATCGCTTATTGATTACAACGCGAGCTACGACAATTCATTACATTTTTCTCCACATTTCCAGAAATATGCCGATAACCTAGCTCGCGACCTTGCCAGCCGCTACGAACTTGACGGAAAGAACGTTGTAGAAGTTGCCTGTGGCAAAGGCGACTTTCTGCAACTTGTTGGAAAGTATTCAAACGCAAACTTAACAGGCTTCGATCCGAGCTTTGATCTCTCGCTGGGCAAACCCAAGAACGTCACCATTATCGAAGACTACTTTAGTGCTAAATATAAAAATCACGATGCGGATTTCCTGATTTGCCAACATGCGTTGGAGCACATGGAATCGCCAGTCGACTTTTTAAATGCGATAAAAGATTCTCTGCCCGATGGGAAGACCGTGAGTTTTTACTTCGAAGTTCCTAACTCGGTATTCTCGGTACGTGATTTTGGGATTTGGGACTTCATTTATGAACATGTCTCCTATTTCTCAGCAAGATCGCTTGCCCAATGCTTTAACACCGCGGAATATACCGTACAAAACATCTATGACTCTTTTGATGGGCAATACTTGTCTATTGAAGGAAATACGAGTCTGAGCGAATCCGACCAATCCAATCACTTAACCCGGGTTGGCGAATATTCGAGCGATTTCGCCGCCAAGTTTGAAGAACTTGTAAGTTCGTGGCGAGACAAAATAGCCACATTTCAGGACAGCAGCCACAATTTTGTCGTCTGGGGTGCCGGTTCGAAAGGCGTTACCTTTCTTAACCTGCTTCAAGTGAATTCAGAAGAATTCCCTTACATTGTAGATATCAACCCCCGCAAACAAGGGAAATTCGTTGCGGGTACCGCTCAGGAAGTCATATCCCCTTCTCGATTATCGGCGAAACCAATCGATACGGTGGTGATTATGAATCCTGTTTATCAAACCGAAATCCAGAAACAACTAACCGAACTAAATGTTGTTTCCAAAATGGTGAGCGTTTAACCAAGTTTTTCTTCGACCTTGGGCCGGTTAACTCGACCTCGGACCAATAAACGTAGACATTCTGTCTATTCTTAATCAGGTTGGGGGTTCCTACCTCTACAAGATAGTAAACGTAAAAATACCCGATGCGGGTTCGATACCGTTCTCCCCGCCGTCTGCAACGGTAAATTCAAATTCGTCAGAAGAACCGTTCGAACCATCGTGCGTATAGGCTAGCAATCCATTGTTGATGTCTGCCTGAGTAAAAGTCGACCCAGTAGAGAGTGACACACTGCCTAATTTAAGTGATCCGGAACTAGGGTCGACCGTGA
The DNA here is from genome assembly GCA_965216735.1 of Arenicellales bacterium. Lineage (GTDB taxonomy): Bacteria > Pseudomonadota > Gammaproteobacteria > Arenicellales > CBDCFT01 > CBDCFT01. The sequence goes on from OZ244198.1 coordinate 3,662,647, forward strand.
CTGTATAGGTTAGTTCCGCCGGACCGTCGTCAACATCGACAGCTAACAGTAAACTCTGATCTATAACCAATGTACCGCCCTGTGTGAGTGATGCTTCGTGCGCTTTGATCTGCTGATGAATTGATACTGTGTTCGCATCTCGCGCTGCAGACAGCACGTCAATGTCGCCGTCGTTGTCCATATCCGTAGCAAACAGACCATAGGCGCCGTCGTCACTAGAATCGATGATCCTTTTGGTGAATATCCCGCTACCATCATTTTCATGCCAGGCGACGGTGTCGTCGTTAACACTTGCTGCGATCGCATCGTTGTCGCCATCACTATCTAGGTCTGAAACAATCACGGTGCGCGCTGCGTCGGCGTTTGGGTCTATGACCTGATTAGTGAAGTTACCGTTACCGTCATTTTGGTACCATGCAATGGTATCGTCGATACGACTGGCTGAGAGTACATCAATATCGGTGTCACCATCCATGTCTCCAACTGATACGGAGTAGGCCCCATTTGCGGAAGTATCTATCAAATGCTTCGTGAAATTCTCGGAACCGTCGTTCTCGTACCAAGCGACCTCATCGACGGTAAAGCTTGCTGAAGCAATATCGATTTCACCATCACCATCAATATCTACGAATACTGCATCCTTCGCATCGGTAGTAGAATTGTCAATTAGGTGATTGGTAAAGTTGTTATTGCCATCATTCTCATACCAAGTAATCGTTCCTGCATCTTGATTGGTGGTCACTAGATCTATGTCACCATCCTTGTCCACGTCTCCCGTGTCCATAGAATGAATGCCATCCGCAGTTGAATCGATGATTCGCTTAATAAAACTGGCTGAACCATCGTTTTCATACCAGGCCACCGTATCAGCCAGATAACCACCCGCGAGAATATCCATATCACCGTCTAAATCTACATCTGCTAGGTGAATGGGATATGCCCCATCTAACGCGGCATCTAGTGTCCGTTCGACAAAATTATTAGTACCGTCGTTTTCATACCAGAACACCGTGTCATCTTGAAAGTCTGTCGCAGCCGCGTCTATATCACCGTCATTATCGAAGTCCGCCGCGATAACGGCATGTGTTTTATCCACTTCGGTACCAACGGTTTGTTTCGAGAAATCGATGGTACCGGTAACTATTCTTGGAGGTTTATTTGCAGGGATAGATGACGATCCATCATCCAACAGCAAATTGATGATTGGAATGATGCTTACGCACTTATTGTTCGCGGTACCGGGGCAATCTGCCCAGCAATTCTTAGTAGCTGATAGTAAAAATACAACAAGAACACCAGCACTCCAACGGGGTTCTAGTTTCAAGTGGGTATCTTCCCTTATTAGTACCGAATTATTCCTTGCTTAGTATTTGGCGCGTCAATTAAAGAATAGTCAAGCTAAACGTACCTGCTGCCGGTTTCACACCGTCCTCACCACCGTCTGCAACGGTAAAATCGAACGTGTCTGACGCGGTGGTCGACCCGTCATGTACATACATTACTAAATTGTTGTTCACGTCGTCCTGAGTGAACGTTGATCCGACTGACAATGGCACACCATTGAACCATAGGGTTCCTGAAGTGGGCGTAGTTGTAACAGTATAGGTTAGTTCCGCCGGACCGTCGTCAACATCGACAGCTAACAGTAAACTCTGATCTATAACCAATGTACCGCCCTGTGTGAGTGATGCTTCGTGCGCTTTGATCTGCTGATGAATTGATACTGTGTTCGCATCTCGCGCTGCAGACAGCACGTCAATGTCGCCGTCGTTGTCCATATCCGTAGCAAACAGACCATAGGCGCCGTCGTCACTAGAATCGATGATCCTTTTGGTGAATATCCCGCTACCATCATTTTCATGCCAGGCGACGGTGTCGTCGTTAACACTTGCTGCGATCGCATCGTTGTCGCCATCACTATCTAGGTCTGAAACAATCACGGTGCGCGCTGCGTCGGCGTTTGGGTCTATGACCTGATTAGTGAAGTTACCGTTACCGTCATTTTGGTACCATGCAATGGTATCGTCGATACGACTGGCTGAGAGTACATCAATATCGGTGTCACCATCCATGTCTCCAACTGATACGGAGTAGGCCCCATTTGCGGAAGTATCTATCAAATGCTTCGTGAAATTCTCGGAACCGTCGTTCTCGTACCAAGCGACCTCATCGACGGTAAAGCTTGCTGAAGCAATATCGATTTCACCATCACCATCAATATCTACGAATACTGCATCCTTCGCATCGGTAGTAGAATTGTCAATTAGGTGATTGGTAAAGTTGTTATTGCCATCATTCTCATACCAAGTAATCGTTCCTGCATCTTGATTGGTGGTCACTAGATCTATGTCACCATCCTTGTCCACGTCTCCCGTGTCCATAGAATGAATGCCATCCGCAGTTGAATCGATGATTCGCTTAATAAAACTGGCTGAACCATCGTTTTCATACCAGGCCACCGTATCAGCCAGATAACCACCCGCGAGAATATCCATATCACCGTCTAAATCTACATCTGCTAGGTGAATGGGATATGCCCCATCTAACGCGGCATCTAGTGTCCGTTCGACAAAATTATTAGTACCGTCGTTTTCATACCAGAACACCGTGTCATCTTGAAAGTCTGTCGCAGCCGCGTCTATATCACCGTCATTATCGAAGTCCGCCGCGATAACGGCATGTGTTTTATCCACGTTAAGACCGATCACTTGCTTTACAAACGCCGTGCTACCGGATACTAACCGTGGTGCATCATTGATTGGTGATACCGACAACGTTACGGTAGCGACATTCGACGGTAGCGCCCCGTCTGTAACGGAATAAGTAAATGAATCGACACCAACGAACCCAGGCGTAGGAGTATAAGTTAACGTATCGTCACCATTATCAACTAGCGCTCCATTCGAAGGCTGTGTAAATCCGTCTAAAGACAATGAGTCCCCATCGACATCGTTGTCGTTGGCGAATAAATCAAGGCCTAAACTAAGCACGCTAGCTGTATCGGGTTCAACGGTAATCGAATCGTCTATCGCGACGGGAGCGTCATTAACCGGATTGACGACTATGGTCACTATTGCCGAGGCGGTAGCACCATTTCCTGACTCTACTGCTTGATAATCGAAACTATCGGTGCCATTAAAATTCAAACCGGGGTTATACTCAAATGATCCATCACTCAAGAAATTAGTTACCGTACCACTGGTGGGATCTGACACTTGTACGGATGTAAGATCATTGGGCGGATTGTTGTCGACATCGTTTGTCAGTACCCCATTTCCCGTCGACACAACCAATGTTGTATCTTCATCCATGAAATAAGTATCATCAATTGCCGTTGGTGCTGAGACAACGGTCAATACAGCAGTAGCACTCGTGGCGGTACCCTGGCTGTTACTCACGATGACACGGAACTGACGCCCATTATCCGCCGGAAATTGTACATTCCCGATTGTCAAAGAGGACGAAGTCTCGCCTGATAACGATATAAAATTATTCCCATCAAATTCTTCCCATTGATACGACAATGGCGCACTACCTGTCGCGACAACATTGAACACCGCACTCTGACCGCTTGACACGGTCGTATCCTGAGGTTCGTTTACTATTACAGGAGGAGTAAGGGGCTCGGTGACGGTAATTGGCTGTACAATAGTGTCGGTGCTCCCTTGGTTATCAGTAACGGTCAATGCAACGTTAAATGTCCCCGCGCTATTAAAAGTATGTGTTGTCGATGATACCGTCGTAGTATCCGAACCCCCATCTCCAAAATCCCATTCATAGCTTACGATAGTTCCATCGGGATCAAATGCCCCACTCGCATCAAAATCCACTATCAACGGCGCGTCACCGCCGCTCGGTGTCATATTGAATGACGCAACAGGCGATTGATTCGCTGATGTAACGGGGGTGACGGCAATATTGCCGAAAGTAACATCTAAGTGGTGGGCTACCAGCAACAACGAGCCACCATTCGGAGGCGGGTTTACCGAATCCGTTGTCCAACTGATTTGCCAGGCAGTCGGTTCCGTTGTCCCTTCTTGCCATATTTTGAACTTATACTCAATTTGCCCACCCGACGTGTCGTCAGCGCGCATCCTCAGCTTGTAGTTGTTACCCGCAACCGGTGGTGGTACCGAGTCATTTGTTTCATGAGCTAGTCCATCACTGCCAAAAATTCGAAGCCCGGTCAACGAATTGGTCCATGTGTACCCGGCGAGAGCTCCTAGAGGCCACCACTTGAGCCTTGGTTGCAGCCCATCATCATCATGACCAACCCATCGCATCGCCAACCCGAGTATCGGAGCTTTATTTTGATCCGGGGTGGAGTGCAACGTAACATCGACGGTCGCGTCATAGTTAGTCCAGGTGAGGTCACCGATTGCGATGAGCCGGTCATAACCAATTTCAAGCGTTCTAACTCCCGCACTACTCAAGGACCAATTTCCATCCACAATTTGTGCGACGTCTGAAACATCCGTAACCGCACTCCAATCAACACTATACGTTGCTGGTGTTGTTACGTTATCGATGTACTCAACCGTAACAAATTGCAAAGTTTCTTCCAGAGTGGCGACATCCACAGCGCGCAACGCAACTTGATTGAGCCCCGGAGACAAATCGTTGACATCTATTTCGACGTTGAAATCACCGGTGCTCACCAACCTGGAATTTTGTTTGCCCAGTGTCAGTTCTGTTTCGGAACCTCCATTTAACGAATAAAACAAATCGGCACTCGCCGGCGTGGCACCAACACTGCCTAATACGTTGACAAACCGTTGCGATATTCCCGCTGTCCCAAACACTTGGTGAGGTCCATACCAAACATCAATGGCTGGACCATTCCCACCACCGCCACTGAGTTGGAATGTCGCTGTCGCCGAAACATTCGAACCCATTGTTATGTCGATGGGGTTAACGCTACTCACGACATCACCACTCCAATCGACGAAGTCCCAACCCGCATCCGGTTGCGCCGTCAGGGTCACCACCTCACCACATCCATAAGTGGCTTGGTCAGGATTGCGGTCGACGGTGCCGTTGCCCATCACACTCGTGGTGAGCGTGAATTGATCGGCAGGATTACACGACAATGGGTCTTCCGGACTGATGGGCGATGCAGTGTTAAAGAAATAATCCACTACGGCCGTGTAGGCGGGATTTGCCCCGGCATTTCCACTAAATACCCCTACCGATGATACGGCAATGGTGCGTGTGAAACTGGTGGCTGCCACCCAGTTCGACGCGTCCGCTGAGTATTGCACGGTCCATTGCGATCCAGCACGGGTAAGGCGCAGATAATTGGCGGATCCAGGAGTAATGGATTGATCTATTAAAGTATTCGGTGACCCATTGGTAAAATGCGCCGCAAATATCCTGGGGCCTGACCCGTTACTGTACACATCGAAACGGATAAAGTCATCGGCATCTTGTTCGACCAACAATCCATGGATCTGAAACTTCTGGTTGGGTTCGGACTCAAACTTCGCTTCAATCTCAAAATCCTCATCCGCCGTCGGTTGCATCACCCGCAAGGCATTGTTCGTCGTCCACGCATCGTGATTCGTCCCCGCCGGCACCGATAACAACAAGTGCGCATCCGCCGTGCCCGCCCCCACCAGTTGCACCGTCCCATCGCCCACCGGATCCACCACCGTCCACAACTGCGTGTTTAAACTACCCGTGTGAAAATCATCGGAAACAATACCGGAGCCGCCACCACCGGATGTCGATGTCGTGAAGGTGGCATCCGTCGTACTGGCACTATTGCTGAATTCATCCTCAGCGGTGATACGATAGTGATAAGTCGTGCCTGCCGTAAGTCCGAGGATATCCACCGAATGGGATGTGGCGAGTGTGGTTGAGGCGACTGACCCTAACTCGTAAGATGCGGTCAAACCGTATTCGACTAAACCGGTACTGGGTTCATCGGTATCCCAACTCACCGTCGCCGACGTCTCGGTTGTCGAGACATTAATATTGCTGACTACCGGTGCCGATTGATCGCTCTGGAAGGTAGCGATAGTGGTGGTATTCGCTTCCATGGTGACCACGGTGGGATTCGTACTCCCGGAGATATCACCACTCCAATCGACGAAGTCCCAACCCGCATCCGGTTGCGCCGTCAGGGTCACCACCTCACCACATCCATAAGTGGCTTGGTCAGGATTGCGGTCGACGGTGCCGTTGCCCATCACACTCGTGGTGAGCGTGAATTGATCGGCAGGATTACATAACGGCGGATCTTCCGGAACAATGGGTGAAGCGGTATTGAAGAAATAATCCACCACCGCTGTGTAAGCCGGGTTGGAAGGGCCTGCATTACCCGCGAACACGCCCGCCGTAGTCGCCGTGATCGGATGGGAAAAACTGGTGGCCGTCACCCAGTTGACACCATCATAAGAATACTGTGCCGTCCATTGATCACCGGCTCGGGTTAGACGCAAATATGTGATCGGTGAGGAAGTGATCGTCTGTGTAACCAGTGTGGTCGGTGATCCATTCACCAAATGAGCTGCAAAAACTTTGACGCGATTTTTTGTACTATGGATACTGAAGCGAACAAAGTCATCGGCATCTTGTTCGACCAACAATCCATGGATCTGAAACTTCTGGTTGGGTTCGGACTCAAACTTCGCTTCAATCTCAAAATCCTCATCCGCCGTCGGTTGCATCACCCGCAAGGCATTGTTCGTCGTCCACGCATCGTGATTCGTCCCCGCCGGCACCGATAACAACAAGTGCGCATCCGCCGTGCCCGCCCCCACCAGTTGCACCGTCCCATCGCCCACCGGATCCACCACCGTCCACAACTGCGTGTTTAAACTACCCGTGTGAAAATCATCGGAAACAATACCGGAGCCGCCACCACCGGATGTCGATGTCGTGAAGGTGGCATCCGTCGTACTGGCACTATTGCTGAATTCATCCTCAGCGGTGATACGATAGTGATAAGTCGTGCCTGCCGTAAGTCCGAGGATATCCACCGAATGGGATGTGGCGAGTGTGGTTGAGGCGACTGACCCTAACTCGTAAGATGCGGTCAAACCGTATTCGACTAAACCGGTACTGGGTTCATCGGTATCCCAACTCACCGTCGCCGACGTCTCGGTTGTCGAGACATTAATATTGCTGACTACCGGTGCCGATTGATCGCTCTGGAAGGTAGCGATAGTGGTGGTATTCGCTTCCATGGTGACCACGGTGGGATTCGTACTCCCGGAGATATCACCACTCCAATCGACGAAGTCCCAACCCGCATCCGGTTGCGCCGTCAGGGTCACCACCTCACCACATCCATAAGTGGCTTGGTCAGGATTGCGGTCGACGGTGCCGTTGCCCATCACACTCGTGGTGAGCGTGAATTGATCGGCAGGATTACATAACGGCGGATCTTCCGGAACAATGGGTGAAGCGGTATTGAAGAAATAATCCACCACCGCTGTGTAAGCCGGGTTGGAAGGGCCTGCATTACCCGCGAACACGCCCGCCGTAGTCGCCGTGATCGGATGGGAAAAACTGGTGGCCGTCACCCAGTTGACACCATCATAAGAATACTGTGCCGTCCATTGATCACCGGCTCGGGTTAGACGCAAATATGTGATCGGTGAGGAAGTGATCGTCTGTGTAACCAGTGTGGTCGGTGATCCATTCACCAAATGAGCTGCAAAAACTTTGACGCGATTTTTTGTACTATGGATACTGAAGCGAACAAAGTCATCGGCATCTTGTTCGACCAACAATCCATGGATCTGAAACTTCTGGTTGGGTTCGGACTCAAACTTCGCTTCAATCTCAAAATCCTCATCCGCCGTCGGTTGCATCACCCGCAAGGCATTGTTCGTCGTCCACGCATCGTGATTCGTCCCCGCCGGCACCGATAACAACAAGTGCGCATCCGCCGTGCCCGCCCCCACCAGTTGCACCGTCCCATCGCCCACCGGATCCACCACCGTCCACAACTGCGTGTTTAAACTACCCGTGTGAAAATCATCGGAAATCGGACTGGCGTAAACATTGTTCGCAAACAAAGCCGTTCCCAACAACAAGCTCAACACATACGATGAAACCGAGAACTTAAAAGGGATGAGTTTTCTTAAATACGTAATCATTGGTCTTATCGGCTCCTTCCGATTCGTTGCAATAGCCCCAAAATAGAATGTTGAAATTCCGAGCGCTGGAACGATTTAGCAAGACTACGCGTTGCGGAGATTCTGACCAACACAGACAACGATGAATCTCCCCGCTTAACCCCTAAAACGCGTTTTCGTTAAAGCGTCCGTATAACCCCTAAACTCCACTCGAACGCTACTACAGTCGCTATCCCGTGTCAAAGTACAATATGGGGTCTGTTACAAAAATGAAACACTTAAAACAATTGTGAAACAAACTTAATGCTGAAGCAGGTCTCGGTTACGATTCCGTGTCTTTTTTACGGACCTAAGCTGCTAAAATAGCAGCCAAGTCAGATACAACCGAAAATAACAGGGCGCCAGCTAACGCCTGTGGTTCATGTGAATGGACTTTTATCGGGGGAAACATGAGGAACACTGTTCAAGACACCTAAGGGGTCAGTGATTTATGAAGGGAATTCGCTTTCTTTATCTTGCAGTCATGCTATTTCTGGTTTCGCACCGAACAGCGTCGGCTGGTTGTGAAAGTACGCCTAATCCGGACGCATGCCGGAGTATTGTGCCTATTATCAATTTACTATTGTCCGATGATGAGCCACCAATGGAACCATTATGTGATCCGGCACATCAATCTAGCAGTGGCACTGGCCCGACTACCGACATCTGGTATGGCAGTTGCCAAGAATTTGGAAAATTCGGTGTTCCACAAAGATTTGTAAATGTGCTAGGAAACATAGATGTCAACGCCGGGATCATGGTATCCGAATACCGCCTTAACGGTGGATCCCCAATCGATTTTTTTCCTCGCCTAAATGGTTTATCAAAAAATGCCCGCCTTGAGAACAGGGGCGATTTCAATATTGAAATCGATTTTGACGATCTCGAACCTGGATCAAATGAAGTAGAAATCGTTGTTAAAGACAGTTCCAACATCGAAAAAAAAACATCAATCGCAGTAGGTTATAAGACAGGGGTAACCACACCAACGACGTATAGTATTAATTGGAACACCGTCACTGATGTGTCCAACGTTGCACAGATTGTTGACGGAAAGTGGTCGCTAAGTGCCACAGGTGTAAGGACAGATGAGATCGGGTTTGACAGAATTATTGCGATAGGTGATCTCAGTTGGACGAACTTTAAAGCGGAAGTTGAAGTTACTGTTCATAGCAACCCGGACCCCGGAAAATTCCCACTTGTGGCCTTGGCTCAACGTTGGACCGGCCATTTTGACGATCCAGCCCAAATAGACCCCCCTCCTCGCCTAAAGTGGTGGCCGTTGGGTGCTCTGGTTGGCTATACGTGGGCCAACAGCATTCAAGGTGCGCCGTTTGAGGGATTACGACTATTTGGAAGTGATCATGGACCAAAGGTACACGAACCAAGTATTGACTGGTTTAATAACCCACCTCACCCACCTAATCCGCCTACACCACCTACTGTTCCACAACTGGTTATTGGCGATAAATACGTTTTCAAAATCTGTGCTGACTCCGTAGCCGGAGGGTTAATTGATTATAAATTCAAATTTTGGCGTCCGAGTATTGATCCAGACCCCAGGTGGCAAATTAGCTGGACCACTGAAGTAGCAGATCCTCCACCTAGCGGAGGATCGCTAATGCTAACTGCTCACCATACTGATGCTACGTTTGGTAATATACTTGTCACCCCAAATTCGATACCCAATGGGTGCTCAATTCCATAATCTATAGCGCCTACCGACCTCAGGGGTCAGTGCTAACATACAACCCTGCTCGTACTTTTGAGGTCCGCTTTTTGTAAAATTCCACCGATGAGTACGGGATCTTCAATACTTAGTCACTAATGGACTTTCTGCCACCGCATGTCCGCGCCGGTGTTTTCGTGCTGGTCGCGATAGGTTGCGCCGCGTTATTCTTTTATCAATTCGGGCCTCGCATAAAAGAGGCGAGATACTGGATAGTCAGTTGGATTCTACTCACGGCGGTCGCCTTTATATCCAAGAACATCTGGGTGTTCGTATTGTGCGTGGTTTTAGTTTGTTTTTATTTTGCCTCAAAAAATCAAAAACAACCCCTAGTCTATTATTTCGCCATACTCCCCCTGTTGCCGATGTTCAAATTTATCGTGCCTTTTCCGGGAATAAATTATCTGGCGACACTCACGTACCCACGTTTACTCTCGTTGTGTCTATTGCTGCCGTTGGCAATACAATCATTACGCTCCGCGCCAAGAATGCGATACAAACCGTTGGTCGTGGACAAGCTGTTTTTGTGGTATTTCCTGTTACTATGCATTTTGACGTTCAGAAACCCGACGCTGACATCCAGTTTACGTGAAGTGCTTTATCTCTCGCTTGACGTATTCTTACCCTTCTTTGTTATCAGCCGTTGCGTTCGTTCGTTCGAAGACATCCAAGCAATTTTCCTTGCGATCCTGTTTTCCGCTATTGTCGTTGCGTTTATTGCGCTGTTCGAAGAGATCTTTAGATGGTGGTTCTACCAGATACTGCCCAGGGTATTGGAGTTTAAACCGCTCAGTTTCGCTAGTCGTATCGGTGTCACTCGCTTTGGATTATTGCGAGTAAAGGCGACCCTGGGCCCGATACCACTCGGTTATTTCATCGCACTTGCCTTTGGCATGTTGTTTTACCTTTACAGAAACTTCCCGATCAAGAAAACCTTTCTCTATGCGACCGTATGTTTGTTCGCTTTGATCACTTTCTTTACCGGGTCACGCGCTGCCTGGCTGGCGGTGCTGTGCGTCTTAGCGGTGTATGCATATCTGAACCTGCGCGCGCGTGCGCGAATGATCCTAATCGCCGTTTGCAGTGTCGCTGTTGCCGGTGTACTGGCAACTGCTGATGTTGACTTGTTATCCCTTGATAAAACGGGTACTTTCCAGTACCGCATTAATCTCATTGACAATTCGATCGAAACCATAAAAAAGGATCCATGGTTCGGCAAGGAAAATTTCAAAAAAACAGATGAACTGGAAGCATTACGCCAGGGTCAAGGAATCATTGATATCGTGAATACTTATTTAGGAGTTGCTTTACATTCAGGGATTATAGGGCTTTCCCTATTCTTGGCTATACTGCTCGGAGTGATACTTAACCTTCGCAAGGCAATTAATTCAATTATCCTGCAAAAAAATATCAAAATGCGTTCGCTCGGTAACACATTACTCGCGATGACAGTGGCAACAATTTTAATGATCGGTACCGTGAGTTCCGTTAGTTTTATTCCCCTATATTATTGGTCTCTGTTTGGCTTGTGTATCGCGTATGTGAAGATCACCCGATTTTCAAAAGCGCATTTGGATACCACAGATTCAGAATCTGAGACGTCGCTGATTAAAAATGCGACTCCGGCATAGTATGGAGAATTCTCGTCTGCGCCACCTTCTTTCCTGTTTACTCCCCTCCCCGGACAACCGAATCCAACCCGGCTTCAAAAAGTATAGCGGCGTCATCCCAACTATATCTTGCCGCGGTTTCATAGGCTGCATCGGACATGGATCGCCATAATTCGTCCGACGTCCCGACGACCCGTAACAATCCGTCCGCCAGACCTTCCGAATCTGCAACATTTGCGAGGTAGCCGTTCACCCCCTGTTCTATTATATCGACAGGTCCACCCACTTTTGTAGAAACGACGGGGCATCGACACGCCATGGCTTCCAATGGGGGAAGGTGAAAACCCTCTGCGTAACTGCCGCACAACCACACATCGCATTTCGAATAAATTTCGCGAATTTCCTCTTGAGGTGGTCGCCTGACGAATTTTGCACCGGCAGGAAACAGGCCATTCGGTGGTTCATGTTCGCCAAATGATAGAAGACGCAGTTCAGGACTCCTTTTTCGAGCAATCTCGATCGCTTTTAAACTGACATCGCAACCTTTGAATTCTTTCGGCGAATAGAGCAAACCAACCGTTGGAATCTCTTGCTTACCTCTCGGGGGAGCGTTAAACATTTCCATGTCTACGCTATTAGGAACATGTGTGACAAGTTTATTTCCATATTCGTTGCGTAACAAATCCACTAACCATTTCGATATGGTTATCTTATGCATGGGTAAACGATAGGTCGCCTTAACACGGTCGACAGGTTGTCCAGCGTGAATCTCATGATGCTGCACGAAGTAGACTTTTGCACCCTTGGCCGGCGACAAATCCGCCACCCATTCAGCAGTTTCCCACCAAGTTGCAATGACTACATCGGCGTCCGGTAAGTCGTCGTCGACAATCGCGCGACGTCGATCAATCACTTTGTGTTGTGCGCTGATGTTATCGAGATGCGAAGTGCTGTTATGGCGGCCCTCAATGCTTTGGCGATTCAATATCCATGACTTCAGTCTTCGTCTGAGAGGTAAAACCCGGGGAGGCCGCGTGACGACCAGTACATCATGACCCCGGCGGCTCAGACGGTCGGCGTAAATGGAAACCACCCGGGCACCGCCCGATAGATTGGCAGTAGGCAGAATGAAAGTAATGCGCAAGACACGTTCCCCTAAACAAGCAAATTATATAAATGTTATCATGAGATTAACTTTATATTGACCGGCCAACCAGGTGAGACTATCGAATAGATTGAGATCCGAATTTTAAATGTGGAAATACCAAGTAAGAGAATGAGTGGTCATCCTCGACTAAGTATTGGATTGCCCGTCTATAATGGCGAGAAGTTCGTATCCCAAGCTCTGGACTCAATATTGGATCAAACGTTTGAGAATTTTGAATTGATCATCTCGGACAACGCATCCGTTGACGCTACAGGGGAAATTTGCCAAAAGTATGCTGAAAAAGACAATCGAATTCGATATCTGCGTAGCGAACAGAACATAGGGGCGGCAGGGAACTTTAATCGAACGTTCGATTTAGCAAACGGCGAGTATTTTAAATGGATAGCGCATGATGATGTTTACGACAAACACTTTCTCGCGAACTGTATCACCGTACTCGACCGCGCTCCCGATTCAGTGGTGTTGTGTACAACCAGAACGAGTGTAATTGATTACTCTGGAAAGATTGTAAAACGGTTTGATTTCGTGCCCGGGTGCAGCCGATCAATTACGGGAAAGAACATACGTGAACTATGTTTCGACGAAGTAATACGATTAGGCAGACAACATATCACTGAAATTATTTGGGGAGTGATGCGGACATCCGCACTGGTGAAAACGAGGCTTTTTATACCGTACCATTCGGGTGATCTTCTTCTTGCAGCCGAATTAAGCTTGCTTGGGAAGTTTTGGCAGGTTGAGGACTATATGATTTTTTTGCGTGAGCACCCAAATCGGCCGCCACGTTCACTTAAAAAAGAGAATGAATGGTGGGGGATTCGCACTTCATGGTTCACTGTTCCGCCGGTTTTGAAACTATTGTACGAATACGCGAAACTGATCCGAACATCCAAACATAGTTCAAGATATAAATTTCATTTATACAAACAGTTACACTGGCTGGTAAGTGTACCAACGATAAGAAGGTTCGCGCGCATTGGGTGGAAAACCCGCTCATTATTAACAAATTTCGCAATTTCCGTCTCCGATATCACCACTCTTCCTCTCAGGTTGTGGGGTATAGTTTCGCACTTTAAAGACGCTGGCGAACGTAGCGTTGTCAAAACCCTGCGCGTGGTGTGGTCGATGGACCGTGATTCGCTTCTTTCCAGTTTGATATCAAAAAAAACGCGTATCAGAGAAAAACCATAAATCAAATACCTCTTTAGCTGGATCAAACAACTTAACGGGCAAGATAGGAAAAATTTCGATTGGCTGAAGTAACCGTTAAAGCACTGAAAAAGAGTTCAGCTTTCGTTGCTAGCGCAGAAGTTTGGCGAATCCTCTCCCGGTTTGTCATGACCCCGATTATCATCACCAAACTTGGGCTCGAGGGTTACGGCACCTGGGTACTACTTTTCAGTATCTGTGCGTACGTTTCAATGTTTAATACAAGCGGCGGACTAGCGTTTAGTAAATATACGGCTGAATATGACAAAAAGGGAGAGTATGAACGTTTATCCGAACTAATCGGAACCGGAATTCTCATCTTTGGGAGTTGCGCCATAGTCGCCTTGTGTGGCATCTGGCTATTCCGAATTCCAATTATGGAATTGGTAAATATACCACTAAATCTTCACGCTGCAGCGAGCGACGCTTTATTGCTCGTATTACTCGCGGTACTGCTACGCATGACCTTTGGCTGTGTTTTCCAGGTTCTGGCAGGGCTGCAACGGATGGATTTGCAATTCAAGCTACGTATTTTTGCGTCTTTGTTGGAACTCGGTATTGGCGTTCTCTTGCTATTAAAAGACTTTGGATTGGTTGCACTTGCCATCGGTCACCTGACAGGGCAACTCGTGGCCACTGCACTCGCATGGTATTTTTGTTTAAACATTTGTCCCTCCCTACGAGTGTTTCCCCTAAAAGTCTCCCGGTCGACATTCTCGCAAATGTTTACACTTGCCGGAAAATTTCAATTGTTGTCATTGTTGAGCACAATTTATCGACATGGAATAAACGTTTTGATTTCAGGAATGTGTGGAATAACAATGCTAGCGATGTACGACCTAGCAAATAAACTGCTACGACTGGGCATGACATTCAGTGGGGCGATAAGAGCTCCCCTAATGCCAGCGTTCGCAAATTTACACGCTAGCGAAAGCAAAAACAAACGAGAGACTCTCTACCTCGTCAGTTCAAAACTTGTCGCATTTGTGGCGATTGTTTGTTTCAGTGGACTGGTTGTCTTTGCCGATTTGCTAATAGTGGTGTGGACCGGCAAAGAATTTCCTGATGCAGCTTGGACAATGCGCGTGATGGCAATAGGAAATTACCTTGTCTTAATGACTGGCGTAAATACCGCCAACTTGCGCAGTAGGGGTATGGTAAAACTTGAACTCATTTATAGTCTGATATGTATCATACTCACTAGTTGTTTGATATTCCCAGCTAATATGTACTTTGGTTACCAGGGTGTTGTTACTGCAATCACAGCCAGCTTGATAGTCGGTTCATTATGGTATTTGGCTACTTATGCCCGTCAAGAGGGCGAAGCATTTCCGAAGCATCTAGGCAAAATTCTATTTTCCGCTACCTTAATTGGCTTATTCCTGTCCATGATAGGATTGTATTACCGCGAACTAGCAGACAATTTCATGCCGGATTGGTCTCAACGCTGGGTTGCGTTATTTGAAGCGTCGCTGTTTGGTTTCGCCCTAGCAATTGTCGTCGGTTTTATTTTATGGTATTCCTTATTCTCTCAAAAAGAACGGTGGTACTTATCACGCCGACTGCTAGGGAAGAATCGTCGTGTGCGCTCACCGTTCATATCTTAGCAATAACTCTCAGATGGTGTCGAATAGTAATCTCTCCGGTAGACCACCGGATTTTATCATCATTGGTGCCATGAAGTGTGCTACCAGCACCTTGCATGACCAACTTTCAGTTTTACCAGGGTTATGTATGTCAAATCCCAAAGAACCGAATTTTTTTAGTGATGAAGAACGATGGCAGCGAGGCATGAAGTGGTATCAATCTTTGTTTAAGAGTGCAAAACCTAATGACATATGCGGTGAAGCAAGTACACACTACACAAAGCTTCCCGACTATCCAAATACGATTGATCGAATTAAGCAAAATCTGAATAACACAAAGTTTATCTACGTCATGCGACACCCTATAGATAGACTTATTTCCCAATATATTCATGAGTGGACGCGAAGAGATATCAATACGTCTCTTGAAGATGCTATTGATCGTTATCCCCGGCTTATCAACTATAGCTTGTACAGTATGCAGCTAGAGCCCTACCTGGAATCCTTTGGACCAAGCAAAATATTGCCCGTATTTCAAGAGAGTTTAATACTAGATCCCACAGCAGTATTACAAAGAATATGTGATTTTATTAGTTATAATAAAAAAGTCTGCTGGGACTATGGACGCAACAAGAAAAATGTTTCAAGTGAAAGGTTAAGACAAAATAAACTTCGAGACATACTGGTCTGGAATCCGATTTCCAACGAAATAAGAAGGCGGTTTATACCCGCTAAGTTACGAAATAGGGTAAAGAAAATTTGGCAGATGAAGGAAACTCCCCAATTATCAAATAAAAAAACTCAAAGGCTTATAGTGGTCTTTAACGCAGATCTTGAGAAGCTAGGCAAGTGGTTAGGGTTAAAACTTACTTGCGATAACTTTTCATCAACCGTTTCGACACCAATCCCAACTTGGACACCCGCCAATTCACGTTAAGCGCCTGTGCTTTATCGGTCATCGACCTTAGACGCTTGAATTCAGATTTTTTTGAGATTCTGTTTTACCCAATCATCGTTTTCACTATCTAGTCGACCCTGAAGAATTGACAAGTTGTTAAAAATAAAGAGAAAGGATAGTCAATTTGATAAAATAAATTGCAAGAAAATGATCAAATGGATGCAAAAGCTGGCAAAAGATGAAGCCCAAAAAGCCTGATAATCACCCGGATTTATTTCGCGCTCGCCTATCTCAGATTCTGAATTTATCCCACCCATTATGCCGATTGGCGGAACATATCGATTGGGATCGGATTGAGCGCGAAGTCGAAGCACTTTACGCCTCTGGTCCCGGTCAACCCCCCTTAGCGACCCGATTAATGGTGGGATTGCATTATCTGAAGTACACGTTCAACGAAAGCGACGAGAGCGTGGTTAAGCGTTGGGTGGAGAACCCGTATTGGCAGTACTTTTGTGGTTTTGATCACCTACAGCACGACCTACCACTGCACCCCACCAGCTTAGTGAAGTGGCGCCAACGGGTGGGCGATAAGCTCGATGTGTTATTGGCCGAAACGATCGACGTGGCGCTGCGCACCCGTGCGTTAAAATCGACAGCACTCAAGCATGTGAACGTGGATACCACAGTGCAGGAGAAGGCCATTGCATTCCCCACCGATGCGCGGTTGTATCACAAGATGCGCAAAACGCTGGTTCGACAGGCGCAGCGACGTGGTATCCGTTTGCGTCAAAGCTATCGGCGGGTGGGTCACAAGGCGTTCATCCTGCAAAGCCGCTACGCCAATGCTCGTCAGATGAGGCGCGCGGCGAAACAAACCCGCAAACTCAAGACCTATTTGGGCCGCGTGATGCGCGATATTGAGCGTAAATATGATAGTGATGATCAGTCCCTGCAACCCCTATTGCTGCAAGCCAAGCGCCTGTTCGATCAACAACGCCATGACACCAATAAGCTGTACAGTGTGCATGAACCCGATGTGCGGTGTATTGCCAAGGGCAAAGCACACAAACGCTATGAGTTTGGTAACAAAGCGTCGTTGGTCACCACCTCAAAAGGCAATTGGCTGATCGGTGCACAGTCACTACCGGGCAACCCCTACGATGGTCATACCCTGCAGGCGGCATTACAACAAACACACGCCTTAACGGGCATCACCGCTCAAAACGCCTATTGTGACCAGGGTTATCGTGGTCATGGCATGAGGGGTAAAACCCGGGTCCACATTGTTGGAAAAATACCCAAACGTGCCAGCGCCAGTGTACGCAAATGGATGAAACGACGGGCAGCGATTGAACCGACTATTGGCCATCTTAAATCAGACCACCGGTTGGGGAGAAATTATCTCAAGGGCAATGCCGGTGATCAGGCCAATGTCGTGCTCGCAGCAGCCGCTTACAATCTAGCCAAGCTGTTGGCTTGGTTTTATTGTGCCTGCGAAAAGTACTTGTCGACAGATGAAAAAATTAACAGATTGCGATTGCAGACTCTATTCATCGCAAATTAGTGAATACTTCAGGGACGACTAGCTATCGAAACCTAATCGACCTCAAACGCACCGATATCGAATTTCCCCTCCCTGACGCCATTGTAGTAGTCGATGTGATTATCTACCTCCACTCCAACGTCAACTAAGGGACCGTTGGATTGAGGCAGGAATTCGTCAGGTGAGTTGAAATTCTTACCCACAAACGGGTTGTCCGTCGCTAACAAGTTTTTGGTTTTGTTCGCCGCCCCACCTACAACAATCGGTTTGCCGCCACCCTTGTTCCAGAACACATTATTTTTTGCGATTTGCCCATCACCGTCTTTGAATCGAACACAAAAACGTTCAATGTTTTTACTACCCGAGGCATAACAACTGTTGTTATATACCTCTGTTCCCGATGTGGACACTTCTATACCTCTGTAAGTTTTCCATGACTTCATAGAAACGATATTATTTCGAATCGTTACATCGGATGCGGACACGGCCTCAATGGCTATTTGCTGTTCACTCGAACCATCCGGATACGAAGTCATAAAATTTCCATCAATTATAAAATCATGCCCATGGACGGTATCTTTTGATTTGTTCTTTCTGACGAAGTTAAGAGTGGCCGCATCACGCGTAAACATTAGATTAGAATGTACAACAACATGATGCGTATCATTACCACACCCCGCCGAACACGCACTATCCTGATTACGGTTTCGGATTGTCAAGACGGCTTTCTTGCCCCTTTGGCCACCCAGCCAATTATGCGCAAACAGACCTTTTTCGATATGTTGCCCCCGTATGATGTGTTCACCTTCTTTTGAGTCTTCAATATGATTCCCTAAAAACACGAGGCGTTTTGATGCAACAAATACAGCAGAACTGCCAAAACCGAAGTCCACGAAATTATTCTCAACGAAAAACAATCCATCGTGTAAGTCGAGTCCGGCTCTGTCCAACGCGTTTCCTGGAAATATTACAGCTCCATCGAACGTTCCGGGCACGGCTTCATTGTTCATGAACAAAGCATTTTCAACACGTCTGTTTGGTATGACGAGATCTGCTCCATCACGGCCGGTGCTACTCCACCTAATACCAACAACTCGTACGTCACTTGAGATTTTGATACAGCTATGCGAGCACGTAATTTGCGGTTTCGCGCCCTCACCAAATACACTGAGTGTTGCATTTTTCCCGCCGATAGTAACTGGGCCAACGGTACGAAACACATGACCAGCGCGCAGCAACAGTCGCTTGTCATTGCCGTCGTAGGAGTCGACTTTGTCGAACGAGTTTGTTTTGACTCGTTTCGCGTCGGTAGGACATCCCGCGAAGTCCCCATCGTTCGAAAAACAAACAGTTTTCTTTCCAAAATAGTGAACGTCCGGATCATCGACTTGAATAATCGTTGTATAGACGGCTGTATCGCTATTTCTATATTTGACCGTCAACTTAACCTGATACGTACCGGGCTTGATGAACACATGGGCTGCGATTGGGTGAGTATCCACAGCTTTGGATTTTTCGTTTTGCCAGACCCCGGCCTCAGGATCGGAAAAATCCCACTCATAACTAAGATGGTGGAACGGTTTTATAGTATCTGCGCTCGTTGTCTGACTGGCGTCAAAAAAAACGGCTAAGGGCGCGACTCCTCGGTCCTGGTTGACAATAACATTGGGTATGATAACGCCGTGAGCCGTGCTAATCCAAAAGGCTACACAACATAGCAAGCGTGTGTAATTAATTATATTGCCTCATCGAAGACGATTACCGATGCAAATATATAGATTTCAAAACTCTATTTTAATTCCTTCTTATCAACCTCAATCATTCCTAACTTGATCTGATCGTGTAGCGAATTTAAATGCAATCGGCGATATATGCCCTTTAGAAATATTGTTAATAACCCGTACCGTTTAATGCGAAAACTCACACGATAGAATTTGTCCTGAAACCGGAACCATATTTTTCGCAAACGACCTACGTGCAACTCCTCATATTGGCTGAGTTCGTAGTTACGGGTCAATAGCCTGTCTCTTATCCTGGCCTCACAAATTTGAATCGATCTCTTTGCTACTCGCGTTTTCCATTGGAAAATCAAATTCGGATTTGGCTTTCCATAAGTAGAGCTTTTGTCATAGTCGAGCATTCTGGAATTGAAATCGATTTCCAGGAAATCGCAAATTTTCTTTAAGTTGGCCACTGGCGCAGTAACAAGTTCCTCATACCTAATCTCCAAGTACCTACTGGGCTCTACTCTCCGGCGTAGCAACTCACATTGGCTCTCGGCGTCTATCCAACGCTGCGCCCCACACCAAAAATTCCCCGCCCAGCCCATTTTAATACATGAATTAGTGACATCGCGTCCATCACGTAACAGATACAAAAATTTTGATTTAGACCAAATACTCGGAATCTTATGAAAGTCTTGATGGATGGCCGCACCCACAAGAGATAGATTATCAATTTGCTTTCTCTGCTCTACAAAACTACGAACCAGTTCCGGGAAAGTAAGTTTTTTGTCAATTTTGAAGTTTGAACCAATAAAAATTCTATCGATTTTCAATGCTTCGTAATAATTTTTTAATATCGGCCATCCTCCATCATCGGGGATACATTTAACTGCATACTCAAACTGACCCATCCATGAAATTAACGGGTGATTCTTAAGCATAAGTCCTAACAAAGTAGATCCGGACCTTTCCGACCCAATCAAAAAAAAAGGTTGGCTAACGAGCGGGTTCATGCTTCAACAAACTAACCATACCGATGCTTATGAATATCAACACAAATCGTGTTTACTTAAGATAAGGGCGTGATTTTTTTCACGTGCAAATAGGGCACAGTAAGGAACAAAACTATGTTCCACTGCGTGGGATCGGTATCTGCAAATAAACTGCCCACCACAAGCTACTGGGAATTGATAACGTAAATTTCAATCTCAACTCAAGGGGCGAGGAATTCGATTCGTAGGGTTTAAATGAATTTCTAGAAATGGGACTAGGTAGTGAAAACTCAGGATTCAGCATATCGAATTTTGAACAGTATTTGTTAAGCAATGTTTTGGGGGTCCGGCTAACTACACTAATAAAGTGAAAATTCACTTCGTGTCACGCCAATTTGTTCCTATCTAAATTCACGAGGCGGGATTGCCGTCGGACACATCGGACAAAGTAAGTTAGTCCATATATCTCGTCCCGCTCGTTGACAGGTGTGAGGCGCTTTCTCTCCAATTTTCTCCCGGGCAAGTGAAATTAGCCGACCAACGGTCCAACACAAATTCGCCCGCCATAATCCTGTATAACCAAAATACTTTCTAAAGTAGCGTGTTCTTGCTGCGTAGTAGTATCTTGGTGGTCGTTCCTTACGTGCTAGCAGTGAACGAACGGGGCCGCTTTTTCCACGACTATGCACAACTTTTGCATAGGGCCAATTTAACACCGACCAGCCATGACATCGTGCACGGTGACAATAATCCTGATCTTCGAAATACATGAAATATCCCTCATCCATATACCCAATTTCGTTGATCATTCTTTTACGGACCATGACACAAGCAAAACTGGTCCACTCCGGTTCACTGGGCGTATTGGGATGCGGCAGTGTCGTAACATAATTTTGAAACAACCTTGAAATAATTCCTGTCGAGGCTGCGTTCAGCAACTCGGACATCGGAGTCATAAATCGATAACAGCTGTGATGCAGCGTTCCGTCTTCGAGTAACAGCCTAGGGCTTATTATGCCTGCATCGGGTCGTTTGTCAGAGGCCTTTCTAAGTTCATCAATTGCACCAGGCAAGATTAGTGTGTCGCTATTCATTAATATGTAGAAATCAGCGTCAACTTCCTGCATACCTATGTTGTTTCCGAATGAGAATCCACCGTTTATATTAGTAGTAATAGCCTCCGCCCAATTCCAACCTCGTTCCACTATGGCGCACTTGATCTTTTCAAAAGACTGATCGGCTGAGCAATTATCAACCACTACAGCACACATCGTCGGTTCTCGCGCAATCTCAGAAGAAAGCGCCTCCAAACAACGAATGGTCAGTTCGGGTGTCCGATAGTTAAGTATGATAATGGCGGTATCGTACGTCACCGCTTTATATACAGCCGGATCCATAGCCCAGAACTTTTGCCACTATAAGCTGAACACAAATTGCTAAGACTGCACTCGCACAAGCACACCTAGGTTTCTCTTATTGTCTTTAACGATTACTTTAAAGTACTCGCTAAATTTGTATTCTTTTTCCTCAACCCAATTAGTAATCCCAACCCAGTCAACCAAATATTTGATTTTTGAATTGATTACATACGGATATACCGTACCTACTTCCATTTTTACTTTCAATGCATCAGGATTTACTTTTCCGTCTAAGTTGACACTACGATCATGGAAAAAACCAAGTGTTCCCGTTTGTACGGCGCCAACCCATTCTTCATCCTTGACATTGTGCTTCACCCATTCGATAACCTGAAAATGTTCATGATTCTCTCCTTTTTTGTATATAAGTGCGTGCATCGCTAACAACCATACGCTTAAACCAACAAATACTATTGATTTTGCATGAAGGCGATCGCTAATACTCAGTCTCCTGTCCATTGCAACAAGAAACGCGAAGGTAACCAGCGCTAAAAAAGGCGACAAAGGCGAAAAATACCGGCTTAAGAAATGATCAGCCCCAAAAAAAAGCCCATAGTAGGTGACAAGTCCTAATGCGTAGACACCCACAACAAGTGCCAACGTTCTCGTGGTAGCTTGCCAGGACCGCAAGTTGGTAACCATTTTTACAACAAGAATGATTAACACGAACACCCCAAGACCGATTGTAAATGTATTTGACTCAAGAGTTCGAGGAATTGGCACTACTATGAGTAAGTACTCAAGTAACTTTGCAGATACCAAAGAGAGGTTGTGTGCGAACGAAGCCGAATACGACTCCGCTATTCCACTGATGGGAACGATGGTCCCGAATATCGTTGTGTTATAAATAAGCCAAGGTACGGCTACCAGAACCGAAACCGATCCAAATACTATACATTCGAATAATCTCCTACCAAGAAGCGCCCGATCAGTCACAATCGGAATAGCAATGTGCACGAAGCAAATCGCGAAAATAAAAAACACAGCATCATTTCTGCTCAAGAAAGTGGCCCCTAGCACAACCCCCAGCAATACGCATTTGGGTATTGAAATATTGCTACTCGAAACGTTCGAATAGTGGATATAGATAACGACCGCCAACAACACCATTGCTACGTACATACCCGTTTCCAAACCATTCATACTATGACGCACCATAATTGGAGATGCGTACCAAACAGCTGCGACAAGAAATGCAATCGATTTTCCTTGTGGTGTATGAGTAAAAACTAACTTTCCGATGCGAAAGAGCAAAGCGGCTGAGATAAGAGACATAACTATCAAGAAAACCAAGACACACGCCACGCCTAGTGTCCTGTCGCCGTTTACAACCCAAAAACAAACCGCATACGCCAACGTGGCTAATGGTTGCACGCCATTGGTTGCAATGGTGCCATCTGCCGTCGACATTCCTAATCCGAGTGAGATGTTTCTCGCGATGGTCAACATCAAATAACCATCCTCGGTGATAAACTGTTTAAGAAGCCTGCCATTGTGGTTAATAAGGGGCAGCAACCGGGAGATCAAACCGATCGCAAAACACAATAAGGCAAACGCGTGAATTCGAAAATCTGATTGACCCGATAGTTCGCGCATAGTTTGGATCTTAGTGGTTTCTATATTTTGACTTTTGTGACAATGCCGTACGTGCACTCCGCGACATTAGTACGCAGTGCCCAACGCTTAGTTCTGATGCTCAGACGGTATTCGAGTATCCTAGTATCGACTATCCAACCGCTTAGGACCAAATTTTTATTTTGTTGGAAAACCACTCATGACAACAAGTCGAAACGCAAATGATCCGCTAAGCGAATTGCGAGCGCAACTAACGTCAACGTGGGATTGCTTACTCCACTGGTTGGAAATACAGAGCACCCTGCGATGTAGAAATTGTCGATACCATGTACTCGACAATTTTGATCAACCACACCGAGTTTTGGATTAATATTCATCCTGGTTGTACCCATATGATGATGACCACCTACCACCGCCAAACGGTCGTCGGATTCCCACCCAGACAATTTTACACGTCCCAATCCCAAGCGCCCAAATTCTTCTGCGACGAGCTGACTGCCTGTTCGTACAGTATGAAGATCTATTTCCGTAAGCTTCCAAGTCAAGTTGAGGCGCGGCATTCCCAAGGAATCCCGTTCGCTACTCAACATCACTCTACTATCAGGATTTGGCGCCTGCTCGGACATAGACAGTAAAGCGACATTGGACTCTGATGGAACAGGCGGTTGCTTCCCCTTCATTCGATAGTAGACCCCCTCCGCTACTTCATCTAGATCTGCGAGTATTCGAATTAAATCCTCTCCCACCGGATCTGAGATCTTTTTGTCGCCATGTGTCGCTCGCCTCCCAATTCTCCTTACGGTTCTCCTAAAAGCCTGATAAGCTGGAGATTTTTTGAAGCTGGTTTCCGGTGTCGCCAACAACGCAAATCCGGTTGTTTTGTGTTTTTCTTTGGCTTTCTCACTCAGATAAAACGCCGGTCGCAAGTGGGTACCCCTTCGAACAGTCGGGCCTCCGTAGTTAGCAAGGGTGGACGACTCCTTGACAGTAATCAAATCTCCGACGTGTATATGTGGATGCTCCATAAAGAATCTTCCAACCAAGTCGTTTTCATTAGCGAGGCCATTTTTGTGTGTGTCCCTGGATGCAAGTAACAACCGGACATTTTCTAAACCCCCGCACGCCAGAACGAAAATTTTTGCCTGAACGGATGCGCTCGTGGTTTGATCTAGGCTCTGCACTTTAAACTTTTCAATCGAATTACCATCCCCCCAAGTCTCTATATTCGTGACGTTGGCATGTAGAAAGACCGTTACATTATTTGCAAGGTTTAATTCCCTTGCAAAAACCTTTCCAAATGAATACTGTTTTGAGGTGAATTGCCAAAGTTTATTTTCGAATTTCTCCGGCATTAAATCTTCAAAAAATTTATATTGAACATCCTGCCAATATGAGGGATCGTATCGGTAGGGACCGATACCACACAACTTCTGCGCCCTTTCGTAATACGGATCTATATCCGCCTTCTCAACAGGCCATCCACTGTATTGCACCCAAGTCCTGTGACGAAAATCCATGTTATCTAAGGGAGAACACCAACCACCCCAATGATTAGTAGTACCCCCAAACACTCGTTGACGTGTCACATCAAGTGGAAAGTAATCCAACCCCGAGCTCTCCCCACTGTACAATGCTTGTACATTCGTGTCATATTGATCGCCGCCGCTTTCAAGCACTATTACACTCATGTTAGTTCCCGCAAGCTCCTTAGCGATACTGATTCCAGCTGCACCTCCACCTGCAATACAAACGTCCGTCTGCAAAATACTACCGTTTTCAAGCCCCCTGAAATCTGCAATCACGAGTTCATCTTTCCACAAGACTGCAAGTAAAGCATCGCACAAAAGCGGGCTTCGGTTTGAGACAGTATCCAACCATCCACATTGACAGTTATCCCCTGCTCAAAGTCAACTACTCGACGGGCAAGAACCCGTTCGACTGTTCGAATTAGATCATCTTGCCCGTTACCTGCAATCAAAATTTCATTTTGCCATATCCCATTATCCAACTTTTCGGGAAATATTTGGACGTACCGCATCCCAAGGTAAAGTAAATTCTCCAGCCATAACGCAATCTTTTTTTCACTGCAGGATCTTTCTTCGGCCGAAAACGTCTTCAGACTACTACAAAAACCAGCGGCCATGAGAGTTCGTAAAAAAAAATGACGTCTGTTCATGAGGAAATTCTGTGGTTCTTATTAGTCGCGCTGGAGTAAAAAAAGCACATAAAAAATGCTAATAACAATCGCTATTACATGCATATAAAAGGTTGCCTGAACGATATTCATTATTCTTAACCGTTTTAGACATAAAAAAATAACGGAAGTGGCACAAGCATAAATAGGCCATAAAAACCAGTGAAGCACTCCATATACGCCAACCCAATCTGGGTAAAAATTTTTGGTGAATGTAACTGCGACTAACGCCCCAGGTATTAAGAGTACCAATAGAATAGTAGTGTGCAATTTACCGGATGTCATGAATTCCAATTTGCGTCTTACGTTGATGATATAATTCAAATCGTCTTTTCACGCACAAACAGAAAACGTAGAAAAGTGACCACTGACACTAGTTTTGCACGACTTCCTATCAACCTTTTTGCTTGATAGACGAAAAATCTGATGGTTATTGCACAAAACTCAACAATGTCTTGTGATTTAAAACTTGGGTGCACGAATTCGTAACCCTTTCTGGTCAGTTCATCGCCAATTACGCTTTCGCAAATCTTAACTTCCAAATTAGAGATTGTGTTCCTTCCGTTCCCATTCAGGTTGAATGAAGAATTTGGTTGCTTTCTTTCGATGCTCCGCGTTAATCGAGAATCAAGAAATCTCGCCAACTGCTGGCCCACATCGTTCGGTTGCTCCACAAGATTCTCAAATTTAACTTCGCAAACTCGATCCGGCAACTCCGCTTGCAGGCGTTTCATCTTTTTAGCGGCCATACGCCAGTACATTGCGTAAACCAGCGGATGATACTGACCTGGGTTCCCATCCTGCCTCCGGCCGCCAATATACTTATAAGAGGCTAGAACGTCTCTTGGGTCTCGATACAGGAATACGTACTTCGCTCCGGGGTATAGTCGATTTAACATATTGGTATTCATGAAATCCTGAGGAGTCTTATACCCCCACCGCGAACAACCATGATGACGTGCCAAACGAGTTAACCACTCTCGCTGTAGCTCGTGCCACAAGACATCCCGATCGCAATACGTCTTTCGTAAGGCTTCATCTACTAAATCGACATCATCAAACCGTATTTTAGGTTTGTTGAACTTCTCATGTTTGATACGCGCTCTGATCTGCCACCCTAGAAAATCTATTGATCTGTCTAATTGTGACTTTGTTAAGGGACCATTGACTCCCATACCTTGAACCGTACGAAAAAAATATAGATCGTCGAAAACATACCAATCTTCAATTTGGGATAAAACATAACTTAGAAATGAGCTCCCGCTGCGTGGTAATCCAACGACTATAACCGGAGCGCACCCGTTTTCATCTGATACTGGCACAGTCGAAAAAAGTGGGCTTTCGTTTAAGTTATTTGCCATCTTATTACGAAAATACAAAATAATGACGACGACTTAGTCACCTAGTTAATTCAGTTTCATGCTTGTAGGTTTACAAAAATAGGGCTCATTCGAACGATATGGAAAAACAAACAATTTCGAGCGAGATCAATCCGTGCGCAAAGCAACTCATATAGGAATATAGTTTCGCGATTATATCTCAGTTGGTGAAGAATTAGTCCGTATCATCAACATCTCAACAAAGCGCTTGGATCTTGTAGTCATAAAAGAATCGACTCAATATCATTTTCTAGGTTCGTATTTAAGCAGCCCACCCGAACGGAGATTGTTTTTTACTTGTGGCGTTAAGGATAGTGAGCAAGTAGAACGATCTAACCAGTCGATTTACAAATTCCTAACA
This sequence comes from Arenicellales bacterium, assembly GCA_965216735.1. Classification (GTDB taxonomy): domain Bacteria; phylum Pseudomonadota; class Gammaproteobacteria; order Arenicellales; family CBDCFT01; genus CBDCFT01. The sequence goes on from OZ244198.1 coordinate 3,690,159, forward strand.
AAAAACACATGTCTGTTTTCCAAGACTCGGCATCAAATAAAAAATTATTGCAAGAGAAAAAACTAATAACTCCAGTCAAGTAAGATATAATTATTTTTTGGTTCGCTACCATAATAAAGATAATATCTCACGGTGCGAGACTGGAAATCAGCAAAAATAAATTGAAATCGACCGGCTTAATTGTGTCGTAAAGATTTGGAGAATCACTTGAGTCACACTCGTAGACCTATAAAATTTCTTTTTGGACCAAATCGTTCCGGGACAACTTGGCTCGGGTCGGTTCTCAATGCTCACCCAGAAATTGCCTATCGTTTTGAACCCTTTCATAGACTACGAGATAAACCTGAAATTCGTTCTTTTATTCACGCTATTCACACATCCGATACTTCGAACGAATCGACTAACGAGCTCTATATGGCATTGCTAAGTGCTGATCCTGTACTTGATAAACCACCTTTTTTTCGAAAAGTTTGGTCGAACGAGTTATTCAAATCCAGTCTGTACGGGCCCTGTCGATTACTCCCAGTATTAAGTCGGTTATACCGCCAATTGTATACGCCCCCGGTGAATACTCCTGTATTAATAAAGGATGTGACGTGTGAAAGACATATAGCCCCGTTGTTGAAGAACACCCGATTACCGATCGTGTACCTGGTACGTCATCCGGTAGCAACGGTCTTGTCTCTCACGCGTGGGCAAATTTCCGGTCAGATGGGAGTAAACAGACTAAATGTTCTAGACCAAAGCATTAAATACCACAATTCGGATCTTTACGAAGAATACCGAAGTAGACTTGATAGCATGTCTTTGCTTCAAAAAAATGCACTTTTTTGGAAGATAGATGTTGAAAAAGCAATAGCTGCTATTTCAGGATTCGAAACCGATCAGGCTATGGTGATTGTATATGAAAATTTATGTACCGACCCACATCTCTATACTGACAAGATTTTAAATTTTTATGGACTATCCACGACCCGTGAAGTAACGGCTTTTTTAACTGGTCTCTGCGAGCTTAACGAACCTAAAAACAATAAGAATGTAAGATTTAAAAAAAATAGTAACTATTTTTCAATCATGCATAACCCAATGAGTCAGAAAGACGCATGGAGAACTACAGCGCAAGACAGTGAGATTGATGCAGTATACCAAATCGTCAAGGACAGCTTTGCGTTTCAAAAACTCGCCGAGCTAGGTGGATGGAGTTGATTGTTTGGTGCGATTCGCCAATTCAGGGTCCAGTTTAATTCAAGAAATCCAAACCGGACAAAAGAAAAAACATGTGTCTGCGTAGTCCAACGCAGACACATGCGATAACGACGAATGGAGACGAAAGGAAGGGAAATCTAACTTTCTGTAGGACCTTGTTTCGACGGTACGAATTTCGAATCCTTCGTTAATACGATTTTGTCAATACGCACACCGTCCTCGCGCATCCAAAGATTCAAAGTGTGCTTCCCAGGCTTTGAAACATCGATAGTCGCCACAGCACCACTCATCGTTTTATTAGTCCATAACCAACCGGATTTTTTAACTAGTTGTATTTTTCTGGCACTATTTACTTCTTTCCCATCAATACCAACGTGCACTGAATCATCGTAATGCCCAGTTCTAGAACCACGTATCCAGATGTAATGTTTACCAGTATGCTCAAAATTTACGACGTAGTCTAAACGAGGACTTTTACTTGCATATTTTTTCCCATATATCGTTCCATTGTCCGGAGTAACACGCATAGCACCCGAACCGGCATAGCCACTGGGAGACGTCACAATCTTCCACTCGTGACCTTCCTTACCTTTCTGTTTGCTACTGAAACTTTCTGCATTCATCGATACAAGCCCTAAAGAGCCTGATCCTTGTTGAAATACATCGGAAGTACTTCCTGAGTCTCCGCCACTACTCGTGCCATCAGAACTCGCCTTTACGGTCACATTGACTGTATCACTGTCCGTTAAGCCACCGTCATCCACAACTTTTAGTGCAAGCGTGTGACTGCCCACTGTCAATGTTAAAGTAGCTGTGGCGCCGGTCCCTATAGTTACTCCATTTTCTTTCCACTCGTAGCTGACTATTTGTCCATCGGGATCACTCGATCCGGTCCCGTCCACTAAGATCTGTTCAATTCCATTTCCATCGTTATCCACTCTTGAAATATCGGTCCCAGCGTTTGCATTTGGCGCCTCATTGCCACTTCCTGATGAACCGGAAGAACCAGACGAGCCCGAAGATCCTGATGAATCTCCAAACTCAAACGCGCCTATGTCGTGACTAACCCCTTGCGGTCTGGGAGAGTTGTCAAAATCATCTGAGACCGATTTTATGGCTCCGTTATCGATATATCCTACCTTGCTGTCGTTGAGTTGAAAATCTTCCGGCTGGGAAAAACTGGAGGCGACGAATGGGTTGTTTTTAGTTTTAATATTGTCACCCATTTGGGCATAGACACTATTGTCAACAACTTCGGCGCTGCTGGCTGCAGGTACGTACTGCAAGTTGTTATACGCCTGTAGGTCCGAACCTCCACGAAAACGAACACAATAAATCTTCTTGCCCGGGTTATCCGGCGAGTAGCAGGTGTTGTTATATGCTCGCACATGGCTCGCGGTCGATTCCAATGCACGGTAGGTTTCCCATTTTTCCATTACCACTATGTTATTTCTCAACGTGACGTTTTTAGCACTACCTGCATCGACGGCGAGTTGCGTTTCACTAGCATGATTGGGATGACGTGCAAAATAATTGCGCTCAACAATGAAATCGCGCCCATGCACCGAATCCGATGACTTATTCTTACCCACAAAACGAACACTCATGTCATCAACGGAATAAAAGAAATTATCCGATATAACAATCTCTTTCGTATCTCGACCACAACCCGCGCTACAACTGTCGTTCTGATTCCGATTACGTATCGTCAATAACGATTTCAGGTTTGACTGCCGAGCAAAATAGTTGTGAGAAATAATCGCTTTTTCTCCATGTTGAATGCGCACCACGTGTTCACCTCCGCGTGAATCATCTAACGTGTTGCCTAACATCGACAAACGACCCGCTGTTATGAAGTTCATGCTTTTTCCAAACCCGAAATCGACAAAGGTGTTGTCCACAATCGATAACTTATCGTGAATGTCGTGACCTTTGATATCAAGTGAATTACCCGGAAAAGATATTGCGGAATTGAATGTCCCCTTAACAGTATTATTATCCATAATCAAAACATTGGTGGTCTTTCTCTGGGCTTCAAATATAATGCTGTCATTACCCGAGTTCCCTTGAAAGGTCAGACCCACGACTCTAACATCGGATCCATTGCCTAACTCCAATCCCGTTCCGTTGAAATTGAACTTCACTTTCGGTCGTGCACCACTGCCGAAGGATGACAACGCTTGCTTCGATCCGTTTAAAAATTCTTTACTCGATGAATTCCATGTCTGCCCCGCACGCAGCAACAATCGCTTGTTCGATCCCGCATTATTCATCACGGTCTGAAACGAACTTGTCGTCACTTTCTTAGCACCCGAGGGACAACCTGAAAAATCTCCACTGGTCGAAAAACACACAGTATTGGTGCCCGAAAACACACTGTTGGGATTTTGTACTGTGATCGATACCTGTTTAGTACTTTTGCTGCCGTTAATATCGGTTACTGTCAACTTCACCGTATACGTACCCGGTGCCTCGAATACATGCGCCGTCACTGGCCCAAATCCTTTGTTCTTGCTTTTACCCGATACCGTCCAATTTCCACTGCCTGAATCGCCAAAATCCCAAGCGTAATGTAAATCGTGGAAGGGGCGATTCGTACCCGTACCGGTCGTGCCCGTCGCATCAAAAAACACCGACAACGGCGCTACCCCACTCGTGCGACTCGGGGCTATTTGGGCAGTGATACCTGCAAACGCAGTATTCGATATCAAAAGTGCAAAGGAGAAGATAATGAAGGAACAGAGCCTGATAAGACTCTTACTATATGTGAAGAACATTTAAGTGTGTCTCCTAAAGTTAACCAAAACAATTAATATGTACGCGTGAACCAATACTTCCGACGGGAACACAACGTTCCCGAGAGCGATTCACACCGCTTTGGAAAACCGACACCCCCAAGGTACCCACATATGCGGGCCCTTCAAACACATTTATTTTATTGTCGGAATTTCACCAGCGAATTTTTAGTACAACTAGCCAATCAATTGAAGTAAGCGTTACACAATTTAACGATCAATTTTCTTTTATTTAAAATCTGGTTAAAAAAATCATCACGGGCCAGTGAAACTGATAACAAAAATTACACTGCTACCGATCATAATTAACTTAAATAAGCAAACGCTGTGCCAAAATTCTGTACCGTTACTCAGCATCGTGAGCGATTCTTGAAACCAGAATTCGAACCACTTTCAATTGATAATTAGGGGACTAGCAAGTTGAACTTAACAATTTGAAAAACCTTATGATTTTTGTGAGTGTTATCTAAAAACCACATCTTTAAATTGTTTCCGTATCCAGTGAAGAGCAGGCACGACTAATTTAGTGGTGTTGCGATAATTGTTTGGAATTTGCGACTAGCATTAGGTGACCGAAATAAAAAGTGTACCTCCTAGTGCTCGAAGGCAGCGACCCAGTTCATTCGATTAGGAGCGCGAAGTTACGCTGATGGTGGCTTCTACAAAAAACAACAGTTTGTGTGGTAACCGCTTATGTTCAGAAAGAATTTAATCCTCTAATAATAATAGAATAATTGGTGTCAGGTGTTGACCAACAGCAGTGGTTTCTACAGGACCGAATCCTGTTCCAGATCCACCGCTACTAACCTCATAAGCACCGATATCAAATCCCCCCCCTTGTGGCCTACCCAAAAACCCGAAATCATCTCTGTTGGCTACCACAGTTCCAGTATTTATTAGGTTACTTGCAGTAGTTTTCAGCATAAAATGGTCTGGTTCATTAAAAACTGACGATATAAATGGATTTGCTGTGACTTTTATGTTATCACCCAGTTGCGCGCCAGCATCGTTATCAATGACTTCCGCATTACTGGCTGCAGGTACGTACTGCAAGTTGTTATACGCCTGTAGGTCCGAACCTCCACGAAAACGAACACAATAAATCTTCTTGCCCGGGTTATCCGGCGAGTAGCAGGTGTTGTTATATGCTCGCACATGGCTCGCGGTCGATTCCAATGCACGGTAGGTTTCCCATTTTTCCATTACCACTATGTTGTTACGTAAAGTCACATGAGATGCGTCGCCGTTTGCATCCAAAGCGACCTGAGATTCATTAGCATGATTGGGATGACGTGCAAAATAATTGCGCTCAACAATGAAATCGCGCCCATGCACCGAATCCGATGACTTATTCTTACCCACAAAACGAACACTCATGTCATCAACGGAATAAAAGAAATTATCCGATATAACAATCTCTTTCGTATCTCGACCACAACCCGCGCTACAACTGTCGTTCTGATTCCGATTACGTATCGTCAATAACGATTTCAGGTTTGACTGCCGAGCAAAATAGTTGTGAGAAATAATCGCTTTTTCTCCATGTTGAATGCGCACCACGTGTTCACCTCCGCGTGAATCATCTAACGTGTTGCCTTGCAAAGATAAGCGTTGTACGGCGAGAAATCCCAGACTTCCTCCGCTACCAAATCCGAAATCGACAAAGGTGCTGTCCACAATCGATAACTTATCGTGAATGTCGTGACCGTGAATATCTAATGGGTTTCCACCCATTGATATTGCATTATGAAATGTCCCCTTAACAGTATTATTATCCATAATCAAAACATTGGTGGTCTTTCTCTGGGCTTCAAATATAATGCTGTCATTACCCGAGTTCCCTTGAAAGGTCAGACCCACGACTCTAACATCGGATCCATTGCCTAACTCCAATCCCGTTCCGTTGAAATTGAACTTCACTTTCGGTCGTGCACCACTGCCGAAGGATGACAACGCTTGCTTCGATCCGTTTAAAAATTCTTTACTCGATGAATTCCATGTCTGCCCCGCACGCAGCAACAATCGCTTGTTCGATCCCGCATTATTCATCACGGTCTGAAACGAACTTGTCGTCACTTTCTTAGCACCCGAGGGACAACCTGAAAAATCTCCACTGGTCGAAAAACACACAGTATTGGTGCCCGAAAACACACTGTTGGGATTTTGTACTGTGATCGATACCTGTTTAGTACTTTTGCTGCCGTTAATATCGGTTACTGTCAACTTCACCGTATACGTACCCGGTGCCTCGAATACATGCGCCGTCACTGGCCCAAATCCTTTGTTCTTGCTTTTACCCGATACCGTCCAATTTCCACTGCCTGAATCGCCAAAATCCCAAGCGTAATGTAAATCGTGGAAGGGGCGATTCGTACCCGTACCGGTCGTGCCCGTCGCATCAAAAAACACCGACAACGGCGCTACCCCACTCGTGCGACTCGGGGTTAGCTGGATCGTGGATACTGCATAGGCCTGACCGCCCACCTCGATAAACAAGCCTATTAACAAAACTACCGATTTACGAAATATTCTACCCAAGTCGCACAGTATTATTAATTTTCTTACGTTAGATTTACGGACGACCGCGCCACCACACATTACAACATACTGGTTTTATTCGACATGAGTCTTTATGCATCGTTAAAAATTGTAAATTTTTACAACGCAATTCTTGCGCGAAATAATATCTTATTCGTTCGCCTCCACTTCCGTGAATTAAAAATATGATTCTGATTAAATTGGCGGACGCCGATAAGATTTAGGAAACCCTCTATCCACGTTTTTTATTGCTTAGTGGCGCGAATATGTCAGAAATACGGATCACGATCAATCAACATTTTTGCACCCTTAGCGATATGTTTCACCGATGAGTTATAAAGATATTGAACAACTTTCTCGCTGTTGCTATTTACCGACAATCCAACTATTACCATGTGTATTTAGTTAAAATTATGTTACATATTAAAGACGGTTGTGCGATTTTCAGGGCCGTGGAGCGACAAGAGCCGTTCGGCCCGAATAAGTGTTGAGTGAATCCGAGGGCATCGGATACGAACAAAAAGAATTTGAGAAAACTAAGAAATCATCAAGCATCCATATCCGCCGAAATCATATGTTGATTAGTGCGAAAAACAACTTTACCTTCCTTTGCACTCCTAAATGTGCTTCTAACTCGATTGAAGCTATTTTAGGTACCCATAGCGATATCGCATTGCTGGGAAATCCCGCATTTCGTCACACTAACTATCGCGAGTATGTTCAATACATAAAACCGTATCTGTTTGAGAAAATTGGCACTGACGATATAGAAACTATTTGCATTATTAGGGAGCCGATTTCTTGGCTTAATAGTTGGTATAGATTTAGATCGAGGGCAAAATTGCGAAAATCAAACCACCCACAACATATGAATAGCACTATGCACGTTGACTTTTGCGAATTTCTGGACGCTTACATTTCTTCTGACCCCCCTCCTTTTGCGAATGTCGGTTCACAATTTGACCATGTACGAGATGAACATGGTGAAATTGGTGTAGAAACAATCTTTGCGTATGAGAGACTAGATGAGTTTTTGCATTACATGGAGAACAAGGTTGGGAAAAAATTGTCCCTTCCACATAAAAACCGCTCTCCCGCGCACCACTACCAACAAATCATTCATTTCTTTACCAGAAACATTAGTAATAAAAAAACTTTACGAAACCTCGATCTTCCCCGACCTGATACTGATCACATTCCAGAAAAACTATTATCACAACTCTATGAATTCATCCCACAAGATTTCAAAATGTATCAGAATGTTTTGAGTCGCTCGATGTGAGAAACTCGACGGCGAATAGAAGATTGTTTCGATGTATAGTAAATGAGAAATTATGTGTCCTGAATTTTAGGTAGCTGCATCCTTTTTGTTACAACCACTCACTGATATAACGAGGTACTAATTTCATCTGGATTCACGCCTATTGCGTAAGCTACACATTAGTACAATGGTCCGAATCATCCTGTTGATGCAGATTATCTATTGAATTCGACGACAGCAGATACTGGTTCATCAGTCGGACAACTAGACAACGTAGGAGTTGTTGTCATTGGTCGCAACGAGGGCGAGCGGTTATTGCGCTGTCTGAAATCAGTTATCAAGTTTCCAGTCCAAGTAGTTTATGTAGATTCAAATTCGAACGATGGAAGTATTGAAGTAGCACAATCGCTCGGAGTTAACATCATACACCTAACGGATGACATACCGCTTACAGCGGCGCGGGCACGCAACGCTGGATTCGATAAACTAAAGCAGTGGCAACCTAATTTAGAATTTGTTCAGTTTATTGATGGTGATTGTGAACTCGATCCGAAATGGTTAGTTACTGCCAAATCCTTCTTGAATAAGGAACCTTGCTACGGCATTGTTTGCGGCAGGCGCCGCGAAAAATATCTTGAACACTCAATATACAATCGCATGTGTGACCTGGAGTGGGATACTCCGGTCGGTGAAACAGTAGCTTGTGGTGGCGATTTTATGGTCCGCACGACAGCCTTTACGGAAGTCGGAGGTTTTAATTCGACCCTAATTGCCGGCGAAGAGCCGGAACTATGCTTACGACTACGTGCAGCTGGTTGGAAAATTCGCCGTATTAACGCAGAAATGACGTTACATGATGCGGCGATCTTGAAATTTAGTCAATGGTGGAGACGGGCTGCACGATCAGGACACGCTTATTTTGAGTCAGTGATTTTACACGGATTTACCGCTCAGCGGAGTGTCCGTATGGTCATATCAATAATATTTTGGGGATTCATTTTCCCACTAGCAATCTTTGTGCTTGTTATTCCTACCCATGGATTCAGTCTTTTGTTCCTAATTCTATATATCATCCAATGGCTTCGGATATCTGCTCTATCAAGAAAGAATGAGAACGCAACAGGAGAAAACTATATATATGCTAGTTTTATTTTGCTTGGAAAATTTGCACAACTGATCGGTATCTTTCAGTACATAAAGTCACACCTGACTGCTAAACCTAAAAAACTCATTGAATATAAATAATAGTTTTTGAGATTTACCGCATTGGTTCTAGACAATACAAACCCAATGATGCGCGTCCTCTACATTGGAGCATGGCTACCCTCCAGCACCGAAACCTTTGTGTACCGAGAGATTTTAGCGCTTCGACAGATCGGACTTGATATATTAGTTGCTTCGGTCCACCCGCCTGTAGACACATTTAGTGATACGAGTGTTAATTTGCTTACAAAAGAAGCGATTAGTATTTATGGTCGTAGTTCTATCTCAACTTTCTATGGCATCTTAAAAGAATTTCGCGATAACCCTTTCCACTCCACTCGAGTAATCTTTGATGCTTTTCGTGATGCATTTTTCAGTACAGAAACTCCTAAACGAAAGAGGATTAAAGTAATTTTACAAGCTATGGCCGCGATTTCTTTTACTTCCGAGATAAAAAATAAAAAAATCACTCATATCCATGCTCACATGGCTCATGTTCCTACAACCATTGCCATGTATTTGGCACAACAACTAAAAATATCTTTTAGCTTTACCGGGCATGCCGCGGATATATTTAAAGACCGCGTTCTTTTAAAGGAAAAAATCAAAAGGGCCGTCTTTGTTAGCTGCATTAGCGAATGGCATCGTCAATTTTACCAATCTATTGAAATAAAATCGTTACAACAGCTACCGATAATACGATGTGGAGTCGAAACTAACGACTTCATTCCTAACAAGTCCGGTAGCAATAAGTTGCTAATTCTGAGTGTGTGCCGATTAGTTCCAAAAAAAGGAATTAAGAATTTGCTTCATGCTTTACACAGAATTGATTTCAATGATATTGACGTAATGTGCAATATTGTTGGAGATGGTCCACTGCGCGATTCACTAGAATCTTTGAGGTTCGAGTTAAACCTTACTCATAAAGTTAAGTTTCTTGGAAAAAAAGATAATAAGGACGTTCGCAAACTAATGCAAAGTGCGGAAATATTCGTGCTACCGTGTAGAATCGATGAAGAAGGAGATAGAGACGGTATACCAGTTGCCCTTATGGAAAGTATGTCTTGCGGCGTTTGTTCAATCAGTGGTGATCTACCCGCAATCCGGGAGCTTATTACTAATGGTGAAAACGGGTTGCTGGTGGAGGTGGATAACACGGACGCACTAGCAAAAGTAATCGAACATGTGGTTTCTGATAGTGACGCTCGACACCAGCTCGGACAACAAGGTAGAAAACGAATTCTCGAAGAATTTTCAACGACTATAAATGCTGAACGTCTCTACACCGAGTTTAGCCGTATACACTGCGAAAAAAGTGAACCTGGTCATGTTTAGGCGATACTTAATTGTGTCCCCTTGCCGAGATGAAGCCGATTATTTGCAAACTACTATCGACAGTATCGCCAGACAAACAACGCTTCCCGCGAAATGGGTGATCGTTGATGATGGCTCAACAGATTCCACGCCAAGTATTTTAGCTGCGGCAACCGAGAAGTATTCATTCATTACAGTCATTCGACGCGAGGACCGGGGTGAACGATCCGTTGGTCCTGGCGTTATCGATGCGTTCTATGCAGGCCTTGATTCTATTGATCTGGCAGATTACGACTATGTGTGCAAACTCGACGTCGATTTGGAATTACCTGAACGCTACTTTGAGACGCTCATCGAGTATTTTGAAAATGACCCATGGCTCGGCACACTCTCCGGAAAATTGTTTGTACGGTACGGTAACAAACTGGTTGAAGAGCGTTGTGGCGATGAAAATTCTGTGGGACCGGCAAAATTTTATCGGGTTGACTGTTTTAAAGAAATAAACGGTTTTGTTCGTGCAGTGTGTTGGGATGGAATTGACGGTCATATGTGTCGCTTGCGCGGTTGGAAAGCGATGTCAAAAAATGACAAAAATTTACAAATAATTCATCTTCGGCGTATGGGTTCCAGCTATAAAGGGATCTGGACAGGACGACTACGATGGGGACGTGGAAAATATTTTATGGGTTCTAGATGGTACTACATGGTAGCGGTTTCTATTTATCGCTTGTTCGAGCGTCCATATGTTGTCAACGGAGTCGGTATACTGGTTGGCTATTTCCAAGCGCTAATACGGGGCGAACAACGTTTTGAGGACAAGAACTATCTCCCGTTTTTTAGAAAGTATGAACTCGAATCGCTTATTTTCGGTAAACGACGAACCATGCAAAAGTACCACGACAAACTACGAAAAGAATTCCCTGAACGCCAACTCACCGGATCGTAGGCTCGAATAAATTTTGCAGCTTTCCCCCGGATTGATTTTGATAATTAACAGATTCGTCCTAACTTAATCCTTTGAAAAGCGACGCAGCACTTAGGCGTGATTTAGAACGCGACGTTTGGTGTGTACTTGGTCTTATCTTCGATAACTTCAGCGTGGAACAAACCAAGCGCGCCATGAAATCCGTTGTCCGACAGGGAAGCAAGATAGCCGTTTGCACACCCAACTTAAATTTTGTCGCGATGGCCAGGAGTGACGCGGAGTTCCGTGATTCTGTTTTGGGAAGCGATATGTCTCTACTGGACGGCATGCCGATTTTGTGGGTTTCGAAACTGTTGGGATATCCGTTGCCGGAGCGGGTTCCCGGCTCCGGATTGATAGAACAACTGCATAGGGAGAAGGATAACCGATTTACCGTGTTCTTGTTTGGCGGCGCAGAGGGAATAGCGGAAAAGGCGTATAAGAAGATAAACGAACATTCTGCAGGACTTGTGGCCGTCGGTCACCATGATCCAGGCTATGTTGCCGTCGAAGAGATGGGCTCCCGAACAATTATTGATGATATCAACAAATATACACCCGATTTTCTTCTGCTGGCATTGGGAGCCAAAAAAGCGCAGCGGTGGATCGATCTAAATAAGGGTCAGCTTAACGCTAGGATTATAGTTCATGTCGGCGCAACTATTGGATTCTTGGCGGGTATGATCAAACGCGCTCCCCGTGCAATACAGCGAATTGGTCTGGAGTGGTTGTGGAGAATCTTTGAAGAGCCGACTCTTTGGCGACGCTACGCACGGGATGGGATTGTTGTTGGGCAACTTGTTTTCACACGGATACTGCCCTATGGGTTGTGGCTTAGGACTATTGGGCCCAAGCCATTTCTAGATAGTCACTTGGACGTCGGAACCAACAGTACCGACGATTGCCTGAACATAAGATTGACCGGTGCTGGATCTCGACAGACCCTAGATTCGTTCAGAGAAACCTCTATGCGAGCTGCATGTGCAAATAAAGATGTGCTGATCGATGTGTCGATGCTCGAGTATATTGACGCGGCTTTTTTGGCACATTTAATAGTGTTACGTAAACATATTTTGTTAGCTGGAAAAACGCTATCCCTGAAGGGAGTTTCTCCGCATGTTAAGCAAATAATTCGCTACAACTGCGCAGAATATCTCTTGATATAAGGTTTTTAGCCAACAAACTTATTGACAGAACCTGTGTAGATCTAACGGCAAATGGTAAACTTATTTATTGGGGATATGGCGATGAAACATGCGAGTACTCCGGATGCAACCGTAAGAAGCTCATGTTTTTCAACAAGATAGACTGTCAATGGCCACATAGCATTTCGAAATCGGGCGATGCAATCAGTTAAAGAAGAAGTTACCGTATGGAAACTTACGCCATTAGTGTGGGCGGTGGTAGTTGTCACTGCCATCGCTACGTTCATTGCTTTTTACGGTGGATTCGAACAACTCGTCCGTCGATATAACAAATATGAGGAGTACAGTTATGGATACATGATCCCTTTCGTCAGCTTGTTCTTTGTTCTCCAGAAAAAAGACATACTGGATCGCTTGGAATTTTGCCCTAACTGGTGGGGCGTCGCTATCGTGGTACTTGGAACAGCTTTGCTAATTCTTGGAGAGTTAAGTGCCTTATTTATTTTTGTCCATTATGGATTTGTTTTTGTCCTCTTTGGATTGGTTGTCGCTTTCATGGGTCTTAAAGCGACCCGCGTCATTCTTGTGCCGCTACTTATCCTACTTTTCGCCATCCCACTACCCTATTTTATCGACTCCGACCTATCGGGGGAGCTTCAGCTCATATCGTCACAGCTTGGCGTATCTGTCATTCGCCTGTTTGACATTCCGGTTTACCTTGAGGGCAATGTAATCGATTTAGGTATTTACAAGCTACAAGTTGTCGAAGCTTGCAGTGGGCTTCGCTATTTATATCCACTGATGGCTTTTGGGTTTATCTGCGCATACATATGGCGGGCACCATTTTGGAAAAAGGTAGTTTTATTTTTATCTACCATTCCAATTACGATATTCATGAATAGTTTTCGTATCGGTGTCATAGGTGTATTGGTGGAGAAAGCGGGGATCGAGCAGGCGGAGGGATTTTTGCATGACTTTGAAGGTTGGATCATATTCATGAGTTGCGTCGTTATTTTGTTTATCGAAATGTACCTACTAGGCTTCATTGGAAGTTCCAAGTACCGAGGATTCAATATCGTTAACTTGGACCTACCACCATTACGTCAAGACAAATCCGATGCGAAGTACAGAAAGGTATCTTCCCCATTTATTGTGGCCAGCGTGATTGTATTCATAAGTACTATCGCAACCATATCGATTTCAAACCGCGCCGATGCTTTTCCATCCCGCAGTGCATTGGCATCGTTTCCACTGGAGCTAGGAATGTGGCGTGGCGAACACGGGGAATTCAAGGAGAGTATCATTTCAGCCCTCAAGTTCACTGACTACTTGATGGCAGACTTCACTCGCGAGCCCGCGGACAACGTCAATGTTTATGTTGCTTACTACGAAAATCAACGAAAAGGCAACTCGCCGCACTCTCCAAGAGTCTGCATTCCGGGTGGAGGGTGGCAAATCACAGAATTTGCACGTAAACAAATGCCAATTGAATCCAGTTACCGAAATTTAAAGTATAACCGTGTGATTATTAGGAAGGGCGAGAGTGCTCAGCTTGTTTATTATTGGTTCCAACAACGAGGGCGCTTAATGGCCAACGAATATCTCGTCAAATGGTATCTTTTCTGGGATGCGCTGACCAAAAATCGCACGGACGGGGCGTTGGTACGTTTAGTGACTCGAGTAAAGCCGGACGAACCCATAGAAGCGGCGGATAAGCGTTTAAGCGATTTCGCAAAGGTTGTAACGGAGCAGTTAGACCCGTATATTCCTACTTAGGATCTAATTCGGGGTCGATGGGGGTCGACGGAACGAAATGTCTTATTTACTAGTAGCAGCGGTCGCCTTATTTATATGCATGGCGCTCGTTCCGCTGTTGATTAAGATTGCGCCCTCCATTGGCATGGTGGACCAGCCAGCATCCCGAAAAGTTCACGAAAACCCAATACCTCGCGTCGGTGGCATTGGTATTGTGATCGGCGCACTTTGCGCGATGGTAGTTTGGCTTCCGCTTGACCGGTTAATCCAATCTTATTTACTTGGATCCCTCCTTCTGGTTGTGTTTGGAAGTTGGGACGACATGAGGGAGATTGGTCACTATTGGAAGTTTTTAGGTCAATTTATCGCCACAGGTATTGTGGTTTTCTACGGCGGCGTAAAAGTCTCCCTTCTGCCTTTTATCGGTCTGGACCCCATTGCCGATTCGGTCGCAGTACCGTTCACATTCATAGCTATCGTAGGAATGATCAATGCCATCAATCACTCGGACGGTTTAGATGGACTAGCCGGTGGTGAATCACTTTTAAGCTTGCTCGCCATTGCTTTTCTAACATTTCATGCTGGTGGTAGCTACGAAGTAATCATGGCCATTGCCGTCATAGGTGGCATTGTTGGATTTCTGCGGTTTAATACCCACCCCGCTGGTGTATTTATGGGGGATAGCGGCAGTCAGTTTCTGGGTTTTACGCTCGGCGTGCTAGCGATCCTCCTGACCCAGCAAACAGATCCCGCCATTAGTAAAGCTATTCCTGCACTGCTACTTGGGCTCCCGGTAATCGATATTCTTATTGTGTTCGCACTACGTATAAAGGGCGGCATGAACTGGTTCCGTGCGACCAAAAATCATCTACATCATCGCTTACTCGAATTGGGATTTCTCCATCATGAAGCCGTTGTCATCATCTACGCCATTCATGGTTTTTATGTCGTATGCGGTGTACTCCTATGCTATCAGACCGATTTAATGATTATTGCGATTTACCTAGGCGTTGCGATCGCTGTGTTTGGCGTGGTTACCACTGCCGAGTATATCGGTTGGCATGCGCGTGCGCGTAGTGGCGATGATTTCCTATTTCGGCGCGTGCTCGGCGCAATCCGCAAACATAAAGTTCTGAGCAAAGTTCCGGTTGTTGGGTTAAACACACTTGTACCCGCCGCTATGATTGTTTCTTGCTTTGCTGTCTCAACAGTACCTGATGACTTTGCCATCACAGCCGGCGGTTTGGCAATCGTAATGCTGTTGATGTATGTAATTTACCGCCTGGATTTCCTTATCGTCAGACGAGGTATTGTCTATATCACGGCGACATTTCTGGTGTATTTGTTTGTCAAATATCCACCTGACTGGATAACTGTTATCCCCAAACTAGAAACAGTGTTTTTTACCGTTTTGGCCATAGCAGCGGCTCTGGCAATCCGCTTTTCGACAGACGCGTTCCGTGTAACGCCTATGGATTATCTAATCATGCTGGCTGTATTAGGGATCGAGTTATCTCAAGGATTTACAGATATTAACAATGATGCGAGCATGATTTTGATTAAAGTTATAATTATGATCTACGCGTGTGAACTGTTAATTACCATCAAACCAAAGAAGTTTTATAGTCTCAACCTGGTTTCACTATTTGCATTGAGTGTCTTATCGTTACGAGGATTAATCTAAAGCCCAAAGATTGTCACTAGCTAAATCTCGCCGAGAGCGAACCCGCAAGGAATTAACTATTATGATCAATTCAAAACTGTTTTCTAAACTAATTCTCCTAATGTTTTTCGTCGCCCTGTCCGCTTGCGGCGGCCCGGAAAAACGTAAAGCAGCTCACTTTGAAAAAGGACAACAACTATTTACGCAAGGTGACTACGTAAAGGCTCGCCTTGAAATAAAAAATGTATTGCAAATTGATCCAAAGGATACGAATGCCTTGCTCCTTCTGGGACAACTTGAAGAAAAAGAGGAAAAATGGCGCGCCGCGTATCGAGCATACTCACGACTAGTCAAACAAGATCCCAACCATATAGAAGGCCACAATTCTCTTGGACGTCTGTACCTAATGTCGGGAGAATGGGCGAAAGCACTTGAGGAGGCGGAGATTGTATTAAATCTTACACCCAACGATGTACGCGGCCTAATTACAAAAGCGACCGCGTGGAACGAACTCGGGGACACCCAGATCGCATATCAAAATGTAGAGAAGGCTCTTTCAAAAGAACCTGACAATATTGACGGTCTGACTTTGTTGGCATCAGTGTATGTAAAGCAAGGCAACACCGAACAAGCAATCAAGGTATTAGAAGAGGCGATTAAACGTGGACCAAATGAATCCAGGTTTTATATGAGTCTCGCCGCAATCTATTTTGAATCGGGAGAAAAAGATAAAGCCGCCGATGTAACCGCTAGGTTGGTAGATCTGCAACCAGACGATTTAGACCATCGAATCCGGCTTTCACGGGTGTATGCAAATAATGGAAGATTAGACGATGCGGAGAATACGTTACGAGACGCTATCAATAACGATCCTGAAAATCAGTCAATCAAATTATTGTTGATCGATTTTCTCGCCAATAGACGTAGTACTGAAGCTGCCGAAACACAATTAAAAAATTTTATTGAACAAGCGCCGGATGAGTCCAAACTCCGATTTGCACTGGCCCGATTACACACAGCAATGGGCAAAATTGATGAGGCGAAAGCTGATCTCCAAGCAATCATTCAACAAGACGAAAATGGACCGAATGGGATTAGCGCACGTAGTCAACTTGCCGAGTTGTTATTGAACGAGGGGGAACACGTAGAAGCAGAAAAATTAGTGACCGCTGTCCTAACCGAGAGCAGCCAGGACAGTCAGGCCCTAAAGACAAGAGCTCGTCTGGCACTGATGAATAATGACACCGACCAAGCAATTGCTGACCTGCGAACGGTATTACGTGACAACCCTAACTCACCAGACACCTATCGATTATTGGCTGTCGCTCATTCGGCGCGAAATGAGACGGCGCTGGCACAGGAAAATTTCGAAAAAGCAGTGGAGTTAAACCAACGGGACAATCAATCTCGCCTGGCGCTTGCCCAAGCATTGTTACAGCAGGGGAATTCTGACGAAGCAGTGGACCGAATAAATGAAATACTTCTTAACGATCCGAATAATCTTCAAGCCCTAGAGGCGCTAGCTCAAATCCAACTTCAACAACGTGACTGGACGGGGGCAGAAGAAACGGCACGAAAAATTCAAACTGCACACCCCGATCGCCCGTCTGGATACTTCATAATTGGTACCATTCGCCAGCAACAACAACTTTTTGAAGATAGTATTACGGCATTCAAACAAGGTCTAGAGCGCAATCCCGATGCTGTCGAGCCACGCATGGGCTTAGGAAATAGCTATCTTGCAACCAAACAATACCAGCTCGCTAAAGAGACATTCGAGGAAGTGATTGCACGGTCACCAAAAAATCCAGGCGCTTATCATCAACTTGGGCTCGTGTTTCTCACCCAAGGAAACTCAAGTGAAGCGGAAAAAGCGTTACGCAAAAGCATAGAACTTGCCCCGGCCAACACCAGTGCATACGTTAATCTAGGCAAGCTACTTAGATCCCAAGATCAAGAATCGGATGCAATAACAATTTTGAAACAGGGGCTTGAGGCAAACCCTGGCGCGCCGTCGTTAACCATAGAACTGGGTGCCATATACGAACAACAGAATGAATTTGACCTCGCCATCTCGGAATATCAAGCGGCTCATGACACACATCCGGAAGCGAAACCGATCATTAATAACTTGGCGATGTTGCTCGTGACTTATCGCGAGGACAAGGAGAGCTTGGACAAAGCCAGGGAGTTGGTAAGCTTAATCGAAAACGAACCTCACGTTGCGTTACAGGATACGGCGGGCTGGGTGTACTACAAACTTGGCGATATCGATGCAGCTTTGGAAATATTGAAACGCGTAGTAGAAAACGCACCGGATAGTCCGGAGTTTAACTACCATTTAGGCATGGTTTATCACGCCAAAGGTGATAAGGTGCTGGCCCGTGAACACCTACAAAAAGCCGTAAAAAGCGACGTAAATTACCAAGGACGAGATGAAGCGCAGAAGACGCTTGAAAGTTTGTAGCCCCCTTATCAGCTTCACGAACACTATCTCACGCAAGCATCTATTAATTGTGTTTCAATTTTGAAACATTTTTTAAAGTAATTTCTTGCCTAAAAGAGCCACGTATGTATCAAAAACTTTACACTAAAAAATAAAGCTTGACGGACAAGAAAATTCTAAGTAAAAAGCTAATGCGTTATTGTTTTTAACATTTGTTATCCTTTTGAAGGGGGGATCACGATGAAGACCCGTATAGCATATTTGTTAGGCGTTGTATTTGCGTCTGTGTTGTTTGCTGGCGTCGCTAACGCCAGTATGATCTTTAGCTTTGAAAATATTACTAATAACAATGCAGGTGACGCCGCTATTGGCGAGGCACAGTTGTTTGTTGAAGTCGATGATGAAGGGGGCGGTATCGTATCGTTCCGATTCTTCAACGAAGGTCCAGAAGCGAGCTCGATTACCCAAATCTATTTTGACGCAGATGGATCGAGCCTCCTGTCGGTCGCTGGACTTATTGAAGGTGCGGGAACGGATTATGATTCGCCTGGTACAGGACAACCGCCCAATTTACCTGGCGCGAACAATGCGGACCCGGATTTTCAAGTTACCATGGGCTTCCGTGCTGTCCCAGCACCGCCGGTTCAACCAAACGGTGTAAATCCGGGCGAGGAACTCACCGTTTTATTCGATACGGGAGGCGTATCATTTGCCAGTATACTGGATGAGATTGCGGACGGAACAATCCGTATGGGTATCCATGTACAAGGTTTTGCCAGCGGTGGCAGCGAATCGTTCGTAAACAATGGCCCCAGCCCTGTCCCACTTCCAGGAGCCGTCTGGTTATTTGGGTCAGCGCTGCTCGGGTTGGTTGGCATTACCCGCCGCAAGAGTGTATTGAGAGCAAGTACTGAATAGTAGGTAAATTTGTGCGTCAAAAAAGGGGGCTATCGGGCTCCCTTTTTGTTGCCCACATAATTCGAACTGTCGTTGTGAAGACAGACGTTTTTTGAGTCACTTTAAAGGGGAGATAATTCAAATGAGAAACAAGGTCTACACGTTATTGTCCGCTGGTCTACTTGTAGCGGGTTTTGCTACACCGGTTTCGGCGGCCATGATTTCTTACATGGGACTAGGATGGAACAACAATCTGGGCCATTCTTACACGACATCCGCTGATGGCGTAGCGGTCACGGTGAGCGCCTGGTCCGACAATTATTACGAAGATGGAAATGATTCGCTGGGTCAGGCAGATCTGTGGGCCTGGGGCGGATATGGGTTAGGCATCTGTAATAATGCCGAAAACACATATGGATGCAATTCGCCGGAACACGGTGCAGACAACTATTATGAAACTGATTTTTTCCTTTTTGAATTTTCAACGGCCGTTGATGCTGAGTCCGTTTGGATTAACCAGTGGGGTGGTGACTCGGATGTCAGCTATTGGGCAGGAACAGGCAACATTGACCTAAACGGCCTCAGTCTAGCAACATTGGGCAACCCAACAACAGACTTTGTCAATGGTAGTTTATTTAGCAATGGTCAGGCACGTGGTGTCTACTTTAATCTAGCTAGTCCGGTTACTTGGTTACTTGTCGGTGCAGAGTATGATAACCCGTACTATAAAGACTCGTTTAAACTAGACGGCGTAACCTTTAACCCTAGCCCAGTCCCACTTCCAGGTGCTGTTTGGTTATTCGGTTCAGCGTTACTTGGGTTATTTGGGGTGACCCGTCGGAAAAAAGCATTGAAAGTAAGCGCTGTGTAGTTGTTTTAACCTAAAAACTAGTAAGAAAAGGGGCCTTTGGGCCCCTTTTCTTATTCGGCGCCCACAAACCTATAAAATTTGGCGATCGGTACGCTTACTCGTTACACTTCCAGCCAAATTTCTGAAGGGAACGCCAAGAGCGGCTAAATAAACTAACGCACGTTGTCCATTAGTACTCTCTACCGCCACTCGTTGGCATTATTAACCGACCTGTATCAACTCACTATGGCTTACGGCTATTGGAAGTTGGAACGCACGGACGAGCAGGCGGCATTTCATCTATCCTTTCGCGAGAACGCTTTCGGTGGTGGTTACACGGTTGCCGCCGGTTTAGCTTATGTCGTCGATTTTCTGAGAGAACTGCGCTTCGAGGAGCCCGATATTGCTTATCTGGCGACGGTAACGGGCAACGATGGACAACCGTTATTTGAATCCACTTTTTTAGAATATTTGCGCCAGTTGGAATTTTCCGTCGACATCGACGCGGTTCCTGAGGGAACAGTCGTATTTCCGCATCAGCCATTGTTGCGCGTTACCGGTCCTTTATTGCAGTGTCAGATTCTCGAGACGCCCTTGTTGACTATGATTAATTTCCAAACACTGGTCGCTACAAAGGCCTCTCGTATCTGCGCAGCGGCAAACGGCGATCCGGTCGTTGACTTCGGACTGCGCCGCGCGCAAGGAATCGACGGTGGCATTTCTGCCAGTCGTGCTGCCTATATCGGTGGGTGTGACGGCACTTCCAATTTGCTGGCCGGAAAATTATATGACATCCCAGTACGCGGAACCCATGCTCACAGCTGGATTATGTCATTCGACGACGAATTGGATGCGTTTAACGCCTATGCTGACTCCTTACCTCACAACTGCATCTTTTTAGTCGATACCTACGACACACTTGAGGGTGTGGCCAAAGCCGTTCAAGCAGGCAAAAAGTTAAGAGAACGCGGCGTTGAGATGATTGGAATTCGTCTGGATTCCGGCGACCTCGCCTACCTCAGTATCGAGGCACGCAAGATACTCAACGAAGGCGGGTTCCCAAATGCCGCCATTGCCGCCAGCAACGACTTGGACGAACACATTATTACCAGCCTCAAAAATCAGGGCGCCGCAATCAATTTATGGGGTGTTGGCACTAAACTAGTGACGGCTTACGACCAACCTGCGTTAAGCGGCGTGTACAAACTCACTGCGATTCGCCAACCAGGCGAAGAATGGAGTCCTAAAGTTAAAGTGTCTGAACAAACCGCCAAGATATCTACCCCCGGCGTGTTGCAGGTGCGACGATTCAGTAACGGTTCCCGCTTCATTGCGGACATGACTTACGACATAAGTATCGGCGCCGACAAATCTAATGTTATTGTTGACCCAGTGGACCATATACGGCGTAAGCATGTTAGTGCGAACGTAAATTTTGAAGACCTATTAATTCCTGTTTTTCGATCCGGTCAAGCCGTCTATGAATCGCCTACCATATATAGCATTCGAGATCGCACGCGACGACAGTTATCCTCGCTGCACCCCGCGGTAAAACGGTTCATTTATCCACACCGTTACCCGGCCGGTCTTGAATTGACGCTGCATGATCTAAAGACACGATTGATTCTGGAAGCACGTGGTTTTAACTCAAACAGCGTCAAAAAATAGGCACCTGCAGAGCGATGAACTACACTTTTATCGATAGCCCGGTAGGAGACCTACTTGTCGCGGGAGACGATAAAGGGCTGGCACTTATCGGTTTTTCAACGGGCAAGAAAACCCAACCGGACCCGGACTGGATTCAGAATCCGCGACCGTTCTCAGAAGTTAAACGTCAACTCGATGCTTACTTTAATGGCCGCTTAACATCGTTTGAATTGCCGTTAAACCCGCGTGGCACGAAATTTCAAAGGTCAGTATGGAATGCGCTACGGGAAATACCCTATGGTGAAACCATCTCCTATGGCGAACTGGCGGCTGCTATTGACAAGCCGAAAGCGCCGCGCGCTGTCGGCGCCGCCAACGGCAGAAATCCTTTATCGATTGTCGTTCCTTGTCATCGCGTGATTGGCAGCACCGGTAAATTGACCGGCTTTGGTGGTGGCCTGAAAACTAAAGCGTTTTTGCTGGATCTAGAAAGAGAGTATAGCGCGCATAACTCGCAAATGGAGTTGCCGCTACAAGCATAGCATTCACTTGCTCCAATTCTCCCGATCGCTGAAAGCGGTAGGCTACAACCAATCTAATTCCAGGGGATACGACGATAACTGCTCAATGCCGCCCTTCGTGACGAGCACTTGCTCTTCCAGTTTGACACCCTCGTGACCACCCTCAGAACCGATATAAGATTCCACACACAAGGTCATTCCTTCTCGCACTTCGCCGTCATAGCCCCGTTCAGCGAAGTCACTCCAATGCTTGAATGACGGATACTCGTCCGCCAAACCGACTCCATGAATCAAGCTGGAGTAACGGTTGGCCACAAATTCATTCGGGATTTTCCACGCATTTTCGGATACGTCGCTGAAACTAGCGCCCGGCCGTAGCAAGTTTTTATTGTGTTCTATTTGCTCGACGGCAAATGCGTAGAGCCGTTGCTGTTCGTCCGACGGTTTCCCATCGCCGCACAACCATGAACGCGAAATATCCGCGCAGTAACCATAGGGCCCAATCAAATCCGTGTCAAAACTGACCATATCGCCCTTTTCAATAGTTCGCATAGACGATTCACGAAACCAGGGATTTGTCCGTGGGCCGGACGACAGCAATCGGGTTTCAATCCACTCGCCACCCATTGTGATATTTGTTTCGTGTAACTTTGCCCATAACGCGTTTTCGGTGATACCCGGTCGCAGAGCCTCGCGCATTGCTCGCATACCTGCTTCACACACATCTATGGATTTTCGCATTAAGGCAATTTCGCCGTGTGATTTAATCGCTCGGGCGTGCTCCATCACTTCGTCGCCGGAATGAATACTAATACCTCGTTTCAGCAACGGAGCAACGCCTTCATAGGACAAACGGTCAATGGCCAGCCGTTTATTACCTGCGCCATATCGCGATACAAGATCAGCAATTTCATCGCCGAATAACTCGGCCCGTTCGGAAGTACGTTGTCCGGCGGTGAAATAATAAAACGATTTATTAACACGATATTCGTCCACTGTCGGCAGCCCTTCCGCCAAATGTGGGTAGTTGCCATAGTCAAACAACACCACCGGTCCATCCGTCGCGACAAACACGCAACGTGTTTCATAGTGCGAACACCATATCTGCATGTTGGTCGCATCGGTAGCGTATCGTGTATTAATTTGGTCGAACAACAATATCCCAGCGTAGTCGCGTTGTTTTAGTTGTTCTCGAACACGGCCCAAACGGTATAGGCGTACTTCATCAAGATTTACCGGTGCCGTAGAATATTCCATGGCACCGTGTTGTCTAGGAGCGTTCTCGTCCATATGGGAGTCAGATAATTGTCATGTAAATATTGAAGATGCCATGTTTATCATACATTATCTTGATAAGACTAAAATTGATAACATGCCATGACATTAGGAGTTGCCCAACACTGGTACGACACCCGCCAATACGAAAACAATACAACCCTCATCTGGGAGCCGCATGTGTCGATTGCGGTACGTTGCAATATCTGGTTAGTAAAAGGCCGTGACAAATGCTTACTCATAGATAGCGGTATGGGTATGAAGCCGCTCCGTTCGGAAATCCGGGTGGTAGCTGAAAAACCGGTTTTGGCGGTTGCGTCCCATGCGCACTTCGATCATATCGGCGGACATTATGAGTTTGAAAATCGACTGGGTCATGTAGCTGAAGCTGATATTCTGACTACACCCACCGATGAAAACACCGTTTGGTCTCTGTTTAAAAATAAACCATTGCTGGACGCGCTGCCCTATTCCAGTTACGACATCGCGAGTTATGAAATAAAACCAGCACCTCTGACCCAACTGATTGATGAAGGCGACGAAATTGACCTCGGTGACCGCCTGTTTAAAGTATTTCACATGCCAGGACATTCACCGGGTTCGATATGCTTGTACGAACAAGCAACAGAAACATTGTTTACCGGTGACGTCATTTACGATGGTGAAATCTACGATCATCTCTATCACTCCGACGTTGAGACTTATCTCGAAACCATGGCGCGGTTAAAGGAAATACCGGCGCAGACATTTCATTGCGGTCACTTTGGCAGTTTTGGTAAACAGCGGCTGATCGAGCTAGTTGATACTTATGTCGCTTCTAAATCAACGACCGGCGATTAAACCGATACATGAGTGGTCATAATTTCCTCTTCGTGATGTCCGACGAACATCTGCGCGAGGCGGCTGGATGCTATGGCAGTAAGATTGTTCAAACACCTAATCTGGACCGGCTTGTGAAAAACGGAACTCGGTTTACGCAAGCTTACACACCCTCGCCTATATGTGTGCCGGCACGCGCTTCGCTCGCCACCGGTCAATATGTGCATCAGTGCCGCTATTGGAGTAATGCCCAAGCGTATGATGGGCGCCTTCCCAGTTGGGGACACCGTTTAATCGAGAATGGCAACCGTTGCGTTTCCATCGGTAAATTGCATTACCAAAGCAGTGAAAACGACAACGGTTTTGACGAAGAACACTATCCGCTGCATGTACGGGACGGTCAAGGTTGGGTACGCGGTTTGTTGAGGAAAAACCCACCAGCTTGGGGAAAAGCCAGCGAGTTTGCCGATCAAATTGGCCCAGGCGAATGCGAATATACACAGTTTGACTGCGATGTCTGTGACAAAGCCTGTCATTGGTTACGTCATGAAGCAAACAAACACAAGAATAAGCCCTGGGCGTTGTTTGTATCTTTTGTCAGCCCGCACTATCCGCTCATTGTGCCGAAGAAGTATTACGATCTTTACCCCGAAGACCAGATGATCTTACCCCGCTTAGCAAGCGAAGATGAACTACCGCAACACCCGGTCGTACAAGGTGTTCGTTCGTTTATGAATTACGACGATTATTTCGATGATGACAAAAGACGAAAAGCCCGGGCGGCATATTTTGGATTGTGCTCCTTTCTCGACGACAATATCGGAAAGGTGTTAACGACACTGGAAGATTCAGGGCAAGCGAAGAATACAACGGTTTTGTACACCAGCGACCATGGCGAACTACTCGGAAATCACGGCATGTGGACTAAATCCGCAATGTACGAAGAAGCCGCGGCCATACCCATGATTATAAGTGGTCCTGATATTCCAACAGGCAAGGTGTGTAACACGGCCTCATCGCTAGTCGATTGTTATCCAACCATCATTGAAAACGCAGGACTCGCGCTATCCAAGCGTGAGAATCAATTACCGGGCGTTTCACTATTCCGTATAGCGAAAGGCGAGAAACCGGATCGTACATTGTTAAGCGAATATCACGACGGTGGTTCCATCACCGGGAAGTTTATGATTCGTCATGAACATTGGAAATATATTCATTACCCCGGTTATCCACCGCAATTGTTTGATCTTAAAAATGATCCATGGGAAGCGAACGATTTAGGGGAAAGCAATAAACATAAAGGCGTTTTAACAGAGTGCGAGAAACGACTGCGCGAAGTAGTTGATCCGGATGCGACAAATGAATTGGCATTTGGCGACCAACAAAAACGTATCGAGGAACTGGGTGGGCGCGATGCGATATTGACTATGGAGGATTACGACCACACACCGGTAACGGCGAGTTAATTGATCTATTCAAACATGCTCGCCATTTGATCAAACATCTTTAAGCAAACCAAATCAAGCTTCTCGTCCAGTGGTAGTGCTTGCGACGATAACTTGACAATAGTCAAGGCGGCAACAGGATCGACATATAACCATTGTCCATGTATTCCGATAGCACAAAAAGCACCGTGGTCGTTACCCGTTTGATACCACTGATTTCGATAACGGCCGTTTGGTAAAAGGCTAGCAAAACTACCGCGCTGCCAGGCAGCGGGATCGCCGTTGTTCAAAGTATCGTTAATCCAGTCTATCGACACGACTTGGCGACCGTTAGCTTTGCCACATAAACGCATTAGCTCACCAACACATGCTAAATCGTGCAAGGTTGTGCAAACACCACCCACCGAACGCGCGGCTCCATGGTGATCGACCGTTATGTAAGCATCTGTCTCGGCACCCATCGGTTGCCACAGGTAACGCGAAAATAACTCCGCTAGTGGCTGATTAGTAGCACGTTCTAGTATCCAACCTAAGAGATCGGAATTTGGCGATAAATACTGAAATGTATGCCCATGAGGAATGTCGTTGCGCTTAAGTGACAACAAAAATTCATGCAAACCTGCGTCAGTTCGATCAGGGACCGGTGGATTCCAACCGGTGGCAGCACGGTATTTGGCAAACTGCCCATCGGTATCAAGATACGATTCCTCAAAATCGATTCCGGCGGTCATATCCAATACCTGTTGAACAGTACAATCGTCATAGCCTGTGTCTGCGGCTTCTGACAGATAGTGAGTCACATCTAAATTCGGATCAATAATTTCCTGATCCGCAAGAATTCCCATCAACAAACCGGTAATGGATTTACTCACCGAAAAAAGAATATGCGGTTTAGTTTGATTGTAATGATCCGCATACCACTCAAAAACGATATAACCGCGGTGTAAAACAATAAAAGCATCTGTCTCTGACGCAATAAGAACGTCCTCCTTCAATGGGCACCGCTCGCCATTTAATCCTTCAAAGCGTAGATAGTCTAAATCCTGACTCTTGGATGACAACGGCGCGCTATTGCCACCCGCCGCAATATTTGCGGTCGGTATTAACTCGCGTACGTGATGAAACGCCCAGCGGCTGTGGGGTATTTCGCGCCAATTACTAAGATTTGCGACGTCCCTTTGCATCAATATTGCACGACGTGGGCAATCAGGTCCGGTGTTGCACCGGACCTGATTATTTAAACTAAGTTATTTTTGCAGTTCGGTCCAGATAGCGCTGTAGAGCTTGGTCACTTCTGGCGGACAGGTTATAGCCACTTCACCAGCAGCCGCGAATTCCTCGGGGATTATCACTTCGGGCGCAGTCTTCATGTCTTCCGGCATGAATTCTTCCGAACCCGCGATGCCATTAGCATAACGGGCAAACTCGGATATTAAGGCTGCGTTCTCCGGCAGCATAATAAAATTCTGAAATAATTTAGCATTTTCGACGTTTTTGGCATCAGCCAATACTGCTACATTGTCCGCCCAGATACCATAACCCTCTTTGGGGTAACCGTAGACGATATCCGGATTCTGCAATCTGGCCCGGAAAGACGCTCCGTTCCAATATACGCCGGCGGCAACATCTCCCTTGGCAAATTTTTCAACATTGCCATAATCCATGGATAACCAATGTTGCTTAGCTTCAATCAGCTTGTCCCTGACTTTTTTCAGCAGTTCCTTGTCATCGGTACACTGCTCCCCACCCATATATTTTATTGACAGATACATGACATCCGCCATCTCCGGCACGACGTTGATCTTGCCTTTAAGTTCATCCGGCGGATCGAGGAAAATTGCCGAAGTATTCGGATCGCCGTCGTAGACGGACTTGTTGACCGTAATCCCGGTCGTACCCCATTGCCAGGGTACAGTATATTTGCGCCCCGGATCGAACGGCACATCCACCCACTGGGGAGCAATATTTGAGAAATTTTCCATTTCATTCGGATTTGTCTCCAGCAACAAACCCTCTTCAATCCAGATAGGTACAAAGCTGGCTGTAGGCACGACAATATCGAAACCGTGTCCACCCGCTTTGACTTTCGCTAATGCGGTATCGTTAGAATCGTAATCAGTAATAGTGACCTTTACGTCATATTCTTGCTCGAACTTAGTAATCAAATCAGGACTAGTGTAATTACCCCAATTGAATATATTAAGTTCACCTTCACAAAACGCGACCCCTGAAAACAACAAGGCCGAAACTCCAAACAAGGCCGTGAATTTGGCTTTCATCATCTACTCCTCTAAGTACGAATATGGTTAAGAAAAGAAGTTTATTCTTTTTTTCGGTTCAGAAGAAAGAACAGGGTGACTAATATAACCGAAAGGGCCAGAAATACCGATGAAATCGCGTTAATTTCCGGTGTTACTACCCGTCTTAACTGCCCTAGCATATAAGTCGGCAAAGTGTCCTGACCTGCGGCTTTAACGAACTCGGTGATCACTACATCATCCAAGGAAATCACAAATGCCAACATTGCTCCGGCCAAAATTCCCGGGAAAAGAAGTGGTAAGGTCACCTTTGTGAATACCCGCCAGGGCGTCGCATAAAGATCAGCGGCGGCGGTTTCCAGGGTCAAGTCCATACCTTCAAGTCGGGCACGAATAGGCATGTACGCAAACGGTATGCAAAATGCGGTATGGGCGGCGATTAAATACCCGAGGCCGGTATAGCCGGTATTCACTTTAATAATTGCAAAAAATACTAGCAAGGCCACCGCCGTCACGATTTCCGGCACCATCAGCGGTTGGTTGATAATAGTATAGACAGCTGTCATACCGCGGTACTTTCGCGTACGCGTTGTGGCCAACGCAGCCATGGTTGCTGCCGTTGTTGAAATTAAAGACGCACAGCTCGCGACAATCAAGGAACGAATCGAGGCGTCCTTAACCTGCTCATTTTGCCAGGCGGCCAGATACCACTGCCAGGAAAAACCTTCCCAAATGGCGATAGAGCTGCCAGCATTAAATGAATAGATGACTAGCACCAAAATTGGTGCGTAAAGCATAACAAAGCAACAGATCGCGATCGGCGTAAAACCGGTTTGTTTCTTTAAAGAAAACACTTTTGCAACTAAGCCGGAGTCAACTACGATTCGATTGCCCTTGACCGGCAACATTACGCACATAAACCAGCAATGCGATCATGACGATGGCCAGCAGCGTGATGGCCAGCGCAGCTCCCAACGGCCAGTTCCGGGCCTGGCCGAATTGCAGTTCTATGAAATTGCCCAGCATCATATTCTTTCCGCCGCCCAAGACCCTGGGGGTCACATAAGCGCCTAGTGATGGCACGAAAACCAGGATTGAACCGGCTATCACACCCGGTTTGACTAATGGAAAAATCACCTTTTTTAGCACTTGAAAGCGGTTGGCGTATAAATCATAGCCCGCTTCAATCAAACGAAAATCCAGCCTTTCCATAGAAGCATACAACGGCAATATCATCAACGGTAAATACACATAAAGCATGCCCAACATAATGGCAAAATCGGTAAACATGATTTGCATAGGCTGGTCGATCACCCCCATTTTTAATAACGCGGTATTGACAATACCCTCGTTGCGAATAACCTCCATGATGGCAAAAGTT
Source organism: Arenicellales bacterium (assembly GCA_965216735.1). Classification (GTDB taxonomy): domain Bacteria; phylum Pseudomonadota; class Gammaproteobacteria; order Arenicellales; family CBDCFT01; genus CBDCFT01. The sequence continues at coordinate 3,719,542 of OZ244198.1, forward strand.
CGAATCAACAAATTAGTCCAAAACGGAATGGTTACTAGGAACAGCCAGATATCCCTGGTCTGCCTGGGACGCGTTGCGATGAAATACGCCGTTGGAAAACCGAATAGCAGAGCCAATACCGTCGTCCCCAACGATAAACGGACCGAGCGCCAAAAAATCGACAAATGCGCGTCGGCAAAGGTGACGGTTTCATCAAAAATATCTTTTTGAAATAGAACGTTGAACCACGCTTCGGTTGAAAACTCCCAGACTACGCCACCGTAGTTTCCGGGCTTTAAAAAGGAATAAACCAAAACAATCAGTAGCGGACCCGATGCCGCAAAAATCAGAATCAACAATGAGGGAGACAGCAACAACCAACGTCTTTTACTCTCTTGTCTTTGCCGCGTGGCTGCGACATTTGTAAATAATGTATCGGATAGCTCGCTCATCGTCAGTCTTTGACTATTCTTACTGCACTTTCAGGCAATCCTACTCCCACAAGATCACCTTCTTTAAACCCAAGTCTTTGATCCGGCTTATTCTGTGATCGTACAGTGAAGCGCTCCCCGTCTGAAAGCAATATATGAAAATGCGTGTCGGTACCGAAATAAACGGTATTCTCCAGTTTTCCACTCAACTGCGCTTGGTCGGCATTTCCGGTTAGTATTGCATGTTCCGGCCGCACGGCCAGATAAACTTTATCTGCCGGCTTAACCATTTCACTTGCTGTGGCTGTGATATTTTCGCCGGAGGCAAGCTTGACTTGAGCAACGCTTCCATTGACGGATACGACATCAGCTTCGAGAAAGTTAGTATCGCCGATAAAATCGGCAACAAAACGATCACGAGGATGATCGTAAATTTCAGAGGGTGAACCTACTTGCAACACCCGGCCTTGATTCATGACTGCGACCCGGTCTGACATTGTCAGGGCTTCTTCCTGATCGTGGGTAACGAAGATAAAAGTTATTCCGGTCTCATGTTGCAGCCGTTTGAGTTCGATTTGCATTTCCTTGCGCAACTTATAATCAAGCGCCGACAACGGCTCGTCGAGTAGCAAAACTTTCGGATGCGGTGCCAGTGCCCTGGCCAATGCCACCCGTTGTTGCTGACCACCCGATATTTCCGAAGTACGGCGATTGCCCAGTTCTTGCATACGCACCAGTCTCAACATGTCTTGTGTGGTTTGGGCAACTTGCTCTTTAGATTGGCCAAGCATTTCCAACCCGAATGCAATGTTCTCCGCCACCGTCATATGCGGAAACAATGCGTAGTTCTGAAAAACTGTGTTCACCGGACGGCGAAAGGGTGGCAGATGTGAAATGTCCTCCCCGTGTAGCTCAACTAATCCGGAAGTAGGATGCTCAAATCCGGCGATCAGCCGTAGTAAGGTGGTCTTGCCACAACCCGAAGGTCCGAGCAAGGTGAAGAACTCATTGTCCCTGATCGATACCGAGACGTGATCTAAAGCCGTGACGCTATGCTCACTACCAGCATTAAAAATTTTGGATACCGAATGCGCTTCTATCGCTACCGACATAGAAGCTTTCTCCTCATTATTTTTCTATAAAGCTTACCGGTGCTGATCCATAAAAACAATCGCCTTTGTGGCACTTTTGACGCTAAAGTCCGTGGACTAGCGTGCCCATTGACCATTGTTACAGTGCTTGCGAAACAGAATCTAGCACGGCCAAAGTATTGAGCGTGTACTGGGGATTCGAAGGTTGCGGCCAAGTCGATAACTTGACCGCTACAAAATCCCGAGTGGGATCAATATAAATCATCTGTCCGAATATTCCACGAGCCATATAGATGGATTGATCGACATCTTTTATCCACCATTGTTTGCTATAAGCGCCATTCGGCATTTGCGAAACAAACGGCTCACTCTTGAACACCGAGTGATCGCCGACACGGCTTTCCAGCACCCAGCTGTTCGAAACAACTTCGTTGCCATTAAATTTTCCACCATTGAGGTGCATTTGAGCAAAGCGCGCATAGTCTCTTAACGTCGCACAAAAACCGCCATCAGCTAAAGCATTGCCTGAACGATCAAGTGTGAAGTACGCCTCTTGTTCCGCACCCAACTTTGACCAGATTTTTTCGCTCATCAGGTCCGGCATGTATCTACCGGTCGCGCTTTCCATCACCCAAGACAATACGTCGGTTTCAATAGACCGGTATTCGAATAGTTCGCCGTGTTCACGGGATTTGTTTAATTTCACGGCGATCTCTGGAACCGAAACATAATCTTTATCGTCCTTTGCCAACTTCCATCCACAGGCAATATCGATTTTCGCAACATCGGAAATTCCCGGATCAGTTTCGAAATAATCTTCGACAAAGTGGACACCACTAGTCATATCTAGTACGTGCCACACTCTCGCATCTGCGTACCCCGATTGCCTTAGTTGTGGAACGATATCGCTAATTAAATCTTGTTCTGATAAAATACCTTCTTCTATAAGTACACCCGCTAACGTACCAACTAAAGATTTAGCTACGGATTGCGATAAATGTGTGTGGAGTCTACAGAATCCATTAAAGTATCGTTCATATATGATTTTCCCATGATGCAGAACGATAAAACCATTGGTAAAAGTATCTTGTAAAAACTTCTCCATAACCTTTTCTTGACTATCACTGTCGCAAACCATGAGATTGTCAAGTTTCTGGTGATTCTCCGGAAATTCGTAAGCTTGATCATTACCACGTGACACTTCTGCGGTTGGAAACAAGCGCCGCATATTACGAAAAGTCCAGCCATTGAACTCGGGTGAATCCCAGTGTGAAATGGGAACCCGTTGTCCTGACTGAGTAAGAAAATAGTCCATCGCCATCTCCCAAATGTTATGCTATAGGCCACATTTGTGGCTGCTTGTTTAGTAAAGAGCAAAAGTGGGGGTTAAGTTTAAACGTCGTCTGTACTGAAATCAGCTAGTAATCGAAAGATTTAATGAGATTATTAAAAGTAATTACACTACTCATTGGGCTGTCCTGTAGTTTCGCCCAAGCCGGGCTCTTTCCTGAAACCGAGATCGAACACGAGCGCGTTACTGTTATTGCACCTGGATCGCGTGTGTTGTTGGAAGCTGAAATCACCGATCCAGCGCGTGTTGACAGAGTGCGTTGTTACTTCCGCACGGCCGCGGATAGCGATTATCTGTTTACACCGATGATCAAAACAACCGGCGACGTATACAGTTGTCCTATTCCAGCAATCAAAATCAGTTCTGCTAGTCTAGAGTATCTTTTCGTCGTCGTGAATAAAAAAGCGCAAGTTATTCGTTCGAAAATTTATACCGTGGAGATACGTCATCAAACCACATTGCCCCCATGGCAGCAACTTGTAAGTAATGAAGACAAATTAAAAATCTACGACGAATTGGATTTAGTGTCTTATGTGCCCGACGCATTCAACGATAGTAAAGTGGACATTGTTCCCATCGAGGACAAGGATGATTTATTCGGACTGAAGGTCGATATCTACGGTATCGACCAACTACCGGTTTCGCTAAAAGCGGTGCCCGGTTATTTTGGGGGGTTTTCCATTGAAACGGACGGAACGGTGTGGCCGGTCAAAGGTTATGCCGTGGATTTGAAACACGATGATTTATCGGCTTTGCATTCCTTTATCCGCGTTATACACGAAGATGCATTGAATTTAACCGGTGATAACTGGCAGGGCGAGTTTTACAGAACTGATTCCAGCGGCAGACAGTCAATCACCGCATCAGCGACCCATAGCGGTAATTCGATTGATATCGATACATCCAGATCCAATAGCTCTATCGCCGGTCGTTTTGTTGGTGACATAAACTCGAAAGGCGACATGTTTGTGTACGATGTCTATGATAATGAGATTTGGACTACGTATTTTGGACCGGCCCGGCAAGAACGTTTCGTGCTAGCGGATTTTGTTTATAAACCCATTGCAGGCCAGCCCCGGCCACCTTTGTATATTGTCGAAATGGACCGGGAATTGCCGCCGCATTTCAATATCGCGCCGATTATGGAATTACTGTTATAAAAGTGCGATCATTGCAAAAACAAGGCATCATCGTATCCGGTTTATATTAACGACGTGGAACCCAACAAATAATTGGGGATAATCATGGACAAGGCAAATTTACGTTTTACACCTGATGAATACCGGCGGCGGATCGCGAACACTCGTGCCGCGATGACGAAATCGGGAGTAGAGTTGTTGGTAGTCAGCGACCCTTCCAACATGGCTTGGTTAACGGGTTATGATGGATGGTCGTTTTATGTTCACCAATGCGTCTTATTGAGTATGGATGGGGATCCTATTTGGTATGGCCGTGGGCAAGATGCAAACGGCGCGAAACGCACCGTGTTCATGAACAATGATTGTATCATCGGCTACCCCGACCACTATGTTCAATCCACCGAGCGCCACCCCATGGATTTGTTGTCCTCCATCATTCAGGAACGTGGTTGGGACAAGTTAATTATTGGCGTCGAAATGGACAACTATTATTTCAGTGCCGCGTGTTATACGTCGCTGACCCACCACCTGCCTAATGCTACTTTTAAAGACACGACGGGTTTAGTCAACTGGCAACGGGCGGTAAAGTCGGAACAAGAAATTCAGTATATGCGTATCGCCGCTAACATCGTGCAAAAAGCGCATAAGATGATCCTGGAACGTATCGAACCAGGGATGCGCAAGAACGAACTGGTGGCCGACATTTATCGCGTTTTGATCCAAGGTGCTGACGGACATGGAGGAGACTATCCCGCCATCGTTCCGCTACTGCCCACTGGAGTCGATGCATCCGCTCCACATTTAACCTGGAACGACAAACCCTTTGAAAAGGATGCAGGTACATTCTTTGAAATAGCCGGTTGCAATCACCGTTATCACTGCCCGCAATCCCGTACCGTTTATTTAGGTAAGCCGCCGGAAAAATGGCGTAACGCAGAAAACGCCATGCTCGAAGGAATCGAAGCGGCGCTGGGAGCAGCGCGACCAGGCAACACTTGCGAACAGGTGGAAGACATCTGGCGCAAAGTCATTGCCAAATACGGTATCGAGAAAGAAAGCCGTTGTGGGTATTCGATCGGCTTGAGCTACCCCCCAGACTGGGGCGAACGTACTATGAGTCTGCGGCCGGGAGACAAGACTGTCTTAAAGGAAAATATGACATTTCATTTTATTCCGGCGTTGTGGTTTGATGATTGGGGATTAGAAATTACGGAGAGCTTTATCGTAACTGCCAATGGCGCGGAACCTTTTTGCACGACACCCAGAGAACTATTCGTTAAAAACTAAAAACACGTTGGATTGCTGATGAGTGTTGCGTCACTGGTCTCACCGACCGTGGACTATGACAAGGACGGGATTCAACATGGTTTTCTAAAACTCCCCTACTCCCGCGATGATTCCGCTTGGGGTGCGATAATGCAACCCGTGACTGTCGTTAAAAACGGACCGGGGCCAACCGCTTTATTGACCGGGGCCAACCATGGCGACGAATACGAGGGACCGGTGGCTTTATCAAAACTCGCTAATGAATTACAAGCGGAGCATATTCAAGGGCGAGTTATTATCGTCCCGTTTTTCAATTATCTTGCATTCAAGGCCGGCAAACGTACGTCACCCATTGACAACGGCAATATGAATCGTTCTTTTCCTGGCAATCCTACAGGAACGATTACAGAAAAAATTGCTGATTACTTCCAGCGTTTTTTGTTACCCATCGCCGATTATGTTTTGGATATTCACGCCGGCGGAAAAACCTTGAATTTTGTCCCGTTCGCCGCCGTACATGTTCTAGAAAACAAAGAACAGGAACAACGCTGTGTCGATGCGATGAAAGCCTTCGCCGCCCCTTACAGCATGATGTTACTGGAACTGGATAGTGTCGGTATGTACGATACCGCAGCGGAAGACATGGGTAAGATTTTCGTTTCCACCGAACTTGGGGGTGGTGGCAGTGCAAGTGCTTACACTGTTGAAATCGCGGAAACCGGCATACACAACTTTTTGGTACACGCCGGAATAAGGCGAGGCGAATTGATTCAGCGCGACAGCGTGCTACTCGATATGCCGGACAGCGATTGTTTTATTACCAGTGTAGATGATGGATTGCTTGAGATGTGCGTTGACCTCGGCGACCCGGTTCAAAAGGGTCAAATTGTCGCCCGCGTTCACGATACTCTCCGAACAGGCAGCGCACCCAAGGAATATCGAGCGAAAAGAGATGGTATGTTGGCCGGCCGGCATTTCCCCGGCCTGATACAAACCGGTGACAATATTGCCGTCGTCGCAGCCGTCAAACCCCAAATCGAATGACCGACCTATAAAATCTGTCCAAGAAATTCTTTCGTTCTTAGATCTTTGGCCTGGGCAAAAAATGTGGCTGGCGGGCCGTGCTCGACGATAACACCACGATCGGTAAAATAGATATGATCCGCCACCTCCCGGGCAAATCCCATTTCATGGGTCACTAAAATACAAGTCATCCCGTCTTCCGCCAATTCCTTAATTGTCACCAATACTTCTTTTACGGTTTCCGGATCCAAGGCGGCCGTCACCTCATCAAATAACATCACATCCGGATTCATCGCCAAGGAACGCGCAATGGCTACCCGTTGTTGTTGGCCGCCGGACAACTCACCGGGGTAACTGTTTTCTTTCCCCTCCAGCCGTACTTTTTTCATCAGTCCGAGTGCGTGTTGTTCCACCTCGGTCTTATCTTGTTTTAACACCTGGATTGGCGCCATCATGATATTTTGCAAAGCTGTTTTATGGGGAAACAAATTGTATTGTTGAAACACCATGCCCACTTTTTTTCGCAATTCCAACTTATTCAAATGCGGATCATTGACTTCTTGACCCTCTACCTTGATGGAGCCCCTATTAATCGAATTAAGCGCGTTAATACAACGGATCAAAGTGGACTTACCGGAGCCCGATGGACCAATAATACAAATCACCTCGCCCTTCATTACATCGAATGAAACCCCTTTCAACACCTCGAGTTGGCCGAAGGACTTGTGTACATCTTTGATGCTCACCATGGGTTGATCGTCTGTCCAAATCATTCTTTACACTCGCTCAAGTCTTAACATTGAACTTACGCTCCAGACGCTGCGTCCACTTCGCAATGGGGTAACAATAGATAAAAAACAAGATGAGAATAAACGAATAAAACGGCACCAACAGTGCCGGATGATTGCCCTCTGCTTCCATTGCATCGCGAGATAACCGCAAAATATCTTCCACACCTAATATGGATACCAATGGTGTCGCCATGGTCAGGATCGCATACCAATTCATCCACGGTGGAATCATGCGTTTAAAACACTGTGGCAGAATAATTTGCCAGAGTGTTTTCGTACGGCTAAAGGCCAGCGACTCTGCTGCCTCCCATTGTCCGGTGGGAACGGATTGCACGGCACCGCGTACAATTTCTGAGATATTCGCCATTATCGGCAAAGACAAGCCAATGACCGCCTTCATCCAGTCCGGCACGGGTATGGCGACTCCCCCGATATTAATTTCAAATGGGAACGCCAACATGACTACAAACAATAAAACCAACCACGGTGAGTTGCGAAAAAACTGAGTGATGGTCCAGCAAAACATCCGCACGGGTTTAAACAATGAAATTTGACCTAGACCCACCACGATTCCAACAACCGTTCCAATTAGCATCACCAAAACACTGATCAAGACATTGAATAAAAAGCCCTTGGATAGAAGAAACGGCATCCAACGAAACAACGCATCCATAGCCTGCTCCATACCATAACCACGCGCCGCCATTGCAGGGCCGCTCGTAACTACCAGCGCCAAAAGAATGAACCCGAAATGGCACGGATTGCGGTTACTCAACCATTCGCAAAACGCGATTCCATTCGAATCGTATTTTTGCGAAGTCAGCCGGAACGGCTTCAACACTGGGAAACCGGACAAGACTGGAATCGTCACGCCGGGTATCGCGCTTCGCCGGTCAAGCAATCTAGCCATTACGCACCATATCCGGGTATGGACAATTTGTGCTCCCAACGATGCATACCAAAAACCAAAATCCCGACCAGCCCGATATAGAAGACGAACAACAACAACATCGCTGGATATTGCGCTGATGGATAGTTATTCCAAATGGTCACGGCTTGATAAAGTAACTCTGGCACCGCGATGGCAATTGCCTGAGTTGTTGTCTTTACTAAGTTAACTAAGTTGTTGTTCAATGCCGGCAAACTGACACGAAATGCCAATGGCAGAGTAATGTGTACATAGGATTGCAAACGGCTATAACCGAGCGATTCGGCCGCCTCACGGGTCGATTCTGGCACCGCTTCAATGCCCGCTCTGAATATTTCAACATTAAAAGCACCGGCGAAAAAGGAAAGCGAGATGATGGCCCAACCGATATTATTGATAATGGGATATTCCAACCAACCGTCGGGAGAGTACGTCGGGGTAAACTGACCTAAGGCAAAGTAGAAAAATAACAATTGGACAACAGGCGGGGTGTTGCGAAAAAATTGAATATATCCTTGCACACAGTTACGTAACCATTTTAATTGCGAACCCTGTAACCATGCGCCGAGCACACCAATGATCACGCTCAAAATCACGCATGCAACGGATAGCAACAGCGTAACGCCAATACCCGTCAGTACTCGGTCGACCTCGGTCGGATCATACAGAAAGATAAAATTCCAACGCGGATGATCTTCCGCCAGTTGGCGGAAAAAATCGGCTATGAATTGCACGGTGTTGTTCTTATAAAATCTGTGCCAACCGTGAACACGAAACCCGCCTTGTAGGCGGGCTTCGGTTAGTTAGCTTGCGTATTGTCGTAACGTATCTTACTGGGCAAGCCAGTCGCTAAAACGCTCGTTCTGATCCACTAAATATTGGGTCGGTTGAATACCCCATTTCTTTTCCCATTCAATCAACTTACCGGACTGATGCCAGTTGTAAATCATGCCGGACATGAATCGTCCGAATACGCCGTCCACCTCTTCGATAGGAACCGCAAGTGCCCAGGGATTATCATCTTCGGTCTTGAGTGGCATTTCGAAATCATCCCACTCGCCGCTGGCGAGGTCCGCCATAATCGAGGAATCATCATATACCCATGCAATACATTTCTTGTCGCGTAAAGCTTGTTTTGCTTCGGCATTGCCGGTGAAAGCAACGATTTGGGCGCCGTAGCGCTCCTCTACAATTTGATTATAAAAAGCGCCTTGTTTGCCACAAACCGGTTTGTCGCGCAACTCTTCCCAATCTTTCATCCCGATGGCCTTGGGGGCGAGAACATTGGTACCAGAGGTGTAGTAGTTAGGCTGCACGACACCGACAATTTTTCTTCTATCTTCACGGTCAGACATGGTCGCAATCATCAAATCGATCTTGCCTTGTTCGAGGAATTGCATGCGGTTAGAAGACTGCACTGCGACCAGTTCCAATTCGACACCCAAGGTATCCGCAACGTCTTTTGCCATATCGACTTCCATACCGACTATTTCGCCACTTTCGTTGCGAAACCCCCAAGGTTTGTAATCAGCCTTTACGCCAATCACAATCTTTCCCTTGTTCATAACATCCATAAAACGGTCATTGGCAGCATTGGCCGACGTGACTGCAATTCCAAAGACCAGCATCGATACTGCTAACAATTTACTGATTAATTTCATATTACCCTCCTGCTTAGGTTGTCGTTAATCTCGTCGGCTAAATACCAACAAGACGTGGAAAGATTATGCTTAATGATTGACTACTTTCAATTCCTTTTACTTATTGACAGTTAGAAATAATGGACTGTGAAGCTGTACTGGAATAACTTTCACAGTTTGGCTAATAACCTCGGCACCGCGTCATGAAACCTCTCCTCGCAGCGTCGACCTCCACACCACCCGGGACAGACGTGGCAGGTTGGGGGTAAAAACCCGAAGCATAACAAATAGGTTTGTCGCCAACATCCAGTATAGTTCTAGTTCCAATTTGATCGTTAATTTTATACTGATTGTAACACGGTCACGTCCTCGCACTACTTGGCCTATACTCACGCGAGAAGTAATGCAAACTTATATTTAACTTTAGTCGTTTGGGAACCTAGGCGTTTACAATTTTCTATGGCAATAGGGATGGAGACGGCGTTACCGCAACATGCTTCCGTTGTTGTTATCGGCGGTGGAATCATGGGTTGTTCGACGATTTATCATCTAGCCAACCAAGGTGTCAACGATGCAATCTTGCTTGAAGGCAATGAACTCACATCAGGCACCACGTGGCACTCCGCCGCACAAGTTCGCGCCTTACGATCCACCCAAAACCTCACCAATTTGATTCGCTATTCGATATCGCTTTACGCGGAACTCGAAAAAGAAACCGGACAAGCAACAGGTTGGATCAATAAAGGCTCGTTGTCCATCGCCACTAGTCAGGACCGACTGACACACATAAAACGGCAGGAGGTATTGGCTCACGCGTTTGGCGTGCGCGCCGAATCGATTTCCGCGAATCAAGCCAAAGAACGCTGGCCATTAATGAATACTAAAGATGTCATCGGCGCGGTATGGTCGCCGGACGACGGCCGGGTGAGTCCATCGGATTTGTGCGCCGCATTGGTAAAAGGGGCGCGATCAAGAGGAACAAAACTATTCGAACATACCGCAGTGACCGGTATCGAAACTCAGAACGGAAAGGTGACCGGTGTGGAAACGACTAAGGGTCGTGTCGCTTGTGACGCAATTGCTTTGTGTACTGGTCTGTGGTCACGCAAAATGGCTTCCATGGCAAACGTATCTATACCGGTATGGCCATGCGAGCATTTTTATCTACTCACTAAACCGGTGTCAGGAATCGAAGGGAATCTCCCCACATTGTCGGATCACGATGCCCATCTATACATCAGGGACGACTCCGGTGGATTGTTAATCGGCTGTTTTGAACCGATGGGCAAACCCATTGATCCGGATCGATTGGGCGAGGATTTTTCGTTTCAGTTGTTGCCCGAGGACTGGGATCATTTTGAACCCATGATGTCATATGCGATGCATCGGCTACCAGTGCTGGAACAAGCTGAGGTAAAGATACTCTTGAACGGCCCGGAAAGTTTTACGCCGGATGGCTCGTTTATGCTGGGGGAGTCCGCCGAAACCGGCGGTTTTTTTCTTGGTTGTGGTATGAATTCCGTCGGCGTCGCGACCGGCGGTGGTGCGGGTATGGCCTTGGCGCATTGTATAGTATATGGCCACACACCGACCGGTTTGCATGAGGCCGACCCGAAACGATTCCCAGCTTGTTTCCAATCCGTTGACGCACTGACCGCCCGTGTGCCTGAAGTGTTGGGTAAACATTACGAAATCACTTATCCCGGCCGGCAAATGGATTCTGCACGTCAACTACGAACGACGCCGTTACATCACAAATTGCAAGACGCTCGCGCACACTTTGGTCAATTCTACGGTTGGGAGCGACCGTTATACTTTAACTGTCGGCGAACGCCCACTCTCAGTTTTGATAAACCCGAGTGGTTCGATCAAGTAGCTACCGAAGTGAAACAGGCACATACCCAAGCAGCAGTTTTCGATCAATCGACCTTCGGCAAAATTCGGGTTGAAGGCGCAGACGCCGAAAGTTTTCTTAATCGTATTTGTGCTAATAACATGGCCCGGACGCCCGGGTGCGTAATTTACACGGCGATGTTGAATGAACGTGGTGGTATCGAAAGTGATCTAGCCGCATTGCGTCTGAACGACGACAGTTACCGGCTGTATACCGGCACAGCTGCAATCAAACGCGACATGACATGGCTTAGACGTCAAATCAAGAGCAGCGAAACTGTGGCTTTTACAGATGAAACGGAGTCCTATGCGGTGATCGGATTGATGGGGCCGGCTGTCCCGGACATAGCCCATGCTATCGGTGCATCCGGACTCAACAGGCTAAAATACTTTCAACACGGAAAAATTGAGATTGAAAACATACCGGTCCGGGCTGCGCGGCTTTCATATGTCGGTGAGGCAGGATGGGAGATTACGTGTCACGCCAATCACGCAGTCGCATTATATGAAAAATTATTTAATGCGAACGCACGCCCGGCGGGTGTATTTGCGCAAACATCCATGCGTATAGAAAAACGATTTCTAGCTTATGGACACGATCTCGATACCGATATTACACCTTTGGAAGCCGGTTTGGATTTTGCGGTAGACTGGGATAAAGATTTTGTCGGGCGCGATGCATTGCTGCGCCGCCGTGACGTGGGAATTAAATCGAGGATAGTCACTTTGATCCTAAATGATATTGAGGCAGTACCTTTGGGGAACGAACCGATCTATCGCGGACATGAGATAATTGGTAAGACAACGTCCGCAGCATTTGGCTATCGTATAGGAAAACCGCTCGCACTAGGTTACATTTCAGTGGATGAGAACGATGAAATAATAGAAGAATCAGAATCGTTGCAAATCAATATTGCCGGCACGAAATTCAGCGCGGATGCTTCATTGCGTGCAGTTTTTGACCCGGCAGGCCTTAGAATGAAATCAAAACTATAAATTAAAAACAATGAGTCACGTATTTCCAAGAAGCGCTGCAGCACAACCGGCTACGATTGATCATGGCGAAGGTTGTTATTTGGTTGACACTAACGGCAAACGTTACCTCGACGCATCGGGGGGTGCTGCAGTTTCTTGCCTAGGACATTCCGATGCCAGCGTTACGCAGGCGATTAAGAAACAACTTGACAAAGTAGCATTCGCCCACACCGGCTTTTTCACCAGCCAACCCGCGGAAGAACTCGCTGATTTACTAATCGCTAATGCACCCGAAGATATCGACCGCGCCTATTTTGTATCGGGTGGTTCCGAAGCTACTGAAGCCGCGTTAAAGCTCGCGCGTCAATATCACGTGGAAAACGGCCAACCCGGTCGTGTACGTATCATCGCGCGTTGGCAGAGCTATCATGGCAATACATTGGGTGCTTTGTCTGCGGGTGGTAACCGTTGGCGGCGTAAACCGTTCATACCTCTGCTGGTCGACATGCCGCATATTTCCCCTTGTTACGTCTACCGTGGACAATCCAGCGACGAATCTGAATACACCTACGGACAACGTGTAGCCAATGAACTGGAGACCGAAATTCAAAAACTGGGCCCGGACACCGTGGCTGCGTTCATCGCTGAACCCGTAGTGGGTGCCACCATGGGCGCCGTACCCGCAGTGCAAGGTTATTTTTCTCGTATCCGCGAAATCTGCGATCAGTATGGTGTGTTACTCATCTTGGATGAAGTCATGTGTGGTATGGGTCGCACGGGAACGTTGTTCGCTTGTGAGCAGGATCAGGTGAGACCGGATATTGTGTGCATCGCGAAAGGTCTGGGCGCCGGATATCAACCCATAGGCGCAATGCTGTGTTCAAAGACAATCTATGACACCATTGCCAATGGATCCGGTTTTTTTCAACACGGTCACACCTATCTTGGACATCCCGCCGCGTGCGCCGCCGGTAGGGCCGTCATGACCCGGTTGTTAAATGATGATCTGGTGACACATGTGAATGTCATGGGCGAAGAACTCTCCGCCGCGCTAACCGATAAATTTTCACAACACCCGCACATCGGTGATATCCGTGGACGCGGCCTGTTTCGCGGGCTGGAGTTGGTCGCGGACCGCGATAACAAGGAACCCTTTGACTGGTCATTAAAGTTACATGCAAAAATCAAACAACAAGCGTTCGATAACGGGCTTATTTGTTATCCCGGTGGCGGCACTATCGATGGTCAGAGCGGTGACCACATTCTGCTGGCGCCACCGTTCACTATTGAATCAATACAAATCGAAGAATGTATCGATAAGTTAGTGGGATCTATTGATAGTGTTTTAAGTTCGATTTAGTCTTGAAAGAGTCCACGGTTCAAGTTTACTTTCACGTTGGCTTGGGCAAAGCCGCCTCGACCTATCTACAGCATAGCGTATTCCCACACTTTCGTGGTATCCACTATATACACCGTAACCGTTACCGCTCCAGCGATAAAATTATTGCCAGGGGTGAGCATTCGAAGTATCTCATATCACGCGAATTTACCCGGGGGTTCGAAAACAAGATCGAAAAGTTTTTGAGCCGTCATTCGGGCGCGCACCCCATGATCGTGTTCCGACGTCACGATCAATGGATTGCGTCGCAATACCGGCGATACGTCAAAAACGGCGGCACTGCCGACTTCGAGCAATTTATCGATATCGATACTGATCAGGGCATCTGGCCAAAAAAAGAATTGGATTTTTATGCCCGCATCCAGACTCTCGAACATTATTTCGGCAATCCGCCTTTAGTGTTATTTTATGAAGACATGAAAACGGATACTTTTGCATTCATCGATGCATTTGCTAACTACATGGGTGCCACTTACGACAGAAACTCCCTTCCCACCGGCGTAGTGCACAGGTCTTACACGGAAAAGCAACTGCATGTGATGCGAAGTTTTTGTCGTTGGCTTTTTAAAAGCAATAGCCGTAATCCGCAAGACAACAAAGTCAGCTGGGGGCAAAAACGGCTGCGCATGCTGGGTTGCTATTGCGTTTTGTATCCCGCCGCTCTCGTACCGGAGTCCATGGTAACCCGGCAGCCCCTCATCCATCCCGCTGCCTTAACCAGAATCCGTCAGGCTTACGATGATGACTGGCGACGCTGCCACGAGTATGCTGAAAAACATCAGGCGGTGCTCCTGACCGCTGCTTAGTACTGGAATTCTGTCAGCTCACGATCCCGCATACCGAGCAGATACAGGATTCCATCAAGCCCGATCGCTCCGATGGCATGATGCGCTCGTTGTTTGACACTCGGTTTTGCGTTAAACGCTACACCGAGACCGGCGATGCTGAGCATGGGAATATCGTTGGCCCCGTCACCGACAGCAATCACTTGGGATAGTTTTATTCCCTCACGTTGCGCTAGCGATTCCAATAACGCCGCCTTTCGATTACCGTCAATCACATCGCCTTTGACCTTACCGGTCAACTTGCCGTTTTGAATTTCAAACTCATTGGCGTAGACATAGTCGATATCCAGACGCTCCTGCAACCGAAGCGCAAAATAGGTAAAACCACCGGAAATAATGGCGATCTTCAAACCCAGATGTTTAAGAATGGAAATGAGCCGTTCCGCACCCTCGGTTAACGTCAGCGAACTGGCGACTCGCTCCAGAGCGCTTTCATCCAAGCCTTCTAGCAAAGCCAAACGGTTGTGAAGACTATCGACAAAATTTATCTCTCCTCGCATCGCATGTCGCGTAATCGCCGCTACCTCGTCTTTTTTTCCGGCTATATCCGCTAACTCGTCCATGATCTCAGCCTGGATCAAGGTCGAATCCATGTCGAAACAAATTAAGCGACGATAACGCCGGTAAACGTTTTCCGCCTGGATGGCGATATCCAATTCCGTTTGATAGGCAATGTGCATCAATTGCGCACGCACACTGGTGATATCCGGCACATCGCCGCGAACGGATAAAGCAATCGCCGTGCGGCAGTGATCAAGCGGTGTATCTAACGAGCGTCGGCCTGAGATACGTGTAATGCGAAGAATGTTCAGTTTGTAAGACGCGAGAATTTCAGAGACCCGTGCAATATCGCTCGCCCCTATAACCCGCCCCAACAAGGTGATCGTATGACGTGCCCTGTCTTTGCTCTGCACCCAATATTCGTAACGCTGTTCGTCGATAGGCGTGAATTGAATATCCAATTCCAATTCATGCGCTTTTAGTACCAACTCCTTGTACAAAGGATTGGAATCGACTTTGGGTGGAACCAACACCAGCATCCCCCAGGCCAGGAAATCGTGAATAACGCCTTGGCCAAAATCGAGCACGTCAACATCGTAACGCCCCAACACGTCTGTCATCGCCGCTGTAATACCGGGCCTATCGCGGCCCGATACGTTGATCAACAGTATTTCGTACATAGATTTTGTTGGCGCAGTATCCGGTCTGCCACGACTTGAATCGTATTTCACCACTATGAAATATTTGATCCCTTCATGGTTAGTTTTCCACTGGCCTTAATATCTATCTTTTTACCTTCGATTTTTATATCGCCGCTCTTCTTCATCTCGACTCTCGCATCCCCCACCTTAAAAGCGATGGCATCCATAGCTTCAAACAAGATTGATTTGGCATTGACGGTGGCATTCTTTCCAACAGTGCAGGTGTAGTGATCCGCAATCTCCTGAGTTAGTTTTTTTCCAACTGAACAAGTATGATCATCACCAATATCCAAAGAATAACTTTTGCTCACCTGTTCGGTTTTCGACCCACCAATCGTCAATGACCTATTGGAGCCCACACTTTCTGTTCGATCATTACCAATTGCGATAGTTGCGTCATTGCTGATATTTACATTGAAATTGCTCGCTATATTTTCATGATGATCGTTTTGCACAAGCAAAGACAAATCTTTTTGCGCCCGCAAAGAAACCCGCTCACTACCAGCGGTGTCGTCGAAAATAAGCTCATTAAAACCTCGCCCGCTGGGTGTCGACTTTGTTTTTAACGCCGTAATGTTTTTGTTCTCTGGCAAGGGATAAGGAACGTGGTTAGAGCCGTTGTATAGACTGCCGATAATGACAGGCCGATGTGGATCGCCATTGACAAAATCCACCAACACTTCGCTGCCAACTCTTGGAATAACAAAATGCCCCCAACTGTTGCCCGCGCTGGACTGTGCCACCCGAATCCAGGCGGAACTGTGCTCGTCAAACTCACCCTCGCGGTCCCAATGAAACTGCACTTTCACCCGGCCCAGTTCGTCGACATGTGTCTCCTCGCCTGACGGACCAACCACGGTTGCTGTTTGAGGCCCTTGCATGGTCAAGGACGGGTAGCGATCCGTGAGCCGGTACGGCGTTTTTTCGCTCAAACAGACCACATTGTTTTCGTAGCGTAATAAACGGCCGCTCGCAGAATCCTGCTCACCATGATGAATAACCTCAGTTGCAACATAAGATTTGTTTGCTGGTCGGTACGGGTGTCCCGACAGTTTGAATGTAAACCCAGGTGCGAGACGCGAACTGTTTGTCACGGCATCGGCAGACCGTGCGTGTAAACGCTCGGCATCGAATCGCCAACGCGCCTGACGTTGTCCGTCTGAACGCATCTTGTAACCACCCGGGTAATCGTATAGTTCATGAAGCGAAGTTGTCCGCGGTACTTGTCTTGATACATCGAGGTTCGCACCGGGTAACTCGTAGTTGAAATCCCGTAGACGAACCGCATTCGTTGCCGCAAGTTGTGACAAGCTAAACTCCTTGACGCGCTCTGCCGTGCCCGCACTTGCGCCGTAATGTAGTGACTGCGAACCGCCGGAAAGGGTCTTGTAGGCGGCTGCGTCATCGGTAATAACAAGTGTATGTCCGCTGTGGTCATGTTCAAAGTAGTAGAACAATCCCTCCTCCTCCATTATTCGATGCAAAAAATCCAAATCCGTCTCCCGGTACTGCACTAAATAGCTTTTCGGTGAATGCGTATTACCCAAATTTAGTTCGTAGGCCTCAATGCCGTGCTCTTCGAAAACTGAACCCAGTACATCCTCAATTGTCACATCCTGAAAGATTCGACAATCCGATTTCAATTCGAGACGAGTGATGGAAGGTACCAACGAAACCAAGTAACGAACGTTCGAATCATCGACATTGGTGACGGTGATCTGATTCAATAAACCGTGGCGAAATGTTATGGCGGATCCAATCTCCAAGCGATAATAGGCTTCCCGACCAATATAATCGGGCAAAGAAGTATCACTGGACAACACTTCCAACTCAAACTCGTATGGCTCGGACATTCGTTCCACCCCCCTAACATTCATCACCTCAAACTTTGCAGTTACATCTTTTACCGTAAATGTGAACATCTTCTTCTCCTTACCGAGTGTGGTTTGTAAAGTATTGGCATTGTTCTCACGACGTCTAGCAAATCAACGTCATAAGACAAGGTGTGTGGTGGTAGGCTAGTTAATCATCTTTCCACAGGCGTTGTGGTGATAGATCAGATTCGTTGACACCGAGTGAAAGTATATGTGTAGGCAAATCACCCCCGCTTGCCAATGCAGCGCTGGCTTGACCCATACTCGCTGATGTTTCTATGCCGTAACCTCCCTGACCCGCGCACCAAAAGAAACCATCCACGTCCGGAGCGTAACCAACAACCGGAACGTGATCTGCCACAAAACTTCTCAGCCCGGCCCACTTACGTGTAATCCGGTCAATTTTTAGGGTGGTCGCTTTTTGTAATCGATCTACTGTGACAGCAATATCGAGTTCTTCCGGTTGTACATCTTGTGCCGGCACTACGGTTTCATCGGCGGGCGAAGCCAAAATTATTCCCGCATCCACCTTGAAGTAAAATTCCTCATCGGTGTCGAAAGTAACAGGCCACTCGCCACCGTTATATTTTTCGGGCAATGGAAACGCGATCACAGTACGTCGTTTGGGTTCCAAGCCGACAGTCCTGGCACCGATGCGTTCGGCAACCCGATCCGCCCATGCACCCGCGGCGTTAATGACAACAGGCGCCGCGTACTCTCCCTGGCCTGTGGACACTCGCCATTTCCCGGCTTTGTATTCGAATGATTGCGCTTCCGCGTTAGTGACAATGTGACCGCCATGAGCTTTCAATCCGCGCATATAACCCTGGTGGATAGCATCCACATCGAGTGCAAGGGTCCCGGTATCCAGAAAGGCACCCGCAACGTAACCGGAACGAAGCACCGGAACTCGCTCAAGCGCGTCTTGCACACTGATTTCCGTTATGTTTGGAGAGAGTTCCTTCGTCGCCATTAACGCGTTATACAGTGAATCCAGTTGATCGTCCCTGGCGATGAACATAAAACCAGACTGTTTGCACAACGGCACACTGGCGAATTCTGATGGTGGATGCTTCAGAAAGCGGCTACTAGCGATGGCGAGAGCACGTATGACACGTGGACCATAGGCCTCTGTATACATGGCAACCGACCGCCCGGTGGTATGATAACCGGACCGGTCTTCCATTTCGAGCACGGTCACACGGTGATGTTTCGCCAACCAATAAGCGCACGATGTACCACCGATACCGGCGCCGATCACAATAAAGTCCGATTCTTGCACTATTGCATCCAGTAACTATAACGTGTTCGATGTACGCGTATCAGTTAATTTTCAATTATGACAATTCAGGTACCAACATCCACTTCACTGCCCAGCATGTCGATTCGTCGTCATAGTCCAAACAAACTACGCCGCCATTTTGAAATTCAACCACCGGCCGTTCAACATCGTTCACGATCAGATATGACACTAGTCGTTGCATGAACGGTAAATGCCCTACATACATTCGATCGGTCGTGGCGTCGAGATTTTTTGCAAAGACTATGACATCGTCCAAGGGGTCTATTCCCTTACATACTTTGACCCTCTCTTCCAGGTTTATTCTTGCGGCAAAGATTTCGGCCGTTTGTTTTGCCCGTTCCTTACCACTGTGTTGAATTGTGTCGATACGGGCATTCCCTTGCTCCAAAATGGCCGCGACTTGCTGCACTCCAATGGCTCCTTGCGCGGTCAGCCCACGTGCCGGATCGACGTCCTTGGATACACTTTTGCCGTGTTGACATAGATAGATTGCCATTCAACCTCCTTTGTATAATGATTATTGACTAAACACATGCGATCAATAGTTTTCGAAATAGGTGCTTGTCTAGGCTAAGGCCCGTGTCTGTACATTATCACCGCGTTTTCATCTACCAATGTGCCCATTATACTTTTTATCTATTTCAGGTGATGAGGAAGACCCATGTTGCCATCCACACTGGCGTTCCCACGGCAATCACACGGTGGGTACTCTACATTGTTGAACGGGAAACGCGACATCTGCTGATAGACAAGCTCTAAAAGTTATTTCCTTATGCGATGATTTGTCCAATGCAGTTCAAAGGCTTATCGGGTACCCAATGAATTATGAATTAGATCACAAGGAAATCCGCGAAAGCGTTGTTCGTCTTTGTGCGGATTATTCCGGCGACTATTGGCGGACCTGCGACCGCGAACAGGCCTATCCTCAAGCATTCGTTGACGCATTAACGGAAGCTGGGTTTTTGGGCGCCCTCATCCCGGAGGAGTACGGTGGTTCGGGTTTGCCGATCTCCGCCGCTGCGGCCATTCTGGAAGAAATTCATCGCTCCGGTGGCAATGCGGGTGCGTGCCACGCCCAGATGTACACCATGGGTACTCTGTTGCGGCACGGTTCCGAAGAGCAGAAACGGAGGTACCTGCCCGGTATCGCCAACGGAAGTTTGCGTCTGCAAGCTTTTGGTGTTACCGAACCTACCAGCGGCACCGATACCACCGCGCTGCGCACGAGTGCACGCCTCGAAGGTAACGACTATATCGTCAATGGACAAAAAATCTGGACCTCACGCGCGGAGTATTCGGATCTCATGCTGCTGCTGTGCCGCACTACACCGCAGGAGCAAATGAGCAAAAAAACCGAGGGATTGTCCGTGCTGCTTGTCGACATGCGTCAAACACCTGACAAGACATTGAGCATACGCCCCATCCGCACCATGATGAATCATGCGACGACCGAAGTGTTTTTCGACAACCTGCCCGTACCCTCGGAAAACTTAATTGGTGAAGAAGGTAAAGGGTTTCGTTACATTCTTTCGGGCATGAATGCAGAAAGAATTTTGATTGCCGCAGAATGCATCGGTGACGCGAAATGGTTTATTGAAAAAGCGGCGAACTACGCTAAAGAACGAAAGGTATTTAATCGACCTATAGGTCAAAATCAGGGCATACAGTTTCCTATCGCAAAATCCTATGCCCAGACGCGAGCGGCGGAACTCATGTTACGTGAGGCAATACAGTTGTACGAGAGCGGGAAAAACCCAGGCGAAGAGGCAAATCTGTCAAAAATGCTGGCGGCGGATGCGTCTTGGGCGGCAGCGGAAACTTGTGTACAAACCCATGGTGGCTTCGGTTTCGCCGAAGAATATGACGTGGAACGCAAATTCCGGGAGACCCGGTTGTACCAGGTTGCACCTATATCTACAAATCTCATCCTGAGTTATATTGCAGAACACGTTCTTGGTCTGCCGCGTTCATATTGATAACAATAGTCAGACGCCCCGCAAAAAATATTCAAATCAATCTTTTTTCACTCTAAACTAGCGTGATGAATATCAGTGGATATGAGCTAGGTCAATTTAGTGAAGATGCGCAGACATCGTGGACATTACCCGGGCGCTTCTACTATGACCCGGATATATACGCACGAGAGTTAAAGTCAATTTTCTATCGAAGTTGGCAATACACATGTCATATTTCACGACTCGCCGGCCCAGGGCATTATTTCGTGCGGGATGTGGGTGATCAAAGTGTTGTCGTTCTGAAAGACGACGATGGGGAGATCCGTGCATACCACAATGTTTGCCAACACCGCGCCCATCGATTGCTCGAAGGCGAAGGCAAAATCGGCGGCCGCATTGTCTGCCCCTATCACGCATGGTGTTACGGCCTTACCGGGGAACTGCAGTATGCACGTGGCAGTGATCAAGTGATGCAATTCCCCAAAGGCGACATTCGACTACAACCGGTTCGCGCCGAAGCTTTGTGCGGATTTGTATTTGTAAACCTAGACCCGGATGCAAAACCGATGATAGAGATTTACCAGGGTCTTGAGGAAGAAGTTCTTGCGCTCGCGCCGAACGCGTCGAAACTCGTTCGTTCTCATGTGCAGAACTTCTCCCTCGCTGCGAACTGGAAAAACTCCATGGAAAATTACTCCGAGTGCTACCACTGCCCAAATCGTCATCCATCTTTGGTCAACGGTGCTCTGGATATTACGAAATACAAAATTGAAGTTCACCCTGGCTATCACAGACATGTGACCACAGATGTGGGTGAACGACAGGGATACACGATGAAAAAGGACAACACAGGGTCTTATCACGAGTTTGGCAGTTGGCTAGTGTGGCCCAACATGGTGTTTGAAGTTTATCCAGGTGGAAATCTAACCGTGTTTCACCATATTCCTGCCGGACCGGAACATACGATTCAGGAAACGGAGTGGTACTTCACAAATGATACACCATCGACGGAAGAACGCGAAGTGATCAACTTCGTCAACGTCGTGAGAGAAGAAGACATACCGATTTGCGAAAGTGTACAACGCGGACTACACAGTCAGGGCTATACACAAGGACGATTTATTGTCGATGCAAACCGGACCGATGTCAGTGAACATGCGGTACACGACTTTCAGTTACGCGTTGTACGTGCTTTGAATGGTGAGCAAATTCCAAATACTTAAACGTCCAGCCGTCAATAAAGAAAAAAGACCAACAAAGGTCACCGCTGCTGATGGCCGTTCGATATCCAATCGGACAACCCGGCTCATCATCAAACAAGTCGACCACGGGCAGTATCGGGAAAAGATAAAAATGAAGAGCGTTAAGTCCCGTTAGTCCGGTACTGAATAGTCTTGATTATGTGTCTTGACCCATGCTGCGTCCGAACGGGAATCAATTTCCTGCCACAAAGCTAAGTATCGTTGAGCCACCCATTTTCGGGGAGCGTAAGCAGGCAGCGGTGCCCGGCGCACACTCGCTTGCTCGATATCACTCGAATAAGGAATAGTCGTTTCTAACATCATCGGAAAACGCTCGCGGATAAGCGTCATGCCTTCGCGGTGCAGTGACTTGCGGTTATCGACCATGGAAAAAAATGGAAGAATTTCGAGTTTGTGCCAATCTTTTTGTTCTATGAATTGACAAAGCTGTTCGAGCATACGGGTCGACAACGGTGATGGCAGAACAGGAACCAACAATGTGTTCGCTGCGTGCAAAATATTCTCCGATACTAATGAAAGCCCCGGCGGGCAGTCCAGGAATAGACAACCATAGCGCCGGTGCAAAGGGCGCATCAGTTGAATGAGTCGTTCGGCGGGCCTCTTCCGGGCGTGCAAGTGTAAATCCATACGCCGGTACGAAAAATTCGCGGGCAGGATATCCAAATGGTCGTAGTCCGTTGCCTTCACCAGTTTGTTCAGTTCACGTTCCCCTCGAATCAGCCTCTTTGCGCCACTCTTTGCACGGGGACGGCTTTGCAACATGAATGTGGCCGCTCCCTGCGGATCCAAATCCCACAATAATGTGGGCCAACCCGCGGCTGCGGATAGATATGCCAGATTGACAGCGGTGGTCGTTTTACCTACACCGCCCTTGATGTTATAAACAGCAATAATTTCCATAACCTTTACTCCCGAGGGCACACAAAAGTATGTATCGTTCGCCGGTTAAATGGATGCCCATGAAACATTGCCCCTGATTGACACATTTTTGTGAATCGAATTATTTACTTTAACGAGCAGGCTAGAACCTTTATCAAAACTGAGCAATAAAGAAAAACAGTCGAAAAGCACCGAAAAAGCGCGCAACTACAAGGATACAATAGAGCCGAGTGTATACGGTGGTACATGAGCATTTCGAGATAATTTAACTCTTGCACCACTGCTTGCAACGGTGACCTTAGCGTTGGGATTTTTCCAAAGGGGCAGAAACGCGGTTCCCCCCTTTGATCGCTGGCGGGGATTCATACCCCGTCGGCGAAAGAATGTTGGATTCGCCGAAGTATTTTCAAACCGCAGTCGTTTTGAGGCAGGTTGTGACGAATTTGACGTAGCCTGACGCAACTGTAATATAGTTGGATCGTCATTGTTGTAACTCTACCATGTTAACAAAAAGTTGTGGCCGAAGTAGAAGCTAAGTTTCTTATCCACCGACCAGAGCAATTCGATCAAGTATTAGAAACGCTTGAAAAGCTCGGATACACGGTGACCCGGGGTTCGACACAGGAATTGGTCGACCGGTATTTCGACACCCCGGATTGGTCAATTCTCCGTACCGGTTGGAGCTATCGACGCCGGGAACAAGATGGATGCCAGACACTGACACTTAAGGCGATTGGGTCAGGGCAGGATGCTGTTTTTGTACGGGAAGAAATAGAACAAACGCTCCCCAAGGCCTTATCCGGCGACCTGCAAACGCTGCCTACGGGACCGGTGCAGTCACGACTCAAAAAAATCGTCAACGATCCACAGTGCCAGGAACTGTTTCGTATCGAAAATCATCGCACTGTGTTTGATGTCGTTGCGCCGAATGACGATCCGGCCCGGTTGAAATTGAGTTTTGATCGAGCCCATATCAACACGAAAAAGGTCACCAAAGCCGCGCCGGGCCAACTCGATTTTATTGAACTCGAACTTGAACTTCAGACAGGCAAACCCGAAATAGTCGAGCAACTGGCAAGCGAACTTCGAAACCAAATCAGGTTGGTACCTGCCCAACTCAGCAAATTTAGACGCGGCATTCAAACGGCGGGGCTTACGACTCCAGACGAACTCTCGCTAGCGACACCCAGCAATCTTAACGCAAACGATCCAATACTAAAGCTGGTGTACTGCTACCTTGGTCGCCAACTTAATGCTCTCAAACTGCACATGCCATGGGCCTGGGAAGGACTTGATCCCGAAGGTGTACACCAAATGCGAGTGGCGATACGACGGTTCCGTTCAGTGCTGCGATTTTTTCGGCACATGTTTCATGGAGATACCATGACCAAACTCAACCACGAACTGCGCTGGTTAGCGAGAATACTCGGTAATGCGCGCGATGCCGATGTATGTGGTGAGGCAATTCCCGGTTATCGGGAAGCGCTGTCTGAAAAATTTTCTGACGCGATTGGATCGTACGAGCAACACCTCAGAGATACCACCAGCGAGGCCTACGCTGCCCTGATCGAAGGATTGGAAAGTGAGCGGTATGTTGAATTGGTTCACCAATTGGAAAACTTTATTAACAGCGGACCGCCAATCAGCGTACTGCGTCGATTCGGAAGCGTTCGTATCTCAGATGGAGCGGATCTGTACTTTAAACCACTGATTGAAATGATGTTAAAACAAGGACGAAGTATTAAAGCCGATTCGCCCGCCGACAAACTTCACGAACTGAGAATCGAAGCTAAACGATTGCGTTATTTGCTCGAATTCTTAAGCGAAATCGAATCAGAAAGATGGACTAAAGCTGTCAAAGCGACTCGGCGCTTGCAAACAATACTTGGCGACCACCAAGACGCATACACTGCGCAAGTACGTTTACAAGCTTATGCGCAATCAGTCCCGCTCAGGGTCAATGCACGCGAAATTCTCCTGGCGCAAGGTGCGTTGATACATCTGGAAGAGGAGCGCGCCATTAAGTGCCGCGAACAATTTTACTCCGCCTGGGCGCAATTCGAAAAAACAATTTTGGCGTTACTAAATCACTAGTAAAGTTTTTTCTTGCGTCGCATATTGTCATCATGAGGTTTTATATTGAGTTGGCAGGTTACTGATTCTGGCGAATCCTGAAACGGGCTAGCCCCGGAAGGTGTCTCACTCACGCTCATCGCTCACTATTCTCGGGGGTGGATTATGTTGTTTATATCTATGATCCGGACGAACGGCTGACCCGGGATTCCTGACATACCCGTTCGACGTTGGAATGAACCGACATTGTTAACCTTTAAATCTAATTACCCGGATCTGCGATATTCTTGTACACCCTGATCCTAAGAATTCTACTCTTGAAGGTGTGAATCCGAAAACAAGAATAAAACAGAGGATAATTTAAGGGCTAGACTATCAATAGATGCAAACTCTGATTTTACCAATTGCCGCGCTTCTTTTGAGCGTGGCGTTACTACAAACTGGCAGTGGATTACAAGGTACGTTGCTCCCCGTGCGTGCCGAAATCGAGGGATTTTCCACGTTTTCAATTGGTCTGCTAGGTTCAACTTATTATTTAGGCTATGTTGCCGGTTGTGTGTTCGGATCGCGGCTAGTGAGTAAGGTCGGACATATACGTGTTTTTACGGCAATGGCGGCAATAGCGTCGGCGACGCCGTTAACGCATTCGCTGTTGCTAATCCCACTACCTTGGTGGGTGTTTAGGGTTTTAACCGGATTTTGTTTTGCAATTTTGTTTATGGTCATCGAAAGCTGGTTGAACGAAAGATCCACAAAAGAAAATCGCGGTGCCATCCTCGGTATTTATTTGGTCATTAACTTAACTGTCATGACACTAGGACAAATGATGCTGACGGTTTTCGACGCAGACAAGTTCGTCCTGTTCGCAATAACATCCGTATTGATTTCGCTAGCAGCTGTGCCTGTCGCGTTAAGTGCGGCTCCCGCACCCGCACCTATCCAACATATAAAGATCAATTTGCTAAAGGTATATACTATTTCTCCAGTTGGTTTCTTCGGGTGTCTGCTTGTTGGAGCGACAAACGGTGCGTTCTGGTCGTTGGCACCCCGGTTCGCCAGTGCAAGCGGTTTGACGGTTTCCAGTGTTGCGATTTTGATGGGTACTACCGTACTCGCTGGAGCAGCAGGTCAACTACCCATCGGTAGGGTCTCTGATCGTATCGACAGAAGAAAAGTCATACTCACGACAAGTGTTATCTGTACTTTAGTGGGAATGTTGTTGTGGTGGCACGGTGAGTCCACCGGTCGTACGCTGTTTGTACTCGCCGCACTTTGGGGATTTTTCGCCTTCCCCATGTACGGTTTGTCGGTTGCCCACGCAAACGATCTCGCTCAGGCGAATCAATTTGTGGAAGTATCTGCAACACTACTATTGGTGTTCGCCGTTGGAGCGATTGTCGGACCGATGGTGGCGGCTGGCTTAATGGCACAATTGCATGCGTCTTATTTGTTTGCATATACTGCCGTGGCACATTTACTACTTGCAATATTTGTTGCCTGGCGCGTAAAACAAAAAGTGCTGTCACCAGTGGAAGAACCTGTCCGTTTTATCGATGTGCTGGAGGCATCGCAGACCGTTTCCTCGAGTTTTGACGCAGAAGTGCAGAAGGACTTAGTAAAGGCCGCAAAAGAAGAGCAAGACACTAAGCAGTGAGATCAACAAGTCAACACACAAGCGGCACGGGTTGAGTAAAACCTGCGACCCGCGCTGAATAATCAGGTAACAAATAAGACAGTGTTGAAGCTGTTCGATATTTTGTTAGTTGACGCTAATTTGTCGAGGCACGGCCTCTTTTGCCCTTGGCGGGGTCAATGTAAGGACACCGTCTTTCATCGCAGCCCCAATCGCCGCGTGATCTACTTTGTTTGAGAGGGCGAAACTGCGTGAGTAATGACCCAGGGGGTATTCGCTGTAGAGGGGTTTCATTTGTTCGTAGGTTTTCAGATCGATGTATCCCTCGACATAAAGAATATCCTTATCGAGTTTGATGCTGACCTGGTTCTTACTAACACCCGGCATGTCCATGGTGAGCACCAGAGCTTGATCGGTCTCGATAATGTCCGTACTTGGCGCATAAAACCGGCCAGAGATAGTTTTCTCCTCCGTGGCATCCAACGCTTGTTTGGCCGTAGTTTCCAATTCGGTAGCGGTGCTTTCGTCATTCATTATAGTGTTCTCCGAGTCCCGCGATAAGGTCTATTTGATAACAACATTGTGAAGCTTGTCCGCCTCGCTTCGGTTGAGCAATATGGCGAGAATGCCATCGTTGTAGTTAGCCTGTACGCTTTCAGCGTCGATGTCGAACGGTACGGTCACGGTGCGATCGAATTCAAATGATTTTCGTTCCAGACGGTGCGCACTCGACTGTGTATCGTGCGCTATCACCCGCTTGCCAGATAAACGCAGCGCATTTCCCTTTACCTGCAAGTTGAAATCGCCCTTATCTGCACCAGGGATTTCAGCTAACACAACAACGTTATCACCTTGTTCGAACACATTTATGGGTGGTTGTCCACCACGGTTGGTTGTCTGGCGGCCAAACCAATCACTACGCATGGACTGTTGCATGGCGTCTTGCAAAGCTGCTAGCGAGCGCATGGTGTTGGAAAAATCTTGAAACATTTTTGCAAACCTCCTATCGGTTGTTTCATATATATGGGTCAGGTCAGGTAAAGATGAATTCAAGTATGTGAGGTAAATTTTTTCAATACTTACGAATAACTAAAAACTCATTCCTATAAAGGCTGACTCGACGCAAATGTCGTCATGAGGTGTGATCGCAGCCTCACTTTTGAGATTTGCTACTAAAATTAATTCGCCAGATGGATTTATTCAATTCTAAAGAGGAACAGCGATATTCCGGGCAGTGCATTACAACAAATCGTAAATTCAAGCTCTACTAGGATTGCGGCATCAAACCCAATTCGAAGACCCAATTGACTTCTCTGTGAACTCTCAGGCGATCTGAGACGAACCCCCAAAGTTAGTACTGGAGTTGTTCACACAATAGCCGGCGCGTCATCGTTATCGATGGCTTGACGTTCATCTCTCTGGAATGTGTCGACGTGATTAGCAACGGCCGACACATCGTCAAACCGTGCGATGTGGACGACGGCATCGCCCTCGTTAACCAGAGGTAAGTGGGTTCGCCCAATCACTACACCGGACGTACTCGCCTTTATTTCTGTTTGTGTCTGACCGAACGGATCGGCGACGGCACCGAGGACGTCGCCTTCGGTAACCGTTGATCCCAGCTTGGTCGTGTTGAGCAATACACCACTGATCGGCGCTCTTATCCAAGTGCTAGACTGTGCAGTGAATTGTTTTTTCACTGATTTATGCCTGTGTTTGGTCGGTAACATCCCGAGTGCACACATGACATTGTTGATACCCCGGAGTCCTGCACGAATAGACACTTCATCGAAGCGAAGCGCTTCACCTGCCTCATAGATCATAATAGGAATACCCAAATCGCAGGCGGCTGCACGGAGCGAACCGTCACGCAGTTTTGAATTGATGATGACAGGCACACCAAACGCACGCGCTAACACTCTAGTATTTTTGTCGCTCAGATCGGCGCGAATTTGCGGAACATTGGAGCGATGCAACGCACCCGTATGCAGGTCGATGGCATGCGTCGCGTTGGCAATGACTTCGGTCATAAACAAATGCGCCAGCCGACTGGCTAATGATCCTTTGTCCGATCCGGGAAAGGATCGGTTGAGATCCCGTCTGTCGGGTAGGTAACGGGAATGGTGGATAACGCCATATACGTTGACAATGGGTATGGCGATGAGGGTGCCGCGAATCCGTTTTAATCGGGTCTGGTTCATTAATCGACGTATGATTTCCACACCGTTCAATTCGTCTCCGTGAATCGCAGCGCAGACAAACAGGCTCGGTCCATCGTGTTTGCCGCACACAACGTGCACCGGCATTTGCATGGGCGTGTGGGTGTAAAGCTGGGGTATGGGAAGTTCCAGAGTAACCCGGCTACCCGGTTTTATAATTTCACCGGCTATTTGTAAAGTTTTGTTCATTCTGGGTTAGCCGCGACCTCTGGTGCGGGTTTTCTTGGGCTTCGCGTTTTTCTCCAGGAACTCGATAATCATACCCGCCACGTCTTTCCCGGTAGCTTTCTCGATACCCTCCAGACCGGGGGACGAATTCACCTCCATAACGACAGGTCCGTGGTTAGATCTAAGAATATCAACGCCCGCGACATTTAGCCCCATTCTTTTTGCCGAACGCACGGCCGTGGAGCGCTCTTCTGGCGTAAGCTTAATCAACGACGCCGTACCACCCCGGTGCAAGTTGGACCGGAATTCTCCCTTCGCCGCCGTTCGCATCATCGCGGCGACAACTTTCTCGCCGATGACAAATGCACGAATGTCTGCACCACCCGCTTCTTTAATGAATTCTTGTACCAAGAAGTTCGCTTTGAGTTGACGAAAAGCATCGATGATCGTTTCCGCCGCTTTTTTTGTTTCGGCCAGCACGATCCCTTTGCCCTGTGTGCCCTCAAGCAATTTGACTACAAGTGGTGCACCACCGACGAGCTCAATTAAGTCTCCAGTGTTTTTTGTCGAATGAGCGAAACCGGTTAACGGCAGACCGACACCCGCGCGTGCAAGGATTTGTAATGAGCGTAGTTTATCCCGCGAACGTGTAATGGCCACAGACTCGTTCAAGGGGTAGCTGCCCATCATTTCAAACTGCCGTAAGACAGCGCTGCCGTAGAATGTAACGGAAGCGCCAATACGTGGTATGACAGCATCAAAAAACGGCAACTCCTGACCGGCGAGATGCACACTGGGCGTGTGAGACGCAATGTCCATATAACAATTCAAGGTGTGTACATACTCGATTTCATGGCCGCGTTCTTTAGCGGCTTCAACCATACGGCGGTTTGAATACAGTCGGTCTCTAGCTCGGGTTAACAATGCAATACGCATCACACTACCTCCTAATTTTGCGAAGTTTGGTTTGTTTGCTCGGCTTCCCCATCAAATAGGATGCCGCTGGATCGACAGTAAATCGTTTGTTCAACGCGGTTCGCCCAAGTAACATGCGAAACCGCATGGTGTCGCGGTCCGTCAGTGTCAGCTCGATAGGCCATTGATCTCCACCGAGTTGTAACGTGGATCGAATGACATAGCGTTTTTCACGATGTCCGCCTGAGTCAGTAACGAAACGTTGATCGATGGGTGTGGCGACGCACACCAATTCAATATCTGTGCGTCTTTGCAGCGGATGAATTCCAAATCGTATTAAGTTACGTTTTAGGTCTGGTTCGATAAAAAAAGTGTGTAAAGCAGAGGTGCGCGCGCCGGTGTCGACCTTGCATTTAATGCGATCGATACCGAGATCAGGCAATGTTGCCCATTCACGCCATCCAAGTGTCCGTAGTCCACTCATACCTTGGCGTCCGCTACCAGGTGAGGATTCGCGTCGTGCGTCGTCTCATCCTTCGTGGAGTCGGACAAGACTTGGCTAAAACCACTGCGTAAGTGCAAGTCCCTTTGTGGAAACGGAATTTCAATGCCATATTTACCCAACGCTGTTTCGATCTCCCAGGTATAGGCAGCGTGCGTGGCAGCGGGGCGATTGACTGCCTCCGGTTTCAACCATACGACCAGTTCAAAGTTCAAACTGCTGTCTCCGAACCCAATCAGCCATACTTGCGGCTGGCGTCTAGCGGGACTGGTCATGGTAAACGAAACATTGGCAGCGGCTTCCAGCGCTGCCTTTTTTACTAGTTCTTTATCGGTACCGTAGGCCACCCCAAACGGTATCCGTAGTCGACGATGGGCTTCGCGCAGTGTCCAGTTAATGACACGGCCACTGACGAATTCGGAGTTGGGTACCAATATGTCAATGTTATCGTTGGTGGTCACGAGAGTGCTGCGAATATTGATTTCCTTTACTTCGCCAGTTACGCCCGATTCGAGATCCACGAAGTCGCCGACTTTGAGGCTCTTTTCAAACAAGATGATAAGGCCAGCGACGAAGTTACTGAATATGGCCTGAAGGCCGAAACCGAGACCTACGCCCAACGCGCTGACAAACAAGGCGAGTTTTGTGAAGTCGAGACCGATAGATGAGAGACCGACTAAGATGCCGATCACCAGTATCGCGTAATGAAACAATCGCCCAATGGTGTACAAAGAAGCGCGATTCATGACGTCACTGCGCTGTGAGACGCGATCGAGTGCATGACGAACTATCTTGGATAACCACCAGGCAATCGCCAGAATAATTAATATCCTGATCAAGCCAACGAGGGTGACAGGCGTTTCGTTAATGGTAAACAGGCTCTCGCTGCTCAACCGCGCGAGGGTAGCCCCGAGCTGCCACAGGCTTTGTTTCAAATCCGTGAACCAGGCGGCTAACCGACCTTCCTCCTGCGCTAAACGGTCCGCCGCCAATTCCGCCAGCATTTTGCCCTTTGCTAAACTTTCCCTTAATTCCGCCAGTGCCTGCAGTGTGTCGTCCGTCAGTTCAATACGAGTTCGATGAATTTCCGTTAGCGCGGAGTTTTGACTCTGTGTTAATGAGAGTTGTGTCTCCGCAGTATCCCGTTCGTTATCGGTAGCACGGCGCCAGGTAGAGCGTTGTGCCTCGGTATCTTTAAGCCGCTGTTCCAATTCACTGACCAGTTGACGAAGATCGAGGTTATCGCCTTCGTCGGGTTCCGGGTTAATCCGGCTGGTCAGTGCGACAGCGACTTGCGCTTGCCACTGGGTAAGTTCTGCGGTAGCGATGCGCACATCGAAGTCGATGAGTCTTTGCCGAAACCGCCGCGCTTTCGCATTGTCTTCAGCAGTTTCCGAGACACCCGCCGTGCGCAAACGGTAAAAAGCGGCTTCGTCATTCAGTCGGATCACTTCTGCGTTGGCCAATTCATATAACTGTTCGTAGGACTCCACGTCTTCGCCGCTGGCCACCAGGCGCTGCGACGCGCTAGCCAGAATTTTGCGCAGAGTTTTCACCCGCTCTTCGTTGTTTGCGATATTAGGTTTAAGAAGCCGTAACTCCTCTTGCGCCAACACCAGCCGCATACGGTCACGAATAATAGTGAGACCTTGCGAGAGACGGGTTGGGGCACGCTTTCCCGATGCAAAGTACGCGGCTCTCAGGGTATCAAATTGCCGGCGCGCTTGATTTATTCCCTTATCACGATGGTCGATCTCCTCGCGCTCGAGATCGACTTCGAGTTGTAAATCCCTGATCTGACCAACCAGTTCAAGTACACTGGCCAGATCATATCTTTCAAGAATCGCCGGGGGCTCGGCGGGTGCTGCCGGTTTTCGCTCCCTGAGTTCCACGTACAGACCAAGACTCCGGTTAATCTCGTCAACAATGTTGGAAACCTCCTCGACCCGCGCGGCATCCTTAGTCGATTGCAGGCGGGACTTAAAAAGATCGATTCGTTCAGACAGTTGATCTCCCGCGTCTTCGAAATACGACCACCAGTCGTTAGCTAACGCCAGTGGCTCGGGGGGTGGCACATCGGCCGCGGTATCGGCTGCCGTATCTGATTCTTGTGCATACGCTCCAAGACATAAGGTCAGGGTAACTACACCGATGAATGCAATAGACCGTACTGTTTTGAGTCGATAAAAAATCACAACCACTTAATACGTTTAAACAAAATGAGCAGACCTACCACAATGACAACCATGATCGAGAGTATTACATAGTAAGAATACTTATAGTGCAGTTCAGGGATATTGTCGAAATTCATGCCATACAGTCCTGCCAAAAATCCTAACGGTATAAATATAACCGTGATAATGGTGAGCACTTTGACGATATTATTTAAACGGTGTGATGCGAGCGAGATATAACCGTCCTGCAAATCCGATATCAGCTCGTGATACAAACTGGCAAGACTGGTAGCCCGTTCCAGTTGTTCGTAGGCGTCGTTGATGTCATGTTCGCATTCAGAGTCGATAGCCGGCCAGTGATTGCTCTTCAGCAGGCTAAATATATTGGTGTGATAGGCCATGATACGGCGCATTTTCTTGAGATTGGTTTTGTGTTCAATCAACTCGAATAGCAACGTGTCTTGCGGGTGAACTATCATATCCTGCTCAATGGTATCGAGCTTTTTCTCGAGGTCTAACAAGATTGGAATGTAACGATTGACTACAAAACGAGTCAGGCGTATCGCGAGCGCGTCCGGGTGGAGGGCGACGGTTTGTTGCGTCTGGGTGGCGTACGTTACAGTAACCTCTTTCCATAATTTGTCGATGCTCACCGAAGGCCCGCTATGCCGGCTCACCAGAAAGCGGTCACCGATAAACAGGGCGATCTGTATGGTGGCGAACTCCATGGTTGTAGTCTCGGCACTCAATCCTTTGAGTAACAGGAAGGTATGATCTTTGAACGCTTCTATTTTGGCAGGGTGACGCTCGCGTTGCGCATCGGCAATCGCGAGTGGATGCAGTCCGAATATTTTTTTCATGATGTCGGCTTCTACTAGCGAATTCTCTTCAAAAAAGTCTATCCAAATGACCGAATCCGGGTTGTTCTGCCATGCTGCGATTTGTTCTTCACCACCCTCGGTGAGCGTTTTCTGACTTTTATCGTACAGTAGTGTTTGCATCATTGACTGGCCTCTGCTTCTTGTGCTGGGCCGTCAATTGTATGCTGATCGGGATCATCCACCGACGCCGGATCTTGGGGATCGGGAACGGGTATTTGTTGGATGGTCGCTTGTTGAACCCGCCGGTCCGCCATTTCGGCGACTATCAAGCGGTAACCGTCCTCTTCGATCATATCGTGTCGCTCGGGTATGCGGCCCAAGCGTTGCATGAATAATCCTGACAAGGTATTGGCGTTCACATCGTTTGACGGTTGTATTCCCGTGATACGTGTGACGTCGGACAATGGTGTCAATCCGTGAGCGATCCAGCCGTCATCCTTCTTCACTACGGGATACTCCGGTAAATGGGCATCTAATTCGTCGGAAATTTCCCCGACGATTTCTTCCAGCAAATCTTCCATGGTGACGATACCCGTAAACACACCGTATTCGTCGACCACACAGGCCATGTGAGTTCGCGCCGCGCGCATCGATTCGAATACTTTAGCTATCGGAGACGATTCTGGAATGACGAGGGGTTCTCGAAGATAACATCTTATATTTTTCCAAGGGTTAGTTTCGTTGTTCAAGAGGGCATGATACAAGTCTTTAATCAAAAGGATGCCAACCAGATTATCCTGATCTCCGTCAACCACCGGCAAACGAGAATGTTGTGTTTGTAGCATGGTCTTGATGTGCGCTTCGTCGCTCGACTGCAAATCCAACACATCGACATCCGGGCGCGGGATCATGATGCGTTCCACTGCACGTTGATCGAATTCAAACAGGTTGTGCAGCATTTCGGCTTGGTCGACTTCTAACTCTCCATGTTCTTTTGAGGTGTCGATGAGACCGCGTATTTCGTCATTCGTCAGCACCTCTTCATGTGAGCCTTGTTCAATGCCCAACCACCGGAGTAGTGTATTAGATGCTTTATTCAATACCCAATTGATCGGGTAAAACAACAAATAGAATGCGTGCAGCAAATACGCGGTGCCGACCGCCACAGGCTCCGCCTTGCGAATGGCAAATGTTTTTGGCACCTGTTCGCCGACGACGATGTGTAGCGACGAAAAAATAAGAAAACCCAACAGAAATGAGATGGTATGCAACATACGATCACCCAAACCCAACTTGTGAAACATCGGTTCGAGTAGGGCGGCCACGGCAGGTTCGCCTATCCAGCCCAAGCCCAGCGACGCCATAGTAATGCCCAACTGGCAAGCCGCCAAATAAGGTTCCAATTGTTTTTGGATCTGAACCGTCAGTTGCGCCGCGCGGCTGCCGTGATCAGCGTTACTTTGTATCCGGAACCCGCGCGATTTAACAAGTGCAAATTCCGCCGCGACAAAAAAACCGTTAGCCGCGAGTAACAGGATAATCAGTACGACGCTTATGCTTGTGTCTTGCAACGAAGTTAGCTTAGTAGTTTGTTTTCATTCAGCTTTACAGACCGATGAAAACGGCAAAAAAGTCACCTCCTCGCTCAGTCAAAGTATTCGAGCACCTGTTTTATTAAATCCACCCGTGCGCTGCGTCGAGGGTAAACCGCGAATGCACCGCGTTCTATGATTGGCGCCCTGGCAACACGAAACAAGTGGCCGGCCTCCAGCAGTGGCGTTACGGTTTTTTCGGCGAGGTATGCCGCTCCTCCGCAGGCCAGCATAAAGTTGAGTGCGATAGTGCCCTGGGAGATACGTTGTGCCGGCGCAGGCGCATCCGGAAAGTGACGGGCGTGTTGCAAGGCGTGCATTTGTCCCCAATCCACCATGATGTAGTCTTTTAGAGCATCTTCTGCTGTTTGATTGGGTTGACGTGAGACCATTACCAGGGAAATACTAGCAATCTGATCGGTCATAAATTCCTCCAATTGGGGTGGCTCGTACACGAAGACAACATCCAGCACGCCGTCAATCATTCGCCGCATGAGCCGGTCATGTCCGTAGGCTTCCAGGAACAGTGCAACCTCCGGTAACGCGTCGTGCACCTGGTGCACCCAGCTTTGCAAGCGGACATCCCAAAGACTGACAACACCACCGACGGCGAGTTGAACCTGTGCTTGTTCGGCCAGCGCAACGTCTTGTTGGGCCTTGCGCCATAGCGCCAACATGTGTTCGGTGTGACGCAGTAATCGCCGGCCCTCCGGCGTGGGATGAATATCCCGTCGTTGACGGTCTAGCAATGTCACACCTAGGGTTTCTTCGAGCTTTTTGATGCGTGCACTGACGGCGGACTGGGTGATGAACAATGCTTCGGCGGCTTTGCCAAAGTGGCGAGTGCGGTTGACTTCTAGAAGCGTACGGAAACTATCAATGTCCATTGCAGTTAACCATTTGATCAAATTATTTAATTATACCAACGCTTTCCATAGACTTATTTTGTAGAGTGGATGATTTGTCGGGGTTGTCACTTGCTCGAACGGACAATAAAAAAGCCCGAAGCGGCTGCGATCGGGCTTTTAAACGAGTTGAACTGAATAGGTTTAGCAGCGTTCCCGCTGGCTAACAAAGTGCTGCCGGCCTAATCGCTCCCTAAATCGACGAGTTCTACACGCCGGTTTTGCTGGCGGCCGTCCTCTGTGTCGTTATCGGCAATGGGTCGCGACTCACCGTAGCTTTGGATCCGTAGGCGCGATGCGTCGATGCCGTGTTCAATCAGATAATCCGTGACCGCGCTGGCGCGACGGGCACCGAGACCTTCATTATACGTGTCCGTGCCGATGGAGTCTGTGTGACCGGCGACTTCGATGCGTTTGGTTTTATGCTTTGCCAGCAGCGGTAGCACTTCTTCCAGCGCAGCAACCGCGTCTGGTCGCAGATTGGATTTGTCGAAGTCAAACAATGCGCCACGCAGGCTGAGAATAATTTCACAACCGGTTGCGTCGACTTCGACCCCAGCGCGAGTACCGGGACAACGGTCGTCACCATCGGGAACACCATCGCCGTCGGAATCCGCTGGTGGGGCGGGTTCTGGTTCAGGTGCGGGTGTGGCGGCTACGGCCTCTTCCACTTGAGGTTTTGCCGAAATACAGCCACTCAGCAGCACCGTCACCGCGACGGCGAAAGCCGTTAACAATTTAAGAATCATTGTATTCACTTGACGATTCTCCTGTTTAGAAACGATAACCGAAACCCAGTGTTAATACGTGATTACCGTCGCTGCGCACATCTTCCTCGAATACATCTCCAATCTCTTCATCGATTCTATCGATATCGCCTAGATCTAAATCATCGAAAAACCACTCGAAGCGGTAGCGAGTAACCAGATAGGTGTTATCACTCAGAAAGTACTTGAATCCCAACGCAGGACCGATGGTGCCCTCGGCATCGTCTTCGTTGTACACGGCGCCGATAAACGCGCCGGCGAACGGTTTGAACTTTTCGTGCTCGGTGCGGAAATGGTAGTTGATAAAACCCACCGTTGATGCGGTCCAGATATCGTCAGCCCGTTCAATGAATTCATAGTTAATACTTTGCAACACGCCGTACTGCCATTGGTCGGCCATAAATTTGCCCCAGGATAATTCACCGTTGGCGGTACCGGTATCCGAGCCATTGGCGGTAAATAAACCGGCCGAGACTTGAATCTCCTGGTCACCTTGGGCGAATTCTGCTGCGCGTGCCGCGTTCACCAGTGACAAAGCAACAGTGAAGCCAAGCAGCCCGATAAACAATTGTCGATGCATTTTACGGTTTCTCCTATTTGTAAACGTGAAAAGAAATAACTTCGGTCAGACAGACTGCAAGCACATTGTGAAAGTCACAGTTCGTTCTGAATTGATGTGTGACTTTTTTGCGCGAATGGGTAGTCTTTTTCCTCGTACCCGGTGGTGCGTAGGTTATCCCGCCATGGCGCTGACCGGGGTCACGGGAGATTTTCGTTTTAACCCCGCTGAGCGTATTTGCTTGGAAAAAGAGAAGAATAAAATCAATGGCTTAGCTATTGAGGCTTCGGATTTCTTAGTTTGTACGACCCCTATTCAACAAAAATAATTGATTGAGTTGAGCAAAATAATTCGTTTTATTTGTTAAATAAAGTTTTCTATCGTGTGCACTCGATTCCGACTCGAGGTGTTTACAAATGCCAAACAATGGGTTTGGTCAAGTCATCAAACACGGTATTTATGCGGATATTTCTTCCTATACGGACGAGCAATTGGCACGGGTCGCCCGTCAGCGGGAGCCTTGTGCTTTAGATGCAGTCGAAGCGTTATTACGGCGTTATGATCGTGACATCTACCGTGCATGTTTGTCTTATTTGCGCAACCCGAGCATGGCTGAGGAAGCCAGTCAAGAAGTGTTGATCCGGCTATACCATGGTGTCAGCCGTTTTCAGGAACGTTCGAGTTTCCGCACCTGGTTGTATCGTATTGTTCGTAACGAATGCTATAGCGTGTCTAGAA
Source organism: Arenicellales bacterium (assembly GCA_965216735.1). GTDB lineage: Bacteria > Pseudomonadota > Gammaproteobacteria > Arenicellales > CBDCFT01 > CBDCFT01. The sequence goes on from OZ244198.1 coordinate 3,757,834, forward strand.
AGCATGCGCGGCATAAGGTTTGTGACCCCTTGGAGGAGGTGGAATTGCAACATGATTCGGCAATGACCAGGGACTTTGCCGAAACGGTTCAACGGCGGAATGCGGTAAACGTCGCTTTGCACGCTCTTTCGTCCAACGATCGTGAAGTCCTACGACTGCGTTATTTCGATGATTTATCGCTCAACGCGATTGCGGGCCGTCTCGACACCAGTCTGAGTGGCGCAAAGATGCGTTTGTATCGCGCGCTCGCACGCTTTGAATTTATCCATACAAAGCTCGAGGCGGATAACGGTTATTCGCTTCCTGCGTAATCGCGTGCGGATGTGCTCCCTTATTGCAGACGGTATCGCGGGTGATGACTTTCAGAAGCGGTGGTTGAAGTGAAATCAAGTTCAACTAAAAAAAGGCCGTTGCGCGTCATTTCGTTGCAAAGATGGAAACCATTTTTCTACAGAAAACGCAGAAGCACACCACCTGCACACCCGTGGGCAACCAACTATTGGCCTTACTGTATTAAGTTTTCAAAATCGGACAAGGATCAGGACAAGAATGACTAGGGTAAAAGTCTATGTGAGTGTGTTGTTATTACTGGCGCTCGCGGCATTCGTTCTACAGAACATGGCCATCGTGGAACTGCGTTTGTTGATCTGGACGGTATCTTTGCCTCGTTCGGCTATGGTATTTGCGGTGTTGTTGATAGGCGTGGTGCTGGGATGGTTATGGCGTGGTCAAACCCGGCGCAGATAAGTGACTACGATGAGTATGACCGCAAAACGCTCCAAGGAACCGTTGCGATACCACATGCACGCATTACGTCGTTTGATCCCCACTCTATCGAACCGGCAGTTGGAGTCGACTAAGCGGGGTCTAATTGATTTGTTGACGGACGTGGGCATTGAGCAAGCAGAGCGTCAGAAACGCAGAAGCAACTTGAAACAGTAACGACTTTGTTGTGTGACTTTCCGGCCTAGCTCTCCAGTCTAAACAATCGATGAGAGTACATAGTTTCATTTTCCATCGACTTACACATTGAACACCAGGAGATATCGATTATGACAATATCAATCACGCAATGGACACTGAGTCTGGTTGCCTGTTTCAGCTTTGGTTTGCCCTTACTTGCATGGGCCGACAATCATGAAGAAGGTACGGGACAGCCTGTTAGCGCGGAAGAGTTTGAACCCGGCAACTACGTTGAAAAGGCGATCACCATGTTGGATGAGCAAATGGGTAGCTCAGCCGATAAACGTATCCCCAAAAAGTTAATAGAGTCCGCTAAATGCGTTGCCGTCTTTCCCCAGATCGGGCAGGCCGATTTAGGCATCGGCGGTAAATTCGGACGCGGTATGGTGAGTTGCCGGCACGAAGACGGAAGTTTCGGCGTACCTCTGTTTACCCGTCTAACCAGTTTGACCTTTGGTGCACAAATCGGAGCGCAGAAGGTATCGTTGCTAATGCTTATTATGTCCGACAAAGGTTTGAATACCTTGCTCAGTGGCAAGCCGATTGTGGGTGCCGAGGCCGGTATTGCCGCCGGACCGGTTGGACGCGAAGCGAGTGCCAACCTTGATGTCTTTTTACAAAGTCCAATGGTCTCTTACTCTCGTAGCGAAGGCTTGTTTGCCGGCGCGATATTGGAAGGTGCTGCTATCACCCGTGCAAAACGTGTGAACAAGGAACTGTACGGAGACTTTGAAACTACGGAAGAGCTTTTGTTTCAACGCAAGGAAGGCCCTGAAAGCATACGCGCCATTCGCGAAACCCTGGACAAGTACGCGGCCAGCTAAATGCATCCACAGGATAACCACCGAACGGTTGTTCGGTGGTTAATCCCGACCACCGGAAACGAACCAAGTGCGAGTTAATCCGACAGCCGTTTTCTTGCTTTTTACGCTGTCCACAACCGTGGATAAAGCACAAATGTGACTGGAGCTTGGTCGACCAGAATCGAGAAAATGCTGTTTTATGTGCTCGATGATCATACCTTCTCGATACGAGACGCCGATGGTAACTTGTGTCAGAGCGGTTGGGGTTACCAAGATAATGGTAATGTCTAACTCGGATCGTTTACTTACGACCTAACCAGGCGAATTTATGTAGCGCAAATCGACGCGGATGCCGTTCGCTTCGAAGACGTAGGTATCGATAGCCACAAAGTGTGGGTGCGCAAGCATGACGAACCGTTGCATAGTCCAGCCGCCATTTTGACATGCTCTTCCCAATGAAAACATTGGTTCATGACGGGACGACGCGTTGGTTTAGCATCTGATATTGACGTTATATTCTTCTGCTTTTTGCAGGACACCGGGTAGCCTTTACTTTGCTAGACAAAGTTTATGTACCATTTACAACTCAAATAACAAAATGGAGAAAATAGCTTTTAGCGGCGTTTACAGTTAACGCAATAGTCGTTATTGTCCACCACGCGTCCTATCTCACGATCTCGGTCGGTTGCGACCGGACTCGACGTCTCATTTACAACTTAGGTAGTATCCTCTTAAAGGATGTTCGGCATTCAACGAATAGGTCTTGCCCGGTTGAAACGGTTGCTCCCGTTTCTTCGCTGGTGGCCGCGTGTAACGCGCGAAACACTACCCTCCGATTTAATAGCCGGATTGACCGGTGCCATCATTGTATTACCCCAAGGCGTCGCCTTTGCGACCATTGCGGGTATGCCACCGGAGTATGGCCTGTACGCCGGCATCGCACCGGCTATCATCGCGGCATTGTTTGGCTCGTCCTGGCATCTTGTTTCAGGCCCGACAACGGCTGCGTCTATCGTTATGTTCTCGGCGCTCAGCACCCACGCCGATCCCAGTAGCGAGCATTATGTAGCACTCGCCATCACGTTGGCGTTTATGGTTGGGGTCATCCAACTGATCATGGGTCTGGCGCGGCTAGGTACGTTGGTCAACTTTATCTCGCATTCCGTCATCGTCGGGTTTACCGCCGGTGCAGCGATTTTGATTATTACCAAACAGGCACAGCACTTTTTCGGGTTAGATATTCCATCCGGCGGACATCTGCACAATACGCTGTACTATTTGTGGAATCACATACCCGACATGCACCCACTGGTGTCTCTTGTCGCATTGATCACGCTATTGACTGGTATTCTTTCCAAACGCCTGTGGCCAAGATCGCCGGGCATGATTATTGCTTTAATCGTGGGCAGTTGCAGCGCCGTTTTACTCAATTTATTTCTCCATGAACCGACCACCGGTATCCACATGGTCGGCGCATTGCCACGCCAATTGCCGCCGCTATCCTTACCCCTCTTCTCCGTTGAGATCTTCCGTGAATTGGCGCCGGTCGCATTGGCGATGACATTGTTTGCGTTGACCGAGGCGGTATCCATTGCGCGCGCAATTTCCATTAGATCGGGCCAGGCGATCGAAGGGAACCAGGAGTTTATCGGTCAAGGCTTATCCAACATCGTCGGTAGTTTTTTCTCCGCCTATGTCGCCACGGGATCCTTTAATCGAAGTGCGACAAATTATGATGCGGGCGCGCGAACACCATTTGCCGCTATCTTTGCCGGTTTATTTCTAATCGTCCTATTGTTGTTGGTTGCACCATTTACGGCTTATCTACCCAAAGCGGCAATGGCCGGACTGCTGTTTATGGTCGCCTGGCGTTTGATTGACTTTCATCACATCAACAGAATCATCCGTGCCGATCGAAAAGAAGCGACAGTGATGATAGTGACCTTTCTCGGCACTCTTTTCCTGGAGTTAGAGTTCGCCATCTTATTGGGTGTAATGCTCTCCCTTATGTTTTATTTGAGAAAGACCTCCCGGCCAAGGGTGATCCCTCGGCTGCCCGATCCGAATTCGCCGCATCGGCAATTCACCTCTAGCGTAACGTTGCCTGAGTGCCCCCAACTAAAGATATTACGTATTGAAGATTCGCTTTATTTTGGGTCAGTAACACATGTCCGTGAGATGTTCCGTCTCTTTCGGGAACACTACCCGGAGCAAAAGCATCTACTATTACTGACGAAAGGAATTAACCAAGTAGATATTGCCGGTGCGGAGCTCTTAGTCAATGAAACGGAATGGAGACGGCGAATGGGCGGCAATCTCTATCTTTATCGCCTCAAAGACAGTGCGTGTGAAATATTGGAACGGGGTGGTTATATGGACATACTTAACCGTGATCATATTTACAATTCCAAAGAAGAGGCGATTAACCACATATTCAATAAACTTGACAAAGCTATTTGCGAAACCTGCGAGAAAAGAATATTCATGGAATGTAAATCAGTCCCCTTTTCCAAGCGGATGGATGCGGCTGAAAGCTCTCAGGCAGGCAGGGCAGTTGTTTCTCATTTTTCCACGTCACCTGATCGCGCGACTTGATCGGTGAATTGCGCGTTGGCGAAACAGACAGATGGGTATCGCTGGTCTCCTTGATCCTGGATCACGGCTAAATAACCCTCAATGGCCCAGGGTCGCCAGGGCGAAAAATTCGCGAATCCCCAATCTTCGCTGGTGTGCGTTCAATCTTTCCAGGACACCCCGCCAGCTCGTACAATGATAAGATGAGTTTTCCTGTATCCGTGAACACACATAACCTATAATAATCTCCGTATGCTGACCATAGAAGATGCATTCTAGGTTCACCACAAGAGAGTTACTGTAACTATTACGGAATGTAACGTGCCACATACATTATCGCCGAGTAACTCGAAGCATTCCTTCAACAAAGGGAAATGACCCTCTCGCTCCGACATATCGGTGTTTCGCTAGCCTTGGCCGTATGGGCATTGGCGACACCCGCTTTGCTCGGGCACGGTGTCGATGCGATGGAGACCGATCACAGCTTCGTCGGGTTGGAGAACAATGCTAAAGAGGCCGATCCCGACAGCGAATTAGCCATTTTCGTTTTATATCGTTGGCGGATTTTCGAACGGCCACGACAACAGACGAAAATACACAAAACCAATTCGTTTCCTTTCTCTAGCGACGTTTTTCATGATGTTCGCGGTCCACCCGCGATTCTCGTTTAATCCCCGGTTCGTCGCCACTATCTTTTTTATTTTCCCCTAGCCTATGTGGCTAGGTAATTTGGCGCGGTGTAGCGGTGGATCACCGTTCCATTGAATCCATTTCCGCTAACCGTTGCACCGAGAATTGAGGCGTTTCTCGAACCGGTCTAATCACACACTCGTTGGATGCAACACCTATTGTTATTGAGCTGAGGAGACCCTGCCCAAAGATGATCGCAAACCACAACCCGTTTGACGAGTTGGTGCAAAGTACGAACGGTTCATACGCGTGTGAGGTTTATTCATTGTTCACACGAGCAAAACACGGATTGCACCCGAATGGATATTAAAGCATTTGTCCTGCCTACGCTTGAGCGAGAGATGAACAAAGTCGGAACACCGAAAGTCGATGTGCAGCGTTTATCCGTCGCGTTCCGCGATAAATCCTTGTGTGCGCGCAGTGGCACTTGTGTGGGCATATGCCCAGAGGATGCGATCAATCTGGATGACGACTATTATCCGGTGCTGGACCCGCAGCGTTGCACACAGTGTGGATTGTGCGGCGAAGCATGTCCTGGCGGTGATGTGCATTATCAGACTCTCAGTGAAATCACCTTCGGCGCGAAGGCCCATAGCATGGGTTTTGATGGCTGGGTACAAAAAACCTACGTTGCTTACTGTGCCGACGACGCAATTCGGCAAAGCGGCGCCGGTGGCGGCGTGGTAACGGGTTTGCTTGCCGATATGTTAGAACACAACGACGTCGACGGTTGCATCGTCACCCGGATGCGCATTGACAAACCCTGGTTGGGAGAGCCGTTCATCGCGCGCAACCGGAAAGAACTATTAAACAGTCAGGGTTCGCACTATTCCATCATTCCGTTAAACAGCATTTTTCGTGAAATCCGCCAGACACCAGGGCGTTACGCATTGGCGGCGTTGCCCTGTCATGTGCATGGCTACCGTAAAGCCTTGGCAGACAATCCGTGGTTGCAGGAACGTATTACCGTCGTCGTGGGTTTATTTTGCGGCGGGGCACTGGAGACCAACGTGGTACCGGAGCTGCTTCAAACCAAAGGTATTGCCAAGGAATCCATCAAGCAGTTCGAATTTCGTGGCGGCGAATGGCCGGGCAGAATGCGTGCCATCATGCCGGACGGGGTTGAACGGAACCTGCACCCGTCCAACTACAAAGACGGCGCCTACAACTACTTCACGGGTTTATACATGCCGCGCCGGTGTCAGGTTTGTCTGGACGGTTCGTGTGAATTTGCCGATGTTTCCGTCAGCGACACATGGACGCGGGACGAACACGGAGATTACAAGTTCAAAGCCCATTCGCGGCTGTTGATACGCACGGCCAAGGGTGCGGAAGTGGTCGCAAAGGCCGTACAAAGAGGCACCCTGGTGGCGAGCGATGTGTCAACGGATACCAGTTATGTCACACATCAGCTACAAACTCGGCGCAAGGGATTAAACGCGCCATTGCGTATAGAACGCTGGCGCAACAAAGGTATCAATGTGCCTGTCTACGATAAACCAACGCCTCAAGCGAATGAAAAGGAACGTTTAACCGAGCGCATCGTATCCATGTCATTGTGGCTGGGTCAATTTAAAACATTTCGATATCCGTTAATAAAGTTTCTCACGTCAAGAGCAGGTGTACCACTCCTTATGTTGCGTATCTGGTTGAAATCCCTGAAATATAAAAAGTGAATAGTAAAACTTGTTATTTATTCCGATTAACGCCGCCAACATGAAGGGGTGGAAAATTAGTTTGAGATCAACGTGAACACCGGCGACTTGCTGTAACTGTTTTCCGAGGCCATCGGTGGCGTATCCGCACGACTGAGCATATTGAGACAGACTCTGGCAAAAGACAGCTAATCCACACCCGGTAAGTGGCGGGTCGGTGTCGATTTATTGCGGTTGAACGGGGACAGCATGTCATAAATCGTTCCAACACGGGTGCATGAAGCAGTATTGGTGCTGTCATAATGATACGCTTTAGCAACGTTGCTTCTTCCAAACGGAATATCGCTGGTGAACCGACCTCGCAAACGAAAATCAACGCTCGCTGATTTGAGCCGGATAGTGGAAATGGCGCACCACGCGGCTTCGTTGGAAGACTGCCTTGACATCGTGGTAACCCAGATCAGTGAGGCATTACAGGTCCAAATCGCCGCCGTGTTTCTGCGCAACGCAGAAGGGGTTAACGTTTTGCGGGCGGCGGTCGGTCTTAATCCCAATGCTCCGGGGCGGGTGACTCTAGCCGCTGGTGAAGGTTTAGTGAGCGTTGTTACAGAGGAGGCGAAATCGATAAATTTGGCGACAGCGTCAACACACCCCCATTATAAACCCTTCCCAAAATCCGGCGAGCATCCCGATAATGCATTTTTAGGGGTGCCGATTATGCACCAACGCAAAGTGTTAGGCGCACTGGTCGTGCAGCACCAGCGCAAAATACGTTTTCCCCAGAACGATGTCGCATTTCTAATGACATTGTCTGCCCAGCTCGCCGGCGCCATTGCGTATGCAGAAGCCATCAATCAGTTCAAACCCTCGCGCGGTGCGTATTCGCGTCAGTTATTTGTGGACGGTGTTGCTGCAGCACCGGGCGTGTGTATTGGGAAGGTATGGGTTGTCGTCAAACAAACCGATTTTGAACATATTCCCGACCGCACGGTTGCCGAGACGAACTTAGAGGAAGAGCAGTTCCGGTCTGCCGTCAAACGAGTTGCGAATGAAATAAATGCAAATTCGCGGCGATTGAACGACGTTTTCGCCGAGCAGGATGTCTTGTTGGACGCCTATCGGCTAATTCTAGTCAGTGACGAGTTTATCGGTCCCACCGTCGAGCGTATCCGGCAAGGGCTGTGGGCGCCCTCTGCGTTACGGCACACCGTCCTGACACTAACCCAGCGGTTTCATACCATAGAAGATCCTTATCTGCGAGAACGTGCTAACGATATTAAGGCGTTGGGCCAGAAAGTGCTTCAAGTATTGTTAAATCATGCCACACAAATGCCGAGTAAGGCGAAACTTTAGTACTTGCCGGCGATTCGCTCACTCCCTTGGACCTACTGGATTTGCCGGTTGAGAATATCGGTGGTGTGGTATCGAAACGTGGATCTTTATTGTCGCACTTAGCCATTGTGGCGCGTTCTATGGAAATACCGGCAGTAGTCGGCCTGGCCGGTCTCCCGCTGGATTCGTTACACGACCGTTTGGTGATTGTCGATGGATTTCAAGGGCGCGTCTGCCTCGATCCGAGCGGCGGATTACGACGAGATTACCGCCGATTAATTAAGCGCGAACAAAAACTGACCCAACAGTTATTTGCGGCAAAGGATTTACCTGCCATCACCACAGATGGAAAACGAATTCAATTGTTAGCCAATGCAGGCTTTCCAGCTGACTTGGAACGGGCATTGGAATACAACGCCGAGGGAGTCGGTTTGTACCGGTCGGAATTGTTGTTTATGCCTCGCGACCGATTTCCGACCGAGCGGGAGCAGTATCAACTGTATAAAGAGATGTTTCAGTTCCTGGCTCCTCGACCCGTCAATCTGAGAACGTTGGATATCGGCGGCGACAAACCGCTACCCTATTTCCCTATCGAAGAGCCTAATCCTTTTTTGGGATGGCGCGGAGTGCGAATTTCCCTGGATCACCCGGAGTTGTTCTTGACCCAATTGCGCGGATTCCTGCGGGCGACGCACGAAACGGGTAACGGCCGACTATTGTTTCCAATGATGACAACTGTTGATGAACTCGATACATGCCTAAACTTTGTTGACGAAGGTCTGGCACAACTAGAAACTGAGGGAATTCATGTCAAAAGACCCAAGATCGGCGTTATGGTGGAAGTCCCTGCATTGGTGTATCAAATGGAGGCGTTGGCGGAACGTGTTGACTACTTCTCTATCGGGACCAACGATCTCGCGCAATATTTGCTCGCGGTTGACCGAAGTAACGAAAAAGTGACTGACTTGTACGACACGTTTCATCCCGGGGTTTTACACATTCTTGATCGCATACTCAAAAAAGCACGACGCGTACGAAGACCAACCAGTATTTGTGGCGAGATGGCGAGCGATATTCGAGCCATCCCGTTTTTACTCGGTATTGGAGTCACTCAACTCAGTGTGAACCCGGCCGAGCTTCTGCGGATAAAATGGATGATACGTCACCTATCCGTATTTCATTGCCGGGATCTAGCAAAGAAGATCCTTAAACAATCTTCTGCGGTCGACACACGTCGATTGCTAGAACAGATGATAGAAACCAATCAACTTTTGGATCTACTACCCGAACACGGTGTTGTGAACTGATCATGCTCGACCATCCTTGACTGCGTACCCGACTTGCTTATGGATTGTATTGGGTCTTCCAGAGAGTGCAATCTTTGTCACACAACAGTGAAATAGTTTATCAAAACCTGCAGTTGTTATCCCATCGCTCAACCTTTAACAGCCTTTCGCTGGCGCAGGACGGTCAGAGCTAATGTAACCACCGTCAGTGGTATGACAAACAACAGCATGATCATGCTAAAAGCTTCCAGGGCGTCGTGGCGGGAAGCAGCGAGAATCAAAAAAGCCGTATAAGCGATGTAGTAACCGAGAAACAGCATGCCTTCCCAGCGAGCGATGGTGTAACCGGTAAAGAAAATCGGTAAACAAGCAAGCGCGACCGCAATCATCACAGGGATGTCAAAGTACAGCGCAGAGGGGGCGACGTTTATTCCGTTCGGCGCGACTAGGGCCGCCAGGCCAAGCACCGCCAAAATATTAAAGATACTGCTGCCGATCACATTGCCAACGGCGATATCGCGTTCGCCCTTGACACTCGCCATCACTGAAGTCGCGACTTCCGGCAAGGAGGTACCCGCGGCAACAATGGTGAGTCCGATGATTAACTCGCTCACTCCAAATGATTGGGCAATGGTGATCGCACCGTCCACGAGCCAGTTCGAACCGAGCACAAGCATACCCAGTCCGATGGCAATGAACAGAACATTCTGCAACAACTTGCCTCCACCTTTGGAGGCACTGCCGTATTCTTGAACGTACTCTTTGTGGACGTCATCGCTCTCTTTACGCCCCTGGATAATGGCAAAAACGGTATAAGCAATGATACCGCCAAACAGCACTACACCGTTCCAGCGACCAATACCGCCATCCAGTGCTAACAACAGTGTGAGCACGGAGATAGCGATCAAAATGGGAACATCCAATCGCACTAATTGCTGGGTGACAACCAATGGTGCGATGGTGGCTGATAAGCCAAGGATCAACAAAATATTAAAGATATTACTACCGACCACGTTGCCTAACGCAAGATCGGCACCCGCTTGTCCGCTAAATGCAGAACGCATGCTGACAGCCATCTCGGGAGCACTGGTGCCGAAAGCCACCACCGTTAACCCAATGACTAACGGTGATATCTTTAACGCGTTAGCAAGCCGTGATGCGCCACGCACCAAGATTTCGGCTCCAGTCAGTAACAAAAACAGACCAAGGACAAACAATAAAAGCGTTGATAATTCCATTTCGAAGAAATCTTCGAGCATTTAGATAATTAGTCTACTTGGTTTTCGACTGACCCCTTAGAAGAGAACTTTTCGTGGCCGTGGTGATTTTTACAATCTGTTTTTTTCTCTACCAGCGAAACAACTCATGAGGGACGAGGACATTGTCATCGTCAGTATCCAAGCGTCTGAAGTCGAGATTTCGTAGTATTTGATACTCTTTAGGTGAGAGACGGCCGCTGTTGTCTTGGTCGGCATGTTCGAAAGCATCCGGGTTTACTTTGGGAAGTTCTGATGGGGTCAGCCCGTCATCATCGTTCACATCACGTTGCTCAAAGAGGGTTTCAAGGCGTTGGTTGAACTCGCCTGGATCCAGACTCCCATCCTTGTTTAGGTCCGCTTTACTCATTGACATTGGTGGAAGATTCGTCCGCAAAGGTGGTTGATTCGGAATAATCTGACAGGCGCTCAAAAACAGACCTGCTAAAAGAATTATCTTTTTCATTTACGCATAATGATCCTAAGGCTTGCGTGGAAATTTGTTGTGTGAGGAGTAGTGTAGTTGTTGAGAACACGGACTACCAATTCATATGAAAAGTCACATTTAAACAAGGATTGAGTTCATCCAAACTACATGGGTGATAACCGTGTTTTATTGTGTGTATTCATTAAAACCAGGATACGTGTCAAATTTTTTCTTCGGTTTAACAAAAAACCATTCACGTTCTTTCCCATCCACCTCAACGGCGGCACCAAATTTGCGATACTTGGCGTAGGCCATTCCTTTAAGGTTTTTGTTTGAAAATCGTATGTGACCGAGCAAAGTCAGCTTGTCTCCGCTAAGTTCCATATCGTTCAGTGTTATATCATTGTCATCCAATCGAATCTTGGTACGACCAGTTATATTTTTGATATTAAACACATCGCTGAGCCATTTCGGTTTTCCATTCCGCGTACCGAAAAGGTCGATAAAAGGCCGTGTATCCTGCAACGATAAATCGACGATGCCATCTATATTGATGGGTCGCGATAACTTGATGTCGCCGTCGGCGATTTTTAAAGTACCGCTCCACGGGCTAGTTTCTTGGTCGGACAGTACGACATCGCTAACGGAGAGCTGGGTGCCACGAAGATCGAATTGCATCGCTTTCACATCGCCATCGTGTAGTTCACTTTTGAGAGTCACGGAACCTGTTACCGGTTGTTCGCGTATCATCGCAGTCACATCAGGCGCGCTTAATATGAGTTCGCCTCTACCGTTTGTCGAGCCGAGTTCCCACCAGCCATCTAGTTGAGCTTGTCCTGAAATCAGTAGCGCCATGGAGTTATGAGGTAGATAGTCGTTGTAAACACGAATGTCGGGCACCCTGCCATTTTTAAGCTCGATACGCACATTTGGGTCTGTTAGTGCATTAAACCCTTGTTCGATGGCCCCGGTGGCATACATGAAAATTGACAAGCTTTCGATGTGATTTCGCACATCGCCCCGCCGCTTTAGTGATGCATTGCTGGTACTGACAGATAATTTTAGTGCGGGTCGCTCGGAGACACTCTGCAATCGTGCATTGATCTCGCCTTGACCAACGGCCAGGTAATCCAGGAAAGTCAATGAAAGTGTATCGGAACGTATCGCAATATTACTGTCTTCGGTGAATTTCATCGCATCCAGATTAAGGGTGGCCTCAAAAGTACCCGGGCCTTGTAACGCCACGCGCGGACCTTTCGCGAACAAGGGATTAATAACACTGATGTCCGATATACCTCCGCTTAAGGATAGTGAACCCGAGGGTAAAGATAAGGGAGAAACGTTGTCCGACTGTAATCGTTGCATGCGCTGTGCCAGTCCAGGCCAATGTAATCGTCCGTCATGTAACTTAATGTCACTCCGCCAACCGTCTGGTTGTCGGTCGTTGGCCACGGTGGCATTTTGTAATTGGACACTAGACCCAGTGAAGTCGTATACATTGCTACCAAAATCACCGTTCCGTAAAACAATGTCCACGTCCAAATCGGTAGTGATGGATTGATCTTTGATCCCTATCTCCGTTTTCTCGCCTGTTACCCACAATTTCCCAGCCATATTCTCTCTGGTGAGACTCAGTTTTCCCTTCAATTGACCCGCGCCACCCGTGATATCGATTGCCGTTGAGCCAGGTATATAGCGATTAAACAAACGTAGATCGGGAAGATCGCTTTGGTCGATGGACAAGTGCACAGCGTTTATCGGAACAGTCTCACCAATGACAACCGGTTCGCTGTGTACGGTGAAACTGAGACCTGGACTTTTAAAATGGGCGAGTTCGTCATCTCGATGTTGGATTTCCACTTCGCCCAATCGAACTGTCATTCCCGTATCCGCATGGTCTTGTGCAACATCGGTGACGTGACCGATGATACTACCACGGCCTTGTGCAATATAATCGCCCAGCGTTGTGGTGATGTTGGCATTGCCGAACTCCAACTGCGTGCCACCGGCAATGCGTCCGGCATCAACGGTAATTTGACCGTGTAGATCACTGGATCCATTGAGTTCTAACCAGGGGGTTTGTTGTAAATAGTGGTTGATAAATGAAAGGTCTTTAACGAATGCAGAAACGGATAACTCGCCGCTTAAGAACTTTAATGCCTGTACTCCGGGGTTCTCTCGCGGCACAAAAGGAGCCATCGCCGAATCGAATTCGCCTCTCAATTTCTCGGCGACGAGTTGATCATTAACCGTCGCACGGTCAAAAAGAAATTTACCTTCGGCATTTTCAATCAATACTTCAGCACGCGTAACAATATCAGCGGTGCCCAAAGCTTCGGCGTTACCTCGCAATCGGAAATTGGCAAACCACACATCGTTTATGGACGTCGCGGTAATTCCGTTTAATTGGATACGCCAGGGTTTTTTCATTTGAGATCGCGACAGATCTTGAGCGGGCGTTAACCCAAGACCCGGAATGGATGGAAAATAATCCTTCACGGTTTCGATAGACGCTAAATCGACCGGTCTCGGACGGACTTTAATCACGATGCCGGATGCGCGAAGCCAATGCGTACGGAAGGTACGTTGCACAAACGCGGACAACGCGCAAAACACGGTAAGGTCATCAACAGCGATGTAACTTTGGGTGCGTCGTGTTTGGTTGCGAAACCCTAAGTCCTTTACGTGCACTAACCCGGGAACTAGCGTCCAGACCGAACCCCATTCAATATAGATACGATCCGGCCGACGATTGATGACGTCGTTTGCAAGGGATGAGTTTAAGAATACATTGGCGCCGATGACATAGATAACCTCGAATGCGAGTATCGCTATCCCTACACGCAGCCACCCACGACGTCTTTTTCTCCTAGGTTCTCCGGACACTATAGAATGACTTGTACTAGAAATCTGCGGAAATGACGAAAGGAACTTTATACATAACGCCCTTAGCGTCCACCCTCGATCGAATAAATAATGTCGCCACCACTGGCTCTGCCGGAAGATTCGGTTTCCAACTTCCAATTGCGATTAATCGAATAACGCAGACGCAATGTATTTATGGGTTCAAACAACCCGATGCCATAGCTCACATACAATTTTGGTGTGAGATACTTGCCAATGACAAACGCCGCCTGCTCGGACGTGCTGCCTGGTTGCGCCTCAACACCTAATTGATCCAAACCAATTTGATCGCTGATCCGATCGGTTATACCACCAGCACGTTTTAGTCCAAGTGCCAAAGCTGCCTGGCCGAGCGCCGACTTCTCACTACTTGAAGCAGTATCGGCCGGCCTTCCCAGAAGCAAATACGAAAGCTGATTACGCTCCGTCATACTGGGTTCAGAGTACAAAGAGAACTCAGGTTGTTGCAAGGTACCACGGGCGGTCACACCGACAATGACATCTTCGGTGGGTTGGCGTGTTGCACGCAAATCCAGCGCGGGGTTGGTTATCTCCGCTCCAGAAAACAATAAGCGTCCAGTCTGAATTGTCAAGTTTTGACCGTATGCTTCATAACGACCGTCTAGAATATTTATCTCACCTTCAGCAATCGTTACTTCACCCGGTTTTTCGATCGATACGACTTCACCACCCAAACGCCCGCTCAAACCGAATCCGTTGAAATTCACATCGTCTCCAAGTACCGTGCGTACCCGTGCAATGATTGAGCGTTTTGTCGGTGTTTGCGCTGTCGTTGTCTCGTTAACAATGACTTGATCACTGGATGACTTAATCGCGGTTTTAGGTATCTCTCGCAAAGTAATCTGTGCTCTGGGCACATTCACCGTGCCCTCTACACGAAGACGATTTCGTTCGACTCCGACGTGTAAGTCTGGCGATACATAGACCTTTGCTTGGGGTGTATTGGAGACTTGTACACGATCACCTTGAATTTCCATGTCGAGCGCCAGTGCGCCTTTTGAGAAATCGACATTTCCGTCAACTTTCACGACACCGCCATCGCTTTGCCCACGGGCGGTGACATTCATACCGGCAAAGGGGTTACCGGATAGCCGAGCGTCGATATCACCGAGGATTACGCCGGGGCCCGGTAGTTCAACACGACCTTTGCTCCAACTGATTTGGCCATCGTATCTGGGTTCCTGCAAGATCCCATCAATTCGCATAGTACCTTGGAGTTGCCCTCCAAAACGCTCCACCTGAGGAATCAATTCTCCAATGAATGCGACATCTTTGACTTCTGTCGTTACTTCGGCATCGATGGGCCGTTGTAACCATGGTTCACTGCCGGCAGCAACCCGAGCATACCCCTTGACCATGTCTCCTTCTTGTATCGGCAGCGTGATTTCCATACGCAATTCATTATCTTGCATCTCGATATCCGCACTACCGGCACCGAATGTCAGCTGTGAATCGGACGATTGATCGTCGCCATCTTTTTGCATAAGGAGAATCTGTCCGGCGCTGGTCTGTAGTCGCAGTTCACCTCTGAGTTCCGCGGACTCGCGCTGTTCAATATGTCCGTTACCCGTTATCGTCCCGTTGAGTCCCAGGTGTGATGGTAATAACGCGGACAGTGTTTCAAGGGATAACTCTTCTAAGTTAAATGAGCCGCTAAGCTCTTGCCCGGACCTCATCCCCTGAAGGCAAGCCTTTGCCGTACCATCGCTAAGGCATGTAGGCGATAAAGATACTTGTTGTCTGTCGATCTGACCACGGGTGGTATTAACGAGGCGCCATGTTCCGAACTGTTTTGTTTCGAAATCCATGTCTGCGATATCAAATAACCAATGCCCTTTTGTGTTGTTCAACTGGCCACCGATATCTATATCTACCGAACCCAGAGAAGTGAGTGCACCGGCAACGATACGGTGCTGGGTTGTCGTGCCGTCAACGTTTAAGCTAGCTGATTCGATGTCCACCCCACCTACCCGGCCTGAAACCGCATTTGCTGAAATTTTTGAAACGCGTTCGTTACTGGTATCTACAAAGGTGTCAACGTTCAGTTTAGACAACAAATAATTTTGATACCGTAAGTCCTGCGCACTGAGTGTCGCATTTAGTTTTGGTTGATTGATGGAACCTGTTAAGGAGCCCGATCCCATTACTGAACCGTTAAGATGGGGATACAATGTTTGTAAATCATCGCTGACAATCTGCCATTGTAAATCCATGTTATCATCTATCTTGCCGCGCATTTGCACAATCGACTCTGCGGATTGTATTTTCATGTTACTAATCTCTGTTTTACCCGTTTGCCAACTCCCGTCGGCATCGATCTTTAGCGGGTATTCGCGTAGCACGCCGTCGGCATTAAAACCAAAGTTGCTGATCTCTAGTTGCCCTTCCTTCATTGACGCACTACCCATGAGTTCACCGTTCAAACCGCCATTCCAGTTTTGCCACCAAACCCCGGGATTAAGGCCTTGCGCCATAAGGTGAAGCTCTGTGCTTAGCCACGGTTTCCACACCACCGATCCACCACCCGTTATTGAGCCATTAAGAATGTCTAAGTTAATTTGATCCAAGCTCAACGAGTTTAAGTTGCCCTGACCGGTGCTCGACAGCTCGCCCAACTTATCTCCGACGGCCGTATCTGCTTCGAGTGCCAAACGATAGTCATCGATATTGCCCGATATATGCAAGGTGCCGTGTTTGCTGTGTATGGATTGCCGCGAACGCTTCCACGCTAAATCATTCCATTCAGCATTTATATCCGTGGATTGCATGACGTGATCGATTTGGCCGGCTATGTGACCGTCGTTGCCGATATCCGATTCAAAACCTAATGTAAACTCACGGGGTGTTCCGGAAAACTTCACCTTACCTTGGGTGCTACGTACGATGGGTTCAACGGCGTCCAAGGGCCATTGCAATTGGTTCCAGCCGCCATCGAATGCCATTTGGGGCGCCTTTGGATCGGAAAAATCAGCGTCTCCTTTTATATTTAACACGGGTGACGAAGGCGATTGCCCCAAGTTAACTATTATTTCGTTTGTAAGATTGGGTAAGTTGCCCGTTATGTGAACGTCAGCGGTTGCATTGTCGACAATCGATTCACGATTGGTCGGCCACCGTAAATCATCCAAATGCGCCTTCAAATCAACATCCGATTGTGGAGTTGTCATATCTATCTTTGCTTGGGCTTGTATCGAAGACTGTATCAATCCATCGATATCGCCCTCTAATGCGAACGAAGGCGTCTGTATCGGTCCCTGAATTATTAGTTTGCTCCGGGGACTACCCAACAGTGGAACACCGTTAAGAGGCCATTGAAGATTGCGCCAATCGGATTGTATATTCAGCGTGGGTGTATTGTTATCGATGTTAATACGTCCAGTCGCCTTTGCTTGTACTGTATGATCGGGCGAACTCAGGCTTAAGTCGGTCAGGACAATCGCACCGCGCTGGATATGTGCGTCAACGACGGCAGCAACAGCACCGAATTGTGCAATATTCGAAGCATCGATTGTACCGTGCAGCATTATAGGGTTCTCGAATCCAACTTGTTTGCCTTGTGTCTTGATGGAAAGTCCAATGGCAGGCCATTTCTCGTTGATGGAGCTTAGCAAAACATCATCTGCGTCGACATCGAATACGTATTGTGGTTGAGTTAGCAAATCGTCAACTTTGATTCGTGCTTCTGTGTTGTAGGGTGCTTCTATAGTAAGTCCAATATTCAATTGGTTTAGTTGTCCAGAAAGTTGTATGTCGCCATGAATAGCGGTCAACACTTTAGGTTTTAGTCGCCAGCTTATCGCCCCTGTCGTGACGTAAGATTGCGATAGGCTCAGTTCCGAGTCACCCGTTATTTGAAAAATCGGTCCTGTGACTTCGATTTGTTTAAGATCGAATTGATCACGTGTCAGTTTAAATTCGAAATCCGCGTAGTCGATGCGGATGGGCAATGCATCGGGCTCGAGAAATAGGTCAAGTGACTGAATTTTCAGCGTTCGAACATCTAACTCAAAAGGCAGTCTTAACTTTTCAAGTTGAGTTTGTAGGTTTGGGGAATCCGAAGTCGTGCTCGATTTAAAGTAATGAATTCCATCAAATTCGAGCTTATGAACTAACAGTTTTCCCATAAGCAGTTGCGTGAAGTCCCAATCGATGGACACTTGCTTTACATCGATTTGCGCAGTCTCGCTAATAATCGATACGTTGTCGATCACCAATGGACCGGACATGCGTCCACGGGGTGTGCCTAACTCCCCCGATCCGCCGGCTAAGATTTGCACAGACTGCCACAACAACCGCGTGCCGGATTCCGTGTATAAAAAATAAATGGCTATTCCAATTAGAACAGCTACAACAATGACAACGCCGATGAAGCTGCGTATAAGAACCCTGATCACAGGTCGGCACCGATGCTGACGTGAAAACGCACGTCGCGCTTTTCATCATCGAGCGGGTGGGCCAAATCCAAGCGCACCATACCTATAGGCGAGCGATAACGCGCTCCAATACCTACTCCTTTTTTTAGAGAAGGCGTGGGGTCATCGTCGGCATTGCCCGCATCGAAAAAAATCGCTGCCCCATAATTGCCACGAACTAAATACTCCAGTTCAATGCTTGAGGTGATGAGGTATTTCCCTCCTATACGGTCACCGTCATCGTTGACTGGTGCCAGGTCTTGATAACGATAACCGCGGACACTCCGGTCACCACCGGCGAAAAATCGTTGAGAGGGGGGCAGGAGAGAAAAATTGTCCACGCCCGTAGCACCGTATTCACCATACACCAACAATCTCGCACGTTCGCCCAACGGCCAGACCGATCGAATCGACACGGTGCCCTGTATGAAATCGGTATCGCTCACGAATCCGTCGATACCGCCATGGACATCAGCATGAAACCCGTAGCCACGGCGAGGAAACAGTGGATCGTCTGCTTTTTGTCGGGTCAGGGAAAAGCCAGGTATCAATAACTCTGAATCCTGGTCGCCTAATCCAATATCGAAATCTTCTTGCTGGTAACTTAAATACAATTGCCGTTGGAATCCCCGCCAGTGTTCGCTGCGGCCAATTCCAAGCAGTTGTCTATTCGTATCAATATCACCGATTTCTTCGTCGAACACTGATGCGGTTACGGTCAATTTGTCGGTCGTGACCTTGCGAATTGGGATCTGATATTGAGATTGAAACGAAGTATCGATAACCGATGCACGTAAATCCGATCGAAATTGGTGACCATAGCGATTAACACGTCGAAACTGAATGCCGAGATTGATTCTAGGGCCAGTGTCCGTTCCGAAACCAGCACCGGCAGTGTAGCGCCTTGGTCGATTACGTTTAGCGCTTACCTCTACCGGAATGTGGTTTACCGTTGTTTGTTGCCTTACTGCTTGAACTTCGACTTCTGTAAAGTAGTCCGTATCTTCCAACACCAGTTGCAAATCGATCAACTGGATTGAATTGAAAGGGTCGCCCCGCTTGAACGGTACGAAACGTTTAACAAAGTCAGGTTCTAATGCATCTTGTCTGAAAGTGACCGGACCAAAATAAAAACGGGGGCCGGTATCTAAAATCAACACAATATCTGCTGTCCGCGATACAGTATTAACGCGAAGTTCACTTTGGTTAAAACGTGCGTCGAGATAGCCTGTTGAAAAAGCCGCCGCCAGTAAATTGTCTTTTGCTGACTCATAACGAGAGTGTTCAAGTCGTTCCCCTGGAATAAGGTTTATTTCTGATAGCACATCATTAATAGGCTTATCATTTTGTCCTTCCCCCTCCACCTGGATGTCAACTTGCCGGAGGATGACCGGTTTACCTAAGTCAATGTCGTAGCGAGCTAGCCAGCCATTCTCGGTGTATTTCAAAGTGGCATTGATTGTCGGTGAGTAGTACCCAAACGGTTGCACTGCGTCACGGATCTCCCGGGGTGCCAATTGGTGTGCACGTTTTATGTGCGATACGGACAAGTCGATGCTTGACGCATTCAGCTTTTTTAAGAGTGAATCTCTAAGAGTCGTTTTTTCTGCGTTGTCAAAGAAAGTCAAGTACGCATAGATATTTTCCTGAATGACATCATTGATACCGTTGACCTCGACCGTAACCTGTTCAGCTTTAACCACAGACAACCAGCAGACCAACACGCACAGCACGACTCGCCATAAACGCAGCTTTTTGTTTAATCGGTGGAGGTACAAGGCCTACGAAACTACTCCTAGCGGGTAAGGTTTTATGTGGTGCGATGTTCTATCCGACAACACCTTGGTTAGATTCACGAAATGTTGTCGGGTTTCCTGTAGCAATGAGCGTAACAGACTTCTCCGTAGTGTGCGGTGTATAAGACTTGCCAAAAATGGCTGGGGTAAGATTCGTACTCCACCAAATAAACGAAACGAACACGCGGCAGCATACGCTTTATATTGGTTCAATTGGCTGAAAGCGATCTGTCGGCCTACTCGTGGGACTCCGGCTTGCTCGGGAAATATATCTCGGGCCCGGCAAAGCTCTGTCGGTGAATTTCGACGGATGCATTCCGATACGTGACGACCGATTTATGATTTCCACGTGGATATTGGAATTGACAATAAGTCAGAATACGCGATCGTAAACACACCTTCGGACATTGTTTACCCGTGGCCGACGTTTCGTTTAAAGGACCGCATGAAAGTGAGGTTCTATTCGTAACAAGGATATTAACAATGAAGCGATAGAACCTGACAATTATGCTTCCGTTTTGTACAAAGGCGTTGTTAGATTCCCTGACTCAATTCTCGTTAAACTTCCAGGGCAAACCTAAGTACAGAACAGATTGTTTTTTGTGAATCAAAATAGCCTAAACATCTTGACCAACAAAGCAACGTTCCTCATTAGCAACACACTTCCAGAGTCCGTCATATTTTCGAAACCGAAACATGCGGCGTGACTTCTTGGTTGGTATCGTAGACGTACCCGGAGACCATAGCGTATCGACACTCGCTTGGTTGTGCCGCCATGTTCATGTGGGCGAAGTAATTCTTAGAACAGGCTTCTCCTTACCTTACATTCTCGTGGCGGGTAACCACGATTGCTGCTTGGATTACCCCTTTACACATACCACCTGTCGCAACGTGTGTTCGATGCTGACCAGATCATGTTGGTTTTCCATTACGACATCGATGTCTTTGTAAGCGCCGGGGATTTCATCAAGAATGCCTTTGTCTTTACGGCATTCAACTCCTGCGGTTTGCACCTCGATATCCGCCTCGCTGAACTGCCGTTTCGCTTTTCCTCGGCTCATGCGCCGGCCTGCCCCATGCGCACATGAATGAAATGACTGCGGGTTACCTTTCCCACGCACAATGTAAGACTTCGCACCCATACTGCCCGGAATAATGCCTAATTCATCGACACCGGCGCGTATGGCGCCTTTACGAGTGATGTAAACGTTCTCGCCAAAGTGGTTTTCCACCGAGACATAGTTGTGATGACAATTAATCGCCTCTTTTGTGACACCAAACTTTGGCAGTATTTTTTTCAGCGCATCAACAATCAAACGC
Source organism: Arenicellales bacterium (assembly GCA_965216735.1). Taxonomy (GTDB): domain Bacteria; phylum Pseudomonadota; class Gammaproteobacteria; order Arenicellales; family CBDCFT01; genus CBDCFT01. The sequence goes on from OZ244198.1 coordinate 3,779,273, forward strand.
ATCATTTCCTTGCGGTTCTCCATCGCATAATCTTGCGCCCAGCTGACTGCATCCACGTAATCGTCGAAGTGCTGCGCTCCCTCGGTGAAGTAAGCTAAATCCTTATCCGGCAAGTGGTGGATATGTCTTTCCATGTCTTTTTGTGCCAAACGAATAAAGTATTGACCAATAATGTTTCCCACACCACGGCTACCCGAATGCAACATGATCCATACATCGTTGTTTTCATCCAGACATAACTCGATGAAGTGGTTGCCGCCACCTAAGGTGCCCAACTGACGTATCCAAGTTCGGTAAGGTTTCTTTTGCATTTTGAGCAGCTTAGGATGCCTTTCCAGGAGACCGTCAAGACCAGTTGACAGGTCGCACACGGTCGATGCACGCGCCTTGTCCGCTTTGTGCTGGTCAAATCCCACTGGAATAGCCGCTTCGATGGCCGAGCGTACCCGACGCAGGTTATCCGGGAGACTATCTGCCTTAATTGAAAGACGTAATGCATTCATACCACAGCCGATGTCCACCCCAACGGCCGACGGAATAATCGCACCTTTGCATGGAATCACCGAACCTACGGTCGCACCTTTGCCGTAGTGCACATCCGGCATGGCCGCGATATGGCTATGTATAAACGGTAACTGAGAAAGGTTACACAGTTGTTGATAAGCCTGGGGTTCCACATCGTCCGTGTAAATCTTTACTCTGACTTTGCCTTTTGTAATGATCTTTTTAATCGGCATACGACACCTGTCTATTCTCTGTCGCCACTACGACGATTTGACCCGTTGAATTGCTTGTTTTTCAAGCGACACAGCTCAAAATCGACGCCCATTTGCACACACAAGGATCGCTGCGTCCGAGCTTTTCAAGTGGTTCCTTATCACCATGGACTACCCTATGACCTCGTTTCACGTTTGTTTCGGATGGATATCCTTTGCGTCGCTTGCTTATTGATTCGAAAAGAATAACCCTGTTGTTGGTACTGTTTCTTAGGCATGACATGCCTCCTAATTCAGTTTATTTCTGGGTAATCACAAACAAAACTGAAAGTGCAATTACAACTTTGGCCGCGCCGACAATTTTGGTTTTTGTAGAGTCATCACGCCCGCCTGCGATAGTGTGATTTTGTCTCATATTGGACATTCAATCCTAGCACGCGTTTTTGTCGATGCCTAAAAAGAAAGCAAAAATAAAATCACTGATCCCCAGCGAACGGATAGCAAAATCTATTGTCTTGCTGCGAGGATAGAAAGTAATGTTGGATTCTGACCTGGCTGAATTGTATGGCGTAGAAACCAAAGTACTAATACAGTCGGTGAAACGTAACGTCAGTCAATTTCCTGAAGATTTTATGTTTAAACTGACGAGAGATGAGTTTGATTCATTGAAGTCACAAATTGTGACCACAAACCCCGGGCACGGTGGTCTGCGAACTGCTCTGTCAAACAGCGTTGAAATGTTAACACTATCAGTGTCGAAAAAGTGAACATCCTTTATTTTGCAAATTTACTTCACTTGCAATATAAATCAAATGGTTAGAAACAAATTAATGATTATGGTCTGTTCAATTTCGAACGCTGATTTGATGTAAATTCTGTTAGCTGGTAGAGAGGCCGGTCGCCCGGACCTCTCCCCGTTTAGAACCCATCGTGCCCAATTAAGGCAATAGGCTCAAGATAACGTCATTCACGTGACATCAGTGATCAAACAAAGAGATATAAACCACCGGCTGGGGTAACGGATACTGGTCCATGAAGCACTGGAATTTCTTCCAGGTAAAGGACCGACGCTGACTCCGTCGATTCAGCCATTTATACATAATGCGGGTAGCGTGCCTGATGAATTTGTCGAGCGCTCGGTGATTGAACGACACGCCGTAGTAGCGAAGGTGACCGCGTACCTTGGCGCAAAAGGTACGCCAGATAGGTAGCAGGTGATGTTGTCTTCCGGAAAATTGACGCCATCGACCATCCCACAATTGCGAGTTAACGGGGCTCAATCACTTCAACCCTTTACGGCTTGCGGCCTGCCAGCTCTCTGTCTACGCTTAACGTGCGCCGTCGCCGGAACACGCTCAAGACTCGATAACAGGTGCGGCGGGTCACCGCTTACTGTGCAGTACTTTCAACTGCTAGCATAATGAGTGCCTCGTGGCACACCAGTTTTGCTCGCTGTTCAACAGGCTTGGACACTTTGTACAGTTACCGAGGGTGTGTGCCCAGTTTGTTTCTTGTTCTTATTGTTGGCATTGGCCGTTGCGTTGCTATTGGCCTTCTCATTGCTGACGTCACCACACACTATTCGTCAGCGGAAATTTCGAACTTGATTGAGGCTGCCAACAAGGTGTGCAGTACTGACTCCCGCAAAAGTCCCGCACTGGTGATTCTCAAGAAACAGGTGAGCGCGAACTAGGTGGGTAGGCTTTTGTTTTACAAGGGCTTTTATGGTGGGCCGTGCAGGAATCGAACCTGCGACCACCTGATTAAAAGTCAGATGCTCTACCAACTGAGCTAACGGCCCGTTTGTTCTCGACTATCACTGCCCGCCAACCTGGGAGAGGCCGCCTACAAAAATCAGATGCTCTACCGATTGAGCCAACAGCCCTTAGTATGAGAAATTTGGTGGGGCCGCGGATTATCGCGACCTGTCAACCCGCTGTCAAATTTACGAACTCGCGTCACCATGCTTAGGAAACTAATGAGAAAGCCAGTTCGCTTATGGCAATGACAACGGTGCTAAGAATAATGACATGGGTAGTGTGTCGCGCGACCGCGTCGACATGAGGTTTAGACGCCATGCCCAGCGTACAAATCATTAAGCCCGACACCACACCGTATAAAATCATTTTGTCGGATACATTGGCGAATGCCATCATGGAAGGTGTCACGATCAGCATTTGTGCTGCATTGATAATGTTATACAAATATTCCGCTGTTACAAAGCTACCGATCCACATGCCTAAACCAAAGATGAACACCGTTAGCCCATAACTGAGCACCAATGACAAAAAGATAGGACTACGTAGATATAGGTCCGGACTTACACCGAGAGATTCCAATGCTCTGAGTTGTTTACTAAAACTGAGTGCACCCAACCAGGAAGTCATGATACTCCCCGAACGCGCAATAAATAAGATTCCGCCAATAGCCGGGGCAAAATAAGCGATATACATGCCGTTTAACTGTTGCAACACAAAATCCGGTTTAATGACCAAAGCCAACACACCTTTGATAGCGTGTTCGGTAACATTTTTAATGACAACAATAGTGGTCGCTCCTAGCATCGTGCCGACCAAAAAATAGAAAACAATTCCCGTGACAAAAGCCGACAAGATGGTGCGTGTGAAAATACTAAAAAAGTGGGGCCAAGAGGGATTCGGTTTAATAACACTAGTAATCGTCGCCAATGCGTCTTTGAGCAACTCCAAGCCTATTTGCGGGTCGCGTCGCCTGATTAACGATCTGTGTTTGACCTCGCCGTTACGCTCGTTTTCATACAACTGCTCTATTTGTTGGCGGCGCGTGTTCTCAAGAGATGAATCATGTGAAGATTGAGATTGTGACCAGCCAAAAACCAAATTCAACGAGCCATTACTCAAAAAATAGACTTTATCCGCTACCAAACTCGCTAGTAATGAATCGTGAGTCGCCACTATGATTGTTTTAGCGCTCTCTTGATTAAGTTGTCGCAGCGTTAGTGCCAAATCACGACGATTAGCGGGATCGAGTCCGGCATCAGGTTCATCGAAACACAGGATATCCGGACTTCGCACCAACGCACGCGCAATCGCGACACGGCGTTTTTCGCCACCACTTAAAGTGTGTACACGTCGTTGCGCAAAGGAGGCGGGTATGTTGAGTTGTTCAAGATATCCCGCTAACTCGTCCCCGCTATGTTTGCGCTTTTCATAGACACTGACCAAACGCAGATTTTCTATAACATTCAGATGATCTAACAACGCACCGTCTTGCAACACCAACGCCGCCCGGTCACGATTGAAGTCAATTTGACCGGAGTAGGGGCGCGAGTTATCGTCAAACATTAACTCCAGTAAGGTCGTTTTGCCCGACCCGCTCGCCCCGACAATGGCGATGGATTCGCCCGGTTGTACCGTCAAATTTAGGCGGTGAAATAGGCGCTTGCCTGAGGGCGAATAAGTCAAATCCCGAATTGAGAGCGCAGCACGCATTGGCGGGTTGCGTGTCACTATCTGAAATTCAGTTTGTGAATTCACCACTAACCGTACTGTGGCGAATAAAGAAAATAAAGAATATCGAGTTAATTACCCTCGTTGGTCATGCGTTGCAAACGAGTGCGCGCCGCAGGCACGACTTGGTGATCAGGATAGTTTTGAATCAAATCAGTCAGGGTTTGCCGCGCCTCGGGATACGCGCGGGTATCATATTGGATATAGCCGATTTTTAGCATAGCTTCCGGCACACGCTCGCTGTCCGGATAACGTTCGATCATTGTTTTAAAATTCACTAGCGCAGATTGATAATCGCGGGTGACAAACTGCGCTTCGCCAATCCAGTAATACGAATCATCCGCTTGCGGACTCTGCGGAAATTGGTCAATCAAGCCCTGGAACGATTTGATGGCTTGCGGATATTCACCTTTCTTGAGATGTTCAAATCCCTGCTGATACGCAGTGTCAGCGCTTGCCACCTCTTGTTGACTAGAAATAGGCGGGGTTGGCTCGGAAACCGTTGTATCGCTGTTAGTATCAAGGTCAATGATCGGTATGTCGTCTTCCCCGGTCCCGGTCGTTGAATCCAGGTCTGGCGATTGAGTGTCAAAGCCGGATTGAGTACCACGTTTGATGTTCTCAGTGGCCGTCAAACGTTTATCAAGATCGCCATATAGATCGTTTTGCCGTTTGCGCAAATTTTCCAATTCGAATTGCTGGATCTCCACCAAATTTCGCAGTTCCTGTAACTCAGATTCTAATTGATTAATTTGATTTAAAGCCTCTATCACCTCTCGATTTGGAGACGGTTCAGGGGCGGGCGGTGGTTGCGGCGGGGTCACTGAACACGCGGCGAGCAACGTCGTCGGCAGTAAGACAAGAGTCTTGTTTAACTTAAACATCATGACGATAAGACCTGCGGGATATAGTCAAGGCTGGTCAGCATACACTGACCAGCCTGCCCGACGAAGGCTAGCTACCGTAAATTATTTCCACACGTCGGTTCAGCGACCAGGAGCTCTCATCCGCACCCAGCGCAACTGGACGTTCTTCACCATAAGAAATGGTTTGGACATTGGAACCGTTGACACCCATGCCCTGCATGACCTGCATAACGGTTTTAGCTCGATCCTCACCCAGTGCCAGGTTGTACTCACGGGTACCACGCTCGTCAGCATGTCCCTCCAACACTACCGTAACACCGGGATTACTGGCCAACCATTGGGCGTGCGCCTCGGCGACGAGTTGGCCTTCCGCATTCAGATTAGAGCTATCGTATTCGAAATAGATAACGCGCTTATTCAGAGGATCGTTTGGATCGTCACTGCCCGGACCGAATTGTGATCCTTCTAGTTCACCCGTGCCGACCCCCTCAGAGCCACTACCGTCGCCGGTGCCCCCTTCCGTTACAGGAATATTTTCTTGTACCGCTTTTTTCTTTCCACAACCAACAATATTAAAAGCCAGCATTACGACAACGGACAAAGCCAAGAGTTTGCGCATATCTTTTTTCCTCACAATTTACGGTTGAAGGGTGACCAAGCCGGCTCGCGCACTGCGCCTTCTTGGAACTTAAGTAACTGACTGGCACGCCCGTCGGATGATACCGCAGCGAGTACGCCGCGTCCTCCCGACTGTGTGCCATAAATAATCATAGCGCCATTGGGCGCAAAACTGGGCGATTCGTCCAAACGCGTATCAGTTAACACATCGATCTCATTAGTCTGTAAATCGAACAATCCCACCTGGTAACCACGGCTTTGTTGCGTGATCATGACCAACTTACGCCCATCTGGTGAAAATGATGCGCGTGCATTGTATTTACCACTAAATGTCAGTCGTGATACACCGCCGCCGTTGGCATTCATACGATATATCTGCGGCTTGCCGGCACGACCGGATGTAAAAACGATGGTGCCGCCATCCGGCGACCATGCCGGTTCCGTGTCGATGGCGGCATGGTTAGTAAGCCGGCGCAAGTTACCACCGCTGCTGTCCGCCACATAGATCTCTGGATTGCCGTCTTTGGACAACGTCATGGCAAGCCGACTGCCATCCGGTGACCAAGCCGGTGCGCCATTAATACCCGGGTAGTCGGCGATCTCTACGCGGCGTCCATCGGCGACGTTTTGCACATAAATACTGGATTTCTTGCCCTCAAACGACACATAGGCAAGCCGTGATCCATCCGGTGACCAAGCTGGCGAAAGAATGGGTTGTGACGAAGTTAACGCGGTCGACGGCCCATAGCCATCGGAATCGGCAACTTGTAATAAATAACTAGCGCCACCGCTGGCGGTTTTTTGCACGGTGACATAAGCAATGCGGGTGTTAAAAGCCCCTGGTATTCCTGTCAGTTGTTCATAAATAATGTCAGCAATTTGATGCGCCACTTTGCGCAACTGACTACCACCAACCCGATAACGCCAACCGGTCATTTGTCTGCCGGCCAACACATCGACGAGTTCAAATTGCACGTCATATTGATCACCACTTGCCGCACTGACTTTGCCTACGACCACGGCATCGATTTTCAACAAACGCCAATCTTTAAAGCGGACCTGATTAAACGTTGTCGGTTGGCTCAATAAATCTTCGCGCGGTATCGGATCAAAACGACCACTGCGCGCCAGGTCCGCCTCGATAATATCGTGCACAATATGTGGTGGATTGCCGGCGGCGCCGGATTCAAACGGCACAACGGCAATTGGAATCGCCCCTTCGACACCCTCGGTAATAACGATATCAAGTGGTTGCTCCTGGCTCCAAGCGGAAATTGAGTACAGCGATAATATGAAAAGGGTAAGAACGGTTATTAAGGTCTTACAGATATTAGACTCTGCGCGAATATCAACCATAGGGGCTAAACAAGAAGTTAAATGTTTGAATGTGAGGATAGTATCTTGAGTCTTGCGGGATCGGTAAGGGCGACGATTTCATGACTGCATTAAACACGGATCGGTCAAAAATCGGGTCACCACTACCCGATACGATTTTAGCATCCAGTATCTCCCCGGTCGGGCTCACCTTTACTTGCACTTTGGCGGTTTGTCCGGGTCTAAAGCTTTGCGGTTGTAACCAATTACGGCTGACTTTTCGCTGAATAGCACCAATATTTCCAACCAACGCAGCCTTTGCCTCGCCACGAATACGCTCCGCGGCCAGTCGTTGTTGCAACTCCTCTTCACGTTTTCGTTGCTCTTCGGCCAGCCGTTGCTGTCTTTTTCGTTCTTCTTCCGCTTTGCGTTTTTTCTCGGCCTCGATTTTTGCCAGACGTTCTTTTTCTGCCTGCTCTTTCTTTTTTCTATCCTCTTCTTCTTTACGTTTTCTTTCCGCAATTAGCCTCTCTTCTTCCTCTTTCTTTTTACGCTCTTCTTCTTTCTTGCGCTGTTCCTCCTCCAGCTTAATTTTCGCCAGACGTTCTTCCTCCTTTTTACGTTCTTGTGCAATCCGCTTGGCTTCTTCTTCCTCGGATTTGCGTTTTTCTTCAATTTTTGCCAGTTCTTCTTCTTTTTCCTTTCGCTTAGCTTCAATTTCTTCGGCTTTGTCGATTAAATCTTCGACACGTTGCTTTTGTTCTTCCTCTTCTTTTTTCTTTAGCTCATCGCGTTGTTGAAGCTTGGCTAATTCCTCGTCGAGGACGGCCTCGGGAACGACGGTTGCCTGCACCGGTTGAATCTCTTGTTCCTGACCGGCTGGTGCAGCGATCAGATGAGATTTCCAGTTAAAACTGACCCCAAGGATGACGATGACAAGCAGGTGCACGCCCACGGCGTAAACAATCGCCTTGGATTTACGTCCAAGCTTGTTGATCTTGCCTATCATCTACGTTCCGGCTTAGTTTTGAGTAGTCACCGGGGTCTCCGTCACCAGCCCAACGCTGGCAACGCCGGCTTGCTGTAATAATACCATCGCCTGCACTACCGATTCGTATTGAACACCGCCATCGCCACGCACCAGAAACGGCGTCTGCGGATTGTGTTTTAACACCGCCGCCGCCTTGATGCGGATTTCCTCAGGATTGCGGGCGCTGTCGGGATCATCGTTGACGTAGTAATTTCCGTCACCATCGACAGTGACCACGAAAGGCTCTTTGTCTTCGGTGTCCACCGTCTTGGCATCGGCGTCTGGCAAATTCACTTGCACGCCTTCAGTCAACAACGGCGCGGTAATCATGAATATCACCAACAACACCAGCATGACGTCGATGTAGGGTACGACGTTGATTTCGCCCATGAGTTTTTTCTTATGATGCTTATGTGTGTAAACAGCCATGGCTCATTAAATTCCGTACACGGTCAGGACTGCCGGTTAACGATGCTGAGGAATTCCTCGGCAAAGATTTCATACCGCCCCATTAAACGCTCCGTAGTATTGGAAAATTTGTTATAGGCGATCACGGCGGGTATGGCGGCGAATAATCCCATGGCGGTGGCAATCAATGCTTCCGCGATTCCGGGCGCGACGGTAGCGATAGTCACTTGCTGCATCGCACCCAGGGAACGAAATGAATTCATGATTCCCCATACCGTTCCGAATAATCCGATATACGGACTGGTGGAACCCACCGTAGCCAAAAACGATAGATTGGATTCAAGGTTATCTTCTTCCCGGCTCAACGCAACACGCATGGCCCGTTGTACACCGTCCACCAAATCACCACGATTAACGGTGGCATTACTGGATAACCGGTTGTACTCGCGGTAGCCCGCGACAAATATATTGGTAATACCTTCAGGCTCCTTTCCACGGCCCGCCATCTCCTGATACAGGCGGTTCATTTCGCCACCGGACCAAAATCCTTCTTCGAACTGGTTTGCGGTCTTGCTGAGTGACTTGTAACTGGCCCATTTGTAAAAAATCATGGTCCAGGACACCAGTGAAGCCACTAATAACAGCAACATCACCAGTTGCACCAGCAGACTCGCTTCCTGAATCAGTCTCAGGATGGAGATACTATCGTTAGAAGCTGCAATATTTATGACGTTTTCCATGCGTTAAACACTTCAAGCAATACCGGCGGCCACGCTTTGGGTAACAGCGTTTGCGCCTCGACACAAGCTAGTTTTAAATGAGCGCTGGTGAGCAATTCGCCATCACGGAATACACGTTGATCGAGTTCGAGACTGGCACCACCCAGTCGTTCGGGCCAAACCGTAGCTGTAAGATGGTTATTAAGCCGCGCGGGTCGCAAATATTGCACGTTTATTGACCGGACTGCAAACACAATTGCATATTGTTTAACAAGTTCATCGATCTCAACACCGAGTTCGCTTAACCATTCGGTACGCGCCCGTTCCATGTATTTTAAATAATTGGCGTGGTACACAATACCAGCGGCGTCGGTGTCTTCGTAATACACTCTAAAAACAAACTCAAAAGCAGCCGTATGGGGTTTTGCCTTGATGCTTGCCGCTAGATCAGTCGGCATAGTGACTCACACTGTTGCGTGTACCCAACAATTAACCGCCGTCCGAAAACAAATTAGACTGGGGCGACGCCACCGTCGCCGATTGTGGCGGCTTGAAACCGAAATGTGTCCAGGCCAGACGCAAGGCCATGCGACCCCGTGGTGAGCGCATCAAAAAGCCTTGCTGAATGAGATAGGGTTCGATAACGTCTTCGATAGTATCCCGTTCCTCGCCAAGGGCCGCGGCCAGACTGTCCAAACCCACCGGCCCACCATCGAATTTCTCGATGATAGCCAACAGCAGTTTGCGATCCATGACGTCCAGCCCGTAACGGTCAACTTCTAGCATATCCAGAGCTTTTTCCGCTACCTTACGGGTAACACGGCCGTCGCTTTTAATTTCAGCATAGTCGCGCACCCGCCGCAGCAGTCGATTGGCGATACGCGGCGTGCCGCGTGAACGTCCCGATATCGTATCCACGCCATTTGCATCGGCGCTGACACCCAGTATTCCCGCCGAGCGTTTTACGATACTGGCCAGCTCCTTGGTGTCATAGAACTCCAACCGGTTCACAATACCGAAGCGATCACGCAATGGCGACGTGAGCAAACCTGCGCGTGTGGTGGCGCCGACCAGGGTAAAAGGGGGAAGGTTTAGCTTGATCGATCGCGCCGCCGGTCCTTCCCCAATCATGATATCAAGCTGGTAGTCTTCCATGGCGGGATAAAGGATTTCTTCAACCGCCGGACTTAAGCGATGAATTTCGTCAACGAATAGAACATCGCGGGCTTCAAGATTAGTCAGCATCGCCGCCAGATCGCCGGCGCGTTCCAATACCGGCCCCGAAGTTTGGCGCAGATTCACACCCATTTCGTGGGCGAGAATATGCGCCAGCGTGGTTTTACCCAGTCCCGGCGGGCCGAATACCAGCACATGGTCCAAAGCCTCGGCACGACGTTTGGCCGCTTCAATAAATATTCCCAGTTGTTCGCGAATTTTCTGTTGGCCGACAAAATCGTCCAGATTCAATGGCCGCAGGCTACGCTCGATGGCAAGTTCTTCGGGTGAATCCTGTTCGGCGTTAGCTGAAATCAGTCGCTCACTCACCGTGCACCACCGGTAATCGCCTGTAAGGCCTGACGAATCATCTCTTCGCTGCTGATGTCTTTGTCCGGCAAGGCACGCACCGCACGGCTTGCGTCCACCGACTTGTACCCCAACGCTATTAAGGCACTGACGGCATCCTGCACCGGGCTGGGCGCGGCACCGGCGGGTGCCGAGGCAATGGCTGGCAAACCGGACTCGTCTGGGGTCAGTTTATCTCGCATCTCAACCAGCAAACGTTGGGCGGTCTTTCGCCCCACACCCGGCACCCGGGTAAGCTGGCTAGCGTCCTCGTTCATGACGCAGGTAAAAAACTCGTTCGCAGACAGACCCGAGAGAATAGCCAGGGCTACTCTTGGCCCGACCCCGTTGACCCGCAACAGACTGCGGAATAGACTCCGTTGTTTCAGATCGGTGAACGCATACAGGAGTTGCGCGTCTTCGCGCACCACCATGTGGGTATACACTCTTGCTGGTTGCCCGACATCGGGCAGGTCATAAAACGTCGTCATCGGCGCTTCCAACTCATAACCCACACCCTGTACATCCAGCACTAGCATGGGTGGCTGTTTAGTCAGGATCTCGCCGCGTAAAAAGCCGATCATTTACGGAATTTTTTAAGAGACCGCTTTTAAACGACGTTCGATTTGTGATGTGTGCAGATGACAAATCGCGCAGGCCAAAGCATCCGCCGCGTCCGCCGCCGGGTTCGTAGTCAGATTCAATAAAGCACGCACCATGTGTTGCACTTGTTGCTTGGCCGCTCCTCCGGTACCGACCACTGCCCGTTTCACTTGCAAGGCGGTGTATTCCACCACCGGCAGACCGCAATTGACCGTAGCACAGATCGCACTTCCCCGGGCATGGCCCAGAATTAAGGCGGAATTGGCATTGTTAGAGACGAATACTTTTTCCACGACCACAATGTCCGGCTCACGGGTCTGGATAACTTCCACGACACCGTCATAAATAGTCTTTAAACGCTGCCCTAAATCGTCTTCACTAAGGCGAATACAACCGCTGTCCACGTGTCGCAGACCTTTGGCGGTGTTTTCGATAACACCAAAGCCAGTGACCCTGGAACCGGGGTCTATGCCCAGGATTCGGGTTTGTGCATGCTCGATTGAATGGGGCAAATCAGGCTAACTCGCTTGCGCCAATTCCGTTGGGAAACTCGCATTGGTAAATACGTCTTGTACATCGTCCAATTCTTCCAACGCATCCAACAGACGCAATACTTTCTCCGCTTCCTCGCCTTCGACAGGTGTTTCATTTGCCGGACGTTGCCCGACTTCCGCCAATTCCGGCTCCAATCCGTTGCCAACCAGTTCGGACTTGACCGCTTCGAAATTCTCCGGTGTCGTCACCACTTCGATGGATCCGTCATCATCGGTTCGAATATCATCCGCGCCGGCCTCGATAGCGGCTTCCATGATTTTTTCTTCATCGCTACCGGCAGAAAAGACTAAAGTGCCCACCTTGGTGAACAAATAGGCCACCGAACCGTCGGTGCCGAGATTACCACCGTGTTTGCTAAACACATGCCGCACCTCGCTCACGGTGCGGTTACGATTGTCGGTCGCGCATTCCACTAACACCGCCGCACCGCCGCTGGCGTAACCCTCGTAGCGAACTTCTTCGTAATTGACGCCTTCCAACTCGCCGGTCCCGCGTTTAATGGCGCGGTCGATGGTATCCCGTCCCATATTTGCGGCCAACGCCTTATCCACTGCGGCACGCAAACGCGGATTGGCATCCGGGTCGCCGCCTGAGGTACGCGCGGAAACGGTAATTTCCCGAATTAGTTTGGTGAACAACTTGCCCCGTTTTGCATCCTGCGCTGCTTTGCGGAACCGGATATTGGCCCACTTGCTATGACCGGCCATAGGGCAGAACTGCTAAGTTGTTAATCAATAAAGAATTTATCAGGTGGGTTTGACGGATTTTAGCACTCTCCTCACCGGTACCCAAGTTTCCCAGCGGCAATTATCATGTCCAACGCCGCGCGGTTGCTCCATGACCACATTTTTTCCCGTGCGTCATCGACTTCCACCCAGACGTAGCGGGAATGCTCGTTTGGATTAATGGTAATCGCTTTTGCACATGGCAATTCCAACGAAAAAAAATGTTCCATATTTGTTTCCACGCCGGGTTCGTAACGAGCACGAAACTCCGGCAATATGGGGAACTCGAAGGTCTTGTTCCAGTCGTGTAAGGTAATCGTATCGGTGATACCGGTCTCTTCCTCCAGTTCGCGAACAGCCGCCTGTAGCGCTGTTTCATCTGGCCAATGCAAACTACCGGTGACAGATTGCCAGAACACCGGCCGCGTGCGTTGCAGCAACAACACTTTACCGTCCGTCGTGTAGACCACCACCAGTACTGATTGTGGCCGCTTATAGTTCTGCGCTGAAGCGCTCAATTATTCCGTTGCGGTAGATTGCGGTTTGCGCAAACGCAAACCCAGTTCACGCAATTGCTCCTCACTGACATCGTTGGGTGCTTCAGTCAGCAAACAAGACGCTCTTTGCGTTTTTGGAAATGCGATTACATCACGAATGGACTCGGTGTCGCTCATCATGGCGCAGATTCTGTCGATGCCGAAGGCAATACCGCCATGAGGTGGTGCGCCGTATTTCAGCGCTTCCAACAGAAAACCGAACTTGGCTTCGGCCTCTTCGGCATCTACGCCTAGCACTTTGAGCACTCGTTGTTGTACACCGGTCTGGTGAATACGAATGGACCCGCCGCCAATTTCCGAACCGTTTAACACCATGTCGTAGGCACGCGATAACACGACGCCCGGATCGGACTCTAACAACTCAATATGCTCTGGTCTGGGCGAGGTAAACGGGTGATGCAAAGCCTGCCAACGCCGTGCATCACGGTCGTATTCAACCAGTGGAAAATCAATCACCCATAACGGCCGCCACCCGAATTCCAGCAAGTTCATGTCCTCACCGATACGATCACGTAATGCGCTCAGACACTGGTTCACGACAGTGGCTGCATCCGCACCAAAGAAAATCAGATCACCGTTGGCCGCGGCTGTACGTTCCAGTATCGATTGGGCTACCTGCTCCGGCAAGAATTTAACGATGGGTGATTGTAAGCCTTCGCGTCCCTGGGTGCTGTCATTGACCTTAATATAAGCTAGACCTTTGGCGCCGAACTGTCTAACGAACTCAGTATATTGATCGATTTGTTGGCGGGTCAGTTCTCCACCACCCGGCACACGCAAGGCCGCCACCCGTCCATCGGCTTGCTTAGCCGGTGCGGAGAATACTTTGAATTCGACCTCGGGCATCAAATCGGTGACTTCGGTCAGCTCCAAGGGATTACGTAAATCGGGTCGGTCGGTTCCAAATCGCAGCATGGCATCGGCGTAAGTCATTTGCGGAAACGGATCCGGCAACTCAACATCCAGATTTTCCTTAAACACATACCGGATCATGGATTCCATCAAACTCTTCACGTCGCCTTCGTCGACGAAAGATATTTCTACGTCTAACTGAGTGAATTCCGGTTGCCGGTCGGCCCGCAGATCCTCGTCGCGGAAGCAACGTGCGATTTGATAATAGCGTTCGAATCCCGACACCATCAGTAACTGCTTAAACAACTGCGGCGATTGCGGCAATGCGAAAAACTGCCCACTGTGGGTGCGGCTGGGCACCAGATAATCCCGCGCGCCCTCCGGTGTTGACCGGGTAAGAATGGGCGTTTCCATTTCCACAAAATCTTGCCCATCAAGAAACGAACGAATGCTGCGTACGATGCGGTGACGCATGCGCAAATTGTGTTGCATGACTTCGCCACGCAAATCCAGATAACGGTGTTTTAAGCGCACTGATTCGCCGACATCGGTATCGTCCAGTTGGAACGGTAACGGGTCGGCTTTATTCAGAATTTGCATGTCATCTGCGGCAATTTCAATTTGGCCGGTGGCCAACTCGTAGTTTTCCGTCCCTGCTGGGCGGCGACGCACTACACCACGCACGCCCATTACAAATTCGTTGCGCACACCTTCGGCAATGGAAAAAGCCGATTGAACCTCAGGATCCGCCACCACTTGGGCGATGCCTTTGCGATCACGCAAGTCGATAAAAATGACACCGCCATGGTCGCGATGGTGATTGACCCAACCGCAAAGTTCCACTGTCTCGCCGATGAGCGATTCATCGACGGCACCGCAGTAATGTGTTCGCATTGCTTAGTTAAGATTGACTGAAATATGAGTTAGCCGTTTACAACGACCTATGACGCTAAAGATGTGACCCATATTAGCGAAAGGGCAGTTTACCAGCTTATGCCTTCTATGCTGCGCTCACTGATCTGAGGCGATCAATACTAACCGAAGGCTTTACTATCGACCTCAGGCCGCGCTGCTGGCGGAACTGGACTTACTCTCGCCGCTGGATTTGCTCGATGTGTCTTTGCTGCTGGCTGATTTAGTGTCGCTGGAATCGGAAGCTTTATCTTTGCCGGAATCTGTTTTGCTGTCCTTGACGGCGCCTTTGTCCGGCTCTTTTCCATCAGCGGCCTTTTTCTTGCCGCTGTCCTTGAAGTCGGTTTCGTACCAACCGGAGCCCTTGAGACGAAATGCGGCCTTGGAAATCTGCTTTTTTAAGGTTTTTTCGCCACATTCTGGGCAAAACACCAACGGTTCCTCGGAGATCTTCTGCAACACTTCCAGTTCATGTTCACAGGCGCTGCACAAATACTCGTAAATCGGCATATCCAACCCTCATAAATTATGAAGCCCCCATCTCTGTGGGGGCCGGTTCTCGCTAAATCAATCTTTTATTATAGCGATTTTTCTCGGAAATAGTTTCGTCAAACGGCGCGCTATTCCCCGGCAATGGTCATGTTTTCGATCAAAATTGAAGCCGTACGCACATTACCGCGGGTATCGACATCGTTCCCCACTTCGGCGATACGCATGAACATATCCTTAAGATTACCGGCGATGGTGACCTCCTCGACCGGATACTGAATTTCCCCGTTTTCCACCCAGAAACCCGCGGCTCCTCGGGAATAATCACCGGTTAATGTATTCACACCGAATCCGATCAGCTCCGTTACCAATAGGCCCTTATTCATGTGCTTGCACAGTTGGTCTAAATCCTTGCTACCGGCTTTTATAGTGAGATTGTGCACACCGCCCGCGTTACCGGTGGTCTGCATGCCCAATTTACGCCCGGAATAGGAATCCAATACATAACCCTGTAAGACACCCTGTTTGACAATGTCCCGTGTCAAGGTGACCACTCCTTCGTTGTCGAATGCCGCGCTTCCCATAGCCTTAGGTAACAGGGGTTGTTCGTGAATACGCACCCATTCGGGGAAAATTTGCTTACCCAGATGATCGACCAAAAACGATGCTTTGCGATACAAGCTGCCGCCACGAATAGCACCGATAAAATGAGATAGGACGCTGCTGGCAATAGGTGCCTCATAGACCACCGGCGCCTGACAAGTCTTGATTTGCCTCGCATCTAAGCGACGCAGGGTTCGCTGCGCTGCTTTTTCACCGACGACTTGTGCGCTTTCCAGATCTTTAACATCGCGCGCCGATGTATACCAATAATCGCGTTGCATACCGTTTTCGGTCTCCCCCACCACGGCGCAACTACCGCCGTGACGGCTGGCCTCGACACTGCTGATAAAGCCATTGGAATTTGCATACACTTCCAGACTTTCCTGGGTCGATACACTGGCGCCTTCGGAGTTTTTTATCCGCGAATCAGCGTCGCGGGCGGTAGATTCACATTCCAGCGCCCTTTCGATAGCCTGTTCAACATCCAGTGCCCAAGGATGATACAAATCGAGATCGGGAAACTCCGTCGCCAAAAGCGTTGGATCGGCTAAACCATTGCATTCATCCTCCGCCGTGTATTTAGCAATACTGCAAGCGGCACGCACCGTATCCTTGATCGCTGCACCATTAAAGTCCGAGGTACTAGCAGAACCGGTACGTTGGCCGAAGTAAACACTCACCACTAGACTCTTGTCACGATGACGCTCGACGGTTTCTACATCGCCCATACGCACGGATACCGACAAACCCTGGGCACGGCTGATTGCGGCTTCGCTGGCACTGGCGCCTTGGTGTTTCGCCTCGTCCATTACTGTTTGCGCGATATTAGCCAGGGGTTGGTGACTTTGTTTTACACTTGACATCACCGTGTTTGTTTGACTATTCATTCTCAGAATCAATTAAAAACTATTTCACCCACACTACTTTCAAAATTCTTGTGCGCGGGCGAGACGAGGCGAAAACGGTCGAAAAAGCGGACGACTGCAGGAGGTAGGACGACGCAGGACGCCAAAGTCGAGTGTACACGACAGTTTACGCCTACGGCGCCCCGCATTTTCGTAGCCGCTTTTTAACGAAGTATCGGCAAAGCACAAGGATTTTATGCCACCTCGACACCACCGACGGTTAAACCATCGATTTTCATAGTAGGTTGGCCAACACCCACCGGTACGCTTTGACCTTCTTTACCACAAGTACCGACACCGGTATCCAGCTTAAGATCGTTACCGACCATGGCGACACGGGTTAACACATCGGGGCCATTGCCGATGAGCGTCGCGCCTTTAACCGGCTGCGTGACCTTACCGTTCTTGATCAAATATGCCTCGCTGGCGGAAAACACAAACTTGCCGGAGGTGATATCGACTTGCCCACCACCGAAATTAACCGCATATAGGCCTTTATCGACGGTCCGTAAAATTTCATCCGGATCATGTTCGCCGTTCAACATATACGTATTGGTCATACGTGGCATGGGCAGATGGGCAAATGATTCACGCCGACCGTTACCCGTCGGTGTAGTATTCATTAGCCGCGCATTCAACGTATCTTGCATGTACCCCTTTAAAATACCGTTTTCGATAAGTACGGTGTTCTGCGCCGGCGTACCTTCATCGTCAACAGTCAAGGAACCGCGCCGGTCTGCAATCGTGCCGTCATCAACCACAGTGCATTGATCGGAAGCGACCTTCTCTCCAATACGGCCGGCGAATGCAGAAGTTCCCTTGCGGTTGAAATCGCCTTCCAGACCGTGACCGATGGCTTCGTGCAATAGAATTCCAGGCCAGCCGGGACCTAGCACCACCGTCATAGTACCGGCTGGTGAATCAATGGCTTCGAGATTAACCAAGGCTTGCCGCACCGCCTCGCGTGCGAATTCCAGCGCACGCTCTTCATCGAGAAAATACTGATAAGCACGGCGTCCGCCACCACCGCTACTGCCCTGTTCGCGACGCCCATTTTCTTCAGCGATCACACTAACATTTAGACGTACCAACGGCCGTACGTCTGCGGCCATTACACTGTCGCTGCGTGCAATTAACACCACTTCATGGGAACCGGCCAAACTGGCAAACACTTCTTTCACACGTGGGTCCTGTTTGCGCGCCTCGGCGTCGACTTTTTCAAGCAACGCGATTTTGTCCGCCTCTGGCAAGCTGGCCAATGGATCGAGTGGTGCATACAACTGAGTGGAGTGGCTACGGTTCCAGGTGATGGCCAACTCCCGATGATCGCCGGTACTTTGACGGGCGATGGCACGCGCCGCTTTGGCGGCATCGGTTAAGGCCGGCAATTGGAACTCGTCTGAATACGCCAAACCACTCTTCTCCCCTGCTACCGCGCGAATACCGACACCCTGGTCAATGCTGTGACTACCGGCTTTGACCTTACCTTCTTCCAGCGACCAGGACTCATGGCGCGTGTATTGGAAATACAAATCGGCATAGTTCACCTGGCCTGTCATGATATGACCCATGAGCCGGTCCAGTTCCACGTCACCCAGACCTGCCGGTTCAAGCAACGTCTGGCGGGCGGTTTCAATTAATTCGGTCATCGTATGTTTTCTTTATATTTCGCGAGATTCATCTCACCCAGGTCTTAGCCGTGTATATGCAGTCTCTAGCTATTGGTTTCAAATATAGTTTTATTCACCATTCACCGGTTCCGAAGCGGCGATGGGACAACACCGGGAATTTCTGCCGGGTTTCCCGCAATGCCGCTAAATCAACTTCGGCAACAACAACACCAGCATCTGGCTGCTGCCGCCGAGCCAGTACATTGCCCCAGTGATCAACGATCATGCTATGCCCGTAAGTGCAACGACCATTGGCATGCTCACCGACTTGTGCAGGGGCGATCACGTACGCGAGATTCTCCACCGCGCGGGCACGTAACAATAATTCCCAATGCGCATGCCCGGTGGTTGCGGTAAAGGCCGACGGTACCACAAACAACTCGGCACCCGTATCCAACAAACGCCGGTACATTTCGGGAAAACGCACATCATAACAAATGGTCAGACCCACTCTTCCGGCGGGTGTTTCCACGGTTTGCAACTCATCCCCCGCATCGAAGTTATCCGACTCCCGGTAAGCCTCACCGTTTTTTACTTCGACATCGAATAAATGAATCTTGTCGTAACGCGCAAGACGTTTGCCAGTATCGTTATAGACCAGGCAGGCACTGCGTACCTTGTTTTTAACTGCGGCGCGAATGGGAATAGTTCCACCAATAACAAAGATTCCCAATTCGCGCGCTGTATTGGACAGAAAATCCTGGATGGGCCCGGAGCCATCGTCTTCCGCAGCGGACAAACGATCATCATCGTTTACCGGCATCAGACAGAAGTTTTCCGGCAACACAGCGAGTTCGGCATCTGCTTGCGATGCTTGTTCCAACAAAGTCTGCGCAACAGTCAGGTTCTTGTCCACACTGGGCGCGGAATTCATTTGAATAGCGGCGACTTTAGTCACGAAAAAGATTTCTGAAAGTCTAGTCGTCTCATTACAAATTAAAACGTGCTCATGTGAGCACGACGTCATATAACTCCTGGTGATACATGGTTTCCACTTGCAAATGTATAGGTTTACCAATGAAATCTTGCAAGTCTGCGAGACTGGACGATTCTTCATCTAACAACAGGTCTATTACCACTTGCGATGCTAACACTACGAATTCATTGGCATCGAACTGTCGTGCTTCGCGTAATATCTCGCGAAAAATTTCATAACACACGGTTTGTGGCGTTTTTTGCACACCACGCCCGCCACACACCGGGCACTGCTCGGTTAACATGTGTTCCAAACTTTCGCGGGTACGTTTGCGTGTGATCTCCACTAAACCCAAATTCGACATATCGGTGTTGGAAATAAAGGTTTTAGTGCGGTCCTTGGCCAACGCTTTATCCAATGCACGCATGACTAAACGGCGGTGCTCCGCATCTTCCATGTCGATAAAGTCGATAATGATAATGCCGCCGATATTGCGCAGACGCAGTTGACGCGCAATGGCTTGCGCCGCTTCAAGATTGGTTTTGAACAGGGTTTCTTCCAGATTACGCCGGCCAACGTAAGCACCGGTGTTGACATCGACAGTGGTCATGGCTTCGGTCTGATCGATGACCAGATATCCGCCTGATTTCAACGGCACATGATTGGCCAATGCGCGCTGAATCTCGTCTTCCACGGAATACAAATCGAATATCGGGCGTTCGCCTGGATAATGCTCGATATGACAGGACACTTCCGGTATCAATTCATTGGCAAATGCCTTGGCCTTATCGAAAGTTTCACGTGAATCGATACGAATTTTTTCCGATTCCGCACGCACTAAATCTCGAATCGTGCGCATGGCCAGCGCCAAGTCTTCGTGCAACAGCTCACCTGGCCGGGCATTCGCCGCCTTTGTCTTAATTTTGTTCCATAACTTTAGCAGGAATGTAACGTCCGACCTGATTTCCTCTAACGTTGCGGACTCGGCTGCAGTGCGAATAATGAAGCCACTGGAATGGTCCAGACCCTCTAACGCCTGGGTGACAAAACCTTTCAGCCGCTCGCGTTCCTCTTCATCCTGAATTTTTTGCGAAACACCGATACGATCGGAATTAGGCAAATAAACCAAATTGCGCGCAGGTATTGTGATCTGTGTCGTTAAACGCGCGCCTTTGGCGTTTATCGGATCCTTGACTGCTTGCACGACAATTTCCTGCCCCTCACGTAATAGTCCGGTGATAGGCGGTGGGTCGGTCACCTCGTGCTCGCAATGTTCCTCGCTAAAACCACCGGCCAAAATATCTGTAGCATGTAAAAAAGCGGTGCGTTCGAGATTGATATCGACAAAAGCCGCTTGCATACCCGGCAAAACACGAACGACGCTGCCCTTGTAAATATTACCCACGATACCGCGGTTACGCGAACGTTCGATGTGAAGTTCCTGCAGCACACCGTTCTCCACCACTGCGACCCGCGTCTCCTGTGGCGTCACATTGACAAGCAATTCTTCACTCACGCAATAACACCCGCGTTGCGCAACAATTGCGCCGTTTCAAACAACGGCAACCCGACAATACTCGAATAACTGCCGCTCATATGTCTAACGAATTCCGCAGCCCGGCCTTGAATGGCATAAGCACCAGCTTTATCGATGGGTTCACCGGTTTGCCAATATTGTTCGATTTGTTCCGCTCGCAATCTCGTAAACGTCACCGTGCTGTGGCTCGATTCAACATTCATCTCACCGTCATGATACAACGCGACACCGGTATAGACACTGTGTGTTTTGCCGGACAAGCGGCCAAGCATGTCTAGACCTTCCGCCTTATCGCGTGGTTTACCAAGAATTTCGTCATCAATCACGACACAAGTATCGGCGCCAAGCACGGGTTTAATGGGTAGACGTTCAGCCAAAACGCGTCGATGAACCGCTTCGGCCTTGGCACTCGCCAGTGTAACCACCAATTCCTGTGGCGCTTGTAGCCCAAACGCCGATTCATCGACCTCAGCATCGATTGGTTCGAAACGCACATCAATCTGTTCTAACAATTGTCGGCGCCGGGGTGATTTCGAAGCGAGATAAATCTGAGCGTTGTTAACCGGCACGATGATACGGCAATCCTTGGATAATGCTCCACGCACGGTAAACCTGTTCCGCTACCATAACCCGCACCACCGGGTGCGCAAAAGTCATGGCCGAAAGCGACCAGGTTTCATCCGCGGTTTTTAAAACCTCCGGCGATAATCCCTCCGGACCACCGAGCAAAAGTGTCGCGCTGACACCGCCATTCATCCAGTTTTTTATTTTCTTGCTAAGCGTTTGCGTATCGATCGTTTTACCCGTGCGCTCCAATGCAATGATGCGTGAGTTGGGTGGAACCGCCGACAATATTTTTCGACCCTCATCGCGCGCGATGCGTTTTATATCCGCATTCTTGTTTCTCTTTAACGCCGGAATTTCAATTAAATCTAACTGACAATTTTCGTGTATACGTTTGACGTATTCATTAAAAGCTTGCTCAACCCAACTAGGCATGCGGTCGCCGATTGCAATTAAACAGATATGGACCAAAGATTAACTGGACATCAAGGGGTTTTAGCTACAAACGATTGTTTCCTTGGCGTTGTTAGTCTAACCGCCCTTCGCGCTGAGCCTTCACTAAGTCGCGTACCCGTTCGCTCCACAAACCTTCGAGGTCATAGAATTCCCGGGTTTGTTCGCGCATGACGTGGGCCACGACATCGCCATAATCGATAAGTATCCACTCCGCGGTGTTTTCGCCTTCGACACCCATCGGGCGGTGACCCTTGTCTCGCATGGCGTCGACCAGTTGATCCGCCAATGCTTTTACATGACGATCGGAAGTGCCACTGGCAACAATCATGTAGTCCGTTATATCGGTCATCTCCCGCACATCGAAAGCTTGAATGTCTTTACCCTTGGCTTCATCCAACGCGGTGACTATCGTGTCGCGCATACCTTTGATGGTTTTTTCCAGTTCCGTGGTCGCTTCTTTATTCGTATTCGTCATTGATATAGCTTGTTCTCTAATATGTATTGCTCAACCGCATCGGGCAATAAACCGCGGATATCTTTATTGCATTTAAATTTGGCCCGGATTGCACTCGCGGAAATATCGATAGGTTCGACTTCACTCATACAAACCATACCCGCGAGTTGCTCATGCAACGTTTCGATATTCTGGAATCGTGTTTGCCAACACCAATCGGGTAGCTGGTCGTCCGATTTCCAACCGGGACGTTGCATGACGACAATATGCGCAAGAGTGGGAATATCTTGCCAGCGATGCCAGGTGTTAAAACCCAAGAACGCATCCATACCGATAATCAGACACAACGCGTGGCCGTCATAGTCGTTTCGCAGGGATTGTAAAGTATCGACGGTATACGAAGGTCCTTTTCGATGCAGTTCGCGTTCGTCGACTTGAAACCCCGAGTATTCATTTGTTGCCAAACACAACATTTCCAAGCGTTGTTCTGCAGTTGCAACCGGCGCATCGCGATGGGGGGGCACTGCGGCCGGTATAAACAATACCTTGTCGAACTGGATTTGCCGGTGAACTTGAGCAACTGTACGTAGGTGACCATTGTGTATGGGATCGAAGGTGCCGCCGAAGATTCCGATTAACCGCATCAAAACCCGAGCGATCTATAACTGATCGCGACGAGGACGCCACCCCCACAACACGACCCGTGCCCCGAGCCGATCATATTAATGCACAAAGGAATTCCGATAACCTATGGCCGGATTGTACCGTCACCAAATACTACGTATTTTTGGCAGGTTAATCCTTCCAAACCCACCGGACCACGCACGTGCAATTTATTCGTACTGACGCCGATTTCCGCACCCAAACCATACTCAAAACCATCGGCAAACTGCGTGGATGCGTTCACCATGACCGAACTCGAATCCACTTCGGTAATGAAGCGGTGACTATGTGCCAAATTCTCGGTAATTATGGCATCGGTATGTTGTGAACCGTAGGTTCCAATGTGTTCGATGGCTGCGCCTAAATCATCGACAATTCTGATCGATAATAGCGGTCCAAGATACTCGGTGTACCAGTCGTCTTCGGTCGCTGGTTTCATTTCCGAAACCAAGGCACACGATTTTTCACAACCACGCAATTCGACCCCTTTGTCCAAATACATTTGCGACAGTTTGGGCAATACCTTAGACGCGATAGAATCGGCAACTAACAATGTTTCCATGGCGCCGCAAATGCCATACCGCCGGGTTTTGGCGTTGTAGGCGACGTTGATAGCCTTTTTCACATCGGCATCGTCATCAATATAAATGTGACACAAACCTTCCAGGTGTTTGATCACCGGCACCTGCGACTCGTTGCTGATTCGTTCGATCAAACTTTTACCACCACGCGGGACGATGATGTCTACGTATTCGGGCATACGCAGCAACTCGCCCACCGCTGCGCGGTCGGTGGTATCGAGAACTTGCACGGCGGTTGGCGGCAAATTAGCTTTTTCTAAACCATGACTAATACAATCGGCAATGGCTAAATTAGACTTAAAGGCTTCGCTACCGCCCCGCAATATCGTCGCGTTGCCTGATTTTAGACATAATGCGGCAGCGTCGGCAGTCACATTTGGCCGCGACTCGTAAATAATGCCAATCACACCGAACGGTACCCGCATCTTACCCACTTGAATGCCGGAGGGACGATAGCGCAGTTCGGTGATTTCACCGACTGGGTCTGGCAGACGTGTTATTTGGCGCAAACCTTCGGCCATAGCTTCGACGCGATCGGCGTTCAACTCTAATCGATCGAGCAATGCGCTGGAAAGTTGGTTGTTCTTAGCAGCGGTCATATCGCGGGCGTTAGCGTCGAGAATATTCTTCTGTCCCGCCATAATTTGATCGGCCATCGTTTCCAGTGCCATGTTTTTCGCGGCCGTCGTCGATTTTGCTAACAAACGTGACGCGTCCCGGGCATTACGTCCGATCTGCTGCACGTAAGCTTTCAGATCAACACTCGCATCTACCTTTTCTTTTAGTTGAGCCGACATCGCTCTACCCTTTTTGTTAATTGCTATCGATTACTTACCGACACCAAGTTTTGCACGCCACATATCGCTAAAGCGATGAATTCGAGCTGTTGCCAGATATCACCGCTTGCCCGGCCTTTCATTACCCGATCCGCTAACGCGACTCGCTGCAATACTTTTTGCCATTCATGCAAGTTCAATCTTTGCAGGGCGCGCTCCACCAACCCGACACGGCTGGACCAAATATTGTGCGTCTTAAAGACACCGGCTTTCGTTTTACCTGTCTGCAATTCCGCTGCGATATTGGCCATGGTACGAGTATCCCGCGCTAAAGCCCATAGTACAAGCGCTGGTTCCAGCGCTTCGCCTTTCAAGCCACGCAAAATTCGTAAACCCCGCGTTGCATTTCCGGCTAAACAAGCATCGACAAAACTGTAAACGTTGTAACGCGCCTGATCCGCCACTAACGCCTCCAAATCGATTGCTGTCAGTTTTTTATCACCGAGCAACAATTTTAATTTTTCGATTTCCTGCGCGGCAGCCAACAAATTGCCCTCAATAAAACGGCACAAAAGCAAAACGGCATCGTGATCGTAACTCACACCGGTTTTGCTTAAACGCTGCTCGACCCAGGCCGGCAGTTGATCGGGTCGCACTGCCTGGGTTTCTATTACCACACCGTTGGCCTCCACTTGTTTAAACCATTTAGTGCGTTGACCTGCCTTATCAATACGCCCAGCAATAATGACCAAAACCGTATCGGGCGGTTGGGATTCGATATATTCCAAAATTGTGTCGCGGCCTTTGTCACCCGGTTTACCGGTCGGTAGTCGCAGTTCAATCAAACGACTGCCACCAAACAAGGACATGGATTGACAATGCTCGCGTAATGTTGACCAATCGAAACCGGTCTCGACGGTCAAGCGGATGCGTTCGCTAAAACCTTTTTTCCGCGTCGCGGCACGAATGGCATCGACACATTCTTCGATCAACAGGGTTTCCTGGCCAAACACCAGGTAAAGCGATTCGAGTTTCTTCTCGAGTTGAGACTCGAGTGCAATGGGTGAGAACCGTGCCACTAAACCCTGATTGTCCCCATCCGCACGACTAGGCGGCTAGTTTTACCCGCGATCCTTGTATTGACGCGAGGGTAGACAAACGTTGCATTATGCGTTGCACCATGTCGCGTTGCATATCCTCACGCAGAAACTCTTGTTCTTCCTCGGCCTGCAAGATCTGATTGCTGTCAAAATTCAGAAAACGCGACAAGGTGATGGTCGTTTCGTTTAACAACACTTCACCGTCGGTTTCCTCGATCTTGAAACGCACTCGGTATTTAAGATTGTAGCTGGTCGCCAAACCGCGGTTATCCACCGAGCGCACCTCGCGCAAGAAAGCGACGTTAACTAAATCCAACACCGCACTTGCCGCCTCTTTACTATCTACGATTTCGGCACCGCTGAATTCCAACGCATCCTGTAATTCTCCCACCAATTCCGGATCGTCTCCATCGACATGAAACGACGTCAGACGCTCAGGCAAATCGATCTTGCCACGCAAATGGAATCCACAAGCTTGTAGCAAAGCGAGTGAGGCGAAAATAATAACAATTAGACGCAAGCGCATTTAGTTTTTCCGAATTATCAAATGAAGATAACAATAAATATAGACGGGAATTATACGCCGGTTGACGTACTAAACCACTATGTTGATCAAACGCCCCGGCACGAAAACGACTTTGCGTATTGCATCCGGGTCGGCCACATGGCGCAAAATGCCAGCGTTTTCCAACGCGGCAGCAAGCACCACGTCCTGATCGCTGTCCGTGGGAACATCCACATGTCCACGCAGCTTTCCTTTCACCTGCACGACGTAGGCAATCGTGTCGCGTACTAGCGCCTGGTTGTCTACTCGCGGCCACGGCGCATCGATCATCGCCTGCTCATTACCGATTTCCCGCCACAACACATGTCCGATATGCGGCACGATCGGTCCTAACGTTTTTAAAATGACACTCACTGTCTCGTACACCGCTGCACCACGGCTATCCTCCGCTGGATTCTGCACAGTGTCACCGATTGCAAATTCGTACAAAGTGTTAATCAACTCCATGCACGCCGCGACCACCGTGTTGAATTGAAACCGTTCGTAATCCCGGTTGATACGCTCCAGCGTGGTGTGGGTCTTGTTGCGTAGTTCTCGCACATCGGCTTCCGCCTGGGCAAAGTCGAAACCGCCATTCGCAAACGGTGGTGCGATGGAAATTAGCCGTTCGTAGTGGTTGTAGACGAATTGCCACAGGCGGCGTAAAAACCGGTGGGCACCGGCCACAGCATCATCATTCCACTCCAGGGTGTGTTCGGGGGGCGCCGCAAACATCATGAATAAACGCACGGTATCGGCACCGTACTTGTCGATCATGGCTTGCGGATCGACACCGTTCTTTTTGGATTTGGACATACTCTCCATGCGTCCAATGTCCACTGCTTGACCGTCGGCTTTTAAATGCGCACCACTGATTCTGCCCTGGGCGTCATGCTCGATTTCCACTTCGTCCGGTGAATAATAAACTTTTTTTCCGCCATCGCCTTCGCGGGAAAACGTTTCCGCCAGCACCATGCCTTGCGTCAGCAAGTTGGTGAACGGTTCATCGGAATCGATGAGTTTTTCGTCGCGCATTAACTTGTGGAAGAAACGCGCGTACAACAAATGCAAAATAGCGTGTTCAATGCCACCAATGTATTGATCCACCGGTAACCAATAGTTAG
The DNA here is from genome assembly GCA_965216735.1 of Arenicellales bacterium. GTDB lineage: Bacteria > Pseudomonadota > Gammaproteobacteria > Arenicellales > CBDCFT01 > CBDCFT01. The sequence goes on from OZ244198.1 coordinate 3,806,581, forward strand.
CACGCTCGTCCAGCATAGCCGTGTCGTTATCCGGACAGGCGTAACGTGCGTGGTACCAAGACGATTCGACAAAAGTATCGAAGGTGTCAGTATCGCGTTGTGCTGCTTCGCCGGTCTCCGGGTATGTGGTATTCACAAATTCAGGGATTTGTTTTAACGGCGATCCGCCACCCTGAACCGTGACATCTTCCGGCAATACCACCGGCAATTGCTCATCCGGTACGGGTACCGTGCCTTGACTGGGGCTTTCGATCATGGGCACCGGACAACCCCAGTAACGTTGACGGGATACACCCCAATCACGCAAGCGGAAATTCACCTTGCGTTTGCCAATGTTTTCGGATTCGACAAATTCGGCAATACGGTCGAAAGCATCCTGAAACGACAAACCGGAAAATTCACCGGAGTTGATCGTGACTACGTTGTCTTTGGATGTCCAGGACTCAACCTGTACATCGATCTGGTCGCCGTTGGCAGGCGCAATCACCTGGCGGATGGGCAATTTATATTTCGTCGCGAACTCATGATCGCGTTCGTCGTGGGCGGGCACAGCCATGATTGCTCCGGTCCCGTAACTCATCAAGACAAAGTTGGCGGCGTAAACTGGGATGCGTTCGTCGTTAAGTGGATTAATGGCGTTTACGCCCAAAGGCATACCGCTTTTTTCCGCGGTTTGTAATTCCACCTCGCTAGTGCCTTGTTGACGACATTTGGTGAGATACGCATCAATCTTTTTGTTATCTTTTGCGACGGTCAATGCCAACGGATGATCTGCCGCCACAGCCATAAAGGTCGCACCGAAAATAGTGTCCGGTCGCGTGGTATAAATCCGCAACGGCTCACCACTGTTTAAAGATGCATCCGCCAACGCGAAATCGACTTCCAAGCCTTCGGATCGTCCGATCCACTCGCGTTGCATTTTCTTGACCGACTCCGGCCAACCATCCAGTGCATCGAGCTGATTCAGCAACTCCTCAGCGTAATCGGTGATACGCAAAAACCAATGCGGAATTTTGCGTTTTTCCACCGGTGCGCCCGAACGCCAACCGCGACTATCGATGACTTGCTCGTTGGCTAATACCGTCTGTTCCACCGGGTCCCAATTGACCTCGGCCAACTCCTTGTAAGCAATACCCTTCTTAAACAAACGGGTAAACAGCCATTGTTCCCACCGATAATAATCCGGTTTACAAGTAGCCAACTCGCGTTCCCAGTCGTAGGCAAAACCCAAACGCTTGAGCTGGCTTTTCATGTATTCGATATTCTGGTATGTCCACTTGGCCGGTGGCACATTGTTTTCGATGGCGGCGTTTTCCGCCGGTAGGCCAAAGGCGTCCCAGCCCATGGGTTGCAATACATTTTTGCCCAACATCCGCTGATGACGGCTAATCACATCGCCAATGGTGTAATTACGCACATGCCCCATGTGTAACCGCCCCGAAGGATAGGGAAACATCGACAAACAATAATATTTTTCCCGCAACGGGTCTTCCGTCACGCGAAAACTATTTTGCTTATCCCAAAATTGTTGGACTGCCGGCTCGATTTGCTCGGGCTGATATTGTTCTTGCATAGACAAACTTTATTGGTACGACGCTTAGGCTCGAATTAACCAGATAAAACGCGCGATTCTACACCATCGACACGTGCTGATTGGTTCGTTGAGTAATTGGCGAGTGTTTAACTGTCAGCGTTCTCCTATCAACTCGGCAAATGCATGTCATTCTTTACTGCATCCTATGCGCTCTTGTCATACTGAAGGAGCACAGCGACTGAAGTACCCAGTAAGAATAATCCGGCCGAAAGACGGACAATCCACGGAACATAAATTGTAAGTATTTCACGGGTGCGCTTTTCGAGCGCCATATCCTTTAGGTCACTCCCGTCTTCGCGGGTATGACTCTGTTTTGGTAGGACGGCGTAAATCGCGAAGTGTTGCCATCCACCGAACAAGACTAGAAATTTGAGTGCTAAAAACTGATAACTAATAACTGAAAGCTTTTTCTCTGGCTTTTGTGGCTTTGTCGGGATTGCCTTTTTGATCATACGCATTGGCAATCAAGTACCAATTTGCCCGCCGCAAGGCCGGAGTATCTTGCGCCAATTGTGAGGATTTATTCGCCAGGCTGATGGCTTCGTCCACAGCCCCTTGTCGCAGACGCAGCCTGGCCAAGCGATGCCAGGCCATCGCGTCGCCGGGATCAATACTAAGCGCACGTTCCAATGACGCCGCCGCCTTGTCAAAATCACCAGACTCATTTTCACGTTGTGCATCCGACAGTAAAGCTACGACCGCGGGTTGTGAATCGTATTTAACCGGCTCTTCAACTGACGGCCGCTGCACCGAGGAGGCACAGCTGGTTAACACCAATGTCAAACAGACGAATACGCATTTTTTAAAAATGCTATCGCTGAAACGCGTCCAGATGTTCACTTGCGATCTTCAATACGTTTTTGTTTATTCGGGCTAGCAGAATTATCACGGTTTGTTTTTCGTTTGAACAACTTTTTGAACCAGTTCTTGATATCGCTGCGCTCAATGGGCCTGTCCAATCTCGGCAGCTTCAAACTATCCAGACTGGCCAGATTACCTGCGCAAGGCGAATAGCCCGCTGGCGTCGTACCCTCGACAAAAGGCATGTTTGTGGTGAATTCACAATGCCGGTCCGCCAATAATCCATTTTGGCGGTCGATGTCCACGAATGCAATCGTGTCGGGCTGGATCAGGTTCAACGGTTGCAGATCCAGACGCATCATCAAGTTTGCCCATACTTGCATAGCGCCGGTAGCACCGCTCAAACCGACTGGTTTATTGTCATCACGTCCAATCCAGACGACCGCGACATAGTTACCGGAGAAACCGGCAAACCAACTGTCCCGATAACCATCTGTAGTACCAGTTTTACCCGCGAGACCCAATGCCGGATCAAAATGGGCATTCAAACCGGTGGCCGTGCCTTCACGCACCACACGTTGCAACGCATAGGCAACTAAGAACGCGGGTGCCGGTTCTACAGTTTGTTGCACCGACAAGGCGTAACGCGATAAGGGTTCGTTGCGATTGCTCAAAACAGAAAGAATGGAACGCAATGGCGCGCGAAAACCACCTGCGGCCAAAGTTTGATACATCTGTGTTATTTCCAAAGGTGACAATTCCGTCGCCCCTAGTAACAACGAGGGGTAAGGCTCTATGTCCCGTCCGATACCCAGGTTGTTCATCGTGTTAACTACGTTTTCAACACCCACACCGATACCTAACTTGACTGTAGGAATGTTATAAGACTTGGTCAATGCAGTGAGTAAATCCACGTCACCATGAAACTGTTTATCATAGTTCTGCGGTTGCCAGTCCGCCGCCCCGGTTTGCGTTACGGTGACCGGCATGTCCTCAATGCGGCTGGCTAAGGTAAATTGATCCGGCTGTCGTAAGGCGGTCAAATAGACCGCAGGTTTGACCAATGACCCGATAGGCCGATTGGCATCCAACGCACGGTTGAAACCACCAAAACCGGTATCGCGCCCACCGACCAAACCGACCACTTCGCCATTGTCCACGCGCGCTACCACGACGGCCGCTTGCAAAGTACCGGTTTTTATTCCCCGATTTTTTTCCAGATCAACCAGGACCTTGCTGACGGCGTTTTCCGCCGCTGCTTGTACCGTTGCGTCTAATGCTGTGAACACCGCCAAACCTTCGGCGCGTAAATCCTGTTCCTGGTATTCGTCACGCAACTGACGGCGCACCAGATCAATAAACGCCGGATAACGATTACTTGCTGCGGGGCGTGGCGTTACACCGAGTTCACGCTGTTGAATCAACGGCAGTGTGGCCAGGTCGATATGTCCGGCGTTGGCCATAGTATCCAGTACCAGATTGCGACGTTGTAAGGCGCGCTCAGGATTACGCCGTGGCTCATACAAGGACGGTCCCTTGACCATGCCCACCAGCAAAGCGCTCTCATGCAGCGCCAATTCACTGATCGGACGGCCAAAATAATACTGGCTGGCTAGACCAAAGCCGTGAATCGCACGTTTACCCGCCTGGGCCAGGAACACCTCGTTGACATAGGCTTCCAGAATTTCATGTTTTTCATAGTGCAACTCCAGCAACACTGCCATGACCATTTCCACCAACTTGCGCCGCAATGTGCGCTCCTGGGTGAGGTACATGTTTTTAATGAGTTGCTGGGTCAAGGTACTGCCGCCTTGTACCAAAGCACGTGAACGCAGGTTGGCAACCACGGCACGTAATAAACCGCGCGGATCCACGCCGTGATGTGACATGAAGCTGCGATCTTCCGTAACCAGCAAAGCAGTCAACAATCCTTCAGGTATTTCGTGCAGTTGCACCAGTTTGCGGTCTTCGTGATGGGTCGGGGATATACTGCTGATCAGGCGTGGTTCCAGTCGAGTTACCGGTATACGCGTTCCGTCATTGCGGTTGTGTAGTGATTTGACACGGGTACCGTCGAACCGAATTTCCAGCGACTTCTCGGCCTGGCGACCGTCCCAGTAATCAAATACACGTGTGACGACCCATACTTTGTCGCCCTTGACTGTATATGTTCCGGCGCCGACCGCGTTTTTAGTCAAACGATAACCCAAGGCGGATAACTCAGCGACCAACCGGTCACGAGATACCCCGGCACCTGCATACAGTTCGAACGGACGGGCGTATACATGGGCAGGTAACGCCCAGCGCTTGCCTTCGAAGTGCTGACGCAAGCTGATATCGAGATACGCAACGAAGGCCACCGCCGCCACCAACGCAATAATAAAAACACGCAGCAACAAACCCCAAATCAAACCGGAGCGTGCTTTATTAGCTTTGGATTTTCTAGGTTTGCTACGTCTTTTGCGGGTAGGCATTCACAACTTGATCTGCGCCATCGGCGCATCAGGACAGAGGACTAGAACCTGCCTCAAAACAGGCGAGCGACGCGGAGACGAGTCAAAAACGCACGAAAAAGCGGACAACTGCATGGACGCAGGAGGTAGAACGACGCAGGAAGCCAAAGTCGAGTGTATATGACAATACATAAGCATTTTGAGAGCGTTTTTAACGATGTATCGGCAAGTGCAGGCATTTTGAAATCGGTTCTACCTTGCCACCGCTAACAACGCCCCACACTGCCAACAATAATCAAAGTTTGCCGGGTTTTTTTCGTGGCATTCACTGCAAGCCTTCGTTCCACTGATAGCATTGGATTGCTCGAATTCCTGTATGAGTTGCCGCGCACGCAGCGCGTCCCGGGCTTGCGCGATCCAGACTTCGGGATAGGTATGGGTAAAAGGTAATTCGCCGACTGCACCTTGGGCATTCTCATTGAACACGTGAGATTCGATGTTGTTCGACTGCAAAAGCTTCACAATAAGATGGGCTTCCGGCAAATCAGCCGCAGTATATAGCCGTTGCATTGTCGGCGATGTGAGGAAAGCCTAATTTGGTCAGCTTGTGGAATAAATATGCTCACGTGACCACGGCACCGTGTTATCACGGCCACGGGCAAACACCATTTGAAACAATTGTAGTGAGCTGGTACGAAAGGCGGCGATGGAACCGGTCAAATACAAGCGCCAAGCGCGTACAAAAGCGTCGTCAAACATGTTGGCAATTTGTTTTTCCGCCTGGTCAAAACGCTCCAACCACTGTTCCAGTGTTCTGGCATAGTGCAAACGCAGGTTTTCCACATCAAGCACTGAAAAATTGTACGGCTCAACGATATCCATCATCTCGCGCAAGGTAGGCGGGTAAGCGCCGGGGAAAATACGCTTTTCTATCCAGGCATTCATTAGCCGCGGTTTGTTCCGTCCGATGGTGTGAATCAGTGCGCGACCGGACTTCGTCAGACAGCGATTAACAACACCACCGAGCTCGCGATAGTTCTTTGTCCCCACGTGTTCCAGCATGCCGACGGAAACAAATGCGTCATACTCGCCATCAATAGTTCGATAATCGTCGAGTACATACTCCACCGAATCCGATAGGTTTTCCTGTTCGGCTTGTTCACGGGCAAACTCGACCTGTTCTTCTGAAATGTTGTAGGCCCGCACTTTCACGCCATAGTGTTTGGCCATGTGCCGAGCCAATGAACCCCAACCGCACCCTGCTTCCACCACCCGGTCGCCGGGTTTGAGCTGCAATTTACGGCACACATGATGCATCTTGGCTTGCTGCGCTTGTTCTATGGTCATGGCGGTATCCGGAAAATACGCGCAGGTATATTGCATCTCCTGGTCAAGCCATAATTTGTAGAATTCGTTGCCGATGTCATAGTGATGGTGAATATTGGCTTTCGAGCCCTCCATCGTATTGACCTGCGGACGACGATTCGCCACTTTAAAAATAGCGTTAAACACGCCGCCCTTGCGTGCCATGTCTAATCGAGATTGGTCCACAGCCATAATGAAATCCAGCAAGTTTCCATCAACGCCAACCCGCCCGGCGGCATATTCATCGCCAAAACCAACGTCTTGCCGTAGTAATAATTTATACAGCGCCGGTCGAGAGGTCACGTTAACCGTCACCACCGCCTGCTTGTCGTCAGGAGCAATATCGTGCCCGTCCCATAAACGAACACGAACCGCAGGGTTGCCGAAGGATCGCATCAATGACGCCAACACCTTGCGTTCGAACCGGGTCGAAGAGCTGGACTTAGCCGATCGCGCGGGACGTTGTGCCAGTCCCGTGACCTGGGATACATCGACCGATGCCGTATTATTTTTGGTCATTGTTACCTCTCACCATCCAGAATTACTCGCTTGAACTTGGACCAAATTCGAGCGCCCTTTAACTAATCTCGTATTTTACCGAATTTGTCACCGTGACCACATTGTATGCACTCGGCAACACTATTATCCCGACGAAGCTCTGACAAATAATAGTAGCCTTTTCAACTTGATAGCGTGCATACAAGCGCAATCGGTAAGCGTCACGGTAAATTTGCTCTATTGATGCTCAACTTTTGAATGCTGTGCCAGCGCTTTATGCTCATCCGTCATTGATGTGCTTTTTAATTAGAATATATATTTATTTTATTATTTAATAATTATATATTCAAACTAATAAATTACTATTAATCAATAGATTATCATGGTTCACTCAATTTCTTCAATAAATACATCACTCAGTTTTCAGCTACTGCAAGTCTATCAACTATTGTTCACTGGATTTTCAAAAACGGACGAGCTCACAACTGGATGGTTGCAACTATTAATGCTAATTGACACGCATCCCAGTCTTAATCAATCCCAACTAGCGCGGACCATGCACGTCGAACCACCCACAATTGTCAACAAGATCGACCAACTGGAAAAAAGGGGTTGGCTGCGTCGTGCGCGCTCACGTACCGACCGGCGTACCCATACGTTGTTTCTCACCCGGCTTGGTCGAGAAGTTTTGCTACGCGCTAAAGCCAATCTGGACGAACACGAGCAGCGACTGACCCGAGATTTGACTGCGGATGAAAAAGCAGCTTTGCTCGCTCTGCTGCAGCGTGTGGGAATTTGAAAAAAACTTAAAACAATGACAACTGGCGCGTTGCTTTCTGTGGTGTTAGAAATTGGGTTTCATCCAGTGGTGGTAACGGCTGATTCAAAGCAAATTTACGTTGTGCAAGCTGGAAACGTTGTCGGATAAGATCGGCAAATTCGCCGGTACCACGCATACGCCGTCCGAAGGTTGCATCATTTTCACGGCCATCACGATATTGTCTGACCAAACTCATCACATGCTCCGCTTTGAGCGGCTCATGGGCTGTAAGCCATTCTTTGAACAGTTGTTTTATTTCCAAGGGTAATCGCAAAACAATATACGCCGCATTGTGAGCACCCGCTTGCGCGGCAGCCTCGAGGATCGATTCCAGATGTTTGTCGTTCAAAAACGGAATAACGGGTGCCACCAGTACGGTGGTGGGAATACCGGCGTTCGACAATTTTCGAATGGTTTCGATACGCCGCAACGGGGCCGCTGCACGCGGTTCCAGTCTGCGTGACAAATCATTGTCTAGGGTTGTCACGGAGATCTGCACTTGTATCAGATTTTTTTGTGCCAGTTCCGACAAAATTTCGATGTCGCGTTGTATCAAAGTCGATTTGGTAGTAATCGTGACCGGATGCTGGTACTTCGCGAGCACTTCGAGAATACCCCGAGTAATTTTGTAACGGCGCTCAATGGGCTGGTAGGGGTCGGTATTGGTCCCCAAGGCGATGACACTACAACGGTAACCAGGCTTACGGAGCTCTTTGCGCAATAACTCGGCAGCATTGGGCCGCGCCAGTAGTCTGGTTTCGAAATCTAGCCCAGGAGACAACCCGAGATAAGCGTGAGTAGGACGGGCATAACAATAAACACAACCGTGCTCACAGCCGCGGTAGGGATTTATCGATTGGTAGAACGGCAGATCGGGGGATTGATTATGCGCGATGATGGTACGCGGCGAATCGATGGTGACTGTGGTTTTAACGGGTGTTGTCTCTTCGTCCGCATACCAGCCATCTTCAGTCGCTTCATGTGTGAACTGGTTGTAGCGGTCTTCCGTATTACTGATCGCACCACGGGTTTTGATGATTTCCGGTGCTTCCCGTTCGCTCACCATCAACCAAAAATCCCAACGTTAAGCACTGTTGCCGTTGTCTTGTTGTCACCCATTGTCACTCCTCAAACCATCTTCGGCGGAACTACACCTTCCGCCCAACATAGCGTATACCATAGCGCTGCGGATGGATGTTCTTTCCATCGCAATAGGCCATCGATTGCGGTTGTAAAAGACTGCTCATCCAGAAATTCTCCAGAAAGAATATCTTCCTTTGCGCCTTTCAGCACACCTATCAGGTTGTCGGCAGCCGCGTAAAAGGTCTCGTTGCCAGCACAACCGCCAAAAAATATACCTGAGTTTCGAATTGAATATAGCCCAGCGTCATGCAGCAAGGAAACCAGGCGCCGGCCGATATAGGGGTCGTTACCTGCCCGGTCGTATGATCTAACATAGGCATGCCAGAGCGCATGAAATCCAGCGGGTTCAGGCCAAGGACGAACATTGTCATGGTCGTCGTCAGCCACAACGACTCGCCCACCAGCGCGAACTGCCAGCGACATTTCCGATACGACACGCAGCGGTTGCGGAATGTGCTCCAATAAAAATCGAGCGTAAGCGAGATCAAAACTACCCCGTTCCTCTGTACTTAAAGGCAACGCGAGTACGTCACCCTGACGGAACTCTACCGAATCTAATTCGCCATCATTTGCTGCCAACCGATTTGCTTCTGCTAACTGTCCGTCGTCACGTTCTATGCCAATCACTCGGCCTGCGGGCCCTACCGCTCTCGCCATAACGCGCGAAAACTGGCCCAGCCCACTCCCGACGTCAATAATTCTTTCCCCGCCGCGCAGATTTAACTCTCGCAGACATGCTTGGTTAAGCAATTCGTTTAATAGCGATAAGCGATGCTGCTCTTCCGGCGAACTGCCGTGGATGTAATGAGATGATTTATGTTCAGGCACTGAATTCATCGTTCACAGTAATCAAATAGGCGTGACACCGAAGCTACGGCGTAACCGCTGCTTCCCCGGGTGGCGAACTACCCTTCGGCCACGCAGTAATCACGGCTTGTACCAAGGTTGCCAATGGAATGGCGAAGAACACGCCCCAAACACCCCACAAACCACCGAAGAACAATACTGCTACGATAATGGCAATAGGGTGAAGGTTAACCACTTCCGAAAACAGCAATGGCACCAGTAAATTACCATCCAGACCCTGAATTACCAGATAAGCGGTGATGACATAGGCAAACTCCGCACTCCATCCAAACTGAAATAGCGCGATTAATGCGACGGGAACGGTGGCCACCGCCGCACCGACGAAAGGAATCAAAACCGACACACCGACTATCACACTTAATAACATGGCGAAGTTTAGATCGAGAAAAGTAAAGGTGATAAAGGTGGCCAACCACACAATGAGTATTTCCCAAAACTTGCCGCGTATGTAGTTACCGATCTGCCTGTCGACATCCAGCCAAACTTTTTCCGCCAGGTGATAATCCTTTGGGAAAAAACCGGTAAACCAATTGACAATTTTCTTTTTGTCCTTGAGAAAAAAGAACACCAATATGGGCAATAAAATAAAATAAACCAATAAAGTGATCAGACCCACTACCGACGATACTGACCAGGTCAGTATACGTTGCCCGAAATCTGTGACCTCCGAACGAATTTCCGAGATCAATTCCGTCATTTGCTCAGTTGAAATGACTTCGGGATAACGTTCTGGCAATCGCAACAACGCACTTTGCCCCTCGCCCAACATAACCGGAATTTGTTGCACTAACTGGGTCAATTGTTTTGACAGTAGCGGCAATAATACGAAGATAATCAAATTTAGAAATAACAGGAACAACAAGAACACGATTAACACAGCCAGCAATCGTGGCATGTGTCGTTGCTCCAAAACCCGCACGACACCTTCGAGAAGATAAGCAATGATGGCTCCGGCAATAACCGGCGCCAGCATGTCGCCAGCAAACATGACGGCCGCGAATACCCCGATAAGAAATAGTGCAAGAAACACCACCTGGGGGTTGGCAAATTGGCGTTTGAACCAGTTGGTGACGATTTGCATGACTTTAGGTGTCTGGGTTACGCGAACTTACTATTTGTCTAATTCAATAATCTCGTAATCATGCGTAATCGCGGCGGTTTTTCCAAGCATGGCTGAGGCCGAACAATACGTTTCAGCAGATAATTTTACCGCCCGTTCCACCGCGCTTTCCCGTAGATTATGACCGGTCACGACGAAATGAACATGGATTTTGGTAAAAACCTTGGGCACGCTATCGGCACGCTCCGCGCTGAGTTCAACCCGGCAATCGGCTACTTTTTGCCGGGCCTTTCGCAGAATCAATATCACATCAAACGCCGTGCAACCACCCATCCCCATCAACACCAACTCCATTGGGCGCGAGCCGCGGTTCTCACCGCCAAAATCCGGCGAACCGTCCATCAAGACTTGATGTCCACTGTCGGCATTAGCGGAGAAATGCACGCCGTCTATGAGTTGCACCGTTGCTTTCATCACATTGAAGTTTGTTGATTGAATGAACTATGCATGGACGAAACCGAATAATTCAGCCAGCTTCTCACCGGGTTCTGGCGCCCGCATAAACGCTTCACCCACTAAAAAAGCGTGTACACCGTGGTCACGCATTAAGGCGATATCAGCAGGCGTGTGGATGCCACTCTCGGTCACGATGAGATGTCCCTCGGTAATGCCAGACAAAAGACTCAAGGTGGTATCGAGTAACGTGTCGAAGGTGCGCAAATCGCGGTTGTTTATACCGATTAAGGGCTCACACAAGTCCAACGCCCGAGATAATTCGTGTTCATCGTGTACCTCGACCAACACATCCATACCCAAATCGGTAGCAACACCGGCAAACTCACTTAACTGCAAATCGGACAAGGCAGCGACAATCAACAATATGCAGTCCGCGCCCAGACTACGTGCCTCATAGATTTGATAAGGATCGATAGTAAAGTCCTTGCGTAAAACAGGTATGTCCACCGCCGCCCGCGCATCACTCAGATAGATGTCCGCACCTTGAAAAAACTCCACGTCGGTCAAAACAGATAAACAGGCCGCGCCATGATTTGCGTAACTTTTAGCAATATTCACTGGCTCAAAGTCTTCGCGAATAACACCTTTACTGGGGGACGCTTTTTTAATCTCGGCGATAACAGCTGGTTCGTTTCGTTCGACACGTTGTTTTATCGCCTCGACAAAACCGCGAGTTGGCGGCGCGCTAACTACACGTGCGCGCAATTCCGCTAACGATAACCCACTCACCCGGTACGCAACCTCTTCTACCTTGTGCGCAAGAATGCGTTGCAACACATCAGGCACAGATATGGCTGGCTCTGTGTTCATTGATCCGTCACACGCAAAAAATTATGCAGCAAATCGTGACCGTATTGCGTCAAAATGGATTCGGGATGGAATTGCACGCCGTATACCGGATGTTCGCGATGACTCACAGCCATAATCTCGTCGTCATCCGTCCACGCCGTGATCTCCAAGACATCGGGCTTAGACACCCGATCACCCACCAACGAATGATAACGCGTTGCTTGAAATGGATTTTTAAGATTACTAAACAAACCCTCGCCGGTATGTTGAATCACGGAAGTCTTGCCATGCATTAAAGTATCAGCATGCACGATTTTACCGCCATACGCCTGGACAATACTCTGATGGCCCAAACACACGCCAAGTATGGGTTTCAGGCTGCCAAATTCTTTTACCACATCAACCGATATGCCGGCTTCGTTAGGCGTACAAGGTCCGGGAGAGATGACAATATACTCGGGGTTCATCGCATCGATTTGTCCGAGCGTAATCTGATCATTACGAAACACCCGCACGTCCTGACCCAATTCACCCAAATACTGCACCAGGTTGTAGGTGAAGGAATCGTAGTTGTCTATCATTAAAAGCATAAGATTCGTTCGAACTATCTATGTCGGCGCTTTACTATTCAACGACCGTTCCAGTTTTTCTAAATTGGCCTGAGCCGCATGCAGTTCCTTTAACAGCTCGCTTTCGCTAAGACGCGCTTGACGCATTCGGTCTTGCTTGGCTTCTTCCAGGTTATTGATCACAACTGCGATAAACAAATTAATCACCACAAAGGTCGCGGTGACCACAAAACTGACGAAATAAATCCACATAAACGAATTCATTTCCATAGCGGCGTACATCACATCGGTCCAATCTTCCAATGTTAGAACCCGAAACAAGGTAAGCAATGAAATACCTAAAGAATTCCAATGTACGGGGTCATGCTCATGCAACAGATGATACCCGGCGACGGCATACATATAAAAAATAATCACCAATAATAGGATAACGTGACCCAGACCCGGTAACGAACGCACCAAGGTGGCGACGATTAAGCGAAGTTCCGGCATAGAGGAAATCAAACGCAATACACGCAACAGCCGCGCCATACGGGCAATCATGGCGAATTCGCCGGTGGCAGGAAGCAAAGACAACACAACGACGGAAAAATCGAACAGGTTCCAACCGTTACCGAAATAATGTCTAAATCGCGGTGCCACCGCGATAATTTTTATAGCAGCCTCGAGAATAAAAACCAGTAATACAACGTGATTAACCAATAACATCCACTCACCGTAACGCGACACTAATGTGGGTACTGTTTCAAGTCCCAGCACAGCGGCGTTTACGAGGATCACGGTGATAATAAATGGCTCAAACCAACGCGATTCGACAATGCCTTGACACCAGGTTTTCATGATGGCAGCTTATCTTTACAAATTCATGTGTTTTGGGTTTCGAGTCCGGCACTGGCCATAGCGACCGCTTTGAATATTGCACGACCCTTGTTCATGGTTTCTTTCCACTCCATGGCGGGTACAGAGTCGGCGACAATGCCGGCGCCGGCCTGGATATACAAGGTCTCGTCCGCTATCACCGCAGTGCGTATAGCAATCGCGGTATCCATATTGCCATTCCAACCGATATAACCAATGGCGCCGGAATAAATTCCGCGTTTGACCGGTTCCATTTCTTCAATGATTTCCATGGCCCGCACTTTTGGGGCGCCGGATACGGTACCGGCGGGAAATGTGGCCTTGAGCACATCACAAGCATCCAGTCCCTGGTTCAATTCGCCCACCACATTGGACACTGTGTGCATGACATGGGAGTAGCGTTCGATTTTCATTTTCTCGGTTAAACGCACCGTACCGATTTTCGCTACCCGGCCGACATCGTTGCGTCCAAGATCGACCAACATCACGTGTTCGGCCAGTTCCTTAGGATCGGCCAACAACTCTTTAGCCATCGCTTGGTCTTCTTCCTCGTTGCGTCCCCGGCGCCGGGTGCCGGCAATGGGTCGTACGGTCACGTCGCCGTCTTCTAAACGCACTAAAATTTCCGGTGAAGAACCAACGATATGAAAATCTTCCAAATTAAGATAATACATATAGGGCGACGGATTAAACGTGCGTAAGGCACGGTATAAATTTAGTGGTGGTGCCGCGTACGGAATGGACAATCGCTGAGACAACACGACTTGAAAAATATCGCCGTTACGAATGTATTCGCGTGACCGCTCCACGGCTGCCTCGAAATCATTACGTAAAAAACTGGATTGGAATTCATCTTCGCTGACCTCACGGCGATGGTAGGGGCCTTGCGGTTTCACCAAAGGCAAGTCCAACCGCGTGACAATTTCATTCAGGCGTTCATTGCCGGTTTCCCAGGCATCATCATGCGCTGTGTCTACATGCACAATCACGTATAAACGGCCCGCAAGGTTATCGAATACCACCACTTCGTCCGAGACCATCAATAAAATATCCGGTGCATTAATGGGATCGGGTTTATGTGATGGGCCGAGATGCGGTTCGATATAACGCACAGTGTCATAACCGAAATACCCCACCAATCCCCCAGTGAATCGCGGTAGCCTCGGCACATTGGGTACGCTGTAGCGGTTCTGAAATTCACGCATGGCAAGTAGCGGGTCTTCCACTGTCGTTGATTCGGCAACCTCTCCATCGCTGATCACAGTTAAGTCATTGCCGATCACGCGCAACTGTGTACGGCAAGGCAAACCGATAATGGAGAATCGTCCCCACTTCTCGCCCCCTTGCACCGACTCCAATAAATACGAATACGGTCCGTCAGCCAGCTTGAGATAAGTACTCAGCGGTGTATCGAGATCAGCCAACACCTCCCGCATCAGTGGGATGCGGGAGAAACCCTGATCCAAATATCCATCGAAATCGGATTTCGAGATAACCATGGTTTGGAAAAATTAAGGGAAAGACGCGCTAGTCACCACCAGACCGTAATCTGGCTGATGGCACGCTGGAATGGATGATGGAAGAAAAAGTGAAAAGCCAAGGTCATTAAAACGGCCGGTTTACAAACCCTAATTGGTGTTTAGCGCCTTGATTAACAAGGCCGGTAGCTCGTCAAATCTATCAATGACAGCGTCCGGGTTCATAGCATTTAGGTTCAAACCACGATTGTACCCGTAAGAGACACAGATAACAGGCATTTTCGCAGCCTGCGCCGCCAAGACATCATTGGCCGAATCACCGACCAATACACAGGCTGCCGGTGTAACCCCCATTTCTTCACACGCCTTCAATAGTGGCTCGGGGTCCGGTTTCTTTGCGGCACAACTGTCTCCGGAAACAATGGAAGAAAAATATACATCCATTGCCAGTTGTTCCAACAATGGCCGGGTAAAACGTTCGGGTTTATTGGTGACACAACCCAAAAGCAGACGTTGTCTACACAAAGTATTAATAGTTTGCATGACACCCGGGTAAGGCAAACTTTGGTCACACACCAACCGCGCATAGTGTTTAAAAAACAATTCGTAACCACGTTCTATGACGGAAAGATCGGCACGGTTTTCACCGTCCAACAACACCCGCTCGACCAATTTTTTCGCGCCATCGCCGACCCAACCGCGAATTTGTTCCAGCTCCACCGTTGGCCGGTCAAGATCACGTAACATTTGGTTAGCCGCGGCGGCTAAATCCGGAGCGGTGTCTACTAAGGTGCCGTCGAGATCCAACAACACCGCATCCACCGCTAAAGGGAATCGATTTTCATCCACAGCACGGCAGGTGTTGGTCCAACTTGGAATCACGGGTTTTGTGCTTGTGCCAGTTGCTCACGCATCTGTGCAATAGTGTCTGCATAGTCATCTGTGCCGAAAATAGCTGAACCAGCGACGAAGGTGTCCGCACCCGCTTCGGCAATGGCCTTGATGTTATCGATCTTTACACCTCCGTCGATTTCCAAACGCACATCACGCGCACTTCGTTTAATAAGCTCGCGGGCGGCGCGCAGCTTATCCAAAACATAAGGAATAAAACTTTGCCCGCCAAAACCCGGATTGACTGACATCAACAACACCATGTCGACTTTTTCCATCACATGGGTCAACGCATCCAATGGCGTAGCCGGGTTAAATACAAGACCTGACTTGCATCCGTTTTCGTGAATCAATTGCAGCGTACGATCGATGTGTTCGCTGGCCTCGGGATGGAAAGTGATATAACTTGCGCCTGCATTGGCAAAATCGGGAATGATGCGGTCCACCGGTTTAATCATCAGATGCACATCAATGGGTACTTGTACACCGTGGTTTCGCAGCGCCTCGCACACCAGCGGGCCAATAGTGAGGTTGGGCACGTAGTGATTATCCATCACGTCGAAATGCACCATGTCCGCGCCCGCATCCAGTACGTTGGTCACCTCTTCGCCCAAACGGGCGAAGTCCGCGGACAATATCGACGGGGCAATTAAATAATCAGACATGCGTTTAACGGTTTAGTTTTCATAAAAAATTTATTGAATGACCAAAAACAACGCACCACTGCCCCGCAAAATATTCAACAACAGGGCTTTTTGATTACGCCGCACTGCATCGCGCATTTCTTCCACATTACGGACACGCACACGGTTTACCGAAACAATAATATCATCCTTACGCAAACCCGCTTGCCACGCCGGGCTACCGGGCTCAACATCAAGCACTCTGACACCCCCCTCGGGTCGCTCCTCATCCGCCTCCAAATCGGACAACACCGCACCCTGCAGACGTGAAGACACATGTTCTCCGGAGCGCTGAATGGTCTCCGGCGCTTTGACTTTTGATTTAATGGTTAAACGACGCCCATCCCGCAATACCTCAAGTTCAACACGTTCACCCGCGCGTAACAGGCCTACGGTGTTACGTAAATCGGACGCACTGTCCACTGGATTAGCGTCGATACCAACAATCACATCACCTTCTTGCAACCCCGCTTCCTCGGCCGCCGACCCGGGTAACACCTGGGAAATCACTGCACCAGTTTGCGCGTCGATGTCAAACGCCTGCGCCAGTTCCGGAGTTAAATCCTGTACCCGGACACCTAAATAACCCCGGCGGACTTCGCCATACTCGACCAGTTGGGCCATTAAATTACGCACCATATTGACCGGAATAGCAAACCCGATACCTACGCTGCCACCACCAGGGGCCACGATGGCTGTGTTGATGCCGACCAGCTCGCCGCGCAAATTCACCAACGCACCACCTGAGTTACCGGGATTGATGGACGCATCGGTTTGAATAAAATCCTCATAGCCTTCGAATAGCCCACTGCGACCCAACGCACTGACGATCCCTGAGGTTACGGTCTGACTCAGGCCGAACGGACTGCCGATGGCAACGACGAAATCACCCACACGCAGCGCCTCGGAATCGCCCATATGGATAGCGATTAATTCTTGTGCGGGGATTTTAATCACCGCCACTTCCGAGTCAGGATCCGTCCCTACCAATTCCGCTTCGAAAGAGCGTGAGTCCGATAAAGTGACCAAAATGGAATCGGCATTTGCGATCACGTGGTGGTTAGTAATCACAAAGCCCCGGTCGGCATCGACAATAACACCGGAACCCAGACTCTGACTGGGACGCGAGCGTGGTTCGCCAAAAAAGCGACGAAAAAACGGATCGCTGTACAACGGGTTGTCGGGTATGCGCGTACGCCCTACGGTTGAGATGTTCACCACTGCTGGGCGTATTTGATCCAGCATCGGCGCCAAACTGGGCAAGGGCTCACCATCCACCGCCACTGGCAGGGCGGCTTGCGCCACGGCGCCCCAAATCATCCCACAAACAGCGGCTACAATAAAAAGTGTCCGCTGCAACCAATGCCGGAACACTACTTTATCTCTCCCCAGAAAAGTCACAATACACACTTTAGTCCCATCGGGACTCAATTCAATACACTTTTTTCATTATATGACAGAAGGCCAGACAAGATCGCCCGGGTCAGCGCTTTTACAGACAACGTTTGCCCGGTGGTGGTAATCCGAATGGACTCAATCCACCGGGCGCAAGGAACGCACGTTCTAAAGCAACAAGGATTTGGTGTTACAACTCGAACTTTAGACCAACGGTGGCGACATCGATATCGATGTCCAGATCATTATCGATACGCGAGTACTCGGCAAAAATATTCAGCGTACCGGTATCGAACTCCACACCAATACCAGCGAACGCTTCGGCGGCATCACCATCTTCTTCGATACGTCCAAACGGTGTATCCAATACCAGTTCACCCTCGACATGGATAACACCCAGTTTGCCGTAGACGTCGACAAAACCCACGGGCACACTGAGGATTAACGCAGCGGCAATACCGTCCACATCCAGTTTGGCATTACGCTCCTCAAACTCGCCAAGATCGATAAGCCGTCCCTCAACCCCGAAAAAGGAATTGAACATATAGCCGATACGGCCACTAAACGTGGTGTCGCTGTCATCAAGATCGCTTTCGTCGACCGACAAACGGTTGGCACCGACACCGATATACGGACCCGGATCGCCCCCCTGAACGGCAAATACCGGCGCGGAAATAACACTAAGAGCAAGAACGAGTACACTGTTTACAAACGCTTTATGCAAGTGCATTAACAACTCCTTTAAAGGTTGATGACTAACGTAAGTTTTTCTAAAGGGCGAATAATCGACAATCGCTCTTATGAATACAACAACATAAAACTAACTGCATTTTTGACGGCTTCACCTGAAGGAACAATGAACGGCTGTTTCAACGACCACTCGCATCGCCTAACGGAATAGTGACCCGCACCGCGGTGCCTGTTCCCACTTGACTGTTCAATTCGAGTTTTCCTCCATGGGCCTCTGCCACCACCCGGCAAAGATACAAACCAAGACCATAGCCACCGGTTTTGCGCTGTCGCGATAAATCGACACGGTAAAAAGGCTCAGTCAAATGAGGTATATGTTCCGCCGCGATACCCGGACCATAGTCGGTCACTGTAAACGTGAGTATATCATCGGCGATATCTGCACTCACTTGGGGCGGTCGCGTATCAGGTCCAGTGTACTGCAACGCATTGTTGATCAAATTCACCAATAACAGTTTGATACGCGCGGCGTCGATAAATACGTAGTGTTCCTTTTCCGGCATTGATAATTCCAATGGGTCGTCGGAAAAATAGGTAGCTTTGATGTTATCGAGTAACTCCGTCAGCGATACCGGTTCTTTGTTTAATACACTGTGTTGAGTGTTTAATCGTTCCGTTTCCAGAATATCGGCTACCAACGATTCCATTTCCGCTAGGTCTTTGCTTATTTCATCCTTAAGTTTGGAGTCATCCAGTAATTCTGCGGAAACTTTCGCCCGTGTTATCGGGGAACGTAATTCATGGCTGATAGCGAGTAATAATTGACGCTTTGCCTCCAGTATTTTTTGTATCTCCGCCGCCATGCGATTGACACTGTCACCCAGTTTGCCAAGCTCGTCTTTCCTTCGCAGCGAGATACGATGATCGAGGTCACCCCCTGCGAACCGTTGCACACCTTGTTGTATGGTCTGTACGGGCGCGAATATCCAGCGCACAAAGCGATAACACAAATACAACACTCCAAGCATTAGCATCAGGGCAATCACCGGAATCCAACGCCCAAATCCAGGACCACTACGCCTTTGGATTTCATAGAACACATCATGCTGACCGGCGCGTGTTTTCAGCACCGTCCGGTGCCGGTATTCGCCGCGTTGTATCCATCCTCTACGAGGATCGGAGCGAATTCGATGCCGGTGTTCGTGAAAATCGATTTTATTTACGTCTAACGGCAAACCGGTCGATGACCAATTGACTACCGGCCCGGTTATGTAGATGTTTACCGGTAACCGTTTTGCCAAATCGCGCGCGCGCTCAATATCCGGCGGCACACCGATTTCTTCCTGTAGATAAATCAAATACTGGGCGATGTGTGGCCGTAAACTGCGATCGAATTGATGCCTTAGTACCAGACTAATCGTTGCACTCATGATGACGACAATGGCAACCGCCGTGGCCGCAAACAACAACATGACCCGGGCAGTCAACGAATAACGCAATCGTTGCAGGAAAGACATTAATTTGAGGGCGAAATAAAAGTGTATCCGGAACCCCAGACGGTTTTTATGCAATCCAACGGTTTTAACTTTTGCCGTAACCGGCTGATTTGAATATCGACGGAACGCGAATAGATATCGGCGTCGATGCCCTTCAATTGATTCAGAATATCGTCGCGGGTGAAATTCTTGCCCGGATGTTGTGCCATCAGTGTCAGTAACTGATATTCCGTGGTGGTCAGATTCACCGGTTTGCTATCGACTGTCACTCGTCGTTGCTCTAGGTCAATAGACAACCGCCCGAAGTCCAGTCTTGTTTTTGAAACACTCGATGTCTTGGTGCGTTTGAACACATTATAAATTCGCGCCACCAATTCACGGGGTTCAAAAGGTTTGGGCAGATAATCGTCGGCGCCAAGCTCTAATCCGACCACCCGGTCGGTGACTTCGCCCCGTGCAGTCAACATAATGATGGGGATGTCGCTGTTTTTACGAATGGAACGACAAACCTCAAATCCATCCATATCCGGCAACATGACATCCAAAATGACTAAATCGATATTGTTTTTCTCCAATAATTTAAGACCGTCCGCGGGATGAGTTGCGTTAATCAATTCAAGTTCGAAGCGTTCGAAATACGTTTTGAGGGGATCGGCCAACCGTTCGTCGTCATCAATAAGAAGAATTTTGTGCATGACACCATTATCGGCTGTTGAAGAAAGAAAACGAATAGCCCGGCTCGACAAAACAGACACGCCGTGGGCACGATGCCACCACGGCGTGTTGTTGGTTAACAGTAGGGACTAACTTTCACAAGTAGCGCTAAACATAGACACTATTCCGCGTCCTTTTCCTCATACTTTCCGTGATGATCAAAGCGGCGCTCCATCATTTCACGGACATGCTGCTTTTGCTCCGGAGTCAGACTGTCACTGAATTCCGCCATCGCCGCCACAATTTCCGGCGCATGCTGTTTCACGGTATCCGTTTTTTCGTTGAACAATGCCAAGACTTTGTCCTGATCCAGTTTCTCAGCATCCAATAAACTGACTATGTCCTGCATGTTCTCTTTCCGGTCACGCATGATCTCGCGGCGCATCTGACGTACTTCGTCAAATACATTGTCCAGCTTTTCTTCCTGTTCCACGCTCAAGTCCATGCGGTCACTAATGTGTTCCAGCATATGCCCACCCATTCGGTGTCCTCCATGGCCATAACCATGACCAAATCCGCACCGTCCCTTGGATCCTGCATATGCCGCGGCACCACCGACAATGCCCAGACCTACCAAACTGACTAACACTACTTTCGTTGCTTTCTTCATCATTCAATCTCCTGTTAGCTAAGTTACAGTGCAAATAGTAGAGATTGAATGAAGGGTTTTCTTTTCGCAGCGGTATCAATTTGTATCGAATTGTAACGGAGCGAATGACAGTAATAAGGTCAGATTATTTGTTACTCCATTCTTCGGTGCGTTAACCTTACCTCTATGGTCTATTTCACGGTTCCTCGTGAACGCATGGGGCCAGGATTTACACCTAACTAATGTTTGAAACTTGACGAAACCTATCTGTTGTTTTGAGTGAGCGAAACCAACAAAGAATCCGGCAATACTACACAGCATCGAGCGGACTATGCACGCCGCTCGCTCCTTTTCTCATCACATGGGTATAGATCATGGTGGTTTTGACATCCTTATGTCCGAGCAACTCTTGAATGGTGCGGATGTCGTAACCGTTTTCCAGTAAATGCGTCGCGAAACTGTGACGAAACGTGTGCGGCGTCGCTGGTTTGTGAACCCTCACCAGACGAACTGCCTTGCGGATCGCGCGTTGAATGCTTTGCTCCCCAATATGATGCCGCCGCTCCTTGCCCGAGCGTGGATCGATAGAACGTTGCCTGGCCGGAAATACATATTGCCAACCCCACTCTCGCGCTGCGTTCGGATATTTTCGATCCAGCGCATAGGGCATATAGACCTCCCCGAAGCCGTGTGCCCGGTCTTGGCCGTGTAGCGTACGCACACGCTCCAAATGCAGTTGCAACGGCAAATGCAAACGCTCCGGCAACAGCGTTACCCGATCCTTGCGCCCTTTCCCATCACGCACAATCACCTGCCGGTATTCGAACTCTACATCTTTCACCCGCAAGCGAATCGCCTCCATCACGCGCAACCCGGCGCCGTATAGCAGGCTCGCCACCAGCCAATGCGTACCCTCGAGTTGCGACAATACGTTTTGCGCTTCCGCTGGCGTAAACACGACCGGTATACGTTGGGGGTTTTTCGCATGCTCGATACCCGATACATAACCAATGGGTTTTTCCAATACATGTTTATACAAAAAAAGAATTGCGCTTAACGCTTGGTTCTGCGTCGACGCAGATACACGGCGTACCACGGCTAAATGCGACAGAAAATCCCGAATCTCCCGCTCACCCATGTCCTGGGGATGACGCTTGTTGTGGAACAAAATGAACTGCTTGATCCAACCGAGATAAGCCTCCTCGGTACGGATGGAATAATGCTTAACCCGAAGCGCGGCACGTACACAATCTAATAACTTAGGCGATTGTGGTGAGGACGTTTTTTCCACTTGTTTTAGGACGGCTAAATTCATTCTAACTAATTGATTAATTGGTAGTTCGAAAATATTATACGTCAGTAATCAATTATTTCTCTAAGTCAATTTTGATTAATACATATAGTTCTGTGAAGAAAAAGGATGGCAACTGATTCGACAAGCGAATGGGCAATTCGAAGGGCTATCAAAAGTGACGCGGACGGCGTCGCTGAATGTATTGATGTCGCCTATCGCCCATACATGGATCGTATGGGAGGTCAGCCTCTTCCACCGATGACCGTCGATTACGCGAAAGAAATCGAGGAAAGCGAGGTCTGGGTAGCGGAATCGGATAGAGATCTGATAGGGGTTATTGTTCTGACGGATGAAGAGGGAAAGTTCCAGATTGCGAATTTGGCGGTACATCCGGCATCCCAAGGAAAAGGGGTGGCAAAGGGGCTGATCAATTTTGCCGTGGAAGAAGCACGGAGACGTAGGCGGGATGCGGTGGGTCTTGTGACCCATCCGCTACTTGAAGAGAATTTATCGCTTTACGCACACTTGGGTTGGTCAGAGTCCGGAAGAGATGAGTCTCATGTGTATATGACGCGCGACATCAAGTAGAAAGCACACAGAACAAGCGCATGGAAAGCAACGGCTGACCCGATCCGAGTTCAAATGATTACCCACAATTCCAACCCTTGTCCTGCATCGAGCGCGCGCTCCCGGTCAGCCGTGCCTCATGCTTGACGTTAGGCTGCACGAGCTAGGCTAAGCATTGAGTCCGAACCTCAGGATCTAAACATGGGACATAACGATCACCTCGAAGATTACCGACCTGATCTTCCAGAAGAAGCGGGCGAAAATGGTCGGCTAGGATTTGAACCTGATGAAGAGTGGCTGAAAACCGCAGCACCAGAATTGCAACATGAAGTACTCAGGTCTTGGTTCTTAAGCCGTTATTGGGACCCGGCCAATGATACTCCGTACATGAGCAGCGAGGGTGGCTACTTATTTATTCACGGCGGGCCGTACAACGCAGAAGAAGAAATTTATGGCCGCTTTGAAGGACTTGTTGACGACGAATTGATCCGCGCAGTAATCGATGATGTAGAGTCTGATGGTCTCTACGATTGGGCACCGATACATACCGAACCTGATTACGACCTTGAATTTGAGCTTGAGGTAAGCGCCCGAGATGCTCCTTATAGAACATTCAATAAACGAATTGGGGAGATTGAATCACTGGCTAAGTCAGGGTTAGATGATTCTCAAAAGAAATTGCTTCGGCAGCTTCTTTTTTCACAGCTTATAGGCGCCTTGGAGACGTATCTCGCAGAGAGCATTTCTTATTGGTTGTCAACTGAAGATGAGGTATTTCGACAGTTTGTAAGTAGCTGTAGAGATTTTCAAAAGGAAAAACTCTCTGTTTCAGAAATCTTTGAACGTTTAGATGTTCTTAAGGATGAGGTGGATAAATATATTCAGTCGGTGGTTTGGCATCGCTTAGATATGGTGGTTCCACTGTTTTGCAGCGCCCTTCGAATTAAGAGACCGGAAATCGGCTCGCTTATGAAACATATTGTCATGAGGCATGACATTGTTCATAGGGGAGGAAAAACCAAAGAGGGCGATGTCGTCAACATTGATGACGACAAGCTAGTGGAACTTCAGAGTATGGTTATCGGCTTCATCGGTGAAATTGAAGAAGCAATTAGTCGCCGTTTTCCACAGTGATATGCCTAATTGCGACGTTGGGCACTTGAAAGATGACTATCCCGCTTAACGAAAGGATTGTTGCGTTCATTGATATACTTGGTTTCGAATCGCTAGTTCGTGATTTGGAGCAAGACGAACGTTTGCACCATAGGCTGCAATACGCTCTGCAAGACATAAAAAGAGTGAAAATTAGTTCACTCAGCAAAAATACAGCGCAAACGGATTTAGAGGTGAGTGTTTTTTCCGATTGTGTAGCTATTTCTGCGGAGCACGATAATTAGTCGTCCCTGAAGTATTCACTAATTTGCGATGAATAGAGTCTGCAATCGCAATCTGTTAATTTTTTCATCTGTCGACAAGTACTTTTCGCAGGCACAATAAAACCAAGCCAACAGCTTGGCTAGATTGTAAGCGGCTGCTGCGAGCACGACATTGGCCTGATCACCGGCATTGCCCTTGAGATAATTTCTCCCCAACCGGTGGTCTGATTTAAGATGGCCAATAGTCGGTTCAATCGCTGCCCGTCGTTTCATCCATTTGCGTACACTGGCGCTGGCACGTTTGGGTATTTTTCCAACAATGTGGACCCGGGTTTTACCCCTCATGCCATGACCACGATAACCCTGGTCACAATAGGCGTTTTGAGCGGTGATGCCCGTTAAGGCGTGTGTTTGTTGTAATGCCGCCTGCAGGGTATGACCATCGTAGGGGTTGCCCGGTAGTGACTGTGCACCGATCAGCCAATTGCCTTTTGAGGTGGTGACCAACGACGCTTTGTTACCAAACTCATAGCGTTGGTGTGCTTTGCCCTTGGCAATACACCGCACATCGGGTTCATGCACACTGTACAGCTTATTGGTGTCATGGCGTTGTTGATCGAACAGGCGCTTGGCTTGCAGCAATAGGGGTTGCAGGGACTGATCATCACTATCATATTTACGCTCAATATCGCGCATCACGCGGCCCAAATAGGTCTTGAGTTTGCGGGTTTGTTTCGCCGCGCGCCTCATCTGACGAGCATTGGCGTAGCGGCTTTGCAGGATGAACGCCTTGTGACCCACCCGCCGATAGCTTTGACGCAAACGGATACCACGTCGCTGCGCCTGTCGAACCAGCGTTTTGCGCATCTTGTGATACAACCGCGCATCGGTGGGGAATGCAATGGCCTTCTCCTGCACTGTGGTATCCACGTTCACATGCTTGAGTGCTGTCGATTTTAACGCACGGGTGCGCAGCGCCACGTCGATCGTTTCGGCCAATAACACATCGAGCTTATCGCCCACCCGTTGGCGCCACTTCACTAAGCTGGTGGGGTGCAGTGGTAGGTCGTGCTGTAGGTGATCAAAACCACAAAAGTACTGCCAATACGGGTTCTCCACCCAACGCTTAACCACGCTCTCGTCGCTTTCGTTGAACGTGTACTTCAGATAATGCAATCCCACCATTAATCGGGTCGCTAAGGGGGGTTGACCGGGACCAGAGGCGTAAAGTGCTTCGACTTCGCGCTCAATCCGATCCCAATCGATATGTTCCGCCAATCGGCATAATGGGTGGGATAAATTCAGAATCTGAGATAGGCGAGCGCGAAATAAATCCGGGTGATTATCAGGCTTTTTGGGCTTCATCTTTTGCCAGCTTTTGCATCCATTTGATCATTTTCTTGCAATTTATTTTATCAAATTGACTATCCTTTCTCTTTATTTTTAACAACTTGTCAATTCTTCAGGGTCGACTAATTATCATGGAGTAATCTGGACCACTATTCATCTTCAAAGCTCATTGTTAGTGCTCGGAATACTTACGCGCGGAGGTATTTCAAAAGGAAAATTAGTGCATGAAGACGATATGCTGTATGGAGAAGGAATGATAAAGGCATACAAGCTAGAGTCTAAAGCTGCGATATATCCAAGAATACTAATTGATACCGAAATTATTGAAAATACAAATGAATATTACCGCTCAGTGTTTTTTAAGCAGGATATGGATGGGTTGTGGTATTTAAATCCATTTTCAGTTGGCCTCCTTCCTGGAGGTGCTGATGAACTTGCAGCTGATGGTTGGGATCCTCATGAGGTTGGGCTAAAGGAACTCAAGAGATATATTGATAAATCAGTTTCAACACTTACAAAACCCGATCAAATAGCAAAATGGAACTGGATAGAAAGAAAACGTATGAAAGCAGCAGAACAGTTGAAATTATATGGTAAACCAAAATTCTGGATTGAATTTGAAAAAATACATGGTAAATGAGAATGCCCAACAAACGCCTACAGCGGACGCGCCAAAGGCGCGCGCCGCTGAGGCGAGACGTTATGCGTTTCGGAGGGTGGAATGAAATACCATCAGGGCAGGCTGATTGATCACATTGGAATTCATGTCTCCGACCTCCAACTAAGCAAAGCCTTCTACTTTGCGATTCTAGACGCTCTTGAGAAAAGCGACGGATTTGGAAGTGACGATTACTGCTTCTACTTCGATGAGTTCTACGTCGCAGCAGATGGAACCCCAGTAACGAACTTGCATCTAGCGTTTCAAGCTGATTCCATCGAGCAGGTGCATGCCTTCTACCAGGCGGGATTGAATGCAGGCGGCAAAGACAATGGAGAGCCTGGCTATCGACAGTATCATAGCTCCTATTACGCTGCGTTTTTGTTAGACCCAGATGGCAACAATATCGAAGCTGTGTGTGATGTTGGTGCTGAGCGATCCAGCACATCTGTTATTGTGACAAGAAAGGATAGCGGCGCATAATTATTTATGGTGCCAGTAGCGGGATATGCCTAACTTAATCGTTATGTGCGACAAGACTGCCACTCGGTCGTAGGCTGAAACAAATGGACCATTTGTATGATGTTTTTGCGCGACTACGTGCCGTCCTCGAAGACAAGGTCGGTGACCCTGCGCCTGAGGCCGAAATCGCGGAAGTGGAAATGGCATGCCGACCGTTCTTGTTAACGTCTGAACTAAAAGAGCTGTACAGGTCGTTCAATGGTTCTAAGGATGAGGACAGCTTTCAAACGCTCGAAGAGGTGCTGGAAAGTCGAGAATGGTACAAGAGTGAGTTCTCCGAACTAGGCATGATCTATCCGTCGGCTCTGTTTTCCGTGTGCACCACAAACTATGGGCATCTATTCGCGATAATGGCCAAATCATGCCAAGAGTCTTCTCCGATTCTGGAGTGGGCGGTCTCGGAAGGCGACCGCGAAATGACGCTTGAGTATTCGAGCCTTCAGTCGTTTGCTATGACAAAGCTCAAGGTGTGGAACTACTATCGGAAGCTGACGAGACCACAACTGGATCAGCAAGTTTTGTCGCGGTTGACCCCGACGGAAATCCAATCCTTGTCGATCAGCATGTGTAGCAAGCGGTGGGCGCAATACATTATACATTAATGCACTACAGGAACTGTTCGGCAGTTAGAAATTAAGCAAGTTTAAAGCTCATGGCGTTTGTGGAAGAACCCACAGGATACGAAAAAACCATCCTTTCCGACCTGCAAGGTGCTTGGGGGCTGCTGCGGCAATCCGTCGTCGATGCCAAAGGATTCGAAGGTTGGGATCGAGCGATATTTCATATCGATGAAGCAATGAGCTGGGAGTCTGTTCGCAATCTCAAACGAATGCCTCCACTTTTACTTGTCATCAAAAACTTGTGCACACAAGGCAATGCACCGCAAGAAGTGATCGAGAATATTCGAGAGGTCGATGATATGTTAAGGGAAGTTCTTTCTGAATTTTCAAATTAATGGTATCTGCAACATAAATAAGTTGTAATAAGGGTAGTCAGCTTTAAGCTTCGAAGAATCGTAGGAGTCCGCTTGCTGGCGAAACTGCGTGCTAACATCTTATTCGCGAGCAAGCTCGCTCCCACCGCACCGCGGTGCGCAATACGTTGTGTCCTCCGGAAGCTGAACGTGGTGCGAGTACGGAACGCTTAAACAAAGTAGAAAGTGCCGAACGTGGTGGCTAAGCAGCGTTGGCTCGGAAATTAGCCCTAAACAATAACGAGTACAAGACGGGAACAACTAGTAAAGTCAGTAAAGTCGCGAATAGCAGTCCGAAAATAATGGCGACGGCCATGGTTTCAAACATGGGGTCGTGACTGAGCCACAATGGCATCATGCCGCCGATGGTGGTGGCGGTGGTTAGCATGATGGGCCGCATACGTTGTTTACAGGCGGTGATGACGGCATCGGTTTTTGACCGGCCCGCGGCTATTTCCAGATTGATACGATCTAACAGGACAATGGCATTGTTGATGACAATGCCGGAGAGGGAAATCAAACCAAGGATAGTAAAAAACCCGAATATGGAACGGGCGATGAGTAAGCCATAGATAACACCGACTAAACCCAGAGGGATGGTCATCAGGATAATCAGCGGTTTGCGCACATTGTTGAATTGAGCCACTAATAACAACAATATAATCATTGCTGCGAATGGCAGTTTGGCGCCAATGGCAGCATTGGCATCACCCGAGGTTTCCGATTCGCCGCCGATTTCATAGGTGTACTGCCTGGGCCACGAGTTTGCCTGTTCGGCTAACCAGGGTAATAACTCGTCGTTGATATCGGTAGCAGTAACACCGGGTAACAATTGCGCTTGAATGGCTATAGTGCGATCCCGGTCACGGCGTTTCACAATGGCCGGTTGCCAGGCCATTTCAATATCCGCAACCTGGCGCAAGGGAACCGTCTGGCCGGTACTTTGCGAATACACTGTCATGCCTTCGAGCTTACCGATATCTTCACGATCCGCTGCCACGGAACGCATGGTGATGGGAATGAGTTCATCTTCTTCGCGAAATTGCGTGAGTTCAATACCTGATAAACCCGCTTCCAAGGACACGGCAACATCTTCACTGGTAACCCCGGCACGGCGTGCGCGTTCCTGATTGACGCTAATCAGTAATTTTTTGCGCCGCATACCCCAGTCGTCCTTGACGCTCAAGATTCCAGGCATAGCCCACAGTTTATCTTTGATGGGATTGATGAGCTCATACAACTGGCTCATTTCCGGGCCGGATACGCGAATCTCAATTGGATAGGGTATCGGTACGCCGTTTTCCAGCTTTCGCAACTGCACTTCGAGATCGGGGTATTGTGAACGCGCATAATTCTGAATTCCCTCAACGATATCGGGAATGACAAGATGTGTCGTGGTGTTCACCACCATACTGAATGCACCGGGATCACCAGAACCAGGATCGAGAGCTAAGGTATAACGTGGTGCGCTTTCACCTATCCAAGTCGCCCAGCTGACAACGCCATCCTCCCCAGTTTCCATTTGCGTAGGCGTCAGCAAATAGCTATCACGCATATGTTGTTCCAGATCGGCAACAATGGTGTGAGTGGTCTCGATAGCGGTGCCGCGCGGCATATTGAATGTGCCGGTAATAACGGGATCGGTGCGCGGCGGAATGAACACATTGGGTACAAATTGCAACGCCCACAGAGCACTGTAGAAAATCCCTACAATAAGCAACAAGAACAACAAGCGATTTTTTACCGCTATCAGCAATATCGTCTGATAGACGCGATAACCCATACCGTCATAGGTGGGCGGTTTTTCATCTTTCTTAAGTTTTAAGAGAATGACGGTCAGTAGCGGAATGAACGTCATAGCCAATGTCCAGGACGATAACAATGCGATGGTGACCACTTTAAAAATATCCGCCGTGTATTCGCCCACGGCGGACTCCGCCAAGAAAATAGGTAAAAATGCAGCAGCCGTAGTCAAGGAAGAAGTGAGCAAAGGAATGGCCATTTCCTTGCCAGCCGCTGTAGCTGCCGCAAAGGCTTCCTCGCCATGCTCCCGGCGCACAATGATATTCTCTGTCACGACAATGGCGTTATCCACCAGTAAACCCAAGGAGATAATCAACGCGGCGAGGGAAATCTGATTCACAGTAATTTCAAACACCGACATCAATACCAGAGATACAAAGATGGTGGCGGGAATGAGGGTGGCGACAATCAAACCCTCTCGCAATCCGAGAAATAACAGCATTACCACTACAACAATGGCAATCGCTTGAAATAAATTATTCGAAAAACTTTTTACCGCATTATCAACAAATTCTGCCTGCGAAAAAACGGGCGCCAGTTTGACGCCCAAGGGATAGTCCGCTTCGATATCGGGTATCTCGCGCTGCAGAATCTCACCCAACTCAAGGATGTTGCCGCCCTCGCGCAGAGAAATGGATAGGATCAACGCTGGCTCGCCGTTGTAACGGGCGAAACTTTCAGGCGGATCAGAGTAATCGCGATAAATATTGGCAATATCATCCAGGTAGACAATGCCGTTACCTCCGGGTAATTCGATAACCGTTTTTGCAAGATCGTCAACGGTCTCAAAATTTCCGGTGGGCTCTAAACTGATGCGTTCGCGACCGGAGACAATGTCGCCGCCGCTTTGAATGATATTGACGGATCCCAAGATCTGACTGAGTTGCTGGGGTGACAATCCTAACTCACGCAAACGCGCGGTGTTGTAGTCAACGTAAATAACCTCCTCCTGAGTGCCTTGAATTTCGACCTTTGCGATTTGATCGATTTTTAGTAAACGATCCTTAATTTCATCGGCAATCTCTTTCAGCTCCGCATAAGTGAAGCCATCGCCGGTCAATGCGTAGACGCTACCGAAAACATCGCCATATTCATCATTAACGTTAGGACCCTGAATACCGGCAGGAAGATCATTGATATCACCCACTTTGCGCCGTAACTTGTCAAAAATAGGGCGCATGTCGGTGTACCGCTCCTGGAAATTGGCGGTAATAAAAGAAAATCCAAGCTGCGATTCGCTGATAACGTTATCCAGTTCAGGCATCTCCTGAATCGCACGTTCAATCTTGTCAGTCACTAATTGCTCAACCCGCTCAGGGCTGGCGCCAGGGAAACGCGTAGTTACTACGGCTGCGCGGATCGTGAAACCGGGGTCTTGCTGTTTGGGTAAACTAAAATAAGAAAAGATGCCGTAGATTGAAACCAGTGTAACCAGAACCATCACCGTTACACGGTTGCGGATGGCAAACGCCGTTAGGTTTCCCATTTAACTTAGCGACTTAGTCGAATTTAACGCGCATACCGTCGCGAATCACGGAAACACCTGCAGTTACAACTTTGTCACCGGGTTGCACACCGGATGTGAGCTCGATGCCTGTGGCCGTGAATTCGCCGACATCGACGGGTTGACGCTTTATCAAGCCCTCGCCATTTTGCTCCGACGGAGTTACCAGAAAGACGAAACGTCCTTGTTGATCTTCGCCCACCGACGCCGATGGTACGGTGTAAACGTCCGTGCGAGCTGCAGGGAATTGGAAACTGACTTGTGCCGCCAAACCGGAACGCAACTCGCTATGCGTATCCGGGATACTCACAGTAACAGGAAATGTGGTACCGCCGGTAGCGGCAACACCCACCTCGGTCACCACACCTTGATAAGTTTTGCCGGGTACGGCATCGAAACTCACCACTGCCGGTAAACCCGTACGAAATGCGCCAATCAAGCTGCCCGGCACGGACACATCGACATCCAAACTTTCGCCGCAAGTCACCAAAACAATCTCTTGACCGGCGTTAACGTTTTCACCCACTTCGACACTGGTTGACGCCACTGCGCAGCGATCTGTCGCTTCAAGCCGAGTGTATGAAACGTTGAGACGTGCGATATCTAACGCTTTATGCGATGCTGTGACCTGTTGCTGAGCGGATTCCGCACTCGCACGCGCCGAGTCCAGATCATTACGTGAAGCATTGTTATTCTCATATAACCCCTGTACGCGCTTGTAGTTAGCGACGGCATTGCGTTCTTCCGCCTGCGCCCGTGCTAGGTCGGCCTGGGCTTGTTGAGCCTGCAATTCATAGGTGGATGAATCGAGTTCTGCAATAAGCTGCCCCGGTTCCAATGTATCACCCACGGCGACATCAAATTTTTGCAGAGTGCCCGCCACTTTAAAGCTGCGTCGCGCTTCTTGGCTGGATTTCGATACACCGGAAAAAGTACGCACACGTTCGGCGGCGGCGTCTACGATCTCCACATATTTGACCGGTCGCAAACGCGGCTCCGGCGTCGGTTGTTTTTGTTCGCACGCCGATAACAGAAAGACCAGAGCCGCTAGCGCTTTAGCAAAGCGTCGCGTGTACTTTAACGTCACTGTATTTCTTTTTGCACTCCGCCCGCAGAAATATAGTCTTTGATGGCTTGCGCCGCGCTGTTGCGCCGGGGATCGTTAAGAAAAAAATCGAATGCGGCGACACTTCTTTGCAGATTCATCAAGTCAATTAAAAAATTGTACGCGGCATCGGTAGCAGCTTGTTCAGCATCAAGTGATGCGTTTTGGGCATCGAGCAAATCGATAATGGAAACCGTACCTTGGGAATAGTTATCACGCACCAGGTCCAGGTTCTTGCGTGCCGCCGTGGCTGCATCCTGCGCTAATTCAATCGAGGGAAAAGAAGCACGTACAGCATGCAGGTTAGCACGGATCGATTGTTTTACCCGGTCTCGTGTAGCATCTTGTTGAAACTGTAGCTGATTGAGTTCATGAGTAAATCGGTTCACCTGCGCTTTACGTGCGCCACCCTGGAATAACGGCAGTGAAAAGTTAATACCAATTTGCCAGTCGTTTTCCCCTTCTTGGGATTCTCCCGTGACACGCGACTCCTCTAACACTTCTGACAATTGACTACTCAATCCGATCTCCGGAGACCAAAAACTACGTTCGGCAGAAAGAAGCTGCCGCTCACTGGCGGCGATCTGTGCGTCCAGTTGTAACAACTCCGGCGCAGCGGCAAGGCCTTGCTGAATGAAATATTCACCCATCAGATCGAACGCGCGTTGGTTGTTGACCAGGTCAAGCAAATCCTTTCGGCTTACCAGCAACGCGGGGTCATCGAGAGTCGCCGGTACGGTTTGGAAACGCTCCCCTACGTCCCTGGACAGAATGCGATTGAGGTTGTCCATGGCCTGATTCAAGGCAGCGTTGGCGCTTAATAAATTTTGTCTCGATGTTGCTAACTCGGACTCCCAGCGAAAAACATCGGACGCATTGGCGGTACCCACACTAACGCGGTTACGGGCTAGATCCAGATTGGTGCGGGTAAGATTGAGATCACGGCGACTGATGGATAGTTGGGTCTGCGCCTTGAGCACATTTAAAAATCCAGTAGTCGCCTCCTGAACGATGTCTAGCTCCACGGCACGGTGCGACGACTCACGTGCCGCTTGAGTGGCTTCCTGCACATCGACCGCAGCGCGTGTGGCTTCCGAATAGATAATCTGATTCAAACCAATGGCAGCGCTAGCACTTCGTTCAGCGGCAAACCCGCTGCGGACATTCACACTGCCATCATCCAGTTGCGTAATATCGCTACTCGCATTCAATTGCGGAAACAAGGTCGAACGTGTCTCATTGACTTGTTCCGATCCTGCTGCGACACCGGCAAGACTGGCTTGAATATCCAAATTGGCACGCACTGCTTCCAATGCAACATCCGACAATGACCATTTGACACCTTTGCTAAGCACATCTTCATTGAGCAACACAGATTCGCTCAACACATCGAAACGTGGCGACAATCCAATGGCTCTGGCTGTCGCCATGTTGATGGTCAATTGCCGTTTACGGCTAAAAAAGACCGGTTGATCGCCGGCCCGTTCACCCAACAACACCGCTTGGATGTTTAATGCGTTGCGCCTGGCCAAACGCTCCCAATCAGAATCCGGTACTTGCGCAGCCAACATACCACGCTCTACCGGCGTGGTACCGACAAAACTAAAACTCGGCAGTTTGCGCACAATCATGCCATCGATAAAACGTTGACGTGCTTCATCACTCAGACGCGGCAGTGCACCGACCATGACGGCCTCGCGATCAGCGGGTATTTTCGCTGCCAGATCTTCATCGAGACCCGTGTTCAACACATAGGTTAAATCGATCCCTGATTCGTCGGTCCAAGCAATACCGCGCTCGGCAAGATCGGGTACTGATTCAAAAATCGTCGCATCCACCACAAGGGCTAGACGTTCAAAATCAACGATGCTACTAAACACAGCCAAATCGTCGATCAGATTGACCTCTTCCGACAAATAATTGAGCAGTGGAACACCGCTTGAACTATCTTTGTGTGGCAAACCGGCCAGGTTCGCATCCAATACCAGCGGTGCGAACGTGGGTTTGCGCAGTTCGATTCCGGTTGCAGCAATCTGACTGGACACAAACCCCAACGCCAGAACCATGTCCACACTGCTGTCGTTTTGCAGGCGACTTAAAGCACTTTTAATCTCATCAATTGACCAGTTTCCATTCAGTTGTTTAGCCTGCGGAAAACGAACGTCAAACTCGCCTTCGGTCAGTGCCGTGATCTCACCAAAAAACAGTTCGCGGGCACGATCAAGATCCGTCATCGGCCCATCCGTGACGACGCCAATGGTGAGTGCAGTAGCTGTGCGTGTGTAAAATATGAGCGGAACAAAAAGCAAAAGGAAAACTAACTTTATGTGGTGAACTGGGATTTGTCTGATAACTAACATCGTATTTAGCCGATGAATTGAAATTCCAACATTTCTAGTCGTTTCATCTTATACCAGGCTATTACCAGGTGAACACATACGTCTTGACAATGAAAATATGATTATCTAATTGAACGAAGCAGTTTATCGACAATTTGATTCAGACCAATCACAAGTAACTGTGAGCCTGTCCATCAAATTTTACAGCGTCCCTATCGAATAGTTGTATCAATGAGTAACGTTTGGTATCGATTTGTAACAGCCAAGTTACCAGGTCGCTACAAGACTATTTGCTTTCTAAAAGACATGAGCAAGCAAGTGGATGATTCCTACAAAATAGGCGCTATAAAAGAGCGGGGAACCGAGAGTGTCAATCGAGTAACCACTGAAAAGCACGCATGAATTTCACCTTCGCCTGTTCGGTGACAATGTCGCCATGGGCAAGGACGACTTTGTCAAAGTCCCAATTGACTACTTGCAACAGGCTGCGCTGCGCCCGTGCTTTGTCCTTGAACATCATTTTTACCGCCCGGGTAGGTCCGAACACACCGTATTGGCCATTTAACTTAACCCAGGTACGCAAACCCGGTGCGCTGTCAGGGCCGACATTGCAGGCCAGATCCGTCAGGATAAGCGTTTTGCTCGGTTTGTGAAAAAACACGAGTTCATTCAACGCCGGTGCACCAGCAAACAAAATGTGCTCCAAAACATCTTTCCAAGCGTCGTAAGGTTTGTCCGCCAGTGCATTGTAGAAACGTAGGTCAGAGCGTTTTTCTGCCAGTCCGGGTGTCGAGAAAATTTTCGCGTCGCGATAGACGACGTAATAATCGCGTACAAATTTATGATGAAATTTGTTAGGACAAACTACATATCGTACTTCACCCAAGCCATTCAATATCGACTCCATATTGCGGAGCAAACGCAATGGCGAATGAATAAACAAATGCCTGCCGGGCAGACGAACAATAGTCATTCGCGAGGTAATCGTTAATCCGAAGGCGTTGAACGGCATGGTGCACACCCAGATGTCCTCGTCGATACTCTCCAGCGACAGATCGTGGGCGCTATCGTCGTCCTCACCGTCGTTCTGGATATCCGCAGCATCGCTATCTTTCTTTAACAATGCCGAAATTCGCGAACGAATACCCTCAACAGTATTGTCTATGGTTTCGCGGTGACGGTCGAACTCCTCCCGCGGGTTGCGCAAGGCTCGACGTAAAAACGACTCTTCAGACATAGGTTGTTGATTTCCCTCTTTCGACAGACAAATCGTCCTTTGTAGGGTGTATAGACGACTTACGGACAAAAATTAACAGGCCAAATCATATCACCAATTACAACTTCAGGCGTTTGAACAAGACCTCTGGAATCGATTTTATAATCAACATGATGTAAAACCAAAACCACGGCACATAAACGACATCCCGCTTTTTCCCTACCGCATGCACGATGTCACGCGCAACCCGTTGCGGGGATGCAACCAATAGTGAATCGGGATCCAGTATCCCCCAGGTCATGGCGGTATCGACAAATCCGGGTTTGACTGTCGTTACAGGGATACCGGCGGGCGCCAAACGATTGCGCAAGCCTTGTAAAAATACGGACAGCGCGGCCTTGGATGAACCATAGGTATAGTTACTCTGCCGGCCGCGATCCCCCGCCACCGATGACAATGCGCAAATGAAACCTTTACCCTGCCTACAAAAATAGTCCGCTGCAAGATGTAACACGGATACACAGGATTTATAGTTGACGTCAATCGTTTGTGCAGCTTGCGCGAAATCGGTTTGTGTTGCTGATTGATCCGTCATATAACCATGACACAGAAACAAACCCGAGATACATTCTTCATCGCTTGAGAATTCGAACAATTGACCGTGTGTTTCAAACGCCAAGGCTTCAAAGGATTTACTCGCCACATCGACGCCATAGCGAATTTTTAGATCTTGGGCGATAGATTCTATCGCCGTTAAGTCACGGCCAGCCAGTAACAGGTTTTTCCCTTCTTCCGCCAAAACGTGGGCGACGGCTTTACCGATACCCGACGTCGGGCCTACCAGCAAAATGCGTTCATTCACCGTAGAACTTCCCTATTCATATTAACCCCACTCGCCTCGCCAGTGAACTACTGACCACACCGTGTGGGTCCAGTTTTTGTTTGACGGTTTTGAATCGATCAGCTTGCGGATACATGGCGGCAAATGTCTCTGCATCCAGGCAAGCGTCCTTGGCAAGATAAACCCGGCCGCCATATTTAATGACGATGGCATCCAACGCTCGCACTGTTCGCCTCATCGACCCCCCGGTATTCGGAATGTCCAATGCTAACGTATGACCGGGCTGCGGAAAAGACAACAATCCGCCGCTGCTCGCACCAAACGATTTAAGTACGGCAAGAAACGATGCCGAGCCGGATTTACTCAAGCACTCCAGTATTTCAATCAACGCTTGACGACTACGTTCAGTGCCGATGACTGCCTGGTACTGAATGAATCCACGTCGGCCATAAATTCTGTTCCAGTGTGCGACGGAATCCAAGGGATAAAAAAATGTGTCATAGTCGCACAGCATATTCTTGCTATCCGGATGCCATCGGTAATACAGCGAATTAAACAAACGCGTGGTGGCGGAGTTGAGTAGGAAGTTGGGCGCAAAAAATGGTATGTCGTACGAATTTTTCTTATTAACCGCATAAGGCGCGGTGTTTTCCTTCGCCCCCAATCGTGTAAGCGCTGCATGATCGCCTAAGGAAAGAACCGATCGACCAAGGGAACGGCCATTACTCAAACAATCAATCCACGCTACCGAATAACGGTACTCTTTGTTGGTTTGCTCAAATTGTTCGAGAGTGTGGTCAAGATCTTTGGTGCGGCGATAATCAACCTGTATATATGCTGACGGTACGGGCAATAACTGTATTCGCGCCGAAAGAATCGAACCGGTCAAACCCATACCGCCAACGGTTGCCCAAAAAATATCGGTATTGTTGTCGCGGGAACATCGAACGATTTCACCATTGGCGGTCAGCAGTTCGAAGTCGATAACGTACGATGCCAACGATCCGTCACAATGATGGTTTTTACCGTGTACATCCGCCGCGATAGCACCACCTAATGTGACGTATTTGGTACCGGGGGTTACTGGAAGAAAATATCCTCTGGGCAAGAACGCGTCGATGATTTCGTAAAAACTGGTACCACTTTCGCAAGACAAGATGCCGGTTTCAGCGTCGAAATCCAAAAACTTAGAAACCCGCGTGTGCAGTAATACCTGGCCGTCCTGGTTCAATGAGGCGTCGCCATAACTGCGGCCTAATCCGCGTGAGATGATGGAATGTTTGCCTACGCTATTAAACGCTTCGATAACGTCACGGCGATTTTCCGGCCGAAAAATATAACCGTTTTGTATTGGATAGTTACCCCAACCCCCAAGGCTTCTAAGTGCAGATTGAATCATCAATAGCTTGCGGTTCCAGTATCCAGCCTTTAAATCGAAGCAAATATAATCAATAGCAGAACTACTATTCCGACCAGGTAACTATTTTTGTCCTTGATAGCACCCATAACCGGGTCGTCTTCTATCTGACCCCGATGAGCCAGAAACCAAATACGGCTTATCCAATACAGTAAGCAAGGACAGATAAGCCACAACCAATTCGGTTGTGAATATAAATCTCGCACTTCGCCGGAATTGATATACAGTGCCAACACTAATACCGATATATAACCTGCACTGGGCCCGACCACCCGTATCATCGCCAAATCATCGGTATAGTAACCACGCCCAGCGACCTTGCCCGGTAATTCCGTTCCCTGTAGTTCCGTATAACGCTTGACGAATGCGAGACTCAAAAAGAAGAAGATCGAGAACGCGATTAACCACGGTGAAATGACCACACCGATAGCCACGGCGCCCGCTACGACACGGTACGCGTAAAATCCACCCAACAACAATACGTCGACCATGAGTTTCTTTTTCAAATACAGCGAATACGTCATCGTCAAGATCAAGTAACCCAGCAGCATTTCCGCAAAAAGTAGCGGCAGGACCAATACGGACAAAAACAAAGCGAGGATCACATTCGTGGATGCCAACACAAGCCCATGTTGAATGGGTAATTGCCCGCTCGCGAATGGGCGATTGCGTTTACGTGGATGACGCCGGTCTGCTTCAAGATCGAGTAAATCGTTAAGAATATATCCGCTCGAGGCGACCAAACCAAAGCAGATAAAAGCGATCAGTGCTTTAGATAACGTTATCCCATCGATTTGATGGGCCAGCACGAGCGGCACAAAAAGCAAAAGGTTTTTAACCCACTGATGAATACGGAGAGCCTTAAAAATATTTGAGATTACGTTTTCTTGGTCTATAAACGTTTTCGCCACCACCGAATCTTTCTCAATGGCCTGAATCAATGATTTGGATGGATTGACAACCATGGCGCGGCCAGCAGACCGCCATATGGGTAAATCCGCTGTGCTGTCACCGATGTAGTCAAACCCGTTTTCATCCACAATTTGCTGCATGGCTTTCAGTTTTCGATTGCCCTTTAAGTTGTCTTCGCCGTCGCTAGCAATCACATGATCGAACAACTGTAAATGATCAGCCACCCGGTTCGCGATCGAGCGATCCGAGGCGGTTGCCAAAATGATTCTACGTCCCGCCGTTTTTTCTCCGCGAATATAAGCAGTCACCGACTCGTTATAGGGTATAGCGGCCGGATCAAACTCGATACGTCGGGCAATCTGTTGCTTAAGGTAGGCTCGCCCGCTCTTTAACCAGACCGGCAAGACGAATACAAACCAAAATGAATGGCGTAGTAGCTTGAAAACCGATTCCCACAAGGTGTCTGTTGCCGTGAGCGAACCATCCAAGTCAACAAACAAAATGGGGCGCTCTGCACTTAGCATGCTTGAAACTTCTTCCCCCATTTTTTGTGACGGATTGTTGTTATGGCTGGGTCAGCTGATATTTTGTCGGAAACATTACTAGAGCCTGTCCCGCAACCACTCACCAATCGCGGCTGGAATTTGTTTTTGCGCGCGACTGCTGACATAAATTCCAATATGTCCCCCATTAAACTCCAACTCCGAATAATCCTTACTCCCTATGACAATCTTCAATGCCTTGGACGCAGCAGGTGGAACCAGATGATCTTCGCTAGCAAATATATTTAATACCGGGTGCTTAATTTTCTTTAAATCAACCGGATGCCCACCGATATCAAGTTTACCCGTCATAAGTTTATTCGACTGAAAAAAATCTTTAATGAACTGGCGAAACGCTTCTCCCGCCTGATCCGGGCTATCGGCAATCCATTTCTCCATGCGCACGAAGTTTTTCAGTTTCTCTTTATTATCGATGATATCTAGCATTTTGACATATTTTTGTGTCGTCAGCCGGAATGGTTTAAGCGATAAAAATAACCAGTTGAGTAATTCACCCGGCACAGTGCCAAATGTATCAACCAGATTGTCCACATCCACCCGTTTTACCATGCGGGTCAATAAATTATCCGATGTGTGAAAGTCCACCGGTGTCACCATGGTAATAAGATTATTTACTTTGGTGGGATGTATAGCCGCGTAGCACAAACTGAAGGTGCCACCTTGACACACACCAAGAATACTTATCGATTTTAATTTTAGGGTATCGCATAAGAAATTCACGCACCGGTCTACATAACCGTTGATGTAGGCGTCCAAGCTCAGAAAACGGTCGGTGGAATCGGGATAACCCCAATCAATCAAATAGACGTCCAATCCAGCCTCGAGCAAACCGCGAATAGTGGACCGGTCGGATTGCAAGTCCATCATGTAGGGCCGGTTAACTAAAGCATAAACAATCAGAACAGGGATGTGTCTTTTGCGTATCTGTTCTGCGGTGCGATAGCGGTATAAAACCAGTTTGTCTTCTTTATAGATCACCTCTCTTGGTGTACCGCCAATCTCGATGTCGTTCAGGCCACGCAAAGCATCAATACAACATGCTAACTGCTGACCGTATTCTGTAAGATTTATGGCCGGCTGCATCACAACATCATTTTGGTTTTCCTGGTGGCACTATTAGACATAGGGTTTTTTCGGGTTTTCTTTTTTATGTTTTTTTTAGCATCCCGTTTAGGTTCAAGAACTTGTAATCGTCTATTCAAATCATCAACTTGTTTTTCCAGTTGCGCGATTTGATTCTGTAAACATTTAATTTTCGCGTATGCTTCATTAATTTCACTTTGCGGCACGAGTTGGTATATAGCAGCGGCGTGCTCGACTATCAAATTCTGTTGTTTCCGCACACGAACGATTGAATTAATTAAATCGCCGACTAGATACTCAAACCGGTCGTCTTGCGTTTTCTCGCTGTAGACGTTCTCTGCTATGTCTATCCAAGTGTCGAATAATTCCCTTCCACAGATGATATCGGGATTGTCGCCTAAAGACTCGCCGACTTGCAGCAACGAATCTTTGAATACATCGCTACAAAAAGTTTGATAGGCCACTATTTTTTTCTGACAAACACCGCATTCATTCAACAGATCACTCAACAAACGCTGATGCTGTGAAGATCGAACGCTATCGAATAAAAATGAGCTGTATTTTGAAATATCGAACGGCGATTTCTCCAAGCCATTTTTCAGCCAAGATGTCGGCGAGTAGCTTTGTATCGCATCAAGCCATCGCTTCCTTAAGTCCTGCCATTCAGAATCAGGTTCCATTTCACGCGACACACTCGCGTCGGCCGGAGAAAACAATTTTTCAATCGTGGTGTTCCAGTCCGATGCATCCATTCCCACCTGCGCCGCTATCGAATCGACGAATGTTTGCAATAGTTTGGTTTGCTTTTGCATTCGGTCGATGACATCCAGTTGCTCCACTTGGAATTGATTCGGCAGCTGACTGGTTTCTTGCGACCCACTCGCGTCACCCAGCCACGCTGCGGCCCAATCCGCATAGGCTTGGTGAGCCTGCTTGAGTGTCTGCAAAATATCTGACTGAGTTTTGTCTGTCACAGAAAGTCCAACCACCGTGCGCTGTAACACTCATGAACCGAAACCGGGGTTAAGAATTTGAAATACATTATTGAATCATACGCTATATCTGTGTTATGTTGCAGTGCAACATTTTGATGGGCACTCACGTACGCAAGCCTTGCGTGGTCGATAATGCCCCGGAAACAATTATCACCGGAGGAACCCTAAAACAATGAATGAAGATGTTGTAATTATCGGGGCCGGACGCACTGCTATTGGTACGTTCGGCGGCACATTGTCCACAATCCCAGCCAGTGAGCTGGGCGCAAAAGTCATCATCGGTATGCTGGAACGCGCTAAGATCACGCCCGAACAAATCGATGAAGTCATACTGGGCCAGGTGTTGACCGCCGGTGTCGGACAAAATCCCGCCCGCCAGACAAGTATGGCGGCGGGGATACCCGAGTCAGTGCCGTCCATGACCATTAACAAAGTCTGTGGCGGCGGTCTAAAAGCTGTGCATCTCGCCACCCAGGCTATCCGCTGTGATGATGCCGAAATCATTGTCGCGGGTGGACAGGAGAACATGAGTCTATCGCCCCATGTCTTGCCAAAGTCACGCAACGGCACCAAGATGGGCGATTGGCAGCTAAAGGATTCTATGATTGAAGACGGACTGTGGGATGCGTTCAACCAGTACCACATGGGTAACACCGCAGAAAACATCGCGAAAAAGTATTCCATTAGCCGCGAGCAGCAAGACGAATTTGCCGCCGGCTCACAAAACAAAGCGGAAGCTGCACAAAAAGACTCGGTTTTTGCCGATGAAATCATTCCGGTTTTAATTCCGCAACGAAAAGGCGACCCCATCGTCTTCGATACCGACGAATTTCCGCGCCATGGCACGACCGCTGAATCCCTGGCAAAATTGCGACCGGCGTTTGCCAAAGACGGCAGCGTAACCGCAGGCAACGCATCGGGCATAAACGATGGAGCGGCGGCAGTGATCGTCACGACTGCGGCTA
The DNA here is from genome assembly GCA_965216735.1 of Arenicellales bacterium. Classification (GTDB taxonomy): domain Bacteria; phylum Pseudomonadota; class Gammaproteobacteria; order Arenicellales; family CBDCFT01; genus CBDCFT01. Next base: position 3,849,333 of record OZ244198.1, read on the forward strand.
AGGCCGAACAGCTGAGCGTAACGCCTTTGGCACGCATCGTGGCCTATGCTAGCGCAGGCGTCGATCCTGCAATCATGGGCACCGGACCGATACCTGCCACACAGCGTTGTCTGCAAAAAGCCGATTGGAATGTCGATGACCTGGATTTGATAGAAGCCAACGAGGCGTTCGCCGCACAAGCCATTTCGGTCAACACCGATCTGAACTGGGACCCGTCAAAAGTTAATGTCAACGGCGGCGCGATCGCTCTAGGACATCCCATCGGCGCATCCGGCGCACGTATATTGGTAACATTGTTGTATGAAATGCAACGTCGCGACGCGCACAAAGGCCTGGCCACCCTGTGTATCGGTGGCGGTCAAGGCGTGGCCTTAGCAGTCGAACGATAATTAGATCATCACAGCGTTTAAAAAGACAGAGGAGAAATATTATGAGCAAAGTTGCAATCGTCACTGGTGGTACCCGCGGTATCGGCGAAGCAATATCGGCAGAACTTGCCACAGCCGGCTATGAAGTCGCGGCTAACTACGCAGGCAATGATGAGCGGGCTAAGGCGTTTAATGAACGCACGAGTATTCCGACGTATAAGTTCGACGTTGGCAATTTCGAGCAGTGCAAGACTGGCGTCGAGCAAATCGAAAAAGACCTGGGGCCGGTAGATATTCTGGTCAACAACGCCGGTATTACCCGTGATGGCACTATGCATCGTATGACCCCCGAGCAATGGCAAGACGTAATCAATACCAACCTGACCTCGTGCTTTAACATGTCGCGGTTGGTGATAGAAGGTATGCGTTCACGCGGTTTCGGCCGTATCGTCAATGTCGGCTCCGTCAATGGGCAGGCGGGGCAATACGGACAAGTTAACTATGCCGCCGCCAAGTCCGGTATCCACGGCTTCACCAAGGCACTGGCGTTGGAAGGCGCCGGTAAAGGCATTACCGTTAACGCGATAGCACCGGGTTATGTCGACACCGACATGGTGCGGGCAGTACCGGAAAATGTACTGGAAAAAATCATCGCGCAAATTCCTGTCGGCCGATTGGGCAAAGCGCATGACATCGCCCGGTGTATTTTATTTCTGGTGGCGGACGATGCCGACTTCATTACCGGTTCCACCTTATCAATCAATGGTGGACAACACATGTACTAGACCCTGGTTCTCTCCAGGCCAGTGGTAACACCAAAGGTGGCGCTTGGAATGTAACCAGGAATTCCTTTTATTTCTGTGTATTCATTATCAATCGCCACCTAACTCGTTTATCATTGTAATCTGGTAATTGGAAAATACTGAAGTTGCACACTTCGGGGAGTTGCATTGTCTGAACCACGAGTAATCAAAAAATACCCTAACCGGCGTCTATACGATACCGAACTCAGCAAATATATAAAGCTGATTGATTTACGCTCGCTAATCGATGACGGTGTCGACTTCGAAGTGCGTGATGCCAATACCGGCGAAGACATTACTCGAACCATCCTGCTGCAGATCATTACCGATCAAGAATGCGGTGGTAAGCCGTTATTTACCACCGACATATTGACGCAAATGATTCGTTCCTATGGTGGGGAAGCACAGGACGTGTTTACTGAGTTTCTTTCCAGAAGCATCAGCATGTTTAATAAGCAACAGAGACTTTATCAAGAACGTCTAAACGATATGATGCGCGGTCATCCCATGAATGCCTGGTCGGAAATCGCAAAACAGAATATGGAAATTTGGCAGGAAGCACAGAAAAACTTCTTGAAAAGTGCGGGAATGGATGTGGCACCGTCAGATAAAAATAAAAAATCCGAATCGTAACCAACATCATACCGATAGCTGACTGTCTACCACCAGTTATCGGTTAATCTTTGAGCACTGAAATGCCGACGCTATAAGGCGTTTCAGCATTCAGTTGTCAGCGGTTTTCCTAGTCGCCGTATTTTCCCTAAACGCTAACATTTGATTGCTAACCACTGAGTGCTGGCCATCTCACATTTAACCCTTTGTAACACAAGATGTGCATTAATGTGGATTAATTCACAGAATAAATGCTGGGTCATGGGCACAATGGCACTCATCTGCTTAAGGAGAGCGGGATGTCACACCAACCGAGTTGGTGAGATTACATTAATCGGAACCATCGTATCGAACGCAAGGACAAGCGGGCCAGGGACCGTGAACGAATCACGCAAGGCCACTCTTAACATTCATGCCTAAGGAGCATTGTTCAGGAGACAGGGGCTGAAGAGGGTTTCGTAAAGGACCACGCGATGACCGATCCCAAGGAGCGGGAAAGCCAAAGACGCCACTCATCAAGGACACTGGCGTCACATGACACAAACGGGTGCATCCACGGAATGGATACACCCGTTTAGTTTGTTACCGGCGCAAATCCGATTGCGCTAATCTCCGTTTCTGAAATCCGGCTAATACTAAACCGCTTTTCTCGCAGCCGCTTGCAACCAACCCATCTGCGGATGTACTGCATCGCGTTTAACCACGATCTCCATACCGAGCAAACGGCGTATTCCATTTAAGTCATTGGGGTTTGCGAATTCGCTGCGCAAGCGATCGAGATGATCCGAACTGATGTAAAGAACATTCGGCGGATGCTGATGTTCCCGCTCATACTCCCGGTACATCCGGTAAATGAAGCTCAACATAACTCAACCCTCGTTATCGTTTGGGATACCATTTACGATACCGATTAATATTTTTGTATTTGACACACCAGGGTGTCTGGTGGTTCATTCTACCCCAAAATCACCCACGAAAAGCCGTTTTTGTGATGAATGCCGAGCCCGCCAGTTTGCCCCTGATACGTCAACTGATCGCTTTCGACACCACTAGCCGTAATTCGAATTTAGAATTAATCGAATTCGTACGGGGCTATTTGCAGGATTTGCGTGTCAAATCCGAACTGATGTTTGACGCTAGCAAAAAAAAGGCTAATCTTTACGCGACCTTAGGCCCCACAGACCGACCTGGTCTGGTGTTGTCAGGACACACCGATGTAGTACCGGTGGATGGTCAGGTTTGGGATACCGATCCGTACCAGGTGACCGAAAGCGGTGATCAACTATTCGGTCGGGGCACCTCGGATATGAAAAGTTTTATAGGTGTTTGCTTGCATTTAGTGCCCAAAATCTTGCAAACACCCTTGAATACACCTATTCACTTAGCGTTTTCATACGACGAAGAAATCGGTTGTGTAGGCGTACGAACATTACTGGCCGAACTGGCTAAGCGCGATGTCAAACCCAAAGCCTGTATCATCGGTGAACCGACCGAACTGCGTATTGTTCGTGCTCATAAAGGCAAGTTGAGCAATCGTTGCACTGTGCGTGGTCTGGAATATCATTCTGGGATGACTCATAAAGGCGTCAATGCCGTGGAAGCGGCAGCGGAAACGATTGCATACTTAAAAAAAATGGCACGTCGGTTTCGCGACCAAGGACCGTTCGACCCTGAACTCGACCCGCCCTACACCACCGTACACACCGGTGTTGTTAATGGCGGCACCGCGTTGAACATTGTGCCTAAGGAATGTTCGTTCGATTTTGAGTTCCGCCATTTACCGGACGACAACCCGGAGGAATTGCTTACGGAAGTTCGAGCCTACGCCGAACAGGAATTGCTACCTGAAATGCAACAGGTGTCTCCCCAAGCAGGGTTTGAATGGGAGACGATTTCGCAGTTTCCGGGATTATCGACCGAACACGATGCCGCCATAACGGAACTGGTTAAGACCGTTGCCGGAACAGAACAAACCGGCAAAGTGAGTTTCGGAACTGAGGGCGGATTATTTCAAGGAATCGGTATACCCTCTATCGTATGCGGACCCGGTAGCATCGACGTCGCCCACAAACCCAATGAATACATCAAAAAAGATCAGATTACCCGGTGCGAACAGTTTGTCGAAAAGTTAGTCAATCAGGTTTCGAACGCATCATAAAAAGCAAAACGACGAAAACATCCTCTACTGGACACGCGTGACATTGTAACCTTTGCCACGTAACAAATGATGCACCCCTTCATCACCCCAAAAATGACCCGCACCAACGGCGACAAAGTAGGATTTGTCGGCGCTAGAATTTAACATCGCGTCTATGCGATCCGCCATTAAATGATTGCGCGCAGTTAATAAACTATCCATCAAGTTATCGTAAAACGGATCGTTAATATCAAGATACTTGGTCATTAGCCGACCGAGCGAATCAAGATCGCCTTTTAAGTATTCCACCACCATTTCATCGACGACGTCTATACCTTTACCACGCGCTTTTTCGAGATAGTCTAAGGTATCGGCCAACAGTTTCTGTTGTACTTCCAACGAGAGATTATCCATGATGGCGATTTGTTCCTCGGCGGTTTCCAGCCCACCGACTTCTTTTCCCGCCTGTGCCGCACGATTGTATAAAGCCATGTCCAACGCCTCGGCGCCTATGTTTTTTAACTGCGACTCCAGCAGCGGCAATGTCATGGCGATGGCCCACACCTTTAACTGCCCCAACGCATCCAAGGACATACCGGGTATCAGCACGCCTAGATAGCGTTCCGTGCGCACTACCAGGTCCGCCGGCAAAATACTCGTCAGCGAATTACCGGCGGGGAGTACCATGCCTTGGGCGGCGGCAAACTGGGTTTGCAAATCCATGGGTATTTCCGTGTACACCGCATCGCTGTTCTGGAATGCCTGTTCGACGGCGCTGGGCAGGACCGTTGCACGCGGGTCGCTCACATGAATGGTACCGAATAAATAGGAGGGCTTGTCGCCTTCAATACGCCACAGAAAGGGGTTATCACCAGCCGCGGCTATCCCACTCATGGTCATAAAAACGAAAGTAACAATCGTGCTAAGAACTTGTCTCACAATGACTTCTCCAGGTGAAAAATCTAGTTGGCGCGCGGCCTATTTTAGAGCCTGGGCTAAGCGAACAACACCTGTTAAATCAATATATTACATGTGTTTACATATCGATTCGGACGAGGCCGCAAGGTGCTTGGTCACTTACCGGTCGCGGTAGTGGTTTACGGGCAGTGTCAAAGGCATCCGCTATCAACGCGCTTGACACTGTTGTTCAAGGGTGTTTTTACCCCCGGCAACACGTCCAAGGCCAAATCGGACTGATCCACGGCGAAATACATTGACGATAAGCGGTTCAGGCGGTAGTGTAGCGCCCCCGTGGCAGGCACTATCATAGATAACTGATTGATTTGCTTGTCATAAACTCCAAGTTAACAATGTGAGCCTACAATAATGCGAATCGTTTTGTTGGGCGCTCCCGGTTCCGGCAAAGGCACCCAGGCCCATGTTCTAGTTGATAAATTTGGCGTTCCACATATCTCAACCGGCCAGTTACTGCGTGCGGAAATGTCGTCCGGATCAACGCTTGGCAAGAAAGTCAGTGCGACTATGGATGAGGGCGGATTTGTATCCAATGAAATTGTCATGGAGATGATCGAGAATCGTTTGCGCGAGTCCGATACACGCCGGGGATTCATATTGGACGGCTTTCCACGCAATATCCCACAAGCACAGGCACTCGATTCCAGTCTTGCCTTGATGGGGCGTCCATTGCAATTGGCCCTGTATATTTCGGTTGACTATGGCAACTTATTGAAGCGTTTAACCGGCCGTCTAACCTGCGCTAACTGTGGTGCCATATACAACCGGCATTTCTCTAAACCGAAAAAGCGCGGTATTTGCGATCAATGTGGCGCCAACAAACTGGAACGCCGTTCGGACGATAATAAAAAAACCGTGCAAAATCGTCTGGATACTTTTATGGAAGAAACCGAACCACTGATTGCTTATTACCGTGCACAACACAAGTTGCGCACAATAAACGGAGAGGAAAAGGTTTCAGTGATCGCGGAAAAAATCGTCGATATTGTCAATGCCGAAATTCGGCCCTTGGACATCAAGGTCATTGATGTTCCGGTGGAAGATGTTTATGTGACCGAATCAAATACCATCATTGCCGGCGGCGCTGTAGTTAAGACAGAAACCGGCGGCACGATCCGGCGCAAGATTCCAACCAGCAGGACTATTGAAAAAATTCAGGAAACCAGCCCGGAAAAAATGACCAGAAAAAGAAGAGGGCGCACCAAAGCCGTGGATAAAGTCGAAGCGCCTGCGAAGGCGGGTGAGACGAGCACGGGCGTAGGGGAAAAATCGGAGACCGTTAAAGAGAAACCAACCCGTAAGTCCCGCAAGAAAATAGCTAAGAAAGCATCGACTAAAAAGAAAAAGAGACCGGTTAAGAAAGCGGTTGGCAAAAAGAAACGCACGTCCAAGACGGTTAAGAAAAAGATGACTCGAAAGACAACAGCTAAAAAAGCCGCTCGTAAGGCACCTGTGGTCAAGAAAAAGGTAAAAAGTAAAAGGAAAGTGACGGCAAAAAAAATCACAAAGAAAAAACCGATCAAAAAGAAAGCGACTAAAAAGCAACCCAAAAAGACGGCAAAGAAAACACCGAAAAAGAAGCCCGTGGCTAAAGCGCCTAAAAGGAAAACCACGAAGAAAAAAACCAAAAGGAAGACAACAAAACGCTAGCAGACATCCACAGATAACGGAAAAGGCCCGTCACAACGGGCCTTTTTATTGTGGGTCACGTACAATAAGCGGAAAAGCGAAATTGATTAAACTGAACGATGAGTAAAGCAAAATTTGTTTCAGGACGATTTCCTGAAACGCGCTTGCGTCGCATGCGGGCGGATGACTTTAGTCGCCGGTTGATGCGGGAAACCCAGTTGTCTCCCGATGACTTAATCCAGCCCTTGTTTGTACACGAAGGGGAAAACAATTCGCAGCCGGTTCCCTCCATGCCGGGTATCGAACGTTTGAGTATCGATCTGTTGGTAAAAAAAGCTAAAACGCTGAGTGAACTGGGAATCCCGGCGGTCGTATTGTTTCCGGTGATACCGGCGGAAAAGAAAAGCGAGTCCGCCAGTGAAGCCTGGAACCCGGATGGATTGGTCGCCCAAGCAGTACGCACGTTGCGCGACGCCGTACCCGAACTCGGTGTGATTTGTGATGCTGCACTCGATCCGTACACCATTCATGGACAAGATGGCATCATCGACAGCAAGGGTTATGTGCTGAACGATGTCACCGTCGAAGCGCTGGTCAAACAGGCCCTGTGCCAAGCCGAAGCGGGGGTCTCCGTTGTCGCCCCCTCGGACATGATGGATGGCCGTATCGGCGCGATCCGCAAGGCGCTCGAAAACGAAGACTACGTTAATGTACGCATCCTAGCCTATGCAGCCAAGTATGCATCGAGTTTTTACGGCCCCTTTCGCGATGCGGTAGGGTCTGCGACTAACCTCGGCGCGGGCAACAAATACACTTATCAAATGGATCCGGCCAACAGCGATGAGGCCTTGCGTGAAGTCGCGCTGGATATCGAGGAAGGTGCCGACATGGTGATGGTCAAGCCCGGCATGCCTTATCTCGATATCGTGCAACGCGTGAAGTCCGAATTCCGTGTGCCGACCTTCGTTTATCAAGTGAGCGGTGAATATGCGATGTTGATGGCAGCCGGACAGAATGGTTGGTTGGACGAAGAAGCGGTCATCACGGAATCGTTGATGTGTATTAAACGTGCAGGCGCAGATGCAGTGCTGAGTTACTTTTCCGAACGTGTCGCCCGGCGTTTAAACGATTAAAATTTTTTTCCTCGATGAGTGAGACGCCAAAGCCGACCGGTATCAAGTTACATAAGACCTCACGTTGTCTGGAACTGGAATTCGATAACAGCGAACAATACACCTTGCCGTGTGAGTATTTGCGGGTGTATTCCCCGTCCGCGGAAGTACGTGGTCATGGGCCTGGTCAAGAGGTGCTGCAGGTCGGAAAGGAAAATGTGAACATTCAAGATATCGAACCGGTGGGTAACTACGCCGTAAAACTGCAATTTAGTGACGGTCACGACACCGGCATTTATTCCTGGGACTTGTTGTATGAACTGGCCCGTGATCATGAGACCAACTGGCAACGTTATCTCGAACGCCTCGCTGAGGCCGGGTACCAGCGGCGGGAACCATTGAAAGCATAATGTCAACGGGTTCGCATAACACCCATTTCGGATTTCGTTCGGTAAGCGAAGACGAAAAAGCTGGTTTGGTGGGTAACGTTTTTCGTTCTGTCGCTGATAAATACGATTTGATGAATGACCTAATGTCGCTCGGTGCGCACCGTTTGTGGAAGCAATTCGCCATTAATCAAAGCGGGGTTCGAGCGGGTTACCGGGTACTGGACGTTGCCGGTGGCAGCGGTGATCTCACGCTGAAATTTGCACATTTGGTCGGCCCCATAGGACACGTGACGTTGACCGATATCAACGAAGCCATGTTGGTACGAGGACGTGAGCGGTTGATTGACCAGGGTGTAGTGGGCAACGTGACATTCGCCCAGTGCGATGCGGAAAAACTGCCTTTTGCAAGTAATCAATTCGATTGTGTCAGTATTGCATTCGGTTTGCGCAATGTGACCCATATCGATTTAGCATTGGCCTCCATGTTCGACGTGGTGCGGCCGGGTGGACGTTTGCTGGTGCTGGAATTCTCACATCCGCACAGCAGAATGCTGTTCGAAGCGTATGACGTCTACTCTTTTAATGTCATCCCCAAGCTTGGTAAATGGGTGGCCGGCGATGAGGCGAGCTATCAATACCTAGTGGAATCCATTCGCAAACATCCAGATCAAGAAACGTTGAAAGAATTGATGCAGGAGACAGGGTTTGAGCGAGTCAGATATTTCAACCTGGCCGGTGGCATCGTCGCCTTGCATCAGGGTTTTAAGTTTTAACTATTCTCACTAGCGGCAAATTCTTTTCATGCTGTCCTTACTTGAGTCCGCCGGTAACTGGGTACTACAACTCGATCCCGAATCGAATAGCAAGCTCAAGCAATTGCAGGGCAAAGTTATTTGCGTTGACATAGAGGGCATTAAAAAATCGTTTTACTTGTTAGCGCATGAAAACGAATTTGCATTGGATACGAATGTCGATCAACAAGCCGATGTAACCATCAAGGGGAATCCGGTCGCTTTTGCATCTATCGCTATTCAACGTACGGCAAGCATGGATTTCGAAAAATTCGGCTTACAGGTTAGCGGCGATATTGAATTGGCGCAGGAGTTCGCCGCCCTGCTTCAGCAGCTAGATATCGATTGGGAAGAACAACTAGCGCGCGTGGTAGGCGATTTTCCCGCGCGCAAGATCGGAAACGTTCTTCGTCACCTCTCGCATTGGAAACAACAAGCGAGCGCCGATTTCGCGCTAAATCTAGGAGAGTACCTACAGGAGGAGCGGCGCGATCTAGCCAACCCTGGCAGGGTCAACCAATTTATCAACGACGTCGATGAGTTACGAGCGGATGTGGATCGCATTGCCAAGCGGATACAACGGTTGACAACAAAAAGCTCTGGATGACTTTAAGTCAGACATCGCGATTAATACGCATTGTGCGGGTCATGGTGCGTCATGGATTGGACGAATTCGTCATCTTTGTACCGGCACTTAAGGTGATTGCGAAGGTCGTACGTGTGTTTACAGCGCGTGGGGATCGAAATCGACCACGCGGACAAAGAGTACGCGAAGCTTTGGAGGAATTGGGTCCAGTCTTTGTCAAATTCGGTCAGTTGTTATCCACACGCCCTGACTTGGTTTCCGAAGACATCGCCAACGAACTAGTCAAGTTACAAGACAAGGTGCCGCCGTTTCCCAGCGAGATGGCCCGTGCGGTGATTGAAACTGCATATGGCGACAGTATTGAGAACCACTTTAGCCGTTTTGACAACAATCCTGTAGCTTCGGCATCGGTTGCACAAGTGCATTTGGCCGAACTACGCGACGGGGGCGAGGTGGTAGTGAAAGTGTTACGGCCGGGTACCGAAAAAATTATCCGGGACGATCTTGAATTGTTATACACCTTGGCGAGGCTCGCTGAACGCTATTGGTCGGAAGGCCCACGCTTGCGACCAATAGAAATTGTACAGGACTACGACAAGACCATACATGATGAACTCGATCTAATGCGCGAAGGGGCTAACGCGAGTCAGTTACGTTCGAATTTTGAAAACTCGGACCTAGTGTATGTGCCAAAAGTGTACTGGGATCATACCCAGCGCGATGTTTTGGTCATGGAGCGTATTCATGGCATTCCCATTCGTGATATTGAGGCGATCAAAGCGGCCGGGGTGGATATGCGCAAGCTGGCCCATGACGGCGTGGAGATATTTTTTACTCAGGCTTTTCGCGATGGTTTTTTTCATGCGGATATGCATCCGGGCAACATATTCGTCAGCGAGACCGGGCAATACCGCGCAGTGGATTTCGGTATTGTGGGAACCCTGAACGAGACAGACAAGCGTTATTTAGCCACGATGTTTCTGGCGTTCTTTAATCGCGACTATCACGAAGTGGCTGCCGCCCATTTACGCGCAGGCTGGGTACCCTCCGAAACCCGTGTGGAGGAATTCGAAGCGGCGATACGCACCGTGTGCGAACCGATATTCGCCCGTCCGATCAGCGAAATATCCTTTGGCAAGTTCGTTGTGCGTTTGTTTCAGACCGCCCGGCGATTCAATATGCCAATACAACCGCAACTGGTGTTGTTACAAAAAACCTTGTTACAAATCGAGGGGCTGGGCCGCCAGCTCTACCCGCAACTCGATTTATGGGAAACCGCCAAGCCTTACCTTGAGCGATGGATGAATGAACAGGTGGGGCCACGTGCGGCCGCCAAAGCACTACGACGTGAATTACCCAAGTTGGCAACCCTGGCACCCGAAATTCCCGAGTTAACTCATAGTTTGTTACGTCGTCTACGCGACGACGAACTCACCGTCCGGACGCAAACGGAGGAGATCGAACAATTGCGGCGCCAGTTGCAACACAGTCATCGTCGTTTGTTTTTCGGAATCGTTGGCTGCACCGCATTGTTATCCGCAGCCATAATCGCAGCCCTCGACGGCCGCGCCCCCACCATTATTTTTGACGGCCCGCTGATTTCATGGATGCTAGCGGCGTTGGGCTTAAGTATTTTGATTTTCGTCTGGCCGACATCGAGGGGGGATTGAAGACCGTAAATTGTCCTTTCTGACGAAATTAAAAGCATTGAGAACAAAAAAATTTCGTCCTGCGCCTTCGGTTCCCGCTGAATCTTAACTGGAGCCTCAACTTGTGTTAAACGTGGCTATACCACAGCCGATGACCACGGATGAAATCGACTAACTTAGTAGCCATATTGACCAACTCTTGAGTATTCATATTTTGAGCGATTTCCATCGCGGCGGGAAAGAATACATCGGAGTCACCGGCGTTGTTTAAGTCTATCGACGGATTCTTAATAACAGCATTCTCGTACATTTTTTCAACAAGGTTAGCGACTTGTTCTTTACGATCGTACGGTGTCATTCCCGGATACGCGGCGACAACGTAGTCTTCAAACTCATGACAAAAATCTGTGGCGGTCTCGTCTCTAACTTCTTTAGGTAATATTCCTTTGTTCGCTCGTTTCATCACGCCACTAACAATTAGCAGGGCGAATAATGTCACGGATCCGCCAACAAGAAGTCCTGTTAGCCCATTAACTATAGCGCCAGCGATCGCTCCGACTACGATTATCAAATATGGAATCATTGGAACTACCTAATAGTGAAACAATATCTTTTTTCTAGGTAAACAAAAGATACAGCTATTAATTTGGACCACCTAACCTCATGGTAAATTTTACCCATTTGCCCAACATTAACTGAGGTGCATAACACTTGTTAACGGTTCACGCAAAAAATTTATGGCGTGTAGTCAATCTCTAATCGTAATGTGTTAGGTTCAGAGTTGCCTGCATTTATACCCTTTGCGTTCTGCCGAGACGAAAGATGGTTGCAGGGATAAACCGGCAGGGACCGCCGGTTTAAGGTTCGCCGAATCGTGGATGATTCGTCGAACCGGCCCGTCGCAAACGGCTTTCGGCGAGGAAAGTCCCTTTAGTGACCAGAACGCAGGGGCGCGCTTTCTTTGGGTACTTTCTTTGCGCGACAAAGAAAGTACCTCGTCCTAAGCGCCGAAGGCGCGGGACGAAATATTCTTATATTCCAACAACGGTTTTAAACCCATGCAACTATCTCGAGCAATGGAACAAACCGCTAACTCGGCTTATCCGCTCTAAATTTGCTAATATCATTCAACGGAATATCCAAATTCTTGGATTGATAGTAAGGCATAGGCTTTAAGCGTGGACCATGAGCAGCTTGTGATTCGGTTTTGAACTTCACAAAATTGCCGTCAATTCCTTCTAATTCTCCACGGCAAGTTGTTCCATCTTTCAAAGTAAGAACTCCCCTACACGGCAGTTTTAATTTGGACAAAACTGATACTATACTATCACTATTTCCCATATTGAACACACTCAAAATGTAATAAAAAGCCCCGCGAATGCGGGGCTTTTCGATACAACTTTAAAAAAAGGACAACTTACATCATGCCGTCCATGCCACCCATTCCGCCCGGAGGCATTGGCATGTCTTTCTTCTCTTCCGGAATCTCGGCCACCATGGCTTCCGTGGTAATCATGAGACCGGCGATGGAAGCGGCATTTTGCAGCGCGGTACGGGTGACCTTGGTGGGATCGAGGATACCCATCTGGATCATGTCACCATATTCACCGGTGGCTGCGTTGTAGCCGTAGGTGCCTTCGCCACCTTTGACTTGATTCAACACCACTGAACCGTCCTCACCGGCGTTGATAACAATTTGACGCAACGGCTCCTCCAGAGCACGGCGCACGATACGCACACCGACATCTTGGTCGCTATTATCACCCTTAGTGGCTTCAACTGCAGCAAAGGCGCGCACCATAGCAACACCGCCGCCGGGTACTACACCTTCTTCCACTGCCGCACGGGTCGCGTGTAGAGCATCTTCGACACGAGCTTTCTTTTCCTTCATTTCGACTTCGGTAGCGGCACCGACTTTAATGACGGCTACACCACCAGCCAACTTGGCGACGCGTTCCTGCATCTTTTCTTTGTCATAGTCGGAAGTCGCTTCCTCGATTTGCGCACGAATTTGATTCACACGTGCTTCGATGTCTTCCTTCTTGCCGGCACCATCGATGACAGTCGTATTTTCCTTGGTCACCTGAATACGCTTTGCCGTACCCAGATCGTCCAGTGAAGTATTTTCCAGACTCATGCCGACTTCTTCGCTGATGACTTGACCACCGGTCAGCACGGCAATGTCTTGCAACATGGCTTTACGGCGATCGCCAAAACCCGGGGCTTTCACACCGCATACTTTTACGATACCGCGAATGTTATTCACCACCAGAGTTGCCAGGGCTTCGCCATCGATATCTTCGGCAACCACCAATAACGGCTTACCGGATTTGGCGACGCCTTCCAGACATGGCAGCAAATCACGGATGTTGGAGATCTTTTTGTCGTGGATAAGAATGTAGGGGTTTTCCAAATCCACGCTCATGTTGTCTTGCTTATTGATGAAATAGGGCGACAAATAACCACGGTCGAACTGCATACCTTCGACAATGTCGAGTTCGTTATCCAACGCAGAACCTTCTTCCACCGTAATAACGCCTTCTTTACCGACTTTTTCCATGGCTTCAGCAATAATGCTGCCGACAGCTTCGTCAGCGTTGGCTGACACGGTGCCGACCTGCGCGATCTCTTTGTGATCGGAACAAGGTTTAGACAAACCCTTCATGCTATCGACTGCAGTTACCACCGCTTTGTCGATACCACGTTTGAGGTCCATCGGGTTCATACCGGCGGCAACCGCTTTCAATCCCTCTTTCAACATGGACTGAGCCAATACGGTAGCAGTAGTGGTACCGTCACCGGCGACGTCGGAGGTCTTGGAAGCCACTTCCTTGACCATTTGCGCACCCATGTTTTCGAACTTGTCTTTGAGTTCGATCTCTTTAGCAACGGATACACCGTCTTTGGTGACCGTCGGTGCGCCGAATGATTTATCCAACACAACGTTACGGCCCTTCGGTCCCAGTGTCACCTTAACGGCATCAGCTAGGGTGTTAACGCCGCGCATTTTTTGTGCGCGGGCTTGTTCGCCAAAATGTACTTCTTTAGCAGCCATTTTTTTTCCTCAATAGATATGTGCTTGAATAGATATGTACTTGGTGGAAATTAACCCTCGATGACACCCATGATGTCGTCTTCACGCATGACCAAAAGGTCTTCGCCTTCGACTTTCACTTCGGTGCCCGAGTATTTGCCAAAAAGAATTTTGTCGCCGACTTTGACATCCAAAGGACGGACTTCTCCGTTGTCCTGGATTTTGCCGTTACCGGCGGCCACAACCTCACCCTGCATGGGTTTTTCAGCGGCGGTGTCGGGGATGACGATGCCGCCGGGGCTGGTACGCTCATCTTCAAGACGGCGTACTACCACACGATCATGAAGCGGACGAATGTTCATTCGCTATTTCTCCTATAGATCTGTAAGTTATTAATAATAAAAGGGTTTATAACTAGGTATTTGCTATTACTAGCACTCTACCCGAGTGAGTGCTAATGATAGTCATGGAAATCAAATTGTCAAGGGTTACCAATAAAACTAATCGTTTATTCATCAATACGCCGATATTCACCATCGATGCTATGCTGGTTACTAGAAGATTGACGAGGAGGGGCTGAGTCGCCAGCGACAATAAAACCACTTTTCAGTATGCGACGTATAATGGGCCGGCGGATGACCGGAGTGAGGCAGGCGAATCCGATGCCGTCTGTGATAAATCCAGGAGTCAGCAACAATGCACCCGCGACTAGTAAACAAAGCCCTTCCATCATTTCCATCGCGGGTAACTCATGGCGTGCTAGCGACGCCTGCACCTTAGTAAGTGTAGAAACACCCTGTCGCCGAACCAAATAAGCACCCAGCACCGCCGTGAACACAACGGTAAAAATGGTCCATGCCACACCGATCACCGATCCCACTTTCAACAACAGGTAAATCTCGCACAACGGCACGAGTAGAAACACCAGTAATAAAATCGGAAAAAGATTCATTAAAATATGAGTCAATAATCGGCGTAAGGAGTTTACATGGGGGCGCAACGGCGTTTTTCTATGTGTAAAACCCAAAATCCCTTGAAATAATGACCCTTGGCACGATCGGTATGACTAAAATGCATTAAACTTCGGGAAATTTCCGCGATATACGTCTGATTTTCGCTGAATTGGACAAAACAGATAAATTTCGGCAAACTGCTTGTCAGTTCATGATCCCCCACACCCACCTGGAGAATCTGTTCTCTAATGAGCAAAGTCTTGGTATTGCACGGCCCGAATTTAAATCTATTGGGCGGACGTGAACCGGAACACTATGGCAAATTCAGTCTGGAGCAAATCAACAAGAGCCTGAGCGATTTGGCTGCCGGCCAAAACGTGACTCTGACCTGCGTGCAAAGCAATGCCGAACACGAATTAGTGGAGGCCATTCAGGCGGCCGCAAAAGACGGCACCGGCTTCATAGTCATCAACCCCGCAGCGTATACACATACCAGTGTGGCTTTGCGTGATGCACTGGCTGCGACGGGTATCCCGTTTATTGAAGTACATTTGTCTAATGTGCACGCGAGAGAGCCATTTCGCGCCAAATCCTACTTTTCCGATATCGCCTCGGGGGTGATCTGCGGGTTAGGTGCATACGGTTATGAACTGGCATTACTCGCCGCTATGCGCCACCTCACAAACAAGTAATAGACACTATTGGCAATGGACATTCGAAAAGTAAAAAAGCTCATCGAGTTATTGGAAGAGTCGCAACTGGCAGAGTTAGAAATCAAAGAAGGCGAGGAAACCATTCGACTGAGCCGTGCCGGCTTGATGACACCACCCACTCCGACGGTAACCTCCGTACCCGTTACACAAAACTCGAGCGCCACCGGAGATCCCACCTCCTCGAACACCGCAACGAAGACACCGACACTTGAACCCGCCAGCGGCCATGAAATTAGATCACCGATGGTGGGTAGTTACTTTGCCGCTCCATCACCGGACGCATTGCCTTTCGTAGAGATCGGCAGCGAGGTGAAACCGGGTGACACCTTGTGCATTATCGAAGCAATGAAAATTTTTAACCAAATTGAGGCCGATCACGCAGGGACGGTAAAAGCCATCTTTAAGGAATCGGGTGATCCAGTGGAGTATGGCGAAGTACTGTTTATCATTGATTAAACACGTCCTTTCCCTTTACAAATGATCGAAAAGTTGGTCATTGCCAATCGCGGCGAGATTGCGCTGCGTATTCTGCGTGCCTGCCGTGAATTGGGTATACCGACGGTCGCGTTGCATTCGGAGGCCGATCGCGATGCCAAATACGTCAAGCTGGCACAGGAATCGGTGTGTATAGGCCCACCCCAGGCAAAAGACAGTTATCTGAATATTCCCGCAGTGATTGCAGCGGCCGAAGTCACCGACGCGTCCGCCATCCATCCGGGTTATGGTTTTCTGTCGGAGAACGCCGATTTTGCCGAACGCGTGGAACAGAGCGGCTTCGTGTTTGTCGGGCCGAAGTCGGACACGATTCGCCAGATGGGGGACAAGATTTCGGCGCGCAATTTAGTGATGCAAGCCGGTATCCCATGTGTCCCAGGTTCGGACGGCCCGTTGCCCAAGAATGACAAAGCGGCTTTAAGTATTGCAGCGGATATCGGTTATCCCGTTATTATTAAGGCCGCCGGTGGTGGCGGTGGGCGTGGTATGCGTATCGTGCGTGACGAATCCGAACTGTTAAATGCCGCTTCGTTGACACGCACCGAGGCCAAGGCAGCGTTCGATAATGATGTGGTTTACCTGGAAAAATTTTTGGAGAGACCTCGCCATATCGAATTTCAGGTACTGGCCGACCAACACAGCAATGTCGTGCATCTAGGTGACCGCGATTGCTCGGTGCAACGTAACCATCAAAAGTTGATCGAGGAGGCACCCGCACCGCATATACCCGATGATGTGCACCAAACAATGGGCATGCGTTGTGTCGACGCGTGTAAACACATCGGCTATCGGGGCGCCGGTACCTTTGAATTCTTATACGAAGATGGGGAATTCTATTTCATTGAAATGAACACCCGTGTGCAGGTGGAACATCCGGTCACGGAAATGACCATGGGCGTGGATATTGTTAAACAGCAATTACTGATCGCCGCCGGCGCTCCCATGACCATCGAACAGTCATCATTAATCCCCAAAGGTCACGCCATCGAATGCCGCATTAACGCTGAAGACCCGCAGACATTTTTGCCCTCGCCGGGGCAAATTGTGCGTTATCATCCACCCGGTGGCCCGGGGGTAAGAGTCGATTCCCATGTTTACAATAATTACACCGTCCCACCGTATTATGACTCCATGATTGTCAAGGTGATTTGCCATGGTGAGACCCGCGATGAGGCGATTATTCGCATGCGCGGCGCCTTGGAAGAAATGATCGTCGATGGCATTAATACCAATATCACGTTGCATAGCGAGACGTTGGCGGACGAAGCCTTCGTCAATGGCGGCGTGGATATTCACTTTATGGCACGCAAACTGGAACAGCATTAGGGTCACCGTCATTACGTTGTGAGCTGGATTCGATTGCGCCTGGATGCGCGGGACTATGAAGCCGAGAGTATTGCCAGCTTGCTCGAGCAATACGGGGCCGTCAGCGTGACTTTCCAAAACGCAACCATCGATGATTCCATTGAGCGTCATCTGAATACTTTATCGGATTGGGAATCATTGCAATTGTCGGCTTTGTTGCCCCTTGAAACCGATTTAATGACGCTTGTCAGCAAATTGAACAGCTTACACCCCCCTGGTGATCGGCCAATTCGGCTTGACCGGCTTGAAGATCAGGACTGGGAAAACAGCTGGCGTCAAAACTTCGCACCCATCGATGTTGGTAACGATATTTGGGTTTGTCCCAGTTGGTGCGATCCACCGCAAGATGCTAAAACCGTCATTCGTCTAGATCCAGGTCTGGCCTTCGGCACCGGTAGC
The DNA here is from genome assembly GCA_965216735.1 of Arenicellales bacterium. GTDB lineage: Bacteria > Pseudomonadota > Gammaproteobacteria > Arenicellales > CBDCFT01 > CBDCFT01. The sequence goes on from OZ244198.1 coordinate 3,867,343, forward strand.
CACGCCACTACCCGGTTGTGCTTACAACAAATGGGACAACTGTTTACCGGCACAGAGTCATTTCGCAACGTACTCGACTATGGCTGTGGCTCCGGTATTTTGGCTATTGTAGCGGCCAAACTGGGGGCGCACCGGGTGTGGGCTGTGGACGTCGATCCACGGGCATTGACCACAACGACGAATAATGCGATTACGAACAATGTTGTAGAACAATTGTGTGTCCGGCAACCGGAAGAATTACCACGGACGTATATGGCAGACATGCTGATTGCCAATATTCTCGCGGATACGCTGATTGAACTGGCCGTCGAAATTCAAAGCAGGTTAAAACCAGGGGGGAGGTTATTACTGTCCGGCATATTGCGCCACCAGATAGACGATGTGTCTCAACATTATGCGGGACATTTCGTATTCGACTGTGAGTTTATGGATGAATGGTGTTTGTTGACAGGGGTAAAACATATCTGACATTTGTCGAAAATCTGAATGGTGTTTCTGAATTTTCAGAGGAAGAAGAACAAAAAGTGTGATTTTTGTTCTTCTATCCTTAGGTTCGCCAAGTGCGTGCCTCCTTCACTGGCTTCTCTCACATTTTCAATTACTTGCCGTGATTGAAAATGGTCGCATGCCCTAGTACCCAAAGAAACTCTAACAATCGGAGTTTCCTTATAAATTGAAAACTCTATAATTCAGTCATGTTTGCGCAATGTTCAAATTGTGACGCCATTTTCAGAGTCAACCAAAAACAGTTGGATGCCCACGACGGCCTAGTGCGTTGTGGCCGCTGCCGCGAAGTATTCAACGCCGCCTGGAATCTGGTGGATGAAATCCCTGCTACCCAGTCTGCACAAACCGCAACCAGGAGTGCAGGGATTATCGGCGGTGCGGCGACGCTCGACCACACCCGTGCAAGACAAGAGCCTCCACTACCAGCACACAGGCTTGCCGATGAAAGCGCGGCCAGCCAGTCCGAAACAGCTACACAAAAAGCACAGTGGCAAGAGCTCGACGGCAAAACAACGGTACCAACCACACCTGAAATCAACGACAAAATTAACAAATCGATGGAGGAAAAGACTGATTCATCAAATTTTACTGAGGAAGTTGAAAACAATGTACTCGGCGAGTGGGCGCCCATTTCCGGCGGTGATGATCAGTTGCAACTGGATTTCGGTGGCGCGAAACCGACCGGTGTTTATTTGCACGATTCAGAACAGAAAATAAAAACTCCATACGAAAAAAAAGAGATTGCCGAGATACCCGAAAAACTGGTATTCGATGGGTCTGACGATTCGGGGAACAATGTGGTGTGTACCGATATCGAAGATGTTACCGGGGAAGTTACTGCTAAAACCGAACAAGAACAAACCGCATTCGATGCACCGGATCATAAAAATGTTGCAGTTGAGGATCAGGATGAAGACGACATTACACATGTGGGCATCTCCTCGGGACATGATAATGTCGTACCACCTACAAGGCAGAATCTCACGGAAATCGCTTCTTTCGAGGCCGAAGTAACATCGCCAGTTGAATCAAAACCGGAATCATATGACGGATTTTCGGAAGAGGAGACCGACGACGCAGGAACCGATGACGACATCGAAAGTATCGCCGCTGAAGCCGAAAAGAATGGGGAGCTAATCCAAGAAGCCGATGCAAGGCTAAAGGACACGGCCACCGAACTAATTGATGAAACGGAATCCACCGCACAACCTGACTCCAAAACTTTAGATCAGGACATCATCGAAGCGGATAGATCGGAGCTCAATGACGAGGATATTGACACTCTCACTGAGTCAGACGATGACATTGAGTCGGCGGTCGAGTCACATCCTTGGCGCCCGGACCCAAAATGGCATGACGAGGAAACAGAAGAAACTGACCAATACAATGCTTTTACACCCGTCGCAGACAACGCTGATGTTGAATCCGATCCGCGACCATTAGACGATCTACCCTCGTTGCACGACTTGTCGAGAGCTGTGCGGGACGAAACGGATGTGCAACCGATCTGGAGCGCCCCTGAACAGAATACCGATGTCGTCGGAATCAGCACCGATTTAAGTACTGGAAGTGAGGATTGGCAAGACGAACACTCGCCGAAATTGGAAAGCATGGATGGTGGTGAAAGTCAGGAACGGGATACTCCCGTACTGGTGGCACAAGAGTGGTATGAGTCCAGCCGACAAGAACCACGACTGGAGCCCATGGCACTGGACGATGAAGCGACAGACCATGGTGGTGCCGATCGTACAGATTTAGCCGAAGAAAACCCGCTCGAACCCGAATCACAAGAGCACATCGTCGACGAGTTCGTGGACACGTATCCGGAACACTTCGACGAAGATGTTCAGGAGAATGAGTTTGTCGAAGACCATACCTATCAGGACGATATAGAAAATCAGCGGGAAGTCATCAGTGATTTAGAACCCGAACAGACCGGGCCATTCAATCCCAACGATGTCAATTGGGTGGTGTTGCATGGTCACAATCCACTACGCACTGCTTTATGGGGTGTCGGTTGCTTGTTATTGCTGGGTGCGTTGTTCTTACAGGTACGTTCACTTCACTTCGATCAAATCGCCGGCGTACCGGAGCTGCGTTCTTACTTAGTCTCGTTTTGCAAAATCGCCGCATGCGAGGTTCCCCCACGTCATGATGCACGGCGTATTGAGTTATCTCAAACTCGTGTGACTTTGCATCCGAAAAATCCTGGTGCTCTGCGAGTCGCCGCTAACTTGACCAACCTGGCTGCCTTTGCACAACCGTTTCCCGCATTGCAACTCACGTTGACAGACAAGTCTGGCCGCATCGTTGGACGACGAGTGTATCAACCCGTTGAATATCTGGGGACCGACATCGCGGACAATGCTATGCCTACCGCGACACCACAGCAAGTTGTCTTGGACTTGGCACAACCTCACGAAACCGCCGTTGGCTTCGAACTGGCTATCGCACGTTGAATGAACAACATCTGCAATACCATTAAAGCAAATTCTTAGCTGTAAAAAATTATAAGCCGGGCTTTTCCAATTTGTTTGGAAAAGTTATCATTGAGTACTATGACTGCTGCCTTAAGAGATCGGTACAGGGATGATAAGTACGACAACAATATCCGCGTTGTAATATTCAACTGGTAATTCGTTTTTCTAGCGATTCTCAACCGGGCAAGAAGTGGGTTCGATACTCATGTTGCATTCCTATAACTATTAAATTATCGAGGGTTTAGTTTCCGAAGTATATGAGTGGTACGGTAGAAAAAAAAATTAAGGAACCGCCACTCGCCAAACATGTGCAATGTTCGTTGGAACGTTACTTTGCCGACATGAACGGTGAAAAACCCAAAACACTGTACGATATGGTAATGCGCGAAGTGGAGGCACCGTTGTTAAAAGTGGTGATGCGCGAAACCAACCGCAATCAGAGCAAGGCCGCCGAAATACTTGGCATCAATCGCAATACCTTGCGCAAAAAATTAAAAACTTACGGTTTGTAGTAATCGCCAAGTTTGGTGCTCTAAGAACAAAATATATCGACGTTTCATCCGTTGATAACACCCATCATTATCTAATGCGCCGAAGATGAATATGGATCGGCAACAACGCATCAGTATCCGGCGCGCCTTAATTAGCGTGTCGGACAAAACCGGCATCGTGGAATTTGCTCAGACCTTAAATAAGGCCGGTGTGGAGTTGCTGTCTACCGGCGGCACCGCCAGGTTGCTGACAGAAAACGGGGTTAAAGTGACGGAAGTGTCTGATTATACAGGCTTTCCGGAGATGATGGATGGCCGCGTCAAAACCCTGCATCCGCGTATACACGGCGGTATTCTCGGCCGGCGGGGCGTCGATAATGACATCATGGCCCGACACGATATTCCAGCCATCGATTTGGTGGTGGTCAATCTTTATCCCTTTCAACAAGTCACCACCGATCCGCAATGCGACCTGGCCACCGCTATTGAGAATATAGATATCGGTGGTCCGACCTTGTTGCGGGCGGCGGCAAAAAATCACGCCACAGTAACGGTGATAGTGAACACAGATGATTACGCAATGGTTGCCGCCGAGATGAAAAATGGTGGTATCAAAGCGCAGACACGGTTCAAGCTCGCAGTAAAAGCCTATGGACACACCGCGCAATACGACGGCGCTATTACCAATTATTTAAGCGCAATGGATTCCGATGGAACCCGTCAAGATTTTCCACAGATCTTGAGTTTGCAATATCGGCAAAAACAAACCATGCGTTATGGCGAAAATCCACATCAACACGCTGCATTTTATGTCGAAGAAAAAAATCACGCCGCGTGCATTGCCAACACACGGCAACTACAAGGTAAGGAGCTGTCTTACAATAATATCGCCGACACGGATGCGGCATTGGAATGTGTTAAACAATTCTCTGACGAAGCAGCCTGCGTCATCGTAAAACATGCAAATCCCTGTGGAGTTGCGGTTAACGATTCGCTGCTTAAAGCCTACGACCGTGCGCACAGCACCGATCCTGAATCCGCTTTCGGCGGTATCATCGCGTTCAACCGGGAGCTTGACGAAGCGACTGCTTTGGCGATTGTGGAACGACAGTTTGTCGAAGTCATCATTGCGCCCGATGCTACTGACACCGCACAAACAGTTTTATCGAAAAAACAAAATGTGCGTGTGCTGGTGTGTGGTGAGTTCGAAAAAGGCCGGCTATTAGAAAAAGACTTTAAACGCGTCGCCGGCGGCATGTTGGTGCAGGACCGGGACGATGACTTGTACAAGGAATTGAAAGTTGTCAGTAAACGCCAGCCCGACAAAAACGAAATGGAGGATTTGTTGTTTACCTGGAAAGTGGCCAAGTTCGTTAAATCCAATGCCATCGTTTATGGCAAGGACAATATGACCATTGGTGTCGGCGCCGGCCAAATGAGCCGGGTTAACTCGGCACGTATTGCTCGTACCAAGGCCGAGCACGCCGGTTTAGAAGTGCGTGGCTCGGTGATGGCGTCGGATGCTTTTTTCCCCTTTAGTGACGCCATTAACGCCGCTGCCGAAGCAGGTATTGTAGCCATCATCCAACCCGGTGGCTCCATGCGCGATAACGAAGTCATTGCGGCTGCAGACGAACACAGCATGGCTATGGTCTTTACCGGTATGCGGCATTTTCGTCACTAGCAAAAAACGCATGAAAGTTTTGATTGTTGGCGGCGGCGGACGTGAACATGCCTTAGCTTGGAAAATGGCACAGTCTGATCGTGTCGATCGTATTTACGTCGCGCCAGGTAACGCCGGAACCGAACTGGAAAACAAGTGTGAAAATATCTCCATTGACGCGGCGGCGATTGTCGAATTGGCCAGATTTGCCCAGAAACAAAGCATCGATCTAACTATCGTCGGTCCCGAAGTAGCATTGGTTGATGGCATTGTTGATTTATTTAGCGACCGCGAATTAAGGTGTTTTGGCCCTGCTAAAAGAGCCGCGCAACTGGAAGGTTCCAAATCCTTCACTAAATCTTTTCTCACCCGGCATGGCATCCCCACCGCCGCCTACGAGGTTTTTACCGATCTCGAACCGGCCGTGGACTACATCCGCGCGCACGGTGCTCCCATAGTGATAAAGGCCGACGGGCTCGCTGCCGGCAAAGGCGTCACCGTCGCCCGTACTCGTGAAGAAGCTCTACAAGCAGTGCAAGACTGCTTTACCGCCCGAAAATTCGGTGAGGCTGGGCAAAAAGTCGTCATCGAAGACTCTTTGCGTGGCGAGGAAGCCAGTTTCATTTGCATGGTGGATGGCGAACACATATTACCGTTAGTCACATCCCAGGACCACAAGGCGCGTGACGACGGCGATCATGGGCCGAACACCGGAGGAATGGGCGCTTACTCACCGGCGCCGGTGGTCGACGAGGACGTGTATCAAAAAATAATGCAACAAATTATTCAACCTACGGTGACAGGCCTCAATTTTGAAGGCACTCCTTATACCGGATTTTTATATGCAGGTCTCATGATTACGTCCGAAGGCGACCCCTACGTTATCGAATACAACTGCCGCTTGGGTGATCCAGAAACCCAACCGATTTTGATGCGGTTGCAATCGGACTTGGTGTCTTTATGTGAAGCTGCAATGGACGGTAAGTTAGACGGGATCAAGGCCGAATGGGACGATCGTCCCGCCTTGGGAGTCGTGTTGGCAGCGGGTGGTTATCCCGATGTTTACAAAAAAGGCGATGTCATTACCGGCTTAGAGTCCATTCGCGGCGACGCGGTCAAGGTTTTCCACGCGGGTACCTTAAAAAACAATGACGACATCTTGACCAACGGTGGCCGTGTGCTATGCGTGACGGCGTTAGGTGAAGACATATCCACTGCCCAGGCGGCCGCCTATGATGCGGCCGGGAAAATTCATTGGCACAATATGGTCTACCGAAGTGATATCGGTTACCGCGCGGTTTACCGATTAACCTGATCTAATTAACTCAAACTCACAGTCTTAAACGTATGACAAGTCAATTTGTTGCCGTTCTAATGGGATCGGATTCCGATCTCAAAACCATGCAGACCACACTGGACACGCTGGATAGTCTTGGCGTTGCGTGGGAAGTAAAAATCACCTCGGCCCACCGCACACCTGAGGCCACACATCGATATGTGCGCGACGCGGATAAACGCGGCTGTGTGGTTTTCATCGCCGCCGCCGGTTTGGCCGCGCATTTGGCCGGCACTGTAGCTGCACTGACATTAAAACCGGTGATCGGTGTACCCATGGACGCCGGTTCCTTGGGCGGCAACGATGCATTGTTGTCGACGGTACAGATGCCGGGGGGGATACCCGTGGCTTGTGTCGCTATCGGCAAAGCAGGCGCCAAGAATGCCGCTTACCTGGCTGCGCAAATTATGGCAGTATCGGATAAGGAACTGGCCGGGCGTCTGGCCGAAGACCGTGAGGCCAATGCCGCGGCGGTGCAGGAAAAAGATCAAAAATTACAAGCCAGCCTGAGTTAATCACGCCGCATTTGAAACGTGAACAACTGGGATACGCCGCCGAAATTATCAACCAGGGCGGGGTGGTTGCATACCCGACAGAATCCTGTTTTGGCCTCGGTTGCGACCCACGCAACAACGCGGCGCTACGACGGCTTTTGCATATCAAACAGCGTTCCTTCGAACAGGGAATGATTATTGTCGGTGCCTGTTACCATCAACTTAAAATGTATATCGCGTGTTCACAAGAAGAAGTCCCCGAGAGGGTATTTGATTCGTGGCCGGGTCCATATACCTGGTTATTGCCTGCACACGACGGCGTTTCGCGTTGGTTACGGGGGCAACATTCAACGATCGCGGTGCGTGTGACCTCACATCCCATCGCGGCTGCGCTTTGCCGCCAAACCGGTAAAGCGGTTGTCTCCACTAGTGCCAATCGCCATGGCCGCTCACCCGAAAGGCACGCAAAACAAGTGGAAAAACAGTTGGGTTCGCTCGTGGACTATGTGTTGACGGGGTCGATTGGACTGGCGTCTAAACCCAGCGAAATCCGCGATGCCTTTTCCGGACAAGTACTAAGACCCGCATGAGCACCAACGGCTTGAATGCGGGTAACGACTCTCCGGACATCGAGACCGTCAAAGCTTATCTGCTGGATTTACAAGAGCGGATTTGTGCTGAATTGGAAGACCAGGAGACCAGTGGCCGTTTCATAAAAGATACCTGGCAACACCAAGCCGGGGGTGGTGGTCAATCGCGGGTTTTGCAGGAAGGCAAAGTATTTGAAAAAGCTGGTGTCAACTTCTCCCATGTGCAGGGTGGCGAACTACCCGCAGCGGCGTCCGCTGCGCGCCCCCAATTAGCGGGTTGCGCTTTCGAAGCGTCAGGAGTGTCCCTGGTGATCCACCCACGCAACCCCTACGTGCCTACTACACACATGAATGTGCGATTTTTTTATGCCCATCGCGAAAATAGCGAACCGGTGTGGTGGTTTGGCGGAGGGTTCGATCTCACGCCGTTTTATCCGTTTAAACAAGACGTCGTCCATTGGCATGGCACCGCAAAGAGCGCTTGTGATTCTTTTGGCGACGATGTTTATCCACGCTACAAAAAATGGTGCGACGAGTATTTCTTTATTAAACACCGCAACGAAGCCCGTGGGGTCGGAGGACTGTTTTTTGATGATCTGAATGAAGGTGGATTTAGCCGTTGTTTTGCATTCACCCGCAGTGTCGGTGATCATTTCACCAAGGCATACATACCTATTGTCGCGCGGCAAAAACATACCAGCTATGGCGAACGTGAAAGAGATTTTCAACTTTACCGGCGTGGCCGTTATGTCGAATTCAATCTGGTGTATGACCGCGGCACTTTGTTCGGCCTCCAATCCGGCGGACGCACGGAGTCCATTCTTATGTCTTTACCACCCCATGTTGTTTTTCGTTATGACTGGAAACCAGAACCGAATTCGCCGGAAGCGGTTTTGTACGAGGACTATTTACCGCCGCGCGACTGGTTAGTGCAAGCCTAGTCGCTTTACCTATAATTAACCTTTGAACCGGCTGTACACACTACTTCTCTATTTATTTTTTCCGGTGCTGGTGGTGCGTCTGGTGATGCGCGGGCTGAAAAATCCCGAGTATTGGCAGCGTTGGCCGGAACGGTTTGGTTTTACGCCTCCGATGAACGCACCGTATACGGTTTGGGTGCATGCCGTATCGGTTGGTGAGGTCAACGCCGCGGCACCGCTCATCAAGGAGATATTGCTACAGTTCCCGGAACATCGGCTTCTGGTCACCACTATGACCCCGACCGGATCGCGCCAGGTGCAGAACAACTTTGGCGATGATGTGGATCACGTTTACATCCCCTATGACTACCCCGGCGCGGTAAAGCGCTTTCTCGACCGCATGCAACCTGCCATCACCGTGATCATGGAAACCGAGATCTGGCCCAACGTGTTGGTGCAATGCAAGGCGCGGCAGATACCGGTCGTATTTGCGAATGTTCGCTTATCTCGGAAATCCGCCCGTGGCTATCAACGGGTACGCCGTCTTTTCACAAAGCCACTGAATTCGGTATCGGCGTTCGCGGTGCAGTCGCAAGCCGACGCCGAACGGCTAAGAAATCTTGGCGCGGCGTCGCATGCCATCCACATCACCGGTAGTATCAAATTCGAAGTCAGTTTACCGGCTAGCTTGCAGGAGGTCGCACGCCGTATTCGTCACGAATGGGGCGAGAATCGTAGCGTTGTTGTGGCCGGCAGCACACACAATGGCGAAGAAGAAATTATCCTCGACGCTTATGACCGGTTAAAACGCAAACACCCAGATTTGTTATTGGTACTCGTGCCGCGTCACCCCGAACGTTTTGATAGTGTCGCGCGTTTAATCAAACGTTCCGGTTATAGCGTGGCCCGCCGCAGTGAGACGCCCGGCGCGATTCCCGCCGACTTGGAGATCTATATCGGCGATAGCATGGGTGAGTTACGTTTGCTGTACGCGGCCGCTGACGTGGCCTTGGTGGGTGGCAGTTTTTTGCCCATCGGTGGGCACAACGTGTTGGAGGCCTGCGCGGTCGGCGTACCCGTCGTATTCGGCCCTTACATGTTCAACTTCACCGAGATCAGCCAAATCACCGTGGATCGCGGTGCCGGTAGTCAAGCTCGCGGCGCCAAGGATTTGGCCGATGTCATCGAAGGCTATCTCATCAATGCCGATCGCCGGTTCCATGCGGGCGAGGCGGGTATGAAAATGGTGGAGGAAAATCGCGGCGCATTGGAACACACAATGCAGTTGCTCAAACCGTATCTCGAACAAGCGACGCAGAGGACACCGGTTACCGAACCGCTAGTGGAACCGGCGTAAGTTTATCGGTTTTCAGTCGGCCGTCAGATTATTGTTCCCGGATTACGCTTGCGCTCCTGGCGATGACAATCAGTTAGCTACTGTCATCGCGTATATGGTCTCCTCGCGAATTGGCGATATATGGGATGACAGGGACAGAGGTGCGTTGGTATATTGGGCCTGTTGATCAGGCACATAACAGGATGTCTGTGGCCTCGATGAAGTTCGTGGCATATCGTCCTGTACGAGCCCGAGATCTCGAGGATCGTCGAGCCGCGACAGCAGCGTGGCGGTCTCGCTTTTATAAATTCTTTACTTGAGATTGCTTCGGCGTCCTGTCTCGCAATGACATGCGCCGTCATTCTGAGAAGCTTATCGGTTTTTAACAACCTCGTCTCTTCTCCTCACTCCAGCTCACCTCATCTCACTCATCACTCGTGGCCCTTATATAACAAAAAAAACATCCTGTCATTCTGCGCCAACTCGATTTCGCTCAGAGCAGTGTCCACAAAGAATCCAGAGAGTTGGTGCTCGGCTGCAAGCTATCCGGGATATCTCAGTTTCGCGAGCAAGCTCACTCCTACCGTTCAATGCAACACCCCATCCCGCCGGTGCGTAGCTGTCTCAGGGGTAGGGTTCGGCGACGCGTGATGCAAAATCATATGCCAACCGTTCGTGCTTTTACGATAGATGTTCGTGGCCAGCACCGCACCACGAACGAATTGATCTTTCAGCGTCAAATGTTCATTCACTAAATGCGCCGCCAACGATTGATCATGAAACGCCTGACGCGCCACCACTTCGATACGCAGTCCCGTGTCGCTGCCCAGTATATGTTCCCAACTCTTGCGTATGGGTTGAACACCAACCAGGCGTTGGCCATTGGGATGGATGCAGGCGATATCCGAATCATTTGCCCAAACCAGCATCATGGCGTCGAGATCGCCGCATTGAAATGCAGCGTAAAACGCGGACTCAGCTTGTTCCGGTGATGCAAAGCTCATTATTGTAACCACCCGTTGACCCGGCGTAAATCTTCTTCGTCAAGGGTGCCGACGACACGTTCCAATTCGAGCACATTGAGAACGTAATCGTAACGCGCTTGCAAATAATCGCGTTTAGCTTCGAACAAATCTCGCTGAGCGTCCAATACGTCGACATTGGTATTTAACCCTGCGGCGAATCCTTCTTCTTTCGCTTGCACGGCGCTTTCGCTGGCAACGATTGCTTGTTGCAACGCAAAAACCCGTTTAACACTGGTGGACACATCAAGAAAAGCAGCGCGGGCGTTGCGGCGTGTGAGCCGTTGCGTGCTTTCCAAATCCTGCTGCGAGGCATCGTAACGCGAGGCTGCCTGCCGGGTTAAACTGTCGATGAGGCCACCCGAATACAACGGTACTTCCAGTTGCACCATAATATCCCGGGTATGCGCCTCCGAACCCGGTCCAGAGATACTGCCGTCGCTATCGGAAAAGTTTTGGTTGACGTTAAAGTCCACCACCGGCATGCGTCCTGAACGTTGCCGGGCAATTTCTTGTTTGGCAATATCGACTCCGAGTACTTGCGCCCGGATCGCCGTGTTATTGACTAACGCGCGGTCGATCCATTCATTGACATCATTTGGTTCCGGCGTATCCAGCGGCGCGTCGTCACGTAGTGGGTTTAAACTTTCCAGCGATTGACCTGCGATCTCTATCAACGCTTGTATGGCATCATCGATATTGTTGCGCGCCTGAATTTCTTCCGCCTCCGCCAGTTGAAATCGCGCCTCCGCTTCATATACATCGGTGAGTGTTCCTAAACCTACTTCTAGACGCTCACGGTCGAGTTCGAACTGCCTTTGAATGGCTTTTTTCTCACTTTGTGCTAGTTCCAAATTATCTTCGGCCGCCAACACGGCAAAGTAACGACCGGCAGTCCGAATGGCCAAATCCTCCCAGGCGCTGTCGAATTGAACTGCAGCTTGTTCGACTTCCAACTCCGCTTGGGTCAGACGCACTTTTGAGGCTTTATCATAAATTGGTTGGCTTAAGGACACCTGGGCCCCATCGCGGTTAAAGGTTGCACGGCCGTCGGTTACAAATTCTGCATCGCTCTCGATATCGTCAGTCCGACGACTGCGCGATGCGCCGGCGGTGAGTGCCGGCAACAATGATGCTTTAGCCTGGGGTACGTTTTCCTGGGTGGCTTCGTAGTTGAAGCGTGCTGCAAGAAATATCGGATCGTTTTGTTGTGCGAGCTCGTAGACTCGCCACAGGTTTTCCGCATATGCTGTCGACGCGAATAATAATAAGCCCGCCATTACACCCCGCATTGTTACTAATCCATACGAAGACATGGTTAAGTTATAAGCTTTCGTTTTTTGATCTTTTGCTGTTCTGCTAAAAAACGAATGCCGGAGGCATTTGCACATTTTTTAGTGGCGGCAGGCTGGTATCAAACAATGAAGTCGTGCGCCAGGCTTGATCATCCAGACGCTCATACAACATGGCTTCCATGATCGGCGCCTGACCGACGATCGCTATCAAACGGCCACCAGGTGTGAGTATACGTTTAAAGGCTTCCGGTAGTGTCGGCACGGAACCGGTGAGTATGATGGCGTCATATGGTCCACCGCTATCCCAACCATTGGCCGCATCACCGACTTCCAAGGTAATATTGAAAATGGCGGCGGTGTCGAGATTGCGTGCAGCGCTTTGCTGCAGCTCCGGCTTTATTTCGATACTCGTCACATGTTTCGATAAGGCCGCCAATAACGCAGTCATGTACCCGCTTCCGGTACCGATCTCTAAAACACTATCATCGTCTTCCGGCGCTAAATTTTGTAGCAACCGTGCTTCCACTTTTGGTTGCATCATCACTTCATCATCCGCCAGCGGAATCTGAATATCGGCGAATGCCAAATGACGATATTCCGGGGGAACAAAATCTTCACGCCGAATGTCGGCCAACAGATTCAGGACGCGCGGGTCGAGTACCTCCCACGGGCGAATTTGTTGCTCGATCATATTAAAACGCGCTTGCTCAGTATCCATTGCTATCACCAAGATTCTCTATGGAAGTGTGACCGACGAAAGCGGGTAAGTATACCAATACCTTGGGCACAACAGGTTGAGAGCACATTTATGTCGAACATCTATCGGCGGGGGTAGCCGCCAATCATGTCGGCCAAATCACGATCCCTTTGATCTCGTGCGGCTCGATAGAGTTCATCCGATGTGTATTGCGAACCCGGTATTGGGATAAATCGTATTTTTTCCCATCGCTTTTTAGCTGCACGTTTACTCATACGCCACAAGGAGAAAAGACCCAGCAATGCCGTCACGCCAGCGCTGAACCAGAATAAACCCGTTGGGCCAATTCTTCCCATCGCAGCCGCACCGGCGATGGGACCTAAAATCGCACCGATGCCATAAGTCACCAACAAACCGCCTGCAACCTGAATCAAACGCTCGCTGCCGGCAAAATCGTTAGCATGCGCGGCGCTCAATGAATAAATCGTGAACGATAGACTACCGTACAAAATTCCACAGGCGTAGAGCAACCGCAAATCGCCGCCTTTCGATGCCACTACAATAAGAATACAGGCCACTGAAGTCATTAACGTAATTCCGGTCAATATCCAGCGCCGGTCAATTCGATCCGACAACCAACCCATGGGCCACTGCAACAACAAACCGGCGAGTATGACAGTAGCCATAAATAAGGAGGTGCCGGTGAGCTGCAAACCAATTTCACGTGTAAATACCGGCGCCAATCCGTAAAACGTCGCATTGATCAAACCGGCGCACAACGCACCCAACATACCTAAAGGCGATATACGATACAGCTCACGTAGAGGCATACGTTCAATGGCAACGGGTTGTGGTGCCACCGCACGGGTCATCAATACCGGCACTAATGCCATCGAAAATAATATCGAAGCGAGGCTGAATAGATGAAACTTGGCCGGGTCGGAAATATTTAACAATAATTGAGCCAAGCCGGCGGCGGTGTAGTTAGTAATCATGTAAACTGACAATACCCGCCCACGGGTTGTGTTGGTCGCTCGCTCGTTTAACCAGCTTTCTGTGACCATAATCATTCCGGCCATACAAAACCCGGAGATACTGCGCATCAACATCCAGGCGAACGGATCGATGACTAACGCGTGCGCCAAGGCCGATACCGACATAATGGATGCAAATGCCGCGAAGGAACGAATATGACCGACCCGGGCCACCACCCATACCGCATAACGTGCACCTATGAATAATCCCAGAAAATACGCGGCCATAATGAAACCGGTCGTCTCAGGCGAGAACCCTTCGATATTGGTGCGGATGCCCAACAAGGTCGAGAACAAACCGTTCGCCATGAGTAACAAGCCGTAACTCAACAGCAACGAGACGATAGATTTAAGAGTCGGCAACATTACCGGGCTTCAGTGCTTAATGGAGAAAGCTCGGGGATAGATCGTACTGCCACGTTGGAAATTCGTTATCGTTGATTTTGTATAGCGTGCGAGGTGTTAGACACCCACGTAAGACAATGGCTTCATTGTGAGTACATTCCGCTGGTTGTCAATCATTATCTTGGTAAGATAGCACTCCGCGACCCAACAGATCGTTCAGCGATAATAAATAAAAATATGGCTAGGCTCTCCACAGGCAAAACCATCAGCAAAAAGCCAAGGCAAACTGCATCGACGTCATCAAAAATTGTTCGGTCGAATAAAGAACGGGCCTTTCGGTTCTTTGACAACCGGGAGAAGTATCTTATGTTCGTTACTACCTGCAGCGAGAAAACTGCCGTAGCGGAGCGGGTCGGGCGAGAATTAAAGCATGTTAAACCAGGTGAGCGCGCATTACGGGTGTTCGATGCCGGTATGGGGGATGGCTCTGTTTTGAGCTATGTCATGCGTCACTTACACCGTAAGTTCACGCATATTCCCTGGGTGGTCGTAGGAAAAGAAATCAGCATGGAAGATGCCCGCATGAGTCTAGAGAAGCTTTCGGACCGGTTATCGGAGCATCCTGAGACCGTGTTCGTCGTGACCAACATGTATTACAGCGAGGCACCGAAGTTGCGTCCTAACTCGTTGGCGGCTGCATCCTCTTTAAATTGGCATCAAATCGCGCTAGAGGGTAATACATCACACGAATTCGCTCAACAGATTTCGGAACTGCACGATATTTTGGCATCGGACTGGCAGGTCAAATCCAGTGAAAAGACCGGTAACCCCTTGTATGTTCGTCCCTCAGTACTGATTGTCTATCGTAAGGACAGGGAGTTTTTACTTAATCCTCTGATTCCCAAACCAGGAGAAATTGACGGTCTATACGATTTGATTATCGCTTCGCAACCGTACCGGGCACGCATTGATGTCAAGATAAAGGTAAAAAATGTCATTGCACCGCTGGCCCGCGCCATCGCACCCGGTGGCCGTATGATTGCTATTCAGTCCCATGGCAATGATCCGGGTATGGAGATAATTAACAGCATATGGCCGGATGAAAACCCGTTTCAAACCGGACGCGATGAACTGTTAAAAGAAGCAAAAGCACAGCTCAACAAACCCGAAGACCGCGATTTAGTATTCCGTAACACACCGGATCGTCGGTCCTTGTTTCGATACCATTTACACACCATGCCGTCGGAAGTGGGCGATAATATCGGAACATCGACCATACTCGCCGCCTGGAATGCCGCCGTATACGTCGCCCAGATCGAGGATTCACGCTTGGCTGATATCATGGCGCACGGCGACTATTTGGATGCTGCTTGCAAGATAGTACAAAAACACAGTGGCTTATGGTTTAACGATGAATCATTTGTCATTTCCCGTAAATTTTTGAGGTAACAATGCCCGACACACAATTTGATGTTATTGGTCTTGGTAATGCCATTGTCGATGTACTGGCGCATGCCGACGATGTTTTTCTAAAAGAACAAGGACTAACCAAGGGCGCAATGACTTTGATTGACGCCGATACCGCCGATTCTTTATATGAGAAAATGAATCCCGCAGTGGAATGCTCCGGTGGATCGGCAGCAAATACCATTGCTGGGCTGGCATCGCTGGGCGGCAAAGGCGCTTTCATCGGCAAAGTAAAAAATGATCAACTGGGCGATATTTTCAGACACGATATTCGTTCTCTGGGTATCGATTTCGAGTCCGAACCGCTATACGAAGGGCCATCTACCGCCCGTTGTCTAGTGTTTGTCACTCCCGATGCGCAACGCACCCTGCAAACGTATCTGGGTGCCAGTGTCGAGTTTCATCCCAGCGATATCGACCCTGAAAAAATTAAAGCAGCCAAAGTAACTTATCTAGAAGGTTACTTGTGGGATCCCCCCGCGGCCAAGCAAGCCTTTGTCAAAGCAGCCGACATTTCCCATGAGACCGATGGCTTGGTGTCCCTGAGTCTGTCCGATCCATTTTGTGTTGACCGCCATCGCACTGACTTTCAGGACTTAGTCAAAAATCACATCGATATCTTGTTCGCCAATGAGGAAGAAATTGTATCTCTGTACCAAGTCAGCACGTTTGACGACGCGCTGCAAATCGTGCGTGAACAGTGCGATATCACCGCTTTGACCCGTAGTGAAAAAGGCTCGATCATTACCGCCAATAACGAAGTGCATGTACTGGACGCCGAACCCATCGAGAAAGTCGTCGACACCACTGGCGCCGGTGATGCTTATGCTGCTGGGTTCTTGTACGGCTATACCCACGGCATGGGTTTGGAGATGGCCGGACGTATCGGTGGCATCGCCGCCGCCGAGGTCATCAGTCACTTCGGTGCCCGACCGGAAACACCGTTGAAGGATTTGGCTGTTGAAAAGTTGGGTTAAAGTATACTATTCGCGAGGCTGCCGCTTGCCCCTACAGTGCCGGCACTTCCACTATCCCTAGCGGTCGCTGCTCGCTCCTTTCCGACGGACCACTGAAAGCCAATCGCCGACAGCCAACTTAATGCACTTGTGTGCGTAACTCGTATTGACCGTCGTGCAGATTACCGAACATCTCGTTGACATCGGGATGCCTCACCGGTTCATCGCTTTCGTCCGGTAACAGATTTTGCTCGGACACATAGGCTACGTAACTGGTTTCTTCGTTTTCCGCCAGGAGATGATAAAACGGTTGGTCTTTGCGTGGCCGGATTTTTTCGGGTATGGATTCATACCATTCATCCGTATTATTAAATTCCGGATCAACATCAAACACCACACCGCGAAAGGGATAAATCCGGTGCCGCACGACCTGACCGATGGTGAATTTGGCTGTGATTTTGTCCATGCGCATTAAATTATCATGAAAACACCGATTTGGGGATTAATTCACATAAACACAAGGCTTACATTACGGTCTTTTGTGAAACGCGGGGATAGATTCCTGCGCAACATCAAGCGTTTACAGTGTTAGCATGAATAACCTGACTGCGCGGCAGTAAACATGACAATAAAGTAATACAAGCGGCACCTGCCGCAAGCGTCACAAAGACCCAATAAAATCCACCGCTGAGCTCATTCACCCGCGCGACAAATTGTACTGCCAGCGGCGCGGCAGCAAAATAGAGAACGAATTTAATACCAAAGGCCAAGCCATGATGTTTTGCCGGAGTGTATTTCGCCAGCAACATGTTTTCCGCCGGCAATGCGCTGGTAGCTGACATCACCATCAAGGTTGCAACCGCAACCAACGGGATACCACTAAAACCGGCCGCCAACCATAAAAACGGAATTTGGCATCCCAAGGCGCTGAGATAAACTAATTTTAATGGAAAACGGTCCGCCAAATAGCCACCCACCAATTGCATTAACCCCGCCACGGTATAAACAAACGCAACTAACATACCAATACCGGCGGCACCGCTTCCCGCAATACCGCCGTGGCGTTGCTCGAACACTTTGGGCAAAGATGTTTGTGTGGAATGAAAAATCATCCCGGCCACAAACATGGTAAACAACAATATGATAAAGACACGTGTCATATCGTTACGGGTGACGGTCTCTTTCGTTGCTTCCACGCCGCTGTCAGACACTCGTCCGGTGGCAATGCAATAACACAATGCTATTCCGGTCAGAACGCAAATGACACCAGGGGCAACAAACGCACTTCGCCAGTTAGCCAAATCGATTAAAAAACCGGCGACGATACCGGCGATGGCTGAACCCAATGAACCGAATATGCCGTTAACGGCGAGCACTTTTCCGCGTTTTGAGGTGGTATTACGCACCAACCACGGAATACCGATAGGATGATAAATCGCGGCAAATAAACCGATACCGGCAAGCGCAAACGACAATTGCGTTGGCGTCTGCGCAATTCCCGCCATAATCGAAGAAGCCCCCATACCGATGAAAAATACCGCCATCATGCCACTCGCACTCCAACGGTCACCCAACCATCCTGCTGGTAACGCAGCCAATCCAACTAATAGTGCACCCAAAGTCCACAATTCGACTAACTCATGGTAGGGCTGTTGCCAGTCCACTTCGAGCGCCAACACGATGACAAAATAAAACGCCGTAAACAGGTGAATATAAGTATGCCCAATACAGGAAAATATCAGCGACAATCTGGACGAATGTGACAAAATCGGTAGCTAAAAGTGATAATAAACAGCGCTCAACTATACTTAATTCGCCCACCCCACGAAAAGCTACGCAAACACTCGCAACATGAATAACACCAAGCTCCATTACATTCTGGACCCAATGTGCAGTTGGTGTTGGGCGTTTAGACCCAGCTGGCTGGCGTTATTGGACGTATTGCCGGAAAACATATCCGTCGAATACATCATGGGTGGTCTCGCACCGGATTCCGACGAGCCGATGCCCGCTCCGCTGCAAGAATATTTGCAATCGGTATGGCAATCCATAGAAACGCGAACCGGTGTACAGTTTAACCACGATTTTTGGAACAATAACCAACCACGGCGTTCTACTTACCCGGCTTGCCGTGCTGTCATTGCAGCCGGTTTTCAATCTCCACATGTGATTCCGGACATGATTTCTGGCATTCAAAAAGCCTATTATCGGGACGCGCTTAATCCGTCGGATAAGGACACACTTTTGCAAATCGCCGCCACCATCGGTCTCGACACACAGCGGTTTGCACAGGACTTGGAATCGAGCGCGGTAGAAAATAAATTTCAGGATCATCTTGGATTGACACGCGAATTCGGTGTACAGGGGTTCCCCTGCATAGTGATAGAACAGGGACAAAATATAAACTATCTTGCACAAGGTTATTGTGACAAAGACGTTCTGTTGCGCCGTTATCGATCGCTAAATATGGATAGTACCAAGGACGGCGCTATGGACTGACCAGCCTGCAAATATGTCATAATGTGGGAACAGGGAAGACAGAGAACACAACATCTAACAGAATAAAAAGTGATGGCGAGAAAACGTATCCCTTCGGTCAAATCCGTGATGACCACCTTCCCGTATTCCGTCGACGTGTCGGACCCGATACAGACTGCACTAGATTTGATGGATGAACACGATATTCGTCATCTTCCAGTGACCGACAACCATCAATTAGTAGGTGTGATTGCGGATCGTGAGTTGCGTTTATTTATGAACCCGGATTTGACCCTGACCAACGCGGCATTGGCGGTGAGAAACGTTTACATTCCCCAACCCTACGTGGTCGATTTGGAAGAACCGCTGGATCATGTCGCATTAACCATGGCCCAACGTCACATTGGTTCCGCTCTGGTAACCCGTAAAGGCAAGTTGGTGGGAATATTTTCCGCCAGCGATGCGTGTCGCGCCCTGGCCCAGGTATTAAAAGATCAATTCGGAACGGTAGAGACCGGTGGTGGAGACGCGGCATAGCTCCATTAGCCGTTGCGCTCCCCATCCAAAAAATTGTTTTGTTTAATTAAAAACGATTCTCACCTGAAATATTTACCCTTAGGTTAATGCACCGACTGCCTTAGTGCTTGCATACCTCGGTCTAGGCCTTCCAACGTCATGGGAAACATGCGTTCGTCCATAATTTCTTTTAGCATTTTGACCGAAGGCGTAAACTCCCAGGTGTGCTCTTCGCGCGGGTTTAGCCAGATAGCGTGCGGGTAATCATCCAACATACGTTGCATCCACACGACACCCGCTTCCGTGTTCATGTGTTCGACGCTGCCACCCGCCATCATGATCTCA
This sequence comes from Arenicellales bacterium, assembly GCA_965216735.1. Classification (GTDB taxonomy): domain Bacteria; phylum Pseudomonadota; class Gammaproteobacteria; order Arenicellales; family CBDCFT01; genus CBDCFT01. The sequence continues at coordinate 3,887,315 of OZ244198.1, forward strand.
TAAGGACTCATGGTGGCATCACCGACAAACACCAGTTTGTATTCGCGTCCGTAAGTGTGGATGACGTCCAGGGTCGGTATACGTTCGGCGTGACGACGGTGATTGTCTTTCCAAACGGTCTCGTACAGACAGTTGTGAAAGTAATAATACTCCAAATGCTTGAATTCACTGCGTGCGGCGGAAAACAACTCTTCGCACACGCGCACGTGGTAATCCATGGAACCGCCGACATCCAGAAACAATAACACCTTCACCGCGTTGTGTCGTTCCGACACCATTTTTATGTCCAGCAAACCTGCATTGCGTGCCGTCGAACGGATAGTATCGTCCAGATCGAGTTCTTCGGCAGCGCCTTCCCGCGCGAATTGACGTAAACGTCGCAGCGCCATCTTGATATTGCGCGTGCCGAGTTCAACTTTATCGTCCAGGTTTTTGTAGTGACGCTCGTCCCATACCTTAACCGCGCGTTGATGTCTGGATTGGTCCTGACCGATACGAATTCCCTCAGGGTTGTAACCGTAAGCACCAAACGGCGACCTCCCGGCGGTACCAACCCATTTGTTGCCACCCTGATGCCGCTTTTGTTGTTCCTTTAGCCGCTCACGCAGGGTTTCTATCAATTTTTCCCAACCGCCTAACGCCTCGATTTCTTTTTTCTCTTCCTCGCTGAGCGTGAGTTCAACTTGTTTGCGCAACCATTCCTCCGGCAGTTCGGTCATGGCGACACCGAATTTTTCTTCCAAACCTTTGAAATAGACTCCGAATGCCTGATCGAAACGATCGTAGTGGCGTTCGTCCTTGACCAAAGCCGCACGCGCCAAGTAATAAAAATCGTCGACACCCGCGTCTATAATACCCGTGTCCAGAGTCTTTAATAACGACAAATATTCGGTGACGGACACCGGTATTTGCGCCCGCTTCAGGGTATAGAAAAAATCAACCAGCATTGCGCCGATTTAAAAATACCAGGCGTTCGAACAAGTGCACATCTTGCTCGTTCTTTAACAATGCGCCGTGCAAAGGCGGTATAAAAGTTCGTGCATCGTCGCTATGCAAAGCTTCCGCTGGAATATCCTCCGCGACCAATAACTTAATCCAGTCGAGCAATTCCGAGGTCGACGGTTTTTTCTTGAGTCCAGGCACTTCACGCAAATCAAAAAACGTTTCCAACGCAGCACTGAGCAGGTGTTTCTTTAGATCCGGAAAATGTACCCCGACGATTCGTCGCATCGTGTCTTTATCGGGGAAACGGATATAGTGAAAAAAACAACGGCGCAAAAACGCATCGGGCAATTCTTTTTCGTTATTACTCGTGATGATAACGATGGGACGATGTCTTGCATTAACAGTTTCTTTTGTTTCGTACACATGAAACTGCATGCGATCCAGTTCCAGCAATAAATCATTTGGAAACTCGATATCGGCCTTGTCGATCTCGTCGATCAGCAACACTGGTTGAACATCTGATTCAAACGCTTCCCACATCTTGCCACGGCAAATGTAATTGCTAATATCATGTACTTTGTCGTCGCCCAATTGCGAATCACGCAATCGGGCAACCGCATCGTATTCATACAAACCCTGCTGTGCTTTAGTAGTGGATTTAATATGCCATTCCAGTAGTGGCCGGTTTAAAGATCGAGCTATCTCCTGGGCCAATTGTGTCTTACCGGTGCCCGGTTCACCTTTGACCAATAGCGGGCGTGTTAATGTAATCGCCGCGTTCACTGCCATCATCAAATCCTTGGTAGCGACGTAGTTGTCCGTACCTTCAAAACGCACGACACTCACTGTGGGTTCTCCCTATGGCGGATTTTCATAACGCTACCCACTTGCTCGGGCACAGACATCTCTTTGTGTGCCTGCATCAGTGCTTCGATACGTGTCATGACATGATCGGGATAAGGTGATGAACGACGGATATTCATATCGATATGCATGCTGAGTTGTTCCGATGTTGCTGCCAGATATTTCTCTTCGGCATGATACATATGTAAAAAGTAATGAATACGTTTGTGATCATGATCGAGCAACTGGCAAGTTACACGCAACGGATCACCTTCACTCACCTCTTGCAGATAATTGACATGGGCTTCCAGGGTGAATGACGAAGTTTTATATTCTTCGACATGCTCTACATCCAGACCAATGTGCGCCAATAAACCGTCCACACCCTTGTCGAAAACCAATACATAGTAGGCCACGTTCATGTGGCCGTTGTAGTCGATCCATTCCGGTGCGACGCGAACAATGGGAAAAGACAAGGGTGCATCGATTGGCTCAGTCATGATTTTCTTTGAGTTACGGAAACTGAATCAACATTAAAATAGACGAGCGAAGCTGAGGCGAGGCGAAAATGGTCGAAAAAGCGGAGTGTACACAGTAGTACATGAGTATTTTGAGATCGTTTTCAACGACGTATCAGCGAGCGCAGGCTTTTTGAGATTGGTTTTAGGGCATTGTGGCGGCTTTGGCAAAGTTGCCTAACGCACCGCTCACCTTGCCAATTACCTCGTCACAACCTTCGATGGCATGGCGATTCTTTAAGTACTGTGGGTCGTTGTACGCTAACCAAACTTTACCGTCCTCGTCCTCCCAGATGAGTGTTTTTTGCGGTAAATCGATAGCCACGCTCTGGGCACATTGCATTAACGGCGTACCGACCTTGGGATTGCCAAAGATAACCAATTCCGTGGGCCGTAATTCCATACCCGCTTTCTCCGCGCCGGCGGCATGATTTACGCGACCAAATACACTCATGCCTTTTTCCTCAAGCGCAGCCTCGAGACGATCGGCTGTGGTCTTTACATCATGAGCACTTTCTACGCTTACTATTCCATCGTCGGCAAATATGCCTGTCGATACCAGGAACAGTACAAACATAGCGGTGACTTTTTTCATTTTACTTTTCTCCTGCTTTGAATAAAAAAATTCATGTAACAACGCATTGTAACGTGTGCCGATGTTTGAGTCACAAACACGAACTTTGGTTCAGTCTTGTATGGACAGGAGTTCGAACAAAAAACGGGTGTATCCATTCCGTGGATGCACCCGTTTGTGTCATGTGACGCCAGTGTCCTTGATGAGTGGCGTCTTTGGCTTTCCCGCTCCTTGGGATCGGTCATCGCGTGGTCCTTGACGAAACCCTCTTCAGCCCCTGTCTCCTGAACAATGCTCCTTAGGCATGAATGTTAAGAGTGGCCTTGCGTGATTCGTTCACGGTCCCTGGCCCGCTTGTCCTTGCGTTCGATACGATGGTTCCGATTAATGTAATCTCACCAACTCGGTTGACGTTACATCCCGCTCTCCTTAAGCAGATGAGTGCCATTGTGCCCATGACCCGGTATTTATTCTGTGAATTAATCCACATTAATGCACCTCTTGTGTTACAGAGAGTTAAATGTGAAGTGGCATTTGGCACTCGGCGTTCAGCATTTATTTTACTCGTCGCCGCCCGTTCAGATGACAAAAGGTCTGTCACTGTGAGGCAGGATGCCGAAGCAATCTCTATCGAATTTCAAGCAACAAAGAGAACGCCACCAGAACACGCCGCCACTGGCGGTGGTTTAGCGAATCTAATTAGCCATCAGTGGTCAGTCTTCTCGCGAAACGGTAGACTAATAGCTAAAAGACAACAACTGGAAACTAAAAGCAAAACATCACATGGCTTTGTTTATGGTGATTGAAAAATTCCTACCTGGATGTAAAGAGTTAGTCTACGAACGCTTTGCGCAAAAGGGTCACATGCTTCCCGAAGGACTAAAATATTTTGATAGCTGGCTGGAAAAAGATGGTGACCGGTGTTTCCAATTGATGGAAACCTATAACAAAGCGTTATTCGATCAATGGATGGAGAACTGGCGTGATCTTACGGATTTCGAGATTATTGAAATCGGCTCGAAACCAGGCAGCAAGGGAAATACATCATAAGCACAAGTGTTACGCCAAAGCCAAGCACAATCACGTTTGCAAAAAGGACCGGACTGTCTCTCCCCGGGCAGTCCGCTAATCACTGACAGGAGGGTAAATCGATGAAGCATCATTAGTATAATCTATGTGCACGTTTAATACGAGCGCTGTTTGAAAGTCATCAGCCTAGTAATTCACCGCTTTTTCCTTAGTTTACGAATCGTACCTAAAGTACTGAACAAGGTACGATTATTTTGTGAATATCAAAAGATGTTCTTCAAGAGTCGGCTTTAAAATTAATGTCGTCGGCCTGTGACACATGGACCTCAACCGCCCACGGCGAGATGTGTTGTCGGCGTGCAAAGCGCTCCACCATACCCGCAATTGCGTAGTGATTATTCACCACAACTATATGTTCTTGTACACCCGTATTGGAATTAACCAAATCAATCTCCACATCGATGGAGGAGTTACGGGTAGCAATTTCAAAGTTTCGAAAGTCTTCTAGCATAATGCACCCCCCAGTGCGATCCTTAAACACATGCCAAAACGGTCTGCGACGACAAACCGACGCGACCACCTTGTTACAAATTCGAAGTTTTACACTTGAGTATCACGGTACCCCACCGAAAACACTGCAAAACAAGACACACGGTGCAACCGCATGTTGTGCGCCACCCCACATGACGCTACGGTTTGAATTATAACTTGTTCACAACCGATATACATCACAACTTTTGGACAAAAAACTTCGCAACGCGGACACCATTGCTCAATATCAGCTATTGTCAGTAAGCTATTGCTATCCTTGGGGAATTAGGTACTGAATAGTTAAGTGAACCTGAAAACCGAATGAACAGAGTCAACCGCATGTGTTAAGTAAAAGTTACACCGATCCAAGATTGACCGCCGTCTACGATGCCTTGAATCCGGGCAGGGAGGATATTGATTTTTACCTCGCTTTAGCCGGTGATTCGGCCAAGACCATTCTTGATGTTGGTTGTGGGACTGGGCGACTTGCCTGCGAGTTTGCGGCGAAGGGTCATCGCGTGACCGGTGCCGATCCTGCTACAGCGATGCTCGACATTTCTCGTCATCGTCCGGGTGGGAACAAAGTGCATTGGATCAATTCCAGCGCGGCTCAATTGTCGGTTGATACGCGTTTTGATCTCATCATTATGACAGGTCACGTTTTTCAAGTTTTTCTTGAAGATGACGAGATATTAGTTGTACTACACAATTTGCGATTGCATCTTGCGCCCGACGGTTGTCTAGCCTTCGAAACCCGTAATCCCGCTGTTCGCGAATGGGATACATGGACACCTGATAAAACGCAGGAGACACTCGACGCGCCTGGCATCGGCAAGGTGGTAGTTCATAATAATATCAGTGCTGAGGACAGCCAGTTAGTGACTTATGAAACTCACTTTTGTTTTGCGGAGGATGATATCGTAGTCACTTCCGACACCATACGTTTTTTGCCCATCGATGAACTTGCTGGCTTTCTAGCGAATGCCGGTTTCACGAATATCGAATGGTATGGCAATTGGGATAAATCAGCGTTGGAACCATCAAGCCCTGAGATTATTATTATTGCCAGTTGACGCATATAAATATACGGATGACGGCTGATAATGATCTAATAGACAAAACGCTTTTGTCCCACGCGACCGGAGAGTGGAGAAAAGTCGGAATGGTTGTTGCATTATCAATGAGCGATCTAAGGGATGAAATCCTGGACTTAGATGATGTTTACTACGCGCAAAGAATTAAAGATCTAGAGGACAAGGATTTTATCGAATCACGCGGCGATTTATCACAAATGCGTTTCAGCGAGATAAGATTGGCCAGTTACCGTTAAATGTTTCCTATGCAGGAATCAATGAGTGCTTCGCTGTTTAGTTTCGTCTAATGTCGACGCTGCTATCTCGAAATCAAGTTGGTTATGTGCTTCCTTTAAGGCGTGTTCAACAAACCGCGGGTTGTCACCACGGGCAAAAATAAACCCAAGATAACGATCGCCGTCTGGGGGCGGTAATAATTGCTGACCGATAGCCACACCTAAACGAATATCTTCAACACCGCTAACCTTTCGCGCTTTATCCATGCCGTTCAGCACAAGTAACTGTCCCCTCGACGGTATAGGAATCATCATAACACCGGAGGCAGCGTTGCTTGGTTCAATCCCCTGGAGCGGTAGCCCTAAGGCATGACGAACAATGATTTCTTCTAAAGTAGTATCGGCAGAAAACCGCAGCGCCCGCGAACAAAGACCACCAATAGAACGCGCTGCGAGCTCAATTAACCAAGGTTTATTGTCATGTATGCGAAGCTCCGCGTGCACCGGTCCCTCACACAAACCGATTGTTTGCACGACCTGTTGAATGGTATTCAAACATTCATCTTGTAACCTTTGATCCAAACAGGATGGCGTAACAAACATTGTCTCTTCGAAAAATGGCCCTTCAGACATCCCTGGTTTGTCAAACAAGGCCAAGCAACGTAGCTTTCCGTTTTCCAACAATCCCTCTAACGCTACTTCCGGGCCGGATATATATGACTCAACCAAAACTGAATAATCGTTCGACGCGCTCCATTCTTTGGTGATATGTCGAATGTGATTTATCGCCTCAATAAATAACTTCGGCCTGTCCGCGCGAATCACCCCGCGGCTAGCCGAAAGATTCGTGGGTTTTAGCACACAGGGATAAATTTGATTGTTCGCTATAGTCTTGGTATCGGCGCCCTGCTTAACCAAATTAAACTCAGGAATGGCGAGTTCAGTGTCGCGTAATGCGCAGCGCATCTTGTATTTGTTGTGTGCCGTGGAAATCGCTTCGGGTGGGTTATATTTTAAGCCCAGCTCCATGGACGCCTTCGCCGCGATTAGCGTGGTGGTTTCGTCCACACCGATAATCGCTTGAATTGCATTGGCCCCGTTGAATGCGGTGATTTGCTCGACTGCATATTCGTCTTTAGAAAAATCAACATACAAAGTTTGATTTTGCGTTTGCTTTTGCAGAACCGGTTTGTGGTTAGATCCGACGGTTACCGGAACTTTGAATTTATTTGCTGCGATAACAAAATCTTGGGCACGATAAGAACCGTTTGGGATGAGTAGTAGCAGTCGGGAACTAGACAATTGATACTTATGTATTACTTGATATTTCTTTTAAATTGCTTCGGCATCCTGCCTCGATGTATGGACTCCTTCCTCTGACGAGGATAAGTTGAGATTTGCAAAAACAACCTAACGGAGTCCATACATGTATCAAGATAACCTGTTTGCCATCGATCTTTCAAAGACTTCTTTACAGGGCTGCCTGCTGGACAAATGTCATCATGAACGTTTCAACCGTCATTTCAGCCGGGGCAAAGCGGTCGATTGGCTCTCGCGCCAACAACCGCTGACCGTGGCCATGGAAGCGTGTGGAACAGCTCACCACTGGGCGCGCCTAGTCGAGCGAATGGGCCATCGTCCATTGCTGGTACCTACCCGTACAGTGAGCCGATATCGTGAAGGGCACAAAACCAATGCCACCGACGCGCGCGCCGTAGGCATCGCCGCACGGCAACCGAACACCAGGTTTGTTGCGCCAAAAACTGTTGAGCAGCAGGCCATGCAGGGGGTCGAGCGTATTCGCGAACATCTCAGCGACCACCTGACCGCGACCAGCAACATCATCCGTTCGCTACTGGGCGAATTCGGCCTGATCATCCCCAAGGGAGTCAGCGCTTTCAAACATCGGGTGGTCGAGATGCTGGAGGATGTCGAGAACGCTATCCCTGTGCCGTTGCGTACAGAGCTCATTGGGCTATGGGAGTATTACCTGGACCTCAGGGCACGGCTCAAGAAAGTCACCCGTACCCGGGATAGACTCATTGCGCAGCATCAAGCTTGTCAACAACTGAGTCGATTAGAGAGTGTGGGCCCGGTCAACGCGCTTGGGTTATATCTGGCGCTGGGTGATCGGGGCAGCAGCTTCAACAATGGTCGCGAGGCAGCCGCCTGTATTGGTGTAACGCCGCAACAATACAGCACCGGTAATCAAGTGACAATGTTGGGAATCAGCAAAAAATGTGCAAACAAACGATTGCGATCGAATCTCATCCAGGGAGCCCGGGCGGTGATCAACGCGCTGAAAAGGCGTGATCCGAGGAATGCAAAGGAAGTGTGGCTCAAACAGTTAATCGAGCGCCGCGGTGAAGGTCGTGCAGCGGTTGCCCTGGCCAATAAAACGATTCGCTTGGCCTGGGCTATGCTGCACTACGGTGAAGATTTTAAGTTACACCCCAATATGGCTTGACGAATGGGAATAATACCGAGTTTCAATCCCAGGATGCGATTCAACGGGTTAGACCAACCGACGCGTGCCTGTTCATTGCGACAGTTCCTGCTAACTGTTTCCTCGACGAGGCCGTCGGTGCGAATACATCAAGGGTTAGGGGTCGCTCCCCGACAATACCCGAATATACGCGTGCATCTACCATCGTTGATTCACCACCAGGGGTTGTAAACTGGAAGGAGTCCATATACGCAATGACAGGAAAATTGTTTAATTAGATTTTGTCATTACGAGAAACGAAGTGACGACACAATCTCGCCTTTGTAGAAAACAACCGATTATCGGAATATTATTCAGCACCACCACCTTTGCCAGGGCTAAAGTATGGATTTGCCCCGGCATCATGGTCAGTCACGTCGACGACGGTTGTTACCGCAGGAAACTGTTCGTGTATGAGAGTTTCTATCCCCTGGCGCAATGTTACTTCAGCCATAGCACAACCTTGACAACGGCCGTCGAATTCCAAAAAGACCTCGCCACCGCGAACGGCGTCCAGATGAATCAGACCATCATGGGCCGACAACGCAGGGTTGATCTGATCGGTTATAAATTTTTGTAAGTTCTCACTCGTCGGTTGTTTGGATTGAGTATCTTCAGACAACTCACGCGTGCGAAATTCGATATGTTCGATTTGGGGTGCATAATGATTGAGAACGCCTCTAATCCAGTTGCGCAGTGGTACTAGTGCGCCGGGTGAACCTAGCATAAAGAAAAGTGCGGTGTTCTCCCGCACAGATACTTTTACATCGCCGCCCCTGTCCTGAATGGTAGGACGAATATGCGATCCGCATATTTGCATCACTTGCTCGGACAAAGCATTTGGCTTCGAATGATCAGTAACAATTTTTTCGGTTACTGCGAGATTACTCAAATCTTCCTCCGTGTACTCCAGCGCCTGTTCGAGATCTGCAATCAAATCATCAACATGTTCAAGTCCAATAGAAAGCCGCAGCAAATCGAATGCTACGGGTGTGGCAGCGCCTTCAATACTGGCACGATGTTCGATCAGACTTTCCACACCACCGAGTGAAGTCGCACGTTTCAACACCGATACCCGTGCAGCCGTGGCAACGGCCGCGGCGTGACCATCGGCAAGACGTATGGACAACATTCCGCCGTAGCCATTCGTCATTTGCCGCTTGGCAAGCTTATGTTGTGGGTGACTATCCAACCCAGGATAAAGTACTTGTTTTACTTTAGGATGGCCTTGAAAGTGGCGAGCAAGAGCGAGAGCGGTTTCCGAACTTTGCTTAACGCGTGGAAATAAGGTACGCATTCCACGCAATAACAACCATGCTTCGAATGGTCCCAACACTGCACCCGCGTCACCTTGCCAAGTACGGATTCGTTGCCAAAACGCGTCACGCTTGGCTGTGACAATGGCACCCGCAAGAACATCGCTGTGTCCGTTCAGGTATTTTGTGGCGGAATGCACCACGAGATCAGCTCCGAAATCGATGGGCCGTGTCAAGACGGGTGTCGGTACGGTGTTATCGACCACGAGTCTGGCGTTTATCTGATGTGCAATCTCCGCAGCACTCGCAATGTCACTAATTTCCCAAGTTGGGTTGGCCGGAGTCTCCAACCAAATCAAACGTGTCTTACCTGGGCGAATCGCATTCGCGATATTATCGCTCCGGGTAATATCCACCATATCGACTCCCAGTCCCCATGACATGGCGAATTCATGCAACCACTTTCGTAAAGCCCAGTACATGACGCGTGGAACAATGACATGATCGCCCGGGAGCAATGACTGGAACACCGCCGTGGCCGCCGCCATTCCCGATGAAAACAAAATGCAACTCGCACCGCCCTCCAACGTGGCTAGTAAATCCTCAGGCGTATCGTAGGACGGATTTTGTGGTCGTGTGTAACCACGCCCCGATCGATAAGCGCCATCAGGATCACGCAAGTAGGTGGTCGACGGATGTAATGGCGGCACGATCGCCTTTGTTACCTCGTCTATGCGCCCCAACGCTTGCGCCGCTTGAGTCTCCGGGCGCAACGCCGTTGGTTTCTTCTTTTTGTCGTGGTCCATTAATTATATGTGGTCAAACTAAACAGCGGGGAACGATATTCTGAATTCTGCGCCGGGTTGCGTATTTATCACATCGACTTTTCCATTCATCAATTGTGTAAGCTGATTCACCAAGGCCAAACCGATACCCGTGCCGACTGTTTCGCGGGTAAGTTCACTCTCCGCACGATAAAATAATTTAAAAACCTTTTTCATCTGATCTTTACCGATCCCGGGCCCATAATCCCGCACGGCAAACTGCACAGTCTTATTCGACAACAAAGTGCAATCGATGTCTATTTTTTGCTGCTCCGAATTGGCTGAAAACTTGATGGCGTTGTCCACGAGATTAATGACGATTTGAACGAAGCAATCTACGTCAACTTCAATTTTTAGCTGGGGGTAATCGGCTTGATTTCGCAGATTTAACGAATATCCAGCACGCACGACCTGAGTCGAAATTTTTGATTTGATTGTATCGATTAAAACGTCAACACTGACCGGTTTCAGATCGAGCTTCAGATCATTTCGTGTCATACGAGCGAGTTGCAATACATTTTCAATCAAACGCGACAGGCGCTCGCTTTCATCATAAATGTAGTTGTAATAGCTCTTTTTCTTTTCGTCACTGGCCCAGCCCTCACGCAACATCTCGCCGTACATACGAATGGAGGTCAGTGGTGTTTTTAGCTCGTGGCTTACGGCCGATACAAAGTCTTGTTGCTGGCGAGTAAGATCAATTTGCGCGCCACCGAGCCGATACATAAGATAGAAGCCACCACAAAGTACGATCAACAAAATGCCGGACAACCAGGCAATGACTGTGGCGCCCGGACCCGCCGGTAGTCGTTTGACGCTAAAGATCAACTCAAAATCACCGAATGGAGCCGACATTCGTGTTTGATGGAGTAAAGCGCCACTAAGCTCCGCCGCTCTAGAGATGTAATCACGTCGTGTGGCACTACTAAATGCCGAGAAGACCTCTCCCTGATAGGCCACAATAAGATCGCTCATACGCGCTAAAGCCGTCTCACGATAAAGATTGTCCATCACACCACTCAGAAATTCCTGTTGCTCGATTAGCAATCCTTGTACATAGCGCTCACCGTCACGCCAGACTTTACGAAACAAAACAAAGTGTCCACTATTCAGCATACTGAATTCAAATTTATCTATTTCACTTTCAAAAGTGCGAATGCGAAGATCCGTCACCATTGAAGATGTAGTAGATTCCGCCAAACCCGCGGACACGGTGTGAGGAACAACGGTTTTTTCTTGTTGTACACGGAACTGCCGCTCACTCGGATCTCGGTAACCTTCGGTAGCCGATGGTAAGGCGGCACTCGGGCTTTCATTTTTATCTTTGGTTTGATAACGCTGATCTAGTTTTAGTTCTTCCACCCGCCCAAGGTTACCTGTGATTTTTTTACTCTTGTGCATATCTAGTTTGTTCGGTTCACTAACTTGTTTGGAATCCTTCAGACGATCGAACGCTGCTTGTGCGGGTGTCGAAGGTGGTTCTGGAGAAACGCTTTCGGCACTTGAGACCAACACATCATCTAGTGAACGAGCAATGTAACGGCGCTTTTCTTCGGCTGCATCTGAAATATCTTCTTTTTCACCGTCATTCACGCGCCCTAGTGATTCGGCTAATGGTTCGGCGCGCGACTTGGCTGATCTACTGACCTCTACCAAACGGTTTTGACCTAGTATCATGTGTAAGTTAACGGCGGCCTCATTGCGCAGTTTAAACTCTGGAGCGGAGATCCCATATTGATCGGGAACACCGACATTGAGCGGTAGTAACGGCGTGCTAAATACACCTTCGGCATCGACTTGAAAATATCCGATTAAACCAGGAATATGGGTTGATACCGGGTACGCAGATAACGGTGAACGTTGCAAATAATTTGTCGTTTCATCACCGGATACCAGTAAAAAGGAATAGGCTGAAAAAGAGCGTTGCTCTTCGTTTGCCGCTAAATCCAATAAGCGTGTATTAATACGAGACGCTAACTCTTCAGCCAACAGTCGATGTTGATAAAAGGCCTCCCATTTTAGTTGGGAATAAGCGTGGTAAATCAAAAACCCGGTGGGGATGGCCAGCGCAAAAAAGAACAAGATCAGCCACCACCGTAATTTCTTTCGATCCAGGCCTGCTAGTGAAGCGCCAAACACTACGTGCCACTCATCAAACGGTATCCGGCACCACGGACTGTGACGAGATGACACGGACTAGCAGGGTCGATTTCTATTTTCCGGCGTAGTTTTGCGATATGTATATCCACCGTGCGTGTTTCAATATCCAGATTCTTCGCGTAACCCCATACTTTAGTGAGCAATTCACCCCGCGACACCGGCCGATCCGAATGGGCAAACAGGTATTGTAGTATCTCAATTTCCCGACGCGTAAACGCTAGCTCGGTACCCACGCATCGGCCTGTTAAGTTTAGGCAATCGATAGTCGTTTCATTTCCGAGATGGATGGTGTTCTCCAAAGAGAGACTAACACGGGAGCGGCGCAGTACCGCTTGCACACGCAACACCAGTTGAGCAACGGAAAACGGCTTGGCGACATAGTCGTCGGCACCAAGTGACAAGCCCTGGATGATGTCTTCGTCGTTAGTTTTGGCCGTCAACATAATAATCGCCTGGTCGCGGTCCCGTTCGCGAATACGATTGCAGATTTCGAAACCATCGATACCGGGCAGCATGATATCCAACAAAATCATGTCGAACTGACCGATCAGCGCTTTTTCTAAACCTTCGTTGCCGTCGGCAGCACTGTCTACCTCGTAACCGTGGAAGACAAAAACGTCTATTAGACCGTTCCGAATGGCGGTTTCATCTTCGACTATAAGTATGCGTGGTTTTTGTTGCATTGGACTAATAAACAAAATTTGGCCTTGTCCCATCTATCAACCTACAAGATTTCTCGCTACGCTCGAAATGACAAGTTAGTTTGTAAATTGTCATTTCGAACCGTTGACATCGCATAGCGATTCAACAGGTGAGAAATCTTAATTTTGGACACTCACATTTACATAGGAAGTTTCTAGCCAATTACAAACGACACGATGAAAGAAGCCTATCATCATATACGAATCCGAGAATGTAAAACTTTTGTAAATCAGCGTGCGAAAGTTTTACCTAAGTCTGCCTTATAACGCGTAGTCGCCGTCTCTAGACTGTCTCCACGTTGATCAAAACTGAAATTGGGAGACAAAAAATGGCATTGATTACACGTGTATTGCGATTGTTTCGGGCAGATGTTCACGCCGTGCTGGACCGCATCGAAGAACCTGTTGTGTTATTACGACACGCGGTGCGGGAGATGGAAGAAGAACTAGCGCACGACGAAAAGCAGTCGAAACTGATAGCGCATGAAATTGAACAACTAGAAAAACGTGAACAAGAAGTCCTCAAGTCCCTAGAAAAAATCGAGGGAGAGCTTGATGTCTGTTTCGAGCACGACAGAGACGACTTAGCACGCACGCTGATTCGACGCAAACTCGAAGCACAACAACTGCTAAAGACGCTATCGCGACAGCGAGAAGGTTTGAAACAGACCTCCTCGGTTTTGAAAGCACGTTTCGCCGAAAACCGTATCCGCATGGAAGGAATGCGGCAAAAAGCAGAGTTAGTCAGTGAAGAACAACCACCGGATCATAATGGTGACTTCGCAGTAACACCAGATTTACGAGTACGTGACGAAGATATTGAAGTCGCCTACCTGCGTGAAAAACAATTGAGGACATCGTCATGAAGCGCCTATCTTTTTTGCGTGGCAGCGTCATCGGTTTCGGTATTAGTGTTGTAGGCGCCGTGTTATTTAGTGTGTTATCTACTTCATTCAGCAATGATCTGGTTATTCGTTGGATCATCGCTGGTGCAGGACTCTTTTATGTAATCCAACTGATTCGCGTCAGCGAGCAACGTGTCGGTTACATCGCCACAGTCGTTATTTGGATTATCGCCAGCGCCATCCTTTTTTGGTGGTGCCCATCACTGGTGTTACATCTGGCCGCGCATACGACGCTTATCTGGTTGGTACGTTCATTATATTTCTATTCCAGCCTGCTACCCACGTTTACTGATTTTGGTTTCAGTTTTCTGAGCTTTTGCGCAGCAATCTGGGCGGCAGCCCATACCGGCAACGTGTTTCTCAGCATCTGGTGCTTTTTCCTTGTACAAGCCATGTGTGCCACTATTCCAGAGCATTTCAAGAAAAAAACTGGTTCTTCTTCGGTCATGCAAAACGATCGTTTTCAACAAGCTTATCGCAGAGCTGAATCCGCATTAAGCAAACTCTCATCCGTTCACCAATAAACCCGGAGTCATACCCATGAAACTAAAACCTATCAAATCTAAATTTCTTGCCGCATCAATATTCACGGTAACGGCAGGCACCGTAGTGATTTATCCTGCTTATCAAAGCATTGGTGCTAACCTGCATGCGAATAATCATTCTGTCATTGACATCCCGGTCGTAAACCCTGTCGTTAATGAGAAACCCAGGATCGAAGTGGTTTTCGTACTCGATACTACGGGCAGCATGAGTGGTTTGATTCACGCCGCCAAAGAAAAAATTTGGTCCATCGCCAGTACGATGGCGTCAGCACAACCTGCGCCGGAAATTAAGATGGGACTGGTCGCTTACCGCGATCGTGGTGATGAATACATAACCCATAACATCGATTTATCCAGTGATCTCGATACCATGTACGCACACTTAATGGATTTTAAAGCAGCCGGCGGTGGCGATGGGCCGGAAAGCGTCAACCAAGCCTTGTATGACGCCGTAAACAAAATGTCATGGAGTCAAAGTGACGATACCTACAAAGTTGTGTTCCTGGTAGGCGATGCGCCTGCACACATGGACTATCAAGATGATGTCAAGTATCCGGTAACCATCGCCAACGCGTTACAAAAAGGTATTGTGATCAACACCGTTCAGTGTGGACAAGATCCGAATGCGGAAAAGAATTGGCAACATGTCGCACAACTTGCCAGCGGTCAATACTTTCAGGTGGAACAAGCCGGCAGCGCCGTCGCAATCGCTACCCCGTTTGACAGAAAACTAGCCGAGCTGTCCGCCAAGCTGGATGACACACGCATGATTTTCGGTGATGCGGAAATGAAACAAAAATACGCAGCCAAAGAACGAGCAGTCGAAACGCTTGAAGAAAAGGCGTCCGTAGCTTCTCGCGCGCGGCGAGCGGCATTTAACACCACCGCCAGCGGTGAAAAAAATCTTCTTGGAGAGAACGAGCTTGTAGACGCCGTGACATCGGGCAGGGTCGATCTATCCAGCATCGACGAAGACCATTTACCCGCCGCTTTGGTACCCATGGAGCCAGCGGAAAGGGAAAAACTGATTACCGAAACCGCTCAAACTCGAGACGATTTGAGAAGGCAAATCAAGGAAGCCTCTGAGCAACGCTCAGCATACCTTAAAAGTGAAATCGAGAAGGCCGGTGGTGCTAAGGATTCGCTGGATGATCAAATCTATCGTGCAGTACAGTCGCAAGCAGCCAGCGTCGGGTTGCGCTATAAATCCGATGCGCCGGAATATTGATTAAAGTTTGTAACCTAAAACGGCCCGGTGTAAAGACCGGGTCGTTAACGTTTACGAAATACGATAAACAAACCGCAACCGACCACCAATGCTGCACCCGCCAACATGGTCAACGTCGGTAAGTCGCTGAAAAATACCCAACCAAACAAAATTGCCCACAATATGGTAACGTATTCAAATGGCGCGATGACATAAACTTGCGCATATCGGAACGAATGCACGATGGAAAATTGTGCTGTCACGCTGACTAAACCAAGCACAAGCATCAAAGCGAAATCACTGATAGGCGCTACTTCCCACGCACTTAACATAATCATGCCGGTCACGACAAAGAACGCCGAAGAGGAATAAAACACCATCAGTTCACTGGTTTCAGTTGTGGACATGCGACGGGTTTGAATACCCAGCAACGCGAATAGCAATGCACCGATTAACGCGGCAACTACCCCGACCCAATCGATGTTCTCCGCCGTGGGGCGAACAATGATAAGTACACCAACAAAACCCACAAGCAACACTAGCTTGCGTGGTAAATCGGCGGGTTCACCTAGCAACGGCCCTGATAGGGCAGTCATAAACAAGGGCGCAGACAATGCGATGGCAGTGACATCAGCCAGCGGCATACGGGAAATAGCGAAGTAATAACTCAAAAATGCGGCGAAGTTAATAGTTGCACGAATAACGTGGTCTTGTGGGCGACTGGTGTACAACGCACGTTGCCCATAACGGATGCGTAATATGAGTAACAACAACGGAACGGCGACCAGACTGCGCACGAATAACAACTGAAACAGTATATAGTCGGTGGCTAACCACTTGACTAATGCGTCCTGCACGGAAAAAAACGACATCGCGACAAATGCCAGACTGGCCCCCAAAAGGGGTCTTAATTCACGGCCATGTTTTTGCGTGGTCATTGCATTTACAATTCGTTGATCATCACCGAGTTACTAATTGGCTCGAAAACATAGAACACCGAAATATAACCGAGAACGAACAATGTCAAACGAAGTCATCGTTACCTGCGCCATCACGGGTGGCCACAATAATTTTCAAAATCATCCACACTATCCCATAACACCGGAACAGATCGCCAACAACGCCATCGACGTTGGCAAAGCCGGGGCCTCCATTGCGCATATCCATGTACGTAATCCGAAAACGGGTATGCGTTCGGGTGATATTGCCTTATTCCGCGAAGTGGTAAAGCGCATACAGGACTCGGGCAGTGACATTATTATCAATCTGACGACCAGCGAGGGCGCACGCTTCGCGCCGGGAGACGATGATCCAAAAGTCGGTGGCCCCGGCACGACATTAGTACCGCCCCTTGACCGGCTTAAACACATCGAAGAGCTACGCCCAGAAATTTGTACACTGGATGTGGGCACATTTAATTTTGGTGAAACGATTTTTGTTAACACGCCTGGTCATCTTCGTGTCATGGCAAAACGAATCAAAGAACTCAAAGTGAAACCCGAAATGGAAGTGTTCGAATTAGGTCACATCGAGTTTGCCAAAAAGTTGATTGCCGAAGAATTAATTGACGGATCCCCGATGTTTCAAATTTGTTTGGGCATTCCCCATGCAGCGCCTGCGTTGCCGGAAGTATTGTCTATTATGCGAAATCAACTGCCGGACAATGCTTGCTGGGGCGCGTTTGGGATATCACGCTGGGAATTTCCCATCGTCGCCCAAGCGGTATCCCACGGCGGCAATGTACGTGTCGGCTTAGAAGATAACTTGTATCTATCTAAAGGCGAATTTGCCAGCAACACGCAACTGGTGGAAAAAGCGATGCGTATTGTCCGCGAAGTTGGTGGCGAACCGGTCGAGCCGAGGCGGGCGAGGGAAATACTCGGATTAACCCACTAATACTCCAGGAGTTGTCATTTTGACCGCAGGGAGAAATCTTATATTTCGTAGGTTAGTCATAGTGTAAAAGAAAGATTTCTCACGCATTAAATCGCTATGCGATTTCCATGGTTCGAAATGACGAAAATCTAAAACATTAGTTTTGCTGCGACAAACTATTGTAAAAGATTTGCAAGATTCTTCTTTTTACGCATAATGGCGCGCCGTTTTATCACTGACGTTTATCAACAACAGGACTTTCCATGGCGCAGTATGTTTTTACCATGAATCGTGTCGGCAAGATTGTGCCGCCAAAGCGACAAATCTTGCGCGATATTTCTCTCAGCTTTTTCCCGGGTGCAAAGATTGGCGTGCTCGGTCTGAACGGCTCAGGTAAGTCGACCCTGCTACGCATCATGGGCGGGTTGGATAAAGAGATCGAGGGCGAAGCGATACCGCAAAAGAATTTGAAGATAGGCTATCTGCCACAGGAACCGCAGCTTGATGCATCGAAAGATGTGCGTGGCAATGTCGAAGAAGGGGTCGCCGAAGCGAAGGCATTGATCGATCGATTTAACGAAGTCAGCGAACGATTCGCAGAACCCATGAGTGATGACGAGATGTCGGCTCTGCTGGAAGAACAAGGTGAACTACAAAATAAGATCGATGCTATTGGAGCCTGGGAGTTGGAACGCAAATTAGATATCGCTGCCGACGCACTACGATTACCACCATGGGACGCAGACGTCACGAAGTTATCCGGCGGTGAACGACGGCGTGTGGCGCTGTGCCGTCTGTTGTTATCGGAACCGGAGATGTTATTGCTGGACGAGCCTACCAACCATCTGGATGCTGAATCCGTCGCTTGGCTGGAGCAGTTTTTAGACAAATATCCGGGCACTGTTGTTGCCGTCACTCATGATCGTTACTTTCTGGACAACGTTGCCGGATGGATTTTAGAACTCGACCGTGGTTACGGTATTCCCTGGGAAGGGAATTATTCGTCGTGGCTAGATCAGAAAGAAAAACGCCTGAAGCAGGAAGAAAAACAACAATCCGCGCGGCGTAAAGCCATCGAAGCTGAATTGGAATGGGTGCGCACCAATCCCAAAGGCCGGCAAGCTAAAAGCAAAGCTCGCTTGCAACGTTTTAGTGAATTGGTGTCCCAAGAGTACCAACAACGTAACGAAACTAACGAAATTTACATTCCACCCGGCCCACGATTGGGCGATTTGGTAATCGAAGCGAGCAATTTACAAAAAGGATACGACGACAAACTCCTGATTAACGATCTTTCATTCAAACTGCCGCCGGGCGGAATTGTCGGAATCATTGGTGCCAACGGGGCGGGAAAAACCACACTATTCCGTATGTTTGTAGAACAGGAACAACCCGACGCCGGTGAGTTGCGTATCGGTGAAACGGTTCAATTCGCTTACGTCGATCAAAGCCGCGACTCTTTGGATGACAGCAAAACCGTTTGGGAAGAAATCTCGGATGGACAGGACACGATTCGGGTAGGCGATTACGAAACACAATCGCGAGCATATGTTGGGCGTTTTAATTTCAAAGGCCCGGATCAACAGAAGAAGATTGGCGATCTATCTGGCGGCGAACGCAACCGCGTACATCTCGCAAAGGTGTTGCGCAGCAGTGGCAATGTTTTACTACTCGACGAACCAACTAATGATCTGGATGTTGAGACATTACGTGCACTTGAAGAGGCGATCTTGAATTTTCCAGGTTGTGTTGTGGTCATTTCCCATGACCGCTGGTTCCTGGATCGTATCGCCACGCATATGCTGGCGTTTGAGGGCGATAGCAAAGTCGAATGGTTTGCCGGTAACTATGCCGATTACGAAGTCGATCGAAAACGCCGTTTAGGTGACGACGCCAATCAACCGCATCGCATCCGGTTTAAACCAGTCATTCGAGGCTAATTTCCCGTTTTGCTCGCCTCGGGCGCGTTTTGTTCCTATACGAAACTGTACCTGATAACTACTCCCAACATAATCAGCGCTACAAATGTGAAAATCGTGAATGGAACATTTCCTTCCTTGACGAGGAGGACTACGGAGATCAAGAAAGTAATTGCCACGATCATCGCTCCAAGCAACCTCGTCTTTCTAACAAGTAACAAGACACCACCAACCAATTGAGCTGCGCCAAAAATAGTCAGAAGAGGGGTAGTAAATCCGTATTTCCTAAAAAAATCGACATCTTGTTGCATAAGCATGAGTTTCGTTATGCCTGAGGTAACCGCGAAAAAAAACCAAAATAGCCAAAATCACCTTTAGAAAAACGTTCATTGTTTCCTTCTTATCTCGGCGTAAGTCGTTACGTTCTGTTCCTTGTAAAAGCGCCACTAGCCACCACAAGCAGTCTTGTATAAATCCTCGAAAATCATTACCCAACCACCACCGTAACCGCCCTGCATGTCCTTGGCCCGTTCGCCGAATGCTTCCCAATGACTTTGCGTGAGCTCGACGCGTGTGCGCTCATCAGTAAATGCGCGTAAGGCGGGTCATTGGTAGGGCGCAACATGTTGCTCCTTACATGTTCAAGTAGATACTACCTAATGGTTGTATGCCAAATAAAAGTGTTGGTATATGTGGTGAGCTTGCGAACCGCATCCCTCGCAGTTAAACCCGATTTCTACGCGATAGATGCAGTTCGTTCCTCACTGCGTATACGCAGCTACTGACTAATGAAAGTCGTCGCCGTCGGACCGACACCGTTTTCCTGATATTCCGCATCGCCGTCTTTCGCCCAAACATAGTGCGCTACATTTGCCGGTGCGACATAGACCGCACCCGCCGGTACGGCGACTATTTTTGATTCATCAAAGATTTCACCAAAACCCACATGGATCGTACCTGATAAAACCGTACTAATACGCTCATCCGGATGGGTATGCGGCGGAATCCGGCCGCCTGCTTTTAGCTTTACTCGCAGCACATAAGGCCCCGGCGTTTTATCGGCGCCTATGACCCACGCGCCTTGTAAAGTGGAGATTCCGGGCGGACTAAACCACTGGAAATCATCGGGGTAAATCGGTGCGGGTGAGGTCGATTGGGCCGCAACAGACCCAGCGAGCAGGAACGGTGCGACCAGCGAGATAAAAATACGGCACTTAAACATTAAGATCACCTCTTGGTTTGCCATCGACTGGTTCATCAAATATTTGACTTTTCTCGATTGATACTAAAAAACTTAATATTGCAAATGAAACAATAATTATATATACTTTCAA
Organism: Arenicellales bacterium; assembly: GCA_965216735.1. Classification (GTDB taxonomy): domain Bacteria; phylum Pseudomonadota; class Gammaproteobacteria; order Arenicellales; family CBDCFT01; genus CBDCFT01. Next base: position 3,908,275 of record OZ244198.1, read on the forward strand.
TTGATGGCTACAATCACCCAACAAAAACCGGTATCCGAACATGACGAATCCCGTGTCTTGACCAAGGCGGTAAAGTCCGTTGCGCATTATCTAAACCTGTCGAATATGGAACTAGCGGATATCCTCGGTGTCAGCACGGCGTCCATCAGCAGGCTTTATCATGGCCGCCCAATTAAGGATAAAAAAGAGACCGAGTTGGCCATTTTATTGGTACGACTGTATCGCAGTCTCGACGCGATGGTGGGTGGTGATGCAGGCAAGGCGACGGGCTGGTTCAAAGCATTTAATCATCATTTAAACGGCGTTCCGGCGGAACTCACTAAGACTGTCGAAGGACTTGTCGATGTCGTCCAGTATCTGGATGCGATGCGCGGCAAGCTCTAGGATCGCCAAACTCACCGCCCAATCTTGGCGGTCGGTCGAGGCTCAGCATCAAACTTCCACTCGAAAGTTGGTGGACTCCGCCGAAGAACACGAAATTCTGGAAGAACTTCTGGAACAGCACAAACCGGCCGTACCCAAGGATACATCGAAACTTCATTATTTACTCGCGACACCGTTCCGATACCCACCCTTACGGCATGGGTCACGATTCGGCACCCGTTTTGAACTCGGCATCTGGTATGGCGCGGAAGACCTTAAGACCACTTTTGCGGAAGTTGCCTACTATCGCCTGCTGTTTATCCACGGGAGTGACGCCGAGTTAGGCTTGTTGGAAGTACAACTCTCGGTGTTCAAAGCGTCTATTCTCACGCCTAAGGGACTGGACTTTACACGACGCGTTTTCAAAGAAATCTGGGATGTCATCTCATCCAAAGATAACTACTCTCAAACACAAGCACTCGGTAAAGACATGCGAGAAAATAGTGTAGAAGCGTTTCGTTATTTTTCTGCGCGTTCTTTAGACAAGGGAAAATGCATTGGTGTCATCGACCCGAGCGCGTTCAAATCGAAAAAACCTTCGGCCGCTTCTACGTGGTTTTGTTCAGCCGATAAGAATCAAGCTGATTTCAAACGCTCTCGTGTATTTGGAAAGGACGAGGCGTTTGTATTTCCACTGGATCAATTCACCGTAGACGGCAAGCTACCTCAACCAGCGAATTAATTAAAACGTAAGATCAAATGTTAATTTGATCGGGTTCAAGAGCGACGGAATGTGAAAACCGGTGAATAGCGGCACTCATCGCGGCTTTTTCATGCAGCGCGATTGCTTCACTTTCAAAATGACTCGACAACACTTTCAATATCCTTTTTTCTCTATCTGCCTTCAGATCAACCCGTCCGATCATTTTTTCTCCAGCTAGAACAGGCAAACAGTAATAACCAAACTGCCGTTGCGCGGCGGGTTTATAAATTTCAATCTTCTGATCAAAGTCGAATAACAGTTTGACTCGATTGCGATCCCAAAGAACGGGATCGAAGGGCGACAACAATACACCTTTATCACGGCGCGGCCGCACTGTGTCTAGTTTAGAAACCATCTCCAAGTCGGATGGCCGAATCCAACCCGAGATGTTGCGTTGCTTGGCCTCCAGTTGGCAAGCAATGATTCGACTAGACGAAACCAGCCGGTCTAATGACGCCTGAATTGCTTCTTTCATGTTCACTAAACGCCAGGTGGCGGCAAGCGTTCCCGTAGTCGCCCAACCGTGTCCTTCCAAGGCTTTTAGTAATAGTGTGTCGATTGCAGCTTCGTCGCTCACGGTTTGTTCTCGTACCGTCTCGGGTATCACGCGCTCGGCGACGTCAAAATAACGGTGGAAGTTTTTGCGTTCGCGAATGGCAAGATCGCCCGCCGACCACAATGCTTCAGCGACACGCTTCGCGAGCTTGATGTCCCACCAACCCTGACCACCGGCGCCTTCTAGATCTATGGAACGCAACGGGCCTTCCTGATCGATGCGTCGCAACAACTCGTCGGCCAGCTTACGATGTTCACCTAAAATATCACCCCACCATGGATGCACACGATAGTCACGCCGGCGAAACTCAAAGCATGGATACATTGACATCGGTATCCAACAGGCCTCATGGCCCCAATACTCGAACAACGCCTTGTCATCATTGAGTAATTGCTCGCCGAGTGTAGTGTCGAAGCCATCCAGTCTTGAAGCTAGAACGATAGAGTGAGTACGCGCCCCGGCAACAGATACCGTGTCGAGCTGCAAATAACCGAACCGGTCAATCACTTTATGGCAGCGTTCTCGTACCCGTTTACCCTTGCCCGTGGCTTTTGATGGTAGACCGGTCCAATCTGGTTTGAGCAAACCGCTGCGCAATAATGCAAGGCGCCGCGCCTGTTTAATAGAAAGTGATTCCAATGCTCCGAACTATTGAGACCATCTAACCGATGTATTCGACTAAGCGATGGATACTTTCAACCCGCACATCGGTGAATTCCGGCCACTGAAATGTACCGGTTGGGTCAAAATGCACCGTGGTAATCCCTGCCCTTCTACCGCTTTGCAAATCGAACAAATAGTCACCCACAATAGCCGTGTCATCGGTTGATGCACCCCAAAGCTCAAGTAAATGACTTACACCGGCTGGATCAGGTTTAGGAGCACAACTTTCACGACCCACAATGACTGTGTCACTAAAGAACTCGAACAATCCACAGGCCTCCAATGTTGTGCGCGCTATCGCTTCACCATTACGCGTCAGAATTCCGATGCTAATATTCATGGAGATCATATACTCCAGCACATCTTGCACTCTCGGCTGTGGTTGCGCCTTCTCAGCCAGTTGATGTTCGATAGAATCAAGCCGTTCGAGCATTCTCTTTGCTTCTTCCGGTGACATCTCATCCAGGGTCTCGAGAATGAGCTGCCCTTCTTCCAAACCGAGTTCTTCTCGTATGGACTCAAAGTCATGCACAGGAATGGTCAATGTTCCATCTAGATCAAATATGATATGGCGGCAATGACGTAGTGGCATTGGTGGGTACGCAAGCAATTTTCTCTATTATTCTTCGTCGTTAAATCAATGTGATAATAAAGAATAGTATCTTGATCTTATTACATCATACTGAACAAACATGAACCGCAGGAAAGGCACGAAAGATGCCGTACTCGCCTACCGCTCTCTGGGGCCAGAAGAAATCATGGATGCAGTAGAAACGCAAGGCCATATTTGCGATGGCCGGCTACTGGCGTTGAACAGTTACGAAAACCGGGTTTATCAAGTGGGTTTGGAGAATGGACCACCCATCATTGCTAAATTCTACCGCCCGAATCGCTGGACGGACACTGCTATTCAGGAAGAACACGATTTTGCCTGGGAATTAGCGGAAACCGAAATTCCAATCGTACCACCGCTAAAGAATCCCACCGGCGAGTCGTTGTATAAACATCACCATTTTCGCTTCGCATTGTTTGAAAGGCGGGGTGGCCGACCACCTGAGTTAGACAATGATGATCACCTCGAGCAACTCGGACGATTTATTGGACGCATTCACATAGTGGGTCACAGCAAAGCGTTCCAACATCGACCGAAACTTACTATCGAATCGTTTGGCGAAGAATCTTATCAGTATATTTTGGAGAACGGATTCATACCTTCGGAGTTAGAAACAGCATATCGATCATTGGCGGAAGATTTACTGCAGCGTATCCGCTGGTGTTATAAACGAGCGGGTGATATACACTCCTTGCGCCTGCACGGCGATTGTCACCCAAGCAATATATTGTGGACCGACGAAGGTCCACATATTGTCGATCTCGACGATGCACGCATGGGTCCGGCAGTGCAAGATATGTGGTTGTTTCTCGCAGGCGACCGCACGGATCAGACTAAAAGCCTTAATATATTCTTAGATGGCTACACCGAGTTTTGTGATTTCGATGCACGTGAGCTGCATCTTGTTGAGGCGCTGCGCACGCTACGCATGATCTACTACTATGCGTGGCTGGCACGGCGTTGGGACGATCCTGCCTTTCCACGTGCTTTTCCTTGGTTCAACACGCAACGGTGCTGGGAACAACACATCCTGGATTTACGCGAACAAACAGCAAAGATGGACGAAGAACCGCTACGCTGGATAGCCTAATCTAGCTGGAATTCGGAACAAACAATATCTTCCCCTTCCGTCCTTCTTGTTCCGCATGTGCCAACGCCTGCTCCACCTGATCCAGCCGATAAGCCGCCTCAATTGGCGTATGTAAAGTACCATTAAAAATCATGCATACAACTTCATTGTAAACATATTCTATTTGCCGGGTCGGTTTCTGAAACAAATTCTTAACCAACCAGAACCCCTTTAACTGTATTCCCCGAATGATTGTTTGTTCGGGACTAATCACACAGGGTTCACCACTCAAGAATCCGTAATTCACCGCTACGCCATTTTCTGATAAACAATCTATCAAGCGCATACATGCCTTGCCCCCGACGGCGTCGAGTGCCAGCGGAATATTGGCATCGCCCACTTCTGCCCGCACTTGTTTGGGAAGGGCGATGTTGTCCACCATGACGATATCGGCACCCATCCCTTTTAACGGCCCTACCCAAAAGCCGTTACGCACGACATTGATAGTTTTAATACCACGTGCATTGGCCAAACGGATAACATGCTGGCCAACGGCGGAGTTGGCCGCGTTTTGTATTATCCAATCACCATCGCGCAGACCGACAAAGTCATCCAACATCAACATAGCGGAAGGTGGATTCGCCTTCATCGCTGCTGCTTGATAAATCTTTAGTTGTCGGGGAATTTTGAACGCGCTATCCATACGTATGCGGACTTTCTCCGTCCAGTTCTCACGCCCCATAATCATCACGTGATCACCCACCTCAAAAGTCCCCACCCCCTCGCCCAGTTGTTCAACCCGTCCGACACCTTCGATACCTTGGCGCGCAGGCAAGGTCTTAGGCCCTGGATAGCGTCCTTCAATAGTCAACAAGTCTGCTGGATTGATAGCGCTTGCTAATACCGATACCACCATCTCGCCGGGACCGGGCGGTCCGGGTTCCTCAACGTCGACACAAGTACAGACTTCATGTGGTACACCGTGTTCCGTGTATTCGATCGCTTTCACTGCCATCCCCGTGAGCTGAGTAACGAATTGTTAGCCACCTAATTCAAGCATAAGTGTACCGCATCGCCACACGCTAGTATCACTTGAGATCGGATAATCGGTCGTGCTGTATGCTATCTTTCCATCATCTTTAAATCGGAGAAAACGATTGCAAACCCTCGCCTCAGGCCCTTTGGAAAAGATGCGCACGACTCACGGCTCGCCGGTGGAATATCACCTGCGCGTAGGAGACGCCGAGATTGCAGCTAATGAACTCATTGGCAAACCATTCCACATAAATTTTTTAAACGAAATCTCATGTACCCACTGTGGGCGTAAAACCAAAAAAAGTTTCAACCAAGGTTATTGCTTTCCATGTTTTAAAAAACTGGCGCAATGTGACAGTTGCATCATAAGTCCGGAAAAATGTCACTATCATGAAGGCACTTGCCGCGAACCCGAATGGGCGGACAAATACTGCATGCAGGAGCATTTTGTTTATCTTGCTAATTCATCTGGCATCAAAGTCGGTATTACACGCGGTAACCAAGTGCCGACACGCTGGATGGATCAGGGTGCTATGCAGGCATTACCCATCGCTCGAGTTACTACTCGACGTATGTCCGGACTCATGGAAATGGTATTAAAAAAACACGTACGCGACAAAACGGATTGGCGCGCCATGCTGAAAGGAAATGCGAACCCTGTAGATCTGTCGGAGAAATGGAATGAACTGCGAAAAGAAGTTATCAGCAACATCGACGCATTGCATAGTGAATTTGGAAAAGACAGTGTGCGATTGATTGATGACGGTGAAAACTACGAGTTCGACTATCCTGTCCTGGAATTTCCCGAAAAGATCAAAACTCATAATTTCGACAAAGAACCACTCGTCGAAGGAACACTGAACGGCATAAAAGGCCAATATCTTATTCTCGATACCGGCGTGCTCAACGTACGCAAGTTCACATCGTATCACGTGGAAGTAAGGGCCTGACGCGCGTTATCGCAATCCGTGGTAAATCTGTTTTTGTGTAGGAGCGACCTCGGTCGCGAATGCAAATCAGGAAGAAAGCGTGTTTCGCCAGCAAGCTGGCTCCTACGATAATATCGGATCAGTGCTCACTCACACTGACTCGCTGACGCGATACCTTTAGCTTACCCTGACGTTTCTTGTTTTCTAAACGTCGCTCTTTCACCTTTTGACTGGGTTTTGTAGCAATACGTTTTTTGCGTTGCACGGCTACGCTGCGAATCAAATCTCGCAGGCGTGATAGCGCATCTTCGCGGTTCTTGTCCTGACTGCGTGAGCGTTGCGCCTTGATAACGATGACACCATCATTATTTATGCGACGATCCTCCAGCTTTAACAATCGCCGTTTGTAAAAATCGGGCAACGACGACGCGCGAATATCGAACCGCAAGTGAATCGCCGTTGCAACCTTGTTGACATTTTGTCCGCCTGCACCCTGCGCCCGTATCGCGCTAATCTCTATCTCATTGTCCGCAATACTGACGTTGGTTGAAATCTGCAGCATAAGAACGAATTACCAGTAATCCCAAACAGGCATGCAGGTTTTTGGTAATGTGGGGATATTCCCTAATTCCGCCCACGACTGACCCGGTTGATGAAAATCCGATCCCACCGATGCCAGCATTTTATATTGCTCACAGAGTTTTGCCAGGTGTTGGGTAATGTCTGGGGTTTGTTTGCCGGAAACAACTTCCAACCCCTGTCCACCGGATAACTTGAAATCACTTACTAAGGACTTCAATTTGGTTTTGGTCAGTTTGTATTTCGCTGGATGCGCAATAACCGCAACACCGTTCGCGCTTCGAATCCATTCAACAATCTCATGCAACGGCGCCCAATCCGTTTTCACATCGCCCATTTTGCCCGCACCAAGATATTTCTTAAATGCCTGCTTGAGATCATTCACCGCACCTATTTGAACCAACGCATGGGCGAAATGCGTTCGAGTGATCTGGTCATGTCCTGCAATTTTCCGCGCACTGTTTAGTGTGTCTTCAAACCCCGCTTTCAGCAAACGCTCCGCGACGAGCTCACTGCGTTCTGTGCGCGCTGTACGCTGCCTGTTAATACCCGAACAAATATCGCAATTATCCAATGCGATATTCAACCCCAATACGTGAACACTGCGGTCACGCCATTGGGCGGAAAATTCGATTCCTGGAATGATGCGAATTCCGGTATGCAATTTAACAGCATCATCGTAATACGCATCAATCGTATCGTGATCGGTAATCGACAACATTTGCACCCCTGCAATAACCACTCTGTCAAGCAATTCCGCCGGGGCTAAACTGCCGTCCGAGCATTTCGTATGTGTATGTAAATCGACTAACATCGATCAATAAGAGAGCCTGGTGTAGAAACAAATCACTTTTACTATTGTGCGGTTTTATTCAGAATAAACAAGTTATCAACGTAAAAATGTCCGAATGACTTACCGCGACGAAGTCTACTTTGAATGTGAGCCGGAAAAAGAAGTGCCCTTCTCCACTACGGAGTTCGCGCACCGCTTAAAACGTGTGCGTGAGACCATGAACGACGCTAACATCGATTGCTTATATCTCACCGCACCATCCAGTATGTACTATATCAGCGGTTACCAATGCGAGTGGTATCAATCGGATAGTCCCAAGGAATGGCCTGCCACCAGCGGGATCGCAGTGCATGTCGATCATGACAAGTACATTTTGTTCGACAGCGAACGTGAGGCCATACTCGGCAGAATTTATACCGACTCAACGGACACACGATTCTTTCCCCGTGATTCCTATCGCGACGGATCGCAGTTTGTGGCGGATCAACTCAAAGCCGAAGGTTGGCTAAATAACAATATCGGTCTGGAATTCTGGAGTCATCGGCCCAATCGAGCCATCAGCGAACGTTTTCAATCACATTTTGAGAATGCCGGGGCTACGGTCGTCGATGGCAGCGATATCTTGCGCGATGTTAGGTGGATCAAATCGCCAGCGGAAATCGAATGTTTGCAACGCGCGGCCGCTATTGCTGATATCGGACTATCTGCGGCCCAAGAAACTCTTTCGTCTGGCGTAACGGAACTCGAAGTCTACGGCGCTATGGTGCAAGCCATGGCGGCAGCCGGAGGAGAAAATCCCGGTATCACGATGCCCGTGTTATCCGGCCAAAAAGCGAACTGTGGTCATGCACTCGCTTCGCGGCGCAAACTACAAGCCGGAGAAATCGTATTTGTCGATGTTTGCGGCGTCTATAAGCGTTACCACATGAACACAGCCCGCACGTTTAGTTTAGGTGAGCCGCAATCCGACGTTATGGACATCGCGAAGAAGGTCAAAGAAGCGGCAACGTTGCTCAGAGAAACGCTTCGCCCTAATCTACCAGTGAAGGAACTCAATCAAACTATGCTGGATTATTATCAATCAAACGGGCTTTGGGATAGCCGCAGTTGGTTAGGTGGGTATGAAATGGGCATCGCTTTTCCACCCGATTGGGTGGGTAATTTTGTTTACGATCTACAGGCGGAAAAGAATGCAGACAAAATGTTCGATGCCGGAACGGCGGTGAACTATGAACATCAGTTTTTTCTACCACGCCATGTTGGTATGTTATTTCAGATTGACTCCATTCTGTACAAAGAACAAGATGCATCCGTTCAATCAAAATTGCCGGATGGACTGACCGTTATCGAATAGCACACGAAAACCATATATCTGTTATGACCGACTACATAATTTATGAAGCAAACAACAAGATAGCCGATATTCGTATCAACCGGCCTAAAGCCATGAATGCGATCAACCCCGATGTGATGCGCGAATTATCCGATGCGTTCAAAGAGGCGGACGATGATTCGAATGTGCATGTAATTGTTTTAAGCGGCAGCGGGGCCAATTTCGGTGCGGGTTTTGATTTAAAGTTCGACTGGAGTGCACACTACGGTGGACGCACTCCGATGGGTATGCGGCGTATGCTCACCGATTGCGTCGAATTCGAATACACACCCTGGGACTGCTCCAAACCGGTTATCGCCATGGTACGCGGTTATTGTTTGGCGGGGAGTTGTGAACTGGCGTTAATGTCCTGCATTACCTACGCGTCGGAAACATCTAAATTTGGTGAGCCGGAAATTAGATTCTCCACCGCCTCACCCGCCATCGTCATGCCCTGGATTGTGGGCTTGAAAAAATCCCGTGAGTTGCTTTATTCCGGCGACACGATTGACGCGGAAGAAGCCTTGCGTGTCGGTATGGTTAATCGGGTATTCCCGGATGATAAACTGGAAGAAGAAACGCGGCGTTATGCAAAACGCGTCGCGGCCATTTCGCTAGAGGGACTGCAAGCCACCAAAGCCGCCATCAATCGCGGCGCGGAAATCGCTGGATTTCGCGAAGCACTGAACTACGGCATCGAAGCCGGCGCCTTGCTCGACTCTACTGAAACCGAATCCTATAAAAAGTTCAACGAGATTCGAGAAAAAGAAGGTTTACCTGCCGCCATTCGTTGGCGTGAAGCACAGTTTGAATAGTTGTAACTCTAATTTCCGATACAGATAGCTCTCTTGGGGCCACTATCTCGCCTTTAAGCATATGACTAATAGCAAATTCAACTAAGCACATGTGAATGTACGCCGAATACGAAGAAAAAACATTCGAAAACTATTTTAACGGCGAGCTTGATCAACGAACTTCCGTGTACTTTCCTCTTGGCCAAGTTCAAGAAGGTACCATTGGTGTAGATTCCGCGGCGCACTCAAAAAGTTGGCGACTATGGAGCACGCTTGGATATCCATTTTTGTTTTCTCCGCACTTCACTGGAACTAATCTCCAAGAAATAGCACTCGAGATGGAGAAGCATCTTGGAAACCACATAAACAACATTCCGGAAATGAGGGTCAACTTGCTATTTCAATATAAGCGCCCCGAATTCATTACAAAATCATTGGGTGCAGAGTGGTATCTATGGCACCAAAGTTACTTTCGGTATAATCTAAATTCCAAACAACACGGTCTTCTGGCACACATTGAATCAATGTTTGGGAACAATGTCCTTGTTCTTTATGCAGCACCCGCGGTTAGAGGCATTACTGAATTAGTCGATTTAAAAGTGAATAACTCCATTATAACCAATACCAACTTTCGTAAAGCGTCTGAGCTAACCGGTCACCAACGCAATACTTATGTCAAAGCGGGGACATATTCGCAAGCTTGTAGCGATCCAGAACGAATAGAGAATTTTGATCTTATTGAACTAATCGAGAACATTGAGCCTACGAAGCGCTTAGATAATTTAAGTTTTCTTATTAGATTTGCAGAAGAAATTAATCGTTCTATAAAAGAGAGTGAATATCGTAACGCTGCATTTGAGAAACGCTTAAGTGATTTTCAAGAACTGGAGAAATTCGAATTACTATTTGCATTGCTTTCTATGAGTGTATTCCGGGAAATAACAGGCATACAGTGGTTAGTTTCGGTGGGACAATGATTGCTAGCATAGGGCGATGAGCTATTGGAACAACAAGACCACTAATTTCACAATGAAAGATATCGCGAAATTCTCACCCTTGACTAACGAATCTAAGGTGTGGATTCAGTCACAACTCCATCTACTGGGCGAGTATTTTAAAAGCCTAGACATACCAACCAAAAACAATTTCACTGCGGAAGTGTTGGATGAGTTATGGGATAGGTGGAGATCCGTCAAAACAACTGATTCCAACGCAATTGATAGTTTTCTAAATTGTTTCGGCGTTGGATTTGGGCAAATACTGGTAGATCATCTAGGTTTTGAATGGGCCTATCTCGAGGATGAGTATGGATCTGACATCGCGGTGAGAGCGTTGCCTGGTACTGCGAATGTTAGAGTTGTGCCTTTGGATTTTGTTTTGAAAAGATGGGAATCCAATGAGGGTAGATTCGTTAAAGAAGCTGCCAAAGAAATCGATAGAACAGTGGACGAATTTGCCCTAGAGCATGGAATATCAAGATAGTTTCACCAAAACACCCAGCTCATCGCCCTACTTCTATAAAATTCTAATTCGCTGACGGTGAAATTTCACCTTCCCGTTTTTTGATAAATTCGAGCAAGGCTCTGTCGAGTTCGGGATCCATGGGTGGTAGTTCGTAGCGTTCCAGGCGTCGTTTAGCTTCTTCGAGGCCTAGTTGTTCGGCGGTTTTACTGCCTTCTGTAAACCATTGTTCGTAGGTGATGTTGCTTTGGAGTTCGTGTTCGAAAAGATTACTACGGCGCGTGTGGGCGGCGCCAAGAAAGTGATTGCCCGGACCGACTTCTTTAATGGTGTCGAAGATTTCTTCGATATCGTCGAATTGGTAGCCCTGGGCAAAGTGATAAAACGCATTGCACTGATCGCAATCTAGAACGGTCTTGGCGTAGCTTAGCAAGCGTACGCAACTGGTTGCGCCGCATGATGAAGATATGTAACGATGTCTAAATGCCCAACTATCGACGCCTCTTTCATCCAGGCGGCACGTATTTTTTCACCATCAATACTTTGCAGCGACGCGGTAACGAAATTCTTACCGAGAATATCGAATTGTTGCGTACCGTCGTTAAACAAGTTCGTCAGAAATATCCTTTTAAAATTCATGCATGGGTTGTTTTACCAGATCATCTTCATTGCATCATTGAGTTGCCTGACCATGACAGCGATTTCTCAACACGAATCCGTTTGATCAAGTTTGGTTTTTCCAGAGGGTTGCCAACCAAAGAAAGACTTTCAACGGTACGGCAGAAACGTGGTGAAAGAGGAATCTGGCAACGACGGTTTTGGGAACATTTAGTTAAGGATGAACATGATTATTCAGCTCATATGGATTACGTTCATTACAATCCTGTTAAACACGGTTATGTTAACCAAGTGAGTGATTGGCCTTACTCCACATTTCACAATCTTGTGGAAGAGGATGTGTATCCCGATGATTGGGCGGGTAGTAAAATTGCTGATAGTTTGAAATGTCCCGACTAGTTTTCGGCGCTACCGAGCTAAACTAAGGTGCAGCTTAGATCGCAATATTAGAACTCGAATAAGCAAAATTAAACCATGAGAACTTCAGAAACTGGAATCCTTCTATTCGCCCAAGGAGAAGCATTCGATGGGGGGAAATATGACCTCCGGTCTTTGGAGCTCATCGTCTCAAATTATCGTCTGATAATCGATCACACCTTACCGTTAGTCATTGGTCAAAAGACACTTACCGACCGTATCCGAAATGAAGTTAAGTATGAAGTAGAAGTAAGAGACGGATCATTAGAAGTAATACTAAATTTTATTCTAGAGCACCCCGAACTACTCGCTGTTTTATCGGCTGATGGTGGTTACGTTTTAGCAGAAACGATATCTAAAATAGTTAAAGGTGCTATTGATTTGAGAAGAGCCCTAACAAAAATCCTAGAAAATGGTTTAAGGCCTACCATCCACATAGACCAAAGCGTAAACATTGACAACAGCGTTACTCATAATATCCAAACTGGCGACATCCACTTAACTAACCCGCAATTCATAATTGCAGCCGACATGACAAAGGCACCGTTTGATAGACTTATACGCGGTATTGATGGGTCTTATGTCTCCGATATAAATCTTATACATAAAAATTCGGCCACTCGATTAACCGTTAGTGATCATCACATTACTGGTGCCCAGAAAGAAGAGTTGGCGAACCAAGTAGAAGTGGTAGGCCGATTAGATATGGCTGCTTTTACATCGCACCGTGGTCACATAATTACTGGCAACAAACGCTATCCTGTAACATGGGACGAAGAAATACGGCCCAAGATCCGCAAGTTTGTTGATATGGAAGGAATTGTTTTTAGAGTGAGACCTGTCGTAGATCATCGCCAGTTCAGGGACGAACCAATTGGTTTTCATGTGATTGATTGTTGGGAACCGCAAGGAAAGATGAACCTATGAAAAAAGCTATAAGTTGGGCGCAATAAACTAGGTTCGTATTGGCACGAATAATTTAAGTCGCAACCGTTGGTATCTCGCTTTCGCGTTGTTTAACAAAATCCAGTAAAGCTTGGTCGAGTTCAGGATCCATGGGTGGTAGTTTGTAGCGTTCCAGGCGGCGTTTAGCTTCTTCGAGTCCGGTTTGTTCTGCGGTTTTGCTGCCTTCGGCGAACCATTGTTCATAGGTAATGTTGCTTTGCAGTTCGTGTTCAAAAAGATTACTGCGACGGGTGTGGGCGGTGCCGAGAAAGTGATTGCCTGGACCGACTTCTTTGATGGTTTCGAAAATCTCCTCGACATCGTCGAATTGATAGCCTTGGGCAAAGTGATAAAACGCATTGCACTGATCGCAATCTAAAACTGTTTTGGCATAGCTCAGTCCCAAGGTCCCTTCCATCATGCCGCCGGCCATGGTGATCCAGTGCGCGCCGGCCAAAACACCGGAAAACAATCCCCACATGGAATCATAACCCGCATGGATATCCGCGGTTTTCGAAGTGGCGCAATTAACGATGCCACGATGCGGTAAGTTGTATTTTTTCGCCATTTGACCCGCGAGCAATTGAACGAGTGCAGAATCGGGACAACCGTGCACCGGCGCGCCGGTTTTTAACGACACCGTCATGGCAGGCACGCCGAACAACATGGGTGAGTCCGGACGAATGATTTGCGCCAATGCGATGCACATCAACGCTTCGGCCGTGACCACGGCCATGGTGCCGACATTGCTTGCCGGTGTACTTGCGCCCGCCATGGAAAACGGCGAGCACAACACCGCCTGATTGTTGGCGGCGTACACTTTTACCGCATCCAGCATGGTTTTGTCCCATACCAAGGGTGAGTTACTGTTGATAAGCGACGTGGTACAAGTGTTATTCGTCGCGAACTCATCGCCAAAAACGATTTTCATCATGTCGACGGTGTCTTGGGCGCGTTCCCGTGCGGTGACATTGCCAACGATGGGTTTGTCCGAAAATTTAAGACCGCTATACGCCATGTGCAAATGACGATGCGGCACGGGAACATCGACCGGTTCAACGATGGGGCCGCCCGCGATATGCACGGCGGGCGCCATGTGATTAATTTTTTGTAGATTATTTAAATCTTCCAGCGTTGCGTGTCGACGCTGGTCTTCCAGGTCACGAATAAACGGCGGGCCGTAAGATGGCGCGAACACCATGTTGCGTCCGCCGACTTTGACGCTGCGTTCAGGATTGCGTGCATGATGGGTATATTCTGCCGGTGCTTTATCGACCAACTCCAATAATTTTTCACGGGACAAACGAACTTTTTCGCCATCGACTTCTGCGTCGGTGGATTTCCAGTATTCAATCGATTCCGCATCGCGAAATTCGACGCCAATGTCTTCAACAATGCGCATGGCGAAGTCGTGCACCTGTTCGACGCCTTCGGAGTTCGCGATTTCGTATACCGGAATATTCCGCACCAAAGTCGGTTTATGGATGATGGATGCGTTTTGCCGTTTGGCACGCCGTGAAGCACTCCCACCACGGCGTTTTATATCCGCATCCCTTGCCATTGGCATTACATGCGGGGCCGTTCGTTGTTAGGATCGTAAGGTGAATCTTGCAACACAACAGCCGGCTTGTGTTCACCTAACAACGGTATTTCCAACTCCGTTCCCGGTGCCGCGTATTCCATGTCGAGATAAGCCATGGAAATACAATGACCAAAGTGATGCGAATGCGCACCGGAGGTGATGCGTCCGACGAGTTTGTCGTTTTTGTAAACGCCCTCGTTCATGTAAGCATCGGCATCGGTGGTGTCTACTTTTAATGTGACCATTTTTTGGGACAAGCCTTGTTCGCGTTGTTTCAACAAAGCATCACGCCCGATAAAACCATTTTCTTTATCGAATCGAACAAATCGATCCAGCCCCGCTTCCAGCGCCGTGTATTCGATATTCAAATCCCGGTACATCGCGCGATATGATTTGTCCAAACGCATGGATTCGATGGCCCGGTTGCCGGCCAACCGAATGCCGTGTTCTTTTCCTGCTTGCATGATCGCATCGAACAAGGGCAATTGATGACAAATGGGATGATAAAGCTCCCAACCCAATTCACCTTCGTAATTGACGCGTAACATGCGTACGTCCGACGCCAAGCCCACAGTCGTTGTTTGCGCCGTCAACCAGGGGAAAGTTTCGTTAGATAAATACGTTTCGGTTATGGGTTGCAACACATCGCGCGCAATGGCCCGACAATGGTGAAACAACCCCGCTCCAGGGTGACGTTGCGTATGGCGACGCTACCGTCATCCGGCGCAAGCTTGTTTAAACAATCGAAGTCATGCCGCTCGCCACGTGGCGTGCCAATCAAATAAAAGTCGGTTTCGGATAATCGCGTAGCGGTAAACTCGGCGCGTACACCACCGCGTTCGGTTAGAAGATGACATAACGCCATACCGCCGATCTCGCTTGGCATTCGGTTAGCTAAGATCGAATTTAACCAGGCTTCGGCGCCAACGCCCGACACTTCAAATTTCGCCATGGAAGTCATTTCAAACAGGCCAACACTTTCGCGCACGGCTTTGACTTCCGCACCGACGTGTGGAAAGTAATTGAATTCGCGATAGCTGTAGATGTCTTTCGGCTCGACACCTTCAGGCGCATACCACAACGGCGTTTCCCAACCGTACACTGCACCCCACACGGCACCGCGATCGGTCAAACGATCAAAACACGGCATGGTTTTGGACGGGCGGCCTTCGGGCCATTCGTAACCCGGATAGTGAATGCCGAAGTTGTGTCCAAAGGCTTCTTTGTTTTTGATGCCCACCCATTCTTTGTTAGCGTATTCGCCGAACCGGCGCGAATCGATTTCGGATAAATCGAATTCGGGTTCGCCATCCACAATCCAGTTTGCGATTTGTTCACCCACTCCGCCGCCGCCCAAGATGCCGCCGGAAAAACCCTCGGCCAACCAGAAGGTTTTTAGCCCCGTCGCCGGACCGACCAAGGGTAAATTATCCGGTGTCACGCAAATCGGCCCGCGAACGTTGTTTTTGATACCCACCTCGCCGAGTATCGGGACGAGCTTGGTCACCGCTTCCCAATTGACTTCCACCGCATCAAAATTTTCCGGCAGCAGATCGGCACCAAACCCTTTCGGTACGCCGTCGCGTGCGAAGTGTTCGAGTTTGTCCGGCCGTTCATAGGGTCCAAACATCAAACCGTTGCGCTCTTCGCGCACATAACCGTTGATGGTTTCGTCGCGCAACACCGGCATTTCGGGCAATCCTTTCGTCTGACGTTTCTCGACCTCCGCAACCGGTGCGGTTACCCAATACTGATGCAATACCGGATAGGCCGGGATGTTTATACCAATCATTTTCGCGGTTTGTTGCACGTAGTTTCCCGTCGCGGTGACGACGTGTTCGCAAACGAAATCGCCGTTGTTGGTTTTGACGTTCCACTCACCACTCGGCAATTGCTCGAAACCTGTGACTTCGGCGTTGCGATGAATAGTCGCTCCGTTTTCGCGTGCGCCTTTCGCCACGGCTTGAGTCACGTTGGCGGGTGCGATATGACCGTCGTCGGGATGATATAACCCGCCTAACAATTCTTTGTTCTCCGCCAACAACGGCCACAGTTCTCGCACCCGCTCCGGAGTGATAATTTCTGCATTGACACCCTGTGTTTCGGCGATGCTCATATAATTAAGATACTCGTCCATGCGATCACGCGAGTTAGCCACACGCAGTTGCCCACATTTATGCCAACCGACTGCTTGATCTGTTTCTTTTTCGAGTGATTCGTAGATTTCAATTGAACGTCTGATCATGCGTCCGAAGCTGTAACTAAAACTATAAAGTGGAATTAATCCCGCCGCATGCCAGGTTGAACCAGCGGTTAACTCAGTGCGTTCCAGTAGCGTGACATCAGTCCAGCCACGTTTTGTGAGCGCGTAAAGAATATTTACGCCGACACATCCACCTCCTACGACTATGACTCTGGCGTGTTTGCTCATTTATTCCCTCCTCAATTTCGGATACTTTTAATGATTTGATTCAGTCTTTATTTCTAGAAATATTCTTACAATATAAAGTAACTTAGTCTTATGCCGATTTCAGCGCAACACAATGAACGATAGAAAAGCCTATTCGGTACTGTTAGATGCAGTTCTGGAGTTTGTGAATCAGCACTCGAACACACAAGTGAAAAAATTTCAAAAAAACGTTGTAACTTGGGGAAACCGGTGGTGCGATGTTGCACCAGCACAACGCGCAACTGAGATGGGAACAGGGTTATACAAAGTCCGACGAATTGGTTGGGGACGATATGTTGGCCGGTTACGGATTTGCCGAGATCATTGGAAAATACGGCCCCTTCATTAGCGCGACCGTTCGCGCCGGGATGGGTATTTGGGGGCCACATGTTACCTACCCTTCACATCGGCATCACGCGGAAGAAGTCTATGTCGTGTTGGCAGGCTCGGCTGAGTTTCAACTCGACCGGGGAAATTGCGAAGAAAAAGCGGCCGGCGACGTTGTCTACATTCCGTCTATGCTGGTACATGGTTTTCGCACGATTCATTTACCACTTATCGTGTTTTATATCTGGCAGGGCGGAGACTTACGAGAAAAGTCGACTTTTACTTAATATACACCCTGGTTTAACTCAGCGTGACGCCCTGCGTTGTATCTAGTTTACGACGTGACTCAGGTTGATGACGGGTTGGTGTACTTGAGGATGTACACTGGTTCACTAGCATCGGCAGGCTATTCCATGAAAACCGGCCATGTCGCCACTCCTGGAAGATGCCTGCTTTCCGTAATGCGTAGATAATTACGACCTGCCAGAATAATGCAAGTAGCAGGATAAACATCCAAGCAGAAAAACGGTTGTCGGCTTTAGGTTGCGGGTATACCTTTAGAACCACCGAGCAAAGCCGCGCATCATTGGAATATCGACCTAATAGTTTATGTTGTTGGGACTCAGAATGCGCTTTCTAAAGCTCCCAACAATCTTATTGAACTAGCCGTACTTTAACGTCATTGTTATGAGGCACGGCGCGTTTGTGGGATAACTTTGTTAAAAGTTGTTTCATAGACCGCAATCGAAAATGACACCTTCTCTTTAGCCCTTGAATTTGCCAGCGATAAGCGTGTTATGGGTATCGTTACCTATGCATGCCTACCTAAGTAAACGTCCGAATATTTCTTTTTAATTCAATCGGTTGTAATTCATATCAAGCAATAAAGAACACTTTTGGGGAGCGTGGGGTGTGTTATTTGGGGGGTACGGAATGCGCGGGTCTGTTCGAGTGTGGGGACTCGGACAGGTCCCGCGCAGACCATTCCGTCTCGTCGGAATTTACCTTTATGTCGTCATTGATGTGTTAGCTGAAAAAGCGGTGAGTTAATCATGAATAAACAAACGAGTGTAAGCAAAGTTGAGGTTTTGATGACCAACACCTGTACCGGTCATGAGAACGTGATTACGGTACCCGATGATCGTCGGATCGTGGCGATGGCGTTGGAATTTTTTGCCCGCTCCGAGCGTGTACCCGTGACCAAGATCGATATAACGGTAACACCGCTTAATAAAAAGTCGGTGACTGATTAGTCAGAATCTAACGAACATGAACACCTGCCCTTATTATCGACCAATGACTGCGGCGGCAGATTCAATACCGACTTCCGGAGCGGTTTGTCAACATCTGTGTGCGGACAAGTATATGCACGATGAACCGACTTGTAACGGTCAATTCACGCGTTGCAGTTTGCGACTGGATGATAGACAACTCAGTGAGTTTATCCGAGAGGAACTGGAATCGGGGCGAGTCGAGTTAGTGACCCATGTCGGTGACAAAGAACTGGGAGTAATGGCAGAAAAAAATACCTGGTTAGTCATGGAAATCGTACGGCGATTTGGGCAACGTCAAAGTCGAGGAATAGAGACAATATTCACGATTAAACGCGGCATGTACAAATTCGCAGAAAACACGATGCCAATGCCGTTTGGTAATTTCATTATTTTCCCGATGGAATCCGCTTGTGTGCCTGCTGGGTGATAAGATTCAAATAACGAAATCCAGGGTCGCAATCGTTCGTTGCATGAATACCCAACCATAGTCGTTATCGGAGGAACCGGTCACTTCGGTGGGCGAATTTGCCGCCGCCTAAGTCGCGAGACAGATATCGAACTTGTCGTGACGAGCCGTAACGACGCGACTGCTAGCCAGTTTGCAGCAGAACTACGAACGAATTTTCCTGAGTCACATGTACGATCCGCACGTCTCGATCAATTCTCAAACAATTTCGAGAATGATTTTCGCTGCCTGAACCCGGATGTCGTTGTACATACCGCGGGCCCTTATCAAGGACAAGATTACCGGGTGGCCGAGGTATGTATTGAGTGCGGGAGTCATTATATTGATCTGGCGGACGGCCGGGAATTCGTTAATGGTTTTACAATATTGAACAACGCAGCAAGCGAAAGTGGCGTTTTACTAGTATCCGGTGCCAGCACCTTGCCGGGCCTGTCCAGCGCCGTCATCGATTCATTGCGTGACCGGTTTAAAGAGATGACTCACATCGAAATATCCATTGCGCCCGCCCACCAAACACCACGTGGCAAAAGCACCATTGCGGCAGTGTTGAGTTATTGCGGCAAACCATTTCAAGTTTTAGTTAACGGTGTATGGAAAACAAAATACGGTTGGCAGGACTTGCGTGTTCAATGCTATCCGAAACTGGGTAAGCGCTTGTCAGGTGCTTGTGACGTACCGGACTTGGCCTTGCTGCCGCAATACACTGGAGCTAAAACGGTCAGCTTTCATGCTGCACTTGAAGCCAGTTGGAAACAATTTGCACTTTGGGTCATGGCGTGGATATCTCGATTAGGCTTGGTAAAGGACTGGCGTCGTTTTGTACCCACCTTTAACTGGACAAGTGATCGTTTGATAAAACTCGGATCACGGTCCGGTGGCATGCATATTCGATTATGCGGTATCGACAGGAACAATCAACCAAAAACTTGTACCTGGTACCTCACCGCGAGGCAAAACCACGGGCCGGAAATACCTTGCGTACCTGCGTTGATTCTCGTTAAAAAGATGGCTCGAAATGAAATTACACAACGTGGCGCATATCCCTGTCTGGGATTGATCACACTATCAGAATTCGATAAAGAAGCCGGGGATCTGGACATCTCGTGGGAACTCGTCGAATAGGCCAAAAAGATGACTGCATACCTGTGGATAAAGTTGCTACACATCGTTAGCGCCACAATACTTTTTGGCACCGGCCTTGGCATCGCGTCCTTTATGCTTCGTGCATACGTGAGCGAAAATACCGAAGCTATAAAAGTCACGGCACGCAACGTTGTTATAGCTGACTGGATATTCACCACGCCAGCAGTTGTTATTCAACTGGTTACCGGAATATGGTTAGTCTACCGGCTTGGAATCCCATTTAACTCCGCATGGTTTATTTCTGTGATTGGGCTATTTATTCTTGTCGGCGCATGTTGGATTCCTGTTGTTAGAATTCAAATACGCATACGCGATATGATGGATGACCCGCAAGATCATGCAGACTATCGGAAGTTGATGAGAATTTGGATTGCGCTGGGTATTCCGGCGTTTTTCGGAGTATTGATATTGTTTTTTCTCATGGTGTCGAGAATTGGGACGAATCGCGTTTTGTTTGGCCAACTTGATTTCACGGATTGTACCTAACTCAATTCGATTACAATTACCAAGGAATTTAGTTGTATGAATTCAGATAAATGGAATCCATAAGTTCAGTATCATCAATTGCGAGTGGAGAATGCCGATGTGGACGATATCGGTTTGAGACAAGGTCAAAGCCTTTTTTGGTTTCTTATTGTCACTGCAATGATTGTCGCAAGGCGACTGGAGCGGTGGTGACGGTATTTGTGGGTTTTAACGAATCTTATATTCGAATTTTGGGTGATAAACCTAACGTCTACGAATCGTCATCAACAGTGCGGCGATTCTTTTGTAAATATTGCGGGACACCAATAGGATATAAAGATAATAAACTTCCCAGTGAAATGTACCATTACCTCGGAATTTTCGACGATCCATCAAGATTTACACCACAGTTCCATTCATTTGTTTCAGAACGACTACCCTGGGTAGATATTGAGGACGACTTGCCAAAATACGAAAGATTCAGTCGCCCACGAGTTAAAAAATAGCCTGTATATAGTGAAATTGAACCTGGAGTTTGAGTTAAGTTTCCCAAATAACGCTGCGTTTCATCCGCACTAAAACATTAGCAGTAATCAAAAATGCTAACGAAATACGCACACACGAATTTGATTGCAAAAGACTGGAGGCGGCTAGCGCGTTTCTATCAAGATGTCTTCGACTGTGTGCCTATACCGCCAGAGCGGGATTTAACCGGTGAGTGGCTCGATAAAGCAACTGGGCTTGATGATGCAAAGATCTCAGGCATGCATCTGCGTCTTCCGGGATATGGTGACGATGGACCAACTCTCGAGCTGTTTCAGTATGGTTCCATGTCGGAACATCCATCGACCAAACCGAATACGCCTGGCTTCTCGCACATCGCTTTTGCAGCGGACGATGTTGCACAAACCGCACAAGTAGCCTTTAACAACGGCGGTTCAGCAGTCGGTGAGTTAATGGTGCGAGAAGTCCCAAATGTAGGTTTGTTAACATTTCAATATGTTGCTGATCCTGAAGGGAATATTATCGAGATACAACATTGGCAATAGTTGTGAAAAAGCTAACAATTCTTCTTGTTGTCCTGTTTGCATGTGTTGGCTGCGATCAAGCCACTAAATACACGGCGAGACATTATCTCGAAGACAAAGGCACCATCAGTTTTGCAAGCGATATGCTTCGCTTAGACTATTCAGAAAATACGGGCGCGTTTTTAGGTCTCGGCTCTACATTACCGGAACAACTACGTACGTTTATATTTTCCGGATTGGTTGCCGTGTCTTTATTTGGCTTTTCAGTGTACGTGATCACAAAAAAGACCATGAGCAGAGTGTTAATTTTGGCTAGCGCGCTGATTATTGGTGGCGGAGTCAGTAATCTGCTTGACCGTCTGACAAATGAAGGTGCTGTCGTTGATTTTCTTAATCTAGGAATAGGGTCATTAAGAACAGGTATTTTCAATATCGCTGATATGACAATTATGTTGGGCGCATGTTTGTTTTTTCTGTATAGCAGAAACAAGTACTCTTAAGGACCGGTTTTGGAATTTTCAGCTCTGATAATTTTTGCGGTGGCCTTGTTGATCACTGCCGGCTCACCGGGGCCGAGTATTGCAGCACTGGTGGCGCGAGTGATCGTACGCGGTTGGCGCGATGTAGCACCTTTTGTCGCCGCGATGTGGATAGGTGAAGTGATTTGGCTCACGCTGGCAATCGCGGGTTTGGCTGCCATCGCAGAGACATTTCACGGATTGTTCCTTGTCTTGAAGTATTGCGGTGTTGCTTATCTCCTTTTTTTAGCATGGCAAATGTGGACTGCGCCCACAACCATTGACGCGGACAGCCCATCGCTAAAGTCTAACAAACCGGTTCGCATGTTTTTGGCCGGATTAGCTGTGACACTGGGTAATCCTAAGATCATGATTTTTTATCTGGCATTACTTCCAACCATTATCGATCTCGCCAACATCACAACCATTGAGTGGTCAACACTCACCATCGTTTTGCTGTTTATTCTCGCCGCCGTTGATATCACCTATATCGTGCTGGCGACACGTGCACGAGCCTTTCTACGAAGTTCGGCTTCGGTACGGTTAGCGAATCGAATGAGTGCAACTGCAATGGGAGGCGCCGCGGCCGCCATCGTCGCCCGACAATAATCGGCGCACCGTTCACTCGACTAAAACTGGCATGATTAACTGGAAGTTGAATCAGGAATACCCATTTTCTGAAGGTCTCGTTCGGTACAACGTCATCGGTGATGGTCTACCGGTTGTACTGGTGCATGGTACGCCTTGGTCTTCTTTCACCTGGCACAGACTCTCGTGCGTTCTTGCACAGCACTTCCGTGTTTATTTATACGATCTTATTGGCTACGGCCAATCGGAGAAGCGAGATAATCAAAACGTATCGCTAGCCATACAAAACCAACTTCTATCTCAGTTACTCGATCATTGGAACCTCAATTCACCCTACGTCGTTGCCCATGACTTTGGTGGCGCAACCACACTGAGGGCACACCTGTTAGATAACTGTGACTTCAAAAAAATGGTATTAATCAATGTCGTCGCAATGGCACCCTGGGGCTCCCCTTTTTTTGCACACGTACAAAAGCACGAGAGCGCATTCAGCGGCATTCCTGCCTACATTCACAAAGCCATTGTTGAAACATATATACAAGGCGCTTTGTTCGGGGAGTTGCAACCGGACGAGTTCGCGGCTTTGGTTAACCCTTGGCTTGGCGATGCAGGGCAAGCAGCTTTTTATCGTCAGATCGCTCAGGCAAGCCAACGGTATACTGATGAGGTCGAATCAAATTACGCAAACATCCGATGTCCCGTTCGAATTTTATGGGGCGAGGAGGATGAATGGATACCCATCGCTACCGGTCGACGGTTACACAGTGTAATCCCGCATTCTGAATTTTATCCCGTACCGAATGCAGGCCACTTGGCTCAACTGGATGCGCCGGAGACCATCGCAAGGCAGGTGCAGGAATTCTTCGCGAATTAGTTCGTCAAAACGAGTAGCGTCATATAACTTCCAAATACCTACTCAAAAAACTCGTAGTCTTTCTTTACACTGACCTTGCTGGATATTTTTGCCATACTGACGAAAGAATAAAGCTACGTCGTATACCTCAGAATTCGATTGTTAGGGTTTATTGACGTTTAACCAACTAGCTTGCAACTGCGTCAATTTTTGCATCATTGTGCGCGCTTCCGCGCCTACTTCGAAATTATTTTGAACATAGCGCAGACTATCTATCGCTTCACCATATCGTCGTTGATCGGAATAGGCATTGGCTAATCCAATAAAATATCTTGCTGTTTCAGGTTGAGACTGCGTTAGATATCGAAACAGTTCGATGACTTCGTTGGATTTATTTTGTTGTTTTAATTCTTGAACATAAAATCCGATGGCGTAATTTAGTTGCCCGCGTATGACACGTATATTCGTCGCCCGATATGCGTAACGCTCCGCCAGTTGAAATGCCTGAATGGCCTTGAACCATTGCGCCTCATTGCGATAGGCCCGCCCCAGCGTAAACAAGGCATCGACATCGTTATAAAAAAGTGCGAGATAGATCTCCAACAAGTCTATTGCTTCCGGCGTTTCCCGGTTTTGTATCATGGCCGATGCGTGATTGATAATGGCTTGCCGGTGATGTTCACTGCTGTCAATATCACCCACCATATACAAGTAGTCATACTCGGCGACAGCGGTTTCGTAGTCCCCCGACTTCAAGGTCGATTCAAAAATAGTTTTATTTCCCGGCTTTTGATTGGTACGGGGCAATGAAAACTCGATGCTTTCTACTGCGTCCGCGGAAGTGTCGGTGGCGAAAAACGTATCAATGCCATCCGCCGAAGAAGTTTGTGTTGAAGTGCTCGGTTGGGTGATTGTAAAGCCGTACCAGGGCTTCGATACAGCAATCCACCAGGTAATAACAATACTAGCGAGAGTAGCAATGGCGATAGCAAAAACATACCGTGGGGTTAAACCGTTGGTCCACCTGTCAGGAGTGCTTATCAACATAAAACCACGCCCTCGCCACGGCAAAAATAGAGCTGCTTACGGGTTTACATTCTAGCATATTCGGCATGCCAAATCAGAACCTGGACGCCCGTTGGAGACAGGACTTAATCCTGCCTCCAACCCGCCTCGTCTTTCATTTGCAGTCAACTGTTTGTGCGCATTCAGGGCGATGATCCAGTGGGTAATGATATAAAAAGGAACAACAAATCCCGGTATCAAGACCAGCGGAAAAACACTCATGGGGCCACTGGTCAATATTTCGGAAAACAGCCCGACGCCTGGCCGAGTCAAGACACCAAGCCCGACAGCTAACACAAAATCCAACAACCCCAGACTATTCCAAACATACACCGAACGTAATGAAACGTGTTTGCCGCTATACAACGCGATACCTAACAACAACGCGCCAACGGCAACCGCAGCATCACCCAACCCTGCTGGCAATGCAAACACAGGCGTCAACACGTCGTGAAAGCTGAGAAACACAAATCCTAAACCCAACATGCGCCATGTGTGTAAAAGAATAAGTGGGCGTATGTCCTGCCCGGCGATAAATTGCCGAAAGCTTTCACTGAAACGATACGCCACACCAAAGAAGGATAGGGGAATGGCAATTCCCAATATCAATGTTGCAGGTAATCCTGCTACAGATAGGTCGAAAACACCTGTCAACGCGAACACCAGGCTGACAAGGAACCAAACACCCAAAACGAACCACACCGGATTCCGGATTGCGCGCGTGTTGTTTTGAATAATTGTTGTCGTCATTTCATGTCTCCTATGGTTGGGTTGTGTAAATGTTTATAGTGTATATACACTATAAACATAAAAAATATTTACTTCTCAGTAATCAAACTCAACACCGACTTTAAGTCATTCCATTTTTTCTCACCAATCTTGTTTACAAAACCATCTTGGGCTTTGCGCCACATGGGTGCAGCCTTTTTTAACAGTGCTTCACCTTCTTTACTTAGACTGATCTCAACCGTTCTTCCACGCCCTGGCGTCGTAACCAAATGACCTTCCTGTTGCAACGGTCTAAGATTTCGTGTCAATGTCGTCCGTTCCATGGACAGCAAATCGGCAAGACGCGATATTGCTATCGGTTGTGCCTGTGAAACGGCAATCAACAGTGTGTACTGTGTCGCTTTCAACCCTACCGGTTGCAGTGCCTTGTCATAGGTACGTGTAACCAAACGTGTCGCCGAACGCAGTTTCATGCACGCACAATTGTTAGCGATATAACGATTATCGGATGCTAAGTTTGCCATATAGTGTATATACACTATATAGTCACAATTGTCAAATGAAATTCATAAATCAGATCGTTAATGTCTTACCAGCCCAATCCCTTCGCACCGCAATCGCCACGGGCGATGTCCAGTGATCAGAAAATTCAAACAGGCACTGGTTTCACTATTTAAACTTCGAAAACGACAACTTAGATTGTCTTACAAACTAACTATAGTTTTTGTAACATCTCCGAAACCTTTCAAAAAATTAATAAAACAGCACTTTTTTTGCAGCGAACTTTCTGTATAACAACTTTTTACGTTTTAACCATGCAATAGTGAAGTAAAAGCCTGTGAAAAAGGCACGTAACTACTTCTCTTTAATGCACTTTCCACCCGTACTTTATTCACACTTGCTTTCCCACTTTTACACACCTTACCACCGCGCTTTCACCGTATAATAGTTCCATGGAATGACTGGAACTTCGAAATTAACCGATTTTCTAATGTATTGATCGAGGGGTTTGTCTGAGCTGTATTCCGCAATTCAACTACGCCCCCACTTATCAGGAGTAGATTATGCGCATTTTCAATCACTATCAGACTCGTTATGAAGATGCAGAACAAGAAGAATACAGTCTTCAAGAATACCTCGAAATTTGTAAAAACGATTCCTTAGCCTACGCCACCGCCGCCGAGCGATTGCTCATCGCCATCGGCGAACCGGAATTGGTAGAAACCTCAAAAGACCCGCGTTTAAGCCGGATCTTTTCCAATAAAGTGATAAAACGCTATCCCGAGTTCAGCGACTTCTATGGCATGGAGGATTGCATAGAGCAAATCGTTTCTTTTTTTAAGCATGCTGCCCAAGGCCTAGAAGAAAGAAAACAAATCCTATACCTGTTGGGTCCGGTGGGCGGTGGTAAATCCTCGCTGGCAGAAACATTAAAACATTTGATGGAGAAAGTACCGTTTTATAGTTTAAAAGGTTCGCCTATACATGAATCACCACTTGGGTTGTTTAATCCTGATGAAGACGGTCAAATTTTAGAAGAAGAATACGGTATACCCATTCGTTATGTGCGCACCATTATGTCACCGTGGGCATCAAAACGCTTGCGTGAATACCACGGTGACATCACGCGATTTAGGGTGGTCAAACAACATCCGTCCATACTGAACCAAATAGGCATTTCGAAGACCGAACCGGGGGATGAGAATAATCAGGATATTTCTTCACTGGTCGGCAAGGTGGACATTCGAAAATTAGAGGAATTCGAACAAAGCGATCCCGACGCTTATAATTTCTCCGGCGGTTTGTGCAAGTCCAATCAGGGACTGATGGAATTTGTCGAAATGTTCAAAGCACCGATTAAGGTGTTGCACCCGTTGTTAACTGCTTCCCAGGAGGGCAATTACAACGGCACCGAGGCCATTGGTTCCATCCCCTTCGACGGCATCATACTGGCCCACTCCAACGAAGCGGAATGGCAAAGTTTTAAAAACAACAAAAATAACGAAGCATTTATCGATAGGGTTTACATCGTAAAGGTGCCCTATTGTTTGCAGGTCAGTGAAGAAGTCATGATCTACGAAAAACTGTTACAGAATAGCTCGTTATGCGAGGCGCCCCGTGCACCGGACACGCTGCGCATGCTGGCGCAATTCAGTGTTTTATCCCGTTTAAAAGAGCCGGAAAATTCTAGTATTTATTCAAAAATGCGGGTATACGATGGTGAAAATCTCAAGGATATCGACCCTAAAGCGAAATCCGTGCAAGAGTATCTGGACACCGCCGGTGTGGACGAAGGCATGGAAGGTCTATCCACGCGTTTCGCTTTCAAGATTCTATCCAAGGTATTTAATTTCGACCCATCCGAAACCGCCGCCAATCCGGTTCATTTGCTTTATGTGCTTGAAAAACAAATCGATCAGGAACAGTTCCCACCGGAAACCCGTGATCGTTATTTGAATTTCCTTAAGGAATTTATTACACCGCGTTATATCAATTTTATTTCCAAGGAGATTCAGACGGCTTATCTTGAGTCTTACGGCGAATACGGACAGAATATTTTCGATCGCTATATCACTTACGCTGATTTGTGGATACAAGACCAGGAGTTTCGTAACCCCGACACCGGCGAGATTCTCGATCACAGCGCTCTGAACGACGAGCTGGAAAAAATCGAAAAACCGGCGGGCATCACCAATGCCAAAGACTTCCGCCATGAAGTAGTTAATTTTGTGCTACGCGCACGCGCGGCCAATCACGGTAAAAATCCGGCCTGGAACAGCTA
This sequence comes from Arenicellales bacterium, assembly GCA_965216735.1. Classification (GTDB taxonomy): domain Bacteria; phylum Pseudomonadota; class Gammaproteobacteria; order Arenicellales; family CBDCFT01; genus CBDCFT01. The sequence goes on from OZ244198.1 coordinate 3,936,514, forward strand.
CGAAAAATTACGTCGTGTCATTGAGAAAAATATGTTTACCAGCACCGAGGACTTGTTACCGGTGATCTCATTCAATCCCAAATCTTCCAGCGAAGACCAGAAAAAACATCAAGACTTCGTCAATCGCATGTGCGAGCGTGGCTACACTGAGAAACAAGTTCGCTTGTTGTCCGAGTGGTATTTGCGGGTACGCAAGTCACAATAAACACCAATAAATTGACCCTATCGCCGCCGTGATAAAAGGCGCGACATAGACACGACATCACGGAAGACTAAGGTGGCTTTTCTTATCATCGATCGTCGTCCTAACGGCAAACACAAAAGTGCCGTCAACCGGCAGCGTTTTTTGCGCCGCTATCGCAAACATATTAAAGACGCGGTGACTGACGCCGTCAGTAAACGCAGCATTACCGATATCGAGCGCGGCGAGGAAATTAGCATTCCAAAAAAAGACGTGTCCGAGCCGATCTTCCGGCATGGTCGTGGTGGTCGTCAGCCTCGGGTATTACCGGGTAACAAGGAATTTATTACCGGCGACAAAATAAGGCGGCCACAGGGCGGCACAGGGGGTGCAGGAGGACCGGGCGCCAGCGACTCCGGTGAAGGCATGGATGAGTTTACCTTCGAGCTGACTCAGGAAGAGTTCATGGACTTTATGTTTGAAGACCTTGAATTGCCCAACCTGGCGAAAAAGCAAATCAAGGACACCGATTCCTACAAGCTCATCAAGGGTGGTTACACGAACGAAGGTATCCCAGCAAGGCTCAATGTCGTCCAGTCATTGCGAAGCGCATACGCCCGCCGTATCGCCTTGAGCGGCGCCACACGCAGACAAATCAAAACTTTGGAAACGGAACTCGAAGCGCTCCAAGCGCTGGAGAACGGCCAAACACATAGTCACACAGACGACTTAGCCGTTGATGGGAATGACCTAATCGATCCAGACTCGAAAGAAGATATCCAACATCGTGTTCGCGAAATTAAGAACGAACTAGACAGACTGCGACGTCGTCTCAATCACATTCCGTTTTTGGATGATTTCGATCTTAAATACAACAACGTTGTACAGCAACCGACGCCCACCAGTAGCGCCGTGATGTTTTGTCTGATGGACGTGTCTGGTTCCATGACCCAAGACATCAAGGACATCGCCAAACGTTTTTTTATTTTGTTGTATTTATTCCTGAAGCGAAATTATCAAAAAATCGATGTGGTGTTTATTCGTCATCACACCAGTGCCAGTGAAGTGGACGAACAGGAATTCTTCTACGCCCGGGATACAGGGGGCACCATCGTCTCCAGTGCCTTGAAGTTGATGCACAAAATCGTTCGCGAACGTTACCCCACCAGTGACTGGAATATTTACGCTGCGCAAGCCTCGGACGGCGATAATTGGGATGACGATTCGCCTCTGTGCAGTGACTTGTTGCTGGATAAAATCATGCCCCTGGTTCAGTATTACGCTTATGTCGAGATTACACCCCGCGAACATCAGGCACTTTGGCACGCCTACGAAACCATTGCCGAAGATTTTCCTGACAGCTTTGCCATGCAACAAATCGAGGGATTGGAAGACATCTACCCGGTGTTTCATGACTTATTTCAACGCAGGGCGGCATGACCACCGGCAAAACGATTGCTGAAGGGTCCGAATGGACATTTGCGCATCTGGAGACTTTTGAACGGGAAATAGCACGGGTAGCTCAGCACTACCGCTTGGATACCTATCCCAACCAGATAGAGATCATCAGCGCCGAGCAAATGATGGACGCCTATTCCTCCACTGGCATGCCGGTCGGGTACCATCATTGGTCTTTCGGAAAACAATTCCTGTCAACCGAACAGCGCTACCGGCGCGGACACATGGGTTTGGCTTATGAGTTGGTGATCAACTCCAATCCCTGTATCGCTTACCTGATGGAAGAGAATACGCTGACTCTGCAGGCGCTGGTGATCGCACACGCCTGTTTTGGCCACAATTCGTTTTTCAAAGGCAATTATTTATTCAAGACCTGGACCGACGCCAGTGCTATCGTCGATTACCTATTATTCGCCAAACGCTATGTCGCGGAGTGTGAAGAGCGCCACGGTTTTGGTGTAACGGAGTCATTACTGGATGCTTGCCACGCACTCATGAATCACGGTGTGGACCGGTATCGCCGTCCCACTCCTATTTCCACCGAAGAAGAACAAAGACGCCAGCATGAACGCGAAGAGTATCTGCAACAACAAGTAAACGATCTCTGGCGCACTGTTCCGAAAAAAGAACAAGTATTGGCGGAAACAACACCGCGCTTCCCTTCCGAACCCCAGGAAAATCTGCTTTATTTTGTCGAAAAAAACGCACCGTTACTGGAGCCATGGGAACGGGAGATCATCAGAATCGTGCGCAAGATTGCGCAATACTTTTATCCCCAAAAGCAAACCAAGGTGATGAACGAGGGCTGGGCCACATTCTGGCACTACACCATACTCAATACCTTGTACGATGAGGGCCTGGTGAGTGACGGGTTTATGTTCGAGTTTTTACAATCCCATACCAATGTGATTTATCAACCGGACTTCGATAGCCCTTATTACTCCGGTATCAATCCTTACACACTGGGTTTTGCTATTTTTTCCGATATTCGCCGTATTTGCGAGCACCCAACGGATGAGGACAAACAGTACTTCCCGGACATCGCAGGGTCAGACTGGTTGGAAACCATGCATCACGCTATGCAAAATTACAAGGACGAGAGTTTTATCCTGCAGTTTCTCTCACCGAAAGTAATACGTGACCTGAAATTATTTTGCATTGTGGATGATGACCACGAAAATGAAATCGAAGTATCCGCCATCCACGATGAACTGGGTTACCTAGCAATTCGCGAACAATTAGCAAACCATTACAATTTGAGTAACCAGGAACCGAACATTCAAGTTTACGAAGTTGACTTACGTGGTGACCGTTCCATCACCCTGCATCACACCCAACGTGACCGTGTTCCGCTGGCCACTGAACATGCCAAGGAAGTCATCAAGCACCTGCATCATCTGTGGCGGTTTGACGTACGTTTGGAGTCCATACAAGATGGAAAAACAGTGGCTAGTTTCGAATGTGATGATGAATCCGTAAAGACCGACATCGTCAGTAAGGAAACAACTGGGGATGACTGACACTCATTCCTCAACACTGCTCCGTTAGATTCAACCCATATAATGCCGTTTCAACAGAAATATTCTGAGCACTCCAAGCAGATCACATCACCACGAGTGAATTTGCACGTTAAAATCTGGCGCGGCAAAGATAAAGGCAAATTGCACAGTTATCAAGTACCTATGCGCGAGAATCAAACGGTGTTGGATATCGTAACCGAGGTGCAGCGACGTCATGAACCGTCGCTGGCTTATCGTTTTGCTTGCCGCGTGGGTGTGTGCGGTTCATGCGCCATGACTGTAAACGGAATTCCACGCTGGACCTGCCGCTCGCATGTTAAAGATGTGATTAACAATACGACAAAAGACGATTCGACACTCATCGTAGAACCGTTGCGAAACCTGCCAAAGATAAAAGACCTGGTGTGTGATTTCACACCGTTTTTTGAGAAGTGGCAATGCGCTGGTGGTCGATTCACTGCTCCCGGGAGTCGTCACCATCAAACTGCAAACATTGATCCTAACAACAAAGCGCGTGCGGAGGCCAATGCCGCTATCGAATGTATTAATTGTGCCGTGTGTTACAGTGCTTGTGATGTAGTGGCGTGGGATAAGAACTATCTAGGACCCGCCGCATTGAACCGTGCCTGGACATTGATAAACGATGTACGCCACAGGGATCGTGCGGGGACACTTCGCAAAACATTGCACAGCGGTGGCTGCACGTCCTGTCATAGTCAAGGAAACTGCACACGCTATTGCCCAGTGGAAATCAGCCCCTCGGAAAGCATTGCCAGCTTAAAACGTGCCGCACTCTTTGGTTTACCGGACGCAAATTAACCGCTGCGATGAACCGTATTCTCTTTATCGCCCAGCGAGCCACGGCACTATTGCTTGGGCCGTTCGTAATAATCCATCTCGGGTTGATTATTTTCGCCGTGCGTAATGGTCTCAGCGCTGAAGAAATACTGACGCGTACCCAAGGAAACATCGCCTGGGCTATTTTCTACACGGTATTCGTTATTGCCGTATCCATTCACGCACCTATAGGCTTGCGTAACGTTTTAAAAGAGTGGACTCCACTCGATGCGTGCGTAGTCAATACGATGACAATACTATTTTCATTGTTGGTACTGACACTGGGTTTACGTGCGATGGCCGCAGTCATCGCTTTATAACATGCATCCGATTCGCTCCCACAAAAGTTATATCGCGTTTCTTGGTCATCGCATTTCCGGCATTGTATTAGCACTTTTTTTACCCCTTCACTTCATTGTGCTTGGTGCCGCCCTGGAGGGAGCCCAACAACTCGATAGCTACCTGGCATTTTTTGATGTTGTGGCCGCCAAATTCGCTGAATGGGGATTGGTGGTGTTGCTCGCGATTCATCTCTTTTTCGGTAGCCGTGTATTGATGTTGGAATTCACAAAATGGCCAACACGCACCGATGCTCGCACCGGCTGGATTGTTCCCGGTGTTGTAGCCGCTTTGCTTGTCGGTGTCGTTTTTCTGTTGCAGATTTAAATAGTGCAGATCGAACAACATAAAACGGACATATTGATTTTAGGTTCGGGTGGCGCGGGTCTATTCGCCGCATTGCATGCGAAACAAGCCGATTCCGTTCTGGATGTCACCATTGCAGTCAAGGGTTTGTTGGGTAAATGTGGCTGCACACGCATGGTACAAGGCGGTTACAACGTGGCTTTAGCTGAAAACGATTCTGTCGAGCGGCATTTCATGGACACGATCGTGGGTGGCAAGTGGTTGCCCCGCCAAGACCTTGCCTGGAATCTCTGCGTAAAAGCCGTCGAGCGTATTCAGGAGCTGGAAAACGAACTGGGTTGTTTTTTTGATCGCAATCCCGATGGATCGTTGCATCAAAAAGCCTTTGCCGGTCAGAGTTTTGACCGCACGATACACAAAGGCGATTTGACGGGTATCGAAATTATCAATCGCCTGATGGAGCAAGCGTGGTCGTTAAACGTAAAAAAACTCGAGGAACATCGCGCTATTGAATTGATTCCCGCGGCGGATGCATCCGGTATTGCCGGTGTGTTACTCATCGATATGCGTTCTGGGCAATACCGGTTTATGCAAGCAAAAGCGGTGTTGCTGGCAACCGGTGCCGGGCCGAGCATGTATCTGTACCACACGCCCTCCGGCGATAAAACCTGTGATGGTCTGGCCATGGTACTGCGTTATGGCTTGAAACTCCGGGATATGGAAATGGTGCAGTTTCATCCTACCGGTTTGCTCGGGGGACCGGCAACACGGATGACAGGAACGGTGTTGGAGGAGGGTTTGCGTGGTGCGGGTGGATATTTGCTGAATGGCGCCGGCGAACGGTTTATGCACCAATACGACGACAAAGGCGAGCGCGCAACACGGGACATCGTTTCACGCGCCATGTACGACGAGATGCGCACAGGTAACACCACGCCCATGGGCGGCATTTATATTTCCATGGCCCATCTCGGGCCGGAAAATGTCGCGGCGAAGTTTCCAGGTATGGTCAAACGTTGCCGGGATTGCGGTTTCGATTTAGCCGGCGGTTTAGTAGAAGTGGTGCCCACCGCCCATTACATGATGGGTGGAGTGGAATTTGAAATGGATTGTTCGACCGAGTCCCCTGGTCTGTTCGCGGCCGGCGAAGACTGCGGCGGTGTGCACGGTGCCAACCGGCTGGGTGGAAACGGTGTCGCCAATGCGACTGTTTATGGTGCCATCGCCGGCGATTCCATGGCGGCGTTTGTGGCTAAAAATCCAGTATGGCGGGCTCCCGACAAAGGAGTGATAGAAACCGGTATCGCAAAAGCAGAATACCCATTCTCACAAGCACAAGGAAATTTGTATAAACTGCGCGATCAATTGGGTCAAGATATGTGGAACTACGCCGGTATTTCCCGAACGAGTGCTGGACTGAACAATGGCTTGGATAAGATCAGGCAACACCGTGCGGTGTTGCAAGCTATGGGTGTCGCCGGTGGCGACCGTGCTTTTAATCTCACTTGGCACGAATGGCTGAATTTGCAAAATCTACTGGACATCAGCACGGTCATCGCCAAAGCGGCACTATCCCGGCAAGACTCACGTGGTGCACACTTCCGGGAAGACTATCCGGAAACGGGCGAACTTGAATCCAGCACACACACGCGTATCTCAGGTGACATGGATTCGCTGGTTGTAGAACCAGTTCCGGTGACTTTCGATCTGGTTAAACCGGGTGAATCATTGCTTGATAATGAAACGCATCCACGTCAATCAGTGGCATAAACTATAGATAAGATAACGGATGTAGGTGAACGATCATGATTGAAAACATGATTATCGAGGCTACCGCCTACGAAATCATGAAAAAGGCGGCCATAGATATCCCCGAGGACTATTTGAACGGTATCAAGAGTATGCATGCACAGGAACAAAACACCTTGTCCGCTTATGTGCTGAAGTCCATGATCGAAAACTATGAAGCGGCTACCGAAGACAGACGTCCCATGTGCGCCGATACGGGGTTGCCACGTTATTACGTCAAAGTCGGTGATAATGCGCCATTCAACGGTGGCTTCACAGGCATCGAGTGGGCACTGCGCAGCGCTACCGCCCGTGCGACTAACGATGTACCGCTAAGACCCAACCGCGTGCATCCTTTGTGGCGTACCGAACACAATAACAATGTTGGCATCAACGCTCCTGAAATCGAGTGGACATTCGAACCGAACGTTGACTGGATCGATATTACCACCGTCCACAAGGGTGGTTTGTTCGGCACCGACTATCGCATGTTGTTTCCGGGTGACGGTATCGATGGTGTTAAACGATTCTTTCTGGATACTTTGATCGCGTTCGGAAAGCGTGGCTTGTGTTGTCAACCCGCGATTGTGGGCGTGGGAATTGGCGGTTCGAAAGACAGTTGCATGCAACTGGGGAAACAGGCTGCATGTTTACGCAGTGTGGGTGATCGTCATCCCGATCCGAAAATTGCCGAATTGGAAATAGAGTTAATAAGAATCGGTAATGACATCGGCATGGGACCGATGGGTTTTGCCGGATCTTCCATGGTAGTGGATTGTCATATCGAAGTCGGATTCACTCATACCGGTGGCATGCCGGTGAGTGTGCATACTTTTTGCCTATCGTCCCGCCGCTCCACCGCGCGCATCGACCGCGACGGCAATGTCGAATACCGTACCGATCCAAAATGGTTCACACCTTATTCCCGCAGAGAGACTGTTGAATGGCCGTCCCATTGAAAGAAGCCCATCTAAATTTACCGGCAACACCGCAAGATATTGCTGAACTGGAAATTGGTTCCGTTGTCTTTCTGACTGGCGTGGTCTACACAGCACGGGAAGGTGTTTATGACAAAATCATGCAACGAGGTGCGAAGCTACCTGAAAATCTGGCGGATATCAGCAATGTCAACTTTCACTGCTCACCTGCTGCGGCGTGTGACGACGACGGTAACTACACCATTGGCGGTGTCACGGCCACGGCCAGTTTCCGTTTTTCAAAATACATGGCTGAGTGGCTAGATCTGACCGGAACAAAAATCATCATCGGCAAGGGCGGTATGCCAAGAAATGATTATAAAAATTTATTGGCGCCGCGGGGTGCCATTTATCTCACCACAGTGGGTTACGGCACCGGTGCTTTGTTAGGACGTGGCGTTAAAAAAGTCAAAGACGTATTTTGGTTGGACGAACTGGGCATCGCACAGGCGATGTGGTTATTCGAAGTTGAAAAATTCGGCCCGTTTATAGTCGACAGCGATCTTGACGGTAACTCGTTGTTTGCTCAACAAGGCGATCTGATTAATGAAAATATTGAGACCGTGTATCACGGATTAAAACCACCCGTGTTACATCGTTACGGTGAAACTAATGATCGAAAAGACGAACTGATGTAATCGGTGAATATCGCTGGGAGTGGAAGATATAAAGCTGCGAATTGGGCTCTGAAAAAGAATTTTCGGAGCATGGCTATTCAGATCAGCTAGCAACCGGCCCAGAAACAGACTTATTCTGACCGCCACAATATAGCCTGCTTTGTGATTTATTACCGACCGATTGCATCGACTGTCGATGCAACCATCTAGTGAACCGGGAGTGGTCAATCGAATTTGATCACCACTCCCGGTTATCGATTTTCTTTGGCCGAATTACCGCACTTCAATTTGCCGAGCTTTCACTTCATCTCTTTTCGGCAGTCTCACTTGCAACACCCCTCCCTCCATCGATGCCGAAATAGCATCACTATCTATGGCGTTGGATATAGTGAAGCTGCGTGTGAAATGACCAACATTGTACTCGGTGTATACGGGCTGTAACCCATCATACTTGGACAGATCGACGTTTCCAGTGATGGTCAGAGTGTTTTTCTCCAGCTTAATATCGATGTTATCTTTATCGACGCCGGGCATTTCAACATTGACCAACAATTGTGTTTCCGTTTCGTGAATATCGGTCGCGGGGACAAAATAACGGCCGACTTTGGTTTCTTCCTCTTGACTTTCCAGCTCTTTTTTCTCTTGAACTTCTAACTCTTGTGGACTCATGATTGCCTCCGAACGGTCTTGTCATTGTCTATATCGTTGCATCAATTAATGGATACGGAGCGTGGCTTGTCACTCTCCGCTCTGGGCAAGAAAATAGCGAGCACACCATTGCGGTATTCCGCCTGGACTTTATCGGCTTCGATCTCTGTCGGCAATGTTAGCGAACGGGCGAATTCACCAGCCATACGCTCGCGCCGATGGACACTGACGCCGTCATCTAAAGAGACGTCTTTTTTTCCTTTCAAATGAACTTGATTGTTCTTGACCTTGATGTCGACATTGCTTTTGTCTGCGCCGGGAATTTCTGCGACCAGCACGAAGTCATCGCCCTTTTGAAACACATTGATGGGCGGAAATGCGCCACGGTTGCTGGTGCCCATTCCGAACCAATTACTCGACCGGGTGGAGTCCAGCGCCCGTTGCAAACCTAATAATGCATCGAAGGGATTTGTCAGATGTGTCACCATGGTTGGGTACCTCCTGCGTTTGGGTTTACGAATATGTTACTTTCTTCGATAGCGCTATAGTCTTAGTTCACTACTCGTGCTATGTCGGTCAAAATAAACATTCTGCTAACGCACTACCAAATAAATAGCCGTGTTACCGCGCACGACCCGAAGCGCTGTCGCACCGCTCGCTTTTTTTAACAATCGCGCCATCTGCTTCACCGACCGCACCGGTTGCCGATCAACTTCGGTAACGATGTCATTGCGTCGTAACCCAACCTGCCATGCCGGCCCATTGCGCTCAATATCGACTACCACCACACCTTCGATTTCGCCGTAACGCGGATGGCCAGGTTCAATATCCCGAAAAATGGCGCCTGCCAGCTTTTTGGCAGTCTGTCCCTCACCCGAGGTTACGACTTCTTCGTCTTCGCCAATTTTTGCCGACAATATTTTTTCTTGGCCATCGCGTATAAGTTTGATACGCAGTTCACTGCCAACGGCCATGAGTCCTACGGCATTGCGAAGGTCGCTGGAATCTTCGATCAGGGTCTCATTGACTTGGGTGATGATATCACCGGCTTGGATGCCGGCTTCGTAAGCGGCGCTGTCGGGAACGACTTCTGAAACCAGCGCTCCTCGTTGAACATCGCTGCCAAATGCTTCGGCTAGATCCGATGTGATATCTTGTATTATTACACCCAAACGACCTCGCCGGACTTCGCCGTACTCCAACAATTGATCCAACACGGAACGCGCCATGTTAGCCGGCACGGCAAACCCAATGCCGACGTTTCCACCGGCTGGGCCGATAATCGCAGTATTGATACCGATGAGTTGGCCGTCCCATGTCAACAATGCACCACCAGAGTTGCCGGGGTTGATGGACGCATCGGTTTGAATGAAATCTTCATAACCTTCAATATTCAATCCACTTCGCCCCAGTGCACTGATGATGCCGGAGGTGACGGTTTGACCAATACCAAAAGGATTACCGATGGCAATTACAAAGTCACCCACTTTAAGTTCATCCGAATTACCAAATTCGGCGGCCGTTAAGTTATCAGCCTCGATTTGTAACAAGGCAATGTCGGTGCCAGCATCACTGCCGATTAACCTGGCATCAAAAGTGCGACGATCCTTCAACGTGACTTTAATCTCGTCCGCATTATCAATTACATGATGGTTGGTGATCACATAGCCTTTGTCGGCATCGATGATCACGCCGGACCCAGCGCTTGCTTGTTGTCTTGGTCGTATTTCGGGAAGATCGAAAAACCGCCGGAAAAAAGGGTCTTGATAAAGTGGATTGTTTTGTATCGATACCGTGGAGGACACGGCAATATTCACTACCGACGCCGCCACCTCATCAACCACACTAGCAAGGCTGGGCAATCCATCGCGCCCCAAGGGAAGCTTGACAGTCGCGTGTACAAAACTAAACTGTGTAACCAAAACAGCGAGCACTGCGGTCTGACAGGCTCGCCTCATCGTCGGTGCTCGCCAAACTTTCTTTCGGGTCCTGATATTTGACAGAAGGGGTTGTAGGGCGACCCGTAAGCCATTCTCGCTCACTGATTGCGCAAAAGCTGTCGCAAAATCACGTGTAAGTATTTTTTCAATCATAGCCGATGGCCTCTCTTAGGGTTGGCGGGCCTCGTCGACAATACGCCATCAAAAATATCAGGCCGTGAGCTGTTGGTGAGAAGCAGTCGCTGGTTTCATGGCTGCGAGCTGCTGACGCCTAGAAGCTCTCCGGGTTTCATTGATCTGGGCTCTAACCAATTCCGGTATCTGGTGACGTGCGATGCCAATATCGCGCAATATGCGATCATCGAGCGCCTCCAACTCACGGACACATTGCCGACAGCAATGTTGATCCTTTAGTGATTGAACCCACTCTAAGACACAACTATGTAAGCGGTTCCAAGCATCGCGTAACGACAAAATAGCTTTGGCACCCCGCGATTTCGTCTCAAACAGGCTGCGCCAGGATGAAGATAAGTAACCGAAATCGGTTGCAAACCTCATGACTTAACACCTCCTATCGTATGGTTTAACGAACAACTGGCCACGTGGTTGATTGTCACCATACCACGCTCCGCAATCTGATCGTTAAGATCGAGGCTAAAACCCTCAATTTCAAGAATAGAGAGGATTAAATTTTGTTAATCCGTTTCTGTTAAAAGATCTACTCAGGAAAAACCACGCCGTGGATACATCCAACCAAGTCGGGTCATGAAAAAATAAACGATTTTGGGAAATCGCATGTTGATTGTTTTTGCTAGCAATCTCAAACTTGACTGTAATGGCACAAATGTTCTTCCAGCCCGGTTGAGACCTGTTTCAACCCGATTGGTCAGCTACGCGCGTGATGGTGGGCAAGGAAAGCCTCAACACAAAATACCCGCAAACTCCGGACAGTAGCGACCCAACAATAATCCCCAAACGTTCGTCAAACAAAAGATTGACGCCCGTATTTTCGAAAGCCAAAGACCCAATGAATAGACTCATCGTGAATCCGACTCCACAGACGAGCGCAGTCCCGTACATTTGGATCCAATTCAAGTCCTCAGGCAAACGCGCCCAACCAAGACGCACTGCTAACCAACAAAGGGAAAAAATACCTATCTGGTTTCCGAAAAATAGACCAGCAGCAATACCGAAGGGGACCGGATGTAATAGGTAATCCCACGACATGCCGTCCAATGAGATACCTGCATTCATAAACGCAAAAAGCGGCAAAACACCGAACGCCACGGCCGTGTGCAAATCGTGCTCCAGTTCATGCAATGGCGACGGTTCTTCGTCAGTGTTTCGTACCGGAATGAGGAAGGCGAGTATCACACCCGCCAATGTAGCATGTACACCTGATTTTAAAACGGCCACCCACATGACCAATCCAATGAGTAAGTACGGAGCTTTCTCAAGCACACCCCGGCGATTAAGGACATACAAAACGGGTAAACAAGCTCCCGCCACCAACAAGAGTTATAACTGAATCTGGTGTTTAGGAAGTTGAAGAAAAGCGGCGTATCTGATTAATTTGAAGTTGCTGAACTTTAATTTAATCAAACGAGGATACGCCACTCATGAGTAAGAGTAACGTTATTTCACTTGAAGATCGAGGTAGTTTTACCGATCAGCTGACGGCGCTACTGCAGAGCGGGGCGCAGCAATTGATCCATACAGCGGTCGAGGCAGAAATGATGGAGTTTATCGATAAATTCTCTGAACAACACACCGCCGATGGCAAAGCGGCTGTTGTGCGTAATGGTTACCAACCCACCCGAGCAATTCAAACGGGAATTGGACCGGTGACGGTGCAGATACCCAAGGTTCGCTCCAGAGGTGGTGAACCGGTCACCTTTCGATCCGCGTTGGTTCCTCCCTATATTCGTAAGACCCGATCGCTGGAAGCGGCTTTACCGTGGTTGTATTTGAAAGGGGTATCGAGTGGCGAGATGTCGCAGGCCTTACAAGCGCTGGTGGGGGCGGATGCACAGGGGTTATCGGCGAGTACGGTGTCGCGCCTGAAACAAGTGTGGGCTTCAGAATATGAAGCCTTTCGTAAAGATGATTTGTCCAAGGAGGGTTGGGTCTATATCTGGGCTGACGGCGTCTACAGTGGTCTTAGGGCAGAGCAAGCCAAACTCTGCGCCCTGGTTATTATTGGTGTCAATGAACGGGGCCAGAAACGGTTTTTGGCGATAGACGATGGTGTGCGCGAATCGACGCAGAGTTGGCGCGAGGTATTACTCAACCTGAAGTCCAGGGGAATGGGTGCGCCGCAGTTAGCCATTGGTGATGGGGCCATGGGGTTTTGGTCGGCGTTGGATGAAATTTATCCTGACACTCGTCACCAACGCTGCTGGATGCATAAGAGCATGAATGTGCTCAATTGTTTGCCTAAATCGCTTCAGCCTAAAGCCAAACAATCCTTACAGGACATCTGGCAAGCACCGACGAAAGCACAAGCTGAAAGCGCTTTCACCACGTTCATCCAAACCTATGAGCCTAAATATCCCAAGGCCACGCAGTGTTTAGAAAAAGATCATCCCGAACTGATGTCATTTTATGACTTCCCTGCTCAACACTGGCAGAGCTTGCGAACCACCAACCCTATTGAGTCGACATTTGGAACCATCCGACACCGAACCAAACGCTCCAAGGGCTGTTTGACTCGAGATGGTATGTTGCACATGATGTTCAAATTAGGACAATGTGCCGAGAAGAACTGGCGTCGACTACGCGGCTTTAATTATCTAGCCAAAGTGATTGACGGAATCAAATTTGTAGACGGAATCGAGCTCACTTCAAACCATCAGATCGCCGCTTAATCCAATTCGTTCATACACCAGATTTGACAATAACTCCACCAACAATGCTTTAAATGATAATTCGTTGGTATAGAACAAAGCGATGATGACAATGGCGCCAACGTCATCGAAGATGGCCAACGAAACTAAAAATACCCTTAAAGATACTGGCACACGTTTACCTAGGAGAGCCAGGATCGCTAGGGCGAAAGCTATGTCCGTCGCCGCCGGTATCGCCCAGCCTTGCAAAGCCACGTGGTCACCCCAATTGACCGCGATATAAATCAACGCTGGGGCGGTCATACCGCCCACAGCGCCTACGGCTGGCAGCGTCACTTTTTTCACATCCGACAATTGCCCCTCCACGAATTCACGCTTAAGCTCCAACCCAATGAGCAAGAAAAATAACGCCATCAAACCGTCATTGATCCATAACAACATCGGTTTTGAAATGGCCAGCGCACCGACTTGAACTGCAACGGGCAATTCGATGAGCGCGTCGTAAAGGCCTCTCACCGGTGAATTGGCAATGATCATCGCGATAACCGCGGCACCAACCAGAAGAGTTCCACTTGCGGTTTCGAGCTTTAAAAAGTTTCGCCAGGCGTTCAACATTTCTGAATCAAGTGTGATTTTTTAAGCAAAATACCGGGTGTTTAGTTGTACCACATAACTTTAAGTTTTATAGCGAACAAATTTACTTACCACTGGACTACTATTTGCAAAATTAGCGACGTCAAAGAAGATTAATACAATTACAACAACTGCTCTATAGTCTATAACAGACTCTATGTTACTCTCGATGAGATAGTTTCTTAAGAGTAGATAAAGAGAGTTTCGCCGAGGTAACCAAATTTCCAGAAGTCACTGAGAGAACGCACTGTACAGCCGCTCAAGCTAAGTTCGCGTCTATCCCCTTTAAAGAGATTTCGCTAATGAACCATCCCACGCCGATCTGAAATAATCCGCCTGAAAACGTGCATAACCCTGTTGTGTGACGACCAAATGATCTTTGGTTAACTGGTGAAAAGCGGGCAGTTGATGAAAAGGTACCGTGGGCAACACATGATGCTCCGCATGATAAGGCATGTTCCAGGTAATAAAACGAACGACACGATTGGTAAAAGTGGTGCGGGTGTTTTCAAACATATTCGACACATGGGGACAACGGGTGTGTTCCGTCAGCAGATAGGCGCGTAAAAATGGTTGGCCAAACAGTAGCGGAAACAACCATATCCAAATCAAGATCGCCGACTGCGCTACGACGCAAACAACCGATATTAACGCGTAAAGCAACAGATATAAACGCGCTTCCCGTATCACTAACGACCTGCCGTTAGCGGGCACGAATGCATCAGCGTTGGGTCGAGCTGCATTCAGCAATAGGTTACGCAAGCGGGAAATCCATTCCGGTATTCCCGACATATAGCGAACATATTCCCAAGGGGTTTTCGGTTTGGGTTTACTGAGTTCCGGATCGTTGTCCGGATCATGGGTATGGCGGTGGTGGCCAAAATGAAAGTAGCGGAAATAAGTGGGTGGTAAAAAGATCAGAAAACCGCATACATTGGCCACAAAGCTGTTCAGCCATTTGCTGCGAAACGCGGTCCAATGAATAGCTTCGTGCATCGCCGTGAAGGTAAAAATGATCAATATCCCTTGAACCGACATCACCAACTGCCACAAGGGTGCCCTGACCACGATGTAAGCACCGGCTATTACGATCATTCCCCAGTGCGCGGCCAGGTGTCGTAGTCCCACAATATCGGAGCGTGTCAACAAACGCGATTTTTGTTCGTCCGTCAAAGAGGCAACGAATTTTTTGTGGTCAGTCATCAATCACTGCATGGCTATGATCGCGTCAACTTTTCAACGCACGAAATCGTATGAGACTGTCTTCTGGCCATAGTTCTCGGGCATTGTAGTACTCTGAGAACACCGGCTTATCCGACGGTAATATCACCCAGGGTTGTTTGGTCGAGATATAAATATGCACATCGGGTGGCACTCGATGCGATTCGTCGAGTGTACCCACGCGTACAAAACTCACCGTGTCACCCTCTCCAGCATAGTGACTCCATAGAGCCACATGACACTTTTGGCAGCGGATAATCTTCTGACCTTTTCCACTGAGCGACGCTGTGTGTATTGTTTCCAATTCACCATTCAAAAGCACAACATTATCCGACTCAATCATAGCGTTAACGGCAAAAGCAGACCCTGTTTCACGTTGACACCAAGTGCAATGACAACAATGCACAAACATGGGTTTACCCGCCATGCGGTAACGCACATCGCCGCAGGCGCATCCCCCGTCGATTGATTCGCGTTTTGTATCGTTCATTCGCTTGCTCCAAAACCGCTCTAACAAAATAGATTTGGAAATGTATTGATATAGTGTAACCCGGCGCATGGGCATGTTAACGAATAAATCGACGCTAATGAAACGACCATCGATGGGATTTCTATGAAATATCTACCTGAATAGGTATGATTTTTCTGCAGAACAAATTAGACCTATTTTGGTCTAAAAATACGCGGGTAGAAGACACGTATTTTTAGGAGGTGCGCCATGCCGGCGTTTCGAATCTATATAGTTTCGACTATTACTGTCGTAGCACTTACTGGTTGTCAAAGTTATTCACAGGTATCGCCCGATTCCTGGATGGTAAAGCCTAAGGTCGGGTCGAAATTGACTTTACACCAGGATCTTGAAGTGCCACTCGGCAAGAGCCGGGTTTACATTCAACTGGGGGAAGTACGAAAGCATGCAGACATCAACGAATACAAACCATATTGCTATTTCTATCTAAACCGTCCGCGCAACGAGTTGGAAAATTCCATGACGATAGTGGCGGATGATTTCACCATTCAAAATGTTTACCGGCGACGCGTTAGTTTCAGGTACGAGAAACTGCAAGTGGCTACTGTTTTTGGTATGTTTGAAGCTGGGAATAGCCAACGCACCATGGCGACCTACAGCGACATTTATTCACCGAACCAGCTTCAAGTCACCCGATTAATATGCGCGGTATGGGACGATCCGTATGAGTACAACCATGTCAGCTTGGCGGAGATTGTTAGAACACTGGGCAACATCGCCACTATCTCATCCTAAAACGATCGGCATTCGTTGGATTTTGTAAAACCATTCCCCATCCGATTTTTCGTATGCACTCCGGCATCGTATCCTCGAAGTAGTGGTTAATATCTAGTGGTGGCGGAATTAAATCATTCTGGGTGAGTAGACAATGCACCCGTCCACGATGATGGGTTTGATGATTAAACAAATTGATTAGAATGTGATCGTTGCGCGTCGCATATTGATTTTCACTGGCTAGTGAATTGAAGATAGTTTCTTCAATCAATTTCGATTCAGACATCCCCTCTACAAGACGAATCAGGTTTTTGTCTTCCTCCTCACGCGCCTGGCGCAAGGAATAAAAATCTTCATATAAAACCACGTCCAGGGCATCGAATTCATGCGCGACATTCTCAATGCAGTTGCGCCACAATATATCCACCAACAACAGGTGGTTTAAGGTCGCATGCACCGAGCCAAAGAAAGTTTTGTGATCTCTATGGTATTTGTCATCCGGTAATTCGGCCACAGTGTTAAAGGAGGTTGGTGTTAGCCCAGGCATTGGACTGGGCCAAGGTCAAAAAGTGAAAACATTGTGACATTGCGATTAATATTGCCTTGAGCTTTAATTTTGCAGCCTAGGTATTGCATACTATGGGTCAAGGCGAACTCATATATTGAAATGGCGAATCGAACGAGGGTAAAACAATGAACGACACTCCTACCGCAACCACTAAACAATTCCGGTCCGATTGGATACCCTTTCCGTGCACGTTAGTTGACTCGCCGAATAGGTGTGCAATTGGTTTAATCGCCCTTGCCACTGATCTCAGTAGTGAACCGGAAATCGCTCAATTTTTAAGTGAAACTGGCGTCTCCATGTATGTCAGCCGTGTTCCCATGTCTCCGGAGTGCAATGTCGAAACCTTACGGGATATGGAAGGCTATCTAAATGATGCCACGGCATTGTTGTTACCTGGTGATCACTTGGATGTCATCGCGTATGGTTGCACCTCGGGCACGATGGCGATTGGCGCCGATAAAGTCGCCGCGAGAATTCGCGAGAGCCGCCCCAATGTTGCAGTGACCGATCCCATTTCCTCCAGTCTTAAAGGATTAAGGCAACTTGGCTGTCAACGAATTGCCCTGCTTACACCTTATGTGGATGAAGTGAATACCGTCGTCGAAGACTATGTATCCCACCACGGATTCGATATCGCGGTTAAAGGCAGCTTTAAACAAACCGGCGATTCACAGATTTGCCGCATCCCGCCTGATGCAATTTATGACGCAGGCGTTGAGTTGGCAAATGCCGATGTCGATGCTTTGTTTATATCATGTACCGGTTTACGAGTATCCTCCATCATACAAAAACTAGAGGATCAGATTAGGAAACCGGTAGTCACCAGCAATCAAGCCCTAACTTGGGACGCGTTACGTCTGGCCGGATATAAAGAACCCGTGCAAGGCTTTGGGAAGTTGCTGACAGTCTAGTTAAGAAATTTAATCGAGCGACAACAAGATGGAATTCAGCTTATTTAATCTCGGCACCTTACCGCAAAATGGAGTGAGCCACGCCGACGTGTTCAGGCAAATCCGTACCATGGTGAAAATGGCGGACGAAGGTGGCTTCGATATCGCCTGGTTTGCCGAACATCATTTATCCAATTACAGCATCTTGCCGTCCCCCCTGATCATGGTGGCACACATGGCAGGCCAAACAAAACAAATCAAGCTCGGCCCGGCGGTAGTGGTATTACCCTTCTATGAGCCGTTGCGTTTGGTGGAGGATATTTTTCTGACCGATCATCTCAGCGAAGGCCGATTCGTACTGGGTTTGGGAACCGGATATCAACCACGCGAGTTTGAAAAATTCGGTTTCGATATATCATCCAGATTGGAGCGCGGTTTGGAGATGTGGGATGTCATTTGTCAAGCGCAAGACACCAATTATGTAGACTTTGCCGGCGAACATATCAATATTAAGGACGCCGCGTTATCTATTGCTCCCTATCAAAAACCCATACCCATCTACGCTGTCGGCAATGCGCCGGAATTTCGTCGACGTATTATTGAGCGCCACGCCACTGCGTTATGCACACCGGGTGTGCAACCGCCCACTATGATGGGTACTTTGCGGAGGCTGTTGTCCGAAACTTGCCACGAACTCGGCGTCGCCGATGAAGTGCCTTTTGGCGTGCAGCGCTATATTTATGTCACAGAGGACAAAAACGAAGCACGGATGGCGGCGCAACAAGTGTTGGCGCAAGCACGCATGGCAACCAATATGCGCAATGAAAAACCGGATATGAACGGCACATTTTTGAATTTGCCACCATTCGAAAACGAACCGGATATCGACACTATTCTCAATGACTCCCCTATCGGCAGTACGGAAAAAGTGGCCGAACAAATCATCGAAGATGCGCGCGCTTACCGCATAACGCACTTAAGTGTATTTATGCAAATCGCCGCCATTCCTTACGAGTTGGCGCTTAATTCGCTAGAGCGATTTATTGATCAAGTAATGCCGGTAGTGAAAACGGAACTCGGTTCTGATCGAAACACGCTAAGAGCGACCGCTTGAACTATAAAACCGCGCTGATAACCGGCGGCTCCAGTGGTATTGGCGCTGCTATTACCAAGGCACTGCGGCAACGAGAACTCGAGGTCCATGTCGTCGCTTTGCCCGACGAATCCTTAGACGATATCGCACAACAGACGGGCGCAGTGACGCACGGCATCGATGTTGACGATGTCACGGCGCTTGCGGCTGTGATTGAGAAACTGGATGTCGATGTCTTAGTTAACAACGTCGGCATTATCGGTGAGTTGGTGCCGTTCCAAAACATGGCTTGTCAAACCATCGATAACATTGTCGATATCAACCTGCGTTGCGCGTTGCACGCAACGCACTTGATTCTGCCAAAAATGCTGCAACACAACCGTGGTCATATTTTCTTTACCGGCTCCATGGCGGGTAAATACCCGACGCCCAACACGGCTGTTTACGGCGCCACTAAAGCGGCTTTACATGCGTTTGCCGAGGGCCTACGGATTGATGTGTTGGGGTCCGCTGTACGAGTAACGGCTTTAGTTCCGGGGCGGGTTGAGACGCATATTTATGACAGCGCGTTGGGTGGTCATGAGCGCGCCCAGGATAAACTCTATACTGATTTTGCTTCGGTACAACCTGATGATGTCGCCTCTGCAGTTTTGTCCGCGTTGGATATGCCACCTCATGTCGACATGACGGTTTTAGAAATCAATCCGACCATGCAAGTATTTGGTGGTAGTCAAGTGGCGAAGAGCAAAAACTGATAAAAGTAAAAACCAGGAGAAAAAGATAATGAGCGAAAAAATTATCATGCGAGTAGGTGAAGCACTGGTTGCTGGTGGCCCGCCGGGAACTGCAGCCGAACCGGAGGTCGCCATTGGCGAAATGGATGGTCCCATGGGGATCGCTTTCGGAATCTTGATGGGTGACCAAGTCAAAGGACACACCAAGGTGTTGGCCATCATGAATACCGACGTCATGGTACGACCTGCCACGCTGATGGTCAGCAAAGTCACAGTAAACAAGGAACGCTACACCAACATTCTGATGGGCACGGTACAGGGCGCAATTGCTAATGGCGTATTGGATTCGGTTCGTGACGATGACATACCCAAAGACAAAGTTAACGATATCGGCATTATCGTCTCGGTTTGGTTAAATCCCATGGTCGCCGATTTGGACGATCTGGATCATAAGGTGTTGTTTGACATTCATAGGGAAGCCACCGCCAAGGCGATCCATAAGGCCATGCATAATGAGCCGACGATTGACTGGTTACTGGAAAATCAGGAAAAACTGATACATAAGTATTACCAAATGGGCCTCGACGGTAAGATTTAAGGAACGGCAACTTACGATTGGTTGACATCCTGAATTAGAACAGGTGAAATAGCATAAACGTCTATGCAAGGCAGAGGGTAGAGAAGTGCGTTTACGTGGTGTTTATACGCCAGTGGTCACGCCTTTTGATAGTGACGATGATGTTGACTACGCCGCGTTGGAGAGGGTTATTGACCATGTCATCAGCGGCGGTGTTACCGGTGTAATCCCTTGCGGGACCACTGGCGAGTACTATGCATTAGACGATGATGAACGCGCGGAAATACTCAAGTTCGTCCAAAAAGCTGTTGGTGATCGCGCGGAACTCATTGCCGGTACTAACAGCACCGCGACACGCGATGTCATTCGATTTAACCAGTTAGCGAAAGACCTCGGTTACCAGGCGGTCATGTTGGCACCGCCTTACTACAGCCTGCCCACTCAGAACGAACTGCTACAACACTTTAATATAGTATTGGATGCAGTCGACATTCCGGTCGTGTTATACAACTTTCCTGCCCGTGCAGGTGTCGAGATCGGTATGGACGTGTTGTTACAACTCGCCGCGCATGAAAATGTGATTGGTGTAAAAGAAAGCAGTGGCGACTTTGCGCGGTTTTTGCACATGATATCGGCCATTTCCGATCATTCGCAAATTGTCGCCGGCAGCGATGACCAAGCGTTCGATTATTTCGCCTGGGGTATCCAAAGTTGGATTGCGGGTGCTTCCTCGGTAGTACCACGCCAACATGTGGATGTGTTGGAGGCTGCTTTGAATGGCGATCTCATTCAATCGCGTGAATGCATGCGTAAAATTTTGCCGCTGTTGCAAAACATGGAAAGCGGCAAATACAATCAAAAAGCGAAATACGGTTGTGAGCTTGCTGGAATAAACGTCGGCACCACACGCGCGCCTTTAATGTCGCTCAACGATGAAGAAAAACAAGCATTCGCCAAAACTTATGAGATCGCCACTGCACCGGATGTTGACGAGATAAAAAAGGCTTCGTGACCGTCGAATAATGATTCTGAGTCTTGGTCTGAACCAAAGTTCAGTCTGTTTTACCAACTTCAATAAAAACCGGAGGATAATAAATGCCATTTAAGATGAAACTCACTACACTGATGGCCGCGTCGGCATTTTCGGTTGGCCTAGCCACTCAACCTGTGAAGAGTGCGGAAACTCTAGGACCGGTAACCGATGACATCGGTGTAATTAAAATTGACAAGGGCGCTCCGATTACGATCGGTGGTTACTGGACCTTGTCCGGCCCCGACGTGGCTTTGGGCCTGGATCAAAAACGCGGTGCCGAGGTGGCCATGGACGACTGGAATAACGAGGTAGCCGGCCATAAAATCAAATTCGTCGCGGAAGATAGTCAATGCAATGCCGAAGGCGGTCAGACGGCCGCTACTAAGTTGGCATCGATCAAAGGCATGGTGGTAGTGATCGGACCCGATTGTTCCAGCGCCGGCACACCCGGTGGACCGATTCTCTGGAAACAGGGCATCGCCAGCGTCGCCACTTCAACGACGGCCCCAGCATTGACTGCACCGGACCGCCCGGAAGGCTTGCACGGGTATCTGCGAACAGTCTACAACGATCTGGACGCGGGTAAAGCGGATGCGGAATATTTCTACAACGTACTCGAATGCCGCACACTCGCCACCATTCACGACGGCAGCCCCTACGCCGAACAATTAGTGCGGGTTGCGGAGAATACGTTCAAAGAATTGGGCGGCGAGGTCACGGCGCAAGAAGCGGTTACGCCAACTGACGTGGACATGCGCCCGATGTTGACCAGTATTGCTACCGCTAAACCCTGTGCCTTGTATTTTCCGGTATTTGTCGCCGCGGCGGCGCAAATCGCACGTCAGGCACCGGAAATATCCGGATTGGAAGACACGCATAATGTCGGCGGCAGTGCGCTGATGGCTCCCGGTTTCCTGGAAGCAGCGGGTGATGCAGCGGTGGGTTTCGTATTTACTAATCCCGATACTTCAAGCGACGCCTTTGGTGATCGTTATCCGGAATTCGTAGAGAAATACACTGAAAAATACGGCGAACCCCCAATTCAAGCGTTCCATGCCAATGCCTATGATGGCGCCGCCGTAGCACTGATGACGATAGAGAAAGTCGCACAAAAAGACGATGAGGGTAACACCTATATCGGGAAAAAAGCGTTACGCGATGCATTGTTTGCTACCTCAGGATATGACGGTATCGGTGGCTCGATAAACTGTAACGAAAACGGTGATTGCGCCGGCTTTAAATTTGCCGTGTATGAATTCACCGATTCGGATCCCGATTCGTTTGAGATCGGTGTTAATCCGAAAAAGATCTATCCACAATAAGTTCCTAAGATAACCATGGGGGTGGACGAACCGCAGTCCGGATCGTCCACTCCCGGTTGTTATGCATGGGGGGTTGAATTAAATGACCGCAGTAGCTGCTAGTCAGAGTAACGCTACGCTTTGGTCGCGCGTCAAGCGTTTGACGTTTGTTGACGCCATTCTGTGGTCGTTGCGCATCATCGTCGTTGTTGTCGTAGTCGGCGGCACGATAGGCACACTGATCAAAGGCAAATACACCATGGAACAGTGGGCTGATTTCTTCATGTTCGGCCTCACCATCGGCGGTATTTACGCTTTGATTGCACTGGGATATACCATGGTGTACGGCATCTTGCGTTTAATCAATTTCGCCCACGGAGATATCACTATGACCGGCGCGTTTACCGCCTACTTTCTCGCGCGTTCATTGGATAAATCCGGTTTTCTCGATAGCAACCCTGTTTTAAGCATGGCTGGCATTATGGCCGTAGCCATGGTGACGTGCTCGGCGGTTGCTTTGGCGGTCGAACGCATCTGCTACCGCCCCTTTCGCCACGTGGCAACGCTGGCGCCGTTGATCTGCGCCATCGGGGCATCGTTTTTTATCCAACATTCGTTCCGCGGCTTGTATGGGTCCAATGTCCGGTCCTATCCTGATCCGGAATGGTTAAAAGGAGAAATCGAAATATTCGGCTTTGGTGTTCCTCAGGTGCAACCACTAGTCATTTTGATGGCGATAGCCGCCATGTTGTTTTTATATTTCATCGTACAGAAAACGAAAATGGGCACCGCCATGCGCGCCGTATCCGAAGACCGGGATGCCGCGGCCATGATGGGCATCGATGTCAACAAAGTCATTGTATTCACTTTTATTCTTGGTGGGTGCATGGCTGGCATTGGTGGCGTGTTGTACTGCATGGTGTATAAACAAATTTACTACTTCATGGGATTTTTTCCTGGGATCAAGGCGTTCAGTGCAGCCGTCTTAGGCGGCATAGGCAACATTCCCGGTGCGATGGTTGGCGGATTTTTCTTGGGCGTGGTGGAATCCGTCGGACCCGCATTGTTTCTTGATGGCATCGGTATCAAAGCACCGTATCAATTGCGCGATCTCATCGCCTTCACCATGTTGGTCATGGTGCTCATTTTCCGACCCCAGGGTATTTTGGGCGAACGTTTAGGGACAAAACGGGCGTGATGGCTAACAAGATAAAATTAGGCAAGTTAGTAGGAGCGAGCTTGCTCGCGAAACCACTCTCGATACTCTTGTTCGCGAGCAAGCTCGCTCCTACTGGCCTTCACTTCCGCCTTCCATGGCGGCTCACTACCACCCACACCAACAAATAGTCGAAATGGCCTTTGACGTAGTTGCCGCCAGTTACCGTGAGCAAGATGTGCAACGCACACCGTTGCAGATCACCTTACGCACCGGCCTGTTGATGGGTTTTATCGCCGTGTTCGCTTGTTCCATTGGTCTCATCAAGCTGTTTAACGAACGGTGGATTATCGATGGTGTCGTCACCCTTGGACAGGCTACTCTGGTAGTCATCGCGTTTTGTGCCGGTTTGCTAGTTCAAAAACGTTCTCCTTCACAAAGTGCGGGCGCGATCGCGATACAAGGATTGTTGGCTGGCGCGATCACCGGCGGGATGGTTTCTGTCATTGTTTTACTCATCGCGAATTTCAAACTCCGTTTCATGTTTGTCGCGCTGAGCAAATCACTGCTAAAAATACTGACGTTTAAACTGGGCATAGGATCAGGAATAGCGATCTTGATTGGTGCGGGCGCCTTGCTTGGACTGTTAGGTGCATTAATCTATTCACTACCCTACGTGTATCGACGTTCAATCGTGATTGGGTTGTGCGCAGCGGCATTGGTAGGGTTATTCCAGGAATTGCTGCAACTCATCTTACAAATTACGGAACCGGTGCGTGCATTGATTTTCACCTATGACGGTCTCCGTCTCGGTTCGGCCATTGGTATTTTCATCGTCACTGCGATTCTCACGTTTGTTTGGACATCCAAACGCGAGCATTTCACGAATATTTATCAAGGACTGCCACCTGGTCAACAAAAAGCCATACGGTTCACCACCATTGCAATCTTTGCTCTGGTGCTGTTGGTGTTCCCTTATGTGGCCGGTAACTTTATCGGGCAAGTGTTTATGTTAGTCGGTTTATATATCCTGATGGGCATGGGCTTGAACTTAGAACTGGGACTGGCGGGTTTATTGGACTTGGGCTTTGTAGCGTTTTTCGCCGTAGGTGCCTATACCACGGCATTACTCACTGCGAATAACGAATACGCTATCGCCGGTTGGTCCTATTGGCAAGCGTTGCCGGTTGCCGTCGGATTATCTCTAGTCGTCGGAGTGTTATTTGGTGTGCCGGTACTTAAAGTACGTGGCGACTACCTTGCCGTTGCCACATTGGGCCTAGGCGAGATCGTACGTGTTTTGGTCATCTCCGACATGGCCGAACCGGTGTTAGGCGGCGCGCAGGGTTTGTTGTCCATCCCACGGCCATTGGTCGGCAGTTTTGAACTCGATGACCCGGTAGATTTGTTTTATCTCACTTTAGTATCTGCAGGTGTGGTGGCGTTTTTCGCCTGGCGGCTAGAAAATTCCCGGTTGGGCCGCGCTTGGACCGCCATTCGCGATGACGAGGATGTCGCCCAGGCACTCGGCATCAATTTAGTTAATGTGAAACTGTTGGCCTACGGATTAGGCGCAGCATTTGCCGGTGTCGCCGGTTCTATTTTTGCCGTCATGTTGGGCTCCATATTCCCACACAGTTTTCAATTGTTGATCTCCATTAACGTGCTGGCGCTACTCATTGTCGGAGGTATGGGCAGTATTCCCGGTGTCATTGTCGGCGCTGCTATGTTAATCGGCATGCCGGAGTTACTACGCGAATTTGGCGAGTTTCGTTTTCTGTTTTACGGCATCGTTATCGTGGTCATGATGCGCATCAAGGCCGAAGGTTTATGGCCATCGGCAGCACGCAAGCGCGAGCTGCAAGAAGTGGACGATGCCCGCACCGCCATCGCATCCGAACTGCGTACTACAACTCCATCTCAATGACCGGTGAATCCCTGTTAGTCACCAAGAAACTGGTCAAACGCTTCGGTGGTTTGACAGCGGTGGACAATCTCGATTTGGATGTGCATGAAGGGGCGATTCATAGCATTATCGGACCCAATGGTGCAGGTAAGACCACAGTATTCAACTGCATCATGCAATTCTATCCACCGAGTTCCGGCGAGGTATGGATTCAAGACAAACGTGTCGATGGTGCTACTCCGGATGTCGTAGCGGCCGCAGGTATTAACCGCACATATCAGAATATTCGTTTATTCCGCAACATTACCGCCATCGAAAATTTATTGGTTGGTATGCATCTACACCTAAAGTCTCATTGGTGGGGTGCGATTCTCAATGATAAACATACCAGGGATGACGAGAAGCACGCGCACGATGAAGCCATTCGCTTGTTGCAATTCATCGGTCTCACCGGACGTGGCGACATGTTGGCGCGTAATCTTGCTTATGGCGAACAACGCCGTTTAGAAATTGGTCGTGCGTTGGCCACCAAACCAAAAGTACTAATGCTGGATGAACCTATGGCTGGAATGAATCCACGCGAAAGCAGCGATATGATGACGTTTATTAAAAGAGTAAGGGACGAGTTAGAGGTAACCATCTTGCTTATCGAACATCAGATGCGTGTGGTCATGGGCATGTCTGACAAGGTGACAGTATTAGACCATGGTGAGAAAATTGCCGAAGGCTCGCCGGAAACTGTTCAAAATGATCCTAAAGTCATTGAAGCGTATTTGGGATCCGGTGCTAGCAAAATGAAACTTGCCAGCGGCTAGTGACATGTCAATTCTAGAGGTTGCGGACTTACACGTCTTCTACGGCAACATTCACGCATTGCGCGGTTTGTCTATCGACGTCGGCGAAAATGAGATTGTCACACTCATAGGCGCCAATGGCGCTGGCAAAACAACAACATTGAAAGCCATCAGCGGTATCCTTGCTCCCGCAGAAGGTCATGTGAAATTGCATGGCGACGATCTGGCGCGGGTTGCGCCGCATGACGTTGTGGCCCGTGGAATTGTTCAAATACCGGAAGGCCGGCGTATTTTTGGCCGTCTAACCGTTCATGAGAATCTCAAAATCGGTGCTTTTTTGCGCAACGACACACAAGCGATAAAAGACACCGAAGAACACGTGCTATCTATGTTTCCCGTGCTCAGGGAACGCCATCATCAAGTAGCCGGAACGCTTTCCGGTGGCGAACAGCAAATGTTGGCTATGGCACGTGGCTTGATGTCGAATCCTAAAGTACTGTTAATGGACGAACCCAGCATGGGACTCGCCCCAATGTTAGTGGAAAAAATATTTGAATCCGTTCTTAGTATCCGCGAACAAGGAGTGCCCGTATTGTTGGTTGAACAAAACGCTCTGATGGCGTTGCAAATCGCAGACAAGGGTTATGTCATGGAAACCGGTGAAATTGTCTTGCAAGGACAGGGAAAAGAATTACTTGAAAACGACGAAGTCAAAAAAGCCTATCTCGGCTAATCTGCCACAGCGCAATCCGTTCCGAGGCACGTAATCCCGGTTTCGATGTAGGATTTTCTGTCTTTTATGTATTGGCTGAAATTAACACTTAACGGACGCCGGTCTCGTCGAATAACTGTTCGATACGAACGCGTAATCGAAATCAGCTCGACTTACACCGAGATTGTGCTCTATGTTTCCGAGCAGGACACACGCATCGTTTTCGATACACTTTTCCAAAGTTTTCTTGTAAAGGGAAAACCTGCGTAGACAGCAATGTATTGCACCAAATAGAGATGATCTCGTTGTCAAACGACGTTGATTGCGAAGTGAAGTTCCCAGTTCATTTCGCTCACACCGTCGGGCGGGTTTTGTCTGCTGCAATTTGCCTGGTGTCGCTACTGCCCAGCGACGGAGTCGCTGCGGAGCAAACGCCCCTTCGCATCATGCCCCTGGGTGATTCAATTACACAAGGTGACGACGGTAGTTACCGCAGACCGTTGTGGATAGCTTTAAAAGAAGCAGATATCAGCGTCGATTTTGTCGGCAGCATGGGTCACGGATACTCCGGTGACAATGAAAGCGGCAACTACGATACCGACCATGAGGGTCATTGGGGTTGGCGTGCCGATGAGGTGCTTAAACGGATTGACCAATGGGCAGCGCGCAATATTCCCGATATCGTGCTCATGCACTTAGCCTGGATATTTCATCCGTTTTTACGAAAGCGTGATTTTTGTGTTTGCATGAGGGGATTGAACATCAAAAGACGATGATGATTGCGATCCGCTCGTGTAGTTCGCTATAGATATAAGGTAATGGGATTGTTGTTGTCGATGAGTCCAATTTTTGACGCAAGGGTCCCTGGCGTCTCGCCATCGGGTTACCCTCACCAAGGCGGTGAACTACCCAGGTATTAATCGTGCAGCGACCGTCTGGAACAAGTCCTTGTACGGATAACTACTGGAGAGTAAAAATCGGATGCGGCGCGTGTTGTGGATAATGACTGCGCCGACCTTCAATAACTTCAAGCGAATCGTGCCCACATAGGCGTGAGCCAGTTCGGTCTGTTTCAAGGCCAGTCGTCGAATGGATTCGAGCAAAATATAGGCTAACGACGACATTAATACCCGAAACTGGTTGGCCCACCAGCGGTGACAACTGGTGCGATCCGCAAATAAATCCAATTGCTGTTGCTTGATCTGATTCTCCATCTCACCACGCGCACAATACAGCGTGTCGTACAGCGTTTCAGGATTGCCCGTCAGGTTGGTCAACACGTAACGGGGGTTACGCCCTTTATCCGTCACTTCTATCTTGGCAACGACGCGGCGGGGTTGATCCCAACTATCGGCTTGGTATTGAAACTCGGTAAATCGGCGCACCTTGGGGTGAAATGCAGTCATTGTCTGTTCCGCCCGACTCAGATCACCCTCAATCATTCGGTTTAACCGATTATTCTTAGCGATGCCCACGATATAGCCGACACCATGACCTTCACACCACTTGAGCATCCGCCAACGACAAAACCCGGAATCGCCCCGAAAGATAATCTCAACATCGGGCCAGACCTGACGCAATCGCTTGACCAGTAATGACAATATGGCCCACGCATGCTTCGCACCATCGATCTTGCTGGGACGTAAATAACTCACTAACAATTGATCTTTACAGAACACATACAAGGGCAAGAAACAGTAATGATCATAATAACCATGAAAATAGCGACCTTCTTGTTCGCCATGCACCCGATCATCGGTCGCATCAAAATCCAGAACCAGCCGCTTCGGTACTCGTTTGAATGAAGCAATAAACTGATTCACCATCACTTTATGCAGCTCTACCGCCACTTTTCGATCAACACGATTCTCTAAACGACACAGCGTTGGGGCACTGCCTAATACGTTGTCCCGTTCTACTGCACTTTGAATCGCCGGATCTAATCGAATGTGCTCATGATCATTGAGATCTTCATACCCAAGACACAAACCATAAATGCGTTGACGTAACAAACTGAGTTGGCTGTGTTGGATATAACGGGGGTCACGTGACTCGGGTATTACTTTATCCACTTCTTTGGTTAATCCCATTCGCCGATCCACTTGACGCAGCAGCAGTACACCGCCATCAGAAGTGATGTGCCCACCTTTGAAATCCGCTTGCATCGTGCGCCGCTTCAAGGCTGGAAATTCAACGACCTCTCGGGTACAGTTCGTCACCGGCAAAACCTCCGTCTAAATCAATCTAAGCAACTGAATTTTAACGGGTTACACAGGTTTTGCCTTCATATTTGTGAAATATTTGGGTTAGGCACTAACGATATTGGTGGTGGCCAGGATATCGATGAAACTATTGGTGAAATCAATCAGATCATTGAGCGACTGCGTGCGCATAACCCACATGTACATATCCTGCTGGCAGCTATTATTCCTGTGGCGCATGATGCCGCCAACGTCCGTATCGAACAATTCAATGAAGGGCTTACCAATTTAGCCAAAACGAAGGACACCGCTGCATCACGCATCGTTTTGATCGATCACTTTAGCGGATTTAATGCCGAACAAGATACCTACGACGGCATTCATCCCAACGACAGCGGCAATCAAAAGATGGCCGATCGATGGCGGATAGGAATTCAATCGCTGTTAAACAACGATACCCAGAACTAGTCTTGCTGACGATACTCTTAGTGTTTGGTGTTGTTTAGAACATTAATTCCCCAGTGTTTGCATCGACGTGAAACACCCGTACCTTGCGGCCCTTTATCAACACTTGCACCACGTAAACTTTTTTGTAGTCCAGTTCGCTCACTGTTGTATCAAGTATCTTGCCGCCGTAACGGTCCAAAACCACACGTTCAGCATCTTCGCTCGTCATCACTGGTTCAGATTGCGCAACAGTAGTCGACATTGTTGCAATTAAAAATGAAATTAAAACCACCTTTTTCACGACTTTACCTCCGTTATAATCTCAATCACCGTTGTGTACTGCTTGAATTTAAACACAGCGCCCCCGCCCTAACCCGTAACCCGATCACGAATTTCACATTGACTTTCCAGCATTTCAGCGAGTCCCTGCGCTACATCCAACCCTTCACTGGATGGATCAAGCTCTTTGTATATCGCCAAACTCTTCAAGTAATATTTTTTCGCACTGGAAAAATTTTCCTGCTTTCTAAAAACAAATGCGAGGCTCGAATTGAGTTCAGCGATATCCTTTCTCGATTCTGGAGATGCATCCTGCACATTTCTATAAGCTTTTTTGTAATCTTCAACTGCGGCTTGATACAGTGCCGTCGCTTTTTTCCAGTCTTTTTCGATTACCGCTGAAACACCCATATAGCGAAGAACTTCCGCTCGAACCAGTCGCGCGTTTGCATTGTCATCGTTTTTCTCAATAAAAACATCCAACAAACCGCGTGCGCTCTCAAGATGTTCCAACGCTGTATCCGCATGGTTGAATTGATGCATGCCATATTCCAGACCTTGTTTCATTAAAATTCGAGCCTCGTGTATGTCGTCGTCGACATACTGCAAGGCATTGTCGTACAGACCAATGGTCAGATCGCGAACCTTAAACCTGTCGATCTGATCCTCGATGAACTTCGCTTCACGCAAACCCAGGTAATGTAAACTGTTGGCTGTTCCTTCATACCAAACCCGCCTAACTTCATCACGATATATAAAGGAACAAACGATTACCAATGTTATGATCACGGCCACGGCGACTTTACGTTTTGCAAACCACTGCTTAATACGATTCCAAATTGATCGTTTTAAAACTTCCCGGACACTTTTGACAAGATACTCGGCTTGCATAGCGAACTGTAAACGGTCCATGACAAAACCGTTACAACGGGCCAGCGCCTCGAGTTCTTTCGGTAATTGCCCCGTATCCGGCATGGAAGCACCTTCGACCAAAACCGGTATAACGGTAATATTCCGTTTCAGGGCAATTGCGATTTCCCGGCGCACCCAGTCGCCAGAGTCATCAAGACGTCTTGCACCAATGCTAGTAGAGGGATTCCAATTCTGCCCAATGACCACCACTAACACATCGCAGGAAAAAATACTCTGGTGAATATGATCTTCGAAATCGTCTCCCGGCGAAATGTCGTCAATATCGATAAAAACTTTGCCCCTACCCAATGCTTGGGAAAGCGCTTTTTCGATGGCTAACGAGAAACCCGCACTATCGTCCCTGCGATAACTGATAAAAACTCGCGCCTTCGCCGACGATTTTCGCAACACCGGTTGCGGAAGAATATCAATTATTTGTTGTGCAACACCCATGGTCGTATCCTCCATCCTGGCTACCCTCGGTGAACAGAATACGCTTGACGGGGTTTTTAAGCAGTGAACTTTGTCACAAAACAGGCGTGGGGTAATTCCCCATCTTAGTGTGACAAGTCGTGTTTTCGTATCACCATATACATCGCATGAGCCGCTTTGACCAGGACCAAGGCAAAATGATGCCGAGCACGGTAAGCTGAGGTTGTTTAAAACCGATATCCTGGTCCCCTGCATTGAACCACATAATATCGTTGGCTATTTCCACGATGCTGCCGTGCCTGGAAGAATTGTCTTGTGCCGGTCGTAGTTGCGCCAC
The DNA here is from genome assembly GCA_965216735.1 of Arenicellales bacterium. Lineage (GTDB taxonomy): Bacteria > Pseudomonadota > Gammaproteobacteria > Arenicellales > CBDCFT01 > CBDCFT01. Next base: position 3,968,440 of record OZ244198.1, read on the forward strand.
TCCGATAACTAAACGACACATCCGATTAATCACTATATTGGCTTGCCGCCATGGCATTACCGCACGAATTCGCCGGTGAATCGTCACGGCATCATCATTTAGGTCTATTTGAGCATCTTCCAGTGTTACGTGGCATGAATAGCTGGGTTCACCCAAATCACTTTGCGCGATAACGTCGATTAAATCGGGATCGCTTAACTTGTCGATGAGCTGATCCACCATACTCGCTGCCAATTCGGAACAACGTTGCCGCAGGGTGTAGCCAGTGTCCGTATCGTTGACAATCAATTTTTTTTGCAGGATAACAGCACCGGTATCGTAATCTTCATCGATAAAATGAAAACTGACACCGGATTCCGTATCCCCTGCAAGAATCGTTGCAAAATAAGGATTAGCACCACGATGCGCGGGAAGTAAGGAAGGGTGGCAATTAACAAATAAAACTCCTTGTGTGTCGAGTACCGTCGTTAACTTCTCTCCCCAACTGCCGATCAAAACACAGTCGGCGTTTAAATCATCAAGACCTTTGGCAAACTCCCTATCGTTGATACTGTTGCAACGCAACCGGGTAATTCCTTTTCCGCGTGCCAATCGTCGTGTCGGTTGGTCGTAACGTTTCGAAGCGGCTGATGCCCGTGGCCGCGCAGACCATAGATAGACCGCCACCACTTTGCACTGCGCATTGACCGATAGCGCGCACAATAACGCATGGGTGAGAACGCCGTGGCCTACGAGTACGATGCGTAGTTTTTTATGCATATATTGTCGGTGGGTGTGGACAAGGCGTATCGTCAAATAAACTACCCCGCAGCAAGCTACGGGGTATTAAAACAACGATAACTGATCATCACGGTGAACTTGGTTATAGTCTAGCCCCTGACCTTTTACATACTCGCTGATCGTTTGCTCATCGCCATATCTACCTACCGTACTACCAAAATACCCATCCAACCAGAACTCACCTCCCCACAATTGTTTCTTTACGTTCGGACATCGACGAAATACTTCTCGTGCCGCAATACTTTTCAATGTCCGTACCAGCCTCGTCACACTGTACGTAGGGACACTTTGCACTAGAAAATGAACATGATCTTGATCCGTTCCTATCTCGATAAACTTCACTTGGTATCTTTTCTCAATCTCCAGGCAAATATCTCGAAGTATTTCGTCAACGGCTTCGTCAAATACCACACGTCGGTATTTTGTTGCAAAGACCCAATGGTAAAGCAATACCGTAACATTGTGGCTCTTGTGCACATTTTCACTCACCCATACAGCTTACGCCCCAAGGGGCGGGGAATTAAACCCTAAGAGATTAAACCCTAAGAGATTAAACTCAACTTAATTCAAAATGGTACGTGCTAGACTAACAAGAAAATTCCGCTACAAAGATTATCGCAAATGAAAATTACCAGGATCGCCGTGTATCAGGTGGACTTACCTATTCACGAAGGCAGTTACAAATGGTCGGGCGGTAAATCCGTAAGCGTTTTTGACAGCACGGTGGTGCGTATTGAAACCGACAACGGCATTACCGGCCACGGCGAGGTCTGTCCGCTAGGACCTTTTTATCTGCCGTCGTATGCCACCGGCGCTCGCACCGGTATTGGTGAATTAGCACCGCAATTGATCGGGGAAGATCCCACCTCGCTGGAAAAAATTAACTGGTATATGGACAAAGCTTTGAAAGGCCATCCCTATGTGAAATCGGCCATCGACATCGCGTGTTGGGATATTTTGGGACAATTCACCGGTATGCCGGTATGCCGGTTACTCGGTGGACGTTATGGCGAGGACTTTATTCTTTACCGTGCGATTTCCCAGGAATCCCCGGAGCAAATGGCGAGCAATGTCGCCGGCTATCGCAAAGAAGGTTATCGCCGTTTTCAACTAAAAGTCGGTGGCGACGCCGACATAGATATCGAGCGTATTTTCGCGGTGGCGGAACAATTGCAAAGCGGTGATGTATTGGTGGCCGATGCCAACACCGGTTGGTTAATGCACGACGCCGCCCGGGTGGTGCGTGCCGTGCGTGATGTCGATGTCTACATCGAACAACCTTGTTTATCCTATGAAGAATGTTTGTCCATACGGCGCCGCACCGATCACCCGTTCGTGATAGACGAATCCATTAATGGCATTGATGTATTGTTGCGCGGACACCACGACAATGCTATGGACGTCGTCAATATCAAGATCAATAAATTCGGCGGACTGACCAAAGCCCGTCAGGCACGGGATTTGTGTTTGTCCTTAGGGTTAGCCATGACACTGGAAGACAGTTGGGGCGGGGACATTGTGACCACCGCCATCGCTCACTTAGCCCACAGTACACCGACGGAATATTTGTTTACCGCGACGGACTTTAACAGTTATGTGACTAAAAGCATTGCCGACGGCGCGCCACAACGCGTGAATGGACGCATGGCAGCACCTAACGCACCGGGTTTGGGCATAATCGCTAAAACAGATGTATTAGGCGAGCCTGTATATGAGTGCTCATAGACCCTCTATCACCGAAACACCCGCTTGCTTCATGTCGTCGAGCGCTTTGTTTAAAGAGCCTTCTAAATCAATGGCCCTGCAAGCGTTTTCGATGACTACCACGTCAAAACCTTCGCGCCGGGCATCGATTGCCGAATAGGCAACGCAATAGTCCGTCGCCAGCCCGGCCATAAACACCCGGCTAAAACCACGGCTACGCAAGTAACCTGTTAAACCGGTGGGCGTCGCATGGTCGTTTTCAAAAAACGCGGAATAAGAATCGATTTTTGTACGAAATCCCTTACGAATAACCATTTCCACCCCGTTGGTTTCTAGATCAGAATGGAACTCGGCGCCGTGCGAACCTTGGACGCAATGATCCGGCCATAAGGTTTGCGCACCATAGCTCATATCAATGGATTCAAATGGGTGTTTTCCTGGATGAGTGCTGGCGAATGACCAGTGACCCACAGGATGCCAATCCTGAGTCAGAATGACATGCTCGAATTGACCGGCAATCCGGTTGATCAAGGGCACGACCTCGTCCCCCCGCTCCACCGCCAACGCACCTCCCGGACAAAAGTCATTTTGCACATCAATGACTACAAGAATATCTTTGTCCTGCTCAATCATTCCCTGTCCTCCTAAAACTTCAATTATCTGTCGAGTTTGAATAGTAACGATTTCTTTTGCCACTTGTGAATTAATTCACAGAATATCTGGTGCCAGCGGCGTATGGTTTCTACACTTTTAATAGAAACCGTCCGGAAAAGACCAAGGGAGTAGTTGTTCTCGGACAAAGGGTGGAGAATCATGGATCAACGATTTACAGAAGTATTCTTAATATTATTCATCATTATCATGATCGGCTTTTTATTAGTGCCTGATCTAGTAAATATTTAAGACCAGCAACTGGATCAGTCAAGCTGCTGTGCTGGCACTGTATTCATCGAGCTTTTGCTTTTTTCTTTGCAACACTTTTTGTCGTAGCCAACCACCTTTTTGCCTCTGGGTAAGGGCTTTAAGTTCGGTCACCGCACGTTCGTTGCTGATTCTCTCGGCGGCTAAATCCTTATATATTTGATTCGCTTTTTTTCGGCGCTTAACCGCATCACCGGCATCGAGAAAAGCTTCGACCGCGTCCAACACACCAATAACAAAACCACCTTGCGGACCACCACCATCACCCTGCAGTTGTGCATCGATCTTACTCATCGTAACGGATAGATTGGTTTCTACAGATTGTAACTCGGCCTGAAACACTTCATTTTGCGCGACATCCCTGGGCTTCACCTGCTCCAACACGCCTTTGACATATTCTTCACTCAACACGCCGAACTCCTGGAACTGGGATAACATTTCCAGACCACGTTTTACTTCGGGTACTTCATTGCTCAATAACTGTCGACCACTTTCATAGCAACGCTCCCACGCCTGCCATCGATAGACGAAATCCAAACCCGTGCCCTTAATATTTTGCAATCCCATGACCCGGTTGTGAATGCCGGGTGGTGTCTCACGCCGAATACGATCGACAATCTGTTCACCGGTCGCATGAGAATCTTCAACAACAGAGATTTTTCTTTTCAACCATTTCCACAATTGATCGCGAAATAATTGATCGAGTTCATCCGAAGCACTGACACTTTGCTCGATTTTTTTCCTTAAGTCTGTGTATTCATCCAAAGCTTTAGTATTCTGTTCAACTTGAGTGATAATGTCGTTAACTATTTCTTCATCGAAATCGGACAAGGATTGCCGCAGGGAATCCGAGTTATTCCATGATTCGGAGAGCACTTCCGCATCACCATGTCCAATGCCTTGCAACATGGCGTGCAAACGCGCTTTGACATCGCGTTGTGACAGAGGCACCCGCATGTAACGGCACATTTTATTGAGCTCTTCGATGGGGTGGTTCTCCCGCCCTTCGTCTCCACTGACCTGTGGCCACAGTGTTAAATCACGGGTGTACTCGTCCCAAGACTCACGAATATAACCTTGCAAACCGGTTAGATTGGTACCGATAAGAAAATGCCGGTCCGCCGACAAAGTATCCACCAGCAACTGCGCGAATACACGGGAGCGCGGCACACGGTCGGCTCGATTGTTGACCACGGTAGTGATCCAAACACCCGGTTCTTGGTAAATATCCTGGGTATCGAATCTCATACGTCGCCAGTTATTGATACACCCGAAACGCTCGTTGGCGGAGCAACCGTTAACGAACTCCAAGCGCCGGGTTTTCACATGTGCCACGGGATAAGCTTTCAACACACCCAGATCCGCGATCACATAATCCGCCATGGACTTCACGGCAAATTCTTCGGATACACCTAGTTCCTTGCCCATAACTATGACTAACGCGATGTTGTAAGGGTGTTCTTCGTATGGAAAACGCGACAAAACATCGGGTGTCAGCAAACCGGCTTGTTTCCAGCCCACGCTGGTTATCTTGGTATTACGCGATGTTGCGATGTCACGCAAAGTCGGATACATGACTTCTTCGGTGGTAATCAAATTACCATTTGGTGGAATAAAAGTAGCGATGGTGTCGGTGACGTCCACACCGGCCGGCCCCTGCACGTCTTCGTGATCGGGATAAGTATTGGTGATAGTCGATAAATCGTCTTTGGTCCACTGCCGTTGTAACACGTCGACATAACTCGGCGTCAGACCCATGCATTCCCACAAAAACACCTCCGCACCGAGCTTGTGCGCCAGACGCATGATGTTGGTTTGTTCCCAGATCGTAGCCTTGTCATAAGGCCTAAACAAAAACATCTCACGCAAAGTGCCATAAGTATAGGCATTCAAAAACATCGCTTCACAACCGGTCGTCTTTGAAATAATGGAAAAACCCATCGCATTCAAGAGACCGGCTTTGATGCGTTCGGTACCCGACTTACCCCGGGTACCCCAACCACCCAGTACCAGGGGAATACTTTCGCGTGCCTTACGCATTCGCCAATTCAAATAGTAGTGGCGTCCAAAAAACAAAAGCGCCAAGACGACTAAAAATAACATCAGATCTTGCAGCGAATTCGTATACGCCGAGAAAAAATAGTCAGCAAGTTGTTCCCACTGAAAAGAGAAAGGCCAGTTCATGCTGTATTAAAGAAACGTTCCACCGCAGGGTCGACGTCGCGCGATTGTTCACCGTCCGTGTGCGCCAGAAAATGCACATTAAAACCGAGCTGCTCGACCGCTTGAATGTAAGCCCCCGGGTCGGATTGACTGCCTTCACGCCAATTGCGTAACACGGCAAAACGGGGAAACTGCAAGGTTAACCGTATACGTGCCAACAGGCGTCGTAAGAATGAGGGTGGTGGATGTATTTCCGTCACCCCTTCACTGGTAAAAATTCGCACCGGTCGCGCGCCTTGATCGATGGCGGAAATGAATTCATCCACCAACGGCACATACGGGCGCCAACCGTTTTCTGTATCGAAAGTCAGTGGTTCACCCGGTACTTTGGTCTCGGCCAACTCCGCCAAAATACTGGAAGGAGCACGCACGTTACCGCGAAAAACCCGGCCGATGGTGTGGCGGAATGCTTGCCGCTTGTCGGTACTGGAATGCAGTAGCTCATGAATGAACCGCCAGGTGCGAAAACGCCGCTCATGTCCCCGGGTTATCCGCCAACCCCAGGAACGTTGTTCCAAATCAAGGCCATGATCGTCGACGGCTGCCGCTGCGAGTATTCGCCCCAGCGTTGGTTGATCCAACGCCTTGGCTTCCACTGCTGTTACCCGCACCGTTCGTCCTCTTTCGACACGACTGATTTCCTGTTTGACACGCTCAAACAAGGCTAGGCGAATGGGTGAATGTTGCACCCACAGACGTTCCATGGTTTGCGCCGCCCAACGCCGCGCCGGCAAACTGTTCGCGTTTACATGTACGTTTTTCAAAGCGGGTAACAAACCATTCAGCCATGCTTGTGATTTTTCTGGCTCGGCTTCTGCCAGGACTCGATGACAGCGGCTGATAACATCCAGTGCCATGCGCACAACAAACGAATCCGACTCGTGTCTCAACAGATGATTCAAGACATCAAGTGATTTTTCAAACAAAGTAGTATGGGTAACCAGTTTGTCTAACTCATTCGCCGCCGCCGCACGTACCGAAGGTTCCGCGTCGTCTCGTATCAACGGTGCTAGCAGAATAGATGCGGTGACCGGAGATAAATTATTCAAGCCTTGGGCCAGGCTTTGTCTCACATAGGGGCTCGGGTCTTTCAACGTTGCCGGCAACAGGTCGGCCAATAACGGATCCTGCCGTACCGATTGAGTTAACCAATAAACGCAACGCCGGCGTACGAATAAGTCGTCGCCCTCACCATGGTTTTCCAAACGATAACGAATGATCGTTGAGAGAGAATCCTGGGACAGGTGTTGCATCAGATCCAAGGCCTCACACTGAATCCACACATCTTGCCGATGATCCATGGCCGAACGATAGACGTAACGCAAGGTTGAATCGGTAACGACGCGCTCCCTGCCGTGGGATTGAATGCCGGCCAAGGCTTTGGCCAGACAACGAAATGCCGCTACGCGAACCCGGTAGTCACCTTCATAAGTCAGGTAAGGTTCCACTAGCACCTCCATGCCCAATCGCGGCCAGTTGTCCAAACCCTGTTCGGAATCGCGTTGCAGCACGTCAGCCGCAATCACACCTATGCGCTCCAGTGTGAACGAAATCAAACGTTCAAGTTTAGCATGGCGACGCATGTATCTTTCCGAGATCGAATCATGACCAAACCAACGTCTGAACGCCAACTGATCACCGAGTAGTTGGCGGCGTGATGCTCCCAGCTCGCGGGCAAAAACTAAAATCGCATGTTGTTTCTGAGATTCGCTGACCGCAGTTCGATGGTGATTGTTGTAGTCAGCATAAAGAGTGTGCAGGTTATCCAGGATCCGTTGTTGTTCGCGCAGAAATACAGACAAGAATCGAATCACACGCAAGTTGGGTTGGTCTTTGGCCGTGCTCGCCGCGTCGTCCTCCCAATTCGAATAAACCCGTTCCATTTCTCCGAGCAACGAGGCGTACATGCGTTGGTCCAATGCGGACATGCCCAACCGCAATTGTTTGTTAATCCCGGAAGTCACTTAAACTCACTGATAAAGCTGACGGTAGCGTTCTTCACGTAAACGCCGAAAACGTGTCTCGCCCAAGCGAAAATCCCTGAAACCCCGATGCCGGCTAAAGATACGATCCAATTCCAGACGAATAGAATTGTCCTGGGATTCGAAATCCCGGTTAAAAGAGAAAGACAACTGCCAACGGCTGCGGTCCAACTGCCATTTCTCCACATCCAGTTTTACCCGCAGACTGGGCCGGGTCACTGATTCGGCACGATCGTCATCGTCCAGATAACGACGCACACGAAATTCCCCGTCAAGTACACCCGCACTCACCAATTGCCGCCAGCCGGCGCGCAGTTGGTAGTAATCAATCTCGCTTGCATTGGATAATTCATTAGTCGTCACTCCGGCACCCGCTACCCATTGTGTATCCTGCCAGGGACGATGCAAGTACAGACCACTCAAGGTCAAACCCGACTCGTGGTCTGACTTATAACGAGTAAATACGTCTTGATCGATTTGATCGGATGTATCCGGAAACTCGTCCAGACTCAAAGAACGCCAAAACACACGTAACCGTGGTATCACATCACTATCTGGACTAATTTCAAATAGTCGCGATGCGCTGGCGCTCAGGTTAATCGAAGTCTCAAACGATGAACTTTCCGATTCAATATCCTGACCAAAAACACCGCCGTTGAACTGCAAACGATACGGCCATATGCCGTTGTCAAACACTACTCGGTGAGCAACACCCAAAGTGGAACCGCCGTCGCTGCGCAGGCGACCCAATACAAGCGAACGATGATGAAGTGTGTCGTCCCGATTAAACATGCGGTACTCGCCACGGGCTTCGAAAAATTCGTCTTGCTCACCCGCTTCAACCAAATCTTCTTCAAAATTACGTCGACTGTTGAGTGAAAGATGGGTGCCCCAAGTGCCGCTTAAATCGGGTTCGAGATTTTCATCTACGGCTACCAATGAATCACTAGGAGATGCGAATAATTCAAACGGTGCATTGGGAACTTGGGCCAACTCAACTTGGGTGACGGGCGGTGCTATGGTGCGGCTTCCGCCCGGTAACCGTTGATGGATACGATACAAGGCTTCGTCGCGACCTGCCGGCGGTTTCAACACTACACGCTGCCAACCCGGGTCCACAAACATGTATTGATAGTGGGCTCGACCGGCACGGTTTTCGTCTATACGCAACCAGGCGGGACCGTTCACTAAAACCTGGACCGGCACGTCGTTAGTGGCGACGTGATATACGCGTCTGGATGGTTCGGCCAAGACCTGTCCCCCTTGTCTGACACTCAATTTCACATACTGATTGGCGAAAGCTTGAACAATACCTACACGCAAGGTATGTGTACCATCCGGCATATTTACTGTGACATTACGTTTCGAATCCTGTGTTGAAAGGCGCACAGAATCCCTTGCGCTGTTATCCACGGTATAGTGCACGGATACTGGACTACGCGGCAAGAATGGAATATCCAAGCTAGTTAATGTCAAATCCAGGTCAGTAGTGCCGGAGTTAAAAAGTGATAATCCCAGTTGAGCGCCACCCGTCACCACCCGTTCGCCGTCCCAAACCGGCCCCATCAAGGCTTTACGTATACGCAGTGCCAGTGATTCCGGTTGCCATCCCTCGATGTCAAGAATATGTACGCCGGCGTCTTGCTCGATATTGGTTAGCGGTCGCCATTGTGCCGAGGTCAACCGGCGTAAGCGGCTGATCAGTGGATTCAATTCTTTATTCGTTAAATTTTGTTGGAATAACCGTTCACCACGAGCCAAATACTCTGTCCACTTTTCTTTGTTCTGCTCAGCCTGCCAAATGAGTTCGTTAAGCTCGGTGACGGCCTGTGATTGTGAAGTTCCTTGTTGCCATACCGGTGTGCCACGCGTCGATGCCAGCCACTCGCTGACCTTAATTCGACTATTGTCGATATTGATGTTGCGTCGATGGGTCTTTATGAGTTCGGAGCCGCTGACCAAATTGCAATCTTGAACAAAACGAATACGGTCCAGTTCTTGGGGCAGTTTGTTATCCGGTCTATTGCTAAATGACTCCACGGCATTCGTGGTGATCGGCGGCAATACATTCAAAGGCAATTCGGGACGAAGCACATCGACATTAAACAACAATGGTGTGTTCCTAGCGGATAAGCGAATCTCATGTTCACCCGGGCCAAGATACAATTCAAATTTGCTTGAACGACCTACTTGAGTATTTTCGGCATTGACGATGCGCAAACCCGGCACAGGACTATCGTTATTGATAACAATATGATGAGTTTTGTTACCTTCTCGAATTATTAACCAATCATCTTGAAGTTCTTCCGATTTTCTTGAATATTCCAACCGCGCGCTAATACGTAAGCGGGCGGGCCCATGTGCTTTTAAAACACCTGGTTGCCGCGGCGTGCTGCGATACATGCGTCCGTAGAGATTGCGCTCTACGGCATAAGTCGTTACGGCACCGGCGCTTTGTTTGATAAGGGTTTCATCCCGCACCCAACGATGGGTCCCCGGATGATGCGCCTGCCATTGTTGCCAGGCCGTCAGGGCGTGATCATCTAAACCCAGGGTGTCGTGGATAGCGACACCAGCATGTAAAAACTCGGCTAGCGATTTCCCACGATCGCCTGCCTGAGACCACAATTGTACGGCTTGGTCATAGTTACGTTGTTGTTGCGCCCGGTAACCCCGCCAATAAGCGATGAGTTCTTTATCGTTCGCGGTGGACAGCAAATATTCCAAAGTCCGCCAATCACGTTGGACATAAGCCGCCCGCAATAAACTTTCTAGTGGACGTAGTTTTAGTGGAATCACCAAACCGAGATCCAACGCCGATTGATACTCGCCGTTTTCAATTAAAGCCTCCACCAACTGCACTAACAGATCGATGTTCGGTTGACGCATCGCGGCGGCGGACAACAAACTCAGTTTCGATGCATCGTCGCGTGTTCTTTCCAACAACAATTGAAATGTCTGACTGTCGGGTAGTGCCTGGTCTTCGTGATAAAAAATGGATCGCAATAAACGCTGGGACAAAAACGATTCGCCCAAAGCCTCCAACGCCAATGCTTGACCAATAAGTGCCTGGTGGCGATTCTCTTTAATGTCGCTGTTACGTCCATTCGCCCAAACTTCCAAAGCACTCAACCAATCTTGGCGCGACTCACTTTGGCGTGCATTACGTACAATCTTTGCAGCATCGGTGGGAGATTTACCGGAACGGATAAATTTTTCCCAGTCCTCCATACTCGCGACGGATTGTTTATAGCGACGGGCATTGGCATACAACAGACGGCGTAAGGGTACCCAGTGATTTTCAATCTGTGATTGTTTATCGGTTTTTGTAACGTCTATTGCACCCTGTGGACGGGTTATGAACTGAGTAAAGTTATGGAGCAGTTTATCTTCGTCCATTGCTTGGGAAATATTTATCCGCTCCACCTCATCAATCCGGTATGACTTATTTGCACGATGTTGAATGGCAATATCCAGTTTAGCACTCGCGTCAAAGACTGTGACTTGTTCGATGTCAGGTGGAAGTTCAAATTCAGCCATAGCCACATCGACAATGTCGCCACTGCGATCACCTTCAATAAAATAGTTTGTGTTTGGCCTGCTTTGATAGTTGTATTGACTAAGTTGAGCTGCCATTACACCTGCGTGGGAAACCGGCGGTCTATAACGACTCATCGGCGGCATTGGATCGGCGGTTAGACGTAGCTCCCTGGCATCCTGCTTGCCTAACTGAACACGAAATCGAATTTCATTGTCGTTTTTGGGTCGCTTCACCAACAAACGTAGTGTTGTGGGATACTGCCGTGGCGGTATCCTATAGTCATTGACCGATTGCTTATTCAATTTGACAAATTGCGCCCGGGACAGATTACTCAACATGGCTCCTTTATGTTCACTATTCACGATCAGAGGAAACTCCTCGCGCTCGATGTTCACCAGGCTTCTAGTTTTGGGCCATGCCATTGAGATTTCTTGGGTGGAAATATTCTGTGGCACGACATTGCGATAAGTTGTGTAACGCGATATCAAGTGCCTACCCAATGATACGACCTCGTCATTGGCTGAATACTCCTGCATTACTTGCTGTGTTTTCGCTGCCGCAGCTAAACCGCTATCTGAAAATGAATTGTTCTGTCCAATCAAATCGATGTCGCGCACAATGTTAAGTTGTATTAATCTATTCGAATACGTTGCCTCACTGTCATCCAAAGGTATTGAAAACCGGTTGAGACGCGGCAGCAGAAAGTCGTCGTTCTTTTGCACGGTTACTCGCGCATAAACTGGGAAGTCAGGAATAAAAGATACGACGTGCTTACCCTGTGGGACATCATAAAAGTGCCTCTGTAAGCGCCCGGTGACTTCAGCACAACCGTTGACAAACACGGCACCACTACGCTCCATACCCACAATATAAGGCGTACGCTCTATTGGTGTAGCGCCCAACCAGGTCTCAACGTGCATCAAGCCACTTAGCTTCTCGGTGCCGGCTGGATAACGTATCCGACTCTGCATTGACAAACGCACCGGCCCCTCCACCTCAAAACTTAAGCCTTGCCCGCCATCAACCGGCCAAAACGATTGTGCCGTCACATCATTCTCGCGTTTGATTTCAACCGCGCCCCCGCCGAGGGCTACCGGCTCGCTACGTCTGGAGACAGTGCCGTAGGTCTCTTCAGACGACCAAAATAGGGCAATGTGCGCCGGCGTCTGCGCGTACAATGGACGCTCGATTTGCACCAAGCGTTCACCCCTATCTGCCGGTAATACCAGGGATTGCTTTTCGGTGGATTCGATAAGCGGTGTATCTATGTATAGAGAATCTCCATCCGAAACGAAGACAACAAGGTCATTGGGGCTGAGCTGGTCATCCATACTCCTCAGTCGCAAGGCGGACCGGCTAGGTAATTGCACAATCACACGTTGACCGGGTGATAATTTTACTGGGTGAAAACCTGATTTTTTGTCCAGCCGCGGCCGCGTATCCATGCTGATCCATAATGGACCGCTAGTGAGGCTCTGCCAGCGAACGGGATGATCTACTACATCCGTTGATGAAGTTTGCGCACAGACTGTCATGCTGAACAGCATTGCCAGTAAGGTGCCGGCCAATAATCGCGTTTGCGGCATTGTTTACTGTAGGCAGTCTATTAGATGTGCTCTAGATTTACGATGTTTCTTTAATTCAGTTCTCAACCCCTTACTGAGTTCCAAATGAACAAATTCATGCCAACCATATTTTCGCAGAATTTTACCACTGATGTTTAACGTCCCTCCCAGTTCGTTCACATCACGCGGAAACAATAATACGTTTTTGCCAAGACGATCGTGTAAACAAGTGTGATAAGCATCCGTTACACTGTTAGCCTTTTTCATTCCCGGACTAATAATAACATCTGCATTGGCAGCGGTTACTGTTGTGCGGTTCAAGCCGGAAAAACCGTGTAGCTGAATGGTCACAATGTGCTCACGCTCGGCGCCTAAAGCCTCGGTGAAGGCCGCAAAATAACTGTTTGTATGTTTTCCCATATCCGCATTCACCGATACATCATTTTTATCGTAACGACGTGGTGCTGTATTCCATATACCCGCAATAAAGACATGTTCTACCATTAGTTGTGTGCCAATCTTACCCGTGTATAGATCGGTCTTGCCATGGGGGATTTGTAACACCAAACGGCTGTGCGCTCCGTCCGCCGGGAACACAAAGAAACCACGTCCGAGGCGTTGGTTTTCAATTTCCCGTAACACATAGAAATCGCGACCAGACTCTTGCCATTTTATCAATTCATAACCCAGTTCACGCCAGGAAGATTCCAATTGCGAAGGCTCTTCACCCGCAAAATGATTATTAAATAACTTCTTAGCACGTTTGAACTCCGAACGCGATGGTTCCGTATAGGCAGGCACAAAACTACCGCGCCAAAGGGAATTGAGAGTATCGTCTGCAACCAAGATATTCATATTTGCCAATAGCAAAACAAAGACAACCAGGCGCATCACACGTCGTCTAAGATATTTTCCGTGAAAAACTGATGTTCGCTGTACTCGCCTGGGATGATGCGATAGAGCGTGACATAAGAAGCTGGGCCTTTCATCAATTCAAGTTCAATGCGGTAGCGGCCTAGAGGGAAATCATCACCGATAGGTACAAACAGAGTTGCAGTTTTATTAAGTAACTCATCTTTCGTTCCAAATACAACAACGGAATCGCTGGGATCCGGTGTAATTTCAAACTCGCGATCAGTTAGAGTCCAGGACTGAAATGGGCCACCCACCCGCCGTTCACCGGCGATTTTGATACGCATTTTCGTAGGCAACGCCTGGTCGTGATCATTGCTTTGAATCTGGACTGATAACACTTCAGGTGCTATATCCACTTTCTCGTAAAAAAAATGTAACGGTTTGTCTCCAACTTGTTGTGATAAACGCAGCTGATATCCCTGATAACCGGCGCCGGCATGGCTAATCATCCATTGCGTGTCGTCAGAAGCATTTATAGATACGTTGTGAACACCACTGGTGACCGCAGGCAATTTGATGATTCCCCGGTATCCTGTGATTGCACCTTCGTAAACAATGCGTCCATCGATACGTAAACTAATCGACTGTGGTATGTCGTGCTCGCGAATATAGAGTAATGTTGGTGTTACCCGACGGTCATTGGGACGCCCGCTAATATTTAGCTCGACTTCCCGCCCAGGATTTAGTTCTCTGAAAGTGGTGCTCCGCGCTTGTTCACGCACGTTAGTCAATTCCTCAACCGGACTCAACAAGTAGCGTCCGTGCCAGATTCCCTCCGGCCGATAGCTTTCCCATTTGTAGCGCCCAGCGACGACTTCAGGATCTACTTCGGGTGGCCTTGGTTGCACACTCAACAAAAACGAACGAAAAGACTTTCTCAGTTGGTCGTGTTGCACTGGACGTATGACAAACCAAGTTGGTTGCCTGTCATCATCCGACTCACCGATACGGTAATCGCTAGGTACGCGAGTACGGTGAATAAGATCGTCTGGGCGTGTATAAGCCGCCACCAGCACGGGCGATGGCGCTGTCAGCCTTATACGATGTACACGGGCATCTAGGTTAAAGTAGTAACGCGCCGCCTCGGAAATATTGCTGGGTGGCTGGTAGTCACGCAACCAATCATATTCTGATGAGTTTGCTTGAGCCGTCAATGTTCCCGATTCAATAACCTCACCAGCCTGATCTAACATGGAATAAGTAACATCGACTGGATTGATGTGTTCAATCAGTGGCAAACGAAGATCAAGCCGAAATGGCGTTGGTTGCTTGCGCACATGGCTGATCGAAAATTCCAACGGCAAACGATCACCGACCGTATACACCCTTAATGTATTTGGTGCGGGTGTGATTTCCTGAGATTCATCACCAGTGTACAAGTACGCCCGTATCACTACTGGACTATAGGAACGAATCTGTAAAACACCTTTTTGCAAATCTACACTCAGCGAATCGCCGTCGACTGGGAAACTTAAGCTTCGCCGCTCACGTCCGCTACGACCAAACCACTCAACAAACACATGGCGACCATGAGAACTAATGTCAGACGCATTAGATGCCTCCAGAGTAACCCTGCCTCCCGGTGCTGGTATACCAATAACACCGGTCACATGCTCGGACACGTAAAGCCCTGACGGAACGATGTATTCATCCACCGGCTCACCCTGTGGCTCTTCCAGTACATACAAACGGCGGCGTTGATAATCCTTGTCCTGAACCCCTAACGGCCCTTGGGGACGCCAACGTCTTCGCAGCAAGTTCTGAGTTTCGAAATCGCGCAGTAACTCAGGCCCATACACACTCGCTCTCGCAAGGTTTTGTTGTTGTCGCTCGGAAAGACGACGCCATTCGGAACGCAACGCTTCTTGGGTCAACGACTCACGCTGATATAAACGAGCAACGATGGAACCGATAGATGGATCGGAATACTCCACTTTTAACCGAATCTTGGCTACATTACCCATGCCCGTAAGATTGAGCAGCAGAATTCTGCCCGAAGTAGGAACTTGATCCTGATCCAGATAAAAGGTCGATGTGTGTATACGTTGTTGTTTATCCTCGAACAGGGCAAGACGCGCACGATGATGATAACGTTTATCTTCAATTATCTTGCCCTGGGTATCGACGATTTGGTAGCGCAATGCGTATTCCCAGGTCGTTTCCGGAAAGCCCATAAAACGTGGAGACACATTGACGTTACTGATCACGCGTACCAGATCGTCGTATGCGTTCACTGGAAATTCCAACCATTTATCTTTAGGCACCACATAAGCGACACTGGGTAAGGCGCCTTCGATTCTCACATCCAGACTGCCTTCTCGCCACGCATCGCGGATTTTGCTATGCAACGGCAACGCAACCGCTGCCAAACACACGAGCGTGATAAGAAACGCGATGAGTCGGCCAAGAATTCTCATGTTGTAGGCCCGAATTTAAGCCAACCGGAACGACTATCGATAAAGTGTCTGATAAGCTTGTCGTCCAACGGTACCGGCGTCGTTACACTTTGTTGGGGCTGGCGTGGCGAAAGATTAGCTACCATCGCCACATCACCTCGTTCGTCGTTAAGCAATAAAAAATATTGGCGTGAATCCCGGTCCAAAATACGTTGCATTTGATACTCAGGCCACTCTTGTTGCACCCGGCGCAACGCAACTACGTCGAGGTATTCCGTATAGTCGGCAATACATTGAATCAGATCTTGAGGTATATCGTGGGCTGATTTCGATATTTCACGAGATGACAAGTGACTGATTAAATCGGTATTGCTGCTTGGCAGTCCCAGCGCATCGAAACTGGCCGTGGCCATTCGACTCTCCGTTTGCTGCTGGTAACCAGCGCGCGCTTCACGTGACAACCACAGACCCACAAACTCTTTATTATTGACCGCATCCAAATAAGTCACTTGTGGCACACTGCTCACTTCATAACCAGCGGTAGGTGCAGACCCGTCTATAAATCGGTAGTCCAATCCATCGTTCTCCAGTACCGTTAACAAATCGGACACTAACGGACTTAACTGATGTTCTCGATATGCGCCACTGCTAATAGATATCATGGCGTCGACATTCGGGGATGGGGACTCCAAACGCTCTCCGAAGGCACGGCTTTGTACGGTCAACAAGGGCCGCTCACCGGATTCACGCAACACGACCTGATTGACCAAAGTAAACATGCTTTGCTGGTTGGGGAGTTGCACAATATCGGCACTACCGTCGGTGTTGGCGTCTGGGTGAGCACCGCCTACTAGTAGTACTTTCCCTTTAATCCGCGCAAATAACGCAACACCGTATTCGAAACTATTCACCTCATACAACGGTCTCGGGATTTGAACAACTATATCCTCGGATGGACCCAGCCGAAAGACATAGGTTCCCCAGTACTTGGGTTCCTGGGTATTCTCGAAGTCCGTCAGGATTAAAAAGTCTTCGTTGGTCGATGTATGGCGGTAACGAAGTAAGCGATAACCAACCGCGGCTGCCGTCGCATCCAGTACTTTTAAGATTTGAATTCCCCGTTCACTCCAGTCGTTTTCCCTGTACTCATTTTCAATCACATCGAGCAAGGGAGTGAGTACTTCTTCGTCGATAAACAGTAGCTCATCCAATCGTGGCACTTGATAGAAATTAGTTCCACGTTGGGCGATACTATTTTTATTGGTCAAAATCCATTCCTGAAGAAACCCATCGATTCTCAAATCACTGACCTGATAGGGGAGTACACCCTCGGTGTTTAACGTCTGTGCCAACAAATAGCGGCGTGCATCTTGATTGACGAATAATTCCGCAAACCCACGACGCGTACTCTCACGCTGAAGATTCTCCACCGGCAAGTGAGTCCAATTAATGTCGATACCACGCAACATCGACTTCAGATTTGCCAACACCAAGCCATTGGGGAGACGTTTGTTAACCCAAAGCACATTGTTAGTTGAATTAGGCAGTGGTAATTGAGCTTCTTCCCGGGTAGCACCGAGCGCGAGCCTCACTTCAGGCGACTCGCCTCGCACCTGCAAAACATCACCATCCGCAAATGTACGGTGAAAGGTATGAAAAAAAGTATGCCGATAACGCAGAACATCGGCTGAACCATCCGCGTTCGCTTTGCGCGGACTGCCGGCGATTGCCAGTGCACGACCTTGCAAGCGCGCAAACAAACCTGTGGCGGCTTCCAATGTTCCTTGCTCATCCAGTGCGCGTGGCACTTCCAATACCAAACCTTTTTCACGATCCGCATCTAACACGTACATTCCCCATCCGCGGCTAGGCGGTCTTTCTGTAAGATAAAGGTAACGATCTTCGAGAAAATGCAAGCGATAACGAACGCGATCAAAATTAAATGTGGCCGCTTCCAGTTCTTGTTGATCTTTGTTCTTGATGTATTGTTGCAGATGCTCCAATCCGGTTTTGAATATTTCTATCTCTCGCGGCAGCGGTTGCGGAATTTCCGGTAATGCCAGCGATTGTTTCAATGCAACACGATCATCGTGTAGCCGTGGCAAGAATGCCGTCTCTTGCTCGACCATAACCGGAACCTGCGCTTCGCTTCGCTCCACCCGGGGACTGACAAAACGATCGGGCAGGAGGAACAATGCAAAACCTATCAGACTGGCCGTGGCGACGGCTGACAATGATGTTTGCAACGTTGCCCGGGTAACCCGGCCAATGATGTCCTTATCGTGCATACGCATAGCCAGCAACGTAGCCAGCAAATAACCGAAACCAAAGCCGTCGGTGACTTTGAAAGAAGGCAATAGAATCGGTAGTAGAAACCCGAGCGCGATACGGTAGAGAAATGAGATGTTAAAAAACAACAGTAACTGGCGCGCACCTTCCATATTCACCCGGGTAAACAACGGTGTACGTAATACCAGTTTTCCAATGATTAATATAACGAACGCTTCGACAAACGAAGTCAAAATTTTGGAAGGTTGGTACCACTGTAAAGCCAATAACGACGGTAACAAGATACCGTTGTAGTCCCACCCGTATTTGAGGTTCATACGTGAGGCAAGAAAAGCGGTGGTGAGCAAGATGATGTATGCCTTGGGACTCGCCAACACCGATGCAGCGATATCTTCATACATAAAATCAAGATTGCTCACGGTGAAATTGGTGATTATCAGCAAACCATAACGAACGACCACAAAAGTGATGAGGGTGGTCACAATCAAGCAATACAAACCACGAATTACACCGGTTTTCCAGAATTGATTTGCGATGAGACAAATAATAATTAGCCCGAAACTGCGCAGGTTGCTGCGATAGTCGAATTGCCAATGGAACGTTTCGGTTACCCAGGCACCAATCGTTGGGAGTAATAAAACATCGAAAACCAATCGAACAAGAACACTTACCAGAAGCAGCGCAAAAAACCGGTCCCGACCGAACAAGCTGGACCAATTGCCACGATTCGACAAGCGCTCCGACAACAAGATGACAATCGCATAAGTCACAATTGATTCGATCAAAATGATCACGGTGACCCATGGTTTGACCAGGATGAGCGGCACCAGATAACCGGGTACGACCAACCCGGACAACACCCAACCGAAACGCAGATTAAAAAACGCCACAACGATCACGCCAACCCACACCGTTGTGATAACGGAGCTGGCTAGACCGCCGACGGGAAAAATGTCTAGACTCGGAATAATCACGATACGCTATGTGCGATCGTAATTTGATATAAGTAGCTAGTTAAACTCAACCCGGCGGAATGACGTTTCAAACCGAATGTAAACTTCGACAAACAAGGTTACTGAGGTCTCCGAAAACAAGCCGATTTGACCATTATCGTACCCATCGTCGCAAGAACCGAAAACAGTCAGAGTATGCGCACCTAAAACGGTTTTAACGTGCGAAAAGCCCTTAGCGGACTTGTCAACGTATCGTTATTGAATCGATTCGCGTACGACTTTTAACAGTTTATGAACCGGGACCGGTTTGATCAGTATGCTGGATACGCCGATGGATGTAAGCTGGTCGATTTTTTGATCGCCATCGAAGGCCGTCATGACAATCACGGGGATATTCGATTTTTGTTCTTCGCGCAACCACTTTAAAAACTCAAGCCCATCCATCACCGGCATCATCATGTCCAGGATAATGAGATTCGGTTTGCGACGCGACAACACCTCCTGGGCATTCATTCCATGTTCGGCCAGGAATACATCGAAATCCTGATCTTCCAATGTGATCGCCATCAACTCGCGCAAGTACGGATCGTCGTCTACGACCAGAACCTCTTTCTTTTCCACATCAAGTGCTAGGTCAAATTCCATAATATTTCAAAAATCGACGTAAGGTTATTTCAAATTGCATACCGGTTCCCACCACACTGTGAGCTTGCACGTCCCCGTTCCAAGACCGCACCCGTGGGATACAATCCCTCACTTTTCGCATCTCACCGGTAACAGTATCATCCGAACCGAAAAGATACTCCTGTAAACGCTCGTTGGGAACACCAAAACCGGTGTTATTCAGGCCTATCGATACGCTTTCTGGGTGATTTTTTACAATTATCCGTATTGTACTATTCTCGACGGCGTCCGTGAGCAACAGTTCCGTTATCGAGCCCAAGACGTCCATTACCGCAAGTGGATCACAGACCGCGTGAAAACTAAACTCGGGTAAACGTATGTCCAGTGCGACCTTTCGCCTGTCTGCCCTGGGTTCCATCTCGCTGATAGCGGCCAAAACCAGTGGTTTCAAATCAACCGGATAACTGTCTATTTGCTTGGCATAAGTATCCACTTGCAAATACTGCCGGCTCTCATCCAGCAAGCTTTTTAGCTCAGTGACCTTGCTTTTCGTCAGATCGATAAGACGGTCCTGTTGCTCCGGATTCTTCTTGGCATCGGTTAACAAATTGACAGCCATTAACAGGGAGGCACAGTTGTTTCTCAACTCCGTACTGACATGCGATACCAACTGGTGCTTCAATTCAAAGCGTTTGTCCACCTGGGAAACATCAATGAGTTCAAACAATAATCCCCCCACTTCGAACGGCATTGGATTGGGCGGAGTCAGACGCTCGTTACTGGCCATCTGCAGGGATTGCATCTTGAACGAATAAGTTCGATTCTCGCTACCGAGCTGTAAGCGGATGGGGAATTCAAATTTGGATTTCTCCATGTACGTGTGTTGTAGCAACTGACGACAATGCCCTTCGTCGGTGCCGATGGTATTTTGCATAAACTGTATGACGGGTGTCTCAAACAAACGCAGGCTGGCATGCTGTGCCAGTTCACCCATGGATTCATTGACAAACATCACACGGCCGAACGGGTCGTAAACAACGGCCGCCGACTCAAGGCAATTCAAAACCGTTTCCATACTGTCAACGCGCCAGCCGATTCGATCCAATGCACCTCGCAGATGACGCGTGAGCGCGTGACTGTTATTAGCCTCGATGCGATGAGTATTGTTTTTGCTGACTTTTTCACTTTCCTGCCAGCTACGCCAGTGATAGATCAAGCTCGATAACTCACCGGCCAAGGCCCTAACAGTGGTTAAAGTCAACAACGACTGGTCCGTCCCGGACTGCACCGTGAATACCCAATATCCTTGCAGTTGTTTTTCATACTCGAGCCGTACCATGTATTGGGCTTCTTTTTCCTCACACATGGTATCGCTCACTTGCTTTAAACTGGTAATAGGCACAGGCACGTTTGCTTGCCTGGCGGTGTTAAACGGTGTGTTATCCGCCCTAAGTCTTTGTGCGACAAAATCGTCCGCATCGCATCCCGATGTTGTTGCAATTTCCAGATCGTTCTTTCCCTTGGCATTCAGGAACACCATGCGCTCGATGTTGACGATCTGATGAGCCAATTCCACCAGTTGCGGCCACAGATTGGGATTAGTGTAAACACTCTCTGGAATAATCTTGTCTTGCAGTTGACGTGTAGCCTCCGCCAGTAAATGCGAGACACGTCGCTCCTGCGTGATCGCCTTGCGTACGAATAGATAAGCCATGCAGGCAAACTGCGCACCTAGTAAAGCCATCAGCGGTAACCATATACGTAGATATCCCAGTGTTGCCCCGGCAGCCACCGGCAACAACACCATCATGATAATGGTAAAACCTAATCCGGTTCGCAGCGCACTTTTGGAATACACAACGATGTTTAACATCGTCAGCGCAACCAGTATCAACAACACCATCCATGGTTTTAAAACATTGATTTGCGCCTTGTTGGTCAACGTATTCAACGCGATTCCCTGGAACTCCAGTAATGACATTGCCGCCGAACCGCCGGTTGTAGGTGTCACCAGCCCCGGAGTTAACACCTCCCGTGAACCGCCAATGACGATGGTTTGATCCTTAACCAGTTCACTGATTAATTCATCTCTTAACACTTGATCCAGCGACACCGTTGGCAAGTCTGCCACCGGTTCACTGAAATTCACTCGATAACGTGTTTGATCCAGATCCACACGCGTGCCGGTGTGGGCATGAGCTGCAACCGCTTCCAATGACTCGTAAACCTTACCGTCAAATGTTAAAGCTGATTGGTGATAACGATGAACTCCTCGTTCGCTGGCAGGAATGAAAACGATACCTTGCTTTAGCTGCTCAGCATCGACCGGCCAGTTTTCAAGATACGTGGTTTGTGAATCATCTCGATCAGTAATTACAGTGCGACCGACAACCACATTTCCGGTTTGTGCGCTGTCTTTTACAAACGAAGACGACGGGCCGACCGGTAACCGGGTAAAGACTATTTGACGTGCACCGAGTGCATTCAATTTGCGCAAGGCTTGGCCCCAGAGATAGGGTTCCGGTTTGGAGCGATCATAGGGCGAATGAACCAACACGACATTCTTTGATGCCGGTGCAGCTGGTGCGACCTGCATCAATCGGTCGTAAAGAACACCGTCAACGGCTACAAACGCACCCAGGTAGTGCAATGTCCAACCGACCGACGCCAGAATCAGAGCGATAAATGTCGCGCGCCACGGGACGGCGTCCAACGATACTCGAT
Source organism: Arenicellales bacterium (assembly GCA_965216735.1). Taxonomy (GTDB): domain Bacteria; phylum Pseudomonadota; class Gammaproteobacteria; order Arenicellales; family CBDCFT01; genus CBDCFT01. Next base: position 3,991,057 of record OZ244198.1, read on the forward strand.
TCAACCCCAATGCGGCGGTGGCCATTGCTTGTTTTCTCCACCAGCACCGAGTCGTTGTTCAGGAGAGACTCAGGCCAGCTTATATCACCTCAAAAAAATGCTATCCAAGACGATGAATTTTCTCAGGTTTCACCAGCTAACATGTGTGACTTTTTGTAAAACTTTGTTACGCGTACAAACGCCTATCATTCTACCGTTCGGCGGAATATAGGCACCGTTCGGGCGGAAAACGAGGCCACCGATCACACTTTACAACCATACACAGAAAACTTCGACGTGCACAATTTTAAATCAGGACATCATACCGCGGCTGGTTATATGCGCGCTAGCAGTGCGAAAAAATAATGACCGTGCGCTGTTGAAGCAACGCACTATTCGCCCGATGGGTGTGGACAGAGTAGGTTAAATAATCGGTATTCCTGCCGCGACAGCGACAAAAAAGCACTGGTTAGGCCAGAGCCTCTTTAACCTTCCCCATGAATTCGCCAACGTTGACCGGCTTGGCAAACACACCGTTCACACCGTTTTGAAACAGTTCATCGTTTTCGTCCGTAGGCGAGCCATAGGCTGTAACTACCAATACAGGGACGTTGGATTTATGCTCGTTACGTAACCAATGCAGGAATTGACGGCCGTCCATGATCGGCATCATCAAGTCCAGCACGACCAGATCGACGTCTTTTTCGCCCATGATTTCCGTGGCCCGTAAACCGTGTTCGGCTTGGCTGACGTTGTATTTTTGCTTTTGCAGTGTCATCGCCATTAGACCGCGCAATGACGGATCGTCATCGACGACTAATATATTTGGCGTTGTTTGAGTTGCCCCCATTGTTCGGTACCCCTACCGGTTAAATTACGTTTAAAAGTCTATCAAATATGATGGTGCCAGTCCACGCACCTGATCTCGCCCCCAACGACGCGATTCTATTACATCTCCCACTGCCACAGGAGACCTTATGTGTTAACAAATGTAAACAGATACTACAATGTCAAACCCAAACGCCGGCCCTCATAAGTCGCAGCCGGTGTTTGACGTGGCGAAACACAATCGCCAATTGTATATAACTCCAGCCCACTGTTGTGCAGTTGGTGTTCCAGCTCATTCATAGACTTATTTACCGTGGCCAATACTAGGTTATCGAATTCCAGTCTTTGTTCCGAGCCATCGAGTAGATCGACGATGGTAGCTGCATCGCCATGCCATTCCTGCACTGCGGACTCTGTAATGAATCTGGTGCCGAGTTGTTTTAGTCTTTCGCGCAACTTGAAATCCGCCGCGGTCCGGACGATTTCGCGGCCCACTACGGCGTCCGCTGTCACGATGGTCACTTCATGTTCCCTTTCGGCCAAATACCACGCCGTTCCCCCGCCTTTCCAAGTACCTACGTCGTCCAGTAACAGCACACGTTTAGCCAAACGCACGGCGCGGCTCATCACGTCTTGTACCGAACATACATTGGCGCCGTCGATGCCAGGCAAACGATCACGGGTCGGTAAACCGCGTTGCCATCCATTCTCGGAAGGCAAAGATCCTGTAGCCAACACGACGGCATCGCATTCAAAACCGCGAACATCGTCCGCATCCATGTAGGTGTTATACCGAATATCGACACCGAGCTTCTCCAACTGACGTTGAAACCAGTCGATGTAATCGATAATTTGTCCCCGGCGAGGTTGCAAACCAGCTAATCGAAACTGCCCTCCCAGCTTGTCAGATGCCTCGGCGAGTGTAACCTTATGGCCGCGCTCCGCTGCGACCCGCGCCACTTCGCAACCGGCCGGGCCACCACCGACAACCAGGATACGCCGTGGGTTTTGGGTTTTGGTGAATCGGTCACCGCCGGTCTCAAATTCCCGGCCCGCCGAAGGGTTAATCAGACAACTGATCCAGTAGTCTTTGTGCCGCCGCCCCCAACACATTTGATTACAGGACAGACAAGGGCGTATATCTTCCGCGCGCCCTTCTTTTGCTTTGGCAACCCAATGCGGATCGGCGATTTGTCCGCGCACGATGCTGACCATATCCGCTTGCCCGGAGGCAATCACATAGTCGGCGTTTTCGGGTGTGCGGATGTGACTTTCCGCCTGCACCTTGGCGTGTTTAACCACTTGTTTAATGGCTTCGGCATATGGTGGACCGAGTTTGTCCTCATAAAAAACAGTGGGTATCAACGGATAGAAATTAAAATAACTACCGGTACCGATGGTCACGTAATCCATTAACGCACGTTCATCGTGATAGCTAACAATGGCCTGCATCTCTTCCAAAGGCAAAACGTCCGGCACTTCAGGATCGAAGGCGGTACAAAAACCGATTATAAAATCGTCGCCCACCGCATCACGAATAGCCGACAACATCTCCACTGAAAAACGCATGCGTTTTTCGAAATCACCACCGTATTTGTCCTCGCGCCGGTTGGTCATAGGTGACCAGAACTGCTCGATATTAGCGTTATACGCCGCCATGAGTTCGCAACCGTCAAAACCCGCTTGTTGCGCCCGTCGCGCAGCCTGGGCAAACGCTCCGATCACTTCGGCGATTTCGTTTTCCGCCATGGCGTGGCTGCCGTCATGATCGTGCATAGAGGGTAAACCAGACGGCGACCAGTTGGGCTCGAAGGAATTATCCCAGTCGCCGTGCTGACCTACGTTGTACAACTGTTGAATCATAACTGTGCCGTGTTCGTGGCAGGTATCGGTTATTTTACGAAAGTGCGGAATCACACTGTCATCGTCGTTGCGAAAATTGCCCCGGGTTAACACACCGGTCCTGTGCACCGGCATGGGTTCCACCACAATCATGGCAGCTCCACCGATAGCGCGTTCCAGATAATAACCGAGGTGGCGCTCACCCGGCAAACCGTCCACTGCCATGTTGGCGGTGTGTGCACCAAAGCTCAGTCTATGCTTTAAGGTCCTGTGCCGGATCGTGATCGGCTCAAATATATGCGGAAACGGCGTAGGCATTTTTGTGACGGTCTTTTCGTATAGGGTTTAGAATCTATCTCGAAACAGGTAAGCGGCGGGACGAAGTGAAAAAACAGGGTGTATACGACAATACATGAGTATTTTGAGATCGTTTTTAACGAAGTATCGGCAAAGCGCAGGTAATTTGAGGTAGGTCCTAGTCGATATCCTCGTCCGCTTGTTTCAACTTATCAACACCTTGTTGCAAAGCGTCGTTGACTTCCTGCTCGACTTGTTGCGGCAACGCCTGCGGATTGACTTTTTCGGGGTCGCCGGATTGTCCGTACTCCTGATTCACAAAATACAGCACTGCAGCAACAATCACGACAATAATGAGTATGGATTTCATTGGCGTCGGGTAACATAGAACGATGGATGGACATTATGTCATTGAATTACAGTTGAAAACACGATGACCAAAAAAATCCTGCTATAGTGGGTCGAAATACAGCAAACAGAATTTTCTTCATAGATGGTGGATTTCTGTGTATTCAATTAAACGACGATGAGACGTTTTCTGCCAATAGCTTAGTACATATTTTAGGCTTTACACTAATATTAACTTCCCCGGGTTCAACTTGTAAGTGCAACAGTCAAGGTTTGATTTGAATTGGAGAACACCTCATGAGGTGTTCTCCAATTCAGCGTTTTTCTCGGCCGATGGTTCAGTCGATCCATGGCCAATTGTAATGCTTCGTCGCATACTTTCAATAACGACATCTTCTTTGGAAAAAACTGTCTGATCAAACCATTCGTATTTTCGTTTGTTCCACGCTCCCATGACGAGTAGGGATGTGCGAAGTACATGTCAGATTTCAACTCATCAGCCATTCGTTCATGATCCGTAAACTCGCGACCATTGTCGTAAGTAATCGTTTGACATTGTTCATGATAGGGTCGCATCTTTTCAATCACTTCATCTGCCACAAGATCTTTTCGTTTAGCCTTTGCATGACCCAGTACCGTATAGCGACTAAGACGCTCAACCAATGAAACCAGAACACCCTGATGACCTTTGCCGACAATGGTGTCTCCTTCCCAATCTCCTAACCTGGAACGTTCTTCTACAACCTTAGGACGTGCGTCAATCATCGTTTGATTGGGTATCTGCCCACGACGTTCATTACTGCCGTATCGTTTCTTTCTTTGTTTCTGGCAACGTAGATAGCGATACAGAGAGCCTCCTTGGCGCTTGTCTCGATAAATATGCTGATATATCCACTCATGGCTGATCAAATAACCTTGTTCTTCATACAAGCGCCAAGCAATCTGCTCCGGAGACCAATAGGATCTAAGCAAACGCTCTACTTCCTGCCAGTGGCTCGATAATATCCGCACCACCCCTTTGTCTCTCCTTGATAATGCAAACGAGTGTGCTTGGTTGGGTCGATAACCTCGCAATCCACTGTTGCGCTTGAGCTCTCGGCTGATTGTCGACTTGTGGACATCAATTTCTTCTGCGATGGCCGATTGCATAAAACCAGCTTTGTTCATCGCATAAATCTGATATCTTTGATCTTGGGTAAGTTGGGTATAATGATTCATTGTGCTTCTCATCTTTGGTCAGAAGAAAAGCTTTCATTATCTCAGCTTACCCTCTAACAGGTGTATGAGTTGCACTTGCTAGTTGAATCCACCTTCTTTAACAAGAGCCGTAGACATGAAAAACTTGCAAAAAATTTCATTAGGAATGGCCCTAATTATGATTATCCCGTTATCAAGCGCTCAAGAACTTGAAGATGTTGCACAGTGGTGCTATGCATCTACAGATTTACTAAGTAAAGAAGCGGGTAGTCTATCTGAGTATGGTGTGATGAAAAGCCACCTTGCTGACGTGCTCGCTAATACCTACAACATTGACGAAACCGAGGCAAAAATCAACGGATCGTCAGAATTAATAGGCGCAGCCGGTAAAGAGGGGGTCACCGTGGAGAAAATGGCGTTAACTCTTTATACAAAGGTTTGCAAACCCGTATTCGTACAATAGTTGTTTATCAGCAATCCTCGTTACAGCAAAACGAGTTGCACGACGATTTCGTATTAGCCGTCAAAAGAGAAAAAACTATTCCAAGTAGGTAGCCACTGGCACCCCAAGCGAAGTGAAATCCGGTTCGACACCCAAACCGGGCTCATTGGAAGCAAATAGTTTTCCATCTTTCGTTTCAGGCCCAGGGATTCCTGTCGTAGCAGTAACGTAGTTATGTAGATCAGTTGTATTCACCAGCATTTCTCTCGGTGTCGATGCCGCGAAATGGGCCAGGGTTGCGGTCACAATTTCGCCACCCCAGGTGTCTTCCGCAACAATGGGTATCCCATTGTCGATCAAGAAATCGCGAATCTTGCGGGATTTGGACAAACCGCCTTGTTTTGAAATCTTAAGGCACACCACTTCGGCGGATCTGTCGCTGACCACCCGTTGCGCGACTTTGATATCGGTGACGCATTCATCCAACTTCATGGGCAAATCAATACGCCGCCGTACTTGCAGGCATTCGTCGTAGGTTGCGCAGGGTTGTTCCATGTAATAGTCCAAGTCTTTGGTTGCCCGTGCCACACGCAAGGCGTGATCGACCCGCCAACCTTGATTGGCGTCGGCAAAGGCCATCTCACCCGTTAATAAATTGGGCACGGTGGCTCGAATACGTTCGATGTCGGATTTCCAACCGGCACCGACCTTGATCTGAAACTGCCGGTATCCCTGGTTGCGCAATTTATTCATGTCGATAACCATCTGGTCCGGTGCTTGCTGTGGCGCTACCCGGTACATGGGCGCGCCGTCGGTGAGTTTGCCGCCCAACAGCATCCACACCGGTTGGCCGGTGTACTTGCCCAAAATATCCCAACAGGCGACATCGAAAGGCGCCTTGGCATAGCCGTGTCCGCGTATAGTGGTATCCATTAATCGCTCGATACGGCCTAGTTGCCGCGGGTCTTGTCCAAGCAACACCGGAGCCAGCAACCGCGCAGCCGCTTCGACGCCTTCGGAATGCGCTTCCATATAGTTATCGCCACAGGGGCAAAATTCGCCGCAACCACCGATACCAGCGTCCGTATCCATCACAACTACGGTGGAGATCGCCACGGAAATGACGTTGCCGTTGCCCCAGCGGTATTCACCGTCAACGTAGGGCAATTGTTTTTTGTAGACGGCTATTTTTGTAATTTTCATAGCGGCAACCGGCCAGATTCAGCCGCTATAAACCGCGACAGGTTCACCCAACCAATCCATGTCCGGCGCGACGCCCAAACCCGGCGAGTCCGGTGCGCACAACATGCCGTCGGCAACCCGCGCACCACCGCCCGGTGCGGGATCGTCCTTTAGCATGTCCTGACATGACCACACCCGCTGACGAAACGGCTCAGGTATGGTCTGCGCTAAATGCACCGCATCGGTATCCGCCAGCACCGTGCCACCGGTGGGCATGACGGACATACCAATACTGTGTGCGATCGCCAGGTCGCGTATGCGCGCCGCCTTGGTCAACCCCCCCACACGATTGATCTTAATGTTGATCAGTTCGGCAATGTTTTCGCTCACAATCCGTGTCATGTCGTGCAAGGTTTCGAGCCGCTCATCGATACATAGCGGCTGCGTAGTGAGTCGGCGCACCGCGAGACAATCGTCCAGTGTTTCGCAGGGTTGTTCGAAACTCACGGGAAGATCACTTACCGCATTCATGACGGTGATGGCTTCGGAACGTGTCCAGGCACGGTTAGCATCGTAAAAAATTACTTCTTCCTGCAACCGGTTTTGTTCTAGAAAACGAATGCGTTGAATATCCGTTTTAACATCTGCCCCCACTTTGGCTGAATGCACACGGTAACCACGTGCGCGGTAGTCTTCGACACTGGCAACCATCTCTTGTGGCGTTCCAGTGGGAACGGACGATGCCACCGGTACTGGTTGTTCATAGCGGCCACCCAACAAATCCGCAATAGTCAAGCCGGCGGCCTGCCCGGCAATATCCCAACAAGCAATGTCGATAGGCGCCTTTGCATACAAATGTCCCGGCAAAACAAGGTCCACTGCACGCTCTATGTGAAGGGGTTTGCGCGGATCAAAACCCATAATCGCGGGTGCCAACAACGCCAATGCCGCACGAATACCTGCCCCGTGCGCAGGTAGGTAGGTATGCCCCCACGGTGTGCCCTCGCCCCAGCCTGATATGTCGGCATCGGTGTCGATTCGTATGAATGTCGCGTCGAGTTTTTCAAACAATAAACGACCACCTGACAAACGATACGGTTTAGTCAACGGCAAATCCTTCTGCCAAACAGTGAGGCGAATTATTTTCAATATTTTTGTTTAGACTTTAAACGAAACTCAGGGAATGACAACAAAATTGCCAACATGCTTTTTCTCTAAAAACTCCGCTTGCGCATCGAGTAGATCGGACAATGGAAATGTCTTGGCCAACAACGGGCGAATCTCGTCGTTCTCAATGTAATGAACCAGGTTTTCAAACACAAAGCGCGGCATGACCGTCGCGCCCAAAAAACTGAGGTCATGCAAATACAAAGTGCGTAAATCCACTTCGACAATAGGCCCCGCGATAGCACCGGATGTCACGTACCGGCCACCGCGTTTTAGCAGATTGACCAACATAGTAAATCCTGCGCCACCGACAATGTCCGCTGCAACATGTGTGGCCCTATCCGGTAACGCATCGCGTATGTCTTGTTCAAGGTCTTTCGCGTCTCGCGCTATTGCGACGTCCGCCCCAATATTTCGAATCTGCTCGATTTTTGATGGGCTGGTAATTGCCACCACAAACGCGCCACGCCGTTTTGCCAGTTGCACCAAGGCGGAACCCACGCCACCGGAAGCACCGGTGATCACAATGGATTCGCCGTCTTTGAGTTCGGCTCTTGTCAACATGTATTCCGCAGTCGAATAAGAGCATGGGAAGGTTGCGAGTTCCGCATCGCTTAAATTGCTACTGATGGAAAATGCGTTTATTGCAGGTGCGGTGGTATATTCGGCATAACCGCCATCGCGTTCGCTACCATAGTAGCCGGCTTTGGTTCGATCATCCGGATCGGTTTTGTCGCGTAACCAGCCGTCGACAATCACCCGTTCTCCGATGCGGTCACAGGACACATTGGCACCAACGGCAACAATGGTTCCCGCCACGTCCGCTCCTTGAATACGCGGAAATTCAATAGCACTTCCGCCCCAGGCGGCAGCGTGTTCGGTAATCTCGTTAAACCCATCTGCACCACCGGCGGTTGTGGTTCCTTCAGTAACCGTTTTGCTATACCACGCGGTGCGCGTATTGATATCGGTATTGTTCATGCCACAGGCACCTACTTTTATTAGCACATCGTTCGCACCGGGCGTGGGCACCGGGATATCTTCCCTGTACTCGAGTTTGTCAAAACCACCGTGACCGGTTAGCACAACCGCTTTCATTGTTTTTGGTATTTCGTTGTTCACCGCGCCTCCACGAGTAATTGTTTAGACGAATAACATCGGGCAATGAAGAAATTCATCTTATTATTCGCCAGACTGACACTCGCTCCTGCAGTGTCAGCACTTCCGCCATCCCTGGTAGTCGCCACTGGCTCCTACCTAGTTCAAAGGCAAGATTAAGATCGTTACAAGTTACCACCGATCTTACCTTAACGTAGGAGCGAGTTTACTCGCGAACAACACTTGGGCCTAAGACAGTAAAATTGATGTTGCGCTAACCAATCTACTGGTAAAAATTTAGCTGAGAAATTCATCTTCGAATGGAAAACGGGTCAATAGTTTATAACCATCATCGGTAATTAATATCTGCTGCTCCAGTTTGACACCTTCACTGCCACCGTCTTCACCCACATAACTTTCAACACACAATGTCATCCCGGTTTCCAACACACCGTCGTAACCCGAATCCGGATAATCCTGCGGGTACAAAATCGCCGGCCATTCATCCGACATACCGATGCCGTGAGCAACCACGGGGTAACGGTTGGAAATGAATTGACCAGGTTGACGAAATGACTTGTCGGTTATCTCTTTAAACGACATTCCGGGTTGCATTAATTGCAGATTGTGATGTATCTCGTCATGAGCTCGTTGATACAGTTCTTTTTGATACGCATTGGGTTTGGCTGCGCAAATGTAGGTACGCGAAATATCCGCTGAATAACCGAACGGCCCGATCAAATCGGTGTCGAATGCGACCAATTCGCCGGCCCGAATCAATCGCCCGCTGGCTTCCTGCAACCAGGGATTAGTGCGATCGCCGGCACTCAGTAAACGGCATTCAATCCAGTCACCACCGTGTTCAATGTTGGCCTGCCACAGCAAACTCCATAACTCGATCTCACTCATACCCGGCGTCAGTGCTTCCCGCATACGCCACATGCCTGCCTCCGCCACAGCAATAGCCAGGTTCATACACAAGATCTCTTCCGGACTTTTGATATTGCGCGCGGCTTCGATGACATCCATGGCGTCGGCCACTTCGATATTCAAACCGTTAAAGGCGGTTGGCGTGCGGGTACCGGCGCGCTCGACTCCCAATCGTCGATTACCGCCCCCGTACTGATCGACCAGATCCGCCATTTCCTTGGCCCATCGCATCATCCACTCATCCATACGCGACCCGCCAAACATATAACTTAGCGGTATCGCCGGGAGGCACTCGTCTATGGTCTCTAACTGTTCGCCGCGACGCTGGCCGGACTCATGATCGAACAAGATCACGGGGCCTTGTGCCGGTACGAACAGATAACCGGAGACGATGTGCGTGCTGAACAGTGCACAATTACGCGCACCGCTGGCGTAGCGGATTGACAGTGGACTGAACAACACCACGGCCGCAAGATCGTGTTTTACGATTTGATCGCGCAGACGTTGCAGGCGATATCCCCGCAACCGTTGCATGTCGATTTGCGCTTCGGTATCGGTCAGGAGCGTAACCGGCGTCGTGTCCGCTGCCTGTTCAAGTGTGAGTGTGTTCATTGTTTGGGATTTGTCAGCTTCGTAGCGCATCGATCATCAGACGCGCATAGTGTTGGATGGCACCGTCCCAATAAGGCGATAAGAGCCCACCATCAAAACCCGGCGATAGGCGACCCTGTTGCATGCGTTCGATGATCGCCACGTCTTCATTGTTTAATGCTTTCCAGGTGGAAAAAACGTCTTCCCGCGCTTTTGTATATTTCTCTGCGGTAGCGCCATCGCCGATCAAAAAAATATGAATGCGCTCCAAGGTTTGCACCGGCGACAAAGGTATTAACTCCCATACCGCCATTTGATCGGGAAATATTTCCAACGTTAATGATGGAAACAAATGAAACCAGATCGCTTGATGTTTAAGCTTGCCGCATAAGCCGGGAAAATACGGCAGGCCCAATCCACGGCCTTGTTCCGGTTCGGGGAATCGATAGTCGTTATAAAAACAATGCGCATCAAACTCCGATGCACGACGCCCACTCATGGGCCCAAACTTGAGCAAACCGGGATGCACCGCGAACACATGGTAAGGTTCGATAAAGTTTTCGTTCACCAGTTTCCAATTGCAGTTTAACTCCCACTCCAACACACCGGCATACGTAAGACTGGTTAAATCGTAACCTTTAAGACGTTGTGTTAACGGTCGCAGATAGTCTTCCAACGATTCTGCCTGTCCGTCGAAATTTACAAAAATCAAATCATGCCAAACACCACTACGAACTTCTTTTAAACCCTCCGGTCCTTGTCCTTGCGCGTGGGTGTCATGTTGTTCCGGGGCGAAAAAATGCGGCCGGTTTCTAATACGACCATCTAATCCGTAAGACCAGTGGTGATTCGGACAACGGATGAATTTCAATCCCCGACACGGCGTGTCAATAAGACGCGCACCACGATGACGACATACATTATGAAAGGCGCGAATTTGATTTTGCTCATCACACACAAGGATCACCGGTTTTGCCGCCACGCTGACCGGAGTTACATCACCCGCTTCCGGCAATTGATGAACAAAACCCGCAAGAACCCACGAACGAGGCAGCACACGTTCATTCTCGGAGCGTAAGAATTCAGGATCGGTATACGCAGCATTCGGCAAGCCGGAGGAATCGGCCAGTGATTGGTCCAATTTGTTCAACCAATCATCCGAGAACCATTCGCTAACTTTATCGAACTTCGATTGCCCGACTTGCGACACTGCTCTACCCTCGCGACATTATTGTACAGTGCGGTAGTTGGGCGGATATTATTCGAATACCTAAAACCTATGCAATGATTTTGTTATCGCTGGCACGGTTATATTTCCTTTTCAATGAACCTATTCCCTAATTTGTTCTCGCCACTTGATGTCGGCGGACTGACGTTAAAAAACCGTGTTGTGTTTGGCCCCCACGGCACAACACTCGGACACGATGGCAAGGTGAGCGATGCCTTGATCGCTTATCACCAAGCGCGAGCCCGTGGTGGCGCTGGTTTGATTATTCTTGAAAGTACGACGGTGCATGACACCTACGCTTACCCTGAACAATTCATTTACCTTGGAACGGATGACTGCATTCCCGGTTTGCAAAAACTCGCGGCCAGTTGTCACGAATACGACTGCAAGGTATTCGGGCAACTATTCCATGCGGGCCGTGCGGTGCGTGTGTCGGTTGATGGCAGCCAGCCGGTGGCTTATGCGCCATCGGAAGTACCCGATGAGCGCTATCGCATCGTGCCGCGGCCCATGGATGCCAAACTGGTGTACGAAGTCATTGAAGCTTATGCGGATGCGGCCTTGCGATTGAAAAAAGCCGGCTGCGATGGTGTGGAAATACTGGCGAGCATGGGTTATCTAATCGCACAGTTTTTAAACCCTAACACCAACCAGCGCGCGGATAAGTTTGGAGGCAATTTTGAAAACCGCTTGCGTTTCTTGCGCAATATTCTTTTTCGTACACGTGAAAAAGTAGACGACGATTTTGTCATCGGCATCCGTGTATCCGGTGATGAGCTGGACGGTTTTGGCCCGGACACCGCTGACATGTTGGAAGTCTGCAAAATAATCGATGAGCAAAACCTCGTTGATTATTTCAATGTCATAGCGGGTTCTTCCGCGAGCCCGTACGGCTGGATACGCGTTTTTCCGCCCATGGCCATCGATCGAGGCTATGCCGTCTCTTTTGCCGCTACTATTCAGCAGCATGTCAGCAAACCGGTCATTGCCGGCGGCCGTATCAATCAACCCCAAATGGCCGAGCAACTGATTGCCGACGGCAGCGCGGACTTGTGTGCCATGGTAAGACCTATGATTGCCGATCCTGAATTTGCCGTTAAAGCGGAGACCGGCCGCAGCGAGGACATCCGCGCCTGTGTCGCCTGCAATCAAGCTTGTGTCGGTCATCGTCTGGCCCACCACTCGGTATCTTGCATTCAATATCCGGAAAGCGGACGTGAACTAATTTACGGTAACCTTTCAGTCCCGGCGCAAAAGAAAAAGGTGATGGTGGTGGGCGGTGGCCCCGCTGGAATGAAAGCGGCTATCGTTGCCGCAAACCGGGGACATACCGTGGAGTTGTTTGAACAGAACAATCAGCTTGGTGGTCAGGTTTTATTGGCGCAACAGTTACCCGGTCGTTCCGAGTTTGGCGGCGTTATCACCAACTTGCAACGGGAATTGGAAAGCACGAAAACCGCGATTCATCGTGTTACGAAAGTAACACCGGATATAGTTCGACAACGCGCACCCGATATTGTAATTATGGCGACGGGTGCCCTGCCCCGGAAAGCCGACGTGGAATTCGACGAGAGCATACAAATTATCTATGCAAACGATGTCATCACTAACAACGCAAAAACAGGTCAGTCCGTCGTCGTCGCGGATTGGCGTTGCGACTGGATTGGACTGGGGGTGGCGGAAAAACTGTCCCGAGACGGTTGTCATGTGCGCCTGGCGACAAATGGCATTGTAGCGGGCGAGAATATTCAATCCATTGTGCGTGATGCATGGATTAGCGAATTGCACAAACTCGGTGTCGAAATCGTTCCTTATGCCCGGTTATACGGCGCCGACGAAAATACCGTCTACTTTCAACACATCGCCAGCCACGAGCCTATTGTGCTCGAAAATGTAAACACACTGGTGATCGCACATGGCTATATTCGAAATTCGAAGTTGACGGATGCACTGGATGAATACACCGGTCACATCGAACACATCGGTGATTGCGTTCAACCCCGCAGCGTGGAAGAAGCGGTACTGGAAGGTTTAAAAATAGCCATAAAATTATAGCGCTGGTTGGAAGAAAGTTTTATTCCGCGATAAAGATGACGGAGTTTCGTTTCCGAGTATCAACCCCCATCGTTATCAGAACCTAAGCAATACGGAACGGCTATCGTATTTGCGAACACGCCGATTAGTTTGTTGTCATAAGTAAACCATCGACGTGTTCGCCAACGTTGCAATGCCGGCTGATCATTCTTAGGCTGCCAATTCTAGATCTTCGGAACGGACAGTACGTCCGCGTTTAGTGGCATCCACTCGATTACGGTTGGATGGATCAAACGGATGCACCGTGCAACTGCGTTTGCGTGGGCTCGTGCGTGACACTCGGCGAGTGTTTAGCTCCGAGGCACTGATCCTTCCGCGTGACAGCAATTCAATGTCACCACGAGTCAAACCGATGTCATTAAGCATGTAGTCATCGAGTGCAAGCAAGGTCTTGATGTCCTGTCGGTGTTGATACCAGTTTTTCAATTTTACGGACACTTTTTTAAGGATTTCCGTTACCCCGCCGGCAACTTGCCTGAACGCAGCACGTATGGCCGCTGCCCGGAGCGCCCTGCCACGAGCCTCGTAGCGCTCGATGGCGACGCGATCCATTTGCTGAGCGATCTGCAAGTGCGGTTGCCCGGCTGTGGCGGCGAGGAAATTTAGGCGGTTCGCAAACGCATCGTTTGCTGGGGTTAGTTCGTGTTTTCTTTCAACTGAATATGTTATAGTCATTTTAGTATTTCTCCTAATATTAAATTGCTAGTTTTTGCGAATAGATTTTATATTCTCCATTTTTATTGACTTTTGCAATCGATTTATTCTTTAATATAGATTAGAAAATCTAAATTGAAAAAACTCCCTCCACTGAATGCATTACGCGCTTTCGAAGCGGCGGGGCGCCATCTGAGTCTGACCAAAGCGGCTGATGAACTCCATGTCACCCCGGGAGCGGTAAGCCAACAGATCAAAACACTCGAGGATCGTCTTGGCGTTGCATTGTTTCGCCGTCTTAACCGGCGTTTGCTGCTAACGGATGCGGGTCAGATTTTATTACCCCAACTAACCGACGGATTTGACCAGTTGGTCGCCGCCGTTGAATCGGTACAAGAGAGTAATGCGCAAAAACCGTTGACGGTCAGCGTCGCGCCATCATTTGGCGCGAAGTGGCTGGTGCCGCGGCTAAGGCATTTTCAATCCGCGTATCCCGAAATCGATATCCGCATAGATGCAACGGAACAACTAGTCGATCTTATACACGACGACATTGATGTTGGTATCCGTTTTGGCCGTGGACAATATCCCGGTATGCAGGTGGATTGCCTGTTTTCGCAGGAAGTGTTTCCGGTATGCAGTCCCGTTTTGCAAACCGGAGAACATCCTCTGTTAAAGCCCGAGGATCTGCGTTGGCATGCCTTAATTCACAACGATACTTCAATTCACAACGATACTTCCGCACCCGACCCGACCTGGCCGGACTGGAAGATGTGGCTCACCGCGGCCGGTGTAAACGATGTGGATCCGTACCGTGGTCTGCGATTTACCCAACAAGAACTTCGCAGCCAGGCGGTGCTCGATGGACAAGGAGTTGCCTTAATGGGAAGCATCACAGTAGCCGATGATTTGGCAAACGGCCGCTTGATAAAACCATTTGATTTAAGTTTCCCGACAACGTTTTCTTATTTCGTTGCCATCTCAGAAACCAAGGCAAGACGCCCACGGATTGCCGCGTTTCGCGACTGGTTACTTGCGGAGGCCAAACAAACCGATGTGTCGCCGGGCACGATTCCGTGTGGGAAGTAAGGTACAGCTACGATCAGTTATGGCCGAAACATGAAAATAGATGCGTATGATATTACTGGAAACAACGTAAATCAGTACCGGCCAACGCAAAACATCTAAAAACTTCGGTAACACCGGTTCATGCCAAATAATCCAAACGTAATCGGTAGTGCCCTGGCTACAATGTGTAGCCAAGGCTTTTTGTTATCGCCTTCAACCGGTGCCGCTATCTGCAACCCGGAACATAACCTTCGCCACCGAAGTAAAAGTATGTCCCCCATGAACTACTGCTGGACCTAAGGTCAATATCATAACAATCAGGATCATCGCGTTGTTCGAACAAACCCGTATGCGTTCGGTAGTAGTAACTCGTATCTACGTAGCGAGTCGATCATTGGTACGCCGCGCGTCCGAATCCTTCGTTTGGATAGCCATTACCACCCATATCGGTAGATGTATGGTCACCACCCGCTTGTCGATCAATAATCTCGCCACCGTAGGTCAATTTATCAGACCTGTTCCTTAAACCATTGCTATCGAATAACTCAGTTGGGTAATACCCCACCCAGGTGTCGCCGTAGCGCAACCACCAATTGCCGTTGGCAGGATCGCGCACCCATAACAATTTAAAAATGTACTGGGATCCGTTATACACACTGTAACTAGTGAAACCGCCGCCTATATAGATATTGTTCGCGACTTGAACGAAACCGGCGTTGTGCACACAATACGCCAACTTTCCTGCCGGAGCCAATCAGAGTTTGTGCAAACGGAACCTGTAGCAGGTTCGACATAAAAACCGGCGTACTGACACTCATGACGACATCGCGCTGAAAATATGCAAAATATCCACATTCCGCTGCAATCGTGCGGCAGCCCACATGCTTTCAAGTTTTTGAGCCGCTGCAATTGTAGGCGCGCGACAGGGTGATTTATCCTACTCCCAAACCAATGTCTGGCTGGTCACGCCCTCGGCAAATCTCATACTGTATCGGGAAAGGTGATGGCACTGCGCACATCGCCGGGAAAGCCGGGATACACATCATTCAACACATGATCCCCAAACCCACCCCGTAGCAGACGTGATTTTTGCGTGTACGGATTTGGGAAACCCCTATGTCTCGACCAATATACATACTTTATCTCCCAATATGTTTGCGGAAAACCAGGCGTTACTGCCTGCAGCTTACGCACCCGGTCCCCTCTCTGAACCGTCGCCACCGGGCTTGAACCGCAATCTAGGGCCGATCTCAAATAGGTTTGCTGTCCTGGGTCACAAGATCACGCCACCAATGACAAAACTCTGGGTTTTCAGGTCTCCGATCGGTACAGCGTGCTATTTCAAGTCAATTTTCCATATCTTGCCTAGGAACGGCGCCTCGGTTAGGTTTTCGGCTGCAGTGACATAGATAGCCTTGCCGTCCTCAGTAAATTCTAAATTGGTTGTTCCAATACCCGGCACGTCATAGGCCGCCAAGAGTTTGCCGTCTGGCGACATTTTGATGACCTTGTTTCCCAGATAATGTGCGACGAAGATATTTCCATGGCTATCGACTTTCATGCCGTCCGGCCCGAGCCAAATTGAGGGTTGCTCCGGCCCCGGTGAGAGATCGCTCATGCGCACGAACAAAGACCGGTTGCTGAGCTTGCCATCGCTTTCAATATCAAAACTGAGAATTCGATTGGTGTTGTGCTCACCAACAAGCAACGTCTTGCCATCGTTTATAATCACGACGCCATTGCCGTAGTGAATGTCATCGGCGACTTCTACAAACGCATCCGCGCCCGGCGCCCGGTAGAACACGCCACCGACAATGGCCTTGGGTTCGGCCACGAACGGCCCCGAGGTCGTCAGATATGCGCCGCCTTTGGCGTCAAAGACGATATCGTTGGGATGGTTGAACGGACGCCCCTGGGAGTCGGTTCCTGCACGCTCAATGACATTGCCGTCATGGTCCAGATAGATGACTTCGTTCGATTCATAGCACACAAGCGCCAGATGATTGCCAGGCGCATTCGCGAGTCCGTTATGCCCGCAGCCGTCCTGGGCATAGACGACGATTTTCTTATCGCCATCGAGGCGCATCAAGGCGTTGCCCGCGTATTCGACCCAATGCAAAACGCCATTGACCAGTAACGGTCCTTCGGGAAACTTCAGACCGTCAGCGACGACCTCGGGCTCCTGCGCCGAGACACTGGACAACAACACCATCACCAGACCGAATCCAATCAGCGATTTCTTGATCTTGCTTTTCATGTCGTGGCTCCTCCCGAAACCTGGTTCATTGCAATCCGCGACAAAGTCGCAGAGAGTTTTGATCATAGATGGTCGGTATCATGGTCTGACGATCGCCCAAATCCACCTTCCGCAATTACTGCATGAAACGATAGGTTTGAGAACTAGTGAATTTGATAGTTTTTGCCCCGGCCCATCCCCAAAAGAAGTGTCATAACAACCCAGCCTGGTGGGCCAAAAAAGCGGCATGCGCTGTGTTCGACGCATGAAGTATACGGATCGCGTGCTGCGTATGATACCGGACCGTGGCTTCGGATCGGCAAATGATGGTAGCTATCTCACGCGTAGTTTTTCCCTCCAGAACAAGCCGGAGGCAGCACCGCTGACCACCAGTCAGTTTTGGCGTGTTACAACTGGTTTCTTGTCCCCAATGCCGGGTATAGGCATCTTGGAGATTGAGGCCGATCGCGATCACAGTACCAACGCGCCTTCGCACCAAATTATTGAACTTCTGCCGTGTGCAGTCGCATGACACGGTAAATAGTCCAAAGCGACCGTCAAACCCATAAATCGGCACGGAAACCGCCGATGCGATTCCGAATTCCCGCGCTTCTGCCATCACCTGGCGTGGTACGCTCCTTAGCGACTTGAGGTAACGCGAGCCGCCCCAGATTATCGGAAGCTGAGTGGTACGACTTTCTTCGATGACCGGATCGATTTGATAGTAACTTTTCGTCAGATAACGTTGGTTCCACGTATCTGAATACGTCGTCAGAAATGTGGGTTCATGTTGCTGCGCCTTGACAGTCGCTTGGGTGAAATAGGAGAAATTGTCAAATCCAAGCTCAGAAATGAGCCGGCTTACTGGCTCGACCAAGTCTTCCGGTTTGCGAGATGCCAAGCAATCTATTTCTGGGAATGGGCGTATGGTGCGCGCAAACACAATAATGGTGCCTCCACGAAATCGATGCGTGAACTCCAATCACAAAGAATAACAAGGCTGTCAGAGCGCGACAAGCGGAAAGAATTCAACCACGATCATAGCCTAGCGGCCCTTGGTGCGGTCAGCACGTCGAAAACATTGTGTTCAAGGTTTTGTGAAGCTTTCGTTCTTGGCACTTTTAACGCATCGAATAGATGCCGCAATCTACATTTCATGCAATAGATTGATGACAACTACGTTCAACCGCCACCGCGACCGTACCGAGTAAAATCCGGTCCACGTACCGTTGCCACGTCGAATGAACCTCTGTCCCTAGCTGGCTTTACCGACTCGATTGGTATCGGGCACTTCTTTGAGTTCCCCTGACTTGACATCGTAGATATAGCCATAGATAGGGATCTCTTCTGGCACTAACGGATGATGCTTTATACGCTGCACATCTTCGACGACACTTTTCGCATTATCGGCGATGGTCAACCAATCAATATAATTGCCTTCCGTTGAACCGGGACCTTCACCCGAATCGTGCCAACCCGAGGCATCGACGCTTGCTGTCTTTAGGCTGCTGGCCAGCAGGCCTCGCATAATCTCATCGGTAAAGGTTTCCATACCGCAATCCGTATGATGTATCACAAACCATTCCCGTGTTCCCAATAATTTATAGGAAATCACTAACGACCGGATCGCGTCGTCACTCGCCCTCCCACCGGCGTTTCTGATCACATGTGCATCGCCTTCAGCCAAGCCTGCGTACTTGGCCGGATCGAGTCGGGCGTCCATACAGGTCAAAATGGCGAAATGCCGGGCGGGTGGCATCGGCAACTTAGCTTTGTCACCAAAGTCAGCCGCGTACGCAGCATTGGCTGCCATGACTTCATCGTGGATCTGACTCATGTTACTCCTCCTATTCTTATAGTGACGCACATCGCGTACGGGTATTATATTCCTCGACAGCACCCTTAGGGTACAGTGACAGCCCCTAATAATAGGCCTGTTAGCATCTCTAGATCACTCGGGCACTATCAGACAAAAAAGAGGGATCGCCCTCGATACTTAAGAAAACGTCTGACCTCATATTGACGCGTTATTATTGATTCTTGTCATCATCGCTGTGAATTCTTCCGTTGAATTACTACGCGGATACGGAACGTCGGGTACCGGTTTATCTAAAAATTGGCACAACGGCTCCCAGCCGTCACCCAGCTGGTAGGTCAGCAGACAATCCTCGATAAATGCCTCCTACACATCAGCGATGTTTTGCTCATACACGGCGACAGCATGATCGCAGTTATCGAGATCGCCACCAAAGAAACCTTCCCTGACCAACTTTACCTCCACTGATTCAGAATCAGTGCTCTCTTTCAAAGTCTTGAATATCGTTTTTTCCATACTCGCATACCAGCTTTCTGAACTACGCGTCGTCAGCACGATCTTTGCATCTGGATAGTATTCGCTTAACTCGCACCAAAAGTAAGCTGTAGGCCAATCAACAGTTGAAAGATAACCCGCAAATAATTCGTCCCAGTCGGGTGTCTCACCACCGATCAACGAATGCTCGCAGACCATTAGTACTTTTGCTGGAATGGACCGAAGATTGCTATACGAGCTTCATAAATGTTGACTGTTATTGGGTGTGGCAACACCAACCACAGCGCTGACCCCGTGCACACTTACCCCTCCAGGTATGAACGAAAACCTTCAACGACCAAGCCGACGGCTATTGAACGAGGGTATCCAGATGTGAAACAAGTCACGTAGCCCCGCTTTTACCTGCTCTCTATATTCATACATGGGTTCAACGTTCAAGCGAGTTCTAATTTTTTGCCGGGCACAGCCGGAAGTGGAAACTCACTTTCCAGTTAGATAATTTTTACCCTGCAATTTTGCTACTAGCCGGCTTGCTCAAAAGGATTCGTGGTTGACATAACCATCTGATAACAGACCGTTATGGTTACTGGCACGATCATTGCTGGGAAATTAAAGGACAAGACGCGAGACCAAACTCACGTGACAAATGTATCCGTGGTACTGAATTTGGAGGATTCCGAAATATGATCGAAACCTTTTACGACGTCATGCGCCGCCAGGGGATCACGCGTCGCAGCTTTTTGAAATACTGCAGTCTGACGGCTGCGGCCATGGGCTTGGGGCCGGCCTTTGCGCCGAAGATAGCCCACGCCATGGAAACCAAACCGCGTATTCCCGTACTCTGGCTGCATGGATTGGAATGCACCTGTTGCTCGGAGTCCTTTATTCGTTCGGCCCATCCGCTGGCCAAAGATGTCATTCTGTCCATGATCTCATTGGACTACGACGACACCATCATGGCAGCGGCAGGTCATCAAGCAGAGATCATTGTCGACGAGGTCATTGAACAACATAAGGGCAATTACATACTTGCCTGCGAGGGCAATCCCGGCCTGGATGAAGGTAAAACCGGTGGCATGTCCTGCATCATCGCGGGTAAACCGTATACCGAGCAACTGAGAAAGGCCGCTAAGGACGCCATGGCCATCATCTCATGGGGATCGTGCGCATCTTGGGGTTGCGTACAGGCGGCCAAACCTAATCCGACCGGCGCGACACCCATTCACAAGGTTCCCGGTATCGGCAACGCACCTATCATTAAAGTACCCGGTTGCCCGCCTATCGCGGAGGTCATGACCGGGGTCGTGACCTACATCCTGACTTTTGGCAAATTGCCTTCGCTGGACCGTCAGGGCCGGCCACTGATGTTCTACAGTCAGCGCATCCATGACAAGTGTTATCGCCGGCCGCATTTCGATGCGGGTCAATTCGTTGAGAAATTTGATGATGAATCTGCGCGCAAAGGTTACTGCCTGTACAAAATGGGTTGTAAGGGTCCAACCACCTACAACGCCTGCTCCACGATTCGTTGGAACGGCGGTCTGTCATTCCCGATTCAGGCAGGCCACCCATGCATCGGTTGTTCTGAGGACGGTTTCTGGGACAAGGGCGGTTTTTACGACCGTTTGACCAGCATTGATCAGTTCGGTGTCGAGTCAAACGCCGACAAGGTAGGCGGTACCGCAGCCGCCGTTGTTGGCGCAGCAACTGTGGCACATGCAGCGGTATCAACGATTAAACGCGCTCAGCAAAAAGGAGATCAGGACTAATGGCTATCATCAACACACCCAATGGCTTCACCCTTGATAACTCCGGCCAACGCGTGGTGGTTGACCCGATCACCCGTATCGAAGGTCATATGCGTGCCGAGGTCAATATTGATGAAAACAACATGATCACCAACGCGGTTTCGAGCGGGACCATCTGGCGCGGACTGGAGGTAATCCTCAAAGGCCGCGATCCACGCGACGCTTGGGCGTTTACCCAACGCATCTGTGGCGTATGCACCGGCACGCATGCCCTGACATCGGTTCGAGCGGTCGAAGATGCACTCGGTATCAATATTCCGGAGAATGCTAACTGCATTCGCAATATCATGCAGTTATCCCTGCAGGTGCATGATCATCTGGTGCATTTCTATCACCTGCATGCGCTGGACTGGGTCAACCCGGTCAATGCGCTGAAGGCCGATCCGCGCGCGACATCCACCCTCCAGCAGAAAACATCCCCGTATCATCCGCACTCCTCGCCGGGATATTTTCGTGACATACAAAACCGGCTGAAGAAGTTTGTGGAATCCGGTCAATTGGGGCCGTTCAGGAATGGCTACTGGACAAACCCGGCCTACCTGCTGCCCCCGGAGGCAGACCTGATGGCGGTCACGCATTACCTGGAAGCTCTGGATTTTCAGAAAGAGATCATGAAGACACGCACCATATTCGGTGGTAAAGACACACATCCCAACTGGACGGTCGGAGGCACACCGTCACCGATCAATGTCGACGGTGTAGGCGGGGTGGGTGGTCTGAATATGGTGAATTTGAACCAGGTACACCAGATTCTGAAAGATTCAAAAACCTTCATCGACAACGTCTACATCCCGGACATTCTGGCGATCGGAAGTTTCTATAAAGACTGGCTCTATGGCGGCGGCCTGTCGGGACAGAATGTACTGGCCTACGGCGATATCCCAGACCGGGCCAACGATTATTCCGCGGAAAACCTGATGATGCCGCGTGGTGCAATCACCAACGGTAAGCTCGAGGAGATCCACGAGGTCGATCACCGCGATCCGGAACAGATCCAGGAATTTGTCCCCCACTCCTGGTACAAATATCCGGACGGCGTTAAGGGACTGCATCCCTGGGATGGCGTTACGGAACCTGATTTTGATGTGAGTACCGCCAAGGGCAGCCAGCACAATATCGAAGAGCTTGACGAAAGCGCCAGTTACTCATGGATCAAGGCGCCGCGCTGGCGTGGACATGCCATGGAGGTGGGTCCACTGGCCCGCTACGTCGTGGGTTATGCCAGCGGCCACGAGGAGTTCACCGAGCAAATCAAGTTCGTCTTGAAGACCCTCAATATCCCGGTAGCAGCGTTATTTTCGACCCTGGGACGCACGGCTGCACGTGCGCTTGAAGCCCAGTGGGCGGCGGACAAGCAGCTCTATTTCTTCGACAAGCTCATGTCCAATATTAAAAACGGCGATACCACGACCCACGGTGGTGAGATGTGGGATCCCGCCGACTGGCCGCAGGAAGCCAAGGGTGTCGGTTTTACCGAAGCGCCGCGCGGCGCATTGGCGCACTGGATTCGCATCAAGGATTCCAAGATCGAAAATTATCAGTGCGTGGTGCCCACCACCTGGAACGGTTCCCCGCGTGATGAAGCCGGCAATATCGGTGCCTTCGAAGCCTCGATGATGAACACGAAGGTCGAAGTACCGCATGAACCGGTGGAAATCCTGCGTAACATCCACAGTTTCGACCCCTGCCTGGCCTGCTCGACCCACGTCATGAGTGAAGACGGTGAAGAACTGGCGAGTGTCACCACCAACCCCATTGGTTTATAAGCGTTGTAGGAGTTTGCAAAAAATGAAACGAAATCTAAGTCGACTTGTTACGCTGCTGTGCGCATTACCGTTTTCCACCGTCGCTATGGCGCATACCGGTAACCACGCAGTATCGGGCTTACTGAGCGGTATGCTCCACCCCTGGCTGGGGTTGGATCATGTGGTCGCGATGTTGGCGATAGGACTATGGGTGGGATACAACTTCCGCCGGACAACCTGGTTGCCGGTTATCGCTTTTCTGGTTTTCGTGGCAGCAGGTGCGTTATTGGGTCTCGCCGGCAACGGGCTACCCGGCGTTGAGGCAGGCATCGCTGTTTCGGTGTTGGTCATGGGACTGTTGTTGGCGACGCTGGCACATTTACCCGTCACTACCGGTGTAGCACTGGTGGGTGTTTTTGCGCTTTTCCACGGTAACGCACACGGCATTGCCATACCGTTGGTCGATGCATCGATTCCGTATGTGCTCGGTCTGTTGGCCTCCACCGCCATCTTACTCCTGAGTGGCCGTAGTTTGGCCAGGCTGGCGCAACAAACGCGAACGGAATACTGGACACGGGGCGCCGGATTGATGGCCGGTGGCTTTGGCGCCTGGTTGTTGCTGGGCGTTTAATCGTCTGCGCTCATAAGGGAGATCAATATGACCACTAAAGTCTTAACACAACACGCTCAACCTGCTGTCTATGTCTACGAAGCGCCTTTACGGTTGTGGCATTGGGTCAATGCCTTGTGCATCACCGTACTCGCCCTCACTGGTTGGTTCATAGGCAGTCCACTTCCAACCCTGCCCGGAGAAGCCAGCGACAACTTCCTCATGGGCTATATTCGCTTCGCCCATTTCGCCGCCGCCTATATCCTGATTATCGGTTTCGTGTTTCGTATTTACTGGGCCTTCGTCGGTAACCATCACGCGCATCAGGTATTTTTACCGCCGATATTTAGTAGCGCGTGGTGGAACGGCGTCTGGCACGAGGTAAAGTGGTATGCCTTCATTGCCAAGGAACCACGCAAGTATACCGGTCACAATCCGTTGGCGACCTTGTTCATGCACATTATGCTGATATGGGGTATGATTTTCATGATCGTAACCGGCTTGGCCCTCTATGGTGAAGGAGCGGGTATGGGTAGTTGGCAATACGACCTGTTCAGCTCATGGGTGATTCCGCTGTTTGGTCAAAGTCAAGATGTACACACCTGGCACCATCTGGGTATGTGGTACATCATCCTCTTTGTGATCATCCATGTCTATGTTGCAATTCGTGAGGACATTATGTCGCGCCAGAGTCTAATCAGCACCATGGTGAGTGGCTGGCGTATGTTCAAGGACAATCGTGACGTGGATGACGGACACTGACAATCGAACGAGCTCAACAAAAATAGTTTCTTTCCCCCTTACCAACCTCAAACGTGGCCATGTGCCACGTTTTTTATGAAAAAAGGCGAACGATTCGTTCCACTCGACTCGCCGGTGTCCACCATGCGAAATCGGTTCCATTACACCATGGCTGTTAATGGGTGGCATTTCGCTTTCTTGTTACTGCATCGAGCGGTTGGCGCTTATTCGGTAGCAGCCCAGCCGAGATTCCGTCCCGGTTGTTAGCGGTGGATAGTGGGATGATAGTCTTGCCGATGATTGACATCTCTCCTTTCACATAACTGTGCGTCTGTAACGCGGTTGTACAGAGAGAAACTTGATTCGGTCTGAGCCCTATCTGGGTCATCAACTAGATGTATACTAATTAATCGAAAATACTACAAACTGGAATATATCTATCCATTCTGTACCAATATATAACGAGATAGCGTAGAGATCATTAATAAAAACATGAGTTTATGGACAAGTGCCCGCATTGGCATGGTAGTTGCTCAACCCAATTCAAGCAGGCTATCAGATAACACTGCTCGACAATAGACATGCTGTAAAAGCTTATTTTGGAGGCGTTAGAGTGCAGATACCCGTTTCAACCCTGATTCTTGGGATCGGTAATATTCTGTGGGCTGACGAGGGTTTCGGTGTGCGCGCGGTAGAGGCGCTGCACCGACAATACATGTTCGCGGACAATGTCAAGCTGATGGACGGCGGTACCCAGGGTATCTATCTGGTTCACCATGTACAGGCAGCCGAGATCCTGCTGGTATTTGACGCCATCGATTACGGTCTGGCCCCCGGTACGCTGAAGTTGATTGAGGGCGATTCGGTGCCGAAATTCCTGGGCGCCAAAAAAATGAGCCTGCACCAGACAGGATTCCAGGAAGTGTTGGCAACGGCGGAGATGCTGGGTAATTACCCGCAACACCTTCTGCTGGTGGGTGTGCAACCGGTCCAATTGGAAGACTTCGGTGGCAGCCTGCGGCCTCAGACTAAGGCACGCATTCAAACCGCCATCGATGCTGCGCTGGCATGGCTGAGCGAACACGGCGTTCATGCGACTCGCAGAAAACATCCGCTTCCACGCACGCAATCGCTCGCCGGGACGGAGGTCGAGATGACACGTTATGAAACAGAAAGACCGTCAGCGCAGGATGCCTGCCGCATCGGTGATGAGCGGGTGCTCAATTCCGCTGATTATACCGTTGCCCACCGGCCGCATCCCCTGGCACCGGATACCTTGAGTGTGGACGTCGATCATCGGGGTAAATATTGATGTGTATCGGTATCCCTATGCGGGTTGTCGAGGCCGGCGACGGCTATGCCTGGTGCGAGGGCATGGGGCAGCGGCGGCGGATCAACACCCTGCTTGTCGGCAATCAGGTGGTTGGCGTCTGGCTGCTGACTTTTCTGGACAGTGCGCGTGAGGTGCTGAGCGCCGAGGATGCCGCCCGCATTACCGATGCCGTTGAAGCCGTCAACCGGGTGATGCAAGGCGATACCGATATCGACCATTTATTTGCCGACCTGGTGAACCGGGAACCCCAGTTACCGGAATCCGTTCAACCGAAAAATACCGGAAAAGTTTCAGAGGATCGCTAATGTTTTCGCCGTCCATTCAAAACATGATTGAACAATATGATTATCCGGTGCTCGACGAAGCGGCACTCGAGAGCTTTACAGCATCCAATGAAGAAGTCGTGCTGTTTTTAACCCAGGATGCGCAGAGATTTCCGGAAACCGACGATGTCGCCATGATTCTACCGGAACTGGTCAAGGCATTCGGTGGGCGGTTTTGCGCGGTCGTTATCGCGATGGCCGATCAGCGCAAGCTGCAGTTGCGTTATGGATTCACGCAATGGCCGACACTGGTTTTTCTGCGTAACGGCGAATATCTCGGCGCTATATCAAAGGTACAGGACTGGCAAACCTATCTCGTGGAAATTGAACGCATACTGGCGTCCGAACCCTCCAGCCCGCCGGCCTTCCCGTTGCCAAAAGGGGGCGGCGGGTCCAATTGTCATGCTTAACTGAAACGGGGACGTTTAATGAACAAAATAGATATTCCGGTGATGGTCGGACCCGGTTCACAACCGCCGGAGGAAAACGGGCTTGAAATAGATTACCCAATGCCCAGTGGCGGCATGTCAACTTACTTCATGCCCACCATTCCGGAGCCTGATGAAATAGAGGGCGTAGAAGATGCCATTGCCATGCTCGGTAAAGTACAGCTTGCACTGGCCGCTTACCGGGTAAACCAGCCCGCTGTTGTGTTGCCGTTGGATGATCTGGATGCAAAAAAAATCGAGCTGATCAACCAATTGCTCGGCGACGGTGAAGTCAGCATGCAATATCACGGCGCTACCGAGGCGCGGATTCAAGAGTCGGTGTTGGCCGGCGTATGGCGTGTGCAGTACGTGGACGGGCACGGCAACGTGGTGCGGGATGTTATCGAGGTTGCCGTCATACCCGGTTTGGTAAGGGAAGGTACTTTCAAACAGGCGGCTGAAAAGGCGGTGTTCACCCGTAGCGATATACCCAACAACGTGTACAACGCGGCTCCGTTGTTAACCGAGATCAACGACAAGCTACTGGAATACCGCCCCGGCTCCATGCCCCATGTGATTAATCTTTCCCTGTTGCCGCACACTGACGAGGATATCGACTTTCTCTCTGCAAAGCTGGGTAGTGGACCGGTTGTCATCCTTTCGCGTGGCTATGGCAATTGCAGGATCACCAGTACCGCCACCAGGAACGTCTGGTGGGTACAGTACTTCAACTCCCAGGAAACCCTCATCCTCAATACCATTGAAATAAGCAATGTGCCGGAGGTCGCCTGCGCGGCGCAGGAAGATATTGACGACAGCGCGAAACGACTGGAAGAGATTCTCGATATCTATCGATGAACGACACATATATCCCCGGTTCTTATGGAGGAGACCCCAGCAAGATCACGGATGACACCAAGCTCGAGTGCAAGATCTGCTGGTATGTCTATGATCCGGCAACGGGCGATGACTACTGGCAGGTTCCGCCGGGCACTCCCTTCTCGCAGTTACCCGAGCAGTGGACCTGTCCGCAGTGCGACGGTAAGAAAAACGAATTTTTGGTGCTTGATAACACGCCATGATGGAGTCGCATCATCTCTCCGCTCAGTTGGAAACCGCCTTCATGAGTATTCAGCGCGAACGGATGGCGGATATACCTATTTTGAATCAGGCCCTGAAAGTGCAGGCGGTGGGTTTCAGAACCTGGCAAGATGGTTGTCTGGGTGTCTTGATTACACCATGGTTCATGAACCTGGTACTGCTGCCAGCGCAAAACGAAGAGTGGGCCGGTGGGCCGCCCGGAACTAAGATTAAACATGTATTTCCCTCGGGCACTTACGAATTCATTATCAGTAAAGAAGAAGGGATCGGGCATTACCAGATGTGTTCGCTGTTTTCACCGGTATTCGAGTTTCAGAATCAGGAAGCGGCTGTTGCTACCGCGCAGGCTGTCATGGAAGGCTTGATGGATGAAGCCAACCGGGATGATACCTCGACGCGGGCAAGCGACATCCACAAAATCTGGCATGGTGAAGATACCTTAACCGAGGCCGAGTCCGATATGAACGCCGAGATTACGCAACGACCGGATATCGAAGATATCGATCGGCCCATGAGCCGCCGGGATTTGTTACGCGGCTCGTTTCTGGGCGGAGGAAACTGAACCGTGTCGATTGAAGGACGATTGCAAATCAGCTTGTATCCGCTTGCCGGCCAGATGAACCGGGTGTGTATACAATCCACCCGGCCGTTACAGGCAGCACAGGTTTTTGCGGGCCATTCTCCGCAACACGTCATGATGCAGTTGCCGTTGTTGTTCAGCGTGTGCGGTATCGCCCAGGCGACAGCCGCCGTCAGAGCTTTCCAACAGGCTTTGGCTGTTGCCGCATGCGCCGCTGTCGATGCGGCACGCAGCCTGCTGATTCAAATGGAGACCGCCCGCGAACATCTGTGGCGCATACTCATCGACTGGCCGCAATGGCTCGATGAACCCGTTCAGGTACACCGGCTTGTTCCGTTGCAGGATATGTTGTCAGCCTACCGCAAGGCGTTGTTCGGCGACGGTGAAGCCTTCTCTCTGCGCAGCGAAGTTCGCGTTGAGGAGGCCGTGTTACACGAGCAGGCCGATCTTCTTGAAAACATGCTGGACGAACTGATTTTTGCTCGTCCTCCCGCACAGTGGTTGCAGATATCCGAGCCGCAGGAGTTGCACCAGTGGAATGATCGCGCAGAGACGGTTGCAGCGAGACTGCTGCGACAGGTGACCTTGCGAGACTGGCAGGATCTGGCCGCAACCGATGGTGAATTGCTACCGGTGCTGGCGGTAACGGATTTGAACCGGCATCTGGAAGCAGCGGATTCAGACCGCTTCATCGCACAACCCGTGTGGCAAGGCCGGACCCGTGAGACCACACCCTTGTCGCGGCAATACGATCACGAACTCATTAAGTCTTTACGCCAGGAATACGGCAACGGTCTGTTAACGCGGCTCGTGGCCCGGCTGGTGGAGCTGGCAAGAATACCGGCATCTATACGCTCGTTGTTTGCACAATTGGGCTTAGACCGTAACACGGCAGTGGATAGCGCGCTGCCCGCGGGTATTGGCCTGGCACAGGTCGAGGCGGCGCGGGGACGTCTGGTACACAGGGTCGTACTTGACGACCATCGAGTACAGCGTTATCAGATACTGGCGCCCACGGAATGGAATTTTCATCCCGCCGGTGTGGCTGCCGAAGCGCTGAAACGTTTACTAAATGCCGATGCTGCGGTGTTGCGCCGCCAGGCTGATATGCTGATCAATGCGGTAGACCCCTGTGTTGCTTATGAACTGCAGGTGTGTTGATGCATGAGATGTCGTTGTGTGAAGGGATATTACAGGTCCTTGAAGACAATGCTAAAACTCAGGGTTATACACGGGTTAAAACAGTGTGGCTAGAGATAGGCGGCTTAGCCGGTGTGGAGCTTGAGGCCATGCGTTTCAGTTTTGATGTGGTCACCAATGGCACATTGGCGAACGGCGCAAATCTGCAAATAATGGAACTGCCGGGTGTGGCCTGGTGTATGCAATGTTCCAAGACCGTAACGGTAAATCAACGATTCGACAGTTGCCCGGATTGTGGCAGTTATCAATTACAGGTGACCGGCGGTGAAGAAATGAAGATTAAACAACTGGAGGTTGAGTAATGTGTACAGTATGCGGTTGCGGCGAGGGCGAGACCCACATCGAGGGTCACGGGCACTCGCACCATCATAAACACAGGCATAGTCATGAACACGACCATGAACACGATCATGAACATCGTCATGGGCATGACGAACACGACTATGGTTCCGGCCCGGCCCATGCGCATGCACCCGGTCTCAGCCAGACTCGCATGGTGCAGATCGAGCAAGATATCCTCGCCAAGAACAATGAATACGCCGCCGCCAACCGGCGCTGGTTCAGCGAGCGCCGCATCCTGGCGTTAAACTTTGTATCCAGCCCGGGATCGGGCAAGACCACCTTGCTCACGCGCACCATCGACGCGCTCAAGGCCGATCTGGAGTTATCGGTTATCGAGGGTGATCAGCAGACTGCGAACGATGCTGATCGTATTCGCGATACCGGCGCCAAAGCCCTGCAAATCAACACGGGCAAGGGCTGCCATCTGGACGGACATATGGTCGGCCATGCGCTTGAGTCCATGCAGCCGGCCGAGGGCAGTGTGTTGTTCATCGAAAATGTCGGTAACCTGGTTTGTCCGGCTGCCTTTGATCTGGGTGAAGCGCACAAGGTAGCGATCCTCTCTGTCACCGAGGGCGAAGACAAACCGGTCAAATACCCGGACATATTTCATGCTGCCGATGTGATGCTGTTGAACAAAATCGATCTGCTGCCTTATGTGCAGTTCGATGTCGACCAGTGCATCGAATACGCACGCCGGGTCAATCCCGGTATCAAAGTATTGCAGGTCTCGGCGACCAGTGGCGAGGGCATGGAGTCCTGGTATCAATGGCTTAAGACAACACAACAGCTTACCTTGATCGGACAGTAACCGTGTGTCTGGCATTACCCGCAAAAGTTGTCGCGATCGATGAAGTGACCGGCACCGCCACCGTCGCGCTGGGCGAGGTGAAAAAGGATGTCTCGCTGGCGCTGGTAGACGACGTGCAGATAGACGACTTTGTGTTGATCCATGTCGGCTATGCGCTGAATAAGGTCAGCCCGGATGAGGCCGAGCGAACGTTGCAGTTGTTCGCCGAAGCGGGGCTGGCATAAGAGGTACGGCGATGAAATACGTCGAGGAATTTCGTCAGAATCATCTGGCGCAACGTCTGGCCAGAGCCATCGGCAATGAAGTCGATCCGGATCGTCAGTACAACCTGATGGAATTCTGTGGCGGTCATACCCACGCCATCTTCCGCTATGGTGTGCATGATCTGATGCCCGCTAATGTGAATTTCGTTCACGGCCCCGGTTGTCCGGTCTGTGTGTTGCCCATCGGACGTATCGACAATGCTATCCAGTTGGCGGAACAGCATGATGTCATTCTGTGCACCTACGGCGATATGCTGCGGGTACCGGCCAGCGGGCGCAAAAGCCTGCTCAAGGTCAAGGCCACGGGTGCGGACATCCGCATGGTGTATTCCACCCAGGATGCCCTCGCCATCGCACGGGACAATCCTCAGCGGCAGATCGTGTTTTTTGCGATTGGCTTCGAGACTACCACGCCACCGACCGCCGTGGCCATCAAGCAGGCGCAGGCCGAAGGACTGGAAAATTTTTCCGTCTTTTGTAACCACGTGCTCACACCGGCGGCTATCCAGAATATCCTGGAATCGCCGGAAGTACGCGACATGGGCACGGTTTCAATCGACGGCTTTTTCGGCCCGTCCCATGTCAGTTCCATCATCGGCAGCCGACCTTACGAGTTTTTCGCCGAGGAGTTCCAGAGACCGGTGGTGATCGCCGGTTTCGAACCTCTGGATGTCATGCAATCGGCCCTGATGCTGATCCGCCAGCTCAACGAAGGCCGGCATGAGGTCGAGAACGAATATACCCGCGTGGTCAGCCGTGACGGCAATATCAAAGCCCAGGCATTGGTCGCCGAGGTGTTTGAATTGCGGCGCAGCTTCGAATGGCGCGGTCTGGGACTGGTGCCCTACAGCGCATTGCAGATCAAAAATACCTTCGCTGGGCTGGATGCGGAAAAACGTTTTGATATGCCGGCCATCAGCGCATCCGATGTAAAAGGTTGCGAATGTCCGTCCATCCTGCGTGGTGTAAAACAACCCACCGACTGCCAGTTGTTCGGTACGGTATGCACACCGGATAATCCGATGGGTTCGTGCATGGTGTCGTCGGAGGGCGCCTGTGCAGCCTACTGGAGCTATGGGCGTTTTCGCGAGCCTGCGCCAGTGGACAAACAGGCGTCCGCCGCGTGAATACCGCCGTCAAACGCTTCCCGGTGCGCCTCAATATCAAAAAGGGCAGCGTCGATATGACCCACGGCAGTGGTGGCCGGGCCATGGCGCAGTTGATCGACGAACTCTTTATTAAACATTTCGACAACAAACTGCTGCGTCAGTCCAACGATCAGGCGATGTTTCCCGCGCCGGCCGGACGCATGGTCATGAGTACCGACGGCCATGTGATTTCGCCACTGTTTTTCCCGGGGGGCGACATCGGTTCGCTGGCCGTGCACGGCACCGTCAACGATATTGCTATGTCCGGCGCCCGGCCGTTGTATCTCTCCGCCGGTTTCATCCTTGAAGAAGGCTTCGCCCTGGCCGAACTAGAGCAACTGGTCGCCAGCATGGGCCGTGCCGCAACGGCAGCCGGGGTCCCCGTTGTGACGGGCGATACCAAAGTGGTCGAAAAAGGCAAGGGCGACAGGGTATTTATCACCACCACCGGTGTAGGCGTGGTGCCTGAAGATGTGGACATCTCCGGCGATGCAGCGCGACCCGGGGATGCGGTCCTGGTCAGCGGCAGTATCGGGGATCACGGCGTATGTATTATGTCCAGCCGCGAAAATCTGGAGTTTGAAACCGGCATTGAATCGGATTCCGCCGCCTTGCATGGACTCGTCGCAGACATGGTGGCCGCGGTGCCGGCAATTCACTGTCTGCGCGATCCCACCCGTGGCGGTCTTGCCACCACCTTGAATGAGCTGGCCCGCCAATCCGGTGTGGGCATGGTACTGCACGAGGATGCCATTCCGGTCAAGCCGGAAGTGACTGCCGCCTGTGAGTTGCTGGGTCTTGATCCCCTGTATGTTGCCAATGAAGGCAAGCTCGTTTGTATCTGCGCGCAACAGGATGCACAGCGCTTATTGGAAGTCATGCAGGCGCATCCGTTGGGCAGGCAGGCTGCGATCATCGGTGAGGTGGTGGAGGATCAATACGGCTTTGTGCAGATGCAGACCAGCTTCGGCGGCAGCCGGATGGTGGACTGGTTGAGTGGTGAACAGCTTCCCAGGATTTGTTAAGTCATGCGCATTCTGTTTCTGACCCATTCTTTTAACAGCCTGACCCAACGCCTGTTCGTCGAGCTGCGGGCGCAAGGTCACGAGGTGTCGGTCGAGTTAGACATTAACGATGCGGTGGCTATTGAAGCGGTGGAATTATTTCAGCCGCAACTGATCATCGCGCCCTTCCTCAAACGCGCCATCGCGCCGGCCATCTGGCGCGACCATGTGTGTCTTGTCGTGCACCCGGGCATACGCGGTGACCGCGGTCCTTCGGCGCTGGATTGGGCGATCCTCAACCGCGAACAGCGTTGGGGGGTGACGGTTCTGCAGGCTAATGCAGAAATGGATGGCGGCGATATCTGGGCGTACCGCGAATTCGATATGCGCGATGCCAGCAAGGCCAGTCTGTATCGCAACGAAGTCACCGCAGCGGCTGTTGAAGCCGTAATGCTTGCCGTGGCGCGTTACCAGGCGGGTGATTTCGTGCCTCAGCCACTCGACTACACGGATCCTCAGGTGCGTGGCGAAATGCGCCCACTGATAAAACAGTCCGACCGGTCAATCGACTGGCAGCGGGACAATACCGCGGCCATACTGCGCGAGATCCGCAGTGCCGACGGATTTCCCGGTGTACGCAGCACGTTGTGTGGGCGCGAACTCCACATCTATGACGCCCACCCGGAAAAAAACCTGTGTGGTACGCCGGGTGAGGTCATCGCCCGTTGCGGGGCGGCCGTGTGTTGCGCAACCGTCGATGGCGCCGTGTGGATCGGTCACCTGCGCGACCGACAGTCCGACCACCCGTTCAAGCTGCCGGCAACCGAGCTTCTCGCGCATGAGGCTCAGAGCCTGCCCGGGATCACACCTGACAAAGACAACGGTTACTGCGATATCTGGTACCAGGAGCAGGAGCACGTCGGTTATCTGTATTTCCCTTTTTACAACGGCGCCATGAGCACGGAGCAGTGCGAGCGTCTGCACCAAGCTTACGCCGAGGCCTGCCGGCGCGACACCCGGGTCATCGTATTGATGGGCGGAGCGGATTTCTGGTCAAACGGTATGCATCTGAATATGATCGAGGCCGCCGATAGCGCGGCTGACGAATCCTGGCGCAATATCAACGCCATCGATGACCTGGCCGCGGACATCATCAGCACGATGTCCCATCTGACCATCGCGGCATTGCGCGGCAACGCCGGCGCCGGTGGCGTGTTTCTAGCGCGAGCCGCAGACTTCATCTGGGCCCATGCCGGTGTCATTCTCAATCCCCATTACAAGGACATGGGTAATTTATTCGGTTCGGAGTACTGGACCTATCTGCTGCCCCGCTACGCCGGTGAGGCGTGTGCCGAACAAATCGCCCAGGCTCGCCTGCCGATGGGTGTGCGCGAAGCCTGCGCCATGGGGTTGGTCGACGAATGGTTTGGCCGTGACAAACAGGATTTCGAGCGCAGGATCGTGGACAGGGCAAACGCTGTTGCGGGCAGCGACACCTATGCCATGTTGCTGGAGGAAAAACGTTCGCGGCGGCGGATCGACGAGGCAAACAAGCCACTCAGCCGCTACCGCGATGAGGAGTTGGAAAAGATGAAACTGAATTTTTATGGGTTTGACCCGAGTTACCACGTGGCACGGTATAACTTCGTCTACAAAGTGCCGAAGTCACGAACTCCACTCACCATTGCGAGTCACCGCAGGACAAACCCGGACATCACCCTGAGGAATGTCTCATGAGTATATTGCCAACCGTATTGATCGTGGATGATGAAGTCCGCAGCCTGGAGTCGATAAAACGTATTCTGGCGGACGAGTTTGATGTAAAAATCGCCTCCAGCGTAACGGAGGCGGAAACACTGCTGCAAGCCGAATGGGTGCAGATCGTCCTGTGCGATCAGCGTATGCCGGATACCACCGGGGTCGAATTCCTCAAGAAAGTCAGAGAGCAGTGGCCGGATGTCATTCGCATGATCATATCGGGATACACCGACTCGGAAGATATCATCAGCGCACTCAATGACGCCGGCGTCTATCAATACATCACCAAACCCTGGCATCCCGACCATCTCATTCTGACCCTCAAGAACGCCGCCGAGTTGTTTCAGTTACAGCGACAGAACGAATTGCTGTCCATCGAACTCAAACTGTCACCCCGTCAGCTCGAACAGGCCATGGTCAAGAAGCGGCAAATCCTGCGCGACAGTTTTCAATGCGAGGATGGCATCGTTCGCACACCAGAGAGCTGTATGAACGACGTCTGTGACAGGATTCGCCGGGTATCGCCCTATGATGTATCCGTGCTGCTGGTGGGCGAATCCGGTACCGGTAAGGAACTGGCGGCGCGCGCCCTGCACTATAACAGTCTACGCTGGGAAGAACCGTTTGTGGTTGAGAATTGCGCGGCCCTGCCGGACCAATTGCTCGAAAGCGAGTTGTTCGGCTACAAAAAAGGCGCCTTCACCGGGGCCATCCAGGATCGCATCGGTCTGTTCGAGCGCGCCAACGGGGGCACGGTCTTTCTGGACGAGATCGGTGAGATTTCGCCGGCCTTTCAGGTCAAGCTGTTACGCGTACTACAGGAAGGCGAGATCAGGCCGTTGGGTTGCGGCAAAACACGTCAGG
Source organism: Arenicellales bacterium (assembly GCA_965216735.1). Classification (GTDB taxonomy): domain Bacteria; phylum Pseudomonadota; class Gammaproteobacteria; order Arenicellales; family CBDCFT01; genus CBDCFT01. Next base: position 4,026,608 of record OZ244198.1, read on the forward strand.
TGGATGTACGAGTCATTGCCGCCACCAATCGAGAACTCGAAGCCGAAGTACGCGCCGGCCGCTTTCGCGAAGACCTGTATTACCGCTTGGCCCCGGTCACCATTTGCATGCCACCGTTGCGCGAACGGATCGAAGATATCCCGGTTCTGGCCAAGGCGCTGCTGGACACCACCATGATTCACCTGGGTAAAACTATCAACGGGTTCAGCAACGAGGCACTGGCCTGCATGCAGTCCTATCACTGGCCAGGCAATGTGCGTGAGTTGCAAAATGAGATTCAGCACATGCTGGTGATGTGCGACAACGACGTGCTAGGCGCCGAACTCCTCTCCCCCCGTGTGCTGCGCGCCGCGCCGGAAGAAGATGAGATCACCCTGGATGCGATTGCCGGACTCGACGGCTCACTCAAGACACGTATCGAAACACTGGAAGCCAGCATTTTGCGCGAAAGCCTGATTCGCCATCGTTGGAACAAGAGCCGGGCGGCAAAAGAACTCGGGCTCTCCCGGGTGGGGTTGCGCAGCAAACTTGAACGCTACGGCCTGGAAAAGATCGAACGGATTGACCCGCCGGCAACCCGGGAAGCCATCGCGTAGCGGGGGACAATTTCAGGAATGACCTTGAGACACTCAGGCACCAGTCTAGCCCGCAATGCGGGTGTCGAGGAAGACCTCGTTCTGAGCCCGTCGACAGAGATCGCCTGGATCGAGGTGATCCAGAAGATGGAGTCGGTCTATGCCGACTTGGTTCGATCTCAGGTGCAGATAGAGGAGAAGAACGCTGCTCTGGAGGAGGCACAACAGTTCATCCATAGCGTGCTGGGGTCAATGACGGATGTGTTGGTTGTGTGTGATTTGCGCGGCCGCATCCAGCAGGTCAACCAGGCCCTGGAAGAGCTGACGGGAAAACGGGGAGCGACGCTTTTGGACCAACCGCTGGTTTCCCTGTTTGCGGATGAGTCCAAAGGGTACGTGGAAAATATTCGCGGAAAACCGGATACGGATATCTTGGTGGATTACGAGGTTAATTTGCTGGATCACGACAACGTGAGCGTGCCGCTGGCCATGAATTGTTCTAACCGTTATGACGCCGACGGCCGCTTGGTTGGAATGGTTTTGATCGGACGCCCCATCGGAGAGTTGCAACGGGCCTACAAGGACCTGAACAAGGCCCATGAAGAGCGCAAACTGACCCAACTACAACTGGTTCACTCAGAAAAGATGGCGTCGCTCGGACGCCTGGTCGCGGGTGTGGCACACGAACTCAATAATCCCATCAGCTTTGTATTCGGCAACATGCACGCTCTGCAGAGCTACGGCGAGCGGATCAACCGCTATCTATTAGCGGTGGATGACGACGCGAATCCGGATTTACTCCTCAACCTGCGTGCTGAATTGAAAATCGAACATATCATGGATGATATGAATTCGCTCATTGAGGGCACGCTGGAGGGCGCGGAACGTGTCCGGGACATCGTCCAGGATCTGCGACGCTACTCCACCAGCCAGAAAGAACCGGACTCCCGCTTCGATCTGACAAATATCGTTCGCACGGCGACCCAGTGGGTAACCAAGGCCTGCCGCGTGAAACCGGAAGTTTTCTATGACATGCCGTCAGTCTTGCAACTGACATGCCGCAAGGGTCACGTGCACCAGATCCTGGTCAACCTGGTGCAAAATGCCGTGGATGTACTGGAAGAACAGAGCCGGCCGCAAATCTCGATTACCTGCTGCATCAAGGAACCGTATGCAGTGATAACTGTGCACGACTCCGGGCCGGGCATTGCCGACGAGGCATTCACGCGGTTGTTCGACCCGTTTTATACGACTAAACCGGTCGGCAAGGGCACGGGGCTGGGTCTGTCCATCAGTTACGGTCTGGCCGTGGACCTGGGTGGAGAATTGACAGCGGCCAACCATCCGCACGGTGGCGCGGTGTTTACCCTGTCCTTACCGCTCGATGGTAAGACGCATGATTGACCGGCAGAACACGGGATGCAACATGCTGTGGTTGCAGTCGGGGGGTTGCGGTGGCTGCAGTCTGTCGCTGCTTTGCGCCGAGTCACCGGACGTCGTCACCACATTGGAAGCGGCAGGTATCCACTTGCTTTGGCATCCGTCACTGAGTGAAACGTCGGGGGCCGATTTGTTGAGCCTGCTCGAACGCATCAAGGAGGGTAACATAGCGCTGGACATACTCTGCCTCGAAGGCGCGGTCGTCAGAGGCCCGAGCAGAACCGGCCGGTTTCATATGATGGCGGCTACCGGTCTGCCGATGATGGAATGGATCGATAGCCTCGCCCGGGTGGCGGAATATGTAGTCGCCGTTGGCAGTTGTGCAGCGTATGGCGGCATCACAGCGGCTGGCGGTAATCCCAGTGATGCATGCGGGCTGCAGTATGAAGGAGATGAAAAAATCGGTTTGCTGGGAGAGCAGTTCCTGGCACGGAGCGGAGTGCCGGTGGTCAACATCGCCGGTTGTCCCACTCACCCCAATTGGGTCACCGGGACTCTGATGCAGATCGCGTCGGGACAACTGGCCGAACAGGACATCGATACGCTGGGGCGGCCGCGCAGTTATGCGGATCACCTCGTTCATCACGGGTGTCCACGCAACGAATACTATGAATTCAAGGCCAGTGCCGAAAAACCTTCTGACCTGGGTTGCATGATGGAGCATATGGGCTGCCTGGGAACCCAGGCCCACGCCGACTGCAATACCCGACTGTGGAACGGCCAGGGTTCCTGTCTGCGCGGCGGGTATGCCTGCATCAACTGCACAGCACCCGGTTTTGAGGAACCCGGTCACAGCTTCACCGAGACGCCAAAGATCGCCGGCATTCCGGTTGGATTACCGACCGACATGCCGAAGGCCTGGTTCGTAGCGTTGGCGTCGTTATCCAAAGCGGCGACACCGAGGCGACTAAAAGAAAATGCCGTTTCCGACTACATCCGTGTAGCGCCGGGAAACCGTCCCCGAAAACGCTCATGAGCCGACGTATTGTCGGACCGTTTAACCGGGTCGAGGGCGACCTGGAGGTGCACCTGGATATCGCCGGCGACCGGGTGCGGGATGCCTGGGTTGTTTCGCCGTTATACCGGGGGTTCGAACAAATCCTGCATGGCAAGAACCCGCGTGATGCGATGGTCTATACACCCCGCATCTGTGGCATCTGTTCGGTATCCCAGTCTGTCGCGGCGGCAACGGCATTGGCCGATAGCCAAGGCATCACGATGCCGCCCAATGGCACGGCTGCCGTTAACCTGATTCTGGCGAATGAGAATGTTGCGGATCATCTGACCCATTTTTATCTGTTTTTCATGCCCGACTTTGCCCGCGAGGTGTACGCAGCAGAAGCCTGGCACGGGCAGGTGGTCGAACGTTTTAAAGCGGTGACCGGAACGGCGGCAAAACAGGTCTTGCCCCCACGGGCGGAATTCATGCACCTGATGGGACTATTGGCGGGCAAGTGGCCGCACAGCCTAGCGATCCAGCCCGGTGGTACGACTCGTCCGGTCGAAGTCCAGGAGCGGATGCGGATTAGTGGCATTCTGTTCGGTTTCCGCCGCTTTCTCGAGTCTGTCCTGTTCGGTGATACCCTGGAAAACATCCTGGCCTTGGAGTCGCTGGAGGGGCTGCACAAGTGGGCTACAAAGTACCCGTGGGAGCACAGTGATTTTTGCCGCTTTCTGCATATTGCAGACGCACTGAAACTGGAAGAACTTGGGAAAGCAAGCGGTGCATTCATGAGTTACGGCGTCTATTCCCGCGCAGGCGGACATCTGTTCGAGCGCGGCGTGTGGCAGGACGGTTCACTGTCGGCGCTCGATCCGGATACGATCCGAGAAGACCTCAGTCATAGCTGGATGGCGCAGCGCAAGGAACCGAAACATCCCTACGAGGGTGTGACGGTACCGGATGCCGACGCTCAACATGGTTACACCTGGTGCAAAGCGCCGCGTCTCGATGGCAAGGTTGTGGAAGTGGGAGCCTTGGCGCGGCAGGTGGTGGGCGGGCACCCGTTGATACGGGATTTGGTCAGACATAGCGGCGGTAACGTGCGTAACCGGGTGATCGCCCGGTTACTCGAAATCGCCCGTGTTGTCGTCGCCATGGAAGAATGGACTAAGGAACTGACACCCAGAGAGTCTTTCTGCAATCATGCGCCGCTGCCGGAGGAGGCCACGGGTTGTGGGATGATCGAAGCGGCACGCGGCAGCCTCGGACACTGGCTTAAGATCAAAAACGGTCGTATCCTGAACTATCAAATCGTCGCTCCCACCACCTGGAATTTTTCACCACGCGATAGCCAAAGCACACCGGGTGCACTGGAGCAGGCGCTGATCGGGGCGCCGGTGCGCGACGGCGAGAAAGACCCGGTCGCAGTGCAACATATCGTGCGCTCATTCGACCCCTGCATGGTGTGTACGGTTCATTGATGCGGGGGGAAAATATCCGGGTAACCGGTATAGTGCAGGGCGTGGGTTTGCGGCCGACAGTATGGCGGCTGGCCAATGAGTGCGGCATTGCCGGTCAGGTCTGGAACGACACCGAGGGCGTGGTCATTCATGCCTGGGGCAGCCGGGAGTCGCTGGATGAACTCGTGCAGCGTCTTGAAACCGAACAACCACCCTTGTCGCGCATCGAGCAGATTGTCCGCACGGCACTGGACGATGCCGGAGAGGCTCCAAAAAAATTTCAGATTGTCATCAGCCGCGACGGCGAAGTACGCACCAGCGTAGCGGCGGATGCCGCGACCTGTGCCGAGTGTCTGGCCGAAGTGCTGGATCCCGCCAATCGCCGTTATCGTTATCCCTTTACCAATTGCACCCATTGCGGCCCGCGGTTGTCCATCGTTTCGGCCATTCCCTACGACCGCGCCAACACCAGCATGGCATCGTTTCCGATGTGTCCGCAGTGCCAGGCCGAATACGACAACCCGGCCGACCGCCGCTTTCATGCCCAACCCAATGCCTGTAGCGACTGCGGTCCCCGGGTCTGGCTGGAGGATGCCGATGGCAACAGGCAAACTCCGGTTCAAGACCGTGATGTGATTGAAACCGCCGCGCAGTTGATCCGCCAGGGCAACATCGTCGCGATCAAGGGCATCGGTGGTTTTCATCTGGCGTGTGATGCGGGTAACGAAAATGCGGTCTATAGCCTGCGCCGACGCAAACACCGCTATCACAAGGCGCTCGCTTTGATGGCGTGCGATATCGACATGGTCGCTCGCTTTGCTGAGGTGAATGAGATGGAAGCGACACTGTTGCACGACCGTACCGCCCCCATCGTAGTGCTGAATGCGGCAGGTGAGTCCCTGGCTACCGGTGTTGCACCCGGTCAGCACACCCTGGGTTTCATGTTACCTTACACGCCCTTGCATCATCTGCTGATGCAGGATATGACACAGCCGATGGTACTGACCTCGGGCAACCGCAGTGACGAACCGCAGACCATCGATAATCGTGATGCGCGCCAGCGGCTCGACCGGATCGCCGACTATTATCTGCTGCACGACCGCGATATCTTCAACCGCCTGGACGACTCGGTGCTGAGTATCGCCGACAGTGGGCCACGTTTTCTACGACGCGCCCGCGGCTATGCGCCGCTACCGGTCGCGTTGCCAGAGGAATTCGCCGCATCCGGTCATATTCTGGCGATGGGCGGCGAACTGAAAAATACCTTCTGTTTGCTGAAACAAGGCCAGGCTGTGCTGTCGCAACACGTCGGCGACCTGGAAGATGCGGTGACATTCAAAGACTATCGTCGTAATCTAGATCTTTATCGGCAGCTTTTCGATCACCGGCCGATGTGTATTGCCGTTGATAAACATCCGGACTACCTCTCGACCCGGTTGGGACGGGAACAGGCGCAGGCGGAAGGTCTGCAACTCGTAGAAGTGCAACACCACCACGCACATATCGCGTCGTGTCTATTTGAAAACGGCTTGTCACTAAAAACGGACCCAGTACTCGGTGTTGCCTTGGATGGTTTGGGTTATGGTGAGGACGGAACACTGTGGGGCGGTGAATTTTTACTGGCGGACTATCATGACTTCAAACGTCTGGGTACTTTCAAGCCGGTTGCCATGCCGGGTGGCGAGAAAGCCGTATACCAACCCTGGCGCAATACCTACGCCCACTTGATGTCGGCTATGGGTTGGGCACGTTATAAAAAGAATTACGATGAATTGGAGTTGACCCGGTTCTTGGAATCCCGGCCGCTCGACGTCTTAAACACAATGTTACTTAACGACGTGAACAGCCCGCTCGCGAGTTCTTGCGGGAGGTTGTTTGATGCCGTCGCCGCGGCGATGGGGATTTGTCATGAGAATGCGCACTACGAGAGCCAGGCCGCGATTGAAATGGAAGCGTGTGTGGATCACAAGACCTTGTATGAGGAGGACGACGCGTCGGCTTACCCGTTTGCCATTCCGGTGTTACCCGGCCAGGCGTTGCCTTATATCGAACCGTTGGCAATGTGGCAGGCGCTGCTCGGCGATCTGATTTTGAAAACCCCCGTCGGCGTAATGGCCGCACGTTTTCACAAAGGTTTGGCACAAGCTATTGTCGCTATGGTAAGCAAACTCACTAAACGGAATGGGCAACGATTCCTTAACACCGTCGCTTTGTCGGGTGGCGTGTTTCAAAACAAGATTTTGCTGGAGCAAGTCATCGCCAGTCTTGAGGCAAATCATTTCAAAGTGCTGAACCATCGCCAGGTCCCGTCGAGTGACGGCGGATTATCGCTAGGTCAGGCTGCGGTGGCCGCTGCGCGCAGCATCAAAAACACAAACGCGAGAGGTTGATATGTGTTTGGGTATACCCGATCAGACAGCTGAAATCGTCGAAGATGAAAAAAGCTGGCGAAAGTTGATGTGGCGGGTGCCAAACGCCGAGTCCACACCGCTTACATTTTAAACGACGACCGTCCAGTGGTGTCTAACATCAAGGGGCCGTTGCCCTAGCTACTCGCCAATGGACCTGATTGTTAAATTTTCGCTATTGCAAGTACGAAGGGTCGCGATTGGATTTATGACGCACTTTTCCAACCGATTTCCACAAACCGGTATGTGTAACAATGACCTTGGCACAGCAATCATTGAGAATAAACATTATCGTGTCACGTCCCGACAATGGCGAGATGGTTATCGCTATGGCGCCGCGCTTGTAACTGGCGAGGTGCGCGACGATGGTTTCAGGTCGTTGCGCGCTGTGGATAGCTACTGTGTCGCCACGGTGAGTTCCCAAGTTTCGAAGGCTTACGGCAAAGCGGTTTGCTGCGTCATCCAGTTCCCTATAAATGAATGTCCGTAACGCACCACTGGTTTGTTCGAATACCAATGCTAGTTGGTTTGCTTGCTCCCCCTGTGTATGTTTCCCGACCGTATCACAAGCGATGTTGGCATTTGCCGGTATGTGTATCTGGAAACGGCGAGCACCCTCGTCATAGCGAAATACTATTCTGGATAAAGCTTTGGGTTCGGGTTGCCACGTGATTTGTACAGCCGTTCGTAAGACACGTTAGTTTTTACCAATGGGTGAGCATTTTTCAGACCAAGGTTTAGCTTTCTCCAATTGTCCTGCGAGTCGGAATAACATGGCTTCGTCAGGGTAACGCGCAACAAAATGGATACCGACAGGCAAGCCGTCATCATTCCAGTGCAACGGCAAGGAAATTGCCGGTTGCCCGGTCGCGTTGCTGACATAAGTAAAAGGCGAAAACTCTGACGTCTTTCGCCTTAGCTCAAATGGATCATCTTTGTACACCAACGTACCCAGCTTCACCGGAGGTTTACCCAACGTCGAGGTTAGAAACAAATCGTAATCTTCAAAGAATTGTGAAAACGATCGTGCTTCGGATTGCACATCTTGCATGGCCAGAAGGTAGTCCGCCGATGACAACCCTTTTCCGCGCTCGGCGAATGCCCATACAAACGGTTCAAAATCATCGGCTATAGGTTCCTTCTGAGTGCGCCTCGCCCAATCCGCGATAGCCCATGCCGCACCGGATGCCAGCAAAGCGGTGAAGTTACGCCACAGGCGCTCTGCGTCATAAGAGGGTTCTGCTTCTTCGACGATATGCCCCAATGACTCGAGTAGCTGCGCGGTCTTGTGCACCGCCTCAACACAATCAGGGTGCACCTTTTCGCCAAACGGTGTTTTGTCTGTAAAACCAATTTTTAATTTCCCGGGATCGCGGCTCGCTTGCTCGGCGAATGAACTCTTTGGGGGCGGGGCAAAATAAGGCTCACCCACACCTGGACCGGCAATGACATCCAACATCGCAGCCGAGTCGCGTACGCTTCGTGTCAATACGTGTTCGACAAAAAACCCGGCGACGATATCACCATAATGCGGCGCTGTTGTACCACGGCCACGACTCGGTTTTAGCCCCACCAAACCACAACAGGATGCGGGTATGCGAATGGAGCCACCGATATCGTTGCCGTGGGCCGTGGGTACAATGCGCGCTGCTACTGCCGCCGCCGCACCGCCACTAGAACCACCGGTAGTACGCGTCGTGTCCCAGGGATTGCGCGTTGCGCCGAACAAACGCGGTTCGGTGGTTGCGCCAATGGCTAATTCGGGCAAGTTGGTTTTGCCAATAGTAATTAAACCAGCATTACAAAACCGGCGGTAAAGTTCGCTGTCTTCGTTGGGTATGTAGTCGCGTAAAAAAGCACTTGCTTCGGTGAATGGAAAGCCTGCCACCTCTGCACAAAAATCTTTCACCAAGAATGGTACACCTTTGAACGGTCCGTCATTCAAATTATCCTCGGCTTGCTTTCGTGCATACTCATACATGGGTGTGATAACAGCATTTAGCGTGCCGTTATGAATTTCGACTCGGGCAATCGCTTCCTCGACTAGCTCCAAGGCTGTCACCTCACCGCGTTGAACCAGCTCGGCCATGGCGGTGGCATCGAGCGTGCTGTATTCGTCGGCGCTAATTGGCATGCGATAAAACTATGGAATCAGTCCCGGATCGTAGCTAATGTTGCCACTGTTTACCTGGTACGCTATCTAACAATTGTTGCGTGTACTCGTGCGTGGGGTTAGCAAATATGTCAGCGGTCGATCCACGTTCAACGATTTCACCTTGCCGCATCACCGCCACGTCATCACACACATGGGCTGCAACGCGTAAATCATGGGTGATGAATAACAGGGATAAATGCAACGACTGACGCAAATCATCTAACAATTCCAACACCTGCTTTTGTACCGACACGTCTAGAGCGGACACGGGCTCGTCCGCCAAGATGAGCTTCGGTTCTACAGCCAGTGCGCGGGCGATACCGATACGCTGCCTTTGACCACCGGAGAATTCGTGTGGATAACGATCGACTGCATCCGGTTGTAATCCAACCAAGCCCAATAGCTCGCGCGCTTTGTCGATCGCATCAACATTCGATACGCCACGCAGCCTCGGCCCTAGGGCAATGATATCGCCCACACGGTGACGTGGATTCAACGATGCGAACGGGTCCTGAAAAACCATTTGCACTAAATGACGATAAGGCCGCATTTGTTTGCGCGAGAGCCCGGCGATATTTTCCCCATCCAGTAAAATTTCACCACCATCCGGCTTTTCCAATCCTACTACGCAACGTGCTAGCGTCGACTTGCCGGACCCGGATTCTCCTACCAATGCTAATGATCGTCCTTTAGGCACATCGAGGCTGACTTCACGCACCGCTTTTACTTCGCGTACTTTTGCCCCGAAGATTTCAGCTCGGCCGCCATAGGTTTTTTGCAACGTACGTAGTTCGAGCACCGGTTTGGGAGTTTGCTCTGATACTTTATGCCGAGGTATCAGACTGGGTACCGCTGCCACCAGGGCTTTAGTGTAGTCTTCTCTCGGTACGCGTAATACGTCACCGGTCTTACCGAATTCAATAAGCTTACCGTAGCGCATCACTACCACACGGTCGGCAATTTCGGCGACCACGCCAAAGTCGTGGGTTATAAAAAGCACTGCGGTACCGTGTTTCTCTTGTAATTCTTTTAGTAACTTGAGAATTTGTGCTTCGGTGGTAACGTCGAGTGCGGTAGTGGGTTCATCGGCAATAATCAACGTCGGTTCCAGCGCCAAAGCCATGGCAATCATCACGCGTTGGCGTTGTCCGCCGGATAACTCGTGCGGGTAACTGGCGACGATACGCTCCGGCTCCGGCAAATGCACATCGGCGAACAAATCGATCACACACTGACGGCGTTCATTGGGATTTATATCCGTATGGATCTGAAATATTTCATCGATTTGTTTCCCCACACGCATGAGCGGATTCAATGCGACCATGGGCTCCTGAAAAATCATGGAAATATTCTTTCCACGCACATCACGTAGATCTTCCTCACTGGATTTCAAAAGATCGCGATTTGCGAATTGGATACTCCCAGCCGTGACGCGCACATGAGGTGCAGGCAGCAATCCGAGAATCGCTTTGACCATGACTGACTTGCCCGAACCGGATTCACCTACCACACATAAAATTTCGTTTCGGTTGACAGCGAGTGACACGTCGTCCACCGCCAACGGACGATCGGACCAAGCCGGCAAAGCAACGGTCAGATTTTCGATACTTAGGACCAACTCGCTCATATGTCGGCGAGTCTCGGATTGAGCGCATCATTGAGCCCTTCACCTACCAAGTTGATAGACAACACGGTCAACAAAATGGCGATGCCGGGAATAGTGACCAACCACCAAGCATCGCGTAAAAAACTACGCCCGGCACCCACCATAAAGCCCCAACTCATTAAATTCGGGGCACCTAAACCGAGAAACGACAACGCGCTTTCGATAAGAATCGCTGTCGCTACCAACAACGATCCTGTGACGATAAGTGGCGATAACGTATTGGGTAGTACTTGCTTGAAAAGGATAGCAATATCGGCTTGGCCTGCGATGATGGCGGCTTGGACAAACTCGCGTGCTTTTACCGACAAAACCTCGCCACGAACCACGCGGGCAATCGGTGGCCAACTAACGACCGCAATGGCAACCACTAAACTCGTTGCTGAGGGTGCAAGTATAGCGACCAATACAATGGCGAAAATAAACGAGGGAATAGTCTGGAAAAACTCGGTGAGACGCATCAAGGTGTCGTCGATAAACCCGCCATAGTAACCAGCCACCGCACCCACCAGTGTTCCGAATAGCACCGACGCCAATGTCGCCACGACCGCGATGATCAATGTCGTACGAGCTCCATACACCAAACCTGACCAGATGCTACGACCCAGTGAATCGGTGCCGAACACATAGGCATCCATGGGTTTTAAAAATGGTTTGTCTATTATTTGAAACGGATCGACGGGTGCTAGCGCCGGAGCAATAATAGCGATAATTAATACCAACCCTAACCACACCAAACCGGCAATAACCCGGGTATTACCAAAAAACCGTTGCCAAAAGGTTTTCACTCACCCACCTTCATTGCCCCACCTTGATACGTGGGTCTAACAACACATAAATAATGTCAACGAGTAGATTAACTACGACTACCAAACACGCAGACAGAAAAAATATCCCGAGTAGTAGATTAAAGTCGCGAGAGAACAAGGCTTCGAACGCCAGCTGGCCTAACCCCGGCCAGGCAAACACGCTTTCCACCACCACTGAACCACCGAGCAATCCACCCACTTGCACGCCGGCTACCGTCACAACTGGTAAAAGTGCATTGCGAAATACATGGCGAAAAGTGATTTGACGTTCAGTGAGACCTTTAGCACGTGCGGTCGTTACATAGTCTAGCCCGCGTTGCTCCAACATGGTCGCGCGCATTAAACGTGCATATAACGCCATGTAAAACAATGAAAGCGTTACCGCGGGTAATACCAGATGATGGGCGATATCGACTACACGATCCCAACCCTCGTAAAACATAACCACGTTTTCCATACCCGATGTGGGAAACCAATCTAGCCAAATGGAAAACACCAGGATTAGCATCAAGCCTACCCAGAACAACGGCGTGGCATAAGCGACAATGGCAGCGAGGGAAATCACATGATCGCGGAAAGTTCGCACCCAGATGGCTGCGAATAGTCCAGCAAGTGTTCCCAAGCCCACAGATAACAACAATGTGCTGCCCATCAATAGCAACGTAGGCACCAATCGTTCCAGCAACAAACTGGAAACATCTGCGTTGTGACGAAACGAGAAACCGAGATCGAAAAACAGAACGTTTTTCACATAGATGAACAACTGAACCAGAATCGGTTGGTCAAGTCCGTAGCGCGCACGTAGTTCTTCGATATAACCTGGAGAAGCGCCACCCGACTCGCCGGCCAACACTTCGGCCAAATCACCGGGAGCTAACTGCAACATCAAGAAACATAGAATGGTGACACCAAGAATTACCGGTATGGCCTGCAGCAAGCGCCAAACGATGTAACGTAGTAGGCGTGCGCTCGTCATTCGGTTTTATCTACCCTCAACAAAAAACGCGGGTACCCACCACTTACAAGTGAGCACCCGCGCACATTAAACATTACTTCATGTACGCACGATCAAAATTGGAGTAAACCCCCAGTGCCGAGACAATGACATCCTCGAACTGATTGTTTATTACGGTCGGGAAGTTCATCTCATGTACCCAAATAATCGGAATTTCCTCGGCAACGAATTTCAACGCCTCGGCATATAACTCACTGCGTTTCGCTGCGTCCGGTTCGACCTTAGCTTTATTCAAAAGCTCATCAGACTTGGGATTGGACCAGTAAGAACCGTTGGTAAAAACTGTGCCCGGTTTGATGGTGGACGAATGTACCGCACGATGCACACCAATCACCGGATCAGCCAGGTTGTAAAGATAGTTGGCCGTGGTATCGAAATCATGATCGGTGTAGGTGCGCTTCAACCAACGCGCCACATCCTCCTGACGAATAGTCACTTTGATGCCGATTTGTCCCAAGGCCTGTTGTACATATTCACCGAAGCGCGTCCATTCCTGACCATAGGGCAATGAGTCGTGCATGAGTTCAAAACGCACGCCGTTGGTATTTTTTTCATAACCGGCTTCATCGAGAAGTGCATTCGCTTTTTCAACGCCATCAGAAACCTGATAGGTTTTGACATCACCGGTGTATAAACCGGCTGGTGCAAAGTTGGAACTCATGGGGCCGGTCGCCGGCTTACCATAGCCAAACCATATATTGTCAATAATAAATTGACGATCCAGGGCATAGGCAATGGCTTGGCGCACAGTTTTATCATTGAGTGGCTCACGCTCGGTGTTGAGCAACAACTCGGACACAGGCGAGAACATCTCATGCCCCTTGGTAGTGACCGTTAAACTCGGAATGTCGGCAAGTTTCTTCGCATCATTGAATGGCACTGCGCCCATGGCGGCAAAATGCGCTTCGCCTTTTTCTAGCGCGGCGGTGCGGGTCGATGCGTCGGCAATGAAGCGTGCCACGATACGATCCAAATAGGGTTGACCCTCTTTCCAATAATTGTCATTGCGATCAAGCCGAATATATTGTCCTTTTTTCCACTCGACGAATTTGAAAGGGCCTGATCCTATCGGCTCATTGGCATTGGGATGGGAACGCAAATCACCTTCACCGAAAATATGTTTTGGAATGATGGGCGTTTCGTAGCCCGAAAATGCCATTATCATGTAGGGAGCAGGCTCCGAGAGCTTGAGTACGACGGAGTGATCGTCCGGTGTTTCCACTTCTGTGACTGCAGCAAATGTATTTGGGCCACGCGGGTGCGTGACCTTGGCCACATCCATAATAGAAAACTGTACGTCAGCTGAGGTTAGCGGTTGCCCATCATGAAATGTCACTCCCTGGCGAAGTTTGAAACTGATGGTCATGCCATCGGGAGATACCTCCCAGGATTCGGCTAGACTCGGTTGGGGTTGCAACTCGGTATCGTATTCCAACAAACCATCGTATATCTTGGCCGCCACCATACCGATAGGGCCTGACGTCGAAAGATACGACGCAAGTGTTGGTGGTTCGGGTTGCACAATCATGACCAAGGTGCCGCCCTGCTTTTGTGCCCACACACCTGTATTCATTAACAGCGCTAAAAGGGTTGCGCCGGTGAAACGAACAAAGGATTTTAAACTAAGCTTCATATCACATCTCCTCTGATAATCTAAATCGTTGCATTGTTGGTATCATCACACCAACTTACTCCTACAAGTGTGTGAAACCGTTATTGTTTGTCGAAATATCGACTGCTCTTTTTGTTCTCAAGATACAGATTAGCGTGCCATCGCAAACTTTGCAATCCAAGTTATATCTTGCTTGTCAACTAACTTCCGTGGTTATTCGCGATGTGATTAGTCACTCAGCATATCCGTTCGGATTGCCAACATTAGATTGTACTATGTCGTACTAGATAACCATAAAACATGGATGGCGGGCGACTTGGTGCCGAATAGTGGCTTGAAAAACGGCTATACAATCCGCTGAATATCTATGCTAGTTGGTAAGATTTAACGATTCTTAACAACGGAACCTAGCAGATGTTCATGTAGACTTGGTTTTAGGTGGCTTACCCCGTCCAATAACAATACCGGGTGTAAGGTGTACGGATGCCAGCGATAACTCAATAGTAGGATTGATGATTCGCCCGGCGCGTGGGGGATACATCCACAAACCGGCATATGTTAGTCAGTTGGCCGGTTAGGAAACGAAGGGTGTCTGAACAAATGAAGTCAGAAATTCGTGTGGAACAATGGTATCCACATCCTATAGGGCGCTTGTCACAGCGACCACTCTGGAGATACGTCTGCACGTTGATATTTTTACTTCATTTGTCAGGTGTTGGAACAACGTTCGCTGACGAATCGCCGTTGACCGATCATGAAAAAGCAAAACGGCTAGCGGTCACTACTATCATCAATACGCTGTTGTTAAGTGGCCCAGATTTGCCGGAGGGTACTATCGTATTTAACATCGGTACCACGGATTCCAATAGCTATGGCAACGGATTTGGCAGCGATGAACATCCGGACAGTCTTAATGGCGCGTTTCATGTCGGCAACAGGGAGGATTTAGTACTCAGTGTCGAAGGTTTCGACATAGACGCCAGCGACGAAATCGGTGTCTATATCAACGGTAAGTTAGTCGGCCATCTGAGCCCAGGCGGCAACGGTACACTGACGGAGACACAGCGATTTACCATTCCCTACTATTGGTTGACTACCGGCTACAACTTTCTCGAGTTCAAAGTTGATGGCGGCGATTCAATATGGGGCGTCACCAATATTGCCGTAAGAAAGTACACGGATCCTACAGGGCGCAGTTTGGCATTGGGATTTCCGGTATTGTTTGATTTTGAGTGGAACGAAACTTCGGTTCGAAAAGTGTTAAATACACTTGCTTATGGCGGGCAGGCAACCGACGACCAAATTATCAGTTGGGCAGAAATGGACCCGCAACAAGCGGTTGCGGAAATGCTGACATTCGAACCGGTCAATGAACAATTGTCACCCGTTTCAATTGCCGACAATTATCCCGGTCCCGCTGCCAATCAAACAACTTTTTGGAATTTTTCAGAGTACCTTTCCGATCCTGCATCAAACTTGCCTATTGAACCCATGGACAGGGACCGCTTTGGTCTTGATGAGTGGGACTTCGAAGGTACGTGGACTCGAATGGTAACCACGCGCGGGCTAAATCCGTTTCGCCAGAAAATCGGTTTTTGGGAAACTAACTACCATATGGCGACTAACTTAAACACCGAAGTAAATCGTCACCAAATGGCACGGTACTATGACGATATTTTGCAAACGCATGAAAGTGATGGGCCTTACGAAGAAGTCATCGGCGTAGCGGCGTTATCAGCCGCCGTCGCGACCCAATACGAACACCGCCATAACTATTGGGATCCGGTAGACAACGAGTTTCATGGTAATGAAGATTTCGCCCGCGAAATCCACCAATTATTCTTTGGGATTCTTGGAGAACAGGATCCTTTGGGTGTTGACCACCACGAAGAAATTACCATCAAAGAAACGGCAAAAGCGTTGACGGATATGCAAGTCAAGTATTCGGAAATACTCGGCCGGTTACCTGATGTCGTTACCTTCGGCACGTCGGAGCATTATCCCTCGAATTTGAACCTGGATATCCTGAATCAACAAATTCCGGGAAGCACCGCAAAAGAACGTATCGAAAATCTGGTGCCTTACAGCATTGAGCACACCGAAAGTCTGGAAAACTTACCGGTAATGATTATTGCAGGGTTACTCGACGACAATTTGAGTCAGAGCAAAATTGATTCGATTCGTCATACGTGGGCGAACATGTATCCAAAAAACCTGCTGGATTTTCTACGTGCCTACGCTGTCTCCACCTTGTTTCATAGCGCCGACAGGGTGAAGTACTGGACCAGCTTTGACCGTCACATCATAGTGGCTAACAAGTTGTCGTTGAATAACACGGAAGCGTTGTTGGATCTGTACAAGGCTGATTTGTTTAACCGCGATACCGTCGAAGCATTCCGGCCGAGCCACAATGTATTTGGCGGTCAAACCGGTCTCGAAGCGGCGGAAAGTCAGGCCGCGTTCCAAAACAACTACAACAACGTCACTCTAGACTATTGGCGATTTGCTAGAACCGACTGTGCCGATTGCGACAACGGTGGCCCCTGGGTTAAAGATTGGGCCAGTGCCGTGCCGACGAATGCACAAGGGGAATACAAGGTAACAGATGTTGCCAGATGGTTGTGGCAACATTTTATTGGCGACGGTTGGCGCAACTTCGGACCTTTGGAGCGTGCCCATCTATATGGAATGCTGGGGAGCAAACGGGACTTGGCCTTGCTGCTCGCCATTCGAGACGCCCGTTTGAGCGACGCTAATCCGAATAACGACGATGTTACATTGTTAGATTTAGAAAACGACTATAACAGTGTCGTCGATCAACAACTCGTCGAGTACCCTTATACCCGAAATGACGTTGTGAATACATCTTATATTGTTGACCTGGTCAATGAACTTGGACAACGTACATTACTGTTAGATTCGATCGATGCGGGTGAGCGGGAAACCGCAAATGCACGCGTCGGTCAGGCGGCAAACTTCATTATCGGCACGCCATTTGTCTTTGCGCAGGAGGGACGATGATCATGAATCGGAGGGAATTCTTACATTCGGCCATGCTGTCTACGCTGGCATTCGGTGTGGGCAAAACCAGTCCGGCATTCGCGCAATGCGGCGGCCAGAGTTTAACCAAACATCTCCTCGTGGATCTCATGCTATTGGGCGGACCGGACATGCGTCATATCTTCCCACCCGCGTTTGTCAATTCGCCAGACACTTTCGGCTACGAGTTTTGGCGTCATCGCGCACGGGCATACTCCATACCGGATTCAGCCACGGAATGGGCCAATCACTGGAACAATCATTTCTATCACCGAAATGCAGGGGGCGTGCAGTTTGGAATTCTTAAGAGTTGCGAATGGTTGAAACAACGTTGGGACGCCGGTGAACTGGCATTGATATGTAACGCGGTAGGTTCTAAATCTCGTGATCACGCGCACAGTATTTTAGTCATGGATCAGGGCAACTTGGAATCCGGGCCCAACGATCTGGAACGATCAGGTTGGGGCGGACGTTTGGCCGCACTAGCGAACGCAAACTGTGTTTCACTCACATACATCCCCAGACCATTTTGCTTTGGCTTACACCCTAGCGGAAATATTAATCTGGTGGATAACTCAAATCTGATAGCCGCGTCCGATACCCGTCGTTTGGGCCTGTATGAACATGACCCGGCGAATAACCCGCGTTATGACACCCGTGGACGTATCGCGAGGACATTAAAGTCCTACTACGCTGGAAAACGTCCGGATATCAGTCAAGCTTCAATTTATCACCGGTTTATGGAGTCCGAACGAAAGGTTCGGGAATTCGGTCAAAAAATAAATGACATCCTTGCCTGCGTCCCCATCCCCGATGATATTCGCGCACTTTATGAGGGTGTAGCGACTATCAACAACGGCGATCCGTTGCTGTTCAATCGGGGCTTTGGTGTGCAGATTCGTAATCTGTACGACGCCATAGCTGCTAACCAGGATTTGAATATGCGGGTGGCGTCATTGGAGTACGGTGGATGGGATTCTCATGCCAACCAGACTACGGATATCGGACCCAGACTTGAAGATATTTTCGGAGTAAACAAAGGATTTGATGCTCTATGGAAAAATCTCGCGGTCGCTGATCGGCAAAACCTTGTGATTGTTATTTCCGGTGAGTTCGGCAGACAACTGAAAGACAACGGAGGCAATGGAACCGATCATGGCCGCGGAAACATTATGATGGTGATCGGTGAGAAGGTGAACGGCGGTGTCTATGGCGATATGTTTCCGAATACAGAACTAGCCAAACTAGGCGACCATAGTCCGGATATCGATGGTCTCACCGAATTCGATCATATTTTTGGTGCGGTCTGCGATTGGGTACACCCCGGTAGCGCTACTGGTGTGTTTCCAAATAAAAACTCAGCGGATATTGAGATACCGGGGATGTTAACTAATTTATTTGTTTAAGAGCACAACTTCACTCTTTCGCAGTTAGCATACTTTCCACCGCCTCTGCCACCAGTTGATGAGTTGTTTTGGTGGGGTGAATACCATCCCAAAAAACATAGCTACCCGGTCGCTTGCAAATGGCGTTACTTATGACGCCGGGCGTGATACAAGAATCAGTCGTGTTCTCAATAACGGGAGGAGGATTCATAACCAAATCTTCCAAAAAAGCCGCCGTGTCGAATCGGATGATCTCCACACCGGGTATGAGCGACAACTGATCGAGTGTCGCAGCGAGTGCATTGTTATACGCACCCGACAACATGCCAGCTAGAATCCGGGCTTGCGGCCCCTCCAATGAAATTGCTGGAGCCTGTGCAATATTAGGCGCGTTTAGAATCAAAAACTGGGTTGCCCCAACTAAACCATTTAAGGTCAATATATTATTCGCTACTGAGTTAACGGCATCTTGTACGATCTGTGCGCTGGTTACACCGGTGGGATCGACGCCAAACGCTCCAACGGCATCGCGAATATCGTTACCGCCGACAAATACGACAAACAGAGTTCCGTATGCCGATCTCGCGCCAAAATCACCAAGGTAAAAACTGACTTGCCCATCCAGGTCAAATGGACTGACAGTACGTGCACGGGCGCCACCTACCGCATAGTTACAAAACAAACCGCGTCTGAAAAACGCCGGCAATACGCTACGGTGCATGTGTAGCGATTTGCCTAACTGCTGTATCCAAGTTGGCCCGTTACTAAACGTGGGCCCACCAATCAGATAGGGTGCACTGGGAATCAAGTCGAACGGCCGTATAGAAAATTCCCGTGTTAAAGCAAACGCATTGCCTGCATCGGACAAACTGTCACCAAAAATACACATGCGTTTAAAATCGATATCGGATTCATTGGCAGGTGTTTGTATCGATACAAACAGTACACAAAATAATATCCACCGAATTTTTATCAAAAACTTTTTCATGTTTTTCTCCTCAGATTTACAAACCGTGGAAGAGTCGGGTTATATTTAATGTTTTCACTGTTCTTTCTTTGCAGCACAATCGATACACAATAGCGCTGACGGATCGATTTCCAACCGTTCTTCAGAGATCAATTCGTTGCATTCGAGGCAATAACCGTAATCTCCGTTTTCCATGCGTTGTAACGCCGTTTCGATTTTCTGCAACTCGATCGCATTTCGTCTGTTCGCCTCCAACGCCATCGCTTGCATCTGCATACTGTCAATGCGGGACACACGGCCGACACGGGACTGATCGAGTTCAACAGCTTCAGCCGATTGCCTGTTCTGATCTCGGATGGCCAGAATCCCTTCTTTACGTTCATCGAGTAATCGGCGAAACTTACTTAGATCCATATCCGAACATGTCAACTTAGGTTATTCTCTTTTCCGTTCAGAAAGCGGCATGCTACTGCTGTATGTAATGCCATACCGACGGCCATGGCATCTTCGTTTAACAACATCCGGTTGGAATGACAAGGCGCCGCTTTACTGGGATCGGTGCCGTCCGGCGCCACTCCGAGAAAAGCCATCGCTCCGGGAAATTGCCGCAACACGAAAGAAAAATCTTCCGATGCCATAACCGGTTCCGGCATTGGGATGTATTGTTGGGGTCCGAACACAGTTTTTATTGTCTCGCTGACAAAACCGGTGAATTTCGGATCATTCAATGTCGCCGGGTAACCCTCCTCGATGTTCACCTCTGCATTCATGCCATGAGCTGCCGATACGTTTTCAACTAGCCGCTTAATGCCGTCATGGGTCAGTTGTTGTGACTCGCCTGAAAAACATCGCAAAGTAGCCACCATATCAACATATTCAGGAATGACATTGCTTACCGTGCCGGCATTGATTTGTGCCACCGTTAACACGATGGGGTCAAATGGTTTTACTCGACGGGTTACGAAACTTTGCATCGCCTGCACTAATTCGCACGCAACAGGTATGGGATCATTAGCATCATACGGCATAGAAGCATGACCGCCTTTTCCAACTACTCGAATATTGATGGTATCGGCTCCGGCCATTAATGGGCCCGGCCTTGTCGCAATGACGCCTGCGGGCAAGTTAGGGTAGACATGTATAGCGAATGCCGCGTCGGGGACACCGTTTTTTTGAACAATACCCTCGTCCAACATGGGTTTGGCGCCACCGGGACTTTCTTCACCCGGTTGGAACATGAACTTAACCTTGCCGTGGAGGCACCGCTTATGTTGACTCAACAGTCGCGCCGCGCCGGCTAGCATGGCGGTATGCGCATCATGCCCACAGGCGTGCATACAACCAGGGTTTTTCGACGCGTATTCAAGCCCGGTGTTTTCAGGCATGGGCAATGCATCCATGTCGCCCCTGATTAGCAACGTCGGCCCATCTTCTGCGCCATGCAATGTGGTAACAATTCCACTGGTTGATTGCGATAACTGAATTTCGAGATCTAAATCTTCGATCGCTTCCAACACCGCTGCACGTGTTTGTGGTATGTGGTTACCCAGTTCCGGCTGCCGATGAATACGGCGGCGAAGATCAATGGTTCGGGGGAGTAATTGTTTTGCTTGTTCAAAATACTCGTTAGTCATGGGTCTTTCAATGGGTAATCGTTCCGAGCGATATTGTACCGCTGTATCGTTTGTTCCCAGCGACTAAAACGGGAATTTTGAACCGTTTGTACATATCGTACTCGTGCAAAATCAATAAGGTAATCGGTTACTGTTATCCAAATCCGAGCGATGTTAGATTTAGGACAATAATAAATCAGACATCACGCAAAGAAGTACATTATGGAATTCATTTGTTCTTTTTTCTATTCGTATTTATGGAACCACGGTTTCCAATCCAATAACCGTTTCATTTTGACTGAGTGGGATGGGGGTTGCGCCGGCAGGTACTCAAGCGGAAAACACCGACCATCGTCATTTAACCATTGACGCGGACCTACCCGATTTGAATGCTCCCTTACCCAAAGACGACAACTACCGGCATTTCGGTGGTGGACAAACCAAAACGACTATCAAACTCGAACCCAGTGAACACACGTTGCAGTTGTTGTTGGGCGATTGGAAACACATACTCCATGAATCACCGGTTGTGTCGGACAAAATAACCATAACGGCTTAATAACAGGTTATCCATTAAGTTTCGATGACAACAAAATGAGCAGGATCGAGTGACTCTAATTAACGGACGCGGGCTTGCGCTTGCTAATGCGATGACTATCATCGCCCTTTTTGTTGTCGGATTACTAGCAGCGCCGCTCAATGCGGCGCCTTTGCCTGGACAAATTGTCGTTGACCCGAATAATCCGGCCTGGTTGATTTATCACGGCGGTGGGTCGTTTTTCATGGCGGGGCCGGGTGATCCTGAGGATTTTCTTTATCGTGGTTCGCAAAATCCAAATGGCACCCGCAGTGGCGATCAAATAACCCTGATCAACAAACTTATTGGCACGGACGCTAATTCTATTTATCTCATGGGGATTCGTTCGCATGGTGGTGACGGTGATTCCAGTCACAATCCGTTTGTCAATAACGATCCTAACCAGGGAATGAATAGTGCCGTCCTGAATCAATGGGAAACTTGGTTCGATTTAATGGATGCCAATGGCATTACCATCTTTTTCTTTTTTTACGACGACAGTATCAGGGTCAGCAATTCCCTTGGGTGGCCATTGGATGGATCCAATAATCTGCACCCACAGGAACGGCTGTACATCGACACCATTGTCAATCGCTTGGAAAAATACAAACACTTGATCTGGGTGGTGATGGAAGAAGTGCAGGAAATGGGCAGCGACTATGTCGCCCACGCCAAAGCCATTGCTAAACGCATTAAACAAGTGGATGATCATGATCACGTGGTCGCCGTGCACAAACTCAGTGGTTTGAGCTTTACGGGGTTTGCAGATGACCCCAACATCGATCAATTTGCCATTCAGTACAATAAGGACTCCGCCGAACAGTTGCACGATGGCATGGTGACCGCTTGGAACAATGCCGCGGGCAAGTACAACTTGAATTTGGCAGAAGCTGCCAATTTTGGTTCCGGTGAGGAATTGCGTAAAAAGGCTTGGGCAATTGCTATGGGCGGTGCCTACGTCATGGTGCTGCGGATGACCATTGATACAACCCCACTTAGCGATTTACGTGCGCTAGGTCGCGTCGTAACTTTTTTTGAGGATACCAATATCAACGAGATGTCACCCCATGACGAGTTATCCTTCGCTGGAACGGAATACGTGTTGGCGAAACCCGGCAATAGCTACATTGCCTACGCTTCAAACCTCTCTGGAAATATGGGTATTAAAAACCTAACCGCAGGCCAATATGATTTCAATTGGTTCGATCCAGTTGATGGTTCGACGGTCAATCAAAAGAACGTCACTGTAGGCGGCGGTTCCCGAAGCTGGAGCAAACCCGGAAGCATTGGCAATGAAGTGGCCTTATACCTGCAACGTACGTCGGACCCGCCACTGCCGAGTCCAGGCGATGGCAGCATTCTGCCACCCATTTACCTGTTGTTAGACGACGAAGAATAAACTTGTGGGTTAAAAGTAACACATCTTTGTCAAGTTTACTTACCTTCTGCTAGCGTTGTTTGTCGTAACTCGTAATAGGTCGATAAGCCCTTGCAGGCTTGGTACAATGCGCCGGCGCGCGACGCTCTGATCGCGATCAGATTTAACAATACTTTTCACCATCAAAAATCCGTAAGTCTGTTAATGCCGAGGGTTTTATTTATTAGCCCCCAGCCATTTTTCCAATGGCGTGGTTCCCCGATTCGTGTCAGCTTCGACGTGCAGGCGTTGAGCGAAAACGGTTGCGATGTGGATTTACTGACATTGCCCATAGGCGATGACAAGCAAATAGCCGGTGTGCGTGTCATCCGAGTAAATAACCTATTTGGGGTCAACAATATTTCCATCGGCCCTTCCCTGCTAAAAGCGGCGTTCGATGTGCTCTTGTTTCTCAAGGCGGTACAACTGAACCGTGACAATCACTACGATGTTATCCATGGCATCGAAGAAGCTGGATTTCTTGCTGTGGTACTGGCAAAAATATTCAAGACCCACGCGGTGTTCGAAAAACATTCCGATCCTTTCTCCTATCGCAGCGGATTCATCAAGAATGTCATTCTCGCAATTTATTCTAAAGTGGAATCTTTTACTGTTAAACGGGCAAACCTGGTCATTGGCACAGGACAGGGATTAGCCGAACAAGCCCGGGTGATGGGAGCGACCTGTCCCGTCTACAATATCTTCGATATTCCGTCTTCGCTGGTGGAACCCGACCCGGAAAAGGCGGCGATCATTGCCGACGAACTCAAACAAACCCCAGACGAGGTGTTGATCACCTTTGTCGGTTCCTTCGCCGTGTACCAAGGTGTGGACATCATGTTTTCCATGATTCCGTATGTGGTAAAAAAGAATCCCAGCGCGCGCTTTGTGATAATCGGGGGGAGTGACAGCGAAATCGAAGACCGCAAACAACAACTGCGCGCAGCGGGGGTGGAAGACTCGGTGAGTTTCTTAAAAAAAATCCCGCCCGATGACGTACCCAATCATCTTGCCGCGTCGGATATTTTGATCGCACCGCGTATTGCCGGGGTTAATACGCCGCTGAAAATTCTGGATTATTTCAAAGCGGGTGGTGCCATTGTCGCCACCGACATTCCATCCAACCGTTTGATATTGGACGACACCACGGCGGTATTCGCCCGGCCCGATCCGGAATCGTTCGGCGATGCGATTCTGCGTTTGCTAGAGCAACCGGATTTACGCAAGCGGCTGGGCGAAACCGGCCGCGACAAATACGAAAACGAATTTAATTTTAACGAATTCAAAAAAGTCCTGGCTAAAGCATACAAAGAACTCAGTTTATAAAACTTCTTGAATCATCGCATGAGTGTAGTCGTAGACAGTCACATCCATATTTACCCCTGTTATAGCTTGAAACGCGCTTTTTCCACATTGATGGATCGTCTTTCGAATATCGCATCCGGCGCCACCAAAATAGCATGTCTGACCGAACGCTATGACTGCGATTATTTCAAGGAACTGAGTGAAGGCCGAACCGGTGATCTCGGGCCCGGTTTCGCTGTAAACCACGAATCCAACGGCAATTTCCTGCGCATAGCACGAACAAGCGACGGCACAGAATTCAGTCTGCTGCCCGGCCGGCAGGTGGTGGCGCGGGAAAGGATTGAGGTCATCGGTTTAAATCATGCCCAACACATTGGCGACGGCACTCCGGCCAAGGAAATCGTCGATACTATTT
Source organism: Arenicellales bacterium (assembly GCA_965216735.1). Lineage (GTDB taxonomy): Bacteria > Pseudomonadota > Gammaproteobacteria > Arenicellales > CBDCFT01 > CBDCFT01. The sequence continues at coordinate 4,051,406 of OZ244198.1, forward strand.
TGGAAAATAGTGGTATCCCAATGCTCGCCTGGTCACCCGGCAAATGGTTTTTTCAAAGAGGCAGGGTTATCGAATCACTTCTAAGGCGTTATTCACCAGCCGATCTACTAATTGGTGATACCAGCTTACGACCGCAGGGCTGGGCCACACCACTTTTGATCCGTAAAGCCCGAAAAATGGGCTACAAAGTGATCGCCGGATCCGATCCGTTGCCGTTTGCCGGCGAAGAAAATAGTTTCGGCAGCTATGTCAGCACTGCCTCTGGTTCCTTCGAGCAACTCACGCCGGCGGAGATTTTACGCCGTATCGTCGGTGATCCGGCGGTAACGCTTGCCAAACGGGGTAATCGCTCCAATCCGGTTGCATTTGCGCGGCGCTTACATAAGAATGCCGCGTCCAAGTAAGACTCCGTCCGTTTTCAAAAATTTTTAGCTTGTTTACGCAAAGAGTATTCGCTTGTCTGACGATAATCACACGGCTTACAAAGACGCAAACGTATTAGTGACTGGCGCCACCGGATTTACCGGTGCGGTACTCACTCGCAAACTGGTGCAATCCGGCGCTTATGTGACGGCCATCGCGCGCGAATCATCTAGCCTGGAAGCGCTGCAAGATCTGGAGGTTCGCTGGATCCGCGGAGAAGTGTTTGATCCAGAGGTGGTTGAGAAGGTAGCTCAGGACATTGAATATATTTTTCATTTGGCGGCCGCTTTCCGCGAGGAGAAAGACACAGACGACGACTATCGTCCGGTACATTTACACAGCACACAATTATTGGCCAAAGCCGTGGCCGGTAAACCCAAATTTAAACGCTTCGTACAAATTTCTACGGTGGGTGTGCATGGCAATATCGACGCAGAACGCGCCGACGAGAACTATCGCTTTCAACCCGGTGACGGTTACCAGCGCACAAAACTGGAAGGCGAGTTGTGGCTAAAAGACTTTGCTACGGAAAACCAGATTCCGTTCACCATCATTCGCCCTACCCCAATATTCGGGCCGGGCGACCGACGTTTGCTAAAGTTTTTTCGCATGATCAACAAAGGTTATTTACCCATGCTCGGCCGTGGCAAGGGGGTCTACCACCTGATTCATGTAGACGACCTCACCGAAATCATGTTGTTGGCCGGTCATTCACCGGCCGCCTTGTCTGAAGTATTCATCGCGGCGAACGACGATCCCATTCGTATCGAAGACATGGGGAAGGTTATTGCCAAGGCCCTCGGTAAAAAACTGCGTATTATCCGCCTGCCGATTACGCCTTTCTTTTGGGCCGCGGATATTTGCAAAGCGATTTGTATGCCTTTTGGTATTCAACCGCCCATTTACCGACGCCGGGTGGCGTTTTACACCAAGGACAGAAAATTCGATATTTCCAAACTCAACAATGTTCTCGGCTATCAACTGCGTTACACCAACGAAACCGGATTGACCGAAACTGCACACTGGTATGTTCAACACGGTTGGTTGAAGTCCACCAACTAACTCATTTCAATTCATAGGTATCAAATGAAACGTATTACCGTTTTAGGGAACAACTCGGGCCGTAATGCCGGCGACGCCGCCATCCTGGGCAATTTGTTAGCGGATATTTCCAACGAGTTTTCCAATGTGGAGTTTAAAGTAACTACTACTAATCCCGGTTTTATCAATAAACACTTCGGCCAATACAATCTCAAAGCCGTGGGCATGTTGCCCTGGAATGGTTGTGTAAAAAATTTCGGTCTACCCCTGTTTCGCTCCATGTTGAATACGGATTTGATTTTAATCTGTGACAACATTCTTTTTGACCGCAAATTTTATAACCCCACGTTCAACAATCTTTCGTCCATCGCTTTGATGACGCCGTTTTGCAAAAAAAGAAACATACCCATTGTGCACTACAATTGTTCAGTGGGTCCCATCGATTTCCCCTACGGAAAAAAAGCCCTGCAAAAAGTGATGGATGCGAGTGCCTTGGTCATCACCCGGGACCAGCAAACTAAGGAATTATTTGACAATCTGGGGATTACTTATCCCGAACTAACCATTCATGCCGATTGCGCGCTTAACACGACGCCCCCTGATGACTCACGGGTGGAAGAAATCATACGCAATGAAGAGTTATTACGGAATCCGAACGGTACAGTGGGCTTTAACGTCAATGCTTATATCGACAACTGGAGTATGACGGGCACACTGACCCGGGAAGCGTTTAGTAAAACCATCGCCGGTGCCGTAGATAAAGTCATTGAACAACTAGACGTGGATATCGTGTTTTTCGTGACGCAAATCATGGATCTCAAGAACACCAACGACTGCATTCGCTATGTTAAGAATCAACAGCGTGTCAAAGTAATTTCCAATGCCCAATACACTTATGAAGAAATCACCGCCTTGCTGGGGCGGGTGGAACTACACGCAGGGCTGCGTACCCACACATTGATTTTTGCCGCAGCTATGCATACGCCTATGATTGGTGTGTTGTCTTATCCCAAGAGCAATGGCTTTTTACGTACCATCGATCAGGACAAGTGGGTAGTGCCGTTTGAACGCTTTTCACCGGACAGTTTGTATGAAATGGTGAGACAAGCATGGGATCAAAGAGAACAAACACGCGCGGAGTTGAAACCCATTGTCGAAGAAGAGAAACGCAAGGCTCGCGCCAGCGCTAAGTTGTTGGTCCCTTATCTTACGAATTGATTTATGAAACTCCACACGGCCTGTTGAAACTTCTACGTTTGACAACATATCACTTCCCCTGCCACTCCCATGTTATTCAATGCTTTTGTAGGGAAGGATTTCCGTTGCCTCGATCGAATAGCCTGCTTCGCCGAGCTCGCTGCTAACGTGAATCGTTTTTAATTCACCAACTACGTTTATGGGATCCCACATTTCTTCAATGTCAACACCCTTATCGCTTTGCACATAAACGATTTGATTTGCCGGCGGCGGTGGCACGTGGATACAGGCGCCAAAATAAGGCACTAGTAAAAATTCCCGTACCTGTTTTGCGTCAAAGTCGAGTGGAACGACGAACCCCGGTATTTTGACTTTTTTCCCATTTAGATCCTCAACTACCGGTGCGCTGTCTCGCAGACGCTGCATCTCACTCATTAGTTCTTGTGCTTTCTCACTGTCATCAGTCAAAGACTCATACTCTTCATCGCTTAATTCCTCCAACGGATTGCGCAGGACGAAATCTTTAGGTACCAGGTCTTCCCAATTTAATTCGACAGGATCGTCTCCATTCACATAGGAACCAAGCAACAAAGGCACAATACAAAACGCCATAAAGCTAAGCTTAAATATTTTCATACTCACACTTTTACCGTTAAACCATCCGCCAACGAATAGCGATAAGCCCGATATGCCGGCAACACGCCCATAACGATTGCGCTTACAACGACAATACCGAGCAGCGACAGTTCATAGAGATTCAGCATTCTAATCGATATCAACAAACCAAAATGGTTTTCGATGATCGGTTGCGCCGCTACCAGCAAACCATACAACAAAACCACACCCAGTAGGACACCTAAAATTGCTAAAAATCCCGCTTCGCTCAACAATAAACCGAATATATGCACAGGGCGGGCACCTACGGAACGGAGAATCGCCATTTCTCTACGCCGTTCGTTCAAACTGGCCAGAATCATCGCTAACATCCCCACCAAACCAATGGCAATTACAAAGCCTGAAATAACCAACAAAGCGCGTTCGGCAACGCTCATCAAGTCCCACAATTCTTGTAATGCGACCCCCGGAATGATGGCTAATAGGGGCTCTTCCTCATAGTCATTGATCGCTCGTTGTAATTTGAATGTGCTGATTCGAGATTTAAGACCTAGCATAAATGCGGTAATGACTTTTGGGGACAGATCGATCTCACGCGCTTCGTCAGCACTGATACGCGCACCTGGACGCGGTGCTCCATCTTGCCAATCTATGTGCATCGCCTCTATTCCCCCAAGACTCACGTGCACCGTTCTGTCGACGGGCGTGCCCGTGCGTTTCAATATTCCACTGACACGAAACGGTTTATCGGCGTGATCAATAAAACTCACTTCACCCGCTCCATGTGCCACGACAATTGGCGCACCGACTTCGTAATCTAAAGTGTGTGCCACCTCCGCACCGACAACGGCATCGTAGAGATCTTTAAAAATTGACCCCGAAGCGAACTCTAAAGGACGTGAGCGGGCATAACGGTAATGTTCGAAGTAATCCGTAGTGGTGCCCATCACACGGTAACCCCGATGGGAATCTCCTAATGAAATGGGAATGGCCCACGCGACTAATGGATTGGCGCTTAAGTCCTGAAAACTTTCCCAGGATATATTGTTGGTGGCGTTTCCGATTCGAAAAACTGAATAAAGCAAGAGCTGGATTGAACCACTGCGAGCGCCGACAATAAGGTCCGTACCAGATATAGTGTTAGTAAAACTTAAATGTGCATCATTCCTTACACGTTCCACGCCTAGTAACAACGCGACACTCAACGCGATCGCACTCACTGTCAACAATGCAGTGAACTTGCGATTACGAATACTCTTAATTGCTAAGCCAAATAAATGACCCATCATTAGTCACCAATCTTAAATAAACGGTAGATTAGTTTTATTGGATCAAGTCACCAGCGGCACGATTAATCTCATTCAATACGATTCTGCGGTTAAACAAAGATCCAAGAGAGCTATCATGACTCACGAAAACCAATGTGGATCCTGCAGCACTGCACTCCTCAAACAACAATTCAATAAATTTTTTGCGGGTGTCGGCATCTAAAGATGATGTAGGTTCGTCTGCAATCACTAACTCAGGCTTGCCAATAAGTGCGCGGGCTGCGGCGACGCGTTGTTGCTGCCCAACGCTGAACTCCATGACTTTGTCAGATTCGAGTTCGTGTTGCCGCAATCCTAAGTGATCGAGTAGCCGCCGCGCTTGTTCATCAAGACTATCGACACCGTCCAATGCAGCTTGTCGGCGTTTCGCCGAAAAGTGACAGGGCAGAATTACATTCTCCACCATGGAAAGATATGGAATAAGGTTAAACATTTGAAAAATAAAACCGATATTATCTGCACGAAACCGATCCTTCGATCGCGCGCTTAGACGAGCCATATCCTGACCCAGGACGCTTATTTTGCCTTTGAACTCACTCAGGACAGCACCAATCAAACTCAACAACGTGGATTTACCGCTACCGCTGGGACCTTCTATAAATACGTTTTCACCACGAGAAATTCTAAGGTTTTGAATGTCGAGCAGTGGTACCGTGTTCCCATTTTTCCAAGAAAAAACGAGATTATTAATATCGATGACAGCGTCGCTGATGTTCCGATCTCCTAAAACTTCACCACATTATTGTCCTTCGTCAAGGAAGCCCCTTGTTGCGATGTACTCGAAATAATCTGAGTTGTCAGTTCCTCAATGGATGGAAAGTGTTCGAATAATTTTACGTCCATGTTCGTTAGCGCGCCGCTTTGTTCACATTGAAATGTGTACTCTACATGGAATTCGGAGTGTTCCTCCTCATGCTCTTCATCGTCGCCGTGCTCTTGATCATGTGAGGATTCGTTTTCATGACCATGCTCTTCTTCATGTTCTTCTTCGTGACCATGCTCTTCTTCATGTTCCTCGTCGTCGTGGTCCGTTTCCATGCTCGTATGCACATCGGCGGTCTCCAATCGGCAACCCGCTTCATCCGGGAACATAAACATCTTGTCACCTTCATGTAGCATCTCCATCGCCGCATCGACCGTCTGCTGTTGTTGTTCGTTGGAAGGGGCGTGCTCAAAACCCACAATATTGACCGCGGGGCTAACAAATTCCAACGCGACCAACTCGCCGTCAATCGCAACATTGAGTGCGCCAATCCCATGCACATGGGCGTCGTGTTCACGCTGCTCAGCATAAGCATGTAACGCGATTAAAGATAATGCGCTAATAAGACCGTTTCTGAATTTTGAACACATGGTGCTCTCCTATATCCAATTTCCTTTATCCGATTAAAATCACACTTTGTTATGTTATAACATTAACATAAAAATGCAACAAAATTGTCCATATTTCGAATTTACGCCAAACACAACGTTTTTCCGAAGTCGCGAATTCTGTTTAACAGGAACTGAATCAAAGCAGATTCTAATTTTTGCAAACTCGCTAAATTGTGTGCGGAGGTGTATAGATCGAGATACGATAAAGCCATTGGACGAAAGCACTACTTCAGGAAGACAGCACCTATGACTGTTCAGGGCAAGCTCCGGCCAACAAGACAACAGCCTTAAACGATCGTTCTGGTTATCTGATCTGCGATGAACAACGAACCTTACGCATACTCACGAATACGCTTGTTACTGTCGTTGCAGGTATTATCGTAGTGACTTTGTTGACAAAACCCACTTTTTATTCATGTCATCCCAACACCTGAACCCAACAGCAGAATGGTCACCGCAACCGGTCATTGACTGGTTATTTCCCAGCGGCTGTTTGATGAAAGACGATACCCAATTCGTGCATGAGCTCGCACATCAGTTGAACGCGTGCGGTGCACCGGTGGATCGTTTGCACGTAACGATACGGACCTTGAATCCACGGATCGTCGGAACTACCAATCGCTGGCTAAAGTCAACCGACATTACCCACCGCGTCGAGGCGGAACACCAAATTCGTGAATCCGATCGATACATTGGCAGTCCTTTGAAACAATTGTTTGACACCGAGAGGCCGGTTCGTCAGCGGCTAGATCAGCTACCGGATAATGCGCATCGGACCTATACAGATTTGGCTGACGATGGTTTTACCGACTATCTGGCCTTACCAGTCATGACCGCAGATGGGATGATTTCGGCATTCATCGTAACCACCCGGAAGATGGACGGATTCAGCGATCGGGACATCGAGAGTTTTCGGGTGATCCGGAACCACCTGGTCCCAGTTCTGGAAGTGCACTCGCTAAGACACTTATCAAAATCCCTGTTGAACACCTATGTGGGGAAGCGCACCGGGGAGAAAGTCCTGGCGGGGATGATCAAGCGTGGTGACGCTGATCTGATTAACGCTGCCTTGTGGTTTAGTGACTTGCGCAACTTCACGCAACTCACAGAAGTCTTACCCGCGGATCAGATCCTTGAAATGCTCAACGCGTATTTCGAGTTTGTGGCCGCTTCGGTGACCGCGCGGGGCGGTGAGATACTGCGCTTTATTGGCGACGCAATGCTGATCGTTTTTCCGATCGACGGTAACATGGATGCACAAACTGCCTGCAGAGCTGCTATCGATGCCGCCATCGATGCGCAGAGTACACTCGCGACTCTGAACCATCGTCGACGTCGCCAGGGCCAACCTGAGATCGAATTTGGTGTCGGGCTTAACGTCGGGGAAGTCATTTACGGCAATGTCGGCGCGCCGGATCGACTCGATTTCACTGTCATGGGGCCAGCCGTGAACCGCACTGCTCGCCTCGAATCATTAACCAAAGCGTTTGACAAAAACATCCTTTTTTCAAAAGAATTTGCCGAACACATCGACGAGCCGCTGCAGTCCTTCGGCGAACACCTTATGAAAGGTATTGCCGAACCACAGGCGGTATTCGCGCTGCAATCAGAATGACCATGCAGTTCTGAGACTCATGCGCACCAACCAGAACTGCGTCCCGTCTGCATAAGTTGGACTTTAGGAGGTGACTGAGTAAGAGACGGGCTTAATGGGTACTGTCACAGTCTGTTATGCAGCTATCCAGCCAGGTCCTGACTACCGCAATATTAATTTATTCGTATTGATGCGATGTCGCAGCTCAAGGCGCTTTAGGTATTTCTATCAGTCCGACTGAAATAAACGAATGTAATGCTAGGAAATAAATAGCTAGCACAAAAGCGAACAGGATTTTTTCGTTATAGAATTTTTGACAAGCAGCCAAGACAAAACCCGACACCGCAAATAAAGAAAACTGATAGCGTCCCTGAGGCTGAAAATCCCGGGTCCAGGACTTGTACAAAGCCATAGCGAATACGGCCGCGGCTGTTGCCAGACCCGCGATCACCAACAAACGTTGTGTTCGCTCGCCACGAATGAGTACCGACAGACTCAAATAAGCGACCAACCCAACGAGCAAATACTTGAGTATAGTGTAGTGCAAATCGCTGTTGGGAAGCTGAAGATAACCGTAGTAACCGAATGCCGATCTGAACACCACACCCGCCCAACCTGTCTCGAGAATATCCGGGATGGTCTTACCCTTTTTGCGCCAATAAACCGTGGGTGCGGTCTGTTCGACCGGCGTGCTGAGACGGTAAGCGGTCTCCGCGGTTTGTTCCTTGCACGCCTTGATGCGTTCCCAGCGATCAAAATCATTGACCGCTTCATGGGCAAAAATCCACGAACCGCCCACTAATGCGGCCAGCACCGCCACGAAAGCGGTTTTACCGGTGTAGGTCTTAAATGTCTGTTTTAACCCCGCGTGCAAGGTAAAAATCAGAGCAGCCATACCTAGAAACAACAAAAAGAAGTAAAAGCTTTTTTTCAGTACCAACACCAAACCGATAGCGACGCCTAGGACAACCAGACTAGCGATACGGCCGCGTCGGGATGGGTCGAATAAGTGCCTGCGGGAAAAGCTGTGTGGCTCAATCAACTGATAGGCGAGCAATACTGTGATAAAAACGGCGAACCCCTCCGAGTTAAAGTAGCTGAACACATACCAGACTTGGGGTGACAACAATAAGGGCAGTGCCACCAGTCGCAGTCCCGGTCGCACAAACGTCATCAGTGTCAATAAACCAAACAACAAAATATTGAACAAACGCAGCTTGTGATAATCGTGTACTGGCAATACATCCATCAACAGGGCGAACTTACCCGCAATGTTATAGACGATCTCATCCGTATTTAGACGCGAAGCGCCGTAGTTGCTGTAGGTGTGCAGGGTATCGGGAGCGCATAATTCGGGTGGTAAAATATGTTGTTTGTAGTACAACGCGGCCAACATATGTACGAATTCATCCGGATGTGCGTTAGAGCGACTGATGGCGGCCATCACCACAATCAATACCAGGACGATAGTTAAGGCATAGGGCACGAATAGCCCGTGCAGGATCCCTTCGGCATAGGAATGCCGACCCAGAATATTCGGATTCATCTGATCAGGTTATAGATATGGACTAAAGAACGTTCCCACACGGCAATGGTAACCTGTCCCGTGAACCAAGGTAAACCAGATCGCATAGACCCACACGTGGTTCACATCCCCGAATGCGTTGGCAGTCGATAGTGTTAGAATGCGCCGCTATATCGACTTGATTGATCATTACCCTGTCCAACATCTTTTACACGCGCTCTGGCAGAGCATTGACACTTTGGCATAACCACTTCGTTGTAATTTTTCAGCATGCCTAAAAATCTCTTGCTGCGGATTGTTAAAATGCTGGTCACGATAGTGCTTCTCGCATACGTGTTAAAAAAGGCGGGTTTGTTCGATCCAGGCGGTCGGCAAGAGTTGTTCGACATGTTTCGTTCCCTAGACTGGCGCTTCGTGGCGTTGTCCTTGATCGCCTCCGTTTTGCTGAATTTCACTAGCGCATTTAAATGGCACGTTTTAATAAGCTCACGCAACGTTAAGGTGCGGTTGCTGCGTCTTTTCGCCTACTATTATATCGGCCGCTTTTTCAATCTTTTCCTGCCTACCAACATGGGCGGCGACGTGGTACGTATGTACAAACTGGCCAAGAAGACCGGTAACAGCCAGGAATCCGTCGCCTCGGTGTTCATGGAGCGCTTCACCGGCATGATTACCTTGATGGTGTTGTCGGCCGTGGCTTTCGTCGTGAGTTTTAACATTTATAACATGCCAAGAATTACGTTAAGTTTTTTAGTGCTCAGTGTCGTCATCGCGCTAGTCGGTTGGTTGATTCTGGATACACGTCCATTCAATCTAGTGCAGCGTTTATTGCTTGGACGCATCAAATTGCTTGACCGGATTTTGCACAAACTGTCCGACATCCAAAACGCAGTGATTTCTTATAAGCATAACAAACGCGTATTGTGGAAAGCGTTTGCCATCTCCATCCTGTTTTATTTTTTGGCCATCTTTAATGTTTGGGTGAGTGGACGCGCTTTTTCGCCGGAAGTCCAATTTGCCAGTATGGTCGTGGCGGTACCGGCCATTATGCTGATTATGAACATACCGATTTCTGTCGGTGGTATAGGGTTGATGGAGTTTGCCTACACCATCGTGTTCGAGTTATTCGGTTACAGCGCCGTGTTAGCTTTGTCTACCGCGTTGCTGATACGCTTTAAAACATTGATGGATGCGACGGCCGGCGGATTACTCTACTTGCTCGATAAAGACCGGCGCGATATGCGGATAAAACAAACGACCTAGTACTTACTCACGCCGTTTCCGGCTCCGCTGGCCGGGTTTTTAGCAAGTACACTACAAACGCCGTTAACAGACCGATAAAAATCAACCTAAAAAAATTAGCCACATAGGTACCCCGCGTTCGTACCGGTGAAATCGACAACTCCAATTGTGAATCCGGTCCTGTGGTTCGCAGTCTAAGGCCCGCTTTATCGATTTCGTTCATCGCGATATCTTGCAAGACGCGTATTCGCTCAAACCCCTTTGGCGTATCTATTCGAATGCGTTCGAAACCGTCCTGGTACAAGGCAAATGAACGAAGACGGACAAACATATTGTTGTCAGACGTTGGATCGATGCGAATGCGCCGCACATCGGCAATATGTGGAATGGTGAAGGTGTAATTCTTTTTGTCTTTGAATACACGGATTATTTTCGACTGTTTCTCGGCATAGTGACCACGTTCGTTAGCCCAATAAATTTTAAACAAAGTGGTTTTTGCCGTCGTGATATTTATTTTTACGAATGCAACATGAGAAAAATAATACAAAGCTATAGCGACCAACAAAAAAACAACCAATATCCACGCAGACGGCCGGCGAAACAATTGATTCATGCTTAACCTTTAGGAAGAATCTGAATAAGAACGTTATCTACGTTGCAGATCGCTCTTTTAGCGACTGCGCGGATTTTCGGTACTTGCGTTTCTTTAACAACATGCGTAAATCGATCAACGGCCGGGCTAAACCTGAGGTCAAAAATTTAATAACGGGATAACGAAACGCTTTGTTTTGACCCACCCAAAGAAGCGTCGACACCGCACGTTCAGTTAAGTGTTCTTTTACCGACGCATGGGGTATCAGTCTGTCGTAATGGGGTACTGGTATTCCCTTGCGCTGCCAACGGGCAACCCGCAAAGGTGCATTTAACCCCTTTCGTTTGGTTTGTAATTGGTGCGTGATGTAACTTTTGTCTCCGGAAACATCTTGCCCAATCAGTGTTCCCCGTTGTATTGCCTTTTCGACGATATCTATGCCTCGTCTCGTTCTAGCGAAAATGCGCGAATGTGATGCAAATTTATAGTTGCCATCCGCATCACGCGTCCAAGTATCGCTGACCGACACATCCGCAAACTCGCATGAACCATCCATGCATAATTGACAACGCGTAGGCATATATATACCGGTGAAGTAGTTGTACGCGCCGTCTTTATAGTTCGAATAGTGCAAGTCGCGTATGCTGCCGTCCCTCATTACTGCACGCATCTTGCCAGGCCATTCGCCACCGCGAAACTGAAAATCCTGAATTTCATCGCGTTTAATGCCTTTCGTCTGCAACAACTCCGGAACGACGTAGGGCTCCAATGCACCGCCACAAAATAATCCCACCACGGCGGCGACCCGATCCTTGATGAGTTGGTCCTTCTCAATGGCTTGACGAAACCCGTGCACCTGGCAAGGCAGCGCAGCAATGGCATAGCGGCCGGGTGCTTCGCGAATCTCTCGAAAAACGGTATTGAAAGGAATCACTGTGTAACGCGAACCTTGACTGGTGCGCAAATCTTCCGCTTTACGTGCGATGAAGGGTTCCCCTAACCAGGGCTTGTCCCGTCGCATACGGGTTACTATACAACCGTCTACATCATGGTGAGCGAGCATGTCACACAATAACGCTGTAACCACACCGCCACCCGCACCATTTTTTCGTGTCGGAACATCGGACGCGTAGGTAATAAACGTCCGGGCAACACGGCCATCGAAGGATTGCGGATCGTGCGCATCGCCGAAAGTCAGTTGATTTAACTTTTTATATTCAACCCGGCCGCCCGGACACACCTCGCCGCACAGGCCACAGGAGGTGCACTTATCAGCATCCAAAACCGGATAATAGTCATCATCATTTAAACTGATGGCCCCCTCCGGACAAATACCCACACAGGTACCCGAGCGTGCGCACAGCGACTTCTCCCGAAACGCGATGGCGAGTACAGCGGGATTGACTTCGGACATGGAGGTGGTCTGTGTGCTATAGCTGATGGGTGGCGGGCTCGATCTGAAACTTTACCGGTGGCAGGACCAGTTTCGATTGTGGGAGAAAAAGTTAATGTGGTAGAGCGTACTCATTCCCCTTGTGGAAAATCTAAACAGCAAACAGTTAAGATTATATTCTATTACTTAACGGTAATATACAAGTTATCAAGGAATTCTATAAGTTTCTTTTGTGTTGTTAATACATCAAATATTGTTTCACCGCCCGAGTACGAATCCCTGTCGGCGAACTAAGGGGAGAGCTGCGCTTCTCCCCTTGGTAAACCCCAACGCTAAAGTCACCGCTGCAAACAGTAGTGTAGCTCTGAATACATAACCATGCATCTAACCTCCAGTCCTACCCAATCGTCATCCGCGAATGCGTTTACCAATTTGAGTGAATACTTTCCCGCCAACTTGGATGACATCTTTCTGTACGAACCGGATGGCTGCAAGTATTCCTATGCGGACATGATAGATGCAAGCGGGCGCCTGGCGCAGGTTTTAATTAATCAGGGCGTGGGGCCAACTGACCGTGTTGCGGTTTATGTCGAAAAAAGCCCTCAGGCTTTATTCTTGTATCTAGCAACACTGCGTGCCGGTGCTGCTTTTCTACCGCTAAACACAGCTTATACCGTCTCCGAGTTGAATTATTTCCTGGGTGACGCACAACCGGCAGTGCTAGTGTGCGCACCGAATAAACTACAAGAAATATCCGATATCGCAACAAAAAACGGTGTCAAAAGAATCCTCACCCTCGATACCAACGGCGAAGGATCACTCACCGAATATGCGAACGATGCAGAGCCGATAGACAAAGACGTCAAACGTGGCGGCGACGATTTAGCCGCTATTCTTTATACCTCCGGCACAACCGGGCGCTCTAAAGGCGCGATGCTGACCCACTATAATCTCACCAGCAACGCTTTGGCGCTCAGGGATACCTGGCACTTTACCAGCAACGATTGTTTGTTGCATGCCTTACCGATATTTCATACCCACGGCTTGTTCGTCGCCACCAATGTTATTCTGGCCTGCGCCGGATCTATGATTTTCCTGCCCAAGTTCGATATCGATCAACTCATTCGCTCGTTGCCACAAGCAACGACCATGATGGGGGTGCCAACTTTTTACACACGTTTGTTGACGCGAGCAGATTTTACCCGTGAATTAGTATCACATATACGACTATTTATTTCGGGGTCCGCGCCGCTATCGGTTCAGACCCATAGAACTTTCGAACAGCGCACTGGTCATGCCATTCTAGAGCGTTATGGTATGACCGAAACGGGTATGAATACGTCCAATCCCGATGACGGGGAAAGGCGCGCGGGAACAGTCGGGTTTCCTTTACCGGATGTAAATATCCGAATCACCGAACGCGAAACCGGAGCGGTCTTGCCTGATGGCGAAGTCGGGATTATCGAAATTAGCGGTCCTAATGTTTTCAAGGGCTATTGGCGTATGCCGGAAAAAACTGTGCAGGAGTTCCGCGAGGGTGGATTCTTTATTTCCGGTGATCTGGGTTTTATTGATGAACAGGGTTATCTGCAAATTGTCGGCCGTGATAAGGATCTGATTATTTCCGGGGGCTTCAATATTTATCCTAAGGAAATCGAAACCGCCCTTGAACGTATTCCCGGTATAGCTGAATCCGCCATCATCGGTGTACCACACCCTGACTTTGGTGAAGGCGTTACCGCCGTGGTCACGCTGGATTCCGATAGTAAATTAACCGAAGACTCGATTAAACAACAACTCGCTACGGTGCTCGCGGGCTACAAATTGCCCAAGAAAGTGTTGTTCGAAAAAGAGCTGCCACGAAACGCCATGGGCAAAATTCAAAAAAAAGTCTTACGTGAGAAATACGCTGATATCTATCACGAGTGACAGATCCGCTGGATTAACTTGGATCATTGAAATTGTTCCCCTTCAGACCTCTGCTAAAAACTCTAGCGGTATGTTTTGGGACTAGCCTTATGATCGCCGCGGGACCTGTCGATGGAAGCGATGATTCACCGATAGTGTCGGTAACAACACTAAATTCAATAGCCGCGAAAAAGCTTCGCACTTGGTTCAAATCCGGGACGGCAGCAGGTAATGCCGGTGATATATACGACAACCGGGACCGGGGACACAGCCGGCTGAACCTGAATCACTTTCCTCAGATGACGCCGCATCAATACACGGACGCGGAACTGGCCTCCGGAGCGGACTATGGTAGTCAGTGGAAAATTATATCTGGCGTCGTTTTCGGCAATTCATCGACTTCGGCTGGAGTTTTAAAAGGCGGCAGCAATGCGCGTCGCTATTATTCTCATCCCGATGGACTGGACTTTTTATATCGCCAATACCGTGCAAACAATTTATATGTATACCCTGAACACAGAGATCATGATCCCGGCTACAATGGTCTAGCCGGTTATGGCGACTTGTTTCCAACCAATACTCCTTATTTAATCGCTTCACAAGGCTCATCCGGGTCGGACCAAGCCTTCCTGCGTGCCATTGCGTTGGTATTGGCGGCATTCAAACCTGAAGTAAAAAGGCGTCTAGTCAACAACGGTTTGTTGATGCCCACGGTGCAGATGGTTCTTCGGGCGAACTATTCCCCTGGAGAAACCCATGCTGACTATTTAAGCACTCCGACACATCCCACGGTATTTGACGGTGACAAAATCGATCCACTGGCTATGGTAAAAATGGCGCATGCTATCGAGGAAAACAATATTCCGCCTTTCGTTCGTTTGCGCGTCGAAAAAGAAACCGCCGTTATTCGTGGTAAAGACTTCTTTGATCCACATCAGTCCGAAGTCCTTGCCAACACGCCAAGTGTCATCGCCCGTGTGTTCCGTGGCACCGAATACCGCCGGCAAATACAAATTAGTGCACAGGATAGTTTCGATTTAAACAACCGCAAACTCCAATTTCATTGGATTATTCTACGTGGCGACCGCGAAAGAATTCGTATTACACCAAAAAGCGCGGATAAATCGTCAGCGCAAATTGAAGTCGCCTATCATCCACGCGCAATCGCGCATAATGGTGCGATTGAATCCAACCGGGTTGACATTGGCGTATTCGCTCACAATGGTAGATATTATTCTGCGCCGGCGTTCGTTACGTGGTTTAGCTTGGATCATGAATCTCGTCACTACGCTGATGACGATCGTATTTTGCAGATCGGCTATGGTCAGGGTACGGTTCATTTGACGGTCAAGGATTGGGCCGCATTGTTTGATTTACTGGAACCGGATAATCAATCATTTCCCGCACAGTTGCTCAAAGGTGTGTTGGATCACCGGCATCAAGCAGCGCTGGCAAAACTGGGTGCGGACGTGAACAAGCTTTATTACAAACTGATTGAGGTGGAACAAGATCTAGAAAATGCCGGCGCGGATACAGGTGGTGATTTCAGACGTACACGCGATACCTTACGTAAACAACTAGACGAATTCGTGAGTCAGGAGCACAGGCAATTGGCTGGCGCATCCATACAGCAAGTGGTTCGAACGGCTTTTTCTGAATTGTACAGCCAACCATATTTATCACTGACACATCGCAGCGAATTTAAAGAACTATTGAAACCCGCACAACAAAATAATCGACGTAACGTTCTGGAAGAACGCGATCGACTTATCGACTACGGTATTGCAAACAAAAATGAAGATCCATCGAAGCTCCTTTCGTTCGCAATATCACGTGACGATTTCACCGACTTCGATAAAAACCAAGTCAAAAGATTCAACAGCATTTTACTGAATGAATTGGCATTTCCCGGAATTGTTTCGTTCGAATTCAAAATCAACTATGTCGATCCAATCTTGTCACTGCGCAAACAATGGCGCGATATGTATCGATACGATGGCGATAACCAGCCACTCGGTTGGGTTCGTCATGAAAAAGGACGCCGCACAGAATTCAATCGCGATGGTTTGGTTATTTTGGAGAAGGACGAATTGGGCCGGTGCTTAAGATGCAGAATTGCGAACTATGAATTCATTGATGGAAAACGCAATGCGCAACGCCACTATCCGACGTGGACACCGATAACACACCAACTGGGGAACGAAGTCTGGACATATCAATACGCCGATGACGACGATTTCCTCGGCCGTGTGGTAAAAAGAGAAAATGTTGACCGATAACTCTAAATAACAGGATTCAATCACTTCATCACACAAAACCTGGTTCCTATATGCAACACCTGAATCAAACCATTGATCATCCGGGTGCATGGAAGGCAACCTCACTCGACAAATCCAGTATTACCATACCCCTCGACGAGCAGCATATTCGTGTATTTGATGATGCCCCGCAAAACATTAAGTCTCGGGGAGTACCTTTGTATGATATTACCCGAGCTGAATTTCTTTTGGACGAAATAGAAAATGATATCAAAACATGGATCAACGAGATCATGGAGGGCCGCGGTTTGTTGTTATTGTCCGGCTTGCCGGTAGCAAAATATTCCATAGAAGAAATCGAAACTATTTATTGGGGAATTGGCAGCCATTTCGGAATACCGATGTCGCAAAGCAATATGGGCGACCGACTGGGTCACGTTGTCGATATCGGTGGTAAAGGACCCAAGGGAACGCGCATATCGCAATAGTACGGAATTGGCTATGCACACTGACGCCTGCGATGTCGTGGCCATGTTGTGTATTCGCAAGGCCTTACGCGGCGGTTTGAGTGGCTACACCAGCGGCTTGGCGGTGCACAACGAGATGTTGCGCACTCATCCCCATCTGATTAAATACTTGTGCGACGGCTACCGGTATCACCGTTTTGGTGAGGAACAACCCGGTGAAGAACCGGTCACGCCGTATCCTGTACCGGTTTTATCCGAACGGGATGGTTATGTCAGCATCAATTATTTGCGCGCCTATATTGACCTCGCCTATCAGGAACTCAGTGAAAAACCCAGTGAAGACGAATTGAAGGCACTGGAGACGTTCGATGAAATTGCCAATCGCGAAGATATGCGTTTGAATTTCATGATGGAACCGGGTGACATCGTGTTTTTTAGCAATCTGACTATATTACATACGCGTACCGCCTTTTGCGATGGGGACGATCCGCAACGGCGCCGGCATTTGCTGCGATTATGGCTGGTGGCACATCAACGTCGTCCGGTGATCGACACCTTGCGCAAATATGAGGGCGACGGTATCGATTATCGCGAAAACGGATCGACTTATTTCGACCACGATTTAAGCTATCGTGAGTTCGGTGGGGATTGAATTATTTCTCTAAAATTCTTATTGGCGTGTATAGTAGCGTCCACTAAATAGTAATCGTTTTATTCATCATGTCCGACACCGTTAAATATCTGCTCAACGAAAACGACATTCCCAAATGCTGGTACAACATCGCGGCTGATTTGCCTGAACCCTTAGCACCGGTATTGCACCCGGGGACTTTAAAGCCAATCGGGCCGGATGATCTCGCACCTTTGTTTCCGATGGCCTTGATCGAACAGGAAGTCAGCACGGAACGCGAGATCGAGATTCCCGAACCCGTGCGCGATATTTTGCGCCAATGGCGCCCGTCACCACTTCATCGTGCCCGGCGCCTGGAAAAAGCATTAGATACACCGGCGCGTATTTACTACAAGTACGAAGGCGTGAGCCCAGCTGGTAGCCATAAACCCAACACCGCGATTGCGCAGGCATTTTACAACAAACAAGAAGGCGTCAAACGTTTAACCACCGAGACTGGCGCCGGACAGTGGGGCTCTTCGCTGGCTTTAGCCGGTGCCTTGTTCGATCTAGAAGTAGAAGTGTTTATGGTCCGAGTCAGTTTCGATCAAAAACCTTATCGCCGTGCATTTATGGAAAGTTTTGGCGCCACGTGTACTGCCAGCCCCAGCGATAAAACCGAATCCGGCCGGGCGATATTGGAAAAATCAGCCGACAGCACTGGTAGTCTTGGGATCGCTATTTCCGAAGCGGTGGAACTCGCCGCGCAACGCGACGATACCAAGTACGCCTTAGGCAGTGTGCTCAATCATGTCTTGCTACACCAAACCGTTATTGGACAAGAAGCAATCCGGCAATTCGAATTGGCAGACGACTATCCCGATATTGTGATCGGATGCACCGGTGGCGGCAGTAATTTTGCTGGTATCGCATCACCGTTTCTCGGCGAAAAACTTCGTACAAGTCAGTCACTGAAAGTGATTGCGGTAGAACCCAGTAACTGTCCAACCCTCACGAAAGGAAAATATGCTTACGATTTTGGCGACACGGCACATTTAACGCCGCTGGTTAAAATGCATACCCTAGGCAGCACTTTTGTCCCTCCCGGATTTCATGCCGGTGGGTTACGTTATCACGGCATGGCACCCATCATTAGTCATCTGGCCGATTTGAATCTCATCGATCCAGTCGCTTATAAACAGACGGATTGTTTTGCAGCAGGTATTCAATTCGCTAAAGCCGAAGGGATATTACCGGCACCGGAAGCCAATCACGCGGTCAAGGGCGCCATCGAACAGGCCTTAAAATGCAAACAGGAAGGTTCAACAAAAACCATTTTGTTCAATCTTTGCGGACACGGTAACTTCGATATGCAGGCCTATGCGGATTACGCTGCCGGGCAATTACATGATCAGGACTACGACGAATCTGAAGTCGCGATGGCATTGGCTGGTCTACCCGCAGTCGCCGCTTAGATTTTTGTGCTGACGGGTTTGAGTGCGAGACACCGATCTTGCACAAGAAAACAGTGTCATCAACGACGCGGCAATGGTTTTGTTAATAATAAATCACTAACCTTCCACTAACTTACCGGATTTATTGTTAGTGCTGCAAACGGGCACCGGGGAGCTTTGAGTCAAGAACAACAGCGAAGCCCACACAAAGGCGTCACCGGTATTAGACGAATAATCAATGCCCTTGGTTATTCGGTCACTGGTTTGCGCACAGCGTTCAAACACGAGAGCGCGTTTCGTCAAGAGTTGATTCTGGCCGCATTCTTGTTGCCGTTGAGTTTGGTCTTGCCGGCGACGGTTGCTGGTAAAGCCATTTTATTTTTCAGCACGGCATGGGTATTGGTTATTGAACTGCTTAACTCCGCCATCGAAGCCGCGGTCGACAGGGTTTCATTGGAAACCCACGAATTTGCCAAACGCGCCAAAGACCTCGGCAGCGCTGCAGTATTCATCTCGCTCGCCAACTGCGGTGTTGTCTGGCTGATTTTTATTATCGACTGGTTGCGGTGATTCACTAACCTGCCCCGCGTGAACATCCTTTACGGTGTGCAAACCACCGGGAACGGTCATATCAGCCGTTCAACTGAAGTCGTACACTATTTGAAACAACTAGGCGCAAACGTCCAGGTGGTTTTCAGCGGAGCGCCTCGAAGTCCTTTTTGGGATTACTCAGTGTTTGATCCCTACGATGTTTATAAAGGCCTGACATTTGTGACATCACGGGGGCGAATTAGCAGTTGGAAAACTGCCCAGCAACTCGATCTTTTGCGTTTCACACGCGATGTCCGGCAGCTCGATATCAATAGCTATAACGTTATCGTATCGGATTTCGAACCGATAACTGCCTGGGCAGCTAGGCTACGCAAGAAACCGTCCATCGGCATTTCCCATCAGAATGCCTTTCACTATTGCATCCCGCGGGCGGAAGGGGGGTATTTTTCACGCTTGGTAATGCGCTCATTTGCACCGACCTCTCTCAAGTTTGGCCTGCATTGGCACCATTTCAATCATCCCATCTTGCCACCTATTGTTAATCCCGAATTGGCTAGTAGCGAATCGGTCGCCATAGACAAAATCTTGGTGTACCTACCCTTTGAAAATCCTGACGAGGTACGCGAATTACTACGCCCCTTCAACGTGCGCCGGTTTTTTGTATACGAGGGAACGGACAGCGAAATCATTGAAGGTCATATCCATCGTCTGCCTTTCTCACGGGAAAACTTTGTGCGCGACCTCCAGGAATGCACCGGTGTTATTTGCCAAGCGGGTTTTGAGTTACCGAGCGAAGCCTTGCACATCGGCAAGAAGTTGTTAGTCAAACCGGTGATCGGTCAGTACGAGCAAATGTCGAACGCCATCGCCCTGGAAAACCTAGGTCTGGGCACATCGATGCAATCATTGAACAAATCTGACGTAGCACATTGGCTACGCGATATCGGAGGGCGACCAGCAGGTTACCCAAATGTTGCCGAAGCACTTGCCGAATGGATCGTCAAAGGCGATTTCTCGAATCCTCAGTCTCTCGCTTACGACTTATGGGAGCAGGTCATAGATTTGCCCTCACTACAACGAACCCGCTAGATCGGAATGATTGGTTAATAAACAAATAGCTTAAAACTTACTTTTACCTAATACACTGGCATTGCAATAGCACGTAATGTATTTGCACCCGCCAATGCGGTTAATGTCTGCATTCACCCTGAGGCATCGACCGGCCACCCTTCCATTCCGAAACTGTCTTTATTCAACCAACGACGTCAACTAGCCGAATTGAAATAAGGAACTTATGACTCGAAACCTGCATCACTATCGAACCATTTGGATATCCGATATTCACTTGGGTACACGTGGATGTAATGCCGAGTTATTGTTAAGTTTTCTTAGATCTACCCAGTCTGAGCGCTTGTATCTTGTTGGTGATATCATCGATTGTTGGCGTTTGAAGCGAAACTGGTACTGGCCACAATCGCACAACGATGTTGTGCAGAAAGTACTACGCAAAGCACGCAAAGGCACGGAAGTGATTCTGGTACCCGGCAATCATGATGAAGCACTAAGAAACTATGTGGATTTAGAATTCGGCGGTATCAAGGTTTATAAAGAGCACATCCACACCACAAATGACGGTCGTCGATTACTGATTCTACACGGCGACGAATTTGACACCGTGGTGCGGTACGCGCGCTGGCTTGCATTTTTAGGTGACTACGCCTACCGTTTCTTATTAGCTCTAAATGTGCCCATCAACGTGATGCGACGACGCTTGGGTATGCCGTTCTGGTCATTATCGTCTTATCTCAAACTCAAGGTAAAAAACGCAGTGAGCTACATCTCGAGTTTTGAAGAAGCTGTGGCCGACAAAGCGAGACACATGCAGGTCGATGGAGTCGTTTGTGGTCACATTCATCACGCCGAGATTCGTGATATCGATGGCGTTACTTACTACAATGACGGCGATTGGGTTGAGAGCTGTACAGCTTTAGTAGAAAACTATGACGGTACCATGAAAATCGTGCATTGGGTAAACAAAACGGGTCAAGAAAGACTAGCGGCAACGGCCATCGAACCCCCTCAAGTATCTGATACAGAAATCGCTTGATCGCAGCGATCTAGCTCACCGGCAATCCCTAGCTCCCCAAACAAATCTCTCCAACAGTCAAATAACTAATCCTTTGATCTAAACATATCTCAGCGACAACAACGCTGATTCGGAATAACCGACGTACTCTGTAATTGTCGGGTGGTTAGGTACAAACGCGTTGCGTGAATTTAAATCTTGTGTTTCAATAGATTACACGCAGATGCCGTAAGCATTAACGGACACGCCAACTTGTTGGCCAACAATAAAACGGAGGATGGAGAAATGCATCCAAGACGTTCCGTCTCGACTTTGGGTTTTGTTATCGTATTAGCAAACAACGGTGCAAGTGCGGGGATGATTGCTACCCGCAGCGAAATTATACCTGTATCGATCGTTATCATCGAGGATAGTCTGGTTAGTCTGCAACGCGATGGCGTCTTTCCAGTGTTTGCGAAGCCCTCAGGGGCATACCTGATCGATACGACAACGTTTGAGCCGGTTTCCAGTAGATATTTCATTTCCAGAAGCCGTATCCAACTTGGTTACTCGAGCACGTTTCCAGAGAAACCCACTAGCCCTCTCGCCATACCTCTTCCGGCCAGTATCTGGTTATTCTGGTCGGCACTAGCTGGCTTAGTGGTGATTACACGTAAGCGAATAACAAGAAAATGGTACAAAAACTATACCTCATAGCAGTCGGAGCAATATTTCTCGACAAAAATGATTCACCCTACATTTCACTCAGCGGCCAGGCTCGCGCTCATCCTGGTCGTTGATCGCTAAGGAGACTGCCATTTGGACCCTAAAAAACTGGAAACCATAGTCAATGAATTGTCGAAAATCGACCACAACATCGAGTATATCCAGGCAATTCTTAACTTACGCCGTACCCGGCCTAATCCAAACCCTGGCGATGAAGCCAGCGACAAAAGTGAGATGTTACTTCTCGATTTGACTAATCAATCATTGACCTTGATGGCATGGGCCATCAAGACGTTGGAAAGGGAGCAACAAAGAGCAGCTATTAAAGTTGTGGGTACTGAGTAGCACTCATGATGCAAATCACGGGAACACGAAGCTACTAGACATAGAGAATTACATTCAGTAACTGGCTTTGGCATATCAACAGTTTGAGCAAAAGAGCACCAAAGATTTCCTAGAACCCTTCGCAAAACAAATGAGTATTTTGAGACGGTTTTCAACGAAGTATCAGCAAAGCACAGGCCTTTTGAGATGGATTCTAGTAACTACCGGTTGCTGACTTTCCGAGTCGGCGCGGGAATAATCGTGGCACTCACGCTATTCGAATGACGGATAATGTCGCCGGTCAACATGTAAACCACATCTTCGGCAATATTGCAAGCGTGATCACCGATGCGTTCTAGCTGCCGGCAAATACTTAGCAGAATCAGGTCTTGTTCAGCACTATCGCTACCCGCTTTGATTTTCTCAACAGTGTCCTTGAATACACGTTCGTTGAGATCGTCCACTAGATCGTCCGTTTTTAACACAGCCTGGGCGAGCTCAATCTCGTTTTCGATGAGTGCCAACAAGCTTTTTCGCAACATCAGTTTAGCTTCTTTGGCTAATTCAAAGACCACTGGTGGTATCTCAACAGAAGGTAGACTGGCTAGCAACCTGGCACGATCAGCGATATTTTTTGCGTGATCGCCAATGCGCTCCAGATCGTTGTTTATCTTGAGAACGATAACTATCAGTCTCAAATCATTAGCAACTGGTTGGTGAAGCGCCAATAGTTTTAGGCATTCTTCTTCCAATTCGACTTCCATTTGATCAATATCGCGGTCCTGATCGATAACACGATTACTCATTACGGCGTCGAAGTTTTTAATTGCATCCATAGCTAATTTGACCTGGTTTTCAACACGGTCGCCAAATTCGATGAGATGTCGGTTCAGCCGTTCTATCTCACGCTCAAAATGTTTTGACATTAATATTCTCTCAATCCTTCTAGTGTTCTAACCAAAACGCCCGGTGATGTAATCACGTGTACGTTCGTCTTTTGGGTTCTGAAAAATCTGTTCGGTCTCACCCACTTCCACCAATGACCCGAGGTGAAAGAAACCCGTATATTGTGATACACGGGCAGCTTGTTGCATGGAATGTGTCACGATAATAATGGTGTAGTTGGTTTTCAGTTCCCACATCAAATCCTCGATTTTTGATGTGGCAATAGGATCTAACGCTGAACATGGTTCATCCATAAGGATGATCTCAGGGTTGACTGCTATTGCTCTGGCAATACACAACCGTTGTTGTTGTCCACCTGATAGTCCTGTGCCGGGTTCATGCATGCGATCTTTGACTTCTTCATATAAACCAGCCCTTTTGAGTGCGGTAATGACAATCTCATCGAGATCAGCACGGTTTTCAGCCAAGCCGTGTATTTTCGGACCGTACGCAACGTTATCGTAAATAGATTTTGGAAACGGATTGGGTTTTTGGAACACCATGCCGACCCTTTCGCGTAGATGTACAACATCAACTCCAATATCATTAATATTGCTTCCATCAATTAAAATCTCACCCTCCACCCGGCAAATATCAATCACGTCGTTCATGCGATTCAAACAACGCAAAAAAGTTGTTTTACCGCAACCAGAAGGACCGATTAGTGCCGTAATCTGATTCTTGGGTATATCGATCGACACATCATTTAATGCGCGTTTTTCACCATAATAAACCGCCACATTCCAGGCTGAGATCTTGGGTTTTTCACGATTAAACGGCGTGACTTTTCCGTCGACACGTGCTGATATTGCCTTGGTTTCTTCGGCTATTGTTTCGGATGCTTCATCCACCGTGTCAGCCAATAAATTTGTCGACGATCTCACCATGAGTCTTACCCTCTTTTTTGGTTGAGTACATATTTGTAGTTACCACTTTCTTTCATAACGTGAGCGCAGGAATACTGCGAGAATGTTCATTAATATGAGAAAGAATAAGATGACCATGATAGCGGCCGCCGTTTTTTCGACGAATCCACGTTCCGCACTTTCTGCCCACAAGTAAATCTGCACCGGTAATGCTGCCGATGGATCTAACGGTGAACCCGGTACATTAACAATAAAAGCAACCATGCCGATCATTAACAATGGCGCGGTTTCACCCAACGCCTGTGCTAAACCGATAATGGTTCCGGTGAGTGTTCCCGGCATCGCCAGTGGTAATACGTGATGTAATACGGTCTGCATCGGCGACGCACCGACGCCCAATGCCGCCTCGCGCACCGACGGGGGTACCGCCTTTATCGAGGCACGGCAAGCAATAATGATGGTAGGCAATGTCATTAGGGACAAAACAACACCACCCACCAACGGTGTCCCACGCGGCAAACCGAATACATTGAGCAATATCGCGAGTCCGAGCAAACCAAAAATGATAGATGGTACAGCGGCCAAATTGTTAATGTTAGCCTCAATGAAGTCGGTAAAACGATTTTTCGCAGCAAATTCTTCGAGATAAATGGCAGCCGCCACACCGATTGGAAAGGAAATAAAAAAACATACTAACAATGCAAAAAAGGATCCAGCAATAGCACCACCGATACCGGCGAGTTCGGGTGATCTGGAGTCTCCTCGTCCAAAAAACCGCCAGTTGAACGTGGAGCGGATTTGATCGTTATCCACCAGTGCATCGTACCAAGTCAGTTGTTGGTCATTCAGTCGGCGCCGCTTTTCTTCTATGTCACGGGGGGCGTTTCCTTTGTGTATCTGATCAAGATCAGATGAAGCGGTTACCCATAGTTCTGCTATCCCACCCACCTTGTCCGGATTGTTGAGTACAAAATCACGTAATTCCAATGAAGCGCCGGAAGACAAAAGTTGCGATATTTTTTTCTTATCTCGCTGTTCAGTGATTTCCGGAAAGTTTGCATAAAGGGCGTTGCGAATTGTCTTCCGGTAACTGGCGTTGTCTAGCTCATTCTCCTGCGCTAGTAATTCAATACCCAGGTTCTCCGCAGTCAACTCCGTTTGCAAACGAATCTCGGTACGCCAAAAAGCGGTATAACCGGAAGAAAAAATCGTAACTAACAATACGATTAATGCCAGCCCACCGAAACCAATTGCCACGATACCGTACAAACGGAAACGCTTTTCCGCCCGGTAACGTTTTTGTATACGTGCTTTACGCTTTGGGTCGATGCCGGCGGCAAATCCTGCGTGGTCACTCGGACTAGTCATATTTTTCTCGATACCTTCGAACGATATGTAACGCGATAATGTTCAATATCAGCGTTACGACAAATAATAATAATCCCAAGGCAAACGCGGCCAATGTTTTCGCGCTGTCAAATTCCTGATCGCCTACTAAAATGGTGACAATTTGTACCGTTATGGTGGTTACATTTTCAAAGGGATTCATGGTTAGATTGGCGGCGAGACCTGCTGCCATTACTACAATCATGGTTTCACCGATGGCACGGGAAACGGCTAGCAATATCGCGCCCGCGATTCCGGGCAAGGCGGCCGGGAAAATGACTTGCCGGATGGTCTCCGACTTTGTCGCGCCGAGCCCGAGAGAACCTTCACGCAAGCTTTTGGGTACTGCACTAATCACATCATCCGACAAAGATGATACGAAGGGGATAATCATTATTCCCATCACTACACCCGCTGCTAATGCACTTTCCGACGACGCTTCAATGCCAAGTGACAGGGCGACATCCCGAATCATGGGTGCAACGGTCAGCGCTGCAAAAAAACCATATACGACGGTGGGTACACCGGCCAGAATCTCCAATAACGGTTTCACTATCGACCGCACCCGTGGCGCGGCATATTCAGACAGATAAATGGCAGACAACAAACCAATAGGTACGGCCACAAGCATTGCTAGAGCTGCGATTTGAAAAGTTCCTACAAACAGCGGCACCGCTCCAAAGGAACCCGAACTACCGACTTGATCGGTACGCAATGCGATTTGTGGACTCCACTTGAGCCCGAATAAAAATTCATGAATAGGAACGAGATTGAAAAAACGAATGCTTTCAAAGATAAGCGCCAATACGATGCCTATGGTGGTCAGTATCGCAATGGTGGAACTTAGAAATAAGAATCCCTTTATGACTCTTTCAACATTTTCCCGCGCTGCTAACGCGGGTTTGAGTCGGGAGTAACCGAACAACCCGCCTAAGAACAGTGCGGCGAGAAACACAACGCCTAAAGCGTATCGTGATGTACTGTGAAGCGAATTGTACTCGTCAGCGATAGCCTTGGTTATGTCGTCTGCAGGTTTGAGAACACCGTTTGCGACATTGATGACCTCCGTATATTTGATACCGAGTTCTTGACCCTCTAGCGAGCCCGCCGCGCTATGAATAATTTCGTCTGAAATCAAACGTTGTATAAAATACGACTCCCCGATTAACCACACCACTAGTATCAATAGTGCAGGCAACGCACACCACACGCTCACATAAAAACCATGATAAACGGGGCGTGACCGAGGCTTAATCTGTTGTCGGGTAATGAAAGCCCGCGCCTTGCTACGCGCGAAGATAAAGCTTGAAAACAGTGCCACGGCAAAGGCAACGAATAGGCTGGTATTCATTTTTATTAGTATGTAAGAGACAACTCAGAAAAAGCGACTCGCGATCTATTGACCGAGAGCCGCCTTCCTATTTGTCAATCCATGACAACTTTTCCCATTCAAAAACTGACGAGTAAGTCGGATTACTTGCTCATTGCGAACAAATTGCTGGCAGCATCGCGCACTTTGGTCTTGGACTCCTCGTCTAGTGGCACTAAACCGATGTCGGCGAGATAACCTTCGTCGCCAATGGCATCCTCACTGGTAAACTCATCCAAGTATTCCTGTATGCCGGGTACCACGCCGATATGCGCTTTCTTCACATAGAAAAACAAGGGTCGTGCTACTGGATACTCGTAGCTCTGGATTGTATCGAGAGAAATTTCTACACCGTTAATGGTGGCGGCCTGAATTTGATCTAGATTGCTGTCGAGGTAACTGAAACCAAAAATACCGAATGCGTTAGGATTGGCTTGCAGCTTTTGCACGATTAGTGTGTCGTTTTCACCAGCTTCAACTACAGCGCCATCTTCACGCATCAACGCGCATTCCTTTTTATTGGCTTCTTTCACTGCGCTATCGCATCCTTTGTCCATTACCAAAGAATTCCACGCGTCACGTGTACCGGATGTCGGCGGTGGGGTCAGAATTTCGATGGCAACGTCCGGCAAATTGGGATCGATCTCACTCCATTTTTGGGGTTTGGGCCCTTTTTCCGCCATGGCTTGCCACAATTGTTCAGTGGTGAAATTCAATTGTGGGCCATCGACACTATTGGCGAACGCAATGCCGTCATTGCCGACCGTGATTTCAATAATTTCCGTGACGCCGTTTTCATGGCACATACTCCATTCCGAATCTTTCATGGCACGCGAAGCGTTAGTCACATCCGGGTGCTCCGTGCCAACACCGGCGCAGAATAGTTTCATACCACCACCGGTGCCCGTGCTTTCTATGACCGGTGTCTTATGTCCTTTAGTGCCGAGTTTTTCAGCGACTACGGTGGCAAACGGGTACACCGTTGACGAACCAACGATACGAATTTGATCACGCGCCTCGGCGCTGAGATGATAAATCATCACGAGTGCGGTGCCTGCTAACATCAATATTTCTTTTTTCATATGAGTTTACTCTCCATTGCGTATTTAAACGAGCTACATGCGCGAGCAAGTTATTGCACTGCCCGTATTTGGAGAGTCTACGGATAGTGTGTTAGCGCAATGTTAATGGACCGTGAGGAGTCATCGAAACCGCGCTATTCATTTACCGGCCGGGGCAAATCGATATGAAACACCGAACCTTTACCAAGTTCGCTATCGACAGACACCGCGCCATTGTGGATGTCCACAACGTGTTTGACGATGGCCAAACCTAGGCCAGTACCACCCAAATGGCGGCTACGGGCTTTATCGACACGGTAAAAGCGTTCAAACAAGCGGGGCAAATGCTCGACAGCAATGCCCGTTCCTTCGTCGACCACATCGATACGTATATATTTGTCGTGCGCCCTCGCACGAATAACTACCTCTGAGCCGGATAAACTGTAATTCACGGCATTGTCGACTAAGTTAACCAGAGCCTGGGTCATGAGTGAACGATCAACATTGATCTGCAAATCGGTATCGCAATCGACTTGTATTTTGATTTGATTCTGTTGCGCTCTTGAAGAACACAATTCGCGCACCAAATAAATCAAGCAGTCCAATTGTTCGAGATTCAGATTGAGCAGCTCCGGGGCCGGTTCGCTTTCCAGCCGGGACAACACCAGCAAGTCGTCGACAATGGCTTCAAGTCGATCCGATTGTCGAGTTAAGATTTCTAGAAAGCGCTCCAGATCTTGCGGATCGTCTTTAGCCCCATCACGCAGTGTCGCGACAAATCCTTTAATCGATGTGATGGGGGTTTTGAGTTCATGAGACACATTTGCTACGAAGTCCCGGCGCATGGTATCCAGGCGCCGTAGTTGATCCGCCATACGATTAAGCGTTGACGACAATTCACTGATTTCCTGAATATCGTATGTGGGCAACTTTCGCTCAAAACGACCTTCGGCGAATCGAGCGGCACCCAGCACAATATCCCTCAGCGGTGGATTAATTTTTCGATATATAAATATACTAAAGGTAATTGATACAATGATTACAAATACAGCAATTCCGAAAAGCGTGAATTTTAGTTGGCTGAGCAACAGGGATATCGACTTGAGCGGCATCGCGGCCCGGACTACATAGCGATCGCTGGCACTGATCGTTGCTGGGACCGCAACGTATAGAAGTTCCGCATCTAATGTCTTACTGTAACGGGTAATGGTGGTCACTTTTCCTCTGAAGGCACCATCTATTTCCGGTCGGTTGCGGTGATTGTCCATGGTTCGTTTATCGGCCTGAGAATCACACAACACGGTGCCGTCGCGCACTATGACCATAATGCGAATATCTCCGTCAGCTCCGGGTATCCGGCAAGTAGTATCGGTAACGGCGTTATCCGCCGTTATCCAGCCCGGCATCCTCTCGCCCAAACGCTGAACACTAAGGCTGATAATAGTTGCACGTTCTTCGAGTAGCGTTTGGACGTGATCGACAAAAAAATCACGGTAACGGCCACTGGCGTACCACATAAAAACACCTAGCGCGACAACCACCACAGCAACGGTGAGAAGGTAATACGACCAAATCGACGGCTTGCGTGGTGCCGCCGTATCCATCATCCGGCGCAACCTTTATTCTTTAAACCGGTATCCCACGCCGCGCACCGTTTGAATATAGTCCGAATGCTTACCCAACTTCTTGCGTAGACCAGCGATCTGTACATCTACCGCCCGTTCGGTAACCACGTAGTTATCTCCTTTAACCCCATTGACGATTTGATAACGCGTGAACACCCATCCAGGGTGACGCATAAGAAACTGCAATAATTGGAACTCGTGCTTGGTAAGAGATAGCGGTTCGCCTTGTACGCAGGCCTGAAACTTGACCGGATCGAGTGTCAGATCATGGTGCGTGATACACGATGACGGGGATGGCACCGGTTCCTGGACACGACGCAGCATTGCTCTTACCCGTGCCTTAAGAATATTCGGGTTAAACGGTTTTGTAATGTAATCATCCGCCCCCAACTCCAGACCGGTCACAATATCCGATTCCTCGCCTTTGGCTGACACCATGATGATCGGAATCGTGCTGGTGGCGGCGTCCGACTTCAACTGTCGGCACACCTCTAGACCGTCCATGCCCGGTAACATCAAGTCTAACAACAATAAATCCGGCCGATTTCCACGCACATGGGCAAGACCGGTTTCACCCGACTCGAAGCCTTCGACGTGATAACCTTCTCTTTCCAGGTTATAACGAATGAGTTCGAGAATGTCCGTTTCATCCTCGATAATGGCGATATTCTTGTTCTGCATTAGCGAAGTGTAAGCGCCCTATATTAGCGATTTGTTAGCAAATCGTTAGCACCCAAATGAGAAGTAGTGCCACTCGCTTACACGATAATAACAGTTCCACAGACCTGCAACACGCTCTCAGGCGTAGCTGCGATTTATTATTTAGATGTTACAACCGGCAACATTCCATGTCGATTGCCAGATGGGAAACGGCGACCTCTTAAGAAGTGTTCGCCATCGTGTTCATTTTCTTCTACGCTACCAAAGCCTTCGGGTGATTCTAGGTTGTGTTTGTCATGGATTGGAAAATACCGCATCCCATCGTGACCAATACCGATTTGCTCCGCCTGGTCAACCGCATTGGGTGGATAGCTGAAAGTCGGTCCACCGGGTTCGATAGGCTCACCCCATGGAATTAGTACTTGGTATTGATAGTCCGGTGAAATACTCGGCCAAGGACCCGTTCCGTTGGCGACACTCACCGGTCGAAAGTTAATGAGTGATTTTTTTCTAGGGTGTGCTGATACATTGTTAGCCAACGATACGCCTGGACTTGCAAAAAAAGCACCTGCGGCCAAGGCAAGACCACCGGACAACACTTTACGCCGTGAAACATATTCTTGTAACACATTTTCAAAATGACGATTGCCGGATTCATTACTAATCTCATTGTCATGATCATTCATATAAGAACTTCTCCATTCTTGTGAATTAACTATAAAGTGAATTACTGACTAAGAACGGTGTCCAGTTCAGCAAGCTTGCTTTGTGTCGCACAGACCCTGCTTATTTACCTATCGGTTACTGGAAGCAGTGCAATTTGACTAAAGGTCTGTACGAACGTAATGGCGCGGCACATTGCAACCCCGCACCCCATCGCTTGACATTTGCAATTGTCACGCCCTAGTACAGCAACAGTGCGGAAGATTAGCGGGGTTAAGTTTGGTGGAAATTAGTTGGCTACTAGTACTCTATTGCTGCTTCATGACGGAAGTGTTTGGATTAGCCGCAATGGCGTGTCCAAACAACCGGGTAAAACTTCTGATAAGGTAATCCGAAAAATAAATAATGTTGGATGTATTAACACAACCGAAATGGTGCTTTTAGAATTTTTCAACAAGGTTTTAGCGTTTCGGTCCAACGAAAAAATATGTTAAAACCGAACCGGTTCACAAAGTTAATATGACCATATAACCAGACCAATGAGCGAATTACCAAAAGTATTATTCTTGTGTACGGGCAACTCCTGCCGCAGTCAAATGGCGGAAGGATTTGCCAGGCATTACAAAGGTGATCACTTGCAGGCGTTTTCCGCTGGCATCGAATGTCATGGCTTGAATCCTTACGCGGTGCAGGTCATGCGCGAAGCCGGTGTGGATATCTCAGGTCACGCCAGCAAGACAGTAGACATATTGCCGATCGATGAAATCGACTACGTGATCACCGTCTGCGGCAACGCCAATGAAACCTGCCCGGTTTTCCCGGCCCGCACACGGGTCATCCATCGTGGTTTTCAGGACCCACCCAAGTTAGCGGAAAACGCAAGAGACGAAGAAGAAAGACTGAAACACTATCGCCGTGTACGCGATGAGATAAAAGAATTTATTCTTACCTTGCCGCAGGCCTTGCATAATTGATCAAGCGTTCACGCAAAATTCGTTAAGTGGATATCAGTCTGTTATGGTGGCTTGTGGCGGCCATTCTGATCATCTTGGGTGTTGTTGGTATGTTGCTGCCGGCGCTGCCAGGCGCGCCTTTGTTATTTGCCGGTTTGTGGATGGTGGCATGGATTGAAGGTTATGAGTATGTGGGCACCGTTACCTTAATCCTGCTGGCTGGGTTGGCGGTCGTTACCTATGTAGTCGATTTCATAGCGGGCGCGTTTGGCGCCAAGCGATTTGGTGCCAGTAAGTGGTCGGTAATAGGTGCAACCATTGGCGCTATTGCGGGGTTGTTCTTTGGCCTACCGGGCGTATTGCTGGGACCTTTTGCCGGTGCGGTTACGGGTGAATTTTTCGCGCAACGCAATATACGCGAGGCCGGCAAAGCAGGCGTCGGTGCTTCAATCGGTCTCATTATCGGAACCGCCGCCAAGTTGGCCTTGGCCTTTTCCATGCTCGGTATTTTTGCCGTCGTACGATTTGTTTAGACTCGATGACTGGTGCAAGCCATCGCTCAAGAATATAAAATGCCTGATTGACAATAGTAGACCGGTCTGTCTATTATTTCATCATGACAACACCGGATACAAAATCCCGCCTATTGCAAGAAGGGACAAATTTGTTTTTGCAAAAAGGCTTTCATAACACTGGGATTCAGGACATATTAAACGCCGCGGACGTACCCAAGGGTTCGTTTTATCATCACTTTAACAGCAAAGAGGACTTCGGTTTACAGGTGGTGGACTTGTATAACGAAGCAACATTGGAACAACTTGATAAATTGCTCCGTGATCGTCGTGTATCACCGCAAAACAGAATCAAGAAATTCTTTCAAGGCGCATTTGACGAGTTTTCAACTCACGGTTGCCGGCACGGTTGCCTAATGGGCAATCTCGGTCAAGAGTTGGCTGACGTAAACGATGTCTTCCGTGAACGAATACACGGTCATCTGGAAAGCTGGGCCAAAAAGTTGGCTGAATGTATTGAATGGGGAGTGACCGAGGGAATGATTGTCATTGACCAGAGCCCGATCACAGTAGCGAGGCTCTTGATAGATGGATTTCAGGGTGCGGCATTGCGAATGAAACTACAACGCGGTCCGGCACCTCTTAACCGGTTCATGAAAGGTTGTCTGGGTGTCCTGATCAAGCCCGCCTAGATATCATCACGTTTATTACCATTTATTCAGAATTCGTTTCTTTCGGAACAAAAACTAGACAGACCGGTCTATTCAAATAACAGAGAGCTGAACGATTTTGTTTCGCTAACCCACTTCTAGACTAAAAGGAGATTTCTAATGCGCAAACTTGCACCAAATAACACTTCAGGTATTGGCCTCGCTTCAGTGACGGCGGGCCTTTTGTTAACGACGCTATCGTCTGCCGCTGAAGAACCCGTTATCATTGAAATGACACAAATCGCTTGTCAGTTTCTCGAATCGGAGAACGGTGTTGATCATGGCTTCGAAACATCGAGTCAAAAAGACTGTAAAACGGTAAACGAAAAGACGGGCAAAGACCGGCTAGCACAAGCTAAAACCCTGGAGCTAAAACCTGGCAAATACATTTTTAGAATTACCAATAAAGATGTGCCATACGATCTTGGTTTCTGGCTGCGCGGCGAAGGATTGGTTGGACGTGCTACCCTACCCAGTGTATCGGGTGGCGGACTGGCGACCGGTGTGACCAAAGACTATGAAATCGAATTAAAGGAAGGTCAATATTTGTATTCTTGCCCGTTAAATCCTACACCGGATTATCGTTTGGAAGTAAAAACGTAAATCCGACAAACTGCTTGGCGGCAGGATGAATCCTACAGCCCAAAAGTAAAGAACACATTAAGAATGAGCAGAAATATAAATGTTGACATCGCCGTCATCGGGGCAGGTTCCGGCGGTTTAAGTATTGCCGCCGGCGCGGTACAAATGGGCGCGTCGGTGTTACTGGTCGAAAAAGGGAAGATGGGGGGCGATTGTTTGAACTATGGTTGTGTTCCCTCCAAGGCTTTATTGGCGGCGGGACATACCGCCCATGAAGCGCGCAACGGCGAAAAGTTCGGTGTGCTGAACGATGAACCTAGAATTGATTTCGCTAAAGTGCACGAACATGTGCACAAGGTTATTGCCGCAATCGAACCCAATGACTCCGTCGAACGGTTCGAAGGACTAGGCGTAAAAGTCATTCAAGCGGCAGCAAAATTTATCTCTCCGGACGAGATTCAGGCGGGCGAATTTCGGATCATAGCAAAGCGATTTGTGGTCGCTACCGGCTCGACGGCAACAGTGCCACCCATACCGGGCATCGATGCAGTCGATGTTCTCACTAACGAAACCATTTTTGATTTGACGGAACGTCCGGAACATTTGATTATTGTCGGCGGTGGTCCCATCGGTATGGAGATGGCGCAAGCACATCGCCGACTGGGTTCCAAGGTCACGGTACTCGAAATGTTCGAAGTACTGGCAAAGGACGATCGTGAAGCCGCGGACATCGTTCGACAGCAGCTTATAGCAGAAGGCGTGGATATCCACGAAAAAGTTAAGATCGAACGGGTGGAACGTGACGAACAAGGCGTGGCTTTAGTTATTACTGACAGTGGTAACAATGAATCACGGATCATGGGCACACATTTGCTGGTCGCCGCTGGGCGCAAGGCCAATGTTGACGAACTCAATTTGCAGGCAGCGAACGTCGAATATACACCCAAGGGGATTAATGTCGATGCACGCTTGCGTAGCAGTAACAAACGTGTTTACGCGGTGGGCGATGTAGCCGGCAGTTATCAGTTTACCCATGTCGCCGGCTACCATGCCGGTATCGCAATCCGCAATATTCTGTTCAAATTACCGGCCAAAGTGAAATATCATGCAATGCCATGGGTGACGTTTACCGATCCGGAAATCGCACATGTCGGTATGGACGAAAAAAGCGCGCGCGAAAAACAAGGCGATGCCATACGCGTCACTAAATGGCCCTACCACGAAAATGATCGTGCTCAAGCGGAACAAGCGACACAGGGTTTTGTGAAAGTCGTCACCGGTAGGCGGGGACGTATTTTGGGCGCTACCATTGTCGGCAAAAACGCGGGAGAACTCGTCCATTCCTGGGTACTGGCGATTGATCAGGGATTGAAGATCGGTGCAATGGCGAACATTATCGCGCCGTATCCCACTTTGGGAGAAGTAAATAAAAGAGTCGCCGGTAGCTACTATACCGACACGTTGTTTAGCGAGCGCACCCGAAAAATCGTTCGCTTTCTAATGCAGTTCAGCTAATCTGCTGGTAATGATTGGCATGGCCAACGACACCCCTGCTGAAAAGTCAAAAACAAATTGGGTAAAACGATTTTTACCCATTGCCGCTTTAGGGTTAGCGGCGGTAGTCATTTTTTCTTTTGATTTACACACTTATCTTACCTATGAATCGTTGCGTGAACACCGCGGTACTTTAACCAGCTTTGTTGCACAACGTTTTGTCCTCGCCGCTATCGTTTATATCGTCGTGTATTCCATCTCCACTGCCCTGTCCTTGCCCGGGGGCGCGATTCTCAGTATTACCGGAGGATTTTTATTCGGCGGATTAACGGGAGGACTTTTAGTTGTTGTTGGTGCAACCATGGGCGCGACATTGGTGTTTCTCGCCGCCAAAACGGTGTTGGGTGATTCACTGCGCTCCCGCGCCGGCCCCTGGCTAAAAAAGATGGAAGATGGCTTTAAAGAGAATGCATTTAATTATTTATTAGTACTCCGTTTAATACCCATCTTCCCGTTCTTCGTTGTAAACCTTGTGCCCGCGTTTTTGGGTGTACCTCTGGGTGTCTATGTGATGGGCACCTTCATTGGGATTATTCCGGCAACATTCGTCTTTACCTTCGCCGGAGCGGGCATTGGGGCCGTACTCGACTCCGGCGAAGGTTTCTCAGTCGGAGCCATTCTGACCCCACAAATCATCGTTGCACTCGTAGGATTGGCAGTATTGGCAATACTCCCGGTCGCCTACAAAAAAATAAAAACACGCAGAGTAGAGTAGCGGAATGTGTTGCACCGACTCAGTGTCCGCGGGTAGTAGTGAGTTTGTGAAATTTATCAGATGTCGTTGGTAACAATGAGAGTCTCATCCATCGGGAAATCTAGGGCCTTGGCATTATTGCCACCGCGAAAATCATCAATCCATATTGATGTATCTACCAAAACCCCCATTAATGACGGTTTCTGATTTGATTAAGATCAATGTCCAAATCAATTTTCCCTTTGTATTGTTTGAGGTCGGAAATTTTTGATTTTCTTATTAATTCTTCTAAGGCCTTGATAATAACCGTGGTTTTAGTCTCCGCACCAGTTACTTTCATTGCTTCATTAAGGGAAACTCTGCAAAAGTTATTGTCAATGAGATAATGGACTAATCTTCAACAACCCTACCTATCTAATGTCTGGATCAAGCTTTAGCGACCTTGAGTATTGTGTCAAAAAGAAAAAGACGCGCAAAGATCTGTTTCTGTCTGAAATGGAAGAGATACTGCCCTGGAAAGAGCTTGTTAACGTCATCAAACGCCGCTATCCGGCTCGAGGAAACGGACGTCCACCAATCGAACTGGAGTCAATGCTGCGAATCTACTTTATGCAGCAATGGTACGGACTGAGTGATCCGGCGATGGAAGACAGTCTCTATGATATAACCTCGATGCGATTGTTTGCCGGGTTAAGTCTTGATGGCATACCAGATGAATCGACCATTTGCCGGTTTCGGCATCGCCTGGAACGGTATAACCTGACTGAGAAACTATTTCGTAAGACGGAGAAGTACTTATCGGATCGGAATTTGATATTGAGCGAGGGGACGATAGTGGATGCGACGATCATCTCGGCACCGAGTTCGACGAAGAACCAGAAGAAGGAACGGGACCCGGAGATGAAGCAGACCAAGAAAGGCAACCAATGGCACTTTGGCATGAAGATTCATGTGGGAACGGATGAGCAAGGCCGCGCCCACAGTGTGGCGGTGACCGATGCCAGTGTACACGATTCGCAATTGATGGATGATTTGATCCATGGAGATGAGGAGGCGGTCTATGGTGACAAAGCGTATGCCAGTGACTCGAAGAAGCAAGCCCTGGAATCGTCGGGTATCACTTGGCGCATCAACCGCAAGGCTCGTCGGGGTAAGAAGCTCAGTTGTGCGGACCACTCTTTTAATCGCAAGAGCAATCGGACCCGTGCCCGTGTTGAGCATATCTTTGGTGTCGTGAAGAATCTGTGGGGTTATCGAAAGGTGAGATACACAGGGATAGATAAGAATGCGAGTCAGGTATTTACGTTAATGGCCCTGGCAAACTTTTATCTGGCAAGGCGGCAATTGGCCGCTTGATGGAGCAATGCGTCTATAAAATGGGAAATGACGGAAAAACAACACAGAAAGGGCCAATTTCTAGGCGCAATCCGCCAAATCAAGTCATTTATTTTTTCACGGAGCGTGTGCTCGTTAATTGAACGCCTTGTTCAGAGCTTCCTAAGTAAATTTTCGGGTAAGTCAAGCGTGGTTCTCATATTAGGCACCATAGTTTATGCATAAAATACTACAAAAATGTGCATACGTTTTATAAAGTATCCTTGGGATGTGGTGAGCCCGCGAACCGCATCATTAATCTCAGGACGCGGGCATCACGTGATGCAAGACATAGCATAGTCCAGGAAACAACTCCTACAGATGCAGTTCGTTTCGCATTGCATCCTAAGCGGACTGGTTAGACAGCATTTTAGCAAGGTAAATCATCGGGTAGAACATCCACGTAGTCGGGCTCCGGATCTTGATCAAATATGACTGCATCGATTGATACGTGCCCTGCATTTAGGGCTTTAAGGACGCGATGCATACCGTCCATTACACGGCGATTTGAGCACATGATAATCGGGTAACTAAGGTCCACTTCCTCGATAAGCTGGGCATGCTCTGCGATGACCCTACAGATTGCAGCAACACCAGGTCCATCAAACCAAAATGGCTCGTCGATTTCTGCTATTTCACTGAGTTTTACACTTTGCGGTGCGAGTTTCGACGAGAGTAAAATCAACCGATCAACGTCCCATGCGTAGTACCCGTTTGCGGAGGGGCGGAAATGATACTGTTTACGCATTCAGTGCCACCCAACGAAATAGCTAATCTGCCGCCGGACACGTAGCGCGAAGGGAACCAAGCCGCGTCGCGGGTTGACAGTCAGGTTCAGCGAATTATTATGCATCGGTACTCCGGTTTCCAAGAGGTTGCACAAAGCGCATGAGATACCCGTCCGGATCTTGCACGAGAAACTCTAACTGTCCCTCTTCCTTACCGTTGCCCACTTTGTACCAACATTCATTAAGCCCCTCATACAATGAGATCCCCTGCATTGAAGCAATTTTCGCAGCACGTCTGACATCCTCAACCTCAATCTGAAAGTTGATACCACGCCCGAAAGGCGGCTTCAAATCCCCAGTGATCCATGCGTCATCATGAATTTGTTCGAGCATTATTTGTGCCCTACCAAGTTCAAGATAGGCAAAGGGGGGATTTGAGCGGCGAAAACGAACTGAGAAGCCAAGAGTCTCATAAAAACGCAATGACTGTTCCAGATCTGTCACGGTGAACTCAGGAACGAGCACGGCCCAGTATTCGGTTGGTTCAGAGTGCATAACGGTGAATGGACGGTTATTGACCGTATTTTAAAACGGCTACTACGTTATATCACGCGGACAAGATCGTTCAAGAATTACGATTTGTGCCATATTTATCATATTCGATTTAACCTTAAATCTATGCGCTACCTATCTCATCTCGACAATGGCGACAATGACAGGCCGAGGAGAACCGCGGCGATGGGCAGGGTATCGCGATTATCGTGCAGATTATTACGGTAAACTATTGGGCCAGGGGCGTTTCACCTTCCGTTAAGGGGTCTTCTCCTGGGCGCCATTCTGACGTCAAGATAATTCTCACTTATCGCAAGATCGTGTATTGCTTTGGGAAGAGTACGTGATGGAGAATGAACATCCGCAGTCTTTTGCCGTGGATGTTGTACTCTGCCAGAAAGAAGATTTGCACTTCCCTGTCGTGTTTCTTCCATGTTGTATGAAGGAAGATTTTTAGGCGTAGATAATGCTAACGAGTGTTTGTTAGCGCATCGTTATGTGTTGGTCATCATTAGATAAGACTTAGGACAAAATCGCAGTTGTGAGTACGAATGGAAAAGGCGGCTTTATCCGTATCGAGGGTGCGCGTCAAAATAATTTAAAAAACTTAAATATAGAGCTGCCTTTGAACCAGTTGATTGTGGTGACGGGTGTCAGTGGTTCGGGTAAATCCTCGCTTGCATTCGACACTATTTATTCCGAAGGCCAACGGCGTTATGTTGAGACATTTTCACCCTACGCCCGGCAGTTCCTCGACCGTATGGACAAGCCCCAAGTTGATCGTGTCGAGGGCATCCCTCCGGCGATTGCGATCGATCAAGTCAATCCGGTGCGTACTTCCCGCTCAACCGTCGGCACCATGACGGAACTCAACGATCATATCAAATTGCTGTTTGCGCGCGCGTCAAGTTTGTATTGCCGTGGTTGTAGTAATGCCGTGCACAAAGATTCGGCGCTGAGTATTTTTGATCAACTCGTTAGCCAAAGAAAAAACGCCAAACCCTTTCCGGCGCTGATCACATTCGATGTCACTATTCCAAAGAAGCTTTCGCAAAGCGATATCGAACAATTTTTGTCGCAACAAGGTTACGCGAGAACTCATCGGCGTGATGGCGACACACTAATTGTTGTACAAGATCGTATCACTCTGTCGACGAAAAATCGTGCCCGCATCATAGAGGCGCTGGAAACCGCATTGAGCAAAGGGCGCGGTAAAGTGGCCGTGCGCTTGCTCGACGAAAATCGCAATGAGAGAGCAGTTAAACGTTTTTCTTCAACATTACATTGCGCTCAGTGCGACCTCAATTACCAAGAACCGATTCCTAATACGTTTTCGTTTAATTCTCCAGTGGGCGCCTGCGAAACTTGTCGAGGCTTTGGTCGTACCATGGGTATTGATTATGGCCTTGTCATACCGGACGAGAACAAAACCTTGGCCGATGGCGCGGTAAAACCCTGGCAAACCGATAGTTTCAGCGAGTGCCAGCGCGATTTACTCAAGTATGCACCAGCCGCACGTATTCCAACAAACAAAGCCTGGCACAAGCTTAGCGATGCGCAGCGCCGCTGGGTGATCGAAGGCGATCCGAAATGGAACTCTTGGAGCGATAAAAACTGGTATGGCGCACGTCATTTTTTCGATTGGTTGGAAAGCAAGAGTTACAAGATGCATATTCGTGTTTTGTTGTCGAAATACCGTTCTTATGATGTATGCGCTGCATGCGATGGCGCCAGACTGAAACCGGATTCGTTACTGTGGCGCCTAGGTACAAAAGATTGTACTAAAACGGTATTGCCAAAAGAAAAACGTTTTGTTCCACGCTGGTCGCAGTTAGATAAGTCTAAATTTCAATCCCAGCCCGGACTATGCATTTTCGATGTCTTGCGCTTGCCCATCGATACGGCCAAGACATTTTTCGATGTCGTTGAGGTACCGGCATCGTTGCATGAAGCGACCGAATTCTTACTCGACGATATCCGTACCCGTCTCAATTATCTGGTTGAAGTCGGACTTGGCTATCTGACACTAGACCGGCAATCACGCACCCTGAGTGGCGGCGAGGTGCAGCGGATTAATCTCACCACGGCGCTGGGTACGTCTTTAGTGAATGCTTTGTTTGTACTAGACGAACCGAGTATCGGTTTGCATGCGCGTGATATGCAACGTGTCATCAAAGTGCTAAAACGGCTACGCAATGCGGGTAATAGCCTGATTGTAGTGGAACATGACAGCCAGGTCATGCTGGCCGCGGATAAAATCATCGACATAGGGCCGGGGCCGGGTACTAACGGCGGCGAGGTGGTGTTTTACGATTCGCCAACCCAGTTGTTGAACGGCAAACGAACGCTAACTGGTGACTATTTATCCGGCCGCAGATCGGTAATAAATGAAACAACCCGTAAAAACGAAAAAACGAAGCGGTGCATAAAAATTTTGGGTGCGGCCGAGAACAATCTGAAAAATATTGACGTTGAGTTTCTTCTGCATCAATTAGTTTGTGTCAGCGGGGTCAGTGGTTCGGGTAAATCGACACTGGTGGAAGATGTTCTTTACCGGGCCCTGCGCAGGGCAAAAGGTAGGCCGGTTGAACCACCGGGTCTTCACCATTCGATTAAAGGTGCCGACCTTATTGACGACGTTGTGTTTGTCGATCAATCACCTATCGGCAAAACAACCCGCTCCAATCCCTTGACTTATGTCGGCGCCCTGGAAGGCTTGCGTAGACTGTTTGCCATGCAACCGCTGGCCATAGAGCGTGATTACAAGCCGGGAACATTCAGTTTCAACTCCGGTAATGGTCGTTGCGCACGTTGCACAGGCAACGGTTTCGAGCACATTGAAATGCAGTTTCTCAGCGACGTGTATTTGCGTTGTCCGGATTGCGACGGCCGGCGTTTTCGCGATGAGGTTCTGGAAATTAAATTATATCCGGATGACCGGCACCAGGATGCTAAGTCTATCGCCGACGTTTTGGACATGACGGTCACGGAAGCACTAACGTACTTTACTTCTTATCCCGATATTCTCTCGTCGCTTGAACCATTAGTAGCGGTAGGACTGGGTTATCTGACGTTGGGTCAACCGGTCCCGACCCTAAGCGGAGGCGAAGCGCAACGCCTAAAGTTGGCCGGCCATTTGGCGACATCCAATAAGAAACGCGAGAAATCGAAAAAAACTCTTTTTCTTTTCGATGAACCGACTACGGGTCTGCATTTTCATGATGTGTCGGTGTTGCTGAAAGCATTCAACCGTCTATTGGAGCAAGAACATTCGATTATTGTTATCGAACACAACCTAGATGTGATCCAGGCGGCGGATTGGGTGATTGACCTCGGCCCGGAAGGTGGCGAGGGCGGTGGAAAAGTAATCGCACAAGGAACACCGAGACAAATTGCGCGCCGTAAATCGAGCCATACCGGCAAAGTGCTGGCACAGTATTTTAAAGATCAATTAAATCGCACTGAAACAAAATCATCTTGTGTGACTAAAACCAAAACTAGGAAACAGGGGTCCAACAATGCAATCACCATTCACAACGCACGCGAACACAATCTAAAAAACATCGATGTAAAAATCCCATGCGATAAATTCACGGTGATCACCGGAATCAGCGGTAGTGGCAAAAGCACGGTGGCATTCGATCTTTTATTTACAGAAGGACAACGGCGTTATCTCGAATCTCTGAATGCTTATGCACGTCAATTCGTGCAACCAGCACCACACCCGGATGTAGACGCTATCTTCGGTATTCCACCCACCGTTGCCATTGAACAACGCACTAGCCGTGGTGGCCGCAAAAGCACGGTCGCGACTATGACGGATATTTATCATTTTCTGCGGTTGCTGTACGTCAAGCTCGGCACGCAATTCTGCCCTGAATGCGATATAGCTATCCAACCGCAAACCCGTGATGAAATTTTTGCCAGAATCCTACGAAACTATCGTGGCCAAACTATAAAATTACTAGCACCCCTGATTGTCGCACGCAAAGGCTATTACACCGATCTGGCCAACTGGGCCGCCGGCAAAGGTTTTAGTC
This sequence comes from Arenicellales bacterium, assembly GCA_965216735.1. Classification (GTDB taxonomy): domain Bacteria; phylum Pseudomonadota; class Gammaproteobacteria; order Arenicellales; family CBDCFT01; genus CBDCFT01. The sequence goes on from OZ244198.1 coordinate 4,094,368, forward strand.
ATTTGCTGGTCGATGGAGAATTGCTGCCGACCGATCGGTGGCCACGCCTGGACCGATTCAAAGAACACGATATCGATATCCCGGTCGCTGAGATTAAGGTCAACGCTAAATCAGAATCGGAACTCAGGTTGTTTTTGCAACAAGGTTTGGATTTGGGCAAAGGCGTTATGAAGGTCGTCGGTTCGAAGGCGTCCAGTAAAAAAGAAGTCGTGTTTTCAATTAACCGCGCTTGCCCGTCCTGCGGAAAAAGCTTTAAGGAACTCGATCCGCGATTATTTTCTTTTAATTCCAAACACGGATGGTGTGAAGTCTGTTTGGGCACGGGCGTGTTGTTAAGCGAATTTGATGAGGACCAAACCGGTGAAGAACGTTGGTGGAACGAAGGTTGGAAGGATGAAGTCACGGTATGCGAATCGTGTAACGGACAACGGCTTAACCGCGAGGCTTTAGCGGTTCGCTTCAGAAATAGATCGATTGCGGAGTTGACTCATTTGCCGGTTAAATCTTCCGAAAAGTTCTTTCGCCAGCTTAAACTCAAGAAACGTGAGCGAGAGATCGGGCGTGATATTTTATCGGAACTGGTCTCGCGCTTGTCGTTTCTTAACCAAGTCGGATTATCCTATCTCTCCCTCGACCGCTCTGCGCCGTCGTTAAGTGGCGGGGAAGCGCAACGACTTCGGCTCGCCTCCCAACTCGGCTCTAATTTACGGGGTGTTTGTTACATTTTGGATGAGCCCACCATCGGCTTACATACACGCGACAACTTACGATTGTTAGATACATTGCAATCCTTGCTTAAGAAAGGCAACTCCGTCGTGGTAGTGGAACACGACGAAGACACCATGCGGCGAGCGGATCACATTATCGATCTCGGACCCGGCGCCGGTGTGGAGGGCGGTCAGGTCGTAGTCACGGGATCCATTGCTGCGATTAAAAAAGCTAAAAATTCCATTACGGGAATGTTTCTTGCGAATCCCTTAAAACATCCGTTGCCAAATAGACCAGTTCCGGAAACATTAGTTGGCCAAACGAAATCAGTTGCCGTTCGCGGAGCCAACCTGCATAACCTCAAAAAGATCAATGCCAAATTCCCATTGGGGAAACTGATTTGTGTTACCGGTGTCAGCGGCAGCGGCAAGAGCACACTGGTACGCGATGTTTTATACGAAAATCTGAAGTCACTGCTAAGTAAAAAGAAAAACGCCAAAAGAAATAAATTTTCAGGCTGTCAGTCGATTGAAGGCTATGAGGCCGTTCATCGCGTACTGGAAGTCGATCAGACACCTATCGGCAAGACCCCACGCTCCTGCCCAGCAACCTATGTCGGGTTTTGGGATCGGATAAGACGTTCATTTGCCGGTGTACCCGAGGCACGGATGCGTGGTTATAGCGCTAGCCGCTTCTCGTTTAATGTGCATGGGGGGCGTTGCGATGCCTGTGACGGGCAAGGCATGAAAAAAATTGAAATGAGTTTTTTACCAGACGTGCGTGTGCTCTGTGAGGTATGTAACGGCGCCCGTTTTAATACCGAAACCTTGTCAATCTTGTACAAGGACAAAACCATCGCCGACATATTGAATATGAGCATTGACGAAGCCACGTCTTTTTTTGCGGTGCAACCGTCAATTTATTACTCACTCAGATTACTGCGTGACGTTGGCCTTGGGTATCTCACGCTGGGACAACAAAGTCCGACTTTGAGTGGCGGCGAAGCGCAACGGATTAAACTGGTGACCGAACTCGCTAAAACCAAGACCGATGCGGTATCCCGGGACAGGAACCGGCGAATACGAAAAAGTAATCATACTTTGTATGTACTCGACGAACCCACCATCGGCCTGCACATGGCGGATGTAGAAAAATTGATTCGCGTGCTGCACCGATTGGTGGCAGCCGATAACACGGTTATCGTCATCGAACACAACCTTGATGTCATCGCGGAAGCAGACTGGATTATCGACCTGGGACCCGAGGGCGGTGATGCCGGTGGAAATATTGTTGTCCAAGGCCCACTAGCTAAAATAGCAAAAACGAAGGCCCGTTCGCACACCGCGAAGTTTTTAGACCCCTTTCTCCACGAATAATGCGGTTCGCAAGCTCACTACGTATATGGTCTCCACCTCAGATGCAAGACAAATGAATCATCCGGTGCGATATGAGTTGCTATCGTATATCCGGCCTTGGGTCGAGGTGTTTGTATGTCCTCTGGCCTTGATGAAATAGCCGCGTATATGGTCTAGGCTGCGGTTTAGGTAATTTAGCGTGGGTCGATATTGGCCCCTTGATGTGTCAACACCTCACTCCGCTTGATATTCCGGTATCAATCTATCTTCCACGAGAACATGAGATAGAACTAGAGCATCTGTCACCGGAATTTCTACTGGCAAACGCTTCGAGGGAGAACTGCTAATTCGTGCTCTACTGATTTACAGGATGTTGGTAAAGTGTCACTTCTTAAATTCGAACGCGAGTTCTGGGACAATTTCTGCGTGGGGTAGATTTTGGAACAACAAGGGCGACACCTTCACCTTGCAGTCCCGGCTGCCGCCGCCGAGGATAATGTATTCGCATTGCATCACTCTTTGATCGACCCAAATCGGTAGATCATCCGGCAATGCGAGCGGTGTGACGCCACCGATCTCCATGCCAGTTAAGATTTTGGTTTCCTCGGCGGAAGCGAAGGAAACACGGCGGGATTCGATTTTCTTACGCACGACTTTATTAACATCCAGCCGTGTGTGAGCAAGAACCACGCACACCACATAACGTTCGCCACCGGATTTCGCTTTCACTAATATGGTATTCGCCGACACTTCAGGCGCATAACCATAATGTTCGCAAAACGCAGCGGTATCGGCCAACTCGGGATCGCAAGATAAAACTTCGTACAGCAATCCCATAGTATCCAACGCTTTTCTTACTTGTTCGGCAATTTCCGGCATTTCTGTTAACACTCAAATCGATACTCGATGTTTTTTGACAACGCTTCGTAGAAAACAATGGGAACCTTTTTCAAGGTAGCTACATCTAGCACGATACCGGTAAACACTACGTTTGTTGTTCCCCATGGGTTACGACTTTTAACTTTTTCGGAGTCTAACATGAGTGAAAGAAGTCCTTTGTCTCTATTCAAAGAGACATTTTTTGATTCACGTCGCAAGTTTTTACAAAGTTCGGGTCAAGCCAGTTTATCTGCGATTGCAGTAGGCGCGTTATCCGGTTGTGTTACATCATTACAAGCCGATAGTGCAGACCCTGAAGGAGATATTACAATCCTCAACACAGCGATCGCGGCAGAACACGAAGCAATCGCGGCGTATCAACTTGGAGCCGAAAGTGGTCTTTTAGATGAGGGCGTGTTGTCCGTTGCTGTAAAGTTCCAGGGCCACCACAAGGAACATGCTGATGTGCTGGCATCCACGGTGCAACAACTCGGAGGTCATCCTGCTGATCCTAAAGCTGAATACACATTCCCTGTAGAAAAACTAAAAGGTCAGACTGACGTGCTCGAATTCGCTGCGGGTTTGGAAAGAGGTGCTGTTAGTGCTTACGCGGGCGCCATTCCTTTGTTTGATAACCGAGATCTTTCTAAAGCCGCTGCCAGCATTTTGGCGGATGAAGCGATGCATTGGGCGATCCTGAGGAATGCGCTTGGTCTCGATCCGGTGCCGGGCGCCTTTTTCTCGTAAAACTTTTTTACTTATGGGTAGGCAACTATTTTTTGGTTTATTGATATTTGGTTGGGTAATCCTGCTTTATTCCAGTCCGACAATGGCCGGAAAACAAATTTACGGGGGTGATCCTAGTCTCGGTGAGTCTGTCTACCAACAGTGTGTGGCTTGTCACGCTGCATCGTACAACCGGGTAGGCCCGCTTCATTGCGGTCTACTCGGTCGTCGTGCAGGAAGTATCCCGGATTTTGAATATAGCCAGGCAATGAACGACGTGGGATTCGTCTGGAACGAGGAAACCCTGGATGCGTTTTTAAGATCGCCGACAACCTATGTTCCTGGAACAACAATGGGCTTCTATGGTGTCAAGGATGAAAAAGATCGTAGGAATCTCATAGCATACCTTTCCAGTCTTACGGAAACATCACCGAGTTGTCAGTGAGGTACACTTCTACCTGGAAATTGAAAGTTCTTTTCTCGAGTTAAAAACGATTGAAAATTAATCAATTATGACTACTACGCACCCCGGTACGCCACCTGACTCAATCGCCTTATGCGCTTCGGCGATGTTGTCCAGTGAATAAGTTTGCGCAATCCGGTGTTGAAATCGTTCTTCGTGCAGGATAATTGTAATGTCGTCAATAGCACGGCGCTTGGCCGTCTCCGGCATGTTGTAAACCAACACCATCCGTAGCGTCACATTTTTAAACATCATTGGATAAAACGGGATGCTCGGTTCGGGCGTTTGCGTCGACGAATAGGTCGCAATAACACCATTCGTTTTTAATACATTCACCGACGTATCCAGGTTTTTTCCGAACTCGACTTCAACGATACGATCAACGCCACCGCCATCCGTTAAATCATTCACCGCTTCCACGATATTATCCGATCGGTAGTTGAAAACATAATCGGCACCGGCTTGCTTAGCCAAGGCAATACGATCATCACCACCAGCGGTGCTAATCACAGTTGCGCCCGCCCATTTTGCCCATTGGATTGCGTAGTGACCCACGCGACCGGAGCCACCGGTGACGAGTATAGTTTGTCTCTCCACCGGACCATCAGCAAACACACTACGATGCGCAGTCATCGCGGGGATACCCATACAAGCGCCGATGTCGAACGACGTATTATCGGGTAAACGCGCGACCCTGTTGACAGGCAGGACGACGTATTCAGCAGCAGTACCGAAACGGCGTTGATATTGCGCCTGATAAACCCACACTCTTTCACCGATACGGGTTTCCGGGATGTTAGGCCCGACGGCATCGACGATGCCTGCGCCGTCACTATGTGGGACCACATCGCCCGATTCCAGTGCGGCCGGTTGCGCGCCCGCCCGTTTTTTAACGTCTGACGGGTTCACTCCTGATGCGCTTAGTCTGACTCGCACCTCACCCAGCGACGGGTCTGGGGTTTCCATCTCGCCGATTTGCAGTACTTCATCGGCCGGACCGGGTTGGCTGTACCATGCTGCTTTCATGCTCAATCTCACGTGTTCGGTGGACTATTGCTTATACCCGTTGGCTAACGACGGAATCAACTTTCCAGTATCGAAAAACACAAAATATCACCCATTTGGGTGACGAAATCCCACTCGCGTTGTGCTACGGTATTGTAATATCAAAAGAGTTGAACACGTTCAGATAGCGTGTTGACAAGGAAGTCTGCCATGGATAAATCACACTACCCTTCCAACATTCCCAGTGCTCATCGCTGGTTCATTGCCGCGACGGATACCGCGCACTGTGCGGATCGTGACACTATCCCGAAAGAGCCCATGCGTAACATGGATGAGCACGAACAGGGTAGCTCGGTATTCGGTTGGTTAATTCGATTGAGCCGGCTTCCGCTGTGGCATGTCCATTCGCCAAAACACAATTAGCCTAGGAGTATTTCCAGGAAGGAACAAAATGAATTTATCGATGGTACAACAAGCAAGCAAATCGGCATTCGAGGAATTATTCAACTACCGCGAACGCCGAGAACTCGAAAACACCATTTATCGAGTTTATGTGCCCTTTGCCCATAGACACGAACAATGGGTAAACAATTTATTCGACTATTCTTTTCTGGTTGGAAGTTGTTTCAATGTGCTGGTCAAGGCCTCGCAAAATGCCGAATCCGTGTCGACACGCGACCTGGCACAAGCTTGGGCAGACCAGTTCGGGTTTGAAGCTGAACAAAGAGACCGATTAATCGAACAAGCTATGGGAATAGCAGATGAATTTCTACGAGTCTTCCTCCGGGAATTTGAAAACAAGCCGGCGAGCCAACCTGATCTTGCTAAGACCAAAGGTCATTTTAATAACGCGGCAACCCCGCAACACAACTTATCTACAATATAGTGTGCGCATCGGTCTGGGTTAACCTGTGCCGATGTTTCGTTACGGTCACTATACTTAATAGTAATCAAATCTGCCCTCTCTCAAGCCTATGACAAAAGGTTCTTGACGGGCGAATCGATTCCCGCTGGTGGGTTTTAGCAGAACAATTGTTGAAGAAAGTAACCTTGACCGAAACGGAATTGAAGAAATTAACGGCTGATTTGTTTCATATCGCAAAAAAGAAATGAAAACGGCCGCAGCTGTTTGATGCGACCGCTAGAAACTAGCCAATTGCTGCGATGTCGGCTCAGCACAACAATACCAAGGCTCAGACATATGTGGGATATCTATCCGTTTTTCGGAAAAAAGTAGGTCGGGAGCCGTTTCACCCAGCGCCTCAAATGTGCATCGCCAAATTTTTTGGAAGATCTCCCGGCGAGTTTCATTAATTGACTCCGCCTGCTCTGCTATAGCCTGTACTTCACGCTGTAATTCATCCACACGCGGGTCGGGATGTGTCCATGGATAACCGAGCATTTTTGCATCGAAGTCTTGGATCAACTGACCGAAATTCTGTAACCGTAATAAATAGGAACCTTTGGGAACGAGCAAACGAATGGTGAGCTGAACCGGTGCGACGTGATCTACTAAGTCAAGTTGAATGATCCTGGATAAAAGATTTCGGTAGGACTTTAGTGTTGTCCAGGGCGTAAACGGAACAAAAGTCGGTGCCATGGCAATTCCAGCTTGACGCAATTGTTTGACCGCAAACCCAAAATCTTCGTTATCGTGATTCTTATCCAAGTATTGCAACACTTGCGGATCGACAGATTCCACGGCGCTAGTAATAAACAAACAACCGGCGGCGGCGAATTCCGGCAACAAGTCTGCGTGCTTGACCAGATGTTGTACTTTAATGGTTGCGTCAAAGGTCAAATTTGGAAACTCTTCATGCATCTTGCGTATGATCTTTGACGCATGGGTTGGTCCATTGAGAAAATCCGGATCGCCAAATGATATGTGTTCGGCGCCTGCCTGCACTTGTTGGCGGATGTCCGCCAGTACAATCCCGATAGGAACAATACGAAAACGTCCCTGGTAAACCGGCACCACCGGGCAGTGCCTGCATATGTGTTTACAACCCCGGCTAGCCTCAACAAAGCCCGTTACCTTTGTCTTGCCATCGGGCATATTCAGGTGCGCATAACGTTCAAGCGCTGGTAAACCGCTTCGGTCAGGTATGGAAAAATCGATCTTGTTCAGAAGGATTTCACAATCCTCAGATTGCGCATTCGCTTCACCGCTTTCAATATTGTTCGCGATATTGACCAACTCCTGATCGACCTCGCCACCCAACACATACTCGGCACCCAGTTCGCGAAACATACCGGCGTTCATGGGCGCATACAAACCATAAATGCAGATAGTTGCTCGCGGTGTTGTGTTTCGTATGCGTGGCATCGCCTCGACAGCGATGCGTGTTGCTGTATGCATGCCCAGGTAGATTGCAACCATCCTGACCCCTTTAAACAATTCAGCATCGAGAGCTTGTAGTGACAAATCCAGACATTCCACTTCGTGGCCAGCACGTTTTAACAATGCTGCGGGTTCAGCCAAGGCAAACGGCTGCCGTCCCAGTTCGTAGGGATTGATCAATACAACTTTCATTTCTTGATTATGCCAGTCGTGTGAATTGTGCGGATTGATTTTGTGAAAATTTTCACAGTAACCAAGAAAGGATTTCTTCACACTCCTCTTCAGCTACAAACCACAACAAACGAGGTTATAGAGGAGTTATACCATGGAGTTTGTATTATGGGATAACTGGATCGTCGTTGCATTTATCGCGCCCGCCGTGTGGGGAACATCGTGCATTATCGATGTTTGTTTTATCAGCGAAAACATCTACCGCCGCCCTGCCGATGGCGCAATCGTTTCCGGACTGGTCGCGGCGCTCCCTGGTTTGTTCTTTCTTACCCACATCGATTCATGGCAAGGCATTACTTTGATAAACGCTATGCCCGCAGTTATTGCGGGGGCTGTGTACTACCTGCACTGCTATTTCTATTTCAAGGCTTTATTTAAAATGAATGACGCCTCCGGTGCGGAAATCTTTATCAGCGTCGGTGTAGTGGTGGTACCGATATTAGCCTTTTTTCTGCTGGGTGAAAGATTGGCAATGATTTACTATGCCGCCGCGGCAATTGCATTTATCGGCATTGTCATATTAATTTCATGTCATTTTTCAGGTGTTAATCGCGGCACAGTTTGGTGCTTGACGCTTGCTGTCTTTTTTGTATCGCTAAGTATGGTGGTACAAGCAAGTGTGTTCGAACACATGGATTACCAGCGAGGAATCACTCTATTTTGTGCCGGCAGTTTTGGTGCGGCTTTAATGGTTTGCTTCGCAAACCCGTCCCATGGAAAACGTATTTTTCGTATATGCAGCCGCTATGGCTACCTTTTAGTATTCGCCGAACTGATCGGTGTTTTTGCGATTTTGATGTCGCATCGCGCAACGTCATTGAGCCCATCGGTTTCTTTCGTCGCTATCGTCGAATGCAGTTTACCGATTTTCATCATATTACTCAGTTTATGCGTCCGCACCATACCTAGGCGGTGGAATGTATTGTCCCTTGAAACACGTGACGCGTTAGCACTACAAGTTTCATCGTTACCGGTAAAACTGGTTTCTTTGACACTGATTTCCGCTGCCATTGTTTTGGTGCAACGGTAACTGATCATCGGCGGTCAGCCGTCAGCTTTCGACTGTCAGTATTCCGGCGGTGATTAAAAGCTGAGAACTGATCGCTTAAAGCTGATAGCCGTTAAACAATCCTTGAGATTTATTTTGACGTTATTGTGAGCATGCCAACACGATTATTCCTAATGTCCTCTCAAATTTAATCCCATCGATCATCGCGAACAAGCACTCTTCCATTTTCAATCTTGACCGGAAACACGGGTACGGGTTCGTAAGCGGGTGGTTCCAACACTTCGCCAGTGGTGATGGAAAACTTCGCGCCGTGACGGGGGCATTCGATGGTGTCACCCGCAATACAACCGGAAGCGAGTTCGCCGCCATCATGGGTACATACGTCTTCGATGGCATGGAAATTTCCATCGACGTTAATCACTACAATCATGACATCGTCGACATCGACCACTTTGTATTTGCCGGATTCGATCTCGTCGATACCGGCGGCGTCAAACCATTCAGACACTGGAATTCGAAATAACGCTACAACAAACCGAGCTGCAGTAAAGCCGCCTCGCTCATGTTCTCTTGAGTCCAGGGTGGATCCCAAACCAACTCAACATGGGCATCGTTAACCTGGGGGACACTTTTTACAGCACATTCCACTGTGCCGGGAAAGGTTTGTGCGACAGGACAGCCCGGCGCGGTTAAAGTCATATCGATAACGACATTTTTTGCTTCGTTGATATCAATGCGGTAAATGAGGCCAAGGTCGTAGATATTGACGGGAATTTCAGGATCATAAATTCCTTTTAGTACTTGGATGATTTGATTTTCTAATGTGGCGTCTTCGTCTACTTCCACATTGTCGACGCGAGGCTCCAGAAAGGGCGGCGCCGGATGCTCCATCATGAAGTCGTTTACAAAATCGTCTTCGTGTTTTCTTTCATTCATCGCTTAAACCTATAACTATTCGGTTGTAACGCTGTTACCCTCACCTTCTAATGCTGCACGTGCGGTGTGCCATGGCAAGGTGGCACACTTCACGCGCATGGGAAACTCGCGTACGCCACCCAGTACTTCCAGTTTAGCCATGTCTTCCAGACTGTCGTCGGTATCGCCTTCGCCGGTTACCATTGCCTGAAAGGTTTTAAAATAATTTTCTACGTCTTGCTCGGTTTTTCCTTTAAGTGCCTCAGTCATAATTGATGCGGAGGCCGTGGATATGGCACAACCCTGTCCATCGAAGGAAACATCTTTGATCACGCCATCTTCCACTCGTAAGTAGAGCTTTACCTGGTCGCCACACAGTGGGTTGTAGCCTTCAGCGGTACGATTGGCGTCATCGAGCGAGCCGAAGTTCCGCGGACTGCGGTTGTGATCGAAAATGACTTCTTGATATAGCTCGCGTAAATCACTCATGATAGATGGTTATTTACCGGCGAACGTTTTTTGTGTTTTTTCTATGGCTGCGAACAACACGTCGATTTCTTCGCGGGTGTTGTACATACCGAACGAGGCGCGTGCGGTGGCAGCTATACCGTAGTGCTGCATGACCGGTTGCGCGCAATGATGTCCGGTCCGCACTGCGACACCTTCAAAGTCCAGAATAGTGCCGATATCGTGCGGATGTATTCCATCCAACCCAAAGGACATTAAGCTAGCTTTATGCTTGGCCGTACCATAAATACGCAAACCTTTAAGTTCAGCGAAGCGGACGTTAGCGTAATCGAGTAAGTCTTGTTCGTGGGTGGCGATGTTTTCCAAACCGATCGAAGTCAAATATTCTACCGCCGCACCCAGCCCGACCGTCTGCGCAATGCTGGGTGTGCCGGCTTCAAACTTGTGCGGTAAATCGGCATAAGTGGTCTTTTCAAACGTCACCTTCTTAATCATCTCGCCACCACCCTCGTAGGGTGGCATAGCATCTAGCAATATTTGTTTCCCGTAAAGGATTCCGATACCAGTGGGACCATACATCTTATGCGAGGAAAACGTATAAAAATCGCAATCGAGATCTTGCACATCGATTTGCATGTGCGGTACCGCTTGCGCGCCATCCACTATCACTACTGCACCTACATCGTGGGCTTTGCGTGTCATTTCCTTGATCGGATTAATCGTACCCAGGGCATTCGAAATGTGTGTCACCGCAAACAGTCTTGTTTTTTCCGACAATAAATTGTCTAACTCTTGCATATCCAGTTCGCCTACATCGTTAAAGTGAAGCACTCTTAGCTTGGCGTTTGTGCGTTCACACAACATTTGCCACGGCACGATATTGGCATGATGCTCCATCTCAGTGACAATAATTTCATCGCCTGAAGTTAGATTAGCGTCACCGTAACTGCGCGCGACCAGATTAATGCCTTCGGTCGTGCCGCGAACATAAATGATCTCTTTGTCACTAGCCGCGTTGATGAATCGGCGTACTTTTTCGCGCGCGCTCTCGAACGCATCGGTAGCACGTTGACTCAAGGTGTGCACGCCACGGTGCACATTCGAGTGATCGTGTTCGTAATAACGTACGGTGGCGTCGATGACAGCCCGTGGTTTCTGTGCGCTGGCGCCATTGTCCAGATACGCTAACGGTTTACCGTGAACGTTTTGGTGCAAAGCGGGAAAGTCGGCGCGAATGGCTTCGACATCGTAAGTTCCAGCCAACGTGTTTACTTGAGCAGTGGCTTCAATCGGATTCATACTGCTTCCTCAAAACGACGCCCGTGTAACAAACGTTCAGACAATGCGTGTTCGAGCACGCGGCGTACCGGCTCTATTTCGATACGACTTAGCACGTCGTTGGCAAATGCGTATGTGAGTAAATCCCGCGCCTGCTCATCGGAAATACCACGGGAACGCAGATAAAAGACGGCATTATCATCTAGTTGTCCGACGGTAGCGCCGTGGGAACACTTGACATCGTCTGCATAAATCTCGAGTTGCGGCTTGGTATCGACTTCGGCATTTTTTGATAACAACAGATTTTGATTGTTCTGCTCGGCATCGGTTTGCTGTGCATCTTGCCGTACTAACACACGACCATGAAACACGGCCCGCGAGCGACCATCAAGAATGCCTTTGTAATACTCCCGACTGGTGCCATTAGCCACCGCGTGATCGACATAAGTGTGATTGTCAATATGTTGACGGCCGGTGCCGAGATACAAACCGTTCAGCCAACACTGCGCGCCCTGTGCATTCATATGGTTACGTAGGTCGTTTCTGACCAACGCACCGCCAAACGCAATGGAATGCGACTGTATGTTGCTGTCCCTTTCTTGGCGTGTAAATAATCCACCCACATGAAACGCTTGCATACTTTCATCTTGCAGTTTGTAATGCCGAGTGTTGGCGCCCGGTGCCGCATGTATTTCCGTGACCGCGTTGGTGAAGTAAACGTGGTCTTGTGCAGCAACATAGCGTTCAATAATGGTCGCTTTGGCATTATCCAAAGCAACGATGAGGTTACGCGGCAGGTTAATCAATACGTCTTCGGCATTGCTTGCTATGAATAACAATTCAATGGGTTTATCCAACTCGCAATTCGCGGCTAACTCGATGTAGGCGCCGTCGCCCGCGAATGCCGTATTCAACGCCGTTAATCCGTGTGGCTCGGAAGGCGTTATCTGATTGAGGAAAGGTTCTAGTTTCTCCGGTGTCTCCTGTAATGCATGCTGCAGACTGAAAATAGAAACATCTTTTCCGGCATCGATGTTTGATAAATGTTTGGCATAGTGGCCATTTACAAAAACTATTCGGTAACTTGGCATGTTTTCATACATCAAGTCAGCGACGCTCGACGTCGAGACGCCGTTGTGTTGTGGCTTGGCGGGGACAAAGTGATGCTTTTCCATGGAACGCAGATTTGTGTAACGCCAATCTTCGTCTTTGATAGTGGGAATACCGCATTCATCAAATCGTGTAAGCGCCGCTTCACGCTGCTGTCTAAGCCACGCTAGATTTTGTCCTGGAGATCCGTCCGGCGCCGCGCGAAATGCGTCGAGGAAATGATCTTTGAGTGTGATCTCAGACATTAAGCTGCATCCGCCGCGAGTGCCGACACCCAACCATAACCTTTCTTTTCGAGTTCCAAGGCAAGCGACTTATCACCGGATTTGACAATCCGGCCGCCTGACAACACATGTACAACATCCGGCACGATGTAATCCAGTAATCGTTGATAATGCGTGACCAAAACAATGGCGCGTTCTTCGTTGCGCAAAGCATTCACGCCATTGGCGACTACTTTCAATGCATCGATATCCAAACCCGAATCCGTTTCATCCAAAATAGCGAGCCTTGGCTCCAGCATGGCCATTTGCAGAATTTCGTTACGCTTTTTCTCGCCACCGGAAAAACCTTCATTGACCGAGCGATATAAAAACTCTTCTTTCATTTCCACCAACTTGAGTTTTTCCTTCACCAGTTTGAGAAAGTCCATGGCATCGAGTTCTTTTTCGCCATTGTGCTTACGAATTGCATTAACCGCCGCCTTAAGCAAGTAAACATTGCTGACACCGGGGATCTCGACCGGATATTGAAACGCAAGGAATATGCCCTCGCATGCACGTTCCTCTGGTGCGACCTCTAGCAAATCTTTGCCCAAATACTCTACAGAGCCATTAGTGACCTCGTAATTGTCCCACCCCGCCAATACATTAGCCAATGTGCTTTTACCTGAACCATTGGGTCCCATAATGGCGTGTACTTCACCTACTTTAACTTCAAGATTCAGCCCATTGAGAATGGCATTTCCGCCAACGGATGCATGTAAATTTTTGATCGATAACATATGAACTCTAACCCTAGTACTCGTTTGCTCTTGTGCTAACAGCAAATTGCTAAAAACCGAATGTGCTAACCCACTGCACCTTCCAGGCTAATTCCCAACAGCGCTTGCGCTTCTACCGCGAATTCCATGGGTAATTCCTTAAATACCTCCTTGCAAAAACCGTTAACAATCATGGACACGGCGTCCTCTTCCGATAAGCCGCGTTGACGGCAATAAAACAATTGGTCTTCGCTAATTTTGGATGTAGTCGCTTCGTGTTCAACCTTAGCGCTGAGATTTTTTGCCTCGATATAAGGAAACGTATGCGCGCCGCATTTGTCGCCCATCAACAACGAATCACATTGCGAATAATTGCGCGCGTTGTCGGCATTCTTAAGGATTTTTACCAAACCGCGATAAGAGTTCTGCCCACGGCCTGCTGAAATACCTTTGGAAATAATAGTGCTTTTTGTATTCTTACCCATATGGACCATCTTGGTACCGGTATCGGCTTGTTGCTTGTTATTGGTGAGCGCGACGGAGTAAAACTCACCTACACTATGGTCACCCTCTAAAAGTACGCTTGGATATTTCCAAGTGATGGCCGAACCGGTTTCCACCTGGGTCCAGGATATTTTAGCGTTGCTACCACGGCAGGCACCACGTTTCGTCACAAAGTTGTAAATCCCGCCCTTGCCGTTTTCATCACCCGGATACCAGTTCTGCACGGTGGAATATTTAATCTCAGCATCCTTCATAGCTACCAATTCAACCACTGCCGCGTGCAATTGATTTTCATCGCGCATGGGTGCAGTGCAACCTTCTAGATAACTGACATAGCTGCCTTCATCGGCCACGATCAGCGTCCTTTCAAACTGGCCGGTATTCGATGCGTTAATACGAAAGTATGTCGACAACTCCATCGGACAACGAACCCCCGGTGGAATGTAAACGAATGAACCGTCACTAAAGACCGCCGAATTCAATGCCGCGTAAAAATTGTCACCGGCCGGCACAACAGTGCCGAGATATTTTTGAACCAAATCTGGATGGTTCTTTACCGCTTCGGAAAACGGGGAAAAAATGACCCCGGCTTTTGCCAAAGTCTCCTTAAACGTCGTCGCAACCGACACACTATCGAACACCGCATCTACCGCTACACCTGCAAGCGCTTTTTGCTCCTCTAATGGAATACCGAGTTTGTTGTAGGTCTCAAGTAGCTTGGGATCGACTTCATCAAGACTTTTCGGTCCATCCTTCTTGCTCTTGGGCGCTGAGTAGTAACTAATCGCTTGAAAATCGATGGGTGGATAATGCACATGCGCCCACTTGGGTTCGATCATTTCTAACCAATGCCGGTAAGCCTTCAAACGCCACTCCAACATAAAGTCGGGCTCATTCTTTTTTGCCGACAAGGCGCGGATAACGTCTTCATCCAGACCCGGTGGCAAGGTGTCTGCGTCGATATCGGTAACGAATCCTTCCTTGTATTCGCGTTTTACGAGATCGTCGATTTGATTAACTGCTGCACACATGGTGTTCTCTACCGATATTTTTTAATTAATGGTCAAGTTCTCGAGGCTGACGGTCGCCTCGGTTCCGTCAAAATGTTTACGCGCAAATTTTGCATCTTGACGCGCAGCGACAGCTTGCACGCATGGCCACTGCACAACTTCCGCCAAGGTCATTCCATCAAGAAACTGATACATTTGCTGGCTGAGATGACTCCATAACTCGTGTGTCAAGCACTGCTCACCATCATTGCAATTCTCCCGGCCACGGCATTGGGTTATGTCGACCGTCTCGTCTACCGCAGTAATGATCTCGGCGATGGTAATTTCGCTCGGTTCTTTCGCCAATTGATAACCGCCGCGTGGTCCACGAATACCCTTTACCAACTTGCTTTTACGCAAGCGAGCAAACAACTGTTCGAGGTAAGAAAGTGATAATTCCTGGTGCTCTGCAATGTCGTTCAGGGTAACTGGGGAACCGTTTTGATGCATGGCCAAATCCATCATCGCAGTCACCGCATAGCGCCCTTTGGTCGTTAGCCGCATAAGATAACCTATTGATTTAAATAATCTTTACTAAAAATCGAGTCGAATACTCGGAAATATAAAAAAACCCAGCAAATTAGTCAACAATAGTCATTTATAAGGTTATAACGCCTCGATGAGCCATTGTATAGAAATAAAGTCAAGAAAAAGGACCATAGTTAGCACGAACTTAGTGCTGCACGAATATTGTGCTATATTTGGCTTTATGAAAACCAATATTACTTTGAAGGTCGACGCAGAACTGGCGCACGAGGCGCGAATACTCGCTGCCAAGCGCGGTTTGTCATTGAGCCGCATGGTCAGCGAGGAATTGGAACAACTCGTCGAAAACGACCGCACCTTTGAACAAGCCCGCAAACGTGCGTTACGCAGGTTGCGGCAAGGTTACGAGCTAGCCTGGCGTAAACCCGCAGATCGCAATGAGTTACATGAACGCTAGTTGTTTCGTTGACACTAATATTCTTATCTATGCCTACGACCGCCACGCTGGCGATAAACACGCCCGCGCTAAGGAACTTACTGAGACGCTGTGGGAAAACAATACGGGTGTCGTTAGCACCCAGGTATTGCAAGAGTTCTATGTCAACATCCGGCGCAAGGCCCAATCACCGCTCAATGCGGCCATGGCACGGCGATTGATTGAAGATTATTTGAGTTGGAAGGTCGTTGTTAACGATGGGGCGGCCGTAATTGAAGCAATCGCGATTGAACAACGTTATCAGTTATCGTTCTGGGATGCGTTAATTGTGCAAGCAGCCAATGCCGCCGACACCGAGGTGTTGTACTCGGAAGACCTCAACCATGGTCAACTTTACGGTGAAGTCCGAGTGGAAAATCCGTTTCTCATCAACCAATCGTAACAAGTAGAAGTAGTCCCGACGAAATGCGTCTAGGTCTACTCTCAGAATCCCCGGATTGCGCTGCGCTTTATCCAGGCTACACTTGCAATAATGTTTAATCCCAAAACATAAATCTACGAGAAGCGTTATTCAAATGAAATCATCTATCGTATTGTTTATCCTCTTCCCTATCTTGGCATTCGCGCAAACTACTACGTATTCCTGCAACTACACAAATTACAGTGATGAGGAGGGTAATCATAAAGTGATGAAGAAGTTTGAACTCAATTTTCACGTAGATAAAACAATGGATAAAAGTTACATCATGGCCTTTGATGGCACTTTGATTGACGTACATCGAATCGAAAACCAAAACCAAATATCTTTTTTAGAGATCACTCCTTCGGGCAACCTTATGACCACCGCAATCGATTCAAATCTAAATTCTGTGCATAGCCGAAATACTGTAACGCTCGGCGAAATGTTACCTTCACAGTATTATGGAACATGTGTTGTTAAATAGAGCTAAGACTTATATTTGGCGTAGATTACCACGTAGCTAATACAAATCATTGTGGTTGCCCGATAGATTGCCTCGCAACTCCCGATGAAGCTTACCCAACTCGCCCACTTGGTCCATAAGAACCTTAACGAAATTTTCAAATTTTTCGTCTAGGTCGGCTATAGTGGTTGTCGCAAGTCGGCCTGCTAATTTCTGAAATTCATCAAATGCATCTATCACTTGCTTTTGCTTATCGGAGGCGTTCTGACCTCCGATCAACGTAAGGGTTTGCGAAATCTCATTAACAGTCTCCATGGCTGGAACAACTTTAGCTAATTGATCTGACAAAGCTTGTGAGGGCGAGTTCATACCAGCATTTATATCTACCTCTAATAAATTCTTAATATTCGTGGCAACCGCTCTAAATTGACCAAGATTTTCGTTAGCTTTCTCTATTAAACTTAGATGTCGTTCCTTTATAAGCGCATCAATATGCGCTTGGTGCTGTTTTTTTTGAACAAGAAGATTATGTTCATTGTTCTGTTTGTTTATCCATATAGAACCGAAAAGACCAACGACAGCACCTCCAATCGCACTGATAGCCGGTAAAAAACCGGGTAATTCAATAATCGTCTTTAGCATATTCTGCAATCTCCCCTATTAATTGCATTTACCACCCCATCTGTTGAGCCGTGTAGCCCTGATTCCAAATAATCTAAACCTTACGCACCATCATCACACCGTCGCGTAAAGTGAGTAACACATTTTCAACACGGTAGTCGTTTGTAACTAATTTGTTGAACTCAACCAAGGCTTGATCCGTCTCATTTTTCGGATTCAAAACCGCGCCTGACCACAAAACATTATCAGCCAGTATCAATCCGCTGGTTTTGAGTTTAGGGAGTATAGCTTCGTAGTAAGCATAGTAGTTTTCTTTATCCGCGTCGATAAAGACCAAATCGAATGACTCATCGAGCGTTCCTAAAGTCTCTATAGCGGGGCCAAGCTTTATCGTTATTTTCTTGCCATGGGGGCTACGATCAAAAAAAGATTTGGTGAATTTCGATGTTTCCCGGTTTACAACAACCGATGGGCGTGTTTCCAAGCGCTTAAAAATGAGGTGGTGGCCAGATTGTCGGACTACACTTGTCGCTGAGATGATCTATTGGGTCATTTTCGCCGGTAACCATGTTGCCAGTTCAGGGAATGCGGTGAGAATCACGATTGCAGTCATTAGTAAAAGGAAGAATGGTAGTGCATACTTTGCAATGCTTAAGATGTTGATTTTGGTGAGCCCCTGTATCACAAACAAATTGAACCCTACCGGGGGTGTGATCTGTGACATTTCAACTACTAATACCACATAAATTCCAAACCAGATAAGGTCAATGCCACTGCGTTCTATCATTGGTAACACGATGGAAGTGGTTAAGACGACAATGGAAATTCCATCAAGAAAGCAACCCAGCAACATGAAGAACAAGGTTAGAACCGCAATTAGCATTACCGGCGAGAGTCCCAATGTGGAAATCTGCTCAGCAAGCAAACGAGGAATGCCGGTAAATCCCATAGCAAGACTGAGAAATGCTGCACCGGCAATGATAAATATAATCATGCAGGATGTGCGAGTGGCGCCAAGAAGACTCATCTTAAAGGTGCCTAAACTTAAACTACCTGTCACTAGAGACAATAGCAAGGCGCCGAAAACACCTAACGCAGCGGCTTCGGTTGCGGTCGCCCAACCGGCATAAATTGATCCCAGTACAAACAAGATCAGACCTAGCACTGGAAACAAACGCCTTGTCATATACAATTTTTCTGCGAGTGGCAAATCCGGGCTGTCGTCTTTTGGCAATTCGCCCCGATTAAGCGCTGACCACACTACGGTATAGCTCATAAACAAAGCGACCAGCATAATGCCCGGCAGTACACCTGCAATGAATAACCGGGCGATTGAAACTTCTGCTGACACGCCATACACGATTAAAATAATTGATGGTGGAATCAGAAAGCCTAGCGTTCCAGAACCCGCCAGCGTTCCAATTGTCATCTGTACGGGATATTGTCTTTTCTCAAGTTCCGGGAAAGTCATTCTACCGATGGTGGCTGCAGTTGCTGCTGATGAGCCCGAGACGGCAGCAAAGATAGTACATCCCAGGATATTTACATGTAGCAACCGACCGGGAATCTTTTTCAGCCATGGCGCCAAACCATGAAACAAGTCTTCCGACAATTTAGTGCGAAACAGAATTTCACCCATCCAAATAAACAGTGGCAACGCGGCGAGCGTCCAGGTTGCAGTCGCACCCCATGTGGTGGTGGCGAAAAGCAGTCCGATGCTACTGTTTCCGTTTAGCACCAGCGCAACAAATGCAACCAGCAACAATGCCGCGGCAACCCAAACACCGCTTAACAAAGCCCCGAACAAAACAGCCCCAAGGATAAGGACTAGATTTGTGATTTCCACACTATCATTCCTCCAATTCTATAAACGCCGGCGTGTTCCCCTTGAGAGAGGTTGCTATGTCATCCATCAATGCGATAAAGAAAAGTACCGCACCAAAAGCCATTGGAAGTTGCGGAATCCAAACTGGAATTGCGATATATCCCTGAGAAACTTCATCAAAACTCCAGGACTCATAAACCAGAAAGCAAAGATAAAAAGCCACATAACCCATAATTGCAGCGAACAGGATTAACACAATGTACATCAGAATTCTTTGCCCAGAAGACGGCAAACGGTGGACCAATAGTGTCACTCGAATATGTCCCCCGTGCCGGAAAGTAAAAGCCAGCGCAAGAAATGACGCCGCTCCCAGCAAGTATCCTGAAAAATCCTCCGTAGACGGTATGATAACGCCAAACCAACGGCCCACGATTTGTGCCAGTATTATGAACGTTATTAAGACAATACAGGCGCCAGCCACGATACCAGCGCCTGTAAAAACACTATCCAGCGTTCGTCGCATTGATGGGATATAGCCGGTCTATCCTTGACTATTGATAGGCCGAAAGGATTTCTTCACCTATGGCGCCCGCTTCTTCAGCCCACTCTTCGCCCATTATTTTACCAATTGCTTGCAAATCACTTTTGAGTTGATCGCTAGGTTGTTGAACGTTAATTCCATTTTCTTCCAGTATTGCTGTTTTGGCATCGGTCTCTACTTGAGCCATTTCCCACCCTCGCGTTTCGGCTGCTGCCGCGGCTTTTAGTACCGCTTTTTGTATATCGTCATCCAATCTCTTGAATGCGCGGGTGTTTACCACCACCATATTTTTAGGAATCCAGGCCTGAGTATCAGTGTAATCGCTTACATAATCCCATGCCTGAGAACTAACTCCAGTGGTGGGAGAAGTAACCATCGCATCAATTATTCCAGTCGAAAAAGCTTGTGGTATTTCCGGTGTTTGCACTGTGGTTGGCGTTGCGTTCAACAAAACCGCCAATCGAGATGTCGTCGGGCTGTATGCACGCATTTTTAGTCCACTGAGGTCTGCACCGGTTTTTATTGGCTTTTTAGTGTAAAAACCTTGGGGTGGCCAAGGAACAGCGTATAGAAGCTTCAATCCATCTTCTTCAAGAGCTTTTTCAACAGCCGATCTGGATGCGTCCCACAATTTACTGGCACTATCAAAATCAGAAGCGATAAACGGAATGTTATCTAATTTAAACACAGGATTGTCATTTCCGAGCAATCCCATAAACATCTCGCCAATCGGGACTTGTCCGCTCCGTACTGCGCGGTGAATTTCCGGATGTTTTATCAGAGAGGCGCCAGAGTGAATCACTATGTTTAGCTCGCCATTGGTTGCTTTATTAACGTCGTCTGCAAATTGACGAACATTCTGGGTGTGGTGTACACCATCTGCATAAGGCGTCGGCATATCCCATTCGGTTTGGGCAAAACTAACCCCTTCAATTAGTAGGCTGGTAAACAGAGCAACAAAACCCAACTTAATTCTAGTCATTATGGTCTCCTAAGTTTGATATACATTTGTTGAGTATTAACAGTGCTAACACTGTGCATCGTAGTTCGTTAGCACAGCGCGAGTGTTGTTAGAATAATATTCGATAACATTCTCCATAGGGTTTCGTGAATTCCAAACCGCATGAATCATGGCTATTTACTAATTTCTAAAGTTTACGCGCCATCATAACGCCATCGCGTAATGTAAGTAATACGTTTTCGACACGTGCATCTTCGGTAACCTTCTTATTAAATTCAACTAAAGCGTGATCGGTTTCGCTTTTCGGATTTAACACATCACCCGACCATAAAACGTTATCTGCCAGAATCAGACCGCCGGTTCGTAGTTTTGGGAGTACGGCTTCGTAGTAAGCATAGTAGTTTTCTTTATCCGCGTCGATAAAGACCAAATCGAATGACTCATCGAGCGTTCCTAAAGTCTCTATAGCGGGGCCAAGCTTTATCGTTATTTTCTTGCCATGGGGGCTGCAGTCAAAAAAGGATTGCGCGATTTTCGAGGTCTCTTCGTTTATATCGCAGGCAATGAGTTCACCATCATCCGGCAATGCTTCGGCCATGGCCAGAGCCGAGTAACCGGTGAACATACCGATTTCCAATACGCGTTTAGCCCCGGTGGCGGCCACCATCATACCCAGGAATGCCCCTTCCAATGCCCCCACCACCATTTGCGGAGATTCGCACTCGGCATAAGTTTTAATTTCCAGTTCATTCAATAATTCGCTTGGTGCAGTTGAGTGAGTACTCGCATATTTTTCAATTTCGGGTGAAAACAAGGGCGTCACGGTCTGATTCCTTTACAATTCGGGAAAACTATCATTCAAACCCAGTTTAAACACTTTGTCACCCGTGTGAATTACGCTGAGATGCAAGACCACGAATCCATTTGCCGGCGTACGGTCGAAAACGCATTAACGGAAATACCGGAGGTACTGCGCGAGTCAGTCACAAGGTATTGGGAAAGTTTCGCCACCACCGGCGGTATCGAGCAACTACCGCAAGAAAGTTACGAGTGGCTACAATCGTTGCCGCGGGTCTGGGCCTGCAGCGATTTCGCAACCCAAATATGTACACGGACACCGGACGTGCTGGCCGAATTAGTAACGAGTGGTGACTTGCTCAAAGCGTACGGGCGTGATGTTGTGAGCACTTATGTGCAGAAGGACCTGGAGCAATGTACCGATGAACTCACACTGGCACTGAGTCTGCGTAGACGTCGTCAGCGTGAGATGTTGCGCTTGGCTTGGCGGGATTTGGCCGGTTGGGCGTCGGTGGATGAAATCGTCACTACATTGTCGGAGTACGCCGACGCTTGTATCGACAATGCGTTGGCGCACATCTACCGGTGGACTTGCGAATCCTGGGGAACCCCTATCGGAAGTGAATCCGGTGAGCCCCAACAACTGGTGGTGTTGGGGCTGGGCAAATTGGGTGGAAAAGAACTCAACTTCTCCTCGGATATCGATCTGATATTCACCTACCCCGAGGAAGGCGAAACCGACGGCAGGCGCACCCGCAGTAACCATGAATTTTTCCTGCGTGTCGGACAACGGCTGGTACAGGCATTGGACAATGTCGACGCCAACGGCTTTGTATTTCGCACCGATTTGCGGCTGCGACCCAATGGCGACAGCGGAGCTTTAGTGTTACCGTTTAGCGCGATGGAACATTACTACCAGACCCATGGCCGCGATTGGGAACGTTACGCCTTGATCAAGGCACGAGTCGTGGGTGGCGATAAGCGACAGGGTGATACCTTGCTGCGAAGTCTGCGACCTTTTGTATATCGTAAATACCTGGATTATGGCGCGTTCAAGGCTATACGCGAGATGAAACTGCTCATCGATCGCGAACTCGAACGCAAAGGTATCGCACAAAACGTAAAACTCGGCCGTGGTGGCATCCGCGAAATCGAATTTATTGCGCAGAGCTTTCAACTCATTCACGGTGGCCGCGAACCCGGTTTGCAAACGCCGCATTTGTTCACCGCCCTCGATCATCTCGGTGAAATTGGTGTGTTGGAGGACATGGACATATCCCAGCTCAAAAAAAATTATGTTTTTCTGCGCAAAGTGGAGCACTGTTTACAAATGCTGGCCGACCAACAAACTCATCAACTTCCGAATGAGGAGTTTGCGCAGATCCGGCTGGCTTATGCCATGCACTACGGTGACTGGACGGCATTCGAAAAACGTCTACACGGGGTTCGAGACCAAGTACAACAAAGTTTTGACCAGACATTTCGTATCCAAGGGGACACAAAAGAATCGACAAGCGATTCAGCATTCAGCGACATTTGGATGCAAACTAAGTCGTCGTCAGAGGCTGCGGTTTTTTTGCGTGAATCCGGATTCGAGGCCCCCGACAAAATCCTCGATTTGTTGGAGAGATTGCGTTCCGGTGCCAGCTATCGCACTTTCTCCACTGAAGGGCGTGATCGTCTCGATGCCCTGATGCCGCTGTTGATTGAGTCTGCGGCGCAAAACGATCAGCCCGATCTTGCTTTTAAACGTTTGCTGCATGTCATTGAATCTATCGGCCGAAGGGCTACGTATTTTTCGCTGTTGATCGAGAACCCCTTGGCCAGGATGCAACTGGTGAAACTGTGCGCCGCCAGTGGCTGGATCAGTCAGTGGATGGCACAACATCCTATCGTACTGGACGAACTCATCGACCCTATTAGCAATTTTCAGGATCTCAACCGGCAACAGTTGAAGTCTGATTTACACAGACGCCTAGCGGCAATCAGTGCTGACGATTTGGAAACGGCAATGGAAGTGTTGCGTGACTTTCGACATACCCATGCGTTACGCATCGCGGCCGCTGACGTGGCGGACATATTGCCACCTGGCAAAGTCAGCGGGCAACTGTGTTTGATTGCGGAAACAGCATTGGATCAGTCTCTGTATGTTGCGAGACGAAGTTTGCAACAACGTTATGGCAACGTCATGCATACCGTGGGCACATCCGGCAATTTCTCGCAACGGGAAATAGAATTCACCATTGTCGCCTATGGCAAATTGGGCAGTGGTGAACTCGGTTATCACTCCGATCTCGACATTGTTTTTATTTACGACAACATCGAAGATGGCGATGGAAACACCGTGGGTGGCGAACAATCGATTCCCAACACACATTATTTTGGCCGTCTCGGTCAACGCCTGGTGCATATACTCACCACCCGAACCAGTGGTGGCATTCTCTATGAGACCGATACCCGTTTACGCCCCAGTGGTCGTTCCGGCACCATGGTGACATCGATAAACGCGTTTGCTGACTATCAAAAAAACCAAGCTTGGACCTGGGAACATCAGGCATTGGTTCGTGCACGTATGGTTGTGGGTAGCGAGCGTTTGGTGAATGAATTCGAACGAATCCGGTGTGAAGTGCTGCGCCTCAAAAGAGATCCGCCCAAACTCACGCAGGACGTAGTGGACATGCGGGAAAAAATGATTGCTAACAATAGCCAGTCCACCGAAGAATTATTCGATTTAAAACTCGAACGAGGTGGATTGGTAGACATTGAATTTATAGTGCAGTATTTGGTGTTAGCGTTTGCGCATCGGTATCCGGAACTCACAGTATCGCGGTACACAATCGATCTGCTCGAGACCGCGGCTGAACTTACACTACTAACTGATGGACAAGCAAAAAGCCTGGCCGATGCTTACACCCGATACTTGACAAAAGAACATGAGTTAAAGCTGGCGGAACAGGCAAGCGTGGTGCCGAGAGATCAGGTTGCCGATGTCAGCACAACCGTTGGTGCAATTTGGGATGAACTATTCGCTGATCACCTCTAGAACCCATATCAAAACAAGCGAGCAAAGAAAAGACGAGGCGAAAATGGTCAAAAAACAGGGTGTACAAGACAGTACATGAGTAGAGGGTATTTTTAGCGACGTATTTTCAAAACGCAGTCATTTTGAGATGGGTTCTAACTAATACCGCGTAAGTGTTGACAAGTGCTGCTGTCTCGCCTATTTAAACGTCAGGCGCAATAGACAATCGACAGAAACAGCGCGTTAACCACAAGGCAGAGGGAATGAACTATGTCATTTGCAGATAGAGACGGCACGATTTGGTACGACGGCGAATACGTGCCCTGGCGCGACGCTACCACCCATGTGCTAACCCATACCTTGCACTATGGTTTGGGTGTGTTCGAGGGTGTGCGCGCATACGAAACCGAGCTAGGAACCGCCGTATTTCGGTTACAAGACCACACTGATCGATTCTTTCGCTCGGCCCACATTTTGGGAATGAAAATACCATACGACCGGGATACACTGAATGAAGCGCAACTCGAAGTCGTGCGGCGCAATAATCTTAAAAGTGCATATATCCGACCACTCGCATTTTATGGCTCGGAAGGCATGGGTATACACGCAGACATGCTAAAGACTCACATCGCCATCGCCAGTTGGGAATGGGGTGCGTACTTGGGTGAAGACGGACTCAAAAAAGGAATACGCATACGTACGTCGTCGTTAACGCGACATCACGTCAACATCACCATGTGCCGGGCCAAGGCCTGTGGTAATTACATTAATTCTATCCTCGCACTACAGGAAGCAGTGTCCTGCGGTTATGACGAAGCGTTGATGCTGGATTCCGAGGGTTATGTCATGGAAGGCACCGGCGAAAATATATTTCTTGTACGCAATAATAAGGTTTATACGCCTGATCTTACCTCGGCACTTGAGGGCATAACCCGCGACACTATTTTTCAACTAGTGGCTGAGATTGGTTACGATATCGAAGAGAAACGCATTACGCGGGATGAAGTGTATATCGCCGATGAGGTTTTCTTTACCGGCACGGCGGCGGAAGTAACACCGGTACGTGAGCTCGATGACCGTACCATTGGATCAGGTGAACGAGGTCCGGTAACCGAAAAACTACAGTCTATGTATTTCGATCAAGTTTACGGACGGCGTGACCAGCATTCCGAATGGCTCACTTATGTTTAAGGCAAAAAAATCATGACAAACTCCGAATCATCTCCGGCACCTAATACGACTAGTCCGAACACATCAATGCGCCGTGAGGTCAGTAAAGACGACTTGCCGCTACACTGTCCCATGGAGGGCGATACATTGTGGAATGCGCATCCGCGTGTCTATTTACCCATAGAAGACACCGGTGAACAGTTGTGTCCCTATTGCGGCACGCGTTACGTGTTGGTTGATAAGTAATCAACACATGTTCAGATAAATCAGGATTATACAATTCACGTTGATCAAAAGTGGCAGCCTTGCTGCGATTGATTAAGATATCCGTAGTTTAAGCCACACCAATCAAACGAACGGTTGCCGGGCGACAACACTAACAAGATTTTAATTGTCGGCCCATCATGGGTGGGTGACATGGTCATGGCGCAAAGTTTGTTCAAAACTTTGTTAATCAATGACCCGGCTTCGACTATTTCCGTGCTAGCGCCGGAATGGACCCGGCCGCTGTTGCAACGTATGCCTGAAGTGTCTCGAACCATTGGACTACCGTTTGGTCACGGTGAACTCGCCTGGGGTAAGCGTAGAGAGATAGCAAAGGAAATTCGCAAGCACTGCTTTGACCAAGCCATCGTGTTACCCGGTTCGCTTAAATCGGTGCTCATTCCTTTTTGGGCAAAAATTCCCAAACGAACCGGTTTTCGTGGCGAGATGCGTTACGGTTTGTTAAACGATATTCGACCATTGAACAAAATAAAACTTCCGCGCACAGTACAGCGTTTCGTCACCCTGGGTCTTCCGCGCGATGGGGGCATCCCCACCGACATTCCCTACCCGCAGTTAAAAGTCGAGCTATCGGACATCGAAAAAGCGCTTAACCGGTTGCAGATTGAAAAATCTGATCAACCCATCCTGGCACTGTGTCCTGGCGCCGAATACGGTCCCGCCAAACGTTGGCCGGCATCGCATTTCGCGGAGTTAGCACGATCACAAATCGAAAAAGGTTGGTATGTCTGGTTATTCGGATCGGATAAAGATACCCCGATTACCGATACCATTAATCAAAACACTAACGGCAAATGCCTGGACCTCGCAGGCACGACCACATTGCCCGAAGCAGTGGATTTAATGTCACTCGCCAATGTCGTAGTCAGCAACGATTCGGGTTTAATGCATGTCGCCGCTGCATTGGATAAGAAAGTCGTCGCACTTTACGGTTCATCCAGCCCGAACTTTACACCACCGCTACACTCAGAGGCGGAAATCATGAGTTTAAATCTCGAATGCAGTCCTTGTTTTAAACGCGAATGCCCCCTAGGTCATTTGAATTGTTTACGCAACTTGTCACCAATTACCGTTGCCCAAAGGATTACTCAGACAACCTGACAAACCGCTATTCGTTATCCTTGTCGCTCCGTCTTCGGCTAACCATGGGAAGTCTCGTTGAAATTAGATAGACTACATATTATAATGATAATGATCATATTATGAATGCGGCGAGATGACCATAAAGACTGCCAAAACAGAGCGAATCACGATTTTGGGGACACCTTCGTTTAAGGCTTTCTTGTCTAAAGAAGCGAAAAAGGAGGGGGTTAGCGTCTCCGAGTTGGTTCGTTCCCGGTGCGAACGTAGAACGATTAACGAGGATGAAGAAACTCTGGCTGAACTGATCAAACAAGTAACCATAGCAACAAAAATCGCCCAAAAGTCTTTGTTAAAAGGTATTTCGGATGCACAAACTGTGCTATCGGAGTTGCAAAAATCATGAGCGTCATCAAAGACGCTGTTGTAGCCATGAAAGAAGTATTGCTACTTACCGATAAGGTGGACAAGGCCGGTCAGTTACTCACTGACATATCCAAAGAACTGCGCGAACATGACCGGCGTTTGGTTAGACTTGAAACAATGGTGGAAATCGCCAAGAGTCAGCCCGGAAAATTACCAAAAAAATAGATCGCAGACAGTGACGCCTTGAAAGGGTCGCAACGAGTTTTAAACTACTAATTTGCGATACAAATACAAGACTATAAACCTCTGAGGCCACCTTTAGTCCGATTTACGTAAACTCCTACACGAACTGCGCGTCAATTTTTTCAGCACAACAAAACCGCAATCCGAACAAATAGATGAACAACAAATCATCCATCCTAGTCACTGGTGGCGCAGGTTACATCGGATCCCATACTACACATCAACTAGTCGATGCAGGTTACGAAGTAGTCGTTGTCGACAATTTGTATTCCGGTCATCGCTGGGCAGTACCAGAGGTATTGAAGTTTTATGAGGGTGACTTTGGTAATCGTGAGCTGCTCACTAAGATCATGAGTGAGAATCCCATTTCAGCGGTGGTGCACTTTGCCGGACACATTGTGGTACCCGAGTCAGTAAACAACCCCATCAAGTATTATCAAAACAATGTGGTCGGGTCGGTCAACCTGATTCAGTCATGTATCGAGTACAATGTGGGGCAATTTATTTTTTCTTCAAGTGCGGCTGTGTATGGCAATCCGGAAACCATTCCAGCGGACGAGTTGACGCCGACTCATCCCATCACTCCTTACGGTACCACCAAACTTATCACCGAATGGACGCTGGCGGACGTGGTGCATTCCCTGGCTGATACCGATGCAGATAAAGGTGACTTTCGCTACGTCGCATTGCGTTATTTCAATGTAGCGGGGGCACAAATTGCGGGAAACCTGGGTCAATCGACACCGGAAGCCACCCATTTGATCAAGGTGGCATGTCAAACCGCCTGTGCAACGCGACCGCAGCTCACCATTTACGGTACTGATTATCCTACAGAGGATGGCACTTGTATTCGCGATTATATTCACGTGGACGATCTTGCCGCTGCACACTTGGATGCGTTGGAATACTTACAACAAGGCGGTGAATCGCAAATTTTAAATTGTGGCTATGGGCATGGTTATAGCGTCCGTGAAGTAGTGGAAAAGGTAAAAACCGTGAGCGGCATCGACTTCAAAGTCATTGAGGGAGAACGCCGACCCGGTGATCCATATTCATTGATTGCTGATAGTCATCACATCCGCGAAACGCTGGGCTGGAAACCGCAATACGACGATCTTGAGCTTATTTGTCGTACAGCATATGAATGGGAGCGCAAGCTCTCTTAATCTCAACATCCCTATTTTTTTAGAGTAAGTTAGAAGTACATAACGGGTATAATCGATACAGGTAAAACTGCAACGACTTAATTCGCAAAAAAACGTTTCAACCGCATGAAACTCGCTTTTTCCCTGTTTAAATATTTTCCCTATAGCGGTTTGTCGCGGGATTTCATGCGCATTGTTGAGGAAAGCCGGCGCCGTGGTCATGACATTACGGTATTCGCCGCCCAATGGCAAGGTGCACGTCCGGAGGGGGTCGAGGTGTGCATGATTCCTACCTACCGTTGGATGAATCATGCGCAAAACGCATCGTTTTACCATCATCTGCGTTCGCGATTGAGATCCGAACAATTCGACGCAGTCATTGGCTTTAACAAAATGCCGGGTTTGGACTTGTATTACGGTGCGGATTATTGTTATGTCGGTCGCGCTGTTCCGCGTTATGGCCCTTTGTATCGGGTAACACCGCGGTATCACCATTTTCATACCTTTGAGCGGGCGGTGTTTAGTTGCCACAGCAAAACCGAAATCCTATCTTTATCGGAGCGCGAAAAGTCCGTTTATCAAGAATTCTACGGCACACCGGATCATCGATTTCATTTATTACCACCGACCCTGGATAAAAAACGCCGTTTAAACGGTTCACGTGACATCGTGCGCGAACGTGTACGCAATGAATTGAACGTGGCGTTAAGCGAGCGTGTGTTGTTATTTGTTGGTTCGGGTTTCAAAACCAAGGGCCTGGATCGCGCCATTGAGGCATTGGCAGCGTTACCCGCGGATATTAGGGAAGAAACCCGCCTCATTGTCGTAGGCCAGGATAACGAGTCGGCGTTTGAACGTTATGCGCAGAACTTAGACATTGGACAAAGCGTCCAATTCCTTGGCGGCCGTTCCGACATACCGGAACTGTTGGCGGCGGGCGATTTACTCGTACACCCCGCTTATAGTGAGAACACCGGGACAGTGTTGCTGGAAGCCATCGCCGCTGGCTTGCCGGTTTTAACTACCGATGTATGCGGGTATGCCTCACATATTGAAAAATCGGACGCCGGTTTAGTTATTAAATCGCCGTTTGAACAAAAAGCGTTAAATGAAAGTTTGTTGGAAATGTTGACGTCGCCACGGCGGGATAAGTGGTTGCGCAATGGCATCGCCTATGGCGCCGACACAAGTCTATATCGTATGCCGGAAAGCGCAGTGGATACCATAGAAGGATGGGTCGCAAATAAAAAGAATTGTACTGTTGTTGAGCCATGCGATCATAGTTTTAAATTGCATTTGCGAGACGACTTGCGCCATTCGGTCGGCGACCAAGACAAATTCGAAGATATCATGGGTATTGGGGGCGAGGTGTTTCGTGAAGCACCGGGCAGGCGCACTTTGCGATTCAAACGCAATGGCAGTTCTTATTTCTTGAAAACCCATACTGGGGTCGGTTGGCACGAAATATTAAAAAACCTGCTCTACTTTCGTCTCCCGGTCATCGGTGCCACTAACGAGTGGCATGGCATTCATCATTTGCAAAGGCTAGGTATTGATACATTGCGTATCGCCGGTTACGGCACGAAGGGCCGCAATCCGGCCCGGCGTCTGTCGTTTATTATTACCGATGAGCTGGCCAATACCGTGAGTCTTGAGGATTTTTGCCGTTCGTGGTTAAAGCAAAAATTGTCCAAAGATGAGATTCGGTTTAAACGCTGGTTGATAAAACGCGTGGCGGAGATTGCCCGTGTCATCCATTCCAGCGGTGCCAATCACCGTGATTTTTATCTGTGTCACTTTTTGTTGGAAATCAACGGCGACAAACCTACCCCCGAAAATGCACGGGTTTATTTGATTGATTTGCATCGTATGCAGATACGCCGCCGTACCCCTACTCGTTGGTCGGTAAAAGATATTTCCGGTCTGTATTATTCGAGCATGGACATCGGATTGTCGCATCGCGATTTGTATCGCTTTATGCGGATTTATCGTAATAAATCCCTGCGCAATATTCTCGAACCCGAATCCAGTTTTTGGCGTCGAGTGCGTTCACGTGCGCAACGATTGTATGTTTCCGAAAAACGTCGCGCCGAACATCGCACTCTACAAACGACGCGGCCCGCTCCCAGCGTTTAAACCTCATCCTGAAGAAAAAACGAAAGGCAGCGGTGCAAGGATGGGAATATTCAATTAATCCGCTGCAGACCTATCTAGACGCTGAAAAAGAAGCATCGTCGCTCTTCACATCTAGCGATAAACTTATTCTTCCGGGTACGAGTCAAACCCGTAGAACCGACGACGCCTTTATCCGCTACGATCCGTACTACAATTCGTATGCTCTGCATCAGTTTTTGCAAAACCCGGATGCAGCCATCGAGCGAGCGGACTTCGGATTACTAAAAACGGACAGGACATCCACTGTCGCCGCTTTGTCTTTCGATGGCAGAAAATATGTCGTCAAACGTTACAATAATCGCAATTTAATTCATGCCTTACGACGTGCCGTGCGCAAGACACGGGCGGAAAATTGCTGGACTTTCTCCCACCGTTTGCTGGAAATCGGCGTCCGGACAGCCCATCCCGTTGCCATGTTGGAGAAACGCCTTGGTCCGTTTAAAGGAAAAGCTTACTACTTGACAGAGTTTGTGTGGGGTGAATTATGCAACGAGCATCTACCAAAACTTCAGAATAAAAACGAAATTAACGAGCTGGTGGAAAAATTCGTCGCGCTGTTCCGTAACCTATTACAACATCGTCTCTCCCATGGCGACACCAA
The DNA here is from genome assembly GCA_965216735.1 of Arenicellales bacterium. Classification (GTDB taxonomy): domain Bacteria; phylum Pseudomonadota; class Gammaproteobacteria; order Arenicellales; family CBDCFT01; genus CBDCFT01. The sequence goes on from OZ244198.1 coordinate 4,126,069, forward strand.
AGCAACGAATTTCGTTATTCAATATGGCGAACCGATAGTGCTGGATCTCGATGCCATGCGTGCCCATGACAATGACATCAGCTTGAAAAAAGCCGTTGAAAAAGACAGATTGCGCTTTCTGCGCAACTGGGAAAAGCAGCCCGAATTGCAACGGCTATTTAAGCAAAGATTGAGCCGTATTGTCCTATAGTAACTTTACAGAAACTCATCCGCTGTCGCCCGCCGCCATTCAGCTTGCACCACTTTCCATTGACCACTTTGCTCTATTAATGCAACTTCGAAACGAAATAAATCGGTCGACAGATTGACCAGCGCGCCGGTGTCTTCCAATGGCCGGCCGGCCATGGCGACATAGACCACGGCGTTTGCATTGGTCGCATCCGTCAGTTCAATCGATTTAATGCGTGTGAGTAAATAAATACTCTGCTGACGCAGAAAATTCAGGCGAATGAGTTGTGTAACGGAGTTTTTATCGTAACCCTCGTTATCGCTGTAACTGTCGAGAATGGCACGCTTAAGTGTTCCGAGATCTTTTTTCTCGGCCGCTTGCTCCAATGCTGCCAAATCATTGCGTATGCGTTGCTCCGGCGAATCACGATCCTGACTGCAGCCGGATAACACAATAACGTACAGAACACCGATGCTGACGCTTAATACCCGATTCATTGGGTCTAATAGTTTTCTTGTTGCCATTTGCACACAGTATCTCCGGTCATTCTTGACGGCAACCACTCGGCGGCACAAGATTCAACGATACATAACAACAGGAGCGAGATTAATGACAGAAACCGCATTGATCGTGGGCGCAGGTCAAGGATTGAGTGCGTCATTAGCACGATTGTTTTCTTCGCAAGGAATGCAAGTGGTATTGGCTAGCCGCAATCCTGGGAAACTTGATGACTTGTGCCGGGAAACCGGGGCAAATGCTTATGCGTGCGATGCCAGCCAAACAGCACAGGTCACAGCGCTATTCACCCAATGTACTAAGAATCATGAATCCTTAGACATCGTGGTGTACAACCCCAGTTCCCGAGTCCGTGGACCTTTTATAGCCCTCAATGCAACGGATGTGGAACGCGCTATTGCAGTCACCGCTTTTGGTGGATTTCTAGTTGGACAACTCGCGGCCAAAATCATGTTGCAACAAGGTCAGGGCACGATTTTATTTACCGGCGCTTCCGCCAGTGTTAAAGGCTATGCTCAATCCGCGCCGTTTGCAATGGGTAAGTTCGCTTTACGTGGATTAGCACAAAGCATGGCCCGCGAGCTGGCCCCAAATAATATCCATGTTGCTCACTTTGTTATCGATGGTGGGATTCGCTCCGGCAGCAAGCAGGAAACGCCCGATAATGGTGATCGTCTGCTCGATCCGGACACCATCGCACGCAACTACTTGCACGTCATACGTCAACAACGCAGTGCATGGACATGGGAAATGGAGCTACGACCTTGGGTAGAAAAGTTTTGACACGGGTTAACCAATAGCCGGTATTTCTATTTCTCCAGGCTTGCGAACCGCTGGTTTGACCTTATCTCGTGGTGTCATGTTCGCATCATTAACCGGCACTTCCTCTGGTTTTCGCGGTGGTTTTTCGCTACGGACTTGTTTTCCCGGTGTTCTTTTTTTCGGTCTTTGTTGATCACGCGGCCGTTTGCTACCAGGTTTTGTGCTCTTGCGCCGATCCCGGCGTGTGCGCAACAAAGTCGGTGTCTCTAATACCGGCAACATGTCTGCTGCGATATCGGCTTTCGGAATCGCGTGACCGATGTATTCTTCGATTTCCATTAAAGAAAACGCATAACGCTCACAGGCAAAGCTGATGGCGTCACCACTGGCCCCGGCGCGGGCGGTACGTCCTATGCGGTGCACATAATCTTCCGCGTGCTGCGGCAGATCGTAATTGAACACATGACTAACGTCGGGTATATGCAGGCCACGTGCGGCAACATCGGTAGCGACTAGAATCTGTACCTTACCCTCAGTGAAGTCTTGTAATAGCCGTTCTCGCCGTCGTTGTGGCACATCGCCGGACATGACACCGGCGGAAAAACCGTTAGCATCTAGCCAGCCTTGAATTGCTTCAGCAGCACTCTTAGTGTTTACAAACACCAAAGTTCGTTCGGCATCGGTGCGACGCAGCAAGCCGACTAGTAAAGCGATCTTTTCCTCATTAGCCGGGTAGTACACCAACTCCTGTACCCGTTCTACTACCAAATGATCAGCGTCGACCTTAATGACCTGCGGGTTGTTCATATGCTCGTAGGCCAATTCAAGCACGCGATGGGACAGCGTGGCCGAAAACAACAAATTTAATCGCTTTTCCGGCGATGGCAGACGACGCAACAAAAATCGAATGTCTCGGATGAACCCCAGCTCGAACATACGATCCGCCTCGTCGATAATCAACACCTGAACACTGTTTAGACGAAACACGCCTTGTTTGAAATAGTCGATGACCCGACCCGGTGTGGCAATCAGTATATCGACACCCCGTTCCAAGGTGTCGCGTTGTTGTACGTAACCGGTTCCGCCGTACGCGAGTCCCATGGTAAAACCTGCGTATTTGCCGATAATTTCTGCATCGCGATGAATTTGTAGCGCCAACTCCCGTGTCGGCGCAAGCATTAAAATACGTGGTTGACCTTTGGCGTCCGCCGCCTGCGGGTTTTTTAGCAAAAAATTGTAAGCGGCTAATAAAAACGCGATGGTTTTTCCGGAACCCGTCTGCGCTTGTCCCGCCACATCGGCACCGGCCAAAGCAGTCGGTAAGGATTCTGACTGAATGGCAGTGCATTGCGTAAAATTCGCGTCATCCAACGCGCGTTGCAAAACGTCGGGTAATTCGAGTTCCGTAAATTTATGATCCGTAAGGTAATTTTTTTCCATATTTCAAGTTGTTAAGTTTGAATTATTTGCAATTTTTAGCTTGCAACTGTTGCGGGTTTCGTATCAAATAATGCTTTACACGTTTTATCTATCAGGCGTATCGCCACTTTCCTTTATTTTTCTAACACCAGAGGCATGTATTGATGTCCGAGAAAATAACGCATATCACCGACGAAACGTTCGAAGACGAAGTGTTGAATGCAGAACAGCCCGTCCTCATCGACTACTGGGCGGAATGGTGCGGGCCATGCAAAATGATTGCGCCCGTTTTGGACGAAATTGCTGAAGACTATGACGATAAGCTTAAGGTTGTTAAGTTGAATATTGACGATAATCCGGAAACGCCCCCCAAATATGGCATTCGCGGAATTCCTACACTAATGATCTTTAAGAACGGCAATGTTGAAGCGACCAAAGTGGGCGCCGTGTCGAAGTCTCAATTGACTGCGTTTATCGATAGCAGTATTTAGTGGTATTGAAATCAAAAACCTAAGAACCCATACTAGGATGCGCGATCCAACGATTACACGATTTGTAACAATCAATTACAAACCACGGGTCGACCGTGGCCGCTTAGTTGGATATCAGCGATACGGATGTTAATACTGCCTTATGATCAATAAACCGAATCTAAGATGATCGGTTGCAAATATCGCCGGTTACAAACTACCGCTTACCGATTTTTAGATCCGAAATACCGTTTCTGGACGGAAATGACAACACGTGTTATGGTTTACCAGGATATTTTAACTCCCAATAACTTTTAACTCCACAATTTTTCTCACTCTCGGCGCTAGCTGTGTTTGGCTAGCACCGACCAGCCCGAATATGGAATGTACTCGATGTCACTAAGTCTGACTGAACTCAAGACGACTTCTCCCGTAGAACTCACTAAGTTGGCGCGTTCGTTAAAACTGGAACACGTCACCCGCATGCGCAAGCAGGATCAGATTTTCGCCATACTGAAAGCACAGGCCAAAAAGGGCGTCGATATCAAGGGCGAAGGTGTGGTGGAAATTCTGCAAGACGGGTTCGGGTTTTTACGCTCCGCCAGCAGTTCCTATCTCGCGGGACCAGACGACATCTACGTATCGCCCAGTCAAATCCGCCGCTTTGGATTGCGCACCGGCGACACCATCGCCGGGTTAATACGCCCACCAAAGGACTCCGAACGTTACTTCGCGTTGTTGAAAGTAGAGACCATCAATTTTCAAAAACTGGAGGAAGCCAAGAACAAGGTTCTATTCGAGAACTTGACGCCGCTGCATCCTGATGAACGTATTCGCCTGGAACGCGAGGATGGTTCCACCGAAGATTTAACCGGTCGCGCGATCGATTTAATCTCCCCCATCGGTAAGGGTCAGAGGGGGTTGCTGGTATCGTCGCCCAAAACCGGTAAGACCGTAATGTTGCAACAAATCGCTCATTCTATAACCGCCTTGCATCCGGAAATTTTTCTTATCGTGCTGTTGATCGACGAGCGTCCGGAAGAAGTCACGGAGATGCAACGTTCGGTGCGCGGCGAAGTGGTGTCATCCACATTCGACGAACCGGCGGCGCGCCATGTTCAAGTTGCGGAAATGGCTATCGAAAAAGCCAAGCGTCTGGTGGAACACAAAACCGATGTTGTGATATTGCTCGACTCCATTACCCGTTTAGCCCGTGCGTACAATACCGTTGCGCCGGCCTCAGGCAAGGTGCTCACCGGCGGTGTGGATTCCAATGCTTTGCAACGGCCGAAGCGCTTTTTTGGCGCCGCCAGAAATATCGAAGAAGGTGGCAGTTTGACCATTCTGGCGACCGCACTGATCGAAACCGGTTCCAAAATGGACGATGTCATTTACGAGGAGTTCAAGGGCACCGGCAACATGGAGATCCACCTCGACCGTCGTATAGCGGAAAAACGCGTGTATCCATCCATTATCATTAGTCGCTCAGGTACCCGTCGGGAGGAACTGCTCACCGACCCGGCTGAGTTACAAAAAATCTGGCTGTTGCGCAAACTGCTGCATCCCATGGAAGACACCCAGGCTATCGAATTTCTGTTGGACAAGCTCAAAGCCACTAAGAACAACGCCCAATTCTTTAAATCCATGAACCGCTAGCTCGCTTGCGGTTAAGCTCGGATTTCCTTATCATCGCGCCCCCTTGGTTACCTGTTGGGGCCAATCAATATACGAGGGAAGAACTATGAAAGCCGGTATTCACCCGGAATATTCCGAGATAAAAGTCGTATGCGCCTGTGGTAACACTTTTACCACACGCTCCACATTGAAAGACGAATTGCATGTGGAAATCTGCTCTGCCTGCCATCCGTTTTATACGGGACAACAGAAAATCGTAGACACCGCCGGGCGAGTCGGTAAGTTCCGTGCCAAATACGGCCGTTCCACCTAGATCGCATTACGGGTATTTGTTGCGCTAGCGACTTCATGCCGTCCGGGCTGGGCGCGCCCTGTCCCGATTATTTGATTGTATTTCATCAGTTTGCCGGCCTATGGCTGGCATTTTCATTTTCGTCGTGCTGCTCACCGCTTGCTCGGGTTCCGGTGACAAGAGTGGTAGCTCGTTTTCAGCGAAAGTCGACTGGGTGACAGATGGTGACACCATTCGTTTGGACGACGGCCGTCATGTGCGCCTGCTTGGGATCAACACCCCAGAACTGGCCAAAGATGGACACGCAACCGAACCGATGGCAAAAGAAGCGCGACAGTTTCTTAATCGATTAGTCGATAGTCAAACTGTTCAGATTATCTACGGCAAACAAAGTACAGATAAATACGGCCGTTTGTTGGCCTACGTTTTTCTTAATGATACCGACGTACAACTCGAATTACTAAACCAAGGGCTTGCCAGTGTCGTCGCTATTCCGCCCAACACCCGTATGGCGGATCGTTATTTAGCGGCGGAATCCGACGCCCGCTCCCAACAAAAGGGTATTTGGCGTCAAGGCATATTCGACGCCATATCAGCGGATAAGGTCGATAGATCAATGGATGGGCAATTCAAGTTCGTCACTGGTGAGGTCAAAAACATCCGGGAAACCCGGCATAATTTGTTACTCGCACTTAGCGAGCATTTTACCGTCGCCATTCCGCATAAAGACTGGGAGGAATATTGGAGCGGTTCGCCAAACCAGTTATCTGGTCAAACCATTGAAGTCCGCGGTTGGGTCTACGAATCAAATAATGAGCTTCGCGTCAGAGTGCGGCATCCGGTCATGCTGAAAATTCTCGAATGAATTCAGGTTCACCAAAAACCCCGGTTGATCTGTGCTCCTGTGTTGAGTGGGTCGAACAAAATCTAGAACAGAGCGATTTGTTTTTTGGCCATGGAACGGACAACGCGTTCGACGAAGCGGTCTGGCTGACGTTATATGCCGCGGGTCTCGATGTCAGAAAATTTGACGACGAATGGGAAATTCAAATCAGCTCAACACAATTCGATAAAATTCAAGCGCTGTTAGATCAGCGTATTAAGACACGCAAACCCCTCGCCTATCTGATAAATCAGGCGTGGTTTGCAGGCGAAGAATTTTATGTCGATGAACGCGTCATCGTACCGCGCTCGCATCTTGGAGAATGGATACCCGACCGGTTCGAACCGTGGATTGACGCGAGTGATGTACGCGATGCATTGGATTTATGCTGCGGCAGCGCTTGTATCGCCATTGCCTTGGCTAAAGCATTTCCCGACACTCACATCGAAGCATGCGATATTTCACATGATGCTCTGCAGGTTGCACAAATTAACATTGAAAGACACCAACTCGAACAACGCGTGAGATTAATCGAAAGCAACTTGTTCGAAAGTCTCAATGGGAAATGCTACGATTTAATTGTTAGTAACCCGCCTTATGTTGATACTGAGACCCTAAAAACCATGCCCGATGAATACCAGCATGAACCGAGGATGGCTTTTTCCGGGGGCAACGATGGATTAGTGTCAATTGAAAAAATCCTGCAACAAGCGCGCAATCATCTAAATGATGATGGCCACGTGATAGTGGAAACAGGTATTGCTACACCCGCGGTGGAACGGCGTTATCCCAATGTACCCTTCACTTGGCTCACGTCCGCGAATGGTGATTCGGTTATCTTTCTGTTATCAGCCGTCGAACTGGATGAGTATAGGGATAAACTTGTTTGAGGTTTTGGGGTGCAAGATTGTGCCCGCCACGGATGTGTGTTTATTGAAATCATTGATCTGAACAGATGTGGTTTGTTTCTTACCCCATCTTACACGCACCCGGTAATATCTCCTGACATGACGATGTCAGTAGCCTCTTGATATCGTTTTGAAAAGTATTGGCGATCGATGATGTAATTGTTTCATCTGTTCGATGTAGTAAGAATTCAACGAAGATTCAAAACTCCATTATGGAGTCCGCCCCTAAATGAATAGGAGAGTTTTATGCACAAGAGTCAAATCGGAAATATCGTAATCGACTGTAAAACTGACGACCTCCACCAAGCAGCCACTTTTTGGGCATCAGCGTTTGGTTATCGTGCGGAACAGTCGGATAATCAGGTTAATGCTAAGTATATCCGGCTTGAAACACCTGACGGTGATGTACAAGTTATGCTGCAAAAAGTGATTCATCCGAGCCGGGTTCACTTGGACATTGAAACAGACGACATTGAAGCTGAAACAAAACGCTTGGAATCCTTAGGGGCAAAGAAAATCGAGCGGCTCGAAAAGTGGACCGTAATGGAAGCACCAAGCGGGCACCGATTTTGTATTGTCGGTGCGGAACGTGCAGATTTTGAAGAACACGCTACGTCTTGGACATAGCGTGTGTAACCCGGCCGCAATGAAATTAAATCCGGGATAGTATGCTATTGTCTTTTATCCCTTTGCGTTTTGCCGAGGCAAAGGCGGCTGCAGGGATAAATCAACATGGAAGTTGATTTAAGGTTCGCCGAATCGTGGATGATTCGTCGAACCGACCCGTCGCAAACGGCTTTCGGTGAGGGCAGCTCCATTAGGAGCCAGAACGCAGGGGCGGCCTTCTTTTGGTTCCTTTTCTTGGCCGTCAAGAAAAGGAACTCGTCCACAGCGCCATAGGCGCGGGACGAAACAACTCACCTACGATAAGGTTAAGATCGCATGCAACACGCTCACCCCGCTTAATTAACTTACTCAAAATAGCGCAAGCTGGCTAACCGCTTCGACTAATTTAATTCGCCATTTTCAGATTTCCACCATCTCAAAATCGACTTTGGTAGCGTCGCAGTCCGGGCATTTCCACGTGTCGGGGATATCTTCCCAGCGAGTGCCGGGGGCGATGCCTTCTTCGGGCAGGCCGTTTTCCTCTTCGTATAGAAAACCGCAAATAACACACATGTAAACTTTGTATTCCATCAAGTCCCCGGACAAATTCATAAAAAGGGCGCCGATTTTAATGCGGCATGGCGGGCGGGTAAAGGAACCCAAAACACTTGCGGCAGGTGGGGTTTTCGAACTACGCTGTCCACAATAAAAATCAGGAGTCACCATGTCAGCAACCAACCACGACCTATTCGAACAGGCCCAAACAGTCATCCCGGGCGGGGTGAACTCCCCGGTGCGCGCCTTCAAAGCCGTCGGCGGCGATCCGGTATTCATCGCCCGCGCGCAAGGCGCCTATTTATGGGGCGAAAACGGTGAACGTTACATCGACTATGTAGCTTCCTGGGGTCCGATGATTCTCGGCCACGCTCACCCTGAGGTCATCAAAGCGGTGCAAGAGACCGCAGCGAACGGACTCAGTTTCGGTGCGCCCACGGTTTTAGAAACCGAGTTGGCCCGCGAGCTATGTAAATGTGTGCCTGGCATGGACAAAGTACGCATGGTGAACTCCGGGACGGAAGCTACCATGAGCGCCATTCGTTTGGCGCGTGGATTTACCGGACGCGACAAAATCATCAAGTTCGAGGGCTGCTATCATGGCCATGCCGACGGTTTGCTGGTCAAAGCCGGCTCCGGCGCACTCACCTTTGGTGTGCCGACGTCGCCCGGCGTGCCGGCCACTATGGCGGAACATACTATTACTGTCAATTTTAACGACATCGACCAGGTTGCATCGGTTTTCGATGAGCTAAAAGATCAAATCGCTGCTGTCATCATCGAGCCCGTGGCTGGCAATATGAATTGCGTGCCACCAGTCGGGGGTTTTTTGCATAACTTACGTGAGTTGTGTTCGGATAATGAAGCGTTGTTGATATTCGATGAAGTGATGACAGGTTTTCGTATCGGACCCCAAGGCGCTCAAGGCATCTACGATGTCCAGGCGGATTTAATCACTTTGGGAAAGATTGTCGGCGGTGGCATGCCGGTGGGCGCATTTGGCGGACGCGCCGACATCATGGAACATCTATCGCCCAGTGGGCCTGTCTATCAGGCCGGCACGCTTTCCGGTAATCCGGTAGCAATGGCCGCCGGTTTGGCGACGATTAAGCAAATCTCCGCACCGGGCTTTTATGAAAACCTTTCTGAAAAGACCGCCAAACTGGTCGGCGGTTTAGGAGATGCGGCTAAAGACGCTAACGTCGCGTTGTCCACTCATCAAGTCGGTGGCATGTTTGGATTGTTCTTTACCGAAACCGAGCCGGTGACCGCGTTCGCGCAAGTCATGGCCTGCGACGTGGATCGATTTAAAATATTCTTTCACGGCATGTTGCAACGCGGTGTTTATCTCGCGCCATCCGCTTTCGAAGCGGGATTCGTTTCCAGCGCACACAGCGACGACGACATTCAAAAGACCGCCGCCGCCGCAACGGAAGTTTTTAACACGCTTTAATTGTTAGGTTTGCTCGCGGCGAAACGTAAACGCACATAGTCAACCGTCCAATTACCTGCTTCGTCACATAAATCCGGTCGCAGGCGTTCACGTAACTCGTCGGTGAGCGCAGATCGTTCCGTCAATGGAACCGCGGTGAGAAAGGACTCGGCAAACGTTTCCAGCCAACCGGCGATGTCACCGGGTATAGGTGTCGAGCGATTGATAAGCTCAATGGAGTGCACATCGAAGTTGTGCACTTCAAGACGTTCGCGGTACTCGCTGACACTGGGAAAATACCACGGGTTATACTCATTGGCATCGATACCGCGATCGGCTAACACTTGAGTGACTGCAGCCAGGACGGTAGCTACGTTGCTATCGCCGCCAAACTCGGCCACAAATCGTCCACCTGGCTTTAAGGACTTGTAAACACCAGTTAATACGTCGTCAGGCCGTGTTAACCAATGCAAAACGGCATTGCTGAATACCGCATCGAATTCTTGCACAAATGGCAGCTCATGACCGTCCATGACTTGCACATCAAGCCCTAGACGCCGAGCAGCTTCGATTTGTTCGGGGCTCGAATCGATCCCCAGTACGTTGCATCCTATATCGACTAACTGCTTGGTTAATGGACCGTCACCACAACCCAAATCGAGTATGCGTTCATCCGGTTGCGGATTTAGCAAAGCGAGTACGGGTGCACCCAGATCGGATACGAACCGCGCGTTACGGTCGTAACGTTCGGGATTCCAACTTTGGATCACAATCGACGGAACAACATTTGAAAAATACACAATACCCAGGCCGACCAGCAGGACACTTTCATTTGGCTGTTACGGTTCCATCCCATGGAACCGTTGGTAGACTATTCGTCTACGGCAACATCCTGGGCCGCTAAACCACGATCACGTTGTTCGATACTGAACTCGACGCGTTGGCCTTCGGCTAATGTACGGTAACCATCACCTCGAATATCGCGATAGTGGACAAAGACGTCTTCACCCTCCTCTCGCTGAATAAAGCCATATCCCTTTTTATTATCGAACCATTTTACGGTTCCAGAAAAACGATCACTCATAAATCCTCCCCATGCAAAATAGGTTTGGGGTTTCTAAAGTTGCTGTTTTTTTAACCTGACAAAAACAAGGTTACCGGGACTGTACCGGGCATTTTGCCAATAATCAATATTTGGCACTTGTTCGCGCTCAACCCTGCCTGTTTCACGCCAAATTTGACTCAATCCATGGAATATCTTTACCTTGTCAACGGGCGGGTAACAACGAATCCAGTCTTGCGTCATCATCCGCGTCATACCAATCGGCAACCAGACGATAAGCAATGGATATACGCGTTGGCATGAGCAAACTGCCCTTACGCAAGCCGTCACGAATATCCTGACGGGAGTACCAGGCGGCGTGTTCTAGCTCGCCGTCGCGCAGTATGATTTCTTCATCTTCCGTCACAGCAGAATAACCCAACATCAGCGAGCCTGGAAAAGGCCAGGGTTGGGAAGACTCATAGTGCACATCGTAAACATGCAAATTGGTTTCCTCCCACACCTCGCGCAAAACTGCTTGTTCGACGCTTTCGCCAGGTTCAACAAAACCGGCTATCACTGAACAACGATGGGGCGGCCAATTCGCCTGACGTGCCAATAAAATTTTATCGTCACGGGTAATACGCACGATAATGGCTGCATCGGTACGTGGAAAATGCGTTTGTCCACACGCATCGTCGATACAAATGCGTACATGCCCGGCATGAGCGATACGGGTGGGCGAACCGCAACTACCACAAAAACGGTGCCGCCGATGCCAATAAACCATTGCTTTCGCATACGCGATTAAAGCAGCATCCCCCGGACTAATGCGTGGGCTGACTTTGCGCACATCTTCGAATGCGTAGTGCGTTTGCAAGGCAGCTACATTTTCGCTAAATACATTAGCGGCGAAATATGGCAACCCGTCGTGTACACCAAGCAATGTGACGCTTTCTAACTCAATATCATCACGGGGTATGGCCGACGCGTGCAATTTAACCAATTGATAACCGGTTTGCATGGACACCAAGCATCGGTCGCGCCAAACAGGAAGCAATCGAGCCTGTGCGTGTTCTAAAGTGATGTGATCGCCCTTTGTTTGCTTGCGCAAATCGGTGACGCGATCGAGCTCCGTCCAAACAAACAGATTGCGTAGAGATCGATTAAGGTGATCCATGTATTTTTTGCGAGACCGTCACATGCCCCTGCAGTGCTCGCACTCCGGCCTTCCCTGGCGGTCGCCACTCGCCGCTAAAAACTCAATTGCCAAACAAACGTACATTACTAGTTACTCGTCGATATCAACAATCTGGTTCTGATCGCCGACCCGGAACCAGCGCTTCCTGAGTCGTGGGTATTCGCATACATCCGAATCCCGCCGTTCTCCACCCATCAAATAAACTAAGTCCCGCTCGCCCACATTACGCATTGCATGGGGTAACGATGGCGCAGTAAACCCGATAAAACTGCCGGGTCCCACTTCAATTTCCTCGTCACCCAACTCCAACAGGCCCTTGCCTTCGAGAATGTAAATAAACTCTTCTTCGGCGTGGTGAAAATGAAAAGCGGTGGTTTCCTTACCCGGTTCAACACGAACCAAATGTACCCCGATATTTTTCATGCCAACGGCGTCGCTAACGGATCGTGTATACCGCTCCGCATTGATATTGAGCGGATGATCGAATCTAAATTCGTCCATGCGTTCAATTTCGCTCGCATGTAATATTGGGTTAGGAAACTGGTTTTGTTTGCTCATGAGTTTCGCACTTTTCCGTTACTCATTTTCGAGTACATACCACGGTCCCTTAACATGCTTCCAGTGCCCGATTGCGGCTTCGGGAGGTAGTGTATTTTTAGAATACGCCACAACAATGGAAGTTTCTTGCTTGGGTGAGTAAAGCACATGGTTTTCATGGATAGTAATATTGTTCCTGGTCAAAATTTTGGGTGGATCGGGTGGATTTTCGCTCGTAAGCAATGCCTCGGCGTACTCGGCACCCGGCTTTTCAAAGTAGTACAGCCATTTTTCCGCGGGTGAAAAGCTTGACCAGTAGGTGCTCAATCCAACCGCAATCACGATGATAGCCGCACCGAAAAACAACATATTGTTTAAAGACAACCGCATGTGAATGATTCAGGGTCGGTGTTCCCGCGCGAGGTATTCGTGGGATTGCATCTCCTGCAAGCGGCTCGCAGTGCGGGCAAACGCATCGCGCAAACGTGTACCTTGGTATAACTCGTGCGGCGGCGCTTGGGCGGACACGATCAAGTTCACATTGCGATCATAGAACTCATCCACCAGTTCGATAAATCGGCGCGCCGGATTATCTTGCTCGCGGGTCATTACAGGAATACCGGAAATAATTACGGTGTGAAACAGCTTTGCCAACTCGATATAGTCGGCATGGGATCGAGGTCCATCGCAAATTTCGCCGAAATCGAACCAAACCACACCTTCCCCTAAATATTGGGTTTTGATCGAGCGTCCCAGGATTTCCAACTCACAATTGGATTCATAGCGGCCAACAGCCACGTGCTCCAAACATGCGTGCAAACTTTGCTCCGCTTGTTCATCCAGAGGAGAATGGTAAATTTCGGCATGATCGAGATATTGCAGGCGGTAATCTACCCCGGCAGTTAACTCAACCACCTCGGTGTGCGCTTTGATCAGCTCGATGGCCGGTTTGAAGCGATCACGTTGCAAGCCTGTTTTGTACAACATATCAGGATGACTGTTTGAGGTCGTTACCAAACTCACTCCTTGATTAAACAACGAACCCAACAAACCACTCAGGATCATGGCGTCGCCAATGTCTTCTACAAAAAATTCATCGAAACACAATATGCGGGTGGTTTGTGCCCAGCGTTTAGTAATCAACACCAAGGGATCGCGCTCCTGGCGCAAACCCTTTAATTCATCATGCACGCCTTGCATGAAGCGATGAAAATGTACCCGGCGCTTATTTTCTATCGACAGACATTCATAAAACACATCCATTAAGTAAGTCTTGCCGCGTCCGACACCACCCCACAGGTAAAGCCCCTTAACCGGTGTTTTCGGCTTGGAAAACCATGTCGAAACCCGCTGCTCTAACCAACTCTTTGGCTCCGGTTCCCGTAAAAGATCATCATAAACCCGCTGCAGATGGGTTATTGCGTTTTTTTGCGCCGCATCGGCATGAAAGTCCAGGCGCGTCAGGTCTTGCGCGTAGCGCTCAAGCGGTGTCACAAACGCGAGTCAGACCGGTTCTGATAAAGCGTCTTGCGACACGACAATACCGTCCCCATCGGCGTACAAATAATGGCCAGGAACGAATTCGACGCCGGCGAAACGAACGTTTACATCTTGCAGGCCCTCACCGCGTTTTACGCTTTTGGCGGGATTGGTATTCAACGCTTTGACACCGATCGCCAGTTCGCCAATGTCAGCCGAATCACGTATACAACCGAATACCACCAGGCCTGACCAATTATTGTTCATGGCCAATGCCGCAATTTGATCGCCCACTAACGCACAGCGTAAAGATCCACCGCCGTCTATCACCAATACCCGCCCATCGCCAGGCTGCTCCAACGCCTTGCGTACCAGTGTATTGTCTTCAAACACTTTCACCGTGACGATGGGTCCGTGAAACTGCTTGTTCCCGCCATAGTCAAGAAATATGGGTTCCACGACGCTTAACGCTTGGGCATAGTGATCGTAAAGATCGGCGGTCATAAAACTCATAGTCAACTCCTGTTTATTCATTTGCACCGCTGATAGAATTTCCGAAGTAGGTGTTACGCTTGTCCACTTTTGTCACCGGCGCAAATTCATGCCTCGCCGACGAAAAACCATCTGACTTTCACCGCGACGCATTCTAACCAATTCATGACGGTGGTAATGCACCAAGAATGAATAAAAGTTTAAATAAAACAGGGTTTACGCTACCCTGTTGGGGTTTTCATACAACAATCACTTGAAAAAACCACCCGAAATTCTGCACATTCATCTCGCTACTCAGACCCGCCAGTTTTCTGTCGAGCAGGTAGCATTGCGTTTTAGTAACGGTGCTGAAGTTGACTACGAACGGTTGTCAGGCACCGGGCGTGGGGCGGTATTGGTGATGCCAATATTGAATACCGACGCGTTGTTGATGATTCGTGAATATTGCGTAGGCACCGAGCGCTATGAGCTCGGTTTCGTCAAGGGAAAAATCGATGCGGACGAAGCACCGGCAGATACCGTACAACGGGAATTGAGAGAGGAGATCGGTTATGGTGCGGATAATGTGAAACATCTAAAAACAGTTTCGCTGACACCGGGCTATTCGAGTTATCAAACACATCTGTTTTTGGCAACCGGATTATTCGAAGAAAAACTGCAAGGTGATGAACCCGAAGAGCTGGAAATTGTGCGCTGGCCATTGTCCGATTTAATGAAATTGCTGAAACAAGACGACTTTAGCGACGCCCGCAGCCAGTTAGCGGTTTACCTGCTGAACGACCACTTGAAAATGAAGCGATGACAGAAAATACAAACAATATGCGTGATCTACTGGACGCCATAGTTGAAATTGCTGTAGCGGCCGGTAAGGAAATCCTGAAGGTTTACAACCAAGATTTCGATGTCGAGTCAAAAGGTGATGGCTCGCCCCTGACCACCGCCGACCGGCGTGCGCATGAACTCATCATGAGCAAACTGGACAATTTTCAACCCTCCTATCCGGTCCTGTCCGAGGAATCCTCCGGCATTGATTACCCACAACGCGCCCAATGGCGGCGTTTCTGGTTGGTCGATCCGCTCGACGGCACCAAGGAATTTGTAAAACGCAATGGTGAATTTACCGTCAATATCGCACTGATCGATGACGGCGAACCCATCCTCGGTGTGGTGCACACACCCGCACAAGACGTGACTCATGCGGCAGCCCAAGGCATAGGCGCTTTTCATATAGATGAGAAAGGCGAATATCAACCGATATCCACGAAAAGTTATAACAGCGGTGAAGCTACTATGGTGGCGAGCCGTTCACACGCCGGCGCCGCGGTGGACGAATACCGCAAACACCTTGAACAACAAGTGGGCAAGGTGAGTATCCAAAGTATGGGCAGTGCACTAAAAATCTGTTTGGTGGCCGAGGGTAGGGCCGATGTTTATCCACGTTTAGGTCCGACCTCGGAATGGGATACCGCGGCGGCACATTGCGTTTTGAATGTTGCCGGCGGCAAGGTGGTTGACTGTGCTGGCGAGCCGCTGCGCTACAACAAGGAGAATATTCTAAACCCCTGGTTTTTCGCTATCGGTGATACGTCCTTCGATTGGTTAAACATAATGGACTTTTCAACCTACACCGTAAATAGTTAGTCCAGGCCGGTTTTATTCTTACGGAAATGCCGTGCGCGAAAACGCCGCCACCAGACCACCATGCTGAGGTATAAACGCCGCACCCACGGAAAATCCTTGGACAACATCCATAACCCCAACGGTATCATCCATATACCCACGATCGGTAAAAACCACACCAAACCACCGATGATTAACAACGCCCCGCACAACATACGCCACGGGTGGGGCAACTCGCGCAGTTTTTGTAGACGTTTCTTCAGTGATAATTTCAACGGCAGGCGGTAAAATGAAAGTTAGATTCTTACACTATTTATCGGGACAACAATCGCACTTTACAAGTTTACCTTGTTAATCTCTCGTTAGCTTTGAAATTCACGAAAATGCAGTCATTGGGAAATGACTTCGTCGTCATCGACGGTGTACGTCAATCCATCACCATGAATCCGGCAGTGGCAAGTCGCATCGCCGATCGTCATACCGGCATCGGTTGCGATCAAATTTTGATTGTGGAAGCGGCGACCAAAGTTAACGGCGTTGATTTTAATTTTCGCATATTCAATGCCGACGGTAGTGAAGTCGGACAATGCGGTAATGGCGCTAGATGTTTCGCGCAATTTTTACATGACGAAAAGCTGAGTGACCGGAAAATCATTACGGTAAAAACTCAGACTAGTGTTATGCAACTTAAGCACAATAAGGATGGGACTATCAGTGTCAACATGGGTGTGCCTACGTTCGAACCTGACGAGATTCCGATCAAGACGGAACAACGCCAAAACACTTACACGTTAAATGTCGACGGTGAACTGATCGAAGTATGCGCATTGGCTATCGGTAATCCGCATGCGATACAGATTGTCGAGGACGTGTCTGCGACTGACGTTCCTGGCAAAGGGGCACTTATCGAAACACACCCGTCGTTTCCCCAACGTGTAAACGCTGGATATATGCAAATCCTCGATAGAGACACGATAAAACTGCGCGTGTATGAGCGTGGTGTTGGTGAAACCCGAGCCTGTGGCAGTGGCGCCTGCGCTGCGGTGGCCGCGGGACAAATATTAGGATACTTGGGCAATTCGGTCAAAGTCAGTCTGCCGGGCGGCGACTTACAGGTAGAATGGGAAGGGGAATACCAACCCGTTTGGCTGACTGGTCCTTCGACCACCGTTTTTAAGGGCAATACCGAACTGGGATAGGCATGAGTAAATCAGAAGAGGCAAAGCAAATTCAATCCAGCGACGATGAGCAACACATTGTTGATTATTTATCGGCCAACCCGGACTTTTTTGATCGGCATCAAGAGTCGCTGTTAAATCTTAAGCTCACGCATCCGTCTGAGGATCAAGTGATTTCCTTGATGGACCGACAAGTGATTGCGTTGCGTGAAAAACACGATGATCTAAAAAAGCAGTTTGATCAACTCATCGAACACGCAACTGAAAACGATCAACTCAGCGATCGTTTTCATGACATTACCGTTGCACTGGTGGGTTTAACCGATCTTGCCGATTTGAATACGATTTTCGCAGATAAACTTAAACAGGAATTTGAGGTTGAATACGCCAGAATCAAAATTGCTGGCGATGATCAAACGGACCCGCTATTTTGCCCGCCGAAGGACTCAATTTATCAATACTTCGTGGACCGCCTGAGCCCTAATCTCAGCCTGTGCGATAACCGGTTGTCAGAAGACAAACTGGAGTTTTTGTTCGATGACGATGCAGCACAGGTTAAATCCTGTGCCCTTGTACCTATTGTTTCCGAACACGGTATCGACGGTATACTCGCATTGGGCTCCACCGTTGCCACCCGATTTACCCTGGACATGGCGACCAGCTATCTCGATCGTTTGGGCCAGTTAATTGGGTCGTTCGTATCACGCTGTCAATCAACCGCAACCTGAAAGTTTAGTGATCGCGCTCGATGTAGAAATAGACAACTTTCTGACCCATTTACGCGATGAGCGTCGTGTTTCACCACATACACAAAAAAATTATCGCCGCGACCTCGAGAAATTAATTCGTTTTTCCGAAGCACGCAAACTTGGCGCGTGGGAAGCGTTGGATGCACGCAACGCGCGGGTCTTTCCTGCCAGTTTGCATCAAAGCGGTCTTTCCAGCGCCAGCATTCAGCGGACACTATCCGCCGCACGTTCTTTTTACCGTTATCTGCTGCGTGAGAAAAAAGTCAAAGTCAATCCTTTCGACGGTGTCTCCGCACCAAAAGCCAAACGGCACTTACCCGGTACCCTGACTGCGGAACAAGTTACACATTTAGTCAGCAACCAAGAATCGACGACCATTGCGATACGCGACCGCGCCATTATGGAGTTGTTTTATTCGTCAGGTCTGCGTCTAAGCGAACTCGTTGGGCTCGATTTAGACGATATCGACTTTAATGATGCCAGTGTACGTGTTTTGGGCAAAGGTTCGAAAACCCGAATCGTACCCGTCGGGCGTTATGCCATCGAGGCGATCAAACAATGGCTGGAATCACGCCCATCAATGGCGGCAAAACACGAACCCGCATTGTTTACCAGCCAGCGTGGCCAACGTCTAAGTACACGCTCGGTGCAACAACGTATTAACTATTGGGCTAAACGTCTTGGACTTGATATCCGGGTTCATCCGCACATGTTGCGACATTCTTTCGCCAGTCACATCCTGCAATCCAGCAGTGATCTACGTGCGGTACAGGAACTCCTCGGTCACTCCGATATCTCCACCACCCAAATCTATACTCATCTCGACTTTCAACATCTTGCCAAGGTATACGATAAAGCGCATCCGCGGGCTAAACGTTCGGCAAAACAACGTGACTAACGCGAATTCCCTGTCAAATCTCCTTAACAAATTCGGGATTGATACGTATGAACTCCCCTTCAAGAAAGCTTGCAATATTCAGAAACAGTGGCTACGTACGTTTGCTTCTAACGCGAAAGGAAAAACACGTAACACAGCTATTGGTAAGGCGCAACACGTTGTGCCGAACGAAATTGGACGAAGAAACGAAAAATAGATATGGTGGGTTACGGCTGATACTTAATACACCATACGTTTGCTACAGTTACTCGTTCTAAATGATGATCTTTATGTCACACATTATGAATTCGAGTGGACAATGGTGTTCACACATGAACAACCGGAATTAGGTCCGTACTTCTCTGTTAGGCCGCGACAATAAGGGGACAACGTTGGAGTGGTACGCCCTCGCACAAATCCGCCTGGTTATATCGGAATCGCCTGCGGCGATTCCGATATCTATCAAATTATTACGCTTTCAACTGATTTCTTCGCGGTTTTACTCGCCACCAATTTGCTCATCCGGAATCTGGAACAATACCGGTAACAAAATTGAGCCGTGTTCCGAAGGTAATTGTGGGTTGTCCGTTGTCGGATTTCCCGGATTCAAGTTTGACGCCGTATCATCCGGTGGGAACAAAATCAGGGTTTGCAAAAACTCCTGTACCTTCTGTTGATCATCCTCACTCAACGCAATATAAGCATCGGTAACATTCTGTGCCTCGCCTCCGTGGCGCCGAATGACTTGGTCTAAGTTGATGCTCCTACCGTCATGCCCATACGGTGCGGTACTACCCACACCCCACAATGGTTCCGTAACAAACTCCGTTACACGGGAATTGTTGATGCCATCATCAAACTCTCGTTCGTGAAAATTTGGGCCCAAATCGTGCCGCTTCAAGTCCGAGTAAAAGTTATTGACAACAAACGGCTCTCCAGAAGGCGGAAGTTGTGGGAACGGATCACCATCATCAATCGCTTCGCCGAAACGCGTACCAGCTGTCGCAAACAACTGATTAAAAATACCACCGTTATCCGGATCGTATACTGTTTCCACGTCGGCAACGCGCTGAGACACTCGATACTGACCAGGCTTAAAATAATTGAGCAAATAAAATTCCATGTGATCCAACAGC
Source organism: Arenicellales bacterium (assembly GCA_965216735.1). Taxonomy (GTDB): domain Bacteria; phylum Pseudomonadota; class Gammaproteobacteria; order Arenicellales; family CBDCFT01; genus CBDCFT01. Next base: position 4,146,027 of record OZ244198.1, read on the forward strand.
GCCGCATCAATTTCATTCACAACACCATCACTGTCAGGGTCTTCAATCGGGTCACATGCTTTAGGTCTTTCAAATGTATCCACCGTTGGATCATAGGCAAATCCCGCGGGGCTGGTCATCGCCTGGGGATTATTCGGATCGGTTACCGAACATAAAATCGGATCAACCACTTGAAGCCCCATTTCGTCGTTGAATGCCCCTACAATAAACTCGCGCATGGACACAGTCCCACCCTGATGAAAGAACGGCCTAACGCGCAGGTCCGCGTCAACGCCGTGCACATTCGCAGTATCTACTGTTCCGTCTGGGTGCGCAGTGATTGCACCAAAATTCACTCCCTTGGCCACGAGTTGGACAGTCCTCGGACCGGGGCCACTATTGACCGATCTAACGACAACGTCATCAAATGACACAAAGCTTTCTTCGTTGGCGAATGTTTTTTTGTTGTTAAATGCCCCAAGTGTGAGGGTGTGTAACCCTGCTCCAAGAGTTGCGGTAACCGTCGTTGATTGGATTCCGGTATTTAGTCGACCCTGAAGAATTGACAAGTTGTTAAAAATAAAGAGAAAGGATAGTCAATTTGATAAAATAAACTGCAAGAAAATGATCAAATGGATGCAAAAGCTGGCAAAAGATGAAGCCCAAAAAGCCTGATAATCACCCGGATTTATTTCGCGCTCGCCTATCTCAGATTCTGAATTTATCCCACCCATTATGCCGATTGGCGGAACATATCGATTGGGATCGGATTGAGCGCGAAGTCGAAGCACTTTACGCCTCTGGTCCCGGTCAACCCCCCTTAGCGACCCGATTAATGGTGGGATTGCATTATCTGAAGTACACGTTCAACGAAAGCGACGAGAGCGTGGTTAAGCGTTGGGTGGAGAACCCGTATTGGCAGTACTTTTGTGGTTTTGATCACCTACAGCACGACCTACCACTGCACCCCACCAGCTTAGTGAAGTGGCGCCAACGGGTGGGCGATAAGCTCGATGTGTTATTGGCCGAAACGATCGACGTGGCGCTGCGCACCCGTGCGTTAAAATCGACAGCACTCAAGCATGTGAACGTGGATACCACAGTGCAGGAGAAGGCCATTGCATTCCCCACCGATGCGCGGTTGTATCACAAGATGCGCAAAACGCTGGTTCGACAGGCGCAGCGACGTGGTATCCGTTTGCGTCAAAGCTATCGGCGGGTGGGTCACAAGGCGTTCATCCTGCAAAGCCGCTACGCCAATGCTCGTCAGATGAGGCGCGCGGCGAAACAAACCCGCAAACTCAAGACCTATTTGGGCCGCGTGATGCGCGATATTGAGCGTAAATATGATAGTGATGATCAGTCCCTGCAACCCCTATTGCTGCAAGCCAAGCGCCTGTTCGATCAACAACGCCATGACACCAATAAGCTGTACAGTGTGCATGAACCCGATGTGCGGTGTATTGCCAAGGGCAAAGCACACCAACGCTATGAGTTTGGTAACAAAGCGTCGTTGGTCACCACCTCAAAAGGCAATTGGCTGATCGGTGCACAGTCACTACCGGGCAACCCCTACGATGGTCATACCCTGCAGGCGGCATTACAACAAACACACGCCTTAACGGGCATCACCGCTCAAAACGCCTATTGTGACCAGGGTTATCGTGGTCATGGCATGAGGGGTAAAACCCGGGTCCACATTGTTGGAAAAATACCCAAACGTGCCAGCGCCAGTGTACGCAAATGGATGAAACGACGGGCAGCGATTGAACCGACTATTGGCCATCTTAAATCAGACCACCGGTTGGGGAGAAATTATCTCAAGGGCAATGCCGGTGATCAGGCCAATGTCGTGCTCGCAGCAGCCGCTTACAATCTAGCCAAGCTGTTGGCTTGGTTTTATTGTGCCTGCGAAAAGTACTTGTCGACAGATGAAAAAATTAACAGATTGCGATTGCAGACTCTATTCATCGCAAATTAGTGAATACTTCAGGGACGACTATTTAACTGCCCCCCTCCGTTTCCGTTACCGGTTAACGTATCAACTAACGTTGACTGACCATCTACGTCGACGATGGCCTGTGTGAATTCATCCGATTCGTAGTCTGGTTGTTGAATAATGCGATAAGTAAATTCGATTTCAATATCTGCCGGGGCCGACAAGTTGAAATTAGTCTGCCAGCCACCGGACATATTGACGATATCAGCATTGTCTACGCCACCGAGTATGATCACGGCACGGCGATTTCCCGGAGATGACTCGGCCAAGGTAGAGTCAACATACTGAGGGGGCGACGCGCCAAAGACGTCTCTGACAAATTGAAACTGTCCGACACCGGCGTCAAAATTGTTTTCTACAATTACAGCTCCCTCCCCTGTACCACCTTGGGCCTGAGCCACGGCGTCATCACGAATGGCGCGAAGCTCTTGAGTCATTTCCTCCGCTAGCTGCTCAACGATTCCTAAGCCGAATAGATGTGGTGCATCACGGCTATCCGGGCGCGTATTAACATCACCACCAAAACCGGCCGAACCCCGCGGGCGTCCATGGCAAGCGGCGCAACTGTCCGCTAAACCGGCACCTAACGCACGAACCTGCGTAATATCACCGCTGGAATCGAAATTAACTCGGGGACCTAAGCCTTCGGCAGTGGAAAATTTGCGTTGAAACAATTGACGCCCTCGCCGAATCGCACGCGCGGGGTCGCGTTTAATTAAATAAATCGATGAACCAAATGTATTCTCATCCCCCTGACCCGGACCGATTTGGTCTACCAACGGGCGCCCAATGCAGCCACCGGGCGCATCAACGTTTCCGTTCAGATTAACCAGGTTACATTCTACCAGTTGTACATGACTAGCACTGTTTGGGAAAGCAAACACTATTATTGTGAAAAAAAGGTATCGTATTGTTGCAGTTTTGAAACAGGTTGGTATGCGCTTAAAATTTTCCATAATCTCTCCTTATCACTTTGATAAGACTTTCTAACAAACTTTTAGGAACTTTTAGCTCGTTAGAAACGTTATTGTTAATGTGTTAGCCTATCTAACAGGGAGAGCGATTTTGCTCAGAGCTACCTGAACAGTGGAGTAAACCAACAAAGGGGCGAGCGAAATGAAATCAATATTCATCAGTACTCTTTTTTCAAAAAGAAAAAGGGCAACTTTTGCTCAAGTTCATACTTTCACTTACCCCAATCATCTCCCAGCTTCAAAGTCTAAATACACACCGACAAAACATTCCAATACTTTTTTGTGATGGAGTAGATGCATTCGGATCATAACGACCGACACTTAAGGTTTACGAACAATTGAGGTGGGTGTTGTTGCCTTGCCAGAAGTAAATTTACGACGAGTTGACCTTAATCTTCTGGTTGCGTTAAACGCGTTGCTGGAAGAACAGCATGTCACGCGGGCCGCAGAACGTGTTGGGATGAGCCAGTCCGCCATGAGTCGCGCGCTGTCGCGACTGAGATACACATTCCAAGACCCTTTATTTGTAAGAACTTCGGAAGGTATGACGGCAACCAAGCGCGCGCGAGAGTTAACCGCACCGATTCAAGAACTGTTAGCGAATATTGAAATCCTTGTTCAACCCCAGACTTTTGACCCTTCGACTGCAAATGAAACTTTTTGCATTCATACAAGAGACTATGTTGCGGCGACATTTCTGCAGCGGGTTATTGAGGAGACGAGTAATTCAGCTCCAGGAGTGTGCTTGTTGATTGATACTTTGTATCGAAATCATTGCTGTCCCGTTAACTTTACGCCAAAGAAGTTTGTCGATCATCGATCTGGCGATTAGTCAGGACCGGATCGCCTCTGAGTAATGGAACCAATTCTCTTTTGTCGAATAAATTAGACTGTAACACCCTGATAATTTGCTGCACTGTCCGATCTATACCGAGTTATAACTGAATCTGGTGTTTAGGAAGTTGAAGAAAAGCGGCGTATCTGATTAATTTGAAGTTGCTGAACTTTAATTTAATCAAACGAGGATACGCCACTCATGAGTAAGAGTAACGTTATTTCACTTGAAGATCGAGGTAGTTTTACCGATCAGCTGACGGCGCTACTGCAGAGCGGGGCGCAGCAATTGATCCATACAGCGGTCGAGGCAGAAATGATGGAGTTTATCGATAAATTCTCTGAACAACACACCGCCGATGGCAAAGCGGCTGTTGTGCGTAATGGTTACCAACCCACCCGAGCAATTCAAACGGGAATTGGACCGGTGACGGTGCAGATACCCAAGGTTCGCTCCAGAGGTGGTGAACCGGTCACCTTTCGATCCGCGTTGGTTCCTCCCTATATTCGTAAGACCCGATCGCTGGAAGCGGCTTTACCGTGGTTGTATTTGAAAGGGGTATCGAGTGGCGAGATGTCGCAGGCCTTACAAGCGCTGGTGGGGGCGGATGCACAGGGGTTATCGGCGAGTACGGTGTCGCGCCTGAAACAAGTGTGGGCTTCAGAATATGAAGCCTTTCGTAAAGATGATTTGTCCAAGGAGGGTTGGGTCTATATCTGGGCTGACGGCGTCTACAGTGGTCTTAGGGCAGAGCAAGCCAAACTCTGCGCCCTGGTTATTATTGGTGTCAATGAACGGGGCCAGAAACGGTTTTTGGCGATAGACGATGGTGTGCGCGAATCGACGCAGAGTTGGCGCGAGGTATTACTCAACCTGAAGTCCAGGGGAATGGGTGCGCCGCAGTTAGCCATTGGTGATGGGGCCATGGGGTTTTGGTCGGCGTTGGATGAAATTTATCCTGACACTCGTCACCAACGCTGCTGGATGCATAAGAGCATGAATGTGCTCAATTGTTTGCCTAAATCGCTTCAGCCTAAAGCCAAACAATCCTTACAGGACATCTGGCAAGCACCGACGAAAGCACAAGCTGAAAGCGCTTTCACCACGTTCATCCAAACCTATGAGCCTAAATATCCCAAGGCCACGCAGTGTTTAGAAAAAGATCATCCCGAACTGATGTCATTTTATGACTTCCCTGCTCAACACTGGCAGAGCTTGCGAACCACCAACCCTATTGAGTCGACATTTGGAACCATCCGACACCGAACCAAACGCTCCAAGGGCTGTTTGACTCGAGATGGTATGTTGCACATGATGTTCAAATTAGGACAATGTGCCGAGAAGAACTGGCGTCGACTACGCGGCTTTAATTATCTAGCCAAAGTGATTGACGGAATCAAATTTGTAGACGGAATCGAGCTCACTTCAAACCATCAGATCGCCGCTTAATCCAATTCGTTCATACACCAGATTTGACAATAACTCATCTATACCATTAGCAAACTTCAAATAAACAATCATCAGGTAGGCACACAGAGCAATGTATATTCGCGTCATCACTGCATTCTTACTTGTACCGGTGAAGGACTTGATTTTGAGATTCTGCTTAATGCATTTGAAGAACAACTCGATCTGCCATCTCGATTTATAAATATCCGCGATAGTCTTTGCACTCAGCTTGGTGTGATTGGTAATAAACACATAGTGCTTGCCAGTCTCTGGGTCACGATAGCCAATTCGGCGTATGAGTCCAGGGTAGTCCTGGCGCGCATAGTGGCCTGTGTATTCAATCAGCTGATCAGAAGTAATTCCCTTGGATTTGTTTACCTTTCTTCGCTCTACGGTTCGATACTTAGCATTCTGTTTCTGGCGGCTGACAAAGTAAACACCTTGACTATTCAGGCGGTTAAACCATCTATAGTCAGTATAAGCACGATCAATCGCAACGATGCTGCCAGCGGTCAGTTTAAGTTCTCTAGCCACCTTCACATCATGGGTTTTACCGTCTGTAACGGTACAAAATTCAGGTAGAAATCCAGATTGGTTCAACCCGACATGGAGTTTAACGGCCCCTTTTGTCGTTCGAAACTTGGCCCATGGGAAGAGAGATAAGCATAGATCAATGGTGGTTGAATCCAATGCATACAATGGATTTTTAAATCGAAACCCGTGTTGCTGGGGATGTTGCATGCATCTACCCAAGAGCTTATGGAATAACGCCTCGTATAGCTGATAGGGCTTCTGCTCGTTGATGCGGGCTAGTGTCGTTCTGCAAATATTCGTGCTACCGATATGATACAGACGATGGGATTGTGCTCGAACATTGTCGACAATGTCTCGCAGGGAGTGTCGGCCTGCTAGTTGCCCAAAAAGCATCGCAGTAAACTGGCTCCAACGCGAAGATTTTCGAAACGAGCGACCAGAATGATAGGTATTTGCCAACTGTTCAAACTCATGTCTCGGAACAAGTTTAAGCAATTGAGCGAAGACTGTATTACAATGGGCCATGGCTTGGTTTTTGTTTTGGTTCAATAGGTTAGGAGTAACTGTATTTTACCAAAACGCTTAAAGAACCAGGCCATTTTTATTCCTTAACGGGACAGCAATGTATCGAAATAAAAACTTACAGGATGCTGATCTTATAATTTGCGCAGCAGAATTGAACGATGCCGGCTTACATAAGAAAGACTTGTTTCAAGATGATTTCGTATGTGTGATGGACTCAAGCCATCCTTTGGCGAGTGAAGATGTTACAGTGCAAGAATTTGTGAGTTATGGGCATGCAATGCTGTCGATAACCGGGTATGGTCCGAGCTTAATAGATGATGCACTCGATAGCGTCGGCGTAACGCGTGAAATTTGTATTCGTATTACAAGCTTTTTGGCGATTCCTTATGTGATAAGAAATTCGGGATTAATTGCCACCTTGCCCAGGCGTCTTGCCAGAGATGTCGCTCGTCGATTTGACGTTAAGGTCAAAGAGTTACCCTTCTGCTCACCGCGAATCCGTGTGGCTGAATATTGGCACGAACACCAGCATTTTGATCCCGCCCACCAATGGTTGAGAAGTCTAGTAGCACGGCAAGCGATACAAATCAGCAAGCCGTTAGTTTGTGCGTCAAATTGAATTTAATTTAATATTGTTGCTGGTAACGCGCGACGCTGTCAATAATTTCCCGCCTTGCCGCTTCTGCATCCGCCCAACCGCGTAATTTGACCCATTTGCCCGGTTCGAGATCTTTATAGTGTTCGAAAAAATGCACGATGCGGTCTACCAAATCGCTGGGCAGATCTTGATAATCGATAACATCGTGATAACGTCGGGTCAATTTGCTAATGGGCACGGCAACAATTTTGATATCCTCGCCGGCTTCATCTTCCATATTCAAAACGCCGACCGGCCGGCTGCGCACCACCGAACCCGGTATCAGCGGCAACGGCGATACCACCAACACATCCACCGGATCGCCGTCCCCGCATAAGGTCTGCGGCACATAGCCGTAATTGCAGGGGTAAAGCATGGAAGTACTTAAAAACCGGTCGACAAACATGGCACCGGTAGTCTTATCCACTTCATACTTCACCGGCTCGCCGTTCAGTGGAATCTCGATAATCACGTTAATGTCATCCGGCAGGGAGAAACCCGGCTCGACTCTATCCAAAATCATAAAATATCTCCTTTAAAAATCAACAACATAACTTTACTTAAATCAATCCAACGCTAATAAATCGTGTTGATCTAACCGGGCTGAAACTATATGCTTGCCCGCTTTTGATTTTCTAACAACTCATATATTGTAGGGAGCCATATGTCAGGCGTTGCACTCATTCCGACTATTCTCGGCATTTTAGGGCTTTTCGCTGCATTCCGGATATACAAAATCGTCTATGCCTATCCGGAGGGCACCGGCAAAGTTGCCGATATTTCCGCTCTGATTCACAAGGGCGCAATGGTATTCATGCGACGGGAGTATAGCTATCTCGCCATATTCGCTGCCATCGTCGCCGTGTTTATTTTATTTTCTGATCTGGGCTGGCGCACCATGTTTGCATTTGTTGTCGGCGCCCTGGCCTCGGGAACCGCCGGTTATATCGGCATGTATACCGCCACCAAATCCAATGTTCGCACGACGACCGCCGCGCACGAAAAAGGGGCGCCGGAAGCGCTAACCGTTGCTTTTTTCGGTGGTTCTATTATGGGCCTAACCGTTGCCGCTATGGGATTGCTAGGCCTCGGTATTCTTTATTTATTCTTTGGCGGCGACCCGGAATCCTCCCATGTCATCCACGGTTTCGGTATGGGCGCGTCCACCGTTGCATTATTTTCGCGTGTGGGTGGCGGTATTTTTACCAAAAGTGCTGATGTCGGCGCGGACCTGGTGGGTAAAGTCGAAGCGGGTATTCCGGAGGACGATCCACGAAACCCGGGTGTTATCGCCGATAACGTTGGCGACAATGTGGGCGACGTGGCTGGAATGGGGTCGGACATTTTCGAGTCTTATTGCGGCGCCATGATCGCATCGATTGCCATCGCTGCCACGTTGGACGCGGATACACCACTCGGCACACAGGCGACACTCATGTTCTTACCTTTAGCGCTGTCATCCGTCGGCATTTTGTGTTCCCTGGGTGGTATCTTTCTGGTGCGCAAGTACAGCGAGAAGTCACCTGAGGTTGCGTTGCGCATCGGTACCATCGGTGCATCGATTATTTTCATGGTAGCGGCTTTGTTGGTGGTCTTAATTGCCGGTGTCAGCACCAAAGTATGGGTATCGGTATTGGTGGGTGCGATCGGTGGTATCGGCATCGGCTTGATTACTGAGTATTACACCGCCGGGAACCCGATCAAAAAGATTGCTGAGAGCGGCGAAACCGGCCCAGCCACAGTGATGATTTCCGGTCTGGCGGTAGGTATGCAGTCCGTGGTCGTACCGATTTTAATTCTATGCACGATTATTTTAGTCTCCAGCAGTCTTGCTGGACTTTACGGGGTCGGCATCGCCGCGGTCGGTATGTTGGCGACCGTAGGCATTACCATGGCCATCGATGCCTATGGCCCCGTAGCCGACAATGCGGGTGGTATCGCAGAAATGGCAGGCCTTGGTGAAGACACGCGCAAGATTACCGACTCGCTGGATGAGTTGGGCAATACCACTGCCGCCATCGGTAAGGGTTTCGCCATCGGCGCGGCTGCGCTGGCAGCATTGGCTATCATTTCTGCTTATATCGAAACCGTCGCCCACAATAACGTCGATTTTGAATTGATGATTAACGATCCGAAAGTGCTGGCGGGCATGTTTCTGGGCGGCATTTTTCCGTTCCTGGTCAGCAGTCTCACCATGACCGCCGTGGGCACCGCCGCATTCGATATGATTAAAGAGATCCGGCGTCAGTTCAAAGATATCCCCGGACTACTAGAGGGCAAAGCCGAACCCGATACGGAACGTTGTGTCGATATCGCCACACAAGCAGCATTGAAACGCATGATTCCACCGGGGGCGCTGGCCGTGTTGGCGCCTGTTTTAGTCGGATTTTTTCTGGGTCCGGCAGCTTTGGGCGGCATGTTAGGCGGCGCGCTGCTGGGTTGCGTCTTACTTGCACTGACCATGGCCAATGCCGGTGGCGCCTGGGACAATGCGAAAAAATATGTTGAACGTGGCAACTTCGGCGGCAAAGGTTCGGATGTGCACAAAGCCGCCGTAGTCGGTGACACGGTAGGCGATCCGTTCAAAGACACGTCCGGTCCGTCCATGAACATTTTGATTAATGTTATGGCCATTGTGAGTCTGGTTATCGCGCCGTTGCTTTAATCAAAAAATAAAGTTTTCATACAAACGGGGTGCACCATTGTGGTACACCCCGTTTTTTTATGTCATGGTGAAATACCATCTTGACGATAAAGTGAGATGACTTGTCTGCAAGCGCACAACATCAAAACCGATGGGCTTGGCCCTATCAGCATTGAGATAGAGTTGGGTCACTGTGTTGGATTATCCGGCCCGTCCGGTGGTGGTAAGACACGGTTGCTTAGGTGCATCGCCGACCTTGACCCTCATCAGGGCAATGTTTTCCTGAATAAAAAATCCCGTGAGGTTTTTGCACCGTGGCAATGGCGTACCAAAGTAGGCTTGCTACTGGCGGAGAGTTTTTGGTGGTCGGACCGTGTACTGGATCATTTCCCCGGCAAACAAAAACCCGAGCTGGAGGCCTTGGATTTACCCACCGTAGTGCTTGAACAACCCATACGTCAGCTTTCAAGCGGCCAACGCCAACGGCTCGCGTTGTTACGGCTGCTGGCTAATCAACCACAAGTGCTATTGTTAGACGAACCCACCGCCAATCTGGATCACGATAATATTATGCGAGTCGAAGCGCTTATCACCGATTACCGTAAACAACATTATTGTTGTGTGATATGGGTTAGTCATGATCGCCGTCAACTTGAGCGTGTGGCGGACAAACGTCTATTAATGACGCATGGGCGTTTGCAGGATAACAACTTATGATTTTACTGAGTTCCTGGGATCTGGCTTTAGCGGCAATACTTGTGTTGGTCGCTGCCAGTTTGACTTACTGGATGCGAATTGGCGAAACCGCGTCGCTACTCATCGCGGCAGTGCGTACCGTGGTGCAATTATTACTCATCGGTTTCGTACTCAAGGCGGTGTTCGGCAACGCGCATTGGTTGTGGGTGTCACTGCTGGGATTATTCATGTTGATTGTTGCCGGACGGGAATCGACGGTACGACAATCACGCCGCTTTACCGGTGCTTGGTCGTTGACGCTCGGGTCGCTATCGATGTTTATATCCGCTTTTAGCGTAACCATACTCGCGTTGACCATAGTGATTGGTGCGTCACCTTGGTATACACCGCAATATGCGATTCCATTACTCGGCATGGTGTTGGGTAACACCATGAACGGTGTGGCGCTCGGTCTCGATCGTCTCACTCAAAGTGCCGCGGATAAACGTGAAAACATCGAAGCACGCTTAGTATTAGGACACCGGGCGGTTGAAGCCATTGCCAATATCCGCAACGACAGCATCCGTGTCGGCATGATACCAATCATCAATGCCATGGCCGCCGCAGGCCTAGTAAGCCTGCCCGGCATGATGACAGGTCAAATCCTTGCGGGTAGTGATCCCGTGGAGGCGGTCAAATATCAGATACTGGTCATGTTTTTGATTGCGGCAGGAACGATATTCGGAACCATTGGCGCAGTATGGTTAGGATCGCGACGACTGTTTGATAAACGCGAGCGCCTGCGTTTAGACCGACTTAAAGGAGGTACGGTTTAATCTGCAAGAATCTGGACTTGATCAAACGATTCCCGAAACACGGATTTGATCAAATCTGGCAACTGACGTCCAAGGCAACCATTCAATTGAAACTCGAAGACAGCAGGTCCTAGCCAATTGTGGAAGTTATTTGAAACAACTAATGTAGTCGCTTGTCGGGTCTATCGCGGACGGTTTTATTACCCAACGCCTCGCATCAGCGGCCAAACCACGACCGCAGTGAGTGGTTTGGTACAACTGCAAGCGCTTGTATGGTGGTGTTTTCAGTAATTTGATCCTTTCTAACTGATTTAAAAAGGGTAAAGCGTGGTCCATCTTCGATAGTACTTGTTAGGCGTGAATATTGATTATTCAGCTAAATTTTGCTCTCAGAATTTTTAGATTTTCCTGAATATTTTCATCCGGAGAAAATATGAATGTATTCCCAAATTTTCTTTTAACTAAGAGTTCATAGTCGACAAGCTGTAACAGGTCTGAACGTGCTGTCGGGTACGAAATATTATGGGATTTTCTATGACTTTCTATTGAGTACGTGCCGGTCGGATGTCTGAGAGCGTACGAAATAATAGCGAGCTGCCGATAATTTAAATTCTTTGAGAAAAGCGAAGCGCCTAATATAGATTCTACCTGTTTAATTTCCTTAGCTTTTCTTACGAGGTATTTTTGTAGATTCGCAATTGCGCGGATAATGACTCGTAAATTAAAGTCTATAAAGTAAGTTGTATCATTTACATCATTCTCGGTATACAAATAGGCACGTGTATACCTTGCCGGCCCCATTTTTAGGATTGTGGAAATAGAGATATATTCCATCATCCAGTATCCATATTTTGCCATCGACCAATAAAATAACGCTCGTGCAGTCCGGCCATTCCCATCTACAAATGGATGGTCATATCCGATCATAAAATGAAGCAAAATTGATCTGATAACAGGGTGTAAGAATTCCCCTTGTTTTTCCACGGAGTTTGCAAACTCGCAAATTTTTGTTATTCGTGGGTCGAGCTCATCGGCATTTGGTGGAACATGGAGCAGCGTATTGTCACGTTCATCATATACCGCGACGTCTTCTTTAGAGGTTCTAAGTCTACCGACTGCGCTTGGGTTCTCTAAAGTTCTATCGGTGACAATACGATGTAACTCTAAGAGCAGGTCCTTTGAGAGTGGTTGATCGACAACTTCTCTTATAAAACCCATCGCCTGGTAGTTGTTGTAGATCATCCTCTCACTTTTATCCTTTGGTTGACGGCTTTCCCTCAGCATCTCCTTCGCAACTCTATGTGTTGTTGAAGCACCCTCTAATTGGCTAGATGTTATTGCTTCTTCTATAAGTGAATTAACTAGGTACCTATCCCTAGTAGCTGGATTGGTAACTTCTTCTGCTATTTGTACTCGACCCGAGGCTTGCTGGTCTACTTCGTGTAATCTTTGCTGGACGGGGTCTGGAACCCAGTAGACAAACGGATCCCCGGATTTAGATGTGAACGGAAGCTGTCTGTAGCTACTGGCTCTTCTGAATTTTGTGATGTACCACCACTCCTCATGATTTTCGATGTTTTCAGGCAGTGGTTTGTATTTTAGTCGTTCCCAATGTAGGTATTCCTCCCCTCGATCTTTTCCTATATCAGTTTGAAACAAGTTGAATATGCGGGATACAATCTTTTGATTTTTATCGCTTTTTTCGACATCGACAAACAACTTGCTAAATGGCGGGGGTTGCTCGGGCAGTTTCATTAGGTCTAACTATAGATTTACTATAAATTCCTAGAAAATCTATAGTAGCCATATTGGCGTCGAAAAACTATAAATTTTTTAGAAATTTATAGGAAATTTATAGTGGTACTAGAATCATTGAGATAGAAGTTTTTTCTCAAAGGGCGCCTAACATTGGCGGTGAGCTAGGGTCGCGACGACTGTTTGATAAACGCGAGCGCCTGCGTTTAGACCGACTTAAAGGAGGTACGGTTTAATCTGCAAGAATCTGGACTTGATCAAACGATTCCCGAAACACGGATTTGATCAAATCTGGCAAGTAACGTCGAAAGGAGTCATTCGACTGGAACTATAAGACGGCAGGCTTCGGCCAATGGACGCAGCTGTGATTTCATCGTTAGTCTGGACGTCGGCTTTAAATTCACCTGGCACCTGGGTTGGTGCGTGCGCTGTTTTCGATTTCTCTACCACCGCGCGGCAAACGAACAACGTTACAGTTTTGCATTAGGTTCCGGACCTGGTTGAGATTGAATCTACGAAGCGCGCGAACTCTTCCGGGTCGACCGACACGTCGTGTTCCGTTGTCGGAAAAGCTTTACTCTGGATGTCGGAGATGTACTCCCGGTATGCAGCGATACGCTCTTGCTGTAGCCGGTCTCGCTCCGCCGCGAAGTTTCGATACACTTTGGCGTGGCGTGGGATATGGCCTCGGTTTTCACCGAGCAAATCGGCCGAAAACAGATAGGTTGCATCGCAACCGGTGCCAGAACCCAATGAGATCGTCAGCATCGAAACGCGCCGCGTGATCTCCGCTGCAACTTGCGCTGGCACGACTTCCATTTCGAGTGCAAAAGCGCCGGCCGATTCAAATGCTTTACTGTCGCGGGAAACCTGTTCAGCCTGCACTGCGGTGCGTCCCACCGCGTGCATACCACCGACCCAGGTCGCCTTTGGCGGTACCAGGCCGACGTGGGCGATGACCGGAACGCCCTCGCGTGCAAGCACCTCAACTACCTCCGGGCTCATTGCACAGTAGATGGATTCTGCGCCGGCGTCCATCGCTTGCATTGCTTCGCCCAAGGCAGACTCAGCACTCGCATGTCGACCCCAGACAAGACCAAACTGAAAATGAGATTCCGGCACCAGGGTTGGAAAATGCTGTGTCGCTGGGCGAAAACCGGTACCGATCATATCCATGCCCGCGGTCGCAGCGGCAATGGCTTCTTCTGCTCTGGTGACCTGGACGAATGCGATCTGTCTGACGCCCTTCAGTTCGAGTAGATCCTTTACCGTCAACTTAGGCATAGGCTTTTCTCCTGCACCGGTCGAGAAAGCGTCGGTGGGATTCAGCAGTGCCGTCGTGGAAAGAACCGGTCCACTGGTCCCACGGTATTTCCAGGCCGCCATAGTTGCACCTGAAGTAACGGTGGTGCAACTGGTGATGAAAGGTACCCAGCGGCAGGATCAGCCGCCCGCCCAAGGTCATGCCTTGATAACCGGTGTGGGTTGTCGCCGCCGACAGCGCAAAGTACTGTAGATGGAAAACAATCAGCAACGGGTTGGCTGGCACGACAAAGTGGATTAACACCGTGCTCAGGTAAATTAGATGCTCGACCGGATGCATCGACATCCCCGACCAGGGGCCGATGTTGGTATTGCGGTGGTGCAGGGAGTGCACGCGACGGTACAGTGGCGACCAATGGATCAAGCGGTGAATCAGGAAAAAGTGAAACGTTTCCCATATCGGTAGCAGGAAGATCAGCAACACAAGCCAGGGCAGATCCTCTGGCAGCGACAATGCTGGAGCATATCCGTTGGCCAGCGCCCACAACATCAACACTTCGTAAGCGCTCCAAATCGTGACGCCACTCACCAAGGACCAAAACATGTTGTCCAGAACCTGAGAATGGAAGGTAAAGTTGCTGTTGTTGGTGACCAATGGCCGCGCGTCGTAGCGGCGCTCGTCGCCCTGGCGTCGCCATACATAGAAATACAGATGCAGTCCACCCGCGACCAGGAACATTAGCGCCAGGTTGCGCAGGTAGACCTCGGCAATCCAGTCTAGTGAGAACTCGCGGCAGCGATCAAGGGCTGGGTGTAAATAAGCCCAGGATAGGATCGAAATCACCAGGATAATCAGCCGCTCCGACAGCGGGAACCAGCCACGCAACACCCATTTCAATATCGCTATCCCGTCAGGCGGCCAGCGAAAATACGGTGATGCCCCAAGCGGTAGTGGCGGCGTGTAGTGCCAGGTCCCGCGGCTACGTTTCGATGTGGGGCCCGACTGCCGTGGCTCGTTTGATGATGCGTGCATGTCGTGGTCCATTTCGGTGTCCTTCAAGCTCGTCTATACACAAAATATTTTGGGCTACAATTCCCTAGATTGTCCGAGCTATTCATCTATAAAATACTATTTTAATTTAGTTTATTCGGGATACAAGTTGTGCTACAAACTAAATATTTTCAACCATAAATCAAAATTTCAGAGCCATAGAGATGTTGCAGCGACGTCCTTCGCTAAAAGCATTGCATGCTTTTGAAGCCGCGGCCAGGCATGGCAGCTTCAACGAAGCTGCTGCTGAGCTATCCGTATCACCTGGGGCCATCAGTTATCAGGTGAAGCAGCTTGAAACATCGCTCGAGATCCGTTTGTTTTATCGCCGAACTCGTCAGGTCGAATTGACTGATGCGGGTCTTCGCCTATACCGCACAGTGCACCAATTGTTCCGGGAACTCGATGAAGAATTAGCTCAACTCTCACCAAGGAAAGGCGGATCTCCATTGACTGTCTCCGTCAGTACCTATTTCGTCACGCGATGGCTGTCACCGCGATTGGGTGAGTTTCTGAATGGCCATCCCCATATCACAGTGAGACTACAACACTCAGTGAACGATCCGGATTTTACCGTCGAGGATGTGGACCCGGCGATCCGGTGGGGCGACGGGCGCTGGCCACACAGTCAATCGGAACCACTGATCGAACTGCCGATGATCGCGCTGTGCGCACCATCGTTACTCGATGGCGAATTCGGCATTCGACAGCCCACCGACCTTATTCATCACACCTTGTTACACGACCAGCCCGGAATAGACTACTGGTCGGAATGGCTGCAACTAGCCGGCCTCGACCCAAGGGACACACCGTGCGGTCCCGTCATTGTAGACCCCAATGTGCGTGTACAGTCGGCCATTGATGGTCATGGTTTGGTGCTCGGTAACTCGTTACTGCTAACAGATATCGAATCGGGCCGTTTACGGGAACCCTTTGATATCCGTCTTGAAGGGTATGGCTACTATCTGGTCTACAGCGAACACGCCAAACGCAACGAGCGTTTTAGACAATTCCGTCAGTGGTTACATGACGAGGCCGCGCGACATGTCTAGAGTTCGTCTAACACTAGGGAGGCTCGCCTATACAATAAAAAGGCTGGGTAACAGCCCTGATAGAAAATCATCTATCGCTAAGAACGGACATTTTAGATTTCATATCTAGCATCTGAACTGGGATCTAGAACAGTCAATTATTTGTTTCATATGTTCAGCACAGCATACGCAAAGATTTCGTATGACGTCATAATAACGAATTTGGACTAAAGGTGTAGTTCGCTCGTCCCTTAGGCTAAAGCTCGTAAACCGATACGGTTATCGAATCGGTCATTGTCCAGAGAAAACTTAATTTATATTGTTCTGCGTGTTGCTTGGTCTTTATAGCGATGATTACTTGATGTCCCAGATTTCGCTTGCCTCACATTCAAAAGCTCTGACTTGTCCCATCAACCACTCTCGGAAAAGTTCTACTACTTGGCGTCTTAGATGCAGGTTCGGGTACACGAGCCAATATGCCCTGAATCGGATGCCTTGCAGCGCCGGGAACAAGGGGACTAACGCGCCATTTTTTAACTCTTCGCTGGCGAGACTGATACTATCGAGAACAACTCCTAGCCCTTCAAGCGCCGCTTCCATCGACATAAATGTTCTATCAAACCGTAAACCCGAACTCGCATCGATACCGAAAAAACCGTTCAAGGACAACCAATCAGTCCACTTCGCATTGGATTTTACCGTATGAATAAGACGGCAAGCCTGAAGACACTTAATCGGCTCCTCACGAAGTGAATACGGCGGATAGTTCGGACTACAAAGCGGAACATCGAGATCGTGCGTAAGGGGTTCCACAGTTAACCCAGACCAGTTCCCCTCACCGTAGCGGATTTCTACGTCGATATTTTCTCTCTCAAAATCCGTTATCTCCGGTGTCGCGTCCACATGGAGATCAATATCTGGATAGCTGCGAATAAACGTTGGTAACCGCGGCATCAACCACTTCCAACCAAAGCTAGGAGCAACACGCACCACGAGGCTTCGAGCACGGCGCTTGCGAGCGAGATCACCTTCAGCGCGATTTAAAATTTCCAACGCCCTGCTCGCGGCTAGAAAGAGACGCTCACCTGACTCTGTTAATACCAATCTGCGATTGAGTCGTCTAAACAAATTGACACCTAAGGTTTGTTCTAAAGATTTGATCTGCTGACTCACCGCGGGTGGAGTCACATGCAATTCCTCCGCTGCCATAGCCAGGCGCCCGTGTCTGGCAACGGCTTCGAAGTACACCAACATGTTCATCGTGCGTGGATTCGGCATCATTCTATCCTTAATTAAGCAGCACTTAATGTTAATTCAGAAAAACTCCATTGAATACCACTTATCGTCAATGTTTAATGCCGTACGGGCAAATTAAACTTAAATTTGACTTAAGTGAATCGGTTTAATCCCAATGACAATTGTGTCGATACATTAAATAAAAAGAGGAGACTGAAGATGCAACAAAGAGAGATCACTCACAGGAAAGCTTCACTCAGCCAATTAACAAAAGGGCTTATAACTTCTGTATTAATCGGGGTATTTTTCGCCACCGCTCATGCAGATGAAATTGTAATAGGCACCAACGGTAAACCGGGTAATCCACGAGTTACTGCAGCGGAAATGTTTGGTGCCATACTCGAACAGCGTTCTCGTGGTAACCACACCGTTAAAGTTGCGCATTCCGCAACCTTGGGTGATGACCGTCAGATGCTCAAATCGGTCAAGTTAGGTACCATGCATATAACAGTAAACTCCGATGGCCCGGTCGCTGAGGTTGTGCCCGAACTCGCGGCGTTTGGACTACCGTATCTATTCGACAGTTTACCTGCAGCGTGGGAAGTACTTGACGGTCCGATTGGTGACGAGTTGGCGTCAAAGCTTGAGGAGAAAGGCTACGTTTTGCTCGCTTGGTGGGACAACGGTATTCGTAAAATCACACATGTGAGTAAGCCAATTGCAACGCCTGAGGATATTAAGGGCATGAAAATCCGTACACCGCAGAGTCAGGTCACCATCGATGCGTTTCAGGCACTCGGAGCCAATCCAGCGCCACTTGCATTTTCAGAACTGCCGGCAGCTTTGCAAAGTGGTGTCTTCGATGGTCAGGAGAATCCACTCGCCAATATCTATTCCTCGAAGTTGCACGAACTCACACCTTATATCGCCAAGTCGAACCACAAGTATGAGATGACACCAGTGCTGGCTTCCAAACGCTGGTGGGATAAGTTATCTGCAGACGATCAAGCGCTAATCAAAGAAGTGGCAACCGCAAGTACGTGGTACAACCGTGGTTACTTTCTTATTAACGACGTGCAGCTAGAACAAACCCTAACGGAAGCTGGTGCTAAATTTAATGACGTTGATGCCGACGCTTTCAAACAAGCAACAGCGGGCGTGTATGACCAATGGGAAGGACAAATAGGTGATATTGTGTCGAGAATTCGGACCGCGGCCGCCGAAGCACAAAATTAGCCCGAAGAGATTCCGTCATGCGTGAGTTCCTCCACGCGCCATCCGCTACGGGGCCGCTTGGCCCCATGGTGTCCACCATCGATGGACTCATACGTTGGGTGTGCGCGATTATTCTTTGGGCGGGGTTCTTTGCCTTATTCCTACCTACACTGGCTAATGCAATATTGCGCTACTCCACTAATGAAAGTCTGATCTGGTCTGTCGAGGTCGTTCAGCTCGTCTTCCCGTGGTTCATCATGGCGGGGGCGACGCTCGCGGCTCAGCACAGCCGGCACATTGGGGTCGAGTTCTTCATCCGGTTGCTACCGCGCAAGATGACGCGTTGGGTAACTATCCCGGTGCAACTCATCATCCTTGTGGGTGCGTTTGGTGTAATTTATGTGTTTCTGGGTCTGGGTCGTTTCGAAGGTGGGATTGAATTCGCGGCCGGAGAAGTAATGTACACCTCTTTGCAGCTTCCTCAGTCTTATAGCTATATGGCCATCTTATTCGGCTATTCGATGTTAACGATCACTGCGCTGACGAATTTATACCGGCAGTTTATGGGTAATTTGGATCCGAGGTTAAAAGACACTGACTCCACCACACACTCTGCCTCGTAAATCCAATGAAAAACCCTAATCCAAGTTCGAAACAAAAAACTAAAAAGAAAAGGAGAACACGATGTCCGTGGTCGCAGCGCTAATCTTTATTGGGTTATTGCTACTGACGCTTCCTGTTGCCCATGCCCTGCTGATTGCTAGCGGTGCAGCAATGATCACAGAGGAGCCTTTGTATCTATTTGAGGCAATCCTAAAGCTCTACAACCCGACCTCACAGTTTCCAATGCTGGCCATACCTTTCTTCATTCTGGCCGGTGACCTTATGATGTCGGGGCATTTCGGCGATTATCTAATGAGCTTTACCAAGATGCTCGTCGGGAGGTTGAAAGGAGGGCTTTCTCAAGTCAGCGTGCTTGGCTCTTTATTCTTCGGCGGGGTATCGGGCTCCGCGGTAGCGGATGCGTCCGCATTGGGGAATGCGCTTATTCCCGTCCAGCAAAAAGAAAATTATCCAAAGGGCTACTCGGCCGCAGTGAACTCAGCATCATCGACCATTTCTGTACTGATTCCCCCGTCCATCCCGTTGATTCTCTACGGATTAGTCACAGAGGCGTCGATTCCCGACCTATTCCTGGCCGGTATCGTACCGGGAATCATGCTCACCGTCATAATGTTCATGTTGACCTTTACCATCGGCCGCATGCGCAATCTTGCGCGTGCGAGCGGCATGCAACTCACACGGGAATGCTTCGGGGTTGGTAGAGATTGGGCAATTTGCGTAGGAATCGCGGTCCTGTGGTTCGGCTTGTACTCTATCGGTGCGTTGGGTTTTATCGGCAAGTTTGCACTGCCCTTCACGATTGTTGGCTGGCTAGTGGCCGGCTGGTGCTACTCAAAATTCTTCTCGCAGTTCAACAAAGACCTGGTTATGGCGGTTCCGGCGCTAATCATGCCAATCATGGTGATCGTATTAGCCAGAGGCGGTGTGGTTACACCAACGGAGATTAGTGTAATCGCCGTTTTCTACGCACTGATGGTCGGTTTTTTCGTGTACCGCGATCTCACCCCGGCAATCGTATTTCGATGCATATTAACTTCCGGAATCATGACCGGCATCATCATGCTGGTGATCATGGGTTCGAGCGTGTTGCAATGGATACTCTCTTACGAAAGCGTGCCACAGAATCTCGCAGCATGGATGCTTCAATCATTGGAATCACCGTGGATGATCATTGTGGCCATGAACGTACTCATGATTCTAATTGGAACCTTCCTGGACCTGCCTGCGGCGGTCTTGCTACTGGGACCGATTTTTCTCGGTGTAGCGGGTGCGATAGGGCTCGACCCCGTGCAACTTGGTGTAATGATGGTGGTTAATCTGGCGATCGGTCTATATACACCGCCGGTAGGAACGACATTATTCGTTTCCGTTGCCATCGAGAAGGTTCCCATGGGTCAGGTTGTAAAGCACTTGCTTCCGTTCTACCTGGGATCGCTGATTGTGTTGATCCTAGTAAGTTTCGTACCTCAGATTACGAGGGTGTTCTTATGATACCGATTGTACACTGCACAATTCGCACAACTGCATTGTTGCCCACCACAGCTGTCGCAACATGGCAACCAAGAGAATCAAGATGCAAGATAACATACCAATTCAGAATCTAACTGACGTTTCGCTAGGGGAACGAGCATACCGCATTCGTCGATACGCCGTGCGCATGGGACAGGTCCAGGGCCAGGGGTATATTGCCCAAGCTCTCGACGTCGCCGATATCCTCGCGGTGAGTTATTTTCATGCGCTCAACTACAAACCAGACGATCCGGAGTGGGAAGATAGAGATCGCTTTTTGTTGTCGATTGGCCACTACGCCATTGCACTCTACGCGACACTCATAGAGGCGGGGGTTCTGCCGGAGAATGAGATTGAGACATACGGTGCGGATGACAGCCGCCTGCCGATGTCCGGGATGGCAGCATACACCCCCGGCATGGAAATCACGGGTGGTTCGCTGGGTCATGGTCTCGGCATTGCAGTGGGCGTGGCACTGGGTCTGAAGCACAAACACTCAAGCTCCTTTGTCTATAACCTTTTATCCGATGGTGAGCTTGGAGAGGGTTCTACCTGGGAAGCCGCGATGGCGGCAAGCCACCACAATCTCAATAACTTGATTGCCATTGTCGACTTTAACAACCAACAAGCGGACGGTCCGTCGACGCAGATGCTTTCCTCGGAACCGCTCGAGGCAAAATGGGAGGCCTTCGGGTGGTTCACGCAGCGAGTTGATGGTAACGACATCGATGCGGTTCGCGATGCGTTCGATGAGGCTCGATATCTGGACGATACCAGACCGCGAATCATCATCTGTAACACGCTTATGGGCAAGGGTGTGCCGTTTCTCGAGCGGCGAGAGAAGACACACTTTATCCGGGTTGATCCGCACGAGTGGTCCCTAGCACTCGAGGCGCTGGATGCTGGGAGGCGCCAATGAAATTATCAAAATACATGCCGCGTACACCTGAACCGGGCAAATCCAGGCTGAAGACGTCGGCCATGATTGCATCACTTGCATCCGAAGGAATGCCGACCAAGAACGCGCCCTTCGGGCATGCGCTATGCGCGGCAGCAAAACGCGACGAACGCATTATCGGTGTGACTGCAGACCTGTCTAAATACACCGACCTCCACGTCTTCGCCGATGAGTTTCCGGATCGGTTCTACCAGATGGGAATGGCTGAACAGGTAATGATTAGCACGGCGGCCGGAATGGCCCGCGAAGGGTTCAACGTGTTTGCAACCACTTATGCCGTATTCGCATCACGTCGGGCCTACGATTTCATCGCGATGGCGATCGCCGAAGAGTCTTTAAATGTAAAAATCGTGTGCGCCCTTCCGGGTTTAACAACCGGCTACGGACCCAGCCATCAGGCACAGGAAGATCTCGCAATCTTCCGTGGCATGCCCAACCTGACCATCGTCGATCCTTGTGATGCCACCGATATCGAGCAAGCAACTCAGGCAATTGCAGACTATGGCGGGCCGGTATATATGCGGTTGTTACGCGGCAACGTGCCAAACATCTTGAGGGAATACGACTACCGTTTCGAACTTGGCAAAGCAAACATGTTACGGGAAGGTAACGATGTCCTTTTCGTCTCCACTGGGCTCATGACCATGCGCACTCTAGAGGCAGCGAAGGCTTTACAAAAAGATGCTATCGATTGTTCTGTCCTGCACGTCCCGACTGTGAAGCCGCTAGACACTGAATCAATCATTGCTGCAGCGGCAAAGCCCGGCCGCCTGTTCGTAGTGGCCGAGAACCACTCTGTGATCGGTGGCCTCGGCGAAGCGGTCGCGCGAACTTTGCTCAGCGCGGGGGTCACGCCTACGTTTCGCCATATAGGGTTACCCGACGAGTTTCTCGATGCCGGTGCGTTACCCACATTGCACGATCGCTATGGATTATCAACCCAAAAGGTGTGCGAAACTGTCAAGCTGTGGCTTGCGTCTCCGAGTGAGCACCCGGCAATGCTGCAAGATCTTTCCATAGCAGCGGAAGTCAGTTCGAAGTGAAACCATTGACCGCGGGCGTGATTGGGCTCGGTTCAATGGGTTTTGGTATGGCGAAAAACATCCTCGCTGCGGGGATCAAAGTTGTAGCTCATGATCTGAGTGAGCCCGCACGTGAGCGATTCAAGGAAGCTGGCGGCTGTGTCCACGATTCAGCCGAGGAGGTTGCGCGTGCCGCGGATATCTTGTTGCTGATGGTAGTCAATGCGGATCAGGTCCACGACGTCCTATTCGGCACCGACAATATTGCTCGGGTATTATCACCCGGCAATGTCGTAATGCTCTGTTGCACTATCGCACCGGATGATGCCGAGACCATAGGTGCAAGCTTAACTGCGATGAATTTATTGCCCCTAGATGCGCCCGTGTCGGGAGGCAAAGTTGGTGCAGATGCGGGCACGCTAACTATCATGGCTTCAGGATCACCGAAAGCTTTCCAAACTGCAGAACCCATACTCGACGCGATAGCGGATACCGTCCATCGCCTCGGTGAGAGACCAGGTCTTGGATCCACTTATAAGGTTGTCCATCAACTAGCCGCGGGTGTACACCTAGCCGCCGCCGCTGAAGTGATGGCCTTCGGCGCAAAAGCAGGCTGTAATGTGCATACACTGTTTGAGATCATTTCCAGTTCATCTGGGCAATCCTGGATGCTGAACGATCGGGTGCCGCGCATGCTGGACGATGACTATCAACCCCGCAGCACCGTCGATATTTTCGTTAAAGACTTGGGATTAGTGATCGATACCGCCCGATCTATTCGCATGCCCCTGCCCCTTGGTGCGAGCGCGCATCAGCAATTCCTTGCCGCTTCAAGTGCGGGTCTCGGTGAAATTGACGATGCGGGTGTCGTAAAAGTTTATGAGATGGTGACTGGAGTACCCATTGCCTGAGCACTAACTCGGCAACTCTAAAGATGCAGTCTCAAATGGGAATTGTTTGGCTTGATCGGGTAATCTTCGGTGCTTCGATTTCAATCCACAAAACCGTCATTCATCCCCATGAATGGATTGAATTTCAACATACCGAGAAGGGGTGAGTAGGAAGATGGCTCGGCACTGCGTTTGCCGTCAGGTAGCGGCTCTGTACTTATTAACACCAACTGCTCCAGGAATAGATTTACAAATCAAGTAAATCATGACTCGTAAATTGCTTCTGTCGAGCGTGACAATATCAGAAATAAACTGTGTGAATAAACGAGTTGAATTCGCCTTATTTATTCTGATAAAAATCATCCATTCCCGAAAATTTAAGTAGCGTAGATTCGGCGGGCTATTGCCCATCATATTGGAATTCGATCAACTGGTTCGTAGCATGGGTTGGTGCTATGATTGCCGACACGTTACTTATCGAAGTAATGAGCGGTCGGTTGTTTTAAGTTGTAGCAATCTGAACACGTCGTTACTTGGTCAAGTTTCGGGCAGCGACCCAAAAGGTGTCCGACCTACTTTTTTAACTTTCTATGCCGGGCGTCGGTGACGTATACGCTAAGTCGAAAGCGCCCCCTTTCTTTCTCTGTCGTGGATCACTTGTACGTGTGGTCTGGATGAAACGTAAATGGAAATTGTATAATAATGTTTACATGTGTTGTGTTGTGGTTAAGGTTTACTGGCTGGAGACTTCTGATCGGGTGCGTGAAAAAAGATCATCGGTATCAAGCGTAAAATAATAGGTTTGATGTTTACTAGCGTCTTTACTATCAGAAATTAACCTCATATGAGAACTGTCGTAACCATAATTTCGCTTTTCCTAGTGGCCTCCGTCTTGAGTGCTTGTTTCTATGATGTTTCCAGTAGTAGCGGCGATCATGTACCGGATACCACCACAAACCTTGCGGATTTCGAGCAATATGCTCAAGCTACCTTTGCAGGGGGTTGCTTCTGGTGTTCGGAATCCGATTTCGAACATACCATCGGCGTGGTGGAAGTCGTTTCCGGCTACATAGGTGGCGCGCGCCGAACCGCCTCATACAAGAAAGTGTCTTCCGGTAAAACGAAACACCGCGAAGCGGTCAGGGTATTCTACGATCCGGGAAAGGTGACCTACCAACAGTTGCTGGACGTCTTTTGGCGGCATACTGACCCGACGGACGACGGTGGCAGTTTTGGGGATCGTGGCAGGGAATACACCTCAGCCATTTTCTATCACGATGAGGCGCAAAAAAGCGTTGCGCAGGCATCAAAAGAGGAGTTGGAGCGTTCCGAAATTTTTGATGAACCAATCGTTACACCCATTTTACCGGTGGCAAGCTTTTACCCTGCCGAAGATTACCATCAGGACTATTACAAGAAAAATTCGTTTCGTTACAAGTTCTATCGCAGCGGCTCAGGGCGTGATCGCTATGTTGAGAAGACTTGGGGAAATGAATTAGAGACGGCGCAACGGCTTTTACTTAGTGTCCAAGAAAAAGTAACGGTTGATTCTGAGTGAGGAATTGTGTTCCATGCAAAAGACCTTTGAGGGCGCAAAGTATTGACCCACCAATGTCTGTTGGATGTTATCAGTAGTAAACGTCGAACAAATTCGCAAAATTTACCAAATAGTCTCGACTGATTTCGCTCTACGAAGATTTTTGTCGGCAGTAACCAACGGAAAATTTTCTAGAATAGAAGTCGCCACAATAAGCCTATCGGCAGGATCGTTATTGATATCTTCCGCTAAATCGACTGAGAGCGCTGCGATTTCAGGGGAAATACGTCTCACAGAATAGCTTCGAGAATCCAGAATAGTTTTTATTAGATTGGCGGGCGTTTCATCGACCTGAATTCGTTCTTTTTTTACCAGCATCGCTATTTCCCAAAGAGAGATGTCACAAATAATCAAAGTACCTTCCCTATCAGCTTCTTCAATTTTTGCTCTGGCTGTTTGACTAAGTTTTGAAGTGGCTAGGGCATCCCAAACGATGGTATGCGTATCCAGCACGATCATCTAAGCGCGTCCCACTCTTCGTTGATAGGAGAGAGAGCATCACCAATAACGGCCGTTTTTGAAAGTCGTTTTAATCGAGTTTTAGCCCGTTTGGCTTTATCAACCGGAGGAACAACGGTAGCCAATACTTTGCCATGTGATGTGATATTTAATTCTTTGCCTTCCTTCGCTTTTGCAAGATATTTCAACAAATTGGCTCTAAATTCACTAATGTTAACCGTTTCCATCATAGCTTCTTCAATAATGTACAAAAAATCTGTACAATATATTATATCAGCAAATAGAACCTAACAAGGTGCTGGATCAATTAGAAATTCGGAGGGCGTAATCACCGAAGGGCATTGCGCCGGATGAAGGGGGCGTTACTCAGTGTGCGTGACGGATTGTTTCCGCGCCTTGCTTTATGTATTCAGGGGGTTGTTGCATTCCAATAAGTCAACATCCTGTTTTTCGAACCAAGACCAAAACTTCTTCACATCAAGAAATTTTGGTAGCTGTACGGATCGTTGAATATAGCCATCGTTCACATCCAATCCACCCCATTTCTTTAGTAAGTCTTCTTTCACCCTATAGACCTTGCCACCACGAGAATTGCTAACATCCGCGCGGCGTGTTCCAAAAGAAATACAACGCTTCAAACGGCCTGACTCTCCTTTTTTTCCCTGAACGACAATGTCTTTACATCCACTGCTGTCCCATAAAGAGGAAGGGGAAGGCGCCTAATTCCGCCGTTGTTGTTACAATGGATTTGTGACAAAACATTGATATCGCGGGAGGAATTAGGCGATGGCCCATCGTAACACAGTCTTTGCACAACTGCTTAAACTGGTGTGTCGACATGAATTTGAGACGTTGGCCAAACGACACCATCAGGGTCGTGCATTACGCAAAACCAGCCGTTGGTCTCAATTTATCGCGCTCGCTTTAGGTCAATTATCGGGACGCATGAGTTTGCGCGATGTGGAATCGAATATGGATGCGCAGTGTGCCCATTTATACCATTTGGGCACGGGGCGCATTGCCCGTTCTTCGTTAGCGCGATTGAATCAGCACCAACCGTGTTCGTTATACGAGGCCTTATTTGCCAAACTGTATGCGCGTTGTCAGGGGTTAGCGCCACGCCATGGGTTTCGATTTAAAAACCCCTTGTATTCGCTCGATGCCACCTTGATTGATTTATCGCTGAAACTGTTCCCGTGGTCGCACTATGCGCTCGGCAAGGGGGCAATGAAGCTGCAAGTGGGGCTGGATCATCGCGGTATGATCCCGGCATTCGTGGCCCTGACCGATAGCAAGGTGTCCGATAGTGACTATGCCAAAACACTCACATTGCCGCAGGGCAGTATCGTCGTATTCGATCGCGGGTACAGCGATTACGGGTGGTATAAGACGTTGAATAATCGTGGTGTTTTCTTTGTCACCCGCCTGCGCAGCAACGCCAAGTACCGGGTGATCCAGCGCTTAGCCGTGGATCGCTCCAGCGGCGTGACCAGCGATCAGATCATTCGTTATACTTCTGATCGTTCGCGTAAAAAACAACTGCCCGATGTGCGTCGGGTGGGTTACTACGATGCGGCTACCCGTAAACAATATTACTTTATCACCAATCACACACGGCTCAGTGCCAAAACCATTGCCGACATTTACAAACAACGTTGGCAAATCGAGTTGTTCTTCAAATGGATTAAACAGAACTTAAAGATTAAGGCCTTTTTGGGGACAACGAAAAACGCCGTCATGACACAAATCTGGATCGCCTTGTGTGTTTATCTATTGCTCGCCTACTTGAAATTCGCCAGTCGACTGAATCGCTCGTTGCAACAAATACTCCGATTGTTGCAATTGAACCTGTTCCAAAAACGTGACCTGCTCACGTTACTCAAAAACGATAAACCACCACCCAATACCCATCCGTTTCAAGTCTGTATAGCGCTATGACAGTTTATGGGACAGCAGTGCTTTACATCCCATTGGTATTGTGATTCGGGTGTGTGCATTGGTATGCCATTCAGACTCGGGTATGGCATAAACTGGTCGAATGCAGTGGATTATATACACACCGATAATCGCGTATATCAATTTATCATAATGTTCTGGATTGACGTCCCTGAAACTTGCATAGAACACGATGAGATCATCTTTTTTTAACTTACTCAATTTAGCGCCACGTTGATTTCCATCACCAAATGTCAAAAACCTGAAATCAGGGTCAAGATGAGCACATTTTAATTTAAGGCAATCTGGCATTTTGGAACCCATTTTATCTAACATAGGTTCGAAATCCTGGTAACCCGCTTTCTCACTAACCCACTCCACTGACTCAGATTCGATTACCGGAACGTACACAAACTCACCCGTTCGGGTGTCAACCGGGCCGTTCCAACGACCGTTGTTATCACCGCTATCGATACCTACACGAACAAGCATCCCATTTTTCACTTCAAGTCCCCGCGATCAAATGTCCGGATTGCATATGTTCTAAACTCATCTTATCGAAATGGATTCAAACCGAAAACGTTGTTTTTAGTTTCTTCACTACCGGTACATTCTTGAGCGTTACGTATTGCGGCATGCCTTTTTTATAGGGGGGATAGTCTTCCCCTTGGATCAATGGCTCCAGATATTCGCGGCATTTGTTGGTGATACCGAATCCGTCCTTTCTAATAAAACTACGTGGCATCATTTTTTCCCGGTTGGCGACACGTGACAGAGATGCTTCGCCAATCTTCCAACGATAAGGTTTATTGGATGTACGCACGATGGCGGGCATAATTGCGTTCTTGCCGGCCAACGCAAATTCGACTGCGGCTTTACCTACTGCGTAAGATTGTTCTACGTCCGTTTTGGATGCGATATGACGCGCGGCGCGCTGCAAATAATCCGCTACCGCCCAGTGATATTTATAACCCAGTTTATTCTTGACCAGATTGGCGACCACCGGCGCGACACCACCTAGTTGCGCGTGACCAAAAGCATCCGTCGTTCCCGCATCAGCCAGAAATTGGCCTTTTTTATTACGTACTCCTTCCGAAACAACTATCGAGACATAACCGAATCGCTCGACCTTTTGTTTGACTGCGGCAAGGAATCGTTGCTCGTCGAATGGAATCTCTGGAAATAAAATAACTAACGGGATACTTGTATCGCTATCCGACGCTAAGCCACCGGCGGCAGCAATCCAACCGGCATGACGACCCATGACTTCAACTACAAACACTTTCGTGGAAGTCTTGCACATACTAGCAACATCCAAGCTCGCTTCCCGCGTGGACACGGCGATGTATTTCGCCACCGACCCAAAACCCGGACAGTTGTCGGTGATCGGTAAATCATTGTCAACGGTCTTAGGCACATGTATGGCCTGAATGGGAAAGCCCAGTTTGCTGGAAATTTGCGATACTTTTAAGCACGTGTCCGCCGAATCACCGCCGCCGTTATAAAAAAAGTAGCCGATATTGTGCGCCTGAAATACTTCCATCAGCCGTTCGTATTGCGCGCGATTTTCATTCAGCCCCTTAAGCTTATAACGGCAGGAGCCAAACGCACCCGACGGTGTATGCCGCAAGGCGGCGATGGCTTTGGCCGATTCTTTACTGGTATCGATCAAATCTTCGGTGAGTGCGCCGATAATACCGTTACGGCCCGCATACACTTTGCCAATATTTTTTTTGTTTTTACGTGCCGCTTCAATAACACCACAAGCGGTGGCATTAATGACCGCCGTTACACCACCCGACTGTGCGTAAAACGCATTTTTTAACTTACTCACTAAAATCTCCTGTCATTTCAGACGAATTAGCTACTTATTGCGAATTTTATAACCGGTAACATAAATCCATCCATTTTTATCCGGTCCTGCAATGGTGCCTACATCCACCGCTTTACCCGGCTGACTTTCGAATTCCATAACCAGTTGCCACTTCTTGTCTTTACCCTTCCACAGGGTGGCGACGTGATTTTGATCCGCATATTTCATAGTCGCTGCGTACACCATTCCATCAGCGTCAACCGTCATATCGTAAATGCTGCCACCGTAAGATCCAAAATCGGATACGTCTAACACCTGTTCGGTTTTTTGTGTTGCGCGTTCGTATCGAAATATGATTCCCCCCTTGCCGCTGTCTTCTCCCCAATAAATAGCGTCTTTGGTAAACGCCACCGATGGCGCTTGCGAGTCTATGATTCGCTCCCATGTGTCGCCACTATCCCTGGACCTAAAGACACCGCGGCTATCAGGACCATCGCCCATACTCATCCAAAGATCATCCGTAAACGGATCCACGGCTACCCTGTGAATATGAGTGTGTTTTTTCTGGGGTGCTATAAACACCGGACTCCATCTTGATTGACCTCTGTCAAATGACCACACTGTATTTGAAAATGCTTCCTTTCGTGGCCCGTATTCTCCGGCGAAAAACTGACCTTTTTTGTTCGATGCCAGAGACCACCAGATGGCCGAACCGCCTTTAATGGTTTTAATCAGTTCGAATCTTCGTATATCACTATCGGCAAGATAGATCTTACAAGCCCGCGCCGCGGAATGGATGTTGTCATCCGTGCTGACGAGTACGTCACCCGATTGGGTTACATGAATAGCCTGAATGATGGCGGGCAACTCATTGACAAACTCAAGCCGGTCACCGTTATCGGTGATGCGATATATCTTGCGGCCATAGGAACCGAGTACCGTGCCGTCCGGCGATAAAGTGAGATTGCGCAACACATAATCAACCGAGTGCACGTCTCCTGCAACAACGCGCGATTGCGCAGGCAATGTATGGGCCGCCGGTTCCCGGCAGGCATGCAAAGACAATATTGCCGGCAATACCAGCCAGTAAAAATACTTTTTTGTTATAGTCAATGAGTTGTGCAAGAAGTAACCGGTCGCTTAGTCAACCCCAAATACCAACCAGATCTCCACACTAAAATCATGCAAAACAGGTAATCCGGATGAAACAAGCGCGATGAAATTTAGCTGAATGGGCAAAAACGTTAATAGAGTGTCAGACTGGTTGCATGCTGAAAACTGGAATATCGCATGATATTAGTCCCATATAAAGCCGATCTTACGCTACACCGTATACCGGTCTTCACCATACCGATTTTAACCGCGTGTTGGGCCCACTTGATTGGAAATTCATTTTTCTTTTTTGCGTTTTCCGCGACGGTAGAGCTCATATTGAGATTTTTCGGGTTCTCCCTAGTCGTCCTGGCGCTGGCGTTTGGAACGAACGTTTTTTATTCCCTGTATGCCTATATCCAATCCGATCCGCTACCAACAGTGAGGCTGCGGGTGTAGTCATGGATGTGATGGCCTTGCTGGTATTCTTTCTTTCTCGGAGTGAAAATCCCGTGCTTTGCCTGGGTCATAGTGTTTATCTGGATCTTTGGGACGCCTGGTTGGTAGCGCTGTGGTACATACGTTTCGACACCTACAACCTTTTTACTCAAGAACAGATGGGGCCCATCAACCTGGTTGCACATGTCGCCGGTGTGGCCGTTGATTATGGCATCGGTTCTGTGTTTTACGCGGGAAACGCGCGGAAATTATCGAGGAGTATGTGCACACCAGTCCGTATGAACGGATACAGGCAAATTGGCGGCGGCGTTCACGGCGTTAGTTACAATGGAATCGTATAGACAACACATACAGCACGTGGCTCGTTTGCATGACCAGGCGCTGCAACATGGTGACTTCGACAATCTGGTTATTTACGCTGGCGGGCTGCGTTACCGCTTTCTGGATGATCAAGCCTATCCTTACAACGCCAATCCTTTATTCAAGTATTGGTGCCCGTTAATAGATCAACCGGATTGTTTCATCGTCTATCGACCCAGTGAAAAACCAGTGCTGTTGTTTTATCAACCGGTGGATTACTGGCATTGGGTTAAACCGGTTCCGGAGGTGTTTTGGGTCTCCGAATTCGATGTGCGCGTGATCTCAGAACTCACGGAAGCTAAAACAATCACTTCTAAACTGCCTGGACGAACCGCGTTTCTCGGCGAGAGAGGAGCGCAATTCGACGTTTGGAAACCGATGGAAGCGAATCCGCAAGTAATATTGGACTATTTGCATTTTCACCGCGCTTATAAAACCGACTACGAAATCGAATGCACCCGTCGCGCCAGCCAACTGGGTGCTATAGCCCACCAGGCTGCAGCGCAGGCTTTTCATGAAGGTGCATCGGAATACGAAATACATCAGTCTTATTGCCATTCAATCCAACAAACCGACAACGGACTTCCTTATTCCAACATCATCGCACTCAATGGGCACGGTGCGACCCTGCACTATCAATGGTTAGATCGTGTCACCCTATCACCCAATGATCGCAACTCGTTTTTGATCGACGCCGGCGCCGCTTACAACGGTTACGCGTCAGACATAACGCGTACCCATGTTCATCGAGATACGGAATTCAAGGAACTGATCGATGCCGTGGACGCAATGCAGCAAAGATTATGTGCAGGCGCGACCCATGGCCGCAAATTCACCGACTTACACGAAACCTCACATCACGAAGTTGCCGACATCTTGTCAACGTTTGAATTTGTTAATGCATCAAGCGATGAAATTGTCGATAGCGGGATCAGCCGTGCATTTTATCCGCATGGTCTGGGTCATTTTCTGGGCTTACAAGTTCACGATGTGGGAGGGTATTTGGCCGACGCATTCGGTGCGACCGCCCCTCCACCCAAACAACATCCCCACCTGCGGCAAACACGCAAATTGGAAAACTCGCAACTAATTACTATTGAACCCGGTCTATATTTTATTGACAGCCTACTCAAGGAATTGAGCCAAACCCCACAATCCAACAAAATCAACTGGTCAAAGATTGAACAATTCAAGAAGTTTGGCGGTGTGCGTATTGAAGACAATGTCGTCGTTAGTGATGAGGCGCCCATTAATCTCACCCGTGACGCGTTTTCCAGTATTCAGAGTTTATAAAGCCCTATTTTGTCGTTACGGTAGCAGGTTAATTTGCGTTGCGTGGCTAAGTTCGATAATCGCGACTCAATCTCATGGAGCCGATATTCACCAGATCGATATTAAATACAAAAACAAGACATATCATATTTCCTATCAGGCAACGCTTTACGCCGATACATATGAGGTCGAACGTATTTTCACTAACTACACTAATTTGAAAACGCTTTCGGCCCGGGTTATTGAGAGCACTGTTTTATCTCAAAGCACGGACAACGTTAGATTAAGATTGGTTTTGAAACCTTGTATTCTGTTTTATTGTAAACAACTGACTAAAACCAGCGATGTCCACGTGACCAGGAACGGGGTTTGGTCTGTCAAATACATCGCCGATCCCGAAGTGAGCGATTTTAGTATCGCCGACGAACATCTTGTGGTCGAAAAAGACAACGGACAAACGAAACTAAGCTACAATGCGACCCTTACCCCGAAGTTTCGCGTACCACCATTGGTCGGACCGTGGATTATCAAACATGTGTTGCGCGATGAGTTGCTTGAAGTAGGAGAGAATGTGGAAAAACTAACATCCGGGAGATCGCTTTGATTTATAGTCGTTAGTTATTAGCAATTTGTTTTTAACGGTTATTGGGTCGACTATCGGTGGAATAGGAATGAGCTCCTACAGGCATTAGCTTTTTGCAACTGCGATCGCTAACAAGCACCATGCTGCGATAAAAGCAACTCCACCGAATGGTGTGATCGCACCAAGCCAACGCACGCCGCTGACACTCAGGACATAAAGACTACCGGAGAATAAAACGATACCGGCCAACATGACCCAACCACTCCATTTCACCAACACGGAATCGGGAAACTGCGACGCGACGAAAGCGACGGCGAACAGTCCCAAGGCATGAAAAAAGTGGTATTGCACCGCCGTTTGATAGACGTTCATCATATCTTCGGATAATCGCGCCTTTAAAGCGTGTGCGCCAAATGCGCCTAGCACAACTGCTGCCGCGGCGTTGGTAGAACCGAGCAAAAGTAATATTCGCACTGAGTTTTAAACTTTATTATGTGTTGTTGTTACTGTTGCGATTTTCGCTAACCCAAATATTTCACAAATATGAAGGCAAAACCTGTGTAACCCGTTAAAATTCAGTTGCTTAGATTGATTTAGACGGAGGTTTTGCCGGTGACGAACTGTACCCGAGAGGTCGTTGAATTTCCAGCCTTGAAGCGGCGCACGATGCAAGCGGATTTCAAAGGTGGGCACATCACTTCTGATGGCGGTGTACTGCTGCTGCGTCAAGTGGATCGGCGAATGGGATTAACCAAAGAAGTGGATAAAGTAATACCCGAGTCACGTGACCCCCGTTATATCCAACACAGCCAACTCAGTTTGTTACGTCAACGCATTTATGGTTTGTGTCTTGGGTATGAAGATCTCAATGATCATGAGCACATTCGATTAGATCCGGCGATTCAAAGTGCAGTAGAACGGGACAACGTATTAGGCAGTGCCCCAACGCTGTGTCGTTTAGAGAATCGTGTTGATCGAAAAGTGGCGGTAGAGCTGCATAAAGTGATGGTGAATCAGTTTATTGCTTCATTCAAACGAGTACCGAAGCGGCTGGTTCTGGATTTTGATGCGACCGATGATCGGGTGCATGGCGAACAAGAAGGTCGCTATTTTCATGGTTATTATGATCATTACTGTTTCTTGCCCTTGTATGTGTTCTGTAAAGATCAATTGTTAGTGAGTTATTTACGTCCCAGCAAGATCGATGGTGCGAAGCATGCGTGGGCCATATTGTCATTACTGGTCAAGCGATTGCGTCAGGTCTGGCCCGATGTTGAGATTATCTTTCGGGGCGATTCCGGGTTTTGTCGTTGGCGGATGCTCAAGTGGTGTGAAGGTCATGGTGTCGGCTATATCGTGGGCATCGCTAAGAATAATCGGTTAAACCGAATGATTGAGGGTGATCTGAGTCGGGCGGAACAGACAATGACTGCATTTCACCCCAAGGTGCGCCGATTTACCGAGTTTCAATACCAAGCCGATAGTTGGGATCAACCCCGCCGCGTCGTTGCCAAGATAGAAGTGACGGATAAAGGGCGTAACCCCCGTTACGTGTTGACCAACCTGACGGGCAATCCTGAAACGCTGTACGACACGCTGTATTGTGCGCGTGGTGAGATGGAGAATCAGATCAAGCAACAGCAATTGGATTTATTTGCGGATCGCACCAGTTGTCACCGCTGGTGGGCCAACCAGTTTCGGGTATTAATGTCGTCGTTAGCCTATATTTTGCTCGAATCCATTCGACGACTGGCCTTGAAACAGACCGAACTGGCTCACGCCTATGTGGGCACGATTCGCTTGAAGTTATTGAAGGTCGG
Source organism: Arenicellales bacterium (assembly GCA_965216735.1). GTDB lineage: Bacteria > Pseudomonadota > Gammaproteobacteria > Arenicellales > CBDCFT01 > CBDCFT01. The sequence goes on from OZ244198.1 coordinate 4,181,037, forward strand.
CGCAGTCATTATCCACAACACGCGCCGCATCCGATTTTTACTCTCCAGTAGTTATCCGTACAAGGACTTGTTCCAGACGGTCGCTGCACGATTAATACCTGGGTAGTTCACCGCCTTGGTGAGGGTAACCCGATGGCGAGACGCCAGGGACCCTTGCGTCAAAAATTGGACTCATCGACAACAACAATCCCATTACCTTATATCTATAGCGAACTACACGAGCGGATCGCAATCATCATCGTCTTTTGATGTTCAATCCCCTCATGCAAACACAAAAATCACGCTTTCGTAAAAACGGATGAAATATCCAGGCTAATAGGTCTTCACCGCTATCATTTAAGCGGTCTCCGGATAAAGTGGCGGTAGCACATTGTTAACAGATTTTATCGTGACTGGCGCCTTTTCAGCGTCGACAAATACCCGCCACAATGCTTCGCCGGACCAGTCGTCTCTCACACCGGGTGAGTACAAAACGCGATTCAGATTTTCAAGTTCGCGAGTAAGTGCCTCTTGACCGAAACGTGCGCCTATGCCCGTCAGGCCGCGAGTTTCCTGTTGTGGCCAACGTATCATCGCCCAACTAAGTAAAGCGTTTTTCGTTGCTCGTGCATCATTGTTAAAGCAAGCAGTTTTTATCGCATTTTTCGCAACACGCAGTTCCACCGGGGCATTTTTTTGATTCACGTCGGAAGCGGGTGCCCGTCTGCTGCGCCAAATGTAAAACAAGGTACTTAACCATAACAATGCAAATACCGCGCTAATAATCGGCCACCAACCCGCCGGCATGTCTTTGGTCGCTGCAACGACATCGGTCGTAGATTGGTGTGTCAATTTGTTGTCAGCTACCGGGTTTTCCGGCGCCGTTACGACCACGGATTTAGCCGGCAGTACTTCAATAATACGCGCTGGAACAACTGCCACGCGCTCGGTGTTGTCTTCTACATCCCACCAGGGAAGACTAATTTCGGGTAATGTCAATTGCCCTGCGCGGCCCGGCACCAAAGCAACCCGTTCTTCGCGTACACCCACCACCCGGGTGCCGTCTCTGCCCGTGTTGGTTTCCGACTGATCGGGATAGCTGCGTACACCATCCACATTTTCTTGTGGCATCTGCGGCAATTGCTCGCCACTCAAACCCAAAGCCTCAATACGCAATGTGCGGGTAATGGGTTCGCCAACGCGAAACTGCGGTGGATCTTGAGTCCACGATTCATTGATGCGCAAATCACTTGCCGGTAACCATATTCGGCCGGCAAAGCTCGCAGGTTTAGGCTTGACCTTGACACGCACTTCTTCTGATTTTGCACGCACCACCCGGCTACTACCAAAAAAATCATCCAATAAACGGCCATTGGAAAAATTCTCCGATGCACGCCCAGCAAACTGCATCGCCGGAATCACCAACTCACCGCTCTCTTGCGGAAAAATCGTGTATTGCCGTTCAATCACTCGCAAACGACGCCCATTCCGGTTGGCCTCGTAGCTGGCATCTTCGCCCAAACGCTGCACGATTGCACTGGGAATTTCCGGTTCGCTAAGCCTGCCGTTGGTAACGTTCACGGCCAATTCTAAACGGATCGTATAAGTCAGTTGCGCCTGGACATAAGTTTCGTCGGGTTCGATAAAAGCTTGTAAGGTCACATCGCGTGGCGCATTATTCGGTTGTGTGCCCGCTGGTAACACGGTGAGTTGTAGTGGTTGTGTACGGGCCGAACCTAAAGAAAGCGAAGGTATGGTAAACACACCCTCCGCATTGGCTTCCATTTCCACCCACCAACGGGTACGCGTTGTCTTTTTGCCGTTGACGATGTTGACATTCTTACTGGTGCTGGTGCCATGAATGACGAAATCGCGTTTTAATCCATTCAAATCGATTTCCTCATTGACATCGGTATCGACCTCGAGCACCAGGCGCACGGTTTCGTCCGCGTGAATAGGATTGCGCTCCAGATAAGCATTGGCCGTTTGCGCCCAGGTGTTGGCGCAATAAAGAATTGCAACTATCAGGGACAGAATAATGTTAAAAGAAATTCTTACCATTGTTGTTCCGACGGTGGCACATCGTGATCCCGGCGTTGATATTGAAGCTTGAATTTCCGCCTTAACAAGCCACCCGGGTCGTCAGGAATACGCCGCAACCATTGCTCCAGTGCTTGATCGCTTTCCGTATTGGTATCGTCCTCCGTTTCCATTTGCGCTAGCTGTTGTTCGGCTTCACCGTCACCTTGTTGCGCCGCTTGTTCTTCCAAATCTTCTTGCTGATCCGATTGCGGTGCCGTTTCGTCGCTCCGATTATCTTGCGGTGAGGCCTGGAATTCACCCTCGTCTTGCGCCTGTTTATCCCTTTGTTGCTCGCTCATTGACGATGGTCGTGTCTGCGACTCCTCGGACGCCTCCTGTTCGGACATTGAATCCTGTGAATCCTCATTAGTCGACGACTTTTCGTCAGTGCGACCGGATTCAGAATTGTCCGATTGCTGGTTTTGCTCCTGGGGTGGCTGATTTTCCAGGGCACGTTTTATGATTTCATAATTATGGCTGGCATCTTCCATATCTGGATTTAAATTCAAAGCGGTTTGGTAAGCCTCGAGCGCCTCTTGCAACTTTCCTTGTTTCGCCAAAGCGTTACCTCGATTGTAGTGGTTATCAGCACTATCGTTTTTTGAGAAGGCCTGTTCTGCTGCCGGAAAATTTTCAGAGCGATAATGCGCACTACCCTGCCAACCGGCTTGCTGTTCGATGTTGGCTGCCGTTTCCATATCACCTTGTTTGAATGCTCTGGCGGCACGTTGATCGGGCCGTAACCATAGTTCATCCCAGGCAAATGCGTGCGCGGGTGACGGAGGTAAAGAAAAAACGACTAGTGGCAATACCATTAACCAACCACGACGAAACGCAACGGCCGCCAATGGCAACAACAACAATACCAACCACGGTCCCCGATCTACCCATAATTCGCTAGTTAGCTCGGTCTGTTTTACTTGCAAATCAAAACTGTCGGTGATTTTCCGGGCGAGCAGTGTTTTGATATCGTCGTCATTCGAACTTAAACCCACATACTCACCACCGCCCGCTTCGGCTACTTGTTGTAAAGCTGCCCTGTCCAAGCCCGCTAAAACGATGTTGCCGGCATCATCCTTGAAAAAACCGCCTTTCGCCATAGGTATGGGTCCGCCGGTGTCACTGCCGACACCCAGTACATTGACACGATAAGTCTGTGACAACAACTGAGCAGCCGAAGCTTTTGTCTGTTCGTCCACACCATCTGTAATCAAAATCACTTCACCATGTTGAATTCCCGTTTGTTGTAGTAACGTACCTGCCATTTTTAATCCCAGATCGGCACGGCTTCCTTGCACCGGAACAACATTGGTGTCCAACGCGGGCAACAAATTGAGCAAGGTATCCGCGTCATCGGTCAAGGGTGACACCGTAAATGCATCACCGGCGAAAACAACTAACGCGTATTGACCATCAAACGGTTGGCGCAAAATATCCGCAGTCTTAAAGCGGGCCAGTGCTAAACGGGAAGGTTTAAGATCCACTGCATCCATGGAACGCGACACATCCAACACAATGACCCGCCCTTGAATATTGCTGAATACCGGTTGCACCTGCCGCTCCCAACTCGGCCCGGCCAAGGCCAGCACTGCCAATACCCACGCTATGACCAACAGCGTGAGCGGCAAACCGCTGCGTGCGCCGCCAAGTTGGACCAACAAATGCGGTAACAATTGTTGGTCACAAACGGCCTGCCAGTTACTCGCGCCAAAAGATCGTTGCCACAACCACCAAGCGAGAAATATTCCGATAGGTAAGGCTACGAGCCACCATGGTCGAATAAGATGAAAATCGGCAAAGTTCACGTGACGGTAATCGGATTAACTACACCGGGTGTTCTTGATCTGAACAAAACGACTATTACGGTCAACAATAACGCCAGTGCTAACGGCCAGGTGAATAATTCGCGAATCGGACGCAAGGTTTTGTCATCCGATGCGACCGGTTCCAGGCGATCAAGAATTTTGTAAATCTCTTCCAAAGATTCTGTGTTGCGGGCTCGGAAATAACGCCCCCCAGTTTTGCCAGCGATTGCTTGCAATGTCTCCTCATCCAGATCTGAGGATGGATTGATCTGGCGCGCGCCGAAAAAATCTCGAACCGTTAGCTGGTCGGCACCGACACCAATCGTGTAAACAGTTAATCCTGTGCGTGCAGCAAGTTCGGCCGCACGCAATGGTTCGATTTCCCCGGTAGTATTGGCGCCATCGGTTAACAGCACCATAATTCGTTCAGTTCCTTCCGTTTCACGCAAACGTTTAACCGCCAGTCCTACCGCGTCACCGATGGCCGTGCGTTTACCGGCAATACCCAACTCCGCTTCATTTAACAACGTAATCACCGTATCCCGGTCGAATGTCAGGGGTGTTTGTAAATAAGCACGGGTTCCGAACAAAATTAATCCTATGCGGTCACCTTCGCGGCGCCGAATAAAATCGCCCGCGACTTTTTTAACAACACCTAAACGGCTGACCAATTCTCCCGCGACCTCCATGTCTTGAAAGCGCATGCTTTCCGAAATATCCACCGCCAGCAATAAATTGCGACCGGTCACCGGTATGGATACGGGATCACCCACCCATTGCGGACGAGTCGCCGCAAACACCAATAAAAGCCACACGAGAATAGCTAGTAACACACTTAGATCGATTCGCTTAGTCGAGCCATCGGTTTCCACCGAGATCAGCGATGCGTAAAACGGAATGCGCAAGGCACTGACAGGCGCTTCTTTCGCTTTTGGCGCTAACCACGCTACCAGTAACGGCAATGGCAAAGCGAGTAGTGCCCATATCCAAGCCAGCTTAAACATATATAGCTATAGATTGTTTCGAATCCATTTCTCGATTAACACGGTTAACTTGCTAATGTCCACATTGCTAGATGATGAGTAGGGCGCGGACGCCAGGACACGGCCGTGGCCTCGAGTGAATTGATCGGTGGCTCCGGTTTCGTCCAAAAAACGCAACCAATCGTCACCGGTTAATCCGGCTGTTTGTATACGCGGGTATCGTTTTAACACTACCCGGCGCAATAGACGGGACAATTCCTGAACGCAGGGCTGGACGTGCTGTTTGTCGACGGCGATCGATTGAATCTTTTCCAGCATGGCAAGGGCGTGACGGCGTGGCGCTGACCGTGCAAGCCGGTGGCGAATGAAAATCACTAATCCGACAATCAACAACGCTAACAGACCTGCCACTAACCACCATCCGATGGCAGGTGGCCACCACGACGGGTCGGCGGGCAAATGAATATCGCGTAGGTCGGCTAAGGGGTCGTCGGGCATTACCTATCTAGTTGCATCAAATCCGTTACTTGGAATTCGTTCGTTTCAGCCGGCCGGCGTTCGTTATATAAACCATTGCGTAAATCAGTTACCGGATCACCATCGGTTGTCAGCGTCAGCAGCGGGATGTCACGACCACGAATCAATTCTTCAACTTCAAGCCGCCGTTGTTGGAATTGCGCTACATAGTGTTGGTTTACTTTTTTACTCGTGGTATCCAGCATCATGCACCAACGACCATTGCTTACCGGGTAACAACCTGGCGGTGGCGGCACCGCTTCTAACGGGTCGTGAATTGCGCACATAACGATGTCGTTGTGTTGGCGCAGACGGGACAAGTGTTGCTCCGTATCTGTGCCCAGGCAGTAAAAATCGCTGAAAACAAATATCAAACTACCCGGCCGCGCGACACGGCGCAGATTTAACAAGCATTGTGATAAAGCAATAGCCTCACCATTGCTATGCTTGCCCGCTTGATGTTCATCTACTAGAGTTTTTAGCACTTGCAAAACACCCCGCTTGCCGCCTGCCGGACGCACTTCGCGATGAGAATTGCTGGAGTAAACTAATGCTCCCACACGATCGGCGTTGGCCGCGGCCGCCCAACAAATTAATGCAGCACTTTCAGCGGCGACTACCGATTTAAACGTGACGCGACTACCAAAATACATACTGGGGTTGAAATCCACCACGACTAATACCGGTCGTTCGCGCTCTTCACGAAACATCTTCGTATGAGGCTGACCGGTACGGGCAGTGACACGCCAATCCATCATGCGGATATCGTCGCCGGCGGAGTAACGCCGCGTTTCATCGAAATCCATACCGCGTCCACGGAAACGTGAGTAACAGCTACCAACAAAGCTGGAACGGGTGACCGCTTTACCGCCGAAATCGATGTGCCGCGCGAGGAAACGCAGACCGATTAAATCGTCTAGCGAAAAATCAACACCGGTGAGTCGATGAGGTGCCGCCATTCTCTCCAGATTAGTCTATGGGACTGCCACACGTTTTATCAGCTCAGAGACAAAACTGTCCGTATCGATACCTTCGGCCTCGGCCTCAAACGACATCAAAATGCGGTGCCGTAACACATCGTGTGCGACCGCCTGAATGTCGTCCGGCGATACATAGTCACGCCGGTTTAACCAGGCATGGGCACGGGCACAGCGATCCAACGCAATGGTCGCACGCGGGCTGGCACCAAAATTGACCCAACGTTTGAAGTCTGCTTCATAGGTTTCCGGTTGGCGTGTCGCCAATACCAGTTGTACCAAATACTCCTCCAAAGGTGCAGTCATATGTAAACGTAACACTTGTTCGCGTGCGGCAAATACCAGTTCTTGGGATATCAACGGATCCATAACGGCGGGTATGTCGTCGATTTGTTTCAAGGTTTCTTCACGTACCAGTTTAAGAATCTCGCGCTCGCTGCCAGCAGCCGGGTACTCCACCCGGATATGCATCAAGAAACGATCGAGTTGCGCTTCGGGTAACGGGTAAGTCCCTTCCTGTTCTATCGGATTCTGTGTGGCCATGACCATAAACAGTCTGGGCAGGTTATACGTCGTCTTGCCAACAGTGATTTGCCGTTCGGCCATAGCTTCCAACAATGCCGATTGCACTTTCGCCGGCGCACGGTTCACCTCATCGGCGAGAATAATGTTATGAAACAGGGGACCTGGTTGAAAAACGAATGACCCGTCTTCTGGACGATACACTTCCGTACCGGTCAAGTCGGCGGGGAGTAAATCCGGCGTGAATTGCACACGGTGAAAATCGCCTTCCACACAATGGGCAATTTCCTTCACTGCCTTGGTTTTGGCCAAGCCGGGCGCACCTTCAACTAAAAGATGTCCATCCGCCAACAATGCAATCAAGAGCCGATCCACCATTTGCGCCTGTCCAATAATATGACGGTTCACATGTGTGCGAATGGTTTGAAAACCCTCAACAGCGCGGATATCTGTACCCGGAAACGCTTGTGGTGGTGAGATTGACACCTCGGTTATCTCCTGGAATTTTGGGTAAGCTAATTTTACCGGGTTTTAGCGGTCAGATAATTACCGCTTTTTTAATCTCCCCATGAACGGGTTTTAGCTGCGTGGTTTGGCTGCTCACACTATCTGTTTCACCCTGTATTCATGCGAAATAAAGTAAAATTGAACTTTTAGTCTCCTGCCGGGCTTTAATGTTTCCACAATTTTCTCATTTGTTCCTGTTTCTGTTGGTCATGGGTAATTTAGCTGTCAGTTCGGTAGCAGCCCGGACTGTCGATGTCCCGATAACCGTTGATAGTCACTTCTTGCAGCAAACCATCCGTGCCGCCATGTATACCGGAGAAAACGGTACGGCTGAAGTATGGAACGACGGCTCGGGTTGCAATTACCTGGTGTTATCCGATCCTCAGATAGAGACACTGTCTGAAAAGGTACGGATTTTGAGTCGTGGCGTAGGAAGGGTCGGTACACTGTTGGGTGAACAATGCGTTTTGGCCTTGGACTGGACTGGTTTTATCGAAGTGTTACAACAACCACGACTAAGTGACGACCGTTCGCGTATTCGTTTTGATGTGGTTGACTCCGAGGTGTATGACGAAAATATGCAGCCGGGGTTGCGTAGCGGCATGATCTGGGAATGGTCAAAACATTATGTACATCCAAAACTCGAGGCCATCGCTATTGATCTGCAACCGGCCTTGGACGAATTGCAATTTATATTGACGTCGTTTATGCCGGACGAAGACGCTGAGACGTTGCGTATATTGACCGATTCAGTGGTATTAAGTGACATTAAAACCAGCACCCGTGGGTTAGCGTCCAAATTGAAGTTGTCTCTGCCGGACTCCATATTTGCCGAAACGGATGCCAGTACCATCGAACCTGAATTAAGCGAAGCCGAGATACTCGAATTTGAAAGTGCATGGCAGCGTTGGGATGCGTTTATTACGTTTGTCATCAAACATGCGGCGTTCTCGACTGTAAACGAAGAACATCGCGCCGAGTTACTAAATGTGTTGATTGAAGCACGTCACGATTTGATTGCCGCTTTAAGCGAAGAAGTGGATCGTAAAAACGATCCGGTGCGAAAACTGTTTGTTAAAAGTTGGCAACGTTTGTCGCCGGTATTGCAACGCATGAGCGGCGATACTAGTTCTGAAAACAAGGGACAACTGGCGTTACGTTTCTTAAGTTTTATCGCTGCTGGCGATGCCTTAAAAGCCATTGATGAATTGGGACCGACCACTGGATGGGAAGTTTCCACTGACGGTCTGAGACGTATGGCGCGCTTGATGGCGCCCGAATCCAACGACGACCCATTACACTATGACGAAAAAGTCGATCCCGCCATACGCGAAACATTCGGCTTTGGTGCACCACTGGAAATCCCGGTACCGCCTTCCAGCCAGTGGAACGACGGTTGGTTTATTAGATCGGCCTTGGCTTTGCCAGATACATCAAGCCTACTCATGGCGAAATTGAACGAGTGGGTACCGGAACGAAAGGACTTAGAACTCTATTTGGGAATGGTACGCAACTTGTTACACGAAACGGTTAGTGAAACGTTGAAAGAAAATCCTCTGGACGCTCAATTTCACGAGGTATACCGGCCCATGGTATTGGCTACCGCTTGGCAGGAAACCTGTTGGCGGCAATTTAAGAAAGAAGCAGGGCAAATAGTGCCGATGAAGTCTTCTGCAGGTGCAGTGGGGATGATGCAGATCGTTCCCCAAGTTTGGCGTGGTTTTTATGAAAAAGAGGCATTGGAACACAACATCGCCTATAACGCTGCCGCTGGTAGCGAGATTTTGCGTCACTACTTGGTGAAATACGCCATACGACGTGGTGAGCACAAAACAACTGGCGATACGGAGAATCTGGCACGGGCTACTTATGCTGCTTATAACGGCGGTCCCGGCCATTTAAGCCGTTACCGCAAATCATCGACACCCGAATCCTTGCGCAAAATCGATGAGTCGTTTTGGAAAAAGTACCAAACCGTCAAACAAGGCGACGAACTTGCAGTCGTACAATGTTATGGATGACAAAACTCGAAATAACTATATGCAGGATGCAGGAGTGACTTCGCACGACAATGGCACCGAAACACAAAAGATTTTTAACGTTTCGTTGAAAATTCTTCTGCCCATACTTGTGTTGCTGATCGCGGCGGGTGGTTTTTTCTATTTGCTTAACACTAAACCCGAATCACGTCAGATTGAAGTGACTGAACAGGAGTGGGTAGTGACCACCAAAGCCGTGAATCTGACGGCGCAACAACCGGCGCTTAATCTCTACGGTCGGATTGAGTCGCCACGGGAGGTGCGCTTATCCGCTGCATTAAACGCCGATGTCGTGCACGTCAATGTGCTGGAGGGACAGACGGTTACGGCCGGACAACTACTGGTGCAACTGGACGACAGTGATGCGAAACTGGATGTCGCTCAACGTCAAGCTGATGTGGCGGATGCGAGTTCGCAAATCGCTAGCGAAAACCGGCGTTATCAAGCTGACCAGGAGTCACTAAAACACGAACAAGAATTACTCCGACTCGCGAAGCGTGAAGTGGAACGCGCGCAACGCATGGCGAGCACCAAGGTGGGCAGCGAAGCGGGCGTGGATGACGCATTGAAACAATTGCGCCAACAATCGCTGGCCGTCACCAACCGCCAACTTGCTATCGACGATCATGCGGCGCGTTTGGCCCAATATGAAGCACGATTGGCGCGCGCGCAATCGGCGTTGGACATGGCGAAACGTGATTTGGAACGTACGTCTGTGGTCGCACCGTTTGCAGCACGTATCTCAGCAGTCCATGTCTCACCCGGTGATCGTGTGCGCAATGGCGATGTGTTAGTCGAATTATTCGATCGCGAACAAGTTGAAGTACGCACGCAAGTGCCTAACCGCTATTTACCCGCATTGCGTAATGCGTTAAGACGGGATGGTACTGTGGCGGGCACAGTATCATTGGATGGCAACACCATTTCGATTCGACTTGACCGGCTCGCCAGCCGTATCGATCAAAGCCGTGGCGGCGTTGATGCATTTTTCCGTATTGAAGATTCGAAGACGGACATCGAACTCGGGCGTACGGTCAGTGCATCCGTGACATTACCATCCGTAGATAACGTAGTAGCACTGCCATTCGAAGCCATGTATGGAAACGATCGTGTGTATAAAGTGACCGACGGCCGTTTGCTGGGTGTCAACGTAACACGGGTTGGAGAAACCGCAGATGTGGATGGTGTACCACTCATTCTATTACAAAGTGATGCTTTACAGAACGGTGACGAGGTTGTGACGTCGCAATTGCCCAACGCTGTTGAGGGTTTACGGGTGAGGTCAAGTGGTGCCGAACTCGCCGAATCTCGGTAACACAAAAATGGCATTTCAGCACAAAACCGATTTAATTGGCGTTTTTAGTAACCACCCGGTGGCGGCAAACTTGTTGATGTTGATGATGTTGCTGTATGGCTTTTGGAGCATCGGCAAACTCAATACGCAGTTTTTCCCCGATTTTGATATCGATTTTGTCACCGTAAATGTGGTGTGGACCGGAGCCAGTGCCGAAGATGTGGAACGTCTTATTACTACGCCAATTGAACAGGAATTACGCGACATCGATGGGCTAAAGGAAATGACATCCACCTCCAGGGAGGGTTCGTCAAGCATCGTACTTGAGTTCGAAGAAGACACCGACATCACCGAAGCGCTGGATAATGCCAAACAGCGCGTCGATCAAGTGACCAACCTGCCCGTTACGGCGGAAACACCGGAAGTCCAACGCATTTTTAACTACGAGCCTATCGCTCGCTTATTGGTCACTGGTTCCAATTTGCCCGAGCTGCGTTCGTTGGCGCATCGTTTCGAACGTGAACTGTTGGATAGGGGGATTGCCAAGGTTACGCTGAATGGATTACCCGAGGAAGAAATCGCTATTCAAGTTCCCAGCGCACGTATGCGTGAGCTCGGGCTTTCCCTGGATGAGATTGGACGTCGTGTCGCTGCATTCTCGCGTGATCTGCCGGTAGGCGTGATCGGGCGCAGCGATGCCGCCCGCCAATTACGTTTTACCGATCAACGCCGGGACGAATTGTCGTTTCTGGATGTTCCCGTGGTAGTAGACGCGGACGGTCAACGCATCACTTTAGATGACATCGCGACAGTGGAACAACGATCACGCGATGGTCAGATCACCGTTGGGTATCGTGGCAAAGCGGCCGTCGAATTACGTTTATTCCGCTCCGAACGTGCCGACAGCCTGGAATCGGCGAAAACGCTGAAACAGTGGCAACGTGAAACGAAACTGGGTCTGCCTCCGGATATCGACCTGGTTGTGTATGACCAACAATGGGAATTGATTAAAGGGCGTATTGGCTTGTTACTAAAAAATGGCGGTACCGGTCTGTTGCTGGTGGTATTGATTCTGTTTTGGTTTTTAAACACCCGTGTCGCATTTTGGGTAGCGGTCGGGATTCCGGTGTCATTCATGGCGACCTTGGGTATTTTGTATGCCATCGGTGGCTCCATCAATATGGTCAGCCTGTTCGCGCTCATCATGGCGTTGGGGATCATCGTGGACGACGCCATCGTGGTGGGCGAGGACGCCATGGCTCACTATCAAATGGGTGAGGGTCCGCTACAAGCGGCGGAAGGCGGTGCACGACGCATGTTGGCGCCGGTTCTGTCCTCATCGTTGACCACAATCGCCGCGTTTACACCTTTGCTCATTATCAGCGGCATTATCGGTCTGATTTTGCGTGATATTCCAACCATTGTTATATGTGTCATCATCGCCTCGTTAATCGAATCTTTCCTGGTGCTACCAGGTCATTTACGTCATTCGTTAGCCCGGGTCGGTCATTACCAACCGAAAGGGCTGCGTAAAAAACTGGACGACGGGTTTAGCCGTTTTCGCGATAACGTATTCCGCCCGCTAGTCACTAAAGCGATTGAGTACCGTTGGACATGCATCGCGGTTGGTTTCGCATGCATTATCGCGACTGCAGGACTATTTGCCGGTGGCCGCATGATGTTTACCTTTTTCCCTAGTGCGGAAGGTAAGACTATTTTCGCTAATGTCGATTTTGTCGCCGGCACGCCCAGCGAAACGGTTAAAACCTATCTCGCGCACATGGAACAGACTGTATGGGAAACCGAACAGGAGTTCGATGCCAATGTGTTGGCCGCCGTGGTGTCCCGTCACGGCATATCCGAAACCGACGATCTACGAGGTACCCGTCGTGGCGATCAATTTGGATCAGTGTTGGTGGAAATGATCGAACCGGACAACCGTGATGTTCGCAATCGTGACTTTATTAAAGCGTGGCGAAAAAAACTGCGTAGTGAGTCCGGTATTGAAAATCTCTCGGTAAGCGAACGCCGCGCCGGGCCGCCGGGACAAGATATTGAAGTCCGTATTACCGGTTCGAATACCAACGTCGTAAAAGACGCAGCGTTGGAGCTGAAGCAGATTCTCGCCGCCACCGAAGGTGTGTCCGGCCTGGAAGACAATATGCCGTTTGGTCGTCAGCAATTGGTATTAAGCCTAACCCCGACCGGCGAATCTGTCGGTTTGACCGTTGATCAAATCGGACAACAGTTGCGTGCAGCTTACGACGGCTATTTAGTACAAGTCATCCCGGATGGCGATGACGATGTGGAAGTACGTGTGGTGTTGCCCGATTTCGAACGCAATAGTTTAGGTCGTTTCGAAAATCTGGATATCGCCTTAGCCAACGGCACCACTGTACCGATTTCCAATGTGGTCGATATCACCCATCAACGTGGATTTGATTCTATTCGCCACGCCGACGGCAAACTCGCGGTGACCATCACTGGCAATGTTGACCCTGCGGTCGCTAATTCCAACACCATCGTGGATGACCTTAATGCGACAACACTACCCGCTCTCAGATCAAAGTACGGTGTCAATTTCTCGTTCCAGGGCCGGCAGGCCGATCAAGGTGAAACACTAAGCGACATGCGTAACGGCGCCTTAGTTGCGTTGGTTATGATTTATTTGGTGCTCGCCTGGGTGTTCGGTTCTTACGGGTGGCCGCTGGTGGTGATGTTTATTATTCCATTTGGTTTAGTGGGTGCGGTGTGGGGGCACGTTTTTATGGGATTGGATTTAACCATTTTATCTTTGTTCGGTCTTTTTGGTCTGGCCGGCATAGTGGTGAACGATTCGATTATTTTAGTGGTGTTTTACAAGGCGCTGCGGCAAAAAGGCATGAAGGTAAAACAAGCGGTCGTTGAAGCCGCTTGTCAACGTCTGCGTGCGGTGTTGCTGACCTCGTTGACCACCATTGCGGGTTTAACACCACTGTTGTTCGAAACCTCGTTGCAGGCGCAGTTTTTAATTCCCATGGCTACATCGATTGCTTTCGGATTAGCCTTCGCTACACTTTTGGTTTTAGTTCTCGTTCCTTGTTTGCTTTATATCCACGAAAACGCAGCTGCTTTTACGGGATGGGGCAGAAAGATTCAGCCGGAAACGCAAGTTCCAACAACTGCTTGAGGCATGTTTAAAATTGAATTGCAAATTCAACGGCTGCACTCTTCGAGTGCGAATTTTCTTGACCCGGATTACGCTGCGCTAATCCAGGCTACGTGAAAACATCGCCGCGAGGCGCAGCTCCCACAAATTTATTCATTTATTCCCTTCGCGTTCGAGCAAACCGACTGACTATCCCTATCGATTTATCCCTGCAACCGACTTTCGTCTCGGCAGAACACAAAGCGACCAGAAACAATTGCAGGAGCCAGCTTGCTGGCGAATGGTTTTCTTGGATTCTGACTACAAATCCAACTCAATCCAAACCGGTTGATGATCCGAACCCTGGGCGTCGTTATCAATATGAACGGATTTGATATTGTCACGCAAACGAGTGCTGATAAAACAATAGTCCAGTCTTACCGGCCGACCGTGGATTTCGGCAGTACTACCTTCTAATTCACCATGCCCGGCCGCTACCCAAGCATCGACAAATCCATCTGGATTTACCATACGCCCCCCGTAACGTGAGTCTGGCCCAATGACGCAATCGTATTCCTTCGAATCCGGTTCAAAATTGAAGTCGCCTAACAATATCGCTTCACGTGGTGCATTAACACCAATATCCGGGTCTTGCCAATAGCCGTCATTCATGTCACCCATGAGTGGCGGGCCTTCCATGACTGCATTGTGATGAATTTCCATCAGCTGATCGATTTGCGGCAAGCGCGTTTCGCCGGATAAGTGCGTTAAGTGAATAGAATAAACACGCAACGCGTGACCATCGACATTTAGAACACACTCCAAAGCAGATCTTTGAATACTGATGGGGCCGACACTACCGAACTTGGGTAAAAGATGATTACGTGCATACGCAATCGGCGATTTGCTTAACAACATATTGCCAAATTGCTGACGACGTTGAACGATCCGCTCCCCTTCTTTTACATCCGCATTGAGATCAACGCCAGCACCGTACACCCAATGATAACTTTTGAGTATCTGCGCGATTTTTTGTGGTTGATCGACGTTTCCAGAACGTTCGAAGAACCGTTCGACTTCTTGCAAGGCGATGATGTCCGCACCCGATACTTCATCGGCAATACGATTTAGATCGAAGCGGCCGTCTTTACCCTTACCAAATTGAATGTTGTAAGTAACTATTTTCATTTCCTTCTAGGCCGAACCAATATGCTAATATTTAGTATTCTCTCATGTTTATGTACAGTAACCGATGTCCGCACTATTCAAGTCTATTCCGCTTTTACTATTTTTGATACTGCACGGTTGTAGCATGCTTAACAATTCCATCGACGTCGGCGTCGAATTTCGTCATGGCAAAGGACTTGAGCCCGGCACGAAGGTAATGTTTAACGGCGTCGCCGTGGGCAAAGTCGCATCGATACAAGCCAATGAAAACAGTATAGATGCGACGCTCTCGCTTGACGCCGATAAATCCAGCGCTATTCAAGAAAATGCCGCTGCTGTCATCAATTCTGAAGACATGACATACGTCGAAATTATTAACCCAGCCGGTACCGGGGTAACCATCGCCGAGGGTGCGACCTTATACGGGTTGAATTCCCAACTCGAATTGGCAGCATGGAAAACTGGTGTTACTTTCGGCGCTGCCGCGCAAATGTTGGAACAAGTAGCGGAGTCCGTTACCAGTTACTTTGAAAGCTCTGAGTGGGAACAGACCAAAGCCGATTTACAGAAACAATTGACTACACTAGAGCAACAATCGCAACAGGCTATGCAAGGCATAGCAGAGGACGTCGCTAAGGAAATCGATGAAGCTGTCAAAGAGTTGGAATCCCGATCTGCACGTGCAACGGAAAATGCACAGAAACATTTTGAAGAACTAGAGAAGCAACTTCAAGAATTTGAAAGTAAAGGTCAGACCGATCTTGCTGAGACTTTGCAACGCATTCTGGAGCAATTACAAGCTGCGATGCAAAACCAGGCAGCACAACAAGAAAGTTAACTTTCGTATTTCCATTTAAGAGCACTATCCAGTCGAAGCGTTGACAGCGCTGCAACTGCGGGCACAAAAATATAATGACTAAAGAACAAAAACCTACCGATGCGATGGTGGAGGGCTTGTATTGGTGGGGAGTACCTACGTTGTTTCGTTGCCCGCACGACCCAAATCCGGCGAACTGCGACATTGGTTTGGTCGGTGTACCACATAGTACCGGCAACGGGACTACGGAACGGGATCAACATCTCGGGCCACGCGCGGTACGGGATGTATCGGCTCTTGGACGAAGAGCGCATATGAAGTTTAATATTTTGCCATGGGAGTGTTGCCGCATTAATGATCTCGGTGATGTACCGTTGCCTGAAGGCAACGACAATGAAAAATCCATCGAGCGTATCACCGAGTTTTATAAAAAAATTGATTCGGCGGGAACAAAACCGGTATCCATTGGTGGCGATCACTCCATCACGGGAGGCATTCTGCAAGCCATTGCCGGGGACGGCGCAAAGCTTACTAACGGTCGTAAAGCCGTGTTGTTGCACTTCGATGCCCATACCGATGCGTACCATCACATCGATCACTTTCTTGGCGCGAAGAAATCAGCCGCACATTGGGCGAGTTATCTTGTCAAAAACGGCCATGTCGACGCAAAAAAAAGCGTACAAATCGGTATTCGTGGAAATGTGCGCACGCTGGACTGGTTGGAACCGAGCTATGCACTGGGTTATGAGGTGATTCGTAAAGATGATTTCGATGAGTACGGTATCAAAAAGTGCATCGACATTATTCATCGTCGGATTGGCGACGAACCGCTTTACATTACGTTTGACTTGGATTGTCTCGATCCGACCGTGGCACCCGGGGTCGCGAATATCGAGGCTGGTTGTGAAGGATTTCGTATGTCCGATGTGACCCAGATCACACAGGCCATGCGTGGAAAGAATGTCATTGGCGGCGATATAGTGTGTCTGATGCCGACCAAGGATTCTCCCAATAAGATAACTTCGTTGGTCTCCATGTCCATTATGTTTGAAATACTTAGTTTAATTGCCGATAACTACCAAAACGGGAACTAAATTCAGGTTTATGTCATCTTAGACAGAAGCGCAATCGATTAACGCGCACCCGTCCAAAACAAAAAGAGGTGCTATTTATGTACAAACGACTAATTGGGGCTGCGGTCCTGGCCATCTTGCTGAATACGCCGGTAATGGCCGGCCAATGTCCTGTGGATATGGGTAAAATTGACGAAGCGCTCGCCGCCGGACCGCAATTAAGTGACGAGGACCTGGCCATGGTGAAAGAACTGCGTGCTCAAGGTGAAGAACAACACAACAATGGCCAACATGCTGAATCTGTCGAGACCTTGGGCAAGGCCAAAGAGTTATTAGGAATCGAGTAATTTTTTCAACGTCTTTAGTTATCAAAAGGGCGGCCGTTGACTGTCCTTTTTTGTGCATCGAAACTCCTATGCGTTAAGTTTCAATTCAGATTTTATTCAGTCTGAATTCACCGCTCCAGGGAGATACTGCTCCCCGACACTCAATGGTGAGTGTCCGTAGCAATAACTTCTTTGGAGGAAAGACGAATGAAATCGGCATTGATAGGTTTAACGGCAATGGCTCTAGTGAGTGTTCCGACATTCGCTGACCACACCCCAACACTAGGCCAACGTATTGATCAAGGCATGACCAAAGAGAATGTTGGTCGTGCAGTCGGTGCAACGGTGGGCGCTTTACTCGGATCGCAAATCGGCAACGGGCGAGGACAACTGGCAGCGGTCGCCGGTGGTACTGTAGCTGGGTATATTCTGGGTGGCAAAGTCGGACGTAATATGGCCAACAAACAACGTGTAACGAGTTATCGTACACAACCCGTGTATAGCCCCGGCCGCACTGCATATAAATCGACTCCGCGTGTCAACTCTCCACGTGTCGGCTTTAAACAACCATTGAGCTACGCGCCACCGTTAGAAATGATTGATGCGTTTTATACCGCGGATACAAAATCCAATGTACGTGGTGGTCCGAGCACCGACTATGTGGTCGTCGACCAATTGAACGAAGGTGAACAAGTAGCAGTCGTTGGTAAAGTCATCGGGCAAGACTGGTATATGATTTCTGAAAACGGCATCGGTACTGGGTTTGTCTACGCGCCTTTGTTGTCACCTGTCAGTAACCGCTACGGCGCTTACAACACGACGAGACCGGTCAACTACAATGGAACTGCGTACGGTCAATCTCTCTATGCAGGACCGCAAACCAGCTTTAATCCTGGTATTACCCAAAAGGATCGTTGCTCGGCATTCACTCAACAGATTACATTGCCCGATGGTACGCCGGCGACACGTCAGATCGAAGCGTGTCAACGTGCGGACGGTAGCTGGGAGGAAGCATAATGAACAAACTTCATGTCGCCGTGGCCACCTTCGCATGGGTGGCCACTATCCCCAGCTTGGCCTTTGCCGAACGCTTGCTGGTACAAGACCATGATGCAAGCGTATATCTGCAAGGAGAATCGATTTGTGGTGCACCGGCGCGGATTCGTGTCACTTCTAACAACGCGGATATTTTTTCGGGTGACTCAATAGAATTGCAACGTTATACGGATGTCGCGCGTGCCATCATCGGTTTCGAATGCACGCACGTTTCGGAAGTGGCGATAAACGGACATTTGACTGGTATCATCCAACCAGTGTTCACCGGCGTGGCGAATGCATCGACGGGTTGGTTGCTACGTGCACAACAATCGATATCCACCGCCAGCGTAAACACACCGCAGATCACGACAACGAAACCAGCTACGTATCCCGATGTGACAATAAACCAAGCGCAAGACGATCGCTACGCATCAGGCAGTGCGGACGACGCTACAGAAACATTTGACAGCGCAACAAACGATCAATATGAATCGGAGATCGATTTCCAAGACGATATATATTCGGTCGCGGGTTTGCAACTGGGCATGCAATTAGATACAGCCATGAATTCCGTTCGCGAATTGTTTAAGCAAGCGCCACGTTACGATAGTGCGAAACGTCTGCTTACGGTGGAAGAAGGCGGTTGTTATGCAGAATACAACTGGGATAAACGCCCGACCACACCATTGGCTGGTTGGCGTTGCCTGCGCGCAAAATTCGATGATAATCCCAATCCGGCAATTCAGCACTTGACGTTAACTCAGGTTGCATCGGAGAACAAAAACGATGAAGCGTATCAGGCTCTGATCGAACGTTTTGGTCAACCCGATGTGCAAAAAGAAACCAATCGTGCCGGTGATCCGTTTGGGATTTTTGGCAAGCCGGTTAAACATCTAGCTTGGGGGGAAAGTACGACTAACGAAACCGGTAAAACCGAACATGAATTGGAAGCAATCATCGAGAACTGGCGTGATGTCACCATTTTGACACTCAATTTGAACGATACAGGCGAGCTTACACCCACCGCCGATAACACCGCCCAGGCGTTCCAATTCTAGATTCTCTAGGCTTTTCTAATTCTCCCTCCGCCCCGCATCACCGGGGCGTTTTTATTTTATTTGGCTGATTCTCCGCATGTGGTAACTGCTAGAATCTATCTATCACGCAACAGCTACAAGCAATACTGAATATTATGAATCCGCCAAAAAACAAGACTGCGTTTGTCTACGATCCGACCTATCTCGAGCACGATACCGGTCATGGTCATCCCGAACGCCGGGAACGCCTGGAGGCGACGATGTCACACTTACAAAAACAGGATTGGTTTGAGGAATTAATTAAAGTGGCGCCGAGAGTAGCGGAACGTGAATGGATAGAAACCACCCATGCGTCAAATTATATTAGTCGCGTAGAGGAAGAAATTAAACGTGGCGTTTCGCATGTGGATTCGCCCGATGTCAGTGTCAGTGAACAATCCTATGACGTAGCCTTACTGGCTACCGGCGCAGTTTTGCAAATGGCGGATAAAGTAATGAGTAAAGAAGTCGATAACGGTTTCGCACTCATTCGCCCCCCAGGCCATCACGCCGAGAACAGCACGGCTCTCGGTTTTTGTTTGTTTAATAATGCCGCTATCGGCGCACGTTATGTGCAACAAAAATACGGTGTGGATAAAGTCATGATCTTAGACTGGGATGTACACCACGGTAACGGCACACAGCACACCTTCGAAGAAGACCCATCGGTGTTATATATCAGCACTCATCAATATCCGTTTTACCCCGGCACCGGAGCATACTCGGAAACCGGTAAAGGCCGTGGTCAAGGATCGGTTTTGAACTGCCCCATGTCCGCGGGTTCGACTGATGCGGATTATGAGCAAGCCTTCTCGGAAAAAATTCTTCCCAAAATCGATCAATTCAAACCGGATGTGGTGATGATATCCGCGGGCTTCGACGCACACTACGATGATCCGCTCGGTCAAATCAATTTGAGCACTCAATTCTATGGCTGGATGAGCGAGCGCATGACGGAAGCCGCGAACAAATATGCCGAAGGAAGACTCATTTCCATGCTGGAAGGCGGGTATGATTTGAACGCGCTAGCGCATTGCGTGGATACCCATTTACAAACGTTAATGAACAATTAATCGAAAAACAATTAGTGAGGATAGTGCCATGACTCAAACAATGCCCAGTGTTTGTCCTTTGGATTGTCCTGATACCTGCAGTTTGTCAGTTGACGTTCAGGACGATCAAATCACAAAGGTACGCGGTTCGTTTGCTAATCCGCTCACCCGCGGCAGTATTTGCGCTAAAGTCACGTACTATCCCGAGTTCGTGCATGGCCCTGGGCGTTTGCGCTCGCCGTTAATGCGCACCGGCAAAAAAGGCGTGGGTGAGTTTAAGGAAATTTCCTGGGAGCAGGCATTCGATACTATTTATGACCGATTCACGGGCATTATCGAACAATACGGCTCAGAAGCCATTACACCATTGAACTATGCCGGGCCACACGGCATGTTGGCCGGTGGTTCTATGGACTTGCGTTTCTTTAACAAACTCGGCGCTAGTCAATTGCTTCGATCGTCATTGTGCGGCGGCATGCGCAGCACGGCTTACGCAGCGACCTTTGGCAACTCACCGCAAACACGACCCGACGATGTCGTAAACGCCAAGTTGATTATTGTCTGGGGCAATAATGTCACTGTGTCTAATTTACATTTGCGCCCATTGATTTCAGAAGCTTGCAACAATGGCGCAAAGTTGGTCGTTATTGATCCGTTGGCCATACCCATCGCACGGCATGCGGACATGCATATCGCTCTAAAACCCGGTACCGACGTAGTGTTGGCATTGGCGTTAGCGGCAGAGCTGGAACGTATTGACGGATTAGATAAAGCATTTATCGACCAACACGTGCTAGGTGCTGACGCCTTCATGGAACGAGCACGGGGGTATTCCGCTGAAAAAGCGGCAAGTGAATGCAGTATCGATACGGAAGACATCAAAACGCTGGCACAATGGTACAAAGATGCATCACCGGCTGTGATATGTCCGGGCAACGGCGCCGAACGCAACCGTAACGGCGGCAGCAGTTTTCGCGCTATTTACGCTTTGCCTGCATTGGCTGGCAAGTTCGGTGTGTGTGGCGGTGGTCTAGTACAAGGCGCAAGCCGTGCGTTTCCCCATACCAGTGCAAAACTGGATGGCGAGCATTTGTTAAAGAAAAAAACGCGCACTTTAAACATCGTTACCATGGGACGCGATTTGTTGGATGAAAATCTAGATCCGCCCATAAAAGGAGTTTTCATATACAACCATAATCCGGTAAATGTGCATCCGGATCAGAACGTGATGAAACACGCGTTGGAACAGGACGAACTGTTTACCGTAGTATGCGATATCGTGCATACAGATACGGTGGACTACGCCGATATCGTGTTACCGGCGTCTTCACATTTCGAGTATCCGGATATTTATCCCGCCTACGGCCAGCACTATTTGCAACGTGCCCGCGCGATCATTCCAACAGCGGGAGATTCGTTACCGAACACAGAAATTTTCCGCCGGTTGGCGGCACGGTTTGGATTCGATGACCCCGAGTTTCAAGCAACAGACGGGCAGTTAATGGACGATGCGTTTGACGCAAACGACCCACGTATGCAAGGTTATCAGCCATCCAAGATTCCACTGGATAGCGCAATTCCCATGAAATTTGATGGCAATGATTCAATTTTTATGGAAAACACTTTTCCAAAAACACCCAGCGGAAAAATCGAACTTCAGTCCGAAGCATTGGATAGAGAATTTGGGCAACCCTTACCTTCTTATCAACCATTACAGTCGGATTTTCCGTTGTGGTTGGTGACACCTTCGTCGGACCAGCGTACCAGTTCTACTTTTGGTGGTTTGTCCTACAGCGATGAGACCTGGTTGGAAATGCACCCAAACGATGCTGATGCAAGAGGATTAAGTGAAGGTCAAGAAGTAAAGTTGTGGAATGATCTCGGCGAAGTGCATATGGCATTGCGTGTCACTGAAAAAGTACGACCCGGTGTTGTGTGTTCGTATAAGGGTGCTTGGTTTAAAACCAGCGATAACGGTCAAACCGTCTCGGCGCTCGCGCCTATGCATCTTGCCGATTTGTGTTACGGCGCATGTTATAACGATGCCAGGGTTGAGGTAGCCGCTCTGACCTAGTTTGTTAGTCGTTGTTTATTGCCGCATGCAGCAATTTGGACAAATGAATCGCGTCCCGTCCGGTTAGGTCTTTAATTTGTTGCCGGCAGCTTGTGCCATTTGCGACAATTAACGTGTCGACGTCACTCTCCCGCACGGTTGGTGCCAAACTCAGCTCTCCCATTTTCTTTGAAATATCGTAGGTCTCGGCGTTATAACCGAACGCGCCGGCCATGCCGCAACAACTTGACTCAATAGTGTCGAAACTTAAATCACTGATCATGTTTAGTGTTGCGTTCATCGAGTTCATCGTGCCGAATGCTTTTTGATGACAGTGTCCATGCACCAGCGCACTTCTATCACCTAAACCATTCAGTTCTAAATTCAACTTGCCTTGTTCGTGCTCTCGAAGAAGAAACTCTTCCAACAAAAAAGATTGATCGGATAACGCCTGTGCCTTCTCCCGCGAGATGAGACTTGAATATTCATCTCTAAAAGTCAACAAGCACGACGGCTCTAAACCAATGACAGATACGCCCCGTTCGACGTATGGACGCAGTGCATCGAATGTGCGCTGTGCCTCGGTCCCTGCTTCATCGACGAGTCCGCTAGCCAGAAATGTCCGGCCACAGCACAAAGGACGGTTGGGTTTGTCACTCTGCATTGCATGGAGGATTTGGAATCCAGCGGCGGTTAATACTTCAATCGCTGAATACAAATTATCCGGTTCAAAGTAACGGTTGAACGTGTCAGCAAACAATACGACTTGTTTACCCTTATCAAGTTTAGTGACCGTACGACCCGCAAACGGTTTTTGCTGCCACTCCGGCAGGTTGCGTTGCGTACTGAACCCCAAGAATCTTTCACCGATACGACGTTGCAATACGGGTCGGTTATGTAAGTTTGCGATGGAACTTATACGGCTTGCATACGGTGCGTAACGTGGCAGATACGCAATCAGTCTGTCATGCCAGCTGAGGCCGTGTTTTTTCTGGTAATGATATTGGAACTCTATTTTCATTTTCGCCATGTCGACACCCGTAGGACACTCGCGTTTGCACCCCTTGCAACCAACGCAAAGTTTCATGGTCTCGGCCATGGCATCAGATGCCAGTGCATCTTTTCCCAGTTGCCCACTTATCGCAAGACGCAAAGAATTGGCACGCCCACGGGTGCTGTCTTTCTCATCCCGTGTGACCCGATAGGACGGACACATGACGGCGCCGCTTACCTTGCGGCAGGCGCCGTTGTTATTACACATTTCTACTGCGCCGCTAAAACCACCCCATTCTGACCAATCGAGTTTTGTATCTTCCAACTCTACCTTGTAGCCGGATTTAAAACGAAATAAACGACGGTCATCCATGTGCGGCGCATCGACTATCTTACCAGGATTAAATAAGTTGTTCGGGTCAAACAATGCTTTGACCTCTTTAAAATTTCGCGTCATTCGTACGCCGAACATGGATTCGTGAAACTCTGACCGTGCTAAACCGTCACCGTGTTCACCTGAATGTGAACCCTTGTATTCGCGCACCATTTCGAATGCTTCTTCGGCGATTGCACGCATTTTTTTTACGTCGGCTTCGAGTTTTAGATTAAGTATCGGGCGCACATGCAAGCACCCGACCGAAGCATGGGCATACCATGTTCCTGTCGCACCGTGTTTATGAAACACATTAGTCAAACGATCAGTATACTCAGCCAAATCGTCGAGTCGTACGGCACAATCTTCTATGAAGGAAATAGGCTTGCCATCACCTTTCATGGACATCATGATATTCAAACCGGATTTACGTACTTCCCAGATCGAGTTTTGAAATTCAGCATCTATCGCTTCGACAACTGCGTCGTCAAAACCCAGTTCGGCCATACATTCCGTTAACTGTCTCAACTTCCGCAGCTGCTGCGCTTGATCGTCTCCGGCGAACTCAACCAATAACAATGCTTCGGGTTCTCCTTTAACAAATCTTTCGACTGTGGTTCTGAATAGGGGGATGTCCCGTGACAACTCAATCATGGTCCGGTCTACCAACTCCACGGCACTCGGGCCTAACTCCACCAAATGTCGGGTTGCATCCATCGCTTTGTAGAAACTAGGGAAGTGGCAAACGCCCAACACCTTATGTGCAGGGATCGGATGCAAACACACATGAATGTGATTTGAAAAGGCAAGGGTCCCTTCCGAACCCACTAACAAATGAGCTAGATTGTTGCCATCTTCGCGATCAGGTGTTAACGCATCGATGTTGTAACCACCGACGCGCCGCATGAGATCGGGAAAACGGTTATTGATTTCAATAGCTTCGCGTTCACCCATCGCCAACAAAGCGTCCGTCATTTGACGCACCCGTCGCGATGGTGCATGCGGTTGAGGCTTAACGTAATCGCTACTCAGCGGCCCAAAATGAGCCTGTGTACCATCGTCTAAAATGGCATCGATGGCGATGACATTGTCACGCATAGGCCCATAAACAATGGAACGGGTACCGCAGCTATTGTTACCCGCCATTCCGCCAATGGTGGCGCGGTTACCGGTGGAAATATCCACCGCGAACATCAAACTGTGTGTTTTCAACGCCGCATTAAATTCATCCATGGTCAGACCGGGTTGGACGGTGGCTTGCATCCGCTGCACATCGATTTCCACGATTTCGTTTAAATGTTTACTTACATCGATGACCAGCGCCTGACCGACGGTTTGTCCAACTTGAGACGAGCCGCCGCCTCGGGGCAAAACCGGGATATCTTCTTCGTTCGCAATTTGAATAGCGCGTACAACGTCTCGCTCATTACGTGGTACCACAACACCGATAGGTTCGATCTGATAGATGGATGCATCGGTGCTGTAGCGGCCGCGGGAAAATGCGTCAAACAAAACGTCACCTTCCAGTTCCCCAGAAAGCCTGTGCGCTAAAGCGGGATCACCGATACGCGAACTTTTCGAAAGGGATTGCATGCTCAACGGTTTAGGGTCAGGGATCAATCTTTGTTTGCATTAGGCCAAAAAACAGAGGCACAATGCAACGCGAGTTATCGGGTGAGTATAAATAACGATGACAACAAAAAGTGGCTGGCATTTCCTGCAAATTCCAGGCCCCACTAATGTGCCGGACCGTGTACTACGCGCCATCGACAATGCAACCATCGATCATCGTGGGCCTGCGTTCCGTGATTTCACACTCGGGCTGTTACCCAAACTGAAATCTGTATTTAAGACCGAAGCAGAAGTTGTGATTTATCCGGCGTCGGGAACCGGTGCGTGGGAAGCGGCTCTGGTGAATACCTTGTCGCCAGGCGATACAGTATTAATGTACGAGACCGGGCATTTTGCTAACTTGTGGTCGCAACTGGCGACGAAGTTAGGATTAAAAACCGTTATTGGACCTGGCGATTGGCGCAGCGGCGTGGATGCAGCAGTCGTTGAAAATCGATTGCACGAGGACCAACAACACGAAATAAAAGCCGTTGCGGTTGTGCATAACGAAACGTCGACAGGGGTCACTTCTCGCATCGAAAATGTTCGTCGAGCGATCAATAATGCTAATCATCCCGCATTATTGATGGTGGACACGATCTCGTCGCTGGCCTCTACCGACTACAGACACGATGACTGGGGAATCGATGTAACGGTTGCTGGCTCGCAGAAAGGGTTGATGCTGCCACCGGGTTTGAGTTTCAACGCCATCAGCGAAAAGGCGTTGAAAGCAAACCAAACAGCTGGTTTGCCGCGTTCCTACTGGAATTGGATAGAAATGTTGAAGGCAAACAAGGGCGGTTTCTTCCCTTACACACCGGCGACGAATTTGTTGTACGGTCTTAACGAAGCATTGGATATGTTGTTGGAAGAAGGACTGGATAACGTCTTTACCCGGCATACGCGTCTCGCCGAAGCCACA
Source organism: Arenicellales bacterium (assembly GCA_965216735.1). Taxonomy (GTDB): domain Bacteria; phylum Pseudomonadota; class Gammaproteobacteria; order Arenicellales; family CBDCFT01; genus CBDCFT01. Next base: position 4,207,369 of record OZ244198.1, read on the forward strand.
CGCAAAGCGGTGCAATCATGGGGGTTAGATATCTTGTGTCGCAATCCTAACGAATACAGTAATTCGTTGACTGCGGTACTAATGCCGTCGGGTCACGATGCGGATACATTTCGTCAAGTTGTATTGGGTAATTTTGATATGTCACTGGGCAGCGGTTTAGGCAAACTCACAAACAGAGTATTCCGCATCGGTCATTTGGGCGACTTTAACGATTTAATGTTAGCCGGCACTCTGTGCGGCGTGGAAATGGGTTTCGAATTGGCAGGTGTGCCACACAAAACCGGAGGGGTGAACACCGCTTTAAAGCACCTTACCGGAACAAGCCACGGCAAATCGGTTTCATCCGATCATTCCACAGTTTGATCAAAGCCTAGTCACCTTGAAATAGACTCTAGTTAATAAATAGAAACAGTAAAGTGGATAGCGTCACAACTGAAAGTGCAGTGCATAATAGGACGGTGGTGGTCGCGGCTTCGACTGCAATCTTATAGCGTTGCGCGAATAAGTACATGTTGATGCCGCTGGGCATGGCGGCCATGACCACGGCAACCGCAATCCACAATGGTTCCAACCGAAAAATGATTGCGGCTAATAACCACACGATCAAGGGATGCAGTAATAGTTTTATGACACTCAGCACGAGTGCTTCGGTTATTTTTCCCGCGATCCTGTATTGGCTCAAACTTGCGCCCATGGCAAACAACGCCCCAGGCGTTGCCGCCGCCCCCAGCATTTGGGCAACTGAATCCAATGCGGCTGGGACACCGAGTTTTAGCAGGTTAAATATTAATCCAGTGAGCAAACCGAGTATTATCGGATTGGTAAACAAGCTTTTTAGTGTGGATAGCCATAACCGGCCGACGGATTCGCCTTGGCCACGACCGAACTCGATGATTGTGGTTACGGTTGGCATCAATAAAAAGCTGTGAAAAGAGATAATTAAAAATAACGGCACTGTGGCCTGTTCACCGAAGGCCGTTAGAATCAATGGGATACCCAGCAACACGGTATTGGAAAACCCCGCGCCCAAGGCAAAAATTCCTTGGCCTTCCAACGGTTGCCTGAACCAAAGTCGCGCGGCTGCAATACCCACTGCGAACACACAAAATACGCCGCCGTAATAGGAGATTAAATAACGCCACGGTATGTCCACCGGTAGTTCGGTCATGGCGATAGATCGAAAAAGCAGCGCCGGTATAGCGAAGCTAAAAACAAATGCCGATAGACCTTCGATGGCGTCGCGACCGATCCAGTTAAGCCGTGCGGCGATGAAACCGATGAATACGACGCCGAAAACCGGCAAGATAATGTCGAGTACAATGTGCATAGTTTGGATCGTGTTATAACATGTGCGTCGTTGCCACACGTACCGCTGGCGAAACGCAAATAGGGGAGCCCAGCATTGAAACTTTACGACAACGAACTGTCAGGTAATTGTTACAAGATTCGCTTGTACCTGTCGTTACTCGACATCGAGTACGAGAAAGTGTCTGTGGACATACTCAATGGTGAATCGCGTACACAAGCCTTTTTGCACATTAATCCCCGCGGTCAGATACCCGTTCTAGAAGACGACGGTAATATCATCCAGGATTCGATGGCCATACTCATTTACCTCGCACGTAAATACGGTGGCGAAGTGTGGTTGCCAGTCGATGCAAAGGGTCTGGCGGAAGTGTCTCAGTGGCTCGCCTTCGCCGCAGACGAGGTCACCGGATTAGCCTATGCTCGTGCTGCTTTGAGGTTTGGACGCCCGTATAATGTGGAGGAAAGACAACGTCCAGGCGTCGTGGCATTAAATATGTTGGAGCATCGGCTAAAAAAGAGTGAATGGTTAGCGTTGGGGAGGGCAACAATCGCCGACATTGCATGTTACCCCTATGTCGCACTGGCACCGGAGGCTGGTGTTTCTTTGGATAAATACGATAGGGTTCAACAGTGGAGTAATCGAATCAAAAGTTTACCTAATTATGTCGATCTACCGGAAAAATAAACATTATTATCGTCATTGTTTCGTAAGGGCAAGCAGCGACCGCCAGAGATGAGAAGCAGGAATACTTGACGGTCTTGCGATCGGTCGGCATCAATGTGACGCGATAGATAACCATTCGCGAGCTGCGCTCGCTCCTACCCTATTTTTCACAGTGGGTTAGGACTAACCCCTAACCCACCATTTTAAGAGGCTGATATAGCCAGTTTACTGGCGAATGTTTCGACCGACCCAGTTTGAAAAATTAAATGCCGCTGCGTTTAGGCAAATCCATATACATTTGCACGTGGCTGTTTTTAGCAAACTCGCCCGGTAGCGGACCATATGTTTTGCCGTCGCTATGCCAAGCGATTGCCAACCCGGATGCCAGATGTTCACCGGTTAATTGCAAGCAAGGCTTAAAAATGCGCTCCACATGGGCACCGCCCTCGGCATTCGCATGAAACACCGCCTCTGAACCATCGCGTGCACCAATCGGCAAATCATAAGCACCAATAAACGGGTCAGTGGGTGGCCATGCTAGAAAGTAATGCCACATCGTATAGGTGCCGTTTGGGACGAGATTGGTAAACGTCACATCCAGATGACCTTCGCTATCAACACAAGTGTAAGTACCTTTACCTTCGCCTTGAAACCAGTCGCCTAGCGTAATCCCCAAAGCTTCGCCCTTGTCATACGGGCCAACGGCATTTTCGTCAAAGGGCTGGTGTTTCACCGGAGCGGCGGCAGCGTAAAGCGGCAGACTCATATCCCGCTCACCTACACTCGGTCGATAAACAACGTCCGATCTCGCAGTGCGTTGTACGAATACATCTTGTTCTGCCAAGTTATCATCAATGTGATACTTGAACGTAATGTCGATGCTGACCGGTTTATCGTATTGCAGCGATTCGGTCGCCATACTTGCATTTCCGATGGTCAACGCAGTGACAGCCACCAGTGTTTGTTTAGTAAATTTCATAAGTTGCCTCCTTTGGCAGTATTGCGATAGTTAAAGTTGAACATCAATCAGCGACCGGCAAGCCGTTGGGTACCCGGTCGGGAACCAAATCTTTTCGGTCACGGCTGACCGGATCGGTGAGAGTCTTTAGAAAAGCGACCAGTTGGCCAATTTCGTCATTGGATAAAGATACGGGCGATAATTCGTTTGCCTCGTAAATCTTTTTTGCCAGGCGTGGTGAATGCATGACCCAATCATCGCGCCGCTGGTAGTCTTCCAATTTAGCGGGGTTGACCAGCCGAAAATCGAGGGCCGAACCCTGAGCCGTCTTTTCAATCACTTGAGGTATACGGGGCAACGATACAGAGGTTGTGTCGTAGTTGTTCAATGAAGCAACCGGGTTAGCGTGGTGTCTTACAACATCTTCCAACGATGTATACGCACCGCCATGTCCCCACGGCCCGGTCAATTCGACATTGCGTAACGTAGGCGTGCGAAACTTGTATTTGTCAGCCAGATCGTTGGTGACTCGATAACGGCCAAAGTCTTCCAGACGTGCCATAAAACCGGTTTCCTGCCAATAAGTTTGGTCGAAACCATCGTTTTTGCCGGGACCAATTTGCGGCATGGCAATGGCATGAAACTGTTGGTCGGTTTGAAACTTGCCGCTATGGCAGGCCACGCAATTTGCTTTACCATAAAAAAGCGCCATACCTTGTTGGGCCGAAGTACTTAAGTGGCCCATATCCCTGGTTTTTAGATAGTGGTCAAACGGGCTGTTATCCGCACGGAAGGCGACAGTTTCAAATGCCGCAATGGCATTGGCGGCATGCACATACTCGATGTCTTCGGCCGAGTCGACATCCATAAATGCAGATCTAAACCGGTCTACATACTCCGGAATGGTTTGTAAACGTTTGGCAATGCGTGCCCAGGCACCGTCGGGTCCTCCCAAATCGTCGATCGCGATGGCGTCGGCGATTTCATTCTCGCCTTTGTGTCCGGCCATTTCGATATCCGATGTGACCGGAAACATCGCTTGGGCGGCTAATACGTTGTCCAACCCTTTTGGAAGTTGTGCACGCGCCGGTGTCCAGAATCTGTTCCCCCAGTTATTGTTGGGATCGCGCTCGACACGTCCATCATGAAACAAACTCTTGAATTCCTTCGCACCAAGAAAATACAGACTCTGTGAATTGCGCGGCACACGGCCAAGCACGGGTGTTTCTTGGGTGGCTCACCGGTCTTTTCCCAAACCGGTCGCGCCTTCACCGAGAGAAAGCGACAAGGAATCGGATGTACCCAAGTTCGGATGATGACAACTGGCACAAGCGATGTTTTTGTTACCGCTTAAAATCTTGTCAAAAAACAGTAGCCGACCGAGTTCGACCTTATCTTCGGAAAACTGTCCTTGCTGGTAAAAATCGTCGTCGCGGACGGATTCAACACCCGCCGCCGGATCGGTGTCACTCCATACCGGTAATGCGTAAAAATAAAAAACGATAAAAATGGCCAGGTAAAAACTGGCCAATGCTCCGTAAGTCGCGATTGTCTTTTTCACTATCATCTCCATCCTGTTCTATGCGTCTAGTATCTTGAGTGCGCACTGTACGGATGAGATGTTTCGATTTTATATCAGCGCTCCAGTGATTTGTTTCAATTGTTTCGAAGTAACTGATAGACGTGTTGACGAAAATACAAGCGTTCAGCAAGTCAACCGTTGCAAGAATAAACAGCCAGCGGGCGAAATAATCGCCCACCGCCCTTTTATAATAAATGATGCCGCACTACTGAACTAAATACAGGAAGAACATTCGGCCGGACAAAACCCGGTATCGGTGCCGACACACACATTACCGCCGCCGCCCGTACCCGGTAGTGGCTCGCATATCCTGTCTGGCCAGTCGAGGTCAGTGGGTACCCATGCACCATTAACACATACATAGGTCTTACAAGGTTTGCAGATGGTGGTGCAACCGATATTGCGTGGTCTGGGCCCGGGACACGAAGACGTGGTTGTAACTTCAAATGATAACGGTGCATCAGGCAAAGATTTCATTAAATCTTCGAGTCCCTGAGCATTCGCCGTTACTAGCTTCGTGCCCAGCAAAACCGCGATTAAGCTTGTCCATGCAATCAATTTATACTTTTTCATCCTTGCTACCTCTTCCATGATGGTTTACGAGGCCACAAGTTTGAATGTTTAGCGAATAAAATTCATCCCCCAAATGGGTGATTTTTTTGTTATTTGCGCCTAAAAACTTGGTGTTTTAACCGCGCATCACCTTCATGAATGTGTAGTGGTCCCGCTTCCCACTCTTCCCACGCGATGTTATTTAGATGGGCAAGATTATCTCCCTTAATCTCGTCCGGTACATAGGTCATGTCGATGATATCGCAATACTTTAAACCTTTCTCGAATAATTGCGCGCCGCCGATAAGCCACACATCGCCTTCGCAGGCAGCGAGCGCGTCGTCAATGCTTTTAAAACATTCGGCACCTACCAGGTTACTTCGAGTGATGACGATATTGCGCCGTCCTGGTAATGGTTTTTTTGGCAACGACTCCCAGGTTTTACGACCCATGATAATGGTTCCACCCATGGTTAGGCGTTTAAAGCGTTTCAGATCGGCGGCATAGTGCCAAGGCAACGCGCCATCCTTGCCGATGATCCTGTCTTCGGTCATGGCGACAATGGCGCCAATCATTTTAAACTGCGACTTTGAATTTAATAAAGGGGTGCGGGTCGTAACCTTCGAGCGGAAACTTGGACATAATCTCATCGGTGTCGGCATCCAACAATGCCCGTATGTTATCCAACGATTTAATCGAAGGCTCGATGGTTAAACCCGGCAACGCTCTTGGTTCGCGCGTGAGTTGTTCCTGCAATCCTGGAATATGATCGTATTCCGCCATGGTGCCATCGGCTTTTGCTGTATAAATATGCGCATCGATCAAGGTGTGCGCAAAAATACCGGGGCGAATGCCGGTGAAATGACCAATCAGTTCCAGCAAAAAAGAATAACCGGCGATGTTGTAGGGAATGCCTAACGCAATATCACAACTGCGTTGGGTGAGATGCAGACACAAATAAGGCTCGTTGTTTTCATCCATTTGCACATTCAATATCCATAATGCATGACAAGGCGGCAATGCACTGGTTTGTGCATTTCCCGGCGCCCACGCACTGATCAATAGGCGGCGACTCATGGGATTGTGTTTTAGTTCGCCGATCACCCATTCGACCTGGTCGTTAAATGCCACCTGTCCGTCATTGTGTACTGGAAAATGACGCCAAAAGTTACCGTATGCACTGGGCACTTTGCCGTCTTCGTCCGCCCACGGATCCCAGAATTTGCAATTGTGTTTTTTGAGCAAACCAATATGGGTATCGCCGGATAAAAACCAAAGATTTTCAATAACGATGTTTTTCCACGAAATTTCCTTGGTGGTCAGCAGCGGAAAACCCTCCCGCAAATCGATTTCGTAGTTAATATTGAATGTCGATAGAGTATCGACACCCGTACGATTTTCCTTGCGCGTGCCCTTGTCCAGGACTTCGCGAACTGTGTTCAAATATTGTTTCACGTAAGCTACCGGGTAATAAAAAAGTGAGTAATACGATGGGTAGCCAAGTTTATCAACAAGCACCCCTACCGCAAACGGTCATCAAACGGTACATTGTTACGAGGGAATCTTAAGGAGATTTAGCATGATCCGCACCGAAACACGTAACAATGCAGTACGACAAACTGTCAACAGAATCCGTGACATTGAGAAAAATCAAGGCATCACTCGTGATTCACTAGAAAATATTAAGACGGAACTAATTTCACTGGCAAAGCATACGGATTTGTTCGGTCTCGATGACTTTCCCGCGCCGGGCGCTGATGATAAGGATACGTCTTGCCTGTACCGTTTGTCGGAAGGCGACGACCACCGGTTCGCACTGTATTTGCAGGTGAGCGACGGCGACGTGCGTACGCCACCGCACAATCACACCACCTGGGCTGTAATTGCCGGTATTCAGGGTAATGAACTCAACCGGTTTTACCGTCGCCGGACTGACGGTGATGTGGAAATGGTTGACAGCAAAACGGTCGAACCCGGAACCGCTGTTGCGATGTTACCGGACGATTTGCATTCCATTCACATCGACGCCGGCGAACCGGTGGTGAACTTTCACATGTATGGATTGGGTCTGGAACAACTGACCAAACGCGAATATCTAGACGCCAAAGATAAACAATGGCGTTATTTCAAACCGCATGATGATATTCGCGATGCGCGTGGAAAGTGACGTGTAGTCAAATATGCAAAATACCTCAGCCCTGGAACTAAGACGGAAACTGCTCGAACCTGCCGAGATCGCACTCATTGATGTGCGCGAACAAGGTGTGTTTGCCAAATGCCATTTGCTGCTTGCCTCGTGTATTCCGCTAAGTCGATTAGAGCTACGTTTTGCCGAACTGGTGCCGAGACTCGACACCCACATCGTGCTTTGCGATGCGGGGCCCGTGGGTGCGGAGAATACGGCGTGGTGCGCGGCCGAACGACTCGAGAGTTTCGGCTACGGCAACGTCGCCGTACTCGAGGGCGGTATCGACGGCTGGAATAATGCCGGTTTCGAGTTGTTCAACGGCATCAACGTACCGAGCAAAGCATTCGGCGAATTCGTCGAACGCACTTATGATACGCCCCGCATTACCGCGGCTGATCTGCGTGCGCGTCAAGCATCTGGCGACGACTTAGTGATTTTAGACAGCCGTCCTTTTAGCGAATACCACCGCATGAGTATCCCCGGGGGTATCAACACACCCGGGGCGGAATTGGTGTACCGGTTACACGATCTCGCGCCGGATGCCAACACCGACATCGTTGTCAATTGTGCCGGCCGCACCCGCAGCATTATCGGCACACAGTCGTTGATCAACGCCGGAATTCCCAATCGCGTTATGGCATTGAAGGACGGTACCATGGGTTGGCAACTGGCGGGCTATGATGTCGACCGCGGCGCAGAACAAAAAGCATCGTTGCCGTCTTCGGACAGCGTGGATACCGCTTTGCGAAGAGCGAAAAACGTAGGTGAGCGTTTTGGCGTTCGCTACATGACTCATCGCGAATTAGACGAACTCAAACGAGACACTGTCAGGACCGTTTATCTGTTGGATGTACGAACGCCTGAAGAATTTGTGGCGTCGCACTTGCCCGGTTCGCGTTCCGCACCCGGCGGCCAACTCGTACAAGCAACGGATGAGTACATAGTGGTACGTAACGCGACAGTTGTGCTCATTGACCACACGCAGATACGCGCGATCATGACGGCGTCATGGTTAGTACAAATGGGTTGGACCGAAGTGTTTGTGCTAAAGGATGCGTTCGAAAATCAGGATTTAGTTACTGAACCCTACAAGCCTCCGTTGTTGGGTTTTTCGCCTGCGGAAACTTTGACGGCGTTCGAACTCAAAGCGGCGCTGGATTCCGGCGAGTCAGTGCGTGTACTCGACTTTGCCGACAGCTTGAGCTTTCGAAAATCGCATATTCCTAATGCACAATGGGCAATACGTCCGGATATCGAAGCTACCTTGACCTTGATGCCACCGACCGGATTGTTGGTCATCACCTCACCCGATGGTATTTTGGCTCACTACGCAGCAAACGACATTGCCGACTTACGTCCCAATCAATTGGTTCGGGTTTTGCAAGGAGGGAACAATGCATGGGTCGAAGCAGGTTTCTCCTGTGACAGCGGGTTTAAAGACGCCGCCGACACTGATATCAACCCGGATGCGGACGATGTCTGGTACAAACCTTACGATCATCCCGACGCTGCCCAAAGGCGAATGCAGGATTATCTGGACTGGGAGGTCGCGTTGGTAGATCAACTGGAACGCGACGGGACGCTGCGGTTTAAGCGTTACGTTTGATGATGCAAATTAGGCTTCAAAATACGACTCCAGCACCTTGCGGGCCAAATATGCCGACTTCACATACCACTTTTCGACATTGATACACATGGCTGCATAGGCGATTTTTCGTCCGTTCATTTCGCCATAACCTACGAACCAGTCGTATTTGCCCTTGGGTTCAAAACCGGTTAGCGAACCAGTTTTGCCGCCCACATCGGCTTGAGCCATGCCATTGGTAAAAAACTTTCTAAACGATTTGCGTGCGGAACCGGATTTCACGGTTTCACGCATCAGAATACGCATTTGCGATGCTGTGCGTGAAGATATGATCTGTCCGACCGGCTCAGACTGGGCTTCGTACAACAAGATGCCATCCTCGTTGTTTACCGACTCAACCAGGTAAGGCTTGACCATCACTCCCTCGTTTACAATGGTGGCCGCAATCATCGCACCTTGTAACGGACTCATGGTGTTAGATCGTGTGAAACCGGAAGCCGCTTCCGCTACGGACCAATCGTCACCGTGATCGATCTGCGTCACACCGGTATTAACTGGAATATCACCACTAATCTCATTGTTAAAACCAAAACGATTGGCATATTCTTCCAAAACTTCGCTACCTACATGATAAATCCCCAGTCGTGCGAATACCGTATTCACCGATTTCGCAAACGCCGAGCGTAGCGTCGGTTTACGTGTCCACTTGTTATTCTTATGTTTAAATACATTGGTTTTGTACAAGCTGGTGCTTTTGCCGTTATAGGGAAGTACAGTCGCGTAATTCGCTTTGCCTTGATCAATGGCCGCTGCGGCAGTTACCACCTTAAATACCGATGCGGCTGGGAACGTGTTTTGCAAAGCGAGATTGCCCACATCACGACCGGCACGGTTATAACTGGCCATGGCTAATACGCGCCCGGTTTCCGGCTCGATGGCGACGAATGAGCCGTAGTCCGGACCGTATTTCCGTAATAAGCCTTGCACGGTAGCTTGCAGATTCGCATCCAGGCTGTAGTGAATCTTCGAGTTGTAGGTTTTATCGCCAGTCGTCAATCGCAAACCGGTGGGCAAAGACCCATGGTGAACATGCTGATCCAAAGCGTCTGCCACCAAAGCCTGGTCGACACCCCATATTTGCTCGCGGGTATATTCGAGGCCACTTAAGTTTATAGGCCAGGCAGCGCTGGTGGTGAGTGCAGCAAATGCAAACAACCATGTCCACGGTCTACGCCGTGTCACGGGTCTAATATGTGTACGTACCGTTTGGCTTGAGGTATCCCGCTGCCTGTCCGTCTGGGTGACAGGTTTTACGGGTCTGGCAGAAACCTGTTTTGTGGTCGCAAGAACGGAAGCCGACGTCAACGTCGGCTCAATTTTGACCCGCGCCTTACCCGAAGATTTGTCTGCCCGAAATATCGCTTTACGGCGTCGCGCCATGGGCGCCGCGTTTCGTTTAAACATAACTTAAACGTGTGGATAATCCCGGGATGCAAGTTTAACTCATTTTTCAAATTGATTGAATTCACTCGCTACGCCGCACCCGTAGCACACCGGGTGTAAATGGGATATCCAGTTCGCCGGCTTGCAATGACTCACCGATTTCGTTGCTGCTGAAACCAACCGCCCGCCTCACCGGAATGTCTTCTTTAGGTGTTCGAATCACAACAGGCAATGCACGCCCGGCCAACCCACGAATAAAATTAAACGCACGCCGGGCTGACCACGATGTCGGGACAATGGTGTCGTTCGCACACGGTGCGGGAAAATAACTCATCACCGATCCATCTTGCGCGTAACAAGTCGCCGTATTGTTTTCCAATGCTTTCAGTAGTATGGAAAATTGTTGCGTACCCTCATTTGCCAGCAACTGATCGATTTGGTCCGCGCTGGCGCCGACGGGCCATGAGACCTCCTGTTGGCAATAAATCTCACCACCATCGATGTCGTCGCTAAGCTGGTGAATACTGACGCCGGTGTTGTTTTCACCATAATACAGTTGCCAGAAAACCGGTGCCGGTCCACGATAGGCAGGTAATAGCGAGCTATGGAAGTTGAAACTTCCTTGTTTGGCGACTTTTCTAACTCCCTCCGGAATAAAGTGGGGAAAACAGACTGATAGAATGATATCCGGCTGCCATCGGTGGAGAAATGTACGCGATTCGTCAGGCCATTCGCCCGCTCCAACATGGCAAAACGGGATACCTGCACTTTGTATGAGATGCGTCATTGGCTCGCTTTTATTGTTTGTTACAGGCAAGTCGCTGGTCGACCGTGCGAACAAACCGTATCCCGGCAAGATTACAGCTACCACATCCGTTTGTAACTGAGTCAGCGCTGACAAGAAGTAAACAGACAGCGAGTTGAAATTGCCGAAATAGACGACTCGCAGTGTAGACATGGATGTTTGGCTATTTGCCTAGTAATATGTCTTTTGCTTTATTGATGCGTGATGCCAAATAGGCGTTTCCGCCGCGATCCGGATGGTTTTTTTGCATCAGGCGTCTATGTGCTGCGATGATTTCTTCTTTCGATGCGCCGGGTTGCAATCCGAGAATTTCGTATGCTTCGTCCTTGGTCATTGCACCGTCGCGCCGGGCCTGGTCGGTGTTACCCGTTTGTCCTCGTCCGAAGGCGTCTTTGGCGGATTGAAAAGTATTCCATGCGTGTTTGGCCAGAATAAGACGCCGAACCACCGGGATAGCTGCTGCTAAAGCAGTAAACAGCCAGTGGATGCGACCGGTAGCGACTAGTAACAACAATACCCCGGCGACACCGTACAACAGGATCAGTTTTATCGTCCGGGCACGTTGTTCCGGCGAGGCCTTGCCAAACCAGCCTAAAAACCACATCAAACCCACTAAAACCATGAGGGCTAGCACTAGACGAACAATCACTAGCGAACCTCTAGCAGTTAACTCGAGTAGTCATGGTAATAAATCATGGGGTGTACTTTGGTTTCTGACAAGCCTTTGAATCTCTAAATGCCCACATGACAATAAAAAAGGCGGCCAACGCCGCCTTTTTAAGGCAATGAGGTAAAAATCGCTTACTGCAAACCCGACATATACAATGCCAATTGCTTGATCTGCGGCACCGAAAGACGGAATGCTATGGGTTCCATGACGTCATTGGCACGCTCACCGGATTTGAATAACATCAGTTGTTGTTCCAGGTATTCGGCATATTGACCTGACACACGCGGAAAACGCGGCGGAATCCCGTGCCCCGCGGGACCGTGACAACTGATACACGGCGCCACGCCGAGCGGTTCGTAGCCCCCACGATAAATATCCTGCCCCAACATGGCTATCTCGGCCTGGTCCTCAGGCACGCTACGCATAGCAGGTTTTTGCGCAGCGAAATAGGCGTCGAGATCGGCCATATCCTGCTCAGACAACGGAGCTGCCAGACCTTTCATGACATCGTTGGCGCGTTCGCCCGATTTGAACATTTCCAGTTGCTTGGCGATATAACCCGGCACTTGCCCGGCCAAATTCGGAAATTGTGCGTTCGGACTGGCGCCGTTGGGTCCGTGGCATGCCGCGCAGGCCTGCGCCTTTTGCTCTCCGGCCTTGACGTCACCGCTGGCGTTTGCGGTGGTTGTGGTCAGTGCTAACGCAAGCATCGCGCACACATAACGAATTATTCTCATTGACAATTGGTCTCCTGCTTATTGTTGAGAAAACTCTTAATTTATTAGAGTTTCACTTAAAATTGTTCTGCGGGCATTCGCTGTAATGCGTTCCGGCGAGCGCCGCATTATACGATATCCTTAGCGGTGCCGCTTAGTTTGAACAGTGTATAAAACTCAATCCACGTGGCGCAACTGGACCCCAAAACCAACGTTTTCCAACAATGCCATCAATTAATCTGAACGCGGCGCACTTCATTATCAGCGCTCACACAGCAAAACAATGGCCTCGAGATGTGGGCCGGGAAGTGGCGTTCGCAGGTCGGTCGAACGTGGGCAAATCCAGCGCTATTAATGCCATCACCGGACGTAACGGGCTGGCCCGCACCAGCAAGACACCGGGCCGCACCCAACAAATCGTGTTTTTTGAAATCGACGAAACCACGCGCTTGGTAGATCTGCCCGGTTATGGCTATGCACAGGTACCGGAAAACTTGAAAAAACATTGGCGCAGGAATCTCGAGGCCTATTTGAGTGAACGAGAAAGCCTTAAAGGCCTGATATTGCCTATGGATGCGCGCCGGCCGCTGACACCGCTGGACGCACAAATGCTGGAATGGCGTGAGCATTTTCAGATTCCTGTACATATTCTGCTGACCAAGTCGGACAAACTTACCCGTCAACAAGCCTCCAATGCATTGCGCGAGGTCGAGAACGCCGTCGGCGAACTATCCGGCGTGAGTGTGCAACTTTTCTCCGCCAGTAAACGCGGTGGCATAGAGAAAGCGAGAAAACATGTCGTTCATCTTCTGAACACTTAAAAAAATGGCCCCGGTAAGAAGGAGAAGAAATAACCGGGGCCAATAGATATCGATTCCGCATAACGCGGAATCCCCGCTCAGGGAGGGGGAGCGGGTCAGACAGCAATCCTAGCTATCTGGTTAAACATTAGACATAAGACTCACCAACCGAGTTCCTGTTTGCCATAGATTGCCGCATTACCATCTTTTAATGAACGAGATTCGGTATCTTCGGGTGGCATTAACAATTCGATTAACCGCAGAGAAGCGGGTTGGCGCGCGGCCGCTCCCACAAGAATAGCGTGGTGAATCTAGTCATTGTAAGCGGACGATATGTCCACACAGGGGCAAAGTTATGTTGTCTAATACTCACGTGACACGTTCGTTATTACGGAAACTACTCGCTACCGTCAATGCAAAACCGCAGGAAATTCCAGCGGTTGTTTTGTCCTTCGTCTATTTTTTCTGTCTGTTGTGCAGCTACTACATCTTACGGCCCGTGCGCGACGAAATGGGTGTGCTAGGTGGCATCGAAAATCTGCAATGGTTGTTTACCGGAACATTTATCGTGATGCTGTTGGTCGTTCCGGTGTTCGGCACGGCGGCCGCCCGTTTCCCCCGACGTATCCTGTTACCGGGCGTCTATCTATTTTTTATCGCCAACATTTTGATATTCGCGATGCTCATCAAACTGGCACCCACCGTCCGTTCCGTTCCCTATGCGTTTTTTATCTGGGTCAGTGTATTCAATTTATTTGTCGTATCCGTGTTCTGGAGTTTCATGGCGGATATCTTTTCCAACCAACAAGCCAAACGCTTATTCGCTGTGATTGCAGCCGGCGGCAGCGCCGGCGCTATCGCAGGCCCGTTATTGACGGCATTTCTGGCACAACGGCTCGGCATAGGCAATCTTTTGCTGGTTTCATCGGGCTTTTTGGTTATCGCTACTATATGTGTGATGACCCTGGGACGCATCGCTACAAACAACGAATCGCGTAGCAATACGGACAAGGTACCCGCAATGGGTGGCGCGGCCTGGGAGGGATTGCGAAATGTATTGAAGTCACCTTACCTGATCGGTATTTGCATTTACATTTTTCTGTTCACGACGCTATCGACTTTTTTGTATTTCATGCAAGCGGAATTAGTACGCGATGCATTTGACGACTCCGAACGCCGCACGGCCATATTTGCCACTATAGATCTCGCCGTCAATGCGTTGACCGTGATATTGCAACTATTTATCACAAGTAGATTGATGACACGTTTCGGTTTGCCACTAACACTAGCGCTGATTCCTGGTCTGCTGGTGTTGGGTCTCACTACACTGAGTTTTATGCCGACGCTGGCCGTATTCTTAGCGATTCAGATAGCACGCCGAGCGGGCAACTATGCAATAGCAAGACCAGCGCGCGAAGTATTGTTTACTGTGGTGAACCGGAAAGATAAATATAAGTCCAAAAACTTCATCGATACTGTTGTTTATCGGGGCGGTGACGCCATTAGCGGCTGGTTTTACACCGGCCTTACGAAACTGGGTTTTGGTCTTGCTGGGATCGCGGGACTCGGCGTAGGTTTGGCGCTGGTGTGGTTGATTGTTGGCCTTAAGCTTGGAAACGCCCATGACAAGTCTGCTACTCATCTACCTACACCAGCAGCACCGTCAACTGCGATGAAATAGAGAATACATCGAGGATAAACCTATGCGTGAAATGAACCGGCGTGAAATGTTACACACAACCATCGCAATGGTGGGCGCTACTTGCGTCTCGCCCTTGCCCGTCCTGGCCAGTGAAAAAATGATTCATCGCGCGATTCCTGCCAGCGGCGAAACCGTCCCGGTGATTGGTCTTGGTTCCTGGCAAACATTCGATATAGGAAACGATGAGGATACCCGCGCGCCACGGCGTGAAGTGTTAAAACGTTTTGTGGAAATGGGCGGCAATGTTATCGATTCGTCACCCATGTACGGCCGCTCTGAGACGGTGTTGGGCGAGATGGCGGAGGAACTCGATATACAGGACAAATTATTTTACGCCACCAAGGTCTGGACGGACGGAGAAAGCGCCGGCATCGAGCAAATGCAAAGATCGCTCGAACGCATGCGGGTAAAACAAATGGATTTAATGCAAGTGCATAATCTGGTGGATACCGCAACACATTTAAAAACCCTGCGCGACTGGAAAGAACAAGGACGGGTTCGTTACATCGGCGTCACGCATTGGGTAACCCGCGCATTTGACGACTTGGAAAAATGGATGCGGCAAGGTGGCATTGATTTTGTACAACTCCCTCACTCCATTGGCGTGCGAGAAGCGGAAAATTCGTTACTACCATTGGCACAAGATCAGGGAATAGCAACGTTGGTCAATCGGCCTTTTGAAAAGGGCGCCTTATTCCGCCACGTCAAAGACAAACCATTGCCGGATTGGGCTGAGGAAATCGATTGTCAAACCTGGGCGCAGTTTTTCCTAAAATACATCGTCTCCCACCCCGGCGTGACCTGCGTCATCCCCGCCACCAGCAAACCAAAACATTTAGTCGACAACATGCAAGCGGGCTACGGCCAACTTCCCGATACAAAAACACGCGAGAAGATGGTGAGTTATTTCTCCAATCTCTAGGGTAGGAGTGAGTGGCGACCACCAGGGATGGCGGAAGTGCTGGCATTGCAGGAGCAAGTGGCAGTCTCGCGAAACATTTGAACTGGATCCTTCGCTGATGCTCAGGATGACAGTTTAATACCAATCACAATGATTCTTATAGTAGCGGCGCCACGCTGCGATAGAGTGGCAAAAAAGATAAGCTATTTAATCGCCGCGAGGGTACGCCTCTCGCGATAGAAAGTTATAGTAGGAGCCAGCTTGCTGGCGACCGGTGAAACGACGGGCTTATGACATTCCTGAGACTACCGCTAGCTACCCTCGTCAAAATGCCATCACGTAGGGTGGGTTAGGCGTCAGCCGTAACCCACCAAAATATTTTTGGAATTCGACCTCAAATCGTTTGGCGCAACACTACGCTTTGATATCGCCCCCACGCGAGTTAGCACCGCACAAACTTTCCCGGTGGGTTTAAAAACCAGTGACAACCTTCGAATTTAGTCGCTGTGATACTAAAGCTATCTAATAACTGTTTGGTTTCTATGGGTAATTCTGCACTACTTACCCCGTCGCCCTTATGGTCTGGCACAAGAACAACCAAGCGATCACTATTTCCATCCGAGTCAACTCCAACTGCGATAACGAAACTCAACTCTTTAATTTCACTCAGACTCTCAATTTCAGATACTATAGCGGTTGATAAAGTTGGAACACCGTAGCTGTACTTACTTACATCGTCATATTTCATTTATATTCCTCCTATTAGGTAAGTTTAAAAACTTAATTGCGCTTTTAAAAAAACTGTCGCGTCCGGTACGAATCTTGGGCTCCGAGTAACTGTAGATCTAAAGTTATCGCTTTGATAATTGAACTCACGATCAAACAGATTATTAAATTCTATCGCAACAAATCCACGACGTCCCTTAAACCGATATCCAGTTGCGCCATTTACAATGACAAAGTCATCCTTATCTTTCGTTTCGGGTCCGGCCGTTGGAATCCCATTTGAACCCAAAACAACCGGTCTTTGGGTGACATCTTGATTTACTCGCAACGCGACTAGTTCAGCAAAATAGCCTTTTGAATGAAAATATCTTAGCCCCAATGAAAAGATCGACGAGTTTAAATCAATTGGTTGCCCGGTTAACTCTCTATCATCATTTTCATAACTGTCAATAAAATACTCTCCTTGAATTGCCAGGGATGCGTTTGCTGTCCACAGAACATATATTCCGCTAGTGAGTTCTTCTCGCTCTTCACTTGAGGTACCTCCACCCACAAACGAAAATCGACCTGTTTGCTTCCGCCTTGTAGATTCGATGCCCATCGTCCAGTCACCCAAAAAACTGTAACTTGCACCGATGCCAGTTAACTCTGAACTGCTGCCATTAAAATCATCAAAAAACTGATTGAATCCGGTGACATTAGTCGGTTCGAGAGTCTGGTTAGCCAAGAGTCTTCGTTTTAAGGTTTTTAGATATGCAACTCTAAGTTGCAAACCTTCGTTTGGATTCCATCGAAGCCCAAATTTTGGATTTAGTTCGCTTACGTTCACGCCATTTTCCTTATCGTCGTAGGAGTCATAACTAGCTCCTAATGTCCACAAAAAATTATCAGGATAGTTGACGTTAGTATAAGAATATACAGAGTTTTGTTTAACCACTGCTTGTAAATCAGACAACACACAGTTATCTCCGAGCACGCATGATTGTGGAGAGAAATCCGCGCTTATTGTTTCGTCAACATTGAAATTATACCTAAGCAAGCCGAAAGAGTGGTTAATGCGACCATGTTTGACAATGTATTGTCCATCAAATTGTATTCCCTCTTCCTTGCGATCAACTTGCGCAACAAAAGGTGCTGGAAATGGCGGAGATTGGGTGTTCAATCTAATCCGTTTGGTATCAATTATAGAAAATAGCAGTTGAGAGTTTGAGGTTAGTCCGTAGTTTACCCCGACTCTATTGGCATTATCCTCCAAATCGTCACTTCGTTCGAGATCGAATCCATCTCGATCAAATTCAAATCCTAAATCACCAGAAGTTGTTTCGCGATCTCGAAGTTCAAATTGAAAGTTCAGGTCGGGTGCCGATGCAAATTGGCCGAATATATTATAAATGTCATGTTCTAGTTCATTGTTAGCTCTATAACCATCCGTTTCATAATGAAACTGTCCCACACTAAATGAGAATTTGTCTGTTAAACCGGATGCGACGACTTCGTCTCCTAGCGTGTTATGGTTCCCACCCACTCCGAAGGCATTCACGATAAATCTATTCCTTTCGAATAAAGGCGTAAACTCATTAAACGATGAATCCGTCGATACTAAAGCGTTAGCTATATTTAAATCGATTATGGAAAGTTGCGGTTGTATGGGATTAACATTCACCGGTTGTAGTATTTGTGCCTGCAACAACTCACTCACTCTGGCTATTTCATGTCGAGGTCTATCTGCATATACGTCCGATAAAAACCGATGTGCAGAATGATTTGACGGGTCAATAGCGAGCGACTTCGAGCTTTCCAAGATACCAAGTTGTTGGAAGCCCAAATCGTTGTAAATACGCCCCAGGCCCGCACTACGCGATGCTTCATCCTGGTCAATTAAAAGACTTGACCGGTATACGGCGCGATTGTCATTTAGTTCATTCGATTTTTGCAGGTCTTGCAAAGCGCCAATCGGATCGTTTTCCGCCTGTTTTCTGATCGCGTCATACAGGTAAGGCGATGGGTCATTAGGATCTAATTCCTTAGCAAGCTCTAACTGCGTCGCTGCACGTTCGTCGTCTTTTTCTTCGAAGTAGGCTTTACCGAGATAGCTGCGGATGAGCGAGTTTTTGGGATCGAGGCTGGCGGCGATTTGGATTTGTTCGCGGCCTTCCTTAAGTTGATTCTTGCGGATTAATGCGAGACCGAGACCTAAACGTGGGAGTGCGTCACTTGGATCCAGATTAATGGCTTTGTTAAAAGCGATCTTGGCTTCTTCGACTTCGATCCGGGTTAAATGCGCGAAACCGAGTACGGTTTGGGTGCGTGATATGCCCGGATCGGCTTCCACAGCTTTCTGGGCGCTTTGCAACGATGCTTTTAGATCGCCGAAAGACGACTGCAATTCGGCCAGTCTCGCCCACGCATAAGCATTGCCAGCATCTTTTTCTACTGCAAGCTCTGCGCTTGCAAGCGCCGCATCCAAGTCGAATTGTGCTTGTTGGACATAGGACAACGCCGTGTGCGCGGTGGACGAATTTGGATCTAACGACACGGCGTTTGTCGCCAATTGCTCCGCTTCATCATTACGGTTCTGCGCAACCGCAATCATCGCTAGCAAGGCCTGCGCTACTGCATCGTCTTTGTACCGGACAAGAATTTCATTCGCCTCATTGACTCGTCCGACCGCAAGCAACTCGTTCGCTTCACGCACTTCATCAGGGGTTTGCTCATCAGCACCTAGGGATGGATAGTAAAGTGCCCATTGCACGGCATCGAAAGGCTCGACGACCTGACGTCTCCGCGGCGCCTGCCCTTGCCTGGCACTAGCCGCCTGTCCGCTTGCAAGCAGCAACTCGCCTTGCTCATTACTAACGCGAACTTGGCCTTCTAGGACCAAGACATCGCTTTGGTTGTTTTCGACGGTGACTAGGAACTCCGTGCCCTCAATCGCGGCATTCATAAACGGCGTCTTGACATCCAGCCGTCGCGGGGTGTCGCTGAAAAAATGGATGATGCCTTTCAGTAAATCGACGACCCAGCCTTCGTCATCGTCGGCGGAAATGACATAGTCGGTGTTTTGATCGATACGCAGGACAGTGTTTTGCTCAAATACCAGAACAGCGGCACGGCTGTTTTGACCGACACGAATGACGACTCCGGGACAAACGGAGTCGTCAATGGAGGCGGTGGTTTGATCGAGACGAACATCGCCTTGGGCGGAAACAACTCGCGCTACAGGTATTTCACAACCTGTTTGCGCGTAAGTCGCGCTTGACGTTGCCCAAGCAATCAGACAAGCGCATCCCAATCTTATTGTTCTGTGTGCTCGCTCCATCCCTCAGGCTCTCTTGCGTAGCCGAGCGCAGCATTCCCTTACTTAATGCCAACGCTCTTACTCCCTATGGCAAAACTATTACCACTTTTAGGCGTTTATTTCAACGCATGGTTGCTTCCAATTCTGTGAGATTTTTCACAGAAATCACCGATTGTGGAGTTTTTAGAGACGATTTTTCATTTTGCTTGCAGAGTTTGAGGTAAAAACGGCTGGGTCCGTCATCGCCGTGTTTTTGCAGGATACTTTCAAACTGCGTTGCTGCATCGGACCAGTTGCCAACGTCAAACAATGACAAGGCTTCCGCAAAATCGGCACATAAATTGAGCATTTCACCGCTCGCTTCGTCGCGAGTCGCTATAATTTCGATTATCGCTTGAGGGGCAGATTTACCTTTCAGTAAAAATGAGCCCAATCGGCGGCTAAATATGTTGTCCAGTTCCACGACAGTGGTTGCACCAGCCAGTAGTCGGGTACCAAGGAATTTATTTAGGTTCTCGATGCGCGACGCCGTGTTGATAGTGTCTCCGGTGAGGCTGTAAGTGAAACGTCCACTGCCGCCGATATTTCCAATCGCAACTTCACCCGCCAATAGACCGATGCGTGTGTTTAATGGTGTATGAATATGGCCCTTGTTAAATTCCCTCACTCGCTTCACGATTTCCAATGCACTCAAACAAGCGTTTGATCGACAAGCGTGATCAGTTTCCTGTCCCATCCAAAATGCTGTCAGGCTATCGCCTTCAATGTGCAACGCCTCGCCTCCGTGGTGATTTACGCACGCTGTAAGGGTTTCAAAGTATTCATTTTTCAGATCGGCAAGAGCGGTTGGCGAAAGCGATTCCGATAAAGTCGTGTAACTCTCGACATCGCTAGCAAGGCACACGCCGTAAACTAATTCCGATGCTTTCTCGGGGAAATCCTGCTTATCGAATTGCTGCGCCGCTTTTTCGGGAACGTAGTAGCGAATAGACGCACGATAGTGATCGCTTTGGCGTTTTGACCACAAGTATTTCCATGTCTGACTGACGACAAGTAACAGAGGCAACTGTATGGCTAAGGGTGTAAAGACCGGCAACCAGATTGACTGATTGGAAAAAATTTTTGCTGAAAGAAATAAATAAACCGCACCGATCGCAACAACGATTAGACCCGCTTTTACGCCGGATAAACGCATGGCTAATAAACCCAAAACTAATCCGAAAAACAGCACGAGAGTAAAACGTTTTTGGGGGGAAAGCTGTACTAATACGCTATCCTGCAAAAGATTAGCCAAAGCGGTGGCGGCAATTTCGACACCATTAAGTTCCAGTCCTACGCTGGTAAACACCGTGGGAAAACCATCCATTTGATCAATGGCCGATACGTCGGCACCCCCGACGAGAACAATCTTGCCACTAAATTGTGTGAATGCTTTTTCAAGCGGTTGTCTTTGTTGGTCAAACAATTCCGCGTATCTGATTGTATTAATCGATTTTGCTGGCCCGTAATAGTTGATGTATACCGGTTCAGTCTCCCCAAGAATTCGTTGTAAATTATTGAGGACTGAAATGTTGTTTGGATTTGTTAGCTTGACAATTTCTCGTAATAAAGCGTCATTTTTCGATTTCGCTTGTATTCTTAACTGATCGGTTAACTTGCAGAACTCATCTGCAAGTTTGATGGGGTTAGTTTGTGCGGTTCCGTCGTTGGAGTCGATAACATGCAACAAATATAAAACGACCGGCAGACTCGGTGCATCGACCACGTCCAATACCGGTGACTCACCCGTTTGTGCGGTGGATTGTTTTGCATCGGGGACTAACGCAGCGTGGCAAAGTAACGATTGACCGGTGCTCTGAACGACCTGATAAAACGACCAATAAAAGCTGACTTTTTCTGGAATCTTAGGCAAAGAAAACGGCGCAAGCGCCTTGGCGACGACGGCAAACTGTTCGATCGGGTTGACTAACCGGTCAATCTGACCATCACGAACGGTCTGTTGGAATAGAATTACATTATTGGCGTCGCGAATCGCTTGAGCTAATTCTGTATCACTTGACTCATCCTTGGCACGGTCAAAGAACACGTCGAATGCGACCAAGGACGCACCTGCGCGATGTAGTTCACCAATTAACGTCGCATGCAATGATCGATCCCAATCCCTCAACTTGGTGGGTTGTTGCAGGTGTTGTGCTGACGACTTATCGACGCTGATGACGACGACTTGTTCGGGCGCCGGTTCGCCGCCGCGGATTCGAAACAACCAGCCTAAGCCAATTTCCTCGAACCGGCGGCCAAACGGGGTCATGATGAGCAGGCAACCAAGCATTCCCACAACTACGCCGACAATAATTGATTTTGAGTAGGGCACGGTGAGGAATTTTAGGGTTGCTGGTGGCTATTTGAAACAATAGTTTCTATCTTCGCGAGCTACGCTCGCTCCTACGCGACTGATTACTGGAAGCTGATAGCTGACCGCGGCTGTCATCGCAAGCGACGTGTGACGATCTTGCCTATAGCGCTCAGCATTTGGCTGTCAGTGGTTGTTGCCGTATTTTTCCAGAAAACTGAAAACTGAGTGCTGACGGCTTTAAAGAGATTGCTTCAGCATCCTGCTTCGCAATGACAAGCTGATCGTCATTCTGAAAGAGCGTAGCGATTGAAGAGGAGCCAGTGCAGGGGGCAACGCGTTTGGCGGACTAAGGAAGGGACTTGCCAAAACTATTCGCGACTAAAGTCGCTCCTACGCGAGTACCGACAATAAAGAGAAACTGTGGGAGGCGCGCCCCGCGGCGATTAGATTTAACCCAACCCGAACCGATCCAACAACCTACCCGGCGAATTTTCCACCATTATCATTTGCCGGTGGGCGGGGCTGATAAAACCTTGTTCGCTGGCGTGATCGAGGAAAGCCACCAAACGGTCGTAGTATCCATGGACATTTAACAAACCACAGGGACTGTCGTGAATGCGTAGTTGGGCCCAGGTCAACATTTCCATGGTTTCATCGAATGTGCCCAAACCACCAGGTAATGAAATGAAACCATCGGATAGATTCACCATCATGGCTTTGCGCTCGTGCATGGAATTGACTTCGCGCAGTTCCGTCAATCCATCGTGGGCTAGTTCTTTTTCCAACAAGAATGTCGGTATCACGCCGATTACTTCACCGCCCCGTTCCAACGCGGCATCTGCCACCGCGCCCATGAGCCCCACATGGGCGCCGCCGTATACCACACCCAACCCCCGCGTTGCGATTTCTGCGCCCAACACTCGCGCAGCTTCGACGTATTCGGGCCGACTACCCTCTTTTGATCCACAAAAAACACAAATTCTTTTCATTTATCCAATCCCATTTGTGACAGCATTGTTAATAATTCGTAACACTTAAACTATAGAATACAGGAACCGGTCTATCGAAGCGTAATCTAACCAAACGATTGAAAATTCGAATGAAGGATGCTGCAATGTTAAATCGACGAACGTTTCTGGGTACCGTAGGAATCGGCGGATTATCTTTATTGGCCAATAAACTGGCCGCCCAAGACAACACAGACGACAAGGTCCAAAAAACCGTGACGACAGAAACCATTAAAAAAATCGAATTAAGCGATAAAGAATGGATGGATCGCTTAACACCGGAACAATATGACGTGCTGCGCAATGAAGGCACCGAGCGCCCGTTCACCAGTCCGTTGAACAAGCAGTATGACGATGGCACCTATGTTTGCGCCGGTTGTGATCTATCATTATTCGAATCGGAAACAAAATTTGATAGCGGTACCGGCTGGCCAAGTTTTTACGCAGCTATCGATGGTCATATAGGAACCAAAACCGATTTCAAGTTGATATTGCCGCGAACGGAATACCATTGCGCACGTTGTGGCGGTCATCAAGGACACGTGTTCAATGATGGTCCACCACCTACCGGTAAGCGCTATTGTAATAATGGTGTGGCTTTGAAGTTTGTACCGGCTTAGTCTTCCGGGTGTGTTTGTAACATAGTGGCGAGTTGCGCCAGCGATGTTTCGCTGGCGCTTCTTTTTTGCCGCGATAATTCCAATGTGGCCTGGCTGAGCAATCGGTAAAGCTCAGCGGCTTTAGGACTCCATTGCCCTACTGATTCCAGTTGCTGTCGTACCGTCTCAACATCACCACGTTCGATCGGGCCGGTCAAAGCATCTGTCGGACCTAGTGCAAATACATTATCCATCGTGCCCTGAGCCAGGGGCCGCATGATACGCAGCGCCTGCTCCCGCTCAACACCACCTTTCTCAAAACATCGCAAAGCGAATTCCATCAACGCGGTTAGATAATTACTGGTGATGCAACAAGCCGCGTGATACAGCGTTTTATTTTCCGCATCCAACGAAAACATCTGACCACCAATTTTCTCAAACACATCGGAAAGAACAGATACGGCGTTAGCGTCGCCTTCTATCCCGCAAAAAGTCCCTGTGAAATTATCCACAGCGTTGCTTGGATCAGCAAAACTTCGCATCGGATGCACACTGGCAAAGCGCAAATCAGCCGTTTGCAACGATGA
This sequence comes from Arenicellales bacterium, assembly GCA_965216735.1. Taxonomy (GTDB): domain Bacteria; phylum Pseudomonadota; class Gammaproteobacteria; order Arenicellales; family CBDCFT01; genus CBDCFT01. The sequence continues at coordinate 4,231,813 of OZ244198.1, forward strand.
TTTTTCAGGCACCAAGACCGTTGACGGCAATGCCCCACTGCAATGAAAAATAATATTTCCCGCCTCAACGATGCCAGCCGTTAGCAACTCGCGCGCGCAATCGGCAATGACATCATCCGGCACCGATATCAGATACGCATCGGCGCTATGCATGGATTCGATATTCTTTGTCGCACGACCTGCGCCGATAAAATTGATCGCGGCAACAGCGCTTTGCATGGATTGATTCGTAATATCACCAATATCGAAAACTTGATGACTGTGCCAGAGCTGCGCTAATGTGCGGCCCAACTTTCCTGCACCAATTATGTTCAATCGGATTGTCATTACATTTTCCTACCCCTACAACTTCGAGCTTTGTTTGGTTGACAACCGATGCTTGATACTACTCATCGTCGCGAGAGAGATGGATCGTGGATAACGCTCCCATGATATCCATTTCAATACTAAACTCGATGGGTCGGCAACACACGTAGCAGTCTTCGATATAAGTTTGCGTACCTGCGGATAAATCGATGGTGGTCTCGAAGGTTTCGCCGCAGTAGGGACAGGTGCATGGTTGTTGGGTGAGCATTTTTTCGCCGGAAATTCACGTCAATCTTTAGAATAGAAGTTTCTTACGAAATGATACAATACAACTTCTTTTCAGAGGCTGATTGTCAACATACCGCCGGCCGTCTCGTATTCCCTTAAATGGTTGAAAAAGATACATCCTGGTGGGATTATCATTCCGACCAGCCTTACAAACTGCCCGCACACGAAAAACCGCGTGTGCGTTGGCCAAATATCAAGGAATATCTCACCATCGGTGTCAGCGCGGCTTTATTGTCACCATTGGTGTTTTGGCGCTATCTGACCATTAAACCTTCTGACAATAAGCCAGCAGCGAAAGATTTTATCGGCCTGAGCATCTCTCCAAATGAAAAATACAACACCGCCATTTTTGAGATGGTGGATGAACTGAGTGTACAGGAATTGTTACTACGTGTGCCGTCATGGGATACTGAGCGCATAGAAGCTTATGTGGAGTTTTCCAAACAGTTTCCACAACATCGTTTTTTGATCAATGTCTTGCAGAATCGAGACAGCATTTTAGATCCGGGGCAATGGGAAAGCCAGTTGCGAGTCATTTTCCGGGGGTTTTCAGATATCACGAAAGACTTTCAAATCGGTAACGCGATCAATCGCAGCAAATGGGGATGCGCCCACAGCGGTGAGTATTTGCGATTGCTGGATATTGCCTATCGCGTTAAACAGGAATTTGATGGGATTAACTTATTGGGTTCGTCAGTGATCGATTTCGAACCCTTGGTGACATTAAGAACTTTAATCAACGCCCATTCTTATCAATTGAACGCATGTGCGTCACAGCTTTATGTCAACCGGCGTGGCTCACCGCAAGGAAAACAATATGGGTTCTTTAACCTAGAACGGAAAATCCGGTTGATTTATGCGATATTGTCATTGGCCAATCGTTCTCAAAAACGACTGTGGATTACCGAAACGAATTGGCCATTGTTAAACACAAAACCGTGGACACCCAACTCAGGTCACCCACGCTCCACTGTAGATGAGCAAACTCAGGCAGAGTATTTAAAACAGTATTACCAAATCGCTTGGCAATCGGGTTTTGTTGAAAAAGTATACTGGTGGCAGTTAATTAACCCCGGTTACGGCTTGGTCGATCATCGTTCGGGACAGTTGAGAAAACATCCTGCATACTATGCGTTCAAAGCACTTTATACAGAATTCGAATCGGGTGACCTTTAAGCATGATCTCCAAGACAGTTTTAGTACGAACCATGGATAGTAGACAGGCAATTTTGGATGACCTTCACTACTGGCGAAGCAAAACGCCTGGAGAACGTGTTGCGGCGGTAGACTTTTTGCGCAAGCAATATTATGGAAACACAGGCAGACTTCAAAGAACTGCTCGCGTTATTCAACAACAATCAAATATTGATTCGCGAACAAGTTCGCTCCTACAAAAAGACTTAAATTGTCAGGTTGCAAACGTGGCCCGTAATCATGGAGAAGCTAGGGGCTCTCAGCGCCCTGTAGAAATCTCCGCAAACAATATTAGCTGCTGAAAGCTTAACACCGAACGCCGCTGGTAGGAGCCAGCTTGCTGGCGAAAGTTGTAGCCGCGGTGCGAGAGACTTAACCGCCGCGAGGCGCGCCTCTCACCATAATTCCATTCTTCGCTAAATTTTCTCCACGCCCGACTCTGTTCCTATCAATAGAACATCCGCGGGCCGGCGGGCGAATAAACCATTGGTAACAACGCCGGGCATCTGATTGATCTGTCGCTCTAAATCAACCGGGTCGGTAATCTTCAAATTCTTAAGATCGATGATGATGTTGCCGTTATCAGTGGTAAGACCTTCTCGCAACTGAGGCAACCCGCCAAATTTCATTAATTTTCTTCCGACTAGACTTTGAGCCATGGGAATGACTTCTATGGGCAGGGGAAAATCACCCAGCACATCCACCAGTTTGCTGGAATCAATAATACAAACAAACTTTTCACTGGCTTCGGCGATGATCTTTTCGCGGGTCAACGCGCCGCCGCCGCCTTTTATCAAATACCGGTGCCGTGTCGCCTCGTCGGCACCATCCACATACAACGGTAAATCACCCGTTCGATTCAATTCCAACACCGGGATACCATGGCTTTTGAGCCGTTCCTCCGTCGCCACCGAGCTAGCGACGGCGCCATCGAACTTGGTCTTGTTTTTAGCTAACACATCAATAAAAAAGTTGACGGTGGAACCGGTACCGACCCCAATCAAGTCACCGAATTCGATATAATCGAGCGCCGCCTCAGCCGCGGCCTTTTTCATATTGTCTTGGTTCATTTACCTACGCAATCAAAAAATGTTGGCGAAAAAAAGCTACGTTTAACGCACATTGTAGCAGTGTGTGGCGATTTGAATGATAAATATCATAGTCTCCGAATGCGGTGACATCTTCCGCTCATGGCATTGGAAATAGCCGGATTTTATAATCTTCCCGGTGAGGGCATTTTAGTAGAGTTGCGCGCGGACGACGGTGACACCATGTTGTTTAACCGACAGGGCCTGCAGTATCGAATTATCGATTTAAAACAAAAAGGCATTGGGACCAGTACCGAGGAGAAAGCCCTGGCACAAATGAATACTTTAGGTACGCCACAGGTTCTATAACATTGGATCGCGTCGCACTAAAAACAATACATGCCAAAACGGAACCTGTGCTGGGATTTGTTCCGACAACATGGGAAGCACGCAACCACTGCCCCGAGTTGCAACCCGACGAGGTACACGTGTGGTCAGCTGATCTCAATCTAGACACATGGGAAATTAAAACCCTCAGATCATTATTAAGTGAACGCGAACAAGCACGGGCAGATCGATTCAAGTTTGAAAAACATCGACGACGCTATATTGCGTCTCGCGGACGACTGCGACAGTTGTTGAGTAATTACTCAGGCATCGCGGCGGAAGATTTGCGTTTTAGGTATGGCAATAAAGGTAAACCATCGTTGTCGGAAAAAATAAACGGCGCCGAGCTTAAATTTAATTCGACCGACTCCGATGAAAAAGCCTTGTTCGCTTTCGCCTGGGAACACGAACTCGGTATTGATCTGGAATGCATACCGCGCGAAGTAGAACATGACGATTTAGCGGAACGCTATTTCGCACCGGAAGAGGCCGCGGCCCTGGGCGAATTTCCCGATGACAAACGTCAAGAAGCGTTCTTGGCCTGCTGGACTCGCAAAGAGGCCTTCGGAAAAATCGAAGGCGTTGGTATTCGTTACCCCCTGGACAGTGTTTGTCTATGCGAAAATTTATCTGATCCGGTGTTTCACGTGACAGCCACAAACTCGATGGCCGGCCGGGACTGGTATTTGCACCAGTTTTATCCCGGTTTTGCGGCGGTGGCCACCTTGGCAACATCATGTCTAGATGTTAAGACACACTACTATCATTTTCGATCTTAAAAAACACATTGAAATTTGTTGATCTGAACGCGCAGTTTCACGCCATCGAACCAGACATTCGTGAAGCTATTGATCGTGTTTTACAACATGGTCAATTCATTATGGGGCCGGAAGTGTTTGCACTGGAGGAGCGTCTGGCAGAATACACCGGGGCAAAACACGCGATCTCTTGCGCTAGCGGCACCGATGCCTTGTTGATGGCGCTCATGGCGTATGACATTGGTCCGGGTGACGCCGTTATTACCACGCCGTTTACCTTTTTTGCTACCGCGGAAGTGATTGCGCTGCTGGGCGCCACACCGCTATTCGTCGATATCGATGTTGACACATTTAACATCGATGTTGACAAGCTGGAAAGCACAATCAAAAACTTCGGACAAAATTCGAACTTGAAACTTCGCGGCGTGATTCCGGTCGACCTGTTCGGTTTGCCAGCGGACTATTCTCGTATCAATAAAACTTGTAAACAGCACAATCTTTTTGTACTGGAAGATGCTGCACAGAGTTTTGGCGCAACTTATGAGGGTAAGAAAGCCGGAAATTTGGGTGACGTTGGGACTACCAGCTTCTTCCCGGCCAAACCATTAGGCGCATACGGCGACGGTGGCGCGGCATTTACCAATGATGATGATTTAGCGAAAGAACTGTTATCTATCCGAATTCACGGACAGGGGGCGAATCAATATGACAATGTTCGATTGGGTATTACCGGCCGCTTGGATTCGATCCAGGCGGCCGTTCTAAGCTGCAAGCTAAAAGTTTTTGATGACGAACTTACCCGACGAAATGAAATCGCGTCGCACTATCAACGTTCACTGGGTGATTTTGTGAAAACTCCCCAAGTGCCTGAGAATAGCTCTAGCGCGTGGGCCTTATTCAGCGTGCTCAGCCCTCGGCGCGATGAAATAAAACACTCACTTCAAGATACTGGTATACCTTCAGTGGTGTACTATCCGAAACCACTGCATTTACAACCTGCTTTCCAACATTTAAATCAGAACCAAGGAAGTTTTCCCGTCGCAGAAAAAGTTTCCGAGGAAATCTTGAGCCTACCCGTTCACCCCTACTTAACCGATATCGAAGTAGAACAAATTATCAATCGCGTTACCGGTGTATTGGAGAAGGCAGCATGAATATCGCCATTCGAGATGAGTTGCTTAATAGATTAAACAACCGCACTGCCAATATCGGTGTCATCGGCTTAGGTTATGTGGGATTACCGTTATTGGTTCGCTTTGTGGAAGCAGGTTATCGGGCAACAGGTTTCGATGTCGATCCCTCCAAAATAGATGACTTAAGGGCAGGTCAATCGTATCTAACACATATACCCATTGACGCGTTGCAAAATAACGACAAGTGGGATATCACAACTAACTTCAGCCGTGCCTCGGAAGTCGATGCCATCATCCTTTGTGTGCCGACGCCACTGGATGATTACCGGCAACCGGATTTGAGTTACGTTATTAATTCGGTTGAATCGGTGTTACCGCATATGCGCAATGGACAGGTGATGTCGCTGGAAAGCACCACCTATCCCGGCACCACCGAAGAAGAACTAAGACCACGATTGGAACAAGCCGGATTTACTATCGGCGAAGACGTATTTTTAGTGTATTCGCCGGAACGCGAGGACCCGGGCAATGCTAAGTTTAGTACTCAAACCATCCCCAAAGTCTGCAGCGGTTCGACTGAAAACTGCCGAAAGGTTGCAAAAGCGCTATACGGACAGATAGTCGATGAGATTGTCCCTGTCTCGTCGACTCAGGTGGCGGAAATGACCAAGATATTGGAAAACACCTACCGCGCAGTGAATATTGCTTTAGTTAACGAATTGAAAATGGTAGCGGATAAAATGGACATCGATATCTTCGAAGTTATCCGCGCCGCCGCCACAAAACCCTTCGGTTACACGCCTTTCTATCCCGGGCCAGGTCTTGGTGGGCATTGCATACCCATCGACCCGTTTTATCTCACCTGGAAAGCCAGGGAATACGGCATCGCCACACGCTTTATCGAACTGGCCGGACAAATCAACACCTCCATGCCGGCCTACGTCGTTTCCAAAGTCACACAAGCACTGAATGACAAAGACAAAGCGGTGAAAAGATCGAAAATCTTGGTGCTCGGTATCGCCTACAAAAAAAATGTTAGCGATACCCGCGAGTCGCCTGGTGCAGAGATTCTGGACGAACTAGCCGCTCTAGGGGCAAACGTTGCATATTCCGACCCATATGTTCCAACATTTCCTTCAATGAGAAAACACAATTTCTCAATGGACAGCATTGACCTTGATCCCGACTCTCTGAATTCATTCGATTGTGTGGTCATCGCCACAGCTCATGACAAATTTCCGTGGGACATGATCACTGACTACGCGCTATTAATCGTGGATACCCGTGGCGTATTGAAAACCGATTACAACAAAATATACTCGGCCTAGATAGTCGAATAACATGGACATGAGCTAAATCGAAAATGAGTCCTCGGAATACATACCTAGAGCCACATCCTTTGTGAGCTCATAGACCGTTCGACGATCTTTTTTTGCTATTTGACTGATTCGATGTTCAAACAGAGCGACTGAGTTACGATTTATGTCCATGGATTTACCACTTTTTGCCTCGGTTTGATTGGCAGCGTTCGTTCGCCGTAGGATAAGATTCTCGATTCGGTTTGACCAAGGTAGTTTAAGGCCTTGGTAAAGTCCACGAAATGTGTTTAGCGGATCGTTACTTAAGTGTTCGTGTTTTAAAACGACCCAGTCCGGATGTTGGGAAACTTGTGCTAATAAAACTTTGTTAAGAATTCTCCATAGCGCCGCTGCGGCCTCTAGCGGTGTACTCCATTGTTTTTGCAGAAAATCAACCTCATCCGGAAAATAGTCTTCGACTAAGTGTTCTTGTATCGCGAGATTTCGAAAATTCTTGTGGTGCCACTCAAGACGACGGGTGCTGGCAACAAATGCCACCGGGTGTCTCACTAGAACGATCACCTTGACTTGGTATTTCTGTGCTAGATACTCAGTTAAAAAGCAACCTAGGGGGTCCTTAATCACGGTGGCCTTTCGAAAAGGATTCAACTTAGCCAAACACAGATAAAACGGTCCTCGAGACCCCATGACGCGCTTTATCCATCGTTGGTAAGTACTATCGCTTGGATAGTAGACAGTTTCTAAATTAAAGTCGTAATTAAAAACCTTTTCTATTTCCTGTTGTAACAATGCAAACTTTTTTGGGTTGTGCCCTTCTGCTCTTAAATACGGATAAGGACTCTGTATACATGACAAACCACCCCGTGGATTAAACGGCTCATGGATATAGTCAACACTGATAGGCGCGCTTAAGGTCATACCCACGAACGTGGTGCCAGAACGGGGTGTTCCGGTAACAAAAATCCAGTTGTCGGTTTTCACAAGGACTATCAGCTAAAAGAGCGTTAAGTAGATTTTGCATATTTCGTGAAACAAAAAAATACCCGGCATTAGCCGAGTATTCTCAACTTTAATATGCCCCCGCCAGTCTAATCAATAGATGATGCGTAGCGGTGGGTTGAATAACTAACAAACCCGTGCCCATCGAAAACATCTTTTTGTGCGAATTCCAGCCTCGACAAACGTTGCATGAGTAGTCTATTGCTGGCTTCAAGAGCAGCAATTCTGTCGTCTCTCTTTTCCAGTTTTTCATTCAACGCCTGAATGGCGGCAAAGACCACCCCGCTGGTATCCAGACTGGAAATGGTCTTCGGACTATTGCCGACCTCGAAGAGTTCGTGAAAGTCTTCCGCCATCGGTCCGATGTGTTTAATGTGATCGTCGTCGTGTTTGTAATTCCACTGACTGATGGGAAGGTCTAGGACTTTGTCGAGGATGTCTTGATTGTCGATGGCGTGGATATTCTCTTTTTTGGTTCTATCCGATCCTTGGGTGAGGTTGCCCGCAATCTTTAAGTTTCCACCGGATTCCAGACTCAACTCTTGAACGCCACTCCCCGTCTTGCCGATAACAAACTTTGTTCCGCTCACACCGGTACGAAATGTCCATTCACCCAGCGTGCCGGGAACACTTTTGTCATGTAGTTTGAAGTTTACTCCGCCGTCGTTTTCCAATCGTAACAACGTTCGCTCAGCTATGTCTGAAGATGAGGAATTTTCAACGCGCACCTGTGCTTCTTCCGATTTCACATGAAGAGTCGAATTTGGCAGAAACGTGCCGATGCCTATGCGACCATCTCCCCTTGCCGCCAACGATAGTAGATTTTCGGGAACCGCGTTATCAATCCGAAATACGGTTCTACCTTGCGTAATATTTGCTATCCAAAACCCGTTGAAAGGCCCGACAAGGTTCGAGAGCCCATTGTCATTGGCTCCCATCGTCCAATCCTGGCCGTCACTATCTTCGAAAATCAAAATTGGACGATCATCCTCGATTTTTACATCTGCATCATTTGAACCGTTGTCATCAAGATCGTAGTCTTCTAACGAATCATCACACGTCGTCGTGTTTGAGGTACACAATGCACCTTCCACACTGAGATTATCAAAAATGGCTTGGTCAGCTTGCGCCTGATCAGCGGCTACGGTGAACAAAAATAGCAAGCAAACAGATGTAATACTAAGATTTGATTTTTTCATGATTGAACCTCCTGGGCCGGGAATGCCACACCTAAGATCTAATAAACCTTACCGAAGGTAGCCGAAGCACATATTGACATGTATTAAAACACAATTAGTCATTGCGCGCTGCAACAGTGATTATCGATGAAGTTAATTTGCCAGATAAGTTCGCGACGTGTTGCTGCAATAAACTTTGTTGTTTCCGTAAATGGATCGCCGTTGAAATTAATGCTGATATCAATTTCTCGTTCTTGCGGACAGTGTGTATTAAACCTGCGATCTGGTTGTCCCTCTCATCCAACTGTTGGTTTAATTCCTCAACCTCTTTATCTTTTTGTTGTTGCAGAGCCTGAATAGCGGCTAGTGCAATCCCTGACGTATCCAGAGTGGAGAGGGTTTTGGGTCCTTGTCCTACGTCGAATAGGGAATGGAAATCCTCCGCCATGGGCCCGATGTGTTTAATATAATCTTGATCATGAATGTAGTTCCATTCACGGATGGGTAACTGTGTGACTTTGGCCAGTATTTCCTGGTGGTCGACATCTTCGATATTCTCTTTCTTGGTTCGACTGGAGCTTTGCGTCAGCGTCCCGGCAATGGCGACATTACCGCCACTGAACACTTGAAACACCTGTACCCCCGAGCCGGTCTTGCCAATGACAAACTTCCCCCCTTGCGATCCGGTACGAAAGGTCCATTCTCCATCACCGCCACTCGTGTCATTTAACTTAAAGTTCACTCCGCCATTATTTTCAAGGCGGGCGAGCACTCGTTCTTTATTAGTGGTGTCATTGGGCACGACCCGAACGGGATAACCAAAAAAGACCGTGTCCGGATCGTCAGCTATCGTGTCAGCACCGATTGCGACAGCATTGGGAGCGAGGCTTTGCGCCCCAACCCCGTCACCATCGACATCCCCGCCGATAGCAATTCCACCCGGGGCAGATGTACCGACCTGAGAGGAGTAACCAATAGCAATTGCAGCGGGGGAGTTGGAGGCATTGATTCTGGCACCATTCCCCAATGTGACGGCCCCTTCGGAGTCAGCCTCAGTGCCGAGGCCAACAGCAATGGATCTCAATCCAGTGGCTTGAGCGAAATAACCTAAGGCGATGGAGCCCTGTGCGGTGGCGTCGGCGGAAATGCCTAAGACGGTGGACTGATTTCCAGTGGCTTGGGCGATGTAACCCACGGCGGTGGACTGAATCCCGGTGGCTTCGGCGACATAACCCACGGCGGTGGATTGAGCTCCGGTAGCAGTGGCAGACGTGCCTACGGCAGTGGAAACTTGCCCGGTGGCAATAGCATTACGTCCACAAGCGAGTCTAGTGTCTGCGCCGTTCGAAAACGCATTACCAGTATTGTCACCTGCGTCATCATTATCTAAATCTAAATAGCAATCCTCGGCGTAAGCCGGATTGATTACTAACCCGCTCGGCATTGTAATTGCTAAAACAGTCATCAAGATTCGAAAGTTGTAATTGAAGTGCATGTGACGATTCCTCATAGATCGAGTGGATTTGGTCGTAATTATCTAAATCTCTGGTGATGATGCCACATATTATGTTTTCCTGAGTAAAACTACATCCTGAAAACCGGGATGTTGCCGAATAATATCGACGATATCGAAGTAACGTGACCACACATTTCTAATATAGTCCGTATTCAGTATGACTTGGGATGAGTAAGATTTGTTCATGTGCCAGCGAAACACATAACGATTTCTTGTCATGGACTCGGTAAGAATCGATTTGTCGAAATCTTTATGGCGCGAGATATGCCCGTATAATGGCCAGTGCTCTTGCATAGTTTTAAGCGTATAGTCGGTATTCACCGTTACATATGCTATAGCGCCCCTTTTCATAATACGGCGGATTTCCATTAACCAGGTCAGCTCAAACGCCTCAATATGAGTAAACACCGAGTAGGCGGTGACTACCGAGATTGAGGCGTCAGGGATAGGTAACGTGGGTACAGACGTATTTTGGAAAACACGTGCGCGATTTCCTAAGAACTCCAGGATCCAACGTATGTGTCTGAAATTGATGTCGCAACCATAGAGTTCTGTGTTTGGTTCGTTGACTATCAAATGCCTAATGACTCGTCCAGTGGCACAACCGATGTCCAGAAAACTATCAAGACCAACACCTTCTTTGTTAACTATTTCTTTGACAATCAAACAATCGCGTAGGCCAGATGCCCAATAGTTGTAGTGGTTGGGGCCGTAGTAACCTTCCCGATCTTTTGTTTCAGGGATCGGAAAAACATCTTTTTCTATGTGCTCTTGAATTTCTTCCGGTGTTAGATACGGGAACAAGTCAACTCTGTTATCGTTGAGTTCAATATGCTCGATTACTGGAGGGCAACTGGCGAGCGCAGAATCGTCGAACGAGTTCAGCGATATCTGGTCTTCCCACGGTTGTTTGACTGGAGGCGGTGACGCTGATGGCTGCGTTTTCACTGGAGTTTGAGGGTCACGGGGATTTTTCTTAACGTCCTGAGAGGACCTGAATAATTTTTTCATATGTCGATGGATATGTTTCAAACGGGTCTTATTTGATTTAAAAGGCTATCTCCATGCCCAAAATAACATACACTTCTTATTGCAAACAGAATTCATGTCAACTAATTTCTAACCAACATCGACAAACCTTATTGCACGCACGACCAGCAGTTTTACATTGTTGCTACAGACCAAAGCGAATTGTTGAGGAGAAACAGTGATGGCTGTAGAGTAAAGAAGCGAAACAATGCATCCCGATTGCTAGAGAAGCTATAGCAGATGACAACCATTTTAGTGACAGGTGGTGCTGGTTATATCGGCAGTCACACGTGCAAGTATTTGGCATCGAAGGGATACTCACCGGTCGTGTTCGACAATTTGAGTCGCGGAAACTCTTGGGCGGTCAAATGGGGACCTTTTGAAGAAGGCGATCTTCTCGATCAGCGACAGATAAATGCAGTATTAAAAAAATACAAACCGTCTGCCGTTATTCACTTCGCCGCGTATGCGTATGTCGGAGAGTCTGTAAGTGATCCCCTGACATACTACGTTAACAATGTCGCAGGCACACTGAACCTACTACGTGCGATGGTAGATCACAATTTGGACAAGATTGTGTTTTCCAGCACATGTTCGGTATACGGAGTCCCAACAACGGTGCCCATTCCAGAAGAACAAGAAACCAATCCCATTAACCCATACGGCAGAACGAAACTGATTGTCGAAAATATGCTGAGTAATTTTCATTTAGCCTACGAATTGAATTCAGTGTCGTTACGTTACTTTAACGCAGCAGGTGCGGATATCGATCTGGAAATCGGCGAAGTCCACGATCCTGAACCACATCTCATTCCCTCGGTGCTGCAGGTTGCAACTGGCGTGCGAAAGTCTGTTGAAGTATTTGGTACGGATTACCCAACGCCAGATGGCACCTGTATTCGCGACTACATTCATGTCACCGATTTGGCAAGCGCCCATGTCAAAGCATTGCAACTCATGGAATCAGAATCCACTCGACGTGTTTACAATCTTGGAAATGAGCGTGGCTTCTCTGTGTTGGAGATTGTCGACGCGTGCAGAAAAATAACCGGTCATCCAATTCCAGTCGATTTTTGTGACCGAAGGGCCGGTGATCCGCCAACTCTAATCGGTGATGCTGTGAAGGCGAAAACGGAACTCGGCTGGGTGACGAAATTCAGTGACCTGGAGACAATTGTGGAAACCGCATTTCAATGGCAGTTAAAATGTTCGCATGGTTCGACTTAAACGTATTCTTAAACGGTGTAGGCAAAAAACCCGGCTGGAGCCGGGTTTTTTGTTGAAACGATTAAGAACGTTATTGTGTGAAAGCGGCTGTGGTTATCGTGTCTTGTTCTTGCACCATTAACGATTGCACGGCTCGTTCCAGTGCCACAACACGAGCACGATCGGTTTCGACAGACACCAAATGTTGTATTTCAAAAGCCGCCAATTGGTTTTTCAATCGCGTAACTTCGCGTTGTAGCGTAACGATTTACTCGTTCTTATTCTCTAGTTTTTCATTCAGCCCCTGAATCGTCGCCAGCGCAATGCCTGCGGTGTCAATACTCGATAGCGACTTCGGCCCTTGTCCGACCTCGAATAGATGATGGACGTCCTCGGCCATCGGTCCGATATGCCGGATATGGTCCTGATCATGAACATAGTTCCATTCACGGATCGGCAGCTGTGAGACCTTGTCCAGTATCTGTTGATGATCGATCGGGTGGATATTCTCTTTGTTGGTTCGGCTCGAGCCTTGCGACAGGGTGCCGGCAATACTGACATTGCCGCCACTGAACACCTGAAACTCCTGGACCCCGGAGCCCGTCTTACCGATCACGAACTTGCTGCCCTGAGTACCGGTTCTAAAGGTCCACTCCCCATCGCCACCACTGGTGTCATTGAGCTTAAAGTTCACCCCGCCGTTATTCTCTAAGCGCATGAGCACTTTCTCGGATACCCCGACAGAGGGCGGTACGACTCGAACGGGGACACCGACAAACAGATTATCGGCAATATCGGCCACTACATCGGCCCCTAAGGCAATGGCACCAGGCGCCAAAGCTTGCGCACCGAATCCATCGTCATCCATATCACCGCCAATGGCAATGGCACCGGGGGAGGCGGCACCGACTTTGGATTCATTACCAATCGCAATGGCCGCTGATGAGTCGGTGGTCAAGATACGGGCACCACCTCCCAAGGCAGTGGCTTCTTCGGAGTGGGCTTGGGCATCCCGCCCCACGGCGGTGGATTGGATTCCGGTGGCGTCGGCACTATAGCCCACGGCGGTGGAGTAGAGTGCGCTGGCTTCGGCACTATGCCCCAGGGCGGTGGCACTGTGTATGCTGGCATTGGCCCCCCATCCCAAGGCGGTGGCATCCGGACCTGTCGCACTGGCCGCGGGGCCAATCGCCGTCGATTGATCCCCCGTCGCCGTAGCAAGAACCCCACATGCCACCCGATTCACGTCACCACCGGAGTTCGCCCCGCCATCACTGTCCATTATCGGTATCGGCATTACCGTCATTGTTGGTATCGAGCAGACAGTCATAAGCCGACGCCGGGGGCAGAGCAATGAGACCCAAACTCAGGATGAGGGCCGTGTGCACCACCAAGGCAGCGAGTGTCTTTTGTGTATTCATGATGACTCTCCCGTTGTTGTGTCATGTAAGGTCAAAGATTGCCGCTTGCAGGTATTACCCCCCTTCCTACGGCAACCCCCGTGAATAACACCCTGCCATACTCCCCACCCCGCTGTCTTGACCCATTTGGGGGATGTTTTAGGGGGAAACACAGGCCTGAATGTCGCCATCGGCGCCAAATGTCGGATGGTATCGTCATCAGGAATACAGCTTCATTCACCGATGGGGAGTTGGGAGACCTTATTAAGTATTGCTTAATGATCAATCGCTTCGATGTTCTCTTTCTTGGTGCGACTCGAGCCTTGAATCAAAGTCCCCGCTAAGCGTGCATTCCCCCCACTAAACACTTGAAACTCCTGTACTGAAGTGCCGGTCTTACCGATCACAAACTTGCCGCCTTGGCTTCCGGTACGAAAGGTCCATTCCCCATTACCGGAAGGATTGCCAAAACCGGTGGTGTCCTCTAACTTGAAGTTCACCCCACCGCTGTTCTCAAAGCGCATGAGGACTTTCTCGAAAACCCCTACAGATGGTGGTACTACCCGAACAGGGACACCGACAAACATCTGAGCCGCAATATCGGCCATTACATGGCCCCTAAGGCAATGGCGTTGGCCGCTGTTGCCTGAGCCCCCACACCATCGCTATCCGCATCCCCGCTAAGGGCGATAGCGCCGGGAGCAGCTGCGCCGACTACGGAACGATACCCAATGGCCATTGCGCCTGTGGAGTCGGTGGCATTGATATTGGCAGTATACCCCAAGGCGGTGGAACTGAAGCCGGTGGTCTGGGCGTCACGCCCACAGGCGAGACTGGAGTCACCACCATTTGATTCGGCATTGGCGGTACCGTCCATTGACTCGCCTGAAACACATTATTGTCGTCGACATCGAGAAAACAATCCCCGGCCTGAATAGTGAGTGTGAAGGCGAGTTGAACCGCCCCCAATACGACCCTCGAGCAGCAAGATGAAATGGCATTGCCAAGACGATGCGCGTGTGTGGCTTTATCAATAGCTTCCATGGTCTGTCCTCCGCTTAAGTTGTTGGGTTGTTAGATGCATAATCTTTGGTGCGAATCCAGGTCACGCAGCCTATGCACGGAAGGCCTGATATCATTGTCTCATCTACACACCGTTATTCGCTTGGTGCCCATTATTTTATGACCGTGTGTTATTTCATATTATTAAACGTTATCGGGGAGTTCTGTGTGATTGAGCTGGTGCTGCTGTTCGGTCAGACCTGATGATAATCGTCACCGTCTGATCCGGTGTGCGCAATGGAGAGATCAGGAAAATAATCGGCAAACTTTACAAAAACCACCAATCAGAAGTTGACTAGTTGCCACACTCCTCGAAACAATCCTTCTGTTTCTCTTGCCGTCGTACCAAAGAACACAGCGAGTGAAGGGCATCTCAATCCACGTGTTGGGCCAAATCGATAGTTGCCATCCAGTTAGATCACGTGCGATCTGAGCGGGCTTTACCCTAGCCTCGTTTTCATCGAGAGAAAACGGTAACGAGGTGTACGCCGGTTTGACGTTTTGTGTTTGCCGGGGAAACGTTGTTACTTACACAAAGAAATCTTTTAGATGGGGCTGAGTAATTGCTGGATTTCGTTCATCCGACACATGGTCTACCGGAGCAACTTTACCACGCCACGCCACGCCCATGATTTGCATAGTATTGTAGATTCGAATAGACCACCCTTTATCTTTGAAATAAGAAAGTCCTAACGCCACTGCCGGAGAGGTGAGGTCGTGAAAAACGACCATCGCAGTGTCGGCGCAATAGTCATGGACGACTTCCGCATCCAGTCTAGGTGCTTCACCATCATGATTTCCGTCAATGAAAACGAAAGACCATTTTTCATTCATGCTATTGGCAACCGCGGGCACAATCGACGGTGAGAAGCCACCCCAAAAGGCAGGGTTAGATTCGCCAGGTAAACTATTTATATTTTCTCGTACTTGTCGCATACGAATGGGATCACCCAATGCAGGGTCAATGACATCCAATTGAACACCGGCCGACACAATATGGGCCGTCGACCAACCACAGTGGCAGCCGATTTCCAATCCACGTTTGTTCGAAAAAAGGAGTGCCAGGTTATAAAGAATGGTGGCTTCTTCCGTTGACAGCACGCCAATATTGGCGGTTTGACTTCTTAAATCCGTGCGCCAGTTATGCAGCGATTGCGAGCGCAAGTATGGCCAATTGACTTTTGATGGATCACTCAGCACTAGTGTTGGAAAATACGTTAACAAATCAACCTTTTTTAAACCCGGAGGATAATAATCGTAGCGTTGATTAGGTCTTGGGGGATTTTGCTGCGACTTGACAGCTATTCGACCAGTGTAGTCGATGGCATGAAACATTGGCGTTCGGTGCTCAGTGTTCGAGAAAAATTCGTCCACTGCCTTTTTACATCCCTCCCAATGACCGTAGTTATCGATTATCAAAACACCGTGTTGTATTAGTCGAGGATACAAATTAACCAACTCGCAGAGCGTGCTATCATAAAAATCTGTATCCAGTCGTAAGATCGCTATTTGGCCGGTGCGTGTTTTTGATAGTGTTTGACGTACATCACCACAAACAAATTCCACCAAGCTAGGACTATAGTCAATCGACGCGACGTTTTCTTTAACATCACTAAGCTCAGCGTATGCCCAGATAAGGGACTCTGATCTTGCATCGTTGTCACGTTCCAATAACACTTGGGCAGTGTGTCCGTTTAAGTCCACGTCGGGCTCCGACGGTGGTGTTATGCCTTCGAAAGTGTCAAACAGAAAAAAACGACGATCATTAACACCGAGGGAAAGAAATGAAAGCATTGCGATCATCGTGGAGCCGCCGCGCCATACGCCACACTCTACAAAAGAGCCTGGAACATTGCGTTTAACAACGTATTTGACAGCACGGTATAAATCCAAACCTCGTGCGAATGACGTCATTGTGAAGGGTTCGCATTTTTCCCAAATATCCAAGAAAGGTTCATCTTCTTTATCGTAGAGTGCAGCGTCTTTTTCCGGCTGTGTAGTCATGAATTACGTTGCTGTTTATATGGCGTTATAGTCGTTTGATTTAGATTTTGATACCAACTGTATCTAAAAAGAGCAGATGGTGGCGGAATCGCCCTGCGATTCAGAGAGTGAGTACCCTGAGATCCTTCACGGCGATGCTTGAAGTGTATTGTGTTAGGCACCGATTGGTGTTTAATTCCGGCTTCCAGCGTAACGCAACTCCAGTTCCAATCTTCATACGCGAAGCCATCCTCAATTCTTCGTTCACAAAACGGAAACTGTTCGTATATTGATCTATGGGCCATACACAGTGCATCCCAGTAATTAGCAACACGTAAGAATTCTGGGTCAAAGCTATCGTCATTTTGATCCACATGAACGAAAATGTTGTTTGAATCGCCAAAGAGCCAGTTAATTTCCGGGTGCGCAATGACGTGCCTTGTGTCCAATTGACATGCTTTGTGTGCTTCGACTAACCAATTAAAACCCCATAGATCATCCGCATCTAAGAATGCCAGATATTGACCATTTGCTTGTGCCACCGCATGATTGCGTGTCTTGCCCTGGTCTTTGTGTTCAACAACAATCGTTTGCAACCCGAGATCCTCGCGATTGCTCAACATTTCAACTGTCGATTCACTTGGTGTATCTAGAACGGCTAACAACTCAACGTTCAGACCATTCTCGCCAGCAAAGTCTGCCGCCTCAATCATACTTGCCAATGAAGGCCCCGCCGATACTCCTTCATGATGGGCAACAATAATCGCGGAAATATCCAGGTTATTTCCTTTCATAAATCCTGTAGTGCCGCCGCCAAGTCGGCTTCGTACCGTGATGGATCGTGCTGTTCTTGGGTCAATTTTTGGAAATTCTCCGCTCTTTTAATTGCTTCCGATGGGGATCTCATGAGTGTCTTTATTGTATTTTCATATGCCTTCACTGACAGTGCGTCTACGACCGGCCACGCTGTTTGTTCATTAATGAGGCCACCGATACCACCCACAAGTGACGATACGGTAGACACACCACGAATGCCTAACTCCACCAAGACCGTGGGTAGACCGTCCCACTCCGACGTGTATAACCAGAAATCGCATTGTTCCATTGGCAACTCTTCAAATTCTTCATACACACCGCGGTAACTAACATTGGGTGGAAGGTTGTTCAAATCCGGAGACTCATCGAGCACCGCTTGTCCCCAAACCCAAATTTCTAGCTTCGGCATCTCTTTCGCTAATTCAATCACCAGATCAAATCGTTTTTGCCTGTCCATGCGGCCACTCCAAAAAGCACGCCATTTGTCATGTGACATTTTTCCTTCTAGTACATCTTTTGCATGAATTGAACAATCGGGTTTTGCATCAAAAGGCGTCCATAAGGTTACCAATTTTTGTTTCGATTCCTTCGGTAAACGATGTCTACAAGCAAGATCTTCTATCAGGTATTGATTATCTGCAATAAGACGATGCAAATTGCTGAATGTCGAATCAAAAAATTCAACCGGATATCCGACACGCTTCCCATCTTTATTGTAGTCATAGCAAAACATGTATGCATACAGTTTTGACCATAGATTTAATTGATCTCCATATTGAACAAAGACATCCCACGCCAAGCGACTGTTAACATTAAAAATTCGTTTTGGTGTTGTTCCGATCAACACATCCAGCAAAATTTTCCAACGCTCTTGACCTTCCAAGTCACCACACAAGTCGACCAAATCCATGCTTTCCATATCTTCCGGAAACCATTTTGGTCTTAAGAAGACCGACAGCTCTGTACGAATCAATAAAAGTTTTTCATCCGGTAAAGTTCTCCTGAGAGCTTTGCATAAGGCTCCAGCAATTAGTGCGGCGCCGCCCATGCGACAATGAGGAATACAAACTATGTTTTCATATTTATTGTGCCTAAGACTCTTCCTAACCCTTTTAACAACCGGATACTCAGCTTTGACATAGGGTGGGATATTGATTCGACGATATCCTAGAGGTTTAATTATCTTTGGCTGTAAGCTCTCCGCCCGTTGAATAGCTTCAGAAAACGGTTCGGTGTTGAGACGCTTTGCCAGACGATCCGCTCGCTGACTATTAAGTAATTGCTCTAATCGCGAATGTGTTTGTTTGCTCATGACATACATATCATCTGGATAACCAAATTGCTTACTGGGACGAAATCCTTGATGATCACCAACTAATAAGTAGTGATAGAATGTCTGTACTTCCGACTCATCCAGATCGTGTGTTTTTCGATACCAATTGGACTCGAACTTATAGTGCGGTGATCCGCTATTTCTAATACCTTTATATACAAAATGTTCAAACCCCCAAACATCATTTTTAACAACTTCCGGGATTTTTATACGGTAGTAGTTCTCGTCGAAAAGCAAAGTCGGCACAACTCTATTTGGAACTCCGTAAACTAACCAATGGATAAAAAGACTCGGTTCAGTATCGAAATTCGATACGCCTTTTGCACGTGCCATTTCGCGGTAAATTTCTTCATTAAACAAAGGGGTTGGCATTAAATTACTTGGTAATCCCTCTTCCAGAAAATGCATAAACGCATCAAAGGGGTCTGATTTTTCCTTGAGTCCCGCAATTCTCTGATAATGAATTGGCACAAATAAGGCGGCTAAAAAACTCACGTGTTGACGAACTCGCTGTAATACACCTGACTTGCTGGTATTGACCAATCTTGTTATTCGGCCAATGGCAAGCTTTCTCTTAGTGGCTTTGTCATCCCCGGTTATATCGACCAACCGCGTTAACCAAGGTTCAAATCCGGGGCAAGGTAATAATCCTCGCCCGAGACCGACAAGAACAAAGTGTTTGAATGCGGTTATGTTTCTATTTTTTCGTATTTCGTAACGTTCGGCATACCATGACGGATCAAACCAAGGATTCGGGCTATGGTCAGTTGATATCCCTGACTTCAAGAAGTCATTTATTCCAATATCTTTTGAACAACTTTGTCCGTAGGTATGTTGGTACCAGTCCTTATCAAACAATTCAGCCGGCATCATATTCTTCAATATCGCGTGTTCGACGGACTTTGCAAAAGGATGTCGTGCGAACTTCCTTAATAGCTTTGACGCATGGATCATGGTAATAGACGTTAATAAAGAGCGAAGTTCAATTCGATTGCAGCGAAGATGTCGATGTGCATTAGTGTTAGTTGCGCAATTACCAATTCTTGATCTTTCTTAAAAAAAGAGAAACCAAGATGCTCAAAAAAAACGATTATATGCTTTTGCCATTAATCGATATATTTGCGGGTATCGGAACATCATTTTACGGATACGATGTTCATAACGCATAACGAGATTATCTGCCCGTCTTGGGCTGAAGCCTGTGTTAGATGACGCGATCCCTTGCGAATACCGGATTGCATTTGCTACTTCGACTGGCACATTTTTAAGATAAGGCTCTAGCACCCTTTGGAAACCTGCATACTTGCTGTATTGGTTGTGGCGCATTCTGACTTTGCTTATTCGATACCAGTACAACGCCTCCGGCACAACATAAAGTTTCTTACCCTCCAGCACCGCGCGGGAGAAAAACTCTTGATCATCGCGTCCGACTTTGTAATGCTCCGTGAATCCACCCAATTGCTTAAATGCATCGCTTTTCACAAAGCAGTTGCTGTCGCCGTAGGGATTTCGAAACAAGCCTGACGATAAATCTGCACCAAAAAATAGGATGCGTTCTTTTGGTTTAGCATTGCCTATCGGATACTCATCTCCCTCAAACGCGTCTGCGAAGCAAGTCAAAATATCAGCATCACTAGCCTGTGCTACTTCCAAAAAAACGTTGATTTGATTTGGTTTCGCACAATTGTCATCGTCCATGAACAGCAAATACTCGCCCTTGGCGTTGCGCGCACCGGTATTCCTAACGGCACCCAAATATAAATTGGATTGTCGAATTATTTTAATAGGAAAGTTTGACGGCGCTTGTTCTAGTTCGCTAAGGTAACGAAGAGCGGATTTATCCGTACTTCCATCATCAACTACAATTACTTCAAAATTATCGTAGATTAGATTATCGATTGAACGAATTGCTTGAGCCAGCAATGCGGGTCGATTGTGATGTGCAAGACAAATTGACACGAGCGGTTGATCATTAGATGTTTTTTTATCTTGACACCCAGTACTCTTTTTTCGCGATTGTAAAATATGCGTATGCCAATCCATCCACTGTGACAGATTACTATTAAAGTCAAAACTCGCGATGGGAATAGGTACGTTAGTTTTTAGTATCCGCAATAAGCACTCGTAAATAGATTGGGGATTTGCCTCGAACAGATTCGTTTCATGGTATTCGGTAGCAATGAGTTCCTTACCACCACCTGCGGTACTTGTAATAAAGGGTAAACCGTAGGCCAAACATTCATAAACACCGAAAGGACTGTTATCCATGGTAGATGGCATGATTGCGACAGCGCCGTCGCTAGTACGAAGGTAGTCCAGTGCTTCCGGTTGACTTTTATCGGGTAGGAGCGTGAAACCGAATTCCGAGTCTGAAAAAACTGCACTAATTGTCTCGTCCACTGGAACTCCCTTCCGCGGTTTCCCCAGGAAAGTGAATTTGATTTGTGTAAGATCAATACCTTCTACGTCGAAATTTTGTATTAACCGGCCAATCGCATCACAATAGATTTCTAATCCTTTACGCGGTTCCAAGCGACCAAAAAAGACAAGTTCACGCGGCACAATAGTCCGTACTTCATTGTTTGGGGTAATACCTTCGGTAGGAAAAATATTTGGTTGAACAAAACATCTCGATTTTGGTAACCGGTAGCCGTTGTCCAGCATCCAGTTGAGCATATATTGACTACCGCTGACGACATAATCAGCCCATTCAACTGACATTCGTTCCATAAATATTTTGTACAAAGTGGGAATAGTTTCGATCGGTTCATTGTTTCCGATCCTGCTCCACAATGTAGGACTAGATGTCTTAACAACGAATTCCAGCCGTTGAAACTCGAGGCCAAGGTTTTTCGCGAGAAGACAGTAATAAGCGTTGGCCTGCCACTCCGAAACATGCACTAAATCAAACGCGGCTTGGTGTCGTTTTAACCATTCATAAACGTTATACGCCGTAGCTCCAGCACGTGCGTTTAACCCTTGACCAGTCTTTACTTCAGGCTCAGATATAGGAACAAGTTTGATACCCATCCCTTCGTAATCTTGAATCCAGCTCTCGATACTCCCCTCAGCGCTAATATTCCCCAGCGAGTAAAGTATAGTAACATCGTGACCTGCATTAGCCAGGGCGCGGGCCGCATAAGTATAGGCCGTACCAATACCACCATTCTTCATAGGACCTACAATGTCTTGAGTGATAATGCAGATTCGACCCTTCGTCGGATCGACGGTATCGACTGAAATTCCTTCTGTTAGCGATGGAAACTTCACTATGATAGAACCTTAATGTCAAACAACTTACTAACTGCGGTTATCGAGCATACGTAGGGAATCACACTTTAAACATCGTTCCCGTTTAATTCGCCGGTTTGTATCCTTATTCTACGTATTAGCTTGGAACCAATCCCACAAATCTAAAAGCCCCTGTTTCAAACTAATGTGGGGTCGGAAACCGAACAACTGATTTGCTCGGTCATAATTAGCGAAATTCCTTTCAACTTCACCCACACGTTTTTTGTCATAGATGATTGGGTGCGAATGTTTTCCAGATACCTCAATAATAGATTGTGCGAGTTCACTCACGCTGGTTTCAACCCCGCTCGCAACGTGAACGACTTCACCTGGTTCAGTAGTTGCCTCTAGGGCACTGGTTATACCACGGCACAGATCATCTACATGAAGAAAGTCACGAGTAGCCTTTCCATCTCCGAAAATGACTAGCGGCTCTCCTTTCGGAATTCGCTGCATGAACTGGGTGATGACACCCTTCTTGTGACCGCTATAAGGTCCATACACATTCGCAAACCGCAGCGCGATTGTATTAAGACCAAAAGATTGGGCAAACGCATGCGCGTAGCCTTCGCCACACAATTTGCTGGCGCCGTAAGGCGAAATCGGTCTTGGCAATGAATTTTCGCTTACTGGTGGTATTGCATCTCCGATTAACGCACCTCCAGTAGACGCGAAAACAAATTTTTCAATATTCGCCTTCACGGCTTGTTTAAGCATATTCACCGTTCCACAAGCATTAATATCAAAATTAGTTTGTGGATCCTGGATCGATTCTACGACAGACCCAAAGGCCGCCAAATGAACCACTTTTGACACACGAGCGATTGCTTTTTCAATATCTTTTTCATTTCTAATATCTCCGGTTACTACATTCACATCGATTCCATCTAGATATTCTAATGAGCCACGGGAAAGATTGTCGAAGACGACAACGTTATAATTGTTTGTAGTTAAACGCCGGACTAAGTTCGCGCCGACAAATCCACAACCGCCTGTTACCAGAACGCTATCCATCATAGTTCACTACTAGTAACCAATATTTGTGATTTGAGATAGCGTGATCTAAGTTGAAGAGAAACCTAAACTAACTTAATTTACCGATGTCAAGACGAATGCGGAGTTGCTCAATAAACTACGTGTTGCGATTTACTGCTCAACCAAACGAAACTTGCTTTTCTGATTCCAGTTCGCCGCCCTGAGCTGCCTCCGCGCGTTCATTGTTCCAATACGAAACACAGGGAATTTTTCGCTTATCGCAACGACTCGAGTACTTCTTGGCAATTTCGGTCACTTCTTGCATCAATCCTTGTTCAAGAGTAGTTGGTTCAAGCCCCATATCTAGAAAACATTTGTTTTCTACATGTAGTTCGTTCTCGTCGTCTTCTTTTCTAGGGTTGCTTAAATAACTAATTTCAACTTCAGCCATATCAGAGATCATTTGTGCCAGTTCTCGCACTCGATGTGTTTCAGTCATCTGGTTAAAGATCGATACACGATCTCCTCTCTTGGGCGGGTTCTTTAATGCTAACTCAATGCATCGAACCGTGTCGCGAATATGAATAAAAGCTCGCGTCTGACCCCCGGTACCGTGGATAGTCAACGGATAACCAATCGCCGCTTGCATCAAAAATCGATTGAGTACAGTGCCGTAGTCCCCGTCGTAGTCGAAACGATTAATCAATCTTTCATCTTTTTCCGTTTCATCCGTTTGCGTTCCCCAAACTATGCCCTGATGCAAGTCTGTGATACGAATACCATCATTCTTGTTGTAATACGCGAACAAAAGCTGATCCATGGTTTTAGTGAGATGATAAATACTTCCAGGATTGGGCGGGTACAGTATCTGTTGCTCGTGAGAATAATCGGCGTCGATTGGAATTTGCACCGTCAGATATCCTTCCGGAATTTTCATGCCGGAGGTTCCGTAACCATAAACTCCCATTGTACCGAGGTGAGCCACGTGAATATCCAAACCGGACTCGACAATAGCACACAGTAAATTATGCGTTGCACCTGTATTATTGTTCACTGTGTAACATTTTTCCTTCGAAGACTTCATCGAAAAAGGCGCTGCCCGTTGCTCAGCAAAATGCACTACCGCGTCGGGCTTAACTTCATTAATCAAGTTGAGCAATCTCATGTACTGTACTGCGATATCAAAATTAAAAAACCGTATCTTCTTGCCGGTGATTTCTTCCCAAGTTTCTAACCTAACGTCCATCGGTTGTATCGGCGTCAATGACGAAACCATTAAGTCGTTGTCAATATTACGGCGCGAAAGATTGTCCACAATTGTGACGTCCATTCCCTGACTACTCAGATAAAGGGAAGTCGGCCATCCGCAAAAACCGTCACCACCTAAAATCATGACTTTCATAGGAAAGCTCCTAATAATCTAATTGAAATGGGGTTAAAAAGAATGAAAACACCGCGTCAGGACCGCAAAAACCCATATTTTGGCAAGTGTCGTGCGACCGCAAAGGAATAGAAGCGTGTTTTATGACCACAATGTCCGGTGCGCTCAATAGTATCGTTGGATGCCCCCGTACCGCAAGACAAATATTCGCTGATAAGACTAATACGAAATGCGCGACCGTACTATCAGCATTCGATGGCTGGGCGATACGCTCACGATTTTTGGGGATTTAAGTTCCTTCCAGAATCACCGGTTCCAAGTCGGATGGGCACAAACGAGAATTTTGCCCTAAAATCTTCGTTTACTAGCGGAACCACGTTAAGCTGCGCTCAGTTCAAACACACCCCGATTATCATGATAGCCAATAAACGTGCGTCTATTTGTTATGTCATTACCAAGTCCGAGATTGCCGGAGCGCAGGCTCATGTTGCTGAGTTAATCGATGGGTTTCTGGACCAGTACAAGTTGACTGTTGTTTCTGGTGACAAGGGATATCTCACGGAACACGCCGGTGCCAAAAACGTAACTACTCATATTTGCAAAAACTTATGTCCCGTCATTTCATTGAAACACGATACTGTTGCAATCTATGAAATTGAACGGTATCTCAGGGCAAACCGATTCGATCTTGTGCATGCACATTCTTCAAAGGCAGGTTTCATCGCCCGGATGGCTGCAAGGAGAGCGGGCATACCTTCAATATTCACTGCCCATGGTTGGGCGTTTGCAGAAGGTATTCCACTGTTGAAGCGTTTATTGGCGGTCTTTGCCGAAATTTATGCTGCCAGACATACCAATCGCATTATTACGGTCTCAAAGAAAGATCGAACATTGGGGTTGAGGTTTCGAGTCGCTGATCAAGACAAATTAGTCACGATTCATAATGGCATACGCGATATCAAATCCCTAGATAAGCATGAACGAGGGCAGGACCAATTTACTATCGTTATGGTAGCAAGATTCACGCCTCAGAAAGACCAATTTACTCTTGTCAAAGCGTTAAAACGAGTAAATCACTCCGCCAGCTTGATGTTAGTGGGTGATGGCCCAACCCGATCAGGGGTACAAAATTTAGTTAGGGAGCTAAATTTAACCGAACGTGTTGTTTTTTTGGGAACACGGAAAGATGTTCATAACATACTAACTGCAGCGGATGTTTTTGTGCTGACGTCAAACTGGGAAGGACTACCAATCAGTGTTCTTGAAGCTTTAAGAGCAGGGCGACCTGTAATCGCTACCAACACCGGCGGCATACCGGAAACAGTGTTTGAAGGAGAAAACGGTTTCCTGATTCCTCGTGGGAACGACCGAATACTAGCAGAACAACTCAACAAATTGATTGCCGATAATAGCTTAAGACGTCAGTTTGGAGCTGCCAGCCGGCGTATTTATGAGCAGTCGTTTCGCTTAGAAAGATTTTTGCAAAAAACGCAGAAACTCTACCATCAAGTCTTGCAACAAAGACCTGCCGGTCGCTTAGTCACTGGATAGCAATGCGCACACCGGTTAACTCAAACAACTTATCTAAATCACTGACATATCTCTGTTGAAGCTTCACCCGTGTATCTTCATTCATTGGCTGTACCGGAATACGATTAAATCTATTCAGTATCTTCAACCCAACCCTTTTAAGTCTTGGCCGGTGTTTCGTATTCTGTATCCAAGAATATTCAATCAGAGAATACCGTGCGGTAGAGGTTCCTTTATTGAATATTTTGTATTGGGGTAGGAAATGATTGCTAATCCCTAAAAATCGAAATATCTCTTTCAAGATAGCCTGTGGGTTGTTCTTGAGCTGGGATAGCGTGAGAATTAAAAATTGATCTCGTTCAAAAAATGAAAGATAGCGTTTTATCTGTTCTCCGTATAAACCAGAATGAAAATATAAAAAATTGTATAGATATTGCGGGCATTTTTCGCGAATTTTTTTGACTGAATTCTTTGTCGTTCTGCATCAAGTGCTTTTTCAAAAGTACTCGTTTTCTCGAAACCATAACGTCTCATCCAGTGATACAACGAACATGCGCGATCTACTGGATTGCGTAATATCACTAACCTGGATTTCTCACTGCCCCATAGAAAAAGGCTGCATACTCTGGCATAAAGGTTGTGGGAACAATCAGTTATGCGCGCGAGGAGCAGCAGCCTTATGAGAACAGAGTGTACTGCAGGGCAATTAGAATTTCACGGTTTGAAGCGTCGTCGTGTGGTGGGGCGATTTAACGGTGGGCGGATCAGTTCGGACGGTGGTGGGTTGTTACTGCGGGAAGTCGAGCGGCGAACGCACGTTCTGAAGCGCTTGGCCGAATGTTTTGTCGATCATCGCGATGCGGATCAGATTGAGCATTCGGTGGAATCGTTGATCAAGCAACGGGTGATGGGTTTGGCGCTGGGGTATGAGGATCTCAATGATCATGATGTCTTACGTCACGATCCATTACTGGCGGTGCTGAGCGATAGACAGGATCCCTTAGGAAAGCAGCGCAAACGAGACGCGGATAAAGGTTGTGCGTTGGCGGGCAAGAGCACGCTGAACCGTCTGGAGTTAACGCCGCAGGATGCCGATGCGACGAGTCGTTACAAGAAGATTGTGGCGCGGCCCGAGGCGATGGATGATTTATTGGTGGATCTGTTTCTGGAAGCGTATGCGACGCCTCCTGTCAAGATCATTGTGGACGTGGATGCCACCGACGACCCGTTGCATGGGCATCAGGAAGGGCGTTTCTTTCACGGCTACTATCGCGGTTATTGCTACTTGCCGCTGTATATCTTTTGCGGCGAGCATCTTTTGTGTGCGCGGTTGCGCCCCGCCGATCGGGACGGGGCGGCGGGTACGGTGCAAGAGTTGGCGCGTATTATCGGTCGGATTCGTGTGCGTTGGCCCCACACGCGGATGATCGTGCGCGGGGATTCGGGTTTTTGCCGGGAAGATCTCATGAGTTGGTGCGAGGCCCATGGCATTGATTATGTGGTGGGACTTGCCAAGAATGAGCGGTTGAAGACGCGGATTGGCAGACAGATGGAGACCGCCAAAGAGCAGTATGAAGTCACTCAGCAGGCTGCTCGGGTGTTCCAAGACTTTCGCTATCGCACCCGCAAGAGCTGGTCCTGCGAACGGCGCGTGATTGGCAAAGCGGAGTATTTGGCCAAGGGCGAGAATCCACGTTTCATCGTGACCTCCTTGCCTGCCGAGTATATCGATGCCCGGACCGCGTATGAAGAACTGTATTGTGGTCGGGGCGACATGGAGAACCGGATAAAAGAACAACAGCTGGCGCTGTTTGCCGATCGCACTTCTACCCGTGCGATGCGTTCCAACCAACTACGGCTGTATTTTTCTTCTTGCGCTTATGTGCTGATGCACGCATTGCGCCGTTTAGGTCTGAAAGGCACAGCAATGGCCAAGGCCCAGTGTGACACCATTCGCTTGAAGTTGTTCAAGATCGGTGCCCACATCCGTATCAGCGTCCGCCGCGTGCGGATCGCGTTCTCGGAAAGTTATCCGTATGCGGATCTGTTCCGAGAAATACTGCGACATCTTCATCGAATACCGTTGCGCTGTTAAGTCCGTAGCGGCGCAATGTTCTGTGCATGCGGGTCCACTCAGCGTCGGGACCGCTACGTTCATGCTGCTTTCAATCGCGCTAAATCGCCCTCGTGACGAACATCATCGGCAACACAACGCGCGATTTTGCGACCACACTAACCGACGCGGTTGCACAAATCCATTCCACTTCCCCTTCGAGGTCTGATCCGGAAATCTTGCACGTCGCCGTGAGAAAATCGGGCTAAGAATTTAGCGCTAGGAAACGGGTCATATAAGACCTTCGCGGTAGTCGGGTTCGTCATATAAACATGTGACGCCTCGCCCACTACCTTCTCATTTGACACCGAATCAAATAGTGAAAAATAACGTATCGGGTTTTTTATCGCCTGAAATGGCTCACAAAAAAAGCTAGGTTCTTTAACTGGTGACATAAAAATGTCTGGGTGATCTCTCAAATAGTGATACAACGATGTAGTACCGGATTTTGTTGAGCCGAGAATAAAAAAATTGGGTTTCACGTAATCTGGTTTGGGGGGATCGTAAGCGGTGGATTAAGGGGCGTATGGAACCCAGTCACATAAGGGTAAAATTTTGTAAAAAATACGAAACCGTTACACTATAGATTGATGAGACAACAGATGCTACCTGGCTTCAATTTCGATCTAACTTAAGGTAATACAAGGCAAATATTGAATCTTGGAAACTGTTGCATTTTGGCGACTACCTGTAAATCCTACAAACCCAGGTATTATTTTAAGTGTCAATATCGCATAATTCTGGTAATCTTAAGAAGTCTGAGCTGCAAATATAACTAGCAGAAATTTCGGGTATATCAGTTAGGAGTCCAAAAAAATGTATCGTTTGCTATCTATAGTATCTATAATGTTTGTCTTGTCTTTGTCGTCGGTTGGCGATGCGGTCGCCGGTCAAACCGGTTCGCGAACCGTAAATCGCTTGGCCTGTTTTGGTAGTAACACCCTCTGTTTTGTCATACTATCTGGGAATTCATTTGGCCCCGCAGGCTGCAATAGTAACCAACTTCGTTGGGATGCAAAGTCTGATTCCGGTAAACATCTGCTTGCAACCCTGATGCTCGCTAAATCCATGGGCAATACCGTAAACGTTAGTTATTCGGATACTCAGTGTTTTGCTGGTGGTCAATTTCCGAGCATTAATTGGGTCAATGTTTTAGAGAATTAGGTTTTCAACTAGTAGACATACTTTTGCCAAGCAAAATAGTTATTTTTGCTCGGGGCGTTTGCGGTGGTGGGCGAGAACCTCGTCCACATCACCCGCTTGCAGCAACCGGCCTTTGTCCAGTAATATCGCTTTGTTACACAAATTTCTGACCACGTTGTCTCGATGAGACGCCAAAACAAAAACCTTTGAAGTTTCAACGAGACGATGCAAAGGGCTATCGTGTTCTTCAGTGATTGTTCTATCTACCGTTCCGATCCACTCATCCATTAGCAAGATTTCCAAGCCCTCGACACTCAGCGAAGCCACCACAAGGCGGCTACGCATGCCCGTTGACAGGCTATTCAGAGGTGAGTGAAGAAATTTGTTGATATTGGCACGTGTGGCGACCTCATCAACATAGTCTTTTAACTTATTACCGGACAAACCATAAGACAGGCCCAGCATCACTAAATTTTGCCAACAAGTCGCGCCGCCAAAAAAACCAGACGAAACGTTTAATGCGGCAAAAACTTGACCGCGAACCGTCAAGCTACCATGCGTTAAAGGGAGGACGCCCGCGAGCACTTTCAGTAGTGTAGTTTTGCCAGAACCGTTTTTTCCGATCAGAGCTACGCGGTCGCCCGTATTAAAACTACAAGTTAGATCATTTAGAGCAAAGAAATCCCGTTTCTTTCGACGGACACCAAACAAATTACGAATCGAGTGCCGACGATTTTTGCTGGTAGATTCATAAATGGGAAATGCTACTGAGGCATTATCCAGCTTGATCAAACTCAATTGGCGAATGCCCGTGATCGAATATTAGTTGATTGAGTAGACAACACATAAATACCGGCGCCCAGGAGTACTATGCTAATTGCGGTGGCAATAAACAGAGATGCTGGTTGAAATCCCGTTGACATTAGCCCCGAGCGACATAGATCTAGATAGCTGAAGAACGGGTTAAGTTGTATAAGATGTTCATGTTGACCGAGTCGCTCTGTCCTCCAGATGATCGGAGTAATAAGAAAGGATAGACGCATTACCGCTAGTATAATTTGTTGCACATCGCCAAAAAGAAATGCAAATGTACCTAAACACAAAGCGAGACCCACTGCAGTTAACACCGCTAAAAACAACCCAAGGAGAAAAACTAATAAGCCTGAGACACTCAGCTCCCCAAACAAAGCAACGAAAAATATGACCATGGGCAGTACGAGGGCAAAATTAAGCAATGAAAAAGACAACTCTTCTCCAATAAATACCGCCAACGGAAAATTGCGTTCTCGAAGAGTTTTCTCGTTATTTCGCAACGAGCTGGCCCCGAGTCGTACAAACCGGGCGAGTAAACTCCACATCGCTAAACCTGTTAGTACATATAAAAAATAGCTTTTGCGGTCTACTTCGGTAAGTACCATTGACCACACTAATGTCAAGATAGACGCGACGAATAACATACTAAGCGGCTCCCACAACAAGTGTAGGAATGTCTTACGAAACCGCTGTTGTACCCTAATAAAGGCGCGGTATACCCAGTATCGCCACAAACGCAGTGCGCCTAAGAATTCTCGTTCAAGTATCGTGGTCATGATCAATAAGGGCGCGATTATAGACGGTATTATCGCCAAATCTATCGTGAGATAGGGCTATAGGGTCGCAGTCATTGTAGCCGCGACCCATTGTTGTTGCGAGAGAAGCGGACAATTTCTCGCTGCAATCAATACTTGGCAACAAGATTGTATCGGTGTTTTGCTTAGATAAAGACGGGCAATCAATTCGACTCATCCTCTGCTTTTCCTCCAACAAGAAGGTAACTATGCTTCCATTCAATGCGCTTTCCCGTGCCCCGTCGTTCTTGTTACAATGGTTAGTGAAAGAAGACAGACAAGTCAAACATATCGTAACCTAGGCGGGGGTTGTCACGACAAATCGATGTTTACGCCTAGCACTGCTTCCCATGTTACTCACGTTTTCACTCAACAAGACTGCGTATGCACAGTCGTTGAGTGATTTTACAAATAGCATTTATCAATACGGATTGATCATTCCGGGGATAGCCTGCAAAACCCGCACCAACAATACACCGGACATTCGCAACTTAGCGCAAGGTGTATGGAACCGGGATTCGTCGGTGTGTGGTACGGGCGGATGTCTCTCAAAGTCATTTTTCCATCACCCAGTTAGAGAACGATCCCGATTATCTCGCACACGATCGCTATCACGAATTCTTGGCGGAGTTGCAAAAAAATATGGATACGACCATGCCCTATGCCACACAAGTGTCGGTCTCGCGATCAGGCGATAAAATAGTCTTGAACATCACGCCCAAAGAACGGAGCACCCAATCAACTGGGTTAATTCAATAATGGGCTCATCCCTCTTCAGAAACAAAACAAACTAATAACAAACCCGGCCGAGGCTGGATTCTTGGTCATTGCGAGTGCGGTAACGCCATCTCGCTTCTACCAAAAATTTAAACGGTGATGGCTTCGTCGTTGTACTCCTCGCCATGACAAAAAAGTGTGTCATTGTGAGCGTAGCGCGGCAATCTCGATTCGAAGGGAAAACAATTTGAGATGGCGTCGGCGTTGTACTTTCCGCCATGATACAGCTTTACTTTATCGCATTTTGCACTCAATCCGGTGTGCGATCAAAAAACCCGGCCGAAGCCGGGTTTTTTGAAACGATTAAAAACCTTATTGTGTGAAAGCGGCTGTGGTTATTGTGTTTTGTTGTTGCGCCATTAACGATTGCACGGCATGTTCCAGTGCTACGACGCGAGCATGATCCGTTTCTACCGAGGCCAAACGTTGTTCGAGTTCAGCGATCTTTGCATCCTTCTCCTTCACCTGTTGCTTCAGTGCTTGCACTTCATGGTCTCTCGCATCTTGTTGTTGCTTGAGTGCCTGAATCGCCGCGAAAGCAATCCCACTGGTGTCGAGACTGGAGATGGTCTTCGGACCATTGCCGACTTGAAACAGTTGATGAAAGTCCTCCGCCATGGGTCCGATATGTCGGGTGGTATCGTCATCGTGAATGTAGTTCCATTCACTGATGGGCAACTCGAGGACTTTAGCAAGGATTTCCTGCGCATGGATTTCCACGAAGTTCTCTTTCTTGGTACGGCTGGAGCCTTGGGTTAAAGTACCGGCCACACGGGCGTTACCCCCACTGAACACTTGAAATTCCTGGACCGAAGTACCCGTCTTACCAATCACAAACTTGGTGCCACTGGTACCGGTACGGAATGTCCATTCACCATTGCCCGAAGGATTGCCGGAACCCGTCGTATCTTCCAGTTTGAAGTTTACGCCACCGTTATTGATGAGCTTGATCAATTCCTTCTCGCTGGGTGTCGCACTACTCGATTCTACACGCAGCTCCGGTGATTCGCTTTTTACATGCAAAATGGTTTCCGGTACCGTGTGGCCGATGGCGACGAAACCGTCATTGACAAAAGGATTGATAACAATGTTTTGGCCGGCGGTGGCGCTGCGCAGAAACAAGTCCTGTCCTTCCGCCTGCAAGTCAAGGGCAAAACCGTCCGCGCGCATGTAGAGGTTTTTACTACCGTTCTGCAAACGGATGCGGTCGCCAACCACATGCATCGAATGTGACGGCGCGCTAGTGTTAACACCAATGTGTTCGGCGGCATCGAGATAGAGCAGGTTGGCTCCTGCGCCGTCTTCAATAAATAAAATATCACCACCAGAACTCTCGCTAAATATACCGAAATCGCCACCTCCTGTGTCGATTACCCAGTCTTCATTTCCCGCAAGTGTATTATTGAACCAGATATTGGGTGCGTTGTCTTTAATCTTTAATTCAACACTAACTAACGCGGTAGGCGGATTAAAGCTTTCTCCGTTCGCGCAAGTGCTATCGTCGCTAGTACATAGCGAATCAACGATGACATCGTCATTGTGGACGACATCGGCTTGAACACTGGTTGACAACAAGGCTATTGCCGACAGGCCCATGACCATTGCTATAGCCGTACATATATTACATTTCATACTCATTGATTTGTTCTCCTTCGGTTTATTGATCGGTTGCGTCACCTGCACGTTCAATTTCTTTGATTTGCCCCATGACGATTTCAAAGCCACCGGACTGGTAAAAGGTCTCAGCGGATTCTTGTTCATACAGCACCTTTTCTTCGGCCTCATTGCCGGCCGCTGCAGCCCAGGCTACTTCGTTACTCTCTGGCATGGTGACCAATTCATATTTGTAGTCGCCATCGGCCAATTCGCTACTGGCACTGAAACTGATCGGATCGCCCGACTCGAACGTCTGCTGTTCATAAATGCCGGCGCCGGCCACGGTGAGCGAGGCTTTGGCATAATCGACGTTCGGATAAAAGCTGATGGACGAGATGCCGAAATGCACATCGGCCACCTCGTCGGCATTCGCCATCCCGCCGAATGGCGAAAGCAGCGCTGCTGTCATTGCAACTGACAATGGTTTATAGATCTTCATCGGATACCTCCCGTATAGAAGTGGTTTGAATAACCCCTGAGATGCATGGTTTTGCACACAGGTATCGAGTACCATTCGCCAAGCAACACAACCTGCTTGAGCAATGGATTCGAGTAATCCAGTATTTTGACATGTTCAATCGATCTCTCCCCTATGAGAGTGTTGCTCCTAACACGGCCGGATACCCCTATCTAACCGTGTGTTGCTTGTTGTTTATGTAGCTTACACCAACTCAACCACCCATTTCCTCATCCATTTGGATGGTATTTGAACGAAATGTGTTACTTTTTTGTAGCACTTCCCATCTCGCAAGACAGGAAATTCATAGAGAGTAGGGTGTGGTGAGAAACGAACAACACCATTCGCAGCCTCACTTTGTGGTTGGACCGAATAACATGACAGCGTCAATTTGCGCGTAGGAGCGCCTTTAGGCGCGAATCATTTTCGTTGAAAACATGCTTGCGAAGGCATGATAGACACTGTACGAGGTGCGCCTCGCGGCGATCAATGAACGGCGGCGGGACGAAAACCGGTGCGATGCCGGGTTTCTCATTAAAACGGGTAAAAACGCTATTGCACGACAGCGGTGTGGTGATTTCATCGTTATGATAAAGTAAGCAGAGATGACTTCGTCGTTATACGGCTTACTATGATAGGTAAACTGTCATACTGAATCTGCACAGCGAGTGAAGTATCCAGTCAACTCCCTTCGCGAGTAAACTCGCTCCTACAAAGGCAGACAAAGAACCTTGCCGGAGCCGGGTTTTGTTTGTTATTGTTGCTTTAAGATTAGACCGTCAGGTTACTCACTTTACTCACCCGCCGCGTTTGCTAACGACGCTTTAGGGAAAATGTTAAACACGAGTTCATCACCCCTACGCGATATTGCAATCTGAGTTTTGCGCGATAAGGATTGATCGATCGCGCGTTGCAATCCCACCGTGAAGTTGTGGTAAGCATCTTCAGCGGCAAACTCAGCGCCAGTATCAAACTGTTGAGTCGAGAACGATGTTTTCGAGACATGCGCTCTAACCACACAACGGTAATCGGAACATACGGGTTGTTCGTATTGTAGATCGCCAGCGAGCCGTGCGTTGTTAGTCCTCAGTTGTTCCAGACCATTGGTAATTAAAGCGGCTTGCTCGGGCGCTTCACCTTCTTCGACAATCTTGGCATACAGTTTGTCGTAAACTTTATTAGTAAATTGTGGGTCCGGTCCTTGATTAACCGAACTCTTTTGACGCGACTCAACATAAGCATCGGTGAATTTGACGTCCTCTCGTGGCTGCTCCGATGGGCTTAACGCTGCAAGATCGATGTTCATGGCTTGCTGATTGGTCACTAAATCATTCATCCGGGCAAACCCTTCGTATTCATCCTGGGTAGACAGGGACGCATGCAGACTCCCTACCGACCAGGTCAATTGTTCGACCGCTTGTTCCAATCGATTCAAGCGTTGAGTGGATATATCGTTGGCCGATGTGGATGAAGATTGTTTTAGAAACTGTTGGGTTACAGTCAGTTGCTCGCTCATTATCTTGTTTTGGGCATATAACCAACCCATCATTACCACCATCGATATAACTACTACACTTCCTATTGCTGTTTGAATTTTATTCATTTGCTCTATATCTCTTAGTGTGTTTTTGATCCCCGCTTCCTAACTACCGCAGTTTCGGAATCGGATTCAATTCTTTTTTTGACTAAACTAATATTTTATGACATCGATGAGATTGGGTGAATTTGTAGTTCACTCAATCTCATCGTCTAACCAAACTAGAAACTACCAATCGAGTCTGGTCTCATATTAACCAACTGAATTCTCACGCCTTTAGCTAACTGACAAAAAGCGGAGAAAAAATTAAAGCCGTCTGGATAGGTGATTCCAGTTGTAACAACAGATCGAAACACGGTTTCATCAGAATTAGTTAATCCAGAAAAGTTAGGTGTTAATGTTCCCAATTGTACGCCGTTGGAATTTGGATTCAGTGCGGTGTCTAACGTGCTTGATATACTGACAGAACAAAATGTATCGTTCGCATCTGAGATTGTGGTTCCCGAGGCCCGGTTAAAATAGATTAGAATTCCTCCATTGACTCTTGCGTTGTTCGCAAAGACATTAGCCAACCAGGAACGGGGCGCGGGCCACCCACAATTCAAAGCAACTAAAGAATTAGATTCTTTATTCCAAACGCCATGAGCTAAGTTTCGTACCGTTGCTTCGTTGTTTGTACGCGTTTTGCAGGCAATGCCGGGAACCATAACACCATATTGATCTATGTCTCCCGTTATATCAGCCAGCACTTGCGCTTTAGCCGTACTGGCAAACGATAACACCAGACCCAGTGATAACGCTGCCCCAATAGTGTCTAAGATACTACGCTTAGTTCGATTTTTTGACTTCATCTCCATCATGGTCAATACCCCTTACCTAAATTAGTTTAAAGAAAATCGATTTGTTTTTGATAAATCGATTACGTTTATAGACTTTCTCGTGTACTGATGTACGCGAGGATTCACATCATAGATTTTTAGTTTGTTAAATTCTGTAAACCGGTAGGCATTTTTAAAGTGTGCGTATTCACGAAAAAAGTGTGATACACATCACAACTCTAGGATCAATTTACGGTTAGCCACTGATGTAACTTGACACGTTTGTGGCATTCCCCACAAACATTGACGAGTTGTTTTGCTAGGCTGCGATCTCTTCAACAACTGGACAGTGGATGCAGACATGAAAATCCAATTTTTGAAAATTTATACGCTGATTTGTGCTGGACTATTCGTTAGTACAACGCATGCGCAAAGCATGTCGGATATTACAAATGCTATTGATCAATGGGGAATGGTTGTTCCCGGAATTGCTTGCAAAACGCGAACCAACAACGAGGCTTCAGTGCGCAATCTGGCCCACGGCGTTTGGAATCGCGATTCAAGTTCGCTGGTCGCGCTGAACTGCGGATGGGCGGCACCCTATCCCTGGGTTTCGGACGTGTTTGCAAATCAAGCCAGGATCGATGGGGCGATTTGGGTAGGGTTTGTCCGCTCGGCTGGCACCGCGATAGCTAGTGCCAATGAAACGCAATGTACTGTCAGCGTGTCTGGATCTGGCGACTCGTCCCAAAACCCAAATGGCTCGGGTGAAATTGTCGGCACCATGGACAAGCCTTTCAGTCCCGGTTTTAGCGGCCTCGTTCAAGACGACGAAATTGTTTTTGAATTTGTCACGACATCGGGTGAACAGTATCCGCAAAGCTTTAATTTCTTTTCCATGTTTTGCCGACTTGCTCAAGGGGTGAGAATTCAGACTATCGATATGGATGCAGACTCCATCGGGACGTTCTGAGCGGACCGGTTGAATCATTCACATCGCACACAACGCGCAACATCGGGTAGATAAAACTCCGTGTTGTGCGTCGTGCATCACTTACGGAAAGAACGTTAGGAGTAACAATGGATACATTCAAAAATCTCTTTGGTTACGCACTCATTGCCGCTCTGATTCCGGTATTGACATGGGCTTTTTTCCAGATTAGCGAAAACCATCGGCGTCAGTCCGAGCTTGCGGAACAATTCTCCCAATTACAGGCACAGCCCGGAACTAAAACGAATTCAAATTCTGTGGACTCGAATATTGATTTTCGACTCGGGGCTATGGAAGAATCGATATTGAAATTAGAAACGGCATTTACCGAGTTTGCTGAAAATCAACTACTCAGCGGTGAACGGTTGGCGAATATGCAGAATGCTTCCTACCAAACAACGGACATCGATGATGACGACGCAGTCGGTTTTGGTTACTTTGAATCCGTTCGTTACGATTCACCCAGTGTAGACATACCGGGACTATCATTTACCGATCGCGTTTACAACCGGTATTCCAGTGAAATCGCAGTTGATGGGAACGCACCCGAACGCGCCGAGCTAGTGAGTGCGGGGTTAGCGCAAGTTGCAATGAGCAACGATGGTAGCGAACTAAACGTTCTGTTCGAACCACCTATGTGTTCGAATGATCGCTGTCTGGTAAGAGCCGATATTTCTCAAACTCGTTTTTCTCTAAATAATCTTGAGAACGATCCTGATTTTGTTGCGCACGATAGCTACCATAATTTCTTGGCCAGTCTTGATAAATCCATCAATGCCTCCATGCCACAACCGAGTCAGGTGTCGGTTTCCCGATCAGGCGATCAAATTGTTGTGAACATTACACCGAAAAAACAGAGTATTCGTTCGGCGAAGTTTGTTCAATAACAAATCCGTAAATCTTGCGCGGGTTCGTGTGGGAAGCGCGCCTTTGCGGCGATTAGAATCTTAGGACAAACATTTTATTCGCGACCAAGGTCGCTCCTACCAGCTACGGCAGGCACTGTAAACGTGAGTTCGCTAACGAACAATAGTGCTCAATAAACCATTGACGCGCGGAGTGACGCCGCGCCACGATTGATCTGGCCAAACATCGGGTGCGAAGTGTTCTTTTAAGATACCGATAATTCGCTCCTCGCTATAACATCAATGTTTCAAGCAGAGGCCTTCTTTAGCTAAATTCTATAGAAAAGTCGTTCCACGACGAGTTACCTTTTTGTGGAAAAGGTCAAACCCGGCCGAAGCCGGGTTTTCTTTTAAAAGGCGTTATCTTGCTTATTGCACCAGTCTCGCCTTGCGCAAAGTCTGCGCCTGATCGGATAATAACTGCGTAACTACTTGCTCCAATGCATCGACGCGTGTTTGTTGCCTTCTGAGTTCGGCTACCGTTTGTTCGAGTTCCGTGATTCTTGCCTCTTTTTTTACAATGGTTTGTTTTAGTCCACTTATCTCTCTATCTTTCTCCGCTTTCAACGCCTGAATCGCCGCCAGCGCAATGCCTCCAGTATCGATACTGGACAGGGTTTTCGGTCCTTGTCCGATCTGGAATAGGGAGTAAAAATCCTCCGCCATCGGGCCGATGTGTTTGACTGCGTCATCGTCTTGTTTGTAATTCCACTCACTGATGGGGAGTTCTGTGACTTTGGCCAGTATGGCTTGGGTATCGATATCCTCAATGTTCTCTTTCTTCGTTCGGCTAGAGCTTTGGGTGAGGTTGCCTGCTATGGTGACATTACCGCCACTGAACACTTGAAACTCCTGGACCCCGGAGCCGGTCTTGCCAATCACAAACTTACTTCCAAAACTGCCGGTACGAAACGTCCATTCTCCATTAGCGGTAGTAGTGTCGTTGAGCTTGAAGTTCACCCCTCCTAGATTCTCTAAACGCATCAGCACTTTCTCAGTCACACCGACGGAGGGAGGCACTACCCGTATCGGCATACCCACAAACATCTGATCGGGCAAATCTGCTACGACATCGGCACCGAGAGCAATAGAGTTAGGGGCCAGGGCTTGGGCCCCTATCCCATCACCATCGACGTCACCACCAATGGCGATACTGCCGGTCGCACCTGAATTAATACGGGCTTCATCACCTAAGGCGATAGAGTGGGCACTGAGAGCGTTAGCTCCGGGAAAACTGCCATTTGAATCTCCACCAATAGCAATAGCACCTGGTGAAGAGGTGGTGGTACCGGCACGATACCCAATAGCAATGGCACCGGGAGAGTTCGTGGGGACCTGCGCGAAGTACCCCAGTGTAGTAGCACCCAGCGAACTGACATCGGCTTCCCCCCCAACGGCAGTCGCAAAATTTGCGGTGGCGTCGGTTCTAGAACCAACGGCAGTAGAAAAGAATGCGGCATCTGCACCAGTTCCCAAGGCGGTGGAATCACTTTGTGCGGCACTGGCACCAGACCCTAAGGCAGTGGATCTGTCGCCGGTGGCGTTGGCATTGCTACCACAGGCCAGACGGCCGTTGTTTCCATTGGACTCGGCACCGGCGGTACTGTCACCGGTGCCATTATCGTCTGTATCCAAATAACAATCCGCGCCCTGCGCGGGCAAGGTGATGATGGCCCCTAGCAGCGTAATAACCATTGAAAGGGTGAAGCTATTCAGCGTGCGGTTCATGATGGCACTCCTGTTTCTGAGTTAATTGGGGTTGTGAATAGATTTATGGTACTAACACCGCAGTGGTGAACGATGGCGTGTGTCGCGACAGTAATTGGGCAACGGTGTGTTCCAGTGTGGCCACACGGGTTTGCTCGACATGCAATTGTTGCACTTGCCTGTGGTTAATGGTCTCGATATTCTCTTTGTTCGTTCTGCTGGAGCTCTGAGTGAGAGTGCCGGCAATGGTCACATTGCCGCCACTGAACACTTGAAACTCCTGAACGCCTGAGCCGGTCTTACCGATCACGAACTTGCTCCCCTGACTACCGGTTCTGAAGGTCCACTCGCCATCGCCACCACTCGTGTCATTCAACTTAAAGTTCACCCCGCCGTTATTCTCTAAGCGCATAAGCACTTTCTCGGAAACCCCGACAGAGGGGGGCACCACCCGAACAGGCACCCCGACAAACATGTTATCGGCAATATCAGCCACTACATCGGCCCCTAAGGCAATGGCACCGGGGGCTAAGGCTTGGGCTCCTACAAAATCCCCATCCCTATCCCCGCCGATGGCGATCGCACCCGGGGCACCGACTTCGGATTCATTGCCAATGGCAATGGCCGCAGGCGAGTCGGTGACAAAGATGTTGGTACCCCGCCCCACTGCGGTGGCGCCGGTGGAGCGGGCGTTGGCACCCTGCCCCACTGCGGTGGTATAAGTGGCGGTAGCGTCGGCACTAAACCCCAAGGCGGTGGCATGATTGGCGGTGGCATTGCCTCCGGTGGCGGTGGCACTAGGCCCACAGGCCAGCCGGAAGCTGTTTCCGCCCGTATCCGCTCCCGCATCGGTATCAACGTTGGTGTCAGCATTGCCGTCATTGTTGGTATCCAGCAAACAGGTAAAGGCCGAAGCCGGCGTGACAGGAATGAGACCCAAACTTAGCATCAGGGCCGTGTGCACCACCAAGGCAGTGAGTGTCTTTTGTGTCGTCATGGTCACTCTCCCGTTAATACGTTACTGTAAAAATGTTGCCGTCGTGATGGGCTGAGAATGTTGCTCCAGTAACCGGGCAACGGTTTGTATCACTCGGTGTTGTTGTTCTTCCAACGCAGTGAGGTGTTGTTTTAGTTGCACTAACTCTGCGTCTTTTTCTTGTAATTGCTGTCTGAGAGTCTGCACCTCGTTGTCTTTCTCCACCAACCGTTGTTGGATTGCCTGGACTTGCTGATTTTTTTTATCCATGTCTTGTTGTGTCTGTTTCAGCTCATGGCTCAACGCTTGAATAGCGGCGAGAGCAATGCCTGAAGTATCGAGCGTGGACAGGCTCTTGGGTCCTTGTCCGACCTCGAACAAGGCATGGACGTCCTCAGCCATGGGGCCGATGTGTTTAATGTGATCGGCATCGTGAATGTAATTCCATTCACGGATCGGTAGGTTGGCGACTTTATCGAGAATGGCTTTGTGGTTAATGGCCTCGATATTCTCTTTGTGGGTTCGGCTGGAGCCTTGCGACAGGGTGCCGGCAATACTGACATTACCGCCACTGAACACCTGAAACTCCTGTACCCCCGAGCCGGTCTTGCCGATCACGAACTTGCTGCCCTGAGTACCGGTTCTGAAGGTCCACTCGCCATCGCCGGCGCTTGTATCATTGAGCTTGAAGTTCACTCCGCCGTTATTCTCAAGGCGCATGAGGACTTTCTCGACCACCCCGACAGAGGGGGGCACCACCCGAACAGGCACCCCGACAAACAGGGTATCGGCCTTATCAGCCACCACATCGGCCCCTAAGGCAATGGAGTTAGGGGCCAGTGCTTGCGCACCGATGGTATCGCCATCTCGATCCCCTCCAATAGCAATGGCACCAGGAGCGCCCGCACCGACTCGGGATAAATACCCCAGGGCAATGGCCGAGGAAGAATCAGTGGCACTGATGTCAGCGCTCGCCCCCAGGGCGATCGCTCCCACCGATTCGGCTTGGGCAATCCGTCCCACGGCAGTGCTATCGCGTGCCGTGGCATCGGTATCCGCCCCTACAACCGTGGCATTCACGCCGCTGGCGTCGGCATTGTACCCCAAGGCAGTGGAACGTTCTGCGGTGGCGTCGGCGAACGCACCCATGGCGGTGGCATTGTCTGCGGTGGCGTCGGAATTAAGCCCCAGGGCGGTGGAGTCGAGACCAGTGGCATTGGCACCACCACCACAGGCGAGTTCGGTGTTGAGTCCATTCGAATCCGCCCCCCCATCGGTATCGACATTGGTATCGGCATTGCCGTCATTGTTGGTATCGAGCAAACAGGTAAAGGCCGAAGCCGGCGTGACATGAATGAAACTCAAACTCAGCATCAGGGCCGTGTGCACCACCAAGGCAGTGAGTGTCTTTTGTGTATTCATGATGACTCTCCCGTTATTCATAATAAATAAGATAATGAGGGTCAAAGGAGATGGGGTGACCGTTTCTGGTATTTCCCCTTCCTTAGATTATGACAACCCCCGTGAATAACACCCTGCCATACTCCCCACCCCGCTGTCTTGACCCATTTGGGGGATGTTTTAGGGGAAACACAGGCCAATGCCGTTAATCCAAGAGGCGATCGCGGTTGAACTGTCCCCGTTGTGGCGGATGACTGTACCCTGCACCGCAACCCGCTAGCGCGGGCGGCGGAACCGTCAGTCGAGTTGTAGTTGTCCGTCTTGCACTGTAAAAAAGCCCGCTTGGCGCATCGTGCGTAGGGCAGGATCGGTCTCGGAGGCCGCCACTAACTCATAACGATACCGCCCCTCGGTAAAGGCCAGACCGTCATACAGACTGATCACCATGGCATCGCCGTAGGCGAACTGTTGGGTCTCGTTGACCCCTTCACCGGTGACTTTGAGATAGAACGTCTCATGGGTCACGGTGGGAAAGAAGCTGATGGTGGTGATGTCGACATACACATCGGCTACGTCTTCGGCCCATACTGTGTTCGTACTACCGATCCACAACAGTAGAGATACCATCAGTAGATACAACGATTGAATCCGCATGATTAATCTCCTCATTGAGTATTGTTTCACTGTTTATAACAAGTCAGCATAAAGAATTAGTGCACCAGCTCTGTTGTGGTGAGCGCCGGTCTTGGTTGCTTCAGTAACGCATCGACTGTTTGTTCCAAGGCCCATAGACGACTTTGTTGTGCCTGTAACGTCGCGACTTGCTCTTGTAAATGACTGATCACGGCATTCTTATCCATTTCGGGTGATTGCAACGAGGCGACGTGTTGTCTTAGTTCGGCTAACTCGGTGTCTTTGTCTTTCATGACGTGTTGCAGGGATTGTATCTGTTGGGCTTGTTGCTCAAGGGTTACCTCTTTTTGTTCTAACTGTTGTTGGATTGCCTGGACTTGCTGATCTTTTTTATCCATGTCCTGTTGTGTCTGTTTCAGCGCATGGCTCAACCCTTGAATCGCTGCCAATGCGATACCTGAGGTATCAATACTCGATATGCCCTTCGGCCCTGTTCCTACGTCGAATAAGGAATGGAAGTCCTCTGCCATCGGTCCGA
The DNA here is from genome assembly GCA_965216735.1 of Arenicellales bacterium. GTDB lineage: Bacteria > Pseudomonadota > Gammaproteobacteria > Arenicellales > CBDCFT01 > CBDCFT01. The sequence goes on from OZ244198.1 coordinate 4,275,184, forward strand.
TGTGGCGAATATCATCGTTATCATGAATGTAGTTCCATTGGTGGATCGGGAGTGCTGTGACTTTGGCGAGGATGTCTTCGTGGTTAATGGTTTCGATATTCTCTTTGTTCGTTCTGCTGGAGCTTTGCGTCAGCGTCCCGGCAATACTCACATTACCGCCACTGAACACTTGAAACTCCTGCACCGAGGTGCCGGTCTTGCCGATCACGAACTTAGATCCTTGGGATCCGGTACGAAAGGTCCATTCCCCATTACCGCCACTCGTGTCATTTAACTTAAAGTTCACTCCGCCGTTATTCTCAAGGCGCATGAGGACTTTCTCGGAAACCCCTACAGATGGTGGTACTACCCGAACAGGGACACCGACAAACATATTATCGGCAATATCGGCCACGACATCCGCTCCGAGAGCAATGGCGTTAGCCGCTGTTGCCTGAGCCCCCACACCATCGCTATCCGCATCCCCGCCAATGGCGATAGCGCCGTGAGCAGCTGCGCCAACTACGGAACGATACCCAATGGCCATTGCGCCTGTGGAGTCGGTGGATCTGATTTCAGCAGAAAACCCCAGTGCGGTAGCACCGACAGATTGTGCGATGGTTTCACTCCCGATGGCGGTAGATCGCAGTGCGGTGGCACCGGCACCTCCCCCCACAGCGGTAGCACGCTGCGTGGCGTCGGCGCCTGCACCCAAGGCAGTGGCAGACAGTGCGTCAGCAGTGGCGAAATTGCCCACAGCAGTGGAATTGCGTCCGGTGGCTTCGGTGCCTTGACTGACAGCCGTTGAGAAGATTTCAGTGGCGGTGGCGCCTCGACCTATAGCGGTGGATTGCTGTCCAGTGGCGGCGGCGTTATTACCGACAGCAGTGGAAAAATCTCCAGTAGCGGTGGCGCTACGACCGCAGGCAAGCCGGAAGTCATCACCATCGGATTCGGCGCCGCCGGTGCTGTATTCCTGGGTCCCGGTGTTGTCGTTCTCTTCCAGTAAACAGTCCTCGGCCACAACCGAGGGGGCACTCACGGCAATAAGTCCGAGCAGAAGCAATCCACGGATGACTATTGATAAGATAGAGTAATTCGCTGTGGTGGTCGCACGCATGATGATAATCTCCTCGCTATGCTTTATAGGTGTGTCCCAATGTGGTGTGAATCGTTTGGCACGCGCACGCATGCGCTATTGACCCCCCGACACCCTGGCATCTGCCGATCATCGGCTGGACCACACACCTGTCGTGCGCCCGCACACTGGCTCTCACCCCTGGCGCATACAATCTTGACATGATTCCTTCCCCCTGTCCTCATCCATATGAATGAGATTTGGGGAACCCCAAAATAGCCTAGAAATGCGACACTGGCTGATGGGAACCAACTCGCGGGGAGTAAGAGTTTAGAACGGTTATTTGCAGCGATCAAGATCGCTCCTACCGGCTCCAGCGATTACCGGTAGGAGTGGAACTCGCTCACGAACAACAATGTCTGATGAGCCTTTCGCGCTGACTAACGGGTGAGTATATACAAAGAAGGTGGTGCGCTTGTTACTGCATCAGAGCCGCCTGTCGAATTTGCTCCGATTGATTGAACACCAACTGTATCACTACTTGCTCTAGCGTATCAACACGAACTCGTTGTGCGCTAAGTTCGTTTACGCGTTGTTCCAAATCCACAATTCGTTGGGATTGCTTCGCAATTTTTGTGTCTTTGTCACTAATCGCTTGTTGCATTGCTTCAATCATTACATCGCGTTTCTTCATTACTTGATCATTTTCATCCAGTTGTTGTTTCAAAGCTTTGATAGCTGCAAAAGCGATACCGCTGGTGTCGAGACTGGAGATGGTCTTGGGCCCTTGTCCTAGCTGGAATAGGGAATGGAAGTCCTCGGCCATCGGCCCGATGTGGCGAATATCATCGTTATCATGAATGTAGTTCCACTGACTGATAGGCAGCGCTAAGACTTTAGCCAGTATCGCTTGTGGATCGATCGCTACAAAGTTCTCTTTCTTGGTGCGACTCGAGCCTTGAGTCAAAGTCCCCGCTAAGCGTGCATTCCCCCCACTGAATACTTGAAACTCCTGCACCGAGGTGCCGGTCTTGCCGATCACAAACTTGCTGCCATTGGTCCCGGTACGAAACGTCCATTCCCCATTACCGGAAGGATTGCCAAAACCGGTGGTGTCCTCTAACTTGAAGTTCACCCCGCCGTTATTGACCAGTTTCATCATTTCTTTTTCGCTGGGGGCAGGATCATCGCGTATCACCCGTACCGGTATACCGATAAACAGGTTATCGGCCACATCAGCCACGACATCGGCCCCTAAAGCAATGGCACCGGGGGCGGTGACCTGTGCCCCCACACCATCTCCATCCACATCACCACCGATGGCTATTCCGCCAACAGCCGGGGTGTCAATACGCGCTTCATCACCTAAGGCAATGGCGTGAGCGCCGAGGGCTTGCGCACCCGGACCACTGTTATTCGAATCCCCGCCAATGGCAATGGCACCGGGGGCAGTTTCGTCAATCTCTGACTGATACCCGATAGCAATGGCACCGGGCGAATCCGTGTCTATTTCAGAGCCACCACCCAATGCGGTAGCTCCCAAAGATCTCGCACGGGCGGTTTTGCCCACAGCCGTTGCATTCTGTCCGGGAGCACCGGAAAACGCACCAACTGTGGTGCCATCGCCCCCCACCGCAACGGCGGACCGGCCTATTGCAGTTGAATTTCCGCCCTGGGCACGGGAAAAAGTCCCTACGGCAACAGAGTCATCTCCCCAAGCGCCCGAATCGCTTCCCACGGCGGTTGAATTCGTATCGAGTGCACTAGCACCATCGCCACAGGCCAGGCGAGAATCATCGCCATCGGAATTTGCACCGCCAGTATTGTCGCCCACATTATCATCATCAATATCGAGAAAACAGTCTTCGGCGTAAGCACTCTGGGTCATTACCGCCCCTAAACATAGCGTGAGCAAGCTGATAGCGATAAATACAGGTTTGCGTGATTGGGTTGTATTCATGATTCCGTTTCTCCTCTTTCGTTGTTTTATTCAAATAGTGTGATGGGTTAACTTAGGAGAAGGAACAAAGCGGTGAGTTCCAGATTCACTGATACACTGCGTCTACCAAACCACAAGACGCCGCCTCTCCCCTGTCATGTCATCACCTTTTCATCTTGTCATGTTCATTGAAAAAGGTCTGTTAAATAGTGCACAAAATAGTCAAACCACTCGCGAGCGAACTCGCTCTTACCAAAACAAAGTTAGCGTGGATGGCATCTGCCTGATTCCGTTCGCCATAGTGACAATACTACAAACCGTGTCAGCACGAGCCGCGGTGTGGCTATCTCGCGATCGCACAAATAACCAACGAGATGGGTTACCGCTTGTTTTCTTGGATCGGTTACTCAATTTGTCTGTGTGCCCGGAAGGAAGTGGTTTCGCCACAACCCGTTGTCCCATCTTGGTGATTCAAGAAAACAAATCGACAACAAAAAAGCCCGGCTTTTGGCCGGGCTTCTCGGTCTATTGGAAAAGTTGAAATAAGTTAACAGTCCGCCCAAATAGGTTGTGGTCTTGTGTAAGCGCTAGTTCCCGTTTATCACAGTATTGCCACAAGTTGAACAGTTGGCTAAATCGATTTTTGCACCGCAAGAACCGCAAAAGGTAATGGCCGATATAGCACCACTGCCACTGAGCTCAACATCAAGTCTGGCAACATTAGTGGCATCAACGGGCACGGATTGAAAACTATTGTTACCTAGCGCCAATATCGGTCGCGTTGCGATTTGTAAACCGTCTTCATCGTACGCGCGAATGGTACCACCTTCGTGATCATCGATATCCAACATATGCACTTCACCTACTTGACCCACCGGTGGGTCGAACGTAAAGGTGACAATCCCGCCAAATGCAGAGTCATTTGGATCGTTGGTGTTTCCATACTGACGCTCCTGCAGCGTCAGCACTTCCGCCATCCCTGGCAGTCGCCACTAGTTCTCTACCCGACTACGGTTGGTGTATCAGAGCTATTGGACTAATGCCGCAGCAACGATGGTGCTTTTCTGTCGAGCCATCAATGATGACACCATACTTTCCACTGCAATCATACGTTGTTGTTGCTTCTGCAACATGGCGACTTGTTGTCTGAGTTCGGTTAACTCGACGTCTTTCTCATCCAGCTTGTGTTTTAACGCTTTGATGGCCGCAAAGGCCACTCCACTAGTATCCAAACTGGAGATTGTCTTGGGACCGTTGCCCACTTGGAATAGCCGATGAAAATCTTCCGCCATCGGGCCGATGTGCTTAACGTTGTCTTGATCGTGAACGTAGTTCCACTCATTGATGGGTAATTGGCTGACTTTGACGAGTATCTCCTGAACATCGATCTGTGCGATGTTTTCTTTCTTGGCACGGCTGGAGCCTTGCATCAGGTTGCCTGCAATCTTTAAATTACCCCCTGACTGCGACTCCATTTCCACGACGCCGGAACCGGTTTTACCGATAACAAATACACTGCCGTCTCTACCCGTTCTGAAGGTCCACTCGCCTTGGGTACCGGGCACACTCTGGTCATGTAATTTGAAATTCACACCGCCCTTATTCTCAAGACGCATCATGACTTTCTCCACATCCGCCGTGGCGGTGTTTTGCACACGGATTTGAGGGTCCAATGATTGAACGTGCAAAGCGCTGCTAGGGTTGTTGGTACCCAAACCCACCCTATTTGCACTCCGGTCGACGAACACGTCGCCGTTTGCCAATTGTAGATCGCCATCAACCTCCACTACTAGACTGTTATTAGTATTACCATCCGCCTCACTAGTGATGTTAATAACGTTTTCCGTAGAGGCGCCGTTGTCATTACTCGTTAACAGATCGAATACGTTCGTGGTGGTCATGGCATCCCCACCATCCGTATTGATTACCCAACTGAGGCCGGGTCCATCGATGTCGTTAAACAAGATAGCCGGATCCGAATCACCAATAAAAATGTCTTGGGCGTGAACATCGGAGTGCAGGCAGTTAAAAAAGTGCGGACATAGCGTCACCCCCGCAAAAATAGCTACCGCTTTAAACAACTTTTTCATGATTAGTTCCTCGAAAAAAGAAAACATATATCGTTAACCGACAATCAATACCCCACCCATGAATTTGTATACTCATCTCCAACGCGAATTTTCTCATAATGCAAACGAGGGAGAAACGCTTAGTTTCAGGCGCGAGAGTATATAATACACTTTGCTGGCCTACTATATTTTACCTACAACCCTACACAATATCTTAATATCTTGGAGAATTAAGGAGAATGAATATATTCCAAGAATGCAACGGCTACTTTATGATTCCATGACTTTGTACGCAGACTAGGAAATGACAGAAAAACTACCTAAGAAGTTACTGAGATTAGAGAAACACCATTGGATTGCAGAGCACGCTCCAACCAAATCCTACGCAGACATCGGCGGTCTGTGGGGAACGGTGAATGAAACCGTGAGTATCGCCAAGTTGGCTGGTGCACAATCTGCTGCTATGGTTGATATTCAGCCGATGGGAAACAAATGGTGGCAGGAGTTTGATAAGCGCTGCGCCGAGTTGGGAGTGAAAAATTATGAAAACATCGAAGGCAATATATGCGATTTGGATGTTGTGGACAAAATTGGACAATTCGACTTCGTGCATTGCGCAGGCATCATCTATCATGTGTCCGACCCCATTCAGTTGATAAAAAATATCATGTCCGTCACACGTGAGCGTTTTATCGTGTCCTCCATGGTTATACCTGAATGGATAAAAAACAAGCACGGTGAACTTCTCTCACCTGTTGGAACCAGTCACCTGATTCCAGCGGTGGGCGAGCAAACCCGCGACATTTTGTCGGAGTATTTTCGTGGTCGTAAGCTAGCTGACAATATTATGGGAGAACGGGACGCAGCGAGTTTGTTCAAACCAGATGGACGTGTACGTACCGGGCCTTGGTGGTGGCTGTTTACAGCTGAAACGCTTGAGTCGATGTGTCGTGTTTGCGGCGCAACGGTAGAAAAATCTTGGTCATCCAAAGTAAGTCATAGCGTGATGTGCACGATGGCTTGACGTAGTCGTTATAGGTTGCGCGTATCTCCTATCTTTACCGTGGCAAATTTACAGCGATTGAAAACTTAAATACGTTTTATTACGATTATCATGGATTCAGACAACCTAAAAAGATGAGTCTTCGGCCTGTAAAAATGCAAATACAAATGAGAATAATTTTTGTAGGTTTCGATTGTCCTACCGTGTTTGTGGTTTGATCTGTTAATTGTCGACGCGCCATTTTTCTTATCGAATATCTCTTATACACTTCTGACTTGTTCCGTGTATTATTAGCAACTCTATAATCAACATTTTTCAGCCACTTTCATTTGTGAATCACTGAATTTTAGTCCGGCCAACAATCGTATTTCTAATGGCGAAAAACCCCAAATTAGAAATTAGCGTCGTTGTGCCTGTGTACAACGGATCGCCCTATTTGCGCAAACTAGTAGCAGAAATTGACGAGGTACGAAACTGCTGGGACACAACCAGTAATTGCCCGCTTCTACTAACGGAAGCAATATTTGTAGTTGATGACGCTATCGATGATTCTGAAGTCGTCCTCAATAAATTGGCTGATGAGCACTCTTGGGTAAAGGTATTCGTGTTATCAAGAAATTTTGGGCAACACGCGGCCACCGAGGCAGGAATGCTGAGAGCGAGGGGAGAATGGATCATTTCAATGGATGAAGATTTACAACATCAGGCCAAAGATTTTGAATCGATGCTACGGTTAGCCATCGACAGGCGTGCAGATGTTGTATATGCGTGTGGTCGCGACAGAATTCATGGTGGATTTCGAGACCTATCCTCTAGACTTGTCAAACGCGTGATAGCTTGGCTTTCCGACAATCAGGCGGTCATAACATTTAGTAGCTTCAGACTAATAAGGGGTGCAATAGCTCGGGGGGCGGCTAGCGTATGTACACAAGAAACGTATTTCGATGTCGCTTTGGGTTGGTATACATGTCGAATCCATGCGCTTGAAGTTGATCTAGTTGACAGGCGATACATCACACAACGCGAGAGTGGATACAATTATCGTAGATTACTGTCACATTTCAGACGCTTGATAGTGTCTTCTAAAATTAGCGGACTACGGTTGGCCGCCGGTGTTGGACTCCTAGCGGTTCTAGTCTCTGGTGTATTACTAACATGGGTACTATGGAGTCGATTCGTACTCAGCAACGACAGTTTGATCCAAGGATGGGCTTCCTTGGCGGTAATGATACTCTTTTTTGGAGGAATTACCGTAAGTTTGCTATCCATCGCACACGAATACCTTGCGATAATGATTAGACAACAACTAGGGCAGCCACACTACTTCTTTATTGACCGGTCAAATGACCTAATACTTGCTGAATATTTTGCGAGTAAATCTGAGTGAGCTTTTGGATTAGCGAGCTAGATTCAACCGGTGAGATTGTTTGTGTTGTTGGACGAGGTTTAGTAGGCAATGCTATTGTTTCCGCGTTGCAACCGTATTGTCGAGAAACAATTAGCGGACGACTAGATTGGACAGCATGTACATCCCGTAACGGTTGGCGGGTAATTGAACAAGCACTATCAAATCTCAAATTTTCGTCGGATAAAGAAAAAATTTTTGTTTGGGCAGCAGGCAACGCTGGTCCCGCAACCTCAATGCGGGATTGCGAGAACGAGCTCGCAATTTTTGAATCTTTTACTCATTGGATTAAGCGATCAATGAGCGTGGGGGCCGTAAGACTGGAGTTAATTAGCTCGGTAGGCGGTCTATATGGCGGACAACAAGTAGTTGATAATAGTACAATTGTTTGTCCGGTAGGAGCTTATGGGTGGCTTAAATTAAGTCAAGAGAATCTTGCGAAAAATATCGGCTGTGATGTGGGAATTAATCGATTAACATCCGCTTACGATTCGCCGCACGTAGGTCACAGGATCGGAATCGTTACGTTGTTGCTCAAGTCTGCGAGATTTTCACAAAGTGTTCATATTTACGCCGATCCGCTGACGCGTCGTGACTACATTTTTTCTGATGACATAGGTAGACATATCGCGTATCGCGTTCTGTACGCTGATGTAAATTCTTGTGCTATCGAAACGGTTGCAAGTGGTTGCGTGGCAGACATTGTAATGCTCGTAAATTTAGTTCAGCTAATTACTAGCAAACGGGTTCGAGTAAGTTTCACGTCATCACCGATCGATCGTGATGACGTCTTTGTAGCAATTGATTCTATCTCCAATCACTACTTAGCGACTCCACTCGATGCGGGTTTAGCGATTGCGTGGGCTCGATATATGTCGGCAGAACCGTTTAGTATTGTATCATGAAACTTCTTGAAAAACCGATCCAAAGGTGACCTTGCTTCAAATTGTCTCAGCGATTGCAAAAACGCTTAAACCAAAAGGCAAGACACCGTATTTTACCAAATATCTTTCAGTCGCAAAAATTACCCGAAGTAGGTCATTAACAAAGTTCGGTAGTATAGTGATGGAGTGGTCGGTATCACGCTTCAGTCTCGCAAAAATACGTTCAAAGATCGCTAGTGGGAATAGGATGCTATTAAAATAACCGGATACAATTATTCGAAAATTATTTTCGGCGAGTAATTTAGTCAGCCGCTTTTCGGTGTACCTCCTGTAATGCTGATTGGCAACATCGTGTGGCCCCCAAAGCCATTGATAAGCAGGCACCGTCAAAAATAGTCTACCCTTCTGCGCAAGTAAATCACGCACTGCCTGAAGCGCGCTGTCTTCGTTTTCAATGTGCTCCAATACATCCAACAAAAAGATCGCATCGTATTGACCATCAAATGGGATTTGGTCTGGCAGTGCTCCATTCGAGACATTTCTGACACCTGGAACGTCGCGTGAGCGTGCGTACTGATAAGCGTCGACATCGGATTCCACCGCATCCACTGCACCAAAGTGCGTAAGCATTTCAAGGTTTCCTCCGAAACCACTCCCGATTTCCAGGATCTCGCGGGGTTCATTAACTGATAATAGATATCGTTTGCATAGAGCAGATAAAATAACCCTTCGGCCAGCAAACCACCAGTGTATATCTTCGGCCTTCTGCATCGCATCATATACAGGTCGTTCCATCTATTTATTTTTACCTATCAAACCGTATTCAGTAAGATTGCTGTTTATTTTTAACTCATACATACTGCGTTCCTTTCTTGATGTAGAAGACAAAGACCTTATTAGCAAAATTCACAATCCGTTTTGCATAGCCTGACAACAAATTTCCATAAAAAAGTTTATGCGGTCGCAGACAGAGCACCACGGGTTTATCCGTGGGCGAATGAGCCACTCTGTTGTTCATCGCGACCGTAGTTGACGTGATGAACAACAGCGGCAACCCGAAAAGGGCTGTAACAGAAAGCACCCCGGCTCTAGCCGGAGGAATCTATCTGCGACTAACATCAAGGTTTTCCAAGTTTAATAAAAACGCATTGTCCGTGGAGCCGTACTGATCCTTCTGCAGGCCAAGCTGGCATGTCGCTGAATTGCGGTGTATCCGCTATTTTCTGCCATTGCCTAACTTCGAATCCGCGTTCTTTTAGGCTACCCCAAACACCCCAATCTGGATACAACGTCCAAGCATCATATATGTTCCATCGGTTACGTTTTACACTTCGCCGTGGCAATTTTCCTATAGGGACAACGCATGGTTTGCCTATTAAAACAGGTATACCTGCACTATGTAGTTGGTGTTCAATTAGCGCCTCAATTCTTCCGATCGTCGCTTGCGCACGGTGGTTTTCAGCTCGCGCATCAATCACTATCTCGGAAACTCTTACACCGGACGCGATACATAGAGTAGAAACACCGATTAGAACGAAGCGTTTAAGTAAAGCACTTTCGTAACGAATAGCTGTGGTAGAAATAACCACTGCGGCGATAGCCAACCATGTGTGTGTAACTGCTCGCATCGGTACTATGGTTGTCATTATGGGAATCCATGCAAGCGACAACATGAGGATAAATGGCACAGTTAGAAGCACACGAAATCCAACCGAAAAACTAGAAATAGATGTTCTACACAGCGCGATGCCGCCTGCGAGCACAATCATAATCAAGCCGAATATATGGAATCGCATGAGAAAACGATCGAACATAAGTGGAACCAAACCAAGGAACTGATGTAAATAGTCAACAACTGGAATCGTATCTATAGGCGAAGCTAATCGGCTACGCGGAGCAAAATCAGTAACAGCGAACCACACCCATATGCTAACTAGATAAATAGCAACAGCTAAGATTCCTAAACCAATTAACAGCAGTAACCGTCGTATACAATCTGTCCAGTTTGAGCGGCAAGCGGCAGAAAGGAGTCCAAGTGTCGCAAAGTGAACGATCGCAATTTGGTATGAGGCTAACGCTAATACGAGTAAAATTAACGATACTAGATTTCTAATAAAACGATGCCCCCGGGTTGGTTCAATCAACGCGGCGGTGGCAAATACTATTCCGATGCCAATTGGCCAAGCATTATCAAAAATTGCTAGGGCGCTTACTATCGGATTGGATACTATTGTTACAGCGGCAGCTATTCGCGCCAAATCCTGTAGGTCTCTCAAGATGTGCTTGGCGATCAGCCATGCCGAAAATGTGTAGGCCGTTAGGTGTAGTAATGTAGCGTATTGAACACCAGGTGTTCCACGAGGCGCGACGAGTTGAACCAGTATGTATGCGAACCACCGCCCATCTTGCCCGAACGCTGATAGTCCTGCGAGAAATTGAGAAGAAAGATCGTCGGCGACCCGCACGTATGTTAATAGCAGCGGAGCCCATGTATAAACAAATGCGATAAGAATGGCTAGAAATAGAATTCTATCGAACTCCCTAGAATCTGATGATTTTGCTGTTAACATGTCTCCAGTATGCTCAGCATGTAACTATCAATCCCTCAACAAAATGGCGAACGTTGCGTAGGCTTTGATGCCGGAATTAGGTAAAGCCAGTGTAATGTCCTTCGCGTGTTTGTCACAATCACCTTCGATACTTGTCAAGAGCGATAGGATACCTGAAAAACACAAGGTTCTTAAAAGACCAAAGACTATTAAATAAAGAAGTGAGGATTTGCTAGCGAAAGTCTTAGAACTGATCTATCGCTGAGAGCAACAAAAAGAATTTTAAATGTGCGAAATTGTAGTATGGTGTTGCTAATATTTGATTGATTTATACTTGATGGCAATCTAGTGAACAAAACACAATCGACGAGGGGGTATAACAATTTCGATCAAATATTCAAATAGTCCAGTCCATGATTGATTCGCTCATGCACGCGAACTCGCCGCCTTTGTCGGCTTAACGCCTTGTCATCGTCAATCCGGCACCTCGCTCAATACCCCAAGGCATTTGTCCGGGCGCGGTAACCCGCATTTAAGAGCCCGCCTGTATATGCCCGCTCTGTGTGCTGCACGCCATGATCCCGCTCTGCGCGCGTTCTATCAACGCTTACTCGATCACGGTAAGCGACCCAAACAGGCTATTGTCGCTGTCATGCGCAAACTCTTACACATCGCCTTTGGTGTCATTAAACATCAAACTCCCTATGATCCTCTCTATAACGCTTGATTTCAATTTGAAACATGGTATCTACCGGCTATGGTCACTAATCTAGGAACAACGTCGATAACACCATCTTTTATAGTGACTAGATGGCTTCTCGTCTCACATCTCGCTATTGTAAATGATTAATTCGTCACCATCATGAGCGGCGCTACGAACTCGTTCGTTGTAACCTATCCAAAAGGGCTTCATCGAGAACTCTCTTCACCAAGATAAGGTTTTTTTATCGATCGCATTTCGGGCTCGATCCAGAATTCAATAGTAACTGGCCTAAACCGGATTTTCATACGCACGATACAATTAAAACAGCTTACTGTGTAAACACCGTCGTCCTGATGGCATTTTGTTGTTGTGCCAGTAACGATTGCACGACTGTTCTAGGGCCACCATGCGGGTACGATCGGTCTCGAGCATTGCTAAACGTTGTTCGAGCTCCGTTATCTTTGTATCTTTTTCTATAATGGTTTGTTTTAGTCCACTTATCTCTCTATCTTTCTCCGCTTTCAACCCCTGAATCGCGGCCAGAGCGATGCCTGTCGCATCAATACTCGATATGCCCTTCGGCCCTGTTCCTACGTCGAATAGGGAATGGAAATCCTCGGCCATAGGGCCTATGTGCTTGATATGGTCTTGATCGTGAATGTAATTCCATTCACTGATGGGAAGGTCTAGGACTTTGTCGAGGATGTCTTTGTGGTTAATGGTCTCGATATTCTCTTTGTTCGTTCTGCTGGAGCTTTGGGTGAGAGTGCCCGCTATGGTGACATTACCGCCACTGAACACTTGAAACTCCTGCACCCCCGAGCCGGTCTTGCCAATGACGAACTTAGATCCTTGCGATCCGGTTCTAAAGGTCCATTCCCCATTACCGCCACTCGTGTCATTTAACTTAAAGTTCACCCCGCCGTTATTCTCAAGGCGCATTAAGACCTTCTCACTCACACCAACTGAGGGCGGTACGACTCTGACCGGTACCCCGACAAACATATTGTCAGCGATATCGGCCACCACATCGGCACCGATCGCAATGGCACCGGGGGCGGTAGCTTGGGCGCCCACGCCATCACCATCGACATCACCGCCAATGGCAATAGCACCCGTCGCACCAACCTCAGTACGAGATTCAGAGCCTAAGGCAATGGCTTGAGCGCCAAGGGCTTGAGCACCGTCAGGGAAGGGTCCACTATTATCGGTATCCCCACCAATGGCAATGGCACCCGGGGAGGCGGCACCGACTTGGGATAAATACCCCAGGGCAATGGACGCGGGGGAGTCGGTGAAAGGTACATTGGCTTGCACCCCCAGGGCGATGGCGCTTGTGGATTCTGTTCGGGCGAGTTTACCCAAAGCGGTAGAAAGACTTGCGGTGGCGTTGGCATCTACCCCTACAACGGTGGTATCGGTGGCGGTGGCCTCGGCACTGTCACCTACGGCGATGGCATTGCTGGCGGTGGCCTCGGCGAACCGGCCTACCGCGGTAGCGCGGTCTGCTGTGGCCTGGGCATTGTCACCAATGGCGATGGCATTGGTGGCGGTGGCGTCGGCACTTTGACCTACGGCAGTAGCGTTATCCCCGGTGGCATTGGCGCGTGACCCCAAGGCGGTGGAATTATTCCCTGTGGCTACGGTCAAATCCCCACAGGCGAGTCTGAAGTTGTTTCCACCCGAATTGGCTCCCAAATCGGTATTGGTGTCGGCATTGCCGTCGTTGTTGGTATCGAGCAGACAATCGTCGGCCAACGTCTGCGGCACCGGCACGGCTAATAGCACCAAGACCATCAGGGCGTTTCGTAGATGTTTGTGTTGAGTCGGTAATGTTCGCATCGTGGCCTCCTTATGATCAGGATAGTGAGTGGGGGAAGGGAGGCGCGGTGCATAGACGCGGATGGGCTATCTGTACCGTTGTCAGACCCTGGCTCGGCGGCCCCCTCGCCCCGTGCTCGCTAAGGGGCGCGGCAACACCACGCTCCTCGCAGCCATCATCTTGCCATAACTCAGGTTCGGATTGCCTGACCCATTTGGGCTAGATCGCGTACAAATTTCGGGGAACGAGCGTACCCAGCCGGAGCGGGCGTACCGATGACGCACCGCGGGGATTTGTACGACGCTATACTTCCGCGGATGACTTATTTATTGTTGTTTTGTGCCGTGTTGTTGTTACCGGGGTGGTTTCTTTGCCGTTGGTTTGGTCTTGATCAAGCAAGGCTGTTGCTATCGATCCCCGTTTCTTATGCTGGGGTGATTGTGTTTTTGTTTGTGGGTCGTTGGTGGGGACTGGACATTGATTTGCTCGCCTACTGCTTTGCCGGTTTCACTATGATTATCGTTGGCCTTGGTTTGTTTGTACGCAAGCGGGTACCCGTCTTGGCCGACAGCCATGGACATGCCGATGTGTCGTTATATGGTGTCCTGGTCATCATCACGTTACTCCTTGTTGTTTATTTTTTAGCCATAGGGATTCACAACGAAGTACCCGCTGACTTATTCAGACATTTGGAAAACGCACAGGCAGCGAGTCACGATTTTTTGGACGGAAACTTACGACCAGTCGATCATATCTCGGTTTTATCCGGCAAAAGCGGCCGGTATTGGCACTACTTGCATGGTTTTATTGCTCATTACAGCCATGCCGGTTTTTTAGAAGCAACTGAGTATGCGACATACGCAAATATATTTGTCTTAACGTTTGCCATTGCGGTGTTGGCTTGGTACGTGTTTGCTGGATTGGTTCCAAACAAGGTGGCCCGAGCCATTGCGGTGTTGTTGGTCTGTTTTTTCTTCTTCGTCCATTTCGGTGTCAATGTATTTTCTTATGTGCGCTACTACGCGTTTGCACCTGCAGCATTAAATATGGTGGTTTATTTTGCGGCGATCGGTGTGTTTATGTCTTTCGTAAATGAGAGGGGTATTCCGATTCGATATTTGTTGTTGTTGCTTGTGTTTGTCTTCACAGCAGCGATGGTACATGTACAGGAAGCAGTGTTTATCGTCGTCATAGGTTTATTGATGTTGTCGTATGTCGCGGTGGCGCGGCGATTCGGGTTTGCGGGCAACACACTAGACGTCAATGATGACGATTCCAGCGAATATTATTACCAGCGAAATGGTTTTGACTGGATGATTCCGCATGGTTGGCTGGTGATTCTTGGCTTGGTGGTGCTCGCCGCTGGATTTTTGTATTCGCATTTTTTCTTGACGCCCCATACGCCGGGTGTCGACGGGAAGTTAGTGTCATTGGGCGAGTTCATCCCTCCTTTACGCGAATGGTATGTGTTAAATCCGAGCTACCAGTTTTTCCATGTGGTAACGCCATGGGGTTTGTTGGTTTATGTGTTATTTTTTTGGCACTGGAAGGATTTTCGAGGGAGTCCTTTTATTGTTGCGGGGATGCTGAGTCCGTTGTTTACGGTATTTAATCCGCTATTCGTGGATTTGTTTCTGCGTCATACTACTTACATCACCTTGTGGCGATTCTGCTACATCATTCCCTTGACATTTGTTGCGGGTTATCTTGCTCACAAAGCATTTGCGCGTTTTCGTGAGACTACGCTGGTCGGGAAAGTGGGTTACGGGTTAATGGTGATCGGCTTGGTTGCTTCGCTGTTTCCAATTCAAGTGGGCTCTTTCACGGTGTCCTATAGCCGGCTGCAAACATTGATGCCGGTCAAGAAGGAAAATAGCCCCGAACACTGGGCGGATTTATTGGATTATCTGAGAAGTTTGCCAAAGCGCGAACAAATATTGACAGATCCAGTGACGGGTTATTTTGTATCCGCACTTACCAAGCATCATTCGCCGCGTTATAAGTTTTTCAGGTTTCGTTACAACCAGTTTAATTTCGATTCCTATGACGACAAACCGTTGGCGAAATTTAAACACTGGCTGGTTCTTGTCAATTTGCGCGATGGTGGCTACAGCAAAACGGGAGAGTTATCCGGCCACTGGCCAGCAAATGTCTTGGAGGTAAGCCGTTATTACAAACCGCAGCTAACGGAACACCTCGAGAGCAATCCAGATCGCTTTCGAAAACTATGGGAGACCGAAGACATTGAGGTATACCGGATCCTGCGATGACGGACGGCACTGGAATGCAACGTTTGTTGGATATCATGGCACGGCTACGCGATCCGGAAAACGGTTGTCCATGGGATCTTAAACAGACCTATAAAACAATAACTCCTCATACTATTGAAGAAGCCTACGAAGTCGCCGACTGTATCGAGCGGGATGATCTCGATCATCTCCCTGGCGAGCTAGGCGATTTTCTTTTCCAAGTGGCGTTCTATGCACAACTGGCAAAAGAAGAGAACCGGTTCGAGTTTCAGGATATTGTTGATTCGATTTGTGACAAGTTGGTGCGAAGGCATCCGCATGTTTTTGCTGATCATCGGTTCGAAACCATAAAGGAGTTATCGCAAGCTTGGGAAGGTTTCAAGGAAAAGGAGAGGGTTGAGAGAGAAAAAGGCGGTGTGTTCGCGGATATCCCGACAGCGCTACCTGCGTTGTCGCGTTCACGTAAAATCCAGGCGCGCGCAATCCGGCAGGGATTTGATTGGAAAGAAACTTGTCAGGCGGTCGCTAAAATTGATGAGGAGTTAAACGAGTTAAAAGAGGAAATTGGCAAAAATAGTGACCACGCCGATATGGAGCACGAGCTAGGCGATTTGTTATTTACCTGTGTCGGCTTGGCTAGACGTTTAAACATAGATCCGGAACAAGCATTGCGTAAAGCCAATGATCGATTTATGCGACGATTTGAAGCGATGCAAGAACTTGTGGAAAATAATGGGAAAAACCTGCAAGACTGTTCATTGGAGACAATGTTAGCTTACTGGAACAAGACAAAATCTTAAACGGATCTGATGCTTTAAATTGTCGCGACCAAGGTCGCTCCTACAAACCGTCTCGTTGTCCGAGCCGGCGTTGTGACTTGTTAATCAACCCACCCACGCCACCGGTATGCCAGCATCCCCAAATACTCATGCAAAACTCTGGTGTTGGCT
This sequence comes from Arenicellales bacterium, assembly GCA_965216735.1. Lineage (GTDB taxonomy): Bacteria > Pseudomonadota > Gammaproteobacteria > Arenicellales > CBDCFT01 > CBDCFT01. The sequence continues at coordinate 4,291,814 of OZ244198.1, forward strand.
ACCAGTGCGCTGGTGGAGGGAATCCATGAGTAAATATCCGGGCGGTCCGAGTCGGTTACATTGAAGTCAGTCGGCGCCGGTATGGCATCGATGCCTATTTTCTTGAAAGTGGCGTAGGCGCGTGGCATGTGGAAAGCGGACGTAACCAATAATATATTGTGTAAGCCTTTGCTATCGAGGATTTTTTTTGTCTCCACCGCGTTTTCAAATGTCGTGCGGCTATTGGGTTCCAGAATGATGGCTTCAGGAGCTACACCCCATTCCACCAGTAATTCCGACATGTAATACGACTCGGATTTAGCCCGGCTCTCGGGGAACACTTGCCCGCCGCTGGCGATGACGACCGGCGCTTTACCGGCCCGGTACAACCGGGATGTGTGCAGTACCCGGTCTGAATCGGCATTAAGGTCGGCATACAAGCGCGGTGGCAAAGCCAATCCTATTCCTCCGCCCAGCACCACAATGGCATCGGCAGACGGGGTTTGATCTAATCTAGTGGGCGGGTACTGTTGCTCCAAAGACGACAACGTATGCCGCGCAACGATCGGGGACGTGCTAACACCGAGTATCGCGACGGCAATAAACAGACAAAAGCCCGCTAACTTACCTCGCCCGAAAATTAGAAACAGAAAAGCCGCTAAGGTAAACCAACAAACCAGGCTTAATGGGAAAACAAGCAGCGGCAGTATTTTGCTGAGGGTGAAAGTCACCGTCGATACTACCCACGCTAGCCGCTACCGGTTTTGAGCTTTAAACCACAGACAAACCTATTGTGTTAGTACTTCTGCTTTGGTGATAACGATATCGTTTTCCGGTACGTCTTGATACGGTCCAACTGTCGTGGTCGTAGTAGCAGCAATTTTTTCCACTATTTCCATACCTTCACTTACTTTGCCGAATACTGCATAACCCCAGCCTTGCGCATTTTTAGCGGTGTGATCGAGAAAGGCGTTGTCCGCCAGATTGATAAAAAACTGCGATGACGCCGAATGCGGATTATTGGTACGTGCCATCGATAATGTACCGACCAAATTTTTCTCGCCGTTGTCGGCTTCGTTTTCGATTGGGTCACGGGTCTCACGTTGCTTCATTCCCGGTTCCATACCACCCCCTTGAATGACAAAACCAGGAATGACACGGTGAAATATCAAACCGTCGTAAAAACCATTCTCTACATATTCGACAAAATTTTGTACGGTTCCGGGCGCCTTATCGTTGAATAACTCGATATCAATAACGCCTTCGCTCGTGGTAAATCGCACCATGGTTCGCTCTGCTCCTATGCTCGGGTTGGAAAATAGCCCGACGCACAACATGATTGCCAGACCTGTGTTAATAATATTTCTCATACAAGTTTTTATATTCATTGACTTAAGTTTCATTACTTTTCCGCCATCTTCAGGATGTGATTCCACTCCTTTTTCGCTACCGGCATAATGGACAAGCGATTCCCCTTTTGCAACAAACGCATGTCCTTGAGTTTGGGTTGTTCACGCAATTCTTTTAACGTAATCGCCCTTTTGAATTTCTTTTTCAGCTTAACATCGACTCTAAACCAACGTGGATTCGCCGGATCACTTTTGGCGTCGTAATATTTTTCTTTCGGGTCGAACGCAGTATCGTCCGGATAAGCTTCTTTAACGATTTCCATCACACCGGCGATACCGGGTTCGTCACAGCTGGAATGATAAAAAAACGCAAGGTCACCTTTTTTCATGTCATCGCGCATGAAATTTCGCGCCTGATAATTGCGAATACCGTCCCAGTAGTCTGTCTTTTTAGGTTGTTTAGCCAAATGATCGATGGAGTACACATCGGGTTCGCTTTTCATTAACCAATAATTCATTGTTGTAATCTGATTTTAATGACAATCAAGTTTCACTAACGGCAATACGTTCAATACCGGTGCTTTTACCGGTTTGGGAATCAACGGAAATCACCGCGCCACATACCGTCGCCGGTCCCGTAGCTACTTCCATACGCTCGGGCACTTTTTCCACAAAACGTTTTAACACCTTGTCAGTATTCATGCCGATGACGGAATCATAGCAGCCGGTCATACCGACGTCGGAAATATATGCCGTGCCTTCCGGCAACACACGTTCATCTGCGGTGGGTACGTGTGTATGCGTGCCCAAAACGGCGGACACCCGTCCGTCCAAAAACCAACCCATGGCAACCTTTTCGCTGCTGGCTTCGGCATGAAAGTCCACCAATACGACATTGCAGTTGTCCGGTTTTTTTTCCAACGCGGTCTGTGCGCATTCGAACGGACAATCCAGAATCGGTTGCATAAACACATTGCCCATGATGTTAAGTACGCCGACATTCACACCGGACAAAGTAGTCAGCGTTTTCCAGCCCGAACCCGGAATGTTGCGCGGATAATTGTGCGGCCGTAGCAAGCGGGGTTCCTGCTCCATCACTGCCAGAATTTCTTTCTTATCGAAAATATGATTGCCTGATGTCAAAACATCCGCGCCATGATCGAGAAAATCCTGCATGATTTCCCCGGTCAGACCAAAACCACCGGCGGCGTTTTCAACATTGACGACGACCAACTCGGGTTCGTAGCGATCACGCATGTAGCCTAAGCGGCTAAACAACGCCCGCCGTCCGGATTTGCCCACCACATCGCCGATAAATAAGATATTCATTGCGGTTTGCGTTGTTTAGTTGATCTCGTAAATGTTGTTTTCGGTGACTATCGCTTGTAAACCGACATCCCAACTCTCCGTATCGATACGATCCAGCCGCTGAAACTCGTAAGCCATGCCGACCAATTGCGGACGCCGCCAATACGCACGTTGTTGTAAATGCTCCAGCGTTCGGTCGTAGTAGCCGCCACCCATACCGATACGGTTGCCATTTTTGTCAAATGCCACCAGAGGCAAAAGGATTAGATCAAGTTGCATGGCGGAAAGCCAGTGACGGTTCGAACCGGTAGGTTCAGGGATGCCGAGTTTGTTCGGTGTGGTCGTTTGATTGTCGCGCACGGGTGCGAACCATAGTTTACGCAACCGCCCGGAATACAACACCGGCACGTAACATTGTTTACCACATACACGCGCATGGTTCATGGCCACGCTAGGGTCCAATTCGTTGTCATTGGCAAAATACATGGCAATACGCCGGTTGTTGCGGTACGCCGGCAAACCCCTCAGATTACGTGCCAATCCCTGGGCCGCTTGCCGGCATTCTTGTCTGGATAAAGCCCGCCGCCGGGCGCGCATTGCCGCTCGGATCGCTTTTTTTGAATCAATAGTACGGGTCACGTATGTGGGTTCGATTAGATACTACAGCGGATGAAGGAGTATACGCTAAGCCATCCGGCGTCGTGAGAGATTGCGCCCAAGTCCCAGGAATGCCGCAACGATGTGGGAGAGGCGTTACCCGCCTGTGCCGTTTGATCCCGCTGACCTTGAACCTAGCGGTCCAAGTGGGGGCCTGTGCGTCGCTTCAGGCTTTCCGCCGGCGGAACCTAAGCCCGTCGCGGACGGCGCAACAGCTTTCGCAAGTCTGGCCCCCGTTATTTGATTTAGGTTCTAAGGGTTATGGAGACTACTCGAACACCGCAGGTAACGCTAAGTCTAATCATATAAATCGTTCCTACAAACTCAACCGACGCTGATCTTCCAAAGCAGCATCGATTTTTTCTTGTAACGCACTTAGTTTGGACACCACATCTGCGCCGCCACCTTGTTTACGCAAAGTTAACAGCTCATGACTGATATTCAACGCCGCCATGATGGCGCAACGCTCAATGCCTACCACCTTGCCGCTACGCTGAATGACCCGCATTTGTTTGTCCAAATAAGACGCCGATGCGTGCAAATCATCGCGCTCCTCTTCCTTGCAAGCAACGATAAACTCTCTATTCAGAATGGATACTTTGGTACCTTGTTTACCATTTTTATTCGTACCGTTGTTCATGCTGTTTCCTCAAGCTGACGCAATTTGTTGATCACGCTATCCAAACGATCTTTTGCCATGCGATTGCGTTCGGTCAATTTGGAGTGTTCGCGCAATAAGGCATCACGGCCTGCACGCAAAGATTGATTTTCTTTGCGCAGTTGACGGCATTGTTGAATGATGGCGTCTACCCTTTTTTCCAGTTGTTTGAAATGATCTTGCAAAACTATACCCTCTTCTTAATCCAATCCTCATTCACGTAGCCGTTCTAAAGTCAGAGGCATTAGCCAACTCCCGTTAGCCGGCCCGGCTTTACAATGGGCAACATGGCATAGAAAGCGGCGACGTCTAACTACGGTCAGTTTTAGGCCGGTGAACATCGCCTAACCAATGTTCACCGTTAACGCCTAAAATATAGGCCGCCGTGCAGCAATGGTCAACGTCAATCACGAAACAAAGTTGCTTGACTCCGCGCGAAATATTTGCTCCAGGATGCTCAATGCTAGAAATACCTTATGAGTATTTTCCACGATGCATTACGATTTACGTTTAAAATCAACGGATAGTTACCTATTCATAATTCGATATCATCAATGAGTTCGACGACGGTTATTTATGACGAGCTAACTAATCTTTATGCACGTATGGGCATAACTGCAGGTGCGTCGGAAACCCATGGCATCGTGACAGGTTTGGTGTGTGGTGGCGCGGCCCGCGATTCCGTGCGAGATGCCTTGTATCTGGTCGCCGGCAGCCAGCGTTTGCCGGATAATACGGCCGAGGCGGTGTCGCAAATACTCGTGGAGTTGTACGATGCAACCGTTAGATCGTTTAATAACGATCGTTTTGATTATGAGTTGGTATTGCCGGATGACGAGAATAGCATTGTTGAGCGAATCGATGCGGTGGCCGCTTGGTGCCAAGGGTTTGTACTAGGCTTATTGCAAAATGAGGATATTTCAATTGAAAAGCTGGATGAAGACTCGGCTGAAATCGTGCGTGATATTATGGCCATCGCCGAAGTCGAATCCCTGAATGAAATGGTTAACGATGACGGGCATGCCCAGTCCGACGAGCATTCTTTGACTGAAATCGAGCAATATTTGCGCGTGGGCGCACAACTGGTTTTTGAAGAGCTGAATCCACCCGCACCGACACTACATTAATTGTCACGACTCACAAAACTATCCCCGATGAACAGTGGATAACAGTGTTTTTGCCCGCCGTCGCCGCGGTTTAATGCAGCTCATGGGTGAGGGTGTGGCCATTGTACCCACCGCGCCAGTGCAACCGCGCAATGGCGACGTGAGTTACAAGTACCGGCCGGACAGCGATTTTTATTATTTAACTCATTTTCCGGAACCCGAGGCCGTGGCTGTGCTGGCCCCGGACCGGGAGCAGGGAGAATTCATTCTATTTTGCCGTGACAAGGATCTGGAAAAAGAGATTTGGGACGGTTATCGGGAAGGTGTGGAAGGAGCGGTAGAAAACTACGCTGCGGATGACGCCTTTCCCATTGACGATATTGACGACATTCTTCCGGGTTTGTTGGAAAACCGCAGCAAAGTGTTTTACAACATGGGGCGTTATGCGGATTTCGACGCGCGTCTGATTCATTGGGTCAACGAAGTCAAAGCCAAAACCCGCACCGGGATCAGTGCACCCAACGAGATTGTCGATCTCGCATACATCTTGCATGAATTGCGTTTAATCAAACGCACCGAAGAACAACGCATCATGAAAAAAGCGGCGCGTATTTCATCCGTCGCCCACCGCCGCGCCATGCAAGTGTGCAAGCCCGGTATGATGGAATATGAAATAGAGGCGGAACTCGAATACGAATTTCGCCGTGGCGGCAGTGCATACGCAGCCTATCCGTCCATCGTCGCCGGCGGCGCCAACGCCTGTGTATTGCATTACATCGAGAACCACAGCGAGCTACGCGATGGTGATCTATTGTTGATCGACGCGGGCTGTGAAGTGGACTGCTACGCTTCCGACATCACCCGTACCTTTCCCGTGAATGGCAAATACTCCGGCGAACAAAAAGCTTTGTATGAAGTGGTGTTGGCGGCGCAACTAATGGCCATCGAACAAACCCGGCCCGGTAATCATTGGAATGACCCGCATGAGGCGGCGGTACGGCTTTTGACTGAAGGCATGGTGGACATAGGATTGCTGAACGGCGACATAGACGCCTTGGTCGAACAAGATTCACACAGACGTTTTTATATGCATCGCACCGGACACTGGTTAGGCATGGATGTACACGATGTAGGCGATTACAAGGTGGACGGTGAATGGCGGCCGTTGGAACCGGGTATGGTGCTCACTGTAGAACCGGGAATCTACATAGGCGCAGACGAAGACATCGATGCACGCTGGCACAACATGGGTATCCGTATCGAAGATGACGTATTGGTGACAAAAGACGGTAACACGGTGCTAACCGCGGACGTACCCAAGACCGTTGACGATGTTGAAGCGTTGATGGCTAGCTGATGCACTACGACATTGTCATCTCCGGCGGTGGCATGACAGGCGCCAGTCTGGCAGCCGCGCTCATTCCAACTGGGCTGAAAATAGCAATAGTCGAAGCTGTTCCCTTCCATAGTGCTGACCAACCGAGCTTCGATGAACGTACGGTTGCGTTGACCTACGGCTCGCGCAGAATTTTCGACGGAATCGGTGTGTGGAACAACATCGCTCCCGGTGCAACCGCCATCCGTGAGATTCACGTTTCCGACCGCGGTCATTTCGGCATGACTCGTTTGCATCATCGTCTGATGGGTGTCGAAGCGCTAGGCTACGTCGTGCCCAACCGCTGCATAGGCAACGCACTACTCGGCATACTCGATGCCGCCGAAAACGTCAGTATCTCGAGTCCGGCGACGGTTATGAAAACCGAAGTGGAAGACGACATTGCCCAGGTTTTGGTTAAATCAAATTCACAGACCACGGAACTGACTTGCAAACTTGTGGTCGTGGCCGACGGTGGACGCTCATCAATCAGCGAAACGTTGGGAATCAAATCGAAAACCGACCCCTATGCACAAGTCGCGTTGGTAACGATAATAGAGACTAACCAGGCGCACGACGGTTTGGCCTATGAACGATTTACGCGGGATGGTCCGCTTGCGTTGCTACCGTTGCGCGATAAAAACTATGCAGTGGTGTGGACTTTGCCCTCCGCAACAGCCGAGGCCAATAAAGATTTAGAACAGCAAGAGTTTTTATCGGCGCTACAGGAAATCTTCGGTGAACGTGCAGGCCGGTTCACGCGATGTGGTAATCGACACATTTATCCATTGAGTTTGAGCAACATTGACAACCCAGTCCGACATCGTGTCGTCGTCACCGGTAATGCGGCGCATACGGTGCATCCGGTAGCGGGCCAGGGTTTTAATTTGAGTCTGCGTGATATTGCCGCGTTGGCAGATGTCATTGCCAATGCAACGCAGAACCGGAGAGATCTGGGTTCGCTATCGGTGTTGCAAGCGTACGCAGAACAGCGAAAATCGGAAACGCACATGGTCACACGATTTACCGATAGTTTGATCAAGATATTCGCGAATCAAATACCCGGACTGACATTTGCACGAAACGCGGGTTTAACCGGTGTGCACTTATTACCGCCGTTGAAACGCTTTTTATTGCAACGAACCATGGGATTAAATCGGCCTTCATCCCGCCTGGCCCTGGGTTTGCCTTTGACGACGCCTAAGAGCTAACCATGCCTGCCCAACGATACGATGTCATTATCGTCGGCGCTGGCATGAGCGGGTCTACCCTGGCCTGCGCCTTAGCGGACGCGGGCATGCGAATCGCATTGTTGGACAAAAAACCTGTGTGTGTCCGGCAAGAACAGGAATACGATGTGCGTGTCAGTTCAATAAATATCGCATCGCAACGGATATTCGAATCGCTAGGTGTGTGGGATGGAGTAACCCAACGCCGCGTAAGTCCGTTCCGCGATATTGAAGTGTGGAGCGATTCGGGGTCGATACACTTTAGCGCCAGTGAAATCAGCCAAACTCATCTTGGGCATATTATTGAAAACAGCGTCATCACATCAGCGCTGACCGATACGCTCGCGAATAAGGACAACGTAACCCTGTCGTATTCCACCACCATCGACAGATTGGATACTCATGACGATGGTGTAGTCGTCGTCACCGGGCAAAAAAATGAAATGCACAGCCGGTTACTAGTCGGAGCGGATGGCCCCGCATCACGAGTGCGTGAAGCAGCGGGTATTGCCAAAACCACACGGCGATACCATCAAAAAGCTATTGTCGCAAAAGTACAAACAGAACATGATCATGCGGAAACCGCGCGGCAACGATTCTTGCATACCGGACCACTGGCTTTTTTACCTTTGGCGGATGGGTCTTGTTCCATAGTGTGGTCATGTGACAATGACAAGGCGAGTTCGGTTCTAGCATCGGACGACGAATCGTTTATGCACGATCTAGGCGAGGCGTTCGAACATCGCCTAGGCGCGATAACAGATGCCGGAGCGCGTGTCGCATTCCCGTTGGTGCGGCAAGATTCCGCTAGCTATATTGCAAAGCGCACGGCCTTGATAGGCGATGCGGTACATGTGATACATCCACTGGCCGGTTTGGGCGCAAACCTGGGTATTGGCGATGCGGCGTGCTTGGCAGAGATAGTGTGCGAAGCGCATGACAAAAAACGAGATATCGCAAGCCATAGCATACTGCGCCGTTACGAGCGTTGGCGTAAAGGCGCCAATGCCTTTGTCGCAGGCATGATGGATATGTACAAAACCGTTTTTGGAAGTCCCAGCGAATCTTTGCGCCACACCGCCGGCAGTGGTTTAACCATGACCCACAAGATGAAACCGGTAAAGCGTGTGCTCATGCGCCACGCCACCGGCATTAGCGGCGATCTTCCCGCCATCGCTCGGCCATCCAGAATTTACTGATGGAATTGTTGCACATCATTGCGGTTCTAATCACCGTCACTGCAGTATTCTCCTACATCAATCACCGGTTTATCCGCTTGCCTACAACTATCGGTGTGATGGTGATTGCACTGGTGTTTTCACTTATCTTGTTACTCTTGGGTTGGACCGGATTGAGTTCGGTTTATATAGCGGCCGAGAGTCTGATAGCCAACGTGGATTTCAACACCACCTTGTTGCACGGCATGTTGAGTTTTCTGTTGTTCGCCGGCGCCTTGCATATCAATCTGGACGATCTCGCCCAGCAAAAATGGGTAGTGCTGAGCCTCGCTACAGTCGGTGTCATTACTTCAACGCTGCTAATCGGTTTTATTTCATGGTTCGGATTAAATCTATTTAGTATTCAAGCATCCCTGGTGTATTGCCTATTGTTTGGTGCTTTGATTTCACCCACAGACCCCATCGCGGTGTTGTCCACCCTGAAAACCGCGGGTGTACCAAAAACGCTGGAAATTAAGATTGCGGGCGAATCTTTATTCAATGATGGCGTCGGTGTGGTGATCTTCTTGGTGCTGTTCGGTATCGCCACCAACCCGGCCGAAGCCACACTGTGTCATGGATTGTTGTTATTTTTGCAAGAAGCGGTCGGAGGTGCATTGTTTGGTCTTGCTATCGGCGCGTTGGCGTATTGGATGCTCAAAAGCGTTGATAATTACCAGGTGGAAGTATTGCTTACCCTTGCCTTAGTCACCGGTGGTTATGCGCTCGCCATGTCTTTGCATTTGTCCGGTCCTATTGCAATGGTGGTGGCAGGCCTGTTTATCGGCAATCACGGGCGTTTGTTTGCCATGTCGGAGAAAACCCGCGAACACCTCGACACTTTTTGGGAGTTGGTGGATGAAATTCTGAACGCTGTGTTGTTTGTGTTGATCGGTTTGGAAGTGCTCATTCTGGAAATAAAAACTGAGTATCTGTTGGCCGGCATAGCCGCCATCGTTTTGGTCTTACTGGTTCGCTTCGTGAGTGTAGGAATACCCATATCCTTACTAAAATTTAGGCGTGAGTTTTCCCCTAATGTCGTACGTATTTTAGTCTGGGGAGGGTTACGCGGTGGTATTTCGGTGGCGCTGGCGTTGTCCCTCCCGGCAGGCCCACAGCGTGATTTTATCGTAGCGGTGACCTACGTTATCGTAGTGTTCTCAATCGTTGTTCAAGGCCTTACCATCGGCAAATTGGTAAAGGCATCGCAAGCTGGTAGCTGAACTCCCATGCACGTCACGTAGGGTCGCGCGAGTGACAGGTTGTTCGGCTGCTGGCGTTCGGTTATTAGCCTTCAACTATTCACACCTACCATTGCTTTTATTCCCTTTGCGTTCTGCCGAGACGAAAGACGGCTGCAGGGATAAATCGATAGGGAGGTCGAACCGGCCCGTCGCAAACGGCTCTCGGCGAGGGAAATCCCGCAGGGATCAGGATGCAGGGGCGCGCTTTTTTTGGGTACTTTTTTGCGCGACAAAGAAAGTACCTCGTCCCAGGCGCTGAAAGCGCGGGAAGAAATAATTTCGGTTTTAGAGTTTTTTGCAGGCAAGCCAGCGGCTATGAACCCGTCATCAACTGCAAAAAAATGCAAAACAGTAGTCAAATCCCAGAATTTAGGGATCGATATCCCCGCACAAGTGTCATAATCCGTTCCTGAGGAATGTGAGTTACCCCTACATGAATAAACCCCAGATAGCTAGCTTTCGCTTATCCTTGCAGGACGGACAACGCCTGCTGAAACGGGTTCAGCAAGAAATCAATCAGATTATCGTCGGTCAAGCCCAGCCCGTGCGCTTGGCTTTATGTTGTTTGCTCGCACGGGGTCATTTACTCATCGAAGACATCCCTGGGGTCGGCAAAACGACTCTAGCCCGGGTGTTGGCCCAGGTATTGGGACTGCCTTTCTCGCGTATTCAGTTTACCAGCGATTTATTGCCTGCGGACATCATCGGTGTCTCCACTTTCGATCCGGAAGCGCATCAATTCGTATTTCATCCGGGTCCGATTTTTGCGTCGATTATTCTGGCAGATGAGGTCAATCGCGCCACACCAAAAGCGCAAAGTGCATTGCTTGAAGCGATGGAGGAAAATCAAATTTCTGCGGAAGGGGAGACCCGGGCATTGCCTAAACCGTTTTTGGTTATCGCCACACAAAATCCACACGAACAAATCGGGACGTTTCCTTTACCGGAATCGCAACTGGATCGTTTTCTGATGCGTCTGAGCTTGGGTTACCCCGACCCCAAAGCAGAGAAACTTCTACTCAAAGGTACCGACCGACGCGACATGCTGCCATCGTTATCCGCAGTACTGGATGCCAACGATATTTTGGATCTGCAAACCCAATGCCGGCGTATTCATTGTAGCGATGCTTTAGTCGAATACGTACATGCCTTGCTGGACGAAACACGGCGCAACGACCGTTTTCAATACGGCTTGTCTCCGCGTGCGGGACTCGCCTTGACTCATGCCGCCCGCGCCTGGGCGTTTTTAGAGGGGCGCGACATGGTGTTGCCAGAGGATGTGCAGGCAGTGGCGCCCAGTGTATTAAATCATCGTCTGCAAGGTAGTGACCCCGGCATAATGAATTTGGCGTCTAACTCCGTGCAACAATTGTTGCAATCGGTTCCCATCCCCTAATGCCTAAAGCCGCGGCTGCCCAGGTGTTGGGGCGGCGGCAATTGTATATGCTGCCGACCCGTAACGGTCTGTGGTTCGTGTTGGTGTTATTTGCCATGCTGTTGGCGGCGATTAATTACAATAATGGTCTCGCCTTTGGTTTTACCTTTTTGTTGGCCGCCGTGGTGTTGGTGTCGATGTTGTACACCCACCGTAATGTATCCGGTATCCGGGTCAGCGTAGGCACACCACCGCCAGTTTTCGCCGGGCAAAAGTGCCGTTTCCCGGTGTCCCTGCAGAATAGCAGCGACAATAAACGCACGAATGTTTGGGTGATTTGTGCCGACGAAACATCGCAGACCGACATCGAAGCCAGGCATACCGCACAAGTCCATATACCTGTGGATACCGCCAAACGCGGTTGGCAGGCTTGTCCACCGGTAGTAGCGTCCAGCGCATTTCCATTCGGTTTGCTGTACACATGGTCGCGCAAGTTAATTCCCACGACACGAGGACTGGTCTATCCAGCGCCCGGCCCGGTGTGCCCCTTGCCCTTAAGTCCGGATCGTGATGGTTCGACTCATGCCGGCAGCCGCTACGAGGGCGATGATTTTTCCGGTTTGCGCGAGTACCGTGTGGGCGATTCACCACGCCGTGTGCATTGGAAGGCGGTGGCGCGGGGTCTGGGCATGCAAAGTAAAATGTTCAGCGGTTCCAATGTGAGTACATTGTGGTTGGATTGGGACAGCTTGGGAGATTTGGATACAGAAGCAAGATTAAGTCAGTTGTGTCGTTGGATACTGGATGCGGAAAGTAGAGGCTGCTTATACGGGTTACGCATACCGGGTACGGAAATAGAACCCAATAGCGGGCCTGCCCACCGGCATGAGTGTCTTAAAGCACTCGCACTATGGGAAGTAGCAGATGTTTAAGATTCGCAGCTACCGTCCGCCTGATCTTGCGCCGGATCGCGTGGCGGTGAATTGGTTGTTGTTTAGTGCGAGTTTAGCAATTTTATTTCACAGCAATCATATCCCGTTGTGGTTGACGCTGACTTCCTTGGCATTGGTCGCCTGCCGTTTTGCTATCGAACAACGCGCCTGGCGTGTGCCCGGCCGCTTCATTCGTCTGCTTCTATTTATGGTCATTACCGTGACCGTGTTCAGACATTTCGGGACGATACTGGGACGTGATGCCGGCACCGCTTTTTTGACCGTGTTGGTGGGGTTAAAAATTTTAGAAACCCGCAGTCTGCGTGACTATCTATTTGACGTTTTTCTTCTTTATTTTTTGACTTTAGGGGCATTTTTCTTTTCCCAATCATTAGTCACCGGGGTTTACGCCTTTGCCATCGCCACCGTCATTACCATCGCACTCATTCGCTTGAGTCAATCAACAGCAGTGGCCAGTGGTGAAGCGCTACGTATCACAGGTAGTCTGGTCATCAAAGCCTTGCCTTTGATGCTAGTAATGTATTTATTGTTCCCGCGCATTCACGGTAGCTTGTGGATGCTGCCACAAGATGCTTTTAGCGCCGGTACTGGCCTCACCGACGAGGTCACACCCGGATCGATCAATCAGCTATTAGCCGATGACAAGGTCGCGTTCCGGGTTGAATTTCAAGGTGATGTCCCTGAGCCCGCAAAACGGTATTGGCGCACCTTGGTATTGAGCGAAACCGACGGCCGTACCTGGCGGCGCAGTAATATCGATAAGTACGGTATCGGCAGGTTGGACCTTGAACCACTCGGTCCCTTGACTCATTACACGGTTATTCATGAACCGAGTAATAGGCGCTGGTTACCGGTACTGGACTTGCCGGCCGCTGCACCCGAGAAAACCATGCTTAAACCGGGTTATGTCATTGCCAGTCATAGCCCTGCTGAACAACGCATCAGTTACGATGCGGTCTCGTATCTGGACTATCGTATCAACAATCTCGATGAACGCACGCGTAGCTACAATTTAAGAATTCCAACCCACACAAATGATCGGGTTAAACAACTATTACAGAATTGGTTAGCGGATAAACCGGATACTTCTTTGTTAACCGAACGGATACTGCGCCATTTTCGCGAACAGGAATTTTTCTACACACTGACCCCACCGCTGCTAAACAACGATCCGTTGGATGAATTCTTATTCGAAACCAGGCGTGGTTATTGTGAGCATTACGCATCTACCTTTGCCACTTTGATGCGCATGGCCGGCGTACCGACACGTATGGTGGTCGGTTACCAGGGTGGGGAGTGGAATGCGTCGGGTGGCTATTTAACCGTGCGTAACTACGATGCCCACGCCTGGAATGAAGTATGGATGGAAGAGCGTGGATGGGTAAGGATTGACCCCACTGCGGCCATAGCGCCGGAACGCATCGAACTAGGGTTGGATGCCTTGCGGTTGATGGATGAAAACGATATTCCGTTTGGGGCCCTGGACTATTCCGAAATTCGTAGCCTCATTTCCGGTAGTTGGGTAAAACGACAGTGGGAGTTAACCAAGATGCGCTGGGATGCCATAAACACTACCTGGAATCGTTGGGTCATGGCGTATGGCCCGGAGGAACAATTAATGTTCTTACGCTCGCTTGGTTTCGACACGCCGTCATGGTTAAAAATGGTATTGACCATGTTCGCCGTCGCCGCGGTGTTGTTACTTTTATTCACGTTGCTTTTATTTTTACCAAAACGCCATCAAGACCCGGTCGTAGCCGCTTATCAACAATATTGCTCCAAGCTTGCGAAAATAGGACTCTCACGGCCTGCCAACGAAGGCCCCGCGCAATTCGCCCAACGGGTGGTGCAAAAACGCCCCGATTTGTCGGAGTCAGTCAACGTCATCACGGACATGTATGTCCGGTTACGTTATTCAAACACCAACACCTCTGTTGACCGCAAATCCGAATCAGATACATTGTCACGTTTCAAACAACTCGCAAGGCGATTTAAACCATCAAGTACGCCTCGCCCGGCATAACCCCGGAGGACAAAGCATGAGTAACGATCCACTCATCCTGGCGATCGATCAGGGTACTACCAGTTCGCGAGCGATCTTGTTCGATGGCTCGGGTTCACCCCGCCACAGTGCACAAAAAGAGTTTCGGCAGATTTATCCCAATGATGGCTGGGTGGAACATGATCCTGAGGAAATATGGCAAACCACATTAGATGTTTGCCGCGACGTGGTGCGACAAGCACAATCAACAGACGAGATCGCCGCGATTAGTATTACCAATCAGCGGGAAACGACCGTTGTATGGAATCGCTCGACGGGTGAGGCCATCTACAACGCGATCGTGTGGCAAGACCGGCGCACGGCGGAGTGGTGCCAGGCATTGCGCGATGCGGGTCATGAAACCAAAGTAACTAATACGACAGGTTTGTTACTCGACGCGTATTTTTCCTCCACCAAGATCGCCTGGATTTTGGATAATGTCGATGGCGCGCGGGAATTAGCTGAAAAAGGTGAGCTGGCGTTCGGCACCACGGACTGTTTCTTAATCTGGAAACTGACCGGCGGCAAGGTACATGCAACCGATGCCAGCAATGCATCGCGTACTAACTTGTTTGATATACATCAGCAAGAATGGAGCGATGCATTGTTAGACCTATTCAATGTACCACGCTCGATATTGCCCGACGTGTACGACAGTGCTGATGATTATGGTATGGCAGACGCCCAATGGTTTGGCAAGGCCATTCCAATTTACGGTGTCGCCGGCGATCAACAAGCCGCCACGGTAGGTCAGGCGTGTTTTGAGCCCGGAATGATCAAAAGCACTTACGGTACCGGTTGTTTCATGATGATGAATACCGGCACATCGCCGGTGTCATCCAACAACCGGTTGTTGACCACAGTCGCTTATCGTATGCAAGGCAAGACCACTTACGCATTGGAGGGTTCCATATTTAACGCAGGAACCGCCGTGCAATGGTTGCGCGATGGCATACAAATTATTGATTCAGCACAGCAGACCCAGGCAATGGCGAGCGCGCTGGATTCAAACAAGGGTGTTTATATGGTACCGGCCTTTACCGGTTTGGGTGCACCTTATTGGGATCCTCATGCGCGTGGCGCGTTATTCGGTCTCACTCGCGATACCGGCCGCGCCGAGTTCGTTCGTGCTGCCTTGGAATCGGTGTGTTATCAAACTTACGATTTGATTAATGCCATGCAGCAAGATGGTTCGATGCCGTCTGCGTTACGCGTCGACGGCGGTATGGTGGTCAACAACTGGTTGCTGCAATTCCTGGCTGATGTAATCGACATGCCGGTGCAAAGACCGTCTGTTATAGAAACGACTGCGCTGGGCGCCGCCTACCTTGCTGGGTTAAAGGCTGGTGTATTCGATTCCTTCGATGACATCAGTCAACGTTGGCAACAAGACGCATCTTTTGAACCAAACATGTCACCGAATCGTCGAAAAGAACTATTGGCAGCTTGGGAGAACGCTGTGGCAAAAGTGCTGGTGGGTAGTTGATAGTTTTAAGTTCTTAGCTTTCAGTTGTTAATTACTAGCAGTTAACTATGTGGGATGTAGTAAGGAACGAACTGCATCCGTCGCGCAAAAATCGGTCCTTAATTGCGAGTGATGCGGTTTGCAAGCTCACCACACCCTACAAATTTTGAAAACCGATAGCCGTTCGCTGACGACGGGTGTCTTCACACATTTAACCCTTTGTAACACAAGATGTGCATTAATGTGGATTAATTCACAGAATAAATGCTGGGTCATGGGCACAATGGCACTCATCTGCTTAAGGAGAGCGGGATGTCACACCAACCGAGTTGGTGAGATTACATTAATCGGAACCATCGTATCGAACGCAAGGACAAGCGGGCCAGGGACCGTGAACGAATCACGCAAGGCCACTCTTAACATTCATGCCTAAGGAGCATTGTTCAGGAGACAGGGGCTGAAGAGGGTTTCGTAAAGGACCACGCGATGACCGATCCCAAGGAGCGGGAAAGCCAAAGACGCCACTCATCAAGGACACTGGCGTCACATGACACAAACGGGTGCATCCACGGAATGGATACACCCGTTTACCCTTATCAATCAATATTTTACCTTGGGTAATATCTCTAAATCGATATTAATAAAACGCTAATATTCGGTTGACACATTGGCCTTCGTCGACTATTGTGCATCGCACAAATGATGCAGTGCACAAGAAAGTGGGGGCTTCAAAGCACCATTTAGACCTTAGCATCACCTGCCTACTGACCCGTTTGCCGTCGCGCAATTGGTCACTGGTTAACACCTTAGACACACAAAACCCTTTGCACCGATTAACTCTAGTTCAGTTCTTACAGGAGATTACCTTATGTCTGAAAACACTATAGCTCTGGTCACTGGTGGTATAGGCGGCATCGGTACTGAAATCTGTAAGGTCTTATCGCGTCAAAATAGCCGTGTAATCGCAGGATATTTGCCAATGGAAGCGGACGCAGCGAAACGATGGCAAGAAGAGCTATTAAATGATGAGTATAAGGTTGAAATCGTCGCCGGTGATGTTGCCTGCTTTGATTCAAGTCTCTCGATGGTATCCGAAGTCGAAAACAACTATGGCTTCATTGATATCTTGGTCAATTGTGCCGGTATCACCCGCGATAAGACGTTGCGCAAAATGGACAAAGAGCATTGGTACAGCGTCATTAATACCAATCTTAACAGCGTGTTCAATGTTACCCGGCATGTGGTAGATGGCATGGTGCAACGCGGTTACGGTCGTGTCGTGAATATTTCATCCGTCAATGGTCAAAAAGGCCAATTTGGTCAAACCAATTATTCGGCGTCGAAAGCGGGTGTACACGGTTTTACCATGGCCTTGGCACAAGAAGTCGCGTCTAAAGGTGTTACGGTGAATACCGTCTCGCCGGGTTACATAGCCACCAATATGACCATGACTATGCCGGAAGAAATCCGCAAAGAAATTGTTGCCGATATTCCAATCGGTCGCGTCGGCGATCCGGCCGACATCGCTAATGCAGTAGCATTTTTATGCACCGATCAATCGAGTTATATCACAGGCGCTAATATTCCCGTCAATGGCGGGTTTTATATGTCTTACTAGAATATTAGCGCTAGCTTCTCGCTACCGGATCGGCGATGCAACCGGTATCATGTGCGTCCGGTATTATTGCGAGAATTATTAGTTATGTCCGAACCCGTTATTGCCCGAACCGAACCTTATGGTGTCGAACTTGAGGCCGGAACTTATTGGTGGTGCCGTTGTGGCCGTTCTGCGAAACAACCATTTTGCGACGGCTCACATAAGGATACTGAGTTCACACCCGTAAAAGTCGATATTGAAGAGAAGAAAAAAGTGTTTTTATGTGGTTGCAAACACACCGGTAATCAACCCTTTTGCGACGGTAGCCACAAAAACATGATTTAACCGGCACCCAATGGTTTTACGTTCAGACAAACGCTAGCAAACCCAACCCCGTTGCGGGCGCGCAAACGATTTGGTCAGCATTTTTTGCGTGACCAGGAGACCGTCCGGTGTATCCTCGAACAGTTTCATCCAACGGATGATGATTTCATAGTCGAAATCGGTCCTGGTCGTGGCGCATTGACCGAAGCGCTATTACAACGGGTCAACTGTTTGCACGCCGTCGAAATTGACCGCGACCTGATCCAATATCTATCAAACCAATTCCCGCCTGAGCAGCTAGTTTTGCATCAATCCGATGTATTGACTTTCGACTTCACCTCATTGACGGATAAAGACACTAAACTCAGGCTTATCGGCAATCTTCCCTATAACATTTCGTCACCATTGCTGTTTCATCTAATGGAATACACATCGTCCATCAACGACATGTGTTTCATGTTGCAAAAGGAAGTAGTACAACGGCTGGTTGCTCATCCTGGAAACAAAGACTATGGCCGCTTGACGGTGATGATGGCATGTCGTTGTGATATTGAGTACTTGTTCGACGTGCCACCCGAATCCTTTACACCTACACCTAAAGTCGATTCCAGTGTAGTCAGCATTCGCCCCCACACTATACCGAAATACTCGATTCCAGAATTCACGCGATTTTCTAACCTGGTGAAACGTGCATTTGGCCAACGCCGCAAGACCTTGCGCAACTCGCTGAAAGGTATGATTGACGACGATGTTTTCTCCAAAGCAAGCATCGATTCGTCCCGGCGGTCCGAACAACTGACCATAGACGAATTTGTCCGCCTTTGTGACGCATCCAGTTCAGCTAACTGCCGATAATCGTAAAGTGTGAAGCAATGCACACCCAAAGTGTGACGCAGTTCACAGTTTTTCCCTTCGCGAGCCTATACATTAAATGTTACTTGAGCGACTGAACAACAGGGGTGTTGTCATCGAGTAAGGAGCGGTCCGGGGCTTGGGGAGTTACCCGGATTGAATTACACAAGGATGTATTGGGGACCCTGCCAGGTAAGGTGGGGCTTCCTCGAAAATCGATATTTAAACTATGTACTTCAACACGTTTTTGGGGACGTGCTATGTTAGAAGATGATCGTAACTGTACAGTGGCGGAATTCGATGAAGCCATTGACGTTCAAATCGAACTCGTCAACATCAATACCGGCACTAAGGAACACGCAGTCGTTGTGAATAACCATTATGCCATTGTTGGTTTAGTACAGCGCTTTGCGCGCCGTCAACACATTTTGCCGCGCGCCGTGAGTGTACACATTACCCACCGATCCAGAGTTTAGTTTACCGGCTGTTGTTTAGATTGAACTCGCCGTTCGACCTGAAAGGTTTCGCGCATAACTAAATTCGTTGCAAGCAGTTATTCGGGCATGGGTAACAATACAAAGGCGTTTTCAGACCAGCTCACCCAAATTTGTTGATTTGCGTTACTGCTGAGATCGCTTGAGGCATCGATGTTTTGAGCAGCTACCGCAAGTGGTTGTTGGCGGCCTCGTACGGTAACGTAGTAGTGACTTCTGTCACCTAGATAAGCAGCGTTTTGTATCTGACCAGATACGCAGTAGAAGCTATCATCGGGTTTTTCGTGCGACAGATAAATTTTTTCCGGCCGTATCGCCGCTTTGACTCGCGCCTCGGGCAGAACAAAACCGTTAGCTGCATTTACCTGAAATTTTCCCAGTGCATCGGTTTCAATCGTTGCCTTCCCGTTGACTTTATCGATTACCGTGGCGTCGAGAAAATTCATGCTACCGATAAAATCGGCCACTTCAACACAGTTGGGTTTTTCATAAAGATCTCGAGGTGTTGCTATCTGTAATACTTTACCCTCGGACATGACAGCGACGCGGTCAGACATGGTCAATGCTTCTTCCTGATCGTGAGTCACGAATATAAAAGTAATACCCACAGATTTCTGCAGACTACGCAGTTCCAGTTGCATCTCTTCGCGTAGTTTTTTGTCCAACGCACCAAGTGGTTCGTCCAGCAATAATACCTTAGGCCGTTTTACTAATGCTCTCGCCAAAGCAACACGCTGTCTTTGACCACCGGATAACTCGTTGGAACGGCGTTTTTCAAACCCACTCAGTTTAACCATTGCCAATGCTTCAGCGACTCTTTGGTTCAGTTCTGCCTTGGGTAACTTATCTTTACGCAAACCGTAGGCAATATTCGCGCGCACATCGAGATGTGGAAAAATGGCATAGCTTTGAAACACCATATTCGTGGGCCGGCGATGGGGAGGTACTGCTGTCATGGCGACATTGTCGATACAAATTTCACCGTTAGTGGGGGATTCAAAACCCGCGATCATACGTAGTAACGTGGTTTTGCCACACCCTGATGGCCCCAACAACGAGAAAAATTCGCCAGCCGCAATATCGAAATTAACGTCATCCACCGCTATTACCGGTCCAAATGTCTTAGTTAGGTTCTGAATCGAGATGAAAGTGTTTTTAGTCATGCGAAGTTAAATAATCGATTCCGTACCCTGATCACCGCGCCGTCGAATCCATTCAGCAAATATGACAATGAGAAATGAGACGACCAGCACACAAGCCCCCAGTGCGAGCACGGCAGGAAAACGTTGTGGGAAACGCAATTGATTCCACATATAGACGGGTAACGTTGGGTCAGTGCTACCCAAGAACAAAGCCATAATAAACTCATCAAATGAAATGGTAAAACACAACAAAAAACTAGCCAGTATGCCAGGAAAAACCATGGGAAAAGTCACCCGCCAAAATGTCCACCAGGCATTTTCACCGAGGTCGGCTGACGCCTCTTCCATAGAACGGTCGAAACCCTCAAACCGCGACATGAGCACCGCCATGGAAAAAGGTATGCAAAGCAAAATATGTCCTACAGTGACCGTATAAAGCGATAGGCTGATTTCGAGCACACGCACGATGATGATTAACAACGCGACGGCCAAAATGATTTCAGGCACAACTAAAGGTAACATGATGATACCCATGATCGGTTTTTGGCTCGGTAAGCGATAACGAGTCACCGCTTTCGCGCCGAATACGCCGAAAACAGTGCTGACTGTTGCTGTGACCAACGCAACGCGAAGACTATTCATTAACGCTGATTGCATTGGGTCACTATTCAACATTTCTTTGTACCAGTCGAGCGTGAAGCCCTTGAGCGGAAATGAAAAATAAATGGAGTCATTAAAGGAGAACATGGGCAAGAACAACACCGGCACATATAAAAAGGCTAAATACAAAACAGCATAGACACCCAATGGCCGATTTCGTTTGCTCGCCGCCGCCATCATTCGATTTTTTCTGTAATGCGGCGGGTTAGCCAAATATATAGCACCGCAATCAAAGTCACGAGTGTCATGGAGGTCAAAGCTAACGAAGCGCCGAGTGGCCAATTGCTACCGCGACTGAATTGAAACTGAATGGCGTTGGAAATCATGTAGCCCTCGGTACCGCCAACAAGACTCGGTGTCACGTAGTCGCCGACGGTCGGAATAAAAATCAAAATGGTGGCGGCAATAACCCCCGGAAGCGAGAGCGGCAAGACAATACGAAGGAATCGTGCGATTGGCCCATCGCCCAAATCGGTGGCCGCTTCCAGTAGTGAACGGTCGATTTTTTCCAGGGAGACATAAATAGGTAAAATGGCAAAGGCCGCCCAGGCGTGTGTCAGTGTTATAACGACCGCAGCAGGGTTATACAAAAGAAAGGTTAAAGGTTGCTCGATAAACCCCAACCAACTGAGTCCTGAATTAATGGCGCCGTTAAAACCCAGAATTATTTTCCATGCAAACACGCGTAACAAATAACTTGTCCAAAACGGTAACGTCATTAAGATAATCCACACCATTTTGTGGCGGTGAATATGAAAGGCCACGTAGTAAGCCATGGGGTAAGCTAACAACACGGTAAAAAACGTCGTTAACCCGGATATTATCAGCGAGCGGAAAAATAATGTCCGATAGCTTTCCTTGGTGAAGGTTTCGATGTAGTTCTGCCAGGAAAAAGCGGGTTCTATGACATTACCGCTGACTTGAATCCAGAAACTCAACACGATCATTCCAAGCAGGGGGATGATGATCAGGCCGGCAACAACCAACGCCGTTGGCGACAACAACAGATATCCGCGCAAGGACTCGCTTCGCATGAATAAATTTTTAATACGCGAACCGGAAGAACTCAACGACGGCGCATGATTGACAGCGGCAATGCTATCGGTCATTTTTTTGTGTCAAAAGCAACCTTCACTAGGGAACCTGGCCGCAGAAAAGGGAACGCGGGGTCGCGGTCCCGCAGTAAATCTGAAATATCAGAACCCGGTTTTTATGGCTTCGAAATCGCGGTTAATCCGCGTTTCAAATTCATCAGATTGCGCCTGTTGGAATTTCCCATCCGTTATGTATTGGGTGGGATCTTTATCCAATCCTAGGTTCGCCAGCACCTCACTATCAACCAGGGCAAACGATTCAGCATTTGAGTGACCATATCCATAAGCTTCGATGACGTATTTGCCAGTCGCTGGATCCAGCATGGAGTCCAGGATGTCATACGCCAAATCGGGATTAGGCGCCTCTTTGTGCATCATCAAGCCGCAGCACCAGGTGAGTGATCCTTCTTTAGGGCTCGCGAATTTTACTGGGTGACCCTCGGCTGCCAAAGTCACCGGGGTCTCATTCCAGGTAATGGCCATGACCACTTCACCTGATGCCATGGACTGCGCCAGTGAAGTCATGTCATTGGTGAACATGCGCACTTGCGGACGCAATTTTTTCATCAAATCATTGGTCTTTTCGACTCCTTCCTCGGGGATGGTCTGGCCTATGTCTACCCCAGCCAGTATCGCCATGCAGTACCAGGTGTCTGCTGCACTATCGATAACCGCAATCTTGCCCTTGTATTTTTCGTCAAATAGCATGTTCCACGACTCGCCATCAGCGGGTGGCTCGACGAGATCGGTACGATAAGTAATGGAGGTCGCGCCCCATTCAAATGGTACAAACCATTGTCCGCCGTCATTAGCACCATTTAAACCGGCGAGACGCGGAAACACACTACCGAAGTTGGACAAGCGGTTAGTGTCAATGGGCTGAAACACGCCGGACTCTCGCCATCGCGGGATATCGTTCGAACAAGGATGCATAATATCGACAACGTAGCCGGCTTTGACCTTGGTAAAACCTTCCTCAGCGTCGCCATAGGTTGCGAAATTGGGCGCGGCGCCATGCTTCTCAATGTAGGGAGCGAACAACCCCTCGTCATCATAACCACCCCAAGTAAAATAAGTCGCTTGTTCGGTAGCCGCAAACGCCGATTTGTTAATTATCGGCACAGTTGCAAGAACTAAACCGGCCGAGCTCATTGTTTTGAGCATGTCGCGGCGGGAAAATTGTTTATTCAATAATTGACGTCTTAATGTTGTTTGTCGCATCTTTACACCCTCTTGTAAGTTAAATAACGGTTAGCGAGTCCTATCGTGCCAGGCTTCCGTAGTAATTCTTGTCTCAACGAATAGCTTTCTATATTATGCCGCACGTTTTTCCGTATGTCGGCAATTTACACCCGCTTATTTCGCATCGTTTGATTGATTTCCCGCAACCGTCCTTTGGAGGGTTCTTTTTCCGACCCCATAACCGGGATCAGATCAATCAAATCTTGATGGGCACTGCTAACACCTTCTTCGATGGAGGACAGGACGTTACGCGGGAATACACTGGAACTGAGATTTTCCTGCATCCATTGGGCGAAATTAAGATCTTCCAGCATGACTTGTTGGTTAATGCGCATATTCAGATAACGTGCCGCCGTGACTTCGCGGCGGTCGTCTGGCAATGCATAGACGCCATACACGTAGATGGTCTTGTCCACATCCACCGGTATGGTTTGAAAGAAATCCATACAATCCGGATAAAAGCCGAATGAATGATTCGGAAACACACCGACATAAAACCAGGTGCGTTGCAGGTGTTCAGGCAGGTATTCGAATCTGGGCAGAATTGTTTGGTACCGAGCCACACCCCAATGCCGCGATAATTGTTTATGAATACGGCCGTAGGAAGCGTACACGCCGTTGCCAAAATCCTTGTCTTCATAGTCGTGTCCATACAACGAGTGCAAACCAGGGTGGCCTATGGGTACGTGGTAACCTTCATTGTCGACATCGTGAATTAACTTCCAGTTAACCGCTTGTACTTCGCGTTCTATCGGATGCAACGGTTGTAACTCGGTTAATCGGTAATGCTTAAGCTCGAACATCGCCGGTTGTAAATAGTCGGTGATACTTTGCCCGCCGCTTTCGAAACGAATGAACAGCAAACCCATCCACTCCTCAAGTTCGACGGCCTTTAAACCGTGATCATCCTTGTCCAGATTTTCAAATGTCTCGGGTCTTGGAATGTTTTTCAAGCTGCCATCTAAGCGATATGTCCAGCCATGAAACGGACACACGATGGCATTTTTGCAGTGTCCACGCGCTTGCTCGACCACACGGCTGCCTCGATGTCTGCACACGTTGTGAAAAGCGCGGATGACTTTGTCCGACCCGCGGATAACCACGACATGTTCGCCCAGAGCTTTGAAAGTTAAGTAATCTCCGGCGTTAGGGATTTCATTGGCGTGTCCAACAAAACACCAGTTGCGCCGAAAAATGGTTTCCACCTCTAATTCCAGCAACTCGCGGTTTTGATAAGTCCATGGGGCTAAAGTTTTGTAATTAGGTTTGTTTTCAATTGCTGGGAATAAACTGGACAAGTACCGCCGGCAGGTCTTTTTGGCCGAACTTCGATCGAATGAGGATGGATCAGCCAGCAATTCCTGCCATAAGCCATCCAATAGCCCTTCGAATCCCCGCGCCAGAGCGTTCGCATCCATCTGCATTTGCCCATTCTGATTGACCATGTCCTGGAACAAGTCAAAGATAATGCCATGAAACTCAATGTCTTTTTCGCTACATAACGCGGTGTACTCTTCCCGCGCCTGGGATTCCCCCCAAAACGCATACCAAACGGCAACTTTGTTGACATCGGAAAACACCGGATCGAATGTCAGATCGATAATTGCGTGTAAGGAACTTACGGGATCCGCTCGATGTTCCTTAATCACACTTGATACCGCGGCCATGTACTCCTCGGTCAAATAACGCAACGCCGCCAACAGCAGTGCATCTTTCGATTGGAAGTAGAAGTTGACAATACCGGGTGAAAGATTCGCGATGGATGCCACCCGACTAACAGTGGCGCGGGACAATCCGTTTTGTGCGATAGCGACTATCGCCGCATCAATCAATTGCTGCCGTCTATCCACACGGCTATTTGCGGATTTATGAATGGCGGATGTAGTCATGGGTGAAATTCTTCATTGTGTAAGGCGTCGTTGTTCTCACTCCGGGTATTCGTTCATTCGATCTGCGCTAAATACCATTGGTTAAAACTAACGGTGTAAGTTTCCATCTCAGACAAACATCCAGGCTCATAATATCTGGAGTTCACACCCTTTTGGTTATCAACGATGATTTTCTTGTCCGCTTCGGTAGTCACTCGCCACATCCAGCTCAATTCATCGGTGTCATAGTCCTTACCCTCTTGCGCATCTCCACGAACCAACCAAATGATATCCATGTCCGTTTTCTGCACACCATGTGGCACGAAACGGTATAACACTGCATGGTCAGGATAAAGAATACCGTAAGTTAAGGGACCTATCTGCACATCCGCTACACCGCCACCGTATTCCTTTATCTTTCCTAATAATGGTGCCAACGGTTTCCCATCCTTACTGCCGGTAACGTTAGGCGGATACAAAGCGTTACGCGCGTAGAAATATTGAACCGTCCCCCGCGTGGAAGATTGGGAGTTATCAATGGAATCAGTTTTGTAGCCCAGTGCTGCGGCGTCTTCCAGCATAGCTGGCCGCAGTGCCTCATTGTCCTCTGGCGACTTCAATGCATGGCATTGCGAGTATTCCGTGTGTGCAGGTGCGCAGTGATAACACTCCATGAAATTCTCTAACACCAGTTTCCAGTTTGCTTCCACCGGATAAGTTTCTTGACAAGCAACTTTCGAGTTTTCCAATTCATAGATGTCATAACTTGAATCGACTTCGCTTAAGCCCTCGACCAAATCAGGCGGGTTTGCATCCAGGTTAAAAAAAATAAGGCCATGAAACACTTGGCATGAGACCTTCTTTAATCCATGTTTCGCTTGCTCGAAATCCGCCGGCATAGCACGTTTAGAGCGCAGCCTTCCGTTCAGTTCATAGGCCCAGGCATGATAGGGACAAACAAAAACGCGCACCTTGCCCTTGACCTCGTTACAGATACGCGATCCGCGGTGACGACACACGTTGGCAAACGCATTAATATTTCCATCTGTGTCGCGCACGACAATAATAGATTCGTCACCCACCTCTACTAGAAAATAGCAGCCTGGCTCCGGCAGTTGGCTGGCATGTCCGGCATAAATCCAATTACAGAAAAAGATTTTTTCAAGATCATTTTTGTACACCTCTTCCGAGGTATAAAAATCAGCGTCCAGAGAAAACCCTGGATGGTATTCGGCAATAAGATCGGGAAAGGTAGATTTGGATTGCGTCATTGTCATAACACCTTCGCTTGATAGTTTTCTCTTGCAAAGCCGTAGCGTTGGTCCACCGGATTATCTAGTTGTCTCGCGTACCGATGCCCAGAGTACACTGCCGCCGCTATGGTTCCGGGCGCCTCGCAATCTCCAATAATCTCGACCGATTTGATACGGTGATCAGCAAGACTTTTGAGGCCGGTTAATTCAGAATATATTTCCATCCGTGGTGTTCTCGCCGTGACCGGTAGTAATACCTCGTAAGCGAGCGAACGGTATTTACCCGTGTATACACAGCTTAGGGTTAGTTCGGATTCTTCGACTTTGACTATGATGTGGCCACAGACGATTTCCACTCCCAGTTCAAGCAACCGCCCCTGAATGCGGTGCTGCTCCAATGTCGCGTGCGTGAATGGCGCAACCTCGGCCGCCGATGTCACATAAGTCACCCGGCAACCGTCTTGAATAAGTTTCTCCGCCAGCACATTGGCTATGTAGTAGTAATCATCATCGTACACCACCACATGACCGTTAACGTGTTTGCCTTGCAAAAGATCGTCTACACTAACAACACTCGCTTGCGTTGCGGTAGGAACGGGAATGCGCACACTGTGCCCGACAAAATCGGTGCGCCAGTGTGATCCCGTAGCCACAACCACGCGTTCGAAACCGTATTCGAGAACATCTTGTGTGCTGAGTTCACTGTTCACATAGGTTTCGACGTTTGGTTTTTGGCCAAGCATGTAAATCCGATGATCGATGGCCCGCTTCCATTCACCCAAGCCCGGTAGCCTGGATTCCAATAACACCCTGCCACCCAATTCTTTTTCCTTCTCCGCCAGAACAACATGGTAATCGCGTTTGCATAAGGCCAACGCGCACTCCAGGCCAGCGGGGCCGCCACCCACAATCAAGATCTTGTCGTCGGAGCCGGCGGTTTCGATGTTTTCCGGATGCCATCCCTTACGCCATTCCTCCCCCATGGTTGGATTTTGGGTACAACGAATGGGTACGGCAAAATGATCGCCGGTAGTGCAAATATTGCAACCAATACACTCGCGAATTTCTTCTATGCGGTTTTGCTCTATTTTTTTGGGCAAAAACGGATCGGCAATGGATGGTCGCGCGGCACCTATGAAGTCAAGTACACCCCGATTAATCTGCGAGACCATTGCATCCGGTGAAGTAAAACGGCCGACCCCAACCACGGGTTTGTTGGTGACTTGTTTAACGAAGGAAATGTATTTTTCCTGGTGACCGGATTCACCAAAGCGTGACGTGATCGAGTCGTTTTCCCAACCTGAAATATTTACATCCCAAAGATCCGGCAAATCGGCAAGCATATTCACGACTTCCTGCCCATCGCGGTTGAAGCGAAGGTCACTGTCTTGCGATTCATCCACCGCAAAACGGATTGCCACCGCGCAGGTATCGCCAACAGTATCTTTAGTTTCTTCCAGCACTTCTCGTAGCAACCGTGTGCGGTTTTCCAGACTACCACCGTATTCATCGCTGCGCTGGTTGTAACGCGATTGCAAGAAATGCATCAGAATGGTCATGTTGTGGGCGGCGTACACATAGACAATGTCATACTCGGCTTGTTTTGCCCGTATCGCTGCCTCACGGTACCAACCACGCAACTCTTTGATGTCGAGTCTGGACATTGCCCGAGACTGGATGGGATCAATCCATTGACCGAGACCGCCTGAAGGCGACAATGCTGGAGTACGCGTATAACGATTACCCACACCGAAACCGTTGTGCACGAGTTGGATACCCGCCAGTGCGCCGTGTTCGTGCACTTTCTCGGTCATCAACCGGTGAGTAGGAATATCACTATCGTCCCATAACCGCATCTCAACAAAGCCGGACAAGTCGCTGCTGGGATGTATTTCGCATTCCTCCGTGCACACCACGGCCCAACCACCTTCGGCCTTCATGCCACGAAGGTGGGCCATGGTCTGCGGCCAACGATGCCCTGAACCAATGCAATGCGGTACTTGATAGAACCGGTTTTTAGCTGTTTTTGGCCCGATTTTTACCGGTTCAAACAAAATGGAATAAGGATTGTCAGGCACAATGTCGACTCCGCGTACTGTGAGCTCGGCAGGGAGGGTTTAACTGAAGCGAGCCTATACGTTCGTTTAACTATTTTAAATGATTATTCAATTCCCCAAATTATGCATCACCACTCACCTTCGATGCAAGATAGGCAAAACGGCTCAAACGCTTTTCCCGTGCGAGTTTCGCCACTAATTGCAAATAGACCTGGCGTTTGTGAAATGCCGCTTTCCCTTCCAATTCTATGAATGCATCGGCCAATTCTGCCCGGGCTTGATAGCGCTTATGGGCAACGTATTCATTGTTCCAGGTGACATCTTCCACGAGTAAAACCCGAAAGCCGGAATCCGCAAGCAGTTCTTCGTTCATTCCCGGCGCGGTGTATTGGGCAAATCCGTTCATACTGCGTAATGCAAACTCGTCGCTGCTCACCGCACCGGTCACAACTCCTCCGTCAGTAAACAATAACTTTCCATTGGGTCTAAGTATTCGCTTGATTTCAGCCAACAGCGATTTTCGATTTGGCATGTGGAAGAAAGAGTCGAAACCAACGGTTGCATCTAATTCATTATCGTCAAATGGCAGTGTTTCGACGGCATCGTGTTGAAGAAAAGAGATTTTGGCAGACAACTCTTTTTCACCTGCCATTTGATTTGCCGCTTTAACGCCAACCGGACTGATGTCAATTCCAGTGACCGCGCAACCCGCCTGTTGAGCAATAAATACCGCTGGTCCGCCCCCACCACTGCCGATATCGAGTACGTGCGACTGCGCGGCGAGTCCGAGCCAGGAGATAAACGTCTCTAATTCAATGCGTGTGAGCCAACTGTGCTGACCAATGTCGTCCTCGCCGAATGTTGCTTTTCTTTCGGCTTGAGTAACTTCGTTTGGAAGATATTTGTAAGCCGCATCGTACTCACCTCCCGCCATGCGCTATGTCTAACTGTCAACCCGGTTCGCACGTTCCAACGCGGCGTTTAACAATACGTTAACACTGGGCAGTGTGTATTCAAGTTCGATATGTTCCGCTTCGTTATGGGTAATGCCGTCCTTGCACGGCGAAAAAATCAATGCCGTCGGCGCGATCTGGGAAATATAGTAGGCGTCATGACCGGCCAGACTCATCATTTCTTTGTAAGGGATTTTTAGTTCGTTGGCCGCATTCCGCATCGAATCGAGTAGATCGGGGTCAAACACCTCGTCACCAAACTCCCAAGTTTGTGCGATTTCCATTTCCACATTCGCACGTTCACAACATTTGGGCATAACTTGTTTCAATTCCCCCACCATTTGCTTGGCAGCGGTTGGATCGGGGTGACGAAAATCCACTGTGATTTGCACCCACTCCGGCAAGATGCCGGCCTTGTTTGGCCATACCTGCATGCGTGGAACGGTGGAGCGGCCTTCGGGGTGATAACGCCAACCGATGTCGTTGACTTCCACCGCCAACATGGACGCGCCGATCAAGGCGTTCTTACGTTTGTCCATGGGTGTCGGACCCGAATGCGCACATTCACCACGCACGTCGATGTGCATACCGTAAGTCTTGAATCCACCGGTAACAAAACCGACATCGATGCCTTCGGCTTCTAATAGAGGACCTTGTTCGATGTACAGTTCAAAATAAGAATCCAGCTTACGGCCTCCGACCGGCCGATCCCCATCGTAGCCGATGCGTTTTAACTCATCGCCAAAACGAATACCGTCGTCATCTGTTTGATCAAGCACCCAGTCAACATCATAGCTGCCGCTGAAAGCGCCCGACGCAATCATGGACGGATTGAACCGGGCGCCCTCCTCGTTGGTCCAACATACGACCTCAATCGGTCGCTTGGTATCCTTTTTATTGTCGTTCAGGGTTCGGACAACTTCTAAACCCGCTAACACTCCTAGTATTCCATCGTATCTCCCGCCCGCCACCTGGGTATCGAGATGGCTGCCGATAACGACCGGTGCCAACGCATCATCAGTTCCAGGACGGCGTGCGAAAATGTTTCCAACTTGGTCAATAGTTATAGTACATCCGGCCTCTTCACACCAGCCCACAAACACGTCCCGCATTTCCTTATCGGCGTCAGTCAACGCCAAACGGCATAGACCTGTAGTGCGGCCGGGCCCGATTTCACCCGAACATTCAATGGTCGACCATAATCGGTCGCCGTTAACCAGTAGATGTTTTTTTAAATCGTCAGGCACAACTCATTATTAACGCACTAAGTATTTACCTAGTGGTGTTTCCCGGATTTCGGCTTTAAGCGCTTCACTCAGGTTGTTCTCGTTTTTTTGTGAGTACCAATGTCTGAACTTTTCTACATGGTATTGAAACGGCTCGGATAGTTGATCGCGTGGATCGTCGCTGAGCGCATAGGCCATTCCTTCAGTGATCCATTCCGGCGCAACTATCATCGACAACAAACCCAACTTATCGGCTTGCCAATGGTGGATGAGTTCGTGTTTTACATAGTGATCTTTCCAACCCCGGGGGCCAATCACTGTTCCCGCCTTACCGATCGTGTGTCCGGCCGCTTGCTCAAACCCGAATGATAAAAAGCAGGTTTTCTGAGAACAGAAAATAAATTTTGGTGTGTAGTTGATCGGTTCAATTTTCTTTTCCAAACCAATGATCGCATCGTTTAATAGTCGCCTCGCTTCATCAAGTCTGTCTATATCATCGACGCATAACTTATCTTTAAAGCAGGTCACACCATTCAATTCTGGAACAAGGACGCGTGACGGTTTATAAACCGCAAACGTGGCCACCGGGACGAACAACAATACTAAGATCAAGTATCTGAGTGTTTTCATCTGACTTCGACGTGTAGGTACGTTACGTTTTTTTGTCCCAATCTCGCATCAAAGTATAAAATCTACACAGGATCGCGTCGCAATGGCTGGGCCATGCAGTGTACACCGCCGCCGGCGCGGGTGAATTGCGTCATGTCCGGATCGTACACTTCAAAACCTCGTGCACGCAGTTGCGCGTTTAGATCCTTGCTTTCCGCGGTGGACAATACGCGGTCATTACCCAAGGACATCACATTGCAACCGAGGTTCATGGTGTCGCGAAAATTCACCGGAATAATCTCAATGTTTTTCGATTTTAACCAGGAAACAATCTTCGGGTCCGTCGTATCGAGACAAACCGCCGCCAGTTTTTCCGCCAGCATGCACACCATCAAATCGATGTGCACATAGAACGAATCCATCGGTGCGTACATCACCTCCCAACCCTCCTTTCCGAACCAGCCACCGATTTGTTTGGCCGACTGTTCCTCACAACGAAAACCGGTATAGCCGATTAACACGCAACCCGGTTCAATGATATCGAAATCGCCGCCTTCAAAGTTACCGGCGCTCACCATATCGTAAATCGGTATGGCATTAGCTAAATAAAAACGCAAGCAACTGGCGTATTCACCACGCCGACGTGGATTGGCGAGCTGACAGATGACCGCGCCATACGGTGTCATGAAACTGGAATCACGTGCGTAGACCTGATATGGCGTATGCTCGTTCGCTGGAAGATAATGCACTTTTACTCCAGCCGATTCGTAAGCATTGACCATTTCCGCGTGTTGGCGCATGGCCAGTCCTTTATCAAACTTATAGCCTTGCCGAAGGCTTTCGCGCACGATGGAGCTATATGTGGCGTTATCTTCCATCCAATGAAATGTCTCTGCAGGACCAAGTAGTACATCATGTAAAACGCCATACTCGGAACTCATATGCCAGTCTTTAGATTCCTGCGTACCGCCGTTTGGATTTCGAGCCCTTAAAATGTCTTTTGATATGGTCATGTGCTTATCCTCCACGCACAGTTTAATACAAAGGCATCCGAAATTTATTTGTCATCTTTAAACTTATACCAAGCATAAGCGACACGCAGCAGCCACGGCCGCATCGCACCGATGGGGAATGTTGACGGGAGGCCTTGCAATGGTAAGGGTAATTCGTTGATATTCCCTTTTCCCGCAATGGCATTAGCGAGTTTCATACCGCACCAGGGCGCCGTATTAACGCCGTTGGCATGATAACCAAATCCGTACCACACAGTTGCGTCACCATCTAGTTGCCCTATGGAGGGCGTAAGTTTTCGCGTCACGCAAACCAAACCACGCCAAAAAAAGTCGATGTGAACACCTTTCCACGCCGGAAACACCTCACCTAATCTTTTGATCATCCATTGTTTCATTTTCTCACCGTCTTGGAGCGTGCCGGTTGTGTCACCGCGAGCACCAAACAATAAACGCTTATCCGACAGCATACGGTAATAGAACAACAAAGCACGGGTATTACAAATGGGGTTATTTGTATGCCAACTTTGAGCCTGTAATTCGCTATCGGTCAACGGTCGGGTGACAACGACATTGGAGATGGCGGGCAACACTATGTTATCGAATTGGGCGTGCAAACCCTCGCGGGTAAAACCGTTAGTCGCCAGCAACACTTGCTTGGCGCGCAAAGTACCGCCGGTCGTAACTAATTCGTGCCGACCTTCTTTTTTGTTCCACACCGATACAAAACTATGTGGATGCAACTTCGCGCCATGACGTACGGCGGCCTGACTCGAACCCTGGGCAAACTTCAAAGGATGCAGCGCAAACCCAACCTGCATGTGCAACGCGCCAAATTGTTCCGTGGAATTATGGCCAATTTCGGAAAATTCCTGTTTGGAATAAAGCTTCGTTTGTATGCCAAACAATTTTTTCAGTTGTTCGGCTTCACGTTTTAGTTCGTCGAAACGATTAGGCGCATGGGCGACGTTAATGTTGCCATCGCCTACCAAATCGAAATCGATGTTTTCATCGGCACCTAAACTTCGAGTGAAATCTGCACCCTCGATTTGGGCCGCATAAAAAGCTTTGGTTTCATCCAAACCGTATTTATTTACCATTTGATTGATGGACATTTTGGTGGCGGGAATACAACAAAAACCACCGTTACGACCGGACGCGCCCCACCCGATGTGCCCGGCCTCCAACACGCGAACATCGATCGAATGATCACGCGCTAGATGCAACGCCGCCGATAAACCCGTATAACCGCCACCAACAATGGCAACATCACAGCTTTCATCGGTTTGCAGAGCAGGATCGGGTTGCGCGGGTGGATTCGCTGTTGCTTCCCAATAACTTGGCACCGGACGGCTATCGTCATACATTGATGCGTCGTACACGGTTTTTAGTCTTGTCATCGTTTACAGATAAACAGCAACACTAGAAAACCAATAATCGCAATATACGGCTGAATCGATGCAGCCACCGGACAATTTGACTAACTGAAAATAGTCGAGCGCAGACGAGACAAGGCGAAAACGTTCGAAAAAGCGGAATGTACACGATAGCACCTGAGCATTTTGAGAACGTTTTTAATGAAGTATCGGCAAAACCCAGACATTTTGGGCAAACTTAGCCGCCTTTGGTAATTTTCAACCTGACCGCTTTTATACCCTGGTCCGCTAGCTGTTTATCGGTAACCGACAGTTTTTTCACGTTTACAAAGGGCCCCAGACGTACACGGAAATACTCGCCCTGACCTTCAATGGCGACTTTTTGTACGTGTGACTGCAAGCCGTTCAAAGCCAGTTGTGCCTTCATCGCATCTGCATCTTTGTAATTTGTGAACGAACCCGCTTGTAAAACATAAAACGAACCGGGCTCGGGGGTTTCAACCTTTGTTGCAGGCGCTTTTTCCACATCGGTTTTTTTTGTTTCGGTTTTGTCCGTTTGTCTCTTTTCTTCCGCCTTGGCTACCGGTTTCGGTTCCTCCAGTTTGTCCAGTTGCACATCATCCGGAATAATGCTTTCGATAGTGGGTAAAACGTTGTAGTAGTCGAACGTCGTTTTTTCCTCTTGAGCAATCGCAGTGCTGGTTGGGGCTTTTGTCTCTTCAGTTTCTGCCTCGGTACGCGATATCTCCATCATGTGCCGCAAGCCACCACCGAGTCCCGTTGTCGGTTGTTCACGCATACCGAAATACAAGGCCGATAGAACCGCGCCAATAAATATACCGATCAGCAACATACCCAAACCGGACGAACCGGATGACTTGTTTATTAGCGTGTTGCGATGTTTGTTCGATCGGGTTCGATATGAACGGGCTTGGGTCATATTCCTAAAACTTTGTAAAGTTAACTACATTGATGTTGGCGCGGAAACACCAAGTAAATCCAGTCCATTGGCAATCACCTGACGGGTCGCGTCGATCAAACCGAGACGTGCCGCACGTAACGGTGCGTCCGATGCGATAAACGGATGCGCGTTGTAATAGGTGTGAAAACTATTCGCCAATTCACGCAAATAATAGGCCACCTGATGGGGTTCGTAAGATAGCGCCGCGGTTTCAATCACTTCCGGAAAACGCGATATATCGTTCAATAAATCGAT
The DNA here is from genome assembly GCA_965216735.1 of Arenicellales bacterium. Taxonomy (GTDB): domain Bacteria; phylum Pseudomonadota; class Gammaproteobacteria; order Arenicellales; family CBDCFT01; genus CBDCFT01. The sequence continues at coordinate 4,326,743 of OZ244198.1, forward strand.
TTCATGATCTTCGGTGAGCAAAGTATAGTCCACGCCTTCTTCCCAGTTCCGATCCAGGCCTTTTTCCTTTAGCTGATTGAACACGCTGCATACCCGCGCATGGGCGTATTGAACATAGTACACCGGATTTTCATTGGATTGGGATTTGGCCAAATCCATGTCGAAATCCATGTGTTGCTCGGATTTGCGTTGTACATAGAAAAAGCGCGCGGCGTCGTTGCCCACCTCCTCACGTAGTTCACGTAAGGTGACAAATTCACCGGATCGTGTGGACATGGATACTTTCTTGCCACCACGATATAAAACCGCGAATTGTACGATCAAAACAGTCAAATCCTTATCGTCAAACCCTAGCGCCTGATACGCAGCGCGTAGTCGCGGCACCATGCCATGGTGATCCGCCCCCCAGACATAAATTAGATGCTTGAACCCACGCTCCATTTTATTTAATAAATAACCGATGTCGGCGGCGAAATACGTATGTGTGCCATTGGAGCGGCGTACCACACGATCTTTCTCGTCGCCAAAATCGCTGGATCGAAACCACAACGCACCGTCCCGTTCATACAGGTAACCGGCGTCTTGTACCTGTTGCAACCCACGCTCGATGGTGCCGCTGTCCACCAAACTTTGCTCGGAAAACCATTGGTCAAATTCAACTCGAAACTGTGTAAGGTCTTTTCGAATCACTTCAACCATGGTGTGTTTAGCTGTCTCTAACACGCGTCGATAGCCATCGCCTAACTGATGCTTTGCCCGCTCGATGACGGCATCAATACTTTTGTTCGCATCACCCGGCAAATCCAAAAACAACACGTCCACCGGACGCAAGTAAACTGTCCCTTGTTCACGATGAATATCGGCGGCTATATCGAAAATGTAGTCGCCTTGATACGCGCTGGCGGGAAAGTCGATGTCTTCGCCGCACAATTCCAGGTAACGTAACCACACGCTGACAGCCAGGATATTCATTTGCCGGCCGGCATCATTAAAATAATATTCACGGTAAACGTTGAAACCGGTTGCCTCCAAGAGGCGTGCCACTGCGTCGCCATAGGCCGCACCCCGGCCGTGGCCCACATGCAGCGGCCCGGTGGGATTGGACGATACGAACTCCACCATGATTTTTTGATTCGCCCCCACCTTTGACTTTCCGTATTCCATGCCCGTTTGCCGAATCGTGTTGATGACGTCATACAAAGCATTGCGTGTTACAAAGAAATTGATAAAACCCGGTCCGGCAATTTCAACCCGCTCGATCAATTCGCTGGCCGGCAAGTTTGCAATAATTTTTTCCGCCAATGCGCGAGGGTTCATCTTCGCCGCTTTAGCCAGACTCAACGCGACATTGCAGGCAAAATCCCCGTGTTGCTTTTGCCGTGCGCGTTCGACATGCACCACCTGCGCGCCTGCCGAATCCAATTCGCTGGATGCTTGCATGGCACGCAAAGCTTGCTCAACCAGTTGTCGGATTTGATGTTTCAAAAGCTAACTTGATGGGAAGGATCAACGGGCGCCGATTCTAACCGGGTCGGTGAGTTGAAGCAAAAGACCGGTTTGTCTATACGGCTTCGCGCAGTGGATTCAAAAACTTTCCTAACAGCCAGGTTACGATCATCGTCAACAACACCGCCGTAGCAAATGCGTATAAACCATAGTGGATTTCGATACTGGCTAACGCACCGAGTTTTACGCTAGCCACCAATACGGCGACGACAAAAACATCCAGCATTGACCATTTGCCCAAGGCGGATAGCCACTTCATCCAACGCAGGGAGCGTAGCGGTTGATCGGTGTATCTGTTGGCGCAAAACAAGATGATAAAAATTTTAATCAGCGGAAACACGATACTGAATGCGATCAATAACAGACTCAGTGGAACATGACCTTGTTGCCACAATGTCACCAACCCCGACCAAATAGAAAAGGTATTGGTGACAAATACCAGTTTCTTCAACGTCAGCAATGGCGTCACGAGTCCGATGATCAACGCCACCAAGGCGATACCCGCCAGGGTATTGATCAAGTACTTCTTGTTTGCTGGAATGGCTCCCATTAAAACGTTTCCAAAAGACAATCTGGTGAACTCTAGCAGGCTTTTAAGTCGACCAGTCAACCTCGCTTACCAATACTTCTTTGTACTTGCCAATGCCGTCGCACCGGACATCGCCTGCATTGACTACGTTTTAAAAGTAAACGCGTTTGATTCGGCCGTGGACATTGGAAAACGCTAACGCTGAGTGCTTCTGTGGTTTAATCTGGATAAGAGACCGTTCCCGTCACATCGATACCATCCGCTGAATGCTTTAATCGCACCACTTTTATTTGAACACCTTGCTCCACAACTTTTTCCAGCGTTTCCGCGTAGTCAGGATCAATACTTGCAGCGGGCTTAAAACGTTTCCCTTCCGGCCGGTTTAAAGCAAACACGATAATGCCACAATAACCTCGTTGCACCGCCTCGGCCAGTAATAACAAATGCTTTCGCCCCCGTTTCGTAACTGCATCGGGAAATTGAATGCTATCACCGATCAGCAGCGTTGTGTTTTTGACTTCGATATACACCCGCGATTCGCCTTGGTTGCTTAATAAAATATCGAACCGGGATTGTGGATGATTGTTAGACTCAAAACGCGGTTCCATACTTATTTCGTCAAACGATTCACCGATTGGAATCGTACGTTGCCGAATACCTTCGGCGATAACATGGTTGACTCTTGCCGTATTCACCCCTATCCACCCGTGACCCATGTCCACACGTTCCAGCGTCCAAGGTAGCTTACGATTGGGGTTATCGCTGTAACTCAGCGCGGCCGGCGCACCGGACTTCCAGCACGAAGTCATGGAACCGGTATTGGGACAATGGGCAACGACAACTTCTCCGGACTCCAGTTCGACGTCGGCGAGGAAACGTTTGTAGCGGCGCAAGATGATGCCGCGTGTCAGTGATGGTAATAGCACTAGCTTGGGTTAAAGAAATAAACGCTGCCGGATTAATATGACCGACAGGTAGAAACCGATCGCTGCATACACCGCTAACACTAGCAAGTGTAACAGTGTATTGGTAGTTTCAAGATCGGTTACGATGGGCCGAACCAAGGCCACCGCGTGGGTCAATGGCAATAACTGGATGACCGTTTGCACTGCATCGGGCATGGTGGTAACCGGATAGAACACACCACACAAAATAAACATCGGCGTGATCACCAGGGTGAAATAGTAGGAAAAGAAATCGTAGTTTGGGGAGACCGCACTCATAATGAGGGCCGGGCCGGCGAAACACAGACCTACCAAAAAGATAATGGGTATCACGGTTAACGCAGCAAAACCGCTGATGGCGCCAAATAACATAGATACCAGTAGAATCGCTGTCCCAGCGATGAGGCCCTTGGTAGCACACCACAGCATTTCACCCGCTACAATATCGTCAATATCGATAGGTGTAGCCAACATGGCATCGTAAGTCTTTTGCGGCACCATACGCGTATGTACCGAGTACATGCCCTCGAACGATGCGGTGGTCATAGCGGAAGAAGCCACCAAGCCCGACGCTAAAAAAGTAAGGTACGGCAAACCCACCATATCGCCAATAAAGCGACCCAAACCGTATCCCATACCTAGCAAATACAAAAAAGGTTCGCCGAAATTAATCATCAAGCTCGGCCCCATCAATTTGCGCCACACCAATGCGTTGCGCCGCCATACGGCCAAGGCGCCGAGACGAACTTGGGGAAGACTATAGTCGGTTAGTTCCAACTAAACCTTCTGCATCCACACGGTTATTGAAAATTGTTAGTGATTAAGCATCAGTTCTTTTTGCGACAGACCGATTTGCTGGAGTGTTCACCGAAACTCCTTTACGAAATGATGGAAGTTTACATGCCACTCTTCGAGAATACCGTAATTTTCTTGTTCGGCTAGAATATACTCATCATCAAAAAGCCCCATGGATTGAAGATCCTCTGGAGCTGAATAGTCCGACTCGGCCCAAAGGTCATAAAGCTTTTTTGCTAGGTGTCGACAAAACCCAATGTCCTCGAGGTCGTCATCCGATACCCTGCCTAACAATATTCTTAATAATTCGAAATGGTCTGTATCATCTGGAATCCTGGTTAGCAGTGAGTAAACATCCTTCAATATCTTACTTGAGGCGTATGCCAAATCCAATATTTCGTCCGTTGGGTTGTCAGTCTTAGAAATCACGCTATTAACCCACGATTGAACTTCCGATATGTCCACAATTCCAAGGCGCAAACCTAACGCATAGAATCTTAGCGACGCTGTCATTCCTTGTTCAAGGATTTAACGCCTTTTTGTTCTTTTCCATTTCTAAGCGAATACATATCATTCGTATAAACACGTTGATGATTACGGGTACCGACATAAGACAAATTGCCGTTTATCCCGGATTTTGTTCTATTCTATAACTGCCTAGGATTCTCGAGTCAGCGCGTTGCCACCGTTATATCACTATGGTGCGGTATTCGGGATAAATTGCGGCCAATTTCTTTTTGGGCCAAACGCAGCTCGTAGGATTTCTGCAAATTGAGCCACAATTCCGGGCCTGTACCAAAGAATTTTCCCAATCGCAACGCGGTATCCGCGGTAATGTTGCGTCTGCCCGCTACGATTTCGGAAATACGGTTAGCTGGTACGTTGATCGTACGGGCCAGTTCTGCTCTGCTTATACCCAGCTCTTCGAGTTCGTCGCCCAAGATTTCGCCGGGATGTATGGGTGTTCGTGCCATCGTTAAAATCTCCTAGTGATAATCCACTATTTCTACCATTGTGGGGCCGTCATCGTTCGGACCCCATTTAAAACAAATTCGCCATTGCTGGTTGATCCTAATACTGCATTGTCCATTCCTATCGCCACGCAGCACTTCAAATCGATTAGACGGTAGCGCCCTCAAGCTTTCCAGCGTTGGCGCCGCGTCTAATATCTCGAGGCGTTTTTCCGCTTGTCGCTTGAATGACTGAAATTCCTTAACCCGCTCTCCTTGCGCGAATTGCCGGGTTTTCTTGTCTCGATAACCTTTGATCATCTAAACGTGCCGAATATGCCGATAATAATAAAAAATACGTTATACGTACAGCGTTATCTAGCGGTGATTATTCTTCACTCTGGCATTGAATTTTTTTAGTGTTTTCAGTCACATCGTAATAGAACTCAACGCGCTCGGTTTGTTTGCGGAACAACCTCCTCCCAGCGATGCGATTTCGACGATAATTAGCTAGTTTGTTTGTTTCAGATTCCGTTTTACCTCATCCGGGCCACGCTCGTTGTTCTTCGTTGGCAATTGTGACTTTCACCAGCACTTTGTAAGGTGGATTTTTGGAAATGACATAATTCATCAGATCATTGTAGATTTCTTTTGAATCTACCTTACCGGTAACAAACGCAACCATTTTTTCGGAGTGCCCACCAATATACGTATTTTCGTACTTAGCAAATAATCTAAATTCAGAGTAACACGGTTGTAGCCAATCATTGACTTCCTTTACATATTTACCTTGCTTCGTTGAGCCCCATTTAAAATCCTCAGAAATCCCATCTATTTCCTCTTCTAAATAACTATAAAGGTCCTCTGGTACCAAAACCTTTAATTCTCTGATTGTTTTTCTAAGCTTGGTAAGATCTGTTTTGCTTTCTACTTTAATGCTCAGATCTTCTACTACGCTATTTGGTTGGTTTCTATCAAGCGCCCTGGCAACTTCTTTTAACAAATAACTGGAGACTTGTGATTTGCAAAGTAGCTTTGACCATTTTGTACTCATTGTCATACAGGTCTAACATCGTTATCAACAGACAGGCTGCGTAATCTGATCATTTAAATCAACCTTAGATTTTTCCCGTTAATCCAAGATAGTTGACTCCGGTTTACCGTCATTCATTTGATTAGCAGTGAATCAACCCACACCACTTGCATAAATCCGTTGGTGGTCCCGGGTACCGACATAAAATAGGTCACTTCTCAGTTGCCACTGGTCGGGATTCAGGTTTTCGTTATCGTTTAGGTCGATGTTCTCAGTAGCAGTGAGTATGGCTTCGTACTCAGTCACATCTAACTTGCGACGACTATCAAGTTGCTGTGATGGGTCGCATTGTCGCGCAAACTGCGCCGCACTGGGATTGACTGACGCCAAGCAAAAACTGGCACCGCAACCACTGCCATAAGAAAACAGACTGATAGTACTGCCGTTTTCAGCGTCGTATTGGCGCAAATAATCCATTAAAGCTAAAAACAACGAACCGGTGTAAATGTTTCCGACCTGCGCGTTGATACTCAACCACGGCGATACACGTTTGTCATAAGAAAACATGATCTGTTGTTGAGTTCGTTCATCCATCGCATCTTCACCAAATTCGTTCTCCCAATGGCGAAAGTGCGCCTTCCTTGCCATGGTGGTGAACGGCACGTGATAAAAACACGCGTCCAAATTCCCCATGGCCAGATGCCCACCATTAGTTGCACGTTCGCGGGCCGCGCTTAGTGCACCTGACAACGCATCCAAATAACAATCGATGGAATAGTGGCCATCGGTAAAAGCGTATTTGGAATACAACGGTCGCCAGAAGTCCATTACCTGACGGGTGTAGTCACCCATTACTTCCGCATCCAATGCCACTAATCTGGCGTTATCGCTGATAACCATGGCCACCGCGCCTGCGCCTTGGGTCGGTTCACCCGGTGTACCAACCCCGTAACGAGCAATATCCGATGCGATAATGAGTGCTTTTTTACCCCGTGCCCGGCCAGCGGCAATCCAATCCTGTGCCGATGTCAATCCTGCCATCGCGCCATAACAAGCATGTTTGGTTTCAAAAGTGCGGCAATTTTGTGGCAGGCCCAGTAGTTCGTGCACATAGACCGCGGCTGGCTTGCTGTGATCGACACCGGTTTCGGTACCTACAATCAACATGCCAATATCAGCCGTATCGATATCGAATGCGCTCAAGGCCTTGCGTCCGGCCTGAGCCGCCATGGTCACGGTGTCCTCACAGGGCGTCGCCACCGCCATGCGCAGTTGGCCCAAACCCTGTTGATATTTGGCCGGGTCGACACCCCGTGCGTTAGCTAAATCCGCCATATCCACATAACACTCGGGGCCGTGAAAGGCGATGGCATCAATTCCAATCCAATCCTGTTTATTTTGCACTATCATCATCCTCGCTTAGTGGTGGGTGCAACGACCGGCGAACTTTTGATTCAAACAGAGATTACTTAATCCCTCAACTCATGACCGGTTAGTGTTACAAAAACGTCTTCTAGATTTGATGGTCTTTGCATAACCGCCAGACCGGATTGCGCCTCCAAATATCCCATCAGCGCCGCCACATCGTTGGAATAACAATAGACGGTGCCGCCCACGGTTTCGATGCGACAATTGAATTGATCCAGGCTCGGCAGGCATTGACTGCTTTCGACATGAATTTCCACCACGGTGGGTTCCACATGTTCCCGCACCAAATCCTTTGGCTTCCCACGGGTAATGATTTGTCCATGATCCATAATCACCAGCTCATCGCACAAACGTTCGGCTTCTTCCATGTAGTGGGTAGTAATCAAAATAGTCTTGCCGGCTTTTTTTAATTCCCTTAAGCGTCGCCATATCAAATGTCTAACCTGTGGGTCCAATCCTGTGGTCGGTTCGTCCAACACCAAGAACTCCGGATTGCTCACCAGTGCCCGGGCGATACTCAGTCGCCGTTTCATACCACCGGATAATTCATTGATACGCGTGTGAGCACGCTCGCGCAATTCTACAAAACCGAGCAAATCATCCAAACGCTCGTTAGTATGTACACGGCTCATGCCGTAATAACTACCGTACACCTGAAGGTTTTCTGCCACGGTAAAATCCGGATCGAGATTGTCCAATTGCGGCACTACGCCCAAGCGCTTGCGTACTTCACGGCGACCGTTGGGCAAGTCGATTCCAAATACTGACAATCGCCCACCACTGACCGGTGTCTGGCCCAGAATCATACGGATGGTGGTGGTTTTGCCTGCTCCATTCGGACCCAGCAAACCGAAACATTGACCACGGATGATTTCAAAATCGATACCCCGTACGACTGGGGTATCGCCGTAGAACTTGGTTAAACCGCGCGCCTGAACAACTGAATCGGTCTGGGTGTGCAGCTTATCCAACACGCAACAGCGATGCTGACTCGATGACGTCTACATAGGGTTCGCAGACTCGACGCTGGGTGACGTGGGCTACTGCTTTTTTCAAGGGCCACTGGTGACACCATGTTAAATACGCAACCACCACAGTAGGGGCACGTTGTTTACCGGCGGTGCAATGGACGTAGACCCGGCGGCCATTTTTGATCATGTCATCCAAGGTCTTGACCGCTTTTTCCAGATGCAATTCCACATCTCTTGGATTGAAATCAATGATGGGGACTCTTTGCACCTCGATTCCTGCGGCGGTGTAAGCATGTTCCAGATGTTCCCAATTCACCACCCATTGTTCGAAGTCTTCCTCGGTTTGCAAATTGAGAATGCCGGTAATACCTGCCGCCGACAAACGATCGACGTCGAGTTCGTTTTGCGGGTAGCTGCCGAGAAACAACTCCCTTGCGATAGCACTGAAATTTATCATGTTCCTAAGTTTGTTGTGCTCAGCGACTAAAAAACTGAGCGAGTCCCGGCGAAGACCTTCAGCTCCCCACCTGGAAAACCGTGGGCGACATCGAGCCGCAAGTCGAATTTCACAAAAGATTTGACTTTCCAACGCAATCCCACGCCGGCGCCGAATTTTAAATCAGTTAAGTCTACTTCGTGAATATTTTCATAAGCATTGCCAAAGTCAAAAAATGCAACCCCGCGCAGAGCGCTCTTACCGAACAATGGTGTTAAAAATTGTATATTACCAATAATAAACGCATCTCCTTCCAAGCTGTCACGGTCAAACCCGCGGATGGTGCGCCCACTGGCCACACTAAAGGTCGGATCGCCAAATATTGAATTGGTGATATAACCAAAACGGTATTGCATATTAAGGTTGGTATGGGGTCGTTTAGTAATACGCTTATACTGGCGATAAAACAGAAAATGCCGGGTGAAACTAACGTCGGAATCGAAACTATCGGTAGACAACTCGATGGTATAACCGAAGCCGACACCTTCACGGCTGAACAAATAACTGTGCACATCGAAAAAACTGAATCCGCCGGTTGCCGAGACAACATCGGCATCAAAAAACAAACCCGGCGTACCGCTTAAAAACGTATGCTCAAATTTTTGCAGTTGGATACCGCCGAAATAGCGCCAACCCTTGCTGGGTCCAAATGCGTTTTTCCACCGCCCCAGCGTGAAACCGTACACGTCCAGATCCCGGTCATAATCGCCTTTCACACCAAAACGATCTTCTTCCAGTAACGCTTGTTCTTTTTTTAAATCCAGATTAAATTCGAAAGCAGAACGAAAAATTCGTGGATTTTTATACTCGAGTTCTATTTGTTCTTCTTCATCCACGTCCGTATCGTCGAATTTTTTCTTGCGGAAATTCAATTCCATTCGTTGGTTGCGACCGGCCAGGTTATCGATTTGAAATTCACCGCCATAGGCGACATCGCCATCGCCACTACGGCTGAGCTTGGGCACGATAAACCAATAGCGTTTTTCATCAACGGAAACTAGTAATCGATGACCGTCGCCCGTCGGTATCAATTCGCCGGTCACCGCCTTGAAAATATCCAAATCCATAATGGACTGGCGGGCCTGCTCAATCTGCTCGTCGGAAACCGTATCGCCGGGACGAAGTCGCATTTCCTGTAACAGGATGTGGTCCTTGGTCACTTTATTGCCGGTAAACTCGATAGACTTGATGAGATACTCCGTGGCCAAAACCGGCCCTGAGCACCACGTCACAAAGCAGCCCGCCAACCAGTGGCGACGGTTCGCTGGTTTAAACAGAATGCCCCCCGCAGAGATAATTTTAACAACCACACATTTTAGCGTGCATGCCTGATCATACAAGTAAAGCATTGTAAATCTGGCGAAATTGCCGGTTATTGGCTCAGAAGCGGTTGTAAACTCCGCCAAACATTGTCCAAGATCACCGGCTGGGCGGCCATATTGGGGTGTACCCCGTCGTACTGCATATATTCCGCATTCGCCGCTACTTCCGACAATAGAAAGGGTAATAACGTGACGGACTCCTCCCCGGCTAACTCATGGAACACTTCACGAAATTGCTGAGTGTAGGCTGCGCCGTAATTGGGTGGCAAATAAATCTCCGCTAACAATGTTCCGGCTTTGGCTGCGTCAATATGCTGAATAATATCGGTTAAATTTTGCTGCATCTGTTCCAAGGTCAACCCACGCAAGCCGTCGTTACCGCCCAGCTCCACAACCACCAGTTCCGGTTTGTTACGATCCAACAATGCATCGATTCGAGCCAAACCACCAGCTGTGGTCTCACCTGCAATACTGGCATTCACCACTTGGTGTGGGTAACCTTCTTGTTGCAGTTTGCTTTGTAATAAATTGACCCAGCCCTGTTCTTGGTCGATACCATAAGCACTGCTCAAACTATCGCCCAAAATCAAAATAACCGGCGCAGCCGCTTGCAGCGGAGCGCACAGCCACAGCAAAATCATTCCCATGACGACGAGGGACGAGCCCATTCTTAAAGCGCGCGATTTAGTCAAAGAAGTAAATAGTCCAGCGGCCACCCTGCGCATTTTAGATGGGGTTTCATTGTCGGTCCAAGTGGGAGAATCCCTTGCCGTAGTCGGGGTGTCCGGTTCCGGCAAATCGACCCTGTTGGGGTTGTTGGCCGGTTTGGACACACCCACTAAGGGCGAGGTGACGTTTGACGGACAGACGTTATCCGGTCTGGATGAGGACGGTCGGGCAAGTTTACGTTCACGTAATATCGGTTTTGTGTTTCAAAGCTTTCATTTATTGCCTAACCTCACTGCGCTGGAAAATGTGTTGCTGCCCCTGGAACTCAACCCCGATCCTGCGATTTCCGCAGAAACCGCAGCACACGATGTCTTGCAACGTGTGGGTTTGGGTGAACGTACCGGTCATTATCCTTCCCAACTGTCCGGTGGCGAGCAACAACGGGTAGCCATCGCGCGGGCTTTTGTCACCCGGCCAAAATTGTTGTTTGCCGATGAACCGACCGGCAACCTCGATCGGAAAACCGGCCAACAAATCGCCGACCTGTTGTTTCAATTGAACCGTGACAGCGGCACTACTTTGGTAATCGTCACCCACGATATCCAGTTGGCGCAAGGTTGCGATCGTCAACTGGAATTGGATGGTGGGCGCATTTTGCATCGTGTCAATGACTAACTTATGTATCGCGTGGCGCTGGTTACGCCGGGAATGGCGGGCGGGTGATTTAAGAGTAATCAGTTTGGCTTTGCTGATAGCGGTGGCCAGTATCGTCTCGGTAACCGCTTTTACCGACCGAGTACGTTTGGCTTTAGCCCGTCAAGGGGCAGAGTTGTTGGGCGCGGATCTGGTTTTGGAATCGGCGTTTACACCGGATTTGATGTGGCAGCAATTGGCACAACAACAACAATTGCAGACATCCACTCATGTGTCCTTTCGCAGCATGGCTCTTAGTGGCGAGCGCAATGCCTTGGCGGAGGTAAAAGCCGTGGAGGACGATTATCCCTTGCGTGGTCAACTACGCATCGCGGATTCCACCGAGGCAACGGATATACCGGCAAACGGCATTCCTAAACCCGGTGAGGTATGGCTGGATCGTCAATTGCTGGCGTTACTTGATGTAGCACCTGGCAATTCGATTCAATTGGGTGACAGTGAGTTTGTCGTTACCAAACTACTGGTATTCGAGCCGGATCGTGCTATCTCAGCGTTCTCCATCGCACCGCGATTGCTAATGAATAGCGCGGACCTTGTGGCTACCGGCTTGGTGCAACCAGGCAGTCTGATGCGTTACCGATTCTTGGTGGCCGGCGACGAGTTGTCCGTCGCCACGTTTAAAGATCAGGTTCAATCCCTTACCGGTACGGGTGTGAGATTGCGCGACGCAGAAGACGCTGGGCCGCGATTTCGTTTGGCCCTGCAACGTGCCGAAAGGTTTCTCGGTTTAGCAGCCCTGGTCAGTGTGTTGCTGAGTGGTGTGGCCATTGTGCGTGCCGCCCGTCACTTCACCGAGCGACACCTGGATGCCGCCGCGGTGTTGCGTTGTCTCGGTGCATCCCAAACCACCATTACCGTGGTTTTCATGACCGTTCTGGTTCTACTGGGTTTGGTCGCCAGTGTGGCTGGGGCGGCCGCCGGCTATGTGGGTCAAATGGGATTTACCGCATTGTTACCCGCAACATTACAAATTGAGTTACCGCCACCATCGTTTAAACCGCTGTTTGCGGGTCTGGTATTCGGCATGGTGGTATTAGGCGGATTCAGCTCGCCCACTTTACTGCGTCTGCGTAATGTACCGACCCTACGGGTTTTGCGGCGCGAGTTGGGCGCATTACCGGCGCATCTTTGGCCTGTATACATCCTGGCCGCGATTTGTGTGGGTGCGTTGATTTTATGGATAGTGCGTGACGGCCAGCTAGGTTCGGTCGTATTCCTCGGCAGTGTCGCTACACTCATAGTATTAGCGGTGGTGTGTTTTGGCGTGCTCAAGTTGCTTAATCGCATGCGTCGATATGCGGATGGTCCATGGCGCTATGGTCTGGCCAATCTGGTACGACGCTCCCAATCCACCATGCAACAAGCGGTCGGCCTGGGTTTGGGCATCATGGCGATGCTGCTGCTCACCCTGGTGCGCAATGATCTATTGCAAACCTGGGAGAAACGGCTGCCACCGGAAACACCCAATCATTTTTTGATCAATATACAAACCGATCAACGTGAGGCGTTGACCACATTCATGCAACGAATGAATTTGAATACACCGGTGTTCAGTCCGCTGGTGCGGGCCCGTTTGACTAAAGTCAACGGAACTGCGGTATCGGCCCGGGATTTCGCCGATCCTGTCGGCCAACAAATGGTGCAACGGGCTGCCAATTTGACCTGGAGTGAAGAACTCGCGGATGACAACAAAGTGATCGCGGGACAATGGTGGGGGGACTCAACTACTTCGACCAATCAGGTTTCGGTGGAACAAGACTATGCGCAGCATCTCGGCGTTGCATTGGGCGATGTGCTGAGCTACCAAATAGGTGACCGTGAGATCAATTTGGAAATCACTAGCCTGCGCACCGTGTCGTGGGATTCTTTCCGCCCCAACTTTTTTTTGGTGACACCACCGGCGGTGCTTAGAGATGCACCGGTCAGTTATATCGCCAGCGTTTACGTGCCTGAAAACAACACCACGTATCTGGGTGCGATGTTGCGTGAATTCCCTAATGTGACTGATCTGGATGTCGGTGTTTTGTTAACCCAGGTGCGGCGGTTGTTGGAACGTCTGAACCAAGCCTTAGAGTTTATATTTTTGTTTACCCTCGTGGCCGGCTTACTCGTGTTATACGCCTCGATATACACCAGCTACGATGAACGCCGTCGTGAGATGGCTTTGTTGCGCACCGTTGGGGCACAGGGAAAATCGTTGCGCATGGCATTGTTGGTGGAGTTTGGTGCATTAGGACTGTTAGCCGGTGTCATTGGTGCATTAGGCGCCAGTGTCACCGGTTATGCCGTTGCCGAATGGGTCTTGCAACTGGATTATTTGCCCAGACCGTCAATTTGGTGGGCGGGGCTGATCAGCGGAATTTTACTCGTCGCTAGCGCGGGTCTGTTAATGACCCGGAGACTCAGTAAAACACCGCCCTGGGTAGTATTACGCCAAACAATTTAATACATCCTTTCGAAGCCAGGGTGCTTACGTTCATAGCGGCACCATATGGCTAGTGTGCGTTGATGAATGCCGGTTAACCACCGCGACCATTGTTGCTTCGGTATTTCCCTGGTACGGAAGTAAAGAATAAGAAAACGCAGTCGTGTCATGGCGTTAGTGGTGACGAATGCGTTTAGACGCGCCAGATCATCCGTACATTGTTTTTCGACAATGCTTCGATGTGCTTGAACTTCGTTGAGGTCAACAAAATAAACCATAGGATTTTCCGTTGTATCTTGCTCAAGCAAAATATTCGCTGCATGTAAATCACAGTAATAAATCCCCTGGTTGTGCAAACGGGCAATGTCATTTGCCAGCCGTCTAGTCAAAGCCCGATGGTTTGAGAGGGGTCCTTCGGTTTCCGACCATTGCTTTAAAGTGACTGCATTGTCCGGTACTTCCATCACCAAAAGACTACGCTGCCACAAACCCCACAATTTATCTTCCGCCATGGCCAATATACGTGGCACACCAATGCCAATGTAGTGTAGATAAGCATTGTTGTTAAATTCTAATGCGGCGCGTGTGGGTTTAAATAAATATTTGATGGCTTCTAGCCGGTGACGCTGGAAATATTTTTTTACAAAGACGGGGTACCGTCCAAATGGGTCAAAACGCAAACCGGATTCGCGTCCTGGTTTACGATTCAACACTTTGTCCACGGCTAACCGATCTTCGCGCCACTCGTCCCGGATCAGTTTGAACAAGTCGGTACCGCGGAACACCGGTGTTGTCCACCACTGTACATTCCCCTCACGAAAGCGCACTACTGGGCCAACAGTTTGTTCAAAGCACTGGAAAAACCTTTGAGGGACATAGGAAAACCAAACTGCTGCAGAGCGGAATCGCTGAATGTGATGTTGAGTTTTAGTCCCCTTTTCATTAGCGCTAGGAACTCGCCATTGAGTAACAATTCCGCATGACATCCACGCGCATTACAGCGCTGTACAACGACGCGTTGGGGCGTGGTGTTGTCGATCTGCACGCGCAAGCCCGCGGGCAAGTAAATCCCCAAAGGGGCACTCAGCAACATAACCAGTTGCTGGTCCGCGCCAAGCCGCCCTACCGCTATTTCAAACACCCGCTCGCCGCTGGCTTGAACGAAAGCGCGTTGGGACAGATAGCAGTGGGGGGCATCAGAAGCCTGGTCACAACGCATGATCCAGTCATCAAATACTTCGCCTTCGGCGGCTAGCGTGTAATGGGCTACATAACTTGAAAGCACAAAACTAGAAAATAGCGTTCCGAATCGCGTCATCAGCTATCGTGTCATGCAACGAAAATTAACGCTGATACCCATCTTTCTTTGTAGGTAACGGACAGTGCGAGTAGTGTATACGATCACGTGGGAAAACGTTAATCTATGCATACCAAACAACACTGGAACGAGTTCGTTTTGTCCAAAAGAATAACCGTTTTACACAGACGTCTAGTCAAACCCGTGAAGCATTTGTTGTGTTGCTCGCTGGTGCTGCTAGCCTGCGGTGCACTAAGCAGTTGTAGCACTGCTAAAAAAAGTACTGTCGACAGAAATGATTACCCAGCCCTCGAAGAGCGCGATCCGTTCGAAAATTATAATCGCAAGATGTTTGCCTTTAATCAAAAAGTGGACAAAACCATACTCGCTCCAGCGGCTCGGCGTTACAGACGTATTGTTCCGGGTCCGGTACGTACCGGTGTGCACAATTTTTTTCTCAATCTTGAAGAACCCGTCACCATTGTCAACGATGTGTTACAGGGAAAGTTTCTGCAAGCAGGCAAAGATACAACACGATTCTTGCTTAATTCCACTTTAGGACTGGCCGGTCTAGTTGATATCGCATCCGATTTGAATCTGGAAAAACACGATGAAGACTTTGGACAGACATTTGCTGTGTGGGGTTTCGGCAGCGGCCCGCATATCGAATTACCGTTTTTAGGTCCCAGCAATCTGCGTGACGGCATTGGATTAGTGGGTGAGGTAGTTTATCTTGATCCCATTTATGCATTGGATCGCACCACCGCAGAATATGCATTAACGGCGGTTGAGATTATTGATGTGCGTGTGCGGTTTCTTGGCACCGAAAAAGTCCTGGATCAACAATTGGATCCTTACTTGTTTATACGAGATGGCTATCGGCAACGACGGCGCAACTTGATTTACGACGGTAATCCACCACTGGAAGAGGATGTGTTTTTTGATGAAAGCGAATTATTCGAAGATGATGACAAATCACAATAGTCGTTTCACCCTGATCCGCGTTTAGAAGTGGCTTTATATGCCGTCGGCGACGTACAGGGTTGCCACACTAGCCTTCGCACCTTACTGGAAAAAGTTCATTTTAATTCGGATCGAGATCAACTCTGGTTTGTCGGTGATTTAGTCAATCGAGGCCCCGAATCGTTAGCTGTTTTGCGTTTTGTACGGGATCTGGGTGACAACGCCGTCACCGTCCTCGGCAATCACGACCTGAATCTGTTGGCGATCGCAGCGGGTACACGTGCACTACGCCCCACCGACACCATACAAGACGTGCTTGAAGCTAAAGACCGTGATGATCTGCTGACTTGGTTACGACAACGGCCGCTGATGCATTACGACTCGAATCTCGATTGCGCAATGGTTCACGCGTCGATTCATCCACACTGGAATATTGACACGGCGTTGCGGCTGGCTGCGGAAGTAGAGAGAAAAGTGCGTTCGAACCGTCGGGCCGATTTTTTTAAACAAATGTACGGTTCCAAACCGAATGTCTGGTCGGAAGAATTAAACGGCTACAAACGGTTACGATGCGTCACCAATATTTTCACCCGCGCCCGTTATATTACCCGTGATGGACTGATGGATTATTCCAACACCGATCCACCAGAAAAGGCTCCTGGCGATTTAACCCCCTGGTATCTGCGTGAAAATCAAATTAGTCCCAGGACAAAGGTTATCTTTGGTCACTGGTCATCGTTGGGGTGCCGGCATGTCAACCAGTTTATTGCCATCGACTCCGGTTGCGTGTGGGGTGGCTCGCTCAGCGCAGTACGACTCGACGTTACGCCGGTGGCGTTCTATCATATCTCCTGCTCATAACCCCTCTGAGTGTCACGAGTGCAATGCCGACGGCTAGTAAATACCACATCGATGTCCAGGTAAGGACGTTTTACATTGAGGAACAATCAGAACCCAATAAAGACCGGTTTGTGTTCGCCTACACCGTGAACATAAAGAACACCGGCACCGAGGCTGCGCAACTCATTACCCGGCACTGGATCATCGAAGACGCCAAAGCCAAAAAAATGGAGGTGCGTGGCGAAGGCGTAGTGGGGGAACAGCCATACTTGGGACCGGGGGAAAGTTTTGAATACACCAGTGGCACGGTCATCGAAACACCTGTGGGTACCATGCACGGTAGTTATCAAATGGTTGCTGATGACGGCACCAAATTCGACGCCGAGATCCCCCCGTTTACCTTGTCAATACCACGGACGTTGCACTGACGGTATAAACTACCCAGCAGCAAGCTACGTAGTGCTGTTTTTTCAATCTCGCTCCAAAGGGACTAGGATTTCCACCCATAGAGTTTAAACTTTAAACGTCCAGATTCCCGACCGCAAAAGCGTTTTTTTCGATAAACTCGCGGCGGGGTTCAACCTGGTCACCCATTAACGTGGTAAAGGTTTCGTCGGCGGCGACACCGTCCTCGATGGTGACTTGTAACAAACGGCGGCTGGCTGCATCCATAGTGGTGTCCCAAAGTTGCTCCGGGTTCATTTCACCAAGCCCTTTGTAACGTTGCAAGCTGAGCCCTTTTCTGGACTGCGCCAATAGCCAGCTCACTGCCTGCTCGAAATGCTCCACCGTTTCGGTTTTGTCCTTCCGACTCACCGTCGCTTGTTCACCAATAACCCCACGTAGTTTCTCTCCCAGCAAACAAAGAGATTGATATTCAGTGGAGTCAAAAAACTGTCTGTTCAAGCGGGTTTGAACATAGGAACCGTGTTCACTGCACTCAACTACGATTACCGTTTCTTCGTTACTGCTTTCAGTCCTCACTCCGTAGTGCCGGCTGCCATTGTGTTGTGCAAGCAGAGTTTTCGAAAGCACCTCGGTGAAATGATCCACTTTGATTTCATCCATTAAATCATCTGCATTGAATCTGTCTAATGCCATCAGCGACCTTAGCACTTCAGCTTGATAGCGCCGCGACAACCGGTGAATGGTATTTTGCACGGCAAAATGTTCTGTGCATAAAGCCTGCAAATCCTTGCCTTTGATTGTTTCGCCCTTGCTGTTTTTCAACTCGGCATCGGTGAGGGCGATTCCCAGTAGGTGTTCTTGCAGTTCCTCGTCATCGTCGATGTAGGTTTCCTTTTTCTTAGCTGTAATTTTATACAGTGGTGGCAACGCAATATAGACATGGCCACGTTCCAATAACTCGGGCATTTGGCGATAGAAGAAGGTTAACAGCAAGGTGCGAATATGCGACCCATCGACATCCGCGTCTGTCATGATGATAATGCGGTGATAACGTAACTTATTGATATTAAAATCATTTATTCCTATTCCCGTGCCCAAGGCCGTAATCAGGGTAGTCACTTCGTCCGATGACAACATCTTGTCAAAACGAGCCTTTTCCACGTTCAAAATCTTACCTTTGAGTGGCAGGATAGCCTGATAGCGCCGGTCGCGTGCTTGCTTGGCCGAGCCACCGGCGGAGTCGCCTTCTACCAGGTAAATCTCACACAACGCCGGGTCCCGTTCCTGACAATCGGCGAGTTTACCCGGCAAACCACCTAAATCCAGTGCACTCTTACGGCGTGTCATCTCCCGCGCCTTACGCGCCGCTTCCCGGGCTCTGGCCGCTTCTACGATACGTTGCGCTATCACCCGTGTGTCGCCGGGATTCTCCAGCAGAAAGTTATTCAGATGCTCAGCGACAGTTGATTCCACTGCCCCCTTCACCTCTGAGGATACTAGCTTATCTTTGGTTTGGGAGGAAAACTTAGGATCGGCCACCTTGATCGACAACACGGCCGTTAGTCCCTCACGCGCATCGTCTCCCGAAACATTGACTTTGGCCTTTTTGGCGATCCCGAGCTCGTCGATATGTTGATTAAGCGTCCTTGTCATCGCGCCACGTAATCCTGCCAAATGCGTACCGCCATCGCGTTGTGGAATATTATTGGTATAACAGAATGTATTTTCCTGGTAGGAATCATTCCATTGCATCGCTAATTCAACTATTACTCCCTCCTTCTCACCAATCATATGAAATACTTTTTGGTGCAACGGTGTTTTCTTTCCGTTCAGGTGCTCAACAAACGCGGCAATACCACCCTTGTACTCGAATACGTCTTCACTACCAGTTCGTTCATCGATCAGTTCGATACGCACACCAGAATTCAAGAAAGAGAGTTCGCGTAGGCGTTTAGTTAGCAAATCATGGTGCAAAACGATGTCGCTGAATATTCGGGGGCTGGGTTTGAAATAAACCTCCGTACCGGTTAAATTCGTATCTCCCTGGACTGTAAGTGGGCCTTGTGGAACACCCAACTTGTATTCCTGCACATGTATTTTCCCGTCGCGGTATATGGTTAGTTTGAGATAGTCCGATAACGCATTGACCACGGACACACCGACGCCATGTAGACCACCGGATACTTTGTAAGAATTTTGATCAAATTTACCGCCGGCATGAAGCACAGTCATAATGACCTCCGCAGCCGATTTTCCCTCTTCTTCAATTATACCTGTGGGAATACCGCGGCCATCGTCCGTAACGGTGATGGATTCATCCGCGTGCAGTATGACCCTGATTTTTGAGCAGTGACCAGCCAGCGCTTCATCCACAGCGTTGTCGACCACCTCAAAAACCATTTGGTGCAAACCGGTTCCGTCATCGGTATCACCGATGTACATGCCTGGCCGTTTGCGCACTGCATCAAGGCCTTTTAGAACCTTGATACTGGACGAATCGTAGGTAGGCCTTTCTTTGCCAGTGGATCGATTGCCCTTTGGTCCACCGGCTCTATTATTTCGTTCGAATTTTGACTTATCTCTGTCAGACATTTTTACCCCGTGAATAACGGTATTATAACTGTTTACAAGGACTTATCCGGGCTTTCCCAGTCCCACTAAGGATGTTTCACGTGAAACATCCGCTCATTGACACGCCAGGGGTTACAGACGCATTGGCATCACCAGATACAACGTATCTTCATCTTCTGATGATCGTATGATGCAGCTGCTATTGTTATCACGTAAGCGCAGTTCCACTTTTTCGCTCGGTATGGCTTTTAACGCATCCATCATATAAGTAACGTTAAAACCTATTTCTATTTCGTCTTCGTCGTAGTCGATTGCTAACTCGTCGCTAGCTTCCTCCTGCTCCGGATTGTGCGCACTCACTAGCATGCGGGATTTTTCGACATTCAACCGTACACCCCGAAACTTCTCATTTGTGAGGATAGCAGCTCGGCCTAAGCAATCTAAAAATGGTATGCGCTCTACAGACACTGCGGTAGTCAGCAAGGACGACAATACTGCTTCATAATCTGGAAACCGCCCGTCGATAAGTTTGCTGGTGAAAACTGTAGATCCGGCGCTTACACGAATATGGTTCGAGCTAACCTCTATCGTGATTTCGTCCTCGTTGTCCTGGAGCAAACGGATCAACTCCATCACCGCCTTACGCGGGACAATGAGTTGCCTAAAATCCGCTTCGTTACCTTTTATTTGCAGATCGCTCTTAGCTAGACGGTGTCCATCTGTCGCCACTGCTCGCAGGCTGTCGCCACTAATCTCCAACAACAAACCGTTTAAATAGTACCTAACATCTTGATTTGCCATTGAAAAGGATGTTTTTTCCAGAAGTAACCTTAATTCCTTGGCAGACAGTTTTAATCGTTCTTCCCATTTGTCCGTATCAATTTTCGGATAGTCCTTGGATGGCAAGGTTTGGAGCGAAAATTTGCTGTGACCGGCCTTCACCGTCATCAATGGACCATCCGTGTCCAGTTTGATCTTCGCACCTTCAGGCAAAGCCCGGCAAATATCCATTAGTTTACGAGCAGTTACAGTGATTTCTCCTTTTCTGCCTTTAATACCGTCAATGGTTTCACTTATTTCCACCTCTAGATCAGTACCAATCAGGGTTAATGTTGAGTCATCGAGCTTGATATATACATTTGCCAAAATGGGTAGAGTCTGACGTCGTTCGACGACACCACTGACTCGACTCAATGGTTTTAACAGTTGACCCCGTTCTATATCTAACTTCATTTAAATTACTCTTTTAGTTATTTGTCCTGTGGATTTGTGGATAACCTTTATTTTTATAATAAAATCAACTACTTACATTAAATGAGATCGTGTCAAGAGTATACTATATCCTGGTAAATTATTGTTAGCAGAGGTGGACAATCAGACACATTTTTGCCCCCCTGTAGATATCCACAACTCATCCACTGAGTAATTTTTGTAGGTTTTGATAATCTTCTTTCATTTGCGCGTCTTGTTGTAGCAACTCGACTATTTTTCGACAGGCATGCAATACTGTAGTGTGGTCGCGGCCACCGAATGCCTCGCCGATTTCCGGCAGACTCATATTGGTCAATTCTTTTGCCAACGTCATGGCAATTTGCCGTGGGCGGGTGATATTGCGGTTACGGCGTTTGGAATGCAGGTCGGCAACACGTATGGAGAAATACTCCGCAACAATCTTTTGAATATTTTGAATGGTAATTTGTCGTTCTTGATAAACCATTAAATCGCTCAAGGCCTCGCGAGCAATCTCTACGCTGATATCGCGACCTGTGAAACGTGCACTAGCTACGATTCGGTGCAAAGCACCTTCGAGTTCTCGTACATTGGAACGCACCTGGCCGGCGATAAAAAACGCTACCTCATCGCTAAGCTCGATTTGCATACCCCGCGCCTTTTTATTCAAAATAGCGACTCTGGTTTCCAATTCCGGGGCATCAATACGCACCACCAGACCACTGCCAAAACGCGAGATTAATCTTTCCTGGATACCGTCTATCTCCTTGTGCAGGCGATCACTGGTAATCACCACCTGGCTCCTGCCTTCTAGTAAAGTATTGAAAGTATGGAAGAATTCCTCTTGGGACTGGCTTTTACCGGAAAAAAACTGGATATCGTCAATGAGTAATGCATCCAGTGAACGGTAATAGCGTTTAAACGCATTCATGGTGTTATGTTGCAAGGCTTTCACCATGTCCGCGACAAATCGTTCGGCGTGTACGTAGGCCACTACCGCCTCCGGATTGCGTTGTAGAATCAAGTTACCGGCTGCATGCATCAAGTGGGTTTTGCCCAGACCAACACCACCGTAGAGGAATAACGGGTTATACGCATGACCGGGGTTTTCTCCTACCTGCACCGAAGCAGCTCGGGCAAGCTGATTGGATTTACCCTCCACATGGTTTTCGAAGGTAAAAGCGGAATTCAGTCGGCCACCACTATAGCTAGTCTCACCAATGTTTTTACGCTGCTTGCCATTGGTACCCTCTTCTGTTGACGTTCCGGAATGCGGTTGTGCGCCAACACAGATTGATATGGTGATAGGTTTGGCTGCTATACGTTGCCCGATCTCTTTCAACCGGGGCAGAAACTGTTTTTCGACGCTTTCCTTGACAAAACGATTAGGCGCCAATAGACGCAATTCGTGGCGCTCGTGCACGGCGTGCAACGGGCGTATCCAGGTGTTTAACTGTTGGCTGGATAACTCGGCTTCGAGTTGATTAAGACATTTTTGCCAGAGGGTCGTGTTAGTCACAGTGTGTTTTGCCAACGCAAAAAAGAGATCAAGTCTAGCGTTTACCGGCAAGCTTATCCACAGGCACTGAGATCACGAAACACAGGTTAAACCGCATTGACAAAAACAGTCTATAACCGTTAATGTGCGGCGCCTTTTTTCGCATGATGTGGCAGGTTTATGAAGCGGACATTCCAACCCAGTGAGATCAAACGCAAACGGAACCACGGGTTCCGAGCGCGTATGAAAACCCGTGGCGGGCGCGCGGTTATAAACGCCCGGAGAGCTAAAGGCCGCGCGCGGCTTAGTGCCTGAGGACGATTGACTCAACAGCGAGAGCGGTTAAGCAGTCAAAACCGGCTGGTTACTGCATCGCAGTACAAGGCAGTACTCAAGCACAAAAGTATTTCCCAAGACAAGTTGATGCGTGTCTTCGCCATACCCAACGGTATGGTCAATGCCCGTTTAGGGTTAGCGGTATCTCGCCGCGTATCGGCAAAATCGGTTGATAGAAATCGCGTTAAACGGCAAATTCGGGAATCGTTTAGAAAGCATCAACGGGAACTCAACGGTCTGGATGTAGTCGTGGTGGCGAGCACTGCGGTCAGAACAACCAGTAACGATAATATCCGCAACTCATTGCAGTGGCATTGGCGACAAATCGATAAGAAATGCAAAAATCGTTAGTGTTAGCGCTTCGCGTATATCGGTACTTGATCAGTCCCATGTTGGGCATGCATTGCCGATATTACCCCAGTTGTTCGGCTTATGTTATCGACGCTATTGAAACCCATGGTACCGTCCGGGGTTTGTATTTAGGGATCAAACGCATAGGGCGTTGTCACCCGTGGCATGAAGGCGGTGTTGATCCTGTGCCAGGTTCCGATACACATAGATTAGCCGTGAAAACAAAATACGATAACAACGGTTCTGCTCAACGATCATGATGGATCTTCACAAATTTCTGTTATATGCCGCATTGGGTCTAGTGTTGATGATGTTGTGGCAAAACTGGACCGTCTATCAAGCCAGCAAAAATCCACCGCCAGAACAAATAGCTGATACAGCTGGTACTCCCGGTGTACCAACAGCTAATAAGAAAGAGATACCGTCTGCGCCTGAGGCAGTATCGCAAGCAAGCACCGAACCGGAAACACCAACCATCAAAGCGTCGCCTGAACCTAGCAGTGAAGCTATCGTCGTCAAAACCGATTTGTTGCAGGCAGAGATCGATACGCTAGGTGGAACCCTTAGACATCTTGAGTTGCTCAAACACCCGGTCAGTGTGGATGATCCCGACGACCCATTTGTACTAATGGATAACAGTGAGGATATTCTCTACATCGCCGAAGGAGGGCTTATAGCTGGTGACTACCCGAATCATCAGACGCAGTTTCAAGCGCAACACTTGCGTTATGAATTAACCGATGGGATGGATCAAATCAGTGCCAAGTTATTTTGGCAAGGACCAGACGGTGTTAATTATGAGAAAGTGTATACCTTCCATCGTGACAGCTATGTGATCGACATCGATTACCACGTTATCAATAATAGTGATCAGGACTGGGTGGGTTATTCCTATTCACAATTTAAACGCACCCCAATTGAGGATACCGGTGGATTCTTCGGCCGTTTACCCAGCTACACTGGTGGTGTGGTGTACACACCCGAAGAGAAATACGACAAAATCGATTTTGGCGAAATGGAAAAAGCCAATCTCGAACGCAGTTCGCCAGCAGGTTGGGTGGCAATGTTGCAACACTATTTTGTCGGTGTGTGGTTACCGGATCAAAGTAGCAGCCATACATATTACAGTAATGTGGTGAAACGTGTAGACCAACCCCGCTATATCATCGGCTACAAGACCAATGTACCGACCACGGTCGCCACCGGATCCCAGGGTACGTTGAGTACCCGAATGTTTGTCGGACCCAAGGAACAAAGCCGGTTAAAACAACAGGAAGTGGAGGGTTTATTACTGACCGTAGACTACGGCTGGCTTACACCGGTGGCGGCACCTTTGTTCAAGTTATTACAATGGATACACGGTGTCGTCAAAAACTGGGGTTGGGCTATCATTATTCTGACTTTCTTGGTCAAACTCGTTTTCTATCCATTGTCGGCTGCCAGTTACAAATCCATGGCCAAGATGAAGACCTTGCAGCCGCGTTTAAAAACACTCAAAGAACGTTATGGTGATGACAAGCAAAAACTGAATCAAGCCATGATGGAAATGTATAAAAAAGAAAAAATAAACCCCCTAGGTGGTTGCTTGCCCATCCTGATTCAAATACCGGTATTCATTGCGTTGTACTGGGTGTTGTTGGAGAGTGTGGAATTACGCCAGGCGGATTTTATTTTCTGGTTGAACGATTTATCCCTGCCAGATCCATACTACGTTTTGCCCTTGATCATGGGTGCGTCCATGTTGGCGCAACAATTTCTCAATCCCGCGCCTCTGGACCCCATTCAAAAGAACATCATGATGGCCATGCCGGTGGTATTTACCGTATTCTTCTTGTGGTTTCCCGCGGGTTTGGTGTTGTACTGGGTGGTCAACAACATCCTCTCCATCGCCCAACAGTGGTTGATTACCCGGCGTATCGCTGCGGCCAGCAAGTAGCGTACGTTTTCTCAATCGGCCGCTCCAAACCAGAGTAGCCGGTAGTTTGATCAAGACACCTGATACCATTGCAGCCATAGTCACACCGGCCGGTGTGGCAGGCATCGGTGTAGTGCGTGTATCCGGTTCGCTGGCGCCCGACATCGCAGCGTCCATTGTCGGCAAAACACCGCCACCGCGTCACGCAGTGCTATCCTCGTTCAAAAATAGCGATGGTGAAATCATTGACCAAGGCATTGCGCTTTTCTTTGAACAGCCCGCCTCTTACACAGGCGAACACATGCTCGAGTTACAAGGTCACGGTTCCAACGTCGTGCTGGATTTGTTGCTGCAAGAAATTATTGCACAGGGAGCGAGGATGGCCCGGCCCGGCGAGTTTACCGAACGCGCCTTTCTCAACGACAAACTGGATTTAGCTCAAGCCGAGGCGGTAGCGGATTTAATTGAGAGTAGCACCGCTACCGCGGTACGGTCGGCCATGCGTTCGTTGCAGGGTGAATTTTCCAAACGGGTCAATGGGTTGTGCGACCGCTTGACCCAACTACGCGTCTTTGTCGAAGCTGCTATTGATTTTCCTGAGGAAGAAATCGATTTTTTGCAAGAAAACAATATTGCCGACAAGACTCAACAATTGCACGACGAACTGGTTCAATTGGGAGCTTCCGCACAACAAGGGTGTCTGTTACGCGACGGCTTGAACATCGTACTGGCCGGCTTGCCCAATGCCGGTAAGTCCAGTTTATTGAATCGGTTATGTGGCGAAGAACGGGTTATTGTTAGTGCTACACCGGGAACGACACGGGACACTATCGAGCAGCGTTTTCAAATCAATGGTTTAGTGGTCAACGTGACCGACACTGCCGGATTACGCGCCAGCACCGATGAAATCGAACAAGAAGGCGTGCGTCGCGCATACCGTGCTATGCAAAACGCCGATCATATTTTGTTGGTCATCGATCAGACCGAACAGACCGATATCGATGGTTTATTGCAACAACTTCCTAGCGGGATAGCGGTAAGTCTGGTGTGTAACAAAATTGATTTAGTGCAACGGCAAGCGACAGCAAAAAGCGACAACGATATACCTGCAACAAATGTGTCGGCAAAAACAGGAGAAGGCATCACTGAGTTGTGTCAACATCTGAAGTCGGCCAGTGGTTACGCCGCCAACGAATCCTTGTTTACAGCGCGTCGTCGTCATATCGAAGCTATCACCAAAGCCAGCCACCGTCTGCGGCAAGGATTATGCAATATTTCCCAACGGCACGCCGGTGAATTGTTGGCAGAAGACTTGCGGTTGGCGCATGATGCGCTGGGCGAAATCACTGGCCGAGTGACACCAGATAACTTGCTGGGAAAGATATTCTCCAGTTTTTGTATCGGCAAATAGCCCTCAGACGATAGATACGACTGGTATACAGTTGTTGCTTCCCTTGCATGATGCGCGTTTAATACCCGTTGAGGATCGTTAGCCAACGACACAAATAACAAGCGAGGAACCATGAGCCTGCGAACCGTCGAACACCACTACACGCGCAATGTCTTGATCCAACTCGTTGTTTTGACAGCTTTGGTCATCATCGTGGTGATATGGCAACGGGATTTTCTGTCTGAGGTATATCTCAAAAATCAAATCACCTCTGTGGGATGGGTGATCAACGGTGGCATATTGTTGTTGTTTGTCAGTGGATTGATCCGTTTGGTGCAGTTGTATGTGCGTTACACGCGTGAGGAAGCCGCTATTAACGCTTTCATCAACAACATGACTCGTACCAAACAACCGACCCAGGGTTTGCCGGTGGACTCCATGATTGTTGACCGCTATGACACATTACAGGATTTATACAATCGTCACGCATTGATTAATCACGCCGCCTTGGCTTCGACCTTGGTAGCAGAGGAATCCAGTTATGTGAGTTTCCCCAAGTTCGTCAACAATGTGCTCATACTGACCGGTGTATTCGGCACCATTGTTTCGTTGTCCATTGCCTTGCTGGGTGCCTCGGACATGATTAACACCACTACCAATGTCAGCGGTCTGAATACGGTCATTCACGGCATGTCCACCGCTTTGTCCACCACCATGACGGCGATCCTGGCGTTCTTGTTCTTTGGTTATTTTTATCTGCGTTTGACCGACACCCAGACTTATTTGATCAGCCGGGTGGAAGACATCACCGCAAACTACCTGGTGCCCAAGTTTCAGCACGAACCGGAAAGCGTCATGAATGACTTCTCCGAACTCATTCGTGCATCGGCCAACCTGACCAAACGTTTGGATGAAACCCACGAACGTATTTCGGAAACCGCCCAACACATGGAACAAATGATTGCGGATTACCGCAACGAAGTGCGCAGAACCAATGATTACTTTCATGAAATCACCCGGTTGTTAAGAGAGGGCTTCCGTTTATCGGAGCATGATTAATGCGTAATACCCAGGGCTTCGTCGATCTGCGTATAACACCGCAGGGTCAGGGCAGTCACAGCGACGACAGCGTATGGCCATCCTTTACCGATATCATGACTGTGGTGGTCATGATATTCCTTATGGCGTTGGTGATTATTCTTATCCGCAACGTCGATTTGGTAAAAGAGTTGCGCGCCACCATCGAGAAAGAACGCGAAACCGCGGAGATCGCACAGTCGACTGCGGTGCAAAAAGTGGAGTTGGAAGAACGGTTGGATCAACTCGAGCGCAAGATAGCGGAAATACAGTTAGCGTTGCGGGCGGCAAATCGTGATCGGGATTCCATGGCGGCTAAGCTCGAAGTGAGCAATGAGACCGTTCAACGTTTGACCGTCGACATCGTCGCGTTGGAAAAGTTGCGGGATCAGTTGTTAAAGGATAATGAAGAACTCGCTAAGGCTCGTCTTGCCCTGAGTGGCCGGTTGCAAGTAACCGAAGAGGCGAAAGAAGAGTTAGCGTTACAAAATCAAAAACTGGAAGCGTTGCAGTTACAACTATCCGAAGAAAAAGCGACCTTGGAAACCGAGCGTGATGAACTGAGCGCCGAGAAGGCCAGTATCATGACTCAATTGCTGGCTCTACAAACTCAGTCGCGCCAACTGGCCGAGGAAAAAGCACAACTGGAAGTAGCGAAAGCGGAGGTCGAAACGGAAAAAGAATCTTTAAGCGGCGAGTTCGATGCGTTAAAAGCAGTCTACGTGTTATTGCAAACCGAACAAAAAACTCTGGAAGAGCGGTTTGAAGACGCGCAAACTGCAGTCGCATCTTTAGAAGAACAATACGCCAGCTTGCAACAAGAACTCGAAGCGGAAACCGCAAAAGTGATTGCCGGTGAAGAAAAGTTCACCGAACTGCAAATCGATTTTGAGGATCTCGAAGAGAGGTATCTAAAACTGGTCGGCCCGGCCCGCAGCGAACTGGATAAATACGTGGTGGAGATACATTATCGCAAAGTCGGGGATCAATACGTTTACGAATACCGCGAACCGGGTGATGTGGAAGCCCAGCAGTTACCCTTAGCAACCATTCGTTCGCGGCTGGCCGAACACAAAGCACGCGACCCCAAAAAACTCTACACCAAAATCGTCATTCCCGATGATAGCGGCCTCAGTTACAACGAAGCCTGGAATTTCACCTGGGATATTCTGCGTAGCTACGATTATTACTATTACGAACAGTAGTAAAAACCATTACATTACAACTGGAACCGCTATTACAACCCCAAAACCGGACGCTACACGACCTCCGATCCGATTGGGCTGGATGGGGGGTTGAATACATATACGTATGCTTGCAATGCTCCTAACAATCTGTTTGTTGATAGCTGAACCGTTAACCCACCGACGATTCCGACGCTTTGACAATTAGTTTGACAGCACTGATCTGAATGGCCAAAAGAATAAGTGCGACAACAACAAAAATAACCGAATGCCATTCGTAACCATGGCCTAATAACACGGTTGCGGGGAAGGCGATAACGAATACATACAGCACGGCGAAAAACCGCCACGCGATATGTTCATGAACATTTCGGCTCCATGCGGGCCAATTGTGGGCCACCTTGAAAGTGTTTTCATCCGTGATATGCAACGCGTCACGAATGGCCGATTCGAAGTGACGAATTTGCTCAAGATGATAAAGCATAATGGATTGCTTCATTAAACCGAACAATGTGATGACGATAAAAATAAAAAAGATGGCGATGAAACCCAATAACATGACACGCGGGTCATGACCCTTGACCAAAGCATCGGACAACGGCGCCCAGGCAACCATCAAGCCGGCGGCACCCAACAGCTTGAAGTCGGAGAAGGCGCTGTTGATTTGTCTATTGCATTCTTTCCTCAGACGCACCATCTCCTTGTAATGGTATTCTAGATACAGTTTATCCGTATCGCTTTCGTTCATGTTTACCGTCTATGGTGATAGATGGGTCGAAAACAACCAAATCCCGTCAGGCCCCGTTCCGATTTTAGAGTCGACATTGTTAAACGCGAGCAATACGCCGTCAAGTGAAAAGCCGGAGCACTTGGTGCCTGTTTTTTTAAACGGTTTTAATAACTATGTGAACGTAATAAAATCCACCGC
This sequence comes from Arenicellales bacterium, assembly GCA_965216735.1. Lineage (GTDB taxonomy): Bacteria > Pseudomonadota > Gammaproteobacteria > Arenicellales > CBDCFT01 > CBDCFT01. The sequence goes on from OZ244198.1 coordinate 4,356,513, forward strand.
CCACTTTCAGTGACTAACCCATGCTACATCCGGAAAAATTTGATGCCATTGTGATTGGCGGTGGCCACGCCGGTACCGAGGCTGCGCTAGCGTCCGCACGTCTGGGTTGCAATACGCTTTTGCTGACACAAAACATCGAAACCATCGGGCAGATGTCGTGTAATCCGGCCATCGGCGGTATCGGTAAGGGTCATATTGTCAAAGAAGTGGATGCGCTAGCCGGCATCATGGCATGGGCGGCGGACAACAGCGGTATTCATTTCCGCACATTGAACGCCCGTAAAGGGCCGGCGGTGCGTGCCACCCGTGCCCAAGCGGACCGGTCTTTGTATAAGCAGTCTATTCGCTCTGCCGTCGAGCACCAACCCAACCTGACTGTCTTCCAGCAGTCGGTTGAAGACTTGATCATCGCAGGTGAAAGGATTAAAGGCGTGGTTACGCAGATGGGTTTGCGTTTCGAAGCACCAACCGTCGTCCTGACTACCGGTACTTTTTTGGGTGGCAGGATTCACATCGGTATGGATAACTATAGCGGTGGCCGGGCAGGGGATGCGCCCTCGATTCGTTTGGCTGAGCGATTGCGCGAAATGCCGTTTACGGTGGATCGTTTAAAAACGGGTACGCCCCCACGTATCGATGGCCGCAGCATTGATTACTCAGCGTTGGAAGAACAACCGGGTGATGACCCACGCCCGGTGTTTTCTTATTTAGGAACACAGGAGCAACATCCCCGGCAAGTGTCTTGCCACATCACACATACCAACGAACAAACCCACGATATTATTCGTCAGGGGTTGGATCGCTCACCCATTTACAGTGGAGTGATCGACGCGACCGGTCCGCGTTATTGTCCGTCGGTGGAAGATAAAGTTGTTCGTTTTGCGGACAAAAATACCCACCAGATTTTTATCGAACCGGAAGGCTTGAACACCACGGAGATTTACCCCAACGGAATTTCCACCAGTCTACCATTCGACATTCAATGGCGCATGGTGCGCACCATCAAGGGTTTCGAAAACGCCAGGATCACCCGGCCGGGTTATGCGATTGAATACGATTTTTTCGATCCACGGGATTTGAAACCAAGCCTGGAAACCAAGTTTATCAAGGGTCTGTTTTTCGCCGGCCAGATCAACGGCACTACCGGTTATGAGGAAGCCGCTGGCCAGGGCCTGATTGCTGGATTAAACGCGGCGTTACAAATCAAAGGTGAAGAACCGTGGTGGCCACGCCGCGACCAAGCTTACATCGGTGTGTTGATCGATGACTTGATTACCTTGGGTACCAACGAACCGTATCGCATGTTTACCTCGCGTGCCGAATACCGGTTGCAATTACGTGAAGACAACGCTGATCTACGACTAACGGAACTCGGACGAGGTTTGGGCTTGGTCGACGATGTTCGCTGGGACGCTTTCAATCGCAAGCGCGATTGTTTGCAGCAAGAACAACACCGTTTGCAGAATACCTGGTTGCGACCTGAGCAAGTCAATGAGCAAGGTACACGCCGTATCTTCGGCCAAAACTTGAACAAGGAAACTAGACTGATCGATTTATTGCGCCGTCCCGAGGTCAGCTACACGGATTTGATGAGCATAGAAAACGCGGGTCCCGGGGTGGACGACGATGCGGTTATAGAGCAACTGGAAATTCAGGCTCGCTACTCCGGATATATCGACCGGCAACGCGAAGAAATCAACCGTCAACGCGAGAATGAAGATACCCGACTACCTGTCGATTTGGATTACGGTCAAATACGCGGACTATCAACGGAAGTGCAACAAAAGCTGAACCGACACAAGCCGCTGACCATCGGTCAGGCATCACGGATTTCCGGTGTGACACCCGCCGCCATCTCTTTGTTGCTGGTTCATCTCAAGAAACGATCCTTGCAAAACGCGGCTTGAGGTACTAGTCGATACGCGGCCGGCGTGCGAAAAGCAGTCGTTCGATTAATCCTAGCGTTAATCCAACGGGAGTAAACGCAAGAACTAAACCGGTAAGGATGCCGGCGCCATTGGCTAATGCGTCTAACAGCGATGTTGATCGCTGGTCACTCAGTCCTTGGCCTAATTCCAACACAATGCCGATGGCGAAAAACAAAAGCGCGTATACCGCCAATCGTCTGGGTGATGAATAAATTTGTACGAACCAGATGGTTAATACGAAATACATGGCGAAGTGCAATACTTTGTCGTTGATTTTGAATTCGGGATCCGGTGGCGTAGGTGTTAGCGATACATACACGATAGCGATTAATAACAACCAACCTATAGTCAACCAAAGGTTTTTCAACTTAAGCGGTCTCAAAGCGGTTCCGAATGTAATAGCTAATGGTTATCTCTGGTTAACGGTACAAAACGCACCAGCATCAACTCGGTTTCACTGACACTGCCGTCTTCTTGCTTAGTGAGCGCTAATAATTCTTGAATACCGCCACTCGGCCCCACGGGTATGACCATACGCCCACCCGCCCTGAGCTGATCTATAAGAGGTTGTGGAATGTGATCCGGCGCCGCAGTAACGACAATGCCGTCAAAAGGGGCATGTTCCGGCCAACCCAGATAACCGTCGCCAACGCGTACCTCGACATTTTCATATCCATGTTTTGCCAAAACTCGGGCAGCCTCGTTTCCCAAGGGCTCAACAATTTCTATGCTGTACACTTGCTTTACCAGATGCGACAAAATCGCTGCTTGGTAACCGGACCCGGTGCCTACTTCCAGCACCGTATGATTGGTTTGTGCATGCAATAACTCGCTCATAATAGCCACCATATAGGGTTGTGAGATAGTCTGACCATGACCGATGGGCAACGGGCCATCATGATAGGCGGCTTTTTGGTAACTTTCCGGCACAAACCAATGCCGGGGTACTTCTTGCATAGCTGCTAAAACATTTTTGTCAGTAACGCGCGCACGGTCATCGCTTGGTTTCGCGATTTGCTCACGGACCATGTCTAAGCGTATTTGCTCGTATCGTTTTTTAGTTTTCTTCGCCGAGATCATGTCCTCTGTTATTGATTCCATCACGGTCGCCGGTTGAGTTATTTACGGCGTGCGTACATAAAATAATTGTGAGCACTATTCGACGCTAAGTTGTGATGCAAATCAACGACTTGCGCGCTTTTTGTCTGCTGTTAGAATGATCGAAATGGCAAAGCCCCGAGCTCATTTAGCGCCTTCATCCGGCACGAACCAGGTAGAACTAAACGCTATGGTCGAAACACTGGATAGCGGCGCGGCACAATTGGGTATCAATCTGCCCAATGATACCGGCCAAAAACTGGTGTCCTATTTGCAGCTACTCAAAAAATGGAATCAGCGTCACAATCTTACAGCGATCGGCAGTTTAAGCAAAATGGTGACCCATCACTTACTCGATTGTCTTGCGATATCGCCTTACTTACGAGGCGTTTATATTTGCGATGTGGGTAGTGGTGCCGGTTTGCCCGGTATTCCGTTGGCTTTGGCACGACCGGACTTGCAAATGACCTTGTTGGATAGTCGCGCTAAAAGAGTCAGTTTTTTACGGTATGTGGCCAGTACACTCAAGATCAAAAATATCAGCATAGAACAAATGCGTGCAGAAGAGTACAAACCCACTACGCTATTCGATACAGTTACTGCACGCGCCGTCGCTCCCCTCGGCAGGTTAATACCCTTATGCCGTCCGTTGGTAAAACGGGGTGGTCGAATAATCGCCATGAAATCGTCCCGGCTGGAGCAGGAGTTTGCGCAACTAAATTCAGGAAATAGGGCGAGTTGCAGGTTAAAAGAGCTTAATGTTCCTGGAGTCAACGCCAGGCGATGCGTGGTAGTGATGGAATGTTAATTCCGTTTTTGAACGTGAGGTATGGATTCTTTTTATCAACAATACGTACCGCGCGGTCGGCGACGTTAGTCGCAGCGCTATTCGCGATATATGGTGCGCACGTTGCGCCGGTAAGTGCACAAGCAGTTTCTGAATTGAGCTTGCATACCGGTACGGAAGTTCAGAACAATTTGCGCTGGCATTTGATTTCTTACAACCGTTTCCTTCCAACACTGGGTGCAAATAATCCTTTACCACCTATGGTACACCGATTAATCGCCCATGACCGAGTACGTGCCGGTGTATCGTTGAATCTATCTCAGGCGCGAACAAAGGAATTCGATCGCAGCCGGCATGATGTCAGTGTAATTCCGTCACTCGGTTACGCGTTTAATCGAAGCGTGTATATCAGCGCCGGAGTCGGTGTAGCATTTAACGATCTGGACGACGAGGAATCACTACACGTTAGTTTAAGGTTAGGCGGTAAATGGTTTTTCGCACCGGCCGTCAAACTCGGTGTCGTATTAACACGACAGTCCCGCCCTTTACTGTTAGAGTTTTCCTATGGGCACCGCTCAAACGGCGGATTGGCCGACCCCAATGCGGGCCTCGACCTTTTCACTATAGGATTAGGTGTGCGTTTTTGATGGCGGCGTGGAATCTTGATACGCTAACATCGACACCTGCTCACCGGACAAGACGAATACAACAATCCATGGTTCGAATCCTGGCGGTAGCCAATCAAAAAGGCGGCGTCGGTAAGACGACGACAGCGGTCAATCTAGCCGCCTCCATGGCCAAGACCAATCGCAGTGTCATGTTGATCGATCTCGATCCTCAGGGCAACGCCACGGTGGGGTGTGGCGTGGACAAAGATGGAATCGATAAGAGCATTTACCACGTTTTATCCAACGAAGCGGGTATCCGCGAAACCGGCAAATTGGTGGACAATAACCTCGTGGTCGTTCCTTCCAGTCCCGATCTGGCCGGTATTTCCATGGAATTGGCCAACGAATTCGCACGCGAAATGCGGCTTAAGAATGCGCTAACATTGGTGCAGGAGAAATACGACTATATTTTTCTGGATTGCCCGCCGGCGCTGGATTTGCTGACAGTCAATGCCTTGGTCGCGGCCACGGGTGTGCTTATACCTTTGCAGTGCGAATACTACGCCTTGGAAGGATTAACGGCGTTATTGAATACCATTAACCGTATTCGCGAAATTCTTAATCCACATTTGCAAATTGAAGGTCTTTTGCGCACCATGTTCGATAGCCGCGTCGGGTTATCGAATGAGGTGTCGGAACAATTGCTGGAACACTTTGGTGACAAGGTGTTTCGCACGGTGGTGCCGCGTAATGTGCGTTTGGCCGAGGCACCGAGTCACGGCCAGGCTGCAATCGACTATGATCGTACCTGTGCCGGCGCACAAGCCTATCTCGCACTGGCCGGTGAAATGTTAAGAAGAAACGAAACCAAGCAACATGAAGAAAACGAAACTCGGACGGGGACTTGATGCACTATTAAGCGACTCCCGCGGCCTCACTGTTGCCACGGGTGAAGCCTTGAGACAATTGCCTATCGAATCTTTGCGTCGCGGGCAATTTCAACCCCGTGTACAAATGGATCAGGACGCGCTGCAAGAATTGGCGGAGTCGATCAAGTCCCAGGGTATCATGCAACCCATTTTGGTGCGGACAACAGTGACGGGTGACTACGAAATCGTTGCCGGTGAACGCCGTTGGCGGGCGGCGCAAATGGCAGGTCTGGATTCAGTGCCAGTATTGGTGCGCGATATTACCGATCAAACTGCCATGGCCATGGGTCTTATCGAAAATATTCAACGCGAAGATCTCAATCCCATGGAACAGGCCAGGGGATTACAACGTTTGCTGGATGAGTTTGAAATGACTCACCAACAAATCGCGGAAAGTATAGGCCGGTCACGTACCGCGGTGACCAACATATTGCGTCTGCTGAGTTTGCATTCAAAAGTGGGTGAGATGCTGCAATCGGGTGCACTAGATATGGGGCATGCACGGGCTTTGCTGGCGTTATCGGAAAAAAAGCAACTTTCCACCGCGCAAACGGTGGTGCGCAAAGGCCTGTCGGTCCGGGACACCGAACGTTTGGTGCGGCAAATCAGTAAGGAACAAAGCGGCGGCACAAAAAGTAAGGTGGGTGGTAGTGAAACTGATTCCGACATAAGACGATTGCAAGATGACTTGTCACAGAAGCTTGGTGCGGTGGTAAAGATCTCCCATCAGAAAAATGGCAGCGGCAAGCTTGCCATTAGTTATTCAAATCTGGATCAGTTAGATGGAATCCTAGAGAGAATTCGTTAAGATTTTCCAATGTGCGAGAATGTTTACCCATCACGATTGATAGGGTTTGGGGGTTGATGGGTCTTACGAATCGTTTGCAAGTTTCAATTTCAACAAGATGGAAAACACTAAGGTATCTAAAACATATAGAGGCATGAAAATTTTATTAATTTATTTGTTGGCTGCTTTTTACGGTGTAGCGCAAGCACAAACTAACCAACCGATTGAAATTCTTATTGACAATGGTGATCCAGGATATTTAGAAACCAGCGACAGCAATGCCTGGGCCACTTGGCAATCTGGAGAGGCGATCGGGAATTCATATCGTTATTTGAGCCATCACAACGAGGGCCGTGCCCGAAAGGGTACGGCGCGCTGGACAACCGTTATCCCAGAAAGCGGAAGCTACGAGGTGTCGGTGCATTTTCGACAAACTGAAAATCGCACTACCGATGCCGACTATGTCATTGTGGATGGCGATGGTGTAACGCATAATTTTGTAATCGATCAGAAGAATAACCCGACGGGATGGTATCCATTGGGTATTTTCGACTGGGAGCAGGGTCAGTTGGCATCGGTACTGCTTGATGGTACCGACGATAATCAATCGGACGAAGCCGATGCAGTGCGTTGGCGCAAGGGTTTTCCGCCCACCATAGCGCCTAATCAACCGGAACCGGAACCAGAGCCTGAACCGGACCCACCGGTTCTGCCGAGTATCCTGCCTCTTTTGCTAGAGGAAGAGCAGCAAAATTAGGATCCACAGAGATTTTCAGGACCACCAACGGGTATGAAAACCCCTACCTTTATTTGACCCATAGGCGACGACTTACTATACTCCGGCGCCTCCGGAAAACAGGTCTGTTTTAAAGGGTTTTCACTGGATCTATGACCAGTCTCGATTTATCGGGCGCATTTCGGCTGGTTCTCATCCAGGCCCTCGTGACGACGCTTATTGCAGCCATCGCCTGGTTAGCGGCTCCGGCTTATGCATTGTATGTGTTGGCGGGTGGCTTAATCGCCACCATTGCTAACGCGGTGTTTGCACTAATGCTTTTCACCGGCTCGCCGGGTGAACCTTCCGGGGCGGCGGGATGGCTACTCGGAAGCGAGATGGTAAAGCTGATAGTGACAGCGATTTTGATCGCATTGTTTATGTGGTGGAAAAGGCCGGCCACGTCTGCTTTCGCATTGATCTTTATGGCGGCTTTTTTGGTAGTGTATTTGATGCCGGGAATACTGTCTCGGCGAACTGGGTAAACAGCGATAATTTAGATACCGGCTACAAACCAAAGTCCTTATATAATAAAAGACAAAATGGCTTCCTCCGGCGAACAGACCGCAGGCGAATACATTCGCCATCACTTAACCAACCTCACCCTCGGTCGGCACCCTGACGGACACTGGGGTTTCGCGCACGATGCGGACGAAGCACGCGAGATGGGTTTTTGGGCCATTCATTTGGACACTATGTTCTGGTCCATTGGACTGGGCGTGCTCTTTTTGTGGTTATTCAAGAAAGTGGCTGACAGCATTACGGCAGGTGAGCCCGGTCCGTTGCAGAATTTTGTCGAGGTCATGATCGAATTCATTAACGAAAACGTGCGCGGCACGTTTAGTCATAAAAATGACATGGTCGCGCCGTTGGCACTGACCTTGTTCTGCTGGATTTTCCTGATGAATCTGATGGACTTGGTACCGGTTGATCTGATACCGGCAGTGTTCGCCATGTTCGGCATACATTTTCAGAAGGTCGTGCCCACCACCGATCCCAACGCCGCCTTCGGTTTAGGCTTGGGTGTATTTGCGTTGGTGTTGTTTTACAGCTTTAAGTTGAAAGGTCCGGGTGGATTTTTAGCGGAGCTAACCTTGCACCCGTTCGAATCCAAAAACAAATTCGTACAGGCGATGTTCGTACCCGTAAATTTCTTGTTGGAAACGGTCAGCCTGTTGTCCAAACCCCTGTCACATTCCCTGCGTTTGTTTGGTAACCTGTATGCGGGTGAGCTGATTTTTATATTGATAGCGTTGTTGTATACCGGTGGTTTCATCAGTTTTGTCGGTGGCGGTGCGCTTCAGTTAGTGTGGGCTATTTTTCACATTTTGATTATTACTTTACAGGCATTCATTTTTATGATGTTGACGGTGGTGTATCTGGATATGGCACACGACCATCATTAAGGTTTTCGTTTAATTTTTTTCTTTTGTCATTTCGTCAAAGTTCTTAAGGAGACATAGATGGAACAATCACTTGCATTTATAGCCGCCGGCTTGATGATGGGTTTGGGCGCAGTCGGGGCCGCCATCGGTATGGGTAACCTGGGTGCCCGCTTTCTCGAGGGTGTTGCCCGCCAGCCGGAATTGTTGCCCATGTTGCGTACCAATTTCTTTCTGGTTGCCGGTTTGGTGGACGCGGTACCAATTATCGCAACCGCCATGGGTCTGTACGTTTTGTTCGCGGTTTAGTTGCATTCGAAGGTGCTACCTGAATTCGAACAGGAGGCGGTATGAATCTTAATATGACACTCATCGGCCAGTTGGTCGCGTTTGCGGTGTTCGTGTGGTTTTGCATGAAGTTTGTGTGGCCACCCATCATCAACGCGTTGGACGAGCGCACCAAGAAAATTGCTGACGGCTTAGCGGCCGCCGAACGCGGTGAGAAAGCCCAGGAAGAAGCCGAGGCAAAGGTCGCACAAGTGATTAGCGAGGCGCGTGAACATGCACGCGAGATCCTTGCTAACGCAGAAAAACGCGGTAGCGAGTTGGTCGAGGAATCCAAAGATAGAGCGAAGACTGAGGGTGCGCGGATTGTTGAATCCGCCAATGCGGAAATAGAACAAGAAGCGAATCGGGCGCGCGAAGCATTACGCAATCAAGTTGCCGCTTTAAGTGCTGCCGGTGCGGGCCGTATTGTGGGTCGTGAAATCGATGAGCAGGCACATAACGACCTCATCGAAGACCTGGTCGCGCAATTGTAGTTCAGACTTAATCAATGGCAAACACCGCTTCGATCAGCCGCCCCTACGCGCGCGCCATTTTTGCGCTGGCGAAAGATACCGGCGATTACCAAACATGGTCGGATATTTTGGCTGCGGGTGCGGCCATCGTGTCGGACGGTGCCGTGAAGTCACTAATAGAAGACCCCAGAATAAGTCGTGACAAGGTGGCAGACTTGGTGATTTCCGTGATGCAAGACCTGCCCGAATCCGGTGCCAACATGATTCGTTTGTTGAGCCAAAATAATCGATTAGACGCGTTGCCGACCATTGCGGCGCAATATGACGCGTTGCGTGCCGAAGCGGAAAGTACGATCGATGTACAAATGATTTCCGCGCGTGCGGTGACCGAGGCACAACAACAAAAAGTGGCCGACGCTCTGGAAAAACGCATGGGTCGCAAGGTGAAGATCAACATGTCTATCGACGAATCTTTATTAGGCGGCGCAGTTATTCGCGCCGGCGATTTAGTCATTGACGGTTCGGCTAAAAGCAGGCTAGAAAAATTATCCAGTGCGTTGGTAGCTTGATGCGCCAACCACCAAATACAAATATTAATCTTTAAGCAGGAAAACGGCTTATGAGTACGCAACTAAATCCATCAGAAATCAGTGAGCTGATTAAAGAACGGATTAAAAACTTCGAAGTTGTCGCCGAAGCGCGCACCGAAGGCACTGTAGTGCAATTGCAAGACGGTATCGTCCGTATCCATGGACTAGCCGAAGCCATGCAGGGCGAGATGCTTGAGTTTCCCAACGACACCTTTGGTTTGGCCCTCAATCTGGAACAGGACTCGGTGGGAGCGGTTATTCTTGGGGATTACGAAGAAGTGTCTGAAGGCGATACAGTTAAATGCACCGGCCGTATTCTCGAGGTACCTGTTGGCGAAGGCCTGCTTGGGAGAGTAGTAGACTCTCTGGGCAATCCCATTGACGGCAAAGGCCCGATTGAATTTGAAGGTACCACACCGATCGAAAAAGTCGCACCGGGTGTTATTGCACGCCAGTCGGTATCGCAACCGGTGCAAACCGGACTGAAGTCCATCGACTCCATGGTACCCATCGGTCGTGGTCAGCGCGAACTCATCATTGGTGACCGCCAAACCGGTAAAACCGCAGTCGCCATTGACACCATCATCAATCAAAAAGGTACCGGCATTAAGTGTATTTACGTTGCCATCGGGCAGAAAGCATCATCTATCGCTAATGTGGTGCGCAAGCTGGAAGAACACGACGCCATGGAACATACTATCGTAGTGTCGGCCGGTGCGTCCGATTCGGCAGCAATGCAGTACATCGCGCCCTATTGCGGTTGTTCCATGGGCGAGTTTTTCCGCGACCGTGGCGAAGATGCGTTAATCATTTATGATGATTTGACTAAACAGGCCTGGGCCTATCGCCAAGTGTCGCTGTTGCTGCGCCGCCCGCCCGGCCGTGAAGCTTATCCGGGAGACGTGTTCTATCTGCATTCACGCTTGTTGGAACGGGCTGCGCGTATCAACGCTGAATACGTTGAAAAAATTACTGACGGCAAAGTGACCGGCAAAACCGGTTCCCTGACCGCGCTGCCGATTATTGAAACTCAAGCTGGTGACGTATCGGCATTCGTTCCGACCAACGTGATTTCGATTACCGACGGTCAGATTTATCTGGAATCGGATTTGTTCAACGCCGGAATCCGTCCGGCCATTAACGCCGGTCTGTCGGTCTCCCGTGTGGGCGGCGCCGCACAAACCGGGATCATCAAGAAACTAGGCGGTGGTATTCGACTAGCTCTGGCCCAGTACCGCGAATTAGCGGCGTTTTCGCAATTCGCCTCCGATTTGGACGAAGCCACCCGCAAGCAACTCGAGCGTGGTCAGCGCGTTACCGAATTGATGAAACAGCCCCAGTATCAACCCATGTCCGTAGCGGAGATGGCGCTGACGCTGTATGCAGTTAATGAGGGCTATATGGACGATGTAGAGGTTAACAAAATGGTCGATTGCGAAGCCGCTATGCAGGCACACGTCAAATCCGGCTATCAATCGTTACTCGATCAAATCAACTCAAATCCTGAGTTAAGCGATGAAGTGGCCGAGGGTCTAAAGAAGGCAGTAGAAGACTTCAAAACTAATGGTACTTGGTGATTTTGCGGTTTCTCATTGCGAGGAACACAGTGACGAAACAATCTGACATATTAAGATTACAGTGAAAAAGATTTAGATGGCTGGCGCAAAAGAAATCCGCACTAAGATCAAGAGTATCCAGAATACGCAGAAGATCACCAAGGCCATGGAAATGGTGGCGGCGAGTAAGATGCGTAAGGCACAGGAACGCATGAACCAGGCGCGACCCTACGCCGATAAAATGCGCACGGTAGTGGCGCATGTGTCACAAGCAAATGCCGAGTACCAGCATCCGTACATGATTGAACGCGATGCCAAGCGTGTCGGTTACATCGTTGTGTCATCGGATCGCGGATTGTGCGGCGGCTTAAACACCAATATGTTCCGCGCGGTGGTAGCTCATATCTCGGAGTGGGAGGCAAAAGGCGTCGATTTCGATGTCGCATGCATAGGCAACAAGGGCCTGGGTTTTTTCAAACGCTATGGCGGAAACATCGTATCCGAAGTAACCCATATCGGTGATGCGCCCGAACTGACCAGTTTAATCGGCGCCATCAAGGTTATGTTGGATGCTTACACCGAAGGTAACATCGATTGCTTGTTCATAGTGCGTAATGAATTCGTTAACACCATGACGCAACAAGCAGTAATAGAACAATTGTTGCCGTTGCACGCGGAAGAACCAGAAGATGAGCTGCAACATCATTGGGATTACATCTACGAACCGGAAGCCAAAGACGTCCTAGATGGACTTATGATTCGCTTCATCGAGTCCTTGGTGTATCAAGGCGTAGTGGAAAATATCGCGTGCGAAATGGCTGCCAGAATGGTCGCGATGAAAGCTGCCAGCGACAATGCAGGTAATCTTATTGACGAGTTACAACTCATTTATAACAAAGCACGTCAGGCGGCGATTACCCAGGAGATCTCCGAGATCGTCAGCGGTGCGGCGGCGGTATAGCAAATGGCCATCAGCGGTCGACCATACGAATAGATTTATTGTTGAAAGCTGGAGGCCTTGGTGCAAAAAGCTAAGTGCTGACAGCTAATAAAACGAGGTTAGTTAAAACATGAGCAACGGGAATATTGTTGAAATCATTGGTGCGGTGGTTGACGTTGAGTTTCCACGCGACACGGTGCCCAAAGTCTACGACGCCTTGACGGTTGAAGAAACCGGTCTCACCCTTGAGGTGCAACAACAGATGGGTGACGGCGTCGTGCGCACCATTGCCATGGGTTCCAGTGACGGCCTGAAGCGCGGCTTACCCGTATCCAATACCGGTGCCGCCATCAGCGTGCCGGTCGGGGAGAAAACACTCGGACGTATCATGGACGTATTGGGAAAACCCATCGATGAACTGGGTCCGGTGGAAACGGAGGACAAATGGGAAATCCACCGCAAACCACCGACTTTTGCCGAGCAGGCCACATCGGTGGAAATTTTGGAAACCGGGATCAAGGTCATCGACCTCATTATGCCCATCGCCAAGGGCGGCAAGATCGGGTTGTTCGGCGGTGCTGGCGTTGGCAAGACGGTCACGATTATGGAACTTATCAACAACATCGCCAAGGCGCACTCGGGCTTGTCGGTATTCGCTGGTGTCGGTGAGCGTACCCGTGAAGGTAATGACTTTTATCACGAGATGAAGGAATCCAATGTTGTGGACAAAGTCGCCATGGTATTCGGGCAAATGAACGAACCACCGGGTAACCGTTTGCGGGTAGCATTGACCGGATTGACCATGGCCGAGTACTTCCGCGAAGAAGGCCGCGACGTGCTTATGTTCATTGACAATATTTATCGTTACACCCTGGCCGGCGTGGAAGTATCCGCGTTGTTGGGAAGAATGCCATCGGCGGTAGGTTATCAGCCCACATTAGCGGCTGAAATGGGTGCCTTGCAGGAACGCATCACATCCACCCGGGCGGGATCAATTACCTCGTTTCAGGCGATCTACGTGCCGGCGGACGACTTGACCGACCCGTCGCCTGCCACGACTTTTGCTCACTTGGATGCGACTTTGGTGTTGTCACGACAAGTCGCCGAGCTAGGTATTTATCCAGCGGTAGACCCGCTGGATTCCACCAGCCGCCAGCTTGACCCCTTGGTCATTGGACACGAGCATTACGATACCGCCCGCGCAGTGCAGGGAACTTTGCAACGGTATAAGGAATTACGTGACATTATCGCCATTTTGGGGATGGACGAATTGTCCGATGACGACAAGTTAGCCGTGGCTCGCGCGCGCAAGATACAACGCTTCCTGTCACAACCCTTCTTCGTGGCGGAGACGTTTACCCAAAGTCCGGGCAAGTACGTGTCTTTGAAAGACACCATTCGTGCGTTCCAGGGTATTGTCAATGGCGAGTATGACGACTTGCCTGAACAGGCTTTCTACATGGTTGGAACCATAGAAGAAGCGGTGGAAAAAGCCAAAACGGTGACTTAATTCAGCACAACGAGGAGGGGTTAAACAATGGCGACAATGCAAGTCGAAATCGTGAGTGCCGAACGGGAAATCTGGTCGGGTGAAGCGACCATGGTCATCGCCAGCGCCGAAGGTGGTGAGATCGGTATCATGCCACGTCACACGCCGTTGATTACCCGTTTACAACCCGGCGAAGTGCGGGTCAAATTGGAAAACGGCGAAGAGGAAGATATTTATGTATCTGGCGGCGTATTGGAAGTGCAACCTCACGTTGTCACCGTATTATCGGACACGGCCGAGCGGGCCGAAGACCTGGACGAAGCTGCCGCTTTGGAAGCACAAAGACGTGCCGAGCAATCGCTCAAAGACAGTGCATCCGAAATAGACCGGGCAAAAGCTTTGGCTGAACTGGCAAATTCGGCGGCGCAATTGCGTGCCATTGAACGCATACGTAAACGTGGCCGGTAATGTTTGAACTAAGAACCCAAAAGTTCTGAAAAACCGGGGTAGAGCCCCGGTTTTTTGTTTGCACAAAAGCGTAACTTTTCGCTCTCCGCTTTTCGCTATACTCGCGCCATGATACTGGAAATCGTTATTCTGGCCGCTGGTCAGGGCACGCGTATGTACTCGGCCAAGCCCAAGGTATTGCATGAAGTTGGTGGTAAACCGATGTTGCAGCACGTTATCGAAACGGCGGTTTCGATACAGCCCGCCCGCATTCATGTGGTCTACGGCAGTGGCGGCGATACGGTTAAGCAGCGATTAGCGGACATTGATGTGCATTGGGTGCAGCAGGCCGCGCAACTGGGAACCGGCCACGCCGTACAGCAGGTCATCCCTCACGTCGCTAATGATGCGAACTTGTTGATTCTTTATGGCGACGTGCCGTTGATTCAAGCCCATAGCTTGCAAAAATTAATCGATAATTCGGCGGATTTCTCCGTTCTGACCACGAATATGGTGAATCCGTATGGCCTTGGCCGGATTGTGCGTAATGATGCGGGCGATATCGAACGCATTGTCGAGCACAAAGATGCGACCGATGACGAACTCGAAATAACAGAAATCAATACCGGTGTTATTTGTGTTCGCGCTGGGCATCTGAAGGGCTGGTTGTCGCAACTGAATAATGACAACGCTCAGGGCGAATACTATCTGACCGATTGTGTTGAACTGGCGGTGCGCGACGGCATTGCGGTGAAACCGATGAACATCGAAGACGCCGAGCAGGTACTCGGTATTAACAGTAAAAGCGAGCTGGCATTAGCCGAACGCGTGTATCAACGTCGTCAGGCAAAAAACTTAATGGACAAAGGTGTGACATTGCGTGATCCGGCACGCTTAGATATTCGCGGCGACTGTCATGTGGGCCAGGATTGCGAAATCGATATCAATGTTGTGTTGCAAGGCGTGGTGCAACTGGGTGATGGTGTATCCATCGGACCAAACTGTTTTATTAAAGACAGCGTTATTGAAAACGATGTGGTGATTCATGCAAATACTTACATAGAAAACGCGAAGGTAGGACAGGGGTGTGCCGTAGGCCCTTATGGCCGGCTTCGACCGGGAAGCGAGCTCGCTGAGGATGTGCGTATTGGAAATTTTGTGGAAGTTAAAAATTCCTCCTTAGCGGCTGGATCAAAAGCGAATCATCTAGCCTATGTGGGTGATAGTACAGTAGGAAAAAACGTGAACATTGGCGCCGGTGTCATCACCTGTAATTACGACGGTGTCAACAAACACAAAACCACTATCGGCGACGGTGCGTTTATCGGTACCAATAGCGCCCTGGTTGCACCCGTCAATATTGGCAAGGATGCATATATTGCCGCTGGTTCAACCATTAACCGGGACGCGCCTGATGGCCAACTCAGCATCGCACGCGCACGGCAAACCACAATAAAGGGTTGGCAGCCAGCGAAAAAAGCGAAAAAGGGTTAAGCGAGTTGTGCCTAATGGATCGATAAGCATGAGGTAAACGGGTATGTGTGGAATTGTGGGAGCGGTTGCCAAACAAAATGTATTGCCGATTTTGCTGGATGGTTTACGGCGCCTGGAGTATCGCGGTTATGATTCCGCCGGCGTCGCTCTGATCGATGATAAGCAAGAATTCGCACGGACACGTACGGTGGGCCGGGTCAATGAGTTGGAGTCGGTATTACAAGAATCACCTATGCAGGGGATCATCGGTATCGCACATACGCGCTGGGCGACCCACGGCGGGGTAACGCAAAAGAATGCACATCCGCATGTGTGCCGCGATACAGTGGCGGTGGTCTGTAACGGCATCGTTGAGAACTTCGATCAATTACGCGAACGGCAGCAACAAGAGGGCTACGAATTCACCTCCGATACGGATACCGAAGTGATCGTTCATGAGATTTACGGACATTTAGATCGCGGACTTGACTTGCTTGATGCGGTAAAGAACACCATTGCCGTGCTTGAAGGCGCCTACGCCATCGGCGTTATCAGTAATCGTTTCCCAAATCAAATGATCGGCACACGACGTGGCAGCCCGTTAGTAGTCGGTATCAAAGATGGCGAAGCGTTTCTCGGTTCGGATATGGCGGCCCTCATCGCGGTGACCAACCGGTTCATTGTATTAAACGATGGTGATATCGCGCATATCGATAAAGGTGATGTAACTATTTACAACGCGCGAGGCGAAGTCGAGGACAGACCGGTCTTTACCAGCAGTCTACAGGCGGACGCGGTCGAACTCGGTGATTATCGCCACTACATGCAAAAAGAAATTTTTGAACAAGGACGCGCCATCGCCGATACTTTGGAAGGCCGGGTCACCAGCAACCGGTTACTGGAGGCGACTTTCGGACCCGATGCAAAAGAGATATTCGATAAAACAAAACGTCTACAAATCATCGCTTGTGGCACCAGCTATCATGCCGGTTTAGTAGCCCGGCATTGGTTTGAATCATTTGGTATGGCGTGCGATGCAGAAATTGCCAGCGAATTTCGTTCACGCTCCCATGTGGTGCAAGACAACACATTAGTGGTGACTATTTCGCAATCCGGTGAAACCATTGATACCCTGACCGCGTTGGGCGATGCCAAAAGACTGGGGTTTGCGCACTCGTTGACCATTTGCAATGTACCAGAAAGCTCGCTGGTGCGAGAGTCCGATCTCGTGTTTATGACTCATGCCGGCCCGGAAATCGGCGTCGCCTCCACCAAGGCATTTACCACGCAATTGACGGCGTTGTTGCTGCTGGTCATCGCGCTCGGCCGGCGCAACAACATGGACGATGTGACCGAAGCACGCATCATTAAGGAATTGCGTAGCCTGCCGGCAATTATCGAGAAGACCTTAAAGCTCGATGGTCAAATTCAAAACATTGCCCAACAATTTGCCGACAAACAACATACTTTATTCCTGGGTCGGGGACAACACTATCCGATTGCGATGGAAGGCGCGTTAAAACTCAAAGAAATATCTTATATTCATGCAGAAGCGTATCCGGCCGGTGAACTCAAACACGGGCCGCTGGCGTTAGTCGATTCCAACATGCCGGTGGTTGCGGTGGCCCCCAACGATCAATTGTTGGAAAAAATTAAATCCAATATCCAGGAAGTCCGCGCCCGTGGTGGCCGTTTACTGGTATTTGCCGATCCCGCGTCGGGCATAGAAGAAAGCAATGGACTGCAAGTAATGAATGTCGCGCCGGTGGATAATCTTATCGCACCCATTGTTTACACCGTACCGCTGCAGCTACTTGCTTATCACGCGGCGGTGATTAAGGGAACTGACGTCGATAAGCCCAGAAACTTGGCTAAGTCGGTGACGGTGGAATAGCAAATAGGTAGGGTGCAATAGCGAAGTGTATTGCACCATGAGAGTTTCGGTTTTTAATCCGTTTAAAAAATCTGTTTTGAAAAACGTTTTCGTCCTGTGCTTTCGGCGCTGTGGACGAGGTACTTTCTTTGTCGTGCAAAGAAAGTACCCAAAGAAAGCGCGCCCCTGCGTTGTGGTTCATTAAAGGGACTTCCTTCACCGAAAGTTGTTTGCAACGGGCCGGTTCGACGAATCATCCCCGATTCGGCGAACCTTAAATCAACTTCCGTGTCGAATTATCCCTGCAACCGTCTTTCGTCTCGGCAGAACGCCAAGGGAAAAAGACCATTGTAGAAGCCAGCTTGCTGGCGAATTTAATTGACTGGGTGGATACCTACTTTCCAAGGCATGACAAATCTCAGGTTTCGTTTCCCTCTCGCGTTCGAGTAAACCAATGACTGCGTGTGTTGTGAAGGAATAAGCCCGATTCAGGGGCGCGCCTGGGACGGCGTGCGTTGCCCTCCAGCACCACGGATGTGCCTGTAGGGCAACCCCATAAACAACACCGCACCAAGGAGGGAACCATTGATTTGTTTTTTTCAAAACAAATCAATGGTGCAGTGAGCGCGAAAGACGGTTTTGTAAAGTACCTCCCTGTACTTTCCCGCTACGCGGCTTGCGCGCAAATGTGTTCCCGACACATTTTTGGTGACTTTTGCCGAAACAACAGTCACTCGCCGACAAAGCGAAATCAAATGCTTTTAGGGCTTCTGAAGGAAACAATTTGTAGTTCTTGTTCGGCCTGCTAATGATTGGCTAAAAATGTATTAAGAATGTCACGGAATACACCGCATTTATCCATGACGCCGCTTTGGTTTGTTTCCAACCCAACGGATCCGTAGGATCAATGCCGGGCATAAACAGTTTTTTGCGGTCTTTGTCGGTCAATTGGTAAACCAAACCAAGCCAGGTATTAAACATGGCTTTGCCGGTGTCGCCCCAGGTGTTGTGTACGTAAGGAGTAATCGCTTGTTCGGGAAACTCCGGTGCTTGTTCACCGGATAGTCTGGCGGCGTCTATTTTTTGCCGGTACTCCGTCAGGATATTTTTCGCTTCATCACCGAAATAATGCTCGGGAAAGGGCGGATAGTCATCACGGATATGATTGACATAACGTACCGCCTCGCGTTTGTATTCTTTTAACAAACTATGAATGTCGTATTCCGGGTGACCCTGGAAATACACATAGCGAAAACCGTCCGCGCTGACTGCCAGGTGAAAATCCGCTTCATCGCTGTTTGCGAGAACATGCCCACCCACGGATTCCACCTGCTCGCGTGTCAAACCATAAACATGGGAATGCGGTGCATCAAAACGTGTATTGACATTTGCAACCAGCGGATGACTTTGGTTTACCACATCGTGGGAATACACGCCCCATTGTTTCTCCGGCAGCTTGTTACGTTCGATGCCGTGAAAGTGTTTGAACGCGGCGTGGGTGGCAAGACAGGAACACAACACCGAGCAAGTGTTTTCGCCACCCCACTCCATGGCTTCGACTAGATCCGGCCAAAATCCCTCCTGAGTAATATCCGGATTAGCGGGATTCGCACCGGTAATTACCAGCGCATCCAGGCCATCGAGTTTCAACTGCTCAAAATCCTCATAGTATTGATCGACGTGATCTTTGGCCGCACCTTGCCGGTCCACACCGGGGCCGGTAAAAACATGAATGTAAAACTGCGCGATTCGATTACACGAACCGATCAAACGCATGAATTGCCGTTCGGTGGCCTGTAAGGCTGCATCGGGCATCAGATTGAGCAGGCCGATATGCAACTCGCGAATATCCTGGTGTAGGGCGCGTTCGGGATCGAGCACTTCATGACCTTCCTGACGCAGGCGGTCATAAGACGGCAAATGAGTGTGCGCGACCAGTGGCATCTTTACCTCAAGCGGCCGCGCGTTCGGATTCTTTTAAAGCCTTGCCCACCAAATCGAGAAAATCCTGCTCGGAATGCACATGCTCTATTCGATTGGCATCGATACTGTAACCATATTGCTCGGCAATAGCTTCATAACGTGGACGGCGATGTTCGAGTAATTTGGGAAAAACCCATTGCACGAATTCATCCGGCACAATTTCATCGGGGCTATCCAACCGTTTTATTTTCAGATAGTCCGCAAGGTGTTTATCTAAAAAATCCTCCCGGTAAAATAAAGGTTTGGGTATCTTTTTGGCGCGTTCTATCAACACCTCTTCCATACGTCTGTCAGCGCGCAAATAAACGATCAAAGTGTTGTCCGCCAGCACGTCCAACACGGATTGATTATCCAACTCGCATATGCTGCCGCCTGAATCATTGACAAAATGCGGATAACCATAAATCTCCCTTGCTTTGACTACGAAATCTTTAACATCTAACATGGCGTTGATTTCCGCATCATGATGCAAGCGCTGTCGGCGTTTAAACTCATCCACCGGCAAGCCGCCCAGCGCGGGATTTCCAATCTTTCCGAGAAAAGCGGAGATGGGTTCCAGATTATGTACCGTGATGTTGCTGGCGATATAAATAGAATCGCTGCGTAACAAATCGCGCAAAAACCCCACCTGCATGGCCTGACGTTTCACATTATCTAAAATGGGTTCTTCCAGATATTTAGTACCGATACGGTAGTCGCCGGAAAAATGAAACCACGTGTTCTGCGGCAAGTGATAAGCGAGCGTAGTTTTGCCGACACCAGACATGCCCAACAATGTTACTGCCTTATGCTCCCAATTCAGGAATTGCTCACGGCTCATTTTCATCGGGTACTAATCGATCTGTAATAATAGGCTACGGATTATGCAGGCTATGTTAGGCGATATAGGCGCGTGGGTAAACGCACGGCGCGATTATCATACCGGCCGAATCGTTCCGGTAACAGGCGCGCATAAAACAATTCCGGTAACAAGCAGTGATTGATAAACTTGGCTCATGGATGTGTCATACATATTCAATGATCTCAACGAACCCCAACGCAATGCCGTAGCCGCACCGCCGGGCCCGCTGCTAGTGCTGGCCGGTGCCGGCAGCGGAAAAACCCGTGTACTCACCTACCGGGTCGCCTGGTTGGTGCAGGCGCAACAATGTTCGCCTTTGTCCATCATGGCGGTGACTTTTACCAATAAGGCCGCGCTAGAGATGCGTGGTCGTATCGAAAAACTGTTGGGGTTTCCGGTGGGTGGTATGTGGATGGGGACTTTTCATGGCCTGTCGCACAGGCTGTTGCGTACCCACGCCCAGGATGCGGGTTTACCGGACACCTTCGAGATTCTGGACAGTGATGATCAACTACGCATGATCCGGCGGGTGTTAAAAGAATTGAATCTGGACGAGGGCTACTGGCCGCCACGGCAGATTCAATGGACTATCAACGGTCATAAAGAAGAAGGGCGGCGGCCGCGCGATCTTAGCGCGTCCCATGACCCGCAAGTTCAGGTGTTGCACAAGATTTATTCCAACTATGAAGAGATGTGCCAGCGCTTCGGGCTGGTGGATTTCGCTGAATTACTATTGCGCGCGTTGGAGCTGATGCAAAACAACGAACGCATTCGCAACACGTACCAAGACCGGTTTCGTCACATATTGGTGGATGAATTTCAGGACACCAACGCGATTCAATACCAATGGCTCAAGTTGTTTGCCGATAAACACAAGAATATTTCGGTAGTGGGTGATGATGATCAATCGATTTATAGTTGGAGAGGGGCAAGAGTTGAAAATCTGCGCAAGTTTGAAAAAGATTTCCCCGGTACACAAACCATTCGTCTTGAGCAAAACTATCGTTCTACCGAAGTCATACTCAACGCGGCCAATGCGGTGATTGGCCATAATCATGGTCGGCTTGGTAAAACTTTGTGGACCGAAGGTGACGAAGGCGAGCCTATTCAATTGTACGCAGCATTTAACGAGGTCGACGAAGCGCGATTTGTTATTGATCGCATCAAATCCTGGGTGGAACAAGGCAACCAACGAGCCAGTTGTGCGATTTTGTATCGCTCCAACGCGCAGTCTCGTGTGTTCGAAGAAGTGTTGCTGGATGTGGGTATGCCATACCGTGTCTATGGGGGTTTACGCTTTTTCGAACGTGCAGAAATCAAAGACACTTTGGCCTACATGCGGCTCATTTCCAACCCGCATTCTGACGCTGCGTTTGAACGTGTAGTCAATGTACCGACCCGTGGAATTGGCAATAAAACTTTAGATCAGATTCGTACCCGCGCCAGGGAAAAACAATTGTCGTTGTGCAACGCAGCAGTCGAACTATTGCAATCAGGTTTATCTCCGCGTGCGACACAAGCAGTCCAGCGTTTTTTGAATTTAATTGACGATATGCGCAAAACCGCTGAAGATCGCGAACTGGCCGAAGTTACCGACCTAGTGATTAATCGCAGCGGCCTTATCGAACACTACCGCAAGGAAAAGGGAGAGCGTGCCGAAACCCGTTTGGAAAACCTGGAGGAATTAGTATCCGCGGCGCGTAACTTTCGTCACGACGAGAACGATGAAATGGACGAATTATCCGCGTTCCTGGCCCACGCTGCTTTGGAAGCAGGTGAGGGTCAGGCTGAAGAGTGGGAAGATTGTGTACAACTCATGAGTCTGCATTCGGCCAAGGGTCTGGAATTTCCCTTGGTGTTCCTGACCGGTATGGAAGAGGCCTTGTTTCCTCATCAACGTTCGATGGAAGAACCGGGCCGATTGGAAGAGGAACGCCGTCTGTGCTATGTCGGCATGACACGGGCTATGCAACACCTGTATATGACTTACGCCGAAGTGCGGCGTTTACACGGACGCGAACATTACACCAGTCCATCGCGGTTTTTGTCCGAAATTCCTGAGGAATATCTGCAGGAAGTACGCTCACCCATGATCTCGAGGCCGGTGGTGCGCCGTTATTCTAAAACTGACAGCGCTGGCGACAATATCAACGGATTAAAATTGGGTAGTCGGGTGCACCACAACAAATTCGGCGATGGCACAGTATTAAATCTAGAGGGTCAGGGCGAGAGTGCCCGTGTTCAAATTAATTTTGAAGACGTAGGTAGTAAATGGTTGGTACTCGCTTATGCGAGCCTGCAGCCGATTTAAAAAACATGGTAGATAAGATTTTCTATTTCGCCTACGGTTCGAATCTGTGCCGTTCCCGTTTGCATGCACGAATTGGTCACAGCCCGGTAATAGGCGTCGCGGCTTTACTAAAACACCGGTTGGCGTTTCACAAGAATGGCCAAGATGGATCGGCTAAATGCGACGCCTTTTATACGGACAATGACGATGATCTGTTGTGGGGCGCGGTGTACGCCATTACCAGCGAACAAAAGGAAGCGCTCGATGAATTCGAAGGTGTTGGTAACGGCTATGAAGTAAAACGCGAACGAATAATTCTACAAAATATACATGCTGAAGTCATTTTTTACACCGCACACGCAGACCATATCGACACGAAATTACTCCCCTTCGATTGGTACCACGCTTATGTTTTACACGGAGCGCGCTCGCATAATTTACCGGGAAGCTATGTCGAGTCCATTCGCCGGGTAGTTGTTCGACATGACCAGGATAACCGTAGGGTGGCGAAAAATAAGCAGATATTAGAGCTGGAATTGGGCTGAGTATCAGATCTATCTACGAACACGTTTCGATTTTTACACCGTGAAGTTGTGCTAACATTACCCATTAACGGGGGGGATAACAACAGTTGAAAATTGCAAAAGTGAGGGAGTTAGGCGATGAATGTTGTTGATTTAGCTAATTATTATCAACATTACGAAGAAAGTGCGCGTAACTTTCGACAGTTTAAAACGACGCTGCGGGAATATTCCATAGCTTGGTTAAAGCAACGGAGTATCCGCGTAAAGATGCAACTTGCACATTCCAAGGATCAACCCGATCAATGGTTTAGTGAGGTCTTTTTGCATTTTGCCGGGCGTGTTGCAACGGTTGTATTCAGTCATCACATCAGTGGATTGGGAAATCCTGAAGCAAACCTTGTTTGTTACAGCGAGGACTTCCGGGAAAAAATCAAAACGTATTTGTTAGATGGCAATAAGATCATCGATCTGGACAATGATCATCCCTATGACATTCGTATCGAAAAAGATATTGGCGAAATGGTCATCGAAATCTTAGGGATGTTGGTACGCTCGCCCAATCCGGACTATGGTCACATCGTTAAGGCCGAATCCTAGCGATTAACTAACACAGCAACGACCTCAATACGGCATTCCAAGCCAGTGCGAGATTAGTTCGGTTATAACCGCCACCACCCATTACGACAATTCTTCCCTGACAAAACTCATCAGCTAACCGACACAAGCTTTGCGCGGCATAACCATGTGCCGCCGGTGTGAACTCCATGTGAGTGATCGGATCGTTCTTGATACTATCCGCTCCCGCCTGTAGCAAAATGAGTTCCGGTTCAGCAGCCCGCAAGAATTCTTCTATGCGTGGCCATTCACGGTAAAACATCTCGTCGTCACTGCCTGGTGCCATGGGAATATTTAATTTAGTATCGATGGCAGCACCCTTGCCGGTTTCATTCGCAAAACCCGTGCCGGGGTATAGAAAACGGCCGTCTTCGTGCATATCGGCGAAAATCACATCGGGATCACTCTCGAACGCGTAAAACACGCCGTCACCGTGATGGGCATCAATATCCACATAGGCGACGCGTCGAATATTGAATTTTTGGCGTAGTGTTTCGATTAAAACCCCGCAATCGTTGAGCGCACAAAAACCTGACGCGGCGTCACGTCGTCCATGGTGCAATCCGGCAATGGGTATAAAGGCTCTTGGTGTTTGACCAGAAACGATTTTTTCTAATCCGTCCAGATCAGAACCGACTACAAATGACGCTGCTTCGAATATTCCCGGAAATGCAGGTGTATCGCCTTGGTCTAAATAACCCCGACCGATTTGTGACAAGCGTTTGACGCGCTGAATATAGTCCGTACTGTGGAAGCGAAGTAAATCGTTTTCAGAACAGGCGACCGGTGTTGCGATGCTTACTTCATGATCGAGTTTTTGTTTGACCGTCTCTTCCCAGAACGCATACAAACGATCTGGCCCGAATGGATGGCCTTCACCAAAGCCATAACGGGCGAGGTCTTCACCAAAATAAACAATAACTTGTTTGGTCATCCGGCGATTCTTGAGCAAATGGGGTTTTTGAACACAATAATTTTTTATGCAGGTGTTTTAACCAATGTTAACAATACACAAACATGAACAAATATACGAATACCTATAATTAAGTTCCCCTACAAAAAAGGAATAGAGTGTGAAGAAATATATTGCCGAATTTATCGGTACATTTACTTTGGTGTTGTTCGGGTGCGGTTCTGCCGTCCTTGCGAGCGAGCAAGTAGGTCAACTCGGCATAGCGTTTGCGTTCGGTTTCGCACTCATTGCGATGGCTTATGGCATCGGTCCGATCTCCGGCTGTCATATTAATCCTGCCGTTAGCGTCGGAGCGTTCGTCGCCGGACGGTTGGAAAGGAATGACTTAGTGGGTTACATCATCGCTCAATTCACCGGTGGTGTCGTCGGCGCTTTGGTATTGCTGTTGATAGCCAGTGGAATGCCGGGATATGAAGTGTCCGTCAACGGTTTAGGACAAAACGGTTGGGGCGCCGGCTATTTAGGAGAATACGGTTTCGTCGCTGCCGTGTTGTTTGAATTCGTTGCGACATTCCTGTTTTTAGTAGTCATACTAGGCTCAACCCAATCAGGGGTACCGACTCAACTCGCCGGTCTTGCCATAGGTATCACACTCGTAGTCATTCACATTGTCGGAATTCAAGTAACCGGCGTTTCGGTAAATCCAGCGAGAAGTTTCGGGCCAGCCCTTTTTGCGGGTGGAAAAGCCCTCGCCCAAGTCATTATGTTTCTCATTGTCCCAACCATCGCCGCTGTCGTGGCGGGACTACTGTTTAAATCCGGAACATTGGAGCAAGAATAGATATACCGCGATAGGGTCGAGATCAATCTTGGCCCTATCGCATTGTTCGGGAATCGGATACTTAAATATCCCGGATTCCATTTCATTCCATTCGGGAGACTACCACTCTCGTCTATACCTAAGGATGGAATCGAGTTAACATTGTTTGCGGCTAAAACCGCTTCTACCCGTCTTTCCCCCCTTTGCGTTTTGCTGAAACGAAAAGCGGTTGCAAGGATAACCCGGCAGGAAACTGATTTAAGGTTCGCCGAATTGGGGATGATTCATCGAACCGGCCCCTTGCAACCAGCTTTTGATGAGGGTAGTCCCGTTAGGGGTCAGAACACAGGGGCGCGCTTTCTCTGGTATTTTCTTTGCGTGACAAAGAAAATACCTCGTCCTAAGCGCCGCAGGCGCGTGACGAAAAATATTATTTATCCAGTACAGGCGCAATACGTTCCGCCGCATGAACTATTTAATACACCGCCAAGAACGTAGAATAACGTTCTCATTATCTTTAATTACCCACATGGAGCCGGGTCTTAGCTGTGCCGTGGGTTCATTCAATGATTTGTCGCGTTTGACCTCGCCGGTCCAATACGCGATTTGTTTGCTGACTTCATCACAGTCTTTGTCAGTGAATACTTCACAATGGGTAAAACCCGTTTGCCCGATACGGTAGACCTTTGCCTTGCGTGGAAAGTTAAAGCATCCAGCTTTGTCGGTATTACGAACAATACGAATCTCGTATTGCTGGCCTTGCTTGTTGAGCTTGTAAAACCAGATGCGACTGTCTTCAGCGCTGGCAGTCAAGATACCTACAACCAAAACACAACAAGCCAAAAAACAACGAAGCATAAATTCCAGAAAGAATTATTCGCTCGAAAAGATCACCACTGACCCAAACGCCATTTGCGTAGATTCACGTCCTCTTCCATGGAGTCGTGACTGTCGTCGAGACGGCCATCGTTTCTGTCTTTGAGATAATAAGCCGGCGCGTCATCAGGATCGATTTTCATCATCCGTAAGCGGTCGGCGCGCCGGTACACTTCTACGGTTTGATTACCTAGCCGAGTGGTAAGATGGTTCTGTTCTTGTTGTACATTAATGCGTTTATCAACCTCGTCACCGATATTTTCGATGGTTTCATCGGCCAAAGCATGAAAGCCGGTCAGGCTAAATATAGCTAGTGCTGCAAATTGTGTCAGCCTCTCCATGTTGTTCCTCTTGATCGCGTTTCAAAGCGAGTTTTTACAAGTTAAGCAACGTTTCTTCTTCTTCCGCGGTACGCTGAAAACCGCGTGGTTCGTAAAACTGGAATATCGCGTCTACCACTTCGTCGGCGGTATCCAGCACGCTGAACAAATTCATATCCGATTCGCTAATAGTTCCTTCCCGCACCAGCGTGTCCTGAAACCAGTCTATCAGACCTTTCCAAAATGGCGTATGAACAAGTATGACCGGAATGCGGCGGCTTTTCTCCGTCTGGATCAAGGTGAGGCATTCAATTACCTCATCCAAGGTGCCAAAACCACCAGGTAACACCACATAAGCCGACGCGTATTTCACAAACATCACTTTACGCGCAAAAAAGTGATGAAAACTCAGGCTAATATCTTGATGCGCGTTGGGTGGTTCGAATTCATTGGGCAGAATGATATTGAGCCCGACGCTGGGGCCTTTGCCGGCGTAGGCGCCCTTGTTGGCGGCTGCCATAATACCGGGCCCGCCACCACTGACCACGGCAAAGCCGGAATCCGCCAGTTTGCGCGCAATATCTTCCGCCAGTTTGTAATAAGGGTGATCAGGGGCGGTGCGGGCGGAGCCGAAAACGCTGACCGAAGGGTGGATTCGGGCCAGTTTTTCGAAGCCTTGCACAAATTCGCCCATGATTTGGAAAATCTTCCAGGATTCCCGCGACAAGATAGATGAGGGCGTTGACCAGAGGTCGTCTTGCTTTGGCGGATAGGATGGTTGCATTCAGATAATTCTCAAGAAACGACGGGTTCTTATTATCATAAATCCACTAACGGTGAAAACCGTCATTGTGTGACAGTGCGCTGCAGCGCCTGCGGTACAATGGCCTAAAGAGGACAACCATCACTACCATGGCCGACCAAAAACAACTTATTCTCGTCGACGGATCGTCTTATCTTTACCGTGCTTTTCACGCACTGCCGAGTTTTAGCAATTCGACTGGTGAAGCCACCGGCGCCGTGTACGGTATGGTGAATATGCTGCGCCGGTTGATGAAAGATCATTCCACCAAGCACTTTGCCGTCATTTTCGATGCCAAGGGCAAGACCTTTCGCGACGATATTTATTCTGAGTACAAAGCTAACCGGCCACCCATGCCCGGCGATTTACGCTCGCAGATCGAGCGTGTGCATGAAGTGGTGCGCGCGATGGGTATACCGCTATTAGAAGTGCCAGGTGTTGAGGCCGACGACGTGATTGGGACGTTGGCAATACAGGGGCAGGAGCAGAATTTTGAAGTATTGATGGTGAGTGGTGATAAAGACCTCGCGCAATTGGTGGACCATCAAGTCAAAATGGTGGATACGATGCGTGAGGTGACTTACGACCGGGATGGGATAGAGAAAAAATTCGGTGTGCCACCGGAGATGATTATCGACTATCTCGCTTTGGTAGGGGACACCAGCGATAACGTGCCGGGCGTGCCCAAGGTCGGTCCCAAGACCGCGGTTAAATGGCTTCACGAATACGGCACCGTCGATAGTTTAGTGGAACACGCGGACGAAATTGGCGGCAAAATCGGCGAAAACCTGCGCGCCAGTGTCGATCAACTGCCGTTGTCGCAGCAACTTGTCACTATTAAATGCGATGTTGAATTAAAGGAAAAACCCGGCGATTTATTGTTGGGCGAGCCGGATGAAGCTGCATTACGGGATTTGTTCGCGACACTGGAATTTAAGACTTGGTTAAAAGAACTCGGCGGGTTAGATAAAGAAAAAAGCGGACAGGAAAAAGTCACAAACTACGAATTGGTCACCAGCAAAACTCAGCTTAACGTTTGGATTAAACGTCTCAAGAAAGCGGACGTTTTTGCCTTCGATACGGAGACCACATCGCTGGACGCTATGCGGGCCGAGTTGGTGGGACTGTCTTTTAGCGACGCGCCCGGTCAAGCGGCATACGTGCCGGTGGCCCATGACTACGAAGGTGTGCCGAAACAACTATCCCGTGATGATGTCCTGTCCAAACTGAAACCGTTGCTTGAGGATCCAAAACAGAAAAAGGTAGGACAGAATCTCAAATACGATCACATGGTGTTATGCCACTGCGGTATCGATATGCAAGGCATCGAATACGACACTATGTTGGAATCCTATGTTATCGACAGCACGGCGACGCGCCACGACATGGATAGCTTGGCGTTGAAATACCTGGGCCATAAAACTATTTCTTTTGAAGAGGTTACCGGCAAAGGCAAAGCGCAGGTGACGTTCGACAAGGTGCCACTGGAAAAAGCGACCGACTATGCTTCGGAAGACGCTGACGTCACGCTAAAACTACATCACGTGTTGTGGCCAAAGCTCGAAGCCGAACCTACTCTGAAAAAATTATTCCAAACCGTCGAATTACCGCTGCTGACTGTGTTATCACGCATCGAACAAAACGGCGTCCGTGTCGATGCGGACATGTTGCACCAACAAAGCCAGGAACTCGCCGCCAGCATTGAAGCGTTGGAGTCCAAGGCTCATGATCTTGCCGGACAGGTATTCAATATCGGTTCACCTAAACAGATTCAGGAGATTTTATTCGACAAGTTACAACTACCGGTCATCAGTAAAACACCTAAAGGGCAACCCTCTACGGCTGAAAATGTTCTACAAGAATTAGCCGTCGACTATGAGTTGCCGGATGTGATTTTGGAATACCGCGGTCTAAGCAAACTCAAGTCGACTTATACTGACAAACTGCCTGAATTGATCAATCCGCGTACCAATCGGCTGCACACGTCTTATCATCAGGCGGTTGCGGCAACTGGACGCCTATCCTCAGCCGATCCCAATCTACAAAATATTCCAGTGCGAACCGCGGAAGGGCGGCGTATTCGCGAAGCTTTTGTCCCGGCCGACGGTTGCCAACTGGTGTCCGTGGACTATTCGCAAATTGAATTGCGTATCATGGCGCATCTTTCCAAAGATGAGGGTTTGGTCAGGGCCTTCGCTGAGGGTGCTGACGTGCATCGGGCGACGGCAGCCGAAGTTTTCGGTGTGACACCGAAGAAAGTCACCGATGATCAACGCCGTAGCGCCAAAGCCATTAACTTTGGATTGATTTACGGTATGTCAGCATTCGGGCTTGCACGGCAACTAAAAATCGACCGTTCCAGTGCCCAGAAATATGTGAATTTGTATTTCGAACGGTATCCGGGCGTGAAAAGATTCATGGACGAAACCCGCGCCCTGGCCCATGAACGTAAATACGTGGAAACGGTGTATGGACGGCGTTTGTATTTGCCGGAGATCAATTCCAGTAACCACGTCCGCCGTCAGTACGCCGAGCGCACCGCCATCAATGCGCCCATGCAAGGTACCGCGGCGGACATTATTAAACTGGCCATGTTGAAGGTGGATGAATGGATACTGCAGAAAAAAGTTGACACCAAGGTGATACTCCAAGTGCATGATGAACTTGTCTTGGAAGTAAGAAAATCAGCGATAAAAAAAGTCACCAAAGAATTACCCGGTCTTATGACCAGTGTCGCCGATTTATCGGTGCCACTCGAAGTCGATCTTGGTATCGGCAACAACTGGGCCGAAGCGCATTCGTGAGTAGCGATTAGCTATCAGCATTTCGCTATCAGACAAGGTGCCGGCTTGCTGGCGAATGTTTGCTGATCGTCGATAGCCGAATGCTAACAGCCAACGGCTAAAACCCAACCGCCTGACCGTCTTTACGGTGATCCGAAGCAGAGCAATAGCCGTTATCTAATTTATAAATCAGTTGTGCGCCACCAAAACCGAATTCAGGTTCGGCAAGTATGTTGTGCCCCCGCGCCCGTAATTCCTCAACGACTGCAGGTGCGAAGCCGTCTTCCAAGCCGACAGTGAAGTCGTTATGCACGTACCAACGTGGAGCGTCCGATGCGGTTTGCGGGTTTTGTCCGTAATCAAATATACGCAACACCATTTGTACATGACCTTGGGCCTGCATATTGCCACCCATGACACCGTAACTCATCAATGGCGCACCGTTGCGAGTCACGAAGGCAGGGATAATGGTGTGAAACGGTCGCTTACTGCCGGCAACGCAATTGGGATGACCCGGCTCCAGTACGAATCCGCTGCCGCGGTTTTGCATACTGATACCCGTATCCGGGACAACAATACCGGAACCAAATCCAGCATAGTTGGATTGAATATAAGACACCATCATGCCGGATGCGTCAGCGGTGGTGAGATAAATGGTGCCTTTGTCGCTTAGCAGTTTTGATTCGGGAAAGCGCGCTTTTTTGATATCAATTTCTTTCACTCGCTCGGCGAGATACGCATCGTCTAGCAGTTGGTCGCACGTGACTTGCATGGCGTCCGTGTCTGCCACATGGCGGAATGCTTCGGCAAACGCTATTTTCATCGCTTCCATCTGCAAATGCACACTGTCTGCAGAATCCGCCGGGTATTGCACGATATCGATATGACGCAGCAAACCCAGTGCGATAAGAGCGGTAATACCCTGACCATTGGGTGGAATTTCGTGTACACGAATGTCTTTATAGTCAGTCGCGACACAATCGACCCAATCCGCCTGGTGATTGTCGAGGTCGTCCAGCGTCATGACGCCCCCTTGGGCATCGGAGTGGGCGACAATCTGGTCCGCTAATTTGCCACGGTAGAACGCTTCGCCGCGTGTTGTTGCTATTGTCTGCAACGTATCCGCTTGTGCCGGCAAGCGGAAGCTTTCACCAACCCTCGGCGCACGGCCTTGTGGCAGAAAGTCACGGGCAAAATCCGGCATGTGCCCGAGTTGCTGTTGCGCTTCGACCCATTGACCGTGAATGATGGGCGACATGACGTAGCCGTCGCGCGCATATCGAATCGCGGCGTCAAACAATGATTCAAACGGTCGTTTTCCAAACCTGTTGTGCAATGCGACCCATGCGCTCACTGCTCCGGGCACGGTTACAGTGTCCCAAGCGGTTTCCGGCATTTCCGTGTGACCCTTGAAACGATCCAGCGACCAGGCTTTCGGCGATCGTCCGGATGCGTTCAAACCATGTAACTGTGACCCATCCCAAACAATGGCAAAGGCGTCACTACCGATTCCATTGCTGGTTGGTTCTACCACGGTCAAAGTAATCGCGGATGTTAAAGCGGCGTCTACTGCGTTGCCACCATCGTGCAAAGCTTGTAACCCCGCTTGCGCTGCTAGTGGATGGGATGTCGCAACCACATTTCTGGCGAACACCGGCGATCGTCGTGAAGGGTAGGGAAAATCCCAGGACAAAGTCATAAATGGTCTTGTTAATTGAGAAATCTCTTAAACAACGCACAAAATCGTGACCAGGCCTTTTGCTTTTTTTCTATCGATTGTTTGATCCGGTCAGTATGTTGTGTGGCAGTTTCGTAGCCTAGCAGCATCAACTCTTCCGTCGGCCCAAAATCGAATGCACTAAAATCGTCGATGTCCGGCGCGATAACGTAATCGGCGTGTTTGAGTGAAACCGACAGGTTTTGCCGGGAAATCAAGGTAATCAATTGCATGATTAACTGCAATAGATTGCTCGGTTGTTCGTGCATCCGGCGTGCACCCGCGAGATGAACGCCAACAGTGTAAGTTGCGCCCATATCCCGCAGGGTCTGCACCGGCATGTATTCCGATAACCCCCCATCGACATAGTAACGACCGTGAATTTCCACGGGCAAAAAGATTTGCGGGATGCTGCAACTGGCCCGCACCGCCCTCGATATAGGGCCTTCTGTGAAAATCTTTTTCTCGCCTGTGGTTAGGTCGGTAGCGGTAACCGCACAGGGTATTTTTAATTGACTGAAAGTCATGCCATTGAGCAATTCATCCATGGTTTTTTCGATGCGTTTACTCGATGCGAATCCTAGCCGGCTCAGTTTTATGCTGGCGAGTTTGCTCCAGGACATGCTATGGGCGATTTCTTCCAACTCTTCAATCGAGCGTCCTGATGCCAGCATGATAGCGACAATACTGCCGCCGCTTGTTCCCGCCAAATAATCTGGATTGATTCCCGCTTCCAGCAGCGCTTTGAGTACACCCACATGAGCAATGGACCGTGCCGTACCACCGCTGAGTGCCAGGCCAAGCTGGGTCGTCATAAACTCGATAGCCTATCTTAGAAATATCTCACCGCTTGGCACTTTGCTAGCATTCCTCAATCCCTGAGCTTATGTCCTTGGTTTGGAACCGGGAGATATGGTTGTGGTTACGCCGCCAGAGGGCCGGCCGAACGAATATCATCGGACACCACTTCGGCATACTTTTCGAAATTTTCGTTGAACTTGGCCGCTAGTATTTTGGCCTGTTCATCATATTTGTCTTTATTCGGCCAGGTATTGCGCGGATCCAATACCTCGTCGGGTACTCCAGGACAGACGGTAGGTACGGCAACGCCAAATACGGGATGTTGTTTTGTAGGAGCGTTCACCAGTTCACCGTCCAAGGCCGCATTAATGATGGCGCGTGTATGTTTTATAGACATCCGTTCACCCACGCCATACGGCCCGCCGGTCCAACCGGTATTAACCATCCACACATTGACATTATGTTTTTCGATTTTTTCTCCCAACATTCCAGCGTAACGCTGTGGATGTAACGGTAGAAACGGTCCACCGTAACACGGGCTGAAATTGGGTGTAGGTTCAGTCACGCCTTTTTCTGTTCCCGCTACTTTTGCGGTGTATCCGTTGATAAAGTGGTACATGGCCTGGGCGGTGGTGAGTTTTGCCACCGGTGGCAAGACACCAAACGCATCACAGGTTAGAAAAATGATATTGGTGGGATGGCCGCCAAGGCCATCGGTGGAAGCATTGGGAATTTGAGCAATGGGATACGAACCACGGGTGTTCTCCGTAAGTTTGCTGCTATCCAGATCAATGGCACGACTGGTCTCGTCAATAACCACATTCTCCAAAACAGTACCGAACTTTTTTGTGGTGGCATAGATCTCAGGTTCCGCTTCCTGCGATAAATTGATCACTTTCGCATAACAACCACCTTCGAAATTAAACAGACCGGTGTCACTCCAACCGTGTTCGTCGTCACCAATCAATGTGCGTGAAGCATCTGCCGATAACGTCGTTTTACCGGTTCCGCTAAGCCCAAAAAATACCGTCGAGTTGCCATTAGGACCGATGTTTGCCGAACTGTGCATCGGCAGCACGCCTTTCAGCGGCATTAAATAATTCATCACACTGAAAATAGATTTCTTGGTTTCGCCGGCGTAACTGGTGCCCCCTATGATCACTAGCTTTTTAGCGAAATTAACGACGATAAAAGTGCCTGAGTTGGTACCATCAACTTTGGGATCGGCGGTAAAACCTGGCGCGTTGATAACGGTAAATTCAGGTATATGATTCGCGCGTTCCTCTGCAGTTGCCGTTACGAACATATTACGCGCAAACAGGCTGTGCCACGCGTATTCGTTGATAATACGAACGGGTAAACGGTGTGGACGATCGTTGCCGACAAAACAGTCCTGCACAAAAAGGTCTTTGTCTGCCAGGTAGCTACATAGTCGCCAGTGTAATGCGTCGAATTTCTCCGGCGCGTAGGGTACGTTTATTTTTCCCCACCAAATTTCGTTCTCCGAGTCCGGTTCTCGCACGACGAATTTGTCGTTAGCAGAGCGTCCGGTGTGCTGCCCAGTTTGCACTACCAGTACTCCGTTTTCGGACACCATGCCTTCCCTTCTGCGGATGGATTCTTCGTAAAGGGCAGCAGGCGAAAGCGACCAATAAACGTTTTTGACTTTATTTAGACCATGATTTTCCAGCCCGTACTGGCTGTGTGCTTGATTCGATAACATTCCAAAATCTCTCAATTTTTTAAACAACAATCCTTGGAGACATAAGACTGTATAGTCAGTGCCTCATCCCCCGATGGAATCGCGGAAGCCTAATCATAACCTATTCGCCGGCCGGATTACCCTGTTCACCGCCGGAATCGGTGGGGACCGATTTAATGGCATTTAATGGCCACTAAATAAGAAACAAACGACGTATCCGCCGCACCGTACTTGGTTTTTCGGAAGATGCCATTACCGCTTTCGCCGTCCTCGGCGGTACCTTCCCAGTAGACGTCAACCCTAGAAAATCCAGCTTCATTCAGCAATTCCACTAATTCCGGAATAGACCACACACGCCAGTCATAAGTAAATGCTTTGTGCATTTTCGTGCCGTCCTGAAAGCGAAAATGGATATGCATGTGTGCGTTATAGGTGACCGGTGAGAAGTAATCCTGATCCCAAACATAAGTAAAGCCCTCGTCGATATCCGTTTCCTCCTCTAATTCTTCGATGGATTCCGGACCACCATAGATATCCATGACGAACAAGCCTTTGTCGGCGAGGTCGGCGT
This sequence comes from Arenicellales bacterium, assembly GCA_965216735.1. Taxonomy (GTDB): domain Bacteria; phylum Pseudomonadota; class Gammaproteobacteria; order Arenicellales; family CBDCFT01; genus CBDCFT01. The sequence continues at coordinate 4,391,533 of OZ244198.1, forward strand.
GCACGCAATTGAAATAACCGGCCATTTCTTCGCGTGTTTTGAACACCCAGTAGGAGAAATTCTGCGCACAACGTACGTCCGGCGATTTAACACTGGGTTCACGCACATCCGCTTGGTGCATGATAGCGCGCTCGGCGGCCTCACCCAGTTCGGCAAAGTGGTTAGCTTTGCCCCAGGCCAACGGTTCCGGATCGATGTCAAATCCTTCTGCGGTGTATTTCCGACCACGTTTGATCCAATAGGCTGTCATCAAACCGGTGCCGCAGAAATCTTCCCGCATGTGCCGGGGGGGTAAGCCGTATTCCTTTTTGTAGACACGACGCAGAAACTTGACGTCGGGCTCTACAGATTGCACGGACAGTTGATACAACTCATATTTGTCCGCCGTGCCAGCGGTGTATAGCGATTTCTTCTTACGCTTGTTACCGAATTTATCTTTTGCCATGGTTGTCGATGTGTGTTTGTACCGCTTCTGATCAGCACGGTTGAATCAATCACGGTTTTTCAAAGGCGCGCGAGCATACCGTTTCTACACACCGCCCTCAAGCACCGTACGATTGCTAAAGTGCTATAGTGTCATGTCGATGATGGACACCAACCCGCCGGATGAACTACTGTAGTCATTGTGGTGCTGCGGTCTCGTTGAGAATACCGCAAGGCGATAATCTGCCGCGTTATGTATGTAATGACTGTGGCACTATTCATTATCAAAATCCTAAAATTGTCACCGGCTGTGTGGTAGAGGCCGAAGGCAAAATATTGTTGTGCCGCCGCGCTATACAGCCGCGGCGGGGGCTCTGGACGGTGCCCGCGGGGTTTCTGGAAAATGGCGAAACTCTGGAGCAAGGGGCGATTCGTGAAACCATGGAAGAAGCACAGGCTAATGTCGAATTAGAGGGGCTGTATGCGGTTTACAATATTCCCCGTGTCAATCAGGTCTACGTTATGTTTCGCGGACGCTTATTGGATGGCCGATTTGGTGCCGGTCCGGAGAGTCTCGAAGTCGAATTATTCGACGAACACGAAATACCTTGGAACACACTGGCATTTAAGGTGATACATCAAACCCTGCGTGAATACTGTGAACACCGCAACAAAGGCGATTTCCCAATCTATATCGATGAAATTTAAGATGTGACAGGCGTTTGTTAACCTCCCGTTTTTAGCATCCTGGAAAACACATCTCCCTGTGTCTCCCGCATCGCCATTGTTTGTTGCGGGAGCGGCTTTAACCGTAATTGGGGTTGCTAACAATAATAAACTAATCGCCAGTTACCTAGCGCTAAACACTATTGTAGAAATTCCGTGACTTCGCCGGGAACTCGCCTTTGAATATTTCCGTCGAAATGAATTTCCATTAAAGCCAGCACAGTCGGCATGGTGTCGTAGGTTTTGACCGTCGCCTGTATGACAACCGGTTGCCGCACATCAGGCAACACGACGATCCAGGGAATCAGTCGATTTTCGGGGACGTCCATGCCATGATTGTTCCCGCTGCCGCCATGATCCGTGGTGATGATGATAGCCGTGGTGTTCGCTTGTTCACTCGTTTCAATGGCGCTAATAATATTCCCAATGGCATTGTCGACGTGCGCAACCGCCTCCAGGTATTCATCACTCATCCATTTGTATCGATGACCAACGCTATCCGGTTCACGTATATGAATAAAAGTGAACGCAGGAAATGTAGTCGCCCAGTGTTTAACAACGGCCTTTGCAATATTGCGTGCAGACTCCGCAGCCAGTAACTCCTCGGCAATTGGTGCTGGTTCGATATAGGTAAAGTCGGCTTGATTCACCAGAAAACCAAGTTTAGTTTTGGCGACAAATGCGGCGGTGGTCTTCCCCTTGTTCTTAATAATCGTAAATAAGGTCTCACCATCGTAAGTATCCAGTCTTTCGTGATTCCAAGTGACACCGTGTCGTTTCGAATTGAGCCCCGTTAACATGGAGGCATGATTAGGCATAGTAAACGAAGGTCTTGTTGCTTTTGCCTTCAATGTATACGCAGATTTTTTTAATAGCCGTTGAATATTGGGAGTCGTTTCTTTGTTCACCGTTTCCGGTCGCCAACCGTCAATCGAAATAAGCACAACATGTTCCAGTGGATAGGCTGGTGTATAAAACACGAGTCCAAACACGATGCACAAGAGGTACCTCACATCACGTCGCCACACACGAAACATTAACGGATTTCATTCAGCAAATAATCGATGGTGCGTTCCGCTTGTGTCGCATAACCGCCACCAAAAAGATTAAAGTGATTCAAAATATGATACAGGTTGTACAAATGCTTTCGCGTCGCATAACCAATATCCAATGGCCAGGCATTGTGGTACGCGCTGTAGAAAGATTTGTCAAAACCGCCGAACAGTGTTGTCATGGCTATATCTGTTTCCCGGTCGCCAAAATAAACCGCAGGATCGTAAATGACCGGTTCGCCGCTCCGGGCTGCGGCCACATTGCCACCCCACAAATCGCCATGGAGCAGGGCGGATGGGGGTGTGTAACCGGTAAAGAAATGGTGTAATTCATCCAGCAATTGATGACCTTTGTCAATCAACGTCATGGCCGCCCCGTTCTTTTGCGCCAGGTTCAGTTGAAAACCCAGTCGGTGATTTTTGACAAAGTCCACCCAGCCATCCGTTAATGTATTTATTTGGAGCGTCGATCCAATCGTGTTGTTACGGTGCCAGCCGAATCGGGCTTTCGTAACTCGGTGTTGTTTAGCAAGCTGTTCACCCAGAGTGGCGGCGCTCATGGGCACGGTCCCGCCCAGATCAATGTATTCCATGACAATATAAGCTTGATCGTCGGTCACACCCGTGCACAGCGGTGCGGGGATGCGAATGGCATCGGCCCGGCCGAGTTCTTGCAGGCCCTCGGCTTCGGCCTCGAACATGCTTAATAATTTGGCACGGTTGCACTTAACGAAAAACAGGTCGCGCGAAGTCTGTAGAATGAAGGCATTATTGATATCGCCCCCACTAACGGGGTTCGCCTTGATATAACTCAAATTGGTTTTGAGCGCTGCAGAAATCTGCCGGCACACGGTTTTCCAGTCAGATGGTTTCAAAGGTGTGTCCAGATGAGCGAACTCGATCTATTTGCGTCTGGGTGTTGTAGTTACGATTTAATTGGAAGACTTAACTTACTGAAAAATAATAACCTCAGATTAACCTAGCGTCCCTTGGTTGACGAGTTATACACAATCAGGATGTACCGGCGGATTGCAAGTCACGCATTCGGGGTGGGCTCGGCGGCTCTGATTTTGTTCGCTGTAACGTATTGATATCAAATTGTTTTAACAATTGACTAAAATTTAATCAATCAGATTAATTCGGCATATCAAAAAGGATTAACGGTTTGTAATGATGCTTTTTGCACAGAGTTATCCACAAAATCTGTGGGTAACAATGAAAGCTAATTTCATCAACAACTTAAGCAAGTTTGTTTGCACACTGTTACAACGTGTCAGCATAAACCCATTGATCGTCATGCGCAGGCGGTGAATTTGGTTTCATCGCAGTTTGTTCAAGTCGCTCTACCCGTGCCGCTGCGCCGTGTTTTTGATTATCGGTGTGACCACCTTGAGTTTGCTCCTGCCGTTGGTTGCCGGGTAAAAGTGCCGCTTGGTCGCCGGCAAATGATTGGCTTGGTTATCGGGCATAGTACGGATAGTGACTTACCCGACGATAAATTGCGCCAGGCGACCAAATTGGTCGATACAGAGCCTGTACTTCATAGTTCTCACCTTAAGTTGTTGCGCTGGATGTCGGATTATTATCACCAACCTATCGGCGAAGTTATCAAACTCGCGCTGCCGGCGACTTTGCGTCGGGGTAAATTGGCTGCACTCAAGACTCAAAAGCATTACCGGCTGAACAAGCGAGGACGGAAGACGAGCACCGAGGAACTAAATCGGGCTCCGCGCCAAAGTCAATTATATTCATTGCTAAAGGAGGCGGGCTCGTCGGGTGTGGGTACGCAAGCGCTGCGACAGTTTGGTGTTGGGTGGCGGAGGGCGATGCATGAGTTGGGCAAGCGCGGTTGGGTGGAAATATTTGAGCAGGAAATCACCCAACGCAATTCGTTCCCGCGCGACCACAGCCCCGAATTGACCGTGGAACAATCGAAAGCGGTTGAAAAGATTCTACAGGCGCACGGACGATTCCAGTGCTTCTTGCTACATGGCATTACCGGAAGCGGTAAAACCGAAGTCTATTTACATGTCGCGGAGAAACTAATTGCTGCCGGAGAACAAGTTATGGTGCTGGTCCCGGAGATCGCACTGACACCACAATTGGTTGAACGTTTTCGTGCAAGATTAGGGGACAAAGTGGCAGTGGTTCATTCCGGTCTTTCCGACGGGGAACGGCATTGCGCTTGGTGGCAGGCGAGCTATGGTCGCATTGGTGTCGTATTGGGTACGCGTTCAGCAGTTCTAACGCCGCTAAAAAACCTTGGCATCGTGATCGTTGACGAAGAACACGACGTATCTTATAAACAGCAAGACGGTGTGCGTTACCACGCCCGTGACGTGGCCATAAAACGGGCCAGCGAACTGAATATTCCTGTCGTGTTGGGTTCTGCCACGCCGTCATTGGAGAGTGAAGACAATACCCGCAAAGGACGATACCGGCGGCTGCGTCTGCCCGCCCGTGCCGCGGGTGCAGTCTTACCGGACATCAGACTGCTGTCCATGGATGCCATGCCGGCGAAAGATGGCTTGACACAAGTTGTTATTGAAGCTATTCGGCAACGACTGGACAAGGGTGAGCAAAGTCTGATTTATCTCAACCGGCGTGGCTATGCACCCCTTTTAGTATGTTTTAGATGTGGTTGGCGCGGTTTGTGTCAACGTTGTGATGCAAACTTTACCTTGCATCTCCGTAGTGGCCGCTTGCGTTGTCATTATTGTGGTACCGACAAACCGGCTCCCGCGGTGTGTCCAAAATGTGGCAACGAAAAACTGTATCAAGCCGGTGAAGGTACGCAACGGGTGGAGGAAAGCTTGCAAGCATGTTTTCCCCAGGCCCGGTTGTTGCGTATCGATAGCGATACCGTGGCGCGCAAGGGCGAGTTGGAGCGGCACCTGAACATGGCGCGCGACGGCGCGGCCGACATACTTGTAGGCACGCAGATCTTGTCCAAAGGACATGATTTTTCCAATGTCACATTGGTGTGCGTGCTTAATGTGGACCAGAGTCTGTTTAATATCGACTTTCGATCTGCCGAATATTTGTTTCAGCAGGTGACCCAAGTCTCTGGACGGGCGGGGCGTGCCAGAAAACCGGGTCTGGTATTGATTCAAACTTACTATCCCACAAACCCCTACTTTGAACATGTTCGTGCCCATGACTATGATGGTTTTGCCACCTCGGCATTGTCTGAACGCAAGCAAGCGAGCTACCCACCTTACGCTTATTTCGTGTTGCTACGAGCGGAGTCCCCCCAAGCTGGCGCGCCATTGTCTTTCCTAAAACAGATACGTCGCTATGCGCAGGAAATCATACAAACGCACAATATCAGGAGCGTACAAATTATGGACCCGGTCCCGTCACCCATGGAACGCAAAGCCGGACGTTATCGTGCCCAGCTATTGGTGCGTGCGCTGCACCGCCCTCCACTACACCAACTTTTGCGGGATTGGATAGCACGTATTGAAAACGACCGCATCGCCCGTACAGTTCGTTGGTCGGTAGATGTTGATCCGACCGAGATGTACTAATCAGAGGGTCGCTCCTCGTTGGTGTAAAGTCATCGACTACTATGGATAAGGCGATAACCCAAGTAGAACTGCGGCATGTGTGCAAGTCTTTTCGAGAAGGCGAACGCATACGTCAGGTATTCGCCAACGCCAACTTCGCCATTAACCGAGGTGAGTTCGCGGCGGTGTTGGGGCGCAGTGGGTCAGGCAAATCCACCTTATTGAATCTCATCAGTGGCATTGAATTGCCGGACGCCGGGGAAGTGCTAATCGCGCGCAAATCGATTACGACCTTATCGGAAACGGATCGTACTTTGTTTCGCCGTCAACACATCGGTTTTGTGTTTCAGTTCCTTAATTTAATTCCCACGCTTACGGTGGGTGAAAACATTGGCTTGCCGTTGGAGCTAAACGGTGTCGGTGAAAACGAGATTAGAGCCCGTACACAACAATGGTTAGCGAACATCGATCTGTCCGATCGCGCCCACAGTTTTCCCGATATTTTATCCGGCGGCGAGCAACAAAGGGTGGCCTTGGCGCGCGCCATGGTGCATGAACCGGCACTGCTATTAGCCGACGAACCCACCGGCAATCTGGATGGGGAAACGGCAGCTCGCGTATTGGATTTGATCAAACGCCTTACGCAACAATCGGGTACCACTGTCATCATGGCAACCCATAGCACGGAAGCCGCGGCGAGGGTAGATAAAATTTTTACAGTCGGCAATGGTCTCATTCAGCCTACGGAATAACTGGCTGCTGGGCCACCACATCTCTCGTTTCTCGCGTGCCTGGTTACGCGATGCCCGAATTCATCCGTGGCAATCGGCCTTATCTATCTTCGGAATCGCGCTTGGCGTCTCAGTGGTTATCGCTATCGATATCGCCAATCACAGCGCTCATTCCAGTTTTGAAAACGCCAATGAAATAGTCAGCGGACGTACCACTCATCGCATCGTCGGTGGCCCACAGGGCATTAACGAATCACTGTATCGTAAACTTCGTGTCGAAATCGGTGTCACCCAAATTGCACCGGTCGTCGAAGGTATGGTGCGAACGGCGGATGGCGAGCTCCGCTTGCGATTGCTGGGTATCGACCCTTTTAGTGAATTTGGATTTCGCGATTATGGTGACGCCGACATGTCGATTGATTGGATTGCGCTATTAACCGAACCTCAGACTGGATTTGTGAGTAGTTCAACAGCAAAAAAATTGGGCGTATCCGGTGGCGACGTGTTGTCGTTGTTAGCAAACGGTGAGCACGTACTGTTGCAAATAGTGGCGGCTATCCCAGTGGAAGACGAGGTCCATAACAATGCGTTGGGTAACGTATTGTTGATGGACATCTCGTCAGCCCAGGAAATACTCGGCAAGCTGAGTGTCTTATCCAGTATCGAACTGATCTCCGATGATGAATCAGCACTGGAAAAAATTCGCGCCGCATTACCGAGCGATGTTCAACTGCTTACCAGCACATCACGGGGTAATGCTCAACGGCAGATGACCCGTGCGTTTCAGATCAATCTTACAGCCTTGAGTTTGTTGGCCCTGGTGATTGGTATGTTTCTGATCTACAACAGTATGAGTTTCGCCGTGCTGCGGCGCCGGCAACAAATTGGCATGTTGCGGGCTATTGGTGTTTCCCGCCGCCAAGTATTTAACACCGTCATGGTGGAAGCCGCGGTCATGGGTGTAATCGCATCCACGCTCGGGATTTTGCTCGGTGTGTTACTTGCTCAGGGTCTATTGCAACTCGTTACCCGCACTATCAACGACCTTTATTTTAGTTTAGCCGACGTGGCTTATACCATAAGTGGATTTACTTTAGTTAAGGGACTTGCTCTAGGTCTTGGTGCGACGCTTATGGCCGCTGCCGTGCCCGCTGTCGACGCCACTCATACCCCACCACGGACGGTGCTCGGGCGTAGTGAATTGGAGCAGCGTACTCATGGTATTGCTCACTTAGCATTTCAATTAGGGATCGTACTATTTTTCATCAGCTTTTTATTGTTTGTCATCGCCAGCGGTATTGCGGCCGGTTTTGCCGGTTTGTTTTGTCTCATCCTGGGTTATGCACTGATTTCTCCCAGCATCATTCTGCGCCTATCGCAAGTGGGCATACACGGCAGTTGGCAAGCACGCATGGCGTTGCGCAATATTGGCAAGTCCTTGAGTCGTACCGGCGTGGCTATCGCTGCATTAACGGTGGCGGTATCCACCACCATTGGCGTTGGCGTGATGATTGGCAGTTTTCGATACACGGTGGAGCAATGGTTATCCGGTCAACTACGTGCTGATATTTATTTAGCAGTACCCAGCAGTGAAAGTAACGGTCTCGTGCCTGAGTTTATTACCCTGTTGGAGAACATTCAGAGCGTGGAAAAACTTACTCGCGGGCGCTGGTTAAAACTTGAGTCCGAGAATCAAACCACCAACGTTTTTGCCGTCGATGCCTACCGACCAGCATTCGATGGCTTTGCATTAAAGAAGGGTGATCGAGACGCAGCGTGGGTATCGTTCACAACGCAGGACCATGTATTGATTACCGAACCGTTTGCATACCACCGCCAACTCGATGTGGGTGACAACGTGCTATTGCACACACCAAACGGTGTTCATGAGTTTCCCATTGCCGGTATTTATTACGAATACGGCAGTGACCAGGGCCTGGTTACCATGAGTTTCGACACCTTTAGCAAGTATTGGGGGGATTCCACCGCAAACTCGTCGGCCTTGTATCTGGATGATGACGCCGATTCGGTAGCCATTGTGGAATTTATTACCAATCACCCAGAAGCGCCGCTCAATCTGGGTGTACGCTCAAACCGGGGATTACTGCAAGTATCCATGGATGTGTTCGATCGTACTTTTACTATCACCAGTGTATTGCGGTTTCTAGCGATCATTGTGGCCGCAGTCGGCGTCTTCGCCGCCCTGATGTGTTATCAGCTAGAACGGGCACGAGAATTTTCCGTGTTACGTACCTTGGGTCTGACGCCGGCTCAACTATGGCGCTTGATTGAAATGGAATCCGGCATCATGGGTGCCATCGCCGGTGTGTTAGCTCTGCCGTTAGGTTTGGTGATGGCATTGGTACTCATTCGCATCATCAATCAACGTTCCTTCGGTTGGACCATGCAGTATTCCATTGAACCGGCGATACTTGTTCAAGCCGTATTGCTGGCGGTGGGCGCAGCATTATTGGCAGGTGTTTATCCGGCTTATAAGTTATCCCGCGATGCGCCGGCAAAGGCCCTGCGCGAAGAATAGCGCTAACCGAACTTCGTGAACAAAACCTTTCTATTGATAATGTTGGCTGTGATTGCCGCGGGCGTTATCTTGATTCGATTATCAGGCGATGAAGACATCGCAGAACCCACCATGCGTGTCGGCGAATTTCTTGGCGAATCGGATAGCGAAGGTTTTAAACGGGCCCTCGAACCACGGTCGTTCCTTTTTCCCGCTGATCATGGGCCGCATACGGATTACAAAAATGAATGGTGGTATTTCACCGGTCATCTGGTGGACAAAAACGAGCGGCGATTTGGCTATGAACTCACTTTTTTTCGTTTTGGATTAAAACCGGGCGATGCGCAACGCGAATCGAGCTGGGCTACCCACCAAGCGTATATGGCCCACCTCGCTGTCACTGATGTTGAAAACCAACGATTTTATGCATGGGAGCGCTTCAGCCGGGGTGGAGCGGGTTTAGCCGGTGCGGGCGTGGGGCCGTTTCGCGTTTGGTTGGATAATTGGTCCATCCGTGAGGAAAACAGCGACGGTGGTTCATGCGGGGGTTGCTTGGCGGTCAAGCTAAACGCAACGCAAAATGATGTCAGCCTCGATCTAAAACTGCATAGTACAAAACCGGTGGTATTACAAGGCAATGATGGCTTGAGCCAGAAAAACGCCGCGCCAGGTAATGCTTCTTATTATTATTCTCTAACGCGTCTTGCCACCGGTGGTGAACTCGTATTGGGCGAGCATCGTTTCAAAGTGAGCGGTACAAGCTGGCTGGACAGGGAATGGTCAACATCCGCGTTAGATAGGGGGCAATCGGGATGGGACTGGTTTGCCCTGCAATTAGACGGCGATAGAGAAATCATGTTTTATCGCTTACGCCGTGAGGATGGCAGCGATGACCCGTTTAACCAGGGCGTTATCGTAGCGGCGAACGGCGATACAGAAACGCTGCGGACAAACGACGTACAGATCGAAGAACTGGATTATTGGCGCAGTGAACAATCGGGAGTGCAGTATCCGGCAAAGTGGCGTTTTACCGTACCCGGGAAACGAATCGACCTTACCATAAGTCCGCTAGTGGACGATCAAGAGCTGAATCTTGCTTTTCGTTACTGGGAAGGCGCCTGTAAAGTCGCCGGTACCATTGGAAATATCAAGGCGGAAGGTTATGCTTATGTGGAATTAGCCGGATACAATCCTTCAAAATAAACTTTCGCTAGAAACAATGAAAAGCTTCCCCCACCGCTACTCCGTAACCGCCAATGCCGGTGAACAAGGACCGGTTGCACTCAGTTCTGATGGTTTAACCAACTTAACATCCATGCCGCCGATAGAATTCGGAGGGCCGGGAGACCAATGGTCGCCAGAATCGTTTTTAATGGCTGCCGTCGCGGACTGCTTTGTATTGTCATTCCGTGCAATCGCGAGGGCATCGAAATTATCGTGGGAAAATCTCGAATGCACTGCGGACGGTATACTAGAGCAGATCGAAGGCAAAACCTTGTTTACTGAAATGGTCGTTCACGCCACCTTGTGGATTCCGAATGCGGCCGATAAGGACAAGGCGCAACGCTTGTTGGAAAAAGCAGAAAAGGCGTGCCTCATAACTAACTCGCTAAAATCAGATATTATTCTCGATGCGAAAGTGAATACTATTGAATAGTTCAGGATAGTTTGAGGTTTTTGAATTCACGCAACGTCCTAGTGAATTGCATTTAAATAGTAATACGTTCTAAACACAAGCTATTAGTAACTTGGCACAATGCTCGCGCGGGAGACAGGATAAAGCAGCTATTTACAATTGGTTATGAGGATGCCGACTTATCCGATTTCATAGAAACACTTAAGGTCACCGGTGTCGATGTCGCATCTAACTCGTTTCTTCGCATCTATCCCGTACGTTACTGGCGGCTACCGCTGACCGCCCGGCTCAAAGAGAATCAACGAACCAAACGCAGTCTAGGTATTATCGAACCCGATGACGGTAGTCTGAGATTCAGATACCAACCTGCATCACAAAGCGATTAGGCTGATCGGGAATTGGCCGATGTGGTCCGTCAACAACAGGTGTCTTTAAATTTTCATCTTAATCGGCATACTGCGAACCCAACTGTCTCTGAATAACCCCGATAAACAGGGAGAGCTTTTTTAACAAAGTGTCAGTTTTCGCCGTGCTCTACTTGGGCCACACTTGCTTTTTGCGGAATCAATATATTAACTTTAGCGTCCGCTTCTACCGATGCGCTGATTTTAGAGCCGATACTACCTAGATTCGGCGCCGACCAACCTAGCAAATCAATCCGAACGTCGAGCGTTGGCTCCGAATGATGAACCAGTTGGTTGGCAGTCAGCTGAAGGGCTGCACGTTCTTGGTAAACGCCCTCTTTTGGCAGTTCTACGCTTCCGACGGTTTTGGAATGAGACAAGTTAGCGTGTTCAAAGCCATCGTAACGCAAAATAAGACTCGCCTGATTTTCGCTGATCAACTTGTTTGATCCATAGGTCCAAAGATTTGCGTTAAGCTGGGCTTCGCCGAATCCGACAAATACATAGATTAATTCGACATTCACCGTGACGGGCAGCCAGCCCCACCATCGGCCGTCGACGGTATAAGTCTTGCGTAAATACGCTTTGGAGCCGCCACCTTCAAAACCGATATTACGGATGGATCCGCCACTGCTCGCAATTGAAAGATGTCCGGTCTCTCGATTTGCCCTTGCCGTAGACAACACGGAAATAAAATACCCTTGCCTGTCTTCTAATAAATCAAAATTCGAACAGCTAATTTCGGTTTCGGACAGCGAGAATTCATAGTAGCTTTGGCAGGTCACGTGGACCCAAGCGGCAAATACGGTAGGCGAGCACACGACGAAGATCAAAAAGATTTTTGTCAGCAGAATAGCCAAAGAAGATGTCGAATTTTTCGTTATAAAACGCACAACATTACTTACACGGTAACGTGGTCTGTCACGGGATTAGCGCAAAGCGGAAATACATAATAGTTGGTAATTCTGATTCCTTCATCTAAGACCACCACTATTAGTATAGAATTCCGTGTTTCGCAGGTTTCCTTAAGGGCACCTCGAATAATTCAGAATTACAGTGAAGCATGACTTGAAACTGATTTACTCGGGAAATTTTGAGTCTATTGCTGGGCGGGTTTGATGTATGTTGTGCGTTTGATCGCAATTTTCATTGCGATTTCTATGCAATAGACGCAACTACCCTGCCTTGCTTTCTTTGCAGGTACACCAACCGCTTCATGTTGTAACCCAGATTCATCATTCCCATTTTGGCACGAGCACGGGCCAGTCCAATTGTCCGAATGAGCTTGCCGCCCATACTGTTTTCCTGATATCCAAATACATGCTCGACACGGGCCCGGATGGTCGATCGTTTTTGATTCACCGACTGTTTGTGTTGGGATAGGGGTTTATTACGTTTGCCTTTGTGGTGAATGCGGCTGCGATAACCCTTGCTTTTCAGCTCCCGCTCCGTGTCGTCAGAACGATAGGCACTGTCAGCCCAAACATCCGCACCGGTATTGTCCGGATCGATCAACTCACCCAGAACCTGGCTGTCATGTACCGACGCATCGGTGGCATGGTAGCGACGGATGAGTTTGTGCTGATTATCTATGTCCACGTGATTCTTGTAGCCGTAGTAGCTCTTGTTGTGTTTCTTCGTCCAGCGGGCCTGTGTGTCTTTCTGGCTCAGCTTGTCGGGGTGCCCTTCCCAACCTTCAGGAATCTCGCCCGCCTTGATCGCCTTGTTCTCTTCCCGACTGTTACGTTGCCTGGGGACCGGTACAATCGTCGCATCGACGATTTGACCCTTGCGGGCCACGTAACCCTGTGTATCAAGATAGTGGTTGAATTGCTTGAACAACAACTCAATGAGCCCATGCTCAATCAGACTCTCTCTCGAAATAACCACAGTGTCGTAGCGTCCGGAATGCGCTCTTCCAGACTCAGACCAAGAAATCGCATAAATGACAACCGATCACGAACCTGAAATTCCACCTGCTCGTCGCTCAGATTGTACAAACTCTGCAATACCAGCAGTTTGAACATCACAATCCCATCGTACGGCTTTCGACCTGCGTTACTTTTACGCTCCCGCTTTTGTACCTGCTTCAGAACCGGGCGAAACGTCGACCACGCAATCGTTGCATTGAGCGCCTCCAGAGGATCGCCCTGCTTGCTCAACTTCTCATAGCGCTCGTCAAGATCAAAAAAACCAGGCTGTTGCATGTCTCCTGCCGCTTCTTCTACGATGATAATGGTATGGTAAGTTTATCGACTACATCACCAAAAGAGATCAATTTTTCGAGGTGCCCTTTAGTCATTTTGGTGATCTGTGTTTAAAAGAGTCGCGACGGAAGCTGTACAGCGCATTCGGATCGACCGCGATATCGATAACTGCCGGTTTACCGCAGTCGAGTGCATTGCTGACGGCATCACCCACTTCACAGATTCGGTCCACGCGAAATCCTGCCGCACCATAAAGTTCAGCGATTTTGTCAAACGGTGGGCTGCTGATGTCAGCACCGATATAACGTTCGCCGAAAAAGTCGCGCTGATACGCTTTCTCCGCTCCCCAACACTGATTGTTCATAACAATGGTTACCGTGTAAATACCATGATCGACGGCGGTACTGAGTTCCGAAAGCGTCATACCGAACCCACCGTCGCCCATCAGACTTACAACCGGGCGATCCGGTCGTGCCACTTTAACACCAAGACCGCAAGCAAAGGAGAAACCGACTAGACCGAAATCAAGGGGTGTAAACAAGCATGGCGGTTCCCAATAATTCAATGCATCGGTGGCTTGCAAACAAAGCGTACCGGCGTCCATGGTAACCGCTGCATTCTTCGGCAATACATCGCGTAGTGCTTTAAACAGACCGGAAGGTTGAATGGGATGCGTTTGTGTGGCGGCTTCCGAATCCCGCTTTTCCAGATAGGCGGCGCGTTCATTCTTATAGTTCTCTGTCCATGCTTCGACCTCAGCGTGGGCCTGCAAGTTACCAAGTGCATGACGCAATTGTTGCGCCGCTGTTCGTGCATCTGCCCAGACGCCCAGAGCGACCGGAAAGTAACGGCCAATGGCTGTCGGCTCCAGTTCTACCTGAATGATTGACGCTTGCTCATTAATGTTGTCATAAGAATAAAACGTTGAATTGAAACCTAAACGTGTGCCCAACGCCAAAATCACATCCGCCTCTTTCACCAACCGGGACGCAACCGGATTACCACGCGGACCCATCTGACCGGCGTTTAACGGATGACCAAACGGTATGACGTCACCATGCCCCGGTGCGGTGGCAATGGGTGCGTTTAAGGCCTCGGCAAGCGCAAGTACTTCTGCGTGCCCACCGGTACACTTGATACCACCGCCAGTCACAATGACCGGTTGCTTTGCGCCGCGGAGCAAGCGCGCCGCATTCTCTATGTCATTGACTGAACCAGATGGAACGTTTTGTGAACGATAAGTCTCGGGGTTTTGAAAATCTGGAAACTCAGCCGTATTGGACAAAATGTCGCGTGGGAGATTGAGTTGCACCGACCCGCGCCGCGGGGTCATCGCCGTACGAAATGCTTCACGAAACATTTCCGGCACGCGATCCGTTTGGGTAACGGTCCAAGTTTTTTTGGTAATCGGTTTGAACAACGCTTGCTGATCGATCTCCTGAAAAGCGTCGCGATAGACATGGCCGGAAGACAACGAACCCGCAATGGAAACAACCGGGGAGAAAGCGGCGTTTGCTTGTGCAAGGCCGGTAACAAGGTTAGTCGCACCGGGACCGTTTTGGCCAGCGAGTATCACACCGGGCCGGCCCGATGCACGGGCATAACCATCGGCCATGTGGGTGCCGGTGCGCTCGTCATGTACCCCAATAAAACTAATCTCTTTCGCATCGTAAAGAGCGTCAAATATCTCCATGGTCGCCGAACCGATCAAACCGAATACATGTTTGACTTTTTCCACCTTGAGTGATTCGACTGCGGCCTGTCCACCTGATAATTTTTTCATAATTCTTTTTTCTCGTTATGTTACTTTAAATAGTGTAGGGGCTAGATGGTGAACAGAATTATTGTCAAATACTCATCGCGGTTAAAGCCACTCTTACAAAAGCGTTTAACTGTTGACTTTCGGTTATCCGTTATACCGGAATTTCTCTTTGTATTTTTTTAAAAACCAAATCCCAAACACTGTGTCCCAAGATTTGGCCACGACACTCGTACTTTGTGAATGGTCGGTAGTTAGGCCGGCGCGCATACTTCCATTCACCTGCGCAATTAGTCAACCAAGGTTCGTTCGATAACACATGCATGATATGTTCGGCATAGTCGTGACAATCCGTCGCGATATGTAAGCGCCCGGCGGGTTTTAGAGTGTCAACCACGAGCGTAACGAAATCGGCGTGTATTAATCTGCGTTTATGATGTCGTTTTTTATGCCATGGATCCGGAAAAAAAATTAAAACAGTATCCAATGAACTTGGCGGTAGGCAGTGCGCAAACACCTGTTTAGCGTCTTCGCAAAAAACGCGGACATTTTCATATTTTTGTTTGTCTAGTTGCAATAACAATCTGCCCACGCCCGGCCGGTGTACATCGATCCCGATATAGTCGTTCGCGGGATGTTTCTGTGCCATCTGCAAGAGTGCGCTACCGTCGCCAAAACCAATCTCGGCGATGATTGGCGCAATCCGGCCAAATACTTGTTCGATATCAGTGGGAACACCCGCATCCAGTCCAAAACGAGGCCATAACTCACCCAAGGCGCGGCGTTGGGCGGGCGTTATACGTCCTTCCCTACGCACATAGCTGCGAATCGGTCGGTGGTGATTGGTGTTATCCTGATGCACATTAAAACCCTGCTCGTGCTATCGCTTGTACCGGTGCTGGGTTAAGATTGCAATGTCAAAATAACATTTTCCATGGAGCAGTAATGCACAACGGAAGGACCGTCAATGTCATCGACGGCAGCCGTACCCCCTTTCTGAAGGCAGACGGCAAACGCGGGCCGTTTACGGCTTCTGATCTGGCTGTTGTTGCCGGGCGGCCATTGTTAGCACGGCAAAACTTCGCGCCTACTGACTTGGACGAGGTCATTCTCGGTTGCGCCGCACCTAGCGCCGACGAGGCCAACATTGGTCGTGTGGTATCGTTGCGTTTGGGTTGTGGAGAGGATGTGCCCGCCTGGACGGTCATGCGTAATTGCGCCAGCGGTATGCAGGCCTTGGATTCCGCCGCAACCAATATTTCCCTCGGCCGTGCCGACCTGGTTTTGGCCGGCGGTACGGAAGCCATGAGTCACGCCCCGGTTTTGTACAACGACCACATGGTGAACTGGTTGGGCGATCTGGCTAAAGCGAAAACGCCCATGGCTAAGGCGACTGTGTTCACGCACATTCGTCCAGCGCACTTAAAACCCATCATTGGTTTACTGCGCGGTCTCACCGATCCAGTGGTTGGTTTATCTATGGGTCAAACCGCCGAAAACTTAGCTTATCGTTTTAATATCAGCCGCGACGAAATGGACCAGTTTGCCTTGCGCAGCCACCAACGTTTAGCGGCAGCTACCGATGAAGGACGATTAACTGAGATCGAAAATCTCTACGACACTAAGGGCAAGACGTACGATGCCGACAACGGTTTGCGTCGTGACAGCAGTATGGAAAAGCTGGCGAAGTTGCGACCGGTCTTTGACCGCGAAGTCGGCAATGTCACCGCTGGTAACAGTGCGCAAATTACCGACGGCGCTGCCTGGTTGATTTTGGCCAGCGACAAAGCGGTAAAAAAACATGACTTGGTGGTGGTTGGACGCATTGTGGACAGCGAATGGGCGGGACTCGATCCGCGGCAAATGGGTCTAGGGCCAGTGCATGCCAGCACGCCCATACTACAACGCCATCACCTCGGTTTATCCGATATTGATTATTGGGAAATCAACGAGGCATTTGCGGCACAGGTGTTAGCTTGTCTGGCTGCCTGGAGAAACGAGGACTATTGCACGGATGAACTAGGGTTAGATGAACCATTGGGTGAACTGGATGAAAACACATTGAATGTGGATGGTGGTGCGGTGAGTATCGGTCATCCTGTGGGTGCCAGTGGGGCGCGCATTGTTTTGCATTTACTACATGTGTTGCATGACAAAGACAAACACCGTGGCATGGCCACCATTTGCATAGGTGGTGGTCAAGGCGGCGCCATGTTGCTGGAACGTGTGGCTTAGATGAACGAGAACACCACGACGGGTAACACTACCCTGGACTTGAAACACTGGCGCGTCAAAGTCGATGACCAGGAGATCGCCTGGCTCACCATCGACAAGGCCGATGCCGATCAAAATGCGTTGTCACGGGATGTGATAGAAGAACTCAACACCGCTTTGGATCGTGTTGACGAGGAAAGGCCTAAAGGTCTAGTGCTCTGTTCGGGTAAAAAAAATAGTTTTATCGTTGGTGCCGATATCACCGAATTCAAAACGTTGAGCAGCGAAACGGAAGCGCTGGAATTGATTCAACGGGCCCACGCAATATTTCAACGAATCGACGATATGCGTATCCCCACCGTCGCCATGATCAACGGACATTGCCTGGGTGGTGGTTTGGAGCTGGCGCTCACCTGCCGATACCGCGTGGCGGTGGACGACACCGGCACACGCATCGGTTTGCCGGAAGTGTTGCTGGGTATTCATCCCGGTTTTGGCGGTACAGCGCGATTGATCCGGACCATCGGTGTGCCTTCCGCTATGAACCTGATGTTGACCGGACGCACATTGCGTTCCAAGCAAGCTAAGTCGATGGGTGTTATCGATAAGGCGATACCCGAACGTCATTTGAAACGTGCCGCTGTTTTGATGATTCAACGCGAGCCCAAGCCGCGTAGAGCGCCCGGATGGCAGACGGTCGTCAATGCCGGCATGGCGCGGCCCATTATGAGCAAGTTCCTGCGCAAACAGGTCGCGGCCAAAGCGTCGCCTAAACATTATCCGGCCCCTTACGCATTGATTGACTTATGGGAGAAACACGGTGGCGACGAGCGCGAGATGCTGGAACAAGAAGCACGTTCAGTGGCAGGTTTAGTAACTGGTTCAACAGCGCAAAACCTGGTGCGAGTGTTCTTTTTGCAGGAGCGACTGAAAGCATTGGGCAGACCCGCTGAAGGCACGGAGAAAGAAACATTTGGGCACGTGCATGTCATCGGCGCTGGCGTCATGGGTGGTGATATAGCAGCCTGGTGTGCGGCCCAGGGCTTGCGCGTCACTATTCAAGACAATAATCCCGAAGCACTGGCCCGGGTGATGAAGCGCGCTTACGATTTATTTAAAAAGCGTTTACGCGATCGCCGGTTGGTACAGGCTGCCGTGGATCGCTTCATGCCTGACGTGCAGGGCGATGGCGTGCTTTGGGCGGATGTGGTCATAGAAGCGATATTTGAAAACGCTGAAGCCAAACAAGGTTTGTTTAAAGATATCGAGCCAAAGCTAAAGGACAACGCGATCTTGGCTACCAACACATCCAGTATTCCACTGGAAAGTTTGAGTTCGGTGTTGGCTAAAACCGAACGGCTGGTGGGTTTGCACTTTTTTAATCCTGTGGCCAAGATGCAACTAGTCGAAATCGTTGCTGGCGAGGCGACATCGGACATCGAAGCCAGGCAAGCGGCTGTATTCGCACGTCAAATCAATCGTTTGCCAGTGCCGGTAACAAGTGCACCCGGATTCCTAGTCAACCGGATTTTGATGCCTTATTTGATGGAAGCGGTAGAGCTTTCCAACGAAGGCATGCCGGCATATGTCATTGACAAGATCGCCACTGACTTTGGTATGCCAATGGGTCCGATTGAGCTGGCTGATACGGTGGGATTGGATATTTGCTTGCACGTTGCCAAAAATCTCACCGAAAGTTTTGGCGGCGAGGTACCTTATGTATTGCAGGCGAAGGTGGACAATGGTCAACTCGGCAAGAAAAGCAGCCAGGGTTTTTACACCTGGAAGAATGGTAAGCCGCAAAAGTCGTCGCCACCAAAAGGTTACGATGTTCCCGGTGACACCACTAACCGTATGGTGTTACGTTTTGTTAACGAAGCGGTCGCTTGTTTGCGTGAGGGTGTGGTGTCCGATGCCGATTTGCTTGATGCGGGTGTCATCTTTGGTACTGGCTTTGCACCGTTTCGCGGTGGCCCAATGCATTACATTGCCACGGAGGGAAAACAACGACTCACCGGCCGGTTAAAGCAATTCACGGAAAAATACGGCGAACGGTTTACACCCGATCCGGGTTGGGACACGTTGAATTTTGATGATGAAGCACCTTAATTAAAGAAACATCATAAATGTTTGTTGGAGGCACGCCCCGCGGCGATAAGAGTTGATATAGAAACCATATTCATCACCAGTTCGACAAATAAGCGGGTGTAGTTCAATGGTAGAACGGGAGCTTCCCAAGCTTCTAATGAGGGTTCGATTCCCTTCACCCGCTCCACTGATTGCCTAGCTGTGTAACCGACGAAAACCAGCGCTGATCAACTAACTTATTAAAATCAATATGCTATGCTTTGGTGTTTCTATATCTTAGCGTTAATATTAAACTAGCTGCACACTCAGTGGTGGGTGACTTTTTCAAGGATTAACTATGACTAGGAAACTAAGGCTTCTTTTTGTATCTATTTTTACTGGCTTATTTTTCAACTCAATGACTGCTTTTGCAGGATTGTTTGCCACTAACGAATTAAATACTGCGCCAAACAACGCGACCATGTTGACCAGTTCATTTGTTGCATCGGACAGGCAAATCGGTTTTCGTGCCACCGACTTTACTTATTTACAAATTGAACCCAGCAAAGACTTAGAATTTCTGGAAGGAGTGGAACCTTATCGTTCGTTACGGTTTGATTTTACCCAATCATTAGACGATCAATTACTGCATTTATCCAGTACCGCAGGTGAGGAAGAACAGCAATTTCGTTTAGGTACATCAATAGGTGAGACCACTTATTCTGTGCACATGGGTCGTGGTCATTCATTTGCCAAATCTGAACACGCGTATCAAGGCTTGAACCCTTATTTCTTCCATGGTGGGGTTGATTTAGATTACCAGTTCACCGGTGCCGATCTTAAGCGCTCGTTAACCGATACGCTGGACGCGCAAATCGGTGCCGTGCGTTTAACTAACCCTGATGTCGATGACCGTTTCGGTTATTTCACCGGCTTATCGTCCAGCCGGTTTTACTCCCGTTTTGCCTTGTACGAGCGGGGAGACGACAAGGTTGGTCAAGGCTTGGATACGGGTTTGGTGTTTGGGCGTTTGCAGGTGGAGTATCAGGAACTAAAGACCACCAATGATGCATCGTTGCGGCGTTTGAGTTTACTGGTTAATGGAGATGATCATCGTAAAATTCGCTTGGACCTGGAATCTGGGCGCAACCCTCTGTACGAAGACGGTGATGAAAATCGCATCATGTTGAGTTTCTCGGGTTTAATTGGAAAGACAAATACGTCTTTCCATGCCAGCGAAACTGAACCCACGGAAGAGGAGGCCAAAAAGAAAAGACACAAAGGCTTTATGATTGGCGGTATCGCAGTAGGTGGTGTTGTGGCTGCAAGCGCCTTGTCGAGTTCCGGCGACAAGGATAACGATGACGCACAACGATTCGCTACGCAAAACGCGGCTGCGCGTAACGTTCTTAATCGAATCAATCCAACGTCCGTGCGTCAGAACCGGGAACATGGCGGCTGGGTCTATCGCCGTTCAGACAATACTTTTTCCTCTACTGAACCGGTGCAGGGACAGGTTGCAAGCGTGTTCCTTCCCGATCCCACACCCGGCGCTGGAGCGATCCCTTCCGGTACACGCGCTACGGCTTCTTATCATACTCATGGGGGTCCGGATCCACGCTTTGTCAACGAAGAATTCTCGCCGCAAGATTTGCAAAGTGATCGGTTGTTTGGTGTGGATGGTTACTTGGGAACGCCGGCAGGTCGATTTCTTTTTCATAACCACAGAACGGGAGCCGTTGTTCAATTAGGAACCATTGCGAACTGAATATGGATGTTCAGTCAAAGTTCGCGTTGGCCGTTTACACAATATTACTTACCCAAAGTTGCATGACCACATCCGCAGAAACCGGTGACGAAATCATCGATTTCGTCACCAGTCTCGAAGATCGGTGTGCCTACGACGACGGCTATGTGTGCCGAGAAGGCGTGGTCGAAGATCAGTTCGGATCGCCGGAGTCCGACCAAAAAATGCTGCCGGGTGCCTATTTGAAAGCCTTTGCCATCAGCCAAAAAGATTTCGCGTCATTGAGTGATTTATCCGAGGAGCAGCGAAAACTAAAGCACTATAAAATCGGGTTCACCGAAAGCGACACAGATTTTATTGTCATCTACCGTGCTTTGTTGTTACCCAATCTTGTTGACGGCAAACCACGGGGAATCGTTAAAGGCACGTTCGGCATTACTACCAAATACTGGATCGATAAAAACACCTACGCTATCAAAGATCGCAAGTTTTACCGTTAGAACCTATCTTGAGATAGGTTTTAAGCTGCGACATAGCGCTCATCTGTAATTTCTAAATCAAAAGCGGCACTAATCAGTGCTTGGGTATACGGTTCCATGGGATTAGAAAAAATCGTATCAGAATTGCCTTGTTCGACTACTTTTCCTGCACGCAACACGATGAGTTCGTCACTGAGCGCACGAACCACTTTTAAATCGTGACTAATAAACATATAAGCCAGTTGATGTTGTTGCTGTAACTCGCGCAGCAAGTCGACAATCTGCGCCTGCACTGAACGGTCCAGTGCGGATGTGGGTTCGTCCAACACCACAAGCTTAGGCTTTAATATCATGGCACGGGCAATCGCAATACGTTGACGTTGGCCACCGGAAAATTCGTGTGGATAGCGGTGACGGGTATCCGGGTCAAGCCCGACTTCTTGTAAAGCCTCGATTACCATGGCTTCGCGTTGCTCTTCAGAACCGACTAGATCATGTGCGATCAGTCCTTCTTCAATTATCTGACTGATAGATAAACGCGGACTTAGACTGCCGTAGGGGTCTTGGAATACGATCTGCATTTGTTGACGCAAGGGTTTAAGTTCGGAGCCCTTTACCCCTTGAATATCTTGACCTTGAAATACGATTTCACCCGTGGATTCGATCAAACGCAGCAACGCCAAGGCCAGCGTGGTTTTTCCCGATCCGCTTTCGCCCACCACACCAACGGTATGCCCCTCTCGTATTTCGACATTGACGTCATCCACGGCTTTCACATGATCCACCGTGCGTCGTAATATACCCTTCTTGATGGGAAACCAGACACGAATGTTTTTGCCCTGCAATACGACCGGGTTATCAGCATCCGTGGTGAGTGGTTTGCCGGAGGGTTCGGATTCCAACAGCATACGGGTGTAGGGTTGCTCAGGCGCGCTAAAGATTTGTTCCGTTTGGCCCGCTTCGACAATCTCACCGGCCTTCATGACGTAAACTCGGTCGGAGACTTTTTCCACGATACCGAGATCGTGGGTAATCAATAACATGGCCATGCCCAGTTCATTTTGTAGATCGCCCAGCAAGTTGAGGATTTGTGCCTGAATGGTGACGTCCAGAGCGGTGGTAGGCTCGTCTGCAATCAAGATATCCGGTTCGTTAGCCAGTGCCATGGCAATCATCACCCGTTGACGTTGACCACCGGATAGTTGATGTGGATATGCCTTTAAACGCTTTTCCGGTTCACGGATACGCACCAGATTGAGTAGTTCCAATGTCCGCGCACGCGCTTGCTCCGGTGTCATGCCCTTATGCAATATCAATGTTTCATTAATTTGCTTTTCGACTACATGTAGCGGATTCAAAGATGTCATGGGCTCCTGAAAGATAATGCCTACGCGATCTCCACGAATGCGGCTGAGTGTTTCCTTGTTGGCGCCTATGAGTTCCTCGTCCTGAAAACGGATACTGCCATTGGGATGGCGCGCTTTGGGATAAGGCAACAACTGCATTATTGACAAAGCGGTTACCGATTTACCGGAGCCGCTCTCGCCTACCAAGGCGACGGTTTCTCCTTTGTCAATATTAAACGACACATGTTTAACTGCCTCAACCGCACCGGAAGGTGTATCGAATACGACAGACAAGTCTTCAATTTCCAGCAGACTACCCAACTTTTTTTTGTTGTCAGCGGATTTGTTCATTGTATGGGTAACTGTCTTTGCATTTTGTGCTTCGCGCTGATCTCATTCGCACTTATCCGGTAAAACGATATGTCGCCTTCGAAACCTTTCAGTTGTGCCGTTTCTTCGAGTAAGGAATAGTTTTTCAAGGCAGGCTTGACTGCCGGGTCGCCGGCAAAGGCTTCTGACAAAACAACATCCCCGCCGATACTTTCGTTTTGTAAACGTGCGGCAATGTTGGCCATAGCACCGTAGTAGTCCAATTTGCCGTTGAGCGTCACTGAGATACAACGACCGATGTGTAAACCGAGTTTAATGACTAAAGACTCTTTATCAGAAATCTGGTTATATTTGTCGATCTCCTCATGAATGCGGATAGCACATTGAAATCCGTCCGAGGGATCGGCAAAGACCGCCATAATCGCGTCACCGATCATTTTTACGATACTACCGTTACATTCGCGCACAACGTCACCGAGAATGACAAAATGTTCGCGCACTAACACATAAGCTTGGGGATCGCCGATACGGTTGTACAATGCCGTCGAACCTTTGAGGTCGGTGAACATGATAGTAACGGAATCGATGGCGGCATCGTCTCCAGGCCTGAGTATTTCCTCATCCATTACATCCCGAAACGCTTGTAGCGTAGTGGCACGATGTGCAGTCAACGCATCTCGCCGCCAAGCTAACTCCTCGACGATGACAGTGAATGGTCTTTTGTTATTGTTGGTGATTATTATGGTTGAAGTATCGTTAGACGGTGCGATCTCAATCGTACCACCGTTGAGTCCGATATCAGGAAATCCGCCGCTTGACCACTCAATGTTTTGTTCAGCGCCAGGTTCCAGCGTGCGGACACGGTAAGTACCGTGTTCAAAATCGATATGTTCATTAGCTCGCGAATCCGGGCCGACGGTTAACTGAAGCTTGATATGCGGTGTTGTCATCGCTCCCATCAAACAATATTCACCTTGATCTATCGCACGAATCGACACCGAAGGCGAAAATACACACTCAATGTTGTTGGAAAAATCGCGCTGATAATCGATATTGCAGACATTGCAATGCGTGCCTTTGGGCAATTCTTTCAACGTCGTCACCGGCGACTTCCCAATCTGGCAACGCGGACACAGCAAGTCCCATCGCATGCGCAACAAACCTTGACGTGTGGCCTCCAGACATGCCTCGATCACATATCGCTCTGGAACGTTCCATTCCCGCGCCAGTTTCAATGGGCGGATTGCCATGACATCAATATCCGAAGCAGTAATAAGCCACTGCCCAAGCTTTTTCCCTAAACCGTGGCCATAGGGTGTTTGGTCAATTTTGTTTCCCAGATCCAACGATCTTTGTTCACCGCCGCGAATCAATTTGGGTGATGGATAAGGATATTTGCGTTCTTTTATTCCCCCGCAATAGTCGTCTGCATGTTTAAGCATGCGTCCAATGTCTTGCCGAATTTTTCGAAACACCAAACCGCTTGCGATCAACGTGCGCCCAATTGTATTCGCAGGCGTCAGTCCGATGGAGTAATCTATGATCGATCCACTTCCATTGGGTTTGATTTCAAGCCGGGCCAATAACGACTTTAACGGACCATTGTGAAAAACACGTTCATGTTCAAACCACCGGTTGGTCACCCAGTTTTGCGGGATGTCGTCCCAGCTAATGGTTAAACCTTTCATCTTGGCTCGCGCGATAAATTTAACCGAGCCGTCCGCTTGCGGTATTTCTTCAATGGAGTGTTTCGGAAATCCGATAGCTTCATTAAACCGAGCAGTATCGGCTATGACCGGCCATAATTCCTGTACCGTGCTGGATAAATTCCAGGTAAACGTTTCCCTTCGCGCATCGTCCATTCGCGTCGTCGGTTTAAGCTACGTTCTTGCGTGGATCGAAGGCGTCACGCACCGCTTCGCCGATAAACACTAACAGGCTCAGCAAAATCGAGATAATAAAGAATCCACTGAGGCCCAGCCACGGCGCTTGCAAGTTATTCTTTCCCTGGTTGAGCAACTCGCCCAAAGAGGCCGATCCGGCGGGCAAACCCAGTCCCAAAAAGTCTAAACTGGTTAACGTCGTTACGGAACCACTCAAAATAAATGGAACAAATGTCAGCGTCGCTACCATCGCATTGGGCAATACATGACGAAACATGATTATATGGTCGCTGACGCCTAGGGCCTTTGCGGCACGAACATACTCGAGGTTACGGGCCTTTAAGAACTCAGCCCGCACAACCGACACCAAAGCTGTCCAGGCAAACAGTAACATCAAACCCAATAGACTAAAGAACCCCGGTTGAATAATTGCAGCCATGATGATGAGCAAATAGAGCACCGGTAATCCTTCCCATACCTCAATAAATCTTTGAAATATTAAATCCAGTAGACCACCAAAATAACCTTGTACGGCACCGGCTGCGACCCCGATGACTGAGCTGATTGCGGTCAATATTAAGCCAAACAGGACGGATATTCTGAATCCATAAATTAACCTGGCCATAACATCTCGTGCCTGGTCGTCCGTACCTAACCAATGTTGCTTCGACGGCGGCGAAGGGGCCGGGACCGGCAAATCAAAATCGATAGTGCGGGCGGAGAACCGAATAAGCGGCCAAATCATCCACCCCTTTTCTTCGATGAGTTCAATAACATAGGGGTCTTTGTAGTCAGCGGGTGCTTCGAACTCACCGCCAAATGTCGTTTCCGGATAAGTTTTGAAAATCGGCGAGTAAAACTCCTCGTCGTAGTTGATAAGCAAGGGTTTGTCGTTGGCGACAAACTCTGCGCCCAAGGTGATAAAGAAAAGAACAATAAAAATCCAAAACGAATAATAGCCACGATGGTTGGCACGAAAGTTCTCCCAACGACGCTGCGTTAGTGGCGAGATGTGAAATCCGATGTAACGTCCTTTAGCCATACGTTATTCGATTCGCGAACTGCGTTCGCTCCTAAAAGTTTCGTCGGTTCGGGTAGGAGGGGTGGCGACCACCAAGGAGGGTGGAAGTGCTGGTTCTGCAGGGGCAAGTGACAGCCTCGCGAACTCAAACATTTCGCGCCTCGAAATCAATGCGCGGGTCGATAATGGTATACATCACATCACGCACAATCTGCATCACCAAACCCAGTAATGTAAAAAAGAATAGTGTGGCAAACACAACTGGGTAGTCGCGATCCAACACGGCCCGATAACCTAACAAGCCCAAACCGTCCAGCGAGAATATGACCTCGATTAGCAAGGCGCCTGTAAACAGAATTCCAATCAATGCACTGGGAAAGCCGGCAACTACGATTAACATGGCATTGCGAAACACGTGACCGTAAAGCACCCGGTTTTCCGATAAGCCTTTTGCTTTTGCGGTAAGGACGTACTGTTGATTAATCTGATCCAGAAAAGAGTTTTTCGTTAACATGGTCAGCCCGGCGAAGGCACTCATTACCATTGCCGTAATGGGCAGGGTCATGTGCCAAAGATAGTCAAGAATTTTCCGCCACCAAACCAGTTCGTCCCAGTTGGATGAAACAAGCCCGCGTAGTGGAAACCAGTCGAGATAACGGCCACCGGCGAACACAACGATCAAAAGAATCGCAAACAGAAAACTGGGAATAGCATTGCCGACAATAACGACACTGCTTGTCCACGCATCGAATCTCGTTCCATCGTTCACCGCTTTGCGTATACCTAACGGAATAGACACCGAATACATGATCAATGTCGTCCAAAGTCCTAGTGAAATAGAAACGGGCATTTTTTCCAGCACCAGGTCAATGACCCGTCTATCCTGAAAATAACTCTTGCCAAAATCAAACCGGGCATAGTCCCGAATCATCATAAAAAATCGTTCATGAGCCGGTTTATCGAAACCGAATTGCTTCTCAATCTCCGCAATAATGTGCGGGCGAAGTCCTTGAGCGCCGCGGTATTTACTCACCGGTTCAGCTCCTCCCGGATCTAATCCACTTTGCGTTCCCTCGATATCTTCCCCCGTGCCGCCGGCAAAACGGGCCGTTGCGTCGACGGAGAGGCCTTGCATTTGCGCGATGAGCTGTTCGACTGGTCCCCCTGGGGCAAATTGAACAATGATAAAATTGATAATCATGATTCCAAGCAGAGTTGGAATCACTAACATCAATCGCCGAATGATATACGCCAGCATGTACCAGTGTCTGTGGCTAACGCGAAGCGTGTTTTGTTATTGTTTTATCCACCACGTAGATGGAAAACCGACCGAATATCGTGGTTTTGTTTCAGGGTATGCAAACTTATTCCAGTAGGCAATCCATGTTTCATAATTGTAGTAGAGTGGAATCACGTAATGGTTCCAAAGCAATACTCTATCCAAGGCCCGGTTAGTTGCTTTTAAGGTCTGTAAATCGTTGGCTTGCAACAGCTGTTCAAGCACCGCGTCGATAACGGGATTTTTGATACCCACACTATTGGCGGAACCTTCGACATCGGCCCACTCAGAGTGAAAGTAGGATCGCTGCAACTTACCGGGAGGTGGAAAAAAATTAAACCGAGCCGAGTAAAGATCGAAGTCAAACTCATCGATGCGAGCCCGCCATTGTGCTGTTTCGACGATTCGTAACTGCGCATCAATACCGACGGAGCGGAGATTTTCAATATAGGGTAATGTCAAACGTTGTATTTCGGGCGAGGCAGTTAAAATCTCGATTTTGAGTTGTTCGCCTGTTTTATCATTAATTAGTTTACTTTCTTTTAGAGACCATTCCGCTTCTTTAAATAGTCGTAACGCCGCGCGTTTATTCTTTCTATCCCGGCCCGAACCATCGGTAACAGGCGGCTCGAAGGCTTCTGTGAGAATCTGGCTATCTAATTGGTCACGGAAAGGTTCAAGAATGGCGATCTCTTTCGGGGTCGGCTCACCACTCACGCCATAGTCCGAGTTGGGAAAGTAACTTTTTATACGTTTGTAGTATCCATATAACAGCGTGCGTTGGATTGATTCAAAATCATACAGATAGTTCAGTGCATGGCGTACGCGAACGTCTTGGAACTTAGGGCGGCGCAAATTAAAAAAGTACGCACCAATACCCTGGGGGGTCTCATCCGGTATGGCGCGTTTAATGATCTTTCCGTCGTCGACCTGAGGAATGTTGTATTCAGTGGCCCATCGTTTGGCACTATTCTCTGCGCGGAAATCTATTTTCCCGGCCTTAAATGCTTCGAACATGACCGTGACATCGCGATAGTAATCGTAGTGAATCTCATCGAAGTTGTCTTGGCCTCGATTAGTGGGGAGATCGGCTGCCCAGTAGTCCTTAACACGCTCATAAGTTATTGAACGACCGGGTTCCAGCTTTTTGACACGATAAGGCCCACTAGACAACGGTTGCTCCAAAGTGGTCGCCGTCGCATCTTTGTCCTTCCAATAACTTACCGGAAGCGGGTACATCGTTGCTACTTGACCTAAAGGCTCCGTGTCGTCAACTGTATTAAATATAAATTTTACATGGTGATCATCAATAGCTTCCGCGCTTTTAACGTCTTCGTAAGCCGCCTTGAGAAAAGGCCGGCCGTGTTCTTTTACCGCTTCTAGAGCGAAGACGAAATCCTGCGCGGTAATCGCTGTTCCATCGTGATAACGGGCTTCGGGACGTATCGTAAAAACAGCCCAACTTTTGTCTTCAGGATATTCGATCGATTCGGCAATCAACCCATAATAAACACCAATTTCATCACCTGAACCAGTCATTAAGGAGTCATAAACCAAACCAATACTGGATGGCCATTCGCCTTTCAATACATAGAAATTCAAGGTATCAAATGACCCAAAATCGCCGAGAACAATTTTACCGCCCTTCGGCGCATCGGGGTTAACATAGGGCCAGTGCTCGATGTCATCGGAATACATCGGTTCACCGAATTCGGCAAAAGACCAGGATTTCGTCGTCTCTGCCAGCGCTATAGCTGAAAAACTGTACAAGCCCGGCACTATAAGTAGTATTGCGAAGGTCGAAACTAGTCTTACTTTTTGGCTCATCTTTTAAATTCCTGAGTCGCGATTTGCGTTTAATTGTAAGGGATTTAGACCGAACATTGTTTAAACGGTCACATACTGCATATTAAATCACGGTAAGAATCTTTGCTTGGAGTAGACAGCAACGGAATTTTTTCGGTATTAATCAATCATACCGGGCAAGTCGAATTCATGTTGTTTTCGTCGTAATCTTTTATGCATCTAATTAGACCATTCGGAAAGAAGTTATTATGGGTAGCGCTGTTGCCGTTCTCTTTTGTCGCCGCGAATTTAAGCGCCGATTCGGAAATTCAACTTTCCGGTGAACGGCAGAGTCATTTAGTATCGTTGGCACCCGTCATGGGTGATTCCTTGGAAACGCAAAATCTAGACGACAAAAGCGTTGTCGTGACCTTTTTTGCCAGTTGGTGCCCGCCCTGTCGCAAAGAGTTTGAAGTCCTCAATACATTGCGTGACGAATTTTCCACAGATGAGCTGACCATCGTCGCGGTGAATGTGTTCGAAGATTTTAACGACGATGATGAAACGCGGCTACGGCAGTTCTTAAGCGACACGGCACCCGAGTTTCATGTAGTAATCGGAACGGAAGAAACCAAGCAACAATTCGGTAACATTAATCGCATTCCGACTTTATTCGTGTTCGATTCGCAAGGACAACTGGCCATGCATTTTATTCACCATCGTGGAGCTAGCAAAAGTACGGCTAAGATCGACGAATTACGAGATGCAATTACAGCGACATTAGATTCAGGGGCTTAATTAATAATCAAAGTTTCCAACCCCAATAGTCCAGAAACTTATCGAATACCCACATGTCGGATTCTTTGCGTGCCCAGGGTTTGAGACTGGTGTAAAAACGGGTACCGGTCACTAAGGCGTCCCCATATATTTTGTCGATGCCTACATTAAGATCGAATGCCCACCAACTGATCAGTAACAGTTCGAATAGTTTAAAAGTATTGCGCACGTAACCTTCGCGCAATCCTCTTGTCTGAAACATGGAAACGAAACCGGTATCGGTTGGCAGTCGCCGAAGCGATGCCAGCGGCCGTATGGGGGTACGAATGACGCGATAGTTTTGTTGCAAGACTGCGGGATTTTGCGCTTCGACGTTAGTTACGCGATGCGTACCATCGCGCAGTGTGAGAACAGGCCAACGATTCTCGCCAGTGAGTTCGATCTTTACCGGCAGCGTTTCGCCAAATACGCGTTGCGACTCCTCGGGCCAGTGGTCTGGGTACGCAATCGCAGGCATGTGTTGTGTTGGAACAAACGCTAGGTAACAGCCGCAAGTATGCACCGTTGTAAATAACAATGGTCGTCCATGATCGTCGACAGTCGTAATGATAAACAACCCGACGTTGCGTCCGGCAGTGACGTGAAATGGAACGAAACTAAACGGTACTTTTTCGAAATGAATGCGGTAGATATAGTTGGTTAATTCTCGTTCGTTAACACTAGTAAATGTGCGTTTGTCCGCATAAATTGTGGGAGTTGCCGGATCAATCTTAATGTGTGGTTTTTCATTGTTTTTTGTTGTAACGATAGGCGTGCCAATTTGATTGAAGGGCTGGTTATCGTTTTCATGCGCAATCATGGGCGCGTAACGGGACAGTTCTGTATCACCATGAGCAACGTATATCGCAACTGGTGGTGGAGCCTCGCGGTGTCCAAACGATGCGCAACCGCTGAGCGAAACCAAAAGCGCTATAACGTTCAGTTTTTGCGTTACTGTCTTAATCTGGGTCATTATTTGTTAACAATCGATTCCAACAATTTCACATTTATGGTCTGGTTGCAACTCGAATAGCGAAGTCAGGCTGTATCGTCTCAACGGATGGAAGCACAGTTGGGCTGACGAATCGCCAAAACCCGTTCGGACTATACCAGGGTCGGTGAATTCGAAACGGCGGAAGTTATTTGTAAATTCTTCCAACGTTTTACACGTGACCAATCACTGCAATAGATCGAAAATGTCACCGGTCTTGTTTAAGAACAAAGGGATTCTCTAAAAATTATTTTGCACATGAATTATTATCACAAAACTGAATTGCTTAAACGTTTGTCGGGGTTTTTGTTATTGGTATCGTTCGTCATGACCAGTGGCTGCCAAATGTTGTTTCCAAAAAATGCCGGCAAGGATTTACAACATTTCGCACAACGGGCACCACAACCCGGTACGATCATGCCGGACGTGCAAATTGTCACTCTGGACGGCGAAAAACGAGAGCTGGGTGATTACATTGACGACAAACCGCTGGTATTACAACTTGGTAGTCATTCTTGTCCAGTTTACCGGTACCGGCGTTTCGATATGAATAAACTGCAACAAGAATATGGTGATAAGGTCGATTTTTTGACCATCTATACCATCGAGGCGCATCCGGATGGGAGCAAAAGCCCTTATCGCGAAGGCGAATGGTTAACCGCGATCAATCGGCTAACTCGTGTGCGCGTTGCCCAACCCGAAACCCTGAATGAACGTTTGGCGCAAGCATCCACTTCCATATCGGAACTCGGTACACTTAATCCGGTGGTGGTTGACGTTATGCAGAACAATGCTTGGAATACGTTCGGCGCCGCGCCGTCACCAGCATACGTGATTAACAAGGAAGGACAAGTTGTTTTGCGTCAGGTGTGGGTTAATCCGAAAGCTATTAAACAGACACTGGACAAAATATTACCCAGCGACAATTAAGCGCCGTCTAAATTGTTTGTCCGGCGGTAAGTATCCCATCGATTTCCACTAATAGTTCCCGCCGGCATATGTCGGCATCCAAAACGACGAGTTGCGTCGATGCGGGCAAAAATTGGTTTAGATATTGTTCCACCGCCGAACGGTGTGTCGGGTTCCGGAGATACAGCCGAAACACCGCGTGGCTGCCGTTTGTATCACTGTTCAATACCGGGCCCATTTTTGCCGCGGAGACCAACGCACTGACATTGGCCAGCATTTCTTTGGTCTGCGCATCAATATCACCATCGTGCCGGGACTCATGACCTACGATGGCCGCAGTTCCAGATAAGAACAATTGTGTATTACTGCCGTTGCGAACCACGGTTCCACGGCTAAACGCAGGGCTACGTGGTCCATACTGTTTGGGGTAGTGATAAGCGCTCATTTGCCGCGGGTTTTCGATGACGTAGGATTTTTTCGGGGAAGCCAAAATGAATACGCCCAATCCTTGTTGGGCAGGGGCGCCCACCCCGGTTCCGGCCGGCATGTGCCGCCCAGATAAACCCGCTGCATCGAATGCTTCGGCACGTCCTTTACAGAACTGTCTGTAATGTTCTTGATCACCTTCACCGTGATTGATTCCGGGAATAAAATTCCACGCTTTAACAATATGCGGATAACCGCGTTGCTTGATGATATGCAATAAACGGGAATACAACTCTCTGGTGCCGAAACACATGTCCATCGGCGCCTTATCCAAAGTCAGACCGGTCAGCAAATAGTCGTCGCATTGGGTCAGCCGTATTCCATCAACCATGTCGGTGCCGACTGCACCGTGATACCGCCAAATTTCACACAAGTCTTGATCCTCGTTTTGGTCAAGCCTGATACAAAAATCCCGATCGGTGCCCACACCGACATTTTGTTCAAGAAAAAGAAAACGCGCAAACACTTGTGAATCCGAACTAACATCCACCGTTGAAGAGACCAGTTCAACTGATAGTGTCTTACTCATACTGAGGTCATATCTTCACTTTCGTTTAAGTTCAAAGTAGCGTTGTGCAAACGTCGCCGACGTGCGTTCGACGATTCTTTAAACCGTAACAGCCAACTGACCGCATAAATGATGCGAAACAAAATCAGACGCAGTTGAACACTGCGATTGGCAAATACATCGCCTGCCAGCATACTGATAACCGCTTGTTCAACTTGCATGACATTGCGTGGTTGTTTGAACAGATTGCGCATGGCAGGTGATGTAAAACGATAGATAAACCATGAGTACGCGCGTAATCCGACGTGAGTTCTCCGCTCGAAGCGACGACAAGCCGATTCAAATTTCCTCTGCTCGCCACTTAGCCAATGTTCCACGATGGATACACCGCCTTCAGCACTGTTCATGGCTAAGTACACACCGCTTGAGAAAACTGGATCAATGAACGCAAAGGCGTCACCGACTAACAAGTACCCATTGCCCCAAAGCCGGGTGGCACGATATGAATAGTTACCGGTCACTCGTATTGGTGTTACTGCTTGGGCATGACCCACCCGTTCATATGCCGCCGGGCATAGTGCCAAGGTCTTCCAAAAGAACGCCTCGGTTTCCCCGCGTCGTTGTTTGAGATATTCCGGCCAGCACACTGCACCGATACTCATCACATCGTCTTGTAACGGGATCATCCACAACCAGCCATGCGGAAACCAATATAGACTGATATTGCCGGCGTTATCGCCCGGTCGCCGTTGAACGCTCTTAAAGTGACCGAATATCGCTGCACTGGCATGATGGGAATTCTTTCGTTTCCATCCATTCGCACCGGCCAGAAACGCATCACGACCGGATGCGTCTACTAAAAAACGTGGTGTCCAGTGATGATCATTGCCATCGGTGTCTTTGCTGAAAACACGATGTGCCCCGGCATCGTCGAGTTCAACTCGCAACACTCTGTGATTCTCATGTGTTTCGACACCTGCTTGCTGGCAGTTTTTGAATAACATGTGATCAAAAGTTTCACGCTTTACTTCGAAAGCATGGTCGGGGCTTTGTCCAAGGGCGCGGTTAAAATTGTAGGTTCGGTAAACAAACGGATTGTCACTGTAAGTGAAATCGGCACCCCTTTTTATGACGCCAATTCGATCCATTTGATCAAGAACGCCCAGGTGCTGCAAGATTGGCAGGTTCATAGGGAGCAACGATTCGCCAATATGGAATCGTGGGTGTTCATCTTTTTCCAGTAGGACGACATTGCGGCCACCGCGTGCGAGGAATGTGCCAATGGTCGAACCCGCGGGACCGCCGCCGATTATTAATACATCCGGATTAGAAGACATGGAGCAAAACGTTTATGAAGATGCGCTACATACCCGAAGAACGTGACATAGTATAGAATAAGCCGCCCTTAAATATGATAACAAACGGAACGTGAATGTCTGACCAATCACCTGCCGAACAAGAACTTGCTCAATTATTGGTAGAGACGTTGAATCTTGAAGATATCAGTGCAGATAACATTGCACCGGAAGAGCCGTTATTTGGTGACGGGCTTGGGCTGGATTCTATTGACGCCTTGGAGTTAGCATTAGCCATTTCCCAAAAACATGGCGTGCAATTACGCGCGGAGGACGAACAAACCAGAGAAGTATTTTTCAGTTTACGTACGCTGTCTCATTTTATCGAAGAAAACCGGGCAAGCTGATTAGTGTAGCCACCCAGTCCGGTAGCGCGGATGTCCAGCCAAACAACCTATCAAATAGGTGAATACCGTTGCCACAAAACCCCTGCTTGAACGCACACCAAGTGATTTCATTGCCAGCAGGATAGAACGGACCAATGCGGGGGGTCAATATCGACGAACAATCCGGGTCAGCGAATTCCTAGGGCATGTTCATGCGCTAGCCGATGCGCTGCCCGATTTTTCCTACGCTATTAATCTTTGTGGTAACCGCTATCGATTCCTGGTTGCCTTTGCCGCGATAATCCTTCGTGGTCAGTGCAATTTATTGCCTGCCAACAAGAACAAGGCGACGCAATCGAATCTGGTTCAGAGTTATCCTGAATGCTATGTCATTCACGACGGTGTGGAAATATTATCGAATCTACCTGCATTCGATTTTTCCAGCACACTGGAAAACGGGGCAAACGGCTTTGCAATACCGCAAGTACCCATGGACCAATGGTGTGCTATTTCGTTTACTTCAGGATCGACGGGCGAATCTAAAGCGAATATTAAAACTTGGCAGACCCTTTATCACGGTATGCAAGTCAACGCGCATTACTACTTCGATGACAAACACACTGCACAATCATTGCTAGCCACCGTCCCAGCACAGCACATGTACGGTTTGGAAGCATCGATCATGATGCCTTTATGTGCCAATGTATGTGTAGCCGATAGCCAGCCGCTTTTCCCTGACGATATTCGCAAAGCGCTTGCCACGATGCCAGAGCCACGCGTTCTGGTTTCTACGCCGGCGCATATTCGTGCGCTGGAAGACAGCCAACTCAATTTCCCTACTGTCGATTTGCTGTTGAGTGCAACAGCTCCCTTGGACCCAGCGTTGGCGGAGCGCGTAGAATCTAAATTCGGTGGCATCTTACGCGAGATTTATGGTTGCAGTGAAGCAGGTTCGATTGCCAGACGCCATATTACCCGGAGTGCAGAATGGGAAGCTTTTGACGTGTTTCGTTTTCGGAATGCTGGTTCAAAGACCTTTCTTGAAGCTGATCACTTACCGGAGGAAATCGAATTGCAAGATGTGTTGAAATTTTTCGATGACCATCACTTTCGATTGCTCGGACGGCATGAAGATATGATTAACATCGCTGGTAAGCGCGGCTCTCTCGCAGAACTCAATCGTCTGTTGCTTGCTACCCCGGGTGTGTTGGATGGTGTTGTTTTTGAACCACCCATAGACGATGCAACCGGCCGCTTGGCAGCCTTGGTAGTAGCACCCGAGCTATCGAGCCGCGAGGCGATGGCGAATTTGCGTGAGCATGTGGATCCAGCGTTTATTCCAAGACGTGTCGTGTTTGTCGACAGTCTGCCAAGATCGGAATCCGGCAAACTCCCGCGTGACCAAGTCTTGCATTGCTATAACAAAGCAATTGCGTGATTGCGTTGGCTGGTGATCCTAGACGTGTGTATTGGATGCCCCAAGGGCGTGTAGGAACGTATGAAAAAACGGCTTGAATTCGTATGTGCCATGGTCGCGCTGGTATTGACGAATACCGGAATGGTTATAGCCAATGATGATATTGAGTCACGCTTGCAAGCGATCAGTGCTGCGTTACTTAACCCGCAGAATGGATCGGAGAAACATGAGGTTGGTTTTCGCGAGCAACGTTATAGTGAATTACTAGCGAAGCCGGTAGTTTTTCAAGGCCAGCTCATTTACGAACCGATTACCCGTGTGATGAGTAAAGTCGTGACCCATCCGCAAGCCGTGAGTATGACGATGACCGATCAAGCCGTGCTTGTCGAAACCGACGAAGGCAAGCGTCGTTTATCGCTACGCGCCCGGCCGGCTTTGCGCGCCATCCTCACC
Source organism: Arenicellales bacterium (assembly GCA_965216735.1). Taxonomy (GTDB): domain Bacteria; phylum Pseudomonadota; class Gammaproteobacteria; order Arenicellales; family CBDCFT01; genus CBDCFT01. The sequence continues at coordinate 4,427,910 of OZ244198.1, forward strand.
GGATTTCGCGCACTAGTGGAAGGTGATGTGGAAGCATTGAAATCGCACTTCGAGCTTGGATATGAGCAATCCAACGACAGTTGGGAACTATTGTTGACGCCCCGTCACCCGCGTTTGGCGCGCCGACTGACGTCGTTGACGGTGTCCGGACAGGGTACACGGATAGACAACATTGTCACATTGATGAGTAACGGCGACCGGCAACACATGACGTTATACCCCGTAATCACAGACGGACAATGATATGCACGGATGGATGCCGCAAGCACGGATGCGCGTTGCCCTCTGGTTACTGTTTATTTCGCTTTGCGTCATTATTCTGTTTTTCAACCTGCGCTTCAGTTATGACCTGGGCGTGTTCCTACCTGAGCCACAAACTGACGCGCAAAAGGTACTCATAGAACGACTAGGGCAAGGACCGGGTTCGCGTTTTCTGTTGTTGGGTCTCAAAGGAGCTAACCCGGACAAGGTGCAAAAAGCACGAGAAGCGTTACAGGCAAGCAATGTGTTCACGCGTGTCATATCGGAAGAGTCGATTCCGGATTTGGCTGACATTCCTGAAGTGGTTTGGCGCTATCGGTATTTACTTTCCGATACCCCGATCAACGCAGCGACATTGGGCAAAGCATTAAAACAACGCGCTGCCGATCTCGCACTGTTTTCCGGGGAGGAATTCAACACATTAACACGCGCTGATCCCGGTTTTGTCTCGCTGGAAATAATACAAGGTCTAGCTGCGACTATACCGTCTACCGACAAGTGGGTTACCGATGACGGCGTTGCGTTATTAGTCGTCGAGACTAGCACACCGGCGTTTGACTTAAGCGGTCAGAAAACTGCGGTTGAGGCGTCGCGTAAAACATTAACGAGTGTCGCGGGCTTCCAGCCGGAAGAAATCGAAATCAGTGGCGTCGGGGCATTCGGCGTGGAGTTGCAGGAAACTATTCAGTCAGAAGCCAGCAAACGCTCCGTTCTCGCCAGCGCCGGATTAGCTTTGGTGCTACTGCTTTCTTATCGCCGCTGGTCACTGTTGCTGTTGGCGGCGGTCCCTTTACTCACCGGCGCGCTCGCCGGCTTAGGCGCCGTCGCCCTGATTTTTCCACAAGTGCACGGTATTACCTTGGCCTTCGGGTTTACCTTATTGGGTATCGCCATTGACTATCCTTTGCATTTATTCAGCCATGCGCGCCGACAAACCAGCGCCTCGGCTATCAACAACATCTGGCCGACATTACGGCTGGGTGCGGCCAGTACCTTGATCGCGTATACCGGTATCGCATTGTCGGGTGCCCAGGGGCTGGCTCAACTGGGAATATTCACTGCAGTCGGTGTGACAAGTGCTGCTTTGACTACCCGCTGGGTATTGCCATTCGTCACAACGCTTAAGGCGGCTACTAGCGGTGCCGGCAGTGCGGTAGATCACCCAAATGCCAGCGTCAGAATTCGTTGGTCACCCCTTGTTGTATTGTTAATAATGGGCAGTGGGTTAATGTTTATCGCCTGGAAAAATACGGGCAACGGGAGTATTTGGAATAATAGCCTGTCTTCGTTAAGTCCGATCCCTGAACATCGGTTGGCCCGGGATCATGAACTCCGGCAATTAGCCGGTACACCGGATTTGCGTTTTGTCATTGCTTTGCGTCACCCGGATTTACAACGGACATTGCAAGCAACGGAAGTGCTAAATAAAAAACTTCATACTGCCGCCGATATTGGACTCATCAGCCACTGGCAATCCGTAACTCAGGTACTTCCGAGCGAGAACAGTCAACTACGGCGGCAAAGGGAAATACCGGGTGCGGCGAAGGTAGAAGAAATATTGAACCAGGCCGTCGCCGGCACTCCATTTGCATTGTCGGCCTTTACATCTTTTCAACAAGATATCGCTGCCAGTCGAAAATTGCCCTTACTGAAACTAAGTGATTTCAAAGGTTCATCGATACAAGGGTTTGTCGACAACCACCTTTATCAGCACGACGGAAAATGGACGAGTATTATCAGTTTATACCACCCGACTGATGTTTCCGCTTTTGAAGATTGGTTGGCCGAGACCGATACGACTGCGGTTTTGGTGGATTTCAAATCCGCATCGGAATCCTTGGTGGCCGATTACCGTAGTCATACACTGAATGTCTTGGCCATTGCGTTGTTTTTGATTCTAGGGTTATTGTTGTGGCGTTTGTCGAAGTGGCGTGCGCTATGGTCACTCGCCAGCGTGCTTTCGGTATTAGCGGCCACGGCCGCGATTGTCAGTCTACAAGCGGGCGCGCTGAATCTATATCACTTAATGGCCTTGTTGCTGGTAGCGGGTCTGGGTTTAGACTACGTTTTGTTCATGAGCCGCAAGGAGGAATCAACATTAAACCGATCGGATACTCGTCACGCGGTCATCGCGTGCGCCGTTTCAACAAGCGTTGCGTTTGGTATTTTAGGAATGTCGGCTATTCCGGCGCTTCAATCCATGGGCCGTACCGTTGCGATAGGATCCGTACTGAGCTTTCTCATCGCTTGGTTAGGCATCAGCGCCGTCATTCCACCTGAGTGTTATGTTTTGAGGACAAATCAGGCGGACAGGCGTTGACGAAAATCGCCCAGTAATTCCATTTCACGGGCGTCGGCTTTGCCCCTGGCGCCGTTTAGCAATAAATCTTCTAAATGACTCGAGACTGCCGTCAGGGTTTCCACGTTGTTCTTTACCTGTTCTCCGATTGTGTTGTCCGTTGCTGGTGTTGCCAAGTTAGCGTTGAACCGGCGCAAGCAAGGGACTTGAGACTGATCGACAAAAATACCTCGCGGTGGTAAGCGGTTAGCGTCGGCGGCGCGCTGCCGGAACAAGGTCTGAATTTTTTGGTTTAGACGCTGCGCTTTGACAAGGTGTGTGTTGCAGGCATTGATAAAATCCAAATCCGTGAGTTTTTCATTGAAAAACAGCAACGATAGAATGCCCCAATAAAATGCATAGTCCCAAACGGTTTTTATCATCATGAGATGGCAATCACCGAAACCGGGATATTGATTCTGATATAACAACAAGGTGTTACGGGAAAAAGACGTGTACATGTGCTGATAACCACGGCTGCGCAAGCGGATGTCTTCACCGGCCAGGTTACGGCAGATCAAATCGGTAATGAGGGTGTTACTGATACCGATAAAATCACTGCCCGGCGAATAAAACGGATCGAGAAAGACACCGGACTCACCAGACAAAGCCCAACACTCATCGGAAAACACTTGCCGACAGTCATGGGAATAGTGGCGCAGAATGCGAAAGTCGAGCACGTCGCGGCCGCGTACAGCATCAGCACAACGCGGATGATGTTGCTCCAGCCACTGTAGAGTCAGCTCAAATGTCCGTATCGAATCGAAGGAATGTATTTCGGGGTCCGCCACAATACCCAGACTGGTAGCGCCCGACGCAAGTGGAATAATCCATACCCAGTACCCCGGTCCCATTAAATGGTTGGTGCTCAACCAACGATTTCCGTTTAAGTCTACACATCGGTCACGCCAGTTTTTGCAATCTGACCAATCGTCCACGCAAATCTTACCGGCCACGCGGAACCACACTGCATTACAGTTGTGATCGTTTTGAAGTGCGAGACCCAGACTCGCTTTTAACGGGCTGGTGCGTCCGGCCGTATCCACCAGCCAACGCGTTTGCAAACGGTGTTCGTTGTGGTGGTTACGAAACGTAATCGCGTGCTGTTCGCCATTTACCGTTAATGAATGTACCCGGGCGCCGTCGTAGAACCGTATATCCTCGTCTTTTGCCGTTTGAGCTAAATGGTTTTCCAATAACCCACGATCGAGTTGATATGTGGGAATAGATAGTAGACGACTGCTGCCCAACTCATCGGCTTGGGCAAAGTCATCGGCTGCATCACCGAAAAACAAACGCAGTCCGAATTTCGGTAACTGTTCGTTTTTTAAATGCTCGCGTTGTCCAATGGTACTGGCCAAGTAATGGGCACCGATTTCCACGGTGGACTCGCCGACTTTCGGCGTCGCTGGTGGCAAGGGGTGTGGCTGACGTTCCACCACGGCAATATCGATATCGCCGAGGGTCTTGCGTAACTGTAATGCTAAGGTCAATCCGGCCAGGCCACCACCGATAATAGCCACGTCGGTGGACAGGGTGTTTTTTGCTTTGCTGGGTCTGCTCACGTCGGATTCGATGGGTTTGTCAATGATAAAGCCAAAACAGAATTTTCACCCAGTGGCATGTGGCAGGTCGAATGATCACGGCGACGAATGCGCTCAAATAAGGTGAGAATACGGGCTGATGGGTTGCTAGTATAAAGCCTATGCAACAAATTGTATTGTCGAGATAAATTCAGCGCGGGCCAATCGGTGGTGCCTGAAGCGCATTTCAGTGACAAAATCGGCCATTCCGTGTCGTTCTCCTTTGCTTCCCTTGGGGCCAGAGTTAATACCATGGCCGCGGCAAACGAATCCCTAATAGGAATAAAGTCCCTTAACGTCGCCGGGGTTGCGATATCGAATAACACCATCAACACTGGTCGTTGTTCGATAATGCTGAAAACTGCCGCCTCCAGCAACGCCATAGACGCTGTTAGGTCAAAGCCCGCCACCGAGTTGACCGGCTGTTGGCAGCTGGTGCTAATCGACCAATAACCGGCCGCTGCGTTGTGTACCGAGTTATGAAACTTGGTAGGCGATACTAACTTCGAATTCGTCGCCAGGGTACCGCACATGTAATCGGTAATCTCCGAATCACCCATACTCGATGCAAATACACAGGCGGTATCGGACGGTGCCACACCCGCTTGATCACACGCTTGTGCGGCCACCTCAACGGCCATGCGGACGCATAAGGGGGAGCGCCGGCGTTCTCTGGCAGGGATTAACTCCGGTTTCGGTGTTAGTGTTTGCGGGGATTTGTCGGGTAACTCGTTCGCATCATTCAATAACTCGCTAAAAGAAGCCCAGTCACAAAACCCTGGGCCCCATATGCCCAACCCCATCACCTGACACTGCATCAAGTATCAATCCTTGAATTCAATGGAGTTTCCCCTGACTGAAAATCAAGGAGCAATTATTGCCACCAAAACCAAAAGAATTAGACATCACATGCTGTAGTGAAACCTCCCTATTTGCCTGTTGCACTGGAAAAAAAAGTGCAGGATCCGGCTCATCCAGATTCAACGTCCCGGGTACCCGATTAGCCCGCAACGCCTCGATTGCGATTACCGCCTCAACAATACCGGCTGCTCCCAGGGTATGACCGGTCCAGCCTTTAGTGGAAGATGCCGTGGTGTCCAGTTTGAACAATCTTGCAATGGCTTCGCTTTCTACCGCATCGTTCACCCGGCTGGCAGTGCCATGCAGATTGATATAACCAATGTCCTTGGGGACAAGTTGAGCGCGTTCAATCGCACCGCGCATGGCCTGTTCGGCGCCTAGGCCATCGGGATGTGGATGCGACATGTGATAAGCATCCGAACTTTCGCCATAGCCTGCGCAACGGATGCAATCGCTGCTCGCGTTATCCGCTTTTACCAACAATGCAAATCCCGCCGCTTCTCCGATATTAATGCCGTCACGGCGTTGATCGAATGGCCGGCAGGGTGAGGACGAAATGAGTTCCAAGGAGTGAAATCCATGCAAAACACTCAAACAAAGTGAATCGACGCCGCCCACTAACACCGCATCCACAATACCGGCGCTTAGCCAACGCACAGCGGCGGCAAATACTTTGGCCGATGATGAACAGGCAGTGCTAATCGTCATTGCCGGGCCGCATAAACCCGTGTGCTTAGCGACAAAAGCAGAGGGCGAATGGGAATTGTGCACTTTGGGTTGGTGAAACCGCGAAGGTAAGTGTTCATCGTGCAACTCCCGGTAAGCCAACTCAGTTTGACCTATACTGGACGTGCTGGTGCCGATCACCACACCAACGCGGTCTGTACCAAATTCACGTGCAGCATTATTTACCGCAATCAAAAAATCGTCCTGCTCCAGACCGACGGCGGCTAAGGCGTTGTTGCGGGATTCCCATTCGCGATTAGCCGCCGTCCATTCGACGTCATCCACCGCGGCCACCCGGCCTATCCAGGTATCGAGATCGCAGTGAGGAAAGTCATTTTTACGCAAGCCGCTTTGCCTGTTCCACAACGCCGTGCGCAGCGCCGCCAATCCGGTGCCGGCGGCGCAAGTGAGTGTGTGAGCACAAATGCGAGTATCTAACATGGTCTGTCAAGTATAAGAGCATACTCAATTAGTAAACAAACGAGGCGATTGATTGAATAAGACGACTTCACACCGTTTCACGTGCGATAGCGGCTTTATTAGAAAGCCAAGGGCAGGAGTTACACTATTGATTATGGAATATGACAATACGCGGAAAGCGTCGTACACTTGATTAGCTGGTTAAACAAACTATGGCGGCTTATCGCAACCGCCTTGAGTTTTACACTGTTTGGCCTCGGTAGTTTAGTGTTGGGTATTGTGGTTTTTCCCGTGTTATGGGTGGTAATACGTGAGCGGACACAACGGCGCGATATCGCCCGCTGGATGGTTACCGGATGTTTTTGGTTGTTTGTGCAGGTGATGAGTGGGCTGGGTGTGTTGCGCTACCGGATCATCGGCCACGAAAAAGCCAAATCTGCCCGGGGTTGTTTGATCGTTGCCAATCATCCCACTTTGATCGATGTGGTATTTTTGCTGGCCATCTTTCGGGATTCCGATTGCGTCGTCAAAGGGGCGATGTGGGCAAATCCGGTCACCGCGTTCACTGTGCGTGCCATTGACTACATTCCCAATAACGATCCGGAAATCGTCATGGCGGAATGCATAAAACGATTAAAAGCAGGACACAATTTAATTCTTTTTCCGGAAGGCACGCGATCAATACCGGGACAAGCACTGAATTTCAAACGGGGTGCCGCAACAATCGCCATCCGCGCGGGCGCAGCCTGTTTGCCGGTGTCGATAACGTGCACACCGGTCACACTAACCAAATCGGAAGCTTGGTATCACATACCCGAAAAGCGTGTATCGTTTAAACTGGAGATTTTAAATCCAGTGAGCGTGCAATCGTTTGTTGATGACACACCGAATGAGAAAAGCGCCGCTCTCGCATTGAACGCATTTTTACGTGATAGATTAAGCCAGTGTATGGAAAAACCCGCTTAAAACGGGTAAATTCCACGACGTCAACAGACATAGATACTTAGACCGCTACAGCGGCAACCATTTGAAAGCGGCCCGAATACGACACATCTGTACACCCTATGACTGAGCAGGAAATCCGGGATCAAGTCAGCGAGATTCTGGTCGAGCAATTTGAAATCGATGCGAATGCTATTCAGCCACAAGCCCATCTGTACGACGATTTAGGCATTGACAGTATTGATGCCGTCGATTTGATTGTCCGGCTTAAGGAAATCACCGGCCTGCGTATTCCACCGGAAGATTTCAAAGATGTTCGTACCGTGGATGATGTTGTGCAGGTGGTGACGGCGCTCACGGTTAACGCTTGAGGTTTTTTGCAATGGCCACCGGTGGTGGGACCAACACTGTTTGTTTGGTGTGGACCGGTTCAGCCAGGGCGATTTATCAAAACCGCTGAATCCCGGATAGTCCCATCTTACTCTCATGTTGAGATTTTTCATTATCGGCCTGATGGCCGTGTATCCGGTCTTGGTCTATTTTGGACTGGCTTATCTTAGACCGGGGGTATTTGGCATTGCCTTGTTAGTGCTCGTACTGATGCGCATGCGAAGTATTACCAAGCAACAACGCCGTGACATGCTGATACCGATGGTCTTGCTGTTGTTTTACTCATTAACGATTGCCATTAGCAACAACGAATCGTTGCTACGTTTTTACCCGGTAGTCATGAATCTAGGCATGTGTTATCTATTTGCAAAAACATTGTGGCAACCACCGACGATGATCGAGCGTTTGGCCGCCATGCGTGGTGTTGAGATCAGTGAAGAAGGTCGCGGTGGTTACGTGCAGCGACTGACGTTGGTATGGTGTTTATTTTTGATGATTAACGCCGGCATCGCCGCCTATACCGCTGTTTTCAGTTCGCTCAAGACCTGGGCTGTTTACAATGGCTTCTTGGCTTATGTTTTTATGGGGATTTTGTTAGTGGGAGAAATCATTTTTCGCCACTTTTATAAACGCCGCGTGGCCAGACGTAAGGCGCTGGACATCTAAACATCCAGTTTTTAAATGTGACCTCAATCGATTTAGCTCAATACCCGGATATAGGCCCGAATATTGCCAATGCGGGGTTGGATCAATCAAAACGTTTGCTGGAGATCCAACTCAACGATTGTGGGCATGAAAAACTAAAAACCGTAACATGTCACGATTTTTGTTCAGGGGTTCGTCAGGCTTTGGCATCGAAAACCGAAACGGACTGCACGATCAAATTTGTCATTGCACAAGAACATGACCTCGATTTCATCCAAGGCGACCACTGGCCGGTGTTATTGTCCTTGTATCGTACCGGAACCAGTGCGGAACTGAATCTATGGGTACAACGAAAATTGACTTGGTTTCGGGGGCATTTCCCACGCCACCCGGTGCTGGCCGGTGTTGTACAAACACACTGGGTTTGCGAGATCGCTCAACATTTATTTGCAATAAACGCGCAGTTTCGGGAAATTGAGAATCTCAAGTTTCAACGCATTATCGAACCGCAAACACAACTATTATTGTCATTGGACTATTCAAGCGAAAAACAACGTGTCATTTTTCGTTATAGCGCTAATGACGGTGATTACTCGAAGGGCCGTATCCGCTTTGCGCCGTGATGTTCAACGCTTGTTTGGTAGTACCCCATTACAACCACCACGAACTGCTGTCCGTGGTCTTGGACGGGCTGGAGTCATTGCAGTTGCCGTTAATATTGATTGATGACGGCAGCGACGATAACAGTTTTAGCACCGTGCAATCCCTGACCGTCGATGCGGATAATGTCGAGTTATTGCGTCATCCACTTAATCGTGGCAAAGGCGCGGCCGTCTGTTCCGGGTTGCGTCATGCACGTTTGAATCAGTATACCCACGCGATACAAGTCGATGCCGACGGCCAACATAATATTGACGATGTATCCCGTCTCCTTGAACTGGCTCAACAACATCCCAATGCCATTATTTCGGGATTACCGCAGTTCGATAAAGATATCCCCCGCTCACGTTACTACGGACGCATGTTGACCCACTCGTTGATCGTATTAGAAACCCTGTCTCTGCGTGTGCGTGATGCCATGTGCGGTTTTCGCGTTTATCCGCTGGCACAAATGGACAAACTGTTTGATCATTACTATCTCGGACCGCGTATGGATTTCGACATCGAAGTCATGGTCAAAGCCGACTGGGCCGGTGTCGCAATTCGCTATCTTCCGACAAAAGTGGCCTATCCCGAATCGGGTGTATCGCATTTCGATTACATCCGCGATAACGTCGACATCGCCCGCATGCATTGTCGACTTATTTTTGGCATGTTGCTACGTCTACCGTTGTTGCTTTGGCGTCGTTTATCTAGTCTTGGCGCGCGAGTGTAGGTAACAAGGTTGTGACGACATCTAAGAACAGACATTGGGCGGGAATGTCGGAGGCCGGCAGTTACGTCGGCATTCAGTTCATTTTTTGGGTATACCGAACCTTTGGCCGCACGGTATTCCGGGTCTTTCTTTATCCAGCCATGATTTATTTTTTTTGCATTCGGCGGGAAGCACGTCGGGCATCCCGGGAATATCTGCTACGCTTGCATCGGTCCCGTCCCGGTGTGTTTTCTTCACCTCCCGGTTTAATCACCAGTTTCCAACACTTTCAACAATTCGGCGAGGCGGTATTGGACAAAGCCATCGCTTGGTCGGGCCAACTGCCCGCCGATTGCATGGATGTGATCGACGAGCCGGCTTATCGTACGGTATTCGACGATACTCGAGGCCGGTTAATTATAGGATCGCATCTGGGGAATCTGGAGTTCTGCCGCGGTTTCGCCAGTCAACACCGGGAGTTGCGGGTTAATGCGTTGGTGTACGATCACCACGCCATCAATTTCAATCGCGTTATCAGCCACCTCAATCCCCAGTCGCGGGTCAAACTGATTCAGGTCACCGAGTTCGACATACCGACCATGTTGTCGCTGAAAGAAAAAGTGGATGATGGCGAATGGGTAGTTATTGCCGGTGATCGTATCCCTGTTATGACGGGTGTGCGGCGTACCGTCGTGGTGGATTTTTTGGGTGTGCCGGCGCCGTTTCCCATCGGTCCTTATGTGTTGGCGTCCACCCTGCAGTGTCCGGTGAATTTGCTCTTTGCCTACCGCGTGGGAAAACGTTTAAAAGCGAAATTTGAGATATTTGCCGACCGTATCGTACTGGACCGCGAACAACGCGGTGCCCAATTGCAGCAGTGGACGCAAAAGTTTGCTGATCGTTTGGCCGATAATTGTCGCGCCGCACCTTTGCAATGGTTTAATTTTTATCCATTTTGGAACGTGGCTGAGGACAAATCCACAATCCACCAACCCAGCGCCGAACACGCGCTGTGAAGCGCGAACAGCGATCACATACCCAAGCACAAGTGAATAAGTATCACAACTATGACATCGAAACGTTGGTCTCACACCGTGGTGCCATGTTGTTATTGGATCGCGTCGTTGAAGCCAGCCGACTACACGCCATGATCGAGATTACTATTGACGAGAGTTCGACTTTTTACAAAACCGGTCAAGGGGTACCGGCGTGGGTAGGCATAGAATATATGGCGCAAGCGGTAGCGGTGCTCGGCGGTGTGCAAGCATTGGAAGATAGTGATCCGGTTCCCATGGGTTATTTATTGGGGACACGTAAGTACCGTTGTGCTTTGCCATGGTTTGAAGACGGTTGGGTATTGAGAATACGTTGCGAGGAAGAGGTACTGGATGGCAATGGGCTGGGTGCCTACAATTGTGAAATGATGGTGAACCCGTTTAACGAAGACGACGTTATCGCACAATCGCGGTTGACAGTCTATAAAATGCCTGCAACCCCGGACACAGGGTAGAGACTACTTGACAGAGAGCATTTTGATTACCGGTGCCAGCCGTGGCATCGGCAAAGCCATTGCCATTGCATTGGCACAAGCGGGTTATGGTTTAGTCGTCCACTTTGTTCGTGATGTCAATGGGGCGGAAGACACACTAAAATCCGTTACTGCTGCCGGCACTAATGCGCGTATCCTGCAGTTTGATATCGCGAAACGCGAGGAAGCTCGTGCTGTTTTAGAACAAGATATCGATAAACATGGGGCTTACTATGGTGTGGTGTGCAACGCCGGTGTTTCTTCAGATGCGGTGTTTCCGATGTTGTCCGGCGATGATTGGGATCAAGTCGTGCACACCAATCTGGATGGTTTTTATAACGTTTTGTCACCCATTATCATGCCCATGATTCGACGCCGGAAACCGGGCCGTATCGTGACCGTATCATCGGTTTCGGGCTTAGTAGGAAACCGCGGACAAGTTAACTATAGCGCGGCCAAGGCTGGGATCATTGGGGCTACCAAGGCGTTGGCTTTGGAACTGGCCGGCCGGCAAATTACGGTAAACTGTGTTGCCCCCGGTTTGATTGACACCGACATGACTGAAAACGCACCCGTCGATGAGTTAACTAAGCTCATACCGGCCGGACGCATGGGCCAACCCGAAGAAGTCGCCGGTTTAGTGCGTTTTCTGATGTCGGAAGAAGCGGCTTACATCACACGACAGGTGATTGCCGTCAATGGTGGTCTGGTTTAGTTGAATATGAAACGTGTCGTAGTCACCGGTGCGGCGGGCATTTGTCCTCTGGGTGTCAGTTGGCCGGAAATAAAAACTAACCTGGCTGCGCAAAAGAATTGTATCCAACGAATGGAATCCTGGGATTGTTATGAAGACATGAACACTCGCCTCGCTGCGCCGGTGCTGAACTTCGAGTTGCCCGAGCATTACACCCGCAAACGTACGCGCAGCATGGGTCGTGTATCCCTGTTGTCGGTACGCGCGACGGAGTTGGCTCTGGAACAGGCTGGTTTAACCGATCATCCGGCGCTGACCAATGGCGAAACCGGTGTGTCTTATGGTTCGGCTACAGGTAGCACGGATGCGGCGTTAGAGTTTGCTCAGTTACTCGGCTTGCAATCCATGAAAAGCCTAAATGCAACCACCTATGTACGCATGATGAGTCATACCGCTGCGGTGAATATCGATGTGTTTTTTGGTGTCAAGGGGCGGGTCATTCCAACTTCCAGCGCCTGCACGGGTGGCAGTCAAGGTATTGGCTATGCCTATGAGGCAATTAAGTATGGCCAACAAACGGCGATGATCGCCGGTGGTGCGGAGGAACTGTGCCCGACCGAATCTGCTGTATTCGATGTGTTATATGCAACCAGTACACGCAACGATCAACCCGATCAAACACCACGGCCATTTGACCGCGATCGCGACGGGTTAGTCATCGGCGAGGGCGCGTGCACGCTGATTCTTGAAGAGTACGAACACGCACGGGTCCGTGGCGCAACCATTCTGGCCGAGATTGTCGGGTTTGGTACGAATTCCGATGGTCAACACGTTACCCGGCCCAACCAAGAAACCATGGGTGGTGCGTTGAGACTCGCGCTCGGGGATGCCAACCTGCCACCGTCTGAAATTGGTTATGTCAATGCACACGGTACTGCCACGGAACACGGTGATATTGCCGAGAGCCGAGCGACCGCCGACGTCATCGGCCAGCCGGTTCCCATCAGCTCACTGAAAAGCTATGTCGGTCATACTCTGGGAGCCTGTGGTTCGTTGGAGGCCTGGATCAGCATTCAAATGATGAACGAAGATTGGTATGCCCCGACGATTAATCTGGACAATATCGACGAACGTTGCGGCGAGCTGGATTACCTGCAAACCCCAAGACAGATGCAAAACGAATACGTGATGAGTAACAACTTTGCCTTTGGTGGTATCAATACATCGCTTATTTTCAAACGCGTTTAAACCAACGTTAATTGAAAAACACTTCCCGCTGGTGACGTTTACTTCAGTTTTACGACATGCGCTTTTAAGGTCACACCGGCCATGATGTTTCCGGCGCCGCACTGAAACTCTGTTTCGCTTTTGTATTTATTCTTTTTGTAATACCCGCGAATCCCGATTACGGCATCGCCACCCTCGGACAGGGCACGGTTGTGAAACGATAACAAGGCGGACAGGAAAGCCCATTCGCATGCCCTTTTGTCCGATTTGTTAAATGCGTTGGTTTTCTTATTGGACTGAAACTCGCCGAAGTCGCGTTCGACCGCGGGGTGGGGTTGGTCACCAAAAAAGAACTGCACACCTTCCAAGCGACTGGCATATTCTTCGTTCTCCATCACATCGGCAATGGGGAAGAATTTGATTTCATCGCGCGCATGCGCCAAGTTGGCGCCTATGATTAGCGTGACGATACAAATAACAGTTTTAACAACTTGCATAGATTTTTCTCCTGTTAATCAATATGGAAATGGGTTTTAGTCAAGCGCGTTACCCAGAGGTGATGGCATCGTACCAAAATCTAGTGACCCGACAAATATTTTGTCCTTTAGTGGATGACAGTGACTTCTCCAGGAGGATAACGATCCTTGATATTTGGCCTCGTGTGCAGAAGCGGCGCCGAGCCATCCTGCAACGAGGCTTTATAATAAAAAATCGGCCAAATATGCGGTGATTGCATAAATCCGTGGGCGGATCTCGCAGCAGTGACGTCAAATGTGTGGGTACTTAATAAGGGTTCTTGACTGCCAGGCACACCACTGTCGATGTCAATGTAGGCCTCGCTGAAATCGGCACAGCCGCCAAAATACTCAAAACCAAAATCCCAAGCCACAGCACCATAGACACTGAGTGGATCCAAATAAGTACTCTGAACCCGCATAGATCGATCTTCTTGTTTTGCGCCTTCGCACAACCCATATGCCACGAAGGCGCCCGCACTGTGTCCGATGACATGGAGTTGTTTAATAGTTGTTTTTGTTGCCAGTTGTTTGCCCAAGCTGCGTCCGATCGCGCGCCCGTCAACGGAGCAACGCAGCCAGTTATCGGAATAAGGTGTCCAATCTAAAGTGAATACTTGCGTCGCGGCATTCGCCAACCTTTGGTAGGCTTGTTGTAGCTCGACCGCCCAGGTGTTGGCGTTGTCGTCTTTGCCGTGTACGATGAACACCACATACTCCGTGTTGGTCTCAACAGCCGGTAATTCGAAGTTTTTAAAACTGTGTGGCCAATTCGCGTAAACCACCATGCCGATGCTGATAGCTACAAATGGGATTGCCGGGTAGACCATCAACCATAAAAAAAGTTTGCTCAAGACAGAACGTTTAATACGCATTACTTTTTGATTTATATGAGTGCTGTGGGACTCAAAACGAGACCCGCCATGATGATTGAATTTACCGCCAAATAGTAGTGAATTGAGCCAGATCACCGGTTTTGCACGCCGTCTTCTCGACTGGTATGCCATCCATGGCCGTCGCGATTTGCCGTGGCAAGCGACGCGCGATCCCTATCCGATTTGGATTTCCGAAATTATGTTGCAGCAGACTCAAGTCCCAACAGTCATACCTTACTTCAACCGCTTGATTACGCGATTCCCCAATGTATATGCCCTGGCATCAGCGGTTGAAGATGAAGTGTTGCATCAATGGGCGGGCTTAGGCTACTACACACGCGCGCGTAATTTGCACAAAGCAGCGCAGCAAATTGTTGACGAGCATGGTGGACAATTCCCAACCGATATCGACACTTTGCAGGAACTGCCAGGTGTCGGCCGTTCCACGGCGGCCGCGATTCTTGCTTTTTCAACCGGTCGACGCCATGCCATTCTGGACGGCAATGTAAAACGGGTACTCGCGCGTTATTACGCCATCGATGGTTACCCGGGTCAAAGTGTAGTTCAAGATCGGTTATGGCAACGGGCTCAGAGAAACACACCGCATGAACGTGTCGCTGAATACACTCAGGCCATCATGGATTTAGGTGCCACCCTTTGCATGCGTCGCAAACCGAAATGCTGGATCTGTCCGGTAAAGACGCGATGCAAGGCACGACTAGAAGGCACCCCCGAACGCTATCCGACACCAAAACCCAAAAAATCTTTACCGATCAAAAGAAGCCAGATGCTCGTGTTGACGGATAAACGGGGGCGGGTCTTGTTGGAGCGACGGCCCCCCGCAGGGATATGGGGTGGTCTGTGGTGTTTCCCGGAATGCGATGCAGAGGATGATATCCATCAGTGGGCGTCGCAACGATTAGGCGTAAAAATTAAATCTAAACCACCGTTGCAGGAAATACGGCATACTTTCAGTCACTATCGATTGGTTGTAGTACCGATACCAGCCACGATGGTTGGCGCGTCCTCGTGGGTCATGGAATCTAACCAACAGCTCTGGTATAAACCGGATGTCAACAATGAAATTGGCTTGGCCGCACCGGTAAAACGGTTGCTGGACGTTATTATCCCACCGTTGAAGGAAAGCACAACCGATGACTGACCATGTGTACAAGAAAATTGAAATTACCGGATCATCCACAACCGGCCCGGATGACGCGGTAAGAAACGCCATTAAAAAAGCGTCTGAAACGATTAACCATATTGACTGGTTTGAGGTCATCGACACCCGTGGTCATGTAGAGAACGGACAAATCGCGCATTGGCAAGTGACCGTCAAAATCGGCTTCCGTTTGAATAGCTGACAAAACGGTCGTAGCTGTGACAGGGCGAACGGTGCAGTGCGTCAAAATGAGGCGCGAGGCGCAAGGACTCGAGTTTGCACCCTGGCCAGGGGAGCTCGGCCAACGTATTTTGGAAAGCGTGTCGAGGGAGGCATGGCAGGAGTGGCTTAAGCTGCAAACTATGCTGATTAATGAAAAACAACTGAGTTTGATCAATCCCGAGCATAAAGCTTATTTGGCCACGCAAATGGAAAACTACTTTTTTGGTGGAGAAGTCGATCAGCCCGAAGGCTACGTGCCGCCCGAGAACAGCACTTAAATTACACTCGCACCCATAGACTCGTGATCGGGCGCTGTTCGTTGCCTTTTGACAACGTAGCCGGCATAACCAAAGTTAACGGTTCTTGACGAACCCACTCTCAATGTTTTCTAATCGCCCGCTTCCTTTCCTGATCGTCAGGTAGCGGGGGCGCGAAGCGGTAAGGGCTAGCAAGAGGACCGAATGTCCTAAATGGACATTCGCAGCTGCAGCGAGCGCCGAGGCAGGAGCCGAGGCCGGGGATTAGAAGAAGCGGAGGTCACGACAGGATGTCAGGTACTTATCGTCATATGGCCAGGTAGCTCAGTCGGTAGAGCAGGGGACTGAAAATCCCCGTGTCGGCAGTTCGATTCTGTCCCTGGCCACCATACATTTCAAACACTTACGGTTACCTTGAACTTTAGTCGAAACTGCTTTGCGTGAATTTTGCGTGAGCAACATTGTTAACTGACTGAAAGTCTTCGTAAAACGACCAATTCTGGTTTGCGATTCCCGCAAAAATCACGCACGCTATTCGCCGCTTCGACTAAGTTCGCTAACTCGGCGGCGGAGTAGTGTGTTGTGATCCTTCCGGAACGATGACCTAACAAGTCTTGACGATCTTCGAAACACACACCGGCTGCGCGCAGCCGACGACCAAAGGTGTGTTTCAAATCGTGCACACGAACGGTGGAAAGATTGGTGGCATTACGCGCACGTAACCACGCACTGTTCATCATGCGTAACACAGGTTTACCCTTGAATGTGAACACATGTGTTGGATGTGCGCCTCTAACATCATTGATAACCGACTTTGCAATATCATTAAGTACAACCAATCTATCATCACCGTTTTTGACGTAGCGTCCTGGAATAACGAATACCGATGTGTTGAGTTTCGGCAATCGTTCTTCCCATTCCCATCGTAGACTGCACACTTCACCGTCACGACAACCGGTGTTGACCGCAAACAACGCCATGTTAGCGAGATGTTTAGGCAACTCTCGAAAAAGTCTTTCCTCCTCATCCCAAGTCAACGGATACGGTAACCGTCTATCGTTGTCAGGCAACATCTTGACTTTCGGCGCGGCCATCAACCAAGTAAGGCCATGCTCGTCCATCCATTCCGTTGCCGCCAGATTGACAATACGCCGAACCATTTTCAATCCGTGGTTTATGGTTCCGGCAGCCACACCCTCTTTTTTCCGGTGTTCGATCCAGGGTTGCAAAGTCCCCATATGGATTCGGTCCAGCCGTTCATTACCTATCCATGGCAACAGAGCTTTGATGCGGTACACATCGTGACGGATACTGCGCTTATGCTGGTTATCCATCACGTAGCGAGCCGCCGCCTGCTCAAACGTCCTGTTTAATCGCACGCCATACACCTCAGCCTGGCGCGTGTCTTCAATCAAACGGGCTAAGAAACGTTCCGCTTCTTCGAGCCGATCAGTGCCAGTGCTCTGGCAAACTCGCCGCCCGTAGATATTTTTGTCAATGTGCCAGACCCCGCCCCGATTGACGAGACCTGGTGTTTTCTTGCGTCCCATTGTCTTTCTCCTATGAGTTGACCGGGACGCCCGTTGCGGGATTTATATTGATCCACCCAGGCGTCCAAATCAAGTCGGTCGAAGGCGATGCCTTGTGTGCCTATTGGGATTTCGGTGACATAGGGCCGCACCTCAGCATTGAAGCGGTTTCGGTCCATGCCGAGATACAGTGGGGCATCGCGAAAACGCAGTAGCCGTGGCAATACGGCGGTCACCGTAACCGTGCTAACTGTTTCATTGCCCATTACTTGCCCTGTCATCGGCGTCGTCGCCTTAACCAATAAGCTATTTCCATATCCACTATTAAATGCCTTAAAGCCCTAGCGTCCGAGATACGCATTCAACACCCGGATACGGCCATGGCCCATCCACGTGGTAATTTGATGGCGTGCCTTGACGTCTAACTCGCGCTGTTTTTCGGTGAGTGACTTGCGCTTCGCCCCACCTGCCGCAGGACATGGCCATCCGGTTAGTGCGGCATAAGTCTCTTGAGCAAATCGATGTCTCAGTCCGTGGCTATGACCGATACCGGCTGCACGGGTCTGGTGTTCGAAGCGTTTCAGACGTTGTTTGTATAGCAAATTCGGTGGTATCAACGATCCGCCTTTGGCTATTCGTTTCGCTTCGTCTAATACTTCTCTTTGAATCTCAGTCGTAACGGGAATCGTGCGGGGGCGCCCACCCTTGGTCCAACTCGCTTTCAGATACAGACAATCCCCCTGATCGGCTACACTGGGTTGGATCTTCATCGCCTCCTCACGCCGTAAGCCAAAATGGACCTGCAACTGCAGGCTTAAACGGATAAAGGGATCACCAATCTGTGCCAAATGTTCCGGTAGCAACTCCTTTGCTTTATTGGTACTAAAGCGTTCATAGTCCTTACGGACACCGTAATCGCTATTTTTGGATTTAACCACGCCCGGTTTGCCGATCTTGTCCGCCCACCAACGCAGGGTAATCAAACGGTTGGCCATAGTCGCCGCGGTGATCTTGTCCCCAGTGCGCGATGATCTTTCATCTTTCCAACGATTGACCAGCGCATCGACGTGTTTTTGTCGCAAGGAATGACTGTTCATATTCCTATAACCTAGTTCATCCAGTTGCCGGGCGAAGAGCTCCAGGTGATGGCGCCGTGCCTTTTGCGTGGCATACGACCCATCGCGATTGCGTCTGGCCAATTGTTTGAGCTCCCACGCCAGTCGTTTCATATCGTTGTCTGACCCTGCGCCGTGACAGTATTTGTCATGTGCACTATTTGCATTGCGCCATTCGCATTGCGCTTTTTTCCAATCGACTCATTCCAATCTTTCCATTTACGCCACTGCATCCATTTATTCGTTACATCCATACTTTTCATCGTATCGGTTTTACCTTTGATCTTCCGATCATGGTGCCGTGTGCTCGTGTGTACTCTATCGGTGAGTGTTATTCCGCAGCCCACAGACGGTGTCCGTGGCTGATGGTGTGTTCCAAAACTTCGGAACTGGACCATCTCTAATCAGCGGAGTTTTACGGCCATGCACACTAGCGTTTCATAGCCGGACCCTTGTCTCATGGGCCACCGGATGACGCACGTCTTCCGGGTGCAGGTCGATTGGGTGGAGTGATGCGCAGTTTTGTGTCAATCGTTGTTAGCGTCATCTTGGTGGCATCACCCGTTGCTCCTCAATCCGGTTCGCCTGCTTGACCGAATGGAAAGAGCGCCTTCTTAAAGGAAGGCCTCTGAGGATACGAGGGAAAGAATAGATGATGGCTTGTAAAACTGAGTACCAACCCTTGTTCGTAACCTCGCGTCCCCATGACGCTGTCACATTGGTGTGCACTTCAGTACCGGTCAGTCATTAATAGACCTAACCCGGTACATCGTCCACACGCACACGGATAGTGATCCGTAGGAAGGCTCGTCCTTCGCGTTACCGATAGGATCGGCAACACGGGACGGCACTCAGTGGCTTCGGTGAAACCTTAAGCCAGTGCTCCTTTCATGAGTTTAGGAGCCGCGGGCATTGCCTTTGTCGTGTACAAGATCTTCTCTTGTAGAGAACCAAAGCCCGGGACAACGCAAACCGGGTGTGTAATCGCTGGTTATTATTGCAAACGGCAAGGCATTTGCAATGGGATATCCGTTCCACGGCGGTGGAACGGATATCCTCTTGACATCGTGAATTTTCTATTCGGGAATGGCGCTATCTGAAACCCAAGTCACCTTGCCGCAAGCCTAATTCATGACTTCACTCGGTGATGGCTTTGTGTACAAACGCTATTGAATAACCGGATTTGCATAGACTATATATATGGCGTCACAAACCCATCACCGTGCACCTCGTGTTCCAAGCCCTTATTCCACGCGCCGTTGTCAGGCGCGTCACTACCCAATGCACGATTGCGTAGTGACGCACATCTTCGTTAGATCGATTCCCAAGTCGATTCATTACCGCATCAACCAACACGCATTCATCCACCATACCCACCTGCGATCGGTTTCAATGCCAGGAAATCGATTTCTCCCAACATCGAATATTCGCATACTCGACACGCCTAGTCGGGGATTTGATCCGGCTAGGCTTGTTTATGGGACAAACAATTGACGATTCCACAGTAGTCGTCTAGCGGCCCGCCTCACCCGTCGTCGTCAACGGATAATTGCGCAATATTCCAATTTCGCGCAGTTTGAGTCAATAATAGTTGCGCAATTAGTGGAATTGCGCAACTATAGCCTGGTTATGCCAAGTAGAATCCCGGAAAGCGAACTGGAAGATATTCTGAAAATTGTTGCTCAATTTTCTGATGGTGCATCTGTTGATGATATTCGTGCCGGATTAGAGAAACCAGTTCCGCGCCGCACATTGCAATATCGTCTGGCTAAGCTTGTCGCAAGCGAAAAACTCCAAGCGACTGGAAAAGGCAGAGGTAGTCGCTATCGATTACCTGGTGCGGTGCTGCAAGTTGATAGTTTAAAACACGATCACTTTGTTGACGAAGTCAGTCTTGAGACATACGTACCCATCTCCGCAGAAAGTGAACGTATCAAGGCTAGGGTTCGAGCACCCATCCAAGTTCGCCAACCCGTCGGGTACAACCGGGAATTTCTTGACAGTTACCGGCCTAACGAATCTTATTATTTGCCCCAGGACATTCGCCAACAGTTGTTGAACATAGGCCAAGCGCCAAATGAGCAACGACCGGCTGGCACCTATGCCAAACAGATTTTTAACCGCTTGTTAATTGACCTGTCCTGGAATTCCAGTCGTCTGGAAGGAAATACTTACTCATTGTTAGAAACACAGCTGTTGCTGGAACTGGGTGAGAGCGCCGATGGCAAAAATGCTAAAGAAGCGCAAATGATCTTGAACCACAAATCGGCGATTGAGTTGCTAGTGGAAGAGTCGGCGGAAATAGGTTTCACTCGTCATGGAATTCTCAGCATCCACGCTCTGCTATCCGACAACCTTCTCGATGACTCTGAGGCTTGTGGGAGACTACGCAATAAAACAGTGGAGATCGGTGGCTCGGTTTATCACCCGCCGACGGTTCCTCAAATCATCGAAGAATGCTTTCAACAAATTCTCGATTCCGCCACCGTGATTCGAGATCCCTATGAACAAGCATTCTTCGTTATGGTGCATTTACCCTACTTGCAACCTTTTGAAGATGTAAACAAACGGGTTTCCCGGCTTGCGGTCAATATCCCATTCATTCGCGAGAATTTGTCGCCATTGTCATTTATCGACGTTCCCGAACGGGCCTATGTGGACGGGATTTTGGCTGTATATGAACTCAACCGAATTGAATTATTACGTGATGTTTTTGTGTGGGCTTATGAACGATCATGTGCTCGTTATTCGGCGGTCAGTAGAACACTGGGTGAGCCTGATCCATTTCGGCTTCGTTATCGTAGTGAAGTGGCAAAAATAGTGACGCAAGTCGTTCAAGGGCACATGGATAAAAAATTTGCCGCCGCTTATATAAAACAATGCGCCGATAAAATGCTTCCACGGAAAGACCGATTGCGTTTTATTGAAGTGGTTGAAACCCAACTGATGAGTCTGCACGAGGGGAATATCGCACGTTACAAAATTCAACTTTCGCAATACTCTGCATGGCAAGAGAAATGGAAATAGTGTCAGCTTACTATGACTATAAAAATGTCTAGGTCCGTGATCCATGAGGGTTCTGAAAAAACCCTAATGTATGTCCACGTTGGTCGTAGTGAAATGTTCGAAAATGACGTAAGGCAATGACGACAAATATTGTTGAGATAAACGGTCTTAAAGCCAAGGTGTCCTATGATCCTGACATCGACTTATTTCGGGGTAAATTCGTGGGCCTGAATGGAGGTGCGGATTTCTATGCCGATACGGTGAAAAAGTTGCATAAGGAGGGTAAAAAATCGTTGCAGGTTTTCTTAGGGGTATGTGAAGAGAAGGGTATAGAACCCTATAAATGATTATCCGGGCGTTTCAACGTACGCATTGCCCCAAAATTGCATGAGTGGATTGGTTATCAAAGACGCTAATTAGTGGATCCGTTTCGACAAGTTCGAGCAATAGTCGAACGCGTACTACCGGCCAGCTACGGACATTTTTGCAATCTCAAATTTCGGTCTGTTATACGCTCAACACCGGACTGAAAAATTCACCTACGAAGATATAGTAAACCCAGTACCCGCCTACAACGGCGCCTGAATCAGATCGAGAAGATCGGTGCCGAGGAGAAACGTCAAATACTGCAGTTGCTCGATACCTTTATCGAGCATTAGCAGCTAAAACAAAAATCGGAGGTGGGCTAGTTTGCCGCGTTTAAACTGCTATTCAAATTTTGACTACCTCACACCTGAGATCCTTGCACGCAATCAATATTTTATTGTCTTCATCAAAAAGCATTTCATGCTCTATACAACCACCGTCATTTATTCTGATCTCATGAGTGAACAAATCTCCATGCCCTTGATTCTCTTTTGATGCAGGCAAATTATTTATGTATATAAAGTTATATTTTTTGACCCCAGAATAAGTGAGAACTATTTCTCGGTCGTGATATGGTCCGAGTAAAACAATTCTAATATCGATGTGTCTTATTTGGTTCCTCTTGCCTTCAAATCGCTCAAATAATTCAATGTTCTTAATCCAAGCATCGTGCAAACTAGACCTGCTTTGCAGACTGTAGAATTTTTTATCCGACGCGAATTTGTAGGCTTCGTGAGTCAGCTGATCCTTGATTGATTCAATATAGTCAAAGTACTCGTCTAGCGATGTGCTGCCACATTTGTCTTTGTCTAAAAATCTCACGGTAAGTTACGGCTACGAAATGTAGTGATCTCTTTGCTGACGCTGAGCGAGTCGATTTGTCCGATTACCGTTTTATCATCTGTCAGTGAAGCGGTTCACACGCGCAAGACGTGACGAGCTCCCTCTCAACATGCCGGATGGTTTGGATTCATGCCGCATAGGCGTTCGATGCTCAAGTTTCCATGAATATTTCCGACTACAGCAGCAGAACCGCCGTATTTTACAAATTTCTTCCAGAAGTCACCTTTGATATTTACCGTTCCTTTTGGTGGAAATCTATCCCTATTGCGTAGTTCATCAATAGTGGTTCCCTTCACCTGTTCACATACTGACTCAGGTACTCCATCGGGTGGTCCCGGTGGATGGCCGTGCTTCGGAATCCAGCCTTTTGGACCATGCACACCGACTTCATTACCGTTTTTGTCATATATGTGTATTTCAAAGTCTGATTCACCCTTGTAATTGAAACTATCGATCCTCCCTGTGTATCCACCACCGAAATTTACATATTGTAAACCTAGAGGATCAATAAATTTGATTGGGTTCGCGTTTGCGTAAAGGTAAGTGTTAGTCCCACCTTGTAACCCAATCGGATCGGAGGTGATATAGCGTCCTGTTTTGGGATCGTAGTAGCGGTTCCAGTTGTAATAAAAGCCGGTTTCTGCATCGGCATATTGGCCCGGGAACCGTAACTTGATGGGTACGACCGTCCCGTCGCCGTCCGGGTCTTCGTTCGGCTCCGTTTGTCCGAAGGCATCTTCATCCCAGCGCCACACAACATTTTGGGCGTCATTGGTGGCAACACGTGGGGTCCCTAGGTGATCCGTATGGACGTAACTGGACACCTCTTCCAGCGTGGTAACTCTGTTCTTACCTTTGCCCGTGGTGACCTCGGCAAGTCCGGTAAATAATATTGGTTCGCTATCAACCCAAATGTAGCGCGCCACGAATTCACCGGTTGCTGTGGTTTCCAAAATCAAGTTACCGTCCACATCGTAGTGATAAACCGATGTACCAGTGTCAGTGATCTTATGGGTGCGCTGACTAAACGCGTTATAAACCATACTCGCGACTTCTTTGGGTGGTTTATTCCCTTTAGCCGGTTGACTAATGGTCGCAAGACGGCCCGCTTGGTTGTAGCCAAGTATTAATCCGTGAATATTGGTGATATGACCGGCCGGATCATAGGTAATCGATGAATCCGGCATGGTGGCTATTCGGTTACTGCCTGGTTCGTAGGTATAGGATCCGCTCGCATCCGTCAGCCGGTTTCCATTGGGGTCGTAGGTATAACCATCCGTACCGGCACCGGTCAGCTCAGAGACCAACCGGTTCAAGGCATCGTAGTCAAATACCGTAGTGTTGCCCGGTAAGATTTGGCCGGTGAGATTGCCGTTTGCGTCATAACTGTATGTTCTAGTTTCTAGCGCACCGAGATATTGCGTATCCAAACGGCCTTGTAAATCGTGTAACCGCGTTTCGGTGAGTCCGTTGCCGAATGTTTGTCCAGCGAGCAGATTATCCGCCCGATATTGCCGATTGCTCAGTATCCGCGTTGTCACGCCATTGCTCACGACATCCACATCACTGACGTGGCCCACCGCATCACGCAGATAAGTAACTTGTGTGCCATCGGGATAGATGATCGAGGACACGCGGTCAACATCGTCATAGGTGTATGCGGTTATATAGTCGATACCTAGCTCGTTCTTGATCTGGCGGGTCACATTGCCCCATACATCGTATTCGAACGATGTGGTGCCACTTTGATCGGTGACCCCACATAAACGTCCAGCACCGTTTACACAGGTATCGTAGGTAAACGTAACGTTTTCCTCCGGCACATCGGTCAACACCGCGGTGCGGCGTCTTAACGAATCATATTCAAAGTCGATGCGAATGAGCTGATCCTGACTGGTATAGGTCCAAATAACATCCCCTGCAATGTTGAATTCCGAAGAACGCCTATGATCGCCGCTGGATACAATACGTATGTCACCGTACTCATTTCGATCATACGATGTCGTGGCGCCGTTCGCAGCAACGACATCACTATGGCGATCATGCTCATCGTACGTATAGCTAATCGGGTTATTGAATGCGTCGGTGGTCTCTACCAGCCGTCCCAGATCATCGTAACGATGAGTCGTACTCGAATTGAGATTAGGATCGGTAACGGTGAGCGGATTACCGTCGGTGTTGTTCACAAACTGGGTAATGGAGCCTGCTGCGTTGATACTTTCAACGAAGTTACGTACATCATAGATTCGATCTACAGTACGTATGAGGGTGCCATCTGGGTCTAGAACGTATTCGCCCGATTCGTTGCCCCGTGCATCGTAGGAATAAGTAATTTTGTTGCCGAGATTATCGGTGATCGAACGCAAATCATGTGCGGCATCGTATTCGTAAGTAAGTGTGATCCCATCTGGTGTGCTCACCGTGTTTAATTGACCTACACCGTCGTAAGTATAAGAGGTCATGCGCGGATTACCCTGACCTGCCGGTGGTGTCTGTGTGATGGTGCGCACACGACCTCTTGCGTCGTAATTAATCTGGGTCACGACTCCTAACGGATCCGTCATTTGACGGAGTCGCCCGTTACTGTCGTAATCATCGAACGACGTTACTTGGTTCATGGCATTAGTGTAAGTATGTACACGGCCGCATAGTTTGACTGGCCAACAACCATGATAGGTAACATTCGAAGTACCCGCACCGATTCGTGAGACACGGTATGGCTGCCCCATGGCATTATTACTGAAGGTCCAACCGCGGCCACCCGTACGCGGTTCTACTTCCAACACATCTCCTTTCATATACAAACCGATCAACGCAAAGCTGTAGGGCGAGTATTGATAGTAAGTATCGTAACGCATTGTTGGACTATAGATACTGGGCGCTCGATGCCGTATTAACACATCCAGGTCGGTTGAAAAATAGTCGTAGTTCGTGGTGCTCTCGTCGGGGGTCTCGACCGCTTCTGACCAGCATTGACAGGGAGCACCGGCGTAGAGTCGGTGAGCTCTTGTTCACTGATTTTCATGACTTTCAGATCATTCTTACCACCCACGACGAGCATTGGCACGATCTATTAGCATCAACCGCCCGTGCCCGAGGCGTCCAAGGTGCCTGGCGTTACATTAAGCTTGAAGACTGGAACGTTGACACGGGCCCGGTCCTGAATGTCATTGAAAGCTCGTGGGACTTTATAGAGACCCACATGACCGAGACAGACTACCGCAACGTTGGAGGACCACTCCGACTGGTGATCGAGGACTTTTTGAAACGCACGGCAGCCAAACTCGAGGTGAGGATTAAGTTTAAGCGCGACGGGGATTACACCGGTGGCGACTTCGTGGCGGCAGGAATTCAGGACCGGATTCGCGACGAGTTAGTTGCCTTAGATGGCGGCCACGAAGCCGACATCTGCACCGACGTCGGTAAGGTTTTTGGGCAAGGCAATCTGATTAACGACCTAAGCCACGACAACCCGAGGCGGCTAGAAATCACATTTGACCAAGCAAAGGACTTCGTGGTTGGGCTGAAAAGTCTCACCAAGAGATGCGAAGATCACAAGCTCATCACCGGACCTTGACTTATGCCCACCCCCGGAGAACACAAAACCGTCCAAGGGGTGAAACCTAAATACGGTGGAGTATTCAGATTCAGAACAAACCTCGCTGATGTTTACAATTGTCAGAATCTGCAACTTGGTAGTTCATTAATAGTGAACCATCGTACATATATTGTGTACTTTTGAATTTCTCTTTTGATGGGCCACTTGAGTTACGCCTTATTTACCAAGACTCAGCAAAGGATTCTTGGTCTTTTGTATACTCGACCTGATGCAGTTTTTACACGAAAAAGATTTTGCGCCCCGCAAGGAAGCGGTGCAAGGCTTTGGGCGGTCGCAATGAAAAAGCAGCCCGAATTGCCTGAATAATCGGGTGCCAGATAAAAGAAATAGCGCCACTAAAACCACTCTAAGTGGCGCGATATTTGAATCGTGCCACTAAATGCGCTAATATGGCGCAATTCTATATTCACGCCACTAAGAGGGCGGCATGGCGAGGCAGATTCCTGAAGAAGAACTCGATGCGATTGTCAGGGCGGTTGTGAGCCTTGAAACAGCCGCATCCGTTGAGGATATTGCTGCTGCATTAAAAATTAATTTGCCGCGTCGTACCTTGCAACGTCGTGTCGCCACCTTGGTTGAACAAGGGCGATTGGTTATGGAAGGCCGTGCCAGGGCCAGCCGTTATCATCTGCCGGAACACAAGGGTCGGGTGATTGAGGCTGAGATCATTGATGGCATTCAATTAGTCGATGAGGTTGAGACAGGCCTGCCGCTATCCGACGAAGGCAGGGCTATACTGCGGGAAGTAAGTAGGCCAATCCAGAGCCGCCAGCCAGTTGGATATGTTCGAGAATTCCTGGATGGCTATCGTCCCAACCACAGTTTTTATCTTTCCGAGTCGTTGCGTAATCGTCTACATGAGATGGGACGCTCCGCGACGGCGGCACAGCCTGCAGGCACTTATGCCCGGAAAATCTGGGAACGGCTGTTGATAGATTTGTCCTGGAACTCCAGCCGTCTTGAGGGAAACACCTACTCATTGTTGGAAACAGAACGTCTGTTGGAGTCAGGAGAGGCGGCGGAAGGCAAGGATGCCGAAGAAGCGCAGATGATTTTGAATCATAAGGCGGCTATCGAAATGCTGGTGGATCAGGCCGAAGATACTGGATTTAACCGCTATACCTTTCTGAACCTGCATGCGCTACTGGCGGATAATTTTTTGGCTGATCCGGATTCAATTGGGACATTGCGGCGGGTTCCAGTGGGTATCAACAGATCGACTTATCATCCGCTGGAAATACCACAGTTGATTGAAGAGTGTTTTAATCAGATTCTGGATACGGCCGCTACAATCAACGACCCTTTCGAGCAGGCCTTTTTTGTTACCGTGCATATCCCTTATTTACAGGCTTTTGAAGATGTGAATAAGCGGGTTTCCAGGTTATCGGCGAATATTCCATTGATACGTGAGAATCTGAGCCCGCTCTCGTTTGTGGATGTGCCGGTGGACACCTATGTGTATGGCCTGATCGGCGTATACGAACTGAACAGGGTAGAACTGCTGCGTGATGTGTTTGTGTGGGCCTATGAACGCTCCTGCGCTCGATATTCAGCTGTAAAGCGTTCTCTGGGCGAACCTGATCAGTTCCGATTGCAGCACAGGGCTTTAATTAAGAATACGATTACTGAGATAGTGAAAGAGCGTAAGAACAAGCGCCAGGCAACAGCCTATATTCGCAGCGTGGCTAACGAATCACGGAACGAAAAGTATCGAATGCGTTTTTTGGAAGTGGTTGAGACGGAGCTGATGAGTCTGCATGAAGGGAATATTGCGCGCTACAAAATCAGACCGTCCGAATTAAACCACTGGTTGAAGATCTGGAAATAGTTCATGCCCATCCCCAGCGAACACAAAACCGTTCAGGCGCGCATTCTTGAGTATGCTGAGGAGATTGGTTGGACATATGTAACGCGCGAGGAAACCGAGTGGCGGCGTGGATTTGATTCGAGCGTGCCAGCCGAGGATCGTGCCAAAAATCGTTCACTATTTTTCGACGACCTGCTTGACGCAAAGGTGCGGGAATTCAACCCGCGTTACGCCGATGCTGAAGGCGCGTTGCTTGGGCGGTTCCGCCATTTTCATACCGATATATACGGTAACCGGGAATTTGTTGAACACTTGCGTAATCACGGGAAGTTCTTCGACCATGAAGAAAACCGTGAACGTGACTTGGTCTTAATCGACTATGACACCCCGTCAAACAATGTTTATGAAATAACCGAAGAATTTGCCTTTCACAACGGGCACTACGGCACGCGGGAAGATGTCGTCTTTCTCATCAATGGCATCCCCGTGCTGGTGATCGAGTGTAAGAACGCCACTAAAAACGAAGGGATCGCACTCGGAGTGGATCAAATTCGGCGCTACCACCGTGAGACGCCAGAATTGTTTGTGCCCGAACAACTATTTACTGCCACTGATGCTATCGGTTTTTCCTACGGTGTAAGCTGGAATACGGTGCGGCGCAATATTTTTAATTGGAAGCACGAGGAAGTCGGCAAGCTGGAAGCGAAGATCAAGAGCTTTTGTTCAATTGATCAGATATTGGCTTTCCTCAAGGATTACATCGTGTTTGCCGAAAAGGACGAAGAGCTGAATAAATATATTTTGCGGCAACATCAAACCGGTGCGGTCGAACGCGCAATGGAACGCACTTTGGATTCCGCTCGGACGCGGGGATTGATTTGGCATACGCAAGGCAGCGGCAAGACATTCACTATGATCAAGGCGGCAGAGATGTTGTTTCGAGCGCCAACAGCGGAGAAACCAACAATCCTCTTATTGATTGACCGCAACGAACTTGAGGATCAAATGCTCAAGAACCTTGCTGCATTGGGTCTTGGCAATCTCGAGCATGCTACCAACATAGCGAAGCTGAACAAACTGTTGAGACAAGATTACCGTGGCATTGTGGTGACCATGATCCACAAGTTTAGAGACATGCCCGCAGAAGTGAATACGCGTTCGAACATCTATATTCTTATTGATGAAGCTCACCGCACGACTGGAGGTGATCTCGGCAATTTCTTAATGGCAGGCTTACCCAACGCCAGCTACATCGGATTCACCGGCACGCCAATAGATAAAACCGCATACGGCAAAGGGACTTTTAAAACCTTCGGGTGCGAGGACGACAAAGGCTATCTGCACAAATATTCGATCGCCGACAGCATCGAAGATGGCACGACGCTTCCCCTCTACTACAATCTCGCGCCCAACGAAATGCTGGTGCCGCACGAAACGTTGGAGAAGGAGTTTCTGTCCCTCGCTGAGGCCGAAGGGGTGGCTGATATTGAGGAATTGAACAAAATCCTCGAACGCGCGGTGAATTTGAAAAACTTTCTCAAGGGCAAGGATAGAATCAGGAAAGTTGCCAAATATGTTGCCGGTCATTTTCGCGAGAATGTGGAACCGTTGGGCTATAAAGCCTTTCTTGTCGGCGTTGATCGCGAGGCCTGTGCCCAATATAAGCACGCATTGGATGAATTTCTCCCGGCGGAATATTCCGAAGTCGTCTACACCGGCAATAACAACGATTCCGAGCAGCTAAAGGCGTTCCACCTGGATCCAAAGAAGGAACGGCAAATCCGCAAAAGTTTTTGCAAACTCGATCAACGGCCCAACATCCTAATCGTAACGGAGAAGTTGCTGACCGGTTTTGATGCACCTGTTTTGTACGCGATGTACCTCGATAAGCCGATGCGTGATCACACTTTGTTACAAGCCATTGCCAGGGTGAATCGCCCCTATGAGAATGAAGCACAAGAAATGGAAAAGCCCCACGGCTTTGTGCTCGATTTCGTCGGCATCTTCGACAAATTGGAGAAAGCGCTCGCATTCGATAGTGAAGAGATAAATGCAATCATTAAGGACTTGGGATTGTTAAAGGTTTTGTTTCAAAACAAGATGGAAGAAGTTGCCCCACAATATCTCAATTTAATTACCCAAAACTTTAACGACAAAGATATTGAGGGACTCATTGAGCATTTTCGTGATGTGGAACGGCGCAAATTCTTTTTTAAGGAATTCAAAGAAATCGAGATGCTTTACGAGATCATTTCGCCCGACGCTTTCTTACGTCCATTTGTTGACCAATACACGACATTGGCTTCTATTTATACCGTGGTACGAAAAGCATATACGAAAACAGTTTATGTTGATCGTGATTTTCAAAAGAAGACGAATAATCTCGTACAGGAACAAATCGGTACATATGGAATTGAAAAGGTTGACGAGTTCATTGAAATTGATAGTGAAACCATCGAACTTATCAAGAATCGACAGGGTGGCGACGGCACCAAAATCATTAATCTGATAAAGAGCATTCAGAAGACGGCGGAAGAAAATAGTGATGATCCGAACTTCGTTGCAATGGCCGAGCGAGCGCTAGCCGTTCAGCAGAAATTTGAAGACCGGCAAAGCAATACGGAAGAAGCCTTGACCGAATTATTCAAAGAAGTCGAAGCAAACGAGGAACGTAAAAAAGAGCAAGCCGAAAAGGGTTTCGACGGGTTAACCTACTTTGTTTTTCGTACGCTTTTAGATAACCAGATTCCGGAAGCAGAGGATCTAAGCCGTAAAATTAAACAAGCTTTCGTTGAATTTCCCAATTGGCGAATTAGTGAGGGTTCTTTAAGAGAAGTAAGAAACAAAGTTACTCTTCTTGTCTTGTCTCAGACTGACAACCTTAACCAGGTTACCGGTTTGGTAGACGAACTATTCACTTTGCTTGAAAAAGCGAGTCGTGCTTAGACATGCAATGAGCAAGGAGAAACAAGAATTCAAAGACCGGGTCCGCCACTGGGCGGAAACTCTGGAAGTGGAAGTAAATTGGGTTAGTGTGCGTCCAATGCGCAACAAATGGGCGTCGTGTTCCACGAATGGAAATCTGAATTTCAATTCGGAATTATTGAGCCAAAGACGGGAATTATGGGACTACGTGATTGTGCATGAACTTTTGCACTTTTCCGTCCCGAATCACGGAAAGCTTTGGAAGAGCTTAATGCGCGCACATCTTGGAGAATACGAAAAGTTGGAAGATGAACTCTTGGAAATCGACTCGTTGCCTTCATGATTTGGAAAATTCTCTGTTCGCTTTTCTTCATAACAGGTATTGTAGGTGTAGCATCAGCGGAGGGTTTCATGTGGAGACCGTTGACAATTGATGCGACGATTGAAATAGATAGTACCTATCTTAAAGTTGGTCAATACCTTCGTTTGACCAATGAACCTAGGGGTGATGAGTTTGGCTGGACCGAAAGTAAAGTTGATTTGCCAGATACGTGGCGAGTAGAGAAACTTGAGTTTCAAGGAACTTACTTGACCTTTCAAATCCAGACCAAAGAGCGATTCGCAATTAAACCGCCAAAGTTGAACGAACTCGATTTTAAGATTCTTAATGGCGGAAATAAATCTGACCAAGAACTCGAAATGTGGTGGAGGAAATACGCACTAGTGGAAGACTAACTGAACGCGGATTTATGCACTCATCGACTTTGTTTTGTCCTCAGGGAAATCCTTTCGGATTGTGTAAAAGCCTTTACTTCGTAGTAGACAGAGTGCGTTTGGATAATAGCGACTGGAAGCATTAGCTACAATGGATGCGCCGCTAATTAATATGTCTTCTCATACGACACAGCGTATTTTTCTTATTTATACGTGATTGCGTATATTGACAAAATATACGCATTAGCGCATATTTCGATAATGAAACAAACCGCCCGAACAACGAAGCAACTTGGTGCCATCATCCGCCGTGAGCGCCGCCGACAGGGACTTACCCAGACCCAACTCGGGGCGATGATCGGTCTACGCCAAGCCACCATATCAAAGTTGGAGGCCGGCGAGCCGGCGACACAGCTACGCACGCTTCTTGATACTCTTGCCGCACTAGGCTTGCAAGTCTTTATTGATGAACGTCAGAAAGCCTCAGTCGATGAGATCGAACGCCTATTCTGATGGCTCGGAAGCGTACGCGCGCACATTTGAACGTTTATCTCAACGCCCGGTTGGTCGGAAAGCTTCGACGCGAGACCTCGGGAGCTATTGAGTTTCAATACGATCCCACCTGGCTTGAGTGGGAGCACAGCTTTGCGGTGTCACTCTCTTTGCCTCTGCGCGAAGACCGCTATATCGGTGAACCGGTAATCGCCGCATTCGACAATCTACTTCCCGATAGCGATAACCTCCGCCACCAGGTCGCTGCGCGCATGGATGCTGGCGGCACCGATCCCTACAGCCTACTTGCTGCGATCGGTCGGGATTGTGTCGGGGCGCTGCAATTTCTCCCTGATGGCCTTCAACCTGACCCCACCGGATTGGTTAAAGCCCAAGCAATTACCGATACATCCATTGCCGGAATACTCGCCGGTCTCAAGGGTGCGCCACTTGGTCTTGGCGAGGACGAGGAGTTCCGGATTTCTCTTGCTGGCGTGCAGGAAAAGACAGCGCTTCTATATTGGAAAGATGGCTGGTATAGGCCACACGGTACTACCGCAACAACCCATATTCTAAAACCGCAGATCGGGCAGCGGGCCGGAATCGACCTTTCACAAAGTGTCGAGAATGAACACCTATGTATGCGGATTCTCGACGCTTTGGGTCTCCCGTCGGCACAGACCCGCATCGTGGACTTTGACGACCAGCGTGCGCTAGTCGTTGAACGCTTCGACCGACTCTGGACAGATGATCACCGGCTGTTGCGCCTCCCGCAGGAGGATTGCTGTCAGGCGTTATCGGTTCCACCTGCCCGCAAATATGAAAGTGATGGCGGCCCAGGTATCGTCGATATTCTCAATTTACTAAAGGGCAGTGACGATCCCAGACACGATCAAACTCTTTTCATAAAAGCCCAGATTGTGTTCTGGCTCATGGCTGCAACCGATGGTCATGCCAAGAATTTCAGTGTCTTTCTTCATCCCGGCGGTGGTTTTAGTTTAGCTCCGCTCTACGATGTCATGTCAACACAGCCTTTGTTCGATACTGGGCAGCTCCGCAGAAACCAAATGCGCCTTGCCATGGCTGTCGGTAATAACCGCCATTACCGCCTTCACGATATCATTCCGCGGCACTTTATGCAGACTGTAGCAAAAGCTGGTATGCGCCAAGAGGTCGTAACAGATATCTGCGATGAGCTGCATTCACAAATACCGTTCGCAATCGAAACCGCGTGCAACGAGATGCCGCCAGAGTTTCCACAAGCGTTGCGGGATTCCATCACCGGTGGCATGAAAGAGCGATTGCGTCGTCTTGCGACTGGCTAGTTTGTAAAGTGCTTTTCGAAAGTGCTTTTCCCGAGAGAAAAACGTAGCCCGAAGGAGACCGTGACCAAATCGTGACTCAAATTAGTCAACAGGGGTCAAAAACAGGCATTTTTAGTCACGTTTGCACTGGGCCGGTGCGCGTAACTTATTGATTTAATTAAAGCCACAGACAAAATTCACGGCTGAAAATCCCCGTGTCGGCAGTTCGATTCTGTCCCTGGCCACCATGCATTTCAAACACTTGCGATAACCTTGGGCTTTGGTCGAAACTGCTTTGCGTGAATTTTGCGTGAGCAACATCGTTATCTGACCGAAAGTCTTCGTAAAACGACTAATTCTGGTAACGGCCACAATAACCCCGCCGCCTTCGCTCGGCGTACGTACCCGGAAACCGTTGAACGGGAAACCCTGCAGCTCTTGGCCGCCTGTCGGACTCCCAGCTTTGATTCTCACGTCAAACGGAGAATCTCTTTGATCTTACGCATGGATAAATGCTCCCGCGGCATCGCTATACCTCCCAAAAGCAGGCGACGATACCGCCATTCGTTTTATGCGCAGTGCTCCTACCCTAAAGTGCCCGAATCGAGCCGGAATGCGTGCTTGTTTTGAATCGGAATCGGTGCTCGTTTTCAACCGGAATATGTAAATATTTCCCTTTGTATTGTTGTAGTGATGGGAATCGTGCGTGGGCGCCCACCCTTGGTCCAACTCGTCTTGAGATAAAGACAATCACCCTGATCGGCCGCGCTGGGTTGAATCTTCATTGCCTCTTCACGCCGTAGTCCGAAATGGCGCTGCAACTGCACGCTAGCGGATAAAGGGATCATTGATCTGCTCTAAGTGTTCGGGTAGCAACTCCTTTGCTTTGTTTGTGCTAAAGCGTTCGTAATCCTTGTGGATACCGTAGTCGCTATTCTTAGATTTGACCATACCCGGTTTGCCGATCTTGTCTGCCCACCAACATAAGGTAATCAAACGATTCGCTATAGTGGCTGCAGTGATCTTCTCCCTGGTGCGCGATGATCTTTCACTCTTCCATCGATCGACCAGCGCATCGACATGTTTTTTCTTAGGGAATAACACTGCATATTCTTGTAGCCCAATTCATCCAATTGCCGGGCAAAAAGCGTGAGGTGATGGCGTCGGGCCTTTTGCGTGGCAAAAGACCCATCGCGATTACGCTTGGCCAGTTGTTTGGATTCCCACTCCAATCGATTCATGTCTAAGTCCGTCTACTCAACACGTCGTTTTCATTCATTACACTTCTCGTCATATCCGTTTTCATTGATCCTTTCGTTCGTCCATCGCTCGTGTGTACTCCATCGCTGAGTGTTATTCCGCAGCGCACAGACACCGTCTGTGACTGATGGTGCGTTTCTAACTTTCGGAACTACACCATCTCCAATCGGCGGAGTTTTACGGCCTAGCTGCTCGCGACTATGAGCGCTGGTCTACTCAGTTCGGCAATCGCTGAAGCAGTTCAACAACCTAACTTCACTCCCATATACAATCCCGTTAACATACTGATTCACAAGATTCATCCAGCGCCTTAACCGTTTCAAATATAGCTGTCCAATCATCATCTCCGCGGCCACTTGCCTGTGCCATTGAATAGATGTGGCGCGCCGCGGCCCCTACCACAACTGGAGATCTTAGGGTTTTGGAAAATTCAAGTGCCAGTCCCAAGTGCTTGGCGGCAAGATCAATCTTAAACCCCGGTGCAACATTACCTTGCAACACCTTAGTCGGGTAGGTTGTGCTCATGTGTCCTTTTCCAGCGACTGTGCCCGTCATTACTCCAATCGCCAAATCCAAATCGAGACCTGCGCGTTCTGCCAACGTTAGGGCTTCGGCAGTTAACACGTTTAGAACGATCGACATATAGTTATTCACAATCTTCATGCGAGAACCCTTGCCTGGATCTCCGCAGTGAATGATCGTATCGCCCATACAATTGAACAAAGGCCGGGTTCGCTCAAGATCCGTTTCTTCTGCACCAACCATGATCAATAGGGTTCCCTCCTCGGCATTAACAGACTGGCGCCCAACAGGGGCGTCAACCATCCTTACGTTGTGACTGACCAAGCACTTACGGAAGTCGTCAGTATCCACCGGAGAAACGGTGCTCATGTCGATGTAAACCGCGTCCTTGGGGATGGTTTTGGCAACTCCTGCTTCGCCAAAAAGCACTTCCCGGACGGATTTGCCTGTTGGCAACATTGTGATGACAAAATCAGCGTCAGTGACCGCGTCTATGGGCGATGTGGCCGCCGTGCCACCGCTGGCGACAAGATCCTCAACGGATTTCTTATTAACATCATACCCAGAGACCAAGTATCCGCCCTTGAGTAAATTCTGGGCCATGGGTAACCCCATCGTACCTAGACCGATGAATCCAACTTTTTCCATGTTTTTGCGTACTCTTTCGACAAGAAAGTTATGACAGCGCTCTATATCCGACTTTTTGAGAAACCGATTTGTTCAGATCGAGACCTAGCTCACAAATTTGGTTTGCATGTAGCTCTCTAGACCCTCCGAGCCACCCTCATAGCCCAGACCGCTATCTTTTGTACCGCCAAATGGCGCGTCTGCCAGAATCGGAGTGAAGTTGTTGATGCCTACCCAGCCCGCTTCAAGATCGTCACTGTTGATTTGCATCTAAAACTGACCCGGGGGTTGAATCCGCAATTGACCCACGCCAATGAGCCGGATTATGGCTCAGATCGATTGTTTTTTACCAGTTTTTCCTCCTTTTTGGTTTCCAGTTGAGTGCTTGAGCCGGTAACTGTCGTTACCGGTTTCGAGTATGTGACAATGATGCGTTAATCGATCGAGCAGTGCTGTTGTCATTTTGGCGTCACCAAACACGGACGACCATTCCAAGAAGCTTAAATTGGTGTTGATGACGATGCTGGTTTTCTCGTAGAGCTTGCTGATGAGATGGAACAATAACGCACCGCCCGATTGGCTAAACGGTAAATAGCCAAGTTCATCGAGGATCACCAAATCGGTATACAGCAATCGATTGGCGAGGCGTCCTTGTTTAGCGCATTGTTTTTCCTGTTCCAGCAAGTTCACCAGTAAGTCATCAGCTGCATGTGCTTTGGGCGACAGCGTGGCAAGTTTCTCTGCGTTATCAACGTACAAAGAACTGACAAAGATGGTCTCGAAATCACGTACAAGGGGGTAAAAGCTGGAGATACTCTCGGCCCTGAACGCCAGTCCCTACTAGTGTTGCGACTCTGGCGTCCGGCCGCGCCAGTTCACGAACTGAAAGGACTGCGGCTGCAGCGGTTCGGATGGCGGTAATGTAGGTCCCGTCCATCACACATAACTGTTGAATTGCATCAAATTTGACCCACGTGACATCCTGTCCTGCCCGGATGTGGCAGGAGCAATGCATTACACGCTTATCCCCCACGACATACTTGCTGAGAATATGTCCATTAATCACCTCGGGATGACATGATCTAGAGTTAGATGGGCAAAACTCTTCGACAACGAGCGGTCGTAAAGACGCAATTTAATTTTGTTCGACTACGATAATTCGACGAACAATGTTTGCGGCCATGGGTAAACCCCAAGGGGCCGCCGTGCCTAGACATTGGAATATCCCCCCAAGTGGACTAACAAATAACCACTAATATCGAAACAGCACTGACTTCACACACCCATCAACGATTCCACTGCACCCTTCGTCTACCTGCGAGCAAAATGTCCTGACAAATTCCGTTCAATTTTCCACTGGTGAGATATGCCGTTATCAGAAATAGTGAGCTGATAATTCACTATAAGTGAACTATCGTACATATATTATGAACCTTATGGTCTGTCTCAATGAGTCCGCTTAGCGACGCGTTGTTTACCACGACCCAGCAACGGGTTCTTGGTCTGTTATATACCCGGCCTGAACGAAGTTTTTACACGAAGGAAATTCTACGGTTGACGGAAATGGGTGTGGTCACGATCAAACACGAACTGGACCGTATGGTCTCAGCGGGAAATCTGACCCGGCAGAGGCAGGGAAATCAGCTTCACTACCAGGCTAATCCCGACTGCCCGATATATTAGGAGTTGCTGAGCATTGTTCGTAAAACTTTTGGCGTCGTGGATGTATTGAGGCAGGTGCTCGAACCGCTCAGCGATCAAATTAAATTGGCGTTTGTATTTGGATCGGTTGCCAGCGGCAAGGAGTCTTCGAATAGTGATGTTGACTTGTTACTTGTCGGAGATATTAAGTTTTCCGAGGCGGTGAGTAACGAAACCCGCTTCGATGCGGCATACAAGGCCATTATGCAACTCGCCAATGCGGCGTTGCAGGCCAATGGGTTTCGCACCCTGACCAGCAAGCCAGGTCATCACATGACGTTGATTCAGGTGACACTGTGCCAGGCTAGTGCTACCGGGGATTGTGTCCGGCAGGCAGAAAATTTATTAGAAACGGTCAAGCACTGGTTGAAGGACAACAAATCCGAGTTGCTTGAGTAGCGGATTAGTAGACGATACTGTGAATATGAGCGTCCGCCAACATTTGAGAATCGTTTCACGAATGCGAGCATGTTCGTCATGACGAAACAGCTTCGTCTGCAATGAACACACGAAAATGTAACCAGCGTCAGCAATAAAAAACCCCGGTAGACAATATCTACCGGGGTTCCGTAATGTCTGAGGGGTGTTTTGCCCTCACATTGTGGGTTAACTGTAGCGATAGGGTACGCCTACTTTTTCCATCACCTCGGAGTATTTTTTAAATGCATCTACTACCTTTTGTGTGCGTGGGCTAATGGAGGCCAACTCTTCCCAAAATTCCTTGGAATCCTCCACCACTTGATCCCACTCTTCGGCAGGAATAGTGGTCAATTCCATTTTCTCGCCATTGACGCGAAGATCCGCTTCGCCCCCCCAATACCAGACTTGGCGGTAATAGTGGGAGTCATTACACGACATGCGGAACAATTCCTGCAGGTTTGGTGGCAAGGCGTTCCAGCTCTTGCTGTTAGCGAAATAGGAACCACACCAGGCACCGGTGACGTTATTGAGCAGTGCATAATTGCAAACATCCGCCCAACC
Source organism: Arenicellales bacterium (assembly GCA_965216735.1). GTDB lineage: Bacteria > Pseudomonadota > Gammaproteobacteria > Arenicellales > CBDCFT01 > CBDCFT01. The sequence goes on from OZ244198.1 coordinate 4,466,721, forward strand.
CACTTCGTAGGCCTCAGTGAAGCCACACCAGGCGACGCCGTCTAGCTCACCGGTACCGATGGCCACTTCAATGTCATCCCAAGGCAAAGTCACCGGAACCAGACCATACCTGGAGAGGAACTTGCCAGCGGTGGGTACACCGAACACGCGCTTACCCTTCATATCGGCCAGACTGCGAATTGGGTCCTTGGTGAAAATATGTAACGGATCCCATGCACCTGCACTGATCCACTCTACACCTTCAACTTCGCCGTAAGCTTCGGCCCAAATTTCATCAAGACCGTAGTATTTGAAAAGCACTGGCAAATCCAGGCTGTAACGCGTTGAAAATGGGAAATAGCCCCCGAACACGCTAATATCCACTGGTGAAGCCATGGTGGCATCATCACTTTGAACGGCGTCGAGCGTGCCGGTTTGTAGTGCACGGAACAATTCGTCTGTGGGTACCAACTGATCGGCATAGTAAAGCTCGATCTCCATCTGTCCGTGTGCGATCTTATTAAAAGACTCAATCTGCGGCAGAACGACGTGGGCCCCGAGTGGGGCTCCTGAATAAGATTGCAAACGCCATTTAATGGGATTGCTTTGGGAGAATGCATAAGGTGCGGTGCCGGCGGCAAGAATACCAGCAGTACCCGTACCTAACTTTTTCGTAAATTTGCGTCGTTCGGCATTAGCTAGTTTTGGTGTTGTAGTTTTGTCTACCATCGTCTTACTCCTCGTTGATTAGGGTTATAAACAGTTAGTCATGTTTCGATACGCATGTTATCTAGTATAGATCTGTCCCGGTAGCCACAAAGCGATCTGCGGAAAGACCATGACTAGAATAAGGGCGAGTACCATGACTAATACAAATGGAATGATCGACCGATAAATATCCGCTAAAGATATTTCCGGCGGCGCCATCGCACGCATCAGAAATAGATTGTATCCGAATGGTGGCGTCATATAGGCGATCTGGCAGGTTATGGTGTACAGCACCCCGTACCAAACCGGATCGAATCCCAATATCTTGACTAAAGGCACATACAGGGGCGCTACGATCACTAACATTGCGGTGTCATCCAAGAACATCCCCATGAATAAATAGGAGAGTTGCATCATAATCAATACTTCCCAGGGAGACAGATGCCAGTTGGTAATGAATAGTGTTTCGATAGCGCGAGCTGCGCCAATGCCATCAAATACCGCACCGAAACACAATGCCGCCAAGATGATCCACATGAACATGCAGGAAATGCCCAGCGTTTTGCGAATGGTCTCCTCCATAACCTTGCGGTTGAGACGGCGCTTAATCAAAGCGGCCAGGGTGGCAGCGGTAGCGCCCACCGCCGAACTCTCCACCAGGCTCGTAATTCCCATAACAAAAAGCCCGGTCATAAAAAAGAAAATGAGAAACGGAACAATGCCGGCGCGAAGTAACTTTAGTTTTTCTTGCATGGGCATGTCGCGTTCCTGTTCGCTCACCGTGGGCCCGAGGTGCGGTTGCACGCGGCAGCGAATCACAATATAGATAATGAACAAAGCCGCCATCATCAACCCAGGCAGCGCTCCGGCAAGCCACAGTTTGCCGACAGATTCCCGGGCGATCATTCCATACAGCACAAGCACCACACTGGGTGGAACCAAAATTCCGAGCGAGCTACCCGCTTGCACGACACCGGTGATCATGATCTTGTCATAGTTACGACGCAGCATTTCCGGAAGTGCTATGGTGGCACCGATCGCCATCCCCGCGACACTAAGACCATTCATCGCTGATATCACTACCATGAGCCCGATAGTGCCCACCGCCAGACCCCCTTTCAGTCCACCAAACCAGACATGAAACATGCGGTATAGATCATCAGCAATGCCGGATTCGGACAAGATATAGCCCATGTAGATAAACAAGGGTAAGGTCAGCAACGGATACCACTTGAACAACTTGAATGCCGCAGTGAACGGCATCTCCACACCACCCTCACCCCATAGCAAAAGCGCCGCAACAGTGGAAACGACGCCTATCGCGGCGAAAACACGTTGGCCCGTCAGTAACATCAGCAGCATCGAACTGAACATGATGATTGCAATGGCTTCGTGACTCATGACAGCTCGACCCCCCGAGCTTTAGCCAGGTCTTTAAAGAATGTCGAAAGGGCCTGAAGTAGCATAAGAAAAATGCCAACCACCATAATGACCTTGATTGGAATCACCGATGGGTTCCACATCGAAAAAAGACGCTGGTCGGTTTCGATTGCATAAATGGTGCTGGAGATAGAACCGATAAGCAGTACTACCAGATAGATGACCAGGAAGATGGCGGTAAACGTGTCCATCCGGGCCTTATTCCGTTCAGACAACCGGTCATAAACCAAGTCCATGCGGACATGGCTCTCAAGCTGCATGGAGTAGGCCCCACCCATGATGTAGTAAGCGGCTAGGGTAAATTGAGCGAGTTCCACGCACCAAAACAATGGAATCTTGAGAACATTCCGGGTAATGGCATCTAACAGCAATGTGCCAATCATCAGAAATATTAGGTACATCGCAATCCGACCGAAGCGGGTGGATAGATAGTCGATCACCCGAACATACTTGACGATGAATGAAGGCATTGTTTTGTTATTTTGGTTATCTTCGATGTCTTATTAGTTTTCGAACTGACACCTTAAAAAAAGTTTCTGATTATTCTGCCGGCGTGTTGTTAGCGGATGAAAATGAACGTTCTCTCAAACAAGCGTTTCCCCCAGTGCTCCAGTTGGTGGATTTTCACAGATCACGCCATCGACACATCGAATTCAAATGCCGTAAACGATGCTGGCTTTATCGAACTTAGAAGAGTTTACCAGCAACATCACCGACTCGAAACATCACATCATAGCACGTGCCGTTCCAGCCCCATCGGGATTGTAATCCATTGCACCGATTTTGGTGTCCTAAGGTACTAACCGTCAGTACTGCTGTATCGGCTCTGAAGCGCCCCAGTTGGCCAATAGTCCGAATGTTCAGACGTTAGACGGTGCGATACCTTGTTTGTCTTGGCGAGCACCCATTGGGCCTCACCTTCTACTCGTCATTTCAGTACTTGGCGTCGTATGGAACTCGGGGTAAGGTATCGATTATGGCAACAAGGTCGTAGCTCTATTTAATCAATAACGTTGATCATAAGAGGAGGAAAGCAATGAAGAAATCTATTTTGGTAAGCCTGGTTTGCGGTTTTCTATATATTTTGGGTGTGACTATTATTGCTGCGGATTCTGAACCAGCCGTTGTTTACGATATGGGTGGCAAATTCGATAAGTCTTTTAATGAGGCGGCTTACAACGGCGCAGAACGTTTCCGCGAAGAGACAGGGAAAGAATACCGTGATTTTGAACCGACCAATGAAGCGCAACGTGCGCAATCCATACGTCGTTTGGCTAAACGAGGGACCACTCCCATTATAGCCGTTGGTTTCGGCTACGCAGCCGCGGTAGAAGAAGTCGCCAAAGAATATCCGGACACCCAGTTTACTATTATCGATATGGTGGTGGATCTGCCCAACGTGCAATCCGTTGTGTTCAAGGAACACGAAGGATCGTTCTTAGTGGGTGCTCTCGCTGCTCTGGCATCCAGCAGCGGCAGAGTCGGTTTTGTTGGCGGTATGGATATACCGCTCATTCGTCGTTTCGCCTGTGGCTATGAGCAAGGTGTAAAACACATCAATGCAGATGCGGAAGTGTTTCAAAACATGACCGGTCCCACTCCCGCCGCTTGGAACGACCCCGGCAAAGGCGCGGAACTGGCGAAAAGTCAATTCGATCGCGGTGCTGACGTGATCTACGCCGCAGCCGGTGGCACCGGTCTCGGTGTGTATCAGGCAGCGAAAGACAGTGGCAAATTGGCTATCGGTGTCGATTCCAATCAAAATCACATTCACCCTGGCACCATGTTGACATCCATGGTCAAAGGTGTCGATGTTGCGGTCTACAACGCTTTTAAAGCAGGCCTGGAAGATAGTTGGAAGCCCGGTGTCGAAGTGCTCGGTCTTGCACAAGATGGAGTCGGTTGGGCACTGGATGAACACAACGCTTCCTTGGTTACCGAAGAGATGAAAACCACCATCGAATCCTTGCGCGAAAAAATCATCGCCGGTGAAATTGAAGTGCACGACTATATGGCCGACAACACCTGTACTTACTAAAACACGACCATTGCCCGGAAGCTAATATTAGTTCGACGGTTTAGTTCATTGCCTGAAAAGACTGCGGACACACCTGCGGTCGAATTGATTAATATCAATAAACGATTCGGTGCTGTTCAAGCCAACCGCGCCGTGTCGTTGTCCATCGCGCCCGGTTCCATACATGGCATTGTCGGTGAAAACGGTGCCGGTAAATCCACGTTGATGAGTATTCTGTTTGGCTTTTACGAAGCCGATAGTGGTGACATACGAATTAACGGCGAGTTAACTCACATCCGGTCGACCGATGACGCCATACGCGCAGGCATCGGTATGGTGCACCAACACTTCATGTTGGTGGATTCCTTCACCGTATTGGAGAATGTGGTGCTGGGCGCTGAAAGCGGTGCACTGCTTCGGGCTAGTCTGACCACGGCGCGACAAACTCTCAACCAACTGGAATCCGAATATGGATTGGAAGTTAATGTCGAAGCGTTAGTGGCTGATTTGCCCGTAGGTTTGCAACAACGCGTGGAAATTTTAAAAGCCCTTTATCGTGATGCTCAGGTTTTGATATTGGATGAGCCCACTGGTGTTCTTACACCACAAGAGAGCGAACAGTTGTTCGATATCTTGCGTGGTTTACGCGAGCAGGGTGTCACCGTCATACTGATTACGCATAAATTACGTGAGATCATGGCGGTTACTGATGCGGTAACCGTCATGCGTGCGGGTGAGGTCGTTGCTCACCGTAAAACTTCAGAAACATCGGAGCCGGAGCTCGCTGAGCTCATGGTAGGTCGTAAAGTGTTATTACACGTTGACAAGGATCCAATTCAAAGCGGCCCCGTTGTGTTGGACATAGATAATGTGGGCCTCGTTGACGAACGAGGTGTACCACGTTTACAAAAACTCAGTTTCAATGTGCACAGCGGCGAAATAGTCGGTATTGCCGGTGTTTCCGGTAACGGTCAAAGCGAATTGCTGGAGGTGTTGGCTGGAATTCGACCGGTGACATCTGGTCAAATTATTCTAGACGGCAATTGCGTCATTGATTCCGAACACGTTTGTGATGCGGGCCGGATGCGTGCGTATAGCGTCGGTCATGTGCCCGAAGACCGTTTACGCTGGGGTTTGGTACCGAGTTTTGAGGCCAGGGAGTCATCCATTCTCGGTCATCACAACCAGACTCAATTTAACGGCATGATCTTCATGAGGCTCAACGCGGTCGTCGCAGATTGCCGGCGCAAAATGGAAGCATTCGACGTAAGACCACAAAATCCCTATCTGATAACTGCCAATTTTTCCGGCGGCAATCAACAAAAACTCGTGCTGGCCAGAGAAATAGATCAACAACCGAAACTATTATTAGTGGGGCAGCCTACTCGTGGTGTCGATATTGGCGCTATCGAGTTTATTCACCAGGAGATCATTGCCATGCGCGGTGCGGGCCGTGCGGTGTTGTTAGTGTCGGTCGAACTCGAAGAGATCATGTCGCTGGCTGATCGGATACTGGTGATGTTCGACGGTCGTATCGTTGGCGAGGTTGCGGCTGATGACGCCAATGAGCGCGAACTCGGATTGATGATGGCAAACGCCGCTTAACCAACTATAGAAAACGGTATGAATGGCAATCCACGCGACGTCCCTGCCTGGGTAGGCATACTTTTGCTGCCGTTGGTCAATATTTTGTTGGCCTTTGTTGTATCCGGACTCATCATTGTTGTTATCGGCGAAGATCCATTAGAGGCGCTTAACTTTCTGATCACGGGGGCATTGGGTAGCCAAGAGGCCATCGGCTACACCTTGTACTATTCCACCAATCTGATATTCACCGGCTTAGCGGTCGCGGTAGCTTTTCATGCCGGTTTATTCAATATCGGTGCAGAGGGGCAAGCTTATATCGGCGGTCTTGGCGTGGCGCTGGTGTGTCTTGCTTTCGACGCCAGTTTACCGGGGTTTGTGATTATTCCTTTGTGCATGGCTGCGGCCGCATTGTTTGGTGCAGCGTGGGCGTATCTTCCAGGCTATCTGCAAGCAACCCGGGGCAGCCATATTGTTATTACGACCATAATGTTTAATTTTATTGCTTCTGCGCTAATGGTTTATTTGTTAGTCAATGTGTTGATTAAACCAGGTCAAATGGCGCCGGAAACACGGGTGTTTGCGGATACGGCGTGGATGCCTTTTGCACACGATGTTGCCGCAGGGCTGGGTATTGATCTGGCCCACTCACCGTTGAATCTATCCTTATTGTTAGCTTTACTATGCTGTGTTGTCGTGTGGGCATTTATCTGGCGTACCCGTTGGGGATACGCCATTCGCACGGTGGGGCAAAACGAAGGAGCGGCGGTGTATGCAGGTATCAATCCAAAACACATTATTGTCTTGGCCATGTCGATATCAGGCGGTCTGGCAGGATTTGTGGCGATGAACGAAGTGTTGGGAGTGCAACATCGTTTATTGATCGATTTTGTTGCCGGTTATGGTTTTACTGGAATCGCTGTGGCGCTAATGGGTCGTAACCATCCAATCGGAATTGTGTTTGCCGCGTTACTGTTCGGTGCGCTTTACCAAGGTGGGGCGGAACTCGCATTCGAAATTCCAACCATCACACGCGATATGGTCGTGGTGATTCAAGGACTAGTTATCCTATTTTGCGGAGCGTTGGAGTTTATGCTTAAACCCCATGTCGAAAGTCTGTATCTCAGATTGTGTGCTGCACGAGGGTCTACCGCTTAGTGGACTTCAACGAATCATTTCAACTGCTGGTGTTAACACTGGATTCAACTGCGAGGCTAGCAGTGCCGTTATTGTTTTGTGCGCTCGCGGGTTTATTTGCTGAACGCTCTGGTGTTATCGATATCGGCCTTGAAGGCAAGATGCTGGCGGCAGCATTTACCGCAGCGGCCATCGCAGCGGTGAGTAGCTCAAATTGGCTAGGGCTTGGTGCAGGTGTATTGACCTCTGTGGTGTTGGCGAGTTTGCATGGTTTTGCCTGCATCACTCACAAGGGTAGCCAAGTAGTTAGTGGGCTCGCTATTAACATTCTGGTTTCGGGGCTTACAGTGACACTGGGTATCGCCTGGTTTCATGAAGGGGGACAAACACCCTTACTTGCCAATGAAAGCCGTTTCACCGATATCATCTGGCCTGGCGCTGACGTAATTGCAGCTATTCCGATTATCGGTCCCATATACCAGGATCTACTTAGCGGTCACAATTTGCTGGTTTATCTGGCATTCCTTGCCGTGCCCCTGTCGTGGTGGATTTTGTTTCGCACCCGTTTCGGTTTACGCCTGCGCGCTGTGGGAGAAAATCCCGCGGCGGTAGATACCGCCGGCATTTCGGTGGAGTGGTTACGCTATCGTGCGATGCTTTGTTGCGGGTTACTGTGTGGTTTGGCCGGTACCTATCTTTCGACTGCGCACGGCGCGGCTTTTGTGCGCGATATGACAGCGGGTAAAGGCTACATCGCCTTGGCGGCAATGATATTCGGTAAGTGGCGGCCGGTACCCGCGATGTTCGCCTGTTTATTGTTTGGTTTTCTGGATGCCGTGGCCGCTCGTTTACAAGGGGTAGCGCTGCCGGTGGTAGGTCAAATACCAGTACAGTTTATTCAAGCATTGCCATATATCGTAACGGTAATTTTACTCGCGGGTTTCATCGGCCGTGCCGTGGCGCCTAAAGCCAGTGGCATTCCTTATGTTAAAGAGAGATAAATCACATGCAGGATTTATTACAAGCAGCGCGGCAAGCACAACAAAATGCTTATGCGCCATATTCCGGTTTTAAAGTGGGTGCCGCAGTGCGTGGAGCAAATGGCCAGGTCTATGTTGGATGTAATGTCGAGAACTCGGCGTACCCAGAAGGCGTGTGTGCGGAGGCGTCGGCCATTTCCGCAATGGTGACGGCCGGGGAAACACATATCACCGAAATTCTGGTGATTGGTGATGGCGGAGCATTGTGTTCGCCGTGTGGTGGTTGTAGACAAAAGTTATATGAGTTTAGCGAAAAGGATACACCGGTCTACGTTTGTGGACCTGATGGACTACGGTACACCACCAACGTTTCGGAACTGTTGCCGCTCGCCTTCGGTCCGGAAAATCTGGCGGATAGATAGCATGGAAGATAAAGAAGTCGCGCGCCGTGTTATATCCTTGTTGGATCTCACCAGCCTCAACGACGATGACGACAACACGACGATTGATAACTTATGCCAGCGTGCTCTGCAAGCGCGTGTCGCAGCCGTTTGTGTTTGGCCGCGTTTTGTTAAATTTTCCTGTCAACAGTTAAACGGAAGCGACGTAAAAGTTGCCACTGTGATCAATTTCCCGGACGGCGGAATCGACATTGGATCGACTAGAGAGGAAGCGTGTCATGCCATTGCGAAAGGCGCTGACGAAATCGATCTAGTCATGCCTTATAAAGCATGGTTACAAGGCGACTATAGCATCGGCCAGAAAATGATCAGCGAAGTTAAAACGGTATGCGGCGAAGCTATTTTATTGAAAGTGATTCTTGAAACAGGCCGGCTTGGAACACAAGATCGTATTGCTGAGGCCAGTCGCGACGCCATTACTGCTGGTGCGGATTTTTTAAAAACATCGACCGGAAAAACGTCCATATCCGCCACGCCGGACGCTGCCGAGGCCATACTAAATACGATACGCGATACAGGGCGGAGTATAGGATTTAAACCCTCTGGCGGCATACGAACGGTACAGCAAGCGGCTTCGTATTTATATCTAGCTGAACACATCATGGGAACAAGTTGGGTTCAGCCGAGTACCTTTCGCTTTGGTGCCAGTGGTCTGCTCGACGACTGCGAACGTTGTATTGCTGGGCTAACTTGATTGCCGAACTATGCTGGCACAGGAAATCATTCGCCGTAAACGGGACGGTCATTCCCTGGCCGAATCTGAACTCGAATTCATGGCAAAAGGCATTGCCGAAGAGACCATTAGCGAAGGTCAGGCGGCCGCATTTGCTATGGCTGTATTCTTTAGTGGTATGAACACTAAGGAAACAGTTGACTGGACGAAAGCCATGACAACTAGTGGCCGTTGTATGCAATGGGATCGTGGCCAATTTGATAAGCCGCTGTTGGACAAACACTCGACCGGGGGTATCGGCGATAAAGTCAGCTTAGTGCTGGCTCCAATGCTCGCAGCCTGTGGCGCTTATGTACCGATGATTTCCGGGCGTGGGCTAGGGCATACGGGTGGTACCCTGGACAAACTGGAAGCGATACCCGGTTACCGCACACAATTGGATGAATCTGAATTTCAACAAACATTGAAAAAAGCGGGTTGCGCTATTGTTAGTGCGAACCAATCGTTGGCGCCGGCTGACCGGCGTTTGTATGCAATCCGTGATGTCACCGCCACCGTAGAATCCGTACCACTTATCACCGCATCGATCTTGTCAAAAAAACTTGCGGCTAGTTTGGACGGCTTGGTATTGGATGTGAAGACTGGATCGGGGGCGTTTGCGGACACCATTCAAGCTGCATCGGAGTTAGGACAAAGTTTAGTCGCTGTAGCCAACGAAGCCGGGTTGCCGGCCACTGCGTTGATAACGGATATGAACCAAGTGTTGGGGCGTAATGCAGGCAACGCGGTAGAGGTGATGGAATCAATTAAATTTTTATGCGAAACCCCACGCGATCCTCGCCTTGAAGCTGTAACCATTGCATTGGGGAGCGAAGCACTGCGGTTAGGTCAGTTGGTTAATGACGACGCAACTGCGGAAATAATGTTAAACCGTTGTCTTGAGGACGGTTCGGCCGCCGAACGATTTCAGGCTATGGTCACTGCACAAGGCGGACCCCACAATCTGCTGGAAAGCCCATTTAATTATTTGCCCCAAGCAAAGATCGTGCGACCGGTGTTCGCGAAACGGGACGGTATCGTGCAAAACATAGATGTTCGAATGATTGGGCTCGCTATTGTCACACTAGGCGGCGGCCGGCATCGGCTAACGGATAAAATCGATCCCGGTGTCGGATTGACCAATCTGGTGGGTATTGGCGAATCGGTGTCGCGGGACCAACCGCTTGCTGTCGTCCACGCGGCGAGCGACAGTGATGCCGAAATCGCATCGGCGGCCATCGGCGACGCCGTAACGATTAATAAGACACCATGTGACGGGAGCGAAATAATCCATGATCGAATCAAAGACAACTCGAACAATCGCTCGATATCTATGGGTTGACTAACAAAACCGCAATAGTTTGGCGGCTACTTGACATGAACTCGGCAATAGCGGCATTTTGCCCGGCAGGTGAGTTCTCATCGAAACGCGGTGCACAAGAATTGCGTATCTTATTGAGGATTCAATGTTTGTGGACGATATTAACCGCATCCAGTGGGTAAAATGACTACTTTTTGCAGTTCAGTTTTGACTAATATGCTTGGTCATAACTCACTGAAAAACAAAATGTTTATTATGCGTAGCAATCGCAAAGTGCATTGAATTCTATGATGCATATTGCACTTAGATATCAGAGGAGCTTAAAAGGGAAAACTTATGCACCGCCAGACCGATTAACCGGTAAATGGCACGATGAAAGGTTTTAGAGTCGCCGTGGCCAATTTCTGCTTTAGCATCGGAAGTTTGGGGGTTTATAATTAGTATCGACCATATGATAAATTTCGAATCTATAACAAGAAATATCCGCCACACTTGCCACATCGTGCGTGCCCCGAAAAGGATAGGAAGAGCCCGGAACCGTTTATACGAGCCGGCTAACTGAAGTGATAGTCGGGCCGATTTATACGTACACGGTAAAGTGACAGGATTGAACAAATCGGAGTTTGAAATTTAGAATGAAATTAGGGGCGCGCGGTTGGATTCTCGCTAAAACTGCATATAGCAAGCTTAAGTACGGGATTATCAAAACTATTTCGTATTCATCTATCCTGACTTCCATCTATTTCGCTTTGTCACCATCTTATCGTCGCGAACAACGTGCGTTGGTTTCGGGGCTGCTCAGTCATATGAAGGAATTAAAACAGGACTCTTCCTTCTTTTTATTACGACGCAATATTCACCGTATTGAAAAGGGTTTAGTAATGCCGGATCGCCGGCCGCTTTTTGCGGTCGAGTACATCGGTGAAACGGTGGACTATTACGCAAAGTGTCTCGAAAAATGTAACGATAAGACTGCGCCACGTGAATTTGATTGGGCAACGGATGTCTTGCACCAGTATTTTGACTCCGTATCAAATCATCCTTATGTGGAAAGGGCACGCGAGTCATTCTTAAAAGTAGCACCCGAGCCGGGCGAATCGGTGCCGTACAAACGAGGTACTAAAGTAGCACCGGTGAAGTACGATGAACTGCTTGCTTTGTCGGGACAACGAAAATCGGTGCGCAACTTTTTACAAAAGCCGGTACCACGAACGTTGGTTGATAAAGCGTTGGAGATTGCGGCACTGTCACCTAGTTCCTGTAACCGTCAACCAATGCATTACCGCATCTATGATGAAGGGCCGTTGTTACGCGAAATAGCGCGACTTCCCTTGGGAACAGCCGGTTTTTCCGAAAACATTCCCATGATCTGTGCGTTAACCGGCGATCTATCCGCATATTTTTATGAACGTGACCGCCACAGTATTTATGTTGATGGGTGTTTGTCCGCCATGCTCTTTATGTTGGCATTGGAAACTGTAGGCTTAGCGTCATGTCCCCTTAATTGGGCGGAGATTGACTCGCGTGATCGCGCATTTGAAAAAATAGCGAGTTTGCCGCCACACGAACGTGCGATTATGTTTATAGCTATCGGTTATCCTGATCCTGAGGGCAAAGTCGCTTATTCTGAGAAAAAAGACTTGGATGCTTTACGCAGTTATAACAAAGCTGCAGAAATCGTTACGCATCCTGCGAAACGGCCCTCGGTCAAGAATAAAGACGTTGGCTGGCGTCCCCGGGGACGCAATGCCTGGCTTCTCCTGATGACCTGGCTTTTCCCGCTACCTTGTCCGAATATTTCTACCGCTTACCTGCTCCCCTTTTTGTAAGGAGCCAGGCGCATATTGCGCACGTCGCGAGAGCGCCACAAGCTGGCTAATTCACCTAGATGGTGCCTCGTCGTAAGCGGGTAGGTCATCCGTAATTTCATACCAACCCGCTTTGGAAGCGACAAAAATATTATCCACGGGTTTACGGCCGGGGTCATCATCGAGTACACCCAAAGGAACGACCGCAATGTTTCGTTCCGGGTCGAGACGTGGCAAACCAGAGCCACAAACATCGCAAAAAACATGCGTAAAATATTTTGCCGTTGGGAGTTTATAACTGGTCACGTGGTCTTCGCCTTTGACAAAGCGAACACCCTCCATAGAAATAAAGCCATTGGTGGTATGCGCAGCGGCACGGGCGCGGCGGCAGCGGGAGCAATGACAGTTGTGCACCACTTTAAAGGGTTGCAACACTTCGAATTCCACGGCTCCGCACAAGCAACTTCCGCGTACCACACCTTCAGGTGCGTCGTCCAAAGCTCTACCTTCGTAGACGGGATAGTCTTCCCCCGGTGGAAATACTTCGTGCTGAGGCAAATCATCGGTAATGTCGTACCAAGGCGCTTTAGATCCCACAAAAATATGTGAGTCCGCATTAACACCTTCATCGTGGCAACCGGCGGGCACATAAACGTGTTGGCCCTCCACATCATAATTAGGTACCACCGAACCACAAGTGCCACAGAAGGCTCGGGGTAATCCCGGTGATGATCTATGGTTGACTACGGTATCCTGCTTACTCGTCCAATAAAAATTGTCGGTAGGCATAAAATAGTAAGTACCAAACGCAGCACCGTGAGCTTTACGGCACATAGAACAGTGACAATGGTAAGCAGCTTTCGGTTTACCACTGATCTCCCATGTCACACTGCCGCACAAACATCTTCCACTACTCATGAATCGTTCTCCTTTGGCAAGTCAGAGTAAAAGGAGCTTACCCTATTTTCGCTCTTACACCGCTGCATGCAGCGGTGACCTTAGCGATGGGGTTTGCAAAGGGGAGAAGCGCAGCCCTCCCCTTTGGTCGCCGCCGGGTATGTATACCCCGGCAGCGAAATAATATTAGATTATTCGAGTGCGGATTCTTGTTTTACCAGTAGCCAGTTGCATACAACCCAGGCTAAGATGGCACCGCAAATTTGTGCAATGACAAATGCCGGTACATCCATAGGTCGGATGCCTGAAAAACTATCGGAAAATCCACGGGCAATAGTTACCGCAGGATTGGCAAACGATGTCGATGCCGTAAACCAATAAGCCGCGGTGATGTAAAGACCGACCGCTACTGCGACGGCCTCTTGTTTGGCCTTTAATGTTGCGAATATGGTGAACACCAGTCCAAACGTTGCGACACTCTCGGCAAACCACTGCGCTCCACCAGTGCGTGTCTTTTGCGAAAACTGAATGAGGGATTCATCAAACATAAGGTGTGCGGCGAGTACACCTACTAAGCCACCCATAATTTGAAACACGACATACCAGACGCCATTCCCTGGATCGATGTCGTGCCGTAGCGCAAACGCGACGGTTACCGCGGGATTGAAGTGAGCCCCTGATATGGGGCCCAACATGGTAATCAGAACAACGAGAATAGCGCCGGTCGGGATGGTGTTACCCAAAAGTGCGATGGCGACATTTCCGTCAGCCAACCGTTCCGCCATGATTCCAGAACCGACTACTGTCGCTAACAGGAAAGCGGTGCCGATAAACTCGGCTACATATTTTTGTGCTGTTGAATAGGACATCAAAGATATTCAGTGTTTTCGTACAGCGAAATCTGAACTACATAGAATCCAACAATTGTTCGCGATCTTCACCATATTCTTCGTTATCATGACTGTGGGTTAGGAACGCCTCCCACTTTTCTCCGGCCGCGCCTTTGACCCATGCCTTGTCCATGGTGGCATAGCAACAGTCAGCCTTCTCCACATCGAGAAACGGTTGCCCCGAGTTACGCATGCGGTCAGCAAGTGCATCCAGCTCTTGGGAAGACTCCACTTGAATACCTAGGTGATCGACACCGGGTTCGTAACTGGCGTCACAACACACCCTGTTTTCGCTTTCAGTCGGTTCAATGACAAAGTTAACCGCAGGATTTTCAACATCCCATTTGGCGTAATCGTCTTTCTTAATAACGGGTGTCTGGTTGAATAGTTGTGTATAAAACTGAAGCGCGCTGTCAAAATCTTCTACTTTCATCGATACATGTAATTTCATCTTGTTACCTCTCTAGACATTACTTTTCACACTACAGCGGCGAATACAGTGCCGATAATAATTGCGCCGACTACACCGAAACCTAAGTAAATGATAAATACACGATAGTTGACTAATGACCAAACCGCCGCCATGGCTGGTATTGAGCTCACCGCGCCGGCTACCATAAAAGCCATAGCCGCACCGGCGCCCATCCCTTGCTCCATCAAACCAGCAACTAATGCTGGAGCAGCGTAGCCATTAAGATAAGCGGGTGCACCGACAATCGCGCCCATCACAATCGGTAACAAACCTTCACCACCCACCACGCTGCCAACCGCTTCAGCCGGTACGTACGTGATTAACAGTGCCTCGAGCAGATAAGCCAGTGCAAGCCACTTGATCAGAAACAGTGCATTGGATGTCGCTTCCGAGCGGAAAATTGTTATTCGTTTCAACTCGCTCCAGAATTTCCATACCGGTTCGCCTGCAAATGATGAAGGACCACACCCGGTGCACCCACCGCGAACCCGATTTCGCAATGGATGTTTAAAGATGTCGCTTCGACTCAATATTCGAACACCAAAACCTCCTATGAGTCCTAAGCCCACCGCCGCCACGGTTTTGCCAATGGCAAATTCCCAGCCCAACGCACCGGCGCTGATAAGCACCGTCGGCGGGTCAATCAGCGGCGAGGAAAACCAAAATGCCATGACTGCAGAAAGCGGCGCGCCAACGGCCAGCAGACCGGCAATAAAAGGAATCACCTCACAAGAACAAAAAGGCGCAAGGCCACCGAACAAGGCGGCGAAAATAATCATACGCGTTTCGCGACCTACGAAAGCGCTAGCGACCACCGACTCCGCCCCCGTTGCTTTGAGGTAGGCGATAAGCAACACTGCGATGACGATGTAGGGCAGTGTTCCGGCGAATGCTTTGGTCGCGATATGTAATATCGTGTTGATTTGTTCACCGTCAGTCAGCGCTACCGCAACTAGTATCAATAAAATAAGCGTCCACACTGAAGAGACCTTAATCGCGCCTCTACGTACTTCCTCAAAACTTCTTAGTACCAGTTCGGTCATAACTCCATTCGTTCGTTTGGTGTGCAGGCATGGCTTGCGTCCTCATCCTCTACACAGCATTCATGAAGCAAAAATCCGGCCAGCGCCTGAATGCGTTCGAATGCCGCGCGATTAATCACCGACCGGCCGTGGCGTTCCTGCTCAATCAATCCGCCCGCGGCAAGAAATCGCAGGTGATGCGCCAGAGTAGACGCAGGCAGACCTACTCGCTCCTGAATATCTCCGACCGTCAGACCGTTGCGCCCCGCCCGTACCAATGCCTGTAAGACTTCAAGCCGAGGCTCCGATCCTACTGCTGCAAAACCCTGGGTCGCTTCTTCGAGCGTTAGCACTATTACATTGTTCGATATATAACTATATAACTAGAATTATAGTTATAATATTATTTGAGTCAAGAGGCGATTCATAATCGAGTGGAAAGAAACAAAACCACTCCGTCACTTGCAATTACGCTGATCGGCTCCAGTTTGTGTTTAGCAGCACATCAATTGTCAAAGTAGGCAGAGAACATGGTTTAGAAAAAGGGGAATAAGCAATGACAAAATCAACGCCCGAATGTGTCGAAGCACCGCTCAAATACCTCGCTAACGATGAAGACTCGGCGGAATACATTGCATCGGTAGGCGGTGGCGATGTGACCGAACACAAAGGTAACTACATCATGCAATCGATGCCGATATATAACGGCCGGGATCGGGCTGAGGACTTTAGTTTGGATCGTGAGGGTTTTATGTTAGTACCACAAACAACGTCAGTCAGAGACTTCTATAGCGATGATGAGATCGCGGGCATTTACGAACCGGAAGTAAAAGCGTTAGTTCGTGAAATAACCGGCGCGAATGAAGTCGGAATTTTTGATCACACACGACGTTCTTCTTCAGTCGAAATACAAAAGGCACGAATGATTCGTGAAGGTGCTTCAATTATTCATAACGATTACACGGCTCGTTCGGGTCCGAATCGTTTACGCGACCATTTCCCGGATGATCCGGATAAAGCGGAGGCATTACTCGCGCGGCGTTTTGCCATTGTTAACGTGTGGCGATCAATGCAAGGAACCATTTACCGCGCACCACTCGCACTATGCGATGCTTCTAGCACTGCACCTGATGACTTAATTTCGGTCACACGCCAAGCTAAGGATCGTATCGGTGAAATTCAAATGGCGCTGCACAATCCTGCCCACCGATGGTACTACTTCCCTGAGATGCAAGCGGACGAAGCCCTGTTGATTAAAACGTATGATTCAGAAACTGACGGTCGTGCACGCTTCACCTTGCACACGTCTTTTGAAGATCCCGGTGCGCCGGTTAACGCGCCACCCCGTGAGAGTATCGAGACCCGTTGTTTCGTATTTTTCTGAGTTGACAATACAGAAGACCCCGCCGCAGCGGGGTCTTAATTTGCACGACGGTATGTGTGTTTATGATGCGGAACGGGCCGCTTCAAGCCACGAATCGAACAAGTCTTGATTGTTTGCAATCCACTCGTCCACATGACGAGCGATATCGTCCAAGGAGTCTTCCCCGTCACGCATCTTGTTGTTCTGCGCGGACACATCGTTGATATCGATAGCCGCCACTTCGAATAGTTTTGCTGCGGCGGAATTCGCAGCTAAAAATTCATTGTTGGCAACAACACGCAGGCTGTTTACTGCAAAACCTAAGTTTTTGCCCTCGTATTCGGTATTGTCTTTGCGATCGTCAGGTAAAGAACTGTAAGGCACCTCAATCCATTCAACATTTTCGCCGGGAACCAATACACCCGATACCCAGTAAGGCGTCCAGGTGTAGTAAATGACAGAATTGCCGGATTCGAGACGGGCGATGGTGTCGGCGATCACGGCATTGTATTCACCTTGATTGTGAGTGACCGTATCGCGCAGTTCATACTCGTCCAGATGATGCTCGATCACTCGCTCACAACCCCAACCCGGTGGGCAGCCGGCGAGATCGGCGGTGCCGTTACCATCGGCATCAAATCGTTTTGCAATCTCGGCGTCTTTTAGATCTCCTAAGTTTTTCACCCCCGCATCGTAGGAAGCCTTATCCACCAAATAGCCCTGCAATGCCCCGGAAATATAGTCGCCGACTTTGGTCATTTTTTCTGCGCCACCTGATTCCTCGTAAAACGCCAGATGTAACGGATCCCAATGCACCGCAGTAAAGTCCGCGTCACCCGTGCCTAACGCCAAATGGATTGTTTGATAATTGACTTCCTCAGGTTCTGCGACGGTATAACCCAGCGCTTCCAATGCTTTATAAACAATTTGATGTTGAAACTTCTCTTCCAAATTGGTTCCTTCCACGGGTCTTACCGTGACACCCTCACCCGGCATGTCTGCGGCCATCGAAGTGGACGAGATAGCGAACGCGGTAACACTGATCGCCACCAAGTCCTTAACAGCTTTTGTAATCATTTATCTACTCCTCTTTGTTAGGTTTAAAAAAACGTCATATTTATCACGACTCCAGCTGTGTCCCGACCGGAGACGGTTTAGAGTTTTTTCTAGCCATGCTTTTGAATAATCCAACGATCACTCCGACCGGGCCTTGTTGCCACCAATGACGGTAACCCCGTTCGCGCTCCGATTGACCCAAACCTTGGGAAATACGGTCAAGCACGATGGCGAGGATGACTATCCCCAAACCACCGACAATGGCTTTACCCGCGTCGAGCCGGCCCATGGCGCGCAATACCTCATTGCCGAGTCCCTTCACGGAGATGAGTGATGCAATAACCACTACGGAAAGCGACATCATAATTGTTTGATTAACGCCGGTCATGATTGATGGTAACGACAACGGCAGTTCGACTTTCAATAAGGTCTGGCCCGGGCTGGCGCCAAAGGCCCGGGCCGCTTCGACCACACTCTGATTAACCTGCCGGATACCGAGTGCAGTTAATCGAATGAGCGGTGGCAATGCAAACACCACCGTCACAATGACACCGGATACATTACCGATCCCGATTAACATCACGACTGGCACCAAATACACGAATGCCGGAATGGTTTGCATTAAATCCAATATCGGTCTAATGGCGGCATAGAAGCGATCGCTCTTGCCAGCGAGCACGCCCAAGGGCAAACCGATGATGACACAGATGATAACTGAGGCGCCCACGATGGCCATGGTAGTCATAGCTAAACCCCATGCCCTTGGATCCAACAGGCCCAAGGCCACCAGACAACCAAACACAATCCAAGCGACCTTACGTCCAGCAGTTTGCCACGCGAGCAGGGTTAGTATGACGAGCATGACCAACTGCGGAGTGGCTTGGAACGCAGATTCAATAGCAACGATAAGATCGTTGACCGTTTCTCGCAAAGGTTGCATGGATTCCCGATTAGCGATTGCCCACTGCTTGACCCCGTCCGCCCAGTCGCCGATGCCCAAATCGATATAACCAAAGGGATTTAGGATACTGTTGTCTTCTTTAGCCATATAGAATTTCTCGAATGTTTAGGCGGCTTCGTCGTCCCATTGGCCCTGAATTCCCCGCAGTAAAGCACGTTTGGAAACTACACCTACTGCTTTGCCATCGTGTTCGACAATAATCGGGTGATCAGATTCGATGGATAGATCGGCTAACCTGTTTAAATCATCATCGGGAACGGCCCGCGGACATTGACTCCGGTCCAATACGCCGCACCGGGATTCGTAGGCATCGATGTTTTCCATTACCCGGCTCGCAGACACCAGGTGCAGATTGGAAATACCTGCTACAAAATCAGCGACGTAGTCATCAACGGGTTCAGTCACAATCGCCTCGGGTGTACCGATTTGAACCAATGCACCGTCCTTCATAATCGCGATATGGTCACCGATACGGATAGCTTCATCGAGATCATGGGTGATGAATAAAGTGGTCTTTTTCATTTCCGCCGCGAGCTGCACGAATTGATCTTGCAGTTGCCGTCGTATGAGCGGATCGAGGGCGGAAAAAGGCTCGTCCATTAGTAATATGTGTGGATCGGCGGCAATGGCGCGCGACAAACCCACTCTTTGCTGCATGCCGCCAGACAACTCATCCGGATAACGCTCATCCCATCCTTCCAGGTCCACCGCGGCCAACGCCTTTCTGGCCACCGAATAACGTTCCTCCTTGTTGATGCCGCGTACCTCCAAGGCGAAGGCGACGTTATCCAATACCGTCCGGTGGGGCATTAATGCCATATTCTGAAATACCATGCCAATCTTGGATGCGCGTAGCTCACGCAATTGCCGCGCGTTGAGACTGTTTACATCCTGCCCCTCGATAAACACATGACCTGAAGTGGGCTCAATAAGACGATTGACGTGACGAATCAAGGTGGATTTGCCCGAACCGGACAGGCCCATGATGCAAAAAATCTCCCCCTCTTGCACAGTGAAGCTAGCATCGACCACACCTACCACGCATTCAAATTGGTCCCGTATTTCCAGTTTACTCAGTCCACGGTCATTGATGGCGCGCATGGCCTCATCTGCACGACTGCCGAAAATCTTCCATAGATTCCGACACTCGATAACGGACTCATTACCGGTCACGGACATTCTTGGCCTCTACCCTGGGAATTATTCTGATTAATCGCAGCGGATTCCGTGCAAGTATACTCGCGCCTGCGCTGGAAATCCCAGTGATTTGATTACATTGGTTGGCCTCGCAGTGATTACCGTTAAACCCGCGGTTATTGTTGTGGTGACTGGGCGATATTCCTTAAACTAGCGTTCGCCGTTGTGACAATCGAGGGTATTGATCATGGCAAATGAAGCATCTGCGACAAACGAAGCCATACTCAACAACAATGCGCAAAAAGAAGTTTGGCTTTGGCATCCCCGGCTGCCGATAGAAAACGCACCGGTCTTTGATTGGCCGCCACGCCCATTGGCTATCCTGAAGTACCTTTTCGGCAAAGGCTTTCTGCTATCGCAGAACTTTGCCTTCGTTCTGCTCGCCATCATTACTTGGTTTTATCTGGCGCCCGCGTTGGAACGTTGTGTCGACTTCAAGGTAGATTGGATATTGCAACTGTATGCGCTCAACCTTGCTTTGGTGGTGTTAATGGGGAGCGGACTACAATTGTATTTTCACACATTCAAACTCCAGGATAGCGAACGCAAATTCGATCCACGGGAACTGGATAGAAACAACGCAAAGTATTTCGCGAATAATCAAGTCTGGGACAATATTTTCTGGACTTGCGCGAGTGGTGTAACAATATGGACGGCATATCAAACGATACTAATGTGGGCGTACGCGAACGGTGCATTACCCTGGCTCGCGTTTACCGATAACCCAATATGGTTCGTATTATTGTTTCCCGTGCTGGTTTTCTGGAGTTCCATGCATTTTTACTGGGTGCATCGTTTGTTGCACTGGAAACCTTTATTCAAGCTCGCGCATTCCTTGCATCACAGAAATGTAAATGTCGGTCCGTGGTCTGGAATATCTATGCACCCTATCGAGCACGTGCTTTATTTCAGCAATTTTCTTATTCATTTGGTTATCGCTTCTCATCCAATACACCTGTTCTTTCACGCGTACCATCAGGGCTTAGGCCCCATGTCTTCCCATAGCGGGTTTTCTACCTTGTTGGTTAAGGGAAAACCTACGTTGGATCTGGGCGATTTTTTTCACCAATTGCATCATCGTTACTTCGATTGTAACTACGGTACATCCGCCATGCCCTGGGACAAATGGTTTGGTTCTTTCCATGACGGCACGCCGGAGGCAACCGCCCGCTTACGGCGATATCAGATCAATTTACGCAGGGCGGCCACCCATAGCGTTTAATCTCAGCATCAAATTGCTCGTCCGATAGCGAATAATCAACCGCCCTTGCGGCGTAATCTTTCTGCGATGATGACTAGCACAAACGTCACCACCAGAATAGCTGAACCCAAGGCCAAAACGGCGGGCAATTTGACAGGAAAACGTAACTGACTCCAAATATAAATTGGCAGGGTGGATTCATTCCCAGTCAGGAAAAAGGCCAGAAAGAATTCATCGAAGGAAATGGTGAAGGTCAATAGAAGACTTGCCACAATACCCGGCAGGGCGATAGGAAATGTGACTCGCCAAAAAGCCATCCAAGATGACTCACCAAGATCCTGGGCCGCCTCCTCTAAACCAAGATCGAAGCTTTCCAGCCTGGATAACAATACGAATAGTGAAAACGGCACACAGATCACAACATGTCCCACGCCCACTGAAACGAGCGACACACAAAGTACCCGCTGATGCAAAACCGTGGCAAACAGTGGTCTTTGACGGACACGAGGTCGATACCGATTTCGGTTGGATATTGACACACCCGTTCAATATGTTAAGCCGGCTCCCCGTATTGGCCATCCCCAACGGTCTTGACGAGTGTGGTCTTCCTACCAGCATTCAAATTGCCGCACGCAGTTTTGACGATCACCGTGTGTTTCAGCTTGCGCGTGCATTGGAACGAATCGTACCGTGGCTTGATTGTGCGGAGCGAAGGCCTATGTTATGAAATCATCTCTATGAACCCGGATGACGACGTTTTAATCTCTTAGGGTTTAATTCCCCGCCCCTTGGGGCGTAAGCTGTATGGGTGAGTGAAAATGTGCACAAGAGCCACAATGTTACGGTATTGCTTTACCATTGGGTCTTTGCAACAAAATACCGACGTGTGGTATTTGACGAAGCCGTTGACGAAATACTTCGAGATATTTGCCTGGAGATTGAGAAAAGATACCAAGTGAAGTTTATCGAGATAGGAACGGATCAAGATCATGTTCATTTTCTAGTGCAAAGTGTCCCTACGTACAGTGTGACGAGGCTGGTACGGACATTGAAAAGTATTGCGGCACGAGAAGTATTTCGTCGATGTCCGAACGTAAAGAAACAATTGTGGGGAGGTGAGTTCTGGTTGGATGGGTATTTTGGTAGTACGGTAGGTAGATATGGCGATGAGCAAACGATCAGCGAGTATGTAAAAGGTCAGGGGCTAGACTATAACCAAGTTCACCGTGATGATCAGTTATCGTTGTTTTAATACCCCGTAGCTTGCTGCGGGGTAGTTTATTGTTTATTGTCACAAAAACTACTAACTCGTATAGAGGCCTTCAACTCATCAACCACACCTTGCAGACAATCAGGTAGAAGTTATGTTGAAGAGTAAGTTGTTATCGTCGGTTGGTCATTCGTAATGGGTAAATTGCAAGGCAAAATGGCATTGGTAACGGGTGGACGCCAGGGTATCGGCCGGGCAATTGTGAATGCCTTTGTACAAGAAGGAGCGAATGTGTTCACGTGTGGGCGCGGAGAACGGCCATCTGATTTACCGGATGCTGTTTACTGGCAGACCTGCGATGTGTCCGACACCGAGAATGTTCGCGCACTTAAACAAGCGATCATGGACCGAATCGGAAAGCTGTCCATTCTAGTTAACAACGCCGGTGTACAAGTGGAGAAAACTGTCCTCGATACTACCGACGAAGACTGGGATGCATTGATGGGTGTCAATGCTAAAGGTGTATTTCTGGTTTGCCGTGAATTGATACCGATCATGACTGACGCCGGTGCCATCATTAATATCGGTTCTATTTCCGGAAACGTGGCCGATCCGGGTCTTGCGCTCTACAACGCATCTAAAGCTTTTGTGCATGGTCTCACCCGATCGATAGCCGTGGATCATGGGCCGGCCATTCGTTGCAATGCAATCAGTCCGGGCTGGATTATGACGGATATGGCCGATGCGGCTTTTGCGACGGCTAACGATACCGAAGCAGCCAGAAAAGACGCGCTGGCTCGTCATCCATCGGGTCATTTTGGTCAACCGGATGATATCGCCAATCTTGCGGTTTGGCTGGCATCGGACGATGCACAATTTGCAACGGGGCAATGTTATATCCTCGATGGCGGATTGACCGCCGCGTCGCCATTGAATCCCAATCTTTTCTGAACCATCCGTTCTAAACGATGGTCGACACAAACGTTTCAAAGTCCTACCAAGCATCCAGTGTAGAAGAACAACAATCCGCTTACGACGAGTGGGCGGTGCAATATGAACAAGACTTGTGTGCAATGGGTTACCGCATTCCTGCTGTCATCGCTACGGTGTTTACTCGCTTTGTAGAAATAGATACCGCGCCCATCCTCGACGCCGGTTGTGGTGGCGGCATTCAGATGGAACCATTGGTCATGTTGGGATATGGCCCCATTACGGGTATCGATCTTTCCGAGGGCATGCTTGAAATTGCCCGTCGTAAAGGGCTTTATGAGGAACTAAGGCAAATGACGCTGGGCGAACGCCTAGATTTTCCTGACAATCACTTCGCCGCAGTGATTTCCAGTGGCACCATTACACCAAAGCATGCACCCGCACACAGCTTCGATGAGTTGGTCCGGGTAGCAAAACCCGATGCGCCGATTGTTTTCAGTTTGCGTGATGATCCCAAACAAGAACCGGAGTATCCGCAGACGCTGGATCGGTTGGAATCCGACGGACTTTGGTGGCCAATTTTTGTGACCGCCAGCTTTCAATCCATGCCTTATGGCGAACCGGAGGTCACCCATCGTGTTCATGTTTACAAGAAAAACTGATATTCGTCGTGGATACTCAATGACGATTTTCTGTAAGGGCTATGCGTTTAAATCCGTATATAGATACTCCCGTCTTCTGCTGTTACAGGCAAGTAATAAGGTCTTACCGTCGTAATCAAATCGGATCACATCTTCAATTTCATCTGTTTTACAGACCAACACGCATTGCGCGTTCATCGGACAACTTCTTAAAACGGCTACTTTATCCAAAATTTTTCTTTGATTAGCGCTCCCCGGACACCAACCGGCGTATCCACCTTCAGTTCAGTGCCCGCTCTCCAATACGCCTTATTGACCATGGCGATAGCGACATTGGTTTGAAAATCGGGAGACCAGGCTGCCGACGACACATTTCCAGCAGCGTTTCCGTCGGCATCTTTAAGCGGCCATAACTCGGCGATTCCCGGAACCGGGGGGCCATCGATTTCTACTGGACGAATCTGGCGCGTGGGGTATTGTTGCTCCATCAATGCACTATGGCCAAGGCAATCCGTCGCTGTCTGTAAATTGCAATACTTGCCAAGACACGCCTCGAATGGTGTGTGATCCATCGTGATGTCGCTACCGAAGGACATCAAACCGCCTTCTATTCGCTCAATCGTGTTGGGACACCCCGCTCGAACATCCAGATCTTCGCCCGCTTTGAACAACGTGTCCCACAGTGGTTCACCGTACTCGAAACCATCGAGATATAGCTCAAAGCCACCTTGGTGTGACCAGCCGGAGCGGGCAATGATCATCTCTTTACCCTGGAAGGTGATTGATTTGTGGCGAAAGAACTTCGTATTGACGATGTCCTGGCCAAACACCCGTCCCACTAGCTCGTCCGCCCTAGGACCCTGGATAGCCAGTGGCGAAACATCGGGTTCGAACACATTGACATTAAAGCCAAAACCACTAGCCAAACCTTTGTAGTAAAACAGCATATCGCTGTCGGATAGCGATACCCAGTAACGATTCTGCGTCAGTTTAATCAACACCGGGTCGTTCAGCAGCCGACCCGCATCATCGACCATAGGAATGTAATAGCACTGATCGTCTGCCATATTATCGAGATCACGTGGCGTGCTCATTTGCACCAAGCGCCGTGCATCCGGTCCCCTTATCTCAACCTGCCGTTCACAGGACACATCCCATAACTGCACGGCGGTTTTTAGGTGCGCATAATCCTCTTCTACCGAACGAAAGAATGAGGGCAGTAACATGTGGTTATAAACGGTATAGGCTTGTACGCTGGCTTGCTCAATGCGGCGGGAAAATGGCGTACGACGCAGCCGGATAGAACTCGTAAGAAAAGGCATGGTCACGGGGGAATCCTCTCATGTAAATTCGGTCATGACTGTATAGCGGTTGAATGTTTGGAATTAATTTAAGTAGCGTGTCGTTTGTAGACGACGAAGGAAATAATACCCCGGTTCGTAACAATCCTTAACACATCGGATGTGGATTACGGGAAGCGCTTTTTGCTATGTTTCGACGGTCGACGTGGGGTGATAGAGTAAAGTAAGAGCGCTATTCCGTGCCGTTGGGTCGATGTGCCGCCGCGTTAGTGCAATCGGTCCGGTTTGTGGACGATATCGCACGTTTTTCTGCCCTACCATTGTCGGCTTTAGCTATTTTTTTGGAAGGAATGCTCGTATTTGACTAATGAGAGCACGACCCGGAATTCAACATAATAACATCGAGGGTAATAACACATGATGCAGTGCCCATTTTATCAGGCGTTTGACCCAACCCGTGAACATCAATCCGGCAACCAAAATGAATCGAATATCTCACCGGCCCCAATGCCAAGATGCAAGCATCGCTATGCAAATAGGGATTGTGGAGACCGGATAACTTGTAAAGGTGAATTTACTCAGTGTTGTATCCATTTGGATTGTCTGCAACTGAGCGAGTTTGTCCAATCGGAGATGCGCACGCGCCGCGTCCAGTTGATTTATAACAATCATGATGAAGGCGGTGTTTTGAAGATTGAAAATGGCAGTTGGATTGCAATGGAACTCATTCGTCGGTTTGGAAGACGCCAATCCGGCGGCGAGGAGACGGTTCTAGCGGTCAGAGACCACGGTTTTACGTTCTCGCGGGATTCGAATCCCGCATCTTTTGGCGATTCCGTAGTGTTTCCACTAGCCGCGATTTAGCCGGCTCTAAACCTTTTAAACCGTTACGTCGGCCATCGATGTTCGGTGAGGGTCTCCGGATAACTCTTCGGTCACTGGCTTGCGCTACAATGTGGCCGGTAAGCGCTGTCATTAGTGGTTCTTTTAATTGTTTCCCGCTTCAGCGTAAGTACCACCGATACATCTGGACGGTTTCCGGCAAAAAATTCATACACCGCCTGCTTCAATTCGCGTAACCACGGACCCACCGGTAGTTCGGGCTCGGCAAGCCGATTCTGCCACACATTGACGTGTTGCTTTTCTTCAATGCAAAACGCCAATACGGGAATCGAATGCTCGAGGATCGTGCAACGTACACGAAATGCGACCTCATCCACCAACACGCCTTCGAACAACTCAACGGGTTCCACCCCCGAATTCCGAAACGCACCGCGGCAATTAAAAGTCGCCCGTTTGCCCCGTCCGTGCTCGTCTATTTCGACTACCGTAATCACAAAATCATCTCCATAGTTATGCACTAAGTTCCATGAATATGCCGGTAAGCCGTTGGCCAAATACGGTTGAAAAGAAGGTCGCATATAAAGTGCTGTCGGCGGCGTTTAGCTCGGTGTTAACAAATAACAGGAAATCGAGTTTACACAAACCACTGAACTTAAGCTGGTATTCAAAAAGGAAAAGTTGGTTGAGTTACGTCAAAACACTTGATCTGAATCAGTACACTTCGGGACAATGCTGCGGGATACTGTATTTAAGTTGTTTAAACTAGATCGGTTGCACGAGGTCAGATAATTTCTGTCGAGTGACTAGAGCCATGATCCACAATCTCCGTATCCTGCCATTGTTGCTGGTTCCCTGGACCGTATTTGCGGCAGACGACGATTTCACGCAACAGCGCGAGAATATGATTCACGCAATCGAAGCCGACGTACGCGCGACCAGTATTAGTCTGCAAAAAGAAGCACTGGATCCAAAAGTCATGGAAGCGATGAACACGGTGCCGCGGCATGCACTAGTCCCGAAAGATCAGCGACGGCATGCTTACCTCAACCGGCCGTTGCCCATCGGTTATGGGCAGACGATCTCCCAACCCTACATCGTTGCTATCATGACGGATCTTTTAAATCCGCAGTCCGGGCACAAGGTGCTGGAAGTGGGCACTGGGTCGGGTTATCAGGCAGCGATTCTGTCCCGGTTGGTAAAACGGGTGTATACCATAGAAATCATCGACGCACTCGGTAAACGCGCAAGTAGGGATCTCGAAAATCTGGGCTACGACAATATCCGAGTGCGAATAGGTGACGGGTACTACGGTTGGGAACAACACGCTCCGTTTGACGGTATTGTCGTTACTGCAGCGGCCAGTCACATTCCACCACCGCTGATCCGCCAGCTTAAACCTGGTGGCCGTATGATCATCCCGGTCGGGAGCCGCTTTTTAACGCAGCAGCTTTTGATGGTTGTCAAAGATAAGCAGGGCAAAGTGACAACACAACAAATCCTGCCGGTGCGATTCGTGCCGTTAACGGGTGGACACGACCAATAAGAAAAACATGAGCCAGCGTAATCACTAGCCGGCTGAACCTACTGTGATGACTACGAAGCTCGACACGGAACCGCGTCTACCCAGCATCTCGGTCGCTTTGATCTCGGCCACAGCACTCGCTTACGAAGTCTTGCTGACACGCCTGTTCTCCATCGTTCAATGGCACCATTTTGCTTACATGGTGATTAGCATCGCGCTGCTGGGTTTTGGCGCCAGCGGCACTTTCCTGGCGTTGAAGGCAGGACTGATCGAACGCTTCACGGGTGTTTACGTGACAAACATTACATTATTTGGCCTCACAATGTTGCCGTGTTTCCTGCTCGCACAGCAGTTTGCGGTTCACCCGGAGCAATTGCTATGGGAACCCATGCAGATGTTGCGTGTGACGGCGGTCTATTTGTTGTTGGCACTACCGTTTTTCTTCGTCGCCAATGCTATAGGTCTAGCGCTAATGCGACTCCGGCGGGCAGTACCCCAAGTCTATGCGGCTGATCTCATTGGTGCCGGACTCGGCAGCATTGGTATCGTGGCACTGCTTTATCTACTATTTCCGGTCAATGTACTCAAAGGTCTCAGTATGCTCGGGCTGATCGCAGCGGTGATTGCGGCGTTGGAACTTCGCGTGGGTCGGACCGGAAAAGTGACTACATTCGTCATCGCATCCGTATTGCCACTGGCCTTGTTCGTGTTACCGGCAACCTGGTTTGAACTTGCCATATCGCCCTATAAATCCCTGTCTCAACAACTCAATGTCATCGGTGCACAAGTCGAAACGACACGTTCCAGTCCACTCGGCCTGTTGCATGTCGTCGCAAGCCCAGCGGTCCCTTTTCGTCAAGCGCCAGGGCTCAGTCTTAACGCAGCCGCGGAAGTACCTGAACAGCGTGGCGTTTTCATAGACGGTGATTCACTGACCCCTATCGATTTGGGCGGGGAGCCCGAGCAGTTTGCCTACCTCGACGATTTGACATCAGCATTGCCGTATCACCTGAACCGTCCCGAGGACGTGGTTGTGCTTGGCGCCGGTGGTGGAGGCCTGGTACGTCAAGCACTTTATTACGATACACCATCGGTTACCGCGGTCGAACTCGATCCACACGTAGTGGAACTGACTAGAGAGAAATACCGTGAATTTTCCGGCGGTTTCTACGATCTTGATGCAGTCGTGGTAAATGTACAAGAAGCACGCGGTTTTCTAGCCGGCAACCCGAATCGCTATGATTTGATCCAGGTCGCTTTGATCGATTCGTTTGCGGCATCGTCAGCGGGTCTTTATGCATTAAATGAGAGTTATCTCTATACCGTTGAGGCGCTCAGTGAATACTATGCACAGCTCAGTGACGGTGGTGTCCTCGCCATTAGTCGTTGGATCAGGTTGCCACCTAGGGACACGCTGAAGTTGTTCGCAACTGCAGTCCAGTCGTTGCGGCGTGTTGGTGTTAAGGATCCGGCTGAACGACTGTTGCTGATCCGTAGTTGGCAGACCAGTACCTTGCTTATCAAGAAGGGACGTTTTACACAAAACGAGATCGCCAGTGCCCGCGACTTTTGTGAGGAGCGCTCATTCGATCTGGCTTATTACGCCGGTATGCCGGAGTCGCTCGCTAACCGTTTTAACGTGCTACCACAACCTTTCCTCTATCGTGGTGCGCAGGCATTACTAAGTAAGGCGTCAGGGAGGTACATGGCAGATTACAAGTTCAACATTGAACCGGCAACCGATGACCGACCGTATTTTTTCTATTTCTTCAAGTGGAAAACATTACCGGAGATTATTTCTCTTCGGGGACGGGGTGGTGTGCCACTACTCGAGTCCGGATACTTAATACTAATGGCAACGCTTGTCCAGGCCGTTTTGATCAGCATCGTGTTGATTGTTTTACCGTTGTGGAAACGCATGCGTGTCACCGGTGTACGGCGAGGACGTATGACGGCTTATTTCGCAGCACTGGGCTTCGCTTTCTTCTTTGTCGAAATCGCGTTTATCCAGAAGTTCATGTTGTTTTTACACCATCCGGTGTTAGCCGTAGCCGCCGTACTGACAGGATTCTTGGTGTTTGCGGGGATCGGTAGTTACATCGCCGGGCGTTGGCAGAATCGCGCAGACACACACAAGATGGTGATCACAGCGGTCGGCGTAATCGGTGTGCTTGGATTGATATACACGCTGGTGCTGCCTGACTTGATATTCGAGCCGTTAATCGGCGTACCGACACCGGTAAAACTAGCGGTTTCGATGGTGTTGATCGCACTATTGGCGACGCCAATGGGTATGCCGTTTCCACTCGGTTTGGCGCGTCTCGGTGAATATGCAGAGAAATTGATACCGTCGGCGTGGGCGATCAACGGTTGCGCCTCTGTGATCAGCGCTGTGCTTGCTACCCTGTTAGCAATTCATTTTGGCTTCACTATCGTGGTGCTGCTAGCAGCGACACTGTATCTCTTGGCCGCGGCCATGTTCAAATTCTGAAAAAACAAGTAGAAGAGTTATTCTCCCTGACAGACTTTCATGTCTTATCAATCGATTAGCGTGTCGGCGCGTTGGCCTGCACGTTCGAGATGAATGGGTAAGACACGGCC
The DNA here is from genome assembly GCA_965216735.1 of Arenicellales bacterium. GTDB lineage: Bacteria > Pseudomonadota > Gammaproteobacteria > Arenicellales > CBDCFT01 > CBDCFT01. The sequence continues at coordinate 4,496,975 of OZ244198.1, forward strand.
ATAGAGTTGACGTGTGCGCTCAGGACTGCCGACCATATTGGGTTCCTCGACAAACGAAAAAATTGCAACATAACGTTTGCGGGCACCTCTTACCGGTTTGACCCGATGTAGCGAATAACGCCCCTTGAAAATCTGCAGGTCGCCCGGCCGAAGATGCAATGTCTTTACCTTCTCGTCGTTACCATCTAGGACTTGTTGTACGGCAGTGTAGTTTTCATCCGCCGGCGTACGCAGATTTGGGCAATATTCAAACTCGCCTCCTTGAATGGCACCTTGAATAGCCAAAGTCACCGTGAAATTATTGGTGTCGAAATGCCAAGGAAAACCGTTTCCTTGTTCAACTATATTCACAATGACGTCAGCCAATGGATCGGCATAACGGTAAAAATGTTGCTCGTTAAGAACCGCCTGAATAAACGCAGGGAATGGCAGCCATTCGTAAATACAGCGCAAGATACTGTCACTACCAAAGTTATCTGCAGGCACAAAAGCGTTTGAGCGGTCATAAAACCGCCGCAACGGATGACTCGAATCCAACTTCGGATCATCTTTGGTGAAATAAACATTTGTACGATTGAATGAACGATGTCCTTTAGACGCTACACGGTCGGATTCCTGGATAAGCGCATCGACTTGATGAGCAGGAATGAATCCATTTAGGACAGCGCAACCATCGTCTACCAACACGGCACGAATATTAGATACCAATGCGGAATACTCGGAAGAGTCCGCGTTTTCGATTGGGTATCTTTCCAAATCGATATACTTGCGAGCATCACACTGTGGCATTAGTCGTTCCGATTACATTGATGTGAATTATTTTACACTTGCTAAAACGCTTTTAATCTTTTTGTTGTTTCTGGGTCGAGAAACCCTGCGATAGTCGCTTCGGTTTCCAGCCTGAGCGCGTTATTGGGATCACTCATCGCGCATTGATTCAATACACGTTTCATCGCCTTAACCGAAAGCGGAGGTAGTTGGCTTAGTTGTGCAGCAACAACCAGCGCTTCGTCTCTCAGCTGGTTGTCTTTGATCACACGCCATGCAACGCCCATTTCCTTCAACTCCGATGCTTTGTACTGATTACCCAAGAAAAGCATTTCCCGCGCCTTGTTCAGACCCACCAACGCGGGTAGTAACGAGGTCACCGCACCGGTGACAAATAAATTCAGCGAAATCTCCGGGAAGAATCCTTTCGCACTTTCGGCCCAAATCGGAAAATCGCAGTTAATCGCCCACTCAAACCCGCCACCTACTGCCCAACCGTTGATAGCACCGACAACCGGTTTGTCGCCGAAAACAATGGCACGTGTCGTACGCTGAATCGCATTAACCAGATCGCGCGCTTGTTCCTCGTTCCTGGGATGAACATGTTCTTTACGGTCATCACCCGCACAAAACGCCCGGCCTTCACCGGTAAAGATGATGACCCGTGTTGCACTATCTGAATTCGCATCATCAAAGGCGTGCGTCACGTCATCAATCAATTGACGGTTCATGGCGTTGAGGGAGTCCGGCCGGTTAAGTGCAATCGTTCGAACACCATTGTCATCAAGCGAACTTAGAACGGTTTTATATGTAAGTTCACTCATTCGTAATTCCTCAACACGCGTTTTGTTTTGCCCTCGGTGACCGGAAAAGAGCCTGCTGAAAGTACGGCGACTCTAGCGCTTACACCAAGATTCGACTTAATTTCTTGGGTGATTTTTTCGGATAGCCCAACGTTTACCGGTTGACCATTCGCCAGTTCAACTTGAACCGGTAGAAATTCGTAGGGCGCCGGGTGTTCAAGCACTATTCAATAGTCACCTGACAATTCACTAAATTGACTAATCACAGACGCAATCATTGTCGGGAATATATTTACTCCTCTTACAACCACCATGTCATCGCCACGACCTACGACACGAAAGCGCATACCCTTGCGGCCGCAATGACAAGGTTCTGTCTCATCCACCGCGATGATGTCTCCGGTGCGAAATCGTACCAATGGTTGGCATTCGCGTTCCAAATGAGTCAGCACCAATTCGCCTTGCTGCCCGGATTCCATGGGTACTGGACGTTCCGTTTTAGGATTAATTAACTCAGGGTAAAGGACATCCCCGGCGAGAAAATGCAGTCGCGTGTCATATGCACATTGTGCGGCGAAGTTTGACAAGACATCCGACACACCGTAATTCGCATTACGTGGTTGCATGTCCCACGTTGTCCGTATCCTTTCACGCAATACTGGATCGTCTAGCCCGGGTTCGCCGCCAAACAGACCTAGTTTTAAACTCAAATCACTCGGCCGAAGGTCTTTAAAATGTTCGGCTAAAGTGCGTTCCAATACTACCGGGTAAGAAGGTGTGCAGGATATGGCGTTAATTCCAGTTTCCAGGATAGTACGGATCAAAAGTTTCGTGTTGCCAACGCCGAAAGGAACAACCGTCGCGCCAGTGCGCTCAAGGGTGAGATGATCGGTGACGCCACCCATCCACATCTGATAGTTGAGGCAGTGAACGACGGTATGCTCTGGCGTTAGTCCCGCAGCCCGATGACTTCGCCCGCCGACCGTTTCGGTGATCTCACAATCACGCGCGGATAAGGCGAGGTTCATTGCTTGTCCCGTTGTCCCCGATGTTCGGTGCAAACGTATTGCAGCGGTCGAACTGGCAGCGAGATAGTGGCCAAAAGGTGGATGCTTCGATTGTGAGGCCCGTAACTGCGTTTTTGATGATAGCGGTAGTGCAGGCAGTGCACACAAGTCCTCCGGTGGTGTCTGACCGTTCCAGAGTTCTTTATAGAACTGCGAGTTGCGCATGACATATTGGCGCTGGTCTTCCCACGCCGCCTGTTGATGCGGCAGCAGATTGGCTGCGCTTAACTCCTCGACATGTGACAACAATGGCATCGGAAAGTATTCGTTTTAGTCAAAAAGATGAATGGTCAGTGTTTGCGATGTCATTGTAGACAATCCGAGGATAAAAATGACATCGGTGATTGACGACAAGTGGATGCGGACCAAAGGTCTTTATCTGAAATAACGCTCTAAAGATTGAAGCGGATATGAAGCGAGGGACTCGGGAACGTGGAGAATAACTGACGATATTTCAAGTGGGAACGGCGATGTGGAGTCGGTTTGCGCGGGCCTTGGCCAGAAACCCCTTTCTGAAGACCCGCGCATTCCGTTTCCCCCCAAACCACACACCCCGGTGTGGTTCAAGCAGCGACATCCATCGCTGAAATGTATTAAAACCGATTAAAGAAATGAAAAATATTCGTTCGTTTACTTAGGTAGTTGTGCATAGGTAAACGCACCTATTACGGCTGTATCGGTAGAAAATTCAAGGGTGAATCAACAATCCAAAAAGTAATGGGCGATTTCGAAACAAGTTTTAACAAATCGGCAGAAGGAAAAAGTGCTTATTTCCATTTTCCCTAGTTTGGATTTCTGGCAGTAAAAAGCCCCCAACGATGATGACCTGATTTAGAACGCGCGAGTTTACCGCGCCAGCTACGTTTTAATTCGCTTCGCGAAGTCTCGCTTAAGTCTAATCCAGAAATCTTTTCAAGATCGGATTTGAGAATATCGATGAACCTGGATGTGAGGTCTTCACACTCGACCTGCTCAAAGCCGGCGGCGGAGACGAAGTCAGCGTATTGCGGTAAAGTGTGTAAAGAGTAACCACGGTCTTTCACATAAGTCGTGAAATCGGTACTCCACGGTTTCGGGCCACAGCAATAGTCGGTAAATAACAGGCGACCACCCGGACGAAGCGATTGTTTGAGAACGGAAAACAATCGTTTTTTGTTTTGAATATGTAAAAAAACGTCACGGCTATATACAGCATCATAACGATTCGTATGATCCAGTTCTAAACAATCGCCATGTATTAGCGTGATACGATCGGACAATCCATAGTCAGTTAACTTTTTATTTGCCAGCTCCAACATATTTTTCGACAGATCCATACCGTCGACAAAAAGATGGAAATCACGCGCCATTGCAAATGCGCTGCCACCCAAACCACAACCGACGTCGAGCACGCGACTTTCAGGTTCGAGATTCATTTTTTTAATCAACACAAACGCCATTTGTTTACCGCCTGGGCTAACGAAATCTTCACCGTAAACGGCTTCGTAATGTTGAATTGACGAAGTGGTGTATTGGGTTGAGTCGAGGTGTTGCTGGGTCGTGTGGGTAGATCGAGTCATTAAGGCCCGCGATTTAAAGCTTGAAGATGTTTTGGAAAATCGTCGGTAGCCATTAGCTTTTTGCAACGTTCCAGGCGTTCGACCGCGTAAGCCCAGAAATCATCCGCTGGATTATCGTTTGCGTGTTGCACCACACCCCACAACGTCCACAGTAAATCGCACATCGCCTTGTACATCACCATGCGACCGACATCAAAGTCTGCGGGCTCATGTCCGAAATACGACGCAAGCAAAACATGATCTTGCTCATCGTTAAACGCGCCTTCAACCGACAAATCACCTAAATCCCACATTGGATCGTTATTACCGGCATACTCAAAGTCGATAACGTACATTTGTTCACCGGTGTCGATGCAGTTTTCGACCATGGGATCGCAGTGGCAAGGCGCGTTAGGCAAGGTGTGTTTCGATAATGCTGCCCGCACTTTCTCGGCGTCTTTTTGCACCGCCTCATAACCTTCCGGAACCTCTGCCCCAAGATCGTTTACCACACCAAGGTATTGATCGATCTGTTGGAAGAGTTCGAATTCTCCTTTAAATTTTTCGCCACAGTCATGCAGTTTTCTAAATGCATGGCCGGTACGGCGTACAGCATCCAAATCGCGAAATTTTTCCCGGTCCATGGTGACGGAATCTTCGATATAGCGGCAAATCATGGCGCCATCATCGACATTGAAATGAACGATCTCTGCATTAACACCGGCACGCGAAGCGATTGATGCATTATGAAACTCCGCGCTCCGGTCAATGTAGTCGCCAGTTCCTTCACCCGCTAAACGCAACACAAACGATCCTTTCGGCGTATTGAATTTGTAGTTACGGTTAGTGAGTCCGCCTAGACGTTCAACAGAAACTGATTCGGGATCTAAATCGGAAAACTCCTCAACTGTTGGTAATGTTTCAAATACTTCTGCTGTCAAAACGAATTCCTCATTCAGTTGTTTTTAAAATACTTAGGTGTGGCGCTACGCAAACACGACGGCGTTTTATTGACGGAATATCTATTTCCCCCTTGTACGCGCTAGGTCTAAAGATAGCACGACAAACGACAAACCCAGCCCGATTTGCTATGGTTAGTTTGGCATCATTGGGCGTCTGTCTGGACACCATGCCGTGTTGTCCTGGTAGTAGCAGGTATGAATAATGGTACGATCAGGTTCCAGTAAAACGATATTATAGGCCGGTGGTTCCAGCGAATACGGAACAACGTCGACGGATTCGAAAAACAAACCCACTTGGTGATTGGTGCCAAACAAAGTGGAAAACGGAATGCCTCGCCAGGAGCCTGTCACCGGCCGATGGACATGACCAAAAAACAGATGCTTAACTTGATTATGCTGCCCCACAACATTAGCAAAATCTTCTTCATGGGCCAGTGCTATCGAATCCAATTGTGGCATACCAATTGCGAATGGTGGATGATGCATAAAAAGATATACATCGCGCTCTTCCGCCTTGGATAGACAGTTCGAAAGCCACGCTTGGCGATGACCACAATAGAGTCCCGTACTCTGACCTTGATCCAAGGTATCTAAAAATAAAAAGTCACCGGCCTCGTGCCGTAAGCTTGATTGCACGAATCCGTTTTCGTCCCGTGTCTTATTTGGAAAGGCGGCTAGAAAGTTTTCGCGTTGATCATGATTGCCGAGTAGCAGATGCGTTTTGAGTGGGAACATTGCCAGTTCATCATGTAGTGCCTGATAGGCTTCCGGTTGGCCTTGATCGGCAAGATCGCCTGTTATGACACAAAACTCGGCATCGCTATGGTTAGACGCGATGTGGGTCAAACATTCTTGTAATCGTTGCAATGGATCGAATCCATGCAACTCGTCGCCTGGGGCAACCAAATGAGGGTCTGTAAAATGTATAAACTTCACCTTCTCTTGAATATACTCCTTCGGGCGACTACCCCGAAACTATACGGTAGACATCGTTTTAGCACGGTTATGGCACGATAGCGGCTCGTAACACCCTGCGCTCGGTGGCTTGTTCGAAAGCTTCATCGAGTTGATCTAAACCAAAACGCGAATCCACTATGTCTTTGAATGGAAAGCGATCACGATTCGCCATCACAAAATCCAACGCCTGAATTAGATGGCGTGGATGATAGTTGTGAATACCGCGTATGGTGATCCACTTGCGCAAAATTTCGTTGCCATCTAGTGTGAGATGCGCATCGGGGTTGACCAGTCCGCCGATCACATAACGACCGCCAATACGTAGCATATGAATCCCGGTGGGAACCACGGAAGGCACACCGCACACTTCTATCACCACGTCCGGGCCGTCCGGTGGCGAGATATCGCGTACCGCTTTCACCAGTTCACCTTCACTCATGCTGGTGACATCGAAAGTTAGATCGGCGCCAAAACGTTTCGCCATATCCACGCGCGAAGGCACGGCATCGAGCGCGATGACGCGAGCCGCACCACGCGCTTTGGCAATCGCGCAACCATAAATGCCGAGCAAACCTAAGCCTTGTACGACCACGGTTTCGCCGACACCGATAGCGGCCGCTTCAGTGACTGATATCATGGTAGCAACACCACAGTTGAGCGGTGTTGCTTCTTCATCGCTCAAGTTGTCGGGTAATTTTAAAATGCCCGTTCCCGGTAAGATGTAACAGTAGTCGGCGAAGCCCCCCAGAAAGTGTGGATCGTTTTCCACCAAGTCGTGACCATATTTGCGCAAACCCGGTGACTTTTGTGGCATATCGTGGATGTCACGGTAGTACGACTCGCCGTTAGCAAAGAATTCGGTCCAAGTAATGCGGTCACCTACCGACAATTTGTCACCGCGCATGTCATTGAGAATCCCTTCCCCTATTTGTTCAATGACTCCGATAATTTCGTGGCCTAAAATGCCCGGGCAGGGATTGGGCCGGTGGCCGGAATAAGAATGAATATCGGAACGGCAAATCGTGGACATACTAATACGAACTAGTACCTCACCTGCACGCACGTCACGCACCGGATATTCGCGCACCTCGAACGGCATGTTGGGTGCGTCGTAAATGACAGCGCGACCTGTCTTGTTCATATCATTTAATCAATGAGCAGTGCCGTTGAGCGCATAGTCAAAAACTTCGTAACTATTCAAGCGTGTTTCTTGTGCGCGCTTCGCGTATTCATCATTTGCAGGGCGGCTCACGATAATAGGCACATCCGCTTCGTAAACACTGCCGTGGGTCCGCAAGCGTTGGCCCTTAAGACCGCTCAAATCGTGATCCACTTCACGCCCGCCAATCACGGTGCGCTTATCACCTAATACCGCAATGTCACCCTCGCGGTCGATGGGCATATCGTATTCACTGGCGACAGCTTCCCGCGATAACACACGCTCCAGTCCGGGTATATCTTTGATCGCTTCGATCACTCGTTCGATGGGTTGTCCGTTATTGCAATACACGCGCACAAAACCACCTAGTGCGCCATGATGACCAACAAACGCATCGGTGATGGGGCAGATGACCGTGGTTTTATTTTCTCCAAACTCCGCATCGAGAATATCTTGTAACCACACCACACAAGGAGTTCCGTCGTCGTTGGTCTTTTCATTCATACCGTGATCGGCGGTCAGTATCACCGTAGCTCCGAGTTCTTCCAATCGGCCAAATCGATCGTCCATGTCTTTATAAAGCTGATCGGCTTCGGGATGACCCGGAGCGAAGGCATGTTGAATAAAGTCCGTCAGCGATAGATACAAAATATCCGGACGCCGGTCTTCGAGCAGTTTAATGCCCGCATCAAGCACGAACAAAGACAGGTCGGCCGAATACATATCGGGTAAGGGTTTACCTACAAATTCCAGTGCGTTTTCCAAGCCATTTTCTTCTACGGTGCATCGATCAGCGCACTGTGACGATATACTCACTGAGCCATTGGACAAGTCCATCTCTTTTTGCAGTTGCTTACGCAGTTTGTCTTTTGCGGTGACCGAAACCACTTTCGCACCATGACGTGAAAATTCACTCATGATGGAGGGCGCTTTGAGTAACTCCGGGCCCGTCATCACGATTGGCTCATTGGTTTCTCTGTCCAGGTAAAAATTGCCGGAAATGCCGTGCACGGATGCGGGCCTCCCGGTGACGATAGACATGTTGTTGGGGCAGGTGAAGCTTGGCATAGTGCCGTTAGCCACCGTATAAAACCCCTCCTTCATATAACGCGCAATATTGGGAATGATCCCGGCCGACACTCCATGTGCGATGTAGGCAGGATCACCGCCGTCGATACACACCACGACAACCGGGTGATCCGGCCAACGGTAGTCGTTGCCGTTCACCGACAGGGTCTTTGTCACAGTTCTCTTTCCTCTGCTTAGGTAAATATATTGCGTCATGATAGCAATGGGCCTACTATCGACATAATTGGAAATAATTCAGTAATCATTTAAAAAATCAATGATTCAAAAATGGCTTGAGGCCTTCCATACTGTGGCCATGACCGGTGGGTTTACCCGGGCGGCCGAAGTACTAAATGTCGGTCAACCCACTATATCGACCCATGTGAAGTCCCTGGAAGACTACTTCAGAGTGGAATTATTTCATCGTCGTGGACGCCGCGTACAACTCACGCCGACCGGAGAAACCTTGATCACGATTACCCGTGGACTGTACGGTCATCAGGAAGAAGCGCTGGCATTGTTGCGATCGACACGTGATCTGGAAACAGGCCAACTTTCAATCAATGCGGTTGGACCTTTTGATGTCATGGAAATCTTACAAGTGTTCCGCCGGGAGTATCCGGGTATTACGACTAAGGTCGCGCTCGGTTTTGAAAATGAGATATTGGATGGTTTGCGTGATTTCGATTACGACATTGGCGTAGTGGGTCGTTCAATCGATGATCCACAATTTTGTTGCGAGTTTTACAATAATCATCGAGTACTTGTAATTGTCCATGCTGAACATCCACTGGCACGGCGACGCAACGTCAAATTAAAAGAACTACAAGGTTGTGACATGGTCTTACGTCCACCCTTTTCAACCACTCGACAGGCATTTGATCGAGCGCTGAATGAAGCAGGCATAAACATTAACCCTGTCATGGAAATCAATAGCCGTGAGGCGGCCCGTGAGGCGGTAGTGCGCGGTTTTGGTGTTGGTGTTATCTCGGAAACGGAACTAGCGCCCTCACCCAATATTCGTGCGCTGCGTGTTAGCGACGCGGACATGCAAACCCGCGCTTATCTGGTCTGTCTAGCGGAACGGCGTGACCGTCCTCTTATCGATGCCTACTTTCACACTGCAGCATCCATCGATCCAAAAGAGCGGGGATCATTATAACTAGCCAACTACTACCATTGATTTGATCAATGGTTACTTATTCATTTCCAATTATGTCGATAGTAGGCCCGTTGCTATTATGCCGTGGCACGTCGACGGCACGCCGGGAAAGCATGTTACGGCAAAGACTCTGACAATAACTGGAACTGGCCGAATCGTTTGTTCGTCGCGTGTTCAATAATTAGTCGTAAATAGCAAATACAGGAGGAAACTACCATGTCGAAAAACGTTTCTCGCATTTTCAGTTGCTTTTTCGCTTTGTTATTCACAGCGACGGCTACGTATGCGACCGCCCAAGAGTGTGAAAATCCCGAGGCACTCACATTTGCCATCATACCTACTGAGGAAACTGTGGCGGAGTTAGAACTTTATAAACCTGTCACCGATCGGATGGCTGAACTTACTGGCAAAAAGATTGAATTTTTCATGCCAACATCTTACGCATCTGTTGTGGAAGGAATGTTGAGTGATTTCGTGGATGTCGCAGTGCTTGGGCCTTATTCATATGTCATTGCCAGTGACAAAGACCCGAAGATCGAAGTCTTTGCTACTTATGCGAAAAAACCCGGTCATCTACAGGAGGAGGGACCAGGTTATAAAGGCGTGCTCATATCCAAAAAAGGTTCGAAATTTGATTCGATAGAGTCGCTCAAAGGGGCGGTCATTGGACTAACTGATCCAGGCAGTACTTCGGGGAATTTAGTGCCGCGCGTTGTGTTTTCGAAAGAGATAGACGATGACATCGACAACTATTTTGGCAAGGTGGTTTATACCGGAAGTCATGAGTTGTCCACGGTGGCCGTAGCCGAAGGTAAGGTGGATGCCGCTTTTGTCGCTTCGCATCGTTTTGATAACGTTGTGAACAAAGGTGAAGTCAATTTTGATGACTTCAACTTTCTGTGGAGTTCTCCTCCCATTCCGCAGGACCCATTCGTTTACCGAAACACTTTGTGCGACGATATAAGAGAGAAAGTGCGCGAAACTTTCCTGGGCCTGAAAGATCAGTCCGACGCCAAGGCGTTTTTGGAAAATGTTAAGTCAAATACATTTGTTTCGATGACCTCAGCGGATTACGATGTTATCCGGGATTTGAAAAAAGCCAAAGATGCGGCTAACCAATAACCAACTTCGATGTGAATATTTTGAGATAGGTTATAAGTATTGTTAGCCAGTAATTAATAACGAAGCGGAGGTCTATGCTCCGCTTCGTTTACTTGTTAACAAGCCAAACTGCCTTTTAGCTGCACGTTTTCGTTCATGCCTATTCTCGAGGTAAAAAATCTCTGTGCGCGATACAGTAATAACACACCGGAGATTTTAAAGAACTTAAGCTTTTCTGTTGAAGCGCATGATTTTTTCGCGGTCATTGGCCCGAGCGGTGCCGGAAAATCGACACTAATCCGCTGTATCAACCGCTTGGTCGAACCTACCAGTGGGGAAATCAATCTTTATGGTACTAATGTATTAAGGCTTTCTCCGTCGGAATTACGCCAACTGCGTCGCAACATTGGCATGATTTTTCAGGAGTTTAATCTGATCGATCGTATGTCCGTCATGGATAACGTATTGTCGGGGCGTTTGGGTTACGTTGGAACCGTGCGTTCGATGTTCAAGTTTTTTGCACGCAGCGACATCGATCGCGCACTGCAAATTCTAGATCGCGTTGGTCTTGTGGAACACGTCGATAAACGCGCGGACGCGTTGAGCGGTGGTCAACGTCAGCGTGTAGGTATTGCAAGAGCGTTGATGCAAGAACCAAAGCTCTTGTTACTGGACGAACCGACATCCAGTCTTGATCCTAAAATTTCAAGAGAGGTCATGACGCTGGTGAAAGAGATTGCGAGCGAATACCAGGTGCCCGTATTGTGTAATATTCACGACGTGCAACTGGCAATGGAGTTCTGTAATAAAATTTTGGGATTACAAGATGGAGTAAAAATGTTCGACGGCACGACGGAAACCATGGATCAACAAAAGCTCGATGAAATCTATGCCATGGAGGTTCTTTAAATCGACATGCAACCCTCGGCGCAACCGATAACCACTGATCGAATTCTCGCCATGCGAGCGCAAACGCGCAGACGGAATGCCGCTATCGTTTTTGCACTCCTATTGTTGGTGGCCTGGAGTATCAAGGTCACAGTTATCAACGATACTGATTGGGAACGCATCGGTTCGTTAGGCTCCATCGTTAAAGAGGTCGCAAGATTTCTTGCGCTGGATTTATCCTTGTTGCCGCAACTTATCGAACCCGCCATCGAGACTTTGATTATTGCCTGTCTGGGAACATTGCTCGGTGTGCTGTTGTGTATACCTGTCATCTGGTTTGGCGCCGCCAACATCACGCCGTTTAAACCCGTCACTTATCCTCTAGCGAGATTGATGATGACCCTCAGCCGGTCGATTCACGAAATTGTATGGGCATTGTTTTTTGTTGCATCCGTAGGTTTGGGCGCGTTGGCGGGTATCCTGGCCATTGCCATGCGCTCTATCGGTTTTATCGCAAAGATCTCGGCGGAAGCCATCGAGGACATCGATCCCAAGGCAGTAGAGGCCATTCAGGCGATGGGGGGGAACAAATTACAGGTACTACGCTACGCCATTCTTCCCCAAGTATTACCGGTGATCATCGGTGTGACGGTATTCGAATGGGAAATCAATATTCGGCGTTCGGCGATTCTGGGTTTGGTCGGCGCAGGTGGATTAGGGTTGGTTTTCTTTCGCCAGATGAATACTTTTAATTACCCCGGCGTTACCACCGTCATCTTGACGATTCTGATTCTGATTCTTATTGGTGAAGTGTTGTCCCACTACTCGCGTAAAAAAGTTATTTAAGCCTTGAATACATCACCTACGGTAGTCTCAACTCCACCAATACAGTGGAGCCGTTTCAAATTTCCGCAATCCTTGTTTCACACTGGTGCGTTGCTCGCCGTGCTTGTGTTTATCATTTTCGCTATCGACTATTTAAATGTTCCGTTGGAACGAATGCTCACGATGTTTGGGAAAATTGGTGTGCAACTGAGCGAGCGTTATTACCCGCTCGATATCGATTACATCCAGAACAAGGACTATTTCAGCTCAGTACTGGACACTGTACAAATGGCCTACCTCGGAGCATTGTTTGGTTTAACGCTGTCACTGTTTCTTGGTTGGTTTGGTGCGCACAATGTCACACCGGATCGGCGTTTGGTCTATCCCTTGGCACGGCTTGCAACGATGATTTGCCGTGCCGTGCACGAGATGATTTGGGCCATCTTGTTTGTTACCATTTTGGGATTTGGGATGCTGCCGGGTGTATTGGCCTTAACGCTTTTTTGCACTGGTTTTGCAGGTAAATTGTTTGCCGAGGAAGTCGAAGCCATTGATATGGGTCCGGTCGAAGCCATGCGTGCGACCGGTGCCAACGGACTACAGACTTTCGTATTTGGTGTTTTTCCTCAGGTCCGCGTCGCTTTTACCGGCATTGCGATTTACACCTGGGATGTCGCGTTTCGCGCCGCAACCGTTGTGGGGTTCTTTGGAGCCGGTGGCATGGGTTGGTATTTAAAGCGCAACGTTTTACAAATCGAATCACAACGCGTGGCGGCAATTTTGTTGTCAATTATTGTTTTAGTGCTCATCTCCGAAGTTGCTTCTGCCTGGGCGCGAAATCGTGTCGCGAAAATGGTTTAAAGTGCAACAACGGATCCTCTTCTAATATTCTTTATCATCCGGTGTTTGCACTGAGCCGTCATTTGGATTACGACCGTACTTAATCCATAAACTCAAAAGTAGGACTAAGTATTGGTGATAAAGAAAAAACCCAATGTCATTCTCATTCTTGTTGACGATATGGGTTTTGCAGACCTCGGTGTGACGGGCTCAGAAATTAAAACACCCAGTATTGATGAGCTTGCCGCGAACGGTGCGCTTTTTACCTCGATGTACAATTGTGCCAGATGCTGCCCAACTCGCGCATCATTACTGACAGGGCTATACCCGCATAATGCGGGCGTTGGTCACATGGGCGCTAATCTAGGAACGCCTGCTTATCAAGGTTTCTTACGCAATGACAGTGCCACCATTGCAGAAGTTCTCAGAGCGTCGGGTTATCGGACGCTGATGTCAGGAAAATGGCACGTAGCCGGAGATTTCATGGCCAGAGAAGTGGATAGCTGGCGAGTGGGAGATATTGATCATCCCACACCCCGACAACGTGGTTTCGATCGCTTCTATGGCATTGTCGACGGTGTGACCCATTTTTTTCACCCACACTTTATGCTGGAAAATGATAGCCGGGTCGAAGTTTTTCCGGATGATTTCTATTTCACGGATGCGATCACGGATAAAGCCATAGATATGGTGGAAGAATCAGTTAAGGATGACAAACCATTTTTTTTTGTATCTTGCTCACGCTGCACCGCATTGGCCGTCGCATGCCCGCGCGCAAGATATCGCCAAGTATGAGGGCATCTACAACAAAGGTTGGGACGCTATCCGAACTGCGAGACATGAAGAGATGAATTCGCGACATCTATTCATCACGAACTGGGACATTTCGCCAAGAGATGAACAAGTGCCTGCCTGGTCTGATATCCATCTTAAAGATTGGGAAGCCAGTAAAATGGCAACCTATGCGGCAATGGTCGATCGTATGGATCAATCGATTGGCAGAATGATTTCAGCCCTAAAGCGCCTTGGGCAGTATGAAAACACACTCATTCTGTTTCTTTCGGACAACGGGGGTTGTGCCGAATTTATGGCCGAAGACGGATGGGCCAAGTTTTTCCCCGATCATACAAACGACGGGCGAAAAATTACCATGGGCAACATCCCCAACCTGACACCGGGTGGTGAACTGACTTATCAAAGCTACGACAGGCCCTGGGCCAACGTTTCCAACACACCCTTTAGACTCTTTAAACATTACGTTCATGAAGGCGGGATTTCGACGCCACTCATTGCACACTGGCCAAACCGGATTAAACAACCGGTCGTCGCTCAACAAGCCTGTCATGTGGTTGATGTGTTACCAACCATCTTAGAGGCTACAGAGAGTTGCTATCTTAGTGAGTTAGGTGGGCAGCAGATTCAGCCGCTGCAGGGAGAGTCATTTCTCGACCTCCTGGATAACAAAGATTGGGGTAGACAACAGCCTATCTATTTCGAGCACGAGGGCAACTGCGCGATCAGAATCAACAATTTCAAATTAGTGCGGCAGTACAAGCACGATTGGGAGCTTTACGACATGAATGTCGATCGCACCGAACTCAATGACCTTTCTGAAATGAATGCACCATTAAAGCGGGAATTGATAGGTCTTTACAATGATTGGGTCGTAAAAACCGGTGTTCTCGACTGGGGTGTTGCGTTGCCCAAACTATTGGATGCCTGGAAAATAAAAAGCGCTGAAGGTTAACTACGACTATTATGTCGCTCGCAAGCTTATAGTTACCTAAATAGCTACAATGGGCAAAGATCAGCCATCTAAGAATCAAATGTGATCGTTAGAGTTCCTCTAAACTATCATCTTGAATTTATAAGATCGGTGTGAAGATTTACTATTAAAGAGCGATACAGATTTGCTGCTACCAGCGAGAATTTTTTTTCAACTCCGGGGAACCGAGTGTGTCAGACAAGATCAATTCGAACCGGCACCGGACGACTGAGTGTGTGTCCCACTGGCGATGTTTTAGTCACTTTTTCATGCAACGCCTTAATAGCTTCCGGTGATGCATCGCTATCGATATGCACTTTTACCGCGATGTCGTTGTAGCCCGCGTTGCCATCCAATAAACCAAGAAAAGTATGTAAATCGAGGTTGCCCTCAAGCTCGATAGATAGATCATTCAGTGTAATACCCGCAGCGGAAGCATTGGCTGCATAACCGACAGCGAGACAATTTCCTAACGCCCCCAGAACCTGTTCAACTGGGTTAGGGCCGGTATCCGTGCCGCCAAGCGCGCCGGGTTCATCGGAGGCGAATGGTTCGAACTCCCGAATCTTCGCCTCGGAACGAAAGCCACCCTTCCATTTCACTTCCGCTTTCCATTGAGTTTGGGCAACATCAGGTTCTTGCTGAATCTTGCCGGCGAGACCGGCGACTGCATCCATGTTGACATCGTTTAGCGTGGTAGTAATTGTGGTGGCCATTATTAAACTCCTTTACGAAAGAACTCACTCATAAACTAAGCGATGCGCATCTTTATAGCAACAGGAAAATGGGGTTGCTTAATTAAACAGGCGACGATCTCCGGTCGCGAAATCGCAGTAGAAACTGCGCAAACACCAACAAGATCAGTGATGTAGCCAGAACCATTGCCCCAATCGCATTAATTTCCGGGGTTACCCCGCGCCGGATGGATGCAAAGACGTAAATAGGTAATGTCGTTTCGGCTCCAGCAACGAAAAAAGCGATGATGAAATCGTCAAAGCTAAATGTAAAACTCAGCAAAAAACCGGCAAGAATAGCCGGATATATTTGCGGTAGGGTCACTTGCCAAAAGGTTCGCCACGGTGTGGCATACAAATCTGCAGAGGCTTCCACTAAGGTTCTATCCATTCCGGTGATTCGGGCACGTACGATGACGATGACCAATGCCATAGTGAACAGCGTATGCGCCGCGATTAAAGATACGTAACCCATTTTTAGTCGTGGTGGATCACTTAAATCGATTGGCCAATAAGCTTCGATTAATGGATTAAGAAAATTAAAAACGGTTACCAGCGCAATCAACGTCGCTATACCGATAACGATACCGGGGATCATGATGGCAACGTAGATCGCCGTATCATAGATGACACGGAATCGACCCCGGGTTTTCTGCAATGCCAACGCAGCCATGGTGCCAAATAAGCTCGCCAGCACGGCGGTTATTGACGCCACGATCAAGCTGGTGGTCAAGGCTTCCATTGCAAAAGGATTGTTGAGGACTTTTCCATACCATTTTGCGGAAAAGCCATGAAAATCACTGGCGTGACGTCCTGCGTTGAAACTGAACAACACAATGATTCCAATCGGGATGTATAAGAACGAGTAGATGACGAGCGCGTACAGTCTCATTCAACTAACAATCAAAATAATGTAGTGTCATCACGCTTATGTGATCCATGCATAATAAACTTCGTATACAGGCTGATGATGACCAGCATAGTTACTACGAGGGTGGCCGCGACGGCCGAACCATACGCCCAGTTGCGTGATTGCAAAAAAAGATCGACCAACGCATTCCCGACGAAAAAAACCTTACCGCCGCCCAATAATGCCGGTATCAGAAACTCGCCCATCAATAGAATAAAAACCAGCATGCAACCGGTGGCGACTCCAGGCAACGACAACGGGAATGTGACATTGCGAAAGGTTCGCAACGGTGAAGCACCCAGATCACCTGAAGCGTCCAGCAAACGCTTGTCGAGTTTCTCCAGACTGACAAAAATAGGAAATACCATTAATGGCAAGTAGCCGTAAACTATGCCAATGAGGACGGAAAACGGTGTATTGATGAGCCGCACCCCTTCCATTCCAATAAAACTGAGCAACTTGGGAATCCCTTGCCCGCCAAGGATGTAAATCCAGGCGTAAGTGCGAATTAAAATACTGGTCCAAAACGGCACGATGACCATGACCAGCAGAATGATTTTCCATTTAGTGTTTATACGAATCGCAAGAAAATATGCTAACGGATACGCTACCAACAATGCCGCCAACGTACCGATGGGTGCGAGGATCAAAGTATTTTTGAAAGCGGTAAAACGGGCGGGCAGGTTGGCGTACTGCGCCAGCGTTAAGGCCGGTACATAACCACCGGCCGCGCCACGTTCACCAAAACTGAAGATCACCACTACTATGAGTGGCAATACCAGCATCACAAGTAACCACCCAGTCGCGGGTAAGAGCAACAAACGGTTTACCCATGGGTTGCTATCCATGCCGATACCCGCTACGAGAGGTAACTGTGATTCTTTAGGCGGACTTAAAACGTGCCAGCAGTTCTGCGCGGTTAGGATCCGTCAGTGTTGCTGCTGCACCAAATTCCAATGCGTCTAACAACTCTTGTGCCGGGTACAGAATCGGGTCTTCTAGTAATTCTTTCGGCAACAAGTCATTGGTACGGCTATCGGCCACCGGATAACCATGTGCCAACACTTCTTTTGCGTTCACCTGCGGGTCGAGTAAGAAGTTAATCAACGCATAACCGGCATCGCGATGTTCAGCTCCCTTTGGTACTGCATAGTAGTCACTCCAAATTTCACCACCTTCCTTACCAAGAACATATTCCATCTCCGGCATATCTGTATTGAGCTGTTTACCATCTCCGGTCCAACACATGGACATCCACGCGTCACCGTTTCTAAGCGGTGGTTGATAATCGCTATTTATGGCAAATAAATGTGGCTTTACTTCCAGCAACAGTTTTTCCGCATCAGCCAGTTCGTTAGGATCGACGGAATTAAATGAGTAGCCAAAATATTTCAGCGCGTTACCGATGGTGGTTAGTTGATAATCATGTACCATGGTTCGGCCGGAGAACTCCTCTTTAGTAATGTCCCAAAAATCTTTCCACGTCGTCAGCTTTCGGTCACCGGTGTGCTTTGTATTGACCACGTAACCGGTCGTACCCCAATTTTTCGGTACCGCATAGACCGTACCGTCAACTGTGCCCGCATCCGAAAAACGCGGATCGAATGCGCTGGCTTCGTAGTTAGAAATCATTGACAGATCGAGTGGTTCGATCAGGTCTTCGCTAACATAAGTAGTAATGGTGTAGTTGGTGGGAACAAACACATCCCAGCCGCTGCCACCTGCTTGCAACTTAGCTAACATTTCTTCATTGGAACCGAATACGTTGACTTGAACATTGGCGCCGGTCATCTCGGCAAACGCATCAAAGTTCGCCTCGTCATGGTAATTCGGCCAGGTCGCTAATATGACGCGATCCCCAATGTCGCCCGCGGCCCAGGTCTTACGTGGAAGTAAACCTGGAACCGCAGCACCGAGCACAGCAGTGGCGAACCCGAGGCCGGTAACACCCAAAAAATGGCGCCGGGTGATGGAACCCCGTTTATAACGCCATAACTCCTGCATGAATTTTTGGCGGTTGATCGGTAAATCATCTTTTTTTGACATCACTTTCTCCTCTCTACTCTTGCTACATGGTTAATTAGACTGACAAAACTAATCATTAGTTAACACTAGCGCAGCATCCGGGCGCCAAGCCACATACACGATATCGCCCATGTCAAATGGCCTTTCACTGAGTTCATTCTGACGTGGCGATAGAACGAGAAACTCACCCAGTTTTTCGTCGCGCAGTAAATATTCCGTATGTTCGCCGAGAAATATCCGGTTCAAAACTTGCGCCTGAATGCTGGTTCCCATTTCTTCCGGCAGGTGTCGCCTATCGCGTGCCACTAGCATTTGTTCGGGCCGAATGCTGACACTCACCTTATCATCAACTCCAAGTTTATCGGTATTTACGGGCTTGGTTAAAGATAAGGTCATACCAGCGTCGAGTCTTACCTCAACGGCCGATTGACCTAGTTGTTCTACTATTCCATTAAAGAAGTTGGATTTACCTACAAAGTCCGCGACATAACGGTTTAGCGGGCGATCATACAACTCGCGCGGACTACCGGTTTGCACTATCTCCCCGTGTTGCATAATGCAAACACGATCGCTCATCGATAGCGCCTCCTCTTGATCGTGGGTGACCAATATAAAAGTAATACCGACGCTGCGTTGTAAATTTTGTAACTCAATTTGCATCTCGCGTCTGAGTTTTCGATCAAGGGCCGCGAGTGGTTCATCCAGTAGCAATACTTTGGGTTCGTTTATCAGAGCACGGGCCAGCGCTACTCTTTGTTGTTGTCCACCGGAAGTTTCCCATGTTTTTCTGTACTGAAAACCAGCCAGTTGCACCAGTTCTAACATGTTATTCACGCGTTGGGCGACTTCCGTTTCGGAAGGCTTTGGTGATCGTTGTCTTAAACCGTAAGCAATGTTATCAGCGATATTCAAATGTGGGAATAAAGCGTAGTGTTGAAACACCATATTCACGGGACGGCGATAAGCGGGTACACCATTTACACGTTCGCCATGTAGAAATACGTCACCTTCACTGGGTTGCTCGAACCCGGCAATCATGCGCAGCGTTGTGGTTTTGCCACAACCGGACGGCCCTAACAGGGATAAAAATTCGCCTTGGTTTACCGCGAGGTTTAAATTACGCGCGGCGGTGATTTCACCATATCGCTTGCAAACGTTTTCAAACGATACCACCGCATTGTTGTGGGACAGAGACTGCACCACAAATTCCCTCCGAGTTTGTTGTTGTGTAAGCGGCTACATTATAAGTGTTTTATACCGCATGTCTTGCTCAAAAGAAGCGAACAGAGTTTCCTACGTCTGTACACGATGTTTACGCAAAGGCTGTTAAATTCATTTGCAAATAATATTGCAACTTGGTTCAAGTATTCCTCTAACCCAGGTACATCAATATTGAGTGACCTGGCTGAGTCCAGTCACCACATATCTAAACCAAGACCAATTTTCCACGGTTTTGCGATTTACTACGAGATACACTGGGCGCTCAAAGACGGGGACATCGGGCACTGGATGTAGTCTGCCGTTTTCAAGTTCAGTCTTGATTAGTGATTCCGGTAGATAGGCGGAACCACTGTGTTCAAGAATGAATTCCAATGCCCAACCGGCCGAACCAAACGTAGTCATGGGTGTATCGCTATCGGCGTAAGCTGCCGCATGACTACGTCTGAACTCTTCACCAAAATCAACATAAACGTACTTAGGATCAAATCGCATTCGCTGCCGTGGATGGGTCGACACCAACACCAAGCGTTCTGCCGGTAAAGCGTGTGCAAAAAAGTTCTCTTTTACAGTAGGTGAATAACACAGTGCGGCGTCGATCAACCCGTTGCTTAACCAACGATCAAGATCAACCTGTTCCGCCGGCCAGGCGGAAAGGGCGACCCCGGGTACACGCTCTCGCACAAGCCGAAAAAACTGCGCCCCATAACTGGTCCAAAGATCAAAATGACAACCGAGGTTGCAGGTTGAATCAACAGTTTCGGGTAATGCCGTTTCACGACGCGCCTGATCCCAAAGTTCATTCATCAACTCAGCGTAACGCTGAAACTTAAATCCCGCCGACGTGAGTTCAGTACCGGATTTACGTCTTTCAAACAGCCTTTGGTTTAGCTCTTGCTCAAGCGCATTTAAGCGTGCAGTGACAGTGGATTGAGTGATGTTCAACTGGTTCGCCGCGCGACTCAGATTGCGGGTTTGTACAATAGCGAGAAATGTTCGAATGGTCGCGAGATTCATTAGTTATCGTAATAATCGAAATTTACGAAAATAGTGTGCAAAATTATTCGTTTTACTAATATGTTAATTTGCGCCAAGATCAGGAAGTTAGCAACCGTTTCAGTGGAGACCAACGTGGAGTTCAGCCAGCAACTATCCGCCTATTACCCTGACAAGAACTATGGCGGCGCGCGTCTGTATCGAGACATGCTGGATCAGGCCATTCTATCCGACCGGCTCGGCTACGATGCCGTGTCCATCACGGAACATCATTTGATCAACATTTTATTAATGCCCGCACCGTTGCAGTTTGCAGTGAAAATTGCCGATGCGACTGAACATGTGAAAATCATGACCTCGGTGGTCGTGCTCCCGATTCACGACATGCGCATCTTGGCCGGCGAAGTGGTGGCAGCGGATATATTCACCGAAGGACGGTTAATGTTGGGAGTCGGGCGCGGTGCGTTTGGCTACGAGATGGATAGACTCGGCGTTCCACTCGATACGAGCCGGGAGAAGTTCGACGAATCGTTGGACGTGCTCGTTGCACTTTTGAGCGAAGAAGAGGTTTCCTGGAATGGCAAGTATTACCAGTTTGAACCACTAACAGTTATGCCGCGGCCGATGTCCGTTGGTGGTCCGCCCATTATGATGGCGGTTCTGGTGCCCGAAGCCATTTATCATTGCACAAAACGTGGTTTCCACATTCAGACCACGCCACTGTCTGGTAATCATCAGTTGATGTTGGACCAGGTAGACGCTTTTCAGCGCGGAAAAATGAAACTAGGTGATGAAAGTCGGAACCTCACACTATCGCTCTCTCGTGTCGCATTCGTGGCGAAGGACGAAGCCGACCGAAAGTTGAAAATTCAAGCGGCATACGGTTATTACAGCCGGTTCGACAATGTATTTACGGGTCCTGGAATTGTTGAGTACGGCATGATTAAACCTTTACCTCGAAAGCAAACAGTTGACGAACTGGCGGAGAGTCTTTTGATCTGTACGCCCAGTGAGATGATTGACAAATTGGCTCCTTACGCGGAAGCTGGGATAGACCGAGTCATATTAAGTATGAACTTTGGCGCAAGTCAGGCGGAGACGTTGGAATCGATACAGCGTTTTGCGGAAGAAGTCATGCCGTGGTTTTCGGAGCGGAGAATGCAACCTTCGCAAAAGGAACAACACACTGCGATCGGTTAGCTCATTTTTAACTGTCAGATTTAACCGGCGGGAGCGCACCCTGTGACTGCTATCGATTGCGCTTACTCGATTAAAGGTGAAGGCCCGGCAGTATTTATGATTCATGGTATTGGATCGAGAAGGACCACATGGAACGGTTTGATTCAACACCTTAACAAGGACTTTACTTGCATTATTTACGATCTTCGCGGTCATGGCGATTCACCGGTTCCGTATGAACAATTTGGATTGGAAGAGCTGGTTGATGATCTTGAAGCGCTGCGTCAAAAACTGGAAATAGAACAAGCGCATTTCATCGGTCATTCCCTAGGCGGCATGATTGGCCCCGCCTACGCACGCGCCTACCCCGCTAAGGTTCTTTCAGTTGGACTACTCAGCACTGCGGCGGGCCGCACAGCGGATGACAGTGCTAAAGTAAACGCGGTCGGACGGGCAATGCGTGAGAAAGGTATCAAACAGGTGTTACCGACACTGGTAGACCGATGGTTCACCGCTGCATTCGCTCAGGCAAACCCAGATGCCATCGAGCGGCGATTACAGCAAGTAATTGATACACCCGAACAAGTTTTTCTTAACGTGTTCGATATTTATGCAACAACTGAGATGGCGCCTTGGTTGCACGAGGTGACCGCGCCGTGCCTAGTACTTACCGGTGAACTCGACGGTGGTTGTAACCCAAGATTGAGTCGTTTTATCGCAAATAAACTACCGAATTCAGAGTTAGTGATTCTTGAAGGACTGAAACATTCTATACTCATTGAAGCAAGTGACCGAGTGGCCCACCATGTGAAATCATTTTTGTTAAAGCATCAGCTCGTGAGTGAAACACTGATTTACTAAGTCAAAAATATTGTAGTCGTTCGGCGATGCTTCGATATCCCGGTCGCCTCCAAAACGCACGCACTCGGCGAATTTTCCCGACATATCCGCGGCAGTTAATGGGTTATCCGGCATACCGCAGGCGCTGCCACAAAATCCTTCTGCAATTTGACCGTCTTTCAAAGTGAGTTTGATCCGCGCGCTTTCCGGATAACGTGCGCGCATCTTCTTTGTCGATAAATCAGCGTCGACCGTTGATCTTACTTTTTCCATTAATTCAAACTGAGTCGGTGAGTTGATTTCTTCTTGGGTTAAATCTTGCAAACGGACACGTCCATGCAATGCCGCACACGCCAATGCATAAGGTAAGCTGAATTGCGCTTGTTGTGGATTGGCGGGCCAATCATAAACAAGACTGATATCGACTAGTTCCGGTACTGCGACATCAATGTTGGCAATATCGTCCGCCTTAGCTCCTGTTTGTAGCAGCAATTGCGACAGTTGATCAATGGCGGCATGTGCCGCTGAACAAACCGGGCTGGTTTTAAACAAAAGTCCCGGTTCAACTAAGCGCCAGCGCTCACCCAAGCTATCAGCCTCACTGACTTCAGATATTCCTTGGTTAAGTTGAGCGAAAAATCCATTGGTGTTTTCAAAAGCATCTACCGGTCCTGTTAGTCCTGACTTGATGGCGAGCACCATCTCGATAGAACGTTTTGCCGCTTCGCCTATCAAATAAGGTTTTGCATCGGTACCAAATAAACACCTGCACCCACCGGCTGCGGCAGCAGCGAGGCCGGTGGCTTGCGCGGTTTGCGTTCCATCCAGACCGTACAGTTTTGCGCAAGCGACGGTTGCACCGATTAAACTAAAGGTTGCACTGCTAAACCAACCACTAAAATAATGATCGTGAGTGCAAATGTCTGCTAAAACATAAGTGACTTCGGAACCCACGATAAAAGCAGTAATTAACTCTTCTTCATCTTTTCCAAGTTCTTGTGCGACCGCCAGCACAGCAGGAAAGATGACGGCGGAACCATGCATAATGCCGGTGTAACTGGTGTCATCAAAGTCCCACGCATGGGCCGCTGTTCCATTAATCAATGCCGCAACGGTAGGGGGCCCGAACGTGCCGCTAACAATTAAACAATTTTCTGAATCAGATATGAGTAAATTTTCGAGACAACGTGTACTTTGATGCGCCACGCCGGCGGACATCACACCAGTAGTATCGAAGATCGCATACTTCGCGGCATTTGTGACCTCGCTTGGTATATCGTTAATGCCGATATCAAGCGCCCAATCCGCAAAGCGTTTAGTAAGCGGCTGATTCAATTAAGAACTGCTCCTATGTGAAACAATAACCACGGAATGGCCAACCAGAGCAATCCTTTTATCAAAAAGAACGAGAAGCTTATTACTCCAATTTTTTTTATCCAGTTCGTCATCTATGCGTATTTAACGAATGTCTCTAACACATTTTAAGCAAGTGGTGACGATATAACATCGCCACCACTTGGTGGTCCTACGCTGCTTCCAATTTGTTTTGATCGATCTCCAAACCGTTCGCTACTCTTGCGCCGTAGTCTGCATCGGCTTTGGAGAAATGTTGGACTTGGCGTATTTGTATTGCTTGGGGAACCCCCTGCATGGTTCCGACAATATTGTCAACCAGATTTCGTTGTTTGTCATCCCTCATCAAACGATACAAATCACCGGCTTGGGTGTAGTCGTCATTACCTTGGTGATGATCATAACGATCCGCATCGCCATTGATTCTTAGTGGCGGTTCTCGGAGTGGAAAATTATCCGCAGGCCCGCCAAAGCTATTTGGTTGATAAACCGGAGACGTTCCGCCGTTGTCGTCAAACCGGGTTTGGCCATCGCGGTGATAGTCGTGTACCGGACAACGTGGTTTATTGACCGATATCCCTTGATAGTTGATACCGATTCGGTAGCGGTGCGCATCCGGATAAGACAGCAAACGGGCTTGTAGCATTTTGTCGGGCGATGTACCAAAACCTGGTGGTAAATTACCGGGTTCGAAAGCCGCTTGTTCTACCTCGGCGAAATGGTTCACCGGATTTCGATTGAGTTCCAGTATGCCAACATCGATTAGTGGATAGTCCTTGTATGGCCAAACTTTCGTTAAGTCAAACGGGTTGAGATGGTAACTCTCGGCTTCGGGCTCCGGCATGAGCTGTACTTTCACATTCCACTTCGGATAATCGCCATCCCGAATTGATTCGAATAAATCTCGTCTATGGTAGTCCGGATCTTCCCCTGCGATGCAATTGGCTTCATCTGCTGACAGGTTCTCGATACCTTGATCCGTTTTTAAGTGCCACTTCACCCAAAAACGCTCGCCGTTGGCGTTCCACAAACTAAATGTATGACTGCCAAACCCATCCATGTGCCGCAATGTACGGGGAATACCGCGTTCGCCAAACAGCCAGGTCACTTGATGTAACGACTCGGGGGACAACGACCAGAAATCCCATTGCATAGTAGCGTCGCGCATCCCTGTTTCCGGATGGCGTTTCTGTGAGTGGATGAAATCGGAAAACTTGAGTGGGTCGCGAATAAAGAAAACCGGTGTGTTGTTACCGACTAAATCCCAATTTCCTTGGTTAGTGTAAAACTTGATCGCGAATCCTCTCGGGTCGCGTACCGTATCGGCGGAACCCAGTTCACCCGCCACCGTGGAGAAACGGACAAAGATTTCACATTGGTTTCCGTTTTTTTGCAACAATTCGGCACAGGTATATTTCGATAAGTCATGGGTCACCGTAAAGGTGCCATAAGCTCCGGCGCCTTTTGCATGCACCACCCGTTCCGGAACCCGCTCGCGGTTGAAATGCGCCATCTTTTCCATCAAATGGACGTCCTGCATTAGTACCGGCCCGCGTGGACCTGCAGTGATTGAGTTTTGATTGTCGGCGACGGGAATACCCGCGCCATTGGTCATAGTCTTAATATCAGTCATCGTATTGGCTCCTATTCGTTTCCTAAATACCGGTTTAGAAGACAAGGCAGTTGGGGCGCCGCTCATCTCCTTTGTGTACCAAGGCTTTCCTTGATACAGGCTGACAATACGGTGATTTTTAAAATTAATCTAATTGATTGATTTTACATTTATGATAGTTAAACACTATTTAAATGAGTAATTTGCTTTCGTACTTAAGCGAACGCAGTTCTATCGGTGCACATTGGAGAAGTGGAACGTGATTTGCCAAATTAAGCCTGGACGCAATTTGAATGGATGCCTGGCAACGCGCACGGCGCTCCCGGCATGACGAATTGGGTTTTTCACGGTCACGCCTATATCTGCTTTTTTTCAGGCAATGGTGGGATTTGATTCAATCCAGATGAACAACACAACCGAAGACCCACAATAAGAACGCTAAGTACTTACAAGACCACGTCAATTTGTCCCAAACAGCAGCGAACTAATTCTGTATTCCGACAATCACGCGAATAAGTTTAATGGCGCTAGTTGTGGTTACACGGCACGCGGTTTGTTTCGGATCTCTTGGCCAATATGATTTTGTTTGTTAATGCACGCTAAGGAAATTTAATTGCTTAATTCGACCGCATGCAATTTCGGAACCAGCGACACACCTGTTTCTTGTTATAGAATACGTCGTACTTTTTCTACACTTTCTGATTTAGAGATTCTTTAATGCATAGCACGCTTCTACTAGTGATCTCGGTGTTGTTTACCGGATTAGCTCATGCGCAAGATCGTTTAATGGTTGACCAGGCATGGGCGCGTGAAACACCGCCGGGAGTCAACAATGGTGCAATCTATTTTATGATTCGTAACTCTGGCGACGTAGCGGATCGATTGACAGGTGTAGCGAGCGATGTGGCTGACCGTGCGGAATTACATACACACGTCGAGGAAAACGGTGTTATGAAGATGCGGCCCATCGATGCTATTGTGGTGCCAGAGAATAGCATGGCCATGCTTAAACCGGGCAGCGATCACGTGATGTTGCTTGATTTGCATCAACCACTGAAAGAAGGTGACTCACTGCAATTGGAGCTAGAATTCGAAAAATCGGGAAAAATTATCGTTGATGTGCCCGTGCGCAAAGAAGGCCAAGACACTCATAGTCACTCTCAGTCGAATTGAATTTAAACTCAGTACTCCGAGCATCACGTTACGGCTCATGAATCGAATCACACTTGTTATAGTTTGTCTGTTGGCACTCGCCGGCAGTATGTGGTTTGGTATCGTGAAACATGCTGAGCGTGACGTTCCGGTCCCGGAAATAGCGGGCTTTGTCTACCCTGAGCCGAAAGCACTGGGCGAGATTGACTTGATTGACCATGATGGGAAACCATTCGATGTTTCTCGTTTTAAGGATAAATGGACTTTTCTTTACTTGGGCTACACCTATTGTCCGGATATTTGCCCATTGACTTTGTCTCAGTTGAACAAGGTCGAGCAAAAACTTGCTGCGGATGACATCGCTAAAAACATGCAATACGTGCTGGTTTCCGTTGATCCGCGTCGCGACACGCCGGCACGGCTGCGTGAGTATACCCATTACTTCAATCCTAAATTTTTGAGCGCCACGGGTTCAAACGATGCGATCGCTAGTTTCGCCCAACAATTGAGTATGGTGTTTATTCCAGTAGACGAGAACGAAACCAGCGACGACTATATCGTCGATCACTCCTCAACCTTGGCATTGATCGATCCAAACGGCCAGCTTCACGCGATGTTCAGTTCGCCACACACCGCAAAGGATATTGAAGAAGGCTTTCGAAAGATACGTAAACGTTGGAATGTGTTAATCGGTTAACGAGGGTTAATGGCATATCAATGGAATAGTCATAAGGCCATCAACACCGGGAATGTCGCTCACGCATTTGTAGGTCGTAGGTGAATCCGCATTGATCGACACCAAAGCTATTTTATCCAGGGAAGTTTTCTCAAATGAAACAATGTCGGGATCAAGCTCGACTTGACGTTGTAGTTCACTGAAATCGCGTCCATACACGTAGTAAACGCGAGGTTCACCGGGTTGCCCTACCTGCGCGTAGTACATACCCTTGTACGCATCGCTGAATATACGCCACAGGGGATGTGACGCACCTTGAACCATAAGGCCACTTATTGCCCAACCGACGAGAGCGCATAACACCACTACACCCAGGATGCCGGCCCCACGCCAAACATTTTGCTTGTCCCTGGACGTTAAGTTTTGGGCCGGTGTTGTCATTCTTCTACGACTTCAATCTTTGCCTCGATCGTTTTTCCGTGTAAAGAATAGGCCGCGTGATTGTTGGCGTTAAGTGTAACACGTAACTGGTGTTTCCCTTGGTCAAGCGCCGGCAAATGAAACCATGGACCATAAAGACGAGCGACTTTTTACCATCGACGTATAAGTGGGCATGACCCTCACCGGCAATATGTTCGTGATTAACCTGCTCCGGCGCAAATCGAGATTGGCGGGTATCTACTTTTATATTCCAACCAGCCATGCTGTCGCGCGTTGCTTCAATGGA
The DNA here is from genome assembly GCA_965216735.1 of Arenicellales bacterium. Classification (GTDB taxonomy): domain Bacteria; phylum Pseudomonadota; class Gammaproteobacteria; order Arenicellales; family CBDCFT01; genus CBDCFT01. Next base: position 4,525,300 of record OZ244198.1, read on the forward strand.
CACCTGTGGTGGATTGTTTAGCTCAGACACATCCACTAATTCGCTGAGTTCAGCGTGATCGGAATGTTGCGAATGGGTCTCATCGGCAAACAATGGGTGTGATGTTAAAAAACATAAAACCACGATCAGTGGGAGGTGTTTTATCATTGAATTATTCTAACGAATTTGAGGATTTCAGCGATGTTGGGATAAGTATTTAGTGTATGTCCAGCTTATTCGATTGTCGATAAATTGTCGTCATGGAGAATTGGCTTTTCATTGAGAATTGATAAAATCATGGCAGTATGCTGGGATCAGTACGAAATCTGTTTCACTTCGTGATAAATGGTACCTATTCAACATAGACAAACAATGTATTCATACGCCGGGATTGCCAATACTTTACAAGAATCGCTAAATCTGACGGTTCCACCGATTGCTATTTCTCTATCCAATACCGCGCCCAAGGAGGTGGCTAACTTTCACGGAAAAGTTCCCGCGGGTTGTTCTTTTTGGGAACAAGCCGCCAAAGGAGAGTTTACGACATCTACGTCGGATCATGAGTTATGTGCGATTGGTGTGCATACCCATGCATTATCCGAAGCGAGGGAATCCACTGCATCCGAATTAGCAGAGGCACTAAAAGTGATGGACGATTTAGACTATGTTCGCGAGGAGGAAGTTGCGCAGATCCCAGTGTTACAACGTCCGACTAAATATGTGATCTATGCGCCGCTTGCCGATGCGCCACTACCACCCGATGTGGTCATGTTGTTTGTACATTCCGGCCAAGGATTGATTATCACCGAAGCTGTGCATCGCGTAGATGCCGGCACACCACCGGCTATGGGACGCCCCGCTTGCGCTGTCGTGCCACAAGTGGTCAATACCCAACAGGCTGCGCTGAGCTTGGGTTGCTGTGGAGCGCGCGCTTATCTTGATTCGTTATCAGATGACATTGCGTTGTGGGCATTTCCGGGCGAGAAAATCGAATCCTATGCGGAGCAAATCGCATCTCTTGCTGAAGCGAATTCAACTCTGAGCGCTTTTCATCAGATTAGGCGTAAAGATATTGAAGCCGGTCAAACACCTTCCATTCGAGAGTCTCTCGGACGACTGTAAACGTAGCTGGAATGGGGTGTTCTACACCCGCCTTTGATTTGACTCAATCCATCCGGTACCCGCGTATAAATCGAAATGGCGATAGCCAGGTTTAACGTTATGGTTACCACGCAATCAATTGTTTATCACGATAAAAACCGCCGGATGGTCCATCGTTGTCAAGGTTGGCTAACCAAATGGCCGTTTCAGCGCCTTGCTCGGGAGACCGGGATGCCTTCTCACCACCCATTCGAGTTCTCACCCAACCGGGACACATCGAATTGACTTTCACATTTGGTGGTAGCTCTCGAGCCAAGGTTAGCGTTAGTGCATTCAAGGCCGCTTTTGACACCGAGTAAGAAAAGGGACCCGTCAAACCGCTGTCAAACGAACCCCACCCAGAAGATAAGTTTACGATGCGCCCGTAGTCGTTCTTGATCATGGCCGGTACAAAAGCTCTGATCAACTCGTACACCGCGACGACATTGACTCGTATTGTCTGGTCAAACTTGTCGTCGGATATGTCTAGGAATTTTCCGTCGTTTAAAACAGCAGCGTTATTTATCAACACATCCACACGCGGATACCGTTGTTTAATACCCTCAATATGCATACTTAGTGTTTGCCGGTCGGACAAGTCTAACTCAACGGCCTCGACGTTTTGACCGATCTGGTTGGCGACTTCCGTTCCAGCGCTAAGATCACGACAACCTAGTAAAATAGTGTCTACGGATTGTCGAGCAAGACCTTCGACTATGGCGCGTCCGATACCCCGGTTAGCTCCGGTAACGAGTAAGACTTTGCTATTCACTTTTTTAGTTCAGAAATTTCGTGGATATATCTATTATGCCGACTCTAGGCCTAAAAGTAGCTAGACTATCACGATTTCAAAGACAACAACTTTAGTCGAAGTAACGATACAGCTACAGATTTATGCATACTCACGAGCATGTCCTTTGGCGACGACCAAAGCATCATGAGGATGTCGATCACCCCAGTAACCATGTCGCGTGGATTGAGCTTTTCTATGATCTCGTTCATGTGGTCTGTGTCTTTTTATTAGGCGAATATTTAAGCCACCATCTTGATTTGAACGGTTTTCTGGTATTTGCAGCGCTGTTCGCTGTGATCTGGATAGCCTGGGGAGATACGGTTTTTTACACGTCGCTTTATGTCAGCAATGATATCGTGCATCGGATCGTCATGGCTTTACAGATTTGCACGGTGATGGTGTTCGCCGCCGCGATTCCTCATATTGGTGGCAAAGGTGACTTCTATTTTGCTGTCGCTTATGGAATCAATCGGGGGCTTCTCGCGTTTATGTATTGGCGTGCGGTACAACACGACCAAAAGACGCCGCTGCCAAAAGAAATGTTTCGAATGTTCGCCACGCTCGCCGTGTTATTTTTGGTTAGTGCGTTTTTTCCTTCGCCTTATAACTACATTGTGTGGGGTGTTTTGATAATCGCGTTACAACTCGGTTACTTGTTACCAAAAGTGGGAGTTATGCGTCACCGGCGCTTTACACCGCGTATCGAGCATCTATCTGAGCGGTTTGCGCTGTTAATGTTAATTGTTATCGGCGAAGGATTTTTTAAGATGGTGGTCACATTGGCAGAGAAGGGCATCTATAAGGTTGAACCATCTATTTTTGTTAACTATGTAATTGGCGGAATTGCCCTCTTCATATTGTGTTGGATGTATTTTGATTTTGTCGGTCACGGTAACTTTCGCACTACAAAAAAACATATGTCGCGTTGGTGGTATAGTCATCTCGTGATTATGTTGTCCGCAATCATGATCGGTGTCGCGCTAAAAGGTGAAGTCAAAGTGGGATTTCTGGAACCCTACCCTGAAAAATATGCATGGGTGGGTTGTATTGGCTTGGTTCTTTTTCTTGCGGCTTGCTGGTCTATTCAAACGGCCATTGAAGAGCGGTACAGTCATGGCTTTTATGGAATTGGTCTACGTTTGTTTGGTATTACTTTAGCGTTGATTACGTTATTACTTGTAAACAAAATTCCTGCCATTGTCGGTAACACCCTTTACTTCCTGGCTCTCTTTTCTCAAGTACTCGTACCAGTATGTCGAACACGGTGGCGCTTGACAAAAAACGCGACATGAATTGGTTTTGTTCGCTGATCGATCAGGTTATAAACGGTATTGGGTATGAGCGCGGACATGGAAAACCATCATTCGAGACGCTGCTTAAAGATGGTGGGCGATGCTGGGATCGAACCAGCGACCTCTGCCGTGTGAAGAGTCACAACTTAAAGAAGAGTTTTTAACATTCAATAAGTTACGTGCACCGGCCCAGCGAAAACGTGACTAAACGTGACCCATTTTAACCCTGTTTAACCGTTTTAAGTCACGTTATGGTCACGTTCGGAATTATGTAACTGGAAAGTAAATGGTTCGTTTCAAACCGGAAAATGATCTTGTTCTGATCTCTCCAGTTAACTACGAATTATCTGTTATTCGTAAATGTGATGTCGGAAATGCAAATATATAGCGTTAAAAAAATGCGTGCTAACGACCCAACTCGGAAGATATTGTCTGGCCCAATAATCGTCCGATATTGAACCCTTGGCTGTCGTACTTTTGACTATAAGTTATAGAGAAATTGCCTGGAATACACGAGGCGTGTTCCACCGGCTCCAGCCTCGAGCCGATGGGAAACGCCTTTAGGTTTTGCCTTGCTTATTTAAATAGAGCTACTTGCTCAAACGGTGGTCCGAATCCAGGAGTACTCAGTTCCGTGGGCCAATCCAATATGGCTGCGCTTGGCCCGTGGGCCGAAATTATCAGGTGGATTTCTACATCGAAGCCGTTTCCGCGCCGTATCCCTTGGTCATGGCCTGCAAACACGGTTGTACCTTCTGGGAGCCTACTCGCTTCTGATTGGAATTCCACGTTAGCGACCCCGCTACTTCCTGTAACAAAGGCCGTGCCGAAATAAACGGAACCATCGGCCGCGGCTAAGTCCGTTGCATCACAGTCACCGTCACAATTTTCAGGTTCATTGAATGCGGCAATCCAAAGTGTATACGCCGAGTCTGGGTCGAGTTGGGTTGTGTTGACGCGAAATGCCGCGGCGTTCGACGTCCTGACCAAAGCAGCCGCACCAACGGCGACACCCCCATCAGTAACTTTCACGGTTTCGGTACTGCTATTGAACGCATAGGAGGGCAGGCAAAGTAAAGTCATTAAAGCACTACAGATAATGACAATAGAGCGTTTCATTAGTCTTCTCCTTTTCTAGGTTGCGATTTTGGGTCTTCGGCAGATTCACACTGCCAAATTACTCCCACGGATCACGAATTACGGCTTGCGCTCAAGCACGCCGTGACGTAAAGACTAGAGAATCAATCGCTTAGGAGCTTGCAATGATTCTGTAAAAGTCTGTAATCTTTCTGCAGTCCAGGTGGATTTCGGTACCTATGCGCTATCGATTTAGCAACTGCGAATTGGATACGGAACAGGATCAACTGTATCGGGCGGGTCAACCGGTGCCTCTGCGCCGTAAGGCTTTTGATCTGTTGGTTTACCTGATTAAACATCCCGGGATCACTTTGGGGAAAGATGACCTGGTTGGGAAAATCTGGCCTGAGGTCGTCATCAGTGACGCAACACTTAATTCCAGCATCCGCGAGGTGCGTTATGCAATTGGTGATAGCGGAACAGAGCAACGGCTGATACGAACAATATACGGCAAAGGTTACAGCTTTGTCGGTCATGTTAGCCGCGTAGACAGAGACGAACAGCTCGCGGCAATAGAAAACTCCCTGAATGCCGTGCACCTTACGTGCCCGTATCCAGGGGTGGTTCCCTATAGCGCTGAAGACGCATCGCACTTTTTTGGGCGTGAATCGGAGATCGAGCAGATAGTTAGTCTGCTGCACCACCAAAGCCTCATCATGGTGATCGGTCCGTCCGGTTCAGGAAAATCCTCGCTGGTATACGCGGGACTATTACCTGAACTCACCCGAACCCGCCACTTCGAGGAAGATTATTGGCTTGTTCGACAGATGCGTCCAGGGTCAACACCCTGTGATTCACTTGGACGTATTTTTGAGACTAACGTTGAACGCGGGTTAGATATCGATATTGCTGCACAACTACTCGGTCTCAATCCGCCCGCTCGACGCTTGTTGTTACTTGTAGATCAATTCGAAGAGGTTTTTACCCAAACGGAACGGGAAGAGACGTCACGTTTCTTCGGTGCATTGCGAGACCTACGCAATCTGAAAGACTTCACATTAGTTCTTACTATGCGAGCGGATTTCTATCCCGATCTCATGAACTGTCCACTTTGGCCAATTGATGTTAGCCAGCGAATAGAGGTAGCGCCACTTCGTGGAGTTGCTCTACGAAAAGCGATTAAGCAACCTGCTGCGAACATTGGTGTGCAAATCGAGCCGGACTTAATTGAGCGGTTATTAGTCGATGCGGCGGATGAACCTGGCGTACTACCGATGCTGCAAGAAACAATGCGTCTCCTGTGGGCCGATATGGAAGACAGGGTATTGACGTATGCAGCTTATGAAAGACTGAATTATAAAACCGGAAATGGTAATGACGAAGAGACCGCGAAGGGGTTAACGGCTGCCATTGCGATGAAAGCCGATGCAGCTTTGGCAGAATTGTCACCTGATCAACAGACCATCGCGCGCCGATTTTTTTTACGTTTGGTCCAATTCGGCGAGGGGCGTGCAGACACGCGGCGCCAGCAACCATTGTCGGCGTTACGCACCACTTCGGACAATCCGACACTTTTTGAAAGCACGCTCAACCATCTCACTGAAAACAGATTGTTAACTCAAAGTGGTGGTAATGAGCGCGAAGGATCGTTTGTCGACATCGCCCACGAGTCACTCATTAATGGCTGGGCGCGTCTGCGTGATTGGACATTAGAGCGCCGCGAAGCCGAACAGGTGCGAAGACGCCTTGAAGCCAAAGTAGCAGAATGGAAACGACTTGGCCGGGATACGGGTGGCTTGCTCGATAAGGCCCAGTTACCGGAGGCGGAGCGCTGGTTAGACGGCCCGGATGCATCAGATCTTGGCGCCAGCGAGTCGCTATCTGAATTTGTACGTGTTAGCAAAGCAACCATTGAACGGGCGGAACAAGAACGTGAAGAAATACGTCAACGTGAGTTGGTCCAGGCGCAAACACTCGCTGAAACCAAAGCGCGTTCGGCAAACCGACTTCGACATTTATCCACGCTGCTTGGTGGTGTATTCATACTTGCTCTAATTGCTGCGTTTGTTGCATGGCAACAGCGGGAAGCCGCTAAAAGCCTAGCAGAGCAGGAGACAATTGCGCGAGAAGAAGCGGAATTGCGGCGCAGCGAAGCCGAACAAGCCCGTGCACTGACCGAGCAGTTACGGAAAAACTCCATCGCTCAGTTGTTGTTAACCATTGCACCCGAACAACAGGCGATTCACGAACACCAACGCGCCGCCCTGATGGCGCGCCAGGCTTATCTGATGAGCGCTAATGATTCGCCGTTGATTCGGGACCTTGCCGACCGCGTGATACGAAATATTTTGCGTAATCAAGGATTCGGTCCAAATCTGACAACGGCAGTTGATCAGGTTGCGTTCAGCCCTGATGGGCGAACACTGGTAGCCTCTAGCCGGGCGGGTAATAAACAAAGCCAGTTATTAGTATGGAATCTGGAGAATCATGGTGTTCCACCGACTGAGCTAGCGGGACCAACTGACAGGTATATTTTCGCCTTAGGCTTTCACCCCGATGGCAAAGCCTTGGTCACAGGAAACAGTGATGGTGTCGTCATGCTGAGAAATCTTGATCGGCCAAACGACGAACCAACCGTAGTGGCTGAGTTAGGTGAAAGTATCTGGTCGATTAACTTTAACCGAAGTGGCCGCTTTGTCGCTGCTGGTTCCAAAGTATCAGACAAAGTATGGTTAATTGACCTGACACATCCGGATCGCACTATCGATCTATCTCACCAGTTTGGTTCCAAGAAATATTCAAACAAAAAGCTTTCCCGGGGTATACCAGTGGTTTTCAGCCCTGACGGAGAGACACTCGCGGCAGGTAGCATTGAAGGCAATATCAGGCTGTGGGACGTTGATGATACGGAAAAGCCATTTGCGGTAGTTCAGGCGCACGAGGGTCCGACCTTGTCGTTGGTGTTTAGCCCGGACGGCAGACGTTTGGCCTCAGGTGGTCTGGATGCAACGGTTCGGATCTGGGATCTACCTGCGACAGACCGACCTTCCCGAATCCTCGACGGACTTGAACAGCGGGTAACAGCACTGGCATTCCATCCGAACGGTCACGATCTGCTCGTGGGTGTTTCCGACCGAGTAAGATATTCAATTCACCGATGGGATCTGGCCAAAGAAGACATTAACATGGTCGTGCTCCATAGCGATCTCGGATTCAATAATCTTGCATTTGGCCCTGATAGAAATATTGTAGCTGTGAGCGACTTTGGTCCTCGGGGTTTGCGTTTGCTTGATCTTAGACCCAGCGGTCGCCCGAAGATTCTGCTTAGCAAACACGGCGAAGCCTTTGGACTGGCATTCAGTCCCGATGATCAGACTCTGGCGGTGGGAATGAATGAAGACGTTATTCAACTATTGGATCTTAATAAGCTCAGAGCATCTCCTCTTCAACTAATCGGTCATCACGGATTTGTCACTGGTTTGGTCTATAGCCCGGACGGCAAGATGCTTACTTCCGTCAGCAACGACAATATCGTCAGGTTATGGAAGCTTGAAAGTCCGATAAAGGAATTGGCCCGTATAAGCATTGAATCCGATCAATGGTATGCGCCATTTACACCCGATGGAAACAGTGTGGCTATTATTGACTGGTCAGGCGAAAACGATGCGGGGATCATTCAATTCCGGGATATCGTCGATTTGCAAACCGAACTCGCCGTCTTTCCCACGCCAATGAAGCGATGGATCATCGACGTTAAATTTAGTCCGGACGGGAGATGGATGGCCGCTGCCGGAAGGGAGGGCATTATCCATCTCGAAGATCTCGAAAACCCAGGAAAGAGTGCCCAGACGCTAAGTGGTCACGAAGACATTGCTGTCCCGTTAAGGAATAAAAATGGCCTGGTTCTTTAAGCGTTTTGGTAAAATACAGTTACTCCTAACCTATTGAACCAAAACAAAAACCAAGCCATGGCCCATTGTAATACAGTCTTCGCTCAATTGCTTAAACTTGTTCCGAGACATGAGTTTGAACAGTTGGCAAATACCTATCATTCTGGTCGCTCGTTTCGAAAATCTTCGCGTTGGAGCCAGTTTACTGCGATGCTTTTTGGGCAACTAGCAGGCCGACACTCCCTGCGAGACATTGTCGACAATGTTCGAGCACAATCCCATCGTCTGTATCATATCGGTAGCACGAATATTTGCAGAACGACACTAGCCCGCATCAACGAGCAGAAGCCCTATCAGCTATACGAGGCGTTATTCCATAAGCTCTTGGGTAGATGCATGCAACATCCCCAGCAACACGGGTTTCGATTTAAAAATCCATTGTATGCATTGGATTCAACCACCATTGATCTATGCTTATCTCTCTTCCCATGGGCCAAGTTTCGAACGACAAAAGGGGCCGTTAAACTCCATGTCGGGTTGAACCAATCTGGATTTCTACCTGAATTTTGTACCGTTACAGACGGTAAAACCCATGATGTGAAGGTGGCTAGAGAACTTAAACTGACCGCTGGCAGCATCGTTGCGATTGATCGTGCTTATACTGACTATAGATGGTTTAACCGCCTGAATAGTCAAGGTGTTTACTTTGTCAGCCGCCAGAAACAGAATGCTAAGTATCGAACCGTAGAGCGAAGAAAGGTAAACAAATCCAAGGGAATTACTTCTGATCAGCTGATTGAATACACAGGCCACTATGCGCGCCAGGACTACCCTGGACTCATACGCCGAATTGGCTATCGTGACCCAGAGACTGGCAAGCACTATGTGTTTATTACCAATCACACCAAGCTGAGTGCAAAGACTATCGCGGATATTTATAAATCGAGATGGCAGATCGAGTTGTTCTTCAAATGCATTAAGCAGAATCTCAAAATCAAGTCCTTCACCGGTACAAGTAAGAATGCAGTGATGACGCGAATATACATTGCTCTGTGTGCCTACCTGATGATTGTTTATTTGAAGTTTGCTAATGGTATAGATCGGACAGTGCAGCAAATTATCAGGGTGTTACAGTCTAATTTATTCGACAAAAGAGAATTGGTTCCATTACTCAGAGGCGATCCGGTCCTGACTAATCGCCAGATCGATGATCGACAAACTTCTTTGGCGTAAAGTTAACGGGACAGCAATGTCACGAAGAATTGATCTGGACTCTCGCTTTCAGCCCGGACAGTAAACACTTGGCATCAGGCAGTCGTGATAGAACTGTCAGAATGTGGGATGTGACAGACGTCAACAAACCATCAAGGATCGTCGGGCGGCATGACGATGATGTCGTTAACGTACGCTTTAGCCCCGATGGAAAAACTTTGGCTTCCAGCAGCTGGGACCAAAGCATCCAATTGCGGGACCTCACAAAACCGGATTCCCCACCAAAATTCCTGATGGGACAGGACGCCAGAGTCTGGGCGCTAGCATTAAGCCATGATGGACGCAGGCTCGCCTCCGGTGGAGGTGAAAAGGGGGTGTTATTTTGGGACCTAACACACAAAACGAACAGCGCGCCTCTCGAAGATCTTGTTGACTCGATATGCCAGAAAGTCTGGCGAAATTTATCGATGGAAGAGTGGACGAAATTTGTCAGTGAAGACTTACCTTACGAACGCACATGCCCTAACTTACCCGCGCACCCGACTATGACCGCCGGCCTATAGCGAAGTGCTCAACAAAGATTTCTCCACTGGTTAGTTTCTATCCGTGTGTCAATAGGAGTAAATGCCAAACACCAATTGAATCGTATCTGTCGTCAATAGGAAATTTCAAAACCGACCGCGATCATTGCATTAACGGACACAAAAACAAGAACCGATAAAGGTCCGTTTGTGGCCGCACGGAGATGTTTAGTAGTCAACGGTTAGGAGCGATCCGTTTCATTCTCAGTTTATTGAAATTGAATTACTTAAGCGAGGAGTTACAGTGCGCCAATTAAGAATTGATGCTAGCTTCTTCGATGAGTTTAACGGCAATGATTTTTGCTTTGCGTGCCGCCTTCGGATCACCTGAAATATGTGCTACCGCAGTCGCACCCTCATGCAGTAAATTGATCTGCTCTGCGATCCGTCGTGGGTCTTTCAATTTTGCCGCCCGCGTCAGTTCCTCAAAATAAGCCACTGTCAATCGTTTGTGTGAAAAGGCTTCCTGAAATACCGGGCTGAGTCGTTCGCCGTACTCACCGGCGGCACTCATGAATGGACAACCGAAGAACGACTTGTCCTTAAACCACTTCTCGATGAAATCAAACGTCGCTAACAATTTTTCTCGTGGTTCTTTCGCCTTCTTGTCAACAGCCTGGCGCATGTCATCACGATAGCGCTCATCAAACTTGCGTAGTACTGCAACAATAAGGTCTTCCTTCGATTCGAAGTGCCGGTACAGCGTGGTTTTCGCAATACCTGACTCCGCGATGACCTGATCAATACCCACCCCGCGGTAACCCAGTTGATTGAACAAATCGGTTGCTACCTCCACTAGATGGTCACGTTTCTGTGCCCGTTTCATTTTTGATGTTTGACCGTTATAAAGATACTAATCTGTTTATATCTGTATTGTATTACATAAAATCTTCTCGTTATCGAAACGTATTATAACATAACACATTGATTATATAGCTAAATAATATTTTTCGATAAGTTCTTGACAAACGATACAGATCTGTATACTTTATAAATACCGATACAGAACGGTAGCGTTTATTGTAATTCCATGCTGTCCGTCTGATCGTTTCGACAAACCCTTACTAAAAGCATCAAGTACTAAAAACATCAAGGAGTGACAACATGAGCGTAAACAAAACAGTAAATCAAAAAGTGATGATATTCGCCACCGCTGTGTTTTTAATAGGCACGGGCATCGTTTCAAGCGTAATGACGAGCGCACGTGCGCAGTCTACCCCCACCTGGGGGCCGAAGTGGAGCGCGGAGAACGAACTCGAATTGCCGAGTGACTATCACACTTGGGTGTTCCTCGGTTCGCCACTGACCCCCAACGCTTTAAACGGCGGTCAAGCAGGGTTTCCCGAATACCACAATGTATACATCCAGCCCGAAGCCTATCAGGCCTATCGACAAACTGGAGAGTTTCCCGAAGGCACAATACTGTTGAAAGAGCTTCAACTTACCTTACCGGGATCAAACGACGATGGTTCACGTGTCGAAGCTTCCGGTCGTGGTTTCTTTCCTGCCGAACGTAACGGAATCGACATTTCGGTGAAAGATAGCGAACGTTTTAAAGATACCAAAGGATGGGGATTTTTTAATTTCGGTCATCATGCACCACCGTATGCGAAGAGTGCGGCGGCGCAACCCAAAGAAGCTTGTGCGGGTTGTCATATCGCCAACGCGACCGACATGGTCTTCATCAAATTTTACTCCCCGATTCTTGATGCCAAGTAATCCAGCATCGGGAAGTACTACCGCTGAGATACTTCTTCAACACTTTCAATCCAATATTAAGGAGCTTAACTATGTTAATCAAGAACGAAATTCTCGATCCTTCTCGACGCCGTCTCATATCAAATACAGGTGGATTAGTTTTGTCCGCTAGTGCAATTGCGCTACTGGGTAACAAAGCATGGGCGCAAAACACTAATACCGATAGCAACCAGGATATCAATATTCTTAATGTCGCCGTTGGTCTTGAATATGAGGGTATCAATGCCTATGGCATCGCACTGAAAAGCGGTTTGTTGCAAGAAAATGCAATAAAGGCGGCAACTAAGTTTCAGGACGATCACAAACAACACAATGACGCGTTGATTGCAACCATCCGCAAGCTCGGTGGTGAACCGATAGGAGAAAAGGCTGAGGATGAATACGCGGAGGCTTTGAATTTTGACCAACTCAAAGATCAGAACGACGTACTGGATTTAGCGGCGCGCCTCGAATTGGGCGCAACTAACGCTTACTTGGGCGTGATTCCAGTTTTTCAAGATCCAGAATTAGGCAAAGTAGCGGCGCGACTCGCGGCGGATGAGGCATCGCATTTTGCATTGCTTAACTTTGACCTCGGTCGACCGTTTCACCCAGCGTTTGGATTTGGCGCCTAAGTAATCGCAATGGGGGGGTTGGCATAGCCAACCCCTCCAAAGTATGGAGCAAATCATCATGAAACCAAACCAACCTGCTATTGCGATCACGATTTCCCTATTGACAACTAGTGTCCAAGCCGAAGGTGATCAAGTTAACGGGCGAAAAATATATGAGACGCGCTGTATTGGATGTCACTCCATTGACAGCAATCGTGTCGGCCCCGCGCATAGAGGTGTGTTCGGACGACGTGCGGGTGGTGTGACCGGCTACGACTACAGTAACGCTGTTGCCAGTTCCGATGTGATCTGGACGGCGCAAAATCTCGACCAATGGCTTAGTAGTCCTGAGGCATTTATACCGGGCCAGAAAATGGGTTATGTCGTTAGCGATGCAAAGGATCGAGCTGATTTGATCGCCTATTTAAAGTCTCTCGGATCAACAGCACACAAACCATAAATTTCCGTGCTGTTAGTTGCAAACTGAATACGTTTTAAACCCTATTTAACTTAACTGGAGCAATATTGAAATGAAACTAAATACAACATTAAAACCCATAGTCCTCGCGTTAGGACTTGGCCTCGCAAGCATGCCTTATGTCAGTCAAGCCGAAGGCAATTGGTATGTCGGTGTAGGTGCCGGTAAAGCAGATATCGACGAGCGTGGTCTTGACGATGATGACACTGCCTTCAAAGCCAATGGCGGTTATCGCTTTTCCGATTACTTTGGTGTCGAGCTAGGCTATGTCGACCTAGGTGACCTTGAAGATGGACGATCCCGAAATGCGCTAGAGGTCGACGGTGTCAGTATCGGGGCGGTAGGCACACTACCTATCAACGACAATTTTTCGCTACACGGCAAAGTCGGTACTTACTTTTGGGATTTAGACGCGACCGGTGCAGTGGCTGCCCAATTTAGCGATGATAGCGATAACGACATCTATTTTGGCGGTGGTGTTCGGTATGAATTCGATAACAACGTTTCGTTAGTCGGCGAATGGGAGCGATATGAGATCGATGACCTTGATGTCGATCTGTTCTCAGTCGGTGTCGCCTATAGTTTTTAAACCATCATCATATCATCCAGATTATTTAACACACTGCGAATCTGATTTTGTGTTCATAAACGACTAACCTAGAGCATTAGATTGAATTTGTGCACAAATCAAATAATTCTCCTCCCCTCATTTTAGCCCCGGTATCGTCCGGGGTTTTTTTGTTAATGATCACTAAATGAAAACTCTGTATCGAGTGGTAGGGCTTTGTATTATTCAGCGTCCGGAGTTCGCAGTATTGCAGACGTATTTTGGTAGTGTTTAAACAGTCGGTTGTTGATTAGCGTTATTGGACGGCCGCGGAGGCGGCACGCGCAGTGAATGCGCTGCGTTGGGAGCGGGTGTCGAATAACGTCCAGGGGAGGAAACCGCGGTTTGCTGGCTATGGGGATTATTCAGGGATGATGGTCATTAATGTGCTGGATGTAGACGTCAGCGGGTGGTGAGCCGACGTGATCAACGCCTGATGGGTTCGATTTACAGATAGATTTGTTGCGGGTAGTGGTAGGTAGGGGATAGTGGGTTCGGTTGGGGTAATAGCAGAGCGCCAACACGGATTCGCGTTGTCCCATTTTATGTCGGCACGAAGGAACGTCAAGGGGGTGCCCTTGTCTTGGGGCTGAGTATTTCGACGATCTGCAGTGGTGTTCCACAGGTGTGGCACACGAACGTGGGTGGCGCCGTTGCGGATGCTTCAACGTTAGGTTCGCAGGGCGTGTTCTGTGCGTTCAGTGCCTGGCGCAGTCGGGTCAAATGATCACGCCGTACGGGATTAGCGAACAAGCCGTAGTGACGGATGCGATGCAACCCCTTGGGTAGCACGTGCATCAAGAAGCGGCGGATGAACTCATCGGTGGCGAGCGTCATGGGTTTGTAGCGTACACAGCGTTTAGAGCGATAGTCCTTGTATTGGAACGTCACACCGGTTTCATCGTAGGCAATCAATCGATGATTGGAGATGGCCACGCGGTGGGTATAGCGAGACAGGTAAGCGAGCACCGCTTGGGGTCCGGCAAAGGGCTTTTTGGCATAGACGAACCAGTTGGTTTGCTTGAGCGGTGCTAAATACTGTGTAAATGCGTTGCGGCTGGCGAGGTGGTTTAAATCACCGAAGAAGTTGAGCTGATCTTCGCGATGCAGGCGATGAAGCTGCGCAAGGAACAGGCGGCGGAACAATCGCGACAAAACCCGTACCGGCAGGAAGAACCCTGGTTTGCACGCCACCCACCGATTCCGATCGAGTCCGCCCCCGGGGACGATGCAGTGGACGTGGGGGTGATGGATCATGGCGGATCCCCACGTATGCAGCACCGCGGTCAGCCCGATCTTGGCGCCGAGGTGTTTGGGATCGGCTGCGATGATCGACAGTGTTTCGGCACTGACTCGCAGCAGCAGATCATACACCAGTGCTTTATTCTGATAGGCGATGCGGGCAATCTGGGCTGGCAGGGTGAACACCACATGGTAATAGGCCACCGGCACCAGTTCGCCCTGGCGATCCGCCAACCATTGTTCGGCCTTTTGTCCTTGACACTTCGGACAATGGCGGTTGCGACACGAGTTATAGGCAATGCGCTGATCATCGCACTGCTCGCAGTGCAGGCGATGGCCGCCGAGCGCATCGGTTCGGCAGCGTTCGATGGCAGACATGACTTGGAGTTGGCCCAGGCTGATATGGCCTGCGTGTGCCTGGCGCCAGGTCTCGCCGTCTTGTCTAAAAATGTCTGCCACCTCAAGCGATGGCCGTGCCACCTTACGGCACGGGTAAGGTTAACCTGTCGAGGGGACTTTGTACTTCGGTCAAGGTCTTGGAGGCGACATGGGCGTAGCGTGCCGTGGTGGTCAGCTTCTTATGGCCGAGTAATACTTGAATAATCCGGATGTCGATTTTTTGCTCCAGCAAGTGCGTTGCGAAGCTGTGCCTCAAGGTGTGCAGGGAGATCCGTTGATCCAACTCGGCCGCCGCTGCGGCCACTTTGCACATCCGATTGAGTTGACGTGGCGAGAGTGGATTGACGGGGTTCATACCCGGAAACAGCCAACCATTAGGCAGCATCTTGCCGCGGCGCCGGCCTTCCCGCCACCAGGCACGCAGTAAACACAGTAACGCCGGTGAGAGCATCGCTTGACGGTCACGCGCGCCTTTACCTTGCTCGATGCGGATGATCATTCGTTCACTATCGATGTCCGTGATCTTCAGGTGACAGACTTCGCTGGCCCGTAAGCCGGCGCCGTAGGCCACCGACAACGCCGCTTTGGACTTCAGGTTCGGTGCGCTGTTCAATAAACGGGTAACGTCTTCGCTACTTAAGACCACCGGCAAACGCTCCGGCACGCGCACCGGACTCATCCGTTTGAGCCTCTGTGGGCGCTCCAAGGTGATCTCGAAGAAGAACCGCAATCCACGGATCGTAGCGTTGATGGTCGGACTCGACACCCCCTGCTCAACGAGGTGTTTTTGGAACCGACGCAGATCCTCCGACGATGCGCCATCGGGCGCGCTACCCAAAAACTGCGTGAGCTTCTTAACGGCGAGTAGGTAGGCGCGTTGTGTGTTGGGATGTAACTGACGTAGCGTCATGTCGTCAATCATGCGCTGGCGCAAAGCACTGATGGGTTTGTTAGACTGGGCCATGGGATGTTCTCCTGTGTTGTTGATTGTCGTGTAGCAACACAACCTCAACACAGGGGATGCCCATTTTGCTAGCTCAATTTACGACGATCACGACACAACCTCGCCCACCCCTACCGCGATAGCGGTTTCGTCCTTTGGCCGCAGGGAGATGCGTAGTATCGGACGGTTAGTGTCGACCCAGAGCAGTCCAATTCACCAAGCTGAAATTGAGGACGATATATGCTACTAAGCTGCTGTTCTTAATCGGTAGCGCTTGCATACAGTTGAAATCTTCGGAATAAATAACTGAATAGCACACCTTTATTGCATATCGAAGCACATTGCCGTGTTGTCGCACCCGGCCTTTACTAACAATATTTCGAGATACAATTCCTAGCACATTATAAATTATTAAAAAATAGGGACGAGGATGTAACTAAATGAAGAAATTGCACGACTCAAAATTGCTGTCTACTCACTGTTAGACAGCCGCAATTTAGGACGGTTTTTAATTGGTAGACCAGAGATACGTATTCGACCTAACAAAAGATCGAAGCGCAGTTAATTCAAAGTACCGCTTTGAATTTATCGGTAGTCAATCTTCTGCCGTGGTTCCAGTTTTGCAACACCTTGTCGGCGATGGTGGTTACAACCTAATTGGCACCGCAAGTTACATTTGCGAACCAAATATTTTTATCACTGCTAAACATATTTTCGAGGGCGATGACATTCACGATGATGATCGGTTCCAAGTGGTTCTCGGAGAAGAGAACTTTTTTTATTCTATTGTGAACTATCCGATCGAAGGGACTGACATATCTCTCTTCACAGTGGAGAATGCAATGTCAATACTGAGCACTCTAAAACCGTTCAGAATTCTGAATGGCGAAGTTGCTAGACATGAAGTTGTCGGATGCTTCGGATATTCTCACTCGGAAGTGTATCCAGAAGACATATTTCTAGATGGTGATGGAGAGCCAACACAACCAATGCGTTTTCGAACGAAGTGGGAGCTCGGCGGTGTTTTAGAACACCATTCGGAGGGTCGGGGTCATACGAAAGGTAAATGTTTCGAAACAAGCGTACTCGTCGAGGGGCGGGACAGCGGGGGTCCCCTTTTTGTTAATGGTTTGTTAGTCGGGGTTGCTTCGTCGTCCTTTACCTTTGATGGAGGATTACCGAATTCGGTTTTTAGTTCTGTGGAAAACATTCTCCACCACGAATTCGACGGGCAGGAAATTTGCAATTTAGTTCGCGAAAATACAGGGTCGGTAATCTGCAGGCCAATCAATGATGATGATTCGACCGCCTAACTCGGCGTTGAGAAAAATGTATTTGTCCGTAATAAAATTATTAACGGACTAACTAATTCACTACAAGTATCTTCTGCTTTTGATTAGCGTTATTGGACGGCCGCGGAGGCGGCACGCGCAGTGAATGCGCTGCGTTGGGAGCGGGTGTCGAATAACGTCCAGGGGAGGAAACCGCGGTTTGCTGGCTATGGGGATTATTCAGGGATGATGGTCATTAATGTGCTGGATGTAGACGTCAGCGGGTGGTGAGCCGACGTGATCAACGCCTGATGGGTTCGATTTACAGATAGATTTGTTGCGGGTAGTGGTAGGTAGGGGATAGTGGGTTCGGTTGGGGTAATAGCAGAGCGCCAACACGGATTCGCGTTGTCCCATTTTATGTCGGCACGAAGGAACGTCAAGGGGGTGCCCTTGTCTTGGGGCTGAGTATTTCGACGATCTGCAGTGGTGTTCCACAGGTGTGGCACACGAACGTGGGTGGCGCCGTTGCGGATGCTTCAACGTTAGGTTCGCAGGGCGTGTTCTGTGCGTTCAGTGCCTGGCGCAGTCGGGTCAAATGATCACGCCGTACGGGATTAGCGAACAAGCCGTAGTGACGGATGCGATGCAACCCCTTGGGTAGCACGTGCATCAAGAAGCGGCGGATGAACTCATCGGTGGCGAGCGTCATGGGTTTGTAGCGTACACAGCGTTTAGAGCGATAGTCCTTGTATTGGAACGTCACACCGGTTTCATCGTAGGCAATCAATCGATGATTGGAGATGGCCACGCGGTGGGTATAGCGAGACAGGTAAGCGAGCACCGCTTGGGGTCCGGCAAAGGGCTTTTTGGCATAGACGAACCAGTTGGTTTGCTTGAGCGGTGCTAAATACTGTGTAAATGCGTTGCGGCTGGCGAGGTGGTTTAAATCACCGAAGAAGTTGAGCTGATCTTCGCGATGCAGGCGATGAAGCTGCGCAAGGAACAGGCGGCGGAACAATCGCGACAAAACCCGTACCGGCAGGAAGAACCCTGGTTTGCACGCCACCCACCGATTCCGATCGAGTCCGCCCCCGGGGACGATGCAGTGGACGTGGGGGTGATGGATCATGGCGGATCCCCACGTATGCAGCACCGCGGTCAGCCCGATCTTGGCGCCGAGGTGTTTGGGATCGGCTGCGATGATCGACAGTGTTTCGGCACTGACTCGCAGCAGCAGATCATACACCAGTGCTTTATTCTGATAGGCGATGCGGGCAATCTGGGCTGGCAGGGTGAACACCACATGGTAATAGGCCACCGGCACCAGTTCGCCCTGGCGATCCGCCAACCATTGTTCGGCCTTTTGTCCTTGACACTTCGGACAATGGCGGTTGCGACACGAGTTATAGGCAATGCGCTGATCATCGCACTGCTCGCAGTGCAGGCGATGGCCGCCGAGCGCATCGGTTCGGCAGCGTTCGATGGCAGACATGACTTGGAGTTGGCCCAGGCTGATATGGCCTGCGTGTGCCTGGCGCCAGGTCTCGCCGTCTTGTCTAAAAATGTCTGCCACCTCAAGCGATGGCCGTGCCACCTTACGGCACGGGTAAGGTTAACCTGTCGAGGGGACTTTGTACTTCGGTCAAGGTCTTGGAGGCGACATGGGCGTAGCGTGCCGTGGTGGTCAGCTTCTTATGGCCGAGTAATACTTGAATAATCCGGATGTCGATTTTTTGCTCCAGCAAGTGCGTTGCGAAGCTGTGCCTCAAGGTGTGCAGGGAGATCCGTTGATCCAACTCGGCCGCCGCTGCGGCCACTTTGCACATCCGATTGAGTTGACGTGGCGAGAGTGGATTGACGGGGTTCATGCCCGGGAAAAGCCAACCATTAGGCAGCATCTTGCCGCGGCGCCGGCCTTCCCGCCACCAGGCACGCAGTAAACACAGTAACGCCGGTGAGAGCATCGCTTGACGGTCACGCGCGCCTTTACCTTGCTCGATGCGGATGATCATTCGTTCACTATCGATGTCCGTGATCTTCAGGTGACAGACTTCGCTGGCCCGTAAGCCGGCGCCGTAGGCCACCGACAACGCCGCTTTGGACTTCAGGTTCGGTGCGCTGTTCAATAAACGGGTAACGTCTTCGCTACTTAAGACCACCGGCAAACGCTCCGGCACGCGCACCGGACTCATCCGTTTGAGCCTCTGTGGGCGCTCCAAGGTGATCTCGAAGAAGAACCGCAATCCACGGATCGTAGCGTTGATGGTCGGACTCGACACCCCCTGCTCAACGAGGTGTTTTTGGAACCGACGCAGATCCTCCGACGATGCGCCATCGGGCGCGCTACCCAAAAACTGCGTGAGCTTCTTAACGGCGAGTAGGTAGGCGCGTTGTGTGTTGGGATGTAACTGACGTAGCGTCATGTCGTCAATCATGCGCTGGCGCAAAGCACTGATGGGTTTGTTAGACTGGGCCATGGGATGTTCTCCTGTGTTGTTGATTGTCGTGTAGCAACACAACCTCAACACAGGGGATGCCCATTTTGCTAGCTCAATTTACGACGATCACGACACAACCTCGCCCACCCCTACCGCGATAGCGGTTTCGTCCTTTGGCCGCGGTGAGATGTTTGATATGGATCGTTTGTAACCGACCCGAAGCGAAAGCTAAAGAAGTGTTGCTGATTCTCGGAAGTATTTCGACATATGCTGGGCTGACGTTTCAACATCCGCAGCCAGATGCGTAGCGCTTCAGTTCATCACCCGGCTTTCCGCGTGAATCGGCGACATCTCATTTTTCAAAGAAACTGCGCCACTTCGCGCATCTTCTCTCGTGTCACCGCGTTCGGAAAGCGGCCGTGCGCACTGCCCAAGTTTTCAAGCAGATGTTTCGGGTTAGTGGTTTCGGTGAGTACGCACGTGACCGCAGGATGGGCCAGTATGTATTTCAGCGAAAACTGCGCCCAGCTGTGGCAGTCGAACTCGGTGGCCCATTCAGGTAACTGCGTGCCACTGACGCGGGAGAAATAACTGCCGTTCATAAACGGCCGATTGATCAACACCGCGATCCCTAGTTCAGCGGCCAGTGGCAACACGCCGGTCTCGGCGTTGGTTTCCATCACCGAATAGTTGACCTGGATGAAATCCGGACGTTCGTCACGCATAAACGTCATCATGTCGGCATGTTGTGCATCCCTTGACACCGTTGCACCGATATAGCGGGCCTTGCCCACATCTTTGTATTCCTTTAACAGTGCCCACTGCGTTTTCAGGTCGCGCAGACTGATCACTTGGACCAGGTCGGAAGTCTTACCGAATAGCCGACAGGTGCGTTCCAGCATGGCCCTGCCGGCCTCAGCGCCGACTGCATCCACCTTCGTCGCGAGAAACAAGTCCTGCACCATCCCATCGGTCTGCAGCGCTTCCCCAGTGAGGCGGTCCTGCGCCGCATCGCGTGACCAAGTGTCGACCACCGTGCCACCGCCGTCGAGCAGGGTGCGTAGCAGTGTCGTGAACCCGGCGGTACCGCGTGCCTCAAGTTGTGACATGGCCTTGGTGGAACCTAACCCAATCACCGGCAATGGCTCGCCCGTGTTCGGGATGGAGCGGGTTGGGTAATCCGTACGGGCGAACACGCGCGCGGGAAGAAACGGCATCGCCGAGCAGGCCCCAGCCCGTAGGAGAAAATCACGGCGCGACAGCAATGGACACAGGTCCTCCGCCATTAGCAAGCCCCTATTGTAGGGGTAAATAGCTGTCAAGAGCCGGTCGAATTGTGAACAGTGGCCCTACGCCTGGAAAAAATTGATAAGACCACTTATCGCTCAATGAGAGAAATCAGCTCCGACCTGCCGGTGATGTAGCAGCTATTTCCTTAGTCGACCAACGAGACATTCGTTGGTAAAAGTCGCGGGTATCCCAAATAGGTCCACTGTCAGATTGTCAGACACGTTTGTGGCGATTGTTTCTTAAACACAGCGGCCGTGAGGACACTAGAAGCCGGCACGTGCGTGTCACAAGTGGAGCAACTGTCCGTAAGTTCTTCTATTGAGCCGCGAAGCAATAGAACAAACCGTCACCCCCGGTACTGTTAAATCCATCCGGGGTACATCCATGTGACGGATGCGCTGAATTCCAGGACTGTGCCCACGGATGATCGATCGGGCCCACGCGGTCATGGTGACCGACCATGGCCGAATCTTCCTCGCCGTTCTTGGTCCAGTTTCCGCATGTTCGGTCCGGAAAGAATGCCCCGGCGAAGGCCGTACCGTCGGGTCGCGAGCCGGTGATGATGTCGTGTTTGTTCGGTTTCTCTGTGCGCCCATTCACCAGCTGGCCATTCTCATCCAGTGCCGTCTCTTTATTCAAATTGTTGTTGTCGGAATGTAATTCGGCAACGTCTTTTGCAATCATCACGCCCTTAGCGTTGTGCCATGGACCTGAACCGATACGATCGCGCGCATGCACAACGTTGGGATCATTTAATTCTGCGCCCTGCGTACTGAGGTAAGCACGCCAGGTATGCCCACCGGCACCCGCCGATTCCGCCAATTGTTGACAATGGGCGTCGGCTCCTTCCAATCCACCGAAATCACCACCATTTCCGGGGTTCACACTGGTGATGAAGAAACTCATATTATTGTCTTGTGCCGTGGCAGAGACTACATAGAGTAACGAGACTAAGCTCGAAGCGATGACATAGGATAGCTTTCTCATTGTGGTTGTCTCCTTTGGGGTGTTAAGCCATTGTTTCGTTACGCTTAGAGTTTGTTTTGCCTGGATAGTTTCACGCCCAGGATGGCGGGAAAATGGTCCCCAACGTAGTTGATTATAGTAAGTGATTTAAAGAACGAATGTATTTGAACAAACCATCAAGACGGCGATCAACCCGGGAGCGTCAGTCCCGGTATCACATTTGGGTTGCCACCTTCGCCACCACCCGGTTCGTTTTCCGGTGCTACCGACGCGGTGAGACTTTTCGGTTTGGTGCTACGATCTGTTTAGTCGGTATCGCGCTCCTGTGGTCGCCACCGGGCATAGGAGGCCAGCTAGCTCCGATGGCGGATGTTCATCTGCATTACAATTGGGACCAGGCCGAGACCCTGGATCCACCCGAAGCAATCAGGCGACTCGAGAACAACGGTGTGGTCTTTGCGGTGGTGTCGAGTAAACCGCCAGCACTCGCTTTGGAAATCGCGGATGCAGCCGACGGTTGGATTATCCCCTTCTTCATGCCGTATCTAGAGCCCGAAAGAAAGGGTGACTGGTTCTACGACGCCCGCGTACTGCCGGCGGCCCGCGAAGCCCTGGCCTCGGGCCGTTACCAGGGGCTTGGGGAGATGCACCTGATCGTCGGGTTCGCGCCATCGCTGCAAAACCGCCAGCCGATCATCGACGGGCTTGTCGAAGTGGGTGTGGAGTATGACGTCCCCCTGTCGATGCATGTCGAGGCCGGAAACCATCGGTATTTCCTGCCCCTGTGCCAACGCCACCCGAAAGCACGCATATTCTGGGCGCACGCCGGCGGCGTACTCAAGGCCAGCGAGGTCGCGGCGCTTCTCGATGCCTGCCCAAACGTGTGGGTGGACATGTCAGCGCGCGACCCGATGCGTTACGGGGGCATTCACGCCATCGTTGACGACGCGGGACGGCTCACACCCGAATGGGAGCGGTTCGTTCTCGATTACCACGAGCGGATCATGATTGGGTCGGACCCCTTTTTCGTCGAAGATCAGCTTTACTGGGATGAACCGAACACCGGCTGGGACCATTTAGACGTGATCGTTGCGTTCCATCGCCGTTGGTTGTCATATCTCCCCGAAGAGATCGCCCGCAAGATTCGGCTCGACAACGCCGTCCGGTTTTTCAGGATTCGCCAAAGGTTGCGTTGACACCCATCAGTTCAATTTTTTTGACAAGCTATGTAGCGCGAGTCGAAATCGGATGGTATGAAGATATGTGAGGTGGTAACACCGTGCTCTTAATTGAACGAATATGATTTTCAATGTTTCATCTTCGCACGGTATCAATAGTGTCAAACGTCGGTTTACGGAAATGACTTAAAGAAAGGGCCGTCATAGTCAACGCAGGTAGAAACGTCAAGGTAACAACCGCGGTTCCCAACAGTCCGAACATCACAATAACCCCCACGCCACGATACAGTTCAGTGCCTTCGCCAGGTATCATAACCAGCGGTGCCAATCCGCACACGGTTGTCAGGGTAGTCATTGTGATCGGCCGGAGACGGATTGCAACTGCTTCGCGAACGGCTTGACGTGCCGCCAGATTGCGCTCCCGAACATTGACCATCGCCTGGTGCACAATCAATATGGGGTTGTTAACCACGGTGCCCATCAAGATGAGGAAGCCGAGCATGGTGATCATATCAAACGATTGGGTAAGCACCGGCAATCCGATTGCCGGCAACCACGCACCGATCGAATTCATCAACCAGAGTCCTACGATACCGGATGCGATCCCCAATGGAATCGTGACCATGATCAATAAAGGATATCCCCAGTGCGACAAGATTGCGGCTAGGATCAGGTAAATGATGATCAGGGCTACCGCATAGTTGGCGGTCAGTGACTCGCGGGTGGCCTGCAGTTGATCGGTGGCCCCTGACGTGAGGATATTAACGCTGCTGGGGACCTCACCTTTTTCCTGAAGGAACTTAATCACATCATTCTTGACGATTTCCAGCCCGGTCTCCAGTGCGATGTCTTCCGGCGGAATGATGCTCAAGGTTACCGTGCGTTTTCCGTCCACCCGTCGTATGTTGCTGGTGTCGACTGATTCATGGATCTGGGCGAGGGATGCCAAGGGTACGACCGCGTTGGTCGGAGTATAAACAGGCAGGCGGTTTAAGGTCTCCAGTGAGGCATTGGCCCCGGCTTGGCTATACAGATAAATGTCGATTTTCTCGTCGTCCAGGAAGAACTCATCGACAAACGCGCCGTCGGTCATGGCCGCGATGGTGAACCCCATATCCGCGCTTGACATGCCGCTCTGGGCCAGGCGCTCCCAATTAGGCCGAATCTCGACCAGCGGCTGAGACAATGTCAATGACGCGGGCTGGGCCCGAACGCGGGGTTCGGTAAATACTTCTCTGACGCGGGCTTCGATGCGCCTGGCAACCTGATAGACGTCTTGTAAAAACGGTCCCGAGATATCCAGGTCGACACTTCGTGTGCCGCCGCTGTTACTCGTGATAATGGACCCGCGCGATACGAACGAACGCATGCCCACATAACTCCGGTACTTGCGGTCGACGGCGTCCATTAACGCTTTGATGTCTCGGGGATCCTTCGGCTGAGCAATAATGCGAACGCGCGTCGCTTCGACACTCAGATTAAAATAGGCCATCGCCGGCACATCGGTTTCCCCGCGTCTGAACCGTTCGGGATCGTGCTCGAGAAAGGGCATGAAGTATTCCTGCAATTCGTCACCGATGCGCGTCATAGTTTGCAGGTTGTAGCCCGTGGGTGGACTCATGCTGGCAAACAGCTTCGGTTCTTCGCCTTCCGGCAGGTATTCTGCCGCGGGGGTGAGGTAGACGATGATGGCCCCGCATAGACTCGTAACTGCCAGTACCGTGCATACCCTATGACCCGTTGTTCTGATCATCCAATCTACGCTATTGGTCAGGCACTCTCTCCAGGCCGGTGTGGGGCTTGAACGAGGTCGCTCATTTTTCTTGAAGACATACGAGGCGGCTGCAGGCACCACGGCGATAGCGACCAGCATCGATGCGATAATCGAGGCGGAGATGGCAATGGCAACATCAGAATACAGCTGCCCGGCCTCTTCGGCGATAAATACGATGGGTACGAATACCAACACCGTGGTCAGCGTGGACGCAAGCACCGCGGGCCACACCTTGCGCACCCCCTCGACCGCGGCCTGCCAACGGTCTAGACCCCTTCGCCAGGAAAGATCGATACTTTCGAGTACCACAATACTGTTGTCCAACGTCATCCCAATGGCAAATGCCACCCCAGCCAGCGAAATCACGTTGATCGTGCGTCCCGCCAATAGCAGGCCGATGAATGCAGCGATGGTGCAGATAGGAATACCCATGATCCCGACCAGCGTCGATTTCACGGTGCGCAAAAACAGGAACATGACCAAGCTGGCCAGAACGGCGCCAATCAGAAGGTTGGTCCAGACATTTTGGATAGAAGCCTCCACATAGCCAACGTCATCGGCCACCAGAAACATCTGCATACCGGCGGGCGCCAGCACTTCCTCGTTGATCGCGTCGACCTCCTGCATCATGGCTCTTTTAGTATTAATGACGTTGGATCCCGCCTGGCGACGCACTGACACACCAATAACGGGACTACCGTTGGTGTACGAGTAGCGACTGATCTCGAAATGGCCGAGTTGGATGTCGGCGACTTCACCTAATCGAATTAGGGCATCGCCCTGTTGCGCGATGATGACTTTTTTCAGGTCCTCTACGTCGCGAAAACGTCCGATCGTACGTAACAGGTATCGTCGTTTGCCGGATTCGATTTCTCCGCCGGAGGTATCACGATTGCGCTGCTGCACCGCACTTCGAATCTGGGCGGCGTTGAGGTTGTGTTCGGCCAGCCTCACAGGATCGACCAGTATTTGTATCTGTCGCTCGGCACCACCGTATACGGCCACCTCAGACACACCGGGAATCGTCTCCATACGCAATCCCACCCGATCTCGAACGAAGTCCTGCATGGAAAACATTTCCAGCTTACTAGGATTTCCCGGCAGCGGCGCGACCCGAAAGAACATGAAGAAATTGGCCGAGAAGGAGGTAGCGTAGATGCGAGGTTCGTCCACGTTGTTGGGGTAGGAGGGCACACGATTCAAGGCATTGATCACGTTGATCAGGGTGTCTTCGAGGTTGATACCGAATGGAAACTCGAGTTCGACCCGGGCGCGACCGAACGAGGCGGAAGAGACGATCCGTTGCAATCCGGGTACGCTGCGCAGATGCTCTTCCTGATCAATGAGAATTTCCTTTTCGATGTCCTGCGGGGTTGCCCCCGACCAGCTGGTGCGTACGGAGATCGTACGAATTTCAAGATCCGGAATCATCTGCACCGGAATCTTCATGGCGGCGACGACACCGAGTACGGTTACGATGAGCGTACCGACCGCAATCAAGATGCCACGCTTCACCATGATTTCGAACATAGGCTTATCCGGTGTGGTTCCTATTCTTCATATTTGATGATGACACTCTGATTCTCTCTCAGTACTTCGTTGCCCTGCACCACGATGAGGGTATCGGACGACAGGCCGCTGGTGATGGCAACCATGCTCTCAAAACTCAAACCCGTCTGAACCTGGTGCTCGGACACCACGTTTTTGTCGCCTTCCGGACTGACTACCCACACCGTCGTGCGTCCGTCCGGGTGGCGAATCAAAGCATCCCGGTGGACCGCTATGCCCCGGGCGCCACTATTCAGTTGGAGAATTGCGTTGGCGGACATGCCCGGTGCAAGCTTGACCTCAGAAGCATCCAGCGCCGTGCGGATTAGAAACGTACGGGTTGCAGGGTCGGCTACCGGTATGATGTCTTTTATCACACCGTTGAAGGTCTGTCCGGGTAGCGCATCCAATTTGATCAAGATTTTCGAGGACCGATCCAGTTCCGCATACGCAGACTGAGGCGTTTGAAAATCGATGCGTAACCCTGTGGTCGCGACAAGTTCGACAACGGCCTGACCCGGTTGGATCCATTCTCCTTGTTCAACCGATTTACGGCTGACGACACCAGCAAACGGGGCCACGAGTTTATGTCGTCGGAGCCGGGCCGCGAGCCGCCTCTCCGCTGCTTGAAACCGTTTCAGACCGGCAGTGTCTATACGCACTTCCGCAGCCAGCGAATCCATGTCATTGACCGCCACAGCGCTTCTTTGCGCCAGTGACTCAGCCACGGCGAGCCGGCGCTTGGAGTCTTCCAACTCCTGCTTCGCCTGCTCCGTTTCCGCACGAGCCGCCTTGAGGAGGAGCGATTCCAGCTCCGAATTGAGTTCGAGAATCTCTTCGCCGGCTTGCACCTGAGCACCAATATCGACCTTCATGGTTTCGACGATCCCGCTGACTTCGGTGGATATCCTGGCAACGCGGGGAGAGACCACCGTCCCGGTAAGAGGCACTTCTTTAATCAGATTGATCATCTCGGCCGGGCGCACCACCACCGTGGGACCGTCCTGCTGACCCAATGCAGGGTTTACTGAAACCACAATCGCTAACAAGAGTAGTAGTTCCAGCCCACCAAGAACATAGGCTGTAAGTGGCCCACCAGTTCGCGTATTGATAAGGCTCACGACAACGGTTTCCAAGTCTGTTTCATATGCTCTTGATTGCACTCAATATTTATACAAAGCAATTGTAGAGCAGCTCTATATTAAGGACTAACAGAGCGGCGAACCCCTAAGATGTCGCATATGTATTTTATTGTCGGTGGTGACTAAGTTAATGCACCCCCTGGACTCAAGCATTTTAATCGACAATTCGGCGCTGTCGTTGCGAGTTTCCGTGTCAGGATTCACCGAATTAGGGGTAGCTAGAAGACGCGTAAATAGGGATTCTCGTTACTAATGTTGGACGACTTGCCTATACCGGAGAGGTGTGCAGTATTTTACAGTCTCCTTTGATCCTGAGAGTACGCCAGCAAATAGCTATCAGCCTAAGCGAGGTCCTCCAGTAAGCGAAGTTGAAGAAACGATTATAAAAATACTAAAAAGCGCCTGCTTGTCGGGTTTGACTGTCTCACCCTACGATACGGCAGTTGATCCTACCCGCAGAACAGTGCAGCCAACAATAAAGCTGATCTGTTCAGTCATTCGCGTACCTCAATGTAAGAGATTTTGGAATACCAAAATTAAACTACTATCATGTAATCAAAAGCATACGATGCCAACGGTGGGTCAATATTCAACGCCTATTCTGAGTCACTTTTTAACGCCGCTTTAGACACAAATTCCGAAATTGAAGAGATCGCTACACTGATGCGCGTACTCGTGACAGGCGCATCCGGGTCAGGCACCACGACGTTGGGCCAAGCTCTATCTGTCCATCTCGGGTGTTCTTTTCTCGACACGGATTACTACTACTGGCTTCAGACTGAACCGCCGTTTCAATAGAAGCGTGATGCCGTTTCTCGGCTTTCGCTGATCCTCGCCAATTTGAGGACCGCTCCTTCGGTAGTAGTTGCTGGGTCGGTTATGGATTGGGGCGCGGAGTTGGAGGAATCCTTCTCACTCATTGTCTTTTTGACCCTTGATGCTGCCATCCGAGTGACCCGTTTGCGTAAGCGGGAGATCGCGCAATTGAGGCGAGCAGACGAGGAGTTCCTGTTATGGGTGGCACAGTACGAAGAGGGGCGCTTGCCTGGACGCAGCCGCGTACGTCACGAGACATGGTTGAGTGAACGATCTTGCCCGATACTTCGGGTCGATGGCGATCTTTCCGTGGCGGAACGATTGGCTTACGTGACGAAGGCATTATCTAATGTGGCAACGCAACCGACGCCATGACTTTCGTGGCTTACCAATGGGACGAGAAAACCTTCTTTATGTACGGGTTTGACAAAGGTGAGCGAGTCAATATCGGTCAGATTGAATTGAAAGCGCTGAAGCTCTTGGCACGTGAGTTTTTAGGTTATAGTGATCAGCTGTTAGTGACAGTACTTGACGCGGGTGAGTTAATCGAGGCAGAAACCGATGACTGAACGATACGCCCACTTGGCGCCAGACAATGTTCGCACCGCCGTTGCGACATTAGATGAAGAAACCAAGTCACGTTTTGAAAAAGCAGGAAATTTTTAGTACGGCTAAGTGATTGTTTTCATTGGTGGGCGATGCTGGGATCGAACCAGCGACCTCTGCCGTGTGAAGGCAGCGCTCTCCCGCTGAGCTAATCGCCCTGTGCTGCGAGGTGGGGAATTATACATTAGAATGCGCGCTCGATTTCCACGCAGTTGGTTCGCCTTTTTTACCGAAATATGACCGTACGTACACGTTTTGCTCCCAGCCCAACTGGGTATTTACATATTGGTGGTGCACGCACCGCACTATTCAGTTGGTTGCATGCGCGACACGCCAACGGTCAATTCATTCTGCGAATCGAAGATACTGACCGCGAACGCTCAACTCAGGAATCCGTCGATGCCATTCTTGACGGCATGGCTTGGTTAGGCTTGGACTATGACGAAGGTCCGGCTTATCAGACTCAGCGCTTTGATCGATACAAAGAAGTGATTCAACAGTTACTCGATAACGATCGGGCTTATCATTGTTATTGCAGCAAAGAAGAGTTGGAAATATTGCGCGAGGAGCAAATCAAACGTGGCGAAAAGCCACGTTACAACCAGCGTTGTCGTGATCGAAAGGGCGCGCCGTCCGGCATCGACCCCGTGGTGCGTTTTAAGAATCCGAATGATGGTGTCGTGCAATTTGATGATCTTGTTCGGGGCCGGATTTCCATTCGCAACGATGAGCTTGATGATTTAATCATTGCGCGCGGTGACGGCACACCGACATACAATTTTACCGTGATAGTGGACGATAGCGACATGCAAATCACTCATGTGATTCGGGGTGACGATCACATTAATAATACACCGCGGCAGATAAATATGTTCCAGGCGCTGGATGCACCCTTGCCCGTATTCGGTCATGTTCCCATGATATTGGGGCCAGATGGCCAACGCTTGTCGAAACGTCACGGCGCCGTGAGTGTATTGGCGTATCAGGAGCAAGGGATGTTGCCGGAGGCCTTATGTAATTATCTGGTTCGATTGGGTTGGTCACACGGAGATAAGGAGATATTTACTCGCGAAGAGATGGTCGAATTATTTGACATTCAAAATGTCAACAAAGCGCCCGCTGCTTTTAATCAGGAAAAACTGCTGTGGTTTAACCAACACTATATAAAAGAATCGGATGCAAGTCGCCTCACGGGTCTTCTTGAAACGGAACTAACGCTGCGCGATATTGACACTAGTAACGGACCAGATATTGCACGCGTTGTTGAGGCCTTACGTGAACGCGCCCAAACCATTGTTGAAATGGCGGACAGGTGCGAATACATGTATCGGGATTTTGATGAGTATGATGAAAAGGCAGCGAATAAGAATCTGCGGCTTGTTGCCTGTCCGCTACTGGGTGCATTTCAAGCTAAACTTGAACAACTGAGTGATTGGTCCACCGAGCCGATTCATGCCGCCATCGAATCCGTCGCCGCCGAACAAGGGGTTAAACTCGGCAAAATCGCCCAACCGGTGCGGGTCGCGGTGACCGGCGGTTCTGCCTCGCCACCTATCGATGTGACGCTGGAATTGGTAGGGAAACAGAGGACATTAGGGCGGCTGGAACGGGCAATATCATACATCGAAATGCGAAAAAACAACGCTTGACCCGCTCATACGCACACCTTAAAGTACGCGCCCTCCGGGGCCATAGCTCAGCTGGGAGAGCGCAACACTGGCAGTGTTGAGGTCGGCGGTTCGATCCCGCCTGGCTCCACCAGTAAAACCTTGATTCAAAACCGAATCTCCGATTTAGTCCCCATCGTCTAGTCGGCCTAGGACACCGCCCTTTCACGGCGGCAACAGGGGTTCGAATCCCCTTGGGGACGCCATTTTATTCGTCACAACCAAGGCATTTCAGCCACGGTTGTGGCGGATCATATTCGCTATGCACTCACGCTTTGTTAAGGATTAGCTATGCACTCACGCTTTGTTAAGGATTACTTGTATACCGATGGATCGAATCGCTAAAAATCAAGTCAAATCCAAAGATTATCTAATGTGAACTTATCGTCATTATCTATTTGGTAGATAGCGACTAAAATTATCCAGTGAAATCGATACTAGATCGAATGGATTGACCACGAGTATGAGGAATATTGCATACAACATGCGTTATTTGATCATTTTCGTCAGCTTGCTGCTCGCGGGGCAAGTGGCAAATGCAGAAACTGTCATCAAAAGTCCCAACGACAGTAACCAGTACGAAACCTTCGTACTGGAAAACGGGCTTAAGGTGATACTCGTATCCGACGCCAGCACGGATAAGGCCGCCGCTTCTCTGGATGTCTATATCGGCAGTGGCAGCGATCCCGCTGATCGCGAGGGGCTCGCGCATTTTCTTGAACACATGTTGTTTCTGGGCAACGAAAAATACCCCCAGGCCGGTGAGTATCAGAGTTTTATAAGTAGTCACGGCGGTCAAAACAACGCTTTTACTTCTTATTCACACACTAATTATTTTTTCGATGTTGATGCGGATTATCTCGAACCTGCGCTAGATCGGTTTGCGCAATTTTTTATCGCCCCTTTGTTTAATGAGCAATTCGTACAACGCGAACGCGCTATCGTGCACTCGGAATTCGAATCGCGTCGTAAAAATGATTTTCGCCGTACATGGGAAGCAGAGAAAGAATTCATGAATCCAAAGCATCCACAGGCGAAGTTCGCGGTGGGCAGTTTAGAAACGCTGGCGGATAGGGAAGACGGCTCGGTGCGCGACGCGTTAATAAAGTTTTATCGGGAGCACTACTCCGCCAATATCATGAGTCTTGCCATTGTCGGCAAGGAAGATCTGTCGCAATTAAAAAAATGGGCAATAGAAAAATTTTCCGCGGTCAAAAACACCAATGCCTCGCCATTGCGTACTAATGAACCGTTATTTAGCGAAGGAAGTTTGCCGGCACAGTTAAATGTCATACCGGAAAAGGAAAGTCGTAGCCTTAGTCTGACATTTCCAATACCGCCGTTTCATGAGCATTACCGCAGCAAACCTTTGTCGCATATCTCAAATATCTTGGGACATGAAGGGCAAGGCAGTTTGCTGGCCAAGCTCAAAAACGCAGGTTGGGCGGAAGGCTTGAGCGCGGGCCCCGGCATGTCTGAATTGGACACGGCGACCTTAGTAATCAATATTGGATTGACGCCCGCTGGCGTCGAGAACGCCGATGAGATCATCGACCTTGTTTTTCAACAAATCGAACTCGTTCGCAGCGATGGCGTTGAAGAGTGGTTGTTTGACGAACAAAAAGTTCTAGCCGATGTCGGCTTCCAATTTGTCGAGAAGGCCTCGCCCATCAGCTACGCGCGCCGACTGGCCAGTCAATTGCAGGAGTACCCGGTGGCGGAAGTATTAAAAGCGCCTTATCTTTATGAAAAATTCGATGAAAACTTGATCAACGAATACCTGTCTTACCTGACACCCGAAAATATGTTGATAACGCTGGTTGCACCTGGTCAGGACACGGACAAGGTCAGCGAATGGTATGAAACGCCTTATAAAATAAGCAATATAAATGAGCAACGGCTAAAGCAATGGTCGCAGGGACCAATCGATAGTGAGCTTTCGGTACCCGCGCCCAATGAGTTCATTCCCGAAGACTTAGTACTAAAGCAAGCGGATGAGTCTCAACCCAAACCTACGCGTCTGAAAACGGACGATGGCTTGGAGTTCTGGTTTCAAAACGACACTAGTTTCGGTACTCCACGCGCTAGTTTATATGTGAGCATTCGTTCGCCTATCGCGAATAACAGCGCTAAGCATGCAGTGCTTACCCAGCTCTATGTCGATCATGTTTTGGACCTATTGAACGAATATGCGTATCCAGCGCGGCTCGCCGATCTTGAATACGATATCTACAAGCATGTTCGCGGTATCACCATTCGGGTTTCCGGTTTCGATGACAAGCTGGATGTGCTGATCACACGCATCATCGAATCGTTACGCGAAACTGAATCCATTGCGGACAACTTCGCTGCAAATAAACAAGAGCTTCTGCGCAACCTACGTAACGCGAATAAAGATACGCCTTATCAGCAAATGTATCAGGAAGTGCGAAGTATTTTGCTTAACCCCGATTGGAGTGAGCAAGTACGTATTGAAGCAGCAGAACCTTTAGGCCCAGACGACTTGAAAGCCTTTGTTCCTAAACTTCTGGACCAGGTTTATGTCGTCGCACTTGCCCATGGCAACTTTGATGACAACGACGCTATAAATGCCAAGAATATTATTGAGCAAGAATTGCTAGCGAATGCGAAAAGCATCGAGGTGCCTAGCGCCCAAGTTGTGCGTTTGCAAAGCGGTAACCAATTCGTACGCGAATTGGAAGTTGAGCACAACGATTCGGCGGTGGTCGTGTATTTCCAGGGTGATGACAAGAGTTATCACAATCGCGCTCTTTTTTATCTGTTAGCGCAAGTCCTCGAATCGCCTTTTTATTTTGAAATTCGCACAACAAAGCAACTGGGTTATGTCGTCTTCGCATCGCCGCTGCCGATCATGGATGTCCCGGGCTTGGCATTTATTGTGCAGTCGCCCACCGTTGGCGCATCCCAGTTAGTTAACGAAATCGAATCCTTTGTGTCTGACTTTGATGTTAAAGATGTTTCCAAAGAAGACTTTGAGGCGCACAAACAAGCGTTGTTAACTCAAATTTTGCAAACGGACAAACAACTGAGTGAGCGTACCAACCGTTATTGGACGGAAATCGACAGTAAAGAATATGACTTTGATAGCCGTGAGCAATTGGCGGCCGCGATAAGGGATATTAATCTGAGTGATTTTCAATCGTTCTATGCGGAATTGTTATTGAGGGAACCCTCGAGCCGTTTGATTGTACAATCGAATGGCGAGAATCACGATGTCAGCTCGCGCCAGAGCAACAGCCGATACATTGATGACGTAGCGGCGTTCAAAACCGGAAAAGAGTATTTTCCTTCTTTTTAGTCGGCAACGTTCTAAACGACAACCGGTTGGATAACACCGTTAAGGCCGACACGGAAAAACAACGCATCTTTATCGCGGCATGGCCGGATGCGAGGGTGCGGGCTGCCTTGCACGACGCCGCAAAGTCCATTTCACAAACGCATTTTAGGGCCAAAGCGGTCAACCCGGA
This sequence comes from Arenicellales bacterium, assembly GCA_965216735.1. Taxonomy (GTDB): domain Bacteria; phylum Pseudomonadota; class Gammaproteobacteria; order Arenicellales; family CBDCFT01; genus CBDCFT01. The sequence continues at coordinate 4,559,471 of OZ244198.1, forward strand.
AAACTACCACGTCACCGTTGCTTTCTTGGGTGAACTCACACCGCGTGCCGTGGAAACGATTAAACAACGGCTCAATGATTTCCGTCTCTCGCAGATAACACTGCATTTAGACCGCTTGGGTTTTTGGCGCAAACCCAGGGTTGTGTGGTTAGGGTGTAATGATACCCCTGTCACTTTGGGTACCGAGATAGAAGGATTGTGTGGTCAGTTAAGACGCCTGGGTTTCCGCCTGGATGAGCGGGAATTTGTGCCTCATGTCACCTTGTTTCGCAAAGCAGTGAGAGGGCCGCGGGTCACCATAACGCCTATCGATTGGACCATCTCTAATCTTGTCGTTGTCCGTTCGATATTGACGGCGGACGGAGCCAATTACGAAATTATCGCGACCAGTAACCAATAAATCGTCTACTGGATGAGGACGTGACGCCTTGGTTGTGGAATAATTCCCGCAACTTGACCTTCCGATTGTATGGAGTGATTGATGGACGACAATAAACAAAAAGCCCTTGATGCCGCATTGAGCCAGATCGAACGCCAGTTCGGTAAAGGCTCTGTCATGCGTTTGGGGGACGCCGAAGCCGCGACCGATATTGCGGTCGTGTCGACCGGGTCGCTGGGGTTGGACATCGCTTTGGGTGTAGGCGGACTGCCGCGTGGGCGCGTGGTGGAAATCTACGGCCCTGAGTCTTCGGGCAAGACTACATTAGCGCTGTCAGTCATTGCTGAGACACAAAAATTAGGTGGCGCCGCTGCCTTTGTCGACGCGGAGCACGCCCTGGATCCGGCTTATGCCGCCCGTTTGGGTGTCAACGTGGACGATCTGCTGGTTTCGCAACCGGACACTGGCGAACAAGCCCTGGAAATCGCAGATATGCTGGTGCGCTCCGCCGCGGTCGATACCGTGGTTATCGATTCCGTTGCCGCCTTGACACCAAAGGCGGAAATTGAGGGCGAGATGGGCGATTCGCACATGGGTTTGCAGGCGCGCCTGATGTCACAAGCACTACGCAAGCTCACCGGTAACATCAAGCGCTCCAACACGTTGGTTATTTTTATCAACCAGATTCGCATGAAAATCGGGGTCATGTTTGGCAATCCGGAAACGACCACCGGCGGTAATGCCTTGAAGTTTTATTCATCGGTACGTTTGGATATTAGACGCATTGGCGCGCTTAAAAAAGGCGACGAGATATTAGGCAACCAAACCCGGGTAAAAGTCGTCAAGAACAAAGTCGCACCGCCGTTTAAACAAACGGAGTTCGACATTATTTATAACGAGGGCATATCGAAGTTAGGTGAATTGATCGACCTCGGTGTCAACGCGAAGGTCGTAGAAAAATCCGGCGCATGGTATAGCTATAAAAATGATCGTATCGGTCAGGGCCGTGATAATGTGCGGGAGTTTCTCAGGGAGAACCCGGATATTGCCGACGCTATTGAGAGTGAGATCCGGGAAGCAATGGGGTTGAAAGCCAAAACCGATAACACAGTCGGTACGGAAGCAGACGTGGAAACCGCGCAAGCCTGAGTTTCGCACCGTTGCACGTTGAATTACTGTGACGGATGAGGTCGTAGCGGCCGCAACTCGCAGCGCAATGGATATGTTGTCTCGCCGCGAACACAGCGTTGAAGAACTGCGGCGCAAGCTGGTGGCCAAGGGTTTTGATGACGGGGTAGTCACGAACGTGGTCGGCGATCTAAAAACTCGAAACCTGGTGTCGGATGATCGATTTGTCGAAGCCTTCGTGCGTTCCCGGGTGAATCGTGGGCAAGGCCCGGTACGTATCGAGCGAGACTTGCGTGAGCGCGGGATCGACGATGCACTTATCGAGCAGTCAGCCCATTACGACACCGGTTACTGGTCGGATATTATTGACCAAGTGCGTGAGAAGAAATTTGGTGCGCCAAGGAAGCTCTCGCGCCAGGAGTGGGCTAAACAGGCGCGGTTTTTACAACAACGCGGTTTTACCACGGAACAAATTCACAAAGCGTTGAATGAAAGAGACGATATTGAATAACGTAAAGCTATGAAAACGACGGAAATCCGCCGGGTTTTCCTGGAATACTTTAAAGACAATGAACACGAAATTGTGCCCAGCAGTTCGTTGGTACCCGGCAATGACCCCACCTTGTTGTTTACCAATTCCGGCATGGTGCAATTTAAAGACGTCTTCCTGGGATTGGATAAACGACCGTATAACCGAGCCGCTACAGCGCAACGTTGCGTGCGGGCCGGTGGCAAACACAACGACCTGGAAAATGTCGGTTACACCGCGCGCCACCATACTTTTTTTGAAATGTTGGGTAATTTCAGTTTCGGCGATTACTTTAAGCAGCAAGCCATCCGTTACGCTTGGGATTTACTTACCCAGTATTTCAAACTACCACCGGAAAAGCTTTGGGTGACGGTTTATACTGATGACGACGAAGCGGCGGATATCTGGTTAAACGACATCGGTGTCGAAAAAGAAAAGTTTGCGCGTATCAGCGGCAGCGATAACTTCTGGCAAATGGGCGATACTGGGCCCTGCGGGCCGTGTACGGAAATTTTCTATGATCACGGTCCTTCCGTCGAAGGTGGACCGCCCGGATCACCGGATCAGGACGGTGATCGCTATGTCGAAATCTGGAACCTGGTATTCATGCAGTTCAATCGTGACGAGGAAGGCGCATTGCATCCGTTGCCGAAGCCGTCCGTGGATACCGGTATGGGTTTGGAGCGGTTGGCGACGGTGTTGCAAGGATTTCACAACAACTATGACATCGATTTATTTCAAAGCTTGATCAAAGACGCGGCGCAAATACTAAACGTCAGCGACCCGGAAAATAAATCCTTGCGGGTCATTGCCGATCACATTCGCTCCACCTCGTTTTTGATTGTCGATGGCGTGACGCCATCCAACGAAGGCCGTGGCTATGTGTTGCGCCGCATTATCCGGCGTGCGATACGTCACGGTTATCAACTCGGTCATAAACAAGCGTTTTTTCACAAGCTGGTAGGTGCTTTGGTGGAGGAAATGGGCGATGCGTATCCCGAGTTGAAACAAGCGCAATCCCGTGTAGAGCAAACGCTAAAGGCTGAGGGCGAACGGTTTGCAGAAACATTGGAACAGGGCATAAAAATTCTGGATCAAGAAATCGCTTCTTTGACAGTGGACACCATCCCTGGTGAAGTCGTATTTCGTTTATATGACACATACGGATTCCCTGCAGATCTGACCGCTGATGTAGCCCGTGAACGCGGTTTGCAAGTCGATACTGAGGGGTTCGAATCAGAACTAGAGAAGCAACGACTTCGCAGCAGAGAAAGTTCGCTATTTGAAGGTATACAGTTTCGAGATGAAGTCAGTACAGAGGTTATACGCGCTACGAAATTTGTCGGTTATGATGAGATTAAAACAACGTCAAAAATCTTAAATCTTTATAAAAACAACCAACCAGTGGATACCATTGCCGCCGGTGATGATGCCATAATTGTGTTGGAACAAACGCCTTTTTATGCGGAAAGTGGCGGCCAGGTGGGTGACGCCGGAAAAATTACCGCAACTGATACCATTTTCGAAGTCACCGATACCCAATACATAGCCGGCAAAATGATCGGCCACATTGGCCGTTTACGTTTGGGTCAAATGAACGTCAATGACAAAGTCGTGGTGGAAGTGGTTAGCGATAGGCGGGAGGCTACCAAACTCAATCATTCTGCCACGCATTTATTGCATGCTGCGCTGAAAAACGTTCTCGGTAGTCACGTGCAACAAAAAGGTTCTCTGGTGGAAGCGACGCGTTTGCGTTTTGATTTTTCACACACTCAGCAGATGAGTCCGCAGGAAATTGCCGAAGTCGAGCGCATGGTGAACACGGAAATTCGCGCTAACAACGAAGTCAGTCCGCGTATTATGCAACTGGATGCGGCTAAGGCGGCCGGTGCCGAAGCTTTGTTTGGCGAAAAATATGACAACGATGTTCGTGTCATCAGCATGGGTGATTTTTCATTGGAACTGTGTGGGGGTACCCATGTTTCGCGCACCGGCGATATCGGGCTTTTCAAGATCATCTCGGAATCCGGCATTGCATCGGGTGTCCGGCGTATCGAGGCCGTGACTGGCCAAGGCGCACTGGACTATTTGTCCGCGCAATTGGAAATACTGGACGATACAGCCAGGGTTTTAAAAAGTGGTCGTGAGGAAATTCCGGAAAAGGTGAATCAACTGTTAACTCGAAATCGTAAATTTGAACGTGAAGTCCAGAACTTGCATGGCAAACTGGCCGCTGGCGCGAGTAGCGGCGGTGCCGTCGACGAAAAAGATATAAATGGCGTTAAGGTAATTACAATGCGTCAGGATGGGGTGGATGTGAAATCCCTGCGCGCGATGATGGATCGCTTACGCGACAAAGTGGGTTCAGGTGTTGTGGTGTTGGTCAGTGCAACAGATAGTAAAGTGGGTTTGATTGCAGGCATAACAAAAGACCTGACGGAAACCTTGCATGCCGGCAATTTGATCAAAGCGATTTCTCCCATCGTTGACGGCAGTGGCGGCGGACGCGCGGACATGGCGCAGGGTGGTGGCAGTAATACCGGCGCAATTGATCAAGCCTTGCGGGCGGCGTGTGAGTATATTCGCGAACGAACGAATAAAACCTGATTTGGATTCTATCCGGTTAGTCCGGACAACTTTTTTCGACTTACTTTTTAGAAGAACTATTAATCGACATTGTCTTTAATTGTTGAAAAATACGGCGGCACATCGGTTGCGGATATAGAACGCATCCATGCGGTCGCGGATCGCGTGGTTGCGACGCAGAAGGACGGTAACGATGTTGTTGTGGTCGTGTCCGCTATGAGTGGTGAAACCAATCGACTGCTGGAAATGGCCAGTGAAGTTCATCCACAAGCCTCCCCGCGTGAAGTGGATGTGCTGGTATCGACCGGCGAACAAGTCACTATTGCGTTACTCACCATGGCCTTGCACCATCGCGACGTCGATGCGCGTTCTTACACCGGTGCACAAGTCCATATTCGCACCGACAGTGTGCACGGTAAGGCGCGAATTTTGGATATCGACGCCGAACGCATCAAAAAAGATTTATACAAAGACCGTGTGGTTGTCGTTGCCGGGTATCAAGGCGCGGATCAAGAGGGCAACATTACCACATTAGGTCGAGGTGGTTCTGATACCACTGCCGTTGCATTGGCGGCGGCGCTTAAAGCCGATGAATGTCGTATCTATACCGATGTTGAAGGTGTATTTACCGCCGACCCACGTATTGTTCCCGAAGCGCGCCGGTTAGATCGCGTTACCGTGGAGGAAATGCTGGAGCTTGCCAGTCAAGGTGCAAAAGTTCTGCAAACACGTTCGGTGGAATTTGCCGGGAAATACAAAGTCCGGTTACGGGTATTGTCATCGTTTGTTGACGGCCCCGGCACAATTATTACGTATGAGGAAAATGAAATGGAACAACCGATAATATCGGGCATCGCGTTTAACCGAGACGAGGCTAAGTTGACGATTCGTGGTGTGCCGGATGAACCCGGCATTGCGCACCGAATATTAGGTCCCATCGCCGACGCCAATGTAAACGTCGACATGATTGTACAAAACGTCGGTGATGATCGTACCACCGACATGACCTTCACCGTTGACCGCAGTGACTACGAGAAAAGCAAACAGTTGTTGGAAAATACGGCCGGTGAATTAAACGCCCGGGACGTCATAGGCGATGATCACATCGCTAAAATTTCTGCCGTTGGCGTCGGCATGCGGTCCCATGCAGGTGTCGCAACAGCGATGTTCCAGGCATTGTCCGCGGAAGGTATCAATATTCAGATGATCTCAACCTCAGAGATTAAAATATCCGTAGTGGTGGATGATAAATACGTAGAATTGGCTGTGCGGGCCCTGCACAAAGCCTTCGGGTTGGAAAGCTGAACGAATAGGACGCATTACTGGCACCCGTGCAGGTTTGATGCTATTGTTTAGTGCGGTCGACGAGGTAAATGACGGGAAGCGACGGGGTAATCGCATGTCGCTACGTATGGTTTTAAGGAGAATTAAGTATGTTGATTTTGACTCGCCGGACTGGGGAGAGTGTCAATATCGGTGACGATATTCAGTTCACTATTTTGAGCGTAAAAGGCAATCAGGTAAGAATTGGCATTGATGCACCGAAGGAAATCGCAGTGCATCGGGAAGAAATTTACCGCCGTATTAAACAATCATCCAAGGACGAACCGCCTCGTGAGAGCGAATAGGACATAGATTCAGATGAAACCTTTACCCCATGAGCAAGTGGGGATACCCTTGATGTTTACAAATAGGAGAGGTGGCCGAGTGGCTGAAGGCGCTCCCCTGTTAAGGGGTGAACCAGAACAAGAATTTGATCCGGTGGATCAAATTTCTGGTGAACGCTTTTGTCAGGATGGCAAAAGCCGGCATTCTTAGTGAGATCAGGATGATCGAGCTTAGAATGATTACGACCGGATTGATTGGATAAAATGCAAGGACAGCACGTTAGGAGAGGTGGCCGAGTGGCTGAAGGCGCTCCCCTGTTAAGGGGTGAACCAGAACAAGAATTTGATCCGGTGGATCAAATTTCTGGTGAACGCTTTTGTCAGGATGGCAAAAGCCGGCATTCTTAGTGAGATCAGGATGATCGAGCTTAGAATGATTACGACCGGATTGATTGGATAAAATGCAAGGACAGCACGTTAGGAGAGGTGGCCGAGTGGCTGAAGGCGCTCCCCTGCTAAGGGAGTATGGGCTTATCCCCCATCGAGGGTTCGAATCCCTCCCTCTCCGCCAGTTCGAGTCAACACCTCGACAAAGCAATTATTTGTGGGATAATCGCCGCCCCGATTCTTAACGCGCCCGTAGCTCAGTTGGATAGAGTACCTGGCTACGAACCAGGCGGTCGGGAGTTCGAATCTCTCCGGGCGCGCCAACTCATTGATAGAGTTGAATTTTCTTTGATATTTTGAAGTTAATTTCCTGACACTGTTTGGCCACTAAATCTTCCTACTCGTTCTTCTATTTGATTGAAAACCAAGGTAATTGTTGTCTTACCAGACGAGCCGGGGTTTAAAGCGTTTTGGCCCTAGAGGCGGTTTTTGCTTACGTGTTCGGCATTCAATAGCGCCGGTCCAAGATCGAGTTTCAGTGCCGCGCCCATGTTATCGATGCGTGTTGTCCGTATCAGAGCAATGCATTGAACTCATCCACACTCAAACCCGCTTGGCGGATGATGGCTCTGAGCGTGCCCCGATCCAGTTCTCTATGATCGGGGACGACCAGCTGTGCAAACGGATCGTCGCGGCGCACGATGATGTGACTGCCTTGTTGCCGTTTTTTATAGAATCCACTTTTTTCCAGCGCCGTCACGCACTGACGGCCCGATAGCGGTGGCAGCTTACTCACACTGCGACGAGCAGGGCATCCAAGGCATCGTCCGGCACCGGCAAACCATCCTCCTCAAGGGCACCGATGTAGCCGTCAATGGCTTCTTTGATATTGCTCAATGCCTCATTGCGGGTTTGTCCCTGGGAGATGCACCCCGGCAGACTGGGGCATTCGGCCACCCAATAGCCATCCTCCCCATGGGTAATGATGACTTGTCGCATAATCAAAAATCTCGTCGTGTCAATAGACCTTTATTTTAGCAGCTAAGGGGGCAGGCCGGCAGCGCAGGAGCGGGAACGAGCAACGCAGTGCGAGCCGCGGGGTGTTGACGGCCTGGGTGGGTATTCATAATATGAAACCTGTAGGCCCGAAATGTTTGCGAAGGACGTTTTTTCATTCTCGCCAGACATCCGCAATAATGGTCATTGCTGCCTCGATAGGCGGCTCGTTGCATCGGTCAGGAAGGCAAACGAAACACATTTCAGCATCGACGGATACTGCATCGGCGATTACTACACCTGTCGTGTGAGCCGCCTGAAGCGCGAGGCTGTGACGGGCCAGCGCCATACCCACACCTGATTGCACCAAATCCATCATCGAAGGCTCCAGATCTACCAAAGCCACTACTTTTTGCTGCACTCCCTCGGCGGCAAAGATACGCGATAGCAATCGATTATGCACAGAATCCGGTGGGGTTCCGATCCACGGCAAAGCAGCCAGCTCCCGCCACCCTTTACCACGTACTTGCCCGGCCCAGCCGGGAGGCACTACCACACGGTAAGAAAACACTGTCAAGCTGACAAGATGAAACCGGCCACGCAGCTCGGCCAGGCCCGGTTGCCCGAGTGTATAGGCCACGTCCAGTTGCCCGTCTTCGACCAGTCTGGCCACGGTCCCCGACATGCCGTGTTTCAGTTCAAACGATAACGCCGGATGCTGTTCCGCGAGCGCGCTCAGAAAACGTCCAAGACGCAAGAACTCGGGATCGAGGATGGTGCCCAGACGCAAGCGTCCGCTGACCGTGTCTTTAAGCCTGGCGGCGGCGGCAGTGAATTCCGCCATGACTCGCAGTGATCGTTCCGCTGCTGGCAACAATCTCTGTCCGGCTTCGGTTAATCGCATACCGCGAGGTGTACGTTCGAACAGGGTTAAATTCAGCTGGCTCTGTAGTTTCTTGATCTGGAGGCTTAACGCGGGCTGAGTCAGGAACAGACGTTCGGCGGCCCGGGTGAGATTTCCCTCACGGGCCACCGTGACGAAGGCTCGAAGATTAGCGTAGTCCATAAGTCAATTCCGATATAAGAACTGCAAATAATAAATACAAGGATAAATCATTAGACGCGTTAATTCCTCCTGTGTGTAATAGGTATTAGTACAATTAGTGCGTAGGTACTCGACGTGTGGGTATGAGTTTTGCTTACATCAGCGCTCGATCCATGGGGAAGATGCGCGCAAAGAAAAATAGCGATGGCACTGTTCACATCGCCGGCTAAGTGAATGATTTTTCCGCCTCGTGCCAGTTGGAAGCTCACGTGAAAGACATAGGTGAATTCGATTACATCATCATTGGCGGCGGCGCAGCCGGTTGTGTTCTGGCCAACCGTTTGTCAGCTGACCCGGATGTGACGGTGCTGTTACTCGAAGCGGGCAACGATGAAAATTGGATTTGGACCAAAATCCCGGTTGGCTACCTTTATTGCATCAATAATCCTCGCACAGACTGGTGTTACAAAACCGAACCGGAGCCAGGCCTCAACGACCGCGCTATCATCTATGCGCGCGGTAAAGGCCTGGGCGGCAGCACGCTGATCAACGCGATGCTCTACCTGCGTGGCCAAAAACGGGATTACGACAAGTGGGCGCAGCTAACTGGGGACGATAATTGGTCGTGGCAGGAAGTTTTACCGGTATTCAAGGAAGTGGAAGATTATTGGAAAGGCGCCAGCGAAACCCACGGTGTGGGTGGCGAATGGCGAGTGGAACAACAACGTCTTGCGTGGGATATTCTCGACCGCTTCGCACAAGCCGCTTCTCAGGCGGGCATTCCCGCCACGCCCGACTTTAACAACGGCGATAACTTCGGAGTCAGTCATTTCGAAGTCAACCAGAAACGTGGTTCTCGCTGGAGTTCGGCACGTGGTTTCCTGAACCCGGTACGTTCGCGGGCAAATCTGAATATGGTCACTGGCGCCCTCTCCGACAAGCTGATACTGGCAAACAAAAAGGTACAAAGCATCGAATTCCTGCAAGGTATCGAACGTTGTCGCGCCCGTGCCCGAATCGAGATCGTGCTTGCAGCGGGTTCCATCGGTTCTCCCGCCATTCTTCAACGTTCCGGTATCGGTGACCCCGGTTTGCTGAAGCAACTAGGCATCACCGTTGCGCACGCATTGCCCGGTGTCGGTCAAAACCTGCAAGACCATTTACAATTGCGTAGTGTTTATAAAGTCCAGGGCATTAAAACCCTGAATCAAACGGCCAATAGTCTGTGGGGCAAAGTCATGATGGGATTGGAGTACGCTATTTTCCGGCGTGGCCCTCTGACGATGGCGCCAAGCCAACTCGGTCTGTTTGCGCATTCCGGCAAAAACATCAAGGATCCCGATCTGGAATATCACGTACAACCATTGTCGTTGGATAAATTCGGTGACCCACTCCACACCTTTCCGGCCTTTACCGCCAGCGTATGTGACCTATGTCCGGAGTCGCGTGGTTATATTGCCATTCGTGACCATCACCCAAACAGGGCACCCAAGATTGCACCTAATTATTTGAGCCACGAAGCTGATCGTATGAAAGCCGCGGAGGCGCTACGATTGACCCGTCGTATCGTCGGGCAACCTGCGCTGGCACCGTTCAAACCGGTTGAATACCTGCCCGGTCCCGATTTCCGTACCGACGAAGAACTCGCGTTCGCAGCAGGTAATGTCGGTACGACCATTTTTCATCCCGTCGGCACTTGTAAGATGGGGCGTGCAACCGACTCCAATGCGGTGACTGACAGCCGATTAAATGTTTTGGGGTTGACCGGCTTACGTGTGGTGGACGCATCGATCATGCCGACCATTACTTCAGGCAATACCAGTTCGCCGACCATCATGATCGCCACACGCGGCGCTCAAATGATCCGCGAGGACCGCAAAGCGGCTCGCCACTAATTACGCCTGCATCAAATGAGTACAATCGAGATAAACCATCTTTACAAAGGAGGAAATCGAAAATGACATGACTTATCAACGGCAATGAAATACAGACTTTAATCTGTCAAACACTAACTATTCATCGAGGAGAACATTGTGAAAATTTTCAAAACCCTATTTTTATCCGCAACCATACTGTCCGCCGGTGTTATGACGGCAGGAACGGCGCTGGCCGAAGACCTGCGCTGGAAAATGCCCATTGCTTTTTCTACCAAACTTCCCGGCTTGGGTTCGCCGGCGGCCTGGGTCGCTGATCAGCTGACCAAAGCCAGTGATGGGTCCATCCAGGTAAAAGTGTTTGAACCAAAAACTCTCGTCCCGCCCTTCGAAATTCTGCAAGCCGTGTCCGATGGAAAAGTCAGTGCCGGATACACATGGATTGGCTATGACCAAGGCAAGGTTCCGGCACTGCCCCTGTTTGCCGCAGTTCCGTTCGGTTTGAAACCGCCTGCGTTTGCCGGTTGGTACTACTTCGGCGGTGGTCATGAAATGTTACAGGAAATTTACGTCAACAAAGGCTTCAATGTGCATGCACAACTCTGCGGAATTATCGGTCCGGAAACGGCAGGCTGGTACAAAACGCCGATTACGAGTCTGAAAGACTATGATGGCATGAAGATTCGCTTCGCCGGCTTAGGTGGTAAAGTACTTGAAAAATTAGGCGCTTCGGTGACGATGATGCCGGGGGGCGAGTTGTTCCAGGCACTTGAGAAAGGCACCATTGATGCAACCGAGTTTTCCATGCCCGCAATCGATGAGATTTTAGGATTCAACCAGATTGTGAAAAACAACCTGTTTCCCGGTTGGCACCAGCCATTCACGGCGCAGTATATGTTAATCAATGGGGATGAGTGGAAAACCGCAACCGAAGCACAGAAAGCACTGGTCGACGCGGTCTGCACTGCAGGTGTGATCCGCGGGCTTGCTGAAGGCGAATATAAAAATGGCGCCGTGCTAACCAAGCTCGCCGAAGAGGGCATCAACATTGGCCAAATACCCACGCCGATTTTGCAAGAATTGAAAGAGATTACCAACCAGGTGTTGGCCGAACAATCCGCTGCGGATGCTGACTTCAAACGCGCTTTGGAATCCCAGCAGGCATTCCAGAAAGGTTACGTTTTATGGGATGAACGAGCGTATCTGCCGACCGAGTTGATGAAGTAAAATCACAGGTCTAAACACAATGACAATGTGCGGGGGTAGCACTGATATGGTGATGTCGTGAGTATGAATGAAAAATTCCGCGAACCGGATAGCCATCATCTGGATATCACCCATCTAGACGATAAGCTGGCCCATCATACCAAGCTACCCCATACGCATATTTCGAATTTTCTGGACGCCTTTGTTGACCGTTGTGGCACATTGTCTTCGTGGCTATGGGTCGCTACCGTCGGCGTTATCTTGTATTCGGTCATCTCCAGATATGTTTTTTCCCAAGGCTCGGTACTACTGGAGGAAGTTCAGTGGCATCTTGCCGGCGCGGCCTGGTTGGTGGGTCTGTCCTATACGTTTGTTCACGACGGACATGTTCGTGCCGATGTATTGCACGAACGGCTTTCGGTCAAGTCGCAGGCCTGGATCGAATTCCTTGGCATCCTTTTCCTGCTAATCCCGTTTCTTGTATTGACTTTACTGGAAGTGACGCCGTACGCAATAAGCTCCTTCCAACAAGGTGAACGTTCACAAGCACCGAACGGTTTGCCCTGGCGTTGGATTTTAAAATCGTTTCTTCCGCTTTCTATCGGTTTGTTAATCCTGGCAACATTTTCACGATTGACCAAGACAACAGCATTGTTATTTAGTCTTCCACATCCAATTCCCGATAACGCAGAAGCATCCAATAGTCACATCTGAACAATGGGGATCGAAACGATTTTCGTCATTGGTATGTTCGCCACTTTCGGCATGCTGTTACTGACCGGATTTCCCGTGGCATGGGTTTTGGCTGGAACATCTGTTATCTGGACATTGATCGGCATCGGTTCCGTTGAATATTTTGGCGCTGACCTATGGTTTGACTGGGGAAGCTCGCTGGGTCTGATTCCGGAAAGACTATGGGCGCTGGTCGGAAGTGAAACTTTGGTTGCGTTACCCATGTTCGTCTTTATGGGCATTATGCTGGATCAATCGGGTGTCGCCGAGCGGTTGATGGAAAATATGGTCAAACTGTTCGGTGCGGTTCGAGGCGGGTACGCCGTAACGGTCATTGTTATCGGTTTACTGTTAGCGGCGACCACCGGAATCATCGGAGCGTCCGTGGTTTTGTTAGGCATGTTGTCGTTGCCGGTCATGATGCGTAGCGGTTATTCCAAAGAATTGGCGGTCGGTACATCGTGCGCAACGGGTACTCTGGGCATACTCATACCACCGTCGATTATGTTGGTATTGATGGCAGATAGATTGTCCACACCGGAAGCATCGGTTGGCGATTTGTTCATGGGTGCATTTTTCCCCGGAGTCCTGTTGGGTGCGATGTTTATCGCTTATGTATTGGTATTGGCCGCGCTAAGACCCGATGTAGCACCGGTGCCTGACGATCGACCCAAGGTTAATCTATCCGTCATTTGGGGAGTTGTGAAAGCGGTAATACCAACCGCTGGCCTCATCCTTGCGGTACTTGGGTCGATTTTCGCCGGTGTCGCTACGCCTACCGAAGCTTCCGGCGTCGGCGCAGCCGGCGCCATGTTGTTAGCGGCGATAAACAAACGTTTCAATGTCACCGTATTAAAAGACACCATTTTTCAAACTACGAAAACCACATCGTTTATTTTTGCTATTTTTGTCGGCGCAACGGCATTCTCGGTCGTGCTCCGGGGGCTCGGCGGAGATGCGGTGATTTCAAATGCATTGACCGGCTTGCCGTTCGGAGCGAATGGCATTCTGGTCACGATACTGTTCGTCGTATTCCTGCTGGGTTTCTTCCTTGATTGGGTTGAGATCACGTTGATTATCCTGCCGCTTGTGGCGCCCGTCGTGCAGACACTTGGTTTCGATCTGGTCTGGTTCACCATCTTGTTTGCCGTGTGCTTGCAAACGTCTTTTCTCACACCTCCCGTCGGTTTCGCGTTGTTTTACATCAAGGGTGTATGTCCGCCCGATGTCAGGGTGACGGACATTTACCGCGGTGTAACGCCATTTATCGTTCTACAATTGATCGGTTTGGCGTTTATCTACAAATTCCCAGGTATCGCAACATGGTTACCCAGCGTCGCATATGGTTAACAGGTCACTTGGATTTTTCCACATGAGTTATCAAAATGGACGTGACGTTTGTGTTTCCTGGTTTATTCGCCAGGCCTGCCTCACCTTCATTGTCATAAAGAGACTTCCATCGATAAAAAGATGATTTGGATACCCCAAAATAATGGCATGAGTTCGAGGGCGAATCTGTGCTCGGTGCTTTAAATCGTACTTGTAAACTTCGATAAACTTATCGAAGCGTTCTTGCTATTGTAAGAAGTTGAAATAAGTCGGTTTGGTCACCTCGGTTTTTTAAGTCGAGTGTATGTGCTCGTGGCATCCATTTTGCTGTCAGTGATCGGGCTGGATACGTTCATCAGCAACTGTTCGGTTGTCGATAACGATTATCTGTGAGACACTCGGGTGATCTCCTTGCATCGCTACGTACGTAACACGTGATCGCAAACAATGTTGTAATTCTATTCTTATCGCCAGTAATCTATGTTCATACTCCCAGAAGTCCAGATCTACGAAGGTAAACTCGTCACCCGTTCCGTTTCACGCGGAAACCATATTTTCCACGATGCCTCCCCTGAGGACGTCGCCCGGAAATTCGAGGCCGAAGGTGCGCAATGGTTGCATGTGGTGGATATCGACGCCGCGCGTGGACGCGATACCGATAACGGCAACTTGGTGCGCCGTATTATTGAACGTGCGTCCATACCGGTACAGGTAGCCGGTGGTGTGCGAACGCTTGCGCAAATATCCGACTGGTTTGATGCAGGTGCGGCACGGGTGGTGCTGGGCACGGTGGCGATTACAGATCCTACGTTGGTTACCGAGGCCAGCAACCGTCATCCCGGCGGTATCGTTGTTAACCTCGCGACAAAGGACAATTGGGTGATGATAGATGGATGGAAGACACAAACTTCGTACCACCCGCAGAATCTGGTGTACGACCTGCAGCTCACCGGTATCGCCGGTATTATTCATACGGATATCAATCGGTTCGAGGGTGATGCCTCTGGTGCGATTGCACTGACAACGGAGCTTTGCCGGGAACTTTCTATTCCCGTTTACTCCAGTGGCACCGTGCACCGTCTTGATGATATTGCGCGCCTGCGTTACTTGCCTAATATCCATGGTGCTATTGTTGGTCACGCGTTTATTGTGGGTGCGTTTACGTTAGCCGAGGCACTTGAAGTCGCCGCACAGGCAGAGACCAGCCCCGAACCTGAAACGATTAATCCTTTGGCCGAACGTGGCTTACAAGACATCACCCGCGCCTATCTGGCGGCGTATAATTTTTCCCAAGCGGATCGCTGGTGGAACCGTGCATTACGCGACGCCATTACAGCAGAAAATCCCTATGTGGAAGTATTAATTCCCCAAGAAGACCTTCAAGTCGATGATCGAACCTTATCTGCCCGTGAGTTGCAGGCCCGCTACGAGCGCGAGTTGGACAAAGCAGACGTGGTGATCACCATCCTTGATGGGATTCAAAACGAAGCGTGGACTGGATTCGAATGTGGTTACGCTCGTGCTAAGGGCAAATACCTCATAGGGATTCAAGCACAATATGAACAAGGCGGGCACCCATCGCGGTTTGAGGCGATGTGCGACGACATTGTCAATTACTACCCCGGTAACGAGTTACAGACGTCGCTTGCCATTGTCGCTCAGGAACTTAATCGCCGTGTGTTGTTGCAACGCCAAATAGCTAATGGGTGATCATGTGGTCGGCCACCTAGCCGGCCCATAGCGGGCTCATAAGAGACACTTTTGGCATGAGGATGTTGTGTCGGTCGTTATTATTGTCGTTGCGCTGGTCTCTATAAAGAGTGGCCTGGGCTGATACCGTTTATCGATTGGTTAACCGTTAGCGCTCCACAAGGTCCAAGCGCCGATCACGATAAATAGTGAACCCGCGATTAAGCGTAAGTAGTATTCGTTGATGTAGCGCGCAACAAGTGCGCCACCGGCTACCGCGATGATGGTGGATAATATCAAAGCCGAAGAAGCCGCGAACAGGATCGTTAACTTGCTTACTTCTTTGTCCGCCGCAAAAAGCAGTGTAGCCAGTTGTGTTTTATCGCCAAGCTCGGCGACAAATACTGCTCCAAATACCGTCAATAGCGTTTTGATGTCCATAGATTTCAGTGCTTCGAGCATGGGAGATTTGAACTAAGCGAATATTTTGAATCTATTAATGACTAAACAAGCCGGGAGTAACGCGGTGTTTCCCGGCTGGATTGCAGGTAGGCGTCAAAGACCATACCGATGTTTCTTATCAAAAAACGGCCGGGTGGAAGAACTGTAATGCGTTTCGGATTAAACTCAAGCAATCCGTCTCTTTGCATTTTTTCCAAACTCTCGAGTTCATTCGAAAAATAGCTATTGAAATCAATATCGTAACGCCGTTCAAATCCCGCAAATTCGATCTCGCCATAACACATGAGTGATTCGATAATCTCACGGCGTAGGCGGTCCTCGGTATTCAGATTGATACCTCTTGCAACAGGTAACTTTTTTTCCGATATCAGTGAGTAGTAATCATCTAACGATTTCACATTCTGGCTATAGCAGTTCGCGACCTTGCTGATGGACGTGATACCCATTCCGATCAGGTCGCAGTCTGCGTGGCTGGCGTAGCCCTGGAAGTTTCGGTGCAGCTTATGTTGATCACGTGCTTTAACCAACGCATCGCCCGGTTTGGCAAAATGATCCATACCGATGTAGACGTAACCGGCCGCGGTTAACTGTTCGACCGTTTGGCTCAGCATGTTGAGTTTTTGTTCCGCCGTTGGCAGGTCCGCCTCCTTGATGCGTTGTTGCGGCGCAAACATCTGCGGCAGGTGCGCATAATTGAAAATACTGAGCCGATCGGGCGACGCATCAATAATGGTGTCTAAAGTACGGGCGAAGCTGTCAGCGGTTTGTAACGGTAATCCATAAATCAAATCGACATTGATGGATTCGTAGTTTTGTTCTTGCGCGGTTTGAATGATTTGCAAGGTGTCCTGCTCGGACTGAATACGGTGAACCGCTTTTTGTACATCCGGATCGAAATCCTGTACACCCAGACTGAGACGGTTGAATCCCAATTGATGTAAATCTGCGATAGTTTGGATGCTGACCGTCCGTGGATCGATCTCAATCGAATAGTCGCGTTGTTTGCCGGAAATTAAGTTGAAATTTTCTTTCGAAATGGTGAGTAGTTTTTCGATTTGTTCGATTGAAAGAAAAGTAGGTGTTCCGCCACCAAGATGGAGTTGCAGCACCGATCGACTATCGTCATACAACTTTCCCTGCATTGCGATTTCCGCAAACAAGTATTTTAAATACTCTTTAGCCCGATCCCGGTTTTTGGTCACTACTTTGTTGCAGGCACAGTAAAAACACAGGGTCGCACAAAACGGAATATGAAAATACAAGGACAATGGTTTGGGTGGTGGCGCATTACTCAGCGCCCCAGCTCGTAGGTAATCCGAATCACAAAAATTGTCGGTAAACTGGACGGCGGTGGGATACGAGGTGTATCGCGGCCCGGTCTTGTCATAGCGACGCAGCAACGCTTGGTCGATGACCAGATCTTGGGTAGGTATTGGATGGTTTTGCATGGGATACAGATTACTGTGAAAGTCTTTGTGAATCGATGATCTGGATCAATTTCGTTAACTCATGGAGATCGCTCGGTTGGACCGGCTACCTGGGTCATACGGCGCCTTTGTGCGGCGCTAGACTGATAAACGGCACACCGAAAAAAGTGAAAAATGCCAGTGCAAACACTCCAAGCACACCCATCCAGGCAATTTTTAGCGGAATACGAAATGTGATTCTCAAATGAAGGAGGGCGGCGATGGATAACCAGGTAACAAATGCCCAGGTCTCCAATGGATCCCAATCCCAGTAACGACCCCAGGCATCTTGCGCCCATACCGCTCCAGCAATCAGCATCAAACTATGAAACACAAAGGCGATAGCCAATAACCGCCAAACCCAGTTGTCCATGTCTGACACGTTGATCACCTGGGCTGCTCCTAACGAAGTGTCTTTGCTAAAAAGGCAGGCCATTGCCAATCCAACACTAGCTAGACAAGTGCCTAAAAATATTTTTCCAAAGGTAACGTGAATCCATAACCAATAATTATCGTAAGTTGGCGGCAACACTGTGGGGGTGGGTGATTCAATGATGGCCCATACGCCTAATAAGACGAACACTCCCAATACGCCGAGAGAACCTGTACGTACCAAGGGTACCCACCAGCTAATGATTAAAAAGACAAAGCCGAGACTAAATAGATTGCTTAACAGAATTTCGTACATGGATAGAAAAGGCCCATGTCCGGTCGTCTGCCAGCGAACGAAGATGGCTATCGCGAATAAGACCACCCCCGCTGCAAGTGACCAAAGCGTGAATCGATTAGAATCGCTTCTGTTTTCACGCCCGATAAAAACCAACAGGCCTACAGCGTAGCAGATCACGCCCGACCACAGCCAGATCACTTCCTGCCCGTCAGCCATGTTGCGAAACCAAACCTTCCATGACATCTCGTGCCGACGGTGTCACGCCCCAGATCTTTTTTCTGAGGTGCCAGGCAAACCCTAAGACACCGGTTACTGCCGTCACAAACAACCAAGGTAGTGTGGGATCATAGAAAATGCGGTACCCCATCCACATGCGCACGTCGACTAATCGTAGTTCTCCATCGATGACGCTAATCTTGTTGCCGGCGTAAAGCTTTGTAGCGGGGCTATTCTTGGTACTGAGTGCGACGGAGCTATCAATGTCGGTGTTTGCGAGTGTCCACTGGGTTTGGGTGGCTATATCCGGTAATTTCAATTCCAGATCAATCGATTGACCTGCGGGGGTTAGCCATTCAGTATATTGTTTCCATTCGAGGGCGGGATACGATGGAAAGTTAACGGTACCGAGTAGGCGCTCGCCGCTCTCTCCCCGCCATTCGATGAGCGCGGCAAAACCTTTGTTTGACGTTGTATATAGCCGATAATTGTCGAGTTTTAGAGGTTGATCATCGCCGATGACTACCGAGCGGGTACTACCCGATTCATCGATAACGGTTACGGTACTGCGTGTATCACGCCGTAATAAGCCTTTAGCGTAGTCAATTTCAATGTGCCCCTGCTCG
Organism: Arenicellales bacterium; assembly: GCA_965216735.1. GTDB lineage: Bacteria > Pseudomonadota > Gammaproteobacteria > Arenicellales > CBDCFT01 > CBDCFT01. The sequence continues at coordinate 4,578,398 of OZ244198.1, forward strand.
AAGTTCATGTGCTCTAGCGGCGACGCATGCCAGGGCCCTCGGGCAATAGTGGTGACTGTTGCCGAGTCCAATGTTTGACCTTGGCTAATCTCTACACGCCCTTTGAAATAGGTCAAGCGTCCATAGGCAATGAGCAGTACCAACAGGAAAAGCGATGCGTGGAAAATCCATAAGCCGGTGTTTTGCCGAAGACGGTGATTGATAATAAGCGCTGCGACCAGACTTAGTGCCAGCAATGCCAGGGGTGCAACGATGTAGTACACATGTTGATGAATCTTTATATTGATTAGCACGCCCGCACCCAGCAGTCCCATACCGATCAAGACCAGACGCAACGATGCGAAAGTTCTGACTAAACGTATCATGGCGGGTTGGCGCAGACGTTACGCATCCATTCGCGGCCCACATCGTTTTCAGGATCGCCACTGGCGGAACCGCAATTGGTGTCTTCCCAGTTACCGCTTTGCGCGAAATTGATGATCTTCAGTTTCGCGTTCTGATAGTACGGTCCCTGATCGTACACTTCGCCATCCGAAGTAATGGTGACCTCGGTACCGGGTGCTTGTCCGGCTTCTTCGCCGACGTCGTTTAGGTTCACCAATAACGCTTTGTTCTTCCAACCGTGGGGCACCGCCGTATGGCACCAACTACAGTGAAGTTTTTCAATCTTATCCGCATGAAATGCATGTAAGTTGTTGCTTTTCGAACCGCTAAATCCACTATCGTTGCTGTCGCCGTCGCGATCCGCGTAGCTCTGGTAATCATGACACTTGAAACACAAACCATTCTTAGGATCGGTGCTCGGAACCTCCCGTGTATCACCGCCGGTTAAGCCATCCCAGGTGCCTTTCAATATGAAATCGTTTATCGAACCATGCGGACCCCACGGGTTGCCGTCTTCACCGCCATTGGGCTCAATGGTGGTAGGCCCGGTGTCCGAACCATGGCAATCGCTGCAATACATGGTTTGTGAACCGACGCCGCCGGTCCAAGGACCGATCCAGGGATTGTTACCGGCGCTGATGGACCGTGCCGCCAAGGAACGCCCCGTAGCATCGATAACCGGGTGCCAGGATCTATGGTTGTCGGTAGTAAATGCGCTGCCTGCACCGGAGTTTGTTGCTGTGCCTTCACCCATGTGGCTGCTCGGTGCCTGGAATTCTTTAGCTTGATTAGTGTATTGGTCTAAACCGTTGGTACCGGCTGGGGTGCCCCCACCCGAATCGCCAAGATTGGGCCGCGATCCGGTCGGGTACACATTATCGTCATCGTAACCATAGTCCGAGTGGCACTTAAGACAGATCTGATATTCGCGTGTGACATGGCCCACGCTGGCGGCGGTGCTTATACCGATACCCCGTTTTATGTCATAAGACGCGGGTAAATCTTGAAAACTGGAAGACGTGTACACCGGTTCCACCCCCCAGGATCCGCGTAAAACACCGGACGCCAAATTGGTACCAGGCAGATGGGTACCCGCGACATCCGGCGAAGCGGCATTATCATTAAATAAACGATTTTTGATCATGCGGTGCGGATGATGGCAATCCGTACATTCAACATGCCGATTGGTAGGAACGGTTTTACCGAGTAATTGTTGTTCCTCGATCAGATCAATGCCGCGACGCAGACCTTCAAACCCACCTGTGCCCGTTCCGATGTCATGTACCTCGATACCGGTTTGTTGATCGATATTGTCGATCGGCATGTGCCGCAGCGAAGAGAAATCCGTTTCCACATTCGGCACTTCGGCTGTCGACGTTAGAATGGTTCTGCCGGGGTTACTGTGGCATTGGTAACAGGTTTCTTCGATGGCCGAGTTCCCACCTTGTTTGGGTGAGTTATTGTCATCGGTTCCCTCCCGAGCCAGACGGCGTGCACCTTGTACCGTATGGGTGTCGTGACAATTCAAACACGAGGCCTCCCATACTTGTATTCCCGCGGGAAACTCGCGCACGGTCGCCGCGCTGGAACTGTAAACTTCGTTCGCCACCGATGGGTGTGCATGGGCCGAATTCGCCCAACCCGCTGCGTTTAGATCCTTGTCGTGGCACGCTATACAAATAATGTCGTTGGCTTCGTTGAAATCACCACCTCCAGCGGCGGCTTGTTGAAAACGATTGGCGCGTAGAAATTTGATGTCGGCTCCACCAGTGTCGCGTACGTGGGGATCATGACACGTTGCGCACTGTACTTGCCCACGATTATTCGGCCCCGTCGTCTCCAACGGCAACAAGGGTTTCACATCATTGCTGTGGTCGCGTATCGCGACTAAATCGCCAACGCCAGGCGGAATCTGTTGAAGTGCATCCGGCACCCGTAACTCGCCATCCGCATTGGCCAATGCATCATCGTATGTAACGGATACCGGGTGGTCATTGGTGAGATCAATACCAAGATCGCGGGTAAATCCTGTCGTAATGCCGTTACCCGGCGGCATCGTACCGTCACCCGCCACGCCCGACATCAATATATCCACGTTCTGTTGTCCGGCCAGAACATTGACCGTTCCAATTGCCAGCGTCCCATCGTGACAAGACAAACACAGTTTAGAACTCCCGGCCGGTTGAGCCAATTGTCCATTCACCAATTCCGCATCGATCGATGACGACAAATAAGTTGTGTAGGTTTGTCCTGAAAGTTGCCGGTTCCACAACGGTGCGCCGGGTGCCTGGGTGGCACCGTGCGGTGTGTGGCAAAAGACGCAGATTTCCGTCTCGCTTTGCGCTTTCACCGTACCGAGACCGGTAATGGAAAGATTGTGTTTGGTCTGGCGAACGTTTGATTCTATTTGACCAAACGCCGACGACAACGTGATCCCGGAAATGATGATTACCAACCACCGAAATCCGATCATAGCCAACTATCCACCCAGGTACTGCAATACCATGACCCGCCCATTAAACATATCCGCCACATACAAACGTTCTTGTTGATCCATCCACAGCCCTGCGGGTAGAAAAAAACGGCCGGCATCGGCCCCGGTCCCGCCAATGGGTAGCAAGAACTGACCGTTATCATCATAAATTAGCAAGTAGTCATAAAACGACTCGGTGACGTAAACGTTGCCGTCATTGTCCGCTGCCACGCCCTTTGGGTGCGTAAGATTGCCGACATAAAGCCCCCGCTCGCCCACCGTGGAAAGCGGTTTTCCTTCCGGAGTCAACGTTTGCACACGTGCGTTCAGTGTATCGACGACATAAAGACGGTTGTTCACAAAGTCAATGTGCGTGGGTGCATTGAATGTGCCTGGATCTGTTCCAGGTTGACCAATGGTGCGTTGCAATTGGCCAGAACGGGAAAATACTTTGATATTGTGGGCTTTGGTGTCGGCCACATAGATCAGACCTGTCATCGGATCGCGGGTAATTCCCGTCGGCCGCTTTAAGGTTTCGTGTTCAATCTTGCCAACCGGTTTTCCCTCCTGATCGAGATGAAATACCGCACCGAGTTCGGCATCGGTGACGAGTAATTCCTCGTTATCAGAAATGGTGACGCCTATGGGTGCGATAAACAGCGTGTTCCATTCTGCAAGGTCCCATACATCCAATTGACCGGCAATGGGATCAAATACAAAAACGGCAGCACGGCTGGTGTCAGTGACAAAGATACGACCCTGCGCATCAACGGTACCGCTTTGCGGTCGTTGTAGTACGATGCGGTCAGCCCGTTTTGCGCCCAGCCCCACCAACCAGCGCAATACCTTGCGCACCCCTTCACCACGACTACCGTCAACCGGCCGAAAATTATCCTCACCGGTAAGTTCGCCCGCATAGCGGTATCGTGGTATTTCAGGCAATCCCGGCCAAACCTGCTCGGTGCTGTCAACCGAAGTCACGCGATAATGCATTTCCAGCGGAGTCTTGGCACACCCACCTGACAAAACGACAAGAAATACGATAAACAGAAATACCGGGATGGGAACGTAGCGAATAGACATGACTCGCCGTTTACTCACCAGCGACCAGGACCCAGGGTTTCGTGTCCACCATAGATGCCGCTGGCGAGCCCGGGCCGGCCGGTGTGGCACAAGTCACAGTTTTCCGCCGACCACGCTGTTGTCCCGTTATGACACATGCCGCAGAATTTACCTTGGGTAATCTCATCCATAGTGACGTTGTTAGCGCCCGCGCGCATTTCGAAACCAAGCTCTGAATGGCAGACTTTGCAACGAAAGCGAATGCGATGAAACCAATGCGGAAACACGACAGGGCGCATGCCTTCTTGTTCCGCGTGTTTGTTGAGGACAACATCACCGTATTCCGCCACCACGTCGCTGGCAATCACCACAGCCAATATCGTCATTGACAGTATACTCAGTTGAAGGTGGTTTCGATTCATTCCGGCGCAGCTGCTTTTTTAATGTTTTCGTATTCTTCGCTGGTCACGCTGTGACAGCGGTCGCATTCGGTCAGTGGAAACGCCACCGCACCGTGACATTGCCCGCAGAACTCTCCTTCCAATATCGAAAACATGCCGAATTCGTTGACTCCAGTGCCACGCTTGAAAATCTGATCATGGCAATTGGCACAGTCCAGCCACTCCGTGTGGGGCCGATGGGGAAAGCGCACGATGCGTAGATCAGCAGTTTGATCAAAATAAATATCCAAATCCAAGACTTCGATTTTGGTTTCGGGGAATATGTTGGTGCGCGGATTAATGTGTCCCTGACGCAACGCTTCGACCCAATTCACCTTATTGCCGGCGTCGTCCGGGGGTAACACCGACAACGCGTCGGCCGGTGCTTGCAGCAGGTTTAAAGCCGGTGCTGCGGGATCATGTACGCTATCCGCCGTTAAAGGTTGCCATTCGCCCGATGCGGTATTGCATGCCAACAGTAAAAGCCAAAAAACCCAATGCAGTCGCCTGCGACAACGGTGTCCAACCTGGGTGCGATACTCAACCTGGGATATAGATACCTGCACCTCGTATGGCCCGCACTAAGTGACGTGTCGATTCTTCCAGTGTCTTGATTGCCGTTAAATAATCGCCGCTGGACGCTTCCTTTTCGGCTTGCGAACGTAAGTCTTTCGCCTTGTCGATGAATTGTTGTGTCATCGCGTTGGGTTTGCCGTCTTGCATTTTCTCCTTTAGCAAGACTGTTATCAGCATTTCGTGGGTGTCATTGCGATCCAATTCATATCGGTATTCTTCTTCCTTGCTGGCAAAATTCAGCGAGCGCACTAGGGTATCGCCACCACGCAGTTCTTCGATAGCGGTCTTGGCCATTACATACGCATCATCCAATACACCACGGGCCTGTTCCAATTGGCCATCGTCGTGTAGGGATTGAGCGTGTTCCAGTTTGGCGGTGACGTCTTGTCTGAACTGATTTGCCCCACCATTATTTTTTTCGATACTGATACGCTGATACGCTTGCATCAATGCCTCTACGCTTTGCATTCGTATAGCAAATTCCTTGCGCGTTTTTTCATCGTTGATCTGCTCTTTACCGGCTAATCGGACTGCTTCGAACATTGTCTGTGTCGCTTGTTGCAGAAACTTATCAGCACTTTCAGTGTTTCCTTGCTGTTGCGTCTCGACAGCTTGACGATATAGGGCCCGTGCATCCTCGCGGCGAGCAATGGCTTGTGGATTGTTACTGGTTTCGATCTGTTGCGCGGCTGAGGACGATTCGATCAGTTTGGCGACGGATTCGAGCCGGTTTTCCGTTTGCGCATTGGTTGCAGTAACAAAACCAATGCAAATGATGGCGACGCGAAGCGCGGTACCCACATGGGCAAGGAAATCAAAAGGGCGACGCATTTTTAGATAAATTCTTGGTACCAGAGGCGTTTTACGCAAACTCATGTTCAATATAATGTTTACTAGACGCTCCAATCGCTGTATGTGATCAACGTCACATATCGACGCAGCGTCATTGCGGATAATGTGACTGTCATTATGGAATTAATCCGATCATCAGTCCGTCTGATTGTGTGTGACTGTTCTAAATGCGCTTGTTTAAATATCTGATTTTGTTAGCAATAGGTATCGGCCTGTGGTCGATAGCCGGTTCGGCGTCTGCGGACAATCTGGAGCAAGGCATCAGAGCGTATGAAGATGGTCAATACGAACTGGCCTTGGCGTTGCTTTCCCCGCTGGCGGAACAAGGCCAAACGAAAGCGCAAACAATTGTAGGTCAAATGTATCATTTTGGTCATGGCGTCGAAGAAGACGACACCAAGGCATTTGATTTATTCCGTGCTGCCGCGGACCAAGGCGATGCCGATGCTCAATATCGTCTGGCCGGTATGTACATCTTTGGTTTCGTTAAAAACGCGCCGGCAACCGACCTCGATCAAGAAGCGGCGCGTTGGTATATAGCGGCCGCCGTGCAGGATCACGCCGCCGCACAATACACCCTCGGCCTACTCCTTATCGCCGGTACGGGTGTAATCCAAGACACGAAAGAAGGCACCAAATGGATCATCCAGGCCGCTGAACAAGGTTATGCACCAGCTCAAGAATTCCTTGGCGAGTACTCACCCAACAGCGCTAATTGAGGCACAGTACCTAAAGAGCTTTCCCTCTTTTATCGCTGTCATTGCAAAGCCTTAATACGTCGTTGTTAGCGCAATTAACATGAGTAATCGCAGCAGTGCCACTCCCGAGTACCGTTGAGTTGAACCTTTGAGGTTTGTTCATCGATGATAAAACGATACGTTGTTCTGTGCCTGTTTTTAATGACGAGTCATGCGTTGGCGGAGACGGGCTTAACGGACGCAGAAGCGGTCAATATAGCTGGCCGTCAGCGCATGCTAACGCAGAGAGTAATCAAGGCTTATTGTCAAATCGGTTTAGGCGTGATTCCCGATCAATCGCGCACTCAGCTCACTGGCGCAGCGGAGTTATTTGAACAACAGACGTCCGCACTCGAAAACTTTACAACCGACACCAGTATCTTGCGTGAACTGAGCGTGGTGCAGGAAAAATGGATGCCGTTTCGCGCTGCTGTTACCGGTTCGGTTGACAAATCACGTGCTCAACAACTGGCGCAGGACAGCGATGAGTTGTTGGAGATGGCGCATGGCGTTGTGGAGATGCTCGAAGAAAGCAGCAGCACGGAATATGCGCGATTAGTAAACGTCGCCGGCCGGCAAAGAATGTTGTCACAACGAGCGGCGAAATTGTATCTACTAAAGGCATGGGGTGTAGACAACCCCAACTTGCAAAATGACTTAAAACAAACGCGGGATGAATTTGCCGCCGCCTTGAAACAACTTCAATCCAGTGCCGCAAACACCCGCAGTATTAGTCAACGACTACAGCAAGTCAGCGACCTGTGGGTATCATTCTCGAGCGCTTTAAACATTGAAGGATCCACCACGTTTCCACTGATTGTTGCCGACGCTAGTGAGGAAATCTTACAACACTTCGAAGAAATTACCTTTCTTTACGAAAAATTATCCGATCAATAATTCAAGTCGTTCATTGTGTTGGTACAAGATTTAGTCCACCTAAACGCAATGCTTGAATCAATTGTCCTGTACCTTCCTCCATTGTCCTAATCGCTTTATTGTAACGGCCTTTTTCCGCTAGTGATTGCGCCATAGATATCAAACTTGAATTTTGCTCAAGCAATTCATTAATGAGTCGCACGGTGGATGGCTCCGGTTGACGTTGTTGAATCAATAAGTTCACCAATTCTTGGTGACTACGGTTACGCTCCCATTCGTATTCATACTCATCCTCAGGTGTATCAAATGATAAAGAATAAACCACCGTTTCGGATCGTCGGGCCTCAACCAAGGCCCTTTCGACCATATCCGCTGCATTATTCAGTGCACTGATTGCACCAACATAGTTATGATCCGCCGACAACTTCTCGGCGTTTTCAACCAAGGTCTGCAGTTTTGCCCGGTCCAATAACTTCTGTGCTGATTCGCCCCTATCGTCGACCAGTTTACTAAAAGCCAGTGTAAAAGACTCGACGCGTTGACGTAACTGTCTATATTGTTCGAGATTGCGTTCATCGAATCGCCCCCTATCGATCACCAATTGTGATGCCTTGGCGACCGAGCGCAGACCATTATCCACAGACTGCTGTGCCTGCGTTAACAAACCTTCATCAAGTAAGCGCTTTGCCTCTGACAACGCATTCTCAGCGTCGTTTAATTTTTGTATCGCTTGTTGATTAGCACTTTTGTCAACACGGTGAGCCGACGGAGAGTTGACTACAAGCTTCTCCAGCAGCGTTATTTTTTGTTCGAGCGCTTGACGTGTGGTGTTTTTCGGTTCTGCCGCATTGTTTGCGTCTTGAGCTGACGCTGGACTGCTTAACAACGCTACAGCAATAGCCGAGGCCACAAATCCCAGCAGTATAAGCGCTGGGTTGTTTGCGAAACTGGGCATGTGTTTGCTTAACGCAATTATCCTCCCGCCGCGGTTGCGACATTCCCTTTCTTCCTGGCATGGCAACGACGGCAATCGGATACGGGGAAAGCAACTTTTCCGTGACACACGCCACATTTCTCGCCAAGCAGAATAGCTGCCATCGAAATTTGATTGTCACCCTTTTTCGGCGTGAATATGGCGGGGTGACAGTTAGAACAATCGAGCCACTCGGTGTGTTGTTTGTGCGGATAAACTACATCCGGCATCGAGCCCTTTACTTCTCTGACAATATTCAAATCCATAAGTACCGGTTGGGCGTTGGCGTCATTGAGATCAAACCAGGGTGCGATGTGTCCGTCTTGCAAAGCAAGTACCCAATCGATGTAGTTTCCGGATTGTCCTTTGGGCAGGGTGTTAAATGCCTCCGCCGGTGGTTGTAATAAATTCGTGGCATCGTTCGCCGGATCATGAATACCGTCCTTGGCGGGCGCCGGGTTACGCTGACTCGGTGGTTTCATCAGACGATTAAAAGTATTTACCGCCGCGACTTTTGCCTGCTGCTTGGAATCCGCTTCTTGTGCCTTCTGCGTATCCGATTGCGCAACAAGTTCCGGTTCTGGTTGCACTACATCAGCTTGGTTAGTGGTTATACTTTCCTCCTCAGCAGTGCCCCCAGCACTATCCGTGCTGCGTATCAGTGCCAACATATAAACAACGGCGCGCCGTACTTCTTCGTCGGTAAGCGACATATCGCCGCCCTTAGGTGGCATGGCATTAACGCCGGCGATCGCATGTTCGACGAGTACATCGTCACCTTGTTCTAGCCGCGTCGCCCAGTCTCCCGCTTGACCGGTTTTTGGTGCACCCGCCACCCCCGCGTCATGGCAAGTGGCGCACACTGTATTTACGATCTCTTCACCTGATTTGCCTAATTCGTTTTGCGCGGCTACGGTGGTGAAATAGGCCAATGCCAGTAACGCGCACGTACCCGTTATCTTGTTAATAGTCGTTGTAAAAACTCTTCGGATTTTCATGGTGCACCTTTAATTTGCCGGTGACAGTAATTTCTGCAGGGTGCTTTCATGCACTTGAGTGGGCGTATTCGGCTTGGCGGAGTGACATAAATCGCAATTTTCTACCGACCAAGCGGTTTGCCCGTCATGGCATGCGCCACAATACTCGCCATCAATGATTTTCAACATGTTGATGTCGTTACCACCTGCCTTAAAGTCGAATCCAAGATCCGCGTGGCACACTTTGCAGCGAAATCGAATTCGATGAAACCAGTGGGGGAATATCACCGGGCGCATGCCTGCAGCATCCGAATAATTATTGATAACGACGTCACCGTACTCTGCACGCGCAGTGGAGTGACCAAACCCAGTTACCAACAGAATCCCTGCTACGGTTAAAAGTAAGCGATTGTTATTCGGCATATGTCACCGCCCTTGGTTATTAAATTCACGTTTGTTGTTATCGGCCAAATCGTCTTGTCACACGAAATATCATTGATCGTTCCATGTCATCTTCGGTCTCGGCAAATGTAGAGCTTAAGGTCAAGTCGAGGCGTCCAATGGAATAATCCAGGCGATTCTCCCATTCACGGTCAGCCTGACGGTCATTAAGTAGTAGAAACCGTAATTCGTCGTCGGCCTCGGACCGTAACAATGAGTTACGAACAATCACTTCGGATTTAAAACGAAGACGGCGCACACCGAATACGCGCCCATGAAGATAGCGCAGATTTGCACTAGTCGACCTATCTCGTCGGTTTCCGCCACTATCGTCAATACCGAAGTCGTCGCGACGAGTGATCTGGTACCCAAGGCTACCGCTGAGTGACGCATGCCGTCCGAGTTGGTGATAACCTGAAAATCGTATATTGCCTAATTGAAATGTATCCTCATCCTCACCAAAATCCCGCGAATCATTTAATGAGATTCCCGCCGACAGATTGGTGCGTCCTTGACTTTTGTTCCAAGTGATCGACGTACCGTGAACCAACACCCGCTCAGAATCGCTATCGAACTCATCTTCCGAGGTATCGTCCTGGGCGCGAACATTTTCCGATAAGCGGAATACGATAGAGGATTTGTCTTGTAGTGCGAATTGCCTGCTTAGATTGTGACCGATACCAAAGTCCAATTCCTGGGAATCGCCTTCCTCATCTTCATCGAAATTGGTAACTGTAGTTGCTAATGACCAGTTATAGTCAAATTTACCAAGAATGATAAGATCGGGGCGATACCGGAAACCAACGGACTCAAACGTAGTACGGGCTTTGTCGCTATCGCTACCGCTTTGATCAAGCCCGACACTACCGGTGAGTTGCCAATGGTCATTTAAATCGTAGATCGCGCCGACACTCAAGTCGATTAACTCGGAGTCCGAATTAACGCCCGCACTTGTTCGGTCAAAATTACTTACTCGCGTATTACCGGTAATACGCAATGGACGCGCAATATTCGGTTGCCAGGTAATAAAACTATTAAATTGTAATGATGAAAATCGTATATCGACACCTTCTAGAATCTCGGTATCTTCTTCGTCGTAGTCCAGTGTGTTATTAATATTGAATTGTCGTCCCGGTCTAAAACTGTGACGCAACGTCATTGCAACATCACGTGAATCATCATCAATACCGGTCCGGCGTGAAACTCTTTCATCACGGTCAATTTGCGTCAAACCATAGTCAAAGCTCAATTGGTGGGCGTTAAAGCTACGCGATACCCCTAAGCGGATTAGATCACCGGTGTCTGTAGCACCTTCTTCATCGATAACTTCGTTAGTTTCTAATCGCAGCCGATAACGGTTGCCATTTGCGGCGTTGTAACGTTGCGCAATGCCATAACGGGTAAATTCAATATCCGATAGAAAATCACGTGTGTCTTCCACACGACTATCGTTTTGATCGTAAAACAACTCCAACGGGAAATGACTGACGGGGAAAAACCGAAATAATAAATTACCACCGGCGGCATCGGACGTGGTCGTCTCGATTCCGCTGAACTCGTCTCGTTTACTGCGGTTTACCCCAAAAGTAAGACCGGCTTGCCAACGTGCAAACCAAGGTTGCCAAATATAAGAGTTCGCGGTGAGACGAAAGCGTGTCAACTGCTCGTCTCTATCATCGCGTTCCACCGCATCGGCTTGTCTCAATGTATATGACAATTCACCTCCCAGTTGAATAGGGGCCAATGTGTACCGCTGGGCCGACGCCGGCAGGTTAGCCATCATTACTACGCAAGCTGAAGTACTGGCGGCCAATAGTGTGCGCACAATAGTCTTTTGCAATTTCCCGGACACGATACATGGCTTCCGCCGTGTTGAATTCAATGCACGCCATAGCGAACAATACGCGATTGGTCGTAGTACTACGTCTCGTTAAGATATTTCTGCTCAATATTGATATCGGTTTCACTACGCAACCGGTTTATCAGGTTTTGCCAATGCTGCCCCGCCTGATCTTGACGTGCCAAAGCCTCAACTCGTTCACGAACCTCTGTTAGTGCATGCAATTTGGGTAGCCGTTTATCCACTACTCGGAACAACGCGATTCCTTCCAGCACCATGATTGGGTCTGTGGTTTGACCGATGTCTAGTTGGCCGATCACTTGTTCCACCGGTTCGCTCAGCATGCCTTGATGGAGATAACCCATGTCACCGCCGTTTGGTCCGGATGCATCGGCGGAATGAAGCCGCGCCAACTCGGCAAAATCGGCGCCGTTGTCCAGGCTGTGTTTGATACGTGCTGCTTCTTCACGCGCTGCAGCCCAAACCGATGAACTTGAGGAAGGGGCTACCGCTAACAAAATAACGGACAGGCGCATTTGCTCAGGTTCGGTGAATTTATCGGGATTGTTTGTGTAATATTTTTCTATTTCGTCGTTGGTAGGTTGTGCAACATTCTTTACCGAATTTTCGAGTTGTGCCAGCACGTCTTGCTGGTTTAACCATTTGCGTAACGCTTTTTTATCAATGTTACCTTGATCGGAACGTTTGTCTAAATGTTGCTTTAATTGTTGTTCGACTTGTTTGCGGTTAGGTTTTAACCCAAGTCGATCGGCTTCATTCAACAATAAAACCCGATCAATCATTTGATCGGCAACTTCACGACGCACCGTTGCTACCATCGCGGCGGGTGGTTGGCCGTGGTAGAAACGTTCGCGAATGGTTTGCTGTAAAGCGGCGTTGTATTCGTCGACATGGATGGCCTTGTCACCTACAGTTGCAAAAACCTCGTCCGCAGCAGCTGTATCAACGTCCCGCGCGTGTGTTCCTATAGAGGCCATCGTTATCAGTCCAAGGAAATAAACAAACCGGTTTGAACGCATGACCATTCTGTCCTACAAAAACAACAGGCCAAGGGGGCAACCCCCTTGGCCTGTGCAAAAAGTAAGTTTCGTAAGTTTCGGTTTGAAACTGTTATTTAATATGGCACGCCAAGCAAACTGCACTTTGAGCATTACTGACTCGCATGAAACTCACCGGTTGTGGTGCCGCTTGATGTGGATCATGACAACTTCCACATTCCACGGATGGTCCTACACCGGCCGCATTGATGTAATCATTACGCGCGTATAAAATCATGTCGGTCTTGTTGCGCGTATTGTTTGACGCCGCTTCTGTGTCAACCCACCATTGATCTTGTCCGTTGATCAGTTCGTATTGCGCAACCGCAAAGTCCGGATCGCCCGTCGCTGCAGTCGTTGGATCGCAATCGGCCAGCGTATCTTGGCAAGCGCCGCCTGCATATTGAATGCTCACAGGATGATCATCCGTTAGATCCGTTCCCAAAGCAGGAATCGGTTGTCCCGACAATACACCTAGGGTGCTGATACCACCGATTGGGCTACCGGTAGGACTATGTCCACCGGAACCAGGAGTATTGATTACAACATCACGTGCCTGGGTGCCGTCATGACAGGACAGACATGCCAACGACACCGAACCAACCGGGGCTTCGTCACCATCAAGTGTCGCAGTACCCAATGACGAATAACGGTCATAGGCTATGGTCGTATCCAGTACACGGTTCCACAACGGGGCTGGTGCACCCGTATCGGCACCGTGAGGTGTATGACAGAACACACATACTTCGTCAGAGCCCACAGCTCCCTGGGTTTGCATATCGTGTTTACTACCAAGAATACCTTGAGCAAAAACGTTCGATGAAAATAAAACGGCGCAAACACCGCCTATTAGTAGTTTAAGAAGTTTAAATTTACTTGTTGCCATGGCTGTCCCCTTATCGTTGGACTCAGTAATAACGCAGAAATCAAGAGATTTCTTCCATGGCAAAATATCCAACTTCACAACACCAGTCTGTGACATTGGTTACCAAGTAATAAATTAGTTTTCATTCGCTTGATCTAGATCAATTTTCTTGTGCCATAGGTCACAGTTATTGACCCTCGGCGAGTTGCATTGCCCAAACGCCAAGATAACCCTGATCCGATTCCAATTCGGCCGGCCGGTAGATTTCCACCTTGCGAAAGAACTGACCGACCATGTAAACACGGCCGTCCTCATCCACATCGATACCTGCCGGCAAGGTGTATTTGGCAGGTTCAGAGGTATTTGATCGGCCACCGATGAATAACAAGAGCTGGCCTTCAGGGGTAAAAATCTGAAAGTTACCGTGGGAGGCATCGCTGACATAGACATTCCCAGCTGGGTCGGCTGCGATGCCTTTTGGGCGGGCGAACTGCCCCACACGACGACCGACTGTGCCGAAGGTGCGTACAAACGTACCGTCTTGTTCGAACACTTGTACGCGAAAATTACCGCTGTCGACGATGTACAAACGGTTATCGGGTCCGAATTCGATATCGCGCGGGAGATTAAGCTCACCATCACCATCACCCCGCTTGCCGATGTCATACAAGTGTGCACCGGTCATGGCGTCAAACACACGAATGTGGTGATTTTGGGAACCCACACCACCGGTGTCGACCGCGAAAATCTTTGTGCCGGTTGGATCAACGGTCACATGGGCCACACGCTCGAAATATTCTGCACCACCAACAGCACGTAAGAATTGACCGTCTTGATCATAGATAGCAATACGGCGCGGCGTCGTATCGGCGACGTATAGATTGCAACTAGCATCGGATGCAATACCTAACGGCTTAACTAACGCCCCCGGTTCGTCATCACCGACCGGAAACCATCGTCCACCAGGAAAATCAAAAGCCAGAACCGTTCGTCTCACCGAATCACTGACATAGACTCGTCCACGGCAGGCACTGACATCAAATGGTTTAGCAAAACCCGAACCACGTTCACTCTCGCCGGTTAGCAAACGACGCCATCGTGTAGTGGCGTCGGTGCTCTTCACCTGCGCGGTGCTGATTAACATGTGCTCAAAGTAAAACCGCGGTTTCTCCGGTGGCGGTGGAAAAACCGGCGGCACAAAGGGTTCTTGTTCAGGAAGTTGAGCACAAGCGTTCAACAATCCGGCAATACATAGCAGAAGAAAAATAGATTTGGACGCACTAAAACGCTTCATCGTGGCCAAATCATAGTGGGATGCTGAAACCAGTACTGTGACCTTAGTCACTGTCCGATTAATCGAACTCAATTAACTTTTGGATGCCACGGAATGCCACTGTAATAATCATCACGTATCGGAGCGATGACCATTTCTAAGCACGTGAGCCGGACCAACGGTGTGTTGCTACTCATGCCTGTTTTGACGTTGGTCATAATGGCTGATTTAGCTCGAGCACAGGACGGACAACACATTTATCAAGCATATTGTTCTGTTTGTCATGGCGATACGGGCGATGGGCAATCGCGCGCCCGACAAGGTTTGATTCCGCCGCCAAAAGATTTTACCGAGCCGGGTATCGCGGCTAGTTTAACCCACGAGAAAATGTTAGTTGCTGTGCGCGACGGCAAACCCGGTACGGCTATGGCGGGCTGGAAAAACCGTTTGAGTGAATCTGAAATGGTGGCAGTGGTGGACTATATCAGCAAGCGTTTTATGCGCGTGCATGCCGCAGGGTTGCAAGCCGAAGCATCCCACGGAAAAAATATTTATGCGGAATATTGTTCAGTCTGTCATGGGGATGACGGTGCGCGTGCACGCTGGACTGGAGCCGGTCTCAATCCACCACCACGTAACTTCACCGATCGCTCAATTCGTGACAGTCTAAGCCGTAAACAAATGATAGCCGCGGTGACACACGGCAAACCCAATACTGCGATGGTGGGGTTTGGTCGGCAATTGAACGACCAGGATATTGCCAATGTCGTGGACTATATTCGCCTCACCTTTATGAACGTACAACCATCAGATAGTCATTCGGCGGAAACGGAAAACACTGAACACGAACAAGAGCACGGCGATGCGACCGGACTCCATGGACATGACGACGACCGTGGAGGCGAGGCCGAGAACGTGTTAGCGCTGATGCCACTGGGATTAAACGGTGATGCGCATTCAGGCGGCTATTTCTATCGCGATAATTGCGCGACTTGCCACGGCGTCGACGGTGATGGTAATGGGCCGCGCGCCTATTTTATTAACCCAAAACCCACCAATTTCACCGATTCCGCACATCGCGCATACCTTGATCGACCAGCGTTGTTCGCGGCCATCCGGGATGGTGTCCGTGGACGTGAAATGCCGGCCTGGGGTAAGGTATTGAGTGATCAACAAATCGCGAATGTTGCCGAATACGTGTTCACTCAATTCATCCAGCCCGGCAACGGTGTGAATTCCGAACGCACCTATCAATGAATTTATACTGCTTTTTGGCGGTGAGCGTTGTATCGATATCGCTGTTCGTTAACGGTTGCCAGTCGCCACCGGCAAAGCAACCACAATCCGGCGACATTGCCACAAAACCCTTACCAATACCTGCAACAACCGACGACACCAATAGAGTCGACCAAAGCGAAGTCGTCGACACGGTTACGGACGATGCAGCCAAAGTATCGAAGGCAGTTCAGGAAACCGAGTCAAGTGAAGTGACTGTGAATGAAGTTGATGAGGTCCAGCTGCCTGAGACAATCGATGTCACACCAAGCGATACAAGCGACCCACCCCCAGCCGAAGAACAACTGACTATCGTGGAGAGAGAAAGCCCCGACGCGACACGAGGAGCAAAACCGCTTGAGGATCAAAACTCACTGTATGACCACAACAATCCGGCCTATTCGATTCTACAGAAAGCCAACGAGGCCATGGCCAATTTTCCTATCGATATCCGCGGTGGCGTCGACTGGATGCGTGCCCTGCGGCAGGGCCTAATTACCCCGCGTGCAGATATGCGTGCGGGCGATGATATGCAACGGCGTGAAGACGAAATTATCATGAAGCAGACTCGCAACATGCCCTATGTATTGTTTCCACACACTTTGCACACTGAATGGCTGACCTGTAACAATTGTCATCCAAAACCATTCGTCGCCCAAGCCGGGGCCAACCAAATCACAATGAACGACATGTTCCAGGGTGAGTACTGCGGCATGTGTCATGACCGGGTCGCATTCGGGACGTTTGCGTGCGAGCGCTGTCATTCGGTGCTACATGAAGGATCGCCCGCGCCGTGGTGGTGAAACCGCGATGTCCAGGTCTAATGTAACCAAAGTCACAGTCAGTGACGCAGCGCTGAAGCAAACTATCCAACGGAGTTTGTGATTCGGTTTAATCGCCTAATGAAAAATGCAAGCAAGCGAGTTCTAACGACGCTGTTTGTACTGGTGTCATCCGCTAACGTGTTCGCGCAGACTTCTCCGATTGAGACGTATAACAAAGCTCAATACAACCTCGACACAGGTGACGTCGTTATGGCCATGAGCTTGTTCAGGCAGGCCGCCGAACAAAACTATGCGCCGGCTCAAGCACGTCTTGCTTGGATACTGGACGGAGCGAACCGGGATGATGAAGCGGTGGACTGGTACCGTAAAGCAGCCGCGCAAGATTACCCTGAAGGCCAGCTAGGATTAGCGGAAATGTACATCAAAGGAGAAGGTGTGGAGCGTGATTTCAAGATAGCCATAAGTTTGACTATACAAGCCGCCGAACAGAGCTACAGACCTGCAATCCGCAAACTGGCGGATGCATATGAACACGGGCGGTTTGATCTTAAGAAAGACCATGCAACAGCGGTCGAATGGTTACAACGCGGGTTGAGTATCGATGACCCATGGGCGGCAAACCGCTTGGCCAAAGCACACCGTTTGGGCGAGTTGAGTTTACCCGTCGATGAGGCCAAAGCCAACGAACTCGAAATTAAGGCGCAAACGCTCAGTGATCAATAGCAGACGAGTTGCACCAGAACTCAAGTTAATTAGATGCATAAGCAAACCATCTTCTTGATCGTCGCCTTATTTATATCCGGCACCTCAATGGGGGCTGACATATTTGCTGGAAAGACCTTGTACGAGGAGCAGTGTGCCCAATGTCATGGCGTGAATGGCAGTGGTGAGATACCCAATACACCGGATTTCCGCCGTGGCGAAGGCTTATTGCAGTCGGATGCCGAGCTATTGTTATATATACGCAATGGCAGAAAATTAATGCCGGCGTTTCGGGGGCTCCTGACGGACAGTGAAATCCTGGACGTTATTGCTTACCTCAGGACTTTTCTTTGAAACCTTTTGCAGTCGTTTTAGTAAACACCGCTCTCGTTCTGGGGTTTGGGTCAGCCGGTGGGATCAAGCTGGCCATAGCCCAGTCTTCAAACACATCGAATTCTCCTGGTCATGCGATCTATGCGGTCCTGGACCGGTTTGATGTTGGTCAAGACGTTGTGGTGCGATCCCTGTTGGTCGATTCTAAAACCAACAGTCTGTGGGTTGGTACTTCCACTGGCGTTATGGAGATCAATCTCGAAGCCCGTGAGTTGCGCCAGACATTTACCCGCGAACACGGCTTGGCCAATGAATATATCTTTGCCATAGGAAAGGATCAACAAGAGCATTTGTGGTTCGGTACCAACGGGGGTGGTGCTTCCCGGTATTACGATAATCAATGGGAAGTTTTTTTTCCAATGCACGGTTTAGCGGATTACTGGGTCTATGCTTTCGCTCAGCACAACAAGGGTGATTTCTGGATCGGTACGTGGGCCGGTGCGAGCAAATTCGATTTCACCAATAAAACATTCACTAATTACAAAGATGAACTCGTCAATGAATGGGTTTATGGGTTGGACATCGATGCTCGCGATCGGGTTTGGTTTGGCACCGAGGGCGGCGTATCGATGTTAGACGGCGAGCAGTGGCGCCACTGGACTCATCAGGACGGGCTCGGGCAGCCCAATCAACAATATCTTCCGTCCAGCACTAATACCGGATTGGGCACGCGCAGCCGCCACGATCTCAATGTGCTTAGCCAGGGGCAGGAAACTTATAACCCCAACTACGTATTTTCTATACTCATAGCGAGCGACGAAACAGTGTGGGCGGGTACATGGGGTGGCGGTGTCAGCCGTTTCAACGGCGATAACTGGATCAATTACACCCACCAAGATGGACTGGCGGGCAATATTGTTTATAGCCTGGCTCAAGATCACACGGGTGCTTTTTGGTTTGGGACACACCGCGGACTGACACGTTTTCACGAAGATACTTGGATCATTTTTAACCGAGACAGTGGTTTGATTGACGACAACGTTTACGCTTTGGCCGTTGCGCCGAACGGCGATGTTTGGGCTGGTACACGTGGCGGTGTTGTGCGTATAGGCGCGACACCAAATAGCGGAGACTAGGATGGGGCGAACTAAGTTAACTTTACTAATAATTGTTTTATTGTTTGGTGTGGGCGCATCTGCATACTGGCTGGGAAAACAGTCAAACTCCAATCTCGTAGAATCGCAAACGGCGGATACCACAGGGGTTACCGAAAACGATACCAATACAGATGTATCGTCTCAACAAACACAAACGGCTACATCTTCAACTTCCGAAACAGCATCCGCACCTGCGCAACCGGAAACATCAAACAACGCAACCTTGCCGGCCGATCATCCGTCGCTTGATGATCTCGCTATGACGGAAAACCTGGCTAACCAATCGGCGCAACCGAATACACCGGATACGTCCACGCCGGCCAACCACCCACCGCTTGACAATCTTGCCGCGTCTGCAAACCCGTCCGATCAATCTGCGCAACGTGCGCATAACAAATTTACGCATTTCCGGGTGGGCAACCGCAATGTAAAAAGCATGCTGGCGGATGGAAACCTGGTGTGGGTGGGTACGTCCGGTGGTGTGATCCGCTACGACTTGCAAAACGACACCCACCGGTTGTTCGATAATCGTTCCGGTCTTCTGGCCAACGGTATATTTCACATTAGCAGGCTAAAGAACAAACTTGCGGTAGGCACCTACGGTGGCGGACTGTCTTTGTTCGACGAACAAACGGAAACCTGGGAAAACTACAACATTCCGGACGGATTGGCTGATGCATTTGTGTACGACACGTTGGAAAGTAAAAACGGCGACATTTGGATTGCAACCTGGTCAGGCGCCAACCGAATTCGCGGCGGCGCATTAAAAGATTCCGCGAAGTGGGAGGTATTCACCGTTGAGAATACGGACTCAGGGCTTCCCAATGATTGGGTTTATGCCCTACGTGAGGATACCGAAGGCAATATATGGTTTGCGACCGAAGGCGGACTCGCCCGTTATAAAGACGAACAGTGGCAAAATTGGTCCCATGAGGACGGGCTGGGGGCACCTTATGAGTTGGTACGTGACCAGCTACAGTTCGACAGCGATCCTTCCCGCGTATCCGATCACCATGCACGTCAAAAAGTGGAACAAGGTCTGCAAAACGTGGACGTGGCCTACAACCCGAACTATATCGTCGCACTCGCGATTGATAATAAAGGTGTTGTTTGGTGCGGTACCTGGGGCGGCGGTCTGGCACGATTCGATGGCACCAACTGGAAAAATTTCACTGTTGCCGATGGATTACCGGCCAATCATGTCTTCATGCTGGCAACCGATGACACGAACCGGCTGTGGATAGGTACCAGCAATGGCTTAGCTAGACAGGACGAAGACGGATTTACCGTCTTCAATACGTCCGATGGATTGTTCGCCGAAAATGTTTTTTCCATGGCGATGGCGAACGATAGCAGCATGTGGGTGGGTGGTTATGGTGGTGTTGCCCGTCTATTCGACCTATTGTAATCACGTTTTGCGCAAACGCAGTACTGGAAAAAGATTTTTAACAAGTCTCCTGGCGTTCTTAATTGCCGCTCGCTGTATAGGTACAAGTATAGCGGACGATACCAATAGCGGTGGGAAAAGGATTTACGATTACTACTGCTATCAATGCCATGGTTATGCGGGCAATGGCGTTACATTAGCCGCTAATTATTTAGACCCACCACCGCGGAATTTTACCGTGACCTCGCTCGAAGAGCTTACGCGCGAGCAGATGTTTAAGACAATTTATCAGGGGAAACCGGGTACTGCAATGAGTGCTTTCGGAAACACCCTATCACGGGATGAAATCGAATCTGTGGTTGCTTATGTGCGCAACGCATTCATGTCGGGTTCTGACCAGGACTATCGTTATCACACGGAACAAAACGGTTGGTCGCGCCACGAACGCTATCGGGCTGCATTTCCCTATATATTTGGAAAAATTTCAATTGGTGATGATGAGAACTCGTTAACCGTTGACGAACGTGCAGGCAAACATTTGTTTTTATCTGCTTGTATCAGTTGTCATGAACCCCCTGCTAACCCGCAAACCAGCCGATGGGAACTGAGAGGCGTGTCCTATCCGCCCGGAAACTATACAGAAAATAACGAACCACCGGTTTACGAATTGCATGAACAGGCTCCTGTTTTGATTAATGCCACCGCACAAGAGGCTCGGGGCGAGCTTTTGTATCAACGGCATTGTGCGCATTGTCATGCTGAGGACGGCACCGGTCGTAATTGGATCGGGAGTTTTTTGACGCCACATCCTCCCGATTTCACCAATCAATTGTTTAAAACCCGCGTGAACTATCAACGCCTGTATGACACGATAGCAAACGGAATCAATGGAACTTCCATGCCGGCATGGAAGTCCGTTTTGCCCGATGACGACATCAATGCCACCATTGCGTATATGAAACATGTCTTCGGCCCGTTCGTCGACCAGCGCATCTCGACACGCAATTCGCATCACTTACCACCATCACCGTCGTGGGTAAAGAATGATGCTGTTTATTGACAGCCATCAATGAATACTTCAATGC
Organism: Arenicellales bacterium; assembly: GCA_965216735.1. Classification (GTDB taxonomy): domain Bacteria; phylum Pseudomonadota; class Gammaproteobacteria; order Arenicellales; family CBDCFT01; genus CBDCFT01. Next base: position 4,599,949 of record OZ244198.1, read on the forward strand.
AACATCAGTTAATGATCGTTTTTTGGCTCGTCAGCCGGTAAATATTTAAACACAAAGGTAGGACAGGACTTTGGACAAAATCACCACATCGAAAACCTCGCCGCCGTGGTTAGACGTTTTTCCCGCTTTGCGCGATATCGAAGACCCGGTTGGTCGTGAAATCTGTAATTCCGTCAACGACACCATTGCCCTGGAACCGGGTAGCGCCGTGTTTCGCGAAGGCGATCCGTGTAGGGCTTATCTACTCTGTATTGAAGGGTCGATCCGTGTCTACAAAACCTCGCCGGATGGCCGTGAACTGATGCTGTATCGTGTTAAGGCAGGACACAGCTGTGCCTTGACCACCGGTTGTCTTTTATCTGATAAGCCCTATCCGGCGAGCAGCGTCACCGAGACCAATGTCAACGCGGTGGCAATTTCAAGGCAGAATTTTTTTCGCGGCATGTCTGAATCAACAGGATTTCGTGAGTTTGTATTAAACGGATACGGCGATCAACTGGTGCGCTTGATGTCTTTGGTAAAAGGGCTGGCGTTTGACCGTTTGGATATTCGTATTGCTGAGTGCCTGCTTAGTGAATCTGAAACCGACGCAGAGATTCACAAAACCCATGCGGGTTTGGCGGCGGAATTAGGTAGTGTTCGCGAAGTGATTTCGCGTGAACTAAAAAACATGAAAGATAAAGGTTGGATTGATGTGCAACGTGGGTCTATACGTATACTTGATCGGAATGCTTTGTCCCAACTGGTGTTGAGTCACTTTGCCTGATGCAAGACGGCGGAAATTTTTCCGGCACGAGTCCTTCAGGTATTCGCAAGCACCTCCGAGTACTGCTGCCCGGTATTGTGGCGGTTGTAATCGCGCTCGTGTTGTTGTTTGGACGTTCGTTCGATTCCCTGCCAATTTTGCACCCGAGCGAAATACTTCCCGAATTCGAATTACCACAACTGGATGAAGACGCGCAACTTGTCAACCGAGATGATTTGCTCGGCCGTGTCACGCTTATTAATGTTTGGGCCAGTTGGTGTTTAACTTGTCGCGACGAACACCCCTTGCTACTGCAACTTGCCGATGCCGGCGATATACCCATTGTGGGTATTAACTATCGCGACAAACGCACCGATGCTCAACGTTGGTTGCAGTACTACACCAGCCCTTACGATAAAATCGGTTGGGACGACGAGGGAAAGATCGCCGGTAGTTTTGGAATAGACGCAATTCCTGTGACTTTACTGATCGATCGACAAGGTGTGATCCGTTTCCGTCACATCGGGCCTTTAACTAACTCGTTGATTGAAGACAAATTGAAGCCGCTGATTAACGAGCTTCAAATCGAGCAATTAGTGCAATTAATTTAGAACCTATCTCAAAATTGACGAGCGAAGGCAAGACGAGGCGAAAACGCCCGAAAAAGCGCAGTGTATATGACAATACATGAGTATTTTGAAAACGCTTTTAACGACGACGTATCGGCAAAGCGCGAGCATTTTGATATAGGGTCTAGCCTGGATATTTCATCCGTTTTTACGAAAGCGTGATTTTTGTGTTTGCATGAGGGGATTGAACATCAAAAGACGATGATGATTGCGATCCGCTCGTGTAGTTCGCTATAGATATAAGGTAATGGGATTGTTGTTGTCGATGAGTCCAATTTTTGACGCAAGGGTCCCTGGCGTCTCGCCATCGGGTTACCCTCACCAAGGCGGTGAACTACCCAGGTATTAATCGTGCAGCGACCGTCTGGAACAAGTCCTTGTACGGATAACTACTGGAGAGTAAAAATCGGATGCGGCGCGTGTTGTGGATAATGACTGCGCCGACCTTCAATAACTTCAAGCGAATCGTGCCCACATAGGCGTGAGCCAGTTCGGTCTGTTTCAAGGCCAGTCGTCGAATGGATTCGAGCAAAATATAGGCTAACGACGACATTAATACCCGAAACTGGTTGGCCCACCAGCGGTGACAACTGGTGCGATCCGCAAATAAATCCAATTGCTGTTGCTTGATCTGATTCTCCATCTCACCACGCGCACAATACAGCGTGTCGTACAGCGTTTCAGGATTGCCCGTCAGGTTGGTCAACACGTAACGGGGGTTACGCCCTTTATCCGTCACTTCTATCTTGGCAACGACGCGGCGGGGTTGATCCCAACTATCGGCTTGGTATTGAAACTCGGTAAATCGGCGCACCTTGGGGTGAAATGCAGTCATTGTCTGTTCCGCCCGACTCAGATCACCCTCAATCATTCGGTTTAACCGATTATTCTTAGCGATGCCCACGATATAGCCGACACCATGACCTTCACACCACTTGAGCATCCGCCAACGACAAAACCCGGAATCGCCCCGAAAGATAATCTCAACATCGGGCCAGACCTGACGCAATCGCTTGACCAGTAATGACAATATGGCCCACGCATGCTTCGCACCATCGATCTTGCTGGGACGTAAATAACTCACTAACAATTGATCTTTACAGAACACATACAAGGGCAAGAAACAGTAATGATCATAATAACCATGAAAATAGCGACCTTCTTGTTCGCCATGCACCCGATCATCGGTCGCATCAAAATCCAGAACCAGCCGCTTCGGTACTCGTTTGAATGAAGCAATAAACTGATTCACCATCACTTTATGCAGCTCTACCGCCACTTTTCGATCAACACGATTCTCTAAACGACACAGCGTTGGGGCACTGCCTAATACGTTGTCCCGTTCTACTGCACTTTGAATCGCCGGATCTAATCGAATGTGCTCATGATCATTGAGATCTTCATACCCAAGACACAAACCATAAATGCGTTGACGTAACAAACTGAGTTGGCTGTGTTGGATATAACGGGGGTCACGTGACTCGGGTATTACTTTATCCACTTCTTTGGTTAATCCCATTCGCCGATCCACTTGACGCAGCAGCAGTACACCGCCATCAGAAGTGATGTGCCCACCTTTGAAATCCGCTTGCATCGTGCGCCGCTTCAAGGCTGGAAATTCAACGACCTCTCGGGTACAGTTCGTCACCGGCAAAACCTCCGTCTAAATCAATCTAAGCAACTGAATTTTAACGGGTTACACAGGTTTTGCCTTCATATTTGTGAAATATTTGGGCTAGTAAGTCCAGACAATTTCGTCCCCGGCCGCCGGTCGGTACTGGGCGCGCCGTCCCCCATCACCGCTTTCACCCGCCATGGTTTCGCCGTGACACGCGAGATAACAACGCCGCTCGCCAGTCGATGTGTTCAGCCACCACTCCGGCTTAGTGCGGTTAACACCGTCTTCGGTGTAAGGCGTAATATCGGGAGAGAAATTGACCATGTGGGTCTTTCTGCCCGCCGCCGACACGGCAGCGTTGTCGGGATACAGCACATCGTCGATACGGTACTGAGTGTTATCGGCGGAAATATTACTGTGTATGTCAAAATGGCAGTTCGAGCACGTGGCCCGGGCTTTATCGGCTTTATCCACTAAGTGCACCCAATGTAAGTTGTCCTTGCCGTTTATTTGATCGTCGAAATTTGTGCGCGCGCCGTCTCCACGGTCGCGTGCGGTCAACATGGTCTCGTCATGGCACAAGAAACAAAATTCGTAGTTATTGCGATTATAGGATGCCGGTGCTGTCGACTCGGTAAAGTTACGGTTCAAATTTGCCCGCAGGATGGGGGCATTATTGGAACCATGTGGCCCCTGGGTTAGCGCGGGAGAATCCGTCACTGGTCCAGGCGTTCCACCGGTCACATCACTGTTATGACAGTCGGTGCATCGGATGGTCGACCCCGTGGTTAGACCGCTGCCACTGTCCGACAGTTGATCTTGCAGATTCTGCGATTGATTACGGCCCGCTTGAACCACTGGGTGATAAGCGCTATTGGTAATCGCAAAATCAATTCGTTTATTGGACGTCATGGCACGTGACTGGTTGTACGTATCGCCATGACAGTTGAAACACAGCTTGTATTGCTCAGCTTCGGTGAATTCCGCCGCCACACTGTTGTCCAGATTGGTACCCGTTATCCCGGCATAACGATTGTCGCTGCGCGCCTTATGCGGATTGTGGCAATCCACACATTCCACGCTACGGAATTGTCCGGTTACCGTATCGAGGGCTTGTTCCGAATCGACAATGGGATGGTGGAAAATATCGCTGCCATTGACACCCTTCACAAAATCACCGCGGATATCGGTTTGCGCGGGTGAACCGTCGTGGCAGGTATTGCACAAGTCCTCAGCATCGCCGGGGTCGCTGCCATCATCGGCAACATCGTATTGCTCCACCCACAAACGCGGATAGTCGTTGGCGATATCGTCATCATCCGGCCAGCCGTGGGGCCAATGGCAATTGACACATTGACCGCGTTTGTCGGCTGTGTGCGCAGGAAAGCTGGAACCGTATTGCCCACCCGGCCACAGCGCACCGCTTACCGCATCAAAGTGGGAGCCACCGGTTTGATCGGCGAGGGTATGACACTCGAAACAAGTATCACCCATAGTTTGGCGCAACAGGTAACCGTCACCTTGTCCGCTGTTAGTACCGCCAGAATCGGTGAAATGGGGCGCATGACAACTCATGCAAACCACATTATTACTCGGATCCAGTGGCAAATTCGGGGGTGTCTGAAAATCGCCCACTGGAAGGGTGACACTTACCGGATGGGAACCTAGGGACGACGATACAACGTTTCTTGCCTCGTGACAGACTACACACATTTGATTGGTGTCATTGTCCTGGCGTTGAAAGTGACGACCCGCACCGGTGCCGTCACCTGTAAATGGCGGCGCGGATGGATCGAAAGGTGTTTTTTCCTGACTGTGTTGATCGTGGCATACCGAACACACCACTTTGGCGAAGGTCGTGTCCTGTACCCTGGGTGGTCCGCGGTCAATCAGCGGTGCATCGGCGAGGCGTGCCGCCAACTCGCGTTCGAAGGGGTCGTTAATATCGGGCAGGCGCAAGTCGGTACGCGCCCGCAGGGTCCAGCTATCTCCCGCCAAAAACGACGGCGACGTGCTGCCTTCTTTAAAGTTCAATATCAATCCATCGACAAACGTTACTTGATCGGCAGTTGCCACCCCGGTGGCGCTGTTACCTTCATTGTCGATCCAATCAAAAGTTGCGAGACCCACGTCACCCCCAACGGAGATGGTAATGGTATAAGTCTTTTCCACACGGCCGGTAAACGTACCGCCGGAACGAATGTCGCCGAGTGACGCATTGGTCGCCACGGCGGTGACATGTCCGGACGGACCGGAATCCCAACGGTGCGAAGTACCGATTAAACCGGGTATGGCCTGGTCGACATCATTAAACGGCAAAGCCGCCGCCATGCCGCCCGGGTTATGGCAAGACATACAAAGATTGGGATTGCCTTCCACCTGGGTCAGACTGCCACCGGGTGCACCGTGCGGAATATGGCAGGTGAGGCACTCGATACCATTACTCGGAATATCATGCGGCGGATCCAGAGCGACGGCTTTATTGGAAAAAATGGCGAACGTAAATGCCGGCAAAAGCGTAAACCATCGCAGCCAGATTAAGACCTGTAATCGTATCGGTATTAATTTGCGCACACCCATTGTTATTGCACCCCTCCACAGCCCCACCTGGCGGCGGCGCTGACCTCTTGGCCTCTTTGCCTGCCGCTGATCAAGCCGAGATCAAATAATGTTTGTGCGGCATGGGTGACGCAACTGACATACTCGCCATGGTTCTGCCAGGCATGGCCCAAGGCCGGTCCGGCACAGGGGCAACTTTGCGCCACGCTGCAGCCGTCGGGGGCGACGACATCGCCGGGTGCAGTCGCCGGGCAAAGATCGTTGACATCCGCGACACCGTCTCCGTCCGCATCCAGATTACCGGAGATAACGCGAATGTCGTCGGTGAGTTCAAATCCGAGATCGTTGATCTGACCAGTCACTGTTACCGTCGCTGTACCGGCGGGCAACGTCATTCCGAGTTCCGGTCCGAAAGTGAGCCTTAAGTCAGGGATGGTGTCTCTATCAGCATCCCCTAAAACACTGGCGGTAGGACTGGCGATACCATTTGCCAATATGCTGCTGGTGATGATTTGATCCAGGCGTTGTCCGGGTAACTCGATAAAACCCACCAGCTCTGGATTGGATTCCAAATCATAAGGATCAGTTTCGATCTCTAGTTTTCCCGGTGCAAATGCTTCCGGATCGCTGAAACTTTCCAGACCGAACATCTCCACACGCGCGTTGTTGGCAGAGGCAACGTATAAACGTCCGAGCGAATCGGTGACTAAATCGGTGGGCGTGCGCAGTTGACCGCCGCGCTCACCGAAACCGCTAATGCGGGAGACGATGACCCCGTCGCGTCCCATGACGTATACCGCTCCCTCAAATGCATCGGCGACATAGATGCGTTCTTGTTGATCTACCCAAATCCCTTGATCGAACTGACGGTCTTCGCCGCAAATGAAGCCATCGCAGAAAAATCCGCCAGCTAACAACTTACTACCGATGCAATATTGAAAGTCACCATTGGTGTTAAACACATGAATACGGGAACTGCGTTGATCCACCACTAACAACTCATTGCGCACCGGGTTGATCGCGATACCGATCGGGACCTTCATGCCGATATCGTTACCCAAGGTTTGTATGAACGAACCACCGGCCGCATAGCGTTTAACTAACCCGGCTCCACTGTCCGTTACATAAACATCGTTTGTAGAAGGGTGAATGGCAATGTCTGACGGCATTTCAAATTCGTTATTCCCTTGTCCGAGTGAACGCACAAAACTGCCATCCGCGCCGAACACATCGACCCGGCCACTTTTACCCTCCCCGATATACACTGCGTCGGTGTTGTCGACAGCAATACTGACAGGATATTCCAAGCCTGCTAACTCAAACAAAATTCGACCGTCAGGACGTCTGACTACCACACGGCCGTTTACCGGATCGGTGACATAAACATTGTTGTCCGCGTCCGCGGCCAAACGTGTGGGTGAATTAAAAAACGCGCGGTAGCTGCGTAGAAACTCGACCGGTGTCGGTGCCGTTGCGGAACCCGTTGCACCTTTACAGGCAAGCGCAGTTATACTGTCTTGATTGGACAATACCCCACTAGCGTTGGCTTGAGCGGTGTTGGTAAGCGACCCGTTATCCACATCCGCTTGTGTGGCGAAATACGTTGCGGTGCATACCAAAGTTTCGCCCGGTTGCAGTCCATTATCCCCATTACCAATCGTGCTCAAATCAGGGCAACTAACACTAGTTTTGTCGTCGTTTATCGCCACTGGGCCCGGTACCGGTACCTCGGTGGGATTGGTCACGGTGTATTGATAGATAATAAAGTCGCCGCGCTCGTCATAAGTCAGCGGGTCGGCGTTTTTGTCCAACATCAACTGCTGAGCCTGAGCTATTCCAGCGCACGCGGGCGTTAGCAAAAGACCAGCGCAAACGGCTGCAATGTTGTTTTTTATCCGCTGACGAATGGTGCCCACTTTTTTAACGTGATAACTCGGCCCAGCTTGAATCTGCCCCATCTACATTAAAGCGGCTTATACAAGTTTTTGTCTGTGAGCCAAGTCACATAAAATTGTCCGGTAGCCAAGTGCGTGATACACAACCTTAGCTTGGCAGGTCGTGTGACCTAGGTTACTGACTTTAACCCCGCCGGTGATGGATGGTTAGCTAAAGATTGCGCAGCCATTAAACGCATATTTACTGAGGAAAAACCAATCGATACTCTGGGTATGTCTTGGTGGTGGGAAGTCTGAATGAATGTCATCCCGGACTCAACGATACATAAAACGCTAAACGGGTATGGCTTTTATCGCAATGCGTCGGAGCCGGTAAAGGATGATATCGCCAGTCACGCCATTTCGATCCGCTTAAAGCCGGGGCGATACTACTACGATTCAGGAGAATTCTGTCACCAAGTCATCCTCATCGGCGATGGCAAGATGCGAGTCGGGCTGGCTGGTGATAAAGGTCGGGAGATCACCTTGTATCACGTGCATCCCGGTGGTTGCTGCGCGCTGCACCTTTTATGCGCGTTATTTGACGCCCAATTGCCTGCAACCAGTTATGTGGACAACGTGCTGCGCGGTGTCGCTATACCTACCGATGTTTTCCAAACCTGGTTAAGAATCCACGAAGTTATACGGCAACACGTTCTTGAGGTGTTGGCCAATCGTCTCAGCGACATCATGCGTTCAATGGAGGGTTTCGCTTTCCGACGCTTGGATCAGAGATTGGCGTCGTTATTGTTGAGTTACTACGAGAATGTCGAACCCCAAAAACCAGTAGTCACGATTACCCATCAACAGATTGCATTGGAACTAGGATCCGTACGCGAAGTCATCAGCCGCACCCTTAGCGAGTTTGAAAACGGGAATATGGTTGCTCTAGGTCGCGGCAAGATCACCGTGCTCGACTACGACAAGTTGCGTGACGTAGCTGCGGACAGGTTTAACTAGGGCGGGCATTGCAGAAAACTTATTCGCCTTGGGGAATCGGCGGTTGTTTAAGTTGATGTTTAAACTCGAGGCACGGATCTTCCCTTTTTAACGCTTTCGTGAACCAAAGATATTCATGGACGGGCGCGAAGATGGTATCGCCTATAGTTTCGGTTTGAAAGTAATCCGCCAATGGCTTGGATGCATTCTGAACAGGCTTTAAACCGATATTGACCTGGCGCGCGTCGGATGCTAGGGCCGCAACACGTTCGTAGATACCCATGTTATATCGGGTATGTCCCGCACCAACTATCATGATAATGGGGCGATTAGTACCTGCTGCCAACATATCGGTAATAGCGGTTGCCATGGCATCATTACGCGCCAACCATGTTTGGTATAGGCGATCGAGTAACTTCTGGTCACTCCAACCGCAATGCATTTCATTAAAAGTATCTTGCATCAACGTGCGATAAGCGTCGTTATTAAATCCAGTGTCGACAATAAATCGTTGTTCAATTGGCGACAACTGTGATCTGTCTGCTCGGGCTAGACGGCGTTTTAGACCCCTGGGTAAATCGGTACCAAAAACCGCAAGGCCGTTTTGTCTCGCATAGTCGATAATTGGAAAATAGGCCGCCCATTCGTCATCGCGTTCCTTGCCCCAGCCTAAACGCCTGCGCAGCCGTTGTTCGGCCTTGGCTGAAGATTTAATTGCGTGGTCTCCACTCATGTCAGGTTGAAAAATAAAAGACATCAGATCGCTGGTTTGTCCGGTATCGAAGAACTCGAAGCCAATGGCCGGTTGGGTACTTGCTTCGACCAAATGCCGTACGATCTCGAGTTGAATTTCGTGGTGCCAGGGGTTGTCGTGGATCTCACCTAAATAGACCACATCCGCGGATGCGACTAATGCATGAATTTCATTTTCACTAATTTCGGTTTGATCGCTAGCGCGCACAATTTTGCCAACCAACGGGTTTGATGGTGTAGGCGAAACAGCACATCCTGAAAAAACCAAGGCAACGATGCCACTAAAGCAACAAACCCAATTACTCTTGAAAAACTGAAGGATTTTCCACATACGCATTAACAGTAATGATCACCCGGTTTGTATAACTTAATCCTTATAAACTGTCCAATCGGTATGAAAGATGTAAGATCATATCAACAGAAAACATTCCTCTTTAATTAGACGATGACCCGTTTTCCAGAGTTATCCGTTTCGCAATCCCGCCGCGTACGTGGCTAACACGGTTAGTTTGCTAACCCGCATCTAGTGCCACAACGCTTTTCCGGAGCACAAGGACCCCGCACGGGCGAGTGGGTAGAGTGAAAACCAAAGGAAGCTCAGCCTGATTCAGAGTCTCTCAATACTAATTCGGCGGTTACGGCATAGGAGGTCTTGTGCCTTTCGAGTTCGGTTCAATTATTTTATTCAAGGGAGAGGATTTGGAGATTAGCTATGCAGAATTTTGGTTTCAACAAAACACCATGATTTACCGCCGAGACGTTGTGTCGTCCGGTGAAGAATCGATACGCCGAAGTTATCTTCGACATTAGAGGGAAGCTCTTCCCGTGCAAGATTAGAATCGTCACATACCCTGTAAAAATAGACAGTGGGAAGTCGTGCTATCTGCAGTGCCTTAGACATAAAAAGCAGGCTATTGGTATCTGCTTTCTTTCGCCACGGTCAGCCTGAGCTGTTTGAACTTATGAATGGAAGCCACAAAACAGTTGTTCGGAGAGTACACCCGATGTGGTGCAGAAACCGTTCGTAACGAATTTGGTGTCCCGGGTTAAGGAAGTGCTGTCATTTGCTTACGACAATGAAAACGCGATGCGAGGAGCATAAGTTATTGCTAACGCTTATTAAACCGTAACGCCTTTCACGACCTGTCGTAACTAAGTGCGACAATGATGTTCATGTTGAGCCTTAGACCAGGAATCGTATTCTACGTTTAATGCATTTCGTGCGCCGGTGATTGTGCTGCCCTACCGTTGGCAACACCTAACAACGCCATACGATTATGCAGGGTTATGTAACCGCGCCCGACGGAAAGCCAACTCCGGTTTTTGAAATTTCGTATCTCCCGCGTCACCACTTCACGCACTGTTCCCAGTTCATCCGCGATATCTTGATGGCTCTTTTTTACGATCGAGTTTTCAGCGTCACATGTCAGTAGGTATTTCGCGATACGAGCATCCAAAGGTTCAAACGCGAGTTGCTCGATTAGACACATCACATCATGTAATTGCTCACCGAAATTTAAAAACAGGAATCGGCGAAAATTCGGAGATTGGTGCAGACATCGTATAAAGTCCGCTTTATTGATTACTCCGCCCCATATATCAGAATCCGCAGCGGCACTGGCCGGTAAGGGGTTATCGGATAACAAACACGCCGTCGCTAGCGCACAGCTTTGCCCCCCCTGAACCCGAAGCACCGTGATTTGACGGCCATTTGTCGACAACTTTTGAAAACGTACCTTGCCCTCCATCAGCAAGAGATAGTTTTCCAACCGGTTGCCTTCACGGACAATTAACGTATCGGCCGGGAGAGAAACAAAACGCATTCGTGCACACGCATCCTGCCAAACTCGGTCGTCGAGCGCGTGTAGAGAAGAAAAATCTTCCAGCCAAGATTCTTTCTGAATATGTTTGTAAATACCACCGGTCGTGATATTTTGTTGTTCTAACATCTTACGATTTCCCCTTTTTTCGCTAATCACAAAATACGAGTAACTTGTGATTCGCCGGCCCTAATCAAAACCAACCATCGATTGGATTATGTTTTGGTGGTTAGTAAGCACAATGTGGGCCAAACCGACCCATACAATGTTTACTAGGTTTACACCGAGGGTGAGAGGGTGTTGGAGCCGGAGTGCTGGGTTATTTGACCCCACACTGAGTCGTTTAGCCCATATAAAGAATCGGAGTATCAGATGTCATCGGTCTTGCGATCCGGGTAATAACTAAGGGTTCAATGCACAATCATCAGTCGACGAACGTCTGGTTCGCGTTTGGGATCACAATTCTTAAATGGGGTACACATTGATTTGAGTCAATGCTTCGAAGATAAAATAGGTGTACTCAGTGCCATAGTTATGCATACAAGACCGAAAGATGCTTGCGCGCAATATTGTCAATCAGGTCAATTTCTCCGTGTGTGAAAATACACTGTGACGCACTCAATGCTCACAGTTGTTACGAAAACGCGTTGAAATGCCTAATCGCTACATGGCTTATTCTCGTCGTTGCCGCACTGATCATATTGTTATTGTTGATCTAGTCATCACAACATCGTCCAATCAATCGACAAAATAAAGAAATACTTTGGCGCGAGCAATTTCGGTTATTAAGGGCGAACACCGTAATTTGGGGGCCGTTCTGTTCACCCTGGAACGTTTGGTGCAAGGCGCCAAAAAACCGGATGTCCTTGTCGATTTCAAAGTGTTTCACGGTATCGTGTATTATCTCGATTCGTTTTTAGACCGGTATCATCATCCAAAAGAAACAGAGTTTCTGTTTCCCATTGTTAGAAACAATTGCGCCGATGCTGCGCCGCTATTGGATGAACTCGAACAACAATACATCGATGGAAAGCAAATGTTGGTCGAAGTGCTCAAAACACTTTCGGCCTACGAGTTTTTAGGGGATTCAGGATTTGAACCTTTTCTCTATGCGGTGACCCGTTACGTGGAATTTGAACGTAATCATGCTTACACAGAGGAACGCGAGATCCTACCTTTAGCGGAGAAAAGTCTCACCTCCAGATTGGCTGCGAATCAACGAAGCATTCAACGATCATCAAGATCCGCTGTTTAGCAGCGATCGCAACACTGAATTTAACGATCTGCATAAAACATTGACCAATCTCGTACCGGCACCCTATGGTTTCGGGCCCGGACTAAAGGTTTAGGGTTAACGAATAGTTACCGTCATTCTTGTTTTAGAGTTGTTTCTATTTCGGGGTGTTTAAGCTTGCGAACCTTCTTCAAAGATAGGAATTAACGTATCGTCGGGTGCGTGAGTGAGAGCGTCCTTAGCCGTCTCGTCTCATTGGTCGGCAATGGCAATTGTGTCAATAAACGCGCGTTTGAAGTCGTTTAGATCTTGACGGCCAAGTTGATACGGTTGGTGGGCCCGCGACACACGCAATAGATAGGGCCGAACTAAGTCAATGTGATCCGAAAAGCGTGTAACAGCGCTGATCATCTCTACCATTTTCTTCCATCTGATGATCCATTTTCTCTGGAAAAAGCTGCCGATACTCCGCATGTTGTTCGAATAACCGATCGTAGAAAGAACAGATCACATCGACACACCGGCCAGCCAGTGATTCCCACAACGCAGAAAATAGTTGCCGGCGATTCCTAGCCTGTGCTTTACAACATTTGTTTACCTGTGGCGGTGGTCAGTAGGTCTTGCGCAGCTTGAAGCCAACTGCAACTTTCGCATTTGCACTCACCGATATCGTGTCCATCCCTAACGGAAAGACCGCCGACGTAATGCACACCAAATTCCAGCGATCGAACCAGCTCCTCATCAGGTTTTAGGGACAAGCTGGAGAGTTCATCGTTGTGAAAAAACCAGGCACACCCGTACTCTTCCGCGCATTGCTTGCACATCGGGCTGGTCGACGAATAGTGCCCGTGATGCGGGCACTCGTCGGTATCAAGTTGATTGCCCACGACATAACGCGGATAGTTAAGGGATTCGATAATCCGCAAGCGGGTTGACATTGTTAGAGCCACCCTAAGTTAATACTCCACTCTCCCGCACATCCGTAACGAGACTAAGAAAGAAGTTAAAGCGACAGTACCCATTCCACCAGCGTACGCGCATCTTCGTCGCTTATTGCCGGATTGGGCGGCATCGGAATTTCACCCCAATTGCCAGTACCGCCGTTTTTTACTTTGTCCACCAACATATCCGCTGCGGCCGAGTCGTCTTTGTACTTCGCTGCAATGTCCATAAAGGCGGGTCCAATGACTTTCTTGTCCACCGAGTGGCAGGCAAGGCAATTGCTTGACTGCGCTAACTCCTCACTAGCGGTAACATAGGGAGTCGTAGCGCATGCGGCTGAAAGTAAAATGAGTTTGGCGTATTGTTTTGAATTCATAGAAGTTTCTCCAGTTTTAGGTGTCGGCAAGTTCGTATCGTCGGTATTAGCCGGAGGCCAACTTTAACATGCTAGAACCAGCAGGTAAGTTCCTCCTTGATCTAGGTCAATAGCCTTAGCTACAGAAAATGATGGCACAAGCTTGACGCAAGTCAAGGAGTAGTTATGTGGACGGGTCGCATAATCCGCTTCTCCTAAAACCATCACAGGCTTAGAGGACTAGCTATGCGCTCTCGAAAATCTCCTATCCGAACGAAGGCTTTTCTAGCCTTCACTTCATTTCTTTGTTTGTTTTTTGGTAATTCGATCGCTCAATCTCAGTCAACTGAACAAGAGCATATAGGCGAACAGGAACTACGTTATGAGGGTGCGCCCTCTGGCATCGACCCAGAGGCTACACGGGACATGGTCGATTCAGAAGGACCACCCATGACAAAGGACGAATTTGCCCACAGCAAAAAAATATTCTTTGAACGCTGTGCCGGTTGTCATGGCGTGTTGCGCAAGGGCGCGACTGGGAAACCGTTGACCACCGATATTACCCGTGAAAAAGGGTCGGAATACCTGAAAGTCTTTATCACTTACGGGTCCCCCGCCGGTATGCCGAACTGGGGTTCGTCGGGTGAAATGACGCCGGAAGAAGTGGACATGATAGCGCGCTATCTGCAGCACGAACCACCGTTACCGCCCGAATGGGGTATGGCGGAAATGCGCGAAAGCTGGAAAGTGCTGGTGCCACCGGAAGAACGGCCGACCGAAAAAATGAACGACATCGATATTGAAAACATATTCTCGGTCACTTTACGCGATGCCGGTCAAGTCGCGCTGATTGACGGTGATACGAAAGAGATTGCCAGTATCGTCGACACCGGTTATGCCGTGCATATCTCCCGTACATCCGCTTCCGGACGCTACATTTATACCATAGGACGTGACGCCTTGATTAACCAGATCGATTTGTGGATGGAAAAACCGGATACAGTGGCGCAAATCAAGATTGGCCTGGAAGCACGATCGGTTGAGACATCCAAGTTCAAGGGTTTTGAAGACAAGTACGCCATCGCCGGAACTTACTGGCCACCGCAGTACGTGATCATGGACGGTGACACCCTGGAGCCGTTGAACATTGTTTCTACCCGTGGCATGACGGTGGACACCCAGGAATATCATCCTGAACCACGCGTAGCGGCCATCGTCGCATCCCACGAACATCCCGAGTTTATTGTCAACGTCAAGGAAACCGGCAAAATCTTGCTGGTGAATTATGAAGATATAGACAATATGCAAGTCACTACCATTAACGCTGCCCGATTTCTGCATGATGGCGGATGGGACTCGACCAAACGCTATTTCCTAACAGCGGCCAACAAATCGGACAAAATCGCCATTGTCGACGCCAAGGAACAACGCCTGGAGAAACTGGTCGATGTGGATAAGATTCCCCACCCCGGTCGCGGCGCAAATATTGTCGATCCTGAATTCGGTCCCGTTTGGGTGACCAGCGCCCTGGGCAATGAAAAAATTACCTTCATTGGCACCGATCCCGAAGGTCATCCAGATAATGCGTGGAAGGTGGTACGTGTGTTGGAAGGACAAGGAGGTGGATCGTTATTCGTTAAAACCCATCCAAATTCCAAGAATTTATGGGTGGACACACCGCTGAATCCTGATGAAAAAATCAGTCAGTCGGTAGCAGTATTCAATGTCGATGATCCTGGTGCTGGTTTTGAAGTCCTGCCGATTGCCGAGTGGGCGGAGCTGGGCGAAGGCCCCAAACGCGTGGTACAACCTGAATACAACAAGGCCGGTGATGAAGTGTGGTTCTCGGTGTGGAACGGCAAGGAGCAAAATTCCGCGCTAGTTGTTGTTGACGATAAGACGCGGAAGTTAAAACATGTCATCAAGGATGCGGGTTTGATAACACCGACGGGCAAGTTCAACGTTTACAACACGGTGCACGATATTTATTAAGTTTGTGACTTAAAAAAGATCGCAAACAAACCGCAATGCGCGAAACTAACGCGACGTTGTGCACTATTCCGGTCAAGGAGGCCTGTGTCTACCTAGTAGGCGCGGGTCCCGGCGACCCGGGGTTACTTACCGTAAAAGCGCTTTGTCTGATTAACCGGGCGGACGTGGTGGTGTACGACCGCCTGGTGTCGGACGAAGTGATGCAGTTAGTCCCGCCTGGCGTATCGCGAATCTTTGTCGGTAAAAAAACCGGCGCACACCCAACCCCGCAGAATGAAATCAATGAGTTACTGGTTCGTCTAGTGCGTGGCCAGCGTGTAGTCGTGCGGCTGAAAGGTGGTGATCCGTTTTTGTTCGGTCGTGGTGGTGAAGAAGCTGAGTACTTGTGCCGACATGGCGTCCGATTTGAAGTAGTGCCAGGCGTCACCGCGGCCACCGCTTGCGCAGCCTATGCCGGTATCCCGTTAACTCACCGGGATCTGGCCCGCGGCGTCGTTTTCGTTACCGGTCACGGTCAAGCAGGGCGCGGTATGGAACAGCGGATTGTCGACGAATATCAAGCAAACAAAGATTCCACCTTAGTGATTTACATGGGACTAGGGCGTTTGCAAAAAATATTTCGTGCGCTCATTGACAACGGTATGCCGGATACCACACCGGTTGCACTCATCGAACAAGGTACCACGACCGCGCAACGGCGCATACTAACCACCGCCGTCCGGGCACACGTGGACGCTGTAGCTTCTGCATTCAAACCACCCACCATGATTGTGATTGGTGACGTAGTGCGACTGGCGACGACACTCGACTGGTTTGTTCCCGAAAACACGTTTATGGGGGATAAGAAATCTGCCAATGAGGGCGTGTAGTGTCATAACACTCATTGCCGTGATCTTAGGTATAGCTGAAACTTCCCATGCGCAAAAACCGGATACCGAGCGTCAACAGGAACTTCGTCATTTACTAAAACACGATTGTGGTTCTTGTCACGGCATGCGTTTAACCGGCGGTCTCGGACCGGCTTTAACTTCGGAAGTGCTACGCGAGAAATCAGATGAGTTGCTACGACAAACGATTCTGCATGGCCGCCGTGGCACACCTATGCCACCGTTCATTGGTCTGTTGTCTTCAGAGGATGTGGATTGGTTGATTGAAAATTTAAGAAGGAACAGCAAACATGACCAATTCCAATAACAAAAATTTTATCGCAGTCGCGCTTATCGTTTTACTGTTCTCGTCGCTAAGTGCATGTGTGACACCCAGAGGCACCGGTGACCTGGGTTTGATTATCGAACGCGAACAAGGCCGCGTTCAGATAATCGAGCATACCGACAATACACAATTGTCGGTCATCGATGGCCTTGGCGATTTATCCCACGCCTCGGTTGTGTACTCGCGTGATGCACGTTATGCATTCGTATTTGGTCGTGATGGTGGTTTGACCAAGGTCGATTTGCTTAAGGAGCGCATTGTCAAACGCGTCCTGCAAGCCGGTAACAGCATCGGTGGTGCGGTTTCACAAGATGGTAGATTGGTAGCCGTGTCGAACTACGAACCGGGTGGCGTGCGTGTATTCGACACCAACACGTTGGAAATAATTGTCGATATTCCTGCGATTGGTAGCAACGGCGAACAATCGAAGGTTGTCGGTTTGGTAGACGCACCCGGCGATCGTTTTGTGTTTAGTCTGTACGACGCCGGAGAGATCTGGATAGCCGATATGGATGACCCATGGGAGCCGGATGTCACCCGGTTTTCTAATGTTGGGCGGCTACCCTATGACGCCTTGTTGACACCGGACGGGCGTTATTACATAGCGGGATTATTCGGCGAGGACGGACTGGCGTTACTCGATCTGTGGCGTCCGGAACTTGGTGTCAAACGTATACTTTCGAACTATGGCCGTGGTGAGGGACCGTTGCCGGTTTACAAGATGCCGCATCTGGAGGGTTGGGCCGTGGCTGGTGATCTGGCCTTTGTCCCCGCGGTTGGACGCCACGAAGTACTGGTAGTCGATACCAGAAATTGGACCGAAAATGGCCGCATAGCCGTACATGGGCAACCGATTTTCGTCATGGCACAGCCGGACGGCCGCAGGGTGTGGGCAAACTTTGCCATGCCCGACAACGACACATTGCAAGTCATCGACACTGAATCGCTGGAAATCGTGAACACCTTGAAACCTGGCCCGGCAGTGTTGCACATGGAGTTTACACCACGTGGGGAACATGTCTGGGTTTCCGTGCGCGACCAGGATCAGGTCAAGGTATTCGATACCGAGACGTTCGAGGAAATCACGCAACTAACGGTCGACAAGCCCAGCGGTATTTTCTTCAGTGCGCGCGCACACCGTATCGGCTTGTGACGCTAAACCGCCTACAAAGAGCGTTGTTGAACGATTATCAGCGCGATTTTCCGCTGACGCCACGGCCGTTTCACGTCATTGCCGAGCAACTGGATATTGATCCGACTATTGTGATGAGGTCGTTGGAAAAGTTAAAACAAGATGGATTTATTAGCCGTATCGGACCGGTGTTTCGTCCCAACACCGTTGGCGTGAGCACCTTGGCGGCCATGTCGGTGCCGGAACCGTCTTTGCAGCTCGTCGCTGATATTGTCAGTGCCTACCCGCAAGTGAATCACAACTACGAACGTGAACATATGCTGAATTTGTGGTTTGTGGTCAACGCGGATTCGGTTGAACAACGCGATGCGGTAGTTGCAAACATCGAACGGGAAACCGGTATTTCCGTTATCTCGTTACCGTTGATGCGTGACTATCATATTGATCTGGGATTCAAAATCGACTTTGATGATTTGCTACCGTCACCAAAGCGTTTAAATGACATCGAAACAACGACGAATTCGAAAATGAACGGTACGGATAAATCTGATTTCATATCCATGATTCAGACAGGTTTAGCTATTAGTGAAAGACCTTACTCGACACTGGCGCAACAAACCGGTTTGACTGAGGAAGCCGTGATCAGCCGTATACAGGATCTGATCGAGCAATCGACTATCAAACGTTTCGGCGTCGTGGTACGTCACCATGAACTAGGTTATCACGCCAATGCGATGTGCGTGTGGGATGTGCCCGACAATTTAGTGGAGACATTGGGCGAACGCCTGGCGCAATCGCCGCATGTGACACTGTGTTATCAACGGCCGCGCCGCTTACCACAATGGAGCTATAATTTGTTTTGTATGATACACGGCAAGAGCCGTGAAACTGTGCTTAAACATATCAGCGATCTGATCGAACGACACGCACTCGGTGATTTACCGCACGCCGTGTTATTCAGCAGGCGCCGTTTCAAACAACGCGGCGCTTACTATCATCAAGACGTTATCCCGGATACGGCGGTAAATGTGGTCTATGGATAATATCGACCGAAGTATTATTAACCACCTGCAAAATAGTTTTCCGGTTTGCGACCGTCCTTACCGGCAAGCGGCCCAGGAAATAGGTATCGACGAAAGCGAATTGTTGTCACGTCTGCAAACCATGTTGGACGATGGCCGCTTGTCGCGGTTTGGTCCAATGTTTAATGCGGAAAAAATGGGCGGCGCCTTCACGTTATGCGCGATGAGTATACCTCGCACCGACTTCCATGCCGTCGCGCAACAAGTCAATGGTCTTACGCAAGTCGCGCATAACTACGAACGCGATCACACACTCAATATGTGGTTCGTGCTCGCGACTGAAACCGAGCGGGAAATCGCGGATGTTATCCGGGAAATTGAGGCCATGACTCATTACCCGGTATACAATTTTCCAAAACTCGACGAATACTATGTTGGATTACGGTTCGATGTTTAGCCAGGCACTGGTCGAGAACGCGGAGATTGAGAGCGGTAGCGATCTGACCGCGCTGGATCGTGCCATTATCGTAGCGACTCAGGAGGGGTTACCGTTAGTGCCGGAACCGTATCACGCAATGGCGGAACAATTGGGTATCGATCCCAAGCTGGTTCAGCAACGTCTGCAACACATGTTGACGACAGGTGTGATAAGGCGTATCGCCGCGGTGCCGAATCACTACCGGTTGGGCGTTCGTTGCAATGGCATGTCGGTGTGGGATGTCAATGACAATAGAATAAACCAACTGGGGCAACGTGTCGGTGAATTGGATTTTGTCAGCCACGCCTATCAACGGCCACGGCATCTTCCGGTGTGGCCGTACAATTTATTCGCCATGGTGCACGGTCGCACACGCGAAGAAGTACTGGAAAAAGTCAATACCATTGCGGGCATATTAGGCGACGACACCAGACAACACGACGTGTTGTTCAGTACACGTATACTCAAAAAAACCGGCTTGCGTATTAGTTCGGTAAAACCTCAAGAACCAACGGCGATGGAAGGGGTTTGATGTTTCGTATTTCTCAATACATGCGTGAAATTCATACCCCAACACCATTGGGACAAGCACGCTCACCCGCGGGGCCCGTCGTCATCTGGAATTTGATCCGCCGTTGCAATCTCACGTGCAAACATTGTTATTCAATCTCGGCAGATATTGATTTTCCGGGTGAACTGAATACCAAACAGGTGTATTCGGTAATGGACGATCTCAAAACTTTCGGCGTGCCGGTGTTGATTTTATCCGGTGGTGAACCGTTGTTAAGGCCCGATATTTTTGACGTTTCGCACCGTGCCAAGGACTCGGGTTTTTATGTCGGTTTGTCGACTAACGGCACGCTCATTAACGAACATAACATCGATCGAATTGCAAACGTAGGCTATGACTATGTTGGAGTGAGTCTGGATGGCACTCGCCCAACTCACGATTGTTTCCGGCAAAAGCAAGGCGCCTACGATGCATCGTTGAATGGTATTCGCCTGTGTCATGATCGTGGTATTAAAGTAGGCATGCGCTTTTCCATCACCAAGGATAATGCGAATGAGCTACCCGCTATGCTGGAGTTGATGGATGAGGAGGGCGTGGATAAATTTTATCTGTCCCACTTGAACTACGGCGGACGCGGTGGCAGGCATCGCAAAAACGATGTTGAACACCGTATTGCCCGGCGCACTATGGAACTATTATTCGAAACCTGCTGGCGAGATATTGAGTCAGGTCGCGAGCGGGAATTTGTCACCGGTAATAATGACGCCGATGGCGTTTATCTTTTGCAATGGACCAAACGCCGTTTCCCGCATCGTTATGATCATCTGTACGAAAAATTAAAACAATGGGGTGGTAATTCTTCCGGCGTGAATATTGCCAACATTGATAATGTCGGCAATGTGCATCCTGATACCTTCTGGTGGAACTACAATCTTGGCAACGTAAAGCAGCGACCGTTCTCACAGATATGGCCGGATGTATCTGACCCCGTCATGGCGGGGCTAAAATCCAGACCACGTCCATTACGTGGCCGTTGCCGGGTGTGCAGTTTTCAAAACGTATGTGGTGGTAATACACGGGTACGTGCGTTTCAGATTACTGGTGACCCATGGGCGGAAGACCCGGCCTGTTATTTGACCGACGGCGAATTAAGAATTTCCCCCGAACAATATGCACACGACCAACCGGTGCCGTTAACGCCTGCTCCAAGAAAAGTTCGATTCGCTCAGCAAAGCGTGTGAACGGGAATGAATAGCCGGCCTGTCTGGCTAGCGCTTGCTTTTTGCTCGGCGTGTCCGGTCACGGTTGCGGCGTCTACAAGTACCGCTGATTTATACCAACAACATTGTGCTGTTTGTCATGGCGCGGATCGTCTCGGCATTAACGGTCCTGCACTGTTGCCACAGAATCTGCACCGGCTCAAACAAGAGGCCGCCGTTCAGGTAATTACTCATGGGGCCCCGGCCACGCAGATGCCGGCGTTCGAGAACACGTTGAGCAAGGCCGATATCGAAGCGCTGGCGGAATATATCTATCAACCATTGGATGATGTTCCGCAATGGGGCATGGAGCAAATCAACGCCAGTTACATGATTGCCGATTCATCCGACAATGATGTGACACAACCGGTATTCAACGCCGATCCACTCAATCTATTTGTCGTCGTCGAGACCGGCGATCATCACGTGTCCATTTTAGACGGTGATTTATTCGAACCCATACACCGATTCAAGTCACGGCGCGCGTTGCATGGTGGGCCCAAGTTCACTAATGACGGCCGCTATGTTTACTTTGCGTCGCGGGACGGTTGGATATCCAAGTTTGATTTGTATGCATTGAAAACCGTTGCTGAGGTACGTGCTGGTATCAATACACGAAATCTCGCCGTCTCCAGCGACAACCGTTACGTCGCAGTCGGCAATTATTTACCCCACAATTTGGTCATTCTGGACGCGCATCACCTCATGCCGGTAAAGATCGTTAACGTGGAAGATGAAAATGGAAACAGTTCCAGAGTTTCGGCGGTGTACGATGCCGGCCCGCGCCAGAGTTTTATTGCGGCGCTGAAAGATTTAACCGAGGTGTGGGAAATATCCTATGCGGACGATCCGCCCTACTACGGCATGGTGCACGATTACCGTTATGAAGGTCCACCGGAGGACACTGGAACGTTCCCGGTACGCAGAATAAAATTAGACGATTATCTGGATGATTTTTTCTTTGACCAAGACTACAACAATCTGGTCGGGGCGGGACGCAATGCCAACAATGGTCAAGTAGTGAACTTGATTGTCGGTCGCAAGATCGCAGATATTGAGCTCACCGGATTACCGCATCTGGGTTCGGGTATTACATGGCAACAAAACGATACTACGGTGTTGGCAACGCCTCATCTCAAAGAGGCCGCAGTGACCGTGATCGACACCGATAACTGGCAAACCATAAAGAAAATCGAAACCTTGGGACCTGGATTCTTCATGCGTAGTCACCAAAATTCCGATTATGCTTGGGTGGATGTGTTTTTCGGACCGAACAAGGATGCTGTGCATGTGATCGATAAACACACGCTGGAAATCGTCGAAACCTTGCGTCCACAACCGGGTAAGACCGCCGCTCATGTTGAGTTTACACGTGACGGTCGCCATGCATTGTTAAGTATATGGGACATGGACGGTGCGCTCGTCGTATACGACGCCAAGACATTACAAGAAGTCAAACGAGTACCCATGGTGAAACCGTCAGGTAAATACAACGTTTACAACAAGATAAGCAGAGAAGAAGGCACCAGTCACTAGTCAAGGATAACGGCCGTCGTAGCCCTGGTAGCGAATTAAGTGTTCGCAATTATTTCCGCATCAGTACCGCTAACCTGCAGACAGCCGTTAAACACCTGTCGCTTTGACTTGTTTTGCTGCCCGGCCGGATCAAATTGGTGCAATCTACTAACGAATCAATTGGTTAGCTGGTCAAATTCAGAGCCGTAGTTCAACAGGTCGATTGGGCTCGCTGTGTGCTCCAAGAGCCAGGTGGCGTGTGCGTTCTTCTGGGATACCAGGGAGAGCGCGCCACCGCGGTGTAATTGACCCAAATCAAGGTAATTCCGTTGTCAGACTGCTCTAATGTCCGCAGGCGGCTTCTGGTCGCACTCACTCAGAGCCAAGCGCAGTTTCCTGACAGGAGGAGCACAATGCCTGACAACGACAACAAGTCATCGAGTTCTAATTCGAACAATCCGTCCGACGATAAGAACGAGCGCATCCCGGGGATGCAATCATTATTGGATAACCCCTTTTTGCTGCTATTCATTGGCGTTGCGATGCCGACGGTCTTTTACCTCATTTGGGGAATCATGGAAATCGTCACTTTACCCGTCGCCCCATGATTCAGATCATAGATTAGGAGACTCGTCATGACTTCATATATGCCCCCAGCCGACCGGATATGGTGGAAAATGCCTGTCGGCCGCCAAGAACTCATATGGATTGCCATATCGTTGGTCTGGTGTCTGATCATGTTTTTAATGATGCCGTATTGGCATGTTTACGGAAAACAGAACCTGTCCACTGAGGCCTATCAAACTACCCCGGAGAAATTCAGTGCCAGAGTGCAGGCGATGATCGATGAACACCAGGTTCGCGAAGAATCGGGAATGCCCGTGGTTAAACCACCCGCTGGCAGCGATGTTTATATGTTGGGCAGATTGTGGCAATGGTATCCCATATTGGAATTGGAGAAGGACAAGAGTTATAGGTTGCATTTGTCTTCCTTGGATTGGCAGCATGGATTCTCGCTACAACCGATCAATGTCAATCTGCAAATCGTACCCGGTTATGAAATGGTGTTGGAAGTGACTCCCGACCAAGTGGGAGAATACGGTGTGGTTTGCAACGAATACTGTGGTGTCGGCCACCATTTGATGCTTGGCCGAATATACGTCAAGGAGTAGAGAATGATGGCTGAATTTCGTACTTGTCCGGATTCCGGTTTTTATTTTCACAAGTCCGCGGAAAGCCTGATGAAGGTCAACGCGGTGCTTGGTGTCGTTTCCTTGCTGGTGGCGGGTATCCTGGCCGTGGGTGTCGTGCTGACCCGCTGGCAAGGTGTGCATCTGCTGTCGGCGGAGGCATTTTACATGGGCCTCACGGCGCACGGCATAAACGCGCTTATCTTCTGGATCATATTTTTCGAGATGGCGATCCTGCACTTTGCCTCGTCGACGTTGCTGCGTTGCCGTCTGGCCACGCCGGCTTGGGCCTGGTTGGGCGTCGTTTTAATGTTGATTGGCGCTGTCATGAACAATGTCGCCGTCTTCCAGGGCAACTCGAGCGTGATGATGACGTCTTACGCACCAATGCAGGCGGCGCCGCATTTTTATTTGGGTTTGATTCTTTTTGCGGTTGGCGCGCTGCTCCAAGTATTCGTTTTCTTTGGCACTTTGGTCGTAGCCTATCAGGAGAAGACTTACGAGGGA
This sequence comes from Arenicellales bacterium, assembly GCA_965216735.1. Lineage (GTDB taxonomy): Bacteria > Pseudomonadota > Gammaproteobacteria > Arenicellales > CBDCFT01 > CBDCFT01. The sequence goes on from OZ244198.1 coordinate 4,624,295, forward strand.
TCCGTTCCATTGGTAACCTTTGGCGCGATTACCGCGGCGATCATCGCGGTTTTTACCATCGCTTCCGGCGCGATCATTTTGATTCCCACTTTTTTGTGGTCGATTGGTTATATTAGTCACATCGATGCCGAAATGTATCGTATTGTCTGGTGGGGAATGGGGCATTCGTCCCAGCAAATCAATGTCGCCGCCCACGTCTCGATTTGGTATCTGCTCGCCGGTGTTCTGTTTGGGGCACGACCCATGTCTGAAAAAGTTAGCCGTACCGCTTTTCTGTTGTATATCCTTTTTCTACAACTGGCCTGCGCGCACCACATCTTGGTGGACCCCGGCGTCGGTACAGAGTGGAAGATATTCAATACCAGTTATGCCATGTATCTGGCGGTACTTGCCAGTATGATTCACGGTCTGACCGTACCGGGCTCCATTGAAGTCGCCCAGCGGAGTAAAGGCCTCACTAACGGTATGTTTGAATGGTTGCGCAAAGCGCCATGGGACAATCCGGTGTTCTCAGGCATGTTTATTTCGTTACTGGTGTTCGGATTTCTGGGTGGCATCACGGGCGTGGTCATGGGTACAGAGCAGATCAATCTGATCATTCACAATACCATCTATGTTCCCGCCCACTTCCACGCGACGGTGGCAGTCGGCACTACGCTGGCGTTCATGGCGCTAACTTACTTGCTCATACCAGTGTTGTTTCGGCGGCAGATGATTCTTCCCGCACTCGCCAAGTGGCAGCCTTATATATTCGGTGGTGGCATGACTGTTCTGATCTTATTCATGCTGGGTGCGGGCACGCTTGGCGTTTCTCGACGTCATTGGGACATGGATTTCACCGGCGCCGCGTTGGGCTTTGAATATCCGGGTATGGCTTATGGGTTAATGGCCATCGCCGCAATCGGTGGTCTTCTCGCTATCGTCGGCGGCGCGATCTATTTGCTTGTAACCGTCGGTTCTCTGCTGTTTGGCAAGAAGCTGGAACCGTCGGCGGGCTTTCTTGAAAGCTTCCTTGGCAAATACTTGGCGCCTTCCGTTTACGATACAAGCCGGCCCGACACCTTGCCGATGGCGCCTAAACTAAGTGTCGAGCAGCACGGCTCGGGCGGTTTCGAGGCACCGGGTACGTTCGCACTCGCTATGTTGCTACTGGTTTCATTCGTGATCTACTACTTTATCAATTGGAAGTATCTCGCTTCTGTCTGGCCGTTGGGTTAAGTCGCGAATCCGGGACGAACGGTGCAACCGTTCGTCCCGCTCTCTTTGGGGCGCGATTCGATACAACAAGGCATTGGACAACAAGTTTAGAAGTTTGTAAGCAAGTATATGTATCCGGGTAGACTGTTTATGCATATTCAAAAAACAAGTATCGCCCGAAGGTGTTTTCTGAATGGTTAAGCTGCTTGTCGATCTTTTCAAAGTGCGTATAGGTGTATTGATGGCAATCACTGCAGCGGTTGCGCTGATGGTGACGCCTGGGCGGCCGGTACGTGTATGGGAAGCGGTTGTTTTGTCCTTGTCGGTGTTACTCGCGGCCAGTAGTGCCGGTGCTTTCAACCAGTATTTTGAGCGTGACCTTGACTCGCGCATGCGGCGTACCCGCAATCGCCCGTTTGTGACCGGCGCGTTCGTGCATAACGGCTGGTGGTTGCTGCCTATCGCGTTGTTACTCGTGATCGGTGTTGGCGGTGCTGCGCTGTTGCTAAACAACGCGGCGGCTTTGTACGTGTTTTTGGGCGCGTTCTTCTATGCGGTGGTGTACACGATCTGGCTCAAACGCCGCACCTGGTTGAATATTGTCATCGGCGGCGCGGCGGGTAGTTTCGCGGTGCTGGCGGGTGCGGCCGTGGTTGATCCAAACCTGGGTCCGATCCCGATAATCCTTGCCATCGTGTTATTTCTGTGGACGCCGCCCCATTTTTGGAGTTTGGCGATCGCCCGCCGGGAGGAATACGCCGGAGCTGGCATACCGATGTTACCCGTTATGGTGGGCGATCAGAGCGCGGCCAACGCCGTATTTTGGAATACCAGTGCGCTGGTCATTTGCTCGTTGTTGCCGTTTTTCTTCGGCCTTGGTTGGATCTACCTTGTCGGCGCGGCGGCCGGAGGTGGCTACTTTATCTATCGCTCGGCTCAACTGGTGCGTGCACCATCCCGTAGTACGGCGATGAACAGCTTCTTCGCTTCGTTGATTCAGCTAGTCACCCTGCTATTCTTTGCCGTGCTCGATGTTCTGCTGCTGTAGAACATCCGTAGAAAGTTGAGAGTGAGTCAACGTGGCGAACGCGTCCAGATGCCCATCTATCATACTAGCGGCACTGATGTTCGGTTTGATGTGTGCGGGCGACGCCATCGTCCGCGCTGATGAGGCGACCGAGGAGTCTACCCGAACGTTCCAATATAAAACCGCTTTGCAAAACAGCCAGGACGCTATCGGGAGCGTGGTCACCAACTTGCCATTGACCAGTACCGCAGGCGAATCCCTTTCAATGGGTAATTTTCGCGGTAAACCATTAGTGTTAAGTCTCGTCTATACCAGTTGTTATGCGATCTGCCCAACTACCGTTCGACACCTTGCCAAGGTCATCGACAAGGCCAGGAATGCGCTGGGAGAGGAGACTTTCGCGGTGGCGGTACTGGGTTTTGACACCCGCTTCGATACACCCCAGGCGATGAAGCAATTTGCCAGAAAACAGGGCATAGACGACGAACGCTGGCATGTGTTGAGTGCCGACCAGGACACCATCGATAAGCTTAGCCAGCAGCTCGGGTTCGAGTATTATGCATCCCCCAATGGCTTCGATCACATCGTACAGGCTTCCATTATCGATGCCGAAGGGCGGGTATACAGACAGGTTTACGGGGAGACTTTCGATACACCCTTGTTGATTGAGCCATTGATGGATCTGGTGCTCGGACGTCCGAAACCGGACCAGTCACTGATCGGCGACATTATCGACAAAGTTCGGTTTTTTTGTACCACATACGATCCGGCAAGTGATGCATACCGTTTTGATTATTCATTGTTTATCGGCATGGTTATCGGCGCTATGATCATCCTTTGGGTGACCTTATTTATTGGGCGCGAATACGTGCGGGGGAAACGCCATCCCCTGAGCAGATAACTACTGCCACGGTGACGGATAGAAAAAGTATCATTGCGTGGCTACGTTATGGGACACTCTGTTTTTTCTAATCCATAGATAATTCCACGTTTGACTAAAACCAACCCCATCAAATTGGGGTACCGTACGCTTGAGGCATGGTTCAACCTCTCGTTCGGCCCATCATGGAATCCCCTTTACAATCTCGGGACGCTGACATTTTTTTTCTTCTGGGTGGTTTTGATCAGTGGGCTTTATTTGTTCGTTTTTTTCGATACCAGTATTGCGGGCGCCTATGCATCGGTTGAATATATCACCCACGAACAGTGGTACATGGCAGGGGTCATGCGCAGCCTGCACCGTTACGCTTCCGATGCAGCCATCATAACCATACTGCTACATATGTTCAGGGAATTTTCCCTGGATCGCTATCGCGGTTTTCGTTGGTTTTCCTGGTTTACCGGTGTGCCGACATTGTGGTTTGTGATAACGCTCGGGATCACTGGGTACTGGCTGGTGTGGGACGAATTGGCGCTGTACGTCGCCGTACTATCATCGGAGTTGGTCGATGCGTTGCCCATTATGTCCGGGTCTATGGCACGAAATTTTCTGGCAGGGCAATTGACCGATCGGTTTTTCACCTTGATGGGTTTTTTGCATCTATTGGGACAACCGATTCTCTTGGTATTCGTAATCTGGATCCATGTTAAGCGCATGTCCCATGTGCAAATTAGCGCACCGCGGGGACTGGCGATCGGTAGTTTTATCGCCCTACTCGCACTGTCGCTGGTAGCGCCAGTGCAAAGCCATGGGCCGGCCGACCTTTCGAAGGTGCCGGTGGAACTCAAGTTGGACTGGTTCTATCTTAATGTTTACCCGCTACTGGACTACTGGACTGCAGGGCAGACTTGGATGCTCACCCTGTGTACGACCTTCGTGTTGATGATCCTGCCGTGGTTGCCACCCAAAAAGACCGGTCCGGCCGCCGAAGTGCACCTCGATCACTGCAACGGCTGTGGTCAATGCGCCGACGATTGTCCTTTTGACGCTATTAACGTGCAGGCCCGAACCGATGGTGCGCGGTGGGCTCACGAGGTCGTAGTACAACCAAACCAATGCGCGGCGTGCGGCATCTGTGTCGGTTCCTGTCATTCATCTAATCCCTTTAGCCAAAAAAACCAGGTACTGAAGACCGGTATCGATATGCCGCAATTCCCGGTGAACGAGTTGCGCAACCGTACCGATGCCGCCATTTCCAAACTGCATGAGGATAACAAGATCTTGGTCTTTGGTTGCGAAAACGCCTTCGATATTTCCGTCCTGGAGTCAGCAAACACCGCCGTGGTAGAAGTTTTTTGCGTCGGTATGTTGCCTCCGACTTTGGTGGAGTACGCTCTGGCAAAAGGCGCGAATGGGGTGTTCATTACTGGCTGTCGAACTGGAGATTGTTATTTTCGTTACGGCAACGTCTGGTTGGACAAGCGATTCGAAGGTATCCGCAAGCCGCGTCTGCGTGCACGCGCCGATCGTCGGCGGATAATGGTTTTTCGCGGCGCCGAAATGGATAGCGCCAAGATAAATCGAGCGCTGGCGGAGTTTCAGGAAACGATCGATGATCTCAGTGAGCAAAAGCCGAGTAAGCTGACTACACAGGATGACAAAGAAAGCGGTCATGAACGCCCTTAAACCCAAATGGTTATTGTTGCAGGCGGTGAACTACACGGTGTTCATGATCATGGTCTGGTATTTTTCCTTTAGTCCACCCTACCGGCAACTGGCGGATGACAATGCAGTGGTGACATTGGCATTTGGACACGCTGGAGAACGCATCGCCGAGTGCAAGGTACTTAGTCAGCAGGAACTTGAAGAACTCGCTCCCAATATGCGCAAAGCCATGGATTGTCCGCGGGAACGCTCACCGATCACAATCGAACTCGCGCTGGATAACCAACCGGCAATCAAGGATGTCTTCCAGCCACCGGGTATTTACCAAGACCAAAGTGTTGACGTATATCGTAATGTCAAAGTTGCCAGCGGTAAGCACAGATTATCGGTATGGATGAATGACGACGTTAATGTAGACGGGCCCACCCACCGTTTTGACCAAGCCGTTACATTGTTGCCAGCCCAGCGTCTGGTGGTTTCGTTCGACGCCAAGACCAATGCGTTCTCGGTCAAGTGACGCAGGTATAGGTTTTCCCTGGTTTGAATAACACCCTGGCAGGATCCGCAGTGCCGGTGAATCGCGATACCGAGAATGCATTGCTCAACGCGTATGTTTTGGACGTGCCTGCAGAGGGGCTGCGCCGCCTGAGTATCGGTTGGTTGTCGCTGGCGCTGGGTTCACTGGTAGTGGGCGGTCTATTGACTATCGTCATCGTGATGTCACGAACACCTTTCATCCAGAATGTTTTCCCATGGCTGGATTTGTTCCACACCGCGCTGGTAGTACACGTCGATATGACGGTGCTGGTCTGGTTCTTGTCTATGGCCGGCGTATTCTGGACCATCAACAGCAAGACCGGTTGTATTCGCTGTGCTTGGGTCGCGTTGATTTTGTGCGTCACCGGCGCCGCTATCATCGCTTCGTCTCCATTTCTAGGGAAGGGCGGTGCGTTGATGACGAATTATATTCCGGTATTGACGGATCCAATATTTTTTCTAGGGCTGATATTGTTCGGTCTGGGTTTCGTGGCCCTGGTGCTACGCGGGCTAATCTTTTCCCGGCCCATAGGGATATTAGTAACCGGACAAGGTGCGCTGCGTTTCGGCCTGTATTCGGCATTGATTGCGGCGGTAGTGGCCATCGGTGCACTGGCGGCATCCTACCTCGGCATGCCGGAGTCGGTACAGGGCGAACGTTACCTTGAACTCCTGTTCTGGGGTGGTGGCCACACCTTACAATTCGTTCATATCCAACTCATGCTGGTGTCGTGGTTGTGGTTGGCGACGGTGTCCGGTATCACCTCGCGCCTGACCCCACGCATCGTCTTGTTCCTATTCGTGATCGGATTAATTCCCGTGTTATTGACACCGCTGGCCTATGTCAACTTCGATATCGATTCGGGAGATCATATACAAACAATGACTTGGTTGATGCAATATGGGGGCGGTCTGGCCGCGTTGCCGATTGGCCTGATCATTCTTTTTAATTTGATCAATACCTTCCGGCAAACAAAGGGGCTAAACGCGGAACGATCCTCGTTGTTGTCGTCCATGATTCTGTTCGGGGTAGGTGGTGTTATCGGGTTTATGATCCAGGGTAGCAACGTAACAGTACCCGCTCACTACCATGGTTCCATCGTTGCTGTTACGTTGGCATATATGGGCGTTACCTATCACATCCTGCCGCTGCTTGGGTTTAGACGGCCCGTCGGCACCCTGGTCGTTTTGCAACCCTGGTTCTACGGAGGCGGGCAATTGTTGCACGTGATCGGTTTGGCATGGTCCGGTGGTTATGGTGTGGAGAGGAAAACTGCCGGTGAATCCCAGGCACTGGACGGAATAGAAAAAATCGCCGGCATGGGTTTAATGGGGCTGGGCGGTTTGATTGCCGTTATCGGGGGCGTATTATTTCTGGTCGTGGTGTTTCGAGCGATGTGGGCAGTGGACAGGTAAGCTCTAATTCTTAAAACACTGGGACTGGGTTGGGTAAATCCAGCGATAAGTTTCGATTTCGTCTGATAGTGGGACTTAGAAGCAATGCAGGAGGTTATTCTCAATTCCGAACATTCGGATTCTCTAGACGGTCAACCGTATACAATCTAAGGTCAACCTCGAATGAGTTAATTCCACCTAACGCTTTATGTTGACAACAGTCATAGACGAAGCCCGTTAGGAAGCTTGCAAACCTACAATGCGATCAATTCGGGCATTGACTCAGCCGCATTAGATCAAAAATCAAGCGGTGCACCAGTTTTTATTTCTTCGGTTACAAAGTAGGTATGAGTTTGTCTAATACCTGGAAACTCAGCTAAAGCCTCGTTCAAAAACTGGTTGTAGTGATTCATATCTTTGAGTCTAGCCATCAGTATATAGTCGAATCCACCTGCAACGATATGGCATTCCAGTATCTCTGGCATCGCCATCGCCCTTTCTGAAAACGGTTTAAAGATTTCTAAGGTAGATCGATCTAAAACAATACCAATAAACGCCAAAAGCGGGCGGCTAACTTTGTGAGGGTCGATTGCCGCTGTGAAACGCCGTATGTATCCAGAAGAGTGTAGCTTTTTCGTGCGTTGATAACACGCAGCTGGGCTCAAATGGACGATTTCTGCGAGCTCAACATTGGATAACCTTCCGTTTTCTTGTAGCGCTTTCAATATCGCACAGTCTTTACTATCGATCATTTTTAATTCCCTAAACAGAACAATAGAATATTTTTTATAAAAATCTATATGCTTAGTATACGCTCAAAAAAATGAAAATATTAAAAATTATCCATAGTGCAAAGTACGAAAGCATTTAAAAAAAATATACAACTAGGTATTACGTATTCATTTATGTCCTTAGTACTTCTCGGGCTAATGCCGGTTATTTCAAACAGCCGCCCACTACAGCTCGACGCCCTTAATTTCGCACTCTATCTTTCTTTATGGCAGCTGATTTGCTCTTTGCCATGGTTGTTCGTCGAGTTACGGTCTGATAATCGTGGCATATTTGCGGCTGAATTACCTCGGAAATCTAAGAATAGAACGACGCTTATTATTTTGGTCACCGGCCTGATTTTCGGTATCTCAACCTATGTATATGTACTATCGGTAGAGAAAGCAGGAACGGTGAGCGCGGCGATCGCGATCCAGGCGTATCCGCTGTTTGCGATACTGTGGGAAACGATTTTTCTTAATAGGAGGAAAAGCAGAGCCGAGTTGTTCTTTACCTTCTTGTTGATCTCGTCACTGTACTATCTTGGCACAAGCGGAACATGGAGAATTGAAGGATTGTCGCCCTGGTTCATAGTTGCTCTTGGTGTGCCATTCTTGTGGAGTATTGCGCACGTCATAATCAAAGAGGTTTTGGATAAGACTCCGATCACGCCAGCGCAGGTGACATTTTTCAGAGTCCTGATCTCCTCGGCGGTGCTAATACTGTTTGGAGTTGTAGTCAATGGTGTAGACAGCGTCTTCACCGGGGTAGGAAACTTTGGTTTCCAGTTGTTCGCCCTCAGTATGGGCTTTGTTTATTACCTCGAGCTGATTGTCTGGTTCTACGCGGTCAAGCATATTGATGTATCGGTCGCGAGCTCAATCACAACACCGTGGCCGGTGGTAACAATGATTCTGGCGACTATTTTTCTACAAGAGAAGATACTGGGTTACCAAGTACTAACGATGGTCTTCGTGGCTGTAAGCATATACGGGTTGCTCTACGCTGGTAAAAGAAAAAGAACTGTTTTTTCTGTATGAAAAGAGATGTCGGCTTTATGATGACTCCTGCAAATCAGTATTGACGCTCTAGCACCACTTGCTTATTCGATTCATTGGCTCAAACGCCCTATCAAGTTGAAGGTGATAACCGCTAAGGTCAATATGATGGCAAAAAACAACAGCGACCTGTGTTGCAGACGTTCACCGCGTTTTCTTTCAACCAAATTTACTATTTGATCTGAGATCACATAAAGCGCTATTGCGGCAACGGTAAAATAGATAATTTCCATATGTCAGATTTCACTGGTGGCCGCAGGCTTAGTCGACATAAAGATGAAACGCCATTAGATATATAACAATACCCGTTATGGAAACGTACAGCCAAATCGGCAGTGTCCACCACGCAATGCGCCGGTGCCGCGTAATATTTCCCCGTAACGCGAAACCGGCGGTTGCGAGCGCCATAGGAAACAAGATTGCCGCGAGTATTACATGGGATGCGAGGATGGAAAAATAGATCGGGCGGACGATGCCGCTACCCGCAAATGGAATATTACCCACTTTTGAATGGTAATAAAGATAAAAAACCATGAAAACGGTCGATACAATTAAAGCGCTAATCATGCAGATCCGATGTGAAGACCGATTCCCTTTCCGGACGAAAACATAACCGGTGACGACCAGCGATGCGGCGGTGGCGTTGAGAATCGCCAAAAAAGGTGGAATAACGGAAATAAGGTCCATGCGCGTAGTCAAAAACTACCGGGGGGTTGGCCAATGGATTGTCAATTCAAACCTCGTATAGTCTCGAACTGGGATGCGATGGTTTCATCGTCGTGTGGTGGTGAAAAGGTGGCTATAAACTCGGTGTCCGGATTGACTAGGAAGATGGAACTGGTGTGGGCCATCAAATAATTCTCGGAATCCGCTCCCTGTTCTTTGAAAAACATCGCGCCGAACTGATCGGCGAGCGCCCGGGTCATATCTTGCCCGGCGGTGATGCCAATGAAATCTTCGTTGAAATAGGACAGGTACTTTGCTAGTTCGAGTTTGTCGCGTTGTGGATCGATGGAGACGAATATAGCCTGCACGTCTTGCGTGGTTTCCAGCGGTTCTTCCAGCCGTTTGATCACCGATGCCAGTACCGTGAGGGTGGTCGGGCAGACGTCCGGGCAGTAGGTATAGCCGAAGAATAAAAACGTCCACTTTCCTGCAAGATTTGCCTGGGTATACGGTTTGCCTGCTTGATCCTCAAAAACAAATGGTTGCAATAATTTCGGGGCGGGGCGAAGTACGCCCACCAGTTCCTCTGGAACTTCCGGTACGATTTTATGCATTACCGTGGTGACGATCAGTATGACGGATACTAATATCGCAAACAGAATGATGGTTCCGACGGGTAAATTTTTTTTCATTCCAATGTGCCACCGGTTTTCTTTCTATTTTGTTTCTTCCATTCGCTGACGAACCAGACTGCGAATAGCAACATCATTACAATATTGATGGCGATTCCGATCTTAAAAAAAACAGACAGTTCACGAGGCTCATTGCCTGGCTGGGTGTCTGTATCGGATTGGGAAATCTTATCCATTCCTGCCGATTTAACGACCGGAGAGTTAGTTTGGTCAGCATCGGATTCAGGTTGTGCAAGAGCGCTAGTGCACGGGCTTGCGAAAAGCAGGGCAAAAAAAATCAATGGAAACATTAGCGACGGGCAATATTCTGTTCGGCAATATCTTATCAGGCGAATTCGACACATTAGTGAGAATAATTGTAAATGCTCGGTCGCTGTTCAATTTATATATTTCAGCTTACGGATCTCGTAACTCTGCAATTCGCATAGAAATTGCGTAACCGACGGGTTTGAAGCGCCAGCTTCAACATATCGAATCGAACCATGGAGGACCTGATCAGCCGATGGTTTGGCTTTGACGAATCCAATCTGTAATTGTTCTGGGAAACGACCGGATTCCATGATCAACTTTTTACATTGTAGTTTGGGGCAAATGCCTATGGCGTAGGTAGGTAAGGGTGGCTCGCAATTGCTGATTGTAATTGCACCTTCAGCTACCGTGAGCGTTGGCAAGCTCTTGACCCATACCACACCGATGCCAGCGACGAAAATGACAAATGTAACCAAGATGGAGACAAACAAGCGACGTTTTGTTTTATGTCTTCCGTCATTCACACCGTTCTCTCGATTACTCATACTTCTTCGAAATTTTAACGAAGTCGATAGCAATGCTGTCCGCTATGTGAGGAGGCGAGGTCAAAGCCCGCAAACGTCCATCCGGGTCGATTAGCAAAATAGCCGCACTATGGTCAATTAGATAATCAGCTGCGGTGCTTTTCGTGGAATCCTTTCGGTAATAAATACCAAGTGGCTTGGCGAGGGCCAGTATTTCTTGCTCGGACCCCGTCACCCCAAGAAAATCCGGATGAAAATATGACGTGTAGCGAGCCAAGTGCTCAAGTTTATCGTCACGTTCTGGGTCCACTGACACGAATACAGTTTTGGGTGGCGGGAATATTTTCTCCTTCTCCAAGAGTCTTGTGACATGAGCCAGGGCGCCGAGTGTGGTCGGACAAACATCAGGACAGTAGGTGTATCCGAAAAACAAGAATGTCCAATGGCCGCGTAACGAATCCGTAGTAAAAGTACCACCATGTTGATCGGTTAACGTGAAGGCCGGAACCTTCAAAGGTTCCTTTAAAACAGTTGCCATCGTGTCGCTTGTTGGTGGCCACTCCGCAGGTTCCGGCGACCGCCCTATCTCCTTGAATACCCAGAAAACACCCAATAGCGTGATCACCAGACCGATTCCAAAGATCCAACCAGCAATCCTTTTCTTTACCATTGCTTTAACACAGCGTGTATTGACTAATGGCGAGAACGCCAAAGGTCTGGGTTTCCTGGGACAGTGAACAGATGATGAAAAACAGAATTCCAACGTTCGCAGTATTGTGAATGGATCCAGGCTGGTGAAGAAGGTAAAGCGTTTTCCCTTTAGTCAGATACGATACTGGTGGCTCCTGTTTCAGCTCGTTTGTAGTTGTAAGGATGCCAATCTTTGGAAATAGTTGGGATGACTGGCCAATTGCCATGGGGCGGCGGTGTTGCCGTTGTCCACTCCAGAGAACTGGAACCCCAGGGATTGTCGGGAGCCTTTTTCCCATACATCGCTCCCTGAATCCAGTTAAACAGTGCCAGTATGAAACCGAGGCCAATAAGCACCGCACCTATTGTCATGACCATCTGATCGGGTTCGAATTGCGGCAGATGGGCATAGTCGTAATAACGTCTGGGCATGCCTGCGAGCCCCATTTCCATTTGCGTCCAGAAAGCCAAATTCGTACCGACGAAGGATAGCCAAAAACCGATCTTGCCGATGGTTTCGTCATACATTCGCCCGGTCATTTTCGGAAAAATATAGTAGACCCCCGCGAAGATGGAGAAAGTACCGGCAACCGCCATCACGTAGTGAAAATGGCCGACGATAAAATAAGTATCGGAAAGATGCAGATCCAGTGACGCGATGGCATTGGGAATACCTGTGAGGCCGCCGATGAGGAACAGGAAAATGAAGCCAATGGCGTATTGCATGGGTGTCTTGCTTAAATCTATAGCGCCTTTGTACAACGTTCCTACGAGACCAATCATCAACAGCCCTACTGGTACGCTGATAAGTAACGTGGTCACCATCTGTCCCACCCGTATCCAGTCAGGCATGCCGGTAACAAACAAGTGGTGTACCCATACCTCGCCAGAGATTAAGACGATACCGCCGATACCGCCGTAAACTACGACCTTATAGTTAAATACCATATTCTTGCAGAAGGTGGCGACTATCTCGAAAATAATGGCGATAAACGGCAGAAAAATGACATACACTGCCGGGTGCGAATAAAACCAGAACAAATTCTGATAGGTCAGCACATCACCGCCGGTGGTTGTATCAAAAAAATTGGTGCCCAGATACTTATCAAAAGATATCAGTAGCACCGCCGTGCCTAATACCGGCACGAAGATAAGTTGAATAACAAATGCCGCTGCGGTTGCCCACACAAAAACGTTTAACTGATTCCAGCCCATCCCCGGAGCACGCATAAAAGAGATCGTGGTAAGGAAGTTAACGCCTGCGATAATGGACGCGAATCCGATGAGAAGCACTGTGAAGGTATACAGAGCGGTATTCCCGGTGGTGATGATGGAATAAGGTGGATACCCGGTCCACATAACGTCGGGTGGATCTGGAACCACAAAGGTGAGTAGAGCCAGAACAATGCCCATAAAAAACAACCATACGCTGAAGGCGTTTAGTCGGGGAAAGGCTACGTCTTTGGCGCCTATCATGAGCGGTATGAAATAGTTCGCCATGAACCCGGTCAGCGCGGGGATCTGGAAACCCAGAATCATGGCCGCGCCGTGAAAGTACAACCACACATTGTAAGTGGACGGATCGTCAGTAATAGTGGGACCGATATAGGTTAATTCCGCGCGAATTAACATCGCCATAATACCGGCAACACCGAAAGCCGCAAGGGAGCCGATAAGATAAAGAATACCGACCCGCTTGTGATCAGTGGTGAAAATCCATTCTTTAAGAATTTTGGTCATCTCTTATACTCCCGGAGACGAGTCGTCGTTCCTGCGAATTGTTAGCGTATTTTCATCCACCGCTGCATCTTCACTCGCCAAGTTGGCGCCTGCTTGTTCATACCACTGGTCGAAGTCACCTGGGGTCATAACAATAACCCTCCCCACCATATAGGAGTGCATTATTCCGCAATATTCGGTGCAAGTAACTAGATTGTTCTCATCGCCAATATCCTCATCCTTGGGATAAAACCAAAGATAGGTCACACGACCTGGCATCGAATCCTCCTTAACCCGGTAATGAGCCAGGAAATGGCTGTGGATTGTGTCCCGGCTCGTCATTCTTAGCATGATAGGCATACCTGCGGGCACCCGGAGCTCGTTTTGGGTTTGGACACCGTTGGGATAGGTATAGTCCCAACTGTACATACCGCTTTCTAGTTTTATCTCCAGACGTTCTTCCGGCACCTGACGGTACATGTTCCACAGTTGCCATCCCTTGGCGGCTAGGTAAAAGTCATCGGCCATGAAAATAAATGCGGGTATGACCGCCCAGCCCACCGCCATAGCCGGGGTTAGTTTGGGACCACTGCCCACCTGATCCGGATCTTTTCGACGGTACCTGAATACGAACCAAAGCGTCACGGCCGCGAACAGGATGCCCATAATCGAGATATCAACGATGACTGTGTGCCAAAGCGAATCAAATCCCGGCGCCGGATCGTTTATCGTCGAAGATTCGCTGGTTCCAAACGAATATGCCGTAACAGGTGCAAGTACGGTGGCGAAAAAGAAACCTGCAACCGCAGTTCTACGTTTATTGAAGAAATCCCTAAACATTGGACATTCTCCTCTGAAATAAGACTCTTTTTCGATAGAAAATAGACGCAGCAAGAACTATCAGAGTAATACCGAACAGCAATGCAGCGACGCCGGCAAACAACGAGATATTCAACGTATATTTTCCTTCCGCGAAGTTATAGCTAAAACAAACACCGCTCAGGATATCGATCACGTTGGACGAATTTGCGATGCGCCCCCAATCGGCGTCAATCAACGCGAGTTCCACTTCTTTGACATTCATTGCCGTTCCATAGAGATATCGCGCCACCCTGCCTTCCGGGGTAACAAACAGCACTGCGTTCGGATGTAAGAATACGTCGTCAGCAGGTGACCAGAAGGATTTGTAGCCAACACTGTTGGTAAGCCGATCTATATCCGTATTGCTATTTTCTAAAATGGCATGACGCCAAGCCGTATTTTCCCACTCCTTTGAAATACCCAGTTCACTCACAAATTTGTTCATGGACTCCGGCGAGTCGAGGGTGTCGAATGAGACCGTGAGCACACGAAAATCTTCACCAATTTTGAATCGTTCTAAATCACCAATGACTTCTTTAAGTTCGCGGTTCATCACCGGACAACTGCCGCCACAGCCATAATAGGAAAACAGCAGGAGAAGGGGCTTGCCGAACATTTCTCCCAAGGTAAACGTTCTACCTCTGTTATCTATCAGGGAAAAGTCTTTCTGCAGCGGCGTACCAAGATAACTAGGCTCATCGATCTGCATCACACCCGGATCGATCTTCGATTCTCCAGTGAAGCTACCGTAAGGTGCGATGGCCAGGACACTACGGGAACAAAACATAACGCCGAGTGCGACAACGACCGTAGTGCAGTTTCTTACGCGACCTATAAACATTGTCGTCGTGATTAATTCAGAGTCCTGTTCAGCCTCGACAGGACTACCAGTAATACACCTGCGATACCACGAAAATCCAGACGATATCGACGAAATGCCAGTACAAAGAACCGGTTTTTACGAAACTATGGTTAACCTTTCCTTTGCGCGCCGGAAAAAGCATAAACAGAAATATGCCGATACCTACCAGGACATGAGCGCCGTGGAATCCGGTAATACTGAAGAATGAAGTGCTGTATTGGTTAGTCGATGTATCAAATCCTTGGTGAAACAAATGGCTCCACTCGTAGTAAGACATACCAAAAAAGAGCAGACCCAAAACTATCGTGATCGCGAGCCATCTTAAAAACCCCGCGTTGTCTCCGCGCACCAATCTCACTTCACCCGCGTGGATGGTAAAGCTTGAAGATACGAGAACGACTGTCATTATTGCCGGCAATACCACCGGCATGTTCGCCGGCGTACCGACTGGGGGCCAGTTCGGGGTCAGAAGTCGCTGTAACCAGTAGTTAGCGAACAAGGAAAGAAATATCATGGCCTCCGCGAGGATGAACCAACCCATGGAGGCGGTACTGAGTCCAACTTCTTCGCCAATGGCCTCCCTAATCCAACCAAGTATTGATGCGATGATAATTGGAGTGCCAATACCTAGGCTGACGATTGCCGCCATTGCGTGTTGGTACACGAAATAAAAAACGAAAGCCAAACTAAGGAATAAAATTCCGACGCTTAACAGTAGCGGCCAGATACTTGTGTCCCAATGGTTTTCATGGGACGCTGCTTGGTTGGTCATGATCCTCCCCTGTTCACCTGCTTATCTGAATTATTAATAGCGGCAACCGGTCTTTAGATATGATAAATGTGAGCACAGTCGCTTTCCGGATTCCTTGACCAAGATCAATTTTTGGTCTGATAATTCCAAATATACTTATTATTTTGACCGGAGGCTTTTGAATGAGAACGATACTTATCTTCGCAATTGCCTTGACGGCTGTTACGATGTTATCCAATACGGCGTGGGCTGCCGGCAATGCTGAATTAGGCCAAAAAAAATCCGTCACCTGTGTAGCTTGTCATATGTCTGACGGCAACAGTGTTAACCCCGAATGGCCCAAAATCGCCGGTCAGATCCCGGGTTATGTAGTGATCCAACTAAAGGCATTTAGAGCCGGCAAACGCGTCAATCCGGTTATGGCCCCGTTAATGAAGCCTCTCAGTGACCGGGATATACAAGATCTTGCGGCGTTTTTTGCTACCCAAAAGATGAGTCCGGGTGTGGCAAAACAGGAGGCGATGGCCTTGGGTGAAAAAATCTATAACAAGGGCGTTTTCTACACACCGCTGATCGCCTGTACTGGCTGTCACGGAATGAAAGGAAGGGGCAACGAGGATTGGGAGAAAAAGCTTGCTGCACCGCCTTCCGTCCTGGCTCCGGTCATCGGTGGCCAGCACGCCGCATACACCGCAAAACAACTCAAGGCCTTCCGCTCCGGTGAACGGAGCAACGACGTCGGTAAGGTTATGCGGAAAATCGCCGAGCAAATGAGCGACGAACAGATAGAGGCAGTGGCTCAGTATATTGCTCAGTTGAATCAGCCGCGGTAGCAAAACATCGAAGGATGAATACTGCGAATGTGGAAGCACAAAGTCAAAAGATAGTACTCACGCCCACTCGCATAAGTAAACACTCTGCGCTGGGTCTTTGAAAAATCTCCGTTTTACATTAATTAGTTGCGCAAAGCCCAGTTGACATGACAACAGAGCACTTTAAATAAACAAAGAATCCTGTGCCGGCGTAGTTTGTTTCTGAAGTGCCGTAGTAAGTATTGACTGATACCGGATCACGGGTTCTCCATCAATCAGAAAATTGCTAGCCACAAAATTTTCTCGGTGGCTTGTAGATAAAGCGGAGAAATGTTATCGGGTGGTATCAAACAATCAATGTTCCACAAACCGTATGGTGTTAGACACGATGTCATCAATGATATTCTATCAATATAGCTAATCGGGTGAACGTATTGTGAATATAATCAATGGATCATGGTTGTTGCGTATAGTCGTTTTACCGATCATTTTCGCGGCGACCGGTGTGACCTATTCCGAGTCGGGGGCAATCAACGCGGATATCTATTCTGGATACTATTCCAGGGAGCAAAATGACGGTGAGTTAGCTCGAACCTCAAGGAAGAGCCACTACATACGATTTTATCCGGAAAACCGTGTGGTAAGGCTAATCGTCCCTTACCCGTATTCGACGACCTTAAGCATTGACAGTATACGAAAGGTGTTCGATTCTGCGGCGAATAAAACTTCGGGAAGCGCATATATATCGGATACCTTTGGCATTCTGGACGAAAAAATCGTTGCGCATCTGGATTCGGTTAGACTGATCGACGGTGATTACTATTTTGACTGTGGTGTCGCGGTTCCCTGCAGAATTGAATTCGCCGACCAGGGCATGAATATTATTGAAAAAGGTATCGTCAAAGAACACGTAACGGCATACGATCTTGTGCCAGACCCATTGGCGGGGGATTGATTAATCGTGTTGTTGTCGGTTTAAAATTTGTATTAAAACTTTTTTGTCACTCAGAGTGAAAATATGCTTAGTTTCAAAAGCACTAGTACCAAAGACGCATCTCATTGTTTACTTAGGGATGTGGGTGTTAACTCCATCAATCGGCAGCATCTACGCTTGGCGAGCTATGCCGTAGAATTCAATCAGATTGTCGAAGACCTGTCCAAAAGAGAACCGACCAATAATGACTGGCACAGAATCGACTCCTTGTTTACCCGCGTGACACGTTACGTGCAGACTCATTTCCGCGAGGAAGAGGAGTTGATGCAAGAACATGGTTATCCGTACTTTGAACCTCACAAAAAGCTGCACGACAAATTCGTGAATGATTTGATCGAAGTTCAATCCAAGATCAACAACAGGAAAATCATCTTTAAAGAAAAATTCGGCAGCATGCTATGGGATTGGTTGATCCATCACATCAATGAGGAAGATTTTAAATACAGGGAGTTTTTCCGGGAGAAAGGGCTGAAATAAAGAATAGATTGGAGCCATGTCCCGGAGATATCGAGACCGTGAAATGCCTAGATCCGGACAAGAATACATTTGGATGAAATTCGTGATCTAATGAGTGGGTACGAAGACACCCCGAATCTTAAAAAAATCGAGTTATCGCAACGCTTGCACGATTGGTTTATCGATCAATTCAAGAATATGGATTCGCGATTGCATCGTCATTTTAGCTAAAATATTTTTCCACTCTGCGGTACAGCAAGGTGTCGTTTAGCTATCTCGCTGTAAAATCGACTCATCAATTGTGTGCGCTGACGACATTTGCGCTATTTTTTTATCGTGGATTGTGGCTACTTAAGTATACGGATGCTAAACGGCCACGTTGGATGTTCATCTTACCGCATGCAGTGGATACAGTGCTATTGATTAGCGCGATTAGTCTAGTGATCATCACTCATCAATATCCCGGCAGCCAGACTTGGTTAAACGCAAAAATTGCCGCTCTGCTGGCTTACATTATTTTGGGAATGATTGCTTTTCGCTTTGCTAAAACACGACCCATAAAATTGACCGCCTGGGTACTCGGGCAATTGGTTTTTTTGTATATCGTATTCGTCGCGTTTACGCGCTCGCCGGTCTTACACTGGTAACGACGACTTCGGCTAAATATCGGATTCAAGCATATGCATTCTGACCTTACCGACGTCATTGAGCACGATATGATTATCCTCGACTTCTATTAGATTATTGCAAGTCAAGCGGGCAAAGATGCGTGACAAGGTTTCCGGTTTTATAGACAGACGGGATGCAATAACGTGTTTTGGTGCGTGCAGTCGTATCTCGGTTTTTGCGGTATTGTCGACCGGGACTTGTTCCAGCAAATAACTGATCAAACGCGAGGTCGCGTTGTGAAGCGTTAATCGGTCAATCTCTTGTACTTGCCAGTGCAAACGTTGACTCATGCGGCCCAGTAGCGCCATGCACGCGTCGCCGGAGGATCGCAATATACTCAGATATCTTTGTGCATCGTATTGAATAACGATACTTTGCACGACCGCCTCCGCGTTGACAGGATAGTGATGGGACTTGAGGAACATCACTGCTTCAGCAAATGTTTGCGACGGTAAAATGATGTCGATGACTTTTTCCCGCCCGGCGTCCGAGATTCGAGTTAGTTTCATTTGGCCGTCCACCACCTGATAAAAGTGATGCGCTATTTGTTCTTGGTTAAACAGGCGGTCACCCTCGTCAAGTTGCACTACATGCATTGTCTCCAATACGAAATCCAATTGCTCCCGCGTAAAATCAGCAAACAGCAGGCAACTGCGTGCCTGTGCTAATACGCGCTGATCGTCAATGTTTAATTTAGATGTGCTCACACAGTATGCTTGTTTTCACATAATTTCAGAATAACTTGAAACCAATCGAGTTGTAAAAAAATGACTTGGGTCAACTTATATTGAATTGTATTTGTTTTCAATGCGTGGCGGCGATATCGTGTGGAAATAGAACAAGAATAAGTCTGTCGACGAACACCCGGATTCTAGAATTTAATCACTATGGATCTAATTCCCCGCTCCTTGGAGCGAATTCATGAAGGTATTCATTATCAATACCCCATAGCTTGCTGCAGGGTAGTTTAATCGTATTTTCAATATTTAAGTGGGTTAATCACGAGGTGGCTACCCATGCATTGTTAAA
This sequence comes from Arenicellales bacterium, assembly GCA_965216735.1. GTDB lineage: Bacteria > Pseudomonadota > Gammaproteobacteria > Arenicellales > CBDCFT01 > CBDCFT01. The sequence goes on from OZ244198.1 coordinate 4,643,796, forward strand.
CCGCCCGATACGCTAATTGTTTGGCCAGTGATGTAATTGGCATCATCACTGGCGAGGAAAGTGACCAAACCAGGATAATCCTCGGGCTGTCCGAGTCTTTTCATGGGAATCGCTTTTTGCAGTCCTTGTTTTAGTTTTTCGGCCGCGTCGCCTTCGCCGGCAAAGGAATGAAACAGTGCGGTATCAGTCGGACCGGGGCACACTGTATTTATTTGCACATTGGCGCGAGCCAGCTCACGCGCTAGGGTTTTTGAAAAAGCAATTACACCACCTTTACAAGCCGAATACACAGCTTCACCTGAAGACCCTACGCGACCGGCGTCGGATGCAATATTGATGACCTTACCATGACCCCGTTCAGCCATACCGCCTACAACTACGTGATGCATATTCAGCAGGCCGTACAAATTAATATCGATAATTTTTTTCCAAACATCACGTTTGCTGCCAAGAAAAGGTCCGCCCTGATCCCATCCTGCGTTGTTGACTAATACATCAGCGGGCCCGGCGGCCGACTCGAATTCACCGACTATTCGGACAACCACATCGAAATCGGTGATATCGCAGTGATACGCAAACCCGTGGCCACCAAGCTGCTTAATTTTCGTTAAAGTTTCATTTGCACTCGCTTGGTTGATATCGAATATACCGACGATGGAGCCCTCTTCAGCAAAACGCAAACAGATCGCGCGACCTATACCATCGCCACCACCGGTGACAATGACGTTTTTATCTTTTAACCCTCGCACTTAGTTGTCTTGGGTCAGTTGACGGACACCCATTATTCCAAATCAGGATTCACTTTGACACCTATCTTCCCCGTTTGTTGTCCCGCATCCATCTTCGCCAGTGCTTGTGGTATCTGTTCAAGCGACACGATGGAATCAAAAACCGGCACAAACAATTTTCGTTCCGCCGCATCGATCAGTGTTCGGAATTCCTCGAAATTGCCGATGGTAACGCCAATGATTTTTAGCTGACGGATAAACACACGTTGCAAATCCGCGGGTGGATTAGGTCCTGTTGTGGAGCCGAATACAATAATACGTCCGCCACCCGTGGCCGCTTTAAGCGATGTATTCCAGGTCGCTTCACCGACATTCTCAATCACAACATCGACACCACGCTTTTTTGTCAGTTTACGAACTTCCGCCAACACATCTTGCTCGCGATAGTTGACAGTGTGTAATGCGCCCTGTTGGCGCGCAACTTCCAATTTCGCGTCCGATGAACTGGTGACAATAGTTTTTGCCCGGCGCATTGTGCAAAACTGCAATGCCGCCATAGAAGCACCACCACCGACACCATGAATTAATACCCAATCTTCTTGCGTCACTTGTCCCTGGCCGACAACGCTGCGCCAGGCAGTTAGATAGGAAGTTGGTAACACTGCCGCGTCGATAAACGAAAGATCATCTGCGACGGGAAATGCACATTCCGCCGGCATCACCACATAGTCGGCGAAACATCCGTCAATGTTTTCGCCCGGTATAGCCCGTGTGTAAGACAACATTTGATCGCCACGACGCGAAAATTCGTCATTGCCGAATTTCGCCGGATAGATCACAACCCTCTCGCCCGCTTGCCGGTCAGTCACATAGGGTCCCACCGCTTCTATCACCCCGGCGCCATCCACACCCAAAACCAGCGGCAGGTTATGCCGAAAGCCGCTACCGTCCATAGCCATGTAGATATCCACTCGATTAATAGCCGCGGTCGCGACTTTGATTAACACCTCACCCGGGCCGGGCGCCGGTTTCGGGAGTTTACCGACAACAATATTATCCAGACTACCATGTCCGTTCAGGTAAACTGCTCGCATCATTTCTGTCATTGTGGTTTTTTCTCAGTTCAAATTTTCAGTAGCGCGGTTGGGACAGGACAAAACATCGAAGCCTGACATTCGGTGTTTGACCCCGGTTTTCCCGCATTCATTGACGGTTTTGGACAATAAATCACAAATTAAGCCCTATTTTCCTTCGCAAAATATACTTCAGCGGTTTATCCTTTACAAAATCCACTTTTAAAATGCGAAAATAAGTGGAGAGTGAGGTTATCGTGGTTAAGTTAAATCAATACGCCCGATTCGCCTCGCGACAAAAACGAGGGTAGCGGCCAACCTGCACGTCGATGCTAACACGGTAACGTCTGACTCATCGCTCCTGCGCAGCGACCGCATCCTGATATCCAACACGGTTATTAGCAATCGTGGTGTTAGAACAAAATGATAGAAACCGAGGCACATGACTGGAGTAACGATATGAGAATAAGATTTATAAGCTGTTTTGCCGCGTTGACTTTATTGGTATTCAACCTGAATGTCCGCGCTCAAGAAGGGCCGATTAAAGTCGGTGTGTTATTGCCTTATTCCGGTGTGTTCGCCGGATTGGGCAAGGAAATGGATAACGCCATTGACCTTGCATTTGAAACATTTGGCACGGAAGTCGAAGGACGGCAAATTGAAGTGGTAAGGGAAGACACGGAAACCAAACCGAATGTCGGCTTGGCCAAAGCTAAAAAATTAGTTTTTGAAGACGAGGTTGATGTGGTAGTCGGCATTGTCTCTTCCGCTGTGGCCGGTGCGGTGCGCGATTTCATGCACAAATCCGAAGTTCCGTTGATCGTTGCCAATGCGGGCAATGATTTACTGACCGGTGAGAACTGCACACCCTGGGTCATTCGCACATCGTTTTCCAATTCGCAAATCAACCGGGTGATGGGACCCGTCCTCGCGGAACAGGGTAAGAAAAAGGCATTTCTAATAGCCTTCGATTACGCGGCGGGTCATCAAATGATGGAAGCATTTCGCGAAACCTTCGTCGCGGCGGGTGGTGAGATTGTCGGTGAGGAATATCCACCGTTAGGGGAGACCAAGGACTTCGGTCCTTACTTAGCGAAACTCAAAGCCGCGAATCCGGACGTGGCGTATGTGTTTTTCGCCGGTGGTCCAGCGATTAAATTCGTTACCGAGTACGACGCCTTTGGCTTAAAAGGGACGATTCCTTTAGCCGGCGCCGGATGGTTGACTTCGCCTTTGTATATTGCCAAGCAAGGCGACTCGGCGGAAGGCATACAGCTCTCGCTTAATTATGTGCCGTCCATCGATAGCCCGGAAAATAAGGCTTTTCAAGACGCTTTTCAGGCCAAGTACGAACGTGTGGCGTCGGAATTTGCAGTACAGGCTTATGACAGTGTTCACTTGATCGTCGAAGGTCTGAAAGCCACCGGCGGAAAAACCGATGACAAGAAAGTGCTGGCCGATGCCTTACGCAACGTCTCTTTTGTCGGGCCACGGGGTTCGTTGAAAATCGATCCAAAGACCAATAATGTGATTCAGGATATTTATATTTACGAAAATCAAAAAGACGGTGATGTAGTCAAACCCGTCATCATGGATGTGATTAAGGATGTGCAGGATGAACCTAATGGCTGTACTATGTAAAAAGTAACACATAACGGGAGGTTGTACCGGCCTCCCGTTATTCGATTTAGTCTTTGCTGTTCTGGTACATTTCCAAGATGTTCGATTTTCAGTTTCTGATTGTGCAGGTATTGAACGGCCTGCAACTGTCCATGCTGTTGTTCTTGCTTGCGGTCGGATTATCCGTGGTGTTCGGTTTGATGAATTTCATTAACCTCGCACATGGAACCTTATATATGTTGGGTGCGTACTTCGCGGTCAGCGCGGCACAGATCAGCGGCAGTTATTGGGGTGCGTTCCTGTTGGCGCCCATCGGTGTCGCTCTATTGGGCGCAATCTTCTACAAAACTATTCTGGTACGTATGCAACAGGATCAGCCAATGAAACAAGTGCTGGTGACGTTCGCCATGATTTTTATCGGTTTCGATACGGTACGCATGATCTGGGGGAACTTCCCGGAAGTCGTTCCAACGCCCGATATCTTCAGCGGTAGTACGACTATATTTGGTGAGATCTATCCGGTGTATCGATTGTTTATTATCGGATTGGGTCTGACGGTCATGGTGTTGCTCTATCTCGGATTGGAACGTACCCGTATTGGCGCCATTGTGCGTGCCGGGGTCGACGATCCGCAAACCGTCGCGACCCTGGGCATCAATGTGCGTCGTGTGTTCTTTTGGGTGTTTTGTTTGGGATGTTATTTAGCGGGACTTGCCGGTGTGGTAGCGGCACCGGTGTTTTCCGTATTTCCGGGTATGGATATGGCGACTTTGATCCTTGCCTTGATCGTCGTCGTGGTCGGTGGGCCGGGAAGTTTAAAAGGTGCCGCACTGGGCTCACTCATTATCGGCATGGTCGACACATTCGGTCAGGTGTTAATACCCGGTTTTGCAAGCGTCATTATCTATGCACTCATGGCGTTGATCTTGCTCACTAAACCCCATGGTCTGATTCCGGTGCGCACGACCGTATGAAACTCAACGACACCAAGTTGCGGCCCTATGCGTTCATCACTCTGGTGTTACTCGCTATCATTTACGGTAACACTACGGGTTATTACGGTAACGAGATACTCGCGGAAATCGCGATCTACGCTATCTTGGCAATGGCGCTCGATTTAGTGGCCGGCTACGCGGGTATGATCTCCTTGGGGCACGCAGCTTTTTTTGCCGTGGGTGCCTATGTCACGGCGGCCTTGACGGTTTTTCTGGATTGGCCGGCATTGTTAGCGATGCCCGTCGCAGTCTTTGGCGCTGCGCTGATCGCCTTTATTACCGGCATTGTTGTCGTGCGATTGACAGGCGTGTTCTTCATCATGATTACGCTCGCCATTGGCCAAATGGTGTACTCCTATTTATTCAAGAACAGGACTTTTGGCGGAGACGATGGCATGTCCGGCACACCCCGCGTGGACTTGTCGTGGCTTAACTTGAACGCGGACGACCCATTGATCTTTTCCATGTTGACGATTGTCGTTGCGGTCTGTGTTTACTGGTTGCTGATTAAATTGTCGCGTTCGCCTTACGGACATGCGCTCATCGGTATCCACCAGAATGAAAACCGCATGCGCGCATTGGGTTGCCCGATACGAATTTACAAACTGGCCGCGTTTACCGCCAGTGGTGCCATCGCGGGACTGGCCGGTTCATTGATCGCACAATTATCAGGTTTTGTCTCCCCTGAGTTGTCGTTTTGGACCGTCTCCGGGGAATTGCTCATCATCATTATAGTGGGTGGTATGGGTACATTTATCGGTCCCGTCATTGGCAGCGCCGTCGTCATTTCTTTAAAACACCAATTGTCATCCATGACAGAATACTGGCTTTTTTTCATGGGCATTTTCTTCGTGGTCATCGTGTTATTCGCCGAAGGTGGAATCTACGGACTAGTAGCACGAGCGCGTCAGCGGTTTTTTACTCGCACTAACCGGACGACAGTTGTTAGTGACGAGATGTGACGCCATGTTGCGAGTGAAGAATCTAAACAAATCCTTTTCCGGTTTGACCGTAACCGAATCAGTATCGATGGAATTACAAACAGGTAGCCGTCATGCAGTCATCGGGCCTAATGGTGCCGGTAAAACAACGTTTTTTAATTTGCTTACCGGAGAACTTACTCCCAACAGTGGCAAAGTATATTTGGAAGGACATGACATTACACACCTGAGCGCCGACGCCAGAGCGAGGGCCGGTCTTGGACGCAGTTTTCAAAAGAATAATTTGTTTGTCGATTTAAGCGTTCGTGAGAATCTATCTGTTGCCTGTGCATTGCATGCAGGCATTGGAAAAGTATTTTGGAAAGATTTTTCCAGGTTTGTGGAGGTTGCCAAATCCGTTGAGACGCTTGCGCAGCAAATCGGTTTGAGTGAATTGCTGGACGAGGATGTGCGGGCGTTGTCCTACGGTAACAACCGGCAGGTGGAAGTTGCATTGGCTTTGGCGTTGCAGCCGAAAGTGTTGATGCTGGACGAACCGACATCGGGCATGAGTCCGGAGGAAACCTCCGCCATGCGGCGATTAATCGCGTCACTCGATCCGGGTTTAACAATTTTGATTATTGAACACGATATGGATGTGGTTTTCGACTTGGCCGACCGCATTACCGTGCTTGACTATGGCCGGGTGTTATTGGAAGGAACACCTGATGAAGTTCGGCAATCGCAAGCCGTGCGCGATCGTTACTTTGGCGAGACGCTTCAGTGAATGCCGTTCTATTATCGGTGCGAGATATCGATACCTACTACGGTGACAGCCATGTGTTGCAGGGTGTCTCTATCGGCGCCAAAGAAGGCCGCGCGGTTGCATTACTGGGTCGCAATGGTGCGGGCAAGACAACGACGCTTCATTCCGTGATGGGATTGGTTAAACCGCAAAGCGGTTCAATCATATTCGATAACCGGGATACCGCTTCGTTGGCCGCCTACGAAATCGCACGGCTTGGAATCGGCTTCGTGCCGGAAACCCGCGGTATTTTCCCATCGTTATCCGTGCTGGAACATTTGACTTTAGTGAAACCCCACGATGGCGCTCGCCGGGTATGGACATTGGAAAGAGTCTTTGAAACGTTTCCACGTCTAGCCGAACGCAAAAATCTTGGTGCTGCGCAACTTAGCGGTGGCGAACAACAGATGCTGTCAATCGCGCGAGCATTGTTAACCGAACCAAAATTATTGGTGTTGGATGAACCCACTGAGGGATTGGCACCGACCATCGTCGATGAGATCGGATTGCTGTTAAAAGAACTAAAACAGTCCGGCACGACTCTACTATTGGTAGAGCAGAACTATCGCTTTGCCTCTGAGGTGGCCGACGACGTCTATGTCTTGGGCAAAGGTCGTATTCGATGGAATGGGGTACCATCGGAGTTGGAACGGCAATCTGAAGTAAAACACACTTGGTTAGGCGTATAACTAGAACGCATGTCTGAAGCCTTTATATGCGACTTTGTTCGCACACCCATCGGTCGTTTTGGTGGCAGTCTATCGTCTGTTCGTACGGACGACCTCGCTGCCATGCCTATCAAAGCATTAATGCAACGCTACCCAAAACTCGATTGGGCCGCAGTCGACGATGTGGTACTCGGTTGCGCAAACCAAGCCGGTGAAGACAATCGTAATGTAGCCCGCATGGCCTCGTTATTGGCGGGTCTACCCGAAACAGCCCCCGGGGTAACCATTAACCGGTTGTGTGGATCCGGTGTGGATGCTGTTTTGACTGCGGCACGCACTATCAAAACCGGCGAAGCGGATTTGATTATTGCCGGCGGTGTGGAAAGCATGTCACGGGCGCCGTTTGTCTTGCCGAAAGCACAAGTGGCCTTTTCCCGCGCAAATGAGATATATGACACGACTATCGGCTGGCGCTTTATCAATCCGTTGATGAAACAACAGTATGGTGTCGATTCCATGCCGGAGACAGCCGAGAACGTTGCTGAGGAATTTAATATCTCACGCGAAGATCAAGACGCATTCGCATTGCTATCGCAACGAAGGGCCGCCGCCGCTCAGAAGAATGGACGCTTTGCTGAGGAGATTATCCCGGTGTCTATACCGCGAGCCAAGGGCGATGATGTAATCGTTGATGAAGACGAACATCCGCGGCCCGATACCACGTTAGAAAAACTCGCCACTTTGCCTACACCGTTTCGTAACAACGGCAATGTGACGGCGGGAAACGCCAGCGGTGTGAACGATGGCGCGGCGGCATTGATAATTGCATCGGAATCCGCTTGCCATAAATACTCACTGACACCGATTGCACGCGTGCTGGGTGGCGCGGTAGCAGGGTTAGCACCAAGAATTATGGGCTTCGGTCCGGCACCGGCCACCAGAAAACTATGCAAATGTTTGGAAATAACGCCAACCGACTTCGATGTCATTGAGCTCAACGAAGCTTTTGCCAGCCAGGCCTTGGCGGTCATCAGAGATCTTGGTTTTAGTGATAGCGCCGAACATATTAACCCCAACGGCGGTGCCATCGCATTGGGTCATCCGTTAGGAATGTCTGGTGCGCGTATAACCGGAACCGCAGCCCTTGAACTCAAAAGACGGGATGCAACGCTTGCACTGGCAACCATGTGCATCGGTGTCGGTCAGGGCATCGCCATCGCACTCGAGGCCGTTTAGCCCGGAAAAGACGTAAAAACCATAGCAGCCGTTTTAGCGGATTACTAAGTCATGGCTTTTTCGAATTGCTTTACATGATCTGGGTAACACATATCGCTGCGCGCCGAACGCGTCCAGATGTGTGCTTGGATGTCGAACCAATCGGGATCGTCGTAGGCGCCCCCAGCGATTGCTCGTAATCCTGGTCTCAACTCCAAAGTCCAAGTCACAGCCGTTCCGCATTGTTCACAAAATTCATTCTTTATCCAGCGATTGCTTTCGTTCGAGCGAAACTCGAACGTGCGCATTTTACCCTGCAAAAATTCGACATCCGATTCATCGAAATAAACACCGACGCCGTAAGCCGCACCGGTACGTTGCTTGCAAGTCGCGCAATGGCATGCGACAACCCGTTTCGGTTGGTCGCTTGTTCGAAATCGCACCGCACCGCATTGACAACCGCCTTCGTGTTTAGGCATTAGATAGTCTCCCACATTGATTACTATAATTAGTCAAGATTATTTCTTGTATTTGAAATCTGTCACCACTGTAGATTCAGGTATAGAATTTACGCGAATAAAGCAGACCAGTATAAACTATGACGATAAATCCTAGGTTAAACAGCCCATTGCTCGACGCTGGTCTTCGTGAGCAGTTGTCGGTTGTGAGAATGCCGATTGGCACAGCGGCCACGCTACCACCGCAATGTTACACCGGCAACGAAATCTTTAGCTGGGAATGTGGCGAACTGTTCCAGCGTACTTGGGTCGGTGTCGGAAGAGCTGATCGTTGGAAAGGGACTGGGGACTACAGCGCTATTGATGTAGCAGGAACCCCTATTATCATTTTGCGTGACCGTACCGGTCAACTGCGAGCCTTCGCTAATTCTTGTCGGCATCGCGCTGCTAAGTTGCTGGAAGGCGAAGGCAATTGCGACGCAATTCGTTGCCCGTTTCATCGTTGGACCTATGCGTTAGATGGTCGATTACTATTGGGTCCGAAAATGGACAAAACGCCAGAATTCGATGTCACTGGGTATGGATTGATCCCGGTTAGACTCGATGAGAGGTGCGGATTCATTTTTGTTTGTTTTGATCGGACGGCACCGGACCTTGATCAATGGTTGGGAGATTTTGCGGAACTGCATACGCCCTGGCCTTTAAAAGATCTTCAGACCGTACGACGTACTGAGTTCGACGTTTCCTGCAACTGGAAATTGTTCCTGGAAGTGTTCAATGAGTATTATCATTTGCCGTATGTTCATCCCGATACGCTCAACAATTATTACTATACTCCTGATGACACAGACGAGGTCAGCGGACAGTACACCACGCAGTTTGGCATTACCCGGGGCTCAGCGACGGTGTTGGATAGCGCACAGGAGTGGGTCTTGCCAACCATGCCACAGTTACACGGACACCACCGCGAAGGTATTCGTTACACCTGGTTATTTCCTAATTTGACGTTCGCAGCGAGTGCGGAGTGCATATGGGCATATGACGTTTATCCAGTTGCGCCAGATATGACAAGAGTCGGTATGTCAGTTTGTTTTCCGGAACAGACTGTGAATCTTGATGATTTCGAAGAGCGCGTACAACATTACTACCGACGTCTGGACCAGGCACTTCAGGAAGACATCCCCGCACTTGAAAACCAACAAGCAGGTTTGCAATCGCCATTGGCACGGCAAGGGCGTTTCTGTCATCTGGAACCCAGTGTTGCCAATTTCGCCTGCTGGTATGCGGAGCAAATGCTAGCGCACTAAGGACTAAGTCATCTCGTCAGAGCAGGCTTGTTCCTCGCGGGGAATGTATCTTGTCTCGTTAACGCTTACACCGCAGCTTGCAGCGGCAAGTTCAAATTTAAACGGTTTTCGAGGGGGTAAGTTTGGCCCTTCTCGTTGATCGCTGAAAAGGATTCACACTTCGCGGGCGAAACATAAATGGGTTAACGTTCTGGTATTAATCCCCTGGGAGCGAAACGCATAACTACTAATAGTATTGCGCCCATCATAATGAGACGTGTATAGGCGGCGCTGGAAATTAAATGCTGTTTAAGCCAGTTCCCATCATCCATGGAAATGGTGATCACCTGCATCAACCAGTTGCCCAATGGCTCCGCCTCAATCCACAGGAACCAGATCACGAATCCGCCCAGTACCGCGCCCCAGTTATTGCCGGATCCACCGATGATGACCATTACCCAGATTAAGAATGTATAGCGCAGTGGAATATAGCTGGATGGTGTGAGCTGTCCATCGAGGGTAGTCATCATCGCGCCGGCGATACCGCAAACCGCGCAACCCAATACGAATACTTGAAGGTGTCGCCAGGTCACATCTTTGCCCATGGCCTCGGCCGCGTCCCGGTTATCCCGTATGGCGCGCATCATGCGTCCCCACGGTGACTTTAACGCCCGTTCTGATAACCACAGGATGATGCCGAGGACAACTAAAAATAAAAACGCATAACAAAGCTTCACAAACACACTGGCGGCGTCCACGACATTCCCGCCAAACCAACCTACGAAATTAACAAACCAATCCATTTTCACTAGGTCGACTTCATAGGGAACCGGACGCGGCAGACCAGTCACATTTTTTACACCCCGGCTCAACCATTCTTCGTACTTCAAAATGGCGATAATAATTTCGGAAATCCCCAGTGTAGCAATGGCCAGATAGTCCGCCCGCAAACCCAACGATATTTTTCCGATCAGCCAGGCCGCGCCCGCGGCCACAACTCCGCCAACTATCCATGACAATAAGATAGGTAAACCTAAGCCGCCGAGAAATCCAGTATGCGCGGGATTCACCGCTTCGATGCGTTCCACCGCCGGGCCATACACGCTTTGAATCACGAACAGTCCGACTACAATTGTCGCTACGGTCACCCAAAGTTTTGCGTAGTCGGGTGTTATTCTGCGCAAAAGGATCACAGCAACGACTGTGATAACCAGCGCAAAAAATGCCAAACTTATACCAACTCCACCCACCGTCCACGCTTCCTTTACCGGTGGTACGGAAATGAGTACCGCCGCCAGCCCGCCGAGGGCCGCAAATCCCATGACGCCGACGTTGAATAAGCCAGCATAACCCCACTGAATATTCACCCCTAACGACATAATGGCGGAGATCAAACACAAGTTCAGAATACCTAATGCCACATTCCAACTTTGCCCAAAACCCACTACTAGCAATAGCGCTGCCATGATCGTGAAGTAAAGATAGCCTTGACGTGTCATATCACTTTACCTCTGATGATGCCTGTCGGTCTAATCAGCAAAACCGCAACGAGGATGATAAAAGAGACGGCGAATTTGTAATCGGTAGATAATAGTTGCACCAGACCATCAGGCGCCCAACCTTCCGGTGCTAGATAGGTAAGAAACTTTTTATATGCATAGGTAATGGTGACCTCGGAAAATGCCACGACGAACCCACCCAAGATAGCACCTACAGGTTGACCGACTCCGCCGACAATGGCGGAGGCGAAAACAGGCAACAACAACTGCATGTAAATGAAAGGTTTGAACGTTTTATCGAGGCCGTACAGCACACCCGCCGTGGTGGCGAGGACTGCGGTGATGATCCACGCAATCATCACCACGCGATCGGGGTTAATACCTGACAACAACGCTAGATCTTCATTATCCGAATAGGCACGCATAGCCTTACCGGCCCGGGTTTTTTGCAAGAACCAAAACAAAATTGCGACCAAGGCAATGGCAACTACAACAGTAATGACCTGGGTTAACCTGATGGCGAGACCCTCTTTCAGTCCGCTCATCTGTTTGAACTCTCCAGCGCGAATCAGGAAGCGCACGCCATCGGCAAAATTTTGATCGTCGGGTCCGATGATAAAACGCACCAACCCCGCCATCACAAACATGACGCCTACCGATAGGATTGCCATAATGATCGGGTCGGCACGTTGGCGACGATAAAACCGGTAGACCATTCTGTCGGTGAGCAGAACCATGGCAACGGCACCCACAATACCGACCGGTAATGCAAGCAACGCGGTGGGTAATGGTCCCAACCCAATACCAATACTCTGGAGGTACCAAGTCATAAGTATGGTCAACATCGCCCCAAAGGCCATGATTTCACCGTGAGCAAAATTAGCGAATCGTAAAATGCCGAATATCAGTGTCACCCCCAATGCACCGAGCGCCAGTTGGGCACCGTAAACCGTGGCAGGAATCACGACGAAGTTGGCGAGCAACACTAAGGCGTTAAGAATATCCATTAGCCCCCCAGGAACGAGCGACGCACTTCAGGGTCAGCCAACAAAGCCTGACCGGTATCGGTAAAACGGTTACAACCTTGTACCAGTACAAACCCGTGATCGGCAATTTCCAAGGCTTGGCGCGCGTTTTGTTCAACCATCAAAATTGCGATTCCGGTGTTGGCGATTTCCAGGATCTTGTCAAACAAATCGTCCATAACTATAGGCGAAACACCAGCGGTGGGCTCATCCAACATCAGTAATTTAGGCTGCGTCATCAACGCCCGGCCGACTGCCACCTGCTGACGCTGACCACCAGACAGCTCACCCGCCGGTTGGTTACGCTTTTCCTGGAGCACTGGAAACAGATCGTAGACCTGGTGCATGGTGTCGGTTATATCGTCGTTTCGAATATAGGCGCCCATTTCCAGATTTTCCTGCACCGTCATGGAAACAAAAATATTATTGTTTTGCGGCACGAAGCCCATGCCGATAGCGACCCGTTCCTGGGGCGCCAGGTGGGTGATGTCTTCACCGTCCAGCACCACAGAGCCTTCTCGCAGATTGAGCATGCCAAAAACCGCCCGCATGGCGGTAGACTTGCCCGCGCCATTGGGCCCCACCACCACCGCGATTTCGCCTTTCTCGACAGAGATATCGCAGTTATGAATGATGTCGGCGCCCATACCGTAACCGCCCGTCATATTAAGTGCGGAAAGAAACTTCATGGTTTAGTTTTTCGCTGGTGTTTGCGACCGGTTCCCAGATAGGCCTCGATGACTTCCTCGTTTGCCTTTACTTCGTCCGCCGTGCCCTGTGCTAGCAGCCGGCCTTCGGCCATCACAATCACGGGATCGCACAGCCGGCTAATGAAATCCATATCGTGTTCAATCATACAGAACGTGTACTCACGTTCTTTATTGAGACGTTGAATAGACGTCCCGATGGTTTTGAGTAAGGTACGGTTTACGCCGGCGCCCACTTCGTCAAGAAACACAATCTTGGCATCCACCATCATGGTTCGGCCCAATTCCAATAATTTCTTTTGACCGCCGGAAAGATTACCCGCTAATTCTTGCTCAAGATGAGGGATTTCTAAGAATTCGATGACTTCACGCGCTCTTTCCCTGACCTTTTCTTCATATTTCCGCACCCGGCTATTCCTGAACCAGGCATCCCACAGTTGTTCGCCAGGTTGGTTTCCTGGCACCATCATCAAATTCTCCAATACTGTCAGGGTGGAGAATTCGTGGGCGATTTGAAAAGTGCGCAGTAAACCTTTCTTGAATAGTTCGTGGGGCGGTAATCCAGTGATCTCCTCGTCGTCCAGAAACACCTGGCCCGACGTCGGTTTGTAAGCCCCTGCAATAACGTTAAACAGGGTCGTTTTACCGGCGCCATTCGGCCCGATCAAGCCGGTGATGGAACCCTTCTCGATGCTCAGGCTTGTACCATCCACTGCACGAATTCCCCCAAAGTGCATGTGGAGGTCTTGTACCTCAATCATGGCGACACCCAAAAAGAAACGGCCAGAACCTGCGTCCTGACCGTTCCATGTCTTTGTTACATATACTTAGTGGTAAGTAACGGTCTCGAATTTACCGCCTTTAACTTCTACCTCGCGGAATGAGCCGGCGGACTCGCCGGAGCCGATTAACTCCACCGCGGAACCACCGACATAGTCAATCTCTCCACCGTCCGCCAATATTTGCAAACCCTTGGCGAGTTCACCTGGAAAAATCTTCTCGCCCGGCGCATTGGCTACTTTCATCACATGATCTTTGAAATCAGCACTGTTACTGGAACCGGCCGATTGCATTGCCAACAGTATCAAAGCGGAAGCATCGTAGCACTCAGGTACGTAGGGATCGGTGCCGCTGAAATCAGCGCCCTCGGTAATATCGCCCATCATAGTTGCACCCGGACTGTCCGTGCCGGGTACGGTGCCAAACGAGCCGTTGATGCTTTCACCAAAGTTACCGGTTAACGAGTCGCCCACCATGCCATCCGGCAACATGAAGGTGTCGAAAGCGCCACTGTCAAGGGAAGCCTGGATAATGCCTTTCCCGCCTTGATCGAGATAACCGGCCACCACTAGCATGTCACCGCCAGCGGAGGACAATGCGCCAATTTCAGCGGAATAATCCGCTTTGCCGTCTTCGTGGGCTGCGACAATGGTCACCGAACCGCCGGCTTCCTCAAAAGCCGCCTTGAAACTATCGGCGAGTCCCTTACCGTAATCGTTGTTGGTATGAGTCAGGGCGACGGATTTTACACCACGGGTACCCAACACATCGGCCATGATTTGCCCCTGGCGTGCATCGGATGGTGCAGTGCGAAAGAACAGGCCATTGTCCTCAATAGTCGATAACGCCGGTGAGGTCGCGGACGGAGAGATCATGACGATCCCATTTGGAACCACGACATTATTTAAAACGGCGGTTGTAGCGCCCGAACAAGTCGCGCCATTAATCGCGGCCACACCGTCAGAGGTTATCAGTCGTTCCGCCGCTGCGGTAGCGGCCGCAGCGTCAATACACGTACTGTCACCCCGAACGGACTCGACTTTTTTACCACCGAGAAAAATGCCGCTATCCGATACCTCCTTAATAGCCATTTCGCCGCCTTTAGCCATGGGCGCCACCAGCGATTCAGTCGGACCGGTAAAGCCTTGCAACATGCCAATCTTGACCACATCCTGGGCCATAGCTGCCACGGAAAACATGGCCGATAAGGCGGTTGCGAATAGTAGTTTATTCATAGTGTTATCTCCTCTAGAAATGTATTGTCTACCCAAAACTAACAAAGCATCGAAAACTATCGGACCAGGTCAAGCCTCTCGACTCCACCTAATCTTCACGTTTTTAATATTATGACAATGTAGCGTCGTAAGTGCGAGGATTTTACTATGCAAATTCACATGTAAACCGCTATTTTTGGCAACTTATATGGGTCACACCCGAATCAAGCGTCATCGATGGACTTTTTAATTGCTTTGTCCGAATTAGTTTCGAGCGCAGCGGTAAAGCCAATGGATCTTATATGGGCCGATGAATTGAATAACGCCGTTAACGACGTGCACGCTCGCGTACCCAATCCTTGTCCATAAGTCCACTATCCCAGTAAGCCCTCCGCCTTCATCGCCTCTTGCACGCTTGGTTTCTCACCGATACCAGTTAAATAATCCGTGATGACCTGCCATTTGCTTATATCGACGTTAAGCATGTGGCGCCAGTTCAAAACGGTAAACAAATATGCGTCGGCGATGCTGAAGGTGTCGCCAGTTAAGTATTGTTTGTCCTTCAACGCTCCGTTCAAGAAGTCGCTCCGCCGCCCGAGTACGGCGATTTGATTTTGCCGGTGGTCGTCAGAAATGTTCGGGTTGAATAAAGCACCCAATGTCTTGTGAACTTCCGTCGATATAAAATTCAGCCATTCCATTAATCGATAACGTTCAATGGTGCCAGCGGCAGGTGCGATGCCCGTTTGTGGTGACTGATCCGCGACGTACTGTAATGTGACACCGGCTTCGGTCAGTACCTCGCCGTTGTCCAATCCCAACGCGGGTACATAACCCTTGGGATTGATCTGAGTGAAGTCCGCGCCGCTTTCGGTGATTTTTTTGCCGAGATCGACTTTCTCTAGTTCAAACTGCGCGCTGGTTTCATGTAGCGCAATATGGGGCGCCAAAGAGCAGGCACCGGGTGCGTAATACAGTTTCATTTCTTACTCCTTATTAAAGATGAAAGTTTTGTGTTAATGCGTATTCAACTAAGCTTTTGCCATTGAATATTTCGTTCGGTTGGTTGTGATGTCGCTCAACGCTCCATAACCACCACCCAATAACGCCTGTGCGATTGCTACGACCGCGAGTACCAAGGGATACTCCCAACCACCACCTTCATTGGTAAAAAGCCAACCGTTTCCAAAATGCGCCCAAGTAGCGCCGAGCAGAAAGGGAAGAACAGCCATCGCCGCAATGCGAACTTGATAACCAATAATTAAGAAAACACCGGCTATCAACTCGACCGCAAACGTCACATACGCTAATAAGCCCGGTAATCCGATCGATTCGAAGAACTGAGCCGTTCCGGGTAGCGTAAACACCATAAGCTTCAAGTACAGACTGTGCGCAATGAGTACGATACCGAGTGTGATCCGCAACACCGCCGCGCTAATGGCCTGCAATTGGTCGTCTTTCATGTGAGTCTCCTTAAACCGATAGTTGTGATACGAACACAAACGATAGTATTTGTTAAAATGCAAGTAAATTCGTAATTTATGCAATTTATGTTTGCAAATACGCACAACTGGAACTGGGACGATCTACGTTATTTTCTAGCGGTTGCGGAAGAAGGTACGTTATCCGGGGCGGCGCGTGCGTTGATGGTGAATCATTCGACTGTCTTTCGCCGGATTAGTCATTTCGAAGATTCACTGGGTGTGCGGTTGTTTGATCGCTTACCCGAGGGTTACCAGCTCACTCAAGCGGGTGAAGAACTAAAAGAGTACGCGCAACGCATACGCGACGAAGTGGATGCCCTTTCCTTGCGTGTGGTGGGTAAAGATTTTCAACCATCGGGCGCTGTTCGCATCACCGCGCCAGATGGTTTGGTTTACAACTACCTGAGTCACTATTTAAAAAGTTTTTGTAAACGTTACACCGCGATTACTGTAGAGATTAATGTCAGTAACGAAGATCTGAATCTTTCCCGACGTGAAGCGGACATTGCGGTTCGGGCAACGCCCAATCCCCCAGTACATCTTATCGGTAGAAAAATATGTTCTTTACCTTGGTCCTTTTACGTTGCGAAAAACTATTTGAAGCGTAAAAGCACTCCAAAGACACTTGATGACTTGGCAGGTCACGAAATAATTGGACCCGACGGCGTTCTTGCGAATCTCAAAGCTTTTCAGGAAATGGAAAAACGTTTATCACCGACATATCGTTTGCGCGCGAGTAACCTCGTCGCCGTCGCCTCGCTTGCAAAAAACGGCAACGGCATCGCTTTGTTACCGGACGATCAGGTCAGTGTGGGTATGGTTAGGCTGTTCGAATTAAAGCCAAGAGTCACCAGTGATATATGGTTGCTGACACACCCTGAATTGCGCACCACGGAACGGATTAGATTGTTAATGAATTTTATTCGGGAAAGTTTTCGCGCCGACAAACGATTACAAGGAATTGCTGTATTTGATTCATAGGGATTTCAAATTGCTTGTCATCTCGAGCGACGCGAGAGATATTTGTCCGACGACGGATTCGGTATAGCCGTTGCAGTTCGAAGCTTCGCTTCAAAGTAATCCTTCACCGCAATCATGGCGTAACAGTCGTCTTCGTTGTATTCAAGAATGCGTTGTAGCAACTCTTCTTTGTCCGGATTAACTAAATACTCGTTATACCAGGCGATAGAATTGGCGCCCCCCGGGTCCGTATCGCGCCATTTGAAACCGATCTGGGTTGCAATGTTTTTAATGCCATAGGAATACGTCGGCCAGTTGGAATATTTCACCACCAGGTCTTGATAAAGATCGTATTCGCTCTCCACATATTTATCGTAAACATCGGGATCGAGATCGTAGCGCTCCATCAGGTTTTTCAGCGACGAACGTTCCTTGTGCGAATAGACATAAAAGACCGCGTCCTCCGTAGAGGCGATATAGTCCCAAAACGCGCGCACCGTCTGCTCCTCTTCTTGCGGCTGTTTGGCTAGAAAGTAATGATAAAACCAATCGTGTTTTGTATCTTTTTCAACCAGACCGAATAAATAAGTGGTACCTCGCGTCGGATCGTCCTCGATGTCGAAGTAGATCTCTTTTTTCTCCGGAAACGAATAACCCGGATGAACAAGCGGTTCACCTACTAACACCACTTGTGCGCGCTCTTTCATACGCGACAACGACTTCGCGCCCAAACGCGGTAACTTGTTCGGCTCTTTGAGATAGTAATCGACATCCATCTTGGCGATGTCGTCCACCGTCTTTAAACCCGCTTGTTTTAATAGGAATTTGTTTTTACCCACGAAAAATAACAAAGTCGGGTCGTGCCTGCCTTCCGTCCAGCGGCGGCATTTCGCATACCAACCGCACTGATGGCATGTGCTGCCGAGTACGGGTTCGGATTTTTCGCGGCCGCTCGCCAATTGTTTCACTTCATCGAAAGCCTCAGCGAACTCGGATTCGAAATCACTCGGATCAAACTCCTCGAATTCCATTTCGACATTAATAATACGCCCGGTTGATGGCGCCGTTCCTTGCAACTTCTGCAAGATGTATCGATAAAACATCACCTGAAACGCGTAATGTTTTTTGAAGCGCGTTTTTTCGCCTTTTTGATTCGTTTCCCAGCCCTTTCCCGCCTTGATATCGACAGGTTCATAACAAAAGTCACCGAACGCAGACGAACAGCCGTCTAATCGAATCAATAAATCCGGCCGCCCGACCATATTTTCGAATTGAATTACCCCCTGGTAAATCACTGTGACACCGGAACACATTGACGCCAGTGTACGTTCCGCCGCTTTTGCGATGGACAGCGACTCCAGATTTTCCCATTCAACATCACCTAGTTGTTCGAGATATTCTTTCTCCGTTTGCAGACCCATCTCCCACAACAACTGCACAAACGAACTCACCTCACCGCGTTCACTTGGGTCGCCGTTCGCATCCAGATACACCCGATGCCTACACTTCGTGTAGTTGTATAAATCCTGCGCGGTTATGGTCAAAGTGTTTTCTAAATTTGTCTTGTATTCATTGTGGGAGCGAGCTTGCTCGCGAATGATTTCGCTCAAAAAATTGTCATTGCCAGCCCGTTCGACTTCGTTCAGGACAGGCTCCGCGAAGCAATCTTACCCCCATCAAAAACTTGTCATTGCGTGCGCAGCGAAGCAAACATTTCCTTATCAAAGGCCTGTCATTGCGTAGGAGCGTAGCGACGAAATAATCTCGCGGCTATTTTTGGTCGAAGCCGAAACATTGCCGGGCGCACTCTCCAATCGCGGATAGTTGAACCCCGACTCACATAATGTACACGTTAAAGAATAAGACTCTCCGATTCAAAATTGCACCGATTCAGTCGATCGTCGTTTGGTCAACGACGACAAACGGATTTTCAATCATCAGCCGATCGATTTGTTGGCCGCCTTGTAAATCTTCGCTCCAAAGTTTTGTGCAACCGGCATCGAGTGCGGCGGCAATGATCAATGCGTCATACAACCCGTAACGGTAGCGTGATTGGATTTCTAGGCATGAACGATAAATCCGCTCACTCGGCATCACGCGCCACAAAGGTACAAGCACTTTGTCCAAAAATTGTTGCGCCTGGTCGCGTGCCGCGGGCTTTTTAAGTTTTTGGGTAATGACATTGAGGGTTTCTTGAACGACTTGAAAGCTTATCTGGGATTTGCCGCTAAGTATTCCCTGATGTATCAAGTCCTTTGCGATATCGCTTTTTTCGGGGTTCGTTTCGTCGAATAAATAAATAAATACGTTGGAATCGATGAAATCACCGCTCATTCATTTCCTCCCGAGTGAACTTGCGCCCCCCAGTGCGTAATTCTCCGCGCAAATCGTTCAGAACATCTATCGCCTCATTGGCCAACTGACGCCGGCGTGCATACTCCTCCAACCACCGGCGAAATTGCTCGTTCAGCGTCGTATGTTCAGCACGCGCACGCTCCCGGGCCGCTTCGATCAGCTTTTCATCGGCACTTAAGGTGATGTTTTTCATAGTTTCCCACAGTAGAATCAAAACACTGCACCAGTGTACACTAGAATCGTGTGATTTAATAGCGCAGATTTGCTAGAAAGAGGACCCAAAGAGCGAAGTGGACTATTCGGTTACTTAAAAACTTTATGGTTAGTCCACCCGAATATGTAAGTCACATATAGTTTTATAAGCCCTGCGCCGTGATGGTCATGGTTTTGCAATCATAAATTTGATTTGTATCTATTGTGGGAGCGAGTGGCGACCACCAGGGAAAGTGGAAGTGCTGGCGCTGCAGGAGCATGCGACAGCCTAGCGAATGATTTAGTTTAAAAACTGCCATCGCGAGCCTATTCAACTTTGCTCGGATCAGGCTTGCCGGAGTAACCTCGTTTTAACTAGAGCAACGGAAAATATCGCGTCTTGATAAAATCTAAATTCACGTTCCGGTGCTAGAACAGGGCAAAGTTTGGAAAATGTCACGCCGGAGCGAGCCTGGATTGGCTGTATTTCTTGAAGTTTTCCGCTTGTTCAAAAATCTCTTTATACACTTCGTCTCTGTCAACGGGCGGATAACCGTGCTCCGCCAGTAAAATAATCAAGTCCGCTTTTAACTCGGCCTTGATATCGTCACGCCGGTTCCAGTCGGTGTACCTTGATTTTTCGTCGACGACGCGCTTAACCGCCTTAGCAAGCACCAACAGTTTATCTTCCGGATAGGTGAAGTCGTACTTGGCTGTCAGGCTTTTCAAAATATCGTAAAACGCTTTCTCCTCGATACTGATTCCCAGTTCTTTTCCCGACAGCATCTCACCTCTGACGCTTCGGATAAGATCGACAATTTCCTCGGAAAAATCGTCTAACACGTCACTGACCAGCGTACTTTGTTCATCGCGCTCGTTGTAGCGTGTTACTAACGACTGAAATTTCTTCGAGAAGTCGATGCCTTTGATGCGATTGATTTTTTTAGCTCGCCAATTGCCTTGTTCAACAGTGGGGTGTAGAACTCACCACCGCCTTTGCCCTCCGCCGCGGCAAACTTACCGAGGAAATATTCATACACCCGGCCGACCACGTCGGTTTCCTTGTCGGCCACGGTGTCGATATTGTTTATGGCGTCTATCAATGCCGCGAGCTTGCTGACATCCAGATTCAAACGGGAGAAGTAGTTGTCCGGCAAAGCGCCTTGTAAGGCCTTATTGTTTTTTCCACCGTGCTCAGCGCGGTATCGATCTTGATGGCGACGTCATCTTGCTTGGCGTGCTGTTGGATAAACGACCAACGGGATTCCTCAGGCAAATAGAACACATTGCGCATGGCATAAAACTCGACCTGGTCGATGTATCGTTCTTTACCTTCTTCAATCAGTTCTTGTTTGCGCGCTTCGAATTTATCGCTGGCGAATTTGAGAAAAATCAATCCGAGTACGACGTGTTTGTATTCGGAGGATTCGATCGAGCCACGCAATTTGTTAGCGGTATCCCACAGGGTTTCCTCGAAACCCTTTTTGTTTTTTGTGACGGATTTTTTCTTTTTGTTGCCATTGTTTATCGATTTTCTAACACCGCCGGGAGTTGTTTTCCCATGTGGCTAATTGATGGGATTATTCGGTTCAATGTGTCTTTGTACATCCATCCGCTTATGCAAGACACACAAAATTTCTGTACCTTTATTGTATTTCCAAAATACGATAACGTGACTCTGTTCAACACTGGAATACCTTCGCCTAAATACGGCCGGGAACGCCACAGCGATTCATTCTTGGTTAGCCACTTAAGCGGTGTCGTCAGCGCCGCGTGGCAACGGCTCGCTTGCACGACACCCCAACGCTCGCGGGTATAGCGGCCGATCTCAGCTAATTCTTGTAACGCTGGCTGCGTTAGATTTATTTTCACGCCGTCTGTCGACTAGTCTACACCCGCCATTATTTTTTCCACAAATGTATCTAGATCGTTTTGATCGATCTCGACTGAATCACCCGCCTGGCTGGCGGCAATACCGGCATTAACTTCTGCTAGTAAACGCTCCAGTTTGGTTCGCTCGTTTTCGTCCAAGTATTCTAAAGCCTCGTTCTAAACTGATTCACCCCTCGCCCGCTCAGTATTCTAATTATTGGGGATTGTAATCCACAAATATTATGATTTTTAGGGATTATGATCCTCAAATATTAAGATATAGCCAATTACCTGCGCTTTCCAATTTATTTTAGAAACTGAATTATTAAATCCTACTATTTCAATTTAAGCGGTAAATTGAAATAGTAAACAATGCTGTGATGGTATCGTTATTGCTTGTACACGTTGGTCTGAGCCGACCGGCCTTGTTGGGCCGCGCCTTTGAATAGAATTTTCTCGTGTTGCGTTTTGGCAATTCGGTAGTGTTGCAGGGCTTCGGAGTCGAGATTGGCGCATGGTGGCGGGACAAGTTCGAAGTGGCCGTAGTTGTCTTTACCGCAGGCAAGCATGGCGTGGCCTTTTTCGCCGCCGATTTGTTTCATGGAGGGTTTGATGTAACGAATGGCGAGTCCGATGCGCCGGTCGTTGCCTTTGTTGGGCGCCGATGCATGAAACATGCGGCCATGGTGCAATGACATTTCGCCGGGTTGTAAGGTGACATTGACGGCTTGCGACTCATCGACATCGACCGCGATTTCCTGACCGCGTGATAACAAGTTTTGTTTGGAAAAAGTGTCTTTGTGTTCGACGATACTTTGTTTGTGTGAGCCGGGAATGAAGCGCATGCAACCGCTTTCTTCCGTCGCAGGGGATAGTGCTAACCAAGCGGTGATTTCGTCGGTGTCGTCGAGTCCCCAGTATGTCAGGTCTTGATGCCAACTGACGTAGTCGTTCGTTTTAGACTCTTTAATCCACAAGGCGAGGTTCCAGACGAGTAAGTCTTCGCCCAGTATAGCTTTGACGGGTTCGAGTATTTCTTTGCGGCGTGTTATGTCATGGCAAAACGGTAATACGAAGTTGCTGTAGTAACGTATGGCGTGACGCGCTTCGGCATCGTCTTTGTAATCCGATTCTATTTTTTCCAGTTGACTCCGGTAGTCCAGAGCCTGTTGTTCCGGCATGACGCGTAGCGGAAAAACGTAGCCTTGTATTTCGTATATGTCAGCGATGTCGTTCATGGATTTACTAGATTGCTTCGGCGTTCCGCCTCGCAATGACAGGGAAGTTTGTCATCGTAAGCCGCGCCAGCGGCGTGGCGATCTCGTACTACGCGGTATATTAGTTAGAGATTGCTTCGCGGGGCCTGTCCTGAACGAAGTCGAACGGGCTGGCAATGACAATTTTTTGAGCGAAATCATTCGCGAGCAAGCTCGCTCCTACCGAAACAGAGGACTGGTTCTTAAACACTCTCGCTCCTACAACTTTGTTTTCAGATGATAAGACTTTGGTCGGGTGAGGTGTTCAAATCCAATAGACGACAAAGTACAGCCACGGCCAGAGTTTTTTACGCCAGTCCAAGCCAGTGCCGGGTCTAAATAGTCGCAACGGTTCATGAACCAGGTACCGGTTTCAACGCGGTCACCAATGCGGGTAGCAGCTTCTTCGTCTTGCGTAAAGACGCTTGCGGTCAATCCATAAACACTGTCGTTCATTAGTTCGATGGCTTCATCGTCGTTACTCACGGGCATAATACCGACAATGGGTCCAAAGGTTTCTTCAGTCATGACGCGCATGCTGTGATCGACATTAACCAGTACTTGTGGTGCGAGATAAAGGGTGCCCGGTTCGTCTTTTGCGAACTGTGACGAGTCAATAAGAGCACTAGCACCCGCTTTAACCGCATCTTGCGTTTGTTGACGGACAAATTCAGCAGCAGAAGTTCGGACCAACGGGCCTAATGTTGTGTCTTCTTGATCCGGTCGGTCCAGTCTATACGCGTTCACAAGTTCGACCACTCCCGAAACGAAATCATCGTAAACAGGCTTTTCCACGTAAACGCGTTCAATACCGCAACAAGACTGGCCGGAATTGAAAAACGCGCCGTCGGTGACAGTTTCGATGGCATGTTGCAGGTTCGCTTCTTTTCGTACATAAGCCGGATCTTTGCCGCCCAATTCCAGCCCAGTGCCGATGAATCGTCCGGCGGCCGCTTGCTCAACCATCTCACCACCCGCTACCGAACCGGTAAATGCAACAAAATCGATTTCCCGCGATTGGATCACTTTCGTCGTGCTATCGTGAGTAAGGTGTAAATATTGAAATACACCCTCGGGTAAACCGGCCGATTGAAAAGCCTCCACCATGCGTTCCGCGCACAAAGGCGTTTGCGCAGAATGTTTGACAATGACCGTATTGCCGGCGAGCAGGGCGGGCACGATGGCATTGACGGCGGTTAGGTAAGGGTAATTCCACGGTGCAATAACAAAAACGACACCAAGAGGTTCACGTTTTATATAACGCGTAAAACCTTCTTTCTCTGGGATGGTGATTCGATTAAGCGCTTCGTCCGCCGCTTCGATCATGTAACGCGCGCGCTCTTCGAAACCCGCCACTTCACCGGGCGCGTAGGCGATAGGGCGTCCCATTTGCCAAGTGATTTCTTCGGCAATTTGTTCTTTGTTTGCAACAAACGCATCGACAGCTTGAGTACATATATCTTGGCGTTCGGATAGTGGCACTTGATGCCATCGCTTGAATGCGTTTTGCGCATTAGTTAAAGCCGTTTGAATATCGGCGTCCGTTGGGAGGTCT
The DNA here is from genome assembly GCA_965216735.1 of Arenicellales bacterium. Lineage (GTDB taxonomy): Bacteria > Pseudomonadota > Gammaproteobacteria > Arenicellales > CBDCFT01 > CBDCFT01. Next base: position 4,668,463 of record OZ244198.1, read on the forward strand.
CGCTCGACGTAGATCGAACCATCTACCGGAGAAATAGTTTGCAATCGGCTCATTGTTATCGCTTCACCAGTTACAGTCTTATGTTGGTACTACGCGATTGAAGATGTTGTTCCAAGTGCAGACGCAATTTCTTGTAGTGTAGATTTTTCTCCTGCGCTTACTTGATCCCCACCAATTCCTAGGAACCCACCTTCTTTGGCGGCTTTTGCTACGCCCTCGGCCACATTCATCGCCCATTGCCGGAATTGCTCTGCTTCCTCTGGTGATGCTTTTTCCGTCAAGAGACTGGATACGGTAGCGCAGTCTTCAACGACTTGTGCGCGTAGCTTTTCCTGAGAATCAATTCCTTTTTCCTTTAAGCGGGCCATGGCACCATCACGTATTTGTTTCGCTTTTTCCATTGCTTCTTTACGATCCGCGAGATTGGGTAAAACACCAGTGATAATTTCGTTATCGGGAAACGACTTTTGTCCCTCGATCACATTTTTTGCATTGGCAAACATTTCCTTAACCGTGCCCACTACGCCACTACTCTCGGAAAAAGCGACGGCGGAGCCGATCATGGAAGGGATGGTGGAAAGTAGTAATTGTTCTTCTTCGGAAAACCGTGAGTCTAGTGTCATTGAGTGTCCCCTATCGAATAGTTGAGTTTGGTTACTCTATTCTAGAACAATTCAAGTTTAAAAATTGCTTACTGCGATCTTTATACGTCACTGCTACATAATATATAAACGAATTTGCGCGGACAACGATGCCAATATCAGAACTTTCGCGAGATTTAGTCGGTTATCGCGATCAACCGCCAAAAGTTAATTGGCCGAATGGTGCGCACATCGCGTTAACTTCTGTGTTAACTATGAGGAAGGAGTGGAAATGTGTGTGCACAATGGTGATTCGCTTTCAGAGTGCCGCGTTTCCGATGTCATTGTAGAATCCCGCTTAGGCGAACGCACGGGTTACTGGCGCTTGTTAAAAGTGTTTACCGATAGAGATTTGGTTGGAACGGTTAACCTCGTAGGATTAACCGGTGAGATGAATCCTTATGCTTGGAAGCAATGATCGATGCCGGGTTTGATTTACAAACCCATGGTTGGCGCCGGATTGACTATCACACGCTTAGCGAAGATCAAGTGTGTGAGCATATCGAAGAAAGTATAGAGCAAGTCAAAAACTGACGGGAGAACCTCCACTTGGATATTACGGGGGTCTGCCGTCTATCAGTACGCGAAAGTTAGTGGTCGAGACCGGCGCCTTTCTCTATGACTCGGATTCTTACAATGACGATCTGCCTCATTGGACAATGGATTTTGGCTACCCGCATTTAGTGTTACCTTATTCGCTGGACACAAACGATTCACGGTTTGTGTGAGGCGAAGGTTACCAAGTCGGCGAGGAGTTTTTTGTCTATATAAAAGACGCTTTCGAATATTTATATGACGAGGGTAAAGAAACGCCAAAGATGCTAACGATCGGTTTGCATACGCGTCTTCTGGGCCGGCCCGGGCGGATCGGTCCGTTGCACACCGGATATTTGACTACATGATGCAACACGACTCGGTCTGGATTTGCCGTCGCGGAGAGCTCGCCAAACATTGAGCGGAGCACTATCCTTGTTCATAAAGTTTCAATATAAGATACCTAAAAGCACATATATCCCTACTTTTATCATTCTGGTTGCGGATAGATAGACTACAATAGACACTGCGAACTCCTTTACTTTTACAGGAGGTCAAAAATGGGTTTATTCAATCGCATTACCGCTACCGTCGTATCCACCGTGGACAAGGCCGTCACCCGGGTCGAAAATCACGACGCCGTTGTCGATGCCATGATCAAGGATACACAACACGCCGCCGCGCGTGCCCGGGTACGGCTTTCCCGGGTACGCAAGGATGGCGAAAAACTCAAAGTCAGGTTAGCCGACCTGGAAGCATCCGAAAAGTCCTGGACTGAGCGTGCAAAAAGAATTGCCAGAACGGATGAAGCAAAAGCGTTGCAGTGTGTTCAACGCCGTAAGGTCTGTGCCGAGCAAATCACAAAGATTAAAACTTCTTTAACAAAACACGTGGAGCTCGAACGGCAAGTGTCGGGCAATCTGGAAAAGATTGAATCACGCATGCACGAGATTACACAACAACGCAATATGATGCGCTCGCGGCAATCCGCAGCGGAAGCGTTACGTGTTCTTAATCAAATAGAAGGTACGGCGCTCGGCGATGTGGAAGAAATCTTCGATCGCTGGGAAATTCTGGTGACCGAGACAGAATTCGCAGCCGGTGCAGACACATCGGTGGATTCGCTGGAGACGGTTTTTGTCGAGGAAGAAGATGAAGAATCATTGCGTCTAGAGCTGGAAGCGTTGCTAGATAAACAGGAGTACAAACCTCATGAATAGTGTGACCGATGCGGTAAGACCGGACCAAATCAAAGTAACTGAAGGAAAATCAAAAGTCTTATCCGCTATCCAACAATTTGCGAGTCTATCGCAGATCCTGAGGTTCATGGGTGCATCCATCATGGTTGCGTCCATGTCGATCTTTTTATTGCAAGGTTGGGATGCAACTAACGACACTGTTCGTTCTTTTATCTTATTAGGACAAACCGTTTTGTTGGCTGCTGGGGGATTTGGACTGAGTTTCTTGTTAAAAGAAAACAAGGGCGCCAGAGTATTCTTTGGACTCAGTCTGGCATCCGTCCCGGCGAACTTTACTGTTCTAGGGGCACTGATTTACTCCCAAATGCAATGGGATGACAAGTTGACGACTTACCCTGATTTTGCAGCCTGGGTAATGACTGACATCAGCTATATGACGCTGACGATTGTTGTCTCTCTCGTAGTGCTGATTCCAGTTACCTTCCTAGGTTTTTCCGTGATGGCGCGGCGCTCTTCCAAGAGTCTTTCGGTCACATTGTTGCTGGCGTGTGGTGCTTTGTTGTTGCCGGTTCGTAGTTCGCTGTATGTTGGCGTTTTAGCCGCCGCAATCGCATTGTTCGTATTAATGCGAATTGCCCTGATGGTAAAAGAGGACCTCACCTTGCGTACGCCGGAAGGCGTGTTCGCGCGGGCACTGGCGTTTGTTCCGTCGATTATTATCCTGGCACGTAGTTTTTTGTTTTATCAGCCGGACGCTTTCATGGTAGTGACCATTGCGTTGACTGTCTTTCTCATCGTGCGGCACATCTCAATGCAGTTGGAAGCGCATCATTGGTTCCGGTCAGTTTTAGAGCTGGTTTCGCCGTTGATTGCATTAATTGCAGCGGCGAATTTGTTCGATGGCATAGAGAACCTCGTCAGCCACAAATTGTTGATTCCTATTTGTGTCACGGCATTCAGTGCGTTGGTGGCGGATGTTGCGTATCGGTGCGGGCGTTATCAAAGCATTTATACAAATACGGCGGTCCTGCTGTTTGCCGGTGGTTTTATGATCAACTTGTTGTTTTTTGACAGCTTGCTGGTTGCAAGTATGTGTCTGGTGGCCGGTATTGGCGTATTGATTGCGGGTTACGTGTTGCGCCGAAGTTTTGTTCTCATCCTCGGTGCCATAACATTCCTGACCGGTTTCGGCAAACAATTCTACGAGACCATTCAACTCATCGATCTGACCAGTTGGGGAAGCCTGGCCATTATCGGCACCAGTGCGATCATTATTGCCTCGGTACTCGATCGCCACGGCGCAACCCTCAAGTTACGCGCAACGCATTGGCTAAAGTTGGCGAATAACAGGAGTGAGGATATGGAGTCATAAGAATTACAACCTGTTTTTTAGCTACACCATAGTTGTGCTAAGAGATTGCTTCGTCGCTCGCGCTCCTCGATGTATGGACTCCTTCCTCTGACGAGGATAAGTTGAGATTTGCAAAAACAACCTAACGGAGTCCATACATGTATCAAGATAACCTGTTTGCCATCGATCTTTCAAAGACTTCTTTACAGGGCTGCCTGCTGGACAAATGTCATCATGAACGTTTCAACCGTCATTTCAGCCGGGGCAAAGCGGTCGATTGGCTCTCGCGCCAACAACCGCTGACCGTGGCCATGGAAGCGTGTGGAACAGCTCACCACTGGGCGCGCCTAGTCGAGCGAATGGGCCATCGTCCATTGCTGGTACCTACCCGTACAGTGAGCCGATATCGTGAAGGGCACAAAACCAATGCCACCGACGCGCGCGCCGTAGGCATCGCCGCACGGCAACCGAACACCAGGTTTGTTGCGCCAAAAACTGTTGAGCAGCAGGCCATGCAGGGGGTCGAGCGTATTCGCGAACATCTCAGCGACCACCTGACCGCGACCAGCAACATCATCCGTTCGCTACTGGGCGAATTCGGCCTGATCATCCCCAAGGGAGTCAGCGCTTTCAAACATCGGGTGGTCGAGATGCTGGAGGATGTCGAGAACGCTATCCCTGTGCCGTTGCGTACAGAGCTCATTGGGCTATGGGAGTATTACCTGGACCTCAGGGCACGGCTCAAGAAAGTCACCCGTACCCGGGATAGACTCATTGCGCAGCATCAAGCTTGTCAACAACTGAGTCGATTAGAGAGTGTGGGCCCGGTCAACGCGCTTGGGTTATATCTGGCGCTGGGTGATCGGGGCAGCAGCTTCAACAATGGTCGCGAGGCAGCCGCCTGTATTGGTGTAACGCCGCAACAATACAGCACCGGTAATCAAGTGACAATGTTGGGAATCAGCAAAAAATGTGCAAACAAACGATTGCGATCGAATCTCATCCAGGGAGCCCGGGCGGTGATCAACGCGCTGAAAAGGCGTGATCCGAGGAATGCAAAGGAAGTGTGGCTCAAACAGTTAATCGAGCGCCGCGGTGAAGGTCGTGCAGCGGTTGCCCTGGCCAATAAAACGATTCGCTTGGCCTGGGCTATGCTGCACTACGGTGAAGATTTTAAGTTACACCCCAATATGGCTTGACGAATGGGAATAATACCGAGTTTCAATCCCAGGATGCGATTCAACGGGTTAGACCAACCGACGCGTGCCTGTTCATTGCGACAGTTCCTGCTAACTGTTTCCTCGACGAGGCCGTCGGTGCGAATACATCAAGGGTTAGGGGTCGCTCCCCGACAATACCCGAATATACGCGTGCATCTACCATCGTTGATTCACCACCAGGGGTTGTAAACTGGAAGGAGTCCATATACGCAATGACAATGACCTTAACGCTTGTCATCGCGGTCCACACCAAAGGCGTAACGATCTCTTTTCTCTGTTGATAGATCAAAAGTGTAACAGGTGGCTTCAATTGATGAGTTTGACGGGTCTTTATTACAAGGAATAATTCAGGAATCCTGCATGGCGACTACTTCAATTTCAATCAACATATCTTCATATGCGAGATGCTGAAAAGGAATACCCGTGGAGGCGGGTCCGGGTTTTGTAAAATAGCTAGAGCGGATGTTAACGTTACTATGTAAATCTTGCGGATCCGACGTGCCTTGGTAATAAGTATTTAACTTAACGATATCATCCAAGCTCGCATCGAACTCTGCAAGAACGCGTTTGATATTGTTCATACTGGTATGGGTTTGTTTTTCCATATTACCAGGATCAATCACATTCGCATGGGGATCAAGCGACACTTGTCCACCGAGGAAAATCAGGTTTCCACATTTCACTCCATGTTTAAATGGTAAATGAATCGGCCAATCCCAATGGTCCTTAGGCCAAGCATGTTGTTTTGGTAGTGATTTTCCATCCGTACCCAGCATGGCCCAACAGTCGATTTGAATCATCGCACCATTGTCACCGAGCCGATGGACGGGAATACCGGTGGCCGCAGGGCCCGGTTCAGGATAAAAACTCGCGCGGACACGTGCACCTTCCTCCCATTCCATCGCAGTTCCGCCACCTACATACCAGGTATTTGCTTTGACGATGTCATGTTTATTGGCGCCAAACTCTGCTAATACACGCTCTAGCTTTTCTAAAACGACATGGCTTTGTGCGACTACGTCCCCCGGATGTTGCAAGATACCGTCATCGTTGATGGCGGATAATGCACCGACAAAAATCATTTCACCGCAACGAATACCCTGGTTGAATGGGGTGTTAGCCATATTCACAACATCACGCGGTATTGCGCCTGAATGGCTGCGCATTCCATAAGCATCGATTTCCACCATAACACCGGGATAGAAGAAATCCGGCACGGGAACCATTGTAATGATGGGATTGTTTCTTGTATCGAGTAGCCTGGCAATGTATCGAAGATAAGCGAGTTCGTCCGTTTCGCCATTGTTTATGTAAAACACCGTGAGCTTGGTTAGGTCTTCGGTATCACAGCCTAGCTCCGTAACGACGGCGCGGATATGTTCGATAGAGGCGTCGGTTTGTTTGTACAGGTTTCCAGCATTCCGAACATTACCTCGACCCTCTAAATCGGCCTGACCACACAGATAAAACATGTCGCCGCATTTGATTCCCATGCTGTACGGGATATCGACTTGTAGACTCCAATGACTCTCGGGATAAACTGTTTTGCGGTTCATGCTTTTGATCTCAATTCAGGTTGAATCTTTGTAGTCTTACTTGGCGTAGCTGGCGTGTTTTTCCTGAATCACATCATTTGTTGTTATCGTGAGTTTTGACTCAATCCAACCAATCAACCCCTGTTCATCTAACTCACCCGCAGCTAAAGATAAAAAAGTCATATACTTTTCTTCTTGAGTGGCTTCGATATCGCAATTATTAGTGATTAAGAATAAGCGGCAAGCAACAAACGCAGTTCGTTTATTCCCGTCAACAAAAGGATGGTTGCGGGCAATACCGAATGCATAAGCGGCGGCTAGTGCAGCTATGTTTGGTTTTGGTTCTTGATATGCCCACTGGTTTTGAGGTCGTGCGAGAGCGGATTCGAGTAATCCTTCATCGCGAAGACCGTCATCCCCGCCGTGCTCAGCAATTTGTCTGGCATGGATCGCTAACACGAGTTTTTTAGACAACCATTGCATGGTGTGTTACTCGGCGAGCTTTCGCAAGACATCCCGGTCTTCCCGCATAATTCTCTCTGCCACTTCCATTTGTCGTTCGAATTCTTCGTCATAGGGTGTAATCTTGTACCCGTCAGCGGTTTCGCTCGCGTACAAGGTATCTCCTTTAGATACGCGTAGTTTTGCAAGCATCTCTTTTGGCAAAACGACGCCGACGGAGTTGCCAACAGTCGTAATTTTGAGGCGCATAATGAATCTCCAATTAAGTTATAACATATATTATAACAGTGAATTTGCTGAGTTTCCAAAAAATTTTACCGATCCAAATTGCTAGTTTTTTAAATGAACACCAGCCACTTTCACTAATGCATATATATCTTCTCATGACCGGTGATGAATTGATGACCGGCATTACTGTCGACAGTAATTCATCGTTTATCGCGCAAACATTGGCAAGTTATGGATTGGCGATAGATGGCAAAGTTACGGTTGGCGATCACTTGCCAGCGCTCGTCAGCGAAATAAAACGCCTTTCGAAAATTTCGGACGTACTTATTATTAACGGTGGACTCGGGCCGACAGTTGACGACCGAACGGCGGAGGCGTTAGCGGAAGCTGCCGGCGTGCCGCTAACTGAGCACCCCGATGCCATGGCGCATTTGCTGCAATGGTGTGACAACAGCAGTGCGCGAGCTTTGAATGAAGCCAATCGCAAACAAGCCATGTTGCCCGCCGATTGTTTAATATTGCCCAATGCGATTGGCAGTGCGGTCGGTTTCTGGATGGACTTAAATGATTGCCTGGTGTTATGCACGCCGGGTGTGCCCAGTGAGATGCGGCGTATGTTGCGCGACTATGTCTTACCGTTAATCACACAGCGTTTTCCCCATTCAAAAACCGTTCGTCAAACACGTTTTCATGTGTTTGGTTTGGGGGAGTCGCGGTTACAGCAATGGATCAGCGATGCCTTGCCTGATTGGCCCCAAGAAATTGATCTGGGATTCCGCGCCGGTTTGCCGACGTTAGAGATAAAACTGACTTCCACAGCCGGAGAGTTGGACGAATTGCACACTATCTGGCGCGAGAAACTCAAATCTGAAATCGGTGACTATTTTGTGAGCGAAGGTGACACCCGGCTGCCCGAATACATGGTGCGGTTGTTAACCAAGGAGAAAAAGACAATTACCACCGCCGAATCATGCACCGGTGGTTTGATTGCGTCTATGTTAACGAGCGTATCCGGTTCCAGTAAGGTGTTTGAAGCCGGTTTTGTCACTTATTCAAACGAGATGAAATCGCACGTGCTGGGTGTTAAATCATCAACACTCGAAAAACACGGTGCTGTCAGTGAACCCGTGGTGCGTGAGATGGTGTCAGGAGCGTTAGAGCGAAGCAGTGCCGATTTAGGTGTCGCGGTGTCGGGTGTCGCGGGACCAAATGGGGGTTCAGAAGAAAAACCCGCAGGCACAGTTTGGCTGGCTTGGGGTTCACCGTCAAATATTGAAGCACGAAAGTTTTTCGTGCCGCGTAACCGTGTCGTGTTTCAACAAATTATCGCCGCATTGGGTTTGGACTTAATTCGGCGTGAAATTTTAGGAATTAAGAACGAACCGGATTACTACAGTACTTGATCAAGCGGTGACCGACATGCCTCGATTCACGCTTTTCTTCCATGGAGAATATGCCGCTCGGCGTCAAAGATTGCGATCGCTAATGGACGAACTTTCTTTAGATGTGTGTCTGATTGTCGCGCCTGAAAATCATTTTTACTTTGCTGGTTACGATGCCTGGGTTGGGGTCAACAGTCCCCAGGTATTAATGGTGAGCCGGGATGAATCCCGGCCAACAGTTTTGCTGATTCGGGATGTGGATTTGTCGATGGCACAAGAATCCGCCGATGCGGACGAAATTGAAACCTACCACTTGAATGTAGACGGCTTTCCCCAACGGGTCGAGTTATTGTTTGAGCGACTCCGCATTGCACCGAACGCTCGAATCGGTATTGAAATGGATAGTTACGCTTTGACTTATGCATTGGGTCAGTCGCTAGCAGCGCAACTGAGTTCCGCACAATGGGTTAATATAACTGTTGCCATCGGTCGATTACGTATTATCAAGTCGAATCAGGAAATCGAGTACATCCGGCGTGCCGCAAAGATGGCCGATGCTGGTTTGAAGGCGGCAAGGGATTCCGCGGCTCCCGGTATGACTGAAAAAGAACTTGGAACGATTATTGAACATGCAGTGCGTTCAGCCGGCAGCGACTATTGGGCCATACCCGTCGAATTATCCAGCGGTGAGCGCACCGCAGGTGGCCATGCAACGCCTACCGATCGCGTCATTCAATTCGGAGAGTTGGTACACATGGAGTTTGCCGGCGTGTGCCACCGTTATCATGGCGTGGCCGTTCATACATTGTCAGTGGGTGAACCGGGTCGATTAGCCCGACGATATTACGACGCGGCACACGAATCGTTGTCCGGTGCCCTCGCTGAAATCAAACCGGGTGCCGTGGTTGCCGACATCGAACAAGCGTCACTCGAACCACTCAGAAAGCAAAACCTCAGTCATCTTGCGTTGATGCGTTTTGGCTATGGCATAGGCATTGCTTACCCACCGATTTGGTTAGAGCCGTTGCAAGTCAGCCGCGGATTTAGGGACACGATTCAAAACAACATGACTTTTGTGCTACACGCTTATCTGCAAGATAACCAAAACAATATCGGTGTTATCCAGGGCGGTACCTGGGCCATGATTGATAGCAAGCTGGAATGTTTGGTTGGCGGTGGTGATATTGAGTTGGAGATTTGTTGACGTTATTCGAATGAACTACGAATGGTAGGGGGCGCAATCCATTGCGCTGAATGAATATACAAACAGACATCGCTTAACGGGTGTGTCAGTTGCGAAATCCATACTCCAGGGTAAAAAATTGCGGACTCAAAGCTGCCAGCGGTTCGCGTAATTTCGCCAGCTCTTCTTCTGGGCCGTGAATTTCCAAGCGGCTTAGATTTGAAATTTCTAGCGCCTGCTTCAGTGGTGCATCGACATTTTCCAGGTGTTTCAACAGTCCATCCGCATCGGCGTAACCTTCCCGGCAATGTGCATTGTTGCCGTCGAAACTAAAACCATAGTAGTAACATTTTTCTTCCTTTTTGGTGAGATCGATGAAGGTGTCACACATAGCTTTGAATTCATCGACTTTGCCGTCGTGAATGTCAAAATAAGGATGGATAGTGACGCATTTATCATTGGTGGCCATAAGATGCTCCTTGTTAGGTTGTTTTACGAAATGGCTGAAATTAACAGAGTATTCTGATTGGCAATTAGACCATCGTCAATTCAAATGTTCATGGGTGGTTCCGCTTAATATGGAAACAAGCATTGGGCATAGAACACGTAAAATTAAATAAGTCTTACTCCACTGCTTGTTTGGGTTGCGGTAAACGTTTAGCAATGCGCACGAGTTTGGCAAGTTCTACCTCCAGATCATGGCGTTTGGATTCCAGATATTCACGCAAACGCCGTTTGCGTACAAACAAGAAGAATACTTTTATGTTTTCGCGAATGCGTTTGTTTTCGCCACGAACAGCCAATGCAACAGCCACACCAACGATTAAACTGACCAGATAAAGCAGGAACCAGACCAAACCAAAATAACGGTACACTACAAAACATTGTATCGACCAGAATAATGCAAAGGATATAAAACCCACCACAATCTTTGCCGTATCGTGCTGATCCGTGCCCTTGGCGTAGCGACGCGATAAAAATCGAGTCAAATAAAACGGAATGACGCTGTTTAAGATCCCCCACAGCGCCAGTGGAAACACAAACAACACCATGCCAAGGGTTCGAATAATATAAATCGTGATCAATATCGGACGGTATTCCACCGTCAAATGATAGTCCTTGACGCCCCAAGTGCGACACAATCGTTCGAACATACGCAATTGGCTAATAATGGATCGCACCCGATTCGGTTCATAATGGCGGAGCAATCGTTGGCCTTCGATCAAACGTTGCAACGTGCGAAAACGGGTAGTGAGATCACGTTGCCGGTACTTGCCGTGACGAAACGCGAAAAAGCGTTCCAACCGGTCGACCAGATCAATGTCTTGCCACGATTCAGCATTCAATGTGACAGCCGACAAGCCGTCAGCAATGCGTTGGGTCAACAAGCGAATTGCATCGCGTTGATTGATATCCCTGGACACCTCCAAATCGATTGGTTTTCCGTATTGGACCAAAACATCGCTGCGAAACTGGCCTTTGCGGGTAAAGGTCAATCCCACGGCTATCACCGCCGGTGCTTCACCGTTTGTCTGTACTGCGCCCAATGCCATGCGTGCAGCACCGGTTTTGAGATCATGTAAATGCGGGTCGGAGTGGCTTTGGCCTTCCGGAAATATAATCAACGTTTCGTGGTTGGCCAGCAATTCGTAACAGCGGGCGAATGAATCCACATTGCGCGCGCTGTCGCTGCCCGGATCACCACGCCGGTAAATCGGTACCGCGCCAATAGTTTCCATAATGGGTTTTAACACGCGGTGTTCGAATAGCCCACTACGGGCTAAGGGTCTTATCACTAAATCGGTGGACGCTTGAATCACAACCGGATCCACCAACGCGTTGACATGATTCGCGCACAGTATGATGCCCTGATTTTGTGGGATGTTTTCGAGACCGGAAACTTCGAATCGCCGATAGAAAACATTGACGACATTTTTACAAAGGCGCTGCCAAACGCGGACAAAAAGCGTGTGCGATTTACGTCTGGATTGACTCGTCACTTCGGTACTGTATGAATCCAAGGACACTCTACGTACACAAGTATAGTAGAGTAATTGGATAAATCCAGACAGGCCGCGGCTGGATTTAGCGGGTCATGGTATCCAATCCGGACGTTTGGAACACGAATCCGGATTTAGTTATCGGTAATCGTCTGGTTCGTGCGAAGACGAGGTAATCATCCCATCAATTCGCTGCAGTCCATTGCAGCGTTTTGTTGCTAGAACAATAAAATAACTACAACGTTACATTATGCTGCGCTGACGATAAATGCACGTCGACTTGGTCAGTAGAAATCTTTTGACGTTGTGCAAACAAGGCAACAACCCGGGACACAATAATACGATTGTCCAGGGTGACGATTTGCTCACGGTCGCCGGTCTCTTTATTCGCCAACTCAACGGTCACTTTCTTGTTACCTTCTGACATGTTCTCCCTCCGGAAAATTTATCTAAAAATTCACTGCTTGCACGGCGGGCGCGCGAAAGCGCGGCTACCGGACGAGCCCAGTAACACTTTCCGAGTGTCCCACTGAGTGGGAGTGTGTCAGTTTAAGGGGGTGGTGATTCTTGATCCCCAAGAATCGAGTGCTACTTTATCAGTATTTAAAGAAATGAGATGTTAACGATTGTTACACTTAGAGATTCTGAAAGCACTGGTAAATCAATGTGTTGTACGGCGTTTTATAAGTCTAAAGGATAATCCGCGAGTACCACCGGACCACCCGCGCGGATCCAAACGGGTTGTTCCAACTTGACCCCTTCTTCACCACCTGTCTCGCCGACGTAACATTCCACACAGACAATCATATTTTCTTCGAACACACCATCGTACGCGCCCCATTGTGCATCTTCGCGGTACCAAATCAGCGGATACTCCACTCCCAATCCACAACCATGTGCGACATCGGCATACCGGTTGGGAATACATTCATCGGGTAGTTGATAAGCTTTGTCCGAGTACTCGAGAAAACTAATGCCCGGGCGCAGTAAGGCGATATTGTGTTGCAATTGTTCGCATGCGATGTTGTATAAACGTTTTCGTCGATCGGTTGGTTTCGCGTCGCCGATCACCCAGCTTCGGGAAATATCGTTGTAAAAACCCATAGGTCCGATCAAGTCAGTGTCGAAAGACAACATGTCGCCGTCTTGAATGACCCTATCCGATGTTTCTTGAAACCAAGGGTTAGTCCTTGGGCCGGATGTAAGCAATCTTGTTTCGGGATATTCGCCACCGCGTTCGATGCTGGCCTTGATTAAAACACCCAACGCGTCCGATTCACGCATACCCGGTTGAATGATTGCACGCAGTTCGTCAATACTTTGTTCACAAGTATTCAACGAATGTTTAAAAGCTGCTATCTCTTCCAGGGATTTGATCGCCCGGGCACGTTCCATAAGCGGTTTGCCATCGATGAGTATCAATCCGAGTTTGACAGCAGCCTGTGTCATCAGTAAATCAGCTCTATCAATGGCGATGCGTACTTTTTTCCCGGGACAGGCGACATCGACAAGCTGCCGTACCCAACGTTGGGCAAATTCTTCACCGCGCGGACCCACCATCATGTAATCGCTAGCCAACGACGGCCGGATTTCGTCAATGGTTTCGAGATCGGCGCTCAGGTGCGATGCGCTCGGGAGATCAAACAACACAACGGGGCCTTCGGTTGGAATGAAAGCGTAGCGACAATAGTTATGCATAGTCCAAACCTGCATGTTTCGGCTACCGGTGGCGTAACGCAGATTGACCGGATCGAATAAAATAATGCCGGCGCAGTCTGCGTTTTTTACTTCCTGCTGGACACGGTTTAGCCGATAACGGCGAATTTCTTGTTCGTTGAATTCAGTCGGTATTGGCATGTTGCTAGAGTGTAACCGGCGCGACGTCAGATTTTCGCCTCCGTTCAGTTCGAATACCCACCACACAATAAGCGACCACCGCTGTCAAAACGACCAGGCAACCCGCGATGGTTAAACGGCTAGGGATCTCGTTGACTCCCAACCACACCCACAAGGGTGCTAGCACTGCTTCACTCAGTGAAAATAAAGCAACCTCTGCTGCGGGGACATAGCGAGTGCCAATGGTGATCAACATGAAGCCACCGGTGAATTGCACACAACCAAGCAATATGGCAATCAATAAATCATGTTGTGAAATAATCAGATTTTTGGTCATAAACAAAGAAACACCAGCGACCACCAACCCAGCCATACAAGTGGCAGGAAGCATGTCCATGTGTTTTGCTCCCCGAATCAGTATCAACATTAAAGCAAACGACAGTACCACCAATAAAGCGATGACATTGCCCAACCAGCGGCCGGCATTAATACCGTCGGCAAACATGAGCCCGATACCCAGAAAGGCGATAATCATGCTGGCGATACTGGTCACAGATAAACGTTCACGTAAAAACAACCATCCGATCAACGCAGTAATTAACGGCGCGGCACCGATGATAAAAACGACATTAGCGACGGTCGTATTGAGCATTGCGAAAACATAAGCCACCGAACCCAATCCTAGAACCAACGCCACCCACAGTCCGCGCACACCGACGGCGCGAAAAGCGTTTAATGTTCGTGAACGGTAACGAATCAGCAAGATGAGGAAAAGTGTGATGGCGAAAGACAAGCCTCGATAAAACAATATCTGCCAACCACTTGCCGACTCCACGTTGCGTAGCAAAATACCACCCGTGCTAAGACACGCACCACCGATCAGCACCAGCATCACACCAAAAGCGTAACTGCGTTTCATAAAGGTTTATTCTGTTACTTTGTTTATTGTTGTTCTACTGGTGTACGGGCAGCATATTGACCATAATGGTGAGGCGACGATAAATAAGCAAGAACCAATTGTGTCTAAACTCACCATCCACTACCTGAGCAGCCATGATGTAACGGCATTGGCCATGACCGATGCCGAAATATTGCAAGCAATAGAGAACAGTCTGAAAGCGCAGGGCGAGGGCGAAACGGTCATCGAACCACGTATGCATTTGCGGCCCGATCCAAAGTTTCGTGGTCACTTCAATGTGTTACGCGGTTATATCGCGCCATTGGGTGTGGCCGGTGTGAAAATTGTCGGTGACTATATCGATAATTACAAACAAGGCCTGCCATCCGAATTTGGTGTGGTGACGTTAATGGATGCTCACACCGGTGTGCCACGCGCTATTGTCGATGGCACAGATATTACCGACATGCGCACCGGTGCTATGACCGCGGTGGGTGCGAAATATCTGGCGCAATCCAATCCGCACATACTGGGTCACATCGGCGCGCGTGGTTCGGCATATTGGAACGTGCGTTTACTGAATCATTTGTTTGACTTCGATGAAATCCGGGTGCATTCACGACGGCCACAAAGCCGAGAAGCATTTGCCGAACGCTTACAAAACGATCTGGGTAAGAAAATCATAGTCACAAAGGACTGGCAAAGTTGTCTAGAAGGCGCCGATATCATGGTGGAAGCGTCACGTTTGGAAGCACCACAGGCACTGTTCAAAACAGCGTGGATAAAAAGGGGCGCAACCGTGATTCCTTACGGTACCAACAGCACGGTGGAAGACGATATTACCGATATCATGGACAAGATCGTTGTCGATCACTGGGAGCAATGCCTGATTGGCCCATTCGGTTGCTTGCGCCGTCACGTGGATTCGGGAAAAGTCACACAGGAAAGCATTCAAGGTGAACTCGGCGAGATTTGTGCAGGTAAAGTGGCGGGCCGCGAACACGATGACGAGACTATTTTGTTTTGGCACCGCGGATTGTCCACTTCAGATATTGCCTTGGCCTACGCCATGCTGGAAAAGGCGAAAAAGCTTGGCATCGGGCGCGAGCTACCATATCGATGATTCAAATCACAAAACCCAACGATATTAATTGGCAAACAGTGCAAGCGGTTGCCTATCGCAACGAAGTTGTGGAACTTGATGAGGCGTTATTAAAACGAGTCGATGAAGGTCGCGCCGTATTTCAGCAACTCATTGGCAAAGGTGTACCTTGTTATGGTGTGACCACCGGTTTGGGCAAGCTGGTTGATACGGAACTTGCCGATGAACAAAAGCGCGAATTATCAGAGAACATTCTAATTGCCCGCGCAGCCGCCATCGGTCCGCCGTTGTCACGTCCGATTGCAAGGGCGACCGTGTTTCTGCGTTTAACAAATTTTTTAAGCGGTGCCGATGGTGTGAGTGCCGCCTTGTGCCGATATTTGGTCGATCGCTTGAACGATGGTTTCACGCCTTGGGTACCCTCCCTTGGCCATGGCATGGCAGCGGACGCGACGGCGCATACCCACGCTTTTCAAACATTCATTGGCGAGGGATTTGTGTATGGCGAAAACGATGAACGTATACCGGCGGCACAAGCATTGCATGACCGGGGTGCGTCACCCTACCAGCCAGGAATAAAAGAAGGTTTAGCCTTACTCAACGGCATCGCTGCTACACCCGCATATGCCATCGATGCGCATCGAACAGTAAGTCGTTGTCTGGATGTTGCCAATATGGTGGCCGCAGCGTCTATGGAGGGATTGGCGGCGCCCAAAGACTCCATCGATCCCGCTATCGAATCATTCGGTGTCGAAGCAGGTGTAGCGAGGACCATGGAAAAATTGAACGCATTGTTGCAGGACAGTGAAATAACACCGGTTAATTTGCAGGCACCGGTATCTTATCGAATTATTCCGCAAGTGCACGGCGCTTTGCATGATACGCTTGCCGGATTACGCGCACGTATCGAAAACTGTTTTACCGGGTTTAGCGATAACCCGTTGATGGTGTCGAAAGAAAATGAAAAAGACGGGCAGTTTTTATCCGTCGGTGTTTTTCACAATCAACATTTGGTCAATCAGGTTGAACAAGTCGCGCTGGCTTTGGCACACGTAGGTTGTTTGAGTGAGCGGCGTCTGCATCGTTTACTGGATCCTAGTTACACCGGTTTGAATCCACAACTCGCGCCGCGACCGGGTTTGGATGCGGGTTTGGTGGTTGCGCATAAAGCCGTAGTCGATTTTGTTGCCAGATTAAAAGTGCTCGCACAACCGGTGTCATTATTTACCGGTGAAACCTCTGGCGGTCAGGAAGACTATATGTCCCTTGCCATCCCCGCGATCCAAAGACTGTATGAAATGGTTGTAATAGTAACCACGATATTCGCTTACGAATTGCTCGCGGCATGCGCCGCGCTGGATTATCGAAAGGAGCACTCCGGGACAGCAGTGCGGCGAGTCTATGAACGGGTTAGAGGCAAGATACCACCGTTGGACAAGGATCGGTCACCCGGCCCCGATGTGGAAATCGTGTTAGAACTATTGAATGAGGGAGGTATCATAAAAGGCCTGATCAAACCCTGATCGATCAAGAATCTTTGACTATTTTCTAACTCTACGACCTTTAAACCTTCATGGATCATCCCCATATAACAAGATTCAGAGAGATGGGAGAATCAACGTGAGTCAAGATGTTAAAACCAACGTGCGCGAGAGTGGAACGTGGTGGCGTTTATTATGGATTATCTTATTTGCCTTTATTTATAGTGTCGCTGAAGTAGTCGTGGTTGCAGTCGTTGTTCTGCAATTCGGGTTTGTTTTATTTACCGGCAGGAGACACGTCAAACTATTGGAGTTTGGCGAGTCGTTAAGCGAGTTTATTTACCAAATCCTGCAATATGTCACTTTTAATAGTGATGACAGGCCGTTTCCGTTTGGCGAGTGGCCGCAGCATGTGCAGCAACACTAGCAGTCGACGGTTGCGCCTTTCACCCTGACTGGCGCAACTGACGCCGTTCACGCTGGATAATGACTATACCGGAAACAATGATTAAACCGGCGCCGGCCAACATGGTCCAAGTGGGTATGTCGTGCCAGATGAGCATGCCGAGCACAATGGCCATGGCGATACTGGTGTAGGTAAAGGGAGAGACAAACGACAATTCGCCTGTGCGTATAGCGACAATATAGAAGAAATAAGCACCGCCTACACAAAGCCCGGACAGAATAAATAAAAGCAAATGTTTAAATTGAATCGGCGACCAGGATAAACTGGAAAGGATCAACCCGCTCAGTGTCACCAAAACGGCGGTGGCGAATGCCACCAGTTCAGACGGTATCGATGCCGGTACCTGACGGGTGCACAAATCCCGACCAACCACTAAACAAGCGGCCAGTAACGGCAGCAAAATTGCCCAAGACCAATTTTCATCGCCTGGCCGGGTGATCAACAACACTCCGCAAAACCCTGTTAGCACAGCACCCCAACGAGAGCCACCAACCCGTTCGTGCAGAATCAATGTGGCGGTTATGGTTAAAAAGATCGGCGAAGTAAAAACCAGTGTAGCCGCGGTTGCCAGGGGAAGTAGCGATAATCCGGTAATAAATGCCAATGTTGCCAGCAGCTCAAACACACCGCGGCTTATAACAAATCGATTTTGTAACGAGACGATAGCCATCAATTCGTTCTTGTGCAGTACAAGTAGAAAGAACAGTACGCAAGTCACCAGACCACGTAGAAAAAGAATCTGTCCCACGCCATAGGATTCACTCAGCAACTTAACGATGGCGTCGTTTAGCGATATCAGCGCCATCGCCATAATCATTATTCCGGCGGCCCGTATATTATTGTTCATTGGCCGAAAACCACCTATCGTCTGAACGAGTTAGATTTGCGGGCGGCATTATGGTGCATTGACGAAACGAAAGCGATGGAAAATAAGGAAAACATGTGCGTAAATAACGTAGTCTAAGAGAGTGGGGCAGCTTCATACGTTGTTACAAGCCATTAAGAACAAAATAATGAACGCGGTGATAAACGCCACCGAAGTCGCGCTATGGCACCCACGCATTCGCGCGAAACTCAATGCGCAAGATCTACGCAGAGGACAACGTGAGCGTGATTTACTTCGGGCTGAAATAAAAGATGAAATTAAAGAAGAGGTTCGCGAACTAGCACACGAAATACTCCGGGACGAGAGTTTTCGTCAAGAATTTATCCAAGCCGCACGCTATGTCGCTGATGACGAAGAGTTCGGCAAACAATTGTGGCGCAAGACAAACGTTCGCCCGGTTAGTACCGACCACCATTGGGCGGTCATTCCCAACAGCATACGCGAAGCGAGAATGTGGAAAGCTACCATGGAAGCGGCGGATTTCATCATGCAGGAAATTCCACACATCGAGGGACACAAGACACCGTTTGACGTATTGGAGTATTGTTTATCGAAAGCCGAAGTCGACGGCTTGTATTTGGAGTTTGGTGTTTATTCCGGTACCACAATCAACCACATCGCTGAACGAATTTCACAAACCGTTCATGGTTTCGATTCCTTCGAAGGTTTGCCTGAACAATGGGGCACCGTGCCACCCGGACGGTTTCATACCGAGGGTAATCTACCCGATGTGCGTGACAATGTAGAACTGCACAAGGGCTGGTTTGAAGAAACACTACCGGAATTTATAAAGTTGCATCCACAATCCGTGGCTTTTATTCATGCCGACGCTGATCTTTATTCGTCGACAAAAACAATACTTTTCACACTGAAAGATCAAATCGTACCCGGCACGGTTATCGTTTTCGATGAATACATTAATTACCCGTATTGGAAAGACCACGAATATAAAGCCTTCACCGAGTTTTGTACTGAATTCAACCGGGAGTTTGAATACCTGAGTTATGCCGACAGGGGTTATTCGGTGGGTGTGAAAATGAAATAAGCGATATTGGTCCGATTAGGAATCGATAAATTGAATCGGGGTACTTGATGTGCTAAACGTGTCACGCATTTTGCTGATCGTCCTCGGTTGTTGCTTTTTCGAACAGTCGGTTGCCGATCAAGCAACCTATCGTTACCAAGAGGTTGATTGTTGGTTTGTAAGGGACAACACCCGTTGTAGTTTTATGACTGTGCCGGAGGATCACGATAAACCTAAATCGTCGGTTAAAATTCGATTTCCCGTCGTCATACTAGGCTCGGGAGAAAACAACAATGATGATCGCATACCTCTCGTTATCTTGGGTGGCGGTGGGCCGGGGAACTCGGTTGGTTTGGATAAAGAAAGCATCGATTATCAGGCGTCGATCTATAAAGATTTGTTGGAGGATGGCGATGTTGAGTTAGTTTTAATGGAACAACGCGGGGTCGGAACATCCGAACCCAATACCGCATGTGTTGAACTCATCAACGTCGCGCGTCGTTGGTTACAGAAGGAACCAGACTATAAAAGTGAGTTGGAGGAGTCCCGCAACGCATTGGCTCAATGCGCCGACCGGTTGGGAGACCAGGGTTTTTCGATTAAGAACTTTAATACATGGCAATCCGCGGCCGATGCCAATGCGCTGCGGCAAGCACTAGGATATGACAAATGGAATATTCTCGGTGGGTCTTATGGCGTTGAGTTGGCCACCATTGTGATGACACGTTATCCGGAAACAGTGGCAGGCGCTGTCCTGTCCGCACCAGTCGAATCCACCGGGTTTTGGAATTTGACTAATACATACTCCCAGGCTTTCGAAACGTTTGTTAGATACTGTGAATCACGGCAGGAGTGCAATGACAAGAATCCACAACTTCGGAAGAATTTTGCTTCATTACTTGATTCGTTAGCTAAAAATACGAAACGAACTACGTTAATCGATTCATCGACAAATCGCCCCATCAGAATTTTTCTAGATCGTGACAGATTTTTGGAAATTGCTTTTAACGCTCTATATGACTCTAATAGGTACTACAATTTAGCAAATGCATTAGATGTCGCGTCAAGAGACATCGATTATTTGTTGACGCCTTTCATTCATGATCACTTATTCGCTTTAGTCGACGACCGATTTGGTGACGGGTTGTCCATGAGTATCCATTGTCAAGAAGATGTCACTAACTATACACAGTCCAGCAAAGATGCCTCGCATATGTTTGTTCCAGGTTACTTTGCTAATTTACAGGAAGATATGAAAACCACTTGTAGCTTGTTGAATTTAAAACCTAAAACCACGCCAGCCCAACCGACTCGTTCAATTCCCACATTGATTCTTGCCGGGGAACTTGATCCGCTACAGGCCGTCGATCACGGACGTTATTGGAATGAGTGGTTCGAGCGAAGCACATTGGTGATTTTTCCGAACCAAGCTCATTACCTGGAATCGGATGATTGTACGCCTGCGCTTATCGACGCGTTCATTAAAAATGGATCT
This sequence comes from Arenicellales bacterium, assembly GCA_965216735.1. Lineage (GTDB taxonomy): Bacteria > Pseudomonadota > Gammaproteobacteria > Arenicellales > CBDCFT01 > CBDCFT01. The sequence goes on from OZ244198.1 coordinate 4,689,386, forward strand.
ATTGACGAAACAACCTGCTCCAATGGTACCTACTATGTAGAGAAATAACCCTTTGATTACCGACGTAGTTTTGTTTGCTCGTCAGTATGGAATGTTTATGCCCAGGATCGCTTAGTCGAGGACCATTTCGTTCAGCTTTCATTCAGTAGAAATTCAGACGCATACTATATGCTATGCGGAAGTACGAATTGGAGAGAACGACCCATGAAGAGTCTGGTGGTTTGCGCGGTAACCGCCGCAACGTTGGTGTTCGCCAGCGTTGCGGCTGCGGGTGGTTACAAAGGCCACGGACATCATGGATATGGCCACCATGGGTACAAACACCACGGTTTCAAGCACCATGGACATCACCATCATCGGCGGTACCGATCCCACCAAAGCGCTTATTTATTAGGTGGTTTGGTGCTCGGTTCTGCTTTGACCTACGCCTTCACCCGGCCACACTATTATTCGCCGAGGGATTACTACTACCCGCATCGTCGGCACTATGGCCGCTATTATTCATATCCACGGCGACATGTTGTGCATGAAACCCGTGTCATCGAACGCCCGTCCTACGTAGTGTCGGGTCGGCATCTGCATAGAGATCTTGAGGGCCATTGTTTCGAAATCCGGCGCAACGAATTCGGCGATGAACTGCGCACACAACTTTCCACTTCGCAATGCGATTGGTAATTTCTAACGGATTGTAATCGTTTCACCCGATTTCTGTTAGCTCGTTTTTATCCAACGCATTACAATAAAAAGCCTTTTGCAAACGGGTCGTCACTATCCACCATAATGGTATTCAAACCGGTGACAAACGCCTGCCCTTCAATGCTCGGATAAATGGCATCGTAATCGCCGACTTTTGTTATTTTTTCTACCCGGCCGGTAAACAGACTACCAATGACGCTTTCGTGCACGAATGCTTCGCCTTCATTTAATAATCCTTTGGCGTAGCGTTGCGCCACCCGGGCGGAAGTGCCGGTGCCGCAAGGCGAACGGTCGACTAAAAATTCACCCGCTATAACGACATTTTTTGCGTCTGCATCTTTTACCGTCGATTTTCCTGTCCACATGCAATGCCGAGCATCATGAATGCTCGGGTCAACCGGATGGACAATGTCGAGTTCTTTGCTGAGTTGTTTAAAGACTTTTACGCCGATACGGCGCAAGTCTTCCAGTGTAAAGTCGCTGGCGTCGGAAAAATTCTTCTGGGATTCGATGATGGGATAGAAGTTTCCTCCATAAGCGATGTCCACTTTTAACTTTCCCAGTTCCGGGCAATCGAATTCATAGTCTTCGTACAAAAGAAACGACGGTACGTTAGTGAATCGTATAGATGTAATCTGGTTTCCATTTCGATTGTAGTGAGCTTCAATTAATCCGGCCGGTGTTTCGACCCGAACGATGTTAGGTGTTTTCGGAGATACCAAGCCGTGTTCTAAAGCAAACGTAACAGAACCAATGGTGCCGTGACCACACATGGGTAAACAACCCGAGGTTTCTATGTAAATGAGCGACATGTCGTAATCGTCACTGGTGGGTGGCACCAGGATACTTCCTGACATGACGCTGTGACCACGCGGTTCGAACATTAGAGATTGACGAATCCAGTCCAGCTCTTGCATAAAGTATTGCCGCCGTTGACTTTGGTTATCACCAACAATCGGTGGTACACCACCCACTACCATGCGCACCGGCATGCCGGCAGTGTGGCCATCAATGCAAAAAAAAGTGTGCTGAGTCATGTCGTGTTATTCGATCGGAACCCGAATAGTCGTATTGTGTCATTCGTTCTATTATCCAAAAAACATATCCTATCGCATTAAAACCGATCAACGCGATAGGGCGTTAGATCAATTGCTGGTTCTTCGCCGCGGATGAGTTGTGTAATCAAATGACCTGTCGTTGGTGCTATCGTCAATCCAAGATGGCCGTGACCGAAAGCATAGAAGACGTTGTTTGCTTTGCTCGATTGGCTGATGACGGGTAAAGTATCCGGCAGCGCCGGTCGATGCCCCATCCACTCGCTGCCGCCGCCGGTGTTTAGGTTAGGCAGTACGCGCTTCGCCTTGGGTAGCAAGATACGGGCGCGCCGGTAATCGGGCGGCGTCCTCAGTCCAGCCAATTCCACCGTGCCGGATACACGCAGCCCCATATCCATGGGCGTGATAACAAAACCCTGCGCCGCATAGATGAGTTCTCGATTTAACGTAACTTTGGATTTTGCGATGGTTGAGTGATAGCCGCGTTCAGTTTCAAGGGGAACTTTTTCATTCAGTTGCGCGGCCAGCAAATGTGACCACGCACCAGCGGCAACGATAATTTTGTTGGTCGGTAGTACAGTGCCGCTTTCGAGTTTGATTTTAGCGTCGTCGCTGTTGCGGGAAACCAGTTCGTTGACATTGTCTTTAATTAAGCACCCACCGTGTCGCACTACCTCATCGGCGATGATTGTCGCGAAACGATAGGGGTCGGATAAGTGTGACCAGTGTTCGACATACACAGCGCATGCAAAGTCCCGCGCGATATCCGGTTCCAAATCGGGTAAATCTTTCCCCTCTATGCGCTCGCACGTGACGCCTAACTCTTGTCGCCGACGCCATTTCCATTGATCTTCAGAGTATTCATTTTCCTTGTCATACAGATATAAGGCTCCGGCTTGATAATTCATCAATCGTTTTAGCGAACCGATTTCCAATAGCGGTTCGAAATCCGTGTAAGTGCGCAGACACAAGGCTGACATCGCTTCGCTGATTCTGAGTACCGAGTTATGGGAACCGGCACGTATGAAACGCGCTAACCAAGGCGTGATTTTTGGAAAGTATGACCACCGTAATGCCAGAGGACCCATTGGATCCATTAACCAGCCGGGTACTTTCCATATCAATCCCGGTGATGACAACGGGATAAGCTCGGCGATACCAATGCCACCGGCATTGCCAAACGACGCTTCCAACCCAGGTTCTTTCCGGTCGATAACACTCACATGGTAGCCGGCGCGTTGCAAGTACCACGCGCAACACAGGCCGACAATGCCTGCGCCGACAACAGTTATTTTTTCTTGGGGCATGTTTTAGGACTGTCGAAGTCTAACGCCTAAAGGAAGATTCAATACTACTCCGGTTGGTTCGCAAAACGTGGGAGAAGTGCATTACATACATTATAATAAGGGCCACTGATACGAAGGTACCAACCATGTCCGTACAAAGTGCAATTGAGCAAAAACTTTCTGAAAAGTTGCATCCTGTCCATCTGGAGGTTGTTAACGAAAGTTATATGCACAGCGTGCCCGAGGGGTCCGAGTCCCATTTTAAAGTGATGGCAGTGTCAGATGAGTTTGTGGATAAAAATCTGGTAGCGCGCCACCGTTTGATTAATGAAATTCTTGCGGAAGAATTACAGGGTTCTCTGCATGCGTTATCTTTGCACACATTGACGCCGGATGAGTGGTTTGATCGTGCGGGCGAAGTTGCGGACTCGCCCGAGTGTCTAGGTGGATCCAAAGCCGATCGGTAGTTCAAAGATTATGTTTTGAGTAATTACTATAAACTTCATTTCGCCATGCCGGGATCGCCGCAGGCGATATCCGGTATCAAGTCGATGCTTGTTTCCCTTGGATTCCATTCTTGCGCATACCGCCGTCGAATATGTAAGGCGCAACGTGTTGCGCCCTACAGCACTATCTTTCTGGCGTTTTGTACAATGGCGAAGTCCATTGTTGCAGCGTCTGCGTTAGCGCCGCCACCGGATGGCTTTTCCTGGGTAGAAATGGGCGAAATCAAAGGCGCTTTCCTCAAACCGGATGGATGGCATTTCGCTTACAACAAGGGAAAGCTATTAGGTTCTTTCTCGATATCACAGTACGCGCCGAAAATCGGCGAGCCGATGGGCGCGCGATTTACCGTTTATGCGGTGAGCAATCTCTCGAAAATCGATGCAAGATTAGTATCGCAGCGCATTCCGGATTACGTTCGCGGTCTCGACGATCACAGTGAATACAATTTAATATCCGCCAATAATCTGATGCGTGGTTCTTATCGAGGTATGTCGGTGCGCTATCAATTCGAATCATCGTCCGGTTCTTTGATGCGTCAACAAATCTATCTCGCTAACGACCAGACCGACCTACTGTTGGTTATTATTTTTGAAAGTCCACAGAAAGAATGGGAACAAGCGTGGCCAACAGGCCAGGTGTTATTGGATAACTTTGATTTGAGCTAGCGCACCTGAAACTCAATCACAACAAGCGTAGCCCGGATCAAATGAAATGGAATCCGGGTTTGTCAGGCTGCGGTGACACCCCCATCCACGGGTAAACCGACACCGGTTAAAAAGCTGGCTTGTTCGGAGGCCAGGTATAAAACAGCATTGGTTACGTCCTCGGGCTGGGCGATACGACCGATGGGTATGGCGTCGTCTGCCTTCGCATAATATTTTGCTTTATCATTAGATTTATTGGCCGCCCGCTGAAACATGGGTGTGTCGACATTATCCGGACACACCGCGTTAACGCGAATACCTTCGCGGGCATGATCCAAGGCCATGGCTTTGGTTAGTTGCAACACCGCGCCCTTGCTCGCGCAGTAAGCCGCCATGTTGCGAAAGCCGACGAGGGACGCATCCGAGGCAATGTTTACAATATTCCCTCGTCCCTGTTCTTGCATTAACCTTACCGCTGCCCGGCTGCAATAAAACACACCGTTGACATTGACCGACATGATTTGATTCCACTCATCATCCGTGGTATCAGCAACAGTTTTGTAATAAATAACACCCGCGTTATTCACCAAAACGTCCAAACTGCCAAATTGCGTTTTGGTTTTGGTGATTAGCTTTTCACAAAATCCGACATCGGAAATATCGCCGGTCATAAGTTCCGCGTTGCCACCGGTTTTTGTGATATTCGCCAGAACACTTTGCCCACGTGCCTGATCACGACCGGATAACATCACGTTTGCTCCGGCCTGGGCAAATGTGATTGCAACAGCTTCGCCGATGCCTGCTGTGGCGCCTGTGACGAGTACAGACTGATTTGAAAAATCAAATGTCATATGTAGCCCATAATCAAAGGGTGTGTCCGTGATTTTCTAAAAGCATCATGATGTTTTATGGGCGTGCAAATGACTTGGGCATAACTCACCACTGTCTAACACCACAATCATTGCGCGCCACACCTCAATCTCGTGGTTTAAAAATTCTTTGCTGATTTGCTTGGACAACCTGGCATAAAGTTCGCCTGACAAGGCTTGATGCTCCTGCTTTGCCAGCTCACGATACCATTCGTTACGATTGGTAATGGTGATATCACTAAATCCAGCCGTTTCCATCGCCGAGTAATAGCGTTGGGGCGACGCCATACCAAAACCCAAATCCTCCGCTTCAACGTAGTACCGCAAGGCCTCGGACATGGGTTCGTCGTTATTGCGTAACCAGTCGCTGGCGCAGAATACACCGTTCTGTTTCAGCACACGATAAATTTCGGCAAAGATCGCACGTTTGTCTTCGATATGAATAATCGCGTCTTTGCTGAACACGATATCAAATGATTCGCCCTCGAATGGCAACGGCCCGGGTTCGATATTTTGATATTCGAGGATGTGGGATAAGCCGTGTTCATCCGCAGATTCAAGACAACGATTAATCAGACCTTGATCGACATCGACGCCGACTATTTTTTTGGGTTTGTATTCCTTTGCAAGAAAGACATCTATACCACCGGTACCGCAACCGATATCCAGGATCGTTTTGTCGGTGAGTTCGACGCCTTTCACCACTTTCGTGACTTCATCGGGACCACCGGGTGACAGATACCCTTCGCCCCAGACTGCTTCCAAAAGCGCTTGCAGAGAGTCGTCGTATTCTTGTGTGTGGTCTTTTGTCATTCTCTTACTAATCCACTAGCGCTTGGTTAACTAAGGCCCGTAGTTGTGGCCGAATTGGATATTTGCTGGACGGGAGCAGTTGGGTAAGAAATATCACGGTGATGTCTTCCCGTGGATCAATCCAAAAAACGGTGCTGGCGGCGCCACCCCACCCGTATTCGTCTTTTGAACACAGCACTTTCGTTGCGGCGGGATTGAGTACAACTGAAAATCCCAATCCAAATCCGATGCCTTCGTAGGATGTTTCGTTAAATGTGGGTTGCCCCATGTCCGCTAGATCGCCCGGTAAGTGGTTTGTTGTCATGTACTCGACAGTCTTTCGACCCAGTAATCGTACTCCACCGTACTCGCCCTTGCGTCGTAACATCTCGGTGAAACGGAAATAATCACCCGCAGTAGAAACCAAACCCGCGCCACCTGAGAATGTGGTCACCCCTGATATAAACGTGCTTTTTTGAGGCGACTCGACCAGATTCATCGGTTTGTTCTCGGTGAACTCATACAGGGCGGCCAAACGATTACTTTTTTCTTCGGCTAGAGTGAAGCCTGTATCACGCATACCGAGCGGACCAGTAATTTTCTCCCGAAAGAATCGATCCAGCGGTTTACCGGAAACGATTTCAACCACGCGTCCCAATACATCCGTTGACACTCCGTAATTCCATCGTGTGCCAGGTTCGAATTCCAGCGGAATATCCGCCAATCTGTTGACCACGGTCTCCAGATTATCGATAGCATGATGAAAGTCGGTTTTTTGTTCGACATAGCGTTTCGCCACAGGGGTAACGTTCAGTAAACCGTACGTCAATCCGGATGTATGAGTCAGCAAATGATGCAGGCTGATCTCTTGTTTGGCCGCAACCGTTTGCATTGTGTCGTCCTCGCTACCGGCGTATATACGCATGTTCTTGAGGCTGGGGATAAATTCGCTAACAGGATCGCCGAGCTGGAAGTGACCGTCCTCGTATAACATCATGATCGCTATGGAAGTTATTGGTTTGGTCATGGAATAGATGCGGAATACGGTATCCTCGGTCATTGGCGAACTCGCTTCGATATCACGTTGACCGGCAGTCCCCAAGTACACCATTTCGCCGTGTTGTGCCACTAAAGTCAGCGCCCCGGGCAGCTTGCCAGCGTCCACATAACGCTGCATCCAAGGCTCGATTTTAGCCAGACGCGGAGCCAAAACCCTGGCGTGATTTGTGTTAGAAGGCGTTTTTTTCATGATCGCGAAAAAGTAAAGGGAGTTAAATTGTATTACATGAACGGGCTGTTAGCGCTAAAATAAGGGTTTGACGCAGTAGCGTTGGGCGTATGTCCATGATGAAGGGGTTTTAGGGGTAGAGGCGAGAATCAGCGTGAGTAGCGAAATTCAAGAACTACTAGCACTTGCCCGGCAAAAGTGTGATGCCGGCCATCTGGTATCGCCACCGGGCGACAACGCTCTTGAATTGTATAAAAAAGTATTGGATCGTGATCCGGATAACGCCGAGGCGCTGGAAGCGCTGGTTGACGTAAAAAGCCGTCTGGCGGCGTTGATCGAAAGTTGTGAACCTGTCACCGATACAAGTACTGATCAAGAACAGCAAGAGGAAGTTAAACCACTAGCAGTTCCCGCGAGCCCGAGTGTCTTTGATTTAAAACGAACCCGTTCACCCGTTGTGACATGGGTCGGTTCAGCGGCGGCAGTTTTGTCGGTGGCAGCGGTAATAGGCGCGTTTTACTTTCGTTCTTCTGATACCCCGAAACAGGATACCGTCATCTTAAACGGTGAGTCATCTCAAAATACAGTTTCAAGTACAAATGTCGAATCACCGCCCAAGAACATGGAATCAGGTGAAATCACCCGCCGAGAATCCACCACCCTCGGTTTCCAGTCGTCCGTCGTCCCCGAATCGGAACCCGAGCAGACTGAGTCGGATATCGAACTCACTACCGAAGCTGAACCCGAATCCGCGATTTCCACGATCACTAACAGCGCTGAAGCGACAAACACGCATTTAGATTCTCCTGATGAAGAATTAGTTGCGGTGGTTGAGCGGCCGAAGGACGTTCATCCCTCGTTACCAGAGGGAAGCGTACCGCCTGATAAGCAGCGAACGGAAGTTGACGACGAAACGCTGGAAACCAGTCAATCTTCTGAAACATTGCTAGTAGACAAGACGAGCCCGTTAGTGGCAGCCGAACAAACCAATCCGAAGCTAGGAACTAGCAGTTATGACGATATCAATACCGATTCGCACGATACGCTTGAAGAAATTATTGGAACAAAAACGGATGAAACTGTTGTGGCGGGGGAAACTGCAAAAATCGGAGATAGCGGGACGCTGGAATCATCGTTAACGGCTGAACAACCGGTTGAGAGTTTACAAACAAGTAACGAAAACGATGTTAATGAGCCAGATAATGCACTTGAGGACGCTATTGAAACAGAAACGGAAGAGATTGTTGAGGTCGAAGGCGTTGCGGAAATCGACGCTGACATGGTGTTGGAATCACCATTAACAACCGAACAAGCAGTTCCAATTTTAGAGGCTAGTGACATAGTTCGTGACGATGCATCAGATACAGCGCCTAAAGAAATGGCTGAAACGCAAGTGGATGATGTTGTTAAAGTTGAGGAAATCGCCCCATTCGAAGGCGACGAAACAATACAATCGTCGTTAGTGACCGGGCAAGCGACACACGCTTCAGGGTCCGGTGACGAAGAACAGCGTGCTACTGTGTTTGACGATGCGCAGGTCAAAATAACTGAAACAGACATAGTTGAAGTCGAAACGACTCAACTCGAAAACAAAGAGGCAGACCAAGCATACGAGACGTCACCCACCGTCACCGATAGTGAAAATTCGGATGAAATGGAAGAACAATCCATCTCACTGGATATGGTTACTATAGATGAACACGACGAAAGTAAATTTGAGCCACTTTCTGCGTTATTGGAGGCACAAGAAAAAACGACGCTTGGGCGTGATGGAGAGGGTCAGCAGAATTCTGAACCCCAAGTCGGACAAGCAGTTGATGTAGTCGCAGAGCAAAACAACATCGAGTTGACGGAAGAAGAGACGATGGTGGCGGCGATATTGGGGAGCGAGGAGCCGGAAGAAACGCATTTAGAAGAAATTACGGATACCCAGGAAATCGATCAAAGCACGATAGTTGAGGATGATGCAGCAGCACAAGAATCGATTTTAGAGGACGATAATGAAGCAGGAGAGCTTGTTGGTGATATTAAGCGTTCTTTGGGCGAAGAAAAAAAGGGTGTTGAAATCGACATGCTGGAAGATATGCGTGGCGCTCAATTAATAGCGGCAGTCAAGACAGACCGGCTTGAAGACCTTTCGGAGTTGCTGGCTAGGGGGATAAATGTCGACGCCATCAATGCTGAAGGCGACAATGCCCTAATTTACGCTGCTTGGGAGGGCAAGAACGACATTGTCCAGTATCTACTGGCGCAGGGTGCGAATGTGAATCACAAAAACCGCATCGGGTGGACGGCGTTGTTGAGCGCGGTGACCGCCGGTCACTTGGATACCGTCAGATTGCTAATATCATCAGATGCGAATATACATATAACTTCATTAGGTGGAAAAACCGCATTGATGGCGGCGGCAAGAAATGGTCGGCTTGAAATCGCACATCGGTTGCTGAACTCTGGAGTCGACGTCAATCAAACGAATGATGAAGGATGGACGGCACTGTTCTATGCGGTTTGGTATGGTCATGGAGATATAGTGGCAAAATTACTCGAGTATGGTGCTGATGTGTCCATTCGCGATAACACTGGTATTAGCGTGGAGACCGTGGCCAAGAACCGGGGACATAGTGAATTGATAAAGATGTTGGTCGAAAGCGCATGAGGCACTTTCCCTATGTTCATTTCTTTATTTCAAGATTTAGAATAACCAGCTGCTTCTCAATTGCATTACCAAGATTCTCGAAATAATAAAGAGCATCATCGTAGAGATGATTGATTAAGCTATCAGGCGTGATAGTGCCGCTGACCAGTGCTGGGTATTCCGGGCAAGAACCACCGATGACACTTGGTTCCGAAATATCTCCGCACAGCGTTACAAGGATTTCCTCCTTTTCCTTGGAGAAGGCTTGCAGTGTGATGCGTTCCAGTTTCTGAGGCAGATTATCGTAAGAAACTGAAAAACGAATTTCGTCGCCGTCTTTTAGGGCATGGAACTGACCGTACTCGGAGCTGGTGATCAGGGGTAGAGTGTGTGAATCGTAGTCTGCTTTGGTGAATCCGGCGCGTACCCCTATCAAAGGCAGGATGCTAATGGCTATCATAGTTACCCTTGGCGAAAACACGTCTTCGTCTCTCCCCTTTTTTTGTCGACAAGAATTTAACTCTCGTCGACGAAAAAAAGCTCAATTGCTCTTTAATCGTTGATTTATTTACGTTATAACGACAGAATTCTATCGTAACTCAACCAACACGATAAGGGGTAAGAGAATGAAATATCGGTTAATTCTTGCTGTCAGTCTATGTTTGGCAGTTTCATCCTGCGCATCTAAATGGACCAACGAGGATCTCATCACCAAATTTGAGCAACTCAATTTTGAGACGCGGCAGGATGAACGGGGCGTTGTGATAATGGTACCGGACGTCTTTTTCGAATTTGGAGAACACGAACTCAGTGATGCTGCGCGAGAGAAATTGGAACTAGTTGCCAATGTTCTGAACAATACGAAATCCGATACTCGAAAAATATTGGTAGAAGGGCATACAGACTCTCGTGGAACCGAAGAGTTTAATATGCAGCTATCGAGAAAACGTGCTGAAAGGGTGACCAGCGAGTTAACATTTAGCAACGTTCGTCCCGATCGAATCGTGACGGAGTGGGTGGGTGAATCCAACCCGATAGCGCCGAACGAAAATGAGGACGGTTCGGACAACCCCGAGGGACGGGAATTGAATCGGCGGGTTGAAGTCGTTGTATTGAATCCTTAGCGGATATCATTGTTCAGCCGGTAAGAGATAAATAAACAACGGAGTTCGTTTTGAATTACGCACAGGAACTACATGTTAAATCAACAGAAACCACGACAGCTATCCCCGGATTGCCTGTGGATATGGATAACTATTTGCGTGATTCAATCAGTGAAGCGGCGGCTACATTACCCGAAAGTGGCATCATCGAAGTAGTTAACTATGGCCGTGAGCGCGATGGGTTGATTCCGTTCTGGGTGGGTGAAGGCGATGTACCCACGCCATCGTTTATTTGCGATGCCGCCATTGAAGCGCTTCGTCAAGGCGAGACATATTACACCTATCAACGGGGTGTTCCATCCTTACGCCAAGCGATTGCACGTTATCACCGGCGACATTTCGATGTGGATCTCGATCCTGAGCGTGTGATTGTGACGGCCTCCGCCATGCAGGCTATGATGGAAACCATGCAAACTTTAGTCGGAGCGGGTGACGAAGTGATTGTCGTTTCGCCGGTGTGGCCAAATATCTACGCCTGTATTCACATGCAGCAAGCGGCTGCACGTTCGGTACCTTTGTATACTGACACTAATAGGTGGTGCCTTGATCTGAATTTATTATTCGACGCTTGTAATGAAAAAACCAAGGTGATTTACGTCAACACACCCGGCAACCCGACAGGATGGGTGATGCCTAAGGACGACATGATCGCGCTGCGGGATTTTGCCCGGAAGCGGGGTCTGTGGATCGTGGCCGACGAAGTGTACGGAAAATTCGTGTACGACAATGCCGAAGCACCGTCCTTTCTTGAAATCATGCAACCGGACGAACGATTGATTGTTACCAATAGTTTTTCCAAAAATTGGACCATGACCGGCTGGCGTGTCGGTTGGGCGGTTATCCCAAAAGGTTTGGGGCAGGTGTACGAGAATTTAGTGCAGTACAACACATCCGGTGTTGCGGCGTTTTTGCAACGCGGTTGCGTCGCGGCGATTGACAATGGCGATGAGTTTATCCGGCAACAAGTCGCGCGGTGCAAATCGAATCGAAACTACGTTTGTGATCGTTTGCAATCGTTGCCGGGTGTGCAACTAATTAGACCCGATGGCGCGTTCTATTTGTTTTTCCGCGTCGACGGAGAGCCGGATAGCGTAAAGTTAGCAAAACGCCTAGTGGATGATGCAAACGTTGGCCTGGCCCCAGGCACGGCATTTGGCGCGGGTGGAGAAGGTTATGTGCGTTTGTGTTACGCCCCCTCACCGCAAACTTTACAAACGGGTGTAGAGAGGATGGTAGAGGCCTTGCAGTAAGGAGGCTTTCAAAGCCGCAGTTTAGGGTTGATAAAAAGTTAGACCTTCTATTTCATCGGGGTTCTGCTCTCGCCCACGCAATTCAATCACATTACGATCCGGGTCACGCACAAACACCGATACATGCCCATCGCCAAATGTTACCGGGCCTTGTGTTATTTGCACATCGTTTTTATTCAGCGTATCGATGGTGTCTTTGATCGAGCTTACCCTCAAAGCGACATGCGTAATGCCAGGATGTTTGTGATCGATGTCCATGAGAATATTTTTACCGTCTATTGGCTCGGAGCCATTGACGATGAGATTCAGTTCAACGTCGTGCTTGTTCTTTAAAATAACGACGGCATCGAACTCTACTTCGACGAGCACTTCGAAACCAAGCAACCTGTAGAAATTAATAGCACGTTTGGCATCGGCGACACGAATGCCAATGTGATCAACCGCCTCGATATCGATCATTTTGATCTGAAACCATGTTTGGTACTTCCAAGCATAGAATTATATTTGAAAGATGTAAAAAAAATGTGAGTCAGTGAGTTTTGAGCGTTATTGATATTACATGAATAGGATATGATTGGTTGAATGAAGGACGAGTCGATAAAAACCAAAGTCGCGCCACCTGCTGCGCTCGCAGAGTCGGACACTATCGATCCGCAATCAGATATCGACATCAACAGATTGGTGAATTCAGTTTTGCGTCATCGTCAAGAGTCGCCGGTGGTGCGTTCAGCGCCAGCCGCTGAACTGCAAGCGGTTTTGCTGCAATCGTTGCCGTTTTCAGGTATGGATTTCGATACGGTAGTCGAAGAACTCGGCGCTATCGTCGAGCCTTACATGCGCAAAAATTCGCATCCCGGTTTTTATGGCTACATCGCATCGCCCGCATTGGCTACCGATCCCGCCGCCCATGCCTGGACCGCGGCGCTTAACCAGAATGTAGTAGGTTTTCCCGGCGCTCCGGGTGCCGCCACCGTAGAAAGAACAGTCATTCGCTGGATGTTGCAACTTACCGGTTACCCGGATACTGCTGACGGCGTTTTTCTCGGTGGTGGTTCCATGGCGAATTTCTCTGCCCTTGCCGCGGCGTTGTATGCCAAGTTGGGTATGCATGCGATAAAAGACGGATTAATGTTCGATGATAAACGTAATCGGCCGGTGGTATTCGCTGCGCACTCCGTTCATTTTTCTATCCAACGCGCTGCCGTATTGTTGGGTATTGGTGAAAACAGCGTGCGCACCGTAGATACGGATGTAGCGTTTCGTCTACGCGTTGGAATGCTTGACAGGGCGCTGACCGAGAGCAAACGAAACGGCGAATTACCGGTATGCGTCGTTGCCAGTGCCGGTTCGACTACGACCGGTACTATCGATCCTATTGATGAGATCGCCGAAGTTTGCCGACGCCACGATGTATGGTTGCATGTCGACGCAGCTTATGGCGCCGCAGCATTAATGAGCGACAAGCTGCGGCCGTCGTTCAAAGGGATAGCGAAAGCGGATTCGATCTCCATGGATTTACACAAATGGTTCTACATGGCGTTTGACGGATCGATTGTGCTTTACCGCAATCCGGATACTGCACGGCAGGTGTTTTTCCACCAAGCCGACTACGTGCAGTTTCCTAAAGACGGGCCACCGGAGCAACACATGTTTTTTCATCTGGGGCCCGAATTGTCACGCCGGTTTCGTGCGTTACCCGCATACGTCGCTCTACGTCACTATGGAACCAAGCTCTTGGGAAGAAATGTTTATCATAATGTTGAATGTGCTCGTTATTTGGCGGCTTTGGTGAAAGACCATCCCAATCTCGAACTACTTAATGAACCGGAATTGTCCATTTGTTGTTTTCGTTTTATCGGTTCGCGCCTGCTCGATACCGCACACATAGATAAGACGAACCACGAAATTAGGAATCAACTGGAAAGGGAAGGCGAATTTTATTTATCCCCTACGGATATTGATGGTCGTCCGGTGTTGCGGGTCTGTATTTGCAGCCATACGACACGGCCGCAACACGTGGAAAGCTTGGTGAAAACCGTCGTACGCATTGGTTTGTCGCTGACCGGAGAACAAAGTATTGGTTAGTTCACTTCCTGCGTATTGGTACGCGGACGAGCGGATATATCGCAGCGAGCGGGAGAAGATTTTTGCCAAACACTGGTGGTTGTTAGGCCCTGAACACGATGTCGTTTTGCCGGGAGCCTATGTATGCGATGTCGTTTGTGGTTGGCCGGTGTTTGTGTTGCGGGGGGAAGACGGCAAGCTGCGTGGTTTTCATAATGTCTGCCGTCATCGCGCCTCGGCATTGTTGGACGAAGGCACAGGTTGTCTTCGCGAGATTCGTTGTCCGTATCATGGTTGGTTATATAACCTGGATGGCGATCTGACCAAAACACCGAATTTCGGCGAAGATTCTGTTGTAAACGATAACCAACACAATCTTTTTCCTATCCGGGTGGATACATGGCACGGCTTGGTATTCATCTGCGTCGACCAACAAGCACCTGACTTGCAAACATGGCTGGGTAGCGCCGATAAATTGTGCCAACCGTTTCCGCCGTTAGCAGCGCTAGAGTATCACGACAAGTTCGTTATCGAGGGGCGTGCAAACTGGAAGACGTATTGTGATAACACCGTCGAGGGATATCACTTGTCGCTCGTACATCCACGTTTGGCGAAGTCCTTGGCGAAGGGTAGCGTTGAGATCAAATCATACGATGACGGTCGTGCGGTGGCGTTTCATGTCAACTATGGCAGCGGTAGTGATGGCGCAGCCCTGCGCGGCCAGGATGGTTTGTGGTTGTACTTATTTCCGGGTTTTCAGTTAGTCGCCGGTGCGACCACATTTAAAGCGGAGCGGGTCGAACCATCGGGAGCACGCGCACTGCGGTCATGTAATTGGGCGTGGTATGGCGATTTAAATGAACAAGACCGGCAGGACGCTTTCGATTGGGCGCGCCAAATAGTACAAGAAGATCTGGCTATTTGTGAAACAGTACAACGTAATGTGGAGGCGGGTGCATTCAAGTCCGGGCCATTGTCTCCGGCCCAGGAGAACCACGTTATCCGTTTGCAAGAATTGGTGCGTTCCGCCCTCGCAAATGACAGAAAGCGCGGGGTAGCAATAGGTGTTGGTACGTGAGTCCGTTTCATCTCATTAGAACCTATCTCAAAATGGCTACGCTTTGGAAATACGTCGTTAAAAATGGTCTCAAAATACTCATGTACTGTCGTGTACACTCCGCTTTTTCGACCATTTTCGCCTCGTCTTTCCTTTGCTCGCCCATTTTGAGATAGGTTCTAGCTAGTGACGGCATTCCTGCTCGCCCTGACTGCGGCTATTCTTTTTGGCGTTTCAGGCGTCACCATTAAGAGGGGCCTTGTTTATGCTGACACCCATACGGGTTCAATAATCATTCTCGCGACAGTTGTTGGAATCTACCTCGCCAGCGCGCCTTTTTGGATGCAATCCAGCGATTGGTTTACAACCGGGTTCTGGGTATTTGTATTAAACGGTCTCCTGCACCCAATGCTGTCCATGTATTTAGCATTGGAAGCGCATGCGCGTGCCAATCCCACGGTCGCGGCGACGTTTACATCCACCGCCCCCTTGTTTGCCGCCATAACCGCGATATTGTTCCTCGGCGAGGATATAAACGTCATCATCGCGTTTGGAACATTGCTCACGGTTATCGGTGTGATGACATTGTCATGGACGCCACAGGGAGTAACCAGGCTTATGCGTATTACACTATTGTTCGCCAGTGGCGCCGCGCTAATTCGCGGATTGAATCATACTGTAGGCAAATGGGGGTTGAATCTTTTGCCTAATGTTTTTATGGCGGGTTTTGTTTCTTTCTCCGTGGCGCTACTCGGTGGTCTACTACTGTACGGCGTGCGCCATCGTCGATTGCCCTCTGCGATACCGATTTACGGTTTACGTTATTTAATGGTCACCGGTGCTCTGGTTGCCGTTGCTATCGCTTGTATGTATGGTGCCCTGAGTCTGGGTAAAGTTGTTGTAGTATCACCTGTGGTTGCATCGTATCCGTTATTTACACTGTTGACTGCCGTGTTAATCAACCAAGAGCGCTTGTCTGGCAGATTAGTACTAGGTGTCGTTACGGTGGTCTTAGGCGTCGCCGCTATTAGCTTATCGAATTCAAGCTGACTGGCTTCCTATACAATCGTTTAAACCGAGAGTCAGGTAAATGAAGTATCGGCTAAGTTATACTGTGCCGCCAAAATAACAGTCACAATATTCGTTAAGTAAGTCTTTGGGTACCGCTGTAATACCGGCCGTTGGAAAACGGCGCGACATAATTGTCGTTACCATATCGTTAACCATTGCCGCACTCATTCATGGTTTGACTATGCCGTTGTTGTCATTGGTGTTGGACCAGCAAGGCACCAGCAGCACCTTGATCGGAATCAGCACCGCAATGCAGTATTTATCGGTATTCGTCATCGCACCTTTCGCGCCCAAACTGATGCGCACCGTGGGGCCCGCCTGGATGATGTTGTGGGCCATCATCGCTATGGCAATGGTCATGTTTTTGTTTCCGTTGGCAGTGGATGTATGGGTATGGATGCCGTGGCGTTTAATACTAGGCGTTACCTCGGCAGTGTTGTGGATTGCCGGCGAGGCCTGGGTGAATCACACAACGGAGGAAAAAGTGCGCGGTCGGGTGATCGCGATTTACACCATGGTCACCGCGGCGGGTTTCGCCATCGGGCCATTAATCATTACCATCACCGGCAGCCAAGGTTGGTTGCCATTCGTCGTTTCGGCTTTGGTCATCTTGTTGGCCGCATTGCCGTTATTGTGGGTGCTTGGTGACGCACCCCGATTGGAAGGCGGCACCAGCGCGCCATTGCGAAAGTATTTACGCCTAGCGCCTACCGGTCTCATCGTTTATCTAACCTTCGCAATGACCGATGGCATATTGCTAACGTTTCTACCTTTGTACGGCATGCAGGCGGGTCTGACTGAATCCGATGCGATCTTGTTGTTGACCGTCATGGCCATTGGCGTCATTGTTTTTCAATGGCCGGTAGGTTGGTTGGCCGATCACATGAATCGTATGTTATTAACCGCTTTTTCTCTGCTATTGATGTTTATTCTTGCCTGTGGTCTGCCGTTCGTGATCTCGTATTCGCCTTGGAATGCCATGTATGCGCTGGTATTCGGTGGTGTTTTTGGTGTTTTATACACCGCTCCGATGGTGATGCTGGGTCATCGTTTCAAGGGCGCCGATCTGGCTGCGGCGGCGACTGTATTCGGCGTCATGTTCAGCATGGGTTCTGTCATCGGCCCGCCCATTGGCGGCACTGCCATGACACACCTTGGCGAACACGGACTGGCGATATCGCTGGCGGTGATTTATCTTGTGTTTCTGCCCTTGCCCATCATTGGGTACTTGCGTAAGCATCTTGCATAAAACATGTCTAATACAAAGATCTTAATCGTCCAAAATAATCCTGCGGAATCGCAGCGCATCATTCAAAGCAACGTTCCCAATTGCGAAATAGAGACTTGCAACAAGGCGGAAAACCTAACCCAACGGGTCGATAATTTCAGGCCTGATTGCGTACTATTGTATAAACTGGAGGACCTGACTCCTGAACGGCATGTTCCATTATTCGAAAACGGCGCAACAAAATGGGTGCATAACAGCGGAGTGGGCATAGACCATCTGCCACGATGGGATACGAACAAAGTGACCGTCACAAACGGTTCCGGTGTGCTGGCGGATTTCATGGCTGAGTATGTGACCGCCGCCTTGTTAATGGCAAATATCGGGTTCCCGCAATACTTGCGACAACAGCAACAACATCAATGGAAAGTACGCGACTGGATACCGGTTACCGGCAAGAATCTATTAGTGGTTGGCTTGGGAAACATTGGACAAAGAGTGGCCAATAGAGGGAAGCAATTGGGTATGAAAGTGACCGGTGTGCGTACTAAAGCGGAGCCGGTGCCCGGTGTTGATAAAGTGTTTACGACGGATCAATTGATAAAAGCCGTGCCGGATGCGGATTTGATTTGTGTGCATGTTGCGTCCACACCCAAGACACGGCGTTTGATCAACGCGGACATTATCGAAGCCATGAAACCGAGCGCGTTGTTCATTAATACCGCGCGTGGCGATGTGGTCGATCAAGCGGCTCTCACCAAAGCGCTGCAAGAAAAAAAGATCGCCGGAGCAGTGCTCGACGTGACGGAACCGGAGCCATTACCGCAAAATGATCCACTGTGGGATTTAGACAATGTCGTCATTACACCGCATATGTCGGACTCGGTTTCGGATTGGGAAGAACGCTTCGTACACTATTTTTGTGAAAACCTGCGACGGTTTGTCAACGGACAAACATTAGAAAACATCGTTGACCCGGTGAAGGGTTACTAATATTTTTCGTTTAACAAGATAATCCCTCCTTAAGCTATCGGCACTCAGTTTTCGATCTTAGGAGCGGTTTTTGCCACGAACAGAAATAGTTCGGGGTCTGGAGTAATCAATCTGTTAAACAATATACTGTAAAATGTCCGTCATTCTGAATGAGCGTAGCGAGCGAAGAATGACTCAGGCCACAAGTCGTTGCGAGGAGCCGAGTAGGAGCGAGCTTGCTCGCGAGTGGTTATTATTAAATACTTTACCCGCTTACGCTGGTCCAGCGCGGTCAGAAGTCAATGTCATTGCGAAGAGCGCAGCGACGAAGCAATCTAGTTGTTAGTTTTCACCAACCAGCTTTTTGATCGTTACGAACGGGATCGTTACAGCATGCTCCACGCACCTCCCGATGATAGGAGTTTTGTCATTGCGAGCGAAGCGAAGCAATCTCAATCGGTATTCGAGCAAAGGCGAGATCGCCACGCCGCGACAGAGACTCTAACATGACAAACGCTCGGATACTGTGAGCTGGCAAGTCTACATAATCGAAACGGTTTCCGGTAAATACTATACCGGCATCGCTACCGACGCTGAACGCCGTTTTCAAGAACACAAAGACGGTGGCGCCAAGGCGGCTAAATACTTCCGTACCGATGCACCGCAAAAACTAGTCTACCGCGAATCATGCGCTAACCGCTCCGAAGCCGGTCAGCGCGAAGCGCAGATCAAAGCGATGACGCATTCGGAAAAAGCCAGACTCATCGCGGAGTCGGCGTAATCAATTTATTTATAGTGTGTATGGCGCCTGCTCACGCAACATTCACGAGGTAAACAACGGGTGAAAAAAATCGACCGAATTATCAAACTCCACCGGTACCTTTCGTCGCGGCGAACACCCGCTACCATGCGTCAGATACAAGACAAACTGGAGTGCTCGCGTCCGACCGCCGTTCGCGTTATTACTGACATGCGCGATAGATTCAGTATGCCACTGGAGTACATACACGGGCGCGGTTATATCCTGACAAAAACGGAAGAAAGTCACGAGTTGCCTGGTCTTTGGTTTAACGATTCGGAACTATACGCGTTGTTGACCACGCATCATCTGCTAAAAGAAATTCAACCTGGGTTATTGGAAGATCAAATAGCGCCATTGCGCAATCGCCTGAACAAACTTCTTCAACAAAAGCAACTGGGTGGCGGGGAAATCGAAAAACGCGTACGCATACTGCAAATGGCTGCGCGCTCGGTTGACCTTAAGAAATTCAGAACCATTGCTACTGCTGTAATGGAACGCCGCCGTCTGCGCATTTGGTATCATGGCCGCGGCCGGGACAAGATCACCGAGCGGGAAGTTTCTCCACAACGCCTGGTTTATTACCGCGACAACTGGTATCTCGACGCCTGGTGTCATATGCGGCAAGGCATACGCAGCTTTTCCGTTGACCGGGCTGAACCGAGAGACATACTCGATCAACGCGCAGATGATGTCGACGAGCAAATACTGCAACAACACTTGGCCGATAGCTACGGTATTTTCGCAGGCGAAGCGAAACGAACGGCATTGCTGCGTTTTAACAGTCAAGCTTCGAAGTGGGTGGGCGACGAACAATGGCATCCGAAACAACAAACAACATTCCTCAAAGACGGCAGTCTGGAAATGAAAATCCCCTACAACGACCCAACAGAGTTGATGATGGACATTCTTAAACACGGACCGGATGTCGAGGTCATTCAACCTGCCGCGCTAAGAAGCGCCGTGGCCAAGCGCCTGTGTGAGGCGGCCCAGCGATATAAAAATTAATACTGTTAAACCGGTATTTCCATTTTAACCGCTCAATATTTCGCGGGGTGGCAACGAAAAAATATTCCCGCTGTATCAGATTTTGATACACCGGGTGATTTAAAATCGTGACGGGGCGTTTGTCAGCCACTCTCGTTTTGGCATTGTATCGCCGCGAGTTGCGTCAATTTCGCCCATTGCTATGCCATGAAGAGTATTAGTCACAAAACCCTGTTAAATCTCGCAGGTGACGCCGCCTACAAACGCGGCGAAGCCTATTACTATGAAGGTCGCGTCGGCGATTTGCGCATCAAGGGTAATACGATAACCGCGGACGTCACGGGCACGGAAGTCTATCGAGTTACGCTCAAACACACGGCCAGCGTTTTCGAAGGAAGCTGCGATTGCCCGGCGTCCGAGGGTTTCGATTTTTGCAAACATTGTGTCGCAGCCGCGTTGGTGTATTTGGAACAACGGCAAACCCGGGAAGCGTTGTACGATAGCAAGGCCGGGGACTTGTTGAAAAACTACCTGTCAAGCCTGGACAAATCCGAACTTGTCAAGGAACTCGAAGAACTCATCGAGGACGACAAGCTGCTACGCGAAAAATGGACACTCAAAGCCCAGGCCGCGGCCGGCAAACTGGATCATAAAGCGTTCAAAAAAAGCATCACCCGCGCAATCCCCGTCAACCGTCATCTTTACGGCTATCCCGAAGTCCGGCACTACTTCGCGGGGGTAGAACAGGTCGTGGAGAAACTCGCCGGCACCGCGGCGCAACTCGATCCGGAACAACTGCTGACCCTGATCGACTATGCCTTGCAACGCATCGGCAAGGCACTTGAAACCGTCGACGATTCCGGCGGTTTTCGCTACCCCGCTCTGGAAACCTTGGGTGAATGTCACGTACAGACGCTGGCGCGGGTCACGTGGCCGCCAGAAAAAATGGCGGCGTATCTTTTAAAAATTTATTTCAGCCCAGACTATGACTTCTATCCGGAAATTCCCGGCGCGTATCTTTCCGTTTTATCCGATAAAGTCCTCGAATCATTCAACGCTGAACTCCAGGCCGAGTGGGATAAGCTGCCGCCCTTGCAACCCGTTAAATCGCGCGCCGATGTGGACTGGGACACCAAATGGAAATACCTGCGAATTCAAGGCCCGTTGCTGGCCGCGGCTAAAGCAAAGCAGGGTCTGGATACCCAGATCAAGTTACTGGTAAAAACGGCTACCTCCAGCAACGATTACAATGAACTTTCCAAGCTATGTCTTGACCATGACCGCTTGGACGGCGCCATCGAATGGCTCGAACAAGCGCAACGGCAACATTGCCGCGAAGGCGCCAGGTACATGGATCAGCGGCTGTTGGAACAGGAAATCGCCGTTTTGTGTTACCAGAAAAATTTCGGTGAAGCGTTGCAACTGCGATGGAAGCATTTTCAACAACAACCGGATTTAGAAACGTATCGCGAGTTGCGGAAAATGGCAAAGCTGGCCAAAGATAGAAACGACTGGTACGCAAACGCTGTCGCATACCTGCAAGATAAAAAAGACACGCAGTGGAATAAAAACGATTTAACCGCGCAACTACATCTTGAAGAGAAAAAGCCCGAACTCGCGCTCGATCTCGCCGAACAAAACAAAATTAACCCGGCAATCCTGTTACAGATCATCCGCGTGAACAAAAAACTGCCCGAACGAATACTGCCGCTGTACATACGCCTGGCCGAATATCAAATCGGATTGACCAACAACGACGCCTACCATGAAGCCATTAACTTGCTGCAGGAAGCTGAAAAAGTACTGAAAGGCCCGCTGCGCAAAACCCTGCACAAAGAAATCGCACGCCTGCACAACAACTACAAAGCAAAACGTAATTTCAAGAAGTGGTTGGAGGAGGCTTTTCAGGAGTTGCTATGCTGAACGAGCTTGGAAAGGCGGTTAGATTTGCCGCGGTGTATAAATAAAAAAGCCCCCGCTGGGAGGGCTTTGGTCGCTTGAAAGCGTTGCCTACGAAATAATCATTTCATTGGTATGAAAAGCAAATCAATAGGCCTTAGTCGGTTACACTGATTAACTAATTATACCTAGGTGGGAAAAATGAGCAAGAGAATTTTAGGTTTGGATTTGGGTACAAATTCCATCGGTTGGGCTTTATTGGATGAACGGGAAGGAAAACCTTGCAGGATAATTGATCTTGGGGTTCGAATTTTTATAAAAGCGGTTGAGGAAAAAACTCCAACACCCAAAAACGTTAAACGTAGAAATGCACGATTAGCTAGACGTGTAATTCAACGCCGGGCCAGACGCAAAAAACGATTACTAAACTATTTAGTCAAACTGGATTTCCTGCCTAAAGAGCTGCACAACCACGCACAGCCCGAAATCATTCTGAACGAATTAGGTGATCCATACGTTTTACGTGCAAAGGCACTGGATAGCGAACTAACACGCTGCGAATTCGGCCGTGTCTTACTGCATTTAGTCCAGCGACGTGGTTTTCTTAGCAACCGAAAAACATTATTGGGCGACATGGTTGACGACCCTGACGTCAAGGCTGTTCTTGAAGAGCTTGAATCGGAACAAGACGCCAGCACCGAGCAAACTAAAGAGGAAACTGCATTTAAAAAAGACATCAGTGAAGTAAGAAACAAGATTGTAAGCACAGGCTGTCGGACATTGGGTGAATACCTGGCCACGATAAATCGTCCTCAATGCAAACGTAACCGTGCCAGGGAGGGTGGCCATTTGCGAACAGACAGACAAATGTATAGGGACGAGCTAAATCTCATTTGGTACGAGCAAAAAAAGTATCACACCGATTTGACCGAAAACATTAAGGAAGAGATTGAGGAAATTATTTTTAAGCAACGCCCGTTGAAACTAAGATCGGATCGCATTGGCAAGTGCTCACTCGAACCACGGCGACAGCGCGCAAATATGGCGCGCCTAGAGTGTCAAAGATTTCGCTATCTTCAAGACATCAATAATCTAAAATATTTCAGTCACTACCATGATAAATGGATAGACCTGACACCGGAGGAAAAAGAAAAACTAATAGAGATTTTTGAAAATAAACCCAACCCAACATTAAAGACCGACGTGCGTAAAGCACTGGGATTGGATAGGGGAACTGAATTCAATCTTGAAAGCGGTAATAAAAAAATACGAGGCAACACTACAGCTTGCAAAATAAGGGGTGTATTCCCGCAGTGGAATGAACTAACAGGCGAAAAACAATCTTCGCTTGTTGAAGACTTGCTCACGATCCGTAAAAAGTCCGTATTAAAAAAACGGTTGATCACTCACTGGGGTTTTGAACCCGCATTGGCGGTGGAACTGTGTCTGTTGGAATTCGAACCAGGCCATAGTAACCATTCAAGCAAGGCTATAAACAAGTTACTTCCGTACTTGAGGCAAGGACAGATCTATTCCGAGGCCAGAAAAAGCGCAGGTTACGGATACGAAACGGAAAAGATTGAACCGAGCGAAGGGCTTGGTATGCCACCGGAAATCACAAATCCCATCGTACAAAAGGCGTTGCATGAGGTACGTCGCCTGGTTAACGCCATAATCGCGGAATACGGCAAACCGGACGCGATTCGTGTTGAGATGGCACGCGATCTTGAAATGAATACCAAACGGTACAAGGAATTTCGTAAACAGCAAACACTAAATACGAAAGCGAATGAGGAAGCAACCGAAAAATACCAGGAGATGCTACAAAAGAATCCGCATTTGCAACTTTCCGAATACCCTGGCCGTCAGGACAAAATCAAATATCGCTTGTGGAAAGATCAGGACAGCCGTTGTGCATACAGCGGCAGGACTATCAACCAGACCACCTTGTTCGGGTCGGAAGTGGAGGTCGATCATATCTTGCCATTTAGCGAATCGTTAGACGACTCGTATATGAATAAAGTTGTATGTTTTACTGAGGAAAACCGCAAAAAAGGCCAACGCACGCCAATAGATGCATTTGGCGGTAGCGAGCAGTGGGAGCAGATTACGCAAGCCATAAACAAATGGGATAAAAAACTCGCAAGCAAGCGAAACCGTTTCTACATGACAGCCGCCGAAGTGCAAAAAAGGGATTTTATCAGCAGCCAGTTGAATGACACCCGCTATATCAGCCGCGAGACACAGCATTACCTAAAGCAATTGGGAGTGGATGTGTCCGTTAGCAAAGGAATAACGACTTCATGGTTGCGTAAAATCTGGAATCTTAACAGCTTGCTTTTTGATAGTAATCGAAAAGAACGCACGGATCATCGTCATCACGCTATAGACGCGGTTGTGGTGGCGTGTGTAGACAGAGTCCTTTACCGCAGGTTAGTAAGTCTGGCGAAAGATCTTGAACGAAGGCAATCGCAACTCAAGATGACTGATCTTGTAATTGACCCCTGTTGGGATAAGCTGCGTTCCGATCTCGACAAGGCCTTAAAAAGAGTCATTGTATCGCACACGCCCCAGGTTAAATTGAACGATGAGCTTCACGAGGATACGGGTTCTGGATTTATTAACGGAATCGGTACCGTATATCGAAAAACATTAGGCGATTACTTTAAAGATTCAAAAGACAAAAAGAAGGCGGACAAACTTCTAAGAGCCGTGGTCGATCCAGTTGTTAAAAAACTACTAGAAAAGCACATACGAAAGTACAAATTTATTGGATCAGAAGCATTTGCAGAAGGAGTTATTGTGCGTCATGTAGATAATTTGACACCGATTAAACGAATCAGAGTTATTCAATCTCAAGCGATTAAAAACATAGAAAAATTAGAGAAAGAAAAGTTTGGATTACGAAATATTCAGGGAGAAATATTCAAATGGTACACATATGGCAATATTCATCATGTTGAGATATTGAGAAATATGAAAACTGACAAGCATATCGGTATTTTTATAACTATGATGGAAGCCCACCGGCGGGCTATGACGGATACAAAATCCGCTAGAAAGCGTGACGTAAACTTTGAGCCAATTCATAAAGTAGAACCAACGACTAAGCAATATGAGCGTGTTGGTTATGTACACAAGTAGGAATTAGTAAGTCTTCTAGTTGATGGGCAAAGAAATTACTATCGCGTAGAGGCACTTGGTCAGTTGAGTCAGGGTAACCAACCAAGATTTCGATTGTGTGTTCACACTAATGCTGCAGGGAACAAAGAGGGGGTGATTTCAGATTCTGTTAACAACTTAATGCAAAAATACAAAATGCGGATCTGTAACATTAATGCAATAGGGAAGTTGCTTGCGTGATCAAGCGGATCATAGATATCAGCGAACAAGCCTACTTACATTTAGAAAATAGACAATTACTTGTTGATAGAGGTGGTGAAACAATCGCAAGTGCTCCTGTTGAAGATTTGGGCATTTTGATTCTTCAAGATCCCGCTATAGTGATTTCTCAGGCACTGGTCGTTGCCTGTCAAGAGAACAATGTTGCATTGGTCTTTTGCGATGCAAAACATTTGCCGTATTCGGTAGTTTTACCCGTGAGCGATGCGCACTCCCTGCACAACAAAGTGTTGCGCCAGCAGGTCGAAATAAAACCAACGACAAAAAAGCGATTGTGGAAGGAAATCGTGCAATACAAAATCCGGCATCAGGCGCAAACACTGGATACCCTGGACAAAAACAGCAAACCGCTTGAGCGAATGATCAATAAGGTAAAGTCCGGTGACGCCGAAAATCATGAGGCCCAAGCGGCGAGGCAATATTGGCGCATTTTGATGGGGCCGGATTTCAGGCGGGATGTCGAAGAAGAAGGTGTCAACGCTTTATTGAACTACGGTTATTCAATTGTTCGAGCAATGGTTGCGCGCGCAATCGTTGCTAGCGGACTACACCCGGCTTTGGGAATTCATCATCGGAATCAATACAATGGCCTGTGTCTCGCGGATGATCTTATGGAGCCGCTCAGACCATGGGTAGACCGGGTAGTGTTTCGAATTACAGAAACACAGTCTGATGTTTCTATAGACCAGGAGAATAAAAAACAATTGCTTGGTTTGTTGTCAACCCAGGTTAGATGGGAAGGAAATTCATTGCCGCTAATGGTGGCTTTCCACCAGTTTATGGCGAACTTGAAAAGAGCTTACGTCGATAATACTGTTAGGCTCAAATATCCCACACTGGAGCGGCAGTTGCATCTGTGAATTTTGGCGGGCTGAATTCCATGTGGGTAATTGTTTTGTTCGATCTGCCGACGGACACCAAGCAGGCCCGAAAGCAATATACAGTATTCAGAAAACGGTTACTGCGAGATGGATTTGCGATGATGCAGTATTCGGTGTACATGCGTCACAGCGCCAGCGATGAGAATGCCCAGGTCCACTTAAACCGGGTGCGCGCCGCATTGCCTCCCGATGGCGAAGTCAGAATCCTGAAAATAACGGATAAGCAATTTGGAAACATCGAGGTTTTTTACGGTAAAAAACGCAAACCCGTTGAAACAGCACCGGTTCAGCTTGAGTTTTTGTGACCAAGAACTCAATCTTTTCCTTTTAGAATCAAATACATATTTCGCGAATAGTGTAACCGACTAAGGCCTACCCGCAAATCACAACCCACGCTCGCCGTTATCTTTACATCTTTCAAGTGTAACCGACTAAGGCCTACCCGCAAATCACAACCCGAAACACACGCTCGCCACGCAACAAATGAGTGTAACCGACTAAGGCCTACCCGCAAATCACAACGGAGTTATTGTCAAATCTGGTGTATGAACGAATTGGATTAAGCGGCGATCTGATGGTTTGAAGTGAGCTCGATTCCGTCTACAAATTTGATTCCGTCAATCACTTTGGCTAGATAATTAAAGCCGCGTAGTCGACGCCAGTTCTTCTCGGCACATTGTCCTAATTTGAACATCATGTGCAACATACCATCTCGAGTCAAACAGCCCTTGGAGCGTTTGGTTCGGTGTCGGATGGTTCCAAATGTCGACTCAATAGGGTTGGTGGTTCGCAAGCTCTGCCAGTGTTGAGCAGGGAAGTCATAAAATGACATCAGTTCGGGATGATCTTTTTCTAAACACTGCGTGGCCTTGGGATATTTAGGCTCATAGGTTTGGATGAACGTGGTGAAAGCGCTTTCAGCTTGTGCTTTCGTCGGTGCTTGCCAGATGTCCTGTAAGGATTGTTTGGCTTTAGGCTGAAGCGATTTAGGCAAACAATTGAGCACATTCATGCTCTTATGCATCCAGCAGCGTTGGTGACGAGTGTCAGGATAAATTTCATCCAACGCCGACCAAAACCCCATGGCCCCATCACCAATGGCTAACTGCGGCGCACCCATTCCCCTGGACTTCAGGTTGAGTAATACCTCGCGCCAACTCTGCGTCGATTCGCGCACACCATCGTCTATCGCCAAAAACCGTTTCTGGCCCCGTTCATTGACACCAATAATAACCAGGGCGCAGAGTTTGGCTTGCTCTGCCCTAAGACCACTGTAGACGCCGTCAGCCCAGATATAGACCCAACCCTCCTTGGACAAATCATCTTTACGAAAGGCTTCATATTCTGAAGCCCACACTTGTTTCAGGCGCGACACCGTACTCGCCGATAACCCCTGTGCATCCGCCCCCACCAGCGCTTGTAAGGCCTGCGACATCTCGCCACTCGATACCCCTTTCAAATACAACCACGGTAAAGCCGCTTCCAGCGATCGGGTCTTACGAATATAGGGAGGAACCAACGCGGATCGAAAGGTGACCGGTTCACCACCTCTGGAGCGAACCTTGGGTATCTGCACCGTCACCGGTCCAATTCCCGTTTGAATTGCTCGGGTGGGTTGGTAACCATTACGCACAACAGCCGCTTTGCCATCGGCGGTGTGTTGTTCAGAGAATTTATCGATAAACTCCATCATTTCTGCCTCGACCGCTGTATGGATCAATTGCTGCGCCCCGCTCTGCAGTAGCGCCGTCAGCTGATCGGTAAAACTACCTCGATCTTCAAGTGAAATAACGTTACTCTTACTCATGAGTGGCGTATCCTCGTTTGATTAAATTAAAGTTCAGCAACTTCAAATTAATCAGATACGCCGCTTTTCTTCAACTTCCTAAACACCAGATTCAGTTATAACTCATCACAACGTAAAACGCCGTGGTTTGACGAGTTTAATAGTGTAACCGACTAAGGCCTACCCGCAAATCACAACTGAAGGGAGGTAAGTGTGGCACATCAAAATAGTGTAACCGACTAAGGCCTACCCGCAAATCACAACGATCCAACCGATAGAAAGACCGTGTGTTTTAGTGTAACCGACTAAGGCCTACCCGCAAATCACAACGGACTTGCAGCCTGAAAAAATCCACTTAATAGTGTAACCGACTAAGGCCTACCCGCAAATCACAACGATCGGCACGGTAGACACCGAAATTTTTAAAGTGTAACCGACTAAGGCCTACCCGCAAATCACAACTAAAATATCGATAATCTAACATGAACACTTAGTGTAACCGACTAAGGCAGTTATCGTAAAAAACAATCACTAAAGAGGAAATCAAAATAATCATTCAGCGATCAGGAGCATCGCTGCCCAGTGTGCCACTTCAGTCGGCCTACGGCCTCCTTACGTGGCACACTGAAAGGCTAATTCCATCGGCCAACCTAATTGACGCCAACCGGACAAAGTAATTGACATGAGACAGGTGAAACACAAGCTAAGCCGCCGAGCGGGTTTCGCTTGTGCTTTCTAACGGTTCAAGCGCCGTTTTGAGTTCGGCGAGTAATTTTGCGTTGAGTGGCCGCACAGGTAGCTTAGAAATATCTTAGCAGTAGTCTGAAATAGATAAAATTGTTCACCGCCACAGTCAGTTTGAAAAACGCGAATGCGTAATCAAATATTGAAGAGTAGCTAGCAGACTAAACGTTTGGTTTATAAATATTGAAGCTTCCTTGCGGAACGAATCTCACCAGCACACGCTTGCGGGGGTTGCGTTAGTCTTCCTTTGGTCCGGGACACACTGCATTTGTAGTAAAATGTAGTATACTGTAGTGAAGTTACTACAAGATTTTATAGAAACGGATGACAACAGTTACCAGCGTCCGACTTGGGACAGATATCGAGCAGTCTTTGGAAAAGTTATCCAAACGGCGGGATAGGAGTAAAAACTACCTGATTAATCAAGCCGTTAAGGAATATGTTGAACGCCAAGCCATGGAAGAAATTCGTTGGACAGACACCTTGCCCGCTTTAAAATCGGTTAAAGACGGTAAGACTATTGGCGCGGCAGACGTGATTAGTTGGTTGGAAAGTTGGGGCTCGAATAAGGAGTTGGCGAAACCGGAATAGTGCGGATTGAATTCACTCCGGAATCATTAACGGATCTGGAACGACTCAGGGCGTTTTTGCGGGATGCCGGCGCACCATACGCTAAACGAGTCGCCACCGACATTGTGCAAGGGTTGGAAAAACTACGGCAGTTTCCTCGTCTCGGTTTAAAAGTGCATCGGGCACCGGATCCAGACCTTATTCGTGATTTATTTATTGATCAGTAGTGTGTGCGTTATCTTATTGCAGAAGACTGCTTGTACATACTAAGAGTATGGCACGGTAAAGAAAACGAGCGAAACGAGTCTCTTGGTATTTCTTAGGTTATAACGCGTCGGTAGATTAAAAACCTCACCACATTTAGCAAGTTAGAGAAGCGCCGTTAACTGCCGCACGGATAACTTAGAAACTTTGTGTTTTGGATCACTACTAATGTCCCACAAACTCAATTCCGTTATGCCGGATTCGCCGCAGGCAATATCCAGTAAACGCTTAGTTTGTCCTGGATTCCATCCTTAGGTTTGCTAAACGTGCGTAAACTCACTCTTACTCTCTTGATCGCTGCAAGCGAATGGGCCCATAAGATTTCTCACCCACCGGCCGATTGAACTCGACAGGCGGTTCGAAATGACAACTATCGATAGTGCCAGAAGTCGTAACGTCGAATTGACTGCTAAGCCGCCGAGCGGGTTTCGCTTGTGCTTTCTAGCGGCTCAAGCGCCGCCGTTAGTTCGGCTAGTGACTCTTTATTAAGCGGTTGTACCGGCATACGGCAATCGCCGACGTTGAAACCACGGAGGTTTGCGGCGGCTTTGACCGATGGGTTATAGACATGGCTCCATAGAAACAATTGCGAAGGCAGTATTCGCTTCCACAACGTGTTTGCTTCATTAAATTCGCCTTTTTGCACTAAATCGAATAGTTGGACCGCTTCATTCGGTATGAAATTGATCGCACCCCAAACGCATCCGGGGCAACCGGCTTGCAGGGCTTGAAATGTGATCGGATCGCCACCGTTAAATATTTTGCCACCGGTTTGCAATAACTCTTGTATACGCACGAAGTTACCGGTGCTGTCCTTTATATATTGAATCTGGTCGATCTCCAGCAACTTGGAAAAATCGGCAGGCGTAATGTCGATACCCGAGGCGTCGGGTATGTTATAGACCATGATGGGCGCGCTGGTCTTGGCGGCAAGGTGTTCGTAGTGCCAGTAAACGCCGTCCATGTCCGGTCCTTCAAAGTAAGGCGGCAGCACCATCACCGCGTCAGCGCCGTTATCTTCCGCGTGTTTAGTGTTGTCAATCGTGTCTGTGGTGTTAATGGCCGAGGTTTGCACGAGGTAGCTTGCGCGGCCAGCGACATGTTTTCCTGTGATTTCGATCAGGCGGCGTTTTTCTTCCGGCCGCAAGTAAGCAAACTCGCCGGTACCGCCACAAGGCAGGATAATATCGACACCGGCTTCGATCATGGCATCGACGTGAGCAAGGTATTTACTTTCGTCGACATTTTCACCCGACGCATCGAAAGTCGTACATACGGGCACGCAAACACCGCTTAATTCTTTGAATCGTGGCATCGGTTCTCTCCTCGTTTTTTCAATATTCAATCAGTCAATACTGTCGCGGGCATCGATCATATCATTGCGCACGTGAAGCGTCAGTAATTTCGTCTACCACACGGTAAGCGGATTGCACGCTGCCAATCATATAGCCCGCACTGGTGTAGTCGCCGCAAAAATGAATACGCTGAGTCGGCGACTGTAAGTCAGCGAACAACCGGTTGTGTCCGGGCTGCCATTTTACATTTGCGTAATACCAGTGACCGATATCCGCATCGATAATATGGTTTTCGATACCGGGAAATATTTCCTCGAGATCATTTTTAAGTAGTTCAATCGCCGCGTCCCGGTCTTTACTAATCAAATCTTTTGAAACGAGATCACCGGTGTAGATGCGTAGTAAACCCTGTCCACTTTTATCTCTGTATTTTTGCGAATACATAAAAGTCGGATCGGTAATGGCACAAGCGCGTTGGTTTGCAACCGGCACACGCCATACGCCTTCGCCCAGCCATTGCTGAGACGGCGTGCGTAGTAAAAAGGCGGCGGAAGTTTGTGAGGCGTAGTCGATCTTGTCGAGTACGTTTCGTTTCCAATCAGGCAACCCTGGGATCAGATCGAGCACGATAGGCGCAGGCATTGCCATGATACATCGTTGCGTCTTAACCTTTTGCTGAGTTCCCTTCTTAATAAAAGTTACTTCTACAAAATTCTCCCGCTCTTCCACATGAGTGACTTTGGTGCCTAACAGCGATTTCTCGCCCAGCGTGTCATTCAACGCAATTGTCAGTTGATGCGTGCCGCCCTCAACGGCGTATTCGTTTTCCAGAAAATGCAGCAATATCATAATAGGGTGATAGGGTGTGGTGATATCGATGCCGATGCCATCGGATATGGTCGCAATGGCGTTCCAAACAGCGGTGAGTTGCGGCGAGATGGGGCCGAGGAATTCCGCCATTGTTTTGGAGTTCAACTCTTCGATCTTTGGGTCCGACGGATCGAATGATTTTCCCACCAAAGACTTGTAACGGTTGCGAATTTTCCAGGCCGTGCGCGCGAATCGAACTTTGTCGCCAATAGATAATGGCAATTTGGCCAGCAATCCTGGCTGGGTATCCGCGCTATACAGTTTACCGTTAAGGTGCAAAGGCAGCTTGGTTTTCTTGATCAATTTACGCGACACACCCAGTTCATCCGCCAGTAACGCCACCGGACTCTGGTTACCCATAATGACTTGTGCGCCGGCATTGTAGATATAGTCACCCAGTGTGCGCGATTCGGTTCGCCCACCGGGAATGGGTTTTTCTTCTAACAACAAAATGTCGCGGTCACGCAAACGATAAGCCGCGGTAAGACCCGCGATACCTGCGCCAATGATGACGATGTCATGCATTCAGGTTCTTTTATCGTCCAAAACTCTATCCAACACCCAGTTGGCTAAATTGTGTACGGCGAATTCGCTGGTCGCAAAACGGCCTGGTGGGCGATCACTCGTAAGTTGTCCCTTTTGTTGTAGTTCGCATATGTGATTATCTTCCGGTGTCGCTGAGTCCCAGCGGCGATAGTAGTGTTTGACCAGCTCTTCGAACTGGAGATGTTTTAAAGTATTCTTCGGGAAACACGATCCCAAAGTAAGGTGGCAGGAGTCTACACCGGTGGGTTGAATGTGCAGCCACCACATGCAATCCGGTGCAAATACAAACTGGGTGCACGGATAAATACAAGTAAAGAAAGTACCCCGTTTGGCATCGCCGGACAGGCCTTCGATTTCGGGTAGTGTTGCGCATTGTCCGGGCAAAGTAGCGACACTTTGTTCGTCCAATACCATGAGGGCATCCCAATTACCTTGGGTCTTTACGCGTTCCCATTGTTGTTGGCCCAGTGTCGAACGATGCACAGTACCGGTGTGATAAGCCTCCAGCGCGTTTTCGATTAATAGTTTCCAGTTGCATTGGACATCGAACTCGACACGCCGTGTGGTGATCAGCTCAGTAGGCCTATACTGCGCAAAGCGCTGCGGCATATCGCCGAGATAATCCATTAACGAAGGGCTCTGGGCACCACCCGTTACAAAAATAAATCCATCCCAG
Organism: Arenicellales bacterium; assembly: GCA_965216735.1. Taxonomy (GTDB): domain Bacteria; phylum Pseudomonadota; class Gammaproteobacteria; order Arenicellales; family CBDCFT01; genus CBDCFT01. The sequence continues at coordinate 4,722,619 of OZ244198.1, forward strand.
ACTTCATATCGCAGCGGGACTAACCCATGGTCATCAAGAACAAAATCTTCTATGTCCTCCATGCCCATGCCCAGCGCGCGTTCCAACTCGCCGTTTAACGCATACACCCAACTGTGATACGGACACACGATCTTTTGACATTCGCCGGTGCCGTCTAATAATTGTGTGCCACGGTGGCGGCAGGCGTTGATAAAGGTGTGGATAGCGTTTGACTCGTCGCGGATGACAACAACCGGCCCAAACGCGGTTTGCGAAGTCAGGTATTGGCCGGACTTTGCGATTTCGTCGGTGCGCCCGATAAACGTCCAACTTCGCTTGAATACACTTTCTATCTCGCGTTGATAAAATTCGGACGAGGCATAACACCAGTGTGGTAGTGTTTCCGCTTGCCGCAACGGTTTGCGCACGTTCTGATAAAGTGCGGGATCAAATACACTGGTGTTCCGATTCATTTATTTTCGTCAGATCGACCCGGCTCGGTATTGTATAGAACTAGTCGAATGAATGATTCAACAACAAGGCCACTGATGAGTGCGATTGGTGCGTCGTGGGCACTGTTACTCGGCTTCGGTATTTTGATGTTGGGTGACGGTTTACAAGGCACTTTGCTGGCGGTACGTGCTTACAGGGAAGGTTTTTCTACCACCACCACTGGTTTGGTCATGTCTTCGTTCTATGCCGGTTTCCTGGGCGGGTCGCTATGGGCGCCAAACATCGTGCAACGGGTGGGACACATTCGCGTGTTCGCGGCGTTGGCCGCTTTGGCGTCAGCCAGTATTTTATTGTACGCAACGTTCGTGGGACCGGTAACCTGGATAGTTTTGCGTCTCATTAGCGGTTTTTGTTTTTCCGGTATTTACATCGTTGCCGAAAGCTGGCTTAACGATAGCACTCCGAATGAAACACGCGGGCAAGTGTTGTCGGTTTACATGGTGATCACCTATGTGGCGGTGGGTATTGGTCAATTATTACTAAATTTGTCCGATCCGGTCGGTTATCCGTTGTTTATTTTGACTTCGGTGTTGATCTCCATTGCCGTTGTGCCCTTGTTATTATCGGCCAGTCCCGAACCGAGTTTTGAAGATTCGAGTTCTCTCAATCTAAAAGAGCTTCTCAATATCTCGCCATTAGGCGTCCTGGGCATGTTTGGAGTAGGCCTGGTGATGGCAGCCTTGTTTGCGTTGGGACCTGTCTATGCGGGACAGCAAGGTCTGAGTAACGAGCAAATTTCTTACTTCATGACCGCGCCGGTGTTGGCCACGGTATTATTTCAGTGGCCCATCGGACATTTGTCCGACCGCTTCGACCGCCGGTTGGTGCTGACCGTTGTGACATTCGCTGCCACGTTGGCGGCGGTCGGTTGCGTTTTGGTTGCGCAATTGTCCGTATGGGCAACAATTACCATGTTCGGATTGTTTGGTGGTTTTTCATTACCCATGTACTCGCTTTGTATCGCCCACACTAACGATCATTTAAAACCGGAGCAAATGGTCGCAGCCAGTGGCGGGCTGATACTCGCCGGAGGGCTCGGCGCTATATTAGGACCGATTATCATCTCGCTGGCGATGAATGTTTCCCATGCAGGTTTCTATTGGGCAATCGCCGGAGTCCATGCCACGATCGGTTTTTTTGCTATCTACAGAATGCTAAAACGTAAACCGGCACCGCTGGAAAAACAAAGCCATCATGCGCCTGTTACTTTACGGCCATCTAGTCGTGCGGTTGAATGCATACAAGAACATTTGCGCGATGACTATCCACATGAAAAATCCGAATATTCAAAGGAATAAAAAAACGCTGTCATTGCGTAAGCGACGAAGCAATCTCAAGTGGTATTAACTTAGTCAGGAGAATTCAATGATAAAAAGAATCATCGATAAAAACGCATTGACACCTACATCACCTTTTACCCATCTGGTGATGGATGATCACTACGCCTACGTCGCCGGGCGTGTTGCGGCGGATTTGCCTGACCACGAACAAGTGATGGGTGATACACGGGCCGAAACGCAACTGATTATGGAATCAATTAGAACGTTGCTGGAAGCGGAGAGAATATCAATGGATCAGATCGTTCGCTGCGATGTGCATTTAGTTGATATGGACGACATCGGTGAAATGGACAACGCCTATGGAGCATTCTTTGGCGACGGCGCGTATCCCGCACGCACTTGCACACAATCGAACAAATTGTTTGGTGGCAGTCGGGTGGAGATTACTTGTGTAGCGAAACGTTAGAGCAGGGTAAGTAAGATAAGATTACTTACAAAATCTGTGGATCAGAACAACAGTTTAAATATCGCAACCCAGAACACTGCACCAAGTAGAATTGCACCAGCCCACGCACTCAGTTTGACCCAATCGGCTTTACCGGAAGTGACGGAGAAGACCGCTTGTTCTTTACTGATTTCCAATGTTTTCATAGTCGATGCAAAAAGCAAGATCGATGCCAGCGTTATGGCCTGATACCAGATTAATTTCTATAGATAAAACAAAAGGTTAAGTAACTCGCTTTAGGTGTAAAACGAGTCCAAGTAACACTGGGCGTCAACACCAACAAATTTTTGTCAGATAGCTGCCAAATTGCGGCATTCGAAGTTGTCCTCATTTTTACTATCGTTTTTTGATTTTAAAAAATATCTACGAAGTTTCCCACGCATCCAACATCTTTCGTGCTCCTGTTAGCACATGCATGACCGGTATACGCATGGCGTGCAGGGGTATGGGTTTTAGCGGACTTACCGGAAAAGGACTATCGGCATCCCTTTGACCATTGACACGTTCGGCCAGTGCTTTACCCATAGCGGTGGACAGGGCAACACCACGGCCGTTGTAGCCCAACCCGGTGAACACACCGTCAGCTAACTCATGCAAATGGGGCAACGTGTCCATAGTTAGCGCGACCTGACCACTCCAAAAATAATCCAGTTTTAGCGATTTTGTCGGTGGATATAGAGTGTACAGTGTTTTGACGATTTGCCGGTACATGACCGGATCATTGGTCTCTTTGAACTTTCCCCTTCCTCCCAGCATTAAACGCCCGGTATCGTCGATACGAAAATAGATAAGCAAACGTTTGGTGTCCGCGACAGCCTGTCCTCTAGGAAGAATCGTTTCCTGCATCGTTGCGGGCAACGGTTCGGTCGCAACTTGGTAGCTAAATGCTGGAATGACACTGGTTTTTAATCCTGACCAGAGCTGATCGGTATAGGCGTTAGTGCACAGTAAAACATTATGCGCATTAACGGATCCCGTTTGCGTCAGTACTTGCCAGCGGCGGTTTTTTTTCCGCAATGATTTTGCTGGCGAGTGTGTGTAAATCGCAGCGCCACACCCATGCGCGGCGGCGGCCAAACCACGCGCGTAGGAAAGCGGTTGTAGTTTTCCACCACGTGCATCCAGCAATCCACCCGCATAGCAATTTGTACCGAGCAACTCAGCGACTTGCGTTTCGTCAATCCATTCCACGTTGGCACCGTAACCTTGCCAATCCTTCGCCAACGCTTCCAGGGCTGGACGCATTTTGCGGTGGTGGGCCGCTTGCATCCAGCCGTGGCGTTCGGCATGACAATCGATATCGTATTTTTCAATAAGATCGAAAACCAAATCGGGTGCGATACCGGCAAAGGTAATCAGCCGGTCAGCGTATTCAAGGGGGATTTTTCGTTTGACTTCCGCCGGTGTGATCTTGAACCCCGGAACGACTTGACCACCGTTACGACCCGAAGCACCCCAACCGGGTTCAACGGACTCCAGCACGACGACCTTGGTTCCGCTTTCCGCTATATGTAACGCCGCGGACAGACCGGTGAACCCGGCTCCCACGATACATACCTCACAATCGATGTCTTGCTTCAGTGTCGGATAGTCAGTTGCCGGAATAGCCGTGGCGGCCCATAACGAGTCGGGTAACTGGGTCGTATTGTCAGTGTTCATAACAGTCGGGTTCTATCCGCGATCATCGGTGGTTTTCCGTTAAGTGGCAGGAATTTGACTGTCAATGCTACCGGCCGCCGCCGCTTCCTGATTGCCGTTATTGGCACCGACAGTTTCCACCAGCACCCGGCGTGGTGCGAACTGCAGACCTTTTTCGGCAAACGCTTCTTGGATACGCCGAAACGATGAGCGGAATTGTTGCAGATTGCCGTGAAAGCCACCGACCATCCCCTCTTGTTCGTTGGTGGTTTCCGTGGTCTGTTTTTCCCAGCTATCGAGTATGAGTTGGCGCACCTGAGCGTCGTTCAATTTCGCCAGTAACTCGCGGCGCTCTTCGGGTGTCAAGGTTTCCAGGTCGATGGCAACTAACATCAGTTCGCTTTCCGGTGAAGCAATATTCAGCGTCGACTACGCCGTGGCGATAGGGCCCGGAAAGATCGCCGTCAAAACGAACAAAAGGCCGGCTACCCGAAGGATACTTGCAAGACAAGATTGCATAATTTTTCTATTGCTCTGGTAACGATTTACCTGCGGTCATTGTAGACTAACAAGCGCACGTTTGAATCAAAATACCGTCATGCCCTAGTGAACAAAATGACGCAAGAACAAAAGGTTGATTTGGCACAAAGCACAGAGGTCGTCGTTATTGGTGGTGGTATTGTAGGAAGCACCACAGCGTACTTTCTGGCCAAGCAAAATGTTCCGGTCGTGTTATGCGAAAAAGGTGTGATAGCAGGAGAACAGTCGAGCCGCAATTGGGGGTTTGTGCGGCAACAGGGCAGAGATCCGGCGGAAGTGCCATTAATGATGGAATGCAATCGTATGTGGCAAAACTTTGAACAAGAACTTGGAGAGGACCTCGATTGGATACAAGGCGGTAACTTGTATCTGGCAGATAGCGAGGAAAAAATGGCGGCGTTTGAAGCGTGGATCGAAATCGCCAAAGTAAACGATCTCGACACGCATTTGCTTAGCATGACCGAGGTTAAACAACTTATTCCGGGCATTTCCGGTAAATGGCACGGCGGTGTTTACACGCGCAGTGACGGACAGGCCGAACCTGCGAAGGTCGCGCCGGCATTTGCCAGGGTCGCGCAAAGTAAAGGTGCGAATGTGTATGAGCAATGCGCCGTGTTTGCAATCGATACTCACAATGGTGCAGTGTGTGGTGTAGAAACCGAACGGGGTTATATCAAGTGCAATTCCGTCATTTGTGCAACAGGCGCCTGGACCGGACGCATGGCGAAGTCAATGGGTGAAACAGTACCGATGATGTGGATGCGTGGTTCAGTGGCGAACACTGAATGTGTCGAACCTATTAGTTCGGCTGGGATCTGGGCCAACATAGGCATACGCCAATGCCGTGACGGAAGTATCAATATCGCTGACGGCGAACAGTCGGATCACGACGTCAGTTTTCAAACCCTGTTGAGTGGCAGTTGGTTTTATAAAAGTTACTCGAAGTATAAGAAGGAAATAGAACTACACTTTGGCAAACCAATGTTGGACGAGATTTCCCGTTTCTTATCCGGTAAGGGAAGTCTGCGCAACGATTTGGTTAACCGCAGAACCCTTGATCCGCAACCGAACGGCAAACGTCTAGGCCACGCCTTGGCGCAATTAAAAGCGTTGTTCCCAGCGGTGGGTAATTCTGGTATCCGGCGTCGCTGGGCAGGTTATATCGATTTTACGCCGGATATGATTCCTGTCATTGGACTCGCGCTGAACACTGAGAACTTAATTTTTACCGCCGGTCTGAGCGGGCATGGATTTGGGCTTGGTCCCATGGTGGGACGACTGGCTGCGGAGCTGGTCACTAAGGGCGAGACATCAATGGATATCAGCGAATTTTCCATGCGACGTTTTGTTGATGGATCAAAGCTGGAACCTCGGAACGTGATTTAAGGTTTGCGAATAAGCGCTTTCAATCCCTTTTGCATCTCTCCAAGCGTGGCTTAATATGATGTTAAGCACTGAGTTATTAGTGTTCATTTACGCAAACGAAAATAGGGCATGAATACCCGCCATCCACTCGATCCTTTGCTCGCACCACGATCAATTGCCATCGTCGGTGCATCACGGCGTCCGAAATCGTCCGGTAACGATATGGTTTGTGCTCCCTTACGTGAGGGATTTGAAGGCGCGATTTATCCGGTCAATCCAAAATACGATGAAATCGAAGGCCTAAAGTGCTACGCGAGCTTGGATGAGATACCGGAAACGGTGGAGCACGTTGTATTAGGTGTCTCTAATGAACGGCTCGAAGCAACGCTGCAACAGGCGATTGATCACGGGGCCAAGGCAGTTACGATTTTTGCGAGTTGTTATTTACCCGACGATACAACGCCAAATTTAAAACAACGACTCGGCGCGATGGCGCGAAACGCGAACATACCGTTGTGTGGCGGGAATGGAATGGGTTTCGCCAATCCCTCCCAACATTTGCAAATTGCCGCATTCCCCACCGCTAACCGTTGTATGCAGCCAGGTCATATTACCTGGATTGCGCAATCGGGTTCGGTATTCGGGGCGCTCGCATACAACGATCCGCAACTTAAGTTTAATCTCTGTGTTTCCAGTGGCGCGGAGATGGTGACGACGTGTTCAGACTATATGGATTGGGCGCTCGCGCAATCGTCGACGCGGGTAATTGGCATGTTCATCGAGTCGGTGCGTGATCCGGATGGTTTTCGAAAAGCGCTGGCAGCAGCGGCTGACAAATCGATTCCGGTGGTCATACTAAAAACCGGTAGAACGCAAGCCAGCGCTGCCATGGCCTTGACACACACTGGGGCCATTGCCGGCCGGGACTCTACCTACCAAGCATTATTCGATAGATACGGCGTCATTCGGGTCGACACATTGGATGAAATGGCGGGAGTGTTACTGGCATTTTCTCAACCACGCCGCGCCGGTAGTGGGGGACTCGTATCCATTCACGATTCCGGTGGCGAGTGTGAAATGCTGTTGGACAACGCCGCTGAATTAGACGTGCCCGTCGCATCCATTAGCGATTCAACGCGCGGTACTTTAGGCCGGCAACTCGATCCGGGTTTGGAACCGGTTAATCCACTGGATGCATGGGGCAGTGGGCGCAACGCGGCGGCGATATTCGAAAATTGTTTGAACGCACTGTTACAGGATAACGATGCGGCAGCGGGTCTGATCGTATCGGACTTGCGCGACGGTCATTGGCATCACGAGGATATGGTGTCCGTTGCGCGTGCCGCCGTTAAAAAAACCTATAAACCGTTGTTATTTGCCACCAATTACTCGAATCTTCTGAACAATGAAATCACTTCACCACTGATTGGTGACGGTATTCCCGTTATCAATGGGACGCGCGAAGCTTTGGTTGCAGTAAAGGCTTTGTTGGCTTACCGGGATTTTTTGGCCCGGCCGCACGCAACATCTACAGTGATCCAGTCGAATTACAATATAGACAAGTGGCGGAAAACCTTATGCAAGACTCCCCGTCTCGACGAACAACAGTCCTTGGTTTTATTGGATGAATTCGATATTCCAGTGGTTGCGCATCGCGTTGTACAAGACCGTGACACGGCATTAAAGGTTGCCAAGGAAATGGAATTCCCGCTAGTAGTGAAGACAGCAGCGCCCGGTGTAGGGCATAAGACAGACGTTGGTGGGGTCAAACTGAATATTCAAAATGAACAGGAATTGGTGACCGCCTACGATGAGCTGCGAGAAAAATTTGGTAATGAAGTAATGATCATGTCAATGCTGAAAGGGGGTGTTGAATTCGGTTTAGGTGTACAAAACGATGCGCAATTCGGCCCCGTCATCATGGTTTGCGCGGGTGGCGTCGCTATTGAGATGATGGACGACCGGAGCTTTGCATTGGCACCGTGTGACACTTGCGCCGCCGAACGCATGTTGGGACGTCTTAAGGTATCCCGTTTTCTAGATGGAATACGCGGCGGCAAACCCTTGGATAGAAATGCGTTGGTAGAGATTATCGTCAAAGTTTCGTTAATGGCCGAAGAACTGCGAAATGAAATCGAGGAGATTGATATCAACCCGGTGATCGTGTTGCCGGCGGGCGGTTATGCTGTCGATGCTTTGGTTGTCGCTAAACCAAACCCTCACGAATGAAATAGGCCGGTGGACTTAAAACTCACTCAATCTGAAAGGGATTTACGACAAACAGCACAGGATTTTTGTGATCAGGTATTACTACCATATGAACTGGTGGTAGAACAAAACCAGGGTTTACCGCCAGCTTCGCGACCCGCGGTCCGCAAGCAAGTCGTCGAATGGGGATTAGCGGCAATCAATCATGAAAAGCAGCACGGCGGTCAAGGTTTGTCTATGTTTGAACAAACATTAGTGAACGAACAACTGGGCCGGGCAACTAACGGTTTGTGGACGGCGGTGTGGCAACCGGCGATTTGTTTGAAACAGGGAACGACGGAGCAAATCGAAGATTATTTAAAACCGTGCTGTCGTGGGGAACGACGCGGTTGTTATGCCATTACCGAGCCGCAAGCAGGGTCCGATCCACGCCGGGTGCAAACCAGTGCCGTTTTGAAAAACGGCAGGTACGTTGTTAATGGCGAGAAGTGGTTTGTGACCTCATTCAACGCCAGCGACTTTATTATTTTGCATGCCCATGTCGACGGTGATCCCGATCAACCGACCTTGTTTTTGGTCGATCGCGCTACGCCCGGCATAAGACATATTCGCTCACCGCATTTTATGCATACCTACATTTTCGATCACGCCGAACTCGCGTTTGAGAATGCGAAGGTCGAGCCGTCTTGCATGTTAGGTGAAATCGGCCAGGGATTTGAGCTAACCAAGGATTGGTTTGTGGAAACACGCTTGCAAATCGCCGCCCATTGTATCGGAGCGGCGGCCCGCGCAGCGGAAATAGCGAATGATTACGCCAGCGAACGCGTCCAATTCGATCGTGCGATTCGCGAGTTTCAGGCCATCGAGTTCATGTTGGCCGATATGGCAACGGAAATCATGGCGGCCAAGTCATTGGTCTACCGAATAGCGGCTGAAATCGACGACGGAATGGATCGCAAACTCGTGCATGCCCGGGCCAGTGTGGGAAAACTGCACTGCTCGGAAATGGCGGGCCGGGTTGTGGACAAGGCCTTACAAATTCTAGGGGGCCGCGGTTATATGCGTGACAACCCGGTGGAACGTTTGTATCGCGATTTACGGGTGGACCGGATTTGGGAAGGGACTTCCGAAATTCAGCGGGCCATTATTGGGGGACAAATCAAAAAGCGAGGATTGGATATTTTTACGGGATGGTAAGTTTCTGACTTAAAAAGCATCTTGTTCCACATCGTTTATGTGAGTTAGTTCACAGTAATTGAAGTCACTTGTCTGTACGATGAAGTTTCGAATAAGGAGTACGGGCAATGCAACAACGACACAATATTCAGGAATCCAGGCGTCACTGCGAAGACCCGTACTTTGTATATGGTCTGAATCATCCCTGTAACGGCATGTACCGGGATGATGTCAGTGTTAGTGAGGATTCATATTTAGATGAAAAACCCACAAACTTGAATGTGTATGATATGAATCGACAAACCCAATCAACCAAAGGAATCTGAACCTCATCCCAGTGATCGTTTGTAAACATACAATCGTTATTAAGGGGAAATTACCATGCAAAGGATGCAATCGTTTACCCAACAACGAGGTTTTTTAGTGTAGGCATAGGTCTACTATTACTGGCCGTGTTTGGCGGTATCACCGCCGGCACCGACGGCAAAACCCGATACGATAAGCAAGTCGCCGCAACGGTTGAATCACAATCAGCGATAGATTCTGCGGCTCATTTCACGCAAGTCGACGGAAAATAAACTTTGAAAGTAACCGTAAGGCGGGTTAGCGCCGCATAATCTTCCTTACAACAAGATCAGCCGTGTGAGCGATATTGTCTCTCATCATAGCGCACAGCGCCTCTCACCGCGCACAGCGAAAACCCACCATGGATAACGCGAAGTGGGGTGGGTTTGCGTGGCGCAATGTAGTGCGTAATCCCCAGGGGTTGTTACCCCAACCGCCACCACGAATCACTTTTTCTTCAGCCATTTCACGATTTACCGGATCTTGTTTTGGTGAGCGCGAATAGAATGTTGGGTCAAAACTGTCTTCGACCCATTCCCACACATTTCCGGTCATATCCTCGGCGTCAAACGCTGACGACCCTGAAGGAAAACTGCCGACAGGTGCTGTGTAAAGATAGCCATCATGGTCATCCGCAGCGCAACAAGCATCACTGCCGTAGGAAGCACGGAATGTGTTGTCATGGTTGGGAGATTGATTTCCCCAAGCGTATTCACGATCACCAATACCACGGGCTGCACGCTCCCATTCGGCCTCGGTTGGCAAGTGTTTACCACGCCACTCGCAATATGCATTGGCGTCATGCCAACTCACTTGTACTACGGGGTGATTTTCCAGTCCCTGAATAGAAGAGTCAGGGCCACGTGGATGTCTCCAAGTCGCTTGTTCGACTTGGTGCCACTTGTTTTCCCAATGCCATGCCTTGCCTGACTTCTCCGCGTCGGTAGTATGGCCGGTAACGGCAGCGAAATAGGCAAACTCTTTGTTGGAGACTTCGTGGCGGTCGATGGAAAATTCGGAAACCGTGATCTTGTGCACCGGTTGCTCAGCATCTTCTCCGTCTTCCGAACCCATCATGAGTTCACCTGTGGTTATTCGAATCATTTCATCACTATGTTTTTGCCACCAAGCCTCCCACGCATCGAAGTCATAGCCAAAGCGGTTGCCAGTGAGATCAGACAGTGCACCCACAATATCGCCCTTCAACCAGAGCGGATCGTCGTCATTTGTCAATCGTCTAATCAACGCTTGAATCGTTGCATCGTCCGATTGTGCAATGTCGCCAACGGTCACAATGGCACCGAGCAAGGGTTCAAAATATTTTTCGGCGTGATTGGATGGTCGTGTCCAATCACCGTTTAACAAATCAATCGGTACATCCCCATAGCCGTTCAAACTCATAGCCCACAGCAAATACCAACGGTTAATGGCTGGAACGTCGACTTTATGAGCGAATGTTTCCAATGTCGACGAGGGGGAATCCACTAACAACAATTTTGATAACGCGTTGCCGGCGTCTGCCCTTCGACTCAAAGCCAATGGTTGAAGGAATTTATCCAGGCTGTTGCGATGCTCTCTAAAGTTTGCAAATGAAGTTTGTAATGCGGTTGCCAATTCCGTGGTTAGAATCGCAATGTCGTTAACCGCTTGTTTTTGCGTCGTTAGGGACGGTGTTGTGGTGATGTTTTTACTATCGGTTAAGGATGCTTGTCCCCAAAGAGCGCCGCGATCATTGGGTCCCAGGGTGCCGACATAAACACGATCATCAAAAACGACTAGATCCACCGGTTGTGTATTGTCAAATACCTGTTCGACAGTCCAGTGTTTGCCGTCAACACTGCGTAGTAGCTTGCCGCCGTTGTTGGCAGCACTGACAGCCCACATTTCACTTTTGCCCGTAGCAAACGCACGTATATTTTTATCGTCGAGTTCATCGACCCGTTGTACTTTGGCGCCATTGGTTCGCCACACTGACCGCTCGCCGTTTCGTGAGTTAACGGCATACAACCAACTGTTGAATTCAGTAAGTGCTGTGGTTGCTGTCCCTTCAGGCCATCCGCTGACTACTTGCATGGAGTTATTGACCCAACGCAACAACTTTGGTCCGGATTGACTGCGACTGGTAAGACCGGCGTAAAGGTTACTATTGAGTATTGTCAAACTAGTGATGCGAGACACTTTTCCTTCGGGTGTCTCGTGATCATAAATCACCTCCCAAGCAAGTCCACCGTCAACGGAGCGTTGTAAACCGGCCCGCCAGGCCGACGTTGCCACATACAATTCATTGTTTGATTGAGCCATCGCGTGTGTATGGAAAACTTGTGCGGGAGCGAGTGTATTTTTAACCCATTCACGACCGTTGGTGACCGAGTATTCGCCACCACCGGTCGAAAACCGCGAATCTTCGTATGGCCAGTACAAAAGATCGTTGTGTACCACCGGTTCGCCGACATCCTGACTGAAGAGATGTTTTTCGTAACGTGTTGCGCCGGTTCGAGGGTTATAGCTGTAGAGATCGGCGGAATTGTGGTTTGTGAACTTGACACTATTGACGAACCAAACACGATTGTCGTAGGCAACCAAATGGGAAATTGCGGGCCAAGGCCCGGGTTGTGACAAGATGACCAATGGTTCGGCGGTAAACGCATGCCCATTTAACAGAAACAGAATAGCAAACGGGGTAAACCGCCATGCAGTAAACTTGTGCATAGACGGTTTTAGATAACGCTGGGTTTTAGTTGGTTCCCTCAGTCGGTAGTTGTGGGACAGTTTGGCCACCTTGCAAACGTTCGCCCTCGGTTAATACAAACTCCTTAAATGCTTGGGCGGTGGCAGAAAGTCTCCGGCCGCGGCGATGAGCGACGTACCAATGACGCATGATGGGGAACGACTCGATATCCAGTTGAACAATATTGTCAACGGATAGTTCAAGTTCAACCGTATGCTTGGAGACGATCGCCAGACCCAGCCCGGCTTCGACACTTTGTTTTATCGCCTCATTACTGGTCATTTCCACACTGCTGGATGGCTGAATGGCATGATCGACAAAAAAACGCTCGATGGCGATGCGGGTGCCGGAGCCGGGTTCACGCATGATGATGGTTTCGTTGTCCAGGGTATGCAGCGGAATATTTTCTTCGCCAGCTAGTGGATGATGCGGTGCCGCGATAACAATCAGTGGGTTTTCCATGAACGCCTCTGCTGCCACATCGAGGTCGGCGGGAGGACGCCCCATTAGTACGATGTCGGGTTCGTTGTCTTCCAGTTGCCGCAACAAGGACTCACGATTGGTCACATCCAGGATAACCCGAATGTTGGGATGATCCTGACAAAACTGCGACAACAATTTGGCTGCGAAATAATTCACCGTTGACGCAATAGTGACTCTAAGTCTGCCGCTATTAATGCCACGTAAGGCATCGATTTCCTTTTCGGCGGACGACAATTGGCTTATGATTTGATGGGTATGGCTCAGTAACACTTCACCGGCTTCTGTTACATGCACCTTTTTACCCAGGATTTCGAATAGCGGAATACCGACGGCCGCCTCTAATTGTTTGATTTGCATAGAGACAGCGGGTTGGGTTAGATGTAGTTCCTCCGCTGCACGGGTAAAACTCAGGTTGCGAGCAACCGCATCGAATATCTTGAGCTGGCGGATGGTAATGTGCATTGTCTGATTTTAGCCAAAGCTTTAATAGTGCCAACGCACTAATATCAATAAAAGACTCGTACGTAAACCTTGGCCGGTATGCCGTCAAACCCGACGGCGATTGTATTCAGCTTGAAACCACCCGGATGGTGACTCTCGATGGCGGGATTATTAGGGAAGAGGCAAGCTTTCACCGCTACTTGCGGCGGCGTAGGCATGAATATATCTAAAAATGCTCCTAAGCGCGCTGATCGGGGAACATGCGCGGGTTGCTTAGCAATTATGCGAAGGCGAATCGGCCAAACAGGGGCTCGATTTCTTCGACTTCTTTGGTATCGAGAAAGAATTCGGTTCTAGCTTCCGCACGGATTTGGCCCGCATCGTCTTCCACCAGAGTAAACTCTCTCACAGGCAGGCCGCAAATTCCTTGCAATTTCTCATGTAAGGTTTCCGCGCCGGCCAGTGCCGCCGGGCTGGTGTTGAGCATGGACAATTGACCATAGTTGAGACCGATAATCTTTGGTCCTTGACCGGTCATGATTTCAAAAAGTTTAGTATTCATTAGAGTCACCTAGTATTTCGCGTCTTATAGCATTTTTTCATAACTATGCTTAACAAACTGTGAACTTCGTCACAAAAATTTACTTTTAACAATAGATTGCATTCCACTTTGATTTTTGACTAATGTGTTACAAACATCATGACTCGTTCAAGACCAAAAGTAGTGTTCCTCCTGTCGATAGTTACGTGGTTTATGCCAGTGGCCATGGCGAACACGATAGAGTTGCAGGGGGAGTTGAAGCAAGGCGCTTTGGTGCGGGGTGTGGTGCCGCCCGGTTCCATCGTACAACACGACGGTGAGAAAGTCAGAGTTTCGCCGGCTGGCGTTTTCCTGCTCGGCTTTCACCGTGACGCGAAGCTATCGTCGACGTTGATGGTTCGGTTTCCCAATGGAACGGAGCAGAGGCGGTCACTAACTGTTGCAGCACGACAATACAAAATCGAGCGCATTGACGGACTTGCGCCGGAAAAAGTGACGCCGCCGCCAGAGGTATTGGAGCGCATTGCACGCGAAGTAGCCTTGGTTAAACAAGCACGGCTGCGGAACGACCCACGCACTGACTTTTTGACTGGGTTCGAGTGGCCGTTGGTTGGGCGTATCAGTGGTGTCTACGGTAGCCAACGGGTGTTGAATGGCGAACCCAAACGCCCGCATTTCGGAATCGATATTGCCGCGCCGGCCGGTTCGCCGGTTACCGCGCCAGCGGACGGTGTGGTCACGCTGGCGCATCCGGACATGTATTATTCGGGAGCAACCTTAATCATCGATCACGGTCATGGGTTATCATCCGCCTTCCTGCATTTGCAACGCATTACTGTTGAGCCGGGTGAACGTGTGCGTCAGGGGCAAAAAATCGCCGAGGTGGGGTCAAGCGGTCGTAGCACGGGGCCGCATCTCGACTGGCGAATCAATTTGTTCGAAAAACGCTTAGACCCGGCACTTGTGGCAGGACCCATGCCTGAGAGCTAGCGATGATCGCTGGTATTGTTACCTTATTGTGAGATGAACAATTAAATGAGAGAGGCTGAAAATAAAAACGGCTTGGTTATCGGCATCGTTTCCATGGCAACGGTGGTGACGGTATCCAATGTATTGGTGTCCTACACCATTAACGATTGGTTAACCTGGGCGGCTTTCACCTATCCCATCTCGTTTTTAGTGACGGATCTAACCAATCGCAAGCTCGGTGTCGGCCCGGCACGCAAAGTCGTTTATGTTGGTTTTGCCCTGGCCGTGTTGTTATCGATTTACTTTGCAGGCTGGCGTATTGCCGCCGCCTCCGGCAGCGCGTTCCTGATCGCGCAACTTTTGGATGTACAAATATTCGACCGTTTGCGTAAGGGTGTATGGTGGCGCGCACCACTGGTATCCTCTTCTGTCGCATCGGCGGTGGATACAGTATTATTTTTTGGTATTGCCTTCATGGGCACCGGCGTGCCTTGGGTGACGCTGGCCACCGGTGACTACCTGGTGAAACTCGCCATGGCGTTGACCATGTTGATTCCATTTCGAATGTTGTTATCCTGGATAAGACCCGCCGAGCCTTCGGCTTTCAGTTAATTTTTTGAGAGATAAACAATATGGCGACTCAAGCTGCGGAAATTGTGAAATCTGCGCCCTTTGGAACAGTATTCACGAAAAAAATGGTGGTTAGCCATTACGGGAAAGGTGCCTGGAGTTCGTATTCAATCGAGAAAACTAAACCGTTTTCGCTGCACCCGGGGGCGCATGTTTTTCATTATGCCAGCACCTGTTTCGAGGGGCTCAAAGCGTATCGGCGTGACGACGGTGGCGTGCATATTTTTCGTCTGGATTCTCATGTTGAACGTATGCAACAAAGTGCGCGATTGGTAGAGCTGCCGAAACCTGAAGGCGATATGTTGCGCAGCATGATTCTTGATGGTGTGCGAGCTTGTCGTCAGGAAATTCCGGACTATCCGGGTGCCTTGTATATTCGCCCGACCTTGATTGGCACCCAGGTCAATGTCGGTGCCGCCGCCACCGCCACCACTGACGCGACCTTGTTTGTATTGTTTTCCCCGGTGGGTGATTACTTTCAGGGTGGTCAACGGCCTCTACGCATCTTGGTGGAAGATCAAGTTTTGCGTTCGACACCGGAGTTCGGCATGGCCAAAACCGGTGGCAACTACGCGGCGGCATTACGGCATATCAGCCACGCAAAAAAAGAATACAACGCCGATCAAGTATTATTCTGCCCGGGTGGTGATGTACAGGAAACCGGCGCGGCCAATTTCTTGCTCATCAATGACCATGAAATTCTAACCAAAAAACTAGA
Organism: Arenicellales bacterium; assembly: GCA_965216735.1. GTDB lineage: Bacteria > Pseudomonadota > Gammaproteobacteria > Arenicellales > CBDCFT01 > CBDCFT01. Next base: position 4,738,678 of record OZ244198.1, read on the forward strand.
TGGTTCGTTTTTACATGGCATCACGCGTGAATCGACACTGACCATCGCGCCCGAATTGGACTACAAAGTCAGTGAGCGGGATTTTACCGTTGATGAAATGCTGCATTGGATTGAGTCCGGCGAAGCTGCATTATCCGGTACTGCGGCAGTATTAGCGGGTATCGGCACCTTGATCTACAAAGACCGCGAGTACCGAGTCGGTGACGGCGGGATTGGCGCCAACACCGAGAAGCTGCGTTCCGTACTGACCGACTTACAAAGCGGCGTGGTAAAAGACAATCACGGCTGGTTGACCGAGGTGTAAATCCCACCCGGCTATTTTCTATTACAGAAATCATCGTACCGGGCTATTTTCCGCTTTTATAAATTACTGATACGCTCCATCAGGAATGTCAGACAAGTACCTGGATTCAGTATCCCGGTCGAGGTGCGACACGATGAACATCGAATGAACAAGGTTTTATATCCACGGTGGTATGAAGACTAAGCGGTAAAGAATAGTGCTCTTTGATGAACGTTGCCGGCAAACGCTAAGGTCAACGGCAGAACTATCAAATCACGGTATTGAAACTGATGCCGGTCAGTTCGTGCGATTGATAACAACAAGTCTGTCTCTTCAGTGATGAATTATGATGGTGGAATGGGGTCAAAAGAACCAGGCACATGTTGAACCTGGATCTGAATTGGTTGAAAAAGCAATATTTGATGCGACGACATGTCTATACAGGTCTTCTGCCATGGTGGTCCGGGGTTGTTTTGTGTGCTTTGAGTAGCTATTGCAGCGCCGACAATATGGAATCGAAAGTCGAAGCTCATCGTCTGTTGACAGAACGATTTCAAGCATGGGAAATGGGGCAGGATTCGGATTACCTCGTCGACGGCTATGCTGAAATCGTTGTTTTACTCACGGATTTCGATTCACCGTTACCGAAGGTGACCCATCAAGTGCAATACCGGGAGGAAATACATCGACGTCAGCGAATATTGACTATGGCTATGCCCAGCGACAGTTACCGACGTGTGACTACATTATCTTCATCGCCTCGACTAATTATGTATATCAATCATGAAGGATTAGATTATTTGTACGCGGATAGACGTGTCGATCTATGGGTTCCGAGTAAATGGTCTATGCCGCCGGTTAATTGGTCTGTATCGCATAGCAAAGCGGCGACATACGAATAATGCGTAACTTTATGTCAGGAACATTGTTTAAATGAGTACACAAACACCATTTAGTAATGTCGGCTTGTATCGATGGTGTGTGCAAATGCACCCTGGTGCGCGAGAGTGCCAAGCTCTGAATACAATATTTGCAATACTATGCCCCTTTTTGATGACAATCCATTAAAGGGCGATATAGAAACGGTTAAGTTCTTTGTGTTAATGTGTTTCCAACCCCTCCGGAGCCTACAGTTTGTTCGCCAGCGGCTACAACCATAATTTCTTCCTGTGGCCCAACCTTATTAGAGCACACTGAGGTATCGGTTCGAAAAAGTCACGAATCTCGTCGATTAGACAACGCTAACCGCAGCCCTGGCAGGTCGAACGCGCCCGCAAAACCACGTCTGAGTCACCGCATTAAGCGAGGTCTGGAAACGACGTGATTTCGTGTGATTGATGCAAAGGTACCGTATCCAACAAAACCATAACTTGTGAAGTAGATCACAGTTTGTGTGTGAACTAGTTCACATATTTAATAATTTCGAACGAGTAGACTGCAAACCTCTCTGGGGTATGTTAGGGGGGGATGCGGCTGAGTTCCCAAATACACCCGGCTCGGCGCGCATCTTTTCTAGCACGTCGGTGCCGCGAATTTAGTTCCGACGCCTTATCTTCCCGTCATTTCTGTTCGCCTTGAAAAACACATTGTTTAAGGCGTGAGACGTGAATTTACTAAAACAACGTCCACTCTGAAGTTGGGGTTTGTTTAGTAAAAAAGAATGTACGTTTTCGATCACGGTCAATAACGATGCAACTAAGCCGTAGCGGATAGGTAACATTGTTTCTTTGCGAGAATTCAATTTCGTCGCTCGTGAACTCAAGCGATTTATCTTCGCCCGCTCCCAGTCCTGGAAGTAACCCGTCTTCTTTTGATTCCATACATTTGTGTAACATGCTTAACAATTCCTTGCCGTAAGGACTTTTCTCAAATTTTGTTTCCATTATCGAACAGCCGGTTATACTAAACACGAAAGTGACTAGTATAAGATTGAAATTTGATAGCTGTTTCACAGTTTATCTCCAACGCCCAAAATTAGAAAATTCATTAGAGGCGAGGCGTATTTGCCTCTGACGAATTAAGAGAAATATTACAAACACTTGGCATGACCTATCTTGCGTCTCCGTTCCTCACGAAGATCGCGCAAACTATCCGGCAAATTCTTATCGATGTCCGCATCGCCCGGATAGCCATTGTTAATTAAGTGTGGATACAGAGTCTTTACTATCTGATGTTTACCCTGATCTTCTAAGATAACCGCGTGCGTAAAGTAAGCCAGCATACGGGTCAACCGTCGAGAAGATGTTTTCATCGGCGTCAGGTTGGCCATGGCCAAATCATGATGACAATTGATGATTTGTTCTGTCATTCTCTTGGATTCTTTCGCGTCTTTCCCTAACATCAGAGAAACACAACCACCAAGCGGTGCCAATAGAATACTGACTATCAAAACCGTACGAATACAGAGGCGATGTTGTTTTGGTTTCACCGTTGATCTCCCAAATTGTGTGCGCACAACACCTTTTCTGAAAACTTTCTTCAATTCAACTGACAATTTCTATCTAAAAAGATCAACCCACCACTTGATGACCACGTTGACGCATGCACTCAACGACGATCTGTTTGCGCTCATCTCGTGTTTCCCAGGCCCTTGCGCCACTACTTAGAACGCTACCTGCTATTGCCGCACCCACGGCGCCCTCCAAGCCATCGTCGATAGCGCCGAGCACGGCTCCCGTAACAGCACCAGCGATCGCTTCGCTTTTTACATCACCATTGGCGAATCGGCGTTCGGTCGCCAGTGACTGACAGGCACCGAGATCAGATGTGTACTGGTCACCCATTTCACCATCGACGATGGGCTCGTATTTGGCCCCACTGTGCGCGCAACCCAAAGTGAGACTTAAATTGGTGAGAATAATTGCAAGTTTAAGTTTTGTTGCATGTTTCATTTAGACAACTCCTAAAAGGTCTTGGATAGTGTTAAAGAAAACTAAAAAGTCTTGGATAGTGTTAAAGAAAAGCCCAGGAATGAATAACACGTTCAGAACGAGTAAGCTAAACCGATAAAAATTCGGTGATCGTCCAAATCGTAATCGGTCTTTTCGCCGTCATTTTTGTCGTTGTTGTATTCGGGTCCAATAAAATAGGTCGTGAAGTTATACTCCGCACGCACTGACCATCGTTCAAAAAGTGGAATGGCGACACCCGCACCAACGACACCACCAATCCAGTCGTGCACGGAGCCAGAAAACCCTTCAGTCGGATTGCCGGCCGAATCGATGGCAGTCACAGTGAGCGTGCTTACTTCAATGTCGGTATACGCGAGGCCAGCTCTTCCATAAACCAGCCAATCATTGGGAAGTTGCTTTCCAAACAAACCAGATACTTGTAACTTCCAGCCATTTGTTACGTGGAAGAACTTGTTATCGCCTTCCGGTTTGGCCAGAAACGAATCGTCAATGTCATCTTTGAATTTTTGCGCATCGATCTCGACCCCTAAAAATTGGGACCCACGGTACCAACCATGGCCTGCGAATCCCCCCCAAGTGGCTTTACTATAGTCAAGATCGATTCCATCCTTGCGATATCGAAATGGTGCGACGTCCTCGTGATGTCCCTTTAGATCCAAATTGATATGTCCGGCTTCGATGCCGGTATACCAACCTTGCATTGGGCGATATGTTGTGCTGTCATCCGCCTGAGTTACGGGATGGATCGCACCTAATCCGACGACGAGCGTTAATACAATAGGACTTGTTTTCCGGTACAGCCCAAAAGAGATTGACATTAATTTAGATACTCCCGTGTTTGTTGAAAACCGGGTGTATCATCCAACAGTGTCCAATGCGTATTCCATTTAGTTTTTGTAGAGATGTGTAAGCGATTGTCAGTTACCTGAACCAAAAGTGAACACATCTTCCGAAACACGCTCGACACGGCTCTTGCTGGTCGAAGATGATGCAGAGCTTGCGAAAATGATCTCCGATTTTCTCAGCGATGAAGGATTTGAAGTGGGCTGGGTAGATAATGGCAAAACCGCTGTTGAGAAAATCTGTTGCGACGTGCCTGATTTAGTGATTCTAGACGTTATGTTGCCGGAGCTTGACGGAATAGAGGTTTGCCGTTGTGTTAAAGACGAGTTTTCGAATCCTATTTTGATGTTGACAGCTAAAGATGACGAACTGACCGAAGTAACATCTTTAAATCGTGGAGCAATGGGATACCTCACAAAACCAGTGAGAGCGCATGTACTACTGGCCCACATTAAGGCGCTGTTAAGACATAAAAATTCCGCAATCCGACCACCGGCAAACGACACAATCATTGTCCAAGATCTCATACTGAGTAAAAGAGCTTATGAAGTGACATTGGGTAATGAACGATTGGATCTGACGTCGGCCGAGTTTCAATTATTAGCCTTGTTAGCAGAAAATGCCGGGCGGATTATTTCCCGAGATACCCTCTATAAAGAGTTGCGGGGAATCGAATATGATGGGATAGACCGTTCCATTGATATGCGTGTGTCATCATTACGAGAAAAAATGAACGATGAAACACCCCCTTATCGGTACATTAAAACGATAAGAGGGAAAGGATATCTACTCGCGTCAACGTAGCGTTTTCCTGACAATTACTTACATAACCGAACAAATCTTACGTCGTTAAAGGACGACCGATTTGATATAACAGTGGTTGAATGAGCACCACGACATGAAATCCATATTTGCAAGAACCTACATTGTCATTGCGGTATTGATCTTTGTTTCCCTATTTGCAACGATCATTATCGTAGACAATTTATTTGAAACAACGGATAGTGAGATATTCATTGATGGAGCAACCTTGGAAGCGAAATACATCGAAGCGGAACTCCGCTTTGTGCCGGAATCGACATGGAACACTTGGATAGAGGAATACCAATCTGATCTCGGACACATCATTGAGTTGGTAACAGACGTCGGGGAAGACAAGGGTCAGGTCAATACAAAAGCAACTTTTTCCGGCATTCGGGCGGATTACTGGTCGATACGTTATCCCCTTGATGGTTATCACAAATCTTTAATTGTGAGTGAAAGCGACGGTTCGTTTGCTGATATCCCCACTGATGACTGGCTCGAAATACTAATTCCCATAGGAACCATTTTTCTAATATTGGCATTTGGGATTCTATATCTGGCAAGAAGAATTACGAAACCAATAGGTGATTTAGTACAGGCCACTCAAGCATTTACGGATGGTAATCTCAATATTCGCGTTGCCGAAGATGTTTCCCACCCGGTGGACAATTTAGCGATTGGGTTTAATGAGATGGCGACACGACTTCAGGAGTTAGTGCGTGACCAACAAGTTCTGATCGGTGCGTTGCCGCACGAACTACGCAGTCCTTTGGGCCGTATTCGGTTTGCACTCGATACGTCACGCAATTTGAACACAGTGGATGCATTGCGCGTACGCATCGAGAAAATCGATAGTTATGTGGATGAATTGTATGGCATCACCGAAGATGTCCTGACTTTGATTCAGTTGCAAAACGAAAAAGTGGTGCAATACCATCCAATTAACTTAAAAGCTCTACTAGAGGAGGTTTGTAGATATGAGGACTTTCGATCCATCGTTGATGTTTCTTATACAACGAACATCAGCCAACCTATTCATGGCAATACTGCTTTAATACGAAGAGCGTTAGCTAATCTTGTTGACAACGCTTGTCGTTATGCAAAAACCAAAGTAGAAATTCAAGCAAATCAAACTAATTCGCAAGTTCAGGTTACAGTTAGTGATGATGGTCCTGGAATTGAATCTGAATACCGTGACCAGGTATTTACGCCATTCTCAAGAATCGATGAAAGCCGAAGTCGTAAGTCTGGTGGAGTGGGTTTAGGGTTGGCCTTAGTCGATATGATTATGAAAAAACACCAAGGCAGTACAACGGTAACTACTAGTCCATGGGGTGGTGCCCAATTTACACTGACTTGGAGTTAAGATGGTTCATCAAAAACAAGTTTATCAGTCCTATTCGACACTGTCGGGGGGGAAGTGAATTAAGCCTATAAATCACCCTTTACACCATACGCTGGTGTTTCTTGAACTAAATGATCATCGAAAGGTTGGCCCGGCGGTCGGATAAGATACTCACCCGCTATGATCTAAAGCTTGTGTTTTTTAGCAATCGCTTTAGCTCGTTTTGTGGGAGCCGGATGTGATGCCAATATGCTGCTGGAATCTCCCAGTTCAGCGAGTTTCTTTAATGCGGACACAGCGTTGGACAGGTCATAACCGTGCTTTTTCATAAATGCCACCCCATAGTTATCCGAAGCCGATTCTTCCTTTCTGGAATAACTGGCATTGACCATGGCTTCGGCGATACCGCCGAGTTCCGATGTCGCAATGGAGCCTAAGTCGCCCCCAGCCGCTGCCACACTCTTACGTGCAGCACTGGTGGCATAGGCGGTTTTCATTTTCTTCTTACTGTGCTCCAGTTTGACATGACCGATTTCATGGCCGATAACAAACAACAACTCCTGATCGTTCATCTTATCCATCAGACCGGAGAAAAAACGAATACTCCCATCTGCGGTGGCGAAGGCATTCATCTCATCGACTAAATATACTTTGAAATTTAGATCTAAGCCATCTTCGCCCGTATGCTTGTTGGTGAGATTGGCCAGACGTTTCGCATACTCATTATCCGTCGGCGCCACTTTATTTTGACTATCGTATTGTTTAATCGCCCTGAAACTCAGTGCTCTGGCATCCTCATTACTCAGAGTGACTGCCTTAAACGCATCTACGGCACCACCGATGGAGATGTTGTTTAAATCGAAGGCAGTGGCCAGGTTGGTGTAAAATAGAATGAGCCCGGCAATAAACATTTTTTTCACTTTTCTATGCGGTCGAAGACAGAGCACCACGGGTTTACCCGTGGGTGAATGAGCAACGCTGTTGTTCATCGCGGTCTGCAGTTAAAGTGATGAACAGCAGCGGCAGCCCGAAGGGCTGTAACAGTAAGCACCCCGGCTTTAGCCGGGGGAATCTATTCCTTCTATTGGTTCGATTCATAGAATTCTTTGACACCGTTCGATACGCACCTGATAGCCCTGCAGAAATATTGCATGATGGATTCTATATAACTAGCTAGATCGTAGATGTGTGCCAGTTCACACGAACTGAGTGATAAAATTTACAGTTGGGTGATTGCCATAGGACGCAACCATACGCTCACTCTCGGGCCGATATGATCAGAAGAAAAAAAGCGAGAGGCAAATTCATAGGACAAGTTAGAGGTCTCGTATTCCGAGGCCTCTAACGATCAAAAAGATAATTTTGCGTTGGTATCCGTTTAATCCCAGTGACCAAAAACTAGTTAATAACGCCTCCGGTAGTTGTTGGCGCGGGTGTTGTTGCAGGTGCAGCGGTCGTGGTGGGTGCGGTCGTAGTTGCTGGGGCCGAGGTGGTCGTTACAACTGTAGTTGTTTGCGCATGCGCTGGAAGAACAACACTATCCACAATAGGTCTTGTCCACTCGCGGGGTAACGCCTTAGTAACAACAGCGGTTGCCCCGCCGGTCAGTAAAATGGTCTTTAACGTTTTTCGTCGCTGGCTGGATTTATTTGAGTAGTTCTTTTCTTGTGTCACGTTAATCTCCCGCTGTTCAAATATTTGGCGCGAGTCTCACATAACGCCAATCAAATGTAAATATCACGACAGCAAAGCTAATAATCCCAGAAAGCTTATTTTTACAATATGAACAGTGTACATGTTGCTACAAAGGATTCCATACCCGGACTGGAATTTATTTCAACATGACCCGTGCTTTTCAAGGTTTATTAAAGATTAGGTTCTGATTTACCAAGTTACACCATATGAGCAGGGATGACGGTATTTATTGATCATTGAAGCACTCATACTAATGTGATGGTGTTAGCTCACTGCGCGAGTGTTTGAACAGACTACAATAGCATTGTGAACAATTGTAAAATTATTGACTTATGCATTTATCGATATATACAGTTCAGAATGTCGAAATGAGTCAATCGATGCACACTCACTAAGTTGCAATATTTGATCGCTATCGACTAATATAACGCCGTAGTTCTAAGCGGAGAATACGGTACGCCAGGGAGGGGGAGATGATGGGCCCTGACGCACCGTATGATGTTGACACTTGTTTTTACCCAATCTCCACATTGGGTATTTTTACCGAGGACAATTGGGGGCGTCGTCCTACAGCGTGCAGCAGTATACGGCTGCAAGAATTCAGGTTACAACACACACCCACGCAGGGTAATCCTGCAAAAACGCTGTAATGAACTGGGACCACTTACACACGTTTTATATTTTGTCAGAACACGGATCGTTGACATCCGCGGCGAAAGAATTGGGAATTGATCCGACCACTGTCTCGCGCCGTATAGCAGCTTTAGAAAGCTCGCTAAATATACGGTTAATAAGAAAAGAAAAAGGCCAGTTGGTGCCGACGCGGGCAAGCATTGATGTGTTGAACCGTATTAGCCGAATGGCCGGCGAAGCCCGTCAGCTGACGAATACAAACAATGGGAAAAGGGCAGGGTCGACGACCGGGGAGAAAAATTCTTATCTATCAGGCACCGTTCGGATTACATCTGTTGAATCGCTTATTGTGGATTGCCTCGTGCCGGAACTGGCCTCGCTGTACAAGACTTACCCGAAAATCCAGTTGGAACTTATCGGTTGTGACGAAAACGTTAGTTTCCACAGAAAAAATGCTGACATAGCAATACGGCTCGCAAAACCAAAGAACCAACAACACGTTGTGAGCAAGCGCTTAACTCGCATAGGTTTTGCTTTGTATGGTTCAAAGCGGCATATCAAAATAAACAAGCAGCTCCAGAATCAAAAGGGTTGCTTTCTCGCTTACAGTGATGAGTATAGTCACTTACCCGAAATGCGTTGGATCGCCCAGTACGCGAACGGTAAAAGCTCCACAAAAATTATGTCGTCTAATGCGTCGGTCCTTTACGATGCCATTCGACGTGGTGTAGGTATCGGGATCTTACCTTGTTATCGAGGAGATTCCGATCGATCACTCATCCGTTTGACGGGAACTGAGCCCATTATTACACGTACGGGTTGGTTGATGGTTCGTAAGGAAGCATCAACCGGTGTACTGATTCGCGGTTGTGCCGAATGGCTTGAAAGTCTATTTTCCCGAAAGCAGGTAATGATTTCCGGTATTCAAGAATAAAACCCTCGATACCGAGTTTTGCATAAGATAGATGCCGTAATAAGTTATGTGAGAACCCCCGAAAACAATGACTGTTCCTGTTCGAATAATTCGTTGATCCACTCAACAATGGTTCGAATAGCAGAGTTAGAATGATAGTTCGCGGGGGCCAGTAGCCACGCCTCGCGGTTAACGACCGGTGTAGGACCGCTAATACGGGTAAGGGAAGGATCAGGATCGCCGCGATAACACGGTAGCACGCCAATTCCGACTCCGACTTTGATGGCCATTTTTAGTACACCGGCATCGTTTGATTTAAGCGCCGGTTCCGGTTTTTGCATGTTTTGCCGCATCCATTGAGCTTCCGGCAACTTGCCGTATTCATCTTCGTAGGTAACCCAATCTGTCGCTTGGTTAGTGTACTGAGTCCAATCATTATTCAAGTGACTCGCCGCGTATACCGCAAACCCAGCAACGGTGAGTTTTTTTGTAACAATATTTAACAATTCGGGTTTGGCAAAGCGTATGGCGACATCGGTTTCTCGTTTATTCAAACTCAAATTTAAATCGGTGCTGACAAACTGGACGTTTAGTTTAGGGAAACGCTTTCGCAGCGGCGGTAATTTTGGCACTAAGCAGTCCATGACTAACGATTCCACTGCGGTAATACGTACGTTTCCCGATATTTGATCTTGATGCACATTGGACAACTGATCCAGTGATTGCGCTAGCTCCGCCATAGCTTTTGCTTTTTCATAAAAGCTGTGGCCGACATCGGTCGGGATATAGCGTCCCTCTTCTCGTGTGAATAGACGGGTGCCGAGTTCTTTTTCAAGGGAAGCCAGGCGCCGGGATACCGTCGTTGGGTCAATTGATAGTTCTCTGGCGGCCTGGGCCAAAGTGCCTTGCCGAAAAAGAATATACAGAGTTTGAATATGATCCCAGTTCATTACTGCAATTACGCAGATACTAAATGCAATATTATGGTTATATTTGTATTTCTGCAGCATATATAATTTTTCCTGCATTTTAAAGTGTTGACATAAGTCGTTCTGGCAACGCTACCGCTTTCGGGAAAAGTCAAGTAGTAAAAGTGGCGCGTTGTTAGGTTTTTGTAAACAGAACTGACGCGGGGGTGTCATGACGAAGGGCGTTTTTATCACTTGGTGGGGCGGTTATTGTCTGCCAAACGTAAGACCAAACACGATTCGTTTCTGAGTCAAACATCAGTGAGACATCACCATCCATGTAAACAAAATGTTACAGGTTGCATTAGTTTATGTGGATGTCAACTAGCTCATAGACCAATTTTAAGGGGACTAAATGATGACAGGCATTAGGAAGTGGCTCATAAGCCAGACATCCGTCAGTCGAATAGGACTGTACGTATTGTGTTATCTGTTGGTATCGCCGCTGAAGGCAGAGGGACTAGCGCCCCCCAAAGGTGAAATAGTTTTGTTGGTAAGTGGAAACATCGGCCGTACGACCAATGGTCAGTCTGCATTGTTCGATCGTGCACAATTGGAAAATATTGGGATGCACGACCTTCGTACCACAACACCTTGGACAGATGGTGAAACAACTTTTGAAGGAGTCTTGCTTAGCGATCTCTTGGATGAAGTAGCATCGCATGGCGAGCTTCTACATGCCGCCGCTTTAAACGACTACAGTGTTACTATTCCGGTTGGTGATGCGAAACACTGTAACGTACTCATCGCCCTTAAAGCAGACGGAGAATACTTGAGTTTGCGTAATCGGGGACCGTTATGGATTATCTATCCTTGGGAGGAAAAATCACAATTAGATCAAACCACATTGCGCGAGCGGTCCATTTGGCACTTAAATTCACTTATCGTTGAATAACTTGATCAATGCGTTTTACGTTAGTCGGACTATGGATACTGCTGATTGCACTGATTGCCGCTAGCGTGATGGGGTTAATAGCGCTCAATAATACGAGTAGATCTGCTAGTGCCGAATTGCCAATGGATGCTTCCTGGCATGCGGGTTCCCTGGTCGGTGAGACAACAAAGCTGCATGGGGAAGTGAAAAATAACGTGCACAATCTTGAACACGGGCATCGGGGAATGCAAGACAGCATGGCGTTTCGATTCGCGCTAGTTAACAGCCGTGTCTTGACGTTGTCCCATGGACAGATTTACGGGTTTATAAGCGCGGATGCCAATATTACGTCTCAGATTACAGCGGTTAACGAACAAGTAGAAAAAATTGAGAAACTCATCGATTCGGGCGATTTATCACTCGGCGAGTATGAAAAATTACTACAGTTAGTAGACGTTCTCCACGTACAAAGCAAGCAGTTGTATTTGGCAATAGCCCGATTCAGCCAACATGCCAGCAATGCGGTTGGTCAACAAATCAGGCAACAAAGTCAAGTCTCACTCATTTCGTTTCTCGGAACCATAGTGGTGGGCTCAGCCTTGTTTTCACTGTCTCTTCTCGAATACCGCCGACGTAACAAAGTGACACAGGAGCTATCCAAATTGGAGACCAATTACAGGACCTTGTTCGAAACAAGCGACTTGTTCATTTGCACGCTTGGCGCGGATGGCTATATCACAGATGCGAATGGAGCGTGCCGCCGTATTACAGGTTATAGCAAGGAAAAAATTTTAGCTACGCATATTCGAGAGATAGGCGTACCCAGGGATGTCGATCGCTACAAAACACTGATGAAAAAAATCATGGCTGGCGAACTTCACAGCGCGAACTTCGAATGGAAATACACTACCAAAGACGGCCAAATAAGATATGGTGATGTCTCCACGACAGGTATTTACAATACAGATGGTTCTTACCAAGGCAGTATCTCGGTGATTAAGGACATCACGGACAAATTCAAAGCGGAACGGGCTCTGCAACAAAGGGAACTCCAAAACCGAAAATTTAATTCTGCCTACTATTCGTTAATAACTCATCACTATATATTCCAGACGTCACCGGACAAGTCATTTCAGTCGATAATCTCGGCAATAATGGAGGCTTTGGATTTGACACTTTGTTCAATTTGGCTTCGTGATAAAGACAGTGAATGCCTTAGGTGTCAAGCATCTAATTTAAATGTAGGAAATCCGCCAACCGTTGATCGATCAATGAGCAAAAAATTAATCGGGCAACTTGAGAAGGAAAAAACGATAATCCTTGACGTTGCGAGCCGTGCCCGCACGATAATGCCGGTATTATTTGGAGTTGCAACGGGAAAGGCGTTGCTCGTGAGTATTCACGCCGAAGATCGACTTACCGGTTTTATCATTGCAATAAAAAAAGGCGACGACAACGAATGGGGGTTCGATGAGCAAAACCTTATGAATGTCATGACCACGCTGGCTGGTACGGTTGTTGAAACGGATACTCGGCGTTCTAGTCAAGCGGAACTAAAACTGCATAAGGACAAACTGGAAGAAATAGTGGAAACGAGAACCAGCGAACTAGTTAAAACAAACGCACAGCTTAATGAAACGCTGTCTACCCTGGAGAAAACGAATTCACAACTTATTCAATCGGAAAAACTCGCTTCTCTTGGAGCCCTAGTTGCGGGGGTTGCACATGAGATCAACACACCTTTAGGTAATAGCATCACTGTGGCCACCACGTTAGAAGACAAAACCAAGGAATTTAAAGATGAATTAAGAACCGATGCTGTGAGGCGTAACACGCTGGAAGACTATATCGACGATGTCGGTACTGCATCCAACCTGCTTTCACGTAATTTATTTCAGGCCGCCCGTATGGTGGCTAGTTTTAAGCGTATAGCCGTTGACCAAACGAGTTCAGTGCGTCGTCAATTTAATTGTAAAGAGCTAACTGAAGAGGTGTTGATGACGCTGAGCCCGACTATCAGCAAGACAAAAATCCGCTGTGAAATCGATATTCCTGAATCTATAGAGCTTGATAGTTATCCTGGTGACTATGGTCAAGTGGTTTCAAATATTGTGCTCAACGCGGTTACACATGCCTTCGAACAAGAGGACGAGCCCGGGTTAATACGTATAGAAGTCAACATGGAGAGCGACTATGCGATTTTCAGAATATCCGACAACGGTAAAGGAATCCCAGAGCACCATCTAAAAAAAATATTCGATCCGTTTTTCACGACCAAAATGGGATCGGGCGGGAGCGGACTGGGACTCAATATCGCCCACGGCATTGTGAATGGGGTGTTGGGTGGAAGCATTACTGTGAAGAGTGAAATAGGAAAAGGTACTGTATTTACCATCGTCCTGCCCCAAAGTGCACCCGCGAAAAAACAAACGAGCCAATAACGCTATGGTTACAACGGACTCTATTCGAATTATCGATACGCCAGATTTCCCTTCCACAAGCCACAAAGAATATGCTTGGAAACTGTTAGTAGTTGACGATGAAGAAGAAGTGCATTTGTCCACACGGTTTGCGCTTCGGAATGTGAAAATCCTGGGTTCGCCGGTTGAGATTATCGGGGTATATTCAAAAAAAGAAGCGAGAAAACTACTCAGTTCTACACCGGACATAGCCGTCATATTGCTCGATGTTGTGATGGAAAATGAGAGTGCCGGTTTAGAACTGGTGAGTGTTATACGTGAAGAGTTGGGGCTTAACGATGTAAGAATAATTCTGCGTACCGGTCAACCGGGGTACGCACCCGAACTTAAAGTCCTGCAAGAATACGATATTAATGATTACCGTACAAAAGAAGAATTATCCAGGACACGGCTGATCAGCATAATAACGTCTGCAGTGCGTGCTTATCAAAATTTGAAACGTGTCCAGCAAATGGAACGATTGACCAGTGTGGCTAGACTAGCAGCAGGCATTACCCACGAAATCAAGAATCCACTTGCTATTATTTTAATGGGCACCGACTATCTGGAAGAAAGGCTCAACAGGGGCGATCCAATCGATGCAGGCGTGATTAGGGAGATTCGCAATGCCGTATCTCGCGCCAGTTCTATTGTGTCGAATGTATTGGACTTATCGAATATTACAGAAATTAGACGAGAGCCCAGTGACATACAGCAGCTGATCGACGTCGCAATAAATCAAGTCACCTATCTAATCGAAGCTAACGAGGTGGTCGTTGAGAGTAGTTGCGGCAGCGATGTTCCTAAGATTCTCATTGATAGGGAAAAAATGGAGCAAGTATTCGTCAATGTCATCAAGAACGCATGTCAGGCTATGATGGAAGGCGGCAAACTTGTCATTACAGTACGGGTTGACGTGCCCGATGAAAACCATCGAATTAGAAAGCAGTCTCCCGGTTCGGAATCGTTTTACCCACCTGGCGAAAAAGTAGTGCTTATTATTTTTAAAGACTCCGGTCCTGGTATTCCAAACGATATACGTTCGAATGTCTTCGAGCCGTTTGTTACCACGAACAGACGCATCGGTGGGACCGGCTTGGGTTTGTCCATCGTCAGAAATATTGTGGAACTGCATGAGGGTAAAGTAGAAATTGTTAACCCCCCTGAGGGAGGCACTGAGGTATTGATCGCACTAAGTATTGATGACTAAACAAAGGACACTCTGATGACAAAGACGAAAGTATTAATTGTGGACGACGAAGAGGGATTTTGCTGGATGATTAAAAAACGATTGGAAGACACGGGCAAATACGATGTATACACCGAATCTTTCAGTTCACGGACCGTGAGCATGGCAAAGGAAGTCAATCCGGACGCAATTATTTTGGATTTTATGATGCCTGATATGGACGGCGACGAAGTAGTCGAGAGACTAAGGGAAGATCAAAGTACGGAATCAATTCCAGTCATTTTCTTAACCGCGATTGCAATGAAAGAAGGTAAAGAGGATTCACGGGTAATCACTACTGGCAGTAACGTTGTACTGGGGAAACCTGTGTCGTCGGCACTGCTAATGGATACAATCGACGAGGTGATAGCAAGAGGTAGGCAAATAGACTGTCCCCACCGATGATGGGTTTGCTATATAATGAAGGTTTTACTCCGTCCTGAGAAGGCGGGGAATTCAAACCTTAGAGATTAATATGACCCAACTCACCCCGGGCAACGCTGTGCCCGAATTAAAAGTGAAAACTTTAGATGGATCCGTTTGGAATCTATCAGAGCAAACACCTGAGCATTTTACGATTGTTGTCTTTTACAGAGGACTACATTGCCCGATATGCGCTAGCTATTTACCTGACATAGAAAGCCGCGTTCGCGCATTTCGGGGGCTCGGTGTTGAAATCATCGCTGTCAGCAGTGACGGTGAAGCACGCGCTAGAAGTATTAAAGAGGAACTTGGCCTCGATGAATTGACGATAGGCTACGACTTGAGTATAGAAACGGCTAGAGACTGGGGGCTATACGTTTCTCAGGGAATTGGTAAAAGTTCAAAAGGAATTGAAGAACCCAATCTTTTTATTGAGCCGGGCATTTTCATTATACGACCCGATCAGACACTTTATTCCTGTGTTGTTCAAAGCATGCCATTTGCAAGACCGCAGTTTTCGGAAACCCTCGATGCAGTTCAGTTTATTATTACCAACCGCTATCCGGCACGTGGTGAAGCATAATAGCGAGCCGATGAATCTTGATAATGGTGCGGCGAACGGGGGCTACAATAAAACCAAACACTCATTGAATTCCACGCCCTGCGGGGAGAAAGGTCATGCTCTTACTCCTTAAGAACCCTGCTCGGAGGGTCCAATTAACAATTGTTTACATTCCGAATCGCTTGTTGGATTGTGACAAACTGTTTGTCTAGTGTATAACTAGTCGTGTCCCCGTTTGGGGGGGACAACTTACACAAAGTGTATTGATCGTGTTTTGATCATCGCTTTTTTGGGGGTCTAAATAGCTGTTGTCTTATTTGGGGTAGGCCAACACTATTTGATTTCGGAAACACGGGGTAAGTTGCGTAGTAGAGCTGCGCAACGGAACTGATTCAATTCCGTATGACACGCGGAACTGAATTGGTATTGGGGTAACTCGAATAGTTTAGCCTTCACGTTGCGCGTAACTGGTTTTGATTTGTCAAAGCGGCAAATCTATTTTGGCATTTGTGGGGGTACATATGTGTACATGTAATTCTAGAGTTGGAAGGGGGCTATTTTCTTCTCTTTTCCTTACGTTTTTGATGTTTGTGGGAACGATCCAAGCGCAAGAAGTCGCAAATCCTGATTTGGTTCAATCTTGTGGATTGGATATCGCCCTTGTTCTTGACGAGTCAGGTTCTATTCAGGACCAAAACGCGATTAACGCCGTTAGGCAAGCCTCGAAATCTTTCGTTGGAGCGCTGAGTGGCACTGGTTCCAGTGTGTCTATTGTTGAATTTAATACCCGTGCAAGAACGGTACTTCCGTTAACAGAAGTCACGGACAGCTCCATGCAATCTTTTTACGATTACATTGATGCGACTTCGGGTAATCCAGACACTGGATACGATCCCTCGGTTTATACCAACATGGAACGTGGTACAAACTGGGAAGACGCATTTCGTACAACAGCGAGTAACCAATCCACTCCGTTACTGGTTTTTGTAACTGACGGTGATCCAACATTCTGGCTGGTGGATCCGGACAATACGGCAATAGGTGGCGTTGGCTATGACACAGGGAATAACAATGCGGACTCTGCAAACCAGGCGACACCGGTAGCAAACGCTATTAAACAAAACGGAACCCATATCTTGATGATAGGTGTGGGCCCGGGTCTTTCTGGTGCCGTACAACAAGGTCGGTTGATGCAAGTATCGGGACCGGATCTGGTTACGGATTTAACCAGTTTTGATCTAGCTACCACGGATGTTATGGTTGTTTCGGATTTTGCGTCTTCGTTATCGGCCGTTCTCCGGCAAATCGTTGTATCGCTTTGCGCACCATCCATCACTTTTCAGAAGTTGGCCAAAGATATTGGTGAAAGCGCTTATTCGGTAGAAAGTGGTTGGACCTTTTCGGGTACTGTCCAAACGAATGACGGTACTCCCGTTGAATGGATTACGCCGAATGCAGGCAGCACAGCCGCCGAACAATCCGGCCAAACCGATGAAAACGGAGAAATCACTTTTCATTGGGTAGCGGACAGCGACGTTGCCTTTACCTGGGACGAAGATTTACAAGACTTTTCCTTTGTGGATGGCCAATGTTCGAAACGGACATTCGAAAGCGACGGTCATGTGGATTCAACATTCGCCACCATCCCACTGGAAACTTTCGTCGTATCCGACAGTGACTATATCTCTTGTGTGGTGAGGAACGAACGACACATTGTGGTCAACACTTGTGACGACGGAAAACCCGCTGGACTCGTGTTTCGTTACGACGGCTCAGGTGCTGAAGATGACACCAATTCGCAACTCACCAACGAATTAATCGTGGAGGGTGATCCGATGTCAATGGACCCGGTGTTTATTGAAGTCTTCGATCACAAAGGTGTTGTACTATTCGCCGGCACGGTGGGTTTAAATGACACTTTTCAAGTCTCGGGCACCAAACGGCTCATTCCACCCCGTATGCGCTTCTTAGTGTATGACGCGGAAGGTGGCAGCGTGTTGCAAACGGTGCAGTTCCATACCTCGTGTTCGCAACCCTTGAATACGGGCGATTCCTTTGGTTCTATCGTACTAGTGGGTGAGACCCAGGTTTCTTCCGGTGGCAATCCAGGCAAGCCAAATAATGGCGATGGTGACAAGCCGGAAAACCCCGGTAAATCAAAAGGCAAGAAACTCGGTAAGGACAAAGGAAAAAAATCCTAGCGCGAGTAACTTTACACGGAATACTTGCCAGCTAATTACTGTGTAGGGGAACTGTTCCAAAGGACTGGATCGCAAACGGGTGGGAATCGGGCAGTGGATGCCCGGTTCCCACTTTTTTTGCAACCAGGGTCCTAAGATAAGACAGGGGAGCATGTATCCAAGGGATCCAAATAATCGGTGTTGAAAATGACGTTTTGGTCTACGACGCACCAAGTTGAAGGTGGCGATGACAACTTACAAGGATTATTTGAGTCAAATTTTTCAATGATAAGACAGCATTTTCATACTTGCTCCTGCCACCAACCAAGAAAATGCGAAGCGACTCAAAGCGTTCGGTAATGAGACAATGCAACGCACAAATCGCCAAAACCACTAAGTACGAAGCTTGTATAACAGATCTGCCACCGTGTTTTAACGTGCGGTTCATTTCCCTAAATTCACCCATGGTGACGTGTCTTGTGAACTATCACACAATGATTGTGTGATGCAGTTCACAGTTTCCCCCTTTGTATCTTGTTAAATTGAAACAATGTTTTGGCAAGAGCAACGATAGGGGCGTTGTTAAGGAAACAGAGTTTAGGACTATGGGGAGTTTCTAAACTCGAGTTTTTACAAGGAGATATTGAAAACCCCCATCTAGGGACAGGTGGGGGTTTTTATCTATCTCGAGGTTACTGAACCTCGGACATGCTTTCAGAAGCATGCCATGATCAAAAACACGTTGTCACGCGATGGCCGCGGTCGATGAGGCCATTGATGTAAAAATACGGCTCGTCAATTTCCGTACGAGTGTTCAAGAACAGACGGTGGTGGTGAACAACCTTTACGCTGTTGTTGGAATGGCGGAGCGATTTACTCACCGGCAACACACATAAACGCAAGCCTTGGATGTCCACGTTACACTGCTTGGACTATGTTCATCGTCCAAGCCCGATTGTGTGAATTCGTGATTGCCATCAAGCACCAGTGGATGGCACACTGTACGGTGACGTCGTTGCGTTGATCTTTTTATTATCAACTTAAGGGAGACACAAAGGGTGAGAAAACAAAAAAAATCGAGTAATGCACGTAGAAAATTACTTAAACTAGCTTCGTACGGTACATTGGGTGCCACTACAGTCCCGGCAACATGGGTAAAGCCGATCATTGACGTGGTGGTTCTACCGGCGCACGCACAAACCACGGGACCCGTTGATCCAACTAACCCGACTAATCCAACTAATCCGACTAATCCAACGACCCCACCACCGACGACACCGGCACCGAATCAGTGCACTGTCTCGACCATACCGGCCGCATCAATTGGTGCATGCCCGACGTCGCCCAACATTCAGGCAGCGTGTACAGTCGATTTAAATATTTCCGGTTGCGAGCCATTTGCATCGGTCGACGGACAATGGATTTGCAATGGATCCAACGTAGGTGCCTATGGAAGTTTCACGCTCGATGCGAATGGTGGGTTATCGGTGACACGGCCGTATCCGGGTGTGCATGGTGGACGCTGTTGCGAACTGGTGATTGATATCAATGGTCAGGTTTTTCGCGACCTGTTTTTTGTGGCAGACGGGGGTAGTTGCCAAATATAGCATCGGTGTGCGCTTCGAACGTGCAGTTTGCACTATTCGTTGGCGTTGTTTGACGCAATAATCTGCAAGCCGTCAATTGAACGGAGCGCATACCCCAACACTATCTCCAAAAATACTTGGATTAGAGAACCGATGCGTGACGGTAGCGTCTCACCGAACAGGTAGCTGATTTTCGGCATTCTTCGAGTATCCGTAACAATCGAAGTCCGCTTCGAAAAGCTGGCGTACGATTTCAGTTGTCGTTTCGTCGTAGTATTCCGCTATCTCACGGTCATCCCTCATCGGATGCCGGTAAGTATTGAATTGGGGGAAGCGACGGTTTATGTGTAATGCCGACGCGACAGGTCGAATTGCATATGGAAGCCGTTCGAAGTGGGCCACATAATCGCAGATATCTACTCCATCGAGTTGGGTGTAGCACACTTGTGGTAGGTAATGCGATCCCTTCTGGTGGGCGGCGGCGGTAGCTAGCTCGGGTAGCGACAGGACGAAATTTCTGAAATTTCCAAACCGCTGCACGTGATGATCGTATAAGTAGTAATAAACTGAAACTAGACGCGAAAAAGGATTTCGCACGACGGTAAACTTGTAGTAACTATCAAATATATCACTGCCCAATTTACGTTGAATAACTTTTGCTGTAGCGTGTTGTAAATAGATACCCTCTTCAGGGTCCCAGCCAAATAAGGAATCGTGATCGGCCACTCTATGGTCGCGTTTTTCATCCCGTAACCAGCGCTCCACCGAAACACCGGCTGTCTTTCCAATATGAAAGTAGATACATTTATGTTCGTGAAAAACCATATTTCCATACCAAGTTGTCGTGTCGGCGTATTAGGCTCTACTATAGCGGCGCTACCATAGACTTGTTAAACACACATATTAACCGATGAATAAAAGCGATATTCCCGTGATTGCCGGCGACTACCGTCTGGAGGAATTCGATGGCGAACTCTTGTTGTATCACCCGGCGACGACGAGAACCTTACATATGAACGACTCGGCGTCGCTCATCTGGAACCTGTGTGATGGAAAGCGAACAATTCAAGATATTGTGACTACTCTCGCCGAAGCGTATCCCGAATCCGCTGAAAGCATTGAGAACGATGTAACGCAGACAATTAAAAATCTTTTTGACAATGGCGTTTTATCCCTCGACTAAAAATTAAAGATGAAGACGTGGTACGTTGAGTTCGGGGGTCATTCGGCCGCCATTCAATACGAAGACAATTCCGTCGCCGATCTTCTTGAATTTCTGTTCGTAGACCTTCCTGCAACTTCTGCAATTACTCCGGTAGAAACCTTTCGAATCATGGCGGACCCGTCATGGAAACACTGTGAATTGCGTTGGAGTGATGGCCATAGCACCCGTGTGAATTCTCGTTGTGAATTGGCGCTCCAAGTCGTATCCGAAGTTCTTTTTACATTGATCAATAAATGTAGGGGAGGTCACATAATTCATGCCGCGGCCGTGCACAAAGATAACATGGGTATCTTGATGCCGGGCAAAAGCGGTGCTGGAAAATCGACTCTATGTGCATGGTTCGTAAAAAACGGCTATACATATCTGACAGACGAAGCGATTTGTTTTCCAACGGGGCAGTCGCGATTTCATTCTTTTACACGTCCAATTCATTTTAAGCCGGGTTCTACCTCCGCTCTGAATACATTGTTGAGCGGTGAGAATATCAATGATTTATCTGAAACAGATGGTCATACGAAGATTGTTCCGCACCGTAGCTTAAATGAAAATTGGAAAAGCGCGGTTCCAGATGTGTGTTTACTGTTATTTCCGGAGTATGCAACCGACCATGACTTCAGCTTGGAACCTCTTAAACCCGCGCAAGCGAGCATGGCGCTCATGGGTGTGCATGCCAATGCCCGTAATTTAGAACACCATGGGTTTCATGAGATTACTAACATCGCGCGATCAACACCCGCCTTTCGATTATGCTACAGCGATTACACCCAACTCGAAAATAGACTTGATTTATTGGTAGAGCTTGTCTTGGAACGATCCGCCGATGCCACGCATTTGGTGGAATTATTCCGTTCGATGCAAACCCATCGTGTCATAGATATTCCTTCGAAACAGGAGACAACCGAAAAAGCCACCCACCCCATACCGGAGCCAACGAAATCCGGTTCCAAGAAAAAACTATGTCTAGGCATGGCTACGTATGACGACTACGACGGTGTTTACTTTTCCGTTCAAGCCATTCGTATGTTTCATCCCGAAATAACCCAAGACACCGAGATTTTGGTAATCGATAATAATCCGACAGGGGCTTGCAGTCTGGCATTGAAGAAGCTCGACGGTTCAATAAAGGGTTACCGCTATATGCCCAATGCGAATGTTCAAGGTACCGCAATCAGGGATTTGGTTTTCCAATATGCCAATGCCGACTATGTTTTGTGCATGGACTCCCATGTGTTTCTAGAGCCCGGTGCTATCTGCAAATTCATCGATTACTTGGATCAACATCCTGACTGCATGGATTTACTACAAGGCCCCATGTTGTATGACGACCAATCTACGGTGATGACGCATTTTGAACCGCAATGGCGCCAGGGTATGTACGGTACTTGGGCGCACGACGAACGCGGACAAGACAAAGACAACCCACCGTTTGACATTCCCATGCAAGGATTGGGTTTGTTTGGTTGTCGAAAACAGGCGTGGTTAGGATTCAACAAACACTTTCGTGGATTTGGTGGTGAAGAGGGATATATTCACGAAAAGTTTCGTCAAGCAGGGCGTCAAACCTTGTGTCTACCTTTTCTACGTTGGCTGCATCGTTTCGAACGCCCTAATGGTGTTCCCTACCGACTTAAATGGGAAGACCGCATATATAACTACTGGGTGGGATTTAGCGAATTGAGTATGGACCCGGCGCCGATGATCGAACATTTTCGTGGTCACCTGGGCAAACAAGTGACGGATAATATCTTGGCTGATATCCAGGCGGTCTTTAAAGAAAAAGCAATATTAAAACAAAACATTCCATCAAAATGAGTATTAGACGTCTTTTCATTACCCGACTCATCGGAATGCTCAGCGCCATTCCGATCTTGGGTAACGCCTCACTGCGCGCAAATACCGCTATTGCGGATTCCCCCAGCTCGGTACAAGATCAATTCCGAATTCTCGTCGACACCTGTGTGCCTCGGGACGACTATCCGGGCGCTGTCGACGAGGGAATCGATAGAAAACTATTGAGCGAAATTTCGGCGAACCCGATTCATTTGAAACGCGTACACGATTTGCTAATTGATATTGATAAACTGTCGCGTAGTCAATTCAAACAGGTTTTTGTCGATCTCGAGTTGTCTAATCGTACCCGTCTACTAGATAGACTATTGAATGATAAAACACTGGTTCCTGACCAACGTGCAGAATTAAGTTACCTACGTGCACGTGTACTGCAACTGTTTTATACCTCCGAATCCGGATTTGCCATGCTGGATTACCATCCACCCAGTCATGGCGGTTACCCGGACTACGCAAAACCCTTAGATCAACTAAGCTAAAGCGAATGCCGCAACCTGATTACGATGCCATCGTCATCGGTGCGGGCGCGGGCGGTGGATTCGCGGCGATGGCCCTGGCCGAACGTGGTGCGAAAGTATTGTCAATCGAACGCGGCAAACGTTTCAATTACAAAACCGACTATCCCATGAACTATCCTGACTGGGAATCGCGTTTGCATCCGTTGTCCAGTGTTGTGGAAACGTTTCAGCCTGTCGCTACACCGGAAATAGCCAAAACCGATAGCGACATTTGTTCCCGAATCACCGGGTCCCCATCACCACACGCACCTGGACGACGCGGACAGTTTCAGTATTTACGTTCTATCGGCGTGGGCGGATCCACCTTGCACTATCAAGGGGAAGCACACCGCTTTCCAAGCCACGCTTTTAGGTCGAAAACCCTATTTGGTTGGGGTGAAGACTGGCCCTTGTTCTATACCGAGTTGGAACCGTACTACGACCAGGTGGAAAAAATCCTGGGCGTCGCCGGGAATCCGGGTAATCCTTTTAAGGATAAACGTGGAGCATTTCCAACCCCTACCCACTCGTTATCCACCAAAAGCCAGCTCGTCGAGTTTGGCACAAAAAAATTGGGTTGGTCGTTACTGCCGAATACGTTGGCGTTGCCCAGCCGCTCTATCGACAACCGTATGCCGTGTCAACATTCCGGCGGTTGTGTTCAAGGTTGTATTTTCGGTGCCAAATCCAGTGTCGATCAAACCGCCATCGTGCATGGCGAAAAAACCGGAAACCTGACCGTGTTACCCGAAGCGCGGGTGGTGCAACTGGAGACGAATAAGAAAGGGGGTGTGACCGGTGTTGTGCTGGTACACAATAAAAAACGTCGACGCATTAGTGCACACAAGTACTTCCTTGCCTTGGGTGCGATTGAAACGCCTCGTTTGTTGTTGGCCAGTGCATCGAGCTCCCATCCGAATGGTATTGGCAATGCGCACGATCAGGTAGGTCGTTATCTTATGGAAACCATCATAGCCAGCATGGAAATATTGGTCGAACAACCGGTGCATGCATACAAAGGCCCGCCCATCGACGCACGTATCTGGGATTTCAATTACCCATCAAAAGATTCCCGTGTGCGTTCGGGCTATGTATTGGGAGTGTCTGGCACATCGGCAGGCCCCCACGGACCGGTGTCTTACGCGAATAGTGTCCAGGGATTGGGTTTAGAACACAAACGGAAGGTGCGTGACATCTTTGGCCGCAATGTCCAACTGTTCGGCATCGCGGAACACATGCCCCACTACGATAATCGATTAAGGCTAGGTGACAAGAAAGACGCCGATGGCGTGCCACTGGTAACCGTATTCAGCGACTACTCATTCGATGATCGCGAAACACTACGCGAAATGATCAATAAAATCGATACCTTGGCAGATGCTTGTGGTTTTTTAAACAAAGTGCGTTTGCATTCGAGCTACGACTCTCCATCTTCCACCCATGTCGCCGGCACCTGCCGTATGGGCAGTGATCCGGAAAAAGCAGTAACCGATGAGTTGGGCAAAGTGTTTGGCGTCGGCAATCTTTACATTACCGACGCCAGCGTCTTACCGAGTCAGGGAGCGGGCGATTCCCCGTCCCTGACTATTCAAGCCTTGGCGTTACGAACAGTTCGAATGTTGTCGTGACGTGTAACGCTTTGCTGATAGCCAGATCAACGGATTAAAGGGAGCAAAATGGCTCACTTGGGCACCCGCTCCCTACCGATAGTGTTCCAGAACTAGCGTAAGTCCCGGACAACGTGAAATCCGCGCCACTCGCTGAAACGCTATTAACGGCGATGGATTCCATGCCAAGAATGCAGTTATTGACGTCGACCATGTCCACGGCGCCACCACCCACCACGCCACTTGCGGTGAGGAACGAACCATTGCCCAGCACTGCCAACGTTGCCGTGAAGTTCGTGCCGTTTACCTCAATACACATGTCAGCAGAATCCTGCGGCAATCCACCGGCATACGCATTTGGAATGACTGTATCCAGGATGGTGGCGTATAAACCTTCTTGCGGTTGATCGATACTATTAATAGGAGTTATGGTGACGGAGAACTGACCTCTGAAATTGATGATTGGCAATGTCGTAGTTGGCGCGGGTGTGGTAGGCACCACGGTGGTTTGCGCATGAGCAGGCAGTATCACACTGTCCACCACCGGTTTGGTCCATTTGGTCGGTAGTGTTTGGCTGGCCGCAACAGCGGCACCGCTACCGACTAAGAGTCTCTTTAACGCTTTGCGTCGTGCTGTCGGTTGCTCCGGTGGTTGTGATGAATCAAACGCTTGTTTCATAAGATTTCTCCTTTTCTTCAGTGCGGTTTTAATCAAACCTCGGTGATATCGTAGCTTCATTCATTGCTAAATTTACCGATTTAGGGTGCCGATGATTCCGATTCTCCGTCTGTCTATCCAATCGCCAACGTTAGCGATAGTGAGCAAAATGTAGAGCATGAACCATGGCTAAAATTGTTGTTTCGTGTCATAAGGTCAATACTCGTTCTTAAGTAAAGATTGGGATACAGTTTCCCGGATCACTGGGGCAACCGTTACCGGTTGGCAGCATTCCGCTAGCGGTAAAGAAACCGGACATCGTGAAATCCGCTCCACCGGGTGACACGCTATTCACCGAAAGAAATGTGTCGGATACTTCACAAGCGTTCGGGTTGTCCATAATCACTGGACCTCCACCTACAGTGCCACTGGCGGTCAAGAAAATGGGATCAGTAGCAGTAGGACGAGTAAAGTCAAATCTCACAGCCGCGGTGAAACTGGTACCGTCCACTGCAATACACATGTCACCGGATTGTGTCGAAGTACCAGCGTGTGCTTTTGGAACGATTGAATCCAGTATGGCAAACAGGCTTTCTGGCTCGTTATTAATTGTTACTATAGCGTTTGCTGAAACAGGACCCCTGAAATTGATTACTGGTGCCGCCGTCGTAGTGGGCACCACGGTGGTTTGCGCATGCGCCGGTAGTATCACACTGTCCACCACTGGTTTGGTCCACTTGGTCGGTAGTGTTTGGCTGGCCGCGACAGCAGCACCGCTACCGACTAAGAGTTTCTTTAACGCTTTTCGCCGCGCCGTCGGTTGCTCCGGCGGTTGTGATAAATCAAACGTTTGTTTCATAAGGTTTCCCCTTCTCGTCGATAATATTCTTAATCAAAACTTGGTTACGTCATGATTTTATGGACTACGCTTTAGTGATTCCCGAAAAATATATGATAGCTTTGTTTGTTCCATACCGCTCAAGTCCTCAGATAGGTAGGGGTATTTGTAGGAACTAGGTGCTAAGCTGATGTTTATTCGCAACCAACGAAAGGATCAGTGGGACAACCGCTACCGACCGGTAATACACCACTCGCGTTGAAGAGACCCGATAGCGTGTAGTCGGCACCAGCGGTTGATGCACTATTGACCGACAGATCTGTTGGGGTAGAGCGACACCCATCGACATCGGTCATGGTGACTGAACCACCCCCTACTATGCCACTCGCTGTAAAAATATCAGTATCAACTACTAGTGTTGCGGTGAAGCTGGTGCCATTGACTTCAATGCACATGTCTGCGGGTCTCTGAGTGAATCCACCGGCGTGCGCATTGGGAATGACCGTATCCAGGATGGTGGCGTACAAACCTTCTTGCGGTTGGTCGATACTATTAATAATAGGATTGTTTTGTTGGCCAGCAGTAAATTGACCTCTGAAATTTTGCATAAACACCGTTGTGGTAGGCACCACGGTGGTTTGTGCATGAGCCGGTAATATCACACTGTCCACTACCGGTTTGGTCCATTTTGTGGGTAAGGCGTGACTGGCGGCTACTGCGGCGCCGCCACCGACTAACAACTTTTTTAAAGCCTTTCGCCGAGTAGGTGTGTGGTCTTTGGATACGACTTGGTTTTCTGATGAACTCATCAACGGCCTCCCATTCATGAAATTTTGATGTTTCTACTCAACCACTTATGAGATATGTATCATAAATATTATCAAATAGCCACAAAACAACATTGTTCGTACTAAGGTTTATTAATATTAGATATTATTAATAAAACACAAATCTATATACCGGCCGATACCGTTAGATGACATGAATGACTGTTACAGGAAACTTTTTTTGGTGGACGTCATAGTACGCTGACAAATGTCAGAGGCGGAAACCGAATTCCCAAATCGAGCCCCACTGCGTTTGGGACATGATCCAGAAAAAGCGATGGTGACTGAATTCGGCAAGGTGTTCGGCGTCGGTAACCTTTTTATTTCTCAATTTAGGTATGGGTGACGGGGCTAAGCTATTGTTTAATCACAACCAACAATAGGATCAGTCGGACAACCGCTACCTGCCGGCAACATACCACTCGTGCTGTAAAAACCCGATAACGTGTAGTCGGCACCAGCGGATGATGCACTATTGACAGTCAACTCTGTTGGCACAGAAGTACACCCATCGACATCGGTCAAGGTAACCGGACCTCCGCCGACCGTACCACTCGCCGTGAATAAAATATCATTGTTTACTAACAGTGTTGCGGTGAAACTGGTGCCATTGACTTCAATACACATGTCGGCCGGTGACATACGAAATCCGGCATGCGCTTTTGGAATTACCGTATCCAGGATGGTGGCGTATAAACCTTCTTGCGGTTGGTCGATGCTACCAAAGTTTATGTCAACGGAGAACTGGCCCCTGAAATTTTGCATAAACACCGTTGTGGTAGGCACCACGGTGGTTTGTGCATGAGCCGGCAGTAGGACACTGTCCACCACCGGTTTGGTCCATGTGGCCGGTAGCTGGGTTGCACCGACCACACCCCCCGCCAAGCCCAACAACGCCCTACGACGTGCCGTCGGAATACGCTGTTTATCTTCTTGCATCTCTCCGTCTCCCCATAAAGTGTCGAATTTTCTAAAACCCGGCTTTACAACGACAGGTTTCATTTAAAACGGGCACAACGAAGGAGCCCGCTCTCTGCTTGGTGTCCAATGAATTATCAGACATTCCTTCGTGATAGTTGCTACTGGAAAGCAGTTAAACCAATGACAGCGACGAGCGCATGACCCATTTGGGCTATAATTTAAGTGTAAAACTGCGGGGACTAAGCCATATGGTGGAACGATCACAGGAGGACAAAGTATCGGCCGAGATTGTCGAGAGGATTTACCGCGACATTTCTACCCTCGATCTGCCTGATTTACTTAAACAAATAGCGAGTCTCATCGGCGTCGCTGAAGTCGCCATCTACACCGCGCCGCCCGGTTCAGAACAATTCCAGTCTGTCATTGGCGGATGTATTGAAGACAGCGTTCATCAACAATATGTCGATACGTATCAGCACGGTGACGTCCAAATACAACGACTGTTGCGTACTAAACATATCGATTTTCTAACTGGGGAAGATCTAACGACTTTTGAAGAACTCAAACATTGTTGTGTCCACAATGATTACCTAAGACCGAACGGTATTGATTCACAACTGGTCTACGCAATGCATGGGGAGCATGGTCATAGGCGGACGTTCGTCGCTATGAGGGAGTGCGAGGCCGGACCTTATCAGGATTGGCAAATCGCTCTATTCAAGGCGATCGCAGGAAAAATCAAAGACAGTCTTAACCTGCGCGATACGATACACCAACTTCACTTCGATAATACTATATCTAACCTAGTACTGGAGAGCGCAAGCGTCGGACTTGCTGTGTTGAATGATGAGTTTGTTCCTGTTTATGTAAACGAGGTGTTTCGTAATATCGTAAAACAAACGAAATGTCTCGATCTACAAAACGGTCGCATCCGCTGCAACAATGAATACGACAAAACGCTGACACAGTTACTTCAAAATGCAATGATTGGTCAATCTGGCAGTATGTGTCTACAAAGAAACGGCACAATGACTAGATTAGAAGTCACTCGGTTTATCGATTCATTTGACGAAGATTTATTGTTTTCATCTGATGCTCGAATTCTCTTGTTACTGCGGCAAGAACGAGCGATAAAAAAGTTTGATCTTGTTGCGATTAAACATCACTTGGGTATTTCACATGCCGAATCACGGCTTGTTTTTCACCTCGTAAATGGAGGCACGATCAATAGCTACGCCACTCAGTGGCGCGTCAGTACGCACACAGCCAGAAACCAACTGAAATCGGTTTTTAACAAGACAGGACTTCATTCACAAAAAGAGTTGGTAGCCAAGATATATCTTGATCTTGGTTGAAACGGTCGTTAAGAAAGCTTGGTTTAGTTCGTGTATGAACGATGACCTGCCTTCGAACGGCTAAATCGTTTGCGTCGTTTTGGATGTTGTTGCGAACGCCGCACAATACGGTGAACACGTTTCGGAAAAGAGTATAACTAGTTATCAACAGGGGCTTGGTTGCGAATACGATACAGGGTATACCGTAGCGTGGAACGTATACGTTGAATCATCCAAAATCCAATACGCGTCCAATGCCGTATACACCGGATCGGTCCGGAGACGTCCTGCTCCGGTGGTACGCCGTAGTACAAGTGCCACCACCAGGCCGGTGGCCAAACGATGCTTCTTAGATACTTTAAACTGCGTCGATAGTTGCGGATTGACCACGGCACACTGGACAGTGTGGGAATACCCCGACCCGCGCCCGATGGAGCGGGCACAGTGGGCGGCGATATTCTGCGCTGTAATATCGGCGGCATCGGGGAAACGTAGTGTAAACAACGTATGGTGTTTTCGATGATCGGATGGTTCTGTTTAAGCGAAAGCCAATCGATGTCCTCATCAAAATGCGCACAGTAAGCATAAACGTCTACAATGGATATAAGCTTTGTTTCCATCACAGGCTCTGCTAAATGACGGCACAAGTGCTTCAACATATCCGCATGGCCGAGATGCTGGGCAGATACTTCGCTGACCGAGTAATTTTGAACTTCACTCATGAGGTTTTTCATTGAGATAGAGGCGCGGGCGTCCGGAGCAATCGCGTCGCGGTGGACCTCGACGCTGATAGCGAGTCCGTCAAACTCTTTCTTGGCGATGGCCATGTGATGATGATCGAACTTTACGCCGGGTCTAACTAAAGACGCACCACTGTAACCGAGTGAGCCCAACAGTTGCTGGGCCCGGTTGCATTTATCTTCGTCCACCAAGAGATCGATATCCGACATCGGTCTCAATTCCGGTGCGGGATAAACGGTGTAAGCCAGTGCTGCACCTTTCAAAACAATAACGGAAATATTCTGACTCTCTAGCTTTTGTAATATCTCGATGAGCGCGTGTGTGCGAACTTTTGTCGCATGCCGATGACGTAGCGCCAACGATTTCAGCTGTAGTTCAGTGTCATTAGGAATTACGATGCCGAGTTGTTTGAGGTGCCGGTGCAGCAGCGGTGCCATACCATGTTGTTCGGCACGTTGGGCCAGTCCCTGCCAAACACTTTTGTCCTTAGCGAGTTGGTTTATAGATGTGACACGTTGATCATCCAGCTCCAGACAGGAGCAAGCGCGCAACAGGCGAGTAGATGAAGGCAAATCTTGACGTTGCACGCGACGGTTAATCTATTGACCAAAACAATCGTAGTGTTTTCTCATCTCATGCAAGCACGTTAACCGATAATCTTAGATAGTTTTATCGTCCAGTATTCATTGCCCAATTTACGTTCGACCGCAAACTGTGCATCGAGAAAATCACCCTCGATCCATTCTGTCGCGAGTGTCTCCGACATAATAAACTCGCGGTATGTAGCAATGGCTTGTTCGACTTTAGAACTACCCGTGACTTGCAATCGAATTCGATCTGATACGATTAAATCAGCCTGCTTTCTCGCATCTTGTACAGTGCGCACCACCTCTCGAGCGAGACCTTCAAGCAATAATTCTTCGTTGAGAGTGATATCCAAACCAACAAGAAAACCTTGCTCTTCGGCGCAAGCGAAACCTTCCGCAGATTCGGTTTCCACCAGCACATCCTCGGCTTCGAATTCAATCGATTGTTCATCCACGTGTAATGTAAATGACTCACCTTTCGCGCACGCATTGGCAATAACACCGCCATCGGCATCGATTAGCGCTTGTTTAATCTTGGGAACCAGTTTTCCGTATTGTTTGCCGATACGTGGTAAATTGGGCTTAAGCCGGTAAGTCACCAGCTCCGCATCCCGTGCGGCAAACTCGATTTCCTTTACGTTTAATTCCTCGAGAATTTGCTGATCGTGATTCTTTACAGCTTTCCCAGCCTCTTCATTCGGTACACGAATCAAGAGTTTGGATAAGGGCTGGCGGATACGAACTTTGCTGGCTTCACGTGCAGAGCGACCCAAACCCACAACACGTTGCACAACGTCCACTTCGTATAGCAGTGCATCGTCGATGTACTGGTCGTTAACAGTTGGCCATTCGGTCATGTGTACACTCGATAATGCCTCGGCAGTGCTTGAACGCACCAGATTTTGGTACACCGCTTCGCTCAGGAACGGCATGAACGGCGCCATCAGCCGATGCACGACGTCGATACATTCATGCAATGTCAGATACGCTGATTGCTTGTCGTCCCCCGCCTCAGCTTTCCAGAAACGGCGCCGGTTGCGTCGAATGTACCAATTGCTGAGTTGATCGACAAAAGATTCAATTGCTTCGCCGGCGCCTTTGGCGTCATAGTTGTCTATAGCTTTTGTCACGTCGCGAACAGTTCTACTCAGCAAGGCCAACGCCCACCGATCGATCTCTGGACGTTGCTCGAACGGAATCGTTTTGTTTAGATCTACATCGTCTAGCCGCGCGTACAAAACAAAAAACGCGTAGGTGTTCCAGAATGTGTTGACAAATGAGCTGGCAACCTCGGCAATAATGTCCACCGAGATACGTTTTTGCGCTTCCGGTGCAAGCCGCGCTAGAAAATACCAACGCAGCGCATCGGCGCCGATGGTGTCAAATACGTCGTACGGGTTGACGATATTACCAATGGATTTGGACATTTTCTTACCGTCTTTGTCCACGATGTGTGACAGGCAAACACAGTTGCGATAGGCCACGCTATCGGATACCAGCGTGGCAATCGCGTGCAAGGTGTAAAACCAGCCACGGGTTTGATCGATGGCTTCGCAGATGTAGTCCGCAGGAAAATGCCTTTCGAAGGTTTCGGCGTTCTCAAAAGGGTAATGCCATTGGGCATACGACATGGCGCCGGAATCGAACCAGCAATCGATTACTTCGGGAACGCGACGGTATTCCTTACCGTCTTTGTTAAATGTAATCTCATCAATGGCCGGGCGATGTAAATCGATGTCACTCAGACTCCGACCGCTCAATTCTTCAAGTTCGGCCAAAGAGCCGATACAAATAAAATCGCCTTCACCATCCGTCCAAACGGGCAACGGCGTGCCCCAAAATCGCTCCCGTGAAAGTGCCCAGTCGATATTGTTTTCTAACCAGTTACCAAACCGTCCGTCGCGTATGGTTTCCGGTACCCAATTAATGGTCTTATTCAACTCAACCATGCGCCGGGCCACTTGGGTGGTGCGGATATACCAGGCGTTCTTGGCGTAGTAGATTAATGGATCACCAGTGCGCCATCCATGTGGGTAGTTGTGCAAATAACTCTCCTCGCGGAACAATAAACCACGTTCTTTAAGTGAAGCGATGAGTGCCGGATCTGCCTCCTTGAAAAACTTGCCCGCTACCGGCTCGACTTCAGGCAAAAAATATCCATCCAGTCCGACGCCGTGTACCACCGGCAAATGGTATTTCTGCCCAAGTGCCAAATCGTCTACACCGTAGGCGGGTGCGATGTGGACAATGCCGGTGCCGTCTTCAGTGCTGACAAAATCACCGCTCACAACTTGGAATGCATTTTCTTTATTGTCCACGGTCAGATAATCAAACAAGCGTTGATAGCGTTTGCCAAGTAAGTCACGTCCCTTGACCGTTTTAACAACGGATTGCTCTTGTTCGCCAAAAATGGCTTCGCGCCGTGCTTCGGCGACAATCAACGTTTCGCCATCGCATTGCACATACGCATACTCTATATCGTCGCCAACCGCAGCCAACAGGTTCGACGGTAATGTCCAGGGTGTGGTAGTCCAGACCAATAACGACACATTCGGTTCGTCGCACAAACGAAAGCGTACCAAAACCGATGGATCACTTACCTCTTTATAGCCCTGGGCCACTTCGTGTGAGGACAATGTTGCACCGATACGTGGATCGTAGGGTACAACTTTGTAACCCTGATAGATTAGATCCTTGTCCCAGATATTCTTTAACAGATTCCACACCGACTCGATGTAGTCGTTATTCAGGGTGTAATAAGCTTCGTCCATGTTCACCCAGAAACCCATGCGTTCGGTCATTTTTTCCCAATCACCGATATAACGCATGACCGATTCACGGCATCGCTTGGTGAATTCCGCTATGCCGATTTTCGCTTCAATTTCTTTTTTATCGAAGATGCCGAGTTCTTTTTCGATTTCGTGTTCCACCGGCAAACCGTGTGTATCCCAACCCGCTTTTCGCGGACAATGAAATCCGCGCATGGTTTTGTAGCGTGGGTAAATATCCTTAAACGTTCGCGCTAGCACGTGATGAATGCCGGGTTTACCGTTGGCCGTCGGCGGACCTTCATTAAAGGTAAATAGAGGGCGGCCCTCGGATTGCTCAAGACTTTTTTTAAACAATTTATGCTCGCGCCAGAACTCGAGAATCTCTTGTTCCAGCTTTGGACCATTGTAGCGGCTGGGTACTTCTTTAAAAGTCTTGTCGTTAGAAACCATATGTTGTTCTCCAAAACAAAAACGCCCCGGGGCTTGCATTGCTGCAATGCCCCGGGGCGATGGGTATTCTGTCGCTGTACCACCCGGTTTCGCTACGCCCTCGCGGGCGATAGCCTCAACAAGTAACAACCGTTACTCAAGCCCTGTCTCGGGGGCCAGTCGTCTGAGTCTACTCGGTTCGCTGGCATCCTAACGAGAAAACCAGCGGCATACCTTTCGGTCAGCGGCTCCAGGGTGATTTTCGGCGGGGTCCGGGTCGGGGCTCTCACTCTCTCCCGATCGCTGATTCCGGCTTGGTCCGGCTACTCGTCCCTTTCAAAGCCTTGGTGTTAGCGATTAGAAATCTAACCCGCTCCCCGTTAAAACGCAAGTCAACTTCCCACGGATATTCACATTTGTCTAACAGCCTTAAACAAGGAGTTGACACCAGCTCATTATCGCGCGAAAACACATACCGTTTATTCTGGTGTGGACGTATGAAAATGAAAAAATCTTATTCCGTTGTTTCGCAAAGCATGCTTGGTTCGTTTTTGCTATTGGCTATGCCGGGGTTAGTAGCCGCAGGTGAAAGAACTTCAGTGGTTGAATTGTTTACCTCTCAAGGTTGCTACTCTTGTCCCGCCGCGGATGATTATCTGGCCCATCTCATCGACAATCGCAAAGACGTGATTGCTTTGGAGTACCATGTCGATTACTGGGACACGCTGGTCTGGGGGTCGGACGGCAGTTGGAAGGATCCATTTTCCAGTCCCGAATACACCCAACGTCAGCGTGGTTACCACGCCGCTGACCTAAAGGGTCGGCGTGGTGTTTATACACCACAGATGGTGGTGGATGGGCGTTTCGCTGCGGTGGGTTCGGATCGAAGAGCCGTACAAAAGGCGCTGTCTGATAGAAACGAATCTTTTTTAGAAGTTGACATTGAAGCGATAGCAAGCGGATATTCTATTGCAGTGGATGGCCAGGCACAGAATTCGGCGGACGTATGGCTGGTGACTTTTGATCGCAAAAAAACCACCGCCATACCGCGTGGAGAAAACGCGGGCAAAACCTTAGACAATTATCACATTGTGAAACGTCTTGAACGCATAGGCGATTGGAGTGGCGTTGCCACGACTATTAAAGCGGAGGTTTCTTTGGCAGAAGGCGAAGGTTGTGCAGTGTTGATTCAATCCGTGAGTTACGATACGCCGGGGCCGGTCCTTGGCGCATCGTATTGTCCGGATACCTGATACTGAACAGAAAGTGCGAGTGCCGCCGCCCCCATAGATATTTGGCAAAGTGAGTCGTAAAACTCTCAGAATGAATTTCCACTAAAGTTTGCGTTAGCAGTCTATTTACCGGTAACTTGGCGGTATGAATATTTGCCAAGAACCAGTAATCCTAACGTGACCGGTCGCTTTGCAAGGAGTTTTATAAAAAGAATATTGTCGCGTTTGGGTGTGAGTGTAAAGCGATCGCCTGGCCAATTCGAACTGTTAATTGAAAGTAACTCTGCCAGGCAGTTGTCGATCGTTGAGTCAGAAAAATTCGCGCCCTGTTCCGGGGTTTCAACGCTCTCGCGAATCAACCTGGACAAACAAGGTGGATCCCTTGCCACGCTGGGAACAAAAAAAGCGATCGACATAACATTATCCGGCGAATCAATCGCAGTTGTTGAAACGGGTAGCTGGTGCTGGCCTGCCCACTTGCAGAACGGCGTGCGTACTGCGCGTGTTTCACACCCAACGGAAGGACGGGAACGGCGGGTGATAGTTGATTTTCGCAGTAGGGCAGAAAAACACTTTGCCAATCTATTCGTCGATTCAATCGGTCAGGCAATAATGGCAATTTTTTTGATGGGAAAGGAAAATGGCAAGGCGTTTGCAAAGGGCTGGGTTTACGATCCACATCGGCAACCCGGCGCAGACGGATTTCGATTGAATAATCAAACAGCCGACATTGTGTTGACCACATCACAACCCGGTTGGGAAACACATCTCGGACCCGTGTTTTCGTATTTCAGTATGAAGGGAGAAGAACATTTTACTTTTTTCGATGCTAAGGTTACGGCAAAAGGGTCGGCTATTGAACCGGTAGTAGTCGAATACAATAGCACGCCGGAAGGCCTGTTTGACCGTTGCCGTTTCGGCTATGTCGAGGATAACCTGCCAATGCCCCGGGGTGAAACGTTTAAACGCGTATCGGGAAACCCTAATCCGTTTACCTTTCGACTGTCAGGCTATTCCGCTTCTTTGGTCTTACGCGATATCGTTCGACATTATCTCGACAAATCTGTAGCGGAGTTAAGTCGTGTACTCGATTGGGGTTGCGGGTGCGGGCGGGTGTCCCGTCATTTCCGTGACGATGCTGGGAGAACTCATTGGTGTGGTGCGGACATCGATGAGATAGGCGTTCAATGGGCACAGGAAAATCTGCCTTTTGGTCATTTCCATCATATAAAGCCGTTGGAAAAAACGCCTTATCCGGATAATCACTTCGAACTTATTTTTGGAATTTCGGTATTTACCCATTTACGCGAAGCAGATCATTTATTCTGGTTGCAGGAACTCGCCCGTATTTTGGCTCCCGCTGGAATTGTGGCGGTGAGTATCGCTGGAAAGACGTTGCGAGCGCGGTTGTTTACAACAGACATCAACGAACTCACCAACGACCTCATCGCGGGATACACCGATCATGGCCGCAGCGACGCCATCGATGGAAGCACGAGCGATATTGAGTATTACCGCAGCACGTTTATATCAGAAGACTATGTTAGGACAGTGTGGAGCCGCTACTTCGATGTCCTGGATATTCATCCGGGGCTAATCGGATGCCGACAGGATTTGGTCGTCATGGGCAAGAAACCTGCGCACCAAGATTGCGATTAACGAATAAAACCCAAACTTTCCAGCTTGATAATAATACGGTGCGCAGCCAGATCAGGGGTTAAATCTTTTGTGTCGATCACCATTTCAGCGTTCTCCGGAACTTCGTATGGATCGCTGATACCGGTGAATTCTGGAATGATACCTGCGCGCGCACGGGCATACAGACCTTTGCGGTCACGGGCCTCACATTCTTCCAATGATGTCGACACATATACTTCTATAAATCCACCGGCGGCTTCCACCATGGCGCGGACTTTGCGGCGGGTGGACTTATACGGCGCAATAGGGGCGCAGATCGCGATACCACCGTTTTTGGTAATTTCGCTGGCAACAAAGCCTATACGTTGAATATTCAAATCACGATGCTCACGGGAAAAACCCAATTCACTGGACAAATTCTTTCGGACAATATCACCATCCAATAGCGTCACCCGGCGTCCGCCTTGCTCCATGAGTTTTACCATCAAGGCATTAGCGATTGTTGATTTACCCGCACCGGACAGACCAGTAAAAAATACAGTGAGGCCTTGCCGATGGCGTGGTGGAATGGTCTTGCGCAATTCTTCCACC
The DNA here is from genome assembly GCA_965216735.1 of Arenicellales bacterium. Classification (GTDB taxonomy): domain Bacteria; phylum Pseudomonadota; class Gammaproteobacteria; order Arenicellales; family CBDCFT01; genus CBDCFT01. Next base: position 4,776,130 of record OZ244198.1, read on the forward strand.
ACCGCTGGATAGGAAAACCAATCGTCAATCTTGAGTCCCTCGCGCAAGCGGCGGCGAAACTCGGCACTGGTAATCTCAAGGGTGCGTTCGTTTCCCCTGACTTCATCTTCGGGTAAATATTGCGCTCGATTGACGACGTAAACCATGTGTTTGAACGCGACGGGTGTTACATCGAGCTCTTCTTGGTGTTCTTGGAGCAATTTCTGTGCTGCGTAGGGAGAATAAAACGCTTCTCCGCTCCCATCTTTACCCGACCCCGCGTGGTCATGCCCGACGATAAAATGTGTACAACCGTAATTTTTGCGAATAATGGCATGCCATAAAGCTTCACGTGGCCCCGCCATACGCATCGCCAACGGTAGCAGACTCAGTGCGGTGGTTTGTTCGGGGTACTCACGCAGCAAACGCTCGTAGCAGCGCACTCTGGCAAAACGGTCTATATCACCCGGTATGGTGGATCCCACCACCGGATGTATCAGTAGGTTGGCTTCGCTTTCACGCACCGCTCTTATAGTTAGTTCTTGGTGAGCGCGATGCATGGGGTTACGGGTCTGGAATGCCACTACGCGCCGCCACCCTAGCTTTTCAAAATAATCGCGTAGTTCTTGGGGTGAATAACGCAAATGACGAAAGTCATAGTGATGAGGCGCTTCGACACCGTGCAACTTCCCTGCGAGATAAACCGGATGAGTGTTGTTAAACAAATAATCGACACCGGGGTGATCACTGTCAGTTGAATCGTAGACCTGGCTGGCTTCGCGTTGTTTGTCTGCTTGCCATTGCTCCTCCACATCCATGACAGCGATCAGTACGCCTTCACTGTCGCGCAGCGCGATACGGCTAGCTGTCTCCAGTGATTGTGCAAAATCTTCGCTGACATCGAGGTTAATGGGCACAGGCCACAACATGCCATTACTTAACCGCATATCCTGTAATACGGATTCGTAATCGGTTTTGCCGAGAAAACCCTCTAGGGGAGAAAAGGCCCCGTTTAGTAACAGTTCAAGATCGCACAATTGCCGTTCGTTTAAATCCCACGACGGATAATCACGCGCTTTTTGTTTCTCCTGCTCGGCTTCAGTGGGGCCCAAATACAGGTTTTTGAGTACACCACCGTGGGGTTGTTTAAATGCGCCCATTACTTTACATGCCTCGAATGATTGTGTTCCTATGTAATTGTTAAAGTATGTCTGTACACACGTCGATTGTTCGTTTCATCACCTAGTTGATTTCATGCCAGACCCGGCCATAGTGAATCGAATCGCATTGCTTTTGGCGCGCCGAATTATAGGCGTAGACATAAAATTACGAAAGACCGACTTGTTCAATTCCCAGATTCAATAATTCGGATGTTTCCTTCGACATGAGCCAAGCTACGATGACTCAGGGGTCAGTGCGTGCACATCTGGTAGCACTCACTATTCCCATGATCTGGGGATTGTTGGCAATGATGACATTCAACATCGCGGACACCTGGTTTGTATCCAAACTGGGCGAATTACAATTAGCGGCCATGAGTTTTACCTTTCCGGTGGTCATGGTTCTCATCAGTCTTGGAATTGGGTTAATGGCAGGAACCGCCTCGGTATTGGCGAGGGTGATAGGCCAGGGAGATTCCGAAAAAGTAAGGCAATTGACAACGGATGCTGCGTTGCTGGGTTTGGCGTTGTCGGTCGTGTTTACCGTCGCAGGCTTATTCACCATCGATCCGTTGTTCCGCCTGCTGGGAGCGGATGAAAAAGTTTTACCGTTTATTCGAGATTATATGATTGTCTGGTACGGCGGATTTGTCGTCTTTCTGGTTCCCATGGTAGGTTTTGGCGCGATACGCGCGACCGGCGACAGCAAGTTGCAGGGCCGGATCATGGTGGCTTCCGCCGTCATGAATCTGATACTTGACCCGTTGCTGATTTTTGGCTGGCTTGGTTTTCCGCGACTGGAAATTCAGGGTGCCGCCATCGCATCGGTTATCGCCAGGGCTTTGAGTTTTTGCATTGGGTTTTGGGCGCTGCATTATCAAAAGCGCATGTTGACTTACAAGTGGCCCACCTTATCGCGAATCTACTTTTCATGGAAACAAGTTTTACACGTCGGTCTTCCTGCCGCCGGAACAAACATGATTATTCCATTTGCCATTGGTGTTATCACAGCCATGATTGCGCGTCATGGCGCCGATGCAGTAGCGGGTTTTGGCGCGGCGTCACGTATCGAGCAAGTAACCCTGGTCGTTTTCTTCGCCATGTCCGCAACCATCGGTCCATTCATGGGGCAAAACCTGGGCGCGGGTCATCATGATCGAATCGTTGAAGCTTACCGGTTAACCGTTAAGTTTTGTCTGTGGTTTGGGCTTTTGATTGCAATCGCCCTAGCTTTGAGTGCACAGATATTGATGCGGCAGTTTAGCGATGATGAACAAGTCATCGCCGCGGGAGTCGCGTTTCTTTGGATAGTACCTGTCAGCTTCGGCGCGGAAGGCGTTATTATGAACACCAACGCGGCGTTCAATGGGCTGGGCCGTCCACTACCGGCGGTGGTGATTTCGGTCACTAGAATGATAGTTCTTTACTTGCCCGTCGCCTATATCGCAGATCACTGGCTGAACATCGAAGGCATCTTCGCCGCAGCCTGTATGGCCAATTTCGGCGCAGCGGTATTGGCCTACGTTTGGTATCGGCGAATATGTTATGGATTAAATGACGCGAGGGAAAAACAAACCGCTTATTCGTAAGGCACCGTGGGGTTGCCTTGTTTTAACCAACCGACAATACCATCGGTCATGTCATAGACTTGTTTGTAACCGAGTTGATTGAACAATGCATCGGATATCACCCGGGTACGATTACCGGTCCGGCAAATCAACATAACGGGCTGATCCGGTGTGGCGATCTCTTTTAGGCGCGCCATCCACGCGTTCAGATCGTAACGACCGTTTTCGTCGAAAAAGGTCAATAGATGCGAACCTTCAATAACACCGGTTTCCTTCCACTCCGATTCGGTGCGTACATCGATAACCGGAACGCCTTGTATTATCAATTGTTTAGCTTGTTCTAAATCCGATCGTTGTAAGTCAGCATACGCCGTACTCATAAGAACCAAGCAAGTAATAAAACCAATAAAAAATTTACCTAGCATAAGTGTGGTTTAAATATTTAATAATGTCACCGGACTCCGGCATCCATGTGGATTTTCCATTTTTGTCGACTATACAAAGTACCGGTACCGTGCTACTACCGCAGGCCTCGATCAATTCCCGTTCATATTGTGTATCTTCCCAGATATTGCGAGTTTCCACGTCGATACCGAGCTTACTGATCGCGTGTTGTACCCGCCAGCAAAACAGGCATAAGTCGCGGTGATATAGAATAAGACTGCTCGGTTTCAGGTTAGTTTCCGCAGAGTTATTTTGCATTGGTTTGCTTAATTACTGGTGTAACGGCCAAAAAACGAGAAGTAAGGGAACGGCGACAGCGACAATCAGAATTTCCAACGGTAAACCCATACGCCAGTAATCCGAAAAATGATAACCACCCGGTCCCATCACTAAGGTATTGGATTGATGGCCGATGGGTGTGAGAAAAGCGCAGGAAGCACCTACCGCGACAGCCATTAGAAAGGCTTCGGGATTAACGCCCAGTTGTTGGGCGATGCCCAAAGCAATGGGGGCCATTACTAATGCCGTGGCGGCGTTGTTGATAATGTCCGACAAAAACATGGTAACTACCAATACGAGCGTCAAGATAAGCACAATGGGTAAGCCCGATGTCAAGCCGATAATACTGTTGGCAATTAAGTCGGTAGCGCCGGTGGTTTCCAGTGCGCGACCCACCGGAATCATCGCGCCCAACAAGACAATCACAGGCCAATCGATTTCGCGATAAAGATTACGCACCGGCAAAATACCGAACAGAATATAAGCAACGATGGCCATGACGAAGGTGACAGTCAAAGGCAACACGCCGAAGACACCGAGTGCGATAGCAATACCGAAAATACTTACCGCCAAACCGACCCGGCGTTCACGGCTAATGGCGAGATCGCGTTGCGCCAACGGTAACAAACCAAGGTCGGTCATGGTTTCGCCCATAGTTTCTGTAGGCCCTTCCAACAATAATATATCGCCGGCGCGGAATAGTTGCCGTCGCAAACGCCGCCGCACGGTTTCGCCTTGACGGGCCAATGCCACCAAAGAGACGGTGCGGTTGGTGTGTCTGCGCAAGAACGCGACCGTGCGACCCTCCAATGGAGAACCGGGTGTGACCACACCTTCGGTCAAAGTGAGATCGGCAGAAGCCAGCTTTTTAAAGCTTTTGTCTTCCGTGGTGACTAATTCCAGTCCTAATTCATCAATAATCGGTTTTAAACCACCGGGATCAGAACGCAACAGGTAAACATCGTCTTGTTCGATGATGTGATAAGCAGACACAGGTTGTGCCAAACCGTTTCCACGGGCGAGCCCCATGACATCAATATCGCCGGTATGTAGTTGGTCGACGAATGCCAAATTCTGCCCAACCAGTGAATTTCCTTCCGGTACTTTGACCTCGGTTAAATATTCTTCGACCTGAAATAATTGTTGCGGTGGGTTTTGTGACAAGCGTGCTTTGGGTATAAGACGCCAACCGATAATGGTGACAAAAAGGACACCGAGCAAGGCAACCGGCACCCCCACTGGTGAAAATTGAAACATGCCAAAACCGGTACCGGTTTGTTCCGACTGATAAGTTGCAATAATGATGTTCGGCGGTGTGCCTATCATGGTCGTCATGCCGCCGAGTATGCTGCCGAATGCCAGCGGCATTAGCAGCATGGCAGGGGAGCGTTTATGTTCGCTAGCGGTCGCTAAAGCGACCGGTAACATTAATGCTAATGCACCTACATTATTCATGAATGCGGACATGACGGTGACCACGCCGGTCAACGCAACCAAATGCACAAACGCGTTAGCAGTAAATGGCAATAGTCTGCGAGCTACTAAATCTACAACACCGGAATTTTTTAATGCGTGACTGATGACCAACACCGCGGCTACGGTAACTACCGCGGGGTGGCCAAATCCCGCGAAAGCATCTTGCCCTGGGACCAAACCGAAAGCAACAACTGCTAACAAAGCGATAACGGCCACCATGTCGTGACGCAACTTTCCCCATCCGAACAACCCTAGGGTTATCAATAAAACGCTGAATACCGCAATTTGGTCGGAAGTAAGTTGTTCCAACATTGATGGACTAGCAGCTTATTGAAAATGTCTGAGGTGAGTACAATACAAGGCAAAGCTGGGGGAGAAAGCGCAGTTTACACGGAGTTTGCGCCTTCGATGCTCCGTATTTTGAGTCTGGTTTTAACGAAGTATTATGCCACATCGGGCTTCTCAAAAAGCTGCTAGCTGCGAATGCCGTAACCGCGATTTAACAAGTGCAAATTAAATGCGAATAAGGCGGCAATAAACAAACATATAATGAAATAAGATACCCAAAGATTAATATCGGAAATACCCAGAAAACCGAAGCGGAAGGCGTTAATCATGTAAAGAATGGGATTAGCCAGGGACAGGTTTTGCCAGAACTCTGGAAGTAAATTAATGGAATAAAAAATCCCACCCAGATAAGTCAATGGTGTGAGCACAAATGTTGGGACAATGGACACGTCGTCAAAGCTTTTAGCAAAAACACCATTTATAAATCCGCCCAGTGCAAACAAGACTGAAGTTAGCAAGACCGTGCTGGAAAGAATCCAGATACTATGAATGCGCAGATCGCTAAATATCAACGACACGACGGTCACTACAATGCCAACAGCAATACCACGCGACATTCCGCCAATGACATAACCAATCAAGATGATGTAGTTTGGTGTCGGCGAAACCAACAATTCTTCAATCGAGTGTTGAAATTTGGCACTAAAAAAAGAGGATACCGTGTTGGCATAAGAATTGGTAATCACCGCCATCAAGATTAGTCCGGGCACGATAAAGTCCATATAACGGTAACCTTCCATTTCACCAATTCGCGGCCCTATCAAATTTCCAAAAATAACAAAGTACAGCGAAGTGGTGATAACTGGTGGCAAAATGGTCTGTTGCCAAATACGCGTAAAGCGCGTGATTTCCTTGATCACGATGGTGGACAAGGCAATTAGAATTTGATTGACGCTCATTGACTTTGTTGAGAACGGCGATCGCCCACGAGACCCATAAATAGCTGTTCCAATCGATTCGATTTGTTGCGCATGCTAGAAACTTCAATCCCATGACGAGAGAGTTCGGCAAACACCGGATTAATCCCAGCATCTTTTGCAACATCGACTTCGATTGTGGAGTCGTCTACTAGACGCATGCAAAAACCGTTGTGATCGGGTAGTCGATCTAATGGGTCACTAATATCCAGCACAAACGTTTCCACGTTGAGTTGTCTAAGCAGCGCTTTCATGCTGGTGTTTTCTACCAACCGTCCATGATCAATAATCGCAATATTGCGGCAAAGACTTTCCGCTTCTTCCAAGTAGTGCGTCGTTAGAATAATTGTTGTTCCTTCCGCGTTTATTTTTTTTAAGAACTCCCACATGGATCGACGAATTTCGATATCTACGCCTGCAGTCGGCTCATCCAGAATGAGCAGTTTCGGTTGATGAATCAATGCGCGTGCGATCATCAAACGCCGCTTCATACCACCAGACAATGCCCGTGCCTGGCCATTGCGTTTGTCCCATAATCCGAGTTGATTTAAGTATTGCTGTGCTCGTTCATGCGCCAAACGCCGTTCGATGCCGTAGTATCCTGCCTGATTGACTACAATTTGTAACGGCGTTTCAAACATATTGAAATTGAACTCTTGTGGAACGACGCCAAGATAGGATTTCGCTGTCGGGAAATCACGATCAATATCGACGCCAAAAATTTCGACCTTCCCTGCTGTTTTATTCACCAACGAGCAAATGATACCGATAGCGGTCGATTTGCCGGCGCCATTTGGCCCCAGCAGGGCAAAGAAATCGCCTTGGGCTACTTCAAGATCGATACCGTGCAAGGCGGTCAAGCCGTTGGCATAGGTTTTTTTCAATCCTCGGATGGACAGGGCGGTGATCATAGAATCGGTTATGGGTAAAGCGCTACAGATAAGATCGGATCGTTAGTTATGGTGCTAAAGGGTTTAAATTTCAACTATAGCCCCGAGATACGAGTCCATGATTACTGTTTTAGCACGACTTTTTGGTAAAGGTTTTTTAACTTAGATTGAGGGTCGTAACGTGCTTTTAGATTTTCGTAACGTTCTCGGTTGTACTTCGACCAAAATTCTTGTTCGGAAAAATAACAATCCGAGTACAGTGATTTAATTCCACCGAGTGCCGCGACTTTTTTCTCGATCAGACGATTGTAGTGTCCGGGCGGGTGATTTTGCCGGTTACGCACCACATCCCAAAATCCGAAATTGATGTACAGTTTCTCTGGATCCATCGGATAAAGATCAAATGCTACGGACTTGTCGAAAGTCCCAATAGGACATATCCAAATGGGCTTGATTCCAATTTCACGTTGAAAAAATGCTAAAAACTCGGCGGCGTTTTCAATGGGGATATCCACATCTTGGATAACGGATTCCGGTTGATTGCCTACCAGCCGATTTAATCTGCGTGTCACACCCCAGTGCGTGTTCCAACGCATGACTTTGGTATAAGTGCGCGAGTTCAGGCGTTGTTTGCCGAGCAGACGGCGCATGAATTGATTTTGCACATACAAATTCTTTGAGCACCAAAACCAATCTGTGTCCCAGCGCCAAATGTAATCGTGTACAGATAGATAATCTTTTTCTTTTCTGCGGATGGATTGGTAGTAGATATCGAGATAGGTGTAGTCGTTGGTAAATGGTGCTTCATCAACAAAGCAACCGGTAGTGACATACAATTCATTTTTGTTAAATACACTGCCGTCAACAAAATCCACACCGCTGTTGCAAGCGTGTTCGATTTGCTCAAATAATTCTGGAGCGTTGCTGCAGCGCCTGTGTCGAATTTCGACATAAGGTTTGACCGGAACAGTCGATGCCTTGAGTTTTAAAATATACCCCAGTGTTCCATAGGAATTAGGGAAACCGTAAAACAAGTCTTTATGTTCGTTGTCTGGTGTGCAAGTAACGACTTCGCCATGACCGAGTAATACATCCATTTCCAAAACGGTTTCATGCGGCAAACCGTATTTGAACGATGATGATTCGATGCCAATTCCAGAAATCGCGCCGCCTATGGTGATGGTCTTTAACTGGGGCACTACGGCAGGCATAACGCCATGCGGCAAGGTGCCATCAACCAAACGTTGGTAGGTCGTCATGCCTTCCACTTCAACCCAGGCCTGCTCTGCATCAACTGCAAGAACATTGTTAAAGTCCTTAACGTTAAGCGTCTGGTTAGGTGTTTGTTCGCGGTCACGGAACAGATTCGAGGTCTGTTTTCCGAGGCGAACATTACCAGCAGGCGCGGATGCGATTTCAGCAATGAGTCGTTGTTTCTTATCTGTATAGTCCAACATTAAACAATCATTTTCGCTGACACATTGACCAAACGATGCACGATCAATTTCACGGCATCACATGTTGTTTTATCTTTCAGCTTCCCCTGTTCATCGAAAGCCTGATGCGCCTGTGGTATGGCCTTTTGCTCCGGTATGACAAGCATATTGAGATTACCCAAAATCATGCGTACCGTGACCAGCGTGCACAAACCACCCAGTGCTCCCGGCGAGGCGGCAAGCAAAGCGGCTACTTTACCGCTAAATGCAATCAATGATGCTTCATCCGGTTCCGGCCGCGATGTCCAGTCGATGGCATTTTTTAACACACCGGTGATGGAACTGTTGTATTCGGGTGCGGCAATCAGAAATCCGTGGTGTTCGCACATGAGCCGTTTTAGCTTTTTAGCATTCTCCGGCAGACCTTGTTCGTTTTCCAAATCGCCGTCGTACAAGGGCATGGGATAGTCGCGCAGATCAATTTGTGTCACTTCGGCCCCAGCATCGCGAGCCATTTGCGCAGCGACGCGAACAAGTTTTTTGTTGTATGACCCGCTTCGGGTGCTACCGGCGAAAGCAAGTATTTTTGGTTGTTTCATTGTAAGTCTGTTAATTCATTCAAATCATTAAATATAGGGGAACACACCACTAAAACCTTAGAAAAAACACCTTTGCGTACGGGAATGACACGCATAAAATTGGACCTAAGTTTAACCAATAAAACATTTCATTTTACTGAATGAGGATGTTGTATGCCGGATTTTAAGACGCTTGACGTATCTGAGCTGGAAGCGCTGGAACAAACGCTGACCACGCGCTATGAGAATTTTCGCGAGCAAGGACTGGTACTGGACATGACCCGTGGCAAACCTTCGGTGCGCCAATTGAATCTATCGAATGCCATGTTGGAGTATCCCGGGGTTAATGATTTTACCGCCGATGATGGCACGGATTGCCGTAACTATGGGGGATTGAGCGGTATCCCCCGGATGAAAAAATTGTTTGCCGATATGTTGCAGGTGACGTCCGAGCAAATCATCGTAGGTGGCAATTCGAGTCTGAACATGATGTACGACGCTTTGGTGCGTGCCTATTTATTTGGTGTTCCCGGCGGTGACGGATCCTGGATGCAGCAAGGCCCATTAAAATTTTTATGCCCCAGCCCCGGTTATGACCGGCATTTCGCTGTTACCGAACATCTGGGTTTTAAACTCGTCACCATCGATATGACAGACGCGGGACCCGACCTGGAACAGGTAGCCGCGGCGGTCGCGGAAGATTCGTCGGTTAAGGGAATTTGGTGCGTACCCAAATACAGCAACCCGACCGGAATCACTTACAGCGAGGAGGTGGTACGTGATTTGGCGAGTATGCCGACCGCAGCGCCGGACTTTCGTATCATGTGGGACAATGCTTACGCCGAGCACTATTTTGTTGACCGTCCCGATGCACTGGCCAGTATCTATGAGGCGTGTGTTGAAGCCGGTCATGAGGATCGCGTACTCATGTTTGCATCGACTTCAAAGGTGAGTCTGGCGGGGGCGGGGGTGGCGGCCATGGCAGCGAGTCCCGTAAATATCGACGACACCTTGAAACATCTAGCCATCCAGACCATCGGCCCGGACAAGATAAACCAACTACGCCATGCCCGGCTTTTTGGCGACATCGAAGGTTTACGCGCACACATGCGTCAACATGCGGAATTAATCAAACCGAAATTCGATATCGTGCAAGAAGTATTACATAACGAATTGGATGGTACCGGTACGGCGAGTTGGACAAATCCCAACGGTGGCTATTTTGTCAGTCTGGATGTATGGGAGGGTTGTGCCCAGAAAGTCGTTCAAGTAGCTGATGACATCGGTGTGAAATTAACGCAAGCCGGCGCCACCTTTCCCTACGGAAAAGACCCGCGCGACCGGAATATCCGCATCGCACCTACATTCCCACGACGGGAAGAAGTAAAGCAATCCATGGAAGTGTTAGCGGTTTGTATTCAATTGGTCGCGGTAAAACACTTGTTAGGTAAGGTAGACAATTCCGAGGTGGATAAGCAGTAAATCTAGCTTGCCACGCGCGGGCAAGCTCGCTCCTGCAATACCGACAACTAATCACTCAACAAATTACCCGTTCGGTGAGGTAGAGGGGTTTTACCTGCGATGCGGCACAAGGTCTGTCCTGGCCGGGTGAATCGATCACCGCGCCGGGCATACATTACACCAGAGGTGCATGATTTTAATTCCGTCCGCGCTGTGACTGCGTCCGGTTTCAATGGGTCGACAATAGTGGCTACAACTTCGCCTTTTTCGATGTAGTCACCGGGTTGCTTGTGATAGACAACAACGCCCGCCTTGATGGATTTGACCGTATCGACACCAGTCAATGGTGTGGCCTCACATTTTTCTCCCGGTAACGGACCAGGGTCGCCCGCGATGATTTTCCGCCGTTGCATAAACCGGAACAAGTTGTCGGCATCCTGTCTGGCTCGTGCGTCACTGATATCCTTTTCGCCCCTCAATTCCACGGTTGCAGAAAGACAAGCGGGTGGGATTGCCTGCTTGGGAAATTTTTTTGCTAGTTCCCACCACATGCCACCCACTGCTTCATCGAATGGATGACCACCCGAGACTTCCGCCAGTAAGTTCGCTTCACTGCCTAATTGAGCACACAAGTCCCCAGCGTTCGGCCACAAAGCGGGAGAGGTGTAAATATGCAAAACCGCTTCCCAGTCGCAATGCAAGTCCAAGCAAATATCGGCATCGAATGCTAAGCGTAACAAGGCGAGACGCAAAGCGGTAAGCTCATCCGTGGTTGCGACTTCTGCGAGTACTTCGCCCACGGCTGCCCTAATTTCGGCCACATTGGCGTCCGCACTATCGCCCAACCGATCCCTAACTTTATCTACAACGCGATTAGTGATATCGGGGTAAAGGCGGTTGAAGTTTTGACCCGAGCTGGATTCAAAGCGCCCTTGCAGGTTACCCAGGTAATGTTGTGACAAGCCGATTGGGTTTGCCACCGGCACCAGCACCACTTCGCCTGTAATATTTCTATCTTTATCGGCGTCCTTGAGCATGGTTGTGAGATGATGCATCACCAACATGCCAGGGTTTTCGTCCGCATGTAGGGCAGTTTGAATATAAGCTTTAGGTCGTTCGCCTTCGTTACCGAATCGAAATACGGTGAGTGACCGCTGCGTGCCGCAACTCATCATTGGCAGGGCGATATCCGTCTTTTGAAAGCTCATAGGCTCAGATCAATAATTCGACCAGTTCAGCCAGGTCTTGCACTTGCGCATGGGGTTCGTGCTCGTGTTCCCATTCTTGTTGCTTGCGGTTAATCCAAACTGTGCGCATGCCGTAGTCGGCGGCACCCTTTATGTCCTCCACGGGGTGGTCGCCGATATGTAATACCTCCTCTGCATTCAAGCCAAGTCGATCACAAGCAACATCGAATATCTTGGGATGTGGTTTGAGCACGCCAACCTCCCTCGCATTCACCGAATGACTGAAGAATTGATTCAACTGTAAACGGACAACATCCGCATTGCCATTGGATAATGCAATGAGAGGGTACTTTTCACTCAAAGCCTGCAATGCAGGTAACACATCAGGGAAAAGTTCGACATCGTGACGGGCATCGAGAAAAATCTGCAAAACTTGTTCCGCGCCGGATTCATCGTATTCACATTGACGCAATACATAGGCATAAGTTTGCCGCCGCATCTCGGTAAAATCGTGCCCGATACCGGGTTGTTGTTGTAACACTTCGTTGCGTACCGCCCTGATGGCGACAATATCAAAGTTCTTGACAATGCGAGGGTAATTGTCGGCGAGGAAAGCATGCACTCTCTTTTCCGCTCGGACAATAATGGGCATGATTTCCCACAGTGTATCGTCGAGATCAATAGAGATGGCTTTTACATCGTCCATAATGTCATATTAAAACATTGTGCGTTGATACAAAATGCACGTTTATTAAACCATTGCCCATAGTCAGTGCCTGCCCGTGAAATTACTACGGTTAAACATCGTAATCTTAGTATTGCTCATAGTGAGCGGGGTTCTGTTTTGGCTATCGATGCCACAGATTCTGGAAAGTCTGGTGCAGAGGCAATTGCAAAACCGGGGTTTTCTCGATGTCGACGTTAACATTGACTCAGTTTCAACGGACGAAATTGCGGTCGATTCCATTCGATTTGGTGCAACGGACAATACATGGCGCGTAAATGGAAAAAATATCGTCACGTCGTTTGACTGGCGCGACTTGTTACGTGGAAATGTTCAGACTATTTCTGTCAAGCAATTGGCACTCAACCACACGCCACTTAATACCGGACAACGAAATGACTTCGCCTTGCAACCGTTGTTATTGGCGTTGAGTCAATCGTGGCAGCAACAAATTCCATTCGATTCGTTGCTGGTCGATCGAGTCGATTTGTATTCGAGTCAAACAACGCCACCCATCGATGCCAGTGCACGCCTGGAAGTAAATAAGCGGGCAGAGGATTTACACGGTGAGATTGAGTTTGTATCGGACAATGGCGAATCTCGTTCATTGCAACTGAATTGGAATGAGGGCAAGGATTTAAGTCTCGACTTTATACCTCCATTTACTGCAGGTAGCAGGCCCGCCTATGTAGAGATAAAGCCGGTATCAAGCAATCAACTTGCCGGTGAAGTGAAAGTTGATTTGGATGCGTTGCGAGAATGGGCATCACCGCTAATTACGGTGACCAAGGGGCTTGAAGCGCATGGAGTTTTAGAGGTCGGTTTTACTATTGAAGAAATCGCCAAAGGGGTATCCAACTTAACATTGCTCGGTACCGGGCAGAACATACAAAGCTTTGATGTCGGCTTGGAATATTTGCAAACATCCACGAATGGAATACTTAAACAAACTGACCAGGGTTTTGAGTTTACCTTTACCGACGACAACCATTTACAACTTCAAGAGTTGTCGGCTGGTGGCGCTAAACTAAAACGGGTGCGATTGCAACCCGGTGGTTCGGTTCATTTTGCTGATCGGACGTTATTTGTAAAGACGAATGACGATACTCGTTTACACTTGCAGAGTCTTCAGCATTCACAGCTCTCGTTGCAGGATGCGACAATCACTTGGCCCGGTGAGGTGACTATTGCACCTGCCAATATCAATGTAGCGACGCATCGTGAAGCACGATTTGCGGTTGATGCATTAGAGACAAACCTTATTCAAATTGAGAAAGGTGCGGCGGCGTGGGAGGCAAACATTGCCAAAGACGCAAACAGCTTGAGTGTCGATCTGACATCGAGTCACGCGGATTTTGAACAAATTACAATAGGTAACATTAAGTCGGGCAAGTTAAGGTCCCAATTAGCGGGTAAGCTTCAAGTTGCCGATGATGCATTTATTGTCCGTTTTGCGGACACCAACACGATCGATATGAAGGCGCTGGTAGCCGAAGACTGGTCGGTTGAAAAGCTCAATGCTAACTTGTCCGGAGTCGTCGATGGCAAAAAAGCATCGTTGCATTGGTCGGATGCCGAAACAAATGTCAGGTTTGGGGGGGTAAAGGCGTTTGGCTATGACATAGCCGACGGGCAACTCGATTGGTTGGGTTCATTTAATAATACCAACAACGGTTTCGTTATCGATTTACAAGCCGGTAGCGCGATTACTTTGAACACTATCGATTCTGAACAACTCAGTATGCAAAGTGTCCACTGGCCTTTAAGCGGCTCAATGCACAGGAGTCGAGACGGCGTTTCGCTAATGGTCAACTCCGATAGCACGATTACCGTAAGCGCGTTGCAGCTTGCGGATATCGATATTCCCCAGGCAACGCTCAAACCCGGACGACAGAGTGTACTGGCGTTTACTAATGAGCAACGGCATTGGTCGCTGCAATCGGGGCCATGGTCAGCGACTATGGCACCTTTAGTCTGGCAACAATTTCCAATCACGCCGGAGCCGATAACCCTGGACTTATCCGTGAACGGAGGCGAAGGTGTGCGGTGGTCCGCGCAGGGGGTCGCACAAACCGGTCGTGTTTCGACCATTGTAGATGGGCGGGAAGCTGTGTTGTTGGATGTTGAAACCAACATGTCGGTGGACAACACAAAGGCCACGGCCGATTCGGAATTTTCCATGTTACCGGATATTGGTCGAATTACTTCAGAGTTGGAGTATCAAATTCCGGATAAACAAGGTCGATTAAAAATCAATACCGATACCATCGATTTGGGCGAACGCGAGTTGACCTTGGGCGATTTCTGGCAACCGTGGCCGTACCCGTTCGATCTGGTATCCGGTGAGATTAGTCTCACCGGAGACGTGCGGTGGGGAATAACGGATAATCAAACCAATACAAACGTGCAAACCAAAGTGTCAATCGAGGATGGCGGTGGATTCTTGCGCGATGTGTTGTTCTCGGGATTAACAGCGGAAATACCGATAGAAATCTATCCCGCAATCCGTACCCAACATTCAGCCGGGGTTAATGTCAAACAAGTAGACTTTGGTTTACCGTTAAATGATGTGCAGGCTATGGTGTCGTTGCAACCATCGGCTCATGGCTCGTTACCAGCGTTAATGGCGGAGGCGATGTCGGCGGGGTTTCTGGGCGGAGAGATTAAAAGCGAGAAGGTGCATTTGGATTTCAATCAGGAACGAAACCAACTCGTGCTAACGGCAGATAGTTTAAATATTGAAGAAATGATGCGATTACAAGAATTTGAAGGTTTAGCGGCAACCGGTAGGGTCAGCGGTCGGATACCGATTGATATACGCCCCGATGGTGTTCATATCGAGCAAGGCGAGGTGCATGCCCTGAGCCCAGGTGGACGGATTAACTATGCACCGGAAGGCGGAACCCAATCCATTGAAGATGCGGCACCAGGTACCGAGATCGTATTCCAGGCGCTTAAGGATTTTCGCTACGATGTATTAACCGCAGATACATTTTACAGCCCTGACGGCGAATTGTTACTGAAAATGCATTTGGAAGGAACCAGCCCGGAATTGGAAACCGATCGTCCGGTACACGTGAACATCAACCTCGAACAGAATATTTTATCCTTGCTACGGAGTCTGCGGTTAGTGGAGGGGTTGAATGAAAAATTGGACCAACGCGTGCGGGAACACTATAAATCCGTACAATAGTAGCGGGTGTGTTTATGCAATGTTATGCTGAGTAAAATGAACTTGCGGAGAGCAAGATGAATAGAATGAAATCAATAAATAGCTTAGTGATCGTGTTGTCACTGCTGGCATACGGTTGCACGCCAACGGTCAAGGTAGCGCCACCGGAAGAACCGATTACAATCAATTTGAACGTAAAAATCGAGCACGAGATTCGTGTCAAAGTGGAAAAAGACTTAGAAGACGTCTTTTCGGAAGATAGTGGGTTATTCTGACCAAGTGAACTGGAATATGCGAAGACTGAATGAGGTATCTGGTATGAATATCAAACAATTATTTACTACGTTTTTTTTATTACTGGCCCTTGTCGCCGTTCCAGCCCAAGCATTGAACTTGCAGGAAGCAAAAAAAGCGGGTCTTGTTGGTGAGAAACCTAACGGTTATCTTGGTGTGGTCAAAGGCGGTGGCGACGTGCAAACACTGGTGAAGTCCGTCAACGATCAGCGACGTAAAAAATACGAGCAAATTGCCAAGAAAAACAACACCAGTTTAAAAAATGTTGAAGCCCTGGCGGGAAAGAAGGCTATAGATAAAACACCACCCGGGTATTACGTATTTATAGGCGGCTGGAAGAAAAAATAATCTAGAGCTCGTTACCAACTTAGTTTTTCCTTCGGCTCAGTGCATGCTGCGCTCTAACATTGTAGACTGTGGCAATGACTGCCCAGATTAATCCCGTCGATACTGATACCACCTCGTTCGATAGTTCCGACTACCGCGTGTTGGATGAGCCGTTCTACGCGCCGCAACATAACGAGGTAACGCTGTTCGAAGCGGCGTATCGCAATAAGCTCCCTGTATTATTGAAAGGTCCGACCGGGTGCGGCAAAACCCGTTTCATGGAATACATGGCCTGGCGTTTGCAGCGGCCGTTAATCACTGTGTCTTGTCACGACGATTTGTCTGCTTCCGATCTGGTCGGACGCTATTTGATTGTCGGTGGCGAAACCAAATGGGTAGATGGGCCCTTGGCCCACGCCGTGCGTGTCGGCGGTATCTGTTATCTGGACGAGGTAGTCGAGGCGCGCAAAGACACCACCGTGGTGATACATCCTCTCGCCGATGACCGAAGACTGTTGCCGATTGAAAAAACCCGTGAATTAATCAAGGCACTACCGGAGTTTTGTCTGGCCATTTCTTACAACCCCGGGTATCAGAGTGTGTTAAAAGACTTAAAACCCAGCACACGACAACGTTTTGTCAGCATCGAATTCAACTTTCCCAATGCCGAATTGGAAAAAGACATTGTGATACGAGAATCCGGTTTGGATGCGGATACCGCGGTGTTGCTGGTGAAGTTCGGCGGCATGACACGCAACTTGAAGGGCAACGGTATTGACGAAGGTGCCAGCACCCGTTTGTTAGTACACGCGGCCAAACTGATGGTGTCGGGTATTGAACCCCAAGAAGCTTGCCGTAGTGCGATTTCCGAATCTTTAACCGACGATCCGGAAATGATCGTCGCCATTAACGAACTGAGTTCGTCGTTATTTGTATAAATCGCTAACTAATTCTGCAAACAGCGTCCGATTACATAGAAACCGGACGAGCATAAACGGTAAACAACGGAAGAAATTCTTCCGCTCGACTTGATTTGCTAAAACGAGGATTGCAGCTGGTAGAGACATCACTCTTCAATCTAACTATAATCTTCTCCGCTAACCGAAGTAGTTGCGTCTAAAGCAGTTGTGTAGTCAGACTTTCAGCTATATCTTAAGCTATGGAAATTCAAAGTTTTCAAAATGAGTATTGAGTTTATACTGACTTCAATGGTAGTCATTCTTCTGCCTGGGACGGGTGTCATTTATACCTTGGCTGTAGGTTTGGGCCGGGGATTCAGAGCAAGCATCGTGGCAGCACTCGGTTGTACGTTCGGGATAGTTCCGGCTGCATTGGCCAGCATTGTAGGGCTTGCTGCGATTTTTCACACCAGTGCACTTGCGTTTCAAGTGATGAAATTTCTTGGCGCGACTTACCTGATCTATATGGCATGGAGCGTTCTGAAAGATGGGGGAACACTCGATATCCATGAAGATCGCAGCGCTGTTTCCGTGGTTCGTACCGTCATCAATGGAATACTCATAAACATTCTTAATCCCAAGCTATCACTTTTCTTCTTAGCGTTTCTTCCGCAGTTTGTGAATACCGACGATCCAAATGTGACCTTCACAATGATGTTTCTTGCCAGTATTTTCATGTTGTTGACTTTTATTGTATTCGTAGCCTATGGCGGATGTGCTGCGTTGGCTCGCGATTATGTGATCTCCAGACCTAAAATTATGACTTGGATGAAGCGCTCTTTCGCCGCTACATTCGCGTTTCTCGGTTTCCGATTAGCTTTGTCGGACAGGTAGCCAATCGCTCTTAGCGATTACCTTCGAGGTCCTGTGGGGCGACGAGAACAACGCGTGCGGCTACTTAATAGAGATCAACAACGTAGTTAGAAGTCGTAGTCCGGAAGAAGCGGCGTAATCCGGGGAAAATACATTCCCGGGTTCCATTTCATTGCATCCGCGCTACACAAGCTCTATCACGTCTGAAACAAAATCAATCTCGGTTGATGCGGTTTGCAAGCGCACCACATCCTACGTAGATTAACGTTACTTCAATATTTAGTCGCTAGCTAGCTGTTCGACTTCATTTTCGGTCCAGGCTTCGGCTTCGGCATTAATTTGTTTTGCTTTGCGCCCCTTGGTTTCAATCGGTGGTCCGATGGAAACGGTAATTGTGCCGGGTTTTTTAATAAATCCACGCCGGGGCCAGAATTCACCGGCGTTGTGTGCAACCGGAACCACCGGTACCTGCGCTTTGCTGGCCAACATGGCGCCACCCGGGTTGTAACGGCCTTTTTCGCCTGGCGCCGTGCGTGTGCCCTCGGGGAACACCACGACCCAACGTCCTTCCTCGATTCTTTGTATACCTTGTTTAACAACGCTGTCCAACGCCCGTACGCCTTGTGATCGATCAATCGCAATAGGTCGTGTTGCGGCAAGCCCCCAGCCAAAAAAAGGAATCCATAACAGTTCGCGTTTCAACACCCAGGCTTGCGGTGGAAATATCGTTTGAAAAGCAATGGTCTCCCAGGCGGATTGATGTTTGCTTAAGATTACTGACGGTGTGTTGGGTAAGTTTTCCAGACCCACAACGCGGTGGCTCAATCCGCAAGTGATGCGCAACCACCAAATCATCGCATGTGCCCAGTAGCCGATTAAACGGGAGCGTGTCAGCGGTGGAAGCGGGTAACACAAGATTGCGACGAACGAATAGACAATAGCGGACACAATTTGCCCGGTACTAAATATCAACGAACGGATGAATAACAAGGATGTTTTCAACGACTAGCTAAGAATCGACGCACGCAAAAAAGTAATCCGCCGCCAAGGGTTAGAGAACCTTTTATTATTTTGTCATTTCCATCCATAGGTCCGTTGACGGCACATCCGTGTGCCACTCCTCGAGTAACACGAGAAATCTTTTTTAATCTGGCTTTTAATAACAAACAGGTTATAAGATTTCTCCCGGAGTTTATCCTGAGCCTGTTTGGGGGCGTGAGGAATCGAAATGACAGAACTGGATTAATCAGCGGTTCCTTAGGCAGAAACGTAACGCACCAATCGGCCATCCAACAACGCATCGGTAAACGAGGCCAGATTGCTGTAGGTGGGAACTGTGGAGAAGCGGGAATCGCTGGTAATCTTCTCGCCCGGTTTAAGATTAAATTCGTTTTTACCGGACAACACCATCACTGGGAATGCCCCGGCAGCCTGGGCCGCCAATAAATCTCGCGATGAATCACCTACCATAGGAACATCAGTCAAAGATATGTTCAGCCGTTCCGCGATGCGATGCAACATACCCGGTTTCGGTTTGCGGCACTCGCATTCGTCTTGTGGCGCATGGGGGCAAAAAAATATCGCATCGATCTCGCCACCCTTCTCGTGAATCTGATCCAACATGTGTCTATGGATGCTGTTGAGTGCGTCCATATCCATCAATCCACGGCCAATGGCGGACTGATTGGTAGCAATGACGACATGGTATTCCGCTCGACACAGTCGCGCGATGGCTTCCAGGCTTCCTTCTACAGGATGCCATTCGTCAACGGACTTGATGTAATCATCCGAATCGTGATTAATGACACCGTCGCGGTCTAGAATGACGAGACGCATGCGCGGTTCAATGCGATATTTGTAGTTTTGAAATGTCGGCGATACTCAAAAACAAACGGTTGACATGATCCAGCAATGCCAAACGGTTTGCACGTACTGCGCTGTCATCGGTCATGACCATGACTTCATCGAAGAATTGGTCTATGGGTCCGCGAAAATCCGCCATCAAACCGAGCGCTTCGGTGTAACGCCGCGCGGTAATCAATGGCCATACGTCGGACGACACTTTGACCAATGCGTTTGCCAGTTCCCGCTCGCCAGTATCGACTAGCAATGAATCGCTGAACATGTCGGGAACCGTGTCGTTAGCCTTGCGCATGATATTGCGAATGCGTTTGTTCGCCATAGACAGACTTTGCGCTTGTTCCATTTTGCGGAACGTCGCCACCGCTTTTAAACGTAAGTCGAAATCCAACGGCCGGCTGGGGCGGCATTCGATCACTGCCGCTATTTCGTCCGGTTGAAACTCATCGGCGTAGTAGGCACGTAGCCGGTCGAGCAGAAAATCAAATGCCGCTTCACGGCTTGCCTGGTTGCAGGCAACACCTGGAAACTGGGCGAAACCATCGGCCGCCTGGTTTATTAGTTCCACCAAATCCAGGTCAAACTCTTGTTCGATAACAATACGCAATGTACTTAAGGCCGCGCGACGCAAGCCATAGGGATCTTTGTCGCCGCTGGGTGTTTCATTAATGCCGAATAGCCCCGTTATGGAATCAATTTTGTCCGCAACAGCGATACTTTGTGCAAGCCGGGTTTTAGGTAATTCATCGCCGGCAAAACGCGGTTGGTAGTGCTGTGCAATAGCTTGGGCGATGACTTCGTTCTCACCATCGTGCAACGCATAGTGTAGTCCCATAACGCCTTGTAATTCCGGGAACTCACCCACCATTTCACTCACCAAATCTGCTTTGGCCAGCAACGCGGCACGTTCGTAAGGCGCGGATTTCTCTTTTGCCACTCCCGCCATAAATCCCGCCAGTTTTTGCATGCGTTGTGCTTTGTCAAATACGCTGCCCAGCTGCCGGTGGAATAGAACTTGGGTCAAAGATTCGCAACCTGCCTCGAGTGTTTGTTTTAGATCGGTTCGCCAAAAGAATTGCGCATCCGCCAACCGCGCCCTTAACACGCGTTCGTTACCGTTGCGCACCCGTTTTGGACTTTTGCTATTGATATTGCTGACGGTAATAAAGTTGGGCAGCAAGGTACCGCGACTGTTGGTCACATGAAAATACTTTTGATGCGCGCGCATAGAGGAGATCAACACTTCGGGCGGCACATCCAAAAAAGCTTTATCGAATTCACCCACCAAAGCCTGTGGCCATTCCACCAATGCAGTCACTTCATCCAATAGAGTTGTGTCAATAACTGTAGTGAATTTTTGTTTCTTATTGATGCGGTCGATTTGTTGCAAAATTTGCTCGCGCCGTTTATCGAAATCCGCGAGGACATAACTTTCGGTCATCCGCGCCTCGTAATGGTCGGCGTTAGCGATCTTTACAGCACGTGGGTGATGAAAGCGATGTCCATAACTGTTATTGCCTGAGCGAATGGAATAAATGCGGCAACGAATCGGACGCTTACCGTGCAACACCAGCAACCAGTGTATTGGCCGCACGAATTCTTCATCGCCACTGCCCCAACGCATGCGTTTTGGAATGGGTAATTGTTTTAAAGCGTGTTCAATGCACTCGGGTACTATTTTGGTCGCGGTTGAACCCCTCTGCACTTGTTTAAATGCGAGCCAAGCACCCTTCTCATCTTCTATTTGTCCCAATTCTTCAAC
The DNA here is from genome assembly GCA_965216735.1 of Arenicellales bacterium. Classification (GTDB taxonomy): domain Bacteria; phylum Pseudomonadota; class Gammaproteobacteria; order Arenicellales; family CBDCFT01; genus CBDCFT01. The sequence goes on from OZ244198.1 coordinate 4,797,764, forward strand.
CGTGACTCCGCAAGATCTAGCGAAACCGAGGGCCGCGAGAGTGGGTTCACTTTCGTTGTCGAAAGCAGCTTGCAACGCTGGACCACGCCGTTCAACGGTCTGTTGGGATTGTCTGACACGGACCTTGGATACCCAAACTGCCAGGCGCCGTGGTGTGGCGAACCAACGATAGTCACAATCTGGGGTAGCCAGATCCGCATCGCGTAATCCTTTAACAATACTGTCGGCGAACGAAATACCGAGGGATCGCAAGGCTTTGGGTGGCAATTCTTCGGTGCCCACCTCGATCAGCAAATTGTCGGCTTTTTTGCGGGCAGTCGGCATGTTACTTTGCATTGCCCCGTGGGAAGCCGAGCTTTTCACGGCTGGCGTAATATTCTTGTGTGACGCTACGGGCGAGTGCGCGCACCCGCCCAATGTAACGTGCACGTTCGGTAACACCGATAGCGTGGCGCGCGTCGAGCAGGTTAAAAGTGTGCGACGCTTTCAGCACCATTTCATAAGCCGGCAAGGGTAAGTGATTCTCTATCAGTTGCCGGCAGGTATTTTCGTGTTCGTCGAAGTAGCGAAATAAATGATCGGTGTTGGCGTATTCAAAGTTGTAAGTGGATTGCTCCACTTCATTCTGTTGATAAAGATCGCCGTAGCTATAACCCTTACTCCACTTGAGATCAAAAATGTTGTCCACACCTTGTAAGTACATGGCAATGCGTTCCAGTCCATAGGTGAGTTCGCCGGTTACCGGCTTGCAATCCAGTCCGCCGGTCTGTTGGAAGTAGGTCACTTGGGTTATTTCCATCCCGTTTAACCACACTTCCCAACCCAATCCCCATGCACCCAGTGTGGGCGATTCCCAATCGTCTTCCACGAAACGAATATCGTCCTTGAGAAAATCCAGCCCCAACGCCTTAAGCGATCCCAGGTATCGCTCTTGAAAATCATCCGGCGACGGTTTCAAGATCACTTGATATTGAAAGTAATGTTGTAGGCGATTGGGATTTTTTCCATAGCGTCCATCGGTCGGTCGTCGTGACGGTTGCACGTAAGCGCAATTGATCGGTTCCGGCCCGATAGCGGCCAGAAAGGTAGCCGTGTGAAAAGTCCCGGCGCCCACTTCCATGTCGTACGGCTGCATGATCAGGCATCCTTTGGACGCCCAATAGTATTGCAGGGTGAGAATAAGGTCTTGAAAAGTCATTGTGATTCGAGTGCGTTCTGCCGCTGGATTATAGCCTGTTGTTAGCAGGAACCGGCTTCAACGTCGGGTGGGATAAGATTCGGTTTGCATACGCCGATGAATTCTTTTTGCATGTTGTAGGAATGCGTTTGTGCGGGTCGCCGGATTATGCCGTTGGGGCCAAGGCAACGCAGCGGCCAATTGTGCAGCCTGTTGTGTCGTTAAACGACTGACTGGACGTTGCCAATATTGATGTGCCGCTGCCTTCACACCATACACGCCCACTCCAAACTCCGCCACGTTTAAGTAGATTTCCAATATGCGATGCTTGCTGAGGCGCGCTTCTAATACAGCCGTCAAGATCAGCTCGTGCCATTTGCGCAAAAGTGCTCGTTCAGGTGTTAAAAACAAATTTTTCGCTGTCTGTTGGCTGATAGTGCTGGCACCACGAGTTAAACGCTTTTTATTCCAACTGTCTTCAAGCGCCAGTTTGATGGAGCCCAGATCAAAACCATGGTGCACAAAAAATTGAGTGTCCTCGGCAATAATAAAAGCCTTAACCACGTGCTCGGGAATGTGAGTCAATGGAACCGGATTCCAACGCACGTGCGGTAGTTCGGGTTTGTGGCTTCGCTCTTCTTTGTACGCCTCAATAAAATGCGATTCAGGAACGGCGCCCATCGGTGTGACTTGGCGTCCTTGCCACAGGAATACCAGATAAGCGACATCCAAAACGAGTACAAACGATAACGCCAGAAAAATCCATTTCAGTATTCGAGCAAATACCATCATTAAGCTAAAACACAACAAATTGAACTAAAATAGTGCAATAAGATTTTCAAAATGCACTATAATAGTGCGGTGAGGAAAGATCATATAAGTAATTCATTTATAATTCAAATAGTTATAAACATTGTTTCATTGGCATACGACCTGCACTAGTTAGGTGTTTTGTACAACGATGTGGATTGTACGCAACCTCGAAACCTACCATTTCCAGAAGATTTTAGGAGAACACAATGTCTGCAGTAGATGCGCTTGCACTGATTAAAGATAAGAAGGCCAAGTTTGTCGATTTCCGTTTCACTGACACACGCGGCAAGGAGCAACATGTTTCGGTGCCGGCTAGCGCCGTCGATGAGGACATGTTTGAGGACGGCAAAATGTTTGACGGATCGTCCATTGCAGGATGGAAGGGTATTAACGAATCCGACATGATCTTAATGCCGGATGCTGATACTGCGATGTTGGATCCGTTCATGCAAGAGGCGACGGTCAATGTCCGTTGCGATGTTATTGAACCCGCTACCATGCAGGGTTACGACCGTGATCCACGCTCCATCGCCAAACGCGCTGAAGCCTATCTTAAATCCACCGGTACTGCAGATATTGCCTACTTTGGACCGGAATCGGAATTTTTCGTTTTTGATTCCGTGCAGTGGGGCGACGACATTAGCGGCGCTTTCTACCAAGTACATTCCGCTGAGGCGGCCTGGAGTTCGGAGAACGATTATGAAGGCAGCAATATCGGTCACCGCCCCAGTGTAAAAGGGGGGTATTTTCCGGTACCACCCGTTGACTCATTGCAAGACGTCCGCTCCGCCATGTGTTTGGCCATGGCAGAGATGGGACTGGAAGTCGAAGTGCACCATCATGAGGTGGGTACCGCGGGTCAAGGTGAAATTGGCGCAAAGTTCAATAGCCTGGTGAACAAAGCCGACGAAACTCAAATCTATAAATATTGTGTGCACAATGTCGCCCACCAGCATGGTATGACCGCCACCTTCATGCCTAAGCCGTTAGTGGGCGATAACGGCAATGGCATGCACGTGCATCAATCGTTGATGAAAGACGGCAATGCCTTGTTTAGCGGTGACGAGTATGGCGGTTTGAGCGAAATGGCATTGTATTACATCGGCGGTATTTTCAAACATGCCCGCGCCATCAATGCTTTTGCGAATGCCACCACCAACAGTTATAAACGTTTAGTGCCGGGTTTCGAAGCACCGGTTTTACTAGCTTACTCCGCCCGCAACCGTTCGGCATCCTGCCGTATTCCTTATGTGGCTAATCCCAAGGGGAGGCGTATTGAAATTCGTTTCCCGGATTCGGCCGGCAACCCTTATTTAACATTTACTGCCATGCTGATGGCGGGGCTCGATGGTATTCAAAATAAAATCCATCCGGGTGCACCTTTGGATAAAGACTTGTACGATCTGCCACCGGAAGAAGAAAAACAAGTGGCAACGGTTGCGCATTCCTTGGATATCGCCTTAGATGCCCTCGATCGGGATCGTGAATTCTTAAAGGCGGGTGGCGTCATGACCGACGACGCCATTGATGCTTACATAGAACTCAAAATGGAAGAAGTCACGCGTTTGCGTATGACCACTCATCCGATCGAGTTTGATATGTATTACAGCGCGTAGGATGGTGATGTGCCTCCGCAATCCGAGGCATGTAGTTATTCAATGCACCAAGAAGGTGCCATCCATGTGAAGGGCATGTCCGTTGGGGAGGGTTTGGATGAATCCAGGCTGCTCGACCAACTTACTACAGCGGTTGTATGGTTGGATGCAGATATATGTGTACTGGCCCTGAATTCGGCAGCGGAGGTATTGCTCGGGACCAATCGGGGTAAAGCGCTTGGAAAGCCCTGGGCGACTTTAATACTTCCGGGCAATACGCAGCAACAGTATCTCGAGTTTGTGCGTGATACCAGGCAATCGCTGACTTTGCGAGAGATCACGTTACCGATTAATGACCCCGTTTCGGAAAATGTGATGGTGGATTGCGCCTTGTCTTATTTAGAAGGTGGAAATGTGCTGGTCGAAATGACACAAGTTGACCGGCTGGCGCGTATTGCCCGAGGCACCCGCACACGCAACCGTCACGCGGCCAATCAAATGGTGATGCGTGGATTAGCCCATGAGATAAAAAATCCACTCGGTGGTTTACGTGGCGCTGCGCAACTACTGGACGACGAGCTAAGTGATCGTGAGCTACGCGAGTACACGCGCATTATTACACACGAAGCCGATCGCTTGACCCAATTAGTCGATCGTATGACCAGCGGTTTGTCACAACACGAACGCCAAGACATCAATATTCATGAAGTATTGGAACACGTTCGCAAGTTAATCGAAGCCGAGATACCAGGGACCATCAGCATCGGCTACGACTACGATCCCAGTTTGCCTGAGATCTACGCGGACCGCGCGTCACTCGTACAAGCGTTTTTGAATTTACTGCGTAACTCGGTCGAAGCTTTTAATAATGAGTCTGGGAATATCGAGATACGCACGCGTGTCGATCGACAAATCACCATCGGTCATCAACGCCATCGCCAGGTGATTCGGGTTGACATAAAAGATAACGGACGCGGCGTGCCGGACGAAATAAAAGAGCAAATCTTTTATCCGATGGTCACCGGCCGGGCTGAGGGCACCGGTTTAGGGTTATCCATCGCCCAAGACATTGCTGGCCAACATGGCGGGTTGATCGAATACGTGAGTGAACCCGGCAACACTTGTTTCAGTGTTTATCTACCGTTGGTAACGATACGATGACGAGAGGAAATGTCTGGATCATTGACGACGATCCGTCAATTCGCTGGGTGTTGACGCGAGCGTTAAAAAAAGCAGGTATGGAGCCAAGAGGTTTTGAAGCAGGTAACGATGCATTGCATCGTTTTAAAAAGAATAATTCGCGCGATGACAAACCGGACTTAATTATTACGGATATTCGCATGCCGGGTATCAGTGGTTTGGAATTACTGGATTCTTTGCAGGCAATGGCACCGGACATCCCCGTTGTTATCATGACGGCTCATAGCGATCTCGACAGTGCAGTGGCGTCATATCGCAGCGGTGCATTTGAGTATTTACCCAAACCCTTCGATTTAAATGAGGCAGTTGCGTTGGCTGAACGCGCCATGCAACAACCGGAGCCTGCTAACGATTCGGCGCAAGCGCAATTTCCCGAACTGCTAGGTTCAGCCCCCGCCATGCAAAATGTGTTTCGCGCTATCGGCCGTCTATCACGATCACATATCAACGTGTTGATTCGTGGCGAATCCGGAACCGGGAAAGAGTTGGTTGCGCAAGCGTTACATGGCAACAGTCCGCGCGCTCAACGTCCGTTCGTTGCCATCAATACAGCGGCCATTCCATCGGAACTGTTGGAGTCGGAATTGTTTGGACATGAACGCGGTGCGTTTACCGGTGCGCAAAGTCAGCGCAAAGGCCGTTTTGAACAAGCGCATACCGGCACGCTGTTTTTGGATGAAATCGGTGATATGCCGATTGCCTTACAAACACGATTGCTTAGAGTGTTATCCGAAGGGCGGTTTTACCGTGTGGGCGGACATGAACAAATCGAAGTCGACGTGCGTATCATTGCGGCAACTCATCAAAACCTGGAAACACTGGTCGAGCAAGGAAAATTCCGTGAAGATTTGTTTCACCGGCTCAATGTCATGCAAGTCACATTGCCGCCATTGCGTGATCGCCGTGAAGATATTGAGACGCTGGCAAAACAATTTTTACAAGAAGCCGCCCAGGAATTAAATGTGGAAACCAAAACGTTGGTGCCACAGGTATCGGAACGTTTCCAGAACTACCATTGGCCTGGAAACGTGCGTGAACTGCAAAACACTTGCCGCCGCCTCACCGTTATGGCACCTAGTCAAACGATTACATTAGATGATCTACCGGACGAGTTACATGGCGACATAAGCGATGAGACAAATACATCGTGGCAAACACAACTTAAACAAGTCGCGCGTCAACAACTCGAACGCGGCGACACGGATATCCTCACTAACTTAAACGCGCAATTCGAAAAGTTGTTGATTGAACAAGCACTCGCACATACCGGCGGACACAAACAAGAAGCCGCCAAAAAGCTCGGCCTTGGAAGGAACACTTTAACGCGTAAGTTGAAGGAGTTTGAGAGTCGCGGTTAGAGAGTTCTTAGTTTTTCAGTTCTGATATTTCAATTCATCAAACGCGTATGCGGACTTATAATAAATTTGCGGAGTTATCCGTCACTGAAATCGCATGCTATTCGTAGTTAACGTAATGGGCGTGGTTATAAACAACTACATTACGCACAAAAGATTTTGCGGACTAAGTCAGAATCTCAAAACTTGCGTATAGCTATATAGCGGGTTTTCCGAAATATTCATCGAGATTCAGCCAACCCTTTATAGCTCGTGGGGGCTTGCTAGGTCGTTTGGGTCCATCAGTTAGTGTGCCCGCCACCGCGTTGTAGGTGCGTTCCACCCAGTCGCCGTCCCAACTGCTGTTGCCTTGCCCCCAATCCGCCGTTCGCCACAAACGGCCCTGGCTATTGTTCCAGTTCGTGCTGTAGACAATGCCGATATGGGCTGTAGTGTGATCCCTTTTGGCTGATTTGCAGAGAATAAATACGTCTCCCGGTAATGGCGGTTGTGTAGAACCGCTGTACTCATACCAACCCTTCGCTTTCATGACGCTGTAGGCTTGCGGAAACTTTGGGTCACCAAGCAGGTAACCGAGATAGGCAGGAAATTCTACACAATTCGTGTAACCCGGCTTGGACGCTGATTGAGACGAATGGAAAGGATTTTTTTTCCAGTTAACGCTGCCATAAGGCGCCGGCATAATCTCATCGAGATGTTTTAGTGCTCTTTGACGCAGCGGGCTTAATGTTTCAATCGTCCAACGAATTTTTCCTTCTTTGAGATTCCTATCCTTCGGATCAAAGATGCGTGCATTTCCTGGTTTTGAAATATGTCGAAGATCGAAGTAATACAGCGGTGCGTCGTGGAAAATCACCGTATTGTGTCCTTGATCCCAGAGCCAGATAACACTCCAGCTTTTTACTTCAAACGTGCCATTGCGGCTGTATCCCACCCGTTGCCAGATCTGTTTTGGGTCTTCGATAACCGACCACTTTTTTTGCAGCCAATTCAATGCTAATCGGACGCGACCCAGTTCATGCTGGGTTGCGTCGTAAACCGTAAGCTTCATCTGCATGACTTTCTCCCTTACTTCTTAACCCCGACGATGACTCGACATTAATCAGTTTAAGGCTTAACAACGTAGTAGCAAGACTTTTTTCTTCAGCCGCAACGGTACTGACGAGAGGCCGGGTTACCTTGTTCTTGTCTACCACTTTAGCTAAGTGGCATAGAATTATCCAGTTTTCCATAGATGTGTTGGCCACGCTTGTTGAAGTCGAACACATCGAGCCAAATTTTCTTGGTGTTGTAATCCTAGACACAATAATTTTCCATTGCTTTGATTGCATGTTGTCCATGGACTTTGCCTTTTTCAGCGATCACAATGCGTCGAAACTCGACCGAATTATTGGTACCGTCAATTGCCAGGATGATAAATTCTAGGAATTGATTCGACTCTGTATTGAAGATGGTTAAATATTTAATCCCATCAGTGCAAAAAGCAAGCGTACCCAATGCATTGCGCCATATGAGAGATAAGCCTGCTCGATATCCGATAGTGAGTGTAGTTAATTAGGAATGTGTACATTATTTAGATAACATGGCATGTAAATTAGTTTGCCGAATCGACTTCTCGATTGCGTTTATTGTCTGAATTTCTATGCCCGAAATAAGTCAACAACGAATAAACGAAATCACTCAGCGCGAGATTGCCCGTTTCCAGGCCGAGCGGCCTAAGTCAATGGCTTTGTTGGAGCGTGCGCGGCGAACGATGCCCGATGGTGTGCCCATGGCCTGGATGAATTTTTTCTATCCCACTGGGCCGTTCGTCGTTGCGAAAGCAAAGGGTGCTTACCTGAGCGATATCGATGGCCATCGTTATCTTGACATGAATCTGGCCGATACCAGTATGGCGACAGGTTATGGTCTCGAGGGCGTGGCCGAAGTGGTGAATGAACAATTCTGCAATGGCAGCCAAATGCTCTTGCCGACTGAAGAAACGGTCGAAGTGACGGAAGAATTGGCCAACCGTTTCGAATTGCCTTGCTGGCAGTTCACGCTTGCCGCCTCGAACGCAAACTTGGAAGCCATGCGCATTGCGCGCGCTAAAACCGGGCGCGATAAAGTACTACTGTTTGATGGCAAGTATCACGGTATGTTGGACGAGTCTTTGCACTATCTTGAGAGCGGAAAGATAGTCCCGGAAAGTAGTGGTTTGCCACCGGGCGCGGCGGAAAACACCTTGATTGTTCAGTTCAACGATCTCGACGCGGTTGAACAAGCGTTATCAAAAAACAAGGTTGCTTGCGTGTTGGTTGAACCGGCCGTTACCAATGTCGGTGGCGTACTTATGCCGGATGAAGGTTTCCATGCGGGTTTGCGTGAACTGACACAACAATACGGTACTTTGTTAGTGTTGGACGAAGCCCATACGCATGTCTGCGCTTATGGTGGTCTAAAACGGGAATGGGATTTGGAGTGCGACATACTGGTTCTCGGCAAAGCGTTGGGTGGCGGTATTCCAATCGGTGCTTACGGTTTAACCGAAGCCCTGCGGGAATTTCTCGAAGGAGGGCCGCAAAGCGAATTTGGCGACTGGCGCGAACGTGTTGCCCTCGGCGGCACCTTGTACGGTAATGCGTTACAGATTGCCGCGACGAAAGTGACGTTGGAGACGGTGTTAACAAAAGAGAACCACACGCGGGTCAATGAGTTGGGTGCGAAGTTAGCTGATGGCATCGAAACTATCAGTAAGCGTTTAGAACTACCGTGGTCGGTTTACCGTTTGTATTGTAGATCCGGTTACCACCCAGGATCATCACTGCCAAGGAACAATATCGAAATGGCTTCAGTGCACGATCCCAAACTTCGCAATGCGATTCACGTCTACCTCGCTAACCGCGGCGTGTGGGAAGCTATCGGCACTGCCAGCCCCGCGGTTTCGTTTGCGGCAACACCGCAAGATATCGATCTCTATCTCACGCAACTGGAGGCGTGCCTAACTGAATTGTGTGGATAGGGTGCCTTAACTAAGATGGGTTAGTAAACGTAGGGTGGGTTAGACGTTAGTCGTAACCCACCATAAGGATTACTGTTTGTCTGCAATCTTTATCGGCACAATACATGTCACTGATGTGCCCCGCTGATTTCGTTTCTGGATTCTTCACTCACTACCGTTCGTTCAGAATGACGGTGGAAAAAGTTAGGTCATGTTAAGCCGATTCGATTTCGCCCCGGGTAGCCTCTGCGAAGGAATCTCATCAATGCTAAGAAAGAGCGAGATCGCCACACCGCTGACGCGATTCGCGATGACAATAACCATCGGTTTTCAATATTCTGCATTTAATTGGACTCTTTGCGAGGCTGTCTCACACCCCTGCAGCGCAAGTACTTCCGTCCTCTCTGACGGTTGCCACTAATTCCCACACGGACACTTTCATTTTTGAATTGTCCCGCTACGCTTCGCATCACGCGCCGCCTCGGCTTCTTCTTGTAATTGTTTTGCGTACGAACGCGCGATTTCGAGAAATTTCGTCGTCAAACCGACATCTTCGTATATTGGATCGCCGTGATCGTCCTCAGAGATCACTTTGTCTCCGCGCACATAAGGAATTTTACTTTCCAGCTCATTCAGCGCTGCGCTCACCAAATCGGTCATGATCTGGGTTTTGGTGCGTGATGGAAACAATTCCGCCAAAGCGCCGATGCGTGCCGCATCCCATACCGGTAGTCGCGCAGTGTATTTCCGAGCCGTTAACTGTTGTGACGGCGCTTCGTTCCAGTGGTCTAGTAACTCATTGACTTTCATCAGGTATTCAATCCCCCATTGGAAATGACGGTTAACAAACAGGTACACACCCGCTCAGTGGTCGAATCATGCGTCGAAATATCGATCACGTCTACCGTGAGCGAACTAAATATGATATGCTCCTAAAACATATAAAGATTTCTTTATATCTTACACTAATCCCAACCAGCTTTATTACGGAGACACGCTGATGTCGCGCAGTTTTCTATTTACATCCGAATCCGTTTCGGAAGGTCATCCCGACAAGGTCGCCGATCAGATATCGGATTCTATTCTCGATGCCTTGTTGGCACAGGATCCTAAATCACGGGTTGCCTGCGAAACCCTGGTCAATACCGGTATGGTCATTATCTCCGGCGAGATTACGTCCGATCCCAATTGCCATGTCGATTACCCCGAAACCGCACGCAAGACTATTCACGAGATTGGCTATACCTCTTCCGAAATGGGTTTTGACGCTGACAGTTGTGCGGTGATCGTGTCATTGGACAAACAATCCAGCGATATATCCCAGGGTGTCAGCGAAGGTCAGGGTCTGGATCTAGATCAGGGCGCTGGTGATCAAGGCTTGATGTTCGGTTATGCCTGTAACGAAACCGATGTATTGATGCCGTTTCCGATTACTTATGCCCATCGTCTGGTGAAAAAGCAATCCCAAGTGCGTAAATCGGGGCGGTTGACTTGGTTGCGGCCCGATGCGAAATCACAAGTCAGTGTCCGTTACGAAGACGGCAGGCCGGCCAAGGTGGAAACGGTGGTGTTGTCAACTCAGCACGAAGATGGACTCGAGCACAGTGAGATTAAGGAAGCTGTTATTGAAGAAATTATCAAACCGGTGATTCCGGCGGATATGTTGGACGCGGATACACGATTTTTGGTGAACCCAACCGGCCGTTTTGTCATCGGTGGTCCTGTAGGAGATTGTGGACTCACCGGCCGTAAAATCATTGTTGATACCTACGGCGGGTCTGCGCACCATGGTGGCGGGGCCTTTTCAGGTAAAGATCCATCTAAAGTGGATCGCTCGGCTGCCTACGCCATGCGTTATGTCGCAAAGAACGTCGTGGCGGCGGGTTTGGCCGATCAATGTGAAGTGCAAGTCGCTTATGCCATCGGTGTCGCCAAGCCGGTGTCCTTGATGGTCAACACCTTTGGCACCCATGTGATCTCCGAAGAGCAAATCGAAGCGCTGGTCAACGAACATTTCGATTTGCGGCCCAAAGCCATTATCCAAGAATTGGATTTGTTGCGTCCGATCTATCGGCAAACCGCAGCCTATGGTCACTTCGGCCGCACCGAACCGGAGATTTCTTGGGAGCGTACCGACAAAGCGGACCTATTGCGCGATGCCGCGGGCCTGGGCGCCCAGGCGCAGACAGCTTAATTTATTTCTAACGATTCAGAATTCGAGTTAAGGAGTTTTAAAATGAGTACACAAGCGGCGGAAGCGGTGACACAGGATTATTTTGTAAAAGACATTGACCTGGCGGATTTTGGCCGTAAGGAAATAGCCATCGCCGAGACTGAGATGCCGGGGTTGATGGCGGTGCGCGAGGAATATCGTGCGCAACAACCGTTAAAAGGTGCGCGCATTGCCGGTTCTTTGCATATGACTATTCAAACGGCGGTGTTGATCGAAACCCTGAATGCGTTGGGCGCGGATGTGCGTTGGGCGTCTTGTAATATTTTTTCCACCCAGGATCATGCCGCGGCGGCCATTGCAGCGGGTGGCACGTCAGTATTCGCTTATAAGGGCGAGTCTTTGGATGAGTACTGGGAGTTCACCCATCGTATTCTTGATTGGCATGACGGTGGCACGCCCAACATGATTCTTGACGACGGTGGCGACGCGACTTTGCTGGTGACTTTGGGTTCAAAGGCGGAAAGTGATGCATCGGTGCTGGACAATCCAGGTAGCGAAGAAGAACGGGCTTTATACGCTGCGATTAAAAAACGTCTTGAAAGCCGGCCCGGTTGGTACACCAAAGTATTGAACAATATTCAAGGTGTGACCGAAGAGACCACGACCGGTGTCAATCGTCTTTATCAAATGGTCAAAAGCGGCACGCTGCCGTTTCCTGCTTTTAACGTCAACGATTCAGTAACCAAATCGAAGTTCGATAACTTATATGGTTGCCGCGAATCTTTGGTCGACGGTATCAAACGCGCGACCGATGTAATGGTGGCCGGAAAAATTGCTCTAGTATGTGGCTATGGTGATGTCGGTAAGGGTTGCGCGCAATCTTTAAGCGGACTCGGCGCCGTCGTGTGGGTGACGGAAATCGATCCCATCTGCGCCTTGCAAGCGGCTATGGAAGGTTTTCGTGTCGTCACCGTTGAAGAAGCGGCTGACAAAGCGGATATCTTTGTAACCGCGACAGGTAACTACCATGTTATTACACACGATCACATGAAGGTTATGAAAGACCAGGCCATCGTGTGCAATATCGGTCACTTCGACAACGAAATCGACGTTGCGGGTCTGGAACAATATCAATGGGAAAATATCAAAGACCAGGTCGATCACGTTATTTTTCCGGACGGCAAACGTATCATTCTGTTAGCTCAGGGTCGGTTAGTGAACCTCGGTTGCGCAACCGGTCATCCGAGTTTTGTTATGTCTAACTCGTTCACCAATCAAGTGTTGGCGCAAATCGAGTTGTGGACTCACCCGGAGAAATACGAAAACGACGTCTATGTTTTACCGAAGAAACTCGATGAACAAGTGGCGCGGCTGCACTTGAGAAAAATTGGTGTGCGGTTAACGGAGTTGAGCCAACAACAGGCGGATTATATTAATGTTCCGGTGGAAGGGCCGTATAAACCGGATCACTACAGATACTAAGTAAGAAATTACTCTGCCAAACCAAAACGAGCCGCAGCGCGGCTCGTTTTTTGTGATCGCTCGGGTTTAGTTTTTCAGTTTGTTACGCCGTTATATCCGGTAATAACTCGCTTTCAAGTCTGGCAATCGTGTCTTTGAGGTGAAGTTTGCGCTTTTTAAGGCGGCGTATTTGTAATTCGTCGACAGAGTTGTCGTTAGATATGCGGGAGAGTACGGTGTCGAGGTCGCGGTGTTCGGTGCGAAGTACTTGTAGTCGGCGTTCAACGGACTGAGGTGACTCTTCGGTCATATATGACCCTCCTTTTGTTGACGTAAGAGTGGGTAAGGGAATGCGAAATAAGCTTGAATCTCCAGCTTCGTCATACAACTCAAATGCTACACCAATTAGCATTACGATTCATCCATGAGTTTGCGCCGTGATTTCCAATAAATAATAAAAACCATATAAATCAATAGGTTATATAATCCTTTTTGTACTGATAACACCAGTGCCAATATTTTACAGCCCGGCCGGTGCTTTACCCGGTAGCCGGGAACAAGGCAATATAAGCCTATGAATACTATGGACTCCTGGGAAAAAATTCTGTTGGGCGTCATCGCGCTAATCATATTGTTGGTGTTTTTCCCAGGCGTTAAAACCATGCTCAAACAGAGCCAGGAAGCGAAAAAAGATTGGCCCGCCGTGTTGCTGCCCATAGGCGCCGTGGTGTTATTTGTGCTTTTTCTCGTGTATACGCTGCAATGACTAGGAACGACGCCGCTAGTAGTGGCAAGGTACTCATGTTGCGGCATCTGCAGGAACGACCCGACAATCGTGTCGCCTTAGGCTTACGTGAGCGTGGCTATACATTGGATTGGTGTTGTCCTGCCGAAGGGGATAGTTTACCGTCATGTAACGATTATGAGTATGAAGCCGTGGTGGTTTTCGGCGGATCGCAGAGCGTGAATGACAACAGCAAAACCTACCTGCGCGGCGAAATGGATTGGATCGGCAAATGGGTGGAGACGGGCAAACCGTTTTTTGGCATTTGTCTGGGCGCGCAATTGTTGACCCGCGCTTTGGGTGGGGAGGTGGGTCCGCATGCCGACGGTTTACACGAGATCGGTTATGTCGATATTCATCCCACAGCAGAATCGAATGGTTTTCTTGACCAGAGTATTTATGTTTACCAATGGCATAATGAAGGTTTTAGCGTACCCAAGGGCTGCACCTTGTTAGCCACCTCTGAGCGCTACCCGAACCAAGCTTATCTTTATGGCGATAAAGCCTATGCCGTGCAGTTTCATCCGGAAGTGACACCCACCATATTCCAAACCTGGTTCGAGGAAGCGGGTGATCACTTGACAAAGCCCGGTGCCCATTCCGCTGAACGACAAATCGCCGATGCGGCGGTATACGATGAGGCACAAGAGCGATGGATAAACGACTTTATTGATATGTGGCTCCCGTCTTGAGAGCTCTTCAAGTACAAATCGCAAATGGCTGATTCCCGGGAACAGGATCCCCCAAAAAAGACATACTTAAAAGACTATCGTCCACCTGCGTTTCGAATCGAAAAGTTGAATCTGCAGTTCGAGTTGGACGATGAAGAAACTCGGGTCAGTTCCCGCTTCACAGTCACCCGCGACATCAATACAAAAGAACCGTTGCTTCTGGATGGCGAAGAACTCGCGCTGAAGTCGATTAGACTGGATGGCCGCGAGCTCGACAAAATTGAGTTTAGTATTCACCGCAATGAGTTAACGATTCCGACGTTACCGGATCGTTGCGAGATCGAAATCGAAAACACCATCCGGCCTCAAGACAACACCAGTCTTATGGGTCTGTACTTGTCTGAAGGTAATTTTTGCACTCAATGTGAGGCGGAGGGGTTTCGGCGTCTTACTTATTTTATCGACCGCCCCGACGTATTAACGGTCTACACCACAAAAATTATCGCTGACGCGGATCGTTATCCTGTTTTATTATCTAACGGCAATCTGGTAGGTGAGGGGGTTTTAGACGATGGGCGCTATTGGGCCGAATGGCACGATCCGTTTCCAAAACCCACTTATTTGTTTGCCCTGGTAGCGGGTGATCTAGCGCATATCGAAGATGAGTTCGTAACCCGTTCGGGCCGAAAGGTGCGGTTGTTTATTTATACACCTGAACACAACATCGACAAGTGCGATCATGCCATGAGTGCGCTGAAACGTGCTATGCAATGGGACGAACAAACTTATGGACGGGAATACGATTTAGATCGTTACATGATCGTCGCGGTCGATGATTTCAATATGGGTGCGATGGAAAACAAGGGATTGAATATTTTCAACTCCAAATACGTCTTGGCCAAACCGGATACTGCAACGGATGCCGACTATGAAGCGATCGACAGCGTTATCGGCCACGAGTATTTTCACAACTGGTCGGGTAACAGAGTGACCTGCCGCGATTGGTTTCAGTTGAGTTTAAAAGAGGGTTTTACCGTCTTTCGCGATCAGGAGTTCAGCGCCGATATCGCATCACGTGGTGTCAAGCGTATAGAAGATGTGAATATTCTGCGTACTCATCAGTTTCGCGAGGACGCCGGGCCCATGGCGCATCCGGTACGGCCCGACTCCTATCTTGAGATAAACAATTTCTACACGCTAACTGTGTACAACAAAGGCGCAGAACTCATTCGCATGTTGCATACTTTGTTAGGCAGGGACGGTTTTCGCAAAGGCATTGACTTGTATTTCGAACGCCACGACGGCCAGGCGGTAACGGTGGATGACTTCATAACCGCATTGGAAGACGCGAGTGACGTCGAATTAAAACAATTCAAACGATGGTACTCCCAGGCCGGCACGCCGGTGCTAGATATAGAGCGAGTGTACGATGCCGATGGCAAAACTTTTTATTTAACTGTCAAACAATCTTGCCCGGCCACACCCGGTCAAGACACAAAAGAGCCGTTTCATATTCCATTAAAAGTCGCATTGTTGGACGCAAAAGGTCACGCACTGCCTCTAGGAAAAAATCATGTGGGTGTGAGCGACTCTGAATCGGTTTTGGAAATTAAAAGCACAGAACACAGTTTCGAGTTTTCGGGCCTTGAACAAGAACCGGTACCATCGTTGCTAAGAGGATTTTCCGCACCTGTCAAGGTGAATCTGAAACGTAGCGATGCTGAGTTAAAGTTCTTAATGGCTCATGATCTAGATTCGTTTAACCGTTGGGATGCTTCGCAACAACTCGCTAGCCAACAGATTTTACACCTCGTCGATGACATAAAAAGCGAACGGCCATTGCAGGCGGATAATGGCTTTGTAGATGCATTCACTACCACTCTGGCACAGGATTTTGACGATAAGGCTTTTCAAGCGGAGGCCTTGACATTGCCGTCGGAGACATTGATCGCAGAGCGAATGGATCCAATTGACCCACAGGCCATCCATCTTGCACGTGTATTCTTGAAACAAGAACTTGCGCGTACTTTAAAGACAAAACTTCACGAATGTTATACCGAATTGACAAGCGATGGGCTGTACCGGATCGACTCCGCTTCCATCGGCAAACGCCGGTTGCGTAACCTATGTTTAAGCTATTTGATGGAAATGGATGATAGCGGAGTCCATCAATTGTGTCTGGATCAATACCGGCAAGCGCAAAATATGACGGATCGCATCACCGCCCTGTCCGCATTGGCGAATTCTAATAGTCCTGAGCGACAACCGGTATTGGAAGATTTTTATCAAACTTGGAAAAACGAATCACTGGTTGTTGATAAATGGTTGTCCGTACAAGCACGTTCGCGTTTACCCCAGACTTTGCATGACGTTCGCGGCTTAACTCAGCATGAGGCATTCAATATCAAGAATCCCAACAAAGTACGTTCACTGATCGGTTCGTTTTGTCTGGGAAATCCTGCGTTATTCCACGCCGAAGACGGTGGTGGCTATGAGTTGTTAAGTGAATTTGTCATTGCGGTCGATGGTTTGAATCCACAAGTGGCTGCACGGCTTGCCAGCGGTTTTAATGATTGGCGGCGCTATGACTCCGCACGACAGATGTTAATGCAACAAAACTTGCAACACATTACGTCGCAATCCAAATTATCTAATGATGTGTATGAGATCGTTACTAAAGCCTTAAACTGATCGCTAGCTCGATATGACACGACAAAGAGCAAAGCCGTTCCTACCGCACAGGTCGATAATGAGTGCGTCATCGTAACTGAATGGCGTTTTGCACCGGGAGCCGAAACTGGATGGCATCGACATGGTTATGATTACGTCGTTGTTCCGCAGACGACGGGACAACTGTTACTAGAAACCAAAGACGGTGACAACACCACGCAGTTAAATAGCGGTGTCTCTTACTTTCGTAACGCAGGTGTCGAACACAATGTCGTCAACACCAACGACTACGAATTCGTGTTTGTCGAAATTGAATTAAAGTAACGGACTGGTTATTTTCTTGTCAGCAGATATGCTACTGCGATACCCGCCGCCGCACCGCATAAATGTCCATCCCATGAAACCCCCGACGAAGTGGGTAGTACGCCAAGTAACAAAGTCGATCCGTAGAGTAAACCTGTAATCACCGAAACAATCATCGGTATAGCGCGGCGTTCGAAAATTCCTGACACGATTAGAAAGGCGATCAACCCGAAGATCAGCCCGCTGGCACCGATATGAATCGCCGGGCGTCCAAATAGCCATAACAAAATACCGCCACCGACAATGACCGCAACCACGATTTCCCATGACCGAGTACGTGAACCCGCTAACAGCGCCAGCAAAACACACAACGAAATGGTGTTGTTGATTAAATGCGAAAGACTACCGTGTAAAAATGGCATGGTAACAATACCAATCAAACCAGATGCATCTCTTGGAATCAAACCGAAATTGTTGATTGGCATCACTACGCTGGTGAGAAATACCCCCCAGGTCACGATAATGAAGGCGACGATACCTACTAGTTCATCTTTCACATGATGGGCGTAACTTTTTCTTGCCATAACAGATATCACAGAACCGATAGGTTGTAGTTGTGTTACTCCAAATGCCACTCCGTCGTTGGCGAGAACAGCCAACCGCCGTTTTTGTCGATTGGCAAACCCGCTGAGCGTGCCGTATAGATCCCAAAACCGATTTCCGTTTCCACGAACGGCCATAGGTTTTTTAAACATCTGCGTTTAATCGTTTTTTATTGCTGAGTAGACGATTCCAAACGGCTACATTTTTGCAATTGGACTGTTAAAGGTTCCCTTAAATCGATATCAGGGAACAATGAGTAATGCAACAATATTATCATGTTTTCAGCGACTTAGAGCATATTTTTCAATTAGTTAAAGACAAAATCCATAGGCGATTTTGTGCTCGTCACGTAAGATGGCATGTTTATGAGCATTATCAGCTTTGTTAGGAGTGTCAGTTGATATGAAATCAACAACCCGTGAGGATCCGTTCATCGACCATTTACTCGAGTTAATGGGTGAGTTTGAAAACGTTAAGGCGCGTCGAATGTTCGGTGGCCACGGAATATTTCGCGACGGCCTAATGTTCGGCCTGGTAGCCGATGGCGAGTTCTACGTTAAAGCGGACGATGAAAACCGGGAGCAGTTTGTTAAAAGCGAACTCTCCCAGTTTGCCTATGACAAGGCCGGAAAAACCGTCTTGATGTCTTACTATGCTTTGCCCGAATCGGCGTTGGAAGATACCGAGGAAATGTTGTTTTGGGCAAGATTAGGCTTCGATGCCGCGTTACGTGGTCAACAAAGGAAGAAACCGAGGAAAAAGAAATTGTAGAGTGAGTTAGGCGTCAGCTGTAACCCACCCTATACTGAGTGCCTGTTCATTTTTATCCAACTTCTTTCGGCGCGACCCATCGTGCCCTACAAGACCCGTCTTACGTGGTTATTGTATTGTTTTTGGAACGTCTTCTGACTGGTACATTGACAATGTATGTCCGTCCGGGTCGGCGAATTCAGCGGACCATCCGCCAGGGGCATGATTGACCGGTGTGACAATCGTAACTCCTTTTTCTGCAAGACTGGCCACAACGTCGTCGATACCTCCCTGGGGAATATCGAACACGACAATAGGCGAGTTACCCGGCCGTGATTCCTGCTTGAAGAAGATCAATTCAATGTCGTTGGCGGTCTTCGCAAGCAGCCAATCGCTGCCACTGCCATCATCACCCATGCGTTGCACATCCAATCCCAGCACGTCGCGATAGAATGCTTCCGTTTTGTTGATGTCAGACACGTAATAGCAGATAGTGCTGAGGTTGCTTTTACCGAACATGGTTCTACTCCTTTCTTTTGGTTGAGTTTACCCTTGGTTGCCGTGAGGCCCCGTTTTGTGAGGAAACTATAAAGAGATGACCGTCCGTGTCGTGACTCGCTAGTACGGCGCCGGCGTGACGAACCGGTTTGAGCAGCGCTGCCCGCATCCGGCCAAAGGCAAATTCCCCGTTAAGACCGGTAAACTCCACCATGTTGTCGCTACCAAAGAGGTACCAGCGTTTCCTGATCTCAGCGATGCGTTGACGCAATGCCGGATCAGACAGTTTCAGCAACCACGCGATTTCAACTTTGGAGTGACCCGACAGCGCCAAAAGCGCTGTCGTCCTCAAACGTGGGGACAAAGCGCGAACAAAACGCGCCGGGAAGTCTGCCGGTTTCGACGGGGTCTCTGACTGATGAACCTCGATCGACCTTTCCCGGTTTCTGCGCCTCACAGTCGCCCGGGCATCGAACAGCGCACGCTTTCGCAAAGCACCCATCAGCCAACGCCGGTTCTTAATGCAAGCAATATCCGTACGACCCGCTTCTATAGTCGCAAGCAACACAAACTGCAAAAGATCCTCAGCCTCGTCAGCGCTCTTGGATACTTTGTACGCGTAGCGAAGAAGCTGAGAAAAAACGCTTGTGTTCAACACTCACCGAACTTCATATACGGCGTTCACTCAGGAAAATCAATGAACGCGTTGTTCGTACATCGGTCGTTTGGTCAGAGCAGTGATCGATTTGGGTCTTTTTCTATAGTTTTTGTAGTGGACCCCGACTACCTATTCATCGGAAGGTGCAACGCGAGTAACACCTTTATACGTCGATAACACTTTTACCCTATCGCCGGGTTGAAATACGACGTTGGGGTCCTCTTCTTGCACATAGGCGTAAGTTTCGCCGTTGTCTAACTCAACGGTCAATTCAACACCCTGTACCCGGGTGATCCCTTCTTCCACTTTACTGCCTAGAAATGCACCAAAGGTGGCAACAAAAATCCGCGCGATTTGTTTGCTACGACTACCACCGGTGCCACTCGTCGCGACTGCTCCCGTCGCGCCGCCAATAACGGCTCCGATACCGGTTTTAGTGCCTTCAACTACCACGGGCCGGGTTTCCTTGACCTCACCGTAGTGCACGGTAATCGGATCACGCGCTTCCTTACGACTGTATGTGCTGCCTTTTAGGTCGGATACACACCCAGTGATTAACAGGCTCGCGCTCATCAAGATTAAGGCTAGCTTATTCATAACACGCACTGCACAACTCCCCGATAAATTTAAATAATTATTATTGCCATAGCCGCCTTAATAAACGCTGAACACAGAATCACTGCGTTTACCCTTACCCGTCTTTGTACGCGGTTAGTGCGTAAGGCAAAGGCAACTGCGCCTCGTGATTGTTAAAGTTTCCCCACGTACCGACGTTGTGAGGAAACTCTTCGAAGTAGTCAATAACTAAACCCGCGCGAATGCACCCCATAATGACATCCGATAATTTGTGGTCCATCCAGTATTGCGGTTCACTTTCGTACTCGACATCACCCCAATAATCAAGTGACGTCGTGTCGATCCGGGGCTCTTCGCGAAAGTAAGATGTTCTTATTCTTGGTGGTACTGACTTATCACTATCCTCGAACATGTGTAATATTGGATGCTGTTCGTAAATAAATAACACTCCTTTGGGTTTAAGCAGGTCAATAACGATTTTAAAGAATCGATCCAGATCTGGCATCCATCCGATAACACCTATTGTTAAATACGCAATGTCAAATTGGTTGTGGAGGATTTCAGGAAGATCGTAGACGTCGGATTAAATAAACTCACAGTCTATCTCTCCAATTGACGCCAGTTGTTGTGCTTGGCGCAGAAATTCTTCCGACTGATCAACACCGACACACCGGCCCGCGCTCAGGTTTTTAACTGACAGAATCTCGCGTCCGTTATTACAACAAAATTGAATGACACTCTTATTTTCGATGTCTATGTTGAAAAGAATCTCTGTCTCGATGTTATCCAGTATCGAGTAGCCCGGTTGCGAGAAATTGTCCAACAATTTTTGATATTGTGGATGGGCCTTGTGGTAACCTGCCGCTTGATTCCAGGCTTCGCGATTTGCCGCAGTAAAAGAACTTCTTTCCTTTTCGTCCATACGTATCAATTCTCACATAAGGCTTATTCTGCGATCCAGCGTGATTGTTAGAATAACGGAGGCATTTGACTTTTAAAAGGATTCATGGATAGCGACTCAACACTACCTAAGGCCTATTTATTTGACATAGGTAATGTACTAATCGACATCGATTTGAGTCAGGCTTTTAAGGTTTGGTCAGCGGCTGCTGATGTCAGTGTGGACATCTTACGCAACCGATTTGTCATGGACGATGCGTATCGGGATTTTGAAATTGGGCGTGTCAACACGGATGAGTACATGAACAAACTGCGCCAAATGCTGGATATTGACATTGATGATAGTACCTTGTTGGAAGGCTGGAATGCTATTTTGCGTGACAAATTTCCTGAACTACGGGTATTACTGCAACAACTTCGGCATATTGCTCCGGTTTATGTTTTCTCCAACACCAATGCCGCGCATCAAAAACTTTGGTCGGTGACGCTTGCTGATACCTTGGAACTGTGTACGGATGTCTTTACATCGTGGGAGATTGGTTTGCGCAAACCGGACGTGGAATCATTTCTGCATGTTGCTCGACGAATGCAAACGGTTCCGGAGGATATTTTGTTTTTTGACGATTCCATCGAGAACATCTGTGGGGCACAGACCGCCGGAATGCAAACGGTACATGTGACCCAGGTTAATGACACATTACAGGCGGTTGCTTCGGCTCTATCCCGGTCCACTAATGTCAAGGATGTTTAAAACAGTAGTGTTACTATGGAAAAACTCTCACCTGTCACGCCGGACTTTTTCCGGCATTCAGTCAAAACAATCCGGCCGTTGGCCAACAACTTATTGTTATCAGTATCATCCTTTTGTCAGACGCACTCCTTGAACGCGAATAATTTTACTGGAATCCATCCTTAGGTCCGCCAAACGCATGCATCCGTGCACTGGCTCATCCCGCTCGGAGGCGGGAACGACTCGATAAAGGTTTTGCTTGAATTCAGATTAAGCGTCAATTTAGCGTTTTTTGTGGCGAATCATATATAACAAAAGTTCTTGATACGGAGTCTATATCTGCCCGGGGCAGTAGTGTATCCGGAGCAGATTGATATCAATATTTGATTTGCCCAAGGTTTTAATCTTCATTCGCTATGCTTGGAACAAGGCGTGCCCGGCTATGAAATCATATGATGTTGGCGGATCACAGGTTTGAATAGGTTAGCCAAATCCGGCCTCAATCTGACTTGAAAACCTGCGAAATCGATAAAATCCAGTTCTGGTTATACGAAAGCGGGCTACAATGCAAATAAGGTATTTAAATTACTCACACTTTCATCATGCCGCGGTGACCCAACAAGTTGACATCACCTGACTCGATTTCGAGTATTCGATCAAACACATTCAGACGAATTGTGTTTATTTTGGTATTTGGTTGTGTTGTTGGCACCGTTTCCTCGCTGGCGGCGCTCGGGTTTGTGTGGACGGTGGATTGGCTGAATGATTTATTACTGGTGTCACCGCGTAGTCGCATGATTGCCGGAGAGTCCATCGGGGTGTTGATAGCAACCATACTGGTACCTGCGCTCGGCGGATTAATAGTTGGGTTAATCATTCTTCTCATATCTGACAAAAGACCCCACGGCCCACCGGATATTATCCGTGCCGTCCAGGGTTTTGGTGGAAGTGTTCCGGCTAGATCCGGCCTATTAACCGCCGTTGCCAGCGTGGTGGGTCTTGGATGCGGTGCGTCCGTTGGGCAATATGGCCCCTTAGCACATATGGGGGCGACTCTGGGTGCATTCCTGTCACGTTTCAGCGGCGGTGGCCGGCAAATGGGAACAGTCGGTGTTGGTTGTGGTGTGGCGGCAGCAATTTCCACGGTTTTTAATGCCCCCATCGCAGGGATTGTTTTCGCCCACGAGGTTATCCTGCGTCATTATTCTTTGCGTGCGTTCGCTCCGGTTACCGTGGCATCGACCGTGGGTTTTATATTTGCCGACGTGGTGTTCAAGCGCGATCCGTTGTTCCGAATCGACGAGGTACACGTGTTGTATGCGCCGGAGTTTTTGGGATTTGTTTTGATGGGGGTAGCCGGTGCCGGGATAGCAGTGATTTTTATGCGCAGTATTCTTTATTGCGCACAGCTTGCCCGGCGAATCAGTATTGCACAATATCTTAAGCCGATGATCGCGGGTGCCTGCGTCGGCATCGTCGCCATATGGATTCCCGATGTTCTCGGTATTGGCCGAGAGACCTTGCGTTTCGCCATTATCGAAGATGCTTTTACTGCGCATGAATTAGCCATCACACTCGTTGCTAAAACTACAGTGACCGCCCTGTGCATCGGATTCGGTTTCGCCGGTGGTGTTTTCAGTCCAGCCTTGTTGATCGGAATTTTGTTCGGTGCACTCACAGGTACGAGTCTTGAAATGGTTGGGATTGAAGCGCATTCCGATTTGGCGATATACGCTATTTGCGGTATGGCCGCAGTGACCAGCCCAGTGATTGGTGCGCCGCTGACATCCATATTAGTTGTGTTTGAACTGACACGCAATTACGGATTGACCACGGCAGTCATGGTGAGTGTGGTTTTTTCTAACGTAGTGGCATATCGTGTATTTGGCCGATCGTTATTCGATGTGCAACTCAAATCCCGTGGTTTTGACTTATCGTTTGGACGCGACAAAGTAGTGCTCGATCATCGTAGCATTTGCAAGTATGTAACACAGGACTTTACTCGTCTCACGATTAGCGATTCTCTGCACGATGCCAAAAAAGCATTACTGCGTGATTCCAACGCCGAAGTATACGTGGTTTCCGAACGGGGAGAGTATGTAGGAACAATTGCGTTGACCCAGTTGTTACAACTCGAGCAAAGCGGCCAATCATTTGAGCAATCGGTCGAACGTGTTGCCCAACCCGAATCATTGGTATTCACTGAAACGACCACCATATGGGCTGCAATGGAAACAATGGAAGATTTTATCGGTGAGAGTATTCCGGTGGTGAAGTCCAACGAAGATCACACCTTGGTAGGCGTCGTTTTTGAAGCATCCGTGGTGCGAGCTTATCTCGACACTACTCGGCAAATGCGGATAGAGGAACACGGTACCAGCTAATGCGCGCGCCGGTCGTATTCCTGAAATTTACCATGTTTGTGTTATTTGCTGGCTCACAGGTTCACGCCGATGGACCATTGTCCATTGTGTCTTGGGGCGGCGCCTATGCGGCCAGTCAGCAGCAGGCGTATTTCGCACCCTTTACCGCTGAAACCGGTATTGAGATTGAATTACATGAATATCAGGGAGGACTCACCGAAATAAGCGATCAAACGGCCAAAGGCAAAGTTACCTGGGACGTCGTGGATATGCTATTTGCGGATAATATCTCCGCCTGTGAGAAAGGTCTGTTGGAAACCATCGATCACAAAATATTGTTGCCGACGCCAGAGGGTACACCGGCGACTGAAGATTTTATTACCGGTAGTTTAACCCCATGTGGAGTGAGTCATAACATCGCATCCGTCGTGTTGGCATACCGTCGCGATGCTTTTCCCGGAGAAAAACCTACGACCATAAACGACCTATTCGACCTGGAAAAATTTCCCGGTAAACGTGCCTTACAAAAAAATCCTGCGGCAAATCTGGAATGGGCGCTGCTGTCATACGATGTCCCACGCAAAGACCTTTACAGCTTGTTGAGTACCGAGCGTGGATTAAAACTTGCGTTTTCAAGACTCGATAGCATTCGTGAACACATCATATGGTGGAATGAAGTCGATCAACCGGTATCACTATTGAACGACAGTACCGTTGTGATGGCGTCGGGTTTTAATGGCCGATTTTTCAGCGCGATTGTGGAAGACAAAAAGCCGATTGACATTATCTGGGATGGTCAACTCTACAGTTATTCCACCTGGGGCATCCCGAAAGGCAGTCAACGGTATGACCAGGCGTTACAGTTTATTCGTCTTGTCACGCACACCTGGCATATGGCGGAACTTACCGCCTATATTGCTTACGGGCCTACCCGTGCGTCCGCTACAAAACTAGTGGATACGCATTACGAATCCGGAGTGGACATGCGGCCACACATGCCCAACAATCCGGTTAATTTTCAAGGCGCCATCCGAAAGGATTATGAATGGTATGCCAAAACGGGAGATCGATTGACAGAACGTTTCAATGCCTGGCTAGAAACGCAATGATAGTTAACGTTTCGCTACATTGCCAAACAAGTCGGCGGTAGAGTTCCTGTTATAATTTTACCTAGTTAATTTAGAGCATGGGGGTGTATCTATGCTACTCAGTAATCTGGAAATCGTCCCGCATAAAAAGATATTGCGGCATTTCGGTTTGGTACAAGGCAGTACGGTTCGTGCCAAACATGCCGGCAAAGACATTATGGCTGGATTCAAAAATATATTCGGTGGTGAATTAAAATCATACACTGAGTTAATGCATGAGGCGCGTGAAGAAGCAACCCAGCGCATGGTTCAAGAAGCGGAAGCCGTTGGCGCAAACGCAGTATTGAATATCCGTTACGCGACATCTTCGGTGAGCACGGGTGCGGCCGAGTTATTTGCTTATGGTACCGCGGTGGAACTCGAGGAATAATTCGTGGAGTGGTTTTGGCAATATTTTGATTTCATACTTGTCGCATTTTTACTGATATTGGGATATGGATTCGGCCGCTACGCGGAACGGCGGCATTATCGTTCAATCTTGCAACGCGAAAACCAATACCGTGGCTTGTTGACTTTCTCCGCCAAAACACCACCAACGGGTCTGAACATTACATCGACAGAGTTGGTAGGTGGCAATGTCGTGGTTTCGGTGGACTATTTCAAAAGATTTGTTGCGGGGCTGCGCAAACTGGTCGGTGGCCGGATGCGGTCATACGAAACCTTGGTCGACCGTGGTCGGCGAGAGGCGTTGTTGCGCATGAAGGAACATGCTCGCGACCTCGGCGCCAACGCTATTGTCAATGTCAAACTGGAAACTGCATCGATTTCCAAAGGCAGACGCGGCACTATCGGTTCTATCGAAGTGTATGCGTACGGTACGGCAATAAAACACCAGCCATTGGCCTAGATTTCAAAATGGCGGCGCTTTGCCGATAAGTCGTTAAAAACACTCTCAGAATGCTCATGTATTGTCATGCACATTCGACTTTGGTTTCCTGCGTCGTTCTACCTCCTGCGTCCCTGCAGTCGTGCGCTTTTTCGAGCGTTTTCGATTCGTCTCGCACGCGCCCGCTTATTTTGAGATCAACATCATTTAAATACAAAAGTGGGTTCTAGCGAGTGCAACACGATAAAAAACCCACACTGGATAACCCAGCAATCCCGGAGGGGATTAACACCGGTGACGAGCACCCGCTAAAAGAATTTTTCTGGTTACTGACGGGTGTGGTGGTGTTTATCGGTCTTCTTGTGGCCGCGCTGAGTATTAGCGCGGGATGGTTGGCAAAATACATCCCCTTCAAATATGAGACACAGATTGTGGAGCGTTTTATCGACGCCGAACCGCAACCGTCTGAAGTCCAGCAGTATTTGCAGGATATGGCCGATCGCCTGGCGGCAGCGGAAGATTTGCCGGAGGAAATGCGCATCACTGTGCACTACGATGACAGCGATACGGTGAATGCTTTCGCCACTTTAGGCGGGCATGTTTTTTTCTTTCGCGGGCTTATCGAGGCATTACCAAACGAAGATGCATTGGCCATGGTCATGGCCCATGAAATCGCACATATAAAACATCGCCATCCGGTCAGAGCATTAGGCCGTGGTGTGACCATCGGTATTGCATTATCGGCATTGGCCGGTGTTTCCGGCAGCAGCGCGGGTGAACGTTTAATTGGCGACGTCGGTTTAATTACCTCTTTATCGTTTTCCCGTGGGCAGGAGAGCGAGGCGGACTTAACCGCTTTGGCCGCTTTAGTGGAAGCCTATGGTCATGCGGCGGGCGCGATACAACTATTTGACGTATTTGCCGATCTGGAAGCCGAGCATGTCTCGCTGCCTGCGGTGTTGCGCACTCATCCGTTATCCGACAATCGCCGCCAAAAGATGGTCGACTTTACCGTGGGAAACAACTGGGCCGTATCAGGCGAAAGTAAAACTTATCCAGCGTGGTTGATTAGGGAAATAGAACTGGCCGATTAGATGCTTTGTTGTTTTTATCCAGATATTTAGCGTGTTTGTTTGCTAACGCTGTTCACTTTGCCAACTTGGATGAACCCAGGGCTTACGATCTGACGACGATAACGGTGATTTTCCGAGTATATGGTCACTGGCTTTTTCGCCAACCATAATGGAAGGCCCATTGAGATTACCGTTAGTGATACGTGGGAAAATTGAACTGTCGATTACCCGCAAAGACTCGACACCGATAACACGGCAGTCGGGATCGACCACGGCCATATCGTCATCCGCACCTCCCATACGGCAGGTGCCGCAGGGATGATAAGCACTTTCCACCGCATCGCGAATAAAGTCATTCATTTCCTCTTCGGATTGGACAACGCTTCCAGGCGCGATCTCATCACCCGCATAGGGTTTAAAAGCATCCTGGGAGAAAATTTCACGTGTGAACTCGATGCATTTTCTGAAATCCGCCCAATCTTCGTCGTGTGACATGTAGTTGAATTGAATAATGGGTGATTGAAGGGGGTCGGGTGTGCGCAATTTCACCCAACCACGGGAAGGTGATCGCATAGGGCCTACGTGTGCCTGAAAGCCATGCGATTCTGCTGGCGCTTTACCATCATAACGAATCGCGACGGGCAAAAAGTGATATTGAATATCCGGGTACTCAACACCGGCGCGTGAACGAATAAAAGCAGCGGATTCAAAATGGTTGGTCACACCATCGCCGGATCTAAGAAACAACCACTGTGCGCCAATCAGCGCTTTGGAAAACAAATTCAGCTTCGAATAAAGCGTGATGGGCTGAAGACACTTTTGTTGAAAATAAAACTCCAAATGGTCTTGCAGGTTTTTCCCGACACCCGGCCTATCGACACGTACTTCGATACCGTGCTGTTGTAGTTCCTCTCCCGGCCCAATACCGGAGAGTAGTAACAGTTTCGGCGAGTTGATGGACGAGGCGGCGACAATGACTTCGCGGTTTGCTTTAATGGTTTCTACTTTATTACCGTATTCCAGTTCCACACCCACCGCGCGCCGGCCCTCGAACACGACGCGATGAACAAACCCATGTTTTAGCCAAACGTTGGGCCGTTTTAATGCCGGTTTAAGATACGCATTGGCGGTGGACCAGCGCCGGCCTTTCCACACCGTTTGTTCCATTGGGCCGAAGCCTTCTTGTTGTTCACCGTTATAGTCGTCGGTAAGCGGATAACCCGCTTCGCTGCCGGCTTTAACAAATGCGTGATACAAAGGGTTCTCACGCAAGCCACGGGTAACATGTAGCGGGCCATCGGTACCCCGCCAACCGGTTTGACCGCCATGGGATGATTCCATGCGTTGGAAGTAGGGCAAGACATCCGCATAAGACCAGCCGCTTGCCCCTTGTTCTGCCCAGTGATCATAGTCCCGGGCATGTCCACGCACATACACCATACCGTTGATCGACGATGATCCCCCAATCACTTTGCCACGTGGACAGGCCAAACGGCGTCCACCGAGATGAGGCTCGGGTTCGGTTTGAAATCCCCAATCGTAGCGCCGCATACTCATGGGATAAGACAGCGCCGCGGGCATCTGAATGAGGGGGCCCCAATCACTACCGCCATACTCGAGTACCAAAACAGTGTGTTCGCCACTTTCGGATAATCGATAGGCGAGTGCCGAACCGGCTGAGCCGGAACCCACAATTACAAAGTCAGCTTGATCCATATTTGAAACGAGTGATTATTTGCTAAATATCGCTAGGACCAACGGGGGTTGAATGCCGGCGCACGCGGCCAGCGCGAAGTGTAGTCGAATTCGGTCAGTTCCAAATGGCTGCGCGTGTATTCCTCTGCCGCGTTTTGTCGTGGTTGAAAATCCCATGGCGTATACATGCCCTGCCGCAAAGATTCATTTAAGAATCGCCGCAATGCCTGATCTTTTAAAACACGTGCATGGACTTCGTCCACATCCCAATGCGATTGTGCTTGTTTACGAAACGCATCGATTGTATCCGCATGTTCAGAATGGTTCGCGATGTTGTCGAGCTCTTTGGTATCGCGTGTAAGATCAAACAACTGTTCGGGATCGGTCGGGCAGCAAGTGTATTTATACCCGTCTTTGCGAATCATAAGCAAAGGTGCGTTGGTGCCTTCCGCGAGATACTCGCTAATCGCGTGGTTCGGTCCAGCGTCATCGCCCTGACACAATGGCCATAGGCTTACACCATCAACCGCTTGAACAGGCTCGAATGGTTGATCAGACGCGATGTCAAGCAGGGTTGGCAATACATCGACCTGTGACACTGGCTTTGATCTTTCTCCGCCGGCAAAATAGCGTGGCGCGTGAATGATTAACGGTATACGCACCGACCATTCGTAAAAACTCATTTTGTACCAAAGACCGTGCTCACCCAACATGTCGCCGTGATCGGCTAACAACACTATAATGGTGTCATCAGCCTGTCCGGTTTCTTCCAAAGCTGCATGCAGAAGTCCCACCCATTCATCGACATAGGAAACATTGCCGTAGTAGGCCCGGCGTGCATTGCGAATATCATTTTCATCGATGTCAACCGCGTCCAGCCCAATGGCTTTTTGCAAGCGCCGACTATGAGGATCGAGAATCTTGTCGTCCGGCCGCGCAACAGCGGGTAAAGCGATGTCATCGTGTTCGTACAAATCCCAATATTGTTGCCGGGTGGCGTAGGGATCGTGTGGATGGATAAAGCTCGCGACCAAACAAAATGGTCGTTCATCGGTCCGGCGGGCACAATCATAGATGCAACGCATTGTCTGGGTGCCGACTTCGTCGTCGTAGGCCAATTGATTGGTTATCGCCGCAACACCGGCCTGTTTGACACTGGACATATTGTGGTACCAAAGATCGATGCGTTCGTCGCTGCTTAAGCGCCAATCGGGGACCCAGCCAAAGTCAGCGGGGTAAATATCGGTAGTTAACCGTCGTTCAAAACCATGCAATTGATCAGGCCCAACGAAATGCATTTTGCCTGACAAGATGGTTTTATATCCCACTCGGCGCAAATAATGTGCAAATGTTGGTGTCACGGTCGGTAGGTAAGCAGCATTGTCATAACCACCACAGCTTGAGACATACTGACCCGTCATGAACGCATAACGGCCGGGTGTGCATAAAGGACTATTGCAATATGCCGCATCGAAGCGTACGCCTTGGCTCGCCAAACGATCAATATTCGGGCTGTGAACAGTCCGGTTGCCGTAACAACCCAACACGAACGGCGTCAATTGATCCGCCATGATAATTAATATATTAGGCTGGTGGCCGGTGTTATTAGTCATCCTCGTCGCTCTTGATCGTTCTGTCAAATTTCGCTGGTCTCGGATTGGCAGGATAAGCCATAGATGGGACAATGAGAAGATAATTTTAGTGCTCCTTCTTAGGTATGGGTAAAAGATACGACATCGAATTGAGCGACCAAGAAATTGCCAGCTACCACAGAGATGAGTATCTCATCCCATCTCCGTTTACCGGATGATACATTGCAACCCATGCATGATGCTTATGATCGGTTGCTGGCTAATAACCCGGATATCGAATCCGATATTATGTTGGGACCGCACCTCGAGAACCCTGGAGCACAGGGCGTGAAAGGGTCACGCGAATGGTTGGAATTTGCGACGCAACCGGAGTTACTTGATATTGCCGAGCAACTTGCGGGAGAAGATTTAATTCTATGGAGGTGGATTGCGTTGGATGTCGTGACGCCTGAAAACGGCCCTATGCGTTTTATGCCCGGTTCACACAAACAGCGAAAAATCTATAGCCATCATAGGGAAGAAAACGATGACCTGTCGATCAACCTGGTATGTGACAGCCAACACTTCAATGAAAGTACGGCACGGGATTTACTGTTCCAAGCGGGTCAAGTTTCCTTTCACGACGTGTACATGATTCACGGTTCAAATGCGAATCATACCGATCAACGCCGTGCGGTATTCGTAGTGAGAATCATGCCGGGTACTTGTCACTATGATCATGCGCCCGGCGAAGAAATGGGAGCTACATATCAGGCGCATGATTATGGCTAACGGCCATTGTTTCTTATTCGGGGTCAGGACAAGACCGGTAAAAACGATTTTTCGATTGGACACGGGTCGGCATGATAAGACTTATTTCACTGGTAATGGAAAATTGTTAGCGGAGGAGCGAGTTTGATGGCGACAACAGGTATTGGAAAGAATCAGCAAATCAAAATTCCGGCACGCCATGCCAGGGCAGCGTTTGTGCGGAAAAAAACTTTGGTTAAAGTCATCAACACCTATGGCACTCAAGTGGTCGATTGCTGGGCGTTTAATCCCGAAAACATCAGTGAATTTATGTCCATGGAACATTGCCGGGTGGCTTTGGATAGTTGCTGGCCACAAGTGGGCGACACTATGGTAACCAACCAGCGCCGGCCCATTTTGAAAATCGTGGAAGATACTTGCGGTGTGCATGATACGTTGTTGGCTGCGTGCGACCGCTATCGCTACGAGCAACTGGGTTGCAAGGAATATCACCGCAATTGTACGGATAATCTGTGGCAAGCCATGGTTGAGGCCGGTTACAAGCCTACCGACACACCGTCGCCGTTTAATTTGTGGCAGAACACGCCGCCCGAAGAAGGTGGACGCATCGGCCAGTATCCCGCAGCGTCTAAAAAAGGCGACTACGTTGTAATGCATGCTGAAATGGATTTAGTGATATGTCTTTCCTGTTGCCCACAGGACATCACAAAGATTAACAGTGGCAAACCACGCGCTGCACATTTCGAAATCATAGATAAATGAGATACATACATTGGCTTTAACAGTTTGATATGTGAAGTGAATTGACAGTGTTAGGTTTTATAGGAACGGGCGCGATAGCCGAAGCTATTGTCACGGGTCTGTACAAATGTGGTGGTTATCAGGAAACGGTCTTGGTTTCCGAACGAAGTCACCATCGTTCAAAGAAACTTCATGAGTTGTTTTCATCAGTAGAAATTGTTAGCGATAACCAATCCATTGTGGATCGGTGTGATGACATCGTTGTCGCTGTTTTACCTCGGCAAGTGCAGGCCGTTTTGTCTTCGCTACAATTTCGTGAAAGCCATCGAATTGTCAGCCTGGTGGCGGGCTTGAGACTTGAATTGTTGTCCGAACTGATTAAACCGGCAACGCAAGTTTGCCGCGCCATCCCCATGCCACCTAATGAAGACGGTCTTGGACCGGTGCCTATTTGTCCCCCTGACCAGAATGCCGTAGCGTTGTTCAATCGTATCGGTACCGCGGTAGGTGTCGACAACGAAAAGCAATTTACCGCTTTAGCCGCGGGCAGCGCCATGATGGCGGTTTTTTTTGAACTGGTGGCCTCACTGGCACGGTGGTTGGAAAGCCATGATGTACCCGCTAACCAGGCGAGCCTTTACGCGACTAATGTCATTTACGCCTTATCCAGTTTGACCACAAAGACCGATGCTGAATCCCTACAGACCATGAGCGAGCAATGCCTGACCTCTGGTGGGTTGAATGAACAAGTATTATCAGGGTGTAAGGATGCGGGTTGGATTGGGAGATTATTCAAAACGAATTGGACGGTATTATCAAGCGATTAGAGCAAGCCTCATGATCTGTATACGATCATTGTTGTTCAACCGATCCACCTTCTTTAGCTGACAAACGTTCTCTCAGCGTTGTGTTTGCTGGACGATTCAACCACTGCAAAACCATTACCGCCAACACCACCGCGATAGCACCTAAAACTTGATGTGCACCGAGCGCCTGATTGAGAAGTATAAAACTAAACACGATGGCCCAAATGGGTGAAGTATTATCGATGATTGCGGTTTGTAGTGGCCCTACCAGATTAACCGCTTGAAATAACAAAAAGGTAGCTATCACATAGAAAACCGCGCTGCCACAAAAAGGTATCCAACCAGCGATCGTTGCAGGCCAGGATAACTCAACAATCGAAATGGACAGCAACGCGATGATGCTGGTGGCGCTTAATAACATGTAAAACATAACTACGTTGTTGTCATTCCTGCGCAAAGTTTTTTCACTCACGATTAATAGTGTCGCCAAAGTCACCGCGGCCAAGAGCGCGAGCAAAATGCCCACGCCATTGAGTTGCAGATTTGATCCGTTTAACGCGACAAATAGACCCGCAAAGGCAACCAGCATCATCATTAATGATGATATAGAGAACCCTTTTTTCTTGCCTATCCAACCGTGTAAGGCAATCATCATGGGATAGGTGTACATGATTAGAATCGCCAAGGCCACGGGAATGAATTTTATCGCTGCCAGTAACACATACATTTCTGCGCACAACAAAACACCTAAAACAATACTGGCGAGTTTGTCCGAATGCGGGATGGAGATGTTCTTACGGCCAAACGTGACTACTAGGAAAAGACATGTGAAAAACGTCGTTGAACGAAAACCGTTTAGCGCATGCAAATTGGCACCATGGTCATATGCAACACGGGCTAAACTGATGTTGAGCGCGAACGCGATGGCAGAACACAACGCGCAAAGACTGCCCAACCAAAATCGTCGACTAATGTTTGCAGACATATGACTTATATCCAATTTTGTCCGGGTATGTCGGACGATGTGCTGATTTGCCTGCTATTTATCGTTATTCAATATCAGTATCCTGATAGGTGTCGGTTTACCACCATTACAAGGGTTGTTGATTTGAGGACAATTGGAGATAACCGCTAACGCATTCATATTTGCTTTTAGTTCGACGTAATCACCGGGCTTCGATGTTCCGTCGGTGAAAACGGTCGGTGCCAATGTTTGGTCGCCAGCTACCGGAACACTACAGAAAAAATTAATGTTAGGGACAATGTCTTTCCTCCCCAGCCCATAGTCATGTAAAGAACTGAGGAAGTTTTCGCGACAACCGCGACAATCATCGACACCGTATAACATTGCATTACTCGGTGTACTACAGCAACCCGCAATCGTATCGTGTCCGTTAGCGGTGTCCTCGATAATAGTAAAAATAGCGCGAGCGTCGTCGTAACATAAAAAATCCACACCTTGACGACCCTCCAAATCGACGATCCGTAGTCGTTGGCCTTTATTTAAGACGCCTGCCCAAGGCTTCCCCGGAGCGACAATTTCATCTAGTACTGTGGACTCGGTCATTTCCAATTGCGTGCGTTGATTAAGATTGTATGTATCCATTATAGGAAGTTTCCACCGCGGGCCGGTACAGGCTTTA
This sequence comes from Arenicellales bacterium, assembly GCA_965216735.1. Taxonomy (GTDB): domain Bacteria; phylum Pseudomonadota; class Gammaproteobacteria; order Arenicellales; family CBDCFT01; genus CBDCFT01. The sequence goes on from OZ244198.1 coordinate 4,832,298, forward strand.
CTATCAAACGGAGATGATCCAAAATTAGATCCAACGCAGGGCCGAACCGGGTGACGGTCCTTGGGGTATCAGACACAGTAGCAATTCGCAGTATTTTCCGAAAACTTCGGTTGCGTTGCTTATTGCGTTTGATGTTTTGGGAATAAGAATTAAACGGATTGGAATGATGCAGCAAAGATTGCTTGATTTCTTACAAGGCGCGGCAGTGTGGGTCATGATTTTTTTTCAGTTTGGCGCATTGCCTGCGCAAGCCGCTGTCGACCAAGACAGGGTTAACGCTTTAATTCTTAAAGCCTCCACCGAGGGGCCTGTACCCATTATTGTAGGTATCAAGACTGGCGTGTTTCGAGGTGGAAGGGTGAGTGGCGAGCAAAAACAAGACAGGCAAGATACATTTAGACTTGTTCAATCAGGATTGATTGAACGCATCAGATCGAGTGGTGCATATCTAGAAAATATCAAGACTTTCCAACAAGTAGTTCCCTATGTTGCAATAATGACTGATGCAAAAGGAATCCGCACGCTAGCCGCTGATTCGCGTGTCGAGTCAATCGAGGAAGACATCGCGGTGCCTGCTTCCCTCGTTAGCAGCATTCCAGTCATGGATTTTGATGACGCGCATATTTTAGGCAAGATTGGTAGTGGCCAAGTTGTCGCCATACTGGATACTGGTGTCAGCAAATCACATAGCTGGTTTCAATCCAGGGTGATCAGCGAGGCGTGTTATTCGAGTGATGTCGAGTCACAAAGTGCAACATCGCTCTGTCCCAACGGTGATTTAAGTTCCACCGGCCCTGATTCCGGTTTAAATTGTTCTTTGTCTATTCCGGGATGTGATCACGGTACACATGTTGCCGGAATTGCAGCCGGAGATAACCTCAACACCGATGGTGCGGCGCCCGGTGCAAACATTATCTCGATCCAGATATTTTCCCGTTTTGACGACAGAGCGGCGGCAATGACAATGTGTGCCGATGCGGGTTTGCCTTCACCGTGTGTTCTTTCTTATACATCGGATCAAATCGCCGGACTGGCACGCATAGACGAACTGAGTGACACTTACAACATAGCGTCGGTAAATATGAGTCTGGGTGGCGGTCGCGTGTCCGGCGATTGTGATAGCGATTCACGCAAATCGATTATCGACGATCTGCGTGCAAAGAACATTGCAACGGTAGTAGCGGCCGGTAACAACGACTTCAAGAATGCAATGAATGCACCTGCCTGCATTTCCAGCACAATTAGCGTTTGCAGCACTACAGACTACGATAACTTTTCGTCATTTACGAATGTTTCCGATTCCACGGATGTGTGTGCCATCGGTTCCAACGTGGTGTCGTCGGTAGTTGCCGATGATTTCGCGACAGACAAGAAAAGCGGAACGTCCATGGCTACACCCTTTGTAACCGGACTCATAGCGCTGCTTAAGCAAAACGGTTGTGAGACGGTTGACGAAATCGAGCAGGCGATCGAAGACACGGGTGTATTGATTACAGACAATCGATCGGGTGGTATTCACACTAAACCACGTATAGATGCTGATGATGCTTTGGCCGTTTGTAAATCATCACCTGAACCGGTCGATGATGATTCATTGTGTTTCCCGATTAAAGCACGTAATGGCAGGATAGCGGTGATTTGCTTGTAGTGTTCTCGCTATCTATAACGAATATTTGTTATGACGAATGATACCGTGTCGTCCCCAACACGTAATTCGAATTCGTCGTCCACTTGTTTTTTTAACATTGCCTGTGCCATGGGTGAATCGACGCTGATATAACCCTTGTCAGAATCGGTATCAATTTCGTCCGCGCCGACGATACGGTAGGTTATCTCGCTGCCATCCGCCCGTTCTAACGTAACCCAGGCTCCGAAAAAGACTTGATCTTCCGTGCTGACTTTATCGACGATGTTCAAGTCGGGTAATCGTTTTTGTAGGTAGCGAATACGACGATCAATTTCTCTGAGCTGTTTCTTACGATAGATATACTCCGCGTTTTCCGAACGATCACCCTCGGCGGCGGCCGCGGACAATGCCGCTGTTACCTCGGCACGTTTTGTCCAAAGAATTTGCAACTCTTCCTGCAACATCGTGAAACCTTGTGGCGTGATGTAAGGTGAAGATTTCTCCGGCGGTGGACGCCAACGGCTCATGGTATCCTGTTAGTGTTCTGACATATTCTTGGAATTCTAAATTTACCAACTAGTCTGCTCTTGCTTCCAGTATTCTGGGTTTAATTCTTTATTTCTAGCTCACTCGCTTAATTCTAGTTTTCATGCCGTTGCTTCGTTTTGACAATGTTTCCCTAGCATTTGGCCATTATGCGTTGTTGCAGAATGTTGATCTTGAAATAGACAAGGGTGAGCGGGTGTGTTTGGTGGGCCGCAACGGCGAGGGTAAGTCTTCGTTAATGAAGCTGATTACCGGTGACATCAGTACCGACGATGGAGTGGTCTGGTTGCAACCGGGCATACGTGTTGCCGCATTGGAGCAGACCATTGAGGAAAACAGTGCGTGTTCCGTGTTTGAGTTAGTGACCGACGGCCTGCCTGAGCTGAAGGAATTGTTAAACCAATATCATCAAACCGCGATGCGTGTAGCCCAATCGCAAAAACCCGGCGATATAAAGCGTATGGCGGAATTGCAGCACACGTTGGAAGCACAAAACGGCTGGCGCATCGAACAGCAAGTCGAGACTGTATTAACACGTCTGCGTCTGAATGGCGACGTTAGTATGAATGTCTTGTCGGGCGGTTGGCGTCGCCGCGTCTTGTTGGCTCGCGCGTTGGTTTGCGAACCGGATTTATTATTGCTTGACGAGCCTACCAACCATCTGGACATTGACGCGATCAACTGGTTGGAAGATTTTATTTCTGTTTATGACGGTGCGTTATTGTTGGTTACCCATGACCGTGCGTTTGTGCGGCGTATCGCAACACGTATTGTCGAACTCGATCGTGGCCGGTTAACGTCGTGGCCAGGTAACTACGATGACTACGTTCGACGCAAAGCCGATCAGCGGGAAGTGGAAGCCTTGCACAACGCTAAGTTTGACAAGAAATTATCCGAAGAAGAAGCCTGGATACGTCAGGGCATCAAGGCAAGACGGACGCGTAACGAGGGCCGAGTGCGGGCGCTGAAGGCTCTGCGTTTGGAACGCAGTCAGCGGCGTGAGCAGGTGGGTAAATCCCAAATAAAACTTCAGGAAGGCGAACAATCCGGCCGGGTGGTTTTTGAGGCGGATGATGTCTCGTTTGCATTTAACAGTGACACGGTTATTCAATCGTTTTCGACTCGCATGTTGCGCGGTGATCGCGTCGGTATTATCGGACCGAATGGCGCCGGTAAAACCACGTTAATCAGACTGTTGTTAGGCGAGTTAGCGCCGGTGAGTGGTGAGGTTCGACGCGGCACGCGTTTGCAGGTCGCGTATTTTGATCAGCAACGCGAACAGCTTGATCCGAATGCCGTTGTCATGGATAGCGTCGGTGACGGTGATCGCACGGTAAACATCAATGGTCAAACCCGGCATGTAGCCGGGTATTTACAGGATTTTTTGTTCCCAAGACAACGACTGCAATCACCGGTAAAAAGTCTATCCGGAGGTGAGCGCAATCGCTTGTTACTGGCCCGGCTGTTTTCGCGCCCGGCCAACGTATTGATACTTGATGAGCCGACCAACGACCTGGATGTCGAAACCCTGGAATTACTGGAAGAACGCGTGGCGGAGTTTCAAGGGACATTGATCATTGTCAGTCATGATCGCGCGTTTCTCGACAACGTCGTTACCAGTGTTATCGTCATTGATGGCGATGGAAACACCAGCGAACACGTGGGTGGTTACAGTGATTGGTTCCGATACAACCAAAATCTGGAAGATAAGAACCCAATACCAACGGTAACGGCTGGGCGAGCCAAACCAAGAAAACGGGAAAGTGCATCAACAAAATTATCATATAAAGATCAATACGAGCTTGATCGTTTACCGGAAAAGATCGAGGCTTTAGAGAAAGATTTGGCTGGCATCCAATCAATCATGAATAAACCCGATTTTTATAAGTCGGATCGTGATGCAATCTCAAAAACGCTGACTGAATTCGAAACCGTAAACGAAGAACTAACCCGATTTTCTCACGGCGACGTGCAAGATTTCCGGATCAGACCTCGAAGGGGAAGTGGAATGGATTTGTGCAACCGCGTCGGTTAGTGTGGTCGCAAAATCGCGCGTTGTGTTGCCGATGATGTTCGTCACGAGGGCGATTTAGCGCGATTGAAAGCAGCATGAACGTAGCGGTCCCGACGCTGAGTGGACCCGCATGCACAGAACATTGCGCCGCTACGGACTTAACAGCGCAACGGTATTCGATGAAGATGTCGCAGTATTTCTCGGAACAGATCCGCATACGGATAACTTTCCGAGAACGCGATCCGCACGCGGCGGACGCTGATACGGATGTGGGCACCGATCTTGAACAACTTCAAGCGAATGGTGTCACACTGGGCCTTGGCCATTGCTGTGCCTTTCAGACCTAAACGGCGCAATGCGTGCATCAGCACATAAGCGCAAGAAGAAAAATACAGCCGTAGTTGGTTGGAACGCATCGCACGGGTAGAAGTGCGATCGGCAAACAGCGCCAGCTGTTGTTCTTTTATCCGGTTCTCCATGTCGCCCCGACCACAATACAGTTCTTCATACGCGGTCCGGGCATCGATATACTCGGCAGGCAAGGAGGTCACGATGAAACGTGGATTCTCGCCCTTGGCCAAATACTCCGCTTTGCCAATCACGCGCCGTTCGCAGGACCAGCTCTTGCGGGTGCGATAGCGAAAGTCTTGGAACACCCGAGCAGCCTGCTGAGTGACTTCATACTGCTCTTTGGCGGTCTCCATCTGTCTGCCAATCCGCGTCTTCAACCGCTCATTCTTGGCAAGTCCCACCACATAATCAATGCCATGGGCCTCGCACCAACTCATGAGATCTTCCCGGCAAAAACCCGAATCCCCGCGCACGATCATCCGCGTGTGGGGCCAACGCACACGAATCCGACCGATAATACGCGCCAACTCTTGCACCGTACCCGCCGCCCCGTCCCGATCGGCGGGGCGCAACCGCGCACACAAAAGATGCTCGCCGCAAAAGATATACAGCGGCAAGTAGCAATAACCGCGATAGTAGCCGTGAAAGAAACGCCCTTCCTGATGCCCATGCAACGGGTCGTCGGTGGCATCCACGTCCACAATGATCTTGACAGGAGGCGTCGCATACGCTTCCAGAAACAGATCCACCAATAAATCATCCATCGCCTCGGGCCGCGCCACAATCTTCTTGTAACGACTCGTCGCATCGGCATCCTGCGGCGTTAACTCCAGACGGTTCAGCGTGCTCTTGCCCGCCAACGCACAACCTTTATCCGCGTCTCGTTTGCGCTGCTTTCCTAAGGGATCCTGTCTATCGCTCAGCACCGCCAGTAATGGATCGTGACGTAAGACATCATGATCATTGAGATCCTCATACCCCAGCGCCAAACCCATCACCCGTTGCTTGATCAACGATTCCACCGAATGCTCAATCTGATCCGCATCGCGATGATCGACAAAACATTCGGCCAAGCGCTTCAGAACGTGCGTTCGCCGCTCGACTTCCCGCAGTAACAACCCACCACCGTCCGAACTGATCCGCCCACCGTTAAATCGCCCCACCACACGACGACGCTTCAAACCGTGAAATTCTAATTGCCCTGCAGTACACTCTGTTCTCATAAGGCTGCTGCTCCTCGCGCGCATAACTGATTGTTCCCACAACCTTTATGCCAGAGTATGCAGCCTTTTTCTATGGGGCAGTGAGAAATCCAGGCTAAGACAATGTTATGCGCGGTGGGAGGTTTTGGAGTCTCGATAGGTAAAAAAGTTGACCAGCTTCACTACACATTATGCCATTCGCATTGTTGCTCATGCATCATGATGAAATCGATAGCTATTGCTGCTGATCCAGGCGGGTCACTCAACGTTGGACTCAAAGGGCTCGCATATCTACATGTTGCCGGTGTAGCTGGAGGCCGTACTTGCACTGTGGCAGGTACGCCCACCATACAAGGCCGATTTCGGAGCTTTCATTGGGAGGAAGTTCCTATTAGCGTTCCCAGCAACATATCAATTCACTATTCAGAATCCGGCGAGGTATCGAAGCCCAGTGAAGAGCAAAGCCAGACGGTCAGTGACGGAGAAAGAACTCGCTGCGACGATGGAAAGAATAAAAGGGTTCGAAAAAAGAGCGTTAACGGGAAAATCACCAAGTAAGACGAGAAAAGCTTACAAACCCGTCGTACGTACTGTCAATGTAGAGCGTAATAGTGTGCATGTTTATAAATTCACGGGTCAACATGTTCAATTCGATCTCGACTGGCATCCCGATGCACCTGCACTCCTTCGAGTTTGGGGTATGGAAGATTACAAAAGGGAAAAACAGTCAGACGGATATGTGAGCATTCTGAATCAAACTGATCGGTATGTTCTCCGATTCACCTAGCCGTTGATCTTATTTATTCAACTGAGCTAGCGGAGGGTGCAATGTATTGCGCCGGACGAGGTGATGACGCCAGTAAACGTAGGGTGGGTTAGGCGTCAGCCGTAACCCACCGTATATTTGTTGCTTATTCATTCACGTTCTTTCGGCGCGACGAGTCGCGCCCTACCAACAGCCGACTTACGCGCGTTAGACTGATTTTGTGATCTTAACGCCCCTCTTTATTTGCTTGTTAAGCATCTTGCGATGCACCGAACAGTAATCGACGTTCTTCTTCCAAGGAGCTTCGCATGTGCCACTGCAAATCATGGTTCAGGTGACAATGCCAACAATAGGTATCATTCCATTGTTTATTTCCATCGTAGGCGTCTTGCAGCTTCATCTTGTGAAAATCGTTGGTCCAAAAAGCACCGCACTCTCCACAATTGCCAATAGCGAGGAGGTTGCCAAAGTAATTCTTTGCGGGTTTTGTAATAAATGCTTCTCTTGGGCGGTGGTAGCTCTTCTGGAAGAACGCGTATCCTTTTCTTAGACATATCAGGACTTTGTGCCAATCCAACGGCCTACCGCTATATGCATCCTTTCGTCTTTGGATTTGGCAGATAGCGCTGGATACTTTCATCTTTCCGAAAGACTGGTAAACATGGCCTGGGGTTTCGCCACCTCCTCTACACCGTCGACACCTGACAGCGACATGCTTTAATTCCACAACTAGAGAATTCCCGAACAGCGATACATCATTCACTGGCAACCCGCAGTTCATACATGTGCCGTTTCTAAATGCACTCAAAGTTTCAGTACTAAAAGGACCTATGCCTTTACGTTCGAGCGCTACACTATGGGACCAAGAGTACATTCGATACCTAACAGTGAGTGGGCAGCACATCGCTGTGTTTTGACACAGCAACTTGCTGTGCATCCCGCATCGGGGTGACTGGAAGTTTCATCGCTCAGGTGTGGGGTCTGATTAATCTAGAATAGTGTAATTTCGTCTTTAAAAGCGGCTGTAGTCAATTAGCCTCTGATACCCGGTATAACACGATGCGGTCATTATAGGTGTCGGCAAACCAAACTAAATCGCCGCTAATCTCCACGCCTTCGGGACGATCGAATACGCCTTCACCTTTGCCGGATTCGGGGCCGCCCATTACCTGAATCAAGGAGCCGTCCGTTGCGATAATTTTTATTGAGTGTGTGTATTTGTCGGCAACATACATTCTCCCCTGTTGATCAAAATCCATGTAGCGCGGGCCGTTAAAATCGTAAGGAGAGCCGCCTAATTCGGTGACGATATCCAGCGATTCGTTCAGTTTAATCATACGATGATTATTCGCGTCCGCGACCCACACGTTTCCGTTATTGTCAAATTCCACATCGTGTGGAGACGAAAAGCCCCCAAGCTGAGCGATCTCTTCGCCATTTTGATAAACAACTAAATTACCCGATCCGGCTCCGGTTGCAAACACACGGCCATCAGGGCGAACCGCCACACCCTCCGGGCGGCGAATCGAGCCGCTCAAGGAGCCCACCAATTGGCCGTCGGTTCCATTCATCTCATAAATAGCAATGCGGCTGTTACCCGTGTCGGCGACCAACAAACGTCCTTCACCATCGAACACAACATCGTGCGGCTCCCGAACTTCGCCTTCGCCAAATACATTAACCTCTTCAAGCGTCTGCGCATCGAGCACAGCAATGCGGTGATTCCCATTGTCGGAAACGAACAAGAATTTCCCGTCCGGTGACAATACAATGTCATGCGGTAATGCATAGGACTCGTCACTAACCGACATCAACGAGAAGTCAAGTTGTTGCGCCTGGACGCCGGATATGAAAAACAAACCGGCGACAAAAATTTTCCATTTAGCTGTCATATTCAATCCTCTATTCGTCTAATTTACTAGGCGATATCATTGGTACCTGAATATGGCTTTAGACCAAATTCCACCGGATCAAATTCCGCAAGGCTGTTCAGAATCACATCGGCTTCGGTATAACGTGACTTATCCATGTTGGGATCCGGAACGACAATGGCCTTCATCCCCGCTGCTTTGGCTGCAGCCAGACCCGACGGCGCGTCTTCGAATACCAGAGTCGATTCCGGGGCGGCGCCAATGCGCTTTGCGGCTACTTGAAAAATATCCGGTGCAGGTTTGCCTTGCTCTATGTCCGGATCGTCACCAGTTACGGTCACCGGAAACAAGTCAAACCAGGATCGGTGTCGCTGGGTTTTTAGAAAGTACAAGTCTTCGCTGGAACTCGTTGCCACTGCCATCGGCACCTTGTTCTCATGTAAATGGCGCACCAGTCGTTCCGCTCCAGGTAATGGTTCACAATCGGGGAAAGCCTCGCGTAGCAGGCTGTCCCGTTCTTTCAAATAATCTTCCGCCGTCATGGGAATGTCCATCGCTTCGACCAAATAGCGGGATGAATCCAAAGCACGTCGGCCAATGATATTTGCCTTGATTGACCAATCGAACACCTTGCCAAAACGTCCGACAATTTGTTGAGTCACTCGCGTATAAATAATTTCCGTATCGAGTAATAGGCCGTCCATGTCAAACAGAACGTGGGTAATGGGTTTTGTTAGTGCCATAAGATAGTTTCTGTCTCTATCATAATATCGGTCAGTAGGGACGGTGGGCGGCGCAACTACGCGGGTAAAAGACGGTCTCGCGCATGCTATTTGGACAGTATAGTATCCCTACCATTGCCTTACGTCCATGATATCGAATTAGGCTTCGTTCACAATGTGACTACAAATAGTAGAAAACAATGAATTACATTGAGTTAACGACTAATCAACATGGTGTCGCGTGTATCACTATCAATCGCCCGAACAAGCGTAATGCAATGCAGTTCGACATGTGGACCCGACTGCGCGAACTGTTTGTAGAAGCACATCAAGACGGAAACATTCGTTCGGTTATTCTGACCGGCTCCGGCGGTTATTTCTGCGCTGGCGCGGATATCAATGAATTCGAGCGAGTCAGAAGCAACGCGGAGCAAGGTAAGGTGTACGACAACGCAACCGACGCTTGTGTCGACGCCATCATGCGCTGTTCTAAACCCACCATCGCGGCGATTGGCGGCTACTGTGTAGGTGGCGGCATGAGTCTGGCGATGGCGTGCGATTTTCGTTTCGCTGACGAGACGGCGTGCTTTGCCATACCGGCCGCACGTTTGGGAATCGTGTACGGAACGGTGGATACATCGAATCTGTTAAATCTTGTCGGATTGTCAACCGCTAAACGATTGTTATTTTCGGCCGAGAAAATAAGTGCAGAAGAGGCTTACAGAATAAAACTTATTGATGAGTTGATTGATGGCGATGTGTTGGAACGGGCTGGGTTGTTTGCGTCCATGCTCGCCGGAAATGCACCGTTGTCCATAGCGGCTGCAAAAGAAATTTTGAATGCATTGGCTGAAATCGCTAGCGCTAATCTTCAATCACGGGTCAATGAGCTCGCTGGTAATGCATTGCAGAGTTCTGACTACAGGGAAGGCGTGCAAGCTTTCATGCAAAAACGAAAGCCGCGGTTTAAAAGTAGTGAGTGAACAATAACAGGCGTGTTGTTGCCAATACCAGCGCTGATCTCAACTATATCAGCGCGCTAACCCAGTTACTCGATATTCGCCCTTACTACATTCATGCCTTTTAATAAATTCAAGGCTTCGCGCAGTTGAAAGTCCGTGCTCAGCGCGGCGTCGCGTTCCTTGTCTTTCTTGCTATCGCTGTCGTCGGTCGAACCATTGCTTAGATGGCCGGACAAATCCGACTCACGTACCTGGCTGTCGCTGGATTCCCGCTCTGCGATTTCCAGTTCTTCCACGACGACATCAGGTTCGATACCGGTGGCCTGGATAGAGCGATCATTGGGCGTAAAGTAGCGGGCGGTGGTTAGTTTCAATGCTGCACCATTTTTCATCGGTAAAATGGTTTGCACCGAGCCTTTGCCAAAGGATTTGGTGCCCATGATGACGGCACGTTTGTGATCTTGTAGCGCACCGGCGACGATTTCCGAAGCAGACGCCGAACCGCCGTTAACCAACACCACGATCGGCGCGCCATCGACATAATCATTCGGGGTCGCGGTGAAGCGAACTTCCGAATCTTGTTGCCGGCCTTTGGTATAGACGATGGTCCCCTTGCGTAAAAAGGTATCGCTGACGGAGATCGCACCATTGAGAACACCACCCGGATTATTGCGCAGATCGAGTACTAAACCATCCAGTGGGCCGTCGGTTTCCTTTTTCAGTTTGTTAAGCTCTTTACGCAACGCATCCGCCGTTTCCGATTGAAACTGGGTTACGCGTACATAACCGTATTTATCCTCTAGTATGCGGCTGCGTACACTGGTGATACGAATGACAGCGCGTTTCAACGTGAATTCGAGCGGTTTGGCCTCGCCTTCGCGGGTGATGGTCAGCGTAATCTCAGTACCCGGTTCACCACGCATGAGTTTCACCGCATCGTTCAATGACATATCTTTGACCGGTTGATCATCCAGTTTTGTGATGACATCGCCGGGTTTGATACCGGCTTTTGCAGCGGGTGTATCATCGATAGGAGCGACGACTTTGACAAATCCGTTTTCAACGGTTACCTCGATTCCCAAGCCGCCGAAACGTCCTTCTGTACCAATTTGAATTTCTTTGAATGACTCGGGATCGAGATACGACGAGTGCGGATCGAGGCCACTCAACATGCCGCTAATAGCGTCGCGTAACAGTTTTTTATCACCGATGCTTTCGACATAATCGCTTTTAATTTTCCCGTAGACTTCGGAGAATGTTTGTAGGTCGTTCAAGGGCAACGGCTGGCGTTCGGCTCTGACTGACTGTTCGAATAACAGACCGATTCCGAAAATAAACCCTGCGCCAAAAACGATGATGTAACGTGTCATACCTTTCATACTAATATCTCCAACTCGAATCGAAGCGTTTTTTATAACGCGTCGATAACTTTTAAATACTTCACGACGCCCTGCACCAGATTAACGGATTGCGTGGTTGGCCATTTTCCCGGATCTCGAAGTATAGACCCGGTTTGGGTAAACCACCGGTGCTGCCGACACTGCCAATTACCTCGCCGGTGCCGACCGGGTCACCGAGGGATTTGTACAATTCCTTGTTATGGCTGTATAAACTCATGTATCCGTTGCCGTGATCAATAATCAATAATAAACCAAATCCACGGAACCAGTCTGCATAACTGACGTGGCCTTCATAAATGGCTCTTACATCAGCGTTTTCCGGAGCCGAAAACCAGATTCCGTCCCATGTCATCCCACTTTCGTGGTTGATTTGACCGAATTGGGTGCTGATGGGTGCGTTGACCGGTAACGGTAACCGGCCTTTCATTTGCGAAAACCTGCCACCCTTGGCTGGAGTGGGGGTTATTTTTGCTATGGTTTTCCTTGGTTTTTGCTGTACTTGATTCTGCTTTTTTGCCTGCTCCGCTTTGCGTTGTCGCTCTCGTTCTTGTTTGCGCGCTAGCTCCCGTCGTTTCTGACTCTCTCGTTGCAACACTGAGAGTAGTTCGGCTAGACGCCGTTCGTCTGCACGCAAGCGGTCGACTTCTTTTGTGCGGTCATTTATCTTGCTTTGAATTGCCGCTAGTTGTTGTTCGCGTTGTGCGCGTAACTGCTCCGCTTGTTGGGTTTGCACTTCAAGTTGTGTCTGTAAATTTTTTAACTCATCGGAACGTGTTTGGGCTAATGCGGCGAGTCGTGACATCTCTTGCGCGTTAGTATTCACTTGACGTACGCGTTGGACGCGTGATTCGGCTAAATATCGGTAGTACACCAGAGCACGGTTTACTTTTTCTGGTTGCTGTTGTTGTAACAGCAACTTGATGTATTCTTGCCGCCCCATCATATAGGTGGCCCGTGCAAGATCAGCGATCCCGTCGACTAGTTGTTGCGACTCTTTTTTCAATGCGTCGTGCCGTCCATGCAATTGCGCGATTTCATTTTCCACTGCCTTTATTTCATTATCGGTTTTATGTTGCTTTTGATTAAGCGTGATTAAATGTTTCTCCACATCGCGCAGTTCATCCCGTTCCCGGTCGCGTTCACCAATGTCGTTTTCCAAGGCTGATTTGATCTTGTTGATTTTGTTACGCAGTTCGTTCAGTTCGTTTGTGTTCTTTGTAAAGTCTTGCGCTTGCGCGACGGCGGACATTAGACCCAGTAGCCATAAGCTGCTGACGAATAAACGAACACTGATCTTTAATCGGGTGGCGTGCGGACGGATTAACATTGGGTGGATAATATTAGTGTATAATTGAAATTTAATATATACGATGAGCGGCGCTGAAATCGTTTAATGAACGATTTTGAATTTACCGACCTTCGGGGCGGGCTACCCATGGACGACCTGTCTTACACGGAAGTCGATATCGACCAAGCCTCCAGGGCAGTTAAAGCAATGGGTCATCCTTTGCGTTTGAAGCTGATGTGTGTGCTGGCGGCAAAAGGTGAAATCAGTGTACAGGAGTTGGTTGAAATCGTGGGCACATCGCAGAGTAATGTGTCACAACATTTATCAATATTACGCGAGCGAGAGATTTTATCCAGCCGTAAAGATGCTAACAAAGTGTTCTATCACATCAGCGACGCCAAAATTTTGCGTTTGATGGATTTGTTGCGCGAGACATTTTGTTCAGCCAAAAGTTGACAAAGTGTGAGTTGGAAAACATAAAACAATAGCTTGTCAGTACATAGGCGAAAGGTTAAGCTGCGTCGCCTTTTTATTTCGACACATTAGTATCTGAATCTTCATAAATGGAAGCGGAGTTTATCGCTCAAAATTGGTATTTGTTTTTGGCACTGGTTGTCATCGTGTTCCTTATCGCGATGGAACCGATGCGCAAACGTGCCTCCGGTGTGAAACCGATTTCGGCTATTGAATTGCCGCAACTAATCAGTCATGAGTCCGGCGTGGTCGTGGATGTGGGCGAACCCAATGAGTTCAAGAATGGTCATATACCTAACGCCATGAATATTCCCGTCGCGCAACTCGATAGCAATATCAAAAAATTGCAAAAACACAAAGAAAAGCCCGTCATTTTGATTTGCCGCACCGGCCAACGTTCTACGAAGGCCGCCAATATCTTAAAAAAACAAGAATTTACAAACTTGTACACATTAACCGGTGGTTTAGCAGCATGGCAAAAAGAAAACCTGCCATTAGAAAAAGGATAATAACAACAAACATCTTCGCAAATTTATTTACCACGAATGAATACTGAAACCAAACCGACGCAATTAGAAGTCAAGAAAATCTATATCAAGGATGTATCCTTTGAATCACCGGCCAGCCCCCAAATATTTGGCCAGCAAGCCATCGAACCGCAGATCGAACTCCAATTGCGAGTCGGTCACAAGCCACTCGACAAGGATAACTCATTTTTTGAAGTAGTCATCACTGCGACAGCGACAGCGAATGTGGAAAAGAAAGCGGTTATGTTAATCGAAGTGCAACAAGCTGGAATCTTTCAACTACATGGGTTTGGCGATGATCATCGCGCAGCGGTGTTAGAGGTCGCTTGCCCGAATATCTTGTTACCGTTTTTGCGCGAGACCATCTCCGATTTGGCGACCAAGGGTGGATTTCCACAGTTGCTCATTAATCCCATCAACTTCGAAGTGTTATACAAAGAAAAACTGCGTAAACAAGCTGAACAAAAAACTGGTAGCACACCCAAAAAAGCCAACGGCGAATCGCCGGACGGACCCGAAGTAGCACAACCTGATCCTTAATTTTAAAACATGTCGCCAGGTCGTCATCCCGTTGCAGTACTAGGCGCGGGTTCTTGGGGGACGGCACTGGCGATATTGGTTGCCGACAATAGTCGTTCAGTTCGATTGTGGGGACGTGATACCGCAGCCATGCAGGCGCTGGCTACGGCGCGCCGTAACGAACGTTATTTGCCCGATGCCCCGTTTCCAGATTCACTAAACGTCACCTCAGATTTGGATGAGCTGGTTGGCGGTTTAGATCATTTTTTAATCGTCGTACCCAGCCATGCGTTCCGGGAAAATCTGCAAGCACTTGCCAACGCAATAACACGTGCAGGTGCCCATAAAGAGGAATGCTTCTTTGTTTGGGGCACCAAAGGGTTTGAGCCCGGCAGTGGACGGTTGTTGAGTGATGTTGCCGACGAGATTTTGGGGGACGATGCAGTACGAGCCGTTGTGTCCGGACCGAGTTTTGCCCGGGAAGTCGCGTTGGGTATGCCCACCGCACTGACCGTGGGTACCCAGAATGAAGCAGACGCCGAAACCATTGCCCAATGGTTTCGTAATGAACGTACCCGGGTTTACACCAATACCGATATGGCGGGTGTACAACTGGGTGGCGCGATAAAAAACGTCATGGCCATCGCTACCGGAATTAGCGATGGTTTAGGACTAGGTGCAAATGCACGCGCGGCCGTCATTACCCGCGGTTTAGCAGAACTGAGACGCTTGGGCAAAACCTTGGGTGGTCATGCGGATACTTTTATGGGTTTAACTGGCGTGGGTGACTTAATACTGACCTGTACCGACAATCAGTCACGAAACCGTCGTGTTGGTATTGGCCTCGGCCAAGGCAAAAGCCTGGATACGGTGTTGCAAGAAATCGGCCAGGAAGCGGAAGGGATTAATACGGCGCGTGAGTTACACAATTTAAGCAAAAGAAAAGAGCTTGACATGCCGATCACCGAGCAAGTGTATAAAGTATTGTATGAGAACTTGCCGCCACAAAAAGCCGTGGAAGCGTTGTTAACCCGCACACCTCGTGCTGAGTAAGATCTTACGCTCGTAGTCTATGCAGGGCGGGTTAGCGTAGCGTAACCCGCCGAATAAAATGCTCTAAGGGCGCACCATTCAGGGCACAATCGCATGCGTAGATGCGAGCCGTGACGATCTCGTATATCCAAATAAAGGGCAAGTGTTTGGAATCAATCCGCGCCGCGAAATTCCATTTGACGCCATGCTTCAAACAAAACGATGGCAACTGCATTTGAGAGATTGAGGCTGCGATTATTCGGCCTCATCGGTATGGTAAGGCGTTGTTCGGGTGGCACAGATTCACGAACCTGCGCGGGTAGTCCACGGGTTTCCGGTCCAAATACAATTGTATCGCCCTGTTCGAAGTTTGCATCGGAATACACGTGCTGATGTTTAGTAGAAACCGTAAAAATGCGTGTGCCAATATTCTCATTAATAAAAGTTTCGTAGTCCGCGTGGGTCTTTACATTCGCCCATTCGTGATAGTCCAAACCTGCACGGCGTAGTTGTTTGTCATCCAACGCAAACCCAAGCGGTTCAATCAAATGCAACTGGCAACCGGTATTCGCGCACAGGCGAATCACATTGCCGGTGTTAGGTGGAATCTCGGGTTGATAGAGAACGACGGTTAACACGAGGTCGATGCTGAAGCCAGCCCAGAGACCTTTAAAACGGTTTAACAATAGCTAATACAACAATAGCGATGAGAATCAGTACAGGGAATTCGTTGAACCAGCGAAAATAGACATGGCTTTTTTCGTTTCGGTCGTGTTTGAAATCGAGCAGAAATTTACCGCACCAAATGTGATATCCAATTAAGATCAGAACTAAAAACAATTTTGCGTGCAGCCACCCGCCACTGAATCCGTAACTCAGCCATAACCATAGTCCGAATAAAATGGTAAGCACAGCGCTGGGTGTCATGATGCCAAAAAACAACTTTCGTTCCATGATGATGAAGCGCTCCTTGCCGATGTCGTCTTCAGCCATGGCGTGATAAACAAAAAGACGCGGCAAATAAAACAAACCGGCGAACCACGTTACCATGAAAATGATATGAAACGCTTTTATCCAAAGCATGTCTTATCGTTGCGAAGCGGGTTTCCCACACGCAAACTCAATCGGAAATGTCAGGTCGTGGAATCCGGGTTGGTGGCGGTGCCGCCAAACCAACCGCGAATACGACTAAAAACGCGTTTGATACCACGCCAGATTTTTGGAATGAGCCATATCACTAAAGCAATGGATAGAGCGAGGGCGATTAGAAACAAAACCGGATGATGTAAAGATGCCCATAATCCGGCAACAACCAAAGCGTCTTCACCCACGCTGACGGCGATGTTACTAAACGGTTCGGGTGAGGTATTCACCAATACCCGTGTGCCTGCTTTGGTGAAATGGGTGCCCGCTGCCAGTGTTCCACCCAGCAACAATCCCACCAACTCCATTTCCGGCGATATAGCACTGATGGCGCCGGCACCCAGCAGGGCGCCGGCGGGTATGCGAATAAAACTGTGAATCGCGTCCCAAAGATTATCGACACCGGGTATTTTGTCGGCAAAAAATTCCACGCAATACATGAATCCGGCGGCTACCATGACCAATGGACTTTGCAAAATTTCTAAATCCGGCGGAAGATCGATCGAGCCCGTGCTGCCCATCCAACCGAGTACAAACAAAGCTGCGTATAAGTTAATGCCACTGGCCCAGGCGACACCCATGGTGGCGGCAATGGTTGCTACAATTTCCATAGCGAATTATTCCCCACGGTTAATACATTCTCATCATACCATCGCCTAGCTGAACAAAACTCTAACGCACCAAAGCTATGCTTGACGCGCCTTTGCGCGGTAGTGGTAAAAACAATTCGAGCAGATCGTTGAGAAAACGAAAGCCTAAATCTGTCGCTCGAATATGACTTCCACTATTTTCCAATAAGCTTTGCTGTATTGCGTTTTCCACTACCGGTTCGATAACACTAATGCCCTCCCCGGTGCGTTGTTCGAATAAAGCCGGTTCGAAACCCTCGCGTAATCGAAGAGCATTCATCAAGAATTCGAAGGCAATTTCATCGCGTTCGACAATTCGGGTGGACAACGGTTTGACACTGTTTTGTAAGTAACGCGTTGGATGCTTCTGTTTTATCGTACGTACGACTTGATGGTGAGTGGTGATCTTGCCATGGGCACCGGCCCCGATGCCGATGTAATCGCCAAATTGCCAGTAGTTTTCGTTATGCCGGCAGCGCTTACTCAGACGCGCGTAGGCGGAGACTTCGTACTGTTCAAAACCTGAATCAGATAACTTGTCGGCAAGATACTGATGCACGTTCCACAGCGTTTCATCGTCCGGCAAAAGCGGTGGTTGGCGATGAAACAAGGTATTCTGTTCAATTGTCAGTTGGTAAGTTGATAAGTGCGTGGGTTCTAATTCAATCGCCTGACGCAGGTCGGACAAGGCTTGTTCAGGTGATTGATGTGGTAAGCCATACATCAAATCGAGATTAAAATTATCAAAACCCGAGGCACAGGCAATTTGAGCAGATTGCAATGCTTCGCTCGCGTCATGAATACGTCCAAGCGATGCTAATTTGGTGTCGTCAAAGCTTTGAACACCAATGGACAGTCGGTTAACGCCGGCATTGCGAAAACCGGCAAAGCACTTTTTGTTGACGGTCCCTGGATTGGCCTCGAGAGTAACTTCTATGTTCGGTGTACATTCCACCCGTTCACGGATACCGCGTAGTAAGTTTCCGATAGCTTGCGGGGAAAACAGGCTCGGTGTACCGCCGCCAATAAAAATCGATTGAAACGGCCTGTTCGTGATGTAATGAAGTTGACTGTCAAGGTCCATCAACAAAGCATTGACATAGGCGGTTTCGGGAATTTCATCGCGCAGTGCATGTGAATTGAAATCACAATACGGACATTTTTTCACACACCACGGCAAATGGATGTACAGCGATAATGGGGGCAATACTTCGAATCGAACAGACATTGTTTTTTCCTTAACCCATTACACGTCGCAGACGTTGCATGGCACGGCGATCACGCTTACTGGGCCGCCCACGATCGTACTGCACGGCCTGAGCTTGAACGCGAAGTTGGGCAACCAATGCCTGTCGTTGGGCTATGCTTTGTTCGGTTTCGGTATAGAGTGTGGCTGCGTCGGTGGCTGAGCCGCGTTTATTGCTGAGTGCTTCGATAACCACAATAGTGGTATACGGACCACGTCTAATTTCCAACATGTCGCCAAGGCGCACCGCTTTTGCGGGTTTCGTTCTCTTACCATTCAGCCGGATTTTGCCTCCGGAAATCGCCGCTGAGCATAATTGCCGGGTTTTAAAGAATCGCGCCGCCCACAACCAATGATCCAACCGCACGCCGCCTGTTTCAGCTTTTACCTTAGTCACGCATTCGATCCGCTAGATAGATTTCTTATGTTACACATCTCCGTCGAAAATCTCCTAAAATCAATAAAATTCATCTAAAATAGTACATAGAGCATGATTGATTTTAATCCGCTATACATAAATGCTTGAGTGAATAATCTCTGTATCCGAGCTTATCAACGTACTATACTAAACGCGGGCTGGCGTATATTTAGGAAGGTAGAAATGAGCATATACGGAAAAAGTGGCATTTCCTGCGTAGTGGTGTCATTGGCGCTATTGATCAATACACCGGTTTCGGCATTCGACTCCCTCAATTTGCATTTGCAATCGGATTGGACAACCGGCGGCGCGTTTGATGGCGATTATGGGAACTCTAACATGACTGCCTTCGAGTCTTTGCTGGGTAAAGACCAAGAGTTATGGTTAAGCGATAACTGGGGTTTGCAGGGTAGTTACTATTGGGGCGAGTTCGAAAACACCGGTGTCAACGATGCAGAAAATCTGAGCCTTGATATTAAACGCCGGTTTTTGACCATCACCGATAAAACGTTTCTAGCGGTTGGCCTGGGTTGGCAGGACATCGATCTACATATCGGTGGTACGAGTTCTGGACCAAGGGTGTTACTCGAAGGCCGTTGGGGATTCAATAATTCCTTGTCGCTATTTGGTTCAACCGCCTGGTTACCTTATCTCGACGATATAACTGCCGGTTCGGACGTCGCAGGTAATGAGTTCGAAGCCGGTGTCGCCTATGATCCGTTGCCTTATTTATCGTTCCGGGCGGGTTATCGCCGCTTTGATCTGAGCTATGACAATAACGGTGCGAGCGGTAATACGAGTTCCAGTGGCTTAATGCTGGGCGCCGGCATTCGCTTCTAAACGTTTACCTACACACTGCGGGTGGATTTCACCTAGCCCACCGGTAGTTAGTCGTGTGTACAACGTCACCGGCTTGACGTTGTGCATGAGGTTTGTTTTTATTTTCCCCAATGAATACTGATTTCATCAGCGATGCGTTAAGACATTTTATACCCGAGACCTATACTGATGAAAAATGTGACCGGGCGGCAGTTGCTCTAGTTTTACGTGCCGTAGCAGAGACTGAGTTGTTACTTATTGAACGCGCGCATCATGAAAACGATCCTTGGTCCGGGCACATCGCCTTGCCCGGCGGGCGGATGGAACAAGTCGATAAATCACCGCGTCACGCGGCCGAACGCGAAACCAACGAAGAACTCGCCCTTGACCTGCAATCAGCGAGCCACATCGGTCAACTTAATGACATGCACGGACGCCACGCCGGTAAGCCGGCAGGGTTAATCGTTTCTTGTTATGTCTATCAGCTACAAAATCCGGTTGAACTCAGACTCAACTATGAAGTAGAAACCGCATTATGGGTGCCTGCGTCACGCTTGCTTGATCCAACTCACACCTTCGAATACGTAAGACCGGATATCCCCGATCGCAGTTTTTCCGGTATTCGCTTAAGTGATAATGAGCAACATGTTTTGTGGGGCATGACCCATCGTTTTTTGACAAATTTTTTTGACATTTTGAAAAAGCCGTTGCCACAATGGAATAGTGACTAGAACCTATTTCAAAATGACCGTACTTTAGATAATACGTCGTCAAAATTACCTCAAAATATTCATTGTATTGTCGTGTACACTCCGTTTTTTTTAATTCTTTTCGCTTCGTCTTTCCTTTGCCCGTCTATTTTGAGATAGGTTCTAGCGGCGAAAAGCAAATAAAGCCAAAATAGTGGATTCCAAATCTCAAATATCCATGATGACTGCCGCTGAGAAACGAGTTACTGATAAACGCGGTCGCCCCATGCGGGACTTGCGAATATCGGTAACGGACCGCTGTAATTTCCGCTGCGTGTATTGCATGCCCAAGGAAATGTTCGGTTCGAATCACGCTTTTCTAGAGCGAAAACAACTACTTAGCTTTGAAGAGATAACCCGCGTGGTACGTGCTTTTGTCGCGCAAGGAGTCGTGAAATTGCGTATTACCGGTGGCGAACCGTTGGTACGTCGTGAGTTAGAAAAACTCATCGACGCACTCGCAAATATAAATAGAGTAGAGGAAATCAGCCTGACCACAAACGGGTCTTTATTAACACCGGATAAAGCGAGGATATTGAAAAAAGCCGGTCTCACGCGGTTGACGGTCAGCCTGGATGCTATCGACGAGCAGACCTTTGCCAAGATTAACGACGTTAATTTTTCTCTCGGCCGCGTATTGGCAGGCATTGAGAATGCAGTGCGAGCCGGTCTCGCACCGGTCAAAGTGAACATGGTAGTCGCAAGAGGCATGAACGAAAATCAAATCCTACCCATGGCCAGACATTTTCGAAACACCGGTGTGGTGTTGCGTTATATCGAGTTCATGGATGTGGGCAATACCAATGGTTGGCAACTCGACAAAGTCATCTCGGCGCAAGAAATTATCGACATAATCAGTGTTGAATATCCGTTGATACCGGTGGACGCAAACTACCGCGGTGAGGTCGCCAAGCGTTGGCGTTATCGAGACGGTGGGGGCGAAATCGGGATTATTTCATCCGTTACGCAGCCATTTTGCGGTACCTGTAACCGCTCGCGGCTATCAGCCGAGGGTATGTTTTACACCTGTTTATTTGCCAACAAAGGCCACGATCTGCGTGCGCTTTTACGTGGCGGTGTGGACGACCGCGACCTGAATGAGTTTATCTCGGCGATTTGGCGCAAGCGTAACGACCGCTATTCCGAGATCCGTTCGGAGCAAACTGCGGAATTACCAAAAATCGAGATGTCGTATATCGGTGGCTGAGTTTATACACCGTACCGTCAGCGGCAAATCGAATCATGGGATTCGCAAAGAGTATTGGCGTGACGCGTCTGTTCAGTTGTCAGCGAGGATTCAGTTTGTCGTCGGTACAATGTTGTTTGGCTCTAAAATGTTATAACTGGTTAACATTTTTAGTGTCCCGAATAACCGTTCAACTACAATAGAGCAGGCTTTGAACGATGGGCCGCCAATACAGTCTTACCAAGGAGAACATCGCCAATACATGTTGAAACCCGGGAGATTGGTAACCGAAGGAATCCAACAAATATGCGAAGTTTAACTACCAAACGTCAAATTTGTTTACTCGCCGCATCTATCGTATTGTCCATGGTATCGTTTGCCCAATCGGAATCGGAAACAAACACCACCGGAGAAGAATCCACAACGGCTACCGTTCCCAAGAGTAGTGGCCGCAAAGCCTATATTGACCCCGATACCGGTGAATTAACCTCGCAACCACCCAGTGGCCAAGAGCTTGAACAAGGTCAACAGGTTTTTCAACAATCTACGGAAGGTTTGGTCGAAGAAATTCATCCCGACGGTTCTGCATCGGTCGATTTGCAGGGGCGTTTTCGGGCGCCATTGCGGGTGAGAAAAAATTGCGACGGCACGTTGACGAGTTGGCATGGTGGCGAAGAAACATCAGAGCCAGAACAGTTAAACGACGAGAAAGACTGTGTTGATTAGGAACACAGTGAAATTATCAACGTTTTTCGTACTCGCGTTTTGTATTTGTGGAGTTTCCAACGCAGCAACTTTTGAAATTATCAATCTCGATAGCCCGGGTGAGGGCTTCAATGACTCAACGCCCGTTTCAGCGGTAACGGGCAACAACGGTACGACGCTGGGGCAACAACGTCTTAACGCTTTTCAGGCCGCTGCCGACTTTTGGGGTACTGTTTTGCAGAGCAATGTTGAGATCGAGGTCGAAGCGAGTATGGATCCACTCTCATGTGATGCAACCAGCGCAATATTGGGTTCCGCGGGTCCTCAAAGCGTGCATCGGGATTTCTCAAACAGACCGTTTCCTAACACCTGGTATCCCCAAGCATTGGCAAACAGCTTGGCCGGTGTGGATTTAAACGTATTAGGGAGCGATAGTTCAGATATCGGCGCTCAATTCAATAGTTCCATTGATAACAACAACAATTGTTTATCGGGTTTAGACTGGTGGTATGGCATCGGCGGAACGACGCCATCCGGCACCCTTAGTTTTTACGAAACCGTACTGCATGAGATAGCGCACGGGCTCGGGTTTATCACATTTGTCGATTTAGTGACAGGCGAGAAACTTTTGGGCAGAGACGATCAATTTATGCGGCTATTGGAAGATCTCGATACCGGGGAATTTTGGGTGGTCATGTCCGATGCCGAACGGGCAGCGTCCGCTGTCAATACAACCGACCTAGTGTGGAACGGGGCCAACGCAAAAGCCGCCGCAGCGGGTGTTTTGACTTCCGGCCTCAGAGCCAATGGCGACATTCGCATGTATGCACCCAATCCGTTGGAACTTGGCTCCTCGGTCGCGCATTGGGATACGGCGCTATTCCCCAATGAATTGATGGAGCCGTTTGCTACATCTACCAGTTTCAGCGATATAACTGAAGGCGCATTTGAAGATATGGGTTGGAATATCATAAATGGCGGTGGCGATCCGGGCGACCCGGGAGGGCCGGGAGATCCAGGAGGGTCTCCGAACATAGTGCCGTTTATTATGCCTTTGTTGTTGGATTAATAGCGTCACCTAGCACCTCACCAACAGGTGCTAGGCAAAGATACAAGCAAACACTTTGGTTCAGTTACTCGAGTGTCTTTTCTTCCACTCCTGAAACTGTTCCCACTGCCGGTTTAAGAATTCTTGGTACTGCTCACCGTCAGTAGGTATCGGTGGATTTGATTCCATGTTTTCATTCACTGATGTCACAGTCGGTTTTTGATCGGAAGAATAAGTCTTTGAAAACAAAACCAAACCATTTTCGTTTCCCCGAGAAAACAAACCGGGTCCTTCAGGAATCTCATCAATTTTGTGGTATTGGAGTAGGTCACCAGCGTAAATGGGAGTAGCAAATAACAAAACAAACCAAGAAATGACAAATAGTCTAAGCATGTCGGTGACCTCTAGAGAAATTTAACCCGGCTGCCGATGAGTATGCCATTCACATCGTCCGCATCAACCCCTGGCCGGTTTAGACTGTGATTTCGAAAGGCCGCATAAATTTCGACACTGTTGCTGTGTTTCCAGTTCCAGCCGAGGCCGACACTTTCAAATTCGTCGCTATCTTGCGCCAGGTCGTCAGTGCTGGCGAAATCGATAGCAAAGCGGTGCGCACCGGCGTGATAACCCAGTTTGATATAGTCATTGTCGGCTTCACGGTCACTGTCATCGAAATCGCGGTTACCGAAGGCTAACGTTACGTTAAAACCCGAATCGTGTTTAAAAGATAAAGAACCACCAAGTTGTTAGAAGGCGGAACGATCACCACCATCGATCCAGCCCAAAGCGGCCTTGATACGGCTGCCGCTACCAACATCTTGGGCCAGTCGTGCAGCGAGCTCGAGTGCGTCGCCATTGGTTGTACTAATGGCCAAACCCACCGGTCCAAGCGCCGGTGTGTCATAGCGTAAGCGGTCGTTACGGCTGAGCCCATCGAAATTGTTAAAAACATTCTTGATTCGAACCCGGCCTGGAACACCTGTGTCGTCCGGCGCGCCGAAATCGGTGCCATTGGAAGTCTTGAAACTGACTCCGCCCATCAGGTCACCTATCCCCGAATACATCACCACACTGGTACCTGACAAATCCATTTCCGACGTGCCGTTGGCTGCCCCATCACCCTGACCGACACTGAGTTTGCCCCAGTCGCCTTTGTACCAGAGTTCCAGCTTGCGCTCGGTAAAGTCGGAGTTGTCATCGTTGTTCTGATTGATATCTACATTGGCGGTGCTATTGGATTCGAACTGTGATTCCCAGGTGATGCCGACCGTGCTGGACTGTGCAAACTTACCCTCACCCACAAAACGAAAGCGGGTTGAAGAATTGTCGTTGTCGACGTGCAGTACATCGGAATCCGTGCCGTTGTCGGCAAATAAAACGCCACGGTTGATTTGCCCGGATATTTTTGCGGTGACTACTTTCGCGTCGTCTGCAGAATATGATGGTGCGCTCGCACCAAGCGCCAGCAAAACCGCTGTGGAAACTAAAGTGCGTTTGATACAGCTCGCGTTATTTTTGATATACATCGGGTCCTCTCTGCTTTCGTTGATGGATGAAGTCGCGTTGCGCAACGAATCTCACACCGCAACCAAGAGAAGACCGGATTGGTTTGATGACGATTACATTTGAGAGTTTTATTTTGTTATCAGTAAAAATACGTTATGTGTTTGCTGGTGTGTCGACAATGCCGGCAGCAAGGTTAATAACACCTTGATGCATCGTGGATTCAGCCACACCTGCATAACCAAGGTAGAGCCCCCGCCGTCGTGGTTTCCTCAAGTAATAGGCGGAGAGACCTGATATATGCAAACCCCGCTGTTTTGCGTTGTCGATAATCTTTGATTCGCTTAAGCCGTTGGTGAGATAGGCAACGAGTTGCATACCGGCATCGGTCGCTTTGACATCGAGGTGATCGCCTAGGTGATCTTGTAACAGTTCAACAAAAAGTTGCTGCCGCGCCGCGTATAGTTTTCGCATACGGCGCAGATGTGATGCGTAATATCCTTCGGCTATGAAGTCGGTCAGTGCAACCTGTTCTATGATGGGCGCTTCATGACCGGTATGACGAATGGCCCGGCGAAACGCATCGGCTAAGGATTCAGGTACGACGAGATAGGCAAGTCGTAGTGCTGGAAACATAGTTTTGGAAAATGTACCCATATAAACAACGCGTTCCCGTTGATCCAACCCATGCAACGCAGTCAGCGGGTACCCACGATAGCGGTACTCGCTGTCGTAGTCGTCTTCGAGGATCCAGGCGCGATTTTTGTGCGCCCAATCCAGCAATTGCAGCCGGCGTTGCAATGACATGGTGACACCGAGCGGGTATTGGTAGGAGGGCGTTACATAGGCGAGTCTGGCGGCAGGATGTTTACGCTCGGCGAACGACACATTGATGCCTTCGTGATCGACAGGTACGGCGCATAGTCGTGCGCCGGCGGCTGACAAAGCGCCCCGTGCACCGAGATAACCCGGGTCTTCAATCCACACTGAATCGCCCGGGTCAGTCAACATACGTGCGCTCAGGTCCAATGCGGCTTGCGCGCCGGTTACGACAATAATTTGATCGGCGCTGCATATGACGCCACGGGCGGTGCCGAGATAATCCGCAATGGTTTTGCGTAACAATGGATAACCACCGATATGGTAGTAGCCCAAAGTGTCGGTGAATGGTTTGGAAATGCGCCGGGCGACCAGTCGTGACCACAAGGCAAACGGGAATTCGTCCAACGCCGGTAGACCGGGTTGAAATGCAGTTTGGGTCGGATCAGCGGCGGTGCGTTCAATATCCGCCAGTAATTTTCCCCGCTTGGACAGGTTTACGTTTCTGGAATGCTTTGTGACTTCGCTAGCCACAGTCCGTTTTGTCCGTGAAATCATTTCCGGCGGAATACCGACCACCCTTGTACCTGAACCCACTGTGGGTTCGGCATAACCTTCAGCGACCAATTGTTCGTATGCAGTGACAACCGTATTACGGCCGACATGAATATCTGTGGCTAGATCTCGGGTGGAGGGTAACCGGGTGCCAAGGCGTAATTGCCCGTTCAGAATCGACAGACGGATTGCCTCGAATATTTGCCGATAAAGCGGCACCTTACTGTCACGATCGATGGTAAGTGTGCCTAATATGGTGGGTGCCTGCGGATAGGGGGAGGTTGTCATGTGTAAATGGTTCTACTAAATCAAAACAAATGGAACTTAACATAGAACCAATTAGTATGCACATTAAGCCCGCCCATGTATATCAAGAAGATTGTCGGCCTAAGATGATTGATTCAGAAACTTTGCAAATCGGAAAACGCGAATTATCCGGTGAACCGGTAAGCGCTTCGGCTAAACCTCCGGTTACCGGTGAGGTTCTTACGGGTGAGACAGCGGAGCTACACCCGATCAATGTTCAAAAACAAGCAAAATCTTTGTTTGATCTCTCGCATGGAAACAATGCAGGTCCCAAGTTATGGGCATACTTGGGATATGGGCCGTTTGAAAACCTAAAAGAGTTTGAAGTCTGGTTACAAGAACGTGCGGAGTCGAAAGACCCGCTGTTTTACGCCATCTATGACAAACACCATCAACGCTTTGCCGGTGTCACCAGTTATCTTCGTATCGATCCAGCCAATGCGTCCATAGAAATCGGCCATATCTGGTTTACACCCGTTTTACAGAACACCCGTCAGGCGACGGAAGCATTATTCTTGATGATGCGCCATGCGTTTGACGATTTAGGCTATCGCCGATTGGAATGGAAGTGTAATGCCTTGAACGAAAAGTCGCGCCGGGCAGCCCGGCGTCTCGGGTTTACTTTTGAAGGCATTTTTTATCGCAGTATGATTGCTAAAGGCTGTAATCGCGATACCGCCTGGTATTCCATTATCGACAGTGAATGGCCCGTTATCCGTAAGAACTTCGAGGTCTGGTTGTCCGGTGCAAATTTTGATGACAAGGGAAATCAGAAATCCTCCCTCAGTGAGCTAAACCTTAGTCTGTAGTTCGATGTACATACCGAAACATTTTACGATTGAAGATGAGAGCGCCACCTTGGGCTTCGTCGACAAGTTTAATTTTGGCACTTTGGTCACCAAGGCCGAGAAAACGCTAAATGCGAATCACATACCATTTCTAGTGAACAAACAAAATCGTCAACTACTGGGTCATGTCGCGAAACCTAATCCGCAATGGCGGGAACTGGAAAAAAATCCTGAAGTGTTGGTGATCTTTCAGGGACCCCATGCCTATATTTCGCCTTCGTGGTATGTGAGCAAAGATTTAGTGCCGACGTGGAATTTCACCGCCGTCCATGTCTACGGTAAGGCTATGCTGGTGTATTCGGTGGAAGAGACGTTTGACATTGTCGAGCAGCTTAGCGCAAAACACGAAGCGGGGTTTGCCAACCCTTGGCGAAGTGCCAATATGGATAAGGAAAAACTGAATTCAATGTTGGGTGCAATCGTCGGTTTCAAAATTCAAATCAAGGACATTCAGGCCAAAGCCAAACTGAGTCAAAACCGCAGCGCAAAAGACCAGGCTAGCGTCATAGACGGTTTGCGCGAATATGGTGGCGAGCAAGCATTGGCGGTCGCGTCCCTAATGGAAAGTAAACTAGCGGAAAGTAAATCAGCGAGGGACTGATATGTTGGCACTCCGACCTAATTGTGAACATTGCGCCTTAGAACTACCACCAAATTCTACTGACGCGATGATATGTTCATTCGAGTGTACGTTTTGTAAAGCTTGTGTTGATAAAATTTTACATAATGTGTGCCCCAACTGCGGCGGCGGCTTTGTCCCGCGACCGGTTAGACCGGAAAATAACTGGCGCGACGGTAACACCTTGGGTAATTTCCCCGCATCCACCAAGAGGGTATATAAACGGGTCGACCTCGACGAACACGCCCATTTTGCTGCAGAAATAATGCATATTGCGCCGGAGTGCCGTTAAACCATGACCAAACTCAGTGTGAATTTAAACAAAGTGGCGTTACTGCGTAACACACGCGATATCGATTTACCCAGTGTGATCAACGCGGCCAAAACCTGCATCGCCGCCGGCGCCCACGGTATCACCGTGCATCCGCGCCCGGATCAACGGCATATTCGGCCAGGTGATGTCTACGATCTGGCCGCCGTCGTAAAAGGCCTGGTGGAATACAATATTGAAGGTAATCCGTTTTTCCCCGAGTTTATGCAATTGGTCAAAGCCGTCGTGCCGACCCAATGTACATTGGTGCCGGATAGCGAAGGTCAACGCACCTCCGATCATGGTTGGGATTTGAAAGCAGACAGTGAGCGCTTGCGACCGGTCATCGACCAGTTGAAGTCTTTGAATATACGGGTCGCACTATTCATGGATGAAACGTCTACGGACATCGAACAAGTGGCGGATGCAGGTGCGGATCGCATTGAGTTGTACACCGAACGTTACGCGACAGCCTACGCGAAAGGCGATTGGCAGGATACTTTGGCCCGTTACGCCGATGCCGCTAAGCGCGCACAGAATGCCGGTTTGGGTGTTAACGCGGGACATGATTTGAACCTGGAAAATGTCGCCACGTTTTGCACCATTCCTAATATTTTAGAATGTTCAATCGGACATGCTTTGACTGCCGAAGCCTTGTATCTGGGTCTGGAAAACACGGTTAAGGAGTACTTAAAACGCATGCAGGGATAATATTTCCGGCAGTCACGTTTATCTATTACTTTATTTATTACCGACAGCGAACTCCGGGTATGCCTCCATACCGCATTCACCAACGTCCAAACCGAGGAATTCTTCTTCCTCACTGACACGTATTCCCGAAATGGTTTTAATAACCGTCCAGACGATAAAACTGGTCACGAAGACGTAAACCCCGATAACGAAGATGCCGAGTAACTGGCTGCCGATGGACGCGTCGGGATTGGACAAAACGACCGCCAGTAGTCCCCAAATACCACACGTGCCATGGGCGGAGATTGCGCCGACTGGATCGTCTATCTTTAACTTGTCCAATGTAACAATGGAACTCACTACAATGACACCGCCAATGGCACCGATAATGGTTGCCAAAAACGGTGACGGGGTAAGTGGTTCCGCCGTAATGGACACCAAGCCTGCAATGGCGCCATTGAGGGCCATGGTTAAGTCGGCCTTGCCAAACAGAAAACGGGCAAACAACAGTGCCGCAATCACACCCCCAGCACCCGCTGCATTGGTATTGACAAAAACAGCCGCGACGGCGTTGGCTTCGGCGACGTTGGAAAGTACCAGCTCGGACCCGCCGTTAAAACCAAACCATCCAAGCCATAAGATAAAGGTACCGAGTGTGGCCAGTGGCAAGTTCGCTCCAGGGATGGCAATCGTTTTTCCGTCCTTGGTGTACTTGCCTTTGCGCGCGCCCAGCAGAATGACACCCGCTAAAGCCCCCATGGCGCCGGTGAGATGCACGACACCGGAACCGGCAAAATCCAGAAATCCCGCTTGGTCTAAAAAGCCACCACCCCATTTCCAGTAACCTTGCAGCGGATAAATGAACCCGGTCATGACGACCGCGAAAACAAGGAACGGCCACAATTTCATGCGCTCCGCGATGGCGCCGGAGACAATGGACATGGCCGTCGCCACGAACACTACCTGAAAGAAAAAGTCAGCGCGTCCGGAATAATAAGATCCATCGTACCAGGCTTCCGGTGAAGTCGCTAAAACCTCTGCTGCGTCATTCTCCGCGCCCAGTAAGAAACCGATTCCGGGCCACCAGCTATTAACACCTTCGCCCGGATACATGAGGTTGTAACCTACCAGCAGATACATCACGCAGGCGATCGCATATAGAGCGATATTCTTTGTCAATATTTCAGTGGTGTTCTTGGCTCTGACCAAACCTGCTTCCAACATGGCAAATCCGGCAGCCATCCACATGACTAATGCGCCTGCTACCAGAAAATAGAATGTATCGAGCGCGTAACGAAGATTCAAAATTTCTTCCACGGTAGTTTTACCTCAACTTCTAATCATTAATGGGTTTTTCGATGTAATGCTCAGAGATAAGCGAGTAGCATCAGGTGCGGGCTGCTTGTTGGCTTACAAAGCATCTTCGTTCATTTCCCCCGTGCGAATCCGCACTACACTGTACACATCGGAGATAAATATTTTTCCATCGCCGATTTTTCCGGTGCTGGCGGCATTGACAATGGTTTCGGTAACGCGCTCGACCAGATCGTCTTTGACTGCGATTTCCAGTTTGATCTTGGGGACGAAATCGATGACGTATTCCGCGCCACGGTAGAGTTCGGTATGTCCCTTTTGCCGTCCAAATCCCTTAACTTCGGTCACGGTCATTCCCTGCAGGCCGATTTCCGACAATGCTTCGCGCACGTCGTCTTGTTTAAACGGTTTGATAATGGCAGTGACTAATTTCATGGTGTTCTCCGCAAAGTCCGGCACCACGAAAGCAAACAACGTGCCACGCGTCGCATAAAACGAAATTACCTACTGCTTACGGCGTTTTTGAGAAGATTGATTAGAAACGAATGCACCGTACTGGAGCGTCCATTCGAAACAGCGCACTTCTGCGGTGCGTTTTGAGTTTTGATTTTCTGAACCAGAACAGTTCAGGTGTTGTCAGTTTAACACTCCAACAAACGCGGCATGAGTTCCACTAGGTTACATGGTCGTGATCGATAGTCCAGTTGGTGTTGTATGAGTTTGTCCCACCCCGTGACACAGGCCCCGGAGGAACCGGGCAGAACAAAAACATATGTCCCATTGGCAACACCGGCCAGAGCGCGCGATTGCAGTGTGGAAGTGCCGATGTCCTCATAGGACAAATAACGAAACATTTCTCCAAAACCGTCGATCACTTTGTCGAGTAGTGGTTCCACCGCTTCCGGTGTGCCGTCGCGCCCGGTGACACCGGTGCCACCCGTAGTAAGCACCACCTGAATATCCGGATGCGCTATCCAGGCGGACACGGCCGCACGGATTTGATAAACATCGTCTCGCACAATATTTTTTTCGTAAACACGGTGCCCGGCGTCTTCGACGCGCTGACAAAGGAGTTTACCGGACTTGTCGTCGGCTTCGGTGCGTGAATCCGACACAGTGAGTACCGAAACGGTTACCGGGATCAGCTCCCGCTCTGATTTTTTTTCCGTCATTCGTATGCAGTTATAAGTGCTGTTGGGCCGAATTGTAGCCAAATCCTGCGTTAAAATATTGAGCCAAGACAAAAATTTACTTGTAAATGAGTATTACCGTTAAGTTTTTTGCCAGCCTGCGCGAGCGCGTGGGTATCGAAAGCCGGGAACTGGAAGCCGAAGATGTGAATACCGTGTCCGATGTGTGGTCGGCGGCGACGGGAAGGGCACTAGAGGACAATATTTTATTCGCGGTGAATCAACAATATGTCGCGGTGGATTCCCCAGTAACCGACGGTGACGAAGTGGCGTTTTTCCCACCGGTCACGGGTGGTTAGTATGCATATTGAAGTGCGCCAACAACCCTTTCATCCATGGGAAGAATTGATTCGGTACGAAAACAGTTTTGCGCAGGAGGGTAATTTCGGCGCTACAGCGAGCTTTGTCGGTACCATGCGCGATTTTAATGAAGGCGACACAGTAGCCGCCATGACTCTGGAGCATTATCCGGGTATGACCGAGCAACACCTGCGAACAATCGCCGCACAGGCTATTGAAAAACACGGCTTAATCGATGTTTTAATCCTGCATCGCGTGGGGTCATTATCACCGGGCGATCCCATTGCCCTGGTGGCTGTTTGGTCCGCTCATCGGGCGGCAGCGTTTACCGCTTGCCGCGAGATTATGGAAGATTTGAAAACTAAAGCACCGTTTTGGAAAAAAGAATCGCTTAAGGAAGGCGAGCGTTGGGTCGAATCCAATACACCGGGCTAACCCGAACCACGTTGCGAGTAGGAGCGACTTTAGTCGCGAACAGAACTATAGCGTTACATTCTTATCAGGAGTTACCAATGGAAAAACATACCCAAAATGAAATCGAGGCTGCGGTATTTCGCCGCTTAGTCGATCATCTGCGCGCCAATACCGACGTGCAGAATATCGATTTGATGAATCTGGCCAATTTCTGCCGTAACTGCTTATCGAAATGGTACCGCGCGGCGGCCGAAGAAAAAGGCATCGACATCGACTATGAGCAAGCGCGCGAAATTGTATACGGCATGCCGTACTCGGAATGGAAAGACAAGTATCAAAAAGAAGCAACACCGGAGCAACAAGCTGCCTACGACGCTATTCAGGCTAAAGCGAATCAATAATCTCTATGAACAGGTACTACAGAATTCAACTTGGTTTACTGGCGCCCAATGTAAGAATCTTAAACAGCGGCACGTGAAAATACCTGAATTAAACATCGATCCACTCACACCGGCCATTGGTGCGGAAATAAGTGGCATTGATCTAACAGCGCCACTAGATGAATCGACGTTTGATGCGATTTATCAGGCATTGCTGGATTATCAAGTCATCTTTTTTCGCGATCAGGCGATTTCGCCGCAGACACATCTTGAGTTTGCCAAGAACTTTGGCGAACTGGACACGCCGCACCATGTTTACCCCCATGTCGAAGGTTTTGACAATATTGTATTGCTGGAGAACGACGCCCATCATCTACCCGATACCAACGATTGGCATACGGATCTGACCTTCAAACCCAACCCGCCGTTTGCATCTATTTTGCATGCGCAAGAGGTTCCGGCAACGGGTGGTGACACGATATGGGCGAGTATGTATGCGGCCTACGATGCGTTACCGGATGATATGAAAGTCCGGTTAGCGGATTTATCCGCTGTGCATGACATGGGTTCGTTTCGCAACAATTACATAAACCAACAAGAGGGTATCGAAGCGTTGAATCAGGCGATGGCGAAGGTAGGTTCGGCGGTTCATCCCGGGATAAAACATCATCCGGTAACCGGGAAACCTTACCTGTATGTGAACCAAAGTTTTACCAATCACATTTTAAACATGACGACGCGTGAAAGTGACCGTTTGCTTCAGTACTTGTTTAATCATATTGAATGTCCGGAATTTCAGGTCAGATTTCGATGGAAATCAAACTCTATTGCGATGTGGGACAACCGTGTTACCCAACATTATGCGGTCGCTGATTATTCGCCGCATTATCGCCGCATGCATCGCGTCACTGTTGTCAACGACAAACGCGTTCAGTCTAAAGGCGCGAACCAACAAGCACTCGCCAGCTAGTTTTAAGCTTCGAGCGTTTCCCATTTGTCGAATCGTAGTGTGAAACCCGATGCGTTTCTGTTTGATTTAGCGGGGGTTTTACTAGAGTGGAACCCGTTGCCCTTGTATTTGGGGTTATATGACCACGATCAGGATAAAGTTAACTATTTTTTCAACACTATTTTGACTGACAATGTGCAATGCCGCATCAGCAAAGGACAGCCACTGACACAAGCCGTCGAAGAGTTATGCGCAGATTTTCCGGGCCACGTATCGCAAATACAGGCTTGGAAGGAACGCTGGCATGAAATGATTCTTGGAGAAATTGAGGGAGCCGTCCACATTTTGCAAACGCTGCAGGAAAAGGGTGGTAAAACCTATCTTCTTGGTAATTGGTCACGGGAAGAATACGGGTTGGCGGAGCAGCGCTACGATTTTCTGCGGACAATCGATGATACCTTGGTGTCCGGCGATGTCGGTATCATGAAACCCGATGCCGCCATTTTCGAGATTGCCGTTGAGAAGTGTTGGCTGCGATCGGAGAAAACGCTGTTCATCGATGACAAGGCTGAGAATGTGAATGCGGCGTTGGCACTTGGTTTTCAAGGGATCGTGTTTAAAGATGCTGAACAACTGCAAACAGAATTAATGACCCTGGGCGTGGCGTTGTAAAGAAAAACGTTACCAACTACCTAAATCGACAAACAATGGGGAATTGCCATGCATGACCTGGAAAAAATGAAAGGAATAAAAACACGTGCCATACATGCCGGCGAAGTACCTGACCCGGTGACCGGTGCGTCTGCGCCGAATATCGTTATGTCCAGCACTTATGTAGTGGACGAGCCCATCAGCTTTTCCTCGCAAAATCTTGAAGACGATGCGCCATTTATTTACACCCGCTGGGGTAATCCCACGGTCAGACAACTCGAACAAAAGCTGGCCGTGCTGGAAGGCGCTGAAGCATGTGTTGCATTCGCCTCCGGCATGGCGGCGTCAGCGTCGTTATTGTTGTCCACGCTGAGTCAGGGCGATCACCTCATCATCAGCGATACCAATTACGCGGGCACGGCGGAAGTAGTGCGTAGTACGCTGCCGCGTATGGGAATTGAAGTCACACCGGTCGATACGTCGGATACCGGCAACATCGAGCAGGCGATTGAACCCAACACTAAAATGGTGTGGCTGGAAACACCGGCTAATCCTATCATTCGCCTAAGTGACATTCGGGCCGCCGCCGAAATCACCCATGCGGCCAATGCGTGCCTCGCGGTCGATTCCACGTTTGCTACGCCGATTGCCACGCGCCCTTTGGCGCTGGGTGCGGACTATGTCGTACATTCGTTGACAAAATATATCGGCGGGCACGGCGATGCCTTGGGTGGCGCCGTATTGGGTTCAAGTGAGTTACTCAATCCCATTACCCTGGAGGGTAGTATTCATTACGGCGGTAATATCAGCCCGTTTAACGCATGGTTAATCATACGTGGCGCGGCAACGTTACCGTTACGCATGAAATGCCATGAGGAAAACGCGCTTGTTGTTGCGCAATATCTGCAATCCCATCCGAAGGTTAGAAAAGTCATTTATCCCGGCCTGCCATCTCATCCGCAACACAAGCTAGCAAAACAGCAAATGGATAATTTTTCCGGCATGATGGCAATACAAGTGGATGATGGTGCGCAAGTCGCGGCGCGCATGATGAAAGAGCTATCGGTTTTTCACTACGCCGTGTCGCTGGGTCACCACCGCAGTTTGATCTATTGGCTGGACACTAACGATTTGATTCAATCGTCTTTTAAACTGTCCGGTGAGCAGCTTGCGAGTTACAAATCTTTTGCCGGCGAGGGTGTGTTTCGTGTGTCTATTGGATTAGAGGACGCCGACGATTTGTGTGCAGACTTGGAGCACGTTCTGTCTTAGCCCCTACTCAGGTCTAATACCTACCCAATAGGTCTGCGTATCATCCGGAGAATCATCATCGTTGGTGGTAATGGTTTTGAAGTCAGCAAAGAATTCCCTTAACTCACCCGCTTGCAGTACATAGTTTTTGTTAAAACTGGAATTGATTTGCAGGTGCCGGACATTGAAGGTTTTATAAATCATGAATCCGCCAACACTGAGTGCTTGTTTAAGCGCAGGAACCAAATCGCGGTTTAGATAACGGAACACGACAATGACGTCGAAATAATTGGTGGGTAACGGATAAACATCAAGATCGGCCGCGAACAAGCGCACATTAGTGTCACGTTCCTGCGCTTCGCACATACCGCGTTCCAAACCGATGCGGCTGGCATCCACACCAAAAGCGGTAAAGCCTTGTTCCGCCAGCCAGATGGTGTTTTGCGCCGCGCCACAGGCCACATCCAGTGCGCGTCCGGGTCCTTGCAGGCGGTCACTCAGACCCAGTAACAATGGATCGGGTGTAAAATCGACCGAGACATTGCGGTATTTCAGGTCCCAGCGAGTGGCGTCGGTTTTCAACTTAGGATTACATCAAACCGTAGAAGGGTTCTATCTCCACCCACTCACCGGCGGCAATATTGCCACAAGCGGTGGGCAATACGATAAAGCAATTCGCTCGGGTCATAGAACTCAATATCCCTGAGCTTTGTTCACCGGTGCTGCGTACGATCACGTTACCGCTGGTATCCGTTTCCAACACGCCGCGCTGAAATTCCATGCGTCCTAGGCTTTTCTTCAATGCCGACATACACTTGACTTTCATACGTAACGGCGCGGTGTGTTTTTGTCCCATTAAGCGCCGCAAGGCCGGCAGCACGAACTGGTAAAACGTCACCATAACGGAAACCGGATTACCGGGCAGGCCAAAGAAAATAGCGTTTGCGATTTTGCCGAATGCCAACGGGCGGCCGGGTTTCATGGCGATTTTCCAGAAGTTGACCTCGCCGAGTTCCGACAGGGTTTGTTGGATAAAATCGGCATCGCCAACTGAAGCACCGGCAGAAGTAATAATGGCATCAGATGTTTTTGCTGCGCGAGTAAGCACCTCCCGCAATTGATCCTGGTCATCACGCACCACACCCGCATCGACAAAATCAATACCGAGCTGAGTGAGCATTCCATACAGCGTGTAACGATTGCTGTCGTAGACTTCGCCCTCGTTGAGGGTTTCACCGATGGAGCGTAACTCGTCACCGGTGGAAAAGAATGTGATACGCGGTTTACGAAAAACACGCAATTCGGCGCATCCCAGTGAGGCCCCCAAACCTAAATCGGCAGGCGTAATGCGATGGCCGGCATGTAAGGCAATCGCGCCACGGGCTAAATCCTCGCCCGCATAACGAACATGTTGTCCCTTTCGATGGTCGGTTCCAATCTTGACCATGTCGCCTTGGATTTCCACGTGTTCCTGCATAATCACTGCGTCGGTTCCCGTTGGTAATACACCGCCGGTCATGATACGAACGCATTGTCCAGCTTGAACCGCAGCATTGAACGGTTTGCCGGCCCAGGATGTGCCCAGCACTTTCAAACTCACTGACCCCGAATCGGGAAGATCGCCGCTGTTAACGGCATATCCGTCCATGCCCGAGTTGTTGTGTTGCGGCACATCGACCGGTGATAAAACGTCTTTCGCCAACACACGCCCCAAAGCGCTGCGCACAGCCACTTGCTCGATATCGATAATCGGCGTAATGAAGCTCTCGATGCGGCTGAGAGCTTCTTCTGCCACCAGGGAATTGGAGTCGAAATCGTCTGCGCAGCTTGGGTCTCGTGCGATTTGTGCTTTAGCCATCGTCACGTTTCCAGTGTCCTGACTTGCCCCCGGACTTTTCCATCAATTCGATGGCGGACATTCGCATGCCTCGATCCACCGCCTTGCACATATCGTAAATCGTCAGTAATGCGATTTGCACGGCGGTTAAGGCTTCCATCTCCACCCCGGTGCGTTCTTTGGTTTCTGTTGTTGTAGTGCAATGCACTGCGTTTGCTTGGGTATCGATGTCGAAATCAATGGCGACGCGCGTCAGCATTATCGGATGGCATAAGGGAATCAACTCAGGCGTTTTTTTGGCCGCCATAATGCCGGCAACGCGGGCGATACCGAGCACGTCGCCTTTCTTGTGTCCGCCTTGTTGGATTAATTGTAGAGTTTGTGTTTGCATGGAGATGCTGCCTCTGGCCACAGCTTTGCGTGTTGTGATGTCTTTCCCGCCCACATCCACCATGTGGGCATCGCCGTGTCGATCAAAATGCGTCAGCTTTGTTTCCGGAGCGGTCATCTACGTTGCCGTTCTATCCACCAATGAACAAGCTACCGTTATCGGCGCTGCTTGGCAAGCGTTAGCTCATGCTCT
Organism: Arenicellales bacterium; assembly: GCA_965216735.1. Taxonomy (GTDB): domain Bacteria; phylum Pseudomonadota; class Gammaproteobacteria; order Arenicellales; family CBDCFT01; genus CBDCFT01. The sequence continues at coordinate 4,870,061 of OZ244198.1, forward strand.
CTCCCAGTGACAGCGGTAATCGGGCGCTTAGGTGTTAAAATTATGGTTATGGACGACAATTATCTACTGCGCTACAGCCGTCAAATCATGTTGCCCGGTATCGATATTGAGGGTCAGCAAAAATTATTGGGCTCCCGCGTGTTGTTGGTGGGTTTGGGTGGTCTCGGGTCGCCGGTATCCATGTATCTGGCTGCCAGCGGCATCGGGCACCTGGTATTGACCGACCATGACACCGTCGATCTCGCCAACCTGCAACGCCAAATTGTGCATACCACCGCCGGTATCGGCGAACCAAAAGTCGAGTCGGCGGTTAAGACACTCAGCGCGCTGAATCCGGACGTTACATTCACCACGTTCGCGCGCAAGCTGGAAGGCGATGAACTGCACGAGCAAGTGGAGTTGGCTGATGTCGTGGTAGACGCCACTGATAATTTCGCTGCCCGCTTTGCCTTAAACCGGGCATGTTTAGATGCAAAAACGCCATTGGTAGCCGGCGCCGCTATTCGTATGGAGGGTCAGGTCAGCGTTTATCGCTTGGATGACCCGGACGCTCCTTGTTTCGAATGTTTATACCCGGCTTCGACCGAACTCGATGAGCGTTGCGCCGATACCGGCGTGCTGGGTCCGGTTGTCGGCATTATCGGTTGTATCGAAGCCACCGAGGCAATCAAGCTGCTATTGGGTATTGGCGAATCATTGGCATCGCGTTTATTGTTGTTGGATGCACGCACCATGCAGTGGCAGGAAATGAAGTTACCTAAGAATCCCAATTGCGAAACCTGTGGTGTGACCACGATTAACAAAGAAATGGCGGTTTAACATACGATGTCATTGACGGAATCCATAATGCTCAAATTGGGCACGAAAGCGCCGGACTTTTCTCTGCCCAATACTAATCCACAAGCAGGCGGTGAGACGGTTGACTCAAAAGATTTCGATGGTGCACCGGCTTTATTGGTCGCATTTATCTGTAATCATTGTCCTTATGTCGTGCATATTCGCGACGAGTTTGTAAAGTTTGCACGCGAATACCAGGCCAAAGGCCTCGCCGTAGTAGCCATCAGTGCAAACGATGTGACCACCCACCCGCAAGATGGCCCCGAACACATGACCGAATACGCTGAAAAATATGGTTATTCCTTTCCGTATCTCTACGACGAATCCCAGGATGTAGCCAAGGCTTATGATGCTGCTTGTACGCCGGATCTCTATTTGTTTAACAGTGATCGCGAACTCGTCTACCGTGGCCAATTCGACAACAGCCGGCCCAACTCAGGCCGACCGGTCACCGGTAAAGACTTGCGCACCGCAGTAGACGCGGTGCTAAGTGGGCAACCGGTGCCCAGTGACCAAAAACCCAGCGTGGGGTGCAATATTAAATGGAAGGCGGAGGCTTAATTTGCTTAATTATAGGGTTTCAAGGGGCTTATTCGAATTGAAAATTTGTAAGCATTTTTAAAATCTGATTTCGCCTTTACGGCGAGTGACTTTTGTTTCGATAAAGCGTCATCAAAAATGTGTCGGGAACACATTTTCGCGCTCACCGCTCGGGTGCGACAGGAAACGCATAAAAATAAAATAGATTTGTCATACCTGCGAAAGCAGGTATAACAATTAAAACAATTCGCGAGCTGCACTCGCTCCTACTTGTATTCATCCCTCTGCGTTTCGCCGAATCAGGATAGATTCGTCGAGCCGGATTGTCGCAAACGATTTTCGGTGAAGGAAGTTCCGTTAGGAACCAGAACGCAGGGGCGGCTTTCTTTTGGTTCCCAACAAAATAGGCAAATCCTTGGCCGTCAAGAAAAGGAACTCGTCCACAGCGCCGAAGGTGTGGGACGAAACATCTAATAGTTTAAAAAAGCGTAATGCATTTCGTCCAAATCTTGTTTGTTGGGGCAGTACATCGCGATCATGCTAGCTCCTACACGTCGTTTCGCGAGTTACAATGGTGTATCGTCACTGACTAAGGCATCATGCACAGCGAGTCCATTGTTTTTTCTATTTTTCTAGTTTTTGCCGGTGCGGCGGTACTGGCGACGGTGGCTTTGTATGCCCGTCAGGCATTTTTAGTTGCCTACATTCTACTTGGTGCACTACTGGGTCCATGGGGCATGGGATTGATAACCGACGCTGGGCTGATTCAGGACATGGCGCATATCGGCATTATCTTTTTGTTGTTCCTGCTTGGTCTCAATTTGTATCCGCAAAAGTTATTTCAGCTATTTGTCGAGTCGTTAACGGTTACTCTGATCAGTTTTGCCGTCTTCGGTGCCATGGGTTTTGTCGTGGCTTATGGGTTTGGGCTCAATCTGTTTGATTGCATTGTGGTGGGTGTTGCGACGACATTTTCCAGTACTATCATTGGACTGAAACTTTTACCCACGACGGTGTTGCATCACCGGCGTATGGGAGAACTCATGATAAGCGTCCTGTTGATACAGGATTTATTTGCCATTATCGCCCTGTTGGTGTTTCAAGGTTTGGGTGTGGGCGAACTCCCACTTAAAAATATTAGTCTGTTGTTATTGGGATTGCCATTACTCGCCGGGTTTGCCTACATCATCAACCGCTTCGTATTGTTGAAGCTGTTTGCCCAGTTCGACCGTATTCAGGAATATATTTTTTTAGTCACTATCGGTTGGTGCTTAGGCATGGCGCAGCTCGCCCAGTCACTTGGATTTTCTTATGAAATAGGCGCTTTCGTCGCGGGTGTGGCTATCGCCACCAGCCCCATTGCGAGACATATTGCTGAAAGTCTTAAACCCTTGCGCGATTTTTTTCTGGTGTTGTTTTTCTTCGCCTTGGGCGCAAGCTTTGATGTGTTGGCGACAATGCATGTGATTGCACCGGCTGTCATCCTTGCAACCCTGGTGATGGTCATTAAACCAGTGGCGTTTCGTTTCTTGTTTGTAAAAGCCGCGGAGACACAAAAATTGGCGTGGGAAATGGGTGTACGCCTCGGCCAATTGAGTGAGTTCTCCCTTTTAATGGTGTTCTTGGCGTTAGAGTCGAATCTGATTAGTGCTGATGCAGCGTCGTTGGTGCAGCTAGCAACTATTTTTACCTTTATTGCGTCGACTTATTGGATTGTATTTCGTTATCCCACGCCGATTGCCGTTTCGGATGAACTTCGACGGGATTGAGGTCGTGAATAGTGTACTAATCGTCGGCTGTGGTTATATCGGAAGACAGGTTGGCGAGAAATGGATCAAACGCGGAGTCCCGGTCACAGGGTTAGTAAGCAGTGAGGCGTCCGTCGAAAGTTTGCGAGGCACGGGTATCACCGTGTTGCAATCCGATCTGGACACGGGTTTATCCGTGTTGCCCACAGAAGACGCTCTTATCTACTACTTTGTGCCGCCGCCGGGGAACACGGATATTGACACGCGCATGCGCAAATTCGTATCCATATTAAAAGCAAATAAAGCGCCAGAGCACCTGATACTGATTAGCACCACGGGAGTTTACGGTGATGCCGGTGGACAATGGGTAACAGAGGACAGCACTGTTCAGCCCGGCACCGACCGGGCAAAACGGCGCCTGGATGCCGAAGCGGTATTGAGCGCATGGAGTTTAGATTCCGGTGTGGTTCTCGTGATTCTTCGTGTTGGTGGTATCTACGGCCCTGGCCGTTTGCCCGTTCGTTTTTTATCCAGCGGACAAGCCTTACCACCGGTGGATGACAGCCCCTACACCAATCGTATTCATGCCGATGATCTGGCCGATGTTTGCGTAGCGGCAGCGCACCCCGGTTTTAGTCCGGGTATTTACAATGCAACAGACGGACAACCGATGCGCATGGTGGACTACTTTCATCAGGTGGCCGATTTCCTTGGTATGGAGCAGCCGCCGTCATCGGAATTTGGAGCTGCGATGGAAAAACTCAGCCCGGCAATGCAAGCTTATTTATCGGAGTCGCGCCGCATTTGTAATCAAAAATTGTTGTCAGAACTGGGCAGCGGTTTGAAATATCCCTCTATAAAGGAAGGATTGCCGAGTTGTGTTACCCCAGATTTGGCTGCAAAAACTGTCAGCGATTCAACAGGGTGGACGCGCGAAACAGCGTGACGACTGTTTTGGCGTCGCGGATTTCCCCGTCGCGTGACATTTTTAAAGCCTTATCGAACGGTTTCCAATGAACCTCGATTAACTCGTGCGCTTCCGGTTCCGCAGTACCAACTTCTAGATCTTGGGCTAGGAATAAAAACAATTCTTCGTCACAAAAGCCGGGCGAAGTTAATATGGATCCCAACCCAGTCCATTTATTCGCTTTTACGCCTCCCTCTTCGATCAGTTCGCGCTCGGCCGTTCTTACCGGTTCCTCGTCGTTATCGATTTTGCCCGCAGGTAGTTCCCAAATCCAACCACCGGCGGCGTGACGAAATTGCCGCAGCAAACACACCATACCGTCGTTGTTAACAGCGGCGACCACTGCGCCACCGGGATGACGAACAATTTCGAGACTGATGCATTCGCCACTCGGTAGCTGAAGGGTCTCAAGCCCAAGATCGACGACGCCACCTTGATACAGTGGCCAACGGGTTTCTTCGCTCACGAAGTTCTCTAACTTGCTTTAGCCTGGTTACTGACTTCGTTCACTGCCGCGCTGACCTTATCCTCATCCGCCAGATAAAAATGCTTCACCGGTTTGAGTGTGTCGTCGAGTTCATATACCAAGGGTATGCCGGTTGGAATATTCAATCTCATAATCTCTTCGTCGGAGATGTTATCGAGATGTTTTATCAACGCACGCAAACTGTTGCCGTGGGCAACCATTATCGGGCGTTGACCGGCGTTTAAACTCGGTACCACCACTTCATTCCAGTAGGCAACCACACGAACCAAGGTATCAGCCAATGATTCCGTTGTTGGTAGATTTTTCACCATAGCATACTTTGCCTCATTGCACGGGTTCATCGGATCATCTTGAGGCAAAGGAGGCGGCTGTACCGCATAACCACGACGCCAGCGTAATACTTGTTCTTCGCCATGTTTTTTCGTGGTCTCGCTTTTGTTCAAACCCTGCAAAGCACCGTAATGACGTTCATTCAATCGCCAGTCGGTATGCACGGGTAACCACATCTCGTCCATTTCTTCCATAATCAGCCACAGGGTGCGAATCGAGCGCTTAAGCACGGATGTGAATGCTTGATCAAACGTATAACCTCGCTCGCGCAAAGTTTTGCCCGCACTGCGTGCTTCTTCAATCCCACGTTCCGATAAGTCCACGTCTACCCAACCGGTAAAACGATTCTCCAGGTTCCAGGTGCTTTGGCCATGCCTGACCAATACGATTTGTTTCATGCTTGCAATAACTTCATTGAATTTGTAATTGAAGGAAGGCTTTGCACAGAGTACACAGCGCTAGTGAACGGCTGATTATACTCAGTTCCCAAATTCGCCGCAGCGTTGTAGTTTGTGCACCAGCTTGCGCAAGGCTTTGCCGCGATGGCTTATGATATTCTTAACGATGGGGTCGAGTTCAGCCGCCGAGCAATCATGCGTCGGCACATAAAAAACCGGATCGTAGCCAAAACCGAAGTTACCAACCGGTTCGCGCAAAATTCGTCCCTTCCAGGATGCCTGACTAATCAGTGGTGAAGGATCGTCGGCATGACGCAGATACACCATCACGCACTGAAAGCGGGCAGCACGTTGCGGATCCGCTACATTGATCAGTTCATTCAGTAATTTTTTGATATTGGCTTGCGCATTCGCGTCGTTACCGGCGTAGCGCGCAGAATGAATGCCGGGTCTTCCACCTAAATAATCGATTTCGAGACCCGAATCATCCGCAAGCGCAGGTAGTCGTGTAATCCCGGCAGCGTTCCGAGCTTTAATAATCGCGTTTTCCACAAACGTTGTTCCGGTTTCGTCGACATCAGGAACGTGGAACTCGCTCTGTGCGAGCACGTCCCAATGATTGTCCGTTAACAGCGATTCAATTTCCTTTAACTTGCCGGCATTACTGGTGGCGACGACGATGCGCTGCTTGGGGTCAGTCAAGAGGCGAACGCTTTGTCTTGCAGTTCGAACAAATGGGTGATGCCCTGCTGTGCGTAGTCAAGCATGACTAACATCTCATTTCGCGAGAATGCTTGGTCTTCCGCCGTACCCTGAATCTCGATGAATTTTCCCTGGTCGTTCATAACGATGTTCATATCGGTTTCAGCATTAACATCCTCGCTGTACTCCAGGTCGAGGATAGGCGTGTTATCCAGTATCCCGACCGAGACTGACGCTACCTTGCACAGCATGGGATCAGTTTGAATTTTTTCCGTAGCGATTAAGCCGTTGACGGCATCGGCCAAGGCAACATACGCGCCAGTAATGGATGCAGTACGGGTGCCGCCATCGGCCTGGATCACGTCGCAGTCGATCGTGACCGAGCGTTCGCCTAGTTGTGCAAGATCAACACAAGCACGCAAAGAGCGGCCGATGAGTCGCTGGATTTCCTGGGTACGGCCGGATTGTTTGCCGCGGGCCGCCTCACGTGCAGTCCGTGTATTAGTCGAACGCGGCAACATGCCGTACTCGGCGGTGATCCAGCCTCGCGCCTTGTCGCGTAAAAACGGCGGTACACGATCTTCTACACTGGCCGTACACAGGACTTGGGTGTCACCGAATGAGACTAATACAGAACCTTCTGCGTGTTTGGTGAATTGGCGTTGAATGCTTACCGGGCGCAGTTCATCCACCGCACGATTGTTAGGTCGGGTCATACTTATATGAACTAGGAACAGGAACGGCGGCGAGTGTAACAATTTCACCGCCACCGTGCTCGCCGAATTTGGAACTAATTCGTTAATTCCGTCTTTATGTTTACTTGTCTGCGCGGCGAATAAAAAATTCGAAACCGCCGTCTATTTCGTTCCAATTCAACAATTCGTTGCCGCTGCGCAGACAAAATACCCGCAAGTCCACGATCGACATTGGGTCAGTGGTGGATACGTACAGTGTTTGTCCTACGCTCAGTTCCTTCAGCGCCAGTTTGGTTTTTATGACCGGCAAAGGACACTCCATGCCGCGCAGGTCGATGGATTTATCGATGTCGTCCATCGACACAGTCGGTGTTCGTGTTGGAGCATCCATGCAAAGTGGTTATATTGCCGCAACGGTGGGGGCGGGATTGAGTTTCAGCCAGTCGTAACGATTGACGGATTTCACAATCACGTGGTGAGTTTTACCCTCACGCAAAATAGTGAGCGGAACTTCGGTGCCCGCTTCGCCGAGCGCCCACACTTTACGAAAGTATTCAGCCATGTCGGACACAGGTTCGTCGGCAACTTCAAGGATGATGTCATTGCGTTGAATGTCTACCTGTTGCGCCGGTCCTTCATCGGCCAGGCGGGTGACAAAAAGATGGCCGCGCAAAATCTCTGTATAGATGCCTAACCAGGGCCGGGTCTGATTTGTTGAACGGCCGGTTTGCACCAGATCATCGAAAATGTCTTCCAGCTCCTCAACCGGTACGAACATATTGCCACGTGTGTCAGGAATCCCATCGGTACGGGCATCCGGCACCGCTAGCGAACCGATACCCACGAGTTGCCCTTCCGGATTCACCAAGGCGGCACCACCGAAAAACGGGTGATCGGGTGCGGTAAAAATCGCATTTTCCAGCAAATATTCCCAACTGCCGGCAAACGTACGGCGGGATTCGACCCGTGCCGGGGTTATCGGACGGCCGCCGCGGCTGAGCACTAATACCGGGTCGCCTTGGTTCAAAGAGCGAGAATCACCTAGCGGAATGGGTGTTATGTTTAGAGAACTTTGGGCGCGCAGCAAGCCAAAGCCGGATTCATTGTGGTAGGCTACAACCTCGGCTGGCACATCATTGCCTTCGCTATCGGTAACACTCACTTCACTCGATTCCATCACCAAATAGCCAATCGTCAATATCAGATTGTCGGGACCCACTACCACACCGCTGCCGGAACGTTGAGTACCGAGGATGTGGGCGGTGCGGGCGTCACTCGGTACTTGAGCTTGGACGCTGACCACTGCCTGTATGACGTCTTCGGCGGTCAGGTCGGCATGGGTGGTGGATACGACGGTGCATAGGAACAAACCTAACAATCGTGTCAGTCCGCATCTCCTCGGTGGATGCGATCGATAACATTTGTTCATCGCATTGTCCTCCTGTTTGATATCGCTATTTTAGACTGAAACGCCCGGTGGGAGTGCCCGTTGTCACGAAAGTATTTTGACAATGGGCACGTAACCGTTAACATTGCCGTTTCCCGTTGTAACCGACCTACCTGTTTTTCACACGTTATGACATACAGTATGACGGCTTTTGCGCGGCACCAGGCGCAAACCGAGTGGGGTGAATTGACCTGGGAGTTACGCTCGGTCAATCACCGTTATCTTGAGGTTAGTCTCAAATTACCGGACGAAGTGCGTCATATGGAACAGGACTTGCGGCAACAAATCGGCCGCGACATGAAGCGAGGGCGGATCGACGGCATGTTACGTATTAATTCAACGCCGCTGGATTCGAGTTCCGTTTGCCTCAATCAAGAAGTATTACAACGTTTGTACGATTTAGCTAAACAAGTGAACGCAAGTGGCGCTCATGTTGAACCTTTACGTAGTATCGACGTGTTGAATTGGCCTGGCGTTATCGAAACACCGGAACAGGATATAGAAAGTCTGGGCGCCGCAGTTAAAGATCTATTGACAGTGGCTTTGTCGGATATGCTTGCCACACGCCAGCGCGAAGGTGAACGTCTGGACGAATTGATCGTAAACCGCCTGGATCAATGCAACCAAATTGTCGATACATTACGCGGCGAGTTGCCGGATATTAATGCATTAGTTCGCACGCGTCTGGAGGAGCGTGTCGCCGAGATCCGCGACAGCGTCGATCCCAATCGGTTGGAACAGGAACTAGTATTGTTGTTGAACAAATCCGATGTTAGTGAGGAAATAGATCGATTGGTAGTGCACCTCGATGAGGTACGTAGGGTTTTAAAGAATTCTGAACCTATTGGACGGCGACTGGATTTTCTCATGCAGGAACTCAACCGCGAGGCCAATACGTTAGGTGCCAAAGCTGCCGACCAACGTGTGACCAATGCGTCGGTGGAGTTGAAGGTTGCCATTGATCAGATGCGTGAACAGATCCAAAACATCGAATAAATCCCTCGATTTTCTGTTCTCATGAGTGCGCAGTTATTAATTTTGTCTGCCCCGTCCGGTGCCGGGAAGACCAGTTTGGCTAAAGCCTTGGTGAGCGATTTAGCGCCCGCGAAATTGTCAGTGTCTCACACTACTCGCGAGCGGCGTCCGGGCGAAGAACACGGTAGGGACTACTACTTTGTTAGTGGAAAAGAATTTGAGGACATGAAAGAGCAGGATGCTTTCTTGGAGTACGCACAAGTATTTGACCACTGGTACGGTACAGCCAGACGGCCGGTGGAACAGGCTGTGGCCCAAGGAAATCTGGTGGTGCTGGATATCGATTGGCAGGGTGCGCGCAAGGTGCGAGAAAAACTACCTAATGCGCTCAGCATTTTCATTTTACCGCCAAGTTTGGAAGCATTGGAGACGCGTTTACGCAACCGGCGTCAGGACGCGGATGCTATTATTCAGCGCCGTATGCGTGACGCGGTGGCGGAAATGAAACATTATCAGGAATATGATTACATCGTTAATAACGATGATTTCGATGCTGCTTTGGGCGATATCAAAGCTTATGTCGAGGGCCGAAAAAACGACGTTCGGCCGGCAAACGTCGATGTTTCCACCTTAATTGACGCCAATCGATACGCAAAAGTCACCGAGTGACTTATAATAGAATCAATCACTTGCCTTGAATCAGTCCCGGTCAGGGCACATATTTCAACGACTATATAGGGTTTTAAGAGAAAACGTATGGCACGTATTACCGTAGAAGATTGTCTCGACAACGTCGAAAACCGTTTCGAACTGGTGTTAGTGGCTACCAAACGGGCGCGGCAAATTGCATTGGGCTCTGAGCCCATGGTGAGCTATGACAAGGACAAACCCACCGTCATTGCCTTGCGCGAAATTGCGGAAGGCCTGGTGACTAATGAGATATTAAACGAGCCGGATACGCCTGTGTTGGATTTTGGCGAAGAGTTCGCCGAACTGGGCGCCGGCACCGATATGGATCTAGATTTAGGTACGGATACAGGTCTCGAATCGGATTCCGCCAATGAGGAGTCCGAACCAACGGTGGTAGAAAGTTTAACCGCCGACTCCGCGAACGAATCTTTGGAAGAATCCAACGACAACCTCGATTTAACGGTTGGGGGGTCGGATGAAGATTTCAGCGCGGCTTTAGACGCGGCACTCAAAGAGGAACTCAAGCCGGATGGCGATTCGAGCCCTGCGGAGGACTCTACAGAGTAACTCCGTCCCAGAGCCGGCGGGCGATAACGCCGCGTGCCGGACCCTGATTTCCGAACTTTGCGAGGTGCTGGGCGAGTACCTCGATGAATCCGCTGTCTCTGATGTATACCGCGCCTATCAATACGGCGCGGATGCCCATGAAGGTCAAACCCGCAGCAGTGGTGAGGCTTATATCCAGCATCCTATCGCCGTCGCCCGCATTCTTGCGGACATGCGACTGGACAGCCGCAGCATCATGGCGGCCATATTGCACGATGTTATCGAAGATACGGAGACAGTACGCGATTTTTTAGCTGGGGAGTTCGGCGAGGACGTCGCCTATCTGGTCGATGGCGTCAGCAAAATCGATCAGATCGAATTCGAATCTAAAGAACATGCGGAAGCAGAAAACTTCCGCAAGATGTTGTTGGCCATGTCACGGGACATCCGTGTAGTAATGATTAAGTTGGCCGATCGTTTGCACAACATGCGCACTCTGGAGTCGTTGCCTGCGGAAAAACGACGTCGTATATCCGGACAAACTATGGATATCTATGCACCCATTGCCAAACGTCTGGGTATGCATGAATGGGGGCGGGAACTTGAAGATTTAAGTTTCAGGTATTTATATCCCAAGCGTTATGACGCCATATCCAAGGCGTTAAAACGGCGTCAGGGCAACCGGCGCAGTGTAGTAAAAAAAGTTTGCGCTGCCATTGCTAAAAAACTGGAACAACACGGTTTAAAGGCCGAGGTCACCGGACGCGAGAAAAATATCTACAGCGTCTACCGCAAGATGCGCACCAAGCATTTGCAACTCGAAGAAGTACAGGACATCTATGCAGTTCGGGTGATCGTCGATACCGTCGATGAGTGTTACCGCGCACTGGGTCTCGTGCATAACCTGTTTAAACCCATTCCGGGCAAGTTTAAGGATTACATCGCCATTCCCAAGGCGAACGGTTACCAGTCTTTACACACCATGGTGTTCGGCACATTTGGTCAAACCCACGAAGTACAAATCCGCACAGTATCTATGCATCGTATCGCCGAAGCCGGTATCGCGTCGCACTGGATGTACAAATCGTCTGACAAACCTAATGTTGAACCACGGCTGTTGGCACGGCAGTGGCTACTGGATTTGCTGGATACCCAGAAACAGGCCGGTACACCCTCCGAGTTTCTGGAACATTTGAAAATAGACCTTTTCCCTGATCAGGTTTATGTATTCACGCCACGTGGTGAAATCAAAAAGTTACCACGCGGCGCCACTGCGTTGGACTTTGCTTACTCGGTACATTCGGATATCGGTAACCGTTGTGTCGGCGCACGCATCAATAAGCAATTGGTACCGCTACATACAAAGGTCCGGAACGGTGATCATGTTGAGGCGTTAACGTCGCGCAAGGCGCAACCGTCACCGTCCTGGTTGAACTACGTCGTGACCAGCAAGGCCCGTGCCGCGATTCGTACGTTCTTGAAAAACCAACAATACAAAGACTCCGTAAAGCTGGGTAAGACTTTGTTGGATCGCGCACTCAAGAAAATCGGCTACAAACCACGTCGCCTACGCACGGAGCAAAAAATTGCCTTACTTAGAACACTAAAATTGGATGACTGGAACGATTTGTTGGCCGATATTGGTCTGGGCAAACGCCATGCGTTGATAGTGGCCAAGCAATTGGCTCCCGATGTGGAGCATAAGACCGAACTCGACGATAAAGCGCAACCGCTAGCCATCCAGGGCGCCGAAGGCATGACTATCAACTATGCTAAGTGTTGCCGGCCAATCCCGGGAGATACCATTGTCGGTTTGTTTTCCAAAGGCCGGGGTATTGTGGTGCACACCACCGATTGCCCTAACATCGGCGAGTTGGAAAAGAACCTGGAAAACTGGATTGATATTCAATGGGCGGATGAAGTCAAAGGGCAATATCCCGTGAGTTTGCGTCTAGAAACCCACAACAAGCCTGGGGTGCTAGCCGCCCTCGCTACCATCATTGCCGAAGAAGACTCTAATATTAATAGCGTATCCGTGGTAGAACACGACGGTAACTATGCCACCATTAATTTCACCATTGAGGTAAAAGATAACGAACACCTTGCCAAATTGAACCAACATTTGCAGGATGAGGAATCGGTGATATCAGTGCAACGCGCGAAAGGTTAAAACCCGCCGTCAAAACGCCTGCACTTTGCTGATACTGTTTTGAAAAGTATCTCTAAATGCTCACATATTTTATATATGCTCCGCGTTATCGATACTTTTCGCCTTGTCTCAGCGGCGCTCGCCTGTTTTGATGAAAGGTTTGGTTATATTCATTAACAAGGTATTAAATTGAAAAGACTATGCCACGACAAATTATTCAAACCGATAAAGCTCCTAGTGCTATAGGCGCTTACTCTCAAGCGGTACGCGTTGGCGATACCGTGTACTTATCCGGTCAGATACCACTTGATCCTGAGACCATGGAAACGGTCAGTGGTGGTATCGATACCAAAATCAGGCGTGTGTTTGATAACTTAAAGGCGGTAACGGAAGCGGCCGGCGCCGGTTTGGACGACATCGTCAAACTGACCGTGTATCTCACTGACCTCGACAACTTTCCCACCGTTAACGAGATCATGGCACAGTACTTCAACGAACCTTACCCTGCCCGTGCCGCCGTCGGTGTGGCTTCGTTGCCAAAAGGCGTGCCCGTTGAAATCGAAGCCGTATTAGTTTTTAGCGACTAAAGCGGGTGGCCGCATAATTGTGGAAGGATTCTCTCGCGCCATGTGCGGGAAGATAACGCGAGCGGTTGCCGATGTGTTTCGGGTCGAAGGCGCGTGTGTTGTGCTACCCCATTCCCGAATTCCTGCGTTGTTGTCGCGTCTGTAAAAGCCAACTGCCTATCTTTTAACACCAACATAGCGTGCCAGCGGTTCCGGATCCTCGCGTAATTGTGCCGGTAATGCTTGATGTTGTATCGCTCCATTTTCCAGAAATAAAACTTTATCCGCAAAACGCAACACGGCGTCCACTTTTTGTTCGACCAGTATGATGCCGACTCGGTTGGTTTTCAGACTCACTACTGTTTGCAGTAGCTTCTCTACCAGGCTGGGCATCAATCCTTCGCTGGGTTCGTCCAGCAGCAATATTTTTGGGTTTATACAGAGCGCGCGGGCGGTGGCGACCATTTGTTGTTGTCCGCCGCTCAGGGTACCGGCACGTTGGCGCAATCTTTCTTTTAATACGGGAAATAATTCTAAAACCCAAGCAAGCGTATCCGGCGGGCTGTTTCTAACCAGCATGCCCATTTGCAGATTTTCTTCAACGCTTAGCCCTGCAAACAAGCGACGGCCCTGGGGCACATAGGCCAGACCCAGTTTGGGTACGTCATGAGCGTCGCATTGGGTCAAATCCGTTTCGTCCAATTTGATGGTGCCGCTTCTTGGTTTAACCAAGCCCATGATCGATTTAAGCAAAGTAGTTTTACCGGCACCGTTGCGACCCAACAGCCCCAATATCTCGCCTGACTGTAAGCACAAATTCACATTTTTCAACACCTGCACGTTGCCGTAATAACAGTTCAAATCTTGTATGCTGAGCATCACGTCCCCAGATAAGCCTTTTGTACTTGTGGATTACACTCGATTTCTGTTGGGGTGTTTTGAGCAATGATCTTGCCGTTATCCATTACCGTAACGCGCTCCGCTAAATCCAGTACGAAGGGCATATTGTGTTCAATCAACAGAATAGTGGTTTCGTTAACAAGTGCCTTGATGTGTTCGGCCAATTCATTTATTTCGCTCTGTGCCAGACCCTGGGTGGGTTCGTCTAAAATCAACAGCTTTGGTTCAAGCGCCAGCGACATAGCGACTTCCAGCAGTCGTTGATGACCATACGGGAGTTCATCGGCCTGCCGGTTGGAAACGTCTTGTAGACCGATCTGGGACAATGCTTTTTCGACGCGTCGTGCGATCACCTTCTCCGGCACCGCCAGACGATGTAAAAGTGTATGGATAGCCCGTCTTTGCGCCGCCAGTGCAACGTTTTCATAACAGCTTAGGTTTTTAAATATGCTGGTGACTTGAAAGGTATAGACAATACCGTTGGTGGCGCGTGTATAAGACTTGTGTCGGGTAATGTTGTGACCATTAAACAATATAGAACCGGTGTCGGGCAGTAGGTGTCCGCTTATGAGATTAACCAGTGTTGTTTTGCCGGCGCCGTTGGGGCCGATAATGGCGTGGATTTCACCGCGTGGAAGTTCAAGGGACACCGAGTCCACTGCCAGCAAGCCACCGAAATGCTTGCTCAGATTTTCTGTTTGTAACAGTGTTTGCGGTCGTTGCATATACCCGGTCTGCGCCAAATCCGTGTGCGTCATGGCAGCCATTTAATCCACCTGTCGCGCACTGTCCCCATAACACCCTTGGGAAACCACAAAATCAGCACCAGTAAACTACCGCCGACGACAAACAAGTAACTTGAAGTCAGATCGCTGGTGAAGTCGATGATATAAAACATAAAACCGGCGCCGACCAATGGACCGATGGTAGTGCCGGCGCCACCCAGCAGTGTCCAGAGCAACGGATAAATGGAATACAAGATAGTGGCGAAAGATGCGCCCACATAGGAAAACAACAGTGCATAGGCAGCACCGGCCGCGCCGGCAATGCCGCCGGACAATATCAAGGCCAATAGCTTGTAGGCGAAAGTGTTATAGCCCAGCAACCGGGTACGGTCCTCGTTTTCGCGCACCGCGACCAGTACGCGTCCGATAGGTGATGTGGCCAGTGCCAAACTGAGTAAAAAACAACCGCTGAAAATCACCAAAGCACCGTTGTATTTCAAGGCCGGATGGGAGAAGGGTAGTTGTATTTCGCTAAATGTCAGAGGTGGCAAGGTGTTGGATAAAGTGAAACCCTGATCCCCCAGTGTGATTTCATTGAAATACAAAATCGCCAGGTAACAGGTCTGAGCAAACATCAGGGTGACGATTAAAAAAGACACTCCACTGGTACGCAATGCGACTAACCCAAATATCGCTGCCAAACCAACACCCGCGGCGATACCGGCACTGAGTCCCTGCCATGCGCTAAACTCCAGGTAATAAACACCAAGACCCGCGCCATACATACCGGCGGCAAAAAACATGGCGTGCCCGAGGCTCATCAGGCCGGTGTAACCCAGCAATATGTTGTAGCCGATGGCGAAAGATGCCAACACCATGATACGGGCGACGTTGGTCTGGTGGTAGGCGGGCAATACGAATTGTATTAGAAACAACAAAACGATGATGCCAAGATGCAGGACAATCATCTTGCCGGTTAAGCGTTGCTTCATGGCGATATGGTCATAAATTATTATCGCCGAACAATCCGCGTGGTCTAAAGATCAATACCGCAACCACCAGCAACGTGGCCACGATTTTCGCCAGTGTCGGGGAAAAGAAAACGGATATCACACCGTCGCTCAAACCGACGATAAAAGCCGCCACCACGGTGCCGAGTAAGCTGCCCAGACCACCGATAATCACCACGATAAACGATAACAACAACGGATCCAGACCCATTAAATAGTGCGCTTGTTGCACCGGCACGATTAACACACCAGCGGTGGCGGCGAGCATGGCGCCCAGCGCGAACACGGTGATGTAAACGCGTTTGACCGGTACACCGAAGGCCTGCGCGGTTTCGGCATCTTGTTGCGTGGCACGCATGTGCAAACCGAGTCTGGTTTTAGACAGGGCAAACCAGGCACCCAACAGTAACAACACGGACAGCCCGGCAACCACTAGCTTGTAGCCCGAATAACCAAACCAAGGAAACTGCACGCGAAAATAAATGGGAGGAGTAACTGCTCGCGCTTCGGGGCCGTATAGGGTCAACACCAGTTGTTGGATGATGTATAGAAATCCTATGGTGGCAACGATCGTGGCTTCGGGGTGATAACCGACGCGTCGCAAAATCAACCAATCCATGGCCACTGCCATACCCCCGACGATCACGGGCGCGGCCAGCAACGCAACGATGAAACCAAGTAATGGGTTATTGCCGACCAGGGTCGTGCAAAACCATGCGAGTACTGCGCCCAACATGTAAAACTCGCCATGTGCAACGTTGACGATGCGCATAACGCCAAACACCAGCGATAATCCTAGTGCGGTTAACGCCAATACAAACGCAGTGACCATTCCTTCGAGACAAGCGAGGAACAGATGCGGCCAGAAACTCATAGAAGACTGTTGTCGCTGGTCGATCTACTCTATGGTATCGCTGACTAATGTGTCATTTCGAGCAACGCGAGAAATCTTTGTCTTAAATGAGCATTGTTGATCAATGATTTATAAGATTTTTCCCTGCGGTCGAAATGACAAATAGTGAATTAATCAGAAATTCCTTAGTTCAACGGCTGCTTATGACAACTTACAACGGTTGTTGAGTGTAATCGGCTTCCGGTTCGTACTGGCTGTCTTCGATGCTGGTCGTGTGTACGACTTGCAACCGGCCGTCATTTACCTTGGAAATAAATTGCTGGGCGAAACACTGGTGAATTTCACCGGTAAACTTTTTGTGGCCCTGGGGATGCTCGATTCCTTCCTCGAAGGCGTCGGTTTTTTCCAGCGTTTCGATTAACGCCGGATAGTCTTTGGGTGACCCATAGCCGCTTCGTTCGACGGCGTCTTTGATTACAAATAAGGTTTCCCAACAGCCGAACATATGCGAGTAAGTCGATACGTCTTTAGGATCGTCGACACTGGCGCCATTGTCATCGACACCGACCGCGCTGCGGTAGGTGACCGCAGCTTCGGTGGGGTAGCCGTCGGCATAACGCGGAAACGCTTCCCACAAATGCGTGCCTTCGAGGAATTCGAGTCCCGGGCTGGCGATGTCCACACCTTCCAACGAATCGATAAAGCCAAATATCTCCGGCCGCTGAGTGCCGAAATGTTCGCCCATTTCTTTAACGAAGGTGAGTACACCGGGGCCCACCATGACATGATAAATGACTTCCGTATCAGGCGGGATTTGCGGGAAATAACGTGTGTACGACGATTCCGTCGGCGGAATAGGTAACAGGGCAGTAATGGAACCGCCTTTCTGTTCCACGGCGGCGCTGAAAAAGTCTCTGTGATCATAGCCAAAGGCGTAATCGGGAAAAATCATCGCGACTTTTTTACCCAGGTTATCCATCACCCAGGAAGAAATGGCGGTGATTTGCGCGCGCACATCGGTAATACCCGGTTGAAAAACGTATCGATTCAGTTTTCCCGAGGCCACGTGATAGCCTTCGCTGACGACAAAGTAGGGAATCTTCAATTCACCCGCCCGTGGCGCGGAGCCGATAACCACATGGGAAAACAAGGGACCATAGATAAAATCGACCTTATGTTGCACCGCCAGTTTCTCCACCACTTCCGCGCCACGTTTTGGATCGGTGCCATCGTCTTCGGCTACCAGTTCAACCGGCCGGCCGGCGATGCCGCCGTTGTCGTTGATATATTTGGCCGCGGCGTTGGCGGTCTTCTCGTACCAACGGCCATAAACGGCGCCGATACCGGTACGATGCACCTGGAAACCGACGCGAATGGGAAGGTCGCTGCCGGCGGCATAGACGGACGGTGACAGCCAAGCGGGCAAGCCACCCGTGGTGCCGAGAATACCGGCGCCGGCCATTGTTTTCAGTACTTTACGCCGGGGTCGTGGGTCGTGAGTGGTAGTATTTTTGTCACCGGTATTTGTCATCGCTATTTCTCCACAGGTGCAACTAAAAAAGGCCACGAAACAAGCGTGGTACTCAAATAGTTATATTGAAAATCAAAAGGCCAAACTCACACGCGTATCGCGTGAGACTCGCAAACGGCCTACATATTAACACTGGATTGTTTGACCCGACTGCTAGAATCGTTCCGATGTTTCAGCATTTCAGCTATTTGGCACGCGAACAAACGATGTTTTCGCTGCCGCTACTAGCATCGATTCTGTTGTGCGCGCTCTTAATAGGGGTATGTGCCGACGCATTGGCGCACACCGGCGAGCGTGCGTTTATATTGTTGCTGCCGACCAAGCTGTACACCATGGGCGGCGCTTTGGTGGTAGGGTTGTCTTTTGCCATAGCGGTGTTACTCCCGGTTGGAAATAGAAGTCGAATAGGGAAAGCTGTTTTAAGACTTCCTCTTCGGATACCGCATCTAGGTGAGTGGCCCGGCGCCGTTACATTGATCGTATTAGTGATTCTGATCGCCGCGGGATTTGGCGGTAGTCGCGATCCCTTGGCGAATCCTTTACCCTTGATGGTGTGGTCGGCTTGGTGGGTGGGTTTTACTTTCGTCCACGCGCTGTTGGGAAATCTTTGGGCGATTTTCAACCCTTGGCATTGCGCTCATCGATTAATCATGTTGTTGCCGGGTTTGCGCGGTTTACGTGATCGGCCGCTGTTGCGGTATCGCGACCACCTGGCCTATTGGCCGGCGGTGGTATTATTTTTTGCCTTTGTGTGGTTTGAATTGATTTACCCGGCGCCCCAGGACCCGGCCATACTCGCGCGTGTCGTGCTTGTTTATTTCCTCATTACCATCGCGGCGATGTTGGTGTTTGGAAAACAGATCTGGTTGCAGTACGGCGAATGTTTTTCGGTTTTTTTTCGTATGGTGAGCTGGCTTTCGCCTTTTAACATTCGCGGCTCGCAGGAGAGGATTGGTGGTATCAAAAAGCGCACTGTAACCTTAGGTTGGCCCGGTGCTCGTCTGCTGCAAAAAGAAAACTTAGTCATCAGTATGGTCGCATTTATCTTGCTGGCGCTGGCATCGGTGTCGTTCGACGGTTTGTCCCGTTCCTTCTGGTGGATGGATGTCGTGGGGGAGAATCCGTTGGAATACCCAGGTCGCACCGTATTGATACCAGTCAATAGCATGGGTTTGTTTATCACTTTTGCGGTGTTTGGTTGCGCATATGGGGTGACCATCGGCTTAAGTCAATCGCTGGGTGGCGCCAGAGTGAAAAGAAGTGCAGGCAGTTTTGTGCTTTCCATCGTCCCCATCGCGTTCGGTTATCATTTTGCGCACTACTTACCGGCTTTTTTGGTGGATATCCAATATGCGGCGCGGGCGGTATCCGATCCGTTCAACACGGGGTGGAATTTGTTTGGTACCCGTGATCTCCACGTCACCGCATCATTTCTCACTAATCATCAGTCCGTGAAAATCATCTGGAACCTGCAAGTAGTGATCATTGTCGCTGCCCATGTGTTGGCTGTGGCCATCGCGCATATTATTGCACTGCGTTATAGCTCAATACCCAGGACCGTTATTACCAGTCAGTTACCCGCTACCGCGTTAATGATTGGTTACACCTTGTTTGGGCTATGGCTACTATCCTCGCCTGCGGTAGCATGACGCAAAATCGTTGAGATACCTCATTGGAGCTGCTCGAACAACAATCTCTGACCGGTTTATCCGGTGTCGGTCCGAAACTTGCCGAGAAGCTGAATCGGCTCGGTATCGAGACGGTACAAGATTTGTTGTTTCATCTGCCCTCGCGTTATCAAGACCGTACCCGAGTAACGCCCATCGGCGCGGTGCAGGTGGGTAACGAGTGCATGATTGTCGGCACTGTGGAGTTGTCCTCGGTCACGTTCGGCCGGCGCCGCAGTTTGTTGACACGGATCAGCGACGGCACCGGCACCCTCACCATGCGGCTTTTTTATTTCAGCACGCAACAGCAAAAAGCGTTACAGAAAGGGCGTTGGATCCGTTGTTACGGCGAAGCACGTGTGGGTCCGAATACCATCGAGATGATTCATCCCGAGTACTCGGTGTTTAGCCATGAGCCGAAAGATATACCAGAGGATTCGTTGACACCGGTTTACCCTACTACGGAAGGCGTAAGTCAACGTCAACTACGCAATTTAGTCAACAAGGTATTAGCTAAGAGCTTAAAAGATGTTCCTAACTGGTTGCCTGAGGAATTAACCCGAGACTTCAATCACCTTTCGCTCGCCAATGCTTTAGGGACAGTCCATAAACCGCAAGCCCAAGAGTTAGAACAACTTCAACAAGGTCGACACCTCGCGCAACAACGGCTAGCGTTTGAAGAATTACTTGGACATCACTTGAGTTTACGCCAATCCCGTCAACGCCGTAACCGGTTCAGTGCGCCACGACTGATATCCAATGGTAAATCCTGGCAAAAGTTAATCGCATTGCTGGATTTCGAACTCACCACCGCACAACAACGGGTGGTCCGGGAGTTAGAGAAGGATTTAAGAAAAACCACACCGATGATGCGTTTAATTCAGGGTGACGTCGGCTCCGGCAAAACCGTGGTGGCAGCGTCCGCGATACTGTGTGCTGCGGATGGTGGATATCAGGTAGCTTTCATGGCGCCAACGGAATTGTTGGCGGAACAACATTATCAAACGCTTAAAACTTGGTTTGAACCGCTGAATATAGAGGTTGCTTGGTTAACCGGTAAATTAACTGCGACGGTGCGGCGTGAAGTCATCCAGTCCATCGCGCGTGGCGTTCCAGTCGTGATTGGGACTCACGCATTGTTCCAGCGAGACGTTGCATTTGCGCGATTAGGTTTGATTATCGTCGACGAACAGCATCGCTTTGGTGTCGATCAGCGTTTGGCGCTGCGACAAAAAGGTACGAACGACGAATGGGCACCGCACCAGATTACCATGACCGCAACACCGATTCCGCGTTCCCTGGCCATGGTGTTCTATGCCGATCTCGACGTGTCCAATGTCGATGAATTGCCGCCCGGGCGTCAGCCGGTTGATACCGTGGTCGTTCCGAATACCCGGCGCGACGAGGTACAACTTCGTGTAGAACAGGCTTGCCGTCAGGGTAGACAAGCGTATTGGGTATGCTCCGTAATTGAGGAGTCGGAGGTGTTACAAGTACAGGCCGCCATCGAGACGGAAACGGTACTACGCGAGGCTTTTCCCGAGCTACGTATCGCTTTAATTCATGGCCGTATGAAACCAAGTGAAAAAGACACAGTGATGCGAGGGTTTCGTAATCATGATATTGATTTGTTGGTAGCCACCACAGTCATCGAAGTGGGAGTGGACGTGCCCAATGCCAGCCTAATGGTGATCGAAAATGCAGAGCGTTTAGGTCTGGCGCAGTTACATCAGTTGCGTGGCAGGGTGGGCCGGGGTTCAGAACAATCCGCCTGTGTATTAATGTATCAAGCGCCATTGAGTCGTTACGCCAAAGAGCGCTTAGCGGTGATGCGCCGAACCAATGACGGATTCGAAATCGCGCAATGCGATCTGGAACAACGCGGAGCCGGCGAGGTGCTGGGGACACGTCAAACTGGCGAGCAACGCTTGTACATTGCCGACCTCATTCGTGACCGTGCGTTGTTGCCCAAAATTGAACGCGCCGCAAGTCTGCTTATTGATAAATACCCGGAGAATGTCGAACCGTTAATTCAACGCTGGGTCAAGGCGCGTAGCGAGTATGCGAATGTTTAAAGCTGAAAAAATTTTGCACTATGCAAAACTCATGCGCTTGGATAAGCCTGTCGGTTCCTTGTTGTTGCTGTGGCCAACATTGTGGGCGTTATGGATTGCAGGCGACGGCCAACCACCACCGCGCATTATTTTGGTCTTCGTTGTGGGTACTTTTATCATGCGGGCAGCAGGGTGTGTGATTAACGATTACCTGGATCGTGGGGTCGACCCGTATGTGTCACGTACGCGTGAGCGGCCGCTGGCGACCGGCGCAGTGTCTTCGGCCGAAGCCTTGATTTTGTTCGCGCTGCTGAGTCTGGCGGCGTTATTGCTGGTGCTAACGCTCAACCGCTTCACTGTGTTGCTGGCCTGTATCGGCGCGCTTTTGGCCGCGACTTATCCTTTATTCAAACGCTTCACCTATCTGCCCCAGGTATATCTGGGCGTCGCCTTCGGTTGGGGCATTCCGTTGGCATTCGCTGCCGTATTAGGCGGCGTTCCCTGGATCGGGTGGTTACTGTTGCTGGCCAATGTGGTTTGGGTGCTCGCCTACGATACCTGGTATGCCATGGTGGATCGGCCAGACGACGTCAAAATTGGGGTCAAATCCAGCGCCATTCTATTCGGGAACAATGATTTGCTGATGGTCGGCATTTTTCAGATCGTCACTCTCTTACTGCTGGTTATGGTGGGTCTGACACTGCGGCTTAATGTTTACTACTACGTCGGGTTACTGGTCGCCGCCGGATTCTCCGTTTACCAACAACTACTCTGTCGCGAGCGGGTGCCGGCCGAATGTTTCAAGGCGTTCCTGAACAACACCTGGTACGGCGCCTCGGTATTTAGCGGTATTTTGTTGGCTTATCTGTGAGTTCCTCGGGCGTTTGAGCCTCCCGTGGCGTGATGGCGAAATTCCCGGTATCCTCGCGCTAACAATAACTACCTGAGTACCGGATATGCGTAAAATTCTTGTTGTGAACCCAAAGGGTGGCTGTGGAAAGACCACCATTGCCACCAACCTCGCCAGTTACTACGCTGTCTGGGGGGTTCCGACCGCGCTTATTGATTGTGATTCGCAACAGTCGAGCTTGGACTGGTTGAAACAACGACCGGAGAATTACGAACCTATTCGGGCTGTCAAGGGTGGTCCAAATGCCGTACACATGCCACGTGGTGTGCAAAGAGTGGTGATGGATGCGCCGGCGCGCACCAGCATCAATCAAGTGGATCATTTAATTCGCGAGGCCAATGCCGTGATCATTCCGGTGTTGCCGTCACCCATCGATATCCGCGCCGCCGCACATTTTATCGGTGAGTTGCTACTGGAAAGAAGAGTGAAGAACAAGCAAATTGGAGTGCTGGCCAATCGCGTGCGTGAGCACACACTGATTTATTCGAAACTGGAAAAATTTCTTAAGAGTCTCGGCATCCCCTTCGTTACCCATTTGCGTGATACACAAAACTATATCCGCGCCGCGGAAAAGGGTATTGGCATATTCGAAATGGCGCCCTCCCTGGTCGATCCGGATATTGATCAATGGCGACCTTTAATTCGCTGGGTGGAGGGCAAGAAAAAACGTTAGTTGTAAACTGCGCTGCAAACTCTTTGGGGATTTGCGCGCGAATCAATGAAACCAGTGCTCTGTGGTTTGGCCGAAAGCGTTTACACACGTATTGCCCGGCTGGCACTGGAAGAAAAATCGGTAAGTTATCAGTTCGAGTCCGTCGATATCTTTTCCGAAGAAGGGATACCGGCTAGTTATCTGAAACGCCATCCATTTGGCCGTATTCCTTGTTTAGTGGACGGTGATTTCGTTCTCTACGAAACCAGCGCCATCACACGTTACATTGACGAAGTCTATGCCGGCCCCAAGTTACAACCCGGCGACGCCGTCCAACGTGCACGTGTGAATCAGATTATCAGTATGCTGGATGCGTATGCATATCGCCCGATGATTTGGGATGTTTTTGTCGAACGTGTCGTCAAACCACTGGAAGGCGAAAAGCCCAATGAACAAACGATTGCGCAAGCCTTATCGGTGACTGAAACTTGTTTGGGTGAGCTGGCGAAGCAGCTAGCCGATCGCAAATTCCTCGTAGGTGAAAACCTGACCCTGGCCGATCTGCATACGGCACCCATGTTGGCGTATTTTGTCGAAACACCTGAAGGGAACCATTTAATGTCGAAACATCCAGGCTTGTCGCAGTGGTTAAGGCATATACAAGAAACCGAGAGCTTTATTGTTACTCGCTCTAAATATGCTTAACTGGACGCAAACTATGATTCCGTTGTGTAGCAAGCGGAGGGCGCAATCACCGAAGGGCATTGCGCCGTACGCGACATTCCGACTTAATTTTTTGGTGGGTTACGGCTGACGCCTAACCCACCCTACTTTATACTGTCACTGGATTGCGTTTCCCCTTTTCCGGGTCACACGTGCTGCTGTGTTTATATCAACACCGTTACTTGACTAACATCAACTACAGTCGTTCGCCCAGGAATTTACGTATCATTTGGTTAGCTTGTGTGGCAGTCTCAGGGTCAGAACGCAGGATATAACCGAGGTCAACTCTATCGATTCCTGGGTGGTCGAACAGGTGGTGGGCACCTGGGAACACTTTCAAAGTCATTTCGTGCGGCCGTTTTAGTTTGTCAAAATACATTACGCAATGTTGCGCCGGAGTCCAATTGTCTTCACCGCCAATCAAAACCAAAGTAGGTATAATTGTAGGTTCGGGTTCACCGCACAATGGGTAGAGTGCTACCGCCGCCCGAAACGGGCTCATTGCTAGGGCAGCAGAGGTTGATTGTTTGATTACCTCTAGTACCACTCCTCCTCCATGTGACATCCCCATGACAGCGATACGGGTTGGATCAACGAACGTAAGAGTCGACAAGTATCGCTTCGCACCATGGGCATCCAGAGCCCCTAACCAGGGAGTGGGTGAACCCGGTCGTGCTTCACAGATGTACGTCAGGTCGCGAGGGGTCAATGAGTCCACAGCCAGAACGACATAGCCCCAAGAAACAAGCCTGTCAGCCCACCCTTCTTCGTGTTCGGAGATGCCCGCGCAGGTATGCATAAGAACAATTGCGGGGTTGGGTTCTTCACCCTCAGGTTTCGTGAGATACCCCGTTAGCCGGATGCTGGGTTCCGTTTTGGTTTCAACAGGGATTCCCAACTTTTTGGCCTGTTTAACCCTAAAAGGGGAAGGCGGGTAGGTGTAGGAGATGCTCTCGAACTCGATAACTTGTGCACTTTTAAAAACGGGTTGTGCACTAAAAGCGGTTTCGGCGAACAGTGTTGCACCAAGCAGGTTTGCAACAACCGCTACGCGTAACATCACATTCCTGAGCACTCTTCTCATTGCACTTCTCGGGATGTCAAGGCAAAAAGCCTGAACGAGCAACGTAAGGCGCTTGGGTAAAAATGGTATGTTTTTCGTAATCCCAGAAGTCCAACATCTACCGGATTAACCACTGACTATCTTTTCTCAACCTCGCGCCAGCCACGACTCGGTGGTATAGCGCTCGACAACAATGTTGTCAGGCCAATAATCGATAGCAAAACCGGCTTTTCGTTTCAGTTCTTGGATGAAGTCTTGCGGTTCCGGTAATTTTTCCCAAACCGCGGGCAGGAATGTGCCTTGCAAGGCGCCTTGCGAGAGAATAACACCGTCGACACCCGGCGTCAGTGTAGCGGCTAATTCGTCCTCCGACTTTATTTGCAGCGTTTGCGGTTTGGATAAGACGGAGATTTCAATTTGCAGGTCATCATATTCTTTTTCCGTCAAACGGTTGAAACGTGGGTCATGAAAAGCCGCGCCGTAGGCATTGCTTGCGACATCCTCTGCCAATGAGCGATTCGCTCTCACGCTGCCGATGCAGCCTCGCAGCTGCCGGTTATACTCGAGGGTGACGAAACAGGCGCCGAATTTGAGTAATTCGGGTACGGTATTTTCATGGTCAACGGCAATGGGTTTGCCGACATCCAAACCGTGCCGGATGGACTGCCACGCGAGCGACGATAGTAAATCTCTATGCGCAGTTTTCACTCGCTTCATGAAACAAGTAGGCACCATAACCTACGACTTGATCACGTGGCCCAGCGGTATCGCCGGAATTACGCAAATCGATATTAGTCACCTGCAAGCCGCGCTGTCTTGCCGTTTGCAATAGACCGTTGATGGGAATACGACCGCACGCATCCTCGTATTGAATGCGCTCCGGTTGCAGTTGCTCGATCGCCTCACTGGTGGCACTGTCAAGCTTCTGGGCGGTCGCATAGTCGTGGTAGTGACTCAGATCCGAGCTGATCACAATCAAGGTTTCCGGCCCGCCCCATAAGGCGTCCAATACGGATTCGATCTGATCATTGCTTGCGTTGCCGATGGCCAGTGGTATTAGTGAAAACTCGTCTAGTGTCCGTTGCAGAAACGGCACATGCACTTCCAGGCTATGCTCTTGCGCATGCGCGTCGTCTGAGTAGTAGACGAACGGAAACTGGCTCACCAATTCGCAGATACACACTTGATCGATTTCAACATCGCCTAGCGGTGTACGGAATTGATCGGCACTGCTGGCGGCAACACCTTCAACAAAGATGCGATGCGCGGGTCCAAGCAACACAACGCGATTGATCGTGTTTGCGTGTTTGCAGATACTTGCATAAGCTGATGCGGCAACTGGTCCGGAATAGATGTAACCGGCATGGGGCGCAATCAGCGCCTTGGGAGGAAAGTAGTCGTTGGCTGCGTCGCTAAGAAAACCGTCTATCTGCGCTCGTAACTCGGCTGGATTGTCCGGATAAAACGTGCCGGCAACCGCTGGTGGGCGAATTTTGCTCATTGCATTCACACCTGAGTGGGAATGAGCGTATTATACCTAATAGCTGTGCAGGTACTCTTGGCCATGGTCGCATCCGATCCCGATTTCAATAGTGTCGTTCCCACCCGTTACTGGCATAAGCTTGCTGATCAACGTTTGCAATGCGATATCTGCCCACGTGCTTGCCGTCTGCGTGAAGGTCAACGGGGTGTGTGTTTCGTGCGTATGCGGGAAAATGATCAAATCGTTTTGACCACTTATGGCCGCTCCAGTGGTTTTTGCGTCGATCCCATCGAAAAGAAACCGTTGAATCATTTTTTGCCGGGTACGCCGGTGTTGTCATTCGGAACGGCGGGTTGCAATCTGGCCTGCAAGTTTTGCCAAAACTGGGACATCAGCAAATCACGGGAAATCGATACTTTGGCCGATAGCGCGTCCCCTGAAAAAATCGCCGCGACGGCGAGACGTTTGGACTGCCGCAGTGTTGCCTTTACTTACAATGACCCGACCATTTTTCATGAATACGCCATTGACATCGCTCAGTCTTGTCACAAAACCGGTATTAACACCGTTGCGGTGACTGCCGGTTATGTCTGCCCCGAACCTAGGGTGGAATTTTTTGACCATATGGACGCGGCCAACATCGATTTGAAAGCATTTACCGAAAACTTCTACAAAAAGGTTTGTGGTGGCGAACTGCAACCTGTTTTGGAAACTTTGCAATATTTAAAACAAGAAACCGACGTCTGGTTTGAAATCACCACGTTGCTGATCCCCGGCGAAAACGATTCCGAGCAGGAAATCGAAGAAATGACCACTTGGATAGTGGATCACTTAGGGCCGGATGTGCCGCTGCACTTCAGCGCTTTTCATCCGGACTGGAAAATGATGGATAAACCGGCCACGCCAAAGTCGACGCTGACCCGTTCGCGCCGAATCGCAATGGACAATGGCTTACGTTATGTTTACACCGGTAATGTGCATGATGGCGACGGTGGCAGTACTTATTGTCATGAATGTGGCGAGCGTTTGATAGAACGCGACTGGTATGAGCTGGGCCAGTTTAAGCTTGATGACAAGGGTTGCTGTAAGACATGTGGCACACCCTGCGCCGGGGTATTTGAAAATAAACCCGGAAACTGGGGACGACGACGATTGCCGGTCAGGTTATCGGCCGCCGCTTGACCATTTTAAAGCGAGTTCCACCCAGTTATTACGAGTGCGCCTGAAAGTGATCGGCGATAATCTGTGCTACGCAGGCGGTTGCACGTTTTCCGGTGGGTATATGCAAAAACTCATTGGGTCCATGGGCGTTGGATTGTGGGCCCAATACACCGGTGATTAAAAACTGCGCATCCGGAAACTGCTCACCCAACATAGCCATAAACGGGATAGTTCCGCCTTCGCCCATCTTGTCATGTACCATTTCGCCCAACACATGAGCTGCATGTTTGGCTTGCTCGGCGCGTTTAGCCGGTATCTCGACATGCAACTGAGGCAACAAAATTTTGCCATCCGATGCGTCTTCTACTCTGTTTAATAATTGCCGCAAAACTCCGAAACTTGAGGGAACAATACCACCAGCATCGCCTGAATGAACGCCTTCCTCTAATACGTCGACGCGCAAGGTGCCACCGATCACACCTCGTAACGATGTCGTATACCACAATTGATCGTAGTTACCACACCCGGAGTCAAGACAAATCACCAGATCCGGTGACCCGATACGATCGCGCAGATGCTGCATATAAGCGGGTAAATCGGGGCTGCCGCTTTCCTCGCCCGCTTCGATGACAATTTTCAAACTCGCGTGTGGGATATTTTGTTCCTTTAAAGCCATAATCGCGGCTAGTGAACCGAATACGGCATAACCGTCATCCGCGCCGCCACGGCCATACAATTTGTCATCTTCGATTACCGGAATCCACGGACCGAATCCATCCCGCCAACCGGTCATTTCGGGTTGTTTATCCAGATGGCCATACAACAAAACTATGGATTCTCCTCGTCCAGGTACATCAATAAAAATAAGCGGTGTGCGTTGCGGCAAACGCACGACTTCAACGGTCATGCTTGCAACACGTTGTTCCTTGCACCACCGCACCATTAACTCAACCGCTTGATCCATGTAGCCATTGGCGCGCCAGTTGGGATCGAACATCGGAGATTTGTTGGGTATACGTATGTATTCGATCAGTTGCGGCACAATTGAGGTATCCCAGCAATGGTTAACAAATTTGGCTACCTGCTCGGTATTCATTTGCGACCCTATCTCATCTTTTTCTTGTTTGACTCTGACAAGTTTGTCATTGAGAGCGAGACGAAGCAATTGTTCAGGCTAGGGGTCGGCGGGCCAATTTGCTACATTTCGATGTATACCCGATCCGTTTGACTGTCATGACCGATATATTCGATTTCGAAGCGCCACCGCCACTTTATGCAGTGATGGGTAACCCGGTTGACCACAGCAAGTCGCCTGAAATTCATCGAATGTTCGCCAAACAATGCGGTATTAAATTGGAGTACGAGCGTATTCAAGTAGATGTCGGCGGCTTTGAACATGCAGTACAGCATTTTAAAAGCAGTGGTGGGCGCGGCTTGAATATTACGGTGCCGTTTAAAATCGAAGCTTGGCACTTGGCCGACAAAGTGAGTGCGCTTGCGCAACGTGCCGAGGCAGTGAACACGCTTAAATTCGAGAAACGCAAAGTATTCGGTGACAATACAGACGGCGTGGGGTTAGTGACCGACTTGGAAAATAATCTGCGATGTCCTTTGGCAAGAAAAAGTATTCTTGTTATCGGTGCAGGGGGTGCGGTGCGTGGCGTCTTGCAACCGATGTTGGAACAAAACCCAGCGAAAATCACCATCGCTAACCGCACGGTGGACAAAGCGGTGGGATTAGCGGATCAGTTCAATGATTTGGGCGACATCGTAGCCTATGGTTTTGACAAGCTAGATGGACAAAACTTCGATCTCGTCATTAACGGCACGGCCGCAAGCTTGTCGGATGATCTACTCCCGCTACCCGGTCAATTGTTCAACGAAAATGCCCTGGCCTACGACATGATGTATGCGGACAAACCCACGGTGTTCATGCGTTGGGCCAACGAACACGGTGCCGCGCGTGTCGTCGATGGCATCGGCATGTTGGTGGAACAAGCCGCCGAATCGTTTTTGATCTGGCATGGTGTCCGGCCGAAGACGTCGCCAGTCATCGAAAACCTGAGCCCGAAAAATCGGTTGTTTGCTTAACTATAAGCCATAGGGTGAAACAGAATGTATGTTGATATAGAGGACTGGAAAAACGGATGGTATGGAATCGCTATTGGATTAACCATTGGTGAGATTAATGATTTCATCGGGTTGTTGCAGATGATCAGAGAAGATACCGATCAGCATTTGCATAAATCAAGTGATTTCAAGGGAAACAAGGGTGTCGGCGATATTGAGGTCTATGCAAAAGACGATAGCAAGCAAGACAATATGCACGTCCTCGGTAAGACAATTGCTCCTGGTACGAACACAACTTATCTGGGTATGTCGTCAACTAATATTGGCTAGATTAAGCGCAGTGTAATCAGGAAAAGCACAAGCTATGGCAATGTCACCAACTCCTCAGCCGTCATTGGATCAAGTCCGGTGGGCGGAACGATTGTTTTTCCAAGATTAAGAAGGGCACCGATTTTCCTGAACCGTAGTGTGTGCGCTGTTTTACCTGAGATGACGCGCCTTTCATTCGAGAGTATGCTATTCCACAAGTAAACAATCAGGGGATCTAGCATGAATCTGGAACGGGTGGTTTTCGGTTTCTTTATTGTCCTTGCATTGACGCTAAACTTTGTCTTCGTGATGGGGGAGATCGATAACTACCGGCATCATAATGTTTGGGTTCTTACCATCGCTATTCTCGTTAATCTGATTGCGACCGGTTTGAAACTGGGTGATCGCACCCAGGTGGGCGCGTTGTTATTGGCGGCAAGTCTGGTGGCCGATTTATTGTTGATATCGGCGCGCATTGTTTGGATCGTGGCTGCGAGCGGTGCCGCACTAGGACCAAGCCCCGAAGCAATGGTCAGTATCGTGTCCCTTGCCGGTGGCGCATTGGTGGCCAACATCGTGTCGACCGCGATTCTGATTGGCGATACGCTGATGTCACGCCGTTAACACAGATGGCGATTACTTCAGAACTCGACCGGGTGACCATGGTGGTGTTGCGCTATATGCGCAAACCATTTTTCGCCCTGGTTGTGGTTTATGCAGTGGGTATTATCGGTATGGCTTTGATTCCAGGCCGGGACATGGACGGTAACCCTGAGCACATGAGTTTGTTTCATGCGTTCTATTTTTTTACATACACCGCGACCACCACCGGTTTTGGCGAGATACCGAACAAGTTTACCGATGAACAACGATTATGGGCCATCTTGTGTTTATATATTGGCGTCATCGCTTGGTTGTATGCGATCGGGTCGGCCATCCGTTTATTGCAGAATCCGCATTTCGTTCAGGCGGTTAACGAACACCATTTTGCGCGAACGGTGCGGCGCATTTCAGAGCCATTCTTTATCATCTGCGGTTTTGGTGACACCGGAAGTCTGCTGGCGCGTGGGTTGAGCGACAACTATCTCGGCGCGGTGATTGTCGATAGCGACCCGGAACGCATCAAGGCACTGGCGCTGCGCGATTATCGGGTAAAAATGCCAGGCCTGTGTGCTGACGCCAGTGTGCCCAAGCATCTGGTTGATGCCGGTGTTAAGAATCCTTGTTGCAAGGCTGTGGTCATTCTCAATAACGATGAGGATATCAATCTAAAAATCGCGGTCATGACCAAGTTCTTAAATCCTGATGTTCGGGTCATATGCCGCTCGACCTCCGACCGACACCAAGAACACTTGAAAGCATTGGGCGTCACGGTCATCGATCCATTCGAGATTTTCGCCCAGCTGCTTAGCATGGCAATCACAACCCCGCAGTTACACAATCTAAACAGCTGGTTAGTCCGGGCGCATGACGTCGAATTGGGAAAACCGTTGCGGATTCCTCGAGGTGACTGGATACTCTGCGGCTATGGCCGCATGGGGCGGTGGTTTCATAAGTACATGGTTGATCAAGGCATTAATTCCGTCATCATCGATCCCGAAGCCGAAGAAGAAAACGAATCTGAGCACGTTATTCATAGCTATGCCGGTAAAGAGACATTAAGGGAGGCGGGGATTGAGAATGTTGCCGGCGTCGTCGCGGGTACCGATCATGACTCGGACAATCTCAGTATTCTCATGAGCGCCCGGGCGTTAAATCCCAATGCATTCATTATCGTGCGTCAGGATAATCACGAGAATCAGCTGGCATTCGATGCCGCACGCGCCGACCTTACCCTGCAATCCAGCCTCACCACGGCGCGGCGCATATTGAAGTTTCTTATCTCGCCGCTGATCCAAACGCTGATCGATCATCTGCGCGAACAGGAGCAGCAACAAACAAAACGACTCATTGAGCGCTTGCAAATGGCGGTTGGTGGACAAACACCGCACTTGTGGCGGGTGAACTTATGTAATAGTGAAGCCAGCGCAGTGAACGAATTTCTGACCATGGGCAAATCTCTGTGTCTCAGCGATTTGGTGAAAGACCCACGCAACCGCAATGACTCGTTGTCCTGTGTGCCACTGATGCTGCAACGTGATAACGATTCGATAATGTTGCCGGCGGATACGCAAGACCTTCGTCACGGTGATGAAATCCTGTTTTGTGGTACTGAACAGAGCGAGAGATTATTGCTGGCTACATTGAATAATCCATATTCATTGCACTATGTGGTGACTGGAACCGATGCCCCGCGCGCGTATTTTTTCAAATGGCTGACCGGTATGAAGGATCAGGTCAGGCCGTCAGCCACACCGGCTTAGGCTAGAGAACGAATAAAAAGCGATTTCAATAAATGAAATAAGATTTTGCATTTGCTATTGCAAGGTGACCAACTCCTCGGCGGCAGTTGGATGAATGGCGACAGTGTTGTCAAAGTCCTTCTTGGTCGCACCCATCTTTACGGCGACGGCAAAACCCTGAATGATCTCGTCGGCAAAGTCGCCAACAATATGGCAACCGACGATTTTCTCCTGCGAACCCACGGTCACCAATTTTACAACTGTTGGTGATTTACGCTCGGTCACTGCGTAGTACATGTTGATGAAACGGCTTTGGTAAACCTTAACCGCATCGTGGCCGTATTGTTCGCATGCTTCGTCTTCCGTTAATCCAACAGTGCCAAGCGGTGGGTGGCTGAATACTACGCTGGGAATGTTTTCGTATTCCAGCCGGGCGTCGGGCTGGTTATCGAATAAACGATCCGCCAAACGACGCCCCGCCGCAATGGCAACCGGTGTCAACGCTGTGCGCCCCGCAACATCACCCACTGCATAAATACCCTCCACATTCGTATTTTGAAATGCATCGGTGGATATAAAGCCACGCCTATCGACTTCGATACCCGCTTGCGGCAGGTCGAGTTGCTCGAGTAAGGGTTGGCGGCCAATAGCCCAAATCAGGCAATCGAAACCGCCCATGGTTTCGCCGTTACTTTCGGTCAAGCAAAGCGTTTCATTCGTTTCACGCTCGATCTTTTTTAACTGTCTTTGGGTCAGAATATTGACACCGGCAGATTGCATTTCGTCCATCACCGTTTCGCGCAAGCTCGCATCAAATTCACGTAACAAGCGGTCTTTACGCAGAATCATGGTCACATCACTTCCCAAGCTGTTTAGTACACCGGCAAATTCCGTTGCGATGTAGCCTGCTCCAACGATGGCGACTTTTTCCGGTTGTTGTTCTAGTTTGAAAAAACCGTCGCTGTCCATGCCGAGTTCGGCGCCTTCCACATCGGGTACCATGGGCCGTCCGCCGGTCGCAATCAATGTGTGCTCCGCGGTGTATTCCACGTCGTTTACCGCCACGGTATTGGCATCGACGAATCGGCCCGTACCCGTGATCTCCGTCACTCCTGATACATCCAGATTACGATGATAGATATCATTTAAGCGCGCAACGTAAGCGTCACGGCTACGTTTTATCGTCGACCAATTGAAACCATTGCATGTCAGATTAAATCCGTAGTCCGGTGCGTCATTCAGAATTTCGGCAATATGCGATGTCGTCCACATCACTTTCTTTGGCACACAACCAACGTTGACACAGGTGCCACCGATGCGATTGTTCTCAATTATCGCGACTTTGGCGCCAAAGGTTGCCGCACGACGTGCTGATGCAATGCCACCACTGCCACCACCGATTACCAGAAAATCAAAATGAGTCATTGTAAGAAAATGTCAACAGTATGAGACGGGAAACAATTACGGCAAGAATACGTGCTACAGTATATGGTCGCAAGAAATCCGATCTACAAGGGAATGACCCAGCGAACTAATAATCCCCTACTTGATTTTACCGGTCTGCCACGGTTTGACGAAATAGAACCGCGGCATATCGAGGTCGGGTTGGATCAGTTGTTATCGGCGAATCGGATGCAGATCGAAAAGGTGGCGACTGCCGGTGAGACAGCAACGTGGGATTCCTTCATTCAACCAATCGAAGATACGGACGAAAAGTTAGACCGGTTCTGGTCACCGGTGTCGCATCTACACGCGGTGATGGATAGCGACGCTATGCGTGCGGCATACGAAGCCTGTTTACCTAAACTAAGTGACTATCAAACTGAAGTTAGTCAGGACAAACGCCTGTTTGACGGTTATCAAGCTGTGGCGAATAGCGGTGTGTTCAAAAAACTCGATCAGTCGCAGAAAAAAATTATTGAAAATGCGTTACGTGACTTTCGTTTATCCGGTGTCGATCTCGAATCCGAAGCGAAACAGCGGTTCAAGGAAATCAGCCAGGAATTAACGCAGTTGACCAATCGGTTTGAACAGAATCTATTGGATGCCACCAACGCGTGGTCCATGCACATCACCGATGAAAAAAAACTGGCGGGATTGCCGCAATCGGCATTGGCGGTGGCGCAGCAAACTGCCGAGCAGGAAGAATTATCGGGTTGGAAATTTACCCTGCACGCCCCGTCATACATCCCGTTCATGACTTATGCCGATGATAGACTAGCGCGGCGCGAGTTTTATGAAGCGTACACTACCCGTGCCAGCGAGCAGGGGCCGCATGCGGGAAAATGGGACAACAGCAATATCATGTTACAGCTATTACGTTTGCGTAAGGAAGCAGCAGCGCTGATCGGTTTCGATAACTATGCTGAGTATTCCATGGCCACCAAAATGGCACGCGACGCGGCTGAAGTCGAGGAGTTTTTGTTGGAGTTGGTGGACAAATCCAAACCCGCAGCGGAAAAAGAGATGAGCGAGTTACGGTTATTCGCCAAAGAAAAATTCGCAGTCGAAAATCTCGAGGCATGGGATCTGGCCTATTACTCGGAAAAACTGCGGCAGGAACGTTATGACTTTACCCAGGAAGATGTGCGACCTTATTTCCCGGTCGATAAAGTACTCAACGGCATGTTCGACGTAGTGGGCCGTTTATTTGGTATTCACGTGCGACCGGCCCAAGGCGT
The DNA here is from genome assembly GCA_965216735.1 of Arenicellales bacterium. GTDB lineage: Bacteria > Pseudomonadota > Gammaproteobacteria > Arenicellales > CBDCFT01 > CBDCFT01. The sequence goes on from OZ244198.1 coordinate 4,905,272, forward strand.
GCAACAATGGCATAAAGACGTCGAATTTTTTGAGATATACGATGAAAACGATGTAGTACGTGGACAGTTCTACGTCGACTTGTATGCACGGTCGCACAAACGCGGTGGCGCATGGATGGCGGACTGTATCAGCCGCAAACGAATGAATAGCGACATTCAAACCCCAGTCGCATTTTTAACCTGCAACTTCACGCCACCGGTGGGTGACAAACCAGCTTTGCTAACCCATGATGAAGTCACGACTTTGTTTCACGAATTTGGCCATGGCTTGCACCACATGTTGACGCGTGTTGACTATGTCGGTGTCGCCGGTATCAGTGGTGTTGCCTGGGACGCGGTGGAATTGCCCAGTCAATTTTTGGAAAACTGGTGTTGGGAGCGTGAGGCGCTGGATATTATTTCCAACAATGTCGATACCGGTGAACCTTTGCCGGACGAATTGCTAAAAAAGATGCGCGCCGCGAAGAATTTCCAGGCGGCCATGCAGATGGTACGGCAACTGGAGTTTTCTTTATTTGATTTGCGTTTGCACACTGGTTTTGACGCAGCCGGTGATTTCACCATTCAACAACTACTCGATTCGGTACGCGAGGAAGTCGCCGTTGTTAAACCTCCCGCGTTCAATCGTTTTCAACATTCTTTCTCACACATATTCGCCGGTGGCTATGCAGCCGGCTACTACAGTTACAAATGGGCGGAAGTACTATCGGCTGACGCTTTCAGCAAATTCGAGGAAGACGGGATTTTTAATGCCGATACCGGGCGGTCTTTTCTCGGTAATATTCTTGAAAAGGGTGGCTCCCAAGAGCCCCTGGAATTATTCGTGGCATTTCGTGGGCGTGAGCCGACAGTCGACGCCTTGCTACGTCATAGCGGATTGGCGGCATGAGTGTTGCGTCCCGATCAAAAACGCCGCGTTACATGGTAAACTGGAAATGGGGACTCGTTCGATGAGGAAATTGAAAATGCGTAAATCTCTATTCTTATTGGTGTCAGGTCTGACATTAGCATCGTTTCTTTTGGGCGCGGACAACGCCGTCTATGCGGCCAAGTTATATAAGTGGGTGGATGAAAACGGCAATGTGTCTTACCAGGACACACCGCCACCCGAAGATGTGGAATTCGAAGAAAAAGCCATTCGCGGTGGCGACACCGGTGGTGACTACAATGAGTCGATGCAAGCGGCGGCAGAGACGGCACCGATTACCCTGTACAGGGTGGAAACATGCGATTCTTGCGACTTAATTGATTTACATCTGAAAAGAAATAATGTCCCGTTTACTGAAAAAAATGCCGCCGAAGATATTGTGGTGCAGGAAGAGCTAAAAGCAAAATCCGGTGGATTGCAAGTGCCCACGTTAACCATTGGCGACGAAGTGATTACCGGTTACAGCAAGTCGAGTATTGACAACGCGCTGGTCGCGGCAGGCTATCCTATCGGTAGCGAACAGAACCAGGAACGAGCCGATGGCGAAGACCAAACCGACCAAATTGCTGAAGATGAGGCAACGGGCGACGAAGTGGAAATCGATTTTTCCGCCATTGATGAAGACGAGTCTTCTGCCCAGTAGTTCTTTTCAGTTTTAGAGCGTGAGGTATTGATCCCCACGCAGTGAAAATCGCGACTTGGAATGTCAATTCGCTACGCATTCGCCTGCCCCAGGTCGAAAAATGGGTGGACGAACACCAACCCGATATCGTTTGCTTACAAGAGACCAAGCTCATCGATGAGGATTTTCCCGTCGATACAATAAAGGCACTCGGCTTTGACAGCGCTTACGCCGGTCAGAAAAGCTACAACGGTGTCGCCATTCTCAGCAAATATGAAATGAGCGATATCGTCACCGATCTAACCGGTGATGACCCACAACGCCGCATATTGGGTGTGACAATTAAAGGCATACGCGTGCTCAATCTCTACGTTCCCAACGGCCAAGCGGTGGGTTCGGAGAAGTTTGATTACAAGTTGCAATGGCTGGATGTTTTGATTGATTTTTCCATCGAACAACTGAAACAACACCAAAAGATGCTTGTTGTAGGGGACTTTAATATTGCGCCCGAGGACGGAGATGTTCATGACCCTGATGCCTGGGGCGGTCAAGTGTTATGCAACGAGGCGGAACGCGCCAAGTTTAAGCAATTATTGGCTAGCGGTTTTCACGATACGTTTAGAAAGTTCGACCAAGAGCCCGGTATTTTTTCTTGGTGGGATTACCGTGCCGCCGCGTTTCAGCGCAATCGCGGATTACGTATCGATCACATTCTGGCTAGCGATGCCTTAGTCGAAAAGTGCACCAGTAGCTGTATCGATAAAGAACCACGCGCATGGGAACGGCCGTCGGATCATGCCCCGGCAGTAGCCGAGTTCTCGGTTTAAACACCGAGATGGCATCGTTCAAGATAAGGCCCTATCGGGGCTCTGACCGGGCGGTACTCAGACGTTGCGTGATTGAGATACAAGAATTCGAGCGTAAACTGGATAACCGGTTGTCACGGGGTGAAGAAATCGCTGACGGTTATCTAGCCGATATGCTCGTTCACGCGGGCAAACCGACTGCGGGTATTTTTGTCGCTGAATTGAAGGGTGCGATAGTGGGTTATGTCGCGGTCAATGCGAAAGTAACCAATGACGAACCGGATGAATACGATTACGAGTATGCATATATCTCGGATGTTTTCGTGCTGGAATCAATCCGTGGCCAAGGCGTCGGCAAGGCTTTATTGTTTGAAGCGGAAAAATTCGCATCGGAACACGGAGCGCACTGGTTACGGATCAGTGTTCTGGGAGTAAACAAAAGCGCCCATCGTTTGTACCAGAGTCTTGGTTTCGAGCCGCGCGAGATCGTATTGGAGAAGAGTCTAAGTCAACGAGAACAGTAGCGACTAAGTAGACTAAATCGACAGTTTAGAATCAGCGTTCAAAACGGACGAGCGATGCTGATGGGGATTTTTAAACGGGTTCTATTCTTTGACTGCAAAGTCGGCGGTATTCGGTTTCACCAGGCGTTGATAATCTTTAAACGCCATTTGCATTAGCTGCGTGTGGGTTCCGGCATTGAAGAATATATCGTCGTCCTCCACCAGCAAATTATCGATCCAAACGTCCATGTCATAAAGATTACCGAACGGTGGCATGGCACCGGTCTCACAGGTGGGGAATAAATCCTTAAACTCGTTTTCACTGGCGATATCAATATGTGTAGCGCCGGTAGCATCGCGTAGTTTGTCGATATCGATACGGCGCGATGCTGGTAGCACCGCCATCGCCACACGCCCGTCGACTTTAATCATGATGACTTTGGCGAAATCCCGTCGCGGTATAAAAACCGAAGCAGCCACCTCGCGTGCGGTATAAGCAGGCGAGTGATTTACTGTGACATACTTAACGTGGTTGTCGTCCAGAAATTGTTGCAGTTTTTTGATGGGCATTGAATTCGAACTCGTGTCGCTAGTTTTGTGTCATTGGAAAGCGGTTTTGACAACGACGTATTGACATGGATCAATTTGGAACGAACCGATGAAGCCGCGGTAAACAACTTGCGTAGGATGATCAGGGTTTTTGCGCGACACAAACACGGGGTAATCCTGCCAAATCGTTGTAAATGCATGACGGGTCTAAGCCGTGTGACTTTACGATATTTTGCACGTCGCGACCTTGTCCACTACCGTGTTCCACCAACAAATAGCCACCATGTTTTAAATAGTAAGGTGCTTTTTGAGCAATGTCGCGAATGACATCTAGACCGTCATCACCACCGACCAAAGCCTCACGGGGTTCAAAACGCACATCGCCTTGACGCAGATGCGGATCGTCGGTACGGACATAAGGCGGATTAGTGGCGATAAGATCAAGCTCATTTTTGTCAAAAGCGCTAGGCCATTGGCCTAGACAAAATTCAATATTTTCAACGCCTAATCGGAGTGCATTCTTCCGTGCTACGTCTAGTGCTGCTTGAGATACGTCTGTTGCAATAACTAGGGCACGTGGTCGTTCACTCGCTATTGCCAAAGCGATTGCTCCACTACCCGTACCAAGATCAGCAACCAAGGCTTCGGTATTTTTGTCAATTTTTCCCAATACCAATTCGACCAAGACTTCCGTTTCAGGTCGTGGAATCAACACGTCGGTATTGACTAACAAATTCATTGACCAAAACTCGCGCCGACCGGTGAGGTACGCAACTGGCATACTATTACGACGTTGATCAATTGCATTTTCGTAATCGCGCCACTGATCAGTAGTTAATTCATCTTTTGCGCGAGTAATCAGTTCCACATCGGTGAGCGCACAAAAATGACACAGCAAAACCCGTGCGTCGATGGTCGCCGTTTCACTTTTATTCGTTAGCTGTCGTGCCCCCCACGCCAGCGCGTTGTCGATAGTACGCAGATCAGCCCTCTGACAACGCTGCCAGTTGATCGGCCTGATATTCCGATACCAGGGGTTCGATGACTTGGCTTAGATCTCCGGCGAGAATCTCGTCCAATTTGTACAAGGTCAAGTTGATACGATGATCCGTTACTCGGCCTTGCGGATAGTTATAGGTGCGAATTCGCTCCGAGCGATCGCCGCTGCCGACCAAATTACGTCGTGTTTCCGCCTCTTCCTGTTGTTGTTTGCGGGTTTCTTCCTCCAGCAAGCGCGCCTTGAGTATGGACATCGCTCGGGCCCGGTTTTTGTGTTGCGAACGCTCGTCTTGACATTCCACCACAATACCGGTGGGCAAATGCGTCAGCCGTATTGCTGAATCGGTCTTGTTCACGTGTTGTCCACCCGCACCGGAAGCTCGAAACGTATCAATGCGTAAATCGGCGGAATTGATTTCAGCTTCTTCGATATCGTCCGCTTCCGCTAACACGGCTACCGTGCATGCCGATGTATGAATCCGGCCCTGCGCTTCGGTTTCCGGTACCCTTTGCACGCGATGGGCACCGGATTCGAATTTGAGTTTGGAGTAGGCACCACGACCAATCACCCGGCTGATAATTTCTTTATAGCCACCGTGTTCACCCAGACTTTGACTCATTATTTCCACTTTCCATTTCTGCGATTCGGCGAAGGCGTTATACATGCGAAACAAATCGCCGGCGAAAATGGCTGCCTCATCGCCACCCGTGCCGGCACGTATTTCCAGGAATATATTACGTTCGTCGTTAGGGTCTTTGGGTAACAACAATTTCTGCAAGTTGATTTGGTGTTCGGCAATAGCGTCTTCCAATGTCGGTAATTCTTCTTGGGCCATTTTGCGAATCGAAGCATCGTCGTCCTCCAACATACCCTGGGTCGCTTCCAGTTCGCTGGTAAGTTCACTGTAACGTTCGTATTCCTCTACCACCGGTGTGATGTCGGATAGTTCGATGGACAAGTCGCGAAACCGATCTTGTTCTTCGAACACGGATGGATCGGATAACAGCGCGTTAATTTCTTCGCGCCGCTCGGCAAGACGCTCGAGCTTGGCGTGCAAGGACGGATTCAAGTTAGGAATCTTTTAGATCGAACAATTTACGGGCTGCGTGCAGCAAACCCGAACCGCCGAGATGGGCGGCGTCTTTCAATGCATGACTGGGAGCGTGAGTGAATTTTTTGCTGAGTGAACGCGCGAGTTGTTCCAGGACTTGTTCCGGTTCGCCACCACCTGCCAGGCGTCGTTTGGCGAGTTCAAGTTCTCGCTCGGTAATGGAATCGACGTTGTGCCGCAACGCACGAATGGTGGGTACGGAATCCAACGAACGCAACCATCGCATAAATCGTACGACTTCAAGATCAATAATCTTTTCTGCCTCCAAGGCTGCTTCGTGACGGGCGCTGATATTGCGGTCAACGATACCGGCCAGATCGTCCACCGTATACAGGAACACATCCCGCAGCTCACTTACTTGTGCTTCAATATCCCGCGGCACCGCAATATCCACCAGAAACATTGGCCGGTGTTTGCGCTTGCGCAATGCGCTTTCCACAGCGCCCTTACCGAGGATGGGCAACGTGCTGGCGGTGGAGGAAACCACAATATCTGCTTCGTGTAGTCGATCCGGCACCTCGGCAAGAGAAATCGCTTCGCCTTCGGTTCCCGTAGCCAGGGTTTGTGCGCGATCAATCGAGCGGTTAGCGACGATGACCCGGCGAACACCGTTTTCACGTAAATGCCGGGCGACTAGCTCCATGGTTTCACCTGCCCCAATTAGTAGCACCGTTTTTGATGACAGTTCCGTAAATATGCGTTTCGCCAGTGCAACTGCGGCATAGGCCACCGATACCGCACTGGCCCCGATGGCGGTGTCGGTGCGTACTTGTTTTGCCACCGAAAATGTATTTTGAAACAATCGATTAAGTATTTTTCCGGTAGTGCCGGCTTTGTTGGCGCTGGTGAATGCGTCTTTCATTTGTCCCAAGATTTGCGGTTCTCCCAGCACCATGGAATCCAAACCGGAAGCTACCCGGAACGCATGTTTTACCGCCTGCTCGTCAGGATAATGATAAATATGCTGGCTCAGGTCTTGCGCCTGTAAGCCGCTGTAGCTGCATATCCAATCGCTTACTGCCGGTGGATGCAAATCCTCTTGTCGGCAATAAACTTCCGTGCGGTTGCAGGTCGATACAATGGTGGTTTCGGTGACTTCGCCAGTCTGGGTCAAGTCCTTAGCCGCATCCACGATCTGATCACCCGCCAGCGCCACCCGTTCGCGTACCGCGACCGGAGCCGATTTATGGTTCAAACCAAGTGCGAGCAGGTGCATTACATATTATTCAACGAAATTTGCAGTAATTTTGCCGGTTAGTGAGAGTGTGTCAAGCGCACGATGAGGCATATTTGATCTGAAACAATAAATAATAGCAGAGGACTATTTCGAGTTCCCAAATTGCCGTTTACGACTCAAGTTACGCTAAAATCGCTATTTTCTTATGCGATTTTCGTTTTCAACAACGCGTATTCCGGCACAATTCGTGGCACAAATATACTTCGCGCTGCCGGAGGTCTAGTCTATGCTGATCACTGCCCGTAAAAAAGGACATTTCTCACACAGGTCGCGGTATTTTTGCGTTTGTGTCATGGCCAACATGTTGTTTTGGTTGACGGCCTGTACACAAAATCCTGTCGCCCCGGAACCTGAAACGAGCAGTGCACCCGTTCAGCCGGAATCGGCGACCACGGCAAAACCCAGTTTGCCCGATGTCGAACTTACAACGGATTTGATATATGACCTGGTGCTGGCGGAAATCGCCAAACAAAACGAACACCCGGATGTCGCTGTTGAGGCGCTATCCCGTGCGGCCTTCGCCACCCGTGATCCACGTGTTGTTGCACGCGCGACTGCCGAGGCGTTTCGCCAGGGTGATCACGCTAAGGCGCTAGACATGGCCCGCCTGTGGATAAATATCGAACCCGAGTCCAATGCGGCCAATGATTTTCTGGCGCAGATTCTGGTGGCGCTGGGTCGCGGCGACGAAGCACGCGCGCATTTCGTCGACATGATACGCAAAGCGGAACCTGAGGTTGCGATCGCTTACCGCCGTATTGCGGAAATGATGGGGCGGCAAAAACAAACCGAAGGTTTGCTGCCGGTGATGGATGAACTTATCGCTTTGCATCCGGACGTGCCGGAAGCGCATTTTGCTAAGGCATTGTTGGCGAACCGTATACGACGTCAGGATATTGTCGATCAATCTTTGGATGAAGCTTTACGCTTGCGTCCTGACTGGGAAGACGCGGCATTGGCTAAAGTATCGAATCTGGTGTCGTCAAATCAGAACGATCAGGTAAGGCAATTCTCCGATCAATTTCTAAGTGACAATCCCGCCGCCAATACTTTTCGCATGAACTACGCGCGCTGGTTGCTGGATCAAGATGAAGTATCACCAGCGTTGGGACAGTTCACGGAAGCCGTTCAACGCGAACCGGACAATGCCGATGCGCTTTATGCCGCCGGTCTATTAAGCATTGAGCAAGAGGAATATCGCGATGCCGCGCGCTTTTTGCAGCGGCATTTGGAGCAACGCCCGCAACACGATCAAACCCGGTTATACCTTGGGCAAGTCGCGCGCGAACGCGAGCAGTACGAGAAAGCCGAAACATGGCTACGAGAGGTATCCAGCGAAGAGCACTATTTCGAAGCCCAGGTGCGCTTGGGTGGTGTGGCGGCGGCGTCCGGCGATGTGGAAGCCGCCTTGGAGCATCTGGAAAATGTATCGTGGATAAATGAGGAACAACAAGTACGTCTAATTTTGGCGCGTGAGGAAGTGTTACGCGAGGCCAAGCGGTTACCCGATGCGAAAGATGTTTTGGATGACGCCTTGAATGAGCTACCCGACAACGCAGATTTATTGTACGCACGGGGATTAGTGGCTGCGCAAATGAAATTGGTCGATGTTCACGAACGCGACTTACGAAAATTGATTGAACAGGAGCCGGAAAATGCCCACGCTTATAACGCTTTGGGTTATACCCTGGCGGATTTAACCGACCGTCATGAAGAAGCTTTTGATCTGATTACCAAGGCGTTGGAATTACGTCCCGACGATCCGTTTATCATGGATAGCATGGGGTGGGTACACTATCGGTTGGGTAATCACGAGCTCGCCATCGACTTCCTAGAACGGGCATTCGCCCTGCGCGAGGACGCCGAGATCGCCGCTCATTTGGGTGAATTGTTATGGGTCAATGGCGACCGGCGCCGTGCTGAATTGGTATGGAAAAAAGGATTAAAGTCCGCTCCTGACAACGAAATTCTGCTTGGAACCATTCGTAAGCTAAAACAATGACATTTCGGTGGGCGTGGTTGGTTGCCCTCGGTTTCCTCAGCCTGAGTGGTTGTTCAACCTTGTCAATACAGAGCCCATTTGGAAAACCGGATGTAACACCCAGCGGTGATGCCATGGCATTGTGGCAACAACGTAAACAAGCACTGGCGGAATTAGATCGCTGGGAAGTTCGTGGCCGCATCGCCGTGCAACGTGGGCAAAAAGCCGACACCGCAAACATGATATGGCGGCGCAACGGCGATGAGCATGTTATTGAGATGTACGGACCATTTGGCGGCGGCCGGGTGCGGATTACCGAAAATTCCGAACAGGCCACACTGGTGGATGCTAAGGGTAATCAGGCTACGGGTGCCAACACCGAAGAGCTGTTTTTCGAGCAAACCGGTTGGCGGGTGCCGTTTGCTGCCATTACTTTTTGGGTAACCGGCTCACCCATCCCTGACCACCCCTACTCGGGGGAGGTCGACCCGTTTGGCCGTTTGGCGGTGTTGAAACAACTGGATTGGGAAATCGATTTTGTAGAACATGACGATTTGGAACCGCACGATCTTCCCGTGAAGATTTTCGCGGTCAGGCCAGACGATTCCGGTGATGTGGAAAACACAAATGATGAAACTGAGCGCGTGTTGAAGGTCAAAATGATTGTGCGTGACTGGATTCTGCAACCGGAATCTGCAGCTACGGCATTTAATTCGCCTATCAATCGGGATTTGTTTGCCAAAAACGGAGATTTTCAGCTTTTGACGAATTGACACCCGATACGCTCGCCAGCACAATACGCGATCCTTTCAGGGGCTAGGTGAGCCGTGGCGTGACCCCTGGGTGATGAGCAATGACAATCATTTCTAGTCAATAGCGAAATCGAATTGGGGTGTAGCCAAGTGGTAAGGCACCGGATTTTGATTCCGGCATTCCCAGGTTCGAATCCTGGCACCCCAGCCATCATCTGACCCGACGTATACGAGGAAAATAACTTGCCTTTAGAAGATATGGCCGTTTTCGCCGGCAACGCCAATCCGGCTCTCGCATGTGAGATTGTCAAATTCTTGGGGCAGCGCTTGGGCAAGGCGCAGGTCGGTCGCTTCAGCGACGGCGAGGTGAATGTCGAGATTATGGAAAATGTGCGTGGCCGGGATGTGTTTATCGTTCAACCGACGTGTTCGCCCAGCAACGATAATTTGATGGAATTGCTGATAATGATTGATGCGATTCGGCGCTCGTCCGCGTATCGCATCACGGCGGTGATCCCGTATTTTGGCTACGCACGGCAAGACCGTCGGCCCCGTACCGCGCGGGTAGCCATCTCGGCCAAGCTGGTGGCGAGTATGATCAGCGAAGCCGGCGCCGACCGGGTATTGACTATGGATTTGCATGCCGATCAGATCCAGGGGTTTTTCGATATACCGACGGATAATATTTATGCATCGCCGGTATTGTTGAGTGAGTTATGGCGCCAGCAGCCCGAACGGGTGATGGTGGTATCGCCGGACGTCGGTGGTGTGGTACGTGCGCGTGCCATGGCGAAAAACTTAGAAGCAGATTTAGCCATCATCGATAAACGCCGGCCCAAGGCGAATGAAGCCAAAGTGATGCACATTATTGGTGACGTAAGTAACCGGTCGTGTGTCCTGGTGGACGATATGGTGGACACGGCAAACACCTTATGCGAAGCGGCCAAAGCTATGAAGGACTCGGGTGCATTGCAGGCGATCGCCTGTTGTACCCATGCGATTTTATCCGGATCGGCGATCGAACGAATTAACGGTTCGGAATTGGATGAGGTAGTGGTAACCAATACCATTCCGTTGAGCGATGAGGGCCAACAGTGTGCGAAAATCCGGCAATTGAGTGTTGCCGAGTTACTGGCTGAAGCCATGCGCCGAATCGCAATGGAAGATTCGGTCAGTTCATTGTTTATGGACTAAGATTAATTGAAGCAAATTCCGGAAATAGGGTGATTTAAAGTATCACCCAGCGAGTGACAGTACAGACAGGAGATTTAGAAAATGAGTACAGGATTCGATTTAAATTTACAGCCCCGCGATGCATTCGGTACCGCTGCGAGCAGACGTTTGCGCCGCGAAGGGAAAGTACCGGTGGTCATCTACGGCGCCGGTAAGGACAACGTCAACGCGGCGGTGGATCACGATGAATTGTTTCACAAGCTGCGTATTGAAGCGTTTCAATCGGCGTTGATCGATTTGAAAGGGGTGGGCGATTCCGGTCAGGCGATTCTGCGCGATGTTCAGGTACATGCCTACAAACCACGTATTTTGCATGTGGACTTACAAAGGGTCAGTGCCACGGAGAAAATTCATATCAGCGTACCGATTCACTTCGCCGACGAAGAGGAAGCACCCGGTGTGAAAGTTGATGCCGGCATTATTTCCCACATGATTAACGAGGTGGATATATCCTGTTTGCCGAAGGACTTACCCGAATATCTGGAAATCGATGCGTCGGGTTTGGGTATGAACGAATCCTTGCATTTGTCCGATATAAAAGTGCCCGAGGGTGTCGAGATTACGGCCTTAACACGGGAAGATGCGGAAGATCTTGCGGTGATTGCGATACTGCCGCCGAAGATCGAGATCGAAGAAGAGCTTGAAACGGTTGAAGGCGAAGAACTTGAAGGCGTTGAAGGTGAAGAAGAGGGAGCTGAAGAAGGCGAAGCACCTGCAGCCGAGGATTCCGGCGCCAGCGACGAATAATCCCAAATCCGGATTTATCCATTTAACAAAGCGCGGCGCTCGTTGCGAGTGGCCGCGCTTTTTTCTTGGAAACATTCAAAAGTTATATGGATTTCACGGTTTGCCACGATTAACCTGTCTATGAAAAGAACCTCCTATTTATGTGAGCGGCGCCCGCGCCGCGATTAACTACACTTCTGTCCTGGAAAAACTTTTTTTGCAAGGTATTCAATTAGTAGTAGGTCTGGGGAATCCAGGCAGTAAATATGCGGAAACCCGGCATAATGCTGGCTTCTGGCTTCTGGCTGCTTTGCGCTCTGATTATGGGCTTGAATTCAAACCCGATACAAAATTCAAAGCAGAAATCGCACGTGCTTCAGTGAATTCACGTGTCGTCTGGTTTGCGGCGCCGACAACGTTTATGAATCTCAGTGGTCAATCGGTCGCAGCGATCGCGCGGTTTTACAAAATTGCACCCGAAGACATTTTGGTGATTCATGACGAGTTGGATCTGCCGCCGGGAACGGTACGCTTTAAAGAAGGCGGTGGTTGCGGTGGCCATAATGGGTTAACCGATATTGCCGAAAAGCTCGGCAGCAAGAGTTTCAAACGATTGCGTATCGGTATCGGTCACCCGGGCGACAGCAACCAAGTCATTGGTTACGTTCTAAAACACCCCACCGCGGAAGAACAAAAATTAATCGTCGAATCCATTGACCGTGCGCGTGCGCAGTTTGATCGCATCATTCACGGCGACTACCAACTCGCCATGAATGACTTGCACACCCAGCCAAGCGCTACACTACAAGACGACAAATAATCATGGGTTTTCGTTGCGGCATTGTTGGTTTGCCCAATGTCGGTAAATCCACATTGTTTAATGCATTAACCGAATCGGGTGCCGACGCGGCTAATTATCCGTTTTGTACCATTGAACCGAACGTCGGCATTGTCGAAGTGCCGGATGCGCGATTGGATAAAGTCGCCGCCATCGTGAATCCAAAAAAAGTCATTCCAGCGGCCATGGAGTTTGTCGATATCGCGGGGTTGGTGGAAGGTGCGTCCAAAGGCGAAGGTTTGGGCAACAAATTTCTCGCGCACATACGCGAAGTGGATGCAATCGCCCATGTCGTGCGCGCGTTCGAAGACGAAAATATTACCCATGTTTCCAATCGTATTGATCCCATTGCCGATATCGAAACAATCAATACCGAACTGGCGTTGGCTGATATGGAAACCGTCGCTAGAGCGCAAGAGCGGGCGGAGAAAGCGTCCCGGGCCGGTCAAAAGGAACCGTTAAAGTTGATCGAGTTATTACAAACCGTTGAGAAGCAATTGGACCAAGGCAGACCTGCCCGTGCGCTGGTGCTATCGCAGGAAGAGCAAAAACGATTAAAGCCCCTGTGTTTGCTGACGCAAAAACCTGTCATGTACGTTGCGAACGTCAGCGAAGACGGGTTCACGAATAACGAATATCTGGATGCCATTGGGCAATACGCCCAACAGGAAAAGGCAGAAGTGGTTGCCATTTGCGCAGCCATTGAACAAGAACTCTCCACCCTTGACGATCAAGAAAAAAAATTGTTCTTGAACGAAATGGGTTTTGACGAGCCTGGTTTGAATCGTGTCATTCGCACAGGCTACAAACTATTGGGTTTGCAGACTTACTTCACCGCCGGGCCCAATGAAGCGCGTGCGTGGACCATCCCCACTGGCGTCAGTGCACCCCAGGCGGCGGGCGTTATACATACCGATTTCGAGCGTGGTTTTATTCGTGCGGAAACCATCGCTTATGATGACTATTTGAAATACAACGGGGAAGCAGGCTCGCGCGACGCAGGCCGTCTGCGGCTGGAGGGCAAGGAGTATATCGTGCAAGACGGCGATGTGATGCATTTCCGGTTTAATGTGTAGCTTTGGTATGACGCCAAACTACAATATTTTGTCATTTCGATTCCTCACGCCTGCAAGCGGGCTCAGGATAAACTCCGGGAGAAATCTTACAGTCATATTTTTTTCGTATTGATCGAACTTAGGTAGGTTGCGAAAAAACCTGTACACTATCTTCCTCAACAGCCATTTGCCCTGACGCCTCAACTTCGGTATCTTTGCGCCCCCCGCCAGTGGCTATGTAGCTCAGATGGTTAGAGCGTGCGACTCATAATCGCAAGGTCGGTGGTTCGATCCCACCCATAGCCACCAATAAAAAGAATAACTTACAGTGGCGCCTCATCGATCAATTTCCGCGTGTGTCAAATTTGTGATTTCGCTTTTTTTGTTCGATGAAGGGGTAATACGAACCCGCTCGGCATAGTGCGCCGTATGCTCCGCTGATAGATGAGCATAACGTCGAACCATGTCCACGGTCTCCCAACCTCCGAGTTCTTGCAGTACGTGTAACGGCGTTCCGTTTTGCACATGCCAACTCGCCCAGGTGTGGCGCAGGTCATGCCAACGAAAGTCCTTGATACGCGCCCGTTTCAATGCGGAGTGCCAGGCCTTGGTATTCACCTGATCAATCGGTTTATGTTTGTAGGTAAATACATAGTCCTCGTGATCGCCTTGCTGTTCAGTTAACACTGTCATCGCATCTGCATTTAACGGTACTGCAATCGCTCGTCGGGCCTTGGCTTGGTCAGGATGAATCCAGGCGACTTTGCGCTCCAGATCCACCTGCGACCAGCACAGGCCTTTCACATTTCCTTGTCTCAATCCAGTGGCGAGTGAAAAACGCGCCATCGCATTGAGATGTTTTGGCAGTTCGGCGAGTAGCCGATCCGCCTGTTCGTGTGTGAGCCATCGAATACGCCGTTTGGGTTCGGGCAGTAAGCGCACCTTCGGTGCACGGTCCAGCCATTCCCATTCCTCTTCGGCACGTCGTAGGATTGCACGCAACAAGGCGAGCACACGATTGACCGTGCCATTGGTTGTACCTTCCGCAAGCTTGCGCTGTTTAATCCGATCAATCACATCGCGCGTAATCTGATCAAGTTTCAGATTGCGCAAGAACGGATCGAGCCAACGCAAGTTTTCCACATCGCGTGCGTGGTTCGCCTTGTGTTGCGTTTCCTGCAACCATCGCACCGTGGCTTCCTGCCAGGTCCGCTTCGGCCCTTCGCCGAAGTGGTCCATACGCCAGCAATCGCCTTTCAGCCTATCGTGGAATTCCTGTGCTTGCATGCGGTTGTTAGTCCCAGTAGAGCGTCGTATTCTCTGGCCGTTTGGGGTGGTAAATCTAACCCACCAGATTTGGTTACGTTTGTAGAGTGACATGGATAAATCTCCTTAGTCGATGTCACTCGCAACGCTTGCCGCGAAGGAGCATAGAACGATCTTAAATGCGCGACAAGGTCGGATTCGAGAAACACCCATTTTTTTCCGGGTTTGGCACCGCAGATTTGCCCTCTCTTGGCTTTCTCGCGTAACGCTGAGGGAGACATACACAGAAACTCCGCTGCCTGTTTCAAGTCCAGCGTGCGGTTTAATTCGCTGTTCATGGCGGCTACCGTCCAAGATATACATTGGAAATCTCGCTACGGCCATGACCGAGTTCCTCGGCAATCGACTGCCGTGCGTTCGTATCGATAACGCGTTGCTCTACGGTCAGTTGTCCGCGTATTGGGCCACCATCGGCGGGCGCTTTCCAACCCGTGATTTCCAAATACCGTTGTTGTGCATAGCGGTGTCTCATTCCGTGGGTTCGGGAAATGCCCGCTCGTTGGGTTTGATACTCCCAGGTATCTTTATGCTGACGGTAAGTCTTGTCACTGGGTATGAGTGAGCCGTTGCCGGCAATCAATTTGGCCTGATTCAATATCTGGCGTTGCTGATGGGTGCGGATCGGTATCGCTCGCTCCCGTCCCCCTTTACACCACGATCCCTTCAGGGCGAGCGATTCTCCTTTGTCCGCTAAGCGCGGTTGAATCTTCATCGCTTCCTCACGGCGCAATCCGAACATCGCCTGCAGTAACAGACTTGCACGAATATGCGGATCAGTAATCTTTTGCAGACTCGATGCATGCAGTTGCGTGGCCTTAGACTGGTTAGTCTTGTACGCCCGTTTGCCGATACCGAGCTCCTGGTTACACCTTGGCACCACGTTTTGCTTGTTGATCTTCTCCGCCCACCAGCGTAGATGGGACAAGCGGTTCTTGAGCGTTCCCGTGGCAACCGGTCGGTAACCCAATTGATAATGGCCTTGTTTCCACAGACTGGTCACCTGCCATATGTGGCGGGTGCCAAGTGAATTGAGGCGCATATGCCTAAAACCCAGTTGATGTAGTTGCCGGGCGGTGAGGCGCAGTATTTTAAGACGGGCGACTTGCGTCGCCCGCGAACCATCGCGGTTTCGTTTACACAGTTGCGTTAGATCGTATTCGAGTTCAGTCATGGTGATTACCTCCTTTTCAGTCTCTGACGTCTGTCGATGTTCTGGCGTGATACCCGTTGGGTCAGTGTTAATCCGTGACTGCCGAAACCGTGGTTGCGACAGCGAATACTCACAACGGAATAAACACACACTCCGTAGCCATGAAATTGCCCACGCCGGACAACTCGGTCCCGATGGACCGACCATCATCAAGCGGGCTTGGTGATGGCGAGAACGGATCACGACCCATGACAGCTCGTGATCGCGCTACAGAGGGTGCCGGAAAGGGGAGGGATTGATTTGCGTTCGCGATTGCTTAGATGTGGAGGCGAACCTCACACTGGCGATACAAACCACATAACCCCTCACGAGGTCTTTCCGGCTGGTACATCAGATCCAGATGCAAAGGCGAATCCAAAATCACCGCTAAGCAAACAACGGTCGCTTTGCACCCGTACGTGTCCGTACACATTGATTTCCGCACGGACTATCAGAGATCTGGATGCAGATAACGAACGAAACTAAAAAACAAAACATCTGCATCCATCGGGTCGGACAGCACTTCACTTTGTCCGCCTGGAATATCGAATCACCGCATGACTTAAGCGGGATCTAGGCCTGGCGGTAAACTTGCTTTCGCTTGTTAAACCGTTTCCCCGGTCTCAGCAGGCTGTCGGGGCTTTCTGTCTACCTTGTGGGCTTATGGAAGTGACAAGCCCAGTATGGCGGTAGGTGCCGGTTAAATTCTTGTGAGGAGAATTGTTCTCCTATTGGACAACGGAGTCAATATCAATATCGTCACCCCGGCATCACTTGTGAATCGTGCGCTAAAGCTATAAAGCATCGGCCATTGACAGCGCGTCACTACGGCATTGAGCCGCCGTAGTGACGCGCTTCTAAATATTTATTGCTGGAAATTATTCACCATAGAGCAAGAATACCTATACCATATCAACAGAGTTTTGATATTTCCGAAGGGTGTCTAAATATGGAACTTAATGAATATCAATCACAAGCGAGCAGTACGGATCAATACGCCGAAGGATCTCGTGGAGAAGCGATATCTCTATTCGGGCTTATAGGTGAAATTGGTTCATTGCTGACAACATTCAAAAAACGTCTTCGTGACAAGGATGCCTACCAGTCGTTTCATGCTGATCTTCGAGAAGAATTAGGGGATGTTCTTTGGTATTTAGCAAATTTGTCGAAAAAGTATCATATGAATTTGGAGGAAATTGCACAATTCAACCTAGCAAAGACGAAATCATTTTGGGGTTACACACAGCTTGATACAGCTAACTATAGTCTTTACGATTTAGATTATGATGAAGTCGAGCAGATTCCACGTAAATTCTGCGTCAAATTCGATGATTCCGGGATTTCAGACGCAGGGTTCAATAAAGTCAGAATTTCTGTAGAAGGGATAGAAATTGGTGATCCGTTAACCGACAACTCTTTTGGTGATGATGGTTATCGCTATCATGACTGCTTTCACTTGGCCTACGCCGCCATTTTGGGGTGGTCACCTGTACTGCGAAGAATGAAAGGTTGCAAAAGATCAAGTAATCCTCAGGTTGATGATGTTGAAGATGGTGCGAGGGCTAGTTTCACTGAAGAATTTGTCGCTCTTTATACATACAACTATGCACGTGATCACAATTATCTTGATGGTACCGAACACGTGGATTCAGAGGTGTTGCGAACAATAGTTAACCTTGTTCGTGGTTTTGAAGTAAGCAATCGCTCCGCTTTTGAATGGCGTGTTGCGATCACCAAGAGTTTCGATGTGTTTCGTCAACTTCGAGACAACAATGGCGGTATTGTCGAGTGTGATTTAGAACAGCGAAAAATCGAGTACAGGAAAGTATAGGGTGTACACAGTTAATGCTAACGACTCTTTAGAAGGGTGGCGAAAAGGCGTGGAATATCTATACTCCAATGGTGAGTGCTATCATCTTCTTACAACAATTGAAAATCCCACAAAAATGGAATCAAGTTGGTTTGATGACTACAATCCGGCAAATGTAAGACTAGGAATACCGTCAATATCAGATGTCGCGACAACGATTTTTCCATATAAATATCTAAATAGAGGTTACTCACGTACCAAGTTATTTAATCGATACGCAAATGTACACGCGAGAGCAAAGAAACTGCACAAAAAGTCAGGAAGACGATGGGGTACGTACTTTGAACGAATGATTCAATTTGGGCCAAATCAGATCAACCAATTAGAAAAGGTAACAACAGCGCTATTGAATTGGAAAAACAACCCGAGGGCAGCGTTAGTACTGCATATTTCGTCACCGGACACCGACTCACCCAAGCCGATTGGCGCGCCATGTTTACAATATGTAGCTATTCTTTGCCCAGATAGGGACACAATCTCCTTGCTTTCGGTCTATCGTAATCACGATTATTTCGAAAAAGTGTTAGGAAATTTTATTGGGCTAGGTCAACTTCTTAAGTTTCTATGTTGTGAAACTGGACGTAACCCAGGTACTTTGACTTGTCATTCAGCGCATGCGTACTACCATTCAAACAAATCAGAAATCAAAAACCTTGCTCGACTCTGAGAAGATAGGCAAGTTTGAGTATTTATGCCAGCGAGTACATTCGTGTACTCGTTGTCCACGAATGCGAGATAGTTCACGCATACTTAGTTCTTCTTCTGGGTCAATAAATGCAAAGATCATGTTTATTGGGGAGGCGCCGGGAAGGCTGGGTGCAGATTCAACTGGGATTCCTTTTCACGGAGATAAATCGGGTGATAATTTCGAGTCTTTATTAGACTTTGTCGGGATTAGTCGTGAAGATGTTTTTATCACAAATGCTGTGCTATGCAATCCTAAAGATATTCGTGGAAATAATGCGCCTCCGAATACAAATGAGATCCTTGGTTGCTCAAGTTTCCTGCGACAACAGATTGACCTAATAGCACCAGCCATTGTTGTAACTTTAGGTGCTAGTGCTTTGAAGGCATCCAGCTTAATTGAGGATCATAGATTGACTCTCAAGAATGGTGTCCGTTCTGCAAATTACTGGTACGGGCGTCAATTGATCCCCCTTTATCATCCTGGTCAGCGGGCAATGCTTCATCGCAGCATGGCAAACCAGCGTTCTGACTACCAATTCGTAGCTGACCAAGTGAAAAGATTAGGCTTAAAACCTAGGAAAGTGCGAGGTAGAACAAAGGGGTCTGTTGCTGAAGTGGTTAAGTTAGTGTTGGGTGCAGAGGGTTTTCTTTCCTATTTTGCACTTCATAAAATTCTATACTTACTTGAATGGTCGTACATGCAGGATAGTGGTAGACGCCTTACAGGCGCTTATTTTATTCGGCAAAAAGACGGACCATACTGTACAGATCTTCATGTTACAAAACTCAAAAATTCAATTCCAGAATTACAGATTCGAAAAAAAAATGGGACGTTGTATCTGAGCCTCCCAGAACCCGACATCTTTAAATCTGAGACTAGGTTTAGGCAATTAGGCGATGAGGTTGTGCAGTATATCGGGTGTAAGACACATGAGTTTGCTGGAAAAACAGATGCTGATCTAAAAACGCGTGCATACCTTACGAAACCGATGAAAGAAATCCTCCGTCAAGAAAAGCATAACTCCAAAAATATGTATAACTCTCCGATTTCTATTGGATGGTAATACTATTTCCCCAACCAAAATATCTGTGGCTTAACACGATCAATGCACTGAGTTAGCAGGTGTACTAAAATCGTGACACACTTCCTATACTTCCACTTGTTTTACGCAGTGGCGGTACTGTTTCGTGATTCCTTATGGCATGCCACAAATCCCAGTTTCTTTGTAGGTTCAGCCAAAATTCCGGGCTTGTGTTGAGTGCTTCCCCGAACGCCAATGCGGAGTCAGCACTGACATTACGGCGGCCGTTGACGATTTCATTCAATCTCGCATAAGTCCAACCCAGGTGTTTTGCAAACGCCTGTTGCGACATCCCCATAGGTTCCAGGAATTCTTTCAACAGCATCTCGCCTGGGTGTATGGGCAGTCGTTTTTTCGGCAGCATGTTCAATTACCTTTGATAGTGAATCATTTTAACACTGAAAGAACTATCAACTTGTTACGTGCTGCGCAACGCGCCATAATTAGTGAATAATCAAGATGAGTATGCACAATCCACCGCATCCGGGTGAGTTTATCTACGAGATTTACCTGGAACCGTTCAACATCAGTTTGCGTAATGTCGCGGAGAAGCTGAAAGTGTCACCGTCGACGTTCAATCGTCTGATAAACGGTGAAAGTAATGTTAGTCCTGATATGGCGCTACGTCTTTCGAAAACGCTGGGTCGGAGTCCAGAAAGCTGGCTTTCGATGCAAGACAACCACGATGTTTTGGCACGTATAGAAACTTAAACTTTCTGCACCTTAATAAAGTAAATTGGATGCAAGATGGTGAAATACTCTATACGTTTATTCGGAGGGCTAAAGGTTAGTTCATTCTGGAAAAGAAGAATTGTCTAACTGTCTGGTTATAATGCGTCCTAAGGACGCATTATAACCAGACAAGTGACCAATTTCAAATATATATAGCAGAAATGTAGGAATTTAATAATAATATCAATATATTACTTGACAAATACAGCTATTGCCGATATATGTCCTCAGGACATATATCGGCAATAGCATGAAGAATCCTTGCATTCCCCTCCATAAAGCACTAACTCTCTCTCTTGGTGAAATAAATCACGCAGTATTAACCAAATACCAACTTGGTGTTCTTGTGTATAAACTCTATGCTGCGGGAGTATACAAAAAGCAGCAACTTTGTATAAGAAAGGACCAACCAGCGCTAGGAGATTTTAGCCGTTCCCTTAAAAGATTGATTGATGCTGGAATACTCTCGGAAAGTCGTAAGTTTCCATCAAGAGCAGTATTCGTAATTCTCGGAAAAGAGAAAGCAACAAGTATGGAATTACTTTGTACTGTCGATCCTTTCTCGTATGTTTCTCATTTCAGCGCCATGGAGTTTCATGGGTTAACTGATAGGTTTCCTAAGATAGTATATCTATCGTCACCTTCTTCGAAGAATTGGAGCGTTTATGCACGTCAGAAAATGGATAAAGATTTGGGTATTGATCTAGAAAACTATACTAACTTAGGATTCCCGGTCCTTTCAAGAATTTCCCTAAATAGATTCCGACAAGTACATCTGCATTCTAGTAATCACCTTGGAGCATTTAAGACTGTAAAGGGAGGGACTGTGAGAGTTTCAACTATTGGACGAACCTTTTTGGATATGTTAAGGCAGCCTGACCTTTGTGGCGGAATAAGGCATGTTATGGATATTTATAAGAATAACGCCGAAATATACTTACCCTTGATTACTGCAGAAATTGACCGTCACGGCAAACCAATTGATAAAGTCCGGGCAGGATACCTTTTAGAAGAAGCGTGTGGTATTGACAATGATGTGATAGACGGATGGCAAAAATTTGCAGCGCGAGGTGGATCACGTAAACTTAATCCAGCTGCAGAATACAGCCCACACTACTCGGAGCGTTGGTGCTTGTCTCTCAATTTAGAAGAAGCCTGAGTGGAAAGTGACGTTATTAAAAATTGGGTAACTGCTGCAACTTCGGAGAGAGAAACGCGATTTAGACAAGCAGTCCACACAGTATTGCACGCAATTAGTAGTGCTCCTCATTTAAGTACTAAAATGATAATGAAGGGAGGAATATTGCTTGCAATTCAGTATGGGGGAATTCGCCATACACGAGATATAGATTTTTCGACCTCGGATAAAGTGAAAAGGTTCGACAAGTCGAATTTTCTTGGAGAGTTATGTAAAACCCTCGCGTTAGCGGTCGAAACATTGGAGTATGGATTGGACTGCCGAGTCCAGTCCCACGAAATGAAGCCTCCGAGTCCAGAAGCCACGATGCCCACGCTTAAAATACGCATTGGTTATGCTTATAAGCACGATAGTAAAACCCACAAAAGACTAAAAAATAAACAGTCTGTAGACGTAGTTGAAGTCGACTACAGTTTTAATGAGCCAAATTTTGAACACACTAATGTAATTACCCTATCAAATGGAGGTGCAATTAGTGTCTACAATATCGTTGACGTTGTTGCTGAAAAAATTCGAGCAATGTTACAGCAGGAAACGCGCAATCGCGTTAGACGGCAAGATGCGTACGACTTATTTTGTCTTTTTAGTCAGGGATTAGTAAATACAAACGAAGAAAAAGAAAAAATATTACAAAGCCTGAAGTTAAAATCCAAAGCTAGAAATATGTCAATTGATCGGGAAACAATTCTCCACGAAGACATTAGAAAAAGATCTGAACTTGAGTATCCAAAGCTAGAGCAAGAAATAGACGGCACACTACCAAATTTTCAGGACGTATATACTTGTGTTACTAAATATTATCAATCGTTGCCATGGTGATGCATTTATTTAGAAGAGGCTAAGAGAAAGCATGCACGAAACATTACTAAACGTAAAAGCAATTGTTTAGATAGTATGCACAATCCACCGCATCCGGGTGAGTTTATCTACGAGATTTACCTGGAACCGTTCAACATCAGTTTGCGTAATGTCGCGGAGAAGCTGAAAGTGTCACCGTCGACGTTCAATCGTCTGATAAACGGTGAAAGTAATGTTAGTCCTGATATGGCGCTACGTCTTTCGAAAACGCTGGGTCGGAGTCCAGAAAGCTGGCTTTCGATGCAAGACAACTACGACCTGTGGCACGCGAAAAAGCAGGTCAATTTAAAGGACGTGGAGAAACTAAAGATATCCGCAGCGTAGCGCAAAGAAGGTATGAAATCGGCGTGCGTGCCAAAATCGTGACACGCCCCTAAAATTTCAACTCGTTTTCTGTTTTTAATTGACACACGATTTTTAGCAAGCGTCGCAAGTGACTGATTAGAATTAAGAATTAGTCGTACTTTCGAGGTCTCATAATCGCAAGGTCGGTGGTTCATCCCACCCATAGCCACCAATTCGTTCCTCATCCGTTCTCGCCGCCGTTTTGTGAAAAATTCTGCACGGATAGTGTGCGTTAACTGGTAGAAGGATGGCCCGCAAACGAATAAATATTTTTCCTTTATAAACAACCGTACGTTGGTGACCCGCCCGCGCACCACTATCTCACATATTTGTCAGGTATAATTGTGCATCGGTTTGTTTTGCGCAGTTGGGGGGTTTAATTCTTATGTTATTCAGGGAATACAGCACAGACGGCGAATGCCGCCTGTCCGCGTTTAAACCCGGTGTTGCAGGTGGTGTGGAGATTTCCGCGTCGGTGGGTGAAAACGGCAGGAACCGGTATGAAGACGTACGAACGATTCAGGATGCGTTGAATCAAGTGCCTGCGGAACGGGGTGGGCCGCAGCCAGCACTTAAAGTGGATGGTTACGTGGGGCCGAAGACCCTGGCGGCCATTCGCAAATTCCAGACCGAGGCCTGTGGTTTCAAGTGGCCGGACGGTCGGGTGGACGTTGAAAAACGTACCCATCAGAAACTGCGCGAATTTTATATTGACCCAAATCCTTACCATTTAAAACTGATCTATATCATGTTGCCCAATGCTGTGCATTGGATGAATAACGCTAGACGCGCTTTGATGGAGGCACGCATGGCGCTGACTGGCGGGTTTGCCGCCTCGAATAAAGGGCTCAATATTCTCAATAAATATTTCCACATCGACACCCTGCCCGTTCCTAAAGCGATCAATGCCATCGGCCGGATTGATCAAATATACCAGACCGGTATTGCGTGCATCGGACATGCTTCTCCGATGACCCGGGAAGGCAGTGGATATTTTCAGGAAGACCCCAAGCGAAACACGGCACACGCGTACACTTACGAGGGTGGTTATCACGTTGGCCCCAAGTGGAGCAAAGACGCCGGATACTCCGGTCCCAACGTTCGCATGGATGCGATCTATATCTGTTCCCGGCGCTACAAGTCCTATAGCCTAGACACGTATACGATGGTCGTCGTGCACGAACTTGCCCACTTTTGCGGTCCACCGCGGCCCAACGCGGATATTATCGAGGACCACAGTTATCGCCGCAAAGGTAGTGCTTTCTTCAAGCTATCCGCGAAAGATGCGATGCGTACCGCGGACTGTTATGCGCATTTCGCCGGCGAAGTCAGCTTAGGCAAAGAGGCGCCCTATCTTTAAGCTGTAGTTTCTAGTCGACGATCGGCTATCCGTTAGCCGCGTTCCCGACACCAACACAATACCGCGAGATCGTTGGTTCGATTTATTTTCTTGACTGAAACCAGTGGGCTCACAATCAGTGATGGAGTATTCTTCGCCGGTCAACCACTGGGTGTTTTAGGGCTTTACGGTTTTGTGTTTAATTGGAAATTCCTGTGGCCATGAGTACAAGATGGAGAAGATATTCTGAGTGATATATAACCACCGCGAACGATAATGGCTCTAAGAAAGAATTTCTTCGAGTGCGTAGAGTGTCTTTTGGGGAAATTTTTCTAACGGGTAAAATTGTGTGATGATAGAAAGCGCGTGGTCATGGGATTCGATATTTAGATAGCGCAGCAGGTAACGCACATCGGCCTCATCGTGAAATTCGAGGCCGATACGCATGGCCAGGCATTTCATTGCGAGTAGATATTCCGGTTGTGCGACATACACCTTAAGGTTCGACAGATCGATGTAGTCGTCAAACGACCCTTTCTCGCTTAAAAATTCTTTAACGGCGTCGTTAAGCCATCGTTCGCCAAAACCGGTTTCCCTGCTGATTTTTTGTGCTGCTTCCCGTATTCGTCGCGCCGGTTTGAAGAAACCGTCGACATCAACGGTAGAAACACGCGCATCGTACATTAGACACATGACGGCTCCACCGACAAGGTACAGATCCCCCATAACTGATTCTTGTTTGAGTTCGTCGTTTAAAAGGTCGAACAGTTTTCGAATATCCGCCCGCGATAAAGAAGTCATCGTTTAGACACGATCACCTGCGGTCGCATCAATAAAAATATTCCTGCGGCGAAATGCGATGGGCGACGACACAAGCAAATACAGTCGTAATTTGGATAATTCAGAGCCAAAATAAGGCGTTTGCGGTGGACGAATAGTTTTTGTCCATTCAGGCGCGGGAACCTTCTTCAGGTGTGCGGCATGTTTCACCATTGCCGCAAGGTAGCTGAACAATGTTTATTCGGACTGTCGGTTCTTGGTTAGAATGTCCGTATCAAAATTAAAAACGTTTGATCTGGAAAGTAAAAATGATTAATTCACCAAAACTAAAGTCACGGTTCTTAAACAACGAAAAACTAACCGGTTGCTGGTTGGAAACTTTCAGTCCAATCGCCGCTGAGATCATGGCGTATGCGGGTTATGATGTTGTCATGATCGATTTGGAGCATGGCCCGGGGTCGGTGCTCGACGCGATTTCCATGGTACAGGCAATTCACGGAACGAATTGTCTACCGATCATTCGCGTTACGGATAGCGATGCCGCGACGATAAAACGCGTTATGGATGTCGGGCCGGCAGGTATCATGGTGCCCAACATACGCAATGTCGATGAAGCCCGCGCAGTAGTCGGCGCTTGCCGTTACGGACCATCCGGTATTCGCGGAGCCGCACCGGGGATAATACGGGCATCGGGTTACGGTGAGAATGTAAACGAATATTTACATTGGTTCGAAAACGAATTTTTGTTGATTGGTCAGATCGAATCGAAAAGCGCCGTCGAACAAATCGGTGATATTGCGGCGGTTGAAGGTCTTGATATGTTGTTTATTGGGCCGTCGGATTTGTCCGCGTCCCTGGGAGAGTTGGGAAACTATGAAACGGATCAATTTAAGAAAGCAATGAAAAATATAGAAAGAGCGGCGAAGGAAAGTAGGAAATTATTGGGCACTATTCCTTTCCCCGGATATTCTGCAGAAAAACTGTATCGATCCGGTTATTCCTTTGTCGTCTCCGGAGCGGATACATTGTTGTTGCAAGAGGCCGCTAAAAACGACGTGAAATCTTTGCGCGAAGCCATTGCATCGGCTTAGGTAGAAATATCCTTCACAATGCATCCCTCCTAACTTGACCGATACATCTAACTCACGCAGAAAGTTTCTCATTGCAAGTGCCGGCACGATTGCGAGCACTGCTTTGCCTCGATTGACTCGGGCGCAGACAGATCGAACAAGGGAATATCATTTAACGGCAACACATGGAACCGCGTATTTTCAAGGTGGTCCGTTCCCGCCAACACCGGTGTGGTGTTACAACGAGATGGTGCCGGGGCCGGTTATTCGTTCGAAACAAGGTGAACGTGTGCGCATCAAGCTTGAAAACCGGCTGGACGAACCCACCACCTTGCATTGTCATGGTATCCGCCTGCCGAACGCAATGGACGGTGTGCCCGATATCACGCAAGCGCCTGTAGAGCCGGGTAACTCCTTTGTCTATGAATTCAAGGTGCCGGACGCCGGGACGTTTTGGTATCACCCTCACATGAATAGTAATGAACAAGTTGGTCGCGGATTGTCCGGTGCCTTGATTGTTGAAGAACAAGAACCCGTTATCGTTGATCGCGAATTAGTCTTGGTACTGAACGACTGGCGCGTAACTGTGGAAGCAACGATTTCTGAGAGCTTCAAACGCATGCGCGATTTGAGTCACGCGGGCCGACTCGGCAACACCGTCACCGTCAATGGACTTATGGAACCCGAGTTGAGAGTGCGCAGTGGCGAACGCCTGCGACTGCGTTTAATCAACGCTTCCAATGCCCGCTCGTTCGCTTTGGATTTCGGGTTAACTAATGCGCGCATTATTGCGATTGATGGGCAACCGGTTGGGCCGCATGCACCGGACGATGGTTTTGTTATTTTGGGTGCAGCTATGCGTGCGGATGTGGTGTTGGATATGATGGGTGCGCCAGGCGAGGTGGTCCCGATCACTGATCGATTTTATCGTAATCAATACGAAGCTTTTAGATTCTTTTATGCAAAACAAGATGCACTGCGTAATGAGCCATTAGATGCTCCGTTAGATTTACCAGCGAATCCGTTGCCGGAACCTGATATTAGCGATGCGCAACGTCACGAAGTGCTGTTAGCGGGTGGGGCCATGGGTAGGATGCGTGGCGCAAAAATCAATGGTCAGTGGACGGATATTCGAGAGATGGTGGATCGCGGTATGGTGTGGGCCATCAACGAGGATGTAGGCATGAAGCCTTTAAAAAAACCGTTGTTTGAATTTCAGGAAAATCAATCGGTGATATTGAAAATTAGAAATGACACCGCATTTGATCACCCCATGCATTTGCACGGTCATTCGTTTCGAGTGATTAGCCGTGATGGCACACTAACAAAACATCGTGAGTGGCAGGATACGGTGTTGGCGATGAGTCGAGAAACCGTGGAGGTTGCATTCGTTGCAGACAATCCCGGAGATTGGATGTTTCATTGCCATGTGTTGGAGCATCAAATTAGTGGTATGACCAGTTTTATTCGTGTGCTGTGATGACCGCGAAAAACTACTTATTCGATGCTGTTATTTTTGATTGTGACGGAGTATTAATTGATAGTGAACCCATCTACAACCGCATTTTAGCGGAATTGCTGATGGAGAACGGTGTGTCGACCACTACGGAAGAATGCATCGACCGTTACATAGGCATGGATCTCAATCGTTGCATCGAGCTTGTCAACATGGCATTCAATACAACATTACCCCCAACCTTCGTATCGGACTACAAAACCCGATCATTTGAGTCTTTTCAAACAGGACTCGTTTGCATGCCAGGGATTGAAGAACTTATACAATCAATGACATTGCCGCTAGCGGTGGCTTCCAGCAGCGGGCATGATGAACTGCGTTTTACGCTTGATTTGGTTGGGCTTTATCAACGGTTTGACGGACGTATTTTCAGTGTCGATGATGTGGAGCGAGGCAAACCGCACCCCGATGTTTATTTTTACGCAGCGGAGCAACTAAACGTGGACCCCACTCGCTGCGCAGTCATTGAGGATAGCGTGAACGGTGCAAAAGCGGGTATTGCAGCGGGAATGACCGTGTATGGTTACGCCAGCTTGACCGACGGGGATTTGCTGAGGAAAACGGGCGCGCATGTGTTTAAACACATGCGCGAATTGCACACATTGTTGAAACTTTGAATAGATTTACTGGTTTAACTCTTAGCCCTCACCCAGAGCATCCAACACAAACGTATTCAAAGCTTTAATCGTGTGTTCGCTGTTGGCGCCGCGCGCAGGATCGATGACTAATTGGCCCGGTTTGTAACCGCGGCTGTTTAATCCACGTTGTACTGAATTAATCAAGGCCAGGTCTTCATCGAATGTGGTCGTACGGTCTAGTTCAATCAAGTTCGCATGATCGTCGGAAATTTCACCATTTGGTAACCACCACTCGCGATACACTGTTGTGCCTTTTACCTGGTCGGTGTGCCAGCGATAGGTGTTGACGATGTTGCCCGGATAAACCTGCAGGCCGAAATTCGGCCATAAGTACCAACTGCTGTACTGGTCATTTACAGCGTCGCCGTAGTCATAAGCGGACTTGTTGGAAGGTTTGGCGATGTGCCGGAAGCTATAACCATTGGTTTCGATGTGGTAGGAGTCACCGGACACCACGCTGCTAGTGAAGGCTTTATGCACCACCCGACAGTGATAACACTCATTATAGTTTTCGACGGACACTTTCCAGTTGACCGGATCACTTACGCTGTGCGTATGGGCTAATGCCACATTTTCGACGTTGGGGTTAAAGTCACGTATTTGCTGTTCGATTCCAGGAAAGGTGTCCGCCATACTTTTCGCATTGTCATCCAGGTTGACAAAAACAAAGCCACAAAAGGTTTCCAATCGAACTTCCGTCAAACAAATTTCAGAAGCATCGAATCCCGGTGTCGTTTCCGAGTTTCTCGCTTTACGCAATTTACCGTCAGTTTCATAAGTCCAGGCGTGATACGGACAAGAAATCAAGGTCTTGTTGCCGCTTCCTTCCAGTAATTCGTGGGCGCGGTGTTGGCACACGTTATAAAAGGCACGCAACGTACCGTCGGTTCCACGTATGGCAAATAGGTCCTGATCGCACACACTAAACGTGACATAGTCACCGGGTTGTTGCAGTTGCGATACATGTCCGGCCACTTGCCATGTTTTAAAGAAAATATGTTCCTTTTCCCGTTCAAAAACCGCGGGGTCGTTGTAGTAGCGCGGATGCAACGCACGCGCCGGTTGCGAAATATCATTCATGTCGATCTACCTCTATGCACAAACTCGTAGTCAAATAACCGTATGCAAAGCCTTATGGCGTTATGATTTTGCGCTTAAGTCGCGGTGCAGTAAACATCAGATTCATAACGTGCACGATGAAAATCCTCTATCTTCGATACCACTTTCGCGCCCGCATCCGCCACCATGAATGCGGTCAAGGATTCCAACAATGCGCCACTAGCGAGCAAAGAAGGAAAAAATTGTGGTGTTTCGGTGCTCACCACGAATACATGATCGGCCTTCAATGCTATGGGCGACGCACGGCTGTCGGTCAAAGATACGATTTTCGCACCTCGTTCCCGTGCAACATGAACGGCATTGACGACTTCGCGCCGGTAAGGATCAAATGTCATGGCTAATAGGACATCTTGTTTGCCGATCCGGGCGATATCGTCGATGGGTAAGCTCCCGTGTCGAGGCACCAGAACCAGATGGTCGAATGCCATACGTGCGATGTACCAGAAGTTGTGTGCCAGTGCATAACAACTGCCAACACCGAATATGTAAGTGTTCTTGGACTTAACAATTAGACCCGCCGCCTGTTTGACTTCGTCCGCGCTAATGTTAGAAAACAACTCTTCGATATTCGATAAACTGGTGGCGGCCATTTCTCCATAAAGTTTGCCATGGCGCTTGCCACGAGTAACGGATTGCAACCAGCGGGCACGATCGGGGAAGTTCACCACACCGTCACGTAACACTACACGAAACGGTTCACGGAACGATTCATAGCCCTCGAAACCGAGAGTTTTAGCCATCCTTACCAGTGTATTTGGATTCACCTCAGCGGCGGTGGCGACGGCACGCATAGAGTTCACTCCGATTTCGTTGGGGTTATCAAGCACGTATTGCGCGGCCTGGCGCAGTTGCGGGCTAAAGTCGCCGTAGCTATCCGCCAGTTTGTCGAGAATGTTAGTGGTCGGTGACATGGTACAATTGTATCAAAAATTATTGTAAATAGTACAAACATATCTATACAATTGCCACCTATGAAAGAGCGTGTGCAGGTAGTGATTGTCGGTGGTGGCATCATGGGTACCAGTTTGTTGTATCACCTGACGAAAGAGGGATGGACGGATTGTGCTCTGATTGAAAAATCGGAGTTGACTTCCGGTTCTACCTGGCACGCTGCTGGGCAGGTCACCCACTCGGTGTCCGGATTTGCCCTGGGCAAGATGGCGGGTTATGCCATCGAATTGTATCCGACGTTGGAAGCCGAGACTGGTCAATCCGTGACCTGGCACGGTTGTGGCAGTCTGCGCATGGCTTACAGCGATGACGAAGTCGACTGGTTGCGCTATACCATGAGTGTCGGCCGCGGTTTGGGTTTTGAGATGGCGATTATCTCACCTGAAGAAATCGCGGCCATTCATCCCTTTTATAACTTGGACGGCATCCAAGCCGCGTTGCACACACCAAACGACGGTCATGTCGATCCGGCCGGCGCGTGTTTCGCGCTCGCGAAAGGCGCGCGGCAAATGGGTGCGACGATCATTCGCAATACCCGTGTCACTGACATAAGGCAAACACCGAACGGTGAATGGAACGTTATTACGGAAAAGGGAAATATCATTTGCGAACATGTAGTTAACGCGGGAGGCACTTACGCCCGCCAAATCGGCGCATGGGTCGGTTTGGATTTACCCATTACCAATATGACCCATCATTATTTGGTCACCGATACAGTGCCGGAGTTTGCCGATCTGGGCAAGGAATTACCGGTGGTGCGTGACGACCGCCAGGTCAGCGGTTATATCCGCATGGAACAAAAAAGCGGTCTCATCGGTGTTTATGAAAAAGCTAACCCTAATACCGTTTGGGATGACGGCACGCCGTGGGATGTGGATCACGAATTGTTCGAGGCGGACTATGACCGCATCATGCCGTGGTTAGAGAATTCCTTTGAACGTATGCCTGTCTTGGCGGAGCTCGGTATCAAGCGTGTGGTGCACGGCGCCATCACCCATCCACCGGACGGAAACATGTTACTCGGTCCGGCACCGGGGCGGAAAAACTTTTGGTGTTGTTGTGGTTCGCAAATTGGCATTGCCTGGGGGCCGGGTGCGGGCAAGTACTTGGCCCAGTGGATGGTGTATGGCGCAGCGGAAATCAACATGCGCGATTTCGATCCGCGCCGTTATGGTGCCTTCGCCGATCGCGAGTATCAAATCATCAAGGCCAAGGAAGACTATTTATTACGGCATGAAATACCTTATCCGGGATTTAACCGAACCGATGGCCGTCCGGTCAAAACCAGTCCGTTGTATGACCGGCTCAAACAGGCAGGTGCGGTTTATGAAGAGGTGTATGGTTGGGAACGGCCACGATGGTTTGCCCGTGACGGTATGGAGCGAAAAGATGTGCACAGTTTCCGGCACACAACTTGGTTCGACGCCGTAGCGGCCGAGTGCCGGGCGGTACGTGAGCAGGCAGGTATCATGGATATCTCGGCATTCAGTAAACTGATCGTTAGCGGCGACGATGCAGAAACTTTTTTGAACCGCATGGCGGCGAACCGGGTTCCGCGCAAAACCGGCGGTATTGTTCTTACCCATTTACTGAACCGCAAAGGAACCATAGAGGCGGAAGTCACCATCGCGCGTACTGGCGACGAAACGTTCTACTTAGTGTTTGCTGCTTTTTTTGAACAACGCGTTTTGGATTGGCTAATCCAGCATAAGGCGACGGGCGAGAATGCAAGTATTGAAAATATCTCCGAATCATTTGGTGCGTTGGCGCTGTCCGGCCCTCGTGCTCGAGATGTGTTATCCCAAGTAACCAGTGCCGACCTATCCAACGAGGACTTTCCGTGGTTAAGAGCAAAGGTAATTAATATTGACGGCGTAAGTGTGATTGCCTTGCGTTTGTCGTATGTGGGTGAGCTGGGGTGGGAACTGCATTTACCGATGGAAAAGTTGAAAAATGTATATGATGCTCTGTGGCGGGCAGGACAAGCTCAAGGTATCGAAAATTTTGGCTCCTACGCTATGAACAGTATGCGCTTGGAGAAGGCATTCAAAGGTGCAAGCGAACTCACCAACGAAGTGACGCTTCCGGAAGCGGATGTCATGCGATTTGTGAAATTGAATAAACCTGATTTCATCGGCCGTGATCGCACTATCCAAAGCATGGAAAACGCGTTGCCATGGAAATGTGTTTATCTTCAGATGGATAATGATGATGCCGATTGCCACGGTGGTGAGACGGTCTATCACCAAGGCCGCCGCGTGGGCGCAGTCAGTTCTGGCGGTTATGGCCATACGGTCCAGAAAAGCCTGGCCTTTGCCTATGTGGAACCCGCCGCAGCGGTGCCGGGTACCACGCTCGAGGTACTGGTGCTGAATCAGATACTCCCCGCTCAAGTTTTAAATCAACCCGTATATGATGCAAACAATGAAAAGCCTCGCGCCTAAGTGCGGGGATAACGAAACAGGAGTTAGAAAATGAATAATCCACAACCCGTGCCTATAGCCAGCCCGCTCACGCTAACACAAGCCGATTACTACAGTATAGCCGAAGCCAATTTACCTGGCGCTGGTCTCGGTGGCTATTCGCTGCCCGAAGATGTCCGATTTGTCATTAAACGCGGGCAGGGTTCCCGGGTGGAATCGGTAGACGGCCGTTGGTACATCGACTATGTGGGCGGTGCCGGCGCCAATATCATTGGTCATGCCCATCCACAGGTCATTGAAGCTGTGCAACAACAAGTCACTAAAGGATTGCATTTCTTTGG
The DNA here is from genome assembly GCA_965216735.1 of Arenicellales bacterium. Taxonomy (GTDB): domain Bacteria; phylum Pseudomonadota; class Gammaproteobacteria; order Arenicellales; family CBDCFT01; genus CBDCFT01. The sequence goes on from OZ244198.1 coordinate 4,938,077, forward strand.
CACGCTTAATGACACAGCTATCGAACTGTCGCAAAAGTTAGTGGATACGATTCCTTGTGCGGAAAAGATTATTTTCACGACAACCGGCTCGGAAGCAACTTTCTACGCGCTACGTATTGCGCGTGCCGCGACTGGACGTAACAAGATATTGAAATTTGAAGGCGCTTATCATGGTAATCACGATTATTCCTCGTTTGCGTTGTTTCCCACCGGGCCGGCCCAATATCCCGTAGGCAAGGCGGATACCGGTGGCGTTCCTGACGCCCTGCAGTTCAGCGTGCTGGTGGCACCCTATAACGATCTCGAAACGGTTGAGCGGATTGTTAAGGAACATCGCGATGATCTAGCGGCCATCATCGTTGAGCCGGTACAACGCATTATTTTTCCTCAACCTGGATTCTTGCAAGGGCTGCGAAAAATTTGCGACGAAAACAATGTGATTTTCATATTTGACGAAGTTGTTACCGGTTTCCGTTTGGCCTTGGGCGGTGCTCAAGAATATTTTGACGTTACGCCAGACCTCGCCAGCTACGGAAAAATTGTCGGTGGTGGTGGCCCATTGGGTTGTGTTGCCGGTCGGGCAGACTTGATTGAGTGTTCCAATCCACGGAAAAAAGGCCAAACCAACTACGCTTATGTTAACGGCACGTTACATGGCAATCCGATCGCTGCCGCTGCTGGGCTGGCCACCATTGATGTGATCTCGCAAGCGGATTTTTACCGGGGTTTACACAGCAAAACAGACGAGTTGCTCGCTGCATTGCAAAGTATGTTCAATGATTGCAGTGTGCCTGCCATTGCCGCCGGTCGTGCCTCGTTTTGGCAAATTCTTTTTATGCAACAAGAACCTGCCAATCAAATGGACTTATTGCATAGCGATACGCAGCAAATGCGGGTGTTGGATATCGAAATGTTGCGGCGTGGAATTTATACCTTGCCGGGTGTGCGCCGTTTTGTGTCGTCGGCTAATACCAAGGAGGATATTCGAGAAACGGTGGAAGCGCTGAAATCCGCAATCGATGTGTTGGGATTAGGGTAGGGCGGTTCTCCTGGTGAGGTTGGGATATCCGTACAAATCGTGAGGCGCAACAACGGGCGGGAACTTTTTACATTGCTTAACTTTTGCATACATAGCATTCGCGTGCAGATGTACTACCATCCGCCGCTGTTCTTAATTCAGTGAATAGTTAGCAAACGGAGAAGTGAAAAATGTCAAAATCCATAGAAGCGATTGAAGGAATCGGCCCGGCTTACGGCGCCAAATTACGTAAAGCGGGCTGTTCCAGTCCTGCCAAGTTGCTCAAAGATGGCGCGACGCCAAAGGGACGCAAGGCGTTGGAGGAAAAAACCGGTATCAGCCGCTCCATCATCTTGCGTTGCGTCAACATGGCGGATTTGTTCCGTATCAAGGGAGTCGCCAGCCAATACGCGGAATTACTGGAGGCCGCTGGCGTGGATACGGTAAAGGAGCTACGCAATCGAAACGCCGAAAATCTTGCTCAGAAAATGAAAGAAGTCAACGCCACAAAGCGGCTTTGCAAAATGGTTCCCAGCGCCAAGATGGTAAATGGTTGGATAAAACAGGCAAAAAAGTTGAAACCGGCGATAAGTTATTAAAGACAAGTACACGACTCGCCGGCAAGGATTAACGCCTTGCCGGCAACCAGACGTAAAAACAGCGCATTCCACGCTCTAAAAACCTCATTTCAAGGTCACCGCAGCAAGCGGTGGTGTAAGGGGTCAATACCTTTCTATTCTCCCACTTCATGGCTCGCACGAAAGGCAGGGAGTCACTGATAGAATGTGACCACGATTCACCGGAAATGATGTTTTCTACTTGAACATGCCTAACCGCCTGTCCACCGCTACCCTTGAACAAATGCTCGAGCGCTTGCTGGAAGCGGTGTTGTCGTCGCGCCGTACGGCGGGAGAGCCGGCAAAGGCGATGTCACGGTTGGATCGTGAGCATCAGGAATTTGTGCTGCATTGGTTGCGTATTATTGCCAAAACCAATGTCGAACTGGCTTATCAGTTTGTCTCGAATGTCAGCCATGCATTCGACGTGATGGACCAAGATCAGATCAAACAATGGATCATGCACGCTCTCGATGTTTATGATCGAGATGGTCTTTATCCCGGTAGTTCAGTGTTGCGCGAAGTGCAGGGTTTTGGCGCCATGGTCCAGCAGCGGCAAAGCGGCGTCACACTGGAAGATGCGTACAAGGTGTTGCATGCCTATGTCAATGGCTTGTCGGGACGATCGTTGCAAATTGATGGTGGTGCACAGTCTTACACCAGCGGTGAAACACTTTACTTGCCACACAGTCTGCATCGATTTGATAAAAAACAACTGAATTTCAAACTGTACAAAGCGACCATTGCCCATCTGTGGGCGCAGATGTGGTTCGGCACGTTCCGTCGCAAAGACGGCCAGAGCAGCCTAACGACTTTGTTCAAGACGTTTGATTCTCCGAGTAAGGCGCAGGAGTTGTTTTATTTTTTGGAAACGATTCGGCTCGACGCGTGCATCGGACGAGAACTGCCGGGTCTAGCGCGCGATATGCAGCAACTGCAATCGATGACGGATGAAGTTGAAATACCGCAAGCGTGGCAAGCCATCGTCGAAAGATTGAAGCAAGCTTCGACCAGTGTGACCGATACACGCCGTGCATTGGCCAGGCTATACCCGCTCGTCCATGAATTGCCCTCAGCTAAATGTTATCAAGGCACGTTTCGCGCGGAGCTTACCGAGGCGACGGTGGAGCAGCGGCAACAACGGGAGAAAGAGCAATTTCAGCAGGAATTAGCGAATTTGTGTGATAAATTGACCCTGCCTTATGAAGCCATGGCAGGCGCCAGCCTGGAACAACTCAGTGAAGGTCAACCGGCGCCGGAGCAAGCCTATGCATTAAATGTGGAGGAGCAAACGCTGACTCCAAACGACGATTTGCAGGCGCTATTACAGTCGATTACTCAGGATTTTGGTGAAGTGCCGGACGACTATTGGCAGGCAGTGAGTACACAAAACGGCGCAACCGACGAAACAAATAGTTTAAGCAAAAAGCCGCAGCGCGAAAAGGTGGAGGGGGACGCCATCAGTTACGATGAATGGGATTTTCGCCGCCAGAGCTATCGCAAGGGATGGTGCTTTTTGCGTGAACAAGATGTGCGCTGCGGTGACGCAGAATTTGTCGAAAAGACCCTGCAAAAATACGCTGGCGTCGTGCGCGAGTTGCGCAAGACATTCGAAGCATTGCGCTCGCAACCACGCCCATTGAAACGGCAACGAGAAGGCGATGATATCGATTTGGATGCGTTCATCGAAGCCTATTCCGATATTGTCACCGGCAACGAATTACCGGAACGCGTTTTTCGGCACATGCATACCCAAGAACGCGACATGGCAGTGGTATTTATGGTTGACATGAGTGGTTCAACCAAAGGATGGATCAACGACGCTGAGCGTGAGAGCCTGATATTGTTGTGTGAAGCTTTGGAAATTTTGGGGGATCGCTATGCCATATTTGGTTTTTCCGGCATGACACGCAAACGTTGTGAATTATTTCGTATAAAAGGACTGAAAGAGGATTATAGCGACGAAGTTAAACGGCGCATCAGCGGCATGTGTCCACAGGATTACACTCGCATGGGGGTAATTATTCGTCATTTGACCAAAGTGCTTACCGAAATTGATGCCCAAACGCGCTTGTTAATCACCTTGTCAGATGGAAAACCGGATGACTATGATGGCTATCGTGGTGAATACGGAATTGAGGATACTCGACGTGCCTTAATGGAGGCTAAGCAAACCGGTGTCCATCCATTTTGTATCACTATCGATTCGGAGGCGCGCTCCTATTTGCCGCATATGTACGGTGCGGTGAATTATACGGTGGTCGACGATGTCAGCCGGCTGCCATCCAAGGTGTCGGATATCTACCGGCGCCTGACCAGCTGATTTTGCCATTTCGATCACCTTAATATTAAGGGTCGCCGCGGCCGCTGATGGGGTATTAGGAAAAGGTGAGCTCCGGATCCTCGCCAGTTTTGGATTTGGGTGTATGGAAGATTATCAGCCGAGCGATTCTCGGCCTGCTATTGTAAAAAAATTTAAATTTTATTTGACGGACACAATATCTAGGGGTATGCTCCGATCTTGTACCCCAGATATAGTGTTTTTCATCAATATGTGATTAAATACCGGGGGTTGTCAGACAGATCTAACACATAGGATTAACTTTGAAAGCGGATCCTGTAATAACTTTAACGATAGGGGAGGTATTGGCGTAGATGAGTGCCGCCAGCCTAGAGCAAGCTGTTCAAACCACAACACAAGAAATCCCGTTGCAATCTGCTTCGGTTGATATCTGGGACAAAAAATATCGATTAAAAAGCAAAACCGGTGAAGTTCTCGATAACGATATCGAGGACTCTAATTACCGCGTTGCGCGTGCCTTGGCTTTAGTGGAAACCACACCGGAAAAACGTTCGGAGTGGTTCGATAAGTTCTATTGGGCACTGCAGAACGGCGCGATCCCCGCAGGCCGTGTTTTATCCAACGCTGGTGCACAGGAGCACAAGCCCGCTACCAGCACCATCAACTGCACCGTTTCAGGCACCGTCCCCGACTCTATGGACGGCATTCTAAGTATGGTTCACGAAGCTGGACTCACCCTTAAGGCGGGTTGCGGCATCGGATATGAGTTCTCTACCCTCCGCCCCAAAGGGGCATTTGTGAGTGGCGCCGGGGCCTATACCTCCGGCGCCCTCTCTTTTATGGATATCTTTGACGCTATGTGTTTTACCGTGTCGTCCGCCGGCGGACGCCGCGGCGCGCAAATGGGTACGTTTAATATCTCTCATCCGGATATCATGGATTTCATCCGCGCCAAACGCAGTGATGGCCGTTTACGCCAGTTCAATTTGTCCTGTCTGATAACTAACGAATTTATCCGTGCGGTAAAAAATGATGCCGATTGGGATTTAGTGTTTCCGGCTACGGAAGCTGAATATAACGACCAAGAGTGCCGCAAGGTCTGGCGTCCATGGCCAGTGAACAAGGGCTATGTGACAAACGAACGTGGCGAAGTCGCCTGTCGAGTGTATAAAACTATTCCGGCCAAACGTTTGTGGAACATGATTATGGTATCCACTTACGACTATGCCGAACCGGGGTTCATCTTGATAGATCGTATCAATGAGATGAATAACAACTGGTTCTGTGAGGACATTCGCGCAACCAACCCTTGTGGTGAACAACCCTTGCCGCCCTATGGTAGTTGCTTGTTAGGGTCGGTCAACTTGACCAGGTTTGTCGATGCACCGTTTACCGATGCTGTCAGCTTCGATTGGAAGCGATTTCGCGAAGTGGTTGCTGTATTCAGCCGTATGTTGGACAACGTAGTGGAGATTAACGGCCTACCCTTGCCACAACAACGTCACGAACTGATGTACAAACGCCGGCACGGTATGGGTTTTCTGGGCTTGGGCTCGGCCATGGTCATGATGCGTATGAAGTATGGCGAGGCCGATTCGTTGGCGTTTACCGAACGTGTGGCGCGTGAAATGGCTGAAGTCGGCTGGCAAGTGGGATTGGAACTGGCGCGTGAGAAGGGCGCTGCACCGATCGCACTAGAGTATTTCACTATAACGCCGGAAATGATGGCTAAACGCCCGGAAATGGCAAAAGACGGTATTAAAGTCGGTGACAAGATTCGTGGTTCGGTGTTACTGGCTAAATACAGCCGCTACATGCAGCAATTCCCAAAGGATTTAACCGACCGCATCGCGCGTGAAGGGGTGCGTTATACCCATCACACCTCGATCGCACCAACCGGAACCATAAGTTTATCCGTGGGCAACAATGCTAGTAACGGCGTTGAACCGTCTTTTGCACACCAATACAGTCGTAATGTGATACGCGAGGGACGCAAGACCAAAGAAAAAATCGACGTCTTTTCCTATGAGCTACTGGCATACCGGACATTGGTTAATCCCGATGCAATACCGGGTGGTAAAGATGAAAACGGATTGCCCGAATATTTTGTCAGCGCTGAAACCATTACGCCCAAGCAACATGTCGATGTACAGGCAGCGGCGCAAAAATGGGTGGATTCTTCCATTTCCAAGACAGCCAACGTGCCAACCGACTACCCCTTCGAGGAGTTTAAGGATATTTACATGTATGCCCATGACAAGGGTTTAAAAGGGTGTACCACATTTCGCTTTAACCCGGCCGCGTTTCAGGGTGTATTGGTGAAAGAACAAGATTTGGCCAATACCACTTATCAATTTGAACTTGATAACGGCGAAATAGTAGAAGTTAAAGGCAACGAACAGATTAAATATGATGGTGAGATCCATACCGCAGCTAATTTGTACGATGCGCTAAAAGAAGGCTATTACGGTCGTTTTTAAGGATCAGGCAATCGAACTTTGGGGTAGAACAACATGGTAATGAAAATCAGTAACAAAATTGTCGGCTATTCAGTTGTAAAGCAGACAGATGTCACGGCAAAGGAAGAAGTGGTTGACACCAAACCATTAGAGAATGTTGTGCAGCAACAAGAAAAGCCACCGCAACTCGCGCCGGCCGCGCCAAGTGTTATTGCAGACGATCAAGATCTGCCGGCCAATGTTGTGCAAATGCACGAAAAGGTCGAACGACCCGAATCGTTGTTGGGCAGCACCTACAAGATTAAAACGCCTCTTTCTGATCACGCATTGTATGTAACGATTAACGACATCGTGCTAAATCCGGATACACCTTACGAGAAGCGCCGGCCATTTGAAATTTTTATTAACTCAAAAAATATGGACCACTTTCAATGGATAGTGGCCCTAACACGTATTATTTCTGCGGTGTTCCGCAAAGGTGGCGATGCAACGTTTTTGGTAGAAGAACTACGCAGTGTATTCGATCCACAAGGTGGTTATTTCAAGCGTGGTGGTAAATATATGCCTTCATTAGTTGCCGAAATAGGTGATGCGATTGAAACACACATGCGTATGATTGGCATGATTAAAGATCCCGGACTCGATGAACATCAACAAAAATTAATTGAGGAAAAACGTAAAGAATACGAATCACGTCGATCAAATACCAACGTTGAACAAGATTTCCCTACGGAAGCGCAATTGTGTAAAAAATGTCATACCAAAGCGGTCATGATGATGGATGGTTGCATGACATGTTTGAATTGCGGTGATTCAAAATGTGGGTAATGAACTAAAAATCGATCTTTAAACGGGATTGTTGTTAAAAGTTTTTTGCATTGTTTTCTTGACATTTATATTTTGATCGATATAGTTCGCAATAACTCATACTAGAGGGGATTGCTTTTCTCTCTGATGACGCGAAAGTTAAGCAAGTAACAGAAGACTGAGTACTGATTAACGGGCTAAAGTTTTCGACCGACAACGGTATAGCTGATACGCGTATAGAAGGAAAAGAAATATTTTGTTCAAGTTAGAAAAGACGAATCAATTTGGTTCGCCTCACTTCCTCGCACGTGTTATGCGAGGCACTTCGTTTTATTTTTCCAAGCGAACGGTTTTTTATCGAACACTGGGAAACTTGTGTGCGGCAAGGGTCCTGCGTGTGTTGTTCAAACCCTTAACTTAAACCCTGGCTCTCAATCGAAAAGAGGAGGAGCAATATTATGGCAGCAAAGAAGAAGCGTACTAAGAAGAAGGCGGGTAAGAAGACCGCAAAGAAACGAGTCGCCAAACGGAAGGCGACAAAGAAAAAGGCTAAAAAGAAGGTAGCTAAACGTAGACCGGCTAAGAAGAAGGCCACAAGAAAAAAAGCTACTAAGAAAAAAGCGACAAAGAAAAAAGCCAAGAAAAAGGCTAAAAAGAAGGTAGCTAAACGTAGACCGGCTAAGAAAAAAGCCAAGAAAAAGGCTACTAAGAAAAAAGCGACAAAGAAAAAGGCTACGCGGAAAAAGGTTGCAAGGAGAACAACAAAAAAAAAATAAGAAGGCGGGGTTAAAAATACCTCTGCCGTTCTGATCTAACGGGCAACCGGTTAGCGCCGGTTGCCCGGCCCCTTTTGATTTATTGTTCGCCTCACATTCGTAGGATTTTTCTTTTTATATCAGTGTGTTATCCAGTGGTATATTGCGTCCCAGACGTTGTCGATTGGTGGCCTGGGGGACAAAACGTTAACATACGGAGTCGTTTTGACAGGCCGGTCTTAACGAATTTGCGCATCGACTATTAAAAACTGCCAACGCGCATGTCGTTTTGGTTTGCTTGATCCGAGATAAACATTATCCGAAAAATCCCGTGCTTGACCGGGGGGGATAGTCACTGTAACGCGCGCAAGCTCTTCACCGATAATGCTACAACTAGCGTCTTCCGCACTTGCGTCGTCACAGTCTTTGAGCGTCACTTGTATGGTTACTTGTCTGATTGTTGTTTCCGATTGATTGCTGATACGCCCGGTAAACTGGTAACTGTCGGCATACCCGGGTGTCATTTGTGTGTTAATTAATTTTAGTTGGGCAGCCCTCGACGATGCATCTTGTTCATTGTCCTTACCCAACATCAATAAGATACCAATCAAGAGTACTAATGCACCTAAGATCCCGAAGGCTATTTTGGGGTACCGAGTTGCCATCAACAATAAGCCAACAACAATCAGCACTAATACTATCCATTGCATAGCGAACCTCCGGTTAGCAACTCAGTGACGATCAAACGGGAACACATGATTGTTTACCCAACAGTTCTCGGCGGTAAACTTTAATCAAGGGATTTGCAAAAAGGAAATGTACAATTGTTCTATTTTGTCGCCTATGTGGGCTCCTATCAATTCGGCAAAATAACATTGAATCTCGATCCCGGGTACGTAGACCCGGGACATTACTATACGGCGACACGGTGTATTATTATCCCAACATATAGCTGAACGGCAGTAATATTTTAATTCAAGATTATCCACGATACAGACGGATACCATGACCTACTATACGGGGAAATCGGACTATCGTCATGGCAACGTTGGCACTACGGGGATTTTAATCGTTAACCTCGGTTCTCCTAATGCTCCTACTTCCGGCGCCGTGCGGCGGTATTTGGCGCAATTTCTTTGGGATAGACGTGTGGTCGAATTTCCCCGTTGGCTGTGGTGGTTGATATTGCATAGCATTATTTTGCGTATTCGCCCGGCACGCAGTGCGCGCGCCTATGCCAAGATTTGGACCGATGAAGGTTCACCACTGATGGTCTACAGTCGAGCGCTATGCACAAAACTTCAAGAACGGGTACAAACTGAAAATTTGGATGTAACGGTACGTTTGGCCATGTGTTATGGTGAGCCGAGTATATCGAATGCCATTGCAGAACTTAACGCTGCGGGTATGCGGCGTCTATTGGTATTGCCCTTGTATCCGCAGTATTCTGGGACGACCACCGGTGCGGTATTTGATGCAGTAGCTGGGGAGCTGCAACGCATGCGTTGGGTGCCGGAGGTACGATTTATCAACGATTATCATGCCCAAACCAGATATATTCAGGCCATAGCGGCCAGTATTCGGCAATATTGGCATGAAAATGGTCAAAGTAAGTTATTGTTGTTCTCGTTCCACGGAATCCCACAACGTTATTTCAAGACGGGAGACCCTTATCATTGTTGTTGCCACGCTAGCGCACGTTTGATAGCGCAAACGTTAGCGTTGCCGGAAAATAAATGGCGTGTGACCTTTCAGTCACGATTCGGCCGTGAACCGTGGCTGGCACCATACACCGATGAAACTCTGAAACGACTACCCTCCGAGGGAACCACCAGCGTGGATGTGGTATGTCCGGGATTTGCAGTGGATTGCCTGGAGACATTGGAAGAGATTGACATACAAAATCGCGATTTTTTTCTACAGGCCGGTGGTCAGCAATTTCAATACATCCCTTGTTTGAATGACGATGACATTCACGCTGCAGCCTTAGCGGATTTAATCACGTCCCACTTGCATGCTTGGCCAGTCAACATGGATGTGGATGCGGAAGATCGCAGACAAAGCCGGGAGCGCGCTTTGGCGCTGGGTGCGGCACAGTGATTTATATATCCACACGGGTATTGAGTTAGCCTGAACAGTGGTTTGAGTAGCGACCGCAGCGTTAGCAAGTTATGAGAGCGACCGAAACTTGGTTGCCGTTATACCGATCCGGTTGCACCGTTGTGACCGCAACACACCGGTTAGCGCGTTATTTATTTAACGCGCACGATCAAGCCCAAATCGCCGCCGACGCCGGCGCTTGGGAAACTCCCGATATCTTACCCTGGGATGCCTGGTTACAACGCCAATGGTCACGTCTTACAGACGATGACAAACCTCTTCTGTTAAATGATTCCCAGGAACAATTTCTGTGGGAGCAAGCGATTAAAACGGAAATTACCAAAGCTGGGGATGAGCATGTATTGTGGCAGTTAGATAAGACCGCGAACACTGCGCGCGCAGCTTGGCGCTTACTACATGATTGGAACATGAAAACGGGTTCTTCAGTGATCAGCCAAGACCATCGGATGTTTCAAAATTGGTCGAAATGGTATAGGCGGATCTGCGCGAAATCAGGTTTTATCGATAGCGCTCAATTGGCCGGTGAAATAGGGGTCCGTCTTGATCGAAGTCCGCTACCGACATGTCTGGTGTTAGTGGGTTTTGATCAAATTCTGCCGGCACAACAACATCTGCTATCGATGTTCGAACAACGAGGTTGCGTGGTTCGCTATCAACCGCCGCTTAGCAGTCAAGCTCAAAAAAGTGAGTGCCATGAATATGTCGATGTCGATAGCGAATTTCATGCGGCCGCGTTGTGGGCGCGAAAAATACTGGAAACTGATACCCGGGCTCATATCGGTGTGGTGATACCCGAGTTACAACGTCACCGCGCAAAGGTGGAGAGCCTATTCGAAAACGTGTTTTATCCTCAGGGCTCGTTGTTAGCGCGCCCTGTACAGGATAAATCATTTCATATATCGCTGGGTGTGCCGCTGTCGTCGCTGCCGTTGATTAAGGCCGCTGTGATGTTGTTGAAGTTGGTAAGCCAGGATCGAATGCTGTTGTGTGACTTTGGTTTCTTGCTACGTTCCCCATTTTTTGCTGGTGCCGAACAGGAACGCTTAGCAAGGGCCATGCTCGATCAATGGCTTCGTGCGCACAGTGACATCCGTTTATCGTGGAATGATGTACTTAAGGTTTTGCAAAAACCGGTTAAGCAAAACACTCATTGTCCAATACTGACCCGGCAAATAGCGCGGATCAGTGAGTTACGCGATGATGGAGTAAACTCAAAAACACCACGGCAGTGGGCGAGGCAATTTACCGATTGGTTGGATTGTTTTTCCTGGCCTGGGGAGCGAACCTTGGATACCGTTGAGTATCAGGCCATGCAGGCATGGGATGGTTTGCTGGCGGATTTCACCGTCTTGGAAATGATTCAATCGGACATGACATTGGATACCGCGTTGACGCGTTTAAGCCAAATGACACAGCGGATATTTCAACCGGAAGAAAACCCCGCACCGGTACAAATATTGGGTGTGTTCGAAGCCGGTGGTATGTCATTTACTCATTTATGGGTTACCGGTCTGCACGACGCTGCATGGCCGTCGCGAATTCAGCCTAATCCGTTTCTACCCATCGGTGCACAAAGAGTGGCCGGTGTACCACAAGCAGATATCGCGTTGGCCCACGAACAATCGAAACGATTGTTTAAACGTTTGTATGCCTCGGCACCGATAACGGTGATGAGCTACCCGCGCATCGGCGACAATGCCAGTTACGGCCCCAATGCTTTGCTTGACTCATTCTCTGTCCAACCCGTCGATTTTCACAATCGATCGACTCTTACGGGTTATACCATCGAGTTCCAACACTCTGAATTGGAGTCGATTAGCGATCCTGACGGTTTGCCGGTTAACAGCGGCGTTACTCGCGGGACTAGTTTGTTTACCGATCAATCCGCGTGTCCGTTTCGCTGCTACACCCGGCACAGGCTTGGCGCCAGCGCGTTGCATACGCCCGCGCAGGGCCTGGATGCGGCGCAGCGTGGTAACACGATGCATGATTTGTTGCGATTGCTGTGGTCAGAACTGGGCTCACAACATGCTCTATGTGAGCTGTCAACTGAAGCGTTACAGGATCTAACGAAGAAGAAAGCCTTTTCGGTGCTAAATAAACACGCTTCCATCCGTCAATCGAAAAGATTAATGCAGCTGGAAATAGAGCGGTTGGTGCGGAGAGTATCGGAATGGTTAGCGTTGGAACGAGAGCGTGAACCATTTGTGATTGAGTACCTGGAACAAGATAGTCAGGGCGTCATTGGAGACATCAAGGTAAAACTGCGTCCGGATCGGGTGGATCGCCTCGAAGACGACAGTCTACTCATTATTGACTATAAAACCGGAGCGGTTGATAGGAGAAATTGGCTAGGCCCACGACCACGGGAACCGCAACTACCTGTTTACCGCTTATTGTTAGGCGACGATGTGCAAGCCGTCGCCTACGGGTGTCTGAAGGCGGGCAAGGTCGAACTGACGGGGTTGGCGTCACGCGACAATATCGCACCTGATATCGATGATGTTACCACTGCAAAAAAGCCCGTGGAGTTAAAACAATATCGAGATTGGCAAACTTTGTCTGCTTCGTGGGAACGCGTATTGACTGAACTGTCTGCTCAGTTTTGTGCAGGTGATGCCAGAGTGAATCCGCGTGACGATGAGGCATGCCGTCTGTGTGATATACGCCCCGTGTGTCGCATCGACAAAATGTCACCGATGCAGAGCAACGAGTCAGAATGAATCTACCTGCTGACTTCGCACAACGACAACAGGCGCTGGATATCACGCGTTCATTTGTAGTGCAGGCGCCCGCTGGTTCGGGCAAGACCGGGTTATTGATTCGTCGTTATTTGCGATTGTTAGCCTACGTTAACAAACCGGAAGAAATTCTGGCAATCACTTTTACTATCAAGGCTGCGGATGAAATGCGCCACCGCATTTTGCAGGCGTTGCGCGTCGGTAACGACGCCGAACCCGCTGACCCCGGCGAAAAAGAGGTATTGATACTGGCACAGGCGGCTAGGGAACAGGATAAACGCATGCAATGGGGGATACTCGAGCGGCCTACACGTTTGCGTGTTCAAACCATCGACTCATTTTGCAACGCATTAGTGGCGCAAATGCCCTGGTCAGCGCGTCTCGGTGCATCACCTGAACTCACCGACAACGCCCGCGAATTGTACCAGCAAGCGGCGTCCGACATGTTGAATGAAATAGACAATGAAGGAACACCATGGCCTGACGCCATTTCACGTGTATTGCAACATTTTGATGGTGACGTGTCCGGTTTGCGCGCGAATTTGGCTGCAATGTTGCCGCAGCGCGAGCAGTGGTTGCGTTTTGCCGGCGATACCGGGTGCCAGCCGGCGTTGCAACGTGACACGCTGGAAAAAACATGGCGTAAAGTCATTCATCGGGAATTGGAAGATATTCATGAACTATTCCCGCCACAGTTGCGAGACGAGGTCGTGACCTGTTCCTGCTTTGCCGCAGCGAATCTAGTCGACGAAGGACGCGACTCGCCGATAGTTCATTGTGAGGGACTCGATCACTTTCCATTGCCGGACACGGACGAACTAGCACTCTGGCGCGGTGTTGCCGACTTATTATTGTTGAAAGATAAGGACGTTTTTCGTGAGAAAGTGGACAAACGACATGGTTTTCCAGCGGATAAGCTGGAACACGCGACCGCTATAAAGCGACGCATGCGAAAGTTGTTACGCGATGTGCAAGCGATACCTGAGTTAGCGAAGAAATTGGGTAGGGTGCGGCGTTTACCGGGTGCGTTGTTTACCGATGAGCAGTGGCAGGTGTTACAGGCCGGCTTGCACGTGCTGCGGTTGTCGGCCGCAAAATTAAGGTTGGTATTCCAAGACGCAGGCTGTATAGATTTTGCTGAACTCACTCACTGCGCGCGCTTGGCGCTGGGCAGTGCTGATGCGCCGACGGATCTGGCTTTGGCAATGGATTACCGTATCCAGCATTTATTAGTCGATGAGTTTCAGGATACCTCGCTGACTCAGATGCAATTAGTCGAAAGTCTTACCGCCGGATGGCAAGATGACGACGGTCGCACGTTGTTCTTGGTAGGGGACCCAATGCAATCGATTTACCGCTTTCGCGAATCCGAGGTCGGATTATTTCTAAACGCAGCCAAATACGGTGTGGGATCGGTCAGTACAGGTAGTGTCGCGTTACATACCAATTTTCGCTCACAAGCGAGTATTGTCAATTGGGTCAATACTGTGTTCGCTGAAATTTTCCCCACCGCGATGGACGCAACCGCCGGTAGCGTGCCTTTCCTAAGTTCAAATCCATTTATACAGGGTGGGGAACAAGGGGTAGTGCAGTTACACTCGCTGGTGAATGATAACGACTACGCCGCAGAGGCCGCCTGTGTGGTCGATATTGTACGCAATGCGCTGGATCGGGATGCGCACGCTAAAGTCGCCGTTTTGGTACGTAACCGGCTGCACCTGCAAAAAATCATCCCGGCATTACAACAAACCCGTATTCCACTTCAAGGAGTTGAGATCGAACCGCTGCAACATCGATTGGTGGTACAAGATTTGTTGTCGTTGACAAAAGCATTATTGCATCCTGCAGATCGTATCGCCTGGTTAGCACTGCTACGTGCGCCGTGGTGTGGCTTGTCATTGGACGATCTAACGCGATTGTGTGCTGATCACCACGACTTGTCGGTATGGGATCGAATCTGCGACAACACTACAGTAGCGGGATTAAGTGACGCGGGACAAATTCGTTTGCTGCGACTAAAAGAAACGCTGCAACAAGCATTTGAACATCGTCAGCGCCGCAATTTGCGCCGTTATGTGGAGTCCGTCTGGCTAAGTTTAGGTGCCCCATTGTGTATCGACGAACGTGATATGACTAACGCGCAGGTCTATTTCGATATTTTGGAATCACACGAAACCGGCGCCGATATTATTGACTTTGAGCAGCTCCACCGCGCCGTGGCAGGGTTATGGGCGTTGCCCGATGCACAAGAACATGCGCTGCAGATCATGACTATTCACAAAGCCAAGGGTCTGGAGTTCGACACTGTCATACTTCCCGGTTTGGCACGGCATCCAGGTAATACAGGCCCTACATCCGGCCGGTTGTTAGAGTGGCTCGAACTCGATCCGGGTCATGGCGGTGAAATATTGTTGGCACCCGTAGCACCTGTGGGCAACGAAAAAGATCCCATGCACAGTTACATCGGCGAAGTGAAAGCGGACAAGGAACGCCATGAACAACTTCGTTTGTTATATGTAGCGTGTACACGCGCCAAGACCCACTTGCATTTGATAGCAAACTTGAAAGCGAAGTCGACGGGTGAACTCAGTCCGCCGGGAAAAGACACCGCTTTATCTTTTTTGTGGCCGGTTATCGGAGAGGAATTTCTGCGCAAGGTAACGCCATTTAAAGATGCGTCAATAAAAAAGGAGTTGCCGGCGCGTGACATTGCTTTGCATCGTTTACCCGAATCTTGGCGATTACCAAACTCGCCCGAAGATGTGCAGGGTTTATCTTCACCCTCGGTGCCTTTTAAAACTGTTTCACCCATCGAGTTCGACTGGGCGGGACATTTGGCCCGACGGGTGGGAACAGTAGTACACACGCTGTTCAATGAAATGCACAGCACAGGATTGCAAGCGCCCATCCGGACCCGTTGTTACACATTATTACGGGAGGCGGGGATCAACCAGCAAGAAATGGAATGGGCGTTGGAGCGGGTGGAGATGGCCATGGAAAATACGCACAACGATGCACGTGCTCAATGGATTTTCGACCAGAACCATCGAGACCGGAAAAGCGAGTGGCCATTAAGTGGCGTGATCGACGGCCGGGTGGTGAGGGCTGTCATCGACCGGTCGTTTATCGATGATCGGGGTAATCGTTGGATTGTCGATTTCAAGACCAGTTCGCATGAGGGAGGCGGGGTGGAACGTTTCCTGGACGATGAGGTGACGCGTTACCGGGATCAGATAAGGCAATATGGATATTTGGTATCGGCGCTGGAATCAAGACCCATTAAACTAGGACTATACTTTCCGTTGTTAAAAGCGTGGCGGGAAATACCGTTTGCCCAAGGCAATTAAATCGAGACCATCATAACTGACGTGCCGGCAACACTAGACGAAAAATTAGTAGTGGCCATTTCCTCCAGAGCACTATTTGATCTGGAGGAAAGTCATCGTGTTTTTACCGAGCAAGGCGTGGACGCGTATTGCCGTTATCAAATCGAGCACGAGGACACGCTGTTGAAACCCGGTGTCGCTTTTTCTTTAGTAAAAAAATTGTTACATCTAAACAATAACCCGATGGGGCGTTCCTATGTCGAGGTGGTATTGATTTCGCGTAACAGTGCGGATACCGGTTTGCGTGTGTTCAATTCCATTCAACATTACAAATTAAATATTTCCCGTGCGGCTTTTTCCAGTGGCGACAGTCCGTATCGCTATGTGAAACCGTTTAACGCGCACTTGTTTTTGTCGGCGGATACCGTCGACGTCGACAGTGCACTCAATGCTGGTATCGCGGCGGCGACTATTTTGCCATCTAAAGTAGAAGCCGGTGCGGGTAGTGAACAACTACGCATCGCATTTGACGGTGATGCGGTTTTGTTTTCCGATGAGGCGGAGCGCGTATACCGCAGTGAAGGTTTGGATGCATTCGCTACTTCCGAAGCTAAAAAAGCCAAACGGCCCTTACCCGGCGGTCCTTTCAAGAATGTCCTGGCGGCCCTGCATCGCATTCAAACGGATTTTCCCGCTGATCAACCCATAATCCGTACGGCTTTGATCACCGCCCGTGCCGCACCTGCCCATGAACGTGTCGTACGCACCTTGCGCGCCTGGGATATACGTATAGACGAAGCGGTGTTTCTAGGTGGCTTAGACAAAGGCGAGTTTCTAAAAACATTCGGTGCCGATATTTACTTCGACGATCAACAAGGACACTGCGATTCCACCCGGCAACATGTCCCGACCGGGCATGTTCCGCACGGGGTCGCCAACGACTAGGTTCTTGAATTTACAGCGCTGCCTTGCGTAAACGCAACGCATTGCCGATGACAGATACCGAACTCAGACTCATGGCGGCGGCAGCAATCATGGGGCTGAGTAATAATCCAAAAAAAGGATATAAAACACCGGCCGCGATAGGTACGCCCAGTGTGTTGTAAACGAAGGCGAAAAATAAATTCTGCCGGATATTGCCCATAGTGCGGCGGCTCAATCCCCGGGCTTTCGCGATGCCGCGTAAATCACCTTTAACCAAGGTAACACCGGCGGTTTGCATGGCAACATCAGTGCCATGCCCCATGGCAATGCCGACATCGGCTTGCGCCAGTGCTGGTGCATCGTTTATTCCGTCTCCCGCCATTGCAACGATCCGGCCTTCTTGTTGCAGTTGTTTCACGTAGTCCGCTTTGTCTTGTGGTAAAACACCCGCCTTCACCCGTTCTATACCGAGTTCTCTGCCAACTGCACGTGCGGTTTTTTCAGTATCCCCGGTTAGCATGACGATCTCAACACCGCTCGTTTTTAGAATATCCACTGCTTCCCGGGTAGATGATTTGATTGTGTCGGCCACGCTGATCAGACCCGCATAGTTTTCGCCGACACCGATAAAAACAACGGTGTGTCCTTGATCGCGCAGTTGGTTGGCTCGTTCCGATGCAATATCTGTATGAATGTTGTTTTCTGCAAGAAGGTCAGAAGTGCCGACGAACACGCGTTCGCTTTCAATGCTTGCACTCACACCTTTGCCGGTGATCGATTGGAAGTCGTTTGCTTTTGGCAAATCGACATCGTTTTCGACAGCGTGATTAATGATGGCCTGAGCCAATGGATGTTCACTGACTTTTTCCACCGCTCCCGTTAGTTGCAAAAGTCGTTTTACGTCGAACCCCGTAGCGGGTTCGACGATTTGTACCTTTGGCCTGCCTTCAGTCAGTGTCCCGGTTTTGTCCACTACCAGTGTGTCGATCTCTTCCAAACGTTCGAGGGATTCGGCATCTTTAATTAACACCCCGTTCTCCGCACCCCGGCCGATTCCCACCATGACGGACATGGGTGTGGCTAAACCGAGCGCACAGGGACAAGCAATGATTAACACGGCCACGGCATTAATGACAGCGTATGCAAGTGCGGGAGCCGGTCCCACGAATGACCAAATCAAAAAAGTCAGTACGGCAACGGCCACGACAATGGGAACGAAATAAGAGGCAACTTTGTCAGCGAGCTTTTGAATAGGGGCACGGCTGCGTTGCGCCTCACTGACCATTTGTACAATTTGTGCCAGCACGGTATCGCTGCCTACACGCTCAGCCCGCATCACCAAAGTGCTTGTGCCGTTTACCGTTGCACCGATTAATGTATCGCTGATGGTTTTTTCTACCGGGATAGGTTCGCCGGTGACCATGGATTCGTCTACCGAACTGACGCCTTCAATAACCACGCCGTCCACCGGTATCTTCTCGCCGGGGCGGATACGCAATTGATCGCCGGCCTGTACTTCCGTTAACGGGATATCTTTCTCATCACCGTGTTCATCGATGCGACGGGCGGTGTTGGGTGCCAAACCGAGTAAGGCACGCACTGCAGATCCTGTCTGGCTACGTGCCTTTAATTCCAACACTTGTCCCAATAACACCAGGGTAATAATGACTGCCGCAGCCTCGAAATAGACACTCACATCGCCCGAATGGGTGCGGAACGATTGCGGAAATAGGTGTGGCACCAGGGTCGCAACGACACTATAGACAAAGGCAACGCCTGTTCCCATGGCGATCAAGGTAAACATATTAGGACTGCGATTGACGATAGACTGGTAGCCACGTTCAAAGAACGGCTTTCCGCCCCACAACACAACAGGTGTTGTGAGTATCAATTGAATCCAGATTAGCGTTCGCGGTGCGGCGATACGGGAAAATAAATCGCCAAACTGCATTTCACCCATGGCGATGACGAACACCGGAACGGTGAATGCCAGACTCCACCAGAATCGCCGCCGCATGTCGGTGAGTTCCGGATTCTCCTCTTGTTCCAAAATAACGGTTTGCGCTTCCAATGCCATGCCGCACTTGGGGCAAATACCCGGTTCGTCCTGCACCACCTCGGGATGCATCGGACAACTATATTGTGTGCGTGTCGATGCAAGAACCAGTGCGGCGGATTCCAATGCCATACCGCATTTGGGACATGCCGCGGGCACGTCGCTTTCCACACCCGGACACATAGGGCATATATACGGGCCGTGGCCGGCAGGAATACTTTCTTTGGCTTGTCTAGATAAATACTGTTGGGCATTCGCGGCGAACTTGTCGCGGCAACCCTTGCAACAAAAATAATAGTCAACACCTTCCTGTTGAACCGAAATGGCCGTCGCCGGATCGACACTCATGCCGCACACAGGATCGACGGCTTTCGGGCTATGACAGCAATGCGACTGTTCGTTTACCGATTCATTTAAAACCTCATTCATCTTTTGATAAAGCCTCAATAATAGGACAGCCGCTGACCGGGCCATGACCTGAGCATTCTGCCGACAATTGCGACAGCACCTTGCGCATACGCTCCAGATCAGCGAGTTTTTGCTCAATGTGTTTTAACTTTGATTTAGTCATGGACTTAACGCTTGCACGGTCACTGTTTGGATCGTCATGCAAAGTCAGTAGCTCGGCGATTTCTTCCAGGGTAAAACCGAGATGCTTCGCGCGTCTTATAAACCTCAAACGGTCAACGGTAGTCTGTGGAAAGCGGCGATAGCCCGCTGGAGACCGTTCCGGACGAGGCAGTAACTCGCGTTTTTCATAGAAGCGTATGGCTTCGATACCGACGTCGGCAGCTTTTGCCAGTTCTCCGATGCTCAGTGTTTTCATGGATCAAAGCATAAACCCTGTAGTATGGTACAGAGTCAAGCATAAACTTGCGATATGGGACAAGCCTCGCTAGATTTCAGGGGCGTGGGGAATTCCTGGTGGGCAAATTGATCTAAGCCAACGAATCGATTTTCCTTAGTAATATAAATACCGAAAAATGCATCGTATATTTTATTTCCTTCTTGCAGGTTTGTTCGCCTTTACCCTCGCCATGGCTGAACTGCCGAAGGGTTTGACCTATGTCTACGAAACCCCGCCTGCTGAGGATTTCGAACTACCTACCCTGAATGGCGAGACCATGAAGCTCTCGGATCACCTCGGCAAAGTCGTGCTGGTTAATTTTTGGGCGACCTGGTGCCCACCCTGCCGTGAAGAAATGCCCGGTATTCACAACGTTTGGATACAGTTGCAAGATAAGGGTTTTGAAGTACTCGCGGTGAATCTGGGCGAAGACGCTGAGGATGTCGAACGTTTTGTGTTCGAATATGGTCTGGAAAATTCGTTTCCGTTTTTGCTGGACACCGAGAGCATGGCAATGCAGTCGCTTGGAGTGAAAGGCTTGCCGACAACTTTTATCGTCGATAAACAAGGCAACAAATATTACGAAGCTTTAGGGCCGAGACAATTCGATTCGGAAGAGATTGTTGGATTAATTCAGGAGCTACTCGAAAAATAAATTTTGCATCTTATGTAACGGCAATAGATGTAGCACTGACCATCTCGAGTTCTCCTTAAAAAACATGTCGTCCTGCGCTTTCAGCGCTTAGGAAGAGTGACTTTCTTTTGCGCGAAAAGAAAGTCACAAAAAAAGCGTGCCCCTGCGTTCTGATTCCTAACGGAACTGCCCTCACCGAAAGCCCAATGTCAAACAACAAGGGCAACGGGTGGGTTCCACGAATCATCCACGATTCGGCGAACCTTACCGACATTCTTGTTCAATTATCCCTGCAACCGTGTTTCGTCTCGGCAAAACGCAAAGGGGTAGAGAATGTTCGGACAGATTGATGCTGCGTAATGAATCAGAATCGAAGGGCGTCAAAATAGATCTAGAGTAATGTTTTCCTACATCCTACTTCTCCAGATTTGCGATCGCTTTTTGTCAGCCGTTGTTGAAAAAAATATGCAACGTTACCCAACTTGACAGGTAAGTGAATGCGGCGCAGACTTTATAGAGAATGCCTATATTTTTTAAGTCGTTTCGGTATATTTGTATGGGCGTTCAGGGAGCGAATGATCAAAAAGCCATGATCGAACGGCGTTGTGGCGAAGATCATTGCATGGCTGTCGGCATAAGCTGAGCTATGAGGTCTCTATGTCGACAATATCTAACAAATATCCAAGGGAGGAATCCCACAATGACTTTAAAATTACCATTCCTTAGTACTATTGCTGTCGCTGCGACCTTCGCTACCATACCGACCCTCGCTGACGCTTTGCGTTCCAATGTCGCGTTTAACAACAGCATCTCCGAGCAGACTTCGGACCAACCAGAAAACGGAGTCAAAGTTTCCTACCAGGTTACGCTACAGGGCGGCGATCTCGACGGTTGTACTATTGACATCGTTGAGGCTCTGTATGGCCGTGATGAAGGCGCTTGGGGAATTTTTGATATCGTGGGCGACGTGAGTTGTGCCAGCGGTAGTTTTTCCTACACTTCGTCCGGCTCTTGGGATGGCAACGGATTCCACGCCTCTGGCGATATCAAAGAAGGCAGTGGCAGCGGAGATTTCGAAGGCATCACTGGCCGTGTCGCGCAGCTTGGCGGTTCCGTAGCTGTTGCAGCAGATGAATCTCTGGATGTTTCCTATGAACTGGTCGTCGATAAAGCTGGCGACTGAGTGATTCTCTATCATTTTGGCGGCGTCGAGATTCAGGCGCCGCCGGTTATTTTAGCTCATGACGGATCATTCTGGAAAAAACGTTGACTTAACGTAGTCTTCTGAACGCTGAGATCCATTCCATGATGGTAAAATATGTCCGCTGCAGACATTGCGTCATCAATCCCTTTCTAAACACCTAAGTTTAGCCTCCGTAAACCGCAAAGAGGATAGATGATTGGTCAAGGAAGATCGTTACGTACTCGATTCGTCATTTGCATGTGAACCCAATACTTCGGAGAGACGTCCAGTAATTCGCTCCATTGTCGCTTCGGAGCGTTCAAATCCATAGACCGTGAGTGGGAAGTTCAAAGGTTTTTGAATCTCCCAAATACGTTCATGCTCGCTCGGTGGCAGTATTTGCGCTGGATTTCCGACAGCAACCCAGCCAATGGGTACAGTCTCTCCAGTGGCTAATTGGGTCTTGACGTGTACGACGCCGTTAACGCGCACCTCGCTGCCTTTACCAAGATGAGCCGAATGAAACACAGCAGCTCCCGTTGCGATGAAAACTTCGTCCTCCACGGTACAACCTACGACATGAGCATTCGGGCCGACGAGACAATTGTTGCCAATACTCATGGGATGACGGGCCGAGCTTCGAAGGACGGCGTTCTCCATAATAATGCACTCGCTACCAATAGATATAGAGCCACTCTCGGCGATAATTTGAGCGCCATACATGATTCGGCAACCTGGATCTACTGTGACGTTGCCGCAGACAACAGCATTTGGCGCGACCCAAGCTGTCGGATCGATCTGCGGTAGAACTCCATCATGTTTAATAAGCATGTAATTTCCCGTTGTGAGTTGAGAAGTCCTAGTCGGTGAGTCAACAATGCATTTCTATGCTTTAATTCAGCAATTGTAGCCTGGATGGAGCACAGCGTAATCCAGGAAACCAAGCGCAAAGCCCGTTACGCTTATTGGTTTATTTGCGTCATCCAAATCTCGTAAGGTTCGTCAGGCCATAACGACGTTAACCAGGTGATGATGGCGTCGATTTGTTCATCGTCGAGTGTGTCTTGCCATGCCGGCATGCTTCCGCCAAGCTGTATTGTGCCTTGCTGAATAGTTTGCATTAATGCGGCGCGAGGATGATGCCAGGTATGGGCCGTGCCGTTAAGTGGCGGCGGTGGGAATTTGCCGTCCTCACCGCGTTGTTGCCAATTTCCTGCTCCTCCGGCACTGGTTCCGTGACACACTGCGCAGTTTACCCGGAATAAAGTTTTACCGGTTTTTAGTACTTCAGCATCATATTCACGCTCTGCAGCAAAGCTTGCCATGCTAATCATTAACAATGAAACGAATATTGTGTACGTAAGGAAATTAGAAAGGGGGAAGATCATGGATTTTTCCGGTAAATTTCAAGTAGATAACATTTTATCGTGGCGAGGGCGCCCCTCCCACAGTATCTGTCATGCTCCGCACTACACGTTTGGAAATTAACCATTCCACAATCCTTCGCGTCGGACATCGTCCATGGCTTTTTCGATCCCCTTACGCAAAATATCTACCATGTCGTCAACTTGCGATTTGGTAATCACCAACGGTGGTGACATGACACACATGTTGATAATAGGTCGAACGATTAAACCCAATTCCTGACAATATTTATCGATTCGATTACCGACTTCGTAATCCAGCGTCAATGGGTCTTTGCTTTCCTGACTAATAACACATTCCACACAAGCCATCAGACCCATGCCACGCACATCGCCGACAATAGGAATGTCGATCAATTCGCGCATGCATTCTTGCAGGTACGGACCAACCTCCCGGGCATGTTCCAGTAAACCTTCTCGCTCGATAATATCGATATTTTCCAATGCCGCTGCGCTCGCTATGGGATGGCCGGAATAAGTAAAACCGTTGGAAAAATAGCCGATTTCTTCCGGTGCATCGCCAAGGGTTTTTAGCAAGCGGTCAGAAATCAAGACACCACCCATGGGAACATAGCCGGAGGTCAAACCTTTGGCGGTGGTAATCATGTCCGGGACGATATCGAACACGGCTTCGCTGGCGAAGAAATGACCCAGCCGTCCGAATGCGGTGACCACCTCGTCGGAAATATACAAAACGTCATGCTTGCGGCAGACTTCGAGACAGCGTTTGTGATAACCAGGTGGTGGGACAATGACGCCACCGGATGCCAGAATCGGTTCGGCAATAAACGCGGCTACTTTATCCGCGCCGATTTGCAGAATTTTATTTTCCAGGTCGGCTACTTTTGCGTCACAAAATTCTTCTATGCTCATGCCGTCCGGGCGGCGGTAGGGATTGGGCGACGGTAGGTGATGCACGGTATTGCGCTCGAAATCGAGAAAGCTCTTATCGCGGGTTTTGCCTGATACGGAGGCGGCGAGGTAAGTGCTGCCGTGGTAGGCATCAGCACGCGAAATAAGATGTTTCTTTTGTGGGCGGCCGAGAAAATTGTTATAGAACATGGCAAAACGTAAGGCTGAATCGACCGCCGTCGATCCACCCGTAGTAAAAAACACGTGATTCAAATCGCCGGGCGATAACCCGGCTATTTTTTCCGCTAAAATCGAGGCCGGCGCATTAGTCAAACTCCAAGGGCTGTAGTACGCCATTTGTATGGCTTGTTGCGCGATCACATCGGCGATTTCTTTACGGCCATGTCCGACATTGACGCACCACATGCCACCCGGTCCGTCGATAAGCCGGTTGCCGTCGGAATCATGTAAGTAAACACCTTCCGACTGGGTGACCACCGTGCGTTGATTCTTGCCTATGTTTTTAACGTTGTCCCAAGGATGCAAAAATGCATTGTCGGCACGTTGTAGCTCATCGGTGTGCATAGTCTTTAGTGCGGTATTGGATTCCACATCAATCTCCAAGATAGGCTTTGCGCTAAGTTAAAAGTCTTTCGGCGGCGTGACGTAGCGCCGCGGTGGATTAAAAAAGGGTTCTTCCACAATGCGGCAACGTTCCATGGTGCGTTGCCACTTAAGTTCCTTTTGTACATAAATATCCGCCCACAAGTCGTTCCACATGCCTTGCCGTCCGGCCTGGATAGTGGCGATTGCAATATTGCGTTTGCACGTCGGCGACCACATGGCCGAGGTAACATGCCCGATTTCGGTTTTCCGGGCGTAATACAACAGAGCATCCCTGGCGGGTTTGTTACCACACACATCCAACGGTACGGTTTCGAAACGCGAACCGTTTTTTCTTTCCTCAACCAATGCATGGTGCCCGTTGAAATGTCCCTTGCGAAAATCCACCAGCCAACCAAGACCCAGCTCGAATGGTGAGCGTCCGCGATTAGGCCGCAAACATAACTGCGCTGGAATAAAATCGGCGTGCGGCAAAATAAAGCCGGCTTCGATGCGCAACAGATTCAGGGCACGCGATCCTAGCGGTACGATCTGATAAAACACCTGAAGCGCCATTAACTCATCCCACAATATTTCCGCGCATTCTGGATCGACCCATAGTTCGTATCCGAGATCGCCGGTAAAACCCGTGCGCGAAACCGTTAGCGAGCCACCGTGATATTCATAATCAGTAAATTGAAATGGTCTTAGATTTTCCACGTCACTGAGTCCAAAGCGCTTTAGAACGGCGCAAGAGGTCGGACCCTGCACTGCTAATGCGGCGATGTCCTCAGTCACATCATCAATTTCGACTTTAAAACCAAAGGCGGTATCCAGTAACCAGGGTAAGTGCCGGTCTTGTACACATAAACGAAAATCGTTTTCACTTACGCGAAATAGCGTGCCATCGTCTAACACATAACCGCGGTCATTGCAGAACACCACATAAGCAACGGCGCCGATTTTTAGTTTACGCACGTCTCGTGTTACCAACCGGTTAAGAAAATCGACTGCTTGATTGCCGTAAACGTGATATTTGATCATTGGCGACATATCGAACAGGCTGGTTTGATTACGTGTCGCAAAATATTCGCTTTCCACCGTGTTGTAGCAGTCTACTGTAGTGTAGGCACCCCAACGTATCCATTCATTGGTTTTACACACTGCGGATGTACGCGAGTGAAAAGGCGTGTTCACGGCCTTTTGGATTTTTGTTGGGGTAATATTTGCGTTTACGTTCATTAACCCATCTCCCGCATGAGTGCGCGTGCTGCATTCATACCTGCTGCACCCATGACACCGCCACCGGGATGACATCCCGCACCACACAAAAACAAACCCGGTATCGGGGTGGTGTACTGTGCGAAACATGGTATCGGACGCAGCATCATAAAGCGCTCCAGACCCATCTCGCCGTGATGCCAGTGCCCACCGGTCATTTTGAATTGAGTTTCAAGATCGGCTGGGTTTAAAAGTTGCGTGTCGATAATTTTTTCTTGGATATCCGGAGCGTACGCCGTCAACGTATCGATTACGGTCTTAGTAAATTGGTCCCGCGCATTGTCCCAGCCACCGGTTAAACTGTGCGGTGCATATTGGACAATAGCGGATAATACATGTTTTCCCTCCGGGGCCAGGCTTTGGTCATGAATCGATGGAATAGTAATTTCCATAACCGGTTCTCTTGAAAATTCACCGTACTTGGAGTGGTTATGTGCAGTTTCGACGGCTTCAATACTCGGAGCGATGAGCAATCGTGCGCTCAAGCGCTGTACATCCAAACCGGTGAATTGCGGTAAATCATCCAATGCAATATTTACTTTGGCGGCATTACCTATCATTGGAATGTTGCGAACACGTCGTAGGAAGCCGGTATCTAAATGTTCATTACCCAGCAAAGATAAAAACGTTCGTTTGGGATCCGCATTCGATATGACGGCGTTCGCCGCTACGATTTCCCCCGTTTCGAGTTCGACGCCTGCAGCACGATCGTTTTCCACCACAATACGTGTCACCCTAGCCTGTGTCCGAATGTCAACACCCAACTGCATGGCCATTGTCGCTAGTGTGTCACTTAGTGTGCCCATGCCGCCGATGGGATGTGATAGCTCATTCCAGATGTGTGCCCGGCGATGCAAATAAGTCAGCACTGTGTTTGGCGCCTGCGGTCCGTAACGTGTACCGAGTGTGGCATCGAATGCTAACGCACCCTGTAACAAAGGTGTGTTGAAATTCTCCCTTAGCCAATCGGCGATATTCATTCCGGCAATTCGCAATAACTCGCGCATATCGCTTTTACCCAGCCGCCGAATCCGAAGGCCAAGCGCGAGCAATTCGAAACGTTCGTGCCAACCCCTATCTTTTAAACGTGGTGGGCTATTCGCATAAACCCTGCGCAGTAGGTCGGCAAACTTTTCTACGTGGTGCTCGAATTGCTGGTAATGAGTCGCATCCAATTCGGAAAAAGCCAGCAAATGTTCGGTCGTTCGCGCGGCGTCATGTTCGATGACTAAGTGCCGACCGTCTCTACTGAGAGAGATCGATGGCATGTGAGTGGCGGAAAATTCCAAACCATTCGCCTCAAGTCGCAAGTCTTTCCAAACATCGGGATGCAAACCATAAAACAGGTGCGCGCAACTGGACACACGGAAACCAGGACAAATTTCACCGGTCACAGCGGCGCCCCCCACTTGATCCGATGCTTCCAGTATGGTGACGTTATGACCGCTGCGTGCCAGATAGACCGCACACACCAAACCATTGTGTCCGGCACCGATGATGACAATATCCAAACGCCGGCTCATGAAAACGGTACAACGTCAGTCGGCATTTTCAGATCGCGCAGCATTTCACGGGCAGCATTAGCGCCTGGCGCACCCATGACACCACCGCCAGGATGAGTGCTCGAACCACACATGTATAAACCGGGAATGGGTCCACGGTATTGTGCGAATCCGGGTAATGGGCGGTTAAACAACAATTGATCTAGAGTGAGTTCCCCTTGAAAGATGTTGCCCTCCGTCAAACCGACTTCGGCTTCCAGTTCCCGCGGCGTGCGTATCTCGGCATGCAGGATCAAATCTCTAAAATCCGGGCTGTGCTCGGCGATGGCGTCGATAACCGTATTGCCAAACGCATCGCGGTCGGCATCCGTCCACTCCCCGGTCGCTAGCCTGGGAGGCACGTATTGCACGAATACCGTCATCATGTGTTTACCCGCTGATGCCATAGTTGGATCGATTTGTGTTGGTATCAACATATCCACATAAGGCTGCCTCGACCAGGCGCCATTTTTCCAGTCGTCATAAGCACGTTCCAGTGTTAGCATGGAATCCGTGATATGCATGTCTCCCTGGGAGGCGGGGCAGTCATCCGGGATGGCGGTAAACGTAGGTAATCCATCCAACGCTATGTTTAGCTTTCCTGACGAACCTCGGATTTTGAAATTTTTTACTTGACGTAAGAATTCGTCCGATAAGTGTTTATCATCTACCAGGTTTAGAAACGTTCGTTTTAGATCAAGATTCGACACCACTTGTTGCGCGTAAAACTCATCACCGTTAGCCAATGCCACACCGGTAACACGGCCGTCGTATACCATGATATCGGTCGCTTCAGCGTTAACACGTATATCGCCACCGGCGGCTTGCAGGGCATTTGCCAAAGCTTGAGTAATTGCACCCATACCACCACGGGCAAATCCCCACGCGCCGATTTGACCGTCCACTTCCCCCATATAATGATGTAACAATACGTATGCAGACCCGGGCGAGTACGGGCCTAAACCGGTACCGATAATAGAACTTCCAGCCAAGGCTCCTTTGATAACTTCGGATTCGAAATACTGGTCCAGAAAATCGGCACAACTAATCGTGTAGAAACGAAGTGTGTCGTAAAGCTGTTCCTCGTCAAGATCGAAAAACGCTTGCCCCAGTTGCCATAGTTCTTTGAGATCACGCCATTTAAACGAGGCTGGGTCGGGGGGCGTGCGCATGAGCATTGGTTTAATAAACCGGCATTGACGCGATACTTCCAGGCTGTAGTCATCATAAGCCTCCGAGTCCCGTGCGGAGTGACGCGCCATCTCACGGCGGTTCGCTTCATGATCGGAATAGCTGCAAAGATAGTTGCCGTCACGCATCAAGGTAATATTGCCTTCGTAAGGTATGATTTGTAGACCGAAACGGGACAACTCAAGAGTGCGCATGATTTCCGGGCGTAGCAAACTGCATACATAGGAGCAATTGGAATAAGTAAATCCCGGATACAATTCACGGCTGATGGCGGCGCCACCGACTTGGTCATTTTTTTCCAGCACCAAAACACGCACGCCCGCATTGGCCAGATAGCAGGCGTTGATCAAGCCGTTGTGACCCGCACCGATAACGATGACGTCGTAGCTATTCACACAGATTAGAGGAGCTTTGGATTACTTAGTTATCTACACGAATGGTCGCATATCCCCTTGCGTGTGGAAACTCCGTCCCGGTTCAGAAGTTCCCTTTTTGATCTAAATTGGGCGGTACAAAATGAACGACAAATCGTCCGGATGAGCAGGGGTTTTATCGGAAGGTGGCCATCGTTTCATACGCTCGCTGGCTTGATCGACTAACGTCTGTGCCGATTCCGGTAATGGGCCCTTGCGCACGGATTCAATAATTTCTTCTTCGAATAAGTTATCAAATAATCCATCACTCGCCACCAGCACCGTATCGCGCGGGGCTAACGTAATTCGGGTTCCTACATCGATATACATGTCTATGCTTCCAATAACGTTAGACACCAAATTACGCTCGCTATGCAGCAGCGCATCGATTTCGGATAATCTTCCCGACTCCAGCGCCTCGCCTACCGGTGAGTGCGTTGGCGCGCGGAACTTAGGTTTGCCTTGTTGTCCGATTACCCACACGGAGGAATCACCCACTTGGTAGGTCAGTAACTCGTTTTCGCGAATCTCGGCCACTGACAATGTGGTTGCGTTACCCGCTTCTTCGCTAACTAGCACGTTGTTACAGCCGTTGACAATTTCCTCTATGGTATTGTTGCGGTTGTTATTGAGGCCGTGTGCCAGGTCGTCAACTACCCGCTTCGAGGCAGCCGCGCCTTTAGGTAGACCACCTAATCCGTCAGCAACGGCCAGAACATTATGTTTTTGGTTGATTTGGATCACGGCGACGGAATCTTCATTGTCCCTGGTTTTTCCGGGCGCTCGTCTAGTAAATACCACCGCGTCACCACCGCTCAACTTGATTTCGCTGGGTGTATCAAAATCCATCCCGCTGTAGATAAACGGTTGATAAGTCAAGGGAAATCCCCTTGCAACGAATTACAGAACAATACTTAGGACCATTCAAGATTCTCGATATAAGCACGCAGTTTACCTGCAGTGCGAAATTTCTTCACAATCAGGGATTGTTTTAGTCCACAGCATATCCCTTTGATTTCCGGCGGCAGCGAGGCGTAATGCTTTTGTCCTCCCATTGCATCGTAAAAAATACGTACCAGGCAAATTACATCATGGCGAATGTTTTCTGCGTTGGGCGGGCCCCAATGAAACATATCCAACAATTTTAGATCAAAGCCTAACCCAAGGCGTTGCACAATCACATTGTCCGTGTGTAAGTCGCCGTGATAATCGCCTAACGCGTGAATTTGTTGAATACCCGTAGCCAGCGCGTGCAACAAGTGCAAGGCCTGAAATGGGCTGAGCCGCTTACCTTTTTGACGCTTCAAGAAATCGGTAAGTAACTCACCTTCCACATAATCGGATACCAGGAACGAGATTTTATGATCCTTGTGCTCGAATTGGTCTTGGGTGTGATACTGAATGACGATTGGGCATTGACGCAATTTGTGCAACTTACGCGCGTAAAACTTGAGTGCTCTGTCACGCACATTTCGGTGTGGAAAAAAGAATTTTGCTGTGCGTTCGATACCGGTCGCTAGTTCTCGCACCAAATACACTTCACCCTCCCACCCGCCACCGAGAAAACTAGTCACACTGTATTTACCGGCGATAAGGACACCGGGACGCAGCCGAAATTTGTCTATTCGGTTTGATTTTTTTCGCATACTGTTCCTTACCCACCTTTTCCACCTTTTTGGGGCGCGAATGATAACTTAAATAATCATCAACCACTCATAAATAGGTTATCTTCAGCGTTTACCCACTGTTATAACGTTTATAATCGGAAAGCCATGCAACGCATTCTGTACTTGCTCAGACACGCGAAGTCCGATTGGTCGAAAAACGTGCCAGACTTCGACCGGCCACTGAATAGACGTGGTCGGCGATCTACGGATGCTATGGGGCAATGGATGTTACAACACGACGCTCTACCAAAACGGATTGTGAGTTCTCCTGCGCAAAGAGCAAAGCAAACGGCTCTGAAAATCTGTGTGGCCGCCAATATTGATGAGCGCGTTGTCGAATGGGACGAACGAATCTATGAAGCTGATTTAGAGACACTATTGTATGTATTAGCCGATTATGCGGACGAACCACAGTCGATTATGTTGGTCGGCCACAATCCCGGTTTTGAAACCCTGGTACGTTATCTGGCGGGGAGTAGTATCGAGAAGCACGAGCGTTTGAAGCTGATGCCCACCGCTGCCCTGGCAAAGTTAAACATGCCTTTGCAGTGGGGTGAACTTGATCAAGGGAGCGGGAAACTTATATCCATTACGCGGCCGAAAGAGATCGCTTGATATAAAAAATTCGATGCATTCATTGGAACCCCTGAGACGCAATGTCTGAACGAACAGCCCAAGGAAATGGCCAGGAAAATAATGCCATCGCCGGGATTGATCTCGGTTCCAACAGTTTTCATTTGGTGGTCGCTCACGTCAATGGTGACGATGTTCAAGTGGTCGACCGTATCAAGGAGACGGTACGTTTGGGTGCGGGGCTGGATGAAAAACGTCGTTTAACCGGAGAGGCAATACAACGTGGGTTGGATTGCCTCACTTTGTTTGCCCAGCGTGTTCGTGAAATTACGCCCGGCCGGGTATATGCGGTGGGAACCAATGCCTTACGCCAGGCCCGAAACCGTGACGAGTTCGTACGCCAAGGCGCGAGTATTCTTGGTCATCCTATCAATGTCATCAACGGTCGGGAAGAAGCGCGGCTTATTTATGCTGGAGTGGCGCGAACAGTTGCATCCGATGACCGCCGCCGCCTGGTAATGGACATCGGCGGCGGCAGCACCGAGTTCATTGTCGGCCAAGGCAGCTATCCTTTGTTGCTGGAAAGTCTTTATATGGGGTGTGTCAGTTGGACGGCACAGTTTTTCCCAAGTGGTAAGATTTCCCGCAAAGCATTCGACGCGGCGGTGGTGGCTGCGCGTCAGGAGCTCGAGGCTATCGAGTTCGAGTACCGCAATATGGGTTGGGAAACCAGTATTGGTTCGTCGGGCACTAACCTCGCTATTGCTGACATAGTCAGCAGGCGTATGAACCTCTCCTATATGAACAAGCTGGCGATATTGGATTTGCGCGATCAGGTTTTGCAATTGGGTAAGTTCGAAGCGTTGACCGAATTGGGTGTACCGGTTGAGCGCGCTCAGGTGTTGCCAGGCGGTCTGGCGATTCTGCTAGCCGCTTTTGAATCATTGGGCATTGGCGAGATGTCGGTGTCTCATGGTGCATTGCGTGAAGGATTGTTGTACGACATTGTCGAACGTATGAATCGCCGTGATATTAGAGATGACGCGGTGGAAGAATTAATGGAACGTTACGGCGTTGACCGCGAACAAGTTAACCGTGTCGAACGAACGGTCTTGCAGTGTTTTGACGATGTACAGGATAAATGGAAGTTGGATGATAGCGTTGCACGAAAATTATTGGCGTGGGCAGTGCGGTTGCATGAGATCGGTCGCACCGTGTCGCACAATCAGTATCATAAGCATGGCGCATATCTGGTGCGTCATCACGATTTACGTGGATTTTCGCGTGAACAACAGGCGTTATTAGCGACCCTGGTGCGGGGTCACCGGCGCAAGTTTCCTGTGGGTGTTATCAAGGAGTTACCGGAAGATCACAGAACCCTCGCCACTCGATTGAGTGTTTTGTTGCGTTTAGCGGTATTGCTGCATCGTAGCCGTAGCCCCAACGCCCTGGGTGATTTTGACCTTAATGTAAAGAACACGCGATTGACATTGGAGTTTGAGCCGGGTTGGTTAGACGAGCACCCGTTGACCCGCGCCGATCTTTTTCAGGAGGCGGAGTACCTGGGTAAGGCCGAAATAGAACTACGTATCAAATAACCTTGTTCGCGGTTTGGTTAGCCCGATCAGCACTCGGCGGTGGCAGTAAGACACGGTCATTCCTCTTAGCCGGCGATACATAGGCGCGTAGAAGAACCTGACGAAATGCACCTTTCGATTTACGTGACAACCGAGCGTTTTAGATTAAACTTTTCCGTTTTTTGCCGCTATGCGGGTGATGTGGCCCTGGTGCTGCTCCGGGGTGCAGGTTTTACTATTGCACGATCTTTATCAACTGACCGGGTGTGGGTTCGCCGTCAGGATACAAACCGTTAATCAGTCGTAATTGATCTTCAGCATAATTAGTCAACGCTGACTTTTTCGCCAATTTGGCAAACGTGTCGCCCTTACGTGCCCGTATAATCTTGACATGCCGTGCACGGGCGAGTTTTTTCTCGTTGCTGTGCAGCCTGCGCATGCTCTCAACGGTATCAAAAAACGCATCACCCGGTAGACCAGTCTTACTGGCGGCTTGTGCGATAAACACTTTCTTGCTGTCTCGGAATATTGCGGCCGCCCGAGTTGGTTTTTGTCCCCACGGTGTCTGGGAGCTTACCACACCCGAATACGCCGCTTCGCCGTCAATGCGCATGGTTTGACCGTCGTCTACGCGCTTGAACGCTTGTTTCAAAAATTGTTCCGGTGTCTGTTTTTTGTTCAAGTCTTGTAGACGAAGCTGGAATATGGAGTCATTGGTTTTCGAAGTCGCCAGTAGCCGGTCAGATAAATTTTCAACACGCCAATCCCGTGGGAATTCAACAAACAGATCGAGATCTTTGTGATAAAACTTGTTGCCACGTAGCACGCCTTGATCTTCACCATGGCCGTACACCAGTCCATCCATGCGTTTTAAAAATGCTTCGTCATCCGGTTGGCGGGCGGGTCCGGTTTGATACTGCTTGGTCTCGTCGATTAATTCTTGTAAACGTGTATCGTTACGCGGGTGGGTAGAAAACAAATGATAGGTTTGTGGCTGTCGGCCCTCTGCTTTGGCGCGTGCGGTTTCATATTCCTCGTGAAATTTTAGAATTTCGATGGTTTTAATCATTTCGGTTGGGTCGTAATTGGTTCGAGCGAGGTATTCCGCCCCAAGACGGTCGGCTTCCAATTCGTGCTTTCGACCGTAACCTGCTATCGCGGCGCCACCAAGAATATTGGATAAGTCGCCTACCGCCCGATTACCGGTCGCCGCGGTGGCTACTGCTCCCAAGATACCGGCGAGCGATGCACTGGCATGCCGGCGCACCGAATGCCGTGCTGTGACATGACCGATCTCATGACCTAAAACACCGACAAGTTGGCTTTCCGACACCATGTGCGCCATGATGCCGCGGGTAATGTAAATATAACCCCCAGGTAACGCGAAGGCATTAAACATCGGTGTATCAAGAACAGTGAAGTGATACACTAGGTTGTCTCGGTGGCTTTTTGCTGCCAACTCTTCGCCCAGACGCGTGACATAAGCCTGTAGCTCCGGATCATCCACTGCCTTGAACTGTTGCATGACTTTTTGATGCTCTTGCCGGCCCAGGGCGAGTTCTTGCTCCTCCGACATCATGACAAAGTCAGATTTGCCTGTGACTGGGTTGGTCGCACATCCAGTAAGTGTTGTAATCGTAAAAATTAAGACAATAAAAACAAAAAGATACCCGACTTTATTTGATCTACCCATGATTCGACTCTCTCGATTCTAGTAACACGGAAAGTGGTTATTTTAACCCAATCAAACCATGGCTTCGTCGTGCAATGAGAAGCAAACCTTAGGCGAAGATCTAGATCGGATAGACTAAGCCTCTTGTCCGAATCTTTTTTACTAGGTAACTTTATCGCCCCGAAATCATGCAGGCATAAAAACGAATTTTGGACGACATAGGATCCACAGTTCTAGAGTTCAAAAGTACTCTTAATGGGCCGATTGCGTCCATGAGCCATCTTCGGCAATCGCTGTTGTTTGCGGAATTAGCTCATGTATCTTATTTGAACGAGGATAGAGCGAGTAAAGTCGTCACGGAGATAGGTTTGCATGAATCGGTATTGTTTGATCAGGCAGGTGCACAAGCTTATATATTTGAAAATGATATCGATTGCATTGTCGCTTGCCGTGGAACAGAGCCGAATGATTGGAACGATATTAAAGCGGATGCAAACGCACTAGCGGCGATCGCAGAAACCTTCGGCCGGGTTCATCGAGGTTTTAAGGAAGAGGTAGATCATTTGTGGCCAAATCTAGAACAAGAATTAGTCAGCAATACCAAAACTCTTTGGTTTGCAGGTCATTCTCTGGGTGGGGCTATGGCGACGATTTGTGCCGGCCGTTGTATGTTGTCACATATCAATTCCAATCCCCATGGACTATTTACCTATGGTAGTCCACGTGTCGGTGACAAGCGTTACATCAATTATGTCAAACTCAACTACACTCGTTGGGTGAACAACAACGATATTGTCACGCGGGTGCCACCACCGTGGATGGGTTACCGGCACACCGGTCGGGAAATGTATTTAAACGCCTACGGGAAAATTCGGAAAATGACGGGATGGCAGCGAACCAAGGACCGGTGGCGCGGGTTTGTGATGGGTGTTAGAAAGGGCAAGGTCGATCACTTTGCTGATCATTCCATTAAACGTTATGTTGAATATATTCATAACGCGGTTATGGAACATGAAGTTAAGGAATGATCAGTACTGAACTCGTAGGCTTATTGTTTGTAGTAGCAGGTATGTTGCTGTGTTTTGGCATGATTTCAGGTCACTTCAAATTAAAGAGCATGCAAAATTGACCTACTACTGAAGGTGTTGTGATCAAATCGAAAGTCGTGGGGCTAGTAGAAAGCGAAAACAAAACACAACTGCAGATTAAATATCAATACTCAGTCAATAAGGAGACATTTGAGGGGCACAAAATTCATCTGTTATACGGTTCTAAGTCTAAGGAATCAGCACTCGAACGCATGTACAAATACTTAGAAGGCTCAAGAGTGTCAATTTTCTATAATCCAAAAAAGCTAAAGGACTCTTATTTGGAAACTAATTGTCCAGTAGAACTTGTGGTTAGTTTTGGATTAGGCGGAATTGTTTTCATAATTGCAGGTATAGGATTGTTTTTAGAGTTAATTTGACGATGCTCTTGAAATCATTTCGTCCCACGCTTTTAGCGCGCAACGAAAATAGCCAAAGAAAGCGCGCCCCTGTGTTCTGGTTCCTGAAAGGAACTTCCCTTGCCGAAAGCCGTTTGTGGCGGGCCGGTTCGACGAATCATCCACGATTTGGCGAACCTCAAATCGACCTCCGTGTCGATTTGTCCCTGCAACCGTCTTTCGTTTCGGCAGAACGCTAAGGGAGGAAGGAGGTAGGAGTAAGCCTGCTCACGAAGGGTATCACTGGATACTTATTTCATGTTCCAGGCTCTGATGGCGGTACATTCCTGTATCAACGTTCAGGGTATAGCGATTTTTGTTGTTTACAGTTCAAATATCGATTCACCAGCCAATAACTCGTCAATGGTTTCGCGTTTGCGGACAACTTGAAACCGATTGCCGTCAACCATCACTTCGGCGGCGCGCGGCCGTGTGTTGTAGTTCGAGCTCATGACGGCACCGTAAGCACCGGCGGAACGCACGGCGAGCAAATCACCTGTTTCCATAGATAACTCGCGGTCGCGGCCTAAATAGTCTCCGGTTTCACAAACCGGTCCGACCACATCATAAGTCAGTTTTGAATCGCTTCGCCGAATAACGGGAACGATTTCCTGATACGCTTGGTATAAC
Source organism: Arenicellales bacterium (assembly GCA_965216735.1). Classification (GTDB taxonomy): domain Bacteria; phylum Pseudomonadota; class Gammaproteobacteria; order Arenicellales; family CBDCFT01; genus CBDCFT01. The sequence goes on from OZ244198.1 coordinate 4,974,777, forward strand.
GCTGGCCGCAGCAAATCGTTCATAGCCGCGTCGACCACAGCGAAATTTTTCGGTTGACCGTGTTTCAAATATTCCACGCGTGTCAAAAGTATGCCGGCATTGCCTGCGATGGCACGGCCCGGTTCGATATGGATGGGTAAATCGCAATCATATTGCTTCATACATGCCAGCAAATTTTCTGCATAATCCGCCGGCAAGGGTGGTTGCTCGTCGTTGTAGCGAATTCCCAACCCGCCGCCGATGTCGATGTGTTGGAGCGCCAGGCCTTGTTCAGCTAGTTGTCGGGTGAACGACAACACGCGATCCAGTGCATCGCGGTGGGGTGTGGAATCAGTCAATTGCGAACCAATGTGACAAGCGATGCCGATAACTTCGATAAACGATGAATCCACTGCCATACCATAAATATGCATAGCTTCGTCCAGTGGAAGGCCAAATTTGTTTTCGCGCAGTCCGGTGGCTATATACGGATGAGTTTTGGCGTCAACATCCGGATTTATGCGCACTGCGATCGGCACGACGATGTTTTCCTGTTGCGCGATTTGAATAAGCCGGTCTAATTCACCGCTGGATTCAATGTTGATGCATTGAATTCTTGCCTTAACGGCTTGACGTAGCTCGGTTTCGTTTTTGCCAACACCGGAAAACACGATTTTTTCCGGTTTGCCTCCGGCGTGTAAAACGCGCTCCAGTTCGCCGCCTGAAACGACGTCAAACCCCGAGCCAAGCCGTGCAAAGATGTTTAAAACGGCGAGATTGCTGTTGGCCTTTACCGAATAACAAATTTGATGGGGATGATCGGCGAACGCCTTGTCGAAGGCATGCCAGTGTCGTTCCAATGTGGCGCGAGAGTAGACATAACACGGCGTACCCACTTGCACCGCAATGGAGCGTAAGGCAACGTCCTCGGCGAATAATTCATCGCCGTGGTATTCGAAGTAATCCACGAAGGAAGATTAACCGCTGTCCTGATTTTCTTGTTCTTCTTCCTGTTCTTCGTCGGGTAAGTACAACGCCCCTTTTTGCCCGCATCCGCCTATTAATACGGATATCACGAGCAGGGTGAAAAGCAGGCGAGCAATTGTTTTAGTGAAAGAGTGAGTCATGTTTGTTCGCTTTAAAAATTGGTAAATCGGTGAATGGGATCAATGTCCGTCGTCGACACATTGCAGTTCGATTTGCGGTGTGTCAATCCCTTTCACTCAATCGGGTCCGCGCCCGCTGAACGGCTGCCAATACCTGCTTAGGCGCGGTTCCGCCGATGTGGTCGCGTGCTTTAACCGAGCCCTCAAGCGTCAGCGAATCGTAAACATCAGCCTCAATATGTTTACAATATGACCGCAGAACGTCAATCGCTAACTCTCCTAATTCCAGCTTGTTGTCAATGGCATGTCGCACCACTTGACCGACGATGGCATGCGCTTCCCGGAACGGAATGTTTTTGCGTACCAAATAGTCCGCCAAATCGGTAGCGGTGGCATACCCCTTGATGGCTGCTGTACGCATGTTCTCGCGATTAACTGACATCTGCGGAATCATGGCTGCCAATACTTCCAAACATTCGATGACGGTATGCGCTGTATCAAATAGCGGCTGTTTGTCCTCTTGATTGTCACGGTTGTAACTGAGTGGTTGGCCTTTCATCAGCATTAACAGCGCTTGCAGATTTCCGCTGACCCGGCCGGTTTTTCCACGGATGAGCTCGGCCACATCAGGATTTTTCTTTTGCGGCATGATACTGGAGCCGGTACAAAAGGCATCGCTCAAGTCGATAAACCGGAATTGTTCCGATGACCATAACACCATTTCTTCAGCTATGCGTGATAAGTGCATCATCAGCACACCGGCATGGGCGCAAAACTCGATAGCGAAATCGCGGTCTGAAACCGCATCCAATGAATTTTCCGAGACGGCATCGAAACCCAATTCGGTTGCAGTCATTTCACGATCAATGGGAAAACTGGTGCCCGCTAATGCGGCCGAACCCAAGGGTGATACATTGACCCGTGTGCGGCAATCGATGAAACGCGCCCGATCGCGTCGCAACATCTCATTCCAGGCGAGTAAATGATGACCAAAAGTAATGGGTTGCGCCGGTTGCATATGGGTGAAACCAGGCATGACGGTAGCGGCTTCCTGTTCCGCTAAGTGCACCAACGCTGTTTGAGCACTATGGATTTTTTCGATCGTATTATCCACCACATCACGCACATACAAACGCATATCGGTCGCAACTTGATCGTTACGCGAGCGCGCGGTGTGCAGTTTTTTCCCGCTGTCGCCGATGACATCCGTGAGACGTGCTTCGATGTTCATGTGCACATCTTCAAGTTGCGTTGACCATTCAAACTCACCCGATTCAATTTGCGCACGAATCGTTTCCAGCCCACTAATAATCGACTCGCCCTCTGTATTCGATAGCACACCGACACTGGACAACATACGTGCGTGTGCAAGGGATCCGGCAATGTCATACAAAGCCAGTTGCCGGTCCGTATCGACCGACGCAGTAAACTTTTCAACTATTTCGTTGGTGGGCGAGGTGAACCGTCCGCTCCACATTTTCTTGTCGTTCATCTCGGTGTTTAATCAATCGGAAATTGGCGCGAGTATACGCGAAATGCAATCCACCACTTTTTCATTCGATCGCCTGTTTTTCGCCTCATCTTATACTTGATGCTAAATTTCAGGAGTCGAGGTTGACATATTTGTTGTAAACGATATATCTTCCGTTTATCCCTTAAATCGAACCGTTTGTCTGTCGATGGATTGTTCCAAAATCATCTTTTTACTACTCTCAACGTGGGCAGGTCACCGGTGATCTGTCCACAACCTGGTTCGGGACACCTTCCTCAGACACCCCCACCTAGTATCCGAATCAGGCACTATACCCCCCGATCCGTCGGGGGGTTTTTTTCTGTGCTTGTACCTAATCCGCTAATAAATCATTCGACAGGCATGGTGCTGCCTGATTCTGTGCGTCGGTCTGATATGCGGTCGAATTCTTCTGGGCGATGAGAAGACCTAAACGGATGGCGCAGACAAATAAACACTTTCTCACGCGAATGCTTCAACGCCGTACATCCAAAGATGTTGTGAGTAGCAACTTGGATAATGGTTTCTTACCCAATTTTTGTGTTGGAGGCTCCATCGTCAACGTCGTGGTGCTGGCGGAAATGATTGCGTTAGCGATTACTGTGTTGACGGATCGAATATCGGCAAATATTTATCAAGATTTCATACTGATTTCACTATTTGTGCAGTGGGTTGCATTGACCAGCATTGCGGTATTGTGTGTGTTGCGCCGATTACTCAATCGGCTGCCGCCTTGGCGTGCCATTTTTATGGCTTACCTTATCTTGCTTTGTATCACTTGGGTGGTCAGTGAGTTAGCTATCTGGATTTTAGCCTGGACGGGTCTCATTACCACGCCTCGCCCTTCATGGTATTTGTATTTTCACGTGCAAAACATCGTCGTCAGCGGTGTGGTGAATGCTTTAGCTTTGCGCTATTTTCTGGCCCGCGATCAGTTACGCGAAAAAACCTTGGCAGCCGCCGCGGCCCATGCGGAAGTTCAAAAACACCGCGTGCGAAGACATTTTCTGTTTAACAGCATGAATAGCATCGCCAGTTTAACCCAACGCTCACCGACCAAGGCTGAAGAAGCAATTGAGGACATGTCGGATCTGTTTCGCTTGATGCTGGATGAAAGCAAAGGTTTGATTGCCGTGCATAAAGAAATTGCCTTGGCAAAAAAATACGTCAAAATGGAAAAACTGCGTTTTCAACGACGGTTGAAAGTGTCTTGGTCTGTTGGGGAGATACCACGATTTGCGTTAACACCAACATTATTGTTACAACAGTTGTTGGAGGATGCGATCCATGGTGGCATCGAAGCCTCACTTACGGGTGGTGAGATTCATGTCAAGGTGAGCGTGCAGGGTGACAAAATCGAATATGCGCTGGATAGTCCTTGGTCTGCGGAAGAACAACACCACCGTAACCCGTCGGAGTTGATAGAACATATCCGTGCGTGCTTGCAGGAAGAATATCAAGAAAATGCGGAGATTCGGGTTAATAAATCGGGCGAACGCCAATCCGTCGTTGTTCGCCATCCGATCAGTGTTGAAATATGAAAATCCTGATTGTCGATGACGAAGTGCTGGCCCGCGACCGTTTACGAGAGCATGTGTTGCGTTTGGAACCCGAAGCGGATATCGAGGACGCGCAAAACGGCAGCGAAGCAATAGAAAAAGTAAACGCTGGGCAACCCGATATTGTTTTAATGGACATTCGCATGCCGGTGATGGATGGTTTACAAGCGGCGTCTTACATGATGTCGCTGGACGATCCGCCGGCGGTTGTTTTCACCACGGCGTATGAGGATCATGCGTTGGAGGCATTCGAAGTCAATGCCGTCGACTATTTGCTAAAACCCGTGCGTCAGGAGCGCTTACGCCAAGCTTTCGAAAAAGCCGAGCGCTTTTTACGTCAGCCATCGGACAGAGAAACAACGCGTCGAGACCGGCGAGCGACGCGTTCCCACGTCAGTGTCAACACCCGCGGGCATATTCGCCTGATTCCAGTGAAAGAAATTATTTATTTCATGGCCGACAGCAAATACATTACAGTACGCACCGCAAATGCGCGACACTTAATCGAAGATTCCCTGTCTAACCTTGAGAAAGAATTTGGTGATCGATTCATGCGGGTGCATCGTAACTCCCTAGTGTCGACGGACTACATACGCGGCCTTGACAAACGAACAGGCAGTAAGTGGGTAGTGATATTGGATAATGTTGACGAACGTATCGAAGTCAGCCGGCGCCGGTTGCCCACGGTGCGGCGCTGGACTCGGCGCGAATCATGACTGGCATAATCCAAAAATCTTTTACATGGCCGTTGTTTTTTGTTTTCGCCGCATGTTCTTCGAATTTCGTAATCGCCGCCGATAAAAATATCCTTGGCGAGTACGAATCCAAACACCATACTTTCAAGACCGTGCGACTGGCGGACAAGTTATCCCATCCTTGGTCTTTGGCTTTTTTACCCAACGGTGATTTCCTGATTACTGAACGACCCGGTCGCCTAAGACAGTTTAGTAGTGGCGTGCTTGACCCTGATCCTATCGCCGGATTACCGGAAATTGCCGCAACCGGGCAAGGCGGCTTACTGGATATCGCAGCGCATCCGGATTTCGCCAATAATCAACTGATTTACTTCACCTATTCGGCGTCCAACTGGCGCGGAGCCGGTACCGAACTCGCAAGGGCACGGTTAGTCGACCACCAACTCCAAGATCTTGAAGTAATATTTGCCGCAGATCCCAAGTCCTTCGGTGGCCGGCATTTTGGTTCCCGTATTTTGTTTGCGCCGGATGGATTTTTGTACCTATCCCTGGGGGATCGTGGTAAACGTGAACCAGCGCAGGATTTGTCCAGTCACACCGGTTCAATGATTCGGCTTAATCCGGACGGTAGTGTGCCCGGGGATAACCCGTTTGTGAGTCAAAATAACGCACAACCTGAAATCTATAGCTACGGTCATCGCAATATCCAAGGTTTGGCGGCGCAACCCGAAACAGGATTGCTTTGGTCGCATGAGCATGGACCGCAAGGCGGTGACGAACTCAATATTGTTCGCGCCGGTGCGAACTACGGTTGGCCGGTGATTACTTACGGCCGCAACTACGGTTCGGGCACGAAGATCGGTGAAGGAACGGAAAAAGCGGATATGCAGCAACCGGTGTATTATTGGGTGCCTTCTATTGCACCGTCGGGTATGGCGTTTTACAAAGGCGATGCATTTCCGAGATGGAACGGTCATTTGTTTATTGGATCGTTAAAATTTCGACACTTGGTTCGGCTGGAACTACAGGGTGAGACGGTGGCAAAAGAAGAAATTCTACTGGCACAAGAACTTGGCCGTATTCGCGATGTACGCAGTGGTCCGGACGGTTTTCTTTATTTGTTAACGGACCATGATAATGGGATGTTGCTACGTCTTGAACCTGACTAATTTACTGTTTACATTCCTTCAAGACTAATCATTCTTGGCGGATGATCTACCGCGTTCAAGAATTTAATTAGATCTTCGCTGGCGATAGTCGTCGTCATGGCGTTGTCTAACGGATGAAAATGCAGTTTTTCAAAACCCAGCAATTTTTCATCGAGTGCGATTAGTACTTCTCCACCGGTATCGTTCATCACCGCAAACGGAGTGACCGCGCCGGGCATGACACCGAGATAACGATGCAGCCTTTCCTCGCTGGCGAAGGAAACCCGGCCAATACCCAACAATTCCCCTAACTGCTTCAAGTTCACCACGGCATCTTCATGACAGGTGACCAACCACATTGTTCCTTTTTTATTTCGTAAAAATAAATTTTTGCTGTAACCACCTTCGGGATTGGATCGCCAGGCTTTGGAATGTTCCACCGTGAACATCGGCTGATGACTAACCGTACGCTGGACAATATTCAGTTCGTCCAATTTTGCCAACAAATCTTCCGCACTCGTCACAGGTAGCTTTAATGTTTTACACATGAAATCATTACGATGATCGTTACCTCATTCACTAAATTTTTCCGCCGTGGTCAGGTTTGCAAATACCACTCGTATTCTTTAGCAGTTATCACGTCTTCAAAAGCTTCGAGTTCAGCCTGTTTGCATTCAGTATAAGCTTGCACATAGCGGTCACCGAGGTAGTCTTTTAATACAGCGCTTGCCGCCATACGATCAAGTGCCAGTTGCAGGCGGAAGGGTAAATTCGGGTCGCATGTTTCACAGGCATTACCGTCATGTGGTTCGCCTGGATCGATCTTATTGTCTATGCCATAGTGCATCCCGGCTAATATTACAGCCAGTGCCAAATAAGGATTAGCGTCAGCGCCAGCGACTCGGTGTTCGATACGTCTGGATGCACCGTCGCCGATGGGGATACGAATTGCCGTGGAACGATTTTCGAATCCCCAGCTTGCTTGGGTAGGAACGAAATGGTCGGGTTGAAAACGACGATAGGAATTGACGCTTGGTGCCAACACTGCCATGTATCCTGGCATGAGTCGCAACACGCCACCGATGGCGTGACGCATAGTGTCGGAAATGTTGTTACCGGTTTGGCCGCCGCCATCGAACATGTTTGTATCGTTTTTGCCGTAAAGACTAATGTGTAGATGCAATCCGCTTCCCGCCTGTTCCAAGTAAGGCTTAGGCATAAAAGTCGCTTGCATACCGTGTTTACGCGCAATGCCTTGCACTGCTCGTTTGAACATCACGCACTCATCCGCCGCCCGCAGCAAGTCATTTGTGTGATTCAGGTTAATTTCGAATTGACCGGGTGCATACTCGGAGGTAATCGCACCGATTTTTATGTTTTGTAGTTCACAACAGCGAGTAACGTCTGCCAAATACTCAGCGAAATCGTCCAAAGCATTGAAACCATATACTTGGATTGATGACGCCCTGGTGTTGGCAGAAGGTGCTTTCGGTGCTTGTGGAAATCCGGCAGCGGTTCTTTGTTGGTCGATAAGATAGAACTCTAGCTCAAACGCCGTCACCGGTTTTAATTCACTATCATCGAACCTTTCTAACACCCGTCGTAAAACATTACGCGGTTCGAAGTGGTAAGGTACATTGTCCGTGCAGTGCAAAGTCATCATGGCTTGCGCGGTCGGGTAATCAGCCCACGGAACCGGCGCCAGGGTGCCGGGAATAACACTGACCAATTCATCCGGGTCACCGTCGGAAAAGCCCAGTCCGAGCGGGTTCATGTTTTCACCGGTTACCGAAAGTAAGAATACCGAGCCACAGTGAGCCGCGCCTTTTTCGAAGACTTTTTCTAGCTGATCGGCTGGATAACGTTTGCCACGGACGACGCCACATAGGTCGCCATAAAAAAGATCGAAATATTGGAGATCGGGATAGCTTTTTCGAAAGGTCTTCAGTGAGTCCATTATTGTTGGTTTTACTTCGTTTTGTTGTTAGACGAACTCCCACGATAGTCGAACGTAGCATTGATTCGGTCGATCAAATATCGTCCTCCCGTCGTCGGTGGGTATTTTGGCAGGTTGTCCGGTGTTTGACAGCTTTCCAGACAGGTAATAGGTGTATCAAACTCAGGATCGTAAAAGAAGGCAATGGAATAGCGGTGTTTGTAGGGATGACTGATGACACGATGCACCGTAGACGAAAACAACTTATTGGTCCATCGCTCCAACATATCACCAACATTGATGACAAACGTGTCGTCGATGGGTATCGCATTTAGCCAGTTGCCAGCCTTGTCTTTGATTTGCAGACCGCCCACGTCATCTTGGGCAAGAATGGTCAGGCAACCGAAGTCGGTATGCACACCGGCGCCGAGCCGTGATTCGTCAAAGTTGTTTGACCGTGGTGGATAATGCAATGGACCGATAGTCGCCATAGGATGGCGCAGATATTTATCAAAGAAGTTTTCGTTTAAATCCAGCGCTAGCGCAAAAGCACGCATGAGTTCCAACCCGAGCTTTTGGCACACCTTGTAATAGACTTGCATGGACTCTTTCCAGCCCGGTAGACCGTCCGGCCATTGGTTGGGGCCATGCAAAGGTGTGTTGGCAGTTACCGTAGGATGATCCATTGCCAGGTCACGGCCAATCTTTATTCCTTCTTTATAGTCGCCACCGTATTGTTGTTTGGCCGGGTCCAGATTTTCGCCACCGATTGCAAAATAACCACGGTGATAGGGTGAGTTTTCGATGGCAATTCCTGATTTTGTTTTCAATGGCAGGTCAAAAAAAAGTTTGGCCTGTGCGAATGTTTCGTCGATCAGGTCTTGGTCGACACCATGATTTTTAATGTAGAAAAATCCAATATTCCGGCAAGCGTCGCCGATTTCCTTAGCCACGCCCTGCCGTTGCCGGGTGTTGCCGTGCAAATACGGTTGTAAGTCGATAACAGGAATCGAATGAAAACGTGGATTTTTACCACACGATTCCCGGTTTTCAACAACTGCCATTTTTATTCACAAAACATCATCATACAGTTCGATTTGCAATGTACCATACCGGATATATGGGCTATAACTTTTTATTTAACGTTTTTAAAAAAAGAATTTGACTCAAGCACTACTCGGTATTGATCTGGGTGCAAGCGGCCTCAAAGCAACCATCGTCTGTCCGGACGGCGGTGATGTATTGGGAGCAAGTTCGCATCCGATAAGTACGCAACGACCACAAGCGAATTGGTCCGAGCAAAATCCGTTCGATTGGTACCACGCATTATGTATCGCTGTGCCAAAAGCACTGGCCAAGAGCAAGCTCGATTCCAGTGCCGTCAAGGGCATTGCTATTAGCGCCGGCGCTCACATTCCGGTGTTGCTGGATAAGAATGACAAGATTATTCGTCCGGCCATTATGTGGAATGATCAACGTAGCGCGACCCAGGCACTAGCGTTGGAAGAACAACACGGCGATCTGATTATTGGCAAATCCTTGAACAGGGTGAATCCCACTTGGTCACTGGCCATGTTGCATTGGTTACAACAACACGAACCCGAAAATATCGCTCGAGTGCACAAACTGTGTATGGCCAAGGACTATTTGCGCTTGTGTTTGACCGGTGAATGGGCAACGGATTTCGGCGATGTCATCGGTGCATTGATGGGTGATATTGAAACTCGCGCCTGGTCAGAGGAAGTTTCCAAGTCGATCGATTGGCCGGTGGACACGTTGCCACCGGTAAAAAGTGCGACCGATGTAAGTGGCGAAATTTCTACAGAGGTTGCAGGAGACACAGGTTTGAAAACGGGAACACCGGTGATGGTGGGCAGTATTGACACGACCGTCGAATTGCTAGGTGCCGGTGTAATGGACGAAGGCCAGGCCGCGATAAAACTGGCGACGGCGGGTGTTTTATCTTTGGTGGCAAACGAACCCGTTTTAAAACCACCTATTTCCTGTTATCCGCATTTACAGAATGATCGTTACTACGTTGCGGCGGGTACTAATTCATGCGCGTCAGCCCATCAATGGGCACGCGATCAATTGGTGTTTCCGAAAGGTATTACTAACGACGGAACACTGGTTGACGGTTTCAAAGCAATGGATGATCTCGCGGCTAAAGTGGCACCCGGAAGCGACGGTCTGATTTTTCATCCTTACTTGCAAGGTGAACGCGCACCGTACTGGGATCCTGATCTGCGTGCAGACTTCCTAGGTTTGACCATGCAACATACAAGCGCGCACATCGCCCGCGCCGTATATGAGGGCATTGCATATTCCATAAGGGACTTATTGCACGATGCCGGAGAAAAAGATTTTCACTTTAATTCGGCACGTTTGATTGGTGGTGGAGCAAGCAGTGTCACCTGGCGTCAAATTACGGCCGATGTCACAGGACTGATGTTACATATTCCAACACACGGTGACGCGTCGTTCGGCAGCGCATTACTGGCAGGCATTGGAATCGGCGAATTTACCGACGCTGCCGATGCGATCAATCGTTGCGTAAAAATAATCGACCAGGTGAAACCGGATCCCGGCACACGTAGTATTTACGATACGATGTTTGATTTGTACCGGCGCGCCCAACAAGTCTTAGTGCCCATCAATCACGAATTAGCAGAGTTAAACAGACAAAATGAACTGGGCAACAAAACTTAGTCGCGACGAGTTGCTTCAGGACATCGATGCAATTCGAAATCATTGCGACTTCATTTCAGTCAGAGAAGAATATCTAAAAGCCGTATCCAAAATATGGATATTGAACTCATACAAACGTTATTAAACGCAGGCACAAATCCCAATATCGTTGAACCTTGGGGTGACGATTTATTGATCGGTCTTGTTTACGAATACTCTGCTTCAAGAACTACGAAGCAAGAAGACATCATCGCGATTATCAAGATGTTGTTAGAACACGAGGCTGATCCGAACTTCGTTGGTCAGGGAAACTGACGTGCTATCGATCGCTGTATAGAATGAAACTACAGTGATCTCGCCGAGTTGTTCGTCAATTTCGGCGTCGAACCGGAACAGCGTGAACATGTTTAGCTCCGTCGGATGCAATACGTTGTGCCGAGTGTAGTAATTAAATCCATATTGTGGTTGTTTGGATCGAACGTCACCTATCCTAGGACTGTCGAAGATTTGTCGATAGACATTAGGAAGCCAAATCCTATGTCAGTCCCGACTTCAAGAACCGATGATGTCCATTCGAAAATGTTCGATGTGTATCGCTGCGCACAACGCGCGTTGGTACCCGTTAGCCACGAATTAGCGAACATCAAATGATAGAAAGGTAAATCTATGCATTTTCCAAAATGTGAAGCAAATACGTTCAAACCTACTAAGCTAGATTACGAGTTGCCTGCGATGGATGTATTGTGTGCAGTGTGACAGCGTGTTGGCGTTGTGGTTAAGACGTTGTACAGCAAAGTGGCGATAGAGGGTATGTTGTCGGGAAGTCCGGCACTGATTCACGAAATCGAAAAGATTTTCGCTGAGTCAGCACAGTAGGCCAACACGTTGCGCCAAATGGCTCTTGCGTTGTATCGCATGATTAATCATTGATTTGTGCGATGAATTGTGCAAGTATTTGCACAAATACTATTCGTGAACAAAGTAATTACTCGTGGCAACTAATCTTGAGATTAATAACGAACTGATCCAGGAAGCGTTAAGGTTAGGCGAACACCGTACCAAGCGGGCGGTGGTGGAAGAAGCGTTGCAAGAGTACGTGCAACGACGGAAACAGCTTAAAGTGACGGCGCTATTTGGCACGATCGAATACAACGAAAATTATAACTATAAAAAGCAACGTCGAAAGAAATGAAGGTCATTGTTGATACCTCAATTTGGTCTCTAGCATTTAGACGTCGTAGAAATCCAGATAATCACCACGTAGAAATGCTTCGAGAACTCATTACGGACGGACGAGTTGTTCTTCTCGGAGTAGTCAGGCAAGAAATGCTCTCAGGTATAAAACATGTTCAGCAGTTTGAGAGACTCAAAAATGATCTTCGCGCTTTTCCCGATCTCGCGTTAGAGCAGGAAGATTATGAAGTAGCGGCGGGTTACTTCAATATTTGCCGAAGGAAGGGTGTACAAGGAGCAAACACCGATTTTCTGATTTGTGCTTCAGCTGCTCGCAGGGATTATGAAATACTGACGACCGATAATGATTTTGACGGTTTTAGTCAACATTTACCGATTACATTGATGGAACAATACCGCGGTATTCCAACTTAAGCATTGCAACTGGTATTCTGAGGCCACTTGCGGGCCCAACAACGCACTGTGTCGAATGAGTTTACGATGCTAGGGGCGTTTCATAGACAGTGCCGGTGCCATATCGCTTTAATATAGACATGCGGCAGACGGACAAACCTTCCTTTGCGTTTTAATCCAATTGAATCCCGTGGTTACCGGGCAGCAATTGCGCTGTTTGAAGGTTGGTTTTTATTAATGGATTACTTTCTAGTTGCCGGTGTTTATAGCTGGTTTGCATTCTTTCTTACCTGGAATCTTGTTCGGATTATTACATCGCCATTTATCAGATTCTTATGTCACTCGAGTCGTGTATTTGTGGTTCTAGTAATTGTGGCTTTCTTGGCTGGGTTAGCGGCGGGCCTAGCCCCGGATAATGACGTGCGACTTTTCTTGCTCGCGGCGGTCTGCGTGCTTGGAATTCCATTGTTCATAGTCTTGCATATTTAGCAATCCCCGCATTTTCAGAAGGTGTTTTCTTCATTCGAATCCAGTAGGGCGCACAACTTGGAAGTTCGGTAACCCACTTTGCGACACAGTATTTCGTCAATAGTCCAGGCACAACATGTTGCGCCACGTGCTATTTAGGACAAAACTGACTTTTTAGTCTTAGCCGAGCCGCTGAAAACGGTGCGGGTACTCCATCACCAAGCCGTCAGTATCAACCGTCAGCTCAACTGAAAATTCGGGGTTTAATTTTTCGTACTTATACCGGTGTCCGACCTGTACGCAAGTATAACGTTGTTGTACCGGTTCAGGTGACAAGCTGGGCATGGAAACATGTACCGTTTTGATATCGCGCATCTGGCCTTCCGCCAGATTGAGTCGACGAACGGGTAGTGTGTTGGTAAATGGCGTGACGGCGATGTCGATATCGATGCAACCGGACAGGTTTTGCAAGGCAAATCCCTTACCATCAATCCAGTTTCCTTCACCATCAGTGTTAAGTTCGAGAAACCAGGTCGAGCCAGTCATTTCCACCTTGGCGTAACGCACCCGCCAATACTCATCGCATTCCACACGATATCGCAGACCGTAGGATTTCTCATCCACATCGCAAATGACCACACTATCCGCAATAATCCGGTGCGGATCTTGTCTTAGTGTTAAGTGTTCTAGCCCAATCCCATCCCACGTGCTCCAACGAACATCGGTATTCATCTAAACCCCTTGTTATCGAATATTAAACTTACTTGCGGAATTTTCCGTGTTTTAAGAAGTATATGCTCTGTTCAATGACAGACCGGTTATTCATTATAAACGTGTGACCGCTGTCCACCACAAAAAAATCTGCCATTTCCTCCAACTTAGTACTTTCAACGGAGACTTTTCCGTCATCACTGCCGCTGATAAGCGGTGAAAACCAGGGATCGGAACTGGATTCGCCCGCAATGATGCCAATGTGCAGGGCGATTGGCGCCAACTGTTTGGGCAAGCTGTTTTCTTCTGTGCCGAGTTGTTGTCCAGCTGGGCCGGTGGATGCAGAGAATATCCAATAGTCCTTCAATACATCGACTATTTCGCTACCTTGATTCGGCGACGCCAGCATAACGGCACGAGAACTTTTTGGCGCAGGATGCGTTTGAAAATATTGTCTTAGCAAGATCCCACCCATCGAATGGGTTACAAAGTGGACTTGGCTTGCATTGTTTTCGTTACAGTAAACCAAACCTTTTGATAGATGGTCTTTAGCCAGATCAGCTATGGTTTCATCAGTGGACGGATAACTTTCATTCCACACCATATATCCTGCTTTGCGTAGGCTGCGTTCCATCAGATACATCGACCATTTGGTACGACCCAGGCCATGCAGAATGATGACACATGTATCATTCGCCCAAACATTTGCTTCGGTCCAGGTGAACGACAAGATTAGCGCTGCAATGGCGAACTTCAAGCGACTCATGTTTTTTCCCGTCGCTTTAACTTGGCAAACACACCGTATTCCCATTTGCGCAGTGCCAACACCATGGTAGTGCCATGGCGTTGCTCCAAGCTCAGATTGGCATCGTCGTTATTTAGCTCGGTGAATTCACTGGCAAGACGTTGCATACGGCGTTGTAGTACTGCGTTCGATGTGTCTGACAACATGCCGTTGATGCACACGAGTAGTTCGGTTTGTTGATCGAATCTAGAATTGAAAAACTCCGCTTCCACGCGGGACAAAAAAAATCGTTGAATGGGTCCGCCCTCCAGCCATTTAAAATTCGGTGCTACGCGAAGTTTGACCCGATTATTCGGTAATAAATCAATGAACTTTAACCGGTCCAGCTTTGCCAGTTTGCGAACGCAGTCGGTTTTGCGGATAGCGTAGCTTTCAAGAATCTCGCCCACTGTCCAATGATTCAATAAACAAATTGCGATCAGCATCAACAAAGGATCGGAGGCGATCTCCTGTTCCTGCTCTTCCGTAAGTTGATTGATTTGATGCTGGTCGTCGTTCATCAACTGCACCAGGTCGGAGATTTCCATCTCCATCATTTGGCAAATGCGATCCAGTCGTCGTAACGAAAAACTCTTTTCCGAAAACAATCGTTTTACACTAGCCTCGGTCAATTCTAATGCGTCCGCTACATCGGCATAGGTTTTGCCATGAGTCTTGAGAGTTTTCTTTAATATATTGATCAGCGGAGCTGTCTGCGCCATACCGGTTACCTCTTTAAAAAGTATCTTATTTTAATACCATTAGTTATATAAAACACTTCTTTTTCTACTTAAGTTGCGATATATAGACCTTACTCGATATGTTGCGCGCTGGCAACTTGAATTTAACAGGACAAAACCATGCGCAGCATTTTCAAGACTCACGGCTTTTTCGCATTCGTATCTGTGTTGTTTTTGAACGCGTTCGTAGATCTCGGACACAAAATCGTAATTCAAAACACCGTCTTCAAATTCTACGACGGCGAACTGCAAATCGTTCTCACCGCGATCGTCAATGGTTTGATCCTATTGCCATTTGTCTTGTTGTTTACGCCGGCCGGCTTTCTGTCGGATAAATTTTCCAAACCAAATGTCATGCGTTATAGCGCATGGGCGGCGGTTGCCGTTACCCTGGCTATAACATTCTGTTATCACCTCGGACTATTTTGGGCGGCATTTGGCCTAACTTTTTTACTGGCGGTGCAAAGCGCTATTTATTCGCCGGCTAAATACGGTTACATCAAAGAGTTGGTGGGTAGCAGAAATCTCGCGCGGGCCAACGGCATCGTGCAGGCTGTCACTATCGTCTCCATGTTGTTGGGGATTTTTACTTTTTCTATGTTGTTTGAGCATTTATTGACTGGCCACGGTTGGAACCAACCCGCGGATATTGTGCATTTAGTCGCGCCCATGGGTTGGCTGCTGGTTATTGCTGCCACATTGGAGTTGATCCTTTCTTATCGCTTACCGCAAATCATGAAACCGCAAGACACACTAGTGTTTGACTGGCAACGTTATCGTAGCGGCGCGTACTTACAAACCAATTTTAAAGCCATTACCGGTAACCGCGTGATCTGGTTATCCATCGTCGGACTTTCCATCTTTTGGGCCATATCTCAGGTGATGCTGGCAGCGTTTCCTGCATTCGCCAAAGAAGTGTTGGCTGAAAACAATACCGTGGTCATCCACGGCTTGATGGCATGCTCGGGCATAGGCATCGTCATCGGATCGTTAATTGCCGGCCGGTTATCGAGGGATTTTATCGAAACCGGTTTGATTCCTTTAGGTGCTGTTGGTGTTGCGGGTGTGCTGACGGTATTTCCGGGACTGCAAAATGCATGGGCGATGGGCGCGAGTTTTATCGCTCTGGGTGCGTTGGGCGGATTGTTTATCGTGCCTTTGAACGCCCTCATTCAGTTTCATGCCGGTGAGAAACAATTGGGTCGTGTATTAGCTGGCAATAACCTGGTTCAAAATAGTGTGATGCTGAGTTTTCTCGCCTTGACAGCAACATTTGCTTTTGCTGGCGCGGATGGGCGGATGCTGTTTGTAGTAATTGTGTTCGTCGGCATCGCGGGCGCTGTGTATACCATCTACCAACTGCCGCAATCACTAACGCGGTTCGTATTACGCTTGCTTGTACGAAACCGTTATCGATTTCAGGTGCTGGGATTTAAAAATATCCCTGAGCAGGGCGGTGTGTTGATGTTAGGCAATCACGCGAGTTGGATCGATTGGGCTATACTGCAAGTTGCTTCGCCCCGGCCGATTCGCTTCGTTATGGAACGCCGTATTTATGAAAAATGGTACTTGAAATCCTTGCTCAATTTGTTTGGGGTTGTTCCGATTTCCAAAGGCGCGAGTAAAGCCTCGTTGGAAAAGGTCAGTGAATTACTGAATGCCGGCGAAGTCGTTTGCCTGTTTCCGGAAGGCACGATCACACGCACCGGTCACATGAACGAATTCAAACGCGGTTATGAACGTGCCGCCGAGAATGCGCAAGGTGTGATCCTGCCGTTTTATTTGCACGGTCTTTGGGGTAGTCGATTCGCCCATTCCAGCGACAAACTGAAAACGACCCGCCGGGCCGCTGGCAAACTGGATATCGTGGTTTCTTTCGGCGAGCCACTGCCGATGAGCACCAAAGCCGATGAACTGAAACGCACTGTCTTTGACTTGTCGATTACATCTTGGCAACAATACAGTCAAAGTCTGCCTACATTGCCATCCGCATGGATCGATGCAGTCAAGCGCCAAGGCGGACAAGTCATCGCGAGCGATGCCAGCAGCGGGAGCTTAAGTGCTAACAAACTACTGACCGGCGCCATTTGCTTCTCACGATTGATTCGGAGTGAAAGCTCCGAGCAGAATATCGGACTATTGTTGCCACCGGCGAATGCGGCGGCGATTGCCAATATGGCCGTGTTGTTGTGTGGAAAAACTGCCGTGAATCTCAATTACACTGCCAGTCAAGATTCGCTGTTATCAGCTGTCGACCAAGCAGAAATAAAAACCATTTATACATCGCGCAAGTTTGCATCCAAGCTGAAAACACGTGGCATTGAATTGGAGCGGGTATTTGCGCACATCAAAGTGTTGTACATGGAAGATTTAAAGGAGCGCATAAACACACCTTCAAAATTGTTGACGTTACTTGCCATCAAATGCCTGCCAGCGTTTTTACTAAACAAGTTGTTCTGCAAAAAGGTCGATGCGGACAACACGGCTGCCATTTTGTTTTCCAGCGGTAGCGAAGGTGCGCCCAAAGGGGTTATGTTAAGCCATCGAAATTTAATGGCGAATCTGAAACAAACCGCTGATGTGTTGAATTTTCAAGACTCGGATAAAGTCATGGCGACACTGCCGCAGTTTCACGCCTTCGGTTTAACCGTTACCACCTTTTTACCCCTGATTGAGGGGTTGCCGGTCGTCTATCATCCGGACCCGACCGATGTAGTCAACATTGCGCAGTTAGTGGCAAAACATCGCGTCACCTTGTTGTTAGGGACTTCCACTTTCTTGCGTCTGTATATTCGCAATCGTCAGGTCGAACCCGTGATGCTGCAATCCCTGCGTTTGGTGGTGGCTGGTGCGGAAAAACTAAGCCCTGAAGTCAGGGAAACGTTTAAACAAAAATTTGGCAAAGATATTTACGAAGGTTATGGCGCCACCGAAACATCGCCGGTGGCAAGCGTTAACCTGCCAGATTCCCTCGATCCGGTATCCGGGCGCATTCATAGAGGTACAAAGACCGGAACGGTAGGCATGTCTTTGCCCGGCACCGCTTTCCGGGTGGTCGATCCGGATACATGTGCGCCACTACCGGCGGGCGAGGACGGACTGATATTAATTGCCGGCCCGCAAGTGATGAATGGTTATTTGAATAATGAGGAAAAAACGCAAGATGCCATTGTGTCAGTCGACAATGAGCGGTGGTACAAAACTGGCGACAAGGGCCGGTTGGATGAAGACGGATTTCTCACCATTGTCGATCGCTATTCACGTTTTGCCAAACTGGGCGGTGAAATGATCAGTCTGGCAGCGGTGGAAGAGCAGATTCGTATTACACTAGAACAACCCGATTTAGAACTGGTTGCAGTGAATTTACCGGATGCGAAGAAAGGCGAACGCATCGTCGCCTTGGTGGTGTCGGATCTTGAACCGATAAGGATTAAAAAGGCGCTGACGAAATCGAAATGCAATCCACTCATGATTCCGGCGGAAATTCAGATTATCGATGAGGTTCCGGCCTTGGGCAGCGGCAAAAAGGATTTTGCGAAAGCCAAAGAAATGGCAGTGGTCTCATCGGTATTTGAAAAAGCCGCTTAGCCTGGTACGCGTTTCCGGCGATGCCGCCATTTAGCCACAAGTTTGCATCGCACCGTTATCCACAGCCGACGCGTTTTAACGAGGCACTGGCTTACTTGTGAGTGAGTACGAAACTGTCCTTTTACCTGGGTTGTATGGTGGTGGCGAATTGTTTGAGCCGTTACTGGACGCAGCACCGCTGGATATTGAAGTTTCGGTCATTACTTATCCGCTCGAGGGTCATCTTGGTTTCGAAGATTTAGTAGTCACGGCCGAAAACCAGATTCCGAAAGATAAGCCGGTACAAATTGTTGCAGAATCATTCTCGGGGCTCGTCGCCATACGCCTGCTAACCAGAAACGAGAGAGATTACAAACGGGTAGTATTTTGCGCAGCGTTCGCGAGTCCGCCGTATCCTTATCTCGCGCGGCTTGTAAAAGTTCTCCCGGCATGGATGTATTCACGGCTAACGAGTACAAATATTTTGACAAGATACTTTTGCTTAAATGGCGTTGATTCTCGGTCAATCGTTGAGCCGGTAAGTCGGGTGATTGCACGGCTACCGCTTCCCATTATAAAAGCAAGGTTGGCAATGATTGTTTCGCTAAATCTTGTTAGTGAGTTACAACATATTGACATTCCATCGGTATATTTGCGGTCTAGTGAAGATAGGCTGGTTCCCCGCCGTTGTGTAAATGAATTTGCCGAAAACGTCCATTCGATAATAGTTCGGAAAATGAAAGGACCGCATTTTCTCCTGCAAACATCTCCTGGTGTAGCGGCGGGAGTCATTTTTGGTAAAAATATCGTAATATGACTCATTCACTACGAAAATAATATGACTAAGCCATTGGTTGCCGTTACCGCGGACTTAAAGTTAATTGATGGCTCGCCATTTCATGCGGTTGGCCAGAAATATCTAACAGCAATACACGATGCCGCCGGGTGTGTGCCGTTTATCGTTCCAGCATTGATGGATATTGTCGATATTGATCATTTGTTGGTTCACGTCGATGGTTTAATGTTGACTGGAAGTGTTTCGAATGTACATCCTACACGTTACGGCAACGATGCCCATGCACATGCGGAACCCTACGATGAGCAACGGGACGAAGTGACATTTACCTTGATTGAAAAAGTGTTGGAGGCGAACGTGCCATTGATGGCGGTTTGCCGGGGATTTCAGGAATTGAACGTTGCCATGGGTGGTACGCTGCATACACGGCTTCACACTGTTCCGGGCCGGGATGATCATCGCGATCAACATGAAGAAGATATGGATGTTCGCTATGGTCCACGGCATGGAATTGAATTTATCGCCGAAGGTCAATTCGCGCAAATTGCCAGTACGACAAATATCGAAGTGAACTCATTGCACAACCAGGGTATCGATCGACTCGGCGCGGGCCTCGTGTCGGAAGGGAACGCGCCGGATGGGACTATCGAAGCGGTCGCTGTTAACGGCGCCGGGGCTTTTGCGCTAGGAGTACAATGGCACCCGGAATACAAACCGTTGGAGAATGAATTTTCCACGCGCTTTTTTAAAGCATTTGGCGATGCCGTGCGGGAACACGCTCAGATGCGAATTCCTTGAACTGGATATTTGTGATCCAAAGCAGTATGGTACGCGCCCGTTTTGAAAGCTTATGACTCGCAAACTCTATATTAAAACCTTTGGTTGCCAGATGAATGAGTACGACTCCGCGCGTATGGCGGATACGCTCGGTGACTCCCATGGACTGGAAAAAACGGATAAACCCGAAGAGGCGGATGTTTTATTGTTAAACACCTGTTCGGTGCGTGAAAAAGCACAGGAAAAAGTGTTTTCCCAATTAGGCCGTTGGCGTGAGTGGAAGGAACAAAATCCGGACCTAGTGATCGGTGTTGGTGGTTGTGTGGCCAGCCAGGAAGGCGATGCGATCATAAAACGTGCACCCTACGTGGACATGGTGTTTGGCCCGCAGACCTATCACCAGTTGCCTAAGATGTATGGTGACGTTAAGACATTGCACAGACCTGCGATTGATATCAGTTTTCCCGAAATTGAAAAATTCGACCGCCTGCCACCACCCTGCGTGGACAGTGTGCGGGCATTTGTATCCATCATGGAAGGTTGCAGCAAGTATTGTACATTTTGTGTGGTGCCATACACCCGTGGTGAAGAATTCAGCCGACCGTTTGACAACGTCATCACGGAAATCGTCGAGTTGGCCGAACAGGGTGTACGCGAAGTGACATTGTTGGGGCAAAATGTAAATGCATATCGCGCTAAAACTCATGACGGCGGTGACATCGACTTTGCCGAGTTACTACGGTATGTCGCCGAGATCGAAGGCATCGACAGAATTCGCTACACCACATCGCACCCAATCGAATTCACTGACCGTTTAATCGAGGTTTATGCCGATGTGCCGGAGCTGGTCAGTCACTTGCATTTACCCGTGCAAAGCGGCTCGGATAAAATTTTGTCGGCCATGAAACGGCAATACACGGTACAGGATTACATAGATATCATTTTGAAATTGCGTCAGAGACGCCCGCAGTTGTCTTTGTCATCCGACTTCATTGTCGGCTTCCCCGGCGAAACCGACGACGATTTTCGAGCCACTATGGAATTGATAAACCAAATTGGTTTCGATCAATCGTTTAGTTTTATTTACAGTGCACGGCCGGGAACACCTGCGGCTGAACTGGAGGACGCCACACCGCGGCCGGTGAAGCAAGAGCGACTTGCCGAATTGCAGACATGTATTCATCAAATGGCGTCAGCCATCAGCGCAAAAATGGTCGGCACGGGCCAGTCGGTACTGGTAGACGGAAAAGCGCGTAAAGACGCCTCGCAGATGAGTGGTCGCACGGACAACAACCGTGTAGTTAATTTTCCCGCCCCTGCTGATACACTCGGTCAATTCTTGGATGTTAAAATTACCGAAGCCCTGCCCAATTCCCTGCGTGGTCATGTGTTGGACATATCACAAAAAGCTAACAGTACAATTGAAGCGTCTGTTGCAAGCGTTGCTTAGTTTTGCTCTATACTAATACCCATTCGGGATATTAATCACAACGTTTGAAGACCATTCCTTCCCCTGTCACATTTGCGCTGACTCCTGTCGATAACGAACGTTTGGCTGGTTTGTGTGGTCAGTTCAACACCAACCTGAGGCAAATCGAAGATCGCTTCGATGTGAAAATTACGCACAGGGGTAATTTATTCAGTATCGCCGGCGAAAATGCGGACGTCGTCCAGGTCGAGCGGGTATTACGTAAGTTATATGATGATACGGAGGAGACTTCTGAACTTGGCGCCGAGCGCGTCCATTTGGTGTTGTCCCAAGCGGACGACTTACAAGAGGAACCACAACGGGACATCATCATACGTGCACGTAAAGTTTTGGTGCGGCCGCAAAATAAACGGCAACGGAATTATTTGCACAATATTCTGACCAACGATATTAATTTCGGCATCGGACCGGCCGGCACTGGCAAGACTTATTTGGCAGTCGCCTGCGCAACCCAGGCATTGGCGGATGATGCAGTATCACGCATCGTGCTTGTACGTCCGGCGGTGGAGGCCGGTGAGCGGCTCGGTTTCTTGCCTGGCGACATCGGCCAAAAAGTCGATCCGTATTTGCGTCCCTTGTATGATGCATTATATGAAATGTTGGGTTTTGACCGTGTCGGTAAACTGATGGACAGGGGTGTTATCGAACTTGCACCGCTGGCTTATATGCGTGGAAGAACACTCAACGAGTCGTTCGTCATTCTCGATGAAGCACAGAACACTACCATCGAGCAAATGAAAATGTTTTTAACCCGCATCGGTTTCGGTTCCAAGGCCGTGATTACTGGCGATATTACCCAGGTCGATTTGCCACGTGGCACATCGTCGGGTTTGCGTCATGCGTCAAGCATTTTAGAAGGAATCAACGGCATTAGTTTTACAATATTCAAACCACAAGACGTGGTACGGCACCCGCTCGTGCAGCGTATTGTCGAAGCTTACGAGCATCATAGTAAGGGCAAATCCAACCCCGAATGAGTGTCGATGTGGTGGTACAAAATGCATCTGCGTCAACCGACGTGCCGTCCAGTGAAGACATATCATATTGGGTACAGGTCACATTGCACGATAAACAGAAGGTTAAATCCGAATTGACCGTACGCGTGGTAGATGAGAATGAAATTACTGAACTAAACCGGCTGTATCGCGGCAAAGATAAGGTAACCAATGTGTTGTCATTCCCTTTTACCGATCCACCGCAAACGAAAACAAATATTCTAGGTGATGTGGTGGTGTGCGCACCGGTGATTAAGCGGCAGGCGCAAGAACAAGATAAAGTCGAAGCCGCTTATTGGGCGCACATAATCGTGCATGGTGTATTGCACTTGTGCGGTTACGACCACCAAGAAGAGGCGCACGCACAACAAATGGAACAGTTGGAAACCAACGTGTTAACGCGTTTGGGGTTCCCCGCGCCATACCAACATTAATTCGACAACGTTCATCCAATTTATGAATCAAGAAGCGAAAATCCGTTCGCCTGCGATGGGGTGGATTGAAAAGCTACTTGCTTTAGTGCAACGCGAACCGGCGACGCGTGAGCAGTTGTTCGAGGTGTTGAGCGAGGCTAAGGAACGCGAGCTGTTGGATCAAGACGCGTTGGATACCATTCAACGGGTCATCCAGGTATCCGAACTACGAGTTCGCGATGTCATGGTGGCCGGCTCTCAGGCGGTCATGATTGACCGTAGTCAGACACCGGAGGAACTCTTGCCGGTTGTCATTGAGTCGGGACATTCGCGTTTTCCAGTCACAGACGGTGAACGTGACAGGGTCATTGGAATACTCCTGGCGAAGGATTTGTTGCGTCATTTCCACGAGGCGAGTGAAGAGCGTTTTCAATGGCGTGATATGTTGCGGCCTGCGGTATTTATTCCAGAGAGCAAGCGGTTGAATATTTTGTTGGCTGAATTCCGGGCCAACCGCAATCATATGGCCATCGTAGTGGACGAATACGGCGGTGTCGCAGGACTCATCACAATCGAAGATGTATTGGAACAAATCGTCGGCGAAATTGAGGACGAGTATGACATCGATGAAGAAGCAAGCATGATCATGCAACGTGATGAAAATGAGTTTATCGTTAAAGCGGTACTGCCTATCGAAGATTTTAATGAATACTTTGATACGTATATTGATGACGGTGAAATAGATACCGTTGGTGGTCTGGTGATCAATGCATTGGGGCATGTGCCGCAACGCGGGGAATCTGCCGATGCCGGAGGCTTTCGCTTCGAGGTATTAAATGCCGATAGCCGTCGTGTGCATTTGTTGCGCGCAAGCCGCCGGGTGCCGGACACTGTAGTCGCTGACACATAGTCTTTAGTTAGTGCATCGGTTCGCCGGATAGCGGTTGAGAAATGCAACAACCGGATTTCTTGCTCGACAGTCTTTCTTGAATAAATTACAAGAGGCGTTGAGAGGTAAAAAAGGCGATGCTTTGGCATTGCTTGGCGGATTATTGTTTCCACTGGCATTCGCGCCGTTCTTTCTGTTTCCCCTCGCCATTATTTGTTTGAGCGCGCTGTTCGTCACCTGGTCATGTGTAACCCCCGGCCGTGTTGCATTGCGTGCCTTCTTGTTTGGCTACGGCATGTTCAGCGTCGGGGTGTCATGGATTTATGTCAGTTTGCATACGTTTGGCAATATGCCGGCGATATTGGCTGGTGTTTGCGTAGCCGGTTTAATCGCACTGTTGTCTCTGTTTCCGGCTTTGGGTGCCTATGTTCAGGCTCGAATTGCAAGTGGAAACTCCATTGCGGCCACGGTGTTATTGATGCCATTCGGTTGGATGATCGCCGAATGGTTACGTGACTGGGTGTTGACCGGTTTTCCCTGGTTATCTGCCGGCTACAGCCAGGTAAATTCCTGGCTTGGACATTTAGCGCCGTGGACCGGTGTTTATGGTGTTAGTCTAATGGTCGCGGTGTGTGCCGGCATACTGGCGGCAAGTGTGCTCAGATCCCGTCGCTTCGCGTTGTCGGGGAGTGTTTTGATTGTTTTTATCTTCGCCATCACTTGGTTTGCGGACAAAACTCAATGGGCAACCCCTACCGGTGAATCACTGAAAGTGGCTCTCGTGCAAGGCAATGTTCCACTCACTGCGAAATGGCAGTCCGACGAGTCGGCGCGTATTCGCGACATGTATTTGCAAACCAGTCTGACGTTACCCGACCGCGACCTAATTGTCTGGCCCGAGTCTGCCTTGCCTTTTTATGTGGACGAAGTCGAACAAACGTTTTGGCAGGCCTTGCGTAAGCATCCAGCCGATTTTATTTTTGGATTGCTGGAGCGCGAACCCGGTGGGGAGCCTTATTACAACAGCGTTGTTGCAGTCAGTTACGATCTCGAGTTTTATCGTAAAAAACACTTGGTACCATTTGGCGAATTCCTGCCGCTAAAACCGTTGTTCTCCTGGGTAGTCGATTACCTGGAAATACCGATGGCGGACTTCTCAAGTTGGAAGCCGCCGCAAACGGCCCTATCCGTAGCCAATCAACGAGCCGGTATTTCCGTTTGTTATGAAGATGCGTTCCCATTGGGCGTGCGAGCTGCTTTACCGCAAGCAACTGTGTTAGTGAATGTCAGTGAAGACGCCTGGTTTGGCAATTCTTTGGCGCCCCACCAGCGATTACAGATGGCACAAATGAGGGCGATGGAAACCGCTCGCCCGTTTATTCGCGCCGCCAATACCGGTATTAGCGCCGTGATTGACGAGCGCGGAAAAATTGTTTCACAAACGCCTCAATTTCAATTTGCCGTGTTGCAGGGCAATGTTCAACCCATGGCCGGCGCCACGCCGTTTGTACGCTTCGGAAATGCACCGATGTTAGTAATGACATTTGTACTGGGATTCTTCGGGGTAGTGCTGACTAAACTAAAAAAAGCGCAGCGAGACCGAGCACAGACAAAAATCCAATAACGTCGGTGACAGTGGTAAGCGCGACACCGCTGGCTAGAGCCGGATCGATGCCAAACCGCTTACAGGCCATCGGCAATACGACACCGGCTGCTGCCGAGGCGATAAGGTTGATAAACATGGCAAGCGCGACGATCGCACCCAAAAAAAGATCGCGATACCACAGGGTCGCCACCGAGGCGATCGCCAAAGCCCATATCAAACCATTCAAACCACCCACCAGAAATTCCTTACGCAGTACCCGCATGGCATTGCTGCTGCTGATGGTGCCAACAGCCAACCCGCGAATGACGACGGTAAGCGTCTGCATGCCGGCGTTGCCGCCCATACTGGCGACAATGGGCATGAGTACCGCAACCGCTACCAATTTCTCAATAGTGTTTTCGAATTGTCCGATAACCCAGGATGCAATGAGTGCCGTAATCAGATTAACCCCCAGCCACAAAGCACGGGCCCGAGCGGTCAGACGTACCGGTGCAAAAATATCTTCTTCTTCGCTCACACCGGCACGCACCATAACCGAGTGATCGGCGGTTTCGCGGATCACATCAATGACGTCGTCAACGGTGATGCGACCGATCAAACGGTCGTCTTCGTCCACTACCGGCGCGGATATTAAATTGTAGCGCTCGAACGACGCGGCGACTTCGGTGCTGGGCGTGTCCACGGTAAACTTAATCGGATCGTTGTCCATAAACCGTGCGACACGCAGCGTCTGGTCATTCGTCAACAATGTCGACATAAACAATATGCCCCTCAACCGGTTATTGCGATCGACAACGAATAATTTGTCGGTGTATTCGGGTAGTTCACCCTTTAGACGTAAATAACGCGATACTGTGGCCAGGGTTATGGTGGCGCGTATCTCCGTGGTGTCGATATTCATCAAACCACCGGCAGTGTCCTCGGGGTAAGCCAGGACGGCGTCGTAAGCAGGTCGTTCTTCTTTATCGACGCTGAACAGAATATCCGCAATAACGTCGTCGGGAAGATCGGGCGCAAGGTCCGCGATGTCGTCCACATCCAGGGTGCGCACGGCGCTGGCCAGCATATCGGTGTCCATGCTCTCAAGCAGACCATCCCGCACACCGTCGGATACTTCCGTCAACACTTCGCCCATCTTGCTAACGGGTACCTCAGACCAAACCATCACTCGTTGGTCAGGTGGAATACTCTCCAGCAATTGGGCCGTATCGGCGGGGTGCAACTCCTGTAACAACGCGCGAATCTGTGCGAACGCTCCGCTGTCGAGCGCGTTGCTCAGTTGTTCAAGCACTTCCTGATTTTCAGTCTGCGGCATGGACTCGGCCGTTTCGGTTTCAAGGGAAGCGGCTTTGTTGCCGCGGGTTTTACGCCAAATGCTTGGCGGGAATCACCACAAAGGCGATGGCACTAAATTAACATACAAACAAGTAGGCGGCTAATTGGTTGTAACCTTATGAATGAGCGTTCAGTTGATCGACCAGTTGCCGTAACTCGCCGCTGGTCGTTGTAGCTAGGATTTCCTGGGCGGATTTTGCCAATGCTTGTACATCGGATTCCAACACGTTTTTTTTAACGTCGAGTAAAGTAGTCGGGTCCATACTGAATGTACGTAAACCCATGCCCAACAACAAACGGGTGAAACGCGTATCGCCTGCCATTTCGCCGCACATAGCCACTGGGATGCCAGCTTCATGTCCCGCCCTGATAGTGTTATGAATCAAACGCAATACGGAAGGATGTAACGGATCATAGAGATAGTTGACTTCATCATCTACACGGTCGATGGCCAAGGTGTATTGAATCAAGTCATTGGTGCCTATGGATAAGAAATCCAATTTACACGCAAACAAATCTGCCGCGATGGCTGCCGCCGGCACCTCGATCATACCACCGATGGGTATGTCCGGTTTGAAAGGGATACCTTCACGGGTCAATTCGCGTTTTACTTCGCGCATCATTTCCAATACTTGATCGAGCTCATTCAAAGTCGACAGCATGGGGATCATAATCTCGACGCTGCCATGCACCGACGCGCGTAATATGGCGCGCAGTTGTGGTCGAAATAATCCAGGGTCGTGCAAACAAAGCCGTACCGCCCGTAGTCCCAGGGCCGGGTTGGTAGTCGTGTGGGAACCGGTGCGTCCCCCGTCCACCTGTTTGTCCGCACCAAGATCAAGCGTGCGAACGACCACCGGCCCAGGCAGTGCATCGAGTACAACCGAGTAGGCTTCGTATTGCTCGTCTTCACTGGGCGGTTGTTCACGATTCATAAACAAAAATTCCGTACGGTACAGGCCTACACTGGTCGCACCTGCGCGGGTCACGGCGTTAATGTCGTCGGGTAGTTCGATATTCGCCATCAATGAAACGAAAACTCCATCGTGGGTTCGCGCCTCGATATCCTTAAGCAACAACAGCTCATGCTGAGTAATGGCTTCCCGTTGTTGCCGTTGCTGGTAGGTTTCAAGGATTGCCTGATCGGGATCGACTAATATGGAGCCGTTATGCGCGTCGACCACTAACATGTCGCCATTTCGAATATAACGGGTAGCGCCATGCAAACCCACAATGGCCGGTATACGCAGACCACGGGCGAGAATCGCGGTGTGTGAAATAGGCCCTCCAAAGTTAGTGACAAACGCAGCCATACGCCTGTTCTTTAATGCTACTGCGTCAGCCGGGGTGAGATCGTTGGTGATCACGATTTGTCCATCGAGGCCACCAGGTAAGTGTTCAGCCATGTCGTCGGTGACATCCAACAACTCATTATGAATACGACTGACCACTTGATCGACATCAGATTTTTTGCTGCGAAGGTAGGGGTCTTGGATTTTTTCGAATGCTTCGATGAGTACTTCCGCTTGAGATTGCAATGCTTTTTCCGCATTGCATTTGGATTGTCGTATGGTGTCAATGGGTTTTTCGCAAATCAGTGGATCGTCTAGCATTAACAAGTGCGTGTCGATGAATGAAACAATTTCCACCGGCGCATCGTCCGGAACGTTGGATTGCAGCAACCGGAGTTTTTCCCGTGTGGACGATATTGCCGCACGAAATCGTGCTACTTCATTTTCGACCTTGTCCGAGGAGATTAAGTAATCGGGAATTTCCGGATGATCGCGATTTAAAACAAACGCGGTGCCGATGGCGATGCCGGCGCCAACACCGGCCCCATGTAGGGAGAACATTACTCGTCCTCACCAAATCGCTCAGCAAATAATTCCGCCACAGCGCTTAATGCGTGTTCCGCATCGTCCCCTTCCGCAGCGATAGTAACCTGGGTGCCTTTTGCCGCAGCCAACATCATTACACTCATTATGCTTTTGGCATCCGCCTCACGATCCTCGCACTGCAGTTGTAGCTGGGATGCAAAAGCGTTCGCGGTTTTTACCAATTTTGCGGCGGCTCTCGCGTGCAAGCCTAGTTTGTTAATGACTTTGATTTCCCGCTCCAGTTTCATTTTACCACCGCCACTGATTTCGGTGTGTGGTCACGCACACCTTGGGGTTTCAACTCGCGATGCCTTGTTTGTACCTGGACACGTTTGTGTATGAAATAATCGCTTAACTTCTGCGAAATGTAGACGGAACGGTGTTGACCACCGGTGCAACCGATGGCGATAGTGATATAGCTTCTGTTCTCCGCCTCGAAACTCGGTAGCCAATATTCGATGAACGAGCGTATCTGTTCTACCATTTTTATGACTGGTGCGTGGCTTTCCAGAAACTGGATGACAGGTGTGTCCAACCCAGTCATGGTGCGCAATTCCGGTTGCCAATGCGGGTTAGGCAGGCAGCGAACATCGAAAACAAAATCTGCATCCAATGGTGTGCCGTGTTTGTAACCGAATGATTCAAACATCAACACCGCGCCACTCGGTTGTTCACCCCCGGCAATGTCACGCACCAATCGTCGTAACTCATGAGGTGTGGTAGTGGTCGTATTAATACGCCGGCTGGCCGTATCCGATAGTGGAGCTAATAATTCGCGTTCTTGGCGGATACTTTCCAGCAAGGACGTATCGTCATCGGATAAGGGATGTTTACGCCGGGTTTCGCTAAAACGTTTAACCAATGCACCATCGTCCGCTTCAAGAAACAGTATGCGGTATTCAATGCCCAAAGCGTGCAGTTTTTTCAGGTGTTCCGGCAGCGACTCCAGAAAAAGCTGGTTACGGGAATCGATACTTATTGCGGTGCGGTCGATCTTGGAGTCGCCATTCAACAATTGTTCGGCAAACTCGGTCAGCAACACCGCCGGCAAATTGTCTATGCAGTAATAGCCAAGATCCTCCAGGGCCTGTAAGGCGATACTTTTACCGGAACCGGATAGGCCACTGACAATGAATACATTCACTAGTTCTGCAATGTCACCGGTTTATCTTAACCCTTTGATGCACTGTTTTGACCAAGCCAATCGATCACTTGGTCGGCATGAGTTGCATTAATAAGACCAGCACGGACTTCGTTTTGATCGAGTAGTTTGGCTAACGCCGCCAGTAATTGTAGGTGTGTTTCAGTGGCGTCCGCGGGTACCAGTAGGGCAATGATCAGCTCTACCGGTTGTTGATCCGGTGCGTCGAAGTCCAGCGGCCGGCGTAACTTCGCTACCGCCACAATGGGTTCGTTGATACCGTTGACACGTCCATGGGGCAAAGCGACACCGTAGCCAATGCCGGTACTGCCCAAACGCTCGCGCTCCACTAGCACTTGAAACACGGTTTCCTTGTCAAGACCGGTTTGGTCTCTTAACAATAGCGCGGCAATTTCTTCGAGCAACCTTTTTTTGCTGGCAACATGCAAGTCAATAGTAATGCGACTGGTGGATAAATATTTTGTGATGGAATGTCCGGCCGCTGAAGATTTTCCAGTGTCCTCGGCCGAATCCAATGCAGCTTCGTTCATTTGGACGTTTGTTCCTTTAATGCAGTGCGGTTATGATGACGATTCCCCCTTTTTTCTTTGTGTTTTATGACTTGCCGGTTCAGCTTGTCGCTCAATGCATCTATCGCAGCATACATATCACTCGCCTCGCCCCCGGCATGTAGCGTAGCACCACGGGTGTTCATGGTGGCTTCAGCCAAGTGGCGTTGTTTCTCCACATGTAATACCACATGGGCTGTGGTGACATGATCGAAGTGCCGTGATATGCGTGACATTTTGTCGGACACGTATTCCCGTAAAGCCGGTGTAATGTCGAGGTGTTGACCGGAAATTGTTATTTGCATAGTAGTACCTCCGTTACAAGGTTTACATCAACACCTTCCGTTGACTGGAAGGTGGTATATTCATTTGCTCACGATATTTTGCAACCGTGCGTCTGGCCACCTTAATACCTTCCTGTAGCAAAATGTCCGAAATCTTGTTGTCACTAATGGGTTTGGCTGTCGGTTCGTCTTCAATTAGTTTACGAATCTTGGATTGGATCGCCGTTGAAGAAAACGCCTCTCCGTCTTCGCTCTCAACATGACTGGAAAAAAAGTAACGCAGTTCAAATACGCCACGTGGGGTGAGCATGTATTTTTGTGTGGTAGCCCGCGATACGGTGGACTCATGAATTTCCAGTTGGTCGGCTATTTCGCGCATGACCAGGGGTTTCATTGCATCCGCACCGATTTCAAAAAAATCGACCTGTTTTTTGACGATGGCTTGGGCGACTCGTAATACTGTATCGTTGCGATTTTGCAAACTACGCATTATCCAGCGCGCCTCGGTCATCTGGTTTTTTAGATAAGAATTAGTGTCACGGTCTTTGTTGTCACTCATCATGGACTGATAGAAATTGTTGATTCGCAACTCCGGCGACGCACCCGGATTGAGTGCGACCTGCCATTGACCGTTGTGCTTTGCGACCACCACATCGGGAATAACATAATCAGCGGCGTTGGATTCCACCGTGTTGCCAGGTTTGGGGTTCAGTTCGCGTACCAAATCGATGGCTATCTGTAGTTGCTCCGTATCCAGCCGCAGTTTTTTCTTGAGGGTTTTAAAATCGTGTTTAGCCAACAGGTTTAAATAATGACGCACCAATTCTTCGGCATGGGCGATCAAGGGAGTGGATTTGTCTTTTTGTTTTAGTTGCAACAGCAAACATTCGTTAAGATCGCGCGCACCCACACCGGTAGGATCGAAAGCCTGTATCCTGTGTAACACCGCGTTGACTTCCTCGACGTCGATGTCTTCATGATTTACCATGTTTTTGATTTCTTCTGCCGAGGCTTCGAGATAACCGTCTTCGCTGATACAACCGATGATAATTTCAGCGATTTTACGATCCATATCGCTGAACGGTGTCATGTTCATTTGCCAGATGAGGTGTTCATGCAACGTGGTGGCACTATGCATGCGCTCGGTGAAATCCGGCAAACCGGAATCGCCGTGGTTGTTGTTGACGCTGGTTCGATAATCGACCGGTTCGAACTCAACCGTCGGCTCGTCGCCCGTTTCGTTGTTGCTAGAATCTTCTATTTCACTGCGCTCAATAATCGCATCGGGTGTTTCAAAATCGTATTCGTCGTCGAGATTAATATCTGCATCACTTTCCGCTGCCTGATCGGTTTGCGAAATCTCAGGTGTCTCTTCATCGACTTCTTCCAACAACGGGTTGCTTTCAATCACCTCACGCAACTCGGTTCGCAATTCGATGGTCGACAACTGTAACAAGCGTATTGCCTGCCGTAATTGCGGTGTCAACGTGAGTCGCTGGCCGAGTTTGAGTTCTAGAGATTGTTTCATTTAATTATTTTGCGTCCAAACAGTGGGTGCGACACCCCTGTTTACGGCATTCAAAACTTGATGGCTATTTTACAGGAATTCGACGGCTCTAACCGTCAGACTTACAAGCGGAAATTCGTACCCAGGTACACTTCCCTTACACCCTCGTGGGACAATACTTCCTCCGGGCTGCCCGCAGTCAGTACTTTACCTTGATGCAGAATATATGCGCGGTCGCAAATACCCAATGTTGCACCGACTTGGTGATCGGTAATTAACACACCGATACCTCTATCCCGCAACATGGAAATAACGAACTGAATATCACCGATGGAAATCGGGTCTATACCGGCGAATGGTTCATCCAGCAAAATAAAATAAGGTTGTACAGCAAGCGCGCGGGCGATTTCCACGCGCCGTCTTTCTCCACCGGAAAGACTGATACCCATAGACTTACGTTTATGTGCAATACCAAATTCTTCCAGCAAGGTGTCGACACGATCATGACGCTCCTCATGGGACAAATCCGGTTGTGCCTCCAGTACTGCCATAATGTTGTCTTCCACGTTGAGTTTGCGAAAAATAGACGCCTCCTGGGGCAGGTAACCGATGCCCAAACGCGCGCGTTCATGCATAGGCAAGTTACTAATGTCTTGTTCATTCAACATGATGGTGCCGCTGTCGCGTCGTATCAAACCGACAATCATGTAAAAACAGGTAGTTTTACCCGCACCGTTTGCACCCAGCAAACCGACTACCTCACCGCTTTCCACCGTCATGTCGACGTGGTCGACCACTGCATGGCCTCTATAACTTTTAGTCAGTCCGGCAGTGGCTAACGAATTGATATCAGCAACGGTTTCAGCGTTGCCTTCAATGATACGCGGTGTAATTTCAGGTGCAGGATTGACGCTCAATTGTCTGATTGTGACTTTTTGCGCGGTGGAATGGTCATCCGTGCCCGACCTGATTCGTCGGTCGTCGCCGTTGATGATTCCGCCTTTTCGGATGTTTGTTCCGGCTCAGCGTTATCGTTTTGCTCCGCGATTTGTTCGTCTTGTTGTGACGTGGGCGACTCGGAACTACCACCGCGAATTTTCACTTTCGACGTCGACATGTTATAGACAATGGTTTTGCCGGTAACTACGTTGCCTTCCTGTTCGACGCTGGCGGGATTGCCGGTCAGTGTAACGAGATCGGCTACTTCGTCAATTTCCATCTTGTTGCCTTTGGCGATGACATCGGTCTCCTTTCCTTCGGGCCGTTGCCGAAAAATGGCTGGCCGACCGACGGCAATAGCATTTCTCAATTTCCCATTTTTAATCAACGTCACCACTTCGTCTGCCTTAACGCGGATGGTACCTTGTTGCATATAAACGTTCCTACGATAGATGCGCTCACCGGTTTCAAGGTCAATATCCACCTCATCGGCATCGATCACCGCCGGCTGGTTGCGGTCGGAATCTAGTGCTGGCACCACAGTTGGGACCAGCGTGGACGCTAGTACTAGAAACGCGGTATACAAGATATTAGCTTTCATTTCACAATTCCCGATCGGGATTACCCTGATCTGTATTTTTTCGATCATTCTTTCAAGCGTAATTTTAATTTGCGGGTGGTGGTAATCCCGCCAGCATTTTCATCGCCCTTGCCCTGAATGACTTTTACCTCACCGGTTAACAGAATATCCTTCCCGTCACCGGATAGCCAGCCCGACTTCGCATAAATATGTCGCGGTGCTTGTTCTGCTTCAAATTGTATAACGTGCGGGTTATCCAACAACGATGATCCATCGTCTGGATAGTGCACCAAGCGTTCTGCTTCCAATACATATTTTATACCGTCAGGGTCCATACCGGTGGCGGTAAAATTCTCCACATAGTAGTCCGGATCATGGGTAATCTTTGCATCTTCAGGTTTTTGTTCGGGTTTTAACAAGACTAATTGCAGCCAGAGACTAAACAAGGCCAACGCCGCGAACACGGAAATCACAACGAATTTCTCATTACGCAGTAAAGTCGTCACGATGCTTATAAGACGCCCGCACGTAATAGGTCGTGAGTATTTAATGCACCCAGCACCCGATTATCTTTGTCCACCACGAACACCCCGTTGATGGCATGTGGCCCATGACGGGCGTGTTCACGCATCATGTGCACAATCTCGGCGGCTAGTACATCGGGTCCTATAGTGAATGGATTGGGGGTCATTACATCTTTAGCCTGCACGGCATATACGTCGGTTTCCTCGTTTAAAGTACGGCGTAAATCGCCGTCGGTAAAAATTCCAATCAACTTTTGACCGTTGTCAATCACGCCGGTCATACCCAGAGACTTGCTGGTCATTTCCATCAATACTTCGGGCAACGACGCTTGTTCCGTCACTAGCGGCACTGCATCGTTTTTATGCATGAGATCGCGGGCATACAACAGCAAGCGTCGTCCGAGTAACCCACCGGGATGAGTGCGGGCAAAATCCTTTTCGGAAAAACCACGGGCGCGAAACACGGCAACCGCTAATGCGTCGCCCATTAATAAAGTCGCCGTTGTACTCGACGTGGGTGCAAGATTCATCGGACACGCCTCTTGTTCCACGCTGACATCCAGTATGATATCCGCCTGTTCGCCTAATGTGGATTGTGGCTTACCCAGCATAGCGATGAGTTTTATTCCCATGCGTTTTACGATGGGAACGATGGTTAAAATTTCTGCCGTCTCGCCAGAGTTGGAAATGGCGATGACCAGATCGTGTGTAGTGATCATACCCAGATCACCATGACTGGCTTCCCCCGGGTGCACGAAAAACGCCGGCGTTCCCGTGCTGGCCAACGTCGATGCAATTTTGCCACCGATATGGCCTGATTTACCCATCCCGATGACAACCACACGGCCGTCACAGCCCAAGATCATCTCACAAGCATGTGTGAATTCGCTGTCAATTCGCTGCCTAAGTTTGTTCAACGCGGCCAATTCCATGTCCACCACCGTACGGCCATAACCGGCTAATTCCGTGTCATTCATAGTTGGTTAACATGCGCGGGGTAACATGGGAGTCAATATGGAAAAACATCAATCGTACGGTTTGCATCGCTTGTTTGAGCAAGTATAACGCACATATTCAAGGGGCCGTATGGCCTTGTCTATGTTGCCGGCTAAGTCTGTTAGAATGCAGCCGCCCAACCACCTCGCAATTCGTAAAGGTTAACGATTGTCCCAATCTGTGTCCGCGCGTCATGACAATGCATCCATAATTGCAGTTCGTGATGCGCACTTCGCTTTTAACACACGCAGCATTTACCGTGGTGTCGATGTGGACATACCCCGTGGCAAAGTGACGGCCATTATGGGTCCTAGCGGTTGCGGCAAGTCAACCTTGTTGGCGTTGATTGGTGGACGTTTGCGTCCATCCCATGGCGAATTGTTATTCGACGGCGTGTCCGTTCCCGATTTACGTGGACCTGATTTATACCAATTGCGTAAACGCATGGGTATGTTGTTTCAACACAGTGCGTTGTTGACTGACATGAATGTGTTCGACAACGTCGCTTTTCCAGTGCGTGAACACACCGAATTGCCCGAAGTCTTGGTGCGAAATTTGGTGTTAGTAAAATTACAAATGGTGGGTTTGCGTGGTGCTCGCAATCTCATGCCGGACGAGTTGTCCGGGGGTATGGCGCGCCGTGTAGCGCTGGCTCGGGCTATCGCGCTCGATCCGGATGTCGTCATGTACGACGAACCCTTCGCAGGACTCGATCCTATTTCCATGGGCATGGTGGTGAAGCTCATTCGCGAGTTAAACGATGCACTCGGTTTAACCTCTATAGTCGTCACACACGATGTAAAAGAAGGTTTTAGTATCGCGGATCAGGTTTATTTGTTAGGTGGTGGGAAAGTGATTGGTCGGGGTTCGCCCGATGAAATGATGCACAGTGATTTGCCGGAGATAAAACAGTTTGTCAGTGGCTTGCCGGACGGCCCGGTGCCGTTCCACTACAGCGACGACGACTATATCGACGACCTGTTTTCGAGTCACCCATGAATACGATTCGCATCATAGGGGCCAATACATTGCTCGCGGTCGAGCGTTTAGGCAATGCCAGTTTATTTTTGCTAAATGCACTGCGCGGTTTTCCGGTAGCCATCGGTCGTTTTGGCCTGTTGGTGCATCAGATCTACGCTGTCGGCGTCCTGACTTTGCTAATTATTCTGGTCGCCGGATTGTTTGTGGGTATGGTGTTAGGTTTACAAGGCTACAATACCTTGGTCGACTTTGGCGCTGAATCGTCTCTAGGTCTGGTGGTCGCTTTGTCATTAACCCGCGAATTAGGCCCGGTGCTGGCGGCATTGTTATTTGCCGGTCGTGCCGGTTCCGCCTTGACCGCCGAGATCGGTTTGATGAAAGCAACGCAACAACTAGATGCGTTGGAGATGATGGCGGTGAATCCCATGGTACGTGTTATCGCACCGCGTTTGCTGGCCGGCATCATTGCCGTGCCTTTATTGTCCGCTATCTTTACAGCGGTGGGTGTGCTCGGGGGCTACTTGGTAGGTGTCGGTCAACTGGGTGTAGACAGTGGCGTGTATTGGGCGGCCATGCAAGACGGCGTCGATGTGGTCGAAGACATATTAAACGGCGTTATCAAAAGTTTGGTATTCGGTTTTGTGGTGACCTGGATCGCGGTGTTTGAAGGTTATGATGCAGACCCGACATCAGAGGGTGTCAGCCGAGCCACCACCCGAACAGTGGTAACGGCTTCACTGGCGGTTTTGGGATTGGACTATGTGTTGACTGCTATTATGTTTGGAGAAGTCTAAGATGCAGCGTAAATCAGTTGAAATTTGGGTAGGTGTGTTTGTGCTGGCCGGCCTGCTTGCCTTGCTTGTGTTGGCCCTGAAAGTGGGTAACATGGGTACTGCCAGTATAAATAATGGATACACCATTACTGCGCAATTCGACAATATTGGCGGGCTGACGGTAAAAGCACCGGTATCATTAGCCGGCGTGCGTATTGGACGTGTGACCGATATCCGTGTCGCCAAGGACGATTACCGGGCGGAAGTGGTGATGCAAATCGAGAGTGAATACGACAATCTGCCCGAAGACACAGGCGCGTCTATTCTTACCGCAGGATTATTGGGGGCGCAGTATATCGGCCTTGAACCTGGCGGTGAGGAAACATTTTTGCAAGATGGTGATCAAATTTATTTAACGCAATCGGCCGTGGTGCTGGAGCAACTGATTGGTCAGATGCTATTCAACAAGGCCTCAGGAGAAGAGTAATGAAAAAATCGGGATTGATGTTCTTAACTTTAGTCTGGCTCGGCGTATGGTCGCCGAGTTGGGCGGGTACACCACCGGATCAGGTGATTCGCGATACCACCGACACCTTAATCGGCGAACTCGACACAAATCGTGAATCGCTGGTCAACAATAATGCGGAACTTTATAAATTGGTCGACGATATTGTGGTGCCACACTTCGATTTCGAACGTATGTCGCGTCTGGTGTTGGGTCGTTCCTGGAAAAACGCCAATAAGGATCAACAGGTTCGCTTTGTCGAGGAATTTCGCACATTGCTGGTGCGGACCTACGCAACAGCGTTGTTAGAGTACGAGTCGGACCATCCCCTGCAAATCAAACCTCTAAAACTCAAAGATGATGACAAACGTACGATTGTCCGTACCCAATTTGATCTTGGCAGCGGTCCGCCGGTGACCATGAACTATTCTTTTCATAAAAATAGTCAAGGTGATTGGAAAGTGTACGATGTTTCTGTGGACGGTGTGAGTCTTGTCACCAACTACCGCAGCTCGTATAACCGGATTATCCAGACCCAAGGTATGGACGCGTTAATCAAATCTTTGACGGACAAGAACGTTGAGCTGAGCAGTAGCTGATGGCGGCTCAAATTGATGCAAAGGGTGACGGAAGTTATGTGTTGTCCGGGGAGTTGGGATTCGACACGGTTGCCAAGCTGTATCCCGGTCCACTAAACGGTCAATCCGACGTCCGGCTCGATTTGGGCGATATAGACCGGGCGGACAGTGCCGGTTTGGCTTTGTTATTGCAATGGGCACAAGACGTCAGGCAGCGTGGCGGTGAAATCCAATTTGATAACATCCCCGAACAACTGGCGGCAATGATTAAAGTGGCTGAACTGGAGAGCGTTTTTGGGTTATAGCCAGTCAAGTTCGGAACGCATGGCCACATTTATTCTTCAATACCCTGTCCGGTCAATCAGGTAAAATAACGTCAGTGAGAATCTAAAACATGGTACAACCCGAAGACATCAAACGCTGGATTGAAGACAATTTGCAGAATGCAACGGTTGAAATCGAAGGTGACGGTCACCATTTTAATGCGGTGATTGTATGCCCCGGATTTGCGGGAAAAACGCGTATCCAGCAGCATCAAATGGTGTATGGTGCTTTGGGTGACCGCATGAAATCCGAAATTCACGCCTTGTCCATGCAGACATTGACACCGGAAGAGCAGCAATCCCAGACGGTCACTTGATTTGTAATGAATCGATTATTTGATAGAGGTAACTTAAATGAGTGCACAGGAACGAATTAAAGAAACAATCGACAACAACGAAGTCGTATTGTTTATGAAGGGTTCACCGGATTTCCCTCAATGTGGTTTTTCCGGTCGCGCCGTTCAGATACTCCAGGCCTGCGATACTACGTTTGCATCGGTGGATGTGTTGCAGGATATGGAAATACGAGAAGGCATAAAACAATACTCTAACTGGCCAACTATTCCTCAATTATACATTGATGGTGAATTTATCGGAGGTAGCGATATCGTGATGGAGATGTATCAAAACGGCGAGTTACAGAAAAAACTGGCTAAACAGGATTAATCAAACAAAGATCACGTAAAGGCCGCTCCGAAACACCGGGGCGGCCTTTTTATTTCCCGTATCGCGGCAGCTATAATCGATAGCGTATCTGTCCAAGCCAAATACCTCAGGCAAACACACTGAACATTAATGGATAAACTGATAGTTAGTGGCGGCCGGCCACTGCAGGGAGAAACGCGTATTTCCGGCGCGAAAAACTCCGCTTTGAAATTGTTAATGGCATCGTTGTTGACCGAAAGTCCACTACGTATTAGCAATATTCCACATTTACACGACATCACGACGACTATGGAGTTGTTGGGTCGCTTAGGTGTATCACTGCAAGTCGATGAAGAAATGACCATCGAAACCGACGCTTCGACGGTTGAAAGTTATGAAGCTCCCTATGAGTTGGTCAAAACCATGCGCGCCTCTATCCTGGTACTAGGACCTTTGCTGGCACGCTTTGGCAAGGCCAAGGTATCGTTGCCGGGTGGCTGCGCCATCGGTTCGCGCCCCGTAAACTTGCATATCCGCGGTTTTGAAGCCTTGGGTGCGGATATCAAAATTGACGGCGGCTATATCCATGCTCAGGCACCACGGCTCAGAGGGGGCCGCATATTCATGGATCTGGTGTCCGTTACGGGTACGGAAAACTTAATGATGGCTGCGACCCTAGCGCAGGGAATCACAGTCATCGAGAATGCGGCAAGAGAACCCGAGGTGGTCGATTTGGCCGATTGTTTGAACAAAATGGGTGCTTCCATCAGCGGCGCAGGCAGCGATGAGATCATTATTGAGGGGGTTGATGCGCTAAATGGTACTGATCACCACGTCATCCCTGACCGCATAGAGGCAGGTACTTACCTGGTTGCAGCCGCCGCGACCGGTGGAAATGTCAAGCTACGTGATGTCAGTCCGCATCATCTGGAGTCGGTATTGGAAAAATTACGCGAGTCCGGTGCAGATATCGCGCTCGGTGAAAACTGGGTTAGACTAAACATGCAAGGGCGTCGGCCAAAAGCAGTCAATATTCGCACGTCACCCTATCCAGCGTTTCCGACCGATATGCAGGCGCAATTCGTTTTACTCAATAGCATTGCCGAGGGGACCGGCACGGTAACGGAAACTGTGTTCGAAAACCGTTTTATGCATGTGCAGGAATTGCAACGTATGGGTGCGGATATTGAGCTACAAGGTAACACTGCGGTAGTGCGTGGTGTCGAACAATTAACCGGAGCGCCAGTCATGGCAACGGACTTGCGCGCATCAGCTTGTCTGGTTATCGCGGGATTGGTCGCCCAGGGAGACACCTTGATTGATCGAATCTACCATATTGACCGTGGTTATCATTGTATCGAAGAAAAACTGGCACAATTGGGCGCGCATATCCGTCGGGTGCCGGGGAATTTTATGGAAGTGGAAACCGCCGTCGCTTAGTCACATCGGCACACCCGGCTCTTTATCTAAAACCTCGATTCACTATTATGTTATTGAATGAGTGAGACTATTACGATTGTCGTGTGTAAGGGCCGCATACTGACCGAAGTCTTACCCGTGTTGGCAAGCGCCGGCATCGTACCCCAAGAGGATCCAGACAGCAGCCGCAAGCTGGTGTTGGATACACAAAAGCCCGGAGTGCGCATAATGATTGTGCGGGGCGCCGATGCGGCAACCTATGTCCGATTTGGTGCAGCGGACCTGGGTGTTATGGGCAAAGATCAATTGATGGAAGAAGGTGGTGAAGGTTTGTACGAACTGGCAGATTTGAATATTGCACGTTGCCGTCTGGTGGTGGCCGAGCCACAACGTCTGGCAGATCATGATAATCCGACCGAATGGCGTCGATTGCGTATCGCCACTAAATATCCCAACATTACACGCCGGTATTTTGCCGCTAAGGGTATTCAAACCGAGGCCATCAAGTTGTACGGGTCCATGGAATTGGCGCCACTGGTGGGATTGGCGGATCGAATCGTGGACTTGGTGGATACCGGCAATACCCTACAAGCAAACGGATTAGTGGAAATGGAACAGGTGGCTGAAATCAGTTCACGTCTAGTAGCCAACCCCGCCGCCTTGAAACTCAAGCAACCCCAAATCGGCGAGTTGGTAGATGTAATCGCGGCCGGAGCCCCAGTAAGTTAAACACAAACCGTGGTTGACATGCGACAACTCGACAGCACCGATGCGGCATTCAACACCGAGCTGACAGCCTTGTTGGAAAGAAATACCGAATTCGATCCAACTATCGAATCCGCTGTGCGTGAATTAATCGATCGTGTTCGTCATGAGGGCGATCCGGCGTTATTGGAATACACTCGTGAGTTCGATGAATTAGATCTTCAAAGCGTTACGGATTTGGAAATGCCAGGGGAGCGTCTGCAAAAGGCACTGCAAACCATCGATGCGGTGAATCGAGACGCGCTAGAAGTAGCAGCGGCCCGTATCCGCGGCTACCATGAAAAACAATTGGAGCAGTCCTGGGAGTTTAGCGAAGCCAACGGCAACCGCTTCGGTCAGCGAATTACACCGTTGGACAAAGTAGGACTGTATGTACCCGGCGGTAAAGCCGCGTATCCGTCGTCGGTTTTGATGACGGCCATTCCCGCTAAAGTCGCGAATGTAGGCGAACTCATTATGATGGTACCAACACCCCGAGGGGTCGTAAATGAGTCGGTATTAGCAGCCGCCGCGATTGCCGGCGTCGATCGTGTATTTACCATTGGCGGTGCGCAAGCGATTGCCGCCCTAGCTCACGGGACGGAAACCGTGCCAAGGGTAGATAAGATTGTCGGACCGGGCAATGCGTATGTCGCCACCGCTAAACGTCTGGTATTTGGTCAGGTGGGTATCGACATGATTGCTGGTCCGTCGGAAGTGCTTGTGTTATGCGACGGATCGGCAGACCCGTATTGGGTGGCAATGGATTTATTCGCCCAGGCCGAGCATGATGAAAATGCGCAGGCGATTCTGATTTCTCCCAACGCTGATTTTCTTTCCCGGGTGCAACAAGCGATAGACGAATTGCTGCCGGCCATGGAACGGCGAGCGGTTATTGGCGCCGCATTGGCACAACAAGGTGCATTAATTAAGGTTGCAAACATCGATGAGGGAGTAGAAATATCAAATCGCATTGCACCGGAACATCTGGAGTTAGTAGTCGAAAATCCCGATGAAGTGATAGATAACATTCGTCATGCGGGTGCGTTGTTTATCGGTCCATACAGTGCGGAATCCCTGGGCGATTATTGCGCAGGTCCCAATCACGTATTACCCACATCCGGTACGGCACGTTTCAGCTCGCCACTTGGTGTGTACGATTTCCAAAAACGCATAAGTATTATCCATTGCTCGCAACAAGGCGCATCGACGTTAGCGAAAGTGGCCTCCGCCTTGGCCCGTGAAGAGGGTTTGACTGCACACGCACGGTCTGCGGAGTACCGATTAGATAAATGAAGTTGTGTTGTCATAATGTCTCAATTAAACAAGATTAAAGCCGATAACACAGTCGGGAATCCCGATGCACGGGTTAAGCGCTGGGTGCGTGACGACATTCGTACCATGCACGCATATGA
The DNA here is from genome assembly GCA_965216735.1 of Arenicellales bacterium. GTDB lineage: Bacteria > Pseudomonadota > Gammaproteobacteria > Arenicellales > CBDCFT01 > CBDCFT01. The sequence continues at coordinate 5,017,355 of OZ244198.1, forward strand.
AGTGCCGCTTGCGCCAGGGCTGCTAAAGCTGGATGCTATGGAAAATCCGTATGAGTGGGATGAAGACATACGCGATGCCTGGTTACAGGCGCTAAAGGATATTCCACTCAATCGCTATCCCGACGCCAGCGCACATGAATTGGTGCAAAGACTACGTAGCGTCATGGAAATTCCTTCAAATCTCGAGGTTATTTTGGGGAACGGTTCGGACGAGTTGATCCAAATTATCCAGATGACCCTGGCCGATGACGGTCACTCTGTGTTAGCACCGGTCCCCAGTTTCATCATGTATGAGTATATCGCCCGGGCTTTGCGGCAAAAGTTCATCGGTGTGAATTTGAAGCGAGACTTTTCTCTCGACCTCGATCGGATGATTGATACCATCAAACGCGAAACACCGTCATGTGTATTTATCGCTTATCCAAATAATCCTACGGGCAACTGTTTCGCGAGCGATGCCATCGATGCAATTATCGACGCGACGGACGGTCTCGTGATTATAGACGAGGCCTATTACGCGTTCTGTGATGAAAGTTATCTCAAACGCGTTTTCGAATTTGAAAATGTGGTTGTGATGCGAAGTCTGTCGAAAATCGGTCTTGCGGGTTTGCGTTTGGGTTTTTTGGTGGGCGATCGTTGTTGGTTAAACGAATTTGAAAAAATACGTCTGCCATATAACATTGGTTGCCTGACTCAGGCCAGCGTCGTCTTCGCTTTAGATCATTACTCTGTGCTGCGGAAACAAACACAGGCTATTTGCGACGAACGTACACGTTTGTATGATGAATTAAGTGGATTTGGCGATATCGAAGTCTTTCCCAGTCAGGCGAACTTTATTTCATTTCGATCACTATCCAAGACAGGTGAAAGCGTTTATCAAGCATTGCTTAAAGAAAATATATTGATAAAAAATTTGCAGAGACCTGATGAGGCTAAAACACCAGGTTTGCTGTCGGATTGTTTACGGGTGACGGTAAGTAGCCCGAAACAAAACGATATTTTTCTGAGCGCTCTACAAAAAATCATATGCTAAAAGGCAAAAACTAGATTAGCCCTGCCACTACATCCACTACCAAATTCTGGTAATATAAACGGGTAACTCAGCAGCATAGAACATACGTACCACCACAGGCAGTTACATCGTCGTCCTATCTTCCTAAGCGCTCCGCTTTGTCAGTGAATCCATGACCGCACGTATCGCGCAAGTGTCGCGACACACCAAAGAGACTCAAATCGATGTCAACTTGAATCTGGATGGCGTGGGCAACAGCAATCTAACGACGGGATTACCCTTTCTGGAACATATGTTGGATCAGGTGGCGCGGCATGGTGTAGTGGATATCGACATAACTGCGAATGGCGATTTGGAAATCGATGCTCATCACACGGTGGAAGATACCGGTATTACCTTGGGTCAAGCCGTGGCCAAAGCCATCGGTGACAAGAAGGGTATCCGGCGTTATGGGCACGCCTATGTACCCTTGGATGAGGCCTTGAGCCGTGTGGTGATCGATTACTCGGGCCGACCGTCGTTGGAGTACCATGTTACCTATCCACGAGCGCGGGTGGGCGAATTCGATGTGGATCTGTTGCATGAGTTTTTTCAAGGCTTTTGTAATCATGCCTTAGTGACTTTGCATATCGACAACTTGCGTGGCGGTAACGCACATCACATCGCTGAAACAATTTTTAAAGCGTTCGGGCGTGCATTGCGCATAGCATCAGAACCCGACCCGCGATTGGTCGGGAATATTCCTTCCACCAAAGGTGTGTTGTAACGTTTGATCTTACATGAGTATCGTGGTGGTGGATTTCGGAAGCGGAAATTTACGCTCGGTGGTTAAAGCCTTGCAACACGTTGCTCCGCAACGTGAAATCGGAACGAGTTTTGATGGCGAGACGATTGCGCGAGCTGATCAAATTGTGTTGCCAGGCCAGGGTGCGATGGGTAGTTGGACTTCGGCCATGGACAAGCACCAATTACGCGACGTGATAGTCGAATCCATTGCTAACAAACCGGTGTTGGGGATTTGTCTTGGTTTGCAGGCCTTGTATGAATCCAGCGAGGAAGATAACGGTGTTGAAGGTTTCGGTTTTTTCGCCGGCAAGGTTAAGCACTTCCCCGAACACACTTATGACCACAGTCTGAAAGTACCACACATGGGATGGAACAATGTGGCACAGAGTCAGGATCATCCTTTGTGGCGCGACGTTCCGGACAACTCCCGATTTTATTTTGTGCATAGTTACTATGCCGAGTCATCAAACGCCAACGATGTTACAGGCGAGGCCCACTATGGCGTTAAATTTACCGCGGCCGCCGCGCATAAAAATGTGTTTGCGGTTCAGTTTCACCCTGAGAAAAGCCACCACATAGGCTTGCAGTTGCTGTGCAACTTTACGGATTGGGATGGCGCCTAGCACTAATTTATTTTTGAGCGAGAGCTTGTCATGTTATTGATTCCGGCCATCGATATAAAAGAAGGTCAATGCGTGCGTTTGCAACAAGGTGATATGCAAATGCCGACGGTCTATTCGGACGATCCAATCGCCACTGCCCAGCGTTGGGTGGATGCCGGTGCACGTCGGTTACACGTCGTCGATCTGGATGGAGCAAAAGCGGGGACTTCTACCATCATTGATATTGTGGGGGCCATCACTACTCGGTATCCGGAACTACCGGTGCAAGTGGGTGGCGGTATACGAGACGAAGATGCAGTGGAAGACTACATCGCTGCTGGTGTGCAGTACGTGATACTGGGTACCCGGGCGGTGAATACCCCGCATTTTGTTAGCGATGTTTGTGCGGAATTTCCCGGTCACATTATCGTAGGCCTGGACGCTAAAGACGGGAAAGTCGCTACTGATGGCTGGTCCAAGTTGTCCGGACACGATGTGATCGATATGGCCCAGCATTTCGAGAACGACGGGGTGGAAGCAATTATTTATACCGATATCGGACGCGACGGCATGTTGAGTGGGGTGAATGTTGAGGAAACTGCCGAACTGGCCGAATCAATCCGCATCCCCGTGATCGCGTCCGGTGGATTAAAGGATATGGACGGTATTCGTGAACTATGCCGAGTCGCGGACTCGGGTGTTCAAGGCGTGATTACCGGTCGGGCGTTGTACGAAGGTGCCATCGATTTCAGCCAAGGACAGCAGCTGGCTGATGAGCTGACACAGTTGGATACTTGATACTACAAGCGATTTCAAGTATGGGGCTCGCCAAACGCATTATCCCGTGTCTGGATGTAGACAACGGCCGCGTCGTTAAGGGAGTCAATTTTGTCGGCATACGCGACGCCGGCGATCCTGTGGAAGTGGCGCGACGTTATGACGAACAAGGTGCGGACGAGATCGCTTTTCTCGATATTACCGCGAGTTCGGACAATCGAGATACCATGTTGCAAGTCGTAGAACAAGTTGCTGAACAAGTGTTTATTCCGCTAACCGTCGGTGGTGGCATACGTGGAGTGGAAGACATTCGACGCTTGTTGAACGCCGGTGCGGACAAAGTGTCGATAAACACCGCGGCAGTCAAGCGACCCGAGTTTGTGCAAGAAGCAAGTAAGCAATTTGGATCGCAATGTATTGTTGTAGCGGTGGACGCCAAGCAAGTGAGTAATGGCCAAGACAGTAAAAATAATTTGCCGCGTTGGGAGATTTTCACCCATGGCGGGCGCAATGCCACCGGCATCGATGCCATCGACTGGTGTAAAAAAATGACAGACCTTGGCGCTGGTGAAATATTGCTAACCAGTATGGATCGCGATGGCACACGTGAAGGTTTTGATCTTGCGTTGACCCGAGCGGTGGCCGAGGCGGTGATGGTACCGGTGATCGCATCCGGCGGCGTGGGTGAATTGAAGCATTTGGCCCAAGGTGTCGTCGACGGTGGTGCCGACGCGGTACTGGCGGCCAGCATATTTCACTTTGGTGAACACACGATTGGCGAAGCCAAGGTATGCATGGCCCAGGCCGGTATAGAAATGCGTCTATAACCTATCTCAAAATGGCTACGCTTTGGAAATACGTCGTTAAAAATGGTCTCAAAATACTCATGTACTGTCGTGTACACTCCGCTTTTTCGACCATTTTTGCCTCGTCTTTTCTTCGCTCGTCTATTTTGAGATAGGTTCTAAACAGCTAAGCAATTATCTAGCCTTGAAAAACAATTGGCTGAAAAGCGTGCAATGGAATGCGGACGGTTTGGTGCCTGCAATCGCGCAGGAGGCAGGCACGGGCAAGGTATTGATGATGGCATGGATGAATCGCGAAGCTTTGCAAGAGACAATGGAGGGGGGGGTGGCAACGTATTGGTCGCGATCAAAACAAAGACTATGGCGAAAAGGTGAGCAATCAGGCCATGTGCAACGGATTAAAAAGATATACCTGGATTGCGACGGCGATACGGTGTTACTGGAGGTGGAACAACGCGGTTTGGCCTGTCATACCGGCCGCAAGTCATGCTTTTTTCGGCAATTGAAAGACGACAAATGGCGTGAAACAGAGCCTGTGGAAAAAGACCCGAAAGCGATCTACGGCCAAAATCCATGACCGAAAGACATGTCGAAATCGCGGATGTGCTTAGTCGTCTGGCGGACGTTATCGAATCGCGTAAAAACACCAAAATGGGAAAAGCGCAAGATGAATCCTATGTTGCACGCCTTTTGCATGGCGAACGTGATACGATCCTGAAGAAGATTGGTGAAGAAGCCACAGAAACGGTTTTAGCCGCCAAGTCGGGGAAAACGCACGACATTATTCACGAAACTGCCGATCTGTGGTTTCATTGTTTGATCATGCTAGCGGATCAAGGTCTGCGGCCGGAGCAGGTTTTGACTGAACTGCAACGCCGCTTCGGTGTATCCGGGATAGCGGAGAAGGCAGCGCGCATCCGGCGCGACGAGGTTCCGCGTAACTAAGCGATATATAGACATGTCCGGTAGAATACGGGTAGAGCATGCCGGCGCAGAAAGTTTAATGCGGTGGTGGATATTAGCATTAGGAGAAATATGATGGGTTTAGGTGGTATCAGTATTTGGCAGTTGTTAATTATTTTGGTGATCGTGTTGTTGTTGTTCGGCACGAAAAAACTCAAAGGTATGGGCAGCGATCTCGGTTCAGCGGTCAAGGGCTTCCGTAAAGCCATGAAAGACGATAATTCCGCGGATGCGGAAGCCGATGCCGAGAAAACGGAAGATAGCGCGAGTAAAGTGATCGAAGGCGAAGTATCGTCGGCCGAAAAAGAGAAGGTCTAGTTATCGCCCCACCGATTAAGTTCTAAACCCTTCGCGGTAACATCTTACTCCCCCCGTGTTTGATATCGGGTTTTGGGAGCTGGCGCTGATAGGGGTGATTGCCCTTATTATACTGGGTCCTGATCGTCTCCCCAAAGCGGCACGAACGGCCGGTTTGTGGGTGGGGCGCGCCCGCCGGATGTTGTCCGAAGTCAAAGCCGATATCGATCGCGAGATTCGTCGTAGCGAATTACAAGAATTCAAGGATATCGGTAACGATATTAAACAAGCGGGTAAAGAGTTAAATCAGACCACCGAGATCTTAAACGAAACCATCGAAACGCAGACAGAGCCGGATTCCAAAAACAAAGTTGCTGCGGACGAATCCCAGCAAAGCGCGGACGCAAGTTAAATTACTGTTTCGACCATGGATACCGAAGGCGCCACATTTGTTTCGCATTTAGTCGAACTGCGTGACCGGCTGATGCGCGCCATCGGCGCGGTACTGGTGGTATTCATCGTGTTGGCGCCTTTTGCTAACACGTTGTATGAATTCCTCGCGACACCGCTAATGGCCGCTTTGCCGGAAGGCAATACTATGATAGCGACGGAACCTCACGCACCGTTTTTTGTACCGTTCAAGTTTGCTTTCGCGGTGGCGGTGGCGATCGCCATTCCCTACTTGTTGTATCAATTATGGGCGTTTGTCGCGCCGGGTTTGTATGATAACGAAAAACGGTTGGCACTACCGTTAGTGGTATCGAGCAGCTTGCTGTTTTATCTTGGAATAGCGTTCAGCTTTTTTGTTGTATTCCCACTTATCTTTAAGTTCTTTACCGCCACCGCACCGGAAGGTGTAGCGGTGATGACCGATATCAGTTCCTATTTGAATTTCGTACTAAAACTGTTCTTTGCATTTGGTGTGGCATTCGAAGTGCCGGTAGCCACGGTGATTTTGGTGCGTATGGGAATGACCACGCCAGAGAGTCTTAAACAAAAACGGCCTTACATTATTGTCGCGGCGTTTGTGGTGGGTATGTTGTTGACACCACCGGATATTATTTCCCAGACATTGCTGGCTTTGCCGGTGTGGTTATTGTTCGAGGTGGGTCTACATTTTTCCCGCAGTTTTCAGCCCCAGGATGACGAAAATGAGGCTGAGGGGGAAACTGATTCAGCCGTATATTCAGGATCGGCGGTTTCGGACGACTTGACCGGCACAGCTAATGGGTTGAAAACGGACAAACAATGACAGACGAAGAAAACCAAGCAACGATATTGCTTAACGCCGTGGATTTCATACCGACAACCAGGACAGAGGACATTTTCAATCTGATATAATTACACGAATACAACAAGGGAGCAGATAAGAACTTTCGAACCGGGTGCGATGACCACCCGGTTTCTATAATCCCCGAATAGTTCATAATTTCTCGTGTTAGAGGCAAATCATGAGTGACAAGCAAGTGGATAAAGGCCGCAGGCGTATGTTGACTACGGTCACCAGCGGTGTCGGTCTGGTGGGCACCGGTCTTGGTGCGGTGCCTTTTGTTGCCAGTATGACCCCAAGCGAACGGGCAAAGGCTGCGGGTGCACCGGTTGAGGTGGATATTAGCGAATTGCGGCCCGGTCAAATGATCACCGAGGAATGGCGTGGCCAACCGGTATGGATTATCAACCGCACACAAGAAATGCTCGACACCTTGGAACAAATCACCGGTGAACTGGTCGATCCGGATTCAGAAGCAAGTCAACAACCCGAATATGCCGTCAACCAATATCGTTCGAGACGGCCAGAGATTGCAGTTATTGTCGGGTTGTGTACACACCTTGGTTGTTCGCCCACCGAGAAACTCGCACCGGGTGCTTCCGATGGCGTAGGCGAGGATTGGCCTGGTGGGTTTTTCTGTGCCTGCCATGGCTCCAAATTCGATTTGGCCGGTCGAGTGTATAAAAATGTTCCCGCCCCAACCAATCTGAGAATCCCACCCTACAAGTTCCTCAGTGATACCTTGATTCTAGTGGGTGACGATAGCGAGGAAACCGCCTAATGGAAAAAGTAATCGGATGGATTGACGAACGCTTCCCATTGACAAAAGTCTGGGAAGAACACATGGCGAAGTATTATGCACCGAAGAATTTTAATTTCTGGTACTTCTTCGGCTCGCTCGCCATTCTGGTATTGGTGATTCAGATTGTCACCGGCATTTTCCTTGCCATGCACTACACAGCGAGTGCCGAGGAAGCATTCGCGTCGGTGGAATACATCATGCGTGACGTGCCGTTTGGCTGGTTAATCCGGTATATGCACTCCACCGGCGCGTCGATGTTTTTTGTGGTGATTTACCTGCATATGTTCCGTGGTCTGATGTACGGTTCATATCGCGCACCACGGGAGCTGATCTGGATTTTTGGCATGGTGATTTTTCTGTCGCTGATGGCGGAATCCTTCATGGGTTATTTGTTGCCCTGGGGGAATATGTCCTACTGGGGTGCACAGGTGATTATTAACCTGTTTGGCGCCATACCGTATGTCGGCGAAGGATTATCCGAGTGGATTCGCGGAGACTTTGTGGTATCCGGTGCGACTCTGAATCGCTTTTTCGCCTTTCATGTGGCCCTCATTCCGTTGTTGTTAGCGGGTCTGGTGTTTTTGCATATCGTTGCTTTGCATCAAGTGGGATCGAATAACCCAGATGGTATCGAGATCAAGAAAAACAAGGATGCCGAGGGTAAACCCGTGGATGGTATACCCTTTCACCCTTACTACACAGTGAAAGACTTGTTTGGGGCCGCGGTATTTCTGGCTCTGTATTTCGCCATCGTATTTTTTGTACCGGAGTTGGGGGGCTGGTTTTTGGAAAAAGACAATTTCGCCCCGGCTAACGTTTTACAAACCCCACCAAACATCGTTCCGCTATGGTATTTCACGCCCTACTATTCCATTCTGCGCGCTGTGAACGAACCATATATGTATGTACTCATGGCTCTCGTCGTTGTTGCCGTTGCGGTTGCAGTTTGGAATATTAAAAACTTTCTGGGCAAGATCGCTGTGATTGCCGTTGGTGTCGTAGTCATCGTCGCGATGAACATTTATGAAGCGAAGTTCTGGGGTGTCGTGATGATGGGTATGTCGATCATCGTATTGTTCTTGCTACCCTGGCTGGATCATTCACCGGTGAAGTCGGTACGCTATCGCGGTTGGATGTTCAAAACTGCGCTTACCCTTTTCGTTATTGTGTTTTTTATTTTAGGTTACCTAGGTACAGTAAAACCCGAAGACGTAAGTTTGTTCTGGTTTCAAAATGTCACTTGGGCGCAAATTTGTTTGGTCGTCTATTTTGCGTTTTTCATATTGATGCCGGTGTATTCCAAACTGGATAAAACCAAACCGGAGCCGGAGAGGGTACAGCCATGAGAAAACTATTTCTGATGCTTGCTTTTGTGACCCTGCCCATACCACCCGCCCTCGCCGCCGGTGGCGGTGGCATTCCACTGGACAAGGCCCATATCGATTTAAGCAATAAATCTTCCTTGCAACGGGGAGCGGCGACCTTCGTTAATTTCTGTTTGTCTTGCCACAGCGCTTCATACATGCGTTACAACCGTATGGCGAAGGATCTCGGTATTAGTGAGGATTTGCTCAAAGAAAATCTCATTTTTGGCGACGCTAAACCCGGTGATCTGATGATTACCACCATGCCGGAAGAAGACGGGAAAGAATGGTTTGGCATTACGCCACCAGATTTAAGTGTTGTGGCGCGTTCCCGTGGCGCTGACTGGCTCTATACTTATTTGCGCAGCTTTTATCTGGACGAAACGGCTCCCAGTGGCTGGAACAACACGGTTTTTCCACACGTTGCCATGCCCCATGCCTTGTATGAATGGCAAGGCAGTCAGCGTTTGAAAGATGATCATGGCGACGGACACGAGGATGGCGAAAGCAAATTTGAAATCGTTATTCCCGGCAAGTTAACACCAGCCGAGTACGATATCGCCATGCGCGATCTGACTAATTTCATGGTTTATTTGGGGGAACCCGCAAAACTGGTGCGTTACCAAATGGGGTTCTGGGTTATTTTATTTTTGGTCATCATATCCATTTTGACCTACCTGCTTAAAAAAGAATACTGGAGAGACGTTCACTAGCATCGTCGGTGGTGTGGCGGGGGCCACCCACCCGTGCTGTACGGGGCGTTCATACAAACAACCGACACGACCCGTCATTGAAATATGGTTTTATTTTCAGCAAAACAGTCCATCCACAGCCACAGTTGTCGTATTGTGGTGTATGAAAAGGAAGTGGATTGCTACGTCCAGTATGTGACCTCGGATAGCGATCACGAAGAGTTGGCGGAATTGAATCCTTACAACGAGACACCCACTTTGGTGGATCGCGAACTGGTGTTGTTCGAGGCGCGTATTATTAACGAATATCTCGACGAGCGCTTGCCACACCCACCGTTGATGCCAGTCGATCCGGTCAGCCGTGGGCGAGCGCGTTTGTACATCGAACGGGTACAACGGGATTGGTTGAGTCATTTAAAAGACATTGACGATCCCGCAAGCCTGACGCTAACCACACGTCAGAATATAAGGGATGGATTGCTAGCGATATCGCCCGCCTTTAACGAACAAACCTTTATGCTGGGTGAGGAATACACACTGGTGGATTGTTATATGGCACCGTTACTATGGCGTTTGCCTTGGCTGGGCATCGAATTGCCAGGTCAGGCACAACCCATTCTCGATTATGCTGATCGTTTATTTGAACGGCCTGCGTTCTCGTCCAGTTTGAGCGATATTGAGCGAGAGATCCGCTTGTCTTGAGTGATACGCTGATGGCCAAGACCATGATTTCCACCAAGCCTTATCTTATTCGCGCGATACGCGAATGGGCCATAGACAATGGTGTGACGCCGCAGATACTGGTGGACGCTGAGATCGAGAACGTTAGCGTCCCGCCGGCTTACGTTCAGGATGGCAAGATTGTTTTGAATATTCATGACCGCGCAGTCAATAGTATTGAGTTGAATAATGAATGGGTCTTATTCAGTGCGCGTTTTGGTGGTGTCGAACATCATATCGAAGTCCCGGTGAAAGCCGTGCTCGCTATTTATGCGCGGGAAAATGGCCAGGGTTTGTTTTTCAAGAGCGACGAGGCGGAAGATCAAACCAGTAGCGCAGCTGAAGAGTCCTTAAAACCGAGCCCGGAACCCGATAAGTCCAAAAAGTCACCAAAACGGCCGCATCTAAAACTAGTCCAGTAATCCTCAAGGCTTGAAATTCCTTGCGCAGTACCGCATGTATAGCGTTTCGCGCAATATTATTCGTTGACAAGTATGAATCAATTTCGAGGAACCACCATTTTGTCCGTGCGCCGTGATAAGCATGTGGTGATCGGTGGTGATGGTCAAGTGTCGTTTGGCGATACGGTGATGAAAGGCAATGCCCGCAAGGTCCGTCGTTTGTATAACGATCAGGTGTTAGCGGGTTTCGCCGGCGGTACCGCGGATGCCTTTACGCTATTTGAACGCTTTGAGGGAAAGCTGGAAAAACACCAGGGTAATTTGGTGCGCTCGGCAGTGGAATTGGCCAAGGACTGGCGTACTGATCGTATGCTACGTCGCTTGGAGGCTTTATTGGCAGTTGCGGATAAGGATGCGTCGTTGATTATTTCCGGTAATGGCGACGTCATTGAACCCGAAAGTGGCATTATGGCTATCGGATCAGGTGCTTCGTATGCCAAAGCTGCAGCGCGCGCGTTGCTGGAATCCACTGAACTGGATGCCAAGACTATTGTTGAACGCAGCCTGGCGATAGCCGCCGATATTTGTATTTACACGAATCAGTCCATCGTCGTCGACGAGTTAGTTAGCGGAGAATAACGTGTCTGAAATGACGCCCCGGGAAATCGTCGAAGAACTCGACAAACATATCGTTGGTCAGAATTCGGCCAAACGTGCGGTCGCTATTGCGTTACGCAACCGCTGGCGTCGCATGCAGGTCAAGGACGAAAACCTGCGTGTGGAAATCACACCTAAAAATATTCTCATGATTGGCCCCACCGGTGTGGGCAAGACGGAAATCGCGCGGCGTTTAGCGCGTCTGGCTAAGGCACCGTTTATTAAGGTCGAAGCGACCAAGTTTACCGAAGTCGGTTATGTCGGTCGGGATGTGGATTCCATCGTGAGGGATCTGGTCGATACTTCGGTCAAGATGACCCGTGAAGAGGAAATTGACAAAGTAAAACCACGTGCGGAAGACGCGGCCGAAGACCGTATCCTAGATATCCTACTACCACCGGCACGGGATGCCGATAACGCTGATGATTCAGCTACCGAGGGTGCAGCACGGCAACGTTTTCGTAAGCTATTACGCGAGGGCAAACTGGATGATAAGGAAGTCGAGATAGAGGTGAGTGCGCCCGCGGTAGGTGTGGAGATTTTCGGACCTCCCGGGATGGAGGAAATGACCAGTCAATTGCAAGGCATGATGCAAAACCTGGGCGCCCGGCGGCCCAAGGCGCGCAAGACCCAAATCAAGGAGGCACTGAAATTATTAACGGAAGAAGAAGCGTCAAAGTTAATTAACGAAGACGATATCAAAATGCGCGCCGTGGAACGGGCGGAACAAGATGGCATCGTATTCATAGATGAATTCGACAAAATCGTCGGCCGCTCGGAAACCGGACGTGGTCCTGATGTGTCCCGTGAAGGTGTGCAAAGAGATTTGTTACCGCTGATTGAAGGTTCCACTGTTTCCACCAAATACGGCATGGTCAAAACCGACCATGTATTGTTCATCGCGTCAGGAGCATTTCAACTTACAAAACCATCGGATTTAATTCCTGAATTGCAGGGTCGCTTGCCTATACGAGTGGAACTCAACGCCCTTAACACTGAAGATTTTGTGCGTATCCTTACCGAGCCGGATGCGTCGTTAACCGAGCAATACAGTGCATTGATGGCTACAGAAGGGTTGACGTTAGAGTTTAACGAAGATGGTGTACGTCGTATTGCGGAGGTCGCATGGCAGGTAAATGAACAAACGGAAAACATAGGTGCGCGTCGTTTACACACAGTAGTGGAACGTCTGCTGGAAACCATATCCTTCGAAGCGGCAGACGAAAGTGGTAACACCGTCGTTGTCGACATGAACTACGTCGATGAACAATTGAAAGATTTAGTGACGGATCAGGATTTGTCTCGCTACATTCTGTAGCTATGCCCGCGGAATTTTTTCATAATAGGCTTGAAAACTTAATTGCGTATCCCCATAAAAAAATCATAGTAAGGCCGATTTCCGGTCCTTAATTGAACTTTTAGGAGATATGTTATGAATGCAATTATTCGTTCGCCCGAGAAAAGTTTGGGTTGGGATTTATTCGACGACTTTGACAATGTCGTTAATAGTTTTTTTAAGCCCATGCGCAGTGTCAGCAATGGTCAGGCGTTGACGCCGTCTTTAGATATCGCCGAGACTGACAAGGCTTATGTATTGAAAGCTGAATTGCCCGGTGTCACTAAAGACGATCTTGATGTATCCATCAAGGACGGTTTGTTAACCATCAATGCTGAGTCCAAGTTTGAACACGATGAGGAAAGACAGGGGCGTTTGATTCGCCAAGAACGTCGTTACGGCAAATACGTCCGCTCGCTGCGTTTGGGTACTGACGTTGATGAGTCTAAAGTCGAAGCGGATTATAAAGATGGTGTGTTGACTTTGACTTTAGCGAAAGCAGAAGAAGTTCAGCCAAAGAAAATCGAAGTTCAGGTGCATTAAGATTTTCTAAAATGAATAAGAAAGGGCCGCTTTAGCGGCCCTTTTTTGTTGGTGAATGCTCGCCCCTTAACGATTGTGTTGTAATATTCGAGCACCATGAATGACGTAAGTGCAAGTTCGGGCAGTCATACGGACGCGGTAAATACTGCGGAGGTATTGACTGAGGCGTTGCCCTATATCCAGCGTTATCACGGTAAAACCATTGTTATTAAATACGGCGGCAATGCCATGGTGGACGAAACCCTGAAGACCGGTTTTGCCCGCGATGTGGTGTTGATGAAGTTGGTGGGAATGAATCCAGTGGTCGTGCATGGCGGTGGTCCTCAGATCAGCGATTTGTTGAAACGCGTGGGCAAGGAAACCCGGTTTGTCGAGGGTATGCGTGTCACCGACCGTGAAACCATGGACATTGTGGAAATGGTATTAGGCGGATTGGTCAATAAGGAAATCGTCACACTGATCAACTCCCATGGCGGCAAGGCGATCGGGTTGTCGGGCAAGGACGGCAATTTGATACGGGCGCGAAAAATGGTGTTGCGTCAGGACGATCCCTCGCCGGGTGACGCCACCTTTGTCGATATCGGTCATGTGGGCGAGGTGCAGAGTATCGATCCCCGTGTCGTTGCGGTGTTAGATGAAGAACGCTTTATTCCCGTTATTGCACCTATCGGCACCGGCGATGACGGTCAGACCTACAATATCAACGCGGATGTCGTCGCCGGCAAATTAGCCATTACCTTGAATGCCGCCAAATTGATTTTGTTAACCAACACCCCCGGGGTATTGGATGACAATAACGAGTTAGTACGTGAGTTATTGCTAAAGAACATCCAAACGCTGATCGATAATCAAACCATTCAGGGCGGCATGTTGCCCAAGGTAAATTGTGCCGCGGATGCCGTCGCCAGTGGCGTCGACTCGGCAGTGATTGTCGATGGCCGTGTGCCCCACGCGGTTTTGCTGGAGATTTTTACCGACATGGGGGTCGGTACCCAAATTCGATCCTGAATCCCAGTTTTACGATCGCTCATTGCTTGTGTGACCAATTGAGACTGCGGTAATCGAATCCCGATTCGATGGTGGGTTTCACCACACGGAAGTAAGGCGAGATATCAAAGTCCCGTGGTGAAAACAGACTGTAATGTCGTATATGTAATAACTCCGCTTCGGTGTAACCGTAGTCCTCGATGCGCGTGGTTTTTTCTATCGTAGGCAGGATGGGATAGTGCACTGCCTGAAAAGCTTGAGCGATTAGTGTTGAGCAAATAGCACGAGATGGATCGCCGCTACCAAGTGCAATTAACCGACGGCGCCATCGCACCGGCACCGGTGGTGTTGGCAGTAAATAACGCATCAAGTCGGTGACGTTTTTAAGATCATAAGATTTCCCTAGACTATCGGTCATAAAACGCACAACCGCTTGTTCATCTTCCCGGTCCAGATCGACAGCACGGCAGATACGTGTATTAAAACTACGATATTTGGATACGGGAACACCAATCACGCCTTGCTTCAGATCCGCCTCCACCAAGTGACACGCTTCACCATTAACGCGGTAGTCGGGGATTTCACCAACATACATAGCGGTATGTGACCAGGTGGACTGGGTTAAATACTTGATTGCGGTACTAATACGAGTATTACCTTCCACCAGTAGAATATCAGCGGGTCGTAAAGTACTCTCCAAAGTCGAGACATCGTGTACTGAAAACGGTCGATAACGCTTGATCGGTGTAGACAAGTAGTTAGCTAGTCGGCGGCCTAGCCACAGTTTGATATATCCGAGCATACGTTATGGTAATGCCAGAACTTCGAGGTTTATTGCTAATTCAACAACGCCAGTTCGATGCGGCGGTTTGCGGCCCTGCCGGATTCGGCGGCGTTGTCCGCGATGGGCTTGCTCTCGCCATAACCCTTGGCTTTGAGTTGTGTTGCCTGAGTTCCTTTTTCCACTAAATACCTTACTACGCTGTTGGCACGTTGTTGACTAAGCTCTAGATTGTATTCTTCACTACCTTGTGAATCCGTATGTCCACCCACTTCGATTACAGCGGATTTAAATTCTTGCAACAAGGTGTCCAGCGAATCGAGCGTTGCCTTGCTTTCCGGTGTTAACTGACTGCTATTAGGAGCGAACTGGATTTTACTGACATCGATGTTCGCCAGGCTGTCGCGCAGCCTCCTTGCGTCGGCACTTGATAACGCCACTGCGTCGTCCACACCGGTATCCACCGCTGCAACGGTTTCAGTCTGCTCCATTGCGGTGGTATTTTTATTGGCGCCGGCGGAACTTCCTTCGAGGCCTCCGGATTCAACGATACGCACATTGTCCGGTGAAGTTTGTGTTTGCGCTGTCAGTTCCTCGATTGTGAAAATGGTTAACTCGCTGACATTGACACCTTCTTGGTTAGCCGTCAGGTGCATGTTCTTTACATTCTTTAAACCTTGTATTTTCTTGATGGTCTGCCCTAACCATTCGGGTTCGGCCACGTCATCGGCGACCACTAATCTATTAGTGACTTTGTCGGGACCAAACACCGTGTCGTTGACCGCCAGTAAATCCCGTTCAACGGTTTTGTCGGGAACGACACCAGTCAACACCGCCAGTCCCCCCTGTACGGATAAGTCGAATTCCGCCTGTTTGGATGGCGCTACGACTATTAGTTGGTTATCGATATCGATCGGCTCGCTAAAAGCGTTGGTAACAAGTGTCTCTAAGTGGTTTTTTATTTGTTCGCTTTTGATCGAACCATCGAGCACCACGAACTGGTTAGTCATCTCCAAACCCGCGGGATCGGCCGCTGACAATGATTCGATGATGGTTGCCGCCTGGGTTATCCAACCCGGTTCTGACACATCGCTGTTGAGGGCTAACTCAAAACGAATTTGTGCTGCTGGAAAGTTATCTTGAACTGCTTTTACTATCTGGTCCACCATTGCTTGATTGGGTAGTACACCTTGCAAAACCACATCCACTCCATCTCGTTTCAGGACCAAACGGGCGGATTCGCTGGGAGTCGGCAAACTCACCTGATAGTCGACTTTATATTGATCCCCAAATACGGTGTACAATGCCAGACTGATTGAATCGCGTTTGGAACGATCCCGCGCAATACCCTCGACCCTGATTTTGTTACCGTCGATGCTGAACGTAAGAGGCTCTAAAGCGGCTAATTCCGGTGCCAGTTTTTCAAAACGTCCTAACCATTCCGGTGCTAAGGTATTGGGATCCGCTTGCAACTGATTATCGATATTGTCAAAACGTTTGTTTAACAGGCCAACAATATATTCAACCGATTCCGCGTCCGGTAATGTGCCCTGGACAGACAGTGAGCCGGCGAACCCACGCATAGACAAGATTGGCGATGCGGTTCGTTTCAAGGTCAAGCCGTCTACTACCGTTTGAATGTCCGGTAATGCCTGCAGATCGTCGAGCAGTTTTGTCCGTGTCCGCTGGTTCTCGATTTCGCCGGACAACGTGATTTGTTGGTTCCGGATTTCGACGTTATCCATACTGAGTCCGGCTTGGGTAACAATGGATTGAAGCTGGTTTACAAACCTACTAGCCTGCAATCGTGTATTGAACCAGAACCCAAATGCCAACAATAGGATCACGCCAACCAGGATAAACGAACCATAACGGCGCAAGTATTTTTGCCACGGTTGTAGAACGCTTATCGGCATACTGTCCATATGTATTCTCTCAGCGAGTCAATATCGTTAGGCAACACACGATATTTTTCTTCGCTTTGAAGCAGCGAGTCCATACGTGGTGGCAATGGTGCGACAGCGCCGGTCGCGGCTAGCATCGCCTGCGGGAATTTCCCGGGTTGGGCCGTTGCCAGTGACACAATCGGCGTGGAGATATTTTCTTCTTGAGCAAGATATGCAGCCGCCACACCGATGACGCTGTGCGGATCGAGTAGTTCACCGGTATCTTGATGCATCTTTTTTATCCACTGCGCGGTTTCCTCGTCGTCAAAACGCCGGGCGTCGAAATCATCCCGAAAGTGTTCAAAGCGCGGTCGGTTGATTTCAAATTCGCCTTTTTGTTTGAACTGTCGCATTAAATTTACGACAGACTCGGCATCGCGTTCATACAATTCAAATAATAAACGCTCAAAGTTACTCGAAACCTGTATATCCATACTGGGGGAATAGGTCGGTGTTACCTCTGACGTTTTCATACGACCGTTTTGACAAAAACGGGTCAATATATCGTTGCGATTGGAGCCGATAATCAGACGATCGATAGGTAAGCCCATGTTTTTGGCAACGTAACCGGCAAACACATTACCGAAATTCCCCGTAGGGACGGAAAAACTCACCCTGCGGGCAGGCGCACCCAGTGCCAGCGCAGCATAAAAGTAATAAACGCATTGTGCCGCGATTCGTACCCAATTGATGGAGTTGACCGCCGAGAAATTTAACTTTTCGCGCATCTTTTTGTAGCCAAACAAGATTTTTACCAGTTCCTGGCAATCATCAAATGTTCCTTCGATGGCAATATTGTGTATGTTCGGTGCGTGCACCGTTGTCATTTGTTTGCGCTGGATTTCCGAAACACGTTCATGAGGGTGCAACATGAACACTCTGGCGGATGGGTTGTGACGCAACGCCTCGACAGCAGCGGCACCGGTGTCACCGGAGGTCGCACCGATAATCGTGACGCGTTCGCCACGGCGGTGTAATTCATATTCAAATAATCCCGCCAACAGTTGCATGGCAAAATCTTTAAATGCCAGTGTAGGTCCATGAAACAACTCCAGTAACCACACATGGGCACCTAGTTGCTTTAACGGTGCGATAGCGGGATGGTCAAAACGTGCATAGGTTTTATTGACGATTTCTTGTAAATCGTCGTCGACTATCTCATTACCGATAAAAGGTTTTATGATACGCAACGCGAGTTGTGAATAATCGAGCTGGCTAAATTCGTCGAGTTCCTTGACGGAAAAACGTGGCCACTCCTCGGGCACATATAAACCACCGTCCGTCGCCAATCCGGCCAACAGAACATCGGAAAAGCCAAGGACAGGCGCCTGGCCGCGGGTACTGATGTAACGCAAAAAATTAGTCCGGGTGAGTCAGGGAGCCGTAATTGTCAGGTGCACGGAAAAAAAAGACCAGACCTTGGGTGTCAAAACAAGTAGGACCATCCCCTATCTCAAAATAGCCGAGCGCAGGCGAGACGAGGCGAAAAGACCGAAAAAGCGGAATGTGTATGACAATACATGAGCATTTTTCGTAACCTATTTTCAACGAAGTATCGACAAAGCGCAGGCATTTTGAGGGATTTAGCTGCGCATACGTGCACCGAAAGGATCCACCAATGGTTCACTGGCCCGTTGTGCCGGACACATTTCTCCTAGGATCTCCACTGTGTAGTCGATTTCTCCAGCCATGTCAGCGGGCACATAGGCCAGTGCCACGCTTTCACCGGCACAATGACAATAACCGCCGGAAGTGACCCAGCCAATGGCTTTTCCATTCAGAATCACCGGTTCATTGCCGCTGACATCCACGTCTTCGGTTTCCACCACCAAGGTCACTAAGCGATACTTGGGACCTTCGTCTTGGGCTCTTTGCAGCGCCTCGCGACCGGTAAAGTTGCCCTTGTCCAGTTTGACAAAGCGGCTCAGGTTGGCTTCAAACGGCGTATAGTCCGGCGTATATTCCCGAGTAAAACTGCCGAAACTCTTTTCCAGGCGCAGCGAATTCAGGGCGCGTCCGCCGAAGTGACGCAAACCGAATTCCTCCCCGGCCTCACACAGCGCATTGTAAACCGCCAATTGATAGTCGGCTTTCATCCAGATTTCATAACCCAGCTCACCGGTGAAACTCACCCGCGCTACCCGAACGGGCGCGTGGCCGATATCCATGGATCGAATGGAGAAAAAGCGCAAGACATCGTTGGATACATCTTCATCGACGACTCGCGCCAATAACTCGCGTGATTTCGGCCCGGCGATGGACAAACCAGTCATCTCCGAGGACAGGCTGCGAATCTGTACACCCTGATCGAGTAAACAGGCTTCGAACCAGCGCATGTGATAACCCTCAGCGATTCCCGATCCGAACATCATGAAATGCTCGTCTGCCAGTTTGGCTACGGTAAAATCGCCAATCAGACGTCCTTTTTCGTTCAACATGGGTGCCAACGCTATCTTGCCCGTGCCCGGTAAATTGTTGGCTAGTAACCCATCCAGCCAGGCGTGTGCACCGGAGCCGGTAACGTCGTATTTAGCGTAGTTGGAAATCTCGATAAGACCGACCCCTTGACGCACGGCTCGGCATTCCTCGCCCACGGTTTCGAATGCATTGGAACGTCTAAAAGTGGGTGTTTCAACCGGTTCCATACTTTTGGGCGCATACCACAAGGCATGTTCCAATCCATAACTGGCGCCGAACACCGCGTTTTTTTGTTTTAATCGGTGATATACCGGTGTAGTGCGTAAGGGTCGTGCCGCGGGCAGTTCTTCGTTTGGGAAAGTAATGGAAAAACGCCGGCTGTAATTTTCCCGCACCTTGGCATTGCTGTAGGAACGGGTGGCGAACTCGCCAAAACGCGAAACATCCATAGCGAATACATCGATTCCCGGATCGCCTTCCACAATCCAATTGGCCAGGGACAGACCCACACCGCCGCCTTGGCTGAAACCGGCCATGACACCGCAGGCAACATAAAAGTTTTTCAAACCGCGTACCGGTCCGACCAGCGGATTGCCGTCTGGTGCAAAGGTGAACGGGCCGTTAATAACTTTTTTGATACCGGCTTGTTCCACCGCGGGAAAGTGTTGAAACGCCACTTCCAAACTGGGGGCAATGCGATCTAAATCCTCATTCAACAATTCATGACCAAAATCCCAAGGTGTCGTGTGTTTTGACCACGGCACGCAAGCTTTCTCATAAGTCCCGACCAATAAACCACCGTGTTCCTGCCGGGTGTAAATCTCCCCGCCAAAGTCGATGCAATGGGGTAGCTCGCCGTCGAATTCCTTAATCTCAGGTATGTCTTCAGTGATCAGATATTGGTGTTCCATAGCCAGGATGGGTAATTCGATACCCACCATGCGGCCCACTTCCCGTGCCCACAGCCCACCGGCATTGACTAAGATGTCGGCTTTGATCGTGTCTTTTTCCGTAATCACTTCCCAGCCGCCATCGCTGGCGGCATTGAGTGCGGTGACCCGATTCTGGCGATAAATTTCAGCGCCTCCAACACGCGCGGATTTGGCGTAGGCGTTGGTGACACTGGACGGATCGACATGACCTTCGTTAGGATCAAACAACGCGCCGACAAAATGCTCAATGTTAATCAGTGGATGCCGTTCCTTAGCTTCTTGCAGGGAAATAAATTCGCTATTCATGCCAAGATAACGGCCGCGCGCGTGTGCGATACGTAAAAAATCCAAGCGTTCTGGTGTGTCCGCTGCCATAATGCCGCCGGTCAGATGAATACCACAGGACTGACCGGATATTTCCTCCAGTTCCTTGTAAAGACGAATGGTGTAGTCCTGTAATTTGGCAACATTAGGGTCGCTGTTTATGGTGTGCATACCGCCGGCGGCGTGCCAAGTCGAACCCGATGTAAGTTCGGAACGCTCGATGAGTACCACGTCTTTCCAACCCAGTTTGGTCAGATGGTAAAGCACACTGCAACCGACAACACCACCACCAATCACAACCACCTGTGCATGTGTTTTCATCTTTTTTGTTCCCTCAGTAAATGTTTCGCTACTAGAATCTGTCTCAAAATAGGCGAGTGATGCACAGACGAGGCATAAAGGACCGAAAAAGCGGACGACTGCAAGGATGCAGGAGGTAGAACGACGCAGGAGGCCAAAGTTGAGTGTATACGACAATACATGAGCATTTTGAGATCATTTTTGGTGAAATATCCGCAAGCGCAGACATTTTGAGATAGGTTCTAAAAATCCGTGGCCACGCCACCTTCCTGTTTACGCTTTTCTACGAATGCGTCCAGTTCTTCCCTAATGGCTGGGTCGAGACTCGGTGGCGTGTATTCGTCCAGTATCTTTTTATACAAACGATTGGCATGATCCACCGAAATGGGAGAACCCGCCTCCCGCCATGACTCGTAATTGCGCCAATCGGAAATCATGGGTTCATAGAATGCGCTACGATAACGATCCCGTGTATGCTGTGTGCCAAAAAAATGACCGCCGGGTCCGACATCGCGCACCGCTTCTAGGGCCAGTTCCGCGTCATTGATTTTTAAGGGTGTCAAAAATTCCGCTGTCATTTGCAGCAAATCCGCGTCGATGACGAATTTTTCGAACGACGCGCACAAACCGCCTTCCATCCAACCGGCGCCGTGCATAAGTAGATTGGCCCCACCCATTATTGCCCCCCATAACGAAAACACCGATTCGTAAGCCGCTTGCGCGTCCACCGCGTTAGCCGCACACACGTTGGACGAACGATAAGGCAAGTTATAGCGTCGCGCCAGTTGCCCGCCCACCAGCGCAGCCTTCATGTATTCCGGCGTGCCAAACGCAGGTGCGCCGGAACGCATGTCCACGTTCGACGTAAAACCGCCATAAACAAATGGTGAACCGGGTCGTACGATTTGACTGAGTACCATACCGGCCAAGGCCTCTGCGTTTTGCTGCGCCAACGCACCAGCTACCGTAACCGGCGCCATCGCACCGGCCAGGGTAAATGGTGTCAACACGACCACCTGATTGCGTGCGGCCATTTCGATAATACCTTGCAGCATAGGCGCATCCAGGCGTAACGGCGAACTGGAGTTGATGACCGTGAAAAGGCTGGGTTCGTTTTCCAATTGTTGTTGACTAATACCTCGGGCAATACGCGTGATCTCCAATGCATCGAGGTTACGATGTTGTCCCAATGAGTACGCATGAAAAACCTTGTCGGTGAGCGTGACGAAGTCACGCAGACATTCCAGGTGACGAATCGAGGCATGTATATCCACCGGTTCAACCGGATAACCGCCAAAGCAATGAACAATGTTCAGGCTTTGGCCCAGTCTCAAAAAATTGCGATAGTCAACTTGACTACCGGCCCGCCGCCCGTTATCGGTATCCGACGCATTGGGCGCACTGGCGACCGACGCGAAACAAACGGATTTATCGCCTATTTCGAGACTATGTTCCGGGTTGCGTGCATGCAGCGTAAACGTTGGAATCGTTTTTGCTAAGGCCTCATCAATTAAACCGCGGTCGATGCGCACACGCTCACCGTCTACAGTGGCGCCCGCCTGTTGCATGAGATCGCGAGCCTGAGGTAACAGAAAATCCATACCAATTTCTTCGAGTATGGTGAGCGACGCGAGATGAATACTCTCCAACTCGTCGGCGGATACCGCTTCCACCGGCTGAAAGGGGTTTTGTGTCGCCGACCAGGGTTTTTGCTTTAGGGTGTCCGCTGCCTCATTGGTATTCGCGCGTCGACGCCGGCGTGGGCGTTTATCGTTTGTTATCGTTTGTTCTATGTTAAGAACCCCAGTTTAGTAAAACTTTGCCCGATTCACCGCTTTGCATGACATCAAATCCTTTCTGAAAATCATCGATATCGAATCGATGTGTGATCACCGGTGAGATATCCAGCCCGCTTTGTATCATCGCCACCATCTTGTACCAGGTGTCGAACATTTCCCGTCCGTAAATCCCGCGTACATTAAGGCTCTTAAAAATAATTTGGTTCCAGTCGACGGCAAAATCGTTTGGCAGAATTCCCAATAAGGCAATATTGCCACCGTGATGCATGAGTTCAAGCATTTGCTGAAATGCTTTCGGATTACCGGACATCTCCATACTTACATCAAAACCTTCTTTCATACCTAATTCCGAAATAACAGGTGCAAGCTCGTTGTCCTTTACATTGATGACCCGTGTCGCACCCATCTGCTCAGCGAGTCGCAAACGATAGTCGTTGATATCGGTTACCACGATGTGACGCGCGCCGACGTGCCGGGCGATTGCCGTGGCCATAGCACCGATCGGTCCGGCACCGGTAATGAGTATGTCTTCACCCACCAAGTCGTAGCTCAGCGCAGTGTGCGCTGCATTACCGAACGGATCGAGGATGGCGGCGATGTCATCATCTACTTCCGGCGGAATGGGATAAACATTGTGTGCCGGTATGGATAGATATTCGGCAAAACTACCCGGCCGGTTAACGCCGATGCCGACAGTATCACGGCATAGATGTTCGCGGCCGGCACGGCAGTTACGGCATTGACCACAAACGATATGGCCTTCACCGGATACGCGTTCGCCGATTTCTATGCCGGTCACATCGCGTCCGGCTTCAGCCACTTCACCCACATATTCGTGCCCAACAACCATAGGTACCGGTATGGTGGCTTGTGCCCATTCGTCCCAGTTATAAATGTGCATATCGGTGCCGCAAATAGCCGATGTCTTGATCTTGATTAACACATCGTCATGTCCCACTGTGGGTAATGGCTTATCCTCCATCCACAATCCTTTTTCTTTTTTTACTTTAACCAGCGCTTTCATGACAACGTTAAATGATATTCAATTTACTTCCCACTTTCTCGAATGCGGTCAGTGCTTGCTGGACGTGGTCGGGTGTTAATGCCGCTGACATTTGCGTGCGTATGCGTGCTGCGCCTTTTGGCACTACAGGGTAGGAAAATCCAATAACGTAAATACTTTCATCCAATAGTTGCTTCGCCATATCTTGAGCCAAGCGTGCATCGCCTAACATAACGGGAATGATAGGATGCGCGCCTTCGATCAAATGGAATCCTAATGTTTGTAAACCCTGGCGGAAGGCGACGGTATTGTGCTGCAAACGTTCAAGTAAATCGCCGGATTCACGCAACATGTCCAATACGGCAATGGACGTTGCGACAATGGGTGGCGCAAGAGAATTGGAAAATAGGTAGGGACGCGAACGTTGCCGTAACCACTCGACAATGGATTTGTTTGCGACCGTATAACCGCCGGATGCACCTCCCAGAGCCTTGCCCAGTGTGCCGGTCATAATGTGCACACGCCCCTGGACATTCCAGTACTCATGCGTGCCGCGGCCATTCTCGCCAACAAAACCGACTGCATGAGAATCGTCCACCATGACCAATGCATCGTACTGTTCCGCAAGATCGCATATCACGGGTAGATTAGCGAAAGTGCCGTCCATGGAAAAAACGCCGTCGGTCGCGACTAATCGAAAACGTTGGTCTCGAGCTTCACGCAAGCACTTTTCCAGTTCCTGCATATTGTTATTGGCATAACGAAACCGCTTGGCTTTACACAAACGGACGCCGTCGATGATGCTGGCATGATTCAAGGTATCGCTGATTATGGCGTCGTCCTCACCCAGTAGCGTTTCGAACAAACCGGTATTGGCGTCAAAACAAGAGGAATACAGAATCGCATCATCAAATCCGAGAAACGCACTGAGCCGCGATTCCAGCGTCTTGTGAATACTTTGCGTCCCACAAATGAAACGTACAGACGACATGCCGAAGCCATATCGATCTAAAGCGGTGTGAGCGGCGTCAATAACGGCCGGATGGTTCGACAAACCCAAATAATTGTTCGCGCATAAATTGATTACACCGGCGCCGTCACCGTCTTCGAGAACTTTAATCGCCGCATCCTGCGCCGAACCAATGATACGTTCCGTTTTATACAAACCCTGACGACGAACGGATTCCAGTTCGACGTTCAAATATTCAATCAAAGATTGGCTCATGGAAAAAGCATGGTTCTGTTGTCTGTCAATAGTAAAACTTAAGCCATTCGACAAGCTCATACTATTTGCAAAGCTATAACTTGTAAACGATGTTTCGCTTTAGAAATGAACGCCTTGTAGCGAACATGTGATCGCTGCAATGATAGCTTAGCGATCAATACTATCGTTCGTTAATTACGAATTATGGAATAATACGTCGACGTGTATAGGAAAAGCGGTAGCCAGCGAATGGAGCAGCTAGTCTACTACCTGTAAGCGGCGACGAAGACTAAGACCCAGTCAAGCCGACCAGGTCGGAAGTCTCGTCATTATTCTCAGAAAACTTGAGACCCGTGCCGGACGAGGACAATTCAAGTCTGCGGTCACGTAAGGCTTTTTCCTTGCAATCACGACGCAACAATTCCAATCCATCAGCCTCTAAATCGTACTCGGGTGCAACACCGCCGTGTTGCTCGAGATAAGCGATGCATTGCTCGGCTTGCCAGTGGTCAATTTGTTGCATATCAGCGACGTTCATCGCAACTGTCCCCTAGATATCGAGTCTTGCAGGCAGAGTAAACACTATATCTTGTGATGTCAATTAGATATGCAACGTTTCCACGTTCGCCACTCGAGGCTTTATGCTATGCCCCGAACCGGTTTTAATGGACTACGAACGCACCGCCGGATCGGGTTGTTACAATCCGTACAAACCACTTAAATCTGTATCAACATGCAATGAGAGCAATAAAGGAAAGCGTTGAATTCATTATTTCTCTGCTTGGGTTAGCCGCACTGTTTGTACTACCGGTTAACGCGCAGAAACCCACAAAAATTGTCGTATTCGATGCTTCATTGATCGATAGCAGCCTGGAAGGCGAAATGCTGGGTGAGAACCCCGAAGAGACGCAGCGTTTAAAAGCAATTGTCCAACAAGTTCGCAAAAGTTTATCTGCCTCCGGCAAATATCAGGTCCTGGATATGGAACCGGTATCAAGGGATTTGGAGGAAATACTTGCGCGTGTGCGCCACTTGCACGATTGCAACAATTGTGAACTGCCGGTCGCTAAACAACTAGGTGCTGATCAATCCATGGTCATGTGGGTGCAAAAGGTGAGTAACCTGATTTTAAATTTCAATATCGTCATCAAAGATGTCCAAACTGGCGGCATAACAAACTCTTCTTTTGTCGACATTCGTTCCAATACCGACAAGTCATGGCAAAAAGGTGTCGACTACATGCTCCGTAACCGTATTCTCAAAGTGTCGGACTAAGCGGTCGATTTAAAAAGCGCTCGCTGTTTGCTCGTCGATCAATCTCGCACGTATCCTAAAAGCGAAACGTGGTCTGTTTGACTTTTTTTGTTGCGGGCGGGATCGGTGGTTTGCTTATCGGTGTTATCGGAACGGGTAGTAGCCTGGTGATGTTGCCTACACTCATCTTTATCTTTTCCGAGTTATTCGCCGAATACGATTATTTGCGTTTGGCGGTAGGCACCACGGTCGCGTCCATGACCTTTGGTGCGATAGCCGGTGCGGTCAGTCATTGGCGTGTCGGTAATTTAGAATTGTCAATTTTTCGGGCAATGATACTGCCCTATGTGTTGGGTTCCATTGCTGGGCCATGGTTGAATCGTTATCTACCGACCCAATGGTTAAGGATGTATCTAGTGGTTATTCTTTTACTATTAGGCGCGCAAATGTTGTTAAGTGTAGTGACCACAGCCAGAGCAAAAACAGATAGAGGTGTCGATCTGAAATTAATGCGACCGGTGTTTTTCCTGATTGCCGTCGCCTCAAGCATGGGCGGCGTGGCGTCGGGTATGCTAACTATTCCATTTCTGTCGCGTTACTCATTGTCTATGCGACGAGTCATCGGGACGTCAACGACCGGAGCCGCGGTGTTTACCGTGGCTGGTTTGGTCGGTTACACCAGCGCGGGTTGGAATATGGGTAATCTTCCGCCGGGAGCCGTCGGCTTTGTTTACTTACCTGCTTTTATCATCATGTCGACAATGTTGGTGATCTGTGTTCCTATGGGTGTACGCGCCGCGAAATACGCTAATGACGATATTCTTAAAAAAGCGTTTGGTATTTTCTTGATGATATCGGCGATTGTCATTGCATCGCGTTGATACCGGTAAAGGTCGCCGGTTTAATATTTCATAACGTCGCTTAACTCACCATCCGTGGAGGACAAATGAAACTGCGAGGGTCTTGCCATTGTCACGCTGTAAAATTTACCCTGGAATCATCGCATCCGTACCCGTTTAATCTTTGCTACTGTTCGATATGTCGCAAGACCGCGGGTGGTGGTGGGTTTGCCATAAATCTAGGCGGTAATCACGATTCCCTGGTTGTCACCGGACGGGAAAGTGTCACCGTTTATCAGGCAACAATTAACGGCAAACAAAGTCAGGCGCAACGGCATTTTTGTCACCGTTGTGGCAGCGCACTATGGGTGTGGGATCCACGCTGGCCTGAGCTGGTGCACCCCTTTGCGTCAGCCATCGATAGTGAATTACCGGTGCCGCCGGAACACACACATTTAATGTTGGCGTCCAAGGTTACCTGGGTCGAGCCTTGTATTAGAGAACACGATAAACAATTCGATGCTTACCCCGACGAATCTATCGCCGAATGGCACCAACGGCTTGGGCTGGTGAAAGACGGCGGTTGAAACGGTAACGACGCACCAGGGCCAAGTAAATTAACACCGAGCCCATCAACCCGTATCCAGCGAACAATAAACAAACTTGCTCAATACTTAGACCAACATCCATCAGACTGCCCACGATTACCGGTCCAAGCGCGGAAGCGAATACAGTCAAGGCAGCAAATAAACTTTTGATGGCCCCCAGATGTTTAACCCCGTAAATTTCCGCCCAGATAGCGGATACCGCGGTGTGGGCGATACCAACATTGATACCCGCCAGCGCGAGATATAACCATGCCGTCCAGCGATTATCGAACAGCGCTACCACGATCAAGCCGGCAACCAACGGTGCGAGCATATAAGGTACCAAACGCACGGCGCTATAACGGTCGATTAATGGGCCGGACGCCAGTGACGTAATGGTGACGGCAGCGGCGAAGATAATATAACTACCGGTTATCCAGCTATGAGTCCAGGCTTTCGCGTCGGCCAGGTTCAAATGGTGAAAGAACATGGCGGTCAGAATCATAGGGGGCGCTAATACACCCGGCAACAACAAAATAAAAACAACGATCACGCAAAACCTGTGCACGAGTCGAGGAAACGCCTCCAGATTGTGTTTGTGCATCGTCGTTTAAACGCCGCATATGTGCTTCGTGCCGTTGGGCGTGGCCTTTGAGTAGTAAAAACACCAAGGGAATGAATGTAACCAACAGAAACGCCGCGCTCACGCGATACGACCACCGCCAGCCGATGGCGTCGATACTCAGTACGGCTATAAATGGCAGCGCTGCCTCACCGGCGGCGAACCCGATGCTGGCGATAGCTATGGCACGTCCACGCAGCGTATCGAAATAACGGGCCATACTGGTAATGGCAATGTGGCCCAGCAAGCCCTGGCCGGACTGACGCAAGAGAAATATCGCAAAGATCAAGGAGGCTACACCGATGGTGAATGATACGAACAAGCAGGCAACAATGAGCGACCCACATACCAACAACGTGTAATGTTGCAAGTTCAGCCGGTCGATTTGCTTACCGGTCCACGGCAGCAACAATGCGCTGGCCAAGGTTCCGATCATATAGATCGTACCCCAGACGGTGTGGTTTAACCCGAATTCATGTTGAATCCCGGGTCCAAATATTCCGATGAAATAAGTCTGGCCAAAGCTGGAGGCGAAGGCCATGGAAAAACCGAAACCAATAAAACGGCGATGGGTAGCCGCGAACTCGATATAACCCTTTAGTGGCATGGGTGTCGTTAGTGATCACCACAGCGTGGACGTGGCGATCGAGAAAAATGTCGTACGCGACCGGTAACCTGCCGCGCAAATGAATCCGGAATAGCCGTCCAGAGGCGTTAATGTTTTATTGCAGGTACCGGGGAGAAAATGGACTTTACTTAGCGCCGCTTGCGGCCCCGGGTTTTTTTGGGATCTTCGAAGCGAACGTTTAACGGTTTTCCCTGAAAATCTTTATTATCAAGTGCAGCCATAGCGGCACGGGCCTCGTGGCCTTCCATCTCGACGAAACCAAAACCACGGCATTTCCCGGAAAAAACATCGCTGATGAGTCTGATGGAACGGACGGTTCCATATTCTGAGAATAGATCGCTAACCGCTTCCTCGGTTGTATCCGGGGACAGGTTGCCAACAAATAGTGTTTTCAAATCAAGCCCTCTCTGCTTAAAAGCAATGAACCAATGAATCCGGTGACCGTTATCATCAGTTCGGGTTTTACCTGGTCGGTGCCGGTCAATGGAGTTGCGTCGAATGCCATAAACGGCACTAACGGAGTCTCACTGGTCACTTGTTTTTAACGGCTGTTTGTGAACCGTTAAAACAGTGGTGACTATCTTGTCACCCGACCGCAATGTAATGAAAGAACCCCGTGCAAGACACGGGGTTTCACAAAAGTGTTGCGAACGAAAAACGTCGCTATTCCGCCGCAGTCACTTGTGTTGCCTGTGGGCCTTTTTGTCCTTGTTCCACTTCGTATTGTACAGTTTGACCTTCAGCCAAAGTTTTAAAACCACTGCCTGAGATCGCGGAATAGTGTACAAACACATCTTTGCCGCCATCGGCTGGGGCGATAAAACCAAATCCTTTTGACTCGTTGAACCACTTTACAGTACCGGTTGCCATCTATATTTCCTCTAAATAAATCAAATAACTAAAACGAATACGTACAAGAGAGCGATCAACCCGTCTTGTTAGTCCTTGGGGGGCCAAGCACGGACGTATCTTTCACAAATAGCACAGCTCTTAGATTCGATTACTAAAACAGAACGGGATTTCAATGATGTGGAAAAACAGAACTTGAAATAACCTTAAAAGTGCGCGCCGAGCGTATATTAACTGATTTGTGGGCGAATACCTAATTATTCGCCGGGTTTGTTCATATCGGCGCTAGGTGCAGGTTAACAGGGTTGTCCGGTCATCCAAGCCACTGAGCAAATGCGCGGGTCTTGCTGTCCAAGGAAAAACAGGATGTGACCTGTTAATAGTTCGTTTGCATACTGATTTTCAGTGTGTTTGGAGCTTTGTCTTGGCTCTGTTAATGTAAATACGATGAAATACGATAGCATTTTAAAAACCGTCGGCAACACCCCGGCGGTGCGTCTAAACAAAGTCGCGAACACTCTGGCCGCGGTGTTATGGGTAAAACTGGAGAGCTTTAATCCGGCAGGCTCGGTCAAGGATAGACCTGCTTTGAATATGATTGAAGATGCTGAGCACCGTGGAAAGCTCAAACCCGGTGACACCATTGTCGAACCCACTTCCGGTAATACCGGCATCGGTTTGGCTATGGTGGCAGCGGTTAAGGGTTACCCTGCGGTATTTGTTATGTCGGAGGACATGAGCGAGGAACGCAAGGCCATATTAAAAGCCTACGGCAGCGATATTGTTCTGACGCCGGCGGAAAAAGGGACGGTAGGTGCTATTGAGGAAGCGCGTAGACTGGAAGCGGAGAAAGGCTACTTTTTCGTGGGTCAGCACTACAATCCAGCTAACCCCGAATCCCATAAGACAACCGCAGATGAGATATGGAATGACTTCGGTGATGAGCTGGATGTCATCGTATGCACCACGGGCACCGGCGGTACCATTACCGGTTTAAACAGATACCTACGAGCACGTAAGCCGTCTTTAAGCATTATCGCCACGGAACCGGCGGATTCGCCGATATTGTCAAAAGGGATTGCCTGCAAGCATAAGATTATGGGAACCGCACCGGGTTTTATACCCGATACCCTCGATACCAGCGCCTACGATGAGATTATCCCGATAACCACGGAAGAAGCCTACGACACCTCGCGTTTTCTAGCACGGGCTGAAGGAATATTTAGCGGCATCTCCTGTGGCGCGGCAGTCGCCGGGATGATCAAAGTAGCGTCGCGCCCAGAAAGCCGCGACAAAGTGTTTCTGGCTATTCTGCCGGACACCGGTGAGCGTTACTTGAGTACCGATTTGTGGGAGTAGTCATCAGAGGTCAACATTCAGCTTCAAGTGTCCATTCACTAGGCTGGCAGCCGGAAGCTGATAGTGGAACGCTGCAGTTCAAATCTGACTCACTAACTTCTGATTCAAATAAGCACTAATTCCCACCATACCGCCTTCGTAACCATAACCACTCTCCTTGACACCGCCAAAGGGTGTATCCGGTTGTGCCGGTGTTACCGTATTGATAGCGATCCCGCCGCATTCGATATCATCGACGAGTCGCTCCTGGTGTTGTTTCGATTGTGTGAATATATAGGACGCCAGGCCGTACTCGAGTCCGTTTACCCGAGTTATCAATTCATCGTAATCGGAAAATGGTACGATGGGAGCGATCGGTCCAAACGGTTCGTGTTGCATGATGTTTGTGCTATCCGGTACGTCCGTTAGCACCGTCGGCTGCCAATAAAAACCTTTTCGTTGCTCACCTTTGCCCCCTGCCAGCAATGTGGCGCCGTGTGCCAGCGCATTATCGGTGAGCGATTGCATGGTATCGATACGTCGAGCGTTCATCATCGGCCCCATTTGCGTGGTCTCATCCCTTCCATCGCCGACCACCAGATTATTCGCGAACTTTACAAATCCTTCGGTGAAATCATCAATGACTCTTTTGTGTACATAAACGCGACTGGGTGCAATGCAAACTTGTCCGGCATTGCGATATTTGAATCCGGCTATGAGATCGATTGCCTTGTCCAGTTCGGCATCGTCAAATACGATGGCTGGCGCATGCCCGCCTAACTCTAATGTACAACGTTTCAATCCCTCTGCCGCCTGCGCCGCTAGCAATTTCCCGACGGGGACCGATCCGGTAAAACTCAGTTTACGTATCTCCTTGCGGCGCAATAGGTAACTCGATACTTCGGGCGGTACGCCGAATACCAAGTTCACCACCCCATCGGGTAAACCGGCATCCTGCAGTGCGTGTATCAGTTCGATGGCGCTGGCGGGGGTCTCCTCGGCAGCTTTTAAAATTACCGAGCAACCGGCGGCCAGTGCTGGTGCGATTTTCCGAACCGGTAAAATAGCGGGAAAGTTCCACGCGGTGAGCGCCAGTGCGACGCCTACCGGCTCCAGGTGACTAAGTTGGGTCAGTCCGCCGGCACGCGGTGGGTAGGACACATCAGTCAACTCAAGTGTTGCATGGGCATGCCAACGTAACGTATCGACAACTCGATCCCACTCGCCTTTCGACTCGGCTAGGGTCTTGCCTTGTTCCATGGTCATGATCTCAGTGTTCTTATCTTTACGTTTGGTAACGATATCCGCTGCCTTGTTTAAAACATCTGCCCTTTGTTGTAGCGGAGTGTTACGCCAAACTTTGAAACCACGCACCGCCGATTTCACGGCGTCATTAAGATCTTCGGTGGTTGCATGAGGCAGATCACCGATAACCGATTCATCGGCAGGGTTGATGACGGCCTCGGTCCTTCGATTGTCACCGGATTTCCATTGACCGTCGATAAACAATTCGAGTTTAGGATACATACGATATCTCCGTTTAAGCAGATCTCAATTTCTGTGGTGGTTAAGTTGGGGTCGCTTTATTTATGCCCGGTATCCTCGCCCTACTTTCATATTTTCCAGCGGCAACTTAATAGGAAAACGATCACGCAATTTTTTATCTCTCGCAGGTTCGATGTATTGCGGAAAGTGCGTATCTAGAATCGAGACGGCGTGGTCTTTCGCACGTCGACGGATATCAGTGGCGCCATTTTCCTGCCATTCTGCCGGTGTTGCGCGGTCACCGAGTGCCGGATAGACGTATTCGCTCTCCATGGTGGCGACGGTTTGGTCCGCTCCAAGAAAATGGCCAGGCCCCTTCACGGCTTGTTCGATGACATCGACACCTAGGGTTTCGTCGCTAATCTCGATTCCGCGAACCGTGCGTAGCACGGAGCCCAGCATTTCATTGTCAATAACAAAACCTTCAAAGGAACAACCTAGCAAACTGCCAAACATACCGGCGGATTCGTACACCAAATTGGCGCCGGATAGCCCGGCTAATGCCGTGGTTAGGGCTTTTTCGTAACCGGCCTGGGCATCCGGCAGTTTTGAATCCGCCATTCCCGCTGCAATGCCGGACGGCAAACCATAGTAATTGCTCATTTGTGCGGAGGCTGCATTGAGCAAGGCTTCTTCACCACCGCCACCGGAGAACGAACCGGTGCGCAAATCGGATACGAATGGCCAGTTGCTGAATATAAAGGGATGGTTGGGATCGATTAGGTGCACGAATATCAGTGCGCTCAGGGTTTCGGCGACGGTTTGTACCAGTGTGCCTGCCAGGGTCGCCGGCGCGGTGGCGCCGGATTGCCCCGCAATGATGGCGTTAATCGGCATGCCGTATTTGATCGCTTCGACAATAACACCGATGGCGTCTTCGCCAAAACGCAGTGGTGAAATGATGGGACTGGTATGCACTTTACAAAATGGCCGTTGTTTAAACTTTCCTTCACCGCCTGCAACCGTATCGAATAACTCGATAATCGGTTTAACGTGTTCCGGTAAAGAGATGGCGGTGCCGATATGTTTTTCTGTGCCGGCGACACAGGCGTAAGCAGTACTCATGTCGAACGCCAATAAATCTTCGATATCGGTCGCTATACAACAACGTGTGAACCAATGCACATTGTCTAATGTGTCCACCAAACGCGCGCAGTCGTATAAATCGACAATAGTAGGGGAGCGGTATCGATTCGTGGCCGGGTTAAGAATTTGTACGGCAGCTCCACCGGTACCGAAATGAACCCGGGACGACGCAATCTCAAGATCATAGCGTGGATCGCGGGCGTACAAAACAAATTCTTTGCGTGCTTTATTGATGATATCTTCAACCAGGTCACGTGGAAATCGCAAACGGCCGTCGTTGCCTACTTTGCAGCCACGCTTGTTGGCTAGTTCAACATACAATGAAGGTGGTTCGGCAATTCCTACACGTTCCAATACATCCAACACGGCGTGGTGAACTTTCAAGAGTTCATTTTCGGTGAGGGGTTTATAAGCACCACCCAACATCCCCGGCCGAACCGGTTTTGATTTATCGGCTACTCCCTGCGCACGTTGTTGATGTTTTAGGCGTCGTGCCTGACCCCGGCGCGATTGGGTGGCTCGGTTCATTTTGTGTTATGGAG
The DNA here is from genome assembly GCA_965216735.1 of Arenicellales bacterium. Classification (GTDB taxonomy): domain Bacteria; phylum Pseudomonadota; class Gammaproteobacteria; order Arenicellales; family CBDCFT01; genus CBDCFT01. The sequence goes on from OZ244198.1 coordinate 5,051,367, forward strand.
GATGCCTTGTTAGATGCATCGGCCACCGTCTACCGGTAGCAGTACGCCGGTAATCATGGCGGCGTCATCGGACGCTAGAAATACGGCGGCCGTGCCCATGTCTTGCCCTGTAATCAAACGGCCCATGGGAATGTTGCTGACAAAACGAGCGCGGCCTTCATCATTTTCGGTACCACCCATGAACTCGGTCAACATGGGGGTATCACCGGCTGCTGGGCACAATGCATTGACGCGAATACCGTCACCGGCCAATTCCATCGCCAGTCCTTTGGTGTACAACGACACCCAGCCCTTGGATGCACCATAGGCAACTAGGTTTGGCCGCGGCGTGAGTGCGATACCGGAGGATGTGTTAATAATATTGCCGTAGCCTTGCCGGCGAAAAACTTTTAAGGCGGCTACACAACCATGATGCACGCCCTTCATGTTGATTTGATACAAGGACTCGAACACGTCGTCTTCAGTGTCTTCCAGTGGCGTCGGGCGTTGTCCAATACCGGCATTGTTGACTATCACATCCAGTTTTCCGTATTCGTCAACGGTCGTTTTGACCATGACCTCGACTTGTTGTTGCTGTGTAACGTCAACTTCAAACGCCATCGCTACGCCATTGTGAGATCGAATTTCATCAGCGGTTTGATTTGCCTTATTGATATCGCGATCGGCCACTATGACGCTTGCATCATTCGCGGCCATTTGCTCGACAATACCTTTGCCAAATCCGGATGCTCCACCAGTAACAATGACGACTTTTCCTTTCAGTTTCATGGTTAAGCTACCTCTTCGATGATCAATAATTTTAACAACGTGTTTTTTCTCTAGTTGTTACTAATACTGCATTCGTTGCCTATTGACTAATGATTTATACTATCAAGGGATATCGAGAATTTCGATAACATGAATTTGGACAACGTACAAACCTTCCTGGAGATCGCAGCATGTAGTAGTTTTAACAAAGCTGCGGAGCGCTTGCATGTAACCCAGTCCACCGTGAGTGCGCGTATAAACAATCTGGAAGCGCAACTGGGTAGTGAATTGTTCACGCGCAATCATACCGGCGTTTATCTCACCGTTGCGGGAGAAAAATTTTATCGTTACGCCCTGACGCTGAGTCGCGCCTGGAAACAGGCGAAAGGCGAGATAGCGTTGCCGGAGGGTTTCCGGGCTAGCTTTGGACTCGGCGTGCAAATAAACGAATGGGATTTGTTGACTACCCATTGGATTCCCTGGATGCGCAAACACTCCTCGGGCGTCGCATTAACCGTGGAGTTCGATTTTTCCAACAATGTGTTTGGGCATTTACTCAGCGGTCTGATGGACGTGGGTATTGTGTATGACTACAAATTCGTTTCCGGTTTGATTGTGGAACAATTGTTTGTCGATAAATTAATTTTGGTTTCTACCGAACGGCGTGACCCTGATCCGCGTGGTCATAAAGACTATGTCATGGTGCAATGGGAACCCGACGTACTGGATCAATATCAAAATGCATTTCCAAACCTAGGTATGCCACAGGTGACCATCAACTACTGGCCGGTTGCGTTGAAACATATTCTGATTAATGGCGGGGCCGGTTATTTTCCACTGCGTGCGGTGCGTCAGCATGTAAAACGTAAGGCGTTGTATTGTCTAGATAGCGAACCCGTGTTTGAACGACCAGTGTATGTGATATTTTCAGATAACCCCAAAGATACCGATTTGCAAAACACCGCGTTGGATGGGCTACGAAAGATTGCGCGCCGGGAGTCATCGCGCACACTTTGATCGAGTATCGACTGACATAATTTTTGTCCGTGAGAAAAAACCTGTCGGCGGCACAGTGGTTGCCATGAGTTGGGCTGCCTTTATAACCGGCTGTCTGTATTTTTTTGTCGCATTCGTATTACGTGTCTCACCCAGCGTGATGGTCAGTGATTTGATGCATGACTTTTCCGTGGGCGCATCGGTTTTGGGTAATTTGTCGGCGTTTTATTTTTACGCTTATGCATCCATACAAATACCCGTTGGTTTAATGATGGATCGTATCGGGCCGCGGCGTTTAATGTGTGGAGCTGCTATGTTGTGCGCCCTAGGTTGCATCGTTTTTTCTTTCAGCACCAGTGTGCACACGGCCTACATCGGGAGAGCCATGATTGGTGTTGGTGCAGCATTTGGTTACGTCGGAACATTGACCATCGCGGCACAATGGTTTCCTGTACAACAGTTTGCCATGTTGGGAGGGGTGTTGCAGATGTTTGGTATGGCCGGCGCTGTAGGGGGGCAAGCACCCACGGGATTTATGGTGGAGGCCATCGGTTGGCGTCACAGCATACTGGTGTTCGGTGTTGTCGTCGCCATCATCGCTTTGTTGAGTTGGCTGTTCATACGTGATCGCGCCCAAGAGTCACGCCAACGCGTTTCCTTACGCACGGGTTTGAAAACAGTTACGGCTAACTCTCAAACGTGGTTGAATGCATTTGTCGGTTTGGCCTTAACCGGGCCCATGCTGGCTTTTGCCGGATTGTGGGGGGTGCCCTTTTTGCAAACGGGTTATGGCATGAACCGTACCGTAGCGGCGGCCAGTGTATCCGTACTTTTTGTCGGTTGGGGTATTGCTGCGCCACTGGTCGGGCTGGCGTCTGATCGCATCCGCCGCCGAAAGCCGTTCCTGATTTTCGGCTGCGCTGGGTTGGCGCTCATTTTGAGTATTGTTTTGTTGGTACCGGGATTAACCCGTGTGGCGCTTGTTACCTTGTTTTTTACAGGGGGTGTATTTGGCGCCACCATGGTAGTGGTTTTCGCCAATGTCAAAGAATTGAATCCCCGTTACGCCAGCGGCGCCGCTCTGGGGTTGGTTAACACCGCCGTGGTCGGTAGTGGCGCCCTGTTTCAACCCTTGATCGGTGTGTTGTTAGATCTTGCCTGGGACGGACAAATGCAAGCTGGCGTACCGGTTTATGGTGTTGGTATGTATGTTAATGCATTGTTGGTGTTGCCCTTGGTAACATTCGCCGGTCTGGTTGCCAGCCTTTTCTTACGGGAAACTCACTGCCGGCAGATTGAGTAAGAATTACTGTTTGCCGGCTTAGATCTTTTTCAGGGACAGAGATAACTAACAATGCAGACTATCGATTCGGAGATCGAATATCGATCGGAAAGCAATCCTCGCAGAAATCAATATATCCGGTTTACTTTTACATTGTTTGACAATTGATATTGTCAATCCCTGTTACATTAATACTGGGTCCAAATAGACTCTGTCGTCGTTGTACCCCAAAAAATAAAACTATCAGCCCCCAAAAGGAGATATGCAAGACAGCAATAACACGCCGGAGCTTAATCACGTCACCCGTTTGGGTATTATGGGTGAGATTGCGGCGAATCTTGCCCATGAACTCAACCAGCCACTCGCGGCTATTAGTCTTTACTGTGACGCGGCATTGACAGCGGCACAGTCGGTACCTGTACCCGATCCCGGTTTGATTAGTCTGCTTGAATCCGCTCGCGAGCAGGCGGTGCGCGCCGGCGAAATTGTACGGCACATGCGACAATTTATTCGCAGCGCCGATCCCACCGGCAAAGCCGTACAACTGAATGAGTTGACCCGGCAAATGATTGCTTATATGGGGCCCGAGGCGGACAAAAAACATGTCTCCATTGATTCCTCTCTCGACGATGAGTTGCCTGAATTGACCATTAATCGTGTGCAAATGGCGCAAGTTCTAGGAACTTTGCTACATCTTTCCATGGCCAGTTTTGACGACGACAGAACCGGGGATCGAAAAATTCTCGTTAGCACGAGCATGGACGCTAATGCTGTGAAGTTGAGTGTTCATCACAGTGGGTCAAACTCCCATGCAGTTAAAAATGATATACAGACAAGCAATGGTCAAGACGTTGCCGATATAGCGTTATCGATCAGCCGCTCCATCGTCGAGGCCCACGAAGGGCGGTTACTTCGTTTTGCTGATCAGTTCGACGTCACTTTGCCTGTGAATACGAGTTAGCAAGTAGGTCGCAGGCGTTGGTGTAAAAATGAGATCAACTGTATTTTTAGTGGATGACGATACCGCAGTGCGTGATTCTTTAGCGGTTTCTTTGCAAAGCAAAGGCTATTCGGTGCAAGCCTATGGTTCAGCAGAGTGTTTCTTGGAACGATACGATCCAGAGCAAGCCGGTTGTATTGTGTTGGATGTCAGTATGCCGGGCATGAATGGTGTGCAATTACAGGAGGAGTTGATACACCGCGGTTGCACTTGTCCGATTATTTTTATTACTGGCCACGGCGATGTGCCTTTGGCGGTAAAAGCCATTAAGGCAGGTGCCAAAGATTTTTTGGAAAAACCCTTTCGTCAGTCTGCTTTACTGGAATTGATTGATCAGGCATTTGCCGAAGACCTGGAGAATCGTGCGGCTAAATCAGAATCCGATGCCGTAAAAGTCTGTTTCGATCGGTTGACCCCGCGGGAAAAAGACGTAATGCAGTTATTAGTCTCGGGTCCGGCAAACTTGTCCAGTAAAGAAATAGCACGAAAGCTGGATATCAGTTATCGAACCGTACATCATCACCGCGCACGGGTGATGGAAAAAATGCAGGCAGAATCTTTACCCGATTTGGTAGCCAAGGCGCAAATTTGTGGTTTAAAGGTCTAAAATGAAATTTTTAGTGAGAAAAGGGGAGAGTAGACAACGTGATTTCATATCTCGTTCAAAAACTGCGCATAGGGGTAGCGCTCGTTTGCGTCAGTTTGTGTGCCGTTTTACAAGCCGATGAGTTAGCAAAGCCATCCGGCCCGGTTGTTCTCACGCTAAGTGGTAATATCCAGCATACCAATTCGGACGGCCGGGCGGAGTTTGATCGGGCCATGCTGGAGGCGTTGGGCACGAAAACAGTCAAGATGGAAACACCGTGGACCGAAGGCGAGCCGGTATTTGAAGGTGTCAAAATGATCGATCTTCTGAATGCCGTCGGCGCGGACGGTGAGGTCGTCACCGCCACGGCACTAAACGACTATATGATCGACATACCCTTGTCAGATTTCGAGAAATATCCCGTCATATTGGCGCTAAAAATGAACGGTGAGTACATGCGCGTGCGAGACACGGGTCCGTTGTGGATTATTTATCCTCAGAATGAGTACCCCGAATTGAATAATCCGTCAACACGTCGAAAATGGGTTTGGCAACTTAACCGCTTAGATATCAACTGACCAGACAACAGTAGAAAGATTTCTAATAATGAAAGTTGAGTTGTCCAAGGGCCGACGATATTTGCTCACCCTCGGCATGGTGGGGTGCGTCGTACTGTTTTCGCTAGTATCCATATACGAATTTATCGCCATCCAGAATAAAAATCAGACTATCGGTGTTAAATTCAATGGCGCGGCCTGGGCTGCCGCTTCGTTAGAGGTGGAATACTGGCGATTTTTAAACGAACTTGAGGCTTTTGTAGATCGGCGCTCCGACAAAGAGTCGTTGTTGTTGCGATTCGATATTCTTTGGAGTCGCCTGCCCATTATGCGTAATGATCCCGATGTGGGTATTGTGCGAGGTTTGCCGGAATACTTGGCCAATTTATCTGCAATTGAAAAAATCTTAATGCGTGTTGATCCTTTGCTAACGACATTGACCCCTGCGAACAAGGATGAAATCAATTTTGTCCGTGAACACATGCGGACCCTGGAGCAACCCTTTCATTCTATTTTGCTGAATACCTACCATGCCTGGTCGGATACACTGACCTATGGCGAACAACATTTAAATAAACTTCGCTATCTTTTGTACGCCTCTTTTGCGGGAATCTTATTAAGCAGTTTAGGGTTGACTACAGTTCTGGTACGTCAGGTGCGTTTTGGTCAACGCATGCTGTCTGTCAACCAGCGATCTTTGGAAGTGGCTAAGGAGCAGACCTTAGCAGCTGAGCGGGAAATGCAAGAGCGCCAAGAAGCGGTAAATGCTTTGCGTGACAGTGAAATCCGCATCAAAGACATCGCAGATATCGCTGTCGATTGGTTCTGGGAAATGGATGCGGAGTTGCGTTTCAGTTATCTGTCCGAACGTTACCAAGAAATAACAGGCATCGATCCCGCCAAGGTATTAGGCCGAAAACCGGAGACGTTTCTAAACTGGTTAGAACAGAATTCCAGCGCTAAGGACGAGGTTATGAAAGTCCTGCACAGCCGCCAAGCATTTCACGATATCGGACTGAATTTATATTTTGCCGATGGCTCTATGCACAAAATCAGTGTCAGTGGACGCCCGTTGTTCGATAAAAACGGCCGGTTTCAAGGTTATCGTGGTGTGGGGCGGGATGTCACGGACCGGGTCAAAGCGGAACAAGAACTGATCGCTGCAAAGACAGCGGCGGAACAAGCAAATGCTTCGAAGTCCCGTTTTCTGGCTGCCGCCAGTCATGACTTGCGCCAGCCGTTGCAAACCCTGCGTTTACTGAATAGTGTTCTAAAACAATCGCAGACCAATGCGGAAACTGAATTGGTTGCCGGTAAACAAGCGGCCGCTCTGGACAGTATGGATCGCATGCTGGATGCCTTGCTCGATTTGAACCGGTTGGAATCGGGCTCGGTTAAACCTCAGCGCAGGGATTTTGCGCTCGCGTCACTCTTACAAAGATTGGAATCGGACTTTAAAGAACTGGTTGCTATCAAGGGATTGAGTTTTAAGGTGGTGTACTGCGGTGTCTGGATTAATAGCGATCCGGAGCTGCTCTATACCATTTTGCACAACTTGATCTCCAACGCATTGAAGTATACCGACCGCGGTGGTGTTCTTATCGGATGTCGCAAGCGCGGCGACGCGCTAAGTATTGAAGTGTGGGATACGGGTTTGGGCATCCCCGAGGATCGGCAATCGTTGATTTTCGAGGAGTTCTATCAACTTGATAATCCCGCTCGCGACCGCCGCTTGGGACATGGTTTAGGCTTGGCTATCGTGAAGCGATTGAGCACCTTGTTGGAGCACTCGATTAAAGTCCGTTCCAGAGTGGGCAAAGGCTCTATGTTTTCGGTATTAGTGCCAAGGGGAGTAAAAGTACAAGCAGCAAGCAGTGCTCGCCCTCACTCCGATACGGTAGTGAATACGATATCACCCGCCACCATTTTGTGTATCGAGGATGACCCAGCGGTGCTGGAATCATTGAATATTTTGCTGAAGTTACAAGGGTTTACTATCATATCCGCGCCCGGCCGACACATTGCACTAAAACTGGTGCTTGAAGATAGAAAGCAGCCGGATCTAATAGTCACCGACTATCGATTACCAGCAGGTGAGCTGGGCACGACCCTGATTCAGGATATTGATGCCGCTTTAGGCTGTAATGTGCCGGCTATTGTCATTACAGGGGACACTTCTCAGATAGATACTCGCGGTGAACAGCGATCACGTTGGCGCGTACTGCTCAAGCCGGTTAAAGGCGAACAACTTATTGAAGTTATTCAAGAATTATTATCGAATCCGCAAGATACCGAGCGACGGGACTTACCGCTACCACGAATCATAAACGCCTGATTCTGTAAACAATCCATCTCACTGAGGGCGTTGACATAGGTACATTTACCTAGGTAATCGTCTCAATTTCTTTTTCTCTTTCTATCCCGTTTAATACGTCCACATTGAGCGAGTTGGATACAAGTGATCAGTGTTTCACTGGGTTTGGTCGAATGATTCTAGCTTGTTTATAAATAGCAGATGAGTGTTCGCGCCAGGGATGGTGCGGCTTTTTGTATGAAGCCGCGTCACTGGTATGAGCATGTGATGCTATCAGGGGCTAACTGGGGTATCAAAATTTCTTGGGGAGTATATGGGACGCGCGGGTCCTAAGGGATTAACTCGGAACACCCGTTCGAGATTAGGGAAAAAATGAGCGTATTCGCTCATGACCCGCGCGGACCATTCTTTTTCTCAGAGATATGGTTGCGATCATTTTTTACGAGTTTCTTAGATCGGGGGTAAAGTTTTGGCGGTCACAAATTTATTAAAGTATACAAAGAAAAGTCAGGTATTAATCAATTTAGTTAATACCGAGACCGGTAATACCAAACAGGTGTTAGCGGCGGATGACTATCAAGCGGTAACGCAGGAGTTAATCATGTTTGCGACTATCGAAGGTATATCCGCACGCCAAGTCGACATCAGTATATCTGAAGCGCCGTAACGTAGAACGGCAATAAGGGGTGTCACCATGAATAAATGCCCATACTACAAGAGCGCTGAGAAATCCGATACCGGGCAACCCCGATGTCGCCACCAGCGTTTGAAGAATACCGAAAACCAACCATGGCATTGTAACGGCGAACTGTTTAATTGCCGTATCCAATTAGATGATGAGTCTCTGAGTTCTTATGTCGAGGGTGAAGTCAGGAGCAAACGGGCGGATTTGATTTACAATGAACGTGATCTGCAGGGCGCTTTACGAACTGAGACGGATAGCTGGTTGACCTTCGAAATGATGCGCCGATTCGGTCAGCGTCAGACCCGCGGTATTGTCACCATTTTGAGTTTAAAACGACTCAAACTTGAACTCTCACGCACTTCCCCGCCAGTGCCGTTTGGCGATTGGACTATTTTTCCACTATCGTTGGCATAACTCTTTATCGCCGATACTTAAGCCCCCCGACAAATTCCTACCCATTTATAAGTTAGTTCGGTGTAGAATTCGCAAGCCAACAATCGTTTTAATCTTGGATAGAAATCTTTCATGCAATTCCAGCCCGTTATTTATCTAATTGACGACAACGTCACCATTCGCGATTTGATGAAAATGTCGATTGCCCGTAAGGGCTATCAAGTACAAACCTATAATACGGCGGCGGAGTTTCTCGCCGAATATGACCCGGTCTTACCCGGCTGTGTGGTCGTGGATGTCAATATACCGAGCATGAATGGATTGGAGTTACAACAGGACATGACTAAACGGGGTATCGAGGCACCGGTTATTTTTGTCACCGGGCAAGCCGATGCACAGATGGAAGAACAAGCAAAGGCAGCCGGTGCAGTCGGTTTTCTAGTTAAACCTTATCGCGCAGAGCAATTAATCGAGTTGATCGAAAAAGCGCTAGCTTAAAACCTGTTTGCGGTCATTGAGATCGCTAAACGATCTTCCTTGCTGGACAAGTCTTCCCAGCAGTGGTGACGGTTTCCAGAAATAGTTGTCTTCCCGCGATAACCCTTCAATCTCTGTAAACACTTTTTCCAAGCCTGTGCAATCGGCATAGTGCATAGGGCCACCACGCCAACGTGGAAATCCGTAGCCATGTATTTTTACGATGTCGATATCCAGGGGTCGTTGGGCGATACCTTCATCAAGAATATGACTCGCCTCGTTTATCATGGCAAGCACCAGCCGTTTTTGTATTTCTTCGGTTGAAAAGTGTCGTCGTTGAATACCATGCTTTGCTGATTCGACAAGAATAATGGATTTCGCCCCCGGATTAGGCGTAGGTTGTTTATTACTATCATAAATGTACCAACCACGTCCGCTTTTGCGGCCAAACCAGCCTTGTTCACATAGTTGGTCTGCAATGGTTACGTAGCGTTCATTCGGATCACGTGTAGAAGCCAGGCGTTTACGCATAGCCCACCCAATATCCAATCCGCTGAGATCATTCACCTTAAATGGACCCATAGCCATACCAAACGCTTCCATAGCCTTATCGATTTCCCAGGGTAGGGCGCCGTCTTCCAGCATATACTCCGCTTGTTTACGCGTATTCGCGAGTATCCGGTTACCGATAAACCCTTCACAGACACCGCATAAAACACCGGTCTTTCCAAGTAGTCGCGCGACGCCAAATCCGCTGGCGATTACATCGTTTGCGGTTTCATCGGTTTTAATAATTTCAAGCAAGCGCATGACGTGAGCAGGTGAGAAGAAATGCAGTCCAATTACATCATGGGTCCGGCTAGTCATCCGTGCTATCTCGTTTATATCAAGATAAGATGTGTTAGTGGCAAGAATTGCACCTGGTTTTACCACGTTGTCGAGTCGGGTAAAAACGTTTTTTTTGACGTCCATGTCTTCGAATACGGCTTCAATCACCAAATCAGCATCGGCTATATTTTTATATTGAGTAGACGCGCACAGTTTTCGCATTAGATTGTATTTGTCTTCCTCGCGTAAGCGTCCACGTGCGACAAAACCTTGTAAGTTCTTTTCTACATTACTTCGACTCCGCGAGACGGTGTTAGCGTTACATTCGATAATGCAAACTGGCAGACCGGCTTTAAGAAATGCCGCCGTAATACCTGCGCCCATGGTGCCACCGCCAATCACTGCTACCGATTCAATATTGCGTGGCTTGATGTTTGTATATTCCGGCGGTTTAGACACAGCGCGTTCGGCGAAAAACACATGGCGTAATGCGCGAGCCTGATCCGAATTTCGCAGTTTGGAAAATATTTTTCGTTCTTGTTTTAACCCGTCTTCGAATGGGAGTTTGACCGCGCCGCGTATGGCGTCAAGTGCGTTAACAGGGCTTTGCTGTCCGCGAAATTTTTCCAACAATTGATCTCGTTGCTTTTTGAAATAATCTTCTGTCGCCGGTGGATGCGTTGTTACTTCCGACAACCGTGTCAATGGCTTTGCCGCATGCTCCTTCGCGAATTGAATGGCAAAGGATTTAAGATCGCTGTCTGCGATGGCATCAATCAGACCGAGTCGCAATGCTTTGGCTGCGTCGACGGGCCGACCTGAAGTTACCATTTCAGTGGCTTGTTCAACGCCAGTCAATCGCGGTAAGCGTTGTGTGCCGCCGGCCCCCGGGATGATACCGATGTTTACCTCAGGTAAACCCAGCTTAGCGCTTTTGTCCGCGATGCGATAGTGACAACCTAGGGCTAATTCCAAACCACCACCTAAAGCGGCACCGTGAATGGCAGCGACAACGGCTTTATTCAAGTTCTCAATGACAGTAATGACCTCTGTTAGTAGCGAATCGGTGGACGGTTCGTCGAATTCCCGGATGTCCGCACCCGCACAAAAGTTTTTCCCCTTGCCCATGAGCACGATGGCATCGACCCCATCGTCTTGTGCTACGGCTTGAATTGTTTTTTGTAAAACCCGACGCAAGGCGTGTGACAATGCGTTAACCGGTGGATTGTCCATAGTAACAATGGAGATGCCTTCGGTCGTTTCGACCTGCACGGGAGTTGTTTTCATTCTATTGTGGTAGATTTATATGTTAGGTTTCATCACAAAGCGGTGATGGCGACAGCAGCCAAATTGAATCTAGACAGAGGAGGACATAATGATACGTCGTAGTTTAAATCAAGTTGTTGCTGTTTTTATCGGGTTGTTACTTGCAACAAGCAACGCATTCGCACAACCGCAAATCGACAGCATTCATTTTCTTATTCCTGGTGGTGCCGGTGGCGGATGGGACGGTACTGCACGGGGTACCGGGGAAGCGTTAACCAATGCCGGTTTAGTGGGCTCGGTGACTTACGAAAATATGTCGGGTGGCGGTGGTGGTAAAGCTATCGGCTATTTGATTGAAAATGCGGATAGCAATCACGGCACGCTAATGGTCAATTCGACTCCTATTGTTATTCGTTCTTTAACCGGCCGATTTCCACAAAGCTTTCGCGATTTGACTATGATTGCCGGCACCATCGGCGACTACGCAGCTCTTGTTGTCAACGCAGATAGCGATATACAAACTTTCAACGACTTGTTTGAAATCTACCAAAAAGACCCACAAGAATTAGCCATCGCCGGGGGATCCGTTCCCGGTAGTATGGATCACTTGGTTCCCGCCCTTGCATTTAAAGCGGCGGGCGCCGATCCCACTCAGTTAATCTATCTGCCATTCGATGCCGGTGGTGAGGCAATGGCCGCGTTATTATCCGGTGAAGCTGATGCGTTGTCGACCGGGTTAGGTGAGGCGTTGGAACTGGCGAAAGCAGGTGAGGTTCGCGTATTAGCGGTAACAGCACCGGAAAGATTGGTGGATGCGCCTGACGTTCCCACATTAAAAGAACAAGGTGTGGATGCGACCTTTGTGAATTGGCGTGGGTTTTTCGGCGCCCCAGGTTTGCCAAACGATAAACGGGACGCTTACATAAAGGTGTTGGGCGATATGTACGATACTCCGGAGTGGGAAGCAGTGCGTGCCCGCAGCGGTTGGGTCAATATCTACCACCCGGGAGACGAATTCACCGCATTTCTTGAACAACAGGAACAAGTCATCAAAGAGTTAATGACAGAACTGGGTTTCCTATAGGTTTTCTTGCCGGTTAGTGCATCAGTGCTGTTTTGTATTTCCATTACATAGAAAAACTTGGTGCACTATGAGCGGTTAGTCTTTGTGCCGGACACGTATGCTAAGTGCTTAAACTCGATCGCATCGTAGCGCTGTTTCTCTTGGTCTTCTCGGTGTTGTATGCGTGGCTGGCATACAACTACGAGTTGTTGCCCTTCGAACGCAACTTGCCGTTCAAGCCGAATACCATGCCTATTGGTTTGTCCGTTGCTGGAATTGTTTTATCGTTGGTGGTTTTGATCATACCTCAGCGGTCGGATAGCAGCATCATGGATGAGTCGACCGTTGACGATCAAGCCGTGGATAGCATAACTCACAATCAATACGACAAGGTGCGGCCCGTCATTCTGGTGTTTCTGATGATCGTCTACGCACTATCACTAAGACCAGCTGGGTTCATCGTAGCCACCGCCACTTTCTTGGCAGTTAGTGCGATAGTGTTGGGCGAACGTAAGTTTCATGTGCTCATCCCGATTGTGTTAACCGGCGCGTTTCTCATCTGGTACATCGTGCAAGAGATGTTGGGCATTTACATGAATCCCTGGCCTGTGATCTTCGGTTAATTATTGTGTTAGAGGGGTTGTTGCTCGGTCTGAGCACCGCTTTTTCCATCAGCAATTTGATCATGGTGATGGCGGGTGTGTTGATTGGCACATTTATCGGTATGTTGCCCGGCCTCGGCCCCATGACCATCATCGCTATCATGATTCCGGTCGCAATCAAGCTCGGCGACCCGGCGGCCGCACTCATATTGTTAGCGGGCGTCTACTACGGAGCAATATTTGGTGGATCGACGTCGTCCATTCTCATTAATGCACCGGGTGTTGCCGGTACAGTTGCGACCTCGTTTGACGGTTATCCTTTGGCGCGGCAAGGCAAGGCCGGTAAGGCGCTTACCGTTGCAGCTATGGCATCGTTTTGTGGCGGCACCCTCGGCGCTATCTTGCTGATTTTCTTCGCACCGGCATTAGCCAAGCTGGCATTGTTATTTCAATCACCCGAGTACTTCGCATTGATGGTGTGCGGTCTCACTGCCATTGCAGCATTCGCCGGTAAGGGGCAAGTCTTAAAGGCGTTGTTAATGACCGTGTTTGGCTTAATGCTTGCCACGGTGGGTGAAAGCGCGTTACACAATGCGCCCCGCTTTACCCTGGGCATCATGGATATGCAATCGGGTATTTATTTTGTCACCCTGGTGATGGGATTGTTCGCCATACCAGAAGCGCTTTATCTGGTATTCGATCCTTCGCGTGGCAGGCAATACAAACAGGGTAGCGAGTCAATCAAAAATCTCCGCATCTCTAAAGATGAAGCGAAACGAATCACACCGGTTATTGGGCGGCAATCCATTGTTGGATTTTTAATCGGCGTTATGCCGGGGGCGGGGGCAACTATTGCGTCGTTTCTGGGTTATGCCATGGAACGTAATATCGCGCCCCAGAGAGACCGTGCTGAATTCGGTAAAGGATCAATCAAAGGCTTGGCGGCTCCAGAAACGGCAAACAACGCAGCTTGCACCGGCTCATTCGTGCCCTTGCTCACCTTGGGTATTCCGGGCTCCGGAACCACTGCGATATTACTCGGTGCACTTATCGCGTTGAACGTTGACCCGGGTCCGAGACTCATGCTGGATCGACCAGAGGTATTTTGGTCGGTGATTATTTCTATGTACATCGGTAATATCGTATTGTTGGTACTCAATTTGCCGCTAATCCCTTATATCGCAAAGTTGCTGGCCGTTCCACGAAATTACCTGGTTCCCTTTATTTTATTTTTTGCACTGATTGGTGCTTACATCGGGCAAAATAATGCAACCGAGTTACTCATCATGGTGGGGTTAGGAGTGATGGCAACCATACTCCGGTTTGCGCACTATCCATTACCGCCGTTGATCATCGGATTCATCCTCGGGGGTATGATGGAAGATAATCTGGGCCGCGCTATTCGCAAGGCGAATGGGTTTGATTTTCTATGGGAGCGGCCGTTGACCCTGAGTCTTTTGATAGTCGCGTTTGCCTTTTTAGCAGTCCCTGTTTACAACGACTGGCGAGTACTGCGAAAGTGAAATTCTTAGTAATTTGAAGCAACGAATCAGTTTACCCTCCCTTAGTAAATGCCATCTGTATCTCATAGTGCCATTTCGTTGTGGGACAAAACCGCACCGCCTGCTCCTAAACTGGAACCCCTCCAGGGCGATGCAGATGCGGACGTTGTCATTATTGGCGGAGGGTTTACCGGCTGTTCGGCGGCTTTGCATCTTGCGAAAAGCGGTATACAAGCGATTTTGTTGGAGGTAGAAAAAATCGGTTACGGCGGTTCGGGCCGGAATGTGGGCCTCGTAAATGCCGGTGTATGGTTGCCGCCACAATTAGTTATTGAGCGCTTAGGTGCGCAACATGGACAGCGCCTGGTCGAACGTTTAGGCGAGGGACCTGGTCTTGTTTTCGCATTGATTGACCAGTACCGGATCGAGTGTGAAGCAAGGCACAACGGCACCATTCATGTGGCGCATTCCAATGCGGGTTATAAAGATTTGTCCCAACGCGCGGAGCAATGGCGAGCGCTGCGCGCCCCAGTTGAACTACTCGATAAAAAGACAACTGAAAGCAGGCTTCGATCCAATGCGTTTTACGGTGGCTTACTGGATCGTCGCGCTGGCACTGTCAATCCTATGGGTTATGTGCGTGGGCTCGCACATGCCGCGGTTAATACAGGCGCAAGATTGCACGTAAATACGCCTGTTACAAAACTTGCGCGTAACGGCGATGGATGGACGGCCACGACCGCCAATGGATCGATTCATGCGCAGTACGTCATTATCGCCACCAATGCTTATGCCGATGATGTTTGGCCGGAATTGTGGCGGACTTTCACCCCGATCCAATTTTTTCAAATCGCCAGTAAGCCTCTGGGTGAATCCGCTAATCAAATCGTTCCAGGCCGCGAAGGTCTGTGGGATACAGCCCCAATCATGTCATCAATCCGCATCGATGCACATGGAAGGTTGATACTGGGTAGCATGGGCAAAATCATGGGAGTCGACGCCACACTTACACGCCGTTGGGCCAATCGAAACATACAACGCATCTTCCCGCAGCTGGGACACGTTGAATGGGATCACTGGTGGCAGGGCACGATTGCGTTAACGTCTACCCACATACCTTTTATCTATAACCCTGCACCGAATCTTTATTGTCCATCAGGTTACAACGGCCGCGGCATTGCGCCGGGCACGGTTTTCGGTAAAGCCATCGCCGAATTTATCGCTACCGGTGACGAAAAAGTCTTGCCATTACCTTTATCGCAACCATCGCCTGTAGCTTTTCGCATGTTGAAGGCAACAGCATTGGATACGGCCTTCAAGACACATCAGATTTTCCGTAGCATTTATTAGCAACGCAAAAACTATCTTGGTTCAAATCAGATCAGATACATAATTGCAATTTGGATCGAATCAGAAGGACAGTTTTCGCTTGGCAAACGGCGATCCTACACATCAACAGATATGCGAACTACGACCAAAAGCGGACATCATGTAGCAGCAGGTTTATGAAACTCGATTACGTTCTTGTCCGGGTCGCGCACAAAGAAAAACTCAGTCCCGTCGGTAATTCAACTGTCTCCGTAATTGGAATGCCCATCTCGCTTGTTTGTTTTTCCACGGACTCTCGATTATCAATTTCCAGTGCAATGTGTGTGAACCCGGTATGTTTGATGGGCAGGTCAGATAGAACATTGTCTTCCGATGCATCATCGGAAGTGTTCAGTATGAAGTTGATGTTTATTCCCGTTGGGTGCTCCATCACTGCCACTGGCTCCGGTCCGATTGGGCCGACAATGAATTCAAATCCCAATTTCTCATAGAAGCTTCGAGCGACGTCGAGATTCCTCACGCGTAGGCCGACGTGATTGATTCGGCGAATGGCCTTCATTCACCCGCCCCAAGGATCTCTTCACCCAATATCTGGATGAGTTTAGAACCATCTTCACTCGCCCAATTGACGGCGAGATCAGCAATTAGCGCACTTGCGGTCAGCAACTCCACGCCACCACGTTCCATACGGCGAAAGGCCATTTCATCAGTAAGTAAACTCGGCGAGCCCGAAGCGTCTACGATTCCGAATACTTCGAACCCTTCCTCGACGGCACTTATCGCAGGCGGCGCAAGACAGACTTCAGTCGTCACACCAGCCATAATGAGTTGCTTTCGCCCGGTGTCCCGGCACGCTTGTGCAAAGCGTTCGTCATCCCAATTCGCTAACACTTGATCGAATACTTCAGGGACGACTATTTACTAACTCAAGGCGTATCGAAGGGGAAGAACTTCGCCTGTGCGATTCAATCTGGTGGCAGCTTTACTGGCAATTGGTTTATCAATTGAACACTATCACTCCTTACTAAGAAAAGATGATATTTAGTCAAAACTTGGTTACACGCCGCGAACGGGTTCTTCTTCCGGCCTACTATCACTTCTTTGACGAGATGTTGCATCTAGTCAAGGGTGAAGGAATGTGGTTGTGGGATGTCGAAGGACGCAAGTATCTGGATTTTTACAATAATGTCCCTTCGGTTGGTCACTGCCATCCGAAAGTACTCGAGGCATTGATCAAGCAGGCGTCTACGCTCAATGTCAGTACACGCTACCTGCACGAATCAATCGTCGAGTACGCAGAGGGGCTGACGGCAAAACTGCCATCCCATCTCGAAAGCTGTGTTTTTGCCTGTTCGGGCACGGAGGTCAACGATCTCGCCATTCAAATCGCCCGGCATGTCACCGGCGCCGAAGGCGTGCTGGTCGCGGAGTATTCATACCACGGCAATTCCGGTGTCGTCCTTAGGCTATCTACCGACAGTTACCCTAAGGAAGAGCGGCCAGATTGGCTGGCCACCTTCGAGGTGCCCGATCTCTATCGGGGCTCCTATACTGATGACGACCCCGATGCCGGCAGAAAATATTTTGTCCAAGCGGTCGAACAGCTCAATGCCCTTGAAGCCCGTGGGTATAAACTGGCTGCCCTGTTATTCGACTCATCGTTTGAAGCGCACGGCGTGATCAGGGCGCCGGATGGATTTATCCAGGCGCTATGCAAGGAAGTACGGAGCCGCGGTGGACTGGTTATTACCGATGAAGTGCAATGTGGCTACTGCCGCATGGGTGATTATTGGTGGGGGTTCCAACACTACAACTTGGAACCCGATATTGTGACCGGCGGAAAGCCAATGGGCGATGGACATCCGATATCGGTGCTGGTGACGACCCGCGAGCATGCAGAGAATTTTTCGCGCAAGTACGAATATTTCAATACCACTGCCGGCAATCCGGTGTCCTCGGCGGTGGGTAAAGCGGTAATTGACGTGATAGACCAAGAAAACCTTTTGAACAGGGTCACCGACTCGGGTGTTTACTTAACGGAAAAGTTACGGGAACTGAAACAACGGCATGAGATTGTCGGCAGGACCATGGGATACGGTATGTTCCAAGGGCTCGATTTGGTTGTCGACAGCAAGAAGAAAACACCGATTACCCGCAAACAACTTCGTCACCTGACCACCCTAGTAGCCGGGGAAGGAGTTATCACCGGCACCAGTGGGCGTTATGGCAATGTCCTGAAGCTGCGTCCGCCGCTGCCTGCAAAGCGTGAGCACGTTGACATCGCGGTGGACGCGTTTGACCGGGCATTGACAAAGTTTGTGAAAACGCTCTAAGCAACCAAGAGCCGAAACCAGGCGTTAGATCGTCAATACGATGATCTACGTGAGTTGACAAGCAGAAGAAAGCCCGGGACAAGATACATGCCGCCTAAACCATATTGCACACTTCAAGAAAACGACGCGAGACTTGCTTACGACCAAAACTTAATTTGCGTTCAAAACCTTTTACGGTAATTGGATATTCCTTTTTAATGGTTTCTGCTGCCGTTTCCGCGTGACGTAGTTGGAAATCAAACAATTGTAGTGTCAAAGCACCGCGCAACAGCGTTAGATCATACAGCAGATCAACCTCTTCACGTTCAAGAGGGAACTGTTCATGGAATCCTGACAATAGCGCCGTCGCTACGTCAAGAGGGTTATCCGCAGAACACATCAAGCTATCCATCGAGATCGCTAAATCGTTGGCCATCGGTGCATACACCAGGTCACCAAAATCGATCACACCGACAAAATCGTCTGCCCCCAGTGCGGATTTCAATAGATTGCCACAATGGGTGTCATTGTGAATAACTTGATGACGCTGTAATTTCATTGCGGGAAGCACGTTGTGCTCAAAATGATCCAGTATCGGCACGACTAGCCGACGCACATCGCCGAATTTGTCTTTTGAAAGAGCCGGATTGAGAATAAGACCATTATTCGTATCCCACGGTATAAAGTGTTGTGCGGCAGGATGAGTGAAACTTGTCAACGCCTTGCATAACTTGCCTTGAAACACGCCGATTTCTTTTATAACCGATGACGACGGCAATGGCTCATGCCAATACGGAACACCGGGTACATAGGTTAGCAGACGAGCTTGATGATTTTGTCCTTCATCGTTCACAAGATTTCCAATGGGAGCACCGTCCGTTGTGGGAACGATGCGAGGTATATTGAGTTCCGGCGCTATCTTTTCGACATGCAAAAGGGCCTTGACTTGAAAATCAACAATAGCCGGGTCTTCACCGACCCCGGAAACTTTTAGAACGTATTCCGCACCGTCTGTTGTTGTTAGCCGATGATTTTGATCACGCTCA
Organism: Arenicellales bacterium; assembly: GCA_965216735.1. Taxonomy (GTDB): domain Bacteria; phylum Pseudomonadota; class Gammaproteobacteria; order Arenicellales; family CBDCFT01; genus CBDCFT01. The sequence goes on from OZ244198.1 coordinate 5,070,352, forward strand.
CCACTCAGCGGCTTTAGCCCGCCCTCTTTGCCGAATGCCTCACACGCATGCGCCGCAAGAATAGTTTTGTCAAAGCACGGTGGATTAAACCGCAAATCTTCCGGGGTAAGGTCGTGTATTGCCACTACTACCAGTTTTTGTACAAGCGATGTCCCAGTTTAGATCGTTCTATCGAAATCCCTACGAGTTTGAACTGAAAGATTGTAGCTCGTCATAAAAGTCGTTCATGGTATCGCGCAGACGTGAAATCAATTCATCACATTCTGCACGTGTAATCGTGAGCGGCGGCGCGATGATGAACCAATCGCCATATTTCCTGCCGGCGGTGCGACGCGCGTAGATCATGAGACCGTTGTTGAGACCATGAATACGAATCTTATCGGTTGGCGAAAAACGCTCGGGCAGCGTGGCTTTAGACTTTTTGTCGGCGACGATCTCAATCGCGTACAGTAACCCAAGCCCACGAACATCGCCGATCACCGGGCAGTCTGAAACAAGGGTTTCAAGCCCTTTACGCAAATACGCCCCCTGCTTGCTTGCGGCGTTTACGAGATCGAATCGATCGTATTCGTTGAGGACTGCCAATGCCGTCGCGCAGGTGATGGGATTGGCGTTGTAGGTATAGGAAAAATTGAACCCAGTGAGATCGGCCAATCGATCAGCCAACTTGGCTGGAATCAGCACCGCGCCCAGGGGAGCGTAACCGGAACACAGACCCTTGGCCATTACGACAAGATCGGGCAAGGCATCTGGCCAATGATGGGCTGCAAGAAACTTGCCGGTTCGTCCGGTGCCGCACAGGACTTCGTCAAACACTAAAAATATACCATACCGGTCGCAAATATCGCGGATGCGACGGAAGTAACTAGGCGGTGGAACTATACATCCTGTTGCCAATCCGCCAACGGGTTCGACAAAAAACGCGAGTACCGTCTCGGAACCAAGCTCTTGTATTTTGGATTCTAAGGCGTCAGCAGCAAAATGGGCGTGACTCTCGACAGAATATCCCTCCGGTAGACGGTAAGACTGGGGCGCGGGGATTTTGTCCGACACGGTGGCAAAATCTTTCAGGAACGATTCCAAAGCCGGATCTCCGCTCATGGCGAGGGTGGTCACGGTACTACCATGGTAGGAAGGCTGACAGGTAATTATCTTCGCGCGTTCAGGTTCACCCACCGCTACGACATACTGTCGCAGGAATTTCACCGCAATCTCAACGGCCTCGCTGCCACCGGAGCCCAGCGACACCCGCTCGAAACCTGGACCGGCAAGGCCGGCAATTCGTTCCGTTAACACCATGTTTGGCCGGTGGCGGGAGACCCGCGAGTAGGCATAGTCCAGGATACGGGCCTGATTGGCCATGGCCTCAATCACCCGGGGATTGCCATGACCAATGTTGTTCACCACGGGGCCGGAGGAAGCGTCGATATACTCGTTACCCTCTTCATCCCAGATATAAATACCCTCCGCGCGAACGATGACCGGTAACGGTACGATGTTGCTACTGGAATAAAAGATGTCTTGGGGGCCACCCAATTCGGGACGGCTTTCAAGCGCACCCAGACCTGCAACAGTAGGCTGTTTTGTATTCATATCAAACCGACCTCTCCACAAGCAATCGCATGCAGGGCATTGCAAAGTACATTACAACCCGCTTCTAAATCCTCCGCTTTAGCGCTTTCGGTTTCGTTGTGGCTGATACCGCCTTTACAGGGTACAAAAATCATAGTGGTCGGCAAGACTTGTGTCATTTGGCAAGCGTCATGTCCCGCACCGGTGTAAATATCCTGATAGGGTTTTCCTTCAGCTTGCGCAAAACGCCGCACCGTTTCGACCAAACCACTGTGAAACGGTAGCGGCGGTAGATAAGTCGTTTGAGTAATGGTCAAGGGCAGACCCATTTCATCGGCAATGGCTTGGGCGCTGGTTCTGAATTCGGCATCCATTTCACGTAAAGTATCTTCATCCGGATGGCGCAGGTCACCACTGAATTCAATTCGTCCGGGTACGGTGTTAGGCGAATTTGGATAGACATTCATACGCCCCGCTGTCCCACGGGCATTGGGCCGGCTTCTCCCGATGCGGTCGATTTCCAGCACAATACGGGCTGCACCCATCATCGCATCGCGTCTTACTTCCATTGGCGTGGGGCCTGCGTGGGCCTCCTGGCCTTCAATCACTAAGTCATACCAACGTTGACCTTGTGCAGCCGTCACCACGCCAATCACATTGCCGTTGGCTTCTAAAATCGGACCTTGTTCGATATGTGTTTCGAAATAACAAGCTACCGGATAACTGTTGATAGGCATATCCCCGGCATAGCCCATGCGTTCAAGCCCCTGTTGGATAGTCCAGCCGTCCCGCTCCTCACGCCAGGCGAGAGCTTCTTGGAGCGGTATCAAACCGGTAAAAACAGCGGAGCCCAGCATGGGCTTAAAAATACAACCTTCTTCATTGGTCCAAACGGCTACTTCAATCGGTGCATCAGTCTCTATACCGTTTTCGTTCAGGGTGCGAATGACTTCCAGACCTGCCAACACGCCAAAGACGCCGTCGAATTTGCCACCGGTGGGTTGTGTATCCAGGTGACTGCCCGCCATCACCACCGGTAAATCGTTTTTGCGACCAGGTCGTCGTGCAAAAATATTTCCAAATTGATCGATTGAAACCTTGCATCCGGCCTCCTTGCACCATGTGACAAATAAATCGCGGCCACGACGATCTTCGTCGCTGAACGCCACCCGGTTGCAGCCGCCTTTTTCAGTTCCACCGATCTCGGCCATCTGCATGAGACTTGCCCACAGCCGATCACCATTAGTCTTGATATACATTGTCATGCTGAATCAGAAGATAGTCCTCGCGAGCCGGCTCACATTTCTGCGTTCAAGGCATCTAAGGCCGAACCGAGTTTGTCAAACAGTTCGTCGACCTCACTTTCCTTGATAATGAGCGGCGGACAGATGGTCAAAGCATCTCCCCGCGCGCGCAGAATAAGCCCTCGTTCTTGCGCCATTGCATTGGCGCGTGGGCCAACCTTGAGCTCGGAATCAAAAGTCTTTTTCTCGTTTTTGTCCGCAACCATCTCAACAGCGCCGATGAGGCCGACACCCCTAGCTTCGCCGATAAGTGGATGCTTTTCCATGGCCTTCAGACGTTGCATAAAACGCGGAGCAACGGCATGAACGTGGTCAACGATTCGGTCTTGCTCGTAGATATTCAGTGTTTCAAGAGCAACGGCCACACAAACCGGATGGCCGGAATAAGTGCTGCCATGTCCGAAGATGCCTAGCTCGTCGCCGTAGCGTTTGATCGCCTGGAACATTTCCTCGTTTATCATCAACGCTGAAATTGGCGCATGTGATGCCGACAAAGCCTTGGCCAGGGTCATGGTGTCGGGTTGGATATCGAAGGTTTCACAGCCAAACAGGTTACCGGTACGACCAAAACCGCAAACCACTTCATCACACAGAAACAGTACGTCGTATTTTTTCAGCACCGCTTGTACTTTTTCGTAATACGTCTCGGGCGGTACGATGACACCGCCAGCCGCCATCACTGGCTCGGCGATGAAAGCGGCCACCGACTCGGGGCCTTCTTCGACGATCAGCGATTCGAGATTACCGGCAAGGCGGGTCGCGAAATCCTCTTCACTCTCACCCTCATGGGCGAAAAAATAGTGATGGGGACAGTCTGCGAAAATAATTCGTTCAATGGGGAGATCAAAACCCGTCTGATTGGTCGGGATTCTTGTCAAGCTGGCCGTGGCAATAGTGATCCCATGGTAGCCACCGGCACGGGAGATGATTTTTTTCTTTTCCGAACGCCCGATAGCGTTGTTGTAATACCAGACGAGTTTAATTGCCAGATCATTAGACTCGGATCCGGAGTTGGAAAAATAAACATGTCTCAGGCTGTTAGGCGTTATATCGACGAGCTTCTCTGCCAAATTGACCGTGATATCCGGCGTACGACCAAAAAAGTTGTGGTAGAACGGTAGTTGTTCGAACTGGCGGGTGGCAGCCGCGGCCAGTCGCTTTTCCCTAAAACCGAGCGACGCGCTCCATAGACCGGCCATACCATCCAGATAACGTTTACCATGGTTATCGGTGACGTACACTCCATCACCTTCGGTAATTATGAGAGGGCCAGTCTCTTCCACCGCAGAGAGATTGGTGTAGGAATGAACCTGGCACGCCACATCGCGTGCTTCAATCGAATTGAGATTTAGCATAGGTTGATATTTCTCCGCAATACCAAATAACAGAATATTATCTTATATTATAGAATTAGAAAATCTATACAATCAATTTCAAGGCGCGAAAGTTGTTAGAAAGTTGTTAGGAGGGCAGAAAATCTTCTAATGAGTCCGGATTTCTTATCTAAGGAAGCTCTGAATAAGTTTGAATAGATGAGATAATACGTTATCGCACAAACGGGATATAAACCAGATGAATGGTTCAAGTTTCGCAGATCTTGAATATTCGGTAAAAAAGAGAACCACACGTAAAGAGAAGTTTCTCGCGGAAATGGATGAAGTTCTGCCGTGGAAAGAGTTATTGAGTGTTATCAAGAGCTACTATCCCAAGGCAGGTAATGGACGCCCGCCGATTGCGCTGGAGTCCATGCTGCGCATTTACTTTATGCAGCAATGGTATGGGTTAAGTGACCCTGCAATGGAAGACAGTCTTTATGATATGACGTCAATGCGTTTGTTTGCTGGACTCGGATTGGACAACATTCCGGATGAGTCGACGATTCTGCGATTTCGTCATCGTCTGGAACGCCACCATCTCACTGAGAAGCTGTTTCGCAAGACAGAGCACTACCTGTCGCAACGCAATTTGATATTGAGTGAGGGTACGATAGTGGATGCCACGATCATCGCCGCGCCGAGTTCGACCAAGAATGAGAACAAAGAACGTGACCCGGACATGAGGCAGACCAAGAAAGGGAACATGTGGTATTTTGGGATGAAGGTACATATTGGAACAGACACACAGGGCCGGGTGCATAGTGTGGTGGTGACCGATGCGAGTGTTCATGATTCTCAAGTTATGGATGACCTCATCCATGGGGATGAACAGGTTATCTATGGAGACAAGGCGTATGCCAGCGCTGCCCGCAAAGAGGAAATGGAAGAAGCCGGGGTAACATGGCGGGTCAACCGCAAAGCGCGTCGTGGCAAGAAACTAAACTGTGCGGATCACTCGTTCAACCGAAAGAGTAATCGCACGCGGGCCAAAGTGGAGCATCTATTTGGCGTGGTCAAGCACCTGTGGGGGTATCGCAAAGTGAGGTACAAGGGACTCGATAAGAATGCGAGTCAGGTGTTTACGTTGATGGCGCTGGCCAATTTATACATGGCGAGACGCGAACTCGCTACCTGATAAGGATTGTTGCGTCTTGAGATCAGACAATGATCAAAAAGAGCGACAAAAATCACATCAGCTAAACCGACCACTATCAACATTAGGATTAAAGTATGTCAGTGATTGCAAACCTACTCTATTAGGTAACTTGTTCAGAGCTTCCCTAACTTTCGTTGATGGGAAACATGGCGCACTATTGTTGATTTGATTTTTGGTTGTTCTATAATACAGACTATATTTCTATAATATAGAACATATCAATTACAACTTGAAATGGACTGATTCCGTAGGATTTAAATTGACTACCACCACTCGTCAAAATCGAAGTGCCATTGTTTCGGGTAGCGCAACTGGAATCGGGAGAGCCTGTGCTCTCGCCCTGGCGGAAAACGGTTTTAATATCACTGTGAACTACAGCCGCAGCGCCGAACAGGCTGAGACAACAGCAGAACGCTGTCGGCAAACCGGCGTCAACGCAATCGTTGTGCAGGGCGATATTTCCGATGATACCGCGTGTAGAAACATTGTTGATCAATCGCTTGAAAAATGGGGTGGAATTGACGCATTAGTGAACAATGCGGGGACCACTCGTTTTGCAGAGGCATCCGATCTCACAGCGTTGACTAAGGACGATTTCGATCGAATTATGGAGGTCAATGTAACAGGAACTTATCAACTGACCCGTGCAGCAGTTCCTTACCTCAAACAGTCTAAGATTGCCTCGGTTGTTAACATTTCTTCCCATTCCGGGTTTTCAGGTATCGGATCTTCTACCGCCTACGCTGCATCGAAGGGCGCGTTGAATACGCTAACACTGTCACTTGCAGGGGCGTTGGCCCCGGATATTCGTGTTAATGCAGTTTGTCCGGGATTTGTTGACACGAAATGGATGTCGCCGAAGTTGAACGATGACGAACTAAATGCGTTCAAGAAAAGAGTGGCCGACATTGCACCTTTGCAACGTCTAGTCTCCGCTGAAGATGTGGCGGAGGCCGTTTGTTGGTTTGTCACGGGTGGACGTTCCATCACCGGACAACTTCTCGTGATCGACGGTGGAACGCACCTCACCGTAGGCAACCCTGTTTGATTATCTTTTTGGAGACTTTTCTGTCATGAGTAATAACGAAACCTTCCAACCCGTCGATCCATCAGTGATACCGCGTTTTGCCGGTATCGCGACTTTCATGCGTACAGTCAGCCATGACATCTCGCCAGAGGTCGACGTCGGTCTCGTGGGTGTGCCATTCGATCTCGGTTTGAATCACCGCACCGGTGCGCGGCAGGGTCCGGCTGGCGTACGCGAGATGTCGCGTCTTATTCGGCGAGTCCACCCGACCAGCGGAATCAAGCCGTTTGAGATCTGCAACGTCGCGGATCTGGGTGATGCACCGATCAATCCGATGAGCAAAGACAAATCAATTGAAATGATCGAGGCTTTCTTCCGCGACATGAGAAATGCCAATATCGTTCCCATTGCGGTTGGTGGTGACCACACGATTCCGCTGCCAATACTCAGAGCTTTGGCTAATGACCGTCCTGTCGGTATCCTACATTTCGATGCCCACGCCGATACCCTGGACCAGATCTGCGATGACAAGATCAATCACGCCACGTTTATGCGTCGGAGCTACGAAGAAGGATTAATCGACCCCAAACGCGCCATTCAAGTAGGTATGCGGGGCAGTCGCTTCAGCCAGGATGACATTCAATTCGGATACGATGTCGGTTACCGAATTATTACCATGGACGAATACGAGGATATGGGGCGCAAGGCAGCGATCGAGACCATCGACGAGGTCTTAGGGGATGGCCCCGTGTACATCTCCCTTGATATCGACGGTTTGGATCCCGCTTACCTGCCTGGGACGGGTGTGCCCGAGATCGGTGGTCTGTTGCCGCGGGATGTTCAAGTCATTTTGCGTTCGCTTCAGGGACGTGAGATTGTAGGAGCCGATATCAGTGAAGTATCGCCATGTTATGATCCGACCGGCATCACATGCGTTACCGTTGCTAACCTCATGTTCGAAATGCTTTGTGTCATTGCGGACTTTATCGCATCGAATCGGTAAGGTTGTTAGGAATGCAAACTCTTCCAACTCTATGCGATCGCAGACGGGGCCCGTGGGTGGATGAATAACGCTGTTGTTTATCGCGACCCAAAGCTGAAGTGATGAACAGTAGCGACAGCCCGACGGGTTGCAACAGCAAAAACCCGTATTTACGCGGGGGGATCTATAGTTAAGATCTTGTTTGACCCTAACTTGCTTGTTGAAAAGTGTATGGAACCTCTATAGCTTCTGTGACCAAACTAGCCCACGGCTAACTGGGCATTATAATTAAGGTAAGAATTTCCCATTCGCCCCTTTCACTAAGGAATAATTAGAAGCCCGTTGAAAAATGATCGATAAAAATTAGCCAATGGTGTCATCAAATCCGGTTCGCCGAATCTCGTCTATTGTCGATGCCATAGCTGCATCACGTAACGGCGTGAGCCTTGCAGAGATCGCATCCGCCGTCGATCTGCCACCATCGACGACACATCGCACGATAAATATCTTGATGGACGTTGGATATCTGAAAATGGAACCCGCGACCAAGACCTACACCATTGGTGACAGGCTCAAAAGAGTACTTCTCTTAACCCTGGGCACCGGATCACTGGAAGAACTGGCGCGACCTGTACTTGTGGAACTTGCCGAGTACTTCACAGAAACGGCGTTTTTGGTGCAGCTAACCGGTTCTGGTTTGCAACTGATGGACTTTTATTTGCCGACACACGGATCGCGCACGCTCGTTCATCCGGGTTTCGCATTTCCGATGCACGCGACAGCGGCGGGAAAAGTTATATATGCATTTCAACCCAAAGAGGTTATCGAAGCGGAGCTTGCTAAAAAACCTCAACGTTTTATGCCAAATACCATGGTGGGCAAGAAAGCTATCCGGGGCGAGTTACGTCGTGTTAGAAAACAGGGTTATGCGGTAAACGACGTTGAATTAGATCCAGGGGTGTACGCGGTCGCTGCACCACTGGCGTTGGCACCTGATACCGTAGTAGGTGCTCTGGCTATCACTGGAATACGGGATCGGCTACTCAAACGATATACAGTAAAAAAAATAGTCGCGGTCGTCGTGGAAGCAGCAGCCGACCTCTCGCGGTTAATGCTCAATACAAATATTGAATCGAAGTAATGCAGACCAAGGACCGTGACGAAAACGTGACTGAAATCTGATTCCTTGTGCCGCTCTTCTAGTTGTCGTTAGATGGACGGCGATAACGAATCAACACATCCAAACCTGATGAGCTAAACTGTCTTTTAATTCAAATCCTCATCCGTCCGAACTATTTTGACGACGTACACTCCGAAAGGAATTATTAATCAAACAATCCAGTTTCTCACTGCTGCGAGTGAACCCTATAGGTTGATTTTTAGCCGCTTTGGGACAGTTGTCGCCATGACACAAATTCAATTACCGTTCACCCTGTTACCCATTTACAGCGTTATAAAGGGTATTTCGTCAACTCACATGCAGGCGGCACGTTCACTAGGTGGTGGTCCAATCTATTCTTTCATCCGGGTCTACCTGCCACTAACCCTACCCGGCATCGGTGCTGGATGTCTGCTTACATTCATCATCTGCCTTGGTTACTACATCACCCCTGCTTTGGTCGGCGGACCCACGGATCAAATGATGTCCGGATTCATCGAACAGGCGATGAATCGTGAGGGTAATTGGGGCAAGGCATCGGCACTCGGCATCATTTTATTGACGACGACCTTAATTCTATTTTATGTCTATAACAAACTTGTCGGCCTCGACAAGGTCAAGTTCGGATGAGGTCGAGACAATGAAGCTAGCGCCCCATGCCACTTCCTTGGAACGGATCATCTACTGGAGCACGTTCGTAGTTACAGGCTTGGTGCTTCTTTTTCTTATCCTGCCGGTCCTTGCGATTATACCGCTCTCCTTCAACTCGGAAAGTTTCTTTAGTTATCCAATGCCCGGGTTTTCGTTGAAGTGGTATATCGGCGAAGACGGTTTTTTAACTAACGAACGCTGGAGTTCCGCACTGAGGACCAGTTTATTGGTCGCTGTTTGCGTAACCGTTCTGGCCACCGTTCTTGGCACCCTTGCTGCCATGGGCATGTCGCGCAAGTCATTGCCTTTTCGTGCATTCACCTTGGGTTTACTGATCTCGCCAATGATCGTTCCCATTATCATTACCGCCGTTGGTATTTTTATGTTTTACTCGCACATCGGCTTGGTCAATACGTTGGCCGGTTTGATTCTTGCGCACACAGTACTTGCTACACCCTTTGTGGTTGTAGCTGTCTCCTCGACCTTGTCGGGTTATGATCACACTATGACACGGGCCGGTCTCAGTCTGGGTGCCTCGCCACTGATCGTTTTCCAAAAAGTCACGTTACCTCTCATCCTGCCTGGCATTATTTCGGGTGCACTATTTGCTTTTGTGACTTCATTTGACGAAGTCGTGGTGGCAGTTTTTATCGCTAGCCCGGAACAACGTACACTACCCAAACAAATGTTCAATGGTATCCGGGAGCAGCTTAGCCCAACAATTACAGCTGCTGCGACGAGCCTGGTGCTGTTCTCAACGCTATTACTGATTACCGCAGAGATGATCCGCAGACGATCTGATAGGATACGTGGCATACGCGACTGAGTGCACGGCAAACCAACGATCGGGCTTGCGCTGTCGATGTTTTGTACTGAGTACTCGTAATACGTTTGTTTTCTTCAACAAGATTGATGCTTGATTATTTTATGTGGCGCTTTCGGCGGCGCCACATGCAAGATAATTTCCTTTTATTGTTCATTAATTGTAATCTGTGATCTCTGTCAATCCGTACACAGATCGCTAAAACTGTTGAATTCATAAGAATATGCCTAAAAAACCGACCAAAAAGAAGGTGCCACCCGCGCTAGGCAAAATTGAGCGTCACTCCATGCATGATCAGGTATACGCCGAGCTAAAGACGGCGTTGATGGAGGCCAAATTCGAACCGGGAACACGTTTGAGTTTGCGTAACTTGGCCGCGATGTTCGGGGTTAGCGTAGTTCCCGTTCGGGCTGCTCTGCTGCGATTGATGGCCGAGAAAGCAATTGAGCAGTCTGCAAAAACGACCGGACACTTTAATGTACCGCAGCTCACTATGGACGAGTTTGATGAGATCGTACAACTGCGCTCACTTCTCGAAGGTTTCGCAGCGGAACAAGCAGCTGCACTTATCAGCCAATCAACTGTCAAGTCACTTCTGAAAATGGCAGAGCGTCTGCAAATCGCCGCAGATAAAAAAGATGCCAAAGAGTATTTGCGACTCAATCGAGATTTCAAGTTCGAAGTGATAGAAGCCGCAGAAGGGCCGGTTTTGATGCAATTAATTGAGTCGCTCTGGGTTCGCATGGGACCGATCATGCATTTATACGCTAAAGAACTTAAACAAAATCAAAATGTGGACAACTACTTTGAAATTGCCGAAGCACTAGAAAATCGCGACGGTGAAACCGCACGTAACGCCATGGCCGAAGACGTCAAACTGGGTGCTTCTTTCCTACGTGGCGTCGCAGAGTTCGCGTAACATTCGTGACACTCTCGATCCATATTTGTGTTTAGCCTGGATATTTCATCCGTTTTTACGAAAGCGTGATTTTTGTGTTTGCATGAGGGGATTGAACATCAAAAGACGATGATGATTGCGATCCGCTCGTGTAGTTCGCTATAGATATAAGGTAATGGGATTGTTGTTGTCGATGAGTCCAATTTTTGACGCAAGGGTCCCTGGCGTCTCGCCATCGGGTTACCCTCACCAAGGCGGTGAACTACCCAGGTATTAATCGTGCAGCGACCGTCTGGAACAAGTCCTTGTACGGATAACTACTGGAGAGTAAAAATCGGATGCGGCGCGTGTTGTGGATAATGACTGCGCCGACCTTCAATAACTTCAAGCGAATCGTGCCCACATAGGCGTGAGCCAGTTCGGTCTGTTTCAAGGCCAGTCGTCGAATGGATTCGAGCAAAATATAGGCTAACGACGACATTAATACCCGAAACTGGTTGGCCCACCAGCGGTGACAACTGGTGCGATCCGCAAATAAATCCAATTGCTGTTGCTTGATCTGATTCTCCATCTCACCACGCGCACAATACAGCGTGTCGTACAGCGTTTCAGGATTGCCCGTCAGGTTGGTCAACACGTAACGGGGGTTACGCCCTTTATCCGTCACTTCTATCTTGGCAACGACGCGGCGGGGTTGATCCCAACTATCGGCTTGGTATTGAAACTCGGTAAATCGGCGCACCTTGGGGTGAAATGCAGTCATTGTCTGTTCCGCCCGACTCAGATCACCCTCAATCATTCGGTTTAACCGATTATTCTTAGCGATGCCCACGATATAGCCGACACCATGACCTTCACACCACTTGAGCATCCGCCAACGACAAAACCCGGAATCGCCCCGAAAGATAATCTCAACATCGGGCCAGACCTGACGCAATCGCTTGACCAGTAATGACAATATGGCCCACGCATGCTTCGCACCATCGATCTTGCTGGGACGTAAATAACTCACTAACAATTGATCTTTACAGAACACATACAAGGGCAAGAAACAGTAATGATCATAATAACCATGAAAATAGCGACCTTCTTGTTCGCCATGCACCCGATCATCGGTCGCATCAAAATCCAGAACCAGCCGCTTCGGTACTCGTTTGAATGAAGCAATAAACTGATTCACCATCACTTTATGCAGCTCTACCGCCACTTTTCGATCAACACGATTCTCTAAACGACACAGCGTTGGGGCACTGCCTAATACGTTGTCCCGTTCTACTGCACTTTGAATCGCCGGATCTAATCGAATGTGCTCATGATCATTGAGATCTTCATACCCAAGACACAAACCATAAATGCGTTGACGTAACAAACTGAGTTGGCTGTGTTGGATATAACGGGGGTCACGTGACTCGGGTATTACTTTATCCACTTCTTTGGTTAATCCCATTCGCCGATCCACTTGACGCAGCAGCAGTACACCGCCATCAGAAGTGATGTGCCCACCTTTGAAATCCGCTTGCATCGTGCGCCGCTTCAAGGCTGGAAATTCAACGACCTCTCGGGTACAGTTCGTCACCGGCAAAACCTCCGTCTAAATCAATCTAAGCAACTGAATTTTAACGGGTTACACAGGTTTTGCCTTCATATTTGTGAAATATTTGGGCTAGTGGTCTTGAATCTATTTATAGTGTGTTAATCACAATTGTCGACGTGAGTAACCGGACACACGTGGTATCGCAATCCAAACCGGAGTGAAGACCTGCTTAACGGCAGGCCCGATTCCGTACCGCGTTCAGCAATAGATTGACACCAGGCCAGGTGTCTTCGGGAAGAATGTCTTCCTTCTCGTTGTGGGTAATACCTTCCACGCACGGTGTAAAAATCATCGCGGTCGGGCATTCCGATGCCAACACGTAGGCGTCATGTCCCGCCTGCCCGAGTAATTCCATCCAACGATCACTAAACTTAGGCGCGAGATCACGAAGTTCACCCACCAACCCCGTACAGAACTTGTCCTGGCCAAACTGATACGTATCCGTAATCTCGAATTCGCAGTTCGCCTTTTCCGCAGATGCCGATAGTGCAGCGATTAGTTCTTCGTGCATGGGTTGCACATTTTCGGGGTGACGATAATCGATACCGATATCGACTTTATCGGCAACGATGGCATATTTATTTGGACTCACTGATATTTTCGTGCAGGTCGTTTTGGCTTCTTCGTGCATCCATTTGAGACCAATATCATTCGTCGCTGCAATCATATAGCCAGCTGCAGCTAGGGCGTTCTTACGCCGCGCCATCGGGGTGGGTCCAACATGGCAGGTCTCTCCGGTAAAGCGGATCCGCATGCCCCGTACATCGTAACTGTTCGTAACCACGCCAATATTGCAGTTGCTATCGCATAGTTTTGGGCCCTGCTCGATGTGTAGCTCAATAAACGCGTCAAACTTCCGGCCCATGGGGCCCCCACCCAAGTAGCCAATGTTCTCAAGCGCCTGTTTGACCGTGATGCCGTCGGCATCCTCGATTGCGTAAACCTCTTCGAGATTTCGTTTACCGGTAAAGCAGAAAGAGCCGAGCATCGAAGTGTTATAACGCGTGCCTTCTTCGTCAGTCCAATCGACAACTTCAACTGCATGACGCGTTTTAACACCATGGTCCTCCAGACTAAGCAACACTTCCAGACCGGAAAGTACACCGAGTATTCCATCATAACGACCGCCGTGAACGGTGGTGTCGAGGTGGCTACCCATCACAACGGGGGGGCAGACTTGGCTCTGTACCTTCACGTCGAATAAAAATATTGCCAATCGCATCGACCTTGATATCGAATCCGGCTTCCTTGCCCCATGCGACAAATTGGTCGCGCATTTCCTTGTCGGTCTCGGTCAATGCAATACGGCGTAGCCCACCGTTGAAGGCACCGATGTCTGCGGATGTCTCGAGCATGCTCCATAGACGATCCTTGTTGATACTTATTAAATCGTCGTCACACGCCATTTAATCAATACATCACTCGATTCGTCCTTTCCGGCGGGCGATCGCCTCTGACATCAAGCACAATTGCTCGAACAACAAATTTGCACCGACCAGCGCTGTGTGACCGGAGGGATCCAACGGTGGACTGACCTCGCAAACATCGCCCCCGATAACATCCAGACCCTGCAACGAACGCAGCAGTTGATACATCTCGCGGACCGTTAGACCACCGGGTTCGGGATACCCGGTGCCCGGACAGGCGGTCGGATCGAGACCGTCCACATCAATCGAAAAATAGATTGGTTTGCCCTTAACCAGTTCTCTTGTTTCTTTCACAACTTGATCCATACCAACCCGATCAACGATGTGCTGGTGAAACATCTTGAAACCTGCTTCTTCGGCAAAAATATTCGAATCGTGTGCGTACTGTGAGCCGCGCAGGCCAACCTGAACGGTCGCGGTTGGATCAATAAGTCCTTCTTCAGCCGCTTTACGCATGAAAGTGGCATGGTTAATCTCTTGCCCATCAAATACACCACCCTCAGTTTTCAAAACATCCGCATGTGCATCGATATGAACAATAGCGATAGGTTGGTCGACAACACCGGCCTCCCGCATTGCCCGTAGTATCAGCAACGGAATCGTGTGATCTCCGCCGGCTGATAACGCGAAGGCACCTTTCGAAAATATTTTGTCGCGATAAAATGCCACAATACGATCTAGCGTGCCCTCATAGTTCATCGGATTCACTGGCGCATCGCCAATGTCAGCACAGTTTGTGAGTTCGAAAGGCGCAATGCCGGTTGCCGGATTTACATTGCGAACATGGCGTGACATCTCGCGGATCTGAGTCGGACCTAACCGAGCCCCGGGACGAACAAAGGTTCCCATGTCAAACGGCACACCGACGAATGCAATATCCAGACCATCAGCCGAATCCACCGCCGGCAACCGCATCATGGTGCAGATTCCGGCAAACTTTCCGTTATAAGAGTCGATGAATGGCTGGTTGAACTCACCCATACCGTTATCCTATCTCTTTCTGAACTTTATCGGTCACTGTGGTAATCGCCCGGACCAAACCGGTCGCATACTCGTCCGCTTCATCTGGCGTCATGATCAACGGTGGCGATAATCCAATAACATCACGGTGTGGAAGTGCGCGGCAGATAATACCCTCTTCATAACCCTGTGCCATGATGCGCGGAGCGCATTTAACCGCTAAGTCGATCGGCTCCTTGGTTTCCCTATCGGCAACCAACTCAATGCCCATCTTGAGGCCAAGACCACGGACATCCCCAACCAATGGATTGTTGGCAAGGTCATCTTGAAGACGTGCCTTGAGTTCGGCTCCTACTTTCGCCGCGTTGTCTTTAAGGTTTTCCCGCTCATAGATATCAAGATTTGCCAATGCGCCCGCTGCGGCAACCGGATGTGCTGAATAGGTGTAACCGTGACCGAAGCCGCCGTAAGTGTCGGTTGATTTCTGTTCGAAAACCTGCCACATACGTTCGGCTACCACCACGCCGGAGATCGGTTGGTAACCACTGGACAGCCCTTTGGCCAAGGTCATGAAATCGGGCTTAATACCGAAATAATCGGTTCCGAAATTCGCGCCAAGACGTCCGAAGCCGTCAATGACTTCGTCAGCAATCATCAAGACGTCGTACTTGTCCAAAACTTTCTGGATTTCCTGAAAGTAACCTTTGGGTGGAACTAGAACACCCCCAGTCCCTTGGGTTGGCTCGGCGATAAACGCCGCAACCGTGTCCGGCCCTTCGGTAAGTATCATTTCTTCTAGTTCGCCTGCGAGGTGCTTGCTGAAATCCTCCTCGCTCATCTCGTCCAGTTTACCGCGATACATGTCGACAGACTGCGTGTGACGAAACTGTGGTAGCGGCAGGTCAAAACCCGCATGGTATAGTGGCATATGTGTGCAACTGCCTGACGCGACTGTGATGCCATGATAGGCGCGCTCACGTGCAATAATTTTTTTCTTTTCTGGACGATTCAGTAGGTTGTTGTAGTACCACACCAGTTTTATGATTGTGTCGTTGGCGTCTGAACCTGAATTACCCCAGAAAATCTTACTCATATGATCCGGCACCATACCCATCACTCTATCAGCAAGGCGCGTTGCCGGCTCGTTTGACATCGATGTGAACGAGTGAAAGTAACCAAGCTCCTGTGTTTGTTTGTACACAGCTTGCGCAATTTCCTCACGTCCATAACCGACGTTGACACACCAAAGACCGGATGCGCCATCGATGTACTCCCGGCCATTGTAATCGGTGACACGAATGCCTTGGCCTTTCTTCATAATAATCGGACCATTCTTTAGGTGATCACTAATCGAGGTGCAAGGTTGGAATACATTTTCTAGGTTCATCTGCTCCAGCGACTTCTCGGTGCTGGATAAACTGATTGGGTTAGTGGCAAGCATTGGTTTATCTCCTAATTAGCAACGTGTATTTCTAGATTGGAAGCTCGTAACAAGTCTTGATATCAGTAAAAAAATCTACGCAACTACGTCCCATCTCGCGGGCGCCAAAATTAGAATCGCGGCGCCCCCCGAAGGGTACGTGATAGTCCACACCGGCGGTCGGCAAGTTTACAGTAACCACACCGGATGCCGAGCGACGTCTGTAGTCCTCGGCATGTTTCATAGATGTGGTGCAGATACCGGACGACAGAGCAAATGGACTGTCGTTGGCAACTTCGACGGCTTCCTCATAGTCAGCTACCTTCAACACACTCACGACCGGTCCGAAAATCTCTTCGCGGACATGCCGCATCCGGTTGTTGCAACCTGCGTATACGGCGGGTGACATATAGAAACCCTGCGTATTGCGTTCGAGTAACTCGCCGCCGAATACCCGTTCGGCGCCTTCCGCATCTGCGATTTCAATGTAACGCATATTGGTATCAAGCTGATGTTGGTCGACGACGGGGCCCATTTGGGAATCTTCCGCCAGTGCGTGACCGACACGTAATTCAGAAGCCATCTTCACCATACCTTCAACCAATGCGTCGTGAATACCTGGTGTCGCGATAATCCGGGTGTTGGAAGTACAGCGTTGGCCCGTCTGGATAATACAACCGCCAATCGCCGCACCCACTGCGTTATCCAGGTCTGCATCATCGAGGACGATTAACGGACTCTTGCCGCCCATCTCTTGCTGGCACTTTGCGCCTCGTGCAGTGACGATTTCACGAATAATCTGACCGGTTGCGGTTGATCCGGTAAACGACACTGCGTTCACTTTTTCGGAGCGAGAAATAATGTCTCCAATGACCGAACCTTTGCCCATGACAAGGTTCAAAACGCCATCAGGCAGGCCGGCGCGATTTAAAATGTCAACCATTTCCCACGATAAAGCTGGTGTTAACTCCGCGGGTTTTAAAACGACGGTATTCCCATAAGCCAGTGCAGGGGCGACCTTGCGCGCTGGAATCGCCAGCGGAAAGTTCCAGGGGCAAATAGCGCCGACGACACCGACTGTTTCGCGGCGGACTTCGACATTAATTCCAGGACGTGTCGAACGCATAAACTCACCAGGTATACGCAGTGCTTCGGCCGCATAGAATTTAAAAATGTTTCCGGAATAGACAATTTCTCCGATGCCCTCAGCTCGCAACTTGCCCTCTTCTCGCGACAACAACTCACCGAGTTCCTCTGAGCGGGATTTCATTTCGTTACCAGCCGCATCGAGGATATCGAAGCGTTGTTGTGGCGTACTCTGACCCCAGTCGAACAGAGCTGCTTCAGCCGCATCAATGGCAGCCTCCACTTGTTCCGGTGTTGCCCGGCAATACTCGCCGACAATGTCTGATACGTCTGAAGGATTGATATTCGACGACATGTTGCCACTACCAACCCAATCACCATCAATTAAGTTCTTAAATACCATGTTTGAGACCGTCTGTTTCCCAGTGGCCCAGCCGCTTTTTGCCGTTTCCTCACAAATTTACGGGCTGTGGCTCGATTACGACAAAACCTCCAATAGGAAGTTACGTCCAGAATTAATTAAGTGTAATCTGTGATAACAGATAATGCAATAGAAATCCTTATTTTGCGGGGACTTTGGTTAGGTTGTCTTCCGGATTTAACCCCCTTATGTGACGAGCCGCTAAAACAATCGAAACCCTACCTGCCAAAACGCGTGCACTGGGCTCAAATCTGTTATCGGAATAGAACTTTAAGCATGGATAGAAAAAGATTCGATGAAATCGATGTTATGAAATACCCTCTCCGTGTTATGTCATCTGCTTTAATTATTCTGCGGCTGATTGCCGACCTTTACTCGTTCTTTCGTCTGTTTTTTTATCATCTTTCCTGTTTCTAAGTGAACGATGAGTCAAAATGAGCTTCCCCCATTTCGTCCCACTGATGCTGACGAGATACACCTGTCACTAGATATCTATAATTGTCTTAGACAGGCGGTGGAGGAGAATTGAATATTCACATTAATAAAATGTTTTACATTGTTAACAATTAGCTCATCGGTCCGCCGTTATAATGTTTTTAGCGTCTTTAGACGCTATTTGGGAGAGCATCACGTCGGGATACACACCCGTATGGGACGGAACTTATACGCTCGTCGATGATTTGCGATGGACTGGAAACCCCGTTAGGGGTAACGGGGTTTTCGTCTCCTATTTTGAAAATTTGCTACTGGTCGGACGCAGTTGCTGGGTTTTCCGGTGTGACAAAATTTTCCCTCACTCGTCGTTTCTTAAAATTTGCAGGCAGTCGTTAACACAAACACGGCAGATTTGGGCACCCGATGCCGCTTTAATCATGGTAGGCACTTCGTTTGTTGCGCTACCACAAAATGAACAGCGTTCTTCATTGCGATGGTTTTGTGCAGGCAGGTCGCGTTCGATGTTCTTTACCACGTTATTTTCGCAGTCACAGAATTGATCGTGCTTATTGTCTAAACGAGTCGACACTGTTTTGCAGGAAACCTCTCCTGCAAAATTAATCCCTAATGGAGATCGCAATACAGCGCGTTCGCGTTTAGCCAAAAGTGCTAACGTTTTATTGAATTCGCTATCTTTGTCGTCGTCAATCATAAAAAATCCTTATTCAGATAGTCGATACGTCAGGTTCTATATTAAAGATGTCGCAGGGTCCCACGATGCGTTCGCCCTCAATAATCAACCCGATTATTCGCAAAGACCAATTCTGTTCACTCAGTGAATCAACTCTTATTGTTTGTGTGGGTCAAGTTATTCTTATGACGTGACGTGCACTTCCACAGCCCAGGGTGATATACGCTGTTGGCGTGCGAATCGCTCTACCATTCCAGCAATAGCATAGTAATCTTTAACGACGACTACCCGCTTTTGTTTCCCAGTGCGAGTGTTGATAAGTTCCAGATTTACGTCAATGGCATCATCCACCGTTGCCAATGCGTAGCTACGTGCAATTTTAATCATGGTACGCCCCCCAAAAGCGTCTTCGAGTTTATTGCAAACCGGGATTGATCAGATCAAATGAGAAACCCCGCTTTTCCATCAGCGAGGTTTGTCGTCACATCCCTTTTTCATTGCAGTTCAGGTGTTCCCCAACAACCTCAACTGCTTAGTCCTTATTGACAACACCCCTGTCATCTATCTACAACAACTAAGGCAATTTAGTACGGGTTTTGAACAAAAACTGTGAACTGGATCACACAATAATTGTGCGATAGTTCACAAAAACAGGCTAATCGGCAATAACTTCAATAGAAACCGAGTAATACGGACTCATCGGACTCCAAGTTAGGACGAATCGAGCGCCACCGAAGGGACCAATGGTTATTGTTGTACTACCTTTGTGTTTTTGCATAGTCATCTCGACCATAGCCAATCCTAGACCTGCTCCACCGGATTTACGACTTCGGCCTGATCCCCCGTCAATGTTATGGATGCCTAGGCAGGGAAGCATGATGCAACGATTACTTATTGAGGTGAATAATGACTCAGAGGAATAAATGCACACGTGAATTTAAATGTGAGGCCATCGTCCGAATCAAAGATCACAGATAAAGATTTGCCGATGCAGGGCGCGCTGTATCGGTGGACCCGAATATCTTCTCGCGCTGGTATAAAGAACATGAAACGGGTGAATCGATCTTTCCGGGCCATGGCCAATCGACGCCGGAGCAACAGCGCATTCGGGATATGGAGAAGCAGCTACATAAGCTTGATAGTTCTTCAAATCCTTGATGCCGAGCAACCCACCGTTCGCCCGAACGCCGGCGATTGAAGCCCCTGCCTCCGCCGTTATACGGGTCCCAGCCGCAATCATGAGGTCAGTCATTGACTGGGCTCTGCACGGGTTTAATGAGTATTTGTGATTTCACTTTCAGGTGAAGTGTACGGGTGAGTCTATGTAAGACGTTGACCTGACTCAATTTAATGAGATCCTAGCCTGTTAGGATCGCCTCAAATGCGTCTCGTTATCACGTCATCATGATACGTGACCCCGCTTGATGATCCGTTTCAGGGCCTTGCTGAGGGGCTGATTCCGGAGCTGAGTGCTGCGGCCGCACTATGGGACGGCGTAGCGCCGCTGCGCGAAGCCGCACAGGAACTCATTCGAATCTGACTAGGCCGCCAAAATCCAGTCAACAGCATTGGCAAAAAACTTTTCCTGAAAGTCCATAAACCAGTGATGCTGAGTTGGATCATATAACTTCAGTAATCGGTCTTGTTGCTCACGGGTTTGGGAACCGGGTTGACCGTATAGATCGGGATGATTATTTTGCCAACGCATAAACATCGCCGGCGTGCACTCGGCGTGGAACTGAAAGGCTAAAGTGTTATCACCGTATCGCATTGCCTGTCGACCGAATAAATCACTTGATGCCAGCAGTTCGGCGCCATTCGGGAGGTGGAATGCATGGAAATGCGCTTCGGTGACTACCAAGCTTCCAGGAAACAAAAATTTACCTGCGGGCGTCGGTTTGATTTCATAGTAGCCAAACTCATGCCTGTTGTCCGGCAATGGACCAACACGAGCACCTAGCACATGCGCGATAGACTGTGCTCCCTGACAAATGCCAAGCAAGGGAATATTTTGTTTCATGCAGCCTTCGATCCATTGATTTTCCTTGTAGAGAAAAGGATGTTTATGCTCTTCGAAAACATTAAAGGGACCGCCATAGACTACGCTGGCTGCAACCGATGAATCTACTTTGCCCAGATGTTCCCCCCTAAACGGTCTAATAATTTCCGGTTCAATTCCCCTGCTGCGAAAAAACATGACGACACGGTCGTCATCAGGTCCAGCATCATGGCGGACTAGAACTATTCGTAACATGTACACCCTCAAAAAGATCGTAACACCAAAAACCGTTAAACCGAGTTGGCTACGGATATACACCGAAGCGGCATTAATTGTGAATTGGGACCAAAGAAGCTGTCAATGCATCACCACGGTGCTACAAAAGAACATCCATCAGGCTGCAACGAGATGCCGGTGCACAACGGGATTTTTAGACATTATGCATTGCTCCTTTAGCAGCGCTCACATTAACATCCGCGAATATAAAACACTACGCCAGGCGTGATGGCCAATAAATTCGACGGGTAATTTCAAGATGCAGATTCAAGCCGCCGTTCTGGACAAACCAGGTAGCGACCTCATAGTAGAAACCCTTGAACTGGACTCACCCAAACAAGGTGAAGTATTGGTCCGGCTCGGCGCCGCGGGAGTGTGTCATAGCGACTATCACGTGATGTCAGGGCGGGCGGGCCATGATCTTCCAGTTGTGTTGGGACATGAGGGTGCTGGGATGGTCGTGTCTGTGGGTGAAGATGTAGATCGCGTTGTACCCGGTGATCACGTGGTTTTGAGTTGGATCCCTTTTTGCGGGGAATGTTTTTATTGCCGTCACGACAAAACCTATCTGTGCAAAGCCTATCTCGAATCGTTGTGGGCAGGCACCATGCCCGATGGCAGTTGCCGCCTGTCCCGGGACGGTAACGATGTGCGGCATCTGAGTATGCTCGCCTGTTGGGCGGATCACGCAGTCGTTCCTCAACAAAGCTGCATTGTCATGCGTAAGGACATACCGTTCGAGGTGGCGGCCTTGCTGGGTTGCGCGGTGACCACCGGTGTCGGTGCGGTCGTGAACCGCGCGCAAGTAGAACCGGATAGCAGTGTGGCGGTTTTCGGCGCCGGTGGCGTTGGGCTATCAATCATCATGGGTGCGCGACTCGCACGCGCGGCACCTATTATCGTAGTCGACACCTGCAACTCGAAGGAAGCGATGGCGCACAAACTCGGTGCAACTCATTTTCTGCTTGCCGGACCGCGTGTGGTCCGGCAAGTAAAAGACCTTACCGCAGGCCGTGGGGCAGACTATGTTTTCGAGGCAGTAGGGAATACGAAGGTACAGGAAATCTGTCTGCAGGCGACCCGTCCCGGCGGCATGCTGACTTTTGTGGGCATGCCCGGCGATGACGAGACCATGGCACTTCCGAGTGCCGGTGTAACACGGGATGAAAAAACCGTAACCGGTTCGATTTTTGGTTCGGCCCGCACAGATCGTGATTTCACCCGCTTCGCCGAACTGTATCTTAAAGACGAGTTGCCCATCGATGCGTTGATCTCCCGCCGCTATGGATTGAAAGGTATCAACCAAGCTTGCCGCGACATGCTGCAGGGCGGCGCGGGACGTGGCGTGGTTGTTTTTGACGGCGTAAAGTGACACAGGAGAATTTGACAGCGCTGGATCATTTGGCGCGCTTCGTTGCAAACGCAAAGGTGTCCCCGGCTTCGGATGCCCAGGCACTGGTTTGCGACGCTGTGATCGACACTTTTGGATGCATACTTTTAGGGGCGACACAACCGGTATCCCAAAAAGCACGGACCGCTACAGTTACACTGGGATTAACCGACGGCCCGGCGACGATTTTCGGGACCGGCCAAAACGCACCACCGGCGACAGCGGCGTTTCTAAATGCGGTAGCAGGTCATTGTCTGGATTTTGACGACTGGGAAATCCCCGGCAATACCCACCCCACCGTGGTCATGCTACCCGCCTTGTTGGCGACTGCAAACACTAAGACTTCGGGCGCTGAACTAGTGAAAGCCTACACAATCGGCTTCGAACTTATCGCCCGATTGGGAGAGGCGCTCAACTTTGATCATTATGACCGGGGCTGGCATACCACATCGACACTCGGCGCCCTTGGCACTACCGCCGCCGTCGCGCGCTTGAATAGACTCGATACTCAACAAACCGCACATGCGTTGTCGATCGCCGTGAGCAGAGCGTCGGGTTATACCTGCCAGTTCGGTACCGATTGTAAAGCCATGCAGGCTGGCTTCGCCGCCGAAACCGGAGTCATCGCCTACGCCCTGGCCCGGTCGGGTATGACCGGCCAGACCCGTGTTTTTGATCACCCGAGAGGCATGGCTGCGCTTACATCAAACGTTGCGAAGGAACGCCTGACACTGGCACTCGGGCGTTTCGGTAAACCACTGGCGCTTGAGCAGCACGGACTAGTCCTTAAACCCTGGCCAAGCTGCGGTTATACCCACCGGATCATGGATTGTGCCTTGCAACTCGCCGAATATATCGAACACTCGAATGAAATCGAGTGCATAGAAATTCACTTGCCGGATTTCCACGCGGCCATTCTGCCTTTCAAACAGCCAAAAGATCGAAGAGAGGCGCTTTTCAGCCTGCCATTTGTGGCAGCCATGGGGTTACTACACAAAAATTTAACTATCGAAGATCTGGACCGGGAAAGCTGGACACATCCGCAAGTCGCGAAGCTCATAGCTTGTTGCCGTGTCCACCCCTTTAAACCATCACGACCCGAACTGAACTACGATCCGCGCGAACCTGACCGAATGGAAGTGTCCTTAACCAACGACCGCGTTGTTAGCTCGGAATGCGCCTATCCACTCGGTGCGCCGCAAAATCCGATGAGTTCTGAACAGGTGTTTGAAAAATTCTGCCGCAATGCGGGAAGCGAACTTACAAAATACCGTACACGGTTGCAAAACTGGCAGTACGAGAACTCAGTGACAGGTTTTTTCGAAGAAATCGGTGCATCGGCATGAAGAAGGCTCGAGGCGGCAGCAGTGCGCGACGAAATGAACGAAAAGGCGGCGCCGGCAAAGGCAGCAGTATCGCCATTTGGCCGGGGATAGAGGGTGGACAATACCGACCGTTGGGTAGCGACGGCATCCACGCTATCCATGAGACGGCCTTGAAAATCTTGGCCGAGGTCGGTCTTAAAAACGCCACACCACACTGTATCAAAACCGTCACTCAAGCGGGCGGTACACTCGCCGAAAATGGCCGGTTGTTGTTCCCAGTAAAACTGGTTGAAGACACTTTAAAAACAGCAGGCCGCGGTTTTAAGCTCTACGCGCAAAACTCAAAGTACGACCTCGACCCAAAGGGGAAGAAAGTTTTTCTTGGCACCTCCGGCGCGGCGGTGCATGTCATTGACAGCGAGACTCGCGCGGTGCGTAATTCCACCTTGCGTGATCTCTATGATATGGCCTGTCTCGCCGATGCGTTACCGAACATTCACATGTTCCAACGCACGGTGGTGGCGCGGGATCTGACCGATCCCTACGCGATGGAACTCAATACGGCGTATGCCTGTGCACTCGGCACGTCCAAACACATCGGCACCAGCTTTACGTCGGCCAAAACGATGCATGATGCGATTGAGATGTTGCACATGGTTGCCGGTGGTGAGCAGGCATGGCGGGCGCGCCCGTTTTGTTGTGTATCCACTTGTTTTATCGTGCCACCGCTAACCTTCGCGGAAGAAGCGCTCGGTGTCATCGAATTAGCCGCCGACACGGGTACACCGCTCAAGCTGGTCTCCGCCGGACAGGCAGGGGCCACTAGCCCGGCACCGTTGGCCGGCGCCATTACCCAACAAACCGCAGAGGTGCTGGCCGGGCTAGTGTATGTTAACCTGCTCAACCCCGGTCATCCCGCGCTATTTGGCGCGTTGCCTTTTGTGTCGGATTTGCGCACCGGCGCTATGTCCGGCGGCAGCGCCGAGCAGGGTTTACTGATGGCCGCTTGCGCGCAAATGGCGCATTTCTATGACATACCTTGCGCTGTATCCGCTGGGATGACAGACTCGAAAATGCCCGATTACCAGGCGGGTTACGAAAAAGGGATTACCGAATTGCTAAGTGCGCTGGCTGGCGCCAATCTTATTTACGAGGCGGCGGGTATGTACGGTTCGCTACTCGCCGCATCCGCCGAAAGCTTCGTTCTGGACAACGACTTGATCGGTTCGGTCATCCGCGCCACACGCGGTGTGGAAGTAAACCCGGGCACACTCGCTTTCGATGTAATCAAAAACGTCTGCCTCGAAGGACCGGGACACTTTCTCGGTCATGACCAAACCCTGCAACACATGCAGTCGGACTACTTCTACCCTGCCTTGGCCGACCGGTGTACACCGGAGGAGTGGCGCGAACAAGGAGCACAGGATATTTTGGACTACGCCCGGCGCCGTACACGTGAGATTCTAGAATCTCCGAGACCGACCCACATCCCAAAAGACATCGATACTGCTATTCGTAAGAAATATCCTATCTATGTGTAAGAATTAATACCTCTCACCCCAGAATTCAGTAGTCGCTTGAGGAAAACCGGATTGTCAGAGTTTCTTAACTCTAGTTTACCTATGAGTAAATTAGAGTTAAGTCGATGTTACTCATGAGTCGCGTGCCGATGATTTTTTTGTACCCAAACACTCACACTAAGATCGAGATATCCTAGAGCGGATTACATCGCTGTCGGACTCGTTACTCAGACTCGCACTGTCCAGTGCCAATTGCCGCGGATACCGCCCTGCAAGCGTTGACGGGGTGGATGTCTGCGGCGCCACGGGTTATCGAGGAAGTGGATTGCAACAATGGCAAGATGTCGGCATATGTAAAGTGAGGCCGGCGTTCACGAATCAATGCGATCAAGCCGCTAACATGGGCGGCTGATATCGAATTTCCGGAGAAGAAATCATATTCACCCTTGGGTTTCGCACTGATAATTTTGTTCCCGGGTGCACTTACATCGGCGGTTGCGGTATCGTTACGGGATACGGCGACTACACCCTCAATATACGCTGGGAAGTTGCCGGGTTCGTTTGCATCCAGCGCTCCAACAACGGATATTCCTTTTTCGATAGCTCCTTTTACTAACATCTCCAACAAGGGGTCCGGCGGACCAGCCAAACTTAGATTAATCACGTCAACATTCTGTAGCACGGCGAAATCGATACTTTTTGCTAATGTAAATGAACTGCAAACAGCTTCGTTGACGCCTGGAACCGGCTGCCAGCAACCCTTCAACGCGAGCAACCGCGCACGTGGCGCCACGCCAACAATTCCAACGGCATTGTTAGCCGTCGCGCCAATCACAGCCGCGACTGCCGTACCGTGCAAGTCGGACTGAAAGGTAACGGAGTCCTGATCAACAAAATTTCTTGCCAACACCACACGGTCACTTAAATCGTTATGGGTAACATCTACCCCTGTATCGATGATGGCGACAGCAATATTTTCACCCGTTGCCCATTGATGGGAACGTTCGACTTGCATGGTACGAAACCCATGCTGCAATTCCAGGTAGGGGTCGTCATACGCATCAGCCAGGGTTTTAAATAAATTGAGTGGTTGAGCTTCAACAATGCGTGAGTCTTGTGTGAGCGATGCCACAATTTCGTCGCGTGGTGACAAGCCTGTTGATTGAAATACAAGACAACGGGCACCAATGGACTGTAACGGCCAGTCGGCAATACGAACCAAACCGAATCGGGCCGATAGTTCATCGAGAAAATTCTTATACCCGATCGGTAAAATCTGGGTACTTGCTTTGACACCTTTTGACGGTGTGGGTCGAATACGTTGCCCTGCAGTCAGACTTTGATGAAACTCTTGAGTAATGGTTACAACAATCATACCTTCGGATTCATTCTCAGCCACAGCACTGATCTCAGGTGCCATTGCATCCATCGTCACATTACCACTGGTGCGCCCCATATCGTCCGGAATGGTCATCACAGTCATACACCCCGAAAACAGCAAAGTCACAAGGACTACTCCAATCGTTTGTTTGCCGATAACCATACGCATGCCTGTAGAAAATTAGTCCATCTGTAATTGTACCGACTTAATATTCTGGCTGTTTTTCAACTTGTTCAACAATTGCGCTACCTTTGCGGGATCAGCGTTAGGTGGCAACTGAAACGTATACATACCCTCCTTTGTTTTTTCGATTGTGACCGCCATATCCCATACCGTGCGGATATAGTCGTGCAACGATATGTCATCAGCATCTTTACTCAGTACAATTTCAAATTGTAGCGGCTCGCCGCCGGTCGCATCTTCCGATGTTAACGTTTGATAAGCCGGATCGTGTTGAGACGAGTTTGGCCATATCACCACTAATGCCACCGCCAGTACTAACACCGCGGACACGGCTATACCCAGGCCATGTGATCCAGACCAATCCCATCGAAACCAATGGGCAAGTCTCTCCTTAATAATCCCGCCATGAGACTGGGTTTGGCGTTCTGCCTCATCGTCCTGCTCGATTCTCTGCATCAGACGGGCAAAACCGTTTTGTGGAATGGCGTAGATATCGTCCTGCGTGTTCGACACATCATCGACGCTGAACAATAACTCGGTTTCTCGGCGACAGGCCGGACACTTTTCGATATGCGATTCAACGACGGACTGTTTTTCCGCATCGAGTGTGCGATTGACGTACCACGGCAATAACAAATAGATTTCGTCATGCGACGACAGTGTATTCTGTTTCATCTCTGCATTCATGTGTGTGACATTTTGATTAAGCATGTTGCGTTTCTAATAAATTTGCTAAAAACCCTTTCATTTGACGACGCGCGTAAAACATCCGCGTTTTAACGGTGTTTTCCGGACAACTCAGAATTTCACCGATTTCTTTATATGTGTGACCTAGGGCAGTGAGTTCAACGACACTGCGGTGTTCCGTGCCCAAAGATTCGATGCCCCTTTTCAAAACTTGCGAAAACTCTGCATTGGCTAACCACTCTTCAGGACACGCATTCCAACCCATATCTTGAGAATCGGGCAATTGTTCGTCACCTAATAGATCCGACCAGCGTTTCGTGCGCTCACGTTCCTTTAGCGCTTTACGATATGCGATCCCAAATATCCAGGTCGACACCTTCGATTGTCCCTTAAACCTAGACGCATGGTTCCAAACCGCATACATAACGTCGTTTAACACTTCTTCGGCGGCTTCGGGGTCATGCACGATCCGGAACAAAAACTGATATAACTTGCGGTGATATTGGTAGTACAGTTGTTCGAAAGCCTGTTTGTCCTTGAGTACAATTCGTTTAAGCAACTCCTTGTCGTCATTGCAGTCGGAGTTATTCCGCTTCGCCGGGGAATCCGAGTAAGTCTTGTCCTTTTTACTATCTTGCATTTCCAAATCACTCCAGCAGATATCAGTTATGATTGTGATGCGGTATGTTCCTTCGGTCCCCAAAAAGGTTCAAGATAGCAGTTCAACATGAATTGAAACGAAATTGAACCATTGTCGGCAATCCAGGTACTCACTACTGTACTGAAACAATAGGAGGATGTCATGACACACGCCGGACGAATTACGGTTTTCATTTTAGTGGTCTTATTTCTAAGCGGCTGCGCACGCTCCCTGCCACTTATTTCTCATGCCCATATCGGCCACTCGTTGACCGCCTGGCGAGATACGCCAGACGAACAGGGTTTGTTTGTAGTGGCAGAAAAAGAAACGAATATCGCTCTCGTCCAAGCGAGACTCGCACGGCAGACGAGTGATAATCCGGCGGTTTCCAGGCAACACGTTAACAACGTTGTCAATGTCCTCAATCCGGACATCAATTCCCGGGGTCCGGGACTAAACTACGGTGCACTACGCGCATTGCAGGGAAGTATCGATCATATTCAATTTGCGGCGACCACCGACGATGCAAGTGACAATATTATCCAGCACGCCGCCGCTTTCTCTGAAAGCGCAACATCGCTATTGAGTCGTCTGCAAATAGCACTGGAGGTTGCCCAACTCACCGGCGATATTTCGGACGCCGAGTTGCCCGGTCTAAGCCAGGAGTTGGAACAACAACTCCAGCAGTGTGTTTCCGGCGATAATGAGAAAGCCGGGCTCGTCCAGTTGCGGCAACAATTGTCATCCATGATTAGCAATGAAAAAAATCCCCCTTACCACCCACTTGGTCGCAGATATTTACTCGGACTAGTCCGCTTACCTAACGGCACCTGGAAATATAAATTTAATCGCTCGGGCGCATATGCTGACGCTGGTGGTGGCGGGGGCGGTGGAAGCGGTGGTTATTGATCGTTCATTTCATTTATAAACTCTAACATTGAATTTAAAAACCCGCGCGCAGCGGGTTTTTTATTGTATACACCTCAAACGTTTTTTTCCAAGACTAGGTTTGATAATGCGTTGAACGCATTTGATGGAATAGCTATCTACTCTGTGGACAACATCCTGGACGTGCTAGACGATGGCCTTTCCCCCGTCACTCCGCAAAAAGTGCTGAATGGATACCGGATATCGTCTGCGGCGATTCCGGTATGACGGGTGAGTGAGTTGGGTAGCATCAGATTGAACTATTTTTAACAGTATCGTTACCCAGGGGGTATGAAAATATGGTTCTTGTTTCCCCTTTGTTTGTTTTGGTTGGTGATTTCCAATGTCAATGCGACTTGGAATGGATCGAATTCGTATCAGTTGTCTTGTAACGGAAATCCCTCTAAAGAATCAAAAAAATACTGCCAGCAAGGTATTCGTCAGGATCAACTTGACTTAGCAGAGATACTAAAAACCAGCGCTAAGTTGGAAAGACAAGGTCAATTTTCCGAAGCCGTCTCTGCATACGAAACAGGATTAAAGACACACCCAGGTCATGAGGAACTACGAAGAAGATATTCGCTAGCGAAAAGCAATCGTGACGAAGCCGCGTTTTTTTCCGGTCAGAAAGCGCAAGATAACGACCTATCCGCGAATGAGAATTCGGATAATGCCGTCAAGTGCAAGACAGGAAAAGCCCACTCGGCCATACAAGCTTGTCAACTCGCACTACACGAGGACCCCCTGCGAACGGATGTTTATGAATCACTAGGCGACGCCTATCGCAGCACCGGTAGACCCAAAGAAGCATTGTGGGCATACGAAAAAGCAATTGAGTTGGACAAGAACAATTCCAAGCTGGCGCTAAAACGAAGGGCTTTAATAACAATTACCGGGGCGAATAACAACGCTATGCCCGAATTCACCAAAAACCCATACAACGGCCCCGCTAGTTCAACGGCCAGATCAACGGCAATGCATCAGGAAAGCCTGATAGCAACTAATGAACCTACGAAAACCAGTTATGTCGACGGAGACGATGACCTGATCACAAGAATGAAACTTCTTATCACCTTACGTACCGACAACCTGATTTCTGATAACGAATTCAGGAATCGAAAACAAGCACTTCTAAATTCGGTCGTCAATGTGCGACAGGTGACGTCCGATACATTATCGAATTTCGTTTCGCAGACGGCTAACCCATCAAACACGGCTTTGACACCGCTGGAAGTCGGTTCTTTTCACGCGCTAGTCATTGGAAACAACAGGTATGAATATTTACCGTTGCTGGAAAGTGCTGTCACCGATGCCGAGGCGATCGCTGCGATGCTACAAGATCACTACGGATTTTCCGTGAAGATCCTAACCAATGCGACACGCTACCAAATTTTGCATGAGTTATCCGATCTTCGCTCAACCTTATCGGAACACGACAATCTACTCATCTATTACGCCGGTCATGGTTATCTAGATAAGGATACCGACCGGGGTTACTGGTTACCGGTAGACGCTGAAGAAAATAACTTTGCAAATTGGATTTCTACCGCTGATGTCACCGATACCTTGAGTGGTGTCATGGCTAAGCATGCGATGGTCGTTGCCGATTCCTGCTATTCGGGAAGTCTGCTACGTACAACAAACATCGGTATCTACGATAAACAAACCGACCGCATGGGCTTTATTGCGCGGTTGCTATCCAAGCGATCCCGTACGGTTTTGACTTCGGGAAGTTTGGAGCCGGTGCTTGATTCGGGCGGCGGTAAGCACTCGATATTTGCCAAAGCATTGCTCACTGCGTTGGATGATAACGACTCTTACCTGGAAGCCAGCCGCTTATTTGCGCAACTACGACAGAAGGTGGTGTTGGATTCCGACCAAACACCGCAGTACGCAAATATCAGAAAAGCAGGACATGAAGGCGGCGACTTTGTTTTCGTCCGTCGCCACTAGCCAAACCGTTGAGTAACGATTGAGTAAATCATGCAAACACAACCAACGGTTATGAAAACGAAAGATTCGCTTGGAGCGTTGTTACACATCACCCATGGATGGACTCAGATCCACTTTTAACCTTTTGGAGGTAATTATGAAAACCCCACTTAACTATTTTGCCCTGCTTGGTGTTCCGCTGTTTCTTACTTTTCAGCAGGCGACTGCGGATTCCGAAGTTGGCGGAGATGTCACTATCGATGTGGAAACCCAAAACGTCATCAGCGCCGCTATCGGCGATGGCAACACGAGTGAAGTGCGCATTGGTTCCATAAAAGATAGCGAAATCGGTGGCGACGCTACCATCAACGTCGAAACCGAAAACGTGATTAGTGCAGCCATCGGCTCCGATAACACCAGCGAAGTAAATATCGGTTCCGTGGTGGGCAGCGAAATAGGCGGAGACGCCACCATCGACGTCGAAGCGGCCAATGTCATCAGTGCTGCTATCGGCGACGGCAACACCAGTGAAGTTAATATCGGTTCGGTGAAAAATTCCGAAATCGGCGGCGATGTCAGTATTTCAGTCGAAGCGGAGAACGTCATCAGTGCTGCTATTGGAAGCGACAATACCAGCAGAGTCAGCATAGGCAGCGTGGAATAGCGTGTTATTGAATTTTACCGGTTCGATTATGCAATGCGGATATATCGCGGTTCGATACCCTCGATTTTCTATAAAAAAATTCCTCCCTCAGTCCTCCGGCCCACTTATCCTCCCCTTAGGGGGAGGATTTTCTTTAATTTTTTTCCGGAGTTTGAGCCGGACACTGTGTGAATTGATGTGAACCTTTTTTATTCGGATAACTACCTAATGGTTACAGCACAAATAACTTTACCCTGGAGTCGATAATGTTTGGAAAAGTCCTGGTTTGCGTAGGTGGAATTATGACTGGAAGTTTTTGCACTACGGTGTACGCGGATTCCGACGGTTGGCAAGAGCGATTCTTTAAAGCCGACAAACTCGAAGTTAATGATCTTAACGCACTGCTCACAGTACGCGTGAAAGCGCAAGATGGAATTTCAGTACGCATGAAAGGACCTGAACGACTTGTCGAAAACATCGACATCGATATCCAGGACTACACCCTTCAAGTCAATCAGCAAAAGGCGCTATCACTTGGAAATGTATCGGCCACAACCATCAATCATGGGAAAGGTGACAGTCATAGCGTGGTGTCGATAAACGGACAAACCATCGTGGTACGTGGCAACGGTGTTACCGTCGTCGAGCAAGCCCCCCGAGAACGCGTTTCCATTGACATAACGGTACCTCGAGGTACACCTATGTCCTTTATGGAACTCAAGGGCGATGCTGACATCGGCGATGTGTTGGGCCCACTGGTGTTGAAAACATCGGGCGATGTTCGTGTTGGACGTGTTGCCGCAGCAACGGTTGATGTTAACCGTTCCGGCGACGTAATGATCGAGCAGGTTGCCGAGCGGCTCGATCTTGATGTAAGTGGAAACGGGGAAGCCAGGATTACAGATGGCAACGTCGATCGCCTAAACATATCGGTAACCGACAACGGCGAAGCGGAATTTGGTGGAAGTGCTGACCACGCCCACTTGTCCGCGACCGATAATGGCGACCTAACTGTGGCCCATGTCGTTAATGAACCAGAGGTACATATTTCTCGCAATGCGGATATCAAGGTCACAAACTGGTAGCAAGCATCGGCATGGCATGAATGATCCTCATTGGCAATGGTCACCATTCATACCCAACCCAAACGAACAAAGGCGGTATATCAAATGAACACATCTTATAAACTGCGTCTCTTATCCACACTGATTTGCATGGCTTTATCTCATCACACCCTCGCTGACAGTAACGTGGAAGGCGATGTGGACGTTGATGTAGATGTTGAGAATGTGATTAGCGCTGCAATCGGTAGCCAAACTGAAAGCGAAGTCAACCTTGGCTCGATTAAAGATAGTGACATTGGCGGTGATGCCGATATTGATGTCGATACTGACAACGTGATCAGTGCAGCTATCGGAACGGCGGCACAGAGTGAAGTCAATGTCGGCTCAGTGGTAGATAGCGATATTAGCGGTGACGCAGCTATCGATGTAAAAACGGCAAACGTGATCAGTGCGGCAATTGGCGCCGGTGTGTTGAGCAAGGTAAACGCGGGTGCGGTCGCCGATAGCTCAGTAGGTGGAGATGTTGATATCGATGTCAACACCGACAACATCATCAGTGCGGCAATTGGCGCGGGTGCCCTGAGCGAAGTCAATGTCGGGGCCGTTACCGATAGCAACATTGGTGGCGATGCAAACATTGATGTGAACACTGAGAACGTGATCAGTGCAGCGATCGGCGCAGGCGCCTTGAGCGAAGTTAACGCCGGCGCGGTAAAGAACAGCACCATCGGCGGCGACGCCAACATCGATGTCAACACAGGTAATATCGTTAGTGCTGCTATCGGTGCGGGGGTTGCATCGGATGTCCTGGTGGGAGCGGTCAGGAACAGCGCTGTCGGCGGCAATGCGGATATCACGGTCAACACCGGTAATCTCGCCAGCGCCGCCATCGGCGTGGGGCAGTATTCAAAATTGCATGTCGGGTCCGTCAAGAACGCATCCGTCGGCGGCAACGCCCGAATTAACGTCTCCACCGGTGACCTGGCTGCTTATTCGATAGGCGCCGGCGCATTCAGCAGCCGCAACGAAGTCGATATCGGCAACATCGGAAACTGATCGGTCAATTTGAACTTTCTAAAATACAGGAATAACAACTATGCATCGAACACTAATAACATTGTTACTAGCGATATCGTTGGGCACAAGCGCGTGCAATATGACATACGCACAGCAGATCAATCATCCAACGCATATACCCAACGAACTTGCCAACAAAGTGACCTCGGTTCGATTAAAGGCATTGGTACTTGAAGCCGAGGTCGATGACGAAATAGACGGTCAACTACGCGAATTTAGTCTGAATAATTTAGAAGCACTAGATACTGACGATTGCAGCGTGGAAATCGGTAACACAGAGGTCTTGAATTCATTTACCGATGTAGAACGGGATGTGATTGTCGTTGGTGACGTGGTTAATGTCTGCCGGTGACATCTTTACAACGGAGGAATAAGTATGTATCGCGCGGTTATGTTTGTAGTTGCAATGTGCACGACGCTGCTGTTGACAGCATGTGCATCAACGGAGAAAAAACAACGTTATGACGCCAATGCAACAACCGAAGTGCGCATTGCAGCGACGCCAAAAGCCACCCCGCAGCGCACGATTACGAACTTCAGCGACGCTTTAAAATGCATGGATGATCTATTTTACCGGTATAACATCTCCGACCTAGTGATCGGGTCTCAGGATATTCCGGACCAAACCGAGGTGGTCATCGCGGGCACCAAGGATATGTTGATTTCGGCGCTGTCCAGCATGTCCATTAAGAGTGGCGCGGTCAAGTTCGTCGCCTTGGGACAAGACCTCGAAGACATTACTCGATTCCACTCGCTGCATACGCGTCGTCAGTTCACGGCCCCCGATTTCTTTATCCGTGGCGCCATTACCCAAGTCGATCAAGGCGTGTTGGAAAAGCAGGTTGGCGCCGGTGTAGCGGCGGCCCGTTACTTTAGTGTTGAGGGTAGTAAAGACCGTATCGCATCCATTGTTGCATTGGATATGAGTATGGGTCTTGTTTCCAATTTGCAGATTCTGCCAGGTGCTACATCGAGCAATTCGGTAGCCGTAGTGCGCAATGGCAAGGGGTTGGACGCCACAGGCACAATCAAAAAGCTCGGTTTAATATTTTTCGTCGATTTCACGCACAGTGAAGGACTTCATCATGCTGTACGAACACTGGTAGACCTGGGTGCGATCGAACTGTTGGGTAAATTGACACAAGTTCCCTATTGGGAATGCCTCGGTGTTAAAACCACTAACAGCTTTGTACAAAAACAAATACAGGATTGGTACAACGCGCTGGACAACGATGGCTTAACTAAGTTTGTGCAAGCAAAGCTACACTCTAACGGTTACTACCAGGGCAAGATTGATGGTGTCGATAGCAACGAACTCCACAATGCCATTGCATTGTACAAAGCCGGAAACAATCTTAATGCAAATGGCGATATGGATTATCTCCTGTACCACGACCTGATTACGGACTCGACACCCATCGATGCCGCATATTTACCGTTGTTAAGCAAAACCATCCGGATTTCCACGGGTGGCGGCCGCAAGGAAGAGAAGACGACTACCAAAGTAGTCCAGCAAAACACGAGTTTGGATGTACCCAGTGTGACACCGCTTGATCTTTCCTTGACTACGGACCGTGGGGATCGACCGGTATTCCGGGCCGGTGAATCGGCGCATCTGAAACTGAATACAACTATTGATGCACACGTCTACTGTTATTACCAGCCTCAGGACGGGGACATCATCAAGATTTTTCCGAATCGATTCTCGCCGCTCAGTAAAGTTGCGGCAAGACAAAATTTTTCGATTCCTAGCGACGACCGGTTTGCAATTAGATTTGGCAACAGGGGGACATTTGAGAAAGTGCTTTGCATGGCGTCCTATGGTGATATTGAAAAAAATCTGCCGTTCGAACTTCGTGAAAAAAACCTGCAACCGGTTTCTACGGAGAGATTGCAAAAAACCTATAAACGTCAGGTTGCATCGCTAAATGATATTTATCAAATTTACAAAAACGCGGCGAAAACCGTACCGCTCAAAAAATCGATAACCATCGAAATTCAATGAACCAAACTTGTTGATATCTGGAGGTACATTATGTTCTGCAAACAAACAAATCACACTCGAATTACTTACTTTATCGTCGCGACTATCATGTTAGGACTGACAACGGGCAGTTTTGGCGACGGCCAAATGAAAATCTATTCGCAACCACCGTCGCCGAAGGAGCTTGCTGATATTCTGTTTCCGAAACGTTACCGGAGTATCGTATTGAAAGAAGATACCGCAACAATTCCAGCTCAACCCATTGCAAACGAATCTACACTTGCATATACGCAACCATCTCAGGAAACGAATATGTTCGGACTACTGATTAACTTCGAATACGATTCGACAACCATCGTGGCGCCGTCGCTACCCCTGCTCGATTCGGTGGGTGAGATGATGAATTTAGAAAAAACCCACGACCAAGCAATTATCATTGAGGGACACGCCGACGCTATTGGCAGTGATGATTATAACCAAGGCTTGTCCGAGCGACGTGCTCGCGCGATAAAGCGGTATCTGGTAAGTGTCTTTTCGATCGCCCCCAACAGACTAGTCGTGATCGGCAAAGGCGAACAGGAACTGTATGATAAAAACGAGCCCGCAAACGCTATCAACCGCCGGGTAGTGTTTAAACCGTTACAGAGAAAATCCTCTTAGCACACGCACCAAAAAATACCTCGTAGGTGGGTTCTGCAACACCGGTTCGCCGGCAAGCCCCAGTTTCGATTGGGTGTAGCCCATTACGCAAACGGATCGGGTTGATAGGGATTGGTGGACAGCCACACGGATTTGGTTTGCATGTAACAACGCATGCCTTCAAAGCCATTTTCACGCCCGTAGCCTGATTGCTTGTATCCGCCGACGGGCGATTGGGTGGCCGCGTTAAAATAGTTGTTGATATACACGGTGCCTGCTTCGATGCGTCCGGCCATGCGAATGGCTTTGGCAATGTCGCGTGTCCAGATACCGGCAGCGAGACCGTATATCGTGTCGTTGGCGATGTTCACGACTTGTTCCTCATCTTCGAACGGAATAATCGCAACCACCGGCCCGAACACCTCGTGTTGGGCAAGATGCATATCGTTGGTGACGTCGGCAAATATCGTCGGGCCAATGTAGTAACCTTTGTCCGGCCCCGCACCGCGTCCATCCAGCAATAACTTCGCGCCGGAATTCGTCGCTTGTTCAATATCGCTTAATACCGTTTCGTAATGCGAGCGGTTTGCTACCGGCCCGACAGTCGTCTTCGGGTCGTTGGGGTCACCGACAAGCGCTTTTTTGGCGACTTCTACAAGACGTTCACTGAACTCATCCACCAGATTACGATGCACCAACGCACGCGAACCGGAAATACAACTCTGGCCGGTGATAGGGAAAATACCCGCCGCTACGCCGTTGACCGTGAGTTCGAGATCGGCGTCTTCAAGTACAATTTGCGGCGATTTGCCACCCAGTTCCATGATAACCGGTTTTACTTGGCGCGCCGCGACGGAAGCGACCGCACGTCCGCCGGGAATACCACCGGTGAAACTCACCATTCGCACCAGCGGATGATCGACTAATGGTTCACCGGTCGATTTGCCATAGCCGGTGACGACATTGATCAGACCAGGTGGTAAGTCCGCTTCTTCCAATACACTCACTAGTTCCAGTGTCGATACCGATGCATGTTCGGAAGGCTTAACAACCACAGCGTTTCCTGCGGCAAGAGCCGGCGCGAGTTTCCAGATCAAAACGCCAATGGGTGAATTCCACGCCGTTATCAAACCGCAAACGCCATACGGCTCCCAGCGCATGTAGTTCAACATATCCGGAACGTCCACCGGTATCAGTGAGCCCTCGAACTTATCGCATAACCCAGCGTAGTAGTAAAAACTATCAGTCTGCCATGACTTTAACGATGGCGTGATGTTCTTGGCCAACTTTCCGTTATCGCGGGTTTCAACCTCGCCAAGACGGTCGGCATGCTTGACGATGACATCACCGATACGGCGCAGCAAACGGCCGCGGTCGGCAGCATTCATTCGCGACCAGACGCTGTTATAAAAACAATCGTGTGCTGCCTTAACCGTACGCTCGACATCCTCGGCGTCGCAGTCGGGAACACGTGCCCA
Source organism: Arenicellales bacterium (assembly GCA_965216735.1). Lineage (GTDB taxonomy): Bacteria > Pseudomonadota > Gammaproteobacteria > Arenicellales > CBDCFT01 > CBDCFT01. The sequence goes on from OZ244198.1 coordinate 5,108,479, forward strand.
CACCTCTCCGATAGCCGGGTTTTCGCTGTCAATCCATTGGCCTGATGCGGGCTCGTGCCAATCACCTCCAGCGTAATAGTGATATGTTTTCATGCGTATCGCTCCATAGACAAAAATAAATTAGTCGTCGCGTTACGGGTTTATAAAATCGTCCGGCCAAGAATCAAGTCCGGGGCTTTTCCTCCGGTCATCTACATGGTTGCGCTGATGTTCGCCGAAACCATGCCCGGCATGATAGAGGTATCGGCAACAAGTAAATTTAGGTAGGCGAAAAGTGTTTTACATTTACTGGCGGCCTGCAACGGTATCAAACGCATAATCGAAGTCGCTACCCTCGTGCATGAGTTCGATAAATTCAGCAAAACCATCCCGCCCCACCCAGTCATACCATGATTTGACTTCACGATAAGCAGGCGCATAGATACCGATGGTTCCTGAACCGGAAACACGTCCCCAATCCTGCCGGTCAATAGAAACTCCAAATTAACAAGCAACATAAATAGGGAACAGATCACATTTTCCCGCTTACTACGCGATTCATCACAATGTGGGGGGCTTATAACTTGAAGTCACTTGGCTCTTTGTCATGATCTTTCTCCCGTTAAACGTGAATGATGAGTGAAATCCCTCTCTTATTCAATCAACGTTTCTTCTCCAAATTACCCTGGCGGGACATAACCACTAACGTGATATAACTATCACCGATCGAGTGAGCAATAAGAAAGTACCGATCGCCATTATGAGAGCGCAACCGGTTTTAGTTAAAAAGTTTTGGCGTTGCGCAGCGAAAACACTTAGCGCTTTAAAAACGCCAGACGAAACATCGCCGCTATGTAGCTGCAATGTCATTCGCACCAATTGCAGGACGCCGGTAGGAACAAGACTTAGTAGAGCAACAAAAATTGGGACAAAGCATTCCACAGCCACGACGAATGCCACTGGATTAAGTTCCAGTGCTCGATGAGAGAACAATATAGCAAGGATTCCTACTATCTCCGCTAGCCCGAAACGGACTAGATTTTTTCCGCTAAACAGACCTCTACGGGGCCGTGTTCGTTTGAGCACGAGCATCACGAGGCCTGCCGTCAACAACACCATTGAAAAGATAAAAAATCCAGTCTTTATACCAGTATTTTCGTAGACAAACTCCTCACAAAGAATATACGCAGCGAGGAATATCGCTGAGATCAAACCCGGGCGAATTGTTATTCGCGAGGCACGAATATCAGACATGAGTATTGCGGCAAACAAAATAATGAAAATTCCCAACCATTGTTGTTGGTTGAGCGACTGATCAAACAACGCCCATGCACACAACGGAATAAAAATGATACTTAAATTCAGTATCAACTCTAACGATGCACCATCATTGATCGATTGACCGTCCTCATCTTCGGTAAACAACACATCAAAGTAGTAATAAAGATGCCCTAAATAAAGGGTTGCGCCGGCAACGGCAATGATGACAACTTTCAGAGGTATGGCTAAGAAATCGGAATAGCTTAACCCCGGCAAAATAAAGATAAGCGGAAAAAATCCACCCAGCACGGCGGAAATGACTACGCCATCTGTACGTGTTTGATAAATGTGATGACCGACAAAGTCATTATCAAATAGCACTGCGACAGCAAAGAAAATTGGCGCAGCCCATAAGACCAATAACGCGGAATTCCATATCGCTGTTATCAAGTTTTGGCCTCGGTTAAAGTAGCGAGTGGCGGCTACGACTCAGCAAGTAAAGCCAACATTCAAGTCTGCTTTTCTGTATTTTGTTCACCACGACAATTTGCGCTTCGAATACCACTCTATTAAATCCGCTAACGAACGAACGCATATTCCGAAAACATGATCCAACATCCAACATTTTTTACCGGGCACATGAAGCATAGCCTGGATGAACGGCAGCGTAGTCCAGGAACTTAAGAAATCTTGAATTCCGTTCCATCAGATCTCACACACTGAATTCCTTCTGCACCCGTCCGGCTTTATCACCCCAATATTGCGCTGCCCAAGTAGCATCGCGCGCGATTTCGGCATCCGCCTGTCGTGAACACCAATGGGCGTGTTCCAGCAATAAACTGGTGATGTATATCTGCGCCAGGTTAAACGAAAACTGTCGCGCACCGGCTTGCTGAATGTCGGGTTCGGTCGCTGTCATCTGTTGTATTATTTCCTCCAGTTGTTTAACAGCCGCACTCAATTGTTCTTGTGCCTTAGTCAACAAGTCTTTGCGTAAACCACTTAAACGTGTGCGAACGTCATCAACGAACACCTCGAATACACCAGGTTTACACAGAACCCGTAACACGTCCAGACTGAGAACATTGGTCGTTCCTTCCCAAATCGGCAACACTTGGGCATCGCGTAACAGACAGGGCAATCCCGTATCCTCAATATAGCCGGCACCGCCAAAACATTCGAGTACTTCGCTGCATATAGCAACGGCTTGTTTGCCGGTGAAGAGTTTTGCAACCGGTGTGAGTAGTCTTAATAATGCTTGCTCTGCTTCATTTGCTTGTTGCATTTCATCTTTTCCCAGTAACAGACCGAGATGAAATACAAGGTGAAATGCCCCTTGAAACTCCATGTGCAACTCTTCCAACGTGCGGCCATGTAACGGAAGATCAATCAACCGCTTGTTGAACGCGTGGCGCCGGCTGGCATAGTCATATGCCAGGGCAATACCCCTGCGCATAGTGGCCACGGCACATACGGCATTGTAAAGACGTGTAATATTGAGCATGGTAGCGACAGTCTTGACTCCCCCGCCTTTGTGACCAATCAACCGCGCCGGGGTACCACACAAACTCAGTTCCGCCGTGGGCATGGCGCGAGTCCCCAGTTTGTCTTTCAACCGATGAATCTCGATTTGATTCAGTTGTCCATTTTGACCTCTCGTTTCCAGATAAAATAAACTCAGTTCATCAGCTCCCGGTGTCCCGGCCAGGGCCAGCGCTATTTGCGATGTGGTTGCCGAGGTAAACCATTTCGTGCCGTAGAGTTTGTATTCGTCTTCTATCCAACGCGCCTCGGTGGTCGTACCGCTCACATCGGAACCGCCGGTGCGTTCAGTCATCCATTGACCCGAAGTCCAGAATCGTTTGGGGTCGCGGCTGATCAACCGGGTAAATGCTTTTTGTTTCAAGTCTGCGTCGGCAAATTGCTCCAGCACCCGTGCCGCACCGTCCGTCATGGCCAAAGGACAACTCACCATAGCGGACGAAGGATGAAACAAGTAAAGACGTACGAATTGATGCACGCGTGACCATATCCCCTGTTCCCGCTCATAAGCCGTAGCGACAATGCCCTCCTGGGCAGCGATTTTTTGTAGCGATTGCCAGCCTGATGCAACTTTTATTTGATCGATACGTCTACCCCACGGGTCAAAATGAATAAGTAAGGGTGGATTTGCATGAGCGTCGGCGGCCATGGATTCAAGATCGGTCACCACGCGTTCGCCGAATTCGGTTAAACCGGGAACAATAGAAGTATGTACTTCAGATGGTAGACGCCAGGCTAAATAAGAACGCAAGGTAACGTCATCAGCAAACTGATTACGTAATTGCGGGCCATCCTGGAAGAACAGGGTGCTTATGTCGTCGTTTTGCATCTCGCACCGGACGATGAGTATCGCCTATGTTACTACCACTACGCAGCAAATTTAATAGGAATAATGTGTTTGATAAAATGAGGTTCCGGCCTCGTTCCTCGTCTAACGCGTGTTGACACGATGAATAAGTACTGTTTGCTAACATACTGGCTTAACGCACTTTATGATATTGGCACTAACCAGGTTTGCCGGATGCTTTTTATGATGATCAGTCATGGTCACCCAACTACTGGTTGTAGCGGAGCTTTCGCCTCTCGCACTCATTTATTGCGTTGTCGCAGTGCTATTAGGCGCCTACTTGAAAGGTTACACCGGCTTTGGTGCGTCGATGTTTTGGGTCACCAGCCTGTCGTTGGCGCTACCGCCGCTACAGGTAGTACCCATGGTGCTTATGTTCGAAGTCGCTTCCAGCGTTTATCTATTGCCACGAATTTGGAAGGACATTGATTGGAAACTCATTGGAATTTTACTTGTCGGAACGTGGATCGCCACCCCCCTTGGCATTTTTGCACTGGCTTCGTTGCCAGCCACCCCTATCCGGCTAGCGTTAGCACTGGTAGTATTTATTGCGGCTATCTTGATATTGCGTGGGTTCTCGTTACAAAAAATACCCGGTAAAGCGGGGACCGTCAGCGTCGGTCTCGCGGCTGGGTTGTTGAACGGCAGCATGGGTATCGTCGGTCCGCCGGTGATTTTGTTTTATTTTTCGTCGCCCATAGGTGTCGCCATTGGCCGGGCGTCCATCATCACCTATTTCATCGGCACCGACTCAGTAGGTACTATCATGTTTGCATCACAGGGTTTGATCGACACGCACGTCTATTGGCGTATGGCCTTGTTTCTGCCCTTATTGTTTCTCGGCGTATCCATCGGTAACCGGGGATTTACCAAAACCGATCCCGAGACATTTAAAAAGATTGCACTCTATGTGTTAATGATTTTATCCGTACTGCTCGTCATTCGAGCTTCTTGGCTAACATAACGTATGTTATTTATTCTGGAAGTGTTGCTCGGTGTCCCCGGACAGTCAAACCAATGGCACATAATCATATTCACCTATGCCCTGCAACACCAGGAATGTCGTCGATGCGTCGGTCGCGTTGGTGACTAGATGCGGACGCCGTGGAGCAACCGAATAGGTTTCACCGGGTTTGAGTTGTATCGCTTCCTTTGGGTCACGCAGAAATATCTTTAACGCTCCTTCCAACACATAGAAAGTGTCTTGAATATGATTGTGGTAATGCCAAGGCACTTTTTGGCTTGGTGAGATTCGCAGTTCGTTAATACGAAAACCGGGGCGTTCAGCGTAGTATTTCTGATGTTCGACTTCATAAAGATGACTGGCGTCTTTAAGTGGTTTCACGATGGCGGGTCTCCAATGGATGAAATTGCCGGGTAAAACATCATGTCATCATTATCCGTGCACACCGATAGGCCATGCAATTCACGATATCACATGAGCGGTATAAGCGTTTACAATCCGCGTTTCCAAACCATGCATGTATTGGCTATGCAAGTCGAGTATTCAGAAATCGAAATCAAGAAACGTTATCCGCTGCGAATCAGCCGAGGCGAATACTCGGGTTCAATTAACTTGTTTGTCACTCTAAGCGAAAGCGAACATACCGGGCTGGGTGAGTGCGCGCCTGGGGAAACCACCGGCGCATCGACTGCAATGGAATGCCGACAACAACTCGAAGACTTTGTTGCAAACTACGATCTCGCTAACAGCAGTCCCTATGACTCCTGGCAGGCAGCACGGGCAGCCAATATCGCGCCTTGCGCTTACGCGGGATTGGACATCGCATGGTGGGATTGGTTAGCGAAACAGGCATCCATGCCATTGTACCGGTTTCTGGGTCTATCCAATTGCAGTGTGGCTACCTCAGTGACGATTGGCATTGTGCCGCCCGAAGTAGTACATGAGCGTGTGCCGGAAATTATTTCGCGCACAGGTGCACGTTATTTAAAAGTAAAGCTCGGCTCACCGGATGGCATCGAGGCGGATCAAACTATGTTTAACGTCGTGAACGAAGTGACAAAAGATTACGAAGTCGGCATTCGTGTGGATGCCAACGGCGGTTGGTCGCTGGAGGACGCGAAAAGAATGATGGCTTGGCTTGCGAGGCGAGAAACAGAGTATGTGGAGCAACCCTTATCTCACGCCTGCGATGAACAGTTACCTGAATTGTTTCACAACCGGCCATTGCCCATCTATATCGATGAGTCCTGTAACTTCAAGTCCGATGCCGCCCGACTCGCCCATACCGTGGATGGCGTTAACCTAAAGCTGATGAAATGCGGAGGTATTACCGAAGCCTTGGCCATTGTTGCAACCGCACGCGCCCATGGACTCAAAACCATGATTGGCTGTATGGGAGAATCGTCAGTTTCGATTTCCGCGGGTGCTGCCATCGGTTCGTTGTTTGACTATATCGACCTCGATTCGCAGCTCAATTTGTTACCCGATCCCGCTGAAGGCGCGGTACTGCGAAATGGCGTCGTGACGCCAACCGATGACTACGGTCATGGAGGCCGTCTCAAGTGCTGAAGCCGGATCAATCCATTGCCATTTTATTTGACGACCAACTGGGCGAGGTGAATGGCAAAATGGGACACGGTGTTTTGCGCTATTCGCCAAACCCAATTACTTGTGTCATCGATACACGTTACCATGGAAAACATTTGCCTGACATCGTCGGGTTTGGAAATGATTGTCCTATCGTAGGTAATGTCAAAGCGGCTGCGAAACTGGGTGCCGAAGTGTTGGTGCTGGGTATGGCGCCTTCGGGGGGTCGATTACCGGCTCACCTAAAATCGGAAATAGACACCGCTGTCGCCCGCGGCATGTGTGTAGTCAATGGCCTGCACGAACCCATGGCGCAAGACTATCCCGAACTTGGACTTGGACAATGGGTGTGGGACATTCGTGTCGAACCCGAAGGCATCGATATCGCACGTGCCCGCGCCGCCACGCTGCACAATAAACGCGTCGTGATTGTCGGCACCGACATGGCCATCGGTAAGATGACCGTGGGCCTGGAAATCTGGAAACTGGCGCGCGAACGCGGTATCAAAAGTGATTTTCTCGCTACCGGACAGATCGGCATCACTATCACCGGCAAAGGCATTCCACTGGATGCCATCAGGGTGGACTATGCTTGCGGGGCGGTGGAAAAAATGGTGTTGGATGCAGCCGATAACGAGTTGCTCATTGTAGAAGGTCAAGGTTCGCTGGTACATCCGGGTAGCACATCGACTCTGCCATTGATACGGGGTGCTTGCCCGACACATTTTATTCTTTGTCATCGCGCAGGAGCGGAAAAACTATGGCACGAAGATGGCGACGTCACTATTCCACCCCTCGATAAATTAATTGCACTCTATGAAGACTTGTCCGCTGTTTGTGGCAGTTATGAATGCGCCAGAACCGTAGCGGTCGCGTTGAATACCAACGGCATGGATGACCAAAAAGCACGTGAACATATCCAACACACCAAACAAGTCACCCGTCTGCCGGTAACCGATGCGGTACGTTACGGCGCAGATGTTTTACTCGATGCCATCATGCGTTAAAAACTTTAGATAGAGTTTCCATCATTGAAAACCCAGACCGGAGGACAACTATTGATTGATTGTTTGCGGGCCCAGCAAATATCGATTGTATTCGGTGTTCCCGGCGAAAGTTATTTGGCGGTGCTGGACGCGTTGTATGACGCCAAACCTGATATAAACACCGTTATGTGCCGCCAGGAAGGCGGCGCGGGTTTCATGGCGGCGGCTTACGGAAAACTCACCGGTAAACCGGGCATTTGTTTCGTCACCCGCGGACCCGGTGCGACCAATGCATCTATCGGGGTACATACCGCGCGACAGGATTCCTCACCCATGATTTTGTTTGTGGGTCAGGTGGCACGTAATGATCGCGGGCGGGATGCCTTTCAGGAAATCGATTACACGAAGTTTTTCGCCGACACCGCTAAGTGGTCAGTTGAAATCAATGATGCGCATCGAATTCCGGAAATTATCGCGCGCGCATTTTCCGTATCGCTATCCGGAAGACCTGGTCCGGTGGTGGTGTCTTTGCCCGAAGACATGCTCACTCAACGGACGACCGCGTTACCGACACCACTCGTAGAAATCAACGAACCGGAGATATCCGACCAAACACTAGACGATGTTTTCACTGACATTTCACGCGCGGACAAACCCATGGTTTTAGTCGGTGGCGGTGGCTGGACCAGCATGGGCAGGAAAAACCTGAAGCGGTTTGCGGAACAGAATCTGCTTCCTGTGGTAGCTGGTTTTCGTTGTCAGGATTTAATGGACAACAATAGCCTTTGTTACGCGGGCGATGCGGGGGTTGGTATTAGCGCACAGACTCGAAATTTGTTTGGCGAATCCGATCTTATTCTTGCCATTGGCGTCGACCTGAGTGAAATCACAACCGATGGGTACCGCTTGTTAGAGGTACCATCACCGAGACAAAAACTGATTCATGTCCATGCCGATGACATGGAAATAGGAAAAGTCTATCAACCCTCACCGGGTGTTCATTGCGGGCCAAATGCCTTTGTTAAAGCCGCGGCCGAGCATGAAGCCATTGCAAATCCAACATGGAGCAAGTGGACTGCCAATGCGCACGACAGTTTTCTTGAATCGTTGGCGTGTCCCCAACAACCGGGTAACGTGGATATGGGCGAAATTATGGCCTCGCTGCGCAATCATTTACCGGACGACGTCATTATTACCAATGGTGCGGGCAACTTCTCCGCTTGGCCAAACAAATTTTTCCTGTACGGCAACGATGCGAGATTGATTGCGCCGCAAAGTGGCGCCATGGGTTACGGTGTTCCCGCTGCCATTGCAACGAAACTGGTACAACCGCATCGAACCGTCGTTTGTTTTGCTGGCGACGGTGATTTTCAAATGACCGGGCAAGAACTCGCTACAGCCACACAATACCGGGCACAACCCATCATTTTGTTACTCAACAACCGCATGTATGGCACTATCCGCATGCACCAGGAACGTCATTATCCGCACCGAACCCATGGCACGGATTTGCTTAATCCGGATTTTTCTTCGCTAGCACGGGCATATGGATTTCACTATGAGCGTGTAGAAAAAACCGCGGAGTTTGAACAAGCATTTCAAAACGCAGAGGAATCGGCATGTGGTGCATTGGTTGAATTGGCAATTGATCCCGAAGCCATCACGCCAAAACAAACGCTAAGTGCTATCCGGCAATCAGGCAAAAATCATTAGCTACTTTAAATAATGAAAGATCTTTCCGTGGTTATTGTCGGCGGTGCAACCGGTTTGGGTTCGGTCACCGCGAACATCATGGCGCAACGCGGCGCCAGCCGAATTGGCATCATCGATATCAATCGAAAAGGCGCGGAACAAACGGCTGATCAAATCAGAAAAGCCGGTGTGGAAGCAGTTATCGCTGATGGTGATGTTTCGCAATCGTCATCCGCCCATGCGTTGTTTAACCAAGTGAATGAATCGTTGGGTCGAGTGCATTCGTTGATCAACTGTGCCGCCGTCTATCCACGTGTGCCGATCCTAGAAATCAGCGATGAGATGTGGGATCAAGCGAATGCAGTTAATGTCAAGGGGACTTATCACGTGATGGTGGCGGCGGTTAAACATATGCGCGAATTCGCTGACGGCGAAAACATCGCTGGACGAATCGTAAATATCGCCTCGGTGGACGCGTTTAAAGCCCATCCGCAAAATGCCTACTATGCTGCAACTAAAGCAGCGGTCGTCAGTCTGACAAAATCTTTTGCGCACGCATGCGCTAGCGATCAAATACTGGTTAACGCCATTGCACCGGCAGGAATGGCAACGGAAAAAGCAAAACAATCAGGGTTTCTGCAAGAGCTTGCTGATGCCAATCCGTTAGGCCGGGCTGCAACACCGGAAGAGATAGCGGAATTCGTCATCCTGGCAGCGGGACCACGCAATACCTACATGACCGGCGAAACCATGGTCGTGTCCGGTGGTTATATTTATGCTTAGTATTTGCCCGCGCACTGAATCTTGATCGTCCAAATACAATTGGATTCCATATTGCTTAGGCGTTTGCCGTCGCCCAACAATGGACGGTTATTGGTTAGCGTTATTGGACGCCCGCGGAGGCAGTGCAATGGCCGGGTACAGGCGTTGCAAGACTCGCCAACGCGCTACGGTCATTGGCCGGTAAATTCGATTTTTCCTTCTGGGAGCATATACAGAACCAGCGCTTGTCCATCGGTGACGGTAGGCCGATGTTCCGATCCCGGTTCATTGACACACCAACCGCGTCCATAGCCATCAAAACGAGCGCGTTCGTCCACCGGCATCACCATGCAAATCTCACCCGTGGGATGGCGATGGTGCGGCCCCACGATATTCGTTAAATCGACTACATCGACACTGAGTCTTGCAGTGTCGTCGCTGGGTTCAATAACACGGCCAAAACGCCGTCCTTCGCCGCCTTCGGCACACATCCATCCGTTTGTGATCGCTTGGTGGCATGCCTTCTCGATCGATTCAAACAGCTCGCTCGTCGGCGGAAACTGACGATTAAGTGCTTCGGCAAGCGCCTCGTTTATCGCTTTACCGGCAATGTAATCGGTAACCGGTTGCAATAAGAATTGAAATTCTTTTGGTCCCATCTACGACCCCTATTGGTAAGCGCTCAGCGTAACGTTCTTTACACGGCCCGATCAAGTGCAAAATGGCACCCGTGTCCAATCAGCATTAGTATGTTGAATACAAACCTTGATGACATAACAGCGTTACGAGCTTTCCAGCGTACAATCCCCCGCCATCCTGTTAGGATGTTGCGCGAAATAAATCAACAACATCAAAGTGTCAGGCTGCAATACAATTGAAAACGGACAATCGAGTCCGGGCGGTCGTTAAGAAATCGATACTCAGTGCATCGAGCGGGACACTCATGGCGAGCTTTTCTTAAAAGTAACAAGGGCCGAATAAAATATAATGCACACAGCTACTTGCCCCAATATAACGGCGGGCCAAATTCGCGAGAATACGGGGTCGAAGTACTTTTGGGGACCGAAGGATAACAACACCACCAGGGCGAAAAAAACAGCCAACGCCGTACCGTAACGCGCACGCCGTTGCACCAAATGCAGCGCCGCCGCACCCAGTGCGAGCGAAGCACCCAAGAAAGGTCCCAACGCAAAAGGTGGCACCTCATGCGGTGGATGAGGCACTGTGCCCGTAAACAACGCCAACAACATCACAACATTCAGGATGAGCAAAGCGATGATGGACGCGCTGATGTTGACGTGGGGTTGCCGGCTTTTAGATTCTATGTCGTGCATGATATATCTCCTTTTCCGTACTAACTGGTACGGTTGACAAGAACTGTACCGATTGGTACGGTAAGTGTCAAGATGCGGAACACCCAAAGTAAAAAGAATAAGAAAGAGCAGCGTAATCCCCAGACGTCGGGAAATGAGAATCGCCGTCACGAGATCATGGATGTGGCGGTCGCTCTGTTAGCGACGCATGGTTATCGTGATACCACCATGTTGCAGATCGCACAGCGTGCTGGCGCGTCGAAGGAAACGCTTTACGCGTGGTTTGGCGACAAACCGGGCCTGTTTGAAGCCATTATTCAGCGAAATGCGAAAAAAGTGCAAACTGTGCTTGCTCGCCATCTCGAAGGGGACGCATCGACCGAACGTGTGCTTCGCGAATTCGGCAACGCGCTATTGAGTATGCTCATCAGTGAGAGCGCGGTCGCGATCAATCGCGCCGCCATCTCCGAAGTTCACTCTGATCCCGCGTTGGCGCGGGCGTTGGTCCACTCGGGGCGTGAGGCTACACTACCGGGTCTAGTCCGACTTCTGGATCAACGTCGAAGACAGGGGGAATTAAAAATGAAATCTGCGTCTCAAGCGGCCGAAAACTTTCTTGGATTATTGCTCGGAGATCTGCAAGTGAGGCGCCTACTGGGTGTTTTACCCGAACCGACAACGAGGCAAATCAAAGCGCGAGCAACGCAAGCCACACAGCATTTTTTACACCTGTACGATTAAGTCGGAACTACTTCACAATTATTGTGAATGGTTGGGTAGACTACTTACAGACGTTTCTTCTTAATGAACGAAGTGGCGCATGCGCAAAGTTGAATGTGTGGTTGTTTTTTTCGTGACACAACCACACTCAATTCCGCGTTGTAGTTTAACTCCGTGAACTTACCCGTCAGTCTGACCCGGTGAATCCGACATAAATCGGTTAAACTCCTCTTCATCCGCCCGGCGTTTAGCGTTGAATCGAAATTCTTTAAACCGGCGTGCACGTGATTTGATCTCTTCCTTGATTTCGCGAATACGGTCATATTGAGTTTGCTGATACTCGTTAAAGACGATGTTGTCGCTGTGGTCACTTTTGGTAGTGCTTCCGCCGCCCCAGTTTCCGTTAATGCTTGACCATAAACGACTGATCTCTTGGGGCAGATCCTTGACATTGCGGCCAGAAACAATCCAAAACAAGAATAACAAGCCAATGGGCCAGAAAAACATAAACCCTAACACCATCGCGGCGATATTCATTCCAGACCAATTCCCGCAGTGACCCCGGCCACCACAGCTCCTCGATCGATGATTGGATTGTTCAACAGTGGAACCGTTTGAAGATGACATTATCAATTCTCCATGTGTAGTAGTGGTGAAGCGTCGCCCCCGTCAGGTGTTCACTTTTTGGGGTTTCATCCGCTTCGGTGATTGATTAATGTGAACATTGTTCACATAATATAGAGAAATTGTTGCTGTTTTTCAAGTCCCTGGAGGCGAAAAAGTGAACAATGTACACATTATTGACCTGGATGTCCGATATGAAGCGAAATAATAGGGCGAAAAAGGCGTATCACCACGGTAATCTGGCGGAATCATTGCTCAATGCGGTGGATGAGATAGCGACGCAATTCGGACTCGAAGCGGTCACGCTACGCGGTTGTGCCAAACGAGTCGGTGTTTCACCGTCTTCTGCATTCAGACACTATGTCGACAAACGTGCACTGTTAACCGCTTTTGCCACCCGGGCGCTGTATCAGCTCTCGGATGCCATGGCTGATGCGAAGACAAAAGCATACAAAAAAGACACCAATGCTTTCCAGGCTGTGGGTTTGGCCTACATTAGGTTCGCGTTGGAAAAACCCGCCTTTTTTCGGGCCATGTGGCGCGAAGAGGCCATTTATTCTAATGATGGCGCTTATGTAACGGCGGCCAATGTACTCAGTGCGCATTTAAAGGGGGGCTTTGCCGATACCATTGAAGACCATGACTCAACGCGCCTGAGCCCCCAGGAACTCCTGGCCTGGTCATCCGTGCATGGGCTGGCCAACCTGTTTATTGACGGACCAGTTGCTAAAGGCGAATCGAAGTCACGCAAGCTGACTAAGGCAGCAGAGGTGATTAGCGCGCTGACGCCTGTGTTCGATACTACATCTCAATTTCGCTCGTAATGATATTAGTAACAGACTAAATTATTTGCAGCGAATTTCATACGACGTTGGCTGAACCCTGTAGATCGATCACGATTCCTGAATCTGGATTTCGCCCTATTTTTAGTGCCGGTGAGTTTCCACGCTACGATATGAGACTCGATTGGATGCGGGAACGCGAGAGTGGTGTGATATCGATCGGAGGACTTGCAGATGGAGGGTTAGCTTTGCTCCGCGTTGTTAAATTATTTCGACGCAGCACCCAAGCAGATATATGTGCGTTTCGAGGAAAAATCCACATAGCTATCGTCTGGTGCTATCCCACTTTTTGATTTGTGTTCAATATCGCGCGACCGCCAACCGGTTTTTGTCCGTTTGTTGATCCAGATCAGTGTCAAGTGTCATAGATGGGCTAATATTCATTGGTTGCACTTATCCCTATATACGAGGTGACGGAGGATGAATGTGCTGACCTTGATATTAGTTGCTGCACTCCTTGCTACCATTACTGTTCTACTCATGGGTATCGTATCTATGGCGCGGGGTGGTCAGTTCAACCAACAACACAGCCATGAGTTTATGTTTGCGCGTATCGGGCTGCAAACGTTGGTCGTGATCTTGCTTTTAGTAGCGATTTATTTTGCCGTATACTGAGTATTGCTAGTTCTAACTTTCGTGGAACAACGGCGGTAAAAACTCCCGCGCACCGCACTCTTACTCATCGGTACGCGGGATAGTTGTTTACCAGGGCATGTTATGGTTGTTGTTTACACCAAGGGGGAGAAGTGACGCACATGCTTAGGCGTCGCACAATCTATGCTGATTCCGGGTAACGTTTTATTTGAGAGTCGCTGACTTACGTTGATTTTTCCTCCGGAATCGTCTGGTTGAACTGTACAGTTATTCTCCGATCATAAAGTGTCGGGTAAAAAAGGTCGAGTAGCGCTTTATGTATCCAGTAGACTGCTTATTTGTGTTTTGTCACGCCGACGATAGACATGCATGTTATGCGATTACGGAAACCAATACTTGTGACTTAAGTCACACACGCCGTGCAATTTGTGACTTGGTCGTAATAAAGCGGCGCTCGTTCGCGAAGTGTGTCTCCCGTTAAGCAGTGAATTTTAAGCCGAGTGACCTGTCAAATGACAAGATAGTGCGAGCGTGGCGAAGTAGCTAAAGCTGCTAAACTCGTTAGCAAAGAATCAGTTAATGTTCATGATCTGAGTCTGTATTGTTAACAAAACCGAAGTGTAGGAGCAAAAAGAATGAAATACGAAATGACAGCAAAAATATTAGCAATTGTCTTGGTGTTGGGTAGCATGTCTGCGTATGCACAGGACAATCCCATGGGTTTTTTTATTACCAGTGTCGGTTTGGGTAAAGGCGGTGACCTGGGCGGACTAGAAGGCGCGGATGTCCATTGCAAAGCCTTGGCAACGGCAGTGGGCGCGGGTGACCGGGACTGGAGGGCTTATCTGAGCACGGAGGAGCCCGACAAACGAGGTGTTCATGCACGCTCAAGAATCGGCGAAGGTCCTTGGTACAACGCTAAAGGTGTATTAATTGCCGAAAACCTGACCGAGTTACATTTGTACAATAAGACCATTCTCCTCGAGACGGCGCTGAATGAAAAAGGCGAGCAAGTCAACGGTCGCTATGACAAACCCAACGAACACGATATCTTGACCGGTACCCAGGACGACGGCACGGCCTACTTTCCGGACGATCAAGATCATACTTGTAACAATTGGACCAGTAGCAACGAGGGCAGTGCACAAGTCGGACACCATGACCGTCATGGTGGCGGCAATACTTCTTGGAACTCAGCTCATCCCTCACGCGGTTGTAGCCAAGAAGCATTGCAAAGTACAGGCGGGGCTGGGCTATTTTATTGTTTTGCGGCGGACTGAATCAAATATTGTTTCACCGCCGGGGTATGCATCCCCGGCGGTGACCAAAGGGGAGAGTTGCGTTTCTCCCCTTTGGAAACCCCATCGCTAAGGCCACCGCTGCAAGCAGTGGTGTAAGAGTGAACCTACCCTTATCCGGCATGATCAATGAGTTTTGGTAGATAGGTCAGTGTTCAACCTGTAATCGTCACAAGGACACCACATACTCGCGCATGCGTTGTCGGGTATGTTCATCCGGTAGTCTACCTAAACCCGCTCCCATGTTATCGACTAGGTGATCGGGGTTACTCGTTGCCGGGATCACGCAAGTTACTGCCGGATGGGCCAGGATATACTTAAGCGAGAACTGGGCCCAACTATGACAATCGAAGTCAGTGGCCCATGGTGGTAAAGGTTTTCCTTTAACCCGTCTGAACATTTGGCCGTTTTGGAAAGGCCGGTTAGCGAGGACGGCGATGCCTTTATCAGCCGCAAGCGGTAGCAAACGTTGCTCGGCATCCGGTTCCGTGAACGAGTAGTTAAGCTGTACAAAATCCAAAGTTTCAGTTCGCATCAGGCGTTCCAATTCCGCGAAGGCGGACACCCGGGAGTGGGTGATGCCGATATAACGCACGCGTCCTTCTTCCTTCCACTGTCTAAGGTTTACCAACTGGGTTTCGACATCGACAAGACTATGCACTTGTATTAAATCGAGTGGTTTTTTCATGAGTAGTTGTTGCGATTGCTCCATCTGTTCGAGACCCGCTTGCTTTCCTCGAATGCGGACTTTCGTCGCCAAAAATAGTTTATCGGTCAGTCCTAACTCATTCACGAGTTGACCAATAATCGTTTCGGCGTCGCCGTAGATGGGAGCGGTGTCCACCAGTGTTCCGCCTAAGTCAGCGAATCGGCGTAACACCTGACGCAACGGATCGAGGTTTTGTCCGGTGCTCTCGAACTCATCGGAAGTACCAAGCCCCACGGCCGGTATTGTCTCCCCCGTGCTGGGTATTGAGCGTTTTAGAATGGAATCACTTTGGTTCGCTTTGGCATCATGCCTGTTTGACAAAACACTGGCTGCGAGCATAGATACTAAAAATCGGCGCCGACTAATACTAGAGTTGATAGCTACGGAATAACTACGCTTGAATTTCATATCGTCTTTTCAGGTGTGGATTGCTGAATATAATACCTTTGCGTGATGTGCGTCACCGCAAGAATAGAAGGAGAACCTGAGTCAAATTGACCACGAAGTCTTGGTAGTCATGGTTAAAGATAGACCGACACGGATCTCGGGTGTGAAAAGCTGACTGCAATACCCCACAGCACTGACACCAACATGCCCCCGGTGTCGCCTTTGGGGGCACAGTCGTCGTAAATCGAAAAACTTCGTAGTTACCTGGTGTGTAGGCTAACCGCGCCCAAGTCGAGCCGGTTCGTGCTCGAACGATCAAAGTTTCAGCCAAGAATTTTCGGGGGAATGACGTGGAAGCTTTAAAAACAATACACAACGGCAAGAAAGTGCCTACGGTGTTTTCAGCCGACGAAATGCAGTCGCGTTTGACGAGGCTACGCCACCAAATGGCGAGCCAAGATGTGGTCGCTTGTTTGTTTACGTCTTATCACAATATTAATTATTACAGCGGATTTCTATATTGTGCGTTCGGTCGGCCGTATGGGTTGGTGGTAACCCCCGATAAGGTGACGACGATCTCGGCCAACATCGATGGCGGGCAACCTTGGCGTCGCGGAGTTGTTGACAACATCGTCTACACTGATTGGCAGCGCGATAACTTTTTTAAAGCAGTAAAAGAGTTAATTCCCGATAAAGGCAAAATCGGTATCGAATTCGATCACATTAATCTCGACAATCATCACAAACTGCAAAACGTCTTCCCGTCTGTCGAGTTGGTCGATATCAGTAAGACATGTATGGAACTGCGTATGATCAAATCAGACGAAGAAATCGCGTTGATCAAACAAGGCGCGCGTATCGCCGATATCGGTGGCACCGCATGTGTGGAGGCAATCAATATCGGTGTGCCGGAGTATGAGGTTGCTTTACATTCCACCCAAGCCATGGTGCGTGAGATCGCCAAAACCTATTCCGAAGTCGAACTCATGGACACCTGGACTTGGTTTCAATCGGGCATTAATACCGACGGCGCGCATAACCCGGTTACCTCGCGCCGCATTCAATCCGGCGATATTCTGAGTCTGAATTGTTTTCCCATGATCGCCGGTTATTACACTGCTTTGGAACGTACCTTGTTCTGTGAAAGTGCCACCGATCGCGAACTCGAATGTTGGGAAGTGAACGTCAAAGTGCACGAACGGGGTTTGAAATTAATTAGGCCCGGTGTGCGTTGTTGCGATATTGCGGCTGAGTTAAATGAAATTTACGAACAACACGGTCTACTGCAATACCGAACATTTGGTTATGGTCATTCGTTCGGTGTCTTAAGCCACTACTATGGCCGTGAGGCGGGACTCGAGTTGCGTGAAGACATCGAAACCGTACTGCAACCCAACATGGTGGTATCCATGGAGCCGATGATCATGTTGCCCGAGGGCACGCCCGGCGCAGGTGGATACCGCGAACACGATATTCTGGTGGTAACGGAAACCGGTGCAGAAAATATCACTGGCTTCCCTTACGGGCCTGAGCACAATATCATAAAGACATAAATCGTTAAGAAATTCTCTGAATCGAACAACCCCAAGTGCAAAAGTATTCCATTTTTTCGTTGGCGCGTAATGCGCTGAGTTACCACGAAGGTTGGAGCGAAGCCTGGCGCAGTCCGGAGCCGAAAACGGAATACGATGTCGTTATAGTTGGCGGTGGTGGTCATGGTCTAGCCACGGCTTATTACTTGGCCAAGGAACACGGTATTACCAATGTAGCCGTGGTCGAAAAAGGTTGGTTGGGTGGTGGCAACACCGGCCGCAACACCACCATTGTTCGCTCCAACTACTTATGGGACGAAGCCGCGCACTTGTACGAAAAATCCCTCAAGCTTTGGGAAGGACTGAGTCAGGATTTGAATTACAACGTTATGTTTAGCCAGCGTGGTGTGATGAACCTCGGACACACGCTGCAGGACATGCGCGATATTGTACGCCGCTCTAGCGCTAATCGGCTCAACGGTATTGACAGCGAAGTGCTGACACCGGAGCAAATCAAGGAAATTGTTCCCATCATGGATACGTCTTCCAACACACGTTATCCGGTGTTGGGTGCATCGTTCCAACGCCGGGGTGGGGTGGCTCGCCATGATGCTGTGGCCTGGGGATTTGCCCGTGGTGCGGATGCGCGTGGTGTAGATATTATTCAAAACTGCGAGGTGACCGGTATACGGCGTGACAATGGTGCGGTCGAAGGCGTTGAAACGACGCGTGGCACTATAAAGGCAAAAAAAATTGGTGTGGTGACGGCCGGCCATTCCAGTGTGCTCGCCGCCATGGCGGATATTCGCATGCCTATAGAAAGCCATCCTTTACAGGCTTTTGTCTCGGAACCCTTGAAACCCATTTTACATACCGTGGTCATGTCCAATGCCGTGCACGGTTACATCAGCCAATCGGATAAAGGAGAATTGGTCATCGGCGCAGGTGTCGATGCCTACACCGGTTACGGCCAACGCGGCAGTTTCAATACTATCGAAGGTAACGCCGCGGCAATTCTTGAACTGTTTCCCATATTCAGTCGTGTGCGCATGTTGCGTCAGTGGGGAGGTATAGTTGACGTGTGTCCCGATGCCTGTCCCATCATTAGCAAAATGCCAGTGAAGGGTTTGTACTTTAATTGTGGTTGGGGTACCGGGGGTTTTAAAGCGACGCCGGGCTCCGGTTGGGTGTTTGCGCACACCATCGCACAAGACCAACCACACCCGTTAAACGAGGCATTCAGTATAGAGCGATTTACCTCCGGCGCCTTGATTGATGAACACGGCGCCGCCGGTGTAGCGCATTGACTAAGATAGTTGTCCGTAATCAGCGGTCGGTGCTCAGCTGTCTGCTACGCAACAGGATATAGTACTTTGGTAAGAAAAGCAGAGTGTTGTTGCGGTGCCAGTGTTGTCGAAGTCCGAGGCGAGCCGGTAATTTATGGAATTTGCAACTGCAATAATTGCAAAAAACGAACGGGAAGCGCTTTTGGCCTCTCCGCCTATTTCAAAGAAGAAAGGTTCCACGTGTTGTCAGGCAAGACGTTGGACTATGAGCTTTCCAACGACCATGGTGCTCAGCAACGAAAATTTTGTTCTAACTGTGGTACAACACTGTTTTGGTATTCAGAATCGTTCAAGGGCATGGTGGGTATTGCCGGTGGATGTTTTGTCGAAAATCCACTTCCAGAACCTCAATTTACTACTCACGACACAAGACGCTGTGATTGGGTTTCTTTCTCTGAAAATATTAGAGTTGGGTTTGACGCAGGGGATCTTCCGAATGCATAGCAACAGGTGGCGACTGAACTTTCTCCGCGTTTTAGTTGGCCTAAAAACGATGCGATGCCTAACAAACGAATATTATCGATTAACGAACGCTGAGCGCTAGTAAAATGCTTCTCATCAACTGTCCTTGGTGTGGCCCACGCGATCAAAGCGAGTTCAGTTATGGTGGCGAAGCGCATATTGTGCGCCCTACCGATACGGATGCGTTGTCGGATCAGGAGTGGGCGGACTATTTATTCAACCGTGAAAACCCAAAGGGTGAGCACAAGGAACAATGGTGTCATGCCCAGGGGTGCCGGCGTTGGTTCAACGCGATGCGCAATACGGTGACTTATAAGATTTCGCATGTGTATAAAGTCGGCGAAACACCACCGGGAGAAACGGATTGAATCAGCCGTATCGTCTGGATTCCGGTGGGCGTATCGATCGCACCAAGCCGCTTAACTTTCAATTCAACGGAAAATACTATCAAGGCTATACCGGCGACACGCTGGCATCGGCATTGCTTGCTAACGGTGTGCGTGTTGTGGCGCGCAGTTTTAAATATCACCGGCCGCGCGGTATTGTGGGCAGCGGTGCGGAGGAGCCTAACGCAATTCTGCAAATCGGCGAGGGCGCAAAAACCATTCCCAATTTGCGCGCAACCCAGGTGGAACTGGTGGACGGATTGGTGGCTCGTAGTATTAACGGTTGGCCCAGTTTAGAAAGAGATGCCAACGCCCTCACTGGAAAGCTATCGCGGTTATTACCTGCCGGTTTTTACTACAAGACTTTTATGTGGCCAAAATCGGCATGGGCAAAGTATGAGCATTTCATACGCAAGGCCGCAGGGCTGGGGATTGCGCCCGCACTAGCCGATCCTGGCCGCTACGAAAAAATCAATACCCATTGTGATGTGTTGATTGTGGGCGCTGGGCCTGCAGGTTTGGCGGCGGCATTGTCGGCGGGGCGAGCCGGCGCACGAGTCGTGATCGCCGACGAACAAAACGAATTTGGCGGTAGTCTGCTAAGCAGCCGGGTTCAATCGGATGGCAACCCCGCTGACGAATGGTTTGCCAGCGTAGCACGGGAACTGGAACACATACCGGAAGTGCGGTGTTTGCCGCGCAGCACGGTCTTCGGTTATCACGACGACAATTTTCTGACTATACACGAACGGGTAAGCGACCATCTCGCCGGGACAAACTTCCGTTTACCGCGCGAACGTATATGGCGGATTCGGGCGAGGTATGTGGTCCTGGCCACAGGAGCGATCGAACGTCCACTGGTGTTTGGTAACAACGATACGCCGGGTGTGATGCTGGCATCCGCGGCATCTAGTTACGTCAATCGTTTCGGTGTCGCACCGGGAAAACGGGCGGTTGTGTTTACCAACAACGACAGTGCCTATGACACGGCCCTGGACTTGCATCACAGTGGTGTAACGGTAACGGCAGTGGTCGATGTTCGCGAAGACCCGCACGGTGATTCGGTTAAAAAGATACGCGACGCCGGTATTGCCATAGAAGCAGGCAGCGTTA
This sequence comes from Arenicellales bacterium, assembly GCA_965216735.1. Taxonomy (GTDB): domain Bacteria; phylum Pseudomonadota; class Gammaproteobacteria; order Arenicellales; family CBDCFT01; genus CBDCFT01. Next base: position 5,129,424 of record OZ244198.1, read on the forward strand.
TTATCGATGTACGGTCTAATAAAACCATTACCGCCGCCGTAATCATGCGTTTGAACGAGAAGGGCGATGCCGTGGTTGGGGCGCCGGGTTCTTTGGGTTGCGATTTTATTGCCATGTCGGGTGGCTGGAGTCCGGCGGTGCATTTGCACGCGCAATCGAGCGGGCGGCCACAATTCGATGACGCAAAAGCCTGTTTTGTGCCTGGACCCGCGGTACAAGCCCAGCAGTCGGTGGGTTCTGCTAATGGCGCATTCCATTTAAAACAAATTTTGGAACAAGGTTTTCAGGCCGGTGTGGATGCCGCGTCGGCATCCGGATATGTACCGGATGAAGTACCCGTTGCACCTGCGGTGGAAGAACACAACGAACAGTCTATTCGACCGATGTGGTTAGTGCCCGGCGTCGAAACCGCATCCCTTGCGGCAAAATGTTTTGTTGATTTTCAAAATGACACCACAGCGGCGGACATTCAATTAGCGGCACGCGAAGGTTACCGTTCTATCGAACATGTAAAACGTTACACCGCGTTGGGATTTGGTACCGACCAAGGCAAGCTTGGCAACATCAATGGTATGGCCATTCTTGCCCAAACATTGGGACAGGGCTTGGGTGAAACCGGCACCACTACATTCCGGCCGAACTACACGCCGGTCAGTTTTGGTGCTATTGCTGGACGTGATTTGGGCGAGGATTTTTTTGATCCGGTACGCAAGACCGCCATGCACGAATGGCATGTCGAACATGGTGCGGAGTTTGAAAATGTCGGTCAGTGGAACCGGCCCTGGTATTACCCAAAAGCCGGCGAAGACATGCATGCGGCGGTGAACCGCGAATGTCTGGCGGTACGTGAGAGTGTAGGCATTCTCGATGCCACAACCCTCGGCAAGATCGATATCTATGGCCCCGATTCGGTCAATCTATTGAACTGGGTATACACTAATGCCTGGTCGGCGTTGGAGATAGGCCGGTGCCGTTATGGCTTGATGCTGGGTGAAGATGGCATGGCGATGGACGATGGTGTCACATCGCGTCTGGGGGAGAATCATTTTCACATGACTACGACCACCGGTGGTGCGGCCCATGTTCTAGGGTGGATGGAGCGCTGGTTGCAAACCGAATGGCCGGATATGAAAGTGTATTTAACTTCCACGACCGATCATTGGGCGGTGGCATCCATCGCCGGCCCAAATAGCCGCAAACTGATAGAAGAACTATGTACGGATATCGATTTTTCAAACGACGCGTTTCCATTCATGTCGTTTCGCGAAGGTACGTTTGCCGAGATACCAGCACGCGTATTCCGGATTAGTTTTAGTGGTGAATTAGCCTACGAAATCAATGTGCCCGCCAACTTCGGTCGAAAATTATGGGAAGCGTTGATGCGAGCCGGTGAAAAATACAATATAACGCCTTACGGCACTGAAACCATGCATGTATTGCGCGCGGAGAAGGGTTATATCATCGTCGGACAGGATACCGATGGTTCGATGACGCCGCAGGATTTGGGTATGGATTGGATTTGCTCCAAGAAAAAAGATTATCTTGGCCGCCGGTCGTTGACGCGTTCGGATTGCGTGCGCGAAAACCGTAAACAATTGGTCGGATTAAAACCCACCGACCCTAAAGAGGTCCTGCCTGAAGGCGCGCAACTGATCAACGTGCCTTCCGAACAGACACCTGTGCCCATGGTTGGGCATGTGACATCGAGTTATTACAGCGCCACCTTGGGGCACTCCATCGCTCTAGCGGTAGTCAAGGGCGGTCGTGCGCGTATGGGAGGCACCGTCTACGCACCGCTGCTCGACGGCAGAACTGTCAGCGCCACTATTACCGACCCTGTTTTTTATGACCCGCAAGGCGAGCGCCAACATGTCTGAAGTGGTGGGTTTGCAAAGCCCGTTGGCGGGTATCGATGTGGACGCTACTAAAGAAGTCGAGAACCCTGACGTTACGCTGACCGAACTGCCTTTTCGCGGGCACTACAACCTGCGGGGTGACGCGGGTGACGATGCATTTTGTAGCGCGGTGCAAAGTGCATTGAGTATCGCTTTACCAGTCGAACCATGCACATCATCCAATAACGATTCAGCACGTTTGTTGTGGCTGGGACCGGACGAATGGTTACTGGTCACACCGGATGCGAATGGTGAGGCGTTAGTGGATGCATTGCAGGCATCTATCGCACAAACATTCTCCAAGTTAACCGACATCAGTAGTGGGCAAACTATTATTCAAATTTCTGGCGATAAAACGTTGGACCTGCTAGCCAGAGGTTGCACCCTGGATCTTCATCCGCGTGTATTTGGTCAAGGCCAGTGCGCGCAATCCGCTGTCGCCAAGAGCCCGGCATTGGTAAACAGAATCTCCAGTGCGGAGCACGCACCGGTATTTGATGTCATAGTGCGGCGTAGCTTTGCCGATTATCTTTGGCGGTGGTTGGAGGACGCCGCGAGTCTTTTGTTGACGGATAAATCTGCCTGAAATACAGCGTCACTCCACCAAATATGAGTAAAGAGAATTTTTTTACGACGGCATTAAATTCTTAGAACTTGTCATTGCAAGCGTGGCGAAGCAATCCCTTTTTTGCGATCGGCTATCAGCATTCAGCTTTTAGTCGCAGGAGATTATGTGGTACGAGGCAAGGATTTGATTCTGATTCCAAGTCGCCGCGGGGTGCACCTCCCACAATCCGTGCATAAATTAGCAGGGTTTTGTAGGAGCGGCGCCTCACCGCGATGAGTAATCGCTGGTTCTCAACTGCCAGCAATCGGCAAATGCCGCCGCGAGGCTGACAGCTGAACGCTATGAGTAGATCACAACGTCGCTATCGCGGATTGATGACAAAAAAATGATAATGTCGAGTTTTCGATTTTTGTACCAAAGACTCTGTAGTTATTGATAAGGAGATACAAATGGCAATAGAAGAAGGCAAAGCAGCACCGGCATTTACTTTAAAGGATGCCAAAGGTAACAAAGTCGCGTTAAAAGATCTGCGTGGCAAAAACGTAATCGTTTATTTTTATCCGAAAGACGATACACCTGGATGCACTAAGGAAGCATGTGGGTTTCGTGATCTGTGGAAAGACATTCAAAAACAAAACACTGTAGTGTTTGGTATATCACCGGACGACGAGGCATCACACACCAAGTTTATTTCAAAATACAAATTACCGTTTACGTTGTTGTCCGATCTTGACCGCAAGGTTATGACCAAATACGAAGCCTATGGCGAAAAAATGATGTATGGCAAAAAGACAGTGGGTGTTATTCGCTCGACGGTGTGGGTTGGTCCTGACGGTAAGGTAAGAAAACATTGGCGTAAAGTGCCTAAGGCCGCGGATCATCCAGCCAAAGTGTTGGAAGCCTTGCAGGTTGAGAGCTAAATTATGGGCGTGACAGGTGGGTGTTTGTGTGGCGGTGTCAGCTATGAAATCAAAGGTAAGTTACGTGATGTTGTCAATTGCCATTGCGGTCAATGTCGCAAAACTCACGGTCACTTTGCAGCTTATTCATCCGTGGCCAAACAGGACCTCGTGTTAACCTCAGATTCCAGCTTGCGTTGGTACGAATCGACACCGGGTGTGGCTAAAAGAGGATTCTGCAACGAATGTGGTGCCAGTTTGTTTTGGAAACCGGTATCCGAGCCGCGTATCGCCGTTGCCGCGGGCAGTATGGATGCCCCAACGGGCTTGCGTACCACTAAACATGTCTTTGTGGACGATGCCGGCGATTACTATGAATTCACTGACAACCTGGAGAAAATCCCGGGGACAATGAGAAAACCCGAATAAGTGTCGAAGGACAATACGGCTGCTGGGATGGCGGAGAACGTCAACGCAAAAGTGGTGCGGGATCACTTCATTGGTTGGCAGTGCCGGTTACGGCAATATGCGATGCGCCGTGACGGCGGTCGTCCGTCCGCAGGGATGCGTCCTGTGGTGTGTGCCGGTACCAAAAAAATAGGTGAGTTGACCGTGTTAATTGTGAAACGTGAAGCGTGGGAGTTCATACCCGAGTTTCGGCACATGGTACGCAAAACCTACGACCCTGCAGAACGTTATGCCAATGCACAGCGTTTTTTCTCCGCAGCTTACTATCAACACCCGGTGGAATTCATCGGTGAACTCACGGCGTTGTGCGGTACTGATTCGTTGCTTGTACAACATTTATTGAAAACCAGGCACTGCACACTTCACTTCGAACAACTCAATCAAGCTTATACATTACCCTGTGATGTTAAGTCACTGGATAGCGGACACGCCTACTATCAATTTACTTACTGGCACAATTATTTGTTTAATCCGGCTTTGCCGCCGGACGTAATCGTATTGGTTTTTTCGCCACAATGGGCGAATTCTAGCGCAGAGCCGCCGGTCAATACCGGCTTTGCTGGTTAGATAATGTTCAGTCTCGAGTTTGGCTGGGAAGTCGGTGTGGCATTTCTGGCAGTCATCGTATTAATGGTCTTGCCCCATGCGTCCCGAAAAATATATGGACCGGTAGACTACATTAAAACCGATGAGTTAAACCGCATGCTCAAAGCGGGCGAACCGCTTCGTGTACTCGATCTACGCTCACGAAAAGAATTTTTGAACTACCGTATTGCCGAAGCCATCTATTTACCTCCCGCTAAAATTGATCACTATCTCATCCAAACGAGGGAGGACGCAGATAGTTCCGCACCCGTCATACTGGTTTGCGCAAGCGATCTCGATTCAATCCGTATGGTTAGCCGCTTTCGTAAACACGGTGTTAAAAACGTAAAAGTAATGCAGGGCGGAATGTTTCGCTGGAAAAGGGACGGCTTGCCAGTAAAACGGGACTAGACCAATTCTGAACCAATTTTTTCATATTAGGAAAAATTCATTCCTCTAGGTCAAAATGTTATGATGACTCAATGAGGGAATAGTTTGACCTGTTTAGTTTAGGATACACTAAACATCTAAGAATAAGTTTAGATATTCAAGGACGTTCTGCGCAAGAGATGGGGTGGAAACCAATCTCTATTTTTTGTTTCACGTCTTAGTTTGGAGGATATATATGGCTGACCAAGCAGAAGCTCTGACGATTATTTTTACCGAGGTTTACTACTGGATCACGGTCGTGTTTATGTTTTTGATCCATGTAGGTTTCTGTATGTATGAAGTTGGCGCGTCGCGGCGAAAAAACATGATGCACACCTTGATGAAAAACACCATGTTGATACCGCTGGTGACTGTCACGTTTTTCTATTTTGGCTGGTGGATTTATTTCGGTTGGTACAATGGTCCGTTCATAACCGGTGGTGTCGGTGAAGCACCGTGGGCAACGCCTTGGAGTCCACTCATGGGTGCACACCTTAGTGACGCGGATGGATGGTCACATATTAACGGCGTGTTCTGGGCGGCGTTTCTATTGTTTTCTTGGACTGCTGCATCCATCGTATCCGGGGCAGTTATCGAACGCATACGGTCCGGTGCGTTTTGGTTATTGGCCGTATTGATCGGTTCGTTCACCTGGATTATTGACGCGGCCTGGGGCTGGTCACCAGACGGATGGATGGTTCAATTGTTGGGTTACCACGATGCATATGCTTCCGGTGTTATTCACGCGATCGCCGGTGGTTTTGCTCTCGGAGTGTTGGTTCATCTTGGGCCACGCATCGGCAAATTTCGAAAAGATGGTACACCGCGTAATATTGTGCCGCATAACCCCTGGTTGGTGACGATCGGGTTGTTTTTAATCTATACCGGTTTTTGGGGTTTTTACGTTGCCTGCAATATACCGATTTTCGATGTCGGGGAAGCAGCGGGTATGGAGGAGTCGTTCTTTTCGACCACCAATATTTATCTGACACCTACAACAACGTCAGCGATAACGTTTAACTTTCTGATGTCCTTATCGGGTGGTTTGATGATGGGTTACATCATATCCAAGGGCGACGCTTTTTGGACTTACTCCAGCGGGCTCGCGGGAATTATTGCTGCGTCTGCGGGAAATGACTTGTATCACCCGATTCAAGCTATGATTATCGCCGCCCTTGGTGTGGTCTTCATATACAAAATGCATTTTTGGGTTGAGCGCAAGTTTAAGATTGACGATGCCGTTGGTGCGGTAGCAGTACACGGTTATGCCGGATTTTTCGGTGTTTTCATCTGCGGTATTGTACTGTGGGGTTACCCGGCATCCATGAATCCGGACTACGCCCATATCTCACCGTGGGGCCAGTTTATAGGCGCGATCATTATGTTCTTCGTGCTTGGTTTTCTTCCCGCATGGATTCTCGCCGGTATTCTCAACAAAATGAATTTGTTGCGTATACCACCGCATGTTGAACTTGCGGGTCTTGATCTCGCCGAATACCATGGTCGTTATCTTGATGAAGCTGACGTGTATGAAGCCGAACTCGAAGAAGCGAAAAGCCGTGGCCTAATTTAACTAGTTGAGGAGAATTGATTATGTCTACAGGTCTTGAAACATGGACTGCTAATCTAAATGAAGTAGGTCCGCTCTACCCGTTTGTCGGTACTGAGGTATTGTTAGCCATCATCGGTATCGCCAGTTGGGTGATTTGGCACATCATTCAAATTAAAGCGGAGAACAAGATTTACAGCGACGAGGAAAAAACTTTCTCCGACAAAACAAAATTAGAAAACGCAATGAAAATGTCTAATACCGGAACGCTGAATGAGTCACTCAAAGCACACGGCAGTAACTGACAGGCTACAATAAAAATAATAAAACGTTTTACAAGCGGGCCCAAGGGCCCGCTTTTTTTATACCGTCAAATAAGAGAAGTTCGGTTGCGGGTTTGGCAACGAGGCCGTCTGTCGACAGCGATCAATATCTGTACTCAAGTGTATGCGTAGAAATGAACTCCTATCCTGAAGCTACTGCAATAAGACAAAAAAGAAACGCCCCCTACATGCCGAAATCACCCACCTAAATAAGCTTTTTTTACTTCGTCATTTTCCTTCATTTCCTTTGCATCGCCATGCAAGATCACATTACCGGTATCAAGTACATATGCCTTGTCAGCCAATGAGAGTGCGAGCATGGCGTTCTGTTCAACGAGGATGATGGTTTTACCCTTTTTGTGAATATCGACAATGATTTTTGCAATCTCCTTACACATAATCGGCGACAAACCGTGAGAGGGTTCATCCATAACAATCAATCTAGGGCCTGACATAAGGGCCCGCCCCATCGCCACCATCTGTTGCTGACCTCCACTCATGGTGCCGGCTAGTTGCTTTGCTCGTTCCTTGAGTATAGGAAAGTGCTCAAACACCATTTCCACATCCCTTTCGTATTCCGCCTTGTCCTTGCGCAGATAGCCCCCCATTTCGAGGTTTTCCATCACCGTCATTTGAGGAAAAACACGCCGCCCCTCGGGAACATGAGCAATTCCCAGTTTATTGATCTTTTCAGGAGGTATTTTGCTAATCTCTTTTCCGTCGAAAATGATCTCACCGCTGGAAGGATGGGTCAGCCCCGTAATCGCCCGCAAAGTTGTGGTCTTGCCTGCGCCGTTGTTACCGATCAAGGTAACGATGCTGCCTTCTTCCACTTCAATTGAAACATCTTTGACGGCGGCCTTTTTGCGATAGTGAACAGCGATGTTTTTAACACTAAGCAACAATAGCTTCTGCTCCAAGATAAGCCTCAATGACTTTAGGATCGTGCATGATATCGTTAGGTGGTCCTTCAGCCAGTTTTTCACCGAAATCGACCACAGTGATGTTTTCGCAAATACCCATGACCGTTTTCATGTCATGTTCGACCAACATAATTGTCATGCCTTTTTCTTCGTGCAGTTTATAGATAACATCCGTCATATGTGCGGTTTCAGTCGGGTTCATTCCCGCGACCGGTTCGTCAAGCATTAACAGTTGGGGTTCAGTGGCGAGAGCAATGGCAATTCCTAGTACGCGTTGGAACCCATGCGCCAAATTGGCGGCAAGTTCATCTTTGTGATCAGCGAGACCGAGAAACTCCAGGATCTCCAACGCCTTTTCCTCATCCTGTTTGCGTGATTTTTTTGTGTTTCCGAATACCGTTTTCAATAACGACTGATCAGTGTGAAGGTGTCGGGCGACAGTGAGGTTTCTAAGCACGCTGAAATCGTGGATGACGGCGTCTCTCTGAAAAGTGCGGACAGCACCCCGCATCGCGATCGCGCTCGGTGACAGACCCGATATCTGTTCGTTTTTGAAATAGACTGTACCCGAAGTGGGTTTATAGACACCACTAATCACGTTAAATAGGGTGGTTTTTCCAGCACCGTTAGGACCGATAACACCTCTAATTTCGCCTTCCTCAACTTCCAAGTTCAAGCCATCGATAGCAGCTAGGCCGCCAAAGTACTTGGTGAGTCCTTTTGTTTCCAACATTGCCATTTCCGTTACCTGTACAATATGGTTACTTCGGCGAAGTTTGATCCAATGATTGCCCCCTTAGTTTGCCGATGGACTCGGTAACAGCCTGTCAATGCCTGGTATTTTACGTAACGCGGCCGCTAGTCGGGGAAGGAGGATTTCCAGTCCACCGGGCATGACGACCAGGAAGAAAATTAGGACACAGCCGGCAATCAATGGACGCCACACTTCCAACGGCCGAGTCAATTCAAAGACAATGGTCATGACGATCACACCCAGGATAGGACCCCAAAAAGTTTCCACACCCCCTACGACAACATAGATAATGAGATAGACCATCAGCGTCGCCTCGAAATTATGCGGATCGATAGCACCCTGATGATGAGCCATGAGAGAACCCGCAATACCCGCAAAGAAGGCGCCTATGACGAAGGCCATGGCGCGGTATCGGGGCACGCGTATCCCGATGGTTTCGCACAACGTAGGGTCGGTATGGATTGCCTTAAACGTATCGCCGATATGGGAACGGTCAATGCGATACATAATCCATATGGACATGACCGCAATAAATAGACAGAAAAAATAGTAGGTAATCATATCGCTGAGATCGAGTGGACCGACTTCGGCACTTGGAATGCTGATTAAGCCTCGTGGGCCGCCAAACGGTTGATGAAACTTGACCCAAATCAAACGGACAAATTCCCCAAGAGCAAAAGAGCCGATGAAGAATCCGAATCCGATAGTTCTCAGCAACGGGAACACGATGAGAAAACCGATAATGCCCGCGACAACACCGGAAAAAGGCAGGCTCAACCAGAATGGCCAGCCTAACGATTTGGTGAGCAACGCCGATGCATAAGCCCCAACACCCATGGTCACGATGTGGCTCAAGGACCAATCTCCCGTGGTATTGACCAGCCGGTAACTCTGGGCAAGGATTAGGTTGAACATGAGGATGATTAATACCTCGACTTGGTAAAGCTCAACCACATAGGGCAGTAAGCAAGCGATCGCCGCCACAACCGCTAATCCGAGTATCTTTGCCGCCATGAAGATTAAGCCTTCACTTTACCGAGCAGACCTTCAGGTTTCACGATCAAAATGATCGCCATCAACGCTACACCTGCCATCGTAGCGACAACACCATCATATAGAGTGGTTACGAACGTGTGGATAAAACCCAGGATGAATGCTGCCAGTACTGCGCCGGCGATACTTTCCATCCCGCCGACGATAACCACGATAAAGGCGGTGATGATAATGTCATGACCCATATATGGCGTAACAGGCTGAATGGGTGCCATCAAGGCGCCAGCAAGGCCCGCGTAACCGCCGGCGATTGCCATTGCCAGAAGCGTGACGTGATTAATGTTGATTCCTTGCAAAGCCGCTACCTCAGGATCTTGCGCGCAAGCACGCAAGGCCTTTCCGATTTTGACATTGTAGAGAAAATACCAAAGTGCACCGACCATCACGCCGGCAGCGGGTATGATTAATAGTCGTTGCCATCCAATAAAAGCTCCACCTACTTCAAACGCACCTTTATAGGGTGTGACAATCGCTCTCATGAGACCCACCCCCCACGTCTGCCCCACCAGGACTTGCAATATAAAAGCGAGTCCAGCGGTTGCCATAAAACCCGCCAAGACATTGCCCTGGGTCGGGCGAAAGATCAACCGCTCCGTCAACATGCCAAAAATGGCGACGATAGGGAATGCGGCAAGCACGGCGATGGGAAAAGGTAGACCGATCGTCGTATAGAGAAGAAATACAACATAGGCGCCCAGCATATAGAACTCACCGTGGGCAAAGTTAGCCATTTTCATGACACCGAACCCAAGTGCCAGGCCTACTGCTACCGTGGAATAAACGGATCCCTGAACAAGAGAGTTCGCGATTGTTTGAACAAATGTCGAGAATTCCACGAGATCTCTGCCCCTTGTCCTCGTTTAGGATGGATGCCCCGGAAAAATCAAAACACTCCGGTGGTTAAATAAATAAAGAAACGTTATCCCATGATGACCATTACAATCATCATGGGATAAGAGGTCACAATATTATTGCTTATGATCTCTGGTCGTACATCTGGCCCTTGTCCCTGACTACGGCAATAATCTCATCCTTGCGAGATTCAAACCAGTCATCAAAACGAATTTGAGCCGTAATGCGTTTGATTCCATCTTTTACTTCACAGAACGGGATCGGTGGCGAAACCATGTTATTGATACCCCACATTTCTTCGCCAGTCATCGGACCCGGTCCTAAGATGGTTGGAATTGATGGTTGCGCGCGTAAGGCCTTCAGCACTTCATCCGGATCGAATGTACCGGCCAGTTGACAACCTTTGGCCCAGAGGTCCAACATGATTACGTGATCCCAATCGATACCTGTAATGGGACGGTGCTCGTCTTCCGGCCCACCTTCACCGTAGCGTGCAATCCAGCGTTTGTAGAATTCGTGTTGGTACGAAGGTTCACCCCACCAAGGGTCATCAAACAAAGGAAAACTGTTGGTGGCCCCCTCGATATACTCTTGCGGTACTCGAGTCATCACCGATGATTCTTCGATATAGTTAGCCGAGATAATGCCCTTAAACCCCTGCAAATGCAGTTGCTCAATAATGCCAATCACAAAATCGGGGTAAGATAAATTCAAACTGACGACATCGGGTTTTTCCGCCAATATCGCCGTGACAACTGGTGCGAAGTCAGTCGTTTCGAGTGCATAGTGTTTGTCATAAACAACTTCCCAGCCATCCGCGATCGCTGATCCGACCTCCCACGCCTGGGATGTTAAACCAATAGTGTCATCCTGGGAAACAACAGCCCAGCGATTGAGGCTGGGATTTGTCATTTTGTGATACATGGGACGCATCATATCGATACGCGGTGTAACGTCGCCGCCAGCAATCAAGTAAGGGCGGTCTGGCTTAATGTCAGTCGCAATCAGACTTGCATAAAAAACCTTGTGTTTATTTAAAAAAGGATGCGTAGCGTCAGCCGGGTTACCACCGATGGCGCTGATAAATTTAACCTTGTGTTTTAACACCAGCTCTTTGGCCCCCTGTAATGCCTTGCTTCCGATCGCCTCGTCGTCGAACTTGTGCATCTTTAATGGGTAGCGGGTTCCGTCAACAAGAAGTCCGCCTTGGCCATTTACTTCGTCAATAAACATCTGATTGCCGGTAAGACCAGGCAAACCCCAACCGGCGTCAGGTCCTGACAATGCGGCGAGGAATCCGATATTAATCGTCTCGCCGATAGTCTCTGCGGGTTTCGCCGCTTTTGCCACTTCCTCCGGTTCCATATCCGGGTAATAGTGTTTGAGTAAATCATCTTCCGGTTCTTGTGCATACGCATTTAGGGGGACGGATAAATTTAGTGCGGCACCCCCTCCTAACAACGATGACGATGTTAGAAATTGCCGACGTGAAAGTTTAGTCATTATGTTTCCCTCCAATTACAGTTAGATTTGCAGTGGTACATTATTGGTTTAAGCATGCCAAATCATTATTACACTAATAATAGCATTGTCAACTTGTTTAAGATTGGTTCCGTGCAATGTTCGTGGTGAGGCGGTATCAATTATCATTCGCATTGCACATCAGACTAACTGACGCATCATTCAAATTAAAGCGGAAAATAAGATTCACAGCGAAGAGGAAAAAACTTTTTCCGACAAAGAAAGGTTGGAGAAAGCGTTGAAAATGTCCAACGTCAAAACGTTGAATGAATCACTCAAAGTACACGGCAGTAACTACTGACAGGTTACAATAAAAATAACAAAACGTTTTACAAGCGGGCCTAAGGGCCCGCTTTTTTTGTCTTGCAGTGCGTGCCGGGGATACGCGCCTCTATGGAATGTTAGTGTTGCGATGAAATATATTGCACCACGTCTATCTTACTTATGATGCCGCAAATCGCCCCGTCATCCACTACTACTGCGACATCATCATCAGTTAACACCGCTTGAATTTTGCTCAACGGATCTTCAATGTCAACGGTGCCATGGAGTTCCGTCGCCGTCTTGGTGATAGGATCGTCCGGCTGGCAATTACCGCTGACTAGACTTTGTAACAAATCCACTTCATGCACCATCTTGAAGTCGCCGCCATTATTGGCGACCAGTGGCATTTGCGAAATGCCCAGCTTGGACATGCGTTCGGCGATGCTGGCAAGGGTTTCGTCAGGTTGTGCGAACTCCACGTTGAAGCCTTTAAACCGTAATACATCACGTGCGACACCAAAACGTTGTTCGCGTGTGATAAATCCCATGTCCTGCATCCATTCGTCGTCAAAGCATTTGCTTAAATAACGATCGCCGTTGTCGCACAGGATGACCACGACTAATTTTTCGGGCCCTAATTCCCGCGCCATTTTTAGCCCACCGTATAACGCCGTGCCGGTGGAGCCTCCACAAAAAATACCTTCTTCCCGTGCAAATCGTCGCGTTGTCAAAAAAGAATCACGATCGGATACCTGGATAATGTCGTCGATAACTGAAAAATCTAACGTACCGACCATAAAGTCATGACCGATACCTTCGACACGATAAATTCCGGGTTCTCCGGATTGTCCGTTGTAGAACTCATCGTGATAAATACTACCGTAAGGATCTGGGCAAACAATTTTTAATTCGCGGCCCGCTTCCGCTGCTTTTTCCTTCAAATACTTGCCTGCGCCTGAGATGGTACCGCCGGTACCGATGCCTCCGACCAAGCAATCGATTTTTCCATCCGTATCTTCCCAAATCTCCGGTCCTGTGGTCATGTAGTGGGCTTCCGGGTTGTTCATGTTGTAGTACTGATCGGTATAAAACGCGTTGGGTATTTCCGAGGCCAGGCGTTTTGCCACTTGGACATAACTTTCTGGATGATCGTGGTCGAGGTCCGTACGAGTGATGATGACTTCCGCGCCATAGGCTTTGAGCATATCGATTTTTTCCTTGCTCATTTTGTCTGGGATAGTAAAGATGCAACGATAACCTCGCACAGCCGCCGTCATGGCGATGCCCAGACCGGTGTTACCGGATGTGCTTTCGATTAAGGTTGCGCCTGGTTTGATAATCCCGGCTTCCTCCGCACGAACTATCATGTTATGTGCCATACGGTCTTTAACGGAGCCGCCCGGATTCATTTGTTCCATTTTGACCAGCACTGCCGCCATTTTGTCATCCACCATGCGGTTGAGTTTGACTAATGGTGTTTTACCGATAAGATCGAGGACTGAGTCGTAATATTTCATGTCATTTGGCCTGAAGTTTTAAAGGCTGTATTCGGTCCGAATCACTATACAACATTTTCACTAAACATCTTGACCGGTCAATGTAACATCCGCGCGGCACGGACGGAAGATTTTCATGCTATACAGCAAATTTATGCGCAGGAAGTACTGCAAGGTACGGCTTCGTTCGAAACAGAACCCCCCAATAGCGAAGAAATGATTCGGCGTTGGCGAACAGCGGTTAGCGGCGGTTTCCCCTATCTTGTAGCTATTGTCGGCGATCGTATTGCGGGTTACACGTACGCCGGAGAATATCGCCCGCGTCCCGCTTACCGATTTAGCGTCGAGAATTCTGTATATGTTGCAGACTGGGCGAGGCGCAAAGGGGTTGGACGAAAATTACTGTCGAATCTGATTAAAGAATGCAAGAAAAAAGGTTCCAAGCAAATGATCGCCATCATCGGTGATTCCGCGCATACCGCATCCATTGAATTGCACAAATCCTTGGGTTTTCGTTTAGTGGGCACGTTAGAAAATGTAGGTTATAAACACGACCGATGGTTGGATTCGGTGTTGATGCAGTTGAGCTTAAGTGACGATTAGAAAGAATGTGTCTTCATCTGAAAAGTAATTGTGGGAGGCGCGCCTCGCAGCGATTGTTTGAATTTGCAGTTCATCAAAACCTCAATGACAAACAAGTTAATCCGCCATCCATTTTTTCGAACTCACTGACATTTAACGCGATAATCGGATAACCTGTCTTATCAAGTTGTTCGGCGGTGTTTGGAAATCCGTCGGCGATAATCAGACCATCGTTAACACGGACAATGTTCGCTGCATAACGTTCATTTTCGTCGATGACTATTCTTTTATAATCAACAAAGTCAGATCGTTGGCTCATCGAATTCGTTACAACAAGTGTTTCTTCGTCAACGTAGTTAACGTCCGACTTCAGATGTAGACCTTCGTCCATTTTGATCGCGTGAGTTGTATAGCCGAAAGACTCGAGGACATCGTGTAGTTGCTCCGCGCCCTGCTTGTTAGTGCGTTGTGAAATACCGACGTAGCATTTATTACCTACAATCATGACATCACCGCCCTCGAGGGTGCCGGGGGTTTCGATGAACTTGATCTCGCGATGTTCTTTCAATGTGGATTTGATAAATGCAGTTTCGCCGCGTCTTGATTGCGTGCCGGGCCGTGTGATGACGGCGATTTCCGGTGTCACTACGGCAACATCTTCTACAAAACAGGCGTCAGGAAATCCGGGTTGCGATTCCAATTCGATGATCTGCAGCCCAAGTTGTTTTAAAGTATCAACATACGCGGCATGTTGCTGCAAACATAAATCGTAGTCAGGCGGCCCTTTGCCGGCACTGGTCAGGCCTTGCGCGAAGTCATTTCCCGGTAACCGAGTGATAGCAGTCGCGAACAAATAATGCCCCCAGACAGATAGCTAAGTGGATAACGACTATAGTAGATTAAAGTCTTTATTCACAAGATAAATTATGTGGGGGCATCATCAGCCAGGCTGACGGATCGATTTCGATCACAAAAATACTGATAGGCGCGTTTGCAATTCCCTGGTGGAATCGCAAGTTGTATTTTCGCGCGTTGTTAATACCGGCAATTGGGTTGTTTGTAATTAGCGTGCTGTTTGAGCGTTTAACTCAGGTGAACACAGTAATATTGTTTTGGTCGATATATTTGGTCTCTTTATCGTTTTTTGTTTTATTTGCCGTAACAACACATCGTTTAGTGTTGTTGGGTTTACACTCACTTGCAGACTTTAAGAAGACCATTTTCAGCAAACGAGGAGTGAAATTTTTCGTATGGCTACTGGCGATATATTTGATTGTTGGTTTAGTAACCATTATCGTGGCCACTCCTTTTTCAATGATAATGTCAAGCTTGCCTATATACCCTGATGTTGAAAGTTTCCACAGAAGTCGCTGGGCGACGCAACTTCCTATTTATATTGCTACGATTCCAAGCGCTTATGTGTTAGGTCGATTAAGTCCGGTTTTCCCCGCAACAGCCATCGATCAGAATGAATCGCTTAAATCGGCCTGGGATATGACCAGGGGAAACGGCTGGCGAATGTTGATCGTCGTCGGGTTGTTGCCTTGGATTATTGGGGTTGCCACAAGCTTGTTGTTGCGAACGGGTGCTTCAATTATTGAAGTCACTGTGATAACCGTATTGACCTACCTTCTGCTGGTGGTTGAAGTAGTGGCACTTTCTCTTGCCTACAAAGAGTTGGTTGGAATACGCGATAAAAAGGTTAACCAAGAACCTGTAGTATGAGCGAACCGATAGAAATAACGAAAAAACTGGTGAGCTTCGACACCACAAGCCATCGCAGCAATTTGGCTTTGCTCGACTATGTTGAAGGCTATCTGGATTCCTATGGTGTTGCGGCGACCAGGGTATTCAATGAGGAGGGCGATAAGGCGAATTTGTGGGCCACCATGGGTCCGGAAAATGAATCGGGTGGGTTGGTGCTGGCCGGTCATACTGATGTGGTGCCGGTTGAAGGACAAAACTGGTCGAGTGATCCGTTTTCGCCAATTGAAAAAGACGGCAGATTATTTGGTCGTGGTACGGCGGACATGAAAGGATTTATCGGCGCGGTATTAGCCTTTGTACCGACGTTGGTGAATCGTAACTTGAGTATTCCCGTTCATCTCGCTTTCACCTACAACGAAGAAGTGGATTTATCCGGTGCGTATCGCCTGAGTGAGTATCTGCAGGTGCATGAGATAAAACCGCGTTGGGCCGTTATTGGCGAACCCACCGATATGCAGATAGTCACCGCGCACAAGGGAAGCGTTACTTGCGAGACAACAATCACGGGGTCAGGTGGTCACGCCAGTCTCGCCGACAAACGCGTCAACCCAGTGGTTACGGCAGCCGATATGATTCACGCCATGCAGCAAATCCCAAAACAAATGACAACGAATAAAGCTTCTCAAACTGAATTCGAACACGCTAATATGACTTTTAATGTGGGGACTATTTGCGGTGGCGTCGCCAGTAATGTGATACCGACCGAATGTTCTTTTTCTTGGGAGTATCGTTTGTTACCAGGACAGACAAAGGAGACCGTCATGGAGTACTGCCGGGACATAGAAGCAAAAACCGCCGCCAATCCGTTATTTCATGACCGGAATGCGTCTATTTCTACGGAGACCGGTCCGTATTTCCCGCCCTTTGTGACAAATGATGCGGATCGTTTCACCACCCTGGTAAAACGTTTGCTGAATACCGACAAAACCATTAGCGTTCCCTTCGGTACCGAAGCAGCGGTGTTTCAGGATATCGGAATGTCGGTGTTAGTGTGCGGGCCCGGCAGTATCGAACAAGCGCATCAACCGGATGAGTTTATTGAATTGGATCAACTTGCAGCTTGCGGACGTTTTTTAACGCACTTGATCGATGAATATAGCGCATAAATCTAAACTTAGTAAAACCACGCGATATTCCGATTTGGTGGGGCGTATTGATGTTCCTGGTTCCAAAGCTTGGTTAGTCAATACGGAAGCGCAAAAGCGAAAACGCACTGGGGAAGATGTTATTGTCCTGGCCATCGGCGATCATGAGTTCGAT
This sequence comes from Arenicellales bacterium, assembly GCA_965216735.1. Taxonomy (GTDB): domain Bacteria; phylum Pseudomonadota; class Gammaproteobacteria; order Arenicellales; family CBDCFT01; genus CBDCFT01. Next base: position 5,146,612 of record OZ244198.1, read on the forward strand.
ACACCTGAGGAAATCGTTACAGCAGGTATCGAGAGTCTGAACCAGGGGCGCCACCACTACACGCCGGCCGGTGGCGAACCACATTTAAAACAAGCCGTGGCGGATTTTCATCGCCGTGTCAACGGTCAAGAAATCGGTATCGAAAACGTCGTGATCGTACCGGGCGCGCAATGTGGTTTGTTTGCGTCCTGCATGTGTTTGTTCAATCCAGGCGATGAAGTCATAGTTCCCGATCCCATGTATAGCACTTACGAAGGTACTCTTCACTGCAGCGGTGCGACAGTGAAGCCGCTGCAACTGCGGGCCGAACTGGATTTTCAATTGGATGTGGACGATCTGGCAGATGCTATTAGCCCTGACACAAAAGGCATTTTACTAAATTCACCACATAACCCATCTGGTGCCGTTTTACGCCACGATATCATGGAGAAAATAGCGGCGTTATGTGTTGAGCATAATATTTGGGTGGTGAGTGACGAAGTCTACGCCACCATGACGTTCGATGTGCCGCATATCAGTCCGTGTATCTTTCCGGGTATGGAACAACGTACTGTTGTCATGTCGAGCATGTCAAAGTCTTACGCTATGACCGGTTGGCGTTTAGGTTGGGTCATTGCCGACAAATCGACGGCGCATCATATAGAGATATTATTGGGAAACGTTTTATTTGGTGTTGCGCCATTTGTGCAGGATGCGGCAGCCCATGCCTTGCGTGATGAAACCATACCCGCACAGGTTACAGCAATCTATCGGCAACGCCGAGATTTTGTTTTGGACCGTTTGCGCAAAGTGCCAAAGCTTAAGTTTCATAAACCCGATGGGGCCATGTATTTGATGATCGATGTGCGGCCTACCGGGCTCGGGTCGGAGGAGTTCGCGTGGCGGTTATTGGATGAACAAAAAGTCGCGGTGTTGCCAGGAGAGGGTTTCGGCCCGGGTGGTGCAGGTCACGTGCGCTTGTGTTTTTCGGCCAACAAAGATGATCTGGCACGAGCGTGCGACCGGGTTGAAGAGTTTATTAATTCGTTAGGCTAGCCCTTTTCCAGAAACTCGGCGTCTTCGCGAATTTCAATAATGGTCGGCGCGTTGGCAGCTATGGCGTCTTTAATAGCCTTAGTTAAAGCGTCGGCCGTGTTGGGTTGAATCGCATCGCACCCAAACGCGTCTGCTAGTGCCATGAAATCCGGATTACGGCCTTTAACACCGATTGGCGTGATTTCTTTCGCCACCATATCATCGCGTATTTGACCCAACGCATCGTTGTTCCAGAGTAAGACAATGATGGACAACTCGTGTTCGGCGGCTGTAGCGAGTTCTTGTACGGTAAATAGAAACCCCGCATCGCCGGCCAAAGCAGCAACAGGCGTTTTAGTTTGAGCAAACTTGGCACCAATAGCGGCCGGTAACGCATAACCCAGAGTACCAAAACCGACCGGGTGTAACCAACGGTTAGGCATTGACGCGGGGAAAACTTCGTTGCCGGTGTAGGCCATCTGGGTCATGTCCGTTGCGACAATTGCATCCGCGGGTAACGCATCGCGCATCACATTAAGGACTTTGCGATGCTTCTTGCGCAAGTCATCCTCGCTATCCACGAGAGTCTTTCGAATTTCAGCTACTTGCTGTTGAGTCGCTTCAAACCATTCCGTATCGATATTGCCCGCGAGCATCGCGTCTAATCGGCTGGTAAAGCTCTTCGCATCGCTTTGAATTTTGATGCAATTTGTGAACCGGTCATCCGCCAACTCATCAGCATCAATATCAACACGCACCAGAGTACCGTCAAATCGTAATTGTTCACGCCACACGTCGGTTTCCGCCAGTTCCGATCCCAATGACAACACCGCGTCAGCCTGCATTAACAATTCCTGTGTCGCGGCTTGCGGCAAACTGCTACCTAGATGGAGCGGGTGATTGTCAGGAACGGCTCCCTTGCCTGCGATAGTGGTCACCATGGGCGCATTCAATTTTTCCGCGATACTGGTTATATCTTTGCCCGCAGTGCGGGCGCCCCCGCCAATTAGTATCGCAATCCGGTTTGCCTGTTCGACAATGTTGACCACCCGCTGTAAATCTTTTTCGCTTGCCTGGGTTGGGGTTGTCGATGTTTTTGAAGTGTAGGGTTTTGTCACCGGTAACATGATGACGTCCAACGGTATTTCGATGTGCACCGGCCGTGGGCGTCGACTATTAAAAATATCGAATACCTCATGTATGGCATCCTCAAGATCGTCAATGTCACGCACGGTACGGGTAAATGCCGTTAATGGTCGCGACACTGCCGCTTGATCGGTGATCTCATGTAAACGCCCGTAACCTTTGCCCAAGACATGAGTTTCATTCACGGTGGAGATCACCAGCATGGGTACGGAATCAGAAAACGCCTGACCCAAGGGTGTCGTGATGTTGGTAATGCCTGGGCCGGTAATGACAAAACACACCCCTGGCTTACCACTTGCACGCGCATAACCGTCGGCCATGAAGCCCGCGCCTTGTTCATGTCGAACTAAAACATGTTTGATCGATGAATCCGCCAAACCCCGATACAGTTCCGTCGTATGCACACCGGGAATACCGAAAACATGTTGTACACCATAGTCTTCCAGTAGCTTGACCAGTGCTTGGCCGCAACTGAGGTGACTCACGATGCCGCTCCTTGCAGCGCAGTTTCGGTATTCGGTTCTGGTGGTATCTCCTCGTGCATTTGTTCAATTGCTTCTTCCGCTGCTAATGCCACTGCCACGGTCGAACAACCGGTATCCGCGGCAGGAATATAAGGCATCTGCTGTTCTACACGTTTCCAACGGCGTCTGTTCATGCGGTACATGGCAAACATCACGATCGATCCGAATGCACATCCCATACACAGAAAGTAAGCTTGCGGTCCCAATCGGTCTATGGCCATCGAACCGACAATGGGTCCGAGTACCAGTCCGATACCGGCAATCAATACCAGCGTGGCGCTGGCCCCGACCATTTGTTCAGGGGACAGCCGGTCATTCGCACAAGCGATGGACAGAGAATACATTGGCAACGCCGTACCACCGAGCAGGAACGCTCCCGCAAAAAGCCACCAACCCTCGCGAGGTAACCACGACGCAGTCAATGCAACTACACAAGCAATCGAGCTAACCACAATGAGCACCGTGCGCCGGTCATAATGATCAGAGATGCGGCCAATGGGCCATTGCATAGCAACCGCACCGAATAGAAAAGAGGCCATGAACCAGGAAATCTCCCGCACGGATAGGTCGACTTGTTGTCCGTAGACGGCGCCCAGACTGAACAAAGTTCCATGGGCGATGCCGGTGGCGAAGTTGCTGTATACGCCCAAGGGTGCTAGACGCAACAGCTCGCGAGTGCTGATCTTGGTAGTAAGTGAGAATGTCGGCGCGGGTCGTGCGGTTAATAAAATTGGTACCAACGCGAACGATACCAATACGGACGCCAGAATAAACAAGTCAGCGGTAAAAGGGTGACTGATATTGAGTAACAGTTGGCCGATGCCCACACCGGAAAAGATAGTGACACCGTAAATAGACAAGATGCGTCCACGAGTTTCATTGGTAGCGCGATCATTGAGCCAACTTTCGGCGACGATATACATCCCCGCATAACAATAGCCGGTAACAAAACGCATGGCCCCCCAGTTGTAGGGGTTAACCCATAAACTATGTACCAGGACCGAAATGGATGCGGCGGAAGCCAGCGCGGCGAACACGCGAATATGCCCGACCCTTTCCACCAGGCGTGGCGTATGTATGGAACCGGCGATCATGCCGACGAAATAACCCGACATAAACAAGCCAACCGTAGTTGCAGTGAATCCTTCCATGGATGCGCGTAAGGCAAGCAAAGTTCCTTGTAGACCGTTGGCCAGCATGATGAAACCGATCCCGGCAAACAGTGCCCAGGAAGCACGCAAGGCTTCAAATGTTGGGGTGGCAAACACGGTTGGTCCGATGATCTTCGACTAAGAGGATGGCGATTGTGAAGAAAAATCCTGTCCTTGGAAAGTAGGTTGCGGGGTTTATCATTAAAAAAGTTTGTTTCACTGACATTCGCCGGATGCTCATGCAGTCAAATCTTCCTGGTAGCCGGATATCTAATGCGTCGGGATTACCGTCGGTGCCTTTAAACTGGCAGTCTTACGGCGACACGACGCTGATGATTAAGCAGTGTGCCCCGTGTCTTCCTGTAACGACAACAAGGAAGCGTTGCCTCCTTGCGCGGTGGTATTAACGGTCAATGTGCGTTCGGTAGCAAAGCGGTGAAGATAGTGGGGACCGCCAGCTTTGGGACCGGTGCCGGACAGGCTTTCACCACCGAAAGGTTGTACACCCACCACAGCGCCGATTTGATTGCGGTTGACATAGGTGTTACCGACACGCAAACGCTGGTGAATATGTTCGATGGTGTCATCGATGCGACTGTGGATACCCAGAGTAAGGCCATAACCTGTGGCGTTGATGGCGTCGATGACGTTGTCCAGTTTGTTCGCCGTATAACGCACCACGTGTAAAATGGGACCAAACACTTCGCGTTCCAATAAACCAATGGAATCGATCTCATAAGCACATGGCGCAAAAAACGTACCGTGTTCGCAACCGGCCGTTAATGTGCAAGTATGAATGTGGCGGCCGTGTTTATCCAAAAATTGGACATGATTATTCAGCATTTGCAATGCGTCTTCATCGATGACCGGGCCGACGTCGATTTGCAATAGAGCGGGATCGCCTACTTGCAATTCCTGCATTGCTCCCGCCAACATAGTGATTAATTTGTCCGCGATATCTGTCTGTACGTACAACACCCGCAAAGCGGAACAACGTTGACCGGCGCTTTGAAACGAAGAAGCCAGTACATCGACTACCACTTGTTCGGGCAGTGCGGAGGAATCCACCAGCATGGCATTTTGTCCACCGGTCTCGGCAATCAACGGAACAATAGGGCCTTGTTTCTCGGCCAGGGTTTGATGGATCACGCGTGCGGTATCGGTAGAGCCGGTAAAAGCGACGCCGGCAATCCGTTCATCGGCCACTAGTGCACCACCAATGCTAACGCCGTCGCCTGGCAAAAAATGCAAGACATCGTCTGGAATATCGGCTTCATGAAACAGACGTATGGCGTGGGTAGCAATCAGCGGTGTTTGTTCCGCGGGTTTTGCAATAACGGTATTTCCAGCGGCCAAAGCAGCCGAAATTTGTCCGCAAAATATTGCCAGCGGGAAATTCCACGGACTGATACAAACAAATACACCACGACCGTGTAGCGACAATTGATTGAGTTCGCCGGTGGGTCCAGGCATTTCTAGTGGTGCGGCGAAATCAGCGTGACAACGTTCGGCATAATACCGGCAGAAATCGATCGCTTCGCGAACTTCAGCGATACTGTCGCCGATGGTTTTACCCGCTTCACGTACTGCAATGGCCATGAGATCCGGCATATCCCGTTCCAACAAATCGGCCATACGCCGCAAACAACCGGATCGTTCTGTTGCCGGTGTTGTACTCCAGACGGTTCGTGCTTGGTATGCCCTGCGCAATGCCTCCTCAACTGATTCAGTGGATGCATTGACCAAAGTACCTACGACACGTCTTTGATCGGACGGGTCTGTTACATCAATCGGGTTACCGGACTGCCTGACCCCGCCCACAATAGGATATGCCTCCCAATTCTGTTCCGATGCGTTGCGCATACGTCCGGCCAACATGACCAACTGTTTCGTATCGCTGGTATCGATGCCAATTGCGTTTTTTCTGTGCTCACCGTAAATGTTGACTGGTAGCGGAATGCGAGGATGAGGTTTGCGCTCCAAGCGTCGCACTTTCCCTACCGGATCGGCGATGATGCGCTCCATTGGTATACGTTCGTCCACAATACGATTTACAAACGAACTGTTCGCACCATTTTCTAACAAACGGCGCACCAGATAAGCCAACAAATCTTCGTGACTACCCACCGGAGCATACACACGACAGGCGGGTTTTTCGTTTTGATCGCCGATGAATTGATCGTATAAAACCTCCCCCATGCCGTGCAGACGTTGAAACTCGAACTGCCGGTTTTCGCCGGCCATTTCAAGGATTGTGGAAATTGTGTGTGCGTTGTGCGTCGCGAACTGCGCATAAAACGCATCGGGTTGCGCCAACAACCGTTTTGCGCAAGCAATATAAGACACATCGGTGGATGCTTTGCGTGTGAACACAGGATAACTGGTGAGTCCTTGTTCCTGTGACAGTTTAATTTCCGTATCCCAATAAGCGCCTTTTACCAACCGCACCATCAACTGTCTTTGGTGTTCGCGGGCGACTTCGCTGAGCCACTCAATCAAAGGCAGGGCGCGCTTTTGATAGGCTTGCACCGCCAGTCCAAAACCATACCAATCTTTTAGTTCGGTGTTCGCGCTGACCCCGAGAATAATTTCCAAGGACAGCTCCAAACGATCCGCTTCCTCGGCATCGACGGTAAGACCAATATCAAATTGTTTCGCCTGTAATGTCAGTTCGGTCAACTTTGCTGTTAGTTCGGGTACAACATGGTCACGTTGGGAATATTCATAGCGGGGATGTAATGCGGATAATTTCACCGAGATACCTGGGCCTTGAATAGGATCCAGTTGTGGTGACGATTCACCGATACGTCGGATAGCCAGTTGATAAGCATCGAAATATCGATCCGCATCCGCTTGTGTTCGTGCTGCTTCGCCTAACATGTCATAAGAGAAACGATAATGCGCATGTTCATCTTCTCCGGAGCGTTGCAATGCTTCATCGATGGTGCGGCCCATAACAAATTGCCTGCCCATGATACGCATGCCCTGGGTAACGGATTGTCGAATGACCGGTTCGCCGAGACGGGATACCAGACGGCCAAGCACGGAACCCAGACTTTGTTGTTGGTAATCACGCAACCCCACCACACGGCCAGTCAGCATCAACGCCCATGTCGAAGCATTAACAAACAACGAATCGCTGTGTCCCAGGTGTTGTTCCCAATCAGCGTCTCCCAGTTTGTCGCGAATTAAACGGTCAGCGGTTTCCGCGTCGGGAATTCTCAACAAAGATTCGGCGAGACACATCAACACCACGCCCTCCTCGCTGGACAAGCCGTATTCATGTAAAAAAGCGTCGAGACCACCCTTGCCCAAGCGCGATTTGCGAACCTCCGTAACCAGTTTGCGCGCCCGTTCGGCGACGCGATCAAGACTATCCGCTGATAAATGCGCTGCGGCTATCAGTTCGTTGACGACTTGGGTTTCGTCTGCCCGATAGTATTCCGCTATCCGGCTAAGGGATGGACTCGGGTCAGTGGGCGATTTACGAAAAATCAATGCGTAGTCTTCGCGTTACCAAAATCTACACATAGTGTACGGCATATAATATGTTCAACGTGCAGGTGGGTGTCTGCACTAACCCAAGAAAAACCGAGATCCTTGCAGGCTCAGAATATATCTGTGTGTTTAGCTCCCGTTGTTGCGCGAACCACCCCATAGACGCCACCAGCTTACTTTACTTTCGCTGTGCTGGCGTTTGTCCAGCGAGGTGTATTCGCGCGACGCTTGTCCGACATAAAGTTGCCGGGGCCGGCCGATCTTGTTCTCAGGGTCTCCCAACATCTCTTTCCAGTGTGCAATCCAACCTACTGTGCGTCCGATGGCAAACATGGGTGTAAACATGTTGGTTGGGAAACCAAGGGCTTTAAGAATGATGCCGGAATAAAAATCCACGTTCGGGTAAAGTTTTTTCTCAATGAAATAGTCGTCTTCCCGCGCGATACGTTCCAGTTCCAGTGCTAAATCGAGCAATGGATCGCTCACTTTTAGTTCCTTTAATACTTCATGACAGGATTCACGCATCACCTTGGCGCGCGGATCGTAGTTTTTATACACACGATGACCGAAACCCATCAAGCGGAAATTGTCCGATGGATCTTGCGCTTTTTTGATGTATTCCGGCACGCGGTCTTTGGATCCGATTTCGGTGAGCATTTTAAGTACCGCTTCGTTTGCGCCGCCATGGGCGGGACCCCACAAAGATGCGATACCCGCGGCGATACACGCGAACGGATTGGCACCGGAGGAACCGGCCAGACGCACCGTGGATGTCGATGCGTTTTGCTCGTGATCAGCATGCAAGATGAGTATGCGGTCGATAGCTTTGGCAACGACCGGACTTATCTCGTACTCCTCGGTGGGTACTGCGAACATCATACGCAAAAGGTTTTCCGAATAGGAGAGTTTGTTCAACGGTGTGTTAAACGGTTGGCCTAAAGCATACTTGTAGGCATAGGCGGCGATGGTCGGCATTTTCGCGATCAGTCGGTGCGCAGCAATTTGCCGTTGCTCGGGATCACTGATGTCGGTACCGTCATGATAAAACGCGGATAACGCACCGACGATGCCTACCATAATGGCCATAGGATGGGCACTGCGTTTAAATCCACGATAAAATTGAATCAACTGATCGTGCAACATAGTGTGGTGGGTAATGTCGTTTTCAAAGTCCGCTTTTTCTTCGGGCGACGGCAATTCGCCGTACAACAGCAAATAACACACTTCCATGTAGTCACTACCCTCTGCCAATGCATCAATGGGATAACCGCGATGCAATAACACGCCTTGTTCGCCATCGATGTAAGTGATTTCCGATGAACACGATGCTGTTGACGTGTAACCGGGATCATAGGTGAACACGCCGGCGTTGGAGTACAACTTTCTAATGTCGACGACACGTGGTCCTATCGTGCCATCCAGAGCGGGCAACTCGATGCTTTGCCCGGTTCCGTTATCGATCAGGGTAAAACTGTTTTGTGGTGAAGGGCTTTTTGCCGCACTGGATTTTTTGCTCATGCCAAACCCTCTTGTTAATAGTAATTATTTGTTTAACTAATAGTCTGGGCTTTGCCAGCGTGATACGAAAGACATAAACGTCCGCAGTCTTTCGTCAATTGAAAACGTAAAAATAACGCGAGTTGCGTAACAACACAATGTAGACATTTGTTTTTATTTATGCTTGTGGTGTTATGCGTTTACCTCTGGATTAATATGCCAGTTGACCACATCCCAATAGGTATCCAATTGAATTGTAACCAAAATGTGAAATAATCGTAGACGCACCAATCGATCGGAAAGCTCAGATCGTTTGGTTACAAGGTCGGTGATGATTTGTTTTATTTTATCGCGGTGTCTGGTTGAATCGTGGATACGCAAAAGCCGCGATTTCAACCGGCAATAATCACAGTGCACTGCAAGGTGGATTGTGCGCAGGGTACCGCTGTCCAGTTCATGGGTACTCAGCAGATCAGGAATCTTTTTTGCGATTTCCAGACTGTGTCGCGCTCGTTTTGTGGCGTTGAGAATATCCGTTGCCGGAAACGCCCGTATCCCAAACCCGTTGCTGATGTTATCGATATCTTGTTGGGGTGTCGTTTTTAGAAGACCCGCGGTGTACTCAACATCAAATGCCAGGCGTAATTTAAAAATTTTTCTGAAATCCCGGGCAAACAATTGAAAAACATGTCGCCGAGCAACATCGTCGTCAGCGGAGAAAAGACTGCGTAAATAATCTCTGCGTAATTCGATCAACCTGGCTTTCATGTTGTCATCGAAATATGCCGCTACGGCATTGTCCATTTCGGGCGAAGGCCAAATAAAGTGTTGAGCATTAAAATAATCACGTGCGTAACCCCGTGGAATACGGCTATTCATTTCGCGTAACCCCTTGCCTATTAATACGCCGCACTTACGGGCCGTTAATGCATACCAAAACGACGACACTGGTTCGGGTGTGATAAGCTCGCTGATACGGTTCCATAACCAATTACCGGTTAAGTAACGTATTTCACGAATCAGCGGATCACGGCCGAAAGCTTTGTCGGGGTAATCTTCATAGGCAAACAAACCTTTTTCGTACCAGTCTTCCAGCACGCTGATATCGAAACCTACTTGATGACGTTGCAGGATTTGCGGTAACGGTGTGCACAACGCATAGTGCCCTGTATAAATAAACATCTCCCGTGTCGCTTCAATATCGGGATCATGGGAGTAGCCAGTCAGAATACGTTGACATAAAGCTTGTTCATCTTCGGTAGTTCTAAGTTGCAAGGTGTCGCGCAACGCTTTTGGCAACGACAACAACGTATCCTGAACTGCCGTTTCGGTAAACTTCAGCGCGGCTCTGGCATTAATAATGTCATGTATGTCACGGCTGATGGACGATTCGTAGCGGAACACGTTATCCCACAATCGCCCAAGATGTTCTGCCATGCGCGATTGTTTGTAGTGACTGGTAAGATGCAAGTGTCCGGCGGCAGCGGCGTTAAGATTTCCACGGGTTAAAAAATTAGCAATGCGGATTAATACGGTGCCGGCAGGGTAAGATGCGAACGCCGCGACCAGCAAGCCCAGTATTTGTTCCTCGGTGAGTTGTTCCGATCCTGCGGCTTTAATCCCAAACAGGGTGGAACCGTAGGCTATGGCCACCAAAATACCGTTGCGCAAGGCGCGGCGCTGTAAACTACGTCCGGCGAGAAAGATAAGGTCCTCGCCCAGACTAACGACGCGTTTCAGATCGGATAACAGGTTTAACATTAACTATTTTTAAACAGAAACGTAACTTCATGGGTCCGCTAATGCTTAACGACATTGGTATAACGAAACGATGAGCAAGCAAGTACAAGCCCCCGGCGACTGTGTCAGTGGCTTTATTTTAACGCGGGATTGGCGCGACACCGCGCAGGGCGTGGAGTTGCGTTTGTGGGCGCACACGGAAAATAGGGCCGCGCGTATCGTGTTCCCAGCCCAACACGCCGTGTGTTTTATTGAGCGTCAACACAAACTCGATGTTGCGGTTGCCGAACGTAAGCCATTGGAACTGATTAGTATGGGTGGCGAACCAATGGATGGTTTGTATTTTAAATCGCAAGCTCGAATGACTAGCGAGCGTGACTCGGCCGCGAATCAGGGCGTACTATTTTACGAGTCAGATATCAAACCCGCCGACCGGTTTTTGATGGAGCGATTCATTACCGCCGGCGTCGAAATACATGGACCGGCAACACGTAAAGCAAACCACACCGAATTTATTAATCCGCTGTTAAAACCCAGCGATTACATACCTAAACTCAAAGCGGTATCGGTAGATATTGAGACCGGCGTAAACAACACCGTTTTGTACTCTATCGCTGTTTCCAGCAAAGAAATGGAAAGTGTTTTTATGTTGAAACAGGGGGAATCGCAGCCGGAAACCATCACCGAAGAGTTCGAGCTTACGTTCTTCCCCGACGAAAAGACTTTGTTGCAAGGATTTTTGGCATGGATGGCCGAACACGATCCCGATCTGATTACTGGCTGGAACGTTATCAACTTTGATTTGAATTTTATCGAACACAAATGCCGTGAATTCGGTGTTGATTTTCGTTTGGGTAGGGCAGGCGAGTGGGCTGCTGTGTTACAGCCACGTGAACCCAATGGTGTGCGGGTGGTACGAGTACCGGGTCGGGCGGTGTTGGATGGTATCGATACATTGCGTTCTGCATTCTGGTCGTTTGAAACGTTTGCTTTGGACGCAGTTGCCCAAGAAGTGTTGGGGCGGGGTAAGTTGATTACTGCGGATGAAGACAAAGTTAATCAAATCGAGAACTGGTTTCGCACGGATAAGTTGGCGCTGGCTCAGTACAATTTGGAAGATTGTCGTCTGGTCAGAGAAATTTTTGCCGAGACCGGTTTGATTGATTTTGCCATCCAACGTTCACGACTCACGGGATTAGCGCTTGGTCGGCACGGTGGTTCGGTAGCCGCTCTTGATTATTTATACCTGCCACGGTTGCATCGTAAAGGTATGGTGGCGCCGGATATCGGGCAAGCGAAGGTGACCGGCGAAAGCCCCGGTGGCTATGTCATGGATTCCCGGCCCGGTTTGTACAAAAACGTTTTATTGCTGGATTTTAAGAGCCTGTATCCCAGCATTATTCGCACCTTTCAGATCGACCCCTATGGACTCGCGTGTGGTCTCGCGGCTACCAATGCCGATGTCATTTCAGGATTTTCCGGTGCACGGTTCATACGCGATGGCGCTATTCTGCCCGAGCTGATTGAGTCCTTATGGCGCCAAAGGGACATTGCAAAAAGCGACAGCAATAAGGCTTTGTCTCAAGCGATAAAAATTATTATGAATTCGTTTTATGGTGTATTGGGCACCGATGCCTGCCGTTTTTTTGATCCGCGTTTGGCCAGCAGTATTACGCGTCGAGGTCACGAGATTATCACCCGTAGCCGTGACACCATCGAATCACAATGTCATCGAGTGATTTATGGCGACACGGACTCATTGTTTGTATGGCTGGGCGATGAGGTAGACGAAAAACAGGCACAAGAAACCGGAATGACTCTGGCGACGCAATTGAATGATTGGTGGATGGATACCATCGACAAAGAGCATGGATTGAAAAGTTACCTGGAGATTGAATTTGAAAGTCTGTTTTTGCATTTTTTGATGCCAACGGTACGCGGCGCGTCCACCGGTAGTAAAAAACGTTACGCTGGGTGTGTGCGTGACAAAAACGGCGAGTTTGAAATGATTTTCAAGGGCCTGGAAACCGTGCGTACGGACTGGACACCCCTGGCACGGTTGTTTCAACGTGAACTATACCACCGTGTGTTTTTTAATCAACCTTACAAAGACTATATCTCCGATATTGTGGCGCGTCTGTATCAGGGTGAATTCGACGATGAATTGGTATATCGCAAACGCTTGCGTCGACCGTTGGATGCGTATCAACGCAATGTGCCGCCGCATGTGCAAGCAGCGAGAAAGTCAAAGAGACGTCGTAAGTGGATCAGTTACGTGATCACGCCGGACGGCCCCGAACCCATTGACAACCATCCGACGCGATTAGACTATGATCACTATAGTGAGAAGCAACTCAAGCCGGTGGCGGATGGTGTATTGCATTTCCTCGATACCAGTTTTGATGAGATCACCACCAATCAAATGACGATTTTTTGAGGAGTTACGAGAAGATTCTTTTAAGTGCTGTAAATTCTCGTTTGTTTAAGATTGTTTAAACCATGCGAGACCGAATTACAATTTGGGTTCCGTTGTTCGCCGCACAAAGAACCGTCATTATTATTATTTTCCTGGCTGATTACTTGCTTAGTATGCCAATTGCTCGTACTACTCGTGCATCTCCGACATGATGTGACCAACATTCCGCACTGTGATCGATACCTAGCAGAGTACCCGCTACTTAGCGCTATTCGGGCCTGTCGTGACGAATACCTCCCGTCCTCATTTGACATTGAGTAAGATCAATTACGAGGATGGAGGTTCACTCTAGCTAAAACTTATTCATCACAACAGATCACGACCAATCAAGAAACCCGTGGATTGCCTTTTGTTGTAGCTCTTTATGAGCAGTAGTTAAGTTTAAGCTATTAATCTGTGCGTTGTAGTCGACTCGAAGTTTGACGTATATAGTTCGTTCTGGCATTAACTAGCGGGTGGGTGCCAGCCGGCGTCGGCCCACAATTCACCACTTACAGCTGAGTTGGTGATCAAAAAACAAATCGCGTCGGCGATTTCTTCTGGTTTGATTAAACGGCCTAATTGGGTATCGGGCAGAATGTAATTTTCAACGTAACCCTCCGGCATTCCCTCGAGTATCGGCGTGTCGACAAACCCGGGATGAATGACTGCCGTGCGCACACCATGGTACATCGATTCCTTCATTAAAGTAGTCGCCGCACCCTCAAGACCGGCCTTGGTGGTGGCGTAGGAAATTTGCCCCTTGTTACCTTGGGAAGCTACGGAACCGATGAAAACCACCGAACCCTGGATGAGTTCATCGGGATGCCATTTCTTGAGGCCTTTTTTATAACGGTATTGGGCAAGCCGCCCGACCATTTCCATGGACCAGTAAATCGGATGCAATAAATTGACATCCAATACCATTTGGAACAAATCGACAGGATAAATATCCGGTTCACCGGTTTCCCTATCGATTTTTACTGCCATGCGATCGCGAAAGATACCGGCGGCTGGAACGCAAATGTTGACGACTTCGTGTTTCTCACAGAGTTCATCGAAAACTCTCTTGCGAAAATTCTCGTCGGTGACATCTCCTACGAAAGGTGTCGCGGCGTTTTTACCAACGTCCTCGTTTAATTGATCGGTTACGTCAATGACCGTGTTGCTCATATCGACCATGGCAACGGCCAATGCACCGCGTTTGATCAATTCTTCGCTGACTGCGCGCCCGATACCACTGGCAGCGCCTGTTACCACCGCCACTTTGTCGTTAATTAACATGTGCTTACACTCCCGAATGCAGTTTCGAATTTTCTTGGCTGGTATTATAGTTGAAATTATGTTGCAGTGCAGCATAAATCAGGCGTGCATTCTCTCATTTCAATGGTTTTTTAAAGATTTCTTGATCCAAATCAATTTTCGCTATCGATTTGAACGAAATTTGGCTGCTGCACAGATAAATAAAGGGGCGAATGAAGCGCAGGGTGATATTTTTGATTTGCGTCGGTCCGTTTCTATCGGCAAGTATCATCTTGCGAGTCGGATCCCCTAAAAAAGTTTTTGAGAGATTGTTCCACAATCTTCTAGGATGAGTAGTTTAATTAGACGTCAACAAAACACGCATGCATTTTCCATAGCGATCAAAACTATTTGTCGGGTTTTACGCCACTGGTCATTTTTTGATATTGATTACTATGGTGTATTAAGGCTTTACAAACTCTGGTTAGGCAGCGCTACACAACACCATTTATCGAAACTATATGAGTGAAGAATTTTTTGTTGATACAACGAACTTTCGTTTGGCTGGAATAGCCTGGGGCGATACAGATGCGAAACCAGTACTTGCCTTGCACGGTTGGTTGGATAATGCGGCCAGCTTTTCATCCCTGGGACCCTTGCTGGAGGGTTATCGTATAGCGGCCATCGATTTGCCGGGTCATGGATTATCGGATCATCAGGATTGGTATGGTCCCTACCAGCTTGTGGACTATGTTGGGGTAGTATTGGAGGCGGCCGATGCTTTGGGTTGGGGGCGTTTTTGTTTGCTCGGTCACTCGCTGGGTGCAAACGTGGCGACATTGGTTGCCGCGATCGCACCAAAACGAATCAGCGAGTTGATTTTGATTGAAGGTATAGGTCCTCTGACCGATGATCCGGAAAAAACACCGGATCGATTGGCGCGGGCGATACGTCATTTAAGTAAACTCAAAAATAAAACATTGCCAATATATTCGTCACCGGAAGATGCTATTGCCGCACGTTTGGCGGTGAATGAGATGAACCGGGAATCCGCCGCTCGGATCGTTACGCGTAATTTGAAAGTTGCCGGTAGTGGCGTAACCTGGCGTACTGATCAAAAATTAACGCTTACATCACCGGTCTATCTAACCGAATCCCAAGTGTTGTCATTTCTTAAACGCATTCAGGCGCCCACATTGTTTATCCGGGGAGCGCAAGGATATTTGGTAAAACGCGATGGTGTAAAAGTACGTTGTACACAAGTGTCCAATCTTACAATTGCCGATTTAGCCGGAAAACATCATCTGCATCTGGACAATGCACAACCGGTGGCTAACGCTATTCTGAATTTTTTTGGTTAGCTGGCGAAAAGGCTGGAGTATTGCAACGACATTATTTAAGAAAAACCCAGCGCAACAACGCATTTTGTACCGCTGTGCCGATACCTTGATGAATAGTCGGGTGTTCTTGTAGCGAAACAACAATGTAAGTTCGTCCCGTTTGGCTGTAAACGTAACCGGCCATGGTGCGAACGCCGTTGATTAAACCGGTTTTGGTACGCACCCGCCCCTTCAACGGGCCTTTGGTGAAACGCCGTGCGACGGACCCTTCCAATCCAATTAAGGGCAACGAAGCCATAAATTCTGATCGAAAGGGGTGACGATGCGCGAATTCGAGTAGTTCGCCCAGACCGCGTGCAGATACCCGGGCTTTACGGGATAGACCTGCGCCATTATCAATAAATAATGAAGGCATATTAATTTCGCGTTGATAGGTCCACTTCTTAACAGCGATTGCGCCAGCTTCACGGGTACCCGGTTCGCCAACCATTTTCCAACCCAGCGTTAACAACAGTTGCCGAGCCATCACATTGTTGCTGAATTTGTTGACGCCACGAATGATTTCCGCCAGGGTCGGTGATGAATGCGAATACAGTTTGCGTGATTTGTCCGATGTTTTCTCCAGTCGATAACCACCCTCAAATTTTCCGCCAAGGCTTTCCCACATGGACTTGAACGCACCATAAGTATGATCCGGGGCGGATTGCAGGGACCGCGTGAGTCGGTGTTCGCCACAGCTAAAAGGATAGCTTCCGTTGAACTCGATAGTGGCGATAGGTTGACGTTGTAATACCCGTGTTCCTACCGATCGACTGCGTCCTTGACACGGTGCATTTACGCCTTTGATACGATTTACTATTTTCACATTGCTGGTGGTCGGGTTTGCCAGTACGTAAACACTACCGGCGTTTGGGTATATGGAAAATTCGGTTGCGCCAAAATTCACTAACAACGCATTGGGTAAAACGTTGTAGGCTCGGTCGCCTCGGCCATCGAAAGCATAGGGGTCATGTTCGTCGACGCGAAACAAGCTGTTGTCTATGACTAAATCACCCTGGATATCCCGTAAGCCACGGGCACGCAGTCCTTGCAACATTTTCCAGAAAGACTCGACCACTAAAAATGGATCGCCCCCGCCACGCAGCGTAAGATCGCCGATAAGCCGCCCATTACGCAGGGAACCGCTGATCAGTGCATCGGTTTGCCAGATAAATGTTGGTCCTAATAGATCCAAAGCCGCCATAGTAGTCACCGTTTTCATGACGGACGCGGGGTTGCGCGCTTGATCTGCACGCACGGCAAGCAAAGGCTTCGTCGCGCCGACTTCCTTAACATAAACACTCAGCGAGTTGATCGGCACTTTGTGTTTTGCCAATACTTTAGCGAGTTCGGCCGGCGGGCCTTGAGACGCAAAAGCCAGTCCCGTAGCAGCACTTACCACAAAGAAAGTGAACAGAAATCGGCTAATAGAACGCAGATGTGTGCTACCGATTAAATCGATTTTGTGATTTGGCAAAAACGTCCTAAGGTCTAATGTCGGGTATCGGTTGGTAAATAGTCATGGCGTCACTATAATCGTGCAACCAAAACAGTTTAATTTGCTCCTCCCCACCATGCCAATATCGTACCGCACAAACGCACGAATTCGCTAAGTAATCTTGATGACTAAGTCAAACAAGAAACGCATTTATCGCATTATTTTCCATAATCAGGGTAATGTGTATGAGCTGTATGCGCACGAGGTCACCCAAGCTTCAATGTACGCGTTTGTTGAAATCGGTAACATCATATTTGGTGAGCGTTCGAAATTAGTGGTGGATCCATCCGACGAACGACTGAAATCGGAGTTTTCCGGCGTTAAGCGGACATATGTGCCGTTGCACGCGATTGTCAGGATCGATGAAGTTGAGAAAGAAGGTAAGAACAAAATCGTCACTGTCTCTGATCAAAAGGGAAATGTGACACCATTTCCTATGCCAATGACGCCGCCTGGAAAATCGCCGGAGTAATGGCGTCGATTCGAAATATTTAGTCAACCAGGAGAAGAAGATGAAGTGGGTGAAGTTGGGAATTATGGTGATTCTGCTTACAGTCGCCGCGCTTTTTATCGTCGGTAATCTGTTACCCGACAGGGTTCATGTAGAACGCAGGATTACGATTACAGCGCCACCGGAGCGTGTGTTTCCATTGGTCAATAATTTTAGGGAATTTAATCGATGGTCGCCTTGGGCGGCAAAAGACCCCGACACGCAATACACCTTTGAAGGGTCCGAGTCGGGTGTGGGTGCAAAAGTTTATTGGAGTAGCGAAAATAAGCAAGTGGGTGTGGGGAGTCAGGAAATCATCGAAAGCCGGCCCAATGAATTTGTTCGAACGGCGTTGGATTTTGGCGCTCAGGGGAAAGCGTCGGCGACTTTTACCATCGAATCCATCTCCGAAGGCAGTCGCGTCACCTGGGGGCTGGATACGGACGCTGAAGGCAGTATTGTCGGACGTTATTTTGGTTTGTTGTTAGACAAAATGGTGGGTCCGGACTATGAGACCGGGTTGGATAACCTGCGTAAGATTGCCGAGAACCGATAAGAGGTGCATCCATTTATTATTATTATCCTTTTCCGCGATTGTGGCGTCATTACCGTGCTTAGATCCTCATGTATTGCATGTGCACTGCGGTCTTGCCCGCGCTGCTTTCTTGCACTCAAGTAAAAATCCGAATAAATAGACGCATCTTAAATTCATCTTTGTATCAAGAAATCTCTGTTTGTCAGAGTGTTCTTAAGTTACTAACTACTACAACTCACCCCGGTTCCACCCAAACCACAATAACCTGTTGGATTTTTCGCTAAGTATTGCTGGTGATACTCCTCGGCGTAATAGAACTCGGGGGCATCCAGGATTTCTGTTGCAATTTCGCCATAACCGGCAGCTTTTAACGACGCCTGATAGTGTGCAAGCGAAGCTTTGGCTGCTAGTTTTTGTTCTGCGTTGGTGGCGTAAATTCCCGAGCGGTATTGGGTGCCCACATCGTTACCTTGACGCATGCCTTGGGTGGGGTCATGGGATTCCCAAAATACTATGAGCAACTGCTCATAGCTGACAA
This sequence comes from Arenicellales bacterium, assembly GCA_965216735.1. Lineage (GTDB taxonomy): Bacteria > Pseudomonadota > Gammaproteobacteria > Arenicellales > CBDCFT01 > CBDCFT01. The sequence goes on from OZ244198.1 coordinate 5,165,319, forward strand.
CACTTGGATCGAATACGATTAACACCACTTCGTTGTGACCGGTCAATCCGGTACACACTTCCTGGTAGGTGGGGTTGGGTGTGTACCCGCCCGTATACCCGACTGCGGTACTGAATACGCCCTCCTTTTGCCAAAACTTGCGTTCCGCCCCCCAGAAGCAACCCATTCCGAAAATAGCGGTTTGCGTTTGTTCCGGGAAAGGTGGCTGCAACGGATTGCCGTTGACGTAGTGACGTTCGGGTACCAGCATTTTTTCCGTGCGGCCGGACAATGCATCTTGTGCGTCAGGGAGTTCGGTTTTCTTGCGTAGTGCGAACATGATTTGGTCTCTTGAATGGCTAGAACCTATCTAAAAACTAAAGATGACTACGCTTTTAAAACACGTCTTTGAAAATGATCTCAAAATACTAACGTACTGTTGCGTACATTCTTTTTTCGATAATTTTCGCCTCATCTTTCCTTTGCTCGCCTATTTTTAGATATGTTCTAGACCCAAACAATGCGCTTACGCACCAAAAATACCAGCCTGGTGAGCAGGTGAGCCCGATATCATGAAAAACAACATGGGTATGGATAACATGGTGTTGGTTCGTGAAGCTAACAAGGCCACCCTGCCTGCCTTGGCTTTTTCTTCGTCACTGGCCTGGACGATTCCCAGTACTTTTTTCTGGTTAGGCCATATCAGCACCCAAACATTAAACAACATGATGGTGCCGAGCCAAGCGCCAATACCAATATACGCAGCGGAACCTTGTAATAGAAATGCGTTGCCGATGCCGTGGGATCGCATTAGATAATAGGCACCGGTGATCCAGGTTGCCACTGCCGCCCAGCGAAACCACAAAAGAGCGCGGGGTGCGATGTGTTTGGTGATACCGGCTGCAGTGCCATCGGCTTTTGCCGCACCAAGCCCCGGCACCTGGACCAAATTAAAATAATACAACAATCCGATCCAGGTAATACCGGACAGTACATGTAACCAACGATCAATAACGAGTTCCATAATTTATCCTCAGATGCTACTTCAAAATATGATGCGGGCAAGTATGTACAAAATCACCGTCAAAACGACACCGGCAACAATGGTTCCGGGTATAGACTCGAGTATTTTGGCCATGGGATTTCTCCTTAAAAACTTAGTTTGGTTGTTGATCGGGTTTGTTCTGCGGTCTAGCCTATGTCAGCGAAGCATCGATTTCAAGCGCCGTAGAGTTAGGACTTTGGATTAAATAACTCTATAACTCCGTAATGCGAATACCTTTCCAATAACGCCTCGACCAATATGGGGAGTGCAACGACGAACGGATAACGCCTTGGGATGTTGAAGCATGGATAAACTCATTGTTTCCGACATAGATTCCCACATGACGCCGGAAGAATCCTGTTTTAAAGAACACCAGATCGCCCGTGCTGAGTTTGCCTCTGCGAACCTTTTTGCCGCTTTGTGCTTGTTTTTTTGTGGTGCGTGGCAGCGCCATGCCAAACACCTGGTGATAGGTGACATTCACAAATCCCGAGCAATCGATTCCGCCTGTGGAATGGCCGCCCAAGCGATAGGGTGTGCCTCGCCATTGTTGAAAATGCTGCATCAACCGTTGCGCCGGGTCATTTTCTTGTTGTAGTGCATTTTGAACGTCGGGCACCGTTGCTCGATGACTACATCCCGCCAACAAGATGGTCGCCGCGCTCAGAACAAAGATCACTCGTTTAATCAAGCTTCCCCCCAACCTAGTTTACCGCGCCGGCGGTTTTTTGACCTTGTGCGCTAAAAAACGAATCATGTTTATAGTGGTAAGGTAATTCCACAGCTCCTTCGCGAAACCGCGCTACCCTGGTCGCTTGTCCTTTAACAATCTTGCCGTGATGTTCCGATGCCACCATGGGTGGCAGCAACGGAAAAGCATCCGCCGCGAAATAATCGCAGATCAATAGACGTCGTGGATAGGACGATTTATTTGCTGTTCCACCGTGCAGTGACCAGCCACTCATAATACAGATATCGCCGGCCCGGCCTTCAACGGGAATAGCTTTTTCGCGGCACATCTCTTGGATTGCCGCATCTACTTTCCCGGTGAAGATATCACCTTCGTAGTGAGTATAACGCAGCCCCTTATGTGAACCGGGGACGATGCGCAAACAACCGTTGTGCTCGTTCATGTCGTCCACCAGGATTAATGCCACCACATGATCGTCGTTGGTGTGAGGGTCGAAGGGATGATCTTGGTGATAGTCCACCCGCGTGTCCATACTGGGTAGCTTGATATTCAGTTTGCAGTGATGGAATTTCACGTTAGGACCGATCAGATCCGCTACCGCATCCACTACTTTGCCTTGCCACAGCACTTGCCGGAAAGGTTCGGAAATATCTACAGGATTGGCTACCCGGCGCAAACGTGGCAGTTCGCTGGTGTGGCCCGATTCGAGATCAAAGCGCATTTTGCCGTCGCTCATGACGCCGTAGTTGGTTTCGTGCGACCGGCTCTCGTCTATCCATTTGTCCAGTTGCGTAGACATGGCGTCCACCAAAGACGGGTCTACCACATTACGCAAGGTAATGTATCCATCGCGATTGAAATCGTTGATTTGTCTTTCAGTTAACATGGTAAGCAAGGGCGTGAGGTGGACTATTTTATCATTGCGTTAGTGAAAAAAGATAACAAAAAGCGGTGCTTACCGTCACCTAAGTAGGGCGGCGGGAGGCGCAAAAAAGAGTTAAACTGTGATTATCCAAGCAGAAACGAGTTGGCTAAGAGCTACTTGTTAGTATTATTTGGTGATTACAGTTTGGTAATACGTCGACTGACCTATATCTGTGAAAATATTCCGTTCCATTACCCGGCCACGCTCATTGCTGAGTCTTACCTTACTGGCATTCTCAGCTATCATGTTGCCGTTGATTGTGTTTGCGATACGTGCGTTAACAACGGTTGATCAATTAGCGACGCAAAGTGAGGCATTGGTGGTAACGGGGACACAGATCGCGTCGGAAAGCGAATCACTGAGCGAACAATTGGTGGCTTTGGAGCGGAATGCCCGTCAGTACTATGTTATTGGGGATATCGATCTGTTTGAGTTGTATGAGCAAAAACACGAACAATTCGCAAACAGTTTAAAGTTGATGACAGCTATGGAGCTGGAGCCGGAGATTAACGAAATCATTGAGGGGCTGCAACGAGATAGTGAAGCTGTGTTAGTGTCGGTGCAAAACCATGGGCCCGGATCGAAACCATTGCAGGATAGTTTGGTACGTTTTGAGAACATGGGTGCTTTGGCTTCTGATCTTCGCGTACAGACAAGGCGGGTAGTTACGGACCGTCTGGATGATATGTTGACAAAGGCACGCGATGCCGAGCAGGCACTGACTTGGCAATTAATTGCCATTGTTGCTGGGTCGATCGGATTGTCCGTCTTGTTAGCGTTGATTATCGTAAAACCCGTGCGGCAGACGGTGAGTGCCATAAGAAAGCTGGGTGATGGGTCTTTTGATAAAGAAATTGCCATAAGCGGTCCGCCGGAATTGGCCGCATTGGGCGATCAATTAGACTGGTTGCGCAGACGGCTTTTGCAATTGGATGAGGACAAGGCAAAGTTTTTAGCACATTTATCGCACGAGTTGAAAACACCTTTGGCAAATTTGCGGGAAGGTTCTGAGTTGCTCGCCGACGGTTCCGCCGGAGAACTCAACAAAACCCAACACGAGATTGTTCAAATACTTCGAGACAGTAGTGTGGAATTGCAGGGACTCATAGAGAACTTTCTTGCTTTTAATAGCGCTGAATCCCGGGATTCCGAATTACAACTCGAATCGGTGGATCTCAACGCCATTGTAGCTGACGTGTTGCTGCAACATCAGCTTGAGACCAAACGCAAGAAAGTAGAAACAGACGTGCGGTGTTTAACTACCGAACTATGGCTGGATCGAGAGAAAACGCGCGTATTGTTGGACAATTTGCTATCCAATGCAATCAAATTCTCACCAAGGGGCGGACGTATCGAGGTGAGCACACGGGAACACAGTGATTATGTGATGTTGGATGTAAAAGATCAGGGGCCCGGGGTGCGCACCGGCGATCGTGATCGGATATTCAAACCATTTGTTCAAGGGCGCGCACCGACCGAATCAACATTACGAGGCACCGGGCTTGGATTGTCGGTGGCACGCGAGTATGCTGAGTTACAAGGGGGTTCGATTGAGGTGATACAAACTGATACTGGCAAGGGGGCCTGTTTTAGGGTGCTTTTACCAATGCCGCGGGCAGCTAATGTCGCATAAAGTTTTTTTGCCCCTGGTTTTAAATGTATTGCTGTGCACATCGTGTATTACAGCCGGTTATCTAGGTCCCGATGGTGGTCGTATCTCGGTGAGCGAGTTATTGCGTTTGCAACGTTCGCTGGTCAATATCAGTGACTCGAAATGGGCACAAATGCGGCAGGCCGAAATGGATTACGACCAGAGTGACGCCGCACGGCAAATTAGGGTAGCGTTGTTATTCACCGCCCCCGGGCGATCGCTAGAAGATTACAGGCTAGCACGGCGCTATCTGACGTCGGCATTGACGCGTACCCCCATATTGCCGGATTCTGTATCAGATCTACTGTTGACTACCCGCGCCTGGTTGGATCGGGAAATTGAGTTGGCCGACGAAATGGAGCAAACCAATAGCCGCATACAAAGTCTCAATCAGCAATTGGGTGCCGCGATCGACGAACGGAACGCGCTGGACCAATCCTTACAACAGGCGCTAAAGAAAAAGGCATCGGATCAATCGCAGCAACTTGCGCAGGTAGAAGAACAAGCTGAGACTGATATCGCCATCGTCGAATTGCAATCTCGATTGCAGGAAATAACCCGACAACGCGATGTGCTGATCGAAGCGTTGACTAGTCTACGCAACGAATTGGCGGATACGCAGAAAAAGCTGGACGCCTTGACGGAAATCGAACAATCGGTTATTCGTCCACCGAAGAAAGAGATACCCTAAAATGGCCAAACAAGAAGCGCGTATATTGTTAGTTGACGACGATCCAGGGTTGTTACATCTGTTGGAACTCCGTTTAAAAACGTTCGGTTATCAGGTTCGGGCAGTAGAATCCGGAGCGACCGCCATGGGCTGTCTGGATGTATTTCAACCGCATTTGGTCATCACCGATTTGCGTATGGACGGCATGGACGGTATGCAGTTAATGGATCAAATTCACCGTCAACGCCCTGGTTTACCGGTATTGATGATTACCGCGCACGGCACCATTCCGGACGCGGTGCAAGCCACTCAGCAAGGTGCATTTGGTTTTTTGACAAAGCCGGTTGATAAATCCAATTTGGCCCAGCAAGTGGAAAAAGCATTGACTGTGTTTTTGCCGGGAGATACATCGACCATGCCGGATGAGCCTATTGTTACCCGCAGCGCAGTGATGAATGAATTGTTACGCCAGGCCGAGCGTTTAGCGCAGACCAGTAGCAGTGTGCTGATTACCGGCGAAAGCGGTACCGGCAAGGAATTGATCGCTAGGTACATTCACAATTCAGGTCCGCGCCGTGCGCGTGAATTTGTCGATATCAATTGCGCAGCCATCCCATCGGAGCTTTTGGAGTCGGAATTGTTTGGCCACGAAAAAGGCGCGTTTACCGGAGCCAGCGGCACGCGCGAAGGACTCATACAGACGGCGGACGGCGGCACTCTATTTCTAGACGAAATCGGTGATATGCCTATGGCCTTGCAGGCAAAGTTGTTACGGGTGCTACAAGAGGGCGTGTTACGCCCACTAGGCATGTCGCGTTCAGTCAAAGTCGACGTTCGGGTGATCTCGGCGACGCACCAAAACATTGAAACCTTGATGGAAAAGGGCGACTTTCGCGAAGACTTGTTTTATCGGCTCAACGTCGTGGGTCTGAAGGTGTCGCCACTGAGAGAACGGCGTGAGGATATTCCGCTGCTGGTCAATCATTTTTTGGAACAGTTAGCCGGACGTAGCGGCGAATCGCCCAAGAGTTATGCGCCGACAGCGATGCAATTGTTAGTGAAGTCGGATTGGCCGGGCAATGTACGGCAGCTTTACAATGTGGTGGAACAAAATGTGGTGTTGTCCTCCTCACGTATTATTAACGCCCATACCGTGGAAAAAGCGCTTGGGCAGGAATCGGATGGTTTACCGTCTTTGCAACAGGCACGTGACAACTTCACGCGTAAATACATTACCCAGTTGTTGGCTATGACCAATGGTAATGTCAGTCGCGCGGCGCGTGTGGCCAAACGTAACCGCACTGATTTTTACCGTTTGTTGTCGCGATTGAACATCGACCCAGGTCAATTTAAGGCAACAGATACAAAAACTGTCGCGAAACAGCGACAGTCTTAAATTGCATCCCAGCCGCTTTAGATGATTCCGTGCCGACTGTCGGTACACCCAAACACATTTACGCTAAGATGGGTTAATATCTCTCTATAAAATCCTGTAACTATCTGTTCTATAAATTGAAATCAACTATGGCACGGCTAATGCATAATTCCCACAACACGGAGTGACTCGGCATACGGATAGCGCCATCCGGAACTTTATGTAACGTAACAGGAATACAGGAGAAGTAGACATGAAAGTAAGTGCTTTGGCATCTGGACTAGGTTTAATTGCTGTTTTCGGGCTGGCGAACGCTCAAGATGCGCCATCCTTTGCGGAATTGGACACTGATCAAGATGGTCAAATTTCTGCCGAAGAAGCCAGCATCAATGAAACCGTGGCCGCTGCATTTGGTGATGCGGATGCCAATGGTGATGGCATGCTGAGTGCGGACGAATTTGCGAGTCTGGTAACTCAGTAAGTTGATCTAATCGAGATTGGTTTTGGTGGGGGGGTGCGTTCGGAAGTTAACCGTTCCCCCCTCTCCTAACCCGTCAAAACGAACAAGAGGAACTAACAGAAAACAAGATTTATACGAATAGCGTCGTTTCGGAAGTATCCCCCTTGGCGACACCCCCCGCCATAAACCCCCCACTACGCCCCGGGACGGCGCTATTCGTATAAATCTCATTACCTCCCCCTCCTTTCCGCCGCGTTCATCTGCGGTGTATTCGTAATACCACTACGCCTACTACCACTAAATGGCTGGTGGCCGATGGTATTCGGTCATACAATAAATCGTCACTAACAACGAGGCGATTATGCAGCTAGAATTTTTCGGGGCGGCCGGCGAAGTGACCGGTTCATGTCATATTCTCCGCACAGGGAGTCATCAAATATTACTGGATTGTGGTTTGATTCAGGGCTCGCCCAAACACGAAGCGCGCAATCGGGATGTTTTTCCGTTTGCCGCGGACGAGATCGATGCAGTGGTGCTGAGCCATGCCCACATCGATCATTCTGGCCGTCTCCCGCTGCTGGTGAAACGCGGATTTAAAGGACCAATCTACGCTCAAAATGCGTCTAAGGATTTGGCGGAAATCCTGCTCAAGGATTCAGCTTACATCAACGAACGTGAAGCGAACTGGGAAAACCGCCGCCGTGAGCGAAAAGGATTGCAACCGATAGCGCCGCTTTACACCAACGAAGATGCCGAGCATGCTTTGGGTCGATTAACAGGCATGCGCTATGAAGAAAGCTTCGAGGTAGCACCCGGTGTCCGGGTACGGTTTCATGACGCGGGACACATCATGGGTTCGGCGGTGGTAGAAGTGAATGTTCAATCGAACGGTCAAAGCCGCAAGGTGATATTCAGCGGCGATCTGGGCCAATTCGACGCACCAATCTTGCGTGACCCCAGTTTGATCGAACATGCCGACATCGTGCTATGCGAGTCGACTTACGGGGACCGTGTCCATCGGGATCGTGATCTGACTGTTGTTGAGATCGGTGAAATTATCAAAGACGCCCAGGCGCACAAAGGTAATATTCTGATACCCGCCTTCGCCGTCGGTCGCAGTCAGGAAGTGCTGTATATGTTCGGTCGTCACTATGACGAATGGGATCTGGATAGATGGCATGTATTTCTTGACAGTCCCCTGGCTATTGAAGCGAGCCATATTTATTGGGATTACCCGCATTTATATGATGGTGAGGCGACAAAGCTGAGACGCAACATCGACGTGTTGCCGGTTAAACCACGTAATTTGCATCTCACCCGAAGCGCGGAAGAATCCATGGTCATTAACAAAGTGCACAGTGGCGGCATTATCATTGCGGGCAGTGGAATGTGTAATGGTGGACGTATTCTGCACCATCTTAAACACAATGCATGGCGTCGCGAATGTCACGTTGTTATTGTTGGTTACCAAGCACAAGGGTCATTAGGGCGGCGCCTAGTTGATCGCAAGAAGTTCATCAAAATTCACGGTGAGACCATACGCGTGAAAGCGAAAGTGCATACCGTAGGCGGCTTATCCGCTCACGGCGACCAACAAGATTTAGCGCGTTGGTATAACGGTTTTAGAAACAAACCACCGGTTTATTTAGTACACGGCGAACCTGAATCCGCCACCGCTTATGGCGAAAAACTACGTAAGGATTTCAATGCCGAGGTGCATATTCCACAACCTGGAACAAAGGTGGATCTGTTAGGATTGAGATAGCGTGAGTCGTTGTTAACACGCCGTTTGCATCACAAAGTGCCGACTCTCATTCAATTGCCGTGTTGTCGGTAGTTCCTGGTTTGCGTTTAAGACGTAAATGCCGGGCGGCGCAAACGTCACAATCGGTTTCGTTTGACAGAAGTCCATCGTACCCGGACTCAGCCATACTGCGCCAACGGGGTGCTGGATTGAAGCCGTTGCGCCAAATGCCCAAACCGTTGTCCCGCGCCTGTTGTTCGAAAGCTAAAAACCTTCCGTCACTGCCGGCCAGCGCCCAACCGCTCGCGACGATCCATTGATTCAACGAATTTGTCTCGTCATCGGTGTAACAAACACCGGATATATCACCACGATTTATATTGTTGATATCGTTACAGTGAATTTTCTTCGATGTTAGTCGATTCACCACGGCGTCAAGCGCAGAACGCCCACATGCCCAATCCTGCATTGCATCCTGACAATACTGAACGGGCTCCGGAGCTGCGACACCGCGTAGATGAATGATTTGGTTGTCTACGATCAGTGTATCGGCCGACAGAACTCGCGCCATCCCGTATATGTCGTCAGCGTGTGCGTTGCCCGCAAAGATCGTTAACACGCAGATATAAAGATAGCCAAACCGCATAATGATTATTATAACCGAGCATAGCTTACACGGTGACGAGCGAGTGACCCCGTTCTCGTGTTCCTTACGTTTAAAGGTTAAAGGTATGCTAACGGTGACAGGGTGTAGCTGATATAACTGATGTGGTAAAGAAACAGACCAAAATAAGCAACGAGCGCCACAAATATCGCAGCCAGTGCCAAACGGTTCGATCGGTTATTCCATAAGACATACACCCCCAAACTCACCAGGCTCAGTTTTACCATCACGAATAAGATGGGGAAATTATGCACGGACTCGGCCAGCAATGGATTCATTTCATGTGCAAGCCCGTTTCTTACCCAGTACATGGTGAGTACGGCGTCAATCAGGTTGAGTACCAATATGGTTTTCACCATGGTGAAAATTGTGGCACTGAAATCGCCTGCTATAAAAACGGGCATCGATAAGGCGTGGGTTCTGTTAGTCGCTTTCGCAACGGGAACCCGACGGATTGAATGCACCCTCATAATCTCTCCTCCGCGCTAACAAACGTGCTAACGATATTTTTGATGTATCAACTGCCCCAAACGGCAGCTCCCCAAACGAATTTAAACCGCTTAAAAAATAAGACTCACCTTATAAAGCGGTAGTTCCCGCCGAACAGAATAAAGCGAAAATGGGCCGATGGCAAATCGGCCATCATTATGTGTAGTCGTGAAATACGTGATGTAAATCTTTTGATACAGTGAAAAGTAATAGCGACTGATTTAACCCTACAATGTCTTTTGTCTTTGAAACCACGAAGTCTATGGGAAACACGGTAGTTGTCGTGCCACGATGCCGGTAGGCCTGGTCTCTTCACTCTTAGGTGATTAAAGTGTGAATGGAGCTAAAAATATAACGGTCATAGGGAGCAGACAAAAAAAATGCCCGGCTAAAAAGCCGGGCTAATCACCACCAAAGGAGGATAGAGGAGAAGTAAGCCTTAAAATTCATCTACCAAAAAATTCTTTCAAACTGACAGCCAGCCTTCCATGGCTGTCCGTCACCCCTGTTTAACGCCTCGGAACAACCTTCAATACACACCCATTTCAATTACTTGTGGTTAATGCAGAGAGCGTGCCAAAACTATGATTTATAAAATATAATTATATATTATCGATTAAAAACAACAGGTTATGCCTTGATAGGTGACGAAATAAAAACCATGGTGAAATGACAATAAATGAGTTTCGTTAGACCGAGCGCGTCAGTCATTGACAAAATTTGTCAACAAAATAGGGAGGGTAAATTTTTCATGACAAAATTCTGTTGTTTCTGTTGAATCAGAAATAATAGAATGGTGCGACTATGCAACTTACGCCGGTTATGCGCAAATACATCCTGCATTGGGGGGAAATGGGTTCGCGCTGGGGTGTGAACCGCACCGTGGCACAAATCCACGCCTTGCTTTATCTGGTAAACAAACCCTTGTCTGCCGATGAAATTGTCGAAACTTTGTCCGTAGCGCGTTCCAATGTGAGCAATAGCTTACGCGAACTACAGAACTGGGGTTTGGTGGACGTTACCCATGAGCTGGGCGATCGACGCGATTACTTTACTGCGGTAAACGATACCTGGGACATGCTGATGTTAATACTCGAAGAGAGAATGCGTCGTGAAGTCAATCCGATATTGAAAGTGTTACGTGAATGTGCGCAGGACGCGCAGGAAGATCAGTCAACGGATGCAGACACCATCGGGCGGATAAAAGACATGCAGGTGTTTGTCGAGACCATTGCCGAATGGTACGAGGAGATGAAAGGATTGTCCCGGCCGACTTTGTTAGCGTTATTAAAAATGGGTGCGGGCGTCGCAAAATTCGCCGGCAAACGTGCTTGATATAAAACCAATCTAAATACCCACTTTATAAAATAAATGACAGGTGACACGATGGCATCCAAAGCGCTCGCAACTTTAAAGCGGCTAGAACAACAGTTTGATATCGGCGGAGATGTCGAATCGCATCTGGACAAATTGTTTGAAGTCGTCGGATGGTCGCCTTCCGAACTGGAAAAAGACTTAGCTTATTTTATTGAAACCATCCCTGGAAGCGCACGCGATGCTGCGGATAATTTGCTAAATGCAGGGGGCAAACGCATAAGGCCATTGCTGGCACTAATGACTTGCGGTGCTGCCGGCGGTAAACCAGCCTATGCCATCGCGGTAGCGACGGCTGTGGAACTATTGCATACAGGTACTTTGTTGCACGATGATGTAATCGACGAAGCCCCCACGCGCCGTGGCAAACCGAGCGCGCGTGAGGTATGGGGTAATTCGGTCTCGGTATTATCGGGTGATTTTTGCATCTTTGCATCGCTGAATAGTCTTTTGCAAAAGTCTGATCTGGTGTTAATCGAGCGCGCTATGCAAACAGTGCATGCGATGGTGGAAGGTGAGTTAATTCAACTCGAGCAACGTGCGCTCGACACAAAACCGGATAAAAGGATTTACTTTGATGTGATCGAACGCAAAACTGCTTCCTTGTTTGGATTTGCCGCGTTCGGTGGTGCCCGTTGTGCGGGCGCAAACGCCTCTCAAGTTATGGATTTGGAACAGTATGGCCGCAGACTGGGTACTGGGTTTCAGATTATTGATGATGTACTCGATTTGAGTGGTGATGTGGGTATTGTCGGCAAGGCGTTAGGACAGGATATTAAAGAAGGGATTATCACCTTGCCTGTGTTATTGGCTATTGAAGAAAAACCGAGCTTGTTAAAAGATGTTCAATTGGCTCGTGAGTTACAACGCAATCCGGATGAAGCGACTACCATAGGGCCGCTCATCACGTCCATTATTCGCACAGTGCAAGAGAGCAACGCGTTACATCGGGCGCAAACTATCGCAATCGAATATACGCAATCGGCGTGCCAGTCCATTGCGGCGCTGCCAATGACACGTTACAAAAAAGCGTTATCTTATTGCGCTGAATATCTCACCAATCGCCGACTTTAAGACCATTTTTGAGTTTTATTTTGTAGTTTTTCGAAGTAGCCTCGAGTCTTATTAATCAGTTCGGTTTGTTCGTAGTTGGGCTCGCCATCCACGCCGGCGACCTGTGACATTAATGATGTTACCGAGTCAATTTGTTCAGCGGTAAATTTGGACGCGCTTCGTTCAAGAACTTTATTCAGGTTATCGCCAATGTAAACCTCGTTTCGTAGCAGATGCGCGGTGGCCACCATGAGATCGGACGCGTCTTTGTTGTTGAGGTGAAAATTGCCCTGGAAGATATCCATAAGGCATTTTTTTTGATCCTGTGTAACAACGCCTTCGCATTTCGCGGTGCCTATCAACAATACCGCGGCAACATCCATTGGATCCGATAGTGCGTACAGCGGGTTCACGTTGTATTTCTTGGAAAAAGACCAACGCCGATACCAAAGAAATGGATTCAAGGAGTCCACCAACGATGCCGCACTAAAGCCCGATGATTGCAATCGATGTAGTGCGTACAACAATCCGGCGAAGGCCGTAATAAGCCCGATGAGATAATGCATTTTGTTTCCTGTCTATTCGTTACAATTCCTAACGAATGACCCCCTTGCGGAACAAGACTTTTATTCGCGTGGAGTCACCCCCAAGCGTATGTTAAACGTTGGAATGGTGGCGCGCGTGTTAAAATTTGTGAACTTAAATGAAAATGTTATCAAACCGGATGACACCGAGTGGCCGATAAAGATCACACTCCAGCGCATGCGGAGTTAATGGACTTCGCTTTTGAACACCTCCAGCAGATGCCGGTTTTTGGTGGCATTAGCCAGGATGTTTTGAAGTTCATACTGGCGAAGGCTACGGTTATCAGTTTCGAAAAGGGTGAACATATCATTCGCGAAGGTGACAAGGCCGCGTCCATGTTTGTACTAGCGGAAGGTGCGGTGGCCGTGGTCAGGAATTGGCAGGACCGTGAGCATGTACTCAGCGAGCTTGGACAGGGAGACTGTTTCGGCGAGATGTCGATTATGGATTTAATGCCCCGCTGTGCGAGTATCGTCGCCATAACGGCATGTAAAGTGATCGAAATTCCCAACAGTTGTTTTGGTGAGTTGTACGAACACGATCGAGAACAATTCACGATGTTGCAGATGAATATGGGCCGGGAAGTGAGCCGCCGTTTGCGTGAAACCGAAGAAATACTTTTTCAATACATGATGGAAAGTATGGCGGCAAAGAGTAAAGCGGCCAATTAGGTATCCCTCCTACATTTCGCAGCGTAGTCAACACCTTTTTACTCAGATGATCCACAATGAAAAACCAACGTATTACATTTAACAACGCTGATGGCCAAACGCTGGCCGGTATGCTGGAATTTCCACTAGACCGTCATCCGCATAATTTCGTTCTGTTCGCACATTGTTTTACCTGTAACAAAAATCTTAATGCCGTTCGTCATATTACGCGTGCATTGACGGCGAGCGGTTTTGCAGTATTGCGTTTTGATTTCACCGGTCTTGGCGAAAGCGAAGGCGAGTTCGCGGCGTCTAATTTTTCATCCAATGTATCCGATCTGGAAAGTGCCGCCGATTTTCTACGAGGGGAATACACTGCCCCTGCATTATTAGTGGGTCACTCACTGGGTGGCGCCGCGGTATTGGCGGTCGCGAACAGATTGGGATCGGTAAAAGCTGTGGTGACCATAGGTGCACCATTTAGCCCGGATCACGTAACACATCTGTTTGCTGAGGGGAAAGAACAAATCGAACACACCGGCGAAGCACAAGTGAATATCGGTGGTCGCCCGTTCCGGGTGCAAAAGCAGTTTATTGATGACCTAAATGCGCAAGATCCACACACCACTGTTAGCATGCTCCGCAAAGCGTTGTTAATTATGCATTCCCCTCAGGACATCATTGTCGGCATCGACAACGCGGCGGCGATTTATCAAAACGCGAAGCATCCGAAAAGTTTTATTTCTTTGGATGGGGCAGATCATTTGTTGTCGGCATCCAGTGATTCCCGTTATGCCGGCGAGGTGATTACGTCTTGGGCAAAGCGATATATCGATATACCGCAAACCGAGCGGCCGGCTACCGATCAGCAAGTGGTTGCGCAGATTGACGATGCGCCGGGATACACAGTAGACATGCAGGCAGGTCGTCACGCTATGGTAGTGGACGAACCACACTCGGTCGGGGGTAACGATTTCGGACCCACGCCGTATGACTATCTTTTGGGTGGACTGGGTTCGTGCACTGCGATGACTTTGAAGATGTACGCGCAGCGCAAAAAGTGGTCGCTCAAAAGTGTTACCGTGCACTTAAGCCATGACAAGATTCATGCCGAAGACTGTGAATGCGATTTGGAAGGCGATGCTAGTGTCCGTCTGGATCGTATTCAGCGCGTCATTGAGTTGGAGGGGGAGTTGGACGCGAGCCAGCGTGCCGGTCTTCTAGCGATCGCCGACCGGTGCCCGGTGCACCGAACTTTGGAAGGCGACATTTTAATCACAACGGAATTACATAAGTAACTCGCGTGGCAGCAGTATACAGTTTCCCTAGTATCTTGTTGAGTACCGAAGACAAAACTGGGTAAGACCTGGCAGGGGCGCGTTGGGACATGTGTCGTCACCGCCGGACCAAGGATGGCCTGATGAGAATTATCAACTGAAAAATACTAAACAGATCAAATACACCAGGGAGAATGGACTCTGGTACATTACGCCGTTTTCCGACAACGGCTATGTAATGTTCAAACGATTTAATATCACATGTTTTCTACTGTTGATGACCGTGTCCTGCAGTCCCGCCCAGTCGGGCCAGACAAAAATTAAAAACTATTTTGACGCGCTGGATGTTTTTTGGTCAGAACTTTACGGTGATGGTGGTGAGACCATTTATTGCGGCGTGTCGTTTGGCTCAAACAAGGGTAAATCAATAAATGTCGAACACGTAATGCCCATGGCCTGGGCCATGAACGAGCTGGGTTGCGATGACCGTAAGCAATGTCGAAAGATTAGCCAGCGTTTTAATCAAATCGAGGCGGACTTGCACAATCTTTATCCTTCGCTAAGTGACATTAATGAAGAACGTGGAAGTCATTCTTTCGGTATGGTGAGGGGAGAAAAACGTAACTTTGGTAAATGCGATTTCGAAATAGACTATCAAAAACGTTTGGTGGAACCCCGTGAAGTGAGTCGGGGTGAAATTGCACGAGCCATGTTTTATATGAGTGAAACCTATGGTCTAAAAATCTTCAAACGGCTGGGTATAGCACTAAAAAAATGGCACCGAGAGGATCCACCAAGTGCGCAGGAGCGTCGTCGAAATGATATGATAGAAAAACTACAAGGTACCCGAAATCGCTTTGTTGATGACCCTACAGCTGCAAAAGAACTTTGGTTCTAACTATCAACTCTTTCCCAAACAGTTCTTTTATAGTGTTGCAAAAGTCTGATCTTGTTAAACCAAAATGCTGGGTGTGGCGCATTGTTTTGGTACCGGCTCTTTTATTAGCGTTTATGTCGGTTTTTGCCGACAGTCATAAAAAATGGATTTTGGTAGATACGGAATCGAGAACTCTCGCGGTAATGAAAGGCGAGACGGAACTACTCAAGTTCGAGGAGATTGCTATTGGCAGGGCCGGTACATCTGAAGTACATGTTCTGGGCGATGATACTACGCCATTGGGTGAATTCCGCATCACGCGAGTTAACGGAGAGAGTAAATATCATCGCTTTTTTGGTTTCGATTATCCGACACTGAATCACGTATTAAAAGCGCATTATCAAGGTGTTATCGACTACGCAACATTTAAGGACATTGCCAATCAAATGGAGCAGGAAGGTGTTTCACCACAACTAACGCCCTTGGGGGGTTACATCGGTATACACGGTATCGGTGGCGGCGATCCCGAGATCCATGACGACTACAATTGGACTAACGGTTGTATTGCGTTGACCAATAAACAAGTGGATAAGTTAACACCGTATCTAGCGGTTGGCACGAAAGTCATTGTTCGTTGATCTGAGTCATTGATATACGCACAAAGAACAACGATAATCCGCATTTCCGACAAGTTCTCACAAAAGGAGACTTTTTAAATGATAGGCAAGAAAGTAGTTGGTTTAACCGCGCTGGTTCTCGCGGGGGGTTTATTGTCGGGTTGCGCCAGCAACGCCAAGCTTGAAGAAATTCGTATGCTGGCGGAGGAGGCAAAGATGGCTTCGCAGGATGCGGCGGCGAAAGCAGATCAAGCAGCCCAGTCAGCGGGCGTCGCTCAACAATCCGCATCCAATGCCGAACAGATGGCTAACCAGGCGATGGACACGTCCCTGGCTACGGATGAGAAAATCGAGCGTATGTTCAAAAAATCCATGCAGAAATAATCAGCGAGTTTTCTTTTTAGGTATCATCGGGCCTGGTGACGAAATCGCCAGGCCTTTTTATTGAGCGTAGTTTAGATAAACCATGATACATGTACGAAGATACAAGGTCGGCGAAGAAGATATCCTTCGTCAGATATGTCGAGATACTACACTCAGGGAAATATTGAGGAATACGGACCCGAATTAGTTGAAAAGTGGGCTGACAAGTTAATAGATACTTCCAAATGGGAGGAAAGGATGCGTAGAACGAATCCCATCGTAGCGGAAAAGGACGGAGTAATAGCGGGATTTGCCGAAATCACCAAAATGGGAAAAATCACCGCATTCTATAGTCACTATAAATAGCAGGGAAAAGGCATTGGAGAAGCCCTGTATGCTGCGATTGAGGCCGAGGCGTCTCACCTAGAAGTTGATAATACCGAGGTCGAATCCAGTTTAAGCGCGCGTGGTTTTTTCGAAGGAAATGGGTTTTTATGTTGCGGAGGAAAAAGTGAATCTGACAAAGGGTATTTCTTCAAAAAGCCTATTGATGCGGAAGCTATTTAGCAGATAAGCACTTAAAAAAGGGTGCTCAACGTGCGCATGATAGACTTTCAACCGTCTAGCCTTCGGTTGAGACTGCGATAGGAATGCCGCTGGGATGACGTGCAAAGCGCAAAGCAGCGCGGTAGTCTATATAATCGTCCCAACCCTCATTGCGCAGTTCGTACAATGAATGGATAAGCGGTTCCAAGTCCTCACGTTGGGTTTCGCGTTCCTCACCAAACGGCGGATGCGCTTCCAGGTATAAAGTACCATTATCCCAACCGAGCTTATAAGGCTGCTGTACGATATGCACCGGTGTGCCCACGCTGACGTTGTTGAACAAGGTTTCAATGTCGTCCGGATAAAGTCGTATACAACCATGGGTGACACGCATACCGATACCACTAGGCCGGTTGGTACCGTGAATAAGATAGCCGGGTATCCCGAGCCGCAAAGCGAATTTGCCCAGTGGATTATCGGGGCCAGGCGGCACCACTGTGGGTAAATAGTCGCCGTCCGCTGCATGTTCGGCGCGAATGGATTCTGGCGGACGCCAAGCGGGGTTGGCGGCCTTGGTGGTAACAGTGGTTCTCCCCAATGGTGTCTTCCAGTCAACCCGACCGATACTAACAGGATAAGTCACGACTTTGGCTGCCTCGCCGTTGCGGGGTTTAGGGAAATAATACAAACGCATTTCCGGAACGTTGAGCACGATGCCCTCACGCGGTGCGTCAGGCAATATGTAGCGCGTCGGAAGCAATACTTTGGAGCCGTGCTTGGGAATCCATGGATCGACGTTCGGGTTGGCTAAAACTAACTCGTCATAACCTAAACCATAAGCTTGCGCGATATCGACAAAGGTATCGGAACGTTTGACGGTGATATAGACGGTTTCACCCACCACACTTTGACCTTGCGGCGGCAACAGGTAGGTAGCCGAGTAAGCCGGGATACTCACGCAGGCAAACGCTAGCAATGCGATGTTTGCAATCCTATCGATCATGCGTTTACCGCTGGTTATCCGATCGCAGTGTTGAGGGTTTTGTTCTCGGCTAGGAAAAGGGTTTATACGCATAGGTGATGAATGATTGAATCTTTACTTGTGCGCTTTGGTGTATTGTCGCGAATTCGGTTTTCAATTGAAAGTTCCAGCAACGCGCGCTTCCCCTATCCACATACTAAGACTCAGATGTGTCATGCTAAGTTCATAATGCTGAACCATGGAACACGCCACTTTGAAAGCATTCGTTATCCAGCATGGTCATAATATTAAAGTTTCTCATCAGAGTTGTTATGGTTTTGAATACCACCGGACTCTTATAATACCGGTAGCGAAAAAGGAACAGGTTTTCCGTACTAAAAACATGGCAGCAGTCGTTTCACCACCACAAAATCAATCGCCTACTATCGATTCAGCGATAGAGCAAGGATTGCAATGGATTTTTGACCGCCAACACGCCGATGGCTACTGGATGGGTGTTTTGGAGTCCAATTCCTGCATGGAAGCGGAGTGGTTGTTAGCGTTGCACTTTTTGGGCGTGCACGATCATCCGCTGCGAGCAGGCATGGTGAAGGCTATTCTTAATGAGCAACGCGACGACGGTTCCTGGGAAATATTTCACGATGCGCCCACCGGTGATATCAATTCTACTGTGGAGTGCTACGCGGCGTTACGCTCGGCAAGACTATCCGCCAACGACCAGGCCTTGGTCAGGGCGCGGGAGTGGATATTTGCGAATGGCGGCTTGCAAAAAGTGCGCGTGTTTACCCGTTACTGGTTAGCCTTGATCGGTGAGTGGCCGTGGGACAAAACGCCGAACATTCCACCGGAAGTCATTTTTATACCGCCCTGGTTTCCGTTCAATATCTATAATTTCGCTTGTTGGGCGCGTGCCACTTTGGTTCCAATTAGTGTGTTATCCGCCCGCCGGCCGGTAAGACCACTACCACCGGAGGCTCGTTTGGATGAGTTGTTTCCTCAGGGACGCGGGCAAATGGATTATTCTTTGCCCCGCAAGTCGGGGAAGTGGCTGTCCTGGGAGTCCTTTTTCCGTTTAACCGATCGTTTACTGCATACCTATCAAAACTGGCGTTTGATGACGACCGGCCGGAAAGTTGCAATTGTACGTAGTCTGGAGTGGGTGGTCCGTCATCAGGATGCTGACGGTACATGGGGTGGTATTCAACCGCCATGGGTATATGGCTTAATGGCCCTGCACACGGAAGGTTATGCCTTGCATCACCCGGTGTTGGCCAAAGGCATCGGCGCTTTAGAAGACTTTTGGTCCTATGAACGCGATGGTGGTACCTACGTCCAGGCTTGTAACTCGCCGGTATGGGATACCTTGTTGGCAATGATGGCGTTACTGGATTGTGGCGTCGACTGTCGGTCGTCAACAGCTTTGCAGAGCGCGGTCAACTGGACCTTGCAAAAACAGG